>NZ_CP109153.1:8712700-13942900 GCF_035963215.1 Dactylosporangium sp. NBC_01737
GGCTGGACACAGGCGACGTCGATGACGACCTCGTCCGGCCCGGGGACCGGGTCCGGGACCTCCTCGATGGTGGTGTCGCCGAAGCCGTGCAGTACCAAAGCCCGCATCTCGTGCTCTCCTCGACCGCTTGACGGTGCGGTTAGATTTTGTATTCAATATGCAAATCTCGTCAAGGGAGGCACGGATGGAGCGGGAGCTCATCGTCACCGGGGTCGGCGGGCAGGGCATCCAGCTGCTCGCGAAGACCCTTGCCCTCGCCGCCACCCGGGAAGGGCGCTATGCGATGCTCGCCGCGGACTACGGCGGCGAGATGCGCGGCGGGCCGTCCAAGGCCGGTGTCGTCGTCGGCGACGCACCGCTGCACGCCCTGCCGATCCTGCCGTCGGCCTGGTCCGCGATCTTCGCCCACCACCGCTTCACCGAGGGCGTGCAGGACCGGCTGCGTCCCGGCGGCATCGTCGTGGCGAACACCCCGCTCGTCGACCCCGACGGCTTCCGCGCCGACCTGCGGGTCTTCGCGGTCGACGCGATGGCCGCCGCGAAGTCGGCCGAGGCGCCGCAGGCGTCCGGCTTCGTGCTGCTCGGCGCCTTCAACGCCCTCACCACCATGGTCGAGCCGGCGTCGCTGGTCGCCGCCATGGAGGAGCTGCTGCCGCCGTACCGGCGCCAGCACGCACCGGCGAACGCCAGGGCCCTGGAAGCCGGCGCCGCGACCGTCAGGGCGGGCGTCGCATGAGCCTCGAACTGCTCGACGGCGGCGCCGCCATGGCCGAGGCCGCGATCGCCGCCGGCTGCCGGTTCTTCACCGGCTACCCGATGTCGCCGTTCACCGGCCTGCTCGAAGAGATGTCACGGCGGATGCCGGCCGCCGGCGGGGTCTGCCTCAACGCGGAGAGCGAGATCGAGGGCGTCAACATGACCCTCGGCGCCGCCGCGGCCGGCGCTCGCGCCGCGACCGGCTCGTGCGGGCAGGGCATCGCGCTCATGCAGGAGGCGATCGCCGAGGCCGCGCTCAACGAGACCCCGTTCGTGGTGTTCAACCTGGCCCGCAACCAGCAGGACTACTTCCAGGCCACCCGCGGCGGCGGGTGGGGCGACTACCGCACGATCACCCTCGCCCCGAAGGACATCCCGGAGGCGGTCGAGCACACCCAGCTGCTGTTCCACCTCGCCGACAAGCACCGGGCGCCGGTGATGCTGTACGGCGACCCGCTGCTCGCCCAGACCCGTGTCGGCGTGGACGTCCGGCCCCTGGACTTCGGCCCGTTGCCGGTCAAGGACTGGGCCCTGGACGGCACCGGCGGCGGCACCGGCCGCAGCCGCCAGATCTGGACGTGGGCGATGGGCAAGGCCAACGACCCCGGCCCCGGCCCGGACGGGCACTGGCGCGCCGTCGCCGACAAGTTCGACCGCATCGCCGCGCAGGAGCAGCGCCACGAGGAGTCCATGGTGGACGATGCGGAGACCGTCGTCGTCGCGTTCGGCACCGCGGCGAAGTTCGTCGAGCACGTCGTGGCCGAGCTGCGCGCCGAGGGCCACCGCATCGGCTGGTTCCGGCCCGTCACGCTCTGGCCGTTTCCCGGCGCCGCGCTGCGCCGCGCCACCACCGGCGCCCGCAACGTCCTGGTGTTCGAGCTCAACGCTGGGCAGATGCTCGACGACGTGCGCATCCACGCCGCCGACCGCGACGCCGTCCGCTTCGTCGGCGGCGTCAGCATCGCCGAATCCGGGCTGTCCTACGGCCCGCTGCTCGACGCCCCCGTGATCCGCGAACGAATCCTAGGTGCGACATGATCATCGACACGTCAGGTCCGCCGGTCCTCCCCGCCAAGCAGGTCGCCGACTTCAAGCCGAGCCTCCTGCTGGGCGAGCACTCGCTGTGCCCGGGCTGCGGCGAGCCCGTCGCCCTTCGCATCCTCCTGGAGGTCCTGCAGGAGCTGGACATCGTGCAGCGCACCATCGGCGTCGTCGGGCACGGCTGCTACGGCAGTTTCGTGCGCATCATGGACGTCGACGTCCTGCAGTGCCTGCACGGTCGCGCTCCCGCCTGCGCCACCGGCATCAAGCGGGTCCGTCCCGGCGTCGCCGTGTTCACCCTGCAGGGCGACGGCGACATGGCCAACGAGGGGCTGCAGGAGGTGCTGCACGCCGCCGCCCGCGGTGAGAACATCACGTGCGTGATGCTCAACAACGGGGTCTTCGGCGACACCGGCGGCCAGCAGACCGCCACCACCGTCCTCGGCCAGCGCACCAAGACCAGCATCGACGGCCGCGACCCGGACGTGCACGGCTACCCGATCCCGGTCGCCGACCTCGTCGCGTCGCTGCAGGGCAGCGCCTACGTGGCTCGCGGCGCCGTATCGACCGCGGCCGGGGTGCTGCAGGCCAAACGCATGCTGCGCAAGGCGTTCCAGACCCAGCTCGACGGCGGCGGCTTCAGCCTGGTGGAGATCCTCACCATGTGCCCGACCGGCTGGTTCGTGCCGACCGCCGAGGGCCCCTCCTACCAGCAGGGCACGATGGAGCAGACCTACGGCATCGGCGAGCTGGTGACCCGGTGAAACTCGAGCGCGCCAACACCAGCGAGGCGGTCGCCGCGCACGTGCTGGACCTGCTGTTCGCCGGCGAGCTGCGCAGCGGGCAGCGCCTCGACCTCGACGAGATCGCCGAGCGGCTGGGCGTGAGCCGGGTGCCGGTCCGCGAGGGCCTCATCCAGCTCGAACGCGACGGCCTGGTCGAGCGGGCCCACTACAAGCGGGCGTTCGTCGCCGAGTTCGACGACGCGACCGTCCGCGAGGCGTTCGAGCTCTACGGCATGCTCAGCGCCCTCACCAACCGCCGCGTCGCCGCGCACCGCGACCCAGCGGTCCTGGAGTCGCTGGCCAAGCTCGACGAGCGCCTCGCCGAGTGCGACGACCCGGCCGAGTTCGAGTCCCTGGCGCGGGAGTTCCGCCGCGTCGTCAACGTCGCCGGCGCCCGCAACCACCTGCGGGCGCTGCTGCGCACGTTCAGTGGCCTGGTGCCGGCCGCGGCCCGGTTCTCCATCGACGACGCCCTGCCCGCCGAGCGCGCCGCCCTGCACGCCGAGTATGCCGCGATCCGCGACGGCGACCCCGCCGCCGCCGGTGCCGCGGCCCTGACACACCTGCGCCTCACCGCGGACAACGCCGTCGCCGCCCTGCGCCGCCGCGGCGTCTTCCCACCCTCCGACGTGGACACTCCCGAGTGGACGGACGCGGCTGCCGTACTGAAAGGAGCGAACCCATGAGCGGTCCGGAACCCAGGCCGGCGCCGGGACGAAGCGGAGGCGTGGGCGTGGGCGTGAGCCGTGGCACTCTCGTCATCGATGCCGACGCGTGCAAGGGCTGCGAGCTGTGCCTGGCCGCCTGCCCGCCCAACGTGCTGACCATGTCCGCGACCGTCAACGAGCAGGGCTACCGGTATCCGGAGCTGCACGACGGCTGCACCGGCTGCACCGCCTGCCAGATCGTCTGCCCCGACTTCGTCTTCGCGGTCTACCGGTTCACCCCGCCGCCCGGCTGACGGCGGGGCCCCGCGAGCCGTCAGCCGGACGAGTTGTCGCTGATCAGGAAGCCGGCGTCCACCCGTGCGCCGCCGCTGTTGTAGCAGGCCACGTCGCGCACGACGGTGTCCGTCGGCGTGTGTGTCCACGGGAAGAGCAGATTGCAGAAGTCCGAGCCGCCGCCGGCCGCGGTCACCTGGACGGTGTCCGGCAGCACGGCCAGCCTGGGGAAGGTGACCAGGGACAGGCCGGTGCCGGCGCCGAGCAGCGTGTTGGCGCCGAAGCCGAGCTGCGAGTTGAAGTTCGTCGTCGGCGGTCCGACCGGCGGCCGGAACCACAGGTAGCCGAAGTACCGCGGCGGCCAGCCGGCGCCCCGCAGCGACTGGTTGTACTGGTACGTGAGCGTGAATCGGGTCCTGAACGGCGCGCCGGCGGAGTTGAAGCAGGCGACGTAGGCGATCTGCCCGGCGGGCGCGGACGTCCAGTTGCGCACCTTGCACCGTGCGGGCGTGCTGCCGACCGCGGTGGCCTGCAGGCTGCCGTCGACCGGGCCGGCCGTCATCAGCCCGGGCAGCTTCACCTCGTAGAGGCCGACGCCCAGCGGGGTGACACTGTTGACCGCGCCGACCGAGTTGTACTGGTCGATCATGGTGCCGGTCGGGTCGTTCCAGTCGACGTAGCCGAACTCGCCGTTGATCGGGCCGGCCGGGCCGGAGCTGCTCTCGAAGAAGGCGCTGAACGCCGCCGGCACCAGCGCGCCGCCGGGCTGGGAGCACAGCACCATGACGATCTCGTCGGCGCCGGACGGCCCCCATTTGACCGCCTGGCAGAACCTGGGGCCGGTGTTGATGGCGGTGACGTGCACGACGCCGCCCTTCGCGGCCTGGCCGGGGAACCTGATGGTGTAGACGCCGGCGGGGCCGCCGACGACGGTGGTCCCGGCGGGCGAGGTGCCCGACGGGACGGTGGCGGTGCCGTTCCACAGCACGAACCCGTGGGCGTCGGGCAGTGCCGCGGCGGCGGGCGGGGCGGCGACGGCGACGCCCGCGAACGTGGTGACCAGTGCGATGAGCAACGCGCCGAACGATCTGCGCATGCGGATCCCCTTCTGGCGGAAAGGAGCGGACAGGACCACCGAAGGGAATCATCATCATCGATCGATAGCCCCGCTGTGACGCTTTGCCGACAGTTGTGTGTCGATGGATGCCCTGGTACCCGTGGGTGATGCCGAAGCTCCTCGCCGTGACCGGTGCGCGTCGCAAGCTGCTCGTCCTGGTGGCCGTGACGGTGATCGTGGCCGGCGCCCTGTGGTGGTTCAACCGCGCCGAGCCGGCCCTCCCCGTCGCCGGGGAGTGCATCAAGGGCCCTTCCGTGACGACCTTGAAGATCGTCTACTGCGGGTCCGCCGGGGCGCGCTACGTCGTCCTCGGCCGCGTCGGGAACCTGCCCGAGGAGGACGCCAGGGCCGTCAGTATCACCTGTGCCCAATGGCCGGACACGACGCTGGTCACCTGGCGCGAGCGGTCCGGCGGCAAGGGCGTGGTGATCTGCATGCGGGACGCGTAGCCGGGCCGCCCCAAAAACAACCAAGCGATTGCTTGATTTACGGGCGACTCACCTCTTAATCTTCTAAAAGATTTGGAGGTGAGCCGTGACACTCACGTCAGCACCGCCCGGAACGGCCGACGCGCCCATGCGCGACGGCGGGACCGCCACCTGGTCGCCGCGCATCACTCCGCCGATCGGCGTCGACCTCACCGAGCGGCAGGCACTGGCCTGTGCGTTCCGCATCCTCGGCCACAGCGGCTTCAGCGAGAACATCGCCGGGCACATCACGATGGTCAAGGACGGCGACACCGACGGCGCCATGTGGGTCAACCCGTGGGGCCTGTGGTGGGAGGAGATCGCCGCGTCCGACCTGTGCGTGGTCGACCGCGACGGCACCGTCCTGGAGGGCCGGTGGGACGTCACCCCGGCCATCCACATCCACACCGAACTGCACCGGGTCCGGCCCGACGCCCGGGTCGTGGTGCACAACCACCCGTACTACGTCACCGTGCTCGCCGCGATCGGTGTCCTGCCGCAGATCGTGCACCAGACCGGATGCATGTACGACGGCGACCTCGCGCTCGTGCACGAGTACACCGGCGAGGTCGACGACGCGGCGCTCGGTGCCGACCTGGCCCGCCGCATCGGCGACGCGTCGGTGGTGATTCTCGCCAGCCACGGCATCATCGTCACCGCCCCGACGATCCAGGAGGCGACGTACCGCTCGGCGAGCATCGACCGCGCCTGCCGCCTGGCGTACGACGTGATGCTGCTGGGCCGCGACCCGCTGGAGATCGCCCCCGGCCTGCGGCACGGGATGAAGAAGTCACTGCTGGAGCGCGGCACCGACGTGTACTGGGCCGGCGCCGTGCGTGCCCTGCTGCGCCGTGAACCCGAAGTACTGGACTGAGAGGCAACGCCATGGCATCGATCGACGAACTGCTGAAGAACACCGCGTTCACCGTCGCCGACCGCTCGAAGGTGACGTTCCTGCCGGACCCGCCGAGGCAGCCGCGCAAGTACACGTTCATCTCCGTCGACGACCACATCGTCGAGCCGCCCGACGCGTTCGAGGGGCGGATGCCGGCGAAGTTCGCCGAGCAGACCCCGAGGGTCGTCGAGCAGGACGGCAGCCACGTCTGGATCTACGACGGCAAGGAGTTCCCGAACGTCGGCTTCAACGCCGTCGTCGGGCGGCCCGTCGACGAGTACAGCATGGAGCCGAGCCGCTTCGACGACATGCGCCGCGGGTCGTGGGACATCCACGAACGCATCAAGGACATGGACCTCAGCGGCGTGTACGCCTCGCTGTGCTTCCCGTCGTTCCTGCCGGGCTTCGCCGGCCAGCGCCTGCAACTGTCCACGAAGGACACCGAGCTGGCCCTCGCCGCCACCCGGGCCTGGAACGACTGGAACATCGAGGCGTGGTCCGGCGCGTACCCCGACCGCATGATCCCGTGCCAGCTGCCGTACTTCCTGGACCCCGAGGTCGGCGCGAAGGAGATCTACCGCAACGCCGAACGCGGCTTCAAGGCCGTCACGTTCACCGAGGCGCCGCACCTGCTGGGCATGCCGTCGCTGCACACCGGGCACTGGGACCCGATCATGCGCGCCTGCGAGGAGACCGGCACGGTCATCAACCTGCACATCGGCTCGTCCGGCACGTCACCGTCGACCGCGCCGGACGCCCCGCCGGACGTCGTGGGCGTGCTGTTCTTCGGGTACTCCATGTTCTCCGCCGTCGACTGGCTGTACTCCCGCATCCCCGTCCGGTTCCCCGACATCAAGATCGTGCTGTCGGAGGGCGGCATCGGCTGGGTGCCGGGCCTGGTCGACCGGCTCAACCACATGCTGAGCTACCACGAGATGTACGGCACCTGGAAGGGCATCGACCTGACCCCGGCGGAGGTGCTGCTGCGCAACTTCTACTTCTGCGCGGTCGAGGACCCGTCGTCGTTCGCCCTGCGCGACGTCATCGGCGTCGACCACATCTTCCTCGAGCAGGACTACCCGCACTGCGACTCGACCTGGCCGCACACCCAGCGCACCATCGAGGAGGAGATCGGCGGCCTGCCCGACGCCGACGTGCGGAAGATGACCTGGGAGAACGCTTCCAGAGTGTACCGGCACCCGGTGCCACCCGCGGTCCAGAACGACCCGGACGCCTACTAAGCTTCTGTCCCCATGACCACCCCACCGCGCGGCGACCGGCTCGCCGAGCAGGTGGCCGACCACATCCGCGGGCAGATCGTGCGCGGCGAGCTCGCCGACGGCGCCCCGCTGCCCAATGCCGAGGAGCTCATCCAGCGGTACCCGGTGAGCATGCCGACGTTCCGTGAGGCGATGCGCATCCTGGAGGCCGAAGGCCTCATCACGGTGCGCCGGGGACGGCTCGGCGGCGCGGTCGTGCACCGGCCCTCCCCGGCGAACCTCGGCTACAACCTGGGACTCGTCCTGGCCGCGCAACGCGTCGGCATCGACGACGTCGCCACCGCACTGCGCCACGTCGAGCCGGCCTGCGCCGCCCTGTGCGCCGGCCGGCCCGACCGCCTGGTTTCCGTGGTCCCCGTGCTGCGGACGCTGCACGAGGAGTACCTCGCCCGCATCGACGACCTGGTCGAGGTCGTCGGCGTGTCCCGCCGCTTCCACGAGGCCCTCGTCGGCCTGTGCGGCAACCCGCCCCTGATCGTGCTCGCCGGCGCCCTGGAAGCCCTGTGGTCCAGCCACGAACAGGACTGGGCGACCCGCATCCGGGAGACCACCGGCGTGCCGCTGCGCGAACGCCGCGCGGCCGGCGAGGCGCACGGACGGATCCTGGCGCTCATCGAGCAGGGCGCCGCCGACGAGGTGCACCGCCTGGTCACCGAACACCTCACGTCCGCGCAGCGCAACCCCAGCCCGGCCGGCCCGTCCTCCGTGATCGACGCCGGCCTGATCCGCCGCCAGCCGTGACACCTGCCGGTTCGCAGTATTTTCGAAAAGCGGCCGGCATCAGGGTGCCCGGCGGCAGCATGCTGTGCGATGCAGGTGGAGTCGGCTGGAGGCACCGATGGTGAGCATGGACCCCACGGGCGTGGGACCGGTCCACGAACCGGCGGACCAGCTCGCCGTGCGCCGGGCCAACCTGAGCCGGACACTGCGGTACATCCGGGCCAACGGGCCACGCTCCCGCGCCGCGATCGCCGCCGCCACCGGCCTGCACAAGACCACCGTGTCCAGCCTCGTCGAGGAGCTGCTCAACCGCCGCCTGCTGCGCGAGACCGGGTTCGAACGCTCCGGCACCGCCGGCCGCCCCGGCCGCGGCGTCGCCCTGTCACCGCAGCTCGGCGCCGTCGGCATCGAGATCAACGTCGACTACCTCGCCGTGCACGGCTGCGACCTGACCGGCCGCACCGTCGTGGAACGCCGGGTCGCCTTCGACGCGCACCGCCGCGACGTCGAGGGCTGCCTGGACGACCTGGCCGACGCCGCCGACCGTACCCTCACCGAACTCGCCGGCCACGGGGTGACCCCGATCGGCCTGACCGTCGCGGTGCCGGGCCTCGTCGACGTCGCGCGCGGCGTGGTCGTCGTCGCGCCGAACCTCCGCTGGCGCGAGGTCCCCGTCGTGTCGCGCCTCGCCAAGGGGCTCGACCCCGCACTGCAGGTCGGCGTGGACAACGACGCCAACCTCGCGGCGCTGGCCGAACACACGTGGGGTGTCGCCGCCGGCACCGCCGACCTCGTCTACCTCACCGGCTCCGTCGGCGTGGGCGGCGGCGCCATCACCGGCGGCCGGTTGCTGCGCGGCGCCGACGGCTTCTCCGGCGAGATCGGCCACCTGCCCGTCGAGCCCGAGGGCGACCCGTGCGGCTGCGGCCGGACCGGCTGCTGGGAGACCAAGGTCGGCCTCGCCGAGCTGGTCCGCCGGATCACCCCTGAGTTCGCGTACGGCCTGGGCGACGGCCCCGTCCCCGACCCGCGGGAACGCATCGCCGAGGTGCGCCGCCGCCTCGACGCCCGCGACCCGGCCGCGCTGGAGGCGGTCGCCGGGATCGGCCGGTGGCTCGGCCACGGCGGCGCGATCCTCGTCAACCTGTTCAACCCGCGCGTGGTCGTCCTCGGCGGCTACTTCGCCGACCTCGCCGACCACCTCATCCCCGCCGCGCAGACCCAGCTCACCCGCCTCGCCATGGCGTCCCCCGCGGCCCGCTGTCACTTCGTCGCCTCCGACCTCGGCTTCACCGCTGCGGCCCGCGGCGGCGCCGGCGCCGTCATCGAGCGCATGATCGACGACCCCGCCGCCGTGGCGTCCGCCTAGGGCTGCCCGAACGTCTATCACTCACGGTCGTCGCCGGCTGACAGAATCGTCGGGAATCGTTCCGATGGAGGGTGCACCGGATGGAAGCGGCGGTCCCGCACGGGCAAGGCGTCGTCGTCGGCGACCAGAACACGCAGTTGAACGTCTGGGTGAACGGCCAGCGCATCGACGCGGCCGCCCTGGAGTCGCGGTCCCCGGCAAGCGCCGCCGACCTGGTGCTGAAGATGCCGCACGACGATGCGGTGAACGCTCTGGTCATGATGTCGCCCGCCGCGTCCGCCGAGGTCACGTGGGTGCTGCTGCACCGGGACGAGGAGTTCGCGTTGTCGGCGCTCGCCGGCATGCACCGCAGCCGTTGCGAGCCCGTGGTCGCCGCGCTCGTCGCCAGGATGCCGTGGCTGGACGGGTTGCCGGCCGCCGCCGAGGCGATCGACCAGCTCGAGCTGCAGCCCGGGTCGAAGCTCGGTGACCGGATCGGCGGGCTCACCTGCGCCAGACCTTCGCCACAGCTGACGCACGGCTTCTCCCAGCAGTACGCAAACGGTCGGATCGTCTGGAGCCCGCGCGGCGGCGCGTGCGTGATGCCCGAGCCGTTCGCGGACTACCACGCTGGGCGGGGCGGCACCGCCGGCCGGCTCGGGTTTCCTGTGTCGCCGGTGGCTTCGGCGACACCGTCGCCGAAGGACAACACGACGGGTGAGTACCAGCAGTACGAGTCGACGTGGAACTACGCCGCCGAGACCCGCAAACGGCTGGGCCGCAAGTGCGGGGCGACGGTCTACAAGTCCGCGCGCGGCGTGTATGCGACCTGGGGCGGCATCGGCGAACTGTACGAACTGGAAGGCGGCACCGGCAGCTGGCTCGGCTTCCCGCTCAGCGAGGAGCTCCCGGCCGGCCGTCGCGGGCGATGGACGACCAGCCCGGCACCACCGGCTGCTGCCAGCGGTTCGAGGGCGGCACGGTGTACTGGTCGGAGCAGACCAACGCCGTGATACCGCTGTCGCAGGACATCGCCGACCACCACGACCGGCTCGGCGGAGCCGGTGGGGCGCTCGGCTTCCCGGTGGGCCACCGGATCCCCGCCGCCGACTCCGTCTTCGGCACCAAGGGCACCTTCCAGCGTTTCGAGGGCAGCTCGGACTACCCGCACGACATCGTCAGCCACTGGACCGAGCGCGAAGGTGTCGGCGGCTGCACCGTCTACGTCAGCAGGCACGGCGTGCACGCCGTCGGCGCCGCCATCGGCGCGCTGTACGAACGGATGCACGGCACCGGCAGCTGGCTCGGCTTCCCCACCTCCGGCGAGATCGACGCCCGCGACACGCCCGACGCGCCGTGGTGCTGCTACGCCACCTTCGAAGGCGGCGCCATCTACTGGAAGCAGCCGTTCGGCGCGGTCGCGGTCTCGCGTACCGTGGCCGACCTGCTGTCCTCGGACGCAGGCCTGGCCCGGCAGCTGGGCTTCCCGACCGCCGCCGAGCAGAGCATCACGCCGGGCGAGCACGAGCGTGTGCAGTTCTTCGAGCACGGCGTGGTGACCACCCGCAACGCCGTCGCCGAGGCCTGGCTGCGCCCCGCGCCCGCCGCGTCCGGAGCGGTTCGACCCCAACGTTCGCTGCCGGACACCGTGTACCTGATCAATCGTGCATGCGGCTTGGCGCTCACGGTCGAGGAGGACAGCAAGCCCGGACTCCTGGTGCAGGCGAGGGCCTTCAACGGCTCGCCGTTCCAGCGGTGGATCCTGCGAACGACCGACCGGCACAGCGTGGTCACGCTGTTGTCCGCCGCGAGCGGTCTCGCCCTCGACGTCGGCGGGAAGAACCGGGGCGGCAAAGACCTGTGCCTGCAGGCCGAGTCCGGTAGGGCCGGCCAGCTCTGGCAGATCACCCCGGATCCGGGTGGCACGTACTCCATCCGTAACCTCGCCGACGGCGGTGCGTACCTGTCGCTCAACGAGAGGGCCGAGGCCGGCTGGAGGCCGTGGTTCAAGCCCGAGGCCGAAACCGACGGCCAACGGTGGGAGCTGCGAGACCCTCGTTGATGCCGGAGTGGAGGTGTCGACTTCGTCACGCTGGCGCCGGAGCCGGCCCCAGCTCCGCAGGCAACCGAGCAGGGCGGCACCCGGGCGCAATGACCTAGGGTGTGCGGATGCCTGCTGAGCGTTTCTGTGTCGCCGCCGCCGTGTACGGCATTCTCCGGGATGAAGGCCGGGTGCTGGTGTTGCGGCGGGACGGGACCGGGTTCCGGCAGGGGCAGCTGAGCCTGCCGGCCGGGCATCTCGACGGCGGGGAGGACGCGGTCAGCGGCCTGGTGCGGGAGCTGCGGGAGGAGCTGCGCGTCGAGGTGGAGCCGGGCGACTGCAGGCTGGTGCTGCTCATGCACACCGCGCCGGAGGACGCCGACGACCAGGAATACCTGCACCTGTTCTTCGACGTGGACCGCTGGCGCGGCGAGCCGGTCATCGGCGAGCCCGGCAAGTGCAGCGAGCTGCGCTGGGTGGATGCCGGAAGGCTGCCGGGCGACGTCGTCGACTACGTCGCCGAGGCGCTGGCGGCCATCGCCCGCGGTGACGCCCTGGCGCTGCGCGGATGGTGAGGAGCACGTATAGATGATGCATGAGTGTCGTGTGGGGGATCGCGGTTGACTGCAGGGACGCGGGCCGGCTGGCCGCGTTCTGGCGGGAGGCGCTCGGTTACGTGGACGCCCCGGTGCCGGAGGGGTTCGCCAGCCGGGAGGAGTGGCTGGTGCGGTGGGAGGTGCCGCCGGAGGAGTGGAACGACAGCGCGTATCTGGTGGATCCGGAAGGGGCCGGGCCGAGCCTGTCGTTTCTGAAGGTGCCGGAGCCGAAGGTGGTCAAGAACCGGTTGCACATCGACATCAAGGCCGGTGGGCGGGACCAGCCGCAGGACGTGCGCTGGCCCAGGGTGACCGAGACGGTCCAGCGGCTGCTGCGGGCGGGTGCGTCGGTGGTCGAGGAGTACTCGGTCGGCGGCGTCCCCGACCACGTGACGATGGCCGATCCCGAGGGCAACGAGTTCTGCGTCGTCTGAACACGGAGGCGACCTACAGGCCGTTGCGGGCGATGACGGTCTTGTACCAGTCGGCGCTGGCCTTGTGGGTGCGGCGCTGGGTGGCGTAGTCGACGTGGATGATGCCCCAGCGTTGCGAGTAGCCCTCGGCCCATTCGAAGTTGTCCATCAGCGACCACAGGTGGTAGCTCTCCAGCTTGACGCCGGCCTGGATGGCGCGGTGGGCGGCGGTCAGGTGGTCGCGCAGGAACGTGATGCGGTCCTGGTCCTGCAGCGGGTTCTCCGTCGCCATGCCGTTCTCCGTGATGGACACGGGGATGTCGCCGTAGTCGCGCTTGATGCGGGTCAGCAGGTCGAACAGGCCGTCGGGGTAGATCTCCTGCCAGGTCGCCTGGGACGTCGGGTGCTGCATGACGCGGGCGCCGGTGCCGGTGAGGTGGGTCGGGCCGTAGTAGTTCACGCCGAGCAGGTCGTTGCGGGTGCCGATGACCGCGAGGTCGCCGTCCTTGATCGCGGCGCGGACCGGTGCGTCGGCGGCCTGCGAGTCCAGCCAGTCCTGCGGGTACCGGCCGCGCAGCAGCGGGTCGAGCCAGCGCCGGTTCTCCTCGGCGTCGGCGGTCGTCGCGGCCGTGCGGGCCCCGTCGGAGTCGTCGGCGGGATAGGTGGGCGACAGGCTGAGCGCGGCGCCGATGCGGCCGTTGCCGCTGGTGGCGCGCAGCGCCTGGACCGCCAGGCCGTGGCCGAGCAGCAGATGGTGACCGACGACGTTGGCCAGCCGGCGGTCCTGCTTGCCGGGTGCGTGGATGCCGGCCGTGTAGCCGACGTCGACGACCGTCTTCGGCTCGTTGATGGTCAGCCAGGTCGGCACCTTGTCGCCGAGGGCGGTGAACATCGCGTGCGCGTAGTCGGCGAACCACTTCGCGCAGTCGCGGTTCTCCCAGCCGCCGAGCTCCTGCAGCGCCTGCGGGGTGTCCCAGTGGAACAGGGTCACCACCGGCGCGATCCCGCGGGCGAGCAGCCCGTCGACGAGCTTGTGGTAGAAGTCGATCCCCTTGGCGTTCACCGTGCCGCGGCCGGTCGGCAGGACCCGCGACCAGGAGATCGAGAACCGGTAGGACCTCAGCCCGAGGTCCTTCATGATGTCGAGGTCCTCGGCGAAGCGGTGGTAGTGGTCGGCGGCCACGTCGCCGGTGTCCCCGTTGCGGATGCGGCCCGGCTGGTGGCTGAAGACGTCCCAGACCGACGGGCCGCGGCCGTCCTCGTTCGCGGCGCCTTCCAGTTGGTACGCCGATGTCGCGGCGCCCCAACCGAAACGGGGAGGGAACGCCAGGGCGGGGGCGGCAGCGGCAGCTTCCGGGCGCGCGGGGCCGCCGCGCGCGCAACCGGCGACCGCGCCTACCGCGGCCAGGGTGAGTACAGATCGCCTACGCATGCGGCGAAAGTAGCGCGCGTCGCTTTATAACCCCAAATATCGCCCGAAAACCGAAAAACCAGTGCGATCAGCTTCCTGTCGCACCGCCAGGGCACGGGTCGATGCCGAGGTTGTGATACCAGCAGCCGCCGACCGGCGCGGTGTCGAACGCGGTGGGGGCGACCGCGTTGTCGGCCAGGTCGTTGCCGTGCACCCGGCCCGCCTCGCAGGTGCCGTCGCCGGTGATGCGCAGGCCGTGCGTCTGGGTCGGGTGCGGGCCGCGGTCCCAGGCCCGGTTGTCCCGCACCGTCGGGGCGAGGGCGGCGGCCGCGAGGGTGATACCCGCCCGCACCGAAGGGGCGTCCGGCAGCCGGTACCGGGTCTCCCGCGGCGGCGTGCCCTCCGGCCACGCGGTGGCGGCGCCGGGACGCACCGGCGCGAGGATCAGCTCCGTGGCCGTGTTCGCCACGACGATGGCCTGCTGCCCGCCCGCGGCGACCATCTTGCCGGTGTGCCCGTCCGGCAGCCATTTCGCCGCCGTGTCGCGCATCGTCAGCCGGGTGTACGAGACCGTCGCGCCGCCGCCGTCCGACCCGGGTGCGGCCTGCAGGCCGTTGCTCCGTACGCGGTTGCCGGCCACGCACACGTCCAGCACGGGGGAGTCGATGAGCACGCCGTCCAGGGCGTTGCCCCAGATGTCGTTGCCGGTGACGGCGATGTCGGCGGCCGGGTGCTCGGCGCTGCCCGCCAGGCGGGCCACCCCGAGCGCGTCCGCGCGGTCCGCCAGGCCGGACGGGCCGAGGCTGTGCTGCCAGTACCCGTACCGGCCGTTGCGGCTGATGCGGTTGCCGTCCACGGTGTACGGTCCGGTCGTGTTGCCGATGGCGACGCCGTCCCAGACGTTGCCGTCGATGACGCAGCCGGTCACGATGCCGCCCCGCCCCGCGACCGACGATGTGCCCAGCGCCGACACGTCGTAGCCGGCCTGATGGTTCGCGGTCATCGTGCACGCCGAGACGATGAGCCCGTCGGCGCCCCAGTCGGAGATGCCGAACCGGTTGCCCTGCGCGTGGCAGCCGATGATGCGGATGCCGCGCGGCGGGGTCCACCGACGCTTCTGCAGCTCGACGAAGATGCCGTTGGTGCCGTTGCCGACCGTGCTGCACCCGGTGATGGTGAGCCGTTCGGTGTCGCCCCAGCCGCCGATGCCGATGCCGATCCCGGCGCCGCCCATCTCCTCGCCGTTGTTCAGCCGGCCGCAGTGCACGGCCAGGACGCCGTCCACGACGGTGTCCTGCAGGAAGTCACAGCCGAAGCCGGTCGCGCCGGTGTCGTGGATGTACAGGTCGTGGAAGCGCCCGCGCAGCACGTACTGCAGGAACAGCCCTTTGGCGTTCACGTCGTACGCGGGCAGCGTCACGCCGGAGCCGTCGATCTCGAAGTGCGCGAAGGTGCAGTCGGCGATGTGGTTGTCGCGCCCGGCGCCGTGGTCGCGGGTGGTGAAGGTGGCAAGGGGGGTCGGTGCGGTCGGCCGCTCCGGGTTGGACAGCGTGAAGCAGGTGGCGGCGGCCCCCGCACCGATGAGCGACACACCGTTGCGCCACCTGACGCCCTCGTCCTGGATGGAGTACGTCCCGGCGGGGCACCGGATCGTGCGGGGGCGGCCGTCCGCGGCGTACGCGGCACCGAGCGATTCGACCAGGGCGGCGAGCGCGGGCTGGTCGTTGGTGGTCCCGTTGCCGGCGAGTCCGTGTGCGTGTGCATCGTAGACGAGCGGGTCGGCGGTGCGCATCACGACCACTTCCTGTCCTGGCGGCGTTACCTGGTGGCGTGGTAGAGCTGGGTCACGGCGGCGATGTCGGCACCGCGCAGCCCCTCGGACGCCGCTTCCTCGTAGCGCTGCCGCACCGCGCCCGCGGCCGGCAGCTCGATCCCGGCCTTGCGGGCGACGTCGAGGGCGAGCCCGGCGTCCTTGGCGCCGAGAGCGGTGGCCCACCACCCCTCCTGCGTGCCGGTCAGCACGTCCTCGAACCGGTTCTGCAGACCGGCCGGCACCACCGGGCTCGACCGGAGCAGGCTGCGCAGCTGGTCGTCGCGCAGCCCGCCGCTGCGGCCGACGGCGAACGACTCGGCCAGGGCGACCACCTCCGACAGCAGCAGCATGTTGGTCGCCAGCTTGGCGGCGATGGCCATCTGCGCCGTGTCGTAGCGCCGCACGGTGTCCGACAGCGAGGCGACGACGGGGCCGATGCGCTTCGCCACGGCGGCGTCGCCACCGGACAGCAGCACCGCGGTGCCGCCCTCGACCGCCGCTGGGCTGCCGACGACCGGCATCGCGAGGAAATGGCCGGGGAAGGCCGCTGCGAGCTCTGCGCTGAGCTCCGGCGAGACCGTCGAGCAGTCGACGTACGTGGTCCGATCGCCGATCGCCGGGAGCAGCGCCCCGAATGCCACGTCCCGGACCGCGTCGTCGTCGGACAGCATGGTGATGACCACGGCGGCGTTGGTCGCGGCGTCGGCGGCGCCGGGCGCCTCCCAGGCGCCCGCCGACACGAGCGAGGCGGCCTTGCCCGGCGTGCGGTTCCACACCGCGACGCGGTGCCCGCCCCGCACGAGCCTGCCGGCGATCGCGCGTCCCATCCGGCCCATGCCCAGCACGGCGACGTCCATGGTGACCCCCGGGGTGTCGGTGTCGGTGTCGGTGTCGATCACGCCGCACGTACCCGCATGGCCGCGCGCAAACGTGCACCAGCCGCCGAGGCGTGAGTGACCCGTTGCGGGGCATCAGCATCAGCCTGAGCGCGGCGGGAGGTGACGGCGTGAAGGGTGCCCAGGGTGGTCTGATCCGGCGGATGGTCCTGGCCACCTGCGTCCTGATGCTGTTCGTCGGTGGCGCCTTCGGCACCCTGCTCATCTCGATCGGCGAGGACCGCGAGACCACCCGCCTGTCCCGGCACTCCCACGAGCTGTTCGCGGCCGCCGACCAGATCCACCGGCACACGGTCGACATGCAGTCGGCCCAGCAGGCGTACGCGCTGTCCGGCGACGGCGTCTTCCTGCAGCGGTGGGAGGCGGCGCACACCGACCTGCTCGCGGCCAACGCGCAGCTGGAAGGGCTCGCCACCACCGCGTCGCAGCAACAGCAGACCGAGCGGATCACGCGGACGAGCGAGTCGTTCGCCGAGGACTACTCGCTGCCGGCGCTGGACGCGGCCCGGCGCGGAGAGCCGACGGCCAGGAGCGCGCAGACCCTGCTGGAGGGCGACCGCCGCATCGAGCGGCTCCGCGCCGACCTGGGGGAGCTGCGGACGTCGGAGCGTGAGGTCATCATGGCCCGCGACGCGCGTGCCGAGGCGATGGCGAACCGGGAGATGCTCGCGATCCTCGCCGGCCTGGCCGGCTCGGCGATCGCCATCGCCCTCGTCGGCGGCTACCAGACCAGACTGCTGGTGCAGCCGATCCGCAGGGCGGCCGCCATGGCCGACCGGCTCGCTGGCGGCGACCTGGGCACCCGGATGCCCGAGACCGGCAAGGCCGAGATAGGGCAGCTCGAGCGGTCGTTCAACGTCATGGGCGCCTCCATGCAGGACAGCCACCGGCAGCTCGGCCGGCTGGTCGAGACGCAGACGGCGCTGCGGCGCGTCGCCACCCTCGTCGCGCAGGGCGGCTCGTCGAGCGAGGTCCTGGCGGCGGTCGTCGAGGAACTCGGGCGGCTCATCGGCGTCGGCACCGCCCGGATCGTGCGGTTCGAGGCCGACGGCACCGGGATCGTGGTCGCCGGGTGGGGCGCACCCGAGCTGGACCTGTCGGTCGGCACGCGCCTGACGCTGCAGGGCGACAGCGTCACGGCGGCGGTGCGGCGCACCGGCCGGACCAGCCGGATGGACACGTACGAGGGGGCGGAAGGCCCGCTCGCCGAGCACCTGCGGGCGTGCGGGGCGCACGCGGCGGTCAGCGCACCGATCAACGTCGAGGGCCGCGTCTGGGGCGCGGTCACGGTCACCGCGTTGGGGGAGCAGGTGATGCCGCCGGACGCCGAGGCGCGGCTGGCGGAGTCGACCGGGCTCATCGGCACCGCGATCGCCAACGCCCAGGCCCACGAAGACCTCATCGCCTCGCGGGCGCGCGTGGTCGTCGCCACCGACCAGGCGCGCCGGCGCATCGAGCGCAACCTGCACGACGGCGTGCAGCAGCGGCTCCTCTCCCTCGGCCTGGACATCCGCCGCGTCCAGCACAGCGTGCCGGCGGACCTGCCGAAGCTGCGGGCGGAGCTGTCCGAGGTGGTCGCCGGGCTCAACGGCACCGTCGACGACGTCCGGGAGATCTCGCGCGGCGTGCACCCGGCGATCCTGACCGAGGGCGGCCTGCGGCCCGCGTTCAAGGCCCTCGCGCGCCGCTCGGCGGTCGCCGTGCAGCTCGACGTGCGCCTGGACGCCCGCCTGCCCGAGCCGGTCGAGGTGGCCGCCTACTACGCGGTCGCGGAGTCCCTCGCCAACGCGGCGAAGCACGCCCGGGCCTCGCTCATCCTCGTCAGGGCGTCGGTCCGCGACGACCACCTGGACGTGACGGTGCGCGACGACGGCGTCGGTGGCGCGGATCCGGGCGGCGGGTCGGGTCTGGTCGGCCTCACCGACCGGGTCGAGGCGCTCGGCGGGACGATCCGCCTCGACAGCCCGCCCGGGCGGGGCACCTGCCTGCAGGTCCGCCTCCCACTGGCGCAAACCTGAGCAAACCCAGGCGCCCCCCTTGCCCGTCCCCTCGATCATTGCCAAACGTCAATATCAAATCGGCCAGTGCAGTGATCCGCGCGTACGCTTCCGGCGTATGAGCCAGGTCCTTCGCCGGAACGCGGCGTTCCTCGTCCTGATAGCGCTCGCGGCCGGCTGTGCCGCCGTCGTGTGGTTCGTGCTGCCGCATGATCGCGAGGTCAAGTCGTTGGGGATCTTCCTGTTCAAGCTGCTGCCGTTCGTCTTCGCCACCGAGGCGATCGCCCGGCTGGACGTGGAGCTGGCCCGGCGCCTGCACCTGGTGCGGATCCTGATCCCGGTCGCGTTCTGCGTGTTCTTCCTGTACTTCGTGCCGAAGATCTTCTTTTACCTGGACGACTTCCCGACCGTCTACTACCACATTCTCGTGCTGACGCCGATCATCATCATGTCGCTCACGCTGGCCTACCGGCTCGGCGGCGGAACACCCGGCAACGTCCGGCGGATCGCCTACGCGATGCTGCTCATCATGGTCTCCGGCCTGGAGGACCTGGCGTTCCTGAAGGTCAACCACCACACCGATCCGCAGTGGGCCACCATCCCCGACGTGTGGACCTGGGCGTCGCACATGACCGTGTTCCTCGGCCACCCCCCGACGAAGAACGAGGCGTTCGCGTTCATCGCCGTGCACGTCGTCCTCGTCGTCTTCCTGCTCGCCGCGCCGTCGCGGTGGCTGACCCTGCCGCAGTCGATGCGCCGCGGCCGGCACGCCGCACCGGCCGCGGACCCGGCCGGGCCACCCGCCGACCCGCCCGCCGTGGCGACCGCCGACGCCGAGCCCGCCGAGGCCCGGCCGACCCGGATCTGACCGCAGGCGACGCGAAGGAGACGTGGCATGGCGATGCCGACGGCGCAGTCGACGGCGCTGGTGACCGGCGGCGCCGGGTTCATCGGCGCGAACGTGGCCCGGTCCCTGCTCGGCGACGGCCACCGGGTGGTGATCCTGGACGACCTCAGCGGCGGATCGCTCGGCAACGTCCCGGACGGTGCGGTGTTCCGGCAGGGCAGCGTGTGCGACCCGGCGGCCGTGGCTGCGCTGTTCGCGCAGTTCCGGTTCGACTACGTGTTCCACCTCGCCGCGTACGCCGCCGAGGGGCTCAGCCACTTCATCAAGCGGTTCAACTACACCAACAACGTCCTCGGCAGCGTCACCCTGCTCAACGCCGCCGTCAACGCGGGCACGGTGCGCTGCTTCGTGTTCACCTCGTCCATCGCGGTCTACGGCAGCAACCAGGTGCCGATGAGCGAGGACCTGGTGCCGGCGCCCGAGGACCCGTACGGCATCGCGAAGCTCGCCGTCGAGCAGGAGCTGCGCGTCACCCACGACATGTTCGGGCTGCCGTACGTCATCTTCCGGCCGCACAACGTCTACGGCGAGTACCAGAACATCGGCGACCGGTACCGCAACGTCATCGGCATCTTCATGAACCAGGCGCTGCGCGGCGAGCCGTTCACCGTCTTCGGCGACGGCGAGCAGGTCCGCGCGTTCACGCACATCAGCGACGTGGCCCCGGTCCTGGCCCGGTCGGTGACGAATCCCGCGGCCTACAACGAGACCTTCAACATCGGCGGCGACACGGTGTACTCGCTCAACGCCCTCGCCCGGGCGACCGCCGACGCCATGGGCGTGCCGCTGCGGGTCACGCACCTGCCCGCCCGCAACGAGGTCCGGCAGGCGTACGCGGACCACGACAAGGTCCGCAAGTGCTTCGGCCTCGCCGACGACGAGATGCCCCTCGCCGACGGCCTCGCGTCGATGGCCGCCTGGGTGCGCCGGCACGGGCCGCGGGAGCCGTCGGTGTTCGACGCGATCGAGGTGCGCCGGAACCTGCCGCCGTCGTGGCGGGCCGTGCTGCGCGACTGAAGTGTCCAGACATCGAGGGAGGTCGGTGGCATGCACCGCAGGTACACCAGCGATCCGGACGGCCGGTGGGCCCCATGACGGCGACGCGGCCCGCGGTCCCGATGCCGCGGACGAGCGACGAGGGGCGCCCGGCCTCGCTGACGGCGTTCATCCCGTGCTTCAACGAGGCCGGGCAGGTCGACGAGGTCCACGCCGCCATCGACGCCGAGCTGTCCGGCTACCCCGGCCTGGAGATCCTGTTCGTCGACGACGGCTCCACGGACGCCACCCTGGACAAGGTGAAAGCCTTGTGCGCCAAGGATCCGAGGGTGCGGTACGTGTCGTTCTCCCGCAACTTCGGCCTCGAGGCCGCCCACGGCGCCGGGTTCCGGTACGCGAGCGGGGAATGGGTGGTGCAGCTCGACGCGGACCTGCAGTCCCCGCCGGCCGAGGCGCCCAAGCTGATCGCCAAGGCCATGGAGGGCTACGACGTGGTGTACGGCATCCGCCGCGAACGCCACGACCCGCTGTTCCGCCGCCTCGGCTCCGCGGTGCAGCAACGCCTCGCGCAGCGGCTGTTCGGCGTCGACCTGGTGTACGGCTCGTCGGTGTTCCGCGTGGTGCGGGCCGCCGTCGCGCGCCGCGCCGTGGACCTGCGGCTGGCCACCCCGTACTTCGTCGCCACGATGCCGCTGCTGGGCGCCCGCTGGGCCACCGTCGACGTGGCACACCGGCAACGCAAGGGCGGCGGGTCCCGGTGGGCGGTGTGGCGGCTGTTCTCCCACAGCGCCGAACTGTTCTTCGGCTTCTCGCTGCGGCCCCTGCTCTGGGTCTATGCGGCGGTCTTCTGCGCGGTCCCGGTGGTGATCGTCGCGGGAGACGCCGGGGCCGTGGCCGGTGAGGTCGTGCTGCTGTGCGCCGTCGGGGTGCTCGCCGCCTACGTGCACCGCCTGGTGCGCGGCTCGGTGCGACCGCGGCTGTTCTACGTCCGCGAGGCGAACATCCCCATCGCCGAGCAGGACCGGCTGCACGCGGGCGGACCCGTGGTGCGGGAGCCGGCCCGATGATGCTGATCCTGGGTGCCAGCGAGGACCAGCTCCCCGTGTACCTGGAGGCGCGCCGCCGCGGCATCCCCACGATCGGGGTCGACGTGCGCGCCGACCGCCCCGCGCTCGCGTACGCCGACACGTGGCTGCCGGTCAGCATCAAGGACCACGAGGGCATCGTCGCCGCGCTCGCCGGTCGCCGGCCGACCGCCGTCGTCGCCGCGGCCAGCGATGCCGGCCTGTGGACCTGGCACGAGCTCAGCAACCGCTACGAGCTGCCGTTCCGCTTCCCGGCCGGCGCCGCCCGCGCGTCGACGGACAAGTCCGCGTTCCACGAGGTCGTCCGCGCCGCCGGCGTCCCCGGCTACCGCTGGCACCAGGGCACCGACCGGGCGGCGCTGACCCGCGCCGCGCACGACATCGGCTTCCCCGTCGTGGTCAAACCGCCGGACACGTCCGGCAGCAAGGGCATCAGCCTCGTCGAGCACCCGGCCGGGCTGCCGGTGGCGCTGGACTACGCGGCCCGCTTCACCACCCCCGGCGGCCCGCTGCTCGTCGAGGAGTTCCTGGCCGGTCGCAACCTCACCGTCGACGTGTTCATGCAGTCCGGGCGGGTCGGGTTCGCCGGCATCACCGAGAAGCGCGTCGTGCCCGGCCCCCGCTTCGTCATCGGCGGCCACATCGGCCCGGCCGCCATCGACCACGCCGTCCGGGAGCGCCTCATCACCGCCGCCGGGCGGCTGTGCCGGGCGATCGACCTCGTCGACGGCCCCGCCAACTTCGACGTGATCCTCCGCGACGACGGCTCGTTCGCCGTCCTGGAGGCCAACGCCCGCCTGTGCGGCAACGCCTTCCCGTTGCTGATGCGGCACATGTACGGCGTCGACACCGTCGCCGCGCTCGTGTCGCTGGCGCTCGGCGAGCCGTTCGACCTCACCCCGACCCGCGACGGCGCCGGCATCATCCACGTGCTGGCCTCGCCCCTGACCGGCGACGGGATCCTGACCTCGGTCGGCGGCGTCGCGCAGGCCCGGGCGCTGCCGGGCGTCGTGTGCTGCGAGGTGTACGCCGAACCCGGCGCGACCGTCCGCCCGTTCGACCAGGCCGCCAACAAGGTCGGCTATCTCGTGGTCACCGGCGCCGACCCGGCCGCCGCGGCGGCGACCCTCGCCGCGGCGCAGGACCTGCTGGTGCTGGGGTTCGCTCCGGCCGTGGCCACGACGCTCAGTCTGCCTGGTTGACCGCGAGGGCCGGCGCGTACTCGCTGACGACGAGGCGGCCCTTGCCGCCGGGCGTGAGCGGGATGCGGTCGCTGAGGCGCATGTCCAGGGGCACCGCCGCGCCGGCCCGCTCCTGCAGCGACCGTCGCGTGCCGGCGAGCACCGTGTCGGCGGGCAGCGAACCGTCCGGCACCACGAACACCCGGATCGTGCCGTCTTCGTCCTGCCGCACGTACATCTCCGCGACCCCGGGCTCGTACATCGCCACGCCCAGGAACAGGTCGCCGAAGAGCTTCCGCCCGTCCGGCAGGACCACGGCGTCGTTCATCCGGCCGTTGGTCAGCGTCATCGTCCGGAAGCGCCGCCCGCACCGGCACGGCTCGGCGTCGATCGCGCCGACGTCGCCGAGCGCGTAGCGGACCAGTGGCATCGCCCGCTCGTCGAACGCGGTCACCACCACCTGTCCCTCGGCGCCGTCCGGCAGCACGGTGCCGTCCTCGCCGAGGATCTCCACGTAGACGCGGTCCTCCGCGATGTGCCGGCCGCCGAGGTGGCATTCGAAGTAGATGTTCAGCGTCTCGTAGGCGGAGTACTCGTCGCGGACCGGCACCCCGAAGCCCTCTTCGAGCAGCGCCCGGCACGCGGGCACGAGCAGCTCCGACTCGGTCAGCACCAGCCGCAGGTGCCGGCGCAGCGCGACCCGCTGCGCGGGCGTCATCGTGCGGACCAGCTCCCGCAGGTGCACGGGGTAGCCGATGAGCACCTTCGGCCGGTACGCCAGCAGCCCGGCGATCCAGTCGGCCGGTGGCGTGGTGGTCAGGATGACGTGCCGCCGGAACAGGCCCACCTTCTCGACCAGCCGGGGCGGCATCGGGAAGGGCTTGAGGTGCGCGAGCCGGTCCGTCGGCAGGTACCGGCGGGTCGCGAAGAACCGGCGGACGCAGGCGGCCATGTGGTAGTCGTGGGCGTTCATGTCGTGCCAGCCGGTGACGCGGTGGCCGGTGGTGCCGCTGCTGGACCACGCGAGGCACGCGTCGGTGTCGACGCCGTCGGCGACGAACTCCCGGTTGGGGGTGCTGCGCATGATCGCCTTGGTCACCAGCGGCACCCGGGCCAGGCCGGCCGTCGATGCCAGCTGCGGCAGGGTGCCCCGGTAGTAGGGCACGCCGGCGTTCGCGTGGGCGAGGAAGCGGTTCAGGCTCCGCAGCTGGTACCGGCGCAGGGCCGCCCGGCTGCCGTACTGGCGCAGCAGCGTCACCGGCACGTACGCCATCTCACGCAGCAACATGGACGTCCTCCTTGACGGGTGGGTGGGCGGGCCGGCCGCGTCCGCCCAGCCGGGCGCGCAGCGTGGCGGCCTGCACGACCTCGGCCGCGGCCAGGGCGATGAGCAGGCCGACGCCGCCGGCGGACGGCACCGCGACGAGACCGGACACGGCGGCGGTGGCCAGGCCCGCGGCGGCGGCGAGCCCGGTGATGCGGGTCGACGCGGCGTCGGTGTTCTCCACCAGGTACCCGGCGAAGATGACGGCGACCAGCATCGGGGTGCGGGCGGCGAACAGGGCCGCCCATACGAGCACGGCGTTGCCGCCGCGGGCGGTGTCGAGCAGGCCCGTCGCGGCGAGCAGCGCGCCGACGGCGGCGAGGTACGCCAGGTCCGCGGCGACGACCCACCGGGTGATGCGCCGGGCCGCGTGCCGCCCGGCCGTGCCGCCCGAGCCGAGCAGCCGCATCGACGCCCACGGCGTGTACACCCGCAGCGTGTACAGCAGCAGGTTGATCCCGGCGGACCAGACGACGTCGACGGCGACGAGCGGGCCGACCTGGTCCCGGAACGCCGACACGGCCAGCAGCGCCACCAGGACGCTGGTGCACAGGTACATGCACACCTCGGGGCTGCCCATCAACGCGACCGTGCACCAGATCCGGCGGACGAACCCGGGCCGGCGGCGGATCGCCAGCGACGGCCGCCCGAGCCGCACCAGCAGCAGTACGCACAGCACGACCTGCGTGCCGACCAGGCAGGCGACGTAGCCGAGGGGTCCGAGCCCGAGCACGACCAGGCCGAGCAGCGCGGCCTGCACGACGGTGAGCACGAAGAAGGTGCGGGAGTCGTGCCGCGGCACCCCGACCGCCCGGTGCAGCCCCACCAGCAGCAGCAACACCCCGGTCGTGGTGCACATCGCGGCGACGCCGAGGTAGACCGCCACCGGGCCGTCCGGCGTCACCGCGGCGGCGACCGCGAACGCCACCAGCGCCGGCACCGGCAGCACCCACAGCAGCGCCGCGGCCGCCCGCAGGATCAGCGGCCCGGTGCGCGGCGCCCGCGGCAGCAGCTTCAGCACCGTCTTCTCCGGGCCGGCGACCAGCAGCGCGACGACCCACGAGCAGATGACGACCGCGGCGGCGTAGGTCGCGTAGCGCTCGGCGCCCCACAGCGGCAGCAGCGCGACGGTCGCCACGAGCTGCACCATCCGGTACGCGCCGCGGCCCGCCAGCAGCGACGCGAGGGTGCGTAACCCGATGCGGGCGGGCCCGGTCACCATGCCGTCGAGTCTGCCCGCTATATGTGCGTCCGTCTATGCGTCTGTCTTCGCCCGGACGGCGCGCACGTCGGGATGGCCCAGCGCGGCGAGCAGCCCGGTCGCGCGCAGCCACGCGGCCCGCGCCTCGCAGTGCCGCCCGAGCGCGGCGTACGTGTCGCCGAGGTGCTCGGTGACGACCGCCTCCATGTAGCGGTCGCCGTGCTCGCGCAGCAGCGCCGCGGCCCGCTCGTAGCAGCGCAGCGCCTGCTCTGGCCGGCCGCTGCGGTGCCGGGAGTAGGCCAGGGTGTCCCAGGTGAGGCCCTCGCCGTGCCGGTCGCCGAGGCGCTGCAGCACCGCGATCGCCCGCACGCAGCACGCCACCGCCTGTTCGTGCTCGCCGAGGTGCGCGAGGTGCCAGCCGATCGCGTTGAGCGTCTGGGCGCGGCCGTGGTCGTGCCCCGCGGCCTCGAACATCGCCAGGGCCCGCCGGTCGTCGGCGAGCGCACGCTCCGGGAGCCCCTGCCGGGCGGAGACCCGTGCCAGGTTGCGGTAGACGAACCCTTGACCCGCGCGGTCGCCGAGCCGCCGGTACGCGTCCAGCGCCGCACCCAGATGCACCCTGGCGTCGTCGAAGCGGCGCAGCCACGTGGCCGCGCGGGCCAGCCCCGGTGCGCGTGCGCGATGCCGGTGTCGTCGGCGAGCCGCCGCGCCGAGCGCAGCGCGACCCGGTGGACCCCGAGCTCCTCGTGCCAGTTGCCGCGCTGGTCGAGCACGTACACCAGCGCCCACGCCAGCTGCCACGCGTGCCGGTGGAAGCCGGCGCCGCCGGCGAACCGCACCGCCGACAGCAGCACCTGCTCCTGCGCCGCGAACCACGCGAGGGCCGTGCGCCGGTCCCCGAACGTCTCCGGCCGCACCCCCGGCAGCGGCGCCGGCAGCAGCAGCGGGTCCCGCAGCGGCTCGAGCCGGCGGGCCGCCGCGCACGCGCTGTGCACGTAGTGGTCCAGCAGCCGCTCCATCGCCCGCCCGGTGCCGGGCCTCGCGGCGGCGACCTCGATGCCGTACAGGCGGACCAGGTCGTGCATCCGGAACCGTCGCGCCGGCTCCTCGACGAGCAGGCTGGCGTCCAGCAGCTCCCGGATCGCGGGCCGCAGCGCGCCCGGGTCGCGACCGGCCAGGCTCGCCACCGCGGGCGCGGCGATGTCGGGGCCGGGCCCGATGCTCAGCAGGCCGAACAGCTCCGCGGCGGGCGCCGGCAGGCGCCGGACCGAACCGGCCATGACCGCGCGCAGGCTCACCGCCAGGTCGCCCGCGTCGAGGGCGTCCAGCCGCGTCGGCCGGGCGCTCAGCTCCGCCACGAGGGTGCCGAGCCGGCAGTGCGGGTCGGTGGCCGCGCGGGCCGCCACGATGCTCAGCGCCAGGGGCAGGCCCGCGCACAGCGGCAGCAACGCCTCCACCGCGCCCGGCTCGGCGGCCACCCGCGCCGGGTCCAGCCGGGCCCGCAGCAGCTCGGCCGCGTCCGCGCGGGACATGCAGTCCAGCATGACCGGCCGGGCGCCGTGGGCGGCGACGAGCCCGGTCAGCCGCCGCCTGCTGGTGACCAGCACCGCGACCGTCGGCGAACCCGGCAGCAGCGGCACGACCTGCGCGCTGTCGCGGGCGTTGTCCAGCAGCACGAGCATCCGCCTTCCGGCGACCAGCCGCCGGAACAGCGCCGCCTGCTCGTCGTGGCCGGCCGGCAGCGCGTCCGCCGCGACGCCGAGCGCGGTGAGGAACGACCGGACGGCGGCGGTGGGGCACAGCGGCTCGCCGGTCGGGTCGAAGCCGCGCAGGTTCACGTACAGCTGGCCGTCCGGGAACCGTCCGCGGTGCTCGTGCGCCCACCGCAGCGCCAGCCAGGTCTTGCCGACGCCGCCGACCCCGCCGATGACCACAACCGGCCCGCCGGCACCGTCCTCGCCGGCCGGCGTCGCCACCGCAATGCCGGGCGTCGCCGCTGCTGTGCCCGCCGCTGCTGTGCCCGGCGTCGCGGTGACCGGCGGTGCTCCCCGGTGGCCGGCGGTGCTGCGGCGGTGTCCAATGGTGGTGCGGCGGTGTCCGGCGGTGAGGCGGCGTCCGGTCGTGGTGCGGCGTCCGGTGTCGTCGCCGCGGTCAGTTCGGCGAGCGGGCCGGTGCGGCCGGTGAACGCCGACGGCGCGACCGGCAGCTGCCGGGGCACCACGCGCCCGGGCACCGGCGGCGAGGCCGCCAGGTCCGGGTCGGCGCGCAGGATCCGGTCGTGCAGGCGGCGCAGGTCGTCACCCGGCTCCACGCCCAGCTGCTCCGCCAGCTGCCGGCGCAGCTCGTCGTACCGCGCGAGGGCCTCGCTGCGCCGCCCGCACCGGTACAGCGCCAGCAGCGCCGAACCGGCCAGCCGCTCGTCCAGCGGCTCCGCGTCGGCGCGGGCCAGCAGCCCGTCGACCACCGTGGCGTGCCGGCCCAGCCGCAGCGCCAGCTCGTCGCGTCGCTGCTGCGCGCTGCGCCGGCGGCGGTGCAGATCCCGGCGGATCCCGTCCAGCCACGGCGTGTCGAGCGAGCCGAACGCGTCGCCGGCCCACAGGTCCAGGGCCGCGTCGAGCAGCTCGACCGCGCTGCGGTCCCCGGCGGCACCGGCCCGCCGGACCAGGTCGTCGAACAGGTGCAGGTCCACGTCGAGCGGATCGATCCGCAGCAGGTAGCCGCCCGGGCGGCGCTCCACCGCGCACCCGGCGGGCGCCAGAACCCGCCGCAGCCGGGAGACGTAGCTGTACAACGCCTCCCGCGGATGCCTCGGCAGCCGGTCGCCCCACGCCCGCTCCAGCAGCACGTCCGCGGGCACCGCCCGGCCCGGCTCGACGAGCAGCGCGGCCAGCACGCACCGCTGCCGCTCGTGACCGAGGTCGACCGGCTCCGGGCAGCCGTCGACGCGCGCGGCGACCTCGCCCAGCAGCGTGACCCGCAGCCGCCCGGACGTCTCCGCCATCCGTCTCACCTCCCGTCCCGGCTGCACTGTCGTGCGGTCCGGGGCGGGCGTCCAAGTCGAATTACGAGGTCACCGGCGGTTGTCGACAACCCGACGCAGCGGTGCTACCGAAGGTTTCCGCAAGGTCCGCGCCAGGTTCGCCGATGGCCCGCGCCGCACGGTGGGGGCCACGAAAGCTCGTCCCTGCCAAGGAGCGAACCATGATCAGCAGAAGGACCCGCGTCCGCGCGGTCACCATGATGCTCGGCCTGCTCGCCGCCGCGACGCTCAGCCTGGCGACGCCAGGCACCGCCCACGCCGGCTGCGTCGCCGGCGTCGAGTTCACCCACTCGCTGACCGTCAACGGCACCGTCTACGTGACCGAGAACCCGGTCAACGGCACCTGCAACGGCAACAACTTCTACCAGACCTACTTCAGCAGCCCGTTCCCCGGCTGGCGTGCCTCCGTGCACTTCCAGAACAACGGGCGGTGGCAGAGCCACTACGGCGGCTACGACACGAACTCCTACTACGCGTCCTACGAGGACGACAACTCCCACTCGCTGATCACGCTGTGCCTCGACCACGGCATCGGCCTCACCTGGTACTGCGGATTCGGCGGCAGCTACACGATCGTCACCGACTTCGACCACACCTACGCCGGCCTGAGCACCGGCTTCTGAACGACCCAGGCCGGGCCGGCGGACGCCGGCCCGGCCACCCGCCGGTGTGGGGTTCGCCACGTCCGGGTCCGGATCACCGGAACCGAAACATTCGTGGTGGACGCTTCGCGCTGACCGGTCCGCGGCCGGCACGGACCTGGTGAGAGGTGGGACCACGTGGAGATCCTGGTAGTCACGGCCCAGCAGGTCGACGGGTCGGCGAGCCGCGTCCTGCCGGCCCTGGACCTGCTGGCGCACTCGCGCCGGGTCGTGGGGTACGACGTGCGCGCCTGCACCACCGGCACCGACCCCGACGTGGTGCTCGTCGACGCCCGGCACCGCCTCGCGGAGGCCCGCGCCTTCTGCCGGCTGCTGCGCACGACCGGCGTGCGCGTGCCGATGCTGGCCGTCCTGGAGGAGTCCGGACTGGTCGCGGTCGCCGCCGACTGGGGCATCGACGACGTCGTGCTCGCGGGCGCCGGCCCAGCCGAGGTCGACGCCAGGATCCGGCTGGCCACCCAGGCCGCTTCGGCGGCGGCGGGCGCGTCCAACAGCCTGATCAACGCCGGCGCGTTGCGCATCGACCCGGACACCTACGCCGCGAAGCTCAAGGGCCGCCCGCTCAACCTCACGTACAAGGAGTTCGAGCTGCTGCGGTACCTCGCGCAGCACCCCGGCCGGGTCTTCACCCGCGACCAGCTGCTGCGTGAGGTGTGGGGCTACGACTACTTCGGCGGCCACCGCACCGTCGACGTGCACGTGCGGCGTCTGCGGGCGAAGCTCGGCAGCGAGTACGAGTCGATGATCGGCACCGTGCGCCAGGTCGGCTACACGCTGGTGCTCCCGGCCCGCTCCGAGCCGCAGCCGGTCGTCGCCGAGGCCGAGGCCCTGCTGGCCAGGGCCTGACCCCGGCTGGACAACCTCGGCGCACCGTCGATAGCGTCGCCGGGTGGGGCAGCCGCGGCGGTACCGCTACGTCGGCCCGGCGGACCTCCTGGAGCAGGTGCCCGCGGTCGACGCCGTCACCGTGGACACCCCCGAGGCGCTGCACCGGTGGCTGGCCGGGCGTGACCGCCGGGACCTCGCCGAACCGGTCACGTTCGTCGTCGCCCCCGATGGGCTGCTCAGGCTCGCGCCGCGCCGCAGCGAGCACGTCACGCTCGCGGGCGGGCAGGACGTCCTCGCCGCCGGGGAGATGGCGTTCGCCGGCGGGCGGGTCGCGGAGGTCACCAACCAGTCGACCGGCTACTGCCCCGACCCGGACTGCTGGCCGGCCGTGGCCGCGGCGCTGGACCGGGCCGGGGTGCCGCACCCGGGCGGCTTCACCGACCGGGTCGTCTTCCGCAGGTGCCCCGCCTGCGGAGAGCGCAACGTCGTGCGCGACGGCGACTTCACCTGCGCCCTGTGTGGCGGCCGGTTGCCCGCGCGCTGGAACTTCTGAGCCGCGCCGGTACGGTGCTGCTGTGGACGGCACAGCACTGCGGGCCGACCGGGCCGACGTCCGGCGTACCGGCGACGAGCACACGCTGATCCTGAGCGCCTCGGGCGTCCACGTGATGCTGATCCGGCTGCGCTACGACGGCTGGGTCGACGAGGTGATCGACGGCGCCGGCACGGTCGCCACGTGGGCGGTGAACGCCTGGACGCTCATTGACCACGACCTGTCCCTGGAGCTCGGCCGGCCCGCGGCCGCGACCCTCGGGGTGCCCTGCGACCTGCGGGTGCGCCTCGACGTGGACGACGACGCGATCGGCCGGGTCCGCGCCGCGCTCCTGGAGATCCTGCAGTCCGCGTGCTTCGTCGTCGACACCCCGGAGGGCCGCGTCACCGACTGGTCGTGAGACCGGATCAGCTGCCCGGCTCCGATTGCAGGCGGTACGTGTCGTGGGGCGGGCAGGTCGGCGTCAGGGTGAACGCGTTGAGCAGCCACCACGCGAACGGCTGCGCCGCGGTGACGGACAGCCGGCCGCCGGCGTCGGCGACGCGGTGATACAGGCGGCGCAGCTGGATCGCGGCGGCAGCGTCGAGGAACGGCACGCCGTCGAGGTCGAGCGCGACCGTGGTGGGGCGGCACTCGGCGAGCGCCCGGTCGGCGTGCTCACGGAGACGGTTGATGCTGAGCGTGTCGAGCTCGCCGACGACGGTCAGGTGCAGCGTGGTCTCGTCACGGCGGGCAAGGACGACCGTCGGCGCCTGCATCGACTGTGGATCGTCCGGCGACGGTGAGCGCATGCCCGACCTCCGGCGTCAGATGCCGGGGTCTGGGGCATGGTCCGTGGAACCCTGGACGTGAATATACCGCAGCGCACCTCGGCGATGCAGGAACCCGTGGCGATGCTCACTGAGCGTAGTATCAATCTGGACAAATGGTGATGAGGCGCGATACGTTGAGGCCGCCATGCCCTCGACCGAGAGATCGACATGGACATTCTCATTCTGAGTGTCGTGCCGCTCGTCGCCCATGACGCGGTGCTGGTGCGTCCCCGCGGCGCGCTGACCAGTCGCAACCACCATCAGCTGCACGGCACCGTCCTCAAATGCCTGATGGACTCGCCGACCGCGGTCATCGTGGACCTCAGCGAGATCGACGTCGCCGACCCGTGCGCGGCCGAGGTGATCCCCGCGCTGCGCCGCGACGCCGCCGCCGGCCCGGGCGTCAACCTGCTGGTGTGCTGCGCCGACCCGGTCCTGGCCGAGCGGCTCCACGCCCTCGATCCGGACCTGCCGCTGTATCCGACCACGGCCGAGGCCATCGACGTCATCCACGACCGGATCCCGTCGACGGACTGGGTGCACCGCAGGCTGCCGCCGGAGCCGGCGTCGTTCGGCGTCGCCGGGTGCCTCGTCGCCGACACCTGCTCGACCTGGCACCTGCCACACCTCGTCCACCCGGCCCGCGCGCTGGTCTTCGGCCTGCTCCAGTGCCTCGACCGGTGCCCCGCCGCCGCCGTGCACGTGATCGCGTCGCGCATCCCGGACCAGCTGCGGATCAGCACGTACACCGAGCTCGACAGCGGGCACCGGGCCGGCTGCCACCCCGACCTGCACGCCCGGTCGCAGATCCTGACCGCCGGCGGGTGCGAGGTGATCCGGCACACGATGGCCACCACGACCCGGCACCTGAGCTGGGCGGTGCTGCCGACGGCGCCGCCGCCGTGACCCGTGCGTCCGCCGCGATGCGGAGGACCCTCAGCCTCGCGGCGGACGACGGCGCGCGGTGATCGCTCTACGGTTCCGGGTGACGCACGATGATCCGGAACCGAGAGGCGAGATGGACGACGTATCGCTGTCGGTGCTGGGGCCGATGCGGGTCCGCGTGGACGGCCGGGAGGTCAGGGTCGGTGCGCCCCGGCCACGCACGGTGCTGGCGCTCCTCGCCGCCGCGGCCGGACGGGTCGTGCCGGCCGGCACGCTCATCGAGCAGGTCTGGCCCGAGCGGCCGCCGGGCCGCGCCGACACCACCCTGCACGGCTGCATCGCCTCCCTGCGGCGGATCCTCGAGCCGGGCGGCGAGGCGCACAGGCTCGTGGTGCGCGACGGCGACGGGTACGCGCTGCGCCTGCCCCGGCTCAGCGTCGACGCGGACCGGTTCGAGCGGGCGGCGGCCGAGGCGCACACGGCGCTGGTCGCGCACCGTCCCGCGGCGGCCGCGGCCGTGCTCGACACGGCGCTGCCGTTGTGGCGTGGCCGGCCCTACGAGGACGTCCCGGACGTGCCGCTGCTCGCCTCGCACGCCGCGCGGCTGCAGGACGTCCGCGCCGGCATGGACGTGGACCGGCAGGCCGCGCGATCGCGCTGGGCGAGCACGCCGCGACGATCGCGCCGCTCACGGCGCTGGTGGAGCGGTCGCCGCTGGACGAGCGGCTGTCGGAGCTGCTGGCGCTGGCCCAGTACCGCGCCGGCCGGCAGGACGACGCCCTCGCCACCCTGCGCGCGGTGCGGCGCCGGCTCACCGCCGAGCTCGGCGTGGACGCCGGTGACCGGCTGCGCCGGCTGGAGGAGCTGATCCTGGTCCAGGCGCCGGTACTGAGCGGCGCGGAGACCGTGCACCCGGCGCCGCGGAGCCCCGGGCAGCTCCCGGCGGCGCTGGACGAGACGGTCGGCCGCGGGCCGGCGGCCGAGCAGGTCGCGACGCTACTCGCCGGGCAGCGCCTGGTCACGCTCGTCGGCCCGGCCGGGGTCGGCAAGACCCGGCTGGCCCTGGACGTGGCCCGGCCCTCGGCGGCCGCCCGGCTGGTCGAGCTCGCCGCGGTCCGCGACACCGAACGGCTCGCCGCGACCGTCGCCGGGGCACTCGGGCTGGTCGGCGTCGAGGACACCGAACGGCTGACGGACGTGCTGCGCACCCGGCAGACGCTGCTCGTGCTGGACAACTGCGAGCACCTGGCCGGCGGCGCCGCCGACCTGGTGACCGCGCTGCTGCAGGGCTGCCCCGGGGTCCGGGTCCTCGCCACGTCCCGGCAGCCGCTGCGGGTCGCGGGCGAGACGATCGTGGACGTCGCCCCGCTGCCCCTCGACGACGCCGCCGAGCTGTTCGTGCGGCGGGCGCGGCCGGCCCGCCCCGGCTGGTCCGCCGACGCCGCCGACGAGCGGCTGATCCGGCGGATCTGCGTGGCCGTCGACGGGCTGCCCTCGCCGTGGAGATCGCCGCGGCCCGCTCGCGGGTGCTGCCCCTGGACCGGCTGGCCGGTGACCTGGCCGCCGGCGCCGGGCTCGGCCTGCTCGACGACGGCGCCCGCGGCGGTCCCGCGCGGCACCGGTCCGTGGCGGCGGCGCTGCGGTGGGGGTACACCCTGCTGCGGCCGGCCGAACAGGACCTGCTGCGGGCGGTGAGCGTGTTCGCCGGCGGGTTCACCCTCGACGCGGTCGACGTCCTGGTCGCCGGCCTGGCCCCGGAAGCGCCCGCCGCGCCGGCCGACGGCATCGGCAACCTAGTGGACCGCTCCCTGGTCGTGCGCGAGCCCGGGGACCGTTACCGGCTGCTGGAGACCGTCCGGCAGTTCGCCGCAGGGGAGCAGGACGACGCGGAACGCGACGCCACGCGCCGCGCGCACCTGCGGTGGACGGTGCAGCTGGTCGAGGAGGCCGACCGGGCGATGGTCGCCGGCGGCGCCGGATACTGGGGTGCCCGGCTGGCCGGGGAGCGCGACAACATCCGTGCCGCGTTCGGCACCGCCCGCGACGACGGCGACCACGAGTCCGGGCAGCGCATCGCGGCGGCGCTGCTGTGGTTCTGGTACCGGTGGGGCGCCGTCGTCGAGGGCACCGCGCTGCTGCGGGAGTTCCTGGCGCACGCGGGCCGCGACGGCGTGCCGGCCGCGGTGACCGCCCGGGCCTGGTTCGCCCTCGGCGCCCTGCGCTACCTCGCCGGTGACATCCGCGAGGCGCACACCCTGACGACGCTCGCCCGGGACCTGGCGTCCCTCGCCGGCGACACGGTCACCGAGGCCCGCTGCCTGGGTTACGCCGCGCACTTCGCGGTCCTGGCCGGCGCGGACCCGCTGCGGGCGGCGGCCGCCGCCGAGCGCGGCACCCGGCTCGCCGCCGCCACCGGGCTGGACTGGGTGCGCGCCGAGGCGTCGGCCTCGCTCGGCCTCGTCCACAGCCTGGTCACCGGGGCGCAGGCGGCAGTGCCGCACCTGGACACCGCGTGGCGGACCGCCGTGCGGTGCGGGCACGAGTGGGTCGCCTGCTCGGCGGCGTGGGCGCTGATCCGCATCGAACGGGAGCGGGGCCGCCCGCGGGTCGCCGCCGCCCTCGGCGCCGCGGTCCTCGCGCACCTGCACCGGTCCGGCGACCGGACGTCCTGGCTGATGATCGCGCAGAGCACCGCGGGCGCGCTCGCGGACCTGCCCGCCTCGGACGGCGCCGACCCGCCGTGCGCGGGGACGGCGCCGACCCGCGGTCCGCCGGGGACGGCGCCGGCCCGCGGTCGGCCTCGGACGGCGCCGGCCCGCTGTGCGCCGGGGACGGCGCCGACCCGCCTTCAGCCGACCCGTCTTCAGTCGGCCCACCCGCGGAGGACGGCGCAAGGGTGGGTGCCTTGCGCGGGCCGGCCGCGGACGCCGCCGTGCTGCTCGGCGCCGTGGACGCCATGGCGGCGGAGCTCGGCGTCGCCGTCGAGCGGATCGACCCGCTGCACGCGCCCGCCGTGCGCGCCGCCGTGCGGGCGGCACTGCCCGCCGGGCAGTTCGACCTCGCCGCGCACCGCGGACGCGCGCTGCGCCGCCCGGACGTCGTCGCGCTGCTGCGGCCCTACCGGTGACGGCCGCCGGTCAGCCGCCGGTCGGCGGTCAGCCGCCGTGCGAACCGGCGACGGCCCGGGTGGCCGCGTTGAGCCGGTTCCACGTGTTGATCGAGGCGATGGCCAGCACCAGCGCCGCAAGCTGCTCCTCGTCGTAGTGCGCGGCGGCCTCGTCCCAGACGTCGTCCGGCACTCCGTCGGCGCGGTCGGCGATCCGGGTGGTCGCCTCGGTCAGCGCGAGCGCGGCCCGCTCGGCGTCGCTGAAGTACGGCGCGTCCCGCCAGCCGGCGACGGTGAAGATGCGCTCGTCGCTCTCGCCGGCCTTGCGCATGTCCGTCGCGTGCATCTCCAGGCAGACGGAGCAGCCGTTGATCTGGCTGGCCCGCAGGTAGACGAGGTTACGGGTGGACTCGGGCAAGGTGTCGCCGGTGGCGCTGCCCAGGGCGTGCAGGGCCTTCAGTGCGGCGGGGAAGACCATGACCGGGTGCTTGATTCGTGCTTGCATGACTGCGACTCCTCCGTGGTGCGTGTTCGTGCGTCAACCACAAGACCCCGCCCGCCGCCGGGATGTGACAGGATCCGGGACATGGATTGGGTGCCGGTGTTCGGCTACGAGAACGTCCCGGGTTGTCCACGGCCGGCGGCGGCGCTGCGGGCCTGACTGCGCGAGCGCGGCATCGACTGGATGCCCATCGCCGACGATCAGTGGATGTTCGGCCTCGCCTGCGGCCGCTACGACGACGGCCGCCCGTGGGGCTACATCGACGTGAGGGTCGACGCCGCCGCGCTGTGGCGGCTCGGGCTGCACCCGGACCAGCCGACGTCGCGTGTCACCGGCCCCTCGCCGCCCGGCTGGTGGCACGCCGCCGCCGAGCGCGGCTGGCACCGGCCCGCGGACGGTTCCGGCGAGCCGCGCCCCGCCGCCGGCCGCACGCGAGCTGAACCGCGCGGCGCGCCCGGCGCCGTCCGTATGTGAGCTGAACCGCGCGGTGCGTCTGGCGCCGTCCGGACGCGAGCTGAACCGCGCGCCGTGCCCGGCCCGCCCGGTGCACCGGCACGCCGCCGGAGAGCGGGCACGGCGACACGCGGGTGCGGCGCCGGCCCGGAGGCGCGGCGGGGCGCCGTCGGTGGGACCGCCCGGCACGAGGCCGGCGGTTATCGTTTCGGCATGGCCACGTTCGCGGTCGACGACGTCACTCCCGCCGGTTCGCGGCTGCCGGAGCGGCCGCTCGGCGACCTGTTCCCCGAGGCTCTCGCGGTCGGCGGCGACCCCGCGCTGCCGGTGCTGGAGCCCGACGGCGTGCACCCGCTGCTGAGCGCCGTCGCCAGGGCGTTCGCCGACCACCGGCCGCTGGTGCTGTCGCCCGACGCGGTGTGGCTGACGATCGCGCAGGGCGTCGCTCAGCACGTCCGGCTGCACGCCGAGGAGCTGCGCCCGCGGCTGGTGCGCCATGCCGGCAAGCGGCGGCTCGCGGTGACCCTCCTCGGCGGCGTGCCCAGCGACGCCGCCGGCTGGGCCGACGCGACCGAGTCGTTCGCGAAGCTGCTCGCCGCCGAGGTCGACGACGCCGACCTGTTCGAGTGTGACTTCTCCACCAGCACCGCCGTCGATCGGGCGGTGGGGCGCATCGTGCTGCTCGACGTGTACTCGCCGTACTTCTCGCTGTGGCTGATCTCGATCTGCGGCATCCCGTCGGTGACGGTGACCGGCACGGTCGGGGACTGGCGGCGCATCCGCGCCCGTCTCGACGCGCTCGACCGCTTCGGCCTGCAGGCGTGGCGCCGGTCGCTGGCGCCGATCGCCGACGAGTTCGTCCGGGCCGCGGCCGGCGAGCCGGACCTGGACTTCTGGCGGCGGATCTACAACCCGGTCGACGCCTACGGCGGCGAGGTCATCACCGGCTGGATCGCCCGCTTCTACCCGTACCTCAAGGGCGCCGCACTCGACCGGCCGAACCCGCTGCTGGAGCTGCCGCTCGGCGAGCCGAGCGGCGTGACCGCGAAGCCGGGCGACCTCTACCACGGTCCCGGCATCGTCAGCAGCGAGGTGCCCGCCACCCTGTCGCGGGTGGTCGTCAACGTCAACGACCGCGGCGGCGGCGACAACCGGGCGGTGGCGCTGCACGGCGGCCTCGTCGGCGTCGCCCAGGACCCCGGCGGCGCCCTGCGTCCCGTCGCCGGCTGGCACGTCGCGCCCGCGGCCGTCGAGATCGACGACGTGCTCGACCGGATGGCGCGCGAGCACGACACCACCCCGCCCGTCGACGAGTGCCATGAGGGGCCCGCCGAGCTGATCGCGCTCTACGACCGGTTCGGCACGGCGTCACTGTTCGGCGGCGACTGGCGGCTGCTGCCGCCGAACGAGCGACCCTCCGTCGACATCGGCACCTGGGACTTCAACATGGGGCTGCTCTTCGACCTGGCCGGCGGCCGGGCCATTGCGTCGCTCACGGACCACGCGACGATGACCACCCGCTGGGTGCTGTGCCGGGTGGAGCACGTCGAGCGCGTGGACGAGTGGCACGCGCCCCGGGCCAACCTGCTCGACGACCCCGCCGACGTGCTGGTGCTCGGCACCTCGCTCGCCATGCTGCTGGAGGCCGCCATGGACGCCGGCGGCAACGTCGCGCACGTGGAGGCCGGCCGCCTCGACGAGCTCCTCGCCACGTGACGCACCCGCGCAGCGCCGACGCGCTCAGCGTGGACGCGTCCGGCATGCTCCGCGGCCTGTTCCCATCCGGTCCGCAGGTCTTCCCGGTCGACCGGGCCGAGCTGATGGCGCTGGATGCCGCGGTACGCGCGGCGAAAAGCGCATGGCGGCAGGTCCCCGGTGCGGCCCCGGCGCAATCGTGGACGGCGGCGCTGGACCGCTACCTCGCCGAGCGTCTGCCGGCGTTCGAGGCGGCGTTGCCCGCCCTGCGGACGGTCGTCGCCGCGCGGACCCTGGCACCGGCCGCCGCCGCGGTGGGCGTGCCGCTGCCCGAGCTGGTGCGGCGCCTGCAACCGGCCGAGGTCGGCGGCGGCCTGGAGCTGCCGCAGGTGACCCTCACGACGCTGACCGCCGCCGCGGCGAAACTGGCCGCCCTCGACGCCCTCGGCGCGCCGGCCGAGATCGTTGCACCGGTCCGCCGGCATGCCCTCGCGGTGTGCACGGCCGGGTGGCGCCCGGCGATCGACCCGGCGGCGTGGATCCCCGGCCCGGTCGAGGTCGCCGCCACCGTGGACGTCGACCGGTGGCCGCCCGGCCCGCCGGTCGTGTACGCCGACATGTCCGACCTCGTGCTGCTCGCCGCGCTGTGCGCCGTCGGCCCCTCGACCCGCGCGGTGACCACGGGTGCCACGGCAGCACAATGGCAGGAGCTCGGCGGGGCGGACCCCGACGTCGACCACGGGCCCCTGCCCGGCGGCACCGTCGTCGCCGGTCTGTCCGTGCACCAGGACAGCGTGGAGCGCCTGGAGTTCGCGCTGCAGCCGGACGGCGGGCTGCTCGCCGTCACCCTCGCCGACGGCGCCGTGTGACGCGCCGCCCGCGACGACCCGGGAGGAGTGATCCCGTGCCAGCATCACCGCGGCCCGGACGCAACGCAGGGCAGGAGCGCTTCGCGCGGGCGTTCGCCGCCGCCGTCCCGCGCATGGACGCCCGCGGCGCCGCCGCCCACCGCGCCAGGCTCCTCGCCGGGCTCACCGGCACCGTCATCGAGGTCGGCGCCGGCACCGGCGCCTGCTTCGCCCACTACCCGCCGCAGGTCACCGCCGTGCGTGCGGTGGAGCCCGACCCGTACCTGCGCGACATCGCGACCCGTGCGGCGGCGGGTGCGCCGGTGCGCGTCACCGTCCTGGCCGGCACCGCCGAGGAGCTGCCCGCGGAGTCCGGCACGTTCGACGCCGCCGTGTGCTCGCTGGTGCTGTGCAGCGTCCCGGATCCCGACGCCGCGCTCAGCGAGATCCGGCGGGTGCTGCGGCCCGGCGGGCAGCTGCGCTTCTACGAACACGTGCGCTCGACCCGCCGGCTGGTCGGTCTCCTGGAGGACGCCGCCACCCCGCTGTGGTCGCGCCTGGCCGGCGGCTGCCACCCCAACCGCGACACCGCCGCCACCATCGCCCGCAACGGGTTCACCCTCGGCGACGTCGAGCGGTTCGGGTTCGCGCCCGCCGCGCTCACGCCGAGGACGGCACACCTGCTGGGTCGCGCATACCTGGCTGCGTGACGCCGGCGGCGCCGCGTGCGCGGAGCATCGCCCATCCGACGAGCGCCGCCGCGACGACGGTGAGCACGGCGCCGCAGACCGTGACCGCCTCCTGGAACTGGGCGGTCTGCCGGGCGCTCCAGTGCGAGGCGGCGATGTCGCCGGTGAACAGCGCCGCGAGGACGGTGCCGGTGACGGCGATGCCGGCACCGGAGGCGAACTCGGTGGCGGTGTCGGTGAGCGCGGCGCCGATCGTGGTCCGGTCCTGCGGCAGGCCGCGCAGCACGTTGACCCCGGCGACCACGCCGACGACCCGCATCCCGGCGGCGACCAGCACCAGCGCCACCGCGACCCACGCGTAGCCGAACCGGCCCAGCGCGCCGTACACGGCGAGCCCGGACACGACCGCGGTGGCGCTGAGCCACGGGGCCCGCTCGAGTCCGACCCGCCGCACGAACGGGCCGACGAACGCGCCGCCCGCGACGAGGACGACGATTTGCGGCAGCATCCCGAGGGCCGCGCGTGCGGGCGTCCACCCCCAGTCGAGCTGCAGCTGCAGCGTCACCAGGTACCCCAGGCCGGCGGTCGCCAGCCCGGCCGCGGCCTTGTACGCCAGGCCACTGGACACCAGGGGACGGGCGCTGCGCGAGCTGCTCCACGCGACGGTGCGGGACTTCGCCAGGCCCCGCCACGGCGCCCTTCTGGCGGCTCGTCGACAGCTCCCCAGCCCTGCGCGACTACGAGTCGAGGATGTGGCTGCGCCACGAGGAGGCCCTGGCGGCCGCGATCGCCGTCGACCTCGGCCTCGCGGAGCCGTCGACGGCCTGCCGGGCGTCCGCCCGCTTCGTCCTGGCCGTCTACCCCCTGGCCCGCGCGGCGGCGGACCCGGCGGCCGCAGTCGACGAGATCTTCGACCTGATCTCACCCGGCTGGGACGCCGCGGTCGCCGGCTGAGTCCCGCTGCGGCTCAGGAGATCGTCATCGAACCGGTCGTGCCGGTGACCCGCCAGCCGGTGCCGGCGGTGTGCTCGACGATGTAGGTCAGCCAGGTGGCGCCGAGGCAGGCGACGTATCCGTTGATGCCGACCTCGACCCGGTCGCCGCGCCCGTCGACCGGCCCGAGGGTGATCAGGATGCCCTCGTCCTTGACGACGCCGCAGCCGCCCTCCGTCTCGATCACCGAGTCCCGGTCCGCCACGAACGACACCGGGCCGAGGTCGGCCAGGGCGCCGGCGATGCGCTGCTGGGTGTCGCCGGGGATGGCGTCGCGCGGGGCCTGGTGCGGCTGCGGATCGCCGATGCCGGGCACCGTGCGGTCGAGGACGAAGACCTTCCGGAACGTGCGTTCGGGGAACGAGTTCTCGTTCGGCGTGCCGAGGTATCGGCGCAGCACCTGCACGTAGACCTCGACGTCCCTGGCATCCGCGGGGGCGGCGACCGGATGGCCCGTCACCGCGGCCGCCGGGTCGCGGGCGACGTCACCACGTGCGCAGGCGGTCGCCAGCGCGAGGACGGCCGTCACACCCGCGAGGGTCTGCCCGAATCTGTTGCGCACGGCATACTCCATCTCGTCGCGGAACCGTTCAGTGGGTTCGACGCACGCGGGCGCCCACCGGATCCTCGACATGCTCACCAGGTGTGGGCCACGTTCACGATGAGCGCGGCGACCGCGGTGGCGAGGAACACGGCCGGGCCGACCAGCTGCCGGGAGCCCACGCGCAGGTGCGCGGCGAACGCGCCGATGAAGTACAGCACCAGGCCCGCGGCCGCGAGGACGCCGAGCAGCGGCACCGCGAACCCGGCCAGCAGCCCCAGCGTCCCCGCCGCCAGCAGCGAGCCCAGCACCGGCACCCACGACCGCGGCACCCGCTTCATGTCCGCCTGCGTCTTCGGGTAGTCGTGGCCGATCAGGTACGTGACGGCGGCGCTGCCGTTGAAAACCACGGCGAGCACGGTGAGCGTGACGTAGGCGGCGAACATGCGTCCTCCTCGACGGGGGTTGTGTGCGCTGAGGACGAGCCGGCCCGCCGGAACGTGACCGCACGGCGCTGTGACCTGAGGCACACGGAGATCACGTCTTGGAACGGCGTTCCAGCTATGTGAGGATGCGTGCATGGCAACCAGGACGGACGCGCTGTCCCGCGAGCGCATCGTCGCCGCCGCCGTCGCGCTGCTCGACGTCGCGGGGGAGAGCGGCCTGACGTTCCGCGCGCTCGCCGCGCACCTGAGGACGGGCCCCGGCGCCATCTACTGGCACGTGGCGAACAAGGACGAGCTGCTCATCGCCGCCACCGACGCCGTCCTCGGCGCCGCGATGGCGGCCGGCGTCACCGGCGACGACCCGCGGGCCACGATCCGGGCGGTCGCGCTCGGCGTGTTCGACGCGATCGACGCCCACCCGTGGGCCGGCACGCAGCTGACCCGTATGCCGTCACAGCGCTCGGTCCTGCGGCTCTTCGAGCGCGTCGGCCGGCAGCTGCAGGCCCTCGGCGTCCCCGCCGCCGCCCAGTTCGGCGCCGCGTCCGCGGTGCTGAACTACATCCTCGGCGTCGCCGGGCAGAACGCGGCGCTCGCCCGCTCGCAGGAGCCGGGCACGGACCGCACCGCAGTCCTCGCCGCGGCGTCGGCCGACCTCGACCCGGACGAGTACCCGTTCACCCGCAGCGTCGCCGCCCAGCTGCGCGACCACGACGACCGCGAGCAGTTCCTCGCCGGCGTCGACCTCGTCCTCGCCGGGATCGCGACCCTCCGATGAGCGGGACCCGGCCGACGATCGAGGACGTCGCCCGGGCGGCGGGCGTGTCCCGCGCGACCGTGTCCCGGGTCATCAACAACGAGCCCGGCGCCTCCGCGCCGGTGCGGGCACGGGTGCACGACGCGATCACCGCGCTGGGCTACCTGCCCAACCCGACGGCACGGGCCCTTGCATCCGGCCGGCAGCGGGTGGTGGACGTCATCGCGGTCACGTTCAGTGCGTCGATCGGCCGGCTGGGGACGCATCCGTACTACAGCAGGGTCCTGGCCGGCGTGATGTCGGTGCTGGAGCCCGAGGACGTGCCGGTCCGGATGCACGCGGTCGGTGAGGACGGCGCCGCCGCGGCGATCGACGCGATCGCGGCGAAGGCCACCCTGGGCGCGATCCTGACGAACGTCCCACCGGCGCTCGCGGCCCGGTTCCACCGGCGGTGCCCGCGGGCGGTGTCGGTGGTGGCGACGGCGGCGTCGGTGCCGGCGGTGGAGGCGGACAACCTCGGCGGCGCGGCTGCCGCGGTCGAGCACCTGCACCGGCTCGGCCGCCGCAGGATCGCGGCGATCCACGGACCCGACGCCAGCACCTGCGCGCTGGACCGCCGGGCCGGCTACGTGCAGGCCGTGCAGCGTCTCGGCCTGCCCCGCATCGAGGTCGACGGCGGCGACTTCCTGCGCGAGCACGGCCACGACGCCGCCCGGCACCTGCTCGACCGGTACCCGGACGTCGACGCGGTGTTCGTGGCCTGCGACCTCATGGCCGCCGGCGCGGTCCAGGCGGTCACCGCCACCGGCCGGCGCGTCCCGCAGGACGTCAACGTCATCGGCTTCGACGACAGCCTGGCCGCGGTGTGCGCCAACCCGCCGCTGAGCACGATGCGCGTGCCCGTGGAGGACATGGCGGCGGCCGCGACCCGTCTCCTGCTGGACGGCGACGTCCCGGCCGGGCTCCGGCGGCGGTTCGCGGTCGAGGCCGTCCTGCGCGGCAGCACCGCATCCTTGTCCTGAGAGCGCTCTCGCCCCTACCGTCCGGCTCGATCAGCTCCCGCCGGGACGCTGCCACGCGAGACTGCGAGCCCCGCCATGCCGCTGAACGCCGCCATCCGCGCCACGTACGTCGTGTTCGCCGCCTGCGGACTGCTGCTGGCGAGCTGGGTCGCCCGGATCCCGCAGCTGCGGGACCACCTGCACCTGAGCCCGGCAGGGCTCGGCTGGGTGCTGCTCGGCGCCGCCGCCGGTTCGCTCGTGTCGCGGCCGTTCTCCGGCCCGGTCCTGGCCAGGCTCGGCCAGCGCCGCACCGTCGCCGCCGCGGCGGTCGTGACCGGCGGCGGGCTGGTCGTCACCGGCCTCGCCGACCTGCCGGGTCCGGCGGCAGGCCGCTTCGTCCTGGTCGCCGGCCTGCTCGTGATCGGCTTCGCCATGTCGGTGTGGGACGTCGCGATGAACGTCCAGGGCGCCGAGGTCGAGCGCCGGATCGGCCGGTCGGTCATGCCTCGCTTCCACGCCGCGTTCGCCGCCGGCACCGTCGCCGGCGCGGCCGTCGCGGCGGCGTTCGTCGCGCTGCACGTCCCGGTCGCGGCGCACCTGACCGCCGTCGCGCTCCTGGTGATCGTGGCCGTGCCCGTGGCGGCCCGCGACTACCTCGCCGAGCCGCCGGTTGCCCGGCGGCACCCGGTGGGGGTTCGCTGCGGGCGTGGCGGGAACCGCGCACCATCCTCATCGGGCTGTTCGTGCTCGCGTTCGCGTTCGGCGAGGGCGCCGCCGGCGACTGGATCGCCGTCGCGCTCATCGACGACCACGGCGCCGCCGCCGCGGTCGGCAGCCTCGGCTACGCCGTCTACCTGGCCGCGACGACCGCCGTGCGCTGGTTCGGCGGTGGCCTGCTCGACCGCTACGGCCGGGTCGCCGTCCTGCGTGCCCTGGGCGCCGTCACGATCGCCGGCCTGCTGCTGTTCATCTTCGGCCCCAACCTGGCCACCGCCCTCGCCGGCGCGCTGCTGTGGGGCGTCGGCACCGCGTTCGGCTACCCGGTCGGGATGAGCGCCGGCGCCGACGACCCCGGCCAGGCCGCCGCCCGCGTCACCGTCGTCTCCACCGTCGGCAAGCTCGCCTCGTTCGCCGGGCCCCCGCTGATCGGGATGGTCGCCGGCCACGTCACCATCCTGCGCGCCCTGCTCGTCGTCGCCGCCCTGCAGGTCGTCGCCATCCTGATCGCCGGTGCCACCCGCCCCCTGCCCCCGTCCACGTCCACCGCCACGCCCTCGGCGACCGGCCTGCCGGCGGGCCTGTGAGGCGCGGCTCGGACGACGTTCCGCCAAGCCGGCGCCGTCGCGACCGGGTCCCGGCGCGGATCCGCCCTGTCCGGGCACGGGCCGCCGAACGCCAGGTCCGTGCCGTCGACGATGCCGGTCTGCCGGATCGACAGGGATCGGGTGCCAGCGGTGCCGCGCCCGGAGGGCAGGAACCGACGTGCGGAGACCGGCACCGGCCGTGGCAACCGCGCCGGGTGCGCCGGCGCGGTCTGCACCGCCTCTCCGCGGCGGGGAACGCCCGATGATCGTCGCCTCGATGCGGTCGAACTCCGCGCCGGTCAGCCTCGGCCGACCTGACAGCACCCGGTCCGCGCCGCCTCCTCGCCCAGGGTGGCACCTGCACCGGGGATCACGGCCGCACGCCCGGCGCCGGTGGACCGGCGGCGGGTCGCGGTGCGTGCGCCGTCGGGCGGCAGGGTCGCCGGCAGGGTGACGGTGACCATGCGCTGCTGCTGCTCGCTGAGCGGTCCGGCGCGGCCGGTGGTGAGCAGTTCGCGGTGGCGTTGCACGGAACGCAACGCACGGGGGCGCCGGCGGTGCCGGTACCGTGCCGGCATGGGCATGTACCTCGTCGACGTCGGGCCCGACAGCTGGGCACACGACGACGTCCTCCGCACGCTGCTGGACCGCGCCCTCGCCGAGCGCGGCCTCGACCCCTACGCGGGCCAGTCGCTGACGGTGCCGCCGCAGGACAGCTTCGAGGAGAAGATCTCGCCGCCGATGGACGGCTTCGCGCGGCTGTGCGACCGGCACGGCGCCGGGGACGTGCTCGAGGCGGCGATGCTGGTCCCGGTGCCGTTCGACGGTCTGATCAGGCTGCCGGCCGGCAACGCGTACGACGACGAGCAGACCGTGGTGCTCAGCGCGCACCGCGCGCTGGACCTGGTGGCGCCGATGGCCGCGGAGGTCGGGCTGCCCGTTGCGCTGCCGCGGGGCACGCTGGCGCTGAGCAACAGCATCGAGGACCCCGTCACGTTCTACGTCGCGGTGTACCGGCAGGCGGCCGAGCACTCGCTGCGCTACGGCTGCCCGATGACCTACATGTGAGGCACGGCGGGGTCGAGGAGCCGCTCGATGCGGTGCAGCAGATCCTTCGGGCTGAACGGCTTGACCACGTAGTCGTCGGCGCCGGCGTCGAACCCCGACGACACGTCCAGCCACTGGCCCAGCGCGGTCAGCAGCACGATCGGCACGTGCGCGGTCTGCGGATGCGCCCGCAGCACCCGGCACACGTCGAGGCCGGACATGCCGGGCATCGACACGTCCAGCACCGCGACGTCGGGGACCCGGTGCAGCGCGTCCTGCAGCGCGGACTCCCCGTCCTGGTGGGCGGCGACCTCGAAACCCGCGGTGCCCAGCACGATCGACAGCATGGTCCGCACACCCTGGTCGTCGTCGGCCAGCAGCACCGTGGTCATCGCATCCCGCCCGTCACACTCTCACCACGAATCAGCGTATGGCGGCGATACCGGCCGGGTCAGGCGTTCCGGCGATCACGTCCGGCGCCGCCCCGGCCCGCATCGTCGGTGCCTCGAGTTCTGGACTGGCGGGTCCATTTTTCCGGAGGCACAGTCGGACCGACGATCCGACGACCCCGGAGGGGCCTCATGCACCACTACTACCTGCTCGGCCGATCCGGACTGCGGGTCAGCCGGCTCGCGCTCGGCACCATGAACTTCGGCGTCGACGGCTTCCACGCCGCCTACGGAAAGACAGAGGAGCAGGTGGAGCCCATGTTCCGCCGGTACCTCGAATCCGGCGGCAACTTCATCGACACCGCGGACTTCTACACGGCGGGGGAGAGCGAACGCATCCTCGGCCGGCTCATCGCCCGCGCCGGCGTCCGCGATCGGCTCGTGCTGACCAGCAAGTTCACCAACAGCGTCGACCCGTCGGACCCCAACGCCGGCGGCAACGGCCGCAAGCACCTCGTCCGCGCCCTCGACGCGTCGCTGCGCCGCCTCGGCACCGACCACCTCGACCTGTACCTGCTGCACACCTGGGACCGCATCACGCCCGTGGAGGAGGTCGTGCAGACCTTCGACGACCTGGTGCGGGCCGGGAAGATCCGCTACGCCGGCCTGTCCGACGTCCCGGCCTGGTACGCCGCCCGCGCGCAGAGCTACGCCGAGGCGCACGCCCTCACCCCGATGGTCACGGTGCAGCTGCCGTACTCATTGATCGCGCGCGGGATCGAACCGGAGTACGTGCCGATGGCCCGGACGCTCGGCATGGGCCTGACCGCGTGGAGCCCGGTCGGCGGTGGCCTGCTCACCGGCAAGTACCGCCGCGGCGCCGGCGGCCTCACCGGTCCCGGGCGCCTCGCCACCGCCGGCGGTGGCCGCGAGGTCCCGGACCGCGACTGGAAGGTGATCGACGCCCTGGAGGCGGTCGCGCTCGAACTGGGCCGCAGCATGGCCCAGGTGGCGATCAACTGGGTGGTCACCCAGCCCGGCGTTGCGTCCGCCGTCATCGGCGCCAGCAGCGTCGAGCAGCTCGACGGCAACCTCGCGGCCCTGGACTTCGAGCTCCCGGCCGAGCACCGCCGCCGCCTCGACGAGGCCGGCGCGCCGCAGCTGGCCATGCCCTACGGCATGTTCACCCCGCAGTACCAGTCGTGGCTGGTCAACCCGGGTCTCGGCGTCGGTGACAAGCCCGCCGGCTACGCGCCGCCGGTGTTCAACGGCTGACCCCCGGGATCCGGCCAGGGTGTGTCCCTGGGGCGACCGCGGGCCGGACGGACCACAGTTGCCGACAGGTACCCCGGAAGGAGCAGAGGTCACGTCTCGGATCCCTGGCCGGGTGGAGCAGGTCGTCTACACCTCGGCCGCCGAGGTGGAGCAGGCGCTGCGGGACGCGGCCGCCGCGCACGGCGAATACGAGAAGGAACTCGGTCACCATGACGCCGACTGGCCCGTCTGGTATGCCGGGTACATGGCCCGCGCGACCGGCCTCGGCACCTGACGCACGGCGGCACGGAGGCACGGCGGTCGGCGTGCGCCGTGCCTCCGCCGAACGTTCACAGGCAGTTCTGGAGGACCGATGACCCGCACGCTGACGAGCAAGGGCGAGCAGACCCGGTCCCGGATCGTGGCCGGCGCCGCCGCCGAGATCCGCGAGCACGGCGTCGACGAGGTTCGCCTCGAGGACGTGATGGCGCACACCCGCACCAGCAAGAGCCAGCTGTTCCACTACTTCCCGGGCGGCAAGGAGGAGCTGCTGCTCGCGGTCGCCCAGTACGAGGCCGACCGGGTCCTCGACGATCAGCAGCCGATGCTCGGCGAGCTCACCACCTGGCCCGCGTGGGAGCAGTGGCGGGACCGCCTCGTCGTGCGCTACCGCGAGCAGGGCACCCAGTGCCCCCTCAACGTCCTGCTGGGCCACGCCGCCCGCCGCACCCCGGCGGCCCAGGCCGTCGTCACCGGGCTCATGCACCGCTGGCAGGCCGCGATCGCCACCGGCATCCGCGCGATGCAGTCCACCGGCGACGTCGCCGCCGCCGTGGACGCCGACCGCACCGCCGCGGCCCTGCTGGCCGGCATTCAGGGCGGCGTCCTGCTGCTCCTGGCCACCGGCCGCACCGACCACCTGGAGGCGGCCCTCGACCTCGCCATCGGCTCCCTGCGCTTCGACCGGTGACCCGTCTGCCACGGGCGGTCACGCCGGGTACCGCACGTTGATGAACGGTGCCGGCCTTCGTGTCCGTTCAGTGCCGTGGCTCCGTCATGGCGTCGCGTTCCGGGCCTCGATGGCCTTCACCGTGCGGCTCAGTGCCTTCTGCAGCTGACCCTTGGCGACGGTGCCGAGCAGAAACCCGATGATCCGCCCTCGCACGTTGCGGCCCTGCCGGACCACGACCGCGTCGACGCCGGTGGTCCCGTCCGGGCGCCTGGTGAAGGTGTACGTGTGCCCCGACGCGCCGCCCCAGATGTTGGAGTCGACGGTCGTCATCACCACCCGGTGCGGGTCGGACCAGTCGTACCGCAGCCGCTCCCAGATGCCGCCCGAACCCTCCGTGACGTCGGCCCGGTCCGGGCCCAGGTCGTGCACCTTGAGGTATTCGTCGGCGCTGTTGCCGAACAGCTGCTGCCGCCCCGGCCCGAAGTCGGTGAGCCCGGCGACGAACTGCTCCGGCGTCGCCGTGGTCGTCTCGCTGAGGTGGATCGTGGGCATGACGCGCTCCTGTGTACTGAGGTCCGCTGGTTGCTCACAGCGTGCCGGGCCCGGGCCCCGGTTCGAGCCCGTGGAACACCCGGGCCGGCACACTGGTGCGCTCAGCTCAGCGTGCAGGTGACCGCCGGGAGCGGGTTGCTGCTGTTGTTCCAGCTGGCGAGGAACCCGAACGACGCCGACCCGCCGGGCGCCAGCACGCCGTTGTAGGTGACGTTGCGGGCCGTCACGGTCGCGCCGCCCTGCGCGACGGCGGTGTTCCATGCCTGGCTGACCTGCTGGCCGCCGGTGAACGTGAAGGTCGCCGTCCACCCCGTGGAGGCGGTGGTGGAGGTGTTCCGCACCGCGACCTCACCCTGGAAGTTCCCGCCCCACTGCGAGATCACCTGGTACGTGGCGGCGCAGCGACCTGAAGCGCTGGCCGACGGGCTCCGTGACGGGCTTGTCGACGGGGACGCGCTTGCCGACCGGGACGGGGATGCGCTCGCTGTGGGCTGGACCCCGCCGTCGAGGACCCGGGTGAGCACCGGGAACCAGGCGTTCGCCATCTTCGTGAAGCCGGCGTCGTTCGGGTGTACCCCGTCGCCGGTGTCCGCGATCGCGTCGAAGCCCGTCCACAGGTCGGCGACGACGATCGGCGACTGCGCGGTCGTCAGCCCCGCCGCCCACCCCGGAATCGCGGCATTGAACGCGACCACGTCCGCCGGGCACGTCGCGCAGGCTCCCGCGCTCATCGGGATGATCTGCGCCACGACGACCTTCACCGCCGGGTTGTTCGCCCGCATCTGCCCGACCAGCTTCGTGAACGCGGCCAGCTTCGTCGCCAGCGGGATGTATCCGCCCCACATGTCGTTCGTGCCCAGGTGCATGAGCACCACGTCGGGCCGGGCCGCGCTCAGCCACGGCGGCAGCTGGTTGTTGTCCGCGATCCCGGTCGCGGAGTACCCGCCGTGCCCCTCGTGGTCGAAGTCGTACGCGTACCCCGGGTTGCACCCGCCACCGTCGGACACCCCGCCGACGAAGTCGACGTTCGCGTACCCACTGGTCTGCAACCGCTGCCACAGCTTGGCCCGCCAGCAACCCGGCCCGGCGGTGATGGAGTCGCCGAGCGGCATGATCCGCACGGGCGCCGCCGCCGACATGGCGGGCCGGGCGACGACGAAGGTGACCGCGACCAGTGCCGCGGCGAGCAGGACGGACAGCGTCGATCTCAACGACATGAGCACTCCTGGGAGACGGTCGTGCGCGGATCCGCCCACGCACGGCGGTGACTGCACCGGCCGGCTCCCATGGCATCGTGCCGCGTCGATGCTACCGCACCCCGCGCCCGCGGCCGCACTGGCGCGGGTCCGTACCGTGTCGCGCTGTGGGCCTGCCCCGCGCCCGCAACCAATACGAGTGACCCGGCCGGCGTCCGCTCGAATGCGTGAGTCAGTCAACTGTTGAGTTGGTGTAGTAATCTGACGCTCGTGAGCGATCAGGAGGCGCGGTTCGCCGAGGCGGGGCGGCTGGTGCGGTTGCTGGTCGACATCGCCGAGCAGGCGAAGGCCGACTTCGCCGCCACGGTCGCCGCGGTCGGTCTGCCGATGCCTCTCGCCCGGGCGATCGTGCTGCTCACCCACCCGGCGCCGATGCGTGACCTCGCTGAACAGCTCGCCTGTGACCGCTCCTACGTCACGAATCTCGCCGACCAGCTGGAGGAGCGCGGACTGGTGGCGCGGGTCCCGGGGGAGGACCGCCGGGTGAAGCTGCTCGCACTCACCGACGCCGGCACGGCGCTGCGCAACCGGATCACCGCGGCAGTGGCGGAGCGCAACATCATCCTGCACCGGCTCACGGACGCGGAGCGCAGGACCCTGGCGCCGCTGCTCGAACGTCTCGCCGGCGAGGGCCGGGGATGCCATCCGGGTGGCACCTGCTAACTGCTCAGGCCGGCCCGGCAACCGGACAGGAGAAACCGATGAGCTTCGACACCCACCGGGGTACCCGTGGCAACCGTCAACCCAAAGGACGGCTCATGCGCTGGGCGAACACGCTGATGGCCCGGCGCGTCCGCAAGCGCGGCGCGATGATGGGCTTCAACACGCTCGTGCTGCTCACCGTCGGCCGTCGCAGCGGCGCCGAGCGCGTCACCCCGGTCGGCTGGTTCCCAGGCCCTGACGGCGCACGGCTCGTCGTCGCGTCCGCCAACGGAGCCGCGGACAACCCCGCCTGGTATTACAACGTCGCCGCGCACCCCGACCGGGTCCGCATCGAGGTCGACGGCCGCATCGTCGCCGTGACCGCCGAGCAGCTGCACGGGGCGCCACGGGAGCAGGCCTGGCAGCAGATCATCGCGGCGGCGCCCCGGTTCGCCCGCTATCAGGAGCAGACCGACCGCGAGCTGCCGATCATCCAGCTGATCGAACGTCCCGCCTGAGCCTGTCAATGGCGTTCGTGGCACCCGACGCGTGCATCCTGCCCCCGGCGGAGCGGCCGACTTCACGGTCCGCGACCCGACCGCCGACGGCGAGGCGCTGACACACTCGACGCCGAGGCCCGCCCCGGCACGCCGCGTCCCTCGCACTCCTCGCAATCCGGGGATCAGATCGGTGACGAGCGGAGGTCTGTGGGCGGATGAGTCCGGCCGCTGGCGGCGACCCTGGCGGCCTCCGTGAGCAGGGCGGCGGCTGACGGTGCCGGCGGCAGGCCGTCGGTGTCGCCGTGGGAGGCGACGACGCCGGCGGCGAACCGGGTGCCGAGCCAGGCGGCGCCGCGCGGGGCAGGCCGGCGAGGCGGGCGGCCAGGTATGCGCCGGCGAAGGCGTCGCCCGCGCCGACCGGATCGACGACCGTCGCGGCGGCCGACGGCAGGTGGCGGGGGCTCTCGGAGCGGCTGCCGCCCGCGTGCCAGCAGCCGTCGGCGCCGGCCTTCAGGACCACCTCCGTCACGCCGGCCGCCGCCGCCCGCGTGAACACCGACGCCGGGTCGTCGGTGCCGAACAGGGGGACCGCCTCGTCGAGGCCGAGCAGCAGGTACGTCGTGAACGGCACCAACGACGTGAGCAGGTCGGTCACCGGTGGGAGGCCCGGCCGCAGGTTGGGGTCGAGGGCAACGGCGATGCCGCGGGCGTGCGCCTGCCTGGCGAGGTGCGTCACGGCCCGGCGCGGCCCGTGCCCGAGTGCGGCCGTGAGACCGGAGACGGCGACGACGGACGGCGTGGCGGCGAGGGCGCGGGAGGCGTCGGCCGTGGACAGAGCGGAGGCGGCCGAGCCGTCCCGGTAGTAGTGGACGCGGCGGGCGCCGTCGGGTCGCACGTCCTTGACGAACAGCCCGGTCGGCCGGGTGTCGTCGACGGCGACCAGGCCGGTGCCGACGCCGAGCGAGGACGCGGCCGAGATCACCCGGCGGCCGAAGGGGTCGGCGCCGACGCGGCTGCAGAACCCGGTGCGCGCGCCGGCGCGGGCGGCCGCGGCGAGCAGGTTCAGCTCCGCGCCGGCCACGTGCACGGTCGCGGAGCCGCAGGTTTCGAGCGGTGCGCCGCCGGCCGGCTGGAACAGCACCATCGCCTCGCCGAAACCCACGATGAGGGCTTGTCCGTCGCCGGATCTCCGTGTCACACTCATCCGCACAAGGTAGATAGTATACTTTCGCCGAACCGGGGGAGTGGAACGCATGGCGCTCGCGGGATTCCAGACCAAGGCCGATCTCGTCTACGAGCGGTTGCGTGACGCGATCCTCAGCGGCGAGCTGAAGCCCGGCGAGCGGGTCAACGTCGACGCCCTGGCCCGCCAGCTCGGCACCAGCAAGATCCCGCTGCGGGAGGCGGTGCAGCGGCTCACCACCCAGGGCCTCGTCGTGCAGCCGAACCCGCACGCCGGCGCGCAGGTCGCGCCGCTGTCGCTGCGGGAGATGCGCGGCGTCTACCTCGCCCGTGGCGCCCTCGAGGGCCTCGCCGCCCGCGTGGCCGCCACGACCGTCAGCGACGCCGAGCTCGCCGAGCTGCAGCAGATGCACGAGCAGATGCGGCAGCGGCTCGTCGACGGCGACCACCGCGACCTGTCCACGCTCAACCGGCGGTTCCACACGGGCATCGCCGACGCCACCCATTACGCGACCTTGCGCGAGCTCACCGACCTGGCCCTGCTGCGCGTGCAGCACTACCGCATCGGCGTGCGCGTCGAGCCCGCCTGGGATCAGGTCATCAGCGAGCACTCCGCGATCCTCGACGCACTGCGCCGCCGCGACGCCGAGCAGGCCGAGCAGGCCGCCCGCGACCACGTCGAGTGGCAGCTGGGCGTCGAGCTGCGCGCGACCCTCGACCCTTCCCTCATCGACCTGGATGACGACTGAGGTACCACATGAATGTTCGTGGCGGTCTGAGCGACCGCACGTTCGGCTTCCTGCTGACGCTGCCCGCGTTGGCCCTGCTCGGCGCCGTGGTGCTGTACCCCCTCCTCGGCGCCCTCACCACCAGCCTGTTCGACCAGAGTCTGGTGCTGCCCGGCCGCTCGTTCGTCGGCCTGGACAACTTCCGAACGGTGCTGGACCAGAACTTCTGGCCGATCCTGCAGCACACCGTGGTCTTCACCGCCGGCGCGACCGTGGCGCCGGTCGTGATCGGGTTCGCCCTGGCATTGGCCCTCAACGCGAAGCTGCGTGGCCGGGCGGTGCTGCGCGGGTTGTTCCTGATGCCGTGGGTGATCCCGGGTGTGGTGGTGTCGTTCGTCTGGCTGTGGATCTTCAACGCGAACTACGGCCTGCTCAACGGCCTCCTGGTCCAGTTGCACCTGGTCGGCGAGCCGATCGTGTGGCTGGGCAGCCCGGGCACGGCGATGGCCGCGATCATCGTGGCGAAGAGCTGGGCCAGTTTCCCGTGGATCATGGTGATGCTCCTCGCCGGTCTGCAGACGGTACCGGTGGCGTTGCACGAGGCGGCGGCGTTGGACGGTGCGGGTGCGATCAACCGGTTCTGGCATGTGACGCTGCCGCACCTGCGGGGGATTCTCGGCATCGTCGTGCTGCTGGAGGTGATCTGGAACGTGCAGCACTTCGACATGATCTACGTGCTGACCGGCGGTGGCCCGGCGGGTTCCACGACGACGTTCGCCGTGGCCGTCTACGACACCGCGTTCAAGGCCTTCGACCTCGGTACCGCCAGCGCGCTCGGCGCACTCTGGCTGGTCCTGATCCTCGCCCTGGTCGTCGTCTACCTGCGGATGTCGGAGCGGGGTGAGCGCGCGTGACCATGACCCAGGAGCGCCCCACCCGCACCGTGCCGACGCCGCGAGCGCCGACCCGCAAGCCGCGCCGCCCGCGCACCCTCGCCCCCGCCATGACCGTTGCGCTGATCGGGATCTTCGCGTTCGGGCCGGTGTACTGGGTGCTGGTCACGGCGTTGACGCCGACGCATGACGTGTTCCGGTTCCCGCCGCATTTCATCCCCGACCGGGTCACCTTCGATCATTTCACCGCGATCTTCGACAACCCGAAGCTGTTGCGGTACCTGACCAACAGCCTGATCGTGTCGACGGTCACGGCGGTGCTGACCGTCATCGTCGCGGCCTACACCGGGTACTCGTTCGCCAAGTTCCGGTACCGGGGCCGCCGTTCGCTGATGTACCTGGTCCTGGCGTCGCAGATGTTCCCGCAGGCGCTGTTGCTGATCACCCTGTACCTGGTGTTCTCGCAGGTCGGGCTGATCAACTCGTATCTGGCGCTGATCCTGTCGTTCACCACGTTCACCCTGCCGCTGTGCGTGTGGATGCTCAAAGGGTTCTTCGACACCATCCCCGACGAACTCATCGAGGCCGCCAAGGTGGACGGCGCCGGGCAGGGCGCGATCATCCACCGCATCCTGCTGCCGGTGTCGCTGCCGGGGCTGGTCGCGACCGGCCTGTTCGCGTTCATCCGCGGCTGGAACGACTTCATCTTCGCCCTGACCCTCGCCGGACCTGACAAGCAGACCCTGCCGCCCGGTCTGGTCAACACCTTCCTCGGCGAGTTCGAGACCGCCTGGCCCGACCTGATGGCCGCCTCCCTGGTCGTGTCCCTGCCCGTCGTCATCGGCTTCACCATCCTCCAGCGCTACCTCGTCGCCGGCCTCACCTCCGGCGCCGTGAAGGGCTGAACACCCCCACACCCCGTTTCCTGGAGCCACCATGCCCTTTTCACTGACCAGAAGATCCGCCCTCGGCCTGCTCGGGCTCGGCGCCCTGGCCGCCTGCGCCCCCTCGACGAACACGCCCGCTCCCGCCGGCACCGAAGGCCTCAAGGACGACGGCGTCAAGGAGTTCCCGCTGACGTCGTGGTCGTTCAACGAGGCCGTGACGAAGCAGCCGATGACGGACGCCATCGCGAAGTACTCCGCCGCCAACGCGGGCGTGAAGATCAGTACTCCTTCGTATCCGTACAACGACTATCTCAACCAGCTGCTGCTGCAGGTCCAGGGTGGACAGTTGACCGGCGCGGTGCAGCTGGACGTGGCGTGGCTGGCCACCCTCGCCGCCACCGGCAAGCTCCTCGATCTCAAGAGCGTCGCCGCCGGTCTGGACTACGCCCCGGCCGCCCTCGCACTGGGGCAGTCCGGCGGCGTGCAGTACGGGCTGCCGTGGACGTTCGCCGGGATCGGGCTGATCAGCAACACCGAACTGCTCACCAGGGCCGGCGTCACCTCCGCGCCGAAGACCGTCGCGGAGTTCGAGGCGGCGCTCACCGCGGTCAAGGGCCTCGGCGGCGGGATCGTGCCCTGGGCCGGCATGACCAAGGTCGACCAGCTCAAGGACATCATCCCGTGGATGTGGGAGTTCGGCTCCCCGATCGTGGCGGGCAACAAGGTCGTCATCGGCGACGACGGCAGCGTCGAGGCCCTCACCTGGTACAAGAAGCTCTACGACCAGAAACTCATCGCCCCCGACGTCAACCGCGTCGACGCCCGCGCCCTCATGTCCCAGGGCAAGACCGCCTTCTACGAAGACGCCATCGGCGGCAAGGCGACCGTCACCAAGTCCTCACCCGACAAGGACCTCGCCGCCAAGATGGTGCCGATCGCCAGGCCGGTGAAGAACTCCGGCGACAAACCCCGGCACCTCGCCTGGGGCCAGGTCATCGCCGTCGTCAACGGCGCCGGCGCGGCCGCCGCGGCGAACTACGCCAAGACGGTCACCACCGACAAGGCCTACAGCATCGACTGGTTCACCAAGACCGGCCTGCCGCCGACCACCACCTCGGGCCTCGCCGACCCGGTGGTGAAGAACGACAAGTTCGCGAACGACTTCACCGAGCGGATCGGCGCGAACTCCAGTGCCAGCCCGTTCTGGGTCTACCCGCAGTTCTCCCAGATGGAGAAGGTCCTCGCCGAAGAGGTCCAGTCGATCCTCATCGGCAAGAAGAACCCCAAGGAGGCCCTCACCTCCGCCCGCGACCGGATGAACGCCCTCATCAAATGAAGCTCACCATCGCCTCCGTCGAAGCCGTCGCGCTCGCCGCACCGTTCGCGGGAATGTACGACGAGGTCCCCGAATGGCTGCTCACCCCGGCCTCCAGTCATCGCGTCATGCCACGGCTGGGCCAGTACACCACCCTCGTTCGTATCCGAACGGTTGACGGTCTCGAAGGGATCGGCGAGGCGTACGGGCTGCCGGAGCCGCGCGTGACGGCGACCATCGTCGGGCAGCTGCTGGCCCCGATGCTGGTCGGCCGGGACGCGGGTGCGTCGGAGGCGTTGTGGGAGCTCATGTTCGGCGCGCAGGCCGGCGCCGGACGCACCGGCGGGTTCTACCTCGAGGCGATCAGCGGGGTCGACCTCGCCCTGTGGGACCTGCGCGGCAAGGCCGCCGGGCAACCGGTCCACCGGCTGCTCGGCGGCCCTGTCCGCACCACCGTGCCCGTCTACGCCTCACCCATCCCATTCCTGCCCTCCACAGCACAGTCCGCCCAAACAGCACTGTCCTTCGTGGACAACGGCTTCCACGCCGTCAAACTCAAACTCGGCCGCGGCGAAACCACCGACCTCGCCCACGCCACCGCCGTCGCCGACGCACTCGACGGCCGCGCCGCCCTGCACGTCGACCTCAACTGCGCCTACGACGTCAACACCGCCATCCGCCTCGGCCACGCCCTGGAACACCTGGGCGTCCGCTGGCTCGAAGAACCCCTCGCCACCGACGACGTCGCCGGCCTCGCCGAAGTCAGAGCCGCCGTCCGGATCCCCGTCGTCACCGGCGAAAGCGAATTCATCCGATACGGCTACCGCGACCTCCTGCTCGCCCGAGCCGCCGACACCGTCATGCCCAACCTCACCCGCGCCGGCGGCATCACCGAAGCCCGCCGCATCGCCGCACTCTGCTCCGCCTTCCACGTCGACGTCTCACCCCACGGCGTCGGCTCCGCCATCGGCCTCGCCGCCGCCCTGCAGTTCGCCGCGGCAACACCCAACGCGACCAGCCTCGAATACAACCGGCTGCCCAACCCGCTCCGCGACGACCTGGCGGCACCACCGTCCCTGGTGGACGGTGCGCTCGTCGTGCCGGACGGCCCGGGACTCGGCGTGACCCTCGACGAGGACCTGATCACCCACTACGAGGTGTTCCGTGCCTGACCTCGCCGTGGTGACGGGCGCCACCGGCGGCATCGGATCCGCCGTCGCCGCCAGGCTCCGCGCGGACGGTTACCGGGTCGCCGGCCTCGACCGCGACGACGGGGACCTCACCGACGAGGCCGAGGTGGCCCTGCTGTTCGCCGGGCTCGGCACCGTCGGGGCACTGGTCCACTGTGCCGGCGTCACGGCCGGCGCACCCGCGCACGAGACGACCCTCGCCGACTGGCGCGCCGTCCTGGACGCCAACCTCACCTCCGCGTTCCTCTGCGCCAGGCACGCGCTGCCCGGCATGATCGCCGCCGGCCGGGGCGTCATCGTGACCATCGGCTCGGTCCACGGCCGCGTCTTCGCACCCGGCTACCCCGCCTACGCCGCCGCCAAGGCGGGGCTCGCCGCCTTCACCCGCCAGCTCGCCGTGGAGTACGGCCGGCACGGCATCCGCGCCCTCACCATCAGCCCCGGCTGGGTCGGCACCCCCGACGCGCTCACCCGCGTCGCGGACCCCGCCGACCTCGCGCGGCTCGCCGAGACCCAGCGCCCCGGCGAGCCGGCGGACGTCGCCGCCGCCGTCGCGTTCGCCGTCTCCTCCGGTGCCGCGCTGCTCACCGGCACCGAGATCGTCCTGGACGGCGGCGCCACCGCCGTCCAGCCCGCCGCCCTGCTCAGGCCCGGACCCCGGGCCCGCCTCGGCCTCCCGCCGCTCACGGAGGCCCCTCCAAAGGAGTCCTGATGCCTCTCACCCGCCGAACCGCCCTGGCCGCCGCCGCCGGGACGGCTGGTGCCCTCGTGGGCGCCGCCGTCCGGCCGGGCCCGTCCGCCGCCGCCGCGTCCGACTACGTCATCCGCCACGACCAGCCCCGCCAGACGATCCTCGGCCTCGGCGTCGAGATCCAGTCCGACTCGATCGGCTCCGGCAACAACGGCCTGCCGACGGCGACCACGTCCGTCCCGCACGACCTGGTCGCGTCCGAGCGCACCCGCATGTACCGCGACCTGCTGAAGATCCGCGACGACCGGGGCTTCCGCTACCTGCGGCTGGCCCTCGGCCTGTACCTGCGGGGCCTGGACAGCACGCAGCAGCAGATCATCGGCCGCTGGCCGACCCAGATGGCGGAGCTCGCCGAACTGATCGCCCAGTCCGGGATCGAGGGCGTGTCGGCCGAGTACTGGTCGCCTGCGCCCGGCTGGAAGTCGAACGGCAACTACGTCGGCGGCACGATCGCCTCCACCGACCCCGGCTGGCTCGACCAGTACGGCGACGCGATCGTGCGGGACCTTGCGTACCTGCGCGACAACGGCGTGCCCGTGAAGATGTTCAGCCTGCAGAACGAGCCCAGCATCAACTACGTCGCCTACTCCTGCTGCAGCTACAGCAACGACCAGTACTACAAGGCGTTCAAGGCCATCGCCCCGAAGATCCGCGCCGAGTTCCCCGGCATCTTCATCCACGCCGACGCCGAGAACGGCCAGCGCGGGCGGGGCGGCGCCCTCATCCGCGCCGACGCCACCGCACTGTCCCAGGTGGACGGCTGGTCGTTCCACCGCATCGGCAGCGACAGCAACGACCAGCTGCAGAACAACTACACCAGCGACGCCGCCGGCAAACCGGTGTTCAGCAACGAGTTCGAGTACCAGGTGCCGACCAGCGACTGGAAGATGGTCAACACCGCGCAGTCCATCATGAACTGGATGACGTTCCAGAACTCGCCGACCTGGTTCTGGCTGCACGCGCTCAAGCCGACCTACAACTCGGAGGCCTCCGGCTACTCGCTCGGCTTCTGGCGGCCCTATGACGACGACGACTTCACGAAGTACCCGAACATCGCCAAGGGACACTGGGACTACAACCCGCGCAACTTCAACGGCATCCACGGGTTCGTGAAGTACCTGCCGTGGAACTCGGTGCGCTACCAGGTCGACGAGGGCACGGTGCGCACCGAGCAGCGCATCATGGCGTGGAAGACCCCGCAGGGCAAGCTGGTCTTCGCCATGACGAACCGCAGCCTGTCCACGGTGACGTACACCGTCGACACCGGCAGCGTCCGGTCCTTCCAGGGGCAGCAGTACACGCCGACCGCCCGCAACACCAACCTGACCGACAAGACCGGCCCGGTGCTCACCGTCACCCTGCCACCGACGTCGGTCCAGTTCTGGATCGAGCGGCTGTGACCCTCGGCTTCGACGAACTGCTTGCGGGGCGCCCGCTGATGGCGATCCTGCGTGGGGTTCCCCTCGCGCGGGCCGTGGAGCTGGCGGGCGCCGTGTGGGACAGCGGCCTGGGCGTCGTCGAGGTGCCCATCCAGACCGGTGACGCCGTCGGCGTGCTGCGGGACCTCGCGTCCCGTGGCGCGCCGGTCGGCGCCGGCACCGTGCGCAGCACCGAGCAGGTCGCGATCGCGGCGGCGGCCGGGGCGGCGTTCACCGTCGCTCCGGGGTTCGACGCCGACGTGGCCCGCGCCAGCCACGATGCCGGGCTGCCGCACCTGCCCGGCGTCGCCACCGCCACCGACGTCCACCACGCGCTGCGGGCCGGCTGTCGCTGGCTCAAGGCCTTCCCCGCGGGGTCGCTCGGGCCGGGCTGGCTGCGGGAGCTGCGGGGCCCGTTCCCCGAGGCGCGCTTCGTCGCCACCGGCGGCATCGGCGCGCACAACGCCCGCGACCACCTCGACGCGGGCGCGGCGGCCGTCGGCGCCGGCGGCGCCGTGACCCGCGACGGCGGGCTCGCCGCCCTCCTCGACGTCCTGCGCGCCTGACGGTCACGTCCTGCGCGCCTGACGGTCACGTCCTGCGCGCCTGACGGTCACGTCCTGCGCGCCTGACGGTCACGTGATGACGATCTGACCCGACAGGCCGAGGAGAGCGACCACGAGACTCAGCGCGACCAGCCACACAACCGGATGCTTGGCGCGCGGCAGGGGACCGGCGGGCACCGCGACCGCCGGCGCGAACGCGGCGAGGACCGCCGTGCCGGCCAGGCCGAGCCCCGCCGCGGACGCCATGATGCTCGCACCGCGCAGCACCGCCGCGGCGATGAGGGAGTCGTGCGGCGACCAGCCGTCGATGGCGGCGAGCCCCAGGACGCCGGCGACGGTGGGCAGCAGCACGGTGACGACGCCGAGGGTCACCGACGACAGGCCGAGGATCATGGTGGCGGTGCGAAGCCGGGAACGGTGCCGGGCCCTGGCGTGCAGCGCCCAGGCGGCCAGGAGCCAGCCGGCGACGGCACCCGCGAGCAGCCCCGCGAGAGCCAGGGTCGTGACGGCGGTGGGTGCCGGGCGGTGCACGCTCACGATGAGATACACCGGGTCGTCGACGCTCCACGAGCCGCCACCGTTGGGGTCGCGGTCCCCGAGCAGCGCCGTGACCCGCACGATCTGGTCGCCCTTCGAGGCCCAGAACACACCGTCGGCGGTGGGCTGGTCGGTGCGCCAACCGGCCGCTGCCAACCGCTCCCGGGCGCCGGCCAGCACGGCGGCGACGTCCTGCGTGCCGGTGCGCAGACGCAGGTGGACCGCGCCGGGCGCGGGCGGCGGGCCGGTGCTGCCCTCGTCGCCCGGCGCCGTGCGGACGCCGAGCCAGTCCAGGTCCAGCGGGTCGCCGGGGTCGACCACGGGTGCCTGCGCGGGCTGCCCGAAGACCACCTGCGCGGTCGCGGCGCTCGCCGCCGCGGACGGCATCGTGCTCGACGCCTGCCAGCCGAGCCAGCCTGCCGCGGCGGCGGCACCGATCCCCATGAGCAGCGCCACGACGGTGGCGAGGACCGCGGCGGCCGCTCCGGGCGGCGGCAGGAACCGCGCCCGGGCACCGCCCGCGAGCAGATCGACGGCATCCCACGCCGTTGGGCGGCGCCGGTCGGGAGGGGCCGCGTCGAGCAGCGTCGTGAGGATCTCCGTGCCCTTGTCCCGCCGGAACCGGCGCGGGTACGCGAGGAGCAGCCACCGGTAGGCGCGCTCCAGCCTCGGGTTGTCGTTCATGACGCGCCGCCGGGCGCGAAGGCGAACCCGCCGGCCTCGTGGGTGCGCAGGCGGGCCGCGGCCATCGACGCGGCCGCGCGCATCCGCACCACCTCGGCGCCGAGCGCGGCGGACCCGGCGTCGGTCAGCCGGTAGTAGCGGCGCAGCCGGCCCTGCAGCGCCTCCTCGCGGTCCACGGCAAGGAGGCCCTCGGTGGTGAGCCGGTCCAGGGCCGCATACAGCGTGCCGGCCCGCAGCATCACCCGCTCCCCGGACAGCCGGGCCACCGTCTGCATGATCCCGTAGCCGTGCTGGGGTCGCTCGGCGAGGGCGGTCAGGATGTAGAACGTCGGCTCGTGCATCGCCATGCCGCCACTATACCGGCCATCGGTATATGCAATCCATAGGTACTTCAGTCGATCATTGCGGAGCTTGATACCTAGAAGTACTATGCATCGTACTTCTAGGGGTGTGATGTCCGTGAAGGTTGCCAAGGACCTGGTGGCCGCGTCGGCCACGCCGCTCGTGCTCGGCATCCTCGCCGAGGGCGAGAGCTATGGGTACGCCATCCTCAAGCGCATCAACGAGCTCTCCGGCGGCGAACTGGACTGGACCGAAGGCCTGCTCTATCCGCTGCTGCACCGCCTCGAGCGGCTCGGCCACGTCGAGTCGACCTGGCACGCGGTGGCGGGGGAGCGGCGCCGCAAGTATTACCGCGTCACCGACCAGGGGCTCGCCGAGCTCGCCGAGCAGCGCCGCCAGTGGGACACGGTCGTCGACACGCTCAAGGAGATCTGGCGCGCCCCCTTCACCGGCATCCCATTGGAGGGCCCGTCATGACGACACCGGACGAGGGCCTCGAGGCGCAGATCGGGCAATGGCGGCAATACGTGCAACGCCGCCGCGAGCTGCAGACGCCCGACGCCGACGAGCTCGAGGACCACCTGCGCGGCTCCGTCGACGAGCTCGTCGCCGCCGGCCTCAGCGAGGACGAGGCGTTCCTCGTCGCGGTCAAGCGCATGGGCAGCCTCGACGAGCTGTCCCGCGAGTTCGCCCGGGAGCACTCCGAGCGGCTGTGGAAGCAGCTGGTCCTCACCGGCGAGCCCGGCACCCCCGCCGCCGACACCCGCTCCCGGCGCACCCTGTGGGTGATGATCGGCTGCGCCGCCGGCGCCGCCGCGACGTTCAAGGTGCCGGAGCTGTTCGGCATGGACCTCGACGACGACGGCGTGTTCTACGCGACCAACATCGCCCTGTTCACCCTGCCGTGGCTGGCCGGGTTCCTCGCCTGGCGCCGGCGGGCGTCGCGCCCGCTGATTGCGGTCGTCGCCACGCTGTTCGTGCTCGGTGCCGTCGCCGCCAACGTCTATCCGCTCGGCGGGGACTCGCAGTCGCTGGTCATCACCGCCATCCACCTGCCCATCGCGCTGTGGCTGGTGGTCGGCCTGGCGTATGTCGCCGACGACTGGCGCTCCACCCGCCGACACATGGACTTCATCCGCTTCACCGGCGAGGTGTTCGTCTACTTCGTCCTCATCGCCCTCGGCGGCGGCGTCCTCACCGCGTTCATGTTCGGCACGTTCGAGGCCATCGGCGTGCAGCCCGAGACGTTCGTCAGCCATTGGCTGATCCCGTGCGGCGCCATGGCGACGGTCGTCGTCGCCGGTTGGCTGGTGGAGGCCAAGCAGAGCGTGGTGGAGAACATCGCCCCCGTCCTGACCCGCCTGTTCACCCCGCTGTTCACGGCGGTGCTGCTCGCGTTCCTCATCGCCGTCGGCGTCACCGCCTCCCGCATCGACGTCGAGCGCGAGGCCCTGATCCTGTTCGACCTGCTGCTGGTCGTGGTCCTGGGCCTGCTGCTGTACTCCATCTCCGCCCGCGACCCCCTCGCCCCGCCCGGCGGCTTCGACAAGCTCCAGCTCGCCTTGGTGCTCAGTGCCCTCGCCATCGACTTCCTGGTGCTCATCGAGATCACCGGCCGCGTGACGGAGTTCGGCACCACCCCCAACAAGGCCGCCGCCCTCGGCGAAAACGTGATCCTGCTGGTCAACCTGGCCGGCTCGGCACTGCTCCTGCTGCGTTTCATCCGCCGCCAGGGCAGGTTCGCCGCCCTGGAGCTGTGGCAGACCCGCCACCTGCCGGTCTACGCCGCCTGGGCGTGGATCGTCGTGCTCGCCTTCCCGCCGCTGTTCGACTTCGCCTGACCGCCAACCCGTGACCACGGGACGATCCTGGCCGCCGGCGACCCCCGGCGGCCGGTGATCGTGATGCGACACGCCGGCACGACATGTGGTGTGCGTGTTCCCGGTTGCCACCAGATATAGTCCGTGGCGCAGCTGGTTCGGCCGGGTATCCAGTCCGGTCGAGGCAAGAGGGAACCCGGTGCGAGACCGGGACTGCCCCGCAGCGGTGAGCAGGAACGAAAGCCGTCGAGTGAACACTGGGCCATCCGGGCCTGGGAAGTGACGGCCGGTAGGAGGTTCGCGGCGAGCGCCGTGACCGTGCCCGCGAGTCCGAAGACCTGCCAGCAGCGCCGCACGCCGGAGGACCGGGTGCGGCGGTCCGAGGCCGCGTGGGACGGCCGACGGCTGTGACGTGCCCGGACCGCCAGGCGAGCCGTGCCGTCCCCGCCTGCGTGTCCCGCGTTCGCCTCTTTCCGGAGACGAGCAAGAGGAGCACCAGGGTGACACTCACGCAGACGACCGCGCAGGATGCGCCGGTCCAGCGACGGGCGCAGATGCAGGTCCGCAAGCGCAACGGCGCGGCCGAGCCGGTCGACGTGAACAAGATCGTGCGGGCGGTCGGGCGGTGGGCGGACGACCTCGACGACGTCGACCCGCTGCGGGTGGCGACGAAGACCATCAGCGGCCTGTACGACGGCGCGACCACCGCGGAACTGGACCGGCTGTCGATCCAGACGGCGGCGGACATGATCGGTGAGGAGCCGCAGTACTCGCGGCTCGCGGCGCGGCTGCTGGCGGCGTACCTCGACAAGGAGGTCCGCGGGCAGGGCATCGCGTCGTTCAGCCAGGCGATCCGGGTCGGGCACGCCGAGGGGCTGATCGGCGCCGGGACCGCGCAGTTCGTGGCGGTCAACGCGCGCAAGCTCGACGACGCCGTCGACCTCACCGCGGACCTGCGGTTCGAGTACTTCGGGCTGCGCACCGTCGCCGACCGGTACCTGCTGCGGCACCCTTCGACGCGGCTGGTGGTGGAGACGCCGCAGTACTGGCTGCTGCGGGTCGCGTGCGGGCTGTCGACCACCCCCGCCGAGGCGATCGGGTTCTACCGGCTGATGTCGTCGCTGGCGTACCTGCCGAGCTCGCCGACCCTGTTCAACTCCGGCACGGCACACACGCAGATGTCGTCGTGCTTCCTCGTCGACTCGCCGCGTGACGAGCTCGACTCGATCTACGACCGGTACGCGCAGGTGGCGAAGCTGTCGAAGTTCGCGGGCGGGATCGGCATCTCGTGGTCGCGGGTACGGTCGCGGGGCGCGCTGATCCGGGGCACCAACGGCCTGTCCAACGGCATCGTGCCGTGGCTGCGCACCCTCGACGCGTCCGTGGCCGCCGTGAACCAGGGCGGGCGGCGCAAGGGCGCGGCCTGCGTGTACCTGGAGCCGTGGCACCCGGACGTCGAGGAGTTCCTGGAACTGCGGGACAACACCGGCGAGGACGCGCGGCGCACCCACAACCTCAACCTCGCCAACTGGATCCCCGACGAGTTCATGCGCCGCGTCGAGGCCGACGCGGACTGGTCGCTCATCGACCCGGCCGGGGCGCCGGAGCTGCCCGACCTGTACGGGGCGGCCTTCGACGAGGCGTACCGCGCAGCGGAGCAGGAGGGGAAGGCGGTGCGGACCGTCAAGGCCCGCGACCTGTTCGGCAGGATGATGCGCACCCTGGCGCAGACCGGCAACGGCTGGATGACGTTCAAGGACCCGTCGAACCGGCTCAGCAACCAGACCGGCACGCCCGGCGAGGTCGTGCACCTGTCGAACCTGTGCACCGAGATCGTCGAGGTGTCCAGCGACGGCGAGACCGCCGTGTGCAACCTCGGTTCAGTCAACCTCGCCGCGCACCTGACCGGCGACGGCATGGACTGGGAGCGGCTGCGGGCCACGGTCCGCACCGCGGTCACGTTCCTGGACCGGGTCATCGACATCAACTACTACCCGAGCGCGGAGGCGGCGGCGTCCAACCCGCGGTGGCGGCCGGTCGGCCTCGGCGTCATGGGCCTGCAGGACGTGTACTTCGCGCTGCGGCTGCCGTTCGACGCGCCAGAGGCGCGGGAGCTGTCGACGCGCATCGCCGAGGAGATCTACCTGACGGCGCTGGAGTCCTCCGCGGAGCTCGCCGAGCGGCACGGGCCGCACCCGGCGTATCAGCTGACCAGGGCCGCCCGCGGCGACCTGCAACCGGACCTGTGGGGCATCACCCCGGCGCAGGAGTCGCGGTGGGCTGCGGTACGGCAACGCATCGCCCTGCACGGGCTGCGCAACTCGCTGCTCATCGCGATCGCCCCGACGGCCACGATCGCCTCCATCGCCGGCTGCTACGAGTGCATCGAGCCGCAGGTGTCCAACATGTTCAAGCGCGAGACCCTGTCGGGGGAGTTCCTGCAGATCAACACGGCGCTGGTGCGGGAGCTGAAGTCCCGCGGGCTGTGGACGGCGCAGATCCGGGAGGAGATCAAGCGCGCCGACGGGTCCGTGCAGGGCATCGCGGCGCTGCCGGAGCAGACCCGGGCGCTGTTCCGCACCGCGTGGGAGCTGCCGCAGCGGGCGCTGATCGACCTGGCCGCGGCCCGCGGGCCGTACATCGACCAGAGCCAGTCGCTGAACCTGTTCATGAGCGCGCCGAGCATCGGCAAGCTCTCCTCGATGTACCTGTACGCGTGGAAGGCCGGCTTGAAGACCACCTACTACCTGCGGTCCCGCCCCGCGACGAGGATCCAGCAGGCGACGGTGTCGCTGGTGGCGCCCCCCGAAGACGCCGTGGCGTGCTCGCTGGAGAACCCCGAGTCGTGCGAGGCATGCCAGTGAGCCTCTTGGACCCCGGCATGGATCTGACGTTGCGGCCCATGCGCTACCCGCAGTTCTTCGACCGGTTCCGTGACGCCATCAAGAACACGTGGACGGTCGAGGAGGTCGACCTGCACACCGACCTCACCGACCTGGCGAAGCTCACCCCGGCGGAGCGGCACCTCGTGAGCCGGCTCGTCGCGTTCTTCGCCACCGGCGACACGATCGTCGCCAACAACCTCGTCCTCAACCTGTACCAGCACGTCAACTCGCCCGAGGGCCGGCTGTACCTGTCCCGGCAGCTGTTCGAGGAGGCCGTGCACGTCCAGTTCTACCTGAACCTGCTCGACACGTACCTGCCGGACGACACGGCGCGGGCGGAGGCGTTCGCGGCGGTCGAGAACATCCCCTCGATCCGCCGCAAGGCGGAGTTCTGCTTCCACTGGATCGACTCGCTCGGCGAGCTGCGGGAGCTGACGACCCGCGACGACCGGCGGGCGTTCCTGCTCAACCTCATCTGCTTCGCCGCATGCATCGAGGGCCTGTTCTTCTACGGCGCCTTCGCCTACGTGTACTTCCTGCGTTCCCGCGGCCTGCTGCACGGACTCGCGTCCGGCACCAACTGGGTGTTCCGCGACGAGTCGATGTACATGGCGTTCGCGTTCGACGTCATCGCCGTCGTCCGCGCCGAGGAGCCCGGCCTGTTCGACCACGAGCTGGCCGCGCAGGTCCGCGACATGCTGGCCGAGGCCGTCGAGTGCGAGGCGCAGTTCGCCGAGGACCTGCTCGGCCAGGGCGTGTCCGGGCTGTCGACCGCGGACATGCGCCAGTACCTGCAGCACGTCGCCGACCGGCGGCTCGCGCAGCTCGACATCGCACCGCTGTATGGCGCCGCCAACCCGTTCGGGTTCATGGACCTGCAGGACGTGCAGGAGCTGTCGAACTTCTTCGAGCGGCGGGTGTCGGCGTACCAGGTCGGCGTCACCGGCACGGTCACCTTCGACGACGACTTCTGAGCCGTCCGGCGGGGGTGCCGCGCGGCGGTGCCCCCGCCGGGGAGTGGACGTGGCGGCCGCAAGCCGCTTAAGTGGCCGGGGTGCAGTGGATCGTTGCTCGAGCGCTCTGGGTGGCCTGGACCGCCGCGGCCTGCGGTGCCGTGGCGGTGACCGGGCTGGGCATCGCCGGGCGCTGGTCGCCGGCGACGGCGGTGGCCGGGCTGGCCGCCGGCGTCGTGGTGGCCGCGGCCGGCACGCACCAGGTCCTGCGGCTGCAGAGGGCGGAGCTGGCCGGGCTGGCGGAGCAGGTCGAGCGGCGGGCCGAGCAGGTCACCGCGCTCAGCCACGAGCTGCGGACCCCGCTGAGCATGATCAAGGGCGCGGCGGACCTGCTGCTGGAGCGCACCCCGGGTCCGCTGACCACCGCGCAGGAGCGGTTCCTGCTGGTGATCGGCCACCAGTGCACCCATGTCGTCGCCCTGTGTGAGAGCCTGCTGACACAGGCGAAGATCGAGGCGGGCCTGTTCACCCCGCGGCTGGAGCGGGCCGACGTCTCCGTGCTCGCCCGGGACGTGGTCACCGCGATGCGGCCGCTGTGCGCCCAGCGGCAGCAGCGCATCACGCTCGACACGCCGCAGGTGACGCCGCGCATCCCCGCCGATCCGCTGCTGATCTCGCAGGCGCTGACGAACCTCGTGTCCAACGCCAGCCGCTTCACCACCGTCGGCGGCAACGTCGACGTGCGGGTGATGGCGGTGGACACCGGCGTCGCGATCTACGTCACCGACGACGGGGCCGGGATGAGCCGGGAGCAGCGCCAGCAGCTGTTCCGCCGGTTCGCCACCGGCCGGCCCCTCGAGGACGGCACCGGCCTGGGCCTGGTGATCACGAAGACCATCGTGGAGCTGCACGGCGGGTCGATCATGGTCGACACGGCGTCGACCCGCGGCACCACGTTCCTGCTGACACTGCCGTCGAACCAGGGGGCCGCGTGAGCACCGCGCTGATCGTCGACGACGAGCCGCAGATGACGATGATCATCGGGTACGCCCTGGAGACGCAGGGCTTCACGGTGCTGGTCGCGCACGACGGCGCCACCGCCCTGCACCTGCTGCGGTCCCGCGAGGTCGACCTCGTCGTGCTCGACGTGCTCATGCCGGCGATGGACGGGCTGACGCTGTGCGAGCGGATCCGGGCCCGCTCCGACGTGCCGATCATGCTGCTGACCGCCCTGGCCCACCACGACGACGTGATCGCCGGGCTGGAACGCGGCGCCGACGACTACGTCACGAAGCCGTTCCACCCGCGCGAGGTGGCGCTGCGCGCCGCGGCGCTGATCCGCCGCCGCCGCGAGACCGGCACCGTCCTGCGCGTGGGCGAGCTGGTCATCGACCCGACGGCCAGGTCCGCGACGCTCGCCGGCCAGCGCCTCGAACTGCCGTACACGGAGTTCAAGCTGCTGCTGCACCTGGCCACCCACCGCGGCAACCCGCAGTCGTGGCAGGACCTGCTGCGCGCGGTCTGGGGCACCACGGAGATCATCGGCGGCCGGGACGTGGTGAAGTCGACCGTGTACCGGCTGCGGTCCCGGCTGACCGGCGACGGCGACGGCACCACCTACGTGCGGACCATCCGCGGCGCCGGATACGTCATGCCCGACCTGCCACCCCCGGCCGGCAGCCCGGCGCCGTGACCGGTCTCGTGACCGGCACCGTGATCGGCCCTGGGCGCCGGTAACACGGCTGTCACCGAAGCCCACCTCGCTGTCACCGCGGCCATGCCTCCCGCCGCATACGTTGACCACACCCCGCCGGCCCCCGCCCGGCACACCCCCCCGCCGGTGGACACCGGCTGCTCAAGGAGGTCGAGTCGATGGCACCGCCTCAGCACCGACGTGTCAGGGCCGCGCTGGCCCTGCTGGCCGCGGCCGCGCTCGCCGCCGCCGCCGGCTGCGCCCGTTCCGACGCCGGCGACCCGGCGTCCGCCAAGGATTCCGGCAAGGTCGTGGTGGCCTGCGGCGCCACCGAGGAGTGGTGCAACGCGATGACCACCCGGTTCACCAAGGCGACCGGCGTCAAGGCCGAGTTCGTGCGGCTGTCCAGCGGCGAGACCGTCGCCCGGCTGCAGGCCGGCAAGGCCAACCCGGAGTTCGACGTGTGGCACGGCGGCCCCGCCGACGGGTTCGTCGCCGCCGGCGAGCAGGGCCTGCTCGACCCGTACGTCTCCGCCAACGCCAAGGTGATCCCCGACCGGTACAAGGACCCGGCCGGCGTCTGGACCGGCGTGTACGTCGGGGTCCTCGGGTTCTGCAACAACACCAAGATCCTCGCGGAGAAGAAGGTCGCCGCGCCCCAGTCCTGGCAGGACCTGCTGAACCCAGGGCTCGCCAAGGACGTCGGCATCGCCCACCCGTCCACCTCCGGCACCGCGTACACGATGCTGTGGACCCAGACGGCCCTGCACCAGGGCAACGCCGACGCGGCGCTGGAGTACATGAAACGCCTGCACCCCAACGTGCTGCAGTACAGCAAGTCGGGGATCGCCCCGGCGCAGCAGGCCGCCCGCGGTGAGGTCGGCGTCGGCGTCATCTTCTCCCACGACTGCGTGGCCACCCAGGAGCAGGGGTTCAAGGACCTCAGCCTGACCTTCCCGTCGGAGGGCACCGGCTACGAGGTCGGCGGCGTCGCGCTCGTCCACGGCGCGCACAACCCGGTCAGCGCCCGCAAGTACATCGACTGGACGCTGACCCCGGCGGCGCAGGAGATCGGCCCGACGGTCAAGTCGTACCAGGTGCCGACGAACCCCGAGGCGAAGCTGTCGGACAAGACCGTCGACCTGACGAAGGTGAAGCTCGTCGACTACGACGTCGCGGCGGCGGGACGGGCGAAGAAGGACCTGACCAAGCGGTTCGACGCCGAAGTGGCCCAGGCCCCGAAGTCCTGACCCGGGCGGCCGGCCACCCCACGCCGGGTGGCCGGCCGGCTCCGGCCCGACGCCAGGAGGATCCGATGACCCTGCTCGCCCCACCCTCATCCGTCCCTGCCCCGGACCCCGCCGTCCGCCGGCCGAGGCGCCGCTCCCGCGACCTCGGCGTCATGGTGGCGGTCGCCGCGAGCGTCCTGCTCGTCGTGGTCGGCAGCGTCTACCCGCTGACCGCGGTGCTGTCCACGGCGCTGTCCGGCGAGGCGCTGCCACGGTACGCCGAGTTCGCCACGTCGTCCGTCGACCTCATGATCCTGCGCAACACGCTCGTGCTCGGCCTGCTCGTCGGCACCTGCGGCACCGCGCTGGGCTTCCTGTTCGCGTTCGTGCAGACCCGGCTCGCGGTACCCGGGAAACGGATCCTGCACGTCGTGGCCCTCGTGCCGGTCGTCAGCCCGCCGTTCGCCGTCGCCACCGCCGCGATCGTCCTCTACGGGCGGCGCGGTGCCGTCACCCACGGCCTGCTCGGCGTCGAGTACGACATCTACGGGCTGGACGGGCTGGTGTTCGTGCTGTCGCTGTCGCTGTTCCCGGTCGCCTACCTCGGCATGCTCGGCATGATGCGCGGCCTGGACCCGGCGATGGAGGAGGCCGCGATGAACATGGGCGCCAGCCGCTGGCAGATCTTCCGGACGGTGCAGCTGCCGCTGCTCGCCCCGGGCCTGGCGGCGCCGTTCCTGCTGCTGTTCGTCGAGGCGATCGCCGACCTGGCCAACCCGCTGGCGCTCGGCGGCGACTACACCGTGCTGGCCAGCCGGGCCTACCTGGCCGTCACGGGGGAGTACGACACGACCAGCGCCGCCGTCTACAGCCTGATCCTGCTGGTGCCGTCGGTCGGGCTGTACCTGGCGCAGCGCTACTGGCTCGGCGGGAAGATCCGCACCACCATCACCGGCCGGCCGTCCGGCAGCGTGCACCTCATCACCGGCTGGGCCCGATGGCCGATCTTCGGGCTCGCCGTGCTGGTGGCGCTCCTGGTGGTCAGCCTGTACGGCACCGTGATCGTGGGCTCGGTGACCCGGGTGTTCGGCGTGGACAACACGGTCACGTTCGAGCACTTCCGGGAGGTGCTGTTCGGCGCGGGCCGCGCGGCGCTGCGGGACACCACCCTGCTGGCGGCCGTCGCGACCCCGGTCGCCGGCGTCTTCGGGCTGCTCATCGCCTGGCTGGTGACCCGGCACCTGCGCCGGTCCGCCGGCTGGCTGGACTTCGCCGGCACCCTCGGCGTGGCCGTGCCCGGCACGGTGCTCGGCATCGGCTACCTGCTGGCGTACCGGCCCGACCGTTACGTCGGCGACCTGCTGGTCCTGCCCGGGCTGGTCGGTGGCACCGCCGTCGCGGGCGGGTCCCTGGCCATCGTGCTCGCCTACATCACCCGCAGCGTCCCGGCCGGCCTGCGTACCGGTGGCGCCGCCCTGACGCAGCTGCACCCGAGTCTGGAGGAGGCGTCGGTGAACCTCGGCGCGGGATCGTTCCGCACCTTCCGCGCCGTGGTCCTGCCGCTGATCCGCCCCGCGCTGCTCACCGGCCTGAGCTACAGCTTCGCCCGCAGCATGACCTCGATCTCCACGGTGATCCTCCTGGTGACCCCGAACACGAAGATCATCACGTCGCAGATCCTCAGCGCCGCCAACACCGGGCGGTACGGGGTCGCGTTCGCCTACTGCACCGTGCTCACCGCCGTCGTCCTGGCCGGTTTCGGCCTCATCCGGTTGCTCGTCGGCGGCACCGTGAGCCTGTACCGCACCGCCGCACCCGCCGGAAGGAAGCCCCGATGACGCTGACGCACCAGCCCGACGACCAACTCGCCCCGGCGAAGGGCCGCGCCGACGCGGGAAGGCTGCGACTGGACCGGCTGACCAAGACGTTCCCGTCGAAGTCGTCGGGCGTCACCGCGGTCGACGACGTGACGCTCGACGTCGCCCCAGGCGAGTTCATCACGCTGCTCGGCCCGTCCGGCTGCGGCAAGACCACGACCCTGCGCATCGTGGCCGGCTTCGAGACCGCCACGAGCGGTCACGTCCTGCTCGACGGCGCGCCCATCGACCACGTGCCGCCGCAGCGGCGCACGATGGCGATGGTCTTCCAGAGCTACGCACTGTTCCCGCATCTGAGCGTCGCGGAGAACATCGCGTACGGGCTGAAGCTGCGCCGCCACGCGCACGACGACGTGCGCAGCGCCATGCAGATCGCCCTGACGAGCATGAACCTGGTCGGCCTGGAGCACCGCGCCCCGCACGAGCTGTCCGGCGGCCAGCAGCAGCGGGTTGCCCTGGCCCGCGCCCTGATCATGCAGCCGAAGGTGCTGCTCTTCGACGAGCCGCTGTCCAACCTCGACGCCAAGCTCCGCGGCGCCATGCGGGCGGAGATCCGCCGCATCCAGCGCCGCCTCGGCATCACCAGCCTGTACGTCACGCACGACCAGGACGAGGCGATGAGCATGTCCGACCGGATCGTGGTCATGAACAAGGGACGCGTCGAGCAGGTCGCGACGCCCGCGGAGATCTACTTCCGGCCCGCGACCATCTTCGTCGCCGACTTCATCGGCCGCGCCAACTTCATCGAGGTCGCTCCGGAGCACGTCCACGACGGCACGGCCGTGGTGAACGCGCTCGGCATGCGGCTCACCGTGCCGGCCCACCCGGCGGTCGACGCCAACCACGCCAGCGCCTATCTCATGATGCGGCCCGAGACGATCTCGTTGCGCCCTGCCGGCGACGGCGGCATCGGCACCGTCCTGCGCTCCACGTTCCACGGCCACAGCGTCGACTACGAGGTCGAGACGATCAGCGGCACGCTGCACGTCACCGACGCCGGCCCGGACCCCGACGGCCTGCTCGGCGTCGGCACCAACGTGGCCGTCACCGTGAACCCGGACCGGGCGTACGTCCTCAACGGCAACGCGTGACCGCCGGCGGCGGGGCCGCCCCAGCGGTGGGGCGGCTCAGCCGCCGGTCAGAGGCTGGGGTCCGACAGGTGTTGTGCACGTCCTGCACAGCAAGATGCACAGCGGGTCGGGGCGTTCCCACGGGGTGCGGCGATACGCTGCGGCGCACTGGGGGAAGGGACCCGAGGACCTGAAGGTGCGCCTTTCAACCTGACCGACGCCGAGCCGTCATCGCGGGTCGACATCCTCGACGAGGCGGCCCGCACCTGCTCGGTGCCCTTCCGGCACATGGACCGCTACTTCGGTGGCATCGACGTCACCCGGACCACGCTCGACGACTCCTACGGGTTCCGGTCGGCGGACCTCGCGCGCCGGGACGCCGTGCCTCGGGCCGGACGCGCTGACCTGCCGCGAGCCCTACTCGAGGTTGTCACGGGACATCGGCGGCCCGATCCGGAAGTCGCGGAAGGTGGCCCGCAGCCCGGCCCGCTCCGGCGAGCAGCACATGACGCCGACGTCGACGGTCGCCGGCAGGTCAAGGTGGCCGAGGCGCACCAGGTGCCACGGCCCGTCGGCGACGCGGTAGTGCACGGTCACCGCGTCGCCGAAGCGGGAGACGCGCATCGCGACCTCGCCCGGTGCCCCCGCGACCGGCGCCATCGACACGTCGGAGCGGCCGCGGGTGAGCACGGTGCTGATCTGCACGGCGCCGGACGTGACCTCCAGGCCGGCCTTCAGCCAGTTGCGCTCGTCGGCCCGCAGCATCATGCCGGCCTGGTCGAAGCGGGTCGTGTGAGCGGCGGACACGACCGCCTCGGCGGTGAAGTCGCCCGTGGCCGGGTGATGGAAGAAGTGCCCGTTGTCGGTGGTCCAGCCGTAGAACGTCTCACGCCAGAAGTCGGTCCGCAGATCCGTGACGGCGCGCAGGACACCGTCCTGCAGCGACCAGTCCTGCGGCTCGTTCAACCACGACATCGCGTCCAGCACGCCGAAGAGCATAGTGACGAGCGGACCGCGCCGCCGCGCATGGTGATGAACCGGCCGCTGGTGGCCCCCGGTTCCCGCTGATCACCCGGGCGCCGAGGTCGTCGCAACAGTCCGCAGCGATCTGCCCGCGCCGGCTCGGACGCGACCGGATGTCGTCATGGGATGCCTTCGCAGCCGGCGCGCCCGGTGTCGGTTGCTCGTCGAAGCGGTCAGAGTCGGTGGGTGGTCTTCACCCGCCGGGTCGTGTTCGCCGCGTACTGCTGGGCCCGGGCGCGGCGACCGGGCCGCGCTGCGGCGTTTTCCTCGGCGCCCGCCTGCCGGGTGCGCCGGTCATGGCAGCAATGCCTCGTCGACTGGGCCCGACAGATCGAATCGACCGTGGCAGCCGGTGATGGTTCACGGCTCGTGGTCCGGCTCGGCCGTGCGCAGCATGACCGGCGCCGGGCCGACCACGACGGCGCTGCTCGCCGCGCTGCCCGGCACCCGCCTGGAGGTCCGTGAGGAGGTGCCGTTCTCCTCCGCGCGCTGCTGGAGCGCGGTCAGCGTCGCCGGAGGCGGGGACGGGCCGGCCGCCGTCCACGTCCTCGGTGCCTTCGAGACGCTCGGCGACGCGCTCCCGACCGAGGCGGTCACCGCCGCCGGGCTGCACACCGCCATGGCCGCCCTGACCGGGCAGGGCCTGCGGGTCCTGCTCTACGCGACGGCCGCCGACCCGCACGCAGCCCTGCACGCCCGCGACGGGGCACCGCACCTGCCGCCGCTGCGGCCCGTGGCACTGGTCGCGCTGCGTGACGAGCTGCGTCCCGGCGTACACGAGACGCTGCGAGACCTGAAGGACCGTGGCGTCGCGGTCAAGGTCATCTCCGGCGACGACCCGCGCACCGTCGCCGCGCTCGCGCACCGGATCGGCCTGCACGACCCCGCACCGCGCAGCGGCGCCGAGCTGGAGGCGATGACCCCGGAGGCGTTCGGCGACGCGGTCGCCGTCGGTGTCGTCTTCGGCCGGGTCGCACCGGGGCTCAAGGAACGCATGCTCGACACCCTGCGCCTCCAGGGGCGTTACACGGCGATGATCGGCGACGGGGTCAACGACCTGCCGTCGCTGAAGAAGGCCCACGTCGGCATCGCCGTGGAGAGCGGCAGCAGCGTCGCCTGCGACGTGGCGGACGTCGTCCTGCTCGACGACGCCTTCGACGCCCTGGCCCCGGCCCGCCACGAGGGCCGGCGCATCGTCTCCGGCATCACGACGTCCATGTATCTGTACCTGGCCCGCGTCGCCGTCTCCATCCTCGTCATCATCGGCGTCGCCATCCTCGGGCTCGGGTTCCCGTACGAACCGGCGCAGGTCGCGATCGTCCTGTTCACCGTCGGCCTGCCCACGATGGTGCTCACCGCCTGGGCCCCGCCCCGCGCGCCGGACCCCGGCCTGCTCGGCTCCCTCGGCCGCTTCGTCGCACCGGCAGCCGTCGTCACGGCGGTGTTCGGCGTCGCCCTGTACGCCATCCTCTACCGCTCCGTGCAGGGCGGCATCGTCGCCCACCATGTGCCGCCCGAACTGGTCGTGCGCTTCGAGGAGTTCACCGGCCTGCTCCGCTCCGACGCGACGTTCGCCGACCAGGTCGCCACCGTCGTGGCGCAGACCGGCCTGACCGTCTTCACGTCGCTGACGGCGTTCACCCTCATCCTCTTCCTGGAGCCGCCCTGGCGCGTCTTCGCCGGCTGGACCACCGTGCGCACCGACCGGCGGCCCGCCGCCCTCGTCGCCGCGCTCGTCGCGATCCTGCTCGTGATCCTCGCCGTACCGGCCCTGTCGCACTACTTCAGCCTGGTGCCGAACCCGCTGGTCTTCATCGGCGTCGCGGTGTTCCTCCCGCCGTGGTTCCTCGCCCTGCGCACCGTCTGGCGCCGCAACCTCCTGCAGCGGATCCTCGGCCTCAAGGACCCGCACGGCGGCGCGTAGGCTCCCGCCCGTGACTGTTGACATCGCAGCTGAGACCCCCGGCGACAGCGACGCCGAGGAGACCTTCGAGACGGCCGCCGAACCCGGCGACGGCCCGTCGATCATCTACACCGCCTACTTCACGGCCGCGGAGGAACTGGTCGAGCACATCCGCGCCGCGGACGTGCTCAACCTCGGCTTCCGCGTCGAGTCCTACGTCGTGACGCCGGAGGAGGCGTCCGACGCGACCCAGATCGAGTTCGAGTTCACCCTGCTCAGCGAGCTGCCCGTCCGCGGCGACTGACCACCGCCCGGCCGTCCGGCCCGGCGTCAGTCGCCGGGCCGGTACAGCGCCGCGACCGCGAGTGCAGCGTCGCGCATCGCGGTGCGCAGCTCCGGTGGGTCGAGCACCTCGACGCGGGTGCCCAGGCCGAGGAGGCTGCCGACGGCGTGCGGGAGCGCGGCGAACGCCAGGCGCACTGTCGTGGAGGAGCCGTCGTCGTCGCGCAGGTGGCGGGCGAGCAGGCGGCGGACCATCGCGGCCGCGTCCGGCGCCGCGGTGACCACGACCGGCACGGCGCGGGGGCGCACCTCGACCTTGTCACGCAGCAGCGACCACGCGGCCTCGAGGGAGAACCCGGCGGGCAGGCGCGCGGGATCCGGCAGCACCGTGCACGAGTGGACCCGCGACACCCGTACCAGTGCCGGTTCTGTCGTGACCAGATACCAGGTGCCGGCCTTCGCGACCAGGCCCGCGGGGTCGACGGTGCGGTGCTCGCGGTTGCCTGAGCTGTCCTGGTAGTCCAGGTCCAGGCGGCGGCCGCGCAGGAGGCCGTCGTGGATCAGCGGCAGCAGCGGGACCGGCGAACCGGAGCGCATCCACGGGTCGACATCGACGAGCACGTGACGGCGGCCCTGGGTGAGGCCGCCGCGCAGGGCCCGGCCGCCGGCGCCGATGATCTTCTCGATGGCGGAGTCGAGGGCGTCGCCGAGGCCGAGGTCGCCGGCGAGGCGGGACTGGCCGACGGCGAGACCGGCGCCCTCGGCGTGGCTGAGGTTGGCCAGGCCCGTGCGGTACGTGTCCAGCAGCCGGATCCCGCCGAAGCGGCCCCGCTCGGTGTACACGGGGATCCCCGCGGCGCTGAGCGACTCCACGTCGCGCAGGACGGTGCGGACCGAGACGCCGAGGCGGTCGGCGAGCTCCGGGGCGGCCGCGTCCGGCCGGGCCTGCAGCAGCAGAACCAGTGACAGCAGGCGGTCGGCACGCACGACGCCGAGTTTATCCGCGAAACATGACAGACGTTGTCGTGTTTGACCGGCGATAGTGCGGTCATGGACGCACACATCACCGGCCCGTTCGACCTGGAACGGCAGAACGAGTACTTCGGCGGCTGGACCCAGCCCGTCGGCGACGCCCGCACGATCGTCATGGCGTTCCCCGTCGAGGGCTGGACGCACTCCGCCGCCGTGCTGCTGCGGCAGAGCGCACCCGACACCGTGACCGGCGAGGTGCAGGGCCCCGCGGCGGCATGGCAGCAGGCGCTCGCCGTGCTGTCCCTCGACGAGGACGGCAGCGGATGGCCGCAGGTCGGCGAGCGCGACCCGGTCATCGGCGCGTTGCAGCGGCGGCACGCGTACCTGCGTCCGGTGCTGTTCCACTCACCCTACGAGGCGGCGTGCGCGTTCATCATCGCGCACCGGCTGCGCATCGAGCAGGGCCGCGCGATCCGGCAGCGGATGGCCCGCGCGTTCGGCGAGCGGTTCGACATCGGCGGGGTGACCGTCCACGCGTTCCCGTCGCCGCAGCGGCTGCTGGGACTCACCGAGTTCCCCGGCATCAACGAGGAGAAGGTGCGCCGCCTGCACGGCATCGCGGAGGCCGCCCTGGACGGCCGCCTCGACCGGGCCCGCCTGCGGAGCCTGCCGCTGCCGGAGGCCCTCGCCGACGTGAAGCGGCTCCGCGGCGTCGGCGACTTCTTCGCGGTCGCCATCGTCATGCGCGGCGCCGGCCTGGTCGACGCGCTGCCCGGCGACGAGCTGTCCAGGGCCGGCATCCAGCGCTGGTACGACCTGCCGGCCCTCCCGTCCGACGCGGAGGTGGCCCGCCTGACGGAGGCGTGGCGCCCGTACCGGATGTGGGGCTCGGTGCTCGTCCACGCCTCGGAGCGACGGGCCCGCGCCGCCGCTTAGGGCGCGTCCAGGGTGACCTGCGGGCGGCCCGGGTCGGCCAGATCCGGGTTCTGCGCCGCGAACACCTGCTCCATCGACGCCCCACCCGTCCCGCCGGATGGCTGCGGCCTCGCTGGTGGTGATCGGTACCAGCCACGTCATGATCACCGGCACCCGCTGATCATCCTCGGGCAACCCGTAGCGCTCGCTTCTCTATGTATATAGAGTTGTCGGGTGACGCGAGCCAGGCAACCATCCCCGCAGACCGCGGCCGTGCTGCGCGCCCTTGCCGCGGACCCCGCGCAGTGGCGATACGGCTATGAGCTGGGCCAGGAGGTCGGGCTCAAGGCCGGCTCGCTCTACCCGATCCTCATCCGGCTGTCCGACCGGGGCCTGCTCGAGGCGTCGTGGGAGACCGACCCGCCTCAGGGCAGGCCGCCGCGGCACCTGTACCGGCTGACCGGCGCCGGCCTGTCGATGGCCGCCGAGCTCGCCCCGGTGGCGGCCCCGGTGCTGCGCCCCCGTCCGGAGCCGCGGGGCGCCTGGTGAGCGGGACGCTGCTGACGCTGGTGGTCCGGCTGCTGCCGGCCGGGCACCGCGACTGGGGCCGCGCCATGCTGGCCGAGACGGCCGCCGTCCCGCCCGGCCGCGAGCGCTGGACGCATGCGCTGGGTTGCGTGGGTGCCGTGCTGTCACTGCCGCCCGTGCTCCGCGCGATCGGGTATCCACTCGTGGCCCTGGCGGTGCTCGCCGCCGTGCTGCAGTGGTCGGCCGGCATCGCCTACGGCCCGCTGCGGTGGGGCGTCGTCGGGATCATCGCGCTGCTGCAGGTCGTGGCGCTGTGGGGGCGGCGCGCCGGCGTGCTGGGCCCGGTCGGCGACGGCCGGACCGCCCGCGCCGTGCGGGCCGGCGGTTGCCTGTTCGTCGCCGCGGCGACCGCGACGTTCGCGGCGGCCGCCGGCACGCACGGCCCGCCGCAGGAGCAGGCGCGCTTCGGCGTGCCCATCTTCGCGGTGTTCCTGACCAGCTACCTGGTCGGGTTCCTCGCGGTCACCGCCCGCCGCACCGCCGTGACCGGCCGTGCCCTCGCCGTCGGCGTGGCGGCCGCGTTCGCCGCCACCGGGATCTGGCTGGTGCTGCAGTTCGCGTTCCCACCGCTGCCGACCAACGTCGGCGGCGCGGTGTTCACGATCGGCTGCGGCGTCGCCGCCGTGACCGTGGTGCTGTCCCGCGCCGACCGATGGCGGGACACGCTGCTCGCGGCGCTGTGCGCGAGCATGCTCGCCCCGCTGCTGGTCTTCACCGCCGTCGTGCTGACGTCGTCCTACGGCCCGGCCCGGCTGATCCCGGACCTGGTGCCGGCCGCGCTGACCCCGGCCGACGACCTCGCCAACAGCCGGATCGAGATCCAGGACCCGTATGTCGCCATGCTCTTCCTGGCCTGCCTCGCCGCGCTGGTCCTCACCGTCGCGAGCGCCACCGCGGGCCGGGCGCGCCGGACCGGGCTGTAGGCTGACCCGGTGCTGATCTTCGGCTGGGGCTGGCGGGTGAAGCACCTGCGCACCCTCACCCTGCGCTGCCCGCGCTGCGGCAACACGGCCGCGCACCCGCTGTACAAGCGCGTGCTGAAGCTGTCGCTGTTCTTCGTGCCCCTGATCCCGCTGCGGGTCAAGCACACCGTCCAGTGCACCGCCTGCGGCGTCGAACGCGACGCCGACCCCGCCCTCGTCGGCTGACCGCCGCCGGTTCATGGCGGCTGGAGGCCGCCGCCGACCAGCAGGACGTCGGGCAGGCCGTAGGTGCCCTGGGCGGAGACCTCCACCCAGGGGTCGGGGACGCGGATGTGTGCGGTCCAGTGCTGGGAGTTCCTCGACACGTCGAGTTCCTGATACGGCCAGCCGTTGGCCAGGGTCGGCGGCGGGCCGGCGTAGGCGCCCGGGCTGGGACCGCAGCGCTCGCGGCGACCGCGGCACACCCGTCGGGTCCGGAGTGGGCGACGAGCGGGTCTCGGGTGCGAGCGTCACGTCGACGGAGAAGTCGGCGTTGCCGGTGCTGCCCGACATCGACAGCTGCTCGACGCCGCCGCCACCAGGACGCGTTGACGTTGACGAGGGTGCGCCGCACGTACAGGTCCGGCTGGTCGGTCCGCAGGATCCTCGCCCAGCGCGGATAGACCCGCACCAGCGTGTCCTGGACCGGATCGTCGGCCCGGTGCACATCGTCGACCAGCAACCGCGCGAGCCGCAGCAGCCCCGGTCCCCGGGCGAGCACGTACTCCTCGAACGTCGCCCTCTACTGACTACCCGGGCGGGCCGAACTGTTGACAGCGGCCGGGCGGCGGGACGGGGAGACGCGGGCGACGGCGAGCAGGAGCAGCCCGCAGCCGGCGACCAGGACCCAGCCGGGCCGCGAGGCGTGGGCGAGCCCGGCCGGGCCGGCACCGGCGACGAGACCACCGGCGACCGCCACGCCGATCGCCGCGCCGAACTGCCGCGCCGTGGACGTGATGCCGCCCGCGACCCCGGCCCGGTCCGCCGGCAGCCCGGCCACCGCCGTGTTGGTGATCGGAGCGTTCGCGAAGCCGATCCCGATTCCCAGGCACAGGTACGCCGCCAGCAGCACCGCCAGCACCGTGTGGTCGGTCAGGGTGGCCAGGCACAGGCCGCCGGCCACCGTGAAGCCACCGGCGAGCAGCAGCGGCAGCCGCGGGCCGGACCGTCCGACCAGGAACCCGGACAGCGGCGCGCACACCGTCGCCGCGACCGCCATCGGCAGCGTGACGAGACCGGCGGCGGCCGGCGTGAGGCCCCTGGCGTGCTGCAGGTACAGGGTGCTCAGCAGCAGGGTCACGTTCAGGCCGGCGAACACGACGACCGCGCCGAGGACCGCCGCCGTGAACGGGGCGCGGCGGAACAGCCGCAGGTCCATGAGGGGTTCGCGCCGCCGCAGCGACGTGACCACGAACCCGGCCAGCGCGGCGGCCACGAACACGTAGCCGGCGGGGGAGTCCCAGCCGGTGTGCGGGCCCTCGATGAGCAGCGCCACCGATCCGCCGACGAACGCGATGAGCAGCAGTTGCCCCGGCACGTCGATGCCGCGGGGCGACGGCGACCTGGACTCCGGGACGTACGCGACGGTGAGTGCCAGGACCGCGGCGATCAGCGGCACGCTCACCCAGAACACGGACCGCCAGCCGAGACCCGACACGAGCAGGCCGCCGGCGACGGGCCCGAGGGCCATGCTGGCGCCGAACACGGCGGCCCAGACCCCGATCGCCTGGGCGCGTTCCTTCGGGTCGGTGATGACGTTGACGACGATCGCGAGCGCGACCGGGCTCAGCATCGACCCGCCGACGCCCTGCAGGACCCGCGCGGCGATGAGCACCTCGATCGAGGGTGCGACCGCGCACGCCGCCGACGCGACCGCGAACACGACCAGCCCCAGTTGGAAGACGCGCCGCCGGCCGAAGCGGTCGGCGATCGCGCCGGAGGAGATCAGCAGACCGGCCAGCACGAGGGTGTACGCGTCGACCGTCCACTCCAGGCCGCGGGTGCCGACGCCGAGGCCCGCACCGATCGAGGGCAGCGCCACGTTGACGATCGTCGTGTCGAGCCCAACCACGAACAGGCTCATCGAGCAGATGGCCAGCACCAGCCGGCGGTGCCGGACGGGCTTCGGCAGGTCAAGGAGCACGGTATCCATGGCAGCGATCGTCACAGGGGACCCCGCCGGACCCGCAGAGAATTTGCGAAGACCGCAAAATGGGGGAGTGGACGCCGACGTGGAGCAGCTCATCAACGACATCGGCCCGCGGCTGCGGGCGCTGCGCCGCCAGCGGGGCATGACCCTCTCGGCGCTGTCGGCGCAGACCGGCATCTCCGTCAGCGCGCTGTCGCGCCTCGAGGCCGGCAAGCGCCGCCCGACGCTCGACCTGCTGCTGCCGCTCGCCCGGGTGCACCAGGTCGCCCTCGACCAGCTGGTCGGCGCGCCGGCGACGGGTGATCCCCGCGTACACCTCAAACCGCGGCGAAACCGCAAGGGCAGTGTCGTCGTGGCGCTGACGCGCTACCCGGGGCCGGTGCAGGTGTTCAAGCAGGTCCTCGGGCCGAGCGAGCCGAACCTCGTCACCCACGCCGGGTACGAGTGGCTGTACGTACTCGCCGGCGACCTGCGGCTCATCCTCGGCGAGCAGGAGCTGACGCTGCGACCGGGGGAGGTCGCCGAGTTCGAGACGAACACCCCGCACTGGTTCGGGCCGAGCGGGGAGCAGGCGGTGGAGATCCTGCACCTGTTCGGCCCGCAGGGCGAGAAGGCGCACGTCCGGGCCAGGGCCACCCGACCGGCGGCCCGATGAAGCTCAAGGCCGGCACCCCGAGCGCGGCGCACGCCTGCCAGGGGCACCGCCGGACATGGCAGTGCCCGGCGGGTGTTGCTCCGCCGGGCACTGTGGACGTTCGGGTCAGACCGCGACCGGGTGGGCACCCGCCACGGCGGACGTGCGCTCGCTGCGTTCGGTGAGGTACCCGAACAGCAGGCCGAGCGTCGCCCACGTGACCGCCTGGGTGCCGAGGGACGCGAGCCGGAACTGCCACAGCAGCACCGGTGAGAAGCCCTCCGGCACCTCGTTGACCGCGGGCAGCAGGGCGATCGCGGCACCGACGACGACCGCGGCGCCGAGCACGCCGGCGATCGTGGCGTTCCAGGTGCCGAACCGCGGCTGCAACGACCGGCTGACGACGATCGCGCCGAGGACGGCGGCGACCCCGATGACCAGCATCAGGAAGTACAGGCCGGTGCGCTGTTGCAGCGTGTCCGCGTTGCCGGTGGCCGGCGGGTTGGCCGGGTACTTCAGGAACGGCACGAGGGCCACCCCGACGAACCCGGCGAGGGCGACGAGCCCGGCGGTGGCGCGGGCGCTGATCCGGCCGATCCGGCCGATCGTGACCGCGACCGCGATGGCGAACAGGCCGCCGAGCGCGACACCGTAGACGATCGAGGCGGTGGCCAGACCGACGGTGCTCTGCACGGTCCGGCTCACCAGCTCGTGCTCGTGCTCACCGGCGGCCACGGGAGCGGCGTGGGCCTCCTCGAACGCGATCGCGTCGTTGATCGGGCCCTCACCGAACAGGTAGGCGAACAGGAACGCGGCGACCCCGGCAACCACGCCGACGATCATCCCGCGCACCAGCAGGGTGCGGGCCTGCAACATGGTCGCTTCCCCGTCTCAGTGACAGGGGAAGCCGAGCAGGTGCCGGCCGTCGTGGACGAACTCGTGCACGGTCTCGCCGGCCACGAGCGAGACGACGCCCTGCTCGGCACCGACGAAGTAGAGCAGGACGACGGCGAGCACGACGCCGAAGGCCGCCCACGGCAGGATCTGCCGCAACGGGATCGGGGCCGGTGCCGCGGCCGGGGTGGGAAGAGCAGAGATCGATGCCATGCTGATGCAGCCTCCTGCGGGATTTCGCGTCCCATCGAGCGTTGTCGTGACAGTGGCCGGGTCTGACTCCCACGGGTGTGTGGTAACAGCGGCGCGACCGTGCCGGGCTTGCACCGGCTTCCGTTCACTGTCACGTTTCGTTTCGGACGGTACGGACGCCGTACCAGCGTGTCAATCGAGGCACCCCTGATCAGGACGCCAGGTGCGCAATCTCTCGTGTGATCAACTTCTCGGCCGGGCTCCGGTGCGGCTCACGTCGACGGCGGCAGGGCGACCAGGTCCGTGCCGACCCGGTGCAGCCCGTCCAGCCGCCTGGTCAGTGACTTGCCGCTGGGGCTGAGCAGCTCGTCGTACTTCGCCCAGATCGTCTTGCCGCTGGCCTTGAACGCCCACGGGTAGTGCTTGTCGGCCGCGGCGACGACCTGCTGGGCGTGGTTCGCCCAGTGCTGCGCGGTGCCGTTGAGCAGCCGCGTGCCCTGCTTCTCCTTCGCCTCGACGTTCAGCGGCGGCACCTCACCGGGCAGCCCGACCACCAGCGCGGTGTGGCGGGCGTCCTTCTCCGCGAAGTCGAAGATGAAGAACGCCCGGTCGCGGTGGGCGCCGGTGACGACGCCGCCGGCGAACGGCAGCGCGTCCTGCCAGCCGAGCCGCTCCGCAAGGTCCTTGTTGAAGCGTTCGTATGTGTGCCCGTGCCGCTTCGCCCACCGCTTGCGCCCGACCCGCGTCCGGAACGCCGAGACGAGACCGGCCACGGCGGCCACGGTGACCAGCGCGCCCGCACCGGCCAGCAGCCAGGTGTAGACGTTGCCGACCTCCGCGATCAGCGCCACGCCGCCCGCGGTCATGCCGGCGCCCACCGCGAGGGCGACCAGCCGGCGCTGGTAGGACAGCATCGCCTGCTGCGGCTCGCGGGCCCCGAACCGGATCACCTCGACCAGCGTCAGCACGAAGCACAGCAGCGTCAGCGCGCCGATGCCCAGCCCGATGTAGCCGGCGATCCGCCAGCCCCGGTCGCGCCCGGCGATCTTCTCCGGCGAGTTGGCCGCCGCGTACTTGTCCATCATGTGCTGGTAGGAACCGCCCTCGTCGCCGCTGCCCCCGAAGACGAGGCACGTGTCGCGCGGCCGCATCGTCTTGCCGTCGCAGGTCGGCCGGTACTCCGCGATCAGCCGCGCCGACTCGCTCGCCTGCTGCTCGGGGGTACTCGTGCCGCTGTCGAACATCTGCCAGCCCACCAGCAGCAGCACGCCGCCCAGGACGATTTGGACGACCATCCCCGTATACCGTGATTTCACGACGAGATGTATAGCAGCCGATGGCTCCGCGTGGGGGGCACGCCGGTTCTGCCTACGGCCGGGCCGCCGGGCGGGCCGGTGGAACCCGGTACCGTCGGCGGATGCACCTGATCGAGATCGCCTCGACGCCGAGGACTACGGGCTGTTCCTCGGCAACGACGTCTACCTGCTGGCCTGCCCCGCCGCCTGCGACCCGGCGGCGATCTGGCCGGTGAACCAGCATTGAGCGGCTGGGACGCCCACGCGGCGACGTTCGACGACGAGGCCGACCACGGCCTGCGCGACCCGGTCGTCCGCGACGCGTGGGCCGCGCTCCTGACACCCGCACTGCCGGCCGCACCCGCCGCGGTCCTCGACGTCGGCTGCGGCACCGGCAGTCTGTCGGTCCTCCTGGCCGGGGCGGGGCACCGCGTGTGCGGCCTGGACGCCTCGCCCCGGATGCTGGACGTCGCGCGGGGCAAGGCCGACCGGCACGGCGTCACGGTGCCGCTGGTCCTCGGCGACGCGGCCCGCCCGCCGTTCGCGGCCGCGTCGTTCGACGTGGTGCTGGCCCGGCACGTGCTCTGGGCCCTGCCCGATCCCGCCGCGGTGCTGGCCCGGTGGGTCGCCCTGCTGCGGCCGCACGGGCGGCTCGTCCTCATCGAGGGGCGCTGGTCGACCGGTGCCGGGATCACCGCGCGGGACTGCGTCTCGCTGGTGCGCCGCCACCGGCAGGAGGCCGACCTCGTGCCCCTTCGCGACGACGCCCTGTGGGGCAGGGCGGTCACCGACGAGCGGTACCTGCTGCTCAGCAGGCGGTGAACGGCAGCGGTGCGCCCGCGCCCGCCGGCCGCCTGGTTCAATGCGGGCATGACCGACGGGGCAGCTGCGGCGCGGCCGCGGCGCGTGGCGCTGCTGGCCGGGCTGCTGGCGTTCGGCGGTCTCGCCACGCTGCTGTCCGTCGCCGTCGGCGGCACCGGCGCGTACGAGGGTCTGCCGCCGTGGATGCTCGTCCTGCTCGCCGTGCCGTACCTGGTCCTCGCCCGGGCGGTGTGGCGGGCCCGGCCATGGGCGTGGTGGGCGCTGGTCGTCCTGCAGGTCGCCGACGGCGCGGTGCAGCTGCTCCTGGCGACGTGGAGCCGGGACAGCGCCGCCGCCAGCCTGGACCTGCTCTGGCCGGCGTGCTACCTCGCACTGCTGGCCAGCCGGCGCACCCAGGCATGGTTCGGCCGCGGCGCGCCGGACCCGTAACGCGCTGCGACCCGGGACGCGGAGTGCCCCTTGCCCGCCCTCACCGTCGTGGATCTGCACCCGGTGGTGTGCTGTTCTCAGTCGTCCGTCACTTGTGTGCCGTGCTGGGCATGCAGTGTGACCGGGGAATCGAACCCCACGCCTGCCCGCGGCGTACCGGAGAAGGGAGCCGGATTGCCCGCCGGCTCTCGGGTCTGCGCACGCCTCCACGTCGGCTACCTGCTCCGCGTCCCGTGGCTCAGTCCAGCAGATCGGCCTCCCAGTTGGTGCGCTGGATGAGGGTGTCGACCTCGCGCAGCTGCCGGGCCAGGTCGTCGGCCCGGCCGCGCAGCTCGGCGACCGGCAGCGCCGAGAGCATCTTCAGCTCGGAGCGCAGCTGCCGGTATCCGCGCTGGCCCTCGCCGGAGGCGGCGTTCGCGGCGGCGGTGACGGTCGCGTGGCGCAGGCGCAGCACGTCGCGGCGGGCCAGGGCGTCGGTCAGCGTGCCACCCTCGATGCGGGTCGCGGCGTTGGTGCGGTTGATCCGCCGGATCAGCGACTCCAGCTCGTCCAGGACCGCGCCGGCCTCGGCGAGCAGCGCCGCCGCGTCCTCGGCCGGGGTCTCGCCCTCCTGGTAGCGGGCGCTGCTGTTGACACGGGCACTGAGCTGCTGGGCGCGCTGCGCCGCATCCGCGCGCAGTGCAAGGGCCTCGGCGAGTTTCACGGGACCAGTATCGCCGACGATGATCGTGTGCGGGTGCCCGCAGTGACGGCGCGCGATATGGTCGGCGGCGTGGGCGTGCTGATGGAGTACTTCGCCGCGACCGGCGAGGAGCTGGCGGCGATGAACCTCGAGCTGGGTCCGGTGTGCAACGACCTGCCGTATGTCGACTGCCGGGGCTGGGTCCTGGAGGTCGAGGAGTTCGTCGCCGAGATCGACGGCCGGGACGTGAGCGAGTTCGGCCCGGACGAGCCCATGTTCGACGCCGCAGACACGATCGACGCCGAGCGCCTCGGCCCGTGGACGGTGCGGGCCAACGAGGCGTTCGTCGCCAGCCTGGTCCGCCTCCAGGAGGACAAGATCCGTGCCTACGGGGACCGGTACCTGCTGGAGGACTGGGAGGTCGACCGGCTCATCGCCCTGGCCTGCCTGGCGCAGGAGGCCCGGCAGGACGGGCGCGACATCTACTCCTGGTGGTCGCTGTAGTCCGTGACCACCAGCGTCCACAGCAGGTCGCGCACGTGCGGCGGCAGCCGGTTGCCGAGCATCCGCCGCCGGATCAGGATGAAGCCGTGCGGATCCCGGTGGGCGCCGGTGCGCAGGTAGTGCACGGCCCGCAGGGCCTGCTCGCACGCGGAGGGGTCCGGCCACTCGTGGTCCGGCTTCGCGCGGATCGCCGCCGCCGCGGACTCGGTGCGCTCGTCGATCCGGTCGATGAGCGCATACTCGTTGCAGTCGCCGGGCCAGGTCTGTGCCCGCAGGTCGATGTTGCTGAAGGCGACGTCGACCAGGTCCGCGCCGCTGAAGTCGTTGCCGCGCCACTGGTTGTCGGGCCGGTCCGGGTCGGCGGCGAAGCCCTCGGGGGCGCCGAAGAACATGGTGTGCCACACCCGTCCGTGGAACACGCAGTCGATGAACTCCGTGGAGTCCACGCGCAGGTCGCGCAGCCGCGCATGGTCGAAGCGGCACCGTTCGAAGCGGGTGTTGCCGAGGTACGTGTTGCCGAGCGGAAACCGCGTCCGCCGGAACACGCAGTCGATGAAATGGGTCTGCCCCTGATGTCCGACGCTGAACTTCCCGAATGACGTCTCGGTGAAGTCGCATCGCAGGAATGTCCCACCATATGCACCGAAAGTATCGAACGTCTGACCTGAGAAGTCGACGTCGGCCAATTTCACGTGACGGTGTTCCACTCGTAGCAGATCCACCATTGGACCGTATCAGCGTTGTGCGACAGGGTCGTTACGCCGCCGGAACCCATTCGTGGCCGAACCAGCGGCGGATCCGATCCGTGCCGAATGCGCTTTTGTCGGCGGCGAGCGCCGTCGATGGTCCTTCCAGGCCGCCGACGGGCCGCTCGCCGGGGCGGAACGTGACGTCGACCTTCGCGACCCGGTCGTGGCCGAATTCCAGGTAGCAGATGCCGCGACCGTCGTACCGCGCGGCGGAGGTGCCGCCCTGGACGGTGGCGACGATCCGCTCGGCGACGACTGCGGCCTGCCCCTCGGCGAACACGCCCGCCTTCGGCGTGCCGATGCTGGTCACGTCGCCGACCGCGTACACGCCGGGGAACGCCGTCTCGCAGGTGCCCGGGTCGACCGGGATCCAGCCGTCGACGGCCAGCCCCGAGGCGGTCACGACGTCGGGCGCGCGGTCCAGCTTGGAGAAGCCGAACACGAACCCCTCGGCCTGGTCGACGAGCGTGAGCTCCACGTCGGTGCCGCACCGCTGCGCCACGACCGTCGAGAGCTCCAGTCCGCCGAATCCGGCGCCCAGCACCACTACCCGCGTCACCACCACATGAGAGTAGCCCGCTCTGGATCATGAATTCAGCCGGTCCCGCAGTGCCGCGAGCGGGCCGTCCCAGTCGCGGGCCAGCGCGGCGAGGAACTGCTGCGCCACCTTCATCGAGCCGGAGTCCAGCCGGTACCGGACCCGGCGCCGCTCGCCCGGCTCGGCCACCACCAGGCCCGCCTCGGCGAGCAGGGCCAGGTGCTTGGCGATGGCCTGCCGGGTGATCGGCAGCTGCCGGGCCAGGTGGGTGGCGGTGGCCGGGCCCCCGGCCGCGAGCGCGGCGAGGATCCCCCGCCGGCTCGGGTCGGCCAGGGCGGCGAAGACCTCCTGCGCCACCGCCTCCGGGTCAGGCCTGTCCATCGAGGTATGCGACCAGCTCGCCGAGCTCGCTGAGCCAGCCCTTGGTGTTGCCGTCGAACGCCGTGGAGTGGGCCTCGGCGTCGGCCACCTGCGCGAACCCGCTCTCCACCATCGTCAGCGTGGTGCCGGCGCCGTTCGGCTCGAGGGTGAACTCCACGTAGGTGCGCCGCGGGTCGCCGTCGGGCAGGCCGTTGACGGGCCAGCTGTAGGCGAAGACGCGGGGTGGCTCGAGGCGCTTGATGGTGAGGGTGGCGGTGTCGCCGCTGTCCCAGATGAGCGTCGCCTGGCCGCCGACGCGCAGGTCGACCTCGGCCCGGTTGCCGAACCAGGTGCCCAGGCCCTCGGCGGTGGTCAGCGCCGCCCACACCTTCTCCGGCGAGTGGGCCAGCTCCAGCGTGCGCTCGATCCGATCGGGGAACGTCATGTCCGCCTCCTTATAGCAACCATCCAGTTGCCACCAACGTATAGCAATCAACTGGTTGCGTCAACCGGATCGCACATGCATACCGCGGGCCGGGAGGAGGCGGCGTGCGGCGGCGCCGCCTCCTCGTCGAGGGGGGTCAGCTCACGGGCTCGACCCAGATGTTGCGGTAGAACACGTTCGCGCCGGCGTCGCCGTGGTCCTGGAGACGGAACTTGCCGGCGCTCGGGCCTTCGGCGGCGCCGTTGCCGGTCGGGCCGTCGATGGCGACGTTGTTGTGCACGGTGACGCCGTTCCACACGACGGTGACCCGGGCGTTCTCCGTCTTGGTGCCGGAGGTGTTGAACCGGGCCGCGCGGAAGGTCACGTCGTAGGTCTGCCACGTCTCCGGGGCCGTGGCGGCGTTGCTGGTGGCCGCGACTTTGTTGTAGATCGACGCGCAGGTGTCGATGCCGGGCGCGGAGGCGACCCCGAAGGAGTCCAGCACCTGCAGCTCGTAGCGGTCCTGCAGGTAGATGCCGCTGTTGGCCCTGGCCTGGCCGGTGACGCTGCCCGGCAGGTTCGGCAGCCAGAACTCGATGTGCAGCTTGAAGTCGCCGAAGCTCTCCTTGCTGCGGATGTCGCCGCCGAGGACCTCGACGCCGCCGTTGCCCAGCGGCCACGTCACCGCCGCGCCGCCGGCGCCCTCGAAGTTGTTCATGTTGGAGCCGTCGAACAGCACGGTGCGGTTGGTGCCGGTCGTGCTGTACGCCTCGAACTCGTAGATGCGGGCGGCCCCGTTGCCGTCGCTCGCCGGTGTGGTGACGTTGAGCCGCAGGTACCGCGCCTGCGTGGTGGTGAAGTTGTGCGTCGTGGTGCCGGCGGTGTTGGCGGTGACGGTCGCGACCGTCGTCCAACTGGTGCCGTTGGTGCTCACCTGGAGGTTGAAGTCGCGGGTGTTCCAGGCGGTGTTCTCCCCACCGGCGCTGGCGTGCTTGAGCACGATCCGGCTCACGTCCTGGCCGGCGCCGAGGTCGACCTGCATCCACTTGGTGGCGCCGGTCGAGCACCACTTGTCGGCGTTGCCGCCGGAGACGCTGCCGTTGACCGCCTTCGCCGGGGTCTCCGTGGTGGCGCAGGAGCTGTCGGCGGTGGCCGTCTTGTTCAGCGCGAGGTTACCGGTGGGCGGCGCGGTGCCGCCGTACACCTCGAAATCGTAGATCCGCGCGGCGGTGTTGCCGTCACTGGCCGGCGTGGTGACGTTGAGCCGCACGTATCTGGCCTGCGTCGCAGCGATGGTGTGCGTGGTCGTGCTGGCGGTGTTGGCGGTGACGGTCGCGACCGTCGTCCACGCGGTGCCGTTGGTGCTCACCTGGATGTTGAAGTCGCGGGTGTTCCAGGCGGTGTTCTCCCCGCCGGTACCGGCGTGCTGCACGACGAACTTGTTGACGCTGGAAACGCTGCCCAGGTCGACCTGCAGCCACTTGGTGGCGCCCTGCGAGCACCACTTGTCGAGGTTGCCGTTGGTGGTGGTGCCGTTGACGGCGCGGGCCGCCTTCTCCGACGTGGAGCAGTTGCTGTCGGAGGTGGCGGGCTTGCCCAGGGCCAGGTTGACCGGCGGGGTCTGGCCGGGGATGGCGTTGAGCGTGTACCAGACCTCGGTGCTCCACAGCGACTGGCCGTTGGCGGCGGCGAACGGCTTGGGGGAGCGGATGTGCACGACCCGGCCGGCCTTGAGGCCGTTGATGACCAGGTTGACCTTCTTGCCGTCGGCGGACAGCGTCGCCGAGGATACCGTCAGGGTCTCCTCGTCGACCTTCGGTCCGCCGTAGGCCGCGGTCGGCACGTAGCGCCACTGCTTGACCCGGTACTTGGTGGCCAGGGCGGACGCGGTGGCGGCCGACAGCGGCTGGGTGTATTCGATCTCGAAGCCGTTGGGCGTGGCCCGGGTCGCCAGCATGTCGAAGGTGTTGCCGCCGTTCGGGGTCAGCTTCTGCAGGCCGTAGGTCAGCTTGCCGGTCTGGCCCCAGTTGCCGCCGGCGCCGAGACCGCCGACGTAGATGGCGCCGTCCGGGCCGAGCCCGACCTCGGAGATGCCGGCCTCGAGACCCTGGGTCATCCGGTACAGCGCGCCCTGGTACTCGCCGTTGACCTTCTCCACGTTGGCGCGCTGCAGGCCGCCGTAGGTGACGTCACCGATGAGGAACTGCCCGGCGTAGATGCCGCTGGGCATGTACAGCGGCGTGCTCGGCGAGTTGCCGATCTCGTTCTGCGGCAGCCACAGCACCGGCTGGGTCACCGGGGCGTCGTCGAACAGGGCCTGCGGGTTGAGGTAGTGGTTGAAGAAGCGGCCCTGCTTGATGTGCAGCAGCTTCGACGCGGGCTGGTAGCCGCCCTGGTTGTCGGTGACGAAGATGCCGTTCTCCGGGCCCCAGCCGATGCCGTGCGGGGTGCGCAGGCCGCCGGCGACGTAGGTGAACGTGCCGTCCGCCGGGTTGATCTTGATGGTGGTGCCGCGGTTGACGACGCCCTGCGGGTTCGTGGTGGCGCCGCCGTAGTCGATCGACACCGACAGGTTCAGGTAGAAGAAGCCCGCCTCGTACAGCAGGCCGAACGCGAACGAGTGGAAGTTGCCGTCGAACGGCATGGTCGCGACGGTCTGGTACTGGTCGGCGACCTCGTCGCCGTTGGTGTCGACCAGGCGGGTCAGCCGCTGCTTCTCCGACACGTAGACGACGCCGTTGACGATCTTCAGGCCCATCGGCTCCTTGAGGTTGCTGCCGATGCGCTTCGTCGTGACGTTGCCCGGGGAGGTCGCGCCACCGGTGTTGCCGAGGATCCAGACCTCGCCGGCCTGGGAGGTGCCGGACTGGTCGCTGCCGCCCCAGGTGGAGATGACCAGGCGGCCGTCGGGCAGCCAGTCCATGCCGGTGACCTTGGGCTCGAACCCGCCGGGCCGCAGGTTCGTCAGCGTGAAGTTCGGGTTCACCGAGGTCAGCGGCAGCCCGTCGCCGGGGGAGTCGCCGGCCGTCTCGCACTCCTTGCGGCCGGGCGCGGTGACCCGCACGACGCCGGCGTCGGTGCTGAGCACCGAGTTGGGCACCGTCACGAACGACGACGAGCCGGGCGTCTGCCACTGCAGCGTCAGCTGCTGGCCGCCGCCGGCCTCGAAGAAGTCGATGCGCAGCGCGTGGTACCCGGTGGTGAGCTGGATGGCGCCGTCCTTGGCGGTCGCGCCGTGCAGCCCGTCATGATTGATGACAACGTTGTCATCGACAAGAAGACGCGAGCCGTCGTCGCTGATGAGCCGGAACGTGTAGTTGCCGGCCGTCGCGATGTTGACGTAGCCGAGGGCCTGCGTGAGGAAGTTGTCCTCCAGGCCGAACTGGGCCGAGGTCGTCCAGTCGATCGTCGGCATGAGCTTGTCGACGTTCGGCGTCTGTGCGGGCTTCAGCGTGCAGATGCTGCTCAGCGCGGTCTGCAGGTCGAAGGTGCGCAGGGTGATGCCGGGCTCCTGCGGCGGTGGCGCGGCGGACGCACTCGCCGCGGGCAGCACGAGGGCGGCGGCCGCGAGGGTGGAGGCGAGCGCACCCAGGATCGGGATGCGCGTGCGCCGGGGCGGGACGGACACGGTTCCTCCAGGGGAGAGCGGGATGCTCCGCCGGAGGCGCGGCACGCGACAACAGGCGGGGCATCACTGTCGATGTCCTGCGGGTTGCCCGGCACGCCGATGCCTGGCGCGGCCAATCTACGAGTCTTTCATTTCGATGTCTAGATGTTTTGTTCGAGATCAGCGAACTTTCCTGCGCAAATGACCAAAGATTTAAGGTTCAGCGGGCCGTCGGCCGCAGCGCGTCGATCTGCGCCCGCAGGAACGCCTGCGCGACGCCGGTCCTGGTGAAGATCGCGTCGAAGCCGTGGAACGCCCCGTCGACGACGGTCAGGTCGCAGGCGACGCCCGCCTCGCGCAGCCGCCGCGCGTAGTCGAGGTCCTCGTCGTGGAACAGGTCGTTCGTGCCCACGCCGATCCACGCGGGCGGCAGTCCGGCGAGATCCTCGCACCGCGCCGGCGCCGCGTAGTCGCTGACGCCCGCACCGCCGGGCTCGCGGCCCAGGTAGGCGGTCCAGCCGAACCGGTTGTTCTGCGGGGTCCACGCCCGCAGGAAGGTGGTGTCCACGTCGTCGCGCAGCACCGTGCGGTCGTCGAGCATCGGGTACACCAGCAGTTGGAACACCGGCGAGACCACGCCGCGGTCCCGGGCGAGCAACGCCAGGCCGGCGGCGAGACCACCGCCCGCGCTGGCGCCGCCGATCGCGACCGCCCGCGGGTCGACGCCGAGCCCCGCCGCGTTGCCGGCCAGCCACTGCAGCCCGGCGTACACGTCGTCCAGCGGGGCTGGAAACGGATGCCCGGGCGCGAGCCGGTAGTCGACCGAGGCCACGACGATGCCGAGCTCGCGGGCGAACGCGATGCAGGTCCGGTCGTCCTGCTCCGGCCGCCCCTGCACGAAGCCCCCGCCGTGGATCCAGTACAGCGCCGGAGCCGGTCGCCGCAGCGCCTTCGGCCGGTAGAGCCGCAGCCGCACGGCGGGCTGTCCGGGCGGGCCGGGCACGCTGCGGTCCTCGATCGTCATGTCGTCGGGGGTACGGGCGGCCGGCGCCCCGATGCGCTGCACGATCCGGACGAGCCACGGGCGCAGCTTGATCCGGGGGATGAACCGGGCGCGGGTCAGCTCGGGGTGGAACTGCGGCATCGTGCCTCCTCGGCGCGCACCCCCGCACGGATACCGGACATTAATGTCCGGACCCGTGGCCTGTCCACCCCGTCCCGTGGCCGCCCGCCCCCGTCGTTGCACGGACGGCCGCGGGCACTCAGCTGAAGTCGGGGACCGCGCCGCGGGCCGTGTCGGAGCGGCCCTTCGGCTCCTCCCACTCCTCCTGCCGGCCGAGCGCGGTCATGTCGAGGATCCCGTAGGCGCCACCGAGCTGTTCCGTGCCGCGGGCGAACGTCGAGTAGGTGTGGAAGACCTCGTCGCCGTCGCGCAGGAAGCAGCTCATCCCCGGCTGCTCGATCGGCTGGTCGCCGGCGTCGAGGATCCACGCCATGCCCGCCGCGCGCAGCTCGTCCGGGCCGCGGTAGTTGAACTCGACCGGCGCCACCGACGCGTCGAGCGTCACGTGGAAGTCGTAGTTGAAGTCCGACCCGAACGACGAGTACAGCGGGATCGTCCAGCCCCGCTTCGCCCGGTACCGCTCCAGCGTCGCGAGCGGCGCCCGCGCGACCACGGCGTACACCGTGCTGCGCGCCCGCAGATGCCGCAGCAGGCCGTCGGACAGCTCGTCGACCGCGGCCGTGCAGCTGCCGCAGCCGTCCTCCCAGTCGGGCCTGAACATGAAATGCTGCACGACCAACTGGCGCTGGCCGTCGAAGAGGTCCAGCAGCCCGACCTGCCCGTCCGGGCCGTCGAAGCGGTAGTCCTTGTCGACCCGCACCATCGGCAGTTCGCGGCGGCGCGTGTTCAGCGCGTCCTTCGCCCGCACCGCCTCCTTCTCACTGATCAGCAGGTCCCTGCGCGCCGCCAGCCACGCATCGTGGGACACGACATCCGGTCTGTTGGTTTCACCCATACCGGTACGACGAACGGGCGCCCGCGAAATACACGGTCGGCAGCCCGAAAATCGGGAACAGTTCGGTATCGAGGAAACTGTGCAGCCCGGTGACCCGCCCGTGGCCGACCTCCAGCACCTGGATCGCCCACGGCAGGTGCCGGTCGCCGTGGTTGCGGTACTGCCCGAACGCCGCCGCCCCGTTCGCCTGCACCGGCACCAGGATCGAGCCGGCGCACTCGGCACCCGGCCCGCGCAGGAACCGCCCGATCTCCGCCGCCCCCCGCAGCCACAGCGTGTACGGCGGCATCGACTGCACCGCGTCCTCGTGCAGCAGCCCGACCAGCGCGTCGACGTCGTAGCGTTCGAACGCGTCGACGTAGCGTGACAGCAGCCGCCGGTCGTCGTCGCTGAGCTCCCCGTGCCGCCGGTCCCGGCCCTGCCGCGCGTCCAGCGTGGCGCGCGCCCGCAGGAGCATCGCGTTGACCGCGCCCACGCTGACCCCGAGCAGCCCGGCCGTCTCCGCCGCCGACCACGTCAGCACGTCGCGCAGGATCAGCACGGCCCGCTGCCGCACCGGCAGGTGCTGCAACGCCGCCACGAACGCCAGCCGGACCGTGTCGCGCGCCGCGGCCGCGTCACCCGGGTCCGTCGGCAGCGGCGTCAGCCACGGCTGCTCCGGCGACCCGCTCGCGCCGAGGAACGCGGCCGCCGTCGACGCGGGACCGAGGTCCATCGGCACCGCCCGCCGCCGCCGCTCCCGCAGCAGGTCGACGCACACGTTGGTGGCGATGCGGTACACCCAGGCCCGCACGGACGAGCGCCCCTCGAACGCGTCCCCGCGCCGCCACGCCCGGACCATGGTCTCCTGCACGGCGTCGTCGGCCTCGAACGCCGAGCCGAGCATCCGGTAGCAGTAGCCGACCAGCTCACCCCGCATCGTCGCGAGCTCATCGACGTCCACGCCCATACGCCCGATGCTATCCACCCTCTCGCCCGGGTGCCCGCTGGAGGGCGGCCCACACCATGCTCCTGCGCCACGCGGGAGAAGATCAACGGCCTTCACCGTCATCGGGGCCGTCGTGCGGCCCAGGCCGTCACCCGCCGCACCGCCGAGGCCGGCGACCTGCGGTGATCTGATCAGGCCTGCTCCACCAGTTGGCCGCGCTCCGCCCGGGCCGGCGCAGCGCGGCGCGTGGGCCTGCGCCGCCCACGCTCGGTGCGTCTCCTCGCGCAGGTCCGCCGATCAGCGCAGGGCCGGTCGGCGCGCCGGCAGCAGGGCCGGCCGGGCGGTCACCACGCCGGGCTCGGGTCCGTCGCCGTGGCCGGGCCGCCGCCGAGCTGGGCCCGCAGCTCCGCCAGGGCCTGCCGGGCCTGGGTGGCGCCCTCGCCGGTCAGCCGGTACAGCCGCCGCGCCGGCCGGCCCGCCTCGGACGGGTCGATGCCCTCCCACTGCCGCTCGACCCATCCCGCGTCGCTGAGCCGTTGCAGGATCGGATACAGCGTGCCGCTGGCCAGGCCGCAGTGCTGCATCAGCTCAAGGCCGTAGTGGTCGGCGTGCGGGTCGGCGAGCAGCGCCGCCAGCACCCGCGCCGTCGGCACGGTGATTCGCATCCACGCACTATATCGCCGGTCTACATAGGGCGCCAACGCGCCCGCCCGCGGCTCTGCGGGACTCGCGGTCATGGACGAGGACCGCCTGCGCATCGACGACTTCGTCCCCGCGGCGGGCGGCGAGTGGTACGGGCTGCTGTTCGCCAACCCGACCCTCGGGCTCCCGCCGCAGCTCACGTGGTCGTTCACGTTCCCGTTCCAAGAGGTCCCACGCTACGACGACACGGTGCTCTCGCTCACCGTCGAATGGCTGCCCATGCCTGCCGCCGCCGACTGGCGCAGCGTCGCCGGGCAGCACCTGACCTGCGCCGGGTTCGCCGAGCCCGCCGAGGCCAGCGTGTACCACTCCATCCACCACCGCTTCGAGAAGGTCGACCTGCACCTCGTGGAGCAGCGGGACCGGTCGCTGCGAGCCGCCGCCACCGTCTCCGGCGACATCGACCGCCTCGGCGTCGACCCCGTGCACGCCGACGCCTGGCTCACCTTCACCGGCATCCTGGTCCAGCTGCCCGACGTGACCGACCCCGACGAGGCACTGACCCGGCTCGCCGACGTCACCGACACCAGCCACCTGACCTTCGACCCCACCGGCAGCACCGCCGCCCTCCGCTTCACCCCGCGACAGGACTGACCTTCGTCGAACCTTGACGCCACCCCTACCGTCGGTGGTGTCGCGCCTGCTGAAGACCGTTGGGAGTTTGGTCACTGAGTCGGCATGATGGGTGCGGTGTTCACCGACCGGCGGTCCCGCCACGACCGTGTCTCCGCCTCGCTTGCCGCCCGTGATGACGACGAACTGACGGCGCTGCTGCAGGCGGCGCCCGGCGGCGCCGTGGGTGTGGGTGGTGGCGCCGCGACGGTCCACGTCGACGGTGTGGCGGTGTTCGCCAAGCGCATCCCGATCACGGACCGGGAGCTGGCCAGCCCGCACAGCACGGCGAACCTGTTCGACGTGCCGGTCTGCTGCCAGTACGGCATGTACGCCCTCGCCGGCCCGGGCTTCAGTGCCTGGCGTGAGCTGGCCGCGAACGCGATCGTCACCGAGGGGGTCCTCGCCGGCGAGACTGCGTCGTTCCCGCTGCTGCACCACTGGCGGGTGCTGCCCGGCCGCCCGCCCGTCGCGTCCGAGCACCTCGACGTCGACGCCGTCGTCGCGCAGTTCGGCGGTTCGCCGGCCGTGCGGCGACGCCTGGAGGAGCTCGCCCGCGCCACGTCCAGCCTCGTGCTGTTCCTGGAGCACGTGCCCCTGCCGCTGCCCGACGCCCTGACCGACCCGGTCGGCAGTGCCGAGACGATCGAGCGGCAGCTGTTCGAGATCGTGGCGTTCCTGCGCGGGCGCGAGCTGCTGCACATGGACGGGCACTTCGGCAATCTGCGCGCCGACAACGACAGGATCTACCTCGTCGACTTCGGGCTCGCCACGTCACCCCGGTTCGACCTGTCGCCCGCCGAGCGTGACTTCGTGGCGTACCACGCCGCCCACGACGCCGACTACGCCTCGATGCGACTGGTGAACTGGCTGGTCACCGCCGTGTGCGGGGTGCCGGTCCGCGGTGCGCCGGTCGCCCGCAACAGCTACGTGCGCCGCTGCGCGACCGGCGCCATCCCACCGGACGTGCCGGCGCCCGTGGCGGCGATCCTCGCCCGGCACGCGCCCGCGGCGGCCCGGATGAACGACTTCACCTGGCGCCTCTTCGCCGGCGACATCCACGCGAGATACCCCGCCCCGTAGCGGCGGCTCAGCCGGGGCCACGGACCTGCAGCAGGCCGCGGTCGCGGAGCAGGGCGAGGCGATCGGGGGGCAGGCAGGCGGGCAGGTTCCGTTCAAGGTCCGCCAGCTCCACGTCGACGGCGTACACGACGAAGTCGTCGGTGGGCGGCAGCGACCCGGTCCAGTCGAGAGTGTTGAGGTCCGCGGCGACGGCGCAGAACAGCCGCCGGGCGCGTTCGCTCCCGCGTGGGCGGGGCCCGCCGACGTCCTCGGCGTCGATGAGGGCCAGTTCCTGCCCGAGCAGCCGGGCCGTGTCCGCCACCGCGTCGAGGTCGGCCTGAGCCTCCGCCGCGAGGTCGTCGGGGTTCCAGACGGCGTCGCCGGAACCTTGCGCCAGCAGGGTCCTGCGGTCTGCGTCGAGGCCCACGTGCACCAGCACGTCGAGCGGGTTCGCGGACGCGTACGCCAGCACGACGCAGTACGCGGCGCCGTCGGCGGCCAGTGCGGCGACGGTTGCCGGGATCGTCCTGACCAGTTCCCGGTGGACCGCCCGGCAGGCCTCGTCGACGGTGAATGCGGGTGGCGGGCGTTCGTAGCGCAGGTCCGCGGCGTCACCGGAGTGGACCTCCAGGCGGCGCAGGCCGTCGGCGTCGTGCTCGGCGCTGATCGACGTGAAGGGCCTGACCGGCTCGAGCCGCCGTCCCGGGGTGCCCGTCGCGCTGCCGTGGTACACCCAGATCCAGGTCACGTGCGGGCCCGTGTACCGGTACGCCTCGTACCCGCCGCCGTGCCGGGCGACCGTGGTGGCGGAGCGGATCCGTCCCGCCTCGAACCGGTACCGGTGCAGGTAGATCGGCGTGCCGTCGGCGTAGAAGTGCGCCTGCTCCACGAGCCCGGCGCCGGCGTCATGGTCGCGGTAGGTCTCGTAGTACAGCCGGCCGTGCAGGAAGCCGCTGTACTCCAGGAACGCGACCGGCCGGTCGGCGGCGTCGAAGCCGATCCGGCAGTGGTCCCGGTCCAGCGGCGGGCGCTCGGCGAGCGGCCGCCCCGGTTTGCGCAGGTCCCGTTCGTAGTGCAACGGCCGGAGGTCGAACGCGTCGTGGCTGTACCAGTCCCAGCGGACCACGGCGTCGTGCGCGGCGGACCGGCGCGACGCGTACTCCCCGGCGAGGCCCTGGAACCGGGTGTCGAGGTCGGACACCTCCGTGCCGGCCGTGTACGAGACGCTGCCGAGCCCCTGTGCGAGCCAGTCGGCGCCTTCCGGGAGGAGGTCCGCCAGCGCGGTCCGGGCGTCACCGTCGAACCTGAAATCGCCGTGCGTCCCGAAGCAGCGACGAGCGAGCAGGTCGAGCAACGCCCGCTGGTCGCTGCCGAGCGGGACGCCGTCCGGGAACGGGAACACCTTGCGGCGCAGCTGGACGGCCCATTCGTCGGCCTGGTAGACGACGCCGCTCGCGGTACCGAGCAGCGCGTCGAGAGCGGGGACCAGATCCGCCAAGGGCACCCGGTCGACGGCGGCGGGCAGGATCCGGAACAGGTACAGCGGACCGTACGGCGGCAGCAGCGTCTTGTACCACCCGGCCGCGTCCGCCTCGATCAGCGCGTCCCGCAGCGCCCGCGTGCCGGCTGCCCCTCCGGTGTGCACCGGCGAGAGCGCGGCGGCGGCCCGTACCAGCGGATCCGGATCCGAGGCGATGACCGGCGTCGTGTCGTAACCCCATTCTTGCAGGCTGACCACCACGACGACCCTGGTGGTCACGTCGAGGGCGGCAAGGGCGTCGCCGCGCAGCCAGCCGGCGGCCTCCGACCGGTGATGGGCCAGCTCCGGCGCGTCGAGCAGGCAGGCGTGCAGCGCTTGCAGGGCCTTGCCCGCGACCACCGGGTCGGCGTCGGTGCGCAGCGCGACCGCGGCGGGGTACACCGACGGCCGCAGTGCCCGGCAGGCCGCGACGTCGTCGGGGCAGCCGGCCAGGCGATCCTCCGGTTCGGCGGCGGCACGCATGACCGACGCCACCCAGCGCAGCAGGGCCGCCCGCACCGGCACCACACCGTCGCGGGTGCTGACGGGTGCCAGCGTGCGGGGATCGCCGAGCGCGGCGACGGCGAACGTCACCGCCGGCGCCGTCGCGCTGCAGAGGCTGCCCGAATGGTGGACCATCGAGTACAGGTCGGACAGCGCCTGGTCGCGACGGCCGGCGTCGCCGTCCAGCAGCGCCGCGAGGATCTCGGGCGTCGAGGGGGACACCGAGTCCCCGTCGTAGCTGTGCTGGACCGCGGACCAGTCGGTCTGTGCCAGCACGTCCTCGGGTCGCATCGGCGCAGCATAGAGCGGCCCGGACCGGGTGTTCTACGCTTCGGCCGTGTACGACGACCTCGACTTCGCCGCCACCGGGATGCCCGGCCTGCTGCGCGGGCTGATCGACCCGGACCCGGAGGTGCGCGGGGTGTCCCTGGACGCGATGCGCAACGTGGGCGACCTGGACCGCATGCTCGCCACGGTGCCGTTCCTGCTGGAGGTGCTGCGAACACCTGGGGTTCCGGGCCGGGACGGGATCGCCGAGCTCCTCGCGAGCATCGGCGCCGCCGGCAACTGGCCGTTCGAGGTGGCCGGTGACGATGACGAGTTCGGTGCGACGGTCGCGCGGATCGGGCGGGCGCGGCAGCTGATCGCCGGCGGCGACCTGCTCGGCCTCGCCGCCGACCCCGACCCCTGGCTGCGGGCCGCCATGCCGCCGCTGCTGACGATCCGCGAGGACGATCCGCGGGTCGCGGAGGTGTTCACGAGCCGGTTCGATGTGGAGACCGACGGCGACGCGCGGCGGGCGCTGCTGGACGGGCTCGGCCGGATCGCCGCCCGCACCGGCGACGCGGGCATCGTCGCGTACCTGCTCGGCGTCGCCGCCGCGGCACCGGAGGCCTCCGTGGCGGCCGCCGCACTCATCGCCGCCGCTCGCGCCGATCCCGCCCTGGTACCCGTCACCGGCGCCGCCGGTCTGCTGGAGCGGGCGTATGCCGAGCCCGCCGGATTCACCACCGAGACAATGACCGGTGCGGTCCCGGAAGGCCGCCGCGCACCGCATGCGGCCCGCATGATCGACGGGCTCACCGACGCCCTCGGCCCGCGCGTCGCCGACCGCGGCGCGATCCTGCGGGAACTGCTGGGTTCGCCGCACGCCGACGTGCACGGCGACGCACTGCTGGGCGCCATCACACTCGTCGAGCGCTGGCGGGGCGAGCACGCCGAGGTCATCCGCGCGATCGGGCGGCGCCTCTCGCACCCGGACCCGCGGGTCGTCGGCCACACCGCGGTCACACTGCGGTGCTGGGCGCCGCTGACCGCCGTGGTCGCCGAGCCCGTCGCGGCGGCACTGTCCACTCTGGACGCACTGCCGTGGCGGGACGGGCTGCCGACGTGGACCGTCCCGTCCCGGTCGGAGCCACCCGGCCTGCACCCGACCCTGGAGGTCCTCGCCCGGCTCGCCGACGAGCGGGCGCTGCCGATGCTGCTCACCACGCTGGAGCTGCGGCAGCGGCCGCGCGACTCGGGGTACCTGCTGGCCCGGTACCCGCGGCACGCCGAGCGGATCGTCGCCGCGATGCTGCCGGTCCTGTCCGCACCCCGCGCGGCCGGACGGCACGGGATCCACGTCGCACTCCAGGCATTCGGCGTTGCGGCGGCTCCGGCGGTACCGTGGCTGCTCGCGGCGCCGCTGGACGATGACGCCGCCACGACGCTGGGTCGCATCGGCCCCGCGGCCGCCGAGGCCGTCCCGGCGCTGCGGGCCGCGGCGACCGGCGACGACGCGAGACTCGCCGTCGCCGCGGCCGGCGCGTTGTGGCGGATCGAGGGTTCGCCGGCGGTGCTGCCGTTGCTGGCCGCGCACATCGACGGACCGTGGGGCACGGCTGCCCTCGCGGCGATCGCCGAGCTCGGCGCCGCGGCCGCGGACGCCGCACCGGTTGTCGCGACGGTCCTGGGCGCCCCGGACGGGGACCGGTGGCGGCCCATGCACGCGGCCGTCGCACTGTGGCGGATCACCGGCGACGCCGACCGGACGGCGCCGGTGCTGACCGCCGCCTGGCACGGCAACCCGCACACCCGCAACGCAATCGTCGCCGCTCTCGCCGGCCCTGGCGCGCTCACCGCCGGCCCGCTCGCCGCGGCCTTGGAGCCGCTGCTGCGCGCCGAATCGGCGGACCCGCGCCGGTACGGTGCCCGGGAAAGAGGCTGGTCCAGCAATCAGGTGACCAACGACGAACGCCTGCTCGCCGCGTGCCGCGCCGCACTCGCCGGCACCGGCGGAGTCCCGGCATGACGATCGAGGTCCACGACTACGACCCGGGCTGGCCCGAGCTGGCGCGGCTGGCCGTTGCCGAGCTGGCCGCCGCGCTGCCCGGGCGGCTCCAGGCCATCGAGCACGTGGGCAGCACCGCGGTGCCGGGTCTGGCCGCGAAGCCGGTCATCGACCTGATGGCCGCGACGGCCGCCCTCGACGCCGTGACGGCGGCCGACGACGTGCTGGGGCGGCTCGGGTACCGGCGGCTGGAGACCGGCATGCGCGAGCGGCTGTTCTACCGGCGGGAGGGCGAACCCGCCGCCTACCACCTGCACGTCGTCACGGCCGAGTCGTGGGACACCCGCAACGAGCGGCTCCTGCGCGACCACCTGCTGCGGCACCCGGCCGACCGCGACGCGTACGGCGCGCTCAAACGCGAGCTCGCCGCCGCCGGGCACGACGGTGACACGTACACCCGCGCCAAGACCGCGCTCATCCAGCGCATGGTCGACGCGGCGCGGGCGGGCAAGGGCCTGCCGCGGGTCGATGTCTGGGAGGACTGAGCGGCACTCAGCGTCGTAACAGCAACGCTGCCGCATGATGTCGCGCATGCGAGCGGTCATGTTCCATGCGTACGGTCCGCCCGAGGTCCTCACCGAGGCGGAGGTGCCGGCGCCGGTGCCGAAGGGCGACCAGGTGCTCGTGCGGGTGCATACCACGACGGTGACGTCCGCCGAGTGCGGGATGCGCCGCGGGGAGCCCCGGTGGGGGCGGCTGATCCTCGGGCCGCGCCGCCCGCGCAAGGGCATCCGCGTGCTCGGGCTGGAGTTCGCCGGTGAGGTCGCCGCGGTCGGCCCGGCCGTGCGCCGGACCCAGGTCGGCGAGCGGGTCTTCGGGTTCACGGGCTTCGGCGTGGGCGCGAACGCCGAGTACAAGTGCCTGTCCGAGCGGGCGTCGTTCACCACGATCCCGCCCGGCGTCAGCTACGCGGACGCGGCGGCCAGCGTCGACGGGTTCACCACCGCCTGGTACTTCCTGCACACCCTCGCCAAGATCCGGGCCGGGCAGCGGGTCCTGGTCATCGGCGGGTCCGGCAGCATCGGCACGTACGCCGTCCAGGTCGCCGCCCACGCCGGCGCGGAGGTCCACGCCGTCTGCAGCGGCCGCAACGCGGCGCTGGTGAAGGAGCTCGGCGCCGGCCGCGTCTTCGACTACACCGTCGAGGACTTCACCACCAGCGGCGAACGCTACGACGTCGTCTTCGACACCGTCAGCCGCAGCTCGTTCGCCGCGTCCCGGCCGGTCCTGGCCCCGCGCGGCTGCTACCTGCCGACGACCGGCCTGGTGAACAACGTCCACGCGTGGCGGACCGCGGTCACCGGCGGCCCCCGCGTGCGCACCGGCATGTCGGTGCGCAAGCACGCCGCCCTCGCCGAGCTGCGCGAACTGCTGGCCCAGCAACGGATCCGCGTCGTCATCGACCGCACGTACCCGCTGTCGGAGATCGTCGAGGCCCACCGCCAAGTCGACAGTGGACACAAGACCGGCAACGTCGTCATCACGGTCGTCGAGGGCTGAGCGCGGGAACTCCCCGGCCGCCCGGCGTGGCGGTCGGGGAGTCCGCGTGCGCGCTCAGGCGGATGCGGTGAGCACGGGAGAGCGCGGCGACGACGTGATCACCGAGGCGGCGATCAGCCACAGCGGCAGCAGCAGGTACACCACCATCGCCGCGGGGCCGAGGACGCCGGCGACGCCGAGGACGACGGTGGCCACGGCGAACCACTTCGGCAGGGTCGACGGCCGCGGTCGTGGTGCTGACGATGTTCGAGGACGACGACTCCGTCTTCGCCGCCATGCGCGCCGGCGCCCGCGGCTACCTGCTCAAGGGTGCCGAGCAGGACGAGATCGTCCGCGCGATCCGCGCCGCCGCCGCGGGCGAGGCCATCTTCGGCCCGCAGATCGCCCAGCGGATCATCGCCCACTTCGCCGCCGGCGCCGGGTCGGTCGCGGCGGCGTTCCCGTCGCTCACCGACCGGGAGCGGGAGGTCCTGGACCTCGTCGCCGCCGGCAAGGGCAACGCGACGATCGCCCACGACCTGATGATCAGCCTCAAGACCGTGCGCAACCACGTGTCGAACATCTTCACCAAGCTGCAGGTGTCCGACCGTTCCCAGGCGATCGTGAAGGCCCGCGAGGCCGGCCTCGGCGGCGCCTGAGCCGCGGCGACGTATCATGGCGCGCAGTGCTGGTTCGCTCCTGCCACCGCAGGGGCGTCGTAAGAGGGAACCCGGTGAGAATCCGGGGCTGCCCCGCAGCGGTGAGCAGGAACGACCGCCGTCATGAGCACTGGGTCCGCGAGGGCCTGGGAAGCGACGGCCAGTAGGTGACCGGAGACGGTCGTGCCCGCGAGTCCGAAGACCTGCCCGCACCGCGTGCGCGACCCCGCGCACGCCGCCGACGGCTGCGCGGGCTGGCCAGGGCGACCCGGTGCGGGTCTCGCGCCGCGGTCCGCCGTGCTGTGTCCTCCCGGGTGGTCGTCGACCACCTCGAGGGAAGGGACACCGGCGTGACCACGACGCCATTCGGCCTGAGCACCGTGCTCGGCTACCCGCGCATCGGCCCCGACCGGGAGCTCAAACGAGCCCTGGAGTCCTACTGGGCCGGTCGCATCGACGCGGCCGCACTGCACCGCGTGGGCGCGCAGCTGCGCGCCGGCGTGTGGCGGGACCTGCGCCGCACCGGCGTGGACGCGATCCCGTCGAACACGTTCTCGTTCTACGACCACATGCTCGACGCCGCGGTCGCCGTCGGCGCGGTCCCGGACCGGTTCCGGCGCCTGGGCCTCGGCGAGCTCGACACGTACTTCGCGATGGCCCGCGGCACCGTCGGCGAACCGGCGCTGGAGCTGACGAAGTGGTTCGCCACCAACTACCACTACCTGGTCCCGGAGATCGGCCCGGACACCGTCTTCGTCGCCCGGCCGGGCAAGCCGGCCGCCGAGTTCGCCGAGGGCCGCGAGCTGGGCATGACGACCCGCCCGGTGCTGGTCGGCCCGGCCACGTTCCTGCTGCTGTCCAAGGCGGCGGCCGGCGCGCCGGAAGGGTTCCGGCCGTTCGACCGCCTGGACGACCTCGTCACCGTGTACGGGGAGCTGCTCGCCAAGCTCGCCGACGCCGGGGTCGTCTGGGTCCAGCTGGACGAGCCGGCGTACACCGCCGACCGCACGGCCGCCGAGGTCGACGCGTTGCGGGCCGCCTACACGCGGCTCGGCGCCCTGCAGCAGCGGCCGCGGCTGTTCGTCGCGTCCTACTTCGGGGAGCTCGGCGACGCGCTGCCGGCGCTGCTGGCCACGCCCGTCGAGGCGGTCGGCATCGACCTGGTCGCCGGCCCCGGCAACGTCGCCCGGCTGGCCGGCTGCGGGCCGATCCCCGGCCGGACGATCGTCGCCGGGCTGGTCGACGGGCACAACATCTGGCGCACCGACCTGCGCGCCGCCGTCGCCCGCGCCGCGGTGCTCACCGGCATCGCCGACGACGTCGTGGTGTCCACGTCGTGCTCGCTGCTGCACGTACCGGTGGACCTCGACGACGAACCGGGCCTGGACCAGCAGCTGCGGGCGCGGCTGGCGTTCGCGCGGCAGAAGGCGGGCGAGGTCGTCCAGCTCGGCCGGGCCCTGCGCGACGGGGTGGCGGTCCTGCCCGAACCGCCAGGGGCACCGCCCGCACAATGGCGCGACGACGAGGTCCGGTCCCGCCTCGCGCAACTGCCGGCCACCAGTCGCGGCGCGTACCCGGACCGCGCGAAGGCCCAGCAGGAACGGCTCGGGCTCCCGCCGCTGCCGACCACGACGATCGGATCCTTCCCGCAGACCGGCCGGCTGCGCCAGGCCCGCGCCGCGCTGCGTGCCGGTACCCTCGACGCTGCTGGTTACGCCGAGCGGATGCGGTCCGAGATCGCCGAGGTCATCGCCCTGCAGGAACGGCTCGGCCTGGACGTGCTCGTGCACGGCGAGCCGGAGCGCAACGACATGGTCCAGTACTTCGGCGAGCAGCTCGTCGGCTTCGCCGCCACCACGCGTGGCTGGGTCCAGTCCTACGGGTCCCGCTGCGTGCGCCCGCCGATCATCTACGGCGACGTCAGCCGCCCCGAGCCGATGACGGTCGGCTGGGCCACCTACGCCCAGTCGCTGACGAACCGCCCGGTGAAGGGCATGCTCACCGGCCCGGTCACGATCCTCGCCTGGTCGTTCGTGCGCACCGACCAGCCCCTGGCCGACACCGCCAACCAGGTCGCGCTCGCCCTGCGCGACGAGGCCGCCGACCTGGAGGCCGCCGGCATCGGCATCATCCAGGTCGACGAACCGGCGCTGCGGGAGCTGCTGCCGTTGCGCCGGGCCGGCCAGCGGGCGTACCTGGACTGGGCGGTGGCCGCCTTCCGGATCGCCACCGGCGGCGTCGCCGACGACACCCAGATCCACACCCATCTGTGCTACTCGGAGTTCGGCGAGGTGCTGCCCGCGATCGACGCCCTCGACGCCGACGTGACCAGCATCGAGGCGTCCCGCTCGAAGCTGGAGATCCTCACCGACCTGCGCACCGCCGGCTACGCCCGCGGCATCGGACCCGGCGTGTACGACATCCACTCGCCGCGCGTACCGCAGCAGTCCGAGATCACCGGTGCGCTACGGCACGCGGCCGCGGCCGTGCCCGCCGACCGGCTGTGGGTGAACCCGGACTGCGGGCTCAAGACCCGCGGCTACCCCGAGGTCGAAGAGGCCCTCGCCCGGCTCGTCGCGGCCGCGGTGGAGGTCCGCGCCGAGCTGAGCTGACCGTCCGCGGCGGGGACATCCCCGGATGTCCCCGCCGCGCGGACGTCGCTCGCGGCGCACGGGCGTATCAACCTGTCCGATCATCCGGCGACATGCGCTTTCTGCCCTGCAACACTGGGATGCGGAATCGATCCCACAAACCCTCCGGGTGAACTGCGCAGTGGTGGCCCCGAGCGCGGGGTATTTCCAGATGTCTTCGAACGGCGCCTGAATGCAGAATCACAGAATGGGGCGAATGGTGAGCAAGCGCGATGACTCGAAACCAGTGAAACCGCAGCGGGCGACGGACAGTTCCGCGTCGTCGGGGCGAAGCGAGCGCGAGCAGGAGATGCGGTCCGCACGCCGGGAGATGGTCGAGCACCTGATGCGGGAGGACGCCAAGAAGAGGCGGAAGCGTTGAGCCCGTTCGAATGGGTGACGACCGCATTGGGGGTCGCGACGCTGGTCATCGGCATCGGGTCGCTGCTGTTCGTCGGGGTGCAGCTCCGCCAGGGCGCGAAGGAAACGCGAAAGGCCGCGTTCGCCGAGGAGGAAGAACGCGCGCGGCAGCGCAAGCGGGAGACGATCGACGCGGTCGCGAAGACGGCCCGGTACCGGCAGGAGTTGAAAGCGGCGCTGCCATGGAACGATCGTGATGCCGCGAGTGTGAAGCGGTTCCTGGAAGAGGCGGAGAACGACCCGAAGACCAAGGCGGCGATCCGCGCGTATTTGGATTACCTGGAGATGCTGGCAGTCGGTGCGAATGAAGGCGTCCTCGACGTCGACACCCTCGCCCGGATTCACGGCGGACGCATCGTGGCCATCGCGACGAACTACGCCGAATACATCGACCGGCGGCGCGAGGAACTGGGCACCACGACGCTGTACTCGGAGATCGGGGCGCTGGCCGACGCGATCCGGGCGTCGCCGAACGCGCCGCGGCAGGCGGTGCGACCGAACGAGCCGTCCGTGCGGTGACGCACCGGGTGGCCCCGGCGCGCCGTGCCGGCAAGCCGGCCAGTGCTCGCGGAGCAGGCGCCCGGCGTCGGGGCGGTCGGTGATGCAGTGTCCCGCAGCGTGGTGGCGTTGATGGTGACGGCGGCCCAGCTCCTGCTCGGGGCGATCGGCGTGGGCGACGAACTCGGGGACGCGGGCGATGTCCGTGGCGGTCGGGCAGGTGCACCGGCCAGTACCCGGTGGCTATCCCGAACCTCTCCTTCATGGTCAACTACGAGTCGCTCGGCGGGAACGGCCTGGCGCTGTCCTCCGGCATGGCGTCGTCCATGCACGGCGACTTCGTCAACGCCTGGAAACCGGAGAACCTCGGCCCGCTGGTGAAGATCTGCCTCGACGCGAAAGCGAAGTGCGGCATCGTGCCGTCGTTCGCCGGCGGCTGACCTTCCTTCCATACGCCCGCGGCCCCGCCATTGCGGCGGGGCCAGAGGTGTTTCCGGATGGAATTCCCATGACGATTCCAGGCCCTGCCGATAACGCTTATCTGAGAACCGTTGACATGTTCACAAGCGGTGCCGCACGCGGGGCGGGATTCGTACATTCAACGACCGTGAACATCGTCGCGGCGGCCAGTCTGTTCGTCGTCACCGCACTGTGGGCGGCCGGGCTCGACACCGCCCCGGCGGGCATCGCCGCGGCCGGCCGGCTGGCCGCGCTGTGGTCGGCCGATCTCCTGCTGATCCAGATCGTGCTGATGGCCCGCATCCCGCGGCTGGAGCGCCGGTACGGCCGCGACACCGTGGCCCGCTGGCACCGCTGGACCGGGCACGCCTCGATCCAGCTGCTCCTCGCCCACGTCGTCCTCGCCCTCGTCGCCTCGGCGAGCGCCGCCGCCGACCCCGCCCGGCACCTGTGGGCGCTGCTCACCGGCCACAGCATGCTCCTGGCGCTGCTCGCCCTGGTCGCCCTGCTGCTCGTCGTGGTGACATCGGTCCGGTCGGTGCGGCGGCGGCTGCGGTACGAGTCCTGGCACCTGCTGCACCTGTACGCCTACCTCGGCGTCGGCCTCGCCCTGCCGCACGAGCTCCTGCTCGGCAGCGACTTCCGGTCGCCGGCGGCGCGCGCGTACTGGTGGGGCGCCTACCTCGTCGCCGCAGGCTGCACGGTGGTGTTCCGCGTCGGCCTGCCGATCTGGCGCACGCTGCGGCACCGCCTCGCCGTCGACCGCGTCGTGACCGAGGCGCCGGGGCTGGTCTCGGTGTACCTGACCGGCCGCCGGCTCGACCGGCTCGACGCGCGCGCCGGGCAGTACTTCGTGTGGCGGTTCCTCGACGGGCGCGGCGCCCTGCGCGGCAACCCGTTCTCGCTGTCCGGGCCGCCCCGCGCCGACCGGCTGCGCATCACCGTGAAGACCGTCGGCGACGGCACCGCCCGCGTCGCGGCGCTGCGCACCGGCACCAGGGTGCTCATCGAGGGACCGTACGGGCGGATGACCGCCGACACGTACTCCGGCGGACCGGTCACCATGCTCGCCTGCGGGGTGGGCGTGACACCGCTGCTGGCGCTGCTGTGGGACCTGCCCTACGGCCACGCCAAGGCCACCCTCGTCTACCGCACCCGCCACCCCGACGAGGTCGCGTTCCTGCCCGAGCTGGAATGGCTCGCCCGGCAGCGCGGCGTCCGCCTCGTCCCGCTCGTCGGCCCGCGCGCCGCGCCCGGCTCGTGGCTGCCGGTCGGCTACGCCGACTACACCGACACCGAGGCGCTGCGGTCCCTCGCCCCCGACATCGCCGAGCACGACGTGTACGTGTGCGGCCCCGACGCCTGGACGCAGGCGGTGTTCCGCGCCGCGCGGCACCTCGGGGTGCCGCCCGCCCGCCTGCACCTGGAGCGGTTCGCCTGGTGAAACGGGCCCGTCGCGCGACAGCAACATTGGCGATCGACTATGGCCCGGGTTAGTGTGCAGGGGAGTGGACGCGTGCCGACGGGGAGGACGCATGGGCCGCATCGGCTTCGGGGTGCTCATGTTCCCGATCCACCGCCCCACCCACAACCCGACCCTGCAGCTCGAAGGCGACCTTGAGCTCGCGGTGCTGTGCGACCGGCTCGGCTTCGACGAGTTCTGGTTCGGCGAGCACCACTCCGGCGGCTGGCAGATCATCGGCGCGCCCGAGCTGATGATCGCGGCCGCCGCCCAGCGCACCGCCCGCATCCGGCTCGGCACCGGCGTGAGCACCCTGTCCTACCACCACCCGCTGACGCTGCTCGACCGGATCATCCAGCTCGACCACCTCACCCGCGGCCGGCTCATCTTCGGCGTCGGCGCGGGCGCGCTCGCCCTGGACGCCACCATGATCGGCCACGATCCGATGGAGGCGCGGCGGATGATGGAGGAGTCCCTCGAGGCGATGACGGAGCTGCTGCGCTTCGAGGGTGCGGTCAGCCGCAGCACCGACTGGTTCGAGCTGCGCGACGGCTACCTGCACCTCGCGCCGTATCAGGAGCGGCTGGACATCCGGGTCGCCGTGTTCCGCTCGCCGTCGGGTCCGCGGCTGGCCGGCCGGTTCGGCGCCGGCATGCTGTCCTTCGGCGCGTCCGCCGCGGTCGGCCTCGGCTCCGAGAACCCGATGACCACCGACTGGGAGATCGCGAGCGAGCGGGCCGCGGCGTTCGGCCAGGTCGTCGACCGGCGCCGGTGGTCGGTGATGAGCCCGATGCACCTGGCCGAGACCGAGGAGCAGGCGCGCCGCGAGGTGCGCTGGGGGCTGCCGTCCTACATCGGCTACATCCGCCAGATCCTGCCGATGAACGTGCCCGTCGACCTCGGCGACACCGACGCCGTCGTCGACGTGCTGCACACCGTCGGCCACGCCGTCGTCGGCACCCCGGAGATGGCCATCGAGCACATCGAGCGGCTGCAACGCATCAGCGGCGGCTTCGGCACATTCGTCATCGAGCACGCCGACCTCGCCGACCCGGAGGCGACCCGCCGATCCTACGAGCTGTTCGCCCGCCGGGTGATGCCGCACTTCACCGGCGCGCTGCGGCCGCGGGTCGCCGCGCACGAGCGGGAGCTGGCGCACGACGGGCTGACCCGCCGCACGATGGCCGCTGCGCAGGCGAAGGCGGGCGTGGAGCACTCCCGCGAGCGCGCGGCGCTGCGGATCCCCCGCCGGCGGCTGCCGCAGCACGACGCGCCGCCCACCGGGCACGGTGCGGACCAGTCATGGGCCCCGGAAGGTTGATGCGCCGATGACCAGTGCCGCGCTCGCCCAGGTGTTCCTCAGCCTCGCCGTCGTCGTCGGGCTCGCCGCATCGGCGCCGCGCTGTTCGAACGGTTCGGCCAGCCCGGCGTCGTCGGGGAGATCGTCGCCGGCATCGCCGCCGGGCCGTCGCTGCTCGGCGCCGTCGCGCCGGGCGTCATGGGCACGCTGATCCCCGAGTCGGTGCTGCCGTCGCTGCAGGTCGTCGCGCAGCTCGGCCTCATCGTGTTCATGCTCGTCGTCGGCGCCGAGGTGGAGACGATCCTCGCGGGGCGCAACGCCCGGCTGATCGCCGCCGTGGCCGTCAGCGCCTCGGCGGTGCCGTTCGGGCTGGGTGTGCTGCTCGCCCTCGGGATCTGGCCGCTGTACCGCACCCCGCCCGGCCTGCCGGCGTTTCTGCTGTTCATCGGCACCGCCCTCGCCGTGACCGCGTTCCCGGTGCTGGCCCGCATCGTGCGTGACCGCGGCCTGGCCGGCACGACGATGGGCACGGTCGCCCTGGCCTGCGTGGCGTTCATCGACCTCGCCGCGTGGAGCGTGCTGTCCGTCGTCGTGTCGATCGCCGGGAAGGGCGGCCACGGCTGGACGCCGCTGCCGCTCGCCCTCGCCTTCATCCTGGCGATGATGTTCGTGGTCCGCCCGCTGCTGGCCCGGGCGCAGCGCACCGGCAGGCTCGACCGCATCTCGCCGCAGGCGGTCCTCGTCATGGTGCTGGTCGGCGCGGCGCTGAGCGCCTGGTACACCGAGACGATCGGGCTGCACAGCATCTTCGGGCCGTTCGTGCTCGGGCTGGCCCTGCCCCGCCACAAGCCCACCATCGAGCTCATCACGACCCGGCTCGCCGACACCAGCAGCGCCCTGCTGCTGCCCGCGTTCTTCGTCATCGCCGGCATGGCCGTCGACGTGCCCGGGCTCGACCCGGTCGACCTGCTCGTGCTGCTCGGCACCGCCGTCGTCGCGGTCGCCGGCAAGGTCCTCGCCACCGCGCTGCCGGCCCGGCTGTGCGGGATGGGGCCCCGCGACGCGTGGACGCTCGGCGTGCTGCTCAACACCCGCGGCCTCACCGAGCTCGTGGTGCTCAGCGTCGGGCTGTCACTCGGCCTGCTGCACCCGCACCTCTACACCATCCTCGTCGTCACGGCCGTGCTCACCACCGTGGCGACCGGCCCACTGCTGGCCTTGCTCGGCAACCGCGGGGCGCCGGCCGCTCTTCGAGAGGACGTTCATGAAGACGCACGTTGAGGTGATGGTGCTGGGCAGCGGCATCGGCGGCAGCACCGTCGCGGCCATCCTGGCCCGTCTGGGGGTCTCCGTCGGCATCGTCGACGCCGCCCGGCACCCGCGGTTCGCGCTGGGGGAGTCCACGATCGGCGAGACGTCGTTCCTGCTGCGGATGCTCGCCGCGCGGTACGACGTGCCGGAGCTCGCCCAGGTGTCCACCAGCGGCGGCATCCGCGAGCACGCCAGCCGCCGGTGCGGGATCAAGACGAACTTCGGCTTCGTCTACCACCGCCCCGACGTCGAGCACGACCCGTACGAGGTCACCCAGTGCTCGGTGTCCGAAGGACCGTTCGGCCCCGAATCGCATCTCATGCGCGCCGACATCGACCAGTACCTGTTCGAGGCGTCGGTGCGCTACGGCGCGACCGCCCGCGAGGGCGTGCGGGTCCGCTCGATCGGCTTCACCGACGACGGCGCCACCGTCGAGCTCGACAACGACGAGGTCTTCACCGCCGACTACGTCATCGACGCGACCGGCCGCACCTCGGTCCTTGCCGACGCGTTCGGCCTGCGCGACGAGCCGTGCCGGTTCAAGACCGACTCCCGCACCATCTTCACCCACATGCGCGGCGTGGTGCCCTACGACGCGGTCGAGGAGTCCAGCGGCCAGCCGAACCTGTGGCACCAGGGCACCCTGCACCACCTGTTCGACGGCGGCTGGCTGTGGGTCATCCCGTTCGACAACCACGGCGCGTCGGAGTCCGACCTCGTCAGCGTCGGGCTCAGCCTGGACACCAGGCGCTTCCCGAAGCGGGACGGCGTCACCCCCGAGCAGGAGTGGGCCGAGTTCCTGTCCCGCTACCCGGCCGTCGCGCGCCAGTTCGCCGGCGCCACCTCCGCATTCCGCTGGATCTCCACCGGCCGCACCCAGTTCTCCTCGAAGCGCACCGTCGGCGACCGGTGGGTGCTGATGAGCCACGCCGCCGGCGCGATCGACGCGCTGTTCAGCCGCGGCATGGCCAACACGATGGCGGTCATCGAGGCGTTCGTGCCGCGGTTCCTGGCCGCCCGCAAGGACCGCGACTTCAGCGCCGCCCGCTTCGACTACCTGGAGACGCTCAACCAGCGGATTCTGGAGAACAACGACAAGCTCATCGCCGGCTCCTACATCGCCTTCCGCGACTTCGACCTGTGGCGCGCCTGGTCGAAGATGTGGTACCTGGCCTGGAACCTCGGCGTCATCCGCATCGCCGGCACCTACTACCGCTACCTGGAGACCGGCGACGAGCAGGTCTTCGACCGGCTCCACGGCGGGCCGCTGCCCGGCTCGTTCTGCCCCGACCTGCCCGCGGCGCAGGCCCAGTTCGAGGCGTGCTTCGACGTCATGGAGCAGGTCGAGCGCGGCGACCTCGACCCGGCCGCGGCGGTCACGCGGCTGGCGTACCTGCTCGGCGACGGCGAGGCGTCACCGGAGCCGCTCAACCTGCACGACGTGCTGCGCCGCTGGCACGACGGCTCGATGGAGACGCAGCGGCTCATCCACCAGTGGGGGCGCACGGTCGGCCCGCAGCCGCTGCGGCAGTTCTTCGAGTACGACCGGGCCACCATCCCGGTGGCCGCCGCGAACGTTCTCAGCGCATGAACCGTTCGGCAATCGCGTCGACGATCGCCGGGTCCTCCGTCCACACCGGGTCGCCCGGGCGGGGGTCGTGGAAGACGATGTCGGTGAAGCCGAGCGCGGCGTACCGCCCGGCGAAGTCCTCGAACGCCGCGACGCTGGCGAGGGGGCGCTCGGCGGTGTTGCCGACGAGGTAGACGCGGTCCATCGACGCCGGGTCCCGGCCGAGTTCGGCGCAGCGCTCCTCGAGGATCGCCGCCTGCCGGCGTACCGCGGCCTCGATGGCGGCGGGCGACTGGTCGGCGGCGTCCGGCTCGCCGTACGTGATCCACGCGTCGCCGAGCCGCGCGGCCAGTGCCAGGGTCTTCGGTCCGGCGGCCGCGATCGCGAGCGGCAGCCGGGGCTGCTGCACGCAGCCGGGGACCATCCGCGCGTCGTCGACGGTGTAGTGCTCACCACGGTGCGAATACGCCGGCTCGCGCAGCAGCCCGTCGAGCACCTCGACGAACTCGGTGAGCCGCTCGGCCCGCTGCCGCGGCGTGCGCACCTGCTCGCCCAGCACGGTGGCGTCGAAGCCGGTGCCGCCCGCGCCGATGCCGAGCGTGACCCGGCCGCCGCTGACGTGGTCGAGCGTCATCGCCTCCTTGGCGAGGGCCACCGGGTGCCGGAACGTCGGCGACGTCACCATCGTGCCGAGCCGCACCCGGCTGGTCACCCCCGCCAGGCCGGTCAGCCACGGCAGCGCCGCGTGCCACGGCAGCTCCCGGTACCGCCGCCACGACAGGTGATCGTAGGTCCACAGGTGGTCATACCCGAGGGCCTCGAGATGTCGTGCCCGTGCGACGGTCTGCGGCCACGGGTCGGTCGGCAGCAGCAGCACCCCGATACGCATCCCATGATCCTATGCCAGTCGCCCCGCGACGCCGGCGCAGCAGCAGCCCGGCGGCCATGACGAGCAGGGCGGCGGCGTACGCGGCGCGCTGCACGGCGGACTGGGCGAGGCCCAGGTCGGTGGCGAGCTGCGTGAGGGTGCCGGCGAGCGCGAGGGCGAGCCACTCGGCCGGCGCGCCGTAGGCGACGAGCATGACCAGCAGCAGCGCGTACCACGGGTAGGCGGGCGCCGTGACGAGCAGCGCGGCGGCGACCATGACGGCCGCGCCGCGCCACGGCCGGTCCGCCTCGGCGGTCCGCAGCACGTACAGGGCGGCCGCGGCCAGCAGCAGCACCGCGGCCGGCGCGACCACCGGCGCGGGCAGCAGCAGGCTCAGCAGCGCGAACCGGGAGCCGTTCGAGTACCCCTCCTCGTGCAGGTAGCCCGGCAGGTAGCCGAGGACCGCCGGGCCGGCGGCCAGCACGTGCGGCAGGTAGACGGCGGCGACCGCGCCGGCGGCGGCGAGCCCGACGGTCACCGGCCGGCGGCGCAGGACGGCCGGGCCGAGCAGCGCCGGGGTGAGCTTGGTGGCGACGGCCAGCCCGAGCAGCAACCCGCCCAGCACCGCCGCCCGCCGGTCGGGGGCCCGGGCCAGCACGTACAGGGCGGCCGCCGCGAGAGCCACCGCCACCACGTCGACGTGGGCGTTGTTGCCGGCCTCCAGGGCGACCAGGGGGCACCAGGCCCACAGGACCGCCCGGCGAGGGTCGCGGCCGAGGCGGCGCAGGGCGTACCAGAGCAACACCCCGGTGGCGAACGCGAACGCGGCCATCGTCAGCTGCATCGGGCGCTGCCGCCCACCATCCGGCACGGCGGCGAACAGGGCCTCGGCGACCGGCGGGTAGATGGTGGGCACGTCCGGCCGGTTGATCAGGGTGCAGCCGCCGGGCACGCACCAGTTCGAGGCGTCCGGCCACAGGAAGTCATCGCGCAGCCCGGCCAGCTCCGGCGCGGACGGCGCATACGCATACGGGTCGATGCCGGCCCGCTGGACGCGGCCGTCCCAGACGTAGCGGTACATGTCGTCGCTGCTGTTCGGCGGCTCCAGGCCGGCGGTCAGCGGCAGCGCGGCACCGCCGAGCAGCACCAGGACGAGCGCGGTGCGGCGGTCCAGCCGGCACACCAGGTACGCGCCGGCCGCGAACGGCACCCACATCAGCAGGTACCAGCGGCCCGGCAGGAACGCCAGGGCGGCGAGCATCGCGGCGAGGCAGCCGATCGCGGCGGCCCTGCGGGCGGTCACCGCCGCCGCCTCAGGTTGACCGCGGTCCATGCCGCCGCGACCACCCAGACGACGGCGAGGATCACGGCCAGCCCCCGGCCGTAGGACTGCGGGAACGCGGACGGGTTGTCGGCGATCCGCCCGGCGCCGACGATGAACGGCAGCGCCACCAGCGTCACCGCGGCGCTGACGGCCAGGGCCGCCCGCACCGGGGTCCGGGCCGCGCCGGGCACCCAGCGGACGAGGACCACGCCGGTCAGGATGACGGCGGGCACGACGACGAAGTCATGGGTGACCAGCAGGACGCCGAGGAAGATCAGCTGCCCCAGCGGCTGGGCACCGTCCTGGGTCAGCCAGCCGTACGCGCCGTAGCCGGTGACGGCGAGCCCGATGAGCAGCAGCGCGGCCCTCATGCGGACATCACGGTCAGGGCACCGACCCACTTCGTCTGCAGGACTCCGGGACGGTTCGGCGCGATCAGCCGGCACGGGTAGCCGTGATCCGGGTGCAGCGGCTCACCGCCGATCCGCAACGCGAGCAGCGTCAACGGGTCGCGGGCCGGGCCGGGGTCGAGCGTCGAGGTCCGGTACGCGCCTTCCGGCTGCAGCGACTCGACGGTGACCGGCAGGTCCAGGTCGGCGGCGCCGACGAGCCTGAGCAGGTCGACGACCCGGACCCCGGTCCACTGCGCGCCGGCGCTCCAGCCCTCGACGCACGCGATCGGCAGCGACACGGTGTGCTGCGGCAGCCCTTGCAGGTCGCTGAGGCTCAGCGCGTGCCGGCCGCCGGGCCCGCTGACGATCAGCCGGTAGCGGCCGTCCACAGTGGACACACGGGCCGCCGCCGCGGTCTTGTTGACCGGCACGCCCTGCGGCCCGACGCCCGGCAGCCGGGGCGCCAGCACCGACAGGTGCCGCAGCGGCCGGACGGTCTGCCCGACGGTGGCGACCGTGATGACGCCGGCGGCCGTGCCGACGAGGGCGAGCACGCCACGCCGCGACGGGTCCGTGCCCTGTGCGGTCCGGATCACCGGCAGCTTCGCCGCGACGTGCAGCAGCATCGCGCCGGCGAGCAGCCACGCGGTCCAGTAGTGCGCGCCGACGAACCCGAACGGCATCAGCGAGTACCAGTAGGCGATGTTCAGCAGCCCGGTGACGAGCTCGAACAGCGCGGCCCCGGACAGCAGCGCCACCGCGCCCCGCTCCAGCGCGTGCGGCACGCTGCGCGCCGGCGGCCACGTGAACAGCTTCGGGAAGACCGACCACACCTTCGCGGTCAGCAGCGGGAAGCACGCCAGTCCGGTGGCGATGTGCAGTCCCTGCGTGATGCGGTACAGCTGCACCGGCCGCGACGGCCAGTGGAACCAGCCGGGCGGATGCTGGATCGCGTGGCTGAGCAGGCCCGTCACGAAGCACACCGTGAACGCGGCCGCGAGCCACAGGCCCAGGTGCGCGGTCAGCCGCGGCGAGCGCAGCGGCGAGGTGAACCGGCGCGACAGCGTGGTCAGGGCGTCAGGTGGGCGAACCATCGGCCGGCCTCCGTCCAGGTCTCGGCGACCCGCAGCGCGGCGTCGCGGGCGATGGCGGCGATGTCGTCGGCGCTGACGAACGCCCACGCGAACGTGGTGCTGGTCCGCTCGGCGCCGGCGAGGGAGACGTGGCCGCTCCAGGTCCGGCTGCCCGGCGGGTCGACCTCGACGTGCACGCTGCCGGCGGTCGCGATCAGGGCGCGGCAGCGGGCGAGCAGGCGCGCCGGGTCACCGCCGATGCCGATGTTGCCGTCGGCGAGCAGCGCGCAGCCCCAGGCGCCCTCGCCGGGCAGCGGCCCGAACAGGTTGGCGCGGATCACGGCGGCGCCGCGGCGCCGGGCGAACCGCACCGCCTGCGGGCTGACGTCGACACCGAGGGCCCGGCGGCCGGTCGCGGCCACGGCCTCGGTGAGCCGCCCCGGGCCGCAGCCGAGGTCGAGGGTGCCGTCGACGCACCGGTCGATGAGCTGATGGTCGCCGGGCCTCGGCCGGCCCGACCAGGCGCCGGCGTCCAGCGGCCGCACCACGGCGCCGTCCGGGCCGACCAGATCCATCGCCGCGGGCTCGCCACGCGCCGCCCGGCGCAGTGCCGCGCCGTACACGGCCACCGGCGCGTTCATGCGGCGATCCCCGTTGCGACGGACCGGGCGAACCGGCTCTGCGGGCACTCGGCGGCGACGGCCCAGGCGTCGTCGGCGGTGTCGACGTCGCGCAGGGTCGGCAACCCCGCCACGTCCAGCCCCTGCCGGCGCAGCGCGTCGCGCGTCGCCGCCCCGGTGTCCGAAGTGGACATCGGCACGTCGCGCAGGACGCCGGCTGCGGCCGGGTCGCGCAGGCCGAGCGCCCACCAGCCGCCGTCCTCGGCGACGCCCAGGACCGCGTCGGCCGTCGCCAGCGCCGCGGCGGCCCGGACGATGTGGCCGAGCCGCAGCTGCGGGGTGTCCATGCCGACGAGCACGGTGGCGACGCCCGGCAACGCGGTGTCGGCGTACGCGGCGGCCAGGCGCTCGCCGAGGCCGTCGCCGCGTTGCGGGCGGCGGTGCCAGCCGGGCGGCGCGACGAGGTCGCCGTCCACCACGAGCGTGCGGCGCTCGGCGGGCGCGGTGGTGAGCACGTCGACGGTGTCGGCGAGCATCGCCGCGGCGACCGCGGCCGCCTGCTCGGGCGTGTACGGGGGACACAGCCGCGTCTTCACCCGCCCCGGCACCGGCGTCTTGGCCAGCAGCAGCAGCTGCAGTCTCGGCGCGCTCATCGGCTCAGCACCTTGGTCATGTCCCGCACCGCCCGGGCGGTGCCACGGACCGTGCCGGTCACCTTCGACCGGCCGCCGGCGATCCGCGGCGCGTAGTCGATGTCGACCTCGGCGATGCGCCACCCGGCCTCCGCCGCCCGGACCATCATCTCCAGCGGGTAGCCGAACCTGCGGTCGAGCAACCCGAGCGCCAGCAGCGCCTCGCGGCGGGCCGCGCGCATCGGGCCGAGGTCGTACACGGTGATCCCGGCGGTGCGGCGCAGCCGCCACGCCACGACGGCGTTGCCGACCCGGCCGTGCACCGGCCACGCCCGGGGTCCGTCGGACGGCGGCGGCCCAGCGTCAGGTCGAGCCGGCGCTGCAGGACCGGCTCCGCGACCCGCGGCAGCTGGCGCGGGTCGAACGAGCCGTCGGCGTCCATGAAGCACACGACGTCCGCGGTCGCCGCCGCCAGGCCCGCGTGCGCGGCGGCGCCGAATCCGCGGGGGGCGGCGTGGACGACCACGGCACCGTGCGCCGCGGCGATCGCCGGCGATCCGTCGGTGGAGCCGTTGTCGGCGACGATCGCGCGGTAGCCGTCCGGCAGCCGGGACAGCACCCAGGGCAGCGCGGCGGCCTCGTTGAGACAGGGCAATACGACATCTGGCACGGATCGGACGCTACCCACGATCCGCGGGCGAAGATCTTACGAGCGGCGAACCAATCATTACGAAGCGCGAACACGGCCGCCGGACCGCTGCGGATTGCTTACGGTCAGGACATGCGGATCCTCGTCACCGGCGGAGCCGGGTTCATCGGTACCCACATCACCGCGGCCCTGCACGACGCCGGCCACGACGTCACGATGCTCGACCTGCTGCACCCGGCCGCGCACCGCACGCCCGACCCCGCGTTCCCGCGCGCGGACGTCCGCGACCCCGACGCGGTCCGCGCCGCGCTGGACGGCGCCGACGTGGTGGTGCACCAGGCGGCGATGGTCGGCATGGGCGTCGACCTCGCCGACCTGCCCGAGTACGTCGGCTGCAACGACCTCGGCACCGCCGTGCTGCTCGCCGGGATGGCCCGCGCGGGCGTGCGCCGGCTCGTCCTGGCCAGCTCGATGGTCGTGTACGGCGAGGGCGCCTACCGCTGCGACGTGCACGGCCCGACCCCGCCGGCGCCCCGCACCGCCGCGGACCTCGACGCCGGCCGGTTCGAGCCGGGCTGCCCCTCCTGCGGCCGGCAGCTGTCGCCGTGCGACGTCGACGAGGACGCGCCGCTGCGGCCGCGCAGCGTCTACGCCGCGACCAAGGTCGCCCAGGAGCATCTCGCGCTCGCCTGGGCCGTCGCCGGCGGGGGCACGGCGGTGGCGTTGCGCTACCACAACGTGTACGGGCCGGGCATGCCGCGCGACACGCCGTACAGCGGCGTCGCGGCCATCTTCCGATCCGCCCTCGAGGCGGGCCGGGCACCCCGCGTGTTCGAGGACGGCGCCCAGCGGCGCGACTTCGTCCACGTCACCGACGTCGCCGCGGCCAACGCCCTCGCCGTCGACGCCACCGCTTCCGTGGACGGGTTCCGGGCGTACAACGTCGCCTCGGGCACGACGACGACCGTCGGCGCGATGGCGTCAACCCTCGCCGCCGTCATGGACGGACCCGCACCGGTCGTCACCGGCGACTACCGGGCCGGCGACGTCCGCCACGTCGTCGCGTCCCCGGCCCGCGCCCGCGAGGAGCTCGGCTTCACCCCCCGCGTCGGCCTCGCGTCAGGGATGCGGGACTTCGCCACCGCCGCCCTGCGCGGCTAGCCGCGCAGCGCCGCCTGCTTCTTGGTCTCGAACTCCTCGGCCGTCAGGATGCCCGCCGCCTTCAGGTCGGCGAGCTGCAGCAGCAGCGTGAGCCGGTCGCCGGCCGGGTGCGACTTGAGGACGTCGAACTCGGCCCGGGTCAACGCACCGGTGCTGCGCAGGCGTTGCAGCCGCCGCAGGTCGGCGTCGCCGACGTGCACCGGCACGCTCGCCTGCCGGCGCTGCCAGGTGCGCCGGCCGCCGCGGCCGGCCACGACGAGCTGGGCGACGCCGACCACGCCGAACGCCAGGCCCAGCGGGATGAAGACGGCGGCAGCGATGGACATGCCGAGCTTCGCGCCGGGGTCGATGCGGGCCTGTCCGGAAACCGACTCACGGCAGTGCCTTGGTGCACAGGACGTCGGGGCACGGCAGGTAGCCGAGCTCCTGCCAGAAGCGCAGCCCGGCCTCGTTGTCCGGCGCGGCGAGCAGGTTGATCCGCGGGCAGCCGAGCGCGGCGAGGCGACGTTCGACCTCCTGGACGAGCCGGGTCGCGATCCCTTGTCTGCGGTGTTGCGGGTGTACGGCCAGCCGAAGGATCCATCCCCGCCGCCCGTCATACGTCCCCATCACGACGCCCGTCACCGCGTCGCCGGTCTCCGCCACCAGGAACAGCTCCGGGTCGCGGGTCAGCTTCGCCTCCAGCTCGGCGCGGGACACGACCTCGCGGCCCGTCACCGTCCACACCGCGACGACGGCGTCGTGGTCGCTCCACTGGAACTGCCGGATCTGCGTCACGACTGGGCTTCCCCGTTTCTGCGCGTACGGTTGAAAGTGCCAAGGGGGTGGTCCGCATGATTGTCACCCAGGACGAGATGCGGGTGGGCGTGCCGCCGATGTCCGCCTACGAGCATCTGGTGCGCTTCAGCGAATACGCACGGTTCATGTCCGGGGTGCTCGGCGTCACGCCGGTGCACGACACCGCGGCACATCTGGCGTTCGACATCGGCGGGCGGCGGGTCGAGGTCGACGCGGTGCTCAACGACGTCGAGCCGGGCCGGTTCGTGCGGTGGGACAGCGACGCGCTGGTCGAGTCGTTCTGGCTGTCGGCGGCCGGCGACAACGCCACCGACGTGGTCGCGGTCGTGGAACTGGACGACAGCATGGTGCAGATGTATGAGCGGCAGCCGGACGCCGCGTTGCACGCCCGGCTGCACATGGACCTCAAGGGATTCAAACGCTTCTGCGAGGAGAGCGCCTGAGTCTCAGTAGCGGTAGTGCTCCGGCTTGTAGGGGCCGGCCACGTCCACGCCGATGTACTCCGCCTGCTCCTTGCTCAGCTCGGTGAGCCGCACGCCGAGCGCCTCGAGGTGCAGCGCGGCGACCTTCTCGTCGAGGTGCTTCGGCAGGCGGTACACCTGGCGCTCGTAGCCGTCCGGCTTCGTGAACAGCTCGATCTGCGCGATCGTCTGGTTGGTGAAGCTGTTGGACATCACGAAACTCGGGTGACCGGTCGCGTTGCCCAGGTTGAGCAGGCGGCCCTCCGACAGCACGATGACGGCGTGGCCGTCGGGGAACGTCCACTCGTGGACCTGCGGCTTGATCTCGTTCTTCACGATGCCCGGGACCTTCTGCAGCCCCGCCATGTCGATCTCGTTGTCGAAGTGGCCGACGTTGCCGACGATGGCGTTGTGCTTCATCCTGGCCAGGTCGTCGGCCATGATGATGTCCTTGTTGCCGGTGGTCGTGATGAACAGGTCGCCCGTCTCCACGACGTCGCCGAGCCGGACAACGGGCAGGCCGTGCATCGCGGCCTGCAGCGCGCAGATCGGGTCGATCTCGGTGACGACGACCCGCGCACCCATGCCGCGCAGCGCCTCCGCGGCGCCCTTGCCGACGTCGCCGTAGCCGCAGACGACGGCGAGCTTGCCGGCGAGCATCACGTCCGTGGCACGGTTGATGCCGTCCAGCAGCGAGTGCCGGATGCCGTAGGTGTTGTCGAACTTCGACTTGGTGACCGAGTCGTTGACGTTGATCGCGGGGAACAGCAGCTCACCGGACTCGGCGAGCTTGTAGAGCCGCTTGACGCCGTTGGTGGTCTCCTCCGTGACGCCACGGATGCCGGCGGCGAGCTTGGTGAAGCGCCGGTTGTCCTTGGCGAGGCTGTCGGCGAGGGTCCCGAGGACCAACGCGAACTCCTCGGAGTCCTCGGCCGTCGGCTGCGGGACCCGGCCCGCGGCCTCGAACTCCACGCCCTTGTGCACCAGCAGTGTGGCGTCGCCGCCGTCGTCGACGATCATGTTCGGCCCGAGGCCGTCACCGAAGTCGAAGAGCTGGTCGGTGCACCACCAGTACTCGGCGAGGGTCTCGCCCTTCCACGCGAACACCGGCGTGCCCTTGGGCTCCTCCTGCGTCCCGTCCGGGCCGACGACGACCGCGGCGGCCGCCTCGTCCTGGGTGGAGAAGATGTTGCAGGAGACCCAGCGGACCTGGGCGCCGAGCGCGACGAGCGTCTCGATGAGCACCGCGGTCTGGACGGTCATGTGCAGGGAACCGGCGATCCGCGCGCCCCGCAACGGCTGCGCGTCGGCGAACTCGCGCCGGGTCGCCATCAGGCCCGGCATCTCGTGCTCGGCGAGGCGGATCTGCGTGCGGCCGGCGGCCGCGAGGGAGAGATCGGCAACGGCGAACTCGATCCCGTTGCGCGTCTGCAGGAACTTGTGCATAGCCTAAGGTCACCTCCCGGTGACAGGAGGCGCCCTTAACGGTCAAGGGTAGTCATCGGCCGAGCGTGGCGAACCCTCGCGGGCCCGTCGCAGCGCCTCTCGGCCGTGACCGCGGCGTTGCCTTTTGCTCAGCCGCGATTGGATTCGACGGTACCGTCATGGTTGTCGTCGCCGCAACCCAGTGTGCGGTAGACGTCACGGAGCAGGTCGCCGACCTCGAAGCGGCCGACGGTGAGGGCCGGCGCGTCGAGCTGGTCGAGGATGGCGTCGCTCCTGATGACGGTGCCGGGCAACGGTTCCGCCGGTTTCGGCAGTCTCGGGCCGGCGGTCCAGAACCCTGCTGTCGCCGGTGCGTCCGGTGGTTGCGCCGCTCTCGGTGTGATGTGGCTCAACGCCGACACGCGGTGGCCGCGCAGTTGTTCGAGGAGCTCGTCGCGGCCCTTGCCGCGCCAGGCGAGGATCTGGAACGGGTCGTTGTCGAACTCCTCCGCCAGGACGTAGCAGGCGGCGGTGAGGTGCCGGCACGGTTTCTGCCAGCCGGGGCAGTCGCAGTCCATGACGAGCTCGGCGAGGCTCTGGGGAAAGAGCGACAGGCCGAATCCGGCGAGGAGCCGGTCGAGGTCCTGCGGCAACTGCCCGGCGAGGAGTTTCGCCGCGTGGCGGGCCTCCTGGGCGAGGGCCCGTTCGATGCGGGACCAGTCGGCCGCGGAGAACGCCCGTGTCGCGATCCGCGACCGGTAGGTGTCGCCGTCCTCGTCGAGCACCAGCGCCGTCACGATGCTGCTGGAGATGGTGAGTGAGCGCACGTTGCCGGCGCGGGCGTACCGGCGGCCGACGGAAAATGTCGTACCCATCCGCAAGGATTCCAGCATGGCGATGAACTGCTGGGACCACCTGGTGTCACTCATCGGTCGCCTCCGGGCGCAGCGTCATCAGGTCCAGGAGGTCGTCGGTGGACAGCCCGGTGAGCCACCCTTCGCCGCTGCCGACGGCGACCCCGGCGAGCGTGCGTTTCTCGGCCATGACCGTGTCGACGCGTTCCTCGATGGTGCCGACGCAGACGAAGGTGTGCACCTGCACGTCGCGGCGCTGCCCGATGCGGAAGGCACGGTCGGTGGCCTGCTGTTCGGTGGCCGGGTTCCACCAGCGGTCGACGTGCACGACGTGGTTGGCGGCGGTGAGGTTCAGCCCGGTCCCGCCCGCCTTCAGCGACAGCAGCAGCACCCCGGGGCCCGTGCCGGATTGGAAGCGTTGCACCATCGCGTCGCGGGCGCCCTTCGCGGTGCCCCCGTGCAGGAACTCGACGGTGGTCCCGAGCCGCGCGGCGAGATAGGGCGTCAGCAGGTGGCCGAACTTGGCGAACTGGGTGAAGACCAGCGCCCGGTCCCCGGCGTCGAGGGCGGTCGCGAGGATCTCCTCGAGGCGGGCCAGCTTCCCCGAGCGCCCCGCCAGCGGTGTGCCGTCGCCCATCAGGTGCGCCGGATGGTTGCACACCTGCTTGAGTTTCGTCATCGCCGACAGCACCAGGCCCTTGCGCTGGTCGCCGGCGCGACCTTCGCGCAGCTTGACGAAGAGCTCGTCGACGACCGCCTTGTAGAGCGTCGCCTGTTCGAGGGTCAGGTTGCACCACTGGCGGCGTTCGAGCTTGTCGGGCAGGTCGGCGATGACGGCCCGGTCCGTCTTCACCCGCCGCAGCAGGAAGGGCCGGGTGACCCGGCGCAGCCGTGCGGCCGCGTCCGCGTCGGCGTAGCGCTCCACCGGCACCGAGTAGCGGGCCCGGAAGATGCTGGCCGGCCCGAGGATGCCCGGGTTGAGGAAGTCGGCGATCGACCACAGCTCCGTGAGGCGGTTCTCCACCGGCGTCCCGGTCAGCGCGACCCGGTGCCGCGCCGGGATCTCCCGCAGCGCCCGGGCCGCCGCGCTGGTGCTGTTCTTCACGTGCTGCGCCTCGTCGAGCACGACGCGGTCCCAGTCCTTCGCCGCGAGCCGCTCCACGTCGCGGGTCGCCACCTGATAGGTGGTGAGGACCAGGTCCACGTCGTCCCGCAGCGCCCGCTCGGTGCCGTGGTGCACGGCGACCCGCAGCCCCGGCGTGAAGCGTTCGATCTCCCGGCGCCAGTTGCCCAGCACCGACAGCGGGCACACGACGAGCGTCGGCGGCCGCGGCCCACGCTCCCGCAGCAGCGCCTCCAGCGCGAGCACCTGCACCGTCTTGCCCAGCCCCATGTCGTCGGCGAGCAGCGCCCCGACCCCGAGCCCGTCGAGGAAGGCCAGCCACGACAGCCCCTTGCGCTGGTAGGGGCGCAGCGTCGTGGCGAGCGACGCGGGCGGGTCCAGCAGCTCGAGGCGCTCCACGGCCCGCCCGGTCAGCAGGTCCGCGAGCCAGCCGGTGCCGTCCACGCCGGTGACCGGCAGCGGCAGGTCGCCCTCGGGCACCAGCCGCACCAGGCGCATCGCCTCACCGGCCGACATGTGCCCCTGCCCGCCGCGGGCCAGGAAGGCCAGGCCGGCCCGCAGCCGCTCCCGGTCCAGGTGCACCCAGCGCCCCCGCAGCCGCACCAGCGGCACCTTCGCCCTGGCCAGCTCCTGCAGGTCGGCCTCGCTGAGGAACTCGTCGCCGATCGCCAGCCCCCACCGGTAGCGCACGATCGCGTCGCGGTTCGCCGTGGTGTCCCGCAGCACGGGCGCGGCCGGCTGCGCGGTGTGCGTCGTCAGCGTCAGCCCCAGATCCTGCCGCCGCTGCCACTGTGCCGGCAGCAGCACCCCGAAGCCCGCGTCGTGCAGCACCCCGGCGTGCCGCAGGAAGCCGTAGGCACCGATCGTGTCCAGCCGCAACTGCTCGGGCCGCGCCTGCAGCAGCGCTTCGTCAAGCTCGGGCCACAGCCGGCTGGCCCGCCCGAGGTCCTCCAGCAACACGTCCTGCGGGTAGTCCACCCACCGGAAGAGCGGCGACGACGCATCCAGCCACACGTCCCGCGCCGGCACGAGCAACCCGGGCTCGGCAACCGGCTGCAGCAGAAACTCCACCAACCACCCCGACGCATCCCGCCCGTCATCCACCCGCACCGCGGCAACCCCCGGCGTCCCCGCGTCATCGTCCCCGCCGTCGTCGAACTCCTCGACGAACGTCAGCCGGAAGCACAACCGCACGGCCGCGGGCCGCCCACTCGCCGCCCACCGCCGGACCGCATCACGGACCCGCCGCACGTCGGTGCTCTCCCGCACCGCCCGCCCACCGACCTCGTCCCGCCCACCCCCGCCGCCGCCCGCCCCCGATCCAGCACCGCCGCCGGTCACCCCCACCGGCCCACCCACCGCGTCCCCGCCCGCAGCCGCCGTCACCGCAGCCTGTGAGGCGTCCGCCGGTGTTGGTGCTGGTGCAGCGGGCGTCGTGGCGGGCGTTGGTGCCGGTGTGTTGGTGAGCGTCGGGCCGGTGTCGCTGGCCGTCCCCGTTGGCTCGTGCGCCGCTGACCCATCCGACGCCGCCGATGGGGCGCCCGCCGCCTGTGCCGTCGCGGTGGCCTTCGTCGCCGGTGTCGTCGTGCCGGGCGTCGGTGCCGGTCGGGTGGTGAGCGGCGGGCGTGTGTCGGCAGTCTCCGCCGGCTCGCGTGCCGCAGACCCGTTCGCGGCTGCCGTCGCCGCCGCCGTTGGGGTGCCCGCGGCCTGTGCTGTCGCAGCGGCCGTCGCCGGCGCTGGTGTCGTCGTCGCCGGTGCGGTCGTGGTGGGCGTTGGTGCCGGCCTGGTGGTGAGCGGCGGGGCGGCAGGAGCTACGGCCGGGGGCTTGGGGCGTTCGCGGAGGGTCGGGTCGGGGCCGGTGAGTGCCGCGAGCCAGGAGCGGACCGTGCTGTCCTGGCTCACCTGTCCTTCCGCCACGATCGGCCGGTCGCCCAGCCGCGCCCGGACGAGGGCGTCGACCTGGTGGTCGAGGGCCGCGCGGACGGCCTCCTCGGGCGACCAGTCCCCGGCGCAGCACGCCACCCCTGGCACCGCCCGCCAGAGCGCCTCGAACGTCATCGCGTCGTCGGCCCAGAGCACAGGCCGCCACCGTGCCTCGATCGGATGGTCGAGGAGGTCCGGCAACACCCGCCCCCGCCCGACCAGGTCCACCGCGAACGTCACCAGATCCGTCAACGCCCCGATCGACGCACCCGCCACCGGCGCCCACCCGCCGCTCCGACCACCCGCGGGCGCAGTGGTGGTCGATCCGCTCGTGCCCCCGCCCGGCGCGCCGGCAACAATGGCCGGCCCAGCGGCCATGTCGGCGGTGGCCAGGGCAATCTCGAGGTCGGTGCCGGCCGGGACGTACACGATCGGGACGGTCCACAGCATCGTGCCCGCGGCCTCGCCGGCGGTGTCGAATCCGGCCGGTGCGCCGGGCAGGCCGGGGGAGGGAAGCGGCCGCGCGCCGACGGTCGGCAGTGCGAGGTCGGCGGTGCCGACGTCGCCGGCGAGGGGAGCGAGCACGGCGAACGGGTGCGGGACCGGCCGCCGAGGCCGTCGCCGCAGGCCGGAGGCAGGCCCCGGGACCGTCTCGGCCCAGCAGGCAAGCCGGCCTCCGGCAGTGATGACCCCGTGCACGACACTCACCCGAAGACCGTACTCCGCGCGGCGGCCGCGTCAGTTCGTGTCGCTCGCGGCCATGCCGAGCGCCACAACGAGGCACACCGCGAAACCACACCCCAGCATGACGACAACAACGGACCCGGTAGCGGCGTAGAGCGCACCGACTCCGGTGAAGGCGACCTTGACCGCCAGGACGACGCTGCGTCCGTGACGCCCCGGCATCCGCCGGTGACCCGGACCGCCCCCTCGACGCGCGGGCGATCGACGCGCTGCATTGTGACTGTTCATGCCGTGGAGTGCCGGCACCGTCGCCGGTCGTGCAATCCCGGCACCCGTGAGACGGATTCGGAACGCCTTTGCACGCCGGCGCGGTCGTGTCGCTCAAGAGGACAGCGAAAGGGGTTTCGAACCTATGGCTTTCACCCCGGAGGGGTATGACGGGTTCTTCCGCAGGGCCTTTGCCCGTCTCGTCCTGTTCTTGATCAAGATCGGTGCGAGCAGAGAGGAAGCAGAAGACAGTGCCCAGGAGGCCATGACGAAGGCGTACGAGCACTGGGACGCGATCGAACATCCAGAGGCGTGGGTGCGAGTGGTTGCCGAACGGATGTACCTGGCTGCCTCTGCTCGAGCGAGAGCCGCTCCGGTGAAGGCGGTCGCGGGCGGCTGGGCCGGCGACGGCACGCACACGGACGTCGATCCGGTCGTTTTCGGGGAGCAGCAGGGCAAGGTGTTCAACCTCCTCAGGCGCTTGCCGTACGAACAGCGCCGGGTGATGGCTTGGTATTACGACGGGTTCGCGATCGCCGAGATCGCCGCCCGGGTCGGCAGGACGGAGGCAACTGTCCGATCTCACTTGCGCCATGCGCGTCAGCGCCTCCAGCGCGAGTTGTATGTCGAGAACGCCGTCGCTCGGGACGCAGCGGGGGCCGGGGAAGGGACGAATTGAATCTGCGTGAGTTCACTGACGAGTTCGCCGAGTTGGACGGGCAGCTCCTGCAGGCCAGCGCGCAAGCGGAGGCGTCGCTGTCCGGGCAGCTCGACATCGAGTCGCGGCTGGCCCAGGTCAAGCGCGTGACGCGGGAGGAGGTCGGCGACCGGTCCAGCCCGGGTCTCGCCGGCGACGCAACCGAGTAGCCGCCGCCAGCGGGTCGGCGACGGACCGCGGCACCGACGGCCGGTGGCACCTCACGTCGTTCCGGCCGAAGGGTGAGCGGGGTGGCGGGCGGGGGCGGCATCCGGTTAGGTGAATGGATGTCGCGGCGGGGGCAGGCGGGGAAGGGGCTTGGCAGGCGGTTCAACCGGTTGTGGGCGGCAGCGGCGGCGGGGAACCTCGGGGACGGGGTCTACCGGGTGGCCATCGCGTTGCTGGCCGCGCGGCTGACCAGTGATCCGGTGGCGTTCTCGGTGCTGGCGGCGCTCGGGTTTCTGCCGTGGCTGGTGCTGGGGTTGCCGGCCGGAGTGCTGGTGGACCGGTATGACCGGCGGCGGCTGGCGTTGGTGGTCGGGGCGGTGCGCACCGGGGTGATCGCGGCGCTGCTCGTGGCCGTGGCGCTGGACAGGGCGTCGTTGTGGCTGCTGTACACGGTGGTGCTGGTGCTCGGCGCGTGCGAGACGGTGTACGACAACGCCGTGGGTTCGATGGTGCCGGCGGTTGTCGGGGACCGGGAACGGTTGGAGACGGCGAACGGGCGGCTGCAGGGTGCGGGGCTGCTGGCGCAGGACTTCGTGGGGCCGCCGCTGGCCAGTGCCGTGTTCGCGGTGGCGGCGGGTGCGGCGTTCGGCATCAACGTGGCGTGCTTCGCGGTGGCGGCGGTGCTGATGGTGGCGTTGCCGGGCACGTACCGGGCCGAAGGCGGCGAGCCGGTGCGGATGGGCAAGGCGATGAGGCAGGCGGTGCGGTTCGTGCGCGGGGACGCGCTGCACCGGGCCATGCTGTCGGTGGTCGTGGTGCTGGGCTTCGCCAACGCGATGGCGATGGCGCTGGTGGTGCTGTGGACGCGGGAGGTGCTCGGGATTCCGGAGGCGGCGTTCGGGTTCTTCCTGCTGACGGCCGCGGTGGGGGCGCTCGCGGGCAGCCAGAGTGCGGCGTGGGTCGCGGCGAGGACCGGCCGTGGGCGGGCGATGGCGGTGTCGGCCGTGGTCACGGGGCTCGGCATGCTGCTCGCGGCGGCCACGCGGTCGCCGTACGTGGCGGCGGTCGGGTGGGCGCTGGCGGGCTGGGCGATCCTGGTGTGGAACGTGGTCTACGGCTCGCTGCGGCAGCGGCTGACGCCGGACGCGCTGCTCGGGCGGACCATCGGCATCTACCGGGTGGTCGCCTGGGGCGTGATGCCGCTCGGGGCGATCACCGGTGGCGTGCTCGCCGACGTCGGTGACCTGCGCACCCCGATCCTGGTGGCGGCGCTGCTCACGCTCGCCGCGGGCGGGTACGCGGCGATCCGCCTCACCAACGCCCGCGTCGACGCCGCGGTCACGAACGCGGACGCCGCGATCACCAAGGCGGACGCCGCGATCACGAACGCGGACGCCGCGGTCACCAACGCGGACGCCGCGATCACGAGGGCGGACGCCGCGGCGACGAGCGACGCAGAAACGGCGGGACAGGCGGTCAGTGGTGATCGCGGCGCAGCGTGAGCTGGAAGGTGCGCGCCGACGGTGATGGCTCGGTGCTGAACGCCGCCAGCAGCGTGCACGACAGCGGCGCCGCCGGAGCGGTGATCTGGTGGGCGGTCACGTGCGCGGAGTCCCAGTGGATGCGGGGCAGGTCGCGTGACGGGCCGAAACACGCGTCGAGCTCCGCCCGGGTGAGCGCGGGCTCGATGAAGTGGATGACGACGGCGGACAGGCCGGCGCGGTCGTTCACCGACAGTTCGAGCCGGGCGGTGCCGGGCGGGCTGGGCTGCACGAACAGGCGCCCGAAGTCGTCCTGCGTCGGCGCGGGCAGGCCGAGCAGCGCCGCGACCTCGGCCGGGTGCTCGGTGGTGACGCCGCAGATGCGCCGCGCCCAGGTCCACAGCAGATCTGTGGTGATCGGGCGGGCGATCAGGTCCAGCAGGTGCGCCGGCACGGGCGGACGGCGCCAGACCGTCGGCCAGTCGTCGAGGTCGACCAGTTCCGCCCCGTCGACGATCAGGGTGTACAGCGGCTCCGCCGGGAAGTCGTTGACCCGCACGGTGAGGGTGCGCCCGTCGACCTGGGCGTGGTAGGGGAACTCGCCGTCGCCCGAGTGCTCCCACCGGATGGGAGTGGCGGTCAGGTCGCTCATGGCACGATCCTCAAGGGCCGGAGGCAGACGGTGGACAGGCGTGGCGGACCCGGACAGCGTATGGGGTGTCCGCAAGCCCACACTTGAGCGCCGTCACAACTGGCACCGCTGCGGCTCCGCAAACGCTAGCGTCCCTGGTGCCATGCGTAGACATGTCATGTGGGCGATCGGGCTCACCACGTACATCATTGCCGTGTTCCACCGGTCCTCGCTCGGGGTCGCCGGGGTCACCGCGGCGGACCGCTTCGGGGTCGGCACGTCACTGCTGGCGATCCTGTCCGTGGCGCAGCTCGCCGTGTACGCGGGCATGCAGATCCCGGTCGGGGTGCTGCTGGACCGGTTCGGGTCGCGCCGGATGCTGGTCGGCGGCGGGCTGCTCATGGTGGCCGGGCAGCTGCTGTTCGCCTACGCCGGCGACATCGGGCCCGCGATCGCGGCCCGGGTGCTCATCGGCGTCGGCGACGCGATGACGTTCATCAGCGTGCTGCGGGTCGTGGCGATGTGGTACCCGCCGCGCCGAAACCCGCTGATGGTGCAGCTCACCGGCATGGTCGGGCAGCTCGGCGCGCTGTCGTCGGCGGTGCCCCTCGTGGTGCTGCTGCGCGACGCGGGGTGGACGGCCACGTTCCTCGGCGCGGCCGTGCTCGGCGCCGCCGCGGTCGCCCTGGTCGCGCTGACCCTGAAGGACGCCCCGGCCCAGCAACAGGGCAAGACCGACAAAGCGCCCAAGGCGTTGAAGCGGTCCTGGGAGCACCCCGGGACCCGGCTCGGCCTGTGGACCCACTTCGCCGCGCAGTTCTCCGGCAGCGTGTTCGCGCTGCTGTGGGGGTTCCCGTTCCTGACGCAGGGGGAGGGTCTCGCCCCGGCGACCGCCGCCCTGCTGCTGTCGCTGCTGACCGTCGGCGGCATCGTCCTCGGCCCCGTCATCGGGCATTTCTGCGGGCGCCTGCCGTATCACCGCTCGACCCTGGTGCTCGGCATCGTGGCCGGTTCGGCCGTCGCGTGGGCCGTCGTGCTGCTGTGGCCGGGCCGGGCGCCCCTCGCGGTGCTGACCGGGTTGGTGCTGGTCCTCGCCGTGAACGGGCCCGGCTCGATGATCGGGTTCGACTACGCGCGGTCGTTCAACCCGGCGGCGCGGCTCGGCGGGGCGACCGGCATCGTCAACGTCGGCGGGTTCGCCGCGTCGATCGTCGTGATCGTCAGTATCGGCGTGCTGCTCGACCTGCAGACCCCGGCCGGCGCCGCCCACCCGTCGCTCGGTGCGTACAAGTGGGCGTTCGCCGTGCAGTACGTGCTGTGGGGCATCGGCGCGGCGCAGGTGTGGCGGTACCGCCGGACCACCCGGCGCAGCATGGCACCGGAGCACCTCGCCGCGATGCGCCGCGGCGAGGCGCTGCCCGCGCACGGTTAGGACCGCAGGGTCCGCCACAGGAACTCGAACGCCAGGGCCCACTTGAACGCCATCTGCGCGTTGTCGGCCGCGCCGCCGTGGCCGCCCTCGATGTTCTCGTAGTAGCTGACGTCGTGGCCGTGTTCACGCAGGCGCGCGACCATCTTGCGGGCGTGGCCGGGGTGCACCCGGTCGTCGCGGGTCGACGTGGTGATGAGCGTCGGCGGGTACGGCACGCCCTGCCGCACGTTCTGATACGGCGAGAACAGCTGCAGGTACGCCCAGTCGTCGGCGTCGTCCGGGTCGCCGTACTCCGCCATCCACGACGCCCCGGCGAGCAGCAGGTGGTAGCGGCGCATGTCCAGCAGCGGCACCGCGCACACGATCGCGCCGAACAGGTCGGGGTACCGGGTCAGCATGACGCCCATGAGCAGCCCGCCGTTGGAGCCGCCCTCGATGCCGAGCTGGGCGCGGGTGGTGATGCCCCGCTCGACCAGGTCCGCGGCGACCGCGGCGAAGTCCTCGTAGGCGCGCGGCCGCTTCTCCCGCAGCGCGGAGCGGTGCCACTGCGGGCCGTATTCGCCGCCCCCGCGGATGTTCGCGACCACGTACGTGCCGCCGCGGGCGAGCCAGCCACGGCCGATGATCGAGTTGTAGGACGGGACCCGCGACACCTCGAAGCCGCCGTACCCGCTCAGCAGCGTCGGCCCGGGCCCCGCTGCGGGGTTGCCGACCACGAAGTACGGCACCTGCGTACCGTCGGCGGAGGTGGCGAAGAACTGCCTGGTGGTGATCCCGTCGGCGGGGAAGTGGGCCGGGCCCTGCTTGAGCAGCACCGGCGGGTCGCCGCCGAGGACGCCGTGGCGCAGCGTCGGCGGCAGCGTGAAGCCGCTGGACAGCAGCAGGTACTGCTCGTCGGTGTCGGCGTTGGTGTCCCACACGTCGGTCTGGCCCAGCTCGAGGCCGCCCAGCACGGTGCGCTCCCAGCGCCCGTCGACGAACGACAGCATCTCCAGGCGGCTCTGCACGTCGGCGAGCAGGACCAGGATCAGCCCGTCGCGGGTCCAGTCGCTGTAGGACAGCGACGTGTGCGGGTCGGGCGTGAACAGGGTCGTGAGCTCGCGGCTACCGGCGAGGAACGCGGCGAGGTCGACGATGAGCAGCGACCCTGCGGGGTGGGTGGCGCCGCCGACGGCCCAGTCGGTGCGGACCCGGATGAGCAGCCAGTCGCGGTGCAGGTCGACGCCGGCGTCGTCGGGCACGTCCAGCTTGGTCAGGACGCCGTCGGCGAGCAGGTGCCGCTCGGCGTGGAAGAAGTCCAGCGACCGGCGGATCAGGGCCCGCTCGCCCGCTGCGGACGGGTCGCTGGACGCGCGGACGGAGACGTCCTCGGCCGTGCCCTCGAACACCACCGGCGCGTCCGGCACGGGGGTGCCGCGCCGCCACCGCCGGACCTGCCGCGGGTAGCCCGACGACGTCATGGAGCCCGGGCCGGTGTCGGTGCCGACGAAGATCTCGTCGATCGAGATCCAGCTCACGTCGCTCTTCGCCTCGGGCAGCGTGAAGCCGTCGTCCATGAACGCCTTGCGGTCCAGGTCGAACTCGCGCACCACGGCCGCGTCGGCGCCGCCGCGGGACAGCGACACCAGCGCGCGGTGGTCCCCGGCGAGCGGGCCGCGGCGCAGGTAGGTGGCGCCCTGCCACACCCAGTTCTCGTCCTCGGCGGCGGCCAGCGCGTCGAGGTCCAGGATCGTCTCCCACGCGGGCTCGTCCGACCGGTAGTCGGCAAGGGTGGTGCGCCGCCACAGGCCGCGCGGGTGGGTGGCGTCCTTCCACAGGTTGTAGACCCGTTCGCCGTGCCAGGCGATCATCGGGATGCGGTCGTCGGCGTCCAGCACGGTGCGGATCTCGTCGCGCAGCTCGGCGAAGCGGGCCTCGCCGGTGAGCGCGGCGACGGTCTCGGCGTTGCGGTCACGGACCCAGGCCATCGCGTCGGCGCCGTCGACCTCCTCGAGCCAGAGGTGGGCGTCCTCAGCGGTGATCGTGTCGGTCATCGGTTCAGTCTGACGGAACGGCGGCGGGCAGTGCCACGCGGACCGCCTGGATGCCGGCCTGTCCATCGGACCAGGTGCCGGCGAACGTCGCGGGGTCCACGGCCCTGCCCCACAGCCAGCCCTGCGCGAGCGGTACGCCCAGCGCCATCAGCACGTCACGCTGTGCCGGGGTCTCCACGCCCTCGGCGACGACCGCGAGATGCAGGGCGCTGCTCATCGCGACGACGGCCCGCACGATCTCCTCGTCCTCCGCGCTGGTGCCGAGGCCGTTGACGAACGACCGGTCGATCTTCACCCCGGTGACGGGGTGGCGGCGCAGGTAGCCCAGGGCGGAGAAGCCGGTGCCGAAGTCGTCGACGGAGATCCGCACGCCGAGGGCCCGCAGGTCCACGAGGACCCGCTCGGTCAGGTCGCTGCCCTCGACCATGACCGACTCGGTGATCTCCAGCACGAGGTTTTCCGCCGGTACGCCGGACTGGCGCAGCGTGGCGCCGAGCCGCTCCGCGAACACCGGGTCGCCGAGCTGGCGGGGCGAGACGTTGACCGACATCCAGAAGGTGTCATCGACCACACCGTCGGCGCGCCACCTGGCCAGCTGCGACACCGACTCGCGCAGCACCCAGGCGCCGAGCGCGGAGATCAGGTTGGAGTCCTCGGCGACCGCGATGAACATGTTGGGCCCGATCCAGCCGCGGACCGGGTGCTGCCAGCGGCACAGCGCTTCGGCGCCGGCGGGCCGCCCGGTGGTCATCGTGATGATCGGCTGGTAGGCGATGCTGAGCTGCTCCTGCGCGACGGCGGCGCGCAGCGCGACCTCGATCTCGACCCGCTCCCGGACCGCGTCGCGCATCGAGGCGTCGAAGACCGTCCACCGGTTGCGGCCGGACTCCTTCGCCCGGTACATGGCGGTGTCGGCGTCGCGCATGAGGGCGTCGGCCAGCCCTTCGGCCCGCTCGGCGCGCCCGCCGCCCTTCAGCGACTGCACGATGCCCATCGACGCGCCGATCACGACGTCGGCCGTGCCGCCCTCGGCGGTGACCACGACCAGCGGCCGCTCGACACACTCCATGATCCGCCGGGCGTTGGCCATGGCCTCGGGCTCGGTGCAGCGCTGCACGACGACGAACTCGTCGCCGCCGACCCGGGCGATCGTCGCCGCGGCCGGCAGGGCGTGCCGCAGCCGGGTGCCGACGTCGATGATGAGCTGGTCGCCGGCCGGGTGCCCCCACGAGTCGTTGACCAGCTTGAACCCGTCGAGGTCAAGGTAGAACATCCACACGTTCGCGCCGCGGTCGGGCCGCTCCTCGCTGAGCAGCCGCTCGACCATGATGCTCAGCATCCGGCGGTTGGGCAGGCCGGTGAGCGGGTCGTGGGTGGCCTGGTGCTCGAAGCGGCGCTGCGCGGCGGCGTGGCTCTGCACCGCGTCGGAGGCCCGCACCAGCAGCAGCACGACGATCGCGGCGCCGCCGAGGCCGAGCGCCCAGCGCTTCACCGGCGTCTCGGCGCCGAGCGTGACGGTCAGGACGAACGGCATCGCCACCGCCGGGCCGATCAGCAGCATCCGCGGCAGCGACCACGCCTGGATCGGTAGCGGCGTGGCCCGCGCGAGGGCCTTCGCGGTCGGGTGCAGCGCGGCGGCGCCGCCGAGGGTGAACGCCAGCAGGAACGGCAGCGCCATCAGCCGGGGCCCGGTCACGTCACCGTTGCGCCCGATGATCGCGTAGCCCAGGTCGCCGCAGAACACCAGCAGCATCATGGAGCCCATCAGCATGAACGACGGCTGCCGCACGGCGGTGGTGAACGCCAGGTTGGCCACCAGCAGCACGGTGACGGTGTCCAGCAGCGGATACAGCCCGGCGATCACGGTGACGATCCCCGGCCGGCCGGGGATCGACGCGGTCGGCAGCACGAACAGCAGCGTCGAGGCGAGCGCCGCGCCGATGCACACGATGAGCCCGTCGAGCAGCGCGTGCCGGTCCATGCCCCACCGGCTCTGGAACGTGACCAGCGCCGCGATGAAGAACCCGAAGCCGCAGACGGTGAACGCGTCGCCGATCTGCGCGATCGGCGCCGGCTGCTCGACCAGCATGGCCCGCACGATGATCCCGACGAGGAAGAACGACGCGGCCGCCGTCATCAGCCGCCACGGCCGGCGCGGCCGCACGCCGTGCAGGCGCGGCCCGAACGCCCAGGCCAGCACGCATACGCCACCGATCACCGCCGAGGCCAGGTCGGCCGCGACATTCACGGCGAACAGGACGGTGCAGATGGCGCCGAGCGCGAGGAACGCCAGCCAGAGCCGGTCGCGGCGCAGGCTCACCCGGCCACCTCCAGCCTTCTCGTCGTGCGCATCCTATCGGCGGCACCGAGTGCTGGTTGAGGTCTTTGCGGCTGGGCGCGCCGCACCGGACGGACCGCACAGCGTCGGCCGTCCGGTGCGGCGCCGGGTCAGGACAGGTCGCGCAGAGCGTCCTCGATGCCGCGGTGGAACGTCGGATAGGCGTAGATCATGTGGCGCAGCGTCTCGACCGGGACCTCGGCGTGCACCGCGACCGCGAGCGCGGACAGGACCTCGCCGCCGACGGGGCCGGCCGAGGTGGCGCCGACGAGGACGCCGCGGTCGGCGTCCTCGACGAGCTTGATGAAGCCCTCGTTGCCGGCCTTGTGGATCCAGCCTCGCGACGACGACGGGACCTGGCCCGTGCCGACCCGCACCCGCAGCCCGCCGGCGCGGGCCTGCGCCTCGGTGAGGCCGACGGCGCCGATCTCCGGGTCGGTGAACGTCACCCTCGGTGTCGCCCGGTAGTCGGCGGGCGGGCCGTCCTGGCCGAGGATGTCGCGCACCGCGATGCCCGCCTGGTACATCGCCATGTGGGTGAACGCGCCGTGGCCGGTGACGTCGCCGACGGCCCAGACGCCCTCGCCGGCGCGCATGCGGTCGTCGACGGTGATGCCGCGGGCCGCCGGGTCCAGGCCGAGCCGGTCGATGCCGAGCCTGGACAGGTCGGCCTTGCGCCCGGTCGCGACCAGGAGCTTCTCGGCGGTGACCGTCCCGCCGTCGGACAGGGTCATCGTGAATCCGGCCGCGTCGTGGCGCACCGAGGACGCCTTGACCCCGACGTGCACGGTGACGCCGTCCCGGGTCAGCGCCTCGCGGGCCAGGTCGGACGACTCCGGCTCCTCCAGGGCGACGAGCCGGTCGAGGGCCTCCACGACCGTGACGGCGACGCCGAAGCGGGCGAAGACCTGGGCGAGCTCCACGCCGATCGCGCCGCCGCCGAGCACGACCAGAGACGCGGGGAGGGTCTCGGCCTCGATCGCCTCCCGGTTCGTCCACAGCGGGGTGCCGGCGAGCCCGTCGATCGGGGGGACCGCCGGCTCGGTGCCGGTGCCCAGGACGATCCCGCGGGTCGCCCGAAAAACTCTGGGCGCCCGGTCGCCGACGGTGACCTCACCCGGCGCGGTGATCGTGGCCCAGCCGCGCACGAACGTGGCACCCTTGCCGACCAGGCGGTCGACGGCGACCTTGTCGTCCCAGGAATCGGTGGCCTCCTCGCGGATGCGCCTGGCGACCGGCGCCCAGTCGGCGCGCACGTCGGCGGCGCCAGCCAACTGCGGCACCCGGCGCGCCTCGGCGAGGGCGTTGCCGGCCCGGATCATCATCTTGCTCGGCACGCAGCCCCAGTAGGGGCACTCGCCGCCGACGAGCCTGCCCTCCACGCCGACCACGCTGAGACCCGCCTCGGCGAGGCGCCCGGCGACCTCCTCGCCGCCGACACCCAGCCCGACCACCACCACGTCCACGGTTTCCGCCATGGCGCAACCCTATGGCCTGCCGGCGCCCGCAACCGTTACAGACCGCGAATGCGCGCGGAGGCTAGCGGTCGCGGTGGCGGGACGCGCGGACGCCGAGGATGCCCAGCACGCCGACCGCGGTGCCGAAGGCCAGCGACACGGCGATCAGCCCGACGTGGATCCAGAAGAACGCCGAACCGTGCGCGACCGTCCACGACCGGTCGTCGTCCCAGATCGCCAGCAGGAACCGCGGCCAGATCAGCCAGCTCCACACGGCGACCGCGATCAGCAGCAGGGACCAGCGCCGGGACAACACCACCGGCGCAGTATGCCAGCGCCCGGTGTCAGGCGATCGGGGTGATGGCCGGCAGGGGGGATTACAGCAGGTCAGAAAGCCTGTCGGGTGTTCGGCGCATTCTGGTCACCGGCTCGTGACTTTCGGTGTATGACCCCGGATCGTGGTGATTCGAACGCACGGAGTGAGTGCGTTCGTGCTCCATGGATGGGGAGATGCGGATGATGAAGCCGATGACGGGCCGTCGTCGACTGCGCGCTGGCGCGTCGGGACTTGTTGCCGTCGCGACGTCGTTGGGGTTGCTCGCGTTCGGTGGTCCTGCTGCCGCCGTGACCAGCCCCGAGCCCACCGGCGGCAGCGGCCGCCCAGGTGGTGGCTGGTCTGCCGACGAATGGCCGGCGGGTGCCGGCACCACGCTCAAGAGCGTGCGGTCGATCATCAAGGCCGACAGCGGCGCCGCGGCGTCGCTGACCGGTCAGGGTGTCGGTATCGCGCTGATCGACACGGGGGTCGCTCCGGTCGCCGGGTTGCCGGCCGCCCAGCTCGTCAACGGCCCGGACCTGTCGTTCGAGTCGCAGTCCGGGCAGCTGCGCTACCTGGACACGTTCGGCCACGGCACGCACATGGCCGGCATCATGGTCGGCAACGACACGGCGTCCGGCACGAACGGGCTGGCGCCCAAGGCGAAGGTGACCTCCGTCAAGGTCGGCACGGCCACCGGCGCGAACGACGTGTCGCAGATGATCGCCGCGATCGACTGGGTGGTGCAGAACCGCAACCACGACCCGTCGAGCCCGATCCGGGTGCTCAACCTGTCCTACGGCACCAGCGGCATGTCGGCCTCCACGGTCGACCCGCTGATGTTCGCCGTCGAGCAGGCCTGGCAGGCAGGCATCGTGGTCGTCGTCGCCGCAGGCAACGACGGCAGCACGACCACCGCCCTGACCAACCCGGCCATGGACCCGTTCGTCGTCGCCGTCGGCGCGTCCACGACCAACAACACCATCGCGACCACGGACGACGACCTGGCCACGTACACCAACAACTCCAACGCGGCCCGCAAGGTCGACCTGCTGGCACCCGGCACGTCCATCGTGTCGCTGCGCGACCCGGGCTCCAACGTCGACCAGCAGTACCCGACGGCCCGCGTCGGCGACACCGGCTTCAAGGGCAGCGGCACGTCGCAGGCCGCGGCCGTCACCGCCTCCGCGGTGGCGCTGCTGCTGCAGCAGCGGCCGTCGCTGACCCCCGACCAGGTCAAGAAGCTCCTGGTGTCCGGCGCGACGACGCTGACCACCGGCACCGCCGGGCAGAAGGGCATGAAGGAGCTCAACGTCGCCGCGACCGTGGCGCTGGCGACCCCGTCGGCCACGCAGACCACCGCGAAGGGCACCGGCACCGGCTCGCTGGAAACCACCCGCGGCGGCAACCACCTGTCGTTCAACGGGATCGAGCTCAGCGGCGAGCAGTCGATCTTCGGCCCGTTCAACGGCACCGCCTGGGCCAGCCTCGCCGGGCAGAAGACCAGCTGGAACGGCGGCATGTGGATGGGCTACCGGCTGGCCGGGGACACCTGGACCGGCGCCGGCGGCACGGGCGGCACGGGACAGATCACCGGCTACGCCGGCAAGTGCGTCGACGTGCAGAACCGGCAGAACATCAACGGCACGCCGATCCAGCTGTACGACTGCAACAACACCCCGGCGCAGTACTGGGTGCTCGCCGCCGACGGCAGCGCGCAGGCCCTGGGCAAGTGCCTGGACGTCACCGCCGCCGGCACGGCCAACGGCACCAAGGTCCAGCTGTTCGACTGCAACGGCACGCCGGCCCAGCAGTGGCGGGTCAACACCGCCCGCCAGCTGGTGAACGTCAACGCGAGCAAGTGCCTCGACGTGGACGGCTGGAACACCGCGAACGGCACCCAGCTGCAGATCTGGGACTGCCTCGACCAGGACAACCAGCGCTGGGTCCCGCCGTCGACGTCGCGGACCTGGGCCGCCGCCTCGTGGCAGGGCACGCCCTGGACCGGCACCGGCTCGTGGAGCGACCCGGAGTGGTCCGAGCAGTACTGGACCGGCCACTACTGGTCCGGGCACTACTGGAGCGGGCACTACTGGTCCGCCGACGACTGGTCGACGTCCAGCTGGTCGTAACGCTTCAACCGGCACCGCACAGGCGGGGCGCCCTCACCCACGAGGGCGCCCCGTCGCTGTGTGCTCAGGCCAGGACGGCGTCGGACAGCACCGGCCACACCTGCGCGGACCACTCGCCGAAGTCGCGGTCGGTGAGGCACGCGCAGGCGAGGCCCGCGACCGGGTCGACCCACAGGAACGTGCCGCTGCGCCCGAAGTGGCCGAACGTCGCCGGCGAGTTGCGCGAACCCGTCCAGTGCGGCGACTTCCCGTCCCGGATCTCGAAGCCCAGACCCCAGTCGTTCGGGTCCTGACGGCCGAAGCCCGGCAGTACCCCCGAGACACCGGCGAACTGCACGGTGACGGCCTCCGGCATCAGCTCGGGGACCAGGCTCGGGTCCAGCAGCTCCTGGCCGAGCAGGGCCAGGTCCGACAGCGGACCGCGGGCCCCGGCGGCCGGCGAGCCCTCCAGGGTGGTGCCGCCCATGCCGAGCGGGCGCAGCACCGACTCGGTCAGCAGCTCCGCGAACGTGCCGCCGGTGCGCGTGAGGACGAAGTCGGCGAGGAGCTCGAACCCGCGGTTGGAGTAGATCCGCTTCCGCCCCGGCGCCGCCACCTGCGTGTCGTCGTCGAACGCGACCCCGGACGTGTGCGCGAGCAGGTGCCGCACCGTCGCACCCTCCGGCCCGGCCGGCTCGTCGAGCGTGACGTCACCCTTGTCGACCGCGACGAGCACCGTCAGCGCCGTCAGCAGCTTCGTGACCGACGCCCACGGCAGCGGATCGTCCGGGCCGGTGCGGTCGCGGACCCCTTCGGGACCCACGACCGCGACCGACGCGGTCTTGACTGGCCAGGTGCTGACGAGATCCAGGGCGCTGCTCACGCCCTCGAACCTACGGCAGGGCGTTGAGGAACGGTTCCTGGGTGTTCATGAACTCCCAGTTGTAGTAGCGGTCCCAGTTGATCGACCAGGTCATGAGCCCGCGGAAGGCCGGCGAGGTGCCGCCGCGCAAGGTGTACGACCCGCAGCCGCTGCCCTTCACGAGACAGTTGACGGCGGCCTGGACGACGGCCGGTGCGACGTAGCCGTTGCCCGCGCTGACCGCGGCCGGCACGCCGAACGCGATCTGGTCGGCGCGCAGCCCCGGGAACGTCTGGCCGGTGTTCGCGACCGGGAAGCCGGCCTTGAGCATGTCCGTCATCGCGATGTGGAACGTGGCGTCGCCCATCTGGTGGTACTGGTTGTCCAGCCCCGTGATCGGACCCGAGTTGTAGTCCTGGACGTGCAGCACCGTGAGCGAGTCCCGCAGCGCGTGGATGACCGGCAGGTAGGACCCGGCCCGGTTGTCCCCGGCGCTGGTGCCGCCGTAGAACTGGTAGCCGAGCTGCACGAAGAACGTCTCCGGCGCCATCGTGAGCACGAACTTGGTGCCGTACTTCGCCTTGAGCGACTTGAGCGCGGCGATCAGGTTCACCACCACCGGCGTCGTCGGATTGCGGAAGTCGCTGTCGCCGGCGTTGAGGTACAGCGAGTGCCCCTCGAAGTCGATGTCAAGCCCGTCGAGCCCCCACCGGTCGATGATCGCGCTGACGGAGTTGACGAACGCGTCCCGGGCCGCGGTGGTGGTGAGCTGCACCTGGCCGTTCTGCCCGCCGATGGAGATCAGGACCTTCTTGCCCTGGGCCTGCTTGGCCTTGATCGCGGCGAGGAAGTCCGCGTCGGACTCGACGTTCGGACACTCGGCGGCGGGGCAGCGGTTGAACCGGATGTCACCTGACGTGACCGACGTCGGCTCACCGAACGACAGGTTGATGATGTCCCACGCGGCGGGGATGTCGGCCACCCGGATGTAGCCGGAGCCGTTGGCGAAGCTGGCGTGCAGATAGCCGATGAGCGCGTGCTTCGGCAGGCCGGTCACCGGCGGCTGGCTGGTGCTCGGGCTGGGACTGGTGCTGGGACTCCTGCTGGGGCTGGCGCTCGGGCTCGCGCTCGCCGACCGGCTCGGCGACGGCGACGCGGTCGTGGGCGACGCGGTCGGCTGCCCGCCTGGCCCGTCGAGGGAGACGTCGTCGGCGTTGTAGGCGCCGGTGCCGTACCACCCGTGCAGGTACACCTGGACCGACGTCTGCCCGGCGGCGGTCGTGAACGGGACGGTGAGCTTGCTGTACGCGGTCCCGCTGGTCCAGGTGGAGGCGCCGCCGGTGATGCCGAGGTACACGTAGGAGCCGCGGACCCATCCGGTGAGCGTGTACGCGGTGCTCGGCTGGACCGCCACCGTCTGCGTGCACTGGGCGGTGTCGGAGGCGGTGGCGTTGCCGTTGAGTGCGTAGGAGCCGGAGTGCACGGGGCTGGTCACGGCCCCGGACCCGCTGCCGGTGCAGGACCACCCGGACAGCGACCCGCTCTCGAATCCAGGATTGGTCAACAGGTTGGCGGCGTAGGCGTTCGTCGTTACGAGCAGGCCGGTCACCAGCAGGATCCCGGCGCCGAGGATGAGCGCGATGCGCTTCATGGGGGTGAACCTCCATCGACGGTGCTCGCCATTATTAAGTTTATTAACAGTTCTTGTCCAGTCCTCGCTTCGGGCGGCTGGCGCAGTCACCAGCTTCGGCGGCTGCCGCCGCGGCGGCCGGGGGGTTCCCACCCCGGAGCCCCCCATGCTCGCTGCGCTCGCACGCCCTGCGCTGCGCGCGGCCGCAACACGCGCGGGCGCGCCGCAACCGAAGGATCCCGGCTTGAGGTGTTCGAGCCTCACGGTAGGTCTGACGTTCGATCCGAGCAGTGAGACCGTTCATCCCGCCGCCGCGAGTCGTGCGCTGCGCGCCGACGGGTCGAAGTCGTCTTGTGGCCGTGCGAGCGACCAGCCCGCGCCGTTGATCACGGCAGGGCGGCGTGCTGCGGTGCTGGGGTGTTCTTGCCGGTGGGTGCGTGTTCGGGTCGCTGAGCGTGCGCCGGCTGCGGGGTCCGGCCCGCCGATGATTGGTGTTTGCCAGCGTCGGGTGTTGCCGTGGCCCGCGGGCGGGCGCTGGACGATCTTGCGGCCGTGATCGAAGGACGGCGGTGGTCGTCCCGGTGGCCAGGGGCGTCCTTCGATCAAGCGGGGTGGGGGAAGGTCGCTGTCTGGGGCGTGGTACCCACCGGTCCGGTCATCGACGGCCGGGACTTCGCAGCGGTCCTGGAGGCGCCGGCACCGGCCGGTTCGGCGCCACCGCCGATGACAAGCCGTTCACAGATCGAAGGCGCGGGCTGGCCGCCCGGACGGACGGCCCGCGGCGTTGATCACGGCGCAGCGGCGAGGTGGTGGGGTGGCGGCCCGCGCACGGGAGTTTTCCTGCTGGCGCGCGTGGTTCGGTGCCGACGGACGATCTTGCGGCCGTGATCAAAGGACGGCAGTGGTCGCCCCGGCGACCACGGGCGTCCTTCGATCGGGGTCGCGCTCAAGTCGGTCGCTTGGGTGGGGGGTTGCGGGGAGGATCGTGGGGTGGACGACCTGTTTCAGGACAACATGCTGTGGCCGGTGCGGGTCGTGCTGACGAAGCGGGCCGGGTGGTCGCTGTGGGGTGGCAACACGCCCGATGCGCGGGACTTCCTGCTGCCGGTCGGGGCCAGGTACGCGCTGTTCGACACCGCCGAAGGGCTCTGCGAATTCCTGCGGCGGGACCGGACGAGCCACGTGCTGGCCGACACGTTCGGCTGGGAGGGGCTGCGGCACGGGCTGCGCGGGCGGATGCCGGACGTGCTGGACGTGGCCGAGTTCCGGTTCGACCGGTTCGCCGGGTGGAGCCCGCGGTATGAGGGCGGGGGACTGGTCGACTGCCTGGACCTGATCCGTGATATCGGGGACCAGTTCGGCGACGACCTGCTGATCGGTTTCGGTCGCCGGGGCGGGGCGCTGCGGCAGCTGTACGACGTGCTGTGGGGCGAGGCGGAGCGGGTCGTAAAACCGGAGCGGGTCGCCAAGGCGGCGCAGCAGGCGGTGGCGCGCCTCGAGGTGCTCGCGAAATGGAATCCCAGGAACTGAGGCGCCGCGCTACGATCGGGGCGCCTGTGATCGAAAGGACGTGGTCGCGAGACACGACAAGCCGGAGACGGGGCCCTGGTCGGGGAGCTGACCAAGGGTCGGGGTCTGGAAACGCCGTGCCCTGTGCGGGTGACGGCGCCGCTCCCTTGTAGTTCTCGCTCGGCGTGAGACAGCGCCGCGATCACCCTTGGAAGATCATGATTCTCGTCATCGGTGCCACGGGCACCATCGGTTCTGAGCTCGTTCCCCTGCTTGCGCGGCGGCACGCCGTGCGGTCCATGACCCGCAGGCCTTCCCTGCCCGGCCAGGTCCACGGTGACCTGGACCGGCCCGAGACCCTGCCCGCCGTGCTCGACGGTGTCACGTCCGTGTTCGTCCTGGTGCCCGGGTACGGGCCGGACGGTCCGGTGCAGGAGCGGGCGCTCGTCGCCGCGGCGCGGCGGGCCGGCGTGCGGCACCTGGTCAAGCTGTCCACCAGCGGCGTCACGTTCGGCGCCACCGACGCGATCTCAAACGGTCACCGCGGCGGCGAGGACGTCATCCGCGGGTCGGGGATCCCGTGGACGATCGTGCGGCCGGGGACGTTCATGACGTATCTGGAGCAGTACGCCACCGGCATCGTCCGGGAACGCACCATGACGGTCACCGAGACCGACCCGGTGTCCGCGATGGTGCACCCCCTCGACGTGGCCGCCGTCGCCGCGGCCGTGCTGACCACGCCGGGGCACGAAGGGCGGGAGTACACGGTCACCGGGCCGGAGGCGCTGTCGCCCGCCGCGCAGGCCGCCGCCGTCGCCGAGGCGATCGGCGAACCGGTGCGGCTGGCGGTGCGGACCGTGGCGGAGACCAGGGCGGCGTTCGAGGCCCGGGGCTGGGGCGGGCCCAGGCTGGAGTCGCTGCTGGAGCTCAAACGCCAGTCGTGCGCCTGGGACCGCACGGTGCTGGACACCGTGCCCCGGCTCACCGGCCGGCCGGCGCTGACGTTGCGCGACTGGCTCGAGGAGCATGCCGGGCCGTTCAAGGGCGGCGACGGTACCGGTCGTCCCTGACCAGCACGTCCATCTCCAGGTCGCCGGCGAGGGATCCGTACAGGCCGAGCAGCAGCGCCGCACCGTGCCGGCGGACGTCACGGAGGCGGGGCACCGAAGCCGTGGCGGCGGTGACGGCGTCGCCGAGGTGGAACAGGGCACGCGGCGTGCCGGTCAGGAACAGCGTCGCCGCGTGCTCGGCCACCCGCATCCGTGGCGGGGCGTCCCATCCGGGGTCCCGCCACGGGCGTGGCGCGGGTGAGCGCAGCGTGGCGGGCCGGCCGGTGGACAGGCCGGCCCGCACCGCCTTCCACGCCGAAGGGCGAAGTGCGGCGTCGGTACGGGCGAGGACCAGGTCGAGCCGGTCAGGGCCGGACGGCCGTCGGGCAGGTGGACGACGCTGTGCGGCGAGACCGCGGCGACACGGCACCACGCGGCGAACTCGACCAGCGCGCCGCGGGACCCGGCGAGCAGGCCGTAGCCGTCGGGGGCGAGCGGCGACCGCACCGCCAGCTCCGGCAGCGGCGACCGCGGGCGCAGCACCCGCACGGTCGGAGACCGGTGGATCTGCGCCCGCAGGTTCGCCGCCGCGTGCGTCACGTCAGTGGATGCTCGAGGTCAGACGCGCACCGGTTCGGCGGCCGGGTCCGGTGCGGCGGCGAGGTGCTCGCGGAGCTTCTCGCCCTCGATGTCGACGTTCGGAAGGATCTTCGACAGCCAGCCCGGCAGCCACCACGCGGAGCGGCCGAGCAGCGACACGACGGCCGGCACGATCGTCATGCGGACCACGAACGCGTCGATGGCCACGCCGATGGCGAGGGCGAAGCCCATCGACTTGATGACCGGGTCGTCGAGCAGGATGAAGCCGGCGAACACCGACGTCATGATGAGCGCCGCCGCGGTCACGACCCGGGCGCCGTGGCCCATGCCGCTGATCGTCGCTTCCTGCGGGCCGGCGCCGTGCACGTAGTCCTCCCGCATCCGGGAGACCAGGAACACCTCGTAGTCCATGGCGAGGCCGAACAGGATGCCGATGAGCAGGATCGGCAGGAAGCTCACCAGGGGCCCGGGTGTGTCGAGGCCGACGAGCGAGGCCAGGTGCCCCTTCTGGAACACCAGGACCGTGATGCCGAAGGTCGCGCCGACGGTGAGCAGGAAGCCGGCGGCGGCCTTGAGCGGCACCAGGATGGAGCGGAACACCAGCATCAGCAGCAGCACCGACAGCCCGACGACGAGCAGCAGGTAGCGCGGCATGGCGTCGGACAGCTTCTCCGACACGTCGATGCCGACGGCGGTCTGGCCGGTCAGTGCGATGTCGGCGCCCTGGACCTGCTTGACCTTGGTGCGCACGTCGTGCACGAGGGTCTCGGTCGCCTCGTCCGTGGGTCCGGTCTTGGGGATGATGCCCAGCAGGGCGGTCTTGCCGTCGCGGCTGAAGTTCGGCGGGGTCGCGGCGAGCAGGTTCGGGGTGCCCTGCAGGACGCCGAGGGCCTCCTGTGCCTTCGCCTTCGTCGTGTCGGCGGAGCCGGTCGACACGAGCAGGGCGAGGCGGCCGTTGAAGCCGGGGCCGAAGTGCTGCTCGATGACGTCGGCGGCCTTGCGGGCGGGGGAGTCGGTCGGGCCGGCGCTGGCCCCGGGCAGCGCGATGCGCATGTCCGCGGCGGGGATCGCCAAGGCGCCGAGGCCGATGACGCCGATCAGCAGCACCGGTACGCGGAAGCGGGTGATCGCCCGCGCCCAGCGGAACCCGAACCCGTCGACGTGCTTGGTGATGGGCGCGCCCGCGCCGGTGCGGCGCAGGCGGCGCGGCAGGATCCGCTGGCCGGCGAAGCCGAGCAGCGCCGGCTGCAGCGTGATCGCGACGAGCACCGCGACCGCGACCGTGCCCGCGGCGGCCAGGCCCATCACCGTCAGGAACGGGATGTTGACCACGGCGAGCCCGGCCAGGGCGATGACGACGGTGGCGCCGGCGAAGACGACCGCGGAGCCCGCGGTGCCGACGGCGCGCCCGGCCGCCTCCTCGGGGCTGAGGCCGTCGACCAGGTTCTGCCGGTGCCGGGAGGTGATGAACAGCGAGTAGTCGATGCCGACGGCGAGGCCGAGCATCAGCGCGAGCACCGGCGCGGTGCTGGTGAGCTGGACGGCGCCGCTGAGCGCGAACAGCCCGGCCATGCCGGCGCCGACGCCGATCAGCGCGTTGAGCATGGTCATGCCCGCCGCGACGAGGGTACCGAACGTCACGACCAGCACGACGAGGGCGATGAGCACGCCGATGCCCTCGGTGCCACCGACCTCGGGCTCGGCGTTCATGACCTCGCCGCCGTGCTCGACCTGCAGGCCGGCCTGCAGGGCCGCGGCGCCGCTGGCCTCGTAGGCGGAGCGCTGCTCGTCGGTGACCTTGTCGGCACGGTCGACGAACTGGACGGTGATCATCCCGTACCGGCCGTCCTGCGACAGGGCGCCGGTCTGGAACGGGTCGAGCGCGCCGAGGACGCCGGGCAGCTTGGAGGCCTCGGCGACCAGGCCCGCCACGGTGCTCTTCGACGCGGCCAGCTGCTGGCCCTGCGGCACGCCGATGACGATGGTGCCGGTCGCGCCGCTGGCCTCCGGGAACTGCGACTTCAGCGCGTCGATCGCCCGCTGCGACTCGGTGCCCGGCATGGTGAAGTCACTCGAGGTGGCGCCGCGGAACGCGGCGGCGGCGCCGCCGAGCCCGCCGAGGATCACCACCCAGATGATCAGCACGGTCCAGCGGTGCCGGAACGAGGCCCGCCCCAGCCGGTAGAGCACGGTTGCCATGTCGGTCGTCCTTTGTCCTGGTCGGTGCCTCAGAGGGATTACTGCAGGGGTTACTGCAGGGGTTCCAGCGCGCGCTCGGCGGTCGCGATGAGCGCCGAGCGCATGGTGGCGTCGTCGAACTCGGTGCAGGCGAAGACGACCGCGGGCAGACCGGCGAGCACGAACTTCGCCGACAGCCGGGACGCGGCCGAGCCGGAGCCGCCGGCGAGGGCCGCGAGCAGCTTCTCGGTGAGCTCGTTCACCGGCCGCAGGACGGGCTGCTGCAACAGGTAGGGCAGGTCGCCGTAGATGACCTGGATCTCCTTGCGGTAGCGCAGCGCGAGATCCACGAACCCCTCGATCCCGATCGCGCGGGCGGCGCGCGGGTCGGGCGCGGCGGCGACGCGGACGTCGAGGTCCGCCAGCTCGCCGAGGGCCGGCGCGCACATGGACGTGAGGATCGCGTCCTTGCTGTCGAAGTGGTAGAGCAGCGCGGCCTTGGAGCAGCCGACCTCGGCCGCGATGTCCTGCAGCGACGTGCCCTTGTAGCCGGCGGCGGCGAACTGGCGCGCGGCGGCCGACAGGATCTCGTCGCGGGTGTTGTTGCGGACCATGCGGGCTCACCTCCGACGGCCAGCATGCCTGACCGATCGGTCAGAACCTGACCGATCGGCCAGTTCTGTGCCCGACCTCACAAACCCATCGGCGGCTCGCGGCCGGGTCTGAGCCCTGGGCGTCAGCTCGCGACGGCCAGCGGGGCGCCCGTGGTGTCGTCCACGACGAGCCGGCCCCGCAGCGGCAGTTCGAGCCGGATGGTCACGACCTGCGACGTCGTGTCCACCGTGCCGCACGTGACCAGGTCGTGCACGTAGGCGATCATCCGGATCAGGTTCAGGGTCTCGTCGACATGGAGCCGCACGAGCTCCTGGCAGCTGGAGTACCTGAGATGGACCTCGAGGGTGCGCTCGCCGCTGCCGGGCGCGACGAAGACCATGTCGATCGGCACCCGGGGCAGGTCCGGCGGGCGGGTCAGCCACATCACCGCCGCCGCGACGACCACCGCGCCCGCCGCCACGACCGGCCACCTCCTGCGCCGCCGGTTCATCCGGAGCCCCCGTTCCGTACCACCGTCACCTCACACGCACGGTAACGGTGGTCGATACGTTCTGTCTGCCCTGGCCGGGCCTCAGAGGGCGGCGCGGACGGCGGCCTCCACCGCGGCGGGGACGGGGCCGCCGTGCAGGGCGTCGAGGGCGAGCAGCGCCGCGCCCGCGACCGGCGGCGACGTGAGCACCGTGACCGTCGCCTGCGGCGACAGCGCCGCGAGCCGGTCCACGATGTCGGCGTGCAGCTGCGGGTGGCGGGCGGTGAGCACGCCGCCGCCGAGCACGACCGTGTAGGGCGAGTCCAGCAGCGACAACCGCCCCGCCGCGACCCGCACGAGCGCCTCGATCTCGGCGGCGAGCCGCGCGACGACCCGCGACGCGACCGCGTCGCCCGCCGCGGCGACGGCGAACAGGACCTCGCACAGCTCGTCGAGGCGGGCGGCCGGCACCTCGCCGAGGTGCAGCGCGACGCTGACCGCCTCCACGCTGGGCTGGCCGAACGCGGCGGTGACGGCCTCGGACAGTGCTGTGGCGGGTCCGCGGCCGTCCTCGCCGCGCACCGCGTGGTAGAGCGCGAGCGCGGCGAGGTGCTGCCGCCGCCCCAGTCCCCGGACAGCTGGCCGAGGGCCGGGAAGCGCGAGGTGTGCCCGTCGCGGCGGCGGCCGGCGGCGTTGATCCCGGCGCCGCAGACGACGCCGACCGCGTCGGGTGCGGCGGTGCCGGCGCGCAGCAGCGCGAACAGGTCGTTGTCGACGGTGACCGCCTCGGCGAGGCCGAGACCGGCGACACCGGCGTCGAGCCGCTCGACCTCGACGGGCAGGTCGGCGCCGGCGAGGTACGCCGACAGCCGGCTCAACGGCAGCGCCGCCGGGATCGCGGCGGCGGCGCGGGCCCGGCGGACCAGGTCGCCGAGCTGCTCCAGGCAGCCCGGCAGCCCGACGACGTGCGGGGAGACGGTGGGTCCGTGAATCCGGGCGAGGATCCGGCCGTCGGAGTCGCCGAGGACCACGTCGGTCTTGGAGTTGCCCCCGTCGACCGCGGCGAACAACTGTGCGGTCACGAGAGCCACGCGAGGTGGTCGCGGTTCGCGGCGAGCAGGTCGTCGGTGAGCCGGGTCGCCTGCGCGTGCTGGCCGACGAGGGGGTGGGCGAGCAGCGCCTGGTACACGCGGTCCCGGCCGCCGTGCACGGCCGCCTCGACGGCGAGCTCCTCGTATGCGCTGACCGCGCCGACGAGCCCGCGATGGTGCGGCGCGAGGGGGGTCACCGGCAGCGGGGTGGCGCCGGCGGCGCCGACGCGGCAGGTGACCTCGATGACCGCGTCGTCCGGCAGGAACGGCATGGTGCCGTCGTTGCGGACGTTGACGGCGTGGATGCCGCCGTCGTCGTGCTGCAAGGAGGCGATCAGCCCGACGGCCGCTTCGGAGTAGAACGCGCCGCCGCGCTGCCCGAGCAGCTCGGGCTTCACCGTGAGCGTGGGGTCGGCGTACATCTTCAGCAGCTCGGTCTCGATCTCGGACACCTTCGCGCCCCGGGTCGGCTGACCGCGCTCCTCGGCGACCACGAGGTCGTGGCAGTAGAAGTACCGCAGGTAGTACGACGGCACGTTGCCGAGGGAGGCCAGCACGTCCGAAGGGATCTGGACCTCGGCCGAGATGTCCGAGATATGCGATGACAGCAGCTCAGGCAGCCGGTCGACGCCGTCGACGTACACGGCCCGCTCCCACGTCAGGTGGTTCAGCCCGACGTGGTCCAGCACCACCGATGCGGGATCGGTCCCCAGGGTCGCGGCGAACCGGCGCTGGAAGCCGATCGCCACGTTGCACAGCCCGGCGGCCTTGTACCCGTGGTCCAGCAGCGCCCGGGTCACGATCCCGACGGGGTTGGTGAAGTTGACGATCCACGCGCCGGGGTCGGCCCGCCGGGCGATGTCCAGCACGACCGGCACCGTGCGCAGCGCCTTGGCCAGGCCGCCGGCGCCGGTCGTCTCCTGTCCGACGCAGTCGCAGGCCAGGGGGAACGTCTCGTCGCTGATGCGGGCCGCCTGCCCGCCGACGCGCAGCTGGATGACCACGGTCGCCGCGCCGGCCAGGGCGTCGTCGACGTCGGACGTCCACCGCAGCTTCCCCGGGTGGCCGTGCGCGGCCATGAGCCGCCGCGCGAACGCCCCGACGACGTCGAGCCGCTCCTGGGCGGGGTCCAGCAGGACGATCTCCGAGGCGAACGGGGCGAGCCGCGCGAACCCGTCGATGAGCTCCGGGGTGTACGTGGAGCCACCCCCGACGACGGCGATTTTCAACCTTTGACTCCTGTCAACGTGACACCTTGCACGAAGGCGCGCTGGGCGAAGAAGAACAGCACCACGACGGGCACCATCGTGAGGATGGTGGCGGCGCTGACGAGGTTCCACTGCACATGATGCAGCGTCTTGAACGAGGCGAGGCCGAGCGACAGCGTCCAGTTGTGCTCGTTCTCGCTGGTGTACAGCAGCGGGCCGTAGTAGTCGTTCCAGGCGTAGAAGAACTGGAACAGCGCCGCGGCGGCGATCCCGGGTCGCGCCATCGGCAGCACGACGCGCAGCAGGGTCCGCCACTCGCCGCAGCCGTCGACGCGGGCCGCGTCGAGGTACTCGCCGGGGATGGTGAGCAGGAACTGCCGCAGCAGGAAGATCGAGAACGCGTCGCCCAGCAGCATCGGCAGCACCAGCGGCCACAGCGTGCCGGTGAGGCCCCAGTTCGCCCACATCAGGTACAGCGGCACCGTCGTGACCTGCGGCGGGATCATCATCATGCAGACGATGACGACCAGGTAGGCGCCCTGCCCCCGCCAGCGCAGCTTCGCCAGGGCGTACGCGGCGGGGACGCTCGCCAGCAGCATGAACGCGGTGGCCGCGACCGAGTAGAGCACGGTGTTGAGCAGGTACCGCGGCAGCGGCGTCTTGCTGAACACGTCGGCGTAGTTGGCGAAGCGCCACTCCCGCGGCCAGTAGTTCGCGGTCAGTGCCTGCGAGTCGGTCATCAGCGAGGTCAGCAGCAGGAAGATCACGGGTGCGACGAACATGACGCACAGCGCGATCGTGAGGCTGTGCCTGGCCGTCCACAACAACCAGCGGTTCATGCCGCCACCTCCGCTGCGCTCCGGTGTCGGCCTGAACCCGACCTGTCACATGATGAGCGGGCCAAGCCGCTGCGCTGCCCGCTCATGTCACCTTCAGGGATCGGCGCAGGAGCAGCAGCGAGACGGCGAACGCGACGAGGAACAGCACCACGGCCATCGCGTTGGCGTAGCCGAGGGCGCCGTAGCGGAAGCCCACGACGTACAGCCACAGCGGGTAGGTGAACGTGGAGCCCTCGGGGTAGCCGAAGGTGGAGGAGATCCCGGCGCCGACGGTGGCCTGCCCGCTGGCGGCGGACGCGGCGACCGCCGCCTGTGCGAAGTACTGCAGGGTCGTGATGACCCCGATGACGGCGGTGAACACCACGACGGGCGAGACGTGCGGCAGCGTCACGTGCCGGAAGCGCTGCCACGCGTTGGCGCCGTCGATCTGGGCCGCCTCGAGGTGCGCCTGCGGCACGTCCAGCAGCGCCGCCAGGTAGAGCACCATGACGTCGCCGACGCCCCACAGGCCCAGCAGCACCAGTGACGGCTTGGACCAGTCGGGGGAGTTGAACCACAGGGGCCCGTCGATGCCGACGTGCGCCAGGGCGGTGTTGACCGGGCCGACCCCGGGTTTGAGCAGGTACACGAAGGCGAGGGTGGCGGCGACCGGCGGTGCCAGAGCCGGCAGGTAGAAGATCGTGCGGACGATCCCGGCGCCGCGCTTCACGGAGGTGAGCAGCATCGCGGTGGCCAGGCCGCCGATCATGCGGGCCGGGACGAGGATCGCGCACAGCCACAGCGTGTTGGTGGCGGCGCGGGTCAGGAACGGGTCGTCGAACAGGTGCCGGTAGTTGCGCAGCCCGACCCATTCCGGGGTGCTGAGCAGGTCGAACTTCGTGAAGGAGAAGTAGACCGCGGACAGCAGCGGATACAGGAAGAAGACCACGATGCCGACCGTCGCCGGCGCCATGAACGAGGCGACGGTCAGCGCGTGGCGGAGCTTGTGGTGCACGCTACCCGCCCAGCTGCAGCAGCGAGTTGACCTGCTTGTCCACTTCGGACAGTCCCTTGCCGAGGTCGGCGGCGCCGCCGCTCTGCCACGTGTCGCAGAACGTCTGGAACGTCTCCTGGTACGCCGGCCCGGCCGACGACGGCGGCGTGGTGGCGGTCTTCGGGTGGTTGAAGATGTCCACGAACACCTTGAACTCCGCGTCGAGGTGCAGGTCCGGCGAGGCGAGCGCCTCCTTGGTGGACGGGATGTTCTTGAGGGTGTTGGCGAGCTTGACGATCGCCTTGGTGTCGGTCGTGAGGTACTTGATGAGCTCCCACGCCGCCTCGGGGTTCTTCGCGGTGCGGGAGATGCCGATGACGTTGCCGGTGACGTAGCCGGAGCCGTAGCGCTCCGGGCTGGACGTCGGCATCGGCGCGACCCCGAACTGCAGGTCCGGCGCCTGGTCCTTGGCGAACGCGATGCGGTACTCGCCGTCGAAGTTCATCGCGACCTGGCCCTTCTGGAAGGCGTTCGCGTCGGAGTACTCGTCGCCGAGGGAGGCGCGGAAGGCCTCCAGCTTGTCGTAGCCGTACCAGTCGACGAGGTCCTTCTGCCACTTCAGCAGCGTCTGCCAGGCAGGGTCGCCGCCGATCGCGGACGTTCCGTCGCCCTTGAGCCACTGCCCGCCGACCATCGGCCCGAGGTGCGACGGGGAGTTCTCGTAGAAGCCCCACAGCGGCAGGAACCCGGCGGTCTGGATGGTGCCGTCGGCGGAGCGCTTGGTGAGCTTCTTCGCCGCGTCGGTGAACTCCTCCAGGGTCTTCGGCGGGCCGGCGATCCCGGCCTCGGAGAACAGCTTCTTGTTGTAGTAGAGCCCGTACGCGTCGGCGAGGACCGGCATCGCGCAGCGCTTGTTCTTGTACTGGGTGTACTCCTTGACGGTCTGGGGGAAGCCGTCGAGGCTCACCTTGTCGCGGGTCAGGTACTGGCCGAGGTCCAGCCAGGCGCCGCTGGCGCAGAACTGCCCGACGATGTCGGTGGAGTAGGACAGCCCGACGTCGGGGCCCTGCCCGCCGCCGATCGCCTGGGTCATCTTCGAGTCGTCCTGGCCGGACTTGACCACGACCTTGATCTTCGGGTGGGACGCCTGGAAGTCCGCGACGACCGCGTCGATCGCGGTGGCCTCACGGTCGGTGAAGAAGTGCCAGAACTCCACGGTGCCGGAGACGTCGGCGCCGGGGTCGGCGATCGGCTTGTCCTTCGGGCCGGGGGTGCAGGCGGTGGCCAGCAGGGCCACCGCTAGGAGAGGGACGATGCGACGCAAGGGGTTCCTCCTGGGGGTCGGAACAGGGGCACGCGGAGATCGCCGGTCAACAACGTATTGACCAACGTGATTTGCATGGGGGATCGTGATGGGGTAGCGCGCGGACGTCGGTCGATGCCGCCAGATCGGCCGACGTCCGCGGTCCGGTGGCTAGACGCCCGGCTGCCGCAGGGTGTCCAGCAGGGCCTGCCGCACGGCGGACAGCGCGGCGTCCGCGGCGCCCAGCAGGGGAGCGTCGTCCTCGACGGTGCTCACGGCGATCTCGGTCTCCAGCGGCGCCGCCCGCGACATCGCCTTCGCGACCGCCTCGCCGAGCGCGCCTCCGCCGGCCCGGCCGATCTCCCCGCCGAGCACGACGAGGGTGGGTCGAGCACCGCGACGACCGCGGCGAGGCCGAGCACGATGCGCCCGGCCAGCTCGCGCAGCACGCGCTGTCGGTGAGCGGCACGCCCCGCTCGGCGGCGAGGGTCCGCACGGCGTCGCCGCTGACCAGGTCATGGAAGTCGCGGGCGCCGTCGGCGGCGACCGGCATGTAGCCGATCTCGCCGGCGCCGCCCCGGGCGCCGCGCAGCAGCTTCCCGCCGCCAAGGTCGATGGCCAGACCGAGGCCGCCCTCGCCGAGCCACAGCAGCACGAACCCGTCGTCGTCCGGCAGGCGCTGCGCGGCGCCGTGGGCGCGTTCGGCGAGCGCGGCGAGGTTGACGTCGTTGTCGACCTCCACCGGTACGCCGGCCGCCGTGGCGAGGTCGTCGACGAGGCCGCGGCGGCTCCAGCCGGGCACGTCGACGTGGTGGATGACCCGGTCCCGGGGGTCGAACGCGCCCGCCACGGCGAGCTGGACGTGCGCGACCGGGCCACGGCCGACCCCGGCGGCCGCGCACAGCGCGTCGATGGTCCCGCCGACCGCGGTGGCCGGGTCGGTGTTGGCGAAGTCGACGGGGAGGGCGAGCCTGGCCCGCTGGACGCCGCGCAGGTCGTGCAGCGACGCGGTCAGCGACGGTGTGCCGTCACGCACCGACATGGCGACGGCGTACGCGGCGTCGGGGTTGACCGCGTACACCTCCGCGTTGGGGCCGGGCCGGCCGGTCTCGTGTCCGGCGCCGACGACCAGGTCGGCGTCCGCGAGCCGCCGGACCGCCTCGGAGATCGTCGGCTTGGACAGGCCCGTCAGCGTGCGCAGCTCGGCCCGGGTGAGCTGGCCGTGGTCGAGCAGATGCCCGAGCGCGGCCGCCTCGTTGAGCGCCTTGAGCAGCTTCGAGGATCCCCCGAGCGGCATTTGCTGCCTCCGCCAACTAATAGGCAAACTGACTAACAGTTGTGGAGAACGTAAGCGGCGTCACGCCGTCGTGTCAACGGCCGGTTCGCCAGTCGCGCACAACCGCCTCCGCGTCCAATGCCGGCAGGATCGTCGCCGGGCCCTCGAGGAGCCCGCGCCGGGCCTGCTCAATGCGGGTGTTCAGGTCCGCGACCACCGCCCGCACCCGTTCCTCGGTGCGCAGCGTCGGCAGCAGCGACGGCAGGTCCTCGACCTCGCGGCGCAGCCGCAGCGTCGGCGGGACCCCACCCGGCAGCCCCTGCCGGCGGGCGAGGTCGCGGATCCACCAGTCCTCGTCATAGAGCTCACCGCGGTCCGGCAGCGGCTTCCCGGCGCCCGGCAGGTCGTCGAACTGCCCGGCCTCCTGCGCCTCCCGGATCTGCCGGTCGATGTGCGACTCGTACCAACTCGACATGATCTCATTGTCCGGTGGAGCAACTGGAGCGCTACGGCTATCCCGCCCTCGCACTGCTCGTGCTGCTGGAGGGGATCGGCATCCCCACCCCGGCGGTGAGCGTGGTGGTGGCGGCCGCGGTGCTCGCCGGGCACGGCTCGATGAGCCTGCCGCTGGTCGTCGCGGTCACCTTCGCCGCGGCGGTCGCCGGCGACAACCTCGGCTTCTGGCTCGGCCGCCGCGCCGGTCGTCCGGTGATCCTGCGGTGGGGCCGGCGGGTCGGGCTGACCGAGCCGCGGCTGACCCGCGCCGAGGACTTCTTCGCCCGCCGCGGCCGCAACATCGTGGTCGTGGCCAGATTCATCGACGGCCTGCGCCAGACCAACGGCCTCATCGCCGGCGCGATGGCCCTGCCCTGGCGCCAGTACGCGGTCCGCGACGCGATCGGCGGGGCGCTGTGGACGGCGTTGTGGGTGTCGGTCGGCGCGCTGGCCGGCGGCAACCTGGACCGCTTGCACGCCCTCCTGCGCCGCTATGAGACGCCCGCGCTCGTCGGGGCCGGGGTGCTGCTGGTCTCGTTGCTGCTGGTGTACGTCTGGCGCCGTCGCCGCCGCGTCACCTCCTGACCGGGCCGGCAGGCGTCGTCGGCCTGCTCGCGCCGGCCGTCCGGGGGCACGGGTCCGAGGATCGCGATGATCGATCGTCGTCGCTGACCCGTCGGCGCCACGCCGGAGGCGACTACATTACGTAACCTTCCGGGTGCATTGCGTGACTGTTTTTCGTGAAATATCCGTCCAGCGCTCGCATTTCGGGGTTAAGTGGGGGTCGCGACGGACGTTCACCCGTCGAAAACTCGTCGAAAGGTCGTCATCATGAATCGCTGGCTCATCCGGTCGGTGCAGATCGCCGCGCTGTCCTTGGGTGGCCTCGCGCTCACCGGCACCGCCGCGCACGCCGACTGGATCAGTGGACCCAATGTCGGGTTCGGCAACGGCAACCAGACCTCGACCACGGTCCAGGTGCCGGTGAACATCTGCGGCAACGCAGTGGCGATCGTCGGCTTCGCGAACGCCAACTGCTCCGGTGGCGCCTACGCCTACAACGGCAGCGGCGGCAGCTACAGCGGTGCCGGCAACTCCAACGGCAACGGTAACGGCAACACGAACGCCACCAGCCACAAGAAGAAGCACAAGAAGCACAGCGCGAACAGCAACTCGTACGGCAACAACAACTCGTACTACCACAACAATTCGTACGGCAACTCCAACGGCAGCAACGGTGGCGGCGGCGCGTACGCGTACAACAACAACGGCGGCAACTGGACCACCGGCTACAACGTCGGCTTCGGCAACGGCAACCAGACCTCGACCACCGTGCAGGTGCCGATCAACGTGTCCTGCAACTCGATCGCCGTGATCGGCTTCGCGTCGAGCTGCTGACCCGTCAGTTGGTACGCAGAGGCACCGCCTGCCTCGCCTCGTAGAGCGTTGGCCGATGTCCGCGGTTGGATCAGCCCTCCCCGCGGTGCACCGGCCAACGCTTCCGGCGTCTCCGGGTGTTATCCGATCGGCACGGCGGTGCCGGTGACGGCCACGCCGCTCGCCGGATCCGCGTCCAGCTCGACCGTGACGAGGCTGGGCCGGCCGAGGTCGTCACCCTGGTGGATGCGCAGCGTCGCGGGGACCTCGACGAGCCCGAGCTCGCGCAGGTAGCCGCCGAACGCGGCGGCCGCCGCGCCGGTCGCCGGGTCCTCGTAGACCCCGCCGGGCGGGAACGGGTTGCGGGCGTGGAAGACCGTCGCGGACTCCCGCCACACCAGGTCGATCGTGGTCCAGTCGTGCCGGGCCATCAGGGCGGTGAGCGCCGGCACGTCGTAATCGAGGTCCGCGAGGCGGGCCCGGGTGGCGGCGGCGACGATCGGGTGGCGGGCGCCCGCGTACGCCACCCGCACCGGCAGCGCCGGATCCAGGTCGGTGGCGTTCCAGCGCAGCGCCCGCAGCAGCGCGTCGAGGGCGTCGGCGTCGATCGGCTCGGTGTGCGGCGGCACGCTGCGCAGGGTCGCGGTCAGCCCGTCCACGCCGACCCGCGTCTCCACCTCGATCGTGCCGACCTGCGAGCGCAGCCGCAGCGGCCCGAGCCCGAAGCGTTCCGCGTACGCGGCGGCGGTCGCGATCGTGGCGTGGCCGCAGAACGGCACTTCCGCCAGCGGGCTGAAGTACCGCACGGCGATGCCGTCCGGCTCGTGGAACAGGAACGCGGTCTCCGAGTACCCGACGTCGGCGGCGACCGCCTGCATCGCGGCGTCGTCGAGGCCGGCGGCGTCGAGCACCACCCCGGCAGGGTTGCCGCCCTTGGGGTCTGTGGTGAACGCGCTGTACCGAAGGATTTCCATGCCTTCGACGCTAGGCCCGCCCCGGCCCGGCGGCGCGGTCCAATCCGCCTCGGGTGGTTGTGGGCGGTGCCACTGTGCCGGGTTCAGGCGCGGGCCGCGACCAGGCCGAACGAGGACGGGGTGACGTTGGGAAACACCTCGGCGAGCGAGCCGAGACCGCAGCGGCGCTGCAGGATCTCCCCGATCACCGACCGGTAGTCCGTCGTGGTGGCCAGGTCACCGGCGGTCAGCCTCGCCGGTGCCAGGCCCGGCCAGGTGCCGTGGACGCGGCCGCCGCGGACCCCGCCGCCGAGCAGCAGCATGGCGTTGCCGTTGCCGTGGTCGACGCCGCGGGAGCCGTTTGGGCTGGCCGACGGCCTGGACCGCGCCGAACGTGCCGGCCTTCCAGCGGGCCAGCAGCGGCGCGAACGCGGGGTGCAGGCCGAAGGTCCCGTCACCGGCGATCACCGACGCCTTCGGCACGGCGATCGTGGGGCGGGCCGTGTAGTAATCGGGGTCGCCGATCGGCACGACGGCGGACAGCCCGTCGAACCCGCCGCGCAGCGACAGCACGACGACGGTGTCGCCGGTGTACGGGGTACCGGTCGCGTGCCGGTTGGCGTCGAACTTGTACGTGCCGGTGGTCTTGTCGACGGTGAGGCCGGTGAGCAGCCGCGCGGCGTCCTTCACGTCGGCCTCGGTGTAGATCAGCCCGACGGTGTGCAGCTCCATGAGTTCACGCGCGTAGTTCTCGTTCGGCTTCGCCTTCGTGGAGGTGCGGTTGTCCAGGTAGGACAGCATCGCCGGGGCGGTGGCGGTCGCCTTGAGCAGGTCGGCGAACCGGCCGAGCGCGTGCCTGCGGATCAGCACGTCGTAGGCAGGCGGCTGTCCCACACCTCGCCGGTCGGGCAGGTGACGTTGAGGTGGTTGGACCACACGTCGACCATGACCTCGAGCAGCTGCCGCCTGCTCCACGCGGCCCGGGCGACGGCCGCGGATCCCAGCTGCTGCATGGCGTCCCAGGCACCGAACTTCATGGTGCCGGCCTTGACCTTCGCCCGGATGCCGCCGATGTCCAGGCCGATCAGGGGGTACCGGGTGAGCAGCGCGTCGCACGCGGCGTCGTCGACGGCGGCGGGGTTGAGCTGCCGGTCCAGCCAGGCGGTGACGCCGATGCCGCGCAGCTCGGCCTCGGTGGCGGGGGTCGGTCCGTAGGTGGCTCGGCGCAGCAGGTGCAGCGCCGGTCCTGCGAGGTGAAGGCGGTCACGCCGACCCACGTCGACACCGCCGGGCCCGGTCTGACGACGACGGCCGTCACGCTCCCGCCCGGCACCCGCTCCGCACCGGGGCGTGCGCCGGTCCGGCCGTCACTGCGTGGCGCTGCGCACCGCGGCGGCGAACGCGGCGATGGACAGGTGGGCGGCGGTCCCGGCCCGGTACGCGAACCGGGTCCTGCGCCTGGTCCGCAACGCGGTGAGCACCACGCCCTCCGGCACCGCCGGCGGGCGCAGCGCGAGCTCCGGCACGACGGCGACGCCCTGGCCGGCGGCGACGAGGGCGAGCACGGTCACGAAGTCGTCGGCGTGGTGCCGGGCGCGGGGGAGGAACCCCTCGGCCTCGCAGGCCCGGACCGTCATCGTGTGGCACAGGGTGCCGGGCCCGGCCAGGATCCACCGCTCGTCGCGGCAGCCGGCCAGGTCCAAGGGGCGGGTCGCGGCCAGGTACATCGTCTCGTCCAGCAGCGGCGCGGTGTCCAGGGCGGGGTCGGGGGCGATCGGGACGAGGTCGTAGTCGTGCACGAGCGCGACGTCGAGGGTGCCGTCGCGCAGCCGGGCCGGCACCAGCGCCGGGTCGAGCTCGTCGACGGTGAGGTCGAGCGCCGGGTGCTCCCGGGCCAGCGAGGCGAGCGCGGCGGGCAGCAGGGTCCGCATCGCGGTCGGGAACGCGCCGATGCGCAGCGGCCCGGACAGGCCGGTGCAGGTCGCGGCGAGGGCGGCGGTGGCCCGCTCCAGCGCGGCGAGGACCTCCTCGGCGTGCGCGGCCAGGACCGCGCCGGCGGGGTGAGGGTGACGCCGCGGCCGGTGCGGGCCAGCAGCGGCGTGCCCGCCTCCCGTTCCAGCGCGGCGAGCTGCTGCGACACCGCCGACGGCGTGTAGTTGTGGGCGGCGGCCACCGCGGCGATGGTGCCGCGGCCGGCGAGGTCGCGCAGGAGGCGCAGCTTGCGCACGTCGAGCATCAGGTCAGCTTATGCTCGCCGGTACGAATGTGAACTGGACCTTCCGCTCGGCTCGCGTGACGCTGGACGGCATGGAGCTTTCGGGGATCTTCGTGCCACTGGTGACACCGTTCGACGCCGACGGGTCGGTCGTCCTCGAGGCACTGTCGTCGCTGGCCCGGCGCGTGCTGGATGAGGGCGCGGCGGGCCTGGTCGCGCTGGGCACCACGGGGGAGCCGGCGACGCTGAGCGCGGCGGAGCGGGCGGCGGTCGTGGACACCTGCCGGGTGGTCTGCGCGCGGCACCGGGTGCCGCTGCTGGTCGGCGTCGGCGGCAGCTCGACCGCGGGGACGCTCGAGGCGGTGCGTGCCGTGCGCGGCGACGTGGCGATGGTGGTCGTGCCGCCCTACACCCGCCCGGGCGCCGCCGGGGTCCTGGCACACCTGCGGGCCGTCGCCGCCGCCTCGCCGGTGCCGGTCGTGGTCTACCACGTGCCGTACCGGACCGGGCAGAGCCTGGACGTGGCGTCGCTGCTGGAGATCGCGGCGATCCCGAACGTGGTGGGGATGAAGCTGTCCGACGGCGCGATCAGCGGCGACACCGTCGCGTTCCTCGGCGCGCTGCCGCCCGGGTTCTCGGTGCTCGGCGGCGACGACGCGGTCATCGCGCCGCTGCTCGCCCTCGGCGCCGCCGGCGGCATCCTGGCCTCGGCGCACGTGGCGACGGGTTCGTTCGTGGCCCTGTCCGACGCGTGGCGCTCCGGCGCCGCCGCCTCCGCCCGGGACCTGGGCCCCAGGCTCGCGGCGGTGTCCGCGGCGCTGTTCGCCGAGCCGAACCCGGCCGTCATCAAGGCCGTGCTGCACGCGACCGGCCGGATCCCGACCCCGTCGGTGCGGCTGCCGCTGCTGCCCGCCTCCGCACCGGCGACGACCGCGGCGCTGCGGGCCCTCGATCGTGTCGCGGCGCTCGCCACGTCCGGGTGAGCGCACGCACCGGACATCGATGCATCGTCACGTCGTGATCACCCACCGGGGTCGATGGCGCGCTTGCCCCACGCGATCACATACCGGACGGTTCGACCAGCTTGTCACGGTGGCACGTTCGGAGGATTCCGCCCTGCTGGACAGCCCGTACCGTCGATGGCGTCACCAAGTGTTAGCAACTGAGGGGGAAATCCCATGAGCGACTTCGACACCGGCGCCGACTACGGCCACGTCGAGGCGGGTCAGGAGCACGAGTCGCTGGACCAGCTCCACCAGGTTGAGGGCAGCGAGAACGACTACAACTCGCAGTTCGGCGTGTACGAGCAGGACCACGCCTCGGCCGAGTCCACCAGCTTCGACCAGGGCCACCACGTGGAGTACTCGAACCCGTCGGGCGAGCACTACGAGGAGTCGGACTTCACCTCCTACGACCACAGCGAGGCCGAGGCCGACCACATCTTCGCCGCCGAGGGCTCGGAGTCCTCGCACGCCTCGGAGTTCGGCCAGCTCGACGCCCTCCAGCACCAGCTGGACTCGTCGTTCGCCTCCGCCACCGAGCTGCACACCGGCGGCGGTGCGGGCGAGCTCGGCGTCGCCTCCAACTGAGCTTCCGCACCACCCCGAAGCCGGTCAGCCCCGCAGCTGGCCGGCTTCGCCGTTGCCGCCCCGGCGCGGTCGGACAGTGGGTGCGGGTATCGTCCCGGCTGGTCCGCGAGGATCGGGGGCCGACCCGAGGAGGATCATGAGGCGCAGTGCCGCGCTGGCGGTCATGGTGGCGTTCGCGATGAGTGCGGGCGCGGGTGTGAGCGGTTGCAGCTCGTCCGGCGGGTCCGGCGCCGCCCCGGCCGCGGGCCTGTCGGCCTCGACGTCGGGTGCCCCTCCGGAGTCCGCGGGTCTGCAGTCGTCCGGTGCCACGTCGCCTGTGTCGTCGGGCGCCCCCCAGGCGGGCTGCACGATCTTCCCCGCCGACAACGTCTGGCACGCCGACGTGTCGAAGCTGCCGGTCCACCGTGACTCGGCCGCCTGGGTCAACAGCATCGGCGCCGCCGCGCATGCCCATCCCGACTTCGGCGCCGGGCTCATCGACGGCGCGCCGTTCGGCATCCCGGTCACCACCGTCGGGGCCGGCCAGGCCTCGGTGAAGGTCACCTTCGACTACGCCGACGAGAGCGACAAGGGCCCCTACCCGGTTCCGCGCAACGCCCGCATCGAGGGCGGGGCGAACGCCGACGGGGACCGGCACGTCATCGTCCACGACACCGCGGCGTGCAAGGCCTACGAGCTCTACGACGCCCACCCGAACGGTGACGGCTCCTGGAAGGCCGGGTCGGGTGCCGTGTTCGACCTGCGCCGCAACGACCTGCGCAAGGCCGGCTGGACGTCCGCCGACGCGGCCGGGCTGTCGGTCCTCGCCGGGCTGCCGCGCGCCGAGGAGGTCGCGGCCGGGCGGATCGACCACGCGATCCGCTTCACCGCGCCGAAGACCCGCAAGTCCTACGTGTGGCCGGCCCGGCACGCCGCCTCGAGCTCGACCGACGCGGCCCTGCCGCCGATGGGCGCCCGGTTCCGCCTGAAGGCGTCGGTGGACATCTCGAAGTTTCCCGCGCAGGCCCGGGTGGTCGCGCAGGCGCTCAAGCAGTACGGCGCGATCCTCGCCGACAACGGATCGCCGTGGTTCTTCTCCGGCACCCAGGACGACAAGTGGAACAACGGCCAGCTCAACGCCCTGAAGGGCCTCACCGGCAAGGACTTCGAGGCGGTCGACGGCTCGCTGCTGATGGTGGAGGCCAACTCCGCCCGCTGCCGCCCATGAGGTTCAACCTAGCATCCTAGGACGCGTTAGCGGCTGTGGCGTCGACCACGCGGTCGCGACCATGGTCAGATTCGCGGCAGTTGGTAGATTGGGCGTGCCGGCAATACCCGCGCGGGAGAGATCGTCTGCAGCCAGGACGGCGCCGAAGGGGCAAATCCTCCCCGGAACCTCTCAGGCAGAAGGACCGCGACGGGTTGGCACCTCTGGAGGCCACACGACAGAGGGGGAGGGCGCGCGCTTCCCCGACCCTGGATCCGAAAGAGTGTGGCCAATGACCAACTTTGCCAGCAGGCACATCGGACCGTCGCCTGACGAGCAGTCGAGGATGCTCAAGACCGTCGGGTATGACTCCGTCGAGGCGCTGATGACCGCGGCGATCCCCGGCTCGATCCGCTGGCACAAGCCGCTGGCGCTGCCCCCGGCGGCGTCCGAGGCCGAGGTGCTGGGGGAGCTGCGGGCCCTCGCCTCGGCGAACCGGACGCTGGTCAGCATGATCGGCGTCGGCTACTACGGCACGCACACGCCGCCGGTGATCATGCGCAACGTGCTGGAGGACCCGTCGTGGTACACGGCGTACACGCCGTACCAGCCGGAGATCAGCCAGGGGCGGCTCGAGGCGCTGCTCAATTTCCAGACGGTGATCGCCGACCTGACCGGGCTGCCGGTCGCGGGGGCGTCGCTGCTGGACGAGGCGACCGCGGCCGCCGAGGCGATGACCCTCGCGCGCCGCTCGTCGAAGGTGAAGGCCGACGTGTATGTCGTCGACGCCGACGTCCTGCCGCAGACCCTGGCCGTGATCCGCACCCGGGCGGAGCCGCTGGGCATCACCGTGCACGTCGCCGACCCGGCGGGCGACGACCTGCCGGAGGAGTACTTCGGCATCCACCTGCAGTATCCGGGCGCGTCCGGCGTGGTCCGCGACTTCGAGCGGCTCACCGCGCGGGCGCATGACCAGGGTGCGATCGTGACGTTCGCCGCGGACCTGCTCGCGCTGTGCCTGCTGCGGGAGCCGGGCGCGTTCGGCGCCGACGTCGCGGTCGGCAGCGCGCAGCGCTTCGGGGTGCCGATGGGCTTCGGCGGGCCGCACGCCGGATACATGTCGGTCCGCAAGGGCCTGGAGCGCACGCTGCCCGGCCGGCTGGTCGGCGTGTCGAAGGACGCGGACGGCGCCCCGGCGTACCGGCTGGCGCTGCAGACCCGCGAGCAGCACATCCGGCGGGAGAAGGCGACCAGCAACATCTGCACCGCGCAGGTGCTGCTCGCCGTCACGGCCAGCATGTATGCGGTGTACCACGGCCCGGACGGGCTGCGGGGGATCGCGTCGCGGACCCACGACATGGCGGTGCGCCTGGCCGCGGGGCTGCGTGCCGGTGGGGTGCGCACGCAGCACGCGGCGTTCTTCGACACGGTGACGGCGGTCGTGCCGGGGCAGGCGGCGAAGGTCGTCGCGGCCGCCGCGGACCGGGGGATCAACCTGCGGCACGTGGACGAGGACCGGGTCGGGATCGCGTGTGACGAGACCACGACGTTCGGGCATCTGCGTGACGTGCTGTCGGCGTTCGGGCTGGCGCACGTGGACGTGACGGCGCTGGACACGGCGGACGTGGTGCCGGCGCAGCTGCGGCGCACGAGTGACTTCCTGAGCCACCCGGTGTTCGGCACGCACCGGTCGGAGACGGCGATGCTGCGGTACCTCAAGCGCCTCTCCGACATGGACTACGCGCTGGACCGGGGGATGATCCCGCTGGGGTCGTGCACGATGAAGCTCAACGCGACCGTGGAGATGGAGCCGATCACCTGGCCGGAGTTCGCCAACGTGCACCCGTTCGCGCCGGCGGCGCAGACGCAGGGCTACCGGAAGCTGATCGGTGACCTGGAGCGGTGGCTGGCGGAGGTGACCGGTTACGACGCGGTGTCGCTGCAGCCGAACGCCGGTTCGCAGGGGGAGCTCGCGGGGCTGCTGGCCATCCGGGCGTATCACCACTCGCGGGGCGACACGGCCCGGGACATGTGCCTGATCCCGTCCAGTGCGCACGGCACCAACGCGGCCAGCGCCGTGATGGCGGGCATGCGGGTGGCGGTCGTGGCGTGTGACGAGCTGGGCAACGTGGACCTCGACGACCTCGCGGCGAAGATCGAGCTGCACCGGGACCGCCTGGCGGCGATCATGGTGACGTATCCGTCGACGCACGGGGTGTACGAGACGGGCATCGCCGACCTGTGCGCCAAGGTGCACGAGGCGGGTGGCCAGGTGTATGTCGACGGCGCGAACCTCAACGCGCTGCTCGGCTATGCCAAGCCGGGGCAGTTCGGGGCGGACGTGTCGCACCTGAATCTGCACAAGACGTTCTGTATCCCGCACGGCGGTGGCGGCCCGGGTGTGGGCCCGGTGGCGGTCCGCGCGCACCTGGCGCGGTTCCTGCCGTCGCACCCGGTGCTGGAGCAGGACGGTGTGCCGGCCCCGGTCGGTCCGGTGTCGGCGGCGCCGTGGGGTTCGGCGGGGATCCTGCCGATCCCGTGGGCGTATCTGCGGCTGATGGGCCCGGATGGGCTGACGAAGGCGACGGCGACGGCGGTGCTCGCAGCGAACTACGTGGCGGCGCGGCTGCGGGAGCATTATCCGGTGCTGTACAGCGGCAGCGAGGGCCTCGTGGCGCACGAGTGCATCCTGGATCTGCGGGCGATCACGAAGGCGACCGGGGTGAGTGTCGCGGATGTCGCGAAGCGGCTCATCGACTACGGCTTCCACGCCCCGACGATGTCGTTCCCGGTGTCCGGCACGCTGATGGTGGAGCCGACCGAGAGCGAGGACCTGGCGGAGCTGGACCGGTTCTGTGACGCGATGATCGCGATCCGTGAGGAGATCGACCGTGTTGCGGCCGGGGAGTGGCCCGCCGGGGACAACCCGTTGGGCAATGCGCCGCACACGGCTGCGGTGGTCACCGCCGACGAGTGGTCGCACGCCTACCAGAGGTCGGTGGCGGCCTACCCGGCCGGCGTGTCGGTGGCGAAGTACTGGCCACCGGTGCGGCGCATCGACGACAGCTACGGAGACCGGAACCTGGTCTGCTCGTGCCCGCCGGCGTCAGCCTACGAGGAGTAACTGATTACGGAGTGTGATGACTCAGGCGGCTCGGACCAGGACGTGCATGGCCGGGCCGCGGTGCGGTTCGATCACGCTGCAGTCGGGGAGAAGCTCCCCGGTGTCCTCGAAGACGATCACGCCGTTGCACAGGAGGCTCCACCCCTGCTCGGGGTGCGCGGCCATGATTCTGGCGGCTTCGTGGTCCAGGTCGGCGGCTGAGGGACAGGATGGTTGGTGCTGGCAGAGCATCGGGGGTCTCCGATTGAGAGGTTCAGTTGAGGCCTGTGTGGTTGTTCACATGACCAGTGATGCACGCTACTACGGCCAACGACACAATTCCGGACATGTGACGGCACAACTTGGGGATAATCCGCCATTCGTATGAGCACATTAGGACCGGTCGTCGGGTATCGACCCGGGTTGGTGGATCTCCACCCTCCCGGGTCGGCGTCGTCGTGCATCCCACAAGTATGGGAGCGTTCCCGGCTCGAGTGGCATTCCCGCGACGGCGGTGACCCGCTGTCGATCCTGTCGGCGTTCCTGACGGCGGCCGGTCTTCCCGTCAACGATCTGTCGCAATCACGGACGGTGACGGACACGGTGTGCGGCGCGGCGGTGCTTCTCGCGCCGCCGTCGTGCGTGGCGTCGCCGGCGCCGGGCGTGCCGGACCTCGTCGCCGTCGTCTACGGGCACACGCCCCCGCCCGCGCCGCCGGTGCCCGCGGCCCGTCCGGTGCCCGCGGCGCGGGTCGGGCTGTGGACGCCGAGCTGGAGCCCCGCCGAGCACGCGGCGGCGGTCTCCGCGGTGCGGGAGGCGATCGCCCGCGGCGACGTGTACCAGGCCAACGTCGTCGGTCACGCGAGCGCCCCGTTCGCCGGTGACCCCCGCGCCGCCCTGGCGAGGGTGGCGGCCCTCCCTGGCGCCCGCTACGGCGGTGTGCTGTCCGGTGGGGGTACCGCGGACACCGCGTCGTGGTGGGTGGCGTGCGCGTCGCCTGAGACGCTCGTCGAGGTCGCCGACGGCCGGGCGGTGACCCGGCCGATCAAGGGCACCCGGCCCGCGACCCCACAGGGCCGCGCCGAGCTCCTCGCCTCGGCGAAGGAACGCGCCGAGCACATCATGATCGTCGACCTGGAGCGCAACGACCTCGGCCGGGTGGCGCGCACCGGCACCGTGCGCGTCGAGGAGCTGTTCGCGATCCGCCGCTGGTCGCGGCTGTGGCAGGCCGAGTCGACGGTCAGCGCCCGGCTGGCCGCCGGTGTGGGGCTCGCGGAGCTGCTCGGTGCGGTGTGGCCGGGCGGTTCGGTGACCGGCGCGCCGAAGCTCGCCGCGATCGACGTGGTCAGCGCCCTGGAGCCGGTCGGCCGCGGCCCGAGCATGGGCGCGGCCGGCTGGATCGGTCACGGCCCCGACGGGCGGCTGCGCCTGGACCTGGGCCTGACCATCCGCACGGTCGCGGTCGCCGACGGGCTGGCGCACGTGTGGGCGGGTGGCGGCATCGTCTGGGACAGCGACCCGGTCGCCGAGGTGGCGGAGGCCGCGGCGAAGACCGCCCCGATCAAGGCCGCCCTGGCCGCCTGACCCGTGCGGGCCGGCGGCCGGGGCCGGCCCGTCAGACCTTGCCGAAGATGGCCGTCAGCAGGACCTCGTTGATGTCGAACGCGGTCTTGGACGTGTACAGGGCGCCGCCACTGACGCGGGAGATCTCCTGCAGGGACGTGAAGTCCGCGTCGTTGCCGTATCCGACGGTGACGATGGGGACCTTCCTTTCGCTGGCGGCGTTCGCCTCCAGCTTGGGCCGCAGCTGGTCGAGGGTGAGCCCGCCGGTGGGGTCGTCGTTCTTGCCGTCGGTCATGAGCACGACCAGGTTGGTGGCGCCGGGCTTGTACGCGTCGACGACGGCCTGCTGGGCCGCGGCGGCGGTGTCGTAGAGGCCGGTGTCGCCGACCGGGGTGAGCTTGTCGATCGCGGTGACCATCTGCTCCCGGCGTGCCTTGCCGTTGACCTGGTCGCCGACGCGGCCGATCGGGATCAGCTGCTTGTAGTCCTGCTGCCCGTTCTGCCGGGTGGAGAAGACCCACAGGCCGGCGTCGACGTCGCCGTCGAAGAGCTGCACGGCCTCGCGGGCGGCGTCCTTCGCCAGCTGCATGCGGTTGCGCCCGGTGCCGGGGACCTGCTCGGCCATGGAGCCGGAGATGTCCAGCACGAGCAGGACGTTGGTGGGGCGGGTCAGCGCCGTCCACGAGTCCATCGACTGCTTCACCGACTCGGGCAGCAGCACCGCCCGCGGCACGGTCTTGATCTTCGGGCTGAATGCGGCGTTGCCGGTGATCGCGGCGCCGGCGTCGCGGTTCGGGTCGCGGAACCCCGCGTCGAGGAACACCTTGCGCCCCGCCGGTCCGCGCAGGTAGGCGAGGAACTGCTTCGCGGCGTCCTGTTTGTCCTTCTCGGCCCACGGCGCGTCGAGGATCAGGTACGGGTTGTCGGCGTCGGCGCTGCCGTTGGACGGGTACACCGCGACGAGCGGGACCTTCGGGTTGGTCTTGTTGTACGCCAGGACGTCCTGCTCGAGGGCGGGGAACGCCGAGATGTACTGCAGCGCCTTGGTGCCGTCCTGGTCGTCGGCCTTGCCGAGGTCGTCCAGCAGCTGCGCGGTGGTGTCGGTGTAGACGGCGCGCTCCTGCTTGAGCTTGGCGAGGGTCGCCTGCTCCTCGGCGGTGACCTCCCCGTCGTCGTTGCCGTCGAGGATCGCCATGAGTGCGAGCAGCCCCGCGGTGGACTGCAGCGGGTCGCTCATCCCGAACTTGAACGGTCCCCAGTCGCCCTTGCCGTACTTCGCCCAGCCCTGCGGGTCCGCGGCGACCTTGTTGATGACGTCCTGCCAGGACAGCTCGCCGCCGGGCCAGCCGAGGGCCTCGGCCATCGGCTTGGGCATCGCCAGGACCGACGGGGTGCGCGCCAGCATCGGCTGGAGGTCCGGCATCATCCGCTCGGCGATCGCCGCGGTCGACGCCCGGCGCACCCAGGCGGTGGAGTCCGGCACCCACACGTCGGGCGGGGAGCCGGCCTTGCTGTCCCAGTCGGTGCCGAGGGCCTGCGCCATCGAGGCGGTCTCCCGGCCGGCGACATCGACGCGGGCGCAACGGCCCGCGACGGTCGGGTTGCTGTCCGTCCATGACCGGGCGAGGGACTGCAGCAGCGTCGCGGTGCCCGGCGACGCGACGATCTTCGCGGTGACGGTGCCGTTACAGGAAGCTTTGACGAGCCGGTTGACGCCGTATGCGGCGCCGCCGCCGACGAGCACGACGACGACCACGCTGATGATCAACGCCAGGCGTCGTGATCTGCGCTGAGCTGGGCCTCTGCGGTGTGACCGCACGTCCGCCCTGTCGGCCTGGTAGGCCATGGGTGTGCCTCCGGGGGTGGGAAGTCGGCATAGTTTAGGCCCTCGTCAACAGGGGTTCACGTCGCCCCGAAGTACGCTGTGACGTGTGACGATCCGACCGATCCGGGTGCTCGGCGACCCCGTGCTGCGCACCCCGTGCGAGACCGTGACCTCGTTCGATGCGGAGCTGCGGGCGCTGGTGCGCGACCTGCTGGACACGGTGACCGGTGAGCCGGGCCGCGCCGGCGTCGCCGCCCCGCAGATCGGGGTCGGCCTGCGGGTGTTCTCATACGCGGCGAACAAGCAGGTCGGCTACCTGATCAACCCGACGATCACGGCGGTGGACGGCGCCCAGGACGGCGAGGAGGGCTGCCTGTCGATCCCGGGCCTGTGGTTCCCGACGCCGCGGGCGATGCACGCGACCGCGGAGGGCTTCGACGAGCACGGCGAGCCGGTGACGGTGTCCGGCAGCGGCCTGCTGGCGCGGGCACTGCAGCACGAGACGGACCACCTCGACGGCGTCCTGTACGTCGACACGCTCAAGGGCGACGCCCGCCGCCAGGCGCTGCGCGCGGTCCGCTCCCAGTTCGCCGTCAGACGATGACGAACCGCGGGTGGGTCAGGCGCAGGAAGTCGTGGTGCGCCACCTCCCACCCGTAGGCGCCGGTGTTGGCGAAGACCAGCACGTCCCCGGCCCGCACCGACGCGACCGGCACGTCGCGGGCCAGGACGTCACGCGGGTTGCACTGCTCACCGGCGACGTCGACGGCCGCGTCGCTGACCTGTGGCCGCTGGAACGGGTAGGGCCACGCGTCGACGGGCAGCACCGTGAACGGGTGGCTGTACCCCCATGACGCCGGCAGCCGGAAGTGGTGGGTGCCGCCGCGCACGACCACGAACCACCGGCCGTGGGTCTGTTTCACGTCGAGGACCTCGGTGGCGTACCAGCCGGCGGCCGCCGTCACGAACCGGCCCGGCTCCACGACCAGCGTCGCCCCGTCAGGGAGATCAAGATCACTCAGCCCGGCGGCGAACGCGTCGAGGTCGAATCGTCCGGCACCGGCGATGTCGACCCCGAACCCGCCGCCGACGTTGATGATCGGGGCCGGCACGCCCCACCGCTGCGCGGCGCCGGCGGCCCACGCGACCGCGTCCCGCACGTACGCGGCGTGCGCGACCGCGTCGAGGTTGTTGGACACCGCGTGCAGGTGGAACCCGGCGACGTCCAGCCCGCCGGCGCGGGCGATGCCGACCGCCTCCGGCAGCAGCGCCTCGTCCAGCCCGAACTGCGTCGCCACGCCCGCCATCGCGTGGGTGCCCGGCAGCGCCGGGTGCGCCCGGTTGATCCGCAGGCAGACCCGCGCGGCTCCGTACACCGTGAGCCGCCGCAACTCGTGGAGGCTCTCGACGTTGACGACGGCCCCGGCGGCGACGGCCGCGCGCAGGTCCGCGTCGGTCTTGCCAGGCCCGCTGAACAGCGTGAACCGCGACCCGGCGGCGACGGCCGCGGCGAGCTCCCCGCCGGAGGCGACCTCGAGGCCGTCGACATGCGGCAGCAGCGCGGCGAGGACCCGGTCGTCGCCGTTGGCCTTCATCGCGTACGCGATCCGGGTCCCGGCCGGCAGCGCGGCACGCAGCGCGGCGACGTTGGCGTGCAGCACCGCCCGGTCGTACACGTACACGCAGACGGGCCGGTCGGCGGCCAGTATGGCGGCGGCCACGTGCGGGGGAACCACCAGAAGACTCCAGTCCGTGCACCGGTACGCTTGCCGACGATGCAGCTCGACGTTAGCGACCCGATCGCCCTGTGGCAGTACGCGGAACGGTATCTCGGCGTCGGGACCCGCACCTACAGCCCCTACGCCGGTGACCTCGACATCGACGACGCCTATCACCCGCAGCGGGGCGCTGCTTCGTTCCAGCTCCCGACGTTCCTCGTCCCCGGCAGCGTGCACGTGACCGCGCCGGGTGTGCTGTCGCTGTATGAGGGGCTCGTGCCGGTCCATCCGAACGCGCTGGACGCCCCGAACCTGGTCGGCCGTGACGTGCTGCTGGCCTCGCCGCCGGGCCCGGTCCTGACGGCGGTGCCGTCGGCGAACGCACGGACCGTCTTCGTCACGGCGGTCGACGGGACGCCGGTCGAGCCGCACTTCGTGAAGCTGCACTACCCGCGCCGCCTGTCCCGCTTCACCCGCCGCCTGCGCCGCCCGGTGATCGAGCTGCAGCTGTGGGTGTCCGACGAGCTCGTCCGCATCGGCGCGCCGGTCCTGCCGGAGGTCGGCGGCGGCTGGTTCGGGTCCGGCGAGGACGCGTGGGGCTACCTGCTGCGCGCCGCCCGCCCGCTTGCCCCGGCGCCGGCGTGCACGGTGCCGCTGTTCGCCCTGTACGGCCGCGACCTGCACCACCCGTCGGACCCTCCGCTGCTGGAGCAGCTCGTCGCCGCGTTCGGCGAGGACCCGACGTCGTTCGTGGCGGAGCGGATCGTGGTGCCGATGGTGCGGCTGTGGGCGTCGGTGGCCCTTGCCACCGGCTGCCCCCTGGAGACGCACGGGCAGAACACGCTGTTCGCCTTCGACGTGCAGCGCCGCGAGACCCGCATCCTGTACCGCGACTGCGCCATCTACGTCGACGCGGCCCAGCGCGCGAGCCTGGGCCTGACGGGCCCGCTGCCCCCGACGAACGTGATCCCGCGCGACGTGCCGATGGCCGCCGACGAGGTGTTCAGCCTCACGTACGACAGCTTCATGGGCCACCACGCGCTGTCCTACGTGGCCGCGCTGGCCTCTGACCGCTGGGGCGTGCGGCCGGCGTCGCTGCACGCGGCGGCCAGGGCTGCTTTCACCGCCCGGGACCTCCTGCCACCGACGGTCTTCTACTACGACAACGTGCTCTACGAGAACAACGACTGGAAGCTCGTCGACACCGGCGAACGCCCCGACTGGCGCTGAGCCACCGCCCCGCTTTTTCGCATGACGACAGTCCTGCGGCGTCATGCGCTCTGGAGCGTCCTTGAGTGGTGTTTGCCCTCGCTGGGTGTCGCCACGGCCGCCGGGCGATCTTACGACCGTGATCGAAGGACAGCGGCGGTCGTCCCAGCGGCCAGGGGTGTCCTTGGATCAAGCGATGCGTTGACCACGGCCCAGCGGCGGGGTGGCGGCCCGCGCACGGGAGTTTTCCAGTCGGCGGCTGCGGTTCGGTGCCGGCGGACGATCTTGCGACCGTGATCGAAGGACGGCAGTGGCCACCCCAGCGACCACAGGCGTCCTTCGATCAAACGGGCGAGGTGAAGATTGCCCGCACCCCACCGCAGGGTGAGTCCAGGTATGCACGTCGAGGCGCGCGGCTGACCTGCTGCGCCCGAAATCCTTCCGTGGTCGGCCGGGCGACCAGACCGCGGCTCCGATCACGACGGCGTGGCATGCGGCACGCCCGCCCGCCGCCATCGGCGGGCGGGGATACCGCGCGATGACCGCATGTCCGGCGTGGTGAACGGATCCGTTGTTCGCTCGCGAGGTCTCAGCGCGCAATGGCGGCCGGACTTTGAGCGGGTGCCCGCGCAGGCGGTTGGCACACCGGAGGCGCCGCTGTCCGCGCCGCGGAGTGCGTGACAGCTGCTCGGCGCGGCCGTGTGACCTTGGCGACGCAGCCTCTCAGCTCTGGAGCAGTGCCGGTGTCTGCCTGCCGCTGCGGTGCCCGGACCGCGAAGTGCCGACCCAACGGGCGGAGTGATTGCCGGGCCTTGGCACCGTCAGGCCGCCGACGCCGACGCCGACGCCGGAGCCCTTGCCCTGTCGCCTCGCCCTGCCCGGCCCGGCCCAGCCAGTCTGCGCGTTCTGCGTGATCTGTCAGGTCAGCGCAGCGGGTTGGGGATCTGGCACCACAGGTCCTGGAGCGGGTCGTCGGCGAGGCGCATCGCCGTGGTTGCCTTCAGGGGCCAGGTGCCGGCGAAGCACGCCTTGCGGTCGTCGGTGTCGGTGACGGCGTCGCGGACGGTCGCCGCGACCACGTCCCACGCGACCTCCGCGTGCCGGTCGCCCAGGGCGTGGACGAGCTCGGTCAGCACGGTCGACAGCGCCGCGGCGAACAGTTTCGTGCGCAGCTCGTCCTCGTCGTGGGTGGGCAGGGCGCCGATGAGCGGCGGCATCGGCAGCCCGGCGCGGTCGAGCCGCCCAGGGTGGACGTGCAGGCCGCCGAGGTCGCGATACCAGATCGTGTGGGGTCGTCCGGCGCGGATCTCCAGGAGGGTGTTCTGCCCGTGGGCCTCGAGGGCGACGCCGTCGCGGAGCAGGTCGAACAGGGGCGGCAGCAGCAGCTGCACGAGCTGGGCGAAGAACGTGGGGGTGAGCAGGTCGGGCCGGTGCGGCAGCAGGGCGAGGGGCAGGACGAACGCGCCGGCGGGCGGTGCCTGGCGCCAGACGGCGCCGAGGGTGCGTTGCGGGGCGCCGTGCGCGTCCAGGACGGTCGCGGCCGTGGTCTCGCGCAGGATGCGCAGGCCTCGGGTGCGTGCGGCGAGGGTGGCGACGAGGTCGGAGGCGAGGGGGCCGTTGTGCACGGCGGCGGCGGACAGGGTCCGCACGGCGCTGGTCATCTGGACCTCGACGGCGGTCTTGACGTGCTCGCCGGGGGTGTCGAGCGGGGCGAGGGTCCGCAGCGACATGAGGGGCCTGGCGGGCAGGTCACGGCCGGTGTCGCGGACCAGGCCGGTGGCCAGGGCCCGCTCCAGCTGCCACGGGTGGACGGGCAGCAGCGGCGGGCGGGGTGTGCCGCCGGTGCGCCACCGGGCGGGGTCGACCTCGACGACGCGCAGGCGGACGGTCGGGTGGTGCTCTGGTGCATACGCCAGCACGTCGGCGGTGGTCATCCCGATCCTGGTGCGGCAGCACGGGTGCAGCGGATGGCCGTCCACGACGGACTGCTCCAGCGCGACGAGGTCGCTCCCGGCGGCGGGGGCCGCTACGGCAAGACCCAGGGCGAGGTTGGCGACGCTGTTGTCCAGCTCCCGCACGAGCCGGTCGACGTGCCCTGCGGGGCGCAGCGACTCCAGGAGCCGGGCGGGGTGCGTGTGTGCGACACCGTCGGCGACGACCGTGTCCGGCACGGCGCCGAACAGCGCCGGCGCGGGCGTGCTGAGGCGCCGGGTGTCGATGACGCCCTCGCGCCACAGGGCGCCCCACAGGCGGCGCAGCACTCCCGCCCGAGCCTGCGGCAGCGCGTCTGCAAAGGCCAGGTGCAGGCCTGTATGGCGCAGTGCCTGCAGGGTCGTTCGTTCGTCTGGTGCCACCTGCGGTTCCACACGCTAATCCTAGCATCCTAGGACGCCTTAGACGACGTGCCTGACGGCACGCCTATGACCCTTGTCTGCGACAAGGAGCGGCTCGGGGCGGCTCGGGGCGCGAAGGGCTGCTGGGAATCGCGTCGGCCGTTCGGTCAGATATGTCCCTGCGGCGAACGGGCATCGCGTTCACCTGCGGAAATGCTGTGATGTACGCGAGGATCAGCTTGGAGCACGGACGCTTCGGGAGGCACCCCATGGAGATTCGACAGTTGTCGTCGGCCACGCACGCCGCTGTGCAGTCCAAGACGACGAACTCGCCGGCCGTCGAGCCGGTCGCACCGCCGCCGAAGGGTGGGCTGCCGGGGTCGCAGCAGGTGCTCAGCCAGCTGACTCCGGGGGACCGGGCGGCCATTTCCGGTCTGACGGGCTATCACCTGTCCCCGACGGGCGCGGTGACGAACGTCGGGGGGATGCCGCCGTGGTCGTTCATCATGGCGTTCGCCGCGTCGCGGACCGCCGCGCAGCCGCCCGACGAGGATGCGAAGCCGTCGGACGTGAGCGTCGTCGAGCACGTCGACGTGACGGTGTAGCAGGTTCGCGCCGGGCGTTGAGCGCGCCGTGGTGCTGGGTGTAGGTGACCTGGTGACGACGGTTGGAGACGCCGATGTCCGGTGTTCGTGCTGTTGAAGGCGCAGTGGGTGGCGTGTTCGACGCACTGCCGTGAGCGGGTCACGGTGCGGTGGGTGGCCGACGGTCCCCGCCGGCGGGGCGCTCGCCCCTCATGAGACGTGCGCCGCCGGCCGGGAGACGGTCGGCGGCGCTTTCATGTTCGGCCCCTTGACCTTGTCACTGTGACAAGGTCTTGACTGGGCGCGGAGGTGATCGCAGTGAACTCGACACACGGCACTGCACAGGACCCGCGGCTGGTGGATGCTTTGGGTGCCGGCGATTCGTCGGTACGGCTGCAGGCGGCGCTGGCCGCCGGCACGCGTCCGGATGGGGGTCTGGTCGATGTGCTGGTGGAGCGGTGCGCGGTGGAGCCGGACTTCTTCGTGCGGGACATGCTGACGTGGGCGTTGACCCGGTTGCCGGCGGAGGTGACGGTGCCGAGGCTGCGTGAGGAGTTGCGGTCGGGGCGTGCGCAGGCGCGGAGTCAGGCGTTGCACACGCTGTCGAAGATCGGGGACCGTGGTGTGTGGCCGGCGATCACGCGGTCGTTGCTGCACGACGCCGACGATGAGGTCGCGCGCAGCGCGTGGCGTGCCGCGGTCGTGCTGGTGCCCGCCGGGGAGGAGCAGGGGCTGGCGGTGGATCTGGCCGCGCAGTTCGGGCGTGGTGACCGGCACGTGCAGTTGAGTCTGAGCCGGGCGCTCGTCACGCTCGGCGACGTCATCGAGCCGGTCCTGCGGGCGGGTGTGGCGAGCGCTGATCCGGTGGTACGCGCGCATGCCCGTGCGACACAGCGGCTGTTGCTGGACCCGGACGCCGGTTGGGAGCCGGCCGTGGACGAGGCGAAGCGGATCGTTGCACTCGGTGCGGATGGGGTACGGCGTGCTGATCGGTGAGGTGGCGCGCCGTTCGGGTGTGAGCACGCGGATGTTGCGGCATTACGACTCGTTGGGGTTGGTGCGGCCGACGGGCCGGACGGTGGGTGGCTACCGCGAGTATTCCGGTGAGGACATCCGGCGGATCTTCCATGTGGAGAGTCTGCGGTCGCTGGGGTTGTCGCTGCGGCAGATCGGTCGTGCGCTGGAGGATCCGGGGTTTGCGCCGGCGGCGTTGGTCGCGGATCTCATCCGGCGCACGGAGGAGCGGTTGCGGCGGGAGCAGGAGCTGCTGGAGCGGTTGCGTGCGGTTGATGGGTCGGCGGCGTCGGGTTGGCAGGGTGTGTTGCGCATCGTGGAGCTGCTCAACGGGTTGAGCTCGCCGAGTGCCGCCCGCCGGCAGCAGGCTGTGCTGGCGCCGTCGGAGGGTGTACCGGTGCCGGTCGAGGTTCTTGCCGGGGCGGTGCTGGCGGAGTCGGATCCGAATGTGGCTGGTGCGTTGCGGTGGGCGCTGGCGCGGGCGGGCGGTGACGGTGTGGCGAGTGTGGCGTCGGGTGTCGTTTCGGAGGATGTGGAGGTGCGGCGGCGTGCGGTGCTGGCGCTGGCCGCGTTGTCCGGTGATGAGGCGTCGGCGGTGCTGGCGGGTGCGTTGGAGGATCCGGACGTGGTGGTGCGGCGGCGCGCCGCGCTGGCGTCGGGTGCGCGTGGTGAGACCCGGGCGGTGCCGACGCTGGTGGGGATGGTGGTCGAGGGTGTGAATGACGTGGAGGCCGCGGAGGTGCTGGGGGCGTTGTCGCTGGATGCCGGGTCTGCGGAGCGGATCCTGGGTGCGTTGGTGGATGAGCTGGGCGTGCATGCCGCGGATTCGGCGGTGCGGATCCGGCTGGTCCAGGCCCTGGCTGAGCTGCCGGTGGGTGTGGCGGAGGGTGTGCTGCGGGATCTGACCGGCGATGCTGATCGGGCGGTTGCGTTGTTCGCGGCGGCGTTGGTGGGTGGGTCGGGCGGTTGATGGGTGGGTGCGCCGGCACGCCGACGGCCTGCGCACCCAGGTTCCAGCTTAGGGTTCGGGTATGACTGTGGAGCGGAATCCGTTGTGGCGGGGTGTCGCGGTGGCGTTGGTGACGCTGTTCGCGGAGGACGGTTCGGTGGATGTGGCGGCGACGGCGCGGCATGCCGAGCGGTTGGTGGCGTCGGGTGTGCGGGCGGTTCTGGTGGCGGGGTCGACGGGTGAGGCGGACGCGCTCGGTGATGGTGAGCGGGTGGCGTTGGTGTCGGCGGTGCGGCAGGCGTGTCCCGGGGTGCCGGTGATTGCTGGTGCGGGTGGTGCGTGGGCGGGTCCTGCGGCGGAGCTGACGGCGGCGTCGGTGGCGGTGGGTGCGGATGCGGTGCTGGTGGCGCCGCCGCGGCGGGCGGGTGATCTGCGGGTGTTCTATGAGCGGGTGGTGTCGGCGGCGGACGGGCGGCCGGTGCTGGCGTATCACTTCCCGATGGTGGCGGGTGGTGCGGTGCCGGTGGAGGTGTTGCCGTCGTTGCCGGTGGCTGGGGTGAAGGATTCGACGGGGGATGCGGAGCGGTTGCTGCGGTTGCTGTCGGAGTGGGACGGCGCGGTGTACGTGGGTTCGTCGGCGCTGGTGTCGACGGCGGGGATGCTGGGTGCGGCGGGTGCGATCCTGGCGGTGGCGAACGTGGCGGCGGAGGACTGTGTGGCGGCGTGGGAGGGTGACGCGGCGGCGCAGCTGCGGTTGACGGGTCCGCATGTGGCGGCGAAGACGGGTTTCCCGCACGGGTTGAAGCGTCTGGTGGCGGCGCGGTTCGGCACGTCGACGGCGTCGCGGATGGGCTGAGGCGGGCCGTCCGGGTTACGGTCCGGTTTCGGGGTGTAAGAAGCAGCTGCGGTGTGTTGACCGGGCGTGGTCGGCGGATTTCCATGGGTGTATGGGTGACGACGCGCTGGTGGCGGAGCGGTCGGGTTTGGTCTCGTCGATGTTGGCGGTGATCGATCGTCGCGACTGGGGTGACCTGGCGGCGCTGGTCACGCCCGATGTGGTGTATCACCGGCCGGGTTGCCCGCCGATCGAGGGTGCGGACGCGTTCGTGGCGTTCTACCGGCGGCGGTGCATCGTGTCGTCGGGGCGGCATGCGGTGGAGCGCTGGGTCGACGGCGGCGACCAGGTGTTCTGCTGGGGCCGTTTCGACGGTATGTCGCATGCCGGTGTGCCGTTGAGTGAGCTGTTCGCCGACTGGTTCGAGCTACGCGACGGACGTATTTCCCGCCGCCGCACGTTCTTCTACCGCCCGGCGATCTGATCCGGCGGCTCCCTGCCGCCGGCCGCTGCGGTGATTGGGCCGTCAAGGGGGATGCCGGTCGGTTGATGGGGAACCGGCGGCGGGCGTCGGCCCGCTGTCCCGAGCTGCGGCTGGCGGGGCCGTCAGCATGCGGGGACCGGTGATGGGTCAACTCCGGTGCGTCGGGGCTGGCACGGGTGCGCCGCTTCGCGGGCGTTGCCCGCGCCGGGTCCGCGTCGGTGTGCAGGGCATCCCCGGAGTGGTGCACCGGCCGCAGGGTTGCCGTCGGTGATGAGACCACCGGCGGCCGCAGCGCCCGGCGGCCGTCAGAGCGCAGTGGGCGGTGGCGAGGCTGCTCGAGCGCACACAACGCCGTCGTGCTGTTGCCGGCACCGCACGGTGCGTGCCCGCGCGACGTCCCCCAGCAGGACGTCACCCGGCTGGGGGTCACCGCATCCGCACACGACGCCACCGCTCCGGCGGCTCGGCAGCGCCCGGTGACCCCGATGTCCGGTGACCCCGGTGCCTGGACCTGCTGCCGGATCGCCGCTCCGCGGACTCCGCAGACCTCGCCGACTCCGCGGCGTCCGGCCACCTCCTTGCCTTGCCGGACGCCTCTGCCTGGCGCCATCCTCGGATCTCCCGGGCCGGCGAGCCTGCGCTTCCACGGGCGGCTCCCCGACGTAGGTCGCGCCGATTCCCCGCCCGCGGTCGGACTCCGCTGGCCCTTGGCCTCCGGGTGTGGCGTCAGTGGAGGGCTGCGCTCACTGGAGGGCGAGGTCGCGGCGGAGGGCGGCGGCGGTGTGGGAGCCGTCGGTGCGGGTGAGTTGCTCGGGGGTGCCTTCGAAGACGATGGTGCCGCCGCCGGTGCCGCCTTCGGGGCCGAGGTCGATGATCCAGTCGGCGTTCTTGATGATGTCGAGGTTGTGTTCGATGACGATGACGGAGTTTCCCTGGGTGACGAGCCGGTCGATGATGGCGAGGAGGTGGGTGATGTCGGACATGTGCAGGCCGGTGGTGGGTTCGTCCATGACGTAGACGGTGCTGGTTTTGTGCAGTTCGGTGGCGAGTTTGACGCGTTGGCATTCGCCGCCGGACAGGGTGCTGAGGGGTTGGCCGAGGGTGAGGTAGTTGAGGCCGACGTCGTTGAGGGCGTGCAGGGTGGGCTGGAGTTTGGGTTCGGGGAAGAAGGTGGCGGCTTCTTCGGCGGTCATGTTGAGCACGTCGGCGATGGTGTGGCCGCGGAGGGTGTGGCGGAGGACTTCGGGGCGGAAGCGGGCGCCGTTGCATTCTTCGCAGGTGGTTTTGAGGCCTTCCATGAAGGCGAGGTCGGTGTAGATGATGCCGAGGCCCTGGCATTTGGGGCAGGCGCCTTTGGAGTTGAAGCTGAACAGGCCGGCGTTGACCTTGTTGGCTTTGGCGAAGAGGGTGCGGATGTCGTCCATGATGCCGGTGTAGGTGGCGGGGGTGGAGCGGGTGGAGGCGCCGACGGCGGTCTGGTCGATGACGATTGCGGTGGGGTGTTGGGTGAGGAATGCGGTGTTGATGAGGGAGCTTTTGCCGGAGCCGGCGACGCCGGTGATGACGGTGAGGACGCCGGTGGGGATGTCGACGGTGAGTTTTTTGAGGTTGTTGGTGTTGGCGTCGGTGATGGTGAGGGTGCCGGTGGGGGTGCGGACGTGGGTGTTGAGGGGGAGTCGGTGGCGCATGTGGCGGCCGGTGGGGGTGCGGGCGTAGGGGAGTGCTTCGAGGGTGCCTTCGAAGACGATTTCGCCGCCGTGGGTGCCGGCGCCGGGGCCGAGGTCGATGATGTGGTCGGCGATGTCGATGACGTCGCGGTCGTGTTCGACGACGAGGACGGTGTTGCCTTTGTCGCGGAGTTTGCGTAGCAGGGTGTTGAGGCGGGTGACGTCGCGGGCGTGCAGGCCGATGCTGGGTTCGTCGAAGATGTACAGCATTTCGACGAGGGCGCTGCTGAGGTGGCGGACCATTTTGATGCGTTGGGATTCGCCGCCGGAGAGGGTGGCGGTTTCGCGGTTGAGGCTGAGGTAGCCGAGGCCGATGTCGATGAGGTTGCCGACGCGGTGGCGGAGGCTGTCGACGATGGGTGCGGCGGTTTCGTCGGTGAAGAGGCGTAGGACTGCGACGAGTTCGTCGGCTTCCATGGCGGTGAGGTCGGCGATGGAGTAGCCGTCGATGCGGCAGTTGCGGGCGGCTTCGTTGAGGCGGGTGCCGCGGCAGGTGGGGCAGGTGGTTTCGGTGATGTAGTGCTGGGCGGCGGTGCGGGTGCGGTCGGACATCTGTGAGGTGTCGCGGCGGATGTAGAGGCGGTTGAATTTTTCCACGACGCCTTCGTAGGTGGCGTTCATGGTGGAGCCCTGGATGTCGAGGGGGACTTTGCCGGTGTGGTGCAGGAGTTTGTGCCACTCGTCGGTGGTGTAGTCGGTGAGGGGTTTGTCGAGGTCGAAGTAGCCGGAGGCCTGGTACATCTTCCAGTACCAGGTGGTGGGTTGGAAGTCTGGGTGCAGGAGGGCGCCGTCGTTGAGGGAGCGGTTGCGGTCGATGAATCGGTCGAGGTTGAGGGTGGTGGTGCGGCCGATGCCTTCGCATTCGGGGCACATGCCTTGGGGGTCGTTGAAGGAGAACTTGTTGGATGGGCCGAGGTGGGGTTGTCCGGCGCGGGAGAACAGCAGGCGGAGGATGGCGGCGATGTCGGTGATGGTGCCGACGGTGGAGCGGGAGCCGCCGCCGAGGCGTTTCTGGTCGACGATGACGGCGGCGGAGAGGTTGTCGATGGAGTCGAGGTCTGGCTGGCCGTATTTGGGGAGGCGGGCGCGGGCGAAGGCGGTGAAGGTCTCGTTGAGTTGGCGTTGGGCTTCGGCGGCGATGGTGTCGAAGACGAGGGAGGATTTGCCGGATCCGGAGACGCCGGTGAAGACGGTGATGGCGTGTTTGGGGATCTGGACGGTGATGTTCTTGAGGTTGTTTTCTCTGGCGCCGATGATGGTGATGCGGTCTGTGGCGGGTTGGGTCAACGTCGCTCCTCGTGTGCGGGGACGGCGGAACGTTACACTATACGCCGTAGACTGTTGGTAGGTGCAGTTCAGCGAACACGGCCCGGTGGTCGCTGCCGGGCACGGCGCGGGTGCCGACGTCGCCGATGCCGATGCGCCGGTCGGCGAGCACGTGGTCCAGGGTCACCCACGGCACGACCGGCAGCAGCAGCGGCTGCCGCTGGAACGGCCACGTGGGTGCGAGGCCCCGCCCGCGCGTGGCCGCCGCGTCGCGGTAGCCGGTGCGCAGCAGCCGCCGCAGCGGCGCGTGGTCGAGGGTCGCGTTGAAGTCGCCGAGCAGCACCCGCGGCACGTCGCCGCCGGCGGGTGGCTGCACCGACAGGTTCTGCGCCCAGCAGGCGGTCTGCCGCCGCGGCGCGCACGGGTGCACCGACTCGACCAGGACCGGTCCGGCGCCGGGCACGTGCACGGTCGCGCCGGCCTGCAGCATCCCGCACGGGTGCCGCCGGGCGATGCCGTCGGTGCCGTGCGGGGTCAGCGGGTGGCGGCTGAACAGCGCCGAGCCGTTGCCGCGGCCGGCGGGGTGCGCGACCCGGAACGGCAGGAGCCCGTCGACGCCGGCCTCGTCCAGTGCGGCGAGCCCGCCGGCGGTCAGCTCCTGCACGGCCAGGACGTCGACGTCGTCGACCTTCGCCTGCTCCAGCACCGCGGCGACGTCACCGCGGTCGTAGAGCACGTTGGCGGTCATCACCCGTAATGTCGCCCCCTGCCGGGGACCCCCGGCATCCCCGGTATCCGCGGCGGCGCCGCTGGAGGCGAGCAGCCGCGGCACCACGACCGCGGACAGCGCCGCCCATGCCAGCACGCACACCAGCCACGGCCCGGTCGCTCCCGTCACGGCCGCCCACGCCGCGCACAGCAACGCGACCGGCGCCGCATAGGGCGTGAACGCCATCAGTTGCACCAGCGGCGTGCCCCGCTCCGCGCCGGTGAGCCGGACCACCGTGAACGCGGCCAGCACGGCCGCGACCCCCCACAACACCATGCGGCGAACCTACCCGCCAGGTGTGACGGTTTCGCTCAACCGCCGTTCCAGCGGGGTACGGAACCGGGGTGTCACCCGCACCGGCCCGATCCACGCCGCGAGCCGGTCCGCGGCCGCGGACACGGACACCTGCGACGCCTGCGGCACCTCGGACAGGAACTCGACGGCGACGCGGCCCGGCAGGTGCGCCCAGCCGCCGACGACGCGCCCGTCGGCCCACACCGTCGGGCCCGGGTTGCCGGTCCGGTCGAACAGTGCCGGCGCGTGCGGCCCCAGGTACCAGTCGCGGCAGGCCCACCCCATCATCGTCGGGTCCAGGGCCGGCAGCAGCGCCACCCACGGCGGCGGCTCCGGCACGTCGTCGACGTCGTCGGCGAGGACGACCCCGGTCCCGGCCGGCCCGTCGAGGGTGACGGTGACGGTGTCCAGGGCGGCGAGCGTGGCCCTGGTGTGGGTGAGGGTCCACCCGGTCCACCATTTGAGGTCCGTGACGGTTCCCGGCCCGTACCGGGCCAGCCACGCGTGTGCCAGCGCTGCCCGGGCGGCGGCGGGGTCGAGGTCCGGCAGCGGGCCGGGCAGCCATCCGTCCAGGATCTGCCACGTGTACTGGGTGCTGGTCCACGACCCGTTCGGGCGGCCCCGCACGATGCGGCCCTGCGCGGCGAGCAGCAGCAGGACCCGGCTGGTCACGTACTGGCTGCCCTGCGGGAACACCAGTTCGGTGCGTAACCGGGGCACGTCGGTGGACAGTTGCGCCGCTGTCGCCGCGCCGCCGCGGGCCAGCAGCGCCGCGAGGGTGGCGGCCTCGACGTCGGCGAGCCAGGCGGCGTCGCCGGCGCCGCACTGCTGCAGGTGCTTGATCAGCAGCCGCCGCTGCTCGGCGGCGACGGCGGCGGTCGCGGCGGCCTGCACGACGGGGGCGGTGCCGGTGGGCACGACGAACATGGTGCGGCGCATCCCCAGCATCCGCAGCAGGGTGCGCCGCGTGTACAGGGCGTCTTCCAGGGACGGCACGGTCGGTGCGGCGAGCCGGGCGGCGGCGGACAGGTACACGGTGGCGGCGTCGGTGGCGTGCAGCGCCACGAGGTCCGCCGCGACGCTGTCGGGGCCGGCGGTGCAGGGCGCGGCGAGGCCGTGGCGCCACCCGAGCCTCGCCCGGCGCTGCGCGTCACTGATGTGGGGGATCACCGGTGGAACGATAGTCAGCGTCGCAGCGAGTCCACGTACAGCGTGATGAGGACCAGCACGACGACGGCCAGGCCCAGGATGATCCAGACGAGCCCCGCCCCCATGCATTCGACGGTACCGATGAACGCCCCCGCGGGGCGTCGCACGTGCGGGTGACATACGCTGCCAGCCGATGAGCACCGCATTCGTCCTGGCGCACACCAGTCTGTCCCCGGTCCCGCTGGTGCCGGAGGTCCGGTTGCAGCTCGCCGACGAGGCGATCGAGCTGTGGCAGTACACGGAGAAGTTCGCCGGTGGGGTGCAGCTGCCGCCGCCGTTCTGGGCGTTCGCGTGGGCCGGTGGGCAGGCCCTGGCCCGGTATGTCCTGGACAATCCGCAGATCGTGCGGGGCCGGCGGGTGCTGGACGTCGCGGCCGGGTCCGGGCTGGTCGCGATCGCGGCGGTGAAGGCCGGCGCGGCGCAGGTCACGGCGGTGGAGATCGACCCGCTGGCGGTGACGGCGATGGCGGTCAACGCCGCCGCGAACGACGTCACGATCGACGCGCGGCTCGCCGACGTGCTGCCGGGTGACGGTGGTGACGCCGAGGTCGTCCTGGCCGGGGACGTGTTCTACAGCCGGGAGATGACCGCGCAGGTCCTGGGATTCCTGCAGCGGATCACGGCGAGGGGCGCGGACTGCCTGGTCGGTGACCCGGGCCGGGCGTATCTGCCGAAGGAGCATCTGCGGCTCGTCGCGGTGTATGACGTGCCGGTGCCGCAGAGCCTGGAAGACACGCCGGTGAAGCGGACCACCGTGTGGCGGCCGGTTCTCTAAACTGCGCATCGATGCGCCCCCTGCAGCCCGTCCAGCATGCCCTGACGCCGGCGTCCGGTGACTTCACCGACGCGTGGCTGGCCAACCGGCGCCTGTCGGCGCACACCCGCGCGGCGTACCGCCGTGACGTGCACCAGTTCCTGCACTGGTGCCACGGGCGGGACCTGGACCCGTTGCGGGCGTCGTTCCTGCACGTCAACGCGTATGCGCGGGATCTGGAATCCACAGTGGACGCCCGGACGGGGAAGGTCCTGGCGCCGGCGAGCGTGGCGCGGAAACTGTCGGCGTTGTCGAGCTGGTACGCGTTCCTGCTGCGGCTGCAGGCGGTGGCCGCGAACCCGGTCGGTGGCGCGGACCGGCCCCGGGTGGACCGGGACTCCTCCGCGACGGTCGGGCTGACCGGCGGGGAGGTCGACGCGATCCTCGCCGCCGCCGCGGCGCAGGGCGGGCCGACGGCGTTGCGGGACCTGACGATCCTGGCGTTGCTCGCCGACCTCGGGTTGCGCGTCGGTGAGGTCGTCGCCCTGGATCACGCCGACATCGGCACCGAGCGGGGGCACCGCACGGTGCGGTTCGTCGGCAAGGGCGGCAAGCCGCGGCGGCGGGCGCTGACCCCGAACGTGGTCGCGGCGTTACAGGAGTACCTGGCGGTGCGTGGTGACGGTGACGGGCCGCTGTTCACGACCGCGACCGGTGGCCGGGTCGACCGGCATGCGGTGTTCCGGCTGGTGCGGCGCCTGGCGAAGGAGGCCGGGGTGCCGGCGTGGGCGCGGTTGTCGCCGCACTCGCTGCGGCACGCGTTCGCGACGTCCGCCCGCGACGAGGGTGTGCCCCTCGAAGACGTGCAGGACGCGATGGGGCACGCCGACCCGCGCACGACCCGCCGCTACGACCGGGACCGGCACAACCTGGACCGGGACCCGGCGTACACGATCGCCGCGGCCCGGGCCCGACGCGGGAGGACGGCATGATCATCCGGGTGGCGGAGGTCGGGGACGTCGACGCGATCGCGGCGCTGCACGCCGACAGCTGGCGGCGGTACTACCGCGGCGCGTACGCCGACGCCTACCTCGACGGTGACCTGGACGCGGAGCGCCGCGCGGTGTGGCGGGCGCGGTTCGCGGACCGGACCGGGACCGTCACGTTGGTGGCCGAGGACGCGCAGGGGCTGATCGGGTTCGTCCACGTGAACCTCGACGACGACCCGCACTGGGGCAGTCTCGTGGACAACCTGCACGTCACCAGCGGCCGCAGGCACGGCGGTGTCGGCACCGCCCTGCACACCGCGGCCGTCGCCGCGGTCGTGGAGCAGGCGGCCGGCGCGCACCTGTACCTGTGGGTGCTGGAGCAGAACGTCGCCGCGCAACGGTTCTACCGCTCCCGTGGCGGCATCCACGCCGGGACGGTCCCGGTCGGTGGGGACCCGCGGCGGCTCAACGGGTCCCCGAACAAGCACCGGATGGTGTGGCGGCAGCTGCTCAGATGAGCTGATCGAAGTGGGTGTGCAGGTCCGCTGACACGTCGGCGCCGCCGAGGCGGCGCAGCGTCCACAGCGACGCGAGCAGCGCCGGCCGGTCGTCGCCGCGGTCCGCGGCCCACGCGGCGTGCTCCAGCAGCAGCGCGGCGGTGAGGGTGTCGGCGAGGCGCAGCGCGAGCCCGCGGGCGCCGGCGACGACGCGGCCGCTGCGGGGTCGGCGGCGGCGGTCGCGACGTCGGCGGCGACGCGGCGGGTCGCGGCGGTGAGGGCGTCGGCGACGCCGGGCAGGTGGGTGGTGGCGGCGTCGGCGGCGCGTTCGGCGCGGTGCAGGACGGGCCGGGCGCCGCTGCCGGTGGTGAGGGCGCGCAGCACGTCGACGGACAGCACGTTGGTGGTGCCCTCCCAGATCGGCAGGACCTGCGCGTCGCGGAGCAGCCGGGGGATGCCGGTGTCCTCGACGTAGCCGGCGCCGCCGAATGCCTCCAGGTATTCGCTGGCCGACGCGACGGCGAGCCGGCCGGTGAGCAGCTTCGCCAGGGGCGCGACGAGGCGCAGTTCGTCGCCGGTGGGGTCGGCGCCGAGGAGGGTGAAGGCGTGGGCGGCGAGGGCGAACGCGCCGGCGGCGTCGACGGCGAGGCCGCCGAGGGTGGCGCGGTGCAGCGGGTTGTCGGCGAGGACCCCGCCGGCGACGTGCCGGTTCGCGGCGTGGCTGAGTGCGTACTCCAGGCCGCGGCGCATCCCGCCGGCGGCCGCGGCGGCGTTGTGCAGGCGGGTGACGACGACGAGGGTCATCATGCGGGCCAGGCCGGGGACGGCGGGGTCGCCGAGCGGGATCGCGGGGGTGTCGTCAAGGCGGACCTCACCGGTGGGCACGGCGCGGGTGCCGAGTTTGTCCTTCAGCCGCAGGACCTGCAGGCCGGGGGCGGGCAGGGCGCCGTCGCCGGTGTAGCGGGGCACCAGGAACGGTGCGAGGTTGCGGCTGCCGGGGCCGGCGCCCTCGGGGCGGGCCAGGGCGACGGCCATCGCGGAGTCGATCGCGGAGCAGAACCACTTGTCGCCGGTGAGCAGCCACGTGCCGTCGCCGGCGGGTCGGGCGGTGGTGGTGGAGCGGGCGATGTCGGAGCCGCCCTGTGATTCGGTCATCCACTGGCCGCTGGTGACGGCGACCGCCGGGTCCATCGACGTGAGCCGGGCCAGCCACGGTGAGGTGGGTGCGACGGTGGACAGCAGCGCGGCGGCGCCGTCGGCCATCGCGACCGGGCAGGAGAACGTCGCGGACTCCGGCCCCCACAGGTGCAGCAGGGCGTGCTGCACGATGCGGGTGCCGGGGCCCCACGTGGTGGCGGCGTCGCGCTGGTAGGGCAGGGCGACGACGGCGTGCCGGGCGGCGGCGGCCCGTTGTGTCTGCCATCCGGCGGAGGTGTCGACGCGTTCGATCCGCTGGCCCCACGGGTCGAAGCGGGTCAGGGTCGGCGGGTGGGTCTCCGCGTCGTGGTGCGCGGCCCGTAGCGGGCCGAGGACGTCGGCGGACAGCGCGGCGAGGCGCCCTTTGGCCGCGGCGTGCCCGTCGGCGCCGAGGAGCCGGTCGAGCCAGCCGTGCAGCTGCCAGTCGCTGGTGTACGGGTCCCGCAGCGCCGGGCCGTCCTGCACGAAACGCGTCATGCCCTCGAGGTTACCGTCCGGTAATCGGCTAGACGAGGCGGAGTTGCCCGTCCGGGCGGGACGCGGGGCCGAGGTCGCCGACGCGGTGGTGGCGGCGGCACAGCACCTGGTAGCGCACGTCCGCGGTGGTGGTGTCCTCGTCGGTCTCGTCGGTGTCGCCGATGACGACCTGGTCGCCCTCGCGGGCGATGCCGCCGTTGACGACGCGGGCGTTGAGCAGCCCGGGCCGCCCGCACCAGCACAGCACCTCCACCTGGACGCGGGTCACCTCGTCGGCGAGTTCGAACAGCCGCTGCGCGGCCGGGAACAGGCTGGTGCGGAAGTCGGTGGCCAGCCCGAACGCGTACACGTCGACGTCGGAGGTGTCGACGAGGTCGGCGAGCTGCTCGATCTGCGCGACGGTGTAGAAGCTCGCCTCGTCGCAGATGAGGTAGTCCACGCGGATGCCCTGCGACCAGCGTTGCCGGACCAGGCCGCGGATGTCGAGGTCCGCGCCGACCTCGACGGCCTCCTTGCCCAGGCCGATCCTCGTGGACAGCCGGCCGGGGCCGGCCCGGTCGATGGTGGTGAGGACCAGGCCGCGGCGGCCCTGCCGGGCGTGGTTGTAGTCCATCTGCAGTGCCAGGGTCGACTTGCCGCAGTCCATCGGACCGTAGAAGAACTTCAGCGAGCCACCGCGTCGTAGCCGGCTGTCACCGGCGGCGACACAGGCGAGTGGATCTTCGTCGAGGGCGGGGGTGGAGGACGTCACGACACGGCAGCCTACTGTTCCCGGCGCAACGCCACCTGCTCCAGGCGGGCCCGCACGTCGTGACGTTCCGGGGTGCCCATCGCCTCGAACAGTTCCAGGGCCGCGCGGAGCCGGTCCGCGGCCAGCCGCGGGTCGTCGGTGCACACACCCAGACCCCGGTAGGCGCGGGCCTGCTCGTAGCGGTGCCCGATGCGCATCGCCCGGTCCAGGACCTGCGCGTGCACGAGCTTGCCGTCGGCGTACCGGCCGACGGCGGCGAGAGCCTCGCCGTAGTTGTTGCCGGCCTGGCACGCGACCGTCGGGTCCAGCTGCTGACCGTCCTCGTACGCGGTGCGCAGCAGGTCCAGGCCCCGTTCCCGCACGCCGAGCGCGACGAGGCTCGCCCCGAGGTGGCAGCGGGCCTCCAGCTCCGCGGCGGGGCCGAGGTCACCGCCGAGCTGCCGGCGCGCCCACGCCAGCAGCAGCACCGCCTGCCGGTGCCGGCCGAGGCGCTGCCGGGCCAGGCCGAGCTCGACGGCGCCGACCGCGGCCGGCCAGGTCAGGCCGGTGCGCCGGCCGTAGCCGACGATGCGCTGCGCGACCAGCGCCGACTCGGTGAACCGGCCGACCGCGCGGAGCATCCCCGCCAGGGCCGTCCACTGGACGCTGACGTGCCAGGTGTCCTCACCGGCGACCAGGGACCGTTCCATGAGGCGCAGCGCCTCGTCGAAGCGGCCGACGTTGAGGTACACGTAGGCGAGGTTCGTGCGGGCGCGTACGCCCCACGTGGGGTGCGCGACGAGGACCGCGAGGTGCCGCGCGGCGGAGGCGAGGTCACCGCCGCGGGCGTGCGCGGACGCGAGGTAGTTGTGGCTCATCGCGATCAGGTCCGCGTCGCCGAGGGTGGTGGCCGCGGCGAGGGCACGGCGGTGCAGGTCCAGGGACACGTCGTTCATCGAGTTGCGGAACAGGTACCCCCACAGCGCCCTCGGCAGCAGGACCGTGTGCCGGTGCCAGCCGAGCCGGTCGGCGAGGTGCGCGGCGCCGACGACGTTGGCCCATTCCAGGTCCAGCCACCGCCGGGTGTCGATCATGTCGGTGAACGTGGGCACGTGCGGGCCGACGACGGCGAAGTCGACCGGGTCACGGTCGCGGTTGCTCTCCCACACCTTCGTCGCCGCCGCGGTCGCCTGCAGGTAGTAGTCGAGCATCCGCAGCGTCGCGGGGTCCCGTTCGGCGTCGGTGTCGGCGAGGTGCGCGGCGTACTCGCGCAGCAGGTCGTGCAGCCGGAACCGGCCGGCGACGGGTTCGTTGAGCAGGTGCGCGTCGACGAGCTGCGCCAGCAGCGCGTCGGTGTCACCGGCGCCCAGGCCGGCGATCGTGGCGGCGACCCGCATCGACAGCTCCCCGGCCGGGTGCACGCCGAGGAGCCGGAACAGCCGCTGCGCGGCCGGGGGCAGCTGCCGGTAGGACAGTTCGAACGCCGCCTGCGGGGAGCGGCCGTCCACGGCGAGGTCGACGGCGGCGGGGTGGGCGCGGCGCAGCCGGTCGGCGAGGTCCTTGACGCTCCACGACGGGCGGTGCGCCAGCCGCGCCGCCGCGAGCCGCAACGCGAGGGGCAGGTGCCCGCAGAGGCGGGCGACCTCGGCGGTCGCGGCCGGGTCGGCGGCGGCGCGGGCCCCGACGACCGTGGTGATCAGGCGGCGGGACTCGAGCGCGGACAGCACGTCCAGGGACACGGGCCGGACCCCGTCGAGACCGGCGATGCGGCGGCGGCTGGTGACGATGACGAGACTCGCCGAGGACCCCGGCAGCAGCGGCAGCACCTGCGCGGCGTCGGCGGCGTTGTCGAGCACGACCAGGACCCGGCGGCCGGCGAGCTCGCTGCGCCACCGGGCGACGCGTTCGTCCGGGTCGGCGGGGACCCGGGCCGGTTCGACCCCGAGGTGCCCGAGCAGCAGCGCGAGGGCCTCGTGCGGGGGCAGCGGCGGGCGGTCGCTGTGGGCGCGCAGGTCCAGGAACAGCCGCCCGTCGGGGTAACGCTCGGCGACCCGGTGCGCGACGTGGACGGCGAGGGTGGTCTTGCCGACCCCGGCCATCCCGTCGATGCTGAGCACCGTCGGCACCGCACCGTCGAGGGTGAGGTCGCCCTCAGCGTCGTCGGCGGCGTCGGTACCGGCGGCGACGAGGTCCGCGACGAGGTGGTCGCGGCCCGCGTAGTCCGCGACGTCCCGGGGCAGCGTCCACGGCCGCGCCGCCGCCCGCGCCGGCGCTGCGGGGGCCGCGGCCGGTGACGGGTCGGGGTGGGGTTGCAGCAGGTCGTGGTGCAGGCGTTGCAGGCGGTCGCTGGGCGGCAGGCCCAGCTCGTCGTCGAGGGCGTCACGCAGCCGCCGGTACACCGCGAGGGCGTCCGCGGTCCGCCCGGCCCGCGTCAACGCCGTCATCAGCTGCTCGGCGGGCCGTTCCCGCAGCGGATGCTGCTCCACCAGCGCGGTGAGCTGCCCGATGAGCTCCGCGTGCAGGCCCAGGCGCAGCTCCACGTCGACGCAGTCCTCCAGGGCCGCGTCGCGGCGCTCCTCCAGGGCGACGGCGTGCGCCTGCGCGGCGGGACTGTCGACCCCGGCGAGCGCCGGGCCCCGCCACAGCTCCAGCGCGGAACGCAGCCGCGCGCGCGGTGCGCAGGTCCCCGGCGGCGGCGGCGGCGGCGGCGGCGGCCGGCCGGCGGCGACGAGCGCGGTGAACGCGAGCGTGTCCAGGTCACCGTCGGCGACGGCGGCGCGGTACCCGGCGGTGTCGGTGCGGATCACGTCCGGCAGCAGCCGCCGCAGCCGCGACACGCACGTGTGCAGCTGCGCCCGGGCCGTCGCCGGTGCCTGGTCGCCCCACACGGCGTCGACGAGGCGGGCGAGGGTGACGACCCGGTTCGGTTGCAGCAGCAGCATCGCCAGCAGCACCCGGTCGCGGGCCGCGGCGATCTCCACCGGCTGCCCGCCGACATCGACCGCGAGGGGACCGAGCAGCCGGTAACGCACAGATGGTCAATGTAGTCCGCGGGCCGCCGCTGTGGCTACAAGCGCGCTACAGGCGGGCCGGGGGCGTGTTCCCGGCCTGTTCGATGGCCTTGCGGATCGGCACCGCCAGCAGCGCGACGAACCCGACGACGAAGAACACCAGCAGCGAGATGATCGCGACGCGGTAGCTGCGGGTCGTGTCGTAGGCCAGGCCGAACAGCAGCGGCCCGAGCCAGCTGGTGCCCTTGTCGGAGATCTCGTAGATGCCGAAGTACTCGCCTTCGCGGCCCTTCGGGATCAGCTGCGAGAACAGCGACCGTGACAGCGCCTGCGAACCGCCGAGGACCAGGCCGATGCCGCCGCCGAGCGCGACGAACAGCACCGGCTCCTTCGCCGGCAGGAAGTAGGCGATGACGACGATCACCGTCCACAGCACGAGACTGCCCAGCAGCGTCTTCCACGCCCCGTACCGTTTCGCCAGCCACCCCAGCAGCAGCGCCCCGGCGAACGCGAGGAACTGCACCATCAGGATCGTCGGGACCAGCACGTCGTCGGACAGCCCGAGCTCCTTCGTGCCGTACTGGCTGGCCAGCGCGATCACGGTCTGGATGCCGTCGTTGTAGACGAGGTACGCGACGAGGAAGAACAGGGTCAGCGGGTACGCCTTCAACGAGCGCAGCGTGTGCCACAGCTGCCGGAACCCGTCGGTGAGCGGGTTCACGCCCGGTGCGGGTGGCTCCAGCGGCGGCCGGTTGCGCAGCCGCAGCAGCGGGATCGTGGTGAACCCGGCCCACCACAGGCCGGCGGACACGATGCTGTACCGGGCGACCTCCCCGGTGCTCATCCCCAGCGAGTCCTTCATGAGCACGGCGATCACGTTGAGCAGCAGCAGCAGGCCACCGCCGAGGTACCCGAACGCCCACCCGAAGCTGGAGACCCGGTCGCGGTCCTGTTCGGAGGAGATCTGCGGCAGGAACGAGTTGTAGACGACGACGGACGCGCCGAAGGAGATGTTCGCGATCAGGAACAGGGCGGCGCCGAGCAGGTACCGGTCGCCGGTCAGGAACAGCATCCCGGCGGTCGCGGCGGCACCGATGTAGGCGGACAGGGCCAGGAGCTGCTTCTTGCGGGGGGACCGGTCCGCGATCGCGCCGACGACCGGCAGCACGAACACGGTCAGGAACACCGACAGGCTCACCGTGTACGGGAACAGCGCACCGGGGGCGATCGCGATGCCGAGGGGGTGGATGACGGCGTCGTGGCAGGCGTCCTCGACGCAGCCGGCGGCCTTCTCCGCGATCGAGGTCAGGTACGGGCCGAGGAACACGGTGACGACGGTCGTGGAGAACGCCGAGTTCGCCCAGTCGTAGAAGTACCAGCCGACCCGTTCGGATCTCGTGCTGAGCTGCGGCGTCTCAGGCGTCTGTGGCACCTCGACAGCGGACACGGGCGGGGCCTCTCCTGAAACGACGGACCTTAGGCGGGGTTCCAGATGCCGCGGGCGTCGTACACGTCGCGGAGCACCTCGATGTGATCGGTCATGATGCCATCAACACCGAGGTCCAGGAAGTGCCCGATCTGGGTCGCGTCGTCGATCGTCCACAGGTGCACCTGCAACCCCAGCCGGTGCGCGTAGGCGATGAACCGGGGCCCGGCGAGGGTGAGCCGCCCGTACCTGGGCGGGATCTGCACGGCGACGACCCCTTCGGCGACCTTGACGGGCCGTCCGGTCAGGGACCCGGCGTAGAGGACGGCGACCTCCCGCATGCCCACCGACGTCGCCACCCGCGGCCCCGTCTGCGCGCGGATGCGGGCCAGGCGGGCGGAGGAGAACGACGCGAGCAGCACCCGGTCGTGCGCGCCGGTGCGGTCCAGCACCCGCAGGGTCGGCGCGACGGCCGCGTCGGTCTTGCAGTCGATGTTGAACCGGACGTCCGGCCATGCCTCCAGGACCTCCTCCAGGCGGGGCACGGCGGCGGCGCCACCGACGCGGACGGTCTGCAGGTCCGCCCAGCGAACGTCGATCATCCGACCCGGACGCCCCAGCATCCGTTGCAGCGTGTCATCGTGGAAGACGACCGCGACACCGTCGGCAGTCGCGTGCGTGTCGGTCTCGATGTACCGGTAGCCGAGTTCGACCGCACGGGCGAACGCCGCTGTCGTGTTCTCGTCACCGGCCGCCGCGCCGCCGCGGTGGGCGAAGCCCAACGGTCCTGGCAGGTCAAGATAGGCCACGCCGACAGTATGTAGTGATCATTGGTGGAGTTTGCGTAACGGCGGGTTACCGGGGGCTTTCCAGCAGTCTCCCTCAGGCTTGCCGGGCGACGCAGCGTGTGGAACGGCAAAGGTAGGGTGACGCACATGCGCGTGCTCGGCATCGACTTCGGCACGTCGAACACGGTCGCGATGATCCGGACCCCGGACTCACGGATGCGGCCGCTGCTGTTCGACGGTTCTCCCTTGCTGCCCTCTGCTCTGTACTTCAACACCGACGGCAAAGTCCTGGTCGGGCGGGACGCCGAGCGCAACGCGCGGCTGGACCCGGCCCGGTTCGAACCCAACCCGAAACGTCGCATCGACGACGGCGAGGTGTTCATCGGTGACCATCCGATGCCGGTGCCGCGACTGTTCGCGCACGTGCTGTCGCTGGTCAACACCGAGGCCCGCCGGCAGCTCGGCGCCGCACCCGACGAGGTGCGGCTCACCCACCCGGCGCGGTGGGGTGAGCGGCGCCGGTCCCTGCTGGTCGAGGCGACCCGCATCTCCGGGCTCGGCACGCCCAGACTGATCGCGGAGCCGGTCGGTGCCGCGTCCTACTTCACCGCCGTGCTCGGCTCCGCCGTCCCGGTGGGGCGCAGCCTCGCCATCTACGATCTCGGCGGCGGCACGTTCGACGCGACCGTGGTCCGGCGCACCCAGTCCGGGTTCGAGGTCCTCGCCGAGGACGGCCTCGCCGACGTCGGCGGCCTCGACTTCGACCACGCGATCGTGGAGCACCTCGGCAAGGTGTACTCCGAGAGCCACGCCGACAAGTGGTCCTCGATCGCGAACCCGTCGGACGCGAACGCGCGCCGGCAGCGGCGGCTGCTGTACGAGGACGTCCGCGGCGCGAAGGAGATGCTGTCGCGGACCGCGTCGACCGACATCCACCTGCCGTCCCTGGAGGTCGACGCGCACCTGACGCGGGAGGAGCTGGAGGGGCTCGTCAAGCCCTACCTGGAGCGGACCGTGTCGTGCCTGCGCCGGGCGATCGAGTCGGCCAGGTTGCAGCCGAAGGACCTCGTCGGGATCTTCCTCGTCGGCGGGTCGTCGCGGATCCCCCTCGCCGCGCACCTGATCCACACCGAGCTCGGGGTGGCACCGACGACCCTGGAGCAGCCGGAGACGGTCGTCGTGGAGGGCGCGCTGTGCATCGGCGCGCCGTCGGCGCCGGTCCGGGCGTCCGGGATGCCGCGGACCGTCACCCCGCCCCCGCCGCAACAGCAGCAGCAGCGGCCGGTGTCGGCGGTGCCGGTGTCCCCGGCGATGAACCCGGCCATGAACCGGCCCGGGCCCGTGCAGCAGCAGCCGCCGATGCAGCAGCGTCCCCCGGTGCAGCTGGTCCGCCAGCAGCCGCCCGTGCAGCTGGTCCGGCAGCCCCCGCCGCCGGTGCAGCAGCCGCCCGTGCAGCTGGTCCGCCAGCCGCAGCAGCAGCCCCGCCGCCGCCCGTGCAACTGGTCCGGCAGCCCCGCCGGTGCAGCAGCAGCCGGTGCAGCAGCCGTACCGTCCGCCGGTGTCGCCGGCGCCGGTCGCGCAGCCGGCCCGCCCGGGACCGTTCCCGCCGCAGGTCGCCCGGCCGCAGCCCGCGCCGCAGCCGCAGCAGCAGGCCGACGAGGGGGAGCGCAACTGGGTCGCGGTCATCATCGTCGTGCTGGTCCTGGTCGCGGTGCTGTTCGTGATCCTGCTGATGACCGCGTTCAACGGCTGACCCACCCGCGACACGAAAAGGCCCGCCACGGTGCACCGTGGCGGGCCTTTCGCTGTGCCTGGCTACGTGTTGGGGGCCCAGAAACCGGCGAGGGAGCTCGTCGCCGGGTCGTCGGAGTTCAGCAGCAGGCTCCACGGGTCCGTGCCCGCGGGCAGGTCCACGCCGTCGGTGCCGGCGTCGTAGCCGGCCAGGTCCGCCGGGTTCGCCGGGTCGGTGTGCGCGGCCGGGTCGTACGCCGCGGACAGGGAGTGATCCGGGCCGCCGAGGACGTCGGCGTCGCTCCACGGGAACCCGTCGACGGGTTCGGGCGGGCCGTCCAGGTGCAGCTCCTCGGGGAAGACCGGCTCGGGCCAGCCGTCCTCGCCGTGCAGGTCCGGGTCGCTGCCGAACGTCTCGGCGTGCTGCACGACGCCGACGTCGCCGTCGGTGTCACCGGCGACGTCGGTACCGGGGTCACCCGCGTCGCCGGTGTCGCCGTGCAGGTCCGGGTCGCCGGTGTGGTCGGTGACGGGTTCGAACCCGGCGTGCTGCGCCGGGTCACCGTCAGCGGTGGTGAACCCGTCACCGTCATGGCCGGACTGGTCCACGGACTGGTCGTAGGCCTCCGCGGCGTGCTCGGTGCCCAGCGGCTCCTCCAGGTCGTCGCCGCCGCCGTGCGCGTCACCGCCCAGGGCGTCACCACCGCCGAAGTCGTCGTGACCGTCGAACGTGTGCCCCTGATCGAAGGTGTGCTCGAAGCCCTGCCCGTACCCCGGGTCGCCGCCGAGGTCGGCGGTGTCACCGGTGTCCGGCTCGTCACCCGACTCCGACCATTCCCAGTGCCCGTCCATGATCCAACCCCCTTACGCTTCGGCCGGCGCGTCGGCCGCGTCCGCGGGTGCGTTCGGTGCCAGTGCACGTACCCGCACCAGGACCTCGTCAACCTGCTTGATGCGGGCGCGGAGACCTTCCCGTTCGGTGTTCAGCGCCGCCTTGCGCTTCGCCCGTTCCGCCTTGTCCTCCGCCAGGGACTTGTCGATGTTGGCGATGTGCGCGTCGAGCTGCTTGAGCCGCCGCTCGATCGCCTCGTCCAGGGCGAGGGTCAACGCGTACTGCAGGTCGGTGAACCGGTGCATGATCTCGTCGGCGAGGGCGGCGCGGGCCTCACCGAGGACCTCCCGCAGCCACGCCCGGGTCGCGACCTTGTCCGTCATGCTCTTCCGCTTGAAGATCATGTACGCGCCGGCGGCGAGACCGAGGCCGATACCGATGACGGGGATGACCAGACCCGCCCCGGCGACCCCGGCCAGGCCGAGCGCGCCGGCACCGGCCATCGCGCCGCGGCCCGCCATCATCGCCATACCGGCCGAGGACATCACGACCATCGCGCCGTCACCGCCGCCGCCGTCACGGCGGGGTTTCGTGCCCAGCGCGTGGCGCAGCTTCGCGTTGAGCTGCCGCAGCACGTGCTGCAGCTCGTTGGGGTGGAACACCTGCGCGAGGACCCGCTCACCGACCTTGCGGAAGCGGAACTCCAGGTCGTGCGACAGGCGCACCGACAGCGCGTACAGGGCCTTGTCGACCTCGGCGGGCAGGTCGCTGATGTCGCCCCGCCCACCCTTGTCGATCTTCTCCATGAACTGTTCCTGCAGCTGCGTCATGTACGACCGCAGCCGGGTCGTCGCCTCGACCCGGGCCCGCTGGGTCTCCGTCGACAGGGCCAGGGACCACTGCCGGGACTCGGTGCGTTTGCGGGTCGCGACCTGCGCCCGCTCCTCCTTGGCCCGTTCGGCGTCCTTCGGGTCCGGGTCGGTGGCCTTCATCCGGTCGCCGAGCTCCTGGTCGACGCGGATGTACTCCGACCGCACCGAGCGCAGCACGTTCGCCTGCTGCAGCAGGTGCCCCTTCTTCGCCAGGTCGATCAGGGCGTGCTGCAGCTCCGCGATCCGCGACTCGCGGATCAGCTCACCGGCCGCCTCCTTCGGCAGCGTCATCGCCAGCTCCGCCAGCCGCGCCGACACCGGGAACCACGGCGCGGACCCGAACCGGGGCGCGTGCGTCTGCAGCTGCCCCTTGTTGTCGGCGAGGATCGTGCGCCACCCCGGGTACGCGTCGACCTTCGTCAACGCGAACAACACGAAGTTGACCTTCTTGCTGGCCTCGATGAGGAAGTTCATCTCCGGCTTGGAGAACGGTGAGGAGGAGTCCACGACGAACAGCAGCGCGGTGGCCCGCTCCACGGCGTCCATCGCGACCTCGGCGTGCATCGAGTCCAGGCCGCCGGTGCCGGGGGTGTCGGTGAGCGTCAGGTACTGCAGCAGCGGCGCGGAGTGGTGCACCTCGATCCGCCGCGGCGGGCGCATCCCGTCCGGGAGCCGCCCGAGGACGGTGCCCCAGTCCCGCAGGTCACCGAGGTTGATCGGGATCGGGTCCTCCCGGCCCGGCACGAACGCGCGGGCGCCGTGCTGGGTGTTGTGCGTGAACTCCAGGTACGACGCGGTCGCCACGGCCGCGTCGACCGGCGACAGGTTCGGCACCCCCATCAGCATGTTCGTGAGGCTGCTCTTGCCGCGTTTGGTCTCACCGACCACGACGATGCGTGGGCGTTGCACGTCGCGGCGGCGTTCGGTGTCCACGTCCGCGGCCGCGTCCGGGTCGATCTTGCGCAGGTACGCCAGGGACCCGTCGACGCCGGCCTTGAGCAGCTTGCCGAGGGCCGCCTCGGGGCTCGGTGGCTTCGGCTTGCCGTTCGCGGGCGGCGCCGCGTTCTCGGTCGAGGTCATCGTGGCTGCTCTCTGCGTGGTTGCGGGCTGGGCGTGTGCTGCTGGGCGTGCTGCTGGACCGTCGGGTGCGCGCCGGTCGGCCCGCCCGGGTTGCGGACGGCCTGGTAGACGGTGACGATCGGGGCGCGCAGGACCCGCCCGTCACGGTCGAGGTAGCCGGGGACCTCCACGGCGGCGATCGACCCGATCAGCTTCGGGTCGTTGGACGGTGCGGCACCGCCGGCCTCGTGGTGCGCCGGGTCGAACCGGACCCCGGTCGGTTCCAGGGTCGTGACCCCGGCGTCCTGCAGCGCGGCGCCGAGCCGGTCGCCGAGGGCCTTGGACGTGACCCGGTCCCGCACGTAGATGCACGCCTGCACGAGGGCCCGCCGGTCGGCGTCGGCCGGGCCGGTCCCGTTGCCGCGGGCGGCGACGGGCACCTGCACCTGGCGGGGACCGCCACGGGAGGACAGCAGCAACAGCAGCAGCAGCGCCGCACCGACGAGCAGCGCACCGACGAACGCGGTCAGCGCCGCGGTGACCCCGAACGGTTCCTGCGCGGTGCACGCGCCGTTCGCGGCCAGCGCGACCGGCCCGACCGGCGCGGCGGCCGTCGTCGGCTGCTGTTTCGGCGGCTGCCCGGGGCGCCGCCGCCACCGTTGACGGAGTCGCCGATGCCGGCGCCGCCGTTGGCGGTCGTCGGGGCGGGCCGCCGTCGCCGGCGCCGCCGGGCAGTCGGGGGCGCCGCTGAGCAGGCCGGTCGCGGCGCCGGTGAGCACGGCGACGATCAGGGCAACAGCCACGGCGACGAGACGCAGGCTGTTGGAGGACGAGAACATCGTCGGCTCCTGGGGGTAGGTGCCTTCAGTTGACACGGGCTTGGCCACGGATACGTTGGGACAGCAGGTAGAAGCCGCGGTGCGCGACGAGCGCGACCCGCGACTGGGACGGGCTGGCACCGGCGACGGCGTAGGCCCGCCACCGGGTCGCGGCGTCCAACGCGGCCCGGACCATCTGGTCACGGTCGGATCCTTGCAGGTTCAGGATCCAGCCGGGGTCGTTGGACAGTGCGAGCCGGGTCAGTTCGCCCTCCATCTGGTCGGGCAGGTCCACGGCGCCGGTCGTGACGAGCTGCGCGACCTCGAGCAGGCGCAGCCGGTGCGACTCCGGCTGCTGCAGGACCCGTTCGATCGCGTCGCGCAGCAGCTCCCGGTCGTGGGGGCGTTCGGCGTGGCTGGCGATCTTCTCCAGGCTCGACAGCGCCCACCCGGCCTTGATCGCGTCGGTCCGCCACCGGAACGCGTGGTCGAGGGTCTGCCGCAGCCGCGGGAACCCGGACGCCTGGAACAGCATCCGGACCAGTTCACCGGTCGCGAGGGTCGGCTTGTTCACCAGCTGCGCGATCGCGAAGGAGATCCCGTACAGGTCCAGCAGCCGCAGCAGCCGCTCCCGCGACTCGCGGGTGATGCCGCACTCACGGGTCGTGAACAGGTCCACGGAGGCGAGCAGGACGGTGCGTTCCCCCTGGGGGAGCGCGGCGAGCTGCCGCAGCGCCTCACAGTCCGCGGCGGTCAACCGGCCCGCCTCGGTCGTCTCGGCGAGCAGCCCGACGACCGGTACCACATCGGACACGACCCGGCGCAGCACCTTGGACTGGTCACCGGCCAGGGGCGCGACGATCGGCCACGGGTCCTGCCCGCCACCGGCGAGCTTGTCGACCTTGTTGAACAGGCCCAGGGAGTTGATCGGGTTGCTGGACAGCCGCGCGGAGATGGACCGGAACGCCTCCAGCGCCTGCACGTCGTCCTCACGGACCGACTGCGTGAACACGTAGATGATCGCCTCGGCGCCGGACAGCGCACCGGCGGAGTCGGAGTCCAGGTCGTCGTCGATCGGCGCCTCGGAGAACAGGAACCGGCGCGCCTGATCCGACACCGACGTGTTCGCGCTGGACAGGCCGGGGGTGTCCACGACGGTCAGGTCCCGCAGGTGGTCGCTGGTGAGGGTCACGTCGACGTAGGCGACGTCGTGGCGGGCCACGCCGAGCCGCTGCGGGATCATGCCCGCCTCGTCGAGGGGGAGACTGACCCGGGCGCCGTTGCGTTTGACGACGTCGACCCGGTCGGAGGTGCCGTACCGGAACTGGGTCACGATGCGGGTGCACTCACCGACCTCCGTCGGGGCGACCCGCCGGCCGATGAGCGCGTTGACGAGGGTCGACTTGCCGGACTTGAGCCGGCCGGCGATCGCGACCCGCAGCGGCTCGCCGAGCCGTCGGCGCACGTCGACGACCTGGGCCTGGGCGCCGCCGCCGAGCCGGTTGCCGACCTCCGCGCACAGGTCCGCGACCCGGGAGCTGAGTGGTCCTGGAGCCACGTCGTCAGCCCCGGACCGCGCTGCCGCGACCCGGCCCGAGACCCGGTACGCGGCCAGATACGTCCCCGGGGAGACTGATCACCGACTGCGCGAGGCCGGTGTGTTCAGCCAGAATGCCGACGTACCCTCGGGTTTCCAAGGGGTGGTCCTCGCTCATTACTCGCTCCCGGGTGGAATCAGACCGTCATGTCACGCACGTACGGCACACACATTACGAATATCCTGCGCGCGCAGGATCCCATGTTCGTGCCACGAATGGAGGCGAGAAGTGCCTGAGGCACCGACTGACGAGCCAGTCGCCGCGGCTGTGCCGGTCAGCGGGACGGTCGGCCGGGCGACGGTGGGTGCCACCGCGTGGCCACCCGCCGACCTGGTCGCCGCGGCGGTTGAAGCCCTGCGTAACCCCGGTCTGGTGGTTGTCGCGGGAGCGCCCGGCACGGGCCGCTCGACGGTGCTCAGACGCCTCGGAGAGACGTTCCGCGGCACCGTGTTCACCGGTGGTGCCCTGGCGATGCTGCGTGGCGTGCCCGCGTTGCCGCTGTCACGGGCGGTGCGGGTGCGACTGCCGTCACACGAGGCGCCGCTGCTCGCCGAGGCCGTCAGGTCCCGGGTCCGTCACGGTCTGCTGCTCCTGGATGACCTGCAGTGGGCGGATCCGCTCACGATCGCCGCGTTGCCGGCCATCGCGGAACACTGTCGGATAGCCGTCACGTTACGCACGCCGCACCGGCTGCCCGGCGACGCCGAACAGGTCCTGCGGGCCGCCGCGACCGCCTGGCTGAACGTGCCCGCGATGCCCGCCGACGCCGCCGCGGCCCTCGTGCGGCAGATCGCGCCCGGCGCGTCCAGCGCCGTCGTGGCCGACCTGGTCCGCCGGGCCGGCGGCGTGCCGCTGGCCGTGTCCGCGCTCGCCAAGCACGTCGCGCAGGGCGGCACCCCGCTGGACTCGGACAAGGGCCTCGCCTACACCGTCGCCGGGGCCCTCGCCGACCTCAACCGCCCCGCCCGCACCGCGATGGCCGCGCTGGGCCTGCTCGGCCGGCCCGTCACCGCGACCGTCCTCGGTGAAGGCATCACCGAGCTCACCGCGACCGGGCTCGTCGAGGTCGACGCCGCCGGGATCGCCGCGCCCGTGTCGCCGTACACCGCCGAGGTCGCCGCCGGCCTGCTCGAACCCGCCGAACGGGTCGCGCTGCACCGGCGCCTCGCCGGGCTGGTCCCGCGGGAGGCGGCCCGGCACCTCGCCGCCGCCGGCGCGTCCGGCGACGCGTACCAGGTCGCGGTCCGCGCCGCCCGCACCGCCGCGTCCACCGGTGAACGCGCCGAGCTGCTGCTGCTGGCCTGCGACCTGCCCGGGGTCACCGCCGCCGCCGACGTGCGCCTCGACGCGGCCCGCGCCGCGCTCGCCGCCGGCCGGCCCGGCTCCTGCCTGCGGGTCCTCACCCCGACGCGGTCGACGACCCCGCGATCGGCGCCGTCGGCGCGGTCCTGCGCGGTGAGGCGCTGCTGCAGCAGGGCAACGCGGCCGCCGCCGCGCAGGCCGTCACCACCGTCGGCGACGACGCCCCGGCCGACGTCCTCGGCGCCCGCGACCGGGTCCGGCTCCTCGCCACCCTCGCCGGTGACCCTGACGCGGCCCTGACCCGCGCCGAGGAACTCCTGCGCGTCCACGGCGACGCACCCGCGCACCCGGGGCTGCGGGCCGCGATCGCCGCCGTGCGCGCCGGCACCCGCCGCCCCGGCTGGGAGTACGGGCTGGCGTCCGCCGCGTCCGCCGCCGGGCAGGCCGGTGACGTGCTGGCCGCCCGCTGGTCGGCGTGGCTGCTGGTGGAGACCCTCACCGCCGACGCCCGCCTCACCGAGGCGTCCAACGCCGCCGCCGCCGCGGCCGCCGCGTGCGCCGGTGACCTCGCCTACTCGTGGCAGACCCGGTTCATCGCCGCGCAACTGTGGTGCGACGCGCTGCGCGGCGAGGAGATCGACGAGGTCGTGCGCCGCGCCGGTGACCTCACCGACCGGACCCTGCCGGCCGTCGCCCGCGGCTACGCCGTCGCCGCCGCCAGCCTCGCCGAGGCCGACGGCGGGCTGCTCGCCCCGGCCCGCGCCCGCCTCGACGCCCTCACCGGCCGCCCCGCCTCCACCGGGCCCGTCCTGGACTGGGTGACCCGGGAAGCGGCATGGCTGGACGGGCAACCCGACCACGCGACCAGCCGCGCCACCGACCTGCCGGCACCGCCGCTGGTCGACGGGCTGCGCCGCATCACCGCCCGCTGGGCCGCGTACGACGCGGGCGACACCGGCGGTGCCGGCCTCGCCGCCGGCGACGCCGGGGACCGGCCCCTCGCCGCCGTCGCCGCGACCCTGGACGCGTGGAAGGCCCCCGACCTGTTCGCCGCGGCCGCCGCCGCCTGGCACGACCTCGCCCGCCGCGAGGAGGTCCGCTGTCTGCTCGCCCAGGGCATGCTCGAGGAGGACGCCGAACTGGCCGTCCCGGCCCTGCTGGAGGCCGAGCGGCTCGCCGAGGAGGCCGGGCTCGTCGTGCTGCTCGGCCGGACCCGCCGCGCGCTGCGCCGCCACGCGATCCGCCGCGACACCCGCGGCCGGCGCGCCGGCGACGAGCTCACCGACCGGGAACGTGACGTGCTGCGCCTGGTCGCCAACGGCGAACCGACCCGGCGCATCGCCGGGCAGCTCGGCATCTCCCGCGAGACCGTCGAAACCCACATCCGCTCCGGGATGCGCAAGCTCGGCGCCCGCACCCGCACCGAGGCCGCCGCGCTCGCGATCGAGGAACTTGGATGAGTAATGGTGTGCTCTTGTGCGTTTGCACCTCCGCACCGCATCGTTGGCGGATGACACCCGCTGGACTGCCCCGACCGACCGGTTGCACCCCCGGTCAGGGCCGCTGATGGCGGGCGACCCCGCACACGCACCCCGCTACGTGGTCGCGTCCGGAGGCGACGCCACCACCGTGCTGCGCAAGCTCGCCCGGGCCGGCTGGACCACCCGCGAAGGGTTCGCCCTCACCGACCAGGCATGGGACGTCTCCGACGCCCGCCTCGCCCTCTACGGGCGCGTCGCGGAGGCCGACACCGCCGAACTTGCCCTGCTCGCCGCCGCCCGCGGCGCCGGGATCGTCGCGATCTGCGACGCCGGCGGCGACATCGGCCGGGCCCTGCTCGCCGACCTCGCCCGCATCGGCCCCGTCACCACCGACCCCGACGCGGACCTCGGCACCACCCCCGAACCCGACGGCAGCGGCCCCCAGCTCGCCCCCGAGCAGCGGGCCCTGCTCGAACGGCTCGCCGGCGGCGAGACGATCGCCGCGGCCGCGGCCGCGGAGTTCCTGTCGCTGCGCACCGCGAACCGGCGCATCGCCGAGGCCCGCGAGGCCCTCGGAGTGCGGACCACCCGCGAAGCGGTCCTCGCGTACCTGCGCATCCGCCGCGAAGGCGGCTGACCCCCGCCCCGTCAGTGCACCGGAGCCGGCTGCAGCCAGCGTTGCAGGCGGTCCGCCGGCTCCGGCCGCGCGTAATGGAACCCCTGCGCGATGTCGCACCCGAGCCGCCGCAGCGCCTCGACCTGCCCCGCGTGCTCCACCCCCTCCGCCACCACCGTCATGCCCAGGTTGTGCCCCAGGTCGACCGCTGAGCGCACCAGCACCGCGTCATCGTCGTCGGCGCCGGACAGGTTCACCACGAACGACCGGTCGATCTTCAGCTCGTCCACCGGCAGCTGCTTCAGGTACGCCATCGAGGAGTACCCGGTGCCGTAGTCGTCGATCGACAACCGCACCCCGAGCCGGTGCAGCCCCCGCAACGTCGCCGTGGCCAGCGCCGGGTTCGCCATCACGGCGCTCTCCGTCACCTCCAGCCGCAGCAGCCGCGCCGGCAGCCGATGCTGCACCAGCAGCCCCTCGACCCGCTCCTGCAGCGTCGCGTCCGTCAGGCACCGCGGCGACAGGTTCACCGCCACCGGCACGTCCACACCCGACGCCCGCCACGCCGCCGCCTGCGCGACCGCCCGCGCCAGCACATGCGTCGCCAACAGGTTGATCAGCCCCGTGTTCTCCGCCATCGGCACGAACTCACCCGGCACGACCATGCCCCGCGTCGGATGATGCCACCGGATCAGCGCCTCCACCCCGCACAGCTCTCCGGTCGCCAGCGCGATCTTCGGCTGGTAGTACAGCTCCAGCTCCTCCCGCTCCGACAACGCCCGGCGCAGATCACCGAGCAGCAGCAGCCGGCTCGGCGGGGCAGCGGTCGTCGCCGGCTCGTACACCACGGCGCCGTGCTTCGTGTCCTTCGCCTCATACATCGCGACGTCCGCCGCACGCAGCAGCTCATCCGCGGACCTCGCGGCCGCTGCCGCGTCCCGCACCGCGATACCGATGCTCGCCTCCACGTCCACCGTCACGTCCCGCAGCACGAAACTCTGATGCAACCGCTCCTGCAACCGCCCGGCGAGGCTCCTCGCGTGGTCCACGTCCGCACCCGGCAGCAGCACCGCGAACTCGTCACCGGACAACCGCGCCACCGTGTCCCCGGCCCGCACCTCACCCGTCAACCGCGCCGCCACCTGCACCAGCAGCTCATCACCGTAATGATGACCGAGCGTGTCGTTGACCTCCTTGAACCGGTCCAGATCCAGCAGCATCACCGTCACCACCGCATCACGCACCGCCAGCACCTGCTCCAGCCGCTCCGTGTACAGCGTCCGGTTCGGCAACCCCGTCAACGCGTCGTGCCGCGCCGCGTGCTCATGCCGGTCCGCCTGCGCCATCATCGTGTTCTGGTACCGCATCACCATCAGCCCCAGCCCGATCAGCAGCACCCCACCGACCCCGACCGCACCCAGCAGCGCCGCGAACACCAGCGCCTCCACCCGCCGCAGCTCCTCGATCGCCGCGGTCGCCCGCCCCGCATGCAGATCCGCCGCCCGCTGGATCTCCGCACCGAGCTGGTAGAAGATCCGGTCGACGTCGTTGTTGTTGATCCGCGCCGCCTCGACCAGGTCCCCGTTGTCGACCGCCGCGAACACCCGCAGCACCGCATACCCGTACTCGTCGTGCACGTGCCGCAACCGCAACGCCAGGTCCCGGTCCGTCGCCCCGCCACGGGACTCCACGTCCGACAACGCCGAATGCAGCGCCGCACCCGCGATCGCGTGCCGCGCCCGCACCTCGTCACCGCGGTCCAGGCGGTACTTGCGCTCCAGGGACTCCTCCTCGGCGATCGCCTTGTTCGCCCGCGCGTACGCGTCCGACAACGCCGTGGACCGCGCCACCGTCTCCGCCGCGTGCCGCGTCCTGGCCACCCCGACGACCCCGAGCCCCGCCACGGACAGCAACACAACGATCACGCCACCGATGGCCAGCCGCCACCGTCTGCGGGTGCGGGCAGACGTGTTCATCCCCGATGCCCCTCTCCGCGCCGCGTCACCGCCGGCCTGCGCCGACCTGTCGTGTCCACGTCGGCAGGGCACCGGCGCGGGGGAGCGGTCCACCAGGTTCGGTTCGGGTGCCCTTCGGGTCCCACCCCGGCGCGACGCCCCTGCGATACTTCGGCCATGCCCGCGCAGTGGACGGCCCGACCCGCCACCCCCGCGGACGTCGAACCGATCGCCGAACTCCGGGCCGTCGTGCTCCGCGCGGACCTGGAGCGCCTCGGCCGCTTCGACGAGCACCGTGTCCGGCAGCGGCTGCGCGACTCGTACACCCCGCGGCACACCACCGTCATCCTCGCCGCCGGCACCTTCGCCGGCTGCGTCGCGCTGCGCCCAGCGGGGCCCGAACGCTGGCTGGAGCACTTCTACCTCGACCCTGCCCTGCAGGGCCGGGGGATCGGCACCGCCGTGCTCCGCACCGTCCTGCGCGACGCCGACGGCCTTCCCGTCCGGCTCAACGTGCTACAGGGCAGCGCCGCGCTCCGCCTCTACGAGCGGCACGAGTTCGTCGTGCAGACCCAGGACCCGGTCGACGTCTTCATGCTCCGCCCACCGGCTTCTGCCGCCGCGCTCAGCGGGCGGGCCGGTGCCGGCGCTGCATCGACAACGGCCGGACCGGATCGACGTACCGCGGCAGCCTCGGCTCCTCCACCCGCAACCTGACCAGATCCGCCGTGATCGCGTCGATGATGCGGTCTGTGGCCCGCTGCGCCGCCCCCGGCGTCGCCACGTCCAGGTCCGACAGGTCGACCGGCGCGCCGAAATGCACCCGGACCACCGGCCGGTGCAGCAACGACCGGCCGAGCGTCCGCATCGTCGGCCCGAACCCGCCCCACGCCGCGACCTCATGCGCACCCCACTGCGCCACGGGCACCACCGGCGCCCCCGTCCGCAACGCGATCCGCGCCAGCCCCGTCTTCCCCCGCTCCGGCCACATCCCCGGATCCAGCGTGATCCGCCCCTCCGGATACCCCAGCACGTGCGACCCGACCGCGACCGCGTCCGCGACCACGTCGACGGCGTTGCCGACGTCCGCCTGCCGCCGGTTGATCCTGATGTGCCCCGCGGCCCGCATCACCGACCCGACCACCGGCGCCCGGAACAACCCGCCCGTCGCCATCAACCGCGGCGCCAGCCGCGCCACCCGGCACGCCGCACTGATCGCCACCGGATCGAACGGCCCGATGTGATTCGCCGCGAAAATCACCGGCCCGTCCCGCAACGCCTGCGGCACGTCCCCGGTCACCCGCAACCGCGCCACCGGCATCACCACGGCCCTGGCCAGCACCAGCAGAAACCGCCACGTCCCCGGCGCCCGCCACGGCCCACCGCCGCCCACGCCGGCGGCCCCAGCGGGTGCAGCCTCTCTGGGTGCCGCCGACGATGTGGTGGGTGCATCGGCCCGCCCTGCCACCACGGCAGTTCCGGCAGGCCCGACGCCCCCGGTCACGGTGGTCACGTCGGCCCGCCCTGCCACCACGGCAGTTCCGGCAGGCCCAAGGCCCCCGGTCACCGTGGTCACGTCGGCCCGCTCACTCGCCGCGGCCAGTCCGGCAGTGACCGCGTCAACCCTGGCCGCAGCAGCCGGGTCGGCGTGCGCACCCGGGGGAGCCGCCTCGCCCCGCTCCGCCACCACCGACACAGACTCAGCCGCTGCGCCACGCTCCGCCACCGCCACCGCCACCGCCACCGGCTCAGCGGCTGCGGCGGGCTCGGCTGCCGCCGCCGCAGACGCAGCCGCTGCGGCGGGCCCGGACGACGTTGCCACGTCGGCCCGCCCGGCCATCGCGGTCGGTCCGGCAGGCTCACCGGCAGCCGCCGCGGCGCCTCGAGCGGGTCCTCCCGGGTCGGCATGCACACCCGAGGCGGCCGTCCCGGCAGTCCCGGCGCCCGCCGTCCCAGCCGGCGACTCCAACGGCGACCCCGACGACGCGGCAAGCCCTGACCCAGCCGGCCGCGCCTCGGCAAGCGCAGCCGCAGTCGCCACCGCGGCCTGCTCGGCCGGTGCCGTCGTCGGCTCGGCCGGCGCGGCGGGGGAGACCCCCACCCGAACGCCCGGTCCGCCTACCGCGGGACTCGCTGTGGGGTCTGCCGCGCCCTGCTCCACGTCCGTCATGCCCCGCCACCGTTGAGTCCGAATTCGACCCCGGAACGGTAGCGCTGTTGCGCTGCCACGCAAATCCCTCTGCCGGACCGCGGACACAGGCCGCTGACCCGGCACGACGGGGTGCCGCACCGATCCGCCCTCACCGTCACCGAACCTGAGGGCGGATCGTGTCCTCGCGCTACCCGGCCTTCTTCACCTCACCGGCCCACGCGCCGTGCCCGCTGCGGCCTGCCCCGCAGCGGCGCTACCGTGCCTCGCTACCCAGCTCGTTTCCCGGTCTGTTCCCCAGGTCCGTTGCCAGGCCCCGTCACTCGGTCCCGTCACTCGGTCCCGTCACTCGGTCCCGTCACTCGGCCTCGCGGAGCTCAGCCAGGCGGGCCTCGATCTCGGCCAGCTCCGCCCGCAGCCGCTCCGCCTGCGACTCCGCCTCGGCCCGCGCGGCCGACACGATCTCCTCGACCGCCTCGTGCACGCCCGGCACGTCGAGCATCCCGACCATCTTCAACGCCTCGCTGGCCTTGATGACATACGGCTTCGCAAGGGACTTCGCCCCCTGGTTGGCCGCGACGGTCCACTCACCGTCCGCATACGCCAGGGTCACCGTCAACCCCGCCGGCGCCTTCGGCTTCGCCGCCGCCTTCTTCGCCGGTGTCGCCCTCGGCGCCGGCACCCCCGCGGACTCCTTCACCGGCTCCTTGTCCTTTGCCACGTCCTTTGCCACGTCCTTCGCCGGGGCAGGGGACGGCTCGACCGGTGCGGCGGCCGCGCCGGGCTCGGCGGCGACGTCGGCCGGGGCAGGGTCGGTGGACGGCTCGACGGTGGACGGCGCGGCCACGGGGGTCTCCTCACGAGGTGCTGGAACGGTCGGGGTGCGACGCGCCGGCGCCGCCTTCGGTGCGATCTTCAGATCAGCGGGGGAGAAGGGCAGCTCGTCCCGGCCGAACCGGACGACCACCCACTCCTCGGACAGTTCGGGGTCGGTCAACTGCACGACCTGCCCCAGCTGCCCGGCAATCTGGCCGGCAGCCTCCGTGAACACGACCTTCGGCTTCCGGCCGGCCGCGAGGGTGTCCCGGATCTGCTCCAGCTCCACCGTCGACAAGCCCCCGGCCGCGGTCCGCGCGGCTACCATCGCACCCTCCTCAATCGAACATGTGTCGGAAACGTTCTACCAGTCAGGTACGACATTTTCCGAACGCGACACACCGTACGACAGGATCAAGCACTCACGGCAGCTCGTCGATCTCCGCATACGGGTCGAGGGTCCGCAGCACCTCCGGGCGGTCCGTGACGATCGCCCAGCCCGGACGAGCCTGCGCACGGCGTACCACATGCGCGGCCGCCACCAGAGCGGGACCGCCCTCACCGGAGAACAGCGCGCCACTGTCCACGGCGTCAGCGGCGGTCAGGTCGTCCACAACCACCACCGGCAGGCTCAGCAACACCTTGAGCACGTCGTAGTCCTTGGGCGACGTCTGCGCCCACGCCTCGGCCAGCGCCGCCGCCGGCACCGCAAGGACCACACCCTGGTCCACCGCGTGCCACACGATCGCCGAGCTGTACGGCGCGCCGGCCACGAACCCCAGAATCGCCGAACTGTCCAGGATGCGGCCGCCCACGGCGGTCACGACACCGGCCCGGCGGGTGCTGCCACCCCCAGCACCTCACGCGCCCACGCGTGGTGCTCCGGGTCCATGCGCACCCCACGCCGCGCATACAGCTCGTTCAACGCCAGCAACGCCCGGTCCCGGGCCAGCCGGCCACGCACGGCCTCGGCCACATACGCCGACACCGACTCCGCGCCACCCGCATCCACGAACCGCCGCACCGCGGCAGCCTCATCGGCGGGCATCGTCACCGTGACCCGCTCCTTGCGCACCTCACGCATACGCACAGGGTAGCGGCTGCATACGCCGATCACCTAGCGTGCCGTCACCCAAGTGGGGGACATTCGTGCCGACCTGCGCCGATCTAGCACACCCATCCGGAAATCCATCACGGTCAGTGACCCGCATCTCGACGGTACGACTTCCACAGCCGCCGCGCACGGTGCCGTTCCCGCTGCCCGTACCGGCGATCGTCCTGCACCACCTGGAGCGCGCCGGCCAGGTCCTCGGACATGGGAAGACCCTGCTCGAGCCATTCGAGCGCCAAGCGGGCACGCCAGTCCCCGCAGACCAGCGCGTGACGCACGATCGTCTGGAGCGCCGGCGCCTGCGGGGGCAGGCCCGACCAGCGCCGCGCGGTCGCGGGCCACGACCCGGCGAGGACCTCCAGGAGCGTGTCCAGGCTGTCCTCGGCGGGGTCGGCGCGGCGGTGGGGGACACCGACCACCCACGTGCCGTCGGGCGTGCGGCCGAGCCAGTGCCAGCGGTCACCCAGTGCCAGCACCGGCGTCCAGGAGCCGGGCGGCGGGTCGTCGGGGCGTGGCACCCGCACCCAGGTCGCGGTCAGGTCGGCGCAGACCACGACGACCCGGCCGCGGTGCCCGGCGATCTCGTGCCGGCAGCCTTCCGGCGCGGGCAGGATCTCGTCCAGCATGATGTGACCGATCAGGCCCGGCCCGTAGACCTTGCCGGACCCCTCGGAGGGGTCACCCGCGTCGACGTCGAGGCGGGTGACGCCGGTGTACTGCACGATCAGGTCCTCGTCGTGTTTCCACGGATTGCCGGCGTACCGGATGCGCACGGTGCCCGCCGGTCCGTCGTGCAGCAGTTCGCTGACAGCGAGGTCCTTGACGCACCGCGAGCCCGCGAGGTCGTAGTGGCCCGGGTCGGTCGCGAACCGTGCCGCGCCGGTCGGCAACTGTCCGGCGAACTGCGGCAGGGCGCCGAGGTAGGCGCTGGCGTCGAAGCTCGACGCGACGACATGACGCACGCACGGCAGGATATCGGAGCGTCCCTCTGGATGTTCGATAATGCACATTATGTCAACTAGATCGACGGGAAAGTGTCGTACCCCGGCGGTAGGTTCCTCGGCATGACGGGGATCGACTACACCACGCCTGGACCGCTCACCGATCTGTCTTCCGTGCCGCCCGCCGCCCTCGAGGCGGTGCCCGCCGACGCCGACGGCATCAACCGGCTCGCGCACACCCTCATCGTGCACCGCGACGAGACATCCGGGCTGGACCTGCCCGAGGCACGGTTCGCGGACAACCAGCTGCGACACGCCGACCGGATCGTCGCGGCGATCCTGCGCCTGGACGACACGCCGCTGCACGTGCCCCGCGAGGCCGCCCGGCGGGTCGTCGGCACGTGCCGGCACTTCGCGGTGCTCACGGTCGCGCTGCTGCGCTGGCGTGGCATCCCGGCGCGCGCCAGATGCGGGTTCGCCACCTATTTCCAGCCCGGTCTGGGCCTGGACCACTGGGTCGTCGAGCACCACCGCGACGGCCGGTGGGTCCGCACCGACACGGAGATCATCGGCGGCACGGTGCTGCCGCACCCCGAGGACCTCACCGACGGCCTGTTCCTGACCGGCGGTGAGGCGTGGACCGCGTGGCGGGAGGGCCGCATCGACGCGGCGAAGTTCGGCGTCGCCGGCACCGACAACTTCGGCCCTGCCGAAATCCAGGGCAATGCGGTGCGCGACCTCGCCGCGCTCAACAAGGTGGAGCTGCTGCCGTGGGACGAGTGGGGCCGGATGGGCGCCGCGTACAAGGGCGAGACCGGCGCCGACTACGACGAGCTCATGGACCGCGTCGCCACGGTGACCGCCGGCGACGACCCGCAGGAGGTCACCGACCTGTATGCGGCTGCGGACCTGCGGGTGCCGGAGGCGATGCTGCGCTGAGGCGGCGGGGGCGTCAGGCGGGCAGGCGGGCCGCATCCGGCACAACAGCGTCGTGAGGCGGAGCAGCATCGTGTTTTGGACGGCGGTGCTGCCGCGCGGGTGGGCGTAGCGCCATGCGCCGACCCGGCGCCCGCCGAGTCGCAGGGAAGTGGGCGTAGCAGAGGCGGTTGGCAGCCTCCCCCGCTCCCCCTGTGTCGCAGTTGTCAACTGCTGGCGGTTGAGTGTCTTTGGCGGGAAGGCCGTCCTCGGTCAGAGCGGGAGTGCGGAAACGCGGCACGGCACCCGCCGGTCAGACCGGGACCGTCCCACCGCAAGGTAGGACCTCCGATCGTGTGCTCCCTGGAGCGCACTGAAAGGTAACGGATGGAGCGGATCGTTCGGGACGTGATCGGTGCGGTCGAGCGGCAGGACTGGGTGCTGGTGAAGGCGTTCCTGCATCCGTACTTGCATTGGAGCGAGCCGGGCGTGGCGATGCGGGGGCGCACGAAGGTGCTGGCCCGGCTCGCGGAGGGGCCGGTGCCCACGGCGCCGGACTTCTACGAGGTGCGGGACGGGCAGATCTACCGCTGGACGGTGCGTTGAGCGAGGGTCACCTCGGCGGCAGCCAGTCGCAGTGCCGGTCGCGGGCCGTGGCGCTGCCGGTGAAGGTGTCCGCGCCGCAGTCGTAGGGATGGCAAATCCACGTGCAGGCGGCGTCGGTCAGCAGGACGTCGGCCGTCATGTCGTCCGCGCCGCAGCGCAGGAGTGAGTCCAGGAGCGGGTCGTCGAGCCTCATGCCGGCGACGTAGTGGTGCCGTCAGAAGCGGAAGCCGTGTTCGGTCGCGAGGTCGTCGCTGCGCCAGTACACAGCGCCGGGTGTCGTGGCGGCGACCGTGGTGTCGCGGGGCGTCGGCCGCGCGGTCGCCGACCACGGGCAGGTGACCACCGTCAGCGGACCGCCGCCCCGACCGGTCTCCCCCACGAGTTCCGTCAGCAGCGTGCGGTGCCGGTGCAGGATCTCCGCGTGTTCGGCGTCGGTGGTGGCGTACCGCTTGGCGTCGGGCAGCGTGTGGAACCGGGCCCACCGCGACGCGAACCCGTGCTGCATCAGGCCGGCGTCGGGTGGGCAGCCGGGCCACGCGCGGCGCCGCGCCGCGTCGGGTGCGGTCACGGAGTTGAGGCGCGCTGGCGTTCGGCGCGTTGCCGGACCAGTTCCTCCACCGCGCTCGGCAGTGTCGTTTCGAAGTCGATGAGCTTCGCCCAGGTCGGGGTGACGACGATGCGGACCATGCCGTCGTAGAGGGAGCGGATCTCGGCCTCCCAGTGCACGCGCTGCTCGGGTGTCATCTGGTAGGTGCCGTTCATCTGCAGGTACTCCTCCGGGATGCCGTCGACGACGTCGAGTTCGGCGTGGCCGCGGATGAGCAGGATCTTCGGCGGGTGGACCTCGGTGTCGATGGTCAGGGCGACCGCTGGGGCGGCGCGCAGCGCGTGAAGTTTCGGGGCGTTCTTCGTGGTGCACATGACGATCGTCGAGCCGTTCCAGGTGAAGGCGATCGGGATGGTGCGAGGTGTGCCGTCCTTGGCGACGTATGCGAGGCGGGTCAGGTCGCGGGCCAGCAGTTCCTGGCTGAGCGGTCGGTTGAGCACCTCGTGGATCTCGTTGGGCTGCACGGTCGTTGCCTCCTTGCGTCGGTGGGTCGACGCTGGGACGGAGCCGTGGCCAGGTTCTCGACATCTTCCGGGTTCACCGTATCGGCATAGACTGTCCGATATGTCAGATGGGCTGGACGGGTTGCTGGACGGGCAGTTGGCGTACTACCGGGCGAGGGCCCCGGAGTACGACGAGGTGTACGACGAGCGGGGGTTCAGCTCCCTGACCAACCTGGTCGACGAGCTGCCGATCGGCGGGGACGTGCTGGAGCTGGCGTGCGGCACGGGCCAGTGGACGGTGCGGCTGGCGCCGCGCGCCGCGCAGCTGACGGCGGTGGACGGGGCGCCGGAGATGCTGGACATCGCGCAGCGGCGGTTGGAGGCGGCGGGGCTGACGGCGACGTTCCGCCAGGAGGACCTGTTCGCGTGGCGCCCGCAGGCGCGGTACGACACGGTGTTCTTCGCGTTCTGGTTGTCGCACGTGCCGCCGCAGCGGTTCGCGGCGTTCTGGGCGGCGGTCGCCGCGGCGGTGCGGCCAGGAGGTCGGGTGGTGTTCGTGGACACGGACGCGGCGGAGCGGCGCACGGAGCGGGCGGCGCCCGGTGGCCGGGAGACGGTGCTGCGCAGGTTGAAGGACGGCAGCGAGCACGAGGTCGTCAAACTCTTCCATGACGCCGCTGGGCTCGCCGGTCAACTGGGGAAACTGGGGTGGACTGCACAGGTGGACCCCGCCGACGGAGGGTTCATCCGGGGGGTTGCTACGCTCACGGACAGGTCGGCACGGGACTAGGCATCCCGGGTCGGCGCCGGTTCGGTGAGCGTGCTGGAGTCCGACCCATCACGCTCCCACCGAGAAGCTTCCAGGGGTGTCCCCCGCTGTTTCGTCCAGGACGCGTTCGAGCGCGTCGAGGTGCGCTGTCCACAGCCGCCGGTAGGGCGTCAGCCACGCGTCGAGTTCGGCGAGGGGTTCGGGGACGAGTTCGTACCAGCGGCGTTGGGCGTCCTGCCGGACGGTGACGAGCCCGGCCTCTCGCAGCACCCGCAGGTGTTTGGAGGTGCCGGGCTGGGTCAGGCCGGTGCGGGCGGTGAGCTCGCCGACCGGCTGCGGGCCTTCCAGGAGCAGGTCCAGGATGCGGCGCCGCGCCGGTTCGGCGAGCACGTCGAAAATCACCCGGTCAACGTTATATGCCTACCACGGCATGCAGCGAGTCCGGGAGGGTGCCGGGGTGCAGGACGCCGAGGCGCTGGGTGGCGCGGGTCAGGGCGACGTAGAGGTCGTTGGCGCCGCGGGGTGACTCGTTGGCGATGCGGTCGGGGTCCACGACGATGACGCCGTCGAACTCGAGGCCCTTGGCCTGTTTGACGGTGAGGACGACGACCTTCGCGGCGAGTTCGGGTTCGTCGCCCACGGCGGCGTCGGGCAGGACCTTGAGCACCGCCGGTACCAGATCCGCGAAGGAACCCGCGGGCAGGATGACGCCGAGGCGTCCGTCGCCGGCCAGTGCGGCCTCGGCCACGGCGGCCTCGGCGAGCGCGTCGGGCAGGCGGGACGGTGCGACGCCGCGGATCCATGGGTCGACGCCGGAGGCCCGCACGGAGCGTGGTGGCTCCAGGTCGGGGTCGATGCCGGCGAGGACTCCGGCGGCGACGGCCATGATCTCCGTGGGGGTGCGGTAGTTGACGGTGAGCTCCCGCAGCCGCCAGCGGCCGGGGACGTACGGGTCGAGCGCGGACGCCCAGGAGGCGGCGCCGCCGAGGTCGCCGGTCTGGGCGACGTCGCCGACGACGGTCATCGAGCGGGACGGGCAGCGGCGCATGAGCAGCCGCCAGGCCATCGGTGACAGTTCCTGGGCCTCGTCGACGATGACGTGGCCGAAGGCCCACTTGCGGTCGGCGGCGGCGCGTTCGGCCGGGGTGAGGGCGGATGCCTCGTCCTGGCGTTCGGCGAGCCGGTCGGCCTCGAGCAGGTCGGTGACGGACAGCAGCTCGGGGTCGTCCTCGTCCTCGACGTCGATGGACCGGGACCCGAAGGCGATCTCCAGGGCGCCTTCGGCGTAGGCGATCTGCCGTTTGCGTTGCCGTTCGGCGATGATCTCGCGGATGGTGTCGTCCTCGCCGAGCAGTTCCGCGGCCTCGTCGAGCAGCGGCACGTCGGCGGGGGTCCACCCGGAGCGGGCGGAGCGTTTCAACTGCGGCGGGGCGCCCGCGGACTGCAGCCTGGAGGAGGAGGCGAACAGGCCGGCGACGAGCTGCTGCGGGGTGAGGATCGGCCACAGCCAGTCCAGTGCGCCGAGGACCTCGGCCTCGCCGCGCAGCTCGCGGCGGATCTCGGCGAGGTCGGCCTCGTCGAGGATCTGCGGGTCGCCGGGGGCGTCGTCGCCGCCGAGGGGGTCATCCGCGTACGGGTCGATGCCGATGGTGTCGGCGACCAGCAGCGACAACGCGTGGATGATCTCGGTGTCGAAGGCGGGGCGGGCCAGGTTGTGCAGTTTGCCGGAGCGGCGGGCCTGGTCGCGGGCGTCGGCGATGACCTCGGGGTCGAGCATGACGGCGGCGCCGTCGAGGATGTCGAGGTGGATCGCGACGGCCTCGTCCGGGACGCGCTGGCGGTCCTGGACGGCGGCGGCGAGGACGTCGGCCATGGCGGCGCGGCCCTTGACCTCGGCGATCTCGGCGGGTTCGTCGGTGTGCGCGACGATGCCGGGGAACAGGTCACCCATGGTGCCGAGCAGGACGCCGGTCTCGGCGAGGGACGGCAGGACCTGTCCGATGTAGCGCAGGAACGTCGGGTTGGGTCCGACGATGAGCACGACCCGGGAGGACAGCATCTGCCGGTGCGTGTAGAGCAGGTACGCGGCGCGGTGCAGCGCGACGGCGGTCTTGCCGGTGCCGGGGCCGCCCTGCACGACCAGGACGCCGTTGAGGTCGGCGCGGATGACGTGGTCCTGTTCGGCCTGGATCGTCTCGACGATGTCTTTCATCCGGCCGGTACGGGATGCGTTCAGCGCCGAGAGCAGCGCGGCTTCGCCGGCGACGCCGTCGTGTGCGCCGCGCCCGGTGTGGTGCGCCTCGGCGAGGTCGAGGACCTCGTCGTCGACGCCGGTGACGGTGCGCCGCTCGGTGCGGATGTGGCGGCGCCGCCGCACCCCTTCCGGTGCGGCGGCGGTGGCCAGGTAGAACGCTCGTGAGGCGGGGGCCCGCCAGTCGATGAGCAGCGGCTCGTAGTCGTTTGCTTCGTCGAAGATGCCGATCCGGCCGATGTAGCGGACCTCATCGTCGTCGTGGAAGTCGAGGCGGCCGAAGCACAGCCCGTTCTCCACGGCGCTGTACTGGGCTATGCGGTCGGCGTACAGCGCGGTCGCCGAGTCCCGGTGGGATCGGTCGCCGGGCGTGCCGCCGGTCTGCAGCAGTGCCCGTTGCAGTTGGCCGGCCGCTTCCTCCCGCAGCGTGTCGAGGTGCCCGTACAGCATCGTGAGATGCGCTTGCTCAATTGCGAGCTCGGATGCGTTTGACAACCCGTCTCCAGTCGGCTAACATTTCCATCAGTCAGGCGCCCGAGGGCGCCTTTTTTGATGCCCGAACGGTCCACTCTACCGCCTACCGCGACAGTCTTCGGTACTGCCGGATGGACAGTGGCACGAACACGACCGTGAGGACCGCCGGCCACAGCAGCGCCGGCCAGGTCGCGCCGCCGCCGGGGTTGCCGAAGAGGGCGCGGGTCGCGTCCGCGGTGGCGGACAGCGGGTTCCAGTGTGACAGCGTGCCGAGCCACGCGGGCATGTCCTGCGGTGAGGCGAGCGCGCTGGACAGGAACGCGACCGGCCACACCAGGATCTGCACGGCGACGAGCAGCTGCGGGTTGCCGCTGAGCAGCCCGAGGTAGATACCGATCCACAGCACCGCGAAGCGCAGCCACAGCAGCAGGCCGACGGCGGTGAGCGCGCCGGCGAGCCCGTCGTGCCAGCGCCAGCCGACGGCGAGGCCGCAGCCGAGCATGACCAGCAGCCCGAGCGCGGAGGTGAGCAGGTCGGCGACGGCCCGGCCGGTCACCTGCGCCGAGGGTGCCATCGGCAGGGACCGGAACCGGTCGGTGACGCCGCGGCCGGTGTCGGTGGCGATCGCGGCGAACGTCGACTCGACCCCGAACAGCATCGTCATCGCGTACATGCCGGGCAGCAGGTATTCGCGGTAGTCGCCGCCGCCGGCGACGCTCATGCCGCCGCCGAGGACGAACCCGAACATGAGCACCAGCAGCACCGGGAACAGCAGCATGACCACGATCTGTGCGGGTTGCCGGGCCAGGTGCGCCAGCTCCCGCTGCGTCATGACCCAGCCGTCGTGCATTGTCCATCTGAGGTTCATGCGGTCACCAGTTTCAGGAATGCCTCGTCGAGGGTGGGGCGGCGCACGGTGATGTCCTCGACGTCGGGCAGCGCGGCGGCGAGGGTGAGCGCGGCGATCCGGTCGTGGACGGCGACGCTGACCCTGTCGCCGTCAACCGTGACCGGGCCGAGCACGGCCAAGCGGGCCGCCACCATGTCGGTGGCGCTTGTAACCACCTCAAGCCGGTCGGCGCCCTTGAGGTCGGCGGGCGTGCCGTCGGCGATGACCCTGCCGTGGTCGATGACGGTGACCCGGTCGGCGAGCTGGTCGGCCTCGTCGAGGTACTGGGTGGTGAGCAGCACTGTGGTGCCGCCCGCGACGAGCCGCCGCACGGCCGTCCACACCTCGGCGCGGCCGTGCGGGTCCAGGCCGGTGGTCGGCTCGTCCAGGAACAGCACCTTCGGGGTGAGGATCATCCCCGCGGCGAGGTCGAGGCGGCGGCGCATCCCGCCGGAGAACTGGTTGGCCGGCTTCTCCCCCACGTCGGCGAGCCCGAACTGCTCCAGCAGCACGTCCGCGCGGCGCCGCGCGGCGGCCAGGCCGAGGTGGCTGAGCCGCCCGAACATGACGAGGTTCTGCCGGGCGCTGAGCAGCTCGTCGACGGCGGCGTGCTGCCCGACGAGCCCGATCGCGGCGCGGACCCGCCCGGGGTGGCGCCGCACGTCGTGCCCGGCGACGGTGGCCGTGCCCGCGTCGAGGCGGACCAGGGTGGCGAGGATGCGGACCAGGGTGGTCTTGCCGGCACCGTTGGGCCCCAGCAGCCCGTGCACGGTCCCGGCCTCGACGGTGAGGTCGACGCCGTCGAGTGCGGCGCGCCCGTCGTAGCGTTTGCGGATGTCTCGAACAACAATCACGCTATACAGTGTATAGAGTTAGAGTGGAAGTTGCGACTCGATGTTCCGAGCACTGCTCCGTCTGACCACCCGCCCCACGCCCCGCGCCCGGCCGCTCACGGGCGAGGCCCTTCCACTACGCGACTTCCCGTGATCGAAGTCGCGCGGCGGCCGTCCACGCGGCCAGAACGCGACTTCGATCACGGGAAGTCGGGGGTGCCGGGTCCGGTCGAAGACGTGCCGGGCTCGGCAAAGCACGGACGGCCGCTCGCAGCGAACCCGAAGCCGGCACCTCCGACATCCCGTGATCGAAGTCGCGGGGCGGCCGCTCGGGTGGCCATCCCGCGACTTCGATCACGAGGCACCCCAGGCCAACGGACGCCACCCGGCGCCTCGGTGATCGAAGTCGCGCGGCGGCCGTCCCCGCGGCCATCCCGCGACTTCGATCACCGAGGCGCCTCAGACCACCGGACGCCGCCGGGCGGCCCGCCGTGATCGAAGTCGCGGGGCGGCCGTCCCCGCGGCCAGAACGCGACGTCGATCACCGAGATGCAGGCGCTGGCCTCGTTTCCGGGCCTGCCGCTGCGGTCGACGGCGCAGGCGCGTCGACGGCAGCGGCCGACAGCGTGGCCGGGCTCGACTCCCCGGCAGTCAGCGCCGCCGAGCCCGACTCTCCGGCGGCCGACGCAGCCACCGAGCCGGAATTCCCGGCCCCCGGCGCCGCCGGCGAGCGCAGCACCAGCGCGGCGACCGCGATCGACGCGACCAGCAGCGCCGCGCTGACCGTGAACGCCAGCCGGTACCCGGCCGTCAGCGCCACCGCCTCCGACGCGCCCGCAGCGAGCCGCCCGCGGTCCGCGACGCCGCGACCGTCGACAGCGCCGCCACCCCCAGCGCCATGCCCAGCTGCTGGGTGGTGTTGAACAGCCCGGACGCCAGCCCCGCGTCGTCGGCCCGGGCGCCGGACATCCCCAGGCCCGTGATCGCCGGCAGGGCCAGGCCGCCGCCGGCGATGAGCAGCATCACCGGCAGCAGGTCGGGGGCGAAGCGAGCGTCGACCGGCAGCCTGGTCAGCCACGCCATTGCGAGGACCAGCAGCGCCAGGCCGGCGATCAGGGTGACCCGCTCGCCGAAGCGGGCGATCACCCGCGCCGACACGACGAGGGACACCACGGCGATCGCGAGGGCGGCGGGCAGCATCGCCAGCCCCGTCTGCAGGGCGGTGTAGTGCAGGACACGCTGCATGTACAGGGCGACCAGGATCTGGAAGGAGAACATCGCGCCGATCATCAGGATCTGCAGGACATTTGCGCCCGCGACCTGGCGGGAGCGCAGCACGCGCAGCGGCATGAGCGGGGTGCGGGCGGTGGCCTGCCGGGCCACGAACCCGGCCAGCAGCAGCACCGCCGCCACGGAGAAGAGCACGCGGCCGGTGGACTGCACGACCGCGGCGATGCCGGTCATGAGCCCGGCGGTGACGAGGAACGCGCCGAGGACGTCGGCGCCGGCGCGCAGGCCGAGGCCGCGGTCGGCGGGCACGAACGGGAAGGTCAGCACGAACGCGGCAACGCCGATCGGCACGTTGATCAGGAAGATCCAGTGCCAGCTGAGCAGGTCGGTGAGGACGCCGCCGAGGACCTGGCCGATGGAGGCGCCGGCGGCGCCGGTGAACGCGAACACCCCGAACGCCTTGGCGCGCTCGGCCGGGGCGGGGAACAGGGTGACGATGATGCCGAGGCTGACGGCGCTGAACATGGCGCTGCCGGCGCCCTGCAGGAAGCGGGCCGCGATCAGCATGGCCGGGCTGGTCGCGAGGCCGGCCAGGACCGACGCGAGCACGAAGACGAACGTGCCCGCAAGGAGCATCCGGCGGCGGCCGAGCAGGTCACCGAGGCGCCCGGCGAGCAGCAGCAGGCTGCCGAACGCGATGAGGTACGCGTTGACGACCCAGGTCAGTCCGGACGCGGTGAAGCCGAGGTCGGCCTGCATGACGGGCATCGCGACGGTGACGATGCTGCCGTCCAGGACGGTCATGAGCATGCCGGTGGCCAGGACGGCGAGGGCCGCCCCACGGTTGGTGTCCATGGTTCGACCGTAACAGATAGTCCGCTACGGAACCATCCGCATGTGACCTACAAGAAGCATGTGACCTACAAGAGGTATGTGACCTACAGGGGCAGGTGACCTACAGCGCGGCGGCGCGTGCCCTGCGGACGCCCGGCGCCTCGACCGGGGCGGCGAGGTGTCCCGTGGTCAGGCGGGTCAGGGCCCGCACCAGCACGTCGCGCTCCGCGGCCGGCAGGGAGTCCAGCGCGGCGGCGTGTACGCCGTCCGCGATCTGCTGGCTGCGCGCCGCGATCTGCGCCCCGGCCGGGGTCACCGCGATGATCCGGGCCCGCCGGTCGGTGCTGGACGGGCGCCGCTGCGCGTAGCCGGCCTTCTCCAGGGCGTCGACGGTCACGACCATCGTCGTCTTGTCCATGCCGCCGATCTCGGCCAGCTGGATCTGGGTGCGCTCGGCGCCGAGCGCGTGCACGAGCACGCAGTGCATCCGCGGCGTCAGGCCGATCTCGGCCAGTGCCGCGGCCATCTGCGTGCGCAGGACGTGACTGGTGTGATCGAGCAGAAACGAGAGGTCAGGCTCGACCCGCGTCGGTGCGGTCATACCTTCGAGCGTATCAATGCACCGGGGAGCGGATGATCTGTCAGCAAACCGTCTGCGACGTTCCGGACGCCGAGCGTGGGCGTAGGGTGCCCGAGTGATCGCTGTGCGGTACCGCCTCGGGATCGATTTCGGCACCTCGAACACCGTCGCCGTCATCCACGAGGAGGACGGGCGCACCCGCCCGGTGCTGTTCGACGGCTTCCCGCTACTGCCGTCGTGCGTCTGCGTGTCCCTGGACGGTGAGAGCCTGCTCGTCGGCCGCGAGGCGACCCACGCCGCCAGGGTCCGGCCGGAGCGGTACGAGCCGCACCCGAAGCGCCGCATCGACGACGGCACCGTCCTGCTCGGCGACGTCGAGTACCGCGTGGATACGCTCATCACCGCCGTCCTGGCCCGGGTCAGGGCCGAGACCGTGCGGACCATGGGCGGCGAACCCGGCGCCGTCGTGCTCACCTACCCGGCCGCGTGGGGTCCCCGCCGCCGGTCCGTCCTGCTCGAAGCGGCCGGCAAGGCCGGTCTCGGCACCCCGCAACTGATTCCCGAGCCCGTCGCCGCGGCCGCGTTCTTCGTCGCCGCGACCGGCGCCGCGGTGCCCGTCGGCAGCCGCGTCGTCGTGTACGACTTCGGCGCCGGCACGTTCGACGCGTCCGTCGTCACCCGCACCGCCACCGGCTGGGACGTCATCGCCAGCGAAGGCCTCGACGACGCCGGCGGCCTCGACGTCGACGCCGCGATCGTCGACTACCTCGGCCAGGTGCACGCCGCCACCCACGGCGAGGCCATGCGGCAACTCACCCACCCGCAGACCGTCGCCGACCGCCGCGCCCACCGCAACCTGTGGGAGGACGTGCGCACCGCGAAGGAGATCCTGTCCCGGTCCGCGTCGACGTACATCCACCTGCCGCTCATCGAGCAGGACGCGCCGCTCGGCCGGGAACAGCTGGAGCGCCTCGCCCGCCCCGTCGTGGACCGCACCGTCGCGCTGACCCGCACCGTGTTCGCCGCCGCCGAACCCAACCGGCCCCTCGCCGGGCTGTTCCTGGTCGGCGGGTCCAGCCGGATGCCGCTGGTCGCGACCCTGCTGCACCAGGCGACCGGGGTAGCCCCGACCGTCCTGGAGCAGCCGGAGCTGGTCGTCGCGGAGGGCGCCGCCCGGCCCCTGGCGGCGACCGGAGCGCAACCGGTTCTCGACGCCGCGGGTGTACGCCAATCCGCCGACGCCCCGCTGTGGCCGACCACCGCCGCAGCCGCGCCGGGCACGGCGGGCGCGCACGTCCCCGGCCGGTGCGGGCAACGACCACTCGGTCCGCGGCGTCGCCAGCGTCCGCCCGTCGCAGCCGTCCCGGCCGCCATCGCCGGCACCCCAGCAGCCTCCGGCTGCGGCGCCAGGCGGCGGGTCTACGGCACGCCCGCCGCGGCATCCGCCGGCGCACCCGGTAGCGCGTCCGGAAGTGCGCCCGGTGGCACGCCCATGTTCTCGATCCCGCCGGTGTCCGGCCGGCCGGCAGCCGGTCAGCCGCAGCCTGGCGCCGGATGGGGCGGCGGCATGCCGGTCTCCGGCCCGCCGGACGCCGCCTGGTCGACCTCGGCCCAGCCCAGCCCGTCCTGGCCGGTCTCCCCCCGCGACCGGCCCCGCGAGCCCGACCAGCCCAGCCGCCGGCCCCACCCAAGGTGCCGGCCCTGCCCACGATGCCGGCCCGGCACGCGGCGCCGACCCCGCCGGTCCCGTCAGCCCGGCCGGCGGAACGGGCCCGGCCGCCGCGACCGGCCCCGCGTCCCCGGCCATGGCCGCGTTCGGCGCCGGGCCACCACCCGCGACCGCCACCCCGCCCGCGACCGGCCAGGCGCCCGGCACCACGACGGAGCCCGCACCGCCCGGAGCGATCCGCCAGGTCCTCGTCACCGCCGCCGTCACGCTCGGCGCGCTGCTGCTGTTCGGGTACCTCGGCCGCAAGGCCCGCGACGGCGAGTGGTCGCTGCCCTACGAGGTCGCCGCCTGGAACGACTGGGTCGGCGAGGCGCGCATCTACCTGTACCCGGGATTCCTGCTGTGGCTGGCCTACCTGTTCGCCGCCCCGGCCGGCAAGGCCGTGCCCCGCGCCGTCACCTACGGCCTGCTGCTCATCCCCGCGATGATCGTCATGCAGGAGTTCGCGATCGTGTTCGCGTGGGCCGGCGGCCGGATCGCCCTCTACGCCCTGCTGGTCATCGGCCTGCTCGCCGCGGTGATCCTGCTCGCCGCCCGGCGCCGCCTCGACGGGACCGAGGTGCAGCCGATCTTCGGCCGCGCAGACGCCGGCGGCCTCGCACTCGGCGTGTTCATCGCGATCCTCGCCTCGGCGCCGGAGGTCCGGTACGCGATCGAAAGCCTGGAGGACGGCGACGTCGGCCTCGCCGACGCCCTGAGGATCGACGAGGTGCCGGCGCTGCACTGGTTCGTGTTCGGCCCGTCGGTGACCCTCGCCTTCGCCGGGCTGGGCGCCGCGATGGGCCGGTTCGTCGCGCTGACCGCCCCGGGCCAGGCCCGCTGGCTGCCCCGCATCGCGTCCGCGGCGCTCCTGCTCGGCGCGCTCGTGGCGCTGTCCCGCATCGGCACCGGCCTGTTCGACTGGTAACCGCGGCGCACACAACACCAGACGCGGACGGGGCCCACCACAAGACGCGGCCGCGTCACGCCGCCAGGGCGTGCCGGCCGCGGTACGTCCACCGGTACACCCACCGGCCGTGCCGAAGGCGCCAGCCACGGCGGCGGCCGAGCAGCGCCAGGACGATGCCGATCAGGACCGCCCACGTGCCCAGGGCCGCGACCGTGCCGACCGGCCCGCCGGTCACCGGCAGCGACCGCGCCGCCGCGGACACGGCGACCGGCACGGTCAGGTACCGCAGCGTGTTGTCCGCGGCGAGCCCGGCCGCCAGCAGCGTGTGCCCGCCCCGGTGCAGGTCTTCGGGGACCACGACGAGCAGCGTGAACGTCCCGTCGGCGCCGGCGAACGCGGTGCCGAGCCGCCGCGGCGTGGAGTACACCACGACCTGCACCGCCGTGCCGGGCTTGTAGCCGCCGCCGTGCAGGGTGATCGCCGCCCCGGCCGCCGTGGCGTCGCCCGCCGCGTTGCGCAGGCCACCCGCGGTGGGTGGCGCGGCGGCCGGGACCGTCACGGGCACGGGGTCCTGCAGGACGGTCAGGGTGGCGGTGACGTCGGGTGCGGCCGCGAACCGCCGGTCGCCGTCCTGCCGGGCGACCAGCGGGCACGCGCCGGCGGCGAGGAGGGTCACGGTCGCACCGTCGACGGTGCAGGTGCCGGCGCTGGTCGTGCTGTACGTGACCGGCAGCCCGGACGTGGCGGTCGCGGTGAGCGTGACCGGCCCGTCGGACACGGCCGCCGGCGGCGGCGGCGAACGCGACGGTCTGCACCGCCGGGGCGATCCGCACCGTGCGGGTGACCCGGGGCGCCGGCGCCCAGTCCCGGTTGCCCGGCTGGTCGGCGCGCAGGATGCAGGCACCCGCGGCGACCGGGGTGACGGCGTACCCCTGGACCGTGCACACCCGCGGGCTGCCGCTGCTCAGCACGACCGGAAGGTAGGACGACGCGGCCGGCGCGACCGTGAGCGGCCCGTCGGTGAAGGACCTGCCGGGTGGCTGGGCGAAGGTGATGCGCTGCCCGCCCCGGGTGACCGTGAACGTGGTGCGCTGCGTGCCACGGCCGACGGTGAAGCGGACCTCGACGTCGGGTGCCGCGGTCCAGTTCGGTGCGGCGGGCCGCTGAGCGCGCAGCACGCAGGTACCGGTGGCGTGCAGGGTGACCGTCGTCCCGGCGACGGTGCACACGGCCTGATCAAGACCGGTGACGGTGACCGGGAGCCCGGAGTTGGCGGCCGGCGCGATCGTCACGGTGCCGTCGGCGAGCGCGGCCGGGCCGGGCGCAGGGAACGTGATGCTCTGCCGGCCGCGGCCGACGGCGAAGGACCGCACGACCCGGGGCGCCGCCGCGTACCGGCCGTTGCCGCGCTGGTCGGCGCGCAGCACGCAGGTCCCGGTGCCGACGAGCGTGACGCGGTGGCGTCGCACGGTGCAGACGTCGCGGGCGGCGCTGGTGACGGTGACCGTGATGCCGGACGTGGCGGCCGGGTCGATGCGGACCGTCCGCGCGTTCATCGACGTGTCGTCCGGGCGGGCGAACGTGATCGTCTGCGGGGTCTTCGCGATGTGGAAGGTGTCGGCGGCGCGGGGCGCGGCGGCGTACTCGTCGTCGCCGCGCTGGTCGGCGTGCACGGTGCAGGTGCCGCCGGCGACGAGGGTGACGGTGTGGCCCTTGACCTTGCAGGTCCGTGGCGTCGCGCTGGCGTAGGTGACGGCGAGGCCCGACGTCGCGGTCGCGGACACCTGGACCGTGCCGGCGGCGACGGCCGTGTCCGGGGTCGGTGACCAGGTGATCGTCTGGGCGCGGCCGAGCACGGCGAAGGTGTCGCTGGCCGGTTCGGCGGCCGCGAAGGAGCCGTTGCCGGGCTGGGTGGCGCGGATCGTGCAGCGGCCGTGCCGATGCAGGGTGACCACGTCGCCGTCGGCGGTGCACACGTCGGTGCTGGTGCTGGTGTACTGCACGGGCAGCCCGGACGAGGCGACCGCGGCGACCGAGACGGTCCCGGCGGTCAGCGGCGTGTCCGGGGTGCCGGTCCAGGTGATGCGCTGCTCGGCGAGCGCATCCGCGGCGGCGGCCGGTGTGGGCGACATCGCGCCGAGGAGGATCAGGACCGACGCCGCCGTCGCCGACAGGGTCCTCACCGGCCCGCGCCGCAGCAGCACGCCGAACGCCGTCATGGCGGTCTCCCCCGTCCGTCTCCGGTTGGAGGGCGGCCGGCCTACCCGCCGCCCCGCAGTCGAAGACCGTAACGTAGAGTGATCTCCAGGCTACGCGGAATCAGGGTGACTGCTCCTGAAGGAACGCGACCAGAGCGGCGTCGTACGCGTCAGGCTGCTCCAGGTTGAGCATGTGCCCGGCGCCGGGGATCCCGGTCCGCCGCGCGCCGGGGACCTCGCGCAGCGCACGCTCCGTGACGGCAACGATGTCGGTGGAGTCGGCGTCGCCGATGAGCAGCAGCACGGGCGCGGTGACCTCGCCGAGGCGGTGCAGCGCGTCGCGTCCCAGCATCCGGCCCTGCGCGGTCGCGTGCTCGGCCACGTTGTGGGCGGCCATGTCCGCGCACCGGACCCGCACCGACGCGGCGACGTCGGCGGGCTGCCGGTGCGGGCCGTCGACCCACGCCCGCAGGAACGCCTCGACCACCGCGGGCGCGTCGCGCTCCTGCGCGGCGCGGGCCAGCTCCCGGTTGCGCTCGGCGATGTAGGGGTCGGTGAACGTCATCCCGCTGATCCCGGTCGCCGCCGCACACAGCGCCCAGACCCGCTCCGGACGGCCGACCGCGAAGTCGAACGCGATCCGCCCGCCGAGGGACAGCCCGACCAGCGCGGCGCGTTCGATGCCGAGGGTGTCCAGCACGACGGCCAGGTCGTCGTCGTGGCGGAAGTCGCCGGTGGCGGTGCTGGACCGGCCGTGGGAGCGGACGTCGACGCGGACCACCCGGTGCGTGGCGGCCAGCAGCTCGAACTGGTCGTCCCACATCCGGCAGTCGAGCAGCCCGCCGTGCAGCAGCACCACGGCGGGTCCGTCCCCGACTGCTTCGTAGTAGAGCCGGCCGTCAGCGACTTCGATGTGCCCCGTCCCCATCAGCCGACCCTACGGCGTGTATCGAAGTCAGGTGCAGATGCTCGCGGATTGCAGTTGTTGACGTGTCGGTCACCGGCATCGATGTGGTCTGGATGGTGCGGGTCAGCAAAGCCAAGCATATGGCCGTATGCTCTCATCCGTGGCGAACGGGGTGGGTCCTCGGCGGCGGGGGCCGAAGGTGGCGGCGGCGTGGCGGTATGACGGTCCGTTGTCGGTGTTGCGGCTGCCGCTGGACGTGTCGGACCCGCAGTCGCGGCGGCAGTTGGAGCGGGTGTTCGCCACGGCGTTCAGCGTGCGGCGGGCGGTGCAACGCGATGCCCGGGCCCGGTTGGCCGCGTTCCGGGCGGCGATCCATGAGCGGGCGGCGGTCGGGGCGGCGGCGGTGCGGGACCGGGTCGGTCTGACCCCGGCCGGGTTGCAGTACGCCGCGTACCGGCATGTGGATGCTGCCGCGCATGTGCGCCGCTATCTGACCAAGGCGATGGCGATGCATCTGGCTGACGGGGTGTGGCAGGCGGTGGACCGGCATCTGTTCCCGGACCGGACCGGCCGACCGGACCCCGCATCAGCGACACAGCCCGGCCGACCACTACAGGCGTACCACCGCGACCACACCTCCAACAGCTACCGGCAGCTACGCACCGCCGCGGCCATGGACGGCGCAGCCCGCACCCTCGCCGGGCGGACCCGGGCCCGCGTCATCGCCGCCGGCCTCGTCGCCGTGCACGGCGCGAACCTGACCGCCGAGACCGCAGACCTGCGGGTATGGGCCCGGCGGTGGGGCCGGGGCATCCACGCCTTCACCCCCGGCATGCTCCTCACCGCCCTCACCCACGAAGCCACCAAAGTCACCGCCACCGCCACTGTCAGCACCAGCGGCAGCATCGGCGCAGGCGGGGGTGGGTTGATGCGGGCCGGGACCCGGCACACCGCCTGGAGCCAGCACTGCCTCTGCGGCGCCCGCGTCCCCAAACCCCTCCGACAACGCCGGCACACCTGCCCCACCTGCGGCCTGACCGGCGACCGGGACCTCACCGCCGCCCTCCTCGGCGCCCACACCGTCCTGGACGACCCCAACCAGCCCAACACCGCCCGCATCGACTGGCCTCACGCACACGCCACCCACACCACCCTCGGCGTGACAGCGATCAACGAAGGGCTGCAAGGAGCCCTGACCGAGTCAACCGGACACCACCGCCCCCACCCACACCCCACCGGTGCCGGTGCACGGCGGCCGCAGCGCAGCACCAACCACCCCGTACGGGGCGGTCGATGCCGGCGTGCTCGGCGAAATACCGGACAGGCGCCCCCGACAACCCCGGACCAGACCCACACACCACCACCGTGCGGGACCACACCGGAACGACGAGACGCACACCCCGGACTGCGTCAACACCAGGGCACCAAACCCCGACATTGACACAGGCATTACAGGAACTGTTCTCCCTGTTCGGCCTTGCGCAGCAGTAGCGCCGGCGGCTCGAACCGGGAGCCGTAGCGGGCCGCGAGCTCGCGGCTGCGGGCGATGAACCCGGGCAGGCCGCCCTCGTACTGGTTGATGTACTGCAGCACGCCGCCGGTCCAGCCGGGGAACCCGATGCCGAGGATCGAGCCGACGTTGGCGTCCGCGACGCTGGTGAGGACCCCCTCGTCGAGGCACTTGACCGACTCGAGCGCCTCGGCGAACAGCATCCGCTCCTGCATGTCCACGAACGGCACGTCCGCGTCGGGTTTCGCGAAGTGCTCGCGCAGACCGGGCCACAACCGGTCGCGTTTGCCGCCGGTGTACTCGTAGAAGCCGGCTCCGCCGGAGCGCCCCGGCCGGCCGAACTCGTCGATCATGCGGTCGATGAGCGCGTCGGCGGGGGTCGGGGTCCATGCGTCGCCGTACGCGAGCCGGATCTTGCGCGGCAGCGTCAGGGTCAGCTCGTCCATCAGGGCGAGGACCGCGGCGGGGTAGCCGGCCTGCAGGCCGGCCTGCTCGATCGACGGCGCGGGCACGCCCTCGGCGAGCATGAGCAGGCCCTCACCGGTGAACGCGCCGATGACCCTGCTGGTGAAGAACCCCCGGCTGTCGTTGACGACGATCGGCGTCTTCTTCAGCTGCCGCACCACCGCCAGGGCCCGGTCCAGGGCGGCGTCGGACGTGGCGGCGCCCCGGATGACCTCGACGAGGGGCATCTTGTCCACGGGTGAGAAGAAGTGCAGCCCGACGAAGTCCTGCTGGCGCTTGACGCCGTCGGCCAGCAGCGAGATCGGCAGCGTCGAGGTGTTGGAGCACAGCAGCGCGTCCGGCGCGACGACGTCCTGGACCTCGGCGAACACCTTGTGCTTGAGGCCCGGGTCCTCGAAGACGGCCTCGATGACCAGGTCGGCGCCGGCGAGGTCGGCCGGGTCGGCGGTCGGGGTGATGCGGCCCAGGATCTCCTCGGCGGGCAGGAACGGCTTCTTGCCCAGGACCTTCACCGCGTACTGCTTGCCGCGTTCGGCGGCCTCGACGGTGACGTCCTTGAGCAGCACCTGCATGCCGGCCTTCGCGCACACGTAGGCGATGGCCGCGCCCATCATCCCGGCGCCGAGGACGGCGACCTTCGTGAACGGCGCGGCGTTCGTGCCGCGCGAGTTCGCCGCCTGCAGGTCGAAGAAAAACGCCTTGATCATGTTCTTGGCGATCTGCCCGGTGGCGAGCTCGGTGAAGTAGCGGCCCTCGATGGCGAACGCGGTCGCGAGGTCGACCTGGGCGCCCTCGACGGCGGCGGCGAGGATGTTGCGCGGCGCCGGGTACGGCGCGCCCTTGAGCTCCTTGCGCAGCGTCGCCGGGAACGCGGGCAGGTTCGCCGCGAACGACGCCTGCGCCGGGGTGCCGCCGGGGATCCGGTAGCCCTTCACGTCGTAGGGCTGCACCGCGCCCGGGTTGGCGGCGATCCACGCCTTCGCCCGTGCGAGGAGTTCCTCGCGGGGCGCAACCTCGTGGACGAGCCCGGCGTCCAGGGCGGCGGCGGGCCGGTGCCGCTGCCCGCGCAGCAGCACGGTGAGCAGCGCCTGCGCGATGCCGAGCAGCCGGACGGTCCGCACGACCCCACCGGCGCCGGGCAGCAGCCCGAGCGTCACCTCGGGGAAGCCGATCTCGATGCGGGCGTCGTCGGCGACGATGCGGTGGTGGCAGGCGAGCGCGAGCTCCAGGCCGCCGCCGAGCGCGGAGCCGTTGATCGCGGCGACGACGGGCCGGCCGAGGGTCTCCAGGCGCCGCAGCAGGCCCTTGAGGTGCATCGAGGAGGCGTACACGTCGGCGGCCTGGTCGGGGCCGATGCTGCCGAGCCGTTCCAGGTCGCCACCGGCGAAGAACGTCTTCTTCGCCGATGTGACCACGACACCGGTGATGTCGTCCTTCCCGGCCGTCAGCCGGTCCAGCGTCGTCTCCAGGTCGGCGACGAACGCCGTGTTCATCGTGTTCGCGGAGTGCGCCGGGTCGTCGAGGGTGAGGACGACGACGCCGTCGTCGCCGCGGTCCCAGCGAATCGTGTCGGTCATGTGCTGTGCGCCCTTCAGATTCGCTCGACGATGGTGGCGATGCCCATGCCGCCGCCGATGCACAGCGTGGCGAGGCCGTAGCGCAGGCCGCGGCGGTCGAGCTCGTCGACGAGGGTGCCGATGAGCATCCCGCCGGTCGCGCCGAGCGGGTGACCCATCGCGATGGCGCCGCCGTTGACGTTGACCTTGTCCAGGTCGAAGTCCATGTCCTTGGCGAAGCGCAGCACGACGGCGGCGAACGCCTCGTTCATCTCCACCAGGTCGATGTCTGCGGCGGTGAGCCCGGCCTTCGCGAGGGCCTTGCGGGTCGCGGGCGCCGGCCCGGTCAGCATGATCGTGGGGTCGGCGCCGCTGACGGCGGCCGCGACGATCCTGGCCCGCGGGGTGAGCCCGGCCCTCGTCCCGGCGGCCTCGCTGCCGACGAGCACGAGCGAGGCGCCGTCGACGATGCCGGAGGAGTTGCCGGCGGTGTGCACGTGCTCGATCCGCTCGACCCAGTGGTACTGCTGCAACGCCACCGCGTCGAAGCCGCCCATCTCACCGATCATCGCGAACGACGCCGGCAGCGCCCCGAGCCCGTCGAGCGTGGACGCGCGCAGGTGCTCGTCGCGGTCGAGCACGACCAGGCCGTTGCGGTCGCGGACCGGCACGACGGAGCGGCTGAAGTAGCCGCCGGCCCAGGCCTTCGCGGCGCGGGTCTGCGACTCCAGGGCGTAGGTGTCCACGTCCTCGCGGGTGAAGCCCTCCAGCGTCGCGATCAGGTCGGCGCCGATGCCCTGCGGGACGAACCGGGTGGTGAAGTTGGTCTCCGGGTCCATTGCCCACGCGCCGCCGTCGGAGCCCATCGGCACGCGCGACATCGACTCGACGCCACCGGCGAGGACGAGGTCCTCCCAGCCGGCGCGGACCTTCTGCGCCGCGACGTTGACCGCTTCGAGGCCGGACGCGCAGAACCGGTTGAGCTGCACCCCGGCGACCGTGTCGGGCAGGCCGGCGGCGATCGCGGCGGTCTTGGCGATGTCGGACCCCTGGTCCCCGATCGGGGAGACGACGCCGAGCACGACGTCGTCGATGTCGGCCGGGTCGAGTCCGGGATAGCGGCGGCGCAGCTCGTCGATCAGCCCGACGACCAGCGACACGGGCTTCACCCCGTGCAGCGAGCCGTTCTGCTTGCCTCGCCCGCGCGGGGTGCGGACGGCGTCGTAAACGAAAGCCTCAGTGCTCACCTACCCGAGAGTAACTTGTCCTCGTCGGGCGCGGTACCCCACCACCTCCCATCGCCCTGCGAGCATGTCCACATGCGCCGTGGGACCGCTGGCATCCTGCTGCGGGTCTCCGCGGCGGCTGTCGTCGTCACCGTGGACCACCCCGATGATCGACCGCTGCAGCGGCGCGGACTACGTCGACTGAACGCCCCACTCCTTGAGCACCTCGGCGGTGTGCTGCCCCGGCAGCGGCGGCGGCCCGCCGAGCGCCGCCGGGGTCGCGGAGAACCGGGGTGCGGGCACCGGCTGCACGACGCCCAGGTGCTCGGCAAACGTGCCCCGCGCCCGCAGGTGCGCGTCCTGCGGCGCCTCGTGCAGTGACAGCACCGGGGTGACGCAGCCGTCGCTGTCGTGGAACAGCGCGGACCACTCGTCGCGGGTCTTCGTCAGGAACACCGCGGCGAGCCGTTCCCGCAGCACCGGCCACTGCGCCACGTCCAGCTGGTCCGGCAGGTCGCTCAGCCCGAGCGTGGCGACGAGCGTGGCGTAGAACTGCGGCTCGAACGCGCCGACCGCGACGTGCCTGCCGTCCGCGGTCTCGTACACGTCGTAGAACGGCGCCCCCGTGTCGATCATGTTGACGCCGCGCCGGTCCTGCCACAGGCCGGCGGCCAGCATGCTGTGCAGCATCGTGCTGATGTGCGCGGCCCCGTCGACGATCGCGGCGTCCACGACCTGCCCGCGGCCGGTGCCCTCCGCGTCGCGCAGCGCGGCGATCACCCCGACGACCAGGTACATGGCGCCGGCACCGAAGTCACCGAGCAGGTTCACCGGCACCTGCGGCGGCCCGCCGGCCCGGCCGATCGGGTGCAGCGCCCCGGACAGCGCCAGGTAGGTGATGTCGTGCCCGGCGGTGCTCGCCCGCGGCCCGTCCTGCCCCCAGCCGGTCATCCGCCCGTACACCAGCGCCGGGTTCACCGCGTGCGCCTGCTCGGGGCCGACGCCGAGCCGCTCCGCGACCCCCGGCCGGTACCCCTCGATCAGCACGTGCGCCCGCTCGACCAGCCCGAGCACCGTCGCCACCCCGGCCGGCTCCTTCAGGTCGACGGCCACCGACCGTTTCCCCCGGTTGAGCAGGTCGGTGGCGGCCGGCGGCGCGATCGGCGACCCGGGCCCGATCCGGTCGACCCGGACCACGTCGGCCCCGAGGTCCGCCAGCATCATCCCCGCGAACGGCCCCGGCCCGATCCCGGCCAGCTCCACCACCCGCACGCCCCGCAAAGGTCCACTCGTCATGCCTGCCATCTTGACGGTTCCCCGCCGCGGCGGCCTACGGCGTCGTGGGGAACCGCACGGGGCGCGGCACGGTCCTATGCTCATGGATGTGCGTTCCCGGACCGGCGTCGCCTGCTTCCTGGGCGCTGCCGCGCTCGCCGCGGGTGGTTGCGGTGGCGGTTCCGCCGGGTCCGACGGCCCGGCGGGGACCGTCCACGGCACGATCGTCCAGTCCGGTGGCCCGCGCGGCGCGTCGCCCGGCGGCGCACCCGGCACGGTGATCGTGCGGCGCGGCGGTGCCGAGGTCGGCCGGCAGGACGTGGCAGAGGGCAAGGAGTTCACGTTCAGCCTCAGCCCGGGCAGGTACCGGCTGTCGGTGCAGGGCGTCAACGGCGCCTGCGTGGACGCGGACATCACCGTGACCGCCTCGTCGGACCAGTCCGTCGAGCTGCTGTGCCAGCGGAAGTAGGCACCTGCGGAGCGCGACCTGAGCCCGGTCTCACGCAACGGACGCTGAGACCGGGCTCAGGTGCGCTCAGGAACGTCACAGTGCTCGATGGCGAGACTGTCGGCATGGTTCGGGGGCGCACGGCAGCGGGTTGGACGGCGGTCGGGGCGGCGGCGGTGTACATCGCGCTGCAGGGCGACTGGGCGGACGGTTGGACGTTCGGCGTGAAGGCCGACGCGTGGCTGCAGGACGCGGCCACCGCCGCCCAGGTCCTGTGCGCGGCGGCCGGGCTGCTGGTCCTGCTCGTCGGGACCCGCCGGCAGCAGCAGCGGCGCCGGCCGGCCTCAGGCGGTGCGGCACACGAAGACGCCCCAGCCCAGAAACTCCCGCTGGTACTCCAGGTGCGTCCGCCTGCTGTGGTCCAGGTAGCGCCGCATGGTGTCGGCGTCCGGGCCCGCAGGGTGCGCACGCAGCCATTCGTCGACGGTCCACCACTGCGCCGCCACGTACCGGTCCCATGAGTCGCGGTCGGCCAGGACCATCTCGACCAGGCTCAGCCCGGCGGCGTCGAGCCGCTCCAGGGTGCCGAGCAGCGACGTGAACTCGGCGAACTCCGCCGGGACGCCGCCGGGCGGGGTCGCGGTCCAGTAGGGCTCCCCGACGAGCAGCAACCCGCCGGGGCGCAGCGCGGGACGCAGCAGCTCAATGGTGCCGGCCAGGCCGCCGCCGATCCAGGTGGCGCCGATGCAGGACACCACGTCGTAGGAGGCGTCGTCGGGGACGTCCTTGGCGGCGTCGCCGTGGCGGAACGTGACACGGTCGCTGACGCCGAGCTCCCGGGCACGGTCGTGGGCGGCGGCCAGGAACACCTCGCTGATGTCGACGCCCTCGCCGACGGTGCCGTAGACGTCAGCCCACCGCGACAGCATCTCGCCTTTGCCGCAGGCGAGGTCGAGGTGGCGCTGCCCCGGTCCGAGCCTGCACACCTCGCCGAGCAGCATCAACTTGTCGTCGGTGAACGGGTTGAGGATCCGGTGGCCGGCCTCGGCGATCTCATGCTGGCGAAGGATGTCCATGCTGCACCTTTGCCGCGGAAGGTGCCGGTTGTCCACCATTTTGCGGACCGGTGACGGCGCCGTGCAGGAACAGCTCGACGAGGTCCGCCGGTTCGCCGCCGGCCATGACGAGGTGCTGGAACACCCGGGCGAGGTATTCGGGGTCGCGGCGCAGCCGGTCCTGCTCGGGTTCGAACAGCCCGGCGAGGGCGTCGACGGTCGCGGTCATCGACTCCCGGCGCAGGTCCGGCCGGGGCGCGGCGGCAGGGTCCCGGCGGGGGCCGCCGAGGTGGCCGAGGGCGCCCGCGACCGCGCCCATCCGGCTCATGTACGCCCGCAGCGTCTCCACCGCCTCGACGAGCCGGTCGGCGAGGGGCTGGTCGAGGTCGATGGCGCGGACGTGGGCGAGGGTGTCGGCGGGGCGCAGCGCCTCGGCCATGCACGCGGCGAGCAGCTCGTCCTTGTCGGCGAACGCGCGGAAGACGGTGCCCTCGCCGATCCCGGCGGCGCGGGCGACCTGGGCGGTGGTGACGGCGGCGCCGTGCTCGACGACGAGGGGCAGCGCCGCCGCGACGATCATCGCGCGGCGCTGGTCCGGGCTCATGGGCGAGGCCCGCCTGCGGGGTTCGGTCATACCCCGATTCTGCGGAGTGAGTCCTCACTCCGTCAAGGATGACTTATCGTGATCTTCCGTGAACGGTGTCCAGCTCCTCCTGATCATCTTCGGCGGGATCACGGTCTCCGCCGTCGCGCACCGCCGCGGCGCCCAGCCGGGGCTGATCGTCGTCATCCTCGCCGCGGCCGCGTCGTTCATCCCGGGCGTGCCGCGGCTGGAGCTGGACAGCGAGCTGATCCTCGCCGTCGTCGTGCCACCGCTGCTGTACTCCGCGGCCCGGGGCGCGTCCATGTCGAGCTTCTCGCAGAACCTGGGCCCGATCCTCACCCTCGGCGTCACGCTCGTCGTGCTCACCACCGGCGTCACCGGTCTCGTCGCCTCCTGGCTGCTGCCCGCGATCGGCCTGCAGGCCGCGCTGGTCCTCGGCGCCGTGCTCGCCCCACCGGACACCATCACCACCGTCACCCACGGCAAGGAACTCGGCCTGCCGCGCCGGGCCACCGCGATCCTCACCGGCGAGAGCCTCGTCAACGACGCCACCGCGCTCACCCTGTTCGGCCTCGCCGTGGCCGCGACCGGCGCCGGGCACACCCTGTTCGACAACGGCTTCGTGCTCTTCCTGTACAACGCCTTCGTCGGCATGCTCGTCGGTGCGCTGCTCGCCGTGGTCACGCTGTGGCTGCGCAAGCGGCTGCTCGACCCGGTCCTGGAGACGGCGGTGTCGCTGCTGCTGCCGTTCACCGCGTTCCTGCTCGCCGAGCAGGTCCACGCCTCAGGCATCCTCGCCGTCGTCGTCACCGCGTTCTCCGTGTCGATCAACACGGCCCTCGACAAGCGCCACCAGTACCCGGGCGCCTACCGTGCCCGGTTGCAGGAGGAGGCCGTCTGGCCCGTTGTGGACTTCCTGCTGGAGACGTTCGTCTTCGCGTACATCGGCCTGCAGCTGCGATTCGTGGTGCAGAACCTCGCCTCGTCGGACTCGCTGCTGCGCACCGTGCTCGCGGCCGCCGTCATCCTCGTCACCGTCGTCGTCTTCCGCCTCGGCGCGGTCCCGGCCGCGTTCGCCTGGTGGGGGCTGCGCCGCCGGCGGCGCGAGCAGCGCGTCGAGACCGACCCGCGGGCCCGCGCCAAGTGGGAGCGCCGCCTGCAGTGGCGGGCCCGCCGCGGCCGCAACCGCCCCGTGCTCGGCGAACCCACCCCGAAGGAGGCGCTCATCGTCGGCTGGACCGGCATGCGCGGCATCCTCACCCTCGCCGCCGCGGCCGCCGTCCCCGAGCACCTCGGCGACGGCACCCCGTTCCCCGGCCGCGACGAGATCCAGACGATCGCGCTGCTCGTCACCCTCGGCACCCTGCTGCTGCAGGGCACCACGATCCCGCTGCTGGTGCGCCGCCTGCGCATCGACACCGCCGCGGAACGCGAACGGGAGGACGAGCTGCGCGCCCGTGGCGTCGCCATCGCCGCCGGTGCGGGCGGCGAGCAGGACTTCGACGCCCAGCGCGACGCCCTCGCCGACGCCGTGTTCAACGAGCAGCTCGACGACGACACCGCCCGCCGCCTCATCCACGACATCGACCTGCGCCAGGCCGCCCACGGCACCCACCCCCGGTAGGTGCGAGACTCTCCGGTCATGGGGATCTTCAAGCGCCGCGCCGCCGCCGAACCCGCCGACCTGGCCACCCTGATCATGCAGGGCGAGGACATGGTCGAGCAGCTGGCCCGGGCACACCAGTCGTGGGGTCTCGGCACCGCCGACCGGTGGGGCCTCGACCAGCGCACCGGCGTCATCACCTGGACGTTCCCCGACCGGACCGCCACGGCGCCGGCGCAGATCCTGGGCAGCTTCAACGCCTCGACGTCGTCGTGGGTCTGGGCGTGGGCCAACTCGAGCATCCTGCCCGGCCTGTGCCGCGACGCCGAAGCGGTGCGCGCCTGGGGCGAGGAGCACGGCCAGGGCGCCTTCACCCAGCCCCGGCTCGACGTCGGCGAGGAGGTCGCCGCCACCCTCGTCGCGGTCGCCGTGCGGGTCACCGGCGCGACCGGCTTCTACCGCGGCACCGGCACCGCGTCGGTGCCGGTCATCACGTTCGGCCCGGTCACGCTGACCGCCGCCGACGGCACCACGTCGACCTTCACCGTCGACGTCGCCTGACCATCCTCACGCCGCTGTCAGGGCGGCCGCGAGGTCGGCGGTCCGGCCGAGGAGCCGGGCCGTGGCGATCGGGTCCATGTAGTCCTGGTACGACACGATCTCCCCTTCGCGGACCCGGATGACGCCGAGGGCGCGGAACCGGTACGCCTCACCGGTCACCGCCGAGCGCCCGTGGTGCTCGATCTCGGCGACGACCACCTCGGGGTCGTCGGTGTCGCGGACGATCGCGTCGACGCCGTCCATCTCGAACAGCCGCCGGGATCCCGACGCCGCGCCGTGGTAGGCGCGGATCGCGTCCCTGCCGCGCAGTTCCCGCGGCTGGCCGGGCAGCGCGAACGGGTATTCCAGCACGCCGTCCTGCGCGAACAGATCCGCGAAGTGGATCCCTTCCCCGGCCACCATCCGCCGGACCTGCTCGGCGACCTCACGCGGGCTGTACACCATGGCTCCTCCAGTACAATCGGAACGATGACCCCGGTTAGACGATACGGAACGGTGGCCCCGGTTAGCAATGCCCGCTGAGCAGCCCCTGCGCGCCGACGCCCGGCGCAACCGCGACCGGATCCTCCTCGCCGCCCGCGACGCGTTCGCCGAGGCCGGGTTCGCGGTGCCGCTGGACGACATCGCCGCCCGCGCCGGCGTCGGCCCCGGCACCGTCTACCGGCACTTCCCGACGAAGGAGGCCCTGTTCCAGGCCGTCATCACGGCCAGGGTCACCGACCTCGTCGCCACCGCCCGGCGGCACGCCGAGGACCCCGACCCCGGCGCCGCCTTCTTCGCCTTCCTGACCCACCTGGGCGCCGAGGGCGCCGCCAAACGCGACACCTCCGACGCGATGACCGTCCCGGGCCCCCTGATCGCCGACCTGCACGCCGCGGTCGCCACCCTGCTCACCCGCGCCCAGGCCGCCGGCGCGGTCCGCCCCGCCGTCACGGTCGAGGACCTGTTCACGTTCCTGAAGAGCCTGTTCACCGCCGTGCACGACAGCACCGACCCGGGCAGGGCCGAGCGCCTCTTCGCCGTGCTGACCGACGGCCTGCGCGGGCCGGCCGCCTGAGTTGCCGTTCCCCGGCGTCGTTCGCCGGCGGCAGGAGGGTCGCCCGACGACCGATGCGGCCGCCCCGCCGCGCCACCGGCGACCGTCCGGCATTCAGATCGGCGGGCACCACACCGTTCGTGACGGACGCCGCCCGGGGTGCCGCTGCCACCCGGGCCTTCGGCGATGCGCCCCGGCACCGGACAGCGCGGACCGGCGGGTGAGTGCGGACCCGGTCGTCGATCAGCTCCCGGTGACCCGTGGATGCCACCCCGGCCCGGGCGTGGAGGTCTCGGTGTACTGGACGTAGTCGAAGACGCCGGGCACCGAGATCGAGTCGCCGAGCGGTCCGACGAGGACGTCCTTCAGCGCCAGGGGCCCTCCGAGCAGCACCGCACGGTCGAGGGAGCCGGAGTTCCCCGAGAAGTACGCTTGCGTCGACAGCCCCAGGTCGCCCGGGTGGGCCAGCAGGAGCGGGCCGCCGTTCGCGCCGATCATCGCACCGCCGGTGAGCGCGTCGAACCACGTCGTGGCCGTGGCGACGGCGGCGGTGCGTGGGGCAGGGAAGAAGTGCCGGGCCACCTCGACGGCGGTCTCGAACGCGGTCTGCCCGTACAGGGCCACGGGCGTGTACCCAGCCGGCCAGCTCGGCAGCCGGCCGCCGGTCGAGGCGTTGCGCAGCGCGGTCAGGGCCGGGCCGCCGGCGGCGATGACGCGGGTGCCGCCGGCGTGCGACGGGTCCGGGTCGAACGTGTCGAGGTAGGCGGCGGTCGCCGCCGGCATCGCGGTGCCCGCGCAGAGCACGACGACGGTGCCCAGGTTGGCGCCGGCGGCGGCGCCGGCGGCGAGCGCGTCGTAGTAATCCAGCGACGTGGCCACGATGATCGTCGACGGGGTGGCGGTGATCGCCTTCGCGATCGCGATCGCGGTCTCGTACCCGTCCTGCCCCCACAGCCGCACCACGGTGTAGCCGAGGGCCTTGACCTGCGATTCGACCTTCGCCGACAGCGCCGCCGTCCCGCCGAGCAGGTACACGGCGCCGGTGCCGCCGAGGACGCGCTGCAGCTCCGCCTCCGTCTGCCGGTCCAGCGACCCGGGCGGCGTGATGAGCAGCGGCCCCTGCTTGACGATCGCGAGCGCGGACCCGCCGAGCGCGTCGAAGTAGGTGTCGTCGCGGGACAGCACGACCGACTTCGCCTGCGCGCGGACACCGTCGTCGACGCCGTGGTCGGCCCAGTTGTACCGGGATGCGGCAACGGCCGTGCCGAGCGCGGTCTGCCCCCAGACGCGTTCGACGGCGTTGCGGTTCACCGGCTGGCAGGTCGGCTCGCTGCCCTTGGCGATCAGGGTCGTGACGGTCTTCTCGGCGAAGTCGATCCGTTTGATCTTCGGGGTGCCGCCCTCGACGCTGGTGAACAGGACCGCCTGGTTGTTCGTGGTCCAGGCCGGGTCGCTGTTGGCGGTGCTGGCGGTGTTGGCGGACGTGGTCAGCTGCGCCGCGCCGGTGCCGTCGGCGTTCGCGGTCCAGATCTGCCCGCCGCGCACGAACGCGAGCTTCGTGCTGTCCGGTGAGAAGTCCGGGGCGGTGGCGTCGGCGATGAGCTTCGACACCGCGGTCGGGCCGGCGACCCGGTACACGTCGGTGCCGCGCTGGAAGACGATCGTGCCGTCGGCTGCCACGGTGGCGGCGGAGGCGGTGGCGTCGTTCACTGCGAACTGCCATCTCCCGGTCACCGGCCGGCTGTCCCCGCTCGCGTAGCCGGACGTGATCCCGCCCTGGCGGGTGTGGGCGACGCAGGCGCCGTCGGGAGTGAACGCCGGCTCGGTGCCGGCCGTGACGGTGAACGCCCCGGTGCCGTCGGCACGCACCGAGACGATGCTGGCCCCGTCGGAGTACACGAACCTGCTGCCGTCCGGCGACCACGACCCGGAGCCGGCGCCGACGCCGGTGACCAGCACGCGGCGGTCACCGCCCTCGGTGTCCGCCCACCAGATGCTGTCGCCGTACCTGTAGGTGATCCCGGCTGTCTTCCCTGGCAGCGACGCGTTCGCCGTGCGCTGCCCCGGGATGAGCCCGGCCATCGCCGTGCCGGTCGCCGCGGCGACAGCGCCGAGCATCGCGGAGCGTCGTGTCAACGCGAAGGACACCGTTCCCCCATCAGGTCGCCGGGTGATCACCCCGGTCATCCTAGGGGGCGCCGCCCCTTCACGTGGTGAGCATGAGGATCCCGTCGTCGTCGGTGCGCACGTCGTACACCCGCAGCGGCGGCTGGCCGGTCGTCGAGCAGCCGGTGGCGAGGTCGTACACGTGCTGGTGGAGGGGGCAGATGACGACCTTCGCGTCGATGAGCCCGTCGGCGATGGGGCCGCCGGCGTGGGGGCAGACCGCGGACACGGCCCGCAGCCCGCCGCCGCGCAGCCGGAACACGGCGATCTGGTGCCCGTCGACCGCGTAGGCGCGGCCCTCCCCGACGGGGATGTCGGTGACGGGGCCGAGGCGGTGCGTGCGGCCGGTGTCCACGGTGGTCATCGGACCGGCACCTGCGGCAGCACGACCAGCGGCAGCGACGTGCGGAACTGGCCCGGCACCGTCGGTTCGAGGCCTTCCTTCCACGGGTCCCGGTACGCGCCCACGGCGGCCTCCATCCGTTCGTCGAGGCCCGCGCCGAGGCCTTCGGTGTCAAGCACGATCAGGTCGCGGAGCCGTTCGATGCCCAGCCGCGGCACGAACGCGTAGGTGCGCTCGAGCCAGTTGGCGTTCTCCCGGTAGTACTGCAGGAACCGTCCGGTCAACGTCATCACCTCGTCCGGGGTGTCGACGGTGGCGAGCAGGTCGCCCTTGCGGATGTGGGCGCCGGCGGCGCCGCCGACGTAGATCTCCCAGCGGCCGCCGTCGATCGCGACGACGCCGAGGTCCTTCACGTACGCCTCGGCGCAGTTGCGTGGGCAGCCGGTCACGGCGAGTTTCATCTTGCCGGGGCTCTCCAGGCCCTGGAAGCGGGTCTCGATCGCGATGCCGAGCGCGGTGGAGTCGCCGACGCCGAAGCGGCAGTAGTCGGAGCCGACGCACGTCTTCACGGTGCGCATGCTCTTGCCGTACGCGTACCCGGACGGCATGTCCAGGTCCGCCCACACCTTCGGCAGGTCCTCCTTGCGGATGCCGAGCAGGTCGATGCGCTGCCCGCCGGTCAGTTTCACCATGGGCACCGCGTACTTGTCGGCGACGTCGGCGATGCGGCGCAGCTGGGCGGGGGTGGTGACGCCGCCCTTCATCTGCGGCACCACGGAGAACGTGCCGTCGCGCTGGATGTTGGCGTGGACCCGGTCGTTGATGAACCGGGCGCCGCGCTCGTCGACGTAGCCGTCGCCCCACAGCATCCGCAGCAGCGACACGAGCCCCATCTTGCTCTTCGCGTCCTCCTCGCCGCCGGCGAGCGCGTCGAACACGGCGGAGACGCTGCGCAGGTTCTGCGCGCGGATGGCCGCGATGAGTTCCGGTTTGTTCATGGGTACGCCCGGCACGTACCAGTTCGCGGCCGGGTCCTCCTCGGCGGCGCCTCCGGCGGCCCAGTCCACGATCTGCTTCACCAGCGACTTGCAGGACCCGCAGCCCTTCCCGGCCCTGGTGCGGTCCATGACCCCGGACAGGGTCTTCGCGACGGCGGTCGCCTCGACGATCGCGGCCTTGCTGACGCCGTTGCAGTTGCACACCTGCGCGTCCGCGGCGAGTTCCGCCGCCGACTCGGCCTCGCCGGGCCCGCCGAGGTCGAACAGCAGCCGCACCCGCTCCTCCGGCAGCGGCAGGCCCTGGTCGAACGCCTGCATCAGGTACCCGACCTTGCCGACGTCGCCGAGCAGGGTCGCGCCGACGAGCCGGTCGTCGCGGATGATGACGCTCTTGTACACGCCGCGGCTGGGCTCGGAGAACACCACGAACTCGTCGCCGGGCGCCGGGGTGGTGATCCCCATCGCGGCGACGTCGACGCCGGCGACCTTGAGCTTCGTCGCGGTCCGTGACCCGTGGTAGGCGGCCTTCGTGTTCGTGCCGGTGAGATGGTCGGCGAGGACCCTGGCCTGCTCCCACAGCGGCGCGACCAGCCCGTAGGTTTCGCCGCGGTGCTGCACGCACTCCCCCACCGCGTAGATGTCGGCCTCGTCGAGGCAGCGCAGCTGGTCGTCCACGACGATGCCGCGCTCCACGGTGAGCCCGCTGACCTCGGCGAGCGTGGTGCTGGGACGGATGCCCGCGGCGACGACGACCATGTCGCAGCCGATGACCCTGCCGTCGGCGAAGCGGACGCCCTGGACCTTCTCCTTGCCTTCGATCGCCTGGGTACGGGCGGCGAGCTCGACGGTGATCCCGAGCCGCTCGACGCTCGCCTTCAGGATCGCCCCGCCCTGCGCGTCGAGCTGCGCGTTCATCAGGTGACCGGCGGCGTGCACGAGCGTGACGGCGACCCCGTACTGCTGCAGCCCGCGGGCCGCCTCCAGCCCGAGCAGCCCGCCGCCGATGACGACGGCCCGCTCGTGGTCGCGTGCGTAGCGGATCATGCCGCGGGTGTCGTCGATCGTGCGGAACGTGAACACGCCCTGGTGGTAGCCGCGTTTCGGGTGGTGCATGTTCTCGATCGGCGGGATGAACGGCCGGCTGCCGGTGGCGATGATCAGCTTGTCGTAGCGCAGCTCGTTGCCCTCGGAGTCCAGCACGACCTTCGCGAACCGGTCGATGCGCTCGACCCGGATCCCGGCGCGCAGGTCGATGCCGTTCGTGGCGTACCAGGGCAGGCTGTTGAGGAAGATGCCGTCCTCCTCCTCGGCCCCGGACAGCACGTTGGACAGCATGATCCGGTTGTAGTTGCCGTACGGCTCCTCACCGAACATCGTGATGTTGAACCGTTCCCGGCCGCCGCGTTCCAGGATCTCCTCCACCGCCCGCGCGCCGGCCATCCCGTTGCCGATGACGACGAGCCGTTGCTTGTCGGGCACGGTTACACCTCCACCAGGCCGAGATCCACGACGAGCGACCCCGCGACGCCCTCCGGCGCGCCGACGAGCAGCTCCACGACGGTCCCGCCGTCGAGGTCCTCGACGACCCGCAGCGGCACGTGCACGTCGCTCTTCGCGCCGATCGGGAAGTACCGCATCGGCCGGCCGTCGCGGGTGAGCACGACGTAGACCAGGTCGCCGGTGGTGTTACCGCCGCGGAAGTACACCGTCTGCGCGATCACCCCGGCCGGCACGGTGTACGTGAGCGCCGCGTCCAGCGGCACCGGCGACTCGATCCCCTTGCCGACGAACGGGAACACACCCTGCAGGAAACGTGGCGTCGACTGCACCTCTGCCGTCCTCTCCGCAGGACCGGCCGGGCGGCCCTGACTGCCCCTGATGGTGTCCAGCCGCCGTTACACGCCAATACCGCTCCTGTTACGCGCGGTGGTTCGTGTCCTCTTCGCCTCCTGGTGCACGCTGTGAGCTGAGGCGACGAGAGGACGTTCCATGATCGACGTGATCATCGCCGGTGCCGGGCCGACCGGTGTGATGCTGGCCGCCGAGTTGCGGCTGCACGGCGTGCGGGTGCTCGTGCTGGAGAAGGACGCGGAGCCGACGAAGGTCGTGCGCGCGCTCGGCATCCACGCGCGCACCATCGAGCTGATGGACCAGCGCGGCCTGCTCGAGGAGTTCCTCGCGCTGGGCCGGCAGCATCCGCTCGGCGGGTTCTTCGCCGGCATCAGCAAGCCGCAGCCGGACCGGCTGGACACCGCGCACGCGTACGTCCTGGGCATCCCGCAGCCCGTCATCGTCCGCCTGCTGACCGGGCACGCCACCGGCCTGGGCGCCGAGCTGCGGCGCGGCGCCGAACTGGCCGGCCTGCGCCAGGACGACGACGGCGTGAGCGTCGACCTGGCCGACGGCACCCACCTGCGGGCGCGGTACCTCGTCGGCTGCGACGGCGGCCGCAGCACCGTGCGCAAGCTGCTCGGGGTCGGCTTCCCCGGCGAGCCGTCCACCGTCGACACCCTGCTGGGTGAGATGGCGCTGACCGCACCGATGGACGAGCTGACCGCCGTCATGACCGAGGTCCGCAGGACCCAGCTGCGGTTCGGCGCCATGCCCCTCGGCGACGGCATGTTCCGGGTCCTGGTGCCCGCCGCCGGTGTCGCCGGGGACCGTGCCGTGCCGCCGTCGTTCGAGGAGTTCAAACACCAGCTGCACGCGACCGCCGGGACCGACTTCGGCGTGCACTCCCCGCGCTGGCTGTCCCGCTTCGGCGACGCCACCCGGCAGGCCGACCGGTACCGGGTGGGCCGGGTGTTCCTGGCCGGCGACGCCGCGCACGTCCACCCGCCGACGGGCGGGCAGGGCCTCAACCTCGGCGTCCAGGACGCGTTCAACCTGGGCTGGAAGCTCGCCGCCGCGGTCGACGGGTGGGCGCCGGCAGGGCTGCTGGACAGCTACCACACCGAACGGCACCCGGTGGCCGCCGACGTGCTGGACAACACCCGCGCCCAGATGCACCTGATGTCCCTGGACCCGGGCGCCCAGGCGGTGCGCCGTCTGCTCACGCGGCTCATGGACTTCGACGACGTCAGCCGGTACCTCACCGAGAAGATCATCGCGGTCGGCATCCGGTACGACTTCGGCGACGGCCCCGACCTGCTCGGCCGCCGGCTGCGCGACGTGCCGCTCAAGCGGGGCCGCCTGTACGAGCTGCTGCGCGCCGGCCGGGGCCTGCTGCTCGACCAGACCGGCCGGCTGTCGGTGACCGGCTGGGCGGACCGCGTCGACCACGTCGTGGACGCCAGCGAGGAACTGGACGCCCCGGCGCTGCTGCTGCGCCCGGACGGTCACGTCGCCTGGCTCGGCGACGACCAGCAGGACCTCCAGCGGCACCTGCCCACCTGGTTCGGCGATCCCGCCGCGGGGTGACCCCCGGTTGTCCGGCAGGGTCGGGATCAGCCGATCCTCGCGCCGTACACGTGGTCGACGGTCATCGTCATCAGCACGCGGCGGTCGGACACCATCACCGAGCGGTACTCGTCCCACTCGGGGTGTTCGCCGGCGGCGCGGCGGTAGTAGTCGACGAGGGCCTCGACCTCGGCGCCGTGCGGGTCGGTGCCGGGGCCGGTGAGCGTCGCGACGCCCTCCACGGTCGCCCACTGCAGGCCGTCGGCGCTGGTGACCTCCAGGGTGGCGCGCGGGTCGCGGCGCAGGTTCGCCGTCTTCGCCCGGCCCTGCGTCATCGACACGAGGATGACGGCGGCGGCACGGTCGTAGAACGGCATGACCGGCGAGAGTTGTGGCCGGCCGTCGGCCTTGATCGTGGCCAGGACACCGAGCCGGCTGACGGCGAGCAGGTCGTGCGGGTCGAACGTCGCGTTCACCTCGCCAGCCTATCCAGCGTCGCGGCCGGCGGTCAGACGACAGGATCCCTGAGGACCTCCTGCAGGGTCCGCGCCTGGACGCCGGCCTGGTCGGGGCTGGACGCACCGGCGAGGGTGACCAGGGCCTTCCACAACGCCCAGCCGCGGGCCCGCCGCCACGCGGCGTCGGGCAGGCCGGCGGCGACGCGGAACGCCCGCCGGGACGGGCCGTGGAAGTGTGTCCAGGCGATGACCAGGTCGCAGGCGGGGTCGCCGACGCCGCAGGTGCCGAAGTCGATGACCGCAGACAGCCGCCCGCCGGTGGTCAGCAGGTTCCCGGCGGCGACGTCGCCGTGGAACCACACCGGCGGCCCCTGCCACGCCGACGTCAGCGCCTGCGCCCACACCCGTTCGCACGCGGCCGTGTCGACCGTGTCGCCGAGGGTGCGCAGGGCCTCCTGGACCCCGTCGCCGTACACGCTGGGGTGGCAGCCGCGGTAGAAGCAGTGCCGCCCGCCGACCGGTCCGCCCTGCGCCGGCACCGACCGCAGCGCGGTCAGGAACCCGCCGAGGTCCTCGGCGAGCGCGATCGTCGCGTCGGAGGCGGCCAGGACGTCGCCCGGCAGCCAGCGGCGCACCGACCAGGGGAACGGGTACACGCCGGCAGGGGCGCCGACCGCGACCGGCTCCGGGATCGGCAGCGGCAGCCGCCCCGCCAGGGCCGGCAGCCACCGGTCCTCCTTCTGCACCGCCGCGACGTACCCCTCGGCGCTGGGCAGCCGTACGGACAACTCGTCGCCGAGGCGGAACGTCCGATTGTCCCAGCCCTGCCGCGGCACGGGGGTGACCGCCAGCGCGGCCCAGGCCGGGAACTGCTCACGGACCAGTGCCCGCACGAGGTCGGCATCGATCATCGGCACAGTCTGTCGATGATCGACATTGGACGCATGAGGATTTCCGCGCAGACGTCGGCTACCGCAGCGGGGCGCAGCCGTCGGTGACGCTGGCCGTGGCCGCCGCGATCACGGTGTCCAGGCGGTCGCGGGTGGCGGTGAGGCCGGTGATCTGCGCGTCGATGCGGTCGCGTTCCGCGGCGAGCAGGGCCAGGGTCTGCGGGGTGGCGAAGCCGGTGTACACGCACGGCAGCAGCTCCAGGATGCGGCGACTGGACAGGCCCGCCGCGTACAGCTGCTGCACCAGCACGACCCGGTCGACGGCGCCGTCGGGGTACGTGCGCTGCCCGCTGGGGGTGCGCTCGGCGCCGAGGAGGCCCTGCTCCTCGTAGTAGCGCAGCGCCCGCACGCTGACGCCGGCCTTCGCCGCGAGCTGTCCGATCCGCATCCTGCGATCCTCCCCACACCGGCAACACTTGCCTCTGACGTCAACGTCAGGTTTTAGCGTAACCGGCATGGAGATCAACGGATCGGTCGCGCTCGTCACGGGCGCGAACCGTGGCCTCGGCCGGCACTTCGCCCAGGAACTGCTCAACCGCGGCGCGTCGACGGTGTACGCCACCGCCCGCGACCCGCGCAGCGTCGACCTGCCGGGGGTGCGGGTGCTGCGCCTGGACATCACCGACCCCGGCAGCGTCGCGGAGGCCGCCGACGTCGCCAAGGACGTCAACCTGCTCGTCAACAACGCCGGCGTCGCCACGGGCACCAACCTCCTGGACGGCGACCTGGCCCGGATCCGCCTGGAGATGGAGACGCACTACTTCGGCACGCTGCAGGTCGTGCGCGCGTTCGCGCCGGTCCTGGGCCGTAACGGCGGCGGCGCGATCCTCAACGTCCTGTCGGTGCTGTCGTGGGCGAACTACGACGGCGCCAACGCCTACAGCGCCGCGAAGGCCGCCCAGTGGAGCCTCACCAACGGCATCCGCCTCGAACTGGCCGGCCAGGGCACCACCGTCACCGGCGTGCACCTGGGCGCCGCCGACACCGACATGATGGCCGGGTTCGACGTGCCGAAACTCGACCCGGCGTTCGTGGCCGCCACCGCCCTGGACGGCGTGGCCGCCGGCCGGCCCGAGGTCCTCGTCGACGACGCCAGCCGCGCGGCGAAGGCGGCACTGACCGCCGTTTAGGGTCGGTGGTGTGCCGTCGCTGCTGACACCCGCGCTGCCCGCCGGGACCCTCGCCGCCCTCACCCAGCCGTCCCTGGACGGCGACGGTGCGCTGCGGCTGCGGCCCTGGCGGGCGGCGGACGAGGCCGCCGTCGTGGCCGCCTACGCCGACCCCGACATCCAGCGCTGGCACTGCCGCACGATGACCGGCGCCGAGGCCCGCGGCTGGATCCGCCGGTGGCCGGCCAGGTGGCGGGCGGAGACCGGCGCCGGCTGGGCCGTCACCGAGGCCGGCGCCGTCGCCGGGCAGATCAGCCTGCGCCGCGTCGACCTCGCCGAGGCCCTGGCGGAGGTGTCGTACTGGGTGCTGCCGCACGCCCGCGGCCGCCGCGTCGCCGGCCGGGCCCTCGCCACGCTGACCGGGTGGTCGTTCCGCACGCTCGGCCTGCACCGCATCGAGGTCTGCCACTCCACCGCCAACCTTGCGTCCTGCCGGGTGGCGCAGCGGGCCGGGTACCAGCTCGAGGGCACCAAACGCGGCGAGGCCCGCCACACCGACGGCTGGCACGACATGCACCTGCACGCCAGGGTCGCCACGCCGTAGCAGGGAAATGCGGGAGGGTCGAGCCCGTGCGGCAGGAGGACATCCGGGACACCGACGCGGCGCGGCGGTGTCCGGTATCGTCCGGTCCGTGACGGGGCGGATGCTGGTGACGGGTGCGACCGGTTCGCTGGGCCGCCGGGTGTACGAGCGTGCCACCGCCGCCGGATGGTCCCCGGTCGGCACGCACTTCGCCGGGCCTGACGGGTCCGCCGACCTGCGCCTGGACATCCGGGACCGGGCCGCGGTCGACGTGCTGCTCCGCGACCTGCGCCCCGACGCCGTGATCCACGCCGCCGGCGGCCGCGACCGCGGCGACTGGCGGTCCCTCGCCGACGGCGCCGCCCACGTCGCCCTGGCCGCCGCCGCGACCGGGACACGCCTGGTGCACATGTCCAGCGACGCGGTGTTCTCCGGCCGGGAGGTCCACTACACCGAGGACGCCTTGCCCGACCCGACGTACCGGTACGGTGCCGCGAAGGCCGCCGCCGAGACCGCCGTGCTCGCGATCGCCCCCGCCGCCGCCGTCGTGCGGACCTCCACGATCCTCGGCGACGGCCGCGGCGCCCACGAGGTCCTCACCCACGCCCTGTCCTCCGGGGCGTGCACCGGCGCCCTGTTCACCGACGAGATCCGCATGCCGGTCCACGTCGACGACCTCGCCGACGCCCTGCTCGAACTCGCCGGCACCGACTGGCACGGCCCGCTGCACGTCACCGGCCCCGAGCCCGTCAGCCGCTACGACCTGGGCCTGATGGTCGCCGCCCGCGACGGCCTGGACCCCGCGTCGATCCCGGCGGCCCGCAGCGCCGAGATGCTGCCGGGCCGCCCCCTGGACGTACGCCTGGACTGCACCCTCGCCCGGTCGCTGCTGAAGACCCCGCTGCGCCCGGCGACGCAGTTCATGGCCCGCTGACGTCCTTCTGGGCGGGTGCGATCATCATGCGGTGACCGACGAGCAGGCGCGCGTGCTCGCGCGGGGGACGAACATCGCGGTGACGCACCTGGAAGGCCGCGCGTTCCCCGGCATCCACGTGCAGGGCGACACGTTCAGCGCGCTGCTGCAGCAGTTCGCCGCCGCGGCCGACCGGTGGCGGCACTCCCCGGACGACCGGGAGGCGCTGGAGGACCTCGAGTACACCGTCGAGGAGATGACCGACATCCTGCGCTACTACGAGTCGGTGCTGGCGGCGCACCACATCCGCCTGCCGTACGCCCGCGCGGCCACCGGCGGGGAGGACGCCGGTGGCGGGAGCGGGGTGTGACCGTCGACGCCTGACCGGTCAGGAGCACTGGCCCGATGTTGTGGGTGATGCGGTACGCCCAGAACCGCATCGCGATCGTCACGACCGGCACGATGTGACCCAGGTCACGTGGATTCGTGATCCGTTCGGGGTCACGCGATCGACCATCTAAGCGTGGGAGGAACCGGGCAGGACGAGGAGCGGCTGCTGCGGCGGGTCGCGCGGGCCGACCTGGACGCGTTCGACGAGCTGTACCGGCGCACCTCGCCGTGGCTCGCGTTCCGGCTGCGCCGGCGGTGCTCCGACGACGGCATCATCTCGGAGGTCCTGCAGGACACGTACCTCACGGTGTGGCGGGCCGCCGGCTCGTTCGCCGGGATCAGGCAGTCCGGCGGCGCCGACGCGCCGGGCGGCACCGCCGTCGGCTGGATCTGGACGATCGCCGCGCGGCGCCTGGTCGACGCGCTGCGCCGCCGCGCCCGCCTCCAGGAGGTGCCGACCGACGTGCTGCCGGTGCTGAGCGCGCCGGCCGCGGAGGACGAGGCCCTCGCCGGGTCGATCGGCCTGGAACTGGGCGCGGCGCTGGACAGCCTGGCGCCGGAACTGCGGGCGGTGCTGGCCGCGATGGTCCTGGACGGGCTCACGGTGCGGGAGACGTCGGTCCTGCTGGGGGTGCCGGAAGGCACGGTGAAGAGCCGGGCGCGGCGCGCCCGCACCGCGTTACGGGAGGCGCTGGCATGACCGCTCACGTTGCACCGTCGGCCCTGGCGGCGTACGCCGCGGGCGACCTCGGCCCCGACAACGCCGCCAGCTGGACCGTGGAGGTGCACCTGGAGGGCTGCGCGCAGTGCCGCGAGCGGCTCGGTGCGCTGGCCACCCCGCCGCTGCGGGCGCTGCTCGGCGACGCCCGGGAGGCGATCCTGCAGCAGGCGCGCACCGGACCGCAGCCGGTGCCGCCGCGCCGGTTCCGGCGGTGGTACCTGCGTTGGGCGGACTGGTCCGTGCTCGGCTGGGCCGCCATGACGTGCACCGCGATCCTCGCCGCGGTCCTGCTCGACCGCAACTTCCACGACCGGCCCTCGGCCGTGCTGCTGCTCGCCCCGGTTGCGCCGCTCGCCGGTCTCGCGGTGGCCTGGTCCCGCCGGACGAACCCGTCCTGGGAGGTGATCGCCGGCACCGCCCGCGCCGGGCTGGAACTGCTGCTGCGCCGCACCCTCGCGGTCCTGGCCATGGTCCTGCCGCTGCTGGCGGTGGCCGGGCTGGCACTCGGCCGCAATCCGGCGCTGTGGCTGCTGCCGTGCCTGACGTTCACCGCGGCGACGCTGCTGCTCGGCAGCCGCATCGGCGTTCCGCTGGCGGCCGCCGTGCTCGGCGGCGGCGGCTGGCGGTGGCCGCGGTGGTGTCGCTCCCCGACGGGACCACGCCGGCCCTCACCGCCGCGCCGACCGAGGCCCTGATGCGGCCCGAGACCATGCCCGGCTGGGCCGCGGCCGCCGTCGTGCTGACCCTGCTGACCGCGCTGCGCGTCGACGACCTGCGAAGCCCAGCCGACTGGCGCTGACCACACCGACACAACACAGCACAACCCGGCACGACCCGATCGACGGTGCCGCCCGGCGCCGCGGCCGACCCTGCCCCGAAGGAGACGACATTGGTACGCGCAGTGAGCGCCAACGAGGTGGCGCCGACCCGGCACGCCTGGCCGATCGAGGCGGTGGGTCTGTCGGTGAAGGCCGGCAGGCACCTGGCCGTCAACGGCCTCGACCTGACCCTCGGCACCGGCGTGCACGGGCTGCTCGGCCCGAACGGCGCCGGCAAGAGCACGCTGATGCGGGCCTTGTCCACGGTGGTCAAGCCGCACGGCGGTGTGCTGCGGCTCCTCGGCGCGGACGCCGCCGCGGGCCGTGAGCTGCGACGCGTGCGCAGCCGGCTCGGCTACCTGCCGCAGCAGTTCGGCTTCTACCCCCGCTTCACCGTCCGCGACTACGTCGAGTACCTGGCCTGGTTGCGGGAGATGCCGTCCTCCGCGGTGCCGGCCGCGGCCCAGCGCGCCATCGACCGGGTCCGGCTCACCGACCGCGCCGACACCAAACTCAAGTCGCTGTCCGGTGGCATGCTGCGCCGGGCCGGCATCGCCCAGGCGATCGTCAACGAGCCGGACCTGCTGCTGCTCGACGAGCCGACCGTCGGCCTGGACCCGGAGCAGCGGGTCGAGTTCCGCGAGCTGATCCGCGAGCTCGGCACGGACAACTGCGTCCTGGTCTCCACCCATCTCGTGGAGGACGTGGTGGCCGCATGCTCCGACGTCATCGTCATGGACCGCGGCGCCCTGGTCTTCCAGGGGCTCCCCGCGGACCTGGTCCGCTCCGGCGAGGCCGGTGGCATCGGCGACAGTCCCGCCGAGCGCGGCTACTCGTTCCTGCTCAAGCAGCACCGGGACGCCGCATGATCCGGTCCGTCCGCATCGAGCTGCGCCGCTCCAACGCACCGGTCCTGGCGGTGCTGCTCATCGTCATCGGTGGCCTGTCGGCGGCCAGCATGTACTCCTTCTGGCAGGGACAGTGGCTGCGGTTCGGCTACACCCAGACCACCGGCATGTTCGTGCTGATGCCGCTGGCGCTGGCCGGCGGCGCCGTGCTCGGCCGCCGCGACCGGCGCACCCGCGCCGAGGACCTGATGAACAGCACCGGCCGGCCCCGCTGGCAGCGGGCGCTGCCGGCGATGAGCGCGCTCGGCATCGCCGTCGCGGCGGCGCACCTGGTCGTCCTCGCCGCCGGCGCGGTCCTGGTCGCCGGCACCTACCTGGGGGTCCGCGGCCTCGCCGCCCCGCTGATCGACGTGCTGGTGCTCATCGGCGCGGCCTGGACGGGAGTCGCCGTCGGCCGCCGGTGGTCCTCGCCCCTGGTCGCTCCGGTGCTGGCCGCCGCCGTGCTGGTCGTGCAGTTCGGCGCGTCGGAGGCCGCCCACGGGGGTGACCGGCTGGGGAACCTGGCCCTGCTGATCGACTGGCCGCCGGACTCGCCGTGGGAGACGATGTCGACCCGGCTGCTGCTGAGCCGTCTCGCGCTGGGCGCCGGGCTGCTGCTGACCGGACTGCTCCTCGCGGCGGGCGGGTCGTGGCGGGCTCGGGTGGGTGCGCCCGCCAGCCTGGCCGCCGGCGTGGCGGGGCTGCTGCTGATCGGCACACCGACGGCGGCCGGGACGTGGCAGCTGGATCCGGCGGCGTACCGGTACATCTGCGCCGATGGCGTGCCGCAGGTGTGCGTCACCGCCGTCCACGCGCATCTGCTGCCCGGCGTCACCACCGACGCGCGCCGTGCGCTGCGCGCCCTGGCGAAGCTGCCGGGCGCGCCGACCCGCGCGGTGGAACTGCGGCTGGACACCATCGGCAGCAGCGACAGCGACCAGTGGTACCGGCCGAAGCCGCAGCCGGGCACGGTCCAGTTCCAGCTCGAGATCGACCCTGCCATGGGCCGGGACCCGGACGTGGCCGAGAGCATCGTCATGGGCGGCGGTACCCGGTGGTCCGGCTGCGGCCACGGCGCCGACGAGATCGCACCGGCCGTGGCCGCGGCGTGGCTGCTGGACACCGACGTCGTGCGGCTGTGGGACCCGTGGGTCGGGTACCGGTTCGCGGAGCGCCTCGAACCGGAGATCCGCGCGGGGGTGCAGGCGCTGCGGGCGCTGCCCGGCCCGGAACAGCTGCGGCGGGTGACCGCGCTGCGGGACGCGGCCGCGCGGTGCGAGCCGGACCTGATGCCCGTCCTCACCGGTCAGGCCGCGTCGTGAGCGGCTGGCTGTGGCTCTACCTGCGGTCCCGCCGGGTGCCGGTCGCCCTGGCCGGATCGGCCGGTGCCGTCGCCGTGGTCGCGGCCGCCTGGTCCGGCGTGACGGACCGGGCGGCGGTGCCCGCCGGCCTCGCGGTGCTCACGACGGCGCTGGCGGCGGCGCCGCTCGGCCGACCCTCGCCGGGCACGACCCGGCGCTGGAGCGGACCGCCGCGCTGCCCTGGCCGCCGCGCCGGATCGCGCACCTGGTCGCCTGCGGCGCGGCGGTGGCCGGGTTGCTGGTCGCCGCCCGGGTCCTCGGCGCCGACTTCGGGCCGGTCCCGGTGCTGCTGCGCAACGCGGCCGGACTGGTCGGGCTGGTCGGGCTCGGCGCCGCGCTGGCCGGCGCGCGAGCCGCGTGGCAGGTGCCGATCGCCTGGGCCGCCCTGGCGTCCTTCCTGGCCGCCCCGGGCGGACCGGCGTGGCGGCAGGTGGCGCTGTGGATGGTTCAGGAGCCGGGCAACCGGATCGCCGCGGTCACGGCAGCCGCGTTCCTGACGGCCGGTGTCGTCGCGTACGCGGTGCGGGTGGGCCCGCCGACGGCGCCCGCCGAAGCAACGATGGACCAGTAGCCACGCCGCACCGCCCGGCGGCGATCCGCGCATAACAGTGATTATGGTGTACGCCTTTCGGAGGTAATTACAGGATTATCGGTAATCGCAATACGGCAATGCGGCGTGTCGTCGGATGGGAAACGCCGGGGAACGCCTACGCTCACGGCCGTGAAGGATGCGAAGGAACGTCCCGCGGTGACCGTCCGGGTGGACCAGCCGGACGGTCACCGCGGGACGGGACGCGGGACCGGCCGTGGCGTCGGCCGGGAGACCGCCCGGGAGGCCGGGCAGGACGCGGGGCCGGACGCCGCGCGGACCGGCCCTCAGACGGATACCCGGGATCACCCCCGGACGAACGCGGGCGATGCCGGCCTGGATGCCGGCCTGGACGCCGGTCTGGACGCCGGGAACGGCACGGAGCAGGACGGCGACGAACGGCCGTGTGCGCACTGTGGCCGGCCGGTGCCGCAGCGCAACGCGGCCGGTAGGCCGTTCCGGTACTGCCGTGACAACGACGGAGAGTGCCAGCGCGCCGCCCGCAACGCCCGGCTGCGGCACCGGGCCTCCCCCGGGCTGAGCGGGCAGGTGGCCCGCGCGTTCGAGGTCGCCGAACGCCTCGACCAGGTCGTGGAGACCCTGGTGGAGGCGTTGCACGCGGAGCTGTCCCCGGCCGGGGTCGAGCGGCAGATCGCGCACGCCCGCGCCGAGGCCGCCGCCGGGGTGCTCTCAGCGCACGCCGAACGCGACGACGCCCGCGCCGCCGTGCAGCAGGCCGACGCGGCGGTGAAGGCCGCACGGTCCGCGACCCGCGCGGCGGAGGCGGCCGCCGCGGCGGCCCGGGAGGAGACCGCGGCCGCGCACGCCGGCGCCGACGAGGCCCGCCGCGACGCGCAGGCCGCGCACCTGGCCGCCGAGGACGCCCGGCACACCGCCCAGGTCGCGACGGACGAGGCGGCCGTCCTGGTCGCCGAGGCGCAGCACGCCGCCGCGCGGACCGTCGCCGACGCCGAACGCGACGCCGCGCGCCGGGTCGACGCGGCGCAGGCCGCGGCCCGTGACGCCGACGCGGCCGCGGCCGTCGCGGGGTCGAACGCGACGCGGCCCGCCGGGAGGCGGCGACGGAGGCGGCGCTGCGCGCGGAGGCGTACCGGGAACGTGACACCGCCCGCGCCGCCGCCGACACGGCAGTGCGGGACCGGGAGGCGGTCGAACGGGCCCTGGCCGGCCGCACGGAGGAGGCGGCCCGGCTGCGGCGGCGCCTCGAGCAGGCGCAGGCGGCCATGGACCGGCTCCAGGAGGACACCACCCGCCTGCAGGGTGAGACCCGCCGGTTGGAGGGTGAACTGGACCGGGCGAGGGACCGCGCCGAGGATCTGCGCGGGCAGCTGGCGCGGGCGGTGGAGCGGGAGGTGACCGGTCAGGCGCTGCTGCAGCAGCAGCTGGCGACGCTCAGCGGGGCGCTGGCGCAACTGACCGGTTCCCGTCAACCGGGACAGACACCTGCCGAAACTACCGGTGGTGAGGCGCGCCACGGCGCCGCCTAACTGGTCGATCATTGAAACCCAACGTAAAATAACCGTACCGACCCGGCGACTGGACTACCGCAGGTCCCGGAAGGTCGTGTAATCTGCCCGCCCGCAGTGGGAATCGTCAGACCACGTGGTGTCGTTGGTTACAACGAAGCGCAACACGATTCGAAGGGGAAGACCGACCATGGGCGAGCGCATGCTGCGCGGCAGCCGTCTCGGAGCCGTCAGCTACGAGTCCGACCGCAACACCGAGCTGGCTCCGCGTCAGACCCGAGAATACCTGTGCGCCAAGGGGCACCAGTTCGAGGTGCCGTTCGCCGTCGACGCCGAGGTCCCCATGACCTGGGAGTGCAAGTTCGACGGCAGCGTCGCACGGCTGGTCGACGGCAACGAGCCGGAGGCGAAGAAGGCGAAGCCGCCGCGCACCCACTGGGACATGCTGCTGGAGCGGCGCTCGATCGCGGAGCTCGAGGACATCCTCAATGAGCGCCTCGAAGAGGTCCGCCACCGCCGTGGCCGCTCAGCCTGAGCGGCGGGACAACCGCATAAGCACGCAGGACAGCAAGGACGCCCCGGCGGTCGGTGACCGCCGGGGCGCTCTGCGTGCCGACTGCGGCAGCTGCTTCGGGTTGTGCTGCGTCGCGCCGGCGTTCGCCCGGTCCGCGGACTTCGCGATCGACAAGCCCGCCGGCCACGCCTGCCCGAACCTCGCGTCGGGGACCGACGGGTTCGGCTGCGGCATCCACACCGAGCTGCGCCAGCGGGGGTTCGCCGGCTGCACCGTCTACGACTGTTTCGGCGCCGGGCAGAAGGTCGCCCAGGTGACGTTCGCCGGCAGGGACTGGCGGCGGGCACCGGGCTCGGCGCCGCTGATGTTCGCCGTGTTCGCGACCATGCGGCACCTGCACGAGCTGCTGTGGTACCTGACCGAGGCCCGTGACCTGGCCGCCGCCGCACCGCTGCACGCCAGGCTCGACGACGCGCTCGCCGAGACCCGCCGCCTCACCGACCTGCCCGCCGACGCGCTCGCCGCCGTCGACGTCGACGCGCACCGCATGTCCGTGGTGCCGCTGCTGCGGCAGGCCGGCGAACTGGCCAGGGCGCGCGTGCGGGGCAGGCGGCAGGCGTACCAGGGCAGAAACGTCGTCGGCAAGGACCTGCGGCGCACCGATCTGCGGGCCGCGGACCTGCGGGGCGCGTCAGCGGTCGGTGCCGACCTGCGCGGCGCAGACCTGACCGGCGCCGACGTCACCGGCGCGGACCTGCGCGGCGCCGACCTGCGGGGCGCGGACCTGCGCGGTGCCCTGTTCCTGATCCAGTCGCAGCTGGACGCGGCCCGTGGTGACGGCGCGACCCGGCTGCCGGCGACGCTCAGCCGCCCCGGCCACTGGACAGCGCGTCGCTGACCGTGTCGTGGACCGGTATCCGGCCGGTGAGCCCGACCGTGTCCAGCAGCCCCGCCAGGAACGGCGACGGCGCCGCCAGCCGCAGGTAGCCTCCGTCGGCGACGCACCGGTTGTGGCTGTACGCGAAGGTCCCGAGCCCGACCGAGTCGCAGAACTCGACGTCGCCGAGGTCCACCACGATCCGGGATCTGCCGCGGTCCAGCGCACCGTGCATCGCCTCACGTAACCGGGGGGCGGAGTCGATGTCGAGGGCGCCGCGCAGCGCGACGAGCACGACACCGTCAGCACAGTCCGTCACTGCAACATCCATCACTCGATCCTGCACCGGTTCAGTCCACTCCGCAGCACAGCGGGTACGTTGCCGCCATGCTCGCCCGTCTCCTCACGGCCGCGACCCTGGCCCGGACCGCGGACGCGGGGGGTGGGGTCGCGCTGCTCCTCGCGTCGGTGCGGCACACCGGCGACCCTGCGCTGGGCGCGCTGGTCCTGGCCGCGGTGATGGTCCCGCACGTGCTCGCCGGCCCGTTCGTCGGGCTCGTCACCGACCGGGCCCGCCGCCCGGGCCTCGTCCACGCGGGGTTCGCGGCCCTGTTCGGGGTCACGCTCGGTGCGGTGCTGCTGCTGACGGGTGTCGCGCCGCTGCCGCTCGTCGTCGTCCTCGCCCTCGTCGCCGGCGGGTGCGGCCCGATGATCTTCGGTGGTCTGTCGAGCCGCCTGGATGACGTGGTACCGCCGGCGCGCCGCCCGCACGCACGCGGCCTGGACGCGGCGACGTACAACGTGGCGGAGATCGCCGGTCCGGCGGCCGGGGCGCTGCTGGTGGCGGCGTTCGGGGTGCCGGTCGCCGCGGCGGTGCTGTCCGGTGCGTGCCTGCTCGCGGCGGCCGCGCTGCTCACGGTCGCCGACACCCCCGCCCCGGTCGCCGCGGCAGCCACCCCGGCAGCCACCCCGGCAGCCACTGCGGTGACCGCCGCCGGCCCGGTCGCCGCGCCGGCACCCGTGTTCGCGGCCGGTGGCGACGCCGCCGGGCGTGCCGCGCCGTCCGACGCGGCGGTCGCGGTGGTCCCCGGCGGGCCCGCGGAACAGTCGGAACAGTCGGAGCGGCCGGAGCGGCCGGAGCGGTCGGCGCGGTCGGAGCGGCCGGCGCGGGTCGGGGTCCGGGACGGCCTGGCGGCGATCGTGCGCAGCCGCCCGCTGCTGGCGGTGACGGCGGCGACGGCGGTGGCCGCGTACGGCGCCGGGATGATCGCGCCGGTCGCCGTCGTGCTCGGGGTCGCCACCGGCCGCCCGGCGGGTGGCGGTCTGCTGGTCACGGCCCTCGGGGTCGGTGCGTTGTGCGGATCGCTGCTGGTGGCGCGGTTCCCGGTCCGTCTCCCGCCGCACCTGGTCGCGGTGGCGTGCCTGGTCGGGGTCGGCGCGGCGTTCGCCGGTCTCGCCGGTGCGGTCCTCGCCGCGGTGCCGTGGCCGGTGCTCGTCGGCGTGTTCGCGGTGGCCGGGGTCCTGGACGGTCCGCTGCTGTCCTCGGTGCTGCAGGTCCGGTCGCAGGAGGCGCCGCCGGGGACCCGCACGCAGGTGTTCACGCTCGGCGCCGGGATCAAGCTGACCGCGGCGTCGGTCGGTGCGGCCACGTTCACCCTGGTCGCGGGCGCGCCGCCGGCGGCGCTGGTCGGGGTGCTCGCCGCCAGTCACCTGCTGGCCGCCGCCCTCGGCGGTGTGCTGCTGCGGGCCCGGCGCAGAACACGATAATGGCGATGTCGAGAACCGGGGCGCGGCTGCGTCCCCGTAGCGGACACGGCGACGACGCCCGTGCCGCATCGAGGAGATCATGATGGCCAAGTACCTGCTGCTGAAGCATTACCGGGGCGCGCCGGCGCCGACGAACGACGTGCCGATGGACCAGTGGACGCCGCAGGAGGTGACGGCGCACGTGCAGTACATGCGGGACTTCGCCGCGCGGCTGGAGCGCAGCGGCGAGTTCGTCGACGGTCAGGAGCTGTCGCCGGACGGGGTGTTCGTCCGCGCCGACGGTGCGGTGCGGACCCCGGTGACCGACGGGCCGTTCGCGGAGACGAAGGACCTGATCGCCGGTTGGATGGTGATCGACGTCGACACGTACGAGCGGGCCCTGGAACTGGCCGCCGAACTGTCCGCGGCGCCGGGCGCGGGCGGCGAGCCGATCAACGAGTGGCTGGAGCTGCGGCCGTTCCTGTCCGCCGGCCCGGCGTGCGTGGAGTGACGCGTGGTCGATGAGGTCCTGTTGCGGACCCTCACCCCGACGGTGATCGGCGTGCTCGTGCGCCGCGGAGCTGACTTCGCGGCGGCCGAGGACGCGGTGCAGGACGCGCTGGTCGAGGCGGTGCGGGTGTGGCCGGGTGACCCGCCGCGGGATCCGAAGGGCTGGCTGGTCACCGTCGCGTGGCGCAAGTTCCTGGACGCGGCCCGCGCCGACACGTCCCGGCGGCTGCGGGAGGTCCGCGTCGACGGCGAGCCGGAGCCCGGCCCGGCGGAGGTGGCCGACGACACGCTGCAGCTGTACTTCCTGTGCGCGCACCCGTCGCTGACCCCGGCGTCGGCGGTCGCGCTGACCCTGCGGGCGGTCGGCGGCCTGACGACGCGGCAGATCGCGGAGGCGTACCTGGTGCCGGAGGCGACGATGGCGCAGCGGATCAGCCGGGCGAAGCGGACCGTGGCGGGGGTGCGGTTCAACCAGCCCGGTGACGTGGCCACGGTGCTGCGGGTGCTGTACCTGGTGTTCAACGAGGGCTACTCCGGCGACGTGGACCTGGCCGCGGAGGCGATCCGGCTGACCCGTGAGCTGGCCGCGAGGACCGGTCATGCGGAGGTTGCGGGGCTGCTCGCGCTGATGCTGCTGCACCATGCGCGGCGCCCGGCCCGTACCGGCGCCGACGGCCGGCTCGTCCCGCTCGCCGAGCAGGACCGTGGCCTGTGGGACACCGGCATGATCGCCGAGGGCGTCGTCGTGCTGCAGGCGGCGCTGGCCCGGGACCGGCTGGGCGAGTTCCAGGCGCAGGCGGCGATCGCGGCGTTGCACGCCGACGCCCGTCGCGCCGAGGAGACCGACTGGGTGCAGATCGTCGAGTGGTACGACGAGCTGGTGCGGCTCACGGGCAACCCGGTGGTGCTGCTGAACCGGGCCGTCGCGGTCGGTGAGGCCGACGGGGCGCGGGCGGGTCTGGCGGCCCTGGCGGGCGTGGATGCGTCCCTGCCGCGCTACACGGCGGTCGCGGCGTACCTGCACGAGCGTGACGGTGACCCGGTCGCCGCGGCCCGCCTGTACGCGCAGGCGGCCCGGGCGGCGTCGAACCTCGCCGAACGCGACCATCTGACCCGGCAGGCGGCCCGCCTCAACGCGCGGCTGCGTGGCTGAGCCCGGCACGGACGCCGGCGGGCGGCACCCCTGTGATGTGGGGTGCCGCCCGCCGTGGGTGGTGCCGTGGTGTCAGACGCGGTGCCGGCGGCCGCCGTACTCGTGTGCGATCAGGATGTACTTGTTGCGGCCGATGCGGTAGCAGTCGGAGTCGTCCCACAGGTGGCGCTGCTCGCCGATCCAGCCGACCCAGTTGCAGGCCTTCTTGGACCGAAACGTGTCGACGGCCCAGGACTGGACCCAGCCGTTGTTGCGGCGGTGGCCGTCGAAGGTGCCGTGCCAGCGGCCGCCGCCGCTGTTGCCCATGCCGCCGGGCCAGTGGCTGCCGCCACCACCGCCGCCGGTGCCTCCGCCGCCACCCCCGCCGCCACCGCCGGGCGGCGGGGCCTGGATGGCGGTGGTGTTGCTGTCAGCGCTGGGCGCGGCCGACGCGGCTGTGGCGCCGAGGCCGATGATCGAGCCCGCGGCGAGCGTCAAGCTCGCCAGGGCCATGAACCGTTGTGCGTTTCGCATCTCTGACTCCCCCTCGTGTCGTGATGACGCGATTACACTATGTAGTTGAAAGCCGCATTTCTCGCAAAACGCGTCATCCTTTCAGCCAAAGGCTGAAGGACGTCAGGCCAGCCGGTGACCGCTGTCAGGCCAGCTCGTTGTATGCGGGTCGCTGCACGCGAGACCTACGGCAGACGCAGTTCCAGGACCGTCCCGCCGGCCGTGAACGGCTCCCGCCCCGTGACGGTGAACCCGGCCCGCGTGTACGTCCGCAGCGCCGCGTCGTTGCCGGCGCCGACCTCGAGCTCGACCCGCCGGGCGGCACGCTGCCGCGCCCATCCGGTGACGGCGCCGACGAGCCGGCCGGCGACGCCCCGGCCACGCGCGGACGGGCACACCCACATGCTGATCAGGTGGGTGACGTCGGGTTCCGCGGGCGTCACCCACGCGCACGCGATCCCGACGGGTTCGGCGCCGTCGAACGCGGCGAACGCGCTGCCGTGCCACGGCCAGTCCCTCCAGCCGGCCTCGCCGCGGCCGGCCTCACGGGCGTGGCTGCTGGCGAACGCGGCCGGGCTGTCGAGCAGCGCGGCGAGCCTCAGATGCCGTTTGAGCTGCCATTCGTCGCTGGTGAGCGGGCGGGTGTCCACACCCCGCCGGTTCGTACGCCGGGACACCACCGGGATCTTCTCACCGTGCGGCGTGGTCGGTGTCCAGCTGTTCCAGCACCGGGCGCACGACGTCGTCGAGGTGCCGCACGAGCACGGCGACGGCGCGTTCGGCGGCGGCGTCCAGGTGCCGGTCCTCGGTCGGGGTCGGCAGCCCGTCCAGGGGCAGCGGCGTCTCCAGCAGCAGCGTGCCCCGCAGGTGCGGGTGCCGGCTGAGGTCCCGCGCGGAAGGCTGCACGAACTGCCCGAACAGCTCCGGCCAGCCGCGCCACCCGCGGTCCCGCCACCAGGTGCGGGTCGCGGTCAGCGGCGCCGGCAGCGGCGACACCAGCTCCACCCTGGCGGTCAGCCCGCCGTCGAACGGGTTGCGCAGGCACACCGCGGTCAGGACCCGCCGGTGCCAGCGCACGTACCCGGGGTCCAGCATCGGCGGGGTGGCGGCGGCCCAGGCGACGCACGCGAACCCGACGGGTGCGATGTCGCCGATGGTGCCGGCGAAGTCCGCCGCCCGGTCCCGCACGGCGCCGAGGTACCGGTCCCGGTCGCGGTCCACCCAGAACGTCTTCACACCTTGCGACGGTAGCCCGTCGAAGGTCAACCCGCGTCCAGGACCGCACCCATCACGGCCCGCCGCAGGGCGGGGCTGCACAGCAGGTCGGTGCTGTCAGCGAACTGGTCGATGCCACCCACCGGGGGCAGCGCCGCCACCGCCGGGTCGGTGATGGCGGCGTGCAGCGCGGCGGCGAACCGCCCCGCGTCGATCACCTGATACGGCCTGTCGAAGTACGCGCGGCGGGTCGGGTCGACCGGTTCGGCGAGCCCGAGCGTGTTCTGCCGCCGCCCGGCGTCCTCGAACGCCGGGCACAGGTCACCGACGTCGACGCCCGCACCCGGCAGGGCCGCGTGGGCGGTGCCGAGCCACTTGCTGTACGGCGGGTACCGGCGCTCCTGCAGCAGTCGCAGCCGCATCACGTGCCGCGCCAGTCTCGCCGTGACCACCTGGCCACCCAGGACGTCTCCCGCCTCGGCGGCCCGGCCGGGAAACGCCTCCTCCTGCGCCAGGTGCGTCCACTGCGCCGCCAGCACGTACCGCCACACGTCATCCGGATACCAGGCCACGGCGGCCCGCAGCGCGGTCAGGTCACCGGTGTCGTCGTGGTACACCGCGCCCGCCGTCGTTTCGGCGAACACCTGGGTGGGGGTGGCGAGCCAGTCCAGCAGCGTCCCGCGGAACGGCGCCCCGAACTGGGCGACGGTCCAGTCTGCGACGGTGGTGACCTCGACGCGGTGCGCGACCGGCCCGTCGGTCGCCGTCATCACCCGCACCCGCGCGTCCGGCGGCGTGAAGTGCGTCGGCCACCCCAGGACGTGCTTCGGCAGCCGCTCCCGCAGCATCGCGCCGATCCCGGCGCCGTGCCGTGCCGCGTCGGCCGCGGTGAGGAACAGGGTGAGCCGCGGCCCCCAGTCGTGGTCGGTGGACCGGGCGGTGTCGTAGCCGAGCACCTCGCTGCCGGGCCCGATGCGGGCGGCGGCGTGCGGCAGCCCCGGATACGCCTCGTCCAGCAGCGGCGCGACCGCGTCGCGGTAGAACACCTCGCACAGCGCGAGACCCGGCAGGAACACCCCGGTCACAGGACGAGGGCCGGGTGGCGGGGGTCGTCGGCGCGCACGACGATGTCGGCGTACTCCTGCGGCATCACCTCGTCGTGGTACCGCTGGAACGCCGGCAGTGTCCACTGCATTTCCGGCGGCGTGCGCCGGGCGATCGCCGCCGCGCTCTGCGTGAGGTGGACGGTGACGTCGAAGTCGAGGCCGGCGCCGAGCAGCATCGTGCCGGACAGCACCACGATCCCGCCGGCGGGCAGCTGCACGTACGGGGCGCGGGTCGCCCGGTCGGTGACGGGGTCCCACAGCGACGGCAGGACCCGTCCGGTGCCGCCGGCCTTCGCGGGGGTGAGGACCTCCCGGGTGACGGCCCGCAGGTCCAGCCAGTCCTCGTAGTACGCGTCGGGGTTGGTGCGGCCCCGCTCCAGCCGCAGCGACGCGGCCCGCAGGAACCCGCCGGCGCGGATGTGGACCGCGTGCCCGCCGTCGGCGCGCAGCTGCTCCACGACGCGTTCGGCGAGGACGTCGGCGCCGGAGGTGGGGGCGCCGTCGACGGCGACCCTGGTCGCGTGGGCCAGCTCGACCCGGGCGGCGATGTCGGCGGCGAGCCCGCCGACGGTGACGGGGCGGGCCTTCACGCGCTGTGGTGGCGGTGCTGCGGGTCGATCACGTCCCCTTCGATGACCTCACCCTGCAGGACCTCACCGTGCGGCTGCGAGCCCGGCTGCTGCGGCACCGTCCCCTGCGCGGGGTCGGCGCGGGTCGCCTTCACGATCCGCGGCCCGAACAGGTCACCGGCCGCCGCCGCGGAGATCCGCGACTCGGTGGCGCGGCGGACCTGCCGCCCGGTGAACGCCCGCACCGGCGGGATGAGCAGCAGCAGCCCGGCCGCGTCGGTGATGAACCCGGGCGCGAGCAGCAGCAGCGCCCCGGCGAGCCCGGCGACGCCGGTGCCGGCGTCACCGCCGGGTGGGCGGCCTTCGCTGACCGCCGCCCGCAGCCGCCGCCACGCCCGGACCCCTTCACGTTTGGCGAGGACCGCGCCGAGGACCGTGGTCGCGGCCCCGGCCAGGACCGCCCACCACCAGCCGATCGCGTGGGCGACCAGCACGAACACGGTGATCTCTGCGATCACCAGCAGCAGCGCGCCGGCGGCGGCGAATCCGAACGTCCGCATGGTCGTGTCCTCAGCTGCCCTGCCGGGCGTCGGCGCGCGCGTCGCGGGGCCCGCCGCCGGCAACCGCGCGGCGCACCGCCTCCCAGCGGGCGGTCGCGCCCCAGACGGTGACCCGCCACAACGCCTCCCGCACGATCGACGAGCTCATCTTCGAGTGCCCGCGTTGCCGTTCGGCGAACGTGATCGGGACCTCCTGGACGCGGAACCCGTCGCGGAACGACCGCCACGCGAGGTCGACCTGGAAGCAGTACCCCTGCGACGCGATCGACTCGATCTCGATCTTGCTCAGGACCGGGGTCCGGTACGCCCGGTAGCCGCCGGTCGCGTCGCGGAACGGCATGCCGAGCGCGATCCGCACGTACAGGTTGCCACTGCGGGAGATCAGGTGCCGGTGCATCGGCCACCCGACGGTCTTGCCGCCCTTCACGTACCGGGACCCGAGCACGACGTCGGCCTCGCCGAGCGCGTCGAGGAGCTTCGGCAGCTCCTCCGGGGCGTGGGAGCCGTCGGCGTCCATCTCCACGACGGCGTCGTAGTCGTGTTCGGTGCCCCACGCGAACCCCGCCATGTACGCCGCGCCGAGCCCCTGTTTCCCGGGCCGGTGCAGCACGTGCACGGCCGGGTCGGCCGCGGCGAGTTCGTCGGCGATGCGCCCGGTCCCGTCGGGGCTGTCGTCGTCGGCGACGAGCACGTCCACGGCGGGGGTGGCGGCACGGACCCGCTCCACGATGAGCCGCAGGTTGTCGGCCTCGTTGTAGGTGGGGATGATGACGAGGACCCTGCCGACCCCGGGGTACTGGTTCACGCCTCGGTCGGTTGCGCTCACACGTCCTCCTCGGTTGGGTGCTGCCGGGCGCGCCGGCGGACCGCTGCGGCGGCCACCAAGGCGGCAATACCCAGCATCACGATCACATATTCGGGTCCGGCGCCGAGCCTCGTCGCAAGCGTACGGGCGGAGCCGAGGCGCAGCTCGGCGACGATGACGGCACCCTCGTTGAACTTCGTCTCCTGGTGGGTGCCGCCGGCGGCGTCGACGAACGCGGAGATCCCGACGGTGGACGCCATGAGCGCGTCCCGGCCGTGTTCGACGGCCCGCAGCCGCACCATCGCCAGCTGCTGACGCGCCTCGGCCTCGTCGAACGTGGCGTTGTTCGTCTGGACGGCCAGCAGCTGCGCGCCGCCGGTGACGGTGTCACGCACGATGCTGTCGTAGGCGACCTCGAAGCAGATGACGTCACCGACGGTCGCCGGCCCGACCCGCAGCACCCCGGGGGTGTCCCCGGCGGTCATGTCGGAGACCCGGTCGACCTCTTTGCTCACCATCCGGGCGATGTCCCGCAGCGGCATCGTCTCCGCGAACGGCACCGGGTGCCGTTTGGTGTACCGGCCGGACACGCCGCCCTGCCGCGGGTTGCCGGCGGCGTCGACGTCGGGTTCCCAGACGAGCCCGGCGTTCTCGACACCGACGGCGGGGTCGGTGAGGACGGCACCGACGAGGATCGGCACGCCGACGGCCCGGGCGGCGGTCTGGATCGCGGCGGCGGCGTCGCGGTTGCGCAGCGGGTCGATGTCGGAGGAGTTCTCCGGCCACACGACGAGGTCGGGGCGGCGGGCGCCGTCCTGGGTGACGGCCCGGCCGAGCTCGACGGTGGCCCGCACGTGGTTGTCCAGCACGGCGCGGCGCTGCTCGTTGAAGTCCAGGCCGAGCCGCGGCACGTTGCCCTGCACGACGGCGACGTACACGCCGGTGCCGTGCGGCCGCTGCACCGGCACCAGCAGCGCCGCAGCGACGAGCAGCGCGGCGACGGCGGGCGCGGCGAGAAGGTTCACCCGCTGATCCCACCCGCGGGTTACGTCGCCGGCGGGGCCCTGCCGGGGTGTGCTGATGGCATGCACGAACGGCACGGCGAGGAGGGCACCGGTGAGCGCGACGGCGAACGTGACGAGAGGTGCCCCGCCGGCCGCGGCGAGGCGCAGCAGCGGTGACGTGTCCTGGCTGAACGCGAGCCTGCCCCACGGGAACCCGCCGAACGGTGCCCGGTCCCGCAGCGCCTCCTGCGCCGTCCACAGCGCCGCCAGGGCCGGCGCCCACATCCACGCGCGGCGCCGCAGGGGGCTGACCCAGGCGGTGGCGGCGCCGAGCAGCCCGATGAACAGTGCCTGCAACGCTGACAGCAGCAGCCACGGGACCATGCCGGTGTGCAGGTTCGTCCAGGACAGCAGCGGGGTGAAGAACAGGGCGCCGGTGAGGGTGCCGAGCCCGAACCCGGCCCGCAGCCGCCGCCCGTGCACGGACGCGGCGGCCAGCGCGACGGCGACGGGCGCCGCCCACCACCATCCGTACGGCGGGAACGCGACGAGCATCACAGGCCCGGCGGCGGCGGCGAGGAGCACCGCGACCCACAGCGGCGGCACCGCCCGCCCCACGGCACCGGCGTCGCCCGCCACGGCGGGTGCAGCGGGTGCGGCCGGGGTGTGCCCGGGGGTGCGGGCGGGTCTGCGGGGCCGTCAGCGTCGTCCGCCGAGCCGCTGTCCGCTGCGCTGCCGGTGCTGACCAAGGTCACCTGCGCCATCCCCTGTGCCGTGTCCGACCGGCCCGGCGTGGCCGCGTGTGGGCGACGCCGGACCCGCGGGCCGGTGTCGGCCCGCGGCGCCAATTATGCGGCCAGGTCACCCCGGGAACGGAATCGGCGGCGGTGCGCGCCGCTGTGAATGTGCTGGGATGTGGCTGGACTGTGACCGGAGCGCAACCGTGCCGCCCCCGGACCGGCCGTCACCACACCCTCGCGACCGTTGCCGGTGACCGCCGGGCTCGCTCGCCCGCAGGTGACCCTGGTGGAGGCGCTGCGGGAGTCGGACCCGGGCGGCTGTGCGCTTCGGGGCTGAAATCGGGGCGCGACCGAAGTCGCGCCCCGCACTCCCAGGCCCTTGGTCCGGCCGGTGCGGCAGGGGCGTGCGGGCGCGGCCTTCGTTCCGGCGCGGCACGGGCTGGCTGCCCGGGACGTGCCGTTGTCTACTGGTCGCGTGACCCCCCTGCCCTGACACCGGTGGATGCCCGGCCCGCGGCCCCCGCCGACCCCCGCCCACTGGATCCGGTGGCGTCCCGTCGGTTGACGAGGACGTCCGATCAGTGGGCGTTGGGGAGTAGCGAACCGTGGTCACCCGCGCCGAAGTAGGACGCAAAGACGTTACGCGCTCGCCGGGGGGCCCTGTCAACTGTCGCACGCGATGTAATTCACCCGGCCCGGCGTGTCGGGTGTCGCGGGTGCGGTGTGTCGTGCCTCGTTCACCCGCGTCGAGTGACCCGCCGCCGTTGCTGTACGCCTGCTCCGCCCGTCACCCACTGTGCACGTACGCCCGCAGCAGTCCGGCCGCTGCGGCGGGATGCTCACCGGCGAGGAGCCCCGCGGCCGCCAGGACGTACCGGTCGTCGACGGTGACCCGCGGCGAACGCGGCAGCGCCCACCCGCCGGCGTGATCACGCAGCGTCGGGTCGAACGCGGCGAGCGCCGCGTCCCGGTCAGCATGCCGGAACACGCCGCCGGACGCGATCACCGTCGCGACGTTGCGCAGGTCCCGGCGCTGCGGGCGTGCCGGCGCACCGCGATCACCGCGGCTGCGGCGGCGACGCCGAGCGGCCCGTCGCCGACGGTGACGCGTTCCCGGCCGGCGGCGGCGTGGACCCCGTCGACGTTCCACCGCACCCCGAGGTCCCCTTCGACGGTCCTGGCCCGCCACAGCGTCCCGGCGACCCCGGCGGCGCCGCCGTCGGGGACGAGCGCGGAGTACACGTCGGTGGTGGCGCCGCCGACGTCCACGACGAGGAGGTCCCCGCCGTCGGCGCCGAGGGTGTCGGCGAGCAGCGACACGCCGGTGAGGACCGCGTCCGGGGTCGCCATCCGCACCAGCCGCGCGAACCGCGGCCCTTTCGACAGGTGCTTGCCGCCGATGACGTGCCGCAGGAACACCGCACGGATCGCGGCCCGCGCCGGTCCGGGTTCGGTGACCCCGATGCGCGGCAGTACGTTCCCGGCGCCGACCGCCGGGACGCCTCTGGCGGTGAGGACACCGACGGCGCTGTCCCGCACGTCGGTGTTGCCGGCCACGACGACCGGGACCCGCCACCGGGCAGAGGCGACCTTCGCCGCGTTGTGCAGCAGGGTGTCGCCGTCACCGCCGTCGGTGCCGCCGACGAGCAGCACCACGTCGGGTTTCGCCGCCCGCACCGCGCGGATGCCGGCGGGGTCCTGCCGGCCGGCGGCGACGTGCACGACCCGCGCCCCAGCGGACAGCGCGACCCGGTGCGCGGCGTCGGCGGAGACGAGGGCCTCATAGCCGATGACGGCCAGGCGCAGCCCGCCCCCGGCCGACGAGCAGCAGTACACGTCGCTGACCGGGCCCGCGCCGGCGAGGAGCGCGTCGACGCCGACGAGGACGTCACCGCCGGTCGTCGGGTGGGTGCCGGTCCGCACGAGGGTGCCGTCGGTGGTGTCCACGACGGCGAGTTTCGTGTCCGTCGACCCGACGTCCAGGCACGCGACCAGCGGCATGCGGCTACCGGCGTCCGGGTTACGGCACGACGACGGTGCCGGTCGCCGACACCGCGAGGACCGGCGGGTCCAGCACCGCGGCCGCGGACGCGCCGGCGTCCGGGGTACCGCGGCACACGACGTGGCACGTGAAGTCGACGGTGCGGGAGCGGGTCCCGACCCTGGTGATCGTCGCGGTGACCTCCAGGACGTCCCCGGCCCGCACCGGCGCGTGGAACACCACGGACGCGTACCCGGCGAACAGGCCCTCGTCACCGTCGGTGCGGATGCACAGCTCCGTGGCGACGTCACCGAACAACGCGAGGCTGTAGGCGCCGTCCACGAGGTTCCCCGCGTAGTGCGCGTGCGAGTACGGCACGTACCGGCGGTGCACGACACTCACGCCGGCCGCGGCCCCGGTCGCGCCGCTCACCGGGCACCCACCGCGTGCACCAGATACGACGCGACCTCCCGCGGGGTGGTGCCCCGCCCGAAGATCCGGTCGACGCCGAGGTCGGCGGTCTGCAGCTCGTCGAAGCGGGGCCCGCCGACGACCAGCAGCGGCCGGCGCGCCGCCGGGAACGCCTCCCGGAACGCCGCCGACATCTCCCGCGTGTTCGTCAGGTGCGCGTCGCGTTGCGTGACGACCTGACTGACCAGGACCGCGTCGGCCTTCTCCACGCGGGCGTGTTCGACGAGCGCGGCGACGGCGACCTGCGCGCCGAGGTTCACCACCCGGCACTCCCGGTAGTACTCCAGGCCCTTCTCACCGGCGATCCCTTTCACGTTGAGGATGGCGTCGATACCGACGGTGTGCGCGTCGGTGCCGATGCACGCACCGACGACGACGAGTTTGCGGCGCAGCCTCGCCCGGATCGCGGCGTTGACCTCCTTCGCCGACAGCAGCGGGTAGTCCCGTTCGGCGACGATCACCTTCCCGGGCTCCACGAGGTGGTTGACCCGCCCGTACACGACGAAGAACGTGTGCGCCTCACCGATCGGGCGGGCGTGCACCACCATCGCCGGGTCGATGCCCATCTTCCCCGCCAGTTGCAACGCCGCGCCCTCACCGCGCTTGTCCGCCGCGAGGGGCAGCGTGAAACTGACCTGGACCATGCCGTCGCCGGTGGTGTCCCCGTACGGCCGCACGACGGCGCTCATCCCGGTTGTCCTTCCGCGTCGTGTCGCTGCCCGTCGTGTCGTTGCGCGTCGAGCAGGTCGATGGCCGGGTTCCAGTAGCCGGCGTCGCGTTTCGCGACCCCGTCCAGGCCCTTGCCGCGGTCGGCGGGGCGCCGCATGATCCCGAACGTGCCCTCACCGATCGCGGTGAGCAGCCCCTGCTCACCGATCTGCCGCAGCAGCGTGACGGCCTCGCCGAGGACAGTGTGCGCCCGGTCGCGGATGAACGTGCCGGGCGTGAAGTCCTCGTGCAGGTTCCCGGCCGCGTTCAGGACATACCGGACGTTCTGCAGCGCGATGTCACGGTCCGACAGCCACGGCGTCACCACCGCCTCCGTCATCATCCCCACCAGGAGAATCCCCTGCCCGGTGAGCACACCGGCAAGGTTGAAGAACCCGTCCAGGAGGTTGCCGCGGAACACGTCCCCGGTCATGTGCTTCGTCGGCGGCATCCACTTCAGCGGCGCCTCCGGGAACAGCTCCCGCGCCAGCAGCGCATGCGCGAGCTCGAGCCGGAACGACTCCGGCAACTCCGGGTTGATCTCGAACGCGTGCCCCAGCCCCAGCTGCCAGTCCGCCAGCCCCGCCTCGTGCGCGAAGTACTCGTTGAGCAGCTGCGACACCGTCACCGTGTGCGCCGCGTCGACCGCGTCGGCGGTGGTGAGGTAGTTGTCCTCACCGGTGTTGATGATGATCCCGGCCCGGGCGTGGACCTGCCGGGAGAACCGCTGGTCGACGAACGTGCGGATCGGGTTGATGTCACGGAACAGAATCCCGTACATCGAGTCGTTGAGCATCATGTCGAGCCGCTCCAGGCCCGCCAGCGCCGCGATCTCCGGCATGCACAGCCCCGACGCGTAGTTCGTCAGCCGCACGTACCGGCCGACCTCCTTCGACGTCACGTCCAGGGCGGCCCGCATGAGCTTGAAGTTCTCCTGCGTCGCGTACGTCCCGGCGAACCCCTCCCGGGTCGCGCCCTCCGGCACGTAGTCCAGCAGCGACTGCCCGGTGGAGCGGATCACCGCGATCACGTCCGCGCCGGCCCGGGCGGCGGCCTGCGCCTGCGGGATGTCCTCATAGATGTCACCGGTCGCGACGATCAGGTAGATCCACGGCCGCTGCCGCGGGTCGCCGTGCCTTCTGATCAGCCGCTCCCGCTCCGCCCGGCGCCGGTCGATGCGGGTGAGACCGGTCTTGACCGCCCTCGCAGCGGCCCGTTTCGCCGCCGCCGGTGCGTCCGCCGTGAACGTCACACTGCCCGCCGCGGCCTTCTGCGCCAGGAGCGTGAGGTCGGTGTGCCCGTCGCGCAGCAACGCCTCGAACACGGGCCCGGTCACCCCACCGCCGAGCCCGACCTGCTCCACAACCGTGTCGACCAGCCGGTTCACCCACGGGATACCGTCCGGGTCGGCGCCGGTGATCCCGGCCAGCCGCAGCGTCGCACGCTCCACCGACACCGTCGTATGGCTGCGCGCCAGATCCACGACCGGTTTCCCCGCCGCGGCCGCGAGCCGCCGCGCCGCCGCGACCGTGCGCCGGTCCAGCTTCAGCTTCCCGCTGCTCATAAAGGTTCCTGCCTGTTGTGGATCGGCCGCCCGCGCAGCACCGTCACCCGCGCCTGCGGGTTCGTCTCGGTGTGCAGCACCTCACTGATGTCCTCGGTCGTGTCCCACACGGTGAACGTCGCCGACCACCCCGGGTTCAGCACACCCTCGTCGTCGACGCCGACGGCCCGCCACCCACCACGGGTGTGCGCGGCGAACGCCGCCTTCGCCCCGATACGCTGCACCGGGTTGTGATGCCGCATCGCCGCCCGGCACGTCCCCCACGGGTCCAGGTCCGTCACCGGCGCGTCCGACCCGAACGCCAGCAGCACCCCCACCCCCGCCAGCGCACCGATCGGGTTGCTCGCCAGGGACCGGGCCCGGCCCAGCCGCTGCGCGTACATGCCGTGCTCACCGCCCCACAACCGGTCGAACGCCGGCTGCACCGACGCCACGATCCCGAAGTCGACCAGCCCCGCGATCAGCGCCTTGTCCAGCAGCTCCACGTGCTCGATGCGGTGCCTGCCGGCACGGATCGCCTCGACCCCGACCCGTTTCGCCGCGCCCTTGAACCCGTCCAGGACCGTCTCGATCGCCTGGTCCCCGATCGCGTGGAACCCGCCCTGCATCCCGTGCCGGGCACAGTCCACCAGATGCTCCGTGACCTGCTCCGCCGTCAGGTACCCGTGCCCGTGCTCCTCGACCCGGTTGCCGTGCGCGTCCCGGCCCGTCCCGTCCAGGTACGCGCTGCGCAGATGCGCCGTACGGGCACCGAGCGCACCATCGGCGTACAGGTCACCGGCCGCACCGACCGCACCGAGCTGCTTCGCCTTCGCCGCCGCGTTCGGCTCACCCCACAACCCGAACACCTGTGGGAACCACGCACCATGCGCCAGCGCCGCGACGAAGTCCGCCTCACCGGACGTCCCCGGCCCGCCGCACTCGTGCACCGACGCGATCCCCAGCGACGCGGCATGCGACAGCGCCGCCCGCTGCGCGTCCAGGACCTGCGCGTGCGTCACCGACCCGAACGCGACCTCCCGCACCAGGTGGTGGGCGTCGCGGCGCAGCCAGCCGGAATCGTCGTACCCCGCCGCTGCCTTCACCTCGCCGGTGAGCAGGGCGGTGGACACCAGCGCCGCGTGCACGCACGCCCTGGACAGGTAGACGGCCCGGCCGCCACCGGCCCGGTCGAGCTCCGCCGCGGTCGGGGTCCGCTGATCCGTCCACCCCGACTCGTCCCAGCCGTGCCCGATGACGATCGCGTCGGCCGGTAGCGTCGCGGCGTGCGCGGCGACAGCGTCCAGGACCTGCACCCTGGAGGTGGTGCCGGCAAGGTTGAGCCCCCGCAGCGTGAACCCGGTGGCCGTGGTGTGCACGTGCGCGTCGACGAACGCCGGCGTCACGAGGGCCCCGTCCAGGTCCACGACCCGGTCGACGCGTCCGGCCCTGCTGGGTGCGTCGGCGGTCGGGCCGAGCCAGGCGATCGTGTCACCGTCGACGAGCATCGCCGTCGCGGACGGGTCGGCGGGGGTGTGGACGCGGCCGTCACGGAAGAGGGTTCGCATGTGGCTCAGTCTGCCAACCCGGGCGGTGCTTCGGTCCGCAGCCGCGCCTGAAAGAGGCCCCGGACACCGGCGTCGGCCCGCAGCAGCCGCAGCGCGTAGTCGGCGTGTCCCGGGACGTAACCGTTGCCGATGAGCATCGTCACATCCGCGGCGAGACCTTCGGCGCCGAGCGCCGCGGCGGGGAACGACGTCGCCATCGAGAAGAACACCACGGTGCCGCCGGGGGCGGTGGCCAGGACGGCGGCGTGCTCACACCCGGGGACGTCGACGCAGACGACGGTGACGTCCGCGGCTCCGCCGGTCACACCGCCGGTCGCGTCATTTGCGTCGTTTGCGCTGCCTGCCGGGCCGCCGGAGGTGCCGTCGAGGGCAGCGGCGAGCCCGACCGCGTCACGGGCGTCGGCGATGACCACCTCGTCGGCGAGCCCGGCGGCGACGAGCCTGGCCCGCTCGGCCTCGTCGCGCACAACACCGACGGTGCGGACCACGCCCGGCCCCTGCCGCCGCCAGGTGGCCGTCTGGTCACCGGCAGCGCTGCGGGCGGCGCTCTGCGCGGCGTCACGGGCGGCGGCGAGGGCGAGGGAGCCGCTCTTGCCGGCGGCGCCGAGGACCGCGACCGTCACCGGTCGGGCCGCCGTGTGGTCACGCAGGGTCTGCCGCACGACGCGGGCGACCAGCGCCGGGGCGCCGCACACGTCCAGGACCGCCAGGGCCAGCTGCGGGTCCAGGTCGTCGGGCAGGACCGCGGCGATCGACCGGGCGAACAGGATCGCGTGCCCGTCGCACGGGACCTGCTCGGACAGCCCGTCCCAGTCGCGCAGCTCGTCGGCGATGTGCAGCGGCGTCAGCGTCAGCGACACCAGGGTCGCGACACGGTCACCCACCCGCAGGCCGAGCGGCGACGCGGGGCCGGCCGCCTCGACGGTGCCGATGAGCATGCCGCCGGAGCCGGTCACCGGGTTGTGCATCTTGCCGCGGGTGCCGACGATGTCCAGGACCGCCGCGCGGACCTTCGCGCCGTCGCCGCCGTGCTCGGTGCGCAGCTGGTGGAACGACGCGGCGTCCAGGTTGAGCCGCTGCACGCGGATGCGGACCTCGTCGGCGCCGATGGCCGGGTCCGGGTCCAGCCGGTGGGCGGCCTGGGGCAGCACCCCGGCCGGTTCAAGGACCCGGTGCAACCCGATCGGCGATGTCATTTCCCGCACCGACACAAGTTAGCCGAAGATTTTCCGGCGCACCAGCGTAGGTGCGGGAAGAACTACCGTGCGCGGGCGGTCGACAGCGACAACACGTGCTCGACCAGACCGATCAGCACCGCCTTGCTCGACTCCCGGTCCCGCGCGTCACACAACAGCAACGGCACATGACCGTCCAGGTCCAGCGCCTCCCGGACCTCCGCCTCCGTGTACGACGACGCATCGTCGAAACAGTTCACCGCCACCACGAACGGCGTGCTGCGCCGCTCGAAGTAGTCGATCGACGGGAAACAGTCCGCCAGCCGCCGCGTGTCCGCCAGGACCACCGCACCCAGCGCACCCAACGCCAGCTCGTCCCACAGGAACCAGAACCGGTCCTGACCCGGCGTACCGAACAGGTACAGCACCACATCCTGCCCGATCGTGATCCGGCCGAAGTCCATCGCCACCGTCGTGGTCGACTTCCGCTCCACCCCCGTCAGGTCATCGGTGCCGATCCCCGCCGCCGTCAGCGACTCCTCCGTCTGCAACGGCCGGATCTCGCTCACCGCACCCACCAGGGTCGTCTTGCCCGCCCCGAACCCACCGGCAACCAGAATCTTGATCGCCGTCGGGACCGGCCTAGAGCGCCCGGAGTCCATTGATCACCGCCTTGAGGATGCTCTCGCTCGGCAGCTCGCCCGCCGCCGGAGGGTGGTACATCTCGATCAGGCCCTGACCCAGCAGGTCACCCAGCAGCACCCGCACCACACCCAGCGCCAGGTCCAGATGCGACGCCAGCTCCGCCACCGCAAGCGGATCCCGCGCGTACGCCAGGATCGCCCGGTGCTCCGGCTGCAGCACGTACCCCAGGTCCGACAGCACCGCCCGGTTCGCCACCACCATCGCGACCACGTCGAACGACCCCGACGCCGGATGGACCCGCCCACCCGTCATCGCATACGGGCGCACCACCGGACCCGCGTCCCGGTCCACCCACGTGTGATCCACCCACGGCTCCGCGGCCAGATCACCCCGCGGCCGGTCCGGCCACGGCTGCTCCACCCGCGGAGCGACATACTCGTCGGCCTCCCAGCTGCGCCGCTGCTCAGCCCGGTACGCATCCGCCCGCTGCTGCTCAGCCCACTGCTGCTCGACCCACAACTGCTCAGCCGCACCCGGCGCACCCGGCTCCCGCGGATCACCGCGGTCCTGCTGACCCGCCGCATGCCGGCCCGGCGGGGTCGTCATCCGCCGGCCACCGGGCGCGCCGACGTCGACAGGTTCTGCCCCACCCGCTGCACCAGCATCGCCATCTCGTACGCGATCAGCCCGATGTCCGCGTCGGACTCCGCCAGGACCGCCAGGCACGCACCACGACCCGCCGCCGTCACGAACAGGAACGCCGACTCCATCTCGATGATCGTCTGCCGGACCGGCCCGCCGCCGAAGTGCCGCCCGGCACCCCGCGCCAGGCTCTGAAACCCCGCCGCGACCGCCGACAGGTGCTCCGCGTCCTCCTGCGACAGACCCTTCGACGCGCCCATCATCAGCCCGTCCACCGACAGCACCACCGACCGCTGTACCGACGGCACCCGATCGACCAGATCGTCCAGCAGCCAGTTCAGGCCGGTGTTGCTACCCTGCGCCGCCGTCATCCCGCCACCCCGTCACGACCCGTGCCGTCGCTGCCGCTGCCGTTGCCGCCGTCATCGGAGGTGTCGCCGCCGCCGGCGTGCCGGCCCCGCGCCGTGCCCGCCTGGAACGACGACATCATCCGCCGCAGCTGCTCCGGCGACCGGCTCGCCTGCGGCACATCCACCTCGTCCAGGTCACCGGCCGCCGCCGTGTCCTGCTGCAACTGCGGCGCAAGGCTCTGCTGCCGCACCCGCTTCGGCAACCCCCGCGGACTCGCCCCCTGACCGGAACCCTGCCCCGGGCTCCCGGCCACCGACCCGCCGGCCGCTGCGGACGCTGCGGGCCGCTCCGCCTCCGCACGCCCGACCGGCCGCTGCCGCGGCAACGGACCAGGACCGGAACGACGCCCGTCCGGCACCACCGACAACGCCGGCCGCTGCCCGATCGAGGACGCCGGCAGCACCTGAGTGTGCTCCGGCACGTCACCGGCACCGTCCTCCGGCAGCCACGAGAACGGCTCCCGCGCCACCACCTGCATCTCGTGCGTGTTCGACAGGTCCGCCGGCGCCCCCGGCGGCAACGGCGACGGCACAGCGCTCGGCTGCGCCACCACCAGGTCCGTCGGCAGCAACGCCACCGCCGTCACCCCACCGAACGGCGAGGACCGCAGCACCACCCGCACCCCGTGCCGCGCCGCCAGCTGCGCCACCACGAACAGCCCCAGCCGCGCACTGTTCGCCGGATCGAACTCCGGCGGCTCCACCAGACGCCGGTTCGCCTCCGCGATCGCCTGCTCCGACATCCCCAGCCCACGGTCCTCGACCTCGATCACGAAACCGTTCGGGACCATCTGACCCGTCACGTTCACCCGCGTGTGCGGCGGCGAGTACGCCGTGGCGTTCTCGATCAGCTCAGCCAGCAGATGGATGACGTCACCGACGGCCCGCCCGACCACCGCGCCCTCACCGATCTGCTGCACCTGCACCCGCGCGTAGTCCTCGACCTCCGACACCGCGCCACGCACCACGTCGATCACCGACACCGGGTTGCGCCAGCCCCGCCCGGGCGCCGCACCCGCCAGGATCACCAGATCCTCCGCGTGCCGCCGCATACGCGTCGCCAGGTGATCGACCCGGAACAGGTCCGCCAGGTCATCCGGCTCCGACGTACGCCGCTCCATGCCGTCCAGCAGCGACAGCTGCCGGTGCAGCAGCGTCTGCGACCTGCGGGCGATGTTCAGGAACACCTCGTTCATGCCCTGCCGCACCGAGGACTCCTCGACCGCGGACGCCACCGCGGTGCGCTGCACAGAGTTGAACGCCTCACCCACCTGACCGATCTCGTCCGTGCCCAGCCGCAACGGCGGCGCCTCCGCCGCCACGTCCACCTGCACGCCACGCCGCAGCCGCGACACCACCGACGGCAGCCGCTCATCGGCGAGATCCATCGCCGCCGCCCGCAGACCGTCCAGGCGCCGCGCCAGCGACCGGCCGATACGCACCGACAGCACCAGCGACAGGATCACCGCCAGCAGCCCCAGCGCACCGGCCACACCGAGCCGCAGGAAGATCGCGTTCGACGCGTCCTGCGCCGCCTGTACGTTGTGCCGCTGCACCTCGGCGCGGAAGTTCTTCAGCTCCTCGTTCACGGGGTCGAACGCCGCCCGCCACGCCTGCAGGTCGATCCCCGCCGCCTCCGCCGTCCCCGGCGCGGTCGCCAGCAGCTGGTTCTCCAGCTGTGTCAGCCTCAGCATCGCCCCGCCGCCGGAGAACGCCCCGAACCGCGCCTGCGTGTCCTCCGCCAGCAGCGTCACCCCGTACGGCAGGATCAGCCGCTTCTGCCCCACCAGCGCCACCAGCTCGGTGTGCGCCTGCGCCGTGAACGCGTTGCTCGCCGCCGCCTCCGTGATCAGCGCGTCCTCCTGCGAGAACAGGTCCCGGGACAGCCCCAGCACGAACACGCCGGTCGCCTCCTCGGTGACCTCGGAGTCCTGGTGGTTCGTCAGCGACTCCGCGATGCCGTACGTACCGGTGATGATCGCGGAGTACGCCTGCCGCACCGCACTGGCCTGCCCGCCGCCGTCGGCCTGCTGCCGCAGCTGCGGCAGCGCGTCCACGGCCTTCGTCGACGCCGCGATCGCCTGCTTCGACTCCTCGCTCGCCACGTCCTGGAAGTCCTTGTCCGCGGCCAGCTGCCGGAACTCCGCGACCGCCGCGTCGGTCCTCACGCGCTGCTCCCGCACCGCCGTGGCGTTCTTGCGGCCGCCGGCGACGTACACGCTGGTCAGCTGCCGCTCGACCTGCAGCTGCTCGACCATCGCCTCGGCCGGCTCGGTGACCTTGTCGCCGACCAGCTTCGAGTTCCGCAGGTCGAGCGCGGGCTGGAGGGTGAAGCTCACCGCGAACAGCCAGATCGCGACGAGCATGACGATCGGGATCGCCAGCATCGCCGTGATCTTGGCGCGGATGGACCAACGGTTGTTCATCAGACCTCAGACCTCAAAGCAGACCTCAAACGGAAGACCTCAAGACGGACGGCATCGCTCGGGTGCGGTTTCGGTTGCGGACCGCCACCGTAAGCGGCCCCAGTCGTGACCCACCGTCATGTCCGCGGCTCCGCTTTTCCGACCAGCCGGATGACAGACAGTAGAATCTCCCGCGTCGTCTCGAAACGCCGTAGAATCTTCGCTACTGTGACGGTTCTAGCGCAGAATTTCTGGAGGTGTGCCGTGCAGCCGTACGCGTATCAACGCCACGAGCTCGTCGAGCCGGACTGGCGACGCCTCCCCGGCTGGCGCGACGTCACCCGGGACGAATGGGAATCCGCCCAATGGCAGCGGGCCCACTGCGTCAAGAACATCGCCCAGCTGCGCACCGTCTACGGCGACCTCATCTCCGCCGGCTTCTACGACGACCTCGCCCTCGACCAGGCCACCCAGGCCACCATGTCGATGCTCGTCCCACCACACATGATCAACACGATGGTGCCGACCGGCGAGATCACCGACAAGACACTGCTCGCCGACCCCGTCCGCCGCTACATGCTCCCCGTCGCCTCGGACCGGCTCACCGACTTCGCCTCACACCCCCACGCCAGCCGCGACTCACTCCACGAACACGACATGTGGGTCGCCGAAGGCCTCACCCACCGCTACCCCACCAAGGTCCTCGCCGAACTGCTGTCCACCTGCCCCCAGTACTGCGGCCACTGCACCCGCATGGACCTCGTCGGCAACAGCACCCCCGCCGTCTCCAAGCTCAAACTCGCACTCAAGCCCGTCGACCGCTACGACGCGATGATCAACTACCTGAAGGGGCAGCCCGGCGTCCGCGACGTCGTCGTCTCCGGCGGCGACGTCGCCAACGTCCCCTGGCCCCAGCTCGAGACGTTCCTCATGCGACTGCTCGCCATCGACACCATCCGCGACATCCGCCTCGCCACCAAGGCCCTCGCCGGACTCCCCCAGCACTGGCTGCAGCCCGCCGTCGTGGAAGGCCTCGAGCGCGTCGCCCGCACCGCCGCCCGCCGCGGCGTCAACCTCGCCATCCACACCCACGTCAACCACGCCCAGTCCCTCACCCCGCTCGTCGCCCGCGCCGCACACACCGCCCTCGAGGTCGGCGTCCGCGACGTGCGCAACCAGGGCGTCCTCATGCGCGGCGTCAACGCCACCGCCGCCGACCTGCTCGACCTCTGCTTCGCGCTGCAAGGCGAGGCCGGCATCCTGCCGTACTACTTCTACATGTGCGACATGATCCCCAACGCCGAGCACTGGCGCGTCGCCGTCTGGCAGGCCCAGCAGCTCCAGCACGACATCATGGGCTACCTGCCCGGCTACGCCACCCCACGGATCGTCTGCGACGTGCCCTTCGTCGGCAAGCGCTGGGTCCACATGGTCACCGACTACGACCGGGAACGCGGCATCACCTACTGGACGAAGAACTACCGCACCTCCATCGAGGACTCGTCCATGGACCTCGACCGCACGTACCCGTACTACGACCCGATCGACACCCTGCCCGCCTCCGGCATCGCCAAATGGCGAGCCGAGGCACAGCTCCCCTTGGTCGCCTACGCTGGGTGAGTGCGCCGTAACATTCTGCGCCTCCTCGGGCTGAGCCTCGCCGCGGTCGCCGTCATCCTGTACATCAACTCGATCGGCGACTCCGGCGGCGAGGCCGGCCCCGACCCCGCCGGTCGCCTCCAGTGCGCCAAGGACGGCCACATCGCCGCCGCCTACGCCACCGCCGCGCCTACCACTCGCGAGACCCGCACGCCGGAGCAACTGGCGACCGCCTGGGCGAAGGCGCGCTCCACCACCCTGCTCGCCGGCCTGCACCGGGTGTACGAGCAACCCGACCGCATCGACATCGCCTTCGACGCCCAGGCGCACACGGTCGCCGTGCTGACCTTCCGCGACCACGATCCCCTCGGCTGGCACCTCGACGCGGTCGTCGCCTGCCAGCAGCCGGTCATCCAGCGCCCCTCAAGCCCCAGCAGCGGTCCCTGACCGACAAAAACGGAAATCCGCCGCGTAGCGGCTGCTTGTGTTCTGACGTGGCGGTAGCCACGTCCTCTAAGGCATCCTAGGACGCTAGGATATGACGGTTGAGCAGGTGGCGCGGCCATTCACGCTGTTGCGGTGTGTCGGGCACCGCGAGCCCACGGGCCTGTTCGATGCGGTGCCACGCGTCGTCGGGCGCCAGCCCGTTGAACACCAGGACGCCGGCCGCGAGCAGGGACGCCCGGCCGATGCCGATCCGGCAGTGCGTGACGACGTGGGCGCCGTCGCGCACGCGGCCGGCGAGCCGCCGCAACTCCGGCAGGACGGCGGCGGGCTCGGGCACGCCACGGTCGGGAATCGGCACGGAGACGAACTCCAGCCCCGCGGCATGTGCCTCGCCGGGCTCCGCCACGAGGTCGACCTCGTGGAGCTCGGCGGCCGTCAGGGCACTGACGAGCACGTCAACGCCCGCGGCATGCAGCGCGGTCATCTCATCGGCGAGCCAGTCACCGCCCCGCGGTTTGGCCATGGTGCTGAGCCGCCCGGGACCGGGCAGCTCGACGGTGAACAAGGTAGGACGCATCGGACGATGCCTGCCCTTCTCACGGCTCCGGAGGGCGCGCGGGAGTGTCGCGCGGCGTTCCCCACGATCCCAGACGCTGCGGCCCGGGCCACGTCAGACTGACGTGGCCCGGGCCGCAGCGCGTAGGGCGTCCTAGGACACTAGGCAGAGAGGTCAGGACACCGACAGCGAGTGGATGGCGCCGGCGCGGGTGCCGAAGTACATGGCGCCCTTCCAGACCGCCGGGGTCGACTCGATGCAGCCGCCGATCTTCAGCTCCCACAGCAGCTTCGGCTGGGCGTTGGTGTCCTTCACGTCGTAGGCGTGCATGACGCCGGAGCAGTCACCGATGAACAGGGTGTCGTCGACGACGACCGGGGACTGCCAGGTCTCGCCACCGGGCACGCGGAACTTCCAGCGGACCGCGCCCGTCACGCGGTCCAGGCCCATGACGTCGCCGCCGGTGGTGTCGAAGATCGCGATGTCCTTGAACAACGCCGGCGTGCCCCAGATGCCGGCGGGCTTGCTCCCCTGGTCCTTCACCGACCACACGACCGGGTTGTCGGGCTTGGACGGGTCGAGCTTCAGCATCTGCCCGACCTGCTTGGAACGGGCGTTGCCCTTCTCGTACTCGGAGCCGACGTACAGGAAGCCTGCCTCGTCGATGACGATCGAGGCGTCCGTGTCGTCGCCCGTCCAGAAGCGGAACACCCGGGTCGGCGTCTTGCCCGTCTTCAGGCCGCTGATGTCCCAGCCCTGCACGAGACCGCCGGAGTTGGCGAAGTACACGGTGTCCTTGTAGATCGCGACGGAGTTCTCGATGGAGACGTTGCTGTCGCCGAAGTCCTTGAGCAGTTGCGCGTCCCAGCCCGGGGTGTTGAACACCAGCTTCGGGTTCACCGTGACCTTGCCGTTGGCGTCGTAGCCACGGTTGAGCTTCACGATGTGGAACTGGCTGTTCTCGCCGCCCTCGAACAGGTAGTCGTCGATGATGAGGCCGGAGCCGTCCCAGTCGTCGTTCCACATCACGGGCTTCACCGCGTCCGCCGACAGCTTCCACAGCTCGGTCGGCTTGTCCCGGTCCAGGGCGATGACCCGGTAGAAGTTGTCGCGGGAGCCGGAGTACAGCAGCGGGAAGCCGTCCGGGTCCATCGTCACGGTGCCCTTGATGATGTCACCGGTCATGAAGTCGGGCAGGATCCGCTCGCCGGTGGCGGCGTCCAGGAAGTGGATGGCACCGTCGTAGGCGCCGAACACGACCCAGGTCCGGCCGTCCTTCTCGAAGACGGCGGGCTGGCCGGTCCAGCCGTTGCCGCACCACTGCGTCGTCTTGCCCTTGTCCTCCGACATCCGGCACAGGCCGCCGGTCTTCGGGAACTGCCACTTGTGCACCGGCATGGTGCGCGGCACCGGGCCCTGCCCGTAGTAGGTGCGGGTCGGGTTGCCGCGGAACGTCAGCAGACCCTGGACCTTCGTGCCGTACGGCTTGCCGACCAGCTCCGGATCCGACCAGCCGGCGAACGGTGGTTTCGACGGCGACGCGGCAGTCGACGCGGCGGGCGCGCCGGTCGCGGAGACTTCGGGCTCCTCCGAGGCGGTGTCGCGCAACGCGTACGCGGTGGTGGCGATCCCGCCCAGGACGAGAACCAGGGCAGCGGCGAGCATGAGACGGAACGTCCCCGTACGTGACATGGCGACAGTATGTCGATCCCCCGCCACTGCGCGGCTCCCCCGAACGGCGTTATGGGATCCGTGCCACCGGGCTCACCCGGGCTTCTCGAAGTGCTGGTAGTCCACTCCGGTGCGCCACGCGCCGCCCCAGGCGAAGCCCTCGGCCTTGAACGCGGTCACGACCACGTCGCCGGCGATGATCATCCCGGGTCTGACGGTACTCCGGTCCAGGTAGTCCTTGCCGGCCGGCGGCATGATCTGCTTGCCCGGCAGGTACGGGTTCTCCACGGTGTTGACGTCGATGGCCCGGCCGTAGGCGTGGTTCGACCAGTGCTTGGTGTTCGGCACGTTGCGGCAGTTGAAGCCCGACGTGTTGTCGGCGGCCATCGACGCGTCGTCGCTGCCGCCGTACGCCTCGATGGTCTGCATGCCGCGGATCGGGAAGCGCGCCGCGTAGAGCTTCGCGAAGACCCGCACGGCCGCGTCGGCGATCGCCCGGTGCACGACGAGCTCCCCCACCTTCGCCGCGCCGTCGAAGTCGACATAGGACAGCCGCAGCAGGCGCAGGTCGTCGAGGCCGACCGGGCAGCCCGCCCGCCACGACACGCCGGTCATCCGCTGCCTGGCCTCCGCCGGCAGCACCTCCACGGTGCCCACGAACGCGGCAGGGCCCGATGCGGCGGCGGTCGGCGAAGCGGCGGCCGACGAGGCGATGACCGTCGGTGACGGGGGTGCGCCGCTGGCCGGGGTGCCGCCGGTCCCGCCGCCGCAGCCCGCGAGCACGAGCACGAGCAGCACGAATGCGGGTATCGGGCGGGTCCGGGTGCGGATCGACATAGGATCGATACTATGGGTCGTGCCGGTTGACCAGCGCAGACGACGCGCCCCGCAGGTCCTGCCCGCGATCGCCGCTCTTCTGGCCGTGCTGACGGCGTGCGGCGGGAAGCCTTCCGCCTCGGCGCAGCCGGTCGCGTCCGCCTCGCCGGAGGTGTCCGCCGAGGCGTCACCATCGGTTGATGCGTCACCGTCAGTCTCGCCGTCAGCGTCCAAGGCGTCCCCGTCGCCGTCCGCGTCGAAGAAGTCGGCCGCCGCCGCCGGGACCACGGCCGCGGCGAACGACGCCTCCCGGCTCAAGACCTTGCCCGGCAACACCACGCAGGTCGTCATCGTGCAGGCGGCGAGCGCGTCTGCGACGACCGCGAGCCTGCGGGCGTATGCGAAGACCGGCGGGGTCTGGCAGCCGGCCCTGTCGGCGATGACCGCCCGGATCGGTGGCAACGGCTTCAGCGGCGACAAGCACGAGGGCGACAAGACGACCCCGACCGGCGTGTACTCCTTCGACGGCACCATGTACGGCATCGCCGCCAATCCCGGCGTGAGGTACAGCTACCACAAGCTGGTCCAGGACGACTGGTGGGACGAGAACAGCTCGTCGCCGGGGTACAACACGTTCCACCACGGCGCGAACCCGGGCGGGCCGAGCGAGCCACTGTGGCAGATCAGCCCGCAGTACACGTACTTCGCGGTGATCCGCTACAACATACCGGCGACGCCGGGGCGCGGGTCCGGCATCTTCCTGCACCAGGCCACCGCCGGAGCCACGCTCGGCTGCGTGAGCCTGCCGCAGGCGGACCTGGTGGCGTTGCTGCGGTGGCTGAACCCGGCGGCGAACCCGCGCATCGTGCTGTCGCCGACCTCGCAGCTGTCGCGCTACTGACGCGGCGGCAGCGTCACGCGACGTGCACGGTGCCGCAGTCGGGGCAGGCGAAGACGTGCAGGTCGCCGTCGAGGCGCAGGCCGGTCGGGCGCTCGTAGGCGTCGCCGTGCGGCGCGGACCAGTCCAGGTCCTGTTCCTCGACGGGGATCCAGTGGTACGTCTCGGCGTCGTACTCGCGGTCGGCGACGACCAGCAGCAGCTCGGCCCGTGTGCCGCACTGCGGGCACGGCATCGCGCCGGGGCGGCGCGGGTGGCCGCCGACCTTCCAGCCGGGGGCGACGAACCCGGCCGCCACGCCGGGCGGCATGCGGTCGCGCAAGGCCGCCGGAAGCGCGTCGGCGCACGGGTGGTCCATGATCTGCTCCGGGTGCAGCACGCACGGCGTGGGGATCCACTCGGCGCGCTCGATGTCGCCCTGCGGCGGGTCGGTGAGCAGGTCGGGCGGGAGGTCCGCGGAGCGGCGCCGGTGCACCTGCACGGCGGGTCCGTGCGGCTCGCGCAGGTGCTCGACCGGGCACCACAGCACCTGCAGCAGGTCGGGTTCGGAGCCGCCGGGGACGGCGCGTGGCAGGTCGGGGATGTCCGAGGCCCACAGCTGCGCCAGCGGCACGAGCGGGTTGGGGCGGGCGTGGCGGCGGCCGTCGCGCAGTTCGCGGGTGCACACCGGCCACGGCTCGTCGGCGGGCCACGCGAGCGGGCCGCCGACGTGGCTGTCGCCGACGCCCGGCGTCCCGCCCCGCGGGTGCAGGCGGGTCGCGGTCCTGCCGAGGGCGGTGAGCTCCGGGAACTCGGCGAGGATCTCCGGCGCGAACGGCGGAGTGATCATGACGTGAGGATAGCCACCACGAAAGTCGCGAAGCGGAAAGATCGCGCAGGTTTCTCCGTTCTACGCAACCGTCTGGCAACCGAACCGCGAGATGATCATGGCGGGACCCACCGGCGGGCGTGGTTGCGGGCGCGTTGCGCAATTGTTACCGCCAACAACAATTTCGAAATCGTGTCGGCCTTGTGCCCACGGGCCGTTGGGGAATACGTTGCCGGACACAACAATCACCGTCGTCCCGAAGACACACCCTGACGGTGGACTCCCGCCCCGAACCCCCTAGCGCCCGCAAGGCGCATATTTGAAAGGACCCGTGCAAATGCGCAAAGGGATCCTCTCCCTGTTGGCGGTAGGCGTCCTCGCCACCGGCGGGCTCACCGCCTGTGGCGACGACGACAAGGCCTCCGACCCCGGCACCGGCAGCAACACCAAGAAGGCGAAGATCGGCGTCATCCTGCCTGACAGCAAGTCTTCCGCCCGCTGGGAGACCGCGGACCGCAAATACCTCGAGCAGGCGTTCAAGACCGCCGGCGTCGACTACGACATCCAGAACGCGCAGAACGACAAGGCCGCGTTCCAGACCATCGCCGAGCAGATGATCACGGGCGGCGTCAACGTCCTCATGATCGTCAACCTGGACTCCGGCACCGGCAAGGCCGTGCTCGACAAGGCCAAGTCCGCCGGCGTCGCGACCATCGACTACGACCGGCTGACCCTCGGCGGCTCCGCCGCCTACTACGTCAGCTTCGACAACGTCGCGGTGGGCAAGCTGCAGGGTGAGGGCCTGGTCAAGTGCCTCACCGACGCGAAGGCCACCAAGCCGGTCATCGCCGAGCTCAACGGCTCGCAGACCGACAACAACGCCACGCTGTTCAAGCAGGGCTACGACGGCGTGCTCAAGGCCAAGTACGACAGCGGCGAATACGTCAAGGGCCCGGACCAGTGGGTCGCCGAGTGGGACAACACCACGGCCGGCACCACCTTCGAGCAGATGCTGACCTCGACCCCGAACATCGCGGGCGTCCTGGCCGCCAACGACGGTCTCGGCAACGCCGCGATCAACATCCTCAAGAAGCAGAAGCTCAACGGCAAGGTCCCGGTCACCGGCCAGGACGCGACCGTCCAGGGCCTGCAGAACATCCTCAACGGTGACCAGTGCATGACCGTCTACAAGGCCGTCAAGCAGGAGGCCGACGCGGCCGCCAAGCTCGCCATCGGCCTGGCCAAGGGTGAGAAGGGCGCCACCTCCCAGAAGGTGACCGACCCGGAGGGCAAGCGTGAGGTCGACGCCGTCCTGCTGACCCCGAAGTCGATCACCAAGGACAACGTGAAGGACGTCATCGACGACGGCTACGTCACGGTCGCCGAACTGTGCACCGGCGACTTCGCCGCCAAGTGCGCCACGGCGGGCATCAAGTAAGGAACGACCCATAGCGCGCCCGGTGTCCGCAGTCCCTGCTGCGGGCACCGGGTGCGTGGGTGTGATCGGACAACCCCCGTCGGACATGCAAGAAGGAGCATCGTGACCGACACACCTCTGCTGGAGGTCCGTGGGCTCAACAAGAGCTTCGGACCCGTCCAGGTCCTGCGCGACGTGGACTTCTCCGCGCACGCCGGCCAGGTCACCGCCCTCGTCGGCGACAATGGCGCCGGCAAGTCCACCCTGGTCAAGTGCCTCGGCGGGATCTACTCCATCGACTCGGGCGAGTACCTGTTCGACGGCAAGCCGGTCAGCGTCCATGGGCCGCGCGACGCCGCCGCGCTCGGGGTCGAGATCGTCTACCAGGACCTCGCGCTCTGCGACAACCTTGACATCGTCCAGAACATGTTCCTCGGCCGCGAGATCAAGAGCGGCATCGTCCTGGACGACATCACGATGGAGCAGAAGGCCGCGGAGACCCTCGCGGGGCTGTCGGTGCGCACCGTCAGATCGGTCCGTCAGCACGTGTCGAGCCTGTCCGGCGGGCAGCGGCAGACGGTCGCGATCGCGAAGGCCGTGCTGTGGAACAACCGCCTGGTCGTGCTCGACGAGCCCACCGCCGCGCTCGGCGTCGCGCAGACCGCCCAGGTGCTGGAGCTGGTGCGCCGCCTCGCCGACAACGGCCTCGCCGTCGTGCTGATCTCGCACAACATGAACGACGTGTTCGCGGTCGCAGACCGGATCGCCGCGCTGTTCCTCGGCCAGATGTGTGCCCAGGTCAGCGCCACGGACGTGACCCATTCGCAGATCGTGGAGCTCATCACCTCCGGTCGCAGCGGCGACCTCGGGCTTCGCCAGAACGGAGCGACGGTATGACTATCTCCACCGTGCCGCCGGAGGAGAAGGCGCCCGCCGGCCAGCCGGTGACCCTCGGCCTCTACGTGAGCAACTACTTCGCGAAGGTCCGCGGCGGGGACATGGGCGCCCTGCCCGCGATCCTCGGCCTGATCACGCTGACGATCATCTTCTCCTCGGCCCGACCGGTGTTCTTCAGCGCGGCCAACTTCGCCAACCTGCTCTCCCAGGGCGCGGCCGTCACCGTCATCGCCATGGGCCTGGTGTTCGTGCTGCTGCTCGGCGAGATCGACCTGTCCGCGGGCTACGCCAGCGGCGTCTGCGCAGCGGTCCTGGCGACCCTGCTCACCACCCACGGCTTCCCCTGGTACGTGGCGATCCTCGGCGCGGTCGTCACCGGCGTCGTGATCGGTGTCGTCATCGGTCTGCTCGTGGCGAAGATCGGCATCCCGTCCTTCGTGGTGACGCTCGCCGCGTTCCTCGCCTTCCAGGGCACGGTGCTGCTGCTCATCAAGGGCGGCACGATCATCTCCGTCGACGACCCGACGATCAAGAAGATCAACTTCGACGGCCGGTTCACCCCGCTGCAGGGCTGGATCCTGTACGGCGTCACCATCGCCGCGATCGCCGCCCTGCACCTGTGGAAGCGGACCAGCCGTGCCCGCCGGGGCCTCGCCGTCGAGCCGATGACGGTCATCGCGCTGCGGGTCGGCTCGATCGCCGCGCTCATGGGCGTCGCCGTGTACGTGCTCAACCTCGAGCGGGGCCGCAACATCCTGTTCTCGCAGAAGGGCGTCCCGATGGTCGTCCTGCTCATCGGCATCCTGCTGGTGATCTGGACGTTCGTGCTGGGCCGCACCGGCTACGGGCGGCACCTGTACGCCGTCGGCGGCAACAAGGAGGCCGCCCGCCGGGCCGGTATCAACGTCGACGGGATCCGCATCTCCGTCTTCGTCATCTGCTCGGCCATGGCGGCGGTCGGCGGCATCATCGCCGCCTCCCGGCAGGCGTCGGTCGACCCGAACACCGGCGGCAGCAACGTGCTGCTCTACGCCGTCGGCGCGGCCGTCATCGGCGGCACCAGCCTCTTCGGCGGCAAGGGCAGGGTCCTCGACGCGGTCCTCGGTGGCGCGGTCGTCGCCGTCATCGAGAACGGCATGGGCCTCATGCAGTACAGCGCCGGGCAGAAGTTCATCGTCACCGGTGTCGTCCTCCTCGCCGCCGCCGGCATCGACGCCCTGTCGCGCCGCCGGGCCGCGTCCACCGGGCTGAGATAGCCGCGCCGTCCCGCCGGCCGGAGCAGGCGCCACAACGGCCCTGTTCCGGCCAGCAGGACGGTCGTACGGTAAGCGGCAGGCACCACCAACGAGAAAGACGAGCATGCGCGTCGGCCCCAGCCAGGAGGAGATCCGCAGGAGCAACCTCGGTGCTCTCCTGCGTTCCGTGCACCTCCATGGCGCCATGTCCCGCGCCGACCTCACCACCAGCCTGGGGCTCAACCGCAGCACCATCGGCGCGCTGACCGCCGATCTGGCCGCCGCCGGTCTGGTCAGCGAGGGCGTGCCCCGCGAGCAGCGGGGCAAGGCGGGTCGCCCGTCACTGGTCGTGCGCCCCGAGTCCGAGCAGGTGTACGTCTTCGCGTTCGCCGTCGAGGTCGACCGCATCGTCGCCGCCCGCGTCGGCCTCGGCGGCGTCGTGCTCGACCGGCACGCCGCCGTGCGGGAGCGCGGCGACCGCAGCGCGGCGCAGGTCGTCGCGCCGATCGCCGACTTCGTCCGCAAGATGCAGAAGGCCGCCCCACCCGGCGCCCGGCTCGTCGGCAGCGCCGCGGCGGTGTCCGCCATGGTGCGCCGCGAGGACGGCTTCGTCCGGCTCGGCCCCGAGCTCGGCTGGGTCGACCAGCCGCTCGGCGAGGCCCTCGCCGACGTCATCATCAGCACCGGCGTCGACCTGTTCCCGGCCACCCGGCTGCGCGCACCCGGCGCCGTGCCCGCGCAGCGGCAGGCGCCCGACGACGACCTGGTGGACGCCGTCAACGGCCGGACCATGCCGGCGCGGCGCGGACCCGCCGGCGGGGGGCCGGGTGTGCCCGCCGGGGCCGGCCAGGGCGACCTGCTCGACGACGAGGTCCCCGACACCGACGACACCGGCGACACCGGCGGCGACGCGACCGGGGGCAGTGACACCGGTCATGACACCGGCAGTGACACCGGCAGTGACGCGACACGGCCCCTGGTGCAGGTGCGCAACAACGCCGACCTCGCCGCGCTCGCCGAACACGCCCGCGGCGCCGCCGTCGGCTGCGACAACGTCGTCTACCTCTACGGCGACGCCGGCGTCGGCGGTGGCATCATCGCCGCAGGGCGGCCCGTCACCGGCCACGGCGGCTACGGCGGCGAGGTCGGCCACATGGTCGTCAACCCCGCCGGCAAGCCGTGCAGCTGCGGCTCCCACGGCTGCTGGGAGACCGAGATCGGCGAGCACGCCCTGCTCACCGCCGCCGGCCGCGACCCGTCGTCGGGCCGCGAGGGCATCCTCGCCGTCGTGGACGCCGCCGGGCGCGGCGACGCCTCCGCGCAGGCGGCGGTCCGGCAGGTCGGCGACTGGCTCGGCTTCGGCGTGGCGAACCTGGTCAACATCTTCAACCCCGAGATGGTCATCTTCGGCGGCACCCTGCGGGAGGTGTACCTGGCCTCCGCCGCACAGGTGCGCAGCCGCCTCAACCGCAACGCGCTGCCCGCCTGCCGCGAGCACGTGCGGCTGCGCACCCCCGTCCTCGGCGAGGACGCCGCCCTGCTCGGCGCCGCGGAGCTCGCGTTCGAGCCGCTGTTCGCCGACCCCCTCGACTTCGCGTAAGCGGCGGCCGCAGGGTGCGGTGAGGTTGCCGCGCAACCCGACGCCTCAGTTCTGCCGTCCGTCACCCGATCTTGCCGGTCACTGGACGGGAACGGCTACGGGGAGGCGACATGTTGGGCAGGCTGCTGCACGCCGTGGCCCCGACCCGGGGCTACGCGGTCCTCTGCGGCGCCGCGGCAGCCGTCACCGCGGTCCTGTTCGTCGCGCTCGTCACCGGCGCCGGCGGGCCGATCGCGGCGCAGAACACCTCAAACGTCGCCCTGTTCGGCGCCGCCCTCGCCGCCGCCTGGGGCTGCCTGTCCAAGGCGCTGCGCCCCGCCGGCCGCCGGGTGCGCTCGTCGTGGACGCTGACCGGGCTGGGCGCCCTTTCCTGGGCCGTCGGACAGATGTTCTGCATCTGGTACGAGACCATCCTGGGCACCGAGGTGCCGTTCCCGTCCCTCGCCGACGCGGGCTACTTCTGGATGATGCCGCTCACCGCCGCCGGGCTGCTGCTGCTGCCGGTGAGCCGGCAGAGCGTCGCGCAGCAGGCCCGCAGCATCCTCGACGGCCTCATGATCGCCGCGTCGCTGCTGCTCATCACCTGGAACCTGATTCTCGGGCCGCTCGCGCGGCAGGGCGCGGACAGCTTCCTCGCGCTGCTCGTCACGCTCTGGTACCCCGGCGGCGACGTCGTCGTGCTCACCGTCGTGCTGTTCACCCTCGCCCGGCTGCGCAGCGGCGGGCAGCGGCCCATGTCGATGCCGCTGGTCGGCACCGGACTGGCCACGTTCACCGTGTCCGACAGCGGCTACGCGTACCTGACCCTCATCGACAACTACGGCTCCGGCGCGGTGCTCGACCTCGGGTGGTTCGTCGGGTTCATCTTGATCCTGCTCGCCTCCCGCAAGCCCGACGCCCCGCATGAGGCCGAGAACTCCGCCGCGCCGACCCGCCCCCTCGGCGTGATGCTGCCCTACATCGCCGTCCTCGGCGCCCTCGTCACCAGCACCTTCGAGGTCCTGCGGCACGGCGCCCACGACCCGGTCGTGTCGTGGACCCGCTCCGCGATCATCCTGCTCATCGTCGGCCGGCAGCTGCTCACGCTGCTGGAGAACCGCAACCTGACCCGCGACCTCGAGGACCGCGTCGAGGCCCGCACCGCCGAGCTGCGCGCCAGCGAGCAGCGCTTCCAGGCCCTCGTGCAGCACAGCTCCGACGTCGTCACCGTCGTGTCGCTCGACGGCGTCGTCACCTACCAGTCCGAGTCGGTCGCGCGGGTCTTCGGCTACGACCGCGAGCAGGTCACCGGGCAGCGGCTGACCGGGTTCCTGCCCGACGAGGCCCGCGACCGGCTCGAGGAGGCGTTCGGCGCGGTCGCCGACACCCCGTACGCCAGCCGCGTCGTGGAGATCCCGATGCGCCACGCCGACGGCCAGAACCGTCTCGCCGAGGTGACCGTCACCAACCTGCTCGGCGACGTCAACGTGCAGGGCCTGGTGCTCAACTCCCGTGACATCTCCGAGCGCAAGGAGCTCGAGGACCAGCTCGTCCACGAGGCGTTCCACGACGGCCTCACGAAGCTGGCGAACCGGGCCCTGTTCAAGGACCGGGTCGAGCTGGCGCTGCGCCGCCGCGGCGACGCCGACATCGCCGTGCTGTTCCTGGACCTCGACGGGTTCAAGGAGGTCAACGACAGCCTCGGGCACGCCGCCGGCGACCAGCTCCTCGTCCAGGTCGCCGACCGGCTCGCCGCCGCGGTGCGCCCCGGCGACACCGTGGCCCGCTTCGGCGGCGACGAGTTCGCGGTCCTCATCGACCTGGTCGGCGACGAGGGCGACGCCGACGACCTCGCCACGCGGATCATCGACGCCCTGGACCGGCAGTTCGACATCGACAACACCGAGATCCACGTCCAGGGCTCCATCGGCATCGCGCTGACCGGCCCGGACGCCTCCGACGCCGACCAGCTGATGCGCAACGCCGACCTGGCCATGTACCGGGCCAAGGCCGCCGGCGAGGGCACCTTCACCCGCTACGACCCCGCCATGCACTCCGGCCTCGTCGACCGGCTCCAGCTCGCCGCCGACCTGCGCCGCGCGCTGGAGACCACCGGCGAGCTGGTGCTGTACTACCAGCCGACGATCGAGCTGCGCTCCGGCACCATCACCGGCTTCGAGGCCCTCGTGCGCTGGCAGCACCCAGTGCGCGGCATGATCTCCCCCGCCGACTTCATCCCCCTGGCCGAGTCCACCGGGCTCATCCGCCCCCTCGGCCAGTGGGTCCTCGCCGAGGCCTGCCGCCAGGGCGTCGAATGGGGCACGCACGACCCGGACCGGGTCCTGACCATGGCCGTCAACGTGTCCGGCCGCCAGTTCGACCAGCCCGACCTGCCCGCGATCGTCGCCGGCGTCCTCGCCGACACCGGGCTGCCCGCGGAGCGGCTGTGCCTGGAGATGACCGAGAGCGTCCTGATGACGGACACCGAGGAGAACCTCGCCGTCCTGCTCAGCCTCAAGGAGATCGGCGTCAAGCTCGCCATCGACGACTTCGGCACCGGGTACTCGTCGCTGGCGTACCTGCGCCGCTTCCCCGTGGACACGCTGAAGATCGACCGGTCGTTCGTGGAACGCATCGGCGGCGCCACCCCCGACGCGGCCCTGGCCCGCACGATCGTGCAGCTCGGGCAGAGCCTCGGGATGGCCACGGTCGCGGAGGGCATCGAGCAGTACGCCCAGTTCCTCGCGCTGCGCCGGATGGGCTGCGACCTCGCCCAGGGCTACTACTTCTCCCGGCCGCTACCGGCCGAGGAGGCCGGTGCCCTGCTCCGCGACCCGGCGGCGCTCGCCGCCTGACGCCGGTTGCCGGCCCGTTGCGGACCGGCGGGCTCCGCCCCCGACCCGCAACGCCCACCCCGTGAGGATCCGCCGCCGCGTGCCGATCTCGGTACGACGGCACCACCACATTCCTGACCTGTCACGAGAATGGAGCGCACTACATGACGGCTGCCCTCACCGACCAGGCGCGACTCGACCTCCCCGGCCACTGGCCGGCCGCCCTCGGCCCGCGGGCCCTGGCCGAGTTCGACGTGCCCACGCCGTTCCTGGCAGTCGACCTGAACACCGTCGTGGACCGCTACACCGCCTTCACCGCCGCGATCCCCGGCGTCTCCACGTTCTACGCGATGAAGTGCAACCCCAGCACCGACATCCTGGGCACCCTCGCGGCGCTCGGCTCCAGCTTCGAGGTCGCCTCCATCGGCGAGCTGCGGATGCTGCAGGAGATCGGCGTCGACCCCGCCGAGGTGCTCTACAGCAACCCGATCAAGCCGCCCGCCGCGATCGTCGAGGCCCACAAGGCCGGCCTGTGGCGCTTCAGCTTCGACTCCGAGGGCGAGCTGCACAAGCTGGCCCAGCTCGCGCCCGGCGCGGCCGTGTACATGCGCCTGCGCGTCGACGACTCGACCAGCAGCTTCCCGCTGTCACGCAAGTTCGGCGCCGAGGCGCACGAGGCCCGGGCCCTGCTGCTGCTCGCCCGGGAGCTGGGGCTGCGGCCGTACGGCGTCACCTTCCACGTCGGCTCCCAGTGCGGCACCACCAGCGCGTGGCGCCAGGCGATCGCGGCCGCCGGCCGGCTGATGGCGGTCCTGGCCACCGACGGCATCCACCTGGAGATGCTCGACCTCGGCGGCGGCTTCCCGGCCCGCTACGTGGAGCGCGTCCCGTCCATCGGCCAGATCGCCGAGGCCATCGTGCCGGCCCTCGGCGAGCTGCTGCCGTACCGGCCGAACCTGCTCGCCGCCGAGCCGGGCCGGCACCTCGTCGCGGAGAGCTCCGTCATGGTGTCCTCCGTGCTCGGCCGCGAGGTCCGCGCCGGGGAGAACTGGCTCTACCTCGACATCGGCGCCTACCACGGCATGATGGAGACCCAGCAGACGGTGCAGCAGTGGCGCTTCCCGCTGTGGACGTCGCGCACCGACCACGCGCTGGTGCCACACCTGCCGTTCACCGTCACCGGCCCGTCGTGCGACAGCTCCGACACGATGTTCTACGGCGTCAACCTGCCCTCGACCATCGACGTCGGCGACAAGCTGTACATCGGCTCCGCCGGCGCGTACACGCTGAGCTACGCCTCGCACTTCAACGGCTTCCCGCCGCCGGAGCCCGTGTTCGTCGGCGGCGTTGCCCCGACGGTCCCGGCCGCCCACCTGCCCCACCTTCCCACGGCCCGGGTCGGCGGCGCCTGATGCCGACTGCCGTTGCGCCCCCTCGGACGCACCGGCCCGCGCGCCCGTCCCGCCATCGCAGTGTGACCCCCGGCGGGCGTCGGCGCGCCGGGCGGTTGCGCGAGCTGATGGTGTCCGGACTGGTCGACTCGTTCGGCCTGTCCCTGGGCTGGACGATCTTCAACCTCGTCGCCGTCGACCGCGGTGGCCTGGCCCTCGCCGGGCTGTTCAACGCCGCCATGCTCGTCGGTGTCGTGCTGTCCGCGCCCGTCACCGGCCGGCTCGCCCGGTACCTGCACGGCCGCACCCTGCTGCTGCTCGCCGGCGGCACCGAGGCAATCCTGCGGGTGGCGACCCTGGCCGCGCTGCTCGCCGGCTACGACGGCAAGCTGATCGCGGCCGGGATCGTCCTCATGCATGTCGCCGCCTACGCCGGGTTCGCCGCCATGCGCGCCGAGGTCGCCGCCGTCGACGCCCGCCCGCAGACCATGACCCGCTACGCCCTGTCCATCGCCGCCGTCGAGGCCGCCGGCGCAGGGGTCGCGGCGTTGCTGCCCCTGCACGGCGCCTGTCTGATCGCCGTTTTCCTGGTGTACGGCATGAGCCTCGTCCCGACCATCCTGACTGCCAGGCGGGCCCGGGTACGCGACGCCGCCACCGCCGGACCGTCGATGCCCGCCGCCGGCGTCGACGGGCAGGTGACCCGCACCGCCCGGCGCGAGCACGACCGGGCCCGCACCGGGCGCCCCCGGCTGCCGTGGCCCGTCCTCGCCGGCGGCGGCGTCGTCACGCTCCTCGCGGCCGGCCCGACCCTGCTGTCCGTCGCCCTCGCCAGCGAGCTGCACGGCCACAAGGCGGTGGCGGGCGCGGCGATCGCGTTCAGCGCCGGCTGCCTGCTGTCGTCCTCCGCGGTCGCCGTCGTCGACCGGCTCCGCCTCCCCACGCAGGTCACCTGGCCGCTGTGGGGCGTCGGCATGCTGGTCGGGTGGCTGCTCGCACCCGCCCACCTGGTCGGCCTGTTCGTCGCACAGTTCCTGTCCGGGCTGAGCATGACCGCGTTCGAGGGTGGCATGGACGCCCGGATCGCCCGCGACGCGGCCCCGGGCACGGTGACCACGGTGCTCGCCTGGAGCGCCTCGACCCGCGCCCTCGGCGGGGCCGTCGCGGTCCGGCTGCTGCCGGCGCTGGTCGCGGCACCCGCGATCGGCCTGACCAGCGGCGTGGCGGCGGCAACCCTGGGGGCGGCAGCGCTGTCGGCCCTCGTCCGCCTGCGCCTCCCCCGCCGCCGCGCCGCGGCCGCTACGGGTCCTGCAGTCCTCGGCCCGTGAACCACGTCCAGGCCGCCGCGGCGCCACCGGCGAGGCTCACCGACGCCAGCGTGCACGCCACGACCCGCTGACCGGCCGAGAAGCCTCCCGCGACCAGCGAGTCCACGGCGACGAAGAGCTGCACCCCGACGGCCACCACCGCCGACGTGCCGACGATGACCTCCGCCGCGACCTGCGGGTCGAACACCCGGTGCAGCATCAGTGGCCGCATCCGCATCGCGATCGTGCCCGGCTCGGACACCAGATGGGTCCGGGCCGGCTCGACCCGTTCGAAGAGCGACTCCCTGATGCGGGCGATGTCCCGGTCGTACACCCGCAGCGCCGCGCCGAACTTCCGCACGCTCGCGAAGATCAGCAGGCTGATCGTGCCCAGCACGGCGGCTATGGCCGTCAGCCCCATCGCCAGCTCAGGCCAGGTCGGCGAGCGGGCGCTGATCGCCACCAAGAACCCCACGATCGCGACCAGCAGCGTGAAGAAGAAGCCCAGGAACTGGTTGCGTTCCTGCTCGATGTGCCGGTAGTGCAGCCAGTGCTGCTGACCTTCGTACACCAGCGCATCCGTCAGCAGGCGTTGCCGTTCGAACTCGCTCAGGGCCTCGGCGTCAGCGCTCAGCGTCGCGCCCCGGCGCCGTTCTGGCTCTGCTCCAGCAGCGCAGACTTGGCACGCGCGTACTCGGCCTCGGTCAGGATCCCTCTGCGCTGCAGTTCCGCGAGCTTGCCCAGCTCGTCGGCGGGGCTCGGGGCACCCGCGGCGCTGCGCACGTACTCGCGGACCTCGGCGTCCTGCGCCCGCGCCCGCTCACGGTGCCGCGCGTTCATCGACGACCCGCGGGTGACGAGGTACACCAGCGCGCCCAGCCATGGGAACACGATCAGGAACAACGTCCAGCCGGCCTTGCCCCAGCCGCTCACCTCCGGATCGCGGAACACGTCGGTCAGGATACTGATCAGCAGCCAGATCCACGCGAAAACCAGCATGAACCACAGCGTTCCGAGCACCACGTCACCGAACGAGTAATCCTCCATACTCTCAGCGTTGAACGCCTCCCCCGCCCGATCATCACCTCGGGCGGGTGAGCCACCGCATTGACCACAGGCGGCGGCCCGCACCGGTCAGCACCACCCACCGGTCCAAGTTACTGACATCGTGTCGGTAAGATGCCGACATGATGTCAGTAACATACGTGGGAGCGTGCCTGTGTTCCTAGCCCTCCGCGAGCTCCGCTTCGCCGGTGCCCGTTTCGCGCTGATGGGAGCGGTCATCGCGCTCATCGCCGTGCTCATGGTTCTCCTCTCCGGCCTGTCCCAGGGCCTGGTCCGCGACGGCGTGTCCGGGTTGCAGCAACTGCCGGTCACCTCGCTCGCCTTCAGCCACGGCGTCGCGCGCGACGCCGCGTTCACCCGCAGCGTCGTCGGCCTCGACGCGGTGGACACCTGGTCCCGCCAGCCCGGGGTGACCCAGGCCGCCGCGTTCGGCAGCACCCTCATCAACGCCCGCAGCAGCTCGGGCGTCGAGATCGACCTCGCGTTGTTCGGGGTCGAGCCCGGCTCGTTCCTCGCGCCGAAGGTCGCCGCCGGGTCGCCGCTGTCCGCCCCGGACGGCATCGTGGTCAGCAGCACCGCCACCGACGCGGGCCTGCGCCTCGGTGACACCGTGACCGTGGACCGGCTCGGCACCCGGCTCACCGTCGTCGGCGTGCTGGCCGCACAGCACACCTTCGGCCACGTCGACGTCGCGTATCTGCCGCTGGCCGCGTGGCAGGCGATCCACGCCGGCGCCGGGCCGGGCGAGCCCGTCCCCGATCGCGCCCGCCAGGAGATCACCGCCGTCGCGGTGCGCGGCACCGACGTCGACCTCGCCGCGGGCGACGCCGCCGCCGGCACCGAAAGCATGACGCTGTCCGAGTCGTACGGCGCCTCTCCCGGCTACACCGCCGAAACGTCGACGCTCACCCTCATCCAGGTGTTCCTGTACCTGATCTGCGCACTCGTCGCAGGCGCGTTCTTCACCGTCTGGACCATCCAGCGCAAGCACGAACTCGCCGTGCTCCGCGCGCTCGGCGCGCCCACCGGCTATCTGCTGCGCGACGGGCTGGCGCAGGCACTGGTGCTGCTGCTGGCCGCGGCCGCCGCCGGCATCGGCGCCGGCGCCGGGCTGGGCTCCCTGGTGGGCGGCGGCGTGCCGTTCGCGCTGGACGTGCAGGCCGTGGCGCTGGCCGCCGCGCTGCTGGTGGGCCTGGGCCTGACCGGAGCGGCGGTGGCCATCGCCCGCATCGCCGCCGTCGACCCGGCGACCGCACTGGGAGGAAACCGATGAACGCACACCCCGGGACCAGCCGGAAGGCCTCCACGAACGGCACCCACGACCCCGTACAGCAGGACGGCTTCTTCATGCGGGACGTGACCATGCTGCTCGGCGACGGCGACGACACCGTGCGCGCGCTCGACGGCGTGCACCTCACCGTGACCCCGGGTGAGTTCGCCGCCATCGTCGGCCCCTCGGGATCCGGCAAGTCCAGCCTCCTGGCGGTAGCCGGTGGGCTGGCAGTGCCGGACTCGGGGACGGTGACCATCGCCGGGCGGCCGATGACGACGGCTTCCCGCCGGGCCCGGACCGCGCTGCGGCGGGACCTGGTCGGCTTCGTCTTCCAGTCCGGCAACCTGCTGCCCGCGCTGACCGCCATCGACCAGCTGCGCCTGCTGGCCCGGTTCGCGTCACCGGGCGCGGTCCACCGCGATCCGATGGAGCTGCTGACCGAGGTCGGCATGGAGGGCAAGGCCGGCCGGCGGCCCCACCAGCTCTCCGGCGGCGAGCGCCAGCGGGTCGGAATAGCCCGCGCGCTGGTCACCTCCCCGCGCCTGCTGCTGGTCGACGAGCCCACCGCCGCCCTCGACCAGGCGCGCAGCCGCGACATCGTGCAGATGCTCGCGCGGGAGACCAGCCGGCACGGGGTCGCCACGGTGATGGTCACCCACGACACCGAGGTGCTGCAGTACTGCGACTCGGTCTACGAGATGATGGACGGCGCGCTGAGCAAGCAATGACCGCCGGGAGGGTGCGTGCCGAAGATTCAGGCGGCCACGGTCGCCGAGCACCGCTCGCTGCAGCGCCGGGCCCTGCTCGACGCCGCCCGTGACATCCTGGCCTCCGGAGCACCCGAATCGCCGAGCCTGTCCGCTGTCGCGCAGCGGGCAGGCCTGGCGCGTTCCAGCGTCTACCAGTACTTCAGATCACGCGAAGACCTGCTCGGAGCCGTCATCGCGGACATGTTCCCCCGATGGTCGGGCTTCGTCGCCCAGCGCATGGATGCTGCGGCGACCGCCGCCGAGCAGGTCCTGGCATACGCGGACGCCAACCTGGAGCTGGTCGCCCAAGGCGAGCACGCCGTCATGCGCGGCCTGGCCATGGCGGCACCAGGGGCCGCCCTGGCCGAATCCAGCAAGGAGCTGCACGAGCAGTTGCGCGTGCCGCTCGTCGACGCGCTCACCCGGTCGGGAGCGTCGCAGCCGCAGCACACGGCCGAGCTGATCCAGGCCGTGGTGCGGGCCGGATCCCAGATGATCGAAAACGGAGTCCCGCAGCACGGCGTCCGAGACCTCGTCAAGCAGATGCTCGAGCCGTACCTGCAAGCCGCGGGCAGGTCCCGGCCCGAACGGTAGCCCCGGCGTTGCGCCCGGATCCTGGGTCTGCGGGTGCCCGCCGCGGCCGCCGCCGGGGACATGGCCCGGAACGGCACTGAGGGCACCCCGTGAACGGGATGCCCTCAGTGGGTGTGGCGACGAACCTTCAATGTCCTGCCTCGGCGTGGAACCGCTCGACAAGATCCGAACGGATCCGGCCGCGGTCGGACACCTCGATGCCCTTGGACAGGGCCCATTCACGGATGGCCCGGTTCTGCTCCCGCTCGGCGCGGGCGGACAGGACCGGCCGGACCCGACCACCCGGACGAACCGGTGCGGCGGGTGCCGGGGTGAGACGACCGACCTTCGTCGCTGCGCCGAGGAACGGCGCGAGGGCGTCGCGCAGTTCAGCGGCGTGCTTGGCGGACAGGTCGATCGTGTACTGCACGCCGTCGAGGCCGAAGCTGACACTCTCGTCGGCGAGTTCGCCGTCGAGGTCGTCGATCAGCTCATGGATCACGCGTCTGGCCATGGCGATGCTGCCTTCCGGTACGGGGAGTTACTTCCGAACCCGTCAGTAGCCTGAATTCCGCGTAAAAAACGGTCAGACGGGCAGTGACGGGCACGGAACGGTCGTTGGAGCGTACCCGAAGAGTAACCGACTTCAGACGGCGGCCCGGGCGGACTGACGGGCCCTGGTGACCTCGCGCCGCTCCACGAACCGGCTCGCCTGAGCGTCCAGGTCGGTGAGGTACGCCGACAGTTCCTCGCGGGCGGCCTCGCCGTCGCCGGACAGCTCCGGCCGCTCGAACGCCTTCACCTGGCGCAGCACCGGGATGAGCACGTCGTCGTGGTGCAGTCGCAGATCGTAGATGCCGGCCATGGCGATCTGGACCGACTTGCGGCCGAAGTTCTCGATGGTGTGGCCGGGCATCTGGAAGGACTTCGCAACCTTCGTCACGGCCCGCATCGTCGCGTTCGGCGCGACGTCGAAGGCGCCGTTGAGCAGGTTGCGGTAGAAGATCATGTGGAGGTTCTCGTCGTTGGCGACCTTCGCGAGAAGCTGCTCGCAGAGGGGGTCGCCGCTGGCGATGCCGGTGTTGCGGTGCGACACGCGGGTCGCCAGCTCCTGGAACGACACGTAGGCCACGGACTCGATCAGGCCCTCGTAGGCGTTGCTGAAGCCGACCTCCATGTGCGTCATCCGGGCCCGCTCCAGGGCGACCGGGTCGACGGCGCGGGTCGCGAGCAGGTAGTCACGGATGGCGATGCCGTGCCGGCCCTCCTCCGCGGTCCAGCGGTGCACCCAGGTGCCCCAGGCGCCGTCCCGGCCGAAGATCGTGGCGATCTCGTGGTGGTAGCTGGGCAGGTTGTCCTCGGTGAGCAGGTTCACGATGAGTGAGGTGCGCGCCACCTCGGACAGCTTCGACTGGCCGGGCTCCCACGCCTCACCACCGAGCACCCCGTCGAAGTCGCGACCCTGGCTCCACGGCACGTACTCGTGCGGGAACCACTCCTTGGCCGTGGCCAGGTGACGGTTGAGATTGGCCTCGACCACCGGCTCCAGCTCGTTGAGCAGGGCCAGGGTGGCGGTGGGCTCGGTCGTCACGGAACCTCCGTTGAAAATCAAATCGGCGTGGACGGTGTTGAGTGAAACATGCTCAGCTAGTCGGCGGCCAGCAGGGACTCCGGCGTCGGCGCGGTGCCGCCGAGGTGCGCAGGCTGCCAGAACACGCCGTCGGGCTGATGCGGGTACTCCTTCTGGGCGCGGTCCAGCATCGTGGTCATTCGGGTCCGAAGCTCCGCGGTGACCGCGTCGGCGTTGTCCTTGCGGGTCGGGTGCAGCGGCTCCCCCGCGATGATCGTGATCGGCACGCCCCGCTGGGTGAGGTCCTTCGGGTGGCCCTTGGTCCAGAAGCGCTGCGTGCCCCACAGCACCATCGGCACCAGCGGCGTGCCGGTGGCGGCGGCGAGCCGGGCAGCGCCGGACTTCATGTCCTTCACGGTGAACGACTGGCTGATCGTCGCCTCCGGGAAGACCCCGACGACCTCACCGGCCTTGAGGTTCTCCAGTGCCGACTTGTAGGAGGCCATGCCCGCCTCCCGGTCGACGGGAATGTGCTTCATCCCGCGCATCAGCGGCCCGCCGATGCGGTGGCGGAAAATGGAGTCCTTGGCCATGAACCGCACCAGCCGCTTGGAGCGGTTGGCGCCGAGGCCGCAGAAGATGAAGTCGAGATACGACACGTGGTTGCAGGCGATGACCGCACCGCCCGTGGTCGGCACGTGCTCGGCCCCCTCGACGGTGATGCGCATGTTGAGCAGCCGGAACATCGTCTTCGCAAGCGCGATGACCGGGGGGTACACGAGATCAGCCATGGCATAACGCTACCGACCTTTACTGGAGGCCACCCGGTACCCTGCCCCAAGGTCTTCTTTCTTCTTCGCGGTGGGAGTTTCGGGGTGTCGGTCGACCAGGACCTGGAGAACGACGAGCACGAAGAGAACGACGATGAGGTCATCATCGTGGTGCCGCCGCCGCGGTTCGGCACGCCGGGCCCGCCGATGCGGCGTTCACCGCTGCTCATCGGGCTGTTCGGCGGCCTCGGGCTCCTGCTGGCGTACAGCCTGTATCAGGCCGTCGACCAGGTCCGCTCGATCCTGTTGCTGATCTTCATCGCGTTGTTCCTGGCGGTCGGCCTCAACCCGGCCGTGGTGCGGCTCACCCGGTGGGGTGTGCCGCGGGTCCTCGCCGTCGCCGCCGTCGGGCTCGGCGCGATGCTGCTGCTGTGCGGCGGCCTGCTCGCGCTCATCCCGCCGCTGGTGACGCAGACCGGGGCGCTGGTGGAGAACCTGCCGAGCTACATCGACAACCTGCGCCACCAGGACCAGCTCAACAAGCTCAACGAGGACTACAAGCTGCTCGACCAGCTCAAGGCCGTGGCCACCGCCGGCAACGTCACCAAGGCCCTCGGCGGCGTGTGGGGCGGCGCGCAGGTCGTGTTCAGCGCCCTGTTCAACATCGTGACCGTGGTCGTGCTGACCCTCTACTTCATGGCCGCGTTCGACCGGTTGAAGGAGGGCGGCTACAAGCTCGTCCCCGCCTCCCGCCGCGACCGGGTCAGGCTGCTCGGCGACGAGATCCTCACGAAGGTCGGCGCCTACCTCGGCGGCGCGCTCGCGATCGCGGTCATCGCCGGCCTCTCGTCGTTCGTGTTCCTGCTCATCCTCGAAATCAAGTACTCCTACGCCCTGGCGGTCCTGGTCGCGATCACCGACCTGATCCCGCAGATCGGGGCGACCCTGGGCGCGATCGTGGTCAGCATCGTCGGGTTCGCCACCAGCATCCCGGCGGGCATCGCCTGCGTCATCTTCTTCGTCATCTACCAGCAGGTCGAGAACTACCTGATCTACCCGACGGTGATGCGCCGGGCGGTCAAGGTCAGCGACCTGGCCGCGATCCTGTCGGTGCTGCTCGGCGTGGCCCTCATGGGCGTCGTCGGCGCGCTGATCGCGATCCCCGTCGTCGCCGCGGTCCAGCTGATCATCCGCGAGGTCGTCCTGCCCAGGCAGGACGCCCGCTAGCCGCGGCTCAGGACCCTGGTGAAACCGGCGGCGACGGTGGTGGCCAGGGTCCAGCCGGCGGCGATGAACAGGAACGCCACCCACTGCCCCGCGCCGGTCGGGCGGTAGGCGGGCTCCTGACCGAAATCGATGATCGGCAGCAGCAGATCCAGGGTGTAGATCGCCGGGTACAGCTCCGGCGGCTGACCGGGATTGACCGGCGCCGGCCGCCACGCGGTGAACACGGCCGTGCCCACGACGAGCAGCGCCAGCAGCCACAGGGCGGCGCGCTGCGGGCGGTACCCGTAGCCGACGGTCACGTCCTGCAGCCAGCTCCACGGCCACGTCCACCACGGGCGGGTGGACCGGCGGCGGCGCTGCTTGGCGAGCAGGACGGTCCGGGCGTCCTCGTCGTGACCCAGCTGCCGGTAGACGGCGGCGAGCTGCTCGTAGGGCTGCGGCGGCAGGCCGTCGGAGGTCCTGGCCAGCCACTCCAGCCGCTGCGACGGCGCCAGCAGCGGCGTCAGCGTCTGGTACGTGAGACCGTCCAGCCGCAGGTCGGCGGGCCAGGTCGCGGGGTCGTCGCGCAGCAGCGCCGCCCGCAGGTACCGCAGGTCGAGCCGGCCGGCGGGGCGTTCGGCGAAGCGCAGGTCCACTTCGGCCGCCTCCGCGCCGGTGCACCACACGCCCTGCAGGTGCGCGTCGTGGAAGGAGAGCCGGCCGCCGATCCTCGCCGCGCGCATGGTGACCCGCCCGGTCGCGGTGAACCCGTCGCCGCAGTGCAGCAGCGAGCCGGTGACGATCCCGGTCGCGCGCAGCGAGGTGCCGTCGGGGTTGTCCAGGTGGGCGCCCTCGAAGAAGACGGGCCCGGCGACCCGCGCCTCGAGCAGTGACACCTCACCGACGGCGGTGAACCCGTCGCGGCAGTCGACAGGCCCGTCGACGGTGCAGTTGTCGGCGCGCAGGGCGTGACCGCCGGGGTTGGCGAGGGCCGCGCCGGCCAGCCGCAGGATCCGCCCGACGCGGGTGCCGACGAGCCGCAGCTCACCCTCAACCCGGCAGCCGCCGAGGAGATGGACGCCGCCGCCGACGTCGGCGCGGTCCAGGCGCAGCGCGACGGCGCCCGGGTTGCGCAGCGTCGCGCCGGTGAAGGTGGCGACGCCGCCGACGGTGCCGTGCCGCAGGCTGACCTCGCCGTCGATGGTGGCGCGGCGCACGAACACGCCGCCGTGGACGGTGGCGCTGTCCAGGTCGATGCCCTGCGCGTCGCCGGGGCGCGGGGTGACCGTCTCCCCGTCGCCGAGGTCGTGGAAGGTCTCCGGCGGGGCGTCCGGCACCGCGGGCGGGGCGAGGACGGTGGCGTCGTCGAGGTGGATGCCGCCGGTGATGCTCGCCTGGAACAGCCGCAGCGTGCCCTCGGCGCGGAACCCGTGCTCGGCGACGAGGTCACCGCCGAGCTCCAGGCGCTCCGCCAGCAGGGCGGTGCCGCCGGGCCGCAGCAGGTGCGCCCGGTCCAGCAGGAGCCCGCCGGAGATCTTGGCACCGCGGAGGTTGACGACACCCGTACACCGGACCCCCGACATGCGCAGGTGCCCGGCGATGGTCACGCCCGCCGCGTGCAGCCCCGGCAGGCGGGTGCTGCGGAATCCGGTGAAGGCCAGGCGCGCCCAGTACAGGTCCGGCGCCTCGAGGAACTCGCTCTCCTGCACGAGCAGGGGGCAGGTCACCTCGGCGAACGACAGGACGAGCTTGCCGGTGACCCGGGCCTCGTGCAGCCGCAGCGCCGCGCGGCGGGTCGGCAGCTCCCCCGTGAGCAGCTCCATGAGCAGGGCGGCCGGCACGTCGGCGCCGCCGAGGTTCAGTGGCCGGCCGACCGCGAACGCCTGCCGCACCCGCTCATCGACATCCACGACGGTGATCGTAACGGGGGCGTCACCCGTTCGCGGCCCGCCAGGTGGCCCGGGTGATCAGGACGCGGGCCTCGTCGGCGACCTCGGCCTCCACCGTCACCGCGTACTGGCCGGCCTGCAGCGAGCTGCGGGACGTGAAGTCGCGCCGGCCGCCGGTCGCGGCGTGCGCTAGGGCGCCGAAGATGCCGCCCCACAGGCCGCCGACGAGGACCGCGGCGAGCATGATGCCGACCCACGACGACGTGCTGAACAGGGTGAACAGGAAGCCGAGGAAGAGACCGAACCAGATGCCGCTCAGCGCGCCGGCCATGGCGGCCCGCCCGATGGTGAGGCGGCCCAGCACGTTCTCGACCAGGCGCAGGTCGGTACCGATGATCGCGGTCCGCTCGACCGGGAACCCGTTGTCGGAGAGGTAGTCCACGGCCCGCTGCGCCGAGGCGTAGTCGGAGTACCGGGCGACGGTGACCGTGCTGCGTTCGAGTTCCACGAGGTCGTCGGAAGGGGACGGGACGTTCGATTCGGGCTGTGGAGGGGTCGTCATGGCCGAAATCGTAAGGCCACCTGGATCCTGTCGCCCTGGGGCGTACGGGTGAGGACTCAGGGATCGTTCAGGGCCTCACCCGAGGTCGTCAGGCACTTCCAGCGGGCAACCTTGGGGACATGACCGAGATCAAGCGCCTGCGCCGCTCCCGCGCCGACCGCACCGTCGCCGGTGTGATCGGCGGGCTCGCCGAGTACTTCGGCGTCGACCCGACCATGGCACGTGCCGCGTTCCTACTCGCCGTGCTGCTCACCGGTGGGACCGCCGTCCTGGCCTACCCCATCCTCTGGATCGTCATGCCCGACACGCAGTCCGGCATGCCTGCCGACACCGAGGCGGACGTCAAGCCGGTGAGCCCTGCGTCCGGCGATCATCTGCCCTATGGTGCGTGAGTGACCGCGTTGTGCGTGCCGGTGCTGGGCGGCACCCTGGAGGTCCGGGTGGTGTCGCCCGCCGGCGGCTCGCACGTGGTCCTCGTCGCGCACGACGGACCCGCCTATGAGGACGGCGCCGCGCTGACCCGCGTCGCGAGCGGCGCGCACGTGGCGCTGCTGTCCCCCGGCGACCGCAACGAGTGGTATTCGGCGAACCCCGCCTACGCCGACGCCCTCGTCGACCGGGTGCTGCCGCGCCTGCCGCCCGGCCGCCTGGTCGGGCTCGGCGCGAGCCTCGGCGCCCTGGCCCTGCTGCACGCCGAGCACCGCCGGCCCGGCACCTTCGACGGGTTGTTCCTGCAGTCGGGGAGCTTCTTCACCGCCGAGCTGGACCCTCAGGAGTCGGGGTTCTTCCGGTACCGGCGGATCCTGGACTTCGTCGACGTCGCCGCCCCCACGGCGGCCCGCACGGTGTTGACGTGCGGGCAGGACGAGGAGAACCTGCACAACAACCGGGCGATGGCGCGGCGGCTCGGTGTGCCGCTCGTCGAGGTGCCCGGCGGCCACACAATGACGACCTGGCGCGACGCACTCCGCCCGCACCTGCCACCGCTGCTCCGGGAGTTCACGGATGGACCATCTCATCGGCCTGCTGCTCGGCACGGAGCAGGACTGGCCACGGGCGTTCGAGACGTTGGTCGGCCGGATCGGTCCGATCCGCGGCCTTGACGGCACGTCGCACACCCTGCGCACCGCGAGGGTGAGCATCGAGCCGTTCAACCTGCGCGACAAGCCGTCCCATGAGCTGGTCATCGACCGGCTTGCCTACTGGTACTACCACCCGCGCGAGTGGCTGAAGAAGATCGCGCTGATGGACGACGTGTACCTGCTCAACAGCCCGTTCACGTTCCAGTCGATGGAGAAGCACGCCGCGTACTGCGCGATGATGCGCCTCGGGCTGCACGTGCCGGAGACGGTGCTGGTGCCGTACAAGAACCCCGTCGACCACGCGAAGTGGGCGTACACCGCGGAGCGGTACAACCAGCCGTTCGACCTCGACGCGGTCGCCGAGGAGCTCGGGTACCCGCTGTTCATGAAGCCGTACGACGGTGGCGCGTGGGTCGGGGTGTCCCGGATCGCGGACTCGACCGCGCTGCACGCCGCCTACGACCAGTCCGGTGAGCGACTTATGCACCTGCAGCAGTCGGTCGAGGGCTACGACGTGTTCACCCGGTCCCTGACGATCGGGCCCGAGACGATGGTCATGAAGTTCCGCCCCGAGCTGCCGATGCACGAGCGCTACGCGGTGGAGCACGACTTCCTCGACGCAGGAGTCGGTGACGAGGTCGTCACCATCTCCCGCCTGGTGAACGCGTTCTTCCGGTGGGAGTTCAACTCGTGCGAGACCCTGGTCCGTGACGGGATCGTCCACCCGATCGACTACGCCAACGCGTGTCCCGACGTCGCCCTCACCAGCCTGCACTACTACTTCCCGTGGGCGATGACGGCGCTGGTGCGCTGGTCCGCGTTCTGCGTCGTGACCGGGCGGCGGCCGAGCCTGGACCTGGACACCGCGCGCTACTTCGCCGTCGCCGACGATCCCGATCTGGATTACCGGGGCAAGCTCGCCGCGTACCGCCGCATCGCCGACGACTACCTCGCCGTCGAGGAATACCGCGAGTTCTGCGACACGGCGCTGCCGCACGTGCCGTCGATCGTCGCGGAATGGGTGGCCTCGCAGAACTTCGACGACCTGCTGGTGGACACGGTACGGGGCACCTACCCGCCGCACGAGCACGACCGGTTCATCGCGCACTTCCGCGGCCTGATCGACCTGTGGAAGCGCGACTCGCTCAGTTGAGCAGCTCCGCCTGCAGCAGCGGGGTGAGCAGCTTGACGTAGCTGGTCGTGACGTGGCTGCCGTCGCGGTACACCAGCGCGTTGCCGATGATGACGGGGCAGACCGTGGCGGTGCAGAACCACTCGGTGGGGTCGATGACGGTGTAGCCCGCCGCCTTGGCCGCCTCGGCGTTCGCGGTCACGCGGGTGGCGAAGACGGCGGTGGCGACCTTCAGCGCGCACTGCTGCACCGCTTCTGGATGCGCGGCGACGCAGTCCGGGACGCTGGTGCCGCGCGGGTCCGGGGTGTCCTGCATGACGACCGGCCGCGCGCCGAGCTGCTCGATCCGCTTCGCGGAGCGGATCAGGGCCTTCGACCACGCGTCGTCAGCCTCTGCCTTGCCGACCGTCACCGCGCCGGCCTTGTCGACGGGCGGGTCCGTGTAGGTGCGGGTCGACAGCAGTACCAGCGCGGGCTTGAGCTCTTTGATCTTCGCGAACGCCTCTTCGCGCCAGGTCGCGCACTCCGTGAACGCACGGCGGGCGTTGACCTTGATCGTGTACGCGTCGGCGGGCGTGCACCCGGACTTCGTGAGCACGACGAGGCGCCAGTGCCGGCGTTTCGCCACCGCGTCCACGGCGTCGAACCACTGCTCCGTGTGCGAGTCGCCGAACAGCACCATCGTCGTGGTGGCCTGCGGGTCGCCGTGCCGGTCGCAGCCCTGGCCCATCGCCGGCTTGATCGACGTCTCGTCGAGGGAGGCGAGGCAGCCCTTCGACGCCTGCGGCCGGTCGTTGGTCGCGGCAGTGACCGGCGGCGTCAGGTTCTGCGGCATCGCGGACAGCGACGCGCTGGAGGCGATCAGGTCCAGCAGCTGCTTACGGGCGTCGGCGAGCTGCTGCGACTCCGAGATGACCGTGGCGGTGTCCTGGGCGGTGCCCTTGCCCTCGACCTCGTTCGGCAACCCGAGGAAGATCGCCGCGGCGCCGCAGGCGAGTGCGGTGAGGGTCGCGCCGAGGCCGAGCCCGCGGCGGGGGCGGCGCTTGAACACCGGGTTGAACCGGACCCGGTTCTCCACCAGCCGCAGCGACAGCCAGGCCGGGATCAGGCTTGCCGTCGCGACCGCCGCCAGGGTCCAGGTGTTGAGCTCATGGCCGGCGATGTGCGGGGCGAGCATGAGTGCCGGCCAGTGCCACAGGTACCAGCTGTACGACAGCTTCCCGATCGCCTGCATCGGCCTGGTGCCCAGCAGTTTGACCGCGCCCCAGCCGGCCTTCGCGCAGCCACCGGCGATGACGAGGACCGCGCCGGCGACCGGGAGCAGCGCGGCCATGCCGGGGAAGCGGGTCGTCTCGTCGAACAGCAGGGCCGACGCCACGATGGCGGCGAGGCCGAGCCAGGTGGCCGCCGCTCCTATGCGTATGTGTTTCAGGCGTTCCGCGGCGAGGGCCACCAGGGCTCCGGCGGCCAGTTCCCAGGCGCGCGCCTGGATGCCGAAGTAGGCCCACGGCTGCGAGTGCCCGGTCTGCCACACGCACACCGCGAACGACACCACGCCCAGCAGGGTCAGGGCGATCGCGGCACTCTTGCGGCTGGCTCTGCGGGTGGCGGCCACGACGAGCAGCAGCGGCCAGATGAAGTAGAACTGCTCCTCGACCGCGAGGGACCAGAAGTGCTGCAGCGGCGACGGCTCCAGCTCCGCGGACAGGTAGTCGGTGCCGAGCGCGGCGAGCCGGACGTTGATCCCGTATGCGGAGGCGGCCAGCGCGTCGTACACCACCGCCTTCGCCTGGACCGGTGACATCCACGTCCACGCGGCCGCGACGGTCGCGATGACGACCACGGTCGAGGCGGGCAGCAGGCGCACGATCCGGCGCCCGTAGAACGCGCCGAACCCGATCCTGCCGGTGCGCTGCAGCTCCCGGAACAGGTGCAGGGTGATGAGGAACCCGGAGATGACGAAGAAGACGTCGACGCCGACGTAGCCGCCGTGGACGAGGCCGAGCCCGGCGTGGTTGGCGACCACGAGCAGCACCGCGACGGCGCGAAGCCCCTCGATGTCCGGCCGGAACCGGCCCTCGCTCTGCCGCGGCGGGGGTGTCCTGACCTGTGGTGCCGTCCGGTAGGGCTGATAGGTGGTCACGCACCCCTCCTCCGGCTCGGCACCGGGACACGGTAGCGGGTGCCTCGGGGCCACCTGATCCCAGGTGACGCGGCTCACCGGGACGGGTCCCTCGCAGGTGTGACGCTGCGGTAGTCCACGTCACAATCCGTAGTCGCTGCTGGGCCCTCGTAGCGTCAGTGGTGTTGGTAGATGCGTTAGCTATTGGAGGTTTGCCCTATGCGTCCGTACGACCACCCCGAATGGTGCGCCCGTGGTCACCGGTGCGGTCTCGGCGAGCACCGCGCCCACCCGGTCGTCATGGAGGTCGACGGCGTGGGCCAGGTGCTGCTGACCCGGGTCCTCGGCACCAACGGCCGTGAGCGGATGGAGCTGACCGGCTCCGCGTACGTGACCGGGAAGGGCCCCGCGGCCCGCCGCCAGGTCGACCGCGCCTTGCGCGGCTTCGCCGGCGTGCTGTCCAACGAGGCGTCGCTCGCGTCTACCGGGGCCAGGCTTGCAGGCGCTGGCGCAGCTCGCTGACCCGCTCCGGGGTCAGCCCGTAATAGGCGAACCGGCCGTCGTCGAGGCGGTCCAGGTAGCGACCCGCGGCGTGCACGTCGTCGTCCTCGAGGGCCGGGTCCTGCCGCCGGGCAAGCTCCAGCAGCTGCCCCACGTCATAGTGCTGCAGCGCCGCGGCGACGTCGATGTAGTCGCGGACCTCCCGCCGGTTGACCAGCGCCGCGACCTTCGTGGCGATCAGGTCGTCACGGTGCATGACCGGCCCGACGTCCATCATCACCGGGCTCTCCGTCCGGTCCAGCCGGCTCAGTGTCAACCGCACGGTCCTGCTGCCGTCACCGACGGTGAACTCCCGCTGGTCGAAGCCCGCGAACAGCTCCAGCAGGTCGTCGGCTTCCTCCTCCTCGACCGTGTACCCGGCCGCCCGCAGGGCCTGGCAGACGGCGTCGGCGGCCCGGCCCGCCCCGCCGTCGGTGTCGGTGAACAGGTCGACGTCCTCGGTGGGCCGGCTGACGAGCCCGCTCATCAGCCACGCGAACCCGCCGCCGAGCACGAACCCGTGCCGCTCCCCCACCGCAAGGGCGATCCTGGCGACCTCGGTGTAGAACGGATCGGTGCCGTTGCGGCCTGGTTGAACGGGACCGGACGCGCTCACCGCAGGCGAAGCTGCTGGTGGCGGGCCTCCCATGCCAGGCGGACCCCGCGGGGCAGATTCAGCTCCGGCCACACCCTGACCAGTGCTTTTCCGTTGACCCAGCGGCGCAGCTCCTCGAGGCGGATCGCCTCGCGCAGCACGTTTTCATACATCCACAGCAGCAGGTCGGGATTGTCCAGGTCGAAGTCACGCCGCGGATTCCACATCAGCCGCTGCGGCAGCTCGACCACACCCCGCACGGGCCCGCGCAGCTCGGTCAGCGTCCGCGGGACGAGCGCGGGACGATGCGGCCGCGCAAGAAACGCGACGCGTCCCGGATCCGTCTCGTCCTGCATGCGCGGCCCTCTCGTGGTGCCCGTTTCGGCGTAGTGTACCGCCGGTCACCACCCAGAGCCCCCGCGTGCACTCCGGCGTGCCACACGGCCTCCCGCCGCCGGGCTATTCTGGCCCGATGCCGACCCTCGTGCTCGACCCCTTTTGACGGGCCGCACCCTGCGGCCCCGATCGGGGTCACCATGTCACGCACCGACCGCGACGCTCCCTATTGGACGCGCGCAGTGTGGTGGGCACCGCTGCACCGCTGCGCGGGGCTCTACTCCACCCAGCACCCGGGCCACGCCCGGCTCCGGCCGACCTCCAAGCCGGTCGCCTCGTCCACCGCCGGCCCGTGGGTCCAGCGGGCCTTCGCCCCGCGGCGCGCGCAGTGCGACCTGCCCGCCGGTCCGCACCTGCGACACCTCCCCACCCACTGCGCGTGGCAGCCGCTCGGCGAGCGACTGCCGTGGTCCCAGGACGGCCCACCCCGCTGGTACGTCCTGGCGACATGGACGAGACCCCAGCGCGCCCGCGTCCGCGACGAGTGCCGCCGTGCCCTCCAGCACCACCGCGCCACCGGCACCGTCGACATCCACCCCACCACCACCGACCACCACCACACCGCCCGCTGGGACTGGTGACCCCCGCCGTCGCCGCTCCAGACGGCGATCTTCGCCGCAGGGTCGCGCCCGCGCGGGCCGGGTTCGGGACCTTCCGTTCAGTCGCGCTTGCGGGCCAGCACCACCTCGGTGTCTCCTGGCCAGTCCCAGAAGATCCCGTCGGGCGAACGGCTCGCGAGCAGCGCCCGCACCTCTGCGGTGAAGTCGTCAAGACGGTCACCGAACAGGTGGGGCGCCGACCAGGAGAGGGACAGGTAGCCGGACAGAACGCTCTCGCTGTCTCGCAGGAGGTCCGGGATACCAGGGACGAAGCACTGCCGCGGCACACCGAAGCGGGTCCGGGTCAGCACATCCTCGAAGCGGTGAGTTCGCTCCGCGGCGGTGCCCTGGCCGGCCCGCCGGGTAGACCCGAGATACTTCCCCACCAGCGCCGTGATCTCCTCGTGCGGGATCGTCGGCACCCCTGGGTCTGGTGGCCGGGTCCGTCCTGCCACCGTGTGGACGATGAGTGCCAGCGCACCGCCGGGCTCCAGCATGTCGTACACGATCTCCGCCACCGAGCGTTCGTCGGTCCAGTGGAAAGACTGGCCGAATGTCACCAGCCGGTACGGCCCCGCCGCGATCGAGGGAAGGTCCTCGGCCAGACCCTGGACCCACCGGACGTTCGTGATGTTCTGTTCCTCGGCCGCGCGACGGCCCTCCGCGAGCATGCCGGCGTCCGGGTCCAGGCCGACTGCCTGCTGGAACAGGTGAGCGAGGCGGACGGTGAGCACGCCTGGGCCGCAGCCGACATCCAGCAGCCGACCCTCTCCGTTCAGACCCGTCTCCTGCGCAAGGACGGCCTCAAGCTCCGGTGAGTATGCGGGGCGGCCGTAACGGTAGTGAGCAGCCGAGCCGAGGTAGATGGTGGGGTCATACGGCACCGGGCCAGTATCCCGCACCGGCAACCACTCCGGGTGGCGGACGTCCTCGCCGGCACGGCGATTCAGGTGCATGGTCGCGAGCCCCATCGTCCTGATGAGGTGAGCACTCACGCGATCCTCAGCGGTGCGCCGGCGCGGATCAGCACCGTGTTCATCGCAGGGCTGGATCGATCCGAAGCGACACGGCTCGGCGGGCACGGCGCCTGGGTGGTGGTGCTGGCGATGCGGGAACGCTCCCTCGACACCTCCAGCGCGGCCTGCTGGCAATTGCCGTTGGTGCCGCCGTCGACACCGCCGACGAACGGGAACTCATGAACGATCCGGCGTTGCCACACGTGGCCGCCAACCGACTCGGCGCTCACCGCCGCGGGTGTCGTAGTGGTCGGGGCCCGCGTCAGACGGCGACCTTCGCCGCGAGGCCGTGCCCGTTTCGCCGATGGGCCGAGGTGCGACCGGGTGACGGCGCGGGACGCCTTCGCGGTCGGCGCCCGTGTTGATCGCTCTGCGGTGATGCGTGGACGCCGTCGGACATCCGTGATCACTCGGGCGTCGTGAGGACGGTGTCGGGAGAGCGAGAGCTTCACGGGTCGTTCGGCCTGCGCCTGCGACACGACTTTGGAGGGCGTGCGCACACCGACGAAGCGCTCAGCGCGGCAGACCCACCGGACCCGCCCTCACAAGCCGGCTTCCCGGCAGCCCCCGCAGTCCCGGTTTGTGGACGAGGTCGACCGTGCCGGCCGCCGCGGACGCCACGGCGCGGCGAGGTGCGGGCGGAAGCAGAGGCCGCCGGGAGGTGGGCGCGTCAACGGGAGTGGCGGGGCTCCACGTCGTCGTGGGCGGTGGCCTCGCCGCTGGCCTCGTGGGCGCCGGCCGCGTGGTGGGGAATGTGGCCGGCATGGGGCTCGGCGACGCTGTCTGCGGCGTGGGCACCGGCGTTCGGCGCACCTTCGCCTGAGACGGCCGGCTCCAGGTCGTGCCTGTTGCGGGCGTCGTCGCCCGCGCCGTCGCCCCGAAGTTCGGCGGTGGCCGAGGCGGCGCGCGAAGCCGACCCGTTGCCAGCGGCGCTGTCCGGCCGGGCCGCAGCGGACGATGCCGCGGCGCCGTCGCCGACGGGACCAGACGCGAGGGGACCAGACGCGACGGGAGCCGACGCAAGAGGAGCCGAGGCGCCAGCGGGCGCGGCGGCTGCGGGCGCGGCGGCCGGCACCGCGGCGGAAGTGGCGGACCTGGCGTCGTCGTGGGCGTCCTCTTGGGCGCGCTGCTGGGCGGCGGACAGGGAGCGGAGGGGGACCTCGGGCAGGAAGAGGATGACGATGAAGCCGACGACCATGATGCCGGCGGCGACCATGAAGACGATGCTCATGGAGTCGGAGAAGCCGACCTTGAACGGGTGGGACAGGGCGTCGGCGAGGCGGTTGACGAAGGAGGTGTCGTTGAGGGCGCTGGCGCTGCCTGAGGTGCCGGCCTTCTGGATGAGTTGGAGCTGGTCGGGGTTGGCGCGGGCGGCGGCCTGGAAGTCGGGGGTGGACTGGGCGGCGGTGAAGGCACCCTTGATCTTCTCGGGCAGGAGGCTGAACAGGACCGAGAGGAAGACGGCGGCGCCGACGGTGCCGCCCATCGAGCGGAAGAACGTGACCGTGGAGGTGGCGACGCCGATCTCGCGGGGGTTTGCCGCATTCTGCGCGGCGGTGATGACCGGCTGCATGTTGCCGCCCAGGCCGAGGCCCATGAGGGCCATGACCAGCATTGTCTGCCAGAGCGGGGTGTCGGCGCCGATGCGGGAGAACAGGGCGAGCGCGGCGACCATCAGCAGCGAGCCGATGATGGGGAACTTGCGGTACTTGCCGGTGCGGGCGATGACCTGGCCGGACACGATCGAGCCGGTCATGATGCCCAGGACCAGCGGCAGCAGCATCAGGCCGGCCTTGGTGGGGCTGGCGCCCTTCACGATCTGCAGGTAGAGCGGCAGCGTGAGCAGACCGCCGAACATCGCGATGCCCAGGATGAAGCTGCTGGTCGAGGCGACGGAGAAGGTGCGGCCCCGGAACAGGCGCAGCGGCAGCAGCGCCTCGTCCTGGTAGCGCCACTCGGCGAGCAGGAACAGGATCAGGCCGACGACGCCGATGCCGTAGCACAGCAGGGAGCGGCCGGAGCCCCAGCCCCACTCGCGGCCCTGCTCGGCGACGGTCAGCAGCGGCACGAGGCAGATGACCAGCGCGACCGCGCCCGGCCAGTCGATGCGGTGCTCCTGACGGCGGTGCGGGATGTGCAGCACGCGCATGACGACCAGGAATGCGGCCAGGGCGATCGGCACGTTGATGTAGAAGATCCAGCGCCAGCCGGTGACGCCGAGGATCTTGTCGGTGCCGGCGAAGAAGCCGCCGAGGACGGGGCCCAGGACGCTGGAGGTGCCGAACACGGCGAGGAAATAGCCCTGATACTTGGCCCGCTCGCGGGGCGGGACGACGTCGCCGATGATCGCGAACGCCAGGGAGAACAGGCCGCCGGCGCCGATGCCCTGCACGGCGCGGTAGGCGGCCAGCTGGTAGACGGACCCGGCGAGGCCGCACAGGACGGAGCCGAGGATGAAGATGCCGATCGCGAACAGGATGAACGGCTTACGGCCGTAGATGTCCGACAACTTGCCATACAGCGGGGTCGCGATCGTCGACGTGATGAGGAACGCCGTGGTCGCCCACGCCTGGATGGAGAAGCCGCCCAGGTCGTCGGCGATCGTCCGCATGGCCGTCGACACGATGGTCTGGTCGAGGGCGGCGAGGAACATCGCCATCATGAGACCGCCGAGGATCGCGAGGATCTGGCGGTGGGTCAGGGTCGTGTCGTCGGCGGTCGCTGTGCTCAAGGCGTCTCTCCCGTTACGAGCCGATCGCGTTTCATAAAGCACGCTACTCCCGGCGGAGAAGCTCAGCGCGCTCAGACACAATATGCCTGGGGTACGACAAGACTGCGGAGGTAACTGGTGAGCGCCACGCTCGTGGTGAAGGAGCTCGCGGCCGGTCACGGCGATCGGGCGTTGTTCTCCGGACTGGACCTGGTCGTCGCGCCGGGCGACGTGATCGGCCTGGTCGGCGCCAACGGGGCGGGCAAGTCGACGCTGCTGCGCACCCTCGCGGGGCTGCTGCCGACGGAGGCCGGAGGGTTCGGGCTCAACCCGCCCAGCGCGATCATCGGGTACCTGCCGCAGGAGCCCGACCGCCGCGAAGGCGAGACACTGCTGCAGTTCCTGGCCCGCCGCACCGGGGTCGCCGATGCGCAGCAGCGGATGGACACGGCCGCGGAGCGGATCGAACAGGACCCGGACGAATACGGCGACGCCCTGGAGCGCTGGCTGGCCCTCGGCGGCGCCGACCTGGACGAGCGCGCCGCCGCCGTCGCCGCCGACCTGGGACTCACGGTTGACCTGGACCTGCCGATGACCGCGCTGTCCGGCGGGCAGGCCGCCAGGGCCGGGATGGCGTCGCTGCTGCTGTCGCGGTACGACGTGTTCCTGCTCGACGAGCCGACCAACGACCTGGACCTGGACGGCCTGGAGCGGCTCGAGCGGTTCGTGCAGGGCCTCAAGGCCGGCGCCGTGATCGTCAGCCACGACCGGGAGTTCCTGGCCCGCACCGCGACGGGCGTGCTGGAGCTGGACCTCGCCCAGCAGCAGGTGAACTTCTTCGGCGGCGGCTACGGCGCGTACCTGGAGGAGAAGGCGATCGCGAAGCGGCGGGCCCGGGAGGCGTACGAGGACTACGACGACAAGAAGTCCGACCTCGAGGCGCGGGCGCGGATGCAGCGCGCATGGATGGAGAAGGGCGTGAAGAACGCCCGGCGCAAGCAGCCCGACAACGACAAGATCGGCAAGGGCAAGAAGATCGAGGGGACGGAGAAGCAGGCGGCGAAGGCCCGCCAGACCGACCGGATGATCGAGCGCCTCGAGGTGGTGGAGGAGCCGCGCAAGGAGTGGCAGCTGCGGATGGAGATCGCCGCCGCGCCGCGGGCCGGCGCGATCGTGGCGACGCTCAACCGGGCGGTGGTGACCCGGGGCTCGTTCACGCTCGGGCCGGTCGATTTGCAGGTCGACTGGGCCGACCGGGTCGCGATCACGGGCGCGAACGGCTCCGGCAAGTCGACGCTGCTCGGCGCGCTCCTGCGACGCATCCCGCTGACCAGTGGCACCGCCGCGCTCGGGCCCGGGGTCGTGGTCGGCGAGGTCGACCAGGCCCGCGGGCTGTTCCTCGGCGAAGGCCCGCTGCTGGACGCGTTCTGCGCCGCCGTGCCGGACCAGCAGCCGGCGGACGTACGCACCCTGCTGGCGAAGTTCGGCCTGAAGTCGCACCACGTGCTGCGCCCCGCGGCGAGCCTGTCGCCCGGCGAACGGACCCGGGCGGCCCTCGCGCTGCTGCAGGGCCGCGGGGTCAACCTCCTCGTGCTCGACGAGCCGACGAACCACCTGGACCTGCCCGCGATCGAGCAGCTGGAGACGGCGCTGGATGGATACCCGGGCACGCTGCTGCTGGTCACCCACGACCGGCGGATGCTGGAGGCGGTCCGCACGACCCGCCACTTCGACGTGCGCGACGGCAAGGTCACCGTCCGGTGAGCGACGACTTCTGGACCGAGCGGCACCTGTGCACGATCACCACGATCCGCGCCGACGGGACCCCGCACGTGGCACCGGTCGGCGTCACGTACGACGCGGCGACCGGCACCGCACGGGTGATCACGTCCGGCACCTCGCAGAAGGTCCGCAACGTGCGGGGCAACCCTCGGGTGGCGGTCTGCCAGGTCGACGGCCGCCGCTGGACGACCCTGGAGGGCACCGCCGTCATCGACGCGGCCCCCGGCGTCGTCGCGGACGCGGAGCGCCGGTACGCGCAGCGGTACAGGACCCCACGCCCCAACCCGGCCCGGGTCGTCATCCTGATCACGGTGACGAGGGTGCTGGGCACCGAGCGGCCTGTCGTGCCGGTACGTTCGCCGGATGGGGACTCCTGAGTACATCCGGTCCATGCGCACACACATCGGCCATGACCTGCTGCTCCTGCCCGGCGTCGGCGCGATCGTCGTCGACGGGCAGGGCCGGCTGCTGTTCGGGCGCCGCAGCGACACCGGCCGCTGGTCCGTGGTCGCGGGGATGGTCGAGCCCGGTGAGCAGCCCGCCGACACCGTCGTGCGGGAGGTACTGGAGGAGACCGGCGTCGACGTGGTCGTCGAGCGGATCCTCGGCGTGGCCACCCACCCGGTGGACTATCCCAACGGCGACCGCTGCAACTACCTCAGCGTGACCTTCCTGTGCCGGGCGGTCGGCGGCACCGCCCGGGTCAACGACGACGAGTCCTTCGAGGTCGGCTGGTTCGAGCCGACCGACCTGCCCGACCTGGAGCCGTATTCGCGGCTGCGCGTCGAGCTGGCGTTTCGCGACGCGAAGGAGGCGTGGTTCGCCCCCGCGGGAACCCACCACCCCGCGCTGGTCGAATCCTCCATGTGACGGTCAGTTCTGCGGGGGCCAGCTCGGCGGCGGGGTCTGCGGGTGGCTGGGCGGCGGGTCGGAGCTCGGCGGCCCGCTGACCGGCGGCGACACCGGCTGCGACGGGACCTGCGGCGCGGCGCCGGCGCCCGGCACGTCCACGGCTGCGGGATCATCGCCCCAGGCGGATACCCGGGACCACCCGCCGGCGGCGGGGCCGGATACGTGGGCTGGCCGAACGCCGGTCCGCCCGAGGTCGGCGGTGGCGGCGGCGGGTAGCCCCCGGGCGGCGCCGACGTGGGCCCGGGGAACTGCGACGGGATCCCCGACGGCGAGCCGGGCGGGTAGACCGGCTGCCCCGACGGGACCGGCGAGGACGTCCCGGCGGGCAGGAACCCCGGCGCCCCCGAGGTCGGCGGCACGAACACCGGCGGTCCGGAATGCGGGAACCCACCAGGCACCGGGAACGGTACCGAGAGTCCGCCCACGGGCACGGCGGCCGGGCCGGCGGCCGACAGCGGGGCGAAGCGGCGGCCGAGCAGCTCCAGCAGCCACACCGCAAGCAGTCCGACGACCGCGAGGACCCCGGTCGTGAGCATGGTCGTGGCCGCGTCCGCTCCCTCGAGCAACTGCCAGCGGCGTACCCCGTCGATGATCACGACACCGAGGACGACACCGAACACGCCGGCGCGGCGACCGAAGACGCTGACGCCGCCGAGGAGGACCGCGGCGAGCGCGAACGGCAGCTGGCCGCTGTCGGTGAACGCGGCGGCGCTGGTGAGGCGGACCGACAGGACCCCGGACACGCCGGCGAGGACCGCGGAGCCGGTGACGCCGACGAGGGCGCCGACGAGCTTCGCGGGCCGCCAGGCGGCCGGGTCGTCGCCGCCGGCGAGCGGGCGGTTCGCGGACAGCAGCCGGCGGACGGCGGGCAGCGCGAACAGCACCGCGCCGACGATGGAGGCGACGATGAACACCGCGGCCCACACGCCGAAGCCCGTCGAGGCACGGGCGGCGCCGGTCACCGGCACGAGCCGGCCCCCGGTGGCCTTGAGCAGCGCGGCCGAGACGATGAAGCCGCCGCCGAGGGTCACCGCCCAGGCGGGCAGCGCGGTGAGCCCGACCACCAGGGCGAGCAGCACGCCGACACCGGCGGCCGCGAGGACCGCGACGATGAACGCGACGGCGACGGACGTGCCGTTGTTGACCTGCTCGGCGAACGCCCAGCCGGCCAGCACGGCGGTCGACCCGATCGCCAGGTTGGGCGTCGCGGTGCGCAGCGACAGGGCCAGGCCGCAGGCGGCGAAGCCCAGGATCGCGATCCCGGCCCACACCTGCCCCCGGCTGAACACGGCGGAGTTGGCGTTGTACTGGCCGGCGACGACGGCACCGGCGGCGAGCAGGAGCACCGCCTCCCAGACCAGGTGCGGTGCGAGCTCGCGCAAAGGACGGACCTCGGTCATGCGGCGACGCTACCGTGCATCGACGGGGAGCGCTGCACACACGCCGCCCGACACCACCCCTTCGGTGTGCTCTACTCTCCGCGGGTGGCCGACGATGTCGAAGACCCGGTGGCGCAGGCGCACGGTGAGCTGTCCCTGGCGCGGGTGGCGCTCGCCGAGGACGACCTCGAGCACGCCGCCGACCACCTCGCCGGCGCGATCGCCTGGGCGCCGGGGCTGCCGGAGGTGCACGAACTGCTCGCGGCGCTGACCGCGCGGGCCGGCGGCGACGTGGCGGACCTGTTCCCGCTGCGCGAGCCGGCGTTCATCGGCACGGTCGTCGCGCGGGCGCACGTGACGGCGCAGGCCGATCCGCTCGGGTCGCTGCGGATGCTGGCGCAGGCGACCGGGTTCGATCCGGAGCAGCCGTGGGCCGACGTGAGCTGGGTGCGGGCCGTCGACCCCGCCGGGCTGGACCCCGACGAGCTGGCCAGGCTGTTCGTCGGGGTCATGCAGCGGCTCGGCGATCCGGCGCCGGCCGCGGTCGCGAAGGCCAACGAGGTGTACCTGGACCTGGCCCGCCGCTCGCTGCGCGCGCACCCGGACCATGCGCTGCTGCACGGCGCCGCCGCCGGGCTCGGCCGCCGGTTCGGTGACACCGCGGAAGCGGTGCGGTGGGGTGCCCGCGGTCACCGGCTGCACCCCGACAAGCTCACGGCCGTCTGGTACGCGTACGCCCTGCGCGCCGACGGCCGCCTCGACGCGGCGTTGAAGGTGATGCGGGCGGCGTGGCGGGCCGCGCCGCAGGAGATGGACCTGTGCGCCGACATGGCCAACTGGCTCGCCGACTCCGGCCGGGTCGACGAGGCGATCGCGCTGCTGGAGGAGGGCATGCACCGCCAGTCGGACTACGACTGCGCGGTCCACACGGCGCAGCGGCTGCGGTTCCAGCGCGACGGCGACGTGCAGCACCTGGTGGCACTGGTCGACTTCATCCGCGAGCACCCGGCCGTCAGTCACGAGCACTCCGACCTGGCCCAGGCGTGCGAGCGCCGCACCTGGCTCGGCCGGGTCGCCGGGCCGACCGAGGCGTGCGTCAACACGCTGCACCGGGTGCCCCTGGAGGAGCGCGGCACGATGGACGGCGGCATGGCGCTGTCGGCGCTGGAGGTGCCCAGCGCCCTGGCCCTGCTGCGCCGCGAGGTGCCGCGGGTGACCGTGGAGGTCGCCGGGCCGCCGCCGCAGGACCTGGTGCAGCCGCTGAAGCCGGTGCGGGTGTTGTGGCGGTACGACGGCACGACCGCCTACCCGACGGTCGAACCGGCCGCCGCGGCGAGCCAGGCGCTGCTGGCGGGCCTGGCCGGTCCGGCGTGGCCGCACCCGGTCGCCGCCTACGACCACGCGCTGCCCCTCGGGGAGCTGCCGGTCGAGCAGCTGTTGTCGCTGCTGGTGCACCCCCCGGCCCGCCCGCAGCGGTACGCGCAGCTGCCCGACGGCTGGTGGGAGCGCTCGGCGCAGGTGTTCGCGTGCCTGGGCCTGCTGCACTGCGGCGAGCTGCGCAACCCGGCCGACCCGGGCGACACGACCGCGCAGCGGCAGCTGCTCACCGACATCGCGTGGGGTGTCGAGGACTGGACGACGGAGGCGGCGCTGTTCGCGTTGACGGTCGCGGCGTGGCTCGACCCGGCGTGCCGGGTCGAGGTCCGCGACACCGTCGGCCGCCGGTTCCTTGCCGCCGTGCAGGCGTCGCGGAGCCGGGCGGTCACGATCCGGGACTCCCTGGCCGACCTGGTGCGCATCGTGCCGGGCATGGTCGACGACGTGCTCGCCCTCGCCGACGAGGTGACCGCCGCCGGCGCCGCGCCCGCCGCGGCGAAGCCGGCCGCCCCGTCGCGGTTCGGCCGGCTCTTCCGGCGCCGTCAGCAGTAGCGGTACACGTCGGTGGCGCGGTTCATGGCGCTGCCGACGTAGTCGATCGAGCGGTAGCCGACGCCGACGGTGAACAGGCCGGTGCCGTAGTCGAAGAACTGCACCGCGCCGCGGCTGAGGTTGTAGTACGCCGACTCGACGCGGTCCTGCCAGCCGTACGGGGACAGGCTCTGCCAGCCGCAGGACGACAGCTTGCCGCGCGGATAGCCGAAGTCGGGCCGGTCGTAGAAGCAGAACCAGCCCGAGGGGCAGTCGACGTAGGCCGTGGTGTGCTCCGGCGGCTCGACGGTGACGATGAACCGGCCACCGTCGTAGCTGATCTCGTTGGCGCCGACGAGGGTCCCGCCGGGGTGTTCGGCGAGGTACGCGGCGGCGCCGGCCCGCACGGGTGCCGCCGCTGCGGGTGCGGCGGCGACGGCGATCGCGGCGATGACGACAGAGGCGACTGTCAGAGCACGAATCATGGCTGAACCCCCACGCTGCAGCGGACCGGGACGCGGTGCGACGACCGTAGGCGGCGACGCTGCGTGGTCACCAGGACCGCGTGCAGACTGCGTCATGAGTGAATGTCCGCGTGGGTCCGGCCTGCTCATCACGGGTGCGGAATTGTCAGCGACTTATAAATCGGTCGTACGGACCGTAATGGCCTGGCGCGGACCGGCCGACCTGCGCGGGGACGGCGGTGCGGGCGCCCGGTGGTGACGGACGGTCATGAACGACCCGGCCGGGCGCGGCACGGACCCGGATCTGCAAGTTGCAGATCCGGGCCGGCTCAGGCCGGCTGGTCGTCGTAGTGCGCTTCGAGGAACACGACGTCCTCGGTGACGTCGCCACCGCCGCTGGGCAGGGGCACCGAGGTCTCGTGCGCGAGGAGCCGGCCATCGAGCAGGCCGAAGATGAGGGTCTCGCGCCGCCCGCCGGCGTGGTCGGCGCTGACCGCGAGACCGGGCCGGCCGGTCCGGTCGGCGGCCTGCCCGCGCACGGTGATGCCGGCGACCCTGGCCAGCAGGCGCAGCACGGTTGCCCGTTCGGCGGGGTTCAGCGGGTACGTCTCGCACAGGTCGGCGACGCCGAGCAGCATCCGCGGCGGGCCGACCCGCGCCGGCCGGCGGGCGCCGAGGACCTGCTCGAGCAGCACCGGGTCGGTGCTCGGCGGGCCGGCGGCGCCGCGGGGCGGTCCGGGCGGGAGCGGCTCGGGGCTCGGGGTCGTGGTGACGCCGTCGACGGTGACCTTGACGATCCGGCGGCCCGGGGCGGTGGCGGACCAGGTCAGCCACTCCTCCGTGATCTTGCCGGCGGTGTCGAAGCCGGTGGTGCCCGTGCCGTCCGAGCCGGTGGTGTCGACGCTGCGGAGACTGCGGTGCAGGTGTGCGTAGGTGCCGGTGGGTGCCGCGGGGGTCCGCGCGACCCGGTCCGCGAGGTCGTTGAGCACTCCGGCCGCCGCGTCGCCGGTCGCGCCGGTCGGCTCCCCTGGCGCGACCGGGGACGTCACACCCGGCGGGCTCGAGGTGGCACGCGGCGCGGTGCCCTCGGCGTCGCGTTTGCGGCCGTTCGCCGCGACCGCGTACCCGACGCCGAGCACCAGGACCAGGACCGCCCCGGCGCCGATCAGCACCGCTCGCCGCCACCGGGCAGAGTCCGGCGGCGGCGCTGCGGCCGGGGCGGACGGCGGCACGGACGCGGCCCCGGCGTCCGACGCCGCGGCGCCCGCCGCGTCGGGCCCATGCCCCGGCACCGTGTCCGGCGCAGGCGAAGGCGAAGGCGAAGGCCCGGGCTCCGGCGACGGTGGGAGCCGGGCCAGTTGCTGCTGCCAGTGCGCGACGTCCGCGGCGGTCCCGCCGCCGAGATAGACGGTCCACAACAGGATCCGGTCACCGGCCGGTTCGGCGACCAGCTCTTCGACCGTGGGCACGGCCTCCCCCACCGGCAGGTTGACCGCAACGCCGTCGCGCTCGGCGTCGGCGCGGCGGCGCAGGAGCTCCGGGCGGTCGACACCTTCCGCGGCGAGCAGGTCGCCGACCGCCGCCCGCAGCGCGGCACGGTCCGCGGCGGACAGGTCGGGGCGGAACCGCGCGGCGCGGCGGGCGTGCTGCTCGTAGTCGTTCCTCCACCCGGCGATCGCGGCGGCGTCCTGGCCGCAGCCGCGCAGGTAGTCCGCGACGTTGTCCCACGTGGGCAGCTCGCGCCCGCTGTCCACCTTGGACATCGTGGTCGGGTTGCTGCGGCCGAAGGCCAGGTCGACGCGGCGGGGCCGGCCGGCGGCCGCCAGCAGAGCGCGCAGCTTACGGGCGAACTGCGCGGCGGGCCCGTATCCCTTGACCGCGTTGAGCGGCCTGCCGCGGTTGCCGCCGGAGGGTTTCGGCGGGCGGGTGGGCCTGGACGCCGGGCGGTCGCCGCCGGTCTGCGGCTCGGGCATCGTTCCGGCTCGCTTTCGTGTCCGGTCGTTGCGGCCATGGGTGTGCATCGAGGAGGCGCCCTGCCGGGTTTCGCCAGGGCGCCGCCTCACCGGGTTCAGCGGTCTGTGCGGGCGGGGTGAGCACCGGAATGCCTGACGGTTGCAGCCGTCCTGAGCGCATCCCGACATGCGGCATATTGCCACCAGGGTCCAGAAGTCCGCCAGTCGTGTGCGGCGCGCATTGTCGACACATCAGCGCCGGTGCACGCCGGCCGACGATCGACGATCATTCCCCGGTGCCGGGCCGGGTGGTGGAGTGACCGGCACCGACCGGCCCATCAACGGTCACCGTATCGGCGTGCGTCACTGGCTTCACCAGTGACGGAACTGCGCCGCCGGGCCTTGGTCGGGCAGACAACAATGCGGTAACGTCGCCGCATCCGGTAACGCCGCGGTCACGCGGGCCGACATGCTCCCGGTCCGGCCTACTCAAGGGTTCAGCGGTCTGGGGACGGGGGTCTTCCGTTGCAGCGGGAGACCCCCACTGCGTCGCCGCCCTGCGGATGCGGTGCAGCAGCCGCCCGGCCGCGGTGGCCACGACCAGCACCATCGCCCCGATCTGTGCCGGGCCGGCGCCCCGTGTCAGGGCGAGCGCCGCCAACCCGAACACCGCCGCCAGCACCGCCACGACGGTCACCGCGTCGGCGATCCCGACCGGCCGCCACCGGCCGCCGCCGCGATCGTCCGGTGTCCTGTTCCTGCGATCGTCCATATGATCCTCCTCGATCTCGTGGGTCCGTGCGGTGCTCCGCACGATCGACCCAGCGATGATCGAGGTCACGATCCGTAGACCGCAAGCGATCAAATATCAGAGAATTCGGCGACCACGGCGACCTTTCGCATCCGAATGATCCGGGGACGGACGCGCAGGCCGCAACGGCATTGCCGGGACGCCTGAGAAACAATTCCCGGGCGGCTGTTTATAAACCGCCGGAAATGCCGCTGGCCGGCGGGGGTCCGCCGGCCAGTGCGAGTTACGCGCGGGGAGGGCTACCAGTAGTGACGTCGCCCGGCGAGCGGGCGGCCGACGGCGCCCAGGATCCACAGCACCGCGCCCACGATCAGCAGCACGATGCCGATCGTCTCCAGGATGCCGACGTGCAGGAAGAGCCCGAGCAGGAACAGGATCAGGCCAAGGACGATCATCTTCAGCTCCCGGGGAGGAGGGGTGTTGCGTGGACATTCTTCAGGTACCCCTCCCCCGCCTGATCTGAAACACGGATCACCCGCGGCGCCCCCGGCGGGCGCGGATGTAGTCGGACACAACGTATCGGCCCAGGTCACCGGCCTCGGGCGTGAAGACCCGCCCGCCGCTGCGCCGGGCGACGGCGTCGACGAAGCGGCGCAGGCCGGGATCCTCGCCGAGCATGAACACGTTGAGCACGGCGCCGTAGCGGGTGAGCTGGTCGACCTCGTGCACCGTGGAGGTCACCGTCTCGCGGGTCGACGGCCAGTGGAAGTAGGAGGTGCCGTCGTCGAGCAGGTGGGCGGTCGGCTCGCCGTCGGTGACGACGAGGACGACGGGGTCGGAGCCCGGGTGCCGGCGCAGGTGCCGGCCCGCGAGCATGAGGGCGTGCTGCAGGTTGGTCCCCTGCACGTAGTCGGGTTCGACCGCGGCGAGTTCCTCGACGGACAGCTTCGTGGCGTACCGGCCGAATCCGATGATCTGCAGGGCGTCCTGCGGGAACCGGGTCGCGACGAGGTGCGACAGGGCGAGCGCGGCCTGTTTCATCGGGCCCCACCGGCCGTCGGCCATCATCGAGAAGGACAGGTCGACGCAGAGCGCGACGGCGGCGGAGACCCGCCGCTCGGTCTCGGCGATCTCGAAGTCCTCGACGTCCAGCCCGATGGGCAGGACCGCGGTGCCGCCGGTGGCCTGGCGGCGCACCGCGTTGCCGATGGTGCGCACCACGTCGATGGGCTGTTCGTCACCGTACTGCCAGCGCCGCGACGCCCCGGTCAGCTCGCCCGCGGCGCCGGCGTCGCGCAGGTCGTGCTGGCCCTTGCGGCCCGCGGCGAGGTCCGCGAAGACGGTGCGCAACGCGGTGCCGCCGAGCCGGCGCAGCGCCTTGGGGCTCAGCGTGAGCCCGTCGGCGCCGCGGGTGACCCAACCCTGCCGGCGCAGCTGCTGCTCCAGCTCCCGCAGCCGGCGCAGGTCGTCGGCGGCGGACCGGCCGAGCTGCCGCTCGACCGCCTCGACGTCCACGTCGTCGAGGGTGGCGCCGGGGTGCTCCTGGCCGAGCTGGTCGAGGAGGTCGTCGAGGTCGCCGATCTCCTCCAGAGCGCCGGCCGCCTCGCCGTAGCCGAGGTCACGCTGCCCGCGGACCCGCTCGCCGCGACCCCAGTTGAGGTCGGGGCGCAGGGCGCGCAGGTTGTCGGTGAGGGCGGCCATCTCCCCGGCGAGGCTGCCGAGGGACTGCTCCATCAGCGCCTGCAGCTCCTCGCGCTGCTGCGGGCTCAGGGAGCGCAGGAGCCGCTCCCCGGCGGCGGCGCGGCGGGCGAGGGCGTCGATGAGCTCCTCGACGGTGCCGGGCTGCTCCGGGAAGAAGTCGCCGTGCTGGGCCATGAACTGCGCGAACGCGTCGTCGGTGTTCTCGCCGCGGGCGTGCTTGCCGAGCAGGGCGTTGAGGTCCTGCAGCATCTCCCGCATGCGTTCCTGCATGGCCGGGTCCTGCAGGGCTTCCTTCATCCCCTGGAACCGCTGCCCGAGCACCTCGTTGCGCAGCTGCTCGAGGATCTGCTCGTACAGCGCCCGCGCCTCCGGCGACGTCCAGTTGTATTCGGACAACTCCGAGACGGCCTTGGACGTCGACCGTGGCAGATTCGCCAGCTGCGCCTCGGCGAAGCGGGCGTCGTCGCCGTCGATCGCCGCCAGCGCGTCGCGTTCGGTGGCGACGGCCTGGTCGAGCAGCTGCTGGGCGCGGGTCACGGCACCGTCGAGGTCGCCACGGCGCATCGCCTCGCGGCGCAGCCGCCGCGCCCTGGCGAGCAGGTCGTCCAGGCCGCGGCCGCCGTCGGGGCCGTTGCGCAGCAGGTTGCGCAGCGCCTCCCGGAGGCTGCCGCCGTCGAGGACCTCGGCGCCGACCTGGTCGACGGCGGCGCGCACGTCATAGGGCGGCGCGAGCGGGTCGGGCCCGCCGCGCCACGCCCCGTAGCGGAACCTGTTGTGGCGCACGTGCTCAGCCTCCGTAGACGGTGCGGCCGTCCTCGGTGAGATCCTTGGACAGCCGTCTGGTGAGGTGCAGTCCCTCGAGGACGAACTCGATGCCGGCGGCGGCCTCGCCGCGGCTGGGCGCGTCGCCGAGGCCGAGCCGTTCGAGGACCTTGGCCAGGCCCGGGACGGTGCCGACCTGCTGGAGGATGTCGTCGGCGCCGGCGAGTTCGCCGGTCTCGATGACCTGGCCCTCGGCGACGAGGTCGGTGAAGCCGGACAGGTCCAGCCCTGCGAGCCGGGACCGGAACGTGTCGGCGGTCGCGGTGCGCAGCAGGTGGGCGAGGATCTCGATCTCGCGGCCCTCCTCGCCGCTGTCGAACTCGACCTTGCCGCGCAGGGTGCTGGTGACCGACACGGTGTCGCCGACCCGGGCGACGGGCTTGTCGTCGCCGAGCAGCCCGCCGCGGCGCAGCGCGGACGCGGCGACGGTCTCGGCGGCGGCGATCGCGAACCGGGCGGACACACCGGAGCGCGAGTCGACCGCGGGCGACTCCCGCACGGCGCGGGTGAACCGGGCCAGGACCTCGATGACGTGCCCGGGGACCTGCGCGACCAGCTGCGCCTCCTGCTCGATCAGGTCGGTCTCCAGCTCCAGGTCGAGGGGGTAGTGGGTGCGGATCTCCGCGCCGAAGCGGTCCTTGAGCGGTGTGATGATCCGGCCGCGGTTGGTGTAGTCCTCGGGGTTGGCGCTGGCGACGAGCAGCACGTCCAGGGGCAGCCGCAGCTGGTAGCCGCGGACCTGGATGTCGCGCTCCTCCAGGACGTTGAGCAGCGACACCTGGATGCGCTCGGCCAGGTCGGGCAGCTCGTTGACGGCGAAAATGCCGCGGTTGGTGCGCGGGACGAGTCCGAAGTGGATGGTCTCCGGGTCGCCGAGGGTGCGGCCCTGCGCGACCCGGATCGGGTCGACGTCGCCGATGAGGTCGCCGACGGACGTGTCGGGGGTGGCGAGCTTCTCCCCGTAGCGCTTCGAGCGGTGCAGCCAGTCCACCGGCAGCGCGTCGCCGGCTTCGAGGGCCAGGCGCCGGGACGCGGGCGTGATCGGCTCATACGGGTGCTCGTTGAGCTCGGATCCGGCGATGACCGGGGTCCACTCGTCCAGCAGCGACACGAGGCCGCGGATGACGCGGGTCTTGCCCTGGCCGCGCTCGCCGAGCAGGACCAGGTCGTGTCCGGCCAGGATGGCCCGCTCGAGCTCGGGCAGGACGGTGTCTTCGTAGCCGACGATCCCGGGGAAGCGGGGCTCGCCGGAGCGGAGCTTGGCCAGGAGGTTTTCGCGCAGCTCCTGTTTGACGGTGCGGAACCGGTGGCCGCTCGATCGCAGCTCGCCCACGGTGCGGGGCAGGTCCAAAGGCTGGGTCACTGGTCGAACCTAGCGCGCTCAAGTTTCCAGCGGCGAAACCGGACGATCTCCGGTGCGGAAGCGGGCCAGCAGCGCGGACCGCACCGCGGCGACGGCGGGAGCGACCGGCCCGGCGCGGTGCGCGAGGAACAGCGTGTTGAGCGGCGGCACCGGCGGGTCGTGCAGCAGCACGAGGCGGCCGGCGTCGAGGTCGGCGCGGACCAGGTATTCGGGCAGGACGCTGCACCCCGCGCCGGCGAGCACCAGCGCGCGGACCGCGTGCAGGCTCGGCACCACCACGTCCGCGGTGCGGTGCTGACGCTGGTCGAACACGCTGCGCCAGTACCGCCGGATGATCGGCAACTCCTCGGCGTAGCTGACGAGCGGGGTCGTGGCGACGTCGCAGGCCCGCGCGGCGACCAGGACGAACTCCTCGTCGTAGAGCGGCTCGGCGGCGAGCTGGCGGCGGCGTGGGCGGCTGGTGAGCACGGCGAGGTCGAGGGCGCCGTCGCTCAGCGCGTCGGCGAGGTCGTCGGACAGCCCGAGCGTGACCCGCAGCTTCAGCCCGGCGGCGACGAGGCCGGCGAGCGCGGGCAGCACCAGGTCGGTGAGGAACTCCGCGGCGCCGCCGAGCCGCACGGTGCCCTCCTCGGGCCGCTCGGCGACGCCGGCGAGGTCGTCCAGCGGCCCCGCGACCTGCCGGGCCAGCAGGTCGGCGGCCGGGGTGGGCGCGACGCCGCGGGGCCGGCGGATGAACAGCGGCCGGCCCAGCGCCGCCTCCAGGGCCTGCAGCTGGGCGGTGACGGTCGGCTGGGACAGCGAAAGCCGCCGGGCGGCGCCGGTGACGGAGCCCTCGCGGTGCACGGCGAGGAAGGTGCGCAGCAGATCGAGGGAGATTGCCATAGGATTTCCTATGGTACGACCACTGTTCGGCTATTGGTGCCGATGGCACCCAGCGCGCGAAACTGCCTGCATGACAGCGATCCTGATCGTCCTGACCAGCCACGCGACCCTCGGCGACACCGGCCGCGGCACCGGCTTCTACGTCTCCGAGGCGGCCCACCCGTGGGAGGTGTTCACCAAGGCCGGGCACGACGTGACGGTGGCGTCGGTCCTCGGCGGCGACCCGCCCCGCGACGGCGACACCGCCGGCCACGAGGACTTCCTGGCGTTCCTCGGCCACGACACCCCGGCCGTCGCCGACGTCGACCCCGCCCGCTTCGACGCGGTGCTCCTGGCCGGCGGCCACGGCACCATGTGGGACTTCCCGGACAGCACGGCGCTGCAGTCCTTGGTGCGGCAGGTGTACGAGCAGGGCGGCGTCGTCGGTGCCGTCTGCCACGGTCCGGCCGGGCTGGTCGGCGTCACGCTCACCGGCGGCGGCGCGCTGGTCGCGGGGCGGGACGTCGCCGGCTTCACCGACGAGGAGGAGCGCCTGGTCGGGCTGAGCGACGTGGTGCCGTTCGCGCTGCAGCGACGCCTGGAGGACCTCGGCGCGCGGCACACCGGCGCGGCGCCGTGGCAGCCGTGGGTGGTCCGCGACGGGCGCCTGGTCACCGGCCAGAACCCGGCCAGCGCCACCGGCGTCGCCGAGGCGATGCTCGACGCCCTGCAGACCCGCTGACGGTTCACCGGTCGCGGGCGATCTCCCGCCAGGAGTCGAAGCCGGTCCAGCCCAAGGCCGGGTCACGGTACTGGTAGTACTCGTACGCCGCCTCGCGGCCCAGCGCGACGAACGCGGCGGCCAGGGCGAACAGCGCGCCGGTGACGGCGGTCGAGGACAGCACGGAGAACCAGAAGGGCAGCACCCGGTACAGATGTGCCTCCTCGGCCGCGCCGTAGGCCAGCAGCGCGTTGTCGGGGTTGATCACCACGCCGAGGAGCAGCCCGACCGCGGTGAGCAGCGCCGCCAGGCCGACGACCGTGCGGGTGCCGACGGACCTGCGCAGGACCGCCATCGCGACCCCGGTGAGCAGGCCCACCAGGCCGGCGCCGAGCACGGCGGTGAGCGCCAGGCGGGTGTGCATGCTGTCGAGCTGGAGCTGCTCGCGGACGCTCCAAGGGGCGTGCGCGGTGCGGGCGGTGTCGAAGCGGGCGTACAGCACCGCGGCCGCGATCGTCTCGGCCGAGATCAGCGTGATGGCGGCGATGATCAGCCGGTACGCCTGCCGGACAGGGTGCGGCGCCGCAGCGGTCCTGCTCAACGGCGCGCCGTCAGGTCCGGCTCGCGATGTCGAGCCAGGACGTGAAGCCGCGCCACGTGGCGGTCGGGTCGTGGTGCTGGTAGTAGTGCAGCGCCGCGTCCCGGCCCAGCCGGGCGAAGGCGGTGCCCAGCAGCACGACAACCCCGGTGACCGTCGCCGCCGTGACGGCGGTGAACCACACCGGCAGCAGCTTCTCCAGGTGGGCGAGCTCCTCGGCGTTGCCGGCCAGCACCGCGCCGTCGGGGCCGAGCACGATGCCGAGCAGCAGCGCGATCGCCACGACCAGCCCGGCGAAGCCGACGACGGTGCGGGTGCTGGTCGAGCGGCGCGGGACCGCGAGGGCCGCGCCGGCCAGCAGCAGCGACATGCCGGCGCCCAGCACGGCCGCGCCGACCAGCCGGGTGTGCACGCCGTCGACCTGCACCTGCTCGCTGAAGGTCCACGGCGCGTGGGCGTCATACGCCGCGCCGAACCGCAGGAGCAGGGCCACCGCCGCGACGGTCTGTGCGGCGACCAGGATGAGACCACCGGTGACCAGCCAGTAGGCCTGCCGCACCGGTCTGCTCGGAGGCGTGCCGTGTGCCATCGGCTTCAGCGTACGACCGGCAACCGAGCGTGGTCCATATCACCTCAGGGCCAGATGCCGGGTGGTTGGAAGCCGGGCCGCTGCGCATACGGCAGGATGGACGCCGACACGTACCGCAGCAACCGACATCCCGCCGAGGAGTTTTCGCATGGCGCTCAGCAAGCCCGACGTGACCCTGCCCGACGGCCCGCCGCCGGCCGACCTGGTGATCGACGACATCACCGTCGGCGACGGAGCGGAGGCCCAGCCCGGTCAGCGGGTCAGCGTCCACTACGTGGGTGTGTCGCTGTCGACGGGCAAAGAGTTCGACGCCTCGTGGAATCGTGGCGGCACCTTCGACTTCGGGCTCGGCCAGGGCGAGGTCATCGCCGGCTGGGACCAGGGCGTGGCCGGCATGAAGGTCGGCGGCCGGCGCAAGCTGGTCATCCCGCCGCACCTGGGCTACGGCAGCCGGGGCGCCGGCGGCGGCCTGATCAAGCCGGGCGAGACGCTCGTCTTCGTCGTGGACCTGGTCGGCACCCGGTAGATCCTCAAGTCCGTCTGTGGGTCCGGTATTCCCTACCGGACCCACAGATAGGAATGCGGTAATTCACAGCTGACACCCAGCCCCGCTCGGACATCGAGGTGGGATGCTGGACCATCGGCGTCGGCCGGCACTCTTTTTCACCATGTCACAACGCCATAAAGGGGTGTGCAGATGACAATGCAGTCGGCGACACCGCGCGCGAAACGGATCCTCATGATCGGCGCACCGGGTGCGGGCAAGGGCACCCAGGCGCAGCTCATCGCGCAGCAGTTCGGCATCACCCACATCGCCAGCGGCGACCTCCTGCGCAGGAACATCGCCGAGAGCACGACGATCGGCCGCACGGTCGAGGAACTCGTCAACAAGGGTGAGCTCGTCCCCGACCAGATCATCATGGACATGCTCCGCAAGCCCGTCCTCGCCGCGAACGCCGACGGCGGCTACGTCCTGGACGGGTTCCCGCGCACCGTCGAGCAGGCCGAGGCGGCCTACCGCACCGCCGGCGACCTCGGCGTCGGCGTGCAGATCGCGATCCACCTCGAGGTGCCCGAGGACGAGCTGATCCGCCGGATGCTGGCGCGCGCCCGCGGCGCGGACGACACCGTCGACGTGATCAAGCACCGCATCAAGGTGTACGAGGAGAAGACCCGCCCCCTGCTGGACTACTACCAGCAGCGCGAGCTGCTCATCCAGGTCAACGGCGCCCGCCCGGTCGGCGAGGTCACCTGGTCGATCGTCGTGCAGCTGCAGCGGGCCTTCAAGCAGCGCCCGACCGCCGGTCGCACCGCCGCGGCACCGGACCGCGCGGTCGCCTGACCCGCCCGCTCCGCGCTGCGAAAGCCCGGCCCTGGGGCCGGGCTTTCGTGCGTCAGGCCGACAGTGCCGCCGACACGACCCCGCGGGCCTCCTGCTGGATGCGTTCCAGGTGCTCCGGGCCCTGGAACGACTCGGCGTAGACCTTGTAGACGTCCTCGGTGCCGGACGGCCGCGCCGCGAACCACCCGGACGCGGTGACGACCTTCAGCCCTCCGAGGGCGGCGCCGTTGCCGGGTGCGGCGGTCAGCTTCGCCGTGATCGGCTCCCCTGCCAGCTCCGTCGCCGTCACCTGCTCCGGCGCCAGCTTGCCCAGCACCGCCTTCTCCTCGCGGGTGGAGGCGACGTCGATCCGCGCGTACGCGGGGGCGCCGTGCCGTGCGACGAGGTCGGCGTAGTGCTCGCTGGGCGACCGGCCGGTCGTCGCGATGATCTCGGCGGCGAGCAGGCACAGCAGCAGGCCGTCCTTGTCCGTCGTCCAGACCTCGCCGTCGCGGCGCAGGAACGACGCTCCGGCGCTCTCCTCGCCGCCGAAGCCGACGGAGCCGTCCAGCAGGCCGGGCACGAACCACTTGAACCCGACCGGCACCTCGATGAGCGTGCGGCCGAGGTCGGTCGCGACCCGGTCGATCATCGAGGAGGAGACGAGGGTCTTGCCGATCGCGGCGCCCTGCGGCCAGCCGTCGCGGGCCTTGAACAGGTACTGGATGGCCACGGCGAGGAAATGGTTGGGGTTCATCAGGCCCGCGTCCGGGGTGACGATGCCGTGCCGGTCGGCGTCGGCGTCGTTGCCCGTGGCCACCTGGTAGTCGCCCCGCTTGCCGATCAGTGACGCCATCGCGTTCGGCGACGAGCAGTCCATCCGGATCTTGCCGTCCCAGTCCAGGGTCATGAACGCGAAGGTCGGATCGACGTCCGGGTTGACCACGGTCATGTCCAGCTTGTGCCGTTCGGCGATGGCGGCCCAGTACGCGACACTGGCGCCGCCGAGCGGGTCGGCGCCGATGCGGACCCCGGCGTTGGAGATGGCGGCGAGGTCGATCGCGGCCGGCAGGTCGTCGACGTAGGCGGCGAGGAAGTCGTACCGGCCGGTGGTGTCGGCGGTGCGTGCCCGCGCGTACGGGATCCGTTTGACGTCCTTGAGCCCGGCCGCCAGCAGGGCGTTGGCCCGGTCCTGGATCCACTTGGTGACGTCGGTGTCGGCGGGGCCGCCGTGCGGCGGGTTGTACTTGAAGCCGCCGTCCTCCGGCGGGTTGTGCGACGGCGTGACCACGACCCCGTCGGCGCCGAGGTGCCGGTGGGTGAGGATGGCGTGTGACAGCGCCGGCGTCGGCGTGTACCCGTCCCGGCTGTCGATGAGCACCTGGACCCCGTTGGCGGCGAACACCTCCAGGGCGCTCACCGTCGCCGGCTCCGACAGCGCGTGGGTGTCCTTGCCGACGAAGAGCGGCCCCGTGTACCCCTGGATCGCCCGGTATTCGCAGATGGCCTGGCTGGTCGCGACGATGTGGTCCTCGTTGAACGACCGGCGCAGGCTCGACCCGCGGTGCCCGGAGGTGCCGAACGCGACCTGCTGGGCGGGGTCGGCGACGTCGGGGTGCTCGGCGTAGTAGCTGGTGATGAGTCGCGGGACGTCGACGAGGTCGGAGCGCTGCGCCGGTAGCCCTGCACGGGGATGGACGGACATACGGCATACGTTGCCACGTCAGGCTGTGCGCTGCGACATGACCGGGGCATCAGCGGAAACAATCCGTGGCTAGAATGCCGCGCATCGATGCCCCCTTCACCCTCGTGAGGCGATGATGACCACCGCGGTTTCGATGTACTCCAGGGTCGGTGGCGGCCCCGCCGTCAAGCACGTCGTCGACCAGCTCTACACCTGGATCCTCTCCGACGAGGAGCTGTCCCCGTACTTCGCCACCGTGACCGTCGAGTCGCTGAAGCGGCACATGGCGGCGCTGCTCGCCCAGGTGCTCGGCGGCCCCGCGGAGTACGGCGGCCGCGAGCTCGGCGAGGCGCACCGCGGCCTGGGCATCACCGACGCCCATTACACCCGCGTGGTCGACCTGGCCCTGGCCGCCCTGTTCCTGGCCCACGCCCCCCGCGACATCGTCGCCGCCGTCGAGGACACCCTGTCCGCGGTGAAGGCCGACATCGTGGTGCCCGCTTAGCTCGGTTCCGCATGGGATGATCCGGGTATGACGTGGATCGCGCCCGCTGCGCCGCCGTTCGGGGGTTCGCTCGTCGCCGACGAGCGGACCCTGCTGGAAGGGTTCCTGGACTGGCAGCGGGCCGTGCTGGTCGGCAAGTGCACGGGGCTGACCGGTGAGGAGCTGGCGCAGCGCTCCGCTCCCCCGTCGACGTTGTCGCTGCTCGGGCTGCTGCGGCACGTCACCGACGTGGAGCGGGAGTGGTTCCATACCCGGTTCCGCCAGTCGCCGGTGCCGTTCCTGTACCGCCGCGACGATGCCAAGGACGCGGCCTTCGACGAGGTCGACCCCGCCGCTGCCGAAGCCGACTACGAGCGGCTGCTGGCGCAGTGGCAGGCGTCGCGGGTCGCGGTGGCCGCCGCGGCCCTGGACGACGCGTTCGAGGACGCCCAGCGCGGCCCGATGTCGCTGCGCGCCGTCTACCTGCACCTGATCCAGGAGTACGCCCGCCACAACGGCCACGCCGACCTGCTCCGCCAGCGCATCGACGGCGAGACCGGCTGAGCGGCTGAGTGGCCGGCCGCGTCACACGGCGGTGACGCCTTCGTAGGTGCCGACCGGGGCGGTGCCGGTGGTCTCGTATTCGAGCAGGAGCAGCCCGGTCGCGGTGACGTCGTGGCGGGCGAGCCGCAGGCCGACGGTGTCGGCCGGATGGGTGAGCAGCCGCCGCCCGGTCCCGATCACGGCAGGGGCCACGACGAGGCGGAGCGTGTCCACCAGGCCGGCCGACAGCAGCGCGCCGCCGAGGCGGGCGCTGCCGTGGATCTGCAGTTCCCGGCCGGGCTGTGCCTTGAGCGCGGCGACCGCGCCGGCCGGGTCGCCGCGCAGCACCGTCGCAGGTCTCCAGGTCGCGTCGGTGAGCGTGCTCGACACGACGTACTTGGACAGCGAGTTCATCCGCTCGGTGAAGGGATCGTCGGGGTCGGTGATCTGCGGCCAGTCGCGGGCGAAGGCCTCGTAGGTGCGGCGGCCGAGCAGGAGGCCGTCGGCGAGGTCGAGCCAGTCGGACGCCTGCTCGACGAACTGCGCGTCGATGTGTGGCACCAGCCAGCCGCCGCGGGTGAAGCCGTCGCTGGTGTCCTCGGTGGGCGAGCCGGGGCCCTGGCAGACGCCGTCCATGGTGACGAACTGGGTGAGGGTGATTTTCATCGGGCGGCGTCGCTCTCGGCGAGGGCGGCGAGCTGCTCGGTGACCGAGCCCCAGCCGTCGATGAAGCCCAGCTTCTCGTGCAGTGACCGGGCCGCCGGGTCGCCGTGCCGCACGACGACCCGGTAGTCCGTGCCGTCCGGGTGCGCACCGAACGTGATCTCGGCGGTCATGGCGATCGGGGCGGGGCTCGCGGGGCGCCAGGCGCTGTCGATCGCGTTGGTGAACACGATCCGTTCCAGGTCCTCGACGATGATGAAGCAGGCGTCCATGTGGGGTACGAACGAGACGCCGTCGTCGCTGAGCCGCGTGACGAACCCGCCGCCGGGGCGGACGTCCAAGCGGTCGACGCGGGACCGCGCGGGTGCCGGGACCCACCACTGCGCGAGGCGGGAGGGGTCGGTCCACGCGCTCCACACGCTTGCGCGGGGGGCACGGATGACCCGTGCCAGGGTGAGGTCGAGATCGGGGTTCACGGCTGGTCCTTCGCGGTGTCGGTGACGAACTGTTCGAGGCGGTCGGTGCGCTCCTGCCAGATCCGCCGCTGCTCGGCGAGCCAGTCGTCGACCAGGGCGAGGCGCTCGCGGTTGAGCGTGCAGGTGCGCACCCGGCCCGACTTGGCGGTGCGGATCAGGCCGCTGCCCTCCAGCGTGCGCACGTGCTTCATGAAGGAGGGCAGGGCCATCGGGAACTCCCGGGCCAGGTCGCCGACGCTCGCCGGTCCGCGGCCGAGGCGGCGGATCACGGCACGCCGGGTCTGGTCGGTGAGGGCGGCGAACACCTCGTCGAGTTGCGCCGGATACTGAGCCACAAGGCTTAGTATCCGCGGCGGTAACAGTTAGCGCAAGGGATAAGTGTCGGGCTGATCAGCGGACGGGCGCGGGCAGCGGGACCTCGACCGTGACGTCGCCGGAGGTGGGTGGCGCGACGGCACGGCGGCGGAGCAGGCGCAGGGCCGGCAGTTCGACGCAGTGGTAGACGGCCATCGCGCCGAGCAGGCTGATCGAGAACACCGAGACGGTGACCAGGGCGGCGACCAGCGGGTGGGCGTGGTGCGGCAGCAGGCCGAGGCGCTCGTAGGCAAGGTACGTCAGGTAGTGCACCAGGTAGAAGGCGAACGAGACCTCACCCAGGTAGCGCAGCAGCGGCCGGGTCCAGATCGTGGGCACGCCGGTCAGGTCGGCGCGGGCGGCCGCGGCCACGGCGAGGGTCACCGGCACCAGGGTCAGGGCGTGCTGGTTGAGCGGGTAGGGCGCCTTCAGCGCGGCGGCGGCGCCGAGGGCCACCAGGACGAAGGACCAGCGCAGGCCCGGCCCCCGCCACGCTCCGGCCCGGATGAGCAGCGCGACGACGATGCCGAGGGCGAATTCGGCCATGCGTACCGGTGGGAACATGTACCCGAACCACAGCGCGAACGGGCGCTGCGCGGTGGTGAGCAGGACCCCGGTCGCCAGCACGCCGGTGACGAGCAGGGCGGCGACCGTCCACAGGCCGCCGGGGCGCAGCCGGCGCAGAAAGGCCAGCAGCAGCGGGAAGCACAGGTAGAAGAACGCCTCGCAGGACAGCGACCAGCTGACGGGGTTGAGCGCGCCGAAGATCGAGGCGTGCGGGAACCAGGTCTGCGTCAGGGTGAGGTGGGCGGCGAGCTGCAAAGGACCGGCGCCGCCGACGACGAGCAGCGCGGCGAGGGTGGTGACCAGCGTCGCCGGGTAGATCTTGCTGAAGCGCCGCCACCAGAATCCCCGCACCCCGAACGCCGGCGGGGATGACCAGGTCAGGACGAAGCCGGAAAGCACGAAGAAGAACGACACGCCCATCGCGCCGCCGTTGACCAGCAGCGCCCACAGCGCGGCCCGGACCGGTCGCGGGGCGACCAGATCCGGGTCGTAGAACAGCTCCAGGGTGTGCTGGCCGAACACGACGAGCGCCGCCGCCCAGCGCAGGCCGGTGAGGGCCGGCAGCCGGCTGTCGCGGTTCACGCTTGATATCTAGTCAGTCTTCCCGGCCGGCGCACGCCGGGCCGGGAAGAATTCACCCCGATGTGACCAGTGGTGACGTTTCGCAGTCACCGCATCACCGATTGTTGCGACGCTCACCGCCTCGATTGTCCCGGTTCCGGTCGCGCAGGCCGGGCAGGCGCATCGTCATGAGACCGAGTCCGATGATGACCAGGCCGATGACGATGTTGTTCGCGATGGAGCCCCCGGACGGGTACGCGCCCTGGATGACCCATGGCGCGACGAACGTCCACACGCCGATGACCACCGGCACCCAGGTCAGGCCGTGGGTGCGGCCGTAGGCGGCGGTGAAGCCGGCGGCGAGCGCGACGACGACCGCACCGCAGATGAAGTTGTTGGCCGCGAGGTCGGTCTCGAAGCCCGCGAACCCGATGATCCACGGTGACAGGGCGAGGTAGAGCCCGGCGAGCAGCAGCCCACCGTCGGTGACGTGCGCGGTCGGCGTCTCCGCCGCGCGGTCGTAGCGGGCCCGCAGCTCGAGGATGTCCGGGTGCTGCTCGAGGTCCGCGATCGGACGGGTCATGACGGTCCCCTTTCCTTCGTCGGAGACGGCATCTCTAACCCGTTCAGGGCAGAACTAACACGATTCGGGTGGGCGCGGCGGCGGCGCTGCAGACGCCGTCCGCCGCACCCCGGTTCGCGATGGGAGCCGCGAAAAGGGTGGGCATCACCTCCAGGTGGATCGATAGCCGTCGCGACCATAGGGGAAATTGAGGGCGCTTGTCCCGGGAGCGCTCCCATGCCAGAATCAGCGCCACCTCGCGTCTGGGAGCCGACGGGGCACACGCAGCAATTGGCCTATGCCACACCGCCGCAGCGCTGTCGCGTGCCCGTTCCCCGCCCAGAAACTTTCACGAGGAGCACCCCACACATGACCACCCGAAATCAGCGCCGGCTGCGTGCCGCGGCCGTCGGCCTCCTGGCCACCGGCACGCTGTTCGCCCTGCCGGCCGGGATCGCACACGCCGCCACCGGCTGTTCGGTCGTCTATTCAGTCCGCAGCCAATGGAACACCGGGTTCACCGGCGACCTGGTGGTGAAGAACCTCGGCGACCCGCTGACGAGCTGGAACGTCACCTGGACCTTCGCCGGCAACCAGCAGTTGCAGCAGAGCTGGAACGGCGACTTCACCCAGTCCGGCAGTGCGGTCACCATCCGCAACGCCCCCTGGAACGGCAGCCTGCCGAGCAACGGGACCGTCAACCCGGGCTTCAACGCGGGCTACAGCGGCACCAACGTCAACCCGACCAGCTTCTCGCTCAACGGCGTCGCCTGCACCGGGCCGAACACGGCGCCGACGGCGACCATCACCTCGCCGGCCGCCAACACCCGCTACACGGCGCCGGCGACGATCCCGATCGCCGTGACCGCCACGGATCCCGACGCCGGTGACTCGATCGCGAAGGTCGAGTTCTACCACGACGGGCTGCTGCTCGGGTCCGACACGTCCGCGCCGTACACGTACAGCTGGACCAACGTGCCGAGCCAGAGCGGGGCGTACTCGCTGCAGGCCAAGGCGTACGACAGCAAGGGTGCGGTGGGCACGTCGACCGCGGTGCCGGTGTTCGTCGACCCGTTCGTCGGGCCGTCGATCGTGGCCGCGCCGTCGCCGCTGACCGTGCCGGAGGGCGGCTCCACGCCACTGTCGGTGAAGCTGAACCAGGCGCCCTCCTCGAGCGTCACGGTGGCGGTGGCCCGTACCGGCGACACCGACGTCACGGTGTCGCCTGCCTCGCTGACGTTCACCACCGCGAACTGGAACACCGCCCAGACGGTCACCGTCGCCGGCGCCCAGGACGCGGACACCACCAACGGTGCCGCCACGATCAACCTGACCGCCAGCGGCTGGGCGTCCGCGGCGGTACCGGCGAACGAGAGCGACGATGACGTCGCCGGCGGCGTCTACGTGCAGCGCTTCCTCGAGCAGTACACGAAGCTGCACAGCTCCGGGTACTTCTCGCCCGAGGGCGTGCCCTACCACTCGATCGAGACACTCGTCGTCGAGGCGCCCGACTGGGGTCACGAGACGACGTCGGAGGCGTTCAGCTTCTGGCTGTGGCTCGAGGCGCAGTACGGCCGGGTGAAGCAGGACTGGGCCCCGTTCAACAAGGCCTGGGACACGATGGAGAAGTACATCATCCCGACCCACGCCAACCAGCCGACCGGCGGCTACAACCCGAGCGACCCCGCCGACTACGCGCCCGAGGCCGGGCAGCCCAGCCTGTACCCGCAGCAGGGCGGCCACCTCGACTCGTCGGTGAAGGTCGGCGTCGACCCGCTGTACACAGAGCTGACCTCGACGTACGGCAACACCGACGTGTACGGCATGCACTGGCTCGAGGACGTCGACAACGTCTACGGCTTCAGCTCGTGCACCCCGCAGGCCGGCTCCACGGTGTCGTACATCAACACCTACCAGCGTGGCCCGCAGGAGTCGGTGTGGGAGACCGTCGCCCACCCGTCCTGTGAGGACTTCCGCTACGGTGCCAAGGCCAACGGCGGCTTCCTGCCGCTGTTCATCGACGGTACCCCGGCCAAGCAGTGGCGCTACACCAACGCCCCCGACGCCGACGCGCGCGCCATCCAGGCCGCGTACTGGGCGCAGCAGTGGGCGACCGCGCAGGGCAAGGGCGCGGACGTGGCCGCCGTCGTGGCGAAGGCCGCGAAGATGGGCGACTACCTGCGCTACGCGATGTACGACAAGTACTTCAAGAAGCCCGGCTGCACGTCGACGGCCTGCGCCGCCGGCACCGGCAAGGACTCCGCGGCGTACCTGCTGAACTGGTACTACGCGTGGGGCGGCGACGCGGGCGGCCAGTGGTCGTGGCGCATCGGCTCCAGCCACAACCACCAGGGGTACCAGAACCCCCTGGCGGCCTACGTGCTGTCCAACGTGTCGGGCTTCGCGCCGCTCTCGCCGACGGCGAAGGGCGACTGGCAGACCAGCCTCGGGCGGCAGCTCGAGTTCTACCAGTGGCTGCAGTCCTCCGAGGGTGCCTTCGCCGGTGGCGCCACCAACAGCGTCAACGGCAACTACTCCGCGCCGGCGTCCGGCACGCCGACGTTCTACGGCATGTTCTACGACGAGAAGCCGGTCTACCACGACCCGCCGTCCAACCAGTGGTTCGGCTTCCAGGCGTGGTCGGTGGAGCGGGTCGCGGAGTACTACTACGCGACCGGTGACGCCAAGGCCAAGACCATGCTCGACAAGTGGGTCTCGTGGGCGATCGCGAACACCACGTTCACCGCGGACGGCGACTTCAAGATCCCAGACACGCTGCAGTGGACCGGCGCGCCGGCCACGTGGAACCCGTCCAGCCCGGCCGCCAACACCAACCTGCACGTCAGCGTCGTCAGCTCCGGCACGGACGTCGGCATCGCCGCCGCCTACGCCCGGCTGCTGACGTACTACGGCGCGAAGGCGAACAACACGGCGGCGAAGACCACGGCGAAGAAGCTGCTCGACGGCATCTGGCTGCACACCGACAGCAAGGGCGTCGGTATCCCGGAGACCCGCAACGACTACAACCGCTTCGACGACATCTGGTCCTCGTCCAACCAGCAGGGCCTGTACATCCCGTCCGGGTACAGCGGCGTCATGCCCAACGGTGACGTCATCGCCCCCGGCAAGTCGTTCCTCGACACCCGTTCCTTCTACAAGAACGACCCGAACTGGCCGGCCGTGCAGGCCTACCTGAACGGGACCGGCCCAGCGCCGACGTTCACCTTCCACCGGTTCTGGGCACAGTCCGACATCGCCATGGCGATGGCCGACTACGGCCTGCTGATCGGCTAGCGCTCCACCGTTCGACCCCGGCGGCCATCGTCCCTGACGGTGGCCGCCGGCCCTTTCCTGTCGTACCCCGCCGGTAGGTTCCTCGGCATGACGGGGGTCGTGCGGCTACTGCGGCAGTTGTTCCAGCGCGGCTTCCGCGCGGGCCTCCGCGCCCGCGTAGTGCAGCTTCCGGGCGACCAGCAGGGCCGCTTCGGCCTCGTCCTGGTCACCGGTGGCGAGGGCGTGGACGCGGCGCAGGTCGGGTTCGGCGAAGCCGGTCTGCCCCGGCAGGCCGCCCTCGAGGGCCTTGCCGGCGACGGCGGCCGCCTCCGCCGTGCGCCGCAGCGTCAGGCAGGCGTCGGCGTGCAGCGCCTCGAGCCGGCCGAACCTGCGCATTGCCTCGCCCAGGTGGGTGCGGCCCTCGACGATCCGGGCGAGCCCGCCCTCGTCGCCGGCGCGGACCTCGGCCCAGCCGAGCAGGATCGCCGACATCGCCCGGTATTCCAGGTGCCCGCCGCGCACCGCGAGCTGCAGCGTCGTGCGGGCGGCCTCGGCGGTCGCGGGCGCGTCGTAGCGGTCCGCCGCCACGGACGCGGCGTAGTGGCTGACGTACATCTCCAGGAACGGCTCACCCACGCGGGCGGCGCGTTCCCTGGCGGCCCGCAGGTGCTTGGCGGCGGTCGCGTGGTCGCCGAGCATGCCGCACACGATCGCCGCGGGTGCCTGCGCCCCGATGACCGGGTCCCAGTTCACGATCGGAAACTTCGGCAGGTCCCCGGCGGGCAGCGCGTCCAGGGCGGTGTCGAAGCACTCGCGGGCCTTCGGCAGGTCCAGCACCGCCAGGGCCGCCGCGCCCTCGTGCACCTCGGCCACGATCGACGCCCACGGGTCGGTGCTGCCGTGCTCGCTCGCCGAGCGGGCCATCGCGACCGCCCGCGCGACGTCACCGGATGCGGTGTGGAACGACGCGTATCCCCACAGCGCCGGCAGGATGTCCAGCACCGGCCGGCCGCGCAGCCGCACCAGCAGCGGCTCCATGGCGGCGTACTGGGCCGTCACGAAGGGCGCCAGGTAGCCGTCGGTCGCCTGGTGCATGTAGGCGAGCCGGATGCGCAGGTCCAGCTCCGCGACGTCGCGCCGCTCCCCGGCCGGCGCCCGGTGCAGCACGCCGACGGCCTCCTCCAGCAGCCCCGAGGCCTCCTCGTGGGCCGTCTGCTCGTATGCCTCGCCGGCCGCCTCGATCAGCGCCGGCACCACGTCGAAGGGCGACAGCACCGGCAGTGCGGCCCGCAGGTGCGCGGCCAGCTCCGGCACCGTCGCGAGGCCCGTGTCCCGCAGCGCCTGCGCGGCCCGCGCGTGCAGCCTCGCTCGCCTGAGCGGCCCCTGGTCGAGGTAGGCGGTCTGCCGCACCAGGTCGTGGGAGAAACGCAGCAGCCCCGGGTCGTCGGTCGCGGTCAGGATGCCGCTGACCACGGCGGTGTCGAGGGTGTCGAAGAGCGCCAGCTCGTCGATCTGCACGACCTCGCGCAGCACCGGCACCGACACGTCCCGGCCGAGCACCGACGCGACGGCGATGACGGCGTTGACCTGCCCGGGCAGCTTGGCGAGCCGCCTGCGGACGACCTCCTGCACCCGCACCGGCACGTGCTCCGGCGCCAGGGTGTGCTCGGCGACCAGCACCCGCAGCAGCTCGACCACGAAGAACGGGTTGCCGCCGGTGCGGTCCAGCAGCATCGCCACGGTCTGCTCCGGCACGTCGGCGCCGGTCACGTCCCGCGCCAGGGCCGCGACTCCGTCGGCGCCGAGGCCCTGCAGCGGCATCCGCACTGCCGACGGGTCGGCGAGCAGCTCGCCGAGCGCGCCGGCCAGGGGCGCGTCCGGGGCGAGTTCGGCCTCCCGGTATCCGACCGCCAGGAGCACCCGACTGCGCCGGACCGCCGTGGCGAACATGGTCAGCAGCACCGTCGACGGCGCGTCCAGCCAGTGCGCGTCGTCGACGATGAGCACCAGCGGCCGGTGCGCGGCGAGGCGGCACAGCCCGTCGACGATGCCCTGATACAGCCGCGACCTGGCCAGCTCCGGGTCGGCGATGCGCTCGGCGGCCGCCAGCGGCAGCGCCTCGATGAGCGTCGGGTCCAGGACGGCGGGCAGATTGCCGTAGGGCGCGAACGCGACGGCCAGGGCCTCGGCCGCGTCGGGGGCGGCGGCGATGGAGCGCAGGATCTGCGCCCACGGCAGGAACACGGGCGGTGCCTCACCGTCGACGCCGGTGCCGGTGCCGACGAGGGCGGCGGCCGCCCGGGCGGACAGCTCGCGCAGCAACGCGGACTTGCCGATGCCGGGGCTGCCGGACACGAGCAGCAGGCGTCCGCGGCCGGTGGCGGTGCTGGTCAGGAGCCCGTCGACGGTGCGCAGTTCAGCGTCACGCCCGACCAGCCCACCGTCGTCGCCGACGTCCCGGCCGCCTGATTGCCGGTGATCCGGCGCGCCGATGCCTGCGTGGCTCTGGCCGGGCGCACCGCTCCCCGGGCCGCTCCAGCCCGCGCCGCCCGCACCGCTCCCACCCGCAACGCCCACGCCCGCGACGCCCGCACCCGCACTGTTCCAGCCCGCGCCGCTCCAGCCCGCGCCGCCCGGGGCCGCACTGCTCCCACCCGCAACGCCCGTGCCCGTGCCCGCGCCCGTAACGCCCGTGCCCGCACCACCCGCGCTCGCGCCGCTCCAGCCGGCACCGCTCCCACCTGCACCACCCGCACCCGCGCCGCTCCCGCCACTCCCGCCCGCACCGCCCGCGCCGCTCCAGCCTGCGCCACTCCCACCTGCATCGCCCGCGCCCGCAGCGCCCGCACTGGCACCACCCGCACCCGCACCCGCTCCGCTCCCACCTGCACCGGCCGCGCCGCTCCCGGCCGCACCACTCCCGGGCGCACCACTCCAGCCCGCGCCTGCACCGCTCCCGGCCGCACCGCTCCAGCCTGCACTGCCCTCGCCCGCACCGCTCTCGCCCGTGCCGCCCGCGCTGCTCCAGCCCGCGGCGCCCCAACTGGTCGCGCCGGGAGCGGTTGCCGCTCCCTGGCCACTGGCGCCGGTGGCTGACGTGCTGGTGGCTCCACCGGCGCTGCCACTTTGAGCGGACATTTCGGATATGTCCGTGCTGCTCGGGCGGATCGGGGCCGCGGGTGGTGGGGGTGCGGTCAGGTGTGCGGCCTGGCGCAGGATGTCCTGCTCCAGCTGTTGCAGCGCCGGTCCGGGTTCGATGCCGAGCTCGTCGACCAGTCCCGCACGGGCCCGGCCGTACGCGGCGAGGGCCTCGGCCTGCCGGCCGGAGCGGTACAGGGCGAGCATCAGCTGGCCCCACAGCCGCTCCCGGTACGGCGCCTCCGCGAGCGCGCTCTCGCTCAGGTACGCCACCTCCGCGGAACGGCCGAGTCGCAGCAGGGCCTCGGAGCGCTCCTCGACGGCGATCAGTCGCAGTTCCTGCAGGCGGCCACGTTCGGCCCGGGCCAGGGGCGAGTCGCCCAGCTCCGGCAGCGGGTCGGCGCGCCACAGGTGCAGGGCGTCCGTGAGCACTCGCAGCGCCTCCGCCGGGTCGGTGCCGGTGCGGGCGTGCTCGACGGCCGCGGCGAAGCGGGCGGCGTCGATCGCGTCGGCCGGCACCATCAGCTGGTACCCGGGGGCGCGGCTGACCAGGACGGTCGAGCGGTCGCGGGCCGTCCGGCCGGGTTCCAGGGCGCGGCGCAGCCGGGAGACGTACGCCTGGAGGGAGGCGATCGCGCGCTCCGGCGGCTCGTCGGCCCACAGCTCGTCGATCAGCCGCTGCACCGACACGGTCCGGCCGGGCTGCATCGTCAGCATCGCCAGCACGGCGCGCTGCTTCGGGGTGCCGGTGTCCACCGGCCCGCGCTCCCCGACCACCTCGAGCGGGCCCAGGATCCGAATCTGCAGGATGCGAAACTCCCGGAACTCCACCTCGGCCGCGGAGGTCTACAACTCCACGGCGAACGACCCGTCGTCGAACGGTCCGAAGCCCGCTCGACGCAGCAGCTCCTCGCCGTGCGCCAGAGGCGCCGCGACGAGCCTACGGGCTGGACCGGCCCGCAGGGCGTCCACCAACGAGATCAGCACCTGAACGGCGAGGTCGCTGCGTCCGCCCGGCGTCACGAGACCGACCAGTCGGACGATGGACTCCCCCGGTCGCACGGCGGCGAGCGCCGCCGCGGGCTGCTCGTCGCCGTCGGCCGGGTCGATGAGCTCCCACCACTCGAGCCCGTCGAACAGGAACTCGTCCACGACGGACACGCCGAGCGCGAGCCGGGTCACGGCGCGCCGCCCGGGCGGTACGCGCCGCACCAGCCGCATTTCTTCTCCCACCGCCACAGCAAACCCGGCCCGACTTGCAAACGGCTTGCCACCCTTTCCACTTGGTAGCGTCGCAGGTGTGACGCGTGATGAGCTGATCGCACATTGCCTGGCGAAGCCCGGGGCGTGGCAGGACATGCCGTGGGAGGGCGACGTCGTCGTCAAGGTGGGGACGAAGATCTTCGCGTTCCTGGGCGGGGGCGGTGAGGGCGCCGACCGGGCGAGCGTGGGTGTCAAGTGCGCGCCGACGCGGGAGGTCGCCGACGAGTGGCTGCAGCGGTTCCCGGACGACGCGGCAGCGATGCCGTACATCGGGCGGTCCGGGTGGAACTCGCTGACGGTCGGCGGGGCGATCCCCGACGAGGAGATCCTCGAGGCGGTCGACGAGTCGTACCGGTGGGTGGTGTCCAAGCTGCCGAAGAAGGACCGGCCGCAGTAACGGCGGACCCATCCGTACCAGGGTCGTCTCCGAACAACATTCATGGATTCGGGGACGGTCGCCGGGCGGTACCGGCTGCTGCGCGTCATCGGCACGGGCGGGATGAGCCGGGTCTGGCTGGCGCGTGACGAGATCCTCGCACGGGAGGTCGCGGTCAAGGAGGTCCTCGCGATGCCCGGGTTGCCGCCGGGGCAGGCCGACCTGTGGGCCAGGACGATCGCCGAGGGGCGGGCCGCCGCGCGGCTGGCGCATCCGAACGTGGTGCGGGTCTACGACGTGCTGTTCACCGGCGGGCGGCCGTGGATCGTGATGGAGTACGTGCGGTCGCGCTCCCTCGAGGACGTGGTGCGCGGGGACGGGCCGCTCGAACCCGACGTCGCGGCACGGGTGGGGCTGGCGGTGCTGGACGGGCTCGCCGCGGCGCACCGGGCCGGGGTGCTGCACCGCGACGTCAAGCCGCCCAACGTGCTCATCACCGACGACGGGCGGGTCCTGCTCGGCGACTTCGGCATCGCGGTCCTGCACGACGAGGTCGACGGGCCGGAGACGCTGCTCATCGCGTCACCGAGCTATGTGGCGCCGGAGCGGGTGCGGGACCACGTGTCCAGCGTCGAGACCGATCTGTGGTCGTTCGGCGCCACGGTGTACTGGTGTGTCGAAGGCCGTCCGCCCTATGGGCGCGCGACCACGGCGGAGGTGCTCGCGGCGCTGGCCGCGGGGCCGCCGGATCCGGTGGAGCGGGCCGGGCCGCTGCGGGAGGTCCTCGAGGGGTTGCTGCGGCGCGACCCGGCGGAGCGGCTGACGGCCCAGCAGGCCAGGGCGATGCTCGCGGACGTGGCGCCGGTGCAGCAGTCCTCGGTGGTGCCGGCGCTGGTCGCCCCGCTCGCCGCGACCATGCGGCTGTTCCGGGCGGCCGCGGCGCCGGTACCGGCGCCCGCACCCGTGGTGCCGGGGCCGGTGGACGGGCCGGACGGTGTGCAGGAGGACCGGCGCCGGACGGTCGCGCGGATCCTCGTGGCGGCGCTCGGGGTGCTGCTGGTCGCGGGTGGGGTCGTGGGCCTGCTGTCGGCGACCGGCGGTGACGGGCGGCCGGTGTTCGTCGACCGCGGGCAGAGCGCGCAGGACGGCGGGTCCGGGCCCGGCGGCGAGGCGACGAACGGGGCGGCCGCCGCGGCACGGGCGGCCGCCAGCTGTGCGGACGGGGCCGTTCCGCCCGGGGTCGCGCTGCTGGGCACCGGCCCGGCCGGTGGCGGCCCAGCGGGCACCGGAGCGGGCGGACCTGTTTCCGGCCCGGCGGCCACCGGAGCGGGCGGTGCCGGCGGGCCGGGCGGCGGTTCCCCGTTGCCTGGTGGGGTGGGGCTGCCGGCGGGGTGGGTGTGGCAGGACGATCCCGGCGGGTTCCGGATCGGGCGTCCCCGCGACTGGGTCCGGGCCGCCGGCGACGGCGTGGTGTGCTTCCTCGACCCGGCCGGCGGGCAGCGGCTCACCGTCGGCGTGGGGCCCGTCGCGGTGGCCGACCGGGTTGCGTACTGGCGGGCCGCCGAGCAGGACCTGCTGCGGCTCGGCCCGCCCGCCGGATACGCCTCGATCAGCATCAGTCCGGTGGTGTACGCACGGGGCGCCGCCGACTGGGAGTTCACCTACGACGGGGCGGGCGGGGCGCGGTGGCACACGCAGCGGCGGCTGTTCGGGGTGGGCGACGGGCGTGAGCTGACGCTGTCGTGGACGACGGGCGACGGGGTGTGGGGTCCCGGGCAGGGGGCGTTCCGTGCGTTCGCCGCGTCGTTCGAGGCACGCTGAAAGCATGGCGGTGCGACGGGCCACGGTGGCGGCGCTCGGGGTGCTGCTCGTCCTGGCCGCCGGCGGGTTGAGCCGGGCAACCACACCGCCCACGGGGCCGGGTGGGGCGACCGCCCCGCCGGCCGGCGTTCAAGACGGTTCGCCGCCTTCTTTGGTGGCGGGAGGCGCCAGTCGTAAACCTGGAGCAGCGGCAACCGCGATGGACGGATCGCCTCCGGTGAGGGTCTGGATTCCCCGGTTGCGCGTGGACAGCGGGCTCGTCGCGTTGACGCTGCTGGGTGACGGCACGATGGAGGTGCCGGACGACGCTTCGACGGTGGGGTGGTTCACGGGGGTGCCGACGCCCGGGTCGAGCGGTCCGGCCGTCCTCGCCGGGCACGTCGATCGGCGCGGGCGGGACGGGGCGTTCGCGCGGCTCGCCACGCTCGTCGCCGGGGACGAGGTGCGGGTGGAGCGGCTGGACGGCAGCGTGGCGGTGTTCGCGGTGACGACGTCGGGGCGGTACCCGAAGGACCGGTTCCCCACCGACGCCGTCTACGGGCCGATCGACCACGCGGGGCTGCGGCTCATCACGTGCGGCGGCGAGTTCGACCGCGCGACGGGGCACTACCGCGACAACATCGTCGTCTGGGCCGTGCTGCGCCCGTGAATCGCCCGCCTGCGTGCCACCGGCAGACTAGGTTGGAAGGGGCCTGGGGGCGACGCGGCGGGGGAAACACGCGTGCCGAATCCGATCGCGGTCACACTGCGCCGGCAGTTCGTCTGGCTCGTCATCGTGCTGCTGTCGGTCGGCGCCGCGCGGTTCGTCGGCGGGCAGTACCTCGGCGACGTCTACGACGGGCAGCTGCGGCGCATCGCCGACGCCGCCCATGCCAACCAGCGGATCCTGCAGGACCTCACCGACGTCGAGACCGGGGTCCGCGGGTATCAGCTGACCGGCGACCCGCTGTTCCTGTCGCCGTTTCGCACCGGCGCCGCCGACTATCCCCTGGCGCGCGCCGCGGCGCTGCGCGCGGCGCCCGACGACCGCACCCGGGTCCTCGTCCGCGACCAGGACCAGCTGGCGCAGCAGTGGCTGGCGCAGGTCGCGCTGCCGATCAGCGCGCTGCCGCCGGGGTACCCGGGCATCGACGCGGACCGCAGCGCCCGGGGCAAGGAGCTCTTCGACGCCGTCCGCGCCGCGAACGCGGCCGTGGCCACCGCCGTCGAGGAGGCGCACCGGGCGGCGAGGGCGTCGTACCGCACCGCGAGCACCGTCCTCGAGGCGGCGCTCGCCGTGCTGGCGCTGCTGTCGGTGCTGGTCGCGCTGCGCATCCACCGGGCCGCCAAGCGGATGCTCCTCGCGCCGCTCGCCGCGCTGCAGGACCCGCTCGACCGGCGCGCCGGCGGCGACCTGACCGCCCGGGCCGCCGTCACCGGGCCGCCGGAGGTGCAGCGGCTCGGCGCCGCCCTCAACGCCGGGCTCGACGAGGCCGGCCGGGCCCGCGAGCGCACCGTCGCCGCGGCCGAGGCGGTGGCCGCGCAGAAGGCGTACCTCGACCAGGTCCTCGACGTCATCGAGGTCGCCGTGCTCACCTGCGACACCGACGGCCGGATCGTGCACCTCAATCGAGTCGCCCGCGGCCGGCGCGCGGACGGGGTGCCGCAGACGATCGCCGACCTCGACCCCGTCCACGTGCCCGGCACGGGGGCCGCCGACCCGCGGCCGCACCCGCTGGCACGCGCGCTGGCCGGGGACGCCGTCACCGCCCAGGAGATGGCGCTCGTCGGTGCCGCCGGCGAGCGGCGGGTCGTGGCCGACGCCCGCCCGCTGCGCGACGACGCCGGCCGGGTCATCGGCGCCGTCCTCACCGGCTATGACGTCACCGACCTGCGCGAACGCGAGGCGGACCTGGCCGCGTTCGCCGCGATCGCCGCGCACGACCTGCGCTCGCCGCTGACGACGATCTCGGGGTACACGGAGATCCTCGCCGAGAGCCTCACCGACCCCGACGACGCCGCGGTCGTCACCCGCATCGGCTCGGGCGTGGAGCGCATGCGGAGGCTGATCGACGATCTCCTCGCGTACGCCACCGCCCGCGACGCGCCGCTGGAGCCCGCGCCGGTCGACCTGTCCTCGCTGGTCGCGTCGATCTCGCCCGTCGTGCGCGTCGCGGGCCCGCTGCCGGTCCTGGACGCCGACGCGGGGATGATGCGGCGGCTGTTCGAGCACCTGATCGGCAACGCGCTCAAGTACACCCCGCCGGGTCGCCCCGCCGACGTCTGCGTGTCCGCGTCGCCGTCGCCGTCACCGTCGGCTGGTGGGGGCGTGCGCGTGACCGTCGCCGACCGCGGCATCGGTATCCCCGCCTCGCAGCGGGCCCAGGTGTTCACGTCATTCCACCGCGTGCACGGTTACTCCGGTACCGGTCTGGGCCTGGCCATCTGCCAGCGGATCGTCACCCGCCACGGCGGCACGATCACCGCCGCGGACAACCCGGGCGGCGGGACCTGCATCCACGTCGACCTGCCGACCGCGTGCGTCGCGCAGCCGGTCGGCTCATGACCGCTTCCTGTACGAGTACCTGTCCATGCCCAGCACGATCACGTCGTCCGGCTTCGACGCGCTCATCCGCGTGCTGTAGCCGCCGCTCGTGCCGGGCACGCCGCGCAGGTCGAGCTCGACGATGTTGCGTTGATCCTCGTCGCCGCCGATCGGCGAGGTGATCCGCCAGGTCCCGGTGCACGACCAGGGGCCCGCCGCGCCGGACGCCTCCGACGCCGGCAGCACGTCGGCCGGAAGGTCCCGCGCGGCCAGCGTCCCGTCCGCGGCGAACACGAACGTGCCCGCGCCCTCCGTCGCGGTCCAGGTGCCGATCACCTGCTGCTCGGTGACGTCCACGGGCAGCGGCGGGCCGAAGATGTCGCCCATCGCGCACGCGGGCAGCAGGCACGTCAGCACCAGCAGCAGCGTGCGGCCTCGGTGAGCCATGCTCCGGACGATCGCGTGCCCACCGGTACGCCGTCAACGGCCGCCGCGCAATCTCCCCAACCTCTTCACGCCCCTGCCGGCGACTGCTTCGTGACCGTCGCCTTCGTCCGCCCGGCGATTGCCACGACCAGTGCGAGGGCCGCGGCGATGACGAGGAGGCCGACCGGGTCGACGAGCCGCGTGCCGTGCTCCCACGGAGGGGCGCTGTTGCGGACCCAGCCGTGCCCGAGCGGCAGGAGCCCGTCGATCGCGGCGGCCACGACGGCGGCCGTGACCATCGCCGCGACCACCGCTCCGATGACCGCCGCCGTGCTCGTGGTCCGGCCGTCCCCGGACGGCTGCGACCGGCCGCGTTCGATGAGGCGGGCGGCGATGACACCGGTCGCCAGCATCGCCAGGACCGCGGGCACGTTGCTCGCCGCGACCCAGGGCGCGACCGCCGCGAGGCCGAGCCACACCGCCGCCGCCGCAAACCCGCACCCGGCGGCGATGCCGACCGCGGCCGGCCGGAGCCCGGTGTGCCGGCCGGTCACCCGCACCACGGCGAGCAGAACCAGCCCGAGCAGGAGCACCCACACGACGAGGACGGTCGTGGCGTCACTGGTCCGCGGTCCCCCGTCGCGCGTGATCGGCGGCAGCACCCGGAACAGCTGCGTCACCCCCAGCACCTCGAACGCGACCACGCACCCGACCGCGCCCCGGACCACGGCGCCGAGGCTCCCCCGCGCCGCAGCCGGCCCGACCGGGACCGCTGTGACGAGGATGAGCACCGCGACCGCCGCGATCATGAACTCGACGCGGTGGCGCAGCACCTCGAACCCGACGTCCCGCGCCAGCACCGCCGCCGCGACCAGCGCACCCGCGGCCGCCAACCACAGCAGCGCCGCCCCCACGTACCCGACCACCTTCGCCATGGTCCGTAACTCTATCTAGATAGAGTTATTCGCGGAAGCCCCTCGTTTGATGACACTGCTGAGCGAAGGTGACGTCCTCGAAGCGGCCGACGTCGCCGTGATCGGCGAGGTCCTGACCTCCGGCGACGCGGGCATCGACGGGTCGCCGAGATGCACCTCTATGCGGATGCGGGCATCGGCCGGCATCTGCTGCTGGAGCAGGAGCCGTCAGCGCTGCGGCTGCTCACGGTTCGACGGAGCGCACCACGTCGAGCATGCGGCCGTAAGCGGCGGCGGAGTCCTTGAGGTCGAGGTGCCCTTCCGATCAGGGGCAGCCGGACCTGGCCGTCAGCGAGGTGACGCGCGCACAGGTTGCCGGGCCGGCGGGGGCGGACAGGCGGTGGGTGGCGGCGAGACCGATCCCGGCGAGGGACAGCAGCGAGGCCGCGACGAGCAGGAATGGTGCGAGGAATGTCCGGATCGTGCCGTGCTCTGCCAGGTCGTCGGTATCCAAACGCTGCTCCGTCGCTCGTCGGAAGGGTCGGCCACGGTGAGACTAGCCGCAATGCCGCCGTCCGGGTAAGGCGGCACTTGTCCTGTGGTGATGCGGGAACCGGCGGCCGGCGTGGGGACGCGGAGGTGCGCCGATCCTGCCGCCGCGATGTCCCACAATCCCGGGCCTGGCGGAGCGTCCGGGCATCGCAACGGCAGGATCGGCGCGGCCCCTGGCCGGATGGGGCGGACCACGCCTGCCGGCGCTGCGAGGAGGCATCGAGACGTCGGCAGGCAAACGGTTCGTCGGACCGGCCAAAGAGGGCAACGGGGCAAGCGTCAGGGGCGCACGACGGCGCGGGCGGCGGTCGGGGTGTCGGCAGCGAGGGCGGCCTTGGCGAACTGGACGCATTCGTCGTAGGTGTGGGTGGACAGGGCCTCGCGGACGGCCGGAATGCTGCGGGCGGCCATCGACAGGCTGGTGATGCCGAGGCCGACGAGGACGAGGGCGAAGTCGGGGTCGGCGGCCGACTCGCCGCAGACGCCGACGGGCTTGCCGGCTTCGCGGCCGGCGGTGGCGCAGGCGGCGATGAGGGCGATGAGGGCCGGCTGCCAGGGGTCGAGGAGTTCGGCGAGGTCGCCGCACATCCGGTCGGCGGCGAAGGTGTACTGGCTCAGGTCGTTGGTGCCGATGCTGAGAAAGTCGACGTCGCGCAGGACGGTGCCGGCGCGCAGGGCGGCGGCGGGGACCTCGATCATGACGCCGGCGGTGCGCAGGCCGTGGTCGCGGCAGGTGGCGGCGAAGGCGGTGGCCTCGGCGGCGGTGGCGACCATCGGGGCCATGACCCAGACGTCGGCCGGCGTCGTCGCGGCGGCGGCGGCGATCGCGGAGAGCTGGGTGTCCAGGACGGAGGGCATGGCACGGGCGACGCGCAGGCCGCGGATGCCCAGCGCCGGGTTGGGTTCGTCGGCGAGGTGCAGGAACGGCAGGGGCTTGTCGGCGCCGGCGTCCAGGGTGCGCACGACGACCTTGCGGCCGGGCAGGGCGGCGAAGACCTCTGCGTACGCCGTGACCTGCTCCTCGAACGACGGGGGGTCGGTGCGGTCGAGGTAGAGCAGCTCGGTGCGGAACAGGCCGACGCCTTCGACGTCGACGCCGGCGGGCAGGTCGCGGGCGGAGCCGATGTTGGCCAGGAGCGCCACGGAGTGGCCGTCGGCGGTCGCGCCGGGGCCGCTGGAGGCCGAGCGGCGGTCGAGCAGGGCCCGCTGCGCGTCGTTGACCGATTTGACGGACATGTCGGATATGTCTACCGCGACGGCGCCGGACGAGCCGTCCAGGCTCACCAGTACGCCATCCGGAATGTCCAGCACAGCGCCGCAGCGGACCACGGCGGGGATGCCGAGGGTCCGGGCCAGGATCGCGGTGTGGCTGGTCGGGCCGCCCTCTGCGGTGATCAGGCCCAGCACGACCGAGGGGTCGAGGCCGGCCGTGTCGGCGGGGGCGAGGTCGCGGGCCACGAGGATGAACGGGTGGCCGGGTGACGGCACCCCGGGCATCGGCAGGCCCAGGCACGCTGCGACGAGCCGGTCCCGCAGGTCGTCGAGGTCGCTGACGCGTTCGGCGAGGTATCCCCCGGCGGCCTCGAAGGCGGCACGGTGCTCGGCGAGCGCGTCGGTGATCGCGTGGGGCGCGTCGGCGCCGCCGTCGATCGCAGTGTCGACGGCGTCCAGGAGTGTCTCGTCGGCGGCCATGAGGACCTGGGCGCGCAGGACCTCGGCCGCGGTGGCGTCCGCGGCGGCGTCGGCGCGGCGGGTCAGGTCGGCCGCGACGGTGGTGACGGCGGCACGGGCGCGGGCCCGTTCGGCGGCGATGTCGATGACCGGCGGCGCCGGCGGAGCGGGGGCGGCGGGGCCAGCCGGTGGACCGGCCCCGCCGCACGCCCGGGACTCACGCCGATGCCCGAGAGGTCACCCATCTTCGGCGTCCAGGTCCCGCTCCAGGAGGGCGGCGAGCGCGTCGACGGCGTCCTGCGCGCCGTCGCCGTCGGCCTCCAGGGTCACCTCGGTGCCCTTCTTCGCGCCGAGCGACAGCACGGAGAGCATGCTGCGGGCCGGCACGGGCTTCTTCTCACCGGTGCGGATGGTGACCTGCACCGGCTGCTTCGCGGCCGCGGCGACGAACAGCGCGGCGGGACGCGCGTGCAGGCCGCTGGCGGAGCCGACGAGGACGGTCCGAGTGGGCATCGCAAACCTCCTTCAGGGCTCGATGGTCACCTTGATCGCCTCGCCGCGGGCCACGATGCCGAAGGCGTCGAGGGCATCGGCGAGGGGCAGGCGGTGGGTGATGAGGTCGGCGACGGGGACGGCGCCGGAGGCGATGAGCTGCAGCGCCTCCTTGTTGTGGGCGGGGCTGGAGCCGTTGGCGCCGACAATGGTGAGCTCGCGGTAGTGCACGACGTTGGAGTCGACGGAGACGACCGGCTTGTCCTTCGGCAGGCCGCCGAAGAAGCTGATCCTGCCCTGCCGGGCGGTCATCTGCAGCGCCTGCTCCTGGGCGGCACCGGACGCGGCGGCGGTGATGACGACGTCGGCGCCGCGGCCCTCGGTGAGCTTCATGACGGCGTCGACGACGTCGGTCTCGGCGCCGCAGATGGCGGCGTCGGGGCGGACCAGATTCGCGGCGAGGTCGAGCCGCTCCCGGTTGAGGTCCACGAGGAAGACGCGGCCGGCGCCGCGGGCGCGGGCCAGGCGCACGTGCAGGCAGCCGATCGGGCCGGAGCCGACCACGACCACGTCGTCGCCCTCGCCGACGCGGGCCAGGTTCTGGCCGTTGAGGACGCAGGCGAGCGGCTCGGCGACGGACGCCTCGGCGTAGCTGACGCCGTCGGGGATGCGGTTGAGGCCGTCGACGTCCAGGACGTTGTGCGGCACCACCATGTATTCGGCGAAGCCACCGTCGAAGTGGTACCCCATCGACACCTGCTCGGAGCAGACCGTCATGTGCCCACGCCGGCACTCGCCGCAGCGGCCGCACGGGATCGCGGCGATGACCTGGACCCGGTCGCCGGGTGCCCAGCCGGTCACGTCGGCGCCGACCTCGACGACCTCGCCGGCGATCTCGTGGCCCATGACCCGCGGCGGCACGATGTGGTGATGGCCGTGGTTGTAGATCTTCACGTCGGTGCCGCAGGTCGAGCAGGCCCGGACGCGGATCTTCACGTCGGCGGGGCCCGGGGCAGGCTCCGGCGCGTCTTCGATGCGGACGTCGCCGGGGGCGTGGAACGTCAGGACTTTCACGATGCTTCCTCTGTGAGTAGGCGGATGACGAAGTCGGCATCCGTCGCGTTTCGCAAGGCCTCCGCGCGGGCGGGGTCCATCAACACCTCGGCGAGCGAGGCCAGGATGTCGATGTGGCCGTCCCCGGCGGCGGCGATGGCGACGCAGACGCGCACGTCGTTGCCGTCCCAGTCGACGCCGTCGGGGAAGCGCAGCACCGCGAGCGCGTCGCGGCGCACGTTCTCCTTGCTGTTCAACGTGCCGTGCGGGATGGCGACGCCCTCCCCGATGTACGTGGAGACGCTCTGCTCGCGGGCGAGCATGGCATCGACGTAGTCCTCACTGACGGCGCCCACCGAGACGAGCACCTCGCCGCAGCGGCGGATCGCCTCGTCCCGCGATCCGGCCCGCTCCTGGAGCCGGATCGCGTCGTCGGTCAGCAGGTCAGCCACTGAGCTCACCGCCGCGTTGGACGGCGTTGACCACCTTCGTCACCGCTGGGTCGCCGATGAACACCTGGATGGGCACGATCACCTTGTCGGGGGCGCTGACCCGGGCCCGGGCGGCGAGGCCCTGGTGGCAGATGACCACGTCGGCGTCGGCCGGGATCCTGTTGACCGGGGTGTGCTCGACGATGACCGAACTCTTCGACAGCTGCCGCCGCAGGGTGCTGGCGAGCATGACGCTGCTGCCCATGCCGGCGTCGCATGCGACGACGACCTTCTTGATCTCGGTGCCGTTGATGGTGGGCATGAGCGCTAAACCTCCTGGCGGGCCGGGCGGGTGGGTGCGGTGCTCCCGTCAACGGCACCGTCTTCGAACGAGGCGGCGCCGTCGGCGTCGTCCGGGTCTGCCGGCGGCTCACCGCGCCCGAAGCCCAGCAGCAGCGAGGCGACCGCGAAGGTGACGGCGGCGGAGATCGCGATGCCGAGCAGGACGACGAAGTAGCCGCCCTTCGGGGTCACCGCCATGTAGGCGAAGATGCTGCCGGGCGCCGGGGTGGCGACCAGTCCGGCACCGGTGATCATGAAGGTGCCGACGCCTGCCGCGCCACCGGCGATCATGGCGAGGATCAGCTTGGGCTTCATCAGCACGTACGGGAAGTAGATCTCGTGGATGCCGCCGAGGAACTGCACGATGATCGCGGCCGGGACGCTGGGGCGCAGCGCGCGGGGGCCGAAGAGCATGAACGCGAGCAGCAGGCCGAGGCCCGGGCCGGGGTTCGACTCGATCATGAACAGGATGGACTTGCCCTTGTCGGCGGCCTCGGCGACGCCGAGCGGGCCGAGCACGCCGTGGTTGATGGCGTTGTTGAGGAACAGCACCTTCGCCGGCTCGACCAGGACCGAGGTGAGCGGCAGCAGGTCCTTGTCGACGAGCCAGTCGACGCCCGAGCCGGCGCGCTTGGTGAGCCACTCGACGACGGGGCCGATGCCGTAGACGCCGCCGATGGCCATGGCGCCGCCGATGATGCCGGCGCTGAAGTTGTCGACCAGCATCTCGAAGCCGGGACGGATCCGGTTCTCCACGAGCCCGTCGAAGAGCTTGAGGATGTACGCGGTCAGCGGGCCGATGATCATGGCGCCGAGGAACATCGGCACGTCGGCGCCGATGACCAGGCCCATGGTGGCGACCGCGCCGACGACCGCGCCGCGCTGGCCGTGCACCAGCCGGCCGCCGGTGTAGCCGATCAGGACCGGGAGCAGCACGGTGATCATCGGGCCGACGAGCCCGGCGAGCTTCGCGTTGGGCAGCCAGCCGGTCGGGATGAACAGTGCGGTGATCAGCCCCCAGGCGATGAAGGCGCCGATGTTGGGCATGACCATGGCGGCCAGGTAGCCGCCCACGCGTTGCACGGAGGCCTTGAAGCCGCCGCCTTGGACCTGCGGGGTGTAGGTCGACACGGGGTTCTCCTTCAGGAGGGCGGGCCGGAGCGCAGCAGGGGGCGGAGCTGGTCCGGTTGGGGGTGGATGGTGACGTTGTGGCGGATCAGGTCGGCGGGGCCGGGCATGCGGCTGCCGGGCAGGCTGACCGCGGCGGCGCCCCAGGCGAGGCCTTCGGCGAGGGCGGCGGCGCCGCGGGCGCCGGCGGCGAGGAATCCGGCGAGCAGCGCGTCGCCGGCGCCGACGGTGCTGCGCGGGCGCACCACGGGGCAGGTGCCGGCGATGACGCCGTCGGTGTCGACGAGGACCGCGCCGTCGGCGCCGAGGCTGGCGACGACCGCGCCGGCGCCCCAGGCGCGCAGCTGCTGGCAGGCCTCGACGACGGCGGCGAGGTCGGGCAGCGGCGCGCCGACGACCTCGGCGAGCTCGTCACGGTTGGGCTTGAGCAGGGTCGCCCCGGCCAGCGCGGCCTCGCGCAGGGCGGGGCCGCTGGTGTCGACGGCGACCCGGATGCCGGCGGCCCGCAGCCGGCGGCAGAGCAGCGCATAGGAGTCGTCCGGCAGCCCCGGTGGGACGCTGCCGCACAGCACGACCCAGTCGGCGCTGCCGGCGCGGGTCAGGACGCGGTCGGTGATCTCGTCGAACTCGGCGCGGAACATCGCCGGGCCGGGCTCGTTGACCTTGGTGACCGTGCCGTCGGGCTCGGCCAGGGTGATGTTGGAACGGGTCCGGCCGGTGATCGGGACCGCGAGGACCTCGACCCCTTCGCCCTTGAGCAGCCGGACGAGCTGGCCGCCCTCGTCGCCGCCGCAGGGCAGGACCGCCACGGACGGCACCCCGTTGGCCAGCAGCGCCCGGGACACGTTGACGCCCTTGCCGCCGGGGTCGAGGTGGGCGGCGGTGGCGCGGATGACCTCGCCGCGGGTCAGCGCCTCCACCTCGACGGCGCGGTCGAGGCTCGGATTCAGCGTGACGGTGACGATCATGCGCGGGTCACCCGCACGCCGGCGGCCTCGAGGTCGCCGACCAGGTCGCTGTCGGCGACGGTGTCGGTGATGAGCAGGTCCAGGTCGGCGAGCTCGCCGAAGCGGGCCAGGTAGTCGTTGCCGAGCTTGGTGTGGTCGGCGAGCAGGACCGCGCGCCGGGCGGCGCGGATCATCGCCCGCTTGACCGCGGCCTCGGCCGGGTCGGGGGTGGTCAGGCCGCGCTCGACGGAGATGCCGTTGGTGCCGAGGAACGCCACGTCGACGTACAGGTCCGCGAGGGGCCGCAGCGACCAGTCGTCGACGGTGGCGAGGGTCTTGCCGCGGACCCGGCCGCCGAGCAGCAGCACGTTGAGGTTGGGGCGGACCCCGAGGGTGGTGGCGATGACCGGGGAGTTGACCACGACGGTCAGCTCCCGGTCGGCGGGCAGGAGCTGCGCCAGCCGGGCGGTGGTGGTGCCGGCGTCGAGGATGATGGCGCCCTCCTCGGGCACCTCGGCGAGCGCGACCTTGGCGATGCGCTCCTTCTCCTCGATGAGGACCGCGTCGCGGGCCGCCAGGGCGGGCTCGAAACCGATCCGTTCGACCGGGATCGCCCCGCCGTGCACCCGGCGCAGGACGCCAGCCCGCTCCAGCATGGTGAGGTCCCGGCGGATGGTCTCCGACGTGACGTTGAGCTCGTCGGCCAGCCCGGCGACCTCGACCCGGCCCTGCTCGCGGGCGATCCGGAGGATCTCCTGCTGCCGTTCTTCGGCGTACATCGTGTTGTTTCACCGCCGTTTCGTTTTGCTTGTGCTTTGTTTACGCCCGCTTGTGTTGGAAGTCAAGAGTGGGCCCACAACGAACCAGATGGCGAGCACGAGGGACACCTGACCGGCGCCGGCCTTGAGCGCGACGGTGCGCGCGGGGTCGCCGATCCACCAGATGCCGACGCCGAGCAGTGCGCAGGTGATGGCCCACGCGATCGCCGCGAGACCGAAGAGGCGCCACTCGTGCGCGCGCTTGTCGACGGGCTTCTGCGGCGCGGGGCCGCCCGCGAAGCGGTGCGCGAACCGCACATCGGCCCAGCGCACCATGGACGGCCCGAATGCGAGGGAGAAACCGAGGTACAGCGCGGCGAGCGCGTGCCGCGGCCCGGCCGTGGCGCCTCCGTGCAGGTCCGCCGCGCACGCGACGAGCAGCACCAGGTCGACGAGGGGCACGGCGGCCAGCACGGCCGCACCGGCCCGAGGGCGGCGCAGCGGGTACCGCAGGAGCAGGCCGACCGCCAGGACGGCCCAGAAGGCAATCTCACAACCGATGATGAATCCGATGACCATGTCCTGAGCGTCGCGTGCGGCACGCCCCGACGCGTCGGCCGCGGCGACGGCTCGGGTGTACATCCTTCGTCGCATATCGGGAGTTGCCGCCCGGGTGGTGGAATCGGGGCATGAAGGGACGCACCGTCGACGTCGTGCTGGCCGGCACCGGGCTCGGCGTGGGCCTGCTCATGCTCGTCACCGGGCAGTACCACGCCAGGGCCGGGGTCGGCTGGCTGCTGCCGCCCCTCGTCGTGTGCTGCGCGGCGCTGCTGCTGCGGCGCACCGCACCCCTGGCGTCGGTGCTGATCGGCACCGCCGCGGTCACCGCCGACGTGGTGGTCGGGCCGTCGCTGGCCACGCCGCTGGTCTACACGCAGGTCCTGTACGACGCGTGCGTGCACGGCCGCCAGTCCCTGGCCCGGGCGCTGCTGGCCTGCTCCGTCGTCGGCTCGGTGGTGACCGCGGTCGTGGCCCTGGTGGTGTTCCGTGACGTGCAGGCCCTCGGCCTGGCGATCCTGCTCGCGCTGGTCACCGTCGTGCCGGTGCTGACCGGCACGCACGTGCGGCACCACCGGGAGCAGGCGCAGATCGCGCGGCAGCTGGTCCGTCTCGCCGAGCTGGACCGGGCCAACGCCGTCGCCTCCGAGCGGGCCCGGATGGCCCGGGAGCTGCACGACGTCATCGCCAACCACCTCAGCGCCGTGGCGATCCACGCGACCGCGGCGCTGAGCACCGACCTCGGGCCCGGCGGCACCCGCGACGCGCTGCGGGTCATCCGCGAGAACAGCGTCCGGGGCCTCACCGAGATGCGCCAGCTGGTCGGGTTCCTACGTGACCCCGCGGGCGGGTCGGCCGCCGAGGACGTCACGGCCGGGCTGGCCGACCTCGAGGATCTCGCCGGCCGGGCCAGGCGTTCGGGTCTGGCGGTGGCGGTGTCGGTACGGGGTACGCCCGCCGACCTGCCGACCTCGGTGGACCTGGCCGCCTACCGCATCGTGCAGGAGTCGCTCACCAACGCCCTCAAGCACGGCGACGGCGGCCGGGTCACGGTCGAGGTCGCCTACCAGCCGTCCACGGTGGACATCTCGGTGGCCTCATCGCTGATCGACAAGGCGACCCGGGCCGACGGCGCCGGCGCGGGCGTGATCGGCATGCGGGAGCGGGCCGAGCTGCTCGGCGGCTCGTTGGACGCCGGCCCGCGCGACGGCGGCTGGCTGGTCGCGGCGCGGCTCCCCCGCGAGGTCACGGCATGACCGGCCAGCGCAGCGGCTCGGGCCGGTCATCAGCAGAGCAGTCCTGGGTCACGCGCCCGGAACGAAGTGAGGACGCATGACCGGCCAGCGCAGCGGCTCGGGCCGGTCAACAGCAGAACAGCCCCGGGTCACGCGCCCGGAACGAAGTGAGGACGCATGACCGGCCAGCGCAGCGGCTCGGGCCGGTCAACAGCAGAACAGCCCCGGGTCACGCGCCCGGAACGAAGTGAGGACGCATGACCGTGCGGGTGCTGGTCGCGGACGACCAGGGCGCGGTGCGGGCCGGCCTGGTGCTCATCCTGGGCTCCGCGCCCGACCTCGAGGTGGTCGGCGAGGCCGCCGACGGGCAGCAGGCGATCGACCTGGCCCGTGAGCTGCGCCCCGACGTCGTGGTCCTCGACGTGCGGATGCCGCGCCTCGACGGCATCGCCGCCACCCGCGAGCTCGTGGCCGCGGGCGTGCCGGGCGTGCTGATCCTGACCACGTTCGACCTGGACGAGTACGTGTTCGGCGCGCTGCGGGCCGGCGCCGCCGGCTTCCTGCTCAAGGACGCCGAGGCCGCCGACCTGCTCGCCGCCGTGCGTGCGGTCGCCCGCGGCGACGGGGTGATGGCGCCCGCGGTGACCCGGCGGGTCATCGCCACGTTCGCGGGCCCGCCCGCGCCGCCGGTCGACCTCGACGGGCTCACGGAGCGTGAGCGCGACGTGCTGCGCTGCCTCGCCGACGGGCTGTCCAACGCCGAGATCGCCACCCGGCTCGGCATCGCCGAGGCGACGACGAAGACGCACGTGAGCCGGGTCCTGGCGAAACTCGGCCTGCGCAGCCGGGTCCAGGCCGCGATCGCCGCCCGGGGCCTCAGCATCGACTGAGGCCCCGGGCGACTTCGTCAGCTCAGTGGCACCGAGGCCGGGGTGATCGGGGCCGGCAGCCGGCCGCCGCCGCCCAGGTACTGGTGGACCGCCGCGGCCGCGGAGCGGCCTTCCGCGATCGCCCAGACGATCAGCGACGGGCCGCGACGGGCGTCACCGGCCACGAACACGCCCGGGGCGGAGGTCTGCCAGTCCTTGTCGGTGTCGATCGTGCCGCGGCGGTTGCGGGTCAGCTCGGCCTGCTCCAGGTGCGGGCCGGGCTGCGTGCCGGCGAAGCCGATCGCCAGGAACGCCAGGTCGGCCGGGATCTCCCGGACGGTGCCCTCGACCTCGGTCAGCGTGAAACCCGGGCCGAGGACGACGTCGACGAGCTCGACCGCCCGCAGCTGCCCGTCGTCGTCGCCGATGAAGCGGCGGATCGTGCAGCCGTAGTTGCGCTGGCCACCCTCCTCGTGGGCGGAGGCGGTGCGCAGCATGATCGGCCAGGTCGGCCACGGGTTGCGGCTGGCGTCGCGCTGCGGCGGCGGCAGCGGCACGACCTCGACGAGCTGCACGCTCACCGCGCCCTGGCGGTGCGCGGTGCCGAGGCAGTCCGCGGCCGTGTCACCGCCGCCGACGACGATGACGTGCTTGCCCGCCGCGGAGATCGGCGGGGCGTCCAGCTTGCCGGCGACGACCTTGTTGGAGCCCTCCAGGTACACCATCGCCTGATGGATGCCGGCGAGGTCGCGTCCCGGGGTCTCGGGCACGTCGCGGGCGTCGAGCGCGCCGCAGGCCAGCACGACGGCGTCGTGCCGCTGGCGCAGCTCGGCGAGGGAGACGTCCACGCCCACAGCGCAGTTGGTGACGAACGTCACGCCCTCCGCCACCATCTGGGCCAGCCGCGCGTCGATGTGATGCTTCTCGAACTTGAAGTCCGGGATGCCGTAGCGCAGCAGACCGCCGGGTGCGTCGCTGCGCTCGTACACCGTGGTCGCGTGCCCGGCGCGGGCCAGCTGCTGCGCCGCGGCGAGGCCCGCCGGTCCGGAGCCGACCACGGCCACCGTGCGGCCCGACGGCGCCACCGACGGGAAGGGCCGCAGCGGCCCGTCGTCGGTGGCGCGGTTGATGATCTCGACCTCGACCTGCTTGATCGTGACCGGGTCGTCCCCGATGCCGAGGACGCAGGCGGCCTCGCACGGCGCCGGGCAGAGCCGGCCGGTGAACTCGGGGAAGTTGTTGGTCGCGTGCAGCGTGTCGGCGGCGCGGTCCCAGTCGCCGGTGCGCACCAGGTCGTTCCAGTCCGGGATCAGGTTGCCCAGCGGGCAGCCGTTGTGGCAGTACGGCACGCCGCAGTTCATGCACCGGCTGGCCTGCTCGTGGATCAGCTGGCCGTCGGCGCGCTGGTAGACGTCGTGCCAGTCGGCGACCCGCTCGGGGACCGGCCGCAGCAGCGGGAGTTGACGACCGTACTTCATGAAGCCAGTCGGGTCTGGCACAGCTGACCTCCACCGTTGCCTGGCGGTGCATCGGAACACGGTGGGACAGCGTTGGCCCGGCCTGTCGGTGCGGCCGTGCAAAGCCGCGGAACGCACCATAGCCGTTACGCCCATGTTTCCCACAAGGGGCCCGTCCTGCCCAATGCGCCACACCCGGCCGGCGCGGTCTTGACATGTGACCTATTGGTCACATAACTTTGGGTAGTGGATGACGACGACCGCGTGTTCAAGGCCCTCGCCGATCCCACCCGCCGGTTCCTGCTCGACCTGCTCTTCGCGCGTGACGGCCGCACGCTCACGGAGCTCGAGTCGGAGCTGGAGATGTCCCGCTTCGGCGTCATGAAGCACCTCAAGGTGCTCGAAGAGGCCGACCTCGTCGTGACCCGGCGGGCCGGGCGGGAGAAGTTGCACTTCCTCAACCCGATCCCGATCCGCCAGGTCCACGACCGGTGGATCGACAAGTACACCGAACACCACGTCACGGCACTGCTGGAGCTGAAAGCCGAACTCGAGGAGAACGAACCATGAGCAGCACGCAGGTGTACAAGGTCTACATCAAGGCCACCCCGCAGAAGATCTGGGACGCGATCACCACTCCCGAGTGGACGTCGCGCTACGGGTACCGCGGCGCCAACCACATGGACCTGCGCCCCGGTGGCGAGTTCCGCGGCATGTCGAACGAGGGCATGATCGCCGCCGGCGCCCCGGAGCTCGGGGTCGACGGCGAGATCGTCGAGGTCGACGCGCCGTTCCGCCTGGTGCAGACCTGGCGGATGCTGATGGACCCGAACAACGTGCCGGAGGGGTTCACCCGGCTCACGTACCAGCTGAAGGAGGGCAAGGACGGCGTCACGTCGCTGACCGTGACCCACGAGATCGGCGACGAGGCCGGCCTGGCCGAGATGCTCGCCGGTGACCTGGAGGACATGGGCGCCGGCGGCGGCTGGCCGTGGATCCTCAGCGATCTCAAGTCGCTGCTGGAGACCGGCGTCGCGATGGCCGGCTGAGGCAGACCTGGCCGCCGGTGGCGCGATACATCCCATGTATCCGCCAGCGGCGGCCGTGTCATCACGGGTCGTCTCGGACGATGCAGGCATTGACGAAGCCAGACGTCCAATGTTGACTGCATGTCACACGAGAGGGACTCGACGGCGCGAGGCACCCGCTCCCAGATTCGAAGGAGAGTTTCTGTGGGCAAGCCCCGCCGACTCGCCCTCCTGGCGGCCGCCACCGTCCTGTTGGGCACGTTCGTCACACTGATCCACGGCCCGAACGCCACCGCGTCGACGACCGACGAGGCGTTCAACCCCGGCACCGGCGCGCTCGACGTCAACTACGCCGGGTACATGGGCAAGCACGACATCGTGTACAACAGCCCTCAGACCAACCCGCTGCACGGGCTGACCGTCGGCAACGGCAGGACCGGCGCGATGGTGTGGAACGCCAACGGGCTCACCATGCAGGTCTCCGGCGTCGACCTGTCGCAGCAGTCGGCGTTCGCGGCGGGCCTGGTGAACCTCAACACCAGCCCCGGCCTGGACACCGGCGCCGACGGCTACCAGCAGCGGCTGTCGCTGTACAACGGGACCCTGACCACCCGGTACACCTCCGGCCGCAGCGTCACCGTCATGGGCGTGCCCGGCTCCGAGGTGATGGGCGTGCACGTCGAGGACGACCGCACCGGCCTCGGCACGACCACGCTCGACCTGAGCATGTGGGACCCGAACTCGGTCACCAACAGCGCCGACGTGCCCAACCTGGACACCTGGAAGCAGGTGAGCACGTTCGCCGACGCGACCGCCGCCGGGTTCAGCCGCGGTCAGAGCGACCCGAACGGGTTCGGCTACACCTTCGCCGCGACGGTGGAGGGCGCCGCGTACACCACGCAGGTCGTCAACGGCACCCGGGTGCGGCTCAACATCACGCCGACCGGCAGCTACACGATCTGGTTCACCGCGGCGAGCCGGGTCAACTCCCCCGGCGCCAACTCGGTGACCCAGGCCCGCAACCAGCTCGCGGCGGCGAAGAGCACCGGGTACCTCACCAACCTCAACAACTACCGCGACTGGTGGCACGCGTTCTGGGCGAAGAGCTTCGTGCAGTACAGCGGCGCCCCTCAAGGGCAGTACGGCAACACCGGCGACTACCTGGAGAACGTGTACTACCTGTCGACGTACATGATCGCCGCCGGCGGGTACGGCAACTACCCGCTGCACTTCATCAACGGCGTGTTCCGGGCGACCGAGGACCGCACCAAGTGGAGCAACGGCTACTGGTTCTGGAACCAGCGCGACGTCTACAACTCGTTCCTGGCCTCCAACCACGTCGACCTGTTCGCCACCGAGAACAAGCTGTACAGCCGCAACCTCACCGCGTTGAAGGCCTACACGCAGACCAGGTACGGCATCGACGGGCTGTGGGTGCCGGAGACGATGGGCTGGGACGGCAACGCGCGCGGCACCGTCGGTAGCGACTTCGTCAACGACATCTACTCCACCGGCACCGAGGCCGCGTACAACATGTACCTGCAGTACCGGTACACGAACGACACCGCGTACCTGCAGAACACCGCGTACCCGTACATGCGCGAGGCGGTCAAGTTCTACCAGTCGAAGCTCAGCTACGACGCCGGCACAGGCCGCTACTACATGGCCACGTCGAACGCGCACGAGACGTACTGGGACGTCAAGAACGCCATCACGGACCTCGCCGCGGTGCGGCTGCTGTTCCCGCTCACGATCCAGGTCAGCAACCAGCTCGGCCTCGACGCCGGCCTGCGCGCCGGGTGGCAGAACGTGCTGGACCGCATCGAGCCGTACAAGACCAGCAACGGCGCGTGGCTGCCGCACGACCCGCCGGCGCCCGCGCAGCAGCGCAACGGTGAGAACGTCACCTCGGAGCTGATCTGGCCCTACGACCTGACCGGCATCGGCGCGCCCGACTACCAGACCGCGCTCAACAGCTGGAACACCCGGCCCAACCCGTACAGCAACGTCTGGGCCAACGACGCCGTCCAGGCCGCCCGCCTCGGCCTCGGCGACCAGGCGCTGCAGGGCATGAAGCTCATGCTCCAGCGCTACCAGAACTACCCCAACGGCATGACCAACAACACCAACGGCGTCTTCGAGTACCTCGGCGTGCACCTCGCCGCGATGAACGAGACGCTGCTGCAGTCCTACAACGACAAGATCCGGGTGTTCCCCGCGGCGCCGAACGACACCAACTTCGTCGGGAAGTTCACGCTGCTGGCCAAGGACGGGTTCCAGGTCAGCTCGGAGCGGGAGGGCAACGAGACCAAGTACGTGGGCCTGAAGAGCCTCTACGGCAAGCAGGCCCGGGTGGTGAACCCGTGGGGCACCGCCGAGATCCGGGTCCGCCGGGCGTCGGACAACGTGACCGTCACGACCACCACCGCCGGCGAGGTCACCTTCGCCACCGCGGCCGGCACCGTCTACATCGTGGAGCGGACCGCGAAGCCGCTGACGTCGTACACCTCGACCTCGCTCAACGGCACGCAGAACAACGGCGTGAAGGCGCTGTCGGGCACCGCCTCCACGCTCGGCACCGGCGGATCGGGCACGCCCGGCCTGGTCAACGACACCTCGCTGACCTACGACGCGAACTGGTTCCACACCACCGGGCGCGGCTACGGCGACTACAACGACGACACCCACCACTCCACCACCGTCAACGCCGCCGCCAGCTACACGTTCACCGGCACCGGCGTGGAGCTGCTGTCGGAACGGTTCAGCGACATGGGCAACGTCGACGTGTACATCGACAACGTCCTGCAGGCCAACGTGAACCTCAACGCGTCCGGCGCCCGCCAGGCACAGCAGGTGGTGTACAGCAAGACCGGCCTGACCAACGGCAGCCACACCATCCGCATCGTGAACAGGACGACCTCGGTCGGCATGGTCGACGCGCTGCGGATCATCACCGGCGGCACCCCGCCGATCAGCGGCTCGACGCTCATGGCACAGGTCAACAGCCGCTACGTCAGCGCCGCCTCCGGGCCGCTGATCGCGAACACGACGACCGTCAGCGTGTCGGAGCAGTTCGACGTCGTGGACCTCGGCAACGGCAACGTCGCCCTGAAGGCCAAGGTCAACGGTCAGTTCGTGTGCGCGGAGAACGCCGGCGCCAACCCGCTCGTGGCCAACCGCGCGGCGGCCGGCGCGTGGGAGACGTTCAAGCTGATCCGCAACTCCGACGGCACCGTCAGTCTGCAGGCCACCGTCAACAGCAAGTACGTGGTCGCCGAGAGCGCCGGCGCCGCCGCGCTCATCGCCAACCGCGACGCGATCGGCCCGTGGGAGAAGTTCATCCTCGCGGCGTCGTAGGTCACCCGCCGGGTGGGGCCCGCCAGCCCCACCCGGCGCCACCGGAAGGACACACCCGCATGCATCGCACCCGCCTCACCCGGCGTGGGCTGCTCGGCGCCAACCGCACCGCTGTCGGCCAGTGGGAGAAGTTCGACCTCGTCACCCCGTGACGCGGCGCCGTGCGAGCCCTCGCCCCGCGGCCGTCACGGGGCGAGGGCGAGCTCCCGCGGCGGGGCGGTGAAGTCGCGGGCGGGCAGCGGGCCCAGGCCGTCGTGCACGACGGTGGCGACCGCCGCGACGGCGCCCTCCGGCACGCCGTCGGCGACCGGCACCGGGCCGCCGTTCACTCCCGGCGGGGCCCCGATCATGCCGGCGGTGGCCAGCTGCGGGGAGGCGACCACGACGGAGAACGCACGGCGGTTGCCGGTCAGACCGTACTGGCCGGACACCGGGCGCCCCACCGCGTCGCGCACGGTCGTGGTCAGGACCTTGCCGGCGCCGCAGCGGTCGCCGAACGCGGAGTGGTCGCCGAGCGGGCAGCGGCCCGCGTCGATCGCGGCGCGGGCCACCTCGGGCCGCAGCACCGGCTCGCAGCGCGGCCCGACGCCGGGAACCGCCCGGCCGGCGGCGTCGGCGACCCGGGCGACCGGGAGCGGATCGCAGCGGGTGCCGTCCGCGGCGAGGGTCGCGTACACGTTGGCCAGGTCCAGCGCGGTCGTCGCCGAGACACCGAGCGTGAACGCGCCCCACGACGCGCCGCTCGCCGGCTTGCTGAGCATCTGGTCCTCCTTGGCCCGCAGGACGATGCCCAGCCGCTGGGCCACGGCGATCGCCTTGTCCACGCCGAGCCGCTCCTGCAGCGCCACGAAGTAGGTCACCACCGAGTGCCCGAACGCGTCCCACATGGTGCGCCGCCCCGACAGGTACGCCGGATCGCCGGTGTTGGCGGGGCACCAGTGCCCGCCGTTGCAGGCCACCGGGCTGTGCGGGTCGATCCTGTAGTTCGACTCGTACACCCGCTTCGTGTCGATCGCGTGGTCCAGCCTCAGTCCGCTGTCCAGCGCCGCGACCAGCGTGAACATCATGAACGTCGCCCCGGCCTCGTCACCGGGCGTGTCCTCGTCGCCGGAGACGAGCGGGTCCACCAGATCGGGTCCGCCTGACCGCCACGGCGGCTGATCCTGACCCGCCGGGCTCGGCGGCGGCGGCGGGCGGCGGAAGTTGCGGTTCGCGGCCATCGCCTTGACCAGGCCGGTGCCCGGCTCGATCGTGGCCAGCGAGAACACCTTCGGGTCGCTGACCGGCAGGGTCGCGTCCACCCGCTGCTTCGCAACCGCCTGCAGCCGCGGGTCGAGCGAACCGCCGATGCGATACCCACCGTGCCGCAACCGGTCGAGCCGCTGCGGCACGTCGACCCCGAACGCCTCCTGCGCCTGCCACCACGTGACCACGAGGTCGCAGAAGTAGCCCCAGTCGTTGACCGGCACCCGCAGGCAGCTCTCCCGGGGGTCGTCGGCGTCGAATCGGGCGATCAGCGTCGTGCCGTCGGCGGCGTACAGCTCCGACGCCCGCCGCGGCTCGGGTGACGCCGCCGCCGGCGTGGCGGGCTTCCCGCTGTCCTGTGAACGCCACAGGACGACGCCCAGCGCCGCGGCGAGCACCACGACCACAGCCACCGCCAGCACCGCACGCCTGCTCACACCCGGCCCGGATCCATGCCCCGACTCGATGGTCGACTCACTCGTCGATGCGCCCGTCATTGCCGTTCCCCGTTCACCGCGCCTTGCTCCCCGTAAGGGGTTGGATGCTATCGATTGCCCGGCCCGGCCGCTGACCCTTCAGCATGTTCCTGCCTGTACCGTGACCTCTATGCGACGTGGGGTGGACCCGTTCGAGCAGCGGCTCGTGTCATCGACGGACGTGCTCGAAGGCACGGTGGATCTCAACACCTATCCGCACCGCTATCTGCTCGTCCACGCCGACACCGGCATCACCGCATCCCGCCAGGCGATGCCCCGCCTGCTCGCCGCCGTCGAGGCCCTCGAGGGCCGATCGTGGGAGCTGGTCAACATCCTCGCCAAGGAAAACTTCTACGCCGTCATGCGCCGCCCCTGACCCGGCGGCTCCGCCACCGCCGCACTTCGTGATCGAAGTTCCGCGATCACGAGGGCGGGCGGGCATGCTGACCGTCGTGAGAAACAGGCTTGAGTGCGGCGCGCAGCGTCGCGGGGTGCAGCACAGCACAATATCGGCTCTGGAGGGGCCCCTCCAGAGCCGATATCTACCCTGCTCGGCGTCGGCGTCGCTCTGCAGGGTGTCGTCCGCAGGCCTTCGAGCGGTGGGTCCGCTCATCGAACCATGGACAACCCTCGACACCGAGTGAACATCGGAGGTATCACTTCGTCAAGAAGGGTTCCGAACTTCTGTCCCATCGAACAAAAGCCACAGCCTCCAAGATTTTACCCCTTGCCGATCCCGGTTCGCGCCTGCTAGACATCGGATGTCTTCGTGGGAGCGGCCGTATTTGATCGAGGGAGGGACAATGACCGACCGATTCGCGTCGCTGGACACCACCGACGCCGCCGGCGGTCACGACGACGGCACCGATGCACAGGGGCACGGGTTCGCGTTCACGATCGGCCGCGGCGACGAGGTGCAAACCGCCGCGATCGCGGTCGACACCAACCAGCGCTGGGACGTCGGCGCCGCCGTCGACTGGGTGCGCGCCCTCGCGCCGTTCGACCCGTGGTGGGTCGAGGAGCCCACCTCCCCCGACGACGTCGTCGGGCACGCCGAGATCGCCCGGCGGATCGCCCCGATCCCCGTCGCCACCGGCGAGCACGTCCACAATCGGATCATGTTCAAGCAGCTGCTGCAGCTCGACGCGGTCTCGTTCGTCCAGCTCGACGCCGCTCGCATCAGGCATGCGGGCCGACAGCCGCGCCCGCCACGCGTTCCCTGACGGCCCCATCTGGAAACACGCCCACACCCCCTGAGGATCCCGCCATGAAGCTGCTACGACCGGCCTTGCTGGCCACCGCCCTGGTCGTCTCCCTCACCGCCTGCGACTCCACCGCCACACCCGGCAACTCCGCGTCCGGCGACCAGAAGCCGATCGCCGTCGACCTGCCCCGCGCCGACTCCGACTTCTGGAACTCCTACGCCAAGTACGTCCCGCAGTTCGCCAAGGAGAGCGGCATCAACCTGATGACGCCCACGAACTCGCAGAACGACATCGCCAAGCTGGTCGCGAACACCCAGGCGCTCACCAGCCAGGGCGCGAAGGCCATCGTCATGGCGCCGCAGGACACCGGCGCGATCGCGACCACGCTGACCCAGCTGGAGCAGAAGAAGATCCCGGTCGTCACCGTCGACACCCGGCCCGACAAGGGCAACGTGTACATGGTCGTGCGGGCCGACAACCGGGCGTACGGGCAGAAGGCCTGCGAGTTCCTCGGCGCGAAGCTCGGCGGCAAGGGCAAGGTCATCGAGTTCCAGGGATCCCTGTCCAGCGTCAACGGCCGGGACCGCTCCGAGGCGTTCGCCGAGTGCATGCAGAGCAAGTTCCCCGGCATCACCGTCTTCGCCGAGCCGACCGACTGGGAGGGGGCGAAGGCGTCCGCCGCCCTGCAGACCCGCCTCGCCCAGCACCCCGACATCAATGGCATCTACATGCAGGCGGGCGGCGTGTTCCTCGCACCGACGCTGCAGCTGCTGCGCACCAAGAACCTGCTCGTCCCGCCGAGCGACCCGAAGCACATCTTCATCGTGTCCAACGACGGCATCCCGCAGGAGTTCGAGGCGATCCGCAAGGGCGAGATCGACGCCACCGTGTCGCAGCCCGCCGACCTGTACGCCAAGTACGCGCTGTTCTACGCGAAGGCGGCCGTGGACGGCAAGACGTTCCAGCCCGGCAAGACCGACCACGACAGCACCATCGTCCAGGTCCGCGCGGGCCTGCTGGAGGACCAGCTGCCGGCGCCGCTCGTGACCAAGGACAACGTCGATGACTCGGCGTTGTGGGGCAACCAGATCGGCAAGTGATGACCGACGCACCGGCGGTGGAGGCCGTCAACACGAGCAAGCGCTTCGGCGCCACCACGGCGTTGCAGGACGTGTCGGTGACGATCGCGCCCGGCAGCACCCACGCCCTGGTGGGGCGTAACGGCGCCGGCAAGTCGACGCTCGTGTCGCTGCTCACCGGGCTGCAGAGCGCCGACGCCGGCTCGATCCGCTTCGACGGCGAGCCGGCCCCGCCGGTGTCGGACCGGGCCGCGTGGCGCCGCCGCGTCGCCTGCGTCTTCCAGCGCTCCACGATCATCCCGGACCTGTCGGTGGCGGAGAACCTCTTCCTCAACCGCCAGGGCAACCTGGTCCGCTGGGGTACGCTGCGCCGCCGGGCGGCACGGCTGCTGGACGAGTACGCCGTCGAGGTCGACCCCGCGGCCCGCGCCGGTGACCTCGGCGTCGAGCAGCGGCAGCTGGTCGAGATCGCGCGGGCCCTGTCGCAGGGCGCCCGCTTCATCATCCTCGACGAGCCGACCGCCCGGCTCGACGCGACCGCCATCGAACGGCTCTTCGGCCGGCTGCGGGCGTTGTCCGCGACCGGTGTGACGATGCTGTACATATCCCACCACCTGCAGGAGATCTACGCGGTCTGCGACACGGTGACCGTGCTGCGGGACGCGCGGCACGTGCTGACGGCGCCCGTCACCGACGTCGACCACGACGCGCTGGTCGCCGCGATGACGGGCGAGGCGGTCGGGCTGACCACGGTCGAGGCCCGTCAGCCGGTCCAGCCCGACGCCCCGGTCGCGTTGCGGCTGGCGGGGTTGACGTTGCGCGGGTCGTACACCTCGATCGACGTCGACGTGCGCGCCGGTGAGATCGTCGGGGTCACCGGCTCCGGCAGCAGCGGCAAGGTCGCCCTCGCCGAAACCGTCGGCGGGCTGCGGCGCGCCACCGCCGGGACCGTGACCGCCGGCGGGACACCCGTCCCAGCGGGCAGCGTGCCGGCCGCGCTCGCCGCCGGGATCGGCCTGGTGCCGCAGGACCGGCACCGGGAGGGGCTGATCCCGCTGCTGTCGGTGGCCGAGAACGCCACGCTGCCGATCGCCTCGTCGTTCGGCCGGCTCGGTTACGTCGCCCCCGGGAGGCAGGCGGCGACCGCGCGGTCATTCATCGAGCGGTACGACATCCACACCTCCGGGCCGTCGGCGCCGGTGAGCAGCCTGTCCGGCGGCAACGCGCAGAAGGTCGTGCTCGCCCGCGCCCTGAGCACGTCGCCGTCGGTCCTGGTCCTGATCAACCCGACCGCGGGCGTCGACGTGCGCTCCAAGGAATCACTGCTCGGCGCGGTGCGTACCGCCGCCGACACCGGCACAGGAGTACTGATGATCTCCGACGAGCTCGACGACCTGCGCCACTGCGACCGGGTCCTCGTCATGTTCCACGGCCGCGTCGTGGCGGCCCTGCCCGCGGGGTGGAACGACACCGACGTGGTCGCCGCCGTCGAGGGAGTCACGCGATGACCGCGCTCCCGGCCCGGCTGTCCGGGATCCGCCTGGCCAGGATGCGGGACCTCACCCTCGTCCCGGCGATCCTCGTCCTGCTCGTCGTCGGCGCCCTCGTCGACCCGGTGTTCCTGACCAGCGCCAACATCACCAACGTGCTGCAGCAGCAGACCGAGCTGTCACTGCTGGTCCTCGCCGAGACGGTCATCCTGATCGGCGGCCGGTTCGACCTGTCCCTCGAATCGACCGTCGGCCTGGCACCGGCGCTGGGTGTCGCCCTGGTCATCCCCGCCGCCAGCAACGGACTCGGCACCGGCTGGCCGTCCGCCCTGGCGGTGCCCCTCATCCTGCTCGTCGGCCTGCTCGTCGGCGCGCTGAACGCGCTGCTGATCCTGCGCTTCGGGCTGTCGGCGTTCATCGTCACGCTGGGCATGCTGATCACGCTGCGGGGGCTGCAGATCGGCATCACCGGCGGGCAGAGCCTGTTCGAGCTGCCGCCGTCGGTGCTGTACCTCGGCAACGCCACGTGGCTCGGGCTGCCCCTGTCGGTCTGGATCTGCGCCCTCCTCTTCGCCGTCGGCATCGCGGTGCTCGGCTGGTTCCGCCACGGCCGCGCGGTCTACGCCATCGGCGGCAACATCGACGCGGCCCGCGCCGCCGGCATCCGCAGCGAACGCGTCATGTGGGTCGTCTTCATCGTCGCCGGCGGCCTCGCCGCCTTCGCCGGCCTGCTGATGACCGGCCGCCTCGGCTCCATCGCCGCCGGTCAGGGCGACGGCATGATCTTCACCGTGTTCGCCGCCGCCGTCATCGGCGGCGTCAGCATGGACGGCGGCAAGGGCACCCTCTTCGGCGCGCTCTGCGGCGTGCTGGTCCTCGGCCTGATCACCAACATCCTGACCCTCGCCGGCGTCTCGGCGCAGTGGATCCAGGCGGTGTACGGCCTGATCATCCTCGTGGCCCTGATCCTCGCCCGCGTCACCACGGGCAAGGCGCAGGACTCCTAGAACCGGCATGGTGGGCGGTGTCTTGGCGGTCGCCGCCCACCATGTCGTCAATGCGTTGACGCACGCCGGCGCACGGACCAGGCTGGAACCATGACCGAACCGGCACCCGGCGGCCCGCAGCGCCGACGCCCGTCCCGGCAGTTCCGCCGCAGCCGCACCCGCCGCATCGGCGACGCCGTCATCGGCGTCTTCGTCCAGGCCGGCCTGATCCCCAGCACGTACATGCTGACGACGACCGGCCGCAAGACCGGCCGCGCGGTGACCCACCCGGCCACGATCGTGCAGGACGGCGACCGGCGCTGGCTGGTAGCACCGTACGGAGCCGTGTCATGGGTCCACAACGCCCGCGCCGCCGGCCGCGTGAGCCTGGCCCGCCGCGGGGACCGCAGCGACCACGCCGTCCGCGAGGTGCCGCCGGCCGAGGCCGGCCCGATCCTCAAGCGCTACGTCGCCGTGGCCAGCGCCACCCGGCCGTACTTCGACGCGGACCGGCACGCCCCCGCCGAGGCATTCACCGCCGAGGCCCATCGCCACCCGGTCTTCGAACTGCTCCCGATCGCCTCCGTCGTCCCGTGACGCGCGACCGGCCGGAGTGCCGATAGTGAGCACGATGCATGCGGCAGTACGGTGTGGCGATGAGCGAGGCGGCGGTGGCTGACGGTGTTGTGGTGCAGGTGGTCGAGTTGGCCGGGGGGCGGGAGATCTCGTGGGGTGACGGGGCCGTGGAGCGGCTGCGGGACCGGATGGGCGACGTGCAGGCGGCGGTCGTCGCCGGGGTGCGGGCCGTCGCGGCGAGCGTGACGCCGGACCTGTCGGGGTGGGAGGTCGCGGAGCTGCAGGCGAAGTTCGGGGTCACGCTGACCGCCGAGGCCGGCGTCGTGGTGTCGCGGGCCACGACCGGGGCGACGTTCGAGGTGACGGTGACGCTGCGGCGCAAGGCCGCGCAGGACGAGGCCGGCCAGAGCGAATGATCGACGGGCGGATCGTCGCCGGCGGCGCGGACCTGGGCAGCGGCTTCTGCCTGACGGACCGGATCGTGGCCACGGCGGCGCACGTGGTCCGGCAGCGCCGAGCGGAAGACCTCGAGTTCGTCACCGCCGCGGGGGTACGGCTCGCCGTCGAGGCCGTGCACGCCGACCCGGCGATCGACGTGGCGACGCTGCGGGTCGCGGAGTCCCTGGCGATCGTGCCGGCGCTGACCCACGCGGTGCTGCGCGCCGACTGGCGGGTGACCGCGCGCCCGAAGGACCACGACGCGCAGCTGACCGGGACCGTGACCGCGACCGACCACCTCGTCGTCAACCAGGGCGGCCACGAGATGACGGTGCTGCAGCTGCACGTGGCGGAGGCGTTGAGGGACTACCGGGGCTACTCCGGCAGCGCGGTCACCGTCGACGGCGCGGTCGTCGGGGTGCTGGTCGAGCAGGTGCCCGAGCGGGCCGCCGTGGCGGACGGCCGGCGGGCGGCGGCGAACGTGCTGTACGCGGTGCCGGTCGCGCTGGTCGTGCGGCGGTTCCGGCTCGGGGTCGCGGTCGGGCGGGCGGACCGGGCGCTGCCCGTACATCAGCTGCTGGACACCGCATACTTCGACCTGGACCGGCTCAAGACCGCGATCCTCGACGCGATGGCCGGGGACGGGCAGCGGGTGCTGGTGTTCGGCGTCGACGCCGGCGAGCAGGCCGTGGTGGAGAACCTGTGCGCGTGGCTGCGGCTGTATGTCGGCGACATCGACCGCAAGCACTGGCTGGACCTGAGCGCCGAGCTGCACTCCGTCGACACGGCGGCGCGGGCGGTCTCGCGCTACGCGGCGGTGCTGGGGGCCCGCAACGTGATCTGCCCGGTGTCGGTGCGGGGAGCGCCGGCCGGCGACGTCGCGGAGCTGGTTCGGCGGGTCCGGGAGGCGTACGGGCGGCCAAAACGCTGGTACATGCTCTTCCTGCTGGGCGTGCCGGACGGTGGGTTCCCCGACGGGGTCACGTTGCTGCCCCCGCCGCGGTTCGCGCACCGTGACGTCGAGCAGTGGGCGAAGCACGTGATCGCGTACAAGCGCTGGCCGCGGCCCCTCGCGGCGGCGTGGACCAGCGGCATCGTCGCACGGATCGGCGAGGAGCTCGACGTGCGCTACACGTATGAGGAACTCACCGACTGCATCGACCGTGTCCGGCACGAACCGGACAAGCTGCTCGGCGAACTCGAAGACCCGGAGGCCTGATGCTCACCCGCCACAGCGTCGACACGTCGCTGCGATTCGACCGGCTCGCGGAGCTGCCGGACCGGCGCGACATCGAGGTCGCCGGTTCATCCGACGCCCAGGCGCGGTTCGAGTCGCGGCGGCGGGAGCCATACCGCGCCTCGGCCGAGCTGGAGGAGGCGGTGAACGTGGCGGTCGCGCTCGGCCGGCCGCTGCTGCTGCAGGGCGATCCCGGCGCGGGCAAGACCCGGCTCGCGCACGCCGTGTCGTATGCGCTCGGGCTTCCCCTGGAGGAGGCGTACATCAAGTCGACCAGCCGTGGGCAGGACCTGCTGTACGTGTACGACGCGGTCCGCCGCCTGTACGACACGCAGGCGGGCCGTGGCTTCGGTCGCAGGGTCCCCGATGAGGGCGACTACGTGCGGCTCGGCCCGCTCGGCCGGGCGATCGTGCGGGCCGGGCACGGCCGGCGGTCGATGGTGCTCATCGACGAGATCGACAAGGCCGACATCGACTTCCCCAACGACCTGCTCCGGGAGCTGGACCAGCTCGCGTTCGACGTGCCCGAGGCGCGCGGCGAGCGGCACGCGGTGCCCGCCGACCGGCCCGACCTGCGGCCGGTCATCGTCGTGACGAACAACGAGGAGAAGGCGCTGCCGGCCGCGTTCCTGCGCCGGTGCGTGTTCCACCACGTGCGGTTCCCCGACTCGGCCGCCGAGCTCGACGCGATCCTCGCCCTGCACGGCATCGGCGACGTCGAGCTGCGCGCGGAGGCGATCGACACGCTGCTGCGGCTGCGGGCCCTGGAGCTGGCGAAGAAGCCGGGCCTCAGCGAGCTGCTCGACTGGGTCAGCTACCTGCACGCGGTCGGGGCCCGGCCCGGCGACGGCCGGCTGCCGTTCGCCGGGGTGCTCATCAAGCACCACGCCGACGCGCAGCGGCTGGAGCGCTGAGGCGTGCCGCCGTTCGTGCACGCGATCATCGGCCAGCTGCGCCGGCGCGGCCTGCCGCTCGGCGTCGACGACTGTGACGCGCTGCGCCGGGCCCTGGCGGCCGGGTTCGGCTGGACGTCGGCCGCCGCGCTGACGGAGCTGTGCGTGACGCTGTGGGCGAAGACCGCGGCGGAGGCGGACATGGTGCGGGCGGCGTTCGCCCGGGCCGACATTCCACAGTGGACCGTCACGGCGGTCACCGTCGGCGCGGGCATGCCGGCCGGCACGGTCCCGGCGGCACCGTCCGCTGTGGACGGTCCGACGCCGGCTCTTGTCGTTGCCGCGCAGCCCCAGCCGCCGCCGGTGGCCGCGCCCAGTCACGACCTGCCCGCGGCCCCGCCCGGCACCGGCCGCGTCGACTCCACGCTGGTGCTGACCCCGCAGTACCCACTGACCGAACGCGAAATCGTCCAGGTGTGGCGGGGCTTGCGCCGCCCGACCCGGCACGGGCCGCCGGTCGAGCTCGACGTCGCAGAGACCCTGGACCGCTCCGCCCGCCTCGGCGTCCCGGTGCCGCCGGTGCTGGTCCCGGCCCGCCGCAACACCACCCGGCTGCTGCTGCTCGTGGACCGGCAGGGGTCGATGGCGCCGTTCCACCACTACGTCGAGCACATCCAGCAGGCCATCCGCCGCGCCGGCCGGCTCAGCGCCCTCACCGTCGTCTACTTCCACAACACCGCCGGCGGTTTCGCCGGCCCCGCGCTGCTGGACGGCGTCCCGGACCCGTTCGACCCCGCGATCGACGCGGTCCTGCCGCTGGTCGAGCCGCTTCAGGACGGCACCGTGTACCGGGATCCGGCGCTCACCGACCCGCTGCCGCTGCGCGACGTCCTCGACACGGTCACCGCGACGACCGGCGCCGCCGTCATCAGCGACGCCGGTGCGGCCCGCGGCGCACACAGCCCGACCCGCCTGCTGGACACGGTGGCGCTGGGCAAGGCGCTGCGGGCCGCCGCGGGCGCCGTCGCCTGGCTCAACCCCGTCCCGCCGCACCGGTGGCGGCGCAGCACCGCCGAGCAGGTCGCCCGGCACGTGCCGATGTTCCCGCTGACCAGGGTCGGCATGTACCAGGCGGTCGACGTCCTGCGCGGCCGCCCGTTCCCGGTGCCGAGGCCCCTTGACCGCCGGCGCCTGGGTCCGCGCCTCCCCGTCGCCGCCCGCCTCGCCGCCGCGCGGTCCCGGCTGCCCGCGGGCGCCCTGGAGCTGGCCTGCCACGCCGCCGTCCCGGTCGCGGTCGACGCGGGCCTGCTGCACCTGCTGCGGATCAACTTCTTCCTCGACCCGCCGGCCGTCCTGCCCTATGAGGCGGAGGCGGCGCTGCTGCTGTCGCCGCTGTTCCGCGAGGTCGGCGAGGACCTGTACGAGATCGATCCGCCGCTGCGCGACGCCCTGCTCACCGCGCTCGTCGCCGGTTTCGGCCCCGAACGACCGGCGCGGGTCGCGCTGCTGCTGGAGCAGTACACCGACCAGCACCCGGCGTGGCACACGCAGCCGGAGCTGGAGCACGCCCAGCGCCTCACCGCGCTGAACCTCGTCGACCCTTCGCGCGCCACGGACTGGCTCGCCGCGAACCGCACCTCCGCCGGCGGCCCGGCGCTGACCCGCGAGTGGTTCGTCGCCATGACCGACCGGCTGCGCCCGCGCGCCTCGCTGCAGGACCGGCTCGCTGATGCCCTCGCCGCCGCCGACGCTGCGTCGCACGACCTGCGGCTCGCGGCGATCACCGAGCTCGGCGAGCTGGCGATGCTCCCGGGCGCGGACGTGCGGGCCATCGCCCTGCAACTGGAGCGGTCGACCCGCATCGAGGACGCCGAGCTGCGGGCCCTCGCCGGCGACGTTCTGAGCACCGTCACGCACCTGGTCCCGCCGCCCCCGCCGCGCCGGCCCGTCGAAGCGGCGGCGGACGGCTACGGTTCGTTGCCCTTCCCTCAGCTGTACGGCATCGACCCCGCCACCTTCGACCCCGAGCGCGCGTGGGCGGCGCCGGGGAACCTGACCGTGCCGATCGGCACCGACCCCGACGGCCGGCCGGTCCTGCTCGACCTGCGCGAGCCGGGCCACGGCGGCATGGGTCCGCACGGGCTGATCGTCGGCACCACCGGCTCAGGCAAGTCCGAGCTGGTCCGCTCGCTGATCCTCGGCCTCGCCGTCACCAACAGCCCCGCCGAACTGCACATCCTGCCCGTGAACTTCCACGGCGGCGACACGTTCGCGGGCCTGGAGTCCCTGCCGCACCTCGCCGGCATGGCCACGGGCCTCGGCGAGGACTTCTCGCTGCTGGAACGCTTCATGGACGTCATCGCCGGCGAGATCACCCGCCGGCAGCAACCGGCCACGGACCGCCGGGCACACCTGCTCGTCGTCGTCGACGAGTTCACCGACCTGCTCGCCGCCAACCCGGCGGTGCTCGACACGTTCCTCACCCTCGGCCGGGTCGGGCGTTCCCTCGGCATCCACCTGCTCCTGACCAGCCAGCGGCTGGAGGAAGGCAGGCTCCGCGGCCTGGACACACACCTGTCGATCCGGATCGGCCTGCGCACCGCCTGGACGAGCGAGTCCCGCACCGTCCTGGGCGTCCCGGACGCCGCCGAACTGCCGCACGGCCCCGGCCACGGCTACCTGCGGACCAGGGACGACGACCTGCGCCGCTTCCGCGGGACACCCGTGTCAGGCCCATTCCCGCCGCCGCCACCGTCCTGGAGCGACGTCCTGGACCCCTTCGCCGCGCGCCACACCGCGACGCTGCTGCAGCTCCTCGTCGAGCGGATGGCCGGCCACGGCGGCCCGGTGCATCAGATCTGGCTGCCGCCCCTGTCGAACGGGCTGGCCCTCGGCGACCTGCCGAGGCCTCCCGAGGAGGGGTGGATCGCGCTGGGCGAAGTGGACGTTCCCCGAGACCACGGCCGCGCGCCATACTTCGTGGACCTGACCGGTTCGGAGGGGCACGTCGCCATCGCCGGTGCACCCGGTAGCGGCAAGGTGACCGCGTTGCGCACCATCGTGACCGCCATCGCGCGCAGCGGCAGGGCGTTTCAGGTGTACTGCATCGGTGGCGAGCTCAGCACCTTGGCCGGCCTGCCGTACGTCGGCGGCGTCTACCACCGCGACGACCGGGGCGCCATCGCCGACCTGATCAGCTTCCTGCTGCACCGCCCGGCGAACGCCGGGCCGACGGCTGTGCTCGTCGTCGTCGGCTGGTCACGCACCCTTGAGGAACACCCGGATCTGGACCAGTTGGTCTTCGCGGGCAAGGCGGTGATCGTGGCGAGCACCGACCTGCTCCGCAACATCGGCGCCGACTACCTCCCGGCCTTCGGCACGTTGGTGGAGCTCCGGCTCACCGACCCGGGCCAGTCATACATCTCCCGCCTCGACGCGCGGCAGGTTCCGTTCCTCCCGGGCCGCGGAATCGTCGTCGGCGGGCACCAGATACAGGTCGCCAAGCCCGTCCGGGCGGCGGGCGGCGGGCACGAGGACTACGTGCGGGACCTGGCCATGGCATGGACAGGTCCCCGCGCCCCGCGGCCCGAGCCGAACCTGCGGGTGCGGCTCGGCGCTTTCGAGGACGACGACACCGAGTTCGCCGTGGATTTCGCGGCGGACCCGCACCTGTTGATTCTCGGCGACGCCGACAGCGCCGCCCCGCTCCTCGGCCGGATCGCCCGCTCGGTCGACGGCGCCACCGTCGGCCCGGACCTGTCCGAGGACATCGCCCGGACGCTCCGGACACGGTTGCCCGGGCCGACCGTCACCCCCGATCAGCTCCGACGACGCTCGTGGTGGAGCGGTCCGGACCTGTGGGTGCACGCCGTTGAGGATCTGGATGCGCTGGGCTCCTTGGTGGAATTCCTCATCCAGGCGAAGGACCTCGGGTTCCACCTCGTCGTGGCAATGCGCCGCACGCATCAGAGCATGTCGCACCCTGTTGTCCGGCGGTTGCTCGACGTCGACACCACGATGATTCAGATCATGGGCGACCCTCGCCGCGGCAGCCTGATCGGGCGTGGCGAGTTGCCGCGACTGATCCGGTTCGACGACACCTACGACTCGTGAACCACGTCGCCGTCGACGAAGACCAGGTCGGCCTTCGTCTCGTAGAGGGCGGCGCCCGGCTCGAACGGGTCGCGGTCCAGGACGACCAGGTCGGCGGCCTTGCCGACCGTGATGGAGCCGGTGAGGTCGTCGGTGCCGTTCACGTACGCCGAGCCGAGCGTGTACGCGGTCAGCGCCTGCTCCAAGGTCAGCGCCTCCTGCGGCAGCATCGGGACCTGGGACGTGGGCCAGTCGGCCTCGCCTGACACCGGGGGCTCGGTGCGGTGGACGGCGACGTGGATGGCCCACCACGGGTCGGGGGTGGTGACGGGCCAGTCGCTGCCGGCGGCGAGGCGGCCGCCGGTGCGGGCGATCGAGCCGAACGGGTACTGCCAGCCGGAGCGCTCCGGGCCGAAGAACGGCACGCACAGGGTGTCGTTCTGCTCGTGGTGGGTCGCCCAGAGGGCCTGGATGTTGGCGGTGACGTCCAGGGCGGCGAAGCGCGGTACATCATCGGGGTGGACGACCTGGAGGTGCGCGAGGTGGTGACGGGCGCCCGAGGTGCCAAGAGCGCGGGCGGCGGCGACGGCGTCGAGGCACTCGCGGACGGCGCGGTCGCCGATGGCGTGGAAGTGCACGCCGAAGCCGGCGGCGTCCAGCAGACTCACGTAGTCGCGCAGGCGCGCGGGGTCGACGTTGGACTGGCCGCAGTGCCCGCCCTGGCCGACGTACGGGTCGAGCATGGCGGCGGTGAAGTTCTCCGCCACGCCATCCTGCATGATCTTCACCGCGGTCGCGCGGAACCGGCCGTGCGCGGCAAGCGCGCGGCGGGCCTCGAACGCGCCGATCTGCGTCTCGTCGCCGCCACGGTCCCACCACAGCGCGCCGGTGACGCGCGCCCGCAGTACACCTGCCGCATCCGCCGACACGTAGGTGTCGAACTGGTCACGGGCGCCGGCATAGGCGCCGACGATCGCGTCCTGCCAGGCGGTGACGCCCAGGCTGAACAGGTAGCGTTGCGCCTCGATCAGGGCCCGGTCGTAGTCCTCGGCGGTGTCGGCGGGCAGCAGCCCCGTGATCAGGTCCATGGCGCCCTCGTGCAGGACCCCGGTCGGCTCCCCCGCGGCGTCCCGCTCGATCCTGCCATCGGCCGGGTCCGGCGTGCCACGGTCGATGCCGGCGATCCGCAGCGCGCGGCTGTTCACCCACGCCGAGTGATGGTCCCGGTTGGGCAGGAACACGGGCCGGTCCGGGGCGACGGTGTCGAGGTCGTCGCGGTGCGGCAGGCCGCCGGGGAACGCCGCCATCGACCAGCCGCCGCCGGTGATCCAGCCGTCGCCCGGATACGCGGCGACCGCGGCGAGGTAGTCGGCCTTGGTGTGCCACGGGGTGAGGTCGCAGCGCAGCCGCTCGAGGGCGCCGGACACCGGGTGGATGTGCGCGTCCTGCAGGCCCGGGACGAGCGCGCGGCCGTCGAGGTCGACGACGTCGAACGCACCACCGGACAATTCGGACAGGACGGTGGAACGGTCCCCGGCGGCGACGATCCGCCCGTCGCGGACCGCGACCGCCTCGGGCTGCCCGGGCGCGAACACCCGGCCGCCGATGAACAACAGCGCACTCATCCGCGCAGCATGCATGGCAACCGTGGGGGTACGCAAAGGGTCCACCCCGTTGACCGGCATGCCCGTCGATGTGATGGTGCCATCACCACATCGACGGTCGGCGAAGTGTTCGCGGTATCCCCGCGGCGCCCGCTGCGTACCCCCAACCGGAAGGGACCACCCACCCATGCGCAAGAGACGGGTCATCGCGATCGGCGCGGCCATCCTCGCCGTCGCCGCGAGCGTCGTCGCCGGCCCCGCACCAGCCCACGCGCTGCAGGTCACCGGACTGACCGCGACCATCGCCCTGAACAACTGCTCGGGCGCCCTGGTCCGGTACCCCAGCTCCGTCGACAGTGACCGGGCGATGCTGCTCACCAACGGTCACTGCTACGAGGGTGGCTTCATCAACGACGGCGTGGTCCTGCAGAACCGGACCAGCTCCCGCACCGGCACACTGCTGGGCAACACCGGCAACTCGCTGGGCACCGTGCGCGCCGACAAGCTGATCTACGGCACGATGACGAACACCGACGTCGCGCTGTATCAGCTCACCCAGACGTTCGCGCAGATCAAGACGAGCTACAACACCACCGCCCTGACCATCGGCGCCACCCGCCCCGCCGACGGCACCGCGATGACGATCCCGTCCAGCTACTGGAAGCAGGTCTGGACCTGCTCGATCAACGGCTTCGTGCCCACCCTGCGCGAGGACCAGTGGACCTGGCACGACTCGATCCGGTACAACACCGGCTGCCAGACGACCCACGGCACGTCCGGCTCGCCGATCATCCGCTCGTCGGACAACACGATCATCGGCATCAACAACACCGGCAACGACGACGGCGCCAGCTGCACCCTCAACAACCCGTGTGAGGTCGACGCCAACGGCAACGTCACGGTCCGCCAGGGCCAGAGCTACGGTGAGCAGACCTACTGGTTCACCACCTGCCTCAACTCCTCGCGGGTCATCGACCTGACGGTCGCCGGCTGCCTGCTCACCAAGCCCCCGGGCAGCGGCAACACGGTCACCGTGACCAACCCCGGCGCGCAGACCGCGACGGTCGGCACCGCGAAGTCGCTGCAGATCTCGGCGTCCTCCTCCGGCTCGGGCCAGACGCTGACCTACTCGGCGACGGGCCTGCCCTCGGGCCTGTCCATCAACGCGAGCACCGGCCTGATCTCGGGCACGCCGACGACCTCGCAGACGACGACCTCGACGGTCACGGTCAAGGACACCACCAACGCGACCGGCACGGCCACGTTCAGCTGGACGGTCAGCGGTGGCGGCGGCGGTACGTGCAGCGGCCAGAAGCTGCTCAACCCCGGCTTCGAGTCCGGCGCAACGTCGTGGACGGGGACCACGGGTGCCATCGGTCAATGGTCCAGCCAGGGACAGCCGGCCCGCACCGGCACGTACTCGGCGTGGCTGCTCGGCTACGGCTCCACCCACACCGAGTCGGTGTCCCAGGCGGTCACGATCCCGGCGGGCTGCTCGGCGACCCTGACCTTCTACGTGCACATCGACACCGCCGAGACGACCAGCTCGACGGCGTACGACAAGCTCACGGTCACCGCCGGTTCGACCAGCCTGGGGACGCTGTCCAACCTGAACAAGGCCTCCGGCTACCAGCTCAAGACCTACAGCCTGAACGCCTTCGCCGGCCAGACGGTCACCCTCAAGTTCAACGGCACCGAGGACTCGTCCCTGCAGACCTCGTTCGTCCTGGACGACCTGGCCGTCACGGTCAGCTGACTCCACCGTCCCATGCGCGGGCCGGGCTCCTCGGAGCCCGGCCCGTCGACGTTCACGGCCGTGGTGCACGGTCCTGCCCTTGCGGACGCGCACGAGCCGGCTCCCACGGGACAACGGACCGTGCCGCGGTCCCCTATCGTGATCACCGTGGCCAATCCGTACCAGGTACCCCAGCCGCCGCGGCAGCGCAGTCCGTGGAAGACGATCCTGATCGTGCTCGGCGTGGTGCTCGTGTTGTGCTGCGCCGGCGCGGGCTTCGGCGGTTACCGCCTGTTCAAGGGCGTGCAGGAGGCCACCGAGCCGGCGCGCACGGCCGCCGAGACCTTCGTGACGAACCTGGAGAACGGCGACACCGACGCGGCCTACGGGCTGCTGTGCAAGGCGACGCAGTCGAACTACACCGTGCAGGCCTTCAAGGACGGCGTGGCCAAGCAGCCGAAGATCCGCAGCCACTCGTTCGGCGGCGTCAACGTGATGAACTACAACGGCAAGACCTCCGCGACCGTCACCCTGATCCTGACCGACGACAGCGGCTTCACCAACCGCCACACCTTCCCGCTCGTCAAGGACGACGGCCAGTGGCGGGTGTGCGGCCAGCCGTACTGATCCGCGACCTCACACCGGCCCGGCGCCGGCCCAGGCGGTCCACGCCGCCAGCCAGTCGTCGTGGGCGGCGTGGTGGGCCTGCGGGCGCTGGTCGGCGCCGTCCTGCAGCCGCCGCCACGCGAGGTGCGCGGCGCGGCTGGGCACGGCGTCGCGCAGGCCGGTGCCGGACAGCAGGGTCTCGGCGATGGCCCGCTCCCGCAGCACCCGGTCCTCGCGAAACCAGGCGGCGTTGCGGTGCAGGCCGGCCAGCTGGTCCACGATGCCGCGCACCGACTCGCGGGCGACCGGCTCCGGCTCGTCGGTCAGCTCCGTGTGGCGCTGCACGGCGGCCCGCCACAGCGTCGACCAGTACCGCGGCAGGTCGGGCAGCGTCCCGCCGTCGGCGAGCCAGTCGGCGTGCTCCTGCGTGGCGGTGAGGACCATGTCGACGAGCGCGCGGTGCGGCTCCCGGCTCAGGCGATCCGGGACCGGTTCTGCCGCCGGTGCCTCTTGAGCGCCCGACGAGGCCGGTGCCCGGCGACGGTCCAGCATCGCCGCCACGTCGGCGACGGTCTCCACGGCGATCACGTCCGGGTGCCAGTCCTGGGCGCCGACGCTGATCTCCAGCTCTCCCGCCCTGCAGCGGGCCGCCCACCACCGCTCGCCCGCCCGGATCATCCGGCCCGCGACCGGCACGCCGTCGACCACTACGGCGGCGTCTTCCTCGGTCCAGGCAAGCGCGGAGAACCGCTCACCCGCCCGGCGCAGCTGCCGCTCGACCATCCAGCGCAGCGGCCGGCCCCCGGACCACCGCGCGGTCTCCACGACGACCTGGACGTCGCCGGCACTGTGGACGACCTCGACTCCCAGCACCGCCCCGTTGCCGCGGCGCAGCCCGCCGAACAGCGGCTCCGCGGGGCGGATCGCCGCAGACATCGCGACGACCCCGATGCCACTGCCCTCCAGCGCCCGCCGGATGCGTCCGGTCTGGGTGGCATGCATCTCGCCCGCCGTGCGGAACTGATCGGATTCCATGCGCCGCACCTCCCGTGCCGTGGCCGGACCCCATTCTGCCATCGCGGCCTGCTCCAGGCGCCGCCGACGTGCGACGGCACCCGCAGCGTTATGACCTCAGTTGATGGTTGTCGTCGTGCTGGGCGAGTAGGAGAAGCAGACCCATGCCTCGGAGGTGATCACGAAGCTTCCCCCGGTGACCCGCGCCCTGGCCGGTCCCGGTGTCAGGTGCAACGGTTGGCCGTAGAGCGTCCACGAGAACGATCCGGTGAAGCCGTCATACTCATCGTAGTAGGGCGCCGAAGTACCACCATTGTCCTTGATTTCGACGGTCCAGTGGACGTCCCAGACGCCACCTGCGTCCGGGACCAGCCGCACCCCCGAGGTCAGGGTCGCCCAGGCATTGCCGGTCGGGCTGAGGTTCACCCATGATGTGCCACAGTTGCCACTGATCTCGCCGTAGTTGCTGGCCGGGACGCCTGCGGACTTCGGGGGCAGTACCCCTGTGGTGGGCCTGTACGTGCCCGCCCGAGCCGCAGCGGCCTTTGCGGAGAACCGACGCGCGGGCCCCGTCCGGCAATGTCACGATCTCCATGCCGTTGGCCTTGGCGGCCGCCTCGTCGAAGCCGGCCAGCACCATGTTGGCTTCACCCGGCGTTTGGGCCGGCGGCCCGGCTGGGGCCGCACCTGCGGCTGCGGGTGCCAACAGCGAGCACCCGACGATTGCCGACGCGGTCATGCCGACCGCGAGCAGGTTCCCTGCTGCTACCGCCCTTCGGGCAGCGCTTTGTGGCGCCATCCTGCCTCCCCGTGAGAGATGATCGAGCCTCAAATCTGATCGATCGATCGACATATCGGCAGATCGTTATCGCTGAATGTTGCCGATTGACTACTCAACGGCGCAACAGTCGGCGATCGGCGGTGAAGGCGTCGATCAGTCGCACCCGGCAGTGCGGGGGCGCGGCGGAGGCTGACGGCGCGTTGCAGGTCCAGTGGCGGCATGCGGAGCTGCCGGCACCGACCGCGGAGACCCCGAATGCCCACGTCGACTACGGCAGCCACCTGCACGTCGGCGCCCGGACATTCATCAACTTCGTGATGATGGGCCGCCTCCTGCCCGGACCGCCGCCAGGCGACCGGTAGTCCCTGACCGGCCCGGTCATTGGCTCGGGTGACCAAGAGGACACGGAAGACGCAGAGGTAGGGCCGGTGGCGATGCTGGGCCGCATCGACGAGCTGCGAGAGCGGGCACACGCCGGAGACCTCGGGGCCGCCTGGCGATTCCGCGACCTCTGACCAGAAACCGTCGATGGCCCGAACACCAGACGCCAGGACAGGCCACGATCAAGCCTCAGGCGGATGCGACGGTGCCGGCGGTGAAGGCGTCGATCAGCCGCACCCGGTCGTGCAGGCCGCGGCGGAGACTGACGGCGCGTTGCAGGTCCAGCGGCGGCACCCGGAGCTGCCGGCCGCGCCACGGCACGACCTGCATGCGGGCGGCGGCCGTCGGGCCGAAGTCGGTCGTCTCCGGCTCGTCGGCGGCAGGGCCGACGCCGCCGACCCACTCCACCCGCGCGCCGAGCATCGCCCGGCCCCACCAGCGGCAGAACCAGTCGGCGGGGGCGACCGGCTCGACGAGGCCGTCGAGCAGCAGGTCGCCCACGCGGCGGGCGTCGGCGTCGGACACGACCAGGTCCAGGTCGCCGGGGGTGACGGGGATGCCGCGCACGGCCAGGGCGGCGCTGCCGACCAGCCACCAGTCGATGCCGGCGGGGTCGAGGCGGCGGCACACCTCCTCCAGAGCGGTGTCCCAGGGCACCGGGTCGAGCCCGGCGGCCTGGCGCAGCATCGGCAGGATCAGCCGCTCGAAATTCGTCCAGGCGTGGTCCAGGTGCGGGGTGCCGGCCGGGAACTCCTTGAACCAGTAGCCGTCGCGCGAGGCGAACGCGGCCTTGCGCACCGCGGGCACCAGCTCGTCCGCGACCTGCACCAGCCGGAACTGCGAACCGTGCCGCTCCACCACCACATCCATGCCGTCGATACCACCACATGGGTACGACAGAAAATCAGCGCCGCACGACCAGCAGGGCGGCGAGCAGGCCCAGGACGATGGTGGCGAGCGCGCAGACCAGCAGGGTCTCGCGGGCGCCGAGGCCGGCGACGAGCGGGCCGCCGAGCACGGTGCCGACCGGGACCGCGAGGACCAGGACCGAGCCGTTGGCGGCAAGGACCTGGGGCAGGTCGCCGGCCGGGGTGGTGCGCTGGAACAGGGCCATGGACGTGGACATGTACGGTGCCCAGACACAACCGGCCAGGGCGAAGCTGGTGACGGCGAGGACGGTCGGCGCGCCGAGGCCGAGCGGGAGCATCGCGGCGCCGAAGGCCAGCACGATGCCGATCGTGGTGGGCCACAGCGACCAGCGCCTCAGGTAGCCGGTGGCGAGCCCGCCGAGGAGCGCGCCGGCGCCGAACGCGGTGTAGTAGGCGCCCAGGACGGTCGCCGGGGCGTGCAGGTCGGAGGCGACGTGGACCGGCATCGCGACGTAGAACGGCCCGAAGAGGAAGAAGAACGCGAAGGAGAGGACGAGCAGGCCGAGCAGCGTCCGGTTGGCGCGGATGACGCCGAACCCGCCCGCCGCCGGCGTGGCCGGCGCGGCGGGGGCGTCGGTGGGGACGGCGAGCCGGTAGGTGAGCGCCAGCACCGCGAAGCTGGCCGCGTCGACGGCGATGACGGTCGCCGGGTTGGTCCAGCCGATGAGCAGCCCGGCCAGCGGCGGGCCGACGATGGTGGCGACGTTGGCGATGCTGGTCATCACGGCGTTCGCCGGCAGGTGGTGTACGGGCGGCAGCAGCTCGGCGATGAGCGTGTAGTGCCCGGCCGAGCCCCAGGCCGCGAGGAGCGACGACACGGCCAGCAGCGTCACGTGGCAGAGTAGGCGGCGACGGCGACCGCGACCCAGGTGGCGCGGTGCGCGTCCGGCGCCAGCTGCAGCGCCAGCCAGGTGACGGCGACGAGGGACATGCCGTCGCCGAGGGCGGAGACCACCAGTCCGGGCAGGACCCGCCCCAGCTGCGGGTGGCTGACGACGGGCCAATAGGGCGAGGAGCGCACGCCGATGCTCATCCACCCACTTGACCGCGGCGGGGGCCCGCAGCGGAAGGGTGCTCTGCGGTCAGCAGATTCAGCCGCGGGCGGCGATGGCGGTCTGGATGCGGCGCAGGGTGCGCAGAGCCTTCTTGGCCGCGACGTCGACCCGGCCGTCGAAGACGGTGGCGGCGTGGTCGGTGGCCATGAGGTGCTCCAGGGTCGGCGCGGCCCGCTCGTCGCCGGTGGAGCCCAGCGCGATCGCCGCCCAGTACCGCTGGTTGGGGTCGGGGCTGGTGGTGGCCTGCTCGAGGCGGGGCAGGATCTCGGGCGTGAACCGGGCGAGGTTGCTGGCGACGTACCCGATCCGGGCGAAACGCCGGTGCTCGAACTCGTGCCACAGCGCGGCGAGGGCCTCGGGGCCGCCGATCTCGCCGAGGGCGTCGGCGGCGTGCTGGCGGGTGTACTCCTGCGGGTCGGCGAGCAGCGGGGCGAGCGCGGGCACGACGGTGGCGTCGCCGAGCCGGCCGAGGGCGCGCATGGCCTGCTCACGCACGTTCCAGTCGTGGTCGTCGACCAGGTAGACCAGGGCGGGCACGGCCTCGGTGAAGCCGCCGGCCGCGCAGCCGATCGCCGCCCACGCCTGGCAGTTGTACCGGGTGTCCGTGAGCGCGGCGAGCAGTGGCGCGCGCAGCGACTCGTCGACGAAGAGCTCCGCCTGGTTCAGCGCCCTGGTGTACAGGGAGCGGTGATGATCCTGGTAGTCGCGCACGACGGTGCGGACCGCGGCGGCGGCGGTTTCGTCGCCGTGGTCGCGGAGCCGGTCGAGGAGCTGGTAGAGCTGCTCCTCGCGTTCTTCGAGGGGGCCGGAGCGGAGGTCCACCGCCCAACGGTACACATGCCTCAGATCGGGCCGGCGGGCCGGACCAGGCCGGACTCGTACGCCACGACGACCGCCTGCACGCGGTCGCGCAGCCCGAGCTTGGTCAGGACGCTGGAGACGTGCGTCTTGACGGTGTGCTCGGTGACGAACAGCTCCGCGGCGATCTCCGCGTTGGACAGGCCACGGGCGACCTGGCGCAGGGTGTCCAGCTCCCGGGGCGTGAGCGAGGAGAGCGGGGCGAGCGTCGACAGCGGCGCCGCCGCCCGGTGGCGCAGGACGTCGGCGATGAGCCGGCGGGTGACGGTCGGCGCGAGCAGCGACTCCCCCGCCGCGACGGTCCGCACGGCGGCGACGAGCTCGGTGCGGTGCATGTCCTTGAGCAGGAACCCGGAGGCGCCGGCGCGCAGCGCGTCGTAGACGTACTCGTCGAGGTCGAACGTGGTGAGGACCAGGACGCGGGCGCCGGTGGCGGCGCAGATCTCGCGGGTGGCGCCGATGCCGTCGAGGTTCGGCATCCGCACGTCCATGAGGACCACGTCCGGGCGGTGGGCGCGGGCGGCGGAGACGGCCTCAACACCGTCGGCGGCCTCGGCGACGACCGTCATGTCCGGCTGCGAGGACAGGATCATGCACAGGCCGTCACGGACGAGGGCCTGGTCGTCGGCGACCACCACGTTGAGCACGGCGGTCAACCTACCCGGCCGGCAGCAGGGCGGAGACCTCGAACCCCGGGCCCTGCTCCACCGGCCCGGTCCGCAGGGTGCCACCGGCCGCCGCGACCCGTTCCGCCATGCCGGACAGGCCGTGGCCGCCGGGCTTCGGCACGCCGCCACGGCCGTCGTCGCGGACCCGTACCCGCAGCGACGGGCCTTCCGCTGCCAGTACCACGGCGACATGACGCGCCCCGGCGTGCTTGACGGCGTTCGTGAGGGCCTCCTGGACGATCCGGAACGCGGTGGCGCCGACGTCCGCGGGCACGGGCGGCACGGCGTCGCGGGTGAGGGTGACGTCCAGACCCGTCCGGCGGGCCCGTTCGACCAGCGACGCCACGGCGTCCAGGCCGGGCGGGTCCGGCCGCTGCTCGCGCAGGACGCCGAGCGCGTGCCGGAGCTGGACGAGGGCCTCCCGGCCGGTGTCGGCGATCGCGTCGAACGCGGCCTCGGCCCGGGCGGTGTCGCTGCGCACGACGGAGGCGCCGCCCTCGGCCTGCACGACCATCAGCCCGACGGAGTGGGCGAGCACGTCGTGCATGTCGCGGGCGATCCTGGCCCGTTCGGCGGCGGCCGCGGCGGCCTGTTCCTCGGTGAGGCGCAGCGTGCGCTCCTCCAGGAATGCGATCCGGTCGCGGCGGGCCCGCACGCCGGTGCCGAGCGCGTACGCGGTCACGAACATCATGCCGACGTAGCCGATGGACGGCGGGCTCTCCTGCGGCACGATGAGTGACAGCGCGACACCGATCACGGTGCCGGCCGCGGCGAACAACCGCCAGCGGAACGTGGCGAGCTCGGCCCAGGTGTAGGTGGCGACGAGCTGGCCGTAGGGCAGGTCGAACAGGCGGTCCTGCATCGACAGCCAGGTGGTGCCGATGCCGCAGATCAGCGCGACGAGGACCGGGGCCCGCCGGCGCCACAGCAGCGGCACGGAGGCGAGCAGCGACAGCGCGACGTCGGCGGTCGTGCCCCACCGGGCGGCGGGATACACGCTCGCGGCGGTGACCGCGACGGTGATCAGGATGTCCACGGCCCGGATGCGCATGGCAGCCATTGTGTCCGCCGCCCGGCCGGGGGCGCCTCAGTCGTAGGAGCGGTTTCCTCTCAAGGCCGGGGGTGTCCCGCCGAACATCACGATGCATCATGCTCGCACCGCCGCGGTACCCGAGGAGCACCCGTGCCGGACCCGATCGGCCTCGTCAACGACACCCACGGTCCGGCCCTGGCCGAGGCGTCGCTGAGTCTCCTGGTGCAGGAGCGCATGATCGTGGTGCTCAACGCCAAGAACGGCACCGTCGTCTCGGTGAACGACCGGGTACTGGAGACCACCGACCTGCCGCTGGCCGACCTGGCCGGGAAACGGCTGGAGGAGGTGTGGCACCTGCAGTCGCAGATCGTGGACCAGCTCATGGACAGCGCGCGGTGCGCGGCGTCTTCACCCACCAGCGCGCGTCCGTGCCGCTGATCTGCCTCACCAGTCTCCTCGGCCGGCACGTCGAGCTCGACGAGGCGACCGCCAGGGTGCTGCTCATCGAGGCCCGCGGCACCCGCGTCGGGTTCATCGTGGCGCACCTGCGGGCGATCGAGGAGTCGGTGTGGGAGGAGTGCCGCGCCGACGCCGACCCCGGCGCGCCGGTTTCCCTGGCCGGCAGTGCGCTGGTGAAGATCGGCGGCCGGATGCTGTCCCGCATCGACCTTGAGCAGGTCGTGCGGACTATGGTGACCGATCATGAACGGTCTGATCCGGCTGGAGATCGACGGGCATTCGCCCACGCCTGAGGAGCTGTACTTCCCGGCGCTGGTGAACTACGGCCACCTGACCGCGTTCCAGGTCCGATCGGGCCGGGTGCAGGGCCTCGGCCTGCACCTGAGCCGCCTGGCATCGGCGTCGCTCGCCCTGTTCGACGTGCCGCTGGAGCCTGCGCACGCCCGCTCGCTGCTGCGCCACGCGGTCCGCGACGTGCCCGACGCGGCCGTGCGGGTCAACGTGTACCAGCCGGCGCCGGGCGGTGTGCTGTCGGTGCTCGTCGCGGTCCGCCAGCCGGTGTACCCGTCGCCGGCGCCGCTGCGGCTGATGTCGGTGCCGTACCAGCGTCCCGTCGCGCACATCAAGCACCTCGGCGGGTTCGGTCAGATCTACTGGGGCCGCGCCGCGGTCGAGCACGGCTTCGACGACGCGCTGCTGACCGGCCCGGACGGTTCGGTGAGCGAGACCGCGGTCCACAACATCGCCTTCTTCGACGGTACGCACGTCGTGTGGCCGGACGCGCCGGCCCTGCCGGGCATCACCATGCAGCTGCTGGAGCCGCTGCTGCCGTCGCGCCGGGCCGAGGTGACGCTGGAGGACCTCGGCGCCTACCGGGCGGCGTTCGTCGCCAACTCGATCGGCGTCGTGCCGGTCGCCGCCATCGACGAGCATGTCTTCGACGTCGACGACGCCCTTATGTCCATGGTCACCGGCGCCCTGTCTTCCGTTCCGTGGGACGAGCTCTGACCCGGCCCGTCACGCGGGCCGGTCCGCTCCGACCTGGCTGCGGTGCCACGTGCCGTCCTCGGCGAGCCACGCCTGCTCGCCGGGGCGCAGGTCGGCGACCGCGCGGATGTGCGGCTGGCGGGCCAGCACGTGGTGCAGGTGAGCGGTGGTGATGTCCGCCCGGGTGACGGCGCCGCCGTCCAGGAACTGCCAGGACCCGTCGTGGTCGCAGACGACACCGCTGACCTGCGCGCCCGCGACGACCCGGTGCAGGGTGAACACCGGGGTGCGCGCTCCGGCGCCGGTGAACGGCCACGGCATGACGTCGTCGAGGTCCGACCAGATGCTTGGCGGGTGCTCGTCCCGGGCAAGCCACGCGTTCGGCTGGTCCGCCCGGCAGTTGTCCCCGCTGCCGGCCTCCCACGGGAACAGCCCGGTGCGGTCGGGCCAGACCACCTGGACGACGGGCAGCGGCGGCCGCTGGTAGAAGTTCAGGGCGGAGCCGAGCAGCCGCGGATACCAGTCGGCGTGCACCGGCCTGATCTCCAGTGCGAAGCCGTCCAGCACATCGTCACGCGGCTGGCCGGCGATCAGCGGGCGGCCGGCCTCGATCTGCCCGGCGAGCCGGTTGAGCCAGCGCTGCATGTCCCGCAGCCCCAGCCCGAACATGGCGAGCTCCGGACTGCCGAGCGTGTGCCAGAGGCCGACGGTGCACGCCCATGCGGGCACGTCGTGCTCCGCGTCGATCCCCGTGACGCTCCAGCCGTGCCGCCGGATCAGCGCGGCGGTCGCGTCGCGCCAGTCCAGGCATCCGTCGTCGGTACGGTCGGGCGCGCAGATGTGGCATGAGCACGCTCGGTCAGGGTCCAGCCAGGTCGTCACAGTCGCTGAGCGTAGATGATCATCGGCAGGACGGTCCGGCTCATTCCTGCGGTCCGGCTCACTCCTGCGGTCCGGCTCACTCCTGAGAGGGAGGGCGAAGACCGCTCCCTACGGCGACGCGCCGGCGCGGTGCGGCGACGAGCATCGACGCCATGTTCCGAATGCTGACAGCGCTGGCGTTGCGCCGGCCCGTGATGGTCATCGTGTTCTGGGTCGCCGTCGTCGCCGTGGGGTTCGGCGTCGGCGGCGGGGTGTTCATGAAGCTCACCGCGCAGGTCGCCACCGTGCCCGGCTCCGAGACGGAGCGGGCCCTGGACCTGCGCGACCAGGCCGCCGGCCCGCGGCCCGCGCAGCTGACCGTGGTCGCGACCGGCGGTGTCGACCTGTCCGCCGCGCTGACCGAGGTGCGCGTCATGGCCGGCGTCACCGAGGTCGGCACGCCGCTGCCGTCCGCCGACGGCAAGGCGGTGCTGCTGCAGGTGACGGTGGCGCCGTCCGGTACCGAGGCCGCTGCGAAGGTCGCGGATCGGTTGCGGGCCGTCGACCCCGCGAGGGTGACCGTCACCGGCGGGCCGCTGACCGACAGCGAGTTCTCCGCGCAGGCCCAGTCCGACGTGCAGCGGGCCGAGCTGTTCACGCTGCCTGTCGTGCTCATCCTGCTCGTCGTCGTGTTCGGTGGCATCCTCGCCGGTGCGATGCCGCTGCTGGTCGCGCTCGCCGGGATCGGCGGCACGTTCGGCCTGCTGTACGCGCTCAGCTTCGGCACCGACATCTCCGTCTACGCGATCCAGGTCGCCACCATGCTCAGCGTCGGCCTCGCCGTCGACTACGGGCTGCTGCTCATCAGCAGGTTCCGCAACGAACGCGCGGCGACCGACGACGTCGCCACCGCGCTCGCCGCCGCCGTCGACAAGGCCGGCCGGACCATCGCCGTCACCGGCCTCACGGTCGCCGCCAGCCTGCTCGGCCTGGCCGTGTTCCCCGACGCATTCCTGCGTTCGATGGGTCTCGCGGGTACGGGCGTCGTGCTGGTCAACATGCTGGCCGTGCTCACCCTGCTCCCGGCGGTGCTCGCGCTCGTCGGCCGCCGGGTCCGTCCCGCGGCGGAGCGGGCCGGCGGCGGGGTCTTCGGCCGGATCGCCGTCGCCGTCCAGCGCCGCCCGGTCCTCACCACCGTCCTCACCGCCGCCGGCCTGCTCGCCCTCGCGGTCCCGGCCGTGCACATGCGCCTCGGCAACAGCGACGCCCGCGCCCTGCCGTCCTCGACGCAGACCCGCCAGCAGTACGACCAGCTTGCCGCCCACTACCCGGCGCTCGTCGGCCCCGACGACATCCTCGCCGTGGTCCGCTCCCCCGCCACCGACCCTTCGACGGTGCAGTTCGCCGACCGCGTGCGCGGCGTCCCCGGCGTCTCCGCGGTGCAGGTCGAGCCGGTGTCGCCGTCGATCTCCCTGGTCCGCGCGACGCCCGTGCACCGCCCCGAAACCCCGCAGGGTCGCGCGACCGTGACCGCCGTCCGCTCCGTGGCGGCACCCTTCGAGGTCCTGGTCACCGGCGACGCGGCCCGCCTCGTCGACTACCGCGGCATGCTCGCCGACTACGGCCCCCTCGCCGCCCTCATCGTCGTCGCCGCGACGGTGCTGCTGCTCGCCGCGTTCACCCGCTCGCTGCTGCTGCCGCTGAAGGCCGTGCTCACCAGCATCCTGAGCATCGGCGCTGCGCTGGGCGTGGTCACCCTCGTCTTCCAGGACCGCGGCGACCTCGGCATGATCGACCTGACCGTGCCGGTCCTGGTCGCCGCGATCGCGTTCGGCCTGTCGGTGGACTACGAGGTGTTCCTGCTCGCCCGCATCCGCGAGCACCGCCTCACCGGCGCGGACTCCCGCCGCTCGGTCGCCGTCGGCCTGCAGCAGACCGGCCGGATCGTCACGTCGGCCGCGCTGCTGCTCGTGGTGGTGTTCGCCGGGTTCCTGCTGGGCGGGTTCGCACCGATCCGCGAGATCGGGCTGGGTCTGGTCGTGGCGATCGTGCTGGACGCGACCGTGGTCCGGATGCTGCTGGTCCCGGCGACGATGACCCTGCTCGGCAGGGCGGCCTGGTGGCCGGGCCGGGTCCCGCCCGCGAAGTCGCCCGCGGGGGTGGGCCGCTACGAGGATGCGTTGGTCTGACCCGGTTCGGGCCGCAAGCAGATGGGCCCGTCCGGCGCTCCCATGCCGGACGGGCCCCGCTCCAGAGTGGCCGCGCCCGGGTCGGTGGCGGCCGACCCGGGCAAGCCTGCTGAGAGCGCTCTCACAGAGTTGTACGTCGATGGAACAGGATTGTCAAACGGTGTTAACTGAAAACTTTCACGGGAAGCTCACCAGATACACCGGAACTGTGTTGGTGCCCTGGGCCGGGCCGCCGGTGCTGTTGATGACGTGGGCGATCGTGCCCTTGCCGCCGAGCGAGACCGTGAGCAGGCTGTGGAACTTCACGTTCGGGTTCACCGGGGTCTCGAAGCCGTGCTCGTTCACGATCGACGGGTCGGCCGTGAAGTTGCAGTAGCTGCCCATCCCCCATGCCTCGTGTGACGTGACGGTATCCGCGACCTTGTACGCCGCGTAGCCGCGGGCGCCGGTCCGCCACGCCGACTGGCTCGGCGGGTCGTACGGCTTCTCGTTCTGGAAGAAGATGGTCCGGCCGCCCTGACCGTTCCAGATCACCTCGTCCTTCTGGTAGTGCTCGACGAACAGGCCGTACGCCGAGACGTTGTTGCCGTTGACGATCAGGCCGTGGTCGGCGGTGTTGACGGTCCAGCCGACGCCGGCGCCGTGGTCGGCGCGCCAGGCCCAGATGTGGTCGATGATCGTGTTGTTGGAGTTGACGACCAGGCTCTTGGTCGCCTTGCCGGGGCCGGCGCCGCCGATGCGGAAGAAGACGTCCTGGACCGTGGTCGGGTTGGCGGAGTGGCCCGCGGACGAGCCGGCCTGACCGACGGTGAGCAGCGTGTCGGAGTTGACGGTGCCCGCGTCGAAGAGCACGCCGGCGATCTTCACGCCGTCGACGTCGGCGACGGTCATCGCGTTGACCCCGTTGTCCGGGATCAGCGTCGGGTACCCCTCACCGAGGATGACGGTGTTCGGGTTGGTGACGTTGAGCGTCTGGTTGAGGTGGTAGACGCCCGGGGCGAAGAACAGGTGCTTACCGCAGGCGAGGGCAGCGTTGATCGTGGCGGCACCGGTGCCCGGTGTCACGACGAAGAAGTCCGAGATCGGGATGGACGAGCCCGGCGTGGAGCCCCCGGACCACGTGGTGCCGATCGCGTTCGTGCGGAGGTTCGGCACGAACACCCGGTAGGTGCTGCCGTCGAGGTACAGGTAGGGCTTCTCCCGGATGACCGGGGTGTTCCCGACGACGGTGTACGGCGGGCTGGGGAAGCTGTTCGCCGGTGCGCCCTGCACGCCGGAGAACACCATGTTCCACACGCCGTTGACCCAGCTGCCGATGGAGCTGTCGCGGGTGTACCACTGCTGCTGTGAATACGGGCCGACGCTGCCGTCGATCTTGCTGTCGGCGATGTAGCCGCCGCTGGCCCAGCCGTAGCCGTTGGGGGCCAGGTTGAGCTTGCCCCGGATGTGCACCCGGCGCATCGGTGCGGCCTGCGCGACGGCCCAGCGGTCGCCGTTGTTGGCGTTGCTCGGCACGATCGACAGGTTCTCGATCGACCGCCAGAAGTTCTGGGTCGCGTTGCCGCCGAACCAGCCGGCATCCACCGTGACGTCGCCGTTGATGACGACGTCGTCGGGGTTGCGGCCGAGACCGATCACCGAGGTGTAGAAGCCCGTGTTGACGTTGATGCCGCTGTACGTGCCGGGCTTGAACGCCAGGACGTACCGCTGGGTGCCGAACTGGTTGGCCTCCTGCTGGGCGAAGACCGTGTTGACCTGGGCCTGGATGCTGGCCGCGGACATGGACGGGTCGAACACGATGAACGTGGGCGGCAGCGCGCCGGACACCGGCGGGTTCGTGCAGACCGGCGGCTCGGTGGGCGTGCCGCTGTAGACGGCCAGCTCCTTGATGGAGTAGCCGTAGCCGGTCGCCCGCTGGGTGCCGTAGACGCGCAGGTAGCGGCCGGTGCCGGCGACGTTGAGCGTCTGCGTGCCGCCCGTGCTCGTGGTGGTGGAGTAGATCGAGGTCCAGCTGCCGGCCGCGGCGGTCGGCGAGACCTCGACGCTGAACGCCTTGGCGTAGGAGTTCTGCCAGGTGATGACGACCTGGCAGACGTCGGTGGCGGCGCCGAGGTCGACCTGCAGCCACTGGGGGTCGCTGAAGGCGCTGGACCAGCGGGTGCTGACGTTGCCGTCGACGGCCTTGTTCGGGGTGAGGCTGCCGTTCTCGTTGGAGGAGGACGTGGCGGGCTTGTTCAGCGCGACGTTGCTGGTGCCGCAGGCCGCGTGCGCGGCGCCGGTGGTGGCGCCGAGGACCGCGACGGTGCCGCCGAGCAGCAGTACGGCGCTGAGCAGGGCTTTTGCCGCCCGTTTCTGGGCATGGGGCATTGGTGCATCTCCCTCATTTGGCGGGGTGGGGACATGTGCCTCGGACGGTAGTGACCGGGCTCTCCAGGCGGCAATCGTTTGCCATCCATTTGCCAATTTCGATCTTGACCTGCCGGTTCGTCGACACCGGGTCGGCCGATCACCCGAGGACGTACCAGCCGCTTCAGTCAGAAAGCCGACGTACCCGGTACCAACTGGGGACCCGGCTGTCGCGGGACCCAGGGGATGCCTAGGCTCACCAGCGAATGTTTCTTCGGGGAGGAAAGTCAGATGGCCGTTCACGTCGACCTGCAGGCATCGCCCGAGGTGCTCCGCCAACGCCTGTATGACGGTCACCTGCTGGTGATGACGAAGTTGCCCTCGGTAGCCAAGTTCGTCGACCACGCCCGGCAGCAGCTCACCGAGCTGTTCGCGCCGCACGACCCGGAGCACGCCCACGAGCACTTCGAGCCGACCGCCATGGCCGCGCTGCTCGGCCCGTGGAAGCCGCGGTTCATCCACGACGAGCGGTCCAAGAAGCTGGTCCGCAACATCATCGAGGAGGCCGGCTTCACCGCCGAGGAGACCCACTTCGACGTGCCGAAGCCGCGCACCTCGTTCCCGGTCGGCCACCTGACCACCGGCGTCGCGTTCGCCTTCCCCTGGCACCGCGACGTGTGGTACTCCGCGCCGAACCAGCAGCTCAACTGGTGGCTGCCGATCTTCCCGGCCCGCGACGACAACGCGATGTCCTTCGACCTCGACCGCTTCAACCGGCCCGTCGACAACAACTCCGGCGACTTCGACTACTACCGCAACAACGTCGGCCGGCTCACCACCGCCGCGTCGGTCAAGCAGGAGGCCCAGGTCCGCCCCGGCGCCACCGACCACAACCCGCCGAACGAGCTGGTGGTGCTGCCCGCACCCGGCCAGGTGCTGCTGTTCTCCGGCGCCCAGCTGCACCGCTCGACCCCGAACACCTCGGGCCTGGCCCGCTACAGCGTCGACTTCCGCACCGTGCACGTCCCCGACGTCATCGCCGGCCGCGGCGCGCCGCTCGCCGACACGTACTGCTCGGGCACCGCGATCCGCGACTTCATCAACGTCGCCGACGAGTCGCGCTTCGAGGAGGCCACCGTCCGCTCCATCTACGGCGACCCGCCCGCCGACGCCATGCTCGTCTTCGAGGCCCCGAAGGCCTGAGCGCTGCGGCACGCCGGCAGTGCGGCAGGATGGGTGCTGTGCTGACTGTGGGTGCGATCGTCCTGGGTGTTCACGACGTGCCGCGGGCCGTGCGGTTCTGGCGGGAGGCGCTGGGCTACCGGCTGCACGAGACGGGATTCGGCGGCGCGGCGACGATCCTCGTGCCCGCCGACGGTGCCGGGACGCCGATCGCCTTGCAGCGCAACGAGACCCCGCCGCAGGATCACCCGCGGATTCACCTGGACCTGCACGTCGCCGACGTCGCCGCGCAGGAGGCGGAAGCGGCGCGGCTGGTGGCGCTGGGTGCGCAGCGGGTGGCGTGGGACAGGTATCCGGAGGATCCCGACTTCGTGGTGCTCGCCGACCCTGACGGCAACCGGTTCTGCATCGTCGACCTGGGGCACGTCCCGGCCTGACCCGCAGTGTCCACTATGGACTACTGTGGTGTGTCTTCCGTCTCGTGGCGCCGATCCGACCGTTTCCGGTGACAGGGTCGCAATGTTTCGGTGGGAGAATGCTCGGGTAGCGCGTCTTGACCGGATGGACCTGGACGCTGGGAGGGGGTGCCGATGCGACTGGCCGTGCTCGATGTGGGCTCCAACGCCGCGCACCTGCACGTCGTGGACGCACGTCCCGGAGGCCCGCCGCAGTCGGTGTTCCGGCTCAAGGCACCCACGCTGCTCGCCGACTCTGTCGACGACGACGGGGCGCTGTCCGACGACGCGGTCGACCGGCTCGTCTCCGCCGTCACCGAGACCGTCGACGCGTCACGCCGCCACGCCGTCACCGACCTGATCCCCCTCGCCACGGCCACGATCCGCGACGCCACCAACGTCCAGGAGATCCGCGACCGGGTCCGCGAGGCCGCCGGCATCGAGCTGCGGTCCCTCAGCGGCGAGGACGAGGCCCGCGTCACCTTCCTCGCCGTGCGGCGCTGGCTCGACCGGCCCGCGGGGCCGGTGCTGCTGCTGGACATCGGCGGCGCGACGACCGAGATCGCGGCCGGCTCCGGCGAGCTGCCCGACATCGCCGTCTCCCTGCCGCTGGGCGCCGCCCGCATCACCCGCACGATGCTGCCGTGCCACCCGGCCCGCACCCGCGACGTCGCCGCCGTCCACCGGCACGTCCTGCGCTCCGTGCGGCCGCACGCGGCGGGCCTGCCGGACGGCGCCCGCCACATCGCGACGTCCAAGACGTTCAAGCAGCTGGCCCGGGTCGCGGGCGCCGACGGGCGGCTGACGCTCGGCGGCCTCCTCGAGTGGATCCCGCGCCTCACCGCGATGCGCCCCGAAGAGCGCGCGGCGCTGCCGGGGGTTGCCGCCAGCCGGTCCCGCCAGCTGCTCGCCGGGGCGGTCGTCGCCGCGGCCACGATGGAGGCCCTCGACATCACCCACGTCGACGTCTGCCCGTGGGCACTGCGCGAAGGCCTGCTCCTGCGCCGCATCACGGAGCTGTCGCACCCCTGACCCCACGCGTCGAACGGGCGGGACGTCCGGGGCCACGGGGATCAGGGGCCGAAGTGGCGGTTCGGGCTGGTCTGTTTCGGGGGTCGACGTCTGCCCGTGGGCACTGCGCGAAGGCCTGCTCCCGCACCGCATCACGAAGCTGTCGCGCCCCCGACCCCAACACGTCGAGCGGGCGTGACGTCCGACCCACAGGGATCAGGGGCCGAAGTGGCGGTTCGGGCTGGTCTGCTTCGGGGCGGCAGGCGTCGGGCCGATGGGCCTGCGACCGGCGGGCTCTTGGACGGCGGGGTTCTGCGCCGCTGGGGCAAGGCAGAGCTGGGTCCGTTCCTGCATGGCGTAGGGCTGGGCCGGGTCGGGGCATGAGCCGGCGGGGTAGACCCGGGCGGTGACGGTGTACGCGTCGGCCTCCGTGCAGTCGACGCGGCGGGCCTGGGCGCCGTCCTGGCGGACGCATTGGCCGACCTGAATCGTGGAGAACGACTCCGACGGTGCCACGACGAAACCGACCCAGACGCCGGCGGCGACCGCGACCGCCGAGCCGGCGAGGGTGCCGGCGGTGATCTTCGCGGCCCTGGCGGCCTTCGCCTTCGTGGTCTTGACCCGTGCGGCCTTCGTCGCGGTCGCGCCGGCCGCGGCGGTGGCCCAGCCACCCCGGGCCGCGGCGCCGCGGGCGGGCGCGCCGTGGAAGCAGCCGGGTGCACCGTGGCGCCGGTTCCCCGCGACGCGGAAGCAGCCGGATGCGCCGTGGCGCCGGTTCCCCGCGACGCGGAAGCAGCCGGATGCGCCGTGGCCCCGGTTCCCCGCGACGCGGAAGCAGCCGGATGCGCCGTGGCCCCGGTTCCCCGCGACGCGGAAGCAGCCGGATGCGCCGTGGCCCCGGTTCCCCGCGACGCGGAAGCAGCCGGATGCGCCGTGGCCCCGGTTCCCCGCGACGCGGAAGCAGCCGGATGCGCCGTGGCCCCGGTTCCCCGCGACGCGGAAGCAGCCGGATGCGCCGTGGCGCCGGCGGCCGGGGTCGTGGCGGCCGCCGGATGCGGGCGGCGTCGGCGGAGGCGGTCCAGGAGCGACGGCGGGCGCTGGCCCGGGACGTCGATAAGTTCGACGACAGGAGGCTCGGGCCACTGCCGAGGCTGCACCGCCCCGGTTGCCGGCCCCGGCGCCTTCGCGGGACCGAACGCGGCCGGCTCGAACGGTGGTACACCGGCATCCGGCGCATCGGCGGCGGGCGGCTCAGTGACCGCAGGCGCCGCGACGGGCGCAGGGCACGGCCGGCTCGGGGCGGCGGGGGCGGCGGGCCGGGGTGCGGGGAAGACCGGGAGGCAGCCGTCCGCGACCGCCAGCTTCGGGCGCCGGATCGCCGTCGGCTCCACGCCCAGTGCGTCGCGCAGCAGCCGCGCCACCAGGGGAATCCGGGACGAGCCGCCGATGAGCAGGACGCCCGCGACCTCGGCGCGGGTGACGCCGGGCTCGGCGGTCGCGGCGACGGTCGCGGCGACCGTCCGGTCCAGCAGGGGGCGGGCGATCCGCTCCAGGTCGGCGCGGGTGAGCGGGACCGACTCCTCGAACAGCGGCACCAGGACCGTGGTGGACTCCGCCACGGACAGCATCTCCTTGCCGACGCGGGCCTCGTCCAGGAGGCGGCGGGCGGCGCGGCGGTCCTCGACGGTCTGCGGGCGGGTGAGGCGTTCCCAGCGGATGGTGTCGTCGGCGAGCAGGTTGCCGAGGTGGGCGACGACGGCCGCGTCGAGGTCGAGGCCGCCGGCGTCCGGCAGGCCCCGCTGGGCGAGCACCTCGAACGTCCCGGCCGACCGGCGCACCACGGCGGCGTCGAAGGTGCCTGCGCCCAGGTCGTACACGATGAGCGACGAACCGGCAGGGACCTCGAGGATGCCGGAGTCCACGACGTGCAGGGCGGCCGCGACCGGTTCGGCGAGGAGCCGGGTGGGGCTGAGGCCGACCTTCGCCGCGGCCCGGGTGAGGGTCGCCTGGCGGCGGCGGTCCCAGCAGGCCGGGTGTGTGAGGGTCACGGTGCTCATCGGCTCGCCGGCGACGCGGCGGGCCTCGGCGGCGACGCGGGCGAAGACGGCCGCGTACAGGTCGCCGACGGGGCACTCCACGCCGCCGAGGACGACGGCACCGCTGTCGGCGGCGCGCTTGGGGTAGGCGGCGAGCCGGTCCGGGTGCGCCTGGCCGAGGACGAGTGCGTCGCGGCCGACGAGCAGGTGCGGCGCGTTGTCCAGGCAGGTCGCGGACGGCAGGAACTCCTCGCCGTCGAACAGCAGCGGATGGTGCACGCCGTCCGGCCCCGCGAGCACCGCGACGGTGCTCGAGGTGCCGAAGTCGACGCTCAGCTGATAGCCTCCCACCCTTTCAGCCTAAATGTCCGACAGGCCCGTTGTCTCACGGTTGGTACGGTGGTGCCACGCCCCATCCCCAGCGTGGCACCGGTGCCTGGCGCGGCGGGTCGGCGCCGGGCTGCGAGTTGTCCCGGGCGAGCCTCGTCCCCCACTCCAGGTAGCCGACGAACGCCGCCCGGAACTCGGGATCGTCCGGCAGGCCGACCTCGTCGGCGGCGTCGAGCATCAGGTTCACCCAGCGGCGCCGCTGCGGCTCGGTGATGCCCTTGCCGAGGTGCTGGCTCAGCATGTACGGGTAGCCGCCGTGCTCGGCCGTGTACGTCCCCGGCCCACCGAACACCTCGGCCAGCCACACCGCCACGTGCTGAGCGTGCCGCGGATGCATGTGCGCGAACACCGGCGCGAGCAGGTCGTCCTGCGGGACCTTGCGGTAGAACGCCTCGGTGAGTTTGGTCAGCGCCTCGGTCCCGCCGGCCCACTCGTACAGCGTCGGCGGTTGCTGCTTGTCCACGTCGTCCATGGGAACACCCGACCACATCGCGCTGTTGGTGATCAAGTACGCACCGTCCGGTAAGTAGGGGGCCCGCACGATGGAGAAGCGCTACCACTGCCCGGTCGAGCTCGCCGTCGACGTGATCGGCGGTCGCTGGCGCCCCGTGATCCTCGCCCACCTCAAGGAGGGCGTGCACCGCTACGGCGAGCTGCGCCGGCGGATGCCGCACGTGAGCGAGAAGATGCTGGTACAGCGGCTGCGGGAGCTGGAGGCGGACGGCCTGGTGTCCCGTCACGACCACGGCACGGTCCCGCCCCACGTCGAGTACCGCCTCACCGACGAGGGCGCGAGCCTCGCCCCGGTCCTGCAGGCGCTGTACGACTGGGGCGCCGCCCGGGCCGCGCGCACCGGGACGCCCGTCGCTACATGATCAGCAGTGTCTTGCCGAGGACCTGGCGGGACTCGATGGCGGCGTGGGCGTCGGCGGCGCGCTCCAGGGGGAACGTCTGGCCGATGACGGGGCGCAGCCGGCCCTCCGCGGCGGCCCGCAGCGCGCGGGCGGACAGCTCCGGTGCGCGCTGGCCGATGCGCATCAGCTCGGGGAAGCCGAAGCCGGTCACGCCCTCGCCGGGCTGGGTGAACGGGCCGCCGGCGGCGCCGTGGACGACGAACCGGCCGCCCGCGGCCGTCGCGGCGAGGGCCTCGCGTCCGATGGTGCCGCCGACGCCGTCGTACACGACGTCGAAGCCCTTCACCGGGTCGGTCCAGCCGGGCACGGTGTAGTCGACGGCCTCGGCGCCGAGGTCGCGGATCAGGGCGAGTTTCCGCTCGCCGGACGCGGCGCCGATGACGCGGGCGCCGGCGGCGAGGGCCAGCTGGACCAGCAGGCTGCCCAGGCCGCCCGCGGCCGCCTCGACGAGGACGGTCTCCCCGGCCGCGGCGCGGCGAGCTCGTGCAGGCCGAGCGCGGTGCGGCCGTCGGTGATCAGCGCGGTCGCGTCGAGGGTCGCCACGCCGTCGGGGATCGGCACCACGTTGCGGGCGGCGGCGACGGCGAGCTCGGCGTAGCCGCCGGTGCCGTTGAGGCTCGCCACGACCCGCCGGCCGACCAGCGCCGGGTCGCCGCCGGCACCGACCTCGGCGACGGTCCCGCCGACCCCGTTGCCGAGCACGGCCGGCGGGACCGCGCCTGCCTTCGGGGCCTTGCCGGCCCTGGTCTGCGTCTCGATGAACGTGATCCCGGCGGCCTCCACCCGGATCAGCACCTCATCCGGCCCGGGGACCGGCTCGGGGGCCTCCCCCGGCTCCAGCACCGACGGGGGACCGACCGCACGCCACCACACAGCTCGCATCACGGCACGAGTCTCCAACCTCAACCAAGGTTCAAGTCAACCACCGGATGCCGCGGCGTCACCGTGATCCGCTATATGTTGACGATGAGCTATCCGGCGTATCTCGCGACGATGCCGATGCACGCGATCACCGAGGTCTACGGGGAGGACGGGCTGCGCGAGCGGTACCGGCTGGAGATCCAGCGGTTCGCCGAGGACGCCCGGGTGCGGCTGGCCGACGCGCTGGAGCTGGCGGGGCGGCTGCACCAGGACGACCGGCGGGTGCGCGAGCCCTACGTGAACCATCTGCTGCGGGTCGCGATCCGGGTCATGCACCACTACGAGGTCAGCGACGTCGACGTGATCGCGGCGGCGGTCCTGCACGACTCCGTCGAGGACCACCCCGACGAGCTGGCCGGTGCGCCCGGCGCGACGGCGCAGCAGGCCCTGGCGGTGCTCGCGGCGAGGTTCGGCGCGCGCACGGCCCGGCTGGTCGAGGCGGTCACCAATCCGGTCTACGACCCGGGCACCGACAAGCACGAGCAGTACCGGCGGCACGTCCGCGACAGCCTCGAACGCGAGCCGTGGGCGCGGGTGCTGAAGGTCTCCGACTTCACCGACAACGGCGTCGGCGTCATCCACACGACCGGCCCGAAGGTGGCGTCGTCGGCGGCGAAGTACCGGCCGCTGGTGCCGGTGCTGCGGGAGCTGGTCGCCCGGCCGGACACGCCGCTGTCGCGGCTGGTGAAGCAGCACATCTTCCGCCAGCTGGATCTGGCCGAGGAGCGGTTCGCCGCGATCCTCGACCCGGCTTGACCTCAAGCGGGGTTCAGGTCGCACGGTGGGCGGCATGGATACGGAACTGGACGCCATCCGTGACGTCGTCGCCAGGGTGCAGCACGCCCAGCAGCGGGAGCTGGCCGAGGAGTTCATCGCGCTGTTCCGGCACGACGCGATCTGGACGACCGGTCACGGCCGGCGCCTGACGGGGCGGGACGAGATCGGCGTCTTCACGCGCAAGGTCCTGCCGGGCGCGATGCGCGGCACGACGGTCACCTACGAGATGCTCGACGTGCTGTTCATCCGCCCCGACGTGGCCGCGGTACGGGTGCGGCAGACGACCAGCGGACCCGACGGCACCGCCGAGGGCAGTCCCGTCTACGTCATGGCGAAGGAGGACGGCCGCTGGCTGCTGACCGCCTGCCAGAACACGCCGGTGGTCGGTTAGGCACGGCGCAGCAGGTCGGCGGTGACGCGTTGCCGGGCCGCGGCGGAGGCGATCGCGGCCAGGACGGGCAGCAGCGCGGCGGCCGCCCACAGCGCCGGCGCCGCGGCCCGCAGCAGGTCCGATGTGGACAGTGACAGCGCCTGCGCCCAGACGGCGACCGCGGTGACCGCGCAGGCGGCCGCCAGGGCGACGCCGAGGACGAGCGGGATCGCGGCGGAGGCGAACTCCGCCGCGGCGACCACCCGGCGGGGCGCGCCGGCCACGGTGAGCCGGGCGTTGCCGCGGCGGCGTTCGATGATCCGGTCGACGGCGGCGATCCCGAACGCCGCGCCGGCAAGCAGCGTCGCCACGGCGAGGCCGACGGACGTGAGGGTCATGGCCGCCGCCCCGCCGAGGCCGAGCGGCAGGCCGAGGTGCCCCTTGGGGTGCCTGGAGAACTCCCTGGGCCCCTCCAGGCGGGTCGCCGGATGGTGCACGGCGAGGTACTGGGAGAACGCCTCGATGGCGCGCGGGCCGGTGGAGAGCGTCACGGTCGCGGCGGGCGCCCTGGTGGACAGGGTGGCGCCGGAAGGGACGGCGCCGCTGCTCACGAACACCGACGGCCAGCCGGAGGACTCCTCGCCCCGCGCGGTCACGTCCAGCGGCGAGGGGTCGAGCTCGACGACGACCTCCTTGCCGCCGATCTCGAACGTGACCTCGTCGTCCCAGCCGCCGTTGAGGTCGTACGCCCTGCCGTCCTGGCAGGACTCCGCGCCGTGGAAGGTGTGGCGCAGGTCGTCGCAGGTGCCGACGAAGACGCTGTCGCCGGTCGACGCGATGTCGTACCGCACGAGCAGGCCGGCGACGCCCGGCGCGGCGCGCAGGTCGCCGGCGGGGCCGTACACGTCGAACGTCGCCGTGGCGGTGCCGGTCCGCTGCCAGTCGGCGTAGCCGGCCGCGGCGGCGAGGCCGACCCCGGCGAGGAACACCGACACGACGATCGACGCGACCAGCCGCGGCGCGTGGGACAGGGTGTGGTCCAGGCGGCGCCCGGCCAGGCGCAGCAGCACCGGGACCGCGGCGGTGGCGAGGCGGCGGCCGGTCCACGCGGTGAGGACCGGGGCCGCCGGCAGGCCGGAGGCGCACAGCAGGACCCCGCCGAAGAACAGCGGGCCGCGCAGCACCAGCGGCAGCCCCGGCACCAGCACGGACGCCACGGTCGCCAGCCCGAGCGCAGGCACCAGCAGCCGGGCCGGATGCGGGCGCGGCGACGGCTCCTCGCGGTGCACGGCCAGGGGATCCGGCGGCGGGGCACCGTACGTGGCGATGGACACGGCGAAGACGACCAGCACCGCCACGACCCCGGCCAGCATCGCCGGCGGCGTGTGGATGTCGGCGGGGTACCAGTGGAAGCGGCCGAGGTGCCAGGTGCCGGACACCGGCCGCAGCAGCAGGAACCCGGCCGTGCCGAGCAGCGCGCCGACCGCCGAGACGAGCCCGGCCTCGGCCGCGGTGACCAGTTGTGCCTGCCGACGGGTGGCGCCGAGGAGGCGCAGCGTGGCGAGGCGCCGGTCCGGGGCGCCGGCGGACATCCGGGCACACGTGCCGAGCAGCACGGCGAGGGGCAGCAGCAGGAACGGCGCGAAGATGACCGCCATGGCGAGGATCGCCGTCCACAGCTCCACCGGCGGTCCGGTGCCGGGCCCGAATCCGGTGACGACGTCACCGTCGGCCAGTTCGGCCGGGTCGACGCCGACCCAGGCGCGCAGCTCGTCGGGGGCGACGAGGCCTGCCGGCCCGATCGTGCCGATGATCCGTTGCGGGAACCGGGCGCGCGCCCGCTCGTCGGTGCGGATAAGCTCGGCGAGCGCGGGCGAGACCACGGCCTCGTCCCGCCGCGGGAGCGCGGCCACGCCCGGCGGCAGTGGTGCCCCGCCGGTGCCGGTGACGGCGGCCGCGATCCTGACCAGCCGGCGCCCGCCGATGCCGTCCTGGACCTCGGCGATGCGCAGTCCCCCGCTGCTGCCGGCGAACTCCTGCAGCGGGTTGCGTTGCTCGTACCGGTCCTGCTGGGCGTCGACGACACCGGGGGCGGCGAGCGCGCCGAGCAGCAGGACCGCGCCGATCGCGGCGCCGGAGGCCAGCAGCGCCATCCACGTCCAGGCCCGGCGGCCGCCGCCGAGGGTGAGCCGCAGCCCGAGGCGCAGCCACGGATTCATGACGGCGCGCCGAGGCGGTCGTCGGTGGCGAGGCGGCCGTCGTGGAGGAAGACGGTGCGGTCGGCGTACGCGGCGGCGCGTGCCTCATGGGTGACCAGGAGGACCCCGGTCCCGCGGCGGCGGGCGGTGCCTGTCAGCGCGTCGAGGACGAGCTCGCCGGCGGCGCTGTCCAGGGCGCCGGTCGGCTCGTCGGCGAACACGAACTCGGGGTCGTGCACGAGCGCCCGGGCGACCGCGGCGCGCTGCGCCTGCCCGCCGGACACCTGTCCGGGGCGCCGGCCGGCGACGTCGGCGATCTCGAGCTCGACGAGGAGGCGGGTCGCGGCGTCGCGGGCGTCGCGGCCGCGGCCCTGCAGGCGCAGCGGCAGCTCCACGTTCTCCTGCAGTGACAGCTCCGGGATCAGGTCGCCGAACTGGAACACGAACCCGAAGCGCCGCAGCCGGATCGCGCTGCGGGCGTCGTCGGAGCGCTGGTCGAGGGTGTACCCGCCGATGGCGACGGAGCCCTCGTCGGGGACCAGTACCCCCGACATGACGTGCAACAGGGTGGACTTGCCGGCGCCGGAGGGGCCCATGACGGCGACGACCTCGCCACGGTCCACGGACAGGTCGACGCTGTCGAGGGCCTGGGTGAGGCCGAACGCGAGCCGAAGCCCCGCACCGGTCAGCACGGCTTCTCCTGCACGGTCGCATTCTCCTGCAGGGTCGTGCGGATGCGGTCGAGACGCGGGGCGGCGGCATCGATCCAGCGCAGGTCCGCCTCGAGGTGGAACATCTCGAAGTCGGCGTCGAGCTGCTCGATCGGCTCGCCGGTGGCGCGGATGTCGCGCAGCTGCCGCATGCGGGCCATGTGCGTCTGCCGTTGCCGTTCGAGGATGTGCTGCGGCCGCCGGCTGGTCAGCAGCGCGACCACGATCTTGGCGAACAGGATCTGCCGGGAGGCGCGCAGGTCGGGCAGCTCGGGCTCGGCGAGCCAGCGCTCCAGCTCCTCGACGCCGGCGCCGGTGATGCCGTAGAGGCGCCGGTCGGGGCCGCCGCCGGGCTCGACGCCGACCTGCTCGGTCAGCCCGGCGTCGGCGAGGCGGCGCAGCGACGCGTACACCTGGGCGGAGGCCACGGGATGACCTCCGGCGAACCAGCGGTCGTAGCGTTGACGCAGCGTGTACCCGTACTGCGGCTGTCCTTCGAGCAGCCCCAGCAGGGATCGACTGACCGACATGCGCCGGACAGTACCGCAACTAGCAACCGCGTTGCTAGAGGCCCGGGAAGTCCTCCGGAATCCGGGCGAGCTCGTCGTACTCGGTGCTCAGCCGCGCGATCTCGGTGGCGAGGTCGTCGCGGAGCCCGTCGTGGCCCGGTCCCAGCGGCACCATCCGCGCCGCCGCCGGGTAGTGGCTGACCGGGCCGCGGAGCAGCTCGGGCGGCTCCCACCCGTACCGCGGGTGGATGTGGGCGTGCAGGATCGGGTCGAGGTTGCCGAAGACGCTGTAGTTGACCCGCCGGAACTGCGGGTCGTGCCGCGAGCAGACGATCTGCACCGCCTCTCCGACGAGGTCCATGTCGGCCAGGAACGCCAGGCGGCGGGCCCGGGGCAGGTCCGCGAGGCGGTCGGCCTTGGGGTCGTCGGAGAGCAAAAGGCAGTAGCCCGGCAGGAACTGCGTGTCGCCGATCACCGCGAAGCCCGACGACAATCGCGCCAGCACCGTGGGGTTGCGCCCCTGCAGTGCGGACCGGATACGGTCTTTGCGCCAGTCGTCCATCGCCGTCACGGTACCGTCACGGCATGGGGACGAGCTACCAGACGCTGCTCGTGGCCGCCGCGATCGACCCGGTCTGCGACGCGCTGACGGCGGCCGGCGTCGACGCGATCGCGCTGCCGGCGGCGGCGAACCGGACCGCGGTCATCCCGCGCGAGGGCGCCCTCGACTTCGCCGACCCCGGTGACCTGGCGGAGCGGATCGGCGCCGGGACCGGCTGGGCGACCCTGGCCAACGTGGTCGAGGACTCCGACTGGCTGCAGCTGGAGGCCTACCGGGAGGGCCGGTTCGTGCACCGGTACCGCTCGGACCGCCCGGCGCCGGACGACGCGGTGCGGCTCGCCGGGTTCGGCACCGGCGAGGTCGACACCGCGCGCCTGGGCAAGGCGCTGCGTGGCGAGTTCGACGGCAAGGGACCCGTCTACGCCGAGTTCCAGCACCGGCTCATCCTCAACGCGCTGCACCTCGACCCGCGCGGCCTGACCACCGCATTCCGCTGGGCAGACACGGGCGACCTCCCCGGCGCCGTCCGGGTCAACCCGTGAGGATCGCGGACAGGGCGCTCGCCTGGGTGCGCCAGTCGCCGGTCGAGGGCGCGGCCCAGCGGGACCCGACGCGGTTGAGGCCGTCCCTGCCGTTCCACACGGTGGTGGCCTGGGTGGTCCGGAAGGACTGGAACTGGGCGCCCGCCTCCGCCAGGTAGCCCATGAAGATGCCCTTGAACTGCTTGGCGTTGTCGTCGCAGGTCTGGCCGGTCGCGTCGCACGACTCGGCGAGCACACCCGAGCGGACCAGGGACGAGGCGAGCGCCGCCGTGCCGAGCTGCCGGGCGCGGTCGAGGTAGGCCGTGGTGCCGGTGGCGCGGTACAGCTCCGTCGCGGCGCCGATCGCGAGGCCCTGGTTGTAGCTCCACACCGTCTGGCCGTTGTTGGCGCAGCCGGCGGTGAGGCCGTCGTTGACGAGTCCGGCGGCGTTGACCAGGCCGCTGGCGGTGAACCAGTTCCAGCCGGTCACGGCCCGCTGCAGCCACGTCGTGTCGCCGGGCAGGCGGTTGTGCAGGGCCGCGGTGAGCCGCACGTACAGGCCGATCGTGACCGCGTTCTTGTACGTGCGTTCCCGGTCCCACCACACACCCCCGCCGCAGGTGGAGGTGTCCCAGAAGCCGTTGACGTACGCGGCGATGGTGACCGCCTCGTCCAGGTATGCACGGTCGCCGGTGAGGTCGTACGCGGCCAGCCACGTCAGGCCCCACCAGGCGCTGTCGTCGATGGAGCGGCTGATGAAGTGCCCGTCGATCGGGTCGGAGGAGCGGGCGCCGGCCGGGAACGCGACCCGGTTGACGTCGAAGGTCCGCCGCACCGACCAGAGGTACGTGGTGTCGCCGGTGCGGCCGGTGTAATCGATGACGGTGCGCAGCGCGACCGCGGAGTTCCACCAGCTCGACGGCCACCAGGCGGTGCTGGGGTCGTAGGAGTACATCAGCGCGTCGGCCATCGCTCTGGCGCGGTTGGACGACGGGCGGGCCCACGCGGTGCACGCGCCGTTCTGGCCCTCCACGGCCCGCCCGCAGGCGCGCACGGCGCCGCCGTACAGCAGCGACGTGGGATCGGCGGTGTTGAACCTGGTCGTGCGGGTCGCCGTGGTGCGGCCGAGTGAGGAGCCGCCGGGCCAGCTCGCGCCGGCGTCCCAGGAGCGGTCCAGCCAGATCTCGTCGCCGGCCCGGCCGCCGCTGACGGTGCCCCAGGCCATGCCTGCCGCGTCCAGGTGCAGGCCGAACGTGCGGCCGTTCAGTCCCACTGTTCTGACCGTTTCCGCGTCGGTACCGCCGGCGGCCCCGTCGCACGTCGGCGCGCACAACGGCAGGTGGGACCAGGCGGTGCAGGCGATGCCCCGCGCGTCACCGCAGGCGCGGATCACGCCGCGGCGGTGGTGCGACGGGTCGCCGACGTTGTACATGAGGGTGCGGGTGCCGGTCCACGTGCCGGGGATCGACGCCTTGCCCAGCAGCCCTTCCCAGCTGGTGCCGCCGTCGAAGGACCGGTCCAGCCAGACCGCGTCGCCGAGGACCCCGGCGTCGATGCTCCCCCACGCCATACCGTCCACATCGGACACGTGCAGCACCAGCCGCCGGCCGTTGACGGTGACGGCCGGGACCGGGAACGTCTCCTGCCGGGCGAGGGACGGGTCGCGGGTGTCGCAGTACAGCGCGCAGATCGCGGTCGCGGCGTGCGCGGCCGGCGCGGGTAGCAGCACGGACCCGAGCAGCAGCAGGGTGATCAGGGCACGGCGCATGTCCTCACCTCATGACTCTGACGTCTGTGGTGCTCAGGGCGCGGCTCCACACCCTGACCTGGTCGACCTGGCCGGGCAGGAAGTCGGCTGTCGCGCCGTTCCACTTCCCGCGGCCGATGGCGAACGCGCCGCTCGCGGCCCAGGCGGCGCCTTTCGCGGCGGTCCCGGCCAGGACGCCGTTGACGTACAGGCGCAGCTGCCCGGCGGCGGCGTCGCGGACCCCGACCAGGTGGGTCCAGCCGCCGGCCTGCGGCGGCAGCGGCGCCACCGCGCGGGTCGCGGCCGCGCCGGCGGTGTCCGAGGCCAGCATGGCGAAGGCCCAGGCGTTGTCGACGGCGGAGTACTGCAGGTAGAAGCCGCTGCCCTGGACGCCGTCCTGGCTCAGCACGGTGGCGAAGCTGGTGCTCGCGGTGAGGTTGACCCACGCGGCCACGGTGAAGCTGCCGGAGGTGTCGACCAGCGGGCCCGCGCTCGTGGCCGCGCCGCCGGTCAGGGCCAGCGCTCCGCCGCTGTAGACGGCGCCGCCGGACAGGGTGAGACCGGTCTCGGCGCCGTCGAGCTCGAAGCCGCGCACCAGGCCGTCGCCGAGGTGGGCGGCGGCGGTGACCTCGGCGGCGGTGAGCGCGTGGCCGAACGTGGCGACGTCGTCGACGGCGCCGATGAAGAAGTCGGCGGGCGCGCCGTTCCACCTGGCCCGGCCGACGGCGAGACCGCCCGTGGAGCGCCAGCCGGCGCTGTACGCGGCGCTGCCCTGCAGGGTGCCGTCGACATACAGATGCAGCTGCCCGGCGTCGGCGTCGTGGACCCCGGTGAGGTGCACCCAGGTGTTGACCGCGGGGACCACAGTGGACAGTGCACGGGTAGCGGCGGCGTTGTCGGTGTCAGCGGCCGCCATGGTGAACGCCCAGCGGTTGTCGGCGGCGGAGTACTGCAGGTAGAACCCGGACAGGCGCAGCCCGTCCTGGCTGAGCACGGTGCGGAACCCGGCGAGGTTGCCGGGGTTGACCCGCGCCATGACGGTGAAGCCGCCGTCGGTGCGCACGACCGGGCGGGCCGTGGCCGGTGCGGCGGCGCCGGTGAGCGCGAGCGTGCCGCCGCTGACGGTGCCGCCGGCGCCGAGGTCGTTGCGGTTGCCGCTGCCGTCCGCGACCCCGGTCGTGAAGGGCCACGATCCGGTGAGGCCGTTGGGGGTGTACCGCAGCGTCATGAGCGCGAGGGCGCCGCCCATGACGGGCCGCGCGGCGAAGCCCTGCCCATTGCCGGTGTTGGTGTCGTGCCAGTCGGTGAACGGCACCCGCGACCCGGTCGTGTTCGCGAACTGGTACGCCTTGCCGATGAGCGCGTCGCGGGCGGCGGGCTGCGCGGCGAGGAACCCGGCGGTCCACAGCTCCCAGTCCACCTTCGTGTACTCGTGCCGCGGGTCGAGCGGCACCCCGTAGGCGTGCTGCTGCGACAGGTACCAGGCGGCCTCCTCGGCGGCGATCGCGGGCGGCACGAGGTTCGTGCCGAGCAGCCGGTCGGCGAACCCGTTGTACTTGAGGCTCCACGTGGTGTCGGCGCCGTCGTAGGTGAGCTTCAGGTGGGTGTGGCCGGTGTTCTGCGCCATCGCCGCCCACTGTCCGATGTAGACCTTCGCGGTGGCGGCGTAGGTGGTGGTGACGCCGGCGGCGCGGGCGATCGCGTCCATCGCGGCGATGCCGACGATGCCCTTCAGCGCGAGGTTGACGCTGTGGGCGATGAAGCCGGTGAAGTCGTCGGTCTGGTTCTGGTTGCCGGGGTCGGGCAGGTTCGCGACCAGATAGTCGGCCCACTGGCGCAGCTTGGTCAGGTGCGCGGTCGCGTAGGCGGTGGCCTTCGCGGCGGGCATCCGGGCGATGAGCGCCGCGACCATGATGAGCATGTTCGCGGACTCCTCGACCGGCATGTCCTCCTCCTCGGTGCCGATCCGCCCGAACGCGTTGGGGTAGACGCCGAGGTCGTGCGGGGCGAACGGCTTGTCGAACCCCTGCACCTCCGTGTAGTCGAACAGCGGCGCGAGCAGCAGCTCCAGGTAGCGCGGGCTCAGCGCGAGATACGCGGGGAACGCCGGGTAGATGACGTCGACGGTGCTGAAGTCCCCGTTGGACGAGATCTCCTTCAGCACAACCCAGGGCGCGCCGCCTCTGCTGACCAGTTCGGTACCCCCGAACGCCTGCCGGAGCACGAGCGCGCACAGCGCCGCGTACTGGGTGCCGCCCGCCTGCTGCGCGGCCGCGGTGACGGCCGCATCGGTCGCGGCCCCACCCGCGCGGGCGGCGTCGCGGTCGGCGCGGAACCAGCGCAGCATGTCCTGCCACGTCGCCCACTGCGTGCGCCAGTACGGGTCGAGGTTGCCGCCCAGGTATGACACCGCCGGCGTGCGCACGTGCCCGATGACGAACACGACGGCCGGGCCGGTGGCCGCGCCGACCTGGCCGAGGTCGCGGGCGAACGCGAACACGGGCCAGTTCGTGTTGATGGCGCGGGGCTGGCCGGTGTCGCCGGTGTTGAGCAGGGTGGCGTTGCCGGCGCCTCTGGCGCGCACGGTGCCGTCGGCGCCGGTCTGCCAGGTGAGACCCGCGACCTCGTCGGTGGAGAACACGACGGTGCCCCAGCCGGCCTGGTCGCCGACCTCGCCGAGCACGGTCGGGGCGCTGGGCGTGCAGGTGTGGACCCGCTGGTCGCCGACGACCTGGGTGGCCCAGGTGATCTGCTTGGAGCGGTCGCCGTGCGCCCACTCCCCCGAGATGTCCAGGTAGATGCTGACGGCGTGGCTGCCGCCGTCGGTGGCGATGGCGGTGACGCTCAGGTAGCTCATCGGGACCGACTGGCGGCGCAGGTTCGCGGGGTCCACCGGGCTGAGGAACTCGACCTCGAGGCGGACCGCGCCTGCCGTGATGGTGAACGTGGAGCGGGTCGCGGTGACGACGAGCGCGGTCTGCGTCGCGAGCGGCCAGCCGCCGCTCGGCGAGCCCATGAACACGTACGGCTGGTTGTCCACGCGCACGATGCCGGTCATCGCGGTGGCGGCACCGGTCCAGAACGTCGGCCAGTTCCCGGGCAGCGTGTCGGCGCGCAGCCAGGTCGACAGGTACGGCGAGCGGACCGCCAGCGGCGTGGCGGGCGGCCGGATCGGGCTGAACGTGGACGCGGCGTACGCGGGCCCACCGTCCAGCCCGACCCCTGCCGCGGCGGCGACACCTGTCAGGCCGCCGAGCGCGGCAAGGCGGAGGACGTCCCGGCGGGACGCGTGTGGCATCGATGTCACGCGGGGCTCCCCATGGCGGTGGAAGGGCCGGACGGATTCGACATCAGCAAACATTTCCCGACGCAAACTGTCAACAGTCCTTATCAATATTTACGTGTCTCTGTTTGATCGCGTCCGATTGATCGACGCCCGTAGAGTGGCCGCATGGCGTTGCGGGGGCGGCAGGTGGTCGTGCTGGTCGCGGTGGTGGTGGCGGTCCTGGCTGTCGCGGTCACCGGAATCGTGCTGGTGCTGTCGAGGGTCGGCGGCGGTGGTCCCGTGGTCAGCCTGACCGTGACCGCCTCCGGGACGGGAGACCTCGAGGTGACACGGGCGATGGTGCTCGCCCGCATGAAGGCCGCGAAGCTCGACGACCCGTCGGTGACCCGCTCGGGCGACCGGCAGCTCGTGCTCACCGCCCGCGGCACCACGGCCGCACAGCTGCGCGCGCTCACCGCGCCGGGCCGGCTGCACCTGCGCCGGGTCGCGGCGACCGCCGACGGCTCGGGCTCCGCCACCACGACCCTGCCCCCACCGACATCGACGCCGGCCGTCGCGGCAACGCTCGGCGATGCGTAACGGCGGCGGCCGCCGTCACCACCGAGCGCGAGGCGCAGGCGCTGCCCGGGTCGGTGCGGGCCGCGTTCGCCGCGCTGCCGCCGCAGGATGTCGCGACGCTGCCGGCGCGGATGCGACTGCTGATCCCGGAGATCCGCTGCGAGCAACTCGCCGGCCGCCCCGCCGACGTCGCCGGCGAGGCCGTCGTGGCCTGCGAAGGCCCGGCGAAGATGCTCCTGGACCCGGCAACGATCACCGGCGCCGACATCAGCTCCGCCTCGGCGGGCCGATCGGAGCAGGGCACGTGGGTCGTGACGGCATCGTTCAAGCCGGACGCGCAGGCGAAGTTCACCAACCTGTCGAGGGATCTCGCCGGCGCGCAGGGGCGCCTGGCGATCGTGCTGGACAACACGGTCATCTCGGCGCCGGAGGTGGTGGGGGTCATTCCGGGGGACGTGCAGGTGACGGGGATGTTCACCGAGCCACAGGCCCGGGCGCTGGCGGCTCAACTCAGCGGGGGTGGCGAGCTACCGCTGACGCTCGCGTGATGCTCCCCCTGCGTTGCGGTTCGCGTGCTCGGACAGCGATCTTCCGCCCTGGCCGATGATCGAAGGACGGCCGTGGTCGTCCGGACAGCCATTCCGGTCCTTCGATCGACAGGGCAGAGGCGGCGAGCTTCCACCAACGATGATGGGGGCGGACGGCGTTTGGTGGGAGGGCCGGCTTCGCTTGATCGTTGCCTGAGGCTGCCCGGTGTGGGTGGTCGGCGCTGGGGGCTGAACCTGGACCGGCGGACAGGCCCGGAGCTTCGACACGGCCGCCGGGCGCTGGGTGGCCGCCGGGCGGATGCCGCTGGTGCAGGTGCCGCTGGTGCAGGTGCCGCTGGTGCAAGTGCCGCTGGTGCAGGTGCCGCTGGTGCAAGTGCCGCTGGGCGTGGGTGGCCGCCTTCCCTGTTGCCGGGCACGGGTGACCGCCTTCCCGGGTAAATCCGGCGCAAGCGCCAGATTTACCCGACATTTCGTAAATGTCGGGTAGAGTCGCGGACGTCAGTCGACCGCTCCCCCGGTGCAGACCGAGGGATGTTGTCATGACCGTGCTCCTGCGGCGGATCGCCGCGCTGGCGACCGCCGGCGCCATCAACGCCGCCATCGCCGCCACAATCGTCATCGCCGTCGCGCCGGTGCCGGCCGTCGCTGGGATCGTTCCGCCGCCACCGCCGCCTCCCATGCCATGGCCGGTGCCGCTGCCGACCTCGTCGCCGGCGGTTGGTGGAGGGTGGACGCATGACGGGGTCGATGCCGCGAACGGTGGGTACAACCCGGACGAGCGGGTGGTCAAGGCCGGCAACGTCGGCAAGCTGAAGTTGCGGTGGTCGGTGACGCCCATGGCCGGGGCCGAAGGGTGTGCGCCCGCGCTGCCGCCGCCGCTGGTGGCCGGTGGGCGGGTGTACGTGCTGGACAGCGAAGGGGTCACGGCGCTCGACGCGGGCAGTGGCAGGAAGGTGTGGCGGGACACCAGAATCCTCGACAGCCTGGACTTCCGGCGGATCGTGGTTGCCGACGGGATGCTGCTCGTCGCCGGGTCGTCGTGTTACGCCAACAGCGATCCCGACGGGTTCCTGTTCGCGCTCGACGCCGGGACCGGGGTGCGGCGGTGGGATGTGGTGCAGGAGCCGCCCGTCAACGAGCTCGTGGTGGACGGCGGGACGGTCGTGACGTCCGGGTGGGCGACGGCGACGAATGAGGACACGGTGATCGCGTACGGCGTCCGCAACGGCGAGCAGCGGTGGAGCCGCAGTGGGGCGGTGCTCGCCGGGCCGGTGTCGTCCGCGGGGTGGGTGCTGCTGCACGACGCGAAGGGCACCACGGCGGTGACCGTCGGCGCGGGCAGGACGCTGTGGCAGGCCGGGACCCGGTGGACGCCGCTGGCCGCGACCGCCGAGCAGTTCCTCGCCGTGCCGGACCCCGTCGGGCAGGGCGACCAGACGGGGCTGGCGGCGATCCGGGCGGCCTCCGGCGGGATCCTGTGGCGGCAGCCGGGCACGGTCGAGTCCGTGGCGACCGACGGGCGGCGGGTCTACGCGGCGGGCGGGACCACGCTGACCGCCTTCCACGCGGGGAAGGGCTCGAAGCTGTGGTCCCGGCAACTGGCAGGTGCCGCGCAGCGTCCCGTGCGGGCCGGCGGGCTGCTGTACGTCACCGTCGAAGGGCACCCGATGGCGGTCCTGTCACCGGTCACCGGCCGGGACGTGCCCGGCGCAGGCCGGTTCGACGGTGCGACCGGGCACGCCGTGGTCACCGGCGGCCGGCTGTACCTGACCGACGGCAGGACCCTGCGGGTCTACGGGCCGTGAGCCGGCGGCAGGAGGCTGCGGGTCCACGGGACGTGCGCCGGTGCGGGCCGCACCGATCCCGGCCGCGACCACCAGGGCGACGCCGAGCACCGACAGCGGGCCGGGCGCCTGGTGCAGCAGGACCCCGCCGACCAGCAGGGCGATCGCCGGTTCGAGGCTCATCAACGTGCCGAAGGCGCCGGCGGTGAGCTTGCGCAGGGCGTACATCTCCAGGCTGAACGGGACCACGGCCAGCAGGACGGCCAGGCCGAACCCCGCGGCGAGCACGGGCCAGGTCAGGCCGGCGACGACGGACGGGCCGGCGACCGCTGAGGCGACGAGCCCGGCGACCGCGGTGGAGACGGCGAGGCCGGCGTAGCCGCTGACGTGGTCGCCGACGTGCTGGGTCAGCAGGATGTAGCCGGCCCAGCAGACGGCGGCGGCGAGGGCGAACGCGACGCCGACGGGGTCGGTGCCGCCGTGCCAGGGTTCGGTGAGCAGCAGCACGCCGACGCCGGCGAGGACCGGCCAGAGCACGGCGGCGCCGCGGCCGCGCCAGGCGGCGACGGCCAGGGGCCGAGGAACTCCAGGGCGCTGGCGGTGCCGAGCGGGAGCCGCGCGACGGCGGCCATGAACGTCAGCGTGAGGCAGGCGGTGACGACGCCGAGGGCGACCGTGGCCAGGATGCTGGCGCGGGTGAAGTCGCGCGGGCGCGGGCGGACGATCGCGAGCAGGAGCAGCGCGGCGCAGGCGAGGCGCAGGCAGACGGCGCCGGAAGGGCCGACGCTGTCGAACAGCCCGACGGAGGCGGCCAGCCCGAGCTGGATGCAGATCATGGAGGCGATCGCGGCGAACATGCCCGAAGTACACGGCATCGGGACCGTCCATGTCCACGTGAGATTTGCTGATGTACCGTTCGGAAATGCTGAACAATGACCGCCTGTTGCTCCTCGCGGAGCTGGCGCGGCTCGGCTCGATGCGGGAGGTCGCCGACGAGCTCGGCACCACCACGTCGACGGTGTCGCAGCAGCTCGCGGTCCTCGCCAGGGAGGCGGGGACGGCGCTGATCGAGCCGGACGGGCGGCGGGTCCGGCTGACCCCGGCGGGGCGGCGGCTGGCCCGCCACGCGGTGACGATCCTCGCCGCGGTCGAGGCCGCGCGCCTCGACCTGGACCCGTCGGCCGAGCCGGCGGGCACGGTGCGGGTCGCCGGGTTCGCCACCGCGATCCGCCGGTCGCTGCTGCCGATCGTCGCGGCGCTGCCGGCCCGGCACGAGCGGCTGCGGGTCCTGATCCACGAGCACGAGCCGGCCGAGGCGCTGCAGCTGCTCGCCGGCGACCGGGTCGACCTGGCGCTCACCTACGACTACAACCTGGCGCCGGCCGGGTTCCCGGACACGTTCGAGGTCACCGCGCTGTGGAGCAACGACTGGAGCCTCGGCGTCCCGGAGAGGTCTACAGTGGACGGCGACTCGCTGGAGGTCTTCCGGAAGTTCCGGGACACGCACTGGCTCGTCAACTCGCGCAACACCGCCGACGAGGACGTGGTGCGCACCGTCGCGTCGATGGCGGGGTACGCGCCCCGCATCGCGCACCGCGCCGACAGCCTCGAGCTGATTCAGGACCTGATCGTCGCCGGGCTCGGCGTCGGGCTCCTGCCGGCGGACCAGCCCACCATGGACGGTGTCGCGCTGATCCCGTTGCGCCGCCCCGACGTGCGGATGCGCGCGTTCGCGGTGACCCGGCCCGGCCGCCGCGCCTGGCCGCCCCTCAACGTCGTGCTCGACCTGCTGGCTACCGCAGCGCCGCCAGCACGTCCGTGAGCTGCCGGGCGGTCGGCAGGATCCGCAGGCCCTCGTCGATCTCCCGGTCGGCCCAGGCGCGGTGCCGGGGTTCCGTGGCAGGGTCGACGGCGATCCGCAGCTGGACGAGCAGGAAGTTGAGCCGGGAGGCCAGCAGCGCCGTGAAGTCGGCGGGGTCGGTGATGCGGCCCGGGCCACCGGCGCGGACGTAGGCGGCGTACAGGGCGCACATGGCGTCGAGGTCGAGGGCCGGGCCGTCGCAGTACCAGTCGAACAGCATCCGGGCCAGTTCCCGCTGCGGCGCCGCCGGGCCGAGGCAGTCCCAGTCGACGACGACCAGGCCGCCGTCGGGGGCGGCGAGGACGTTCTCCGGGTGCAGGTCGCGGTGGCAGACGATGAGGTCCGCGGGGTCGGCCGGGGCGCACAGGTCCGGCAGCGCGGCGATCCGTTCGGCATGCGCCGGCCAGTGGTCGGCGGCGGGGAACTCCTCGTACCAGGTGTCGCCGTCCGGGGGCGTGGGCGGGGCGCAGCGGTGCAGGCGGGCCAGGAGCGTGCCGAGCTGGTCGGGCGTCGACGGCGCGGCCGGGTCCACGGGGCGCAGGTCGATCCAGTCGTAGAGGCGCAGCCAGGTCCCGCCGGGCGTGCGGTGCAGGTACCTGCCGTCGCGGTCGGGGTGGCTGAGCGGCAGTCGTACACCCGCCGCCGATGCCAACGCACAGAACCGCAGCTCGGCGTCGACCGCGGCCTCCGACGGCGGACGGCGGAAGATCTCCTTGAGGGCAAAGACGTCGTTGACCCGCCAGATCTGGCCGAGGGCGCCGCGCGGGCCGGCGGACAGGGAGATGTCGCCGTCCCAGCCATACGCCTGCCGCAGGTGCTCTAGGTCCATGTCAGGCCTTCCTGGCAAGCAGGAACGCCTGCGGGAACCGTTCGGGGGCGACCGGTGCGCGGACGAGCCGGGCGGTGACCGGCAGGCCGAGCGTGGCGAGGTCGGCGGCGAGGCGGTCCGGGTCGGGCAGGTGCCAGTCGAGGGGGACGGGGTGGCCGTAGGCGGTCTCGTTGCGGTGGCTGGTGCCGCCGGCATGGAACGCGAGCAGCAGATGGCCGCCGGGGGCGAGGACGCGGTGCAGCTCGGCCAGGATCGTCGGCAGGACCGCCGGTGGCGTGTGGACGATGGAATACCAGGCGAGCGCGCCGGTGAGCGACCCGCCGGCGAGCGGCAGTGCGGTCAGCGACGCCACGCCGAACGGCAGCCCGGGGTGCCGCTCGCGGGCGATCGCGACCATGCCCGCCGACAGGTCCAGGCCGAACACGTCCAGGCCGTGCCCGGCGAGGTGGGCCGCGACCCGGCCGGTGCCGCAGCCGAGGTCGCCGACCCGCCCCGGGCGCACCGTCTCGGCGAACGTCGCCAGGAACGCCACCTCCGGCGGCTGCTCGGCCTCCAGGGCCGGCAGCAGGCGGGCGTAGTCGGCGGCGACCGTGTCGTAGGCGAGGCGGGTGCGCTCGAGGTGGGGCGTCACGGCTCCACAGTAAGCGGGTGGCCGGTGGTGCTGTCGACGTGGCCGGGCACCGCGCCGTCGTGACGGTCGCCGGTCGTGACGGTGCCGGTCGGCTCGAACATGAGGATCGCGCCGCCGGGCGAGGACGGGCGATGCTCGACGCCGCGCGGCACCACGAACGTGTCGCCCTTGCCCAGGACCACGGTCCGCTCGCCGTGCTCGTCGCGGATCGCGACGTCGAACCGGCCGTCCAGGACGAGGAAGAACTCGTCGGTGTGCTCGTGCGTGTGCCACACGTGCTCGCCCAGGGTGTGCGCGATCCGCACGTCGTAGTCGTTGACCCGGGCCACGATCCGCGGGCTGTACACGTCGTCGAAGGAGGCCAGGGCCTCGGTCAGGTTCACGGGTTGCATGCCGTCCATGCTCCACCCCGTGTCTTGTACGTTCCTTACGCGCTCTGGTGGGCGATCTGGATGAGGTTGCCGCAGGTGTCGTCGAAGGTCGCGACGGTCACCGGGCCCATCTCGGTCGGCTCCTGGGTGAACACGACGCCGAGGCCGCGCAGGCGCTCGTATTCCTTGTGCACGTCGTCGACGGCGAAGGACGTGAACGGAATGCCGTCCTCGACGAGCGCGGCCCGGAACGGCCCGACGGCCGGGTGGTTGGACGGCTCGAGGACCAGCTCGGTGCCGTCGGGGCGCTCCGGCGACACCACCGTCAGCCAGCTGAACTCCCCCATCGGGATGTCGTGCTTCACCACGAAGCCGAGCACCTCGGTGTAGAAGCGCAACGCCGCACGCTGGTCGTCGACGAACACGCTCGCCAGGTTGATGATCATCAGGTGTCCTTCGTCCGTGGGGTCAGCCACCGCTCGACGATGTCGCGCAGCGGGCCCGTGTCGAGGTGATGGAACTTGTAGCGCCCCTCCCGCCGAGCCACGACCAGCCCCGCCCCCTCCAGCAGCTCCAGGTGCTGCGAGATGGCCTGGCGGGACGAGCTGATCTGGTGCTTCATCGTGAGGCGCGAGCAGAGCTCGAACAACGTCTGCCCGTCGCGGTCGGTGAGCTCGTCGAGGATCGCGCGGCGGGTCGGGTCGGCGAGCGCTTTGAAGACGTCGCTCACCTCACTCATGATAGGCAAGTATCTGCTTGCATATCAAGTCTCACAGCACGGTCGGCGTGGTGACGGTGAACCGCGCCTCCACCTCCGCCCGCACCCGCTGCCGCTGCGGGTCCAGCTGCAGCGGCGCCGCGCCGCCGTAGGACGCGCGCGTCTTCGCCTGCATGTCGTACGTCTGGAACTGCCCGAACGACTCCGATCCGCGGCCCAGCCCCGGGTCGGCCAGCTCCAGCAGGTCGACGACCTGCGAGCCGAGCGCTTCGGCGTACTCCTTGCCGCGGGCGATCGCGTCGGCGACCGCGTCGCGGCGGACCTCCTTGTAGACCGGGCTGTCGGGCCGCAGCGACCACGTCGGGCCGTTCAGGTGCGTCTGGTCCTGGTTGGCGAAGGTCAGCATCATCTCCCCCAGCGCCGCGAAGTCGCGCACCACCACGGTGGTCGACACGCTGCCGGAGTAGGCCGTGACCTTCTCGCCCTTCTTCGCCGTCTCCGGGTGTACGTGCAGCCCGCTGGTCTCACGTCGCTCGATCGCCTCGCCGTGCCGCTCCAGCAGCGCCCGCAACGCCTCGGCCCGCTCCCGCAGCCGCGTCAGCGTCGCCTGCCGGTCCTTGTCCCGGGCGACGACCACGACCGTGAACTCGGCCAGCTCCGGATCGACCTCACGCAACGCCTCGCCCCGTACCGCCACCACCGTCATGCGCAGAGCCTATGTGGTGGCAGGCCGCCCGGTGATCGCCACCGCTGGGCTCCGGTTCCGTGGTCTCGCAGATCGGGCGCAGGGGCGGCTCCAGGGTGGCGTACAGGGGGCAGCGCGGACGGAAGCGGCAGCCGGTGTGCCGCGCGTCCGCCGCGGGCGGGTCCCCGGGCAGCAGGATCCGCTCGCGCTGCCGCTCGGCGACCGGGTCGGGCACCGGGACCGCGGACAGCAGGGCGCGGGTGTACGGGTGCAGCGGCCGGCCGAGCACGTCGGCGACCGGCCCGGTCTCCACGGTGCGGCCGAGGTACATGACGCTGACGACGTCCGCGATGCGGGCGACGACGGCCAGGTCGTGGGTGACGAACAGGTACGCGAGGCCCAGGTCGGCCTGCAGCCGGGCGAGCAGGTCCAGCACCGCCGCCTGGACGGTCACGTCGAGGGAGGACACCGGCTCGTCGAGCACCAGCAGCTCCGGCTCGACGCTGATGGCCCGGGCGATCGCGATGCGCTGACGCTGCCCGCCGGAGAACTCGTGCGGGAAGCGCCGGGCGGCGGCGGGGTCCAGCCCGACGAGGCGCAGCACTTGCGTGACCCTGGCCCGGGCCCGCGCCGGCGGGTGCCCCTGGGCCAGGAGCGGCTCGGCGATCACGTCGCCGACCGGCAGCCGCGGGTCGAGGCTGGCGAACGGGTCCTGGAACACCAGCTGCATCCGGGCCCGCAGCGCGGCGCGGTCCGCCGCGGTGAGCGCCTTGCCGACCGTGCGGCCGAACAGCTCGATCGTGCCGCCCTCCGGCGGTCGCAGGCCGAGGATCTCCAGCAGGGTGGTGGACTTGCCGCTGCCGGACTCCCCGACGAGCGCGTGGGTCTGTCCAGGGTGGACGGTGAGGTCGACGCCGTCGACGGCGTGGACGCTGCCGATCCGGCGGCGGAAGACCCGGCCGCGGTGGATGCCGAAGGTGCGCCGCAGCCCGCCGACCCGCAGCACCGGCGCCCCGGTCGCGGGTCTGCGTGGCACCAGCGCCGCGTCGAGGCGGGGCTGCGCGTCGAGCAGTTCGCGGGTGTACGGCTCGCCGGGCCGCTCGTACAACTGGCGCACCGGCGCCTGCTCGACGATGTGCCCGGCGCGCATGACGGCGACGGTGTCCGCGATCCCGGCCACCACCCCGAGGTCGTGGCTGACCAGGATGAGGGCGGCGCCGGTGGCCTCGCGCACGTCGTGCAGGACCCGCGGGATCTGCGCCTGCACGGTGACGTCGAGGGCGGTGGTGGGCTCGTCGGCGAGGATGAGGTCCGGGTCGTTCGCGATGGCCATCGCGATCATCACCCGCTGCCGCATGCCGCCGGACAGCTCGTCGGGGAACGCGCGGGCGCGCAGCTCCGGCGACGGGATGCCGACCAGCCGCAGCAGGTCCACCGCGCGGCGGCGGGCCTCGGCGCGCGAGACGTCGCGGTGCGCGGTGACGGCCTCGGCGAGCTGGTCGCCGACACGGTACACGGGAGTCAGCGCCGACAACGAGTCCTGGAAGACGACGGAGGCGGCGTTGCCGCGCAGCCGGCGCAGGTCGCGCGGGGCGGCGCCGAGGACCTGGGTGCCGCCGAGGACGACGCTGCCGGTCACGGACGCGTTGGCGGGCAGCAGGCCGAGCGCGGCGAGGACGGTGACGGACTTGCCGGAGCCGGACTCGCCGACGATGCCGAGGACCTGTCCACGGTGGACGGTCAGGTCGATGCCGTCCACGGCGGGCGGCCCGTCGCCGAAGGAGACCCGCAGCCCCCGGATCTCCAGCACCGCGGCGGCATCCGCCGTGTCCTTCGTGGACGGTTCGGTCACCGGTTGCCGCCGAGGGACGCGGGCCGGGCGGGAGCGGGGGTCGACGGCGTCGCGCAGGCCGTCGCCGACAAGGTTCACCGCGAGGACGAACACCACGAGCAGGCCGGCCGGGAAGAAGAACATCCGCAGCAGGTCGACGACGAGCACGAGGAGGCGTTCGGTCCAGCCGCCGACGTAGCCTGCCACCGCGCCGACGACGGCCGCCAGGGCGGTCGCGACCACACCGATCTGCCGCAGCTGATCCAGAACATGCTCGCCCAGGTCGGCGTCGACGTCGAGCTGCGCAAGGTGCCCAGCAACGACTTCTTCGCCAAGTACGTCAACGTGGGCGCGTTCGACCTCACGTACTTCCGCAACGTCGACAACATCTACCCGTCGCTGCTGTTCCCCGTGTACCGCAGCGACGGCGAGCAGAACTACGGCAAGGTCGGGGCGCCGGAGATCGACAAGCTGCTCGACCAGGCCGGCGCGGAGACGAACCGGGCCAAGGCCGTCGAGCTGCTCAACCAGGCCGACGTGCTGCTGTGGAAGGCCGGGCACTCGGTGCCGCTGTTCCAGACCCCGCAGATCTCCGCGGTCCGCCCGGGCCTGGCGAACTTCGGCGCCTTCGGGCTGAGCAGCGAGCGGCAGTACGTCGACGTCGGCTGGACCTCGTAACGGCTACTGCAGGCCACCGCGGACGGACGTGATGCGCTGGGTGTTGAATCCGAGCCAGTGCATCCGTCCGACGTACCGGGCGTGCTCGACCTTCAGGCAGCGGTCCACGATCACGGTGAGCCCGCCGTCCTCGGCGATCCTCGCGCCCTCGGCGTTGATCACGCCGAACTGGGTCCACAGGGTCTTCGCCCCGATCGCGACCGCGTCCCGGGCGATGCCGGGCAGCGCGTCCGGGGCGCGGAACACGTTGACGATGTCGACCGGCACCGGCACGTCGTGCAGGCTGGGGTAGCTGGTCTCGCCGAGGATCTCCGGCTCACGCGGGTTGACCGGGATCACCTGGTACCCGTGCCGCTTGAGGTAGTAGCCGACGAAGTGGCTCGCGCGCAGCTCGTTGCCGGACAGCCCGACGACCGCGATGGTTCTCGCGCCGTGCAGCACCCGTTGGATGGTCAACGGGTCCTGGTAATCAGTCATCAGGCACCTGCCTTGACGTTCGCGAAACCCTGCTCCAGGTCCCAGATCAGGTCGTCGACGGACTCGGTGCCGACCGACAGCCGCACCGTGCCGGGTGCGACGCCGGCCGCGCGCAGCTCGTCGTCGCTGAGCTGGCGGTGCGTGGTGCTGGCCGGGTGGATGATGAGGCTCTTCGCGTCGCCGACGTTGGCCAGGTGCGACCACAGCTGCACGCCGCGGATCAGGTCCTGCCCGCCCTCGCGGCCACCCGCGCACTCAAAGGAGAACACGGCTCCCGCGCCGAGCGGCAGGTACTTGTCCACCAGCGGACGGTAGCGGCTGCCCGGCAGCCCCGGGTGGGTGACGTTCGCGGCCAGCTCGTGCGTCTCCAGGAACTGCGCGACCTTCAGCGCGTTGGCGACGTGCCGGTCCATCCGCAGCGACAGCGTCTCCAGGCCCTGCAGGAACAGGAACGCGTTGAACGGCGACAGCGCCGCACCGAGGTCGCGCAGCGTCTCGGCGCGCAGCTTCATCAGGTAGCCGTAGGTGCCGAACGTCTCGTGGAACTGCAGCCCGTGGTAGGCGGGCGACGGGTCGGCAACGACCGGGAACCGGCCGTTGGACCAGTTGAAGGTGCCGGCCTCCACCACGACGCCGCCGATGCTGGTGCCGTGCCCGCCGATGAACTTCGTCGCCGAGTGGATGACGATGTCGGCGCCCCATTCGATCGGGCGGCACAGGTACGGCGTGGCGAACGTGTTGTCCACGATCAGCGGCAGGTCGTGCTCGTGCGCGATGCCGGCGAGGGTCTCGATGTCCAGGACGTTGCCGGACGGGTTGCCGATCGTCTCGCCGAAGAACGCCTTCGTGGTGTCGCGCACGGCCTTGCGCCACGCCTCCGGATCGTCGGGGTCGACCCAGGTCACCTCGACGCTCATCTTGCGCAGCAGGTGCTTGAACTGGTTGACGGTGCCGCCGTACAGCGCGGAGGACGACACCACGTGATCGCCGGGCTGCAGCAGCGTGAACAGCGCGGCCGCCTGGGCGGCGATCCCGCTGGCGAACGCCACCGCGCCGCTGCCGCCCTCGAGGTTGGCCACCCGCTCCTCGAAGACCGCGACGGTCGGGTTCATGATGCGCGAGTACGTGTTGCCGTACTCCTGCAGGTTGAAGTAGGCGGCCGCGGACTCGGGGTCCTCGAAGACGTAGCTGGTCGTCTGGAAGATCGGCACGGCCCGTGCGCCGGTGTTCGGGTCGGGTCGCTGCCCGGCGTGCAGCTGCCGGGTCTCGAACCCGAACTCCCGCGCCTCCTCGGCGCGCAGGGGTCTGTCGGTCACGGTGCCTCTTCCTCATGGTGGAGAAACGCCCGGATCAAGGGCGTCTGCCGGGCTTCCTCCAGCAGGAAGCAGTCGTGGCCGTAGGGCGCGTCGATCACGTGCAGCTCGACGGGCTTGCCCTGCTCCCGCAGCGCGTCGTGGATCTCCTGCGACGCGACCGGTGGGTACAGCCAGTCGGAACTGAACGCGATCAGCAGCGTCCGGGCCTCGATCGTCTGCAACGCCCGGCCGAGGGAACCCTCGCCGTGCTGGCGGGCGAGGTCGAAGTAGGTCAGGGCGCGCGAGGTGTACAGGTAGGTGTTGGCGTCGAACCGGCGCACGAACGTCTCCGCCTGGTGCCGCAGGTAGCTCTCCACCTCGAACTCGGCGTCGGTGATCGTGTAGCGGATGTCGTCGGCGTGCTGCAGCCGCCGGCCGAACTTGTCGCCCATCGACGCCGAGGACAGGTAGGTGACGTGCCCGACCATCCGCGCCACGCCCATGCCGGCATCGGGCTTGCGGCCGGTGCCGTGGTAGTGACCGCCCTGCCAGCCGGGATCGCGCATGATCGAGTCGCGGGCGATCGCGTTCCACGACAGGCCCTGCGGGTGCAGCGCGTGCGTGCTGGCGATCACGACGATCGCGTCGACCTGGCCGGGATACGACACCGCCCACTGCAGCGCCTGCATCCCGCCGAGGGAGCCGCCGGCGACCGCGGTGAGCCGCTCGATGCCCAGGACGTCCAGCAGCGCGCGCTCGGTCCGCACCATGTCCGCGACGGTGATGACGGGGAAGTCCGAGCCGTATGCCCGGCCGGTCGCGGGGTCGATCGAGGACGGCCCCGTCGTGCCGCTGCAGCCGCCGAGCAGGTTGGTGGACACGACGAAGAACCGGTCGGTGTCGAACGCCTTGCCGGGCCCGATCATCCCGTCCCACCAGCCGAGGCCTTTGGCGGCGGTGCCGTCGCGGTCCTCGGCGCCGAAGCCGTCGCGGGTGCTCTCCCCCGGCCTCGTCGAGCGGCCCGCGGCGTGCGCGTCGCCGCTGAGCGCGTGGCAGACCAGGATCACGTTGTCCCGTTCGGGGGACAGCGCGCCATACGTCTCATATGCGACACGAACGGTGGCCAGTTCCCGACCGGAGTCGAGCCGGAGGGGCCCTGGCAGGTCGGCATACTGGGTCTCGACCACACCGACCGAGCCGGCCGCGCGGGTCGAGGCTGGTGTCATAAGCGCGATCATAGCCGGACGCCCGTCGGCCGATGTACTGTCAACCATCCCGATCGGGAATGTAGTTGATCGAAGGGAGCTTCACCTGATGACAACGGTTTCCAACGGCGTCAATGTGCAGGCACTGCTCGACGCGCGCACCGCGCTGCAGGGCGCACCCGAGGCCGCGCAGTTCACCTGGCGGGCCACCTCCAAATGGGAGCACGGCGTCCACAGCACCACGCGGGTCCAGCAGTTCTACGGCCTGGGCGCGGAGCAGAGCCACAAGAACGAGTCGGTCTTCGACGCCGACCACCCCGCCGTCTTCGCCGCCGAGGACAACGGCATCACCCCGATCGAATACCTGCTGGTCGGCCTCGCCGGCTGCCTGACCGCGGGCGTCGCGTCCGTGGCGCAGAACCGCGGCATCCAGCTGCGCTCGGTCGACGCGGTCGTGGAGGGCAAGCACGACATCCGCGGCATCCTCGGCGCCGACAGCGACGTGCGCAACGGCTTCAACGACATCAAGGTGACGTTCAACATCGACGCCGACGCCTCCAAGGAGGAGATCGAGGCCCTCGTCGCCCAGTCCCAGAAGCGCTCCGCCGTGTTCGACGCGCTCACCAACCCGACCGACGTCACGGTCGAGGTCGCCTGAGCGTGGACGTCACCACCGTCGTCATCGGTGCCGGGCACGCCGGCCTCGCCGCCAGTCACTTCCTGCGCGAGCGGTCGATCGACCACGTCGTGCTGGAGCGCGGCGAGGTCGCCAACTCGTGGCGCCGTGAGCGGTGGGACTCCCTGCGGCTGCTCACCCCCAACTGGCAGTCCCGCCTGCCCGGGCACCGCTACGAGGGGCCGGATCCCGACGGGTACATGACGATGGGCGAGGTGGTCGACTTCGTCGAGCGCTTCGCCGCCGTCACCGGCGCGCCCGTGCGCACCGGGACCGAGGTCACGTCGGTGCGCCGCACCGACGACGGCTACCACGTCACGACCGGCACCGGCCCGCTGCGGTGCCGCACGGTCGTGATCGCCAGCGGCGCCTGCAACCGGCCCGTGGTCCCCGCCTTCAGCGATGCGGTGCCCGCCGGCATCGAGCAGTTCACGCCGTTCGACTACCGCGGACCCGAGAAGCTCCCCGACGGCGGCGTCCTCGTCGTCGGGGCCTCGGCGACCGGCGTGCAGCTGGCCGCCGAGCTGCAGCGCTCGGGCCGTCCGGTGACGCTGTCCGTGGGCGAGCACACGCGCCTGCCCCGCACGTATCGCGGCCGCGACATCCTGTGGTGGATGGACGCCTCGGGCGTGTGGGACCAGCGCTACGACGAGATCGACGACCTCACCCGCGCCCGCCGGCTGCCGTCGCCGCAGCTGGCCGGGACCCCGGAGCGCGCCACCCTCGACCTCAACGCGCTGACCGCCCTCGGCGTGCGGCTCGTCGGCCGCTGGGCCGCGATCCGCGACGGCCGGGCGCTGTTCTCCGGCGGGCTGCGCAACGTGTTCGCCCTCGCCGACCTCAAGCAGCAGCGGCTCCTCGACACGTTCGACGCGCTGGGACTGGTTGAGGACCACCCGCCGGAGCGGTTCGCGCCGACCACCGTGCCGGCCTCGACCACGCTGCAGCTCGACCTGCGCTCCGGCGAGATCCGCAGCATCGTGTGGGCCACCGGGTTCAGGCCGGACTACCACTGGCTCGACGTGCCCGTCCTCGACGCGAAGGGCCGCCTGGACCACGACGGCGGGGTGCTCGCCAGCCCCGGCCTGTATGCGCTGGGCCTGCCGGTGCTGCGCCGCCGCAAGTCCACGTTCATCCACGGCATCGAGGACGACGCCCGCGACGTCATCGACCACCTCGCCGGTCACCTCGCCACCCGCTGAGCTTGCCGGGGCGGGTGGCCCCGTGATTGGGTGGCCGCAGCATCGCGTGCCGGTGGCGGTCTGCGCCAGGCATGGAGGTGTGGAACCGAAGGGCCGCCATTCATGGCTTCCCATGACCGCGACCGCGCCGTCGCGCTCAGCCTGCAGCTCGCGCGGGCACATCAGGAACTCCGCAACCGGCTCAGGGCCCTCAAGGCCGACCTGGGCCGCCACCCCCGGCCCGCCTCCGGCGCCGACGGGCTCGTGGCGCACTGCCTCGCCTTCTGCGCCGCGATCACGGCCCACCACCAGGGCGAGGACGCGGGCATGTTCGCCGAGCTGCTGCGGCTGCGGCCCGACCTCGCGCCCACCGTCGGCAAGCTGGTCGAGGACCACGAGATGATCGCCTGGATCCTGGCCCGCATCGCCGAGCTCGCCGACGCACCCGAGGCCGCCCTCGACGCGATCAGCGCCGAGCTGGACGGGTTGACGGCCATCGTCGAGTCGCACTTCAGCTTCGAGGAGCGGGCGATCAGCGCGGCGCTCGACGGTGGTACACCCGACACCGGCTGGTCTGCGATGGTGTTCGGGTTCCGGTCCGCGCCGTCGCCGCCCCGTTGACAGGGTTCGATCGTTTCGGTCGACCGCTTCGAGCCGTCGACGTGGCGCTCGCCGGCACGCTGTTCGTGATCGCCGGGGCCGGCGCTGCGGGCGGGTCCTCGCTGGCCGCGCCGAACATCGTCGGGATCCCGCTGCTGATCGGCGCCGTCATGCTCCTCAACGCCGCCGCCCGCCGCCTCGCCCCACGCTGAGGCCGTCAGTCGGCCAGGAGCTCGCGGACCCGCCGGGCGAACGCGCGGGGGTGGGTGAGGTTGCCGTTGTGGCCGCCCGGGAAGGGGTGCGCGGCGACGGCACGGTGTGCGGCGAGCGCCTGGGCCGCCAGGTAGTCGAAGCCGTCGGGTGGGCTGGTCTGCCCGACGGCCGGCAGGATGCGCGCGTCGCCGGGGACGTCGTCGAGGGTGAGGGTGTCGGCGAGGGCTGCGGCGAGGTCGTTGGTGAGGAAGTACTCGAAGTTGGCGGCACGCTGGTCGGTGAACGGGAACGCGGTGATGCCCGGCTCCGTCTCCTGGTCGCGCGGGTCGATGCCGAGCACGGCGGCGACCCGGGCGGCGGCGGCGCGCCAGCCGTCCTGCCGGTGGGCGGCGCGCACCGACTCCAGCTGCGCACGGGCCGCCGCCTCGGCGTCCGGGGTGAGGAACCGCAGCGCGATCGGCTCGTGCGCGATGAGGGTGCCGACGGTGCCCGGGTGCTCGGCCAGCAGGTGCAGGCCGATCGCGGCGCCGAGGCTCAGCCCGAGCATCAGCGCGGGCGCGTCGGTGACCTGGCGCAGGACGGCGGCCGCGTCGTCGGCGTGCCGGCGGATCGACACCGGGGCGGCCAGGGCGGCCGGGTCGTCGGGGCGGCTGCGGGACAGGCCGCGCCGGTCGTAGGTCACGACGGTGAACCGGTCGGCGAGGTGGCCGACCAGGTCCACGGACCGGCCGGCGTCGCCCTCGCCGCTCTGCGCGATGAGCAGGACCGGTCCGCGGCCCGTGACCTCGTAGTGGATGCGTTCGCGATGTGCCATGCTCCGGACGGTAATGCATCGTTTCTGATGCATCAAGAATGATGTACTCTCGCTCACATGGGACCCGTGGAGCTGATCCTGCTCGGCCGCACGCTGATGAAGATCGGCGAGCAGGCGCTGCCATCTGCGGGCGGTGGCGAGCGGACGGTCGTCATCGTCATGAGCGACATCTACGAGCACGAGCGCACCACGGTCGGTGAGGTCGCCGCGCGGACGGGGCTGCCGCAGAGCGCGGTCTCGGGTGCCGTGGCCCGCCTCCGAGAGGCCGGCTCGGTCATCGCCGAGCCCGACCCGGCCGACCGCCGCCGCCAGCTGCTGCGCCGCAACCCGGAACCGACCGCCCGGCAGCGCGAGGTCGCCGCCACCGACATCACGCCGGCGCTCGCCGCGGCGCTGGACAACCACGAGCTGGCCGAGGTCCTCGCGGCCTTGGAGGTGCTCGGCCGGCGGCTCACCCCGCAGACGCTCGCCCGCCGGTAGCCCCGCGTCGAGGTGGCGAGCTGCGCATATGGTCGCAACAGGATCTCGGGTGTGTCCGCAGCGGGAGGTGTACGGGGGGTGAGGGCCGTCGTAGGACGAGGGGCCGCCGGTCTCGTGGCGCTCGCCGTCGCGCCGGTCGCGACGCTCGTCCTGGCGCGCTCCAGCCTCGGCGGCGTGTGGTTCACGGTCGCGGCCATTGCCATCTGCGTCGTCGGGTTCCCGCTGGTCGCGGCAGTGATCACCACGCTGTTCGGCGAGGACCCCGGCGGCAGGATGGACCGCTGGGCGACGGCGGCGGTGCTCCTCGCCTTCGCGACCCCCGTGCTCGTCAGCACCGGGATACGCACCGAGGAGGTCCGCGCCTGGCACTGGACGGACGCGACCGTGCAGCAGGTGCGGTGCGCCAGGGCCGAGGACGGTGGCTGCATCGAGGAGTACCGGATCTCCGACGCCCGGACCGAGGCCGACCTCGGCTGGCTGTCCTGCGGCAACACCCGCTACCAGGTGGGCTCGCCCGCCCGGGCGCACGTGAACGCGGCCGGCACCCGCGCGAAGCTCGCGCCGTGCGGGTACACCTCCGGCTGGTACCCGGTGATCTTCTGGACCATCGTCGCGCTGCACGTCCTGCTCGCGGCCGCGGTCATCCGCCGCACCGTCACCGACCTGACGCTGCCCACGCCCGCCGACGCCGGCTGACCGCGGTCAGAACCGTTGCGTCGGCGCCGCCGGCCTCGCCGCCAGGCGCGCCCGCAGGTGGTCGGCCTCCGGCATGCCGAGCTCGGCGTAGATCGCGAGAGCCCGCTCGAGGTGCGAGCCGGCCGGCGCCAGGTTGTACAGCGCCTCGTGGGCGTCGCCGAGACCGTGGTGGGCGCGGGCCTGCTGGTCGCGGGCGGCGGCGATCGTCGCGGCGGCGAGCGCGGCCACGTGGTGGGTGAGCGCGCCGGCCGGGTCGCCGAGGGACAGCGCCGCCTCGCCGAGACCGTTGCGCGCCCACGCCTCGCCGGTGCGGTCGTGCCCGTCGAGGAACAGCGCGAGCGCCCGCCCGTGGTACTCGGCGGCGGACTCGATCCGGCCGAGACGGTGCTCGACGATGCCCAGGTCGGTCAGCGCGCTCGCCTCGCCGAGCACGACGCCGGTCTCCCGGTACAGGTCGAGGGACTGCTGCTGGTGCTCGGCGGCGGGGCCGTAGCGGCCCATCCGGTCCTCGACGAGGCCGAGCAGGTTCAGGGCCCGGGCCTCACCGATCTGGTCGCCGGCCTGCCGCCACAGCCGGATCGCGTGCTCGAAGGAGGCCACGGCCGACGGGTGCATGCTGAGCCGGGCCGCGACGACGCCGAGGTTGGTGACGGCGCGGGCCTCGCCGGCCGGGTCACCGAGGTCGGCGAACAGCGACGCGGCGCAGGAGAGGTGCTCGGTGGCGGCGTCGAAGCGGCTGAGCCGTATCAGCGCGACGCCCAGGGCGGTGCGGGTCGTGGCCTCGCCGGCCAGGTCACCGACGGCCCGCACGGCGTCGAGGGCGTGGCCGTGCACGGCGACCGCGTCGACCGGCTGCCCGGCGGCCAGGTACCGCGTCAGGATCGAGGCCAGGTGCACCGCGTGCGACGGCCAGCCGTCGGTGGCGGTCTCGGCGACGATCGCGAGCAGCGTCGCCCGCTCGCCGTCCAGCCAGGCGCGCGCCGGTCCCGGTCTGCCGGCACCGGGGGCACGGTGCCGGGCATCGGCGCCGGGCACACGGTGCAGGTCTGCGGTGCGGCCGGACCGTGGACGGCGTCGCCGGTGAACAGCACGGCCGTCGCGGTGGCCGCGGCGGCCAGGTAGTGGTCGAACATCCGGCTGCGCGGGCCGTCCACCGGACGCTCGGCCTGCGCGGCGGCGTACGCCCGGAGCAGGTCGTGCATGCCGTAGCGGCCCGGCCCCGTCCGGTGCACCAGGTGCGCCCGGGCGAGGACGTCCAGGGTCGCCCGGGCCTCGGCGGGGCTGGGCCGCTACGGCATGCTCGGCCTGCGCGGCGGCGTACACGTCGAGGTCGGGGCCCGGGTGCAGGCCCAGCAGCCCGAACGCACGCGCCGCGCCCGGCGGCAGGTGCCGCACCGACCATGACAGCACCGCCGACACCGACGCCCGCGGGTCGTCCCCGCCCACCAGCAGCGCCAGCCGCCGCCGCTGGTCGTGCAGCTCGGCGACCAGGTCGGCCAGGGTCGCGTCGGGCCGGGCGACGACCAGCTCGGCGGCGACGCGCAGGGCCAGGGCAGCCGGGCGCACTGCTCGGCGAGGGTCGCGGCGTCGCCGGGCTCGGCCTGGGCCCGCGCCCCGATCAGCCGCCCCAGCAGCGCGTTCGCGTCGCCGGGTGGCAGCAGGTCGACCTCGACGCGCTGCGCGCCGTCCACGGCGACCAGCCCCGGCAGGGTGTCGCGGCTCGTCACGAGCGCAGTGCAGGACGCGGTGCCCGGCAGCAGCGGCCGGACCTGGTCGACCGATGACGCGTTGTCCAGCAACAGCAGGACGCGCTGGTCAGCGATCTCGGTGCGGAACCGGGCGGCCCGGTCGTCCTCGTCGACGGGGATGTCCTGCGCGGCGACGCCGAGCGCGGTCAGGAACCGGGCGAGCGCGTCCGCGGCGGCCACCGGCTGGGCCGGGTCATACCCGCGCAGATTCACATACAGCTGACCGCCGGGGAACCGGTCCCGGACGTGATGGGCCCACCGGACGGCGAGGGCGGTCTTGCCGACGCCGGCGGCGCCGGTGACGACCGCGACGAACACCGCGGTCGGCTGCTCGGCGGCCGCGGCGGCCATCGCGTCCAGCGCGGCCAGCTGCGCCTCCCGCCCGGTGAACGTCGACACGTCCGGCGGCAGCTGCGCCGGCACCCGCCCGGCCGGCGGCGCGACCGCGGCGGTCTCGACGGCGACGCCGGCCGCGCACCGGTGGAAGTCGGCGGCGTCGGTGCCGGTGAGCCCGAAGACGACGGCGAGCAGCCGCACGGTCGGCGGCCGCGGCACCGCGGTCCTGCCGCCCTCCAGCTTGACGATGCTGCGGACGCTCAGGCCGGCCTTCGTGGCCAGCTCCTCCTGTGTGAGGCCCAGCCGCTGCCGGTGGGCACGGACCAGGGCACCGAACGCCCTCGAACCATCGGCCTCGCTCATCGCCATCCTTGCGTCGGCGCCGTCCCCCTGCCCGCTACCGTACCCGCCGCCCGGTATGACAAGTACCGATGAAGTTCCGGCGAACGTCCTGGAGCTCCGCGCCGCCCTCCGCGACGATTGACCCACCAGAACGGCACCGGTGGCACGGGGGCACCGGAGCCGGCGAAAACGACTGCAGCGGCACCGGCGACACGAGGGCACCGGTGCCGGTGAGACGGGGGCGGGCGCGGGACCGCATCGCGGATCAGCCAGTGATCCGGCCGATGTGGAACCGCGTCGCGGATCAGTGGGCGGCCAAGGTCCGATGGAGGCGCTTCGCCTCGACGACCAGCCTGGTCGAGCCTGTCCGAGCGGAGAGCTCGGTCAGGCCCGGCACGTCGCCCCGCGACCCTGAGGCCGCCGCCGCGGTCGTCGCCAGGGTCAGCAGATCCGGCAGTCCGCGCGGCGTCACGTGCGCGGACTGCGCCCCGCCACCGCGCCCGCGGCCAGGTCCCCCTTGGGCCGCGGGTGTGGTGGCGGGGCCGGGCGACGGCCTGGTGTGCTCCGCCGGCAGCAGACCGGCGAGGGCGCCGGCCGCGACCTGCCACGTCATCGCCGGCGCGATCCGGGACGCCTCCTCCAGCTGGGTGACGGCGCGGCTCAGGACGATGAGCTTCGTGCCGGCCATGCGGGCGAGCTGCGCGCCGAGCTCCGCGCCGTCGAACCCTTCCAGGCCACCGACCGCGACCAGCGCGTCCAGCGCGGCGATGCGCTGGTCGGCCTGCGAGGCGGCGAGCCCATAGGCGATGGCGGTCAGGGTCGCGGCGCCGACCGGTCCGTCCAGCTCGGCGAGCAGCGGCAGCAGCCTGGCGTCACCGCGATGGTGCTCGACGTCCGTCGCCGAGGCGATGACCGGCAGCAGGCAGGCCGCGACGACCTCCCGCTGCGACGGCAGCACCGACGGCCACAGCGCCGCCCAGTCGTGCCCCCGCAGGTCGCCGTTGACGACCTGCGGCGCGGTGAGCTCCGTCAGCCAGTACGGATCCACCGCGGACCGGGCCGGTGCCGACGCCGCGTAGAAGCGGGACTCCGGCAGCCACTCGACGTTGCGGCCGAGCTCGGTGCGCTGGCGGTGCACCCGGACGACCCGGATCTCGGGGCGGCCCGTGCCGCCCGCGTCCATCCAGTCCACCAGCGCCCGGCCGGCCTCCGAGTGCAGGGTGCGGGCCTGCCGCAGCACGTCGGCGTCGACGTGCAGCGGCAGCCGATACAGCGCCTGGCGCAGGTCCCGCTTCCACGGCTGCCAGCCCTCCCGCTCCGCGCGGGCCAGCCGCTCGACCAGCGCCGCCGGGTCGAGCAGCCCGTTGACCTGGGTCGGCGTCGCCACCAGCGCCGGCACCGGCTCGGTCGACAGCCGCACCACGACCTCCGCGAGGCGCAGCATCAGCACCCCGTGCAACTTCACATACGGGTTGCCGATCCGCACGTCCGCCGGTGTGCCGCGCAGCACCCTGGTCGCCTCGGCCAGCAGGAACGGCAGCCCGGCGGCCTTGTTGAGCGCGGCCGTGAACAGCGCCCCGGCCTCCCGGTGCGAGTCGGCGACCCACCAGCTGGCGCCGATGCGGTCGCCCATCCGCTGCAGCACCGGGGCGAGCGCGGCCCGCAGCGCGACGGGGTCGCCGGCGTGCAGGCGCACCAGCCCGGCGAGCACCCGCTCGACCGGCACCGTCTGCCACTCCGCCTGGTCGAGGGCGGCGACCTCCTCCGCGAGCTCGTCGGGTGAGACGATCGGCTCGGGCATGTCCGCGGCCGGGACCGGCCCGGGCAGCAGGTCCGGCAGCCGCTCGGCCACCAGCGCGCCCCCGGGCGAACCGTGCGCATCGGCGTGCCCGTGCCGGGCGAGGAACGCCGCCGCCCGGTCCCGCAGCTGCACATCGGGGTGCTCGACGGCGACGGCGACCACCTCCGCGATCTCGGCGGCGCGGGCCGGCAACCGCTTCGCCAGCTTCTCCAGCCAGATCAGCTGCGCCTTGACCAGTCCCTTCTCGCTGCGGCCGAGCACCGTGCGGGACGCGTCCAGCAACGACTCCAGCTCCAGCGTGCCGGCCGCGTCGGCGTCCTTGAGCACCTTCTGCGCCATCGTCGCCGCCGACCCCGTGGCGTCGGCGAGCAGCTTCAGATAGATCGTGGCGCGCTCGGCCACCTCGGCGCCGGTCGGGGCGAGGGCGTCGTGGAACTGCACGAAACCGTGCAGCACCATCTTGGGGCGGGTGCCGAGCAGCACGTCGAGGCACCGGTCGAGGGCGGTCGCGCGGTCGAACCGGCCCTCGCCGACCAGCGCGGCGACGGCCAGCAGGACCCCGGGCCCGGTCTGCCACTCGCGGGTCACCTGGTCGTAGACGCCGACGGAGGAGGCGATCGCATCCCGCTCGAACGCCAGCGGCAGCAGCGCGTCGGTGAACGGGCTGGCCCGAAGCTCGCCGAGCACGGTCTTGTCCCGCTGCATGACCCGCACCGACAGCAGCCACCCGTCGACGAACCGCTCCCCGGTCGGGGCCGGCGCCCCGGCGGCGAGCAGCAGGTCGGCGGTAAGCTGCCACGAGGCGAACGTCGGGTCGCGCGGCAGCCGCGCGGCGAGGCGGGCGGCGAGGTCACCGAGCCACGGCACGCCCCGGTCGGCGGCGGCGCGCAGCACCGGCTGGGACCGGATCGTCGACCACGGCCAGCCGTGCCGCGCGATCACGGTGACGGCCTTGGCCGCGGTCGATGCGCACCCGACGGCGGCGACCGCGTAGGCGGTGGCCTCCTTCTCGTTGAACCAGCTGCCGGCGTCGCGGCGCACCGCGACGAGCTGCTTGCCCAGCTCCGCCCGCTGGGCCTCGTCGAGCCCGCGCAACGCGTCGACGACGGCGGCGAACTGGCCCTTCTGCACCAAGGCGTGCAGGGACGGCCAGTCGATCGGTCCGGACGGGCGCAGGCCGAACAGGTTCACCTGGTCACCGCCGGGGTGGCGGCACGGGCGAGCTCGGTGGCCAGGGCATGCTTGCAGGGGCCGCGGCCACCGCGATACTTCGCCCACCACGGGCAGGTGCAGTGCAGGGCGCCGTCGGCGGCGCGGACCCGATAGACCTCCTCACCGCTGCGCACGGTCGCGCCGGTCGCGTCCAGGCTCACCGCGCCGGTCTCCACCAGCGTGCGGGCCCCGACCAGGCGCGGGTTGTGCCGCTCGGCGCGCTGCGCGTCATAGGGCAGCACCCGGTGGAAATAGGCCGCCTCGGACACGTCGAAGCCGACCTGCCCGGCGGTGCCGAGCTGGGTGAGCGCCGCCCTGACGCGGGCCGCGGTCATCGCGGCCTGCTCGGCGAGCGCGTCGACGTCAACGGTCGGGTCCCAGGCGAGCAGCGTGCTGATCAGCTCCGCGTCGTCGACCACGTCGTCACCGGCCAGGGCGGCGAGCACCGCGCCCTCGCCGGAGAACCCGCGGCTCGGCTGCGGCGACAGCGTCAGCGACAGGCGCAGCTCGCCGGTGTCCAGCTCCCACGTGCTCGACACCGGCCCGCTGCCGGCGGCGACCGCGGGCCCATAGACCCGCAGGTGCTTGGCGAAGCGCAGCACCGGCTTGAGCGCGGCGAGCCGGCCCGGCCCGGGCAGGCACACCGCGCCGGGCACCGGCCGGGACCGCCCACAGCACCGAACGCTCACCGGCGGCGGGCAGTCGGCGCAGGAACGCGGTCGCGTCGGCCGCGGACAGCTCGGCGCGCGGGTCGAAGCCGGACGCGATGACCTGCACCTCAGCGAACCCGCGCAACCAGCGCGTGGGCAGCGGCACCTTCTTCTCCACGACCGCACCGTCCATCGTGGACACCGTCAGGTCGTCGGGGCCGACGGAGACGTGCAACGGGTCCGCCCCGGCGACGCGCTGCAGCGCCTGCCGCAGCGGCGTGTTGACGTCGACGTTGGTGGTGCCGTGGTCGACGATCTCACCGTCGAGCCCGGCGGGCAGGACGTCGAGGCGGGCATAGACACCGCAGCAGCCGGAGAACGACTCGAACCGCAGCCGGTCCCGGCTGCCGGTGACGACCGGGTCCAGGCTCGCCGGGCTCAACGGCTGGAAATAGCGGGTGCGGGCCACCTCGGCCACCGCGAGCAGCCCGGCCGACGCGGCGGCGGGCGTGGTCAGGAACCCGGTGAAGAACCGCGGGTTGGCCGTGGCGGCGCGCTGCGCCACACCACCGGCGGTCTGCAACTGCAGTCCCCCGTCCCGCAGCGCCGACGGGGCCAAATAGCTCAACGACTGGACGGCGTTCGTCATGCCGCAGAAGGTAGTCGCCGGGTACGACATTTTCTGTCGCCGGAACGGTCACCGCAGGCCAGGCACGCCGCCGAACGGGTGGGGCCGGGTCCGCCGAGCCGGATTCCGCCGGCGTGATCCGGCCCGGCGGTGTCCACCGTCCGGCGGCCCGGTGCGGGATCATCGGCGGACACCCCGGTCGGCTCGCCCGCGGCGCGTGTCCTACGCTCGCGGGCGGTAGGTCGTAGTGCAGAGGTCGTCACGCCACCTTGCGAAGATGGAGGACGCCGGTTCGAATCCGGTCGGCCTACCGCCCCATCATCGTGCGGAGGTGCTCTTGCGTCCTGATCTGCCGCAGTGGCGCCGGATCCGGGCGGAGTCGCTGCCGCTGCGGGTCGTGGACGCGGCCGCGGCGGCGCGCGCCGCCGGGGACTGGCGCGGCGCCGCCGCCCTGGCGCTGTGCGATGTCGACGTCACCTTCGATCCGGGTCGCTTCGGGGCCGAGGCGGTCGCCGCACTCCAGGACGACCTGCGGCACCTGAGCCTGGACCTGCTGCGGTGGCACCTGCCCCGGCACCGGGGCGGCATGAGCACGCTGCAGCCGATGGTCAGCGCGGTCCTGGCGCCGCGCGCCGGCGCGGACACGGCGCCGCTGATCCGGGTGCGGCTGCCGAAGTCGCCGACCGGGCCGCAGCGGCTGCAGCTGACCGTCACGACCATGAACGACCTGGACAACGAGCGCTGGTACGTCGCGCCCCGCCACACCTGGGACGTCAGGGAGTCCGCCGGCGTCCGGGCCGCGTGGGGCGGCTCCGCCGAACGGATGCCGTTCCTCACCCCGGACGGGCTGCCGCTGCCGCCGGACTTCGCCGGCACCGACGAAGCCTTCGAGACCGAACGGATCTATCGTCAACTGATCGCCGGTGACCTGGTCGGGGCGTGGCATGCGGCAGGCATCGACGTGTCCGCGGTCGAGACCGAGGCGCTGCAACGGCCCTCAGCACCGCCGACGCTGCCGGTCGGGGTCGCCGAGGAGGCCCGCGCCGCCGCGGCCGCGTTCGGCCAGGACCAGGTCAGCACCCTGTACGGCGCGTCGCTGAGGTTGACGGTCGCCGACATGACCGCAGAGGCTCTCGACGTGAGCGAGTACCTCGAGGTCCCGGTGCGGATCCTGACCGGGTCCGTCCCGCCCGACCTGGCCCTCATCGCGGCGGGGATGCAGCGCCCCGGCGACCTGCACCCGCTCGTGCGCGAGGCGCTGTTCCCGTCGACCATGGCCGAGCACGGCGCGCCCGTCCCGATGAGCACCGCGGCCCCGACGCGCGTGCGCTGCCAGGGGGTGTGGCACCGGGTCGAGGTGACCGGCGGGGCGCTGCGCCTGCATGGCCACGACGAGGAGGAGCAGCTGCGCGAGCGGATGCTGCGCTCGCTCGGCGGCACCAGCTCCGGCTGCTACGCCGTCCAGGCCGCCTGGACCACCGGCACCGGGCGGCTGCCGCGCGCCCTGGCCGACCAGGTCCGCGAGGTCAAGCACCGCATGCAGCACGGCGACACCGCCTGGCTGCTCGACGGCCTCACCCGCGGCGTGATCGACCCGCAGATGCGCGACGCGAACGGCTGGTCGCTGCTGCACCTGGTCATGTGGGTCGACTTCGCCCAAGTGCTGCCGGTGCTCCTCGCCGCCGGTGTACCGGTGGACGCGCGGGACCGCATCGGCCGGACGCCGCTGTACCTGGCGGTGATGAACGGCGGTCCCCCGGACCTGATGCGGCGGCTGCTCGCCGAGGGCGCCGACCCGCGCGCCGAGACGGTCCACGGCGCCTACCCGGCCCACGTCGCCCGTTCCCGGCAGTACTGGCAGGATCTCGCGTTCGTCGCGGAGGCCTGACCGCCAAGGCCCACCCTGTGGGATCACAACGGGTCCGATAAATATGTACACTCCTCGTGCTCGACCTTGAAGCAACTTCGACGGGGAAGTTGGGTACATATGGCGATCGATGCGGACATTGTTCGTCCAAGGCCAGTCGATGATCTCGGCCGACGCGTCGCCGCATTCACCAACGACAACCTCTTCACCGGCGTTCCGCAGCTGCTGCACCCACCCAATCCGTATCGGCGGATGCTGGTGCCCGACGCGGTCGCCGAGGTCGACTTCACCCGCCCGCTGGGCACCGCCGAGGCGACCGGCCACCGCGCGCTGGTGGCGCACCGGCTGCTCGGCACGTTCTACGAGGCCGACACGGTGCTGCTGCCGGAGCAGGGCCTGGGCGCCCTGCGCGGCGACTTCGACCGCTTCTACGGCGACGGCCTGCGCCGGCTGCGCGAGGCGTCGCTGTCGGACCTGGAGCGGTTCGCGTTCGCCCTGCTCGACGACGAGATCGACGTGACCGGGGCGTGGAGCGTCGCCGATCTCGCCGCGTACTTCGAGCACGCGGCCGCGGAGGCGGCGGGTCCGGCCGAGTCGCTGACGGCGATCGCGGCGGCCCGCCGGCCGCAGGTCGCCGCCGACACCTACCTGGTGCAGCTGGCGCTGGACGGGCTCACCGAGGCGTCGGCGATGTCGAAGAACCTCGGCGGCGCATTCGGCCCCGAACAGTCGGCGCTGTTCAAGGTGTTCATCGACGAGTTCGGCTACGGCGTGCACGAGGCGAAACACACGACGATCTTCCGCAAGATGCTGCGGAGCCGGGCGTTGCAGACGCATGTCCACGCCTACTGGAACTTCTATCTTGCCGGACCCTTGGCGACCAACAACTACTACTACTTCGTCTCCCGTGATCACGCGAGTTTCTTCCGCTACATCGGCGCGGTCACGTATGCGGAGCGGGTCTTCGCGCCGAGCTTCGTGCACATGATCGAGACGTACCGCGGCGTCTTCGGCGACGACGTCGACCTGCACTACTGCGAGGAACACGCGCACATCGACGCGCATCACGGGCGGATCACGCGGGACGAGATCCTGCTGGCCCTGGCCGAGCGGCACGGCACCGGCGTCATCCCGGAGCTGGTGCGCGGCATCGCGGAGGCCCGGCTGCTCGGCGGCTGGTTCGAGCAGGACGCGGCGGCGCAGATCCGCTGGTCCGACGAGCTGGACGCCTACCGGTCACCCGGCGCGGGCTCCGGGCCCGCGCGGCGGGTGGAGCTGACGGCGCTCAGCCCGTTCGGCACCCGCAGCCACGACGCCGCGGTGATCGTCACGGTCGAGGACGGCGAGGGCGAGCTGATCACCGGCCCGACGGCAGCACCCGAGCCGATGGCCCGCGGCGACGCGGTCCTGGTCCCCGCCGGCCGCCTCTACGGGATGCGGGCCGCCGGCGGCCGCTGCGCCTACACGATCCGCGACGCCGGAACGAAAACCGACCCGGACGCCGCAAGCGACGCCGGGGCGGTGACCCCATCGGCATCGTGACCATCGACCTGCGCCGGCACAACACGGTGCTGGCCGGGGACGAGCGGTACTTCATGTTCGACGACGACGGCCGGGCCCGGATGGTGCACGACCGCTGCCCGCACCGCGGCGGCCCGCTGAGCCTGGGCCGGCGCACGCCCGACGGGCGGCGGCTCACCTGCCCGTGGCACGGCACCAAGGTCGGCGTCGCGGCCCTGTGCCGCACGGCGCTGCCCATGGTCCGCTCCGGCCGCACCGCCGTCGTCGTGCTGCCCGACGACGCCGCCACGCCGGTCACCACGATCCACCGGCACATCCTTGCCAACCTGCCCACGGACGGCGGGACACCGTAGCCGGACGGCGAGACAGCGCAGGCGGGTGGCGCCGGTCACGAGCCGGCCCGCCCGCCGGACACGATTCGGGGGACGATGAAGATCCGCACACCTGTGAACCATCTGGAGCTCGCCGGGAAGCTGTTCCACGACGGGCGTTACGAGGAGGCGGCCGAGCACTACCGCTCGGCCCGCGAGCTCGATCCGCAGAACTGGCAGGCGGTCACCGGGTACAACCGCGCGATCCGCCGGATCGTCCCGCGATGGCACTTCGAGATGATGCACGACCACGAGCGGGCCGTGCAGTACGAGGCGGCCATCAAGCAGGTCGTCACCGCCGACCATCTCGTGCTGGATGTCGGCACCGGCTCCGGGATGCTGGCGCTGATGGCGGCCCGCGTCGGCGCCGAGCGGGTCGTCGCGTGCGAGGGCCAGCCGGTCGTGGCGCGGACCGCGCACCGGATCGTCGCGGGCGCCGGGTACGCCGCGCAGGTCGACGTCGTGCCGAAGATGTCCACCGACCTCGTCGTGCCCGGCGACCTGCCGCGCCGCGCGGACGTGCTCATCACGGAGACGGTCGACTGCGGGCTGCTCGGTGAGGGCATCCTCGCCTCGATCAGCCACGCGCGGGAGCACCTGCTGAGCGACCAGGCCGTCATCGTGCCCGGCCGGGCCAGGGTCCTGGCGCAACTGGTGGAGAGCCAGGCGCTGTACCAGAAGAACACCGTCGGCGAGCTGCACGGCTTCGACCTGTCGCAGTTCAACGAGCTGGCGTCGCTGGAGTACTTCGACTCGCGGCTGCGCCGGCACGAGCACCGGGTGCTGTCCGCGCCGTTCGAGGTGTTCCGCTTCGACTTCCACCGCGACGGCCCGGCGCCGCAGCACGCGACGCTGCGGGTGCCACCGACGGCGGCCGGCACCTGCCACGCGGTGGTGTTCTGGTTCGAGCTGGAGCTGGTGCCGGGCATCACCGTGACGAACGCGCCCGATCATCCCACGACGCACTGGAAGCAGGCGGTGCAGTGCCTGCCGCACCCGGTCGGCGTACACCCGAACGACCCGCTCGACGTGGACGTGCGCCACGACGGGCTGCGCATCTGCTTCACCGGGATCCGGAAGGAGGACGAGCGATGACCGTCGCCGAGGCCGTCGAGCGGTACTGCGGGCAACGGCTCTTCCAGGCGGGGCCGGAGGTCGTCATCGTGGGCAACCCGTACCGCCGCACGATCGGGCTGGAAGACCTCGCCGACCGCGACTTCGCCCGGCCGGTGACCGAGGCCGGGTTCCTGGAACACCGGCACCTGGTGATGAGCCGGATCCTCTGCAATGCCTACGAGAGCAGCATGATCCTGCTCCCGGAGGGCAGCGTCGGCCCGGTCAAGGCGGACTTCGACGCGTTCTACGGCGACGAGGCGCGGCGGCTGCGCGACGCGGTGTGGCCGGACCTGGAGCGGTGCTCGTTCGGGTTCCTGCGCGACGCCGCGGCCACGCCGCCGGTGCGGACCCTGGAGGAGCTGCGGGCCTGGTTCATGGCCGAGGTCAACGCGGTCGGCTCGCCCGCCGACGGCAGCGGCAACAACCCGGAGGTCACCGCGACCGCCCCGCTGCGCGGCACCATGCTCGCCATCACGCAGTGCCGCCACGCGGAGGAGGCGGCCGCGCTGTACCTGTTCCAGCTGGGCCTGGACGCGCTCACCGAGGCCTCGGCGATGGCCCGCAACCTCGGCGGGTCCTACGGTCCCGAACAGTCCGAGCTGTTCAAGATCTTCATCGACGAGTTCGGCTACGGCGTGCACTCCGCCAAGCACAGCACCATCTTCCGCGGCCTGCTGCGCAGCATCGGCCTGCACCCGGACGTGCACGCGTACTGGAACTTCTACCTCACCAGCTCCCTGGCCGGCACCAGCTACTTCAACCACGTGAGCGAGAACCACGCCGGCATGTTCCGTTACATGGGCGCGGTGACCTACCTGGAGTGGCTCTTCGCGCAGGGCTTCGCCGACATGGGCACCATGCTGCGCGCCGTCTTCGGCGACCGGGTCGACACGCGGTACTGCGACGAGCACGCGCACATCGACATCCACCACGGCCGGATGACGTTCGAGCACCTGCTGCTCGGCTTCGCCCGCGTGCACGGTGACGCGGTCATCCCCGACCTGGTCCGCGGCGTCGAGGAGACCAAGGTGATGATGCGCCTCGGCGAGGAGGACTTCCTCGCGCAGATCCGCTGGGCCGACAACCTCGATGCGCACACCACCTCCGGCGTCACGGCTGACGGGGGCGAGACGCGGCACCTCAAGCCGGATTCGCCGTTCGTGACGCGGGTGTACGACGAGGACACCGCCCTCGTGGTCGGCGACGGCGAGGTCGACGTGTACGCCTGGGCCACGCAACGACCGCACCGGCTGCGCCGCGGCGACGCGCTGCACGTGCCGCGGGGCCGCCTGCACGGACTGAAGGCGGCCACCGCGTCAGCCACCGTCACGGCTCGATGATGAGCTCCTTCTCCAGGGCCCGGATCGCCTCGCGGTCGGCGTACACCTGCTCGACGTCGTCGTGGGCGAGCAGGATGTACCCCATCGTCATGCTCGACACCAGGTCGGTGGTGGCCGCCACCCGGTCCCCGGTGCGCACCAGGAACACCGACCTGTTGTAGCTGGGCAGGTCCCGGGCCCGGTCGAAGACCTCCGCGTTGCGCACGACGCCGGAGGTCTCGGCGATGAGGAACACCGCCATCACCCGCTTGTGCAGGGTGAAGCCGGGCGGCAGGCCCGCGCCCCGGCCCGCGCAGATGTCGACGATGCGCGACACCTGGCTGCTCTCCCCCGCCGTGGCGACCTCGCTGCACAGCGGCTTCATCGCCCCCGCCGGCCGCGGGTTGATCTCGACCAGGCGCATCCCGTGCTCGGTGTCCATGACCTCGGTGTGCGCGGCCCAGTATCGGAAGCCGACCGCGTCGAGGCAGCCGAACGTGTAGTCCAGCACGTGGCCGTACTCGTCGAGGTCGTACGGCAGCCACTCGACGTTGTCGTAGATGGCCCAGCCGTTGGCGTTCTGCACCTTCCGGTAGCGGGTGATGTCGGTCAGCGAGTGGTGCCCGTCGTAGCTGACCGTGTCGATCGCGTACTCCATGCCGGTGATGTACTCCTGCACCAGCACCTTGTCGTTGACCGCGCCGTACCGGTTGACCGCGCCGATGAGCCCCTCGACGAGGTCCTGCCAGCCCTTCCCGCCGAGGGCGAAGCCGACGCCGTCGGTGCCGGCGCTGGTCGCGGGCTTCACGACCAGGTCGCGGCCGGCGAGACCCTCCCGCTCGATCCAGGCCGCGATCTGCACCGGGTCCGACGAGTACGTCTGCTTGATGATGTCCAGCCCGGCCGCCGCGACCGCCTGGTGCGACAGGTACTTGTTGCGCCGCGCGGCGGCCAGCGCGGGCACGTTGATCCGGTCCGGGGTGAGGATCTCCCCGAGCCGGCCGCAGAGCCCCTCGATCCGGTCGGTGCCGGGCACGATGCCCACGGTGTGCCCCAGCGCGCGGATCCGCTCGGCGGTCGCCGCGTCGTCGCCGTGGTGCTCGATCACCGCGGCGTACTCGCCGTCGCGGAACGCGGTGAGCACACCGATCCCGGCCACGGACGGGTCGATGAGCGCGACCGGGGTGAGGCCGGCCTCGCGCAGCGCGGCGGGGATCAGGCTGGCCGAGGAGAACGGCTCGGCGAGCACGACGACGGGTCGGTCCATGACTCCTCTTTCCACCCGCGTCATTGCGGGTCGGGTTCGGGTTCCGGGTAGGTGAACGCGCAGCTGAACGCGGAGCCGGTCGCCTCGTTGACCACGGCGCCGGCGTCCGCCCGCGACACCCGGATCAGCGTGCCGGCGTAGCCGTGCTCGAAGACGAACACGCCCCAGACCGGCAGCCAGTCCGACCTGCCCGCACCGTCCGGGACGGGCTCCAGGACGCCGTCGACCCGCTCCTGCACCACGAACGACCCCGCGAGCGCCGCGGTGAGCGCCCCGTCCCACTCGGCGTCGGTGGCCTCCCAGCCGGCGGTCACGCCCGCCCCGCTGGAGCCCGAACCCGGCTTGAGCACCAGCCGCCGCCGCTCGGCGCGGCACCGGTCCAGCAGGTCCGGCGTCAGCCGGCGGGTCCACGGCACGATCCGGTCGACGGCGGCGGCCTCCTCCGCGCTGAGGCGCCCCTCGTCGCGCAGCTGCGACACGAGCGCGAGGCAGCCCTTGTTGGCGGTGATGCCGTGGTCGAACGAGGCGAAGAAGACCACGGTGCCCTTGTCCTGCGCGCGCAGGACCGGCGCGAGCCACTCCTCGGCGCGCGGCTCGGCGCAGAACTCCTCCAGCGTGAAGTACCGCATGACCACGTCGACGGGGGTACCGCCGGCGTGCAGCCGGCCGTCGCGCTCGACGAGATCCGCGATGTGGGTGATGCGGATGTCGATGCCGCGATCGGCCATGTGCTCCACGAAGGACACGTAGTTGGCGTGGTAGGTGGCCATCGTCTTGGAGATGTCGGCGAGCGCCACCACCGGGTCCGCGCCGCCGGTCACCGGCGCCGCCAGCCGGCGCAGGTAGGTGGCGATCTCCCGGCCGGTGTCGACGTGGCCCAGGTCGTGCTCGGCGGCGAAGCGGCGGAAGTCCGGCAGGCGCAGGTAGGCGTCGTTGATCGCGGCCCAGTCGACACCGCCGAGCTCGCTGCCGGCGTTGAGCTCCAGCAGCCGGAAGCCGGTGCCGTCGTAGTACAGGTCGGGCCGGGCGTACAGCGGGGTGCCCGCGCCGGGCGGGACGGCGCAGGCGAGGTCGGCGGCCCGCCCGTCGATGCCGAGCCACGCGCACAGGCGCCGCCGGTCACCGTCGAACAGCCGGTCCGGCAGCGACGCCACCAGGTCCACGACGGTGCGCAGGTCGGCGGCGGCGCGGCGCACCGCGGGCTCCGGCACGAACAGCGGCCGCGACAGCATCCGGGTGCCGTACACGCCGCCGAACGCGGGCTCCAGCGGCAGCTCCCGGCCGACCGCGGGCACCGCGGCGGGGAACGTCTCGAGGTACGCCCCGGTGACCCGGTTCATGCCGTCGGCGATCGACGTGCGCCATTGGCACGGGGTGGAATACGCATCGATCATCCTCCACAATGCGAGACGGTCCACAGACTACGCCGATCATCTTCACGAGGTGACCCCCGTGAATGTCTCCGTCGAATGGAGTTTTCCGCGATGACCTCAGAGTCTCCACCGACGGTCATGCAGACCGTGCGCGCCATGACGTTGCCGGTCTGGGTGCTGCTCGTCGGGACGCTCGTCAACACCGTCGGCAGCTTCCTGATGCTGTTCCTGACGCTGTACCTGACGCAGAAGGGGTTCTCGCCGTTCCACGCAGGGCTCGCCCTCGGCGCGTGGGGGGCCGGCCGGATCGCGGGCGCGTTCGTCGGCGGCACGATCGCGGACCGGGTCGGCTACCGCTTCGCGATGGCCCTGTCGATGTTCTCCACCGCCGCCCTGATCACCGCGCTGATCGGCGCCGCCAACCTGGGCAACCCGTGGCTGGTCGTGCTCGCCGCGCTCGCCGCCGCGCTGCTCAACGGCGTCTGGCGCCCACCGGCCCAGGCGATGATCACCGAGGCGACCCCGCCGGGGCACCTGGTCATGGTGATGGCGTTCTGGCGGCTCGCGTTCAACCTCGGTGTCCTCGTCGCGCCGCTGCTGGGCGCGCTGCTGTCGCGGGTGTCGTGGGACCTGCTGTTCTGGGTCGAGGCGGGCTCCTCGGCGCTGTTCGGCGTGCTGGCGCTCACCGCGCTGCCGGCGGTCGCCGCGCCCGCATCGACGCCCGCCGCTCCTTCCGCGCCCGCGCCGCCGACCGGTTACGGCCGCGTGCTGCGCGACGGCGCGTTCGTGCTGTTCCTGTTCGCCCTGCTGGTCAACGGGATCGTGTACATCCAGGGCCCGGCCACCCTGCCGCTGCACCTCAACGGCCTGGGCTACCGGCCCGAGGTGTTCGGCGCCCTCGTCTCGCTCAACGCCCTCGTCGTCATCTGCCTCGAGGTGCCGGTCACCCGGCTCACGCAGCGGATGCGGCCACGGACCGCGGTCGCCGCCGGCATGGCGCTGACGGGCATCGGCCTGAGCCTGTGGAGCGTGGAGCTGGGAATCGCCGGTCTGGTCGTGGCGACGCTGGTGTGGACGATGGGCGAGGTCGTCGCGAGCCCGTCGATGTTCGCGTACCCGGGGCAGGTCGCGCCCCCGCACCTGCGGGCCAGGTACATCGCCGCGAGCACCGTCGCCAACCAGATCGGCTACTCCGTCGGCCCGGTCCTCGGCACCGCGCTGTGGGCCGGTGTCGGCGGTGCCGTGTTCTGGATCTGCGGTGCCCTCGCCGCCGTGGCCGTGCTCGCCGTCCTGGCCGGCGTCCGTACCGTCGACACGGTCAAGGCATCGACTCCCGCCGAACCCGAATCGGTTGCTGCATCGACCGACGCCGACCCGAAACGGGTGAGCGAAGGGGCAGCCGTCGATGGGTCGGTGCCGTAGTCTGCGAGGCACCGTTGGGAGGTTCGAAACCCCTGGCGACCGCACGGGGGTCCACCTCTTTGGATCAAAGATGATCAGGAGGTCAGCTAGGTGAGTGGCACCGACACGTTGACAACCGAAGGACCGGGCACACTCGGGCCGGACGGTGTGGCGAGGTTCTGGCGCGAAGGATTCGCGGGCCCGTTCCCGCTCGGCCTGCCCGACAAGGAGCTGGCCGAGCTCGCCGACCGGTGTGAGCGCATCGTCGAGGAGCGGCACATCCAGCCGCTGTACGGCCGGTACGCGCTGCGCGACTGGCACCTCGTCGACCGCGACCTGGAGCGCGTGTTCACCCAGGAGACGATCATCGGACGGGTCGCCGAGCTGCTCGGCCCCGACCTGCTCCTGTGGCGCTCGAAGATCTTCTACAAGCCCCCGGGCGCCGACGCGATCGGCTGGCACCAGGAGTGGGGCAAGTTCGACGGCGAGGAGATCGGCAACTCGACCCCGTCGTTGCAGCCCGCCGGGTCCGGCGACGACGTCTGGGACCTCACGGTCTGGGTCGCCCTCGACGACGTCACCCCGGAGAACGGCCCGCTGCAGTTCGCCACCGGCACCAACACGACCAAGGTGCCGTGGGTGAAGGTGCCGATGACCCAGTCGGCGTTCTACGAGGAGCCGTTCGTCGGCCTCACCAAGGAGCAGGTCGCCGAGCGGACCCGCCGCAGCGAGCTGGTCCTGGACATCGACACCGCCAACTGGCTCGACGGCTACGACGTGGACGCGGCCGGCCTCGACGAGCTCACGGCCTACCTGCACGGCCGCTTCGACGAGCTGCTGGCGAAGTTCACCGACTTCGAACCGGCCCCGGGCACGATCGCCACGATGGTGATGCCACGCGGCAGCTTCGTCATCTTCAGCGAACGCACCATGCACGGCTCCCCGCCGAACAACTCCGACCGCCGCCGCATGGCCGTCAACTGCCGCCTGACCCGCGCCGACACCCTGGTCTACCCGGGCCGCCTCACCGGCACCGTCATCGACGGCTCCAACCTCGACATCAGCAAGCACGAGAGCCTCCTCGTCGCCGGCCGACCGACCGAAGCTCGCAACGTCATCCGCAACTGACACCGCGCACCGCGGCCCGGCCGGCCCACCTCAGACCGGCCGGGCCTTGATCCCGCACGGACTCAGCGGCGCGGGGACGCCATCCAGGCGGCGCCCCGCGGCGAAGGTTGCGGGTGGCGCGGCGCCGGGTGGCGCAGCAGGGTCAGGACCGCCACGCCGGCCACGGCGGCGATGACGGCGCTGATGAGGAAGATGCGGTCCAGGCCGGCGGCGTACGCGGCCTGCAGGACGCCTGCGGGCGCCTGCCGGAGCAGGTCCGGATAGTCGCCGCCCGTGAGCCGCCGGGCCGCGGCGGGATCGGTGACACCGCCGGCGGCCAGGACGGTCCCGGCCCGGCCCGTCACCAGCGTGGCGAAGGCCGGCAGCGCCAGGGCGTAGCCGAGCTGGCGGAACGTGTTCGACGCGCCGTTGGCCATGCCGGCGCGGTCCGGTGGTGCGGCCGCGAGGGCCGCCGAGGCCAGGACCGGGGTGCTCAGGCCGACCCCGAGGCCGGTCACGCACAGTCCGGGCACCAGCGCGGCCCAGCCCGACGACGGGCCGACGAGCATGCACAGCGCGGTGCCGGCGGCGACCAGCAGCAGTCCCCAGCCGATGCTGTGCCGCGGCGGGACCGCGTGCAGCAGCCGCCCGCCCGCGGCGGCGACCACGAACGCGACCACCGCCATCGGCGCCAGGACCAGCCCGGCGGCCATCGCGCCGAGGCCGAGCACGGACTGCGCCCACAGTGACACGAAGACCAGGTTGGCGAAGGCCGCCGCGGGCAGCGCCGCCGCGCCCAGCATCAGCACCGCGAACGACGGCCGGCGGAACAGTGCCAGGTCCAGCATCGGGTCGGTCCGGCCGCGTTCGACCAGCACGAACCCCACGGCCGCGGCGGCACCGGCGGCGAGCACGACGGCGGTCGCGGGGTCGGTCCAGCCGGTGTCGCCGGCGCGGATGAGCGCGTACACCACGAGGCCGGCGGCGGCGGTGAAGGTCGCCACGCCGGGGACGTCGATCCGGCCCTGTCGCGGTCCGCGTGCGCCGCCGGGCATGGCGAGCCTCGCCAGTACCGCGGCGATCACCGCCACCGGCAGGTTGACCAGGAAGATCGACCGCCAGCCGACGTGCTCGGTGAGGAACCCGCCGAGGATCGGCCCGGCGGCCGCGGCGGCACCGTTGGCCGCGCCCCACACGCCGAACGCGACGGAGCGGTCCCTGCCCGCGTAGACGGTGCCGAGCAGTGCGGCGTTGGTGGCGTACATCGCCGCCGCGCCGGCGCCCTGCACGCCTCGGGCGGCGATGAGCGCGCCGATGCCGGGCGCGAGGCCGCAGGCGAGGGAGGCGGCGGCGAAGACGACCAGGCCGGCGATGAACACCCGGCGGTGGCCGAGCCGGTCGGACAGGGAGCCGGCCGCCATCAGCAGCGCCGCGAGGACCAGCACGTACAGGTCGACGGTCCACTGCAGTGCGGCGAAGGACGAGTGCAGTTCCCGGGCCAGGTCGGGCGCGGCGACGCTGACGATCGTCAGGTCGACCAGCAGCATGAAGGTGCTCAGCGAGACCGCGAGCAGGGGCAACCATTTGCGCATGACCAGCACGGTGCAATGCGCCGCGCCGATTCGGCGTTCGCCAGGCGCATTTCGGCGGATTCTGACACGCTGCTACGTTCGAGCGGTGGATCCACTCACACTTGACGAGCTGGACCGGCAGCTGGTGCACGCGTTGCAGGTCGACGGGCGCGCCCCGTTCAGCCGGATCGCCGCCGTGCTCGGCGCCTCGGACCGCACGATCGCCCGGCGGTACCGGCGGCTGCGCGAGTCGGGTGCGCTGCGGGTCGTGGGGCTGCCGGATGCTGCCGCGCTCGGCCACGTCGACTGGCTGGTGCGGATGCGGTGCTCGCCGGACGCCGCGATGCCGGTGGCCGCCGCGCTGGCCCGCCGCGAGGACACCTCATGGGTCACGCTGGTGTCAGGCGGCACGGAGATCACCTGCATCACCCGGACCCGGTCGCAGTCCGCAGACGGCGACCTGCTGCTGCAGAAGCTCCCCCGCACGCCGCGGATCACGGTCGTCAGCGCGCACTGCATGCTGCGCGGCGTGGCCGGCCTGCACGGCTGGCCCGGCCGGACCGCCGCCCTCACCCCGGACCAGGTCGCCGCGTTGCGCCGGCCCCCGCCCACCCAGGAGGCGGCCCCACCGCCGACGGCAAGCGACAACGGCCTGCTCGCCGCGCTCGCCAAGGACGGCCGCGCGAGCCTCCCTGCCCTCGCCGCGACCACGGGATGGTCGGAGACGACGGTCCGGCGCCGGCTGGACGAGCTGTGCCGCGGCGCCGTGCTGTACTTCGACGTCGAGATCGAACCCGTCCTGTTCGGCTACACGGCCGAGGCGATGATGTGGCTCACCGTCGCACCGTCCGCGCTCACCGCCACCACCAAGGCCCTCGCCACGCATCCGCAGATCGCGTACGCGGCGGCCACGACGGGGCCCGCCAACGTCTCCGCGTCGGTGATCTGCCGCGACCTCAACGAGTTGTACGAGTACATCGCCGGCGACATCGGCTCCCTCCCCGGCATCACCCAGGTGGAGACCGCGCCGGTCGTGCGTCGCGTCAAGGGCGGCGGGACGCTGCTGGTGCCGTGACCACCACGTCGACGGGCAGCGTGCCGCCGAGGACGTCCAGGTCGACCGTCCCGTCGGCGGCGACCGTGACGGTGCCCCAGGCGGTGCCGGCCACGAACGGGAACCGGCCCGGCCGGGCGCCGACGCGCAGCGTGCGGGTGACGGCGTCGTAATGGAAGCCCGTGTAGGCGTCCAGCATGGACCACCCCGCCATGGCGCGCACGTAGTGGTCGCCGCACTCGACCTCGTTGAACGGGTTGCGGCGGGTGCCGTCGTACCGCTGCTGCAGGCCGGTCAGGATCGCCGTCGCCTCCTCGTGCATGCCCTCGTACAGGCAGTGCGCCGCGACCTGGTACTCCACGCCGGTCCACACCTCGTCGCAGTAGCGCAGCGGGATCGCCGGGCGCCCGCCGTGCGGCCAGGAGCACACGACCAGGCCGGTCTCGTCGCCGTCGGCGAAGACGCGGTAGCCGTGCTCACCGAAGCCGGTGCGCAGGTTGTACCGCACGATCGACGCGAGGGCGGTGCGGACCCGGTCGGCGGGCAGGATGTGGCCGAGGTCCAGCTGGTGCGCCCACCACTGGCCGAGCAACTGGTCGGACAGGCAGCCGCGGCCGAAGTCGTACGCCTCGCCGGTGGGCGGCTGGGCGTAGAACTCGCCGTTCCACAGCAGCTTGTCGTAGGTGTCGCGGCCGATGGTGAACCGGTCCAGGAACGCCGCGGCGGCGGCCGGCTCGACGATGGCGGCCATGCGGTGCATGGCCAGCAGCGCCGCGAGCCACAGCCCGCCGACGAACATGTTCGGGCCGTGCAGGCTGATGTCGTAGGTGACGGGCTGGTCGCCCTCCAGCACGCCGTCGCCGTCGGGGTCCCAGGTGTCCCCGACGTGCGCCATGAGGCGGCGAAGCGCCGGCCAGTGCCCGCGCAGCCAGTCGTCGCCGGCGCCGTCGAGCACGGAGCGGTAGGTCTTGAGCACGGCGCCGAGCATGCCGTCCAGCGCCGGGCGCTCCGGGCCGCCGATGGCGACGCCGTGCAGTGGCGGCAGGTACCGGGGCAGCACGACGCGGTGCGGCACGGCGCCGTCGGGTGCCTGCGCCGCGAGCTCGGTGTCGCGCAGGTCGCGGCCGACGTCGGGGAAGAGCCGCGACAGGGCCTGCTCGTAGTTGAAGACGTGGTTGCAGTTGAGCGGGCAGGAGCCGCCGACGTCGCCGTTCCAGTTGCGGGTGGAGGCGCCGAGGGCACCCTCGAAGCCGTAGGCGTGCCCGTCGGCGGTGCGGAACAGCGCCGGCGAGCGGACCAGAGTGCCCTGCGCCGACACGGTCTCGCGCAGCGCCGGTGGCAGGTCGCTGTGCCGCACGGCGTCGGCCCAGGCACGGGAGGCGGTGTCGAGGCGCTCCCGGTCGGCGAGGTAGGCATCCAGCACGTCGAGGGCACCACCGAAGCGGGTCGCGTAATGGTTGCCCACCCAGAATCGGCTGCGGGTGTACGGGTGCTGCGGGCCGAACCGGTCGAACTCGGCGTACCGGTTCGGGAACCACCAGGCGTGCACGACGTCGATCGTGGCGGTCTCGCCGGGTTGCAGTGCGAAGGCTGCGGCGACCGCGGCGTCCCAGGTGTGCCCGGCGGGGCTCGGGCCGGTGGGTGCGCGCTGCGGTGACACCCCTGCGGCGACGGCGGCGCGCATGGCGGCGTCGCTGTAGTCGCCGAGCTGGATCGGGGTCACCAGCTTCGCGGTCTCCACGAAGCGCAGCATCGCCTCGGCGCTGTGCGCGCGGGGCAGCGCGGCGGCGGGGGCGTCGGTCCACAGCAGCATCTCGCCGTGGGCGGCGTCGTCCTCGTCGAGACCGGGGTGGTCCATCAGCACGCCGGTCTGGCCGGGGCGGCGCAGCAGCCGGTTGACGTTGCCGCCGTAGCCGGCGCCGCGGGTGCCGTCGATCGGGGTGACGCCGTCCCAGCCGACCGCGTTCTGCAGCGTGCCGAGCAGCCAGCCGTGCCGGAACTCGGTGCTGGTGTTGGTGACCGTGAACCGGTAGCGCACCAGCGGCAGCGCGCTGGCGTGCGAGTCGAGGGGCACGAACGGCGTGAACGCCGACATCGCCACCGCGACCGGCAGCGCCTCGTCGGTGTACGTGACGTCCGCGAAGGGGTACGCCACCTCCATCGACGTGCTCTGCACGGTGGGCCAGGGCGGCAACCGGTCGGCGTCGGGCACGTCTGCGTCGTTGACGTTGGGTGCCGGGTGCGGGTGCGGCGGCAGCGGCGCGGCGCGCAGCAGCCGCACGACGTCGGCGGGCGGCTCCAGGGAGGAGACCCGCAGCGCGAAGAAGCTGTCGGGCACGAACCCGAGGTGGTTGGCCACGCCGGACAGCTGCCACTGGCGCAGGGCGCCGTCGCCGCCGAGGGCAACGTGGCCGGTGCCGAAGCCTCCGAGCGGGAACGCAACGGCGCGCCGGGCGTCGCCGGAATAGCGCTTCATCGGACACGCTCCGCCATGGTCACGCCGGTACCATCCTTCGTCGGCCCTCGGAGGGCAGGAGTCCACGCAATGCCCGGTCCTGCAAGGGGACCGCGCCGTGAAATCGATTTCACACAAGGTAGACGCGGGCTTCGGAACCTGTCAAGAGCGGGTCACCGGCCGGAAAGTCGTAACGCAGCGTCACTGATGCCGAAGAGGCAAGCATGTCACCTAAAGTGATCTGCCATGGCCACCATCTACGAGGTTGCGGCGCTCGCCGGGGTCTCCCCCGCGACCGTCTCGCGCGTCTTCAACGGGCTCACGGTCTCGGAGGAGAAGAAGCGCCTCGTGCACGAGGCGGCCACCAAGCTGGCCTTCACGCCGAACAAGACCGCCCGGCGTCTGCGGCGGCAGAGCTCCGAGATCATCGCGCTGCTGATCCCCGACATCGAGAACCCGTTCTTCACCGCGCTCGCCCGCGGGGTCGAGGACCGCGCCCGGGAGGCGGGGTTCTCCCTCGTGCTGTGCAACACCGACGACGACCCGGCCAAGGAGCTGCACTACCTGGAGATCGTGGCGTCCGAGCAGATGGCGGGCGTGATCCTGGCGCCGGCCTCGGACGAGGTCGACCTGGGCGCGATCGTGTCGCTGGGCCGTCCCGTGGTCGCGGTGGACCGCACCACGCCCTATCCGGTCGACGCCGTCAAGATCGACAACCGGGCGGCCGGCATCGGCGCGACGACGGCGCTGTACGACGCCGGGTACCGCCGCATCGCCTGCATCGCGGGACCCGCCGGGATCGAGACCACCGAGGACCGCTTCCTCGGCTGGCGCCAGGTCGTCGCCGCCCGCAAGACCGTGCTGCACGACGGCTACCTGCAGCACGCCGACTTCCGCGTGGACGGCGGACGGGCCGCGATGCGGGCGCTGCTCGCCCTGGACACCCCGCCGGACGCCGTCGTGACGACCAACAACCTGATGGCGGTCGGCGCGTTGCAGGCCCTCGCGGCGGCGGGCATCGCCCCGGACGCGTTCGGCCTCGCCGTGCTCGGCGAGCTGCCCTTCATGGCGCTGACGCCGGCGCCGTTCGTGCAGGTCAGGCTCCCCGCCCGGCACCTCGGCAGGACCGCCGCGGCGATGCTGCTGGAGCGCATCGGCGGCGACACCCAGCCGCCCCGCACGGTCATCCTGCGGGCCGAGGTCAATCCGCAGGACGAGCAGGCTCTGTAATCGATATCAGGGTGTTGCGTCCCTGATCAGAGGCGTGGAGAAGGCACGAAGTCTGGAGTCTTGACGAAATCGATTTCTTGGACTTCACTGTGCCCGACCGCTTCTCAACGGAGAGGGACAGCACGCTTATGAACATTCCGTTCCGCAAGGTCGCGCTGGTCATCGCCACAGCCGCGATGACGGCGACCGCCCTTGTGGGTTGTTCCAGCGACAAGGACGCCAAGTCCGGCGACCAGTCGCTCGAGATCGCTTACTGGAACTACGGCCCCGCCGCCGAAAGCGGCAACAAGGCCACGGCAGACGCCTTCATGGCGGCGCACGCCGGAGTGAAAGTCACCCTGACCCCGGTCACCGGCGAGAACTGGGGCACCTACTACGCGAACGTCGCGACGCTCATCGCCTCCGGGAAACACCCCGACCTCATGGTCATCTCCGGCGAGGGCGCCCAGTTCGTGCACGCCAACAAGCTCGTGGTCCCGATCAACAAGTACATCGACAAGGACCCCGAGGCGAAGACCCTCCTCGCCGACATCGCACCCGGCCTCATCGACGGCTTCAAGGTCAAGGGCGACATCGTCACCCTCACCTACGGCTGGAACGACATGGTCGTCTACTACAACACCGACGTGTTCAAGAAGGCCGGGATCGACCCGCCGAAGGCCGACTGGACCTGGGACGACTTCAAGGCCACCGCCAAGAAGCTCACCGCCGACACCAATGGCGACGGCAAACCAGACCAGTACGGCTTCACCTGGGCCAGCAACGAGATCTTCCCCGGCATCATGCCCTGGGTCGCCAACGCCGGCGGCAACCTCACCAGCGACGACGTCTGCACGGCGACAACCGACACCCCCCAGGTCAACAAGGCCGTGTCGTTCCTGCGCGGCCTCATCACCGACGGCATCGCACCCGCGCCGATGCCGATGAGCGACGTCTTCACCCGCTTCCAGAACGGCCAGATCGCGATGTTCGGCGCCGGCCGCTGGCCGATCGGCACCTTCGTCCCCGCCGGGTTCAAGGCGTTCGACATCCAGCTCTACCCCAAGGGCGACACGTACAAGACCGTCTTCGGCGGCGCCGGCTACCCCATCCTCAAGTCGTCGAAGAACCCGGACCTCGCCTGGGAGTACCAGAAGTTCACCCTCAGCGACGCCATCGAGCAGCAGTACGTCGGCACCCCCGACAAGCCCGGTGACTCCATCCCGTCGCGCCGCTCGGTCGCCCAGACGATCTCCAAGGTCGGCGTCCCGCCCGCGAACTCGGACCTGTTCTACAACAGCATCGACAAGTACCCGACCCTCGTGCCGTACCCCGCCCCCGCGAAGTACAGCACCTTCGAGTCCACCGTCCTCCGCCACCTGCAACTGATCTTCGCCGGCGAGGCTTCGGTCTCCGACGGCCTCAAGAACATGCAGAGTGAACTCAGCAGCATCGTCACCTGCTGAACCGTCCCACACCCGCAAGGCGGACCATGAGCACCAGCAAGACGCCCCGGTCCGGGGTCGGCGGCCAGCCCGTCGCCGACCCCGGCCCCCGGGTCCCCCGCCGCCGCGGCGACGGAATCCCGGCCCTCGCGTTCCTCACCCCGTCGATCATCACCTTCCTCGTCTTCGTCCTTGCCCCGACCGTGGGCGTGCTGGTGCTGAGCTTCTACGACTGGAACCTGCTCAGCGACGGCACGTTCGTCGGCCTGGACAACTTCGACCGGCTCGCCCACGACGACCGCCTGCTCGGGGTCTACGGCTCCACCACCTACATGGCGCTGGTCATCCTCGCCGTCAACGTCGCCGTCGGGCTCCTGCTCGCCGTGCTCCTCGAAACCCGGATGCCGGCCTGGCTGCGCGGATTCTTCCGGCTGTCCTTCCTGTTCCCGTTCGTGGTGTCCGCCTCGGCGGTCGCCCTGATCTGGCGGTTCCTGCTCAACAAGGACCTCGGCCTGGTCAACTACCTGCTCGGGCTGCTGCACGTGGACCGCATCGACTGGCTCGGCTCGTCGGCGTTCGCACCGGTCTCGGTCATCATCGTCAGCTCCTGGAAGACGATCGGCTTCTCGATCCTGGTGTACATCGCCGGCCTGCAGTCGATCCCGGCGCAACTGAAGGAGGCCGCGATCGTCGACGGCGCCGGCGCCTGGACCCGCTTCTGGCGGATCACCTTTCCGCTGCTGTCGCCGACGATCTTCTTCCTCGTCGTGATCAACACGATCAACTCGTTCCAGATCTTCGCCGAGCCCAGGGTGCTGACCCAGGGCGGGCCGGGCGACGCCAGCCGCACGATCGTGGAGTACCTCTACGACCGCGCGTTCGGCGACTTCGACCTCGGCTACGCCTCCGCCATCGGCATCACCTTCACGCTGGTGCTGATCGTGCTGACCGCGATCCAGTTCCGGCTCTCACGCAGATGGACCTACTACGAATGAGTCGCCTCAGCCGCACCGGCTCCCGCATCGCCACGTTCGTGATCCTGGGGATCGCGGCGCTCGCGATCACCGCGCCGTTCCTGTGGATCTTCCGTGGGGCGTTCTCCGGCTCCGACGCGGAGCTCTACCGCCTGCCGCCGACGTTCGAGCCCGGCAACGTCACCACGGACAACTTCGGAAAGGTCACCGAGCAGGTCCCGTACTTCCGGTTCTTCCTCAACTCGATCATCGTGTCCACGACGATCACCGTCGCGCAGGTCATCACCTGCTCCACGGCCGCCTACGCGTTCGCGCGGCTGCACTTCAAGGGCAAGGGCGTGCTGTTCGCCGTGGTCATCGGCTCGCTGATGATCCCGATCCAGGTGACGATCGTGCCGTTGTTCCTGGTCATGTCGAAGCTCGGGCTGACCAACACGCTGTGGGCGCTGATCCTGCCCGGGATCTTCAGCGCCTTCGGGATCTTCCTGCTGCGCCAGCACTTCCTGGCGCTGCCGATGGAGATCGAGGAGGCGGCGAAGCTCGACGGCGCCGGGCACCTGCGCACGTTCGCCCGGATCATCCTGCCGCTGTCCGGGCCATCGATCGCGACGCTGGGCATCCTGTGCTTCACCTACTGGTGGAACGACCTGCTCCTGCCCCTGGTCATGATCAGCGACACGGAGCGCCAGACGCTGCCGGTCGGCCTGGTGCTGCTCGCGGGGCGGTTCTCCACCGGGTCGCTGGGCACGATCGCGGCCGGCATCGCGATGGCGATCGTCCCGGTCCTGATCGTGTTCGTCCTGGCGCAGCGCTACATCGTGCAGTCCATCGCATCGAGCGGATTGAAACTATGATCACCATCCCCCGGCTCGCCACCCACGGTGCCGTGCTGTGCTGGCACGAACTGCCCCGCGCCCTTGCCGCCGGCGCCGCCTGGCTCGCCACCGCGCTCCCACTCGTGCTGGCCTTCCTTGTCGGCGCCCCCGGCTGGATCCTCGCGGCGGCGACCGTGCCGCCCGCGCTCATCCTCACCGGTCTGGCGGCCTTCGCCGCCACGGTCGCCCGCGGTGACGGTCCCCGGCTGGCGCTGCTGCGCCGCGTCGATCCGGTGCTGGCGCTGCTGCTCGCGGGCGGCGCGAGCCTCGCCGGCCTCGGCCTGACGGCCGGCGGACCGGCTGCGGTCGCCGGTGGCGCCGGCGGGGCAGTGCTGCTGCTCGTCGCCCCCTACGCCCTCGCCTACGGCGCCCTGCGGGACCGGCGCGGCCTCGCAGCACTGCGCGGCGGCGCCATCCTGGTCGCGTTCCGGCCCGCCTGGGCGTTCGCGCTGGTCGTGCTCTGCGCTGCGGGCGGGCTCGCCGCGGTCGCGTCGGCCGGGATCCTCGCCGTCGTGGTGCTGCCCTTGCTCCTGGCCGTCGCTGCGGCCATGACGACCGCCCTGCTCGACGAGATCGACACGCTGCAGGGCCGGGCATGACCGGCCAGCGAAGCGGCTCGGGCCGGTCATCATGTGGCAGTTCTGGGTCAGGGCGACGCCGCAGCGCAGCGGAGGTGGCGGCATGACCGGCCAGCGAAGCGGCTCGGGCCGGTCATCATGTGGCAGTTCTGGGTCAGGGCGACGCCGCAGCGCAGCGGAGGTGGCGTCATGACCGGCCAGCGAAGCGGCTCGGGCCGGTCATCATGTGGCAGTTCTGGGTCAGGGCGACGCCGCAGCGCAGCGGAGGTGGCGTCATGACCGGCCAGCGAAGCGGCTCGGGCCGGTCAACAGCAGAACAGTCCCGGGGCACGCGCCCGGAACGAAGTGAGGACGCATGACCCAGCCCCCGATGGTGACGATCTACCAGGTGGCCGCCCGGGCCGGGGTCTCGCCGGCGACCGTGAGCCGGGTCATGAACGGCACCAAGGTCTCCGCGGAGTCCGAGCGCCTCGTGCGCGCGGCCGCCGCCGAGCTGGCGTTCACCCCGAACCGGACCGCGCGGCGGCTGCGCGGCCAGACCTCCGAGGTGATCGCGCTGATCATCCCGGACATCGAGAACCCGTTCTTCACCGCGCTCGCCCGGGGCGTGGAGAACCGGGCCCGGGCCGCCGGCTACTCCGTGGTGCTGTGCAACACCGACGACGACCCGGCGCGGGAGGCGACGTACATCGACATCGCGCTCGCCGAGCACATGGCGGGGGTCATCCTCGCGCCCGCCGACGACGCCAGCGACGTCAGCCGGCTCATCGCCAGCAACCGGCCCGTCGTCGCCGTCGACCGCAGCCTGCACCGCCCCGACATCGACGCCGTCACCGTCGACAACCGCGCCGGTGGACTGTCCGCGGCCGAGTTCGCGGCGGGATTCTCCCGGGTCGCGTGCATCACCGGGCCGAGCTCGGTGGAGACCGCGCAGCTGCGCATGGAGGGCTGGCAACGGGCCACCCGGCGGCGCCGCGACGCGGCCGGTGACGACACGCTGCTGCGCTACGCCGACTACCGCGTCGACGGCGGGCGCACCGCGATGGTGGACCTGCTGAGCCTGCCGGAGCCGCCGGACGCGGTGTTCGTCGCGAACAACCTGATGGCCGCCGGGGCCCTGGAGGCGTTGCACGACGCGGGGCTCGCCCCGCCGCGCTTCGGCCTGGCCGTCTTCGGTGACCTGCCGTTCGCGTCGTTCGACCGGCGCGGCATCCGGGTCGTGCCGCTGCCCGCCCGGGAGCTCGGCGAGGCCGCCGCGGCGCTGCTGCTGGACCGCATCGCCGGCGACGACGGCCCCGCGCGGACGGTGGTCCTGCGCACCGACCACCGATCGCAGGAGCAGCGGTGAAGGCATTCCTGGGCGTGGACATCGGCACGTCAAGCAGCAAGGGCGTCCTCGTCGACGCGGCCGGGCGGGTCCTCGCCACCGCGGTCCGCGAGCACGAGGTGTCCCGCCCGTTCCCCGGCCACGTCGAGATGGACGGCGAGGTGTGGTGGGCGGAGTTCACGTCGATCGCGGCCGAGCTGACCGCCGGCGGTGCCACCGTCGCGGCGGTCGGGGTGAGCGGCATGGGCCCATGCGTCCTGCTCGCCGACGACGCCGGCGTCCCCTTGCGTCCCGCGATCCTGTACGGCGTCGACACCCGCGCGACCGCGCAGATCGAGGCCCTGACGGCGGAGCTCGGCGGCCCCGAGGAGATCCTGGCCCGCTGCGGGTCGGTGCTGTCCTCGCAGGCGGTCGGGCCGAAGCTGCGCTGGGTCGCCGAGCACGAACCCACCATCTGGCGGCGGGCCCGGCGGCTGTTCATGCCGGCGTCGTGGCTGGCGTACCGGCTGACCGGCGCCTACACCCTCGACTACCACTCGGCGAGCCAGTGCACGCCGCTGTTCGACACGCGGGCCCTGGACTGGTACGCGCCGTGGGTGGCTCGCGTCGCGCCCGACCTGGAACTGCCGCGCCTGGCATGGTCCGACGAGGTCGCCGGCGTGACCCGGGCACCGGTCGCGGGCATCCCCGCCGGTACCCCGGTGATCACCGGCACCATCGACGCCTGGACCGAGGCGGTGAGCGTCGACGCGCAGAACCCCGGGGACCTGATGCTCATGTACGGCACGACGATGTTCCTCATCGCGACCGTCCGCGAGCCGCTGACGTCACCGTCGATGTGGGGCACCGTCGGCGCGCTGCGCGGCTCCCGCAACCTCGCCGGCGGCATGGCGACGTCGGGCGCCCTCACCGGTTGGCTGCGCGACCTCGTCGGCGCGCCCGGCTTCACGGGCCTGCTCGCGGAGGCGGAGGCGTCCGGGCCGGGCGCGCGGGGGCTGCTGATGCTGCCGTACTTCGCCGGCGAACGCACCCCGCTGATGGACCCGGACGCCCGTGGCGTCATCGCCGGGCTGACGCTGTCGCACACCCGGGGCGACCTGTACCGGGCCGCGCTGGAGGCGACCGCGTTCGGGGTCCGGCACAACGTCGAGGCGCTGCGCGACGCCGGCGCGTCCGTCGAACGGGTCGTGGCCGTCGGCGGCGGCACCCGCGGCGGCCTGTGGACCCGCATCGTCAGCGACGTCACCGGCCTGCCGCAGGTCGTGCCCGCCACCACGATCGGGGCGAGCTACGGCGCCGCGTACCTCGCCGCGCGCACCGGCGTCGCGGCGCGCATCGCCGACTGGAACCCCCCGGCGGCGACGGTCGTGCCGGACCCGGCGACCCGCGCCGGCTACGACGAGCTGTACGCGCTGTACCGCGAGCTGTACCCCGCCACCCGCACCATCGCCCACACGCTCGCCGCACGGCAGCGCTTCGCAACGGAGGACGCACCATGACCCCCTACGCTCTGCCCGCACCACCCTCCCGCCCCGCCGCGGAGCCGAACACGGCCTACCTCATCGCGAGCGGCGACCTGCGCCCGAAGGCGAACCTCGCCGGCTGGCCCACGCAGGTGCAGATGGAGGCCGACGTGACGGCCGCCTTCGCCGAGTTCGGCTGGACGGTGCGCCGGGCCAACCCGGTCGACCCCGCCACCGGGCACGGCTTCATCTCCAGCCAGCGGATGGGCCTGGAGGTGTTCAAGTCCATCCCCGCCGACGCGCCGCTCATCGTGGCGGAGGCGGTCTGGCAGTACAGCCACCACGTCCTGGCGGGGCTGCGCACCCACCGCGGCCCGATCCTCACGGTCGCGAACTTCGCCGGTACCTGGCCCGGCCTGGTCGGGCTGCTCGGCCTCAACGCCGGCATGGCGAAGATGGGCGTGGCGTACTCAACGATCTGGAGCGTCGACTTCACCGACGACTGGTTCAAGGCGGGCCTGCGCAGCTGGACCTCGACGTGGCAGATCCCACACGACCAGTCCCACGTGCGGCCGCTGCCCCCGCTCGCGCCATCCCCGGAGCTGGACCTCGGTCAGGCGCTCGCCCGCCAGCTCCTCGCCGACAAGGCCATCATCGGCGTCTTCGACGAGGGCTGCATGGGCATGTACAACGCGATCATCGACGACGAGCTGCTCAACCCGATCGGCGTCTACAAGGAGCGGCTCTCCCAGAGCACCCTGTGGGCCGAGATGCTCACCGTCTCCGACGACGAGGCCGACGCCGTCGGGCAGTGGCTGCTGGGCGCCGGCATGACGTTCCGCCTCGGCACCGACGAGGCCACCGAGCTCACCCCGGCGCAGCTGCGCTGGCAGTACAAGATGTACATCGCGGCGCTGCGCATCAGCGACGACTTCGGCCTCGACGCGGTCGGCATCCAGTACCAGCAGGGCCTCAAGGACCTCTCCCCCGCCTCCGACCTCGCCGAGGGCATCCTCAACAACGTCGAACGCCCGCCGGTCACGTCCCGCGACGGCGCCCGCATCCTGTGGGACGGCAAGGCACTGCCACACTTCAACGAGGCCGACGAGGGCGTCGCCGTCGACGCCCTGGTCACCAACCGCATCTGGACCGCGATGGGCCTCGACCCCGCGACCACCCTGCACGACGTGCGCTGGGGCGAGGACTACGACGGCGAGTTCGTCTGGGTCTGGGAGATCTCCGGCTCGGTCCCCCCGTCGCACCTCACCGGCGGCTACGCGGGCGCCGTCGGCTGGCGGCAGGACCCCGTGTACTTCCCGCTCGGCGGCTCCACGATCAAGGGCGTGTGCCGCCCGGGCGAGGTCGTCTGGAGCCGCGTGTTCGTCCAGGGCGGCGCGCTGCACGTCGACCTGGGACGCGCCTCGGCGGTCGCCCTGCCCGACGAGGAGACCGAACGCCGCTCCCAGGCCACCACACCCGCCTGGCCGATCATGCACGCCGTCCTGCACGGCGTGACCCGCGACCAGTTCATGGCCCGCCACAAGGCCAACCACCTCAACGTCGCCTACGCCCCCGACGCCGCCACCGCCGACAAGGCCCTCCTGGTGAAGGCCGCGCTGTTCACCTCGCTGGGCGTGCACGTCCACCTCTGCGGCGACGTCTCCCTCTGATGGATTCCGCGCCCACTTTTCCGCGGGCGCGGAACTTCACAGGCCCGGGCTGCCGCCGCAGGTCCGTGATCGAAGCGGTGGTGGCGGCAGAGCTGTCACGGCTGGAAGTAGTCGCCGTTCCAGGTGTAGTGGCGTTCCTGCTCCTCGCCGTTCGTCGGGGCGAAGCGCAGGGTCAGGGTGCCGTTCGTGTGCTGCCAGCCCGTGATGTGCGTGCCAGCGGGTGCCTGGAGGGCGTCGAGGGCGACGAACGAGCCGTCGGCGCGGCCGTCGAGGACGGCGAGGAAGCCGTGCCCCGGGTCGGCCGCGTCGCGGCCGCAGGTGATCGACACCAGCAGGAGGCGGCGGCCGTCGCCCGACAGGTCGGCCAGGTGCTGCTCGGAGTCCGGTCCGGACGGCTGGAACAGGTCCCAGGTCGTGCCGGTGGACGTGGCGCGGCCCTCGGCGTCGAACCGCAGCGTGGCGGACGGGCAGCCGGTCAGGCCCGCGACGGGGGTCAGGTCGACCGCCGGTGCCGTCGCGCCAACGGCAGGCACCATGCCGGGGTAGCCGGAGTCCTCCTCCGTGAACGCCTGGCCGGTCCACCGGTACGCGCGGGCGGCGCCCAGCCGGTACCCCCAGTCCGTGTAATGCGGCTTCACGTCCACGTACAGGCGGCCGGCGTCGACCCAACGGTCGTCGTACAGCCCGCCACGCGGTCCGACCCAGGCGATGGCGCGCAGGGTGGTGCCGTCGCGGCGGACCGCCAGCAGCTGCCCCTGCCCGTCGCCGGAGTCCTCCTCGGTCAGCCAGCACGTGGCGTGGATGAACGCCTCGGGCCGACCGTCGCCGGTGACGTCGCCGTAGGTGACGGGATCCGGTTGCAGGGTCACCCGTGGCCACGTGGTCGGCCCGATGATTGCGGCGTCGGAACCCTTGAACGCCTGGGTGCGGAAGGTGACCGGACCGGACGGGCAGTCCCGGTTCGCGGGGAAGGTGATCGTGGCGGTCGCCCACTGCACGCCGGACCAGACGGCCGGCACCTGCGGCGTCTGCCTGGCGGGGACCGACCGGCTTGGCCGAGGCGAGGCGGATGGGGTACCGGAAAGGGAGGGCGACGGTGAGACACCCGGCACCGGCGGGGGCTTCGGGGCCGCGCCGTTCCAGATCAGGCCGCCGCCGACGAGGGCCGCTCCCACCAGTCCGGCGGCGACCAGGACGGTGGCGGTCCGGCGGATGCGCAGCCGGCGGTCGGCCCGGTGGCGCAGCTGCGCGGCGGCGGGTTGCGCGACGGTGCGGCGCACGTCCGTCCGCAGCCGGGACAGTGCCGCGGACAGGTCGATGTCGTGCTCCTGGTCAGTCACGGTAGGTCACCTCCTCGGTGGGCTGGGCGAGTTCGGCGGCAAGCGTGGCGCGGCCGCGGTGCAGCCACGACTTGACGGTGCCGACCGCGGCGTCCATCTCCCGAGCCACGTCGGCGACCGGCAGGTCGATCAGATGGTGCAGGACGACCGCCCGCCGCTGGTCGGCCGGCAGCCGGCGCAGCGCGGTGACGAGCGCGACGTGGTCGGGGTCCAGCGGCGGGACGTCGAGCGCGCGTTCGCGGCCCAGGTGGGCGCTGGCGACCCGGCGCCGGCGCCACCGTGACGTGGCGAGGTTCGCCGCGACCCGCCGGATCCACGCGAGGGGGTCGTCGTACCGGGACACGTCGCTCCAGCGCTGCCAGGCACGGCAGAACGACTCCTGGGCGAGGTCCTGCGCCTCGGCGAGGTCGCCGACGAGCGCATAGACCATCGCGACGACGTCGCCGTACCGCGCGTCGTAGAGCGCATCGAAGTCGGCCGCGGCGGGCGGCCCGTGGGTGGCGCGGCGGTCGTGTTCTCCGAAGGCGGGCATGTCACGTCACACGCTATGCCCGTCGATCCGGTTGCGGCCGCCGTGCGCCGCGGACTGTCGTTCAGCCGACGGGTGCGGTCCGCGCCGGTTCGGGTGTCGCACCGGTCCTGGTGTACCGGACGGTGAGCACGATCGTGGCCAGCAGGACGAGTTCGCCGAGGTTGCCGAGCCACGGCACCGCGAACCCGCCGGCCGCGGCGGCGAACATGGCGACCGCACCGGCGAACAGCCACGGCCACCCGTCGCGCCGCCACAGCACCGCGCCGGCGGCGAGGAGCACGAGGATCGCGACGACCGCGGGCACCGGCGGGCCGGCCGCGTTGTCGTTGACGTAGCGGAGCGTGTCGGCGTAGCGCTCAGGCACCAGCCGCAGCCGCACGATGTCGGTGTACACGCCCAGCGCGACCAGTACCGCGGCGAGCCCACCGGCGACGGTCAGCAGCGTGCGGCCGGCCCGGGCCAGCAGTGCCCCGACGACGATGAGCAGGGGCGTGAACAGCGCGTGCCCGGCGAACCTGCCGGCGTTGAGCCCTTCGAGCAGCTCACCCTGGCCGAGCGGCCGGCCCAGCGCGATGACGCCGTTGTCGTACGCCAGCGCGCCGGCGACGACCACGACGATCCGGGCCTGCAACTGGATCGCGGCGACCCCGACCCCGAGCACACCGATCGCCAGCACCGCGAAGATGACGGACACCATCACCGGTCCACCGTTTCACTGAAAGAAACACAGTTCCACTGATGGCAACGTAGGGCAGTCGGGCACGCCGGTCAATGCTGCGGTGCCGTCCGCATGGCCGGGGAGGCGTACACCGAGGGCACGCGGAAACCGCCCAGCCATGCGGTCAGGCGGGCCGCCTCGGCGTCCAGCGCACGGCGGGCGGCGGCGGAGACCTCCTCCAGCAGGCGCACCTCGACGACGCCGGCGGCGTCCTGGATCCAGCAGCCGACGACGCGACCGTCGACCCAGGCCGTCGTGCCGGCGTTGCCGCGCCGGTCGAAGATCTCGTCGCGGTGCGGGCCGAGGTAGAAGTCGCGGTGCCGCCAGCCCATGACGGTCGCGTCGAGCACCGGCAGCAGCGCCGCCCACGGGCCGGGCTCGGGCACGTCGTCGACGTCGTCGGGCAGCAGCCAGCCGGTGCCGCCGTGGTCGAGGGAGACCGCGACGGCGTCCAGCCCGGCAAGCGCGGCCCGCACGACCGCCCTGGTCGACCCGAACCACCAGACCAGGTCGTCCTCGGTGCCGGGCCCGAAGGTGTACAGCCAGCGCCGGACCAGCTCCCGGTAGCCGTCGGCGGGGTCCCACGACGGCGGGACGTCGCCCAGCCAGTCGCGCATCAGGGTCCAGCGCGGGCGTGAGGTGTGCCAGCCGCCGGTGTTGGCGGCGCGCACGATGTCGGCGGACGCACTCAGATAGGTGAGCACCCGGCTCGCCGCCCGGGGATCGGCGGTGGCGATCTCCATCGTGACGTCGATCATCGGCACCGCCCCGCGGATCTCGGTGGCCTGCCGGCCCGCGGGCGCGCCGGCGAGCACGTCGAGGACCGCGGCGCGGGCACGGTCGAGCCAGTCGTCGCCGTCGCGGGCGACGCCGGCCCTGACGACGTCCTTGACCAGCTTTGCCCGCTCGTTGCCGGCGACCCGGGCGGACGCGCTCGGCCACACCGCCGGCAGCAGGTCACGCGGGAACACGAACAGCGTGCGGCGCATCGCCAGCTGCTTGACCAGGCTCCGGTCGTGATACAGGGCGCGGTCCACGTCGGCGGGCCGCACCACCGCGACCCGCGCCCAGCAGGACAGGTAGACGGTCGCCGGCTCGGTGGCATGCAGGACCGTCATCGCGGCGGTGGCGGCTTCCGGCGTCCCGGCGAAGCACGCCGGCGCGAGTGCGTGCCTGACCCCCAGCCTGGCGCGGCGCTGCCGGTCGGTCACGTGGTGCATCGGGCCCATGCTGTCACATCACCGAATTCCATCCGTGAATGTGCCGCAGCCAGGTGCCGTTCGGCGAGAGCCGGATGAGGGTTGCTGACGCGTTCTACGGGTCCCTGTCAACACTCCGTCGTGCTGGGCCGCGTACATGCATGCCGGCGCCTGAGCCCGGTTGCCTGCGCGATGGCGGCGGGCACTGGGGGCGTGCCCGCCGCAGGGGTGTCAGGTGCGGGCGGTGCCGAGTGCGGTCTGGATCGCCTTGACCAGGACGCTGACGACGAGGGCGACCGACGGGCGGATCGAGGACTCCTCCATGCTGACCGTGCCGGTGAAGCCGGCGGCGTCGCTGATCTGCTCCAGCCGCTGGTGCGCCGCGGCGATCGCGTCGCCGGACAGGTACAGCGCGGGCTCCATCCGGGCCGCCGCGACCAGGGCGGCGAGCGCCGCGGTGCGCTCGTCCGGCAGCTCGTCGCTGGTCAGGGCGCGGCCGAGGCGGTCACGCAGCTCGGTCTCCACGGCCGGGTCGGCGGTCGGGTAGCGGTGCAGGTGGATGAAGCCGAGCGTGGTCTCGTCCACGTCGTGCAGGATGCCGCGGGCGCAGAGGTCCGCGAGGACCCGGTCGCGCAGTCCGTGCCGCAGCCGCTGCACCCACGACGCCGGCGTGTGCGGTGTGTCGGCGACGACGCGGCCGAGCACCTCGTCGGCGATCGGCTCGCCGGTCGGCGCCGCGTTGACGACCACGATCATCCCGCCGGCGTACGCCAGCCGGCCGGCGAGCGCCAGATCGACCAGGACCGCGGCGGCCATGCCCAGGTCAAGGGCGATGTGGGAGCCGGTGGCCTTGCCGGAATCGTCATCGTAGGCGAGGAGGAGCAACTCCTCCGCCAGTGCAACGGAACTCATGGCTCGGAACGGTAGCGCGCGTCCGCTCGTCCCGCATTACCGTGTCGGCTACACCCGGGCCGCGACGGCGGCCGGAGCGGCCTGGCGGCGGCGCAGACCGGTCGCGAGCAGGAGCAGGAAGCCCGTCGCGCACAGTGCCGTGGACATGCCGTACGCGGAGCGGTAGCCGAAGTGCGCGGACAGGCCGAGCAGCGGGCCGGCGACGATGGCGCCGATGGGGAACGTGTTCGTGTACAGGGTCGTGGCCCGGCCCGGCTCGCTGGGCAACAGGTCCTGCACGTAGGAGATGCCGACGCCGGAGATCGCGGCGATGAACAGGGCGTTGACCAGCTGCGCGGCGGCCAGGAACCAGATGTTCGGCGCCACGAAGGCGAGCGCGTAGTAGGCGATCCCGCACGCTGCGCCGATGAGGATCAGCGGCCGCAGGCGGAACCGGGTGGTCAGCACGCCGAGGGCGAGCATCAACGGGATCTCCAGGGCGGCGCACAGGCCGAGGATGAGCCCGGCCCTGGAGGGGTCGCTGTGCAGGTCCTGGCCGATGAACAGGGGAAGGGCCTGCACGCCGAGCGTCATCGGCACCTGTACCAGGACGAATCCGGCGACGGTGAGCGACAGGAGCCACCTGGGCGGCCGGGGGCCGGCGGTGGCGGTGCCGCCCGCGGGCTCCTCCGGGTCGGGGGCGGCGTTGCCGACGTCGTCGAGCCAGAACACGGCGACGAGGACGGCGAGGCCGTACATGGCGGCGGCCAGCCCGTACACCAGGCGGAAGCCCCCGGCGTCCAGCAGGACCGCGGCGAGCGCCGGGCCGCCGACCCAGGCCAGGGAGAACACGGTGCGCATTGTGCTGATGCCCATGGCGGAGCGGCCGGGGTTGTCGCGTTCGAGGATCTGCCGGGCGTAGGCGAAGGACTGCGGGAACAGCGCGCCGGCGAACGCGTACGCGGTGACGGCCATGGCGAGCAGCACCCAGTAGTCCCGCACGACCATCGCGATCAGGCTGCCGATGAGACCGGCGCAGGCGGCGGCGATGAGGATCGGGCGCCGGATCGGCCAGCGGTCCGACGCCCGGCCGACGATCGAGGAGACGAGCACGCCGCTGAGCGGCGAGGCGATCAGGAACACGGTGACCCGCGCCGGCCCGGCGTGCACCTCCGTGCTGAGGAACAGCGCCAGGAACGGGAAGACCAGTGCGACGGAGATGCCGACGGCGAGGAACATCAGGCCGAGCGGGAGGAGCGCAGGACTCAATGGCCGCTTGCGCGGCGGAGCGGCCAGATGCATTGCGACACTGTACCGCTACAGTTCGGAGAGCGCGATCCCGTTTCACGAGCTTTCATGGGCGCGGCCGTACCAGGCCGGCGTCGAAGGCGGCGATCACCAGCTGCGCCCGGTCCCGCGCCGCGAGCTTCGCCATCAGGTGCGTGATGTGGGTCTTCACCGTCTTCACGGAGATCATCAGGGCGGTGGCCATCTCGTCGTTGGACAGCCCGCCGCCGATGAGCGTCAGCACCTCGACCTCGCGGCCCGTCAGGCGCCGCAGCGCCGGCGTGGGACGGTCCGGGCGCGGCGCCGCGACGTAGTGCGCGACGAGCCGGGTCAGGATCCTCGGCGCGAACAGCGACTCGCCGCGGTGCGTGCGGCGGATCGCCTCGATCAGCTCCTCGGGGCGGGCGTCCTTGAGCAGGAACCCGGACGCGCCCGCGTGCAGGGCCTCGTAGACGTACTCGTCGAGCTCGAACATGCTCAGCACCAGGACCCGGGCGGCGGCCAGGGCCGGGTCGGCGCAGATGCGGCGGGTCGCCTCGAGGCCGTCCAGGCGCGGCATCCGCACGTCCATCAGGATCACGTCGGGGCGGGTGGCGCGGGCCTGCATGACCGCGTCGGCGCCGTCGCCGGCCTCACCGACGACGGACAGGTCCGGCTCGTTGTTGATGATCATCGCGAGGCTGTGCCGCAGCAGCGGCTGGTCGTCCACCAGCAGCACCCGGACCTCGGTCACGTCGCCACCTCCGCTGCGCTCCGGCGTCGGCGTGACCCAAGACTGCGCCCATGCTTCGCGGCTCCTCCGCTACGCTCCGGACCGCTCACCCCGCCACCTCCGCTGCGCTCCGGCGTCGGCGTGACCCAAGACTGCGCCCATGCTTCGCGGCTCCTCCGCTACGCTCCGGACCGCTCACCCCGCCACCTCCGCTGCGCTCCGGCGTCGGCGTGACCCAAGACTGCGCCCATGGTTCGCGGCTCCTCCGCTACGCCGCCACCTCCGCTGCGCTCCGGCGTCGGCGTGACCCAAGACTGCGCCCATGGTTCGCGGCTCCTCCGCTACGCTCCGGACCGCTCACGCCGGCTCGTCCGGGATCCGGGCGGTGACGCGGAAGCCGGCGTCGACCCGCTCCGCGGTCAGGGTGCCGTCGAGGCTGCCGACGCGCTCGCGCAGGCCGTCGAGGCCGTGCCCGGCGCCGGGCGAGGCACGCCAGCCGTCGTCCGCCGGGCCCGCGTCGGTCACGGCGACCACCACGTACCGCCCGTCGCGGTGCACCCGCACGCGCACGTCGGTCGGTCCGGCGTACCGCGCCGCGTTGCTCAACGCCTCGCGCACGGTCTTGCACACGGCCACCTGCACACCCTGGGACACCTCGCCGAGCGGGTCGACGGTGAGCCGGGTCCGCAGCCCGGCGACCGCCGCCCCGTCGACGATGCGGGGCAGGTCGTCGATGCCGTCCAGCGGCGCGCGCAGCCCGCCGGCGGCCGGCTCGCGCAGGACCGTGAGCATCCGGCGCAGCTCGGCGGTCGCGTGCCGGCTCGCGTCCTCGATGTCGGTGAGCGCCGCCGCCACCTCGCCGGGCTTCGGCAGGTGCCGGGTCGCCGCCGCGCGGACCGTGATGAGCCCCAGCCCGTGCGAGACGATGTCGTGCAGGTCGCGGGCGATCCGCAGCCGTTCGGCGAGGACCGCCTCGAGGCCGCCCACGCGGTGAGCCGCTCCTCGTAGGCCCGGCGGTCCTTGCGGGCGCGGCGCACGGCCCACACCGCGGCGGCGACGGCCGCGCCGACCATCAGCCACGGCACCACGACCGCCGCGGGCCCTTCGCCGCCGACGGTGCACATGGCCATGCCGAGGACCACGGCCACGGCGACCACCACCGGCGCGACGCTGGTGCGCCCCGAGGGACGCGGATGCGCTGTCACCACGCCGACTGTAGTTCTCAGACCAGGGTCTGACGGCCCACGGTCCGACACCGCTCCCGGGTTGCGAGCCCGGCCCGATGTACGCCGCCCGCCGCCCCGATTGACTCGCCCTATGATCACGATCGATCACGTCAGCAAACGCAAGGGCAGGGCGCAGATCCTGCACGACGTCACGTTCGAGGCCCGGCCCGGGCGGGTCACGGGCTTCCTCGGCCAGAACGGCGCCGGCAAGACCTCCACGCTGCGGGTCCTGCTCGGCCTGGACCGCCCCCAGCAGGGCACCGCGCTGATCTGCGGCCGCGCGTACCGCGACCTGCACCGCCCCCTCACCACAGTCGGCGCGCTGCTGGACGGCAGCGGCGCCCATCGCGCCCGCACGGCCCGCGCCCACCTGCGCTGGGTCGCGGCCAGCAACGGCCTGCCGGACTCCCGTGTCGCCGAGGTCCTCGACGTCGTCGGCCTCACCGGCGATGCCCGCAAGCGCGCCGGCCGCTACTCCCTCGGCATGAGCCGCCGGCTCGGGCTCGCCGCCGCGCTGCTCGGCGACCCCGAGGTCCTCGTCCTCGACGAACCGGTCAACGGCCTGGACCCGGCAGGGATCCGGTGGATGCGCCAGTTCCTGCGGGGGCAGGCCGCGCGGGGCCGCACGGTGCTGCTGTCCAGCCACCTCATGGGCGAGCTGGCCGAGATCGCCGACGACGTCGTCGTCATCCACCGGGGCCGGGTCCTGGTCCAGGGCCCGCTCGCCGAGGTCACCGGCGCGCACGCCACGCTGGAGGACGCGTTCTTCGCCCTGACCGGCGCTGAGACCGGGGCCGGCCCGTGGTGAACCGCGTCCGCGCCGAGCTGCGCAAACTGCTGGGGCTGCCGACCGCCTGGATCGGCCTGGTCCTGGGCACCCTGCTGGCGCCCGTGATCGTGCTGGTGAACGCGCCGTACACCCGCCGCGCCATCGCAGACGGCACCATAGCGGACACGTCCGACCTGGGCCTGCAGGACCTGGGCATCGGCCTCATCGGCCCTATGGTCCTCGGCGTCGTCATCGTGAGCAGCGAATACACCTCTACCGGCCACGACGCCCCACGCGCCCGCCAGCTGACCGCCACCCTCACCGCGATGCCGGGGCGGCTGCGGCTGCTGGCCGCGAAGACCGTCGCGCTGATCCTCGTCGCCGCGGCCCAGGCATCGGTCACCGCCGCCGCGACGCTCACCCTCACGCAGGTCCTGCACGGCCCGCACGTGCCGGCACCCGCACCCGCCCGGGTCGCCGCCGCCATCCTCTACTGGACGCTGATCGCGCTGCTGTCCTACGCGATCACGCTGATCACCCGCAACGGCATCGTGCCGCTGACGTTCCTGATCGTCAACAGCACGATCGTGTCGGTGTCGTACCTGCTGACGAAGGTCACCGACCTGGCCGTGTACCTGCCGGACATCGCCGGCGCGCAGATGTTCATCCACACGGCGGACTTCCCGGTCCGGGTCGCCCCGGTGACGGCCGGGCTGGTGATGACGGCGTGGATCGTCGTGCTGCTCGCGATCGGTGCGGTCCTGTTCCACCGGCGCGACCCGTGAAGCTCGCCCGCGCGGAGCTGCGCAAGCTGCTGACGCTGCCGTCGCTGCGGCTGACCGTCCTGCTCACGATCGCCGCGTCCCTGGTCTGCCCGGTCCAGTACACGCAGGCGGGGTTCGTGGTGTTCGGCGTGCTGACCGCCGCGTCCGAGCATCAGGGCGGCGACCAGATCCGGGCCACGCTGCTCGCCATGCCCCGCCGGTGGCCGCTGTTCGCCGCGAAGCTGCTCACCCTCACGGCGGTGACGGCGCCGTTCGCCGCGGTGGTCGCCGTGACCAGCGCGGTGCCGCTGACCCTCACCACGCTGCTCGCCGCCGCGGTCGGCGGGCTGATCCGGCGCGCGGAGGCCGCGGCGGTGCTGCTGCTGATCGTGTACTTCGTTGCCTGCCCGCTGCTGCGCGCCCGGTTCGCGCCGTTCCTGCCGGACACCGCCACCCTTGAGGAGTCCCGGGGCGGCGTGGCGGCGGTGGTGTGGACGCTGACGGCCGTGGTCCTGGCCGGCTGCGCCTTCCACCGCCGCGACGCGTGATGGTCCGCCCCGCCTCAGGTGCCGAGCCGGACGAGCATCTTGCCGGTGTTGGCACCGCGGAGCACGCCGAGCAACGCGGCCGGGGCCTCCTCCAGGCCGTCGACGACGGTCCCCGCGGTGCGCAGCGACCCATCGCGCAGCCAGCCGCTCGCCCGTTCGATCCACTCGGGGAACCGGTGGAAGTGCGAGCTGACCAGCATGCCGCGCCCGGGAGCCGGCGACCACACCGACCGCGCCGCCCTGCAGCGCGACGCCGACCTGGAACGGCGGCAGGTAGGACGGCGCGTCGTCCATCCGCCCGCGCATGTACGGGTCGACCGACATCCACGTGTTGCGCACCAGCACCTGCCCGTCCTCCAGAGGCGGAACCGGGACGCGGACGAGCTCGAAGTGCTGCGGGCCTGGCGCAAGCGTCACCCACTACACCCGGCTGGAGCAGGGGCACGGCCGCAGCGTGTCGGCCGAGGTGCTCGACGCGGTCGCCGGCGCGCTGCGATTGACCGCCGACGAGCGTGAACACCTGACGAACCTCGTCCACCCGCCCCGCGCCGATTCCACCCCCGGCGACCTCGGGGTCCGCGTCGACCTGCGATGCCTGATCGACGGCATGGACCACACCCCCGCGTTCGCGCACGGCCGGCACGGCAACATCCTGGCCTGGAACGACGCCGCCGGCCGGCTGCTCGGCGACCTCGACGCCCTGCCACCCGACCGGCGCAGCTGGCCGCACCTGCTCGTCCTGGACGGACCGTTCCGGTCGCTGCTCGACGACGCGACCTGGGAACCGGTGGCCCGCCAGTTCGCCGCTTACCTGCGGCTGTGCCTCGGCCGCTATCCCCACGACCGTTCGGTGGCCGCGGTCATCGGGTCACTGCGCGCGGCCAGCCCCGGTTTCGACCGGCTCTGGGCCGAGCACCACGTCGCCGACTGGCCCGGCGTCACCTGCCGCCTGCGGCACCCCACGGCAGGCGACATCGAGATCGCCATCGACGTCATGCGCTCCAGCGGCGAGCCGGACCAGTGGCTGGTCACCTTCACCACCGAGCCGGGTTCGCCGTCACGTGCGGCACTGCGCAGCCTGGCGGCGGATCACCCCGCAGGCGTCAGTTGAACGTGTTGTGCTGGACCGAGTGGTCGCCGATGATGACGCCCTTGGCCGAGGACGCGTCGACCACGAACTTGCCGCGCTCCCGCGACTCCAGCAGCTCCATCAGCTCCTGCGCCATCTGGCGGACCGTGTCGTCCACGCCGACCGCGTGCAGCTCCTCGGCCAGCCTGGCCTGGGCGGTCTCCGATCCCGGCGCCTCGTCGATCACCTGCGGGTCCCTGCCCGCACCGCTGAGCCGCCCCGCCACCAGCCGCTTCAGCGCCTGATAGGCGTCGCTGATCGCCGTGCTCACCGTCGCCGTCGTGCCGGCCGCCGCACCAGCCACGAGCGCAGACACCACCAGGGTCACGGGGTCCATGTATGAGCCTCCTGCCGCCACCCGCCGCCAATGCCGCCCTTCACTCTACGGCCGCGCCCCAGCGTGGCCGAAAGGTGTGACGAGGCAGCTCTGGATCTGACGGTCGCGCAATTGGCGGGCGCGGTCGTCAGCCTGCTCGGCGTGCTGTCGTCCCGGAGGCCGGTTCGGCGGAGGGCGGCTGAAGGCGAGCGGGCCACGACCGATGGACATCGCCCCCGGTCGTGGCCTGCTGCTATGGGGTACGCCGATCAGCCGTTGCTGATCACGAAGTGGAAGTCCTGCAGGGACACCTTGCCCGACGCCTGGGCCGGGGCGGCGGCGAGGAAGGCCGACGCCGCGGCTGCGGTGAGGGCGACGGCGGCGATGCGGGCCCACTTGCGATGCATGTGTTGCTCCTCTGGTTGATGCGGATGGGTCGGCCCGCCACGGTAGGGGCATCGCGGGCGTTCGTCCCGTCAGTGATCAACACCCGACTCCGGGCTGCGCTGTGCAACCGTCCGGTCGGTTCATGAGTCCGCGGTCAGTGCGGGTCGGGCACCGCGGCGAACGTGGCCGGGACGCTGAGGGATCGCCATCTCGACAGGGGCCAGGAGGTGACGAAGGCGCGGCCGACGACGCGATCGACCGGCACCGTGCCGTTGCCGGCGTTCAGGTGGGCACGGGAGTCGGCGGAGGCGCTGCGGTGGTCGCCCATGACGAACAGGCAGCCGCCGGGGACGGTCACGTCGAACGGGGACACGGATGGCACGTCGCCCGGGAACAGGTAGTCCTCGTCGAGGGCGGCGCCGTTGACGGTGACCCGGTGCCGGTCGTCGCAGCACATCACGTGGTCGCCGCCGACGCCGATGACCCGCTTGATGTAGTCCTCATCGGGGGCCGCCGACCACGCGACTGGCGGCCGGAACACCACGATCTCGCCGCGGTCGGGGTCGCGGAAGCGGTAGACGCCCTTGTTGACGACGACCTGGTCGTTGATGAGCAGGGTCTGCTCCATCGAGCCCGACGGGATGTAGAACGTCTGGACCACGTAGGTCCGCACGACGATGGCGATCACCGCGACCACGGCGAGCACGATCAGGTTGCCCACCCAACGCGATCGTCTGCTGTTCACGTTCCCCGTTGGTGGCACGGCCGCAGCGTACAACGTCGACGCCAATGGATCTTCTAGGCTCGGGGACGTGCAGGTCGTCGAGATTCGCCGGTACCCGGTCAAGTCGATGCTCGGCGAGGCGGTCGCGGCCGTGGACGCCGGGGCTCGCGGGCTGGACGGTGACCGGTTGTGGGCCGTGCGCGATCCGGACGGCAAGTTCGGCAGCGGCAAGAACACCCGCCGGTTCCGCCGGATGCCGGGACTGTTCGGCCTGCGGGCGTTCATGGCCGGGCGGACGCCGGTGGTGGAACTGCCCGACGGGCGCCGCTTCGCCGCCGACGACCCCGAAGGGCACCGGGCGGTCGGCGCGGTGCTCGGCCGCGACGTGACGCTCGCGCCGGAGGCGGCCGTCCCGCACCACGACGAGGGCCCGGTCAGCATCATCACCACGGCCGGCCTGCGCCGGCTGACCGAGCGCAGCGGCGGTGAACCGGACGGCAAAGGCATCGACCCGCTGCGCTTCCGGGCCAACCTGCTGCTCGACGTCCCCGGCACCGGCTTTCCCGAGGACGGCTGGCCGGGCCGCCTGCTGCGGGTCGGCCCGCACGCGGTGCTGCGGGTCGTCCGGCCGCTCACCCGGTGCGTGATGATCGACATGGCGCAGGACGGCGCCTGCGAACGCAACGACCTGCTCAAGCTCCTCGCCGATGAGCACGCGCTGACGTTCGGCGTCGTCGCCGCCGTCGAGCACCCGGGCCGCATCACCGTCGGCGACGCGTGCTCGCCGGACTGAACGTCGCGGCAGCGGGCAGATGCGGTCGGCTGGACGCACAGAAGGAGATGACCCGATGTCGCATCATCTTGACTCCCCCGCCGCCCGCAAGGACGTGCGGCTGGACATCAGTGACCTGTTCGTGTTCCGCGGCGAGCACGGCACCGCGTTCGTCATGAACGTCAACCACTCGATCGCCACTGAGGTCACCGGGCACCAGGTGCCCGCGGGCTTCCACCCCGACGCGCAGTACGAGTTCAAGGTCGACACCGACGGCGACGCCCTGGAGGATCTCACGTTCCGGTTCACCTTCGGCGAGCTCGACGCGGACGGCGGCCAGGCATTGCGGCTGCACCGGCTCACCGGGACCGATGCCGCCGATCCCGGCGCCGGCGGGACGCTGCTGGCGGAGGGGCGCACCGGCGGGACCGTTGACGGGCCGGACGGCCTGCGGCTGTGGGTGGGGCGGGCCGGCGATCCGTTCTGGATCGAGCCCGACGTGCTGCACGCCGTCGGCCACGCGCTGACCGACGGCACGCGGGCCGACCTGGCGGGCTGGGATCCGGCGCGGGCGAGCAACCTGTTCGCCGGGCACACGGTGTACGCCGTCGTCCTGGAGGTGCCCGACCGGCAGTTGCTGGCGGCGGCCTTCGGCAGGGACATCAACGTCTGGGCGCGGACCAACCTCGCCACCGACGCGGGTGGCTGGCGCCAGGTCAACCGGGCCGGCCACCCGATGATCCACGCGCTGTTCACCCAGTATCATGAGACGCTGGGTGATCAACTGAACCTCACCGTCCCCACCGAGGACGCCGCCAGCCACGGCAAGCTCCTCGCGGAGGCGGTCGCGTCGGTCGTGGCCGCCTACGGCACCGCGGAGGACCCCGGTGCGTACGGCGCCGCCGTCGCGGCGAGGCTGCTGCCCGACATCCTGCCGTACACGGTGGGTACCGCCGCCGTGTACGGCTTCAACGGCTTCAACGGGCGCGCCCTGACCGACAACGCCCCGGACGTCATGTTCTCCCTGGCGACCAACACGGCCTTCACCATCGGCCTGTCCAAGGACTCGGTGACCAGCAGGCCGAGGACACGGTTCCCCTACGTGCCCGAGGCCCGCTGACTCAGAGGTCGAACTCCGCCGGTGCGATGCCGACGGCGAAGCACGCCTCCCTGACGGCCTTCTTCTCGTAGTCGTCGAAGTTGCCGTCGGCGCCGCCGATGATGATACCGATCTGGATCACGGCCCGGGCGTGGTCCGGCTTCGACTTGAGCTTGGCGATCGTGGCGATCGCCTCGACCTTGCCGAACTCGAAGTCGCGGGTCAGCCGGTCGGCGTAGAAGGCGAACTTCTGCCGCAGCTCGTCCGGCGGGAAGATCGCCAGGATGTCGTTGCTGGTGATCACGCCCTCGGTCCGCTGCCGCTCGAGCGGGTCGATGTTGCCGTCGGCGGCGGCGATGAGCGCGCACATCGCCATGCTCGCGTTGGCGAACTCCTTGCTCTTGAACTGTCCGGCCCTGGTCTTGAGCTGGCCGCTCATCTCAGTGGTGCGGCTGCGGAGCTGGTCGAAGAATCCCATGCTGCTTCCCCCAAAGTGTTGAAGCCCCCGAGGCAACCGTACCCGCCGCGAGGTGTTCCGCTGAGCGGGACTGTGCTCTGGCCCGGGTCCGGGCGTGCGGGCATCGTGTGGACATGACCTCCCTGCCCGCCACGGCAACGGCAACACACCGCGCCGCGGCGCGGCTGCTCGACGCGGCCCGGGAACGCCGGCCGTGCCCGCCGGTGCGTGACCTGATCGGCGCGGGTGACGTCGCCGCCGCGTACGCCGTGCAGCGCCGCCTCACCCGCGGACGCCTCGACGCCGGCGCCCGGCTCGTCGGCCACAAGGTCGGGCTCACGTCGGCGGCGGTGCAGCGGCAGCTCGGCGTGGACCGGCCGGACTTCGGCGCCCTCTTCGACGACATGGACGTCAGCGGCGCCGCCGAGATCCCGTTCGACCGCCTGCTGCAGCCGAAGATCGAGGCCGAGGTCGCATTCATCCTCGGGGAGGACCTCGAAGAAGGTGACCTGAGCGACGCACGGGTCCGCGCCGCCGTCGCCCACGCCGTGGCCGCGCTGGAGATCGTCGACAGCCGGATCGCCGGGTGGGACATCACCATCGCGGACACCGTCGCCGACAACGCCTCAAGCGGGATGTTCGTGCTCGGCTCGCGCCACACCACCCTCGACGGGTTCGAACCGGCCGGAACCGTCATGGAGCTGTCCACCGACGGTGCCGTGGTGTCCCGCGGCACCGGCGCCGCCTGCCTCGGTGACCCCCTCAAGGCCCTCGCGTGGCTGGCCCGCGCCGCCCGTGACCTCGGCGACCCGCTGCGCGCCGGCCAGGTGGTCCTGTCCGGCGCCCTCGGCCCGATGGTGCCCGTCACACCCGGCATGCAGGTCACCGCGACGCTGTCCGGCCTCGGCACCGTCACCGCACGATTCGGGCGACCCGCATGAAGGTCGCCGTGATCGGCTCCGGCAACATCGGCACCGACCTGATGATCAAGGTGCTGCGCCTGTCGAAGTCCCTGGAGATGGCGGCGATGGTCGGCATCGGCCCGGCCCCCGACGGGCTGGCCCGCGCCGCCCGGCTCGGCGTCGCGACCGTCGCCGACGGCGTCGACGGCCTGATCGCGCTGCCAGGGTTCGGCGAGATCCGGATCGTGTTCGACGCGACCTCGGCCGCCGCGCACCGGGCCAACGCGGCGCGCCTGGCCCCGCACGGCCCGAGGATGATCGACCTGACCCCGGCCGCGGTCGGACCGTACGTCGTGCCGGCCGTAAACCTGGAACAGCATCTCGGCGCGCCGGACGTCAACATGGTCACCTGCGGCGGTCAGGCCACCATCCCGATCGTGGCGGCGATCTCGCGGGTGACGCCGGTGCCGTATGCGGAGATCGTCGCGTCGATCGCGTCGCGCTCCGCGGGCCCGGGCACGCGCGCCAACATCGACGAGTTCACCGAGACCACGGCGCACGCGATCGAGGCGGTCGGCGGCGCCGGCCGCGGCAAGGCCGTCATCGCGCTCAACCCGGCCGAGCCGCCGCTCATCATGCGCGACACCGTCCTGGCGCTCATCGACGACCCGGCTCCCGCCGTCCACGACGCCATCCGCGCGTCCGTACAGGCGATGGTCGCGACGGTCGCCGCCTACGTGCCGGGGTACCGGCTGAAGCAGCGGGCGCAGATCACGCCCCTGGACGGGCAGCCGGTGCACACCCTCGCGGCCGGGAACGCGACGCATCAGGTGACGGTGTTCCTCGAGGTCGAGGGCGCCGCGCACCACCTGCCGGCGTACGCCGGGAACCTCGACATCATGACCTCGGCCGCCCTGCGCGTCGCCGAGCGGATCGCGGCCCTGGAGGCAGTGCTTTGACCAGGTTGTTCATCCAGGACGTCACCCTGCGCGACGGCATGCACGCGGTGCGGCACGGGATCGCCCCCGCAGACGTACGGCGGATCGTCGCCGTGCTGGACGCGGCCGGCGTCGACGGCATCGAGGTCGCACACGGCGACGGCCTGGCCGGCGGGTCGCTGACCTACGGGCCGGGCAGCGGCGGGCATGGTCGTCGAACGCGACGACCGGCCGTCACACCCGATGTCCCACCCGGACGCGGCGGCGTTCTTCGCCGCCCACACTCGCGCCGGGCCGATGCGCCCGCTGGTCACGGCCCGGGGTGACGCGTTCGCCGACCGGCTACGGGCGCAGTTCCTGCGCCGCTCCCCCGCCGGCGAATGGCACCACCGGCCGAGTGCCCGGCACCTCGTCGCCCGCCGCGGGCATGCATCGCACGCGTCGACGGGGTAGGCCCACGCACGTGCGCCGGCAGTGACCACGTGCGTCGCGCGGGCACGCCGGGAGGGGTCAGGCGGTGCCGAGGGCGCGCGAAAGCAGGGTGCGCCGGTTTCGGGTGCCGGTTTTGGCGAACACCGACTTGAGGTGGTCCTGGACCGTGTTGGGGCTCAGGAACATGTCGGCGGCGACGGCTCGGGTGTCGGCGCCCGCGATCAGGTGGCTGAGCAGCTCCGTCTCCCGCGGGGTGAGGCCGAACGCGCGGGCGAACACCGCCGAGCGCTGCGCCGGTGACGCCTCCTCGATGGTGACCGCGATCCGGCCGGCGGCGCCGAGCCGGGCGGCGCGCAGCGTGAGCCACCGCCCGGCGGCGAGGTGCACCCGGGCGGACGGCGGCTGCGGGTCGACGCCGGCCTCGGCCGCCACCAGCTGCGCCGCGACGTTGTAGACGGCGGCCGGGACGGGCTCCGCGCCGGCGTCGGCCGGCAGCAGCCGCATCAGGTGCTCACGGGTCTGCGGCGTCTGCTCGACGACCTCCATGTCCGGGGAGAGCAGCAGCACGACCGGACCCGGCGACCCGGACCCGCCGGTGGCCGTGAAGGTGGCCGCCTGGCAGCGGCGCAGGTCGCCGGTCAGCGACCCGGTGACGTCGTCGAGGAACGCCAGCTCCGGTGCGGTGAAGACCCCGCCGGTCCGCCACAGGTCCAGGAAGCCCCAGCAGCCGTGCCGGTCACGGAACACCGCCGAGGCGACGTCGGTGACGCCGTGGGCGCCGAGCAGCTCCCGCCACAGCAGGCTGTCGCCGGGCTCGGTGAGCCGGGCGGCGGCGGTCAGCGACGTCCACCGGTTGGCCGGGGTGAGGTACTTGAGCCGGATCAGCCGGGGAAGGGCGGGCATCAGCGCCGGTGGCACCGCTGCCAGGGGATCCGTCCCGACGGACGTCTCCGGGTCCGTCAGCGCCCACACGTACGCGTCGAACGGCACGACCCGGCCGATCCCGGTCAGGGCCTGAGCCCGCAGCGTGCGCGAGCCGGCCGCCGCGGCGCCGATGCGCCGCACCCGCTCGGCCGCCGCTGCGAACGTCACCGGACCACCATAGGACCCCAGATTCCTGGGATACGCGACGCGCCCGGCGGTCGTTAGCGTCGGTGCCATGCCGACCTTACGTATCGAACACCCGATCGTGGACTTCACGCTGTGGCGCCGCGCGTTCGACAGCTTCGCCGAGGCCCGCGACACGGCGGGCGTGCTGCGCCACCGTGTCATGCGACCGATCGACGACGAGCACTACGTCGCGGTCGACCTGGACTTCCCGACGGCGGAGGCCGCCGCGGCGTTCGAGCGGTTCCTGCGCACGACCGTGTGGGCCGACCCGCAGCGGTCACCCGCGCTCGTGGGCTCCCAGAGCACCAGGATCTTCGAGACCGACGACACCTGAGCCGGTGTCAGGACGGCCGGGCGTCCAGGGCCGCGACCCGGCGGCGGCCGGCCGTGCGCCGGTAGCTGGCGTCCAGCAGCTCGCCGATCTCGGCCCAGTCGGTGTCGCCGGTGAGGTCCACGCCGATCCAGCCGGCCGGCCCCAGGTATGCCGGGACGTAGCTGCGGGTGTCCTCCAGCAGCGCCTCGCGCTCGGCCGGGTCGACCAGCACGACCACCGAGTGCTCATGCTGCCGGTAGACGCCGTCGACCTTCACGGAGCCGCCGTAGTAGGCGAAGACCTTGGTCGTGTAGAACGCCGGATGCCCGTGGGAGATCTTCTCCGCGGCGTCCGGGAAGGCAAGGGCGAGCGCCCGCAGCCGGCCGAGGACGGGGTCGGCGTCGTCGAACATGATGGGATGCGCCACACCGAAGACCATAGCCACCCTCCATCCAGCGACCGCACCTGACCGAATCAGCTATCGACCGGGGTCAACACCGACCCCGGCCGTTACCTGCTTCCCAACGGTGAGGAGCACCTGATGCGCCAATCGCGCGTCGCCCTGCTCACGGCCGGCATCGTCGCCGCCGGAGCATTCGTCGTCCTACCGGTCACCGCCGGGCATGCGGACGTCGCGGGCCGGGTCGAGGTACCCGGTCTGCGCGGACCCGCCTCGGTGGTCCGTGACGTCGAGGGCGTCGCCCACATCCGGGCGACCAACCAGCACGACCTGTTCTTCCTGCAAGGCTGGGTGCACGCGGACGACCGCCTGTTCCAGATGGACGTGAGCCGCCGCCAGGGCTCCGGGACGCTCGCCGAGCTGCTCGGCACCGGCGCCCTGGCCGGCGACGTGCAGATGCGCACCATCGGGCTGCGGCGGGCGGCGGAGCGCAGCCTGCCCGCGCAGTCGCCGGAGGTGCGGGCCACGCTGCAGGCGTACGCGGACGGCGTCAACGCGTTCGCCGCCCGGCACGCGCCACCGCCGCAGTACGCCGCGCTGCAGCTGAGCAGGGTGGCGCCGTGGACACCGGTGGACAGCCTGGTCGTCATCAAACTGATCGCGTTCGGGTTGTCCTTCGACCTGGACATCGATCGGACGCTCACCGCGCAGGCGTACCGCGCGGCGGGCGCGCAGGCCGGTTTCGACGGCGTTGCCGCGGTGTCGCAGGACCTGTTCCGGTTCCAGCCGTTCTCGCCGGCGGCGGCGGTGCCCGACGCCACCGGGCGGCCAGCGGCCGACCCTCGACCACCGCGCCGGCGGCGGCCGGCGGTGGCGGCGGTGGCGGCGGCGGCGCCGAGGTTCCCGAGGCCGCGCTGCGGCTCGCCGCGGACTATCAGCGGCTGGCCGGGCAGGTGCCGGCCATCGCCGACGCGCTCAACCGCGAGGTCGACCACGGCTCCAACTCGTGGGTCATCGCCGGGCGGCACACCGCGACCGGCAGGCCGATCCTGGCCAGCGACCCGCACCTGGCCCTCGAGTCGCCGTCGGTGGCGTACCCGGTCGCGCTCAGCGGCGGCGGGTTCGACACCCAGGGCGACGGCTTCCCCGGCAGCCCGTACGTGATCCTCGGCGAGAACCGGACCGTCGCGTGGGGCGCCACGATGAACCCGCTGGACGTGACGGACACGTTCGTCGAGCGGATCCAGCGCGACGCCGGCTCCCCCAGCGGTCTGTCCACTGTGTACCAGGGCCGCCTCGAACACGTGCAGGCGGTCGACGAGACGTTCCGCGTCAACAGCCGCGCTGCGGGCCGCTCCGACGCGGTCGACGTCGTCCCGCCGGGCGGCGCGATCCCCGCGAAGACGTTCGTGGTGCCGCGGCGCAACAACGGCCCGCTGCTGTCGATGGACATGGCCGCCGGGACCGCGCTGTCGGTGCAGTACACCGGGTTCTCGCCGACGCGGGAGCTCGACGCGTTCCACCGCATCGACCTCGCCCGCAGCGTCGATGACTTCCGCGCCGCGCTGCAGTTCTTCGACGTCGGCTCGCAGAACTTCACCTACGCCGACGTCGACGGCCACATCGCGTACTTCACCAGCGGCGAGCTGCCGCTGCGCGAGGACCTGCAGGCGGGCGCGGTGCGCGGCAACCCGCCGTTCCAGCTGCGCGACGGCACCGGCGGCAACGAGTGGCTGCCGGTGCGCCAGCAGCCCAAGGACCAGGCCGTCGCGTTCGAGATCCTGCCGTTCGACGAGATGCCGCAGGTCGTCGACCCGGCCGCCGGCTACGTCGTGACCGCGAACAACGACCCGGCCGGCAACACCCTCGACAACGACCTGCTCAACCAGTTCCGGCGCGGCGGCGGCATCTTCTACCTCGGCGTGGTCTACGACGGTGCCCGTGCCGGCCGCGTCACGGACCTGCTGCGCGCGGCGACCGCCCGCGGCCGGATCACCATTGGCGACGTGCGGGACCAGCAGGCCGACGTGACCCTGCTCGACGCGCAGTTCTTCACCCCGTACCTCGTCGCCGCGCTGGACCGCGCCCGGCGCAGCGGCACACCCCAGCTGGCGGCGCTCGGCAACGACCCGCGGGTCGTCGAAGCGGTCGGCCGGTTCGCCCGGTGGCAGCACACGACGCCCACCGGCATCCCCGAGGGGTACGACGCCGCCGACCGTGACGGCAGGCTGGGCGCGCCGTCGCAGCGGGAGATCGAGGAGAGCGTCGGGGCCACGCTGTACGCGGTGTGGCGCGGCCAGTACATCCGCGGTGTCATCGACGCGCACCTGACGTTTCCGGTGCCGGTACCCGGCGACCGCGACTCGCTCAAGGCGATCAGGCAGCTGCTCGTCGACTTCGACGCCCGGCGCGGGGTCGGGCGGTCCGGGATCGACTTCTTCGCCGTGCCCGGCGTCGCCGACGCCGCGGACCGCCGGGACGTGCTGCTGCTGCGCGGCGTGGCCGAAGCGCTGGACCTGCTCGCGGGTGACGCGTTCGCGCCGGCGTTCGGCCGTTCGACGGACCAGCGCGCGTACCGATGGGGCAAGCTGCACCGGGCGACGCTGACCTCGCCGATCGGCGCCCCGTTCAGCGTGCCGTCGGCCGGCAACCCGTTCGGCACGCCGCTGCCGGGGCTGTCCGGCATCCCGGTCGACGGTGGCATGTACACCGTGGACGTCGCCAACCACAGCACGCGCGGCAACACCGCCGACGGGTTCCTGTTCCGGTTCGGGCCGGCCCGGCGGTTCGTGGCGCAGCCGTCGGCGCTGGGCATGCGGGCGGAGTCGTCCCTGGCAGGGCCGATCAGTGAGACCCTCGGCGAGCCGGCGAAGGTCGACCTGCTGCGCGGGTGGCTGACCAACGACACCTACCGGCTGCGGCTGCACCCGGCGGACCTGGCCGCCGGGACCGCCTCGGTGACGACGTTCGTCCCCGGGGCGCCGCTCGTAGTCCACCGGCGACAGGGGACCCCGGATCCACCGGGGTCCCCTGTTCGTGTCAGCGGCCTTCGACGTGGTCGGCGAGCTGGACCGCGATGCGGCGCAGGGCGCTGCTGAGGCGGTACTTGGCGGTGCCCTCGGGGATGCCGAGCGCCTCGCCGACCTCGCGGTAGGTCATGCCCTGGTAGTAGGCGAGCAGCACCGCCCGCCGGTGGCTGTCCGGCAGGTCGTTGACGGCCTTGCGGACCTGCTTGTGCGCCAGCGACGTCATCACCGCGTCCTCCACGTAGGGCAGGACGATGTCGGGTTCGGCGACGGCGTGGCGGTACTGCTCGCGGGTGCGCTGCCGGCGCAGCCAGTCGATGGCCCGCCGGCGGCCGATCATGCACAGCCAGCCGCGCAGCCGGGACCGGGACGCGTCGAAGCGTTCCGGGCGCTGCCACAGGTCGGCGAAGACCTCCTGCACGATGTCCTCAGCGGTGCCGGAATCCCTGGTGATGTGCAGTGCCAGCCCGTACACGGCGCCGGCGTGCGTGTCGTACGCCTCGGCGAGGGCGCTCTCACGCCCGGCCATCAGCGCGTCACGGATGCGCAGATCGTCGTCCTCCGGTGAGTCCCACACGTCAGTCACACCCCATCGTCGCGGCGACACCCAGGAAGTCGGCGGCGGCAGTGGCGTCACCGCCGACGGCCACGCCCGCCATGTCGTGCGTGGCCCTGCCCGCGACGAGCCGGCAGAACAGCTCGGCGGCCAGTGCCACCTCGCCCACGACGGTGCTGCCCGTGGTGGGCGTCGCCGCGGACAGCGCGACGAGGCGCTCGCCGCCGCCCGGGCCGGTCAGCGTCAGGCGGATCACCTGATGCGGCCTGCCCCGGCCGGCCGCATCCATCGCCCCCGGCAGCAGCCGCAGCGCGAAGTCCGCGATGTTGCGCAGCTGCCGCGGCGGCGGGGGCTCCGGCGGCAGTGCCAGCAGGCTCCTGACGTCGTCGGCGTGGATCCACGTCTCGAACGCCCGCTGCGTCAGCACCTCCCGCAGCGGCCTTCGCATCGGTACCCGTCCCGCCAGCGGAGCGGGCCGGTCCAGGGCGGGTGCCCGCACCGCGGCAACGGTGCGCACCAGCTCGTCGGCCTGCGACCGCCACTGCCGCCGCACGTCCACTGTGGACCCTTCGGGCCGGCCGCGCCGCACGATGCCGTCGCCGGCGCCCGTCGCGGCGGCGACCATGGTGTCGTTGGCCCGCAGGTGCGTCACCAGCGCGCGCACTGTGGCGTGCGGCCCGACCGGCCGCAGCCACAGCGGGGCGGCCAGCCCGCCGAGCAGCCGGTCGAACGCGGCGACCTGGGCGACGTACGGGGCGAGCAGCCCCTCGATCTCGGCGTCGCACGGCGGCCTGGCCGCACGGGCCGCCGCCAGCGCCCTGGCCCGCAGCTCCCGCGGTGGCCGCCGCTCGGCGATCTCCCCCACCCACTCGGCGGCGGTGCGCAGGCGGTCGGTCTCCGCGGCGCATCCGGTGCAGTGCGCCACGTGCCCGGCCACCGCCGCCCTGTCCTCATCGGAGCACGCATCCATGACGTACGCGCCGAGCAGGTCTACGGGATGGACCTCAGGCGTCATCCGGTACCTCCAGACTGAAGGCACGCCGCGGACCAGCTCAAGGGTATGCGTCGATGTGTCGACGTCCGGGCGCGCTCGCAGAGGGTGTTCGCCCGATCAAGCCGGCCGGACTGGCGCAGTGACCCAGGTCACATTTACCGTCCTCATGCATGCGTGCTGTTCAATGGGCGCCGTGATTCGGCGCGCCCGCGGGGTGTGCTGCTCGCGCTGGCCGGGTGCGCGGTCCTCGTGGGGATCTGGGCGGTGCCGGCCGCCGTCGCCGACCTCACCAGCGGGCCGCCCGGGGCGCCGCGGCGGGCGCGGGCGTGGTGCTCGTGCTGCGCGACCTCAGTGGCGGCGCGGACCTTCCCGAGCCGGCCTCCGCGACCTCGTGCACCCAGGGCATCCTGGCACCCGGCGCCTACCTGCGGCCGTGCGTGGCCGACCGCGACAATCTGCGGCTGGACGCGTTCACCCTGCCGGGCGGGCAGCAGGCCGGGTCGGTCACGCTGCCGCTGGGCGCTGCCGGCCAACGCCGGCCAGATGCTCACCGTCGCCCCGGGCGCCGTGGCCGCCTGGTCGCCGCGCCGTCGCAGCGTCTACGGCCTCGCCTGAGCGGCGCGACGCCCCACGGGCTGCGGCGGCGCGGGCGCGTCGGGCACCGAGCGGGCCACCAGCTTCGCGATCGCGGTGACCATCCGGCGCGGCCGGCGCGGCACCAGGTGCGCCGTCACCTGGTTGCCGAGGCCCGGCACCACGTAGGCGCGGTCGCGGTCCAGAGCGCGCGGCCCGGCCCGCACCACGGCCTCCGCCGTCATGAAGCGGCCCACGGCCGCCCGCTCGCCGACCACGTCGAAGAACTCGGTGCGGGTCGGGCCGGGGCACAGTGCGACGACCTTCACCCCGCGCCCGCGGTACTCCGAGCGCAGCGCCAGGCTGAAGTTGAGCACGAACGTCTTGCCGGCGGCATACGTGGCGAAGTACGGCGACGGCTGGAACGCCGCCGTCGACGCGACGTTGATGACGGCGCCCTGCCCACGCGCCAGCATGCCCGGCATGAGCGCCCGGGTCAGCCCGACCAGTGCCACCAGGTTGACCATGAGCTGGTCCTCGTCGCGCCCGTCGGGGATCTCCTCGAACCGCCCGGCCGTGCCGAAGCCGGCGTTGTTCACCAGGCCGACCGCGTCGCTGGAGCACGTCGCCGAGGCCGCCGGCGTGGCCCGCACGACGATCCACCGGCGGTTCGCCAACCGGCAGGCGCTGGTCGACGCGCTCGCCCTGGCCGCCGCCGCCCAGCTGCGCGACGCCGTCGACAGCGCCCACCCGGACACCGCGCCCCCGCTCGTCGCGCTGCACCAGGCCACCGCCAACGTGCTGCGGACCAAGCGCAGCTGGCGCTTCGCCCTGGAGCAGGCGGACATCCCCGGCTCGGCCGCGTTCGCCGACCAGGTGGCGCTGGCCCAGCGCTGCGTCGAGCTGCTCGGCCGCGCCCGCGACCAGGGCGTCCTCGCCCCCGACGCCGACCTGGACGGGACCCGCCGGGTGTTCTACGCACTGATCGGCGAGGCCATCCACGGCCACACGTTCGACGGCACCGGCGAGCCCGAGGCGGACCCGGACACGCTTGCCAGCCGGATCGTCGACACCCTGCTGCACGGCGCCGGCCCACGATCGTAGTCCGACACCCGGTCCGACCACCGCGCCGATCGGACGATCCGCCGGTTCCAGCGATTGACAGGCCGGGCACCGGTGCCGACCCTGAGCGGGCCCTAGCAGTCACCGTGCCTCTTGGAGTCCGCCGCAGATGTCGTACCGCCGCCGCCTGGGCTCCGTCGCCGCGCTGCTGGGTGCCGTCCTGCTGTGGGTCGCGCCGGACGTGTCGGCGGGCAGTGCCGCGGCAACCCGTGCCGTCACCGGCGTCTCCCTGGTCAACGCCGCGACCGGCCGCCCGCTGCTCGGCCTCTCCCCGCTCACCGACGACACCGTGCTCGACCCCGCCCCCGTGCCGTTGACCCTCCGCGCCGATGTCGCCGCCCGTCCGGGCAGCGTCACGTTCACACTGACCGGCGCTCACGGCACCCGCACCACGCACACCGACGCGCGGGCGCCGTACCTCTGGCCGCTGCCGAGCACACCGGACGCCTACACCCTGACCGTCCAGGCCTCCACCGGCGGCGCCCCGCTGTCCGTCCGCTTCACGGTCGCCGCGACCGCCACCGCCGCCGCGCCCCTGGACGTGCTGTTCGTCGGCAACAGTCTGCTCGGCACCGTCAACCACGGCAGCGGCGAGGACACCCCCGCGCTGGTGCGCCACCTGGCCTCCGCCGCCGGCCGTACGCTCAACGTCACCGAGGTCATCCACTCCGGCTACACGCTGCGCCAGACCTGGGACGACGGCCTGGTCGCCACCGCGCTCGGCGGCGCCCGGCGGTACGACGCCATCGTGCTGCAGGAGTACAGCACCCTGCTCGCCACCAACCCGGCCGCGGCCGGGCACACCCTGCTCGACCTGTACGCCCCGACCTTCGCCCGCGCCCTGAAGCCGGGCGGCCGCGTGGTGCTGTTCAAGAACTGGGCCCTGGTCGACCCGTCCCCGTTCCCCACCCGCGCCGCCGCGACATCAGCGATCGACACCAACGCCGCGGCCCTGTCGGCGGCACTGTCGGCGGCCCTGCGCACCCCTCACGTGATCGCCCCGATCGGCGACGCGTTCGAGACGCTCATCGCGGCCCACGGCGCGTCGTACCTCATCACCCCGGACGGCAAGCACCCCAACGACACCGCCGTCTACCTGGACGCCGTCACCCTGTACGGCATCCTCTGCCGCGACTCCCCGCGCACCCTGCCGGACCTGTACCTGCCATCCCCCACAGCCACGGAACTCCGCGCCGTCGCCGCCACCGCGATCGGCTACTGAACCCCGGAGGTGAAGTCGCGCAGGAGGGTGGTGAGGTGGGACGGCTGGTCCAGCGGTATCAGGGTGTAGCTGTCCTGCACCACGGCCAGGCGGCCCCGCGGGAGCAGTGCGGCCAGGCGATGACCGTGGGCGGGTGGCATGACGCGGTCGCCGGCGGCCCAGATCACCAGGGCGGGGCGGTCGAAGGTGGGCAGGGCCTGCGCGGTGCGGGTCAGCAGGGCGCGGTCGGCGAAGGTGGCGCGCAGGGCCCGGACCGTGTCCGCGGCGATGCCCGGCACGTCGAGGACGGGACGGATCCAGCGGGCGGTGGTGGCGTCGCCGCGCTTCGTCAGGCGGCCGAAGGCGAGTGGCAGGCGGCGCATGGGGCGCAGGCGCATCTGCTGCATGAACAGGCGGAAGGCGGCGGGCGGGAGCTTCGCGGTGAGGGCGAGGGTGCGGCCGGTCAGGCCCGGCGGGAGGTTGTCGAACGCTTCGCAGGAGACCAGGGCCAGGCGGGAGACGCGCTTGGACGCGGCCGGGTCGGCGGCGATCAGCTGGGCGATCGCGCCGCCGGTGTCGTTGCCGACGAGGGTGACGTCGTGCAGGTCGAGGCGGTCGATGAGCTCGTTGACCAGCCGGGCGACGCCGGGCAGGGACAGGTCGGTGCCGGGCCGGACGGGGTGGCGGTGGGCGCCGAGTGGCAGGGTCGGGACCACGCAGCGGTGGCCCGCCAGGCCGGGCAGGACGGCGTCCCAGAGGGAGCCGTCCATCAGCAGCCCGTGCAGCAGCAGCACGACGGGTCCGGTGCCGCCGGTGTCCTGGTGGTCGATGGTTCCCGCGGACAGTTCGATGCCGGCCATGCGGCAAGTGAACCACATGGTTCACATTGTGCCTAGACGTCGGCGGCGGCCTCCTCGCGTTCCAGGGCGCGCAGCAGGGCGGTGAGGCCCGCCTCGACGGAGGCCGGGTCGGCGCCGATGACCCGGTTGAGCAGCAGGCCGCGCAGCGTGGCGAGGATCAGCTCGGCGACCTCGCGGCGGCGCCGGTCGGACCATTGCGGCGGGCACAGGGCCAGCAGCGGCGGCAGGTACTGCTCCGTCGCCTCGCGGCCGAACTTCGAGTACCGGGCGGGGTCGTACATCGCCAGGCCCGTGGACTGCTCCAGCACCCGGTGCCCGGAGCGCGGGTCGACCAGGACCGGCCACAGCGCCTGGATGCGCGACGCGAGGGTGCCCCGGGCGGGCTGCAGCGCCGCGGCCGCCATGCTGTTGTCGATGCGCCGGGCGCGCAGCTGGTCCACCGCCTGGACGAGCAGGTCGTCGGCGCCGTCGAAGTAGTACAGCAGGACCTTGTGGGTGGTGCCCGCGGCCCGGGCGGCCCGCCGCAGCGAGAAGTCGACGAGGCCGTGCTCCGCGAGGTCCTCGGTGACCAGGTCCAGCAGGGCACGCCGCCGCGCCTCGCCGCGGGCCGAGCCCGCCGAGCGCCGGTACCCCTTGCCGTCCGTCTCCATCCTTGAAGCATCGCAGGCGGCGGGCCGCGCTGAGGATCGCTCACGCGGCCGGCAGCACGCGAGCGATCCGGATCGTGGTCGCGGTGCCGCCGGCCGCGGCGTAGGCGACGCTGCCGTCGGCGTAGGCCTTGAACGCCTGGTACGCGTGGTCCTTCGCGTCGATCGTGAACGTGCCGCCGACGGTCTTGCCGGCGCCGGTGTCGTACACCTGCGCGGTCATCGCCGAGCCCGACTCCCACGCCAGCAGCATCCGGGTGGCGCCGTAGGCGACCAGGTGCGGATGTGCCGTCTTCGCCCCTGTGGTGACGCGCGTGTCGGAGGCGCCGGTCGTGAAGTGCTCGAGGCGGGCCGTGCCGCCCTGGCTCCACGCGGTCCAGTACCCCTTGGTCTGTGCGAGGACCAGGTCGCCGCCGAACAGGGTGCCGTCGCAGGTACCGGAGGCGACGGTGCGGTACGGGTTCGGCTGCGCGATGCGGCACGCGTTGTCGGTGGCGCAGACCATCGCGAAGCGCTTGACCCGCGGGTCCCAGGCGATGCGCGTCGTCCAGCTGTGGCTGCACCCGACCTCGAAGCTGTCGTGGCCGGGGACCGGCGCGCCGCCGGGCCCGACGACCTGCATGCGGTCGCCCTCGTGGATGTCGACGCACGCGCCGTTCTTCACCGTGATGGCGACGCCGAAGTACGCCGCGTAGTTGGTGCCGTCGTACGCGAGGCGGCCGTGGTGCTGATACCACCAGATGAACCGGGCGCCGTCGTCGTAGCCGGTGCGGCCGCCGCTGAGGTTCGTCACCTGCCGCTCCCACACCTGCTGCCCGGCGTTGTCGAACCGGATCATGTGCATGGTGTTGCACGGGCTGGACGAGCCGCCGCACAGGGTGCCGCCGCCGCAGGAGCCCTTGCGGGTGAGCAGCAGGACCCCGCCGTCGGCATCCGCCTGCACGTCCTGCAGGTCGATGCCGGTGAAGCTGGTCGGGGTACCGGTGAGCTTGTCGTCGCAGCCGAGCCGGCCGAGGTGGACCTTGCCGTCGGTGCCCAACCACGCCAGCCACGAGCCGCCGTCGGGCCGGGCGGCGATCGCCATCGGCAGCGGGTCGGTGTCGCCCTCGCGGCCGTAGCCGGTGACCCGGGCGCCGATGGTGACGTCGGTGACCTTCACGGCCGGCTTGGCACCGACGGGCCGGGCGCACGGCCCGGCGGTGGCCGGCGACGCGGAGGCCGAGGCGGGCGCGGACCCGGACGGGCCCACGCCCGCGACGCCCGATGACGTACCGTCGGCGGGCAGGCCCGCCTGCTGCGCGCGGGCCTGCGGCGTCGTATCGTCCCCGCCGCCCCCCGTCACGAAGTAGACCGTCGCGGCGAGTGCGAGGGCGGCCGTCGTACCGGCGAAAACGCCCACAATCAGGCGGCGCCGCGCGTTCGGGTCCATGGTGGGTCCACACATCCATGCGTCGAGGGGTTGCCGGGGAGGAGTCAACCGCCCGAAATCCTTTTCGGCAACCGATGTGACGGCGCATGGGGAACTCTTCACGAAGACGAAAGGCTCCGCAAAGAGATCGTCACAGCGGCGGGTCCTCGCCGACGAGCCCGTCGACCGCCTCGCGCAGCAGGTCGGCGTGGCCGACGTGGCGGGCGTACTCGTCGTGCAGGTCCACCAGGAGTCGCCGCAGGTTCGGCGCCACGCCGTTGTCGTCCCGGCGGTACTTGGCCGGCTGGTCCAGTCCGCCGTCGGCGAGCGCCGCCGCCATCGCGGCCCGGGAGTGCTCCACCGCGCCCTGCCACAGGCCGTAGAGGTACTCGGGCGTGTCGTCGGCGGCGCTGCGCCACTGCCAGTCGAAGTCGGTCCTCGCCTCGGGGGCGTCCAGCGGCGGGCCGGGCGCCTCGCCCGTGTAGTCGATCGTGTACAGCTCCTCCACCAGTGCCATGTGCTTGAGCAGCCCGGCGAGGGTCAGCGTCGACGGCGGCTGCGGGCGGCGCAGCCCCGCCGCGTCCAGGCCGCCGGTCTTCCAGGCGAACTGGGCACGGGATCGTTCGAGGGCGAACAGCAGCATCTCGGTCTCGCCGGCGGTCGCCGACGGCTCGTTCAGGAAGGCCATGGCGGTCACGATAAGCTCGGTTCCGGACGGTTCGCGTCCGGAAAGGACCTGCCGTGGACTCCGGTGTCAGTCCCGCGGCCCGGGCGTTGCTCGCGCTCGAGGTCATCCAGGCCAGCCCCGGCATCACCGCCGACCGGCTCGCCGCCAAGCTCGACGTGTCGGAGCGGGCCGCCCGGCGCTCCGTCGGCGTGCTGCGCGAGGCCGGCATCCCGATCGAGTCGGTCCGCGGGCCTTACGGCGGCTACCGCGTCGGCCGGGGGCTGCGGCTGCCGCCACTGACGTTCACCGCCGCGGAGGCGCTCGGCCTGGTCATGGCGGTCCTCGACGGGCACCACGACGCGAGCGACCCGGCGAGCCCGGTCGGCGGCGCCCTCGGCAAGATCGTGCGGGCGCTGCCGGAGCGCGTCGCCGCCCAGGCCGAGGCGGTGCGGCGGGCGACCGCGCCCGCACCGGACCGCGCCGCGGCGCGCCCCGATCCGCAGATCACGGCCACGCTCGTGGGGGCCTGCGAGGACCTGCAGCGCCTGAGGGTGTGGTACCGCGCCGAGTCCGGCAACCAGTGGGACGCCGAGGTCGACCCCTGGGCGGTCGTCGTGCGGCACGGGCGGTGGTATCTGGTGTGCTGGTCGCACGGGTCCGGCGGGCGCCGGGCGTACCGCATCGACCGTGTCCGGCAGGTCGAGGTGCTCGACGCCGGATTCGAGCGGCCCGCGCCGTTCGACCCGGTCGAGGTCCTCGAGGAGCACCTCGCGGTCGGCTGGGAGTACACCGCCGAGGTGATCATCGACGCGCCGATGGACACGGTGGCGCCGTGCGTACCCCGGACGCTGGGGAAACTCGAAGCACTCGACGCCCGCACGTGCCGCCTCGTGGGCTCGACCGGCAACCCGTGGTGGTATGCCGAGCAGCTCGCCGCGCTCCCGGCCGCGTTCCGGATCGCCGGCGGTCCGGAGCTCCGGCACACCGCGCGGGTCGTCGGCCAACGGCTCCTGCGTGCCTCGGGAGTCTCCTTGGATGATCAGGAATCAAGAAGCACCGGCGACGCCACAGCCACTAGCGTGGACGGCGTCGCATCGCAGAGGGGTAGGCCATGAACCACGAGTTGATCCGGGTGCAGGGTGCGCGCGTCAACAACCTCAAGGACGTCAGCATCGAGATCCCGAAGCGTCAGCTGACGGTCTTCACCGGCGTCTCCGGCTCGGGCAAGAGCTCGCTGGTGTTCGGCACGATCGCCGCGGAGTCGCAGCGGCTGATCAACGAGACCTACAGCACCTTCGTGCAGGGGTTCATGCCGACGCTCGCCAGGCCCGACGTGGACGTCCTCGAGGGGCTCACCACCGCGATCATCGTCGACCAGCAGCGGATGGGCGCCGACCCGCGCTCCACCGTCGGCACCGCCACCGACGCCAACGCGATGCTGCGCATTCTGTTCAGCCGGCTCGGCCAGCCGCACATCGGCTCGCCGCAGGCGTTCTCGTTCAACGTCGCATCGATCAGCGGCGCCGGCGCGGTCACCGTGAAACGGGCCGGGCAGACCATCAAGGAGCGTCGCAGCTTCAGCATCACCGGCGGCATGTGCGCCCGCTGCGAGGGTCGCGGCAAGGTCAACGACATCGATCTTTCCCAGTTGTACGACGACAGCAAGTCCCTCAGCGAAGGCGCGCTCACGATTCCCGGCTACAGCATGGACGGCTGGTTCGGGCGCATCTTCAGCGGCAGCGGCTACTTCGACATGGACAAGCCGATCCGCAAGTACACCAAGCGGGAGCTGCACGACCTGCTGCACAAGGAGCCGACGAAGATCAAGGTCGACGGGATCAACCTGACGTACGAGGGGCTGATTCCGAAGATCCAGAAGTCGATGCTGTCCAAGGACGTCGACGCGTTGCAGTCGCACGTGCGCGCGTTCGTGGAGCGGGCGGTGGTGTTCGCGGTCTGCCCGGAGTGCGGCGGCACCCGCCTGAGCGAGGAGGCCCGCTCCTCGAAGATCGACGGCAGGAACATCGCCGACGCGTGTTCGATGCAGATCACCGACCTGGCCGAGTGGGTCGGCGGCCTCGATGCGTCCTCCGTCGCGCCGCTGGTCGCCGCGCTGCGGCACACCTTGGAGTCGTTCGTGGAGATCGGGCTGGGGTACCTGTCGCTGGACCGGCCGTCGGGCACGCTGTCCGGCGGTGAGTCGCAGCGGGTCAAGATGATCCGGCACCTCGGCTCGCCGCTCACCGACGTCACGTACGTGTTCGACGAGCCGACCATCGGCCTGCACCCGCACGACATCCAGCGGATGAACGACCTGCTGGTGCGGCTGCGGGACAAGGGCAACACGGTGCTGGTCGTGGAGCACAAGCCGGAGGCCATCGCGATCGCCGACCACGTCGTCGACCTCGGCCCCGGCGCCGGGTCGGCGGGCGGGACGGTGTGTTTTGAAGGGTCTTTGGAAGGGCTGCGATCCAGCGGTACGGTCACCGGCCGGCACCTCGACGACCGGGCCTCCTTGAAGAAGACCGTGCGGAAGCCGGCTGGGGCTCTGCAGGTCCGCGGCGCGAACACGCACAACCTGCACGACGTCGACGTCGACATCCCGCTCGGGGTGCTGTGCGTGGTCACCGGCGTGGCGGGCTCCGGCAAGAGCTCGCTGGTGCACGGCTCGATCCCGTCCGGTTTCGACGTGGTGTCGGTCGACCAGGGCCCGATCCGCGGGTCGCGGCGTTCCAGCCCGGCGACGTACACGGGCCTGCTCGAACCGATCCGCAAGGCGTTCGCGAAGGCCAACGGCGTGAAGCCGGCGCTGTTCAGCTTCAACTCCGAGGGCGCCTGCCCCAACTGCAACGGCAACGGCGTCATCTACACCGACCTGGTCGTGATGGCGGGCGTGGCGACCGTGTGCGAGGTGTGCGAGGGCAAGCGCTTCGAGGCCTCCGTGCTGGAGCACCACCTGGGCGGTCGCGACATCAGCGAGGTCCTGGCGATGCCGGTGAGCTCGGCGCTGCCGTTCTTCGGCCCGGGCTCGCAGGCGCACACCCCGGCGGCGCATGCCGTCCTCGGGCGGCTCTCGGATGTCGGGCTCGGGTATCTCAGCCTCGGCCAGCCCCTGACGACGCTGTCCGGCGGTGAGCGGCAGCGGCTGAAGCTGGCGACCCACATGGCGGACAAGGGCGGGGTGTACATCCTGGACGAGCCGACCGCGGGGCTGCACCTGGCGGACGTCGAGCATCTGCTCGGGCTGCTCGACCGGCTGGTCGACGCCGGGAAGTCCGTCATCGTCGTCGAGCACCACCAGGCGGTCATGGCGCACGCCGACTGGATCATCGACCTCGGGCCGGGGGCCGGGCACGACGGCGGGCGGGTCGTGTTCCAGGGGACGCCGGCGGATCTGGTCGCCGACAAGTCGACGTTGACCGGCTCGCATCTCGCGGCGTACGTCGCCCGCTGACGATTTCTTGTCGGTGCCCGTCACTACAGTGGCGGGCATGGACGACGAGGACCTGTTGGTGTTCACGCCCGCGTGGCGCAAGGTGTTCATCCCACGCCGCGGCGGAGCGCCCGGGCCCGCGTTGAAGCACGACAAGGCCCGGGGCGCCGGGCTCATCGACGCGGCACAGCACGCGATCGGGACCCGGCTCGCGCACCCTGACAGCGACCCAGCCCTCGCCGAGGCCGGGCTGGAATATCTCGCCGACCCGGCGACCGGCCCGGCCGCCGGCGCCGGCGTCGTCACCGCGGTGGTCTCGTTCCACCTGGCGTGGACCAACACGGCGCGGCTGGCCTGGCTCGCCGACCTGTGGATCGCCACGCGGGGCGTCGTGTTCGCCGCCGAGGCGACCGTTTCGGCGGTCGGGCTGGACGTCGGCGGCCACTCGCACAACGGCAGGGCCATCCCGCCCCGCCTGCTGCGGCGCACGACCGGCGGCTGGGGCTTCTTCCCGCACTGGGTCGCGCTCGCCGGGCGGGTGCGGGCCGCCCTCGCCGTCGCCTCCGACGACGACCACGCGGCGGCCGTCGCCGTGCTGCAGGCTCACCGGGCGCAGTCGCCGCAGCACCGCCTGGCGACCTCGTTCCTGGTGCCCGGCCGGCGGTCATGGGTCGACGAGGACTGCGCGGCCCTGGCCGGCGGCACCGATCAGTATCTGTCCAAGCTGGCGTGGTGCACGGCCAGCACCGCCGAGCACCTGGCCCAGGTCGCGCCGTCCAGCTCCTGGTGGCTGATCCGTGACGCCGAGGCCCTCGCCACCGCCGTCGACGGCGCCGGCACGGCGGTGACGCCGCATCTCCTCGAATGGCTGGACCTCGGCCACGCCGACGCCGAATCCCAGCAGCGGATCGTCGGCATGCTCGCCCAGTTCCCGACCGACGAGGCGTTCGCCGCGCTGGTCGCCCGCCTCGACCGCAAGTATGTGCCGCTGGCCGCGCTCGACGCGGCCCGCCGCTTCCCGCGCCGTGCGCTGCGCCTCCTTGCCGCCGACGACGCCCGGGCAGCCCGCGACATGCTGCGGGTCCATGTGCTGGCCAACCGGGATCTCGTCGCCGAGGAGCTGCCGGCGCTGCCCCATGCCGCGCGGGAGCGGGTCGAGGCGATCCTGGCCGATCTCAGCGTCGTGCCGGAGGCGCCGGCGTCGGCGCTGCCGGAGCTGCTCGTCACGCCGCCGTGGACGGTGCGACGGCGGCAGGCCTCGCCACCGGTCGTCGCCGGTCTCACGTGCACGGCGGCGCCCGTCATCCGCTGGGCGCCCGGCGAGCGCGACGCCTGGGCCGCCATGCGGGCCCGCCCCGCCGACTGGTGGGCCCTGGAGACGTCGATCGAGCAGGCGGCCGAGCACTACCGGGCCGGCGACCTGCTGGGCCACCACGAGGTCACGCTCATGCTGACCGCCCCCGACGACCTCGTGGCGCGGCTGCTGCCGGGCTGGCGGCCGAAGCGGATCTGGGACGGCCCGCAGTGGTTCCCGCAGCTGGTCGCCCGCTTTGAGCTCGCCGCACTGCCGGCCGCCCTGCACCTCGCCGCCGCGGAACCGGCGTCGTGCACGGAGCTGCTGCTGCCGTTCGCGGCCCCCGAGGTCGCCACGCACATGGCCGGCGCGCTGATGCGGCTGAAGTCGCTGCGCAGCCTCGTCATGGCGTGGTTCGACCGGCACCCGGCGGATGCCGCCCTGGCACTGGTCCCGGCGGCGCTCGGCCCGTCCGGCCCCGCCCGGCGCGCGGCCGAGGAGTCCCTGCGGATGATCGCGGTCCGGCACCGCGCCGAGGTGCTCGCCGCCGCGGCCGCGTATGGTCCCCCGTCGGCCGCCGCGCTGGAGACGCTGCTCGGCGGCAGCTCGCTGCAGACGCTGCCGGCGAAGATCCCCGACCTGCCGGCGTGGGCCGACCCGAGCCTGCTGCCGCGCATCCTGCTCAAGGACCGCACCGCCGCCCTCGGCAACGACGCGACCCGGCACCTGTGCACGATGCTGGCCATCTCCAGGCCGGGCGAGGTGTATGCCGGGGTGCCGGTGGTCCTCGACGTGGTCGACCGGCGCTCGCTCGCCGAGTTCGCGTGGGCGATGTTCACGCAGTGGCAGGCGGTCGGCGCCCCGCCGAAGGAGCCGTGGCCGCTGCACGCGCTGCAGTGGCTCGGCGACGACGACACCGTCCGCCGGCTGTCCCCGGTCATCCGCGCGTGGCCCGGCGAGGGCGGCCACGCCAAGGCCGTCACCGGTCTCGACGTCCTCGCCGGGATCGGCTCCGACCTCGCGCTGACGCACCTGAGCGGCATCGCCCAGAAGGCCAAGTTCAAGGGCCTCAAGGAGCGGGCCACGGAGAAGGTCGCCGAGGTCGCCGCCAACCTCGGCCTGACCGCCGACCAGCTCGCCGACCGCCTCGTGCCCGACCTCGGCCTCGACCCGACCGGCACGCTGCGCCTGGACTACGGTCCACGCCAGTTCGTGGTCGGCTTCGACGAGCAGCTCAAGCCATACGTCACCGACGCCACCGGCGCCCGCCGCAAGGACCTGCCGAAGCCGGGCGCCCGCGACGACCAGGACCTCGCGCCGGCGGCGTATGCGCGGTTCGGCGCCCTGAAGAAGGACGTGCGCACGATCGCCGCGGACCAGATCCACCGCCTGGAAGCCGCGATGGTCAGCCGGCGCCGGTGGACGGCCTCGTCATTCCACGACCATCTGGTCACACACCCACTGCTGGGCCACATCGTGCGACGCCTGGTGTGGACCGCCCACGTCGACAGCACGGTGGCGACGGTTGCGTTCCGGGTCGCCGAGGACGGCACGTATGCCGACCCGTCCGACGACACCTACGAGCTGCCTTCCGGCGCCACGGTCGGCCTTGCCCACCCCCGGCTGCTCGCCGACCAGCTCAGCGCGTGGGCCTCGGTGTTCTCCGACTATGAGATCCTCCAGCCGTTCGCGCAGCTCGGCCGTCGCGTGGAGGCGCTGACCGCCGAGGAGCGGGCGTCGACCGAGCTCACCCGGTTCGCCGGTCTGAAGGTGCCGACGACGACGCTGCTGGGTCTCGAGCGTCGCGGCTGGCAGCGCGGCACCCCACAGGACGCGGGCGTCCAGGGCTGGATCTGGCGCCCCGTCCCCGCCGGCCGCGCGGTCGTCATCGACCTCAACCCGGGCATCCCGATCGGCGCCCATAGCTACGCCCCCGACCAGGAGATCACCACCATCTGGCTCAACGACCGCCCGTGGGGCGACTGGCTCCCCCGGCAGCTGACCCGGACCTTCGGCGAGCTCGACGACGTCACCGCCTCGGAGATGCTCCGCGACCTGACCGACATCCTCGGCCTGTAAACGGTGGCCAACCGTCGGCGCGATGGTCGATCTACGCACCGGCAACCCGCGCTGCCTGCATGTCAACGTTTCGGCGCATCGATCCAGACCTTCGTGCCGGGAGTCGCCGGAGGATTTCGCCGGGTGACCCGTCATGGGCGGGTCGCCTGGCGTGGGACGCACCGGTCTTCCCGGCGGGCCGGCGCCATCGACCCTGTGTCCTACGTTCCAGGTTCTCCACCGCCGAATTGAGCCTCAGCATCCGGCGAGCCAGGCACGGTGTTCGTTCGGCGCCTTCCGGAGACCGACCGGGACGCGGGGGCGGCGGCAGGAGTAGACGAATGCGGGTGGCACGTTGGCCCAGACGGTCCGGCCGACGACGACCTCCTCGAACCGGTCGTCCAAGGATCGTCGCAGCCGGCGGGCCGGAGGGGTCCACCGCGTGTGGATGTAGGCGAATGTCGTGAACGCGCCGTGCGGGGCGAGGCTGTCGGTGACGGCGCCGAGCAGGTCGTCCTGCAGGCTCGGCGCGAACGCGGCCCATGGCAGGCCGCTGACGATGGCGTCCGCGTGGTGGTGGCCGCGCACCGCCAGCACCTCACGGAGGTTGCGGGCGTCGGCCACGGCGACGTCGACCTGCGGGTAGCGATCGGTCAGCCGTTCCGCGAAGCGTTTGTTGATCTCGATGGCCAGGTGGTGACCGCGGCCGGCGAGCCGTTGCTGGATGCCTGCGGTGAACGCGCCGGTGCCGGGGCCGAGTTCGACGACCAGTGGGGCGCCGGTGCCCGGCACGGTGGCGGTGACCATGCCGGTCAGCGGCGCACCGCTCGGTGTGACGGCGGCGACGGTGAGCGGGGCACGGAGAAACTCGCGCAGGAAGGTGGCGCGGTCGCGGGCGTTCGCGGATCGTGCGGTCGACGCTGATCCTGCGGCTCGGGGCTCGATGTCGGCAATCGCGGTCATGGTGCGGCGCTCCTTCGGACGGTCCGATCGGCAGGACGGCGAGGTCGGCGGTGCGGGCACGGCCCTGCCTGGGGCCGGGCTGCCTCGTTGGAGGGCGGCTGTCACCGGTCCGGCCCCGCCCCCAGGACCCGGGGCACGGCACCTGGGCAGCGGTCACCGGTCCGACGTCGCGCCCAGGACCCGGGAGCGGCGTCTGGGGCGGCTGTCACCGGTCCGGCGCCGCGTCCAGGACCCGGGGCGCGGCGTCTGGGGCGGCTGTCACCGGTCCGGCGCCGCGTCCAGGACCCGGGCGAGCCAGTCGGTGCGGGTGCGGCGCGCCGCGGCCGAGACCCGCGCCTGCGGGTAGAGCGCGTCGAATCCGTGGAAGCCGCCGGCCCAGACGTGCAGCTCGGCCTGGCCGCCGGCGGCCCAGATGCGGGTGGCGTAGTCGACGTCCTCGTCGCGGAAGACCTCCGCGGTGCCGGCGTCGATGTAGGTGGTCGGCAGGCCGGTGAGGTCGTCGGCGAGCGCGGGCGAGACGTAGCTGGACACGTCGCCGTCGGCACGGTCGCCGAGCACCGATCGCCAGCCGAACTCGTTCATCTCCCGGGTCCAGACACCAGGCCCGCCGGAGTACTGCCGGCTGGACGTGGTGACGTTGCGGTGGTCCAGCATGGGGCAGATGAGCACCTGGGCGGCGATTGCCGGGGTGCCGCGGTCGCGGGCCATCAAGGTGACTCCGGCGGTGAGGCCACCGCCGGCGCTCGTGCCCGCGACGATGATGCGGTCAGGGTCGACGCCGAGTTCGTCGGCGTGCTCGACGGTCCACAGCAGGCCCCGGTAGCAGTCGTCGACCAGGGTCGTGCCGGTGGCCTCAGGGGCCAGCCGGTAGTCCACCGAGACGACGACGGCGCCGAACCGGTCGAGCCACTCCAGTGGGATGTCGATCTGCGAGAACCGGTCCCCCATGACCATCCCGCCGCCGTGCATCCAGTAGATGCACGGCGCCGGCGTGGCCCGGTCGGTCCTTGCGGGGCTGAAGATCGACAGTGGCAGGTCCGGGCCGGCGATGGTGATCTCACGCCGGTCGATCGCGCGGCCCTCGAGGAGGGGTTCGATCGGCATCGAGGAGTAGGGGCGGACCTGCGCGAGGACCTCGGCGTTGAGTTCGGGCACCAGCGGCACCTCGGCCAGGAGCGCATCCAGCTCGGGGTCGGTATCGGGTCGGGCGGGCGTCGCAGCCATCATGGGTTCCTTTCCTCGGCGTGCTGTCGGTTGATCAGGAAGTGACCGGCTGAACCGGGGTCAGAAGGCGGCCTTGCCGCCGACCGGGATCTCGTCGACGTACTGGGACTCGCCGGCGAGCAGCGGCTGAAGCTTCGCGACCAGCGCCTTCGCCTCCTCGGAGGCGAAGAACGTGCTGTGCGCCTCCTGGCTGGTCCAGCCCTCGGTGACGTGGACGATGTCGCTGTTGCCGGCCGAGCGGCCGACCAGGAAGACGACGCAGTCCTCGTTCGGCAGCGACGGCGCGTTGAGCAGCAGCTCGATCAGCTCGTCACCCTTGCCGGGGCGCGCGGTCATCGTGGCGTGAAAGCCGTGGTTGATCGCCATGGTGGCGTTACCTCCTCATTCGTGGAGCAGTCACGTGCTCCCAGGACTTCGATGAACTCATCAAAACACTGCTACCAGCAGAAACGTTAGAACGATGCTGTCATGCTCTTGCCTGTTCCTACCGCTGCGGCGAGTATCGGTGCAGTGGTCGCCTCGTTCCGCCGGCTTGTCGCGGCTCCACGTTGGGCGTCGGCGTGACCGCGACAGCGCGGGGGCTCGCCGCCGGGTACGACCCACAGCATCTGGCCGGCGCGGGACGAGACGCCGAGCTTCGGGTAGATCCGGTAGAGGTGGGCGCCGACGGTGCGGTGCGAGCCATCAGCACGCCGCTGTTGTTCGCCGCCAACCTGGGCATGGCCGCCGTCGTCTGCCTGTGGTGGCTGTACTTCGACATGACGTCGCTCGCGGCGAGCACCGGCTCGTCGAAGCGCGCGGGCAGGCCAGGGTCAACCTGGCCGTCGAGGCCTATACGTACGTGAGAGCGAGCCGCTGGGCGTCTTCTCCACAGTGCCGCTCTTCGGCGGCTTTGCGCTGTGCCTCGGAAAGCAAGGCCGTGGTCGGCCGGTACTCCAAGGTGCTGGGTCAGAGTTGGACGACGCGGCCGGTGCGGGGGGCGGTGCGGCCGGCGAGGACGTCGAGCCAGGCGTCCCGCAGGGCGGCGGGGCCGGTGCCGGCTTCGATGTCGACCCAGGCGGTGACGACTGCGGCGAAGCGGTGCCAGGCTTCGCTGAAGCGGGCGTCGAGGCCGTCGCGGCCCCAGTCGGTGGTGCGTTTGCGCATCTGGGTCGGGGCGAAGAAGACCTCGCCGGCGGCTTCGGCGTTGGGGACCTGGTTGGTGAGGCCGACAGCCACGTCGCGCACGAGGTGGGCGCCGAAGTGCTCGCGCACCGCGGCTCTGGTGGCGGCGGCGCCGGACAGGTCGAGGTAGGCGGTGGGGGCGACGTCGAGGGTGGTGACGGCGTCGTACGGCACGACCTGGTCGTAGCAGCCCAGGGACTCGGTGAAGGCGACGTTGCCCGGTGAGGTCAGGCCGATCAGGCGCGGGCCGCGGCCGTGCAGCTCGAAGGCGGCGGCGTAGGCGGTCTTGCTCGACGCGGAGGACAGCAGCAGCTGCGATGCGCCGTAGCAGGAGTTGTCGAGGAACTGGTCGGCGAGCATGAACGAGGTGAAGAACAGCGGGCGGAACAGGATCAGCAGGTCTTCCTGGCCGGCGCGGTAGGCGGCGTCGCCGGTGGTCAGCCGGTAGGCGTTGTACGGCGTAGGCAGCTCGGCGCGGTGCGGGGCACCGTCGCGGAAACCGGTGTGGTCGACGCGCACGGGGCGCACCACCACGTGGCTGGCGGGCGGGAGGTAGCCGTAGACGCGCTGTCCCGCCTCGACCCCTTGTACCGTGGACGCCGCCACCTCGGCGAAACCCCACAGGGGCACGAGACCCTGCTCGGCGGGGAGACCGCGCGGCGAGGGCGGGAAGAACTCCCAGTAGCGCATCGACTCGCCGAGCACCGCGTAGGTGACGTTGTTGGCGGTCATGCCGACGCGGTCCACGCGCAGCAGCGCCTCACCGTCGGCGAGGTCGGGCAGCGGGCCTTCGACGAGGGTGGTCTGTGCGAGGTCGTCACGGGCGACGGCGAAGGTCCAGGCGGCGGGCATGGCGCGAGGCTAGGCGCCGGTTGGGCGCCGGGCAACGGCGCGCCGGGTGACATGTGCCATCGCCGGGCACCGGCGCGGTGCGGCCGCACACCGGCAAACGCCCTGGTGGGCGAGGTGACGGCGGGCCATCCGGGTGGATGGCCCGCCGCGCGGGTGAGGCCGACCGCACGGCCTCCGGTTCAGACCTTGGTGCAGGTGGCCCCGTTGAGGGTGAAGGTGGCCGGGACGCCGTTGGTGCCGGCGACCGAGGTGGCGCTGAAGCCGAAGTTGAGGCTCGCGCCGGCGGGGATGGTGGTGTTGTAGCTCGGCGGGTTGGTGGCGGTGACCTGTTTACCGCTCTGGGTGGGCACCGCGTTCCACATGTTCGTCACGACCTGGTTGCCGGGGAAGCTCCATCGCAGCGCCCATCCGGTGATCGGGGTGCTGCCCGTGTTGCGGATCGTCACGTCGCCGTTGAACGTGCTCCCCCAGTCGGAAAGTCCATAGTGGACCGTACAGGAGCCGGCGGGCGGCGGGCTGACGGACGCGGACGCCGACGGTGAGGCCGAAGCCGAGGGCGAGGCCGACGCGGAGGCGGAGACCGAGACGCTCGGCACCACGCCCCCGCTCTTCGTGATCATGTTGGCGGAGTGGGTACGGAACGGCGCCAGCTCCGGTGCGCCCCGCATGACGCCGAACTTGCCGTCGACGTTGGTGGCCGAGTACCACCAGAAGGCGCTGCCGTCGCCGCCCGCCGCCTCGAAGTCGGTGAACAGCGCGGTGAACCAGGCGGTCCGGTCGACGTTGTGGACGTTGAACTCGCCCATGAAGAACGGCTTGCCCACGACGGTGTGCGAGTCGTTGATCCAGGCACGGACCAGGGTCTTGGTCTGTTCGATGCCGAGGTTCGCCCACGACTCGGTCGGGTACGGGTGCGCGGAGGTGAAGTCGATGTACGGCGACTGGTGGATGTACACGAAGGGGTTGCCCTCGTCGCCGCCGAAGCCGTACCGCGTCTCGTGGCCCTCCAGGCCGGTGCCGAGCAGGTGGTTGGGGTCGATCCCCTTGATGAACGCCCCCATCTCGTCCACCCAGGCGCGCAGGGTGGTGCCGCTGGTGTTCTCGTTCGGGGTCTGGTTCTCGTAGCGGGGCTCGTTCATGAGCTCCCACGCCATGATGGTCGGGTCGTCCTTGTACTTGACGCCGCTGTAGTGGTTGGTGCGGTTGAGGGCGTGGGAGACGTAGTTCTTGTAGCTGGTGAAGCAGCCGGGGCACTTGGACTTGTTGAAGAACTGCCCGCGGCCGGGCTGCCCGCCGGACAGGCCTTCCCACTGCAGGCGCCGGTCGATGCCCCCGTACGCCTCCCAGTAGTTGTCGAAGACCGGGATCAGCCGGATGTTGTTGCGGCGGGCGGATTCGATGATGTAGTCGAACAGGGCGAACTGCTGGTCGTTGTAGACGCCCTTGGCGGTCTCGAAGCCGTGCCAGCTCTCCATGCTGAACATCCACAGCCGCAGCACGGTGACCTTGTCAGCGGCCAGGTTCGCCATGTGCGTGTCGATCTTCGCCTTGTCCATGTACTGGGTCTCGGTGTCACCGGATCCGGCACCGTAGGTGAACAGGTCGTAGGTGTTGGTGCCGGCGAAGTAGAAGTCCTTGCCGCCGAGGCAGAAGCGGATGCCGCAGCGCTGGACGAAGGCGGTGGCGGCGGTGGCCTGGTTGGCGCCGGTCAGCACGACGGCGGCGCCGACGGTGGCCATGACGGCGGCCGCGAGTGCGGCCAGCCATCGGCGGCGGCGGGTGGGGTGTGTGCGGGCGGGTGATTGGCTCATCGGGTTCCTTTGATGCCGATCGGGCGGGGTGTGCCACCCGGTCGGCGCCACCGGGCAGCGAGCGATCATGGTCGACGTAACCGCTTAAGCGTCGCCCACATTACGAGCCTCCGGCACACCCGTCAACACTGAACTTAGTCGCTTCAGTTCCGGATACAGGCACGCCGCCCCCGGCGTGGAGCACAGAGGCGGCGCGGGTCCTGCGGGGTGGGGTCAGACGAAACGCCAGAGGTGGTCGTTGGTGCCGTTGTCGTCCCAGATGAGGACCTGGGCGCCCTGGGCGGTGGAGGCGCCGCTGACGCCCAGGACGCGCCCGCCGTTGGCGGCCTGGATGCGGAAGTAGCCGTTTGCCCCGTACCGTAGCCGCCAGCGGCGGTCGGCCGAGGACGTGTCGGCGAGCTGGACGGCGCGCGCGCCGTTGGCGGTGCCCGCGTTCTCGACGCCGAGGACCAGGTTGCTGTTGGCGTTGCGCAGCCGCAGGTAGCCGCCGGAGTCCACGACGGCGGTCCACAGGTGATCCGCGGTGCCGGTGTCGCCCCACTGCAGGACCAGGGCGCCGCTGGCGGTGGACATGTTCGTCACGCCGAGGACCAGGCCGCTGCCGAGGTTCTGGATGCGGCGCGCGCCGTTGGGCACGAAGCGCCACAGGTTGTCAGCGGTGCCGTCGTCCGGTGCCTGGACGGCTTGCGCGCCGTTGGCGGTGGAGTTGCTCTGGATGGCGAGGACCTTGCCGCTGTTGACGTTGCGGAGCTTGTGGCTGCCGTCGCCGTTGTCGACGAGGGTCCAGCGGTGATCGGCGGTGCCGTTGTCGGTCCACTGCAGCACGACGGCGTTGTCGGCGGTGGACATGTTCGTCACGCCGAGCACCTTGCCGCTGTTGAGGTTGCGCAACCGGACGGCGGTGCCGTCGACGACCAGCTCCCAGTTGTGGTCGGCGGTGCCGCTGTCGGTCCACTGCACCGCCAGGCCGCCGTCGGCGGTGGACATGTTCTGCACGCCGAGGACCAGGCCGCTGGCGGCGTTGACGAGCCGGTAGTTGGCGACGCCGGAGCCACCGCCCTGCCCGTTGGCGCTCCAGTAGACCGTGTAGTTGTAGCCGTGCGCGTCCTGGAACGGATTGAGGGCGACCGTCGCGCCGTTGGCGGTGGCGGTGAACGCGAGCGAGGTCGTGCCGGTCCGGGTGACCGAGGTCGTGGTGAGCGCCGGCAGCGCCGAGAGGGCGGTGTTGCCGTAGTTGCCGGCCAGGACGACCGGGCCGTAGGTGACGGCCACGACGTTGGCGTTGTCGTTGGCGGGGCGCACGACGACCTGCATGGGCAGCCGGACGGCGACGGTGTCGCCGGAGGTCCAGGACCGGGTGAGGGTCGCGTAGGTCCCAGGCGTGGTCGTGATGCCCTGCACGGTGCCGTTGACGCTGACGGTCGCGCCGGTTGCCCACGCGGGGATGCGGATGCGCATCGACCAGGAGCCGCTGACGCTGCCGGTGACCTGCAGGGTCGTGGTGTCGCTGGCCGGGTACGTGGTGGTCTGGGTGACCGTGATCCCCCGCTGAGACCAGTTCAGCACCGACGGCACGAACAGGTTCACGGTGAGCGTGGTGCCGTTGGAGAAGTAGATGGACTCCATCAGCTTCGTGTTGGTCTCCACGCCGGTGCCCTGACAGCACCAGAAGCTGTTGTAGTCGGTGCTCCAGGTGCCGCCGCCCCATGCCGGGCCGACGCCGCGGCGGCCGCCGGCCTGCAGCGGCGTGAAGTAGGTGACGTGGCCGTGGCTGTCGGCGGGGTTCTGCGCGCCGATGAGGTGGTTGAGCAGCGCCCGCTCGTAGAAGTCGAAGTAGGCGGCGTTGTTCGGGTCGAGCAGCCACAGCTCGCGGGTCAGCTTCAGCATGTTGTACGTGTTGCACTGCTCGCATGTGTCGTTGGTGAGGTACGCCGCGATCGCGTTCGGCCCGCGGAAGTGCTCGGCCTGGCTGTTGCCGCCGATGACGTACGTGTGCGCGGCGGTGGTGATGTTCCAGGCGTTGGTGGCGATGTCACGGTACCGGGTGGTGCCGGTCGCCTTGTACTCGCGGACCGCGCCGATCCACTTCGGCACCTGGGTGTTGGCGTGCAGCCCGTTGAGCTGATCCGAGTTGGACGCCAGGGGGTTGAACACGGCGGCGTGGTCGAAGCGCTGGGCGGCGGTGAGCCAGCGGCCGTCGCCGGTCTGCTGGTACAGGTCGGTGAGGACGGCGTTCATGCCGCCGAACTCGACGTTGAGGACGGTCTGCATCTGGCCGGAGCTGAGCCGGCCGGTGCGCCAGTCGACCCAGCCGGCGAGGGCGAGCAGCACGTCACGGGCCTGGGTGCTGCCGATCAGCCGCCACACGTCGAGGAGCCCGGCGAGGGTCTTGTGGATGCAGTACCAGGGGACGTTGCCGTTGCTGAGGGTGCCGCCCTCCAGGGCGGTGAAGTCGGACTCCGGGAAGCCGGACAGGTACCCGGCGGTGAATCCGGCGGTGCCGTTGTTGGCCTGGCAGGCCGCCATCCCGGCGACCATGGCGTTGGCCTTGTCGCGGCAGGTGGTGTCGCCGAGCACCGCGTACGCCTGCGCCCACGCGGTCAGCAGGTGCCCCTGCATGTGGGTGCGGAACGGGAAGGTCGGCGCGTCCCAGCCGCCGGTCGCGGCGGCGCCGTTGGTGGACAGCCGGTGGTTGGCACGGAAGTTGTACAGCAGCCGGTTGACGTCCACGAACCGCAGGTACGTCAGGGTCCGGTTCTGGTTGTCCAGGAAGCGGCCGGAGCTCAGTTGCACCTGGCCGAGGTCGAACGCGTAGGCGGAGACGCCGATGTCGGAGCGCACCGGGGCCACGGCGGCGCCCGCGGTCGCGTCGCCGAACAGGGGTGCCGCGGCGGAGGCGGCCGCGACGACGCCGGTGGTCTGCAGCAGCCGGCGGCGGCTGACGCTGGGATGAGCCATGGGGTGTGATCCTTTCGAACCGGGGCGGCGGCAGGTCATGTTAACGCTCACATCACGGGCCTGCGGTGGTGATCGTTCAGAAGCGGCGGACTCCAGAAGATCGACGTTAGCGCTCACATGGCGGTGCCGAATATCGGCGCTGATGAGCGGCGCCGATGCATGACGAGATTGCCAGAGTATTTCCGAGTCTTCAAGAGGAGCCCGGGACTTGGCCCCCGGCGACGGCGGCACGGCCGCGTGACACGACGGCCCGGACGTTGCGGATCGCCGCGATGTCGGTGGTCGGGTCGCCGTCGACCAGCAGCAGGTCCGCGGCGAGCCCCGGCCGGAGCCGTCCGGTGCGCTCGGCGAGGCCGCAGGCGCGGGCGGCGAGGCTGGTCGCGGATGCCAGGGCGGCGCCCGCCGACGCGCCCACGGCGGTAAGTTCCACGATCGCGAGGGGCAGCACGCCGTGCGCCTTGGCCGGATGGATGCCGGAGTCCAGCCCGCTGATCAGCGTGACGCCCGCCCGCTGCAGCTCGCCTGCCTGGATGAGGCGGTCCTCGACGTGCCGCCGCAGCCCGTCTGCGACCGCCGGGGTGGGCGAGGGAATCCGGCTCAGGTCGTGGCCCAGCGTCGGGCACACCATGATGCCGGCCGCCGCGAGCCGCGCCGCGAGCTCCGGCGGCGTGCGCATCCCCTGTTCGTCGACGCAGCTGCAGTGCTCGATGCCGTCGACGCCGGCCGCGACGCACTGCCGCACAGCGGCGACGGCGTGCGCGTGGGCAGTGACGGGCAGGCCGAGCCGGTGCGCCTCGTCCACGACGGCGCGCAGCTCGTCGAGGGTGAACTGGCAGGCGCGCAGGTCGGTGCCCGGCGACAGCGCGCCGCCGCTGGCCATGATCTTCACCAGGTCGGCGCCGCGCTCGGCGCGCTCCCGCACCGCCCGCCGCAGGCCGTCGACGCCGCTCGCCTCGCCGCCCATGGACGCGCAGTGCCCGCCGATGCTGGTGATCGGCGGGCCGGACGCGACGACCACCGGTCCGCCGGGACGGCCGCGGTGCCGGTCGACGACCGCCCAGTCCTGGTCGCCGAGGTCCCGCACGGCCGTCACGCCCCCGGCGAGCTGCGCGGCGAGGGACTCGGTGACGGTCTCGTCGAGCTCGTCCGCGCTGAGGCCGGGCAGCCGGTCCAGCGCGTCGAGCCGGCTGTTGCCGCACAGGTGGCTGTGGGCGTCGATGAGGCCCGGCAGGAGGGTGGTGCCCGGCAGGTAGGTCACCGGGCAGCCGTCCGGGGCCGGCGCCGAGCCCGGCTCGACCGCGACGATGACCCCGTCACGGACCAGCACCAGGGCGCCGCCCGGCAGCGCCGCCTCCCCGTCGAACGCCACGTCCGCGCGATATCCCTCCATGCCGACAGCGTACTACGATTGCAGTGATCGGCACTACTATCGTAGTATGACGGCATGGCGAACCGGCGTGAGGACCTGCTCGACGCGGCGATCGCCGTGCTCGGTGAGCGCGGCATCCACGCGCTCACGCACCGCGCCGTGGACGCCGCCGCCTGGTTGCCGGCCGGCTCCACGTCCAACCACTTCCGCACCCGCGACGCGCTGCTCGACGCGGTGGTGGAGCGCTTCGCCGCCCGCGAACGCGCCAACTGGGAGAACCTCGCGGCACGGATCGCACCGACCACCCCGTGGGAGCTCGCGCAGACGCTCACCGCAGCCGCGCACGAGGCGACCGGCGAGCAGCGCACCCTGACGCTGGCCCGCTACGCGATCCTCATCCAGGCGGGCATCCAACCGGCGCTGCGCGCCCAGCTCATGCGCACCGGCGGTCGCGTCAACGCCTATTTCTTCAACTGGCTGCGCACCGCCGGCTCCGTCGACCCGGGTCGCGACGGGCCGATCATCATGAACCACTGGACCGGTCTGGTCCTGCACCAGCTCGCCACGCCCGACCCGGCGTTCGACCCGTCGGAGCAGATCGAGGCGCTCGTCACCACCGTCATCCGTCCCCGCGCAGCGGAGGTTCCGCCGTCATGAACCAGGACCAGATCTGGCACGCCATCGACACCCAGCGCACCGGCCTGACCGCGCTGCTGGACACCTTGTCCGACGAGGAATGGCGGCGGCCCTCGCTGTGCGAGGGGTGGACGGTGCGCGACGTCGCCGCCCACCTGACCCAGCAGCAGCTCGGGCCCGGCGCCGCGTTCAGCATGATGCGGCACTGGCGCGGCAGCCTCGAGCGGACCATCCAGGACGCCGCCTGCCGCCGCGCCGCCGAGCTCACCACGGCGCAGATCGTCGCCGGGATCCGCGGCACCGTCGGATCGCGCCGGCACAACTTCGGCGTCACCTCGCTGGAGACGCTCATCGACATCCTCGTGCACAGCCAGGACATCGCCGTGCCGCTCGGCCGCCCCTTCGACCTGCCGACGGACGCCGCCGCGGTCGCGACCACGAGGACGCTGTCGATGCGGTGGCCACCGCCGCTGCCGTCCGCGAGGAAGCTGGCCGGGTTCCGGCTCGTCGCCACGGACACGACCTGGTCGCACGGTGCGGGACCCGAGGTCCGGGCGCCGATCGGCGCGCTGCTCCTGCTGGGGTGCGGGCGGATGACGGCGCTGCCGCAGCTGTCCGGCGACGGCGCCGCGGACCTGACCGCCCGCCTGACCGCTGTGCCACCGCGAGCAGCGTCCCGGCCGCCGGAGCGCTGAGCAGAGCCGGCCCGGCCGCCTGGACGCCGAGCGGGGCCCGCAGGCCGCAACGCTGAGCAGCGCCGACACCCGGCGGGTGCCCGCGCGGCCCGCCTCAGAGCAGGCCAGCCGCGCGGGCCCGTCGCACCGCGTCGCCGCGCCGGGAGACCTCCAGGGTGCGCAGGATGACCCGGACGTGCGCGCGGACCGTGTGCGCCCTCGAACGCGCCGCCGAGCTGACCACCGACGCGAAGCGCCGCTCCACCGTGCTGCTCGCCGCCGCCAGGGCCCGGCTGGACGCGGGTGCCGCCGCGCTGGTGCCGGACCTGCTGTCGGCCGCGGAGCTCGGCCCGCTGGATCCGTTGCAGCAGGCCGGAGCCGAGCGGCTGCGGGCGCAGGCCGCCCTGGTGCTCAATCCTGGCCACGCCGCCGCTCCGCCGCTGCTCGCCGCCGCCCGCCGCCTGGAGGAGCTGGACCCGGCCGCCGCGCGGGAGACGTACCTGGCGGCGCTCGGGGCGGCCCTGCACGCCGGCGGTCCCGGCGGCGACGACCTGCGCCGGGCGGCCGAGGCGGCGCGGGGCGTGCCGGCCGGGACCGACGCGACGGGGCTGCTGCTCACCGGCCTGGTCACCTGGGCGCTGGACGGGCCGGCCGCGGCCGTGCCGGCGCTGCGCCGGGCCGTCGGCGCCGTCGAGGCGGCCGGGGAGCTCGACCTGCTGTGGCTGGCCGGGCCCGCCGCGCTGGAGGTGTTCGACGCCGGTGCCGCGCACCGGCTCGGCGGGCAGGCGATCGGCTTCGCCCGGGCGGCGGGCGCACTGTCGCTGCTGCCGGCCGCGCTCGCCTTCCACGCCGGCACGCTGCTGCTCATGGGCAGGTGCACCGACGCCGCGGGCGTGCTCGCCGAGGGCGACGCGCTCGCGGCGGCCACCGGTGTACCGCAGTCACCCGCGGCGGGCCTGGTCCCGGCCGCCTACGCGGCCCCGAGGACGTGGCGCTGCGGCGCATCGAGGACGCCGAGGACACGGCGCCCGGGCCGGCCCGGCTCGCCAGGGCGGTGCTGCACAACGGCGCCGGCAACGCCCCGGCGGCGCTGCGGGCGGCCCGGCAGGCGGCCGCCGGCGAGGAGCTCGCCGTCTCCGGTCCGGCGCTCGCCGAGTTGGTCGAGGCCGCGGTACGGGCGGGCGAACCGGCACTCGCGGCGGACACCCGTGACCGGCTCGCCGCACGGGCCACGGACGCCGGGACCGACTGGGGCCTCGGCGTCCTGGCGCTCGCGGACGCGCTCACCGCGGCGCCCGGCCGGGCCGGGGAGCACTACCGGGAGGCCGTCGCCCGGTGCACCGCCGCCGGCCTCGGACTGCTCACCGCCCGCGCCCGGTTGCTGCACGGCGAATGGCTGCGCCGCGAGGGCCCCCGCGCCGAGCTGCGCGCCGCGCACGACGCGTTCGCCGGCATGGGCGCCGGGGCGTTCGCCGGCCGGGCCGGCCGGGAGCTGGCCGCGACCGGTGAGACGGTCCGCAAGCGCACGCAAGGCCCGTCGGAGGGGCTCACGGCGCAGGAGGCGCAGATCGCCCGGCTGGCCGTCGCCGGCCACACCAACCCGGAGATCGGCGCCACGCTGTTCCTGAGCCCCCGCACCGTCGAATGGCACCTGCGCAAGATCTTCGCCAAGCTCGGCATCGCCTCCCGGCGCGAGCTCGCCGCGGCGCTGCGCGACAGGTGAGTCACGCCTCCATGCCTGCCGCCTTCGCCATGTAGGCGGCGTACCAGGCCGGCCAGTCCGGGTCCTCGCGGCCGATCTCCTGCTCGTGCCGGCCGTGGGCCGCGGCGGCGTCGCGCAGCGCGTGCTCGAGCTCGGCCGCCGAGCGGTAGATGGCGTGCTCGACCCGGCCCGGCAGCCGCCGGGTCACCTCCTGCAGCACGAACATGTTGCCGTCCGGGTCGGTGAACGTCGCGAACGACCCGTAGGACTGCCGCTGCGGGTCCGGCCCGGGCAGCCGCGCCTCGGTGCCGGCGTGGTGGAACACCCCACCGGCGTCGTGGAACACCTCGCTCACGTCGGCACCGCGGGTGGCCAGTTCCTTCTGGGCGGCGACGATGTCGTCCACGACCAGGTACACGCCCCGCGTCGAGCCCGGCACGGCGTCGGTGACCCGGCTGCCGAAAATGATCGACGCGGTCGAGCCCGGCGGCGTGACCTGCACGACGCGGAACCCGCCTTCGCCGGAGAAGTCCGCGTTCTCCCGGAATCCGATGCGGTTGAAGAACGCCTTGGCCCGGTCGACGTCCGAGACGGGCAGGACCACGATCTCGAGTTTCAGATCCAGCATCCGCCCGCTATGCCCATTCCACGGCGCATCTACCCCGTCCCTCGAGGGGTGCTGCGCCGACGGGTGGCCGCGTGCCACCTGGTGACGCTGTGCGCCGTATTGTGGTGCTCTGGGACGGGGAGGGTGATCACATGTCGATGCTCAAGGGCGCCAACCTGCCGGTGCAGGTGCCCGCGGTCCGGGCGGTGCTGGGCTGGCGCAGCGGCGCCGGGGTGCCTGACGCGGACGGGTCGGCGCTGCTGCTGGTGAACGGCAAGGTCCGCGACGACAACGACTTCGTGTTCTACAACCAGCCGGCGCACCCGGCCGGTGCGGTGCGACACGAGGGCAAGACCGGCAGCGCCGGCGGCCCGATCACCGACACCCTGTTCGTGGATCTCGCCCGGGTCGAGCCGGCGGTGGAGCGGATCATCCTGGCCGCGTCGGCGGACGGCGGCACGTTCGGGTCGGTGCCGGAGCTGAACATCCGCCTGCTGGACGCCACGAGCGGCGCCGAGGTGGCCAGGTTCGACAGTCCCGGCGCGACGACGGAGACCGCGTTCATCTTCGGCGAGTTGTACCGGCGGGCCGGCGCCTGGAAGTTCCGCGCGGTCGGGCAGGGCTACGACTCGGGACTGGCCGGGCTGGCCCGCGACTTCGGCATCTCCGTCGACGACGAGCCGGCACCCGCCGCTCCCCCGTCCCCCGCGCCCCCGGCTCCCGCTCCCCCGGCCCCGACGCCTGCCGCGTCGGGCTGGCCGTCGGTGACCGTGACGGGGCCAGACGGGCAGCCGCAGCAGATCGCCCTGCCGGGGACCTATCCCCCGCCCACGGCCCCGCCGCCGATGGCCCCGCCCGTCGCGCCGCCCGTGGCCGCACCGCCGGTCGCGCCGCCCGTGGCGCCCGCGCCGGTGCGGCTCACCAAGGTCACGCTGACCAAGCAGACGCCGACGGTGTCGCTCGCCAAGCAGGGCGGCGGCTCCGGCGCGCTGCGGGTCAACCTCAACTGGACCATGCGGTCGATGGAGAAGCGCGGCCTGTTCGGCAAGAGGAAGGCTGCCCACATGCCCGACCTCGACCTCGACCTGTGCTGCCTGTGGGAGCTCAGCGACGGCCGCAAGGGCATCGTGCACCCGATCGAGAACAACTTCGGTGCGCTGCATCAGGCGCCGTACATCCTGCTCGACGGTGACGACCGTACCGGGGCGTCGGAGTCCGGCGAGAACCTCACCATCAACCTCGACCACACCGCCGACTTCCGCCGGATCCTCATCTACGCCAGCATCTACGACGGCGCCGAGTCCTTCGTCGGCCTCGACGCCGTCGCGACCCTGTATCCGCAGCACGGCGCCCCGATCGAGATGCGCCTCGACGAATGCACGGTGCAGTCGCGGGCGGCGGCGCTGTTCCTCATCGAGAACGTCAACGGGGAGCTGGTGGTGCGCCGCGAGTCGCGGTTCATCGTCCAGGCCCCCGGCCAGTTCCGGAACCAGGCCGTCGACCTCGCCTACGGCTGGGGCATGGACTGGGTGCCCGCCAAGCCGAAGGAGTGACCCCGCCGGTCAGATGACGACGACGAGCTTGCCGGTGGTGTGCCGGCGCTCGAAGTCCAGGCACGCCTGTGCGCCCTCGTCGAGGGTGTACCGGCGGCTGATCGTGGCCCGCAGGCGCCCGGCGGCGGCGAGCTCGGCGACCTCGCGCATCCCGCCGAAGGCGCCCTCCATGTCCAGCACGAACCGCAGGTCGACGTCGTCGCGGCCGATCCAGTCCTGCTGCGGCACCGGATACGTGATGGTCAGCAGCCGGCCGCCGGCGCGGACCGCCTTGGCAACGCCGGTCAGCTGGTCGCTGGGCAGGGTGAGGTTGAACGCGGCGTCGACGCCCGAGGGGTAGTCGCCGTAGCCGATGACCTCGGCGGCGCCGAGTCCGCGGACCACGTCGGCGTCCTGCCCGGTCGCGGTGGCGACGACCGTGGCCTGGGCGGCGGCCAGCAGCGGGATGAGCGTGGTGCCGACGCCACCGGTCGCACCGACGACCAGGACCCGTTCGCCGGGACGGACGTCCGCGATGGCCAGCAGCGCCCGCACGGTCAGGCCGGTGGTCGCCAGCGCCGCGGCCTGCTCCACCGTCACGCCGGCGGGCCGGTGCGTAACGAACGGGGTGTCCGCCTCGACGACCGTGTACTCGGCGAGAGAGCCGGTGCTCATCGACGGGCGTGGGCCGAGCATCGCGCGCAGCGCCCGTGGCGCGGCGTAGCCGAACACCTCGTCGCCGGCGGCGTAGCCGAACACGCCCGGCCCGACCTCGGTGACGGTGCCGGCGAAGTCGTTGCCGGGCACGTGCGGGAACGACAGTGGGGTGACGTCGCGGAACCGGCCGCTGGGAATGACGACGTCGCCGGGGTTGATCGCGGCCGCGGCGACGCGGACCTGGAGCTGTCCGGGCCCCGGCCGGGGCGCCGGCAGGTCGGCGACCACGTACCGCTCCGGTGGGCCGTAGTCGCTGACGACGACTGCCTTCATGCCATCCTCCATAAACGGACCGCTCGGTCATATTGTCGGGGCCGACCCTAGCCATAAACGGACCGTGCGGTCAACTTGTAGGATGGCGGCATGACCGACACCCGCCCGCTGCGCGCCGACGCCGTGCGCAACCGGGCGGCGCTGCTCGCGGCCGCCGCGGACGAGTTCGCCGAGCGGGGTCTGGACGCGTCCGTCGCCGACATCGCGCGGCGGGCCGGGGTCGGCAAGGGCACGGTGTTCCGGCACTTCGCGACGAAGGACGACCTGATCGCCGCGATCGTGCTCGACCGGGTCGGCGAGCTCACGACCGCGGGCGAGCGGCTGCTCGCCGCGGCGGACCCGGGCGCCGCCCTGCTGGAGTTCCTCACCGTCGCCGCGCACCAGCGCCAGCAGCGGGACCTGTCGTTCCTGCATGTCGCCGGCGACGTGAACGCGGCGGTGACCCGGGCCCGCGAGCAGATGTACCGCACCGTGCACGACCTGGTCGACCGGGCCCGCACCCACGGCGCGCTGCGCACCGACGTCACGGGCACCGATGTCATCCTGCTGATGTGCGCTCCGAACTACGTCGCGAGCTACGCGCCCGGCGCGTCACCGGACCTGTGGCGGCGATACCTCGGGATCCTCTTCGACGGGCTGCGCCCGCAGGGCGCGCACCCGCTGCCGGAACCGCCGCCACCGGCCCTCTGAGCGCCGCGTCACGGCACGGCCCGTGCACCGTCCATCATGGACGGTGCAGGTGCGGCCACGCCTTGCGGAAGCGTTGCTCGACGGCGTCGGCCACCTCGTCGTGCAGTGCATCCGGCAGCCCGTCGCGCTCCAGCACGTGCAACGCCAGGTCCAGCACCGCGGGCGCGGTGCGGGCGACGACCGCGTCGGTGAGGCCGTAGCGGGCCGCCTCGACCCACCGGCCGACGGCCGGCGCGCACAGGTCGCGGGCGGTGTCGATGGTGGTGCGGTCGGCGAGCAGCGCCGCGAGCACCGCGACCGGCGCGAACCACGCGTCGCCGGGCTGGGTGTCCAGATACCGGACCTGCAGCTGCCCGCGGGGGCGCACGAGCGGGAAGAGGGTGCCGAGGTGATAGTCGAGGTCGCCGAAGGTGGGGTGGCCGGGCAGCGCGCCGTTGATCCAGTCGGCGAACGTGACGCCGGGCCGCACCGCCCAGCTACCGGCGGGGCGGCGCACGCAGAGCAGCGGCGCCCGCAGCGCATACCGGGCCCACGCCTCGGCGGGGTCTGCGCCGGTCGGCACCGTGCCGGCCCGGCTGGGGTCGATCCCATACCAGGTGCGCATGCGGGTGGACGCCCAGCCGGTGTCGCGGCCGGCGTGCACCGGGGAGTTGGCGAACACGGCCAGCAGCGTGGGGCCGAGCTCGTGCACGGCGGCCCACCGGTCCGCGAGGCCGCGGGCCGGTCCGGCGTCGAGGCTGGGTCGCAGCCCGGCGGTGCTGCACATCATCGTGCGGCCGTCGCTGCTGCGCCGCGCGAAGGACGCGGCCATCGCCTGGTAACGGCGGGAGGACAGCACCCGCCGCGGCGGATGGTGCGGGTCGATGCCGGCACCGGCGAGGCCGAGGCCGCCGCGGGTGATCAGCGCGGTGAGCTGCGCGAGCTCGGTGTTGACGGTGGCGTGGAGCCGCTCGAGTGAGCGCTGCGGCCGGGCCGCGAGACCGATCTGACCGCCGGGAGCGATGCTCAGCGTGCCACCGTGGCGCAGCGGGTCATGGGGGCCGTCCGGCGCCAGCGCCAGCGGGGCGTGTCGGCCGAGCGCGGTGGCGAGCGCCACGGTGTCCAGCGGCCGGGTGGGGTGGTCGGGGGTGTGGACGATGTGCTCGAGCTCGACGCCGATCGACGTGGGTGGGCCGGTCTTGAAGCAGATCGAGGCGATGTAACCCTCGGCATCCTCGATCTGCCGGATCTCGGCACCCGTGTCGACCGCACGGGGTGTGGTCGTCATACCCCGGATGCTACCCGCGACCCCACCCCGGAATCACTACCTGCACATCGATGGCAACTGTAGGTAAGATGTGCGGCCGCGGCCCTATGCGTCGCGCCGGGCGACGGCCAGGAACCGGTGTGGCGGGTCGTCGTGGCGGATGAGCCGCCAGCCGGTGCGCACGGCCGTGATGCGCAGCGGTCCTTCGGCGAGTGGCTCGCCGGGGCGCAGGGCGCGGCCGTGGCGGGCGGCGACGGCGGCACGGCCGGACGGGTGGAAGGGCACGAGCCGGCCGCCGGGGCGGGTGACGCGGGCGAGTTCGCGCAGCCCGGCATTGATGTCGGGCAGATGCATGATGAGGCCGGCGGCGAAGATCGCGTCGACGGCCGCGGCGGCGAACGGGAGCCGGCGGGCGTCGGCGAGCAGCAGACCGGCGGCCGCGGCCGCGGCGGGGGTCCGCGCGACGGCCAGCATCTGCGGGGTCACGTCCAGGCCGACGACGGTGCCGGTGGCGCCGACCGCGGCGCGCAGGGCGGGCAGCACGCGGCCGGTGCCGCAGCCTGCGTCGAGCACGGTGCCACCGATCGGCAGGCCGCTCTCGGTGACGGCGGCGGCGTAGGCGGCCTGGTCGTGGCCGAACCTGGCGTCCCACGTCGCGGCGCGGGCGGCGAAGAACGCCCTGGACTCGGCGAGATACCACCGGTCGCGGTCGGTCAGTGCCGCGTCGACGTGGCGGATCACCGGCCAGTCCGGGTCGTGCAGGTCCACCACGACGTGGGCGCCGCCGCTGCGGTCGCCGCCACCGTCCGCGCCGTTCCCTGCGGCGGGTGGCGCGGTGCGCAGCCAGACGACCACCGTCCAGCCGTCGGCCGGTGGCCGGGCGCGACGGTGCGGGCCGTCCGCAACGGCGACGGCGCCGTCGGCCCGCCACCCGTCGCGGTCCGCGGGCGGTGCGTCACGGCTGAGTCGCACGCACGACCGGCCGGCGGCACGCAGCGTCGCCGCGAGGCGGTCGGCGACGACGCCACGGTGCGCGTCCATGCCGTCGACGATCACGCCGGCCGGGCCGGTCGGGACGACCTCGGCCAGCAGCTGGAGGACCTCCGCCCATCGCCGCGCCCCTGCGCTGATGTGACCGGTCATGACTCCATCATGCAGATGCGAGGCAGATGAGACCAGTGTCTCGAAGACGCCAGCCAAAATGGCGGTTTCCGTTGGCAGCTGCGACGGTCTACGGTGATCGCATGACGGTGTTCCGGATCAGTGAGGCGGCCGAGCTGCTGGGCGTGAGCGTGGACACGGTGCGGCGCTGGGTCGATGCCGGCCGGCTGACGGCCAACCGGGACGAGCACGGCCACCGGCTCATCGACGGCGTGGACCTCGCGCAGTTCGTGCGCGCCCAGGGCACCGAGCCGGACGACCGGGCCGACGGGTCCTCGGCCCGCAACCGGCTGCGCGGCATCGTCACGGCGGTCGTCAAGGACACCGTGATGGCGCAGGTCGACATCCAGGCCGGGCCGTTCCGGATCGTGTCGCTGATGAGCCGGGAGGCCGTCGACGACCTCGACCTGCGGGTCGGGTCGGTGGCCATCGCAGTGATCAAGTCGACCACGGTCGTGGTGGAGCGCTCCACCCCGGCCGTCGCCAGCAAGGGGAGGAACAGCTCGTGACATCCCGTTGGATCCGCGGCACCCTGGCGGCGCTCACGGCCTTGACGGTCGTGGGTCTCACCGCCTGCGGCGACGACACGAAGACCGCCGGCCCTCAGGCCACCACGGCCGGCGCCACCAGCGCGGCGACGGCCACCGGCACCGTGACGGTGTTCGCCGCCGCGTCGCTGACCGAGTCGTTCACGAAGATCGGCAAGGACTTCCAGGCCGCCAACCCGGGCGCCAAGGTCACCTTCAACTTCGCCGGCAGCTCCGCCCTGGCCACGCAGATCAACAATGGCGCGCCGGCCGACGTGTTCGCCTCCGCGGCGCCGGCGAACATGAAGACCGTCACCGACGCCGGCGGCGGCGAGGGCACCGCCACCACCTTCGTGAAGAACCAGCTGGTCATCGCGGTGCCGAAGGGCAACCCGAAGGCGATCAAGGGCTTGGCCGACCTGACGAAGCCCGGCGTGAAGGTCGCCCTGTGCGCCGAGCAGGTGCCGTGCGGCGCCGCCGCCAAGAAGGCCCTCGACGCCGCCGCGGTGAAGCTCACCCCGGTGACCCTGGAGCAGGACGTGAAGGGCGCGCTGTCCAAGGTCAAGCTGGGCGAGGTCGACGCGGCGCTGGTGTACCGCACCGACGCCAAGGCCGCCGCGGCCGACGTGGAGGGCGTCGAGTTCCCCGAGTCGGCGGGCGCGATCAACGACTACCCGATCATCGTGCTCAAGAAGGCGCCGAACCCGGCAGGCGCGAAGGCGTTCGTCGCCTACGTGCTGTCGGACAAGGGCAGGACCGTGCTCGGCACCGCCGGCTTCCAGGCACCGTAAACTCCGCTGATGTCGATCGTGGATGACGCCGGGGCGCCGCGCACCGCGCCGCCCCTGCGCCGTGCCGGTCGGCAGCGGGTCCCGGTCGCGCTGCTGGCGCCGGCCGGGCTCGGGCTGCTGTTCCTGATCCTGCCGCTGGTCGGGCTGCTGGTGCGGGCGCCCTGGTCCACGCTGCCGCAGCGGCTGACCGAGCCGGCGGTGCTCACCGCGCTGTGGCTGTCGCTGCAGTGCGCCACCCTCGCGACCGTGCTGTGCGTCGTCTTCGGCGTGCCCCTCGCCTGGCTCCTCGCGCGGATCGAGTTCCCGGGCCGGCGGCTCGTCCGGGCCCTGGTCACCGTCCCGCTCGTGCTGCCGCCGGTCGTCGGCGGGGTGGCACTGCTGCTCGTCTTCGGCCGCCGTGGCCTGCTCGGCGAGTGGCTCGACGCGACGTTCGGGATCACGCTGCCGTTCACCACCACCGGCGTCGTGCTCGCCGAGGCGTTCGTGGCGATGCCGTTCCTGATCATCGCCGTCGAAGGGGCGCTGCGCGGCGCCGACAGCCGCTACGAGGAGGCCGCCGCCACTCTCGGCGCCGGCCGCTGGGTCACGTTCACCCACGTGACGCTGCCACTGGTCGCGCCCGGCGTCGCCGCCGGCGCGGTGCTGTGCTGGGCGCGGGCGCTCGGCGAGTTCGGCGCCACCATCACCTTCGCCGGCAACTACCCCGGCAGGACGCAGACCATGCCCCTCGCGGTGTACCTGGCCCTGGAGACCGACCTGGACGCGGCGATCGTGCTGAGCCTGATCCTGCTCACCGTCTCCGTCGCGATCCTCGCCGGCCTGCGCGACCGCTGGATCACCAGCCCGTGACGCACGACAGCGCCGTGGACGCGCACCTCGTCGTGGACCGCGGCACGTTCCGCCTCGACGTCCGGCTGCGCATCGACCCCGGGCAGGTCGTCGCGCTGCTCGGCCCCAACGGCGCCGGCAAGACCACCGCCCTGCGCGCCCTCGCCGGGCTGCAGCCGCTCACCGCCGGGCACATCACCGTCGACGGCACCGACCTCGACCGGCCCGACCTGCGCCGCTACACCCCGCCGGAGCGCCGCCCGATCGGCGTCGTCTTCCAGGACTATCTGCTCTTCCCGCACCTGACCGCGCTCGACAACGTGGCGTTCGGACCCCGCCGCCACGGCGTGGACCGGCGCACCGCCCGAGAACAGGCCGCAGGCTGGCTCGCCAGGGTCGGGCTCGCCGAACACGCGCGCCGCAAGCCCCGTCAGCTCTCCGGCGGGCAGGCGCAGCGGGTCGCCCTGGCCCGCGCTCTGGCGGTGCACCCGGCGCTGCTGCTGCTCGACGAGCCGCTCGCCGCCCTCGACGCCCGCACCAGGCTCGACACCCGGGCCGAGCTGCAGCGGCACCTTGCCGAGCACCGCGGCGCCGCGCTGCTGGTCACCCACGACCCGCTCGACGCGCTCGTCCTCGCCGACCGCCTCGTCATCGTCGAGGACGGCACGGTCGTGCAGGAGGGCGACGCCGCGACCATCACCGCGCAGCCGCGCACCGACTACGTCGCGCGGCTCGTCGGGCTCAACCTGTACCGCGGGCGCGCCGACGGCCACACGGTGCACCTGGCGGACGGGTTCAGCCTGACGGCCGAGGACCGGCTCGACGGTGAGGCGTTCGTCGTGTTCCGGCCCTCCGCGGTCGCCCTGCATCCGGGCCGGCCCGACGGCAGCCCTCGCAACACGTGGGCCGCGACCGTCGGCGGCATCCAGCGCCACGGCGACAACCTGCGCATCCAGCTGCACGGCCCGATCACCGCCGCAGCCGACGTGACCCCGGCCGCCGCCGCGCACCTGCACCTGTCCCCCGGCCAGCAGGTGTGGGCGGCGGTCAAGGCGACCGAGACCCGCGCCTACCCGGCCTGAGCGGCTACGCCGCCGACGGCCCCAGCGGTGTGTCCGATGTGGACGGCGCAGCCGGGGCGGGCTCCTTCAGCTCGATGAAGACCGCGTGGGTGTCCGTGGCGCCGATGTTCTCGCCGGCGTGCTCCTGAGCGCCGACCCACCGGGCGTGGGCCGCCGGCAGCTCGACCTCGACCTGACGGTCGCCGGCGAAGACGCGGCGGCGGAAGGCGCTCAACGTGACCATGACGCTGTCCGGGTGCCGGTGCGGGTGGGTCGTGTCGCCGGGGTGGTCGCGGTATTGCAGCACTCGGACCCGGTCGTTCTCGAACAGCACCGAGTAGAGCGCGGGGTCGGTGAGGACAGGATCTTTATGGGACTCCAGTACCATGGGACTACGGTACCATGAAGATGATGTCGACTCCATATGAGGCGACCGGCCGCACGCACCAGAAGACCCGGACCCGGGAGGCGCTGGTCGGGGCGACCCGGGCGCTGCTCGCCGAGGGCTCCACCCCGCAGGTGGAGGACGCCGCCGAGCGCGCCGGGGTGTCCCGCACGACGGCATACCGCTACTTTCCGAACCAGCGCAGCCTGCTGCTCGCCGCCCATCCGCAGATCTCGCCGGACACGCTGCTGCCGCCCGGCGCACCCGACGACCCGGTCGCCCGGCTCGATGCGTTCATGGCGGCGTTCACCCGCTACAACTTCGAGTGGGAGCCGCAGCTGCGCACCTCGCTTCGGCTGTCACTGGAGGAGTCCGGCGCCAGGCCCGCACTGCGGCAGGGCCGCGCCATCGGCTGGATCGAGCACGCCCTCGAGCCGCTGCGGCGCAGCCACCCCACCCTCGACGTGCACCGGCTCGCGGTCGACATCCGCTCCGCGACCGGCATCGAGTCGCTGATCTGGCTCGTCGACATCGCCGGCCAGTCCCGCGTCCAGGCCGCCGAGACGGTGCGCCGCACCGCGCAGGCCCTGCTGTCCGCAGCCCTGCGGGACGGTTGACCCGGCGGCGATGGCAGGATCTGCGGATGCAGATCGACGTGCCGGCGACCCTCGGCGCGACCCTCCGCGGGGCCCGCCGGGTCGTCGTGTTCACCGGTGCCGGGATGTCGGCCGAGAGCGGCGTGCCGACGTTCCGCGACGACCTCACCGGCCTGTGGTCCCGCTTCGACGCCGAGCGGCTCGCCACCCCCGAGGCGTTCCACGCCGACCCGGATCTGGTCTGGGGCTGGTACGAGTGGCGTCGCGCGCGGGTACGCCGGGCCGAACCCAATCCCGGGCACCTCGCCACCGCCGAGATCGAGACCCTGGTCCCGGGCAGCGTCGTCATCACCCAGAACGTCGACGACCTGCACGAGCGGGCCGGTTCCCGCGCGCCGATCCACCTGCACGGCAGCCTCTTCGCGCCCCGCTGCATCGGCGAGGACGCCCACCCGGCCGACGTGCCCGACACCGACCCCGGGGACGGCGGCCGCATCCCGCCGCCGCGGTGCACGCATTGCGGGGCGCTGGTGCGGCCCGGCGTCGTCTGGTTCGGCGAGCAGCTGCCCATTGCCGCGCTGAACGCGGCGGTCGAGGCCGCGTCCAGCTGCGACGTGCTGCTGACGGTCGGCACGTCCGGCGTCGTGTACCCGGCCGCGGAGATCCCACGCATCGCGATGCTGTCCGGCGCCATGGTGATCCAGGTCAACCCGGAGCCGACGCCGCTGGACCGGATCTGTGCCGTCAACCTGCGGGGCACCGCCGCCCAGGTGCTGCCCGCGCTGATCGCATCGGCGCGGTGAGCCTTGCTACCCCGTCATGCGCCGGCGCTCGGTGGCCTCCCGCACGCCGGGCTCGTCGTTGAAGCCGGCCACGTGCCGCTCCCAGTGGTCCCGGGGCGCATCGGACACCTGCCGCGCCAGCCGGTCGACGACCACCGCCCCGCCGGCTCGGAACTCGTCCACCTCGGCCGGCAGCAGCTCGACGGCCAGCTCCTACAGTGCCACCGACCCGCACACCACGCACAGGACGTGCCGGTCCCCGTCGGCGTACAGCAGCCACGCCCACCGGCTCTCCGCGACCACGTCCACGCACCGATCATCGCAGCCATACCCGGGCGTGATTCGGCGGCCGATGCAACGGGTACGGTTCGGGCACCACACAGGTTCGCACCAGGGGACGCCTGACTTGACTGAAGCAATGACGCCGCGCTGGCAGGAGGCCGACGAAGCGGTGGAGTCGCTGGTCGCCACCTTGGTGGCCGCGGCCGCGCGCACCGCGGACCACGGCGGCCGCAAGGGTCCCCGCGGCCGGGCGCGCTCGGAGCGCCGCCCGCAGAGCACCCGGCGCCACATCGCCGACGTCGTGCGCGCCCACAAGCTCGCGCCCGGTGTGCGCGTGGACCGCAACGTGATCGCGGCGCTGTTCATCGGGCACCGCGACCACGTCAGCAACCCGGTCCTGGTCGTTGCCGTCGCCCAGGCCTGCAGCATCCTCGCCGGCCGGAAGCTGAGCGCGAAGAAGGCCGCACGGATGCGTGCGGCGAGCCAGCGCGTCGCGGAGCTCATCGCGCTGGCGGACGCCGACACGCTGCTCGCCGTGCCGGCACCACGTTCCCCGGTCGAGCCCGCGGCGGCGTCGGTCGAGCCCGCGGCGTCATCCGTGGAGCCCGCGGCGTCATCCGTGGAGCCCGCGGCGTCGCCTTCGGTGGAGCCGGCCGTCGTCGCGGATCGGCGCCGGAGCCGCGCGCGCCGCCGGCATCAGGCCCGCCAGCGGCTGCAGGCGCGCCGCCGTCGTCGTCGCCGTGCCCGCCTCTGGTGGTGCTCCGCCGCCGCCGCGCTGGTGATGGTCGTGGTCGCCGCCCTGCTCCTGTCCGGTTGACGGGTCCCCGCCGACCGCATTCCGGCAAGTAGGCTGTGTTCGATGCGGGTCAGGGGCGTGCTCTTCGATGCCGGTGGGGTGCTGACGCGGCCGGTCGGCGGGCGGTGGAATCCACGGTTCGACTTCGAGACCATCGTGACGGCGCACCATCCCGACGTCCGCCAGGACCTGTTCGCGGCGGCCATCGACGCCGGGCAGCGCTTCCTGGACGCGTCACCCACGACGGCGCGGCGCACGGCGTACCACCGCGAAATGCTGACCGTCCTCGGCATCGGGGATCCGTCCGAGCCGCTCCTGCGGCAGTTGGAGGCTCCGGCGGCCGGGCCGGTGATCGAGGTGTACACCGATGTCCGCCGCGTCCTGGAGCAGCTTCGCGCCGCGGGCGTCCGCATGTCGGTCGTCTCCGACAACTGGGCGGGCCTGGAGGCCACGTTCGCCGGCCTGGACATCGGGCACTACTTCGAGGGCTTCGCCATCTCCGAGATCCTCGGCTGCCGCAAGCCGGACCCGCGCATGTACGCCGAAGGCAGCCGCCTGCTCGGGCTCGAACCGCACGAGTGCCTGTTCATCGACGACGACCCGGCCCTCGTGGCCGCCGCGGTGGCCCTCGGCTACCACGGCCTCACCCTCGACCGGGAGGCGGCACCGCCCGCCCCGGCCGGCGTCATCACCACCCTCGACGACCTCATTCCCGCGCTGCGGACCGGCGCGCGCTGACGATCCACGCGCGGGAGCCGAACCAGACGCCGTCGTCGCTCAGCCGCGTGGCGAGCATGTCCCGCAGTCGCTCAAGGCCGCCGTCCTGCGCGGACGCGAAACCCCGCACCCACTCCAGGGCCGCCTGCGGGTCCGGGCCGTAGTAGACGGGTTCGTCGACGTCGGTGAGGGTGACGTCGGCGAACCCGGCGGACCCCAGGATCCGCTCCACGGTCGGCGGGTCGGCGAGCGAGAACGCATTGGGCCCGTTGCCGGGCGGTGCCGTCCCGAGCGCCTTCCGGATGGCGACGGTCCACTCGTTGCGCTCGGCGGCCTGCCAGACCATCATCACCAGGCGTCCACCGGGGCGCAGCGCCCGCCCGATGTTGCCGAACGCGGCGACGGGGTCGGCGAAGAACATCGTGCCGAACCGGCTGATCGCCAGGTCGAACGCGCCCTGCGCAAAGGTGTGCACCTGCGCGTCGGCACACTCGAAGGCGACGTTGCGCAGCCCCTCGGCCCGGGCCCGCTCGCCGGCCCGCTCGACGGCGGCCACCGACACGTCGACGCCGAGCGCACTGCCGGCCGTGGCCATGCGCGCGGCCTCGCGGGTGGTCTGTCCGGCACCGCATCCGACATCGAGTATCCGGTCGCGCGGCTGCACGGCCCATGCTTTGCGCAGCACGGCGGTATGCCTGCTCAGCTCGGCGTCATAGTCGACAGGCACGGTTTCAGCCTCCCGGGTTGCGCTGCAGGGTCAGTGACTGGAACCGGCGGCCGCCGCCGGCGTCGACGGAACGGAAGTCCACGACGTCGAAGCACGCCGCGGCGAAGGCCAGCAACTCCTCGTCCTTGCGCCACGAGAAGAACCGCGGCGGCACGTGCTCGTCGCCGTCGATGGGACCTTCGGCGCTTTCCGTGCCGCCGTACACACCGGCGTAGAACAGGCCTCCTGGGCGCAGGACCGTCCGGACGGCCGCCAGCACCGCGGGCAGGTCGTCGTTGGGCACGTGGAGCAGGCAGTTCATCGTGTACACCGCGTCGAACGAGCCGGCCGGGACGTCCAGCCGCAGAAAGTCCATGACGTGCGCCTCAACACCTTTGGCCCGGCAGCGCTCGACCATCACCGGCGACAGGTCCGCCGCGACCACTGCGAGGCCTTCCTGCTGGAAGTAGACGCTGTCCTGCCCGGTGCCGGCACCGATCTCCAGCAGCCGCGCGCCCGGGGCCAGCCTGTCCCGGAACGCCTGCCGCTCCGCAACCTTCCACGGCTCCTTGCCGAGCCCGTCCCGCCAGTCGGCCCGCGCGTCGTAGGCCGCCCGCAGCGAACCGAGCACCTCCTCGTACCGCACCCCCATGCCACCCATTATCAACGGACCGGATCTTCGGTGGAACGTCGGCGGGAATTGACGGATGTGCAGGCGCTCACGTCGGAAAAGTGTCGGGGGGTCTGGGTACCCTCGGGGCGTGATCGAGGATGGCGTGGGTCGGGTGCCGGCCGCGGCTGAGGTGGCGCGGTTCTGGGAGCTGGTCGAGGCGGCGTGGGCCGCATGCGGGCCGGAGGCGGCCGGTGTCCGGCGGGCGCTGGTTGAGCGGGCACCGGCGGAGGACGACGACGGCAGTGCGCTCGAGGCGTTCATGGATGAGTTCCTGACGCAGCTGGGGCGGCTGTGTGCGGGGATGTCGAGTGCGGAGCTGACGGATCTGGACCGGGTGGTCGAGCGGAAGCTGTTCGAGCTCGACCGTGAGGAGATCCATGAGCACACGGACGGGTCCGACGACGGGTTCCTGTATTGCCGTGGGTTCATCGTCGCGGCGGGTCGCGAGTTCTACGAGGCGGTCGACGCCGATCCTGCGAAGGCGGTGATGGACGCGGAGTGCGAGGCGATGTGCTACTTCTTCGCGCACCTGCATGACGAGCGGTTCGGGGCTTACCCGGACACGGGTTCGGGCATCTCGCGGGAGTCGGGGCGCAACCCTGCCGGCTGGTGAGGTCGCCGGTCGTAGGGTTGCCGCGTGGCGCGGGTGTTGGTGACCGGCATGTCCGGTGCGGGCAAGACCACGGTGCTCGAGGAGGTGGCGCGGCGTGGGTATCTGACCGTCGACACCGACTACGACGGGTGGACGTTGGCGGACGGCACCTGGGACGCGGGGCGGATGGCGGCGTTGCTCGACGGGCAGGCGACGGTGCTCGTCTCCGGCACGGTGTCCAACCAGGGGCGCTTCTACGGCCGCTTCGACCACGTCGTGCTGCTCAGTGCGCCGTTGGGCGTGCTGTTGGAGCGGGTCACGCGGCGGGTCGGCAATCCGTATGGCAGGACCGCGGCGCAACGGGCGGAGATCGAGCGGCACGCGGCTGAGGTCGAGCCGTTGCTGCGCCGTGGTGCCACGGTGGAGCTCGACGGGCGGCGGCCGGCGGGTGAGCTTGCCGACGCCGTCGAGCGGGCTGCTCTCCACGCCGTCCTGAGCCGCCGTGGGAGGGACTGAGCGGCCGCGGGAGCGGCATCGATCGGTGGAAACGGGCCAGCACGTGCCGGCCGCGCAGCACCAGCAGGCAGGCGACGCCGGCGCCGCTGTTCAGGTTATGGCTGCGGACCTTCGCGGCGCTCACCCCTCGATGAACTGGTAGTCGCCGACGATGCGCCCGTCCGCGCCGAGCACGAGGATCTCCAGCCCCGACCCGGCCGGGGCGCCGCCGTCGCGGGGCACCATCTCCCAGCGGAACTTGACCACGTCGCGGAGGCGGTCGGCGTCGCCGCGGGCGCGGAACACGTAGGTGCCCGGCGCGACGAACTCGTGGTAGGCGCGGGCCACCCGCGACTCCAGCTCGGCGTGCCCGCGGGCCTCCAGCACGAGGCGGTCGAACCCGAGGCCGGCGGCGGCCTGCCGCAGCTCCTGCGGTGCCTGCAGGACGTGGACCGCGTCGTCGGACCAGAGCTCGCGGACGGCGGCGCGGCGGCGGTCCGCGTCGGGTTCGCCCCACACGGCCACGTACCGGTCGGTGAGGTTCTGCAGGTCGGTGTCTGCCATGAGGGGATCCTTCGGTCGTGAACGACGGTGGCCACCACGACTGTGCTGCGCCGGCCGCGCCGCGGCAATTCCCCGGAAGGAATCGCCGGGCGGCGGCGGAACCGGTAGACAGGAGCAATGACCAGCCAATCGGCCGGCGGCACGCTCGCGGGCGCGCTGCGCACCTGGCGCACCCGGCGGCGGGTCAGCCAGCTGGAGCTCGCGGCCCGCGCCGGCACGACGCAGCGGCACGTCAGCTTCATCGAGAGCGGGCGGTCCAGCCCTGGGCGGTCGATGATCATCCGGCTGGCGGAGTCGCTGGAGGTGCCGATCCGTGAGCGCAACGAGCTGCTGCTCGCCGCCGGGTTCGCGCCTGCGTACCCCCAGCGCGACCTCGACGATCCGCAGCTCGCGCCGGTGCTGGCGGCGCTGGAGCGCATCCTGCGCGGGCACCTGCCGTTTCCGGCGGTCATCGTCGACCGGCAGGGCGACCTCGTCTCGGCCAACGCGGGGTTCCACGTGCTCACCCGCGGCGTCGACGCCGGCCTGCTCGTCGCGCCGGTCAGCGTCCCCCGGGTCCTGCTGCACCCGGGCGGTCTCGCGCCGCACATCGTGAACCTCGACGAGTGGGCGTGGCACGTCATCGACCGCGTCCACGCCGAGAGCCTGCGCAACCCGAACGACCGGCTGCGGCGCCTGGCCGAGGAGCTCGCCGGCCTGGCGCCGCCGCGCCCGCGGCAGTTGCCGGCGCAGCATCTGGGCTTCGCGGTGCCGCTGCACCTGCGCCTGGGCGAGCGGGAGCTGCGCCTCATCACGACGCTCACCCATTTCGGTACCGCCACCGACGTGACCGTCGCCGAGCTGCGCCTCGAGGCGTTCCTGCCGGCCGACGACGCGACGAGCGCGGCACTGACCGAACTCGTCACGTGAGCTTGCATGGGCGACGATGAGGCAATGGCAGTGGTGGTACGACGCGCACAGGCCCGCGACGGCGCGGGGCGGGCCCGCCTGTGGCAGGAGGCCGGCGCGTTCTTCGCCGCGCTGGACCCGCACACCGCGCAGGAGCCGTCGCCGCAGGGTCTCGCGGACTGGCACGACGAACTCTACGAGCGGTTCGCGGCGGATCCGTCGGTCCTGATGCTGGTGGCCGAGCTGGACGGTGAGATCGTCGGCACGGCGGTCGCGCGCCTGCACGAACCGCTGCCGTCGTCCGGCTGGCAGGTGCAGCGGGACCTCGGCCGGCGCCGCGTCCACGTCGACGCGCTGGCCGTGGCCGGTGCCGCCCGCCGGTCCGGGATCGGCACGGCGCTGATGGCCGAGGTCGAGCGGTGGGCGGTCGAGCTGGACGCCGCGGCCATCACGTTGGAGACCGGCCTGGACAACCCGACCTCGATGCCGTTCTACGAGGCGCGGATGGGGTACACCCGCCATGAGGTCGTCTTCCGCAAGCAGCTGCCATGACGCCGCCCGACCACGATCTCGGCCCGATGCTGGAGGACCTGCGGCCGTCGGAGGTGGCGCTGCGGGACTGGGTGCGTACCCGGTTCGACGCCTCGATCGTGCGGGACATCGCCACCTTCGACTACGGCATGAACGTCGAGCAGTACGAGCACGCCATCGAGGACCTGGTGATGGACCGGCGGCTGCCGGCGGGCATGCCGTGGCCGGCGGGCGCGGTGCTGGAGATGTCCGGCAACACCAGCCCCGACGCGACGGACCAGCGCGGGCACGTCGCCCGGCTGTTCTCCTGCATGATCCAGGCGGGCACCGGCGACACGCTCTACCCGGCCGGCGCCCTGGCGGGGCTGGTCGAGTCGGCGCTGGTGCTCGGCCCGGAGGCGACCGCGCCGGCGCTGCGCTTCGTGGCCTGGTGCCGGCAGCACGAACGCGGCAGCTGGCGTGAGCAGCCCGGGTCGCGTCCGTTGCTGACCTTGGGGCTGCTCGTGCTGTACGCCGCGAACCCCGACCACGATCCCGCCGTCGTGGCCACGCTGCTGGACGTGTCCGCCGCCGAGGTCCGTGCCGCCGTGCCCGACGGCGAGCCGCCGTTCGCGTCGTTCAAGGCCGCCTGCGGCGGCGAGCGCCGACGGACCTGGCGCGCCCTGGCCGCCCCCTACCTGACCGGCCACGACCCGGCCGTCGCGACGCTGCGGCCCTGGCTCAAGATGGACCCGCCCGCCAAGGCGCTGCGCAAGCGACCGTGAACGACGCAGGCTTGGCTTCCCCAGCCGATGGCGGCGACGAGGGTCACGCCGCTCGTCACCGCACGCGGACGGATGCTCCGTTCGTCGTCGTCGTCGGCGGCCGGGTCGCGGGGTGCGCCGGGCCCGTCACCCGGTTGCGGCCGTTGCGCTTGGCGGACAGCAGGCGGCTGTCGGCGAGGGCCAGCAGTTCGATGCTGGTCGCGGCCTCGGTGCCGAGGGCGGCGCCGAAGCTCGCCGTCACCGCCAGGCCCGGGGCGAGCGCGGCCCAGTTGTGTGTCTCGATGGCGGCGCGGGTGCGCTCGGCCAGGGTCAGCAGCGCGTCGGGCTCGGTCGCCTGCAGGACCAGGGCGAACTCCTCGCCACCGAAGCGCAGCGCCGTGTCGCCGCGGCGGCAGCTGGCCCGCAGGAGTTGGGCCAGCTCGCGCAGGACCGCGTCGCCGACGAGATGGGAGTAGCCGTCGTTGATGCGCTTGAAGAAGTCGACGTCGACGACCACGACCGCGCAGGAGCTGAGATCGGAGGCGAGCAACTGGTCGAGGCGGCGCCGGTTGGGCAGCCCGGTCAGCGGGTCCTCCAGGGCCTGACGGCGCAGGTCCTCGGAGCGGCGGTTGAGCGTCTCGTTCGACCGCTGCAGGGCGGTGGCCTGGGCCTGCAGTGCCATGGCCCGCGCCTGGGCCTGGGCGGTCTCCAGCCGGACGGCCGCGACGCTGGCCGCCCGTTTGGCGTGCTCGGACGTCTGCTCGGAGACCAGGACGAACAGGCGCTTGTAGTGCTCCAGCGCCCCGCGTAGGTCGCCGAGCTCCTCCAGCAGCTGCGCGAGCGCCTTGCGCGCCGCGATCTCGTGCTGCCTGGTGGGTGCCTCGGCGAGGCTGAGCGCGAGCAGTTCGGCGGCCTCGTGCCGGCGGCCCAGGCCCATGAGCACGATCCCGCGGGTCTCCAGGTGGTGCACCCGGTTGGCCACCGAGTCCAGGGCCGGGTCGGCGGGCCAGCTGTCGAGCAGTTCCAGCGCCTCCTGTGCGCGGCCGACGTCGGCGAGGGACTCGGCGAGGTTGGCCAGGCAGGTGTTCTCGCCGCGGCGGTTGCCGGCGGCGCGGGCCATCAGCATCGCGGTCCGGGACAGCACCACGGTCTGCTCGTGCCAGTCGGCGGCCCGCTCGTGGTCGCCGCGGTCGGCGGCCTCGACCGCCATCCCGCCGTAGATGAACGACACCGTCTCGATCGCGGCGCTCTCGGCCACCGGGTCGCCGAGCAGGCGCGCCGTCTCGCGGTAGCGTTCGGCGAACTCCAGGGCCTTGTCCCACTGCTGCAGCGCGGCGTACACGTTGGCCATGGCCCGCATCGCGGCCGCGGTTGCCTCGAGGTCCCCGCTGGCCTCGGCGGCGCGGGTGGCGGCCAGGCCCTCCTCGAGCGCGCCGGCGGTCTCGCCGACGTCGAGCAGGATGCGGGTCGCGACCTCGTGCGCCTGCGCCGTGGAGGTCAGGTCCGCGACCGCGATGCTCAGGTCGATCGCCGTCAGGACGCGCCCCATCGCCTCGGGGGTCTCGCAGCGGATGTAGAGGATCCGGGCCAGCAGCGTCGCGGCGCGGGCGTGCATGAGCTGGTCGCCGACCGCCTCGGCGAGCGCCGTGGCCCGCTCCGCGAGGGCCTTGGCGGCGTCGAGGTCGGACGCGACGAGCGAGGCGTACGCCTCGGCCAGCAGCGTTGCCGGTGACTGGGGTCGCGGGTCCGGCATCCTCCGGCACCTCCGATCATGATCGGACGGACTATCGGCGCACCACATGCCGACTGTAGCGTTGCGTCACCTCGTCCCTTCGGCCGAGAATGCGGGCCGACCGGTCACGCGGTCAGCAGGTAGTCGTCGGCCTCGGGGCTCCAGCGCAGCTGGACCACGCCGGCGGTCGCGGCCGCCTTGCAGAACTGCAGGAACGTGCGGTAGCCGAGTTTCTTCTCGCTGAAGTCGGGCCGGACGCGGCGGACCTGGTTCTTCAGCCCCGACAGTGCGACCCCGCCGTCGGAGGAGCCGCCGGCAGCGTCCTGCACGACGGATCGCAGCAGCGCGAACGCGGCCTCCTGGTCGCCGTGCTCGGGCAGCGCCACCTCGGGGTCGCCCTTGGCGGGGCCGTCGACCAGCTCGATCACGTTGCGTGACGCGAGGTGCCGCAGCAGTTCGCCGAAGGTGCGGAACCCGTGGTCGGACTCGCTGAACGTCGGGTCCTTGCGCAGCAGGGTCCGCTTCAGCCTGGACGCGGTGACCTCCCCGCCGGAGCTGCCCTGCATGCCCGCGACCGTCTGCGCGACGAGCACCGCGAGCGCGTCGACGTCACCGACCGCCTGCGACGCCGGCTCCAGCTCCGGCTCCAGCGATGGCAATGGCGACGACGATGGCGACGGCAGTGGCGACGGCAGCGACGAGGGCACCGGCAAGGACGACGGCACCGGCGCCGGCTCGGCCCGGCGGCCGGTGCGGCTGCCACGCGTGCGGGCCGCGGGGACCTCGACGCCTTCGAGCCGGTCGTAGTACAGGAACTCGTCGCACGCCGGCGGCAGCAGCGCCGACGTCGACTTCTCCACCCCCACGCCGATGACCCGCTTGTTCAGCTCGCGCAGTTTGTGGACCAGCGGGGTGAAGTCGCTGTCGCCGGTGCACAGCACGAACGTGGAGATGTACTCGCGCTCGAAGGCCAGCTCCATCGCGTCGACGGCCATCTTGATGTCGGCGGCGTTCTTGCGCGAGGCACCCATCCGCTGCGGCATCTCGATCAGCTCGACGTGCGAGCGGGTGAGCATCCGGCGGTCCTCGTCGAAGTAGGACCAGTCGGCGTACGCCCGGCGCACCACCACCCGCCCCCGTTCGGCGAGGGCGTCGGCGATCGGGCGGAAGTCGAACGTCATCCCGCCGAGATTGTCGCGGGCGCCCAGCGCCAGGTTCTCGTAGTCGAGGAACAGCGCGATCCGCTCTTCTTGATCCACGCCCATCAGCGTACGCCGGGCAACGCGCCGTCACCGGGCCGGTACGGGCAGGTTGCGATGCTGACTTCCGGCGGCTTCTCCGGTACTGTCCGCGTGGCGTTCTGCGCTGGCGGCGTCGTGGGATCACCCCGTGCCGGTCCCATCGCAACCGCCGCCGAGGAGGGGCAGGAGTCATGACACAACACGGGATGCGGCCATACGACGAACGCCTCGCCAACGGTCAGGCGTCGCTCAACAACACCGCGGAGCAGCAGCTGCCGCGCCACGACATCAACGCCCAGCAGGTCAACGCCCAGCAGGTCAACGCCCAGCATCAGGCGCTGCAGGTGCTGACCATGGCGCAGCGCACCGCCGAGGAGCACCTCGACGGTGCACGGCGCGAGGCGGAGCAGATCCGCGCCGGGGCGCACGCCGATGCCGCGCAGATCGTGTCGAAGGCGCAGGCACACGCCGACGCGCTGCACGACGAGGCGGAGAAGATCATCGCCGAGGCGCGCGCGCAGGCGGAGAGCATCGCCCAGTCGGCGGAGGCGTTCGCCGGCGAGACGGAGCAGAACGCCAACGACATCCTGGCCGAGGCGCAGAGCCGCTCGGACAAGATCATCCAGCAGGCGCGGGCCAACGCGCACGACATCAAGCAGCGCGCGGAGCAGATCTACGAGGACGTGGTCGGGGGCCTGACCGCCAAGCGGCAGGCGCTGCAGCAGCAGATCGAGGCCCTTGAGGGCTTCGACCACGAATACCGCTCCCGCCTCACGTCGTTCATGCAGCAGCAGATGCGCGCGCTGTGGGTGAGCCAGCCGCAGGTGGAGGCCGAGTTCCAGGAGGCCGAGGCGGTGCCGGGCGAGCTCGTGGCCGCCCCGCGCAGCGACGAGCCCGAGGCCCAGGCCTGACGTAGAACGCACCGAAGGCCCGCCGGCGTCCGACGCCGGCGGGCCTTTTCGTCGTGCCCGCGGTATCGGTGTGCTCCCGGCCTGTATCGGCGGTTGTACCGCCGTTGGTACCGCAGTGTCACCTATCTGGGTGTCCGTTCCCGGTGACCTAATCGATGCACACCCACACCTGGAGGCATCGAATGCACGTGGCAACACTCCGACGGCGAGCTCTGCTGGCGGGCACCGGGCTCCTTGCCCTGGTGGCCGCCGTCCTGCCGCCCGCCACCGCCCATGCCGCACCCGCCACCCCGTTCACCCCGACGGCGACGTACAACGGCGGCGGCACGCGGTACACCGGCGCCACCGTCACCTCCCCCGAGGGCGTCTACCGGGTCGCGACGAACCTGTGGAACCCGGCAGTGAGCGGCGGGTTCACCATGAACTACGACACGGCGCAGTCCGGGTTCTCGGTGACCAACTACACCGCCAACTCGTACTTCGGCTCCGACGCCAACACCGGCCCGGCCTGCACCAACGGTGCGGACTCCTTCGACCCGAACTGCGACTGGGCCGGCACCGGCGACCCGTGGATCAACCCGAACAGCGGCGTCCGGGACCAGTACGCAACGACCGGTGGCACGGCGCCGTTCGTGGCGCAGCAGCCGCCGGCCGACGGCGTCAACCACACGACCGGCACCGCGAACGAGTTCAGCCACCAGATCCACGCGCCGGCCGCGTACCCGAGCATCATCGCCGGCTGCCACTGGGGTGAGTGCGCGCCGACGGGCACGACACCGCCGGGCGCGCCGTTCCCGAAGCAGGCCGCCGGGGTCGCCCGGATGGACTCGGTGTGGAACATCAGCACCCCGGCCACGGCGGGGACGAATGAGGCGTGGGACGCGTCCTACGACATCTGGTTCGACTCGAACTGCCGGCCGCAGCCGACCGGCTGCGCCACCCAGGGCAGCACCCTGCCGACCAACCCGGCCGCGCTCAACAGCCCCGGTCAGAACGACGGCGCCGAGATCATGATCTGGGTCAACAACCAGGGCTACAACAACGCCAACGCGGCCGACGCGCAGAACCCGGCCAGCTACGCCGCGCACGCCGGGAAGATCCAGCCGGCCGGTCAGCCGCTGCTGGTCAACGTGTCCATCCCGGGCATCCGCACCGTCGTCAACGGCGTGCCGACGGCGACCACGTTCGACGTGTGGGGCGGCCGGGTGCGCAGTTTCGACAACGGCGTGCGCTGGAATGTCATCTCGTTCGTGGCCCGCACGAAGGGCACCGGGCTCGTCGGTGACCCGGCGGTGCCGCAGTCCGTGGCGGCCAACGGCGGCTTCGACAGCCACATCTTCACCAAGTACGCCGCCAGCCTCGACGACATGGGCATCTACTGCGCCACCGATCCCGGCTCGCCGATCACCCCGGAGCAGACCACCTGCCTGGAGATGCGCTGGTGGCTGACGTCGGTCCAGGCGGGCTTCGAGATCTGGAACCTGCCGCAGGCCTCGACGATCGCCACGACCAAGTTCAGCGTGAACCCGGTCGCGGTCAGCGGCGGCATCAACACCGGCGGCCGGGCGACCGCCGACGGCACGCCGCTGGTGCACTGGGACGACGTGTTCACCATCAACGCCACCGGCTGCACCCCGTCGACCGCCGCAACGTGGAAGATCGTCGGGCGTAACTACGCGACCACGCCGCCGACGGAAGGGTTCACGCTCAGCGGCAACCTCACCGACACCGGGTCGGGCACCTACACCGCGACCGGCGTGGGCCCGCTGCGAAATCCGAACGCCGGGTACATCCTGCACGACGAGGCACAGGTGATCATCTCGATCACGTGCGGCGGCACGACGTTCACCAGCACCGGCAACCTGTTCATCGACCCCAGCGGGCGGGTCTTCAACACCGCCGGGGCGCCGGTGAGCGGGGCGACGGTGACGCTGTACCGCTCGGCGACGCAGAACGGCACGTACACCGTGGTACCCAACGGCAGCACCACCATCATGTCACCGCGCAACCGGGTGAACCCGTCGATCACCAACGGCTACGGCTTCTACCGCTGGGACGTCTCGCCGGGCTGGTACAAGGTCCGCGTGGCCAAGGCCGGCTGCACCCAGCCGGGCACGACGCAGCCGTACGTGGACTCCGCCGTCAAGCAGGTGGCGGTGAACCTGCCGCCGGTGACGAACCTCGACCTGGTGCTGTCCTGCGGCGAGACGCCGAGCCTGCCGACGACCGTGGTGGTCCGGGCGCCCGGTGTGCGGCCGATCAGCCAGGGCGGCTACTGCGCGGACGTGTACGTCACCAACAACACCGGCACCGCGAAGGAGTGGTTCACGACCTTCGCGATCCCGGCCGGGCAGCACATCAGCCAGACCTGGAACATGGTGCTGACCCAGCAGGGCGCGACGGCGACCAACGTGCACGCCGACCCCGCCAACCCGTGGAACAAGATCCTGCAGCCGGGCCAGACGACCAGCAACGTCGGCTTCTGCACGGGTCCGTGACACGCGGCGGATGAAGACTGGCGGGTGCCGGCGTTGGGAGGCCGGTACCCGCCCCTTCACGTCCCGTCGGCGGCGGCGTAGGCGACCGCCTCGGCCAGGCTCATCCGGGCGCCCAGCGCCCAGGCCCGCGCCATCGCCTCATGGTCGAGGTCGCGGTGCACGACCGCGAGGTCACGGTCGTGGATGGCCCGCTCCACCGGGTTCATGGACACCCAGCTCGACTCCGCCAGCAGCGCCAGGGCGCCGAAGAGCCGCGCCGCCCGCTGCGCCTGCCGCCGCACCACGGCGAGGCTGGCCAGCCCCGCGAGGGACCGCACGATGCCGGCCCGGTCCGCCTCCGCCTGGTTGAGCTCCAGGCTGCGCCGGAAGCAGTCCAGGGACCGCGTCGTGTCGCCGGCGGCGAGGGCGGCGTGGCCGAGGTGCTCGAACGAGGTCGCGATCCCCCACGTGTTGGCCAGTTCGTCGAACAGGCCCAGCGCCTCGCTGAAGCGCTCCTCGGCCCGGGCGTGGTTGCCCTGCGCCAGGTCGGCCAGGCCCAGGTGGTCCAGCGTGATGGCGCGGCCCCAGGCGTGGCCGAGCCGCTGGAACAGGGCGCGGCTCGCGTCGAACAGCGCCTCGGCGCCGGTCGGGTCGGGCAGGCCGAGGCGGCTCTGGCCGAGGTGGTCCAGGGTCCACGCGATGCCTTCGGTGTCGTCGAGGCCGCGGTACAGCTGGAGGCTCTCCTCGAACAGCGCAAGGGCCTCGGCGTTGCAGCCCGACGCGTGCAGCATGGTGCCGACGCCGTGCAGGGCCTCGGCGATGCCGCGCGGGTCGCCCAGCGAGCGGAACAGCGCCAGGCTCTCGTCGAAGCAGGCCTTGGCGCGGACGTGGTCGCTGCGGTCCACGGCGATCCAGCCGGCGCCGCAGAGCACGTGGGCGCGCACCGCCGGGTCGTGGTCGCCGGCCAGCTGCATGACCAGCGTGACCCATCGGCTGGCCTCGGTGTGGTGCGAGCGGATGTGCCAGAACTTCCACAGCGCCGCGACCAGGCGCAGCCCGGCGTCGGCGTCGTCGCGCTGGATGTGCCATTCCAGGGCGCCGCGCAGGTTGTTGTGCTCGACGCCGAGGCGGTCCAGGTCGCTCTCCTGCTCGGCCAGCGCCAGGTAGTAGCGGGCGTGCCGGGCCCTGATGCGTTCCTGCTCGCCGGAGGCGACGAGGCGTTCCAGGGCGTACTCGCGGATCATCTCGAAGAAGTCGGCGTACCGTTCGCCGTCGGCGCGGACCTCCTGCCGGAGCAGGTTCTTCTCCGCGAGCCCGGCGACGCCGTCGAGCACCGTGACGCCGTCCCGGACCGCCGCGCCCTCGGGGTCCATCACGGCCTCGGCGGCGTCGGGGTCCATCACGGCCTCCGCGGCGGCCAGGCTGAACCCGCCGGTGAACACCGCCAGCCGCGCGAACAGCAGCTGCTCGGCGGGTTCGAGCAGGTCGTAGCTCCAGTCGATGGTGCGCCGCAGCGTCTGCTGGCGCTCGGGCAGGTCCCGCGGGCCGTCGGTGAGCAACGTCAGGCGGTGGTTGAGCCGGGCCAGGATCGCGGCCGTGGACAGCAGCGCGACCCGGGCGGCGACGAGCTCGATCGCGAGGGGCAGGCCGTCGACGCCGGCGCAGATGGCCGCGACGTCGCCGGCGTTGGCGTCGGTGAGCCGGAACGCCGGGTCGACGGCGGCGGCCCGCTCCACGAACAGCTCGACCGCCGCGGCGGTCGCGTCGAGCCGGGCGTTGGGCAGCGCGAGCGGCGGGACCGGGATGAGCCGTTCGCCGCGGATGTGCAGCGGCGCCCGGCTGGTCGCGAGGATCCGCAGCTCAGGGCAGGCGGTGAGCAGCTCCGCGAACAGCCGGGCCGCGCCGAGCAGGTGTTCGCAGTCGTCCAGCAGCAGCAGGAGCCTGCGGTCGCGCAGGTGGTCGGTCAGCACGTCGCTCAACGGGGTCCCGGCCACCTCGCGCACGCCGAGCGCGGTGGCGAGGGTCGGCACGACCAGGGCCTCGTCGCCGACCGGTGCGAACGCGACGAAGCAGACGCCGTCGGGGAACATCGCCCGCAGCTCGCCGGCGACCTCGACGCTGAGCCGGCTCTTGCCGATCCCGGGCGGCCCGACCAGCGTGACGATCCGGACGCTGCGCTGCATGACGGTGTCGCGGACCAGGTCGACCTCGGTGTCCCGGCCGATCAGCCGGGTCAGCGGCGCCGGCAGGTTGGACCATGCGGCGGGCACCGGCTCGTGGCGGCCGAGCCCGACGAAGGCGCTGCGCTGCTCCGGGTCGATGCGCAGGCAGTGGGCGAGGCGCTCGGCGAGCTCACGGGACGGGCGGCGTTCGTCCGTCTCGACCTTCCGGATCGTGATCACCGAGTAGCCGACCTGGTTGGCCAGGTCCCGCTGGGTCATGTCCAGTGCGCGCCGCCGGTGCTTGATGACCTGTCCGAACGTGGCGACGGCGGCCACCGGAACCTCCCCAGGAACATGAAACGGGATCACGGGACGTAACACGCCCGGTACACCGTGGAAACGCTTCCAAGGTGCCCCGTCGTCCCGGCGGCGTCATGAGTGGGGACTGCTCAGATTTCGGCGGCGGGGCTACTCAGGCCGGCCGCCAGCCCGGCGCGGCCGTGCACGCCGAGCTTCAGGTACACGCGGGCCAGGTGGTTCTCCACGGTACGGCCGGACACGGTGAGCCGCACGGCGATCTCCCGGTTGCTCAGCCCCCGCGCGGCGAGCTGCGCGACCTCCCGCTCCCGCCGGGTCAGCCGGTCCGCCGTCCCGCCCCGCGACAGCAGCGGCGTGTGCAGTCCCGGGCACTGCGCGGCGAGCGCGGCGGCGGCCGCGATGACGCGTGCCGGTTCGCGGGACGTCCCGCTCGCCGCGACCGCGGCCGCCGACATCGCGTCGACGGCGTACACGGTGAAACCCAGCCGCGCGAACCCGTCCGCGGCCGTCTCCAGCGCCACCGGGTCCCCGCCGCGGCGGCGGTGACGAACGCCGCGATCGCCGCGCCGAGCGGCCACCCGTCCGGCAGCGCTACCCCGGCCAGGACCCCGGCGGCGAGATCCGCCCGGCCGAGCCGGGCCAGGTCGTTGGCGAGCACGACGGCCGGCATGACCGCGCCACGGTCCGACCAGTGCCGGGCCCGCTGCGCGAGGATCCCGCATGCGGTGTCCGTGTCGCCGGTGTACGCGGTGTGCCAGGCCACGGCACGATCGATCTCGTAGTGGTAGAGCCGGATCTGGCGCAGCTCCGGCCGGGTCTCGGCCAGCTCGGCGCGCAGCACCGCCGCGCGGGGACCGTCGCCCTGGTGCACGGCGACCAGCAGCCCGATGGCGAGGACCCAGCCGAGCCCGATCGGCGAGTTGACCTGCCGGAAGTAGGCGGCCGCCTCGACCGCGTGCCGGCGGGCCCGGTCGAGGTCACCGGCGGGCAGCTCCAGCGACGCCAGGCCCGCGGTGATCCAGGCGAGCCCGTGCGCGTCGCCGGTCGCGGCGGCCGCCCTGCCGCGGCGCCGCCGAAGTCGCGGGCCTCCGCGGCGTACCCGGCGTCGGTGATGACCCGCACGCACAGCCCGGCGAGACCGGTGAGGACGCCGATGTCGCGGTGCTCCCGGTCGGCCTCGGCGATCAGCCGGTACGCCCGGCGGGACAGGCGCATCGCGGCCGGGAACCGCCCGGCCATCATGCACGCGATGCCGCCGGCCGCGGCGGCGCGCAGCGACGGCTCGCCGCCCGCGCGCCCGTCCAGCAGCGGCTCCAGCAGTGTCAGGGCCTCGGCCGGGGTGCCGGACGCGGCCAGCAGCATGCTGCGCTGGGTGGCCAGTTCCGCGCGCCAGACCGCGTCGGTGACGCCGGCCTCGGCCGTCTCCAGGACGTCGAGGGCCTCGTCGAGGCGGCCGGCGCCCCAGCCGCGGTAGAACGCACGGGTCAGCGCGACCCCGGCCCGGCCTTCGTCGGAGTCCACGGTCGCGGCGAGCTCGTCCAGGGTGCGGTACCCCTCGGCGAACCGGCCGTCGTCGAACTGGGCGGCGCACACCAGCAGGCCCGCCTCGACGTCGCCGGTGGCGAGCCACGCGTGCCGGGCGAGCCGTTCCCGCAGCCCGGCGCGGGCCCGCAGCAGCGTCGCACGGCGGGCCGCCTCGCTCATCCAGGCCGGGTCGAACGGGCCGCCGCCGGTGAGCCGCCACACCGCCCAGCGCAGCAGGTCGTCGACCCGCCGGGCACCGGTGCGCTCGTACAGGTCGGCGAGGGTGCGGCTGTGCCGCAGCCGGGCCGACGCCGGCAGGGTGGCGCGCAGGATCTCGCCGTACAGCGGGTGCGCCAGTTCGGCCGGCAGCCGGCGGCCGTCGCGGCGGACCACGATCAGGCCGCGCCGCTCCAGCGACTCGACGGCCTCCGGGTCGCACAGCTCGTGCAGCCAGCGCAGCCCGAGCCGGCCGGCGAGGGCGAGCAGCTCCAGGGCCCGCCGCTCCGCCGGGGTGGTGCTGCGCAGCCTGGCGTCGAGCAGGTCCGTGAGGCGCTGCGAGGCGGTCTGCGCCGGTCGCAGGTGCCACAGCCCGTCGACCACGGTCAGGGCGCCGGTGTCCAGCGCGTCGCCGAGCAGCTCCCTGACGTACAGCGGGTTCCCGGCGGAGACCCGCTGGATGAAGGCGACCGTGATGCTGGAGACCGGCCCGGAAAGGACCGCGGCCAGCAGCGCGCCGATCGCGGGCGGCCCGAGCGGGTCCAGGTCGATCCTGGCCAGCCGTCCTGTGCGCAGCAGCGCGGCGACGAAGTCGGGCGCCGGCGCCCCGGACCGCAGCGTGGCGACCACGTCGAGCAGCCCACCGGCGACGATCTGGTGGATCACCAGCGCGGACAGCGGGTCGAGCAGGTCGATGTCGTCGACGAGCAGGACCGCCCGGCCGTCGGCCTTGTCGGCCTTGTCCGGCCCGTCCGTCAGGTCGGCCGCCGGGCTCGCGCTCACCGCCCGTACCACGGCCGCCACTGCACCGCCGGCGTCGTCGACGGCGCGCGTCCGGGCCGGCAGCCAGCGCGCGAAGGCGCCCAGCGGCACGTCCCGGCCGGCCTCCGACGCGTGCACCCGCAGCACCCGGCCGGCGGAGCGCACGGCAAGCACCTCGTCGGCGAGGCGGCTCTTGCCGATCCCCGCCGGCCCGATCACCAGCGCACCGCCTGCCTCCGCGGCGCCGATCGCGCGCAGCACCGCGGCCCGCTCGGCGTCGCGGGCCACGAACGGCCACCGCCGCTGCGGCTGGTGTGTCTCGACGGCCATGCCCCTCCGAACTCCCCAAGACGACTACATCACGTCTGCGCAACCGACCCTGGCACGCCCGTCACGGAACTGTCGCATCGGCCGCGATCGTTCCGTGACCAGCGCGGGTCACGCTGGACGCAGGCGGTCGCACTGCGACGGCGAGGTGAGCCAGCGTGAACCGGTCATCGATGCGGGTCCTGCTGCTGTGCTGCCTGGGTGCCGGCGCCGCGCTGCCGACCGGCTGCACCGGGGAGCCCCCGCCGCCGGTGCGCCCGATCGTGTCCTCGCCGGTGCGGCAGCTGCGGCCCGGCACCACCCTGACCGTCACCGCCGTGGTCACCGAGGTCCGCGGCGACCGGGCGTTCGTCCTGGCCGACGCGGACCTGCCGGTGTCCGGGCAGCTCGTCGTCGCGGCCACGCCGGTGCGCGTGGCCGTGGGTGAGCTGGTCACGGTCACCGGCACGGTGATGCTGCTGGACCCGCCGGCGCTGCAGCGCTACGGCGTCGCGGCCGAGTTCGGTGCCGTCACGGTCGTCGCCACGCAGGTGGTGCAGTACCCGCCGAAGACGCCGCCCCTATGAAGGGACCGGGGCATGCTCCCGGGCCAGCGCCGCGGCGACCGCGACCTGCTGCATGCCGCGCACGCACGCCTCGGCGGCGGCGGGCGCGATGTGGTGGGTGTCGAAGGCGATCCGCACCTCCACCGCGCCCACCGCGTCCTCGACGTTGACCATCAGCCGCTCGTGCGGGTTGTCGCGGGCCACCGGCCAGTCGAACCGGGTCTGCGCCAGCGCGTCGCTCATCCGCTGCAGGGTCACGTCGGAGGCGTCCCCGCCGGCCAGCTCGGACCGGTCGCCGGTGCGGCGGTCGTTGAACAGCACCGACAGGTCGAGGTGCTCACCACGCTCCCGTTCGACGTCCGCGATGGCCTCGGCGAGCCGCAGCGGGTCGAAGCTGGCGTACTTGTACGTCGACATGACCGTCCGCCGCACCCGGTCGAGCACTTCCGGGAACGGTGCGCCGGCGATGTCGACGACGCACAGGCCGGCCTGGTTGACCGGGCACACCACGTCGGCGAGGCCGGGCCAGAACCGGTTGCCGACGATGGGGCGGATCACCACCGGGTCGACGCCGGTGACCCGGACGACGGCCATCGCGAACACGGCCAGCAGCGCGGCCGCCGGGTCCACGCCCTCCCGTGCCACGATCGCCCGCAGCGCCAGGTGCATGGCCGGTGAGTGCAGCAGCCCCTCGCGGTAGCGCGGCTCGCACCGGTCGTCGGACTCCGGCACGGTCCGCGCGGGGATCGTGCGCAGCTGCCGCCGCCAGTACCGCAGCGCGGCCTCGTTCTGCCGCTGCCCCGCCGGGGACCGCTGCCGGCGCACCTGCTCCAGCGGCTGCAGGCCGGCGACCGGCGCCGGCTCCCGGCGGGTGACCTCGTCCATCATGATCGCTCCGCCGAGCGCGTCGGTGACCAGGTGCGAGGCGACCGTGACCTGATGGGTGAGCGCGCCGCGCTGCCGGACCACGCCGACCCTGACCGGCCAGTCCTTGACGTAGTCGTAGTCCCACGTGCGGAACCAGTCGTACAGGGCAAGCGCGAACCTGTCCGGGTCGGCGTCGTCCGGCGCGTCGAAGACCTCGATCACGAACTCGCCGCGCGCCGACACCTCCTGGCGCACCCGTCCGTCGTCGCTGAACCGCAGCCGCGTGCGCATCGTCTGGTACCGCCCGAGCGTGTACTGCAGATCGTCGACGACGTCGTCGAGCGTGGTGCCGGCCTTGAGCCGCCCCGGGCCGCCGATGGGGATCCAGCTGCGCTGGCGGACCATGGCGAGCCAGATCTCCTGCTGGCCCCACGCCAGGTCGTCCACGCCGGACCCGTCGCCCGCGAACTCGAACCGGACCTCATCGGACTTGACGAACATGGCAGCTCTTTCGCAGATGGTGATCGTTCAGTGTGATCTGACCGCCGGCCGGGCCGCCTCGTCGTTGCGCCGCGCCAGCCGCAGCCGCCGGTCCGCCGCGGCCGCGTTGCGGTGCAGCCGGTCGGTCTCCGCGCTGAGCAGGTCGAGCCCGGGCGTGGTGAGCCGGTAGTAGCGCCGCAGCCGCGAGGCGACGACCTCCTCCCGGTCCAGCTCGATGAGTCCGTCGATCCGGAGCCGTTCGAGGATGCCGTACAGCGTGCCGGCCTGCAGCTGCACCCGGTCCTCCGAGATGCGCCGCACGTCCTCCAGGACCGCATACCCGTGCTGCGGCTCGGCCGCGAGCGCGGCCAGAATGAGAAACGTCGGTTCACGCAGCGGCAAGCCCGTCATACCTTTCACACGACCCCGATGACGTTCATCGCTGCCCGACGCTAACACCGCCGGCACGGCGTGAACCGTTCACCAGGTGATACAAAAACCGATACACCGGGGCCGGGCGCGGTGTCACCGTCCGGGCGGGTGCGGCGGCAGTCCGCACTCCGCGAGATCCTTCCCCCCGCGTGCGTCTTCACCTCGACTGGCAGGCCTGGTTCGCGGCGGCCACGATCTGTCCGGTGACGGGCTCCGGGTGGGAGATGAGCGTCAGGTGCGAACCGCCGGGGACCTCCAGGACCTTGGCGTTGGCCCGCTTCGCCATCGCCTGCTGCGACTCCGGCGTGATGATCTTGTCGGCGGTGCCGATGACGTACCACGACGGGATCGTCTTCCAGGCCGCCGCCTTCGACGGCGTGGTGAACGCGCGCATCGTGGCCGGTCGCTGCCCCGCCCAGAGCATGGTCGCGACGGGCTTCGGCAGGTCGGGGCCGAACGACTGCAGGAACACCGGCTGCTTCAGGTACAGCTCGACGTCACCGGCCGGCGCACCGGCGTACGGCACCTGGTCGTACAGCGTGCCGGGCTGCGCGCTCAGCGCCGAGGTCTTGCCGCTGAGCTGGCCCGTGTTCTCACCCACCGCGGGTGCTGCCGCGTCGACGTACACCAGCTGCTTGACGTTGGCGTTGCCCGCCGCGCCGTTGGTGATGACGGAGCCGCCGTAGGAGTGTCCGGCGAGCACGATCGGCCCGTCGATCGTGTCGAGGAACGCCGCCAGGTCCGCGGCGTCACTGGTCAGCCCGCGCAACGGATTGGCGAAGGCCCGCACGGTGTACCCCGCCCGCTGCAGCCGCTCGACCTCGCCGTTCCAGCTGGAGGTCCCCGCCCACGCCCCGTGCACGAGCACGACGGTCGGTTTCGCGGCGCAGGCGGCCGCCGACGGCACCGGCGCCGCAACGGTCGCCGGCGCGGTCGCTCCCCCGATCACGCCGAGACTCACGGCCAGGACCGTGGCCATCGAGGCGAGCATCGGAGCACTCCGGAACGTCTTCATCGCATGTCCCCGCTTTCCGGCGGTGTACCCATGAAGCATCCGTCGTGCCAATGATCAGCTCACGGCCGTCCGGCGCCGGGTGGGGCTCGGGGTGATTCAGCCCGTGGCGCAGGTGGCGCAGCCGGCGATGCCGCAGCCCCTGGCGGACAGCAGTTCCTGGCGCTCCAGCTGCAGGGCTGCCCACCGCTCGGCGCGGGACCTGCGCCGCCGCACCCGCAGCGCCCAGATCGACAGCGGCACGAACGTGAACAGCAGGATGCCGAGCATCACCCCGAGCAGCGGCAGGTTGTCCTCGATCATCGCGCACCCGGCCAGCAGCACCGTGACGCCGCCGAGGATGAGGACCGCGTTCGCCCGGCCGACCTGGCCGTCGGTCGGCTCGGGCCGGACGAGCGGCGTGGCGGCGAGCTGCCGCTCGACCTCGGGCAGCAGCCGGCGCGCGCCGGGCCAGTCGTTTTCCCGCTCGTGGGCGCGGACCCTCGCCGCGTGCTCGCGCAGCTCCTGCTGCCGTTGCCGCCGCGCCTCGCGGCGCCGCCGTTGCTCCTCCTCGGCGGCCGCGTTCGCGGCCTGCTCGGCGGCCGCGAGCGCGGCGGCCACCTGCGCGGCCTGGCACAGGACGCACTGGTCGGTCATCACCCGCACCGCGGAGCCGTCCGCCGGGCGGTCGTAGCTCTGATGCGACTCGCAGAACGTGTGCCGGCAACCGGAGCAGCGGCCCGCCGCCACCGCCCCGCAGCCCGTGACGACGTCGCAGCGCAGGCCGGAGGCACGCCATCGGACCCTCGCGGCGGCGACCTCCGCGGCCCGTGCCGCGGCGGCGCGGTCCTGGGCGGCGCGCCACGCGAAGTACTGCTCCTGCTGCTGCCGGACGAGCTGCTGCGCGGCCGCAGGCGAGCCGATCGCGGGCCCGCCGGGCCCGCCGATGGGACCGAACATCCTCGCAACGTATCGGCGTCACCCGCCGCGCCCCAGCGTCGTTCGAGTGCAAACAACAGACCGGGAGGAGCACAGGTCGGGCCGATCATGCACCGCGAAACCGCGCCCCCCGTCCGTCATGGAGGCGCGGCCGGGCGTCAGGCGGCGGGGGCGGTCTCGTAGGTCATGAAGGTCTGCGAGTCGGCGGTCTCGCTGCGGACGCGGCCGTTGGAGATGCGGCGCAGCCACGTGGCGATCGCGCGGTCCAACCGGTACGCCTCGATGTTGTGGCGGCAGATGTCCAGTGAGATGACGCCCTCTTGCTCCTCGGCGTGGCGGTACATCGCCTCGATGAGCTTGACGAACACGCCGTGCTCGTGGCCCGGGACGGCGACGAAGCCGCAGTACCAGATCCGGTTGTCGGCGTAGTGCGCCGGCCAGCGGCGGGCGAAGTACTCCGGTGAGATGAGCGGCCACGCGCTGAGCTGGTTGGTGTAGGTCGCGAGACCCAGCAGGACGCCGTCGTCGGAGTAGGCGAGCCACTTCTCGATGCGGCGGTCGGTCATGACGTCGTCGAATTCGGCACGGTACATGAGGTGGCGCTGCACGGTGAGCGCGTTGAGATGGCGGAACGCGGTGCAGTACAGCTCCCACGCCAGTTCCAGCTGCTCGTCAACGAGATCCGTGCGAACGTCGATCTTCATCTGACGCCTCCCGAGTCACCTTCGGTAAGGACCATGTCAACAGACCGTACGCACGGATCGGGATACCGACAATCGTCAAAATCAGCGCCATAAGGGAGGCCCTAACCGCACGTTCAGTACTCGGAGTCCTACGCTTCGGGCCAGGTCAGGCCCCGTCCGAAGATGTTCACGCAGTCGACGCACGCCGATATCCGCCCGGGGTGCAGCAGGCAACCTGCATGTTCCACGGCGCACCGTCGCGACGGTGTCGTTTCTAGGTTCCGTACCGGTGGTCTTCTAGGCTCGTGGCGTGGATGCGCTTCGCTCGGGCACGAGCAGCGACCTGGTGGTCGTCGTGCCGGGCATCATGGGCAGCGAGCTGACCGACGCCGTCACCGGCGAGACCCTGTGGGGGTTGCGGGACCCGCGGTGGTACGTGAAGGCCTGGGCGGGCGGGTCCGCACTGCGCACCCTCGCATTGACCGACGACGAACGGGCCGGCCGCTACGGGCGGGTCCGCGCGACCGGGCTGCTGCGCTTCCCCGCCTTCGCCCCGGTCCTGCGCGGCTTCGAGCCATACGGGCGGCTGCTCGACGGCGTCCGGCGGGTCACCCTGGACCCGTCGGCGGTGGTCGAGTTCGCCTACGACTGGCGACTGCCGGTGCACCACAACGCGGCCCTGCTGGCGGAGTTCATCGACGCGCGACTCGGCGAGTGGCGCGCCCGCCCAGGGCTGCCCGCGCCCGGCGAGGCGCGCGCCGTCGTCGTGGCCCACTCGATGGGCGGGCTGCTCACCCGGCACGCGACGGCGATACCTGGCGTCGCGGGCATGGTTCGCAGGGTCATCACGCTCGGCACACCGTTCTACGGTGCGGCGAAGGCGGCGGTACTGCTCAGCTCCGGCGAGGGCGGCCCGTTGCCGCTGCCGAAGGCCCGGCTCCGGGACCTCGCCAGGACCCTGCCGGGCCTCTACGACCTGCTGCCGACCTACCGGTGCGTCGACACCGGCGACGGCGCGCGGCGGCTGGAGCCGTCCGACGTGGCCGGCTTCGGCGGCGACGCGGAGCTGGCGGCCGAGGCCCTCCAACGCTCGGCCCTGGTCGCCGAGGTCGGCCTGCCGGAGCACGTTCAGGTCGTCGGCGCCCACCAGCCGACCGTCCAGTCGATCGTCCTGGACGCCGGCACGGTGCAGGGCCGCCTGTACACCTGCAAACCAGCCGCCGCGGGCGGGCTCGAACGCGTCGACCTGGCCGGCGACGGCACCGTCTACCGCGAGTCGGCGCAACTGCACACCGTCGCGGCGATGCCGCTGGCGCAGTCGCACGGGGCGATCGCCAGGAGCGACGAGGCCGTCATCGCCGTCGTCGACGCGCTGACCGACCGCCGCACCGGGCCGTGGCTCGGCGCCGGCGACCTCGGCCTGGACGTGCCCGACCTGGTCGAGCCGGCGGTGCCGTTCACCGTCGCGGTCAGCGGTGTCGACCACCCGCTCGACGTGTCGTGCCGGCTCGTCGACGCCGCGACGGAGCGCATGGTCCAGGCGGTGGCGTTGCAGCGCCGCGACGGCCGGGTCGCCGGGCTCGCGACCACGCCGGCGCCGGGCGTGTACCGGGTCGAGGTGACCGGCGGCGGCGCCTCGGCCGTGACCCAGCTGCTCATGGCCGCATGAGCGGTCCGGAGCTGTTCCCCGTCGTCATCGGCGCGTACGAGGAGCACCCAGGCCTCGACGTGGAGCCGGAGCTGGCCGTCGTGGCCGAGCTGTTCGCGGAGTTCGGCGCCGAGCCGGTGCCCTGGGCCATGCCGATGGAGGACCGCGGCGGCGACGCCGTCAACCGGCGGCTGCGTAAATGGTCGCGGCCCGACGTACCCGCCGACTCGGTCCTGTACTGGCTCGGGCACGGCTGGTCCGACGGCCTGGACGTGTCCCTGGCGCACGCGGTCAGCCCGGCCGCGGTGCGCCAGTCGGGGGTGACGCCGGCCCAGCTCGCCGAGGCGGTCCGGGCCCGGCACGCCACCGCCGACGACCAGTGGACGATGGTCGTCGTCGACACCTGCTGGTCGTCGCGGTTCGTCGACCGGCTCAACGCGGAGCTCGCCTCCGGTGTCCTCGGCGCAGACCGGGTCCTGCTCATCGGCGTGTCCGGCGACGGCTCCACCGCGCTGGGGCGCTTCTCCGCGGCACTGCGGCGCTGCCTGGCGGAGAACTTCCGCACCGACGAGCGGATCGAGCTGTGGCGGCTCGCCGCGGAGCTGGACCGGCGGCTGCCGACCGGCCTGGTCGTGGGCCGCCGGCTCGGCGACACGGCCCTGGTGCGCCGCGTGCCGCCGGTCGCGGCCGCGGTCAGCCTGCCCCTGGACCTGTTGCGGGAGCTGGAGACCGCCCTGGCCGCCGGCGAGCGGTCGCACTTCGTCGACAAGGCCCGCAGCGCGCAGGAGGGCGAGCTGGCATGGTTCTTCGAGGGCCGGGCCGCCGAACGCGCCCAGATCGTCCGCTGGCTGCGCACCGCCTCGTCCGGGCTGCTGGTCGTCACCGGGCCGGCGGGGTCAGGCAAATCGGCGCTGCTGGGTCACCTGCTCGTGCACAGCCTGCCCGACCTGCGCTCGCTCCTGGTGCGGGCGCGGCTGGTCGACGCCCTCGCCGACGACCAGCAGCCCGCCGACGGCGTCTTCGACGCGGCGGTCCATCTCACCGGCATGACACTCGACGCGCTCGTCCGGCGGATCGCAACAGTCGCCGGATACGACGCCGGTGACGAGACCGCCGCCGACGCCCTCGACGGGCTCGTCGCGCACCTGCGGCGCCGTGAACGTCCCCTGACGCTGCTGGTGGACGCGCTCGACGAGGCGGTCGAACCCCTGGCGGTCGCACGCACCGTGCTCAGGCGCATCGCCGGCGTGCCGGGCGTGCGGCTCGTCGTCGGCACCCGCGCCTCCACGCACGAGGGCCTCGCCCAGCCGGAGCCGGACGACGAGGACCTGCTCGACGCGCTGACCGCGGCGGCGCCGGCCGGGTTCGCCCGGACCGTCTGGCTCGAACAGGACCCCGACGCGGTGCGCCGCTACGTCACCCGGCGGCTGTCGCTGGCCCGCGAGCGCGGCGCCCTGACCATCGACGGGCAGGCGCCCGGACCCGAACAGGTCGAGCGGACCGCGGAGCTGCTCGGGCGGCGCCGGGGGCAGTTCCTGTACGCGCAGCTCGCCGTACACGAGATCCTCGCCGAACCACGGCTGCTGGCGAGCGCCGAAACGCTGCCGGGCGACCACCGTGGACTGTTCGGGCATGCGGTCGACCGGCTCGCCCGCCGGTCCGCCGCGTTCCCCACGTTGATGGAGGCGCTCGCCCTCGGGCGCGGCCGCGGCGTGCCGATCGCCGGCGGCGTCTGGGCGGCGATGGCCTCCGCGCTGGCCGGGCGGCCGGTCGCCGACGCCGACGTGTCCGCGTTCCTCGAGGCCGCGCGCCCCTACGTGGTGGTGGACCAGGAGGGCGGGCAGACCGTGTACCGGCTGGCCCACCGGGCGTTCGCCGAACGGTTCCTCGGCGGCACCCCGTCGCGGCAGCCGCTGCTGGCGCGGGCGCTGATCGCGCTGACCGGCGACGGGAACCCTTACGTGGCACGGCACCTGTCGGGGCACGTCGCCGACGCCGGCCTGTGGCAGGAGCTCGCCGACGCCCCTTCGGTGCTCGACCGGCTGGACCCGCACGCCGTCACCGCCGACCTGCTGCGCACCGCGTTCGGCGGGGCCGGCATGCCCGCGCCGCTGGCCGGGGTCGTCCACGCGCGGCACCGGCTGGCCGCCGCCGCATTGCCCGACCGCGCCGGCATCCGCCACGTCGCCTGCGCCCGCCTCGGCGGGCGGGCCTTCACCGAGACGCCGGCGCCGGCCCGGCCGTGGACGCTGCGCGCGGCCCACCTCGAACGGGTCGCGCTGCACGTCGTGCTCTCCGGCCACGCCGGGTACGTGTCCGGGCTCGCGTTCCTCGACGACCCGCGGATCGGCCCGGTCCTGGCATCGGCCGGCGACGACGGCACGATCCGGCTGTGGAGCCCGGCGACCGCCCTTCCCGTCGGTGCGCCGCTGGCGGGCCACCGTGGCGCGGTCGCCGCGGTGTGCCCGGTCCCCGGCCCCGGCGGCCGGAACCTGCTGGCGTCCGCCGGCGCCGACGGGACGGTCCGCCTCTGGGACCCGGCCACGGCGCTGCCGGCGGGCCCGCCGCTGCACGGTCACACCGGTGCGGTGTCGGCGGTGTCCGCGGTACCGATGGACGACGGCCGCACGATCGTCGCCTCCGGCGGCGGCGACGGGACGGTGCGGCTCTGGGACGTCGACGCGTCCGCGCCCCTCGGCCCGCCATTGACCGGGCACGACGGTCCCGTGGTCGCGGTCTGCGTCGTGCCCGGCGCCCTGGTCGCCTCGGCCTTCGGCTCGGTCACGTCGGGCGGCGGCTCGGTCGCCTCGGCCGACGGCTCGGTCACGTCGGGAGGCGGCTCGGTCACGTCGGGAGGCGGCTCGGTCACGTCGGGAGGCGGCTCGGTCACGTCGGGAGGCGGCTCGGTCACGTCGGGAGGCGGCTCGGTCACGTCGGGAGGCGGCTCGGTCACGTCGGGAGGCGGCTCGGTCACGTCGGGAGGCGGCTCGGTCACGTCGGGAGGCGGCTCGGTCGCCTCAGCCAGCGGCTCGGTCGCCTCAGCCAGCGGCTCGGTCACGCCGGGCGGCGGCTTGGTTGCCTCAGCCGGCGGCTCCGTCACGTCGGCCGAAGGCTCGGATGCCTCGGCCGGCGGCTCGGTCACGGCGGCGGCCGGCGGCTCGGTTGCCTCGGCCGGCGGTCTGGTTGCGTCGGCCGGCGTCGACGGCACGGTCCGGCTGTGGGACCCGGCGACCGGCGCCGCGGTCGGGCCGCCGCTGCGCGGCCACACCGGTGTCGTGTCGGCGGTGCGCGCCGTGCCCGGCCCCGGCCGGACGTTGCTGGCGTCGGCGGGCGACGACCGCACCATCCGCCTGTGGGACCCGGCGACCGGCGCCGCGGCCGGGCCGCCGCTCACCGGCCACACCGCCGGCGTCGCGCAGGTCACCGTCGTGCCGGGCCTGCGCGGCCGTGACCTGCTCGCGTCGGTCGGCGCGGACGGCACGGTGCGGCTGTGGGACACCGTCGCCGGCGCGGCCGTCGGCACCCCGCTCGGCAGCATGGCCGGGGCGCTGTGGGCGGCCGCCGCGGTCCTCTCCGGCACCGGCGAGCCGCTGCTGGCCTCGGCCGGCGAGGACGGCACGGTCCGGCTGTGGGACCTGTCGGCCGCGTTCGACACGGCCCGGCCACCGGCGGCGATGCCGGGCCTGGTGTGTGCCGTCTCCACCGCGCACCGGACCGGCGGCGGCACCGATCTCGTCTCGGTCACCATGGACGGTCAGGCCCGGCGGTGGGACGCCGCGACGCTCCTGCCGACCGGCGCCCGCACCACCCTCGAACCCGGCCTGGTCGTGATGGCCCGGGTGGTCACCGCCGGCGGGTCGGCGCTGCTCGCCTCGGCGGAGCACGACGGCACCGTCCGCCGGTGGCACGCGGGCACGTTCGAGCCGTACGGCGCGCCGCTGCGCGGCCACGAAGGCCCGGCGCTGGCACTGGCCACGGTGCCGGGCCCGGACGGGACGGACCTGCTGGTCTCGGGCGGCGGCGACGGCACGGTCCGGCTGTGGGACCCGGCGTCGGACGGTCCAGCGGTCGCGGTGCTGACCGGTCACCGCTCGGCGATCCGCTGCCTGTCCGCCGTGGAAGGCGCGGACGGTCGGCCGCTGCTCGCCTCCGGCGACATGGACGGTGCGGTGCGGCTGTGGGACCCGCGGGCCGGCGCCGCCGTCGGCGCGCCGCTCACCGGGCACGACGGGCCGGTGCTCGCGATGGCGTCGCCACGCCCGGGCGTGCTCGCCGTCGGCCGCGTCGACGGCTCGATCGCCTGCTGGGACGTCGCGGCCGGCGCCCCGGCCGGGCCGCCGTTGCGCGCACACCCGTCGTTCATTCGCGCGATGTGCGCGGTGCCGCCGTGGCTGGCGTCCGCCGGCGCCGACGGCCGCATCAGGCTCTCCGACCACACGCTGTCCGGCGCCGGCGCCGACCTTCCCGGGCACGGGATGACGGTCCGCGACCTGTGGCCGGTGCCCGGCCCGGACGGGCGGCCGCTGCTCGCGTCCGGCGGGCACGACGGCATGCTGCGGCTGTGGGATCCGCGCGGCCGCACGCCCGTCGGCCCGCCGGTCGGCGGCAGGCCCGGGTCGGTCGACGCGGTCGCCACCGTGACCGGACCGGCCGGCACGCCATTGCGGGTGCTCGTCGGCGAGGCGGGCACGGTCCACCTGTGGGACCCGGCGCTGCACCGCCGGACTGCGCTGGACCTCGGCCGGATGGTCACCGCCGTCGCGGCCGGGCCACCCGGGTCGGCACTGGCCGTGTTCGGCGCGGTGGACGGCTGGGCTGCCGTGGTCGACGTCGTCACCGGCGAGGTCGCCGGCGTGCCGTGCCTGACCGGTGACGCGCCGGTCGTCGCGGTGTGCCGGCTCGCCGCGGGACTGCTCGCCGCCGGCACCGCCGACGGCCGGCTGTCCATCTGGGACACCCGGTCCGGCACGGCGGTCCACCGTGCCGACCCGCTGCACGACGCCCCGATCCGGGCGGTGTGCACGACACCGGCCACCACGAGCCAGGACGACACGGACCGGAACGACACGGCGCCAAACAGTCCGCCGACCACCACGGACCGGAACGACACGGCACCAGACGGTCCGCCGATCACCACGGACCGGGATGACACGGCACCAGACGGTCCGCCGATCACCGCAGACCGGGATGACACGGCACCAGACGGTCCGCCGGCCACCGCGGACCGGGACGGCGCGACGCGCACGGCACCAGACGGTCCGCCGACCACCACAGGCCAGGACGGCGCGGCGGGCACGGCACCGGGGGGCCTGCTCGTCACCGCGGGCCAGGACGGCGTGGTGCGCACGGTCGACGCGGCCACCGGAACACCCGTCGGCGCCGCGATGCGCGGCCACGAGGGGTGGGTGTGGTCGGTGGCGCTCTCCCCCGACGGCACCCTCGCGGCCTCCGCCGGCGCCGACGGCACGGTCCGCCTGTGGGACCTCCGCAGTGGACACGGCACCGTGCTCGCCGGCCACGGCGACCAGGCCCGGGCCGTGCGGTTCCTCACCGGCCGGGCACTCGCCTCCGGCGGGCACGACGGCACGGTGCGCATCTGGGACGTTGCCACGCACCGGTTGCACGCCACCCTGCCCGTCGGCGTGCCGGTCCACGCGCTGGACCACGACGGCCGCACGATCACGGCGGGCACCGCCGACGGCGTCATGGACCTCACCGTCGACGGGTCGCTGCTGCCCGGCTGAGGATCGTCTCCCGGTACCAGTCTGCGGTGCGGGCGGCGGTGCGCTGCCACGTGTAGCGCTCCAGGACCCGCGCCCGGCCCGCGGCACCGAGCCGGGCACCGAGGTCCGGGTCGTCCAGCAGCCGCCGCATTGCCGCGGCGAGCGCGACCGGATCGGCCGGCGGCACGTGCAGCGCCGTCGTCCCCGGCGCCCCGACGATCTCGGGGATCGCCCCGGCCGTGGTCACCACCAGCGGCGTGGCGGTCGCCATCGCCTCGACCGCGGGCAGCGAGAACCCCTCGTACCGGGACGGCACGACCGCCACCTGGGCCGACCCGACCAGCGCGGCGAGCCGCGACGAGGTCAGCCGGGACTCGACGCGCACCACGTCGCGGAGGCCGAGCCGCTCCAGGGCCTGCTGCGTCGCCCCGCCCGGCAGCGTCCTGCTGGCGACCAGGACCACCTCGAGGCGCCGTTCGGCGTGCAGCCGGGCGACCGCCTCCAGCAGGTCCGCGACGCCCTTCAGCGGCCCCTCGGAGCTCACCACGGCGACGACGCGGCCCGGCACCCGCGCCTCGCGGGGCGGGGCGAACAGCTCCGCGTCGACGCCGGCCTCGATGACGCGCACCCGGTCCGCGGGTACCCCGAACGCGTCGACGAGCGCGTCGCGTGCCGTCCAGGAGACCGTGGCGAGCCCGCTGATCCGCCGGGCGACGCGGCCCTGCATGCGGGTGAAGCCGTACCAGTGGCGCATCGCCAGCCGCCGGTGCCACCCGCGCTCGGCGGCGACGTCGAAGTCACGGTCGACGGTGGCCGGGTGGTGGATGGTGGCGACCACCGGCGCCGCGCCGCGCAGCCGCAGCAGCCCGTAGCCCAGGTCGGCGTTGTCGTGGACGATGTCATACGGCACGCCGGACCGGCGCAGGTAGGCCTGGGCGCGCAGCGAGAACGCGAGCGCCTCCGGATACACGCCCCAGCAGTGCAGCGTCGCCCACTCCAGCGCGTCCACCGGCCCGCGGACCCGCGACAGCGACGGCCACCACCGTGGGTTGCCGTCGCGGTACAGGTCCAGGCCCTGCATCTGGGTGAACGTGACGCCCTCGGCGGCGTCGGGATACGGCGGCCCGGAGATCAGGTGCACCCGATGCCCGAGCCGGGCGAGCTCACGGCTCAGCGCCGACACGTAGACACCCTGGCCGCCGGTGTACGGGTTGCCGCGGTGCGTCAGCAGCGCGATCCGCAACGAGTCCGCCGGGTGCGGCGCTGACGCGGCGTCGCGCACCGCACCCGGCCTCGAATCGTCACGTGAGATCGTCGAACTCCCCGTCCTTGACACCCTTGATCCAGGCGTCCATCTCGGCACGGGTGAACAGGATCGTCCCCCGGTCCGGGAAGTTGCTGTTGCGCACCGCGATCGCGTCGTCCCCGACGATCGCGACCTCCACGCAGGTGCCACCCGCGGTGGTGTAGCTCGACGTCCGCCACTGCGCGTCCATCGCCGCCCCCCTTCGGTGAGAATGACTACTGGCATCGATGCTGCCGCCCACCACCGGACGGGTCAACGCCGCCGACACCCAACGGCCAAAGCGACATCTCGGCTGGGGCCCGTCACGACGTGGCCAGGCCGTAGCGGTCGATGACGCCGGGCAGCCAGTCCGGCTCGGCGAACCGCAGGCCGTAGCGCTCGATGAGCTCCGCGCCCCGCTCGGCGGTGGCGGATCCGTCGGCGGCGAGCTCGGCGACCTCCCGGAAGAAGTGCTCGAACCCGGCTGGGCTGATGATCTCGATCATGCGGGCGGGCACGGAGCCCGCGTTCCACATGGCGTGCAGCTCTCCGCGCGGCTTGGTGATGTAGCCGCCGGCGCCGAGCACGACCTCGCGGTCGCCGGAGCGGAAGCCGATCTCGCCCTCCAGCACGATCGAGTACTCGTCCTCGAGGGTGTGCAGGTGCGGCGGCACCAACGCGCCGACGGGGAACGGGTGCTCGACGATCGACAGCGCGCCGCCGGTGTCGTGGCCCCAGAGCTTGAACTGCACGCCGATGGCGCCGAGGTCGCCGGTGGGTCCCTCGCCGGGCCGCACGACCGTGAGCGGCGGCGGGTCCGTCTGTGTCATGCGGGTCACCTCTCCAATATGATGGAACACCAGTGTTCCATGAAATCGTGGGACCTCGGCGACGGGACGTCAACTCCATTGAGTGAACAGCAGCGTTCTTCGAATTCGCGGACGTACCGGATGGCCAAGCGGGCCGACAACGTGACCGGGACCCGGCAGCGCATCGTCGAGGCGACCGTCGCGCTGCACGGCACGGTCGGCCCGGCCGCCACGACCGTGTCCGCGATCGCCGAGGCCGCCGGCGTCACCCGGCTGACCGTCTACCGGCACTTCCCCGACGAGGACGCCCTCTTCGCGGCGTGCACCGCACACTGGGCCGCCGGGCAGGTCCTGCCGGACCCGGCGGCCTGGGCCCGCGTCGACGACCCGGTCGCACGGCTGGCGGCCGCGCTGGCGGACCTGTACCGGTTCTACCGCGACGGCGAGCCGATGCTGACCAACGCCGGCCGCGACCGGGCCGCCCTGCCCGCGCAGGTCCGCGCGGCCGCCGAGGCCGGTGAGGCGCGGCAGATCGACCTGCTGCTGCGGCCGTTCGGGGCCCGCGGCGCACGCCGGCGGCGGGTGCGGGCCGCGATCGGGCACGCGATCTCGTTCTGGACGTGGCGGTCGCTGTGCCACGAACGCGGGCTGCCCGACGCCGATGCGGTCCGTCTGGCGACCGCGATGGTGACCGCCGCCGCGCGGTGACCCTCGGCGGTCACTCCTGCAGCCACGCGCGCACCGCGACCGCGCGCTCCAGGTGTTCGCCGCCGTCGGGGACGTCCTGGAGGATCCCGATAGCTTCGGTGACCGCCCCGACGGCGTCCTCGGCGGCGCCGGAGACCAGCAGGTCGCCGCCGCCGGGGCGTTTCGGGTTCAGCACCACCTTCACCCTGTGGGTGCGGCCCCGCGACACGCCCGCCTCGGCGTCACCGGACAGGACCCAGGCCCAGAACCCCAGCTTCGCCTTGGCGTCCTGCCGCAGCTCGACGGCGAACTCCAGCTCGATCGGGCCCACCACGGACGCCACGTCCTGCGCCGCACCCCGGGCGGCGGCGATCAGCTCGTCGCGCACCACCGCAACCGCATCCGCCAAGTCGATGTCCATGCGGCCATCATCGCGACCGGCCGCACCGGCCGGTCACCCGTTGCGTCAGGTCCGCTCCGGCGGGGGCTCCGTGGACAGGACCCGTTCCTCGGCGGCCACCGGCTCGCGGGCCACCGGGACGAACGGCTCGCGCGCCGCCGCCCGCTCCGCCGCGTCCTGTGCCGCGTCCTGTGCCGCCGCCTGCCGCTCCGCCGCGTCGTCCGCCGCGGTGGCCGGTTCGACGGCGGAGCCCAGGACCGACAGCAGCATGGGTGCCAGCAGCGACCGCACAATGAACGCGTCGATGAGGATGCCGACGGACAGCGCGAAGGCGAGCTCTCGGAACGGCCGCAGCGGCACGAGGGCGAGCAGGCCCAGGCTCACCGCGAGCGTGACCGCCGCGGTGCGGATCGCGTGCGCGGACTGCGGCAGCGTGATGGCAAGGGCCTCACGCCAGGCCGGCCCGATGCCGAAGATGTTGTAGTCCGAGCCGAGCGCCACCAGCAGCACCGCGGCCGCGAACGGCACGTAGAACGTGAGGCCGTCGTTGCCGTACACGTCCTGGAAGACCCACGTCGTCAGCCCCAGGGTCGCGCCGATGGCGAGCACGCTGCAGGCGAGCAGACCGATCGGCGCGATGAGCGCGCGCAGGAAGAGCATCAGGAACACCAGGTTGGCGATGAGGGCGGCGACGGCGATGCGGCCGAGGTCGTGGACGGTCTGATCGACGATGACTTTGGCGACGGCCGTGTCGCCGCCGAGGCTGGCCTGCGCGCCGTCCAGGCCCGCGGCCCGCAGCAGGCCGGGCAGGTCGCGCTCCAGGCGCGACAGCGTCCCGATCGCCGTGGCGCCGAGCGGCTCGTCGGTGAGGACCAGCAGGAAGCGGACGGCGGTGCCGTCGGCGGACCGGAACACGTTGAGCCCCGGCGGGAGGCCCTGCGTCCCGGGACCGAGGACGCCGGCGACCCCCGTGGCCTTCGCCAGCGACTGCTGCAGCCGGGCCAGTTCGTCGGCGCGGCCGGCCACGCCGGTGCCCTGCACCAGCAGCTCGGTCGGCGACAGGATCCCGTCCGCGAAGCCGGTCTCCGCCTGCGTCGCGGCGGTGCGGGCGGGATGGTTGGTCGGCAGCGCGTCGACGAACGACAGCCCGAGCCGCAGGTGCAGCACCGGCGCCGCCATCGTGATCATCGCCGCGGTCAGCAGGAGCAGCATCGGCGCGGCGAACCAGCGGCGGGTGAGCAGCCACGACCAGCCGCGGCGCGGCCGTGCCGGGCGTTCGGCGGGCGGCGCGGACGTCCGCCGGCGCAACGGCGACCAGAACGCGGCGGAGCCGAAGATGGCCAGCAGCGCCGGCACCAGCGTGACCGCCACGAGCATGCCGATGAGGATCGCGAGCGCCATCCCCGGGCCGAACGCCCGGAACGCCGGCGAACCGGCGACCAGCAGCGCGCCGGTACCAGCGGCGGCGGTCGCCCCGGCAGTGGCGATGATCGGGGTGAACCGCGCGGTCGCCTGCCGGGCCGCCGTGAGCCGGTCCGTGCCGGACGCCAGCTCCGTCCGCACGGCCGAGAAGTAGAACACGACGTAGTCGGTCACCACCCCGAGCAGCAGCGCCACCAGCAGCGGCTGGGTCTCCTGCGGGACGGGCACCCCGAACCGGGCGGCCACCGCGCCGCCGATCGACAGGGTCAGGACGATCGCGACCCCGGCGACGGCCAGCGCCAGCAGCGGCGCGACCAGCGACCGGAACACGACCGCGATGATCAGGAACACCGCGATGACGGTGATCAGCTCGAGCCTCGGCAGCGACGACAGCACGATGCGGGTCTGCTCGACCCGCGCGGGCACGGAGCCGGTGATGCCGACCACGCCGTCGTCGGCGTCGTAGTGCGTCGCCACGAACTGCTCCGCCGCTGCCTGCTGCCCGGCGAACGTCACGCTCGGGTCGGTGAACAGCAGCGTCACGATCGTCGTGCCGTCCTCCGCGGATCCGGGGAACAGCCCGAGCGTGTTCATCACCGGCACCGCCGCCACGATCGGCTTCGCGTCCGGGTCGCTGCCGTCGCTGACCGCCCTGGCCCGCGCGACCGCCTTGGCCTGCGTCGCGGCCGACAGCCCGGCGGGGTTGCGCTGCACGACCGCGACCCGGCTCAGCACCGGGAACCCGAACTTGTCCACGGACTGCAGCTCGCTGCGCACGGCCGGGTTGTCCGCCGAGATCAGCTGCTCCAGGTCGTTGCCGCCGGTGCCGTACGCCGGGATGTAGGCGATCGTCACGGCCGCCGCGGCGACCCAGAACGCCACCACCAGCCAGCGCAGCCAGACGACGATGCCGGCGTACCACTCCAGCAGCCGGCTCGGGTACCACCGGCTCCTGGGCGTTCTGGGCTCACTCACCGGTCGTACTCCGATCCGTCACGTGTCGTGTGGCACGCGGTTACCCCGCCACGACCGGACGGAAACGGCTCAGGCCGCGGGACCGTACAGCCGGGCGATGTCGGGCGAGTCGAGCCAACCGCTGTAGGTGGGTGACTGCGGCCAGCCCTCCGGGGAGTCCTGCCACTCCTCCTGCCGGCCGTAGGGCAGGAGGTCGGCGAGGGCGAATGTGAACGTGAGCTGCTCGGTGCCGCGGCCGCTGGTGTGCCAGGTGCGGTAGACGGTGTCGCCGTCGCGGAGGAAGACGTTCACCGCGAACCCGCCGCCGGGCGGCGCGTCGACGTCGGCGCCGAACGGGCTGTCGGCGGTGGAGTACCACGGCATGGTGTTGCCGACGCGTTCGGCGTAGGCGAGGGCGGCGTCGATCGGGCCCTGCGTGACGATCACGAAGCGGGCGTCGTAGTTGGCGAGGAAGTCCAGGCGGGTGAACGACGAAGTGAAGCTGGTGCAGCCGCCGCACTGCCACTCCGCATCCGGGTTCCACATGTGGTTGTACACGATCAGCTGTGATCTGCCGTCGAAGATGTCGGCGAGCCGGACCGGCCCCTGCGCCCCGGCCAGGGTGTAGTCGGGCATCCGCACCATGGGCAGCCGCCGTCGCTGCGCGGCGATCGCGTCGAGCTCCCTGGTGGCCGCCTTCTCGCGGGCGCGCAGCTCGGCCAGCTCCTTGCTCCAGGTCGCGTGATCGACAACCGGTGGCAGCTTCATGATCCGTCTCCTTCGTTCGGGTCGAGTGCCCCGAAGCATCCGTCGGGGTCGTAGGCCGACTTGACCTGGCGCAGGCGGTGCACGTTGGCGCCGAAGTACGCCGCGGCGGCGTCCGGAAGGTCCGGGTCGGGAAAGTTCTGGTATACACCGCCGGACCGCCACTCGGCAGCCAGACGGTGGGAGTCGTCCAGCCACCGGCGGGCGGTGGGCGCGTCCCGCGGGTCGGCGGTGGTGAGGTGCTGGAGCAGGAACCGCTCGCCGCGGTGGACGAAGGCGGTGGCGTCCGCCGGTACCCGGTTGTAGGCGCCGCCCATCGGCATGAGGTCCAGCATGCGTGACTGGCCCGGCCGGCGCGACCCGGCCAGGTGCCCGGTCAGCGCGACGATCGCGGAGCGCGGCAGCGGCTCGGCGACGAACCCGGACCTGCGCAACGTGTACGCACCGGCGCGGTCCGGGCCGTCGCCGGCCAGCAGCCGCTTCGTCTCGTGGAAGGAGGCCGCCCGCCGCTCGTCGGACGCGGGCGCGACGCCGACCCGGGCGATGCAGTCGCCGAGCACGGCGGCCGCCGCGGACGGCGGGCCGGCCATCGTGCCGACCACCGCCGCGCCCGGCGGTGCCGCGGGATCTGCGGGGACGGTCAGGTGCAGGCTGGCGGCGAGCTCGTCCGGCCCGGACGGCGCCCACGCCTGCCACGCCTCGACGACGGCCGCCGCACGGTGGTACGGCCAGGTCAGGCGGAAGCTGACCATCTCCGGCGCCGGCACGGTGGCGAACGTCAACGCGGTGACCGCGCCGAACCGGCCGGTGCCGCCGCGCAGCGCCCAGAACAGCTCGGCGTGGGTGCGCTCGTCGCAGGTGACCACGCGGCCGTCGGCGAGCACCACCTCGGCGGCGCGCAGGCGGTCGCTGGTGAGCCCGTGCAGGCGGCCGAGGACGCCGAGCCCGCCGCCGAGGGTCAGACCGGCGATGCCGACGCCCGGTCCGCAGCCGGCCGGGATGGTGCGCCCGGACCCGGCCAGGGCGGCGTACACCTGCGCGAGGTTCGCCCCGGCGCCGACCCGCGCCACGCCGTCGCCCACCGTCACCGCGTGCAGCGGCGTCGTGTCGATCACCACGCCCGTGGTCGTGGAGCGACCGGCGAAGTCGTGTCCGCCCCCGCGCAGCACCGCGGGCAGTCCCGCACGGCGGACGAAGGCGATCGTCTCGGCCACGGCCGCCGGCGTGGCGCACCGCACCACCGCCCGCGGCCGCACGTGGTGGAACCGTGGGTCGACCGGCCGCCGTGCCGCCTCGTAGCCCGCCGAGTGCGGCAGCAGGACCTCCCCCGCGACCCGGGCCAGTGCCGCCCAGTCCGCCGTCGTCACGTCCGTCATGGCTGCCGACGGTAGGGCCGCGGGCGTGGGCGGCGCTTGAACAAAACGGCCAGTACGGTGGGCGGATGCGGCACAGCTATGTGGAGCGGCTGCCCGTCCCGGCGCTGGGGGACCTCGTCTCCGCGGTGTTCGTCCAGCGGGTCGGCCCCGGCGGCGCCGGGTTCCCGCATCGCAGCGTCCCCAACGGCAGCACGGAGCTGACCTGCCGGGTCGGTGCCGCGCCGGTGGTGCTGGGGCCGTGCACCGACCCGGTCACGCGGGTGCTGGCGCCCGGCACGACCGTGGTCGGGCTGCGGTTGCGGCCGGGCGCCGCGCCGGCCGTGCTCGGCCTGCCCGCGTCCGAGGTCGCCGGCCGGGAGCTGGACGCCGACGCCGTCTGGGGTCGCGCCGCCACGCAGATGCTCGGCGAGCTGGTCGCCGCCGCGCCGTCGGCGCAGCAGGCGCTGGCCGTCCTGCAGGCGCACGTCCTGGGCCGGCGCACCGACGCCGATCCGCTGGTGGCCCACGCCGTCCGTCACCTGATGCCCGGGCGGGCCGGGGGCGTCGCCGAGCTCACGTCGGTGCTGCGGGTCTCGGCCCGTAACCTGCGGCGCCGCTGCCTGGCTGCGGTCGGCATGCCGCCCAAGACGCTGCACCGGCTGCTGCGGTTCCAGGGCGTGCTGGCGGCGGCCCAGCACGCCATCGCGCAGGGCCGCGCGCCGGCCGAGGGTGGCGTGGCCCGGCTGGCCGCCGACGCCGGCTACGCCGACCAGTCCCATCTGGAGCGGGAGTGCCGGCGGCTGACGGGGACGTCCGTGCGGGCGTTCCTGCTGGAGACCGCCGAACAGTGCGCCTGCGGGCACGACCATGCCGCCTCCTACACCGCCCTGCTAACCGACGCTCCGCTGCTCGACGCCCGGCTGCTGCCCGACGCCCGGCGATGACCCGGCCGGGCGCACCGCCGCCGGTGCGCTCGTCCGCCACAGGCGGATCGTGTGGTCCTGGCTGCCGGTGGCCAGGGTGGCCCCGTCCGGGCTGAACGCGACCGCTCGGACCCACGCGGTGTGGCCGGTGATCGTGACGGTGTTGCGGCCGCCGTCGCCGCTCCAGAGCCTGACCGACTGGTCGGCGTTGCCGCCGGTGGCGATGGTGGCCGCGACCGGCTCGGCCAGGACCCGCGGGCCCGGCAGGCCGGCGGCCTCGGCGGCGCCGACGAGCACCGCCTGGCGGCGGGCGCCCCAGCCGGCCGGGCAGGTGAGCACCGCGCCCGGCACCGGGCCGCCGGCGACCCGTCCGGCCTCCGCGGCGACCGGGCGCAGGACGGCGGCGAACACGTCGACGACCGGGAACTCGCGGCCGCCGAGCAGCAGGGTGCCGTCGTCGACGCTGCGTTTCGGGTGCGGCTCGTACCCGCCGGGGTAGGCCCGCGCGGCGTGCACCGCGTCGCGGCCGACGAGCAGGTTGCCGTCCTCGTCGGCGCACACGGCCGACGGCAGCAGCTCCGCGCCGTCGAACAGCAGCGGTCTGGGCCGGCCGTCCGGGCCGGCCAGCACGGCCACCGTCGTGGAGGTGCCGAAGTCGACTCCCAGGCCACTGTGGTTCTGCATCAGGTGATCGCCCTTCTCAAGCGCGGGTCAGCACGAGCGCCGCCAGGACGCGGTGCCCGGCGGTGCTGGGATGGCTGTCGTTCTCGGCGCAGAGCAGCGTCAGCCGGCACAGGACCTTCCGCCTGGCCGTCGCGTCGCCCGGCGGGTTGAAGATCGGCGCAGGGTCCGCGAAGCGTGCGCCGACCGAGGCCCCTGCGGCCGCCATGGCCGCGTTCAGTGCGCCGATCAACCCGTCGGCGGCCGCCAGGTCGGTGAGCTGGACCGTGAACGCGCCCACCAGCACGATCCGCGCCCGCGGCGCCGCGGCCCGCAGCCGGGTCAGGGACTGCCGGAGCCGGTCGGCGAGGGCCGCGATCTCGGCCGGCGCCCGGTCGAGCACGCAGGCGACGTCCGGGCAGGACTCCAGGAACAGCCGGATGTCGTTGCCCCACAGGGTGAGCGTGATGAGGGTGTGCGGGTCGCGGCGGTGCCCGGCGAGGAACGCCTCGGCCGCGGCGAGCTGGCTGCCGGGGTAGTCGTCGTGCAGCCCGAAGCCGGCGGCGCGCCAGCCGCACGGGCCGGTGATGAAGGTGCCGGTGGTCTCGCCGGGGCAGGAGTAGTTGACCGTCCGCAGCCGGGCGGCCCGCGAGACGAGGTCGGTGAAGCCGGTGAACGCCGACGGTGGCAGGCCGGCGCGGGCGCCGGCGGTGGTGAAGCCGTAGGGCAGCGAGTCGCCGAGAGCCAGGTGGTAGCGCGGCGACGGCGGGTGGGCCGCCGCGGGGCCGGATGCCGCGGCGGTGACCGAGGCGACGGTCAGCGCGGTGGCGAGCAGCCGGGTCAGGTGTCGGTTCATGGGCTCGATCGTCGGTGGAGGGCCCCATCGGGGGCGTCGGTAGTTCTACGCATGTCCGGTACTGACCGCAGGTGCCATCCTGAGCCGGTGAGAACCCGTGTCGCCGTGCTCGCGGTCGCCGTGCTGCTGATCGCGGTGCGCATCTGGTACTTCCTGCCCCTGGGCGGCTGGCTGTGGCTGATGCTGATCACGGCCGCCGTGCAGTTCGCGGTGATCGTGGCCGGTCTCGTCGCCCTCAGGCGCCGGCCGGACAGCCGCGTCGGCCTGATCCTGCTGGCATGGGGACTGTTCGTCCTGCTCAACGGCCCCGGCACGGCCGAGAGCGGGCTGCTGCTCGCGGTCGAGGGCGCCCTGCAGCCGCTGTACTGGACGCTGCTCGCCCACGCGATGCTGACCTACCCTGACGGGCGCACGCACAGCCGCCGCGAACGGGTCTTCCTCGCCGTGACCTATCTGTGGCCGCTGGTCTGGTTGATACCGTGGCTGTTCGCGGAGCCCGGCTGGATGGTCGTCTGCCCGCCGGACGGCTGCCCCGACAACCCGCTGCTGATCTCGCCGGAGCGCACGGTCGTCGAGCTGTGGTTCACCGTCAACGACGCGCTCGCGATCGGCCTCGGTGCCTGGTTCCTCGCCCTGGTCGCCCTGCGTCGCCGCGGGATGGCCGCACCGCAGCGGCGTAGCGCCGCGCCTGCGCTGTGGGCGATCGGCGTGCTGACCGCCGCGTACCTGATGTATGCCGGTCTGTCCCTGACCGGCGCCGCCGACGGTGACCTCTGGGCGGTGATGTGGTGGACCCGGCGCCTGGCGACGCTGCTCGTGCCCGTCGGGCTGCTGATCGCACTGGTGAACACGAAACTGGCCCGCGCCGACGTCGCGACCCTGCTGGTCCGGCTCCGCACCGCCGACATCGCCGAGCTGCAGAGCGGCCTGGCGACCCTGCTGCGCGACCCGAGCCTGCGCATCGTCGCCGGCGAAGGGGGCGAGGGCGACGTCACCGACCTCGGCGACGGCTACACGCTGCACCACCACCGCAGCGCCCGCACCGAGGACCCGGAGCTGTTCGAGGCCGGGGTCGCGGCGGCCCGGATGACCATCGAGAACGCGCGCCTGCACCGGCAGGTCCACGCCCAGCTCGACGAGGTGCGAGCGTCGCGGGAGCGGCTCGTCCAGGCCGCGGACGCGGAGCGCCGGCGGGTGGAGCGGGACCTGCACGACGGGGCGCAGCAGCAGCTGATCGGGGTGGGCATGGCCCTGGAGACGGCCCGGATGGAGGTCCCGGACACCCATCCCGCCGCCGCGATGCTCGACGACGCCAGCGGCCAGCTGCGTCAGTCGATCGACGAGCTGCGTGCCCTGGCCAGAGGGCTGCGCCCGGCGATGCTCACCGAGCGCGGCCTGTCCACCGCCCTCGCGGAGCTGCGACGGCGCGCCAGGGCCGATGTGACACTCGACGTCGCGGGGGTACCGCGGCTCGCCACCGACGTCGAGACGGCCGCCTACTTCGTGGTGAGTGAGGCGCTGCAGAACGCGGTCCGGCACGCGGCCGGCGCGCGGGTGCACATCCGGGTCGCCTTCGAGCCCGGCGAGCTGGTGGTCCAGGTGCGCGACGACGGCCACGGCGGCGCCGACGTGCGGGGCGGGTCCGGGCTGCGCGGGCTGGCCGACCGGGTCACCGTCGTCGGCGGCGCGTTCGGCGTGCACAGCCCGCCCGGCGGGGGCACCACGGTCGAGGCCCGCATCCCCGCCCAGCCCGTCGCGCGAGCGGAGTGAGTGATGCGCATCGTCATCGCCGACGATTCCCTGATCGTGCGCGCCGGGCTGACCAGGCTGCTCGGCGCGATCGACGCCGTCGAGGTGGTCGGCGAGGCCGGCGACGTCGAGCAGCTGCACCGCATCGTCGCCCACGACCGCCCGGACCTGGCCATGGTCGACATCCGCATGCCGCCCACCTTCACCGACGAGGGCATCCGCGCCGCCGGCCGGATCCGGCGCGACCACCCGCACGTCGCGGTGCTGGTCCTGTCGCAGTACGTCGAGACCGCCTTCGCGATGGAACTCCTCGACGGGGGCCGCACCCACGTCGGCTATCTGTTGAAGGACCGGGTGATGCAGCGCGCCACGCTGATCGACGCGGTGCGGCGCGTCGGCGCGGGCGAGGTGGTGGTCGATCCGGCCCTGGTCGAGCTGCTGCTGGCCGCCCCCGCCGTGCCGGAGTCCCTGGCGGTGCTGTCCGACCGCGAGCGCGAGGTGCTGGTGCTGATGGCCGAGGGGCTCACCGACCGCGGCATCGCCGAGCGGCTCTGCGTCTCGCCGCGCACCGTCGGCACCCACATCCAGCACATCTTCGACCGCCTCGGCATCGCCGACACCGCGACCGACAACCGCCGCGTCCGAGCCGTGCTGTCCTACCTGGACGCATCCTCCGAACGCCGGCGCCCGGGGCCGTAGCGCGGGCACGTCAGCCGCCGGTGCAGGTGGTCAGGGTGGCCTTCAGGTCGGTCGCGGGTGCGCCGGACGCGGTGCGGCTGCGCCAGGCGACGTGGCCGTCCGGGCGGACGAGGACTGCGCCGTCGGGTGCGACGCCGTACAGGTCGGGCCATCCGGGTTCGGTCAGGACGTGGCAGGCGACGGGCACCGCCGGGCAGTGCGCCGCAGCGTCGCGCCAGGCGCCGCCGGGTCCGGCGGTCAGCAGCACGAACGTCCGGTCGAACAGGTCGACGGTGGAGGTGCCGTCGGCCAGCCACAGGTGCGGGGCCCGGCAGCCGGGCGCGGCGGTCTGCCGGTAGTCGGCGCCGGGCGGGTCGGCGTCCGGGCCGCCGTCACCGGCGACGATCGGCGAGCGGTACTGGTGGCCCATGTCGAGCTGGGCCAGGCTGCGGCCGCTGAACGGCGCCCCGTCGCCGGTGAGCAGCCGCGACCAGGCGGCGCCGGTCTCCTCGGCGTTGCGCCGCCCGACCGGCTCCCGCTCGGCGGCGTAGCTGTCCAGCAGGCCCGCACCGGCGTGGCCGTGGACGACGGCGGCGATCTTCCAGGCGAGGTTGTGCGCGTCGTGCATCGCGGCGCTCACGCCGGTCGCGCCGGCCGGCGGGAAGCGGTGGGCGGCGTCGCCGGCCAGGAACACGGGGCCATGCGCGTAGCGGGCTGCGGACTGCGCGGCGGCCGTCCACGGGGCGCCGGCCAGCACGTCCAGGCGCAGGTCGGGCAGGCCCAGCACGGCACGGACGGTCGTCGCCGGGTCCGCCACCGGGCCGGGCACGCTGATCACCCAGCGGTCGTCGGCGTGGGTCCAGATCAGCGCGGCGCCGGTGGCGGTGAGGAAGTAGATCCCGCGCGGGCGGGCGCCGGTCCAGCCGGTCAGGTCGGCCCGGAACTCGATCATCGTCTGTCGGTGCTCGACGTCGACCGGACCCACGAGGAGGCCCTCGCGCTGCCCGACCCGCGCGACGCCCTGCGCCTGTGCGCGAATCTTCAGCGCCGGCAGTTCGAGCAGATGTACGACGTGATCGACATCTACCAGGAGGCGGCCCGGACCGACCCGGACATCGCCGAGGACCTGCGCACCATCGCCGCCAACCGCGAGCGCGCCTTCCGCCGCCAGGTCGAGTCCGTCGCGGCCGACCTGGCGCCCGGGGTCGGCGTCGAGCACGGCGTGGCCGTCTATCTCACGCTGGTGCTGCCCGAGGTGTACCGCACCCTCGTCGTCGAACGCGGCTGGACCGACGACGACTACGAGCGCTGGCTCGCCGACGCCCTGATCACCCAGCTCCTGCGGCGTCCTGGCGGCGGCGGGCGAGATGCACGATGATGTCGGCGAAGAGTTCGACCGTGTCCGGCAGGGCGCGCTCGATGTGGTCGTACACCTGCGCGCGCACCGCGACCGGCAGCTCGAGGTAGGCCGAGACCGTCGAGAGGTGACCGACGTAGTCGGCGGCGGACACCGTCACGCGGCGCTCGATCACGCACTGCCGCACGTCGTCGAACCCGTCGGAGCGCTGCAGCTCCGTGCCGGGCCACTGCATCGCGTGCCCCTCGGGGGTCCCGTCGGGCGACGGGATCTCGTCGCTGGCCAGGAACGGCGCACGGGCCGCGCGGACGGTCTCCTCCACCGCCGGGTCGGCCGGCTTGAACGGCCCGCCGAACGAGGCGAACACGCCCCCGGGCTCCACCAGCGCCGCCATGCGTGACCACCGGCCCTGCGGGCTCGTCCAGTGCAGCGCCGCCGCCGCGAAGACCAGGTCGTGGCGCTGCCCCGTCGGCAGGTCCTCGAACGCGGCCCGGACGGTCTTGACGTCCGCCGGCACGTGCTTGCGCAGCTCGGCGAGCATGGCGCCGTCCGGGTCGGTCGCGGTCACGACGGTCCCCGGCCGTGCGAACAGCCGGGTCGCCTTGCCCGTCCCGGCGCCGATCTCCAGTGCGGTGCGCACCGGTCGGCCGGCGTACGCCAGCACCATGTCGTAGAGCGCTTCGGGGTACCCGGGACGGAACCGTTCGTATGTTTCCGCGACCGCCCCGAAGCTCAACGCGCGACCAGCCATGCCACGCATCCTGCCATGATCTGCGCGGCCGACGCTCAACGTGTGGCGGCGCGGCGCAGGCGGTCGCAGGCGGCCAGGGCCTGGTGCAGCGCGTGCTCGACGCCCCTGAGGTCGTGCCGGTCCAGCGCGTGGCGGCCCTGTGCGAGGCACGCGGCGAGCAGCCGGGTCTCGCCGCGTGGTGCCGGTGCCCGCGTGGCGCCGCCGTGCAGGCGGGTGATGGCGCCGCTGCGGGCCAGGTTCGCCAGGTCGCGCTGGGTGGTGGCGAGGGAGGCGCCGGTCGCCTCCCGGATGTCGGTGATCGTCACGTACTCCCGCTCGGCCAGCAGGTCGATGATCCGCTGATGCCGCACGGACGGCAGCATGGAGGTGGGCATGGCGTCACGAGATGGGGTACAGCTGGCCGCCGGTGTCCGCGGCGGCCGCAGGGCCGAAGTCGACGTCGCGGCCGTCGAGGCTGAAGCGGTACCGGCCGAGCCGGCGGATCGCCGGGGTGGCCTCGAGGTAGTCGCGGAGATCCTCGAGCTCGGCGGGGGTCAGCCAGCTGGGCGGGTCGGAGACGGCGCGGAAGCGGCAGATGTCGGCGAGGTCGCGCAGCCACCGCAGCTGCTGCGGGGTGAGCAGGTTGAGCTTGCTGCGGAAGTAGATGACGTCCGGGTCGACCTCGACCAGCGGCGACTGCCACAGCCGGTGCAGGCTGTTGACGACGGCGTTGCGGGCGGTGGCGTCGGACGGGTCGACCGAGGCGTAGTTGTCCCACATCGGGGCGACGTCGGGGCCGCTGCGCAGGCCGTCGAGCAGGCCGAGGGACGGCAGCAGCATCGCGCCCGAGCCGAGCAGGTAGACGTCGTCGCCGGCGGTCTCCCGGATGACCCGCAGCCCTTCCCGGTAGAGCTCCTCGCGGCGGCGATCGGAGGCGGCGCCGGGGACGGGCGAGGCACCGGCGTTGATGAAGTCGAGCTTGAGGTAGCGGAACCCCCACTCGTGCACGACGGTCCGGATCAGCGCGGCGACGTGGTCGCGGGCGTCGGCGCGAGCCAGGTCCAGCGCGTAGTACGGGCCGCCCCAGTTGTACCCGGCGACGACCGGCTGCCCGTCCGGGCCGCGCAGCAGCAGCTCCGGCCGCTCGGTGGCGGTGCGGGAGTGCGGCAGCGCGATGAACGGGGCGAGCCACAGCCCCGGGGTGAACCCGGCGTCGCTGATGCGGTCCGCGAGGCTGCGCATGCCGCTGGGGAACTTGGCGTTGGGCTGCCAGTCGCCGACCTGCTCCTCCCAGCCGTCGTCGATCTGCACGACGTCGAAGGGCAGCCCGGTGAGGTCGGCGATGTCCTTGGTCAGCTGGGTCTCGGTGATGTTCTCGTAGTAGGCGTACCAGCTGCACCAGACGTTGCCGGCGCGGCGGGTGCCGGCGCCGAAGCGCGCCGCGAGCTGGTCGGTGTAGGCGCCGAACACGTCCTCCTCGGCGCCGTAGGCGAGGAACCAGTCGGCGCCGGCGGCGGCGTACCAGCCGGTGAGCGTGTCGTGGTCGGCGACCAGCCGCGGGGTGTCCAGCCCGAGCGCACCCAGCAGGAGCGTCCGGCCGTCGGGGCCCTCCAGGGCGGCGACGGCGGAGGAGTGGTGCCGGGCCGGGTCGTCGAAGGTGGGGTCGTCGGCGGTGACGAGCCGTTGCGGGTTCGGCACGCGCAGGGGAGGTTGGCTCAGCCGCCGCCAGCCGCAGGGGCTCCACGAGTTGTGTCCGTGCCGGTAGAACGACGCGTCGCCGAGTCCGTGCAGGATCGCGATCCGGCCCGGGGGCAGCACGACGCCGCCGGGGACGGGGCGTGGTGTGCCGTGGGCGGAGTGCTGGAGGGCGAAGTGGTGTCCGCCGACCTCCACGAGCTGTGCCATGGTTCTCCTTTGCGGGTGCGGTGCGGCGGGGCGCCTCATACACGCCCCGCCGCGGTCAATAACCGGGGAACGGCTACTTGAACAGGCCGTTGACCTGGTCGTTGGCCTTCTTCAGGGCGTCGGCCGGGGCGGCCTGGCCCAGCGCCACGGACTGGATGGCGTCCTGCACGATCTGGCTGACCTCGTTGCCGTGGTCGGTGATCGGCAGGAAGAAGGTGCCGCCGGACGCGGCCGCCTGGTCCGTGAAGGCCTGCACGTTGCGGCCGGCGGCCTTGTGGGCGGCGAGGGCCTTGTCGGTGCCGGACTTGACGGCCGGGAAGACGACGGCCTTGTCGCCGACGATGTCCTGGCAGGCGGAGGAGCCGAGGAACTTGACCCACGACCACGCCTGGTCGGGGTGCTTGGTGCCGGCGTAGATCGCGTCGGAGAGGCCGTTGATGGCGGTCTTGCGCCCGGACGGGCCGGTGGGCAGCTGCGCGAAGGCGTACTGCTGCTTGGCGCCGGTGCCGAGGTAGGTGCCGATGGTCCAGGAGCCGACGATGGTGAACGCGGCCTGCCCGGCGTCCATCGTGGCGTCACGGCCGATGGTCGACTGCTTGTCGAACTTCGGGGCGTAGCCCTTGTCGATCAGGTGCTTGAACCAGCCGATGGTCTCCGCGAGCTTCGGGTCGTCGTACTTGTACTTGGTGCCCCAGGGGTTCTTGTCCAGGTAGCTGAAGCCGTTGGCGACGGCGAGGTCGCCCCAGCCGTTCTGGCCCTGCGAGCCGTCCGCCCACTCGGGCAGGAAGCCGTAGACCTTCACGGTGTTCTTGTCGAAGGCGGGGTCGAGGCCGTTGCGGCCCTGGGCGTCGACGGTGGCCTTGGCGATGGCCTGCTCGAAGCTGCCGCCGTCACCGGGGTTCCAGGTGAGCTTGTCCAGGCCGGCGGCGTCGGTGACGAGCTTGGTGTTGTAGACCAGGGCCATGGTGTCCCAGTCCTTCGGCAGCCCGTAACGCTTGCCGTCCTTGACGAACAGGTCGGCGAGGCCGGCCTGGTACTGCCCGAGGTCGACCTTGTCGCGGTCGATGAACGGCTGGATGTCCAGGATCTGGTTGCTGGTGACGAACTGCGGATAGTAGGACGCGTGGTCGGTCCACACGTCCGGCGCGCTGCCGCTGGCGAGCTGGGTGGTGAGGTTCTGCCAGTACTGCTGCCACGCGGTCTGCGTGAACTTGATGGTGGTGTCGGGGTTGGCCTTGCTGAACTCGTCGGCGCAGGCCTGGTAGGCGGGCAGCTGCTTGTCGTCCCACAGCCAGTAGTTGAGGGTGACCTTGCCGCCGTCGTCGCCGGAGTCGGAGGAACAGGCGGCGAGCGACAGGGTGGCGGGCAAGGCGAGCGCCGCGGCGGTCAGCGCAGCCGCCGTGCGGAGTCGTTTGTTCACGGGGGTTCCCTTTCGCAACATAAGGGGTGTCATTTGATGCCGGTGAAGTTCAACGACTGCACCAGCCGCTTACCGAGGAAGATCAGCAACAGCAGGACGGGCAGGACGGACAGGGTGGAGGCGGCCATGAGGCCGGTCCAGTCCGGCTGGGTGTTGGGTGACTGCTGCAGGAACACGCCGAGGGCCACGGTGAGCACCCGGTTGTCCTCCCCGCGGCCGACGAGCAGCGGCCACAGGTAGTCCTTCCACGCCCACACGGAGGTGGTGAGCGCGATGGTGATGAGCGGGCCGCGGCTCATCGGCAGGATGACCCGCCAGAAGATGCCCCAACGGCTCGCGCCGTCGATGATGGCGGCCTCTTCGACCTCGGCCGGCACCGAGAGGAAGAACTGCCGCAGGAAGAACACGGCGAACGGGGTCATCAGCAGCGACGGCGCGACCATGCCGGCGAAGGTGTCGATGGCGTCGAGGCTGCGCACGAGGGCGAAGTTGGGCAGCAGGGTGAAGATGGGCGGCACCATGAGCGCCGCGATGACGGCGCCGAAGAGCAGGTCCCGGCCGGGGAAGCGCAGGCGGGCGAAGGCGTAGCCGGCCATGGCGCAGCAGAAGGTCTGCACGCCGGCGATGAGGCCGCTGTAGATGACGGAGTTGAGCGTGTACCGCAGGAAGTTGATCTTCGCGCCGGAGCCGCCGGCGTCGCGGGCGGCCTGTTCGTCGACGAGGCCGAGGATCCTCCAGAAATTGATCATGGTCGGGTGCTGCGGCACCAGGCCGGAGCTGTCGGAGTAGATGTCCGCGGCGGGGGTGAGCGCCGTGCGGATCATCCAGTAGAACGGCAGGATCGTGACGACGAGGAACACGATGAGGACGGTCCAGGCCAGCAGCCGGCCCGGCCGCAGACGGCGGGTCATCAGGTGAGGTCCGATCGCGAGGCGCGCAGCAGCCACATCTGCACGGCGGTGAGCAGGCCGAGGATCAGCACGAGCGCCATCGCGACGGCCGAGGCGTAGCCCATGTGGAAGTACGTGAAGGCCTGCTGGTAGATGTAGTAGTAGATGACCCTGGTGGCGCCGACCGGCACGACCTTGTCGGTGACGGCGACGGTGTCGAAGATCTGGAACGAGCCGATCAGCGACACGACGAGCACCAGGGCGAGGATCGGGCGCAGCAGCGGCAGCGTGATCCGCCGGAACATGCGCAGTTCGCCGGCGCCGTCCAGGGCGGCACTCTCGTAGAGGTGCGGCGGGATCTGCAGCATGCCCGCGTAGAGCAGCAGCGCGGTGTATCCGGTGTAGGCCCAGGTGTTGATGAGCGCGATGGACGGCAGCGCCAGGTCCGGCGACCGCAGGAAGCCCTGCGGCTCCAGGCCCACCGCGGACACCAGATGGTTGACGAAACCGAGGTTGGCGTCCAGCAGCCACATCCACAGCAGGCCGACGGTCACGTTGGGCACCAGCCAGGGCAGCAGCATGGTGGCCCGCAGCACGACCGAACGGGTCAGCCGGTGCATGAGCGCGGCCACGCCGAGCCCGAGCAGCGTCTGCGTGCCGATGTTGACGACCACGTAGTAGGCGGTGATGCGCAGCGACTTCCAGAACTGCGCGTCGGTCGCGAGCTTCTCGTAGTTGTCGGCGCCGACGTACGACGGGGTGTTGAGCAGGCTGTAGTCGGTGACGGAGTACCAGACGCCGCGGACCGTCGGGTACAGGTAGAACACGGCGAAACCGACCAGCACCGGCGCGAGGAACAGCCAGGCGACCCGCCGGTCGTCGCGGTGACGGCGCGGCCCCCCACCGGCCGGGCGGGCCCGGTGCCGGCGGGGCGGTCACCGCCAGGGAGTTACGCATCGTCACGATCCGAGCCTCGATTCGTCCATCGAAAATCTTCGAGTTTTGCGTCTTGCGGCGAGGGGTGGGCGGCCGTTAATAATGATGAAGCTCAGGGAAACTTTGTCAACACCTCCTCGTATCAATTCGAGGTACGGGGACCGCACACCCCACGTCCCGGAGGCTCATCCATGCGTACCGCCCTGCGGCGGCGAGGCATCGCGTTCGCCGCCGCACTCTGCACGGCCGCCGCTACGGCCGTGCTCGCCGTGGCCCCGCCCAGTGCCGCGGCCCCGGCCGGCCCGCCGGCCAGACCGGCGCCGCCCGCCACCCCGAGCCCGTCGCTGACCGACCATCCGCTCACCGCCGCCCCGAGCCCGCTCGACAACCCGCTCAAGGGCTTCGCCCGGTTCTACTTCCCGGGCGACAACCAGAACTCCGGCTATCCGCGGTCGCTCGCGTGGAGCTACTTCGGCCTGTCCGAGGTGATGACCAACGCCGCGAACTGCGGCAGCTACGACTGGTCGATCGTGGAGTCCGCGCTCAACGAGATCGCCTCCTACGGCAACCAGGCGGCGATCCGCTTCTTCATGGAGTACCCGGGCGGCACCGGCAGCCACCCCGGCAACTCCATCCCGCACTGCCTCGACGGGCACGTCACGTACCGCAACAACACCTTCTGGGGCACCGTGTCCCCGGACTACGACAGCCCGTACCTGCTCAGCGCGGTGTCGAACTTCATCGCCGCATTCGGCGCCCGCTACGACGGCGACCCGCGCATCGGGTTCATCAACCTCGGCATCGTCGGCCTGTGGGGCGAGTGGCACACCTGGCCGTTCGACACCGACACCGCCGACGGCTACCCGAACCTCATGCCGACCGACGCCCACGGCGCGCAGATCATCCAGGCGTTCGACGCGGCGTTCAACACGACCAAGCTGGAGATCCGCTACCCGGACTCCGCCGGCGGCGCCGCCAACACCCGCGACATCGGCTACCACGACGACTCCTTCTGCTACAAGGAGGGCTCGCCGCTCGCCGGCGTCACCCTGCCGCAGTCGCTCGGCGGCGCGAGCTACTCGCAGCTGCAACGCGCGATCACCATGGGCGTCGAGAACAAGTGGATCACCAGTTCGATGGGCGGCGAGGTCCGTCCGGAGATTCAGAGCTCCGCGTTCTCCTCATGGCCCGGCGGCTCGGGCCAGGTCGACAACATGAAGGCCTGCATCGAGCTCGAGCACACCACCTGGAAGATCAACCAGACCAGCCAGAGCTACTCCCCCACGGACGCCAACGTCGCCGCCGCGGTCCGGCTCATGGGCTACGACCTGACCGCCACCCACGCCTACTTCGCGAACACCGTGACCGGCAGCAGCGCCACCGTCGGCGTCACGCTCGTCAACAACGGCGTCGCCCCGTTCTACTACCCGTGGACGATGACGCTCGGGCTGAAGAACTCCGCCGGCACGGTCGTCAAGACCTGGGACACTCCCTGGGACCTGCGCACCGTGCAGCCGCTGAAGATCCGGGCGTTCCCCGACTGGGGCGTCGGCGCCGACCCGACCTACCGCGACTTCGGCTACCCGCAGTACTTCCAGTCGAACGTCAGCCTCACCGGCGTGGCGACCGGCTCCTACCAGCTGGTCCTGCGGGTCAGGAACCCCCTCGAAGCGCTCAGCCCGGCCGCGAAGAAGCTGCGCTTCGGCAACGCCACCCAGAACGCCGACGGATGGCTCGGCCTCGGCGGCATCGGCGTCGGTACCGGCGGCGGCACCGACACGACGCCGCCGTCCGTCCCGGCCGGGCTGGCGTCACCGGCGAAGACGGCCGCTAGCGTGTCGCTGACCTGGAGCGCGTCCACCGACAACGTCGGCGTCACCGGCTACCGCGTCCTGCGCGGCGGCACCCAGGTCGCCACCACGGCGGGCACGTCCTACACCGACAGCGGCCTGTCCGCGTCGACCGCCTACACGTACACCGTGCAGGCCTATGACGCCGCCGGCAACACCTCGGCCGCGTCCGGCCCGCTGACCGTCACCACCAACGCCAGCGGCGGCGGGGGTGGCGGCGGCATCGGCCTGGACGACTTCGACGGCAATCCCGCCTACCCGTCGGCGGCCAAGAACGACCTGGCCAAGTGGACCGGCGGCAACTGCTTCGGAAACGGCGGCGGCAACGGCGTCGTCTCCGGCGGTGCGCTGACGTTGCAGTACAACAACTGCGGCTGGTTCGGCAGCGACGTGGCCACCGACGTGTCCGCGTACACCTACCTCGTCGTGCGGATCAAAGGCAACGCCGGCGGCGAGCAGACCCACTTCAACCTGAGCCTCGGCGGCACCACCAAGGTGTTCGGCGACTACACCCTCGACGGCGGCGCACACCCCGTCATCACCACCACCTACCAGGACATCAAGATCCCCATGGCCGCCAACGGCATCAGCCGCACCAGCCCGGCCCAGCTCGCCATGGGCTTCTGGTTCGGCGGCAACAGCAGCATCTCCATCGACCACTTCTCCTTCACCAACTGACCCATCGTGCCGGCGCCGTCCACAGTGGACGGCGCCGGTCGCTGCAAAGGAGAACGATGACCCTCACCCTCCGCAGGATCGCCGCCGCCATGGCGGTCCTCACCCTTGCCCTGACGGGCGCCTCCGGCGCCGCCCACGCCGACCCGCCGACCACGACCGCCACCTACACCGGCGACCTCGGCACCGTCTTCACCAACCCCGAGCGCGGCTTCCACAACCGGTACGAGATCATCGACGACCCGGCCGTCAACGACTACGCCAGCAACACCATCCCCGGCTTCAACCCCGACCAGCTCGACCGCACCTTCGCCCGCGCCCGGGCGAACGGCAACACGCTCATCCACAGCTACCTGCACCTCGACAAGTACCAGACCGCCGACCTGCCACCGGCGCTGCTGACGAACCTCGGGACCGGCCTGGCCGCCGTCCGCACGCAGGGAATGAAGCTCGTGCTGCGGGTCGTCTACGTCTGGGACGGCTACTCCGCCGTCACCGAGCCGCAGATGGAGCGGCACATCGACCAGCTCGCGCCGGTCCTGGCCGCCAACGCCGACGTGATCCTGCACCTGGAGGCCGGGTTCTTCGGTGCCTGGGGCGAGTGGCACTCCAGCCCGTACACCGCCTCGTCCGAGGAGAGCCAGGCGCCCGTGCGGTACCGCCTGGTCAAGAAGCTGCTCAGCAGCACCCCGGCGACGATGCCGATCGCCATCCGCTACCCCATCTTCAACTACGAGTTCGCGCAGCGCACCACGCCACCGGCAGGCTGCCCGCTGCCGGACAACTGCCTCATGACCACCCAGGACCGCGACCGGCTCGGCTTCCACGACGACTGCTTCCTCGCCGACACCGCCGACATGGGCACCTACGACCAGAACTCGTGGCTCGGCTGGTTCGACGTGTCGGTCAAGAAGCAGTGGGTGTACGACATGGCGACCACCACCGGCGGCAACAAGATGATCGGCGGTGAGACCTGCAACGCCAGCGGCGCCAACGACGCCGCCGGGGTCAACGCCCAGTACGAGCTGTCCCACCAGCACTGGACCGAGATCAACGAGGACTACGCGCCGGTCAACACCGACATCTGGAAGGCCGCGCACCTCGCCCCGTCCGGCAGCGACCCGGCCGAGACGCTGTTCACCCGCATCGAACGCAAGCTCGGCTACCGGCTGCGCCTGCAGGACGCCACCTACACGGCGCAGGCGACGGCGGGCGGCCCGTTCACGTTCGCCGCGCACCTGTCCAACGACGGCTACGCCGGCATCGTCAAGCCCCGTCCCGTGTTCCTGGTCTTCGACAACGGCACGTCCCGTTACAACGTGCAGCTCAACGGCGTCGACCCGCGCACGTGGCGGCCCGGCGCCGTCACCGTCCCCACCCAGACGGTCACCCTGCCGGCGATGACGGCCGGCACGTACAAGCTCGCGCTGTGGCTGCCCGACCAGGCCACCGGGCTGCGCGCCAACCCCGCCTACTCGGTCCGCCTCGCCAACACCGGCACCTGGGACGCAGCCAAGGGCTACAACATCCTGGCGAACGCCGTCGCCGTCGGCTCCTGCACCGCCGACTGCGTCGCGCCCACCCCGCCGACGCTGACCGCGACCGGCGTCACCGGCACCTCCGTCGCACTGGCCTGGAGCGGCGCGACCGACAACGTCGCGGTCACCGGCTACCAGGTCCGCCGCGACGGCACGGTCGTCGCCACGGTGACCGGCACATCGTACACCGACACCGCCGTGCCGACGGGATCGCACGCCTACACGGTGACGGCCCGCGACGCCGCCGGGAACACGTCGGCGGCCAGCAACACCGTCACCGTCGGCGTCGGCTGCACCGACTGCACGGCACCGTCGGCACCCACCGGGCTGGCCGTCACGGCGACGACACCGACGTCGATCGCGCTGTCGTGGAGCCCCGCAACCGACAACGTCGGCGTCACCGGATACCTGGTGTTCCGCAACGGTACGCAGGTCGCCGCGCCCGCCGGTACCTCGTACACCGATACGGGCCTGGCCGGCGGCTCGTACACGTACACCGTGCGGGCCCGCGACGCGGCGGGCAACCTGTCCCCCGCCTCGGCACCGCTGACCGCCGCGACGGCCACCCCGCCGCCGGTCGGCCTGGTCCTCGACGACTTCGACGGCACCCCGGCCTACCCGTCGGCGGCGAAGAACGACCTGGGCCGCTGGACCGGCGGCAACTGCTTCGGAAACGGCGGCGGCAACGGCGTCGTCTCCGGCGGGGCCCTGGCGTTGCAGTACAACAACTGCGGCTGGTTCGGCAGCGACGTCGGCACGGACGTGTCCGCGTACACCTACCTCGTCGTGCGCATCAAGGGTGGCGCGGGCGGCGAACAGTCCCACTTCAACCTCAGCGTCGGCGGGGCCAGCAAGGTCTTCGGCGACTACACCCTCGACGGCGGCGGGCACCCCGCCCTGACCACGGCGTTCCAGGACGTCCGGATCCCACTGGTCGCCAACGGCATCAGCCGCACCAGCCCCGCTCAGCTCGCCATGGGCTTCTGGTACGGCGGCAACAGCACCGTCACCATCGACAGCATCTCCTTCCAGTAGCCGGTCCGGCCCGCACCGGTCGCCACGGCCGGTGCGGGCCGCCGCCGGTGGCATAAGCTCAGCACGGACACCGACACGAACAGGAGATCGATCATGAGGACATCCGGCGGTTGCCCCGGTTCCCTGGCCATCTCCCCCGCCGGAAAGGCGCCCCGTGTTCGGTCCGTTCGAAAATCCCGTCAACCCGTTCCCGGCCGCCGATGAGCGGCCCCTGCCCGGCGACGTCCGCCGGTTCGTCGTCGAGGTCTTCCGGCCGCTCCGGCCGGTCGTAGTCGCGGCGGTCGCCACCACGGTCCTGTGCGCGGCGATCGAGGTGTGGCTCGTCGGCTATGCCGGCCGCCTGGTCGACACGCTCGCCGCCGGCCGGCCGGGCACGCGGTGACCCAGGACAGCCTGCGCGAGCAGATCTCGATGGTCGCGCAGGAGGCCACCCTGCTGCACCGCTCGATCCGGGAGAACATCGCCGGTCCGGACGGCGCCGACGACACGCGGATCGGGGCCGCGCTGCGCCGGGCGTCCGCGGACGGGTTCGTCGCCGCGCTGCGGGACACGGCCGGCCGCGCCGGACTGGACGCCCACGTCGGCGAGCGCGGCGTGCGCCTGTCCGGTGGCCAGCGGCAGCGCATCGCCCTGGCCCGCGCGTTCTACCGGGACGCCCCGATCCTGGTCATGGACGAGGCGACCTCGGCGCTGGACTCCGAGGCGGAGGCCGCCATCCACGACACCCTCAGCGAGGTGATGACCGGACGTACCGTGATCGCGATCGCCCACCGGCTGTCCACCATCGCCCACCTGGACCGGATCGTGGTCCTCGACGCCGGCCGGATCGCCGAGGAAGGCACGCACGACGGGCTGGTGGAGCGCGGCGGGCTCTACGCGCAGCTGTGGTCGCGGCAGTCCGGCGGGTTTCTCGGCACCGCCGTGGGACCGCCCGCCCCGCCGCGCTGAGCGTTCACAGGCTCACCACGGTGCCGGTGGTCCTGGCCCGTTCGGCGGCCCACACCACGCGGTGCGACGCCAGGCTCGTCGCCATGTCGGAGCTCAGGCGGGCCGGGTCGCGCTCGGCGACGGCGGCGAGGAACGCCGCGACCAGACCCTCGTCGCCGCCGTCGTGGCCCGCGCCGGCGTGACCGCCGGCACCGTGCGTGTCGACGGTCTCGGTGAGCCCGGTGCGGAAGTCGGTGACCCGCAGCAGCCGGCCGTCGCCGTCGATGCTGCCGTGGGTGCCGAACAGCCGCGTCTGCCGGCGCTGCATGGGCGTGAACGCCGTCATCGTGAACGTGGCGGTGACGCCGGTGTCGTACTGCAGCGCCACCACCTGGTGGTCGACGACGTCGTTGTCGCAGTCGTAGACGCAGCGGCCGTAGGGGCCGTCCCGCAGGGCCTCCAGCACCGCCTCCCGGGTCCCCTGCCCGGTCACCGCGTTCAGCGGCCAGTCCTCGCCGTCGTCCAGGCAGCGGGTGTACAGCCGAACCGCCGAATACGGGCAGGCCGCCTCGACCGCGCAGTCCACGCAGCGGTCCGCCGCGCGGGCCGGGCGGTGCTCGGGGCGGAAATGGGCCAGGCCGCCGAAGGACGCCACCGACCGCGGGGTCGCGCCGATGAGGTACGCCAGCCAGTCGAGGTCGTGGCAGGACTTGGTCAGCAGCATCGGCCCCGAGTCGGCCTCCCGGCGCCAGTTGCCGCGCACGAACGAGTGCGCCTGATGCCACCAGCCGACCGGCTCCAGGTGCTGGACGCTGACCAGGGCACCGATCCGGCCCGCGTCGAGCAGCGCCTTCAACGCCCGGGTGTAGTCGGTGTACCGCAGCACGTGGCACACCGCACCGATCACCCCGGCCTCATGGACGGCGGCCGCGATCCGCCGCGCCTCGGGCTCCGTCGGCGCCATCGGCTTCTCCAGCAGCAGGTGGTACCCGAGCCCGGCGAGTGCCACGGCCGGCTCGACGTGCAGCCGGTCCTGGGTCGCGACCACGGCCACGTCTGCGAGCCGCCCGGCGTCCGCGAGCCCCCGCCAGTCCGTGAAGACCGACGCGGGCCGGTGCGCCTCGGTGAACGCCGCCCGCCGCGCGGGGTCGGGTTCCGCGACCGCGACGACCCTGCCCGCCCCGGTCGTCTCGGCCAGCCGGGCGTACGTCTGACCGCGCAGACCCGCGCCGACCACCGCAATCGTGACGGGCTTGCGATTCCCGAGGTACTTTGTAAACTCCATAGCAATATTGGTGGGGCACTCGCCATCGCACGTCAAGGGGCGTAACTGTGACAGATCAGGTCATCTCGGGGACCGACCTGACGCGTCTGCGTGAGCTCAACTCGCTCACGATCGTCAGCGCCCTGCGGGACCAGCCGCCGGCCACCGTCACCGAGCTGGCGAAACTGACCGGCCTGTCGCGCCCCGCCGTCGACGTGATCGCGCAGGGACTGGTCACCGGCGGATGGGCGACCGTCGTCGAGCCGGACGGCAGCAGCGTCGTCGGCCGCCCCGCCCGGCGGTACCGTTTCCGCGCCACCGCCGGGCACGTCATCGGCGTCGACGTCGGCGCCCACAAGGTCCTGGCGCTGCTCGCGGACCTCGACGGCAACGTCGTGCACACGGCCCGCCGGCCGGTCGCCGCGGACGCCGACCCGAGCGAGCGCCTCGCCGCCCTCGACCAGGTCCTCGTCACCTGCCTCGCCGAGTCGGGCAAGTCCAACCAGGACATCTGGGCGGTGACCGTCGGCGTCACCGGCCCGGTCGACGCCACCGGCAAGACCACCCTGTTCACGCCGCTGCCCGGCTGGCAGACCGTCGACCTCGCCGCGCACCTCAGCGACCGGTTCACCTGCCCCATCATCGTCGAGAACGACTGCAAGCTCGCCGCGCTCGCCGAACGCTGGCGCGGCGCCGCCCGCGACGCGAACGACATCGTCTTCCTCCTCGCCGGCATGCGCATGGGCGCGGGCCTCATCATCGACGGCGTCCTGCGCCGCGGCTTCGGCGGCGCCGCCGGTGAGATCGGCGCGCTGAAGGCGGTGCGCTGGCTCGCCGCGCCGTCGCACCTCGAGCGGTGCCCGGGCGTGCCGCCCACCGTCAGCCCTGACGACGCCGCCGCCTGGGTCTTCAACGCCGCCCGCGACGGCAACCGCGACGCCCTCTCGGCGGTCAGCCGCTACGTCAAGGACATCGCCGTCGGCACCGCCGCCCTGGTGCTCGCCCTCGACCCGCAGGTCGTCGTCTTCGGCGGCGGCTTCTCCCGCTCCGCCGACCTGGTCCTCGACCCGCTGCGCCGCGAGCTGCAGAAGCTGTGCCTGCGTGTCCCCGACGTGCGCGCCTCGACCCTCGGCGCGGACAGCGTCGCCCTCGGCGCGCTCCGGCTGGCCCTCAACGAGGTGGACCGCCGCCTGTTCACCGTCGGCCTCAGCGCTCCCCCGGCCGCCCCCCGCCGCGACTGAGCCGGGGTCAGCCGCCGCAGCTGCCGCACCGCTTGTCGCCCCGCCCGGCGGGTTGATCTTGGCTGGCGGGGCGTAAAGGTCCATGACGCGGGCAGCGATGGTGTTCGGCTACTCCCGGAGGGAGCGAGGACATGGTCTCTGCGGCGTTTCCGTACCAGAAGCAGCGCCGGCAGGTTCTCGGCGTCGAGATGGCGTACGTGGAGGTCGGGGAGGGTGACCCCATCGTGCTGTTGCACGGCAATCCCACCTCGTCCTATCTCTGGCGCAACGTGTTGCCGCACCTGGAGCCGCAGGGCCGCTGCATCGCCCCCGACCTGATCGGCATGGGCGATTCCGGCAAGCTGCCCGACTCCGGCCCCGGCTCGTATCGCTTCGTCGAGCACCGCCGCCACCTCGACGCCCTGCTCGATGCTCTGGGGGTGCGCGAGCGGGTCACCCTCGTCGTTCATGACTGGGGCTCGGCCCTCGGCTTCGACTGGGCCAATCGCCACCGCGAGGCCGTGCGGGGTATCGCATACATGGAGGCGATCGTTCGGTCGCAGGCCTGGGACCACTGGGACACGATGGGCAAGCGCTCGCTCCTGCAGGCGCTGCGCTCGGAGGCCGGCGAGGAGATGGTCCTGCGGGACAACATCTTCGTCGAGGAGGTGCTGCCGCAGGCCGTCCTGCGCACCCTGTCCGCCGAGGAGATGGCGCAGTACCGGCGACCGTTCGACGAGCCCGGTGAGGGGCGGCGGCCGACACTGACGTGGCCCCGGGAGATCCCCATCGAGGGCGAGCCGCCCGACGTCACCGCGATTGCCGACGCCTACGCGGACTGGCTGGCGACCAGTGAGGTGCCCAAGCTGTTCGTGAAGGCCGAGCCCGGCGCGATCCTCGCCAGCGACTGGTTGCTCGACACCGTCCGCGGGTGGCCGGCGCAGACCGAGGTGACGGTCGCCGGGATCCATTTCGTCCAGGAGGACTCGCCCGACGAGATCGGTCAGGCCATCGCCGGCTGGATGAGGACGCTGGGCTGACGGGAGCCTTCACAGCAGCGAGGTCGCGGGGACGAAGGTGTAGCCCAGCTGCTGGATGCCGTCGACCAGTTCGGGGAGGTACTGCAGGCCCAGGAACGGGTGGTAGAAGAAGCTCGCCACGTTGTCGCGTACGACCAGCTGGCGGCGCGCGGAGGCGAGCAGGTCGGCGCCGAGCCGGACCCCGTGCTGGTTGAACCGCTGGGTCGCCACGTTGCCGAGGGTCTCGGGGATGACGGGCGTGCCGTAGGCGTCGTCGACCACGTACGGGAAGAACTGGCTCACCGACCGGGTGCCGGCCGGGGCGCCGGACAGGACGCCGGAGAAGTACAGGACCTGCTCGTAGCGGGCGCGGATCCCGGGCGCCGACGCGATCGCGCGATAGTCCGCGGCGCTCGCCGTGTAGTGCGGGAACTCCCAGATGTCCGGCGGGGTCAGCCCGGCCGCCGTCCACTCCTTGCGGGCCTCGGCGAGGCGGCCGAGCGCCCACGCCGCCGAGTCGTCCGGGACCGGGCCGTCCAGCACGACCACGCCGTCGGCGTCGACGTGGGCGCGGTAGAACTCGTAGTCCTCGGCGCTGACGCCGTACGGGTTCTTCGCGCCGGCCATGCCGTGGGTGTAGCCGTGCATGAGCAGGGCGCCGCCCCGCTCGACCATGTACCGCAGGGCCTCCACGACGGCGGGCGCGCCGCTGAGCGTCTTGTGCGCGGGCACCCCGCCGGAGTAGACGCCGCCGGCATCGTCGTACACCGGGAACACCGCGACCGCGAAGGGCACGTTGCGCGCGGCCAGGTAGTCGGCGATGGTCCGCAGCTGCGCGGGGTCGGAGTGCGGGCCGACGTCCTCGATGCGCACCAGGGCCCGGTGCCGTTGCGGCGCCGCCGGGTCGAGCAGGTCGAACATGAGGTCGGCGAGGATGAGGTACCGGTCGTCGAATGTCACGTAGGTCAGCGGCACCTCGGTGAGGTACGTGAGGTGGCCGACCCGCACCGCGTACGGGGCCACGGCACCGCCGGGCAGGACGGCGTCGGCGAGCGTCGTCGCGTCCGCGCCCGCGGCGATGCCGACGCGGACCATGGCGCCGGCCGCCGGATTGCGGGTCAGTTCCGTGCCGTGATACCGGACCGCGGTGACCGCGGCCTCGTCGATCGTCGCCGACTGCAGGCCCGTGCCGCCGTACCTGCCGATCAGCTGCCAGATGTTCGCGCCCAGCCACAGCACCTGCGCGCCGCCGGCGACGTCGGCCAGGAACGCGTCGGGCAGCGGCTCGTCGTACGTCGAGCCGACGTAGATGGTCAGCCGGTGCCGCCGCGCGCTGCCGGCCGTGTACCGGGTCACCGGCAGCGCCTCCCACGCGCCGAAATGGGAGGCGAGATTGCCGGCCTGGACCGCGTACAGCTCGCCCAGGTCGCCGAACTGGCCGGTCGTGTCGTACAGGACCAGCACCCCGGACGGTGGGGGCGCCGACGACGCTCCCGACCCCGGTGCGGTCCCAGGGGCGCTGCTGCAGGCGGCGAGCACCACCACGGCGAGGACCGCGGCGCAGATCCGCCGGCACATCGTCTCCAGCCTGCCCACCGTTTCGACGGTAACGGGCGGACCGCCCCGACCTGCCGTGAATCACGGATCTCGTAGGGCCGACGCCCGAAGCCGCCAGGATCTAGGATTCATCGATGAGCGCTGACACTTCACCGCTTGCGGGCTGGCGGCGGGTGCGGCGCTTCGCGGTGCCGCGGTGGATGATCGAGGCGGCCACGTCGCGGCGGCTGGCCGGTGACTGGCGGGGCGCGTGTGCCGCCGCGAACGTCGAGGTGGACGTCGACCTGACCGCCGTCGCCCGCGACCACGGCCGTGACGTCGCCGGGGCGGTCGAGGACGACCTGCGGCACCTGGCGCCCGACCTGCTGCGGTGGCACCTGGCCCGGCTCCTGCCGGGCTCTGCCACGCTGCGCCCGCAGCCGACCCTGCTCAGCTCCCACCCCGGCGGACACCTGCAGGTCGTGCCCCGCTACCGCAACACCCCCGGACCGCTGCTGGTGCTGCGCTTCGCCGGCCCGGCCGATCTGCGCTGGGGGCTGCACGCCAACCGGGAGCGGTGGGACGCCCGCCGCACGGGCGACCTGCTGGCACGTCACGGCGGCCGGTTGCCGTTCCTGAGCTCCTCCCCGCACGGCACCGCGGAGGAGGTCATCGCTCTGCAGGACGCCGGGAAGTGGCGGGAGGCATGGCGGCTGGCCGGGTTCGCCATCGACGCCCTCGACTCGGAATCGCCGCTGCTGGAGGAGCGCATGGCCGCGACCAGGTTCGACCTGACCACGCTCGCGGCGGCGGCCCGCGAGGTCGGGCGGCCGGAGGCGCTGATCGACCTCGACGGTGAATGCCTGTGGATCGACGGTTTCCAGCGGCGGGTCCGCACCAAGGCCGACGAGCGCGCCGACATCCCTCCGGTGCTGCCCTTGGCCCGGGTCGAACGGCCCGTCGACCACGACCTGGTCCGGCTCGGCGAGGTGTCCCTGGACGAGCTGCACCCGCTGGTGGCCGCCGCAATGGTCGCCGGGCACGACACCGCGCTGGGTCCCGAGCCGATGGTCGACATGTCGCCGTTCACGGTGCGCTGCACCACCGGAAAGCACGAGATCGGACCGGGCGGGATCCCGCACCCGCCCGAGGAGATCCGGCGGGAGCAGAGCCTGTACGCACTCGGCGGGCCGCGACCGGCCGGCTGTTTCGCCGTGCACATCGGCTGGCGCGACCCGAAGGTAAAGCTGCCGGGTGTGCTGCGCCGGCGCCGTGCGGCGGTGGCCGAACTGGCCCGTTACGGCGACGGACCGGCGTTGACGGCCTGGCTGGACGCCGGCCTCGACCCGCACCTGTGCACCGAGGAGGCGCTCACCCTGCTGCACCTGATCGTCTGGCTGCCCGACCCGGCGTCGCTGCTGGCTCGGCTGCTCGCCGCCGGGCTCGACATCGACGCCCGTAACCGCAACGGGGACACGCCCCTGCGGTACGCCATCACCCAGGGCGGCACGGTCGCCGCGATCCGGGCCCTCGCCGGCGCCGGCGCCACCACCGAAGGCTGGGAGGAGGCCGCCGACAAGGCCCGCCGGCTGGCGGAGTTGCAGTTCCTGGCCACCCCGTGAAGATGCCGGGCGTGCTCGACGCGCTGCGGGTGCGCGACTTCAGGCTGCTGTGGGCCGGGCGGTTCGTCAGCCTGCTCGGCACGTGGCTGCTCACCGTCGCGGTCCCGGCCTACGTGCTGGAGCTCACCGGCTCGCTCATGGCCACCGGCCTCACCCTCGCCGCGGAGTACCTGCCGCTGCTGCTGCTCGGCCCGCTCGCCGGGGTGCTCAGCGACCGCTGGGACCGGCGCCGGGTCATGCTCGCCACCGACCTGTTCCGGGCCGTGGTGGTCGCCGCGATGCTCGTCGTGGACTCCCCCGGCACCGTGTGGGTCATCTACGCCGCGCTTGCGGCCGAGAGCGCCGGGTCGATCCTCTTCCGTCCCGCGGCGCACGCGTACACCCCGATGGTCGTCGGCACCGGCCCCCTGCTCAGCAGCGCCAACGCGCTGACCGCGCTCACCGACGGCACGGTGCGGCTGATCGGCGCCCCGCTCGGTGCCGTGCTGCTGCTCGCCTTCGGGTTCCCCGTGCTGATCTGGGTCGACATCGCCAGCTACCTCGCGTCGGCGCTGGCCATCTCCCTCACCACCCGCCGTCCGGTCGCCGCGGCGACCCCTACCACCGTCGCGCAGCTGCGTGCCGACCTGGAGCACGGCCTGCGCACCATCGCCGGGCACCGGATGACGCTGTGGCTGCTGATCATCAGCACCGTATTCACCCTCGCCAACGGCTCGCTCAGCGCTCTGCTCATCCCGCTCGGCGTCAACGAGCTCGGCGGCCCCCGCCAGGCGGGGCTGGTCGTCTCCGGGATCGGCGTCGGGTTCCTGCTCGGCGCCCCGCTCACCCGGGCGCTCATCGACCGGGTCCAGCCGCGGCGGCTGTACGCATGGAGCCTCCTGGCGACCGCGGCCGGCTTCCTGATGCTGTTCACCGCGCACGGCCTGGCCGTAGCGCTGCCGGCCGCCGTCGCCATCGGCGTGACCGGGTCGATGTCCTGGGCCGTGCCGCAGACCACGCCGCAGCGCACGCTCCCGAACGATGTCCTCGGCCGGGTCAGCGCCGTCTTCTTCAGCGGCGAGGCCCTCGCAACCCTGATCGGCGCCGTCGCCGGCCCAGCCATCGCGCAGGCGGCCGGGCTGGTCACGCTGACCGTCCTCGCCTCCGGGGTCGCGGCGGCGAGCGCGCTGCTGGCGGCGGCGATGCTGCCGACCCTCGACACCCTGATCCCACAAATAGATGATCAGTGACTATCATCGATCTCTCGCGTCTGCCTACATTGCACCCCTGAACCTCGACTACGGAGGGGAGAACACATCGTGGTGTCTCGCTCGGTTCGCAGATTCCTCGGCGCGGCCACCGCCGCGATCCTGGTGGGGTCGATCGGCCTGACGGCTCCCGCCGAAGCCCACGGCGGCTCCACCATCACCACCCCGAAACAGCTGACCAAGGCCGTGACGCTGCCCGGTGTCCTGCGCCACCTGCTCGCGTTCCAGCTCATCGGCGACCTCAACGGCGGCAACCGCGCGTCCGGCACCCCCGGGCACCGGCGCAGCGCCGACTACGTCGCGGCCCTCCTGCAGCACGCCGGTTACCAGGTCACCCGGCAGCCGTTCCAGTTCAACTTCTGCGACGAGACCAGCTCGTCGTTCGCGCAGACGGCGCCGGTACCGGCAACGTACGTCGAAGGCACCGACTACGACCTCATGACGTGCTCGGGATCCGGCGACGTGACCGCGGCGGTCGTGCCCGTCGACCTCAACCTCGTCGCACCCCGCGTCGCGGTCACCTCCGGCTGCGAGGCGGCCGACTTCACCGCCACCCCCGTGACCGGCCGCATCGCGCTCATGCAACGCGGGGGCTGCCCGTTCGGTACCAAGGTGGCCAACGCCGAGGCAGCGGGCGCCGTCGGCGCGATCGTGATGAACCAGGGCAACGGCGACCCGGCCACCGCACCCGACCGGTATTCGCTGCTGCTCGGCACGCTCGGCGCGCCCGTCGGCATCCCGGCCGTCGGGGTGTCCTACGGCACCGGCGAGGCGTTCTCCACCACGCCCGGCCTGACCGTCCACCTGACGGCCTCGACGATCGCGGAGATCCGCGACACCGAGAACGTCATCGCGGAGACGAAGACCGGCAAGGCCGACACCGTCGTCATGGCCGGCGCCCACCTCGACTCCGTGCCCGAGGGCAACGGCATCAACGACAACGGCAGCGGCAGCGCCGCCCTGCTGGAGACCGCCCTGCAGATGGCCAAGACCAAGCCGGTGAACAAGCTCCGCTTCGCCTGGTGGGGCGCCGAGGAGGCCAACCTCGTCGGCTCGACCTTCTACGTGGGCGGGTTGACCCCGCAGCAGCAGGCGCAGATCAAGCTGTACCTGAACTTCGACATGGTCGCCTCGCCCAACTACATGTTCGGCGTGTACGACGGCGACGACTCCGCCGCACAGGGCTCCGGCCCGGGTCCGGCCGGCTCCGCGCAGATCGAGAAGCTCTTCGAGGCCTTCTTCGCCTCACGGGGCCAGTCGACGAACGCCGCCGACTTCACCGGCCGCTCCGACTACGGCCCCTTCATCGCGGCCGGCGTCAACATCCCGGCGGGCGGCCTGTTCACCGGGGCGGAGGGCATCAAGACGGCGGCCGACGTCGCAAAGTACGGCGGCGTCGCGGACGTCGCCTACGACCCGTGCTACCACGACCCGTGCGACGACCTGTTCCGCGTCGTCCAGAAGGGCGGCGACGCTGCCCTCTACGGCCAGCTGCGCAGTCAGTACCTGCTGGTCGGGAACATCAACACGTTCGCCCTGGACACGAACGCGGACGCGATCGCGACCGCCGTGATCACGTACGCCTTCGACACGTCCAGCATCCCGCCCCGCACCGCCGCCCCGGCAGCGGCCAGGTCGGCGGCGCCCACCGCTGACGGCCAGCTCTCGCAGTGATCACGGGCCGGGCACCGGCACGCTCCGGTGCCCGGCCCAGTGCTGTACCCAACGCTATGCTGGCGACAGTGAGCAGGCAGGAGTCACCGAGGTTGTCGCTACCCGAGCTGCTGGCTCAGATCGCGGCCTCGCCCGTGAGCGGGGCACGTGTCGTGGCGGCCGCGGAAGGCCTGAGCGCCGAATACGCGCGATACAACATCTGGTGCTACGGAAGGAAAGGCGCGGCGACGACCAGCGAGCTGTGGCATCTTGCCGCGCTTGCCGGCAGGCAACTCGCTGACGTCGAGACGGCCTGGACCACGTTCCGGACCGCCCCTGCCGAGGAGGCGCGCGACGCCGAGCGTCTCGTCCTTGCAGCGGAGCTGCAGCGCCTGCACGCGGAGCTGCGGGAGGTCATCACGACCGGCGCCAACACCTACCGCGATCCCGACATGCCGGCGGAGTTCAACGACTGAGACTGATCCCGAAGATCATCGTCGGGTTCAAGAAACCCCCTTCAGGCATCAAGCCCGAAGTCAGACGGAACCTCGGCGGGGGCCGACGGTGGGTGCGGGCAGGCGGGCCTCCGGGACGCCTCGGGCGCGCAGCGCGGCCGTCAGCGCTCCTGGGCCGCTCGGGAAGAGCCCGACCCGCATCCATCGACATCACCTCGACGTGCGCATGCGGCCGTCTCCTCCGCGGCCCAGGCCCGCGGAGGAGACGGCGACGGCGAGCCGGGGTCAGGCCTCCAGCAGCCACCAGGCGACCGGCACACCACCGGCCGGCGCGGCGGCGTTGAGGTGCAGGCGCAGTTCGCCGGTGGCCGGGTTCGGCACGGCCGCCTTCACCCACGCGGCGGTGCTGCGCTGGGCGAGTGCGAGCGCGCGGGTCGAGGCGTACACGTGCAGGCCGGTGACGGTCACGCTGTTCGCGCCGGCGGGCACCGTGACCGTGCCGCTGCGGCTGAAGCGGGTCTGGCCGCGCACGGCGAGGGCGGTCTTGCCGTACTCGTCGGGGGCGGAGGCGACGATGCCGATGCCGCCCGCCTCGCCGGCCACGCCGATGATGCCGTAGCCGATGTCGCTGCGGCCGATGAGGCCGTTGCCGTTCGAGGAGTAGCCGATGACGCCAGCGTCGAAGCCGGTGGCCTCGACGGCGACGGTGGCGGTGTTGCGCACGTCCAGCGTCGCGGCGTCGGACGTCGAGCGCAGGATGGTGGGGTCCGCGCCGGCGTTGTTGTCGGCGCCCTGGACGACCGGGTCGCCGGGTGCGGCGGCGGCCGGGCCGCCGGTGGTGACGGCGGCGGCGACCGCGGCCACACCACCGGCCCCCGCGCCGGTAAGGATGCCGCGGCGGCTGATCCGGTTGCGTGCGTTCTGCTGAGCCATGACGAAAAGCCCCCTCGTGTCGTGCTCATCGGACCCGTCCAGCGTCGCGGCCGGCGCAACGGATATCGAGCGGCAATCCGTCATTGATGCACGTGAATAGTGGTTGATTCACCGTTCAACGAATTGCGACGGTACAGAATCATTCTTATCCTAACGAGAAAGTGGTGGGTACGGCCTGGGGTGGTGTTCCCAGGTTCGTTGCGTATGGTGTTGCCGTGACCGATCGCGTGGCGAACAAGCAGCGTGGCCCGGCGCCGAAGCGCGCCGGCGCCAGCACCCAGCTGGACAAGAGCAAGGCAGAGAAGCGCGCGGCGGCGAAGGCCGCCAAGGCCCGGGCCGTCGCGGCGGAGAAGCGCCGGCGGGTGCTCAGCATCGTCGGTGCCGCCGCGGCCGTGCTGGTGCTGATCGTCGGCATCACGCTGTATGCGCGCTCGGGCGACGACGATCCGTCGACCCCGGCGGCCGGCACCAGCGGCGCCGCGTCCGACGCCGCCTCGCAGCCGGCCGCGTTCCCGCCGCTGCCCGCGGACGCGGACCCGGCGCTGAAGACCAAGCCGACGGCCACCGCCGGCACCGGCACCGTGTCCAAGCTCGTGGTGACCACGCTGGTCGAGGGCAAGGGCGCGGCCACGCAGAAGGGTCAGAACCTCACCGTGAACTACGTCGGCGTCACGTATGCCGACGGCAAGGAGTTCGACTCGTCCTGGAAGAGTTCGCAGCCGCTGGACTTCCAGGTCGGCATGGGCGGCGTCATCCAGGGATGGGACGAGGGTCTCGTCGGGGTCAAGGTCGGCAGCCGGGTCCAGCTGGACATCCCCGCCGCGATGGCCTACGGCGACAACCCCGAAGGCGGCCGGCCGGCCGGTGCGCTCCGGTTCATCGTGGACGTCCTCGCCGCCGCGTGACGACTCGGGCGGGGCTGCCGCCGACCGCGGCAGCCCCGCACCGCAGGCTCACGGCCCGGGTGAGATCCCGGTGCCGACCTTCTTGTCGCCGGTGCCCTGCTTTGCCGGGAAGACCGCCGGCGGCGCCTTCAGCGCGGTGAGCGCGTCGTCGAGGAAGTCGCGCCAGATCGTGCCGGGCAGGGTACCGCCGATGATGCTCCTGCCACTGCTGTCCACGATCGCCTGCTCCTGGGCCTTGTTGCCGACCCACACCGCCACCGCCAGGCCGTTGGACTTGTCGGCGGGGTCGTAGGCGTTGTACCCGACCATCCACGCGTGGGCGTTGGCCGTGGTCGGCCCGAGTTGCCACGACGCGGCCGCGCCGGCGACCTGCCGGTCGTCGTGCATCTTCAGGCCGTAGTGCTGCGGCACTGCCTGCAGCACGCCGTTGAGGTCGTCGGCCATCTGCTCGGTGAAGCCCGGGATGCGCTTCGGGGCCACCACTTCGGTCCAGGTCTTCTTGCCGTTCGTCCACACCTCCTTCAGGAAGTGTGTCCGGGCCGCGAGGCCTCGCGCGGCGAACGTGGCCATGCCGGCGGCCTGGTCGAGCACGGTCACCGGGTACTGGCCGATCGCGACCTCGGTGTTGAAGTACTTCGGGAAGACCGCCTGGCCGTTGTTGCCCGCCACGTCGACCTTCTGCACCTTGCCGTCGACGGTCGCCCACATCTCGGTGATCCCCGCGGCGCGGGCCGTGTCGATCACCTTGGCCGGCCCGACCTTCTCGGCGACACCGAACAGCGGCGCGGTGAGCGACATGACGGCGACCTCATCGAGGGTGCACCACTTCGGGGACCCCGACCTGCACTGCGGTGCGGCCGCGGTGGTCTCGCCGACGTTGCGCACCGGGTTGTTCATCTTGATGCTGCGGCCGCTGCCCGGGAAGTCCTGCGGCGACTCGCCGTTCCAGTACGAGTCGGTCGAGTACCCGTCCATCAGGGCGGTGGCGAGGGTGTACACGCTGAACGGGGCGCCCGGGTGGCCGCCGCAGCACGATTCCTCGCCCGTGCCGAGCACCGGATCGCGGTGGTAGCCGGCGTAGTCGCCGGCGTTGCCGCTGTCGCCGCCGTAGTAGGCCTTGACCGCGCCGGTGCCGGGCTCGACCGCCACGAGGGCGGCCTGCAGGTTCGCCGGCTGCTGGCCCATGTTCGACTCGGCGTTGCGGCTCGCCTCGCGGACCGCGATCTGCTGCACGGTCCGGTCGATGGTGGTGACGATCTTCAACCCGCCGTTGCGGATCGCGTCGAAATGCTTGACGCCGTCCGGCGCGGTGCCCTCGTACAGCCGCTGCCCGGTCTTCGGGTCGGTCAGCGCGGCGACCTCGGCGAGCACGTGGTGGACGATCAGCCCTTCGGGCTTGTCCATGCCGCCCTGCACGTTGACCGCGTTGGCCCGGGCCTCCGCCGCCGTGAGCACCTTGGCCGGATAGGCCGTCTTCTGGTCGGCGTCCTCCGGCGTCACGAAGTGCATCGCGATCATCTGCCGCTTGATCTCGTCGAAGCGTGCGTGGGCCTGCTGCGCGTCGACCGTCGGGTCGAACGGGCTGCCTTTGCCGCTGTTGCCCTCCGGGTTGTCGATCAGCCCGGCCAGGACGATGCCCTCGGCGAGCGTCAGGTCCTTCGCCGGTTTGCCGAAGTACGCCAGCGCCGCGGCCTGGATGCCGTAGGCGCCCCGCCCGAAGTAGATGATGTTGAGGTACATCGCAAGGATCTGATCCTTGGTGTACTCGTCGTTGAGCTTGATGGCGATGACCGACTCGCGCAGCTTCCGCGAGTACGACGCTCCCTCCAGCTCGGCCCACTGCCGCGCGTACTGCTGGCTGATCGTCGACGCGCCCCGCCGCCCGTCGCCGGTGACGTGGTTCCATGCCGCCCCGACCGCGTCGCCGTAGTCCACGCCGTTGTTGGTGTAGAACGTGTCGTCCTGCGCCGCGACGACCGCGTGCTGGACGTCGACCGGGATCTGGTCGATCGTGAGCACGGTGCGGTTCTTGTCACCGATGCGCGCCATCGGCGTCGTGCCGTCGGCGTAGTAGATCGTGGTCGACTGCTCCAGGCTGAGGTCCTCGGGGAGCGCGACCTGGTCGAAGTAGTAGGTGCCCCCGACCGCGCAGAGCGCGGCGACGACGACGAGCGCCACGAGCGACCGGACCAGGATCTTCCGCCCGCGTCCCCGCCGCGCGCCGGTGGCCGCTTCGGCGGGGACGTCGCCGGAAGCCTCCGGCTTGGCGGTGGGCCCGGCCGGTGCGTCGCCGGCAGCGCCCGCCGGCGGCGGTGGGCTGTTCAGGTCGTCGCCTTCGTCCATGTGCCCGCTCCAACCGTCGCGTCGTCATGTGATCGATCGCGGCAGATCATACTGAACCGGGCAGCGCAGGGTGACCCCGCTCACGGCGCGCGGTGTATCGTGCGCCGGATGTGGTCACGGTCCCTGCTGTGCGTGGCGTTGCTGCTCAGCGGCTGCGCCACGGCACCTGAGCTGCCGGAGACGAAGCGGTACACGATGCCGACCGACGCCATGCAGCCCCTGCTGACGTCGGGCCAGAAGTTCACCGCCAAGGTCGTCGCCGAGGGCACCTACCGGCCCACGGCCGGCGACGTGGTGGTGTTCCGTCCCCCCGAGTCCTGGGGTCGCGGGTCCGGGCCGTCGGTGGCGCGCGTGGTCGCGGTCGAAGGGTTCGTGATCGCGTGCTGCGACATCGAGGGCCGGGTGACGGTCGACGGCGTCGCGCTGGACGAGCCGTACCTCGGGGAGAACTCCTCGATCGAGCAGCCGCCGGAAGCGGGCCGCTGCATCTCCCGCCGGTTCGGCCCGGTCGAGGTCGAGGCCGGCCACGTGTTCGTCATGGGTGACAGCCGGGGCATCTCCATGGACTCCCGCTGCCTCGGCGCCCTGCCCACCGACCGGGTCATCGCCGTGGTGGTCCCGTAGGACCACGGCACAGCGACACGCACCGTCAGGCGGCGCGGCGGGGCAGGCGGACGCCGACCGCGGCGAAGCCGAGACCCTGCACGGCGGCGCCGGCGACCTCCAGCCACTCCACGCCGGCGACCAGGCCCGCGATGTGCGTCGGCGGCCACACCATGACGGCGGCGGCCGCCCAGCGGGCGACCTCCCGCGAACGCCACAGGGCGAGGCTGAGCAGGAACGTGCCGACGATGTTGCCCAGGACGAACAGCAGGAACACCCACGTGCCGGCCGCGTCCTGCTGCCGCGCGTCGAGCACGGCGGCGAAGTCGGCCGTGGGCCCGCCGACCCGCGCCATGGCCAGGGTGGTGAGATCGGAGAGCAGGACGGCGCGCGGGAAGCGTGGTCGCGGCGCCGGCAGGTCAGCGCGGCGGGCTGCTGCCGAGCGGAGTCGGCAGGGCCACCAGCGCACCCTTGTCGGTGGACCAGACCGACCAGCCGTCGTACGCCGCCTTCGGGGCCTGGGTCCAGCCGGCCTCGACCTGCCGGCCGGTGCGGGCGTCGAGGACCAGGCGGCTGGTGCGGGTCGTCACGTACACCCGGCCGCCGTAGACGCTGCGGACGCTGAGCCCCACGCCGCTGGTCTGGCTCGACGGCAGCGACCACAGTTTCTCCGCGGTGCCGAGGTCGTAGCCGGCGAGGCCGGAGGAGGTCTGCACGCCGGTGGCGGTGGTCGGGTCGATGGTGAGGCACGCCGGGACGGAGCCCTCCACGACCGTGGCGCCCGTGCGGGCGTTCAGCACCAGCGGGATGCCGGCGCCCATCACGACGAACGTGTCGGCGCGGCCCGCGACGCATCGAGGCTCGTCGCGCGCGTCGACCGTGCGCCGCCACAGCCGCGTGCCGGAGCCGATGTCGAAGCCGCTGAGCTCGATGCCGACGGCCGTGAACCGGGTGGTGAGCAGGACACCGCCGTGCACCCCGACGCCCGTCAGCCGCGGGGGTGAGTAGCCCGGGTCGACGACGCGGCTGGGCAGGCCGGGGCGGATGCCCTGCGTGTACACGAACGGCGACGTGCCGATCGCGTCGGGCACCGTCAGCACGACATACCCTTTCGGGTCGACGCCGATCACCCGGAACGACATCCACGTGGTGTCCGACGACCCGCGCGGGGGCGCCTGCGGAGTGTTCGTGTCGACGATGCGTTGGCGGGTGCGGCGGCTGTACACCTGGACGCGCCGCTCCTCACGTCTCGGGTTGAGACCCTGCTCGGGCACGACGACGCTGAAGAAGAACGCCACGAGCGTGTCGGGACCGCCGTCCTCGACGTCGACGATCACCGTGTGGGAGACGGTGCCGATCCGGTTCGGACTGCCCACGGCGATGCTGATGCTTTCCTCCTCGGCGCCGGTACGCGGGTCGACGAACGTCACGGAACCCTTGCCCTGCTTGGCGATCGACCGGTTGGACAGCAGGGCGTCACCGAGGCCGATCGCGGTCGGCGCGGCCTGCGCGGCGGTGCGGGAGGTTCCGGTGCCGGGCCCGCGCCCGCCGTCGGCGTCGCCGGACAGCAGGCCGGCGACGGCCACGTGGTGAGCACCAGGGTGATGACGAGCAGCGCGACGGCGGTGACCCGCCCGCTCGGCTCCGGTTCGGGCACCGGGGTCGTTGGCCGCCGGTCGTCGCCGCCTGGCTGTTCGGCGGCCGACGCGGCCGCGACCGCGGGCCACGGGTCGGGCGGCGTGAGTGGTTCGGCGGCCGGCTGCGTCTCAACCGGCGGCGGCTCAGCGGGCGGTTCGACCGGCGGCGTTGCAGCCCGCGGTGCTGTCGGCGGAGGGTCGGTCACGGCGGGCCACGGGTCCGGTGGGGTTGGCGGTTCATCGTTCGGCCGCCGGTACCCCGACAGCGCCGGATGCGCCACGGGCGGTTCCGTGACGGTCGTGGCGAACGTGGCCGCGCCGTCCGGCGTGTGCAGCGCCCCCTCGGCGACGACCAGCTCCGGCTGCTCGGGCATCGTCGGCGCGACGCCCAGCAGCCGATGGATCATCGTCGCGACCAGCGGGATCCGGCTCGACCCACCGACCAGGAGCACGGCCGCCACCGAACGCCGATCCACCCGCGAACCCCGCAGCAGCGCCGCCGCCGTCTCCACCGCATGCCGGATCATCGGCGCGGTCAGCCGCTCGAACTCCTCCCGCCCGAGCGGCACCTCGTCGCCGACGATCGGCAGGTACAGCGTCGTCGCCGTCTGCCGCGACAACGTCTCCTTCGCCGCGCGGATCTCGTCCCACAGGGTCGTTCGGTGCCGAAGGTCATCCAGCGTCTGCGGCGAGGCCAGGCGTTGCCACGCCTCGGGATGCCGCTCGCCGTACACGGTGCCGACGTGCCGCACGAGCGCCTCGTCCAGGTCGAGACCGCCAAGGGTGTCGAGCCCGCCCGTCGCGACGACGTCGAACCGCGGCCCGTCCGGGTGCTCGCGGCGGCGGCCCGTGCGCCGCAGGACGGACACGTCGACGGTACCGGCGCCGAAGTCGAACACCACGAGCGCCTGCCGCCGCCGCACCCGGTGACCGAGCACCTCCCGGAAGTGATGGACCGCCGCCACGGGCTCCGGCAGCAGCCGCGGCGCGTCGATGCCCGCGAGTGCGGCGGCCTCGACCAGCACGCCCCGGCGCCGCGCCCCCCGCCGCCGGGAAGGTCAGCGTCGTCGCGGCCGGCGCGTCGTCGGTCACCCGCCGCGCCTCGTCGACGACCCGCCCGAGCACGGCCGCGAGCGCCGCTGCGACGGTGACCTCGGCGCCGCCGAGCAGCAGCCGCCCGTCGTCGATGCGCCGCTTCGGGTTCGGCTCCAGCCCACCGGGCTCACCGAGCGCCGCCCGCAGCGCATCCCGCCCGACCACCGGCGACCTGCCCCGGCTCACGTGCACCGCCGACGGCAACAACGGCGACCCGTCGATGACCACCGACCGGATCCGCCCGTCCGGCAACCCCAGCATCGCGACGGTGTTCGTGGTGCCGAGATCGATGCTCAATCGATGACCGGCCATGCGCCGAGTGTACGAGCCACCGCCCACCACCCGGTGCGGTTCGGCCCGGCGTGGACGGCACGGATCGAAGCGTGCTAGCCGATCTCGCCGACGATGGCAGGCAGGGCACTCGGCTCATCCTTGAGCAGCCATGGCAGGACTGCGTCCCATCGGGCGAACGCGAGTGCCTCGGCAATCATCTTCCGTCTGACCGGCCGTTCGAGGTTGTCGGCGATCCCCAGCAAGGCCTTGGCTCGCTCCGCGGGCAGGTCGATGCTGCGAGCCACGGCCAATGCCCGTTCGAGATCGCCGGTGGCGAGCATCGCAGCGGCGACGGCCGCGAGCGCCCCCGATCGTTCCTCAGCGAACCGCACGCCACGGGCGACTTCCTCGGCCGCAGCCGCGCGCTCAGTGTGACCTGGACTGTATGCCGCCACAGTGGCCAGCCCCTTGGCCCGTTCATAGTCCTGGGGGATCGCCAGGGCTGTCCGCTCGGCGACGTCGACCCAGCCGGCGCTGCAGGCGGGTTCCACGACTGCGGCGAGCGCCCAGCTACGTTCATCGAGATCGTCGATCTCCATTGCCCAGGACGTCGCCATCTCGAACCTGCCACGCTCGGCCAGCGCAGTGCAGATGGCTACCCGCTCGTCGGATTCGGCCTCTCGGAAGATGGCGTGCAGTGCCGGCTCGTGGTCCACGTACGCAAGCGCCGCGAACCGCTGGGTTGGCTGCTCTGCATCCTCGGTGGGATCAGCGTGCTGGATCGCGGCAATGAATGCCGGGTCGACGAGCCGCGCCGCACGATCGGGCAGGCCGGCTTCGACGAATCTGGCCGCAACGACCTGTCGAATCCAACTGTCACCGCCTGGATCGACGGCCAGGGCCAGAGTCTCAGCCTCGTCGATTGCCTGGGCATTTGCGAGCTCCATGGCCAGTCTCTCGCAGAGAAGGTCCGGATCGTAGAGCGTGTCCCGATCGATCGCCTTGGCAATGCGAAGGGCGAGAGCCGTTGCCTCGTCACGACATCCCTGCTCCAGCAACGCGAGAGCGAGTCCCGCCATCGCCTCGACCGGATGTTCCGTCCCGATCTCGTTTCGGCACAGGCGTTCTACCTCAATGGCAACCATCGTCGCGCGATCATGGTTGCCGACGCCGACCAGCCGGTCCGCAACAACCGTTAAGGCGAGCGCGCGAGATCTGGACTCGAGACCACCTGCGATCACCTCGGCGCGGTCAAGGTCTCCCACGTCGGCAGCCGCCTGCACGAGCGCCAGCCACGGCGATTCCGAGAGAGGATGTGAGCGTCGTGAGATGCGCGCCAGGCTTGTGGCTTCATCGATGCCGCGAGTTGACGCCAGTATCGGCACCAACAACGACAGCGCTCGGTTGAGCACGAAGTCGTCATCCATCTGCTTCGTCACATCAACTGCCGCTTGCACTTCCCCGGCACCGATCCACGCCCGCACTACGCTGAGTTGCGCTCCGTTCCTTGCCCGCTCCGGAACGTGCTCCACGAGGACGGCTGCGGCACGCGCATACCCGGCCGCCTTCGAGGCAGGCGTTACCGCCGCGAGCGCAGCAAGTGACCGGCAGCGCTCGACGGGATCTGTGACTGCTCGAAGCATCGTTTCCGCGCTCACGACGTCGCCCGTTGCAGCGGCAAGCCGTACGAACTGGCCGAACGCCCACTGGGGCGGATCGTTGATGACTTCGGGACTCCAGAAGCGCGTGAGGACATGGACGACATCGGATCGCTCTGAGCGGGCTGCGGCGACTGCAATACGTGTCAGCGCCTCGCCGTACTCTCGGCCGAGAGTACGCATTTCGGACAAGATCTCCACCGCGCGAACGACGTCACCGGCGACGGCAACCACCCCCGCGAGTGCTGAGAGTAAATTGTCGTGCAATTCATCATCTGTGGTCACCGCGTTGACCGCAGCGTGTGCCGCATCGGTCAATTCGTCCCTAACGTCCAGGCGACCCGCTTCGGCTGCGATTGCGATTAACCCGTGCAGTGCGGTGCGCCGCTGGTGGAAACGAACCGCTGCGTCCTCGGCCAGTAGTCGAGCCGCCGTAAAGTCGCCGCTGCGCGCGACCTCCTCCGCGAGCAGGATCAACGGATCTCCTGTTGCCGCCTCGCCATGCATCATCGTCCGGGCCAGCATCTCCGCACGTGAACGATTCCCCAGTGCCTCCCAGACGGCGGGGAACTCGTCCGGAATGCGGGCGTTGCGGTACAGCAGGCGTTCCCGGTGAACGGCCAGCCGGCTCATCGCCACTAGATCTGGCTGGTCGGCCGCGAGCAGGACGGCACGGGCGGCTTCGACGTCAGCCAACGCGGCGCTGTCGCTGCCGCTCACGTCGAGCATGCGGTCGTGTCGTTCGCGATCGGCGGCGTAGGCCACCATGCGGTCCGTGTCGCCGATGTCGATCAAGAACTGGACATATCTGCGAAGGAGGAACTCGGGCGCGTCCCGAGGCCAGTGGGCCTGCTGATAGGAGTCGGCCCAGCGGTGCAACGTGTTCCGGAAGCCCTGGAGTCTGGTGGGGCCGAGCGCCCGGACCGCTTGCTCCTGCAGCTTCTCGTGACCGAGGGTGTACACGCTCTCCTCGGGTCGCCACCGTGCGGCGCCGCTCGCGAACGTACGGCCCGTCACTGCGCGTAGCAGGTCCTCGATCTCAATCGGGTCGAGTTCGGTCAGTGCCGCGAGGTCGTTGCCGGTAAGACCGCCACCGGCCGCCACCAGGATGCCCAGCAGGCCCTGCTCCTGCGGGGTACCCCGCAGGAGGTGGCGGAGCTCCCGCTCCATCTCGCCGCGCACGGCGGCGGCGTGTGGTGAGCGTTCGAGGTTCCGCACCACCGACGGGCTCCGCAGCGGGTGTGTGTCCGAGACGTCGAACGGCAGGGGCGGGTTCGGGCGGCCCGTCACGACCACCTTCATGCCGTGCGGCAGCCGTTCCGGCAGGAGTGCGGCAATGCTGTGCGATGCGGCGTCTGCGGTGACGCCACGGTCCTCGTCCAGGCCGTCGACGACCAGAACGAGACGGAGCCCCTGCCTGTTGCACTGGGCGGCCGCTTCGGTCAACAGGTCGAGCAGGTGCGCCTCGCGGGTGGCGACGGTCAGCAGCGCTGGGGGCGGGATGCCGAGCAGGCCACCGAGTTGTTCCAGCAGCACATCAACGAAGCCCGCGCGGTCGTGGTGTCCGGGCCGTCGGGCCGTGACGAAGAACGAGATCACGCGGACGTCGGCGGGCGGGTGGAGCACGAACCAGGCCATGAGCGCTGACTTGCCCGCCCAGGCGGCCGCCCGCCACCACGTGTATCCCGGCCCTGCGTCGTGGCGGCAGAACGCCTCGAGGTCAGCAAGCTCGGCGGCCCTGCCGAGCAGTTCGCCGCCGACCCTCTCCTTCACCAGCTCCATGTACGCCGACCGCATGGGGAGCGTGGTGCCGCCCTCCGCCGCACGGCGGGCAGGCCTGTCGGCCGCTGCCCCTTCGGCGTATCTGCGGGCCGCGCGCTGTTGCTCGCCGGACGCACCCAGTTCCCGGGCAATGGACTCGGCGGTCTCCGGACTCGGGATGGCCTTGCCCGCGAGCGTCGCACTGAGATGGCCGAGGGAGAACGGCGCTGTCTCGGCGACCTTGCGTAGTGACCGGCCGTCGAGGGCGCGAAGCTCGTTGAGGAGGTCGACCAGGTTCCGGTGATCTCCCACCGGCACACCTGAAATCCGAACCGCCATCAGGGCAGGGTACCGAGCACCGCAAGAAGGTTCACCCGTTCGGTGAACGGCTGGCAGCGGGCGGCCGTTGCCGCAGGTCATCGCGGGTGCGCGCCAGCACACGTTCGCCAGACGAAGGCGAACGGTCCAGGCGGTCTTTCGATGGTGCCAACGAAGCCGACCTGTGGAGGACCCATCATGAACGACCGCCGCCAGCTGTTGAGCGTGCGCACAACTCTCATCCTGGCCCTCGCCGCCACCACCGGGGTCGCTGTGGCGGCGCTGACGGTGCTGTCAGGTCAGGACTGGCCGGTGGCACTGCTCGCCGCCGGCGCTGCGACGGCCACCGCCACCGGACTGTTCGACCAGATCATCGGTGACACGACCGACGGCCCGTGAGAAACGTGAGGTACCGCCACCGTCGGTCAGTGCGGCGGTGGGAGGCGGTGGCGCAGTGGGGTGCCGGGGCCGGCGCCGATGAGGCGGCCGGCGTGGGCGGCCAGGGTGCGGCTGCCCGCCGCGTCGCACACGTCGGTGAACGGGTGCGGGCTGGGCACGGGTGGGCGGCTGACGACGCGGTCGGCGGGGGTGACGCCGTACAGGCGGCCGCCGAGCGTGGTCAGCGCGACAGTCCCGCCCGCGGTGCCGATCGGGCGCCAGGCGCCGGTGCCGAGGTTCAGTGCGGGCAGGTACCAGAGGGTGTCGCCGGCCGCGGCGGCGAAGAGGCCCGCGTCGCACAGGGCGAGGCTGTGGGTGCCCGGCGGGGCGGCGGTCACGTCTGTCCACGGTGGGGCGTCGTGGGCGGGGTCGCGGTAGCAGAGGCGGCCGGAGGAGGTGACCGCCCACAGGCCCTGCAGCATCGCCCCGGCGGCCTCGCGCGGGGAGGCGAGGCACACCACGGACGGGGCGTCGTCGATGCGGCGCCACGGCAGGTTCTGGGCGCAGGCCTCGCGGGTGAGCAGGCCGCCGTCGGCGGCGGCGTAGAACGCGCCGTCGCAGGTGGTGAGGGCCCGCAGCTCCGCCGGTGGGCCGATGACCGTCCAGTCGCCAGCGGGCCGGTGGGGCGGGGCCTGGCCTGTCATGCGGCCGCCGGCCGGGCCGGTAGCGCAGAAGCGGTCCAGGACGTTGCGGGTGATGCGGTCCACGACCGGGTCGCTGAGGCCCTTGCCCCAGTTGACGGTCGCGGCCGTGAAGACCGTGCCGGCGCCGAGGTCGAAGACACCCATGGTGGCGGCGCCGCCCTGGCCGTAGCGGCGCCAGTGGCGCAGGTCGGCGGTGGCGAGCACGACGAACGACGGCGGGGTGCCGTCGCGGCCCGTGGCGCGCGGGACGCCGTCGACCTCGACGATGTCGGCGGCGTCGGTCTCGTAGCCGAGGGTGCCCTGGCCGAACTTGTCGCCGTCGCTGAGGCCGGTGCCGTCGAAGACCCAGTGCGAGGCGAACCTGGCCGTGAACGTCTCCTGCCCGATGACGGCCATGCCGTCGCCCCAGGCGCCGGCGCCGCGGCGGAAGCTGACGCCGGTCATCGTGTTCTCGGGGCGGTTGACGGGGGCGCTGGACCATTCGACGGTGGTCCGGCCGGGGTCCACTGTGGACACGGGGTCGGTGGTGGCGTCGCGGTGGCAGCGCATGGTGCGGCCGCCGTCCTCGAGGCGCATCTGCCACCAGGCGGTGTTGGCGCCGAGGACGGCGAGGTTCCCGCCGCGGCGGACGAAACCCTCCACGGCGTCGCGCTGCTCCCATGTCCAGTACTCGTCGTGGGCGCACACGATGAGGGTGCGGTGTGCGTCGAGGATCGCCGGGTCGAGGTGCAGGTCCAGGTTGGAGCAGTACTCGACCGGGTACCCTGCCGAACGCAGCCACCGCAGCAGCGGCTCCTCCCACCGCTCCGGGGGTGGGCCGCCGCCCGGCCGGTCGAAGGTGACGGCGGTCGCCCGGGTCGGCTCCTCCGCGTAGTAGAGGCCCTCGCCCGGCACGCCGGCCCGGTTGTACGCCTGCCACGTCGCGAACGGCACCGAGACCAGCAGCGGTGCGGCCGGGACGGCGGAGCGCACCACGAACCAGGCCTCGTCGTCGCCGGCGCCGTCGATGCGTGGCACGGCACCGGCGGCGGCGAACGTCGCGCGGTACAGCGACGACGGCCAGGACGCGGGCACCCGCAGTGTCCACGCGGGACCGTCCACGTCGGACCGGAGCATGACGAGGCCGGTGACCGCGTCGGTGACGACGACCCTGGCGGCGCCGGTGACGGCGAACGACAGCGGGGTCCCGGCCACGCAGGAGGTGGCCCGGGCGTACGCCTGCGGGATCACAGCAGTCCGGTCAGTGCGTTCATCGGCACGTCTTCCCGGGCGGCGCGGACCAGCAGTTCCTCGATGGCCCGCAGCTGGCCTTCGATCGCGGCCGGTGGCAGGTAGGCGGTGTCCGCGGTGAGGGTCACGACCAGGGCCGGCCCGTCGCTCGTGATGTGCAGGCAGTAGCGGCACGCGACGCGGTCCTGCGTGGCCGGGAAGTCGAAGGTGGTGTCGCGCAGCTCGGTCGCGGCCTGCGTGGGGCGGCCCTCGACGAGCCGCATGTCGTTGAAGCAGGTGTACGGGTGGACCTCCACGCCCCGGGCCGCGGCCGCGTCGGCGAGCATCGCGTCCCAGGCTGCGGGGTCGTAGGCGGCGGCGCGGTAGCCGCGCAGCGCGGCCTGCCAGCCGGGCCGCAGCAGCGCGCTGAACGTGGGCCGGTCGACATCGAGGACGAACAGGCCGTCCTGCGACAGGGTACTGACGAGGTCGCGGTGCCCGGTGGTGAAGCGGTTGCCGACGATCGGCATGACGGCGGTGGTCGGGTGCCCGCCGGCGGTCGCGGCGAGGGCCCCGGCGGCGGTGAGCAGCACCGTGGAGCCGCTGACGCCGTGCTGTGCGGCGAGCGCGTCGACGGCGCCGCTCAGCACCGTGGAGACGATCCGCCCGGTCCAGTAGCGCGGCGTCCGGGGCGGTGCGACCGGCGTGGCGAACATGGTCGCGGGGATGCGGGCGAACTGTTCGGCCCAGTACGCGAGGGCGGTGGTGCCGCGGCGGTGCCCTTCCGGGGAGTGCTGCTCCGCGGCGAGGTCGAGCGGTGTGGTCTCGGGGGCGCGCAGGCCGCGGGTGCCGCGCCGCACGAGCAGCCGCAGATCGCGGGCGAGAACCTCGGCGCCGTGGCCGTCGGTGGCGAGGTGGCACAGCACCAGGACCAGGTGGCTGACCGCGCCGCCGGTGGTGACGAGCGCCGCCCGCAGCGGCCATTCGGCGCGGTAGTCGAACGCGGTCCCGGCCAGCAGGTCCCGGACGCGGGCCGCGGCGGCGGCCGGATCGGTGCCGCCGTCGACGACGTGCACGTCGAGGACGCCGTCGGCGGCAAGCACCTGACGGGTTGCGACCCCGAGCCTGGTGCGCAGCGCCTCGTGCCGGGCCACGAGGGCGGCCAGTGCGCCGAGCGCGGCGTCGACCGGCACGGTGCGCGGGCCGAGGTCGACGATCCGGTCCAGGTTGAAGTAGTGGTCGTTCGGCACCGTACGGCCGATCGCGTGCCAGATGGCCCGCTGCCCCCACGTCAGCGGGCCGCTGCCGGAGCGTGCGCCGGCGAACGGCACCCGTGCCGGGGCGAGGAGCTCAGTCATCGCGGACCGCCCGTTCCTGCACGGTGCGCACCAGGTCGTCGAAGTCGTCGAGGTGGGTGCCGGGGGCGTCCAGGTCGAGCTGGACGCCGAGTTCGTCGTCGAGGGCGTCGATGAGCCGCAGCACCGCGAGGGAGCCGACGCCCAGCGCGGCAAGGGATCCGCCGCCGGTCAGGATCTCCTCGGTGGTGACCTCGCCGTCGGTGGCGGAGCTGACCATCGTCGCGACCCGGCCGCGCAGTTCGAGCGTGCTCATCGCGCGGCCAGCCGCTGCCGCAGGCTCAGCGGGCGGATGTCGGTCCACACCTCGTCGATGTGGGCGACGCACTCGTCCCTGCTGCCGGTGAACCCGGTGCGCCGCCAGCCGGCGGGCGGCTCCTCGGCGGCGTTCCACAGCGAGTGCTGTTCCTCGTCGTTGACGACGACGGCGAACGTGTCCGGTGTGTTCATCGGGCCTCCCGCAGTTCGGCGATCGCGGCGGCCACGCCGTCGATCGTGGGGGTGTCGAAGAAGACGTCGAGCGGCACGTCGACGCCGAGGCGCTTGCGGATGCGGACCGCGATCTGGGTGATGGTCAGGGAGTGCCCGCCGAGGTCGAACAGGTCCTCGTCGGGACCGATGTCATCGATGCGCAGCACCTCCTGCCAGATTCCGGTGACCGTGGCGATCGTTTCGTCGCCGGTACCGCCATCGGCCGGCGCCGTGGTGCCGACGGTCCCGGCCGGACGTTCGCCGGCGGGGACGGGCAGGGCCGCCCGGTCGAGCTTGCCGTTCGGGGTGAGCGGAAACCGTTCCAGGACCACGAACTCGGCCGGCACCATGTACCCGGGCAGTGCCCGGGCCACGTGTCCACGCAGGGCGTCCGGGTCGACGGGCCCGGCCGGCACCACGTAGGCGACGAGGCGGGCGCGCGGCCCGTGCGGGTCGGCGAGCGTCACCGCTGCCTGCGCCACCGTCGGGTGGGCGGCGAGCCGGGCCTCGATCTCGCCGGGTTCGATCCGGTGCCCGCGCAGCTTCACCTGGTTGTCGACCCGGCCGAGGAACTCCAGGCCGCCGTCGGGGCCGCGCCGCACCCGGTCGCCGGTGCCGTAGATTCGGGTCCCGGGCGCCCCGAACGGGTCCGGGCGGAACCGGTCGGCGGTCAGCCCGGAACGGCCGCGGTAGCCGTGGGCGACGCCGAGCCCGCCGATCCACAGCTCCCCCGCGATGCCGTCCGGCACGGGCCGCAGCGCGTCGTCGAGGACGTGCAGGGTGGTGTTCGCGACGGGCCCGCCGATGGTAACGGGGCCGCCGGGCGTGATGTCCGCGAGGGCCGACCACACGGTGGTCTCGGTCGGGCCGTACGCGTTGACGAGCCGCCCGACGAGCGGGCCGAGCTGCGCGGCGAGGTCGGCGGGCAGTGCCTCGCCGCCGGTGACGGCGACCAGGCCGCCGCGGGTCAGGCCGGCCTCGAGCAGCAGCCGCCAGCCGGACGGGGTGGCCTGCACGTGGGTGACGGCGTGCCGGTCGATGAGCCGCAGCTGCGCGGCGGCGTCGCGGTGGCCGTCCGGTGGCACGAGCACGATCCGGGCGCCGACGGTCAGCGGCAGCAGCAGTTCGACGGTGGAGATGTCGAACGACAGCGACGTCAGGCCGAGCCACGTGTCGCCGGCGTGGGTGCCGAGGTGGTCGCGCATCGAGTCGACGAGATTGGTGAGCGCGCCGTGCGGGACGGCGACGCCTTTCGGCCGCCCGGTCGACCCGGACGTGTAGATGACGTATGCGAGGTCATCGGGGGACGGCGCCTCGTCCGGCGCGGCGTCGCCGGTCCCGTCGAGGGACACGTCGTGCGGGGTCAGCACGAGCGCGGCGCCGGCGTCGTCGCGGATGAACGCGATCCGCTCCGCCGGGTAGGACGGGTCCAGCGGCAGGTATGCGGCGCCGGTCCGCAGCACCCCGAGCACCGCCACGAGCAGCTCCGCGGTGCGCGGCAGCGCGATCCCGACGAGCGCGCCGGGTCCGATCCCCTGCCGCCGCAGCCGCCCCGCGAGGGCGTCGGCGGCCGCGCCGAGCCGGCCGTAGCTGACCTGCCGGTCCCCGCACACGACGGCGACGCCGCCGGGGTTCGCCGCGACCTGGGTCAGGAACCGGTCCACGACGGTGTCCCGCGGGCCAGGCCCGACGGTGGAGGCGCCCGAGAAGGCCGGCAGCGGCAGGGCGCCGATCGCGGTGTCCGGGGCGGCGACCGCCGCGGCGAGCAGCGCCTGGAACTGCGCGGCGACCTGTTCGGCGGCGAACGAGCCCGCGACGAGCTGGAGGCTGCCCTCGACGACGGACGGGCCCTCGACGAGCTGGAGGTTGGCGGTGCCGCGCACGGCGCCGCCGAACACCAGCCAGTCGACGGTGCTGTCCACGCCGGTGAACGCGGGTGGGTCGGCGCGCCGGCGGTAGCTGACGGTCAGCGGGGCGAGCGCGGCCCGTGGGGTGAGCCGCACGGCGTGGCTGAGCGGGACCCGGCGGTGGGTGTACAGCTCGCGCAGAGCAGTGCGCAGGGCGCGGGCGAACGCGGCGAACGGCTGCGCCGGGTCCGGTGCGCTGGTGACGGGGAGCTCGTTGACGTGCAGGCCGATCCGGGGCGCGTCGCGGTCCGCGGTGGACAGTTCGAGGGCGGTGGTGACGGTGTCGTTGCCGTACCGGCGCAGCAGCGCGTGCCAGGCGGCGAGGAGCAGCTCGAAGCGGGTGACGCCGATGACCGAGGCCGCGGCGGCGAGATCCGCGGCGGGGACGGTGAACGGCACCGCGACGCCGCCGGTCCCGGGCGGGGTGTGCCGCAGGCCGGGCAGCTGCGGCAGCGAAGGCTCCCGCCAGCGCGAGGCCCAGTACGCCGCGGCCCCGGCGACATCCACAGTGGACGGGGGCAGGGCGCTGTCCGATGTGGACGGCACGGCGCCGTTGTAGGCGGCGGCAAGCTCGGCGACGAGGATCTGCTTGGAGGCGCCGTCGAAGACCAGGTGGTGCGCGACGACGCACAGCAGGTGCTCGCTGTCGCCCGTGCGCAGCAGGGTGAACCGGGCGAGTGGCCCGCGCCGCAGGTCGAACGGCGCGGCCACGAGCGAGGGCAGCTCCGAGGCGTCCCCCGGCCGGACGGCGAGGGCGACCGGGTCACCGGCGGGCACGATCGCCAGGAGGTCGTCGTCGACCGCGCCGCCGAGGGCGGGGTGGCGGGCGACGACCGTGGCGCAGGCGGCGCGGAGCCGGCCGACGTCGAGCGGGCCGGTGAAGCGGACGGTCACCGCGAGGTGGTAGGCGGCGCCGGCGGGCAGGGCCCGCTCGGTGATCCAGACCCCGTGCTGGGCCGGGGTGAGCTGGTCTGCAACAGTCTGGGTGGTCACTGGGTCGCCCTGTCGTCGAGGAGCTGGCGCAGCTCACGCTTGAGGATCTTGCCGTTGTCGTTGCGGGGCAGCCGGTCCAGGAACAGCATCCGGCCGGGGACCTCGTGCCCGGCGAGCCGTTCGAGCAGGAACGCGCGCAGCTGCGGCGCGGTGAGGGGGCCGGCGGTGACGACGGCGGCGGCGACGGCGGTGCCGAGGACCGGGTGCGGCACCCCGACCGCGGCGGCCTCCCGCACCAGGGGGTGTTCGTGCAGCGCGTGCTCGACCTGCAGCGTCGACACCTTGTGCGCGCCGGACTTCACCACGTCGCTGTCCCGGTCGAGCAGGTACAGGTAGCCGTCGGCGTCGAGGCGGCCGACGTCGCCCATGCGCACCCACCGGCCGTGGAACACGTCGGAGGATGCCTGGTCGTCCCGGTAGTAGGAGCGGGCCGCGACCGGGGAGCGCAGCCACACGTCGCCGATCTCCCCCGCCGGCAGCGGCCGCCGGTCCGGCCCGGTGATCATCAGGTCGGCGGCGACGGCCGGCCGGCCCAGCGCCGCGGGTCGTTCGGGGTCGAACACCATCGACGTCTGCGCCGGGGCGGCCTCGGTCGAGGTGTAGTAGTTGACGACGGTCGCGGCCGGGAACGCGGCGGTGAGCTGCAGCGCGACCGCCGGTGGCAGGGCGGCGGCGGTGGAGCCGATCAGCCGCACGGCGGACAGGTCGTGGGTGGTGTGGACGCGGGCGTGGAGCATCTCGATCGCCATGGCGGGGACGATGAAGATCGTGCCGGCGACGTACCGCTGGATGAGTTTCGCGAACCGGCCGGGCGTGAACGTGCCGGCGGTGAGCGCGGCGGCACGGGCGTTGAGCGCGTTGACGAGCATCGTCTGGCCGGCGTTGCTGCCGACGGGGAAGGCATGCACGAAGTGCGCCGAGTGGCCGAGGGGCCGGCGGCGCCGGTCGAGGGTGCAGCCGTACGCGAGGTTGCCGTGGGTGGCGCCGACGCCCTTGGGGACGCCGGTGGTGCCGGACGTGTAGAGGATCTGCGCCAGGTCCCGCGGCTGCGGCGGCTCGGGCGGTGTGCCCCCGGCGGCCTCGATCCCGGCCAGGGTGGCGGGTTGCAGCACGACGCCCGCGCCGCTGTGGCTGAGCACGTGCCGCACCTCGGCGGGGGCGAGCCGGTCCGAGATCGGCACGGCGACGAGGCCGGCCCGCAGCACACCCGCGAACGCGACGGCGTAGTCGTTCCATGCCGCGGTGCCGAAGTGCAGCGCGACCCGGTCACCCGCCGCCAGGCCACGGCCGCGCAGCCCGGCGGCGACGGCCTCGGCGCGGGCGTGCCACGCGCCGAACGTGACCTCCTGATCGGCGGCGACGAGCGCGACCCGGTCCGGTTCCGTCGCGGCCCGGGACGTGAGGAGGTCCGGCAGGGTCGCCGGCACGGCCGGTGCGGTGGCGGTCATCGGGCCGGCTCCAGCTCCCGGTCGGCGGCCGGGACGCGGCGGCGCAGCTCCTGGATGCCGACGAGATCGTCGGGCAGCGCGTCGGGCACGTCGGTGTCGAAGCGGCGCAGCACCGGGATCCGCAGCCCGACCGCGACCATCGCCGCCATGGCGACGCCGAACACGACGTACATGAGCCCGATCCCACGGCCGGGTCCGGTGCCGATGACGGCGCCGACGGACCCGGCCAGGGCGCCGCCGGGGGCCAGAAGCGGCTCGAAGAACCTGGTGCCGAGCGGCGCGACGATGCCGTGCCCGATCGGCAGCGTCGACCAGGCGACCATCGTGTTCAGGGCGAAGACCCGGCCGTGGAAGCGCTGCGGCACCTTCACCTGCACGATCGTGGTGTACACGCCGTTGACGAGTGACAGCGCCGCGGACAGGCCGAACGCGCACGCGCCGACGATCCACACGCTCGGGTGGGTGCCGCCGAGGACCGCGGCGACGGCGAGGAGCGCGGCGAGGCCGAGCATGCCGCGCAGCCGCTGCCGGCGCGGGCCGCCCCAGAAGCCCATCGCGATGCCGCCGACGATGACGCCGGCGCCGCCGCACATGGCGACGCGGGCGGCGGCGTCGAGGTCGGCGAAGGACAGCACGAGCGGCGTCATGAGCAGGAACAGCGGGGCGAGGAAGATGTTGAGCCCGGCGAACCACAGCAGCATGGCCCGGAACCCGCGGTGGTGCCACGAGTAGGCGAAGCCGTGCCGGATCTCGGCGAGCAGCGTCTCGCGGCGCCGCCACGGCAGGGTCCGCGGGAACTTGACGACGGCCAGGACGGCGATCGCGACGGTGTAGCTGAGCACGTCGAGGATCAGGATGCCCTTCAGGCCGATGCCGGCCATGAGACCGACGGCGATGAGCGGCACCACGAACGCGCTGACGCCGCCGGCGAGCTGGACGATGCCGTTGGCGTGGCCGAGGTACTGCTTCGGCACCAGCTGCGGTACCGCGGAGGCGTATGCGAGGCGCTGGAACGTCAGCGCGATCGACAGCGCGGCGAGCAGCGGGTAGATGTGCCACGGCACGAGGACGCCGGTGACGAGCAGAGCGAGCAGCGCTGCCTGGGTGGCGCCGGCGGCGACGTCGCCGGCGAGCATCACCTTGCGCCGGTCGAACCGGTCGACGATCGCGCCCGCGAGGGGCCCGGCGAGGATGCCGGGGAGCATGCCGATGACGGCGTACAGGGCGTACCGGGCGACGGACCCGGTCTCCAGGTAGATCCAGATCGGCAGGGCGAACTCGGTGAGCGCGGAGCCGGTGATGGACACCAGCTGGCTGAGCGCCACGATCAGGAACCGGGCCATGCCGGGCTGCGCGACGGGTCGCGCGGCCGCGGGGTCGGCGGGTGCGGGCGCGGCGGTGCCGGTGCCGTGCAGCCACCATGACGTCTCCCCCGCCGCCGACGGCAGCACCTCCTCGGGCGCGGGGCCGCCGGGGGTGAGGGTCGGGTGGGCGCGGCTGACGATGTCGGCGAGTTCCTTCGCCCGGTACTTGAGGAAGAAGTGCCCGGCCTCGTCGAGGAGCACCAGTGCGACCCGGTCGGAGACCAGCAGCCATTCCCGGTACCGCTCCTGGTAGAAGTCGGCGGCGGGGTCGCGGGTACCCATGACGGAGACGATCGGGGCGCGCAGGCGCGTGTTCCCGCCGTCGAGAGTGGCGCTGAAGTACTCCTCGGCGGCCACGGAGTCGCGGCGCATGTTGCCGATGATGAACCGTTTCTGGGTCTCGTCGAGGTCGGCGACGTCGGCGCCCATCGAGGTGAGCCAGTTCTCGTAGACCCGGTTGCCGAGCAGCGGTTCGAGGGCCGCGAACCGGCTCAGGGCGCTCAGCACCCGGCTGCGCGGGCGGGCGAACGGGAACTGGGCGCCGATGTAGACCGCTTCGAGGTCCCGGCCGATGTTCTCGAGACGGCGGGCGACGGCGACGATGAGGGCGCTGCCGACGCCGCAGTGCCCGTACAGGGCGATCGGCCCGCTGACGCGTTCCTGGATCTCGGCGGCGACCCGGTCGGCGAGCTCCTCGAACGGCAGCCGCTGCTCGGTGAGGCCGACGTCGTGGCCGGGGATGGCGACGGACCACAGGGCGTGCCCGGCCGGGAGGGCGTCGGCGAGGGGCTGGTAGACCACGGCGCTGCCACCGCCGTACGGGACGCAGACCAGCGACAGGTCCGGCGCCGTCGCGTGCTTGGTGAGGCGGTGCAGCAGCCGTCGCGGGCCGCGTTCCTCCTCCGAGGTGGACGCGAACGCGGCCAGCTCACGGATCGTCTTGTGGGTGAACACGTCCATGACGCTGACCGGCTGCCCGATGCCGGCGAGCTGCTTGCGGGCGCGGGCGACGACCTGGGTGGCGAGCAGCGAGTGCCCGCCGAGGTCGAAGAAGTCGTCGTCGACGCCGACGGACGGCAGGCCGAGGACGTCGGCCCAGATCGCGGCGAAGACCAGCTCGGCGGGGGTGGTCGGCGGGGCGGCGCCGGCACCCGCGGCCGCCACGACGGGCGGCGGGAGCGCGCGGCGGTCGAGTTTGCCGCTGGGGCCGAGCGGGAGCCGGTCCAGGCCGACGAACGCGGTCGGCACCATGTAGTCCGGGAGGGACTGCTTCAGTGCCGTCTTCAGCGCCGCCGGGTCGGGCCCGGTGTCGCCGACGAGGTAGGCGACGAGGCGTTTGTCGCCGGGGCGGTCCTCGCGGACGGTGACGGCGGCCTCGGTGACGCCCGGCTGGGCGCGCAGCGCGGCCTCGATCTCGCCGAGTTCGATCCGCAGGCCGCGCAGCTTCACCTGGTGGTCGATGCGGCCGAGGAACTCGATGGTGCCGTCGGCGCGCCAGCGGGTGAGGTCGCCGGTGCGGTACAGCCGCCCGCCGGGCGGGCCGAACGGGTCGGGGACGAACCGGGTCGCGGTGAGCCCGGGCCGGTCGTGGTAGCCCAGGGCCAGGCCGACGCCGCCGATGTGCAGCTCGCCCGGGACGCCCGGCGGCACCGGCTGCCCGGCCGGGTCCAGGACGTAGAGGCGGATGTTCTGGATCGGCGCGCCGATCGGCACGGTGCCGGGGTCGCCGGTGCACTCCCAGGCGGACACGTCGACGGCGGCCTCGGTGGGCCCGTACAGGTTCCACAGTGGCGTCGCCGGCAGCGCGGCGGCGAAGGCGCGGGCGGTGTCCGGGGGCAGTTCCTCGCCGCTGCACACGACGCGGCGAAGGCTGGTGCAGGCGGCGACGCCGTCCTCGGCGAGGAACATGGCGAGCATCGACGGCACGAAGTGGGTGGTGGTGACGCCCTCGCGGACGATCAGGTCCCGCAGGTACGCGGCGTCCTTGTGGCCGCCGGGTTTGGCCAGCACGAGCCGGGCGCCGGCGATGAGCGGCCAGAAGAACTCCCACACGGACACGTCGAAGCTCGCCGGGGTCTTCTGCAGCACCACGTCGGTGCCGTCGAGCCGGTACGTGCGCTGCATCCAGTCGAGTCTGTTGACGATGCCGCGGTGGGTGTTGGGCACGCCCTTCGGCTTCCCCGTCGACCCGGACGTGTAGATCATGTAGGCGACGTCACCGGCCTGGGGCGCGTCGGGCACCGGCGGCAGCTTCCGGGCGAACCCTTGCTGGAACTCAGACGGGTCGTCGAGGAAGACGACCCTCGCGGTGGTGTCCGGCACCGGCAGCCGCGACTGGGTGAGCAGGACCGGCGCGGCGGCGTCGGCGAGCATGAACGCGAGCCGGTCGGCGGGGTAGTCCGGGTCGAGGGGGACGTATGCGGCGCCGGACTTGAGCACGCCGAGGAGCCCGACGACGAGGTCGATGGAGCGTTCGGCGCTGACGGCGACGAGCCCGCCGGGGCCGGCACCCTCGGCGCGCAGCCGCCGGGCGACGCGGTCGGCAGCGGTCTCCAGGTCGCGGTAGGTGAGGCGGCGGTCCTGGAACTGCACGGCGACGGCGTCCGGGGTACGGGCGGCCTGCGCGGCGACGAGCCCGGGCAGGGTCGCCTCGGCCGGGAAGTCGGCGGCGGTGTCGTTCCAGCGGTGCAGCACCTGGTCGCGTTCCGCCGCCTCAAGCAGGTCCACCGTGGACACCGGCAGGTCCGGGCGGGCGACGACAGCGCGCAGGAAGGCGTCGAGGTGCCGCCCGAGGCGGGCGATGGTGGCCTCGTCGAACAGGTCGACGTTGTAGTTGAAGGCGCCACGCAGCCCGCTCGGGTCCTCCATGACGAACAGTTCGAGGTCGAAGCGGGTGCCGGTGGCCCGCAGCCCGAACGGCGTGACGTCGAGGGGGCCGGTGGGTTCCGCGGCGGCGGCGTAGTTCTGCACGGCCAGGACGGCCTGGAACACCGGTGAGCGGCTCACGTCGCGGGGCACGTTGAGCTCGGAGACCAGCTGCGCGAACGGCAGTTCCTGGTGCGCGTACGCGGACAGGCACGTCTCGCGCGTCCGCCCGATCAGCTCGGCGAACGTCGGGTCGCCGTCGAGGCGGGCCCGCATCGCCAGGACGTTGACGAACATGCCGATGAGCCGTTCGAGCTCCGGCTCGGGCCGGCCGGCGATCGGTGAGCCGACGGCGAAGTCCCGCTGCCCGCTGTGCCGGGACAGCACGACCTGGAACGCCGCGAGCAGCACCATGTAGACGGTGGCGCCGTGGGCGCGGGCGAGGCCCGTGAGCCCGTTGAGGAGGTCCCGGTCGATGTCGAAGCCGTAGCCGGCGCCGGCGAACGTCTGCTGTTTGGGGCGGGGCCGGTCGGTGGGCAGTGCGAGGGGTTCGACGCCGGCGAGTTCGGTACGCCAATAGCCGACCTCGCGGGCCAGGGCTTCGCCGGTGAGTCGTTCGCGTTGCCACGCGGCGAAGTCGCCGTACTGCACGGGCAGCGGCGGGACCGGCGACGGGACCCCGGCGGCGTGCGCGTCGTAGCCGGCGAGGACCTCACCGACGAGGACCTCGCTGGACCAGCCGTCGCTGATGCTGTGGTGGGTGACGAGCAGCAGCACGTGGTCGTCGGGCTCCAGCCGCGCGTCGGGGCCGGCGATGCGGACCAGCAGTGCGTGCAGCAGCGGGCCGTGGACGAGGTCGAAGAGCCGGCCGACGGCCTCGTCGACGATCCGGGCGGCGGCGTCCTCGTCGGTGGCGTCGACGACGGTGAGCGTGACCTGCGCGTCGGGGCTGCCGGGTTCGGCGAGTGCGAGGACGGGCCGGCCGTCGTCGGTGACCGGGTAGCGGGTGCGCAGCGACTCGTGCCGGGCGACGACGTCGTCGAGGGACCGGGCGAGGGCGGTCGCGGACAGGACGCCGCGCAGCCTGCGGGCGACCGGGATGTGGTACGCGGCGGTCCCAGGCGCGAACTGCTCCATGAACCACAGTCGTTCCTGGGCGAACGACAGCGGCGGGGTGGTGCCCGCCGGCCGGACCGGGACGGTGGCCCCAGCGGCGGCAGGTCTTCTGCGTAACCGGGCGGTGAGCAGGGCCCGCTTGGTGGCGGACAGGTCTTCGACGGTCACTAGGGCACCATCCTTCTGACAGGGCCCTCTGAGAGGGTTGTTGTTGGAACTCGGCGAGAACTGAGAGACGGCCTGTGCCGGTCGCCCTTCGAGGGCCTGCATGACACCGCCGCTCTCGGTTCTTGTCGGGGCTGCCGACCGGCAACAGGGAGAAGCGCCGTAGAGCGCCGGTTAGTGACCACCCGGCAGTCAGCCCCGTTCGTCGAGTCACATCGCTGCCAAGCTGAGGAGAACCGTTGTCGCTCAACGTTGTTGGAGCTGAGTTCTTCGTCGGGATCGATTGGGCCTCGGCCACCCACGCGGTCTGTGTCCAGAACAGCGCCGGGCGGCGGGTCGCCGCGTTCACCGTGGAGCACACCGCCGTCGGTCTTGCCGGGCTGCTGCGCCGCCTGGCCGGTCTCGGGCACCCCGAGGCCATGCCGATCGGGATCGAACGACCCGACGGTCGGCTCGTCGACATCCTCCTGGAGGCCGGACACCCTGTGGTGCCGGTCAAACCCAACGCGATCAAAACCTGGCGGGACGGCGAAGTGTTGTCCGGCGCCAAGTCCGACGCGGGCGATGCGGAAGTCATCGCCGAGTACCTGCGGTTGCGGCACCACCGGCTGCAGCTGGCCACCCCGTACACGGCGCAGACGAAGGCGCTGCGCACCGTGACCCGGACCCGCGGGGACCTGGTCGACATGCGCGTCGCGGCCACCAACCAGCTCACCGCGCTGCTGGACACGCACTGGCCCGGCGCCGTGGCCGTCTTCGCCGACGTCGAGTCCCCGATCGCCCTGGACTTCCTGACCCGTTACCCGACCGCCCGCCACGCAGCGCACCTCGGCGCGAAACGCCTCACCGCGTTCTGCGTCAAACACGGCTACTCCGGCCGGCGCACCGGCGAGCAGCTCCTCGCCCGGCTGCGCGCCGCCCCAGCGGGGACTACCGACGAAGTCCTGTGCGAGGCCGTCCGCGACGCGGTGACCGCCCTCGTCACCGTCCTGCGCGCGGTCGTGGCCGCGTTGAAAACGCTCAGCCGCAGTGTCGTCGCCACACTCGGCGAACACCCGGACGCCGAGATCTTCACATCGCTGCCAAGGTCTGGTCAGATCAACGCCGCGCAGATCCTCGCCGAGTGGGGCGACTCCCGCGAAGCCTACGCCGGACCCGACTCCATCGCCGCGCTCGCCGGTGTCACCCCGGTGACCAAGGAATCCGGCAAACACCGAGCCGTGCACTTCAGATGGGCGTGCAACAAACGCTTCCGCGTCGCGGTCACCACCTTCGCCGACAACAGCCGCCACGACAGCGACTGGGCAGCAAGGGTCTACGCCGCCGCCTGCGCCCGCGGCCTGGACCACCCACACGCCATCCGCGTCCTCGCCCGAGCCTGGATCCGCGTCATCTGGCGCTGCTGGACCGACCAGACGCCATACAACCCCGACCGGCACGGCAACGCTGTACGACTGAACCAACCCACACAAACCACGTTGGTCGCTGCCTGAGGTTGACACAGGGAGTGTCATGCCGCCACCTCCGCTGCGCTCCGGCGACGGTCTGCCCTGAAGCCTGCGGTCATGACTGGTCCCCCGTGAGCAGGTGCTGTGCCGTCTCTTCGCTCATCGCCTCGATCTCGGCGATGAGCAGCGCTTCGACGGCCGCGGCGAACCCTGCGACCGTGCGGTGGGTGAACAGGGTGCGGATCGGCACGGTCAGCTCGACGGCGGCGCGGATGCGGGCGACCATGCGGGTCGCGAGCAGCGAGTGCCCGCCGAGGTCGAAGAAGTCGTCGAACGCGCCGACCTTCTCCACGCCGAGGACCTCGGCCCAGACCCCGGCGACGAGGTCCTCGGCGTCGGTGCGGGGCGCGACCCAGCCGGTCGCCGAGCGGACCTCCGGGTCGGGCAGGGCGGTCTTGTCGAGCTTGCCGTTGACGGTGAGCGGCAGCGCGTCCAGGGCGACGATCGCGTTCGGCACCAGGTGCGCCGGCAGTGTCGTGGCGAGCGCCTGCCGCAGCGCGGCGGGGTCGAGGCCCGCCGGGACGACGTACCCGATGAGGGCGTCGGAGCGGGCGACGACGGCGGCCTGCCCCACGCCCGGCAGTGCGAGGAGCGCGGCGGTCACCTCGCCGGGTTCGATGCGGTAGCCGCGGACCTTGACCTGCTCGTCGAGGCGGCCGAGGAACTCCAGCTGCCCGTCGGGCCGCCAACGGACGCGGTCGCCGGTGCGGTACCGCCGGGCCCCGGGCGGCCCGTCCGGGTCGGGTTCGAAGGCGGCGGCGGTCCGCCCAGGCCGGCCGAGGTAACCGTGGGCGACGCCGGCGCCGCCGACGCGCAGCTCTCCGGGGACTCCGGGCGGCACCGGGCGGCCGTGCCGGTCGGTGACGGCGACCGTGGTGTTCCACAGTGGACGCCCGATCGGCGGCCGGTCGCCGGCGTCGCCGGGGTCGCCGGTCAGGTCGGCGACGGTGGCGATGATGGTGGTCTCGGTCGGGCCGTAGGAGTTGACGAGCCGGACCCGGTCGCCGAACGTGGCCCGCCAGGCCGCGACGGCGGCGCCCTCGACCTGGTCGGCGCCGAGGATGACCAGGCGCAGGCCGTCGGGCCAGCGCACGCCGCCGAGGTCGTCGACCAGGCGGTGCCAGTACGGCGTCGGCAGGTCCAGGACGGTGACCGCCGCACCGGCCGGCGTCGCCAGGAAGTCGGGCAGGTCCGCGTCGGCGAAGACGACGGTGCCGCCCGCGGTCAGGGCGGGCCACAGCTCCTCGGCGTGGGTGTCGAAGCTCAGCGCCGCGAACTGCGCGACGGTGTCGGCGCCGGTGATGCCGTAGCCGTCGCGCATCCAGGCGGCGCGGGCGGCGAGGGCCCGGTGCGGCACCAGGACACCCTTCGGGGTACCGGTGGAGCCGGAGGTGTAGATGACGTAGGCGGTGTCCTCGGCGTCCGGGGCCATCGGGGCGGCGGTGCCGGTCGCGGTCACCGGGACCGTCCGGACCCCGTCGAAGGCCCGGCCCTCCTCGGCGATGACGGCGGTGGCGCCGCTGTCGGCGACCATGAACGCGAGGCGGGCGGCCGGGTACGCGGGGTCCAGCGGCAGGTAGGCGGCGCCGGCCCGCCACGCGGCGAGCATGGCCACGACCGCGTGCGGGCCGCGGGGCAGGCACACGCCGACGATGCGGGGCGGGTCCTGCGCCTCCAGCAGCGCGCCGGCCAGGCTGCCGGACGCCTCCCAGAGCGCGCCGTAGGTCATGGCGTCCAGCGCCGCCTTGGCAGGGTGTTGCGCCACCCGCGCCGCGAGCTCGTCCAGCACGGCACGGGCGGGCGGGGCGGTGGTCGTACCCACGACGTCCAGAAACGAACGGTCGGCTCCGGTGAGGACGGGAAGGTCACGGACGCGGGTGTCGGGGGCGGCGAGCGCGGCACGGAGGAGGACCTCGAAGCGCTCCGCGAGCGCGGCGATCGTGGCGGGGCGGAACAGGTCGCGGCGGTAGCCGAACACGGCGACCAGGTCGTCGCCGGAGCGCCACACGTCGAGCATCACGTCGACCTTGGTCTGGGTGTGGCCGCCGTCGATCTCGACCGCGGTCAGCGGGCCGAACGGCCGCGGCACGCCGTGCCGGTCGCCGTCCTGGCTGTGCACGGTCAGCAGCGTCTGGAACAGCGGGTTGCGCGACAGGTCCCGCTCCACGTGCAGCTCGTCGAGGAGCCGCTCGAACGGCAGGTCCTGGTGCGAGAACGCGCCGAGGGCGGTGCGGCGGGTGGCCCGCAGCAGCTCCCGGAACGTGCCGTCGCCGCGCAGGTCGCCGCGCAGGACGAGGGTGTTGGAGAAGTAGCCGACGAGCGGTTCGAGGTCCGGGTCGTTGCGGCCGGCGACGGGCACGCCGACGCTGACGTCGTCCTGGCCGGTGTGTCGCTGCAGCAGCACCTGGTACGCGGCGAGCAGGACCATGAACGGGCTGACGCGCTGTTCCCGGGCGAACGCGTCCAGGGTCGCCGCGACGGTGATGCGGCGGGTGTGGAACGCGCCGTCGGAGGTCCTCGCCGCCGGTCGCCGCAGGTCCGGCTGGAGTTCCAGCGGGGCGGCGCCGGTGAGCTGCTCCCGCCAGAACGTGGTGTCCTGCTCCGCGCCGCCGTCCCGCTGGGCCTGCGCGAACGCGGCGTAGGTGGTCGGCAGCGGTGGGCCGTCGAAGGTGCCGGCGTAGCGGGCTGCCAGCTCGTCGCGCAGGACGTTGAGCGACCAGCCGTCGGCGACGATGTGGTGCACGACGAGGCTGAGGACGTGCTCGCCGGGCCTGTCCGTGACCTTGACGAGGGTGGCCCGCAGCAGTGGCCCCTCGGCGAGGTCGAACGGTGCGTTGCTGCACTCGGCGAGCCGTGCGTCCAGTTCGGATGCGGTACAGCTGAGCTCGCGCAGTGCCGGTGCCGGGCCGGGGGTCGCGGACGGGCGCCCGTCGGCGGCGGGGAACCGGGTGCGCAGCGTCTCGTGCCGCTCGACCAGGCCCTGCAGCGCGGCGCGCAACGCTTCTGCGTCCAGTTCACCCGTGAGGCGCAGCACCAGCGGGATGTTGTACGAGGCGTCGCCCGGGTCGAGCTGGTCCAAGAACCAGAGTCGTTCCTGACCGAAAGACAATACTCCCGACACGAGTCCCCCTCTCGTCGGCGTGACCAACGGTAAGGTACGAGTCGATGCCTCAACTGTCAACAATCCTTACGATTAACCCCGGCATGCGCGTCCACGCCCCGCCTGCGTAGCGGTGCGTATCATGCCGGTAACGCCCCGACGGGAGGCCTCATGCTCACTGGCGACCTCGTGCTCATCCACGGATTCTGGTCATCGACGCGCACCTGGGACCGCCTCGCGCGGCTGGTGGAGTCCGATGCCGACCTTGCCGGCGTGCGGGTCGACCGGTTCGGCTACGAGTCGCCGAAGGTGCGCCTGCCGCTGTCGCCGACCCGCATCCCCGACTACGACGACATCGCGCACTCCCTGCGCAGCCACCTCGCGCTGCTGGACCCCGCCCGGCCCCTCGTGATCGTCACCCACAGTCAGGGCGGGCTCATCCTGCAACGGCACCTCGCCTGGATGGTCCACGAGGGCCGCGCCCGCGAGCTCGCCCGCATCCGCGCGATCGTCCTGCTCGCCTGCCCGAACGAGGGCTCCGAGTATCTCGGCACGATCCGCCGGGCGCTCGGCTTCGGCCGGCACCCGCAGGCCGCCCAGCTCGCCACGCTGGTCGCGGACGCCACCGAGGCCCGGCGGACGTTCCTGCGCTCGGTGGTCAACGCCCGGGCCGCCACCGATCGGGACTGCCCGATCCCGGTGCACGCGTACGCCGGCCGCACCGACAACGTGGTCACCCGGGCGTCGGCGCAGAGCGTGTTCCCGAACGTCGGCTCGCTGCCGGGTGACCACTCCTCGATCCTCGACCCGCAGTTCCCGGGCAGCCTCACCTTCCCGACCCTTCGGACCCACGTCATCGAGGCGCTGTCCGCCACCGCTGCCGGGCCTGCGCCTGCTGCGGGGGCCGCGGCGGCGCCTTCATCCGGTGCGACGCCCGCTTCATCCGGTCCGTCGACCTCGAAGTACAGGATCAACATCGAGGGTGCGCAGGGCGTGCATATCGGGGACGGCAACACGCAGACGAACACGTTCGGCGCGCCACCGCGGTGAACGGCCCGCAGCGCCCGGAGGTGTCCGTCACCGCCGGGCCGCGTCCTCGGCGACGACCACCCCGACGCGCTCCTCACCTGCGAGAACCTCGAAGCAGCCAGGGAGCGGCCCTCCCATGATGAGCGCTCCACTCCCCCGTCCGCCGGTGCCGGCGCATCGTGAATGCAGGCGACGCCATCCGCGTCGTGTTCGCAACGGTGGGAGACACTCATGCAGTACCGCACCCTCGGCCGGACCGGCATCAAGGTCAGCCCCTACGCGCTCGGCGCCATGATGTTCGGCAAGGCGGCCGGCGTCGGCAACGCCGACCACGACGACTCGATCCGCATCATCCACAAGGCCCTCGACGCCGGATCGACACCGCCGACGTGTACTCCTACGGCGAGTCCGAGCAGATCGTCGGCAAGGCACTCAAGGGCCGCCGCGCCAGCGTCGTGGTCGCCACCAAGTTCGGCCGCCCGATGAGCGAGGACCCCAACCAGCAGGGCACCTCACGGCGCTGGATCATGGCGGCGGTCGAGCAGTCGCTGCGCCGGTTGCAGACCGACTACATCGACCTGTACCAGATCCACCGCCTCGACCCGGGCACCGACGTCGAGGAGACACTGTCCGCGCTCACCGACCTGGTCCGCAGCGGCAAGGTCCGCGCGATCGGCTCGTCCACGACCCCGGCGTCTGAGATCGTCGATGCCCAGTGGGTCGCCGAGCGCCGCGGCCTGGAGCGGTTCCGCGCCGAGCAGCCGCCGTACTCGATCCTCAACCGCGGCATCGAGGCCGAGGTCCTGCCGCTCGCCCAGCGCTACGGCATGGGCGTGCTCGTCTGGGGCCCGCTCGCCCAGGGCACGCTCACCGGCCGCATCCGCAAGGGCGCGGAGACCGACCTGCGCCGCACCGCCTTCTTCAAGCACATCAGCGACGAACGCCGCCTCGACACGGTCGAGAAGCTGATTCCCGTCGCCGACAAGGCCGGCCTGCCGCTGACGCACCTCGCCATAGCGTTCGCGATCGCCCATCCCGGCGTGACCAGCGCCCTGCTCGGCGCACGCACCATGGAGCAGCTCGACGACCTGCTCGCCGCCGTCGACGTCACCCTGACCGACGAGATCCTCGACCAGATCGACGAGATCGTCCCGCCGGGCACGGACGTCGGCGCACTCGACCAGGCGTACGTACCCCCGGCGCTGCTGGTCCCGCACCTGCGCCGCCGGCCGGCCGAGTCACGCTCCGCCGCCTGAACACCGCACCGGCATCGATCATCTCCTGTGTCCGGCCTATGCTTCGGCAGAGGATTGTCGATGGATGATGGAGGGGCCGTGGCCGAGCCGATGGACACCGGGCGGGCGCATCCCGCTCGTGTGTACGACTTCCTGCTCGGCGGCAAGGACAACTTCGCCGCCGACCGGGAGGCCGCCGCCGCCGGGCTCAAGGTCAATCCCAACGCCGCCACGGCGCCGTTGCAGAATCGGGCGTTTCTGCGGCGGGTGGTGCGGTTCCTGGCCGCCGAGGCAGGCATCCGGCAGTTCCTCGACATCGGCACCGGCCTGCCCACCTCGCCCAACGTCCACGAGGTCGCTCAGGCGGTGGACCCGGCCGCCAGGATCGTCTACGTGGACAACGACCCGATCGTGCTGACCCACGCCAGGGCACTGCTGACGAGCGAGCCGGAGGGGCGCACGGCGTACGTCGACGCCAACCTGCACCACGTCGACCAGATCCTGGCCGCGCCCGACCTTCGCGGCACCCTCGACCTCGACCGGCCCGTCGCGGTGCTGCTGCTGGCGATCCTGCACTTCTTCGACGACGATCACGACCCGTATGCGATCGTCGAACGGCTGACGGCGGCCCTGCCCAGCGGCAGTTACCTCGTGGTCTCGCACATCACCGCGGACTACGAGCCGGAGCAGTGGGCACGGTTCACCGAGATCATGCGCCGCCAGGGCATCACCACCCGGCTGCGCTCGCAGCCGGAGGTGGCCCGGTTCTTCACCGGCCTGGACGTCGTCGAGCCCGGTGTCGTGCCGATCCTGCAGTGGCGGCCCGAGCAGGAGGCGCAGCTGAGCGACGCGCAGGCCGCGCTCTACGGCGGTGTCGGCCGCAAACCCTGAGCGCGGCCCGGGCGCCTTACTCGTTGGGGTACACGAGACCGATCTGGCGACGGATCTCATCGAGGGTCTGCATGATCGACAGGGTTTCGCCGAGGGGCAGCAGCGGCGACTCGGTCGCTCCGGCCGTGAGCAGGTCCGCGAAGTGCGCGGCCTGATAGACGAGGCCCTCGTGGCCGGCGACGGAGCCCGGCGCGGTCGCCTGCGTGTCGCCCGCCAGGTCGGTGAAGCGCACGGACTGCGGCTGGTAGAACGGGCCGGCGATCTCGACCCGGCCGGCGGTGCCGGAGATGCTGGCCGTGGTCGGCGACGCGGCCGTCTGGGTCGTGGAGATGATCCCGTGCGCGCGCCCGGTCCGCAGCACCGCGGAGACCTGGGCGTCGACGCCGGTGTTCGTCATGGTGCCGGTCGCCTGGATCTCCTCGGGTGCGCCGAGGACGAACGACGTGAACGAGATGGGGTAGATCCCCAGGTCCAGCAGCGCGCCGCCGGCCAGCGCCGGGTTGAGCAGCCGGTGCGCCGGCTCCAGCTCGAAGTGCTGGCCGTGGTCGCTGATGACCGTCTGCACCTCGCCGAGGACGCCGTCGGCGATCAGCTGCCGCACGACGTCGTAGTGCGGCAGGAAGCGGCTCCACATCGCCTCCATCAGCAGCAGCCCCGACCCACGGGCCAGGTCGATGAGCGACGACGCCTGCGACGCGTTCTGCGTGAATGCCTTCTCGACGAGGACCGGCTTGCCGGCGAGCAGCGCCAGCCGGGTCTGCTCGAAGTGGTGGCTGTGCGGCGACGCGACGTAGACGGCGTCGATGTCGTGATCGGCGACGAGCGCCTCGTAGGAGCCGTACGCCCGCTCGACGCCATGGCGCGCGGCGAACTCCTTGGCACGGTCCGCCGAGCTGGACCCGACCGCGACCACTCTGGACTTCGAGTGCCGGTGGAGCGCGCCCGCGAACTGCCCCGCGATCCACCCCGGCGCGATGATGCCCCACTTGATGGGCGGTGCATCCGAGGGGTCGGCGATTCGCGTGGCGGGCAGAGAAGTCATGTTCGTCCTTCGAGTTGGCTGTTCAGGTGCTCACGGCGAAGGTACACCGCGCAGCCCGCTCACCCGTCAGAACGACTCCGGCAACGGCGGCCTCAGCTGGCGGCCCGGTGCAGGTCCTCCCGGCCGACGCGCAGCTCGACCACATCACCCGACACGCCGCTGACCTGGTTGCCGCCCGCGTAGGCGTCGTTGGACAGGAACCCGGCCCCGTCGATGCGCAGATAGCCGGTGGCCATCAGGTGCTCCGTGATACCGGCGATGGTGTCCGGGCGCACGTCGGTCCCGGACGCCTGGACAGCGCTCACCGTGCCGACCTGTTCCCCGGCCGGGTCGACGACCCGCATCCCTACCTGGACGAGGGGCAGAGCGTCCACGTTCCCCACTGGCGTGCCTGGTTGCATGCTGAGACGGTGCCCAGACGGGCTGAAACGAAACGTCTGCGGTCGCACCGTCGGGGCGGCGACGCCGGCGGCCGACGGGCCACCCCTCAAGAAAGTCGCACTCGGCGACCTCGAAGGCCGCAAAGTCGGGCCGATCGGCGGTTGACGTCGCCAGGGCGCGTTTCTTGACGGGCAGTCGCGTCCGAATCGAAGGGAAACCGGTTCACCAATGAGCACCGTCTCGCTGGGCCAGATCATCGTATTGCTGGCGCTGATCGTGCTGATCATCGTGGTGGTGCGGCTCCTCCGGCGCAGTCAGCGCCGGTCCGTGGCGCGGACCCCGGCACGGCCACCGGCCGTGGTGAACCGGCCCGTGCCGCCTGCGCCGACGGTCTCCACGCCTCCCGCGCCTCGGGTACCGGCCGCGCCGGTGTCCGCACCACCGGAGGCCGCGTTCCCCGTTTCCGGGGCGTTGTCCGCCGCCGCGCCGCAGGCGCCGTTGCCGGTCTCGGCACCGCCTGCGGCGTCGCCGGTCACCGCGCCGCCGCGCGAGCCGATACCTGCGGCGGTATTCGAGCCGGCCCCTGGTCGCCGGCGCCACCGTCCGTGGGCGGCGGCATGCCGGAGCCGGGCGGGCCGCATGTGGGCATCGACTTCGGGACCTCGAACACGGCCGCCGTGCTCCGCACCGCCGACGGCCGGCGCCTGCCGCTGCTCTTCGACGGCTCGCCGCTGCTGCCCTCGGCCGTTTTCGCCGAGGCGGACGGCCGCATCGCCGTCGGGCGCGACGCGCTGCACCTGGCCCGCACCGCGCCGGAGCGGTTCGAGCCCGCGCCGAAGCGCTGCATCGACGACGGGCATCTGCTGCTCGGCGACCGTGAGTTCGCTGTTACCGACCTGATCGCCGCGGTGCTGACCCGGGTCCTGGACGAAGCGCGGCGGACGCTGGACGGGGTCACGCCCCCGGTCACCATCACCCACCCCGCCGCGTGGGGCCCGACCCGCCGCGAGACGCTCGTCGCCGCCGCGACCCGGGCCGGCGCCCCGGCGGTCGACCTGCTGCCCGAACCCGTCGCCGCGGCCCGCTTCCTGACCCGCCTTCACGGTGCGTCGGTGGGACCGGACGTCGCGATCGTGGTGTACGACTTCGGCGCCGGCACGTTCGATGCCACGGTCCTGGTGCACCGCGACGGGGGCTTCGACGTGGCCGCGGCCGAGGGTCTGACGGACACCGGCGGCCGCGACGTCGATGCCGCGTTGCTGCGCCACATCGCCGCTGTCCACGCCGGGCGCGACCCCGGGGCCTGGGCACGCCTGGAGCATCCCGCCACGCCCGCCGACCGCCGCGCTCGCTGGACGCTGCTCGAGGACGTTCGCACCGCGAAGGAGATGCTGTCGCGGGCGCCCTCGACACTGATTCAGGTCCCGCTGTACGACGACGAGATGCTTGTGACTCGCGAGCAGTTCGAGGCCGTGGTCGCTCCGATCGTCGAGCGCACCGTGGCCGCGACCAAGTCCGCGCTGTGGGCCGCAGGCCCGGCCGCGGCCCGCCCGGGCACGGTGTTCCTGGTCGGCGGCTCCAGCCGGATCCCGTTGGCCAGCACCGCGCTGCACCGCGCGATCGCGGTGGCTCCGACGACGCTGGAGCGTCCCGAAACGGTCGTGGCCGAGGGCGCACTCGTCGCGGTCCGCTGACTCTCGGGCGACGAGCGGACGGCGCGGCAGGACCGCGGTCGCGGCCCTGCCGTCGTCACGAGGTCACCTGGTGGCCGAGGTGTCCTGCCAGACCGAGATGCGGCGCACGATGGCGATGCCGAGGATCGCGGCGAGGATGCCGGCGCCGCCGGTGACCACCGCGAGGAACGCCGGGGTGTACACCGTGGTCACGGACGCGGCGGTCCCCGTGGCGGCGTGCACGGTGGTTTCGGTGTAGCTGAGGAAGGTCACCAGCAGCGTCGTCCACCACAGGTTGACGAGCTGGACCGAGGACCACGCCTTCTCCGGGTAGGAGCGGGTGTAGACCTCCTTGACCACCTGGCCGGGGATGACGAGGTTCGCCACGGGGATGAACCAGCCGGCGATCACCCAGGGCTTGCGCCACTCGAGGGGGTTGTTGCGACGGCGGAAGTTGTCGTGGGCCAGGTACAGCCAGACGATGAACACGACCAGGGTGAGCACCCGGGCGGCGGTGACGACCTGCAGGCCGAGCTCGCCCTCGATGGACCAGCCGAAGCCGAACGCGGCCCGCTGCGCGACGACCTCCCCGGCGACGTCCCCGGGGGCCTACAAGGCTTCGGGCGATGAAGAACGCATGGGCCAGTCCGGCGACCACCAGGGCGCCGACGGCCACCCAGCCGATCGTCTGCAATCTATGGGGTTGCGCATTGCGCGTTTCGCTCATGCCTCGGGGAGCTTAGGTGCCAGCGGCACGGGTCCATGTTCATGGTCAACTATCGGACTGCAACCGATCTTGTACCGCGGGCGTGCAACCGGTCAGGTCCCGGGTTGGTCCACGCGGCCGGTCAGCGGGATGCGGGCGAGAGGCTCATGCCAGCGGTACTGGCTGCGCGCCGGGTCCTGGATGACGTCGAGCAGCCACACCGCCGCGACGCTCAGCCGCGTGCGGGACGGGCGGACCGTCCGGCGCAGGTGGCCCTGCACCTCGCCGGAGTCATCGTCGCCGGCCGCGTACGCGAGGCTGATGTGCGGGACGTCCGGGTCGTAGCGCAGGCCGTCGTCGCCGAACACCGCGCCGATCGCGGCCCGGACCCCCGAGCCGAGCACCGCGAACGGCTCGCCCGGCAGGTCCTGGTCCAGGTCGAGCACGACGCCGGAGCGGGTCGCCAGGACCGAACCTGCGGTTGCGGTGAACGGGGCGAGGCCGCCGACCCGCTCGCGCAGCGCGTCGACCAGCGCCGCCCGCTGGGCGTCGGTGACGTCGTCACCCGCCCGGCCGGTCACCATCTGCATCGTGGCGTGCAGCCACTGGTCGGGCACGACCGACAGCGCCGGGTACCGCGACATGACGGCCCGGCTCTGCCCCACCAGCCGTCGCAGGTCCGGGTCGGCGTCCAGGTCCGGCAGGACGTACACGTGCCAGCGGGTGCGCTCCGGCCAGGTCCGCTCGGCGGTGATGAACCGTTGCATGCCCATCACGGTAGTGGTGGCGGTGTGCAGGTCCGGCGCACATACCGTGCACACCGTCGCCCGGACGCGATTGCGGCCCTACCGTCGCCTGGTATGCAGGTAGTGGATGTACTGGTCGTCGGCGCGGGTCTGGCGGGGCTGCACACGGCGCGGTTGCTCGCGGGGCAGGGCCTGGACGTGATGGTGGTTGACCGGCGCAGGTCGTTGTCGGCGGGGATCCGGACGACCGGGATCTTCGTGCGCCGCACCCTCGACGACTTCGACGTGCCCGGGCACCTGCTCGGGCCCGGGGTCCGCGACGTGCTGCTCTACCCGCCGTCGCGGCGCTCACCGATCCGGCTCACCAGCGACCGCGACGAATACCGCGTGGCCGACATGGCGGGAGTCTACGAGCACGCACGCCACGCGGCGCAGACGGCCGGGGCGCGAGTCCTGCTTGGCGTGCGGTACGCCGGTGTCACGGCCGGTGTGGTCCGCTTCGAGGGTGCGGAGCCGCTGCGTGCCCGGTTCATCGTCGGCGCGGACGGCGCCCGTTCCCGCGTGGCCCGCGACCTCGGCCTGGACGTCAACCGCCGGATGCTCGTCGGCGCCGAGCTCATCCATCCGGTCGCGTCAGGCACCACGACGCCGGCGTTCCATTGTGTACTGGATCCCCGCGTCGCCCCCGGGTACCTGGGCTGGGTGATCGACGACGGCCGGCACGCGCACGTCGGCATCGCGGGATACCCGGGTGCGATGCGGGCCGGCGTCCGGCACCTGCTGGAGACGTTCGCCGCCGACGCCCCGGGCCGCGCACCGTCGACCGGCCCGATCGAGCGGCGCGGCGGTCCGATCCCGGTCGGTGGCGTGCTGCGCCGCTTGGCGTGCCCGGCCGGCCTGCTCGTCGGCGACGCGGCCGGCGCGGTGTCGCCGCTGACCGCCGGCGGCCTGGACCCCTGCCTGCGCATGTCGGAGCTCGCCGCCACCGTCACCGCCGGATACCTGCGCACCGGCGACGAGCACCTGCTGCGCCGCTACGACGGCAACACCTTCCGCGCCCGCTTCCGTGGGCGGCTGCTGCTGCGCCGGGTGTTCGCCGGCATCCGCTCCCCCGTCGCGGCCGAGGCGGCGGTCGCCGTGCTCCGCGGCGGGACCGGCCGCGCGCTCGCCGCCCGGGTCCTGTTCGGCGACGGCTCGTTCCCCGACGTCGACCCACGCCCCGCCGGCCCGCCACTCGGCCACGCACTCCGGTGACACCCGTGCCGTGGCGGCATGGATCCGTGTGTCTGCGGCTGCGTGGCTGACCCGATCAAGGCCGACAATCTCGCCGAAACCACTCCCCGGCCCACAAAGGCCGCAGGGTGGGCACGGGCATGCTGTGACGGTGGTCGGCGCGTATCTTCTTCGATGTGGGCGGCGGCGATCGAGGGGGCATCACATGACGGCCGGCGTTGCTGGCGGGGACGGCATTCTCGACCCGGGCGGGGCGATGGACCGCATCGCCGCGTGGCGGGGGCAGATCGACAAGCTGGCCGCGGACACCAAGGCGATGAGCGAGCGCCTGCAGGAGCTGCGGGTGAGCGCCACCGACCCCAACGGGCTGGTCGAGGTCACGGTCGACTCGACCGGCGCGCTGGTCGACCTTCGGCTGGGCCAGCGGATCCAGCGGGTGGACCCGGACGTGGTCGCCAGGACCATCATGGCGACGATCCAGGAGGCCAGGGGGGTCCTGGCGGGCAGGGCGCAGGAGATCCTCGCCGAGACCGTCGGGACCGACTCGCCCGCCGGGCGGGCCGTCGCCGAGCGCATCGGCCGGCAGCTCCAGGGGCCCGAGCCGGACCGCTTCGGCGGATGGGAGCGCTGAGATGGGCGAATACGACAGTTCCAGCGTCGACACCGGGCAGCTGCGGACCCACGCACGCAACATCGAGACGATCAACGCGCGGTTCGGCGCGGTCAAGGCGGCCAGCGCGCACATCGCGCAGGACGACGCGGCGTACGGGCTGCTGTGCGGGTGGATGGCCGGCATCCTCGAGGGGCGGCACACCCGGCAGGACGAGCTGATCGCGTACGCGGAGGAGAACCTGACCCTGATCGCGGCGCAGCTGCGCAAGACCGCCTACGCCTACGACGGTGTGGAGGCGGACAACAAGCAGCTGATCGGCAAGGCCCACCGCGTGATGGACGCGGGCGGATGACGGACGGCTCGCTGATCGCCGGCGTCGACTCGACCCGGGAGGTGTGGACGGGCATCGGGCTGGCCGACAGCTTCGAGGGTCTCGTCGACGCGATCCGCAGCGAGGGGTGGGTCGACGACCTGCTGGCGGGTGCCGCGTTCGGCCTCGAGGTCGCCGCGACCGTGATGGACCCGTTCAGCGCGCTGCTGGCCAGCGGGATCGGCTGGGCGATGGAGTACTTCGAGCCGCTGCGGCAGATCCTGGACGCGCTCACCGGCATGCCGGACGTGGTCGCCTCGCACGCCGCCACCTGGGACAACATGGCGGCCGAGCTGCAGAGCATGGCGAAGGACCTGCAGGCCCGCCTGGCCGCGGACATGCCCGACTGGCACGGGCCGGCCGAGCTGTCGTACCAGACGCTCATGATCAACAACGTGGACGGCATCGACGCGCTCAGCGGGATCTCGGCCGCGATGGCCTCGGCCACGCAGGGCGCCGGGAACCTGGTGGCGTTCACCCGCGACCTGGTGCGGGACCTGATCGCCGACCTGGTGGCGCGGGTGATCGTGTGGGCGGTCGAGGCGATCTTCGTGGTCACGATCCCGGTCATCGCCATGCAGATCGCGGCCGCCGTCGTGAAGTGGGCTGCGCGCATCCTCAGCTACACCTCGGCCCTCGTAACCAGCCTGACCAACCTGTCGCGCCTGGTCAACGGGTAGCGGCCGTGGCGAAACCGAAGAAACCCAAGGGCGGCGACGACGGCACCGGCGGCGGGTCCGGGCCGCGGCGGCACCGCACCGGCGACGCGCCCCAGAACGTCCCCAGGGCGCAGGACATCGCCGGGGAGACGCTGGGCGACGGCCGCCTCGGCGGGGGCGGCAACCGCGGCGGCAACCAGGGCGGCGGCGCCCGGCGCAACCCCAACGTGCCGGAGGGGTTCCGCGACTTCCAGGACTTCCAGCAGTACTCGACCCGGGTCCGCGACCGGATGCGGGAGCAGTACCCGGACCTGGACATGGGCTTCCAGGGCAGCGCGGTCACCGGTCGCAGCGCGGACAGCGGCGCGCCGTTCGACCAGGGCCGCACCAGCGACTACGACCTCGCCGTGTCCGGTGAGTCGATCTACGCCGCGGCACGCGAGCGCGGGATCACCTTCCGCGGCGACGGCGTGTCCACCGGCCCTCTGAGCGAGGCCGACCTGCACGCGCTGGGCCTGGACGGCATCGTCGCCGACGCGTCCGCGGATGCCGGGCGGCCGGTGCACCTGATGATCTTCAGGACGATGGACGACGCGGTCGCTCGCCGGCCGACCATCAGGGTATGGTTCTGACCGGTTCGGGCCACAGCACCGGCCCACGGCGAAACGGGAAGTGGATTGCCAGCCATCTATGACGTGTACGGGTTCGGCGCTGACGACCTCGGCGGTGAGCCGGATGGGCTCGCCGAGGTGCTGGGCGTCGTGTGGGAGCCGCACGACAGCGACTATCTCGGCCCCCATCTCGTCGCGTCGGGGCAGCCCCTCGGCGGTGGCCGGCTGGTGCTGCAGTCCAACGACCTGCACGACAGCGACGGCGGCTATCTCCAGCTGCCGGACTTCCCCCTCGCGCGGTTCCTGCTGTTCGTCAACAAGGTCCCCGACGCCGACGGCGTGCGGGCACGGCTCACCGCCCGGCCGCAGTGGAAGTTCCTGCAGCGCCGGGTGCTGGACTGAGCGATGCGGCTGCTCGACGGGCGACCTGAGCGGCTGGCCACGATCCCCTATCAGGCCGCCGGTCCCGGTGGCGGCACCCAGCACGTCCAGCTGCCGGTCGACCGGCTGTACGTCGACGCGCTGCCGGCCGGCTGCCGCGCGCTGATCGCCACCGGAGACCTGCAGGGTGTCGCGGCGTCACCGTTCGGCGGCGCGCCGGGCCTGCTCGGCATCGCGTTCGCCGACTACCTCACGGTGTGGGCCGACGGCGGGCTGCTGCCCCCGCCGGACGAGGTCGGGGTGCTGCTGACCGGCGACCTGTACTCCGCCCCCGCCGCCGACGTGCGTGGCGCGTCCGGCGCCGTCGCCGACGTGTGGCTGGCGTTCGCCGCGGCGGGCTGCCGGGTCGTCCTCGGCGTCGCCGGCAACCACGACGAGGTGACCAAGGCCCAGGTCGCCGAGCTCGGCCCCGACCTGGCCCTGCTCGACGGCGACCGGCGCGCGTACGGCGGCCGCACCTTCGCCGGCGTCGGCGGGGTGATCGGCGACCCGGGCCGGCCGATGCGGCGTACCGAGAAGGACTTCCTGACCCTCGTGAAGAAGGTCGCGGCGGCGCCGACGGACGTGCTGCTGCTGCACGAGGGCCCGGCCGGCACCACCCCGGACCAGCTGGGCAACGCCGCCGTGCGGGGCCTTCTGGAGCGCCGTGCCCCGGCCCTCACCCTCTGCGGCCACGTGCACTGGGACCACCCGGCGGCGAGGCTCGGCGACGGGCACGTCATCAACGTCGACGCCCGCGCGGTGGTGCTGACCGCCGGGGCGACGACGGGTGCTCCAGGACCCGGGCGACCGTCGTCAGGAGCTGCTGGGCACTGACCGGCTTGGTGAGCAGCGTCGCGCCCGCCGGGATGGTGCTGCGGGTCGCCAGGACCGTCTCGGTGTACCCGGACAGGTAGACGACCGGCAGGCCGGCATGGGTCTCGTGCAGGGCGGCGGCCAGGGCCGGGCCGTGCATGTCGGGCAGGATCACGTCGGTGAGCAGCAGGTCGACGCCCGGGCGGGTCGCGGCGAGCCGCTGGGCGTCGGCGACGGAGGCCGCCGACAGGACCGTGTAGCCGTCGCGGAGCAGGATGCGCTCGGTGATCGCGCGGAGGCTGTCGTCGTCCTCGACGAGCAGGATCGTCTCGCCGCCGCCGGGCCGGTGCCGCTCCTCGGGCGCCGTGTCCGGTTCGGCGGCGGCGTCGACGGCCGGGAGCAGCGCGGTGATGGTGGTGCCGTGGCCGAGCTCGGAGTAGATCTGGGCGTGGCCGCCGGCCTGGGTGATGATGCCGTAGATGGTGGCCAGCCCCAGGCCGGTGCCGTGGCCCTTGGGTTTGGTGGTGAAGAACGGCTCGAAGGCCCGCTCCAGGGTGGCTCTGCTCATGCCGGTCCCGGTGTCGCTGACCCGCAGCCGCATGAACCGGCCGGTGCGCGCGCCGGGGTGCTGGGCGGCGTAGTGCTCGTCGACGGTGACCGGTGCGGTCTCGACGGTGAGGGTACCGCCGCCCGGCATCGCGTCGCGGGCGTTGACCGCGAGGTTGACCAGCACCTGTTCGAGCCGGCCGGGGTCGGCCCGGACCGGCCACGGCCGGTCGGTGAGGTGCGTGACGACGGTGATGTCCTCGCCGACGGCGCGCCGCAGCAGCGTGTCGAGGTCGGTGACGATGCTGTTGAGGTCCAGGGTGCGCGCCTCCGGCGCCGGGTCGGCCCGGGCGAAGGACAGCAGCTGCCGGGTGAGCGCGGTCGCGCGGTCGCCGGCGGCGACGATCTCGGTGAGGTCGGCGTGCAGGGTGCGCCAGGTGGGGTCCGCGGCGGCGGCCGGCTCGAGGTCGGCGGCGGCCATGCCCGCGTAGCCGTTGATGATGCCGATGAGGTTGTTGAAGTCGTGCGCGACACCGGCGGCGAGCTGGCCGAGGCTCTCCAGCCGGTCCGACTGCCGCAGCCGCCGCTGCAGGTGCTCACGCTCGGTGACGTCGGTGATGACGGCGCAGCGGACCTTCCGCCCGGCGAACGACGTCAGGTAGGACGTGACACTCACCTCGGTGATCGTGCCGTCGTGCTTGACGTGACGCTGCGCCCGGTCGCGTTCTACCGGCGTGGCCGCCGCGAAGCCGGTGGTCACCGCCTCCACGTCCTCGGGCGGGCAGAGGCCGGTGAACCGCATCGCCAGGAATGCGTCGCGCGGCCGGCCGTGGTACGCCACCGCGGCGTCGTTGGCGGCGATGATGTCGAGGGTGCCGGGGTCGAACAGCACGATCGGGTACGGGCTGGCGTCGAACATCTGCCGGTAGTTGCGCTCGTGCTCCCAGGCGGACTCCTCGGCGCGGCGGCGCTCCTGCAGCTCCCGGTCGACGGTGGCCAGCAGCGCGGTGAACTCCTCGCCGAGCTCGGCGACCTCCCGCGGACCGGTGACGGTGACGGTGGTGTCCAGATTGCCGGAGGCGGTGGCGGTGCGCACCGCGGTGCGCAGGTTGCCGATCGGCCCGGTGACGCGCCGCTGCACCACCAGCGTGGCCAGCAGCCCCGCGAGCAGTCCCAGGGCCACGACCGCCGCCTGGCGCCGGGCCACGCGGTCGGCGGCGGCTAGGGCCGCCGACCGGTCTGCCCCGGCGAACAACTGCCAGCCGAGGCCGGCGACGGCCGCCCGTCCGTAGAGCCGGTGCAGTCCGGTCACGTCGACGCCGGTACCGCCGCCGCCGGCCACCGTGAAGCGGCTGTCGCGCACGCTGGTGTCCGCCCAGCGCCGGCCGTCGGGCCACCGCGTCAGCACGGTCGCGCGGTCCCCGGTGGTGATCACGAACTCGAGGTGGCGGGACCCACCGAACAGCTTGCCCACCGCCGCGCCCAACGTGACCAGGTCGACGAAGGCCACCACCAGACCCAGCTCCGGGATCACGGCGGTGATCAGCGCGGCGGGCCGCCCGGTGCGGTCGTCCACCGCCGGCGCCACGGTGTGCGGTGCGCGCGCCGCGCCGGGCAGCCAGGCGGCCTTCGCATAGGCACCCACCTCCCGGGTGTCCACCGGTGGCCTGGACGAGCACACGACGGTCCCGTCGGGGCGCAGGACGTCCACGTGCCCGTCGTCCGCGCCGCCGAGGGAGAACGTCAACCGGCAGGAGGCCGGGTCCGCGAACACCTGCCCCACGGCGGGGTTGGCGGCGAGAGACTCGACGGTGCCGCGCACGACGGTGAGGCTGTCGTCGATCTGCCGCGCCGCCAGACCGGCCGCCACGGACGCGTCCTGCCGCGCCATGGATACGGCGTCGTGGCGGGCCTGCAGCCAGCCGGAGCAGATGCCCGCCCCGGCCGCGGCCACGAACAGCACCAGCAGACAGACCAGATACGACCGCAACGGCCATCGCCGGCGGCCGGTCGGCGCCGGGGTCCGCGTGCTCATGTGGCGGCCACCTTCCCGGCTTGGCTGCCGAGCCACCACCGACCAGGTCGGCAGCCGATCACCCGCCGGCCGGCGGGTGATCTCCCTCGACCGTACGCCGCCGGTCGGGCCGGGGCCGGGCACTCGGCGCATTCGGGGGGTGCCGGGACGGCCGGGTTGCCCGTCGAGGCGCCGCGCCCGCGCGGATCAGTGGCGGTCCTCCTGGGCGTACCGGTCCAGGGTGGTGGCATACATCCGTGACACCAGCCGCCCCGTCGGACCGTGATGGAGCAGGAACAGCAGAGGCCGCTGCAATGCGCGCGCATTGGTGCTCGTCCACTCGACGTGCAGCCGGCTGCCTCCGCCGGCCCCCGGCGCGATCCGCACGAATCCGTCGCCGCCGCCCCCGTAGCTGCTCTCCACGACCGTCCAGCTGATGACCGCGGGGTCCGACCAGTCGTAGCGGGCGACCACCCAGAACGGCGAGCCGGGAGTGCTCTCCCGCGCGACCGCCCACGTGTCGCCGTGCTCGCGCAGCTCGTACTTCTTCGCATCGAGGGTGCGGCTCCAGACCTGCGCCCGGCGCTCGCTGAAGTCCGTGAAGGCCCGGCGCACCTGCTCGGGTGAGGCCTTCGTTTCGACGTCGAACCGCATCCCTCCATCGGAGCACACCCGCCCCGGGCCGTCCAGACGCGCTACCCGCCGGCATGAGCTGTGCGGGTCCCGGCGCGCTCCATCACGTCGTGGACCGCGGCACGGACGCACTGGCGCAGCCAGCGGTGGCCGCCGTCGCTGTCGTAGCGGGGGTGCCACGCCTACGCGAGGTCCCTGGCGGTGGTGGCGGCCGGCCTGGGCCTGTGCGCCCCGGCGCTGACCGGCGGCATCCTGGCCGGCCTCCCGGCCGAGCGGGCCGGGCTGGGGTCCGGCCTCAACTCCGCGGCCCGGGAGATCGGCGCGGCGCTGGGCGTCGCGGTCGTCGGCACGGTGCTCAACAGCCACGGCGGCCTGGCCGGCGGCATGTCGCCGGGCTACCGGGTCCTCGCAGGGGTGCTGCTGGTCCTCATCGTCCCCGTCGTGCTCTGGTGGCGCCCACCGGCGCACCGGCCCACGGCCACGCAACCCGTGCCCGCGGGAGCCGGCGCTACCGTCGACGGTGGATGATCGGAGGACCCGCAGTGCACGCTGTGATCGCCGCCCCCTCGACGCTGGGGCTGCAGACCGACGGGGTGGCCGGGCTGCCCGACGCGTTGCTCGCGGCGGGTCTCGGGTCGCTGCTCGGCGCCCGGATCGCCGGGCGGGTCGAGCCGCCGCCGCGCGCCGCTGGCGTCGACCCGGTCACCGGGGTCCGCAACGCCGCCGGCGTCGCCGCCTACGCGCGCCGGCTCGCGGTGGCGGTCGGGGAGGTCCTCGACCGGGGCGAGTTCCCTGTCGTGCTCGGCGGTGACTGCTCGATCCTGCTCGGCAGTCTCCTGGCGCTGCGCCGTCGGGGACGGCACGGGCTGCTGTTCCTGGACGGGCACGCCGACTTCTACCAGCCGGACACCGATCCCGAGTCGGAGGCGGCGTCGATGGAGCTGGCGTTCGCGACCGGTCGCGGGCCCGCGCTGCTCTCCGGCCTCCACGACGAAGGGCCGCTGGTCCACGACGAGGACGTGGCGGCCTTCGGCATGCGCGACGCGGCGGAGCAGGCGGCCGCGGGCTGTGCGCCACCGCCGGCCGGGCTGCGGTCGTGGGACCTCGACCAGGCACGGCACACCGGCGTGGCGCGGGCCGCCGCCGAGGCCGTGCGGCACGTCGCCCGGCCCGACCTCGACGGGTTCTGGGTGCACGTCGACGCCGACGTCGTCGACGACGCACTCATGCCGGCCGTCGACTACCGCCTCGCCGGCGGGCTGAGCTGGGAGGAGCTGGGCACCGTCCTGGCCACCGCGATGGGCAGCGGCCGCGCGGTCGGCTTCGAGGTCACCATCTACAACCCGGAGCTCGACCCGGACGGCACCGCCGGCCGCGCCCTCGCCGCCACCATCGGCCACGCTTTGGGCGCCACCACCGCTATGTGACATGTAGACACGTTGTAGGTTGACCGGGCGGGCCCCAGCCGGGGCCCGCCGACCCACATACCGGGGCGAGGACCGTGGACATCAGTGCCGGGCTGGTCAGGCGGATGGTCTGGCTGATCCAGAGGACGCTCGAACAGGAGCACACCGTCGCGCAGGTGCGGCGGCGGGCGGCGCAACCGCCCGTCGACGTCGACACGGCGCTGGACGCCAACCTGCTGCGCACCGCCGCCTGGCTGCTGACCCTGCTGCTGACCGTGCCCGTGGTGTTCGTGTACAGCCTGGTCGACGGCCTCCTGCCGGACACCGCCGCGGACGTCGGATGGACCGTCATCATGGGCCTGCTCGCCGGTTGCGCGCTGCTGGGGGTCGGGCACGCGGTGCGGGCCGCCATCACCGGAAAGACCGACGACGAGCAGTGGGCGGCCCGGCGCCGGTGGATCGCGCCCGGCAACGTCGACGTGGTGGTCGTGCTCCTGGTGGTCCTGGCCGGGATCGTCGTCAGCCGGCTGTGAACCGGCGGCTCCGCATCAGTGCCGGTGCTCGGCCCGCTGTGAAGCGGCGGCTCCGCGTCAGTGCTCAGCCGGCGGCGACCTGGAACGGTGTGCCGGGGCGCTGGTGGAACCCTGGGCGTGGCGCCCGCAGCACGTCCGGCCCGCGGGCGAGCGCCTCCATCCCGACCACCGCGCGGGTGGACAGGTCCACGATCGGCTGGAACACCGGCTGCACCAGGCGCCCGTCCAGCACCGCCGCGATCAGAGCCCCGGCGCAGAGCGCCCCCTGGCATCAACGGTCCGTGTCATCCAAGCACCCAATCCGCAGCAGACGTGCTCCCCTCATCGGCTGCCTTCCGGCACTCTGAGTGAGACGCCCGTCGTGAAGCTGACAGCGGGGAACGCCGGCGGCCGCGGCGAACGTCGGAGCTGGCATGTCTCGCAGCATCGTCAAGGGCCTGCTGGCCGTCGCGGTGGCCATGACCACCGCCCTCACCGCCGGCTGCCGCGCCGCGCAGGACCCGCCGCGCCCCGGCCCGGAGCCGGACCCGGTCACGTCACCGACGGTGGCGCCGGCCGGCGGCCCTGTCCCGTTCCGCATCCGGCTCGAAGCGGGCCAGCGCCTCATCCCACGCTCGTCCGGGCGCGACGGCTGCCCCGGCTACGACACGGCGGTCTACCTCGGCTCGGCCCGCACCGTCCGGCTCACCGCCTACGCCACCACCTGCCCCACCGGCGACGGGCAGCTCATCAACGGCCACCACGGCGTCTACCGCACCACCGCGGACATCCCGGCCGACCGCCGCGCCGGCGCCGTCACCGTGCCCACCCCGCTCGGCGAGGCGACCGTGTTCACCCAGCCCTACTCGGAGTACACGAACTCCGCCAACCACTACACGGAGCCGGTCGCCGTCATCACGCTGGCGCACCCGGCCGATGCCGCGTACCAGGCGCTCACCGTCGTGGCCGAGAAGGGCACCCTGCCGCTGGAGCAGCTGACCAAGGTCCTGCAGGAGCAGTTGCTGGCTCCCTGAGCGAGGCGGTGCGCCGCCTGAAGCTCGCGTGCTGCGTCACCCGCCCCACGTGCCCGTCCCGGCCCTCGCCTTCCGGACGGGCACGTCTGTCCACTTGCGACACTCGACCGCGTGACCGCCGCGCCTGGTAGGGTAGACGGTTCCAGAAGCGGCGGGAGGTGCGGCGTGCGGTATTCCTCCGCGCTGCGCGCGACCGCCGTCGGCCTGGCGCTCAGCGCGTGCGCGCTGCTGCTCGGGCTGTCCCGGGCCCAGCACGCCCTGCCCGGCGACATGTTCCAGGTCGCCCGCACCACGGCCGCCGTCGCCACCGTGGCCGGCGCCGAGACCCCGCAGGGCAGGAAGCTGCCCGAGCCGCGGGACCACCGAGCCGACGCACCGCACTGGCTCGCCGTCCTGCCCCGCATCACCGGCGCCGAGCCCGGTCTCGGGCCGGTGTGCGACGTGCCCGCCACCGCGACCCTCCACGATGGACGGTCCGCGGGGACGCCGGGCTGCCGGGGTCCACCCACCTCCTGACGCACGAGACGACACACGTCCCACAGCCGTGACCCACCGGGGTCGACGGCATCGTCGCGTTGCCCTTCAGGAGGCCTTCCATCATGGACCGCATACCACCGCGCCACCGTCAGCTCGTCACGCCGCACGGCCCGCCGGGCCGCCGATGAGCGCCCTGGCCGCGATCGCCATCTTCACGATCGCGTTCGTCCTCATCGCCACCGAGAAGGTCCACCGGGTCGCCGTGGCCCTGTTCGCCGCCGGCATGATGGCGCTGCTGGGTCTGGTGCCCGGCAAGGACGTGTTCTTCTCCGAGCACGCCGGCATCGACTGGAACGTCATCTTCCTGCTGCTCGGCATGATGATCATCGTCGGGGTCATCAAGCAGACCGGCCTGTTCGAGTTCCTCGCCATCTGGGCCGCAAAACGGTCCGGCGGCCGCCCGTACAAGCTGCTCGTGCTGCTCATGGTCATCACCGCGGTCGCGTCGCCGTTCCTGGACAACGTCACCACCATCATGCTGGTGGCGCCGGTGACCGTCCTGGTGTGCCGCAAGCTCGGGATTCCCGCGGCGCCGTACCTCATCGCGGAGGCCCTCGCCTCCAACATCGGCGGCGCGGCGACCCTCATCGGCGACCCGCCGAACATCATCATCGGCAGCCGCGCGGGGCTCACGTTCAACGACTTCGTCGTGCACATGGCCCCGATCGTCGCGGTCCTGTTCGTGCTGTTCGTGCTCCTCGCCTGGGTCATGTTCCGCAAGCGCTTCGAGTACCACCCGGAGCGCGTCGCCGAGGTCATGGCCATGGACGAGCGCGCGTCCATCACCGACCGGCGGCTGCTCGTGCGCTGCCTGGCGGTCCTCGCGCTCGTCGTCACCGGGTTCGCGCTGCACGCCGTCATCCACGTCGAGCCGGCCATCATCGCGCTGCTCGGCGCCGGCCTGATGGTGCTCGTCGCCCGCGTCGACACGGCCGTGTACCTGCAGGAGGTCGAGTGGTCGACGCTCGTCTTCTTCATGGGCCTGTTCGTCATGGTCGGCGGACTGGTGGAGACCGGCGTCATCCACCGCATCGGCACGTGGGCGACGGGCCAGGTCGGCGACGACTACTTCCTCGCCGCGACCGGGCTGCTGTTCGGCTCGGCGGTCCTCGGCGCGTTCTTCGACAACATCCCGTACGTGGCGACGATGGCCCCGATCGTCGAGGACATCGTCGCGACCACCCCGGGCCCGGCCACCGGCCAGTCGCTGTGGTGGGCGTTCGCGCTCGGCGCCGACTTCGGCGGCAACGGCACCGCGGTCGCGGCGAGCGCCAACGTCGTCGTCCTCGGCATCGCCGCCCGCTCGGGCGAGCCGATCAGCTTCTGGCAGTTCACCCGCTACGGCATCGTCACCACCGTGATGACCACGGTCGTCGCGTGGGGCTACGTGTGGCTGCGGTACTTCTCATGACCGCTTCAGGAGGCATCATGCACATCACCAGCGCTCCCCTGCCCGGCGTCGGCGCCCTGCACGTGCTCGCCGCGCAGGACGGCCACCGCGTCGGGGTCGTCCGGCACGCCGACGACCGCCGCGAGCTGGTCGTCTACGACCCGGCCGACCCGGACACCCGCCTCACCGGCGTCCTGCTCACCGCCGCCGAGGCACGCGTCCTCGCCGACCTCGTCGGCGCCGCCGGCCCGATGACGCACTGCGCACGGCTCGACCGCCACGACGGCGGCGTGTCCGTCCTGCAGGTCCTGATCGGCGCCGACTCACCCCGGGTGGGCCGCCCCCTGGCCGGCACCGGCGTCCAGGGCGCGGTCGTCGCCGCCGTCGTCCGCGGCGAGGACGTCATCGCGTCCCCCGGCCCGGGCCTGCGATGCCGGGCCGGTGACATCGTCGTGGTCATCGGCCGCCCCGACGCGGCGTTCGAGGTGATCGACGCGGTGACGGCGGCCGGACCCTAGCTCTGCTGGTAGTTCATGGCGGCGAACCCGCACGGCGCGTGGACGTGCAGGTAGTACGCACCCTCGCCGTACTCGTCCAGGTCCGAGCCGACGACCATGCCGGCGTAGTCCATCAGCTGCCGGCAACCGGGACACTCGACGTGCTCGGCGTCCTGGATCCAGTCGGGGTGCCCGCCCAGCGTCGAGCCGCCCTGGCTCCACGCGCTGCCCTGGTACGGGCTCGGCCGCTCCGGGCCCGTGCCGGGCAGCAGCGTCGGCGGCTCCTCCGGCCCGGCGCCGGCCGGGAGGTGGTCCGGCCCGGTGTTGCCGGCCCACCAGGTGGCGGCGCCGGCCGGGGTGACCTCGCTGTACACCGTCGTGGAGCAGGCGCAGAAGATGCACGCCCGGAACACCAGCCGCCCCGACCAGCCGGTGTGCGCCAGTGCCGCACCGACGGCGGGCTCGGCCGTGTCGATGTCGGCGGCCGTCCACAGCGGCGAACCGCACCACGGGCAGTCCGGATTCCCGGCCGCACGCGGCGCCTCGCGCATCAGCCACTGATACGCGGTGCCGCCGCACAGTTCCCGCCGGCTACCGTCCGGCGCCACGGTCCACCCGCCCTGGCTCGCGTACCGCAGCGCCCCCACGTGCAGCTTGTCGGACCCCTGCGGGGGCTGCTCCTCCCAGCGGCGCAGGGCGTCCTCGGCGAGCGGGTGACCGCTGTGCGCCAGGACGAGCAGCAGATGGTTGAGCTGATCCGGGGTCCGGCCGTCGTCGACCCGCTCGACGACCCGGCCGACCACGTCGTCGCCGGCCCCGCGGTACAGCGTCGGCGGCCACAGCACGTCAAGGTCGAACATGAGTCCGTGGTACGGGGTCAGCCGTTGCGGCTCCCCGCCCGCGATGCCCGTCAACTCCTCGGCAGCGTCCTCGTCGTCCTCGGCGACCCGCCTGATCAGCTCCTCGATCATGCCGGCATGCTACTGCCCTGGATCGCCCCGCCGCCCCTCAGGTGAGGTCGACCGAGCCGCCCAGCGGGACGCGGGTGTAGTCCGTGCCGGCCGTCTCGTCGAGCCAGTCGTCGAACGACGCGAGGCCGTGGGTGCTGAGGTTGACGTCGTGGATCGGGAAGGCGCGGGCCGGGCGCACCCGGCGGGTGAACTCGATGACCTCGCCGAGCTTCACCCACGGGCCGGACGCCGGGACGAGCAGGGTGTCGACGGGCTCGGCGGGCACGAACAGCGCGTCGCCCGGGTGGTAGACGCCGTCGACGACGAAGCCGACGTTGGGGCAGCCGGGCAGGCCGTCGATGATCTCCGCGTGCACGCCGCCGACGACGCGGACGGTGAACCCGGCCGCGGTGAACGTGTCGCCGACCTCGACGGCGACCGCGTCCAGCTCCGCCGCGAGCGCCGGGTGCGTGTACACGGTGAGCGACGGGTCGGCGGCCCGGGCCGCGGCGAGCGCGGCGACGTCGACGTGGTCGGCGTGCTCGTGGGTGACGAGCACCGCCGTGGCACCGGCCAGTGCCGCCGGCTCGGAGTAGACCCCCGGGTCGATGACCAGCGCCCGGTCCCCGTCGTCGAGGCGCACGCAGGCATGGCCGTACTTGGTGAGCCGCATCCGGTCAATCTACCCGTGCACGGTCGCGACGCCGCCGACACGGGCGGTGATGCCGCGCGCGGTGGCGGTGGCGGTCGCGAGGACGGCTACCGCCGCTCCTGCTCACGGGCGCGGAGCCGGAACTGCAGGACGTCGAGCGAGTGTGGCATCCGGATCGGCGGGTCGGCGAAGTGCATCGCGGCGACCGCCGGGACGGCGCCCACCTCGATGGCCTCGTCGATGGCCCGCTGCGTGTCCAGTGGCAGCGCCTCCCAGGTCGCCACCGCGGCGCACCTGCCGCAGGGTTCGGCGACACGGCCGGGGTCGCCCACCATGCCGCGCCGGCCGCAGCCCGGGCACTGATACTCGTGCACGCTCGCAGTATGCCCTGCTCGACGGCGAGCTCGGCCTGCTCGGGTACTTCCTGTTCGCCGGCGGGTACCTCATCATGTTGAGCATCGAGGTCATCGGTCTGGTCGTCCTGCCGTCCATCGCGCACACCGCACCCGGCTACGTGGGCGATGTGCTCGCGGTGCCCACCGGCGTCGCCCTGATCGGCCTCGGCTGTCCGCTGTGGCGTGCACGGGAGGCCTCGCTGCCGAGCGCCACCGATCCACGGCTGGACCCGGCGGTTGCGGCATGAGGACCCGGACGGGTGCGTGGGTGCCGGTCGCGCTGATCGGCCTGGCCCTGATCCCGATCGTCGCCGGTACGTCACGGCTGGTCGAACTGGCCGGCGGCCCGCACACCCTGCCCGCGAACCCGCGGATCGCCGCCTCACCCGCGCCAGTGGTCGTGCACATCGTCAGCGCGATCCTGTACGCCATCCTCGGCGCCCTCCAGTTCTCCTCCGCGCTGCGGCGGCGCCGGCCCGGCTGGCACCGCGCGGCGGGGCGGGTCCTGGTGGTGCTGGGCTTCGCGGTGGCCGGCTCGGCGCTGTGGATGACGCAGTTCTACCCGTACCAGGAAGACACCGGGGCCCTGCTGTACGTGTTCCGGCTCGCGTTCGGCTCGGGCATGGCCGCCGCCATCGTCCTCGGGTTCGCCGCGATCCGCCGCCGCGACATCGCCGGCCACCGGGCGTGGATGACCCGCGCGTACGCCCTCGCGCTCGGCGCCGGCACCCAGGCCTTCACCCAGGGCATCGGCGAGTCGCTGTTCGGCGCCGGCGCACCGAGGACCGACCTCATGCTGGGCGCGGGCTGGGCCATCAACCTCGCGGTCGCCGAGTACGTCATCCGGCGGGGCCGCGCCCGCACGCGCGGTCGCAGCGCCGCGCGGGTGACGGCATGACGCTGCCCGCCGGGTACCGGATCCGGGTCGGCGGGCACCTCGACGAGCACTGGGCCGCCTGGTTCGGCGACCTCGCCCTGACCCGCGACACCGACGGCACGAGCAGCATCAGCGGCGCCGTCGCGGATCAGGTGGAGCTGGACCGGCTGCTGACGAGGATCCGGGACCTCGGTGTCACCCTGATCTCCGTGGAGCCCGCCGCCGGTCAGCCGGCCTCGTGGATCTCGATGACGGCCGCCGGGCAGCGGGTCGCGGCGTCGTGCACCGACTCCTGGTGCTGCGCGGCGGGGCGCTCGGTGAGCAGCACCACGACGCCGTCGTCGTCGCGCTGGTCGAACACATCCGGCGCGACCAGCGCGCAGACCCCGGACCCGATGCAGAAGTCCGTGTGCACCTCGACCCGCATCAGACGCCCGTTTCCAGGGCCGGGACGATCTCGTCCCATGCGGCGGGCACGGCGGCCGGGCCGAGGACCGTGCCGCCGACCTTGAACCGGATCTCGTCGAACGGCACCGCGAGGCGCAGCGACGGGACCCGCCGTGGCACGGTGCCGAGGACGGCGGTGAGCTCCAGGCGGGCCAGTTGCTGCCCGACGCACTGGTGCGGGCCGTGGCCGAAGCCGAGGTGCGGGCCGCTGGTCCGGCCGATGTCGAGCCGGTCCCCGTCGGCGTACAGGGCGGTGTCCCGGTTCGCCGACTGGATCGCCACGACCACGTAGTCGCCGGCCTTCACCGGCTGCCCGGCGATCTCGGTGTCCTGGGTGACCTCGCGCAGCAGGCCCGAGCCCACGCCGAGGTAGCGGACCAGCTCCTCCGCGGCGGTCACGGCCAGGGACGGGTCGGCGCGCAGCCGCTGCAGCTCCTGCGGGTGCTCCAGCAGCGCGACGATGCTGTGGCTGATGAGGCTGGCGGTGGTGTCGTAGCCGGCGATGAGCAGCGCCGCGGCCATCGAGATCAGCTCGGTGTCGGTGAACGGCCGGTCCGTCTGGTCGCTGCGCACGATCATGCGGCTGATGACGTCCTCGCCCGGCTCGGCGCGGCGGGTCACGACCATCATGTACAGGTATTCGAACAGCGGCTGCAGCGCCGCCGCGACGTCGCTGCCGCTGGACTCGCCGGCCGACAGCGCCTCCGCGGCCCGCTGGAACAGGCCGCGGTCGGCCTCTGGGACGTCGAGCAGCTCGGCGATCACGGCTGTGGTGACGGGCCTGGCGAAGTCGGCGTAGAGGTCCACCGGTGGCGGGGCCGCCGCGAGGACGTCCAGCCGCTGGTCCACGATCTTCTGCACGAGCGGGCGCAGCTGGTTGATCCGCTTGATGTTGGAGACCTCGGGTGCCATGTGCCGGCGGAACCGCAGGTGCTCGGCGCCGTCCATGCGGGGGAACTCGCCCTCGCCGATCGGGGTGTCACCGCCGTAGCCGAGCAGGATGTGGGCGGCGACGCCGGGCCGGTTGCTGAACAGCTGCGGGTCCCCGAGGACGTGGCGCACGTCGGTGTACCGGCTGACGAGCCACGCGTCCACACCCGTCGGGCACGCCACCCGGGTCACCGGGCTGCCGGCGCGCAGATCCTCGTACTCCGGCGGCGGCCCGAACGGACAGTTGCGCTCCCCGGGCAGTGGGAGCGCCGGCAACGCCCCGGCCTGGTCCTCGCTGACAGCTGTCACAGCAACCCCCGACGGTGTGGCACCCGATGGCAACGCGATCCATCTTCATCGAACCATCGATGAAACGCCACAGGCAAGTTCCGCCGGCGTACCGTTGCCGGCGATGGCTTCGATGCGGATCGAGGACGCGTTCGCCGGACCCGGCGGGCGCACCGTGGTGACCGGCCGGCTCCACGGCGGTGACGTGCAACTCGGCACCCGCCTGTGGCTGGTCGGCGGCGCCGCCCGGCACGCGGTGCTGGTGACCGGCTTCCTGCGGGTCTGCGGCCGGCACGACGCGACGCTGGCGCGGGCGGGCGAGAACACCGCCATGATCCTGGACGGCGTCCCACCCGGCGTCGCGCTGACCGGCCTGGTTCTGGACACCGGCGAGTAGCCCGTGTCGTCAATGCGACCGGAGGCCTGACCCGCGGCCGGCTCAGAACGGGGCGACGTCCTCGCCGAGCAACGCCAGCGTGGTGCCGTTCTTGCCCGTCTTGAGGCTCTGCACGACGACCTTGCCGGTCCTGCCGTCGGGCATCTCCAACGTGAAGGTCTTGCCGACCGCGTCCTTGGGGCTGCGAGCGTCGGCAGCGGGCCGGAAATCGCCCGCCCACGGTGCGATCCGGCCGTTACGGCCGGGCTCGGTGAAGAGCGCAGCGGTGCCGGCGGTCCTGGCGCCGTCTGCGGAGAGCAGTGCCGCGGCACTGCGAAAGGTTGGCATGGTCAGCAACACTACCGGGGATGGCAACCGCCCGCGGTTCGTCGAGCGGGTGGAAGCGGTGGAGTGCACCGGGCCGTACGCTTCCGGCACATGCGACGGCGATCGGTCTGGTTCGTCGCCGATGGCCTGCTCGCTGCGGTCGCCGGTTGCTCGACGAGCCGGTGCCGCCCCCGGCGCCGCGGCGGTCGTCGGTGTCCCACGGCGCCTGTTGCGCCACGCCTCCAGCCATCCACGCAGCGAGGATCAGCGGGGCGAGGGGCCCGGCGGCTGCGCCGGTCTTCCCGTCACCGGCGGGCCGCCGTGGGGCCACTGCGGGTAGAGGATGCCGCCGACCGGTCGCTGGGGCACGGGCTGGGGACGCCACGACGCCGACGCCCGCGAGGCCGGCGACGTCCAGATGTGCAGCGCCCCCTCGACGACCGCGAGTTCGGGCACCTCGATCGCCGTCGGGACGACGCCCAGCCCGGCGTGGATCAGCGAGGTCACGAGCGGGATCCGGCTGGAGCCGCCGGTCAGGAACACACCGGCCAGGTCGCCGGGCGCGAGCCCGCTCGACTCGATCACCCGCCGGAGGCAGTCCACGGTCCGGTCGAGCACGGGGCGTACCAACGCCTCGAACTGCGCACGGGTCAGGTGGGCGTTCACGTCGAGGGCCGGCAGGTGGATGTCGCTGCCGGTGTCCCTGGAGAGCGTCTCCTTCACGCCCCGGACGTCCTGCGCGAGCAGCAGGCGCGACTGCGGCCGCGAAGCGCCGCCGTAGGTGGCGTCGAGGTGCGCCAGGATCAGGTCGTCGAAGGCGAGCCCCGCGGCGTCGGGCAGGCGCTGTGTGGCCAGCACCTCGAAGCCCGCCGGCGTGCGCCGGACGACGGTGGCGTCGAACGTGCCGCCGCCCAGGTCGTAGACCGCGATGCCGCGGCCCACGGGGACGGCCGTGCCGAGCACGACCGTGAAACAGGTCGCGGCGGCCACCGGCGCGGCGATCAGCCGCGGCGCCGGCAACCCCGCCATCCGGGCCGCGTCGATGAGCCACCAATGCCGCGGCAGTCCCATTCGCGGCGGGTGCGTCAGGCGTACCTCGTCCGGCTCGGCGCCGTACTGCCGCCGGGCCTCCCCCATGACCGTCGACAGCAGGTGCGCGACGAGCCCCGGGTCCGGCCCGTCGCCGACGTGCTGCCGCAGGCTGGGCGTGAACCGGGCGGGGTCCAGGCGCGCGTCGCGCTCGGCGCCCCGGCCCGTGATCACCCGCCCGTCGGCGTGGACGTAGAGCGCGGACGGCAGCAGCGGATGCCCGTCGAACAGCAGCGGCCGCGTCCGGCCGTCCGGCAGCTGGATCATCGCGGCGGTGTTCGACGCGCCGACATCGACCGCCATCACCCGCATACCCCGCAGCCTAACGCCGCACGTCCAGCCGGTTCCCGGTGTCACGGATCCGGACGGCCCGCTCGGGACACCGCGATCCGGTCGGCGCCGCTAGGATCGGGAGCGCTCCCAAGGAGGTCGTATGCGCCGCACCCTGGTCCCACTGCTCGCGCTGCTGCTCGCCGCCTGCTCGGACGGCTCACCCGCGCCCGAGCCGTCGCCGGACGGGCCGAGGGCGGGCTCCGGCTGTGCCGACATCGCATCCCATGGCAAGCAGGCCCGGTTCGCCACCCCGGCGGGCACGCGACTGGTGGGGATCGAACTCGGCGCCGGCCCGAAGGGTGTCGTCCTCGCCCACCAGAACGCGTCGAACCTGTGCGAATGGCTGCCGTACGGCGAGCGCCTCGCCGGCCGCGGCTACCACGTGCTCGCGTTCGACTTCGGCGGCGACGGCGACTCCGACGCGCACCGCGGCGACGACCGCCTCGACGACGACGTGGCCGCGGCCGCCGCCCACCTGCGCGCCAACGGCGTCACCGCGGTCGTGCTGATGGGCGCGTCGAAGGGCGGCACCGCATCGCTCGCCGCCGCCGTCACCGTCGCCCCGGTGGCGGTCGTCACCCTGTCGGCCCCGAAGCTGTTCGCCGGCGTCTCCGCGGCCGACGCGGTCCCCCAGCTCACGGCACCGGCCCTGTTCCTGGCCGGCGAGAGCGACCACCCGTTCGCCGAGGCCGCGCAGGAGTTCGACGCGACCGCCCCGAAAACCGTCGCGCACCAGGTGTTCCTGCCGATCGGCGGGGAGCACGGCACCGGCCTGCTCGGCGGCGGCCAGGCGAAGAAGGTCAACGACCTGATCGACGCGTTCCTCCAGCAGCACGCCCCGGCGTAGGCGCCCGCTCCCCTGCGAACGGACCCGGCAGTCATCACGGCCGGTCGGCAACTCCGGTGCGCAAATCGGTGAACGCTAAACGTTCGGGTGAGATCTGGTATACAACCGGCACGATAATCTCGGGCGGTGACGCGGGAGGCGCTTCGATCAACGGCGATTCCCGCGGTCGATGCCGCCGCCCGGCGCTACGTGTGGGCCGCCGCCGGGGTCGCGGCCCTCGGCACCGTCTGGTGCGTGGCCTTTCTCGCCGGCGGCGTCGGCACCGAGGCGTTCGCGTACCCGTTCGTCCCGGTCGGCGGGCTGATCACCGGCGCGGCCGTGCGGCACATGCTGCGGGACAACGACCTCGACCCGGTCGCCCGGCGGTTCTGGCGGACCATGTTCGTCTCGATCGCCGCGATCACGGTCGGCTACGGCTGGCTGGCGGTCGACATGCTGACGCACGCCGTCCAGGCGCACACGCGCACCATGCCGCTGCCCGCCGCGGGCTGCGTCGCGATCGGGTTCGGGGTCGCCATCTGGGCGGTGGGCCGGGTGCCGGTGGTCACGACCGGGGGCGTCGAGTGGTGGCGCATGCTGCTGGACCGCACGATCGCGTTCCTCGGTTGCGCGGCGGTGCTGTGGTACGCCGGACTGGCGCCGATGCTGTCGGCGCGCGAGCCGTGGAGCCGGCAGGCCATGGTGCTGGTCGGGCTCGCGTTCCTGGTCGCGGTCGGCGCCGCGACCAAGGTGTCCTACGTCGCGGGCGGCCCCGTCGACCGCGTCGCGATCCGGCTCATCGCGGCCAGCGGCGGCGTCACCGCCGGGATCGTCGCGGTCCTCGCGGTGCGGTTCGGGTTCGCCGCCTCCGTCCCCGCCCAGGCGATCGTGATGCCGCTGACCCCGGTGATGGCCACGCTGGGCGTCGCGGCGCAGTGGCGCGCCAACGCCGGCCCCCGCCGCGACGCGGCCCGCGTCGGGGTGCTGCTGCCCTACCTGGCCGTCGCGGCCGTCGACGTGCCGCTGATCGCGGTCGCGTTCGGTGCGCCGCTGCGCTGGCCGGTCCGTGTGGTCCTGATCGCCGCGGTGGCGGTGACCGCGCTGGTCACGGTGCGGCAGTACATCGCGTTCCGGGAGAACGCCCGGCTGCTGCGCAACACCCGGGTCCAGGAGGAACGCCTGCAGTACGAGGTCAGCCACGACGGCCTCACCGGGCTGGCCAACCGGGCGCTGTTCCGCGGCCGGCTCACGACCGCCCTGGCCAGGACCGGACACGCCTCGGTGCTCCTGGTCGACCTCGACGACTTCAAGACCGTCAACGACCTGCTCGGCCACGGCGTCGGCGACCGCCTGCTCGTCGCGGTCGCGCAGCTGCTGCGCGCCGAGGTCGGCGACGACGGCCTGCCGGTGCGGGTCGGCGGCGACGAGTTCGCGGTGCTGATCACCGGCTCCGCCGACGCCGAGGAGCTCGCCGCCCGGCTGCTGGCCGCGCTCAACCAGCCGATCAGCGAGCACCGCCTCCTGGTGCAGGCCAGCATCGGCATCGCCGACGCCGTGCCCGGCGCCACCGCCGACTCGGTGCTGCGCGACGCCGACGTCGCGATGTACACCGCGAAGCAACGCGGCAAGGCCGGCTTCGTGCGATACGTCGACGGCATGGGCGAGCCGGTGCTCGCGCACATGCAGCTCGGCGGGGAGCTGCGGCGGGCCCTGGACGAGGACGAGCTGCGCGTGGTGTACCAGCCGATCGTGCGGCTCGCGGACCTGCGGGTGGTCGGCGTCGAGGCGCTGGTGCGCTGGCACCACCCGGTCCGCGGCGTCGTCGCCCCGGCCGAGTTCATCCCGGCCGCCGAACGGACTGGCCTGATCGTGCCGCTGGGCCGGTTCGTCCTGCGCGAGACGTGCCGTCAGGCGGCCGCGTGGCTCAAGGAGTTCGGGCCGGACGCGCTGCACGAGGCGGGCCTCAACGTCTCCGCCCGGCAGCTGCACGACCCCGACTTCGTCTCCGACGTGACCGCCGCGCTCGCCGGCAGCGGCCTGCCCTGCGAGCGGCTGGTGCTGGAGGTGACGGAGTCCGCGGTGCTGCGCGGCCAGCAGGTCTCCCGCACCCTGTACGAACTGGACCGCATGGGCATCCGCCTGGCCCTGGACGACTTCGGCACCGGCGAGTCGTCGCTGAGCCTGCTGCGCGCGTTCCCCGCCTCCGTCGTCAAGCTCGACAAGTCCTTCGTCGACGGCATCGAGATCGACGACGGGCAGCCCGCCGCCGCCGACGCCCGGCAGGCGGTCGCCCGCGCGGTCATCCAGCTCGCCGACGCCCTGGGCCTGGCCACCGTCGCCGAAGGCGTCGAGAGCGCCGAGCAGGCCGCCGTGCTCCGCGAGCTCGGCTACACCGTCGGCCAGGGCTACCACCTCGCCCGCCCGATGACCGCCGAGAGCGTCTCCACCCTCCTGGCCCGCCAGCAGTCCCTGGCCGCCGCCGACCACTGACCGCGGCCGCCTCAGACGTGGCAGTGCAACCGCACGACGACGACATCGTCGGAGAGCCGTTCCAGATAGGCCGCCATCTCCGCCCGCGTCCACGGCTCGGTCATGCCCGCACGATGCGCACAGGCGTCGAGACTCTCGCAGGCGCCGTGCACCGGCGGGCGGCGGCGCGGTCACACTGGCACGCGCGGATGCGGTCGGGGGTGCGCGGTTCGGGCGCGGTGTTGCGCAAGCTCGGCACCGGCCGCTCCGGCTGACCCGCCGGGTGATCAGGTGCCGCGTCTGCGCGGAGCGGCCCGGGCGGGGCGGCGCCGTGTGTAGATTGACATGACGCCGCCGCAGGTCCGGTGCGACGTGGAAGGCTCGGCCGTGGCGAGCGGCAGCGACCCTGACGGAGGTGGCGGTGGCGGAGCCGTATCGTGCGATGCAGCGGCTGCTGGCGACCGGGCACCATGCCCGCCCGGAGGATCTGCCGACATTGGCGATGCGGATCGCACCCGACCTGGACGCCTCGGCGGTCGTGCTGTATCTCGTCGACTACGACCAGCTCAATCTGATGCCGATGGCCGGGACGGGCACGCCGGCGCGGGACCCGGTCCCGGTGGACGGCACGATGCCCGGCAGGGTGTTCGCCGTCGGGCGGGCGCACTACGGCGACCCGGCCCGCGTGTGGCTCCCGCTCATCGACGGCACCGAACGCCTCGGCGTGCTCGAAGTGGTGTCGAGGAGGTCGTCGCGCAAGCGCCGCACGACCGACGACGCCACCCTTGCCTCGGCGTTCGCCGAGCTCATCGTGGCCCGCCGGGTCTACGGCGACGCGATCGAACACACCAGGCGGCGGGAGCCGATGCAGGTCGCGGCCGAGATCGTCTGGAGCCTGCTGCCGCCGTTGACGTTCGCCACCGACACGGTCACGGTGACCGGCATCCTCGAACCCTGTTACGACATGGGCGGCGACACGTTCGACTACGCCGTGCACGGCGACGTCCTGCACTTCGCGATCTTCGACGCCATGGGCCACGGTATGGCGGCCAGCACCCTGACCGCGATGGCGCTGTCGGCGTACCGCAACGCCCGCCGCTGCGGCCTGGACCTGCTCGATAGCTGCAAGTCGGTCGACAAGTGGATCGCCTCCCAGTTCCCGGCCCGGTTCGCCACCGCGACGTTCGCCGAGTTGGACACGGCGACCGGCGTGCTGCGGCTGATCAGCGCCGGGCACCCGGCGGCGCTGCTGCTGCGCGACGGCCGGCACGTCAAGACGCTGCCCGGCCCGACCTACCTGCCGCTCGGCCTCGGTCTGGACGTTGAGGCGCCCGTCGTGGTGGAGGAGGCGCTGGAGCCCGGCGACCAGGTCCTGCTGTACACCGACGGGGTCATCGAGGCCCGCACGGACACCGGCGAGTTCTTCGGGGTCGAACGGCTTGTCGACTTCATCGGCCGGGCGCTCGCCGACAAGTTCTCGGCCCCGGAGACGATGCGGCGGCTCGTCCACGCGATCCTGGCCCACCAGCACGAGCAGCTGCAGGACGACGCGAGCGCGCTGCTCGTGCGCTGGCACCCGGACACGGGCGCGACCGCCCACCCGCAGCTGACCGGCACATCGATCCGGCGCCGGTACCCGCTGCCGAAGGTCCTGCGCCGGCTGCGTACGGTCATGCGGCGAACCGGCCCAGCGCGGTGACCTGGCCTGCCGAGCGCCGGGTGTACGGACGATACGCGACGCTTGTCGTCAGCGGCGGCGGTCGCAGTCGCACCGGAGGCCGGGATCGAGCTCCTCGGCGCGTTCGTGCCGGATCGCGTGTGCCCGGTCGTTGACCTGCTGCAGCTGCGCGGCGGTCAGTCGGCGGGCGTGCCAGATCAGCTCGGCCGCCTCGACGGCGTCGGGGTGGGCCGCCGGTGCACCGTCGGGCAGGGCGATCCCGGTCAGCGCGCTGACGTCGCGGGGCGCGATGTCGAGCAGGGCCGCGAACGCGGCGAGCAGGTCGACGCCATCCAGCACCGACGTGACCGCATGCTCGTCGACGGCCGCCCGCAGGGCCAGCGAGCCGGGATCGTCGCCGCGCAACCCGGCCAGCCGCAGCAGCTGCACCCCGAACGACGGCAACATCTGCATCGCACCACCGTACGACTTGAGCTGCCAGCGGGTGGAAGCTGCAGGATTGGCGGGTGGATCGCGATGTGCAGCTGTACACGATCGGCCAGCTCGCCGAGCGTGCGGGCGTGCCGGCCAGGACCGTGCGGTTCTGGTCGGACAGCGGGGTGCTGCCGCCCGTGGAACGCTCCGGCGGAGGCTACCGGCTCTACGACGCCGTGGCGGTCGCCCGGCTGGAGCTGATCCGGACCCTGCGGGACCTGGGCCTCGGCCTCGAGGCGATCGCGGCGCTGCTGGCCAGGCAGGTCACCCTCGCCGATCTGGCGGCGGCGCACGTGAAGGCCCTCGACGCCGAGATCCGCACGAAGCGGTTGCAGCGCGCGGTGCTGCACACCGTTGCCCGCAGGCAGAGCACGACAGAGGAGGTTGTGGTGATGAACGGGCTCGCCAGGCGGTCCGTGCGGGAGCGGCAGCGCATCATCGACGCGTTCGTCGACGCCGTGTTCGAGGGTGCGAGCGACCCGGACGGTGCGGTGGTGGCCGGCTGGATGCGGGAGCTGCCCGCCGAGCTGGGCTACGACCCCACCGACGCGCAGGTCGACGCGTGGCTGGAGCTCGCCGAGTTGGTCGCCGACGGGGACTTCCAGCGCACGATGCGCGCCATGGTGCTCAGCGGCGCCGCCGACCAGCGCCTGGACTTCGGGCTGACCGTCCGGCCGGTGGTGCTCGCCGAGGCCGGCGGCGCCGTCGAGCGTGGGGTCGCCGCAGGGTCCGCCGAGGGCCGCGACACGCTCGACCGGATCGTCCCGGCCGACCTTCCCGCGGCGGAGGCGACCGCGTTCGTCGCCTGGCTGGAGCTGGTCGCCGACGCGAGAATCGAGCGCTACTGGCAGCTGCTCGGCGTGCTCAACGGCACCGATCCGGGGCCGCCCGCCGTGCCGGCGTTCGCGTGGCTGCTCGCCGCGCTGCGGGCCCACCGGTGCCGATGACGGCGACCGGTGGCTGCCGCCGCTGCTCCGCCTGCCTGCCGCCGCGATCGCCGCCTTTCCGGCTTGCCGATTCGCTGGCTGGGTCCGGTCGCGGTTCGAGACCTCTCGATGCAACGGAATCCGCGACATGGCCAACCAGGACTGTCTGGCCCGCGGCAGGTGTTCGGATCAGGCGACCGGCGCGCCGTGGCGGGCGCACCGCGGGCACCCGTGCGGCCCGCCCGCGGAGCGTTCGCCGACCCAGCCGTACCGCCGCAGCAGGCTCCATGCGAGATCCCAGCGGTGCAGGACGGCGCCGAGACCGCGCACGATCAGTCCACAGCCGTCGCAGCGCAGATGGAAGTCGGTCCCGTCGGAGCGGTGCACCGCGGTCATCTCGGGCCCCCCGTCGCCTGGATCGGCGGTCGTCACTGCCACCATCCTCACGCGGTGGCATGGCAACAATCCCTCGGAAATATGACAGCTGGACGACAACCCGGGTCAGCCGACGAGGGCGTCGCCGAGCGGGGTGCGGCGGTACAGCACCGACCGGCCGGACCTGGCGCGCTCGACCAGGCGGGCCTGGTGCAGGACGGCGAGGTGGTCGCCGACCGCACCGGTGGCCATGCCGAAGGCGCGGGCGAGCTGGCTGGTGCTGGCCGGGTCGGCGAGGGTGACCAGGAGCAGCGCCCGCGACCGGCCCAGCAGCGCCGACAGATACGCCGGCGCCTCCGGTGGTCCGTGTTCCAGGAGGGTACCGACGCCGCGGGCCGGATACACGATCGCCTTGGGCCACGGCTCGTCGGCGAACACGGCGATCTCGGGCCAGACGAACACCGACGGCACCAGCAGCAGCCCGGCGCCGTCGAGCCCGGTCTCCCGGCGCGCTCGGACGAGCAAGTCGATGCCGCCGTCGCGCCAGCGGACCTTCGGGTGCAGCCCGGCGAGGGCCGCGGCCCAGCCGGCCCGGCCGAGCTCGCCGACGCGGTGCACCACGTCGCGCTCGCACAGCAGGCGCAGCCGCGGCCAGTCCTCGGCGAGCAGCGCCACCCACGCGGCGGCGAGCAGCTCGGCCAGCCGGCCGGGGACGTCGGGGCCGGTCAGCACCGCACGCGCCGCGTCGCCGATGTCGCGGCGGCGCAGGTAGAAGTCGATCTCGGCCCGGACCGTGGCCGGTGGTGCGGCGCGCAGGGCGGCGAGGTCGTCCTCGATCGTCTGCGCGAGCCCGCGCGGCGGCGGGGAGAAGAACGTCGCGCCGGACCGTGGCATGTGCAGGGCGAGGACCGCGTCCAGGGCCGGGTCGGCGCGCAGCGGCGCGAACCGCGGGCGGAGCCGCGCCAGCCACGCCTCGGGGACGCCCTGGTGGTGCGGGCTGGCGAGGGCGCGGATCAGGTGGTGCAGCTCGAAGATCGGCGAGAGCGCGAACCTGGTGCGCAGCAGGTCCTCGGCGCCCACGACGAACCGCAGCATCCCCGGACCCTACGCTGACCTTACGCCACACGGCGAATCATTCGTGCCCTGACGGGCTCGCCCGCACGCTCATGGCATGACTGTCGCCGACCACCCGGCCACCTACCGCGAGGTGTTCGCGGAGCGGTCCTTCCGCGCCCTGTTCGCCGCCCGGACCCTGGCCATCGGCGCCATGTCGCTGCAGATCTTCGCGCTGTCGGTGCTGGTGTACGCGGGCACCGGCTCGCCGCTGCTGAGCGCCCTCGCGTTCGGTGCCGGCTTCCTGCCGCAGGTCGTCGGCGGGCTGCTGCTGGGCTCGCTGACCGACCGGCTGCGGCCCCGGCCGCTCATCGCGGCCGGTTACGCCGTGGAGGCGCTGCTCGCCGCCGCGCTCGGGCTGCTCGACCTGCCGGTTGCGGTCAGCCTCACGCTCGTCGCCGTGATCGCCTGCGGTACCCCGGTCTTCGCCGGCTCGGCCGCCCGGGTCATCGCCGAACGGCTGACCGGCGACGCCTACGTGCTCGGCCGGTCCGTGTCGAACATGTCCTCGTCCGCGGCGCAACTGCTCGGGCTCGCCGGCGGTGGCGTCGCGGTGGCCGCTGTCGGGCCGCGCACGGCGCTGCTGTTCGCCGCGGGCTGCCACGTGGCCGCGGCCGTCGTCGTCCGCTTCGGCCTGCCGGCCACAGCGCGTTCGCCCGTGCTGTCACAGGAGCCGAGGCCGGACCGCGCTGGGGCGGTCCGCGACAGCTGGAGCGGCGCGGTCGCGCTGCTGTCCGACCGCGCCATCCGGCCGCTGCTGCTGGCGCAGTGGCTGCCGTCGGCGTTCGTCGCCGGCGCCGAGGCACTGTTCGTCGCCTACGGTGCCGGCCGGGGCTTCCCCGCCGGGACCGGTGCCGTGCTGATGGCCGCACCGGCGGTCGGCATGCTGCTGGGCAACTTCGTCGCCGGCCGGTTCATGCGGCCGTCGCTGCGGGAGCGGTCCTCCCCGGCGTTCCTGCTGGTGCTCGGCACGCCGCTGCTCGTGCTGCCGGCCGCGCCGCCGCTGCCGGTCCTCGTGGGCCTGCTGGTCGTGGCCGGCACCGGCTTCGCGTTCGGGCTGGGCCTGCAGCGCGCCTTCCTCGCGGCCGCCCCGGAGGACCGCCGCGGGCAGCTCTTCGCCCTGTTCTCCACCGGCATGATGGCGTTGCAGGGCATCGGGCCCCTGGTGCTGGGCGCGGTGGCCGAGCTGACCTCGCCGGCGCTCGCCATCGCGGTGGCGGGTGCGGCCACGGTCCTGGTGGCGCCGTCGCTGCGCCGCCTGCGCTCAGGCTGACCGTGCCGCCTTCTGCCGCTCGCGCATCTGCTTGTACTGCTCGCGGGCCTCCGGGCTCCAGCCCTGGATGGCACCTTCCACCGTGGCCGGCCCGAAGATCTGGAAGAAGAAGTTGCCCATCCGGTCCTTCTTCACCTTGGGCTGCCGTGCACCGGAACGCTTGAACATGAGGCCACATCCCTGCGGTAGAAACAATTGGTGTACCAATTATTGGTGTACCATGAGTATTACACGACCGCCGACCTGCTGAGGAGCCATGAGCGACGTGACCCATCCCGCACCCGTGGACGGCCGCGATCCCCTGGCGCTGGACCAGCAGGTGTGTTTCGCCCTCGCCGTGGCCTCGCGCAACGTCATCGCGCTCTACCGGCCCCTGCTGGAGCCGATGGGCCTGACCCACCCGCAATACCTGGTGATGCTCGCGCTGTGGCAATACGCGCCGCTGTCGGTCAAGGACCTCAGCAGGCTCCTGCAGCTCGACCCCGGCACGCTGTCGCCGCTGCTCAAGCGCCTGGAGGCCGCCGGGCTCGTCCGGCGCGGCCGGTCACCGCAGGACGAGCGGGCCCTCGCCGTCACGCTCACCGGGACCGGTCAGGCGCTGCGGGCCGAGGCGGAGAAGATCCCGGCCGCCGTCGTCGCCCGGCTCGGCATGCCCCTGGAGGAGCTGCTGCAGCTGCACGCCGCCCTGACCAGGGTCATCGCGGTGACGCAGGAGATCCAGCCGGACGATCACGGCAGCGCCGGGTAGGCGTTGGCCAGCAGCTGCCGGAACGACTCGGGGAACCATTCGCCGGCCGGCGGTGCGGCCGGCAGGGCACCGGTCGGGTTGTAGCCGTTGCGGATGCCGCCGGCGTAGGTCGGGTCGCACATCGGCTGCATCGTCCGGCTTTCGGTGTCGGGGCGCAGCGGGTCGCTGGAGCCGTCGGACTCGCCCGGCGGCTTCATCCACACGTAGGCGTCGATTCCGGCGGCCGGGTTCGCCCTCGGCCGCTCCCCCAGCCCGGCGCCGGCCTGGTTGCACCAGTTCATGATGTGCAGCCGGCGGTCGACACGGGACTGGTCGACGAACACGTTCAGGTCCACCGACGTGCTCGCCAGCGCCGGCCGGGCCGGGCCGCCCCAGCCGTTGCGGGACGTGTCGATCAGCATCCCCGTCCCCGTGGGGAACCCCTCGGCGATCAGCCGCGTGCGCAGCGCCTTCGCGAAGGACAGTTCGTCCACGAACGTGTTCCAGTCGACCCACCGCGAATTGCGCACCGGCTGCCCGTTCACGATCGTGGTCGCGTCGAAGTGCGGCTCGTCCAGCGTGGAGTAGTCGGCAAGGTTCGTGATGAACCCGTCGACGCTCGCGAACCCCGCGGCCGTGCCCCGGGCGACGTCGGCGAACAGGTCCGCGGCCGCCTCGAACGTGCTCTCCCAGCCGATCCACCCGTGATGGGCGGCGGACAGGTAGGTGTACACGTTGGAGAACGGGTGCAGCTTGTCCAGCGCGTACCGCAGCGCCTGCTGGTACACCCCGGTCGTGGCCGCCTCGGTGCACTGGTAGGTGTAGGTGCTCAGGACCAGGTTCGGCACCGCGTTGCCCTCGACGACCGTGACGATCCGCAGCCTGCCGTACCTGGGGTCGCCGACGATGGCGGCGATCGGGTCGACGAACTCCGTCCGGTAGCGGGCCAGCTCGCCGAGCGCGAAGTCGCCGGTGGAGAACGGCCGCTCGCAGTCGCGCCCCGGCAGGTCGTTCAGCACCAGCTGCACGTAGCCGGCGCCCTGCGCGAGGGCCGCGTCCAGGTGCGCCCGCAGGCCCATCCGCCCGGCGGTGCCCTGGATGTCCGCGACCCGGTCCAGCCAGATCCCGGTCGGGTTGTCCGACACCCGCGTGCCGCCCGGGACGCTGTCGGCGTCCGCCTTCCACTCCGGGTTCACGTAACCTTTCGCTCCCGTGTACGGATTGTCCACATGGGAGTCCGGGTCGCTCAAGGGTCCGGTGCACGCCTGCCCGTTGAGGGTGAACGTCGCCGGCGCCGGGTTGCTGCCGGTCCACGTGCCGATGACCCCGAGCCACACCGAGCCGCCCGCGCCGATCTGCGCGTTCCAGGCCGCGTTGCCCACGGTGACGTGCCGCCCGTCCTGCCGCACGACACCGTTCCAGGCCTGGTCGACCCGCTGGTTGGGGTAGTCCCATTCGAGGGTCCAGCCGTTGATCGCCGGCCCGTGGGCGGTGATCTGGAGGTCCGCGGTGAACCCGCCGGGCCACTGCCGCGCCGTGTACGCGACCGTGCACCCGCCGGTCGCCGCCCGCGCCGCCCCGCCCGCCGTGACGGCGCCGCCGGCGGTGGCCAGCACCACCGCGAGCGCCGCGAGACCGTGCCGTGCCCACCGTCGCATGCCCGGACTCCTCGCACCTCGACGCCACCCCGACGCGTCATATTGACAAACATCAGGCTCCGTCGGCATGGGCGAGGTCCGGCACGGGCCCTCCGCGGGCCCGCTGATCTGCGCGGACGGCCGTGCCGGGGCGTGAAACTCACATGGTGCTGTGGCCGGCGACCGCTTCCTCCAGCGCCGCCACGGCAGGGGTCGGCCGGTCCCGGAACACCCACCAGCGTGAGGCGGTGTAGGTGAAGACGGCCACGGTGAAGGACGCGGCGAGCCGGGCGACCCGGAAGTCCAGGCCCAGCGCGGCCAGCCCCGAGGACACGCCGACGGTCAGCAGGTAGTCGCCGCACGCGACCAGCGCGTAGCGCAACACCTGCGGGCCGACGGGCGCATGTGAACGGAAGTTGACGGTGCGGTTGAGCACGAAGTTGAGCCCGAACGCGGTGAGGTACGCGACCGACACCGCGACCGGCAGCGGCAGCCTGGTCGTGTGCCGCAGCAGCACCAGCAGCGCCAGGTCCACGGACAGGGTGAACGCGCCGAGGATCGCGAAGCCGACGAGGTCACGGGGCAGGAACCGGCGCAGCCGCGGCGGCAGCCGGTCCACCCAGCCGGTCAGCAGGTCCCCGGCACGCTCCGCCGATCGCGTCGACCCCATGCGGCAGATCCTGCCGTACCGGCCCGGCGCCGCCGCATCCGCACCCCCGCCCCCGTCCTACCCGGCGGGCCGGGCGCAGGCGAGCCGCGCGGCGGTGACGGCGCTGTGGAACGACACCTCGCTCAGCAGGCCGGGCGCGGCGACCATGTCACCTGCCAGGTACACGTCGCCGCCGCGGTCGACGGCCTGCCTGTCCCGCCACGTCTGCCCCGGCAGGTCCAGCGCGCCGGAACGGCGGTTGGCGACGCCGTCGCGCCGCCAGGTGGTCCGCTCCCGCCAGCCGGGCAGGGCAAGGTCGGCCAGGGTCTCCAGCCGCGCCAGCCCGGCGGCCTTGCCTTCGCCGTCGCGCAGCGGCAGCTGTGCCTGGACCAGCGACTCCCCCGGCGGCGCCAGGGTCGGATCGGGCAGCGTGTACCGCTCCAGCCAGCCCGCCTGGTCCAGGTCCGACACGACGAAGGCGTCCCGACGGTCGGCGCGCACGGCGAGGTCCAGCAGCACCGTCCGGCCGCTCTGCACGCCGGTCGGCGACACGTCCCCGAGCAGGCGGGCCGCCGCCTCGAGGGTCGTCGCCACGATGACCGGCGGTGCGGGCAGTTCGGTGACGCGGGCGCCCGTCTCGACGGCGACGCCCAGACTCCTGGCGTGGGCGGCGAGCCGGTCGACGAGACCGTTCCAGCCGCCGGTGAGGTACCGCGCCGGCGGACTCGGCGCGAAGACCCGCAGCAGCCGCGGCCAGACGAACGCGGCCGACAGCCGGCCCGGCGCGGCGTCGAAGGTCGCCACGCCCATGAGGTTCGACGCGGCCACCGCCGCCGCCTCGCCGTGCCGGTCGCGGATCCAGGTGTGGAAGTCGGCGTCGACCGGGCGCGGCGCCCGCGGTACGCCAGCACCCGCAGCAACGCCGCCGGCGGGTGCGCCGCAGCCGGTCGCCGTGCCGGAACCGGAACCCGGCCAGCCCCGACAGCGGCACGCCGGACGACGGCCCGAGCAGGTCACGGTCGGCGAGCCAGCGCCACCACGGTCCGTCGCGGTAGAGCACGTGCGGCCCGTCGTGGGCGACGTGCGGCGGTGCCGTGGCGCGGGCGCGGCCGCCGAGCGTGTGGTGCGCCTCCAGCAGCCGGACCCGCGCTCCGGCCTCGGCGCAGGTGACGGCGGCGACCAGACCGGCGAACCCGCCGCCGACAATGGTGATGCGTCTCTGCATGACCGGGTGACGACGTAGGCCACAATCGTGTGACATGGACGATGGCGAGGAGCACCGCCGCTACCTGTTCGCGGTCGCCTACCGCCTGCTGGGCAGCGCCGCGGACGCCGAGGACGCCGTGCAGGAGGCGCTCCTGCGGCGGCTCACCGCCGCGCCCGCCGACCTGGAGCAGCCCCGGGCCTGGCTCACCACCGTCACCTCGCGGATCTGCCTGGACCTGCTCGGCTCGGCCCGTGCCCGCCGCGAGACCTACCCCGGCACCTGGCTGCCCGAGCCTCTCGTCGGGTACGACGACTCGGACCTCGGCGACGCCACCGCGATGCGGGAGTCGGTGCGCACCGCGGTCCTGCTGGTCCTGGAGACCCTCAGCCCCGCCGAGCGGGTCGCGTTCGTGCTGCACGACGTGTTCGGCATGGACTTCGACCGGCTCGCCGCCGTGGTCGGCCGCACCCCGCCGGCGTGCCGGCAGCTCGCGTCGCGGGCGCGCCGCCGCGTCCGCGCGGAGGCGCCCGCGCGCACGCCGGTCTCCGCCGACGAGCACCGGCGGGTCACCGCCGCGTTCCTCAAGGCCACCGCGGACGGTGACGTCGCCGACCTCGTCAGCCTCCTCGATCCGCGGGTCGTGCTGCGCTCCGACGGCGGCGGCGAGGTCCTGGCGGCCCGCAAGCCGGTCCACGGCCCGGAGCGGGTCCTGACGCTGCTGTCCGGCCTCGGCCGCCGGTACGCCGGGGCGCGGGCCCGCCCGGTGCGGCTGGCCGGGGGCGCCGGCTTCGCCCTGGAGCTCGGCGCGGCGCTGATCGGGGTGCTCGGCGTCGAGGTCGCCGGTGGCCGGGTCGTCGAGCTGAACCTGGTGGTCAACCCGGCCAAACTGCGACGGCCGGCGTAGCCGGGCTCAGCTGTCCCGCTCCGCGATCCAGCGGAACCGGTCCTGGGTGTTCTGGTTGGCGTCGAAGTGGATCGCCTCGCCCTCGCGGAAGTACTCCGTGGCCTTGAGCTGGCCGTGCTGGTCGCGGAACTCGGCGCGGGTGTCCGTGCCCCAGTACACCTGGAACGCGCGGAACCCGGTGTCCAGCGCACGCAGGAAGCCGATGGTGCAGCTGTACTGGGTGATCGTGCCGACGGCACCGTTGCCGATCAGCCATGGCGAGATGCCGGAGAACACGGGTTGCTGCATCGTGAACCCGACCGTGGACTCGTTGAAGGTGGTGCCCCAGAACTGGCGCTCGCCGTTGCCGTCGTTGAAGTGGTGCAGCTCCCGCATGGTGCCGACGAAGGTGCCCTGGTGGGTGCGGATCGTCCAGCTGGACTTGGCAGCGTTGTCGACGGGCAGCGTGAACGGTGACGAGGAGGCGGTGGCCTTCCAGAGGAACGGCCCGTTCTTGGAGTAGCCGGTGCCGTTCCAGATGTACTGGTAGAACTCCCCACCAGGCCCGCCCGCGTCGCTGAAGTTGTACCGGGTCCGGTAGATCTGGAACTCGTTGAGGTTCACGTCGGCGAGGCGGGCGAAGTTGAGTCCGTTGGTGGAGCTGAAGTCCCCGAACGCGAGCAGCGGATCGCCGAAAGCGTTCGCGATGAGTCCGCCGTCGACCTGGAACGCGCTGTACGGGTGGCTGTTGTGCAATCGTTCGTGGAAGTCGATATGCGTGGTGAACCCGTTGGCCATCAACGGCCACGAGACCGCCGCGGACGCGGTCGCGGGTTCCGTGCCGAGCATCATCGTGGCGCCGAGGCCGGCCGCCGTCGCGGCGCCGGCCTTGATCAGGCCGCGCCGGGAGATCGCAGTGTTGGTCATACCGGCGACGCTAGGGACCGGCGGCAGTGGTCACTGTGTATTCGTTCACGGTGTGACGTCCGACGCGCGGATCGCGAGCATGGCGAGGCGGACCCGGTTGGGGCTGCCGGTCTTCGTCATCAGGCTGGTCACGTGCGTCTTGACGGTGGTGATGCCGAGGTGCAGCTGGTCGGCGATCTCCTGGTTGGTCAGCCCGGCCGCGACGAGGCGCAGCACGTCGCGCTCCCGCGGGGTGATGCTCGGCAGCGCGGTCTTCGGCTCCGCCTCCCGGGCGCGGACCGCCCGGTCGACCAGGCGGCGCAGCACGCCCGGGCTGAACGGGCTGTCGCCGTCGGCGGCCCGGTGGATGCCGGCGAGCAGCTCGGCGGGTGCGGCGTCCTTGACGAGGAAGCCGCAGGCGCCGGCGGCGAGGGCCGGGTACAGGTGGTCGTCGTCGTCGAACGTGGTGACGACCACGACCCGGCAGGCGGGGTGCGCGGCCCGGATCCGCGCGGTCGCGGTGGTGCCGTCCATGCCGGGCATCCGCAGGTCCATCATCACCACGTCGGGGTGCAGCTCACCGGCGAGTCGGACGGCGTCGCGGCCGTTGTCGGCCTCGGCGACCACCTCGATGTCCACATCGGACTCGCACAGCATCCGCAGCCCGGCCCGCACGAGTTGCTGGTCGTCGACGAGCAGCACCCGGATCATGCCGGCCGCCCGGTCAGGTCGCGGTCGGCGGTCGTCGCCGGCGGTGGCAGCGCCGCCCGCATCCGCCAGCCCCCGGTCGTGGTCGGCCCGGCCTCGAAGGTGCCGCCGATGACGTCGACGCGTTCCCGCATGCCGATGATGCCGTGCCCGGTGCCTGGCGGGCTCTTGTGATCGGCGCCGTTGCCGTCGTCGGTGACCTCGCACTCCAGCACCGGTCCCCGCATCGTCACGCTCACCCTGGCATGGGCGTCGGGGCCGGCGTGGCGGGCCACGTTGGTGAGGCCCTCCTGGACGAGCCGCAGCACCGCCAGGCTCCGGATCGCGTCCAATGTGGACACCGCCGGGTCGACGGCGGTCTCGACGGTGACGCCGCCGCCGCGGGCGCGGTCGACGGCCGCGGCGATCCCGGCCGGCAGCGCGGCGGGTTCGATCGACATGACGGCCGCGTCCCCGACCGGCGCGTGCGGGTCGCGCAGCAGGATCAGCAGCCGGCGCAGATCGGCGAGGGCGGCGCTGCCGGTGGCGTGCACGTCGTCCAGGACCGCGCCGGTGCGGGGATCCCCGCCGGCGATCACGTGCCGGGCGACGCCGACCCGCAGCACGATCGAGGCGACGTGGTGGGCGAGCACGTCGTGCAGCTCCCGGGCGATCGCGGTGCGCTCGTCGGCGCGGGCGGCCCGGGTGTCGGCGTGCCGGCGCTCCCGCGCCGCGGCCCGCTCCTCGGCCTGCCGGGCGATCTGCCGGGCCGAGCGGATGTTCGCGCCGAACAGGACCGGCACGCCGACCATGATGACGATGTTGTAGAGCACGCCGACCGTCTCGCCGGGCAGCAGCCGCCAGTCGTCGGCCAGGTGCACCACGCACAGGGCGGCGACCGCGGTGCCGAGGCGGCGGCCCGGCACCCGCAGCGCCAGCTCGAGCACCGCCCAGCTGGCGCCGACCACGGGCACGACCGGCTCCACCGGCGAGGTGACGTCCGCGACGGCCACGACCGCCGCGAGTGCCAGGGCGCCGGCGAACGGCCACCGGACGCAGCCGACGGTCAGCAGCAGCGCCGCCGCGTCGGTCGCCCACGTGACCCAGGTGCGCGGCTCGGCCGGGTCGCGCAGCAGCACGACATACCCGAGGCCGCACAGTGCCAGCAGGGCGAGGCGCTGGACGGCGTACCGCTCGTCGAACAGACGGGTGAGCACCGCCTCACCATAGGGCCTGCGGCTCATCGGTGGCCGGGCGTCCGCAGCACCGTCACGGCACCCGCGCACGCCGCCGCGGCCAGCAGCCCGAGCGCGGCCCAGGTCGCCGGGTCGGGCAGCAGCGGCTGCCCGCGCAGCGCCTGCCAGGTGAGCAGCACGACCAGCCCGACGTACGCCGCCGCCCCCACCAGCACCAGGCGCCCCGGCGGACCTGGTCGAGCCCGGCCCGGGAGCCGGCGACGGCGGCCAGGAGCATCGCGAGCAGCGGCAGCGCCTGCAGCCCGTGCATGCCGACGAAGTGCGCGATGCGCAGGTCGCCGCCGGTCAGGCTCCAGCCGGTGAGCGGCATGCCCGGTCCCCCGTCGGGCACGCCGACGCTGTGCGCCCCGACGACCGTCTCGACGTCGGCCGCCCGCTGCTCCGGCGTGGGCCTGAGCATCAGCAGCCCGACCGCCATCCCGCCGAGGGCGACGAGCACGCCGAGGCGGACTGCCCACCGGCTGGCCGGGTCCCCGATCGGGGCGAAGAACAGCACCACGGCCAGGACCAGGGTCGCGACCCACAGCACGCCGATGGTGATGCCCATCCACATCCACAGCGTGTCGTCGAGGTCGGTCGCCACGTTGTAGTGGCTCAGGTGCCCCCTGGCGGCCTGGAACGCGATGATGCCGACCTCGGCGGCACCGGCCACGGCGACCGCGGTGCCGGCGGCCTCGGCGATGCGGCGCCCGCGCGTGACCAGCGTCAGCATCCACGCGAGGGTCATCGCGTACACGGCGAACGAGATACCGAACTTCAGCGGCTTGAGCCACACCGACACGCCGAGCAGCCGGCGGTCGTCCACCAGCAGGCCGGTGACACAGACCAGGACGAGCAGCGCCATGACGGCCGCGAGCATCAGCAGCGGCCGATGCCAGCGCAACACGGGACGGAAAGTCATCATGCCGTCGACGATGCCGACCGCCGCGGACCGGCACCTCCTGCCCGGCGCCGCACCTGCGGCCGGTGGATGGTGGTGCGCCTCCGACCAAAGGAGGACCCCCGGGTCGTGCAAGGATGCGAAGGTGGCCGAGTATCCGCAGCTGCTGCACACGGTCCTGGACACCACCGACGCCCGCGGGCTCGCCGAGTTCTACCGGCAGCTGCTGGGCCTGCGGTACCGCCCGGGCGACGAACCCCCGGCCGGCGGCCCTGACGACGGCGCCGACTGGCTCGTGCTCGTCGACGCCGGCGGCACCCGGAAGCTGGCGTTCCAGCAGGTCGACCGCCTGGAGCCCACCACGTGGCCGGAGCACGACGTGCCGATGCAGCTGCACCTGGACTTCACCGTCTCCAGCGTCGAGGAGCTGCAACGGCAGCGGCAGCGCGCCGAGGCACTCGGGGCGCGGCTGGCCCTGGACCGGACCGCCGACCACGACGAGCCGCTCTACGTCTTCCGCGACCCGTCCGGCCACCCGTTCTGCATCTTCGTCGGCTGATCCGCGTTCACGCGTCGCGTCGCGGCCCAGGCGAGCGCGACTGCCGCGGCGTCCTCCGCCAGTGCGGCCGGGACGCTCAGCGAGCGCCGGGCGGCACCGGCGCGCCAGTGCGCCCCGGCGTAGCTGGCCGCGACCGCGGCGGCCGCCCCGACCAGCGCGGGCAGGACGACCCCGGCGTCGCGCCGCCGGGCGTACCCGCCGCCGACGAGCGCACCGGAGACGATCCGGCCGGCCAGCGGCGCCGGCTTCAGCCGGCTCGGGGTCCGCGGCAGCTTGTCGGCGCCGAGCTCCCCAGCGCCGCGACACCGGCCACCCCGCGCAGCCAGCCGGACCGCTGCGCGGCGAGTGCGGCCAGTGGTGTCATGCTGCGGGCGCCGGCCGCGGCGCCGAGCATCGCGCTGCGGACGAGGACGTCGGTGGCCATGCCGTCCGGCCTACCCGGCCGGGCCGTCCGGAAACGTGTCCGTGAACGCCGCCCGGTGTCGCCGCGCCCAGCTCCGGAATGTGGCGGGGCACGCCCGAGGACCGTGGACACGTCGCCGGTGAGGACGGCGTTGTGCCCGGCGCGTGCCCGGGCCGTGCCGACGACGGTGGCCTCGACGACCGCCGGGTGCATGCCGAGGCCCAGCAACTGCCCGAACTCGCCGCCGACGCCGGCTGCTACGACCAGTCCCACATGGGCACCACCCCGCACGCGTTCACCCTGCGCCGCTGGCCGCCCGCCGATGCATGCGCTCCGCCCGCCGGCTGACCGCGCCGTCCCGCTCGTGGGGACACAGGACGGCGCTGGTACAGGCTCAGGCGACGGACGCGGGGAACCGTTCCCAGACGCGGTGTGCGCCCATCAGCTCCAGCAGGTCGGGGAAGACGGCGGCCGGGGTGTCGCCCGTGACGACGCCAGGTGAAGCGGCGACGCCGGCGGCGGTCAGGACGGTCGTGCCGTCGCCCCAGGCGCCGATCGCCTTGGCGTGGCGCCAGCACTCCTCGACCAGCAGTTGCACCCGCGGGTCCACGGTGCTCGAGGCGCGGGCGCCGGCCTTCGCGTCGCGGGCAGGGATGGCGTCGGGGGCCGGGACAGGTGCGCCGGCAAGCAGCAGCGCGTCGTACTCGATCGATCGTGCGGTGGCGAACGTCCGCTGGACCGGCATGCCACCGACGACGCCGCCGTGCGGGGCGATCAGCAGCGGCACCATGCCCGCGGCGAAGACCGTCTCGCGCAGGGCGCCGAGGCCGTCGAGGTCGCCGGCCGGGTCCACGACGATGCCGACGGTCCGCCCGTCGGCCGGCCACACCTGCCCGACCTGCGACAGGGCCGGGCTGGGCGTGACGTCGGCGAGCGGCACGGTCGGCTCCGGTGCCGGCAGGCCAAGCCCGGTGGCGACCTGCGCGCACAGCACCGGGTCGATGTTCGCCAGAGACAGCAGCTGCCGTTCCCGGATCGGCTGCTCGTAGCACTTGCCGAGCTCGAAGGTGTAGGCGCGGATGATGTGCTCCCGCTCCACCGGCGACATGCTGAGCCAGAACAGCCGGACCTGGCTGTAGTGGTCGTCGAAGGACGCGGGGCTGGCCCGCACCTTGCTCGCCTCGGCGACCGTCACCGGCACGTCGAGGAACGCCTGCTCGGCGTCACCGGCGACGGACGGGTTGCCCGCGTCGAGGGAGTTCGGCCGGTACGGCGCGACGCCGGCGTGGACCGCCTGCTGGTGGAACCCGTCGCGGAGCATGTCGTTGACGGCGGCGTGCGGGCGATTGATCGGGATCTGCGAGAAGTTCGGCCCCGCGAGGCGGGTGAGCTGCGTGTCCACGTAGGAGAACAGGCGCGCCTGCAGCAGCGGGTCGTTCGTCACGTCGATGCCGGGCGGCAGGTTGCCCAGGTGATAGGCGACCTGTTCGACCTCGGCGAAGAAGTTCGTCGGGTTGCGGTTCAGCGTCATCCTCCCGATCGCCTGCACCGGCGCGAGCTCCTCGGGCACGATCTTCGTCGGGTCGAGCAGGTCGATGCCCTCGAACGTCTCCTCCGGGGTGTCGGGGAACACCTGGATGCCCAGATCCCACACCGGGTGCGCGCCGGCTTCGATTGCGTCGTACAGGTCGCGGCGGTGGAAGTCCGGGTCCATGCCGCTGAGCATCTGCGCCTCCTCCCAGAACAGGGAGTGCACGCCGAGCTTGGGCTTCCAGTGGAACTTCGCCAGGACCGTCTCCCCCGCCTCGTTGACCAGGCGGAAGGTGTGGACGCCGAAGCCCTCCATCATCCGGAACGAGCGCGGGATGCCCCGGTCGGACATGTTCCACATCGTGTGGTGCTGCGCTTCGGTGTGCAGCGACACGAAGTCCCAGAACGTGTCGTGGGCGCTCTGTGCCTGCGGGATCTCCCGGTCCGGGTGCGGCTTGCCCGCGTGGATGATGTCAGGGAACTTGATCCCGTCCTGGATGAAGAAGACCGGCATGTTGTTGCCGACGAGGTCGAAGGTGCCCTCGTCGGTGTAGAACTTCGTCGCGAAGCCGCGCGTGTCGCGGACCGTGTCGGCCGACCCGCGCGAGCCCAGGACGGTGGAGAACCGGACGAAGACGTCGGTCTGCTTGCCCTTGCGCAGGAAACCGGCTCGGGTCACGCCGTCAGCGGTGCCGTACCCCTCGAACACGCCGTGCGCGCCGGCGCCGCGGGCGTGCACGACCCGCTCCGGGATGCGCTCGTGGTCGAAGTGCGTGATCTTCTCGCGGAGGTGGTGGTCCTGCAGCAGTGTCGGCCCGCGCGGCCCGGCCTTCAGCGAGTGGTCGGTGTCGCGGAGCCTGGCGCCCTGCGACGTCGTGAGGTATGCGCCCTGCTGTCCGATCTCGGCGGCGGGCCGGCCGGTCTTCGCGCCGGTCGGGGTCCGCGTCTGCGGGCCGGCCTGCTCCTGTTTGGCCGGCAACGGGTCGTGCGGGGCGGTCGGCTCCTCGACGGTCGGCGTGGCGCTGCCCGGCTTCCCGGGGACATCTGGGGTCAGCAGATCGACCACCTTCTCGGCGGCGGATTCCACGGCGTTCTTGATGGCCTTGCCGGGCTTGCTGCTGCCCATCTGACGGCACCTCCATGAAGTGGGAACATGCAGGTCTCCCGCAGTACCCGGGGGCAGGTCAGGCAAACAGGCTCCCGCACGTGCAGGTCCTCAGAGGCGCGGCGGCCCGCCACGGTGTGGCGCGGGCGGCGGTGTGCTCAAGGCGCGCCGTTGTGCGGGACCGCGCCGACCGTTCGGCGGTCCCGCGGTCAGGCGCAGTCGCGGCAGATCTGCATCCCGGAACGGTCCGCGAGCCGGCTTCGATGGTGGACAAGGAAGCACCGGCCGCACCGGAACTCGTCGCCGCGCATCGGGACGACCGGGACGGAGAGCTCCTCGTCGACGAAGTCGAGGCCGGATGAGTCGACGGCTTCGGCGGTGTCGTCGACGTCGGCGGTCTTGCCGGTGCTGCGCCGGATCGTGAGCGCGTCCAGGTCGTCGTCGGTGTCGTCGGTCGGGGTCTGCCGTGGCGCGTCGTAGTCGACGGCCATCACGCGCCGGTCCCTGATCGGTTGTGACGCATGTCTGCTCCTTCGCTGCGCGGCCGTGCACGGGCTGCCGGGTCCGGGGCAAGACTTCGACAAGGCGTCAACGAGGACTGTACTCCTCGTAGCCGATCGTGCCAGCGCTCACGCCGGCGCCTGCCGGGACTACGTCCTGCGGGCCGGACACGTGCGGGGCTGCCCAGTTCTCCGTGCAGCCACATCCGGGTCATCGAACGGAGCGGTCCAGGTTCACCGCGTGCTCGCCGCCCGTCCTCGTGGGAGGCTGCTGCTCGTCGCGGCGCTGCTGCGTGTGGCGCAGGACCTCACTGGTGCTGGCGGCGACCGCGTCGACCTGCTCGGCCAGGACCGGGTGACGGCCGAGGTGCTGCCGGACGGCGGCGAGGAGCGCGGGCAGTGCGGTCGCGTCGGGGTCGGCGAGCGCGCGGTGCAGCCGGTCCAGGTCGGCGGTGGCGGCGACGGGCGCGTCCTGCAGCCCCGCGACCTGGCCGGCGAGGCGGCGCAGGTCCGCGGTGTTGGCGGTGGCCCACCGGGCGACGGCCCGGACGCCCGCGCGGTGGTCCCGCTCGGCGCGGACCCGGTCCTCGCGGGTGCCGCCGCTGCTGGGCCCCGCGATCGACGCGGCCTGGAGATAACGCCGCTCCGCGGCCTGCCGGCTGGCCACGCCCAGTGCGGGCGCGAGCGCCTGCCAGCTGACACCGGCCCGCCGGGCGGCCGCGATGAGCTCCGGCTCGGTCGCGGCGAGCTGCTCCTGCACCCACCGGAGCACTGCCAGTGCCTCGAGGACAGCGCCCGCGTCGACGGGCTCCGCGTCGTCGGCGCACTGGTCGGCCACCGCCGTGATCGCTGCCACGGCGGCGATGAGCGCGTCCGCTTCGGCCATGTTCGGCAACCCTTCCCATCATCGCGTCAACTTTTCGTTGACACCGAGCTTGTCATCGGAACGATGACGTGTTACAACCAATGTATCGCGCATTGACCGACCAGTCGAGACCCAGGAGGTGGCACCAATGTTGATGCGCAGCGAACCCTTCACCGAGGTCAACCGGCTCGCCCAGCAGTTGTTCGGCGCCCCGTCGACCGGCACGTGGTCCCGGCCGACGACCATGCCGGCGGACGCCTACCGAAACGGCGACGAGTTCGTGATCGTGTTCGACCTGCCCGGCGTGGACAAGGACGCGATCGACATCGACATCGAGCGCAACGTGCTGACGGTCCGCGCCGAGCGGCGCCCGGTCGACCTCGGCGAGCAGGCCCAGGCGACCTTGACCGAGCGGCCACTCGGCGTCTTCTCCCGGCAGATGTTCCTCGGCGACGCCCTGGACACCGACCGCATCGACGCGACGTACCACAACGGTGTGCTCGCCCTGCGGATCCCGATCGCCGAGAAGGCGAAGCCTCGCAAGATCACGGTCGGCGGTCACGCCGAGCAGGAGCACAAGATCCTCGACAGCTGATCCGGAGCGCCACACCGCAGGACAAGGTGGTGAGCTGCGATGCACACAGGGCTCTCCCCAGAGTGGGACCGCAGGTTCGACGAGGCGTTCACCGACCTCGTCACGCATGACGACGACCTCACCCGCGCGGAGTTCACCGGGCTGATCCGAGCATCATGGCCGGCCCGGCCGGCACCGGACCCACGGCTCCCCGGCGCGGGTCCGGCAGGATCGGCCCGGGACCACCGGTGATCCCACCGCGTCCGGCGGTCGGCGGCGCCCAGCCGCCGGCCGCCGTGGCGCATGCCGCCGTCCGGGTGGCCTCACCGGCCCCCGGTGGCGGAGTCGCCGGCAGGCGCTGGCTCCGCAACCCTTGAAGGACGTGAAAGCCGCGCCGTCGCCCGGCCAGCTGCCACTGGCCTCCGCCCGCCCGGGTGCGCGGGCCTGTCCGGGTTGCCCGCCGTGAGACTTTGCCGGAGAGGGGGAAGGGGTCCCCGGGTGGTGTCCACCCGGGGACCGTCTTACCTTGACCGCGGTGGCATGGGTATGGATGGCCGTTCGCGGGTAACCACACGGCATGGCTGCACGCAGACAGAGCACGAATGAACTGGACGCCGAGGACCGCAACGCCTTGTCCGGCAAGTCGTTTGCGTTTCCGCGGCTGCGCAAGGAACCGCTCAACGACGCCTCGCACGTGCGCAACGCGATCGCGCGGTTCGACCAGGTCCAGGACGCGACCGACGCGGAGCGCGACGAGGCGTTCCGGCGCATCAAGCGGGCCGCAAAGCGTCACGGCGTGGACATGACCGAGACCCGCTGGCAGGAACTGGGCAAGCCGTCGGCGAAGAAGGGCAAGTCCGGAACCGCGACGAAGGCCAAGTCCGGCACCGCGACGAAGGCCAAGCCGGGCACCGCGACGAAGGCCAAGCCCCGCGCGGAGCGTTCCCGGGACGAGTTGTACGCCGAAGCGAAGCGCCGCAACATCAAGGGCCGTTCGGCCATGACCAAGGCGGACCTGGTCCGCGCACTGCAAGGCAAGTGATCTGACCGACGCGTTCCACATCACCCCGGTACACGACGTGTGCCGGGGTGATGTGCGGGGTGACGCGAACCTGGCACTGGTCGACTCCGGCCGCGGCGAGAAGTGTGGAAGGAGCACCACGCACCCCGCCGAACGAGGAGATGACGCCATGACCTGGCAGTTCACACCGAAGCGACGCACGCCGGTCTGCGGGACCGTGCCCACCACCGACCCCACCGACGCGGTGATCCGCCTGCGCAGGGTGGAGTTCCGGCTCGAAGTGCTCGCCGCGGCGCTGCGGACCCTGACGGAGGCCGACGCCGGCACGCCGGCGCAGCGGCAGCGGGCGCGCGACGCCGCGGCGATGCTCGACAGCGCGTGCCTGTGACACCGCCGCGGGACCGCGCCGCACTAGGGAGGCATCCCGGTGACGACGACATCCGTGCCGGCGACCGCCGTCGTCGTCGGCGTCGACGGGTCATCCGACGGCAGGCGCGCCGTGCAGTGGGCCGCGGCGGACGCCGCACGCCGGCGTCGGCCGCTGCACCTGTTGCACGGGCACGAGTGGCCGACGATCACGTACCCGATGGCCGGGATGGCGCTGCCCGTCATCTACGAGACCGAGACCCGGGAGAGCCCGGCACGGATCCTTGCCGACGCGGTGTTGCAGGCCCGCGACGTGGACGCCGAGCTGCAGATCAGCACCGAGGCGACCGCTGAGCTGTGCGTGCCCGCGCTGCTGGAGGCGTCTCGGCACGCGTCGCTGGTCGTGGTCGGCAACCGTGGCCTCGGCGGCTTCACCGCGCTGCTGGTCGGCTCCACCGGCGTCGAGCTCGCCTCCCACGCCACCTGCCCGGTGGTGATCGTCCGCCACGCCGAACACCCGGACGGCGGCAACACCGGCCGGGTCGTCATCGGCGTCGACGGCTCCCACGGCGCGCACGAGGCCCTCGGCGTCGCGTTCGAGCAGGCCGCGTTCCGCGGTTGCGGGCTGACCGCGATCCACGCGTACCACCGGCCGCCGGCCGGCGCCGATCCCGGCACGATCCGTCACGGCGAGCGGCTGATGCTCGCCGAGTCGCTCGCCGGGTGGCGGGAGAAGTACCCGCAGGTCGACGTCCGGCTCGACGCCGCACCCGGCCGGGCCGGCGGCGTGCTCACCGACGCGTCGGCCGGCGCGCAACTGCTGGTCGTCGGCGCACGCGGCCGGGGAGGGTTCGTCGGGCTGCTGCTCGGCTCGGTCAGCCAGGCCGTCGTCCATCACGCCTGCTGCCCCGTCGCGGTCGTGCGTCACCCCGATCGGTGAACCGCCGGCAGGGCCGTGGGAATCCGCCGGGCGAATGACGGCGCGTGTTCCGGGCGCAGGCCTACCCCGATGAGGTACGCGGGCACGAAGGACAGCCGCGGGAACCGGCGCAGCAGCGCCAGTATCGGCCTGGGCGGGCCGATCCGCCGCCCGGCGAGCGTCCGCGCGATCAGGCCCCGGTGCATGAGGCGTTGCAGGGTCTGCACGGCGACGGTCGGCAGGAGCCGGCGGGCGCGGACCGCCGCCAGGTCGGCCGGGGTCACGGTGCCGCGGCGCATCGGCCCGGCGAGCAGGGTCGCGGCGGCGACGGCGTCCTGCACGGCGAGGTTGATGCCGACACCACCGACCGGCGACATCGCGTGCGCCGCGTCGCCGATGCACAGCAGGCCGTCGGTGTGCCAGCGGCGGAGCCGGTTCAGCCGCACGTCGAGGTGCTTCACGTCGTCCATCGAGGTGAGGGTGTCCACGCGGTCCGCCAGCTCGGGCATGAGCGCGGCCACGTCCCGCCGGAAGTGTTCGATCCCGGCCGCCCGCAGCCCCGGGTCGCCGCCCTTCGCGGCGAGATACGCGATCTGCAGGTAGCCGACGCGTGGAATGACCACCGCGAGCCGGCCCGGCCCGCCGCGTGGCGTCAGCGCGCCGGAGTCCCGCGGTGAGCGCGGCAGGCGGAACCACCAGACGTCCATCGGCACCGGGAACTCCCGCGGCTGCATCCCGTCCCCGGCGTGGGCGACCGACCAACGGCCGTCGCAGGCGACCGTCAGCGTCGCCCGCAGCTGTCCGAGGGTGCCGTCCTGGGTGCGGTACCGCACGCCCTGCACCTGTCCGGCGGCGCGGATCAAGCCGGTCACCTCGGTGTTCATCCGCAGCGTGAAGGACGGTTCCTGCTGCGCCGCCTCGGCGAGCAGGTCGAGCAGGTCCCATTGCGGCACCATCGCGATGTACGGGTGCGCCTCCCGCAGCCGGCCGAAGTCGGCCAGGACCACGCTGCGGTCGCCGTCGACGGGCCAGTCGACCCGGTGCAACCGGGTCTGCGGAAGCTCGGCGAACCGGCGGCCGAGACCCAGCTCGTCCAGCAGCCGCTGGGTGGACGGGTGCACGGTGTCCCCGCGGAAGTCGCGCAGGAAGTCGCCGTGTTTCTCCAGCACGGTCACCGGTACGCCGGCGCGCGCCAGCAACAGCCCGAGCGTCATACCTGCCGGGCCACCTCCGATGATCACGCAGTTCGGGTCGGCCATGCGCACCGCCTACCCGCCGGGCGCCGATCCATGCCGGCCTCACCCTCGGTGGTGATCCTGGCGGACCGGCCCGGGTGGTGTTCCTGCGCCGGCCCGGAATCGGCCGCCGCAGCTGCGAGATTGGCGGGCGGAGGATCGCGCGGGGAGGGGTTTGCCGGTGTACGACGGTCAGGTGCGGCGGCACCGGGCGCCGCGCAGATTCGGCCGGCTGGGCCGGGCCATGGCGGGCGCGGCGTTCCTCGCCGCGGGCGGGCTGAGCGTCTGGCTGCTCGTCCAGTCCGTCGCCGCGCTGAATGACGCCGGATCGGCGGACCGCCCGGCGACCACGTCGTCGGAGGCGGCGACGGGCGTCGATGCGGCCGCGAGGGCCACGGCGGGCGCGGCGGACCGGGCCGTCTTTCCCGAGGTGCGCGGGCTCAAATGCGGTCAGGCGTTGCAGCGGCTGCGGCTGCTGGGCTTCGACCAGGTGACGCTGGTGTCGGTGGACATGAAGATCGTCGACATCGCCGCCCCGAACCAGTGGTCCGTCGCCGCCGAGGCCGCCCTGCCGTACAAGGCCGGTGACGTGGTCGCCCTGAGCGCCCTGATCACGGTGCGCTGCCAGTGGGACGGCGCGGGCCTGGTGACCCCGCCCGCGGAGCCCCGCGCGGGCCGGCCGGGCGCGTAGGCCGCCACGTGCTCGGCCGGTGTGCACGCGGCGGTCAGCCGCCGCGCAGGGTGCTCTCGATCAGGTCGTGGCCGAGGTCGTACCGGATGCCGTCCGGGTTGGTGAGACCGGAGTCGGCGTACCACGACGGGTCGGCCTCCGGGTGGGGGCCGACCAGGCCGACCCGCCCGGCGCCGTAGCCGGTGATGACGGCCGCGACGCCGCCGGTGTCGTACCTGGCCAGGACGGTGGCCGCCGCACCGGCGCGCGGGCGGAACAGCGCACCGTCCTGGAAGTACATGTGCCGCCGCCGCCCGCGCCAGTCGACGCCGATGACGGTGTCGTCGGCGTCGCGGACGCGGGCCTCGGCGCTGTAGATGTACCCCTCGACGCCGACCCCGTCCAGCAGGCCGAAGCCGGGGTCGGGGCCGGCGAGGTAGGCGCCCAGGCAGAACCCGAGGTAGTGCCCTCCGTTGTGGACGAAGGTGCGGACGTCGTCGGCGTACCCGCGCACGCGGCGCCACGCCTGGCGTACGTCGCCGCCGCCGGGCTGCGCGTACACGGCGGCCCCGGCGAGGGCGGCGGCCGAGACCTTGAGGTTCTCGCCGGGGCCACAGAACTCGGTGCGGAACCCGCCGGGGGTGCCGCGCAGCAGCGCCGCCACCGCCTCCGAGCAGCCTGCGCAGGCCGCCGGGCCCCGGTAGACGAGGGCGAGGGGCCGGTCGTCCCCGGACAGCACGGCGTAGCCGACGCCGGCCATGCCGCCGAGCGCGGCGAGGACGCCGGCGGCGCCCGCGCCGAGCAGCACCCGCCGCCGGTTCACGGGCCGCCGCCCTGCCCGCCGGTGCCGGTTCACGGGCCGCTGCCCTGCCCGGCGCCGCTGCCCTGCCCGGTCCCGGTGCTCTCCCCGGTGCCGCCGCCGTCCCCGATGTCGGGCCGCGCCCGGCGCTGGGCGATGCGGCGACGGCTGCCGTCCGGCCGGTGCGGGCGCCGGGGCGCCGGTGGCCGCACCGGCACGACCTCGCCCTGCACGACGTCGCCCTGCACGACCTCGCCGTGCAGCACCGGGCGCGTCGCCACGGAACGCGGCACCGCCTGACGCAGCGCGGCCGGCGCGGGCGCGTCCGCCTGGGCCGGGACGCGCGACGCGGCCCACCGGCGGGCGCGGGTGGCGAGCGCGGTGACCGCCGCCTCCAGCGGACCGCGGCCGACCGTGCCCCGCACCGCAAGGGCGATCAGCACCGCACCGATGACCTGGACGAGGCAGCCGCCGGCGGCGCTATACGTGTCGAACTCGGAGTTGATGAACAGGATGTGCGCGGAGTAGAACGTCAGGGTCATGCTCCCGGCCGCAGCGAGCGGCACCAGCACGACCGTGCACAGTGGACCCAGCACCCGGTGCCGGACGTGACCGGCGAGCAGCAGCAGACCCAGCACCGCGACCGCGCAACCGGCCGCGCCCAGGATGTCGAACGGCGTGCCGGTGTGCGGGGCGTCGATCGCCAGCCACCACCACGTCGACGTCGGCGTGTTGCCGTCGCCGCCGAACCTGAGCAGCTCCGTCGTCTCGGCCTCCGTCAGTCCACTGCCCGGCTGCGCGGCCCAGATGTGTCCCAGCCCGCCGAAGCGGTACAGCAGCAGCGCCGAGATCGCGTTCGCCCAGACGGCCAGCGCCGTCCCGCCGGCCAGCAGCACTGCGGCGACCCGCACCTTCGTCAGGTCCAGCCGGCCGATGACGATGCCGGCGGAGATGTACGCCAGCCACGTCGGCGACGGATAGAAGCCGGTCAGCGTCAACTCGGTGAGCATCCCGGCCGGGTCCTCGACGAGCCGCCCGAACGTCGGGTTGCCCAGGACCGGATCCGGCAGCCGTGGCAGCAGCACGTGGTCGGCCACCGGCCCGGCCGTCGCCAGCAGCACGCCGATCGCCGCGACGACCCAGGTCCGCAGGAACACCAGCGGGATCGCCAGCAGGAACACCACCGCGAAGTACGGCAGGATCACCGCGTCCAGGACGGTGTCGGCGCTGCACAGCAGGAACCCGATCACGCCGATGGCCAGGGCCCGCACCGCGATCATCGCGGCCACCGGGCGGAGGTCGGCGGCGGGGACCTGGCGACGGCCGGTCGCGAACGCGATGCTGACCCCGGAGAGCAACGCGAACGCGGCCGCGGCCCGCCCGCTGAACACCAGCGCCGACCAGGTCGGGTTGCCGGCGGCGTCGGCCTCGTACAGCGCGTGCAGGCTGATCATGCCGAGCAGCGACACGCCCCGGGCCGCGTCGACCCCGGCCAGCCGTGCCCGTTTCGGCGGTGCCGCGGCCGGCGCCGTGCCGTCACCGGGGTGTGCGGGCGCGGCGCCCAGCGCGAGCTGTGTCATGCGGTCATCACCGCATCCACCAGGTCGAGACCCAGGTCGACGCCGAGCCGGTCGACGCGCAGCCCGGCGTCGGCGTACCAGTCGCCGGTCGCCTCCGGGTGCGGGCCGACGACCCCGACGCGGCCCTGCCCGAAGCCGACGACCAGCGCGGCGACCTTGCCGTTGGGATACGTGGCGACGACGGTCGCGTCCGCGCTGGGCCGCACCCAGAAGTACGGGCCGTCCTGGAAGAACAGCGTCCGGGTGCTGCCCCGCCACGCGACCTCGACGAGGGTGTCGTCCGCCGAGGCGACGGTGGCCGCGGCGGAGGCGATGTACTGGTCGGTGTCCCCCGGCAGCAGGCCGAAGCCGGGGGTGGCGCCGGCGAGGTACCCGCCGAGGCAGAACCCGAGGTACCTGCCGCCGGCGTGGACGAACTCGCGGATCGCGGTGCGGTGCCGGCGCAGGTGCTGGTAGCCGTGGGAGAGCAGGCCGCCGCCGGGTTGGGCGTACACGGCCGCGCCGGTGAGGGCGAGCGTGGAGACCTGCGTGTTCTCGCCGGGGCCGACGTAGCGCACGTCAAAGCCCCAGCGGCTGGCGCGCAGCAGGGCGGCCACCGCCTCGGGGCAGCCGGGCGAGGACGCCGGTCCCCGGTACACCAGCGCGACGAGAGGCTCGGCGTCCTCCCAGCCGGGCAGGGTCGACGGCACCTGGGACGCCGCCGCGGTCATGCGGTCGGCGCCCGGCAGCCGGGATGCGGTCACCGCGACCCCCGTGGTGGCGGGTTGTCCAGTGTGAGGGCGGTGCACCGCACGCCACCGCCGCCCTTGGCGAGCTGGGTGGTGTCGAGTTCGACGACGCGCAGGCCGCGGTCGCGCAGCGCGGCGGCGAGCTTCGGCGCGCCGCGGGTCATGGTGACGGTTCGGCCGTCGCTGATCAGGTTGAGCGCGAGCCGGGTCGCCTCGTCCAGTCCGACCTCGATGAGTTCCAGTCCGAGCCCGTGCAGGCGCCTGAGGCTGGGTTCGTCCAGGGCTTGCGGGCAGTAGGCGAGGGTGTACGGGGGTTCCACGACGGCGATCGCCAGGTCGAGGTCGTACCAGCGGGGGCCGACGGTGCGCAGCGGCACCACGTCGTAGCCGAGCTCCTCGGCGAGGACGCGGTGCATGCGCTGGTCGGTGCGCTGCCCGTAGCCGGCGAACAGCAGGTCGCCGCAGGCGAGGGCGTCGCCCTGGCCGCTGAACGGGTAGGGCGCCTCGAGGACGTCGAAGCCGCGGTCGACCAGCCACTCCTGGAAGTACGAGATCTCGGCCTTGCGTTCCGGCGGCGGGAAGCCCAGCACGGCCCGGTCGCCGCGGACCACCGCGGCGTTCGCGGTGAAGACCATGTCCGGGCACTCCGGGGCGGAGGCCACGTGCTCGACGCGGCGCCCGGCCGCGAGGTGCGCCGCGACGATCGCCGCGTGCTCGGCCGTCGCTGCCGCTGCGTCGGGCTGCAGCTCGGTGTGCATGTAGGGGTTGATCTCGTAGTCGATGCGGAAGTGCGCGGTGTCGGATACCAGCAGTTCGGTGTTCACCGGGTGGTGCGCTCCTTGTTGTGTGGTGGAACTCTGACGGACAGACGGGAGAGGTCAGGCGGCGATCGCCGTCTTGCTCTGGCGGGTGGTGATGCCCTGCGCGGGGATGCCCCGCCATCGGCTGCCGGGCGTGAGGTGCTCGCCCTTCATCAGCAGCGACAGCGAGCCGAGCGACACGTCGTCGCCGACGACCGCGTCGTACAGCACGACCGCCCGGGTGCCGATGGTGGCGCCGGCGCCGACGGTGACGACGGACATCTTCATCACCCGGTCCTCGAACAGGTGGGTCTGCAGCGACACCTCGGCACCGACCGCGGCGTCGTCGCCGATCTCGACCAGGTCGAACTCGGTGAGGTACGTGGTGCCGATCCAGGTGCGCCGGCCGATGCGGGCACCGAACCAGCGCAGCACCGGCGGCAGGAACGGCGTGCCGACGAGCATCCCGACGCCGGCCGGGATCGCGGCGGCCTCGTACATGCCGGTGACGAACTCGGTGCGCCGCACGAACGTGCTCCACAGCGGCTCGACCCGCGGCCGGTAGGTGCCGATGATGCTGCGTTTGGTCGCCGCGCAGCACCCGATGACCGCGGCGCACGCCGCCATGACGACCAGCGGTGAGGCCAGCGCCGGCACCGGCAGGTCCCGGCCGCGGGCGAGCGTGGACAGCACCCACAGGTACAGGTAGACGCTCATGCCGAGCAGCGAGGCGGGCGCGGTCGCCCGGGCGAACTCGACCGCGAGGCGGTGCGCGACCAGCTTGCGTGGCGGCCGGAACGTCTGCTCCTCGCTGAACGTACCGCTGCTCTGCCGCAGCGGCAGGTGCATCGCCGGCGACCCGAGCCACGACGTGCCCTCGGGAACGTGGTCGTCCGGCGGCAGGGTCTGCACGCCGACGAGGCTGCCGGCGCCCAGGGTCGTGCCGGCGGGCACGAACGCGGCGTTGCCGACGAACGCCCGGTGCCCGACCTTGGTCGGCAGCAACGCCATCCGGCCGTTGGCGAACGTGGCGGCGCCGACGCTGGCCATGTCGGCGACGAAGCTGTCCGGGTCCAGGGTCAGCAGGTCCGGGTCCAGGTGCGCGGCGGTGGAGACCTCGGCGCCGCGGCCGACGCGCGCGCCGAGCAGCCGCAGCCACGGCACGGTGTACAGCGTCGAGTACAGCGAGTTGGTGAACAGCAGGCTGAACTCCAGGAGCTTGTCCGTGATCCATTTGCGGATGCCGAGGCCCGAGCGGGCCGGGTGGATGCCGACGGGCGCGTGCCGCAGCACGGCGCGTTTGCCGAGCGCCACCACCACGCAGGTGGTCAGTACGTACAGCGGCCCGGCGGGTACCGTCGCGGCCAGGCCGGCCAGCAGCCCCCACTGCAGCAGCGCCCACCACACGAGGACCACGCTGGGCACGATCGTCGCGATGGCGCACAGTTCCAGGCCGACGACGCCGGCCACGGCGGCGGCCAGATGCTTCGGGTGCCAGCCCCGGCCGAGGCCGCGGCCCGTCGAGCCGAGCATGACCTCGACGGTCGGGCCGAGCGCGGCGACCGGCGCCGCCGGAGCCGGCCCAGCGCGCGCCCGGCGGCACCGCCTCACCCTGGGTGAGCACGGACTGCTCGCCGAGGGCGGCGCCCGCCCCGACCCTCGAGCCCGGTTCGAGCACGACGTTCGCGCCCACGAACGCGTGCCGCGCGACCGTGATCGGTTCGACCACGACCCAGCCGTCCTCGACCCGCCACGGCCGCATCGACACGCCGTAGCCGACGGTGGCGTCGGCGCCGATGTCGACGAGCGTGGGCAGGCTGATCGAGCTGGTCGCGATGGTGGTGCGCGCGCCGGTGCGGGCGCCGAGCAGCCGCAGGTATCCGGCCATGAGCGGCGAGCCGCTGAGCACGGCCATCGGCCCGATCGCCAGCACCAGGTCCAGGGTCCAGAGCCGCACGTAGGTCGGGCTCCATAACCGGTACCGGCCGGGCTTGATGCCGGCGGCGACGGGCCGGGCGAGCACGACCGGCACGACCCAGCGCACGCCGAGGTAGCTGATCAGGATCGCCATCATCAGCTGCATCAGGACCTCGACCGACACGTAGCCGTTGTTCCAGGTGTACACGTAGGACACCGGCAGCGTGACGAGCAGCACCAGCAGGTAGAGGACCAGTGCCTGCCCCGCGCCGGCGGCCGCGATCCGCCGGCTGTCGTGGCGCAGCGGCGCCGGGCGGGGCGGCGCGGTCAGCCCGCCGGCCGCATCGGACTCGCGCAGCCGCCGGGCCATGCCGCGCACGGTCGGGTGGCCGTACAGGTCGCGCACGGCCGCGCCGGCACCCACGTTGCGGGCCCGCAGCATCGACACGACCCGCGCGGCGAGCAGCGAGTGCCCGCCGAGGTCGTCGAAGAAGTGCGCCTCGACCGACAGCGACTCCGGTGGCAGGCCGAACGCCTCGGCCCACACCGCGCAAACCTGCTCCTCCAGCGTCCCGTCGGCGGCGACGTGCAGCCCCCCGGCGGGCCGCCGGTTGACCGGGGTCGGCAGCTGCCTGCGGTCCACCTTGCCGCTCGGCATGGCCGGCAGCGCGTCGACGACGTCGAGGTACGCGGGCACCATGTAGCCGGGCAGGCGCTCCTGCAGCTGCTCGTACAGGCGGCGGACCAGTTCCTCGGCGGGCTCGTCGCTCCCGTGCGGGCGCACGACGTACCCGGCGAGCTCCCGGGGTGCGTCCGGCGCGTCGGACACCGCGACGAGCGCCGCGACCGCCTCGGTGACGCCCTGGTCCTCCAGGAGGACGTTCTCGATCTCGCCGAGGTCCACCCGGTGCCCGCGGATCTTCACCTCGGCGTCGGCGCGGCCCAGGTATTCGATCTCGCCGTCGGCGGTGAGCCGGCCGAGGTCGCCGGTGCGGTACAGCCGGAACCCGGCCTGCGCCAGCGGGTGCTCGATGAACCGGTCCGCGGTCAGCTCCGGTCGCCCCACGTAACCGCGGGCCACGCCGGGCCCGCCGATGCAGATCTCGCCGATCTCACCGTCGGGGACCACCTGGCGCTGCTCGTCCAGCAGCACCACGGAGTACGTCGGCAGCGGCCGGCCGATGGTGACGATCCGCCCCGGCAGCAGCTCGCACCAGGTCGCGGTGACGGTCGCCTCCGTCGGACCGTACGTGTTCAGGATGCGCCGGCCGGGTCTGCTCCACCGCTCCACCAGCTGCGCCGGGCAGGCCTCGCCGCCGACGAGGAGGTTGCGGATGCGGGGCAGCTCCCGGGGGATCGTGGCGAGCAGGGTCGGCACGCAGTACAGGACGGTGATGTGGGCCGTGTCGAGGAAGTCGGCGAGCTCCCCGCCGAAGCGCCGCGAGTCCGTCGGCCCCGCGACGAGGGTCGCGCCGACCGACCACGTCGGCCAGATCTCCTCGATCGAGAAGTCGAACGCGATCGTCATGCCCTGGTAGACCCGGTCGCCGGGGCGCACGTCGTACAGCTGCGGCACGACGTCGAGGAAGTTGCAGATGCTGGACTGCGCCACCTCCACGCCCTTCGGCCGGCCGCTGGAGCCCGACGTGTAGATCACGTAGGCGGCGGGGTCGGCGGCGGCATCCAGCGCCGGCCGGTGCTGCACGGTGCCGGTCACCTCGTCGGCGATCAGCACCGGACAGGGCAGCCCGTCGGCGCGGTCGGCGAGATCCGCCGACGTCAGCACCAGCGCGATGCCGGAGTCCTTGACGATGTAGGCGACCCGGTCCGCGGGTGACTCCGGATCGATCGGCACGAACGCGCCGCCGGCCTTGCCGACGGCGAGCAACGCCACGTACGTGGCGACCGAGCGCTGCAGCAGGATCGCGGTCCGCGCGCCGCCGCTGATCCCGAGGTCACGCAGCTGGTGGGCGAGGCTGTTGGCGCGTTCGTCGAGCTCCCGGTAGGTGAGGCGCTCGCCGTCGCACTCGAGCGCGACGGCGGTGGGAGTGCGGTCGCACGCGGCCTCGAACACGTGGTGCAGGCGTCTAGGGCGCACCCCGCCGTCCATCGCCTGCCGGACGGTCGGCACGGTCGCCCTGGTGGTGCGTGCGTGGCTCAAAGGTACTGCCTCTTTCTGCTGATGCCCGATGCGACGCCGGGGCGGACCGGCATCGAACCTGTCGGGCACGGCGAAGGCACCCACGGTGGGACGTGGGGGGCGATGCTTGATCGTTTCCGGTCAAACGAAGAAGCGACACCTGGGTGGGTGTCGCTTCCTCAGATTGCCGTTGTGTTTCGGGCCGCGTGGCCGACGTCAGGCAGTCTCACCACGAGACCACCCTTTCACCGCCGCCGGGCGGCGCCTGCCCGCTCCGCGGCCTCACACGCCACTTCACGCGTGTCATGGTGGAAAATCCGGTTCCTCGTAGCAGTCCGGCGAGCTCCTCGCGGCCGGTGATGCCGAGCTTCGTATACGCCCCCGGTGACCTCACGGACGAGGTCGGCGTGGCAGACGCGCGGGTAGAACATGCGCTGGGTGATGAGGCGCGTCACCAGGCTTTCCACCCCTGCGCCGGTCGCCCTGCGACGCAGCCCGGACGGCTTCGATGTGCTGGCGGCGCGCGACGCCGCCACCGATCAGGTCGCGGATCCGGTTGTTGACCGTCTCCATGAGGCGCACCCGGTCCTCCTCGGCTCGCCGGGTCCGCCGGGTCACCGTCTCCACGGCGTGTGCGGGCAGGGGCGTGCCCGGCTCGGTCAGCAGCCAGCCGAGCTCGACGGCCGCGATCAGCATCGGCATGAAGTGGTAGATGAGGTTGTAGAAGTGGATCAGGGACTCGGCGTCGAGGATGCGCCCGTCCGAGTGGACGACCGCGTGCCAGACGTTGTTGAGACTCCGCTTGTCGGCCTCCACCCAGCGCTGCCGCTGGAACATGAGGTCGACCCGCACGGCACCGAACGCTGGTGCACCACGAGCCAGCTGCAGGAGCTGCTGCGCCGCGACGGGCTCGACATCGGCGACCTCACCGCCGCACCGCAGCCGCCCCGCATCACCGACGCGTTCGACGGCTGCGAGTAGCGTGCGGCCTCAGCCGGCCAGGTCGTCGCCCGCGTTGTGCCGGCGGCGACCGCTCGTGCCCTGCAGGATGGCCGCGACGACGGCGGCCACCACCGACAGCACTGTGAGCAGCAACGCCGGCGCCACGACGCCGGTGATGTCCTCCCCTGTGCCGCGGGCCAGCACCATGACCGTGACGATCCCGGCCACCAGCAGGCCGGCGGCGGCCAGCGCAAGGTACTTGACGAGCCTGAAGACGTCGGTTGCATTCCTGGTCATGGCCAACCTCGCAAGGTGTGTCGCGCGCTCCCGGACGATGCCGGCGAACGTCTCGATGAACATCCAGAGGATGAACGCGCCATGCCCGTGGCCCTTGGCTCCGGCCCGTTCACGGCAGAGGTCGGTGAACGTCTGCTCCATGCTTTCAGCGAAGCGGTCGCGGTAGGACCTCGGATAGAGCCCGAGCAGCATGCGGTACCAGCGCCGATATCGTGCCTGTCCGTCCACGGCTAGATACCCGCCGGCCCGGGCAGCAGGAACCGCTCGTGGGCGACCGCCACGACCTGCCGGTATCGCTGCAGCTCCGCCGCGAGCGTCTGTTGACCGGGCGCGGTGATGCTGTAGTAGACGCGGCGCTCATCGTCCAGGTTCGGGTCGATCTTCTTGTCGCTCTCGCAGATCAGGCCCGCTTCGGTCATCCGGCGGATCGAGCCGTACAACGTCCCCGGCCCCATCCGGACCTTCCCGCCGGAGTCGGATTCGACCTGCTTCATGATCCCGTAACCGTGGCGGTCCTGGGTCGAGAGCGCGAGCAGGATGTGCAGCACCGCAGGGGTGAGGGGTCCGCCCTCCCTGCTGTTTGCCATGACTCGAAACTATATCCGCGACGGATATACGTCAAGCACGACGGACGCCGGCAGCGCGGCGCTCAGCTGCCGTAGATGCGGGCCGGGGCGAGCAGGACGGCCGTGCGGCGCTGCTCGGCCATGACGCGGTCGTATTCGTCCCAGTCGTCGTGGGTGCCGCCCGCGGCGGTGAAGACCTCGCGCAGCAGGAGCCGCAGGTCCTCGGCGTCGATGCCCGGCGCCGGGTCGTCGGGGCCGATGAGCGTGGCCGTGCCCTCGACGGTGGACCAGGTCCAGCCGGAGCGGATCGTCACGCTCAGCTGGGGACGCACCCGCAGGTTGCCCAGCTTGACCTTGCCGTACGTGACGAAGCCGAGCGCCGGGGCGCCGGTGAGCGGGTGCGGCAGCACGCCGGCGTTGACGACCGACGCCTGGATGGTGCCGTCGGCCCGCAGCGTCGACACGACGACCAGGCCACGTTCCTTCGCCGCCAGCGCGGCGAACCCGTCCAGCGTTGCCATCTCCGCTCCCGTCTCTACGACCGCATCATCGCACGTCGCCCCTCATCTCGGTCATCGACAGCGCACCCGGGAAGGAGGTGTGGGTGAGATCTTCGGAGAGCTGCCAGATCCGCCTGGCGTCGTCCTCACTGCGCAGCCGGGAGTACACGGCCTGCTCGGCGGGCGCGCCGGACAGGTGCCCGAGCCCGCTCGGACCGTAGAAGCGGCCGCCGGACGCGTCCGGGGAGGTGGCAGCGAGCAGGGCCGGCAACAACGCCGTCTCGACCGTACCAAGGAGAATGCCGCGACGGGAGAGCACGCGGATGACGCGCACGCCGGCGGTATCCTTGGCCCGGCCCATCTCGGGGCGTGCGGCGAGCAGGCTGGTGGGTGCGACGCCGGGGTGGGCGATGTTGCTGGTGATGCCCCAGCCGCCGGCCCGGCTGCGCCGGTCCAGTTCGAGCCCGAACAGGCCGAACGCGATCTTGGACTGGCTGTACGCGCGGCGGCCGTGGTAGGACCGCTCCCAGTTCAGGTCGTCCCAGTTGATGGCGTTCTCGTTCGCGGCGACGCTGAGCTGGGAGGTCACCCGCGCCCGCCCGGCCCGCAGCAGCGGCAGCAGGTGACCGACGAGCGCGAAATGACCGAGGTGGTTGCTGCCGAACTGCAGCTCGTACCCGTCGGCGGTCGTCTGCCGGTCCGGTGGCGTCATGACCCCGGCGTTGTTGATCAGGATGTGGATCGGACGGTTCTCGCCGCGCAGCGTGGCGCCGAGCGCGGCGACCGAGTCCAGCGACGACAGGTCGAGCGCTCGCAGGGACAGGGCGGCCTCCGGGTACCGCTGCCTGATCTTCGCCATCGCCGCTTCGCCCTTGCCGGGATTGCGGACGGGCATCACGACCTCGGCGCCGGCGGCGGCGAGGCGGGCAGCCAGGCCCAGTCCCACGCCGTCGCTGGCGCCGGTGACCACGGCGAGCTTCCCGGAGAGGTCGGGAACGTTGATGTCCGGTTGCCTGCGTGCCATGTGGTGCTCCTCAGTGTCCGCGGATCGGTTCCGTCACCGGATGTGCTCTCAGGTTGCGGCTGATCCGCGGGGATAACCACGGCCTCTCGATCCCAGGTTGACCCTGGTGAGGGGGATCAACAGTCCGTGGCTGCGACCCGGCGCCGGTGGTAGAACGGGACGGAGGCGGAGGCGGAGGGAGGACGCAGCGTGATTGATCGGGCCGGTCTCGCCGGGTTCCTGCGCCGCCGCCGGGAGTCCATGCAACCCGAGGACGTCGGTCTCCCCCGCGGCCAGCGCCGCAGGACCACCGGCCTGCGCCGCGAAGAGGTCGCCACCTTCTGCTTCGTGCACCCGGAGCTCGGCGTCCTCGACCTCGCCTGCCAGGCGCTGCTCGACCCCGACCAGTCACATTCGCTGCTGGTGTACACCGCGGTCCCCGGCACCGAAAGCTACGACAAGCTCCAACTGCTCGCCGTCATCGGACCGCAGCCCGTCATCGGAGCGGCCGGGCCGCATCGGTGACCCGTTGCCGCCACGCCTCGACAGCGCATCGGCGCGCAACTCCTGCACGTTGCCGGTGACGGCGCGATCTGGAACCGGGCGGCCCGGCGGCCCTGACCTCCCTGGTCCCTCACCTCCAGGCAGATGATCGGATCGGACCACAGCGGTCGGGCGCGGGCCGGGCACCTTCGGCCAGGGTTGACGTTGAAAGGAGGGCCAATGATCTCGGCACTCAACCGGCTCGTCGACCTCGTCGAGCAGCACCTCACGGACGAGCTCGACGTGAGCGGACTGGCCAGGACGCTCGGCACGACCGAATACCACCTGCGCCGGATGTTCTCGTCGCTGGCCGGCATGCCGCTGTCGGAGTACGTGCGCCGGCGGCGCATGACCGTCGCGGCCGCCGCCGTCGTGCGGGGTGAGGACGATCTGCTGAGCATCGCCGTCCGGCACGGATACGGCTCGACCGAGGCGTTCGGACGCGCGTTCCGGGCGGTCCACGGCGCCAACCCCGGTGACGTACGCCGCGACGGAGGCCCTCTTCGCACACAACCGCAGATCAGGTTCCGCCTGACCGTCGAAGGGAGCATCCCCATGGACACCCGCATCGCAGACCGCCCCGCATTCCGGCTCGTCGGACACGCAGCCCGGGTCCCACTGATCCACCACGGCATCAACCCGCACATCCAGCACCTCATCACCGCGCTGCCGCAGGAGGAGCATGTCCGGCTGAAGACCCTCAGCAACACCGAACCGGCGGGCCTGCTGCAGATCAGCGACGACGTCGATCCCGACGGCACCGAGGGCAGCCCATTGACCTACGTGCACGGGGTCGCCGTCTCCCAGGACACGCCGGCCCCCGAGGACCTCCACGCCATCGAGGTACCGGCCGGCACATGGGCGATCTTCCGCACCGCCGGCCCCTTCCCGCAGACGCTGCAGCAGACCTGGGCCGCCACCGCGACCGAATGGTTCCCCTCCAACCCGTGGCGGCTGCGGCCAGGCCCCTCGATCGTCACGATCCTGGAGCGCGCGGCCGACTTCAGCACCGCGACCTGCGAGCTGTGGCTGCCCGTCGAACCGACCTGACGGACCCTGCCGGCGTTCCGGTTGTGTGCGGCGACGTGGTTCGGTGATACTCGCGGCGTGCCCGTGCCGTACGAAGAGGTCTCGCATACGGCGCGTGTCGTCTTCCTCGCCAGCGTCGGTGCCTTCGCCGCGGGCGAGCTCTCACAGGCGCTCCGCCTGCGCCGAGGCGCGACGCACGTCAACATGCGCGCGGAGATCGTGTTCAGAGCGATGTTCTTCGGTGCGATCCTGCTGTTGCCCGCCGGTCGAGATGCCGCCCCGGGTGCCGTGATCGGCGGTGGTATGTGGCCGTTCGCGCTCGGGGCGGCGATCGGGTGGTCCGGCCTGCTGCTGCGCTGGTGGTCGTTTGCGACCCTGGGGCGCTACTTCACGGTGGTGGTGCAGACCAGTGAGGACCAGCCGGTGGTGGAACGCGGTCCGTACAGGGTTTTGCGACACCCGAGCTACACCGGCCTGCTGCTCGCCATCGCGGGCGGCGGCCTGATGCTGGGAAACTGGGTCGGTGCCGTGGGTGCGACCGGCTTGGTGCTGATCGCCCTGATCCACCGCCTCCGGATCGAGGAGCGCGCCCTGACCGCCGCACTGGGCGACCGCTACCGGGAGTTTGCGGCCGGCCGCGTCCGACTCATCCCCTACGTGTGGTAACCCTTGCCGCCGTCAGCCCGTTGACCGGGCATGGCGGCGGGTCCGCTCGACGAGTGCCGCGACGTGCCTGGCCATCGCCTCGGCACCGCGCGTTTCGCCGGCTGGGCGCACGGTCATCAGCAGTGACGCCGCCTGGTCCAGCACCACGCCCTCGCGGGCGAGGACGAAGTACAGCGCCAGCGCCGCCGACCGGGCGTTGCCGTCGGCGAACGGATGGAAGAACGCCACGTCGAGGTACACCCGTGCGGCCCGCGACGGCAGCGGCACCCGCAGGTCGCCGGCCTCGGCGAGACACGCGTCGAACGCCGCAGGCAGATCCGGCCGGTACCCGTACCACTCCCGGCCATTATCGCCTCACCACAGCAGTGACCCGAGCCGACGAAGCAGAAGCAGCAGACGCGGTGGATCTGTTCTCGCCAGCATCGATCACCGTGATCCGGTCGCAGAACTCATGCTCGACCTGATCTGCTCAGAGGCTGGGAGCAGCACGCGGAAGGTGGTGGACCGGCCCGGGTCGCTCTCGACCTCGGCGGTTCCTGCGTGCGCGGCGACGATCGCGGCGACGATCGCCAAGCCCAGTCCGGTGCCGGTCTTCTCGCTGGTCCGGGTGCGGGCCGGGTCCGCGCGGTAGAACCGCTCGAAGACGTGCTGCGCCTCGTCGGGGCCGAGCCCAGGCCCGGTGTCGGTCACCTCGACCACCGCCTGCCCGGGGCGGCGTGACAACCGCACCGTCACATCGGCGTCGGCACCTGTGTGCGTGAGGGCGTTGGCGACGAGGTTGGCGATGACCTGGCGCAGCCGTTGCTCGTCGCCGGTGACGACCAGCGGCGCCGGCGTGGCGACGTCCAGCGCGAGCGGTCGGTCGCGCGCCACAGCGTGGAAGCCGTCGAGGACGTCGGAGGCGAGCGCAACCAGGTCGACCGGCTCCGCGGCCAGGGGGCGCTGCTGGTCGAGGCGGGCCAGCAGCAGCAGTTCATCGACGAGCACGGCCATCCGCCGGGCCTGGTCCTCGATGCGCCCCACCAGCCCGGCGGTTTCCTGCTGGCCCTGGACGGCGCCGTGGCGGTACAGCTCGGCGAACCCACGAATGATGGTGAGCGGCGTGCGCAGCTCGTGCGAGGCGTCGGCGACGAACCGGCGCATCTTCTGCTCCGACGAGCGGGCGGTCGCCTCGGACGCCGACCGGGCCGCGAAGGCGTCCTCGATCTGCTCGATCATCAGGTTGAACGCGCGGCCCAGCCGGCCGACCTCGGTGCGTGGGTCGAGTTCGGGTGCCCGCTGGGACAGGTCGCCGGCCGCGATCACCGCCGTGGTCTGCTCGATCTGCGCGAGCGGCCGCAGGCTGGCCTGGATGAGCCAGACGGCCAGGACGGCCACCGTCGCGACGATGCTCAGCCCGACCAGCAGCACGAACCAGACCAGCCGGCCGACGGTACCGTCCACATCGGACAGCTGGGCGCCGATGACGATGTGGTGGCCGCCCGGCGCGCTGACGGAGAGGACCCGCCACCGCATCGTGCCGTGCACGCCGCGCACCGTGAACGGCCCGGTCCTGGACAGGTCGGCGCGCTTGAGGTCGGGCGGGTCCGCGGGCAGTTGGCGCGGCAACGAGCTGACCAGCCTGCGGTCGGTGTCCAGCGACTCGATGAGGAACAGGTCGGGGAACTTCAGGCTCGCTTTCTGCTCCTCCGGTACCGGGAACTGCAGCTCGGTGTGCCCGGCGGCGATCTGCTTGCGGGCCTGGTCGCCGAGGTCGGCGAGCTGCCGGTCGATGCGGCCGGTGAGCTCCTCGCGCAACGCGGTGACGGTGGCCGCGCCCACGACCGTCACGGCGCTGGTGACCAGCCCGAGCACCGCCACGACGAGCTTGACGCTCAGCGGCGTCCGGCCGAGCACGTCGGCCGTCCCCGCCCACGGCGGGACCCGGCGGCCGATCCCGGGCGTTGCCTGTGACACCAAACGCATCCAATATGGTGCGACCGGCAACCTTGGGCCCGGCTGCGAACCACCAGGGGATCTGCTGGGACCTCGGCATCGCCCGCATCCCTTCCCAAGCCATGTCGGGCCTTGGGGCCGCGGGCTCACGCCGGCGGGCCGACCAGCCAGAGCCGTCCGGCATCCACTCCGTCCGCCAGGAGCATCTGAGGGTTCGCGCTGCCTCCAGACACGTCACCCGGCTCCGGACCGTCGCCGAGGCCCAGCAAGCCGAGCCGGGCGACCGCCGCGCCGAACGCCTCCTGCATGCTCCGGCCGTACGCCAGCGTCTCGTACAGGGACTGGGCGAACTCGATCGCCGCGGTATCCGACATCCGCTGCCGCATGCCTACGACACAACCGGACACCGGGACGATCGCCCGCGCCTGCTCCAGTGACCAGCACGCGTTGAGCACGACCAATCGCACGTTCCTGCCGATCGCCTCGAAGAGCCGGGCCAGCGCCTCCCCGGTCACCTCGGTCGCCACGTCCTCCAGGACGATGCCTTTGGACTTCAGCCCGTGACCCGCGAAGTGCACGATCGTCGGCTCGTACCGGAGCAGAGCTGTCTGCAGGTCCCGTACCCGCACCGCGAACGCTGTGTGAAGATCGACGATGTCGCGCAGCCCGGACGAGCGCAGTGCGGCGTCGACTTCGCGGTACTCCCGGTCCACCGCCAGCCGTGTGGAGTCCATCGGGTTGGCAGCGAGGAACAGGATCGTCGCCTTTCCATGTAACGGTGCCGTTGCGGTGTTCATCGGCGGGGCGTGGGAGAGGCCGACCGGATCCAACCGAGGAGGCGGTGCTGACGGATCCGTATGCTGCTGGGCTTCGACGGTGGCGGGAGCCGGGCTGTCACCGCCGGTCAGAAAGGGCGGAAGGGCCGGGAAGAAGAAGGACGGGCGCGGGCCGAAGTCCTCATTTTCGCTGCGCCAGATGTCGACCAGGATCGGCTTGACGGACCCGTCGGCGGGCGCAATCCCCCAGAAGGTCCCGAGCAGTTCCCATGCCGTCTCATACATCCCGGCGGCGTCGTAGCACAGCGAGAGCAGCCACGCCATCTGCTGGCTGCGCCCCGTCTCGAGATTGACAATGCCGGCCGCTGCGAGGGCAATCCCGACATCTCCCGCGAATAGCGCCGCGAAGATCTCCTGCCCCAGCAGCGGAATGTACGTGCCGTTGGCCTCCCGCCACGCACGCGCGACGGCGTGCACCTGTGTCCATTTGTGATCCGAAGCGAGGCGGAGGATCGAGGACAGGACCTGCTGCCTGTCCTGCAGCACCGCGTCGACCCTGGTCCACCACCCAAGCGCCGCTTCCCGTTCGTCGTTGTTCACCACGCGACCGAGGAGCACGTACAGGATGGACTCCGCGATCTTGTAGCCGGACCTGATCTTCCCGCTCGTCAGGCCGTTCAGGGAAAGGGTGACGGCGGCACCGAGGTCCCGGCGGCGGGTATGCAGCTCAATACCGGCCTGATAGAGGGAGAACAGGCTCTGGGTAGGCGGGACGCGCTTGATGCCCTCGTTAAGCAAGGCAACAGCAGCATCGAGATCCTGGCGGCGGATATGCAGCTCAATACCGGCCTGATAGAGGGAGAACAGGTTCTGGGTGGGCGGCACCGCGGCAATCGCGCTGTTGACGACAGGAACGGCGTCCTCCAACCGGCCGAGATCCTGAAGTCCTGCCACCTTCATCAACCACAGCGGTGCATACCCGGGTTGCAACCTCAGCCCATAGTCACATTGTTGTATCGCAAGTTCCGCATCACCCTTCCCGGCGCGGGCGTTGAGCAGGCGGGCATAAAAGTCGTGCGCTCCCCAGGACCGCGGCCGATCCAGCACGGCTCCGAGCTCCGCCATCATCTCCGCCATGGTCTCGGCATCCTGCGGCACTTGCGAGGTCGACGAGTACTTGTTGACGATGTGCGTTGTGAAACCGGCGGTGATCTCATCCAGCAGGGGCTGCTCGCCGGCCGCCACGAGATGGTGGCGGGCCTCGGCGTAACGCTGGCCGAGGTGCCTGCCGGACACCTGCTTCGCGTTGAAATGGCGGGCGTAGTACCGCCCGGCCGCCACATGTGCGGCCCGGAGTTCCTCCGGATCGCGACGCAGCTCAGTCAGGGCCAGCTCGCGCGCCACCGGCGTCACCCTGTACCACTTCCGGTCCAGCTCGACGTGAAACTTCGACATCAGCTCGGTGATCATCCCGAAGGTGTCGCCGTCAGCGACCATGTCGATCATGGTCCGTTCGAATCCGGTGCGGTGGACGGCCAGGCCGCGCAGCCGCCTTCGCATCTCCGGCCGCAGCAGCTTGAGCGTCCGTTCCGTGAACTGCTGCTCGAGGGCGGCGATGAGCTCGGGCGCCAGGGTGACGTCCTTGTCGAGGTCCAGGTCGACCGGTACGAGCTGGACCAGGTCCTCGAGCGGCTCGTACCGCAGCAGGACCGCCGTCGTCCTGAGCGCTCGGGGGTTGCCGCCGAACCAGACGGAGACCCGGCGCAGGTCGGATCGAGAGATTGTTGAGCCATCAGGGATCAGGGCGGTCAGCAGGTGCTCGCCCTCGGCCGGCTCCAGCGGGCCCAGAAGCCGGAACGCAAAATGCTCTTCCCAGGTCAACTCCTCGGGTGCGGTGTTGCCGACGAACAGGAGCCGGCCCCGGCAACGCGACCGTCGAGCGAGTCGTTGCAGCACGGGCCAGACCGGGCGGCTCATCGTCCGGTTGCGAGACAGCAACCGCTGCGCCTCGTCGATGATGACGAGGACCGGTTCGACGTGCAGGAGACGCTCCAGGGCGTTGGCGATCGCCTGCGGGCTCGACTCGAGCGGTGTGCCCTCGGGCTGGAGCTGGTCCCAGATCTGGAAAAGCACTTCGTCGCCTGATTGCTCGCCTGGCGGTACCTCGACCTCGACGACGCGGAACCCCGAGACCTCGGCGGCGACCGCACGGGCCAGCGTCGTCTTGCCGACACCAGAGAATCCGCCGACATAACAGGCGACGGGTCCGGAGCTGAGCCAGGTCCCGGTCAACCAGGCCGACAACGCCTTCTGGCGGTTGCTGAGGTCGGTCACGACGTCAGGTCGGTGGACGCGAACGGTCTGCAGGCTGGGCGCACTGTGCGGACAGTAGCAGTCGGTAGCACACCGCACAGTAAGCCATACGGACCGTTGAGGCCGATACCGTTCGGAGACCTGTGGGGAGGTGTCGGCGTCGCTCGTTCGGGGGAAAAGGTCCGGATGCAGCAGGAGCAGATTCTCGGTGGTCGGTACCGGCTGACCGGGCAGCTCGGCGTCGGGGGCATGGCGGTGGTGTGGAAGGCGCACGACGAGTTGCTCAACCGGCACGTCGCGGTCAAGGTGCTCGCCGGGAGGCAGGCGGAGAGCGCCGCAGCCCGGCGACGGGTGCAGGCCGAGGCGCAGGCGGCCGCGCAGCTGTGGCATCCGAATGTGACGAATGTGTACGACTACGGCGAAGCGCCCGACGAGGCCGGCAGGTGTGTGCCGTACGTGGTGATGGAGCTGCTGCCCGGTCGCACGCTGTCGCAGCGGCTGGCCGCCGGGCCGTTGCCGCCGCAAGCCGCGCTGCGGATCTGTGCCGAGGTCGCCGATGCGCTGGCCGCCGCCCATGACCGGCACGTCGTCCACCGCGACGTCAAGCCCGCCAACGTGATGCTGACGCCGTCCGGGGCGAAGGTGCTCGACTTCGGGCTCGCCGCCGTCGCCGGGCAGCCAGACCTCGACGAGGAGGGCCAGCTCCTCGGCACCGCCGCCTACCTCGCCCCGGAGCGGCTCACCGGGGACGAGGTGCTGCCGGCCTCCGACGTGTACGCCCTCGGGCTGCTGATCCACCGGGCCCTGACCGACGAGCTGCCGTGGGAGGCGGACACGCCGTCGCAGATGCTCAACGCCCACGTGTACGTCGAGCCGGACCCGCTGCCGCCGATCGACGGCGTGCCCGCGGCGGTCAACGAGATCTGCGACCGGTGCCTGATGAAGGAGCCCGCCGACCGGCCGTCCGCCGCCGAAGTGGCGGCCGTGCTCACCGCCGCCGCCGGCATCGTCCCCCGCCCGTCGGATGACCTGCCTGCACCGGCCGGCGACCCGTCGGCGCCGGCCGCAGCAGCGACCGCGGCAGTGACAACACCGGCCACAAAGGCACCGCAACCCGCCCCCAGGCGCATTGCGGTCCTGGTCGGCGCGGCCGTCGCGGGAGCCGTCGTAGCAGCCGTCGCCCTCTCCCAGACCGGCACCGGCCCCCGGGAAAGGGAGCACAGCACGGCGGGCGCCGCCCGCAACCCCACCGCCGCACCGGGCCCGTCAGGAGACCCGACCTCCACCCCACAGGCAGCCGGCTCCAGCGCGGCCACCCCGACCGGATCGGCGGCCGTGGTGGCGCTACCGGAAACCTCCGCCGCTCGACCTCCGACGACCACCCCGACCCCCGAGGCGACGACCCCGCCGACGCCCGAACCGGGCGTACAGATCAGCGCCTACGGCGGCACGGCACGGGTGTCGTGCACCGGGAAGAAGGCACAGATCCTCAGCCTCGACATCGCCGACGGCTACACCCTCGGCGAGTACCGGCCCGGCCCGGCCGACGAGGTCAAGGCCGTGCTCATGTCCAGCACCAACACCAGCGAGATCAAAGCCAAGTGCAGCAAGGGCGCGCCCGTGCCCATCGTGAAGGAGACACCGCCCAAGCCGTAGCCAGATGTCAAAAAAACCATTTGACGGCCGCGATACGTTGATCCTCCGTACCTTCGGGCGGCCGTAGCCGGCGCGCATCGGGAGTTTCGAGGGGGGCCATGGCCCCTTCCGAGACCCAGGAGTCACGATGCGCCGGGCACCCGCCCTCTCCTTCCTCCTCGTCACCGTCTTCATCGACATGCTCGGCCTCGGCCTGATCGTGCCGATCGTCCCCGCCCTGCTGACCGACCTCACCGGGCACGCCGGCGGCGCCGCGCGCTGGAGCGGGCTGATCGGCTCCGGCTACGGCCTGCTGCAGTTCCTGTCCGCGCCGTTGCTGGGGCGGCTGTCCGACCGGCACGGGCGGCGACCCGTCCTGCTCGCGTCGCTGTCCTGCCTGGGCGTCGACTACCTCGCGCACGCCGCCTCGCCGACGGTGTGGCTGCTGGTGCTGTTCCACGCGGTTGCCGGCGCGTGCGCGGGGACGAACACCGTCGTCAACGCCTACATCGCCGACGTCACCGCGCCTGAGCTGCGGGCCCGCGCGTTCGGGCTGGTCGGCGCCGCGTTCGGGCTCGGCTTCGTCGCCGGGCCCACGGTCGGCGGGCTGCTCGGCGCCGTGGACGTGCGGCTGCCGTTCTACGCCGCGGCCGGGCTGGCGTTCGCCAACGTCTTGTACGGCTGGCTCGTCCTGCCCGAGTCACGGCCCGGTGACCGCGGCACGCCGTTGGGCCGGGGCGTCGTGAACCCGGTCGGTGCGCTCGCCGCGGTGCTGCGCCGGCCGGTGCTCGGGCGGCTCGCGTGGGCGCGGCTGTCCGCCGACGTCGCCCGGATGACCGGGCAGGTGATCTGGACGTTCTTCGTGACGGTCCGGTTCGGCTGGGGCACGGCGCAGGTCGGTGTCGTCATGGCCGCGGGCGCGCTCGCCGGTGTGGCGTTCCAGGCCCGGCTCGTCGGCCCGATCGTGCGACGGCTCGGTGACAAGCGGGCCGCCGTCCTGGGCGGGGCACTGGGCGTCGTGACGCTCGCCGGTACCGCCGCCGCATCGGCACCGTGGGTGGTCTACGTGCTGCAGGCGGTCGGCGTGCTCGGCTCCGTCGGCGGGGCGGCGGCGCAGGCGTGGCTGTCGCGTGCCACCGGCGCCGACGAGCAGGGCACCGTCCAGGGCGCTGTGACCGGGATCGGCGCCATCGCGGAGACGGCGGTGCCGGTCGCGGCCGGCGCGGCGTTCGCGTGGTCGCTGACCTGCGACCAGCCGGGCCTGGTGTTCCTCGGTGCTGCCGCCTTCGCCGCCGTGTCGGTGCTGCTGCTGGCCGCGACGCCCGCCACGAACTGACGGGCGTCGCGAGGGGCAGGAGGACCCGTCCTACTGTCCTTTCGGCGCCTGGTCCTTGATGTCGTCGTAGCCGGCCGGGGTGGGCGCCTCGGCCGGCGCGTAGATCACGCGGATCACGCCCGTCGGGAAGGTCTCGGTCGCGGTCACCTTCAGGTGGTACGGCGCGTCGCCGTCGTCGAACAGCCTGCGGCCCTTGCGCGCCGCCACCGGGTGCACCAGCAGCCGCAGCTCGTCGACGAGCCCGGCGGCGAGCAACTGCTGCACCACGGAGATCGAGCCGGGGATGAGGACGCCCTTGATGCCGCCGTCGGCCTTGAGCGCCGTGACGGCGTCGACCAGGTCGCCCTGGATCAGCTCCGAGTTGCGCCAGGCGAACTCGAGCGGCTGGCGCGACACGACCACCTTGCGCACGTCGCCGAGCTGCTTGGCGAACGGCGCGTCCTCGCCGCCGGCCGCCTCACGGCCGGGCCACGCGCCGGCGAAGCTGTCGTAGGTCTCGCGGCCGATGAGCAGCACGTCGGCGGTGTCGTAGTCCTCGGTGACGGCACGGCCCATGTTCTCGTCGAAGTACGGGAAGTGCCAGTCGGGGTCGATCTCGGCCACGCCGTCGGCCGAGATGAACAGCGTGGAGATGACCTTTGCCATCGGGAGGTTCCCTTCGCGTCGGGTGATGCACTTGCTGGCCTGACCCAACCATCCAACCGCATTGTCGCGGATGTACGGGTTCCGGTTGCAGTAACACGGCGGTGCGACGACTGTGGACCCATGCACCCGACGTCGCTGACCGCACTGATCGATGAGCAACTCGGCACGGCCCGCACGGCGGCCGGCGGGCGCAGCGCGCACACCGTCTACGGCGGTCACACCCGCACGCTGCGGCAGACCCTGATCACCCTCCTGGCCGGGCAGCGGCTCGACGAGCACGAGAACCCGGGCGAGGCCACGATCCACGTGCTCGCGGGGCGGGTCCGGCTGATCACCGCCGACGAGTCCTGCGACGTGGCACCGGGCGACCTGCTCGAGGTGCCCGACACCCGGCACGCCCTGGAGGCGCTCGACGACGCGACGGTACTGCTCACCGTGGCCATGCCGCGCTGACCGCCCGATCCTCGACCGGCCCGCGGGTGCGTAGATTGAACGCATGCGCCAGGTGGCCGACGGGGTCTTCGAGATCAGCATCGCGTTCGTGCACGCGCACCTGGTCGTGGTCGACGACGGGGTCGTGCTCGTCGACACCGGGCTGCCCCGCCGCTCGGCGAAGATCGAGCAGGCGTTGCACGAGGCCCGCCGCACCGTCGGCGACATCCGGGCCGTCCTGCTCACCCACTGGCACGCCGACCACACCGGCGGCGCCGCCGAGGTGCACCGCCGCAGCGGCGCGCGGATCGTTGCGCACGCGATCGACGTGCCGGTCATCATCGGCGCGGTGCCGGCGCCGCTGACGGCGCTGCAGAAGGTCAGCAAGCTGTTCACCGGCGTGCCGGAGCCGGTCGCCGTCGACGAGGTGGTCAGCGCCGACGGGCCGGTGCCGGTCCCTGGCTTCACCGCCGTGCACACGCCGGGCCACACCGACGGTCACGTGTCCTACCTGCTGGACCGCGACGGCGGGGTGCTGTTCGCCGGCGACGCGGCCGGCGGCGCCGGCACGAAGGTCCGCCGGACGCCGCGGCTGATGACCGCCGATGCGACCGCGGCGGACGCCAGTGTGGCCCGCCTGGCGCAGCTGCGCTTCGAGGTCGCCGTCTTCGGCCACGGCGGCGCGGTCACCACCGCGGCCGCCGACCGCTTCCGCGAGCTGGCGGCCCGATAACGCGAAGGCCCCGACGGAGTCCTGCGGCGACAGGACCCCGCCGGGCGTTCGGTGCGTGCCGGCCCGTCAAGACTGGCTCAAGCAGGCACGGCAGGCATCAGTGAAAACACTGAAAGCCGTCATGAGGACCGGTGATCGTCGGCGGGGCACTGCCCGACATGGAAGCCGACCGCCGGCAACAGGGCCAGCAGCGCGTTGACCAGCCCGCCGCGCTGGTCGCGTCGGTGTTCATCGCCTGCAACAAGCGCCTGCACGGCCGCGGGTCGAGCTCGCCGCACCGGACCCGATGCCGGCGCTGTCCCCGGCGGTGGAGCTCGCCGCGTACCGCATCGCCGTGGAAGGCATCACGAACGCGCTGCGGCACTCCACCGGCCGGTCGTGCCGGGTCGCGGTGAACGTCGACGGCGGGCTGGACGGTGCGGGCCCGCCTGCTGCTACAGCGCTGACGCCCGCTGCCCCGCGGCGTACTGCTCGTCCGTGACCTTCTCCAGCCACTGGATGCCCTGGCCGTCGCGGACGCCGGTGAGCGCGATGTGCGTCATCGCGGTCGCCGGCGAGGCGCCGTGCCAGTGCTTGACGCCGGGCGGGCACCAGATCGCGTCGCCGGCCCGGAACTCCTCGACCGGGCCGCCCCACTGCTGGGTGCGACCGACCCCGTCGGTCACGATCAGGCGCTGACCGGCGGGATGGGTGTGCCACGCGGAGCGGGCACCCGGCTGGAACGTGACGGCAGCGCCGCCGTACGCCGCCGCGTCCTGCGCGTCGAACAACGGCTGGACGCGCACGTCACCGGTGAAGTACTCCTCCGGGCCCGGGTACGGGGCCTGCGAGCCGCTGCGGGTGATCATATGGAGCTCCTTCGGTCAGGGACGAATGAGGACCTTGAGCGCCTGGCGGTCCGCCATCGCGCGGTACCCGGCGGGCACCTCCTCGAACCCGATCGTGTGGTCGAAGACGCGGCCCGGCTCGATGTTGCCCTCCAGGACGTCGGGCAGCAGATCCTCGATGTAGGCGCGGGCCGGTGCCACGCCGCCGGTCACGGTGATGTTGCGCAGGAAGGTGTCGAAGCCCAGCGGTACCTGGGTGTACTGGGCGGCGCCGACCCGGCCGATGACGCCGCCGTCGCGCACGACGCCGATGGACATGTCGATGGCCTGCTGGGTGCCGACGCACTCCAGCACGGCGTGGGTGCCGTCGCCGCCGGTCAGCTCCCGGATCGCGGCGACGCCCTCCTCGCCGCGATCGGCGACGACGTCGGTGGCGCCGAACTCGCGGCCCAGGTCGGTGCGGTCCTTGTGCCGCCCGGCGAGGATGATGCGTTCGGCGCCGAGGCGCCTGGCGGCCAGGACGGCGGACAGGCCGACCGCGCCGTCGCCGATCACGGTCACGGTCGTGCGCGGGTTCACCCCGGCGGTGACGGCGGCGTGGTGGCCGGTGCAGAACACGTCGGACAGCGTCAGCAGCGACGGCAGCAGCTCCGAGTCCGCCGCCACGGGCAGCTTGACCAGGGTGCCCTCGGCCTGCGGGACCCGCACCGCCTCGCCCTGCCCGCCGTCCACGCCGTCCATGCCCCACCCGCCGCCGTGCCGGCAGGACGTCTGCAGCCCTTCGCGGCAGAAGTCACAGGTGTTGTCCGCCCACACGAACGGGGCGACCACCAGGTCCCCCGCCCGGAATCCGGACACCTCGGCGCCGGTCTCCTCGACCACGCCGAGGAACTCGTGCCCCATGCGCCGCCCTTGCTCGCTGGGCGGCATCGACCCGTACGGCCAGAGGTCGCTGCCACAGATGCAGGACGCGGTCACGCGCACGATCGCGTCGGTCGGTTGCCGCAGGACGGGGTCGGGGACGGTCTCCACGCGCACGTCGCCGGCGCCGTACATGATGGTCGCTCGCATTGTCGTTCTCCTTCGTGGCGTCCGTTCCGACGCTACGACCGTGCGGGCGGCGCCGGGAGGTACTGCTATTACCTGGAACGGCAGTGACTCCCTCACCTGCGTGGAATGAGGTTGCCTGGGTATCGGCAAGTTGAGCGCATCACCGACGAAGGAGTGCACCGCCATGCAGCACCGCGCCGGCACCATCCGCCGCGCCCATGCCGTGCAGCCGGTGACCGCGGTCCAGCACGAGTACTCGCTGTGGTGGCGGCGCCCGGAGGCGGAGGTCCTGCCGACCTGCGACGAGCTCGGCATCGGCCTGGTGCCCTACAGCCCGCTCGGCAAGGGCTACCTCACCGGCACGATCGCCCAGCACACCGCGTTCACCGCCGGCGACATCCGCGCCACCATCCCCCGCTTCGACGCCGAGGCCCGCGAAGCCAACCAGGCCCTCGTCGACCTGATCGGCGGGATCGCGGCCCGCAAGGACGCCACCCCGGCCCAGATCGCCCTGGCGTGGCTGCTGGCGCAGCGGCCGTGGATCGTGCCGATCCCGGGCACCCGCCGGCTGTCCCGGCTGGAGGAGAACCTCGGCGCCGCCGGCGTCGAGCTCACCGCCGACGACCTGCGGGAGATCGCCGAGGCCACCGCGAAGATCGAGATCCACGGCGACCGGTACCCCGAGCACCTCGAACGCATGACCAACCTCTGACGGTCACCGCTCGCAGGACACCATCAGTTGGGCGAAGGAGACGTGGCCGAAGTACGGGTCGGTGAAGGTCTCGAAGATCTGCGGCTCACCGTCGATGGTGCACTCGCCGTAGTACCCCTCCGACTGCGGAGCCTCAGGTGGTCTCCAGCAGTGCGCGGACCTCGGCCGCTTCGACGTGGCCGATCGCGTCGAGGAGTCGCAGGGAGCTGCGCCAGAGGTCACGTGCCTGGCCGGTCTTCCCGGACAGCTGGTAGGTCTCGCCGAGGCACCGGAGCACTCCGGCCTCGCTGTAGCGGTCGCCCGAGCGGCGGAACAGGTCGAGGGAGCGTCGCAGGCAGCCGATCGCCTCGTCGGGCCGGCCCAGTGCACGGTGGATGTGCGCGAGGCTGTCCCAGGTGTGCGCCTCGCTGTAGTGGTCGCCGAGCTCCTGCTGGAGCAGCAGCGCCCGCTCGCAGTGCTCCAGTGCCTCGTGATGCCGGCCGAGCCTGGTCGCGTACCAGCCGAGGTTGCTCAGCGAGATCGCCTGGCCCACCGCGTTGCCGGCGGTGCGGTACAGCGCGAGCGCCAGCCGGTTGTGTTCCAGGGCCTCCTCGCAGGCGTTCTGCGCGCCGTCGATCCAGGCGATGCTGGCGTGCGCGTGCGCCACCCCGATCAGGTAACCGGCCTCGCCGAACAGTTCCATCGCCGCCGTGAACTGGGCCCTGGCCTCGTCGAAGCGTTCGGCGCCGCGGTACGCCAGGCCGATGCAGCGCGTCGCGTGCGCCTGGCCGAGGCGGTCACCGGCGCGCTGGGCGCAGCGCAGTGCGGTCCGCTGCACCGACAGCAGGTCGTGCCAGCGGTTGGTCCGGTGCAGGTGGGGGTTGAGGCACCAGGCGAGGCGCCACACGTGCCCGTCGAGCCCGGAGGCCGCCGCGTGCGCGACCACGGTCAGCAGCACCTGCTGCTCGCCGTGCAGCCAGTCGCGGGCGGCGTCGTGGTCCCGGATCGCGCCGACCACGACGCCGGGCGCCGCGGCGTCGAGCGTGATCGAGTCGACGTGTGGACCCAGCCGCAGGGCGGCCTCGTGTGCGGTGTGCAGGTGGTGATCGACGAGCCGGCGCAGCGCCTGGGATCCCTCTGCGGCGCCGGCCTGCTCGGCGGCGTAGGCGCGCAGCAGGTCGTGCAGCCGGTAGCGCCCGGCCAGATGCTCGGTGATCAGGTTTGCCCTGGTCAGCTCGCTCAGCAGGGGGCGGACCAGCCGCACGGGGAGGCCGGCGGTGCTGGCCGCCGCGTCGACGGTGATCTCCGGGCCCGGGTGGAGACCGAGCAGGCGGAACAGCCGCGCGCCGGGTCCGCTCAAGGTCCGGTAGGAGCACCAGAAGACGACCCTGACGTCGGTGCCGGCGTCACCGCCGTCGAGTACCGCGAGGGTGTCCTCGGCCGTGCGCAGCTCGGCGGCGAGGGCGGACAGCGACAGGGCCGGTTCGGTGGCGGCGCGGGCGGCCGCGATGGCCAGCGCCAGTGGCAGCCGTGCGCAGCGGGACACGATCTCACCGGCCGCCGCCTCCTCCTGCGCGACCCGTGCCGGCCCGACCCGGCGGGCCAGCAGGTCATTGGCCTCGGCCGGGGCCAGCAGGTCGAGCGTCACCGGCACGGCACCCTCCACCGCCACGAGCGGGGTGAGGCGATCGCGGCTGGTCACGACCGCGAGGCAGCCGGGAGACCCGGGCAGCAGCGGGCGGACCTGCTCGGCGTCGCGGGCGTTGTCCAGCACCACCAGCACCCGCCGGTCGGCCAGGACGCTGCGGTACAGCGCCGCCTGCGCCGCCGCGCCGGCCGGGACGGTCTGCGGCGCGACACCGAGCGCGTCGAGGAGGTCGGGGATGATCTGCGCCGGGTCCAGCGCGGCCCGGCCCGGGTCGTAGCCGCGGAGGTTGACGTACAGCTGGCCGTCCGGGAACCGGTCCGCCACCCGGTGTGCCCAGTGCACGGCGAGCGTCGTCTTGCCCACCCCGGCCGTGCCGGAGACCGCGGCGACCGCCGTCCCCGCGCTCGGTGGGCCGTCCAGCAGCGCGTCCAGCCTGGCGAGGTCACCGGCCCGGCCCGCGAAGTGGCGCACGGCCAGCGGCAGCTGCGCCGGCACGGGCGGACCGCCGCCGCCATCGGGCCCGCCGGCTTCCGGCGGCGCGGCGCTCACGGTCGCGCCGCCCGGCACGGTTACGCCGCCCGGGAGGTCCAGGCCGCTGTCCTGCCGCAGGATCGCGGTCTCCAGGTCGCGCAGCCGCTGCCCCGGCCGGACACCGAGCTCCTCGTCAAGGGTGTGGCGCAGCCGTTGATACGTGGCGAGCGCGTCGCTCTGCCGGCCCGCGCGGTACAGCGCGAGGATGAGCTGCCAGTGCAGCCCTTCGTCGAACGGATGGTCCCGGGCCAGCTGCCGCAGCTGCGGGATGAGCGCGGCGGACTCCCCGAGCGCGAGCCGTGCGTCCACGAGCGCCCTGGTGATGTTCTCGTGGAGCCCGCGCAGCCGGGCCGTCTGCTCGTCGAGCCAGGCCGAGCCTGCCACGTCCGCCAGCGGCTGCCCCCGCCACAGCGCCAGTGCCTCCCGGAGGTGTGCGGCGGACACGGCCGGGTCGCTCGCGCGGGCCGCGCGTCGGGCGAGCCGTTCGGCCCGCCCGACGTCGGTGCCCTCGGCGCCGAGATCCAGCACGTACCCAGGTGCGCGGGCGACGATCGCGGCCCGGTCGCCCAGCGCGTGGCGCAGCTGCGACACGTGGCTCTGCAGCGTGTTGAGCCCGGTCGGTGGCGCGTCGTGCCAGACCCGGTCGACCAGCTGGCCGGCGGGCACGACCTCGCCGGCGTGCAGGGCCAGGACCGCCAGCACCGACCTGCGCCGTGTTCCGCGCACCGGGCGGGCCGCGCCCGGCACGTCGACCGGTCCGAGCAGCCGGACCAGCACTTCCGCTCCATCTCCGGTGTCACCCACTGCCGAGGAACGATATCCACCTCGGCTGATCCACCGGATCGATGAGTCGGACACCGGACCCGGGCGCTGACGCCACTGCTCAGCGCCGGCTCAGGGCCGGCTCAGTGGCCACGGCGACAGTCGTTTCCGACGGTGCGTCCGAGGGGGGCGCGCCACACGATTGGAGCACCGCACATGAGCAAGGTTCGAACAGCGGTCAGGGCCCTCGCGGGCACCGCCGTGGCCGTCGGCACGGCGCTGGCCGTCGCGTCTCCGGCGAGTGCCCACCCCGAGATCTTCCTCGCCTGCGACATGGGGGCGGGCAGGGTCGACTGCATGGTGACCGACGTCGGCGGCGGACCGCCGTACACGGTCCGCTGGTGGATCAACGACGTGCAGGTCGCGGACTTCGACAACGACTTCGGCATGACCGGCACCTGTGTCATCGGCCGCAAGACGACGGTGAGGGTGACGGTCTGGGACTCGCACGGCTCGGACACCGACAGCCGGACCACCTACTGCCCGAGGTTCATCCCGTAGCACGGTCGTGAGCGGGGCGCCTGCGCCGCCGCGCCCGGCCCGGGGCCGTCCCGCCAGGTCCCGGGCCGGCACACCCGGCCGCGCGGACGGGGTCGCCCCGCCCACCTCGAACGCATGACCGCGCCCGGCACGGGCCGTCAGTCGCGGCTGGTCTCCAGCTTCGCCTTGTCGAGGGTCTCCCGGATGTGGGTCCACGGCTCCGTCTCGGGCCACGCGTAGTCCTCGACGACGAGCAGCAGCAGGTCGAAGCGCTGCGTCCACTCCGCGTAGCCCAGCGGCCCCATGTCCGCCAGTGGCGACTGCGGGTGCAGGTACACACTGGTGCTCGGCACCCGCAGGTATTCCACGACCAGCGGCAGCAACGCGTCGTCACCGGCCGGCATCGGCACGTCCACACCGTCCACGCTCACCGCGGTCAGCTCCAGCACGCCGTGGTGCCCGGCGCGGGCCCGGTGGGTGCAGCGCAGCTCGAGGCGCTCCGGCCGATCGACCCCCATCCACCGCGACCGGAGCCGGACGGTGGCCGTGTCCGCGTCCAGGTCGAGCTCGACGGAGCCCGACCCGCTCCCGGTGGCGAGGAAACTGTCGAATCGCTGCACCGGGCCGACTGTAGCGCCTGCCCGTCACCCGTCCGCGAGTTTCGCCACGGCCACGGCGAAGGCGACCTGGCGCTCGAAGTGGTCGCCGAAGCCCGGTGGGATGCCCAGCTGATACTTCGTGTCGCCGGCGGTCAGGTGGAAGATGTTGCTGGAGACCAGTGTGGACTCGACGTCCCTGAGGTCGTACGTCAGCACCTGCGGCGCGGGCGCCACGAACACCAGCCGCCGCGACGTCACGGCGAAGACGCTGTTGATGGTGCCGTTCATCCACTTGACCCCGCCGCTGCAGATGTGCCAGACCTCCTCCGTCGCCGGGAGGTGCTCCCGCAGCAGGGACAGCGCCGCCAGGCAGGGGCCGGTCAGCTGCTGCTGCACGTCCGGCGGGCAGGCGGCGATCGCGGTGTCGATGTCCGTGCGCGGTTGCCGTCCCCGCTGCGTCGCGGGCGCCGCGTGCGCCGGTGGTGCCGGGTTCCCGGCCGGCTGCGCGGGGACCTGGTCCGCCTGGTGGCCGCGTGCCGGGCGGCTGTAGTTGATGCCCACGGGATCCTCCTGCCGCGTTGAGGTCACCGCCATCGTGCCGCCTTCCTCCGACGGGCCGGCATCGGCCGACGCGGGCCGCCGTCACCTCGATCCGGTCGGCGCCGGCGCCGGTCGGCCGAGCCCGGACGCGGGACGGCCGAACCCGCGGGTGAGTCCGGAAACCGACACCGTCCGGTGCATCAGGCGGCGCCGTGCTCCGTCCTTCTCGGTGAGCCGGGGCGCCGCCCCGGCCGAGACGGAAGGACCGGTGCCGGCATGGACCCTGTACGGACCCCCACGGACCCCACGGCGGCGACGGAACACCACGCCGCGGCAATGGAGATGCTGGATGTGGTGCTGACGGCCCTGCCGCAGGCGGTCCTGCCGGACGGGACGTTCGACCCCGAGGTCCACACGAGGGTCGTCGAGCACCTGCAGCTCGCCCGGACCATGGTGCTGTCGATGCCGTTCGACCCGCAGACCGACCGGGCCACGCACCGGCTGCGGGCGCTGGCGCTGCGGATCGCCACCGTCAGGGAGGCCGTCACGGCGGCCGAGCTTCTCGCCGGCGTCGGTGGCGGCGGCGTGGAGCCCGTCCGGCGCGGAGCGCGGGTCACGTGGGTGGAACACGTCGCGGGCACGGCGCGCTCCGTGCAGGACGCCATGGACGCCTGCCGGTTCGTCGAGGACCTGCCGCCCGGCCTGCGGTCGGAACTGCCGGGCTGGTTCGACACCCACCTGCCGGGATACCTGCCGGACGAGTGGGTCCGGACGGTGAACCACATGCACCGCCAGGGCATCCTCGCCGCCGCGATCGGCCGGTACCTGCAGCGGCGTTCCAGTGCCCCGACCGACCCGTACGTGTCGCTCGTCGCCGCCACCGCCAACGCCATCGCCGCCACGCCTGGGCTCGCGCAGCGGTTCACCGTGCAGTACCTCATGACGCAACTGACCGGCAAGGTGGGCGTCCTGGACGAGCGTGCGTTCAACAAACGGCACGTCGACCAGCAGCTCGAGCAGTCCGCGAACCGGGTCGCAGCGCCGGTGGCCATGTGGTTCGGCGAGACGCACCTGGCCGTCGCCGAACTCGACGGCACCCTCGGCTTCACCTACGGCAACCGGATCAACCTCCGTGAGGAAGGGGTGACGACGTCGACCTGCGTGCACGAGAGCATGCATCTGTTGTCGTCGCTGCGCACCAGGTCCGCCTGGCGCGACCGGCTCGGCCCGTTCCTGGAGGAGGCGGCCGCGGAGTACCTCTGCCGGCTCGTCTGCGCCGGCAGCCACATCGTCGATCCCAAGCCCTACTACGAGCCCCAGGTGCAGGTGCTCACCGCCCTCATGGCGGCGGGTCTCACGCTCCCCACGGTCCTGGACGGTTACTTCGACGGCAAGATCGAGCCGGTACGAGCGGCGATCGTCGCCCTTTCCGGCGCGACCGGTCTCGCGGTGCTGCTCGACGACAGCGGCCGCCGCGCCCACGAGACCCTGGCGGCGTGGCGGACCCAGTTCGCGGCCGCCGGCGCGATCAGGACCGGGACGGCGACTCCGAGGGCAACCGCCGGCAGGTGATGCCAGGCCGCCGGGCACCTGACGTTCCAGGTACCGCCAGAACGTGCGGCTGCACCGCACCGGCCGCCGCGTTCACCGGTGGTGGGCGACGGCGGCGTGCGCGCCGGCGGTGGCCGGGTCGGTGTGGATCGTGGCGGCGGTGAGCCGGGGCACGGCGTGCAGCAGGCGGTGCTCGGCCTCGACCGCGATGGCGTGTGCCTGCACCACGCTCAGGGTGTCCGACACCAGCACGTCGGTCTCGGCGTGCAGCCGGTGGCCGATCCAGCGCATCCGCAGCGCTGCGACACCCAGGACGCCCGGGGTACCGGCAATCGTCTGCTCCGCCACGCCGACGAGACCCGGGTCCACGGCGTCCATGAGCCGGCGGTACACCTCGCGGGCGGCATCCTTGAGCACGACCAGGATCGCCACGGTGATGAGCAGCCCCACCACCGGGTCGGCCCAGCGCCAGCCGAGCGCCACCCCGCCGGCGCCGGCGACGACCGCGAGGGACGTGAACCCGTCGGTGCGGGCGTGCAGGCCATCCGCGACGAGCGCCGCCGAGCCGATCCGGCGGCCGACGGCGATGCGGTACCGCGCGACGACCTCGTTGCCCGCGAACCCGGCGACGCCCGCGGCGGCGACCCACCACAGGTGCGTGACGGCGGCGGGGTGCAGCAGCCGCTGCACGGCCTGGTAGGCGGCGAGCCCGGCGGAGGCCGCAATGGTGAGCACGATGACGATCCCCGCGAGGTCCTCGGCGCGCCCGTAGCCGTAGGTGTACCGACGGTTCGCCGCGCGCCGTCCGAGGATGAACGCGACGCCGAGCGGCACCGCGGTGAGCGCGTCCGCGACGTTGTGCAGCGTGTCGCCGAGCAGCGCCACCGATCCGGAGACCAGCACGATCGCGACCTGCGCGGCGGCGGTCGCCCCGAGGACCAGCAGCGAGATCCACAGGGCCCGCATGCCGTCCCTTGAGGACTCCATCGCCGCGTCGACCTTGTCGGCGGTGTCGTGGGAGTGCAGGTGCCGCTTGTGATGGTGATCGTGATGGTCGTGATCGTGGTCGTGCTGCATGGCCTCGCCTCCTCCTGGCAGGATATGTGCTCATGTACGCACGCGACAACGCTGCAACTGCCGGCGATGGGCAACAGCCACCGTCCCCCGCACAGGTCGACGCGGCGGTGACCGCGCTGCGGATGCTCGCCGACCCGACCAGGCTGCGGCTGCTGTGGTTCCTGCGGGACGGCGAGCACGACGTCACCACGCTCACCGCCGCCGTGGGTGCGGCCCGCCCCGCCGTGTCGCAGCACCTGGGCAAGCTGCTGCTCGCCGGCCTGGTCAGCTCCCGGCGGGACGGCCGGCGGGTGCTGTACCGGGCCCGCGGCGGCCACGTGCGGCGCCTGGTGACCGAGGTGCTGCACGCCGCCGACCACCACGTGACCGGCGCGCCCGAGCACGAGTGATGGGCTCCCGGCCTCATGCCGTCGCGGTCGCGGCGTTCTCGCCGGGATCCTCCGCGGGGCACCGGCCGGTCACGTACCCATAGCCGGCCGCGACGGCCGCCAGGCTGAGCGCGACGGCGACCAGCATCATCGGTGAGTGTCCGGTCTCCGGCAGGGTCACCGCGGCGAGGAACATGCCGGCGACGTAGGCGAGATTGAACGTCGTGTCGTTGACGCTGAAGATCCTGCCACGGTACTCGTCGGCGTACTCCTGCTGGATGAGCGTGTCCACGACGATCTTGACGCTCTGCGCGGCGACGTTGAGCACGAACACCACGGCCAGCAGCAGCGGGGCGATGAACGGCAGCCCCAGGCCGAGCAGCGCGACGGCGGCGACGGTGAGCACGGCCGTGATCCACTGCCGGCTGCCGATCCGGCGGGTGAACCACGGGGTCAGCGCCGCCCCGACGAACACGCCGACCGCTCCGGTGACGAAGACGCCGGTGAGCGCGGTCAGCGAGCCCTCCACGTCCCCGTCACCGGTGAAGTAGTTGCGGAACAGCAGGACCAGGGCGAGGGTGAGGATGCCGAACAGCACCCGGAACGCGGTCTGCGCCGCCAGCGCGCTCGCCGCCGCGCGCCGGGCCGCCAGGTGGCCGAAGCCGCTGAGCATGCCACGGCCCACCTCGACGACCGCCGCCCCGAGACCGCCCCGGGGTCGCGTCCGCACGTCCGGGCCCAGCTGGTGCGGCTCGAACGCCCGGTACCCCACGACTGCGGCCACCACGTACCAGACCAGTGCCAGCGCGGCGACGATGCCGTAGCCCTGGTAGCCCGCGGACACCACCGTCTGGACCAGCACCAACGCGCACCCCAGCCCGGCGGAGAACGCGATCGACCCCGTCGTGCCGGACACCGCGTTCGCGGTGACCAGCCGCCGTTCGTCGACCACGTGCGGGGTCGCGGCCGACATCGCCGCCAGCGAGAACCGCTTCAGCCCGATCACCGTCAGGGCGACCGCCAGGAACCCCACGCCCTGGTCGGCCACGCCGGTCAGCAGCGCCGCCGGGATCACCAGCACCGCCCGCACCACCGCCGAGGCCACGATCACCGACCGGCGGCTCCACCGGTCCAGCAGCACCCCGACATACGGCCCGAGCAGCGAATACGGCAGTAGCACGACCGCCGTGGCCACCGCGACCGCGAGCGCGCTGGCCTGCCGCTCCGGGTTGAACACCACGCTGCCGGCGAGGGCGGCCTGGAAGATGCCGTCGCCGAACTGGCTGCACGCCCGCACCGACAGCAGCCGCCGGAAGCCGCGCACCGACAGCGCCAGTCGTAACGGGTGGGCGTCAGCCATGACGGCCCGTGCAGCAGCGGCGCGGACCGGGTCCGGTCCGCGCCGCTGAGGTCGTGAGGTTCGTGATGAACCGCTGAGGATCCACTTACACGCTGCGGCGACGGCCGTAGAAGCCCGCGACGGCCCACACGCCGACCGCGGCCAGCACGACCTGGATGGCGATCTCGATCCAGTCCACACCGCTGGTGTCGGCCCAGCCGGCCGCCCGGGCGATCGCGGTGCCGATCAGCGCGGCCACGATGCCGATGACGATGGTCAGCCAGATCGGAATGTTCTGCTTGCCGGGCACGACCAGGCGCCCGAGTGCGCCGATGATCGCGCCGACGACGATCGCGGAGATGATGCCACCGACTGTCATCTGAGACCTCCAGGTTCCGGGGTTGTGCTGCATCGAGCTACTTCCCGACCCGGCAAGGTCTCAAACCGGTTCAGCCGCCGTGCAACTCCACCAGGCCGCGGATCGTGAAGTGCAGGGCGAGCCCGGCGAGGGCGACCGCGGCGAGCACGGCGAGCGTCTTGAGCAGGATACGGGTGCCACGGTTCATGAGGTTGCTCCGTTCACTGGTGGTTGAGGGTTTCGCGGATGGTGAGCCGGCCGGCGCGCCGGGCCGCGCCGAGTGCCGCGACGGCGGCGCCGGCGACGGCCAGGACGGTCCAGACGGCCAGTCCCGCCGGGGAGATCCGGCCGGGCAGCGGCAGGCCGAAGGTGAGCTCGCCCAGCACGTCACCCACGGCGCCGGACAGCGGGACGCCCAGCGCGACGCCGATCAGGCAGCCGATCGCCCCGGTGAGGACGCTCTCGGTGATGACGAGGCGGCGGATGGCCTTGGGGGTGGCGCCGACGGCCTGCATGACGCCGTACTCGCGGGTGCGTTCGGTGACGGCGATGCTCATCGTGGAGGCGAGGCCGAGGATGCCGACGACGGCCATGAGCGCGGCGAGCGCGATCAGTGTGGCGATGAAGATGGCCACGTGCCCGTCAAGGGCGTTGCGCAGTTCTGTCGTGCTCATGGTCCCGGCAACCGGTACACCGGCGGCCATGAGCGCCCGCTCCACCCGGTCGGTGACCGCTTGGACGTCACCCGAGGCGCGGATCCGGATGCCGTTCGCTGCGGCGGTACCGCGCACCGCGCCCGGGACGGTGTAGGCGGTGGCGGGACCGCCGACCTCGGCGACCACCCCCGCGACCCGCCAGGTGGCGGCGACGCCGTCGACGGCGATGCTCACCGACGCGCCGACCTCCGGGTCGCCGAGTCGCGTCGCGGCGCTCTGGTTGAGCACGACCGCGGTGGTGTCGTCGGGCCGCAGCCACCGGCCGGCGATGAGCTCGAAGTCGACCATGGTGGTGCCGGCGGGCAGCTCGGTCACCACGAACCGGCCGTGGCCACCGTCGGGGTAGGTCCGCTGGACCTGGACGGCGCCGCCGGTGGCCGGCGTGGCGGGCAGCGTCGTCACGGTCTCCACCGCCGTCACGCCCGGCACCGAGCGCACCACGTCGCTGGCGGCTCCGTCGTGCAGGCCCGCATCGCGCTGCTGATCGGCGAGCTGGTCCGCGAGCAACTGCACGACCGCCCGACCGACGTCCCGCGGGAGCTCATCGTCGACTGCGTGGTCGGCGCGTACACCAGCCTGCTGGCCCGCTGGGTGGACGACAACGACCCGCACACCCCGGCGCAGATGGACGCCGCGTTCCGCCGCCTGCTCGCCCCCGGCGTCATGGCCGCACTCGGCGGGCCCTGACCGCCGGAATGCGCATGACGGCCCGGGGCGCGCCGCCTAACCTGGCGGGGCCACACAAGGGGGACGGATGGAGCTCATCTGGGACATGGAGACCAGCGACCCGGACGACTTCGTCACGCTGCTGCTCCTGCTCGGGCACCCGCGGGTCGACCTGATCGGTGTCACGGTCACGCCGGGCACACCCGACCAGGTCGGTGTGGTCCGGCGGGCGCTGGACTGGTTCGGTCGCTCGATCCCGGTCGGCGCCTTCAACCTCGCGCACCAGGTCCGCGACCAGGGGCAGGGCCACCACGGCCGGCGCGGCGCCTGCGTGTCGTCATGGCACTACGCCGCCTTCGGCGACATGCCGCCGTCGACGGACGCGGCGTCCGGCCCCGAGCTGCTCCGCGACCTGTGCGGCCCCGCGACGACCCTCGTCACCGGGGCACCCCTGAAGAACCTCGGCGCCGCGCTGCGCCTGCCGGGATTCCAGCTCGGCGAGGTCGTCGTGCAGGGCGGCTTCGCCGGTGCGGGTGTCGTGCCCGAGGACCGTCAGCTGGAGAAGTTCCGTGGGCTGGTGACCTGCCCCTCGTACAACCTCAACGGCGACCCCAGGTCGGCGCTCGCGGTGATCGCGGCGGAGAGCATCGCCCGCAAGCGCTTCGTGTCGAAGAACGTCTGCCACGGCGTCGTCTACGACCGCGCGCTGCACGCCGAGGTCGCCGCCGTCCGCCACCGCGCCACCTCCCTGGACCTGATCTGGCAGGGCATGGACGTGTATCTCAACGGTCCCGATGCGCCGGCCGGGCATCACCGGGAGTCGGCCGACCCGCGCGGCAAGATGCTGCACGACCCGCTCGCCGCGTGCTGCGCGATCGACCCGTCGATCGCCGAGTGGGCCGAGGTCGACCTGTACCGTGAGCGCGGCGCCTGGGGATCGCGCCCCGCACCCGGCTCCGGCGTCCACATCACCGTCGCCCACGACCACCAGAAGTTCCTCGCAACCCTGCTGGCCTCCTGACCCCCGCCGCGCCCCTGCCGCACCGGCGGCGCGGACAGCCACGGGGACGCCGGCTGCGCCGGCGACGTCACCGGACCCGCTGGAAGCCGATGGTGTCGTCGATGAGGCTGCGCGGGGAGACGGGCATCCGCACCGGTTCGTCGACGTCGAGCCGGACGAACTCGATGCCGTTGTTCCAGACCGTCCGCAGGAACTCCTTGAGGAACTCCACGGTGAGCTGCTCCCCGCCGCACCGGCGGTAACCGAATCCGAACGGCGCATAGCCGGCCGCGTCACACACCGGATGCGCCGTGCCGTCGACGACGCTGTAGACGGCACCGAAGGCGCTGTTGGTCACCTCCGCCTGACGGCCGTCGTTGAGCTTGAACGGCGCGGGCGGGAAGGGGCAGCGGGCGAGCCCGGCCTGCCTGGCCTTCGCCTCGTCGTTGTCCACGCTCGTCGGCGCCGACAGGTAGCGGCCGGGATCGAACGCCTCCGGATCGCGCCAGTGGCGTGGGTCCCGGCTCACCGGCGGGTGCGGGGTGACGACGCTGTGGCGGCGGGACGTGACACCGACCTTCGTCTCCACTGTGGACAGGCTGCCGGCGTTCGGTGAGATCGTGCGGAACAGCTCCATCACGAACCGGTCGAGCGGGGTGAACGCGCCGGTGTCCGCCTCGTCCGGGCGCTCACGCATCGTCTGCGCGAACCACGACCTGACGGCGGGGTCACCGCCGGCGGGCGCCAGGGCGGCCATGGTCTGGTAGACCATGTTGCCCCACTGGCTGAACGCGACGAAGTTGTGGAAGCACTCGAAGACGACGTCCTGGCGGCGGAAGTGCTCTCCCCCTCCCCCGTTCTTCAGCCAGTAGTAGACGAAGGTCTCGTCGGCCGCCGCGACGTCGCCGTCGATCACGGCCTGGACCCGGCCGTCGATCCATTCCCGCAGCGCCGGGCGGAGCTCACGCACCCGCATGACGCTGTCGTGCACGACGTCGGAGGTCGGGTACCAGTGGCCGAGCACGTCGATGAAGCTGGCGCCGATCTGGCGGACCTCGGCCGGGATCGCCGCACCCGAGACGCCGAGGTGCAGGTCCCAGTAGAGGTCGAAGTAGTCCGCGTAGTACCGCTGCATGAGCGGCTTGCCGGCGTTGGCCTCGCCGAGGAGGCGGGCCATGAAGCCGCGGACCTTGCCGGCGTACTTGGCCTCGTACAGGTCCGGCGTGGTCGCCGAGTGATAGATCTTCTTCCGCTCGTTGTCCGGGCCCCGTTGCTCGTAGCCCTGGATGAAGACCGCGACGCCGTCCTGCGGATCGGGCTCCCATCCGTCGTACAGCATGCCCCAGAAGTGCGGCGGCGCCGCGTCCTGCTTGCTCAGCGCAACATCGATCATGGGCAGCGACGGCCGCTCACCCACGGACTGGTCGCTCAGCAGGAACGGCACGACGGCGTGCTCGACGTAGTCCGGGTCGTACGCCGGCGGCAGCAGCCCCGCCAGCTCCTTCGGAAGGATCATGACCTGGTTCCCCAATCGCGCGCGGACCGCCGCCTTCCATGCAAGCGGCGCCGCGCCGGCGGGGCATGACCCGAACCTGATGAGGTCTCAGGCGGTGTGCAGCTTGCTGAAGCGGCTGCGGTGGAAGACCAGGGGTGACGGGTCGGGCAGCCGGGACCGGCCGGCGGCGCTGAGGCGCAGCAGCACGATGGTGTGGTCGCCGGCGGGGACCTCGTTGTAGATGGTGGTGTCGAAGTGGGCGAGCCCGTCGTCGAGGGTGACCGCCCCTTCGGCCGTCACGATGAGCGGCAGCCCCTCGAACCGCCGCTCCACGGCACCCGCGAGCTGGCGGGCCACGGTGGAATGGTGGTCGGCCAGGATCGTGACGCCCAGGTGCGGCGCGCGGCGCAGGTCCGGCCACGTCTTGGAGGTGTTGGCGATGCAGAACGACACCAGTGGCGGGTCGAGGCTCACCGACGTGAACGAGCTCGCCGCGAGGCCGACCGGCACGCCGTCGACGAGCGCGGCGACCGCCACCACTCCGCTGGGGTAGATCCCGAACACCTCGCGCAGGCGGTCCGGGTCGAGGTCCTGGTTGGTCCGCAAGGTGCTCACGCACGCCCCCCGCGGGTCTCCAGGAAGGTCGCGACGATCGGCCGGGTGGCCGCCAGCCAGTCTGCGTACGCGGCGGGGTCGTCGTGTTGCTTGTCGATGATGAACAGGCCGCGGCCGGGGACGGTCGCGCCGATCTCGGTGAGCACCGGCCGCAGGGTCAGTTCGGCCGCGAGGGCGTGCTGCGGGCCGGCGCCGAGCAGCAGCGGCACCGCCAGGCCGCGCAGCCCGGTCCCGCCCGCGAACCGGTCCAGGAACAGCTTCAGCAGGCCGGTGTAGGTGCCCTTGTAGGTGGGGCTGGCGACCACGACGAGGTCGGCCGCGCCGACCGAGGCGACCAGCGAGGCGATCGACGGGTCGGCCCAGTCGAGGATCGCCGCGCCGAGCGTGGCGAGGTCGACGGTCAGGGTGGGTTCGACCCCGGTCAGCGACCGCGCGACGTAGGTGGCGGCGGCGAGGGTACGGCTGGCCGGCCTGGGGTTGCCGACCACAACGGCTACCTGGATGCTCATGAGGTCCTCCTAGGGGTCGCGCCGAACGGTACTGACGGCACCGGCCGGCGGCCGGGTGCCGGATGATGCCAGCGGCCCCGAGCGGTCAGCTCCGGCAGGACGCCCTCGCCGAACCGGTACGCCTCCTCCAGATGGGGGTAGCCGGACAGGACGAACTCGGTGATGCCGGCCTCCGCGTACTGCTCGATGAGGTCGGCGACCTGCTGGTGGCTGCCGACGAGGGCGGTGCCGGCGCCGCCGCGGACCAGCCCGACCCCGGCCCACAGGTTGGGGTGGATCTCCAGGCCGTCCTTGGTACCGCCGTTGAGCGCGAGCATGCGTTTCTGCCCCTCCGACTCGCTGCGGCGAAGGCCGTCCTGGACCTTGCGGATCTGCTCCTCGGAGATGCCGGCGAGCAGCCGGTCCGCCTCCGCCCAGGCCTCCTCCGCGGTGTCCCGGGCGATGGTGTGCACCCGCAGCCCGAACGCGAGCGAGCGGCCATGGCCGGAGGCGAGGGCACGGACCCGGCGGACCTTCTCCGCGACGGCGGCCGGCGGCTCGCCCCAGGTGAGGTACACGTCGACGTGCCGGGCCGCGACGTCCAGCGCCGCCGGTGACGAGCCGCCGAAGTACACCAGCGGCAGCGGGTCGGGGATCTGGGCCAGGACCGCGTCGGACAGCTGGAAGTGCGCGCCCTCGAACGTGACGGGCTTGCCGGACCACAGGTCCCGGACGATCGACAGGAACTCCCCGCACCGCTCGTAGCGGGCGTCCTTGTCCAGGAAGTCGCCGTACATGCGCTGCTCGTGGCTCTCCCCGCCGGTGACGACGTTGAGCAGCAGCCGGCCGCCGGAGAGGTTCTGGAAGGTGCCGGCCATCTGCGCGGCGAGGAACGGTGCGGTGAGGCCGGGGCGGAAGGCCACGAGGAACTTGAGCCGTTCGGAGACCGACGCCACCATGGCGGTGGTGATCCAGGCGTCCTCGCACCACGCGCCGGTGGGGGTGAGCGCGGCCTCGAAGCCGAGCTGCTCGGCGGAGCGGGCGATCTGGCCGAGGTAGGCGACGGAGGCGGGGCGCCCGGCGGCGCCGGCGGGGGTGCCGTGACCGCCGCCGACGACCTGCCGGCCGTCGCCGCCGTTGGTGGGCAGGAACCAGTGGAACTTGAGATCTGTCATCACGCCTGTCCGTGGTTCGGGGGTGGGATAGCGTCGACGGCCCAGCGACCGAGGTGCTGGACCTTCCATGCTGCCGGGTCGTGCAGGGTGTGGGTGCGGGCGTTGCGCCAGTGCCGGTCCAGGCCCAGCCCGGCGGCGGCGGAGCGGGTGCCGGCGACCTCGAACAGGCGGCTGCCGGCCTCCAGCGCGGCGCGGGCGGTGGCGGCCCTGGCCGCGGCGACGGCGAGGGACGCGGCCGTCGCCGTGGTGGCGGTCAGGTCGGCGTCGGCCCGGTCGACCGCCCGGGCGGCCTCCGCGAGGAGCGCCTCGCCGGCGCGGGTGGCGAGCTCGATCTCGCCGAACGCGTGCACCACGAGCGGGTCGTCGGCGGCGCGGTCCACCTGCGCGTCCGGGTGGGGGCGGCTGCGGTCCCGCACGAACCGGGCGGCGTCGGTGAGTGCTGCCCGGGCGATGCCCGCGTCGATCGCCGCGTGCAGCACCTGGGCGAAGGCGCCGTAGGTCTGCGGGCCGTCGAAGGTGGTGGCGTACGGGGTGATCAGCTCGTCGGGCACGTCGACGTCGTGCAGGACGACGGAGCCGCTGGCGGTGGTCCGCTGGCCGAGGCCGTCCCAGTCGTCGATGACTTCGACGCCGCCGGCGTGCCGGTCGACCCAGGCGACGTGCAGCGGGCCGTCCGGTCCCAGGTGGGCGAGGACCGGGATGCGGTGGGCGAGCAGCGCGCCGGTGGCGTAGAACTTGCGGCCGTTGAGCCGCCACCGTCCCGGACCGGCGGCGGTCAGGGTGGTCCTGATGTCGCGGACGTGTTTCGTGCCGGCCTCGGACTGGGCGTTGCCGAAGCGGCGGCCGGCGAGCACCTCGGCGAACAGCCGCCGCTGCTGGGCGTCGGTGCCCTGCAGGCGCAGCTGGTTGACGTAGGCGAAGTGGCTGTGCGGGATCTGGCCGATGTTCGGGTCGCCGGTGGACAGCAGCCGGATCACCTCGGTCACGGCCTCGACGGGCAACCCGGCGCCGCCGTGCCGGGCGGGGACGGTGACGGCCAGGAGCCCGGACGCGCTGAGCTCGTCGAGTTCGGCGAGCGGCAGGGTGCGCCGCGCGTCACGATCGGCGGCGCCGGCGGCGAAGCGGGCGGCGAACCGCGCGGCGAGCGCGACCGCCTCGTCACGGCCGAGGACCGGGGCGAGCACCTGGGTCACGGGCCCTCCCCCACGCCCTCGCGCAGTGTCGCGTACGCCGAGCTGGGGCTGGTGCCGTGCAGGAGGTACTGGCCCACGATCCTGTCACGGTAGATCACCGGGTTGTGCGACGCGAGGGTACGGGCGTTGCGCCAGTGCCGGTCGAGCCGGAACCGCTCGGTGACGGCGGAGGACCCGCCGACGTCGAACAGTTCGGTGGTGAGGTCCAGCACGAGCCGGGCCACGACGCCCTGCGCGCCGAACACGACGATGTCGGCCCGGTCCAGCAGTTCCTGCCCGGCCGGGTGCGACCGGTGCACCTCCTCCAGGGCGGCCGCGGCGGCCGCCACCGCCGCGCCGGCGACGATCGACGCACCGCCGATGCGGCCGACGACCTGCTGCACCTGCGGGTCGGTGCCGGGCGACGGGTGCGCCGGGTTGTGCAGGTTGCGGGTGCGGCCGGCCACGTACGCGACGGTGTCGGCGACCGCGGCCCGCCCGATCCCGGCGAGGGTCGCGAGGTGTACCAGCTGGAACACGGCGGCGAGCGAGGAGGCGGCGGCGAGGTCGACCACCTCCACGTCCTCCGCGGCGACGGCGACGTCCTCGAAGAGGGTGGTACCGCTGCCGGTGAGCCGCTGGCCGAAGCCGTCCCAGTCGTCGATGCGGGTCACGCCCGGCGCCGAGGCGGGGACCAGCACGTTCGCGGTCCCGCCGGTGTCGAGGGAGGCCGTGGTCTGGATCCAGTCGGCGAAGAGGCTCCCGGTGGAGTAGAACTTGCGGCCGTTGAGCCGGTTGCCGGGCGTGAGCGTGGTCTCCGGCGCGAACCAGGACGTGCTCGCGCGTTCGCTCTGCGCGTTGCCGACGATGACGCCCGCGGCGATGCGGCGCAGCCACCGCTCCCGGACCTCGCCGTCGGCGTGGGTCAGGCGGCTCTCGACGAAGCCGATGTGCCCGCGCAGCAGCTGGGGCAGGTTCGAGTCGGCCCGCCCCAGCTCGATGAGCAGCTCGGTGAACTCGGGGATCGTCGCGCCGAGCCCGCCGTACTCGCGTGGCACGCGCAGCTTGGTGAAGCCCGCCTCCCGCAGCCACTCGACCTCGTCGACGGGGAGCCGCCGGTCCGCCTCGCGTTCCACGGCGCCCTCGGCGATGCGGGCGAAGACCGGGCCGAACACGTCGTTCATGCCGCCCCCAGCCGTGGCACTGCGGTGAGCAGCTGCTGGGTGTACGGGTGCCGGGGCCGTTCGAAGACCTCGGTGGCGGTGCCGTGCTCGACGACCCGGCCGTCCTTCATGACCAGAATCCGGTCGCTCACGTGGTGGATCACCCCGAGGTCGTGGGAGATGAACAGGTAGCTGACGCCCAGGTCGTCCTGCAGGTCGGTGAGCAGGTCGAGGACCTGGGCCTGGATCGACACGTCCAGGGCGGAGACCGGTTCGTCGCAGACGATGACGGACGGTTCCGGGGCGAGGGCCCGGGCGATGGCGACCCGCTGCCGCTGCCCGCCGGACAGCCGCAGCGGCGAGGCGGTGAGGTGGGATTCGGTGAGGCCGACCTGCTCCAGCAGCCGCACGGCGCGTTCCCGGCCCTCCGCCCTGGAGCTGGGCGGCCGGACGCCGGTCGTGAGCGCGTCGGTGAGGATCCGCCCGACGGACCAGCGCGGGTCGAAGGAGCTCAGCGGGTCCTGGTAGACGACGCCGACCTGTTTGCGCAGCGGCCGGCGCCGGTCGGTGCTCAGCGCCGACCACGGCTCGCCGCGCAGCAGCACCTCCCCCGCGGTCGCCTCCAGGATGGCCAGGGCGATGCGGGCGGTGGTGGTCTTGCCGGAGCCGGACTCCCCGACGATGCCGAGGGTCTCGCCGCCGAACAGTTCGAAGGAGACGTCGTCGACGACGGTGCGGTCGACCTTGTCGGGGCCGCGGAACACCTTGGTGAGGTGGCGCGCCTCGAGCACCGGCCGCCCCCGGTCCACCGGGCGCCGGGCGCGCCGGCCCGACGTGGACGCCGCGCTGACGCTGAGCCGGCTGCCGCGGGTGTGCTCCGACGGGATCGCCGCGAGGAGCATCCGGGTGTACTCGTGCCGCGGGTCGTGCAGCACCTGCGCGGCGGGGCCGTGCTCGACGATGAGGCCGTCGCGCATGACGGCGACCTCGTCGGCGAGCCGGGCCACCACGGACAGGTCGTGGCTGATCAGGATGATCGACGTGCCCCGCTCCTTCGACGCGGCGAGCAGGTCGAGCACCTGGGCCTGCACGGTGACGTCGAGCGCGGTGGTCGGCTCGTCGGCGATGAGCAGCGGCGGGTCCAGGGCGATCGCGGAGGCGATCAGGGCGCGCTGGCGCAGGCCGCCGGACAGCTCGTACGGCCGCTGCCGGGCTCGGACCTCGGGTTCGGGCACGCCGACGGAGGCGAGCAGCTCGACCGCCTTCGTGGCCCGCTCGGCGCGGTTGCCCCACCGGTGCAGCCGCAGCGGCTCGGCCACCTCGTCGCCGACCCGGCGCAGCTGGTCGAGGGAGACCAGGGCGTCCTGCAGGACGAAGCCGATCTGCCGCCCGCGCAGGCCGCGCCAGGCCCGTTCGGTGGTGTGCAGCAGGTCGGCGCCGGCCAGGTCGATCCGGTCCGCGGTGACGCGGGCGCCGGGCCCGGTCAGCCCGACGAGGGTGCGGGCGGTGACGCTCTTGCCGGACCCGGACTCACCGACGATGGCGAGGCACTGCCCGGGCCGGGCGGTGAACGAGATGCCGGCGACGACCTCGGCGGCGCCGAAGGACACCCGCAGGTTCTCCACCCGCAGCAGGTCCGTCGCGGTCTCCAGCGCCCGGTCGGCGCGGCCGACCGGTCGATCGTCCACAGTGGTCATCGGGCGGCTCCTCCGAGTCGGTGCTGCAGCGTTCGGCCCAGTGAGGTCACCGAGATCGCGACCAGGACGATGACGACGCCGGGCAGGATCTCCAGCCACCAGGAGGTGGTGATGTGCAGGCGGCCGGCGTCGAGCAGGGCGCCCCATTCGGAGCTGGGCGGGGCCACGCCGAGGCCGAGGAACGACAGCGCCGATGCCCACACGATCGACTGGCCGACGCCGAGGGTCGCGACCGCGACGAGCGGCCGCATGGCGTTCGGGAACAGGTGCCGGCGGATGACCGTGAACCGCCGGTGGCCCAGTGCGGCGGCCGCCTCGATGAACCCGGCCTGCCGCACCGCGAGGACCTGGCCGCGGATCATCCGGGCGTACCCGGGCGCCGACCCGATGCCGACGGCGACGATCGACGTCGCCAGGGACGGGCCGCGCACGGCGATGACCAGCAGGGCCAGCAGCAGCGCCGGGAATGCGAACGCGACCTCGAGGACCCGGGTGATGGCGGCGTCGACGACACCGCCGGCAAGGGCCGCGGTGAACCCGAGCCCGATCGCGATCACGAACGCCAGGGCGGTCGCGCCGAGGCCGATGCCGAGGGACTCCCGGGCGCCGTGCACGACGCGGGTGAACAGGTCCCGGCCGGCGTCGTCGGTACCGAACGGATGCGCCCATGACGGCGACTCCAGCGTGGACCTCAGGTCGATCGCGGTGGGGCTGTGGCCGGTGAGCAGGCCCGGGGCGAGCGCGGCGGTCACCACGAACGCGACGACCAGCAGCGACAGCACTGTGCCGGTGGACGGCAGCCTCGTCGTGCGCGACCGCGCGGGTGTCAGTGTGCTCATGCCGCACGCAGCCGCGGGTCGACGATCGCGTAGGCCAGGTCGACCAGCAGGTTCGCCACCACGTAGATGGCGGCGACCAGCAGCACGATCCCGGACACGGTCGGCAGGTCGCGGGTGTTGACCGCGGTGACGAGCACCTGGCCGATCCCGGGCCGGCCGAAGATGTTCTCCGCGATGACGGCGCCGGAGACCAGCGCGCCGAGCGCCCACCCCGACAGGGTGATGGCCGGGAGGATGGCGTGGCGCAGCACGTGCCGCACCCGTACCCCCAGATCCGACATGCCTCGGGTGCGGGCGGTGGTCACGAACGGCTGCTGCAGGACCTGCTCGAACTCGTCGCGGGTCACCTGCCCGAGGAACCCCGCGAGCGGGATCGCCAGGGTCAGCACCGGCAGGACCGTGCCCAGGGCGGTGGTGCCCCCGATGATCGGGAACACCCGCAGCTGCACCGCGAAGACCACCAGCAGCACGACCCCGACCCAGTAGTGCGGCAGGCTGGCCGTCAGCGACTCCCAGGTGGTGCCGAGGCTGGTGAGGAACCTGCCGCGCTTGACCGTCAGCAGCGTGATGCCGAGCGCCAGGGCCCACGCGACGAGCAGTGCCGCGCCGGTCAGGGTCAGGCTCGGCAGCAGCTGCCCGCCGATGATCTCGGTCACCGGCCGTTTCTGCGTGTACGAGGTGCCAAGGTCACCGTGGAAGAGCCCGGCGACGTAGTCCAGGTACTGCACGACGACGGGGTCGTCGAAGCCGAACCGTTCGTTGAGCGGCGCGAGCTCCTCCGCCGACCACTTCTTGTCCTGCCCGGTCTGCAGGTTCATGAGGGTGTTGGCCCGGTCACCGGGCACGGCGAGCTGGGCGAAGAAGGTGACGGACGCGGCGGCCACGATCACGACCACCGACGTCACCGCCTTCACCGCGACGCCTCGCAGCGTTCTCATCGTCGCCTCATCCCGTGAAGTACGCGTCGGAGAAGACCGGCTCGCCCTGGCTCTTCTCGAGCCACACGTTCTTGAGGTTCTGGGCGACGGCATACGTGGAGTTCTGCGTGTACAGGCCGATGCCGGCCGCGTCGTCCTGGATGATCTGCTGCGCCTGGCCGTAGAGGTCGTTCGCCTTGGCCGGGTCGGCCTCGGAGTTGGCCTGCTGGATCACCGTGGACAGCGTCTCGTTGTTGTAGAAGGACCGGTTGCTGCCGTTGGGCTTGTCAGCGGTGGAGGGGCGCCACACGATCCACAGGATCGAGGGGGCCGGGCTGGTCCAGTAGGACGGGGTCGCGTCGAACGTGCTCGGGTCGGAGTACTTGCCGCCCCACAGCTCGGCCTGGGTCGCCGGGATCAGCTTGACGTCGAAGCCGATCTGCTTCCACTGCTCCTGCAGCACCTGCAGGACGGTCGCGCCCTCCTGGGTGAAGATGAACCCGGAGCCGTAGACGAGCTTGATGGTGAGCGGCTGGCCGTCCTTGGTGCGGACTTTGTCGCCGTTGCGTTGCGTCCACCCGGCCTCGTCGAGCAGTTGGTTGGCCTTGGCCGGGTCGTAGGCGTACGCCTTGGCGGCCTCGGCGTTGTAGCCCGGGGTGGCCTGGCTGACCGCGGGGTTGCCCTCGTAGGGGATCACGCCGTGGAACCCGGCCTCGACGGCGGCCTTGCGGTCGGCGCCGTAGGCGAACGCCTTGCGCACGGCCGCGTCGGTGAACGGGCCGGTCTTGGTGTTGATGTAGAACGAGACCGGCTTGCCGGGCGTGATGTAGCGGATCGTCTGGTAGCGCGACGTCGCGTCCTTCCAGTTGACCGTCGGTACCTCGTAGACGACGTGGGACTCGCCGGTGCTCAGCGACGCGTACCGGGACACCCCGTCGGCGACGAACTTCCAGCGGACCTCGTCGACGATCGCGGGACCCTCGTGCTTCGCGGTCGCCGGCCAGGACGTGTAGCCGGGGTTCTTGGCGAGAACCACCTCCTCGCCGTGCTTCCACTCCTTGACGGTGAAGCCGCCGGAGCCGATCGGCTTCTCGCAGTTCTCCTTCTCCGTGCGGGCCTTGAACGCCGTCGGCGACTGGATGCCGAAGTAGCCCTGGGTGATGAGCGTCAGGAACGGCGGGAACGGCTTGTTCAGCTCGATCTCGACGGTGCTCGCGTCGACGGCCTTGGCGGCCTTGTAGTACGGGTCGATGGAGACCTTCGCGGTGCTGTTGCCGCCCTTGTTCTCCCACAGGTCGAAGTTCCAGGCGATCGCCTCGGCGTCCACGGCCGTGCCGTCGGTGAACTTCACGCCGTCCTTGAGGGTGAAGGTGTACTTCGTGCCGTCCGGCGACACCGCCCACTTCGTGGCCAGCCACGGCTTGACGGTGCCGTCCTCGGCGAGGGTGACGAGGCCGTCGAGGACCTGCCGGGAGATGTACGCCTGCTGGATCCAGCCGCCGAAGATGCACGGCGGCTCCTGGACGTGGCCGTAGACGATGGTGCCGCCGGTCTTCGGGGTCCCGCCGCCGGCCGCGGGTTCGCTGCCGCAGGCGCTCAGTGCCCCGGTCGCGAGGACGGCGACGGCGAGGGCGGCCGTTTTGGCGCGGCTGGGTCTGATCATCGGTCTACTTCCTTCAGATGGGTGTGGTCCGGGTCGGTGATGCCGCTCACCGGGAGATGGGCGCCGCCGCGGTACCTGGTGCCGTAGTGCCGGTCGGGCAGCCGGTCGCCGTCGCCGAAGATGCGGTCGCGGAGGGTTTCGCGGTCGTCGTAGTCGCGGCGCAGGCGGCCGCGGTCGCGCAGGACGGGCACCACGAGCTCGATGAAGTCGCGGGCGGTGTCGTGGGAGTGGTACTGCAGCAGGTTGATGCCGTCGATGCCGACCTCGTCGAGCCAGCGTTCGATCTCGTCGGCGACCTGCTCGGGGTCGCCGACCGCGAGCAGCGGCTGGCGGCCCAGGTCGCCGAAGCCCTCCAGGACCTCGCCGACGGTCTGCTCCGGGTCGATGACCCGGAACCGGCCGGCGCGGCCGTCCTTGTCGCCGTCGCCGATCGCGTCCTTCACCTTCGTCTCCGGCGGCCATGCCGTCGGGTCCCAGGGCAGGCCCGCGTGGGCGAGGTAGCCGTCGGCGCTGGCGAGCTCCTGGTAGCGGGCGAACTTCTCCTTCGCCTCGGCCTCGGTGGGTGCCACGACGACCCCGGCGATGGTGATGAACCGCACGTCGTCGGCGCGCCGGCCGGCGGCGACGGCCGCCTCGCGGATGCCCGCGATCGTCTTGCGCAGCGCCTCCGTGGTCGGGCCGCCGGTGAAGACGACCTCGGCGTGCTTGCCGGCGAACCTCGTGCCGGCCGCGCTGGCGGTCGCCGTGAACAGCACCGGGGTCCGCTGCCGGCTCGGTGACGGCAGGTGCGGCCCCTCGACCTTGAAGTACTCGCCGTCGTGGTGGATCGGGCGGATCTTCGCCGGGTCGGCGAAGACGTTGCCGTCGCGGTCGGCGACGATCGCGTCGTCGTCCCACGAGCCTTCCCACAGCTTGTAGAGCACGTCGAGGTACTCGTCGGCCCGCTCGAACCGGTTGTCGTGCTCGACCTCACCGTCGTGGCCGAAGTTGCGGGCCGCGTTGGGCAGGTATGAGGTGACGATGTTCCAGCCGACCCGCCCCTTGGTGAGGTGGTCCAGGGTGCTGAGCCGGCGGGCCCAGGCGAAGGGCGGCTCGTAGGTGGTGGAGAACGTGATGCCGAAGCCGAGGTGCTTCGTCACCGCCGCCATGGCCGGCACCACCGAGGCCGGGTCGTTGTTGGGGATCTGCAGGCCCTGCCGGATGGCGGTGGCCGCGGAGCCGCGGAACGTGTCGTAGGTGCCGACGACGTCGGCGAGGAAGACCGCGTCGAAGCCGCCCTCCTCCAGCAGCTGCGCCAGCCCGGTCCAGTACTCGATGTCGTTGAACCGCTCACGGTTGTTGTCCGGCAGCCGCCACAGCCCGTGGGTGATGTGGCTGACGCAGTTCATCTCGAAGAGGTTGAGGATGAGGCGCTTCATGCCGGGACACCCGCCTTCCGGAACGCCCCGCGGTACCCGGCGGCCGGGTGGGTGCCGGGGAGACGGTCGCCCCGGCCGAACAGCTTCTGGCGCAGCGTCCCCTCGGCGTACTCGCGCTGGGCCAGGCCCCGCTCGCGCAGCACGGGGATGACGTGGTCGACGAACTCCTCGTAACTGCCGGGGATCTCGGCGTTGACCACGTTGATCCCGTCGACCCCGGCGGCCCGCCAACGTTCGAGTTGGTCGGCGATCTGCTCGGGGGTGCCGGTGACCCGGCCGTTGTGGGAGGTGTAGTGGGCCACGTCGCGCAGCGTCGGCTCGCGGTCGGTCACCAGGTCGTTGATCCAGCCGAGGATCGACTGGACGCCTTCGGTCTGCAGCTGCCCGACGGGCCGGTCGAGATCCTCGTGGCCGAAGTCGATGCCGATGGCGCCGGACATGTGCGACAGCTGCGCGTCGTAGTCGATCCACTGGTCGAGCTCGTCACTGCGGCGCTTCGCCTCCTCCTCGGTGGAGCCGACGACGAAGTGCAGGCCCTGGAAGAACTTCAGGTCGTGCGGCGAGCGCCCGTGCTGGACGGCACGGGCCCGGATGTCGGCGGTGTCGCGGGCCGCCGCGTCGACGGTCGGCGCCACGATGAAGACGGCCTCGGCGTTCTTCGCCGCGAAGGTGCGGCCGGCCTCGGACGCGCCGGCCTGGAACAGCAGCGGCGTGCGCTGCGGCGACGGGCTGACCAGGTGGGGTCCTTCGACCTGGTACCGGGGGCCCTCATGGTTGATGCGGTGGATCTTGTCGTAGTCGGCGTGGACGCCGGTGTCGCGGTCCTGCAGCAGCGCGTCGTCGTCCCACGAGCCCTCCCACAGCTTGTAGGCGACGTCGACGTACTCGTCGGCCCAGGCGTAGCGCTCGTCGTGCTTCGTGAGCCCTTCCAGGCCGAAGTTGCGGGAGGCGTTGGGCAGGTAGTTCGTGACGATGTTCCACGCGACCCGGCCCTTGCTGGCGTGATCGAGGGTAGAGATGCGCCGGGCAAAGTTGAACGGGTGCTCCTGCAGGATCGACGCGGTGAACGCGATGCCCAGGTGCTCGGTGGCGTAGGCGATCGCGCTGGCGAGGACCGACGGGTCGTTGCTGGGCACCTGCAGCCCCGCCTCGACGTACTTGCGCTCGTCGCCGCGGTACGGCGCGTACAGCCCGACGACGTCGGCGAAGAAGATCGCGTCGAACGTGCCCAGTTCGAGGGTCTTCGCGAGGTCGACCCACAGGTCGAGGCTGTTGAAATCGGCCTGGCGCGCGCCGGGACGGCGCCAGGTGCCCTGAATGATGTGGCCGGTGGTGTTCATCACGAAGGCAGCGAAATGGAGGGGTCGTTCGGGCATGCGTCTACTCCAGTGCAGCGTTTTGAGGTCCTGGCGCTCAGACGTGTGGACGCGGCATGGCAGCCGGCGTCAGGTCACCGGCACAGACAGCTGATGGGCCGCAGGGGTCCACCGCGAGCCGCTTCGCTCATCCGGGGCACCTCCCTGCGCGTCGTGCCAAGACCCGCGGCGGGCCTTGGCTATCTTGGTAAATACTATAGGCTTAGTAGGGTATCGAAGCGCAATACCCCGCATGGAAGGCGTTGTCGATCCCCCGGACGCCGTCCCCGATCACCCCGGAGTGCGCCATGCGTATCGAGCAGCTCAGCTACCTGGCCGCCGTGACCCGGCACGGCTCGCTGCGCCGGGCCAGCGAACAGCTGCACGTGTCCCAGCCGGCGCTGAGCGAGGCGATCCGCAAGCTCGAGCAGGAGCTCGGCGTGACGCTGCTGGACCGGCACCGCTCCGGCGCCCGGATCAGCCCCGCCGGGCAGGAGCTGCTCCAACCCATCGTCGACGTCCTCGAGTCGGTCGACCGGCTCAAGGCCGCCGCCGGCCACCAGGCCACCACCCGGCGGCTGCTGCGCATCGGCACCGTCAACGCCGGCACCGCCTCGCTGGTCCTGCCCGCCGTGCGGGCCTTCCAGACGGCGAACTGCGCCACGGTGGTCGAGGTCCGCAACCTCCAGCAGGACGAGATCCACGTCTGCCTCGCCGAGGGCACCCTCGACCTCGGCCTGGTCAACCTCCTCGACGGCGACGACGTGCCGCCCGACCTGGAGGCGACCCCGCTGCTGGTCGGCCGCCCCGCCGCCGTCCTGCCCGCCGGCCACCCGCTCACCGCCGGCGCGTCGGTCTCCGTCGACGAGCTGCGCGCCGAGCGCTTCGTCGCGATGCGCTCCGGCTACCTCATGCACCGCTTCGCGCACCGCCTCTTCGGCGCCGACCTGCCCACCCGGTGGCACTCCACCGACGGCGCCGAGATGGGCAAGATGATGGTCGCCGAGGGCATCGGACTCACGGTGCTGCCCGACTACAGCGTCCTCGGCGACCCCCTGGAACGCGCCGGCCTGATCGTGACCCGCCCCCTGCTGGGCGACACCACCGTCATCACCATGGCGGCGCTGCACCGCCGGCAGACCCGTCTCCCGCCCGCCATCGTCGAGGTCCTCGGCCACCTGCGCGAGCGCGCCCGCCACGCCCTGCCCGACCGTGCCGCGGCCTGACCTGCGCGGGTAGCCCGCGATGGACGGCAGACCGGACACTGTGGTCATGAGCCGACTTCGTCGCCGCCGCGGGCCGGGTCTGTGGCCGTTCTGGGCCGCACTCGCCTCCGTCATCGCGATCGGTGTGGCCGTCGCCGCGACCGCCGGCCTGCTGCTGTGGATCGGGCTCGGCCGCCCGTCCATGGCGGGCCACGCGCCGCTGACCGCCGCCGAACTGCTCGATCTGACCCGCATCGCGCTGGTCGTCACCGGCGGGATCGGCGGGGTGGTCGCCCTGGTCGTCGCGTACCGCCGCCAACGGCTGCACGAGCAGGCCGAGGTCCGCGAGAGCGGGAGGCTGTTCAACGAACGGTTCGTCGCCGCCAGCGCGCAACTGGGCCATGACGCGGCGGCGGTGCGCCTGGCCGGCGCCTACGCGATGGCCGGCCTCGCCGACGAGTGGCCCGACCAGCTCCACGCGTGTGTCGACGTGCTCTGCGCCTACCTGCGCCTGCCCTACGCGCCGGACCGGGACGCCGACGGGTGGAGAACCGGCGAACGCGAGGTCCGCCTGTCGATCATCAGGATCATCGGCGACCACCTTCGCCCCTCGGCCCGCACGAACTGGCGGGACCACAACTTCGACTTCACCGGCGCGGTCTTCGACGGCGGCGACCTCGACGAGGCGATCTTCACCGGTCGCAGGGTCAGTTTCCAGGCCGCGCGATTCATCGGCGGAGTCCTGCACCTCGAACGCGCGCGGTTCCTGGCCACGGTCAGCTTCGCCGACGCGCAGTTCGGCGGCGGCACCGTCGACCTGCGAGGCGCCGAATTCGCGATGCCTCCGGTCTTCAGCCACCCCGCGGACCAGCCACCTCCCGGCCTGCTCCTCGCCGGGCAGCCCTGAGGCCGGTCGGCCCGGCACCGCCGAGCATTCGGTCACCGTGCGCCAATCGGCCCGCTACGCTCGGCATTGAGCCGGGCGTCCGGCGATCACCGCACGATCAGATCGCGCATCTGACATGCGCAATTCTGCCATGGCGCTGAGCTGCTGATATCCTGCCGCGATGATCATCTGAGCGTCCCGGCGGCGATGTTGCGCGCACCACGGATGGGCGATCGCTGCTAGCGTCGTGGTGCCTTGCGACAGCGCCAAGGCGCACCGGGCAGGTGGTAGCGAAGGGGTTTACGAGGTGTGTGGGATCGTCGCCGCAGTGCCGGACTACAGCGTCCAACTCGAGGAGGTCACCGCCGAGCAGCTGCTGGAGAGCCTGCCTGAGCCTCCTGCCGCGGACCCCGCCGGCGCCGCCGGGCACGCGGGCCTGGCCGGCCTGCTGGACGTGCTGGTCAAGGACCTCACCAGCGCCGTGGCGCTGCACACCGAGCCGACCGGTTGCTACCGGCTGACGGTCGACGCCGGGCTGCGCACGCGGGTGCAGGCCCGGGTCGACGCGCACACCGCCTGGCTCGACGCGCTCGACCGTGGCCTCGACGACGGCGGGCACGTCCTGGACCCCGAGCAGCTGGAGTCGGTCCAGCGCCTCGCCGGGCAGGCCCGGGACCTGCTGTGGACCATCGCCAACGACCGCGTCCAGGTCGCCGAGCGGGTCAGCCGGCTCGCCCGGGGCGAGCTCGCCAACGTCAACGTGGGCCGCGCCTGCCTCGCCATCGACGCGACCCTCGAAGCGGTCGACCGCCTCGAGGTCCGCGGGCGCGACTCCGCCGGGCTGCAGGTCTGGGTGACGCTCGACGAAGCCGACCGGGCCGCGGCCGCGGGTCTGCACTCCGGGCGCACCGACCCCAGCTACGGCCACACCGCGGTCACGCTGCTGGCCACGGGCCTGACGCTGGTCTACAAGCGGGCATCCATCATCGGGCGGCTCGGCGACAACGTCGCGTTCCTGCGCGCCGCGATCGAGGCCGACGACTACCTGCACGCGGTGCTCGCCATGCCCAGCGCGCGCGTGACCGTGCTCGCGCACACCCGGTGGGCGAGCGTCGGGCGCATCAGCGAGGCCAACGCGCACCCGGTCGACAGCACCACCCGCGCGGCCGGCGGCAGCGGCTACGCGACCGCCGTGCTCAACGGCGACATCGACAACCACCTCGACCTGCGCGAGACCCTGGACCTGCCGGTCGACGAGGCCGGCATCACCACCGACGCCAAGGTCATCCCGGTCATGCTGCGCCGCGAGCTGGACGCCGGGGCCGACCCTGTGCGCGCGTTCGCCGCCTCGATCCGCCGGTTCCACGGCTCGTTCGCCATCGCCGCGCAGAGCGACGCCGACCCGGACCGGCTGCTGCTCGGGGTGCGGGGCAGCGGTCAGGGGCTCTACGTCGGTTTCGCGCCGGCCTGCTTCCTCATCGCCAGCGAGGTGTACGGGCTGGTCGGCTGGACCGATCGCTACCTGCGCCTGGACGGCGCGGTCGTCGACGGCGACGGCGAGCACGGCACGGTCGTGGCTCTCAGCCGCACCGGCGCGGGCACCCTGGCGGCCGTGGAGCGGTACACGGTGCTCGGCCGCCCGGTGCCGGTCACCGAGGAACACGTGAAGACCGCCGAGATCACCACGCGTGACGTCGCCCGCGGGTCGTTCGAGCACTACCTCGTCAAGGAGATCACCGAGGCGCCGTCGTCGTTCCGCCGCAGCCTCCGCGGCCGGATCGTGGCCAGTGGCGAGCACCTGACCACGGTGCTCGGCGAGGCGTCGCTGCCACGCAAGCTGCGGGACCGGTTCGCGGCGGGCGAGATCACCGAGCTGCTCTTCATCGGCCAGGGCACCGCCGCGGTCGCGTGCCGCGGCATCGCCAACGTCGTCCGGCCGCTGCTGCAGCCGGCGATCGCGGTCGAGGCGATGCCCGCGACCGAGCTCTCGGCGTGGGGGCTGCGGGCCGACATGTCCTCGGTGTGCATCGTGGCGGTCAGCCAGTCCGGCTCCACCACCGACACCAACCGCGCCGTCGACATGGTCCGTGCGCGGGGCGCGGCGGTGCTGGGCATCGTCAACCGACGCGACAGCGATCTGGCGCACAAGAGCGACGGTGTGCTGTACACCTCCGACGGCCGCGACGTGGAGATGGCGGTCGCCTCCACGAAGGCGTTCTACTCGCAGGTCGCCACCGGCTCGGTCCTGGGCCTGCACCTGGCCCGGGTGTGCGACCGGCTCGCCGTCGAGCTGGAGGACACGCTGCTGCACGCGCTGCTGGAGCTGCCCAACCAGCTCGCCGAGCTGCGCGCCCAGGAGCCGGTCATCGCGAAGATCAGCGAGGTCGCGCTGCGCTACCCGCACTGGGCGGTCGTCGGGTCGGGACCCAACCGGGTCGCCGCCGAGGAGGCCCGGATCAAGCTGTCCGAGCTGTGCTACAAGACCATCTCCACCGACGCGGTGGAGGACAAGAAGCACGTCGACCTGTCCGCCGAGGCGTTCATCCTCATCTGCGCGGCCGGGACGCCGCCGGGCCAGGTCCGCGACCTGGCCAAGGAGGTCGACATCTTCGCCGCGCACCGCAACGCGCCGGTGATCATCGTCGACGAGGGCATGGACGTGCCGTGGGCCACCGAGTGGGTCGTGCGGGTCCCGGCCGCACACCCGGTGTTCGCGTGGATCCTCAGCACCGCGGCCGGCCACCTGTTCTCGTACCACACGGCGCGGGCGATCGACGCGAAGGCCGACCCGTTGCGCGGCGCGCTCGCGGCCCTGGAGCTGTCCGTCGACAGTGGACAGGTCGCGCTGCAGGACATCGAGCGGGCCACCACGGACCTGCACCCGTTCCTCGCCGACGCCGCCGAGGGCACCATGCGCGGGGTCCTGTCCAGCGACACCGCGCTGCGGCTGTCCGACGCGGCGCTGCTGCTGCGGCACGGCGGCGCCATGCTCACCGCGCCACGGGTCGGCGGCGACCCGATCGACTTCACCCGGGCCCGGATCACCGCGGCCGTCGACGAGCTGACCCGTTCGATCGACTCGGTCAAGCACCAGGCCAAGACCGTCACCGTCGGCACCTCCCGCGGCGACTCCGACCTGGTGGACAACCCGCTGACCCGGGCCATCGCCGGCGTCGGCGCCGACCCGTCGACGATGAGCTACTCGGTGCTGGTCGCGCTGCGGGCGTTCGCCCGGGTGGTCGACCACGTCGACGGCGCCACCCGCTACCAGCTCGGCTGGTCCCCGCAGCGCACCACGATCCGCGTCGTGCGCCGGTCCGGGGTGTCGGAGCACCTGCCCAGCCGGGCGGGCGACGGCGCGGAGCTGAGCGGCTCGAAGTGGCTGGCGGTGCAGTCGCGGATGGTGCGCCTGGTGCGCGGCGCCCGCGACGGCCGGCTCGTCCTGCTGGTCCCGGAGCTGACCGGCGCCCGGATCAACGCCCTGACGCTGCTGCACGTCGGGCTGCACGAGACGGCGGAGGCGGCGCACCTCGGCGAGCTCCTCGACGCCACCGGCACCCGCCTGGACGAGATCCAGGCCACGGTGACCGAGCTGGACAGCCGCTTCGACGTCGACGCTCTGGCCAAGCTGCCGGTGGAGACGGTCCTGCTCGCACCGGTCGACGAGGTCGCCCGCTCCCTCGCCGGTTCGGCGGCGTAACGCCCGCCGGATTCCCGCTGCACCGGGCCGCCGCGCCGATCGACGTCTTGTCGGCGCGGCGGCCCGTTCACGGTGAGGGCGGCTGGTCGGTCCACGCCGCCGAAGGCGGCTGGTCGGTCCACACGGGCGCGGCGGGCGGCTGCTCGGTCCACGCGGGCGCGGCGGGCGGCTGGTCGGTCGTCGCGGGCGCGGCGGGCGGTTGCTTGGTCCACGCGGGCGCGGCGGGCGGTTCAGGGGTCGTGGCGGCGCTCGGCTCGGGCTGCGGAGCGCCGGGGCCCGGCCCCAGGGCCGGCCGTGCGGCGGCACCCTGCTCCAGCTCGGGACGCCGATTGCCGGTGATCCGGCGGCGCACCGACGAGCCGACCCCCTTGACGTTGGACAGCAGCGGCTCCGCCTGTCCCTTGATCCGTTCCGTGTAGTGGCCCGCGGAGTCGCGCAGCTCCTGCGCCATCGACGTGGCCCCGTCGTGGCGGCGCCGCGGGAAGATCCCGGACAGCAGCACGGCATAGTCGCAGCCGCGCGCCCACCGGTTGAGCTCGCCCGCCCGCACGACCGTCATCGGGTGCGTCCGGTCGTGCGCCACCATGAACCTGGCGACGTGGTCGCGGACGTCGCTCAGCTGCCCGTACTCGTCGGCCTGCAGCAGGAACTCGTCGAGGTCCATCTCACCGGCGTATTTGCCGCCGGCCAGCTTCATCAGCGCGCGCAGGCAGGTCTCACGGTCCTGGGTGACGAGCAGCCCGGCACGGTCGCTGGACAGCTCGGCCTTGCGGGACCATTCCAGCAGCGCGGCCTGGATCGCGTGCACGCCGATCCCGCCGAGCGGCACCGACGTCGCCATGCTGCCGACGATGATCAGGTACCGGGCGATGGTCTCGTACAGGGCGTGCCCGCTCATCGCGTGCCCCAGCTCGTGGCCGATGACGAAGCGCAGCTCGTCGGGCTCCAGCAGGTCGATCAGCCCGGTCTCGAGCACGATGAACGGTTCGTTCATGCCGATCGTGGACGCGTTGACCAGCGGGCTCTGCTTGATGTACAGCTCCGGCACCCGCTCGAGGTCCAGCACGTCCGCGGCGTCGCGCAGCATGGCGTGGATCCGTGCGAACTGCCGTTCGCTGGTGCGCACCGCCGAGCCGAGCTGCTCCATCCGCAGCGCCCGCTCCGGCAGCATGCTCTGCAGCTTCTTGACGGCCGTGTCCAGGCCGGGCAGCTTGCGCATCGCGACGAGCGCGGTCCGGTCGGCCGGGTGCTCGTAGGCGCGTGACGAGATCCCGGGGAACCGGACACGTCCGGAGCAGGCAGCCGGAAGATCACGGAACGCCACCTGCTTGTCACCCATGGATCAGACCGTAGTGCCGGCGCACCGATCCGAGATCCGCCGAACGATCGATCGTTCCAGCCGAGCGGCGCGGCAGGTCCACCCCGCCGGAGGCACCTGGGCATCACCCGAACCCGGCGGCGGCGTGCTGGAGTGCGCCCGCCAGGGGGCAGTTCACGGCCTTCGGCAGCAGCGGCCCGCCGCGGCGATCGACACCGACGCCGCGCTCCCGGTGCACGTCTGACGCTCTGTCATCACGAAGAAGGGAACCACGATGACCACGACGCCGCCGCGTTCCAGTTTCACGCCCGCAACGAGTGGCCCAGCGTCACCCACAACCGCAGCACCGTCCACGACTACTTCGGCGTCGGCGAGAAGCGCACCTTCCAGTTCGACGCCAACAACCCGCCGTTTTCGTCGGCCGCGACAACGGCCCGACCCCCACGGAGTATCTCCTGCACGCGCTCGCGTCCTACCGCACCGCGGGGCTCGCGAACATCGCCGCGGCACGCGGCATCCGCCTCACCGAGGTCCGCTCCACCGTCACCGGCGACATCGACCTCAACGGCGTTCTCGGCCTGAACCCGGACGTCCGCAACGGCTTCCAGCACATCAGGGTCCACTTCGTGGTGGCATTGCAGGTGGTGCCGGCCTTGCCTGCGGCCGTCACCTGCTGGGACGGCGCGGTGGGCCGGACTCGTCGCCGCACCCGCCGGCTGCTGACATGGGCACGTTATTGCGAATTTCCAGTAACGATCGGCGGGCGGGCTAGCGGCTCCACCCTGCCGTGCCTGGCATCGAGAATTGGGTGCCTGTCGTAGGAGCTGCGCTCGTACTCTCTGTTGGTGAGCGACAGCAATGACTCCGTGAGGTTGCGAGAGACCTTCAACGAGGACACCGCACGCTATGACCGTGCCCGCCCTTGGTACCCGGTGCAGATGTTTGATGATCTCGCTGCGGCCGGGGTAGCGCCTGGGGCAAGGGTGCTGGAGATCGGCTGTGGCACCGGGCAGGCGACCGTGCCGCTGGCCGAGCGGGGCTGCCGCATCGTGGCTGTCGAGTTGGGCGCGGACATGACGGCTGTGGCTCGGCGAAATCTTGCCGCGTTCGACGCGGTGGAGGTCGTTACGGCGGCGTTCGAGGAGTGGCCCTTGCCCGGTGAACCGTTCGACGTGGTGTTCTCCGCTACCGCGTTTCACTGGATCGACCCCACGGTGCGGGTGTCGAAGTCTGCTGACGCTTTGCGTCTCGGTGGCCTGCTGGCCACCGTGGGAACCCACCACATCGCTGGCGGCACCTGGACCGAGGCATTCTTCGTTGAGATCCAGAAGTGCTACGAGCGCTTCGATCCGTCGACCCCACCGGGTCTGCGTCTTGAGACCGCTCGTGACATCGTCGAGGACGATCGGGAACTCACCTCGTCGGGGCGATTCGGGCCTGCGAAGTTCTACCGATACGAGTGGGAACTGCCGTACTCGACAGCTGACTACCTGGATCTGCTGTTGACCTACTCTGGACACCGTGCCTTGCCGGACGTGCAGCGGAACGCACTGCTGAACTCCATCGCGCGGCTGATCGACGCGGACTACGGGGGGCAAATTATCAAGCGCTGCCTGACGGAGCTGAGGATCGCCCAACGAGTCCGGTGAATCGCTTCGACCACTGGCGGTTGAACTCAGCACAGCGCTCGTGCCCCTGCCGGGGAACTGGTTGAAGGGCAACAATGGCGCCCCGATCCGCTGCTGGACCGTGGCGTTCGCCAGGCCCGCACCGCTGTCCAGATGCACCAGCACGGCGCCGCGCGGGTTGGGACGGCTGAGCATGTCACCGATCCAAGCCGCGACCAGGTCCACGCCCGCGATGAGCGGGTCGGTATCGGCGTCGACTAGGAAGCGCAGGTGATCGTCAACGGCGCGTCCGTACGCGACAACGGTGTTCGGTGCGCGGCCGATGTTGGCATAGAACTGCAGCCACCAGTGCGCGTGCTCATGCTCGTCCACCAGGGGAAACTTGCCCCACGGAATCTCGATCATGGTCGACAACGGTAGGCAGGCCAGATTCCAAATATGCCAGCACCAGCAGCAGGACCGGTGCGCGCCGGAGCAAACGTCGCAACCACTGGTCCAACGGCTTCATCGGTACCCGATCCGCAGCGTCGGTCTGAGCCGAGTCTGAGCGCATACCCTGGCACCAGGCATGGGTTCAACGGGCACTCGTGCACGCCGATCGACGTCGCCCGTTAGCGAAAGCCCGCGCGGCGGTGCCACCGGGTCAGGGCGCCGTGGCGGGGACTGAGCAGCATGGAGGCGGCGAAGATGCCGGCGGCGGTGAGACTGATCGCGCCGCCGGCCGCGACGTCCCAGGTGCGCGACACCAGCAGGCCGGCGACGGCGCTGGTGACCGCGACGGCGACGGCGAGCGCGGTCATGGTGGCGATCCGGTCGGTCCACAGCCGGGCCGCGCCGGCCGGGGCGACGACGAGGGCCAGGGTGAGGATGGTGCCGACGGCCGGGGCGGCGGTGGCGACGACCACCGAGATCAGCAGCAGGACGCCGAAGTCGATCGCCGCCGTGTGGTAGCCCGCGGCCCGGGCGCCGTCGCGGTCGAACGCCGTGAACGTCAGGGCCTTGTTGCCCGCGGCGAGCACGACGGCGGCGAGGGTGGCCACCGCGGCGGCGACGGCGAGGTCCTGGCGGGTGACGGTGAGGATCGAGCCGACGAGGTACGCGGTGAGGTCCTTCGTGAGCCCGTGCTGGGCGGACAGCAGCGCGACGCCGAGGGCGAACCCGCCGGCGAGCGCGACGGCGGTGGCGGTGCTGGGGTCGTGGCCGCGGCGGCGGGACAGCGCGACGACGGCGAGCGCGGCGAGCGTCCCGGCCGCGGCGCCGCCGAGGTAGAGGTTCGCGCCGACGACCGCGGCCACCACGACGCCGGGGAACGTGGCGTGGGTCATGGCCATGGTGAAGAACGCGAGGCGCCGCAGCACGACCTGGACGCCGAGCAGGCCGGTGGCGGTACCCACGAGAACGGCCTCGATGAGCGCACGGTTGAACGCCACGTCAAGCGACACCGTTCCTCCTTCCCAGCAGGCGGCGGGCCGGCAGCGCCAGCAGGTACAGCCCGACGAGGGTGAGCACGACCGTGGCGCCGCCGGCCAGGCGCAGCCCGTGGGTGACCGAGGCGCGGTAGCTGACGGCGAGACCGAGGTAGCCGGCGGCCGCGGCGGCGAGGATGCCGACGGTGCAGATGACGGCGAGGCGGTCCGAGACGAGCCGGCCCGTCGCCGCGGGCACGACCAGCAGCGCGATCACCAGGACCGTGCCGACGGACTGTGCGGCCGCGACGACGACGAGGGCGATGCTCAGGTTGAGGACCAGGTCCAGTGCCCAGATGCGGTACCCCATGGCGGCGGCGGTCTGCGGGTCGAACGCGCGCAGCCGCAGCTCCTTGGCCAGCAGCGCGAGCGCGGCGAGCACGAGCACCCCGACGGCCGCGGTCTGCGCCAGTTGCGCGGGCGTGACGGCGAGCAGCCGGCCGAACAGGAAGGCGGTGAGGTCCGACCGGTACGACGTGCGCCGGGACACCAGCACCACCCCGACGGCGAACATGGCGGCGAGCAGGACCGCCATGGCGGTGTCGTCGGTGACCCGCCGGGAGCGGGTGAGCAGGGTCAGCAGCGCCGCGGTCAGCACCGCCGCGACCAGCGCGCCCGGGAAGACGCCCCTGGCGCCGCCGGCGACGAACCCGATGACCACGCCGGGGAAGACGGTGTGGGTCATCGTGTCCGCGACGAACCCGAGCCGCCGGATCAGCACGAACGTGCTCACAGCACCGGCCAGGACCGCGAGGAGGAGCAGCTCGGCGAGCGCGCGGCCCATGAACGGCACGGTGAACGGGTCAACGAGAACGGCACGCACGACGGCTCCTCACGGGCGGGCGACCATGACCCGGTCGCCGCGCAGTTCGAGGGCCTGGCTGCCGTACGTTGCCCGCAGCAGCGCGGCCGTGAGCACCTCATCGACGGGGCCGAAGCCGTACATGTGCCGGTTGAGCAGGCAGGCGGTGTCGCACGCCAGGTGGGCGAGGGTGAGGTCGTGGGTGCTGATCAGCACGGCCGCGCCCTGCCGCTTGAGGGCGCCGATGGCCTCCAGCAGCGCGTCCTGGCTGACGACGTCGACACCGTTGAACGGCTCGTCCAGCAGGAGCAGCCGCGGCTGCTGGGCGATGGCGCGGGCGAGCAGCACCCGCTGCCGCTGCCCGCCGGACAGGGTGCCGAACCGGGCGCGGGCCCGGCCGGCGAGCCCGACCCGGTCGAGGGCGTCGGCGGCGATGCGCCGGTCGGTGCGGCCGGGGCGGCGCAGCCAGCCGGTCCTGCGGTAGCGGCCCATGAGCACGACCTGTGCCACGGAGATCGGGAACTGCGGGTCGAGGGTGTCGGCCTGCGGTACGTAGGCGACGTCGCGCCGGGCGTCGGCGGGTGCGCGGCCCAGCACCGTGATCGCGCCGGACACGACCGGCACCAGGCCGAGGGCGGCCTTGATCAGGGTGGACTTGCCGGCGCCGTTGGGGCCGATCAGCGCCACCGTCTCGCCCGCGAGGACATGCCCGTCGACGTCCTGCAGGACGGGTTCGCCGTCGTACGCGACGGCGGCGCGCTCGATGCGCAGCGCCACGTCAGCCACCGATTGCCTTCACGATCGTGTCGGTGTTGTGCTCCATCATCTTGAGGTAGGTGTCGCCGGCGGAGCCCTCCGGTCCGAGGGTGTCGCCGTACAGGGCGTCCTCGCCCGCGACGACCTTCACCCCGGCCTGCCGGGCGATCGCCTCGGCCGTCTTCGGCGGCAGGGAGCTCTCGGAGAACACGGCCTTGGCGCCGGTCTGCCTGATCTTCGCGACGATGTCGTCGATGTCCTTGGCGGACAGCTCGGCGGAGGTGTCGAAGCTGGGGATGATCGAGCCGACGAACTCCAGCTGGTACCGGTCGATGTAGTAGCCGAACGCGTCGTGGTTGGTGACCAGCTTGCGGTCGCTAGCGGGCAGCTTGGCGATCTTCGCGGCGATGTTGGCGTCGAGCGCGTCGAGCTTCGCGCTGTAGCCGGCGAGGTGCTCGGCGAACGCGGCGGCGTCCGCCGTCGCCGCGGCCGCGAACGCCTTCTCGATGTTCTGCGCCATGAGCTTCGCGTTGCGCGGGTCGTGCCAGATGTGCGGGTCGCCGGTCTTCTCCTCGTCGCCCTCGCCCTGGCGGATCTTCACCCCGGTGCTCGCGTCGACGAGCGTGCCCTTGAACCCGGCGGATCCGACGGTCGCGTCCAGCCATCCCTCCACGCCGACGCCGCTCTTGACGAGCACCGTGGCGGCGCCGATCGCGGTCAGGTCGGCCGGGGTCGGCTCGTAGTCGTGCGGGTCGATGTTGGGCTTGAGGATCTGGGTGACGGCGACCCGGTCGCCGCCGATGATGCGGGCGAAGTCGGCGACCTGGGTCGTGGTCGCCACCACGGCGAGCTTGGTGCCGGCGGCCGGTTGGGCGGTGCTCGCCTCGCCGCACGCGGCGAGCCCGCCGGTCAGACTCAGCAGGACGGCGGCGACTGCGAGCGATCGCAGCTTCATGTCGGTGCTCCTCGTCTTCGTTCGGAGCCCAGACTGTACTGGTTTTCATTTTCAATAACGAGCCGTCGTATCGCTATGTACGCATCGGGCGCGGGCCCGCCGGAGCGCCGGCGGGCCCGCGCGGTGTCAGCAGTCGCGCAGGTGCGGCGACTGGTTGAGCAGCTGGCCGCGGGGCGAGACGAACGCCTGGTAGCGCTCGCCGCCGACGGCCGCCGGGGTGAACGCGGCGACCAGGTGGCAGTTCTGGAACGCCAGCCGCACCCCCAGGTGGCGCTCCAGGCCGCCGCGGATGGCGTCGCTGGCCAGGGCCCGCAGCAGCTGCCCGCGCTCGGCCTCGCTCGGCGGCGGGATCTCGTGGTCGGCGAAGTCCGCGCCGCCGGCGTGCAGTTCACCGGCGACACCGCTGATCACGGTCCAGGCGTACGGCAGCGAGTCGCGCACGCAGGCGACGAACTCGGCGTCGTCGACGGGTCCGGCCTCGGCCCGCTCCAGCAGTGCGGTGGGGACGTCGAGAGACATGATGCTCCTTCGTTCGGGTTCGTTCGGTCCACGGCGACACTCGCCGCGGGGCTTCAGTGCGCGGCGGCGGTCGCCGCCGGCCGCGGGGCTTCAGTGCGCGGCGACGGTCGCCGCCGGCCGCGGGGCTTCAGTGCGCGGCGACGGTCGCCGCGGGACGTAGAACGAAGTCGGGGTCGATCTGGGCGGTGAGGTCCGTGCCGGCGCGGGCGTTGCCCCAGGCGGCCGCGTTGCGGGCGTGGAAGTCGGCGGCCTGCGCCGCATACCGCGCCCAGTCCTTCTCGCAGCCGTCCAGCGCCGCGCGCATCGTGCCCAGCGCCGCGGCGTTGGCCGCCTCCAGGTCGCCGATCGGCAGGTGCCGGCCGTGTTCGGCGGCCTTCACGAACGCGGACCGGCCGATCCAGCACAGCAGGTCTTCGCCGACCTGCTCGCGCAGGAACGCCACGTCCCCGGCGTCCTCGACCTTGTTGCCGACGACCGCGACCCGCACCCCGTGGTCGCGGGCGTAGCCGGTGTACTGCCGGTAGACCCCGACGCTGCGCACGGTCGGCTCGCAGACCAGGAAGGTCAGGTCGAACCGGGTGAACAGTCCGGACGCGAACGAGTCGGCACCGGCGGTCATGTCGACGACCACGTATTCGCCGGGGCCGTCGACCAGGTGGTTGAGCAGCAGCTCGACCGCGCCGACCTTCGAGTGGTAGCAGGCGACGCCGAGGTCGTCCTCCGCAAACGGCCCGGTGACCGCGAGCCGCACCCCGCCGACCCGCCGCACCAGGCGGTCGTAGAGCGAGTTGTCGGCGCCCACCTGGATCAGCCGTGACCCGGCGCCGGGCGGTGTCGTCTTCAGCATCGCCGCCGCGGAGGCGATGCGCGGGTTGTCCCCGCGCAGGTGGTCCTTGATGACGTCGAGGTGGTCGCCGAGCGCCGGCAGCGCCGCGCCCTGGTCCGGATCCGCGCCGAGCGCGACCGCCAGGTGCTGGTTGATGTCCGCGTCGATGGCCAGGAGGTCGGGCGGGGATCCGTCCGAGGCAAGGTGTCGGGCGAAGAGCGCGGCCAGCGTCGTCTTGCCGCTGCCGCCCTTGCCCACGAAAGCAGTCTTCACGCCTTAGTGGTATCGGTTTTCATTTCCAGCGTCAACCGGAACGCCCGGATTCACCGCCGGCGGCGCAGCCACTCCACCGAGGCGAGTCCCAGGGCGGTCATCATGGCCACCAGGTTGCGATCCACGGACGGCCCGCAGGACATGGCGCGCTGCAGCAGGAACCCCGCGTGCAAGGCGAGGACCACGTCGATCTGCAGCGGGTCGAGGTCGCGGGTCAGCGGGTGCCGCTCGGCGAACGGCTGCGGGTCGACGCCGCTGAGCGCGGTGCTGGACAGCAGCGTCACGAGGTCGCAGTGCGGCGCGCCGACCCAGGCGTGCGGCCAGTCGACGACGAAGACCCGGCGGCCGGCCAGCATCAGGTTGAACGGGTACAGGTCACCGTGCAGCAGCGTGCGGCCGGCGAGCACCTGCGGTGCGTGCTCCTCCAGTGCCAGCAGCGCGTCGAGGTTGGCGGCGGCCCACGGCGACAGCGTTGCGAGCCGGTCGACGGCGACGTCCGCCCAGCCGCCGAGCCGCGGCGGGGTGGTGAGGTCGCCGATCGGTGTCGGGGTCATGACCTCGGTCAGGTCCGTGACGGCGGCGAGCACCAGGTCGAGCTCGTCGCGCCGCCACGGCTGCGCGGGCAGCCCGCCGTCGACCTCCTCGAAGACCAGGGCCACCCAGGCGCCGTCGTCGTGCGTCGCCAGCAGGCGCGGCGCCGGCGCCGCCGCCGGCAGCCGGCTCGCGACCGAGATCTCCCTGCGGTGGATCTCCGCGGTCATCGGCTCGCCGGCGGCCTTGACGAACGCCCGGCCGCCGCCGGCCAGGCGCAGGCGCGCGGCCAGGCCCTCGGAGAAGCCGCCGGGCTGGCCCGCCGCCTCGACGACCCGGTCGCCGAGCAGTCCCTCGATGGACGCTCGCACCGCCTCCGGCACGTCACCCCAGGTGATCCGCCGGCCGCCGGTCGCGTCCGGGGGCCGGACCATTCAGGTGGCGAACGTCTTGCGGTAGTCCCGCGGCGGCACGCCCCGCCGGCGGACGAACTGCTCCCGCAGCGTGGCCGCGGTGCCGAAGCCGACCCGCCGGGCCACCTCCTCGATCGGCAGGTCCCCCGTCTCCAGCAGCTCCTCGGCCGAGTGCAGGCGCTGCGACAGCACCCACGCGTGCGGCGTCGATCCGGTCGCCGCGGAGAACCGCCGGGCGAACGACCGCTGGCTCATCAGCGCCCGACCGGCCAGCGCCTCGACCGTCAGGGGCAGGTGCAGGTGCTCGCGGGCCCAGCCGAGCACCTCGGCGAGCCGTTCGTCGTCGCAGTCCGCCGGTACGGGTGCCGCCACGTACTGCGCCTGCCCGCCGTCGCGGTGTGGTGGCACGACCATGTCCCGGGCGATCCCGTTGGCGACGGCCGACCCGTATTCGCGGCGGATCAGGTGCAGGCACATGTCGACCCCGGCGGCCGCGCCGGCACCGGTGACGATGCGCCCCTCGTCGACATACAGCACCTCCGGCACCAGCTTCACGTCCGGGAAGCGCGCGGCGAAGGCGTCCGCCCAGCGCCAGTGCGTGGTCGCCCGCAGGCCGTCGAGCAGCCCGGCGGCGGCGAGCACGTAGCTGCCGGTGCAGTGGGCGGCGATGGTCGCGCCGCGCGCATACGCCGTCCTGATCGCGGCGATGACCTCCGGCGACGGCTCCAGGTCGAACTGCTCCCACGACGTCACCAGCACCAGGTCGGCCTCGGCGAGCCGGTCGAGGCCGTGCTCCACCATCAGCGTCAGCCCGCTGTCGGTGGCGACCCGGCCCGGCCGGTCGGTGCAGGCGGCGAACTCGAACCCGGGCAGCCCGCGATGCCGCCGGTCATAGCCGAAGATCTCGCTGACGACGCCGGCGCCGAACGCGCCCGTGCCGTCGTGCAGATACGCGGCGACCTTCCGGAAGGGGTGGCTCATGGATCCATGATGGCAGAAAACCTGCGATCGTGTGCAGGTCTGCCACTGTTGCTTTTCCACCGGCGGGACCAGGCTGAATACATGTTCGTCATCGACTGCCCCGCCCACGGCTCCCGCGTCCTGCTCTCCGAGCGGCGCATCCGCAACCTGCGCAACACCGACGCCGGCGTCCTGCTCGACGTCGAGTGCTACTGCGGCCACATCGAGAAGATCCGCACCGGCCGCCGGCACACCACCGCCCGCGCTCCCCGGGCCACGGTCCCCGAATGACCCGCCCACCTCGGGTCAGTCGCTGACGCCGAGGTGGAGCAGCCAGACCCGGCCGTCGACGCTGACGACCACGTCGATGTAGGCGGCCTCGTACCAGTCGCGGGCCTGGACCGTGAGCTCCCACGCCTCGCACCCGGCGGGCCACAGCCGCCACAGCAGCGCCACCACCCATGCGGCGAGCGCGTCGGCCAGCAGCCACGGCGGCGCCTGCCCGGACCATGCCTGCGGCTGGCGGCTCGGGACGAAGAACCCGGGCAGCGCCGCACCCACCACTGTGGACCAGTCGGGCACCGGTGCCAGGGCCGCGACCTCGCAGCGCTGCGGCAGCAGCGTGGTGACCGTCGCTGCCACCCCGGCGGCCGCCAGGGGCGCCTCGTCGAGGGTGAACGTGCACGCGTGGTCGGCCTCTTCGAGGAGGTCCTCGAGGACCCGCAGCGCGTGGCGGACCATGTCCGGCACCGCGTCGATCCTCGCGTTGCGCGCCGCCGACAGCGTGGACCAGTCGAATCCCGTCACGGCGCACACGCTACCGACGGACCGGCCGCATCACGCGGCCCCCGGCCGGCCCGCCGCTCAGGTTCCCCTCCGGATCAGTTGATCCAGCGGAAATCCGACAGCGTGAGGATCTGGCCGCCCAGCCCGGCGAGCATCACACCGGCCGGCAGCGCCCACATCAGACGCCAGTTGGACGCTCGGATCGCTTCTGTCATGCCACTTCCTCTCGTGAACGCAGGACACAGATGGACACCGCGTGACATCCAGCAATTCGCAGTAGTCACGACGGTGGATTGGTTGCCCCGTCCGTCCGCGCGTGGTCGACTGTCCGCACGGATGCACGAGGTCGCCAACTGCTGTTGTTGCGGTCGTCATTAGTGCTCTTTGGTTGGCTATAGTGATGGTGTGAATTTGAAGGAGTGGGCAGCGGCTACCGGAGTCTCGTACGCGACGGCGCGTCGGCGGTACGAGTCGGGGACGCTGCCCGTTCCCGCTTATCGGCTCGGACGCCTGATCATGGTCGGTGAGCCGCTGACCGGTGCCGCTCCGAACGTCGGCCGGGTGGTGGTGTACGCCCGGGTGTCGTCGGCCGATCAGAAGCCGGACCTGGACCGCCAGGTCGCCCGGGTGACCGTGTGGGCAACCGGGCAGAGGCTGGCCGTGGACGAGGTGGTGATCGAGGTCGGCTCGGCACTCGACGGGCATCGCAAGAAGTTCCTCGCCCTGTTGCGTGACCCGTCCGTGTCGACGATTGTGGTCGAGCACCGGGACCGGTTCGCCCGGTTCGGCGCCGAGTACGTCGAGGCCGCACTGTCCGCGCAGGGCCGGCGGCTGCTGGTGGTCGACCCGGCCGAGGTTGACGACGACCTGGTGCGCGACGTGACTGAGATCCTGACCTCGTTGTGCGCCCGGCTGTACGGTCGCCGGGCTGCCGCGAACCGTGCCCGCCGCGCTGTCGAGGCCGCCACCGGGCAGCCGGCATGAAGACCATCCAGGCGTACCGGTTCGCCCTTGACCTCACCCCGGGTCAGGAGCGTGCGGTGCTTGCACACGCAGGGGCGGCCAGGGTCGCGCACAACTGGGCACTCGCCCGAGTCAAGGCGGTGATGGACCAGCGGGCGGCCGAGCGCACCTACAGCGTGCCGGATGAACGGCTGACGCCATCGCTGTCGTGGTCTCTGGCTGGGCTGCGTAAGGCGTGGAATACCGCGAAGTCCGAGGCTGCGCCGTGGTGGAGCGAGGTGTCCAAGGAGGCGTTCAACACCGGCCTGGACGCCCTGGCCCGCGGGTTGAAGAACTGGGCCGACTCCCGCAACGGCAAACGCGCCGGCAGACTGGTCGGGTTCCCCCGGTTCAAGTCCCGGCGCCGAACCACCCCCAGCGTGCGGTTCACCACCGGAGCGATCCGCGTCGAGCCGGACCGGACGCACATCGTGCTGCCGAGGCTGGGCCGGTTGAAGTTGCACGAGTCCGCCCGCAAAGTCGCCCGCCGAGTCGAAGCGGGCACGGCCCGGATCATGTCCGCGACCGTGCGCCGTGACGCAGGCCGCTGGCACGTTGCGTTCACTGTCGAGGTTGAGCGCGCCGTGCGGCAACCGGCCCGGCCGGATTCCGTGGTCGGAGTGGACGTCGGTATCAAGCACCTCGCGGTGCTGTCCACCGGCGAGCTGATCGACAACCCGCGCCACCTGGCCGCCGCACGAACCCGGATGCGCGTGCTGGGTCGGGCTCTGTCACGCAAGACCGGCCCGGACCGGCGCACCGGACGGCGGGCTTCGAAACGCTGGGAGCGGGCAGCGGCCCGTCTCGGCCGGGCGCACGCCCGGGTGGCGAACCTGCGCCGCGACGGCCTGCACAAGCTCACAACCAGGCTGTCCCGCGAGCACGGCACCGTCGTGGTCGAGGACCTCAACGTCACCGGGATGCTCGCCAACCGCACACTGGCCCGGCACATCGCCGACGTCGGTTTCGCTGAGATCCGCCGGCAACTTGATCCTGCTGGCCAATTGTTGGGTTCATGCGGCTTGGGCGAGTCGGGCGAGGTGGCTGGTGCGGGTTCGTTCAAGGGGGTTGTCGTTCCAGTAGGCGGTAAGTCGTATCAGGTTGATCGCGACGGCGCTGAAGACGTTTTGCAGGTGGGTTTTGTTCAGTCCTCGGTAGCGGGCGTGGCGTGTGCCGGTGACGTTGACGGCTTGGCTGATGGTCCCTTCGACACCGGCGCGCCGCGCGTATTTCGCTTGCCAGGCTTGGGTTTGCTGCTCTGCGCGGACCTGTTGGATGGCTTCGTGGACCTGTCGGGGACGTATCGTCAGCTTCCGGCGGCCGGTGCGGTCGGTGGTGCACTGCTGACGCATGGGGCACGGCTGGCAGGTCGAGCGGGCGAACTGCACGACGATGACATCGTGGCCCAGGTTCGTGGTCGGACTCCAGACGGCGCTGCTGTGGCCTTGGGGGCAGGTGGCTTGCTGGTTGTCGAAGTCGATGGTGAACGCGGTGCTGTCGAAGCCGCCGGCAGCGCGCGCCTGGACGGAGTTGTTCTTCCGCAACGGGGTGACCAGCGTAATGCCGTAGCGAGCTGCGGAGGCGACGACCAGGTCGATGGACGGGTAGCCGGAGTCCAGGTAGTGCTCGTCAGGCAGCAGCCCACGCTGGTCCAACCGTTCATGGATCGGGGTCGTCATCACCGAGTCGTTCACGGTCGCGTCGGTGGTCATCACGTTGGTGACGAGGTTGGGCAGCTCATCTGCGGCCGGGTCCGGATCGTTGCAGGTTTCGCTGAAGTGGGCCTTGTAGCCGTGCCAGACCTTGCCGGCGGCGCGGGTGGTGCCCCACCGGGCGTCGGTGTCGTAGGGCGATGCGATGCGCTGTCTTCCCGGCGGGAGACCATCCACTGTGGACTCCCGCCGCCTGACCACCTCCCGCCCGTGCTCGTCGCGCTCACGGACGTAGTTCTGCAGCAGCACCACCCGCAGCACCTCCACGGCCGGGAGACGAGCTAGCCACGCCGGGCTCGCAGGGTCGTAGACCGCCCTCAACAGCCCGAACCCGTCACGGCCGTAGACGTCGGCCAACTCGGCCCGGGCGGGCCGCGACGACGGCAGCCGCCACTCGTGGACCCGCTGCCCGTATCGCTTCGCCAGGACCGGCACGTCGAGTGTCTGCCCGACCCAGTCCGGCGCCGCCACCGCCAACGCTTCCAGACAGGCCCGCACCGACTCCCCGGCCAGTTCCAGCCGGCTCAGATCCCGTACAGCCGCCACCACATGGGTGGCGTCCGTGCGCTGCTTGCCACCCGCAGTCAGCAGACCCTCACCAATCAGCCTGGCCAGCAGCAGATCAAGGACCCGCTCCTCCAAGCCTTGAGCGACCACCCGGGCGCGGAACTCACTCAACACCGACGCGTCGAATCCCGTGTCGGTCAGTTCCAGTCCCAGCGCGTACTTCCACGACAGCTTGTCCCGGACCGCCTCGGCCGCCTGCCGATCGGTCAGGTTCTCCACCATCTGCAACACCGTGATCAACGCCAACCGACCAGGAGACCAGCCAGGCCGACCTCTCACCCCAAACGCCACACCGAACTCCTCATCGGCGAACAGCTCCCCCAACCGATCCCGCACCACCACCGGCAACGGAGCCTCACGCCCGACATACATGGCACGAATCACCGCAGCGACCTGCGGATCAGGCTCAGGCCACGGCATCGGCTGCATCGACATCGCCGAACCCACCTCCACAACAACCAACAAACAGAAAGCCGCAGAAGCTACCACGCCGTCACGCCGGAACAGCTACCACCACAACACTCCCAATTGGCCAGCAGGATCCAACTTGCCTACAAGACCCAATGGAACGGCGGCCGACTCTTGGTGGCCGACCGCTGGTATCCGTCCTCGAAGACCTGCTCGGGCTGCGGCGCGGTGAAAGCCAAACTCGCCCTGCATGAGCGCGAATACGAATGCGAGGCGTGCGGTCTGGTCATCCACCGCGACCGCAACGCCTCACTCAACCTGGCCGCTCTAGCGGCCGAGTTCGACATCGCCGGGAGTGGTCCGGTGGCAGCACGTGGAGCCGACCAGAAGACCCGCATACGCGGGCAGGTGGCCGTGAAGCGTGAACCCGGCACGACACCAGTCGGTCAGACCGGGACCGTCCCACCGCAAGGTGCGACTACCAACCGTGTGCTCGCCAAAGCGCACTGAAAGGTAACGGGGACGGCATGTCTGGTTCGTCGTCGTCGACGGCGCTGCTTCCTTGGCAGGCCGGCCTGTGGATGGCGGGCTGCCTGGAGCGCCTCGCCCCGTACATGCGGACGTGGTGCACGCCCCGCCGCGCCGCGTGCTACCGCGACGGCGTCGACGCCTTCTGGACCGGCCACGGCGAGCTGGCCACGGCGGACGCGGCGCGGATCGAGGTGGTCGCCGCGGAGCTCGGCCGGCTCTGCGAGCAGTACAGCACCGAGGCGCAGGCCTTCGACCTCCTGGCGAGGGCGGCCGGCGCCGCCCGGCAGGCCAGCGCCGCACCGATGGAGCGGCTCGTGGGGTGGGCGGCGAACCTCTGGACGGAGCTGGAGCCCGAGCACGAGGACTGGGGCGAGCGGGAGGCGAGGGCGCAGCGGGACACGCTGGCGATGACGCGGCAGCCTCCGGCGCGGGCGGCGGCCCAGCTCAGGATCGTGTCGGCCCGGCTCGGTGCCGAGTGGGCCGCCGAGCTCCCCGCGCCGCGCGCCGCCGTGGCACCGCCGGACGTCGTGATGCCCGCGGGCGCCGCGGCGTACCGGGCCGGTGACGTGGTCGCGGTCTCCTGCCCGTGGACCCCGACGGTGGCCACCCGCCGCGACCGGTACCACGCCGCGGTGCGCTGGCCGTGGGCCCGGCTGGACTCTGAATCGCAGTTCTTCCGGCCGGACGGCACGTTCGCCTTCCCCGTCGAGGCGTCGGCCGACGCCTGGTGGCCGTATCAGCTGCGGCCGCCGGCGTCCGAGCTGCGCGACGGCGATCCGTGCGCGGTCGGCATCCCGCCGCTGCGGTGCTACGTGGTGCGCTCGCAGCGGTACGACCCGCCGCGGGAGGACGGCTTCCTGCCGAGGCTCGCGGAGAGCATCGCGCTGCTGCCCGTCGGCAGCGGCGATGCGGAGGCGGCCGACGTGTGGCTGGGCCGCGGCGAGCCCCTCGAACTGCGGCTGCTGCACCGTCCGTACGCGTCGCTGCGCCCCGGCGACCTCGTGAGCGACGCGGAAGGCCGGTGGCTGCGGTTCGTGCCGCCGTTCGTCTTCTACGACGCCGGCCGCCGCACGACACCCGCATGGCCGTTGACGCTGCTGTCACAGGACGGGGACGCGGCGCCGAAAGACGCGATCGCCGCCGCGACCGCCACCGGCGACCACGCCGGCGAGGTCGCGCGCTGGCTGGCCGCCGCGGAAGCGCCGTACCCGGCCGGCGTCGCCGAGGAACTCTTCGACGACACCTGACGGCCGCAATTCCGTGGACAATCCGGCCTGGGCGGCGTGAGGATCGGGTGGTGGAACTGCCCGGTGGACTCCAGCTGCGCGCGGCCCGGCCCGACGACCTCGACCAGATCGGCGCGCTGCTCGCCGACCGCGGGGACGCCGCCGACCCCCAGGACCACCGGCTCGTCGTCGAGGATCCCGACGGCGGCTTCGACGCCTGCGGGGTCGTGGTCCACGGCGACCGGGTCGTGTCCACCGCGACGCTGCTCGACGAGACCGTCGTCCTCGCCGGCCTGCCGATCCCGGCCGGTCAGGTCGAGCTGGTCGCCACGGACCGCGCCTACGAGGGTCGCGGGCTGGTCCGCGCGCTGATGGGCTGGGCGCACGAGCGGTCGGCCCGCCGCGGTCACCTCATGCAGGTGATGATCGGCATCCCGTACTTCTACCGGCAGTTCGGCTACCAGTACGCCATCCCGATCCCGCAGGGCCGGGCCGTGCGCTCCGTGCCGGCCATGCCCGACGGCTGCACGGTGCGTGCCGCCGGGCCCGGCGACATCGCGGCGATGGCGCGGCTGCAGGACGCGCTCCAGGTGCGGTTCGACGTGCGCATGCCGCACTCGCCGGTGTGCTGGCGGGCGCTGGTCGCCCGGGCCGGCAGCACGCAGCTGGTGGTGGAGCGCGCCGGGCAGGTGACCGGCACCGGCCGGGTCACCCCGCCGGAGGAGGGCGTGGTCCTCGGCGAGGTCGCCGTGTCGCGGCCGGAGGCGGTCGCGGCGCTGCTCGCCCACGCGGCGGAGCTCGCCGGCGGCAAGCAGTTCGAGGCGAAGGACCGCGCCGGGCTCCTCACGGACCATCTCGCGGCGCCGGACCCGCAGGCCCACGACTACTACCTGCGGATCCCGGACGTGGCGGCGCTGCTGGAGCACCTGCGTCCCGTGCTCTCGGCTCGGCTGGCGCACGACCAGGGCGACGACGACGTGATCGTGTCCTTCTTCCGCCATCACGTACGGCTGCGGCGCGCGGCCGGCGCGGTGACCGAGGTCGTTGCGGGCGGCCCGATGCAGGGGCCCGCCTCGCAGGGCGGCGCGGGCGTGGCACCGGACCTGATCGGGCCGCTGCTGTTCGGCCCGCACGGCATCGCCGGGCTCTCCGCCTGGCACGCCGACGTGTACCCGGGTCCGAACGCGGAGCTGATGCGGGCGCTGTTCCCGCCGGTGACCGCCGACCTGCTCACGTTCTACCTGCCCTGAGCCGGCCGCCGGCAATTGACCGCAGGGAACCGTTCAGGTGCCGGGAGGTTGCGCCGATGGTCTCAGCGTCACACGGACGCGACGGACCACAGGGGGCACGGATGAACACCACCACGATCACGAAGGCGCTCACGCTCGCCGGTTTCACCGCCATCGCCGGCCTCAGCACGATGGCCGGGGCGGCGTCGGCCGCGCACGCCACCGCTACCGACCACGGCGTGTTCGCCCGCCACGGTGTCATCTACATCAAGGACGGCAACCGCACCGTGCGCCTCACCGAGGACGAGGTCAGCTCGCAGCCGCGCCTGTCCCCCGACGGCACCAGGATCACCTACGTGCACAACGGCACCGTGTGGGTCATGGCCGCCGACGGCGCCGGCAAGCACCAGGTCAGCGACCGCACCGGGACCGCACCCGTGTGGTCACCGGACAGCACCTCGATCACGTACACCGCCCGGTCCTGCACCGGCGCCCCCGGCACCTTCCGCGTCGGCACCGACGGCGGCACCGCCTCCGAGCCGATCCTGCCCGCAGCGTGCCGCGACGAGGCCGCCCCGCAGATGGGCTACATCACCGACCAGCCCGGCACCGGCCCGCAGGCGTAACGCGCACCGACCGGCTACGGCTCGGTCGGCGGCTCCAGCGCCGAATACCGGGCACGGCGATGGTTGAAGTGCGCCAGGTACACGGTCGTGCCGTCGACGTCGAGCTCCATCGGCGGCGGATCAGGCACCCACAGCCACCGCCGCGGGCTGCTACGCCGAGCCGGACCGACGACCCACAGCCGCTCACCGCCGTCGCCGTTCCACGGCCGCGACACCCACACCAAGGTGGCGCCGGTGAAGTGTTTGAGCCCGCTGCGCACCTCGAGCTCCTCGCCGTGCAGCCGCTCCCGCACCACGTTGGCCACGACACCCAGCCGAGCACCTCCCCCGGCGGCACCGCGTCGATCGCCTCGTCGAGCCCCGGCCCGGCCAGCAACTCCGCGCACCGGTGCCCGCCTGCCACGCCAGATCCGTGGACACGATCACGACCCCAGTATGGCAACGGATCGGCCGGTATCGTCGTCGTGTGCCCGCGCTGATCGAACCCGACGCCCGCCTGCACGGCGCCTTCCTCCAGGCGCACGCCGAGTGGGGTCCGGGGCTGCACGAGGACGGTTTCGGGATCGCTCCGGCCGACGACGTGGACTCGCCCACCGGGTTTGCCGCCTGGGTCGCGCGGCTGGCCCGCCAGGCCACGCCGGACGACGGCCGGCACGCCTGCACGTACCGGTGGATCGTCGAGGACGGCGAGATCCTCGGCGGGATCGCGCTGCGCCACGGCGACGACGACTATGTGCGCTGGGCGGGCAACGTGGGCTACGGCATCCGCCCGTCGGCCCGCCGGCGCGGACTGGCCACCTGGGCGCTGCGCCGCATCCTCGACGAGGCGCGCACACTGGGGCTGCAGCGGCTGCTGATCGTCTGCGCGGTCGGCAACGCCGCCTCGGCGAAGACCATCGAACGCGCCGGCGGCGTCTTCGAAGGCGTCCAGGACGCGAAGTTCGGCCCGCTGCGGCGATACCGGGTCCACCTGTGACCGCGGACATCGAATGGGCGGGGGACGTCGACAGTGCCGCGGCGCTGCCGTTCGTCACGGACGTGGCGGGGTTCGACGCCCTCGCGCGGCAGGCGATGCGGGACGACGACGCCGACCTGGTCCGGGACTACCTCGACTTCGACGGCGCCGAGGACATGCTGCGGGCGGTGTTCGGCACGGGCGACGTCGGCACCGGGACGTTCCTCGCCGCGATGCGCCTGGTCCGCGTCGGCCTGCACCCGCAGGATCCCGGCGCCGCCGCGGTCTTCGACTACGCCCTGGGCCGGGACCTGACCGACCACGTCGTCGCGGTGACCTTCGACGGCACCGGACGAGTTCGCGGCGTCGCGGTCGAAAGCTGACCCCGTACGGTTGACTCTCCCACTATGGGAGACCCGATGGTGGGCCGTGTGCACGCGGACGACCCGACCCTGTGGAGCATCGGCGACCTGGCGAAACGGACCGGGCTGTCGGTGAAGCTGATCCGGCACTGGTCCGACATCGGGGTGGTGCCGCCGACGGACCGCACCCCGACCGGCTACCGACGCTACGACGCGCGCGCCCTCGCCCGCCTCGAGCTGGCGCGGACGCTGCGCGACCTCGGGCTGGGCATGGCCGCGATCCGCGGTGTCGTCGACCGCGAACGGAGCCTGGCCGAGGCCGCGGCGGTGCACGCCGACGCGATCGAGGCGCAGGTCCGCACGCTCCGGCTGCAGCAGGCGGTGCTGCGGTCGGTCTCGCAGCAGCCGACCTCGACCGCGGAGGACCTCGCCGACATGACCCGCCTCGCCCGCCTGACCGCCGCCGAACGCACCGCCGTCATCCACGAGTTCGTGACGGAGGCGCTCGGCGATCTCGACGTCCCGGCGTACCGCGACGGTCTGCTCGCCGCCACCCCGGACCTGCCGGAGCAGCCCACCACCGGGCAGCTCGACGCGTGGATCGAGCTCGCCGGGCTGGTGCGGTCCCCGCAGCTGCGCGCCGGGTTCGCCCGGATGGCCGCGTACGCCGCCGAACACGCACCCGGCGAGCACGACGAGCGGGACCTCGCGGCCGTCCGGGACCTCACAGACCTGTGGGTGCGGCGGGTCACGGCCGCGATCGACGGCGGGATCATGCCGGACTCGCCGGCCGCCGACCCGGTCGTGGCCGGCATCGTCGAGGCGTGGATCCCGACCCAGGCCCGCACCGACCTGTGCCTCGATGGTGACGGTGCGCGGGCCCGGCGCCGGCTGCTGGAGCAGCTGGAGGTCGCCGCGGACGCCGGCGTCGAGCGGTACTGGCAGCTGCTGTGCGTCATCAACGGCTGGCCGGTCCGCCCGAGCCTGGCCGTCGCCGGACAGTGGCTGATGACGGCGTTGCGCGCGAACCCCGCCCCGGGCGCCCGCGCCGCCGGCATCGCCGCGCTGCTGGACGACGACGCGCCCGACCCGCAGGGCCTCCTTGACGGCTGTACCCGCGTCCTGGCCGAGGTGCAGCGGCTCGTCGCCGGCGTGGACCCCGGCCGGTTCGGCGACCCGACGCCGTGCGCCGGTTGGGACGTGCGGGCCCTGCTCAACCACCTGGTGTGGGAGAACCTGCTGTGGACCGGCCTCGCCGACGGTGCCCCGCGCGCCGACTTCGCCGCCGACCACCTCGGCGGCGACCACGTGGCCGCGTTCCGCACCGCCGCCGCGGCGACCCTGGCCGCGTTCCGCCGGCCCGGCATGCTCCGGCAGCGGTACGGCGACGCGCCCGGCTGGCGGCTGGTCGAACAGGTCGTCATCGAGATGCTCGTGCACGGCTGGGACCTGGCGACCGCGACCGGGCAGCCGACGGACCTCGCCCCGGACGTCGCCGCGGCCACGCTACCCGCCGTCCAGGCGATCTACGGCGCCCTGCCCCGGACCGCCGGGGGTTCATTCGCCCCCGAACAACCGGTGCCCGCGGGTGCGACCGCCGCGGACCGGCTCGCCGCGTACCTCGGCCGCCGCATCCCTACCGGCCGCAGTGCCTGACGAGGATGCCGCGTCCCTACTGGTCGCCGTCGATGACGAGGATCAGGGAGTCGCCCGCCGGGACCCGCGCGACCCAGGCGGCCAGCAGATCGAGGTGCTCCGCCAGCTCTTCGCGGGCGTCGTCGACGTCGTCCAGCGGGTCGCCGTCGGCGTCGGCGAACACCGCGTCCGGCAGTGCCGCCTGCCACTCGGACCCGTCGGACCCGGTCAGCGCGCCGAACTCGGTGGCGACCGCGGCGACCGCGGCGGGCGGCACCTCCGTGACGACCGGCCACGTCGACCTGGGTTCGGTCCCCTGCGGCCACGGCCACGCCACGTTGGACGTCTCCCACAGGCCCTCCACCAGGCTAACCGGTCCCCTGGACCGCACCCCGGCGCCTCGTGTATTACTGTCCTAGTACACGAGGACGCGGTGCGATGGAGGTGTGATGTTCGCATTCCGGTTGGACGCCAGATCCGGTGTGCCGACGTATCTGCAGCTCGTCGAGCAGGTGCGCAGCGCCCTGCTCCTGGGCTACCTGGAGGACGGCGACCAGCTGCCGCCCGTGCGGGACGTCGCCGCCGCCCTGGTCATCAACGCCAACACGGTGGCGAAGGCCTATCGGGAGCTCGAACACGCCGGGCTCGTCGCGCCCCGGGCCGGGCAGGGGACCTACGTGGTCGGCGCCGTCGACCCGGTGCCACCCGCGACGTACGCCCGGCTGTCCCGCGACCTGCGCCGCTGGCTCACCGCCGCCCGCGAGGCCGGTCTCAGCCAGGACCAGGTCCGGGCCATGGTCGCCCTCGGCCTGGAGGACGAGCAGACCGGCACCGGTGCGGCATGACCGGCGAACCCGCGCTGCGCGCCACCGGCCTCGGCAAGCGGTACGGCCGCCGCGCCTGGGGCCTGCGCGACTGCACCCTGGACCTGCCCGCCGGGCGGATCATCGGCCTGGTCGGCGGCAACGGCGCCGGCAAGACCACGCTGCTGCAGCTGGCGATCGGCCTGCTGCGACCGACCGAGGGCAGCGTGTCGATGTTCGGCCGGCCGACGCGGATGGACCGGCCGGACGGGCTGGCGCAGGTCGGCTTCGTCGCGCAGGACCACCCGCTGTACCGCGGCTTCACCGTCGCCGACATGCTGCGCTACGGCGCCGCCATGAACCCGCGCTTCGACCTGGCCGAGGCCCGGCACCGCCTCGGCGAGCTCGACATCCCGCTCGACCGGCGCACCGGCGCACTGTCCGGAGGGCAGCAGGCGCAGGTCGCGCTGACGCTCGCGCTGGCGAAACGGCCCCGGCTGCTGGTCCTCGACGAGCCGGTGGCCAGCCTCGACCCGCTCGCCCGCCGCGACGTGATGCGGATGCTGGTCACGGCGGTCGCCGAACGCGACCTGACCGTCCTGCTGTCCTCACACGTCGTCGCCGAGCTGGAGCGGCTCTGCGACCACCTGGTGCTGCTGCACCGCGGGCGGGTGCGGCTCACCGGCGACATCGAGGACCTGCTCGCCGGGCACCAGCTGCTGACCGGCCCGCGCAGCGACGCGGCCGCCGGTCTGCCCGGAGTCATCGCCGTCACCCACGGCCTGCGGCACAGCAACGTGCTCGTCCGGCAGTCCGCGGCGCCGACGCACCCGCGCTGGCAGGCGCACCCGGTGAGCCTGGAGGACCTCGTCCTGGCGTATCTCGAACGACCCGCGGAGGGCTGAGCGATGCTGTGGGTCACCTGGCGCCAGCACCGCGCCGAACTGTTCGCCGCCGCCGCCCTGCTGCTCCTGATCGCGGCACCGCTGCTGTGGACGGGCTTCGCGATGCACGAGGAGTACCGGGCCGACGGCGTCGCCGGCTGCGTCGCCGACCCGTCCAGCCGGCCGGGCTGCGAGCGGCTGATCCAGGCGTTCGCCGACCGGCACGCCGAATGGGGGCGCCGGCTGATGTGGGCCGCGTTCCTGCCCGCCCTCGCCGGCGTCTTCGTCGGCGCGCCGCTGCTGGCCCGGGAGCTGGAGCAGGGCACCTGGCGGCTCGCCTTCACCCAGAGCGTCTCCCGGACCCGCTGGACGGTCACCAAGCTGGCACTGGTCGGCGCGGCCGTGGCGGCGATGACCGCCACGGTCGCCGGCCTGCTCGCCTGGTGGCGCGGGCCGCTCGACGACATCCACGGCCGGCTGAACGCCGCCTCGTTCGTCATCGCCGGGCCCAGCCTGACGTCGGCCGCGCTGTTCGCGTTCGCGCTGGGCGTGCTCGCCGGGGCGCTGCTGCGGCACACCATCGTGGCGATGGCCGCCACCCTGACCGGGTTCCTCGCGGTCCGGCTCGGCCTCGAGGAGTACGTCCGGCCGCACTACCGCCCGCCGCTGGTCCGCGTCACCGAGCCGGGCGCCGCGGTGGGCACCCCGGGCACCGACTGGACGGTCGCCGACGGCTGGATCGACCGGGCCGGCCGGGTGGTCCCCGAGCACGAGCGGGTGGCCGTCGTGCGGCAGCTCGCCGGCTCCGGCGGTTCGGTCGACCGGTACCTGCTGGAGCACGGCCTGCTGCACCGCACCGAGTACCACCCCCGACAGCAGCTTCTGGCCGTTCCAGGCGATCGAGGCCGGGGTCTTCGTGGCCCTTGCCGCCGTGCTGCTGACCGCTGCTGTCTGGCTCACCCGCCGCCGGGCCTGACCTCACGCCGGCACGACCTGCTCCAGCACGGCGGCGGGGGTACGCCACTGCTCGGCGTCGTCGTAGTTGCCGGCGGTGATCGCCACCGTGAGATCGAGGTCCGGCACGACGGCGAGCCGCTGGCCGCCGTTGCCCGCGGCCATCACCACCCGGTGCCCGGCGACGGTCTCCAGGTACCAGTGGTAGCCGTAGCCGGCGCCCCAGTCGGTCCGCAGCCGCGGCTGGACCATCGTGCGGATCCAGTCGGCGGGGACCACCCGCCGGCCGCCCCACTCCCCCTCGGCGAGCAGCAGCTCGCCGATGCGCGCCAGGTCGCGCGGCGCGAGCCGCAGCCCGGACGCCGCCGACGCGACCCCGTCGGTGCCGGCCATCCACTCGACGGGGCCGATGCCCAGCGGGTCGAACAGCGCGGCCCGCCCGAACTCGGCGAGGGGCTGCCCCGTCCCGTCGGCGACGAGCTGCCCGAGCAGCGCCGTGGCGCCGCCGCAGTAGCTCCACCGGGTCCCCGGCGCCTCGACGACCGGGCGTTCCAGCACGTACCGGTACCGGTCCGGGGCGAGCTCCATCGCGATCTCGGCGTTGGCCGGGCTGTCGTACGGGATTTCCTCGCGCCACTCGAGCCCGAGCGACATCGTCAGCGCGTGCCCGACGGTGAGCCGCGCCCTGTCGGCGTCGGCGGCCAGGTCCGGGTACCGCGGAAACTGTTGCAGCAGCGGCGTTTCCGGCGCAGGCACGCGGCCGTCGCCGAGCGCGATGCCGTACAGCAGCGCCGTCACGCTCTTCGTGACCGACCGCACGTCGTGCAGTGTCTCCGGACCGAACGCGACGGCGCCCAGCGACCGGCCCCAGGCGAAGTCCTCACCCTCGCCGTAGTACTCCAGCACCGTGCGGCCCCCGCGGACCGCCACCACCGCGTGCAGACCGTCCAACCGCCCGGCGCCGAGCGCCTCCCCGAGGCGGTCCCGCAACTGCGACATCAACGACCATCCCTTCGATTTGGAACACCGTGCAGAACGTCCACAGGATCTTCGCAAATCTCCCCGGCTCGCGTCTCTACGCTCACCTGATGATCGATGGACGCAGGTCTCGGCTCAGCGGGCTCTGGGCCTGCCTCATTGGAGGCACGGCCATCGTGCTGCTGCTGGTGTTCCTCGACCCGGTCATGCGGGTCGAGGACTGCCCCAACTACGGCGCCAACGGCAACGCGAGCGCCTTCTCCGACGCCGACTGGGATCTCTGGTTTCCGCTGGTACTGCTGAGCTGGCTGACCCTCATCGTCCTGGAACAGGCGCTGCCGGTGACCCGCCGGCACCGTGGCGGTGTCGAGGTCGCGGCCCGCGGGGTGTGTGCCTTCGCGCTGGCGCTCGTCAGCTCGTGCTGCCTGTTCCTGGATCTGTCGGTGGTGTGCCACTGACGCCCGTTGCGGCGGCCCAGCGCGGGATGGGATCCGGCCAGTCCTGCAAGGAGATCATGTACAGCCGCGCCCGCGCATGGCCGGTGCCGATCGCCGCAAGCGCGTGCAGGCAGCTCCGGGCGCCGGCCAGATCCTTGTCCGCATACACGAACCGTCCGAGCAGAAGCTGCAGCAGATAGGCGTCGCCGTCGTACCGCAGCCGCCCCAACGCCTCCACGACGTGCCCGAGCCGGGGCGGGCCGGCGTCGGAAACGGCCAGTTCGGCCAGCACCGGCGCGACACCGGCGAGCCCGGCGACGGCGGCCAGTTCGACGACGGCGTGGAACTCGTCCCAGCGGCCGCCGGCGGCGAGCCTGCGCACCACCATGCCCGCCGCCGCACCGAATTCGGGCTCCAGGGCCAGGATCCGGCGCGCGGCCTGCTCATCCACGGGCGCCGCCGGCAGGGCACCGAGCACACCGGCGGCGAGGCGGTCGATGCGGTCGATGCGTTCCGGGTCCGCCACCATCCCGTCGAAGGGCAGCGGACCGTACACCTCGGGGGGTTGCTCACCCCAGTCGTCGGCCCGCCACGGGATGTCCCGCCACGGCGACGCAAGTTTCCCGGCCGCGATCAGCGCCCGCGACTCACGGTCGTTGCGGTACGCGAGCGGAATCACCGTCAACGGCAGCGCCTCACCGGTCGTGCGGGATCGTGCGGACACCGGCCGCGTCCCGTGCCGCGGGCCGGGGCCCCTCGCCATCCACTCACGCAGCGGACGGTCGAAATCGGCGTACGGGTGGGCGACCACGACCACCACGTCGTCCGGATCCCACGCGCCATCCGTCACAGACCCGAAGTTTACGGCGCCCCGTGGCAGGCTGGACGGGATGAGGAATCGGGCTGGAGCGGTCGGGGCGTTCGCGGGGCTGGGCGTGTTGTGCGTGGCGGTGTCGGTGGTCCTGTACGGCGTGCTGCACGTGGTGCCGCCGTCGGCGGGGCTGGACTGGAGCAGCCGCACGATCAGCCAGTACGCGCTGCTGTCCAACGGGTGGGTGTTCGACGTGGCGACGCTGCTGCTGGCCGCCGGGTCGTTCGCCGTGCTGGTCGCGTTGCTGCGGGCCGGGCTCGTCCGCGGGGCGGCTGTTGCGGCGCTGCTGCTGTGGGTCGGCGGGCTCGTCGGCGTCGTGTGGTTCGAGAAGCACAACTGGGCGTCAGGGCCGTCGATGAGCGGCGACATCCACCGCGCGGCGAGCCTGGTCGCGTTCCTCAGCCTGCCGGCGGGTGCGCTCCTCGCGACCACGCCATGGTTGCGCGGCGACGGGGCGACGCGGCCCGCCCGGCTGGTCGCGCTCGGCGGGGTGGCGTCGCTGCTGTGCTTCTCGCCGATCCTGTGGGCGCTGGTATCCGAGCCGTGGACTGGGGTGCGCTGGTGGCGGGCCATCCCGCTCGGCGGCGTGGAGCGGCTGCTCGGCGTCGCCGAGGTCGTCACGGTGCTGCTGCTGGCGTGGTGGGCGGTGCGGGCGCCCCGCCCGCGCTCATGACCGGCGCACGGTGACGACCTGACCGTCGCCCTCGCGGGTGAGCAGGTACTCGTCGCCGGGTTCGACCTCGCCGACGTGGTCCGTCCGGCGGGTGAACAGGGTGCGTGACGTGGCCAACGGGCCGGCCATCGTCGTGAGCTCCAGAAAGCCCCGCCCCCGCAGGTACTCGTGCAGCCGCGGGTTGCCCGGCCAGGCGGCGACGTGCAGCGACTCGCTGCCGCACAGGCCGGCGTGCAGGCGGGCCCAGCCGAGGATCTGCGCGCCGATGCGCCGGCCCGCCAGGGCGCGCCGCACCGCGAGCCGGGAAAGGTCCATGGAGCGGGCGTCGGCGCCCGTGGTGAGGGTGACGGTCCCGGCGACCTCCCCCGTCGGCGCGCGCACCAGCCACACGTCGCCGCGGGCGACCGTCGGCGCGACCGTGTCCCGCTCCGACGGCCACAGCAGCCACTGCTGCAAGCCCCGGTCCCGCAGCCAGTCGACGCTCTCGTCGAGGAGGTCGAGCACGACGGGCACCTCATCGGGTCCGGCACGGCGGACCGTCAGCGACCCCTCGGGGAGCGGCCGGCGGTCCCAGGCACGCCGCCCGGCGCTCCACACGCGCGGGGTCCGGGCCGGCGGCGGTGACCGGTCCCCGGCGGCCTCGCGGTCCACGTGGTCGAGGAACCACAGCGTCAGCCGGATGTTCGCGAGCTGGTCGCCCGGATCGACGTAGTTCAGGGCGCCGTCGGTGATGCTGTCGGCCGATTCGTACCGGTGCGCCTCGTCCGTCAGCTCCCACAGCGCGTCACCGCACGCCTTGAACAGGTTGATGTCGAGGGGGCCGTCATATTGTCGGATGGCGTCGTCCTCACGCACGGGCCACCATTCGCGGTCCAGGACCACGGCGGCGTCCCGGACATCCTCGCCGGCCGCCGCCCGCACGGTGAGCCCGACGATGTCGTCGACGATGCGGCGGTACGCCTCGGGCAGGTCGTCCTGTTGGAACAGCCGCTGGTATTCCGTCATGAACAGGGCGAAACAGCGCAGGTACGCGTCCGGGGGCAGCGACGCCAGCCGGTCGTTCAGCCGTCCCCACAGCTCCCAGTCGTCGGCCCAGGCCAGCTCCTCGTCCGTCGGCTCGGCCATCGCCACAGGATGCCAGGGGGTTGCCCGGCGCCCAATATACTCAGTATCATACCGGGCATGATATCGAGTTCGGTGACGGCATGAGCATCCGGCACGCGCTGTTGGCGCTGCTCAGCGAGGGTCCGAAGTATGGGCTGCAGCTGCGCGAGGAGTTCGAGGCGCGCACCGGTGAGGTGTGGCCACTCAACGTGGGCCAGGTGTACACGACCCTGCAGCGGCTGGAGCGCGACGGCCTCGTCGAGTCCGACGACGACGCCGACCCCGGGCCGCAGAAGGGGTTCCGGATCACCACCGGCGGCGCCGAGGAGCTGGCCGGGTGGCTGCGCACGCCGCCGGACATGGCCTCGCCGCCCCGCGACGAGCTGGTCATCAAGGTCCTCGTCGCGGTGCGGCTGCCCGGCGTCGACGTGCACGAGGTGATCCAGACGCACCGGCGCTACCTGATCGAGCTGATGCAGCAGTGGACCCGGCTCAAGGAGGAAGAGGCCGAGTTCGACCTCAACCTCGCACTGGTCGTCGACGCCGAGCTGTACCGGCTGGACGCCGTCGTGCAGTGGCTCGACACCGCCGACGGGCGCCTGAAGCGGGCCGCGCTGGAACCGCCACCGCCCGCCAGGACATCAGATGTCGCGCCGCAGATCCGGCGCAGGGCGGGGGTCCGGCGATGAGCGGCGGGGTGCTGGAGCTGCGCGGGGTCTCGAAGACCTACCTGGACGGATCCGACGAGGTGCACGCGCTGCGCGAGGTGGACCTGGTCGTGGAGGCCGGCAAGATGGTGGCGGTGATGGGGCCCAGCGGCTCGGGCAAGAGCACGCTGCTCACCATCGCCGGTGCCCTGGAGTCGGCGACCAGCGGCGAGGTGCTCGTCGCCGGTCAGCCGCTGTCGTCGATGTCGCGGGACGACAAGAGCCGGCTGCGGCGGCGCGCGATCGGGTACGTGTTCCAGGACTTCAACCTGTTGCCGGGGCTGACCGCGGTGGAGAATGTTGCGCTGCCGCTGGAGCTGGACGGGACGAAGGCCGGCAAGGCCCGCGCCGCGGGGATGCGGGCACTGGAGGAGCTGGGGCTCGCCGACCGGGCGTCGCGCTTCCCCGACCAGCTGTCCGGCGGCGAGCGGCAGCGGGTGGCGATCGCCCGGGCCATCGTCGGCGACCACCGGCTGCTGCTCGCCGACGAGCCGACCGGCGCCCTCGACTCGACCAACGGTGAAGCGGTGATGCGGCTGATCCTGGCCGCGTGCAAGCGCGGGATGGCCGCGGTCGTGGTGACCCACGACGCGCAGCTCGCGTCGTGGGCCGACCGGGTGCTGTTCATCCGCGACGGCCGCGTGGTCGACCGGACCTCGCCCCGCCCCGGACCTGACTCACTGCTCGCCGAGGAGCCGGCGCGATGAGCGTCGCCGTGGAGGACCCGCCGCTGGTCCTCGGGAAGGGCCACGGTGGCATGCCCGCCCGGCGGGCCGTGGTGCGGTGGGCGTGGCGGCTGTTCCGCCGGGAGTGGCGCCAGCAGTCGCTGGTGCTGGCGCTGCTGCTGGTCGCGATCGCGGCCACCACCGTCGGGCTCGGCGCGGCCGCCAACACGGCGGGCGGGCAGGCCTCGACGTTCGGCACCGCGAACTACCTGGCGACGCTGAGCAGCACCCAGGACGCGCAGGCGGACGCCGACATCGCCACACTGCGCGCCTCGTTCGGCACGATCGACGTGATCAGGCACCAGAAGATCCCGGTGCCGGGCTCCGCGAACGCGGTCGACCTGCGCGACCAGGACCCGAACGGTCCGTACGGCCGCTCGATGCTGCGGCTCAACGCCGGCCGGTATCCGACCGGCGCGGACGAGGTCGCGGTCACCGACCGCGTGGCGACGTTGTTCGCCCTGCACCTGGGCGGCACGTGGGACCAGGGCGGCCGGCGCCGCACCGTGGTCGGCCTGGTCGAGAACCCTCTCGACCTGCGGTCCAGGTTCGCCCTCGTCGCCCCGGGCCAGGCCGGCCCGGTGGACAGCGTCACGGTGCTGATCCGGGCGACGGAATCGGAGTTCTCCGCCGTGAAGCGGCCGGACGGCATGAGCGTCAACGTGCGCGGCTACGAGCAGGAGGCCGCCGGCAGCATCATGGTGCTCATGCTCGCCACGATCGGGCTGATGTTCGTCGGCCTGCTGGCGGTGGCCGGGTTCACCGTCATGGCCCAGCGCCGGATGCGGTCGCTCGGCATGCTCGGCGCGATCGGCGCGAGCCACCGGCACATCCGCCTCGTCCTGGTGGCCAACGGCGCCGTCATCGGCGCGGCCGGCGCGCTCGCCGGCGCCGCGGCCGGGATCGCCGGCTGGGTCGCGCTCGGCCCGCAGCTGGAGCCGCTGCTCGGGCACCGCATCGACCGCTTCCAGCTGCCCTGGCTGCCGGTCATCGGCGCGGTGCTGCTGGCGGTCGTGACCACGGTCTGCGCCTCGTGGTGGCCGGCCCGTGGCGCGGCGCGGGTGCCCGTCGTCGCCGCGCTGTCGGCGCGCCCGGTGCCGCCGCGGCCCGCGCGCCGGTTCGCCGCGGTCGGTGCGGTGCTGATGCTCGGCGGGCTCGCCGCGCTCATCCTGTCGCGGCAGACCAAACCGCCGTACATCATCGGTGGCGTCCTCGGCACCGCCTGCGGGTTGCTGCTGCTCGCTCCGGTGGGTGTCGCCATCCTGGGCCGGTTCGCCCGGGTCGCGCCCCTGGCGCCGCGGCTGGCGCTGCGCGACCTGGCACGCTACCGGGCCAGGTCGAGCGCGGCCCTGGCGGCGATCGGGCTCGCCGTGGGCATCGCCGCAGTCGTCACGCTCAGCGCCGGGGTGTCCGTCGCGAAGGCGCAGGTGCCGACGGGTGGCAACCTGCCCGCCGACCAGGCGATCGTCTGGCTGGCCGAGGAGGGGCTCGGGGGGCCGCAGCCGCCGCTGACGCCCGCGCAGGTCGACAACGCCCGGCAGCGGGCCGACGCCATCGCCGCCGAGTTGCACGCCACGTCGGTGCTGCCGCTGCAGACGCTGGTGAACCGGAACGGGCCGCAGGACAACGGCGGCTATCCCGCGATGTGGCTGGCCCAGCCGCACCCGATCACGGAAGGGGGGCGCACCGGCGTCAGCTACAGCAGCGAAGGGGCGATCAAGCTGTTCGTCGCCACGCCTGAGGTGCTCACGCACTACGGGATCGACCCGGCGAGCATCGCCGCCGACACGGACGTGGTCACGTCACGGGCCAGCGTCGACGGCTACGACCTGATCCCCGCCGGCCGGGACGTCCAGTGGCACCCGAAGGTGCAGCACGTGGCGCTGCCGGCGTACACGTCGCTGCCGGGCACCCTGATCACCCAACGGGTCCTGGAGGCGCTGAAGCTCACCGCGGTCCCGGCCGGCTGGCTGATCGAGGCGCCGAAAAACCTGACCCAGGCCCAGATCGACCTGGTGGAACAGCGGGCGCAGGCCGGTGGGCTCAGCGTGGAGACCCGCCCGACCGGGGCGGACGTGGTCCGGCTGGCCAACTACATGACCGGCGGCGGCATCGCGGTCGCCCTCGGCGTGCTCGCCATGACCGTCGGGCTGATCCGCACCGAGACGGCACGCGATCTGCGCACCCTTGCCGCGGCCGGGGCCCGGCGCGGCACCCGGCGGGCCTTGACCGCCGCGACCGCCACGGCGCTCGCGCTGCTCGGCGCGGTGCTCGGCGTCACCGGTGCCTACCTGGCGCTGCTGGCCTGGCATCACCGCGACCCGCACTGGCTGGGGCACGTGCCGGTGCTCAACCTCGCCGCGATTCTGATCGGCCTGCCGCTGGTCGCGTATGTCGGTGGCTGGCTGCTGGCCGGCAAGGAACCGCCGGCCCTGTCGAGGCAGCCGCTCGAATGAACGAGTGGGGCGCGGGGACCGCCGACGATCCCCGCGCCCCGTGCCTCAGCTGTAGACCTCGAACTCGAACAGTGAGTAGCCCCACGCGGTGGCGCGGGTCGTGCCGTTGATCCGCACGTAACGGCCGGTCGCGTTGAGGGCCGTGTTGTCGTCGACCCCACCGTCCCCGCCGGTCACGCTGCGCACCGTCGTCCAGGTGGTGCCGTCAGCCGACGTCTGGATCTGGTACGCCGAACCGTACGCCGCCTCCCAGGTCAGCTTGACCCGGTTGATCGCGTAGGACTGGCCGAGGTCGACCCGGATCCACTGCGGATCCGAGAACGTGCTCGCCCATCGGGTCGTCCCCGAACCATCGAAGGCCGCCGACGCCGGGGTACCGGCGTTCTCGACGCTCGACGCCGTCGCGGTCTTGTTGAGCGCCAGGTTCCCGGCCGGCGGCTGCGTCGTGCCACCGCCGTACACCTCAAGCTCCCACAGCGAATAGCCGTATGCGGTGCCACGGGCCGTGCCGTTGATCCGCAGGTAGCGGCCGGTCGCGTTGAGCGCCGTGTTGTCGTCGACCCCACCGTCCCCGCCGGTCACGCTGCGCACCGTCGTCCAGGTGGTGCCGTCGGCCGACGTCTGGATCTGGTACGCCGAACCGTACGCCGCCTCCCAGCTCAGCTTGACCCGGTCGATGGCGTAGGACTGGCCGAGGTCGACCCGGATCCACTGCGGATCCGAGAACGTGCTCGCCCACCGGGTCGTTCCCGAACCGTCCACGGCCGCTGTCGCCGGGGTACCGGCGTTCTCGACGCTCGACGCCGTCACCGGCTTGTTCAACGCCAGGTTCGCCGACGGCGGTTGCGTCGTGCCGGAGGTGAACGTGAAGTCGTCGATGTCGAACAGCGAGCCCGCGCCGCCGGTGAACACCAGGTACAGCTGGTGCGTGCCGGTCGGTGGGCTGATCGTGCCGGTGACGTCGACCCAGGTCTCCCAGCCGCCGGTCGGTGCGACCTGCACCGTGCCGGCCACCGGGCCGGTCGGCGAGTCGACCCGCACGGTGATCGTGCCGCCGACGCCGGCCGAGGCGACCCGCGCCTTGATGCCGGTGGCGCCGGCCAGGTTGTACGGCGTGAAGGAGATCCAGTCGTTGTTCTCGATGTACCCGATGGCGTTGCCGCCGTGCGCGCTGGCCTTGGCGGCGAGCTGCACGCCGTTCATCGTGTTGAAGTGCTCGGCCTGCCGGGTCCGCGGCTGCAGCACGTGCTGGTCCTGGACCGCGACCCCGCTGACCGGGGTGTACACCGCGGCGAGCACCCCGAAGATGTTCGCGTTCGCGTCGTGCTCACCGTCCACTGTGGTCTGGATCGACCCGGTGCACCCGTTCTTGCTGGTGATCGGGTGACCGTGACTGTCGTGGCCCAGGACGTAGTTGACCACGACCCGGTTGCAGTCGATGGTGCCGGCGTTCGGATCGGTGACCCTCACCTCGAACGGCACCAGGTCGCCGAACTGGAACAGTGATCCGTCGGCCGGGGTTATCAACTGGACCGACGCCCGGCCGACGCCGATGACGGTACTGGCCGTCGCTATCTTGCCGCCGCTGTCGCGTACCGTCAGCGTCGCGGTGTACTCGCCGTTCGACGGGTAGGTGAACGTCGGGTTCGCCGCCGTGGAGTCGGTGCTGCCGTTACTGGTGAAGTCCCAGGCGTACGTGATCGCGTCGCCGTCCGGGTCGTTGCTGCCCGCCGAGCTGAACTGCACGGCCAGCGGCGCCGCGCCGGACGACGGGGTCGCGCCGATCTGGGCAATCGGTGCCCGGTTGCCGCCGCTGTTGTACTCGATGCGGTAGAGGGCCGAGTTGGCGTCGCCGCCGAACCAGGTCGTGCCGTAGTCGAGCACGTACAGGGCGCCGTCCGGCCCGAACTCCATGTCCATGATGGCGGTTCCGGTCCACGGGATCTGGGTGATCGCGCCGGCCGTACCGTTGGCGTTGATGGCGGCCGCCTTGATCCAGCGGCTGGTGAACTCGCCGAGGAAGACCTGCCCGTTGTAGGAGGCAGGGAACTTCACGTCGGAGACCAGGTTCGGGTTGAAGTTGTAGACCGGGCCGCCCATGGGGCCGCCGCCGCCCAACTCGGGCCGCCAGGGGCCCTGACCGCCGTACGGCAGCCAAGCAGCCTGCGACGCCGGCAGGGTGGTGATGCCGGTGTTGTTCGGCGAGTTGTTCGTCGGGCCCCCGGCGCAGTTGTACGTGCCGAGCGACGGACCGGTCGGGAACACGTACTCGTTGTAGGGGGTGTTGTAGTTGGAGCAGTACGGCCAGCCGAAGTTGCCCGGCGCCGTGATCCGCTCGAACGAGACCGTGCCGGCGGGGCCCCGGTTCGGGTCGGCGGAGCCCGCGTCGGGGCCGTAGTCGCCGAGGTACACCACGCCGGTGGCCTTGTCGACGCTCATCCGGAACGGGTTGCGGAAGCCCATCGCGTAGATCTCGGGCTTCGTCTTCGCGGTGCCCGGCGCGAACATGTTGCCGGCCGGGATGGTGTAGCCGCCGGTCGCGCCCGGCTTGATGCGCAGCACCTTGCCGCGCAGGTCGTTGCTGTTGCCCGCGGTGCGCTGCGCGTCGTAGGCGGGGTTGTGGTCGGCCCGCTCGTCCAGCGGCGCGTAACCGCCCGAGTCGAACGGGTTGGTGTCGTCACCGGTGGACAGGTACAGGTTGCCGGCGGCGTCGAAGTCGATGTCACCGCCGACGTGGCAGCACAGCCCGCGGCTGGTCGGCACGTCGAGGATCGTCACCTGCGAGGCCGGGTCGATCGTGTTGTCGTCCCGCACGGTGAACCGGGCGAGCTTGTTGGAGCCGTTGAACGGGGCGAACTGCGCCGCCGTGCCCGTGGCCGGTGCGTCGCCGCCCGGGGTGCTCAGCGGTGGCGCGTAGTAGACGTACACCCAGTGGTTGGTGGCGAAGTTCGGGTCGGCCTTGATGCTCTGCAGACCCTCCTCGTCGTGGCTGTAGACCTGCAGCGTCATGGCAATCTTCGTGTTGCCGTTGACGTCGGTGTACCGGATGACGCCGTCCCGCGCGGTGTGCAGCACACCCCGGTTGGGCAGCACGGTGAGACCCATCGGCTCACCGGTCTCCGCCACGCCCTTGGCCAGGTTCACCTGGCTGAACGTGCCGGCGGCGGACACCGAGCAGTTGCCGATGTTCTGCGCGGCGTACTTGATGCCGCCGAGCAGGTGGGTGCGGAAGTTCGCCTCGGTGTAGCTCTCCTGGGTGTGGCCGAGGCCGGTGTACCAGGAGCGGCCGCCGTCATACGCCCGGCACCACGAGATCGGGTGATCGCCGTTCATGGTGCCGCCGGTGTACGTGGCCTCGTTGAGGTTGGCCAGGACGTGCACCTGCGAGCGCGGGTTGGTCCGGTAGTTGTACAGCTCGTCGGTGCGGTTCCAGTTCGCCGGGATGCCGGCATTGGACGGGTGCGCGGTGTCCTCGATGCGCACCGTGACCGGCTGGATCGCCGGGTGGCTGGAGAAGTATGCGCCGACGAGGTTGCCGTACCAGGGCCAGTCGTACTCGGTGTCGGCCGCGGCGTGGACACCGACGTAGCCGCCGCCCGCCCGGATGTAGCGCTCGAACGCGGCCTGCTGGTTGGCGTCGAGCACGTCGGCGGTCGTGGACAGCCAGATGACCGCCTTGAACCTGGCGAGGTTCGTGTCGGTGAACTGCGCGGCGTCCTCGGTCGCTTCTACCGTGAAGTTGTTCTGCGTGCCCAGTTGCTGGATCGCGGTGATCCCTGCGGGGATCGCGTCGTGCCGGAACCCCGCGGTCTTGCTGAAGATCAGCACCGAGAAGTCGGCCGCGAATGCCGGGGCGATGTTGAAGCCTGCCCCGGCCAGCACGATGGCGACGCAGAGCAGCACTCTGCGGAACATGATCGGTTGCACCTCTCTTACGCAGAAAGCAGCGAACGACGTGCGCCGATCACGTCTGATCTCTGGCCGCGGTCAGGTGACCCCGCGGGCGGGTCCCGGAAAGCGCACGGCGGTGCCGCCCGCTCCGGCGGGTGGATGGGGATGTCGCACGGGCTTCGATGCCACGCGGATGTACGGCACGCCGCGCCTCGCCGAAGGTCGCGTGGTGCCTGGTTGGCCGGTGCCGTTGGCGGCGGCGACCCGGCCGGGGCGGGGGTGGTTGTCTCCTTCCACCTCGACTGACCACGCTCCAGAGAGCGCTCTCTCATCGAGGTGCCGACCAGTTAAACAGACTCGCCCCGAGGTCGCAATGGTTCATCGATTACCATTTATCAACGTCCTGGTCCGTGCCGCTGTGTGCCCACCCGGCGAGGCGCACGGCACAATGGACGGGTGCGGTTCGGCATCCTGGGCACGACGCGGGCATGGCGCACCGACGGCCGCGAGGTCATCGTCGGCGGTCCGGCGCTGCGCACGCTGCTGGTGCTCCTGCTCGCCCGCGAGGGCGAGGCCGCCAGTGCCGACAGCCTCGTGGAGGAGCTGTACGGCGACCGCCCGCCGTCCGACGCCGGGCATGCGCTGCAGTCGCAGATCTCCCGGCTGCGGCGCACGCTGGCGGAGGCCACCATCGACGCGCTCCCCTCCGGCTACCGGCTGCCCATCGGCGACCATCAGATCGACGTCACCGAGTTCGAGCGGCTGTCGCGGGAGGGCCGGCAGGCACTCGGCGACGGCGAGCCACGCCGCGCCGCCGAGCTCCTGCGCGCGGCGCTCGCGCTGTGGCGGCGCGCCGCCCTGGCCGACGTGGCGGACGCCCCGTCCGCGCGGGCCGTGGCGCACCGGCTGGAGGAGCGGCGGCTGACCTGCGTCGAAGACCGCGTCGAGGCGGAGCTGCGCCTGGGTGAGCACCGGGCCGCGGTGGCGGAGCTGCGCGAGCTGGTGGCGCGCCAACCGCTGCGGGAGCGGTCGCACGGGCTGCTGATGCGCGCGCTCGCCGCGTCCGACGAGACGGCCGCGGCGCTGAGCACCTTCGCGGCGTTCCGGCGGCGGCTGGTCGAGGAGCTCGGCGCCGAGCCGTCCGCGGACCTCACGGCCGTGCACCTGGCGCTGCTGCGGCCGCAGGCCCGGACGGGCGTGCCGATGACGCTCACCAGCTTCGTCGGACGGTCTGACGACGTCGCCGCGGTTGCGAAGCTGCTCACCGGCGCACGGCTCGTGACCATCTACGGCCCCGGTGGCGTGGGAAAGACCCGGCTGGCGGCCGAGGTCGCCGCGCGCCGCGCCGACGTGCTGTTCGTCCGGCTCGCCGCGCTGCGCCACCCGCCGGAGCTGCCCTCGGCGATCCTGACCGGGCTCGGCCTGCGCGACAGCGGGCCGCACCCGATGCCGGCCGAGGCGTCGCCCACGACGCGCCTGCTCGCCGCCCTGTCCACCCGGTCCACCCTGCTGATCCTCGACAACTGCGAGCACCTCGTCGACGCCGTGGCGGAGCTGGTCGAGCAGGTGCTGACGCATTGCCCCGGCGTGCGGGTGCTGGCCACCAGCCGGGAGACCCTGCGGGCGTCCGGGGAGCACCTCTGGCCGGTGAGCGTGCTCGACGAGGCCGCGGCCGCCCGCCTGTTCGCCGACCGGGCCGCGGCGGCGCAGCCGCGATTCGCGCCGGACGCGACCACCGCCGAGGCGGTCACCGAGATCTGCCGGCGCCTCGACGGCCTCCCCCTGGCCATCGAGCTGGCGGCGGCCAGGCTGCGGACGATGGACGTGGCGGCGCTCAGGCAGGCGCTGGCCGACCGGTTCGCCGTGCTGTCCCGCGGCAACCGCACCGCCGAGCCGCGGCATCAGACGCTGCGCGCGGCCGTGGCGTGGAGCTGGGATCTGCTCCCGGAGCAGGAGCAGGCGATACTGCGCCGGCTGTCGGTGTTCGCCGGCGACGCCGACGTCACGGGCGCGACCCACGTCTGCGCCCTCCCGGACGTCCCCGACGCACTCGACTCCCTTGTGGACAAGTCCCTGCTCTGCGTGGCCGCCGGGCGGTACCGCATGCTGGAGACGGTCGCCGCCTACGCCGACGAGCGCCTCGCCGAGGCGGGCGAGTCCGACGCGACGCGACGCGCCCACGCCGGGTACCTGCTGACGCTGGCTCAGACCGCGGACCCGCACCTGCGGACCGGCGAGCAACTCACCTGGCTCCGGACACTCGGCGACGAACACGCGAACCTGCTGGCCGCGCTGCGGTGGGCGGCCGGCGCGGGCGAGACGGACCTGTCGCTGCGCCTGGTGGCCGCGTCGGCGACGTACTTCTGGATGCGCGGAGCCCGTGGCCTGGCCGCCGAGCACGCCGCCGCCGTCCTGGACCGGCTGGCGGACGGCCCGCCGGCGGGGCTGGAGAACGAGTACGTGCTCTGCGTCCTGGCGGCAGCGCACCCTCCGGGGCACCCCGGCCGGCGGCACATCGCGGCCGCGACGCAGGTCGCGACGGCGCCGGGCCGGCCGTCGCATCCCGTCACCACGTTCTTCCTGTCGACCCTCGGCGCGGACGGCGACGCCGGTGCGCTGCTGTCGCTGATGCGGCGGGCGTGCGGCAGCGCGGACGCCTGGGAGGTCGCCTCCGCGCACCTGGTGCTCGGGTACCCGCAGTTCCTGCTGCGGGACGCCGCCGCGGCGCAGCGCGAGTTCGAGCAGGCGCTGGAGGGCTTCCGGTCGCTCGGCGAGCGGTGGGGCCAGGCGATGGCGCTGGGATCGCTGGCCGGCCTTGCCTCGTTCCAGGGCGGGCACGCGCGGGCGGTCGCCCTGACCGACGCGGCGCTGCGCCTGCTCGACGAGCTCGGCGCGACCGAGGAGCGGTGCGACCTGTCGTGCGACCGGGGCGACTACCGGGTGCGCGACGCCGTCGCCACGGGAACGGACCCGTCGATCGCCCGGGCCGACTACGAGGAGGCGGCGCTGCTGGCCGGTCGCGCCGGGCTGCCGGTCTACGAGGCGATGGCATCGCGCGGCCTGGCCGACATCGCGTACCTGCTCGGCGACGTGGCCGAGGCGCGCCGGCGATACGAGCGGGCACTGCCCGACGTCGACACCATCTGGATCCGCGGTGCCGGCATCCGGGTCGATGCCCTGACGGGCCTGGGCCTCGTCGCGCTGGCCGAGCACGACCCGGCCCAGGCCCGGGCGCACTGCCGGCAGGCGATCGAGATCGCGGCAGCGACGGGAGTGCTCCACCTCAACGCCCGCGCGGTCGACGTGCTCGCCGCGGTCGAACTGCGCGACGGTGATCCCGCCCGCGCGGCGTCGCTGCTCGGCGCGGCCCGGGCGCTGCGCGGACCGGCCGGCGCCGTGGAGCCGGCGACGGTGCGGCACGCGGAGACCGCGCGTCTGGCGCTCGGCCCCGCGCGGTACGAGGCGCTGTACGCCGCTTCGGCCCGGCTCGGCAGCCTCGACGCGCTGCGCCTGCTCGGCGTGCCCGAGCAGGTCATCGCGGGCTCACCGGCGCAGCGCCTGGCCGGTGAGTTGACGGTGAGCGCCCGGTGAGCGCGCCCCGTCACGCTCTGCGGCATGACCCTTCCGCCTGGACAACCCCAGGACATTCTGATCTCCGGTGCCGGTATCGCAGGCCCGGCCTTGGCCTACTGGCTGCACCGGCACGGACGCACCCCCACCGTGGTCGAGCGGGCCCCGGCCCTGCGTGACGGCGGGTACGCCGTGGACTTCCGCGGACCCGTCCACCTCGACCTCCTGGCGAGGATGGGCATCCGTGACGACGTGGAGCGCGCGCGGACGGGCACCGGGGACTCATGGTACGTCGACGCGCGGGGAAAGCGGCTGGCCCGCATGCCGGCTGAGCAGACCGGCGGCGACATCGAGGTCCTGCGCGGCGACCTGGTCCGCGTGCTGCACGAGGCGACCCGCAACGACACGGAGTACGTCTTCGGCGACTCGATCACCGCGCTGCAGGAGACAGCGGACGGGGTGCACGTGACGTTCGAGCATGCGGCACCCCGCACCTTCGACCTCGTGATCGGCGCCGACGGGCTGCACTCGCGGGTCCGCTCGCTGGCGTTCGGGCCGCAGCGGCCGTACCTGAACTACCTCGGCCTGCACTACGCCATCTTCACCACGCCCAACTACCTCGCGCTCGACCACAGCGGCCTGGTCTACGGCGAGCCCAAGCGCCTCGCCGTCGTCTACAGCGCCCGGGAGAACACCGAGGCCAGGGTGCTGCTGTACTTCGCCTCACCCCAGCTGTCCTACGATCGGGCCGACACCGAGCGGCACCGGGCCATCATCCGCGAGGCGTTCGCCGGGGCCGGCTGGGAGCTGCCCCGGCTGCTCGACCTGATGGCCACGGCACCGGACCTGTACCTCGACTCCGTCAGCACGATCAGGATGGACCGCTGGTCACGTGGCCGGATCGCCCTGCTCGGCGACGCCGGATACTCCCCGTCGTCGCTGTCGGGCATGGGCACCGGCCTCGCCGTCGTCGGGGCGTACGTGCTCGCGGGGGAACTCGCCACGGCCGGCGCCGACCACGCCGCGGCGTTCGCCCGGTACGAGCGCACCATGCGGTCCTATGTGGAGGGTTGCCAGAAGCTCGCCGGCTCGGCCAGGTTCATGGTGCCCGGCGGCCGCTTCACGGCCGGGCTCATGCGGCTGAACATGCGGATGATGCCGCACCTGCCGTGGCTGCGGGACCTGCCGGCGACGATGGCCCGCCGCACCGCCGGCGCCATCACGCTCCCGCGCTACGACACCTGATCCCTCGGCCGGCCGAGCCGACCCGATCGGTCCTGTCGCGCACAGGGCGCCCTCCGCTACGGTCCGGGGATGGTGAGCACCATTCTGTGGATCGGCGCGATCGGTGTCGCCCTGTGGATCGGCGGCGGCCTGATGAACGGCCGCAAGGTCATGTACCTGGGCATCGCGATGGTCGTCCTGGCGATCGCCCTGATCATCAGCGACAGCAACTGAACGGGCGCTCGCCGCTACCGGCGGGCGGGGGAACAGGGCGACGATGAGCGGCAGTGGCATCAGCGCGGTCATGGTGACTTCCGGGTGCACCGGGTGGTTGCCGGCGGCGGTGTTACCGCGCCGCCGATGTCGTGGCGGACCTGATTGAACGCGACTGGATCGAGGTCCGCGAGCCTCATGACGGAGTGTGGAACAACGCCGAACCCATGACGGCAGACCAGGTGGTGGCGATGCGGTCGTCATCCATGACGCGTCCATTGCCCGCAACACCGAATGAGTATTCACGGTCGCCAACGGCACCGGTCGAGACGAAGACCGCGTACGTCGCTACTGGGGAGCCAATTGCTGCGTGAGCCGCTCCAGACCGCTCCTGATCAGCCGGCCGTATTCGTCGTCGCCGAGCGCGCCGATCCCGGCCTGCGCCTGTTGGAGGTGCTCCCGAGCGCGGCGGCTGTCGCCGAGCCGGAGGTAGCACTCCGCCAGGTTCAGGTGCAGCGACGGATACAGACCTGCCACGGACAGCGGCACCCCGGCCTCGGCCACCCGATCGTCGGTCAGCAGGTGCGCCGCCGCCAGGGCACGCTGATCCCAGGTCAGTTCGTCGTGGACGTCGTCCTGCACGTCGGCCATCGAGTGCGCGAGCACGCAGACGTGCAGCGGGTCGCCCTGCTCGCCGCCGATCTCTGCCCAGATCTCGGCAAACACGCGGCGCGCGGCCTCGCGACGCCCTTGACCATGATGCAGTTGCACACCCTCGCCGATACGGGCCATCGTCGGATCGCTCACCATCGAAGGCTCCCTCCTGCCACAACGCCATCATGCAGCCGCACATTACACAAGAGATGATGCGCAAGAGTTCTTGCGCATGGCATGGTTGGGGCATGTCGAACCGGGATGTCACCCAGGTCCGCGATTCGCGGGTGCTCGCCGCCGCGTCGCATCCGTTGCGGCGGCGGCTGATGGACGTGCTCAAGGTCGAGGGGCCGGCGACCGCGAGCATCCTGGCCGCGCGCACCGAGCAGGCCGTCGCGAACGTCAGCCATCACCTGAAGGTGCTCGCGGGGGCCGGGCTGATCGTCGAGGTCCCGGAGCGCGCGCGGGACAAGCGGGAGCGGTGGTGGACGCTCGCATCGGCCGCGCTGCGCTGGTCCGAATCGGACTTCGCCGACGACCCGGTCGGGCAGGCGGTTGCCAGTGCCGCCGCGTCGATCAACCTGGACCGGCAGGTCGGGCTCGTGCGGGCGTGGCACGCGGCACCCGAGGAGCAGCGGGCGGTCTGGGACGACTCGGCGTTCTCCACCGACAAGTGGCTCTCGATGACCCCCGACGAGCTCGCCGCCTTCGAACGGGAGCTGCAAGGCCTCGTCGACCGGTGGGCCGCCCGGACGATTCCCGACGACGGCAACGAGCGCGCAACGGTGTTCTTCTTCGCCCACGGTGTCCCGGCGAAGCCATGACCGCCGCGGTGCACGGCGGCCCGCAGCCCGTCCGCGACGCCGGCCGGGCACGTGACTTCCGGCTGATGTGGGTCGGCCAGGCGACCAGCAACCTCGGCACCAGCGTGACCTCGGTGGCCTTGCCCCTGGTGGCGATCACCCTGCTGGACGCGACCGCGTTCCAGGTCGCCGCGCTCTCGGCCGCCACCTGGGTGCCGTGGCTGCTGATCGGGTTGCCGGCCGGGGCCTGGGTCGACCGGCTGCCGCCCAGGGCGCTGATGGTGTGTTGCGACGTCGTGTCGCTGGTGCTGTATCTGAGCGTGCCGCTGGCGGCCGCGGCGGGCGTGCTGTCCCTGGCGCACCTGTTCGCCGTCGCGTTCGGGGCCGGTGTGGCCGGGGTCTTCTTCAAGACCGCGTACCAGGTGTTCCTGCCCTGCCTGCTGCGTCCGGCCGACCTGCCTGCCGGCAACGCCCGGCTGCAGGGCACGGAGGCGATCACGCAGATCGGTGGGCCTGGACTGGCCGGCCTGATCGCAGGGGTGCTGGGCGCGGTGTGGGCGTTGCTGTTCGACGCGGCCACGTTCCTCGTTTCGGCCCTGTGCCTGGTGACGATCCGGCCCACAGGCCGGCGTCGTCGCGTTGCGGCGAGGGCACCGCTGCGGCGGCAGGTGGCCGACGGGATACGGTTCGTCGGACGGGACCCGTTCCTGCGGCTGTTCGCCTGGTACGGCGCGGTCAGCAACCTGGGACTGGTTGCCTACCAGTCGATCCTCGTGGTGTTCCTGGTCCACGACGTCGGTCTGGGACCGGCGGCGGTCGGTGCGGTCGTTGCGACGATGAGCCTGGGCGGCGCCATCGGGGCGTTCGTGGCGCCGATGGTGGGCCGGCGGTTCGGCACCGCGCGGGCCACCCTGGTGTGCCAGCTCGTGGCGATGCCGTCGGCGCTGCTCATCCCCCTGACGGGCCCGGGCCCGGGGCTGACGGCGGCCGTCGCCGGTGGGGTCCTGATCGGCACCGGCGTGGTCGCCGGAAACGTCATCAAAGGCAGCTGGCGGCAGGCGTACACGCCGCATCACCTGCTCGGACGGGTCGTTGCGAGCATGCACCTGCTCAACTTCGGGACCATGCCGCTGGGGGCACTGATCGGCGGCGCGCTGGCGACCTGGCTGGGCGTGCGCGCCGCCATCTGGTGCGCGGCGACGTGGCTGGCGTTGAGCTGCCTTCTCCTGCTGGCCGGCCCGCTACGCAGGCATCGCGATCTTCCCGACCGGCCGGGGTGAGCCGTGCACGGCGGCGCGGGCGCGGAGCAGTTCGGCGACCGACCAGGCCTGGAACGGGCAGCCGGTGGCGGCGTGCGGCGCGTCGCCGTCGGCGGTCTCCGACACCGAGCCCAGGCCCCATTCCCCCAGGTGCAGCTCCAGGCCGTCGAGCACTCCACCGACGTCGGCGCCGACCCGCTGGGCGGCGTCGACGAACGGGCCGATGAGCCACGGCCAGACGGTGCCCTGGTGGTAGGCGCGGTCCCGGTCCGCCGACCCGCCCTGGTGCCGGCCACGGTAGCCGGGCGAGCCGGGCGCGAGGGAGCGCGGGCCGAGCGAGGTGAGCAGCGCGCCGCGGCACGCCTCGACGATCCGCGGGTCGGCGGCCGGCACGTGCGGGAACGCCACGGCAAGGAGCTGGTTCGGCCGCACCGACGGGTCGTCGCCGCCGGGGCCGTCGACGACGTCGTACAGGCCGTAGCCGTCCGGGCGCGGGAAGCGGCGCGCGAACGACGTGGCGGCCCGCGACGCCGCGGCGTCCCAGTCGTTGCGGCGGCCGATGCGGTCGAACAGGGCCGCCGTCGCGGCGAGGCCCTCGATCCACAGGGCGTTGATCTCGACCGCCTTGCCCTGGCGTTCGGTGACCGGGTCGCCGCCGATGCGGGCGTCCATCCAGGTGAGGGCGAAGCCGGGCTTGCCCTGGGTGAGCAGGCCGTCGGCCGGGTCGGCGGCGATGCCGTAGCGGGTGCCGCGCTGATGGTGCTCGAGCACCGAGTGCATGCTGTCGGCGAGCGTGGCGACAGTGTCCAGGTCGCCGGTGAAGGCGGAGTACCGGTCGATCGCGTGCAGGAACCACAGCGCCGCGTCGGCGGTGTTGTACTCCAGGGTGCCGGTGTCGGCGGTGTTGGCGAGCATTCCCTCCGACACCGTCGCCCCGGCGCGCAGCAGGACCCGGCGGGCGTCGTCGTGCCGGTTGGTGGTGAGCAGCAGACCCTCGAAGGACGTCATCAGGTCGCGTGACCACTCCCCGAACCACGGGTAGCCGGCCACGGCCGACGGGCCCGTCGGGGTGTCGATGACGAACTGGTCGGCGGCGACCGCGAGCTGCCGGCCGACGTCGTCGGTCGAGCCGAAGACCCGGCCGAGCGAGCGCGCCCGGTCGCGGGCCGCGGCGACGAGATCGGTCGCGGCGGGCAGCACGCCGCCGAAGGGAGCCGCGGCGGCCGTGACACACGCCGTGTCGCCGGGCGACAGCGAGGCGGTGAACCAGCCTGCGGCCCAGAGGTCCTCGTCCGGGTTCAGCCCGCGGGCGGCCTCCTCGCGGGCGTGGACGCCGCGGTACCACTCTCCGCCTGGCTGCCAGTTCGGGCCGGTCACGCGGTAGGCGCCGTCGAACTCGAAGCCCTCGGCGACCGGGGTCACCCACGGCTCGCCGTCGCCGTGGCGTTCGCCGTGCGCGTCGCGCCAGGTGCACAGCGGAGTCAGTTCGAGCGTGACGGGGCGTGGGGCGCGCAGGACGCGGAACACGACCCCGACCGCGGACCGGCCGTGCGCCATCGCGATCTCCCGCTGCAGGACCACATCGCCGAGGTCCCAGCGCCAGCACGGCACGCCGTCCTCGAGGCGGAACTCCGCGAGGTGGACGTGCCCGACGGGGGCGACGGTGCCGCCGGCCCACTCGTCGGTGGCGAGCCGGAACAGGCGGTCGCCGGCTCGCACGACGGGGTCGAGGGCGGCCAGGCCGAGCATGCGGGAGCTCCCGCCGGGCGCCGCGACCGCCAGCAGGCCGTGGTACCGGCGGGTGCGCAGGCCGGCCACGGTGCCCATGGCGTAGCCGCCGAGGCCGTCGGTCACCAGCCATTCACGGGTGGAGGACTGGGCGAGGTCGCCGCACACCTGGCGGCCGAAGGTGATCACCGGCGGGCTCCCGTCGGGCGGGCGACCATCTCGGCGAGCAGACCGGTCCAGCCGGTCTGGTGCGTCGCCCCGAGACCGGCGCCGTTGTCGGCGTGGAAGTACTCGTAGAACAGCAGGTTGTCGCGCCAGTTCGGGTCGTGCTGCAGGCGGTCGACCCAGCCGAAGGCCGGTCGCCGGCCGTCGGGGCCACGCCGGTACAAGGAGAGCATCCGCTGCCGGAGATCCTCGGCGATCTCCCCCGCGGTGCACTGCCGCCCGGACCCGGTCGGATACTCGATCTTCACCGAGTCGCCGAGGTTGGCGTGGTAGTCCTCCAGGGTGCGCATCACCAGGTAGTTCAGCGGGATCCACATGGGGCCGCGCCAGTTGGAGTTGCCGCCGAACATGCCCGTGGTGGACTCGGCGGGCTCGTAGCTGACGCTCGCGGTCCAGCCCGGCAGCTCCACGCTGAACGGGTTCGTGGCGTGCCACCGGGACAGGGCGCGCAGCCCATACGGCGACAGGAAGCTCTCCTCGTCGAACAGATGCGGCAGGATGCGGCGGGCCCGGCCGTGCGCGGCCACCCCGACGGCCACGAGGCCGGTGTCGCCGTCCTCGCTGAGCACCTGGTGCGACGGCATCTCCGCGAGACCCTTGGACAGCCGCCGTACCCGCGCGAAGTCCTCCTGCCGCAGCGCCTTCGTGGCGAACAGCGGGATGACGCCGACCATGGAGCGGACCCGCAGCGGGGTGCTGGTGCCGTCGGGGGCGCGCAGCACGTCGTAGTAGAAGCCGTCCTCCTCGTTCCACAGGTCGTTGGTGCGCATCGCCTCGGAGATGAGGGCGAAGTGCTCCAGGAACTTCACGACCAGGTCGTCCAGCGCCGGGTTGTGCAGGGCCAGCTCGCGCGCCATCTCGAGGAGGTTCAGGCAGTAGAACGCCATCCAGGCCGTCGCGTCGGACTGCTCCAGCCGGTACCCCGGGGGCAGGTGCGACCGGTCGATCGGGCCGATGTTGTCCAGGCCGAGGAAGCCGCCCTCGAACAGGTTCCTGCCAGCGGCGTCCTCGCGGTTGACCCACCAGGTGAAGTTCAGCACCAACTTCGAGAAGACCCGGGTCAGGAACTGCAGGTCGCGCCGCCCGTCGATGTCGTAGACCTGCAGGGCGGCCCACGCCTGCACCGGCGGGTTGAGGTCCTCGAACGCCCACTCGTAGGCGGGGATCGCGCCGTTGGGATGCTGGAACCATTCGCGGCACAGCAGCACCAGCTGATACTTCGCGAAGGCCGGGTCGAGGTGGGCGAGCGCGACGGCGTGGAAGGCGGAGTCCCACGCGGCGAACCACGGGTATTCCCACGGGTCGGGCATCGACATGATGTCGGAGGCGTCCAGGTGCCGCCAGCCGGCGTTGCGGCCGACCTGCCGGCCGGGCGGCGGCGGTGGCTGCGCCGGGTCGCCGTTGAGCCACTTGGCGACGTCGTAGTTGTAGAACTGCTTGCCCCAGATCATGCCGGCGAAGCCCTGCCGCATGATCATGGCGTCCTCGTCGCTGGTCCCGGCCGGCGTCAGGTCCGCGTAGAACGCGTCGGCCTCGGTCCGCCGCTGCTCAAGCACCCGCTCGAACGCGGGCCCGAAGGCGGCCGGGTCCGCGGACGGCGCCAGCCGCAGCGACAGCGATACGGTCTCGCCGGGCTGGACCGTCACCTGGTACCAGAACGCCGCCTTGGTGCCCTCCCGCGCCGGGTTGACCGTGCCGGCGCCGTGCACCACGTGGTCGTTGATGCCGTCCTTCGGAAACGGCGTGCCGGACGCGGCGCCGAAGAGCCGCTGCGCGTTGGTCTCGTTCTCGCAGTACACCTGCCGCGGCATCGCGCCGTCCGGCCCGGGCGCGGCCTGCAGCACCATCGGGCCGAGCGCCTCGTGCTCCACGCCGATCGCGGCGTCGCCGGCGGCGGCCAGCCGGGGCCGCGCACCACCGTCAGGCGACCACGACCACGTGTTGCGGAACCAGACGGTCGGCAGCACGTGCAGGGTCTCCGGGTCCGGTCCGGGGTTGGTGATCCGGACCCGGATGCGCAGGTCGTCCGGGTCCGCCTTGGCGTAGTCGGCCTCGACGATCCAGTACCGGTCCTCGTCGAACGCGCCGGTGTCCAGCAGCTCGAACTCCGGCTCCTCCCGCGACCGGCGCCGGTTCTCGCTCGCCAGCTGCTCGTACGGGAACGCCCGCTGCGGGTAGTGGTATCGCCAGCGCAGCCAGGCGTGGCTGGGCACGGCGTCGAGGTACCACCAGTACTCCTTGGCGTCCTCGCCGTGGTTGCCCTCGTTGCCGGTGAGGCCGAAGATGCGTTCCTTGAGGATCGGGTCCCGGCCGTTCCACAGGCCGAGCCCGAAGCACAGCCGCTGCTCGGCGTCGCTGATGCCGGCCAGGCCGTCCTCGCTCCACCGGTACGCCCGGGACCGCGCGTGATCGTGCGGGAACGCCTCCCACGCCGTGCCGCCGCCGCTGTAGTCCTCCCGCACCGTTCCCCAGGCCCGTTCGCTGAGGTACGGGCCCCACCGGTACCAGGGACTGGCGTCGAGCAGCCCGTCCTCCGGCCGCCCGAAGGACGCGACCCGCTCCCGCTCCGCATTGCTCATGCCGCCAGCGGATCATCCCGCGGAGTGCCCGGGCCTCACCCCGGCGGCATGAGCGGGCGAAACCCTACTTCTTCCAGAAGAAGACCAGGTTGTAGCCGTCCGGGTCGGCCAGCTCGAACTCGATCATGCCGGCCTTCTTGGTGGGCTCGGTCGCGGGCTTCAGCCCGAGCGCCTGGACGCCCTCGTAGAACGCCTGGATGTCCTCGACCTTGATGTACAGGTAGGTGCCGGCGCCGCGGACGGGCACCTCCTCCTGCTGCGGCCGGAACGTGATCCAGAACCAGTTCACGTAGGCGGTGAGCTGGCCGGCGTCCCGCTTGAGCCGGAACCCGAGCGGCTCGTAGAACGCCGCCGTCGCGTCGAGGTCCTTGACGTAGCACACCACGCCCGAGATGCTGCTCATCTTCATCGTCCCGCTCCTGTCGCACCGTTGGAACCTTCTCCACCGTGTCTGACGTACCGGGGCCCCAGGATGTGACGAGTGGGTGGCACCTCGTCGGGCACCTCGGGGAGCGGTGCACCCGATCGCGCGGCCAGCAGCGCCGTCACCACCTCGTCGGGGGTTGCGGCCAGGGGCACCGGCAGCAGCCAGTGGTAGCCGCCCTTGCCGTTGGCGTAGAAGACGCCGAGACGCCAACCCAGTTGGTCGTCCCAGAACAGCGTCAATGCCTGATGGCCGGCGAACACACCGGCCGACGACCGCGCGACGCGGATCGTCGGTGTTGCAACGTCATGGTGTTCGACGCCGATGCCGGCGGTCTCGATCGCTGCCACGACCGCCTCGACGTACGGACCGTGGGCCACCGTCGCCCCTCTCGGACTTAAAGGAAAGACTCTTTACAGTTTCCTTTTTTTGCGATATGAAACAAGTCACACAGAGACCAGGGTCCATGTCCCGCCTCTCCCTCACCCCAGGAGCTCCATCATGGACAGAACACGATCGGCGCGCCTGCGCCGGGTCCTCGTCGCGGCGGTCGCCGTCGTCGTCGGCACCTTTGTCCTCATCCCGGGCTCCGCCGCCGCGGCGGGCACCGGCACGATCACCGGATACGGCGGGAAGTGTGTCGACGTCTCCGGCGCCGGCACCGCGAACGGCACCAAGGTACAGCTGTGGACGTGCAACGGCACCGCCGCGCAGAACTGGACCGTGGGCACCGACGGCACGATCCGGGCCCTCGGCAAGTGCCTCGACGTCTCCGCCGGCTCGACGGCCGACGGAGCCAAGGTCCAGCTCTGGGACTGCAACGGCACCGGCGCCCAGCAGTGGGTCGCCAACGCCGCCCGCGACATCGTCAACCCTCAGGCCAACAAGTGCCTCGACGCCACCGGTGTGAGCTCGGCCGACGGCACGGCACTGCAGATCTGGACCTGCGGCGGCGGCGCCAACCAGAAGTGGACGGTCCCGGGCGGTGGCACCGGCGGTGGCGGCGGGGGCGGCTTCGTGGTCAGCGAGGCGCAGTTCAACCAGATGTTCCCGAACCGGAACTCGTTCTACACCTACGCCGGGCTGACCGACGCCATGAAGAAATACCCCGCGTTCGCCACCACCGGCAGCGACACCGTCAAACGCCAGGAGGCCGCCGCGTTCCTGGCCAACGTCAGCCACGAGACCGGCGGGCTGGTGTACATCAACGAGATCAACACCGCCAACTACCCGCACTACTGCGACACCAGCCAGCCCTACGGCTGCCCCGCCGGGCAGGCCGCGTACTACGGCCGCGGCCCGATCCAGCTGAGCTGGAACTTCAACTACAAGGCCGCGGGCGACGCGCTCGGCGTCAACCTGCTCAACAACCCGAACCTCGTGGCGACCAACTCGTCGATCTCGTGGCAGACCGGCCTGTGGTACTGGATGACCGGCACCGGCGGCGCCGGCACCACCTCGCACAACGCGATGGTGAACAGCCAGGGCTTCGGCGTCACGATCCGCGCGATCAACAGCATCGAGTGCAACGGCGCCAACCCCGCCCAGGTGCAGAGCCGCGTGAACAGCTACAACCAGTTCGTCGGGCTCCTGGGCGTTCCCGCGGGCGGCAACCTGTACTGCTGACAAGAGGGGCCCGCTACCGTGTCCGACGGAGCGGGCCCCAACGATGTGACGAGGTGCGGCGTGGACCCGGCGACGATCACCACCGGGCGGCTGGTGCTGACGCCGCTGCGCGCCTCCGACGCCGACGCGATGGCCGGCGTGCTGCGCGACGAGGCCCTGCACGAGTTCACCGGCGGCGCCCCGCTCGGCCTCATCGAGCTGCGCCGCCGGTACGAGCGGCTCGAGGCCGGCTCGGGCGACCCCGACGAGTGCTGGCTGAACTGGATCGTGCGCCGCGAAGCGGACGGGGAGCCGATCGGCACGGTGCAGGCGACCGTGACCCGCCTCGACGGCGGCTGGACCGCCGAGATCGCCTGGATCATCGGCGTGCCGTGGCAGGGGCGGGGCTACGCCGGGGAGGCCGCGACGGGCCTCGTCCGCTGGCTGCGCGAGCAGGGGGTGCCGGTCGTCACCGCCAACATCCATCCGGATCATCACGCCTCGGCCGGGGTCGCGGCGCGGGCCGGGCTCACCGCGACGGCCGACCTCAACGACGGCGAGCGGGTCTGGCGCACCGAATGAGTGGTACAGCCGGTCCGTATTCCTCCGTTTTGCGGTAATCGGGGGATTTTCGGGCGATCATGACGAGGTGAGCCAGGAAACGGGAGGGCCTGACGGCGATCACGTGGTCCACGTCGGGCGGCAGCCGATCTACGATCGCGACGGGGCGGTGGTCGCGCACGAGTTGCTGTTCAGGGCCGGAGCGACCGCCTCGACCGCCTCCCGCCGCGACGCGCACGCCACCGCCAGGGTGCTGGTCGCCGCGTTCACCGAGTTCGGGCTGGACGAGGTCGCCGGCGGCCGGGTCTGCTTCATCAACCTGACCCGGGACTTCCTCATCGGGCAACTGCCGCTGCCGTTCGACTGCAGCCAGGCGGTCCTGGAGGTGCTGGAGACGACGGACGTGGACGAGGAGGTCCTGGCCGGCGTCACCGCGCTGCACGAGCAGGGGTACACCATCGCCCTGGACGACTTCGTGTTCGGCACCAGCCACGAGCGGCTGCTCGACGTCGCCACGTACGTGAAGATCGACATGCTGGACGCGGACGAGGCCGCCATCCGCGCGACCGTCGTCAACTGCCGGTTGTACAGCCACCTGCAGCTCATCGCCGAACGCCTGGAGACGCCGCAGGCGCTCGACCTGGCGATGTCGCTCGGCTTCGAGTTCTTCCAGGGGCACGTCCTGGGCCGCCCGCACGTCAGTTCGACCGTTGCGCTCGCCCCGTCGCGGCTGACCCGGCTGCGGATCATGGCCGCGCTCAGCGGCGACGACGTCGACATCGACGAGCTCATCGAGCTCGTGGGGCAGGACGCCGGGCTGAGCCTGCGGCTGCTGCGGGCCACGAACGCGGCGTCGTTCGGCCTCAACCGGACCGTTTCGTCGATCCGCGACGCGGTCGTGGCGCTCGGCCTGGCCCGCCTGCGCCAGTGGGTGACGCTCATGCTGGTCGCGGACATCACCGAGGCAGACCCGGAGCAGCTCAGCCGGCTGCTGATCCGGGCCCGATGCTGCCAGCTGCTGGCCGAGGCCGCCGGCCTGCCCGGCGAGCCTGCGTACATCGGCGGGCTGCTGTCGGCCGTCGCGGACCTGTTCGACGAGCCGGCCGACCGCATCCTCAACGGCGTACCGCTGGACAAGACGCTCACGGACGCGCTGGTCACCGGCAACGGCCCGCTCGGGCAGGTGCTCGCCGCGGTCCGCGCATACACCGCGCCGGGTGTCGTGCCGGACCCGGACGTGCCGCCGCCCGCGCCGGCCACGGACGACCCGGCGGCGCTCGCGTCGCTGTACCTGACGGCCGTGCGATGGGCGAACGCGACGCTGAGCGAGCTGTCCGGTGAACTGCGCCACCGCGAACCGGACCGGGTCGCCCAGGGTCAGTGACCTTCACCGGCGCCGGCCAGCGCGTCGAGGAACTGCCGCGCCCAGCGGTCGACGTCGTGCGCCTGGACGCGGGCGCGCATCCGCCGCATCCGCACCGTGCGGTCATCGGGCGGGGCCTCGAGGGCGGCGACGATCGCGCGCTTGAGGTCCTCGACGTCGTGCGGGTTGACCAGGAACGCGTCGTCGAGCTCGGCGGCGGCGCCGGTGAACTCGCTGAGCACCAGCGCGCCGAGTTCGTCGCGGCGGGCCGCGACGAACTCCTTCGCCACGAGGTTCATGCCGTCGCGCAGCGGGGTGACGAGCATGACGTCGGTGGCCAGGTACAGCGCGACCAGTTCCTCGGGTGAGCGCGACTGGAACAGGTAGTGCACGGGGACCCGGCCCACGGCGCCGAACTCGCCGTTGATCCGGCCGACCTCGCGTTCGACCCGCTCCCGCAGCTGCTGGTACTGCGCGACGCGCATCCGGCTGGGGGTCGCGACCTGCACGAGGACGACCTCGTCGTTGGACACCACGCCCTCGGCGAGCAGCTCGCCGAACGCCTCGACGCGCTGCTCGATGCCCTTGGTGTAGTCGAGCCGGTCCACACCGAGCAGGAGCCGCCGGTCGCCGCCCAGCTCGGCCTGCAGCCGGTCCGCCTCCTGCCGCACTGCGGGGTCGGCGGCGATCCGGTCGATCTCGGCCACGTCGATCGAGATCGGGAACGCCTGCGCGACGACGGTGCGTCCCTCGTACCCGACCCGGTCGTCGTGCGGTTGCAGGCCCAGGAGGCTGTCGGTGAGCTGGAGGAAGTTCTGTGCGGCGTGGGGTCGCTGGAAGCCGACCAGATCGGCGCCGAGCAGTCCGCGCAGCAGCTCCGCGCGCCGGGGCAGCTGCATGAACAGCTCGACCGGCGGAAACGGGATGTGCAGGAAGAAGCCGATGCGCAGGTCCGGCCGCATTGCCCGCAGCATCGCCGGTACCAGCAGCAGCTGGTAGTCGTGGACCCACACGGTGGCACCGTCGGCGGCGACCTCGGCGGCGGCCTCGGCGAAGCGGCGGTTCACCGAGTCGTACGCCTGCCGCCACTCGCGCCGGTGCACCGGCGGCTCGACCAGGTCGTGGAAGAGCGGCCACACGGTCGAGTTGGACTGGCCCTCGTAGTACCGGTCGACGTCCTCGGCGCTCAGCGGCACGGGTCGCAGCTGGATCCCGTCTGCCTCTTCCGGGCCGGTGCCGTCGTCGGGAGCACCGGTCCAGCCCACCCATGCGCCGCCGGAGCTGCGCACGATCGGTTCGAGTGCGCTGACCAGCCCGCCGGGGCTGCGGGTCCAGTGCTGCTCGCCGTCCTCGCCGATCGTGCGGTCCACCGGCAGCCGGTTGGCCACCACGACGAACTCGTACCCGTCAGCCATCAGGAGGTCTCCACACCCTCCGGATTACCTCACCCGGCGCGCGGGAAACCGCATCCGGGGAAGAATCACGCGGGTCGGCGCGCGAACACGATCGCTCCGGGCACCTCGTCGTCAGGGTCGAGCAGCAGCTGCGCCTCGACGGTCAGGCCCGCGTCGCGCAGCCAGGCCGCGACCCGTTCGGGGCGGCGACGGTGGACGTGGACCCGCATCGGGTGCCCGCCGTACCCCTGCGTCTTGAGCCGCGACACGTCGCCGACGTGGAAGCCGACCAGCAGCGGCGCGCCCGGGCGCAGCACCCGCCGGAAGCCGTCGAACACGGCCGGGATGTCGCCGTCCGGGACGTGGATCAGCGACCAGAACGCGAGCAGCCCCGCGGCGGAGGCGTCCGGCAGGTCCAGGTCGGTCATGGAGCCCACCTCGAAGCGGATGCCGGGGTGCTCGCGCCGGGCGATGTCGATCATCGCCGGGGACAGGTCGATGCCGAACGCGTCGACGCCCAGCCCGCGCAGGTGCGCGGTGACCTGCCCCGGCCCGCAGCCGACGTCCGCGACCGGCCCGTCGCCGCCGACCAGGTCGGCGAACAGCGCCAGGCCGGCCCGCAGGTACGGCAGGCCGGTCAGCGAGTCCCGCACGAAGTCGGCGTAGCTCTCCGCGACGGTGTCGTAGGAGGTCCGGGTGTCTGCCAGCCAGTCGTCCGCGCCCATGGTCGGACACCGTAGCGCTCAGCCGCCCGCCTTGGCCGCTGCATGCTCGGGCGTGTCCTCGGCGGCCGGCCGCCCGGCGTCGGGCTGCTCGGCGTCGGGCTGCCCGGCGTCGGGGTGCCCGGCGTCGGGCTCGTCGCGGCGCCGCAGCACGGTGCGGGTCACCTGGTACGCCACCGCGGTCACGGGGACGGAGACCATGGCGCCGGCGACGCCGCCGGTGAGGGCGCCCGCGGTCACCGCGACCAGCACCACGGCCGGGTGCAGCCGCAGCGCCCTGCCCATGATGAGCGGCTCCAGGACGTTGCCCTCGACCTGCTGCACGATGATGACGGCGGCGAGGACGAGCAGCGCGTCGATCGGGCCGCCGGCGGCGAGGGCGACCAGGGTGGCGACCACCCCGGCGACGGTGGCGCCGAGGACGGGCACGAACGCGGCCACGAACGTCAGCAGCGTCAGCGGCAGCGCGAGGGGCACGCCGATCACCAGCAGCGCCGCGCCGATGCCGACGGCGTCGATGGCGGCGACCGCGACGGTGCCGCGGGCGTAGCGGGCCAGGGCGCGCCAGCCGTTGCCGGCGGCCTCGCTCCACCGGTCGCGGCTGTGCGCCGGCAGCAGCCCCCGCGACCAGGTCACGATCGCCGGGCCGTCCTTCAGCAGGAAGAACACCAGGACCAGCGACAGCAGCGCGGCGCCGAACGCCTCGACGGCGCCCATCGCGTACGCCGCCGCATTGGGCGCGACGGCCTTGCGGACCTTCTCCCCCGCCTGGTCGACGGCCGTGTCGAGCTGCCGGTCGCTGACGCCGAACGCCCCGCCCAGCCAGTCGCGGGTCCGCTCCCAGCCCTGTCCGAGCTGGCCGGGCAGCTCACCGGCCTGCTGGGCGACGACCTGCCACATCAGCAGCACCGGCACGACCACCACCACCAGCAGCACGAACACGCCGGCGAGCGCGCCGACCGACCTGGGCGCGCCGAGGCGGCACACCAGCGCGGTCACCGGCTGCAGCAGCGCGGTGAGCAGCAGGCCGATGATCACCGCCAGGGTCAGCGGCGCCACCAGCACCGCGAGGCGCAGCAGCAGGTACACCGCGGCGGCGATCACCAGGGCGCAGCCCGCGCTCGCGGCGGCGTACCGCAGCGGCCAGGGCAGCGCCCGCCATACTCCCGTGCCTCGATCCGGCGTCATGCCGCGTCTGTACCCGGACGGCTTCCGCGGCACACCACGCCGAAGATCACTCGCCGCGCCGCCCGCCACCCCGTTCCCATCCGGCGGAAGCTACGACGACGTCCGCCTCGCCCTCGGCGCCGCGGAGACCGGCGAGCTGTCCGCCCCGGCGGCCTCCTGGCCGGCGGGCTCGTCCGGCCAGTGCCGCTCGAACACGATCTTGTGGCGGTCGCCGGGCAGGACGTTCACGGCGCACTGCACCGGCTGCTCCGCGACGGTGTAGCCGGTGTCGTAGTGCACCGCGACGGGGGTGCCGGGGCCCAGGTCGAGGCGGTGGATCTCGCCGGGCGTCGGCATGCGCACGAAGATCTCGTCGATGGCGTGGGCCTGCCGGTACCCCAGCTCGGCGAGGACCTGATCGGTGCCGCGCGGCAGGTACGCCGGCAGCATGATCTCGGAGTCCTTGACCAGGTCGATCGGGAAGTGGGAGTCGTTGATGTTGATCGGCTCGCCGTTGATCGACCGGATCCGGCGCCGGGCGACCAGCGTCGCGCCGGCTTCCAGCTGCAGCCGCTGCGCGAGGTCGGGGGTCGCCTCGATCAGCGCCACCTCGATGACATGGTGCGGGGTGCGGCCCTCCGCGACGATCTGCTGCGAGAAGCGGTCCATCTGCGGCGTGGCCGGCTGCGGGCGCGACTTCTGCTGCGGCCGGTAGATCATGTGCTCGCGCTGCCGGACGAAGTAGCCGTGAGGGCGCCGGGCCACGATCAGCCCTTCGGTGACGAGCACCCCGAGGCCGGCACGCACGGTCTGGCGCACCACCCCGAACCGGTCGGCGATCTCGTGCTCCGTCGGCAGCCGGTCCCCGGCCTGCAGCCCGCCGGAGAGGATCTCGTTGCGGAACGTGGCCGCGATGCGCTGGTAGGCCGCTGCCGCGGCGCCTCCCGGTGCTGCCACGACGCGCCACCTTCCCGTCGAGGTCTTGACACCGGCCCGTCGCCGGCCACAGCATCATACCGACCACACAGATTGTCTAGTCAATCTAGACGATGTCGTCTCCGGGAAGCGAGCCGACCGCATGTCACTCCCCCAGCTGCGGGCCCGCCGCGGCCGCATGACCGACGACCTCGCCGCGCTCGTCGCCGTCGAGTCCCCGTCCGCCGACGACACCGCCACGGCGGCCGGCGCGGACGCGGTGACCGCGCTCGGCACCGCCCTGATCGGCACGGCGCCCGAGCGCTCCGGCAACCACCTCCTGTGGCGGCACGGCCCGACAAGGGTGCTGCTGCTCGGCCACCACGACACGGTCTGGCCGGTCGGCACCCTGGCCCGCTGGCCGTTCAGCGTCACCGGCGACACCGCCACCGGCCCCGGCTGCTTCGACATGAAGGCCGGCCTCGTCCAGCTGTTCCACGCCCTGTCGGTCCTGCCGTCCCTCGACGGCGTCACCGTGCTCGTCAACGCCGACGAGGAGATCGGCTCGCCCGTGTCCCGCACCCTCATCGCAGACGCCGCCCGGGGCGCGGCGGCGGCGCTGGTCTGCGAGCCGAGCCTCGACGGCGCGCTGAAGACCGCCCGCAAGGGCATCGCCCGCTACCGCCTGGAGGTCACCGGCCGCGCCGCGCACACCGGCCTGGACCCGGCCCGCGGCGTCAACGCCGGCGTGGAGCTGGCACACCAGACCATCGCCGTGGCCGGCCTCGGCCACGGCGACACCACCGTCACCCCGACCGTCATGCAGGCCGGCACCACCGAGAACACCGTGCCCGCCGCGGCCAGCCTCGCCGTGGACGTGCGCGCGTTCCACGACACCGAGTTCGACCGCGTCGAGCGCGCCATCCACGCCCTGCGGCCGGTCGTGCCCGGAAGCCACCTGACGGTCCGCGGCCACCGGCAACGACCCGCGCTGCCGGCATCCGCCTCGACCGGGCTGTTCCGCCTGGCCTGCGACGTCGCCGCCGACCTCGGCCTGCCCGCCCTCACCGGCGCGGCCGTCGGCGGCGCCTCCGACGGCAACCTCACCGCCGGCCTGGGCGTGCCCACCCTCGACGGCCTCGGCCCCGTCGGCGGCAACGCCCACGCCGACGGCGAATGGGTCGACCTCGCCGCGATGGGCGACCGCGCCGCCCTGCTCGCCGCGCTCGTCACCCGGCTCCTCGCCCGCCCCGCCTGACCCGCGGCGGTCCCACCAGACGCGCCACACGCCCGCGCCGCCGAGGCCGACGGCCATGCCGTTCAGCGCGCCCGCGAAGCTCGTTCCCGTTCGGCAAGAACGTGTCGAGCAGGTCGAAGAGGACGCCGATGACCTGAGCCTCCTCTTCCACAGCCGTCGGCGTACCCGCCGCTGCACGCCCGGCGCCGTCAGCAGGCCGCGCGGCGGCCCTGCGGCAGCCAGGACCGCACCGTGCAGGCGAACGACCCGACGAGCAGGCCGGCGGCGGCCGCGCACATCAGCCGGACCAGGCTGGTGTGCACCAGGGCCGCCGCGGGCAGGAACGGCACCGCCGCGGCGGCCGCGGCGGCGACGCCGACGGCGACCGGCCAGAACAGCCAGAGACGGCGGTGCACCGGCGGCGGGTCTCCGTGCCAGCGGCGCACCAGCCGCTGCCGGCCGATCACCACGACGGCGGTGATCAGGCCGGCGGCGCCCAGGACGTGCATCACGTACTCCGACACGGGCGCGACCGCCTCCAGCCGGTCCAGTGCCAGGTGGCTCGCGGCGCCGAGCAGCGCCGAGGACGTCACGACCAGCCAGCCGGGGCGGGCCCGCCCGAGTGCGCCGTAGTCGGCGAGCGCGAGCGGGCGCCAGACCGGCAGGTGGGCGGCGACCACCGGTGCGACGCGGCGGATCAGCCATGTCGCGGCGAGGGTGACCGGCAGGCACCACACGACCAGCCCCAGCACCTGATGCGACAGCGGCCACACCGGTAACCCGGAGCCGTCCAGCGCGTACGCGAGGTCCGGTGCCGTCGACCCGATGACGAGCGCGATCTCGTCGAACCAGCGCGGTCGCCACAGCTTCAGCGGCAGCACGGCGGCGGGGTGCGTCGGGAATGTCAAGGGCACCACCGCGACGGTACCGGCGACCGGTGCAGACCGGGTGCCGCCGCCGTGGAGATCCTGTGACGGACCGCATGTCACAGCCGGCGGCGCTGTCTCGTCTCGTATTGCGACACGAAGCCTCGTGCGACACGAAGCCTCGTGCGACACGAAAACGAGCAACCAAGGAGCTGGGCATGAAGATCGCATTGGTCACCGGGGCGAACAAGGGCATCGGCCGCGCGGCCGCCGAGCAGCTCGCCGCGCTGGGCATGACGGTCCTGATCGGCGCCCGGGACCCGCGCCGCGGTGAGGAGGCGGCCGCGGCGGTGCGCGGTACCGGCGGCGACGCGCACGCCGTCGTCCTGGACGTCACCGACCGGGCGGTCGTCCGGGAGGCCGCGAGGCAGATCGGGGAGCGGTTCGGCCGCCTCGACGTGCTGGTCAACAACGCCGGGATCACCGGCTCCGGGCAGGTCTCGCCCCAGGACGCCACCGACCAGCTCCCCAGCGCCGTCGACCTGGACATGGTGCGGGCGGTGTTCGAGACCAACGTCTTCGGCGTGATCGCGGTGACCAACGCGATGCTGCCGCTGCTGCGCCGGTCGCCGGCGTCGCGCATCGTCAACGTCAGCAGCCACGCCGCGTCGCTGACGCTCACCGGCGACCCGGACGGGCCGTTCGCGGCGCTACTGCCGTCGGCGGCGTACACGCCCTCCAAGGCGGCGGTGAGCGCGCTGACCGTGCAGTACGCCAACGAACTACGCAAGGACGGCATCCTCGTCAACGCCGCCGCCCCGGGATTCGTCGACACCGACAGCAACAACCACACCGGGTTCCTGACGCCGGCACAGGGCGCGGCGGTCGTCGTACACCTGGCGACGCTCGGAACGGACGGACCGACGGGCGGCTTCTTCGGCGCGGACGGGCCGGTAGCGTGGTGACGGTGCCCCCGGCCGAGGAGTTCGAGCAGCTCAGGCCGCTGCTGTTCTCAATCGCCTACCGGATCCTGGGCAGCGTCAGCGACGCCGAGGACGCGGTCCAGGAGACCTGGCTGCGCCACGCCGCGTCCCCGGCACAGCCCGCGTCGGCCAAGGCGTACCTGTCGGCGGTGGTCACCCGCATCTCGATCGACGTGCTGCGCTCGGCCAGGGTCCGCCGCGAGGAGTACGCCGGGCCGTGGCTCCCCGAGCCGCTGCTGACCGACCCGTACCAGGACCCGGCCCGCTCGGCGGAACTGGCCGACTCGGTGTCGATGGCGGCGCTGCTGCTGCTCGAACGGCTCAGCCCCCTCGAACGGGCGGTCTTCGTGCTGCGGGAGGTGTTCGCGTTCGGCTTCCCGGAGGTGGCGGCGGCCGTGGGACGGTCGGAGGCGGCGTGCCGCCAGCTCGCCGTGCGGGCGCGCCGCCACATGGACGCGGGCCGGCCCCGCTTCGACGCCGACCGGACCGAACGCGAGGAGCTCGCCGGCCGGTTCCTCGGCGCCAGTGGCGGACCGGTTCACCGGTGTCGAGCACGTCGCACGGGTACTCGGGACGCTCGCCACCCTGTTCGCCGGGATCGGCGCGCAGGTGGAGCAGCACGAGGTCAACGGCCAGCCGGGCGCGATCTTCCGCGACCGCGACGGCCGGGTCCTCAACACGTGGAGCCTGGACGTCCTGGACGGGCGGATCCAGCTCATCCGTGCCGTCAACAACCCCGGCAAACTCGGTCACGTGGGTCCCGTCGCGGACGCCTGGGCCGCCCTCCGCGGCACGACGCAATGACCTACGTTGCAACCATGACGATCGGAACGAACCCGGCCGACCTGGCCGAGGCGCCGCTGCGGCAGGCCCGCAACTCCGCCGCCTTCTGGGCCGCGACCGGCGTGGCCCGCGGCCACGAGGTGATCCGCCGCCCCGGCTTCCTCGCCGTCGCCGGCGACGCGCGGGCGGGGCTGCGCATCCTGATCCAGCAGCCGGGGCTCGGCGCCGACGAGGTCGCCGAGATCACCGACCTGGCGGGCCGGGCCGCGGGGCCGGTCGACGCCGAGGACCCGTTCAGCGCGACTGACCTGAGCCACCTGGGCATGCGCACCTGGCAGATGCCGGTCATGCTGCGCCCGCCCGGCCCGGTCGAGACTCCGGCGATGCCTGTGGACCGGGTCCGCGACGAGGACGACCTGCACGAGGCCGAGCGGGCCGTGATCGGAGGCTTCGAGCTGGCCAGGTTCGAGCCGCACCGCGGCGGCGAGCTGTTCCCCATGGCGCTGATCGAGCAGCCAGGGGTGGACGTGTTCGTCGCGCGCATCGACGGCACGGTCGCCGGGGCGTGCGTCACGGTCGTCGACGCCGGGTTCGGCAGCCACTACTGGGTCGGCACCCCGGCGGCGTTCCGCTCCCGTGGCGTGGGCCGCGCCGTCATGCTCGGCTCGCTCGCGCCCCTGGCGGACCTGCCGGTGACGCTGACGGCGTCGCGGCTGGGCCGGCCGCTGTACGAGTCGCTCGGCTTCACCACCGCGGCCCAGTCGACCTGGTGGTCCTCCACCCGCTGAGGGTCCTGTGCGTCGGCGGCGTGGTGCGCGTCCAGCGCCCGCACCGGGGCCGTGATCCTCAGTCGAAGCGCTCGTACCGCAGGACGGCACGCAGGACGGCGGGCCGGTTCTCGATCTCGACGTTCTCCTGCGTGAAGTCGAACACCACGTGCAGGGCGGCGTCGATGTGTCCCGAGCGGGCGGCGCCGAACTCGATGCGGGTCACGTCGAGCGGGTTGTGCGCCCCGCACAGGTAGATCGACGCGTCGATGTATTCGTCGTCGTACGGGCTGGCCGGGAACTCGAACGTGCGCCCGCTCAGCGCGTCCAGGTCCCCGCCGGGCAGGCCGATGCACTCACCGCGGACCGCGGTCGAGATGACGTCCGGCCCGCCGGTTCCCGGCCGGAAGGTGCCGGGGTCGAAACGGTCCGCCGCGGAGAACGGCGCGAGCGGCACGGTGATCGACCACGTGTCCGCGTCCGGGCCTGACCGCAGCGGCGAGTGGTACCCGATCGTGCCCGGTTCGAGCCGCAGCAAATCGTCGGAGAGTGTGTGCACGGAATCATGGTAGGCACCCGGCGGTGTCACATTCGGGGCGGCGGCGGTGCTCAGTGGATGTGCGGGAAGATGTCGAGTTCGTCGGGCACGTCGCGGCGGTGAGGTCGCCCGCGAGGCTGGTCAAGCGGAAGGACGCCGTCGCTGTGTCGAGTCCTCCGGGGCGTGGGATGGTCGTGCGCGCCGACCTGGAGCAGGTGTTCCGGTCCGCGTACCCGCGGGTGGTGGCCGTCGCCGCGCGGGTGCTCGGGTCCAGGGACCAGGCCGAGGACGTGGCGCAGGAGGTGTTCCTGACGTTCGGGCGTTCGTCGGTGCCGGCGACCGAGGCCCTCGGCTGGCTGACCGTCGCCGCGGCGCACACGGCGCTGAACCATTTGCGCTCCGGGCGCCGCCGGGCGTCGCGGGAGGAGGCCGCGGGCGGTGGCGACGGTCGCCCGTGGCCTGCGGTGGGACCGGTGAGCGCCCCCTCGCTCGAATCGCCCGCGGTCTGGTGTTCCGGCCTGCGGAAGCGGTACCGCCGGCAGGTCGCCGTCGACGACGTCTCCTTCACCGTCCAGCGGGGCGAGGTCCTCGGACTGCTCGGGCCCAACGGGGCCGGCAAGACCAGCGCGATCAAGTTCCTGCTGGGCCTGGTGCGCCCGGACGCCGGTGAGGTGCTGCTGCTCGGCCGCCCCGGGCGGGACCCGGCGTCGCGGGCCCGCGTCGGCTACCTGCCGGAGCTGTTCCGGTACCAGCCGTGGCTGACCGTGGCCGAGGTGCTCGCCCTGCACGTCCGGCTCGCCGGCGCCGCGGTGCCGGACCGCGAACGGCGCGAATGCCTGGCCACGGTCGGGCTCGCCGACCGCGCCGGCGACCGGGTCGGTGGTTTCTCCAAGGGCATGCAGCAGCGGCTCGGGCTGGCGGTCGCGCTGGTCGCCCGGCCCGAGCTGGTCATCCTCGACGAGCCGACCAGCGCACTGGACCCGCTCGGGCGCGCCGACGTCAGGGACCTGCTGCTCGCACTGAAGGACCGCAAGGTCGCCGTGCTGCTCAACTCCCACCTCATCGGCGAGGTGGAACGCGTCTGCGACCGCGTCGTCATCCTCGACAAGGGCAGGGTGGCCGCCGCCGGTACCCTGGCCGAACTGCTCGGCGGACGCGAGCTGCGGCTCCGCCTCGACGGCGTGTCCGACGCGGCCGCCGCCCGGCTGGCCGCGACCGGGGCACTGACCCGCAGCGGGTCCGTGTTCACCGTCGCCCTGCCCGCCGAGCCGGACGCCGACCTCGTGCCGGCGCTGATCGCCGACCTGGTCGCCCTGGGCGTCCGGGTGCACGCCGTCGAACCCGCGCGGGTCACGCTCGAGGAACGGCTGCTGGACATTCTGCGTACCGGAGCCGCCGCATGACCGTCCTCATCATCGCCGCCCTCACCTTGCAGGAGGCGTCCCGGCGGCGGGTGCTGCGCTCGCTCGCCGTCATGACGCTGCTGCTGCTCGGCCTCAGCGCGTGGGGCTTCTCCCGCATCGACGCCACGTTCGGCGGGCTGACCAGCGGCGAGGCCCGCCTGGCCGCGGCGACGGTGCTCAACCTGGTGATGTTCGGCCTGAGCCTGATCTCCGCGCTCGGCACCGCGTTCCTCGCCGGGCCGTCCCTCGCCGGGGAGATCGAGTCCGGCATCGCCCTGGCGATGCTGACCCGCCCCGTCCACCGCTACGCCGTCCTGGTCGGCAAGTGGCTGGGCCTGGTGACGTTCGGCAGCGGCTTCGTCGCCGTCGCCGGGCTCGCCCAGCTCGTCATCGTCCGGGTCACCGTCGGCTACTGGCCGCCCGAGCCGGTGACCGGCCTGGCCCTGCTCGCCGGCCAGGCCGTCGCCCTGCTCACCCTCGGCCTGCTGCTGTCCACCGTCATCTCACCGATGGCGTCGGGCATCGTGTCGGTCGGCCTGTTCGGCGCCACCTGGATCGCGGGCGTCGTCGGCGCCGTCGGCGAGGTCTTCAACAACGCGAGCCTCACCCAGGTCGGCACCGTGTCCCGGATGCTGCTGCCGACCGACGGCCTGTGGCGCGGCGCCATGCACGCCTTCCAGGACCCGACGCTGCTCACCCAGTTCAGCGAGGCGTTCGAGGGCCACCCGTTCCTGAGCCGCACGGGCCTCACGTTGGCGTATGTCGTCTGGGCCGGCACCTGGGTCGCGGTCGTCCTCGGCCTCGCCGCGGCCGCCTTCCAGCGCCGCGACGTGTGATCGTCATGGTCCGTGCCCATGGGACCGTGGATCGCTACGCCGTGGCACGCTCCGCCGACCTGACCGACGACGTCGGCGAGTCCGTCGCGGGCGACGGGGGCCGGGCAGCCTCAGCGCAGCAACGGCCGGCCTTCACGGGCCCAGGCGACCGCGAGCCTCGTGTCGACCCACAGGTCTTCGCCGTACAGGCCGTCCACGAACGTGGCCGGCACTTCGGCCCGGCTCAGGGTGATCGTCGGCCAGCCCCAGCTCTGGGGTTCGGCGTCGTCGATGCCGTCTGTCAGGCCGGCGCCCTCCGGCAGGGTCCCGTAACGGCGGCACAGCACGTGCCCGGTGTTGGTGACGTTGAGGTCGCCCTCGTCGGAGATGATCAGCGGGCAGTCGGTGGTGCCGGCCACCGACAGGGTGCCGTCGGTCGTGGCGAAGTCGATGAGGCGGGTCACGGTGGCGCCGACCCGCGCGGCGGTCCGGACGGGGTACAGGGTCACCGTGCACCCGCCCGTCTGAGCGCTGAACGGCCGAAACTGTCATACCTCTCGTCTAGAGTGGCCCGGTGCATGTCGCAGACAGTCATGACCTGATCAAGGTCCACGGGGCCCGTGAGAACAATCTGAAGGACGTCAGCGTCGACATCCCGAAGCGACGCCTGACGGTGTTCACCGGTGTGTCTGGATCCGGCAAGAGCTCGCTCGTGTTCGGCACCATCGCCGCCGAGTCGCAGCGACTCATCAACGAGACCTACAGCGCGTTCGTGCAGGGGTTCATGCCCAGCCAGTCGCGGCCCGACGTCGACCTGCTCGAGGGGCTGACCACGGCGATCATCGTCGACCAGGAGCGGATGGGGGCCAACTCCCGCTCCACGGTCGGCACCGCGACCGACGCCAACGCGATGCTGCGCATCGTGTTCAGCCGGCTCGGCGTGCCGAGCGCCGGCCCGTCGTTCCACTACAGCTTCAACGTGCCCGCCGGCGCGTGCCCGAAGTGCGAGGGCATGGGCAAGGCCAGCGACATCGACCTCGACGAGCTGTTCGACCGGGACAAGTCCCTCGCCGGGGGCGCGATCACCATCCCCGGTTACAGCGTCGACGGCTGGCTGGTGCGCATCTTCGCCGCGTCCGGCTTCGTCGACGCCGACAAGCCGATCCGGGACTACAGCGAGCAGGAGCTGCACGACTTCCTCTACAAGGAGCCGGTCAAGGTCAAGGTCGAGAACATCAACATGACCTATGAAGGGCTCGTCCCCCGCGTCCAGAAGTCCTTCCTGCAGAAGGACAAGGAGGCGCTGCAGCCGCACATCCGCGCGTTCGTCGAGCGTGCCGTCACCTTCACGGCGTGCCCCGAGTGCGGCGGCACCAGGCTCAACAAGGCGGCGCTGGAGTCCCGCATCGACGGCGTCAACATCGCCGACGCGTGCGCGATGCAGATCAGCGACCTCGCCGACTGGGTCCGGGGCATCAAGGACCCTGCGGTGGCGCCGCTGCTGACGACGCTGCAGCAGACCCTCGACTCGTTCGTGGAGATCGGCCTGGGCTACCTGTCGCTGGACCGGCCGTCCGGCACGCTGTCCGGCGGCGAGGCGCAGCGCACCAAGATGATCCGGCACCTCGGGTCGAGCCTCACCGACGTGTCCTACATCTTCGACGAGCCGACCGTCGGCCTGCACCCGCACGACATCCAGCGGATGAACGGGCTGCTCGTGCGGCTGCGCGACAAGGGCAACACGGTCCTGGTCGTCGAGCACAAGCCCGAGACGATCGCGATCGCCGACCACGTCGTCGACCTCGGCCCCGGCGCGGGCGGCGCCGGCGGCACGGTGTGCTTCGAGGGCACCGTCGAAGGCCTGCGCGCCAGCGGCACCCTGACCGGCCGTCACCTCGACTACCGGGCCGAGCTCAAGTCGAAGACCCGCACGCCCAAGGGCACGCTGCCGATCCGCAACGCGACCCGCCACAACCTCCGCGACGTCAGCGTCGACGTGCCCCTCGGCGTGCTGTGCGTGGTGACCGGCGTCGCCGGCTCCGGCAAGAGCTCCCTCATCCACGGCTCGGTCCCGAAGGGCGCCGGCGTCGTCTCCGTCGACCAGACCGCGATCCGTGGCTCACGCCGCAGCAACCCGGCCACCTACACCGGCCTGCTCGACCCGATCCGCACCGCGTTCGCCAAGGCCAACGGCGTGAAGCCGGCACTGTTCAGCGCCAACTCCGCGGGCGCCTGCCCCAACTGCAACGGCAACGGCGTCATCTACACCGACCTGGCGATGATGGCCGGCGTCGCCACCGTCTGCGAGGAGTGCGAGGGCAAGCGCTTCCAGGCCGCCGTCCTCGACTACAAGCTCGGCGGCAAGAACATCAGCGAGGTCCTCGCGATGTCCGTCACCGAGGCGGAGGCGTTCTTCGCCGCCGGCCACGCCAAGTCGCCCGGCGCCCACGCCATCCTGCACCGCATGGCCGACGTCGGCCTCGGCTACCTCACCCTCGGCCAGCCACTCACCACCCTGTCCGGCGGCGAGCGCCAGCGCCTCAAACTGGCGATCCACATGGCCGAGAAGGGCGGCATCTACGTCCTCGACGAGCCCACCACCGGCCTGCACCTCGCCGACGTCGAGCAGCTGCTCAAGCTGCTGGACCGCCTCGTCGACTCCGGCAAGTCCGTCATCGTCATCGAGCACCACCTCGCCGTGATGGCCCGCGCCGACTGGATCATCGACCTCGGCCCCGGCGCCGGCCACGACGGCGGCCGCCTCGTCTTCGAGGGCACACCGGCAGACCTGGTCGCCGCACACTCCACCCTCACCGGCGAGCACCTCGCCAAGTACATCGGCGCGTAACGGCCACGACCGCTGCCTGCTCCGCGGCTCGGGCCTCACGCCCGGCCGGCGGAGCAGGCACGGCGGTCACCTCGCGGACGCACGCCGGCGCGACCAGCATGTCGTGGTTCAGCCGGCCGGGAGTGGTGCTGCCGGGCCGTCCCGGCGGCGCTGCGACCTTCCTGGGGCCGACCGTCCACGGCCCTGGCCACCCGGCACCACGCGGATCCGCCGGCGGCCTGCTGCTGACTGTCGTCGCTGCCGTCGCCTGGGTCGCCGCCAGCGGCGAGCCACCACGCGCCATGCCTTCCGGCCCGGCAGCGCGGATCGCGTGCTTCGCCGGTGTCGGACAACTTCTCGGTGTGGCGCTGGGACGCGGTCACCGGTGAGCCGCTGCCCGTGGTCTGACCCATCGCACCAGCTAGGGCAGCAGGACGTCGTCCACGACCGTCGTGCCGTTGGTGGCCACCACGACGGGGTCCGCGGTCGCCGGCGACCGTTTCCCCGTCGCCCACTGCACCTGCGTGCCGGTCTCGTACCGCACGGCGTACGTGCCGGGCCAGACGGTCACGAACCAGGTGCCGTCGGAGGCAGTGGTCGCCTGGAACTGCCGGCCTCGTGTGGTGTCGTAGACGACCACGGCGCTGCCCACCGACGGCTGGCCCGAGGCATCGGTGAGCCGGCCCCGGACCAGCCCGACCGGCAGTTGCCGCTCGTCCAGAACCATCGTCTGATCGGCGCCGACCCGCACGGGCCGGGTCGCGCTCTGCGACTCTGCCCCGCCGAGCCACTGGTCGAGGCCGGTGCCGGACGGCACGACGAACTTGATTGTGTAGCTGCCCGGGTACGGGCGCAGCCGGAAGGTGACGTCCGCGGCGGTCCAGTTGCTCACCGACTCCGCGGTGCTGGTCTGCGAGTAGGCGTAGACGACCACATTGGGCGCCGGTGCCCCGTTGCGGGTGAACCGCCCGGTGATGACGCCCGAGGGGAACAGCCGCTCGTTCACCGTGGTGTGCTGGCGGGGCGTGACGGTGACCGGGTCGGCCTGGGTGTAGCTGCGGCGCCGGTACGTCCACTGGTTGGTGGCGCCGCGTTCGGCGGCGGCCACCGCCACCCGTAGCTGACCCGCCGGTGGATAGCTGATCAGGTATTCGCCATTGGTGCCGGTCAGCACGGTGGCGAGGGGGCACCGCCGGTGATCGCGTACAGCTGGACCCGGGCGCCGGGTGCGGACTGGCCCGGGTCCGTGGTGATCCGCCCGCCGAGGGTGCCGTGCGGCATCACCAGCTCGTGGACCGTCGTCTCCGCGGCGGCCAGCACGGTGACCGGCATCATGGGCCTCCTGGCAGGCGTGGCGACCAGTACGAATGACGTTCACAATGCTGCGGGTGTCACGGGAGGTGGCAGGTGCGCGCGCAGATTCTCAGGCCGGACAGCGCCCCGTAGTACGCCGGTTTGCGGGCGCCGGTGGCGTCGAACAGCAGTGGGGTCAGGTTGGAGCGCCACGAGTCGCTGTCACGTACGCCCCAGACCGTGATGCCGGTGCAGCGCGACACCGCGACACAGGCGCTGACGACCCGCCGATACCCGTCGGACTGTGCCGTTCCCGAGCCTCCGATGTCCAGTTCGGTGATCTCCACGTCTACGCCGAGCGACGCGAAGGCCGAGATGGTCTGCCGGTAGGCGCTGGGAATCGCGGTGCTGCTGATGAAATGGCTCTCCAGGCCGACGCAGTCGATCGGCACGCCCCTGGTCTTGAAGTCCCGGACCAGGTTGTAGACGGCCTGCGTCTTGGCGAGGCCGATGTCCTCGATGCCGAAGTCGTTGTAGCACAGCCGAGCACCGGGGTCGGCCGCCCGGGCGGCCCGGAACGCCTCCTCGATGTAGCCGGGCCCGACGCGGTTCGCGAACACCGACTGCCGGACGACGCCGTTGTCGGAGAACGCCTCGCTGACCACGTCCCACGTCTTGATCTGACCGCGGAAGTGGCCCATGGTGACCGTGATGTGGTTGCGCAGCGCCACTCGGGCATCGTCGGCGGTGCCGAGCAGGGTTACCCAGGCGACCTGGTTGGCGCTCGGCGACACCAGACCTCGAGCCCGGACGCCGGCGCCGTGTGACCGGGCGTGGTCCACCACCCGGTCGGCGGCGGTGAAGTTGAACTGGTTACGGGCGGGCTCCACCGCATCCCATTCCAGCGCGTTCTCCGGCGTGACGGAGTTGAACTCCTGGTCGATGACCCGGGTGTAGACCGGATCGGTCAGCTTGGCCGGCTGGACGGCGGCGCCGAAGTAACGACCACGGGCCGCGGCGGCGGCACCGAGGCCGGTGGCCGCGCCGGCCACGCCGGGGACCGCGATCGCGCCGGTCAGGGTCAGTACCCCCAGGGCGCCGGCGAGGAGCACGCGATGCCGTCGTCCGGCCTTGCCGCCGGGTGGTCCTTTCACCATGGTTCCTCCTCCGGCCAGCAGCCACACGTCGATGCCGGTCGATGCTAGAGGCATCGACGACCGTCGGCGAATGCACGACCGCCACGACACCGGAACACACACCATCCGGCCCCCGTCGCGCATGTAACGTTCAGCGCCGGCGGTCGACGCCGCCGACGACGACGCCGCATGTCGGCACGGCGGCATCGACGCCCATTCGGCCCGTATGCGCACCACGGTGGGCAGGCGCGCGGGGCTCGGCACCCCCGGCGCCGGCGGCCCTCGACGGCGGGCGGCTTGACCCACATGGAGCACCCGGCCACGCTCGTCGATGGATGTCGATGGATCGGGCGATTGGGGGCACCGGTGATGAACGCTCAACGGCGAAGGAAGGTGCGGGCGGCCACGACGCTGGGCCTGGCAGTCTCACTGGTCGCGGGGGTGCTGACCGCCCAGCCCGCCTCGGCCGCCACCGCGGTCACGTTGTCCGTCGACGCGTCCGCCGCCCGGCACGCGATCAGTCCGGACATCTACGGCATGAACGGAGCGGAGGCGGCGTTCGCCGCCGAGATCGGCCTGCCGGTGGCGCGCTGGGGCGGCAACGCAAGCACCCGGTACAACTTCAAGAACCACACCTACAACACCGGTAGCGACTGGTACTTCGAGAACATCGTGGCCGGACCCGACAACACGGTCGAGTCGTTCGTCACCACCAACCGGAACCGCGGTACCAGGCAGGTCGTCACCGTGCCGATGAGCGGATGGGTGGCCAAGGACTCCCCCGGCGCACACCCGTTCGCCTGTGGCTTCCCGGCCACCCGGTTCCCCGCCCAGGACGGGTTCGACCAGTGGGACGCCAACTGCGGCAACGGCAAGCTCAACGGCACGAACCTCACCGGCGCAGTGCCCACGGACACGTCCATCCCGGTGGACGCCTCGTTCGCCGGTGAGATGGTGTCGCATCTGGTGAGCCAATTCGGCCCCGCGGCGCGCGGCGGGGTACCGATCTACGAGCTCGACAACGAACCGGTGCTGTGGAACGCCACGCACCGCGACGTGCACCCCGACGCCGTGTCCTACGACGAACTGGGCGGCAAGAGCACAGCGACCGCGGCGGCCATCAAGACCGCCGATCCGAGCGCCGCGGTGCTCGGCCCGTCGGGCTGGGGCTACTGCGAATGGGTCGCCTCCGGGTTGGACGGGTGCGCCCCGGGAGCCGACGCGGCCGCCCACGGCGGGCTCAATTTCTCCCAGTGGTACCTGAAGAACATGAAGGACTTCAGCAACGCCCACGGCGGGAAGCGCTTCCTCAACTACTTCGACCAGCACTACTACCCGCAGATCGGCGGCGGCACGGACCCCGACGCCAACGCGCTGCGGCTGCGATCCACGCGCTCGCTGTGGGATCCGACGTACGTCGAGGAGTCCTGGATCGGCCCCGGCGGCGTGAACGCGCCACCGCTGCAGTTCATCCGCACCATGAAGGCGTGGGTCGCGCAGTACTACCCCGGCACGAAGGTCGCCATCACCGAGTACAACTGGGGCGCGCTGAACGACATCAACGGCGCGCTGACGGAGGCCGACGTCCTGGGAATCTTCGGCCGCGAGGGGCTCGACCTCGCCACCATGTGGGGCGAACCCCAACCGGCCCAGCCGGGCGCCTACGCGTTCCGGATGTACCGCAACTATGACGGCGCGGGCAGCCGGTTCGGCGACGTGAGCGTCTCGGCGGTCAGCAGCGACCAGGGGCAGCTGGCGGTGTACGGCGCGCAGCGCCTCTGCGACAACGCACTGACCGTCATGGTCGTCAACAAGACGGGCAGCGACCAGGCGTCGCCGCTGTCGGTCGCCCGCTTCAACGGCAACGGCACGGCGCAGCGTTTCACCTACAGCCCCGCCGATCTCAACACGATCGTGCACGGCGACGACCTCGCGGTGCACCGGGGCAGGATCGATGCGACGTACCCGGCGAACTCCATCACCCTGCTGGTCCTGCCGGCCCGGCGACGCTGAGCGCCACCCGCGACACCGGCCGGTGCGGTGGTTGTCAGGCACCGCCGGAACCGGCCGGCGGGTCGAAGGCGGGCGCGACGCGCAGGGCGACGGCTCCCCATCGACCGGTGAGCGCGTCGTGCAGGCGGGCCGCCAGCTCCGCCAGTGCCGGCGCCACGGGCGAGCGGCGGGCCAGGTCGAGGCGGTGCAGGATCGTCGCCCGGCGGGTCGGCGCGGCCCGGACCGGGGCGGCAGGCGAAGGTCCGGCGACCGGGGTCTCGTCGTGCAGCGCCCGCGGCAGGAACCACGACACCGACATCAACGCCCACCCGACCGTGGCAGCCTCGACGTCCGCACGGAACGCGGCGGTGTCCGGTACCGCCGCCGCGGCCCGATACGCGTCCAGCGCGCGGCGTGTCACGGCGGAGGGCAGGCGCCACGAGCACCAGCAGGACGGCCACGGCGCGGTCAGGTAGGCGACGTCCCACGCCACGTGCCGCCACTGCGCGCCCTCGAAGTCGATCAGCGCGAGCCCGTCGCCGGTGCGCACGTTGTTGTCCGGGCACGCGTCGGCGGGCGTCAGTGCGGCCGGCCCGTCACTGTCGAGGCGGGTGCCGAGGGCGCGCAGCTCGCCGAGGGCGTGCGCGGGGACGTCGACGCCGAGCCCGGCGCAGTGCGCGGCGAGGGTGTCCGCCGATTGCCGCAGGTCCGCCGGTACGGTCGACTCCGGCGCCGCCCCGGCAAGGGCGTCCCGGAACGCCTCGCGTGAGCCCGCCGTCGCGCGGTGGAGCACCCCGATCGTCGTGGCCCACGAGACCACCGCTTCCGCGGCCGCGGCGGGGTCCCGGCCGAGCAGCGCGTCGGCGACGCTCGGCCCGCGGCCGAGGTCCGACATCACCACGGTCGGCGGGTCGGCGCGGGCCGCGACCAGCCGTGGCGCGCGGACCTGCGGCGGCAGGACGGACAGCGCCGCGGCCTCCCGGGCCCAGCCTTCCCCGGCCCCGGTGAACTCCTTGACGATCAGGGTGCGGTCGTCGGCCCGGATGCGCCGCACCCGTGACCGGCTGCTTCCGCCGAGCAGTTCCACCGTCTCCAGCAGGGCGCCGGGCAGCAGCGCCCGTGCCGTGTCCAGTCCGTCGTCCACGGGCGGAGGCTACGGGAGGTCGGTGGTCTGGCTCAGCGTGAACGGCGGTGCCGTGTCGTCGAACGGTTTGGGGGTGCCGCCGGGTTCGGCGGCGTAGGCGTGACCGTCCTGGACGTAGAAGTTCAGCCACGGGTTCAGGGCGAGCTCCTCCCGTGCGACGCCGATCCACCCCTGCGTCAGCGACCACCGGGCGAGCCAGCGCGGGACGATCTGCACCAGGTCGTACATCGCGTCGTCGAGCATGTACAGCCGCACGTACAACCCGAAGCAGGCGGGCCGGTTCAGGTACGGGTGCTGCTCGATCAGCGAGCCGGCGCCGCCGCCGGGCAGCCGGTCGTCGGCCGGGTCGACGGCCAGGCACGGCCAGTCGGCGTCCAGCGAGGGGTCCGCGGGTGGCTGGTCGGTGAGGCCGAGGTGGTAGCGGACCTCGTCCAGGAACGCCGCGGGCGCGTCGGGTCGCAGCCGCAGCGACAGCGTCCACTCGTAGTGCAGGCTCACGGGCGTCCGATGGACTGCTGGAAGCGCAGGCCGGCCTCGGAGGGCGTCTGGAGGGCCCGGGGCAGCAGGTCCTCGAGGCACCGGTCGCGGGCGTAGCCGCCCGGCTCGGCGGCGATGACGGTCGCCTCCGGCTCGACCTCCTCGAACGTCGTCGTGCGCCGCAGCAGCGCCTGGACCAGCGTCTGCAGGAACCAGCCCGACTGCTGCGGATCCTCGTCGTCGTCGAACCAGTCGGCGATCGCGCCGGGTTCGCGCAGCGCGGCGCGGACCTCGGCGAGGGCCACGGGGTCGCCGTCGAGGCCGGCCGCCACGGCGGCGTACGCGCGGACCCGCTCGTCCGGGTCGCTGAGCAGTTGCCGCGGCGGGATGTCCCAGCCGTCGAGGGTGAACGCGAGATGCGCCCGCTCGACGGGGTCGGTCCGCGACGTGTCCTCCAGCAGCCGCCCGGCGAGCGCCTCGCGGGTCTCGCCGAGGTCCGGGGCGCGCAGGAGGTGACCGGCCGCCCGCAGCGCCGCGATGCGCACGGAGGCGACCGGGTTCCAGATGAACGGCGCGACCGCCCGGTACAGCTCCGCCCTGATCGCCTGGCAGGCCTGCTCGGCCTCGTCGGGGTCGGGGATGCCGTCGCTGTAGGCGGTGCTGTCGCCGACGTCGCCGAGCCACTCCAGCAGCGCGGCCCGCAACGGGCGCACCCGGTCGTCCCACGGCAGGGCGGTCTGGCACGGCAGCTCCGTGCGCGCGTCGCCGAGCACCGCGGCGACGAACAACGCCACCGGCGCCGTGCACGAGTAGATGGTGCCCTGGTGCAGCACGCCCGCGTCGAGGTCGGCGAGCGCGCCGCCGGCGAGGTCGGCGTCGCCGCTCAGCAGTCCGACGAGGCGCTCCGGCAGGTCGTCGGCGCAGCCGTATGCGTGCTCCAGCGCCGACCAGTCGGTGCGGGCCAGGATCTCCATGGGCATGGCCATGCCCCGCATCCTTCCGGACCGGCCCGGCCCGGGCAACGCCCGTCAGCTGCCGCGCACGTACGCCAGGGCGCGCAGGACGTTGTCGGAGATCGGGGCGACGGAGTCCAGGACGAGGCGCTCGTCGTCCCAGCCCTCGAAGCCCTCGCGGCGGGCCTCCACCGACTCCCACGTCGGTTCGGCGTCGCCGGCGATCCCGACGTCGCGGCGGTCATCGAGCCGCTGCCGGTGCAGGTCGGGGTCGGAGCAGACGACCTCGACGAACCGCAGCAGCACCTCGTGCCGGGCGGCCAGGTCACGCCACTGCTGGCGGGCCACCTCGGCGTCGTTGACGGCGTCGACGACGACGGTCTGACCGAGTCTCAGCATCGTGCCGGCGAGCGCGCCGACGACGACGAACGCGGCCAGCCCGGTCGGCTGGTCCCGGTCGATCCCGGCGGCCCACAGCGCGACCTCGACCGGGTCGACGGGCAGCACCGGCGCCGACAGCTCCCGGGCCAGTTGCCCGGCGATCGTGCTCTTCCCGGTCCCCTGCAGGCCACACATCACAATCAGCACCCAGCGATGCTGTCACACATCAGTCGAGCGGGTCCCGGTGTCCGGCGAAGCGCGGCAGCGACCCCGCGCGCGGCCTCGAAGACGGAGGCCGGCCCGTAGACGAGGTACACGCCCGCGACGGTACGCCAACGGTGCTGGTAGCGGGGGCAGCGGAGATCCAGTAGGTTGCGCGCGTGAAGACTCGGGAGGACGACGAGCCGCGGCCCGTCGAGTTCGTCGGCGCGGGCGGGTACGGCGTGCCGTTGCCGTTCACGTCCTCCTCCGCCAGGCCCGCCGCGCCGCCCGCGCCGGAGCCGCCGAAGCGGTGGCTGTGGCTGGCGGCCGCGGGTATCGTGCTCGTCTTCGTGGCGGCGCTGTACCTCACCGCCAGGACCGGCGCGACGCACGGCACCGCCGCGCCCAGCGCGTCCGCCCTGTCGCAGAACCCCGTCGGGGCGAAGGGCGACCTCATCAACGCCGGGCTCGCCGCGCAGGCGCAGGCGCTGCTCGGCGGGGACCTGGACGGCTACCTGGCATCCGTCGACGCCGAGCTGCACGAGGAGTTCACGCTCCGGTTCCACTCGCTGCGGGCCTTGCGGGTGGCGCGGTGGACCGCGCAGGTGACGGAGACGCCGGATGAGGCCGACGACCGGTGGACCGTCAAGGTGACGATCGGGTACTGCCTCGGCAACCCGGCCTGCGAGCCCGTGCACCTGGTGCTGCCGACCGCGTGGACGGTGCGGGACGGACGGGCGGTCGTCACCGAGTTCCAGCGCACCGTGCTGCCGTGGGACCTGACGGCGTTGCAGGGTGTCGCCGGGCGGCGGGTCGTCGTGGCCGCGCCGGCCTCCCTCGCCGGTCAGCTCGAGCGGACCGTCCAGGCCGCCGACAGGGCCGCCGACATCGCCGACCGGTTCGCCCGGTGGGGGCCGCCGCCGACGCGGTATGTCGTGTACCTCGCCGGGCCCGAGGAGTGGCGTACCTGGTGGAACGGCCAGGCAGACAGCTTCGACGGCTATGCGGCCGGGTCATACGGTGTCGCGGTCCAGCCCGTCCAGGACGGACTGGAGAACCTGCTGGCCCACGAGTTCGCGCACGTGGTGAGCCTCGGCGCCGAGCCCGGCACGCTGTGGTGGCTTGCGGAGGGCCTGGCCGAGTACGTCGCTGACCGGGACGGCTCGTGGACCCGGGACCGGCTGCCGTCGGTGCGGCGCTACCTGCGCGCCGAACGCTGGGACGGCTCGGTCACGCTCGACGGGATACCGCAGGGTGCGTCCGACGACGACCGCCGCGCCCGGTACGGCATTGCCCTGCTGGCCGTGACCTGCCTGGCGCAGCGGTTCGGCGAGGACCAGATGCTGGCGTTCTTCGGCTCCGTCGTGCGCAAGGGATCGGACCCGGAGGCGGCATCGCTGAACGTGTTCGGCACCGAGTGGGCGCCGGTCGCCGAGGGCTGCGCCGCGCAGATCCGTGCCCGCGCGAGATAGCCGATGATGGGCGTATGGCGCTGACGACACGGTTCACGGAGCTGCTGGGGATACCGCATCCGATCGTGCTGGCGCCGATGGGAGGCTCCGCCGGCGGTGCGCTCGCCGCGGCCGTCTCCCGGGGTGGCGGGCTCGGCATGCTCGGCGCCGCGGACGGCGACCGTGCGTGGCTGGACCGGGAGGTCCCGATCGTGGCCGCCGGCACCGACCGGCCGTGGGGCATCGGCTTCCTCACCTGGATGCTCGACGCCGACGCCGTGCGGCGGGCGCTGGAGCACCGGCCGCGGGCGGTCATGCTGTCCTTCGGCGACCCGGCCCCGTACGCGGAGCTGGTCCGCCGCTCCGGTGCCGTGCTCATCGTCCAGGTCACCGACCTCGAGGAGGCCCGGCGGGCCGTGGACGTGGGCGCGGACGTCATCGTGGCGCAGGGCACCGAGGCCGGCGGGCACGGCGCGCGGCGCGGGCGCTCGACGCTGCCGTTCGTGCCGGTCGTGGTGGACCTCGCCGATCCGGTGCCGGTCCTCGCCGCCGGTGGCATCGCCGACGGGCGCGGGGTGGCGGCGGCGCTGGCGCTGGGCGCGGCCGGGGCCGTGATCGGCACCCGGTTCCAGGCGACCCGCGAGGCGCTCGTGGATCCCGCGATCGCCGGGGCGATCGTCGGCGGGCGCGCCGAGGACACCGAGCGCAGCGCGGTGCTGGACATCGCCCGTGGGTCGAGCTGGCCGTCGCGGTACACCGCCCGCACGCTCGGGCATCCGTACCTCGACCGGTGGCGCGGCCGGGAGCAGGAGCTCGCCGCCGACGCCCGGGCGCGGCAGGACTACCAGGACGACGTGGCCCGCGGCGCGATCCCGCCGCTGCCGGTCTGGGCCGGTGAGTCCGTCGACCTCATCACCGACCTGCCGTCCGCCGCCGACCTCGTGCCCGCCCTGGTGGAGCGGGCCGAGCAGGCCCTGACCGCCGCTCACGGGCGCCCGCGGACGATGCGGGTGCGCACCGCGGACGGCACCCACGAGTGGGCGCTGCGCCGCACCGACGCCGACGACCTGCTACTGCGGGCGCCCGACGGACGGCAGTGGGCGGCGGCCGGTGAGGACCTGCACGAGTCGCTCCTGGCGCTGCGCCGCGCGCTCGAAGCGGACGGCATCCTGCTGTGCTGCAACGGCGCCCGGCGCAACGTGCACGGCTTGGGCATGTCGCGGAGCATGTCGGGTGGCGAGGTCGCGTACGCGCTGCGGCGCTGGCGCCGCTCGGACGTCCGGGACCTGGTCGAGGTCCTCGACCCGGCCGACTGCAAGGACGTGGTCACCATCGACGAGCAGCAGGCCTGGTACGACGCCTGGCAGCGGACCGTCACCGGGTGGCACTATCTGTTCGGTGCCCCGCTGGACGCGTTGCGGCGCCGCTGATCCGCAGCTCCTCGGCGATCGCGGCGAGGACGGCCGCCGGGTCGGGGGCGCGGGTCAGCGCGCGGCCGATGACCACGTGCGACGCGCCCGCGCGGAAGGCGTCCGCCGGGTGCGCCGGGCGGGCGTGGTCGGTCGCGGCGTCCGGGTGCACGGGCAGCGTGACGCCGGGCGTGACGACGAGCACGTCCGGGCCGAGCAGCCGGCGCAGCGCGGCCGCGTCGTGGGGTGCGGCGACCACGCCGTGGCAGCCGGCGTCCCGGGCGAGCAGCGCCAGCCGCGCGGTCTGCTCCCCGGTCGTCGCGGTCACCCCGACCTCGGCGAGGTCGGCGTCGATGAGGCTGGTGACGACGGTCAGCGCGACCACGCGCAGCCGCGGGAACTCGGCGGCGGCCCGCACCGCGGCCCGCAGGATCCTGGACCCGGCGGAGGCGTGGACGCTCACCATGGTCGCGCCGCGAACGCCTGCGGCCCTGACGGCGGCCGCGACGGACGTGGGGATCTCGAACAGCTTGAGGTCGAGGAAGACGTCCTTGCCGGCCGCGGCGAGCGAGGTGACCAGCGACGGACCGGCGGCGGTCAGCAGCTGCAGGCCGATCTTGTACGACTGGCCGGTGTCCCCGAGCCGCTCCACGACCGCCTCGGCGTCCTCGGCGGTGTCGAAGTCGAGCGCGACGATGACCCGACGGGTGAGATCCATGGCCGTCATCCTGGCATGATCGTCGTCATGACCGACCGGTTCCTCACCCACCTGCCCGTCGGCGGGCCGTCCACGCCGTTCGAGGGCGACGGCATCCCCGGCTGGGACACGTTCCCGTTCGACGGCGACCTGCGGGTGCGCGCGCTCGACCCGCCGGTGCTGCCCGAGCCGCCGCGCAACGGTGAGGACGGGCCGCAGGCGTGCGTCATCTGCCAGGACGGGCTGCGGCAGGCGGTGTGGGCCGACGAGCACTGGATGCTGCGGCACTCCGGCGGGCCGACGGCGATACCGGTCGTGGTGCTGCTGTGCCCGATCGGCCACCACGACCTGGGCGACCTGCCCGCGGAGCGGGCCGCCGAGATCGGGCCGATGCTGCAGCGGGTCGAGCGGGCCGTCATGTCGGTCGGCGGGATCGGCCGGGTCCACTCGTCGAAGATCGGCGACGGCGCCACGCACCTGCACCTGTGGTTCATGGGCCGGCCGGCCGGGCTGACCCAGCTGCGCGGCAGCTGCCTGCCACTGTGGGACGACGTGCTGCCCAAGCAGGACGAGGCCCAGTGGCGCGCGGTCCTCGCCGAGGTCGCCGCCGCCCTCGCCGCCGACGGCGGCGCCGCCCTCTAGGGCAGTGTCCGCACGAGCCGGAAGCGTTGCAGCACGGCGGGGGTGTCGTCGTCGACGGTGAACCGCGGGTCGCCGAGCCAGCCGCGGTAGCCCGGCCCGTGCCAGAACTCCTCGTGGCCGGCGCGCCAGGCGGCGACGGTGTCGTGGCCCTCGCCCTCGTCGCGGGCGTGCGTGGCGTCGACGTCGCCGAGCCGGCGCACCTCGACCCGGGTCAGCTCGATCACCGCGACCCGGCGCTCGGCCGAGTCGACCACCGCCGCCCGGTCCCCGGCCGCCGGCAGCGGGTCGCCGTCGAGCTCGAAGTCCTGCGCCAGAGCGGTCGTGGTGGTCTTCGTCCCGTCCAGCACGGCGGCGACGAGCGCGTCGCGCAGCGGCCCCGGGAAGGCGAACTGGAACACGGGCAGCTCGGCGTCGGTCACCGGGCCAGCCTAGTCGTTCCTGACGCCCGTGTGCCTGCCGACCAGGCTGGCCGACGACGGGGTGAGCGGCACCTCGGTGGTCAGCATGGCCGGATGCCGCAGCCAGTGCAGGCGGGCGTGGTCCGGCTGCCCGCCGAACAGCGGCGGCCACCCGCGCGACGGCGTGAAGTCGTCGATGACGAGCACGGCGCCCGGGCGCAGCCACACTTCGACGTCGATCGGTTCGGCGCCCTGCTTGCCGTGTCCCCCGCCGTCGAGGACGAGCAGGTCGAAGGGCCCGTGCCGGACCAGCGTCCGCCAGTCGGCGGTGAGAATCCCGACCCGCGGATCGGCGGCGAACACCGCTGCGGCCACGGCCGCCACGGTGGGATCGTGCTCGACACTGACGATCCGTGCCCGCGGATGCGCGCCGCTGGCCAGCCACGCCAGCCCGACGCCGCATCCCGTGCCGGTCTCACCGATCGTGCCCGGGCCGACACCGCGGGCCAGCGTGCGGAGCAGCTCGCCGTGCTCCGGTCCGCACGAGTTGTCGAAACCGGCCCGGCGCGCCGCGCGGACCGCGGCCGCGACGGGCTCCGGCAGGGCACCGGCCCGGTCGTAGGCGGCCGTTCCTCGTACCGTCATGCCGGCCATGGTCGCAGGCGCGGCCTCCCCCGGTCGACCGGCTGCGCGCCGTCGTCGTCGGACGGCAGGACTATCGGACGGCCGCGTCGAGAACGGCCTCTGCGGCGCTCGTGCGGGCGTAGAGCACCCGGCGGCCGGCGCGGTGGGCGCTGACCAGACCGGCGTCGCGCAGTGTGGTGAGGTGCTGCGACACCCCCGGCGCGGACAGGCCGGTCCGCTGGGCCAGGTCGGTGGTGGACGCCGGTGTACCGAGCTCCGCCAGCAGCCGGGCCCGCGCGGCCGAGCACGGCGGCCAGGGCGTCGCTCGCGGGCCGGGTCTCCCACAGGGTGCCCGCACCCCGGGCCGGGTACGCCAGCTGCGGCGGGTCCGGCGGCGCCGACCTGGTGAACAGGTCCGGTCCGGTGAACACCGACGGGATCAGCAGCAGCCCCGGCCCGGCCGCGGCCCGCGACAGCGAACCCGGCCGGCGGGACAGGCGCAGCGCGGTGTCGTCCCACGCGACGGAGGCGTGCAGGGCGTTGAGGAGGTGCCCGGCGCCGTGCTCCGCGACGTGCCGGGCGCGGTGGAACACGTCGGCGTCGAGCACCGCGCGGATGCGCGCCCAGTACGGTGCGATCGCCAGCGCCCAGTACGCCTCGATCTCGCCGGTGACCCGTGCAAGGCATGCGGCCGGGTCGGCGTGCAGGGCCCGGGCGCGCGGGCCGAGGCCACCGTCCTGCCGGGCGAGGCGGTCGAGGTCGCGGCGGACGTGGGCCGGCGGCGTCGCACGGATCGCGGCGACCTCCTCGGCGAGGTTCGGGGCCGCGCCGGCGGGTGCCGGGTTGAGGAAATCCGGGACGTACCCGGCCGGCGGGATCAGCTCGGCGAGCCACCCGGCGTCCAGGCCTGCGGCGGCGACCCTGGGCCGGACGTCGTCGATCCAGCGCTGGTGTACGGGATGCGCCCGCCCCCGTGCCAGCACCCGGAAACTCGGCCCGGCCTCCCACATCGGCGAGACCACGAAGCGGGTGCGGGCCAGGTCGGCGGTCGAGAACGCCAGCTCCTCCACGACCCGACCCTACCGACCCGGCGCGCGACGATTCGGCTGGAGCTGAATCATTCGGTGCGACCGGCGGCGCGGCGCGAAGCTCTGCGCATGACTTCGCAGACGATCTCCGCGGCGGCCGCGGGCACCTGGACACTCGGCGACCTGACCGTCAACCGGCTCGGGTTCGGGGCGATGCGCCTGCCGCAGCACGGCGAGGCGTTCGCGCCCGGCGCCGTCCCACGCGACCGCGACGAGGCGATCGGTGTGCTGCGCCGCGCCGTGGAGCTCGGCGTGAACCACATCGACACGGCCGCGTTCTACTTTTCCGCACTGCGCTGCGCCAATGAGCTGATCGGGCGGGCGCTCGCCCCGTACCCCGGCGACCTGGTCATCGCCACGAAGGTGGGGCCCGCACGGGACCGGTCCGGTGCGTGGGAGCCGCACGCGGCCCCTGGGCAGCTGCGCGGGCAGGTCGAGCAGAACCTGCGCCAGCTCGGCCGGGACCACCTGGACGTGGTGAACCTGCGCGTCGTCGGCACGGACCCGGTCGCGGACCGGTTCGGCGCGCTCGCGGACCTGCGGCAGGCGGGCCTGATCCGGCACCTCGGCCTGTCCAACGTGCACCCGCACCACCTCGACGAGGCCCTCGCGATCGCGCCGGTCGTGTGCGTGCAGAACATGTACGGCGTCGGCGTCCGCCCCGACCAGGCCGCGCTGCTGGACCGGTGCGGCACGCTGGGCATCGCGTTCGTGCCGTTCTACTCGATCGCCGGCACCGGGCGGGCCGCCGGGGCGGCCGCCGCGGGCCCTGTGGGTGGCGAGGATACCGCGGTGCGGGCCGTCGCCGAGGCGCACGGGGCGAGCCCGGCGCAGGTCCGCATCGCGTGGACGCTGCACCAGGGCCCGCACGTCCTGGCGATCCCCGGCACCGGCGACGCCGGCCATCTCGCCGACAACGTCGCCGCGGCCGCGCTGCGGCTGTCCGCCGGCGACCTGGTCCTCCTGGACGCCGCCGGCCGGTGACGCCGGTATCGTCGGACGCCTGCCGTCGACCAGGTGGAGGTGACCCGTGGGGGGTCGTTCGTACATGCTCGCGACCCGGATGCCGATGTCGCGGGCCGGCTTCGACGCGTGGCTCGCCACGCCGCTGCCGGGCCTCGACGTGATCGACAACCCCGCCGCGATGTGGACCGGCTGGACGGACGCCGACGCCCCCGACTGGGACCTGGCCGCGATCGCCGACCACCCGGCGGCAGTGGCCGCGATCCGTGACGCCCGCACCGCGACCCCGCTGCGGCTCCTGGCGGCCCGCGCCGCCGGCGGCGTCACCCTCGCCCGCCATCACGACGGCGCGCTGGAGATCTACCTGTACGACTACCACGCCGACGCCTACAGCACCCAGACGGACCTGCTCATGCTCGCCGGCGCCGGCCGCTTCGCCGAGGAGGCCGCGCCGGTCATGTACTGGGGCGGCAACGTCTACCCGGACCTGCCGTTCGGCGGCGACGGGCCCCTCGCCGTGCTGCTGGTCGACCGGGCAGGCGCCCGGTTCGTCGACCGATACCCGCTCGACGCGCTGATCGGGCGGCTGCGCCCCGTCGAGGCCGTGTTCGTCGCCGCGGGCGAAGCGGCCGGCGGCGAGGGCGACTGGGACGCCGGGACGCTGCTGGATCCCGCGGTGCGCAACCACATGGCGGACGGCTAGCGGTCAGACGCGGCGCACGGCCAGGACGGCGACGTCGTCGGTGGGTGCCGTGTTGTCCAGCAGCGCCATCGCCGCGTTGCAGGTGGCGTCGGCCGTGCCCGGGGACAGCGCGCCGACCATCCGCTGCAGCCCGGCGATGATGCCACGGTCACGGCGTTCGACGAGGCCGTCGGTGTACAGGAACAGACCCTGGCCCGGCTCCAGCGGCATGCGGGTGCCGCGGCGCTCGGCGCCCCGGTAGGCGCCCAGCGGCAGGTCGGGCGACAGGCTGAGCAGGTGGCCTGGCCGGTCCGGACCGGTCATGACCGGTGGCAGGTGGCCGGCGTTGGACATCGTCACGGTGCTGAGGGTGGGGTCGAGCACCGCGTAGACGGCGGTGGCCATGGCGTCGGGCTCGAAGCGCTGCACCTTGCGGTCCAGGCGGGTCAGGACGTCGGCGGGGTCGTCGGTCTCCATCGCGTAGGCCCGCAGGGCGCTGCGGATGCGGCCCATGACGACGGCGGCGTGCAGGCCGCTGCCGGCGACGTCGCCGATGACGATGCCGACGTGACCGGACGGCAGGTCGAAGACGTCATACCAGTCGCCGCCGACGCCGACCTGGGCGCCGGGCACGTAGCGCACCGCCACGTCCAGGCCGGGGATCGCCGGTGGGCGGGCCGGGAGCAGGCTGCGCTGCAGGGCCACCGCGGCGGCGCGGTCCAGGTGCGAGCGGCGCGCCTGGGTGGCGAGGCTGGCCCGGTCGGCGACGAGCTGCAGCAGCTCGATGTCGTCGGGGGTGAACGAGCGGGGGTCGACGGTGCCGACGTGCAGCACGCCGATGACGCGCCCGCTGCTGAGCATCGGCACCCCGAGCACGGAGGTGGTCCGCGCCGGCAGCAGCACGTTGTCGAAGCCGCCGGCGCGGTCGACGTGTGCGACGGCGACCGGCTCGCCGCGCACGGCGACACCGCCGGCGAAGCCGACGCCGAGGGGCAACCGCAGGCCGTGCTGCAGCTCACGGTCGAGGCCGGCGACCGCGGTCGCGACGAGGTCGGTGCCGTCCTGGTCGAGCAGCAGCACGGCGGCGCTGTCGGCGCGCAGGATGTCCAGGGTGCGCTCCAGCAGCTCGTGGAGCAGGTCCTCGAGGCCGAGCTGCGACAGGGCGGCGTCGGTCACCGCTTGCAGCCGGCGCAGCTTCTCCACGCTGTCGGCCATCGCCTTTCCGCCGCGTCTCGGCACCGTGTCCCTGCCTCTCACGCTTTCCGCCCGTCGAGCTGCTGGTCAGTGTCGCACCGTCGCGGTGCTGTCGGATCGAGCACGATGGCCGCGATTCAGCCGGACAGGTGACCCAGGACGCCGGTCAGGTCGAGCACATCGTGCACGACGCCCGTCGCGTTGGCGATCCGGAAGTGCCGGCCCCGCTCGTCGGCCAGCCGTCTGCTCTTGAGCAGCGTGTTGATGCCGGCGGAGTCGATGAACGTCACCGCGGCCAGGTCGACCACCACGCCCGTCGCGTCGTCGACGGCGGCGAGCACCGCATGATCCAGGTCGGCCACCGTCGACAGGTCGACGTCACCGGCAACACTCACAGTGATCGTGTCGGCGTCACGGGTGGTGGACAGTGTCAGTGCCATGGGCCCTCCTCGCGCAAAACGACAAGCGCTTGCTGACCCTATATGGTGATTCGACGAGGACGCAGCGACGGCGTCGGCGGGTCCTGGCCGCCTGCGACATCGCCGATTGCAGCGCACGACGTTGTGGATGTGACATGCGGGATGACCCTGACGCACCTCCGGTGCTGGTGGCGCTGCCTCCGGTGACGGTGACCGGTGTCGCCGAGGTCCGGCGCCGGGTGACCGAGGCCGCCGCCGAGGTCGGCCTGTCGCCGGAACGGGTGGCGTCCTTCACCGTCGCCGTGAACGAGATCGTCATCAACGCCGTGGAGCACGGCGGCGGCACCGCCGTGGTGACCCTGATCCTGGAGCCGGAGCGGCTCGTCGTCGAGGTCGTCGACCACGGCACCGCACCGTGGCAGTTCAGCGTGCCGGCCGCCGCTCCCCCACCGGACCAGCCGCACGGCCGTGGCCTGTGGCTGGCCACCAAGCTCTCCGACGAGCTGACCGTCGACGCCCGCGGCGCCGACCGCCTCGTCCGCCTGACCGCGAACGCCGGCGGGCGGTAACCCGGGAAGCGGCGCGACGGCCGCGCCGGGCGGGTCAGACCGTGGCGGCTGCCTTGCGGTGCTGTTTGGTGCGGTACATGGCGGCATCGGCGTCGCGCAGCAGCCGGTCGGGGTCGTCGGCGGGGCCGGTGGCGACGCCGACGCTGGCACCGATGCGCAGCGCGCCGCCGTCGAGGCCGATCGGCGCCGACAGCCCTGCCACGATCTGCTCGGCGAGCGCGTCGACGCGGGCCGGGCGCGGGTCGGCGGGCAGCACCGCGAACTCGTCGCCGCCGAGGCGGGCGGCGACGTCGCCGGGGTGCAGCAGCGCGGTCAGGCGGCTCGCGACGGTGGTGAGGACGTGGTCGCCGGCGTGGTGGCCGTGCCCGTCGTTGATCTCCTTGAAGCCGTCGAGGTCGATGACGAGCACGCTGGTCTGCCCGCCGGCGGCGCGCTGCTGCAGGCGCTCGCCGAGCAGGGCGCGGTTGGCGAGGCCGGTCAGGGCGTCGTGGGTCGCCTGGTGGAGCAGCTTGTCCTGCAGGGCGCGGGCCTCGGTGATGTCGCGGGCGTTGTACACCACGCCGCGCACGCTGGGGTGGTCGCGCAGGTCCGCGCCGACGACGTCGAGCCACCGGTAGGTGCCGTCGGTGTGCCGCAGCCGCACCTGCGCCGAGGCGGCGGCCGACGCGTCGCCGGCGGGGAAGGCCTCGAGCCGGGCGGCGAGGGCGTCGAAGGTGTCGACGTCGTCCGGGTGTACGCGTTGCCGCAGCACCGCGCCGAGCGCCTGGGCCGGGTCGATCCCCAGGATCCGCACCGCGGCGGGGCTGGCGTAGGTGACGGCGTCGCCGGCGTCCACGACGAGGGTGACGTCCGAGGCGTGCTGGACGAGGGAGCTGAACCACTCCTTCTGGCTGCGCAGTTCGAGCATGCTGCGGTCCAGGTCGGTCAGCAGCCGGTCGTTGTCGTGGAAGGCGACGAGCTGCCGGGTCAACACGAGCACGGTGATGACCACGACGCCGGCGGTCACGCCCCAGATCCTGGCGCCCGGCCGGACCTCGACGAGCGCCGCGACCAGCAGGATCTGGGTGGCGAGGACCGCCACGTACGGCATCCGGCTGAAGCGGCCCCGCGGGGCGGCCGGCCGGTCGCCGCGGCCGCGCCGGTTGTGCAGCTCCTGCAGCCGCAGGCTGAACACGACCAGGATGCACGGCAGGAGCTGCGCGACGCTCATCAGGGCCGGGTTCGGCTCGCCGGTGAGGACGTTGGCGACGGAGGAGCCGACCGCGGTGCCGGCCGTGCCGATGCTGCCGGCGACCCCGGCGGCCATGGTGAACGGCGCGGTGTCGCTGAGGATCAGCTTCAGCACGCCGAAGACGATGACCAGCATGACCGCCGAGTTGGCGGCGCCGGCCAGCCGGTCCACCGCCCGGTCCGCACCGAGGTGGGCGCCGACAGCGAAGTACCAGAGGAACACGGCGACACCGGCCAGGACGGTCGCGGCGTCCAGCCACAGCCGCAGCCGCTGCCGCCCGGCGGCGCCGAGCGGGTGGCGCAGCATCGTGACGACCATCGTCGACATGCCGAGGACGACCAGGCCCGTCTGCACGACGCTGACCTGGGTCATCCCGGGGTGGCGCACCACGAGGAAGGACTGGTAGCCGTCGCCCGCGGCGCAGCAGACGGCGGTGAACGCCATCGTCCGCCAGAACCGGCGGGCGGGCGACCCCGCGGCGCACAGTGCCGCCAGCCGGCGGGCGAACCACACCAGCGAGACGTCCAGGCCGGTCTGGATCAGCCAGGACGACCTGCCGTCACCCGGGCCGGCGAGGAACCACAGCACCACGGCGACCGTGAACGCGCCCATGCCGAGCAGCACCGGGTCGCGCCGCGGAGACCGGCGGTCCGAGTCCCGCATGTGCCGCTCCCAAGGTTCCACGCCGGACCATCGGCCGCCGCGCGGGGCGTCTGAGCGCCGCACGGACGCGCACCTCAGCTGCCACCGGATCAAGCCACGGAGCACCCCGGCGGGACCCAGACCAGGCGGGCGGGGTACAGCGTCTCGGCCGTCTCCAGGGCCGCCTCCGCGGAGCCGAACACGGCCACCTCGAGGCTTCCGTCCGCCAGAAACCAGCTGGTCACGGCGCGGTCGGCGAGCTGGTGCCCCCAGGCGACGACGCACGGGTTGCCGTCGTCCTCCGGGTCGGCGACGATCCCGAACAGCGACGGCGCACCCTCCAGCAGACGCCTGTCGGTCTCGGTCACGCGGTGCCCCCTTCCACGTTGGTCACACGCAAATGCACGTGCATGTGCAGCCTATGACGCGGAAGCCCTGCTCAGCCCGGTGCAGAGTCATCGGGAGCACAGGTGAAGTACCCGGCGAATTCGCACACCGTGGTCCCACCGGGCGCACTGAGTAATGGCGGCGGCGGCCGCGGGGAGATCCGCGACCGCCGCCGTGACGAACTCAGCGCTGCGGCTTGTAGGTCGCCGCGGAGAAGTCGGCGGGCCGTCCGGCTCCGGTCATGTCCAGCGCCCACAGCCCGAAGAACGCACCGGTGAAGCCGCCGTCGGGGTCCCGGGCGTACTCGTCGGACAGGATGCTCGCGTCGAACGGGCCCCATTCGGCGTCGCCGTACGAGGCGCGCAGCACCGCGGCGTCGAGGTCGAGCCGCAGCCGGACCGGCCCGGCGACCGGGACGGCCGGGCCGTGCATGCTGACCCTGCCCTGGTCGCTGGACAGCATGCCGACGAACGGCCCCGCCGTCTCGTCGTACCCGACGTGCAGGAAGTACCAGTTGCGGCTGTTGTAGTACGCGGTGATCCCGGCGAGGTGCTGGAAGTGCGTCGGCGCGAAGTCGACCGTCGCCTCGAACGTGGCGCGGACGTGCTGGACGCGGCGGGCGACGAGGCTCTCGCCGGACATCGCGCCGGGCGAGCGGCCGCCGCGGACGCGCAGGTGCCCGGGCCGCGCCTGGCTGGACACCCACGTGCTCGCGGCGGGGCGGCGCAGGGTGCTCCAGTTGGGGCCGAGCGCCGGTCCGGTGAAGTCGTCGGTCTCCGGCTCGTCCGGCCACGGGTGCGCGGGCAGGTCGGGCCCGGCGACCTCGTCGTGCGGGACGCCACCCTCGATGCGCGGCCAGCCGTCGGCGGTCCAGGTGACCCGCTGGATCGCCGTCTCCCGCCCCAGCACGCACCGCCCGCGGGGGGTGAGCGGCCGGCCGGCGAGGTGGGCGAAGAACCACTCGCCGGCCGGGGTCTGCACGAGACTGCCGTGCCCGGCCTTCTGCAGCGCCAGGTCCGGGCGGTGCACGGAGGTGATGAGCGGCCCCGCCGGGTCCGACTCGTAGGGCCCGAGGACGTCGCGGGAGCGGGCCACGGTCGCCTGGTGGAACCACTCCGTGCCGCCCTCGGCGGTGACGAGGTAGTACCAGCCGTCCCGCAGGTACAGGTGGGGCCCCTCGGTCATGCCCGCCGCGGTGCCGGCGTAGATGTCGGTGGCCTCCCCGACGAGGCTGCGGGCGTCCCGGTCGTACTGCTGGGCGATGATGCCGTTGGCCCATTCGTGGCCGGGCCGCCAGTCGGTGCGGTTGGACAGCAGCCAGCTGCGCCCGGTGGCGTCGTCGTGGAACATCGACACGTCGAAGCCCTGGGCGTGCAGCGCCACCGGCGCGGACCAGGGCCCCTCGATCGACGGCGCGGTCACCAGGTAGTTCGGCGTGTCCCAGAAGCGCGAGTAGGCCTTCACGTCGGTGAAGACCAGGTGGAACAGGCCGTCCACATAGGACAGGCACGGCGCCCAGATCCCGCCGGAGTCCGGGTTGCCGGTCATGTCGAGCAGCCGGACGCTGTCCAGCGCTCCGCCGATCGGCCGCCAGTTCACCAGGTCCCGGGAGTGGTGCAGGCGCACGCCCGGATACCACTCGAACGTCGAGGTGGCCAGGTAGTAGTCGGTGCCGACCCGCAGGATCGACGGGTCTGGGTGAAATCCGGGAAGGACCGGGTTTCGGATGGAGCCGGCAGGCCGTCGCAGCATGCCGACACCGTATGGACCCGGAGCAATGAGCCGAAAGCCTTTTCGAAACTCACCGTTGTGCCACGGCCGGAAAACCGCACCCGGACACGCCGATCGGTGGCGTGCGCCGCCGTGCGCATCCGGCTGCCGCCGTGCCTGCCGCTGCCGGTGGCCGGGGTCCTGTTCACCTGCCTGGTCGACCCCGGATTGTACCGGTTCATCCTCATCTTCAGCGCGGTCCCGGGCCGAGCCGCCTGATCCGCGTCGCCTGAGCCCGGTGGACCGCATGTGGCACCCTCGGTGCGCTCAAGCACGCGAGGAGAAGCATGGAGTTCAGGATCCTGGGCCCGCTGGAGGTCGTCGCCGCGGGCGCAACCGTCCCGCTCGGCGGCCCGAAACCGCGGGCGGTCCTCGCGACGCTGCTGCTGGACGCCGACCAGGTCGTCACCGTCGACCGGCTCATCGGCGGCGTGTGGGGCGAGGACCCGCCACCCAGCGCCATGAACGCCCTGCAGACCTACCTGTCCCGGCTGCGCCGCGTCCTGGGCGCCAACACCCTGGAGCGCCACCAGCGCGGCTACCGGGTCGCCGCCGCGTCGCAGCAGATCGACGCCCGGCGGTTCGAGCACGGCGTGACGCAGTCCCGCGACGCCCTGGCCGCCGCGGACCCCGCGACCGCGCACCGGGCCGTCGAGGCCGCGCTGGCGCTGTGGCGGGGACCGGCGCTGATGGACCTCACCGACGACCTGTCCGCGCAGGCCGAGATCGCCCGGCTCACCGAGCTGCGGCAGGTCGCCGCCGAGCTGCGCGTCGAGTCCCTGCTCGCCCTCGGCCGCACCGCCGAGGCCGTCGCCGCCGCCACGGCCTTCGTCGCCGACCACCCGCTGCGGGAACGCGGCCGCGCCCAGCTGATGCTGGCGCTGTACCGGGCCGGCCGGCAGCACGAGGCCCTCGCCACCTACCACGAGGCCCGCACGCTGCTCGCCAACGGGTTCGGCCTCGACCCGGGCGTGGACCTCACCACCCTCGCCCAGTCGATGCTGCGCCAGGACCCGCAGCTCAGCCTCGCCGCGCCGCCCGCGCCCCCGTCGCTACCCGCCACGCCCTCGGCGCTACCCCTGCTGCACCCCCGCCGCTGGCGGCGGGCCGGCGCCGGTGGCGGAGCTGGAGCCGGTGGCGGTGCGGCTCCCGCGCCGGTCGCCGCGCCGGCGGACCGGTTCGTCGGGCGGGACCGTGACGTCGCCGAGCTCCGCGCGCTGCTGCACACCCACCGGCTGATCACCCTCACCGGACCCGCCGGCAGCGGCAAGAGCCGCCTGGCGGCCGAGGTGTGCCGCGACGCCCGCCTCGACGTGCAAGCCGTCGAACTCGCCGGCCTCACCGACGGCGCGCAGCTGGAGCCGGCCCTGGCACAGGCGCTCGCCACGCACCCCGGCCACAGCGACGTCGTGCTGCTGCTGGACAACGGCGAGCACCTCGCCGCGTCCCTGGCCGACGTCGCGCCGCGGCTGCTCCGGCAGCGGCCCGGCCTGCGGGTCCTGCTCACCAGCCGGGTGCCGCTGCGCGTCGGCGGCGAGCGGCCGCACCGGGTCGCGCCGCTGCCGGTGACCGCCGCGATGGAGCTGTTCCTGGACCGTGCCGCCGCGGTCACGCCCGGGTGGACGTGCGACGCCACCGAACGGGAGACCGTCGCCCGGCTCTGCGAACGGCTCGACGGGCTGCCGCTCGCCGTGGAGCTGGCGGCGGCCGAGCTGGCGGCGCTGTCCCCCGCGCAGGTCCTCGAACGGCTCGACGACCCTGCGGCCCTGCACACCGCGCGCCGCGACGTCCCGGAGCGTCACCGCAGCCTCGACAGCGCACTCGACGTGACGTACCGGCTGCTGGACGCGCCGCAACGGGACCTCATCGCCAGGCTGAGCGTCTTCGCCGGCACCTTCGACCTCGACGCCGCCGGACGCGTCGCGGGCGGCGGCGTCCTCACCCCGCTCACCGGGCTCATCACCGCATCACTGGTCACCGCGCTGCCCGGCACGTCGCCGCGGCGCTACCGGATGCCGCGGACCGTGCGACGGTACGCCGACCGGCGGCTGCGCGACGACGAACGCCGCGAGGTCCGCCGCCGGCACCTGGGCCACGCCGCCGAGCTCGCCGCGACCGCCGACCGGGAGCTGCGCGGGCCGGACGCGCGCCGGTGGTTCCGGGCGCTCACCGCCGGCCACGACGACACCCGCGCCGCCTCGCGTTCGCCTTCGACGGCGAGGCCCCCGACGCCGGGTTGCGCCTGGCCGCCGATCTCGCGTGGTACTGGTACCGCGGCGGCCACCTCGTCGAAGGGCTGCGCTGGCTGCGCGCCGGGCTCGACGCCGCCCCGGGCGCCGACGCCGACGATCGGGCCAGGGCGCTGACCGGCATCGCCTACCTGCACTACCTCGCCGGTGACGTGACGGCCGGCGCCGGTGCGATCACCGCCGCGGCCGACCTCGCCCGGCGGCCCGTCACCCTGGCCCGCGCGACCGCGCACCTCGCCCTGTCACTGGGCCTGCGCGGTCACGTCGAGGAAGCCACGGCCGTGGGCCCGGTGGCCCGCGCACAGGCCGTGGCCGCCGGCGCCGACTGGGTGCTCGCCGAGGCGCTGATCAGTATCGGTCACGTCGCCGGGCTCGGCGGCGACCCGGCGGCCGCCGTGGCGGTCCTGGACGAGGCGGCCGAGGTCGGGACGCGCTGCGGCTTCGCGTGGGCGGTCCGCTCCGCCCGGTGGATGCGCGCCGACCTGGCGGCGGCCGCCGGCGCGCACGACGAGGCGGACACCCTCGCCCGCCGCGCCGCGCTCGACCTCGACGAGCAGGACGACGTCACCGGCTGGCTGGCGGCGCTCGGCGGCCGGTTCGGCTACGCGCCGCGACGCCCGGACCCGGTCGCGGCGCGGGGCTGCTGAGACTGCACCTGGATTGCACGCGGCCGTTCAGCGGCGGGTCGCACGATGTGCCCCTGGCACATCCATGACGCGACCGATACGGAGCACATCCTTGATGAGAACCCTGACCCGAGCCACGGCGGCGATGCTGCTGGCACTGGCCGGCACCGTGGCGGTGCCCGCCGGCGCCGCGCACGCCCAGCTGGTGTGCGACCAGCCGATCCCGCCGCCCGCCTGCGACGACAACGACCCCGAACCGGATCCCGGGCCGACCGACGTCGCGCCCCGCGGCGCCTTCGACACCATGACGTTCGTCGGCAACGGCGTGCGCATCACCGGCTGGGCCGCCGACGTCGACAGCGCCGGCCCACTCTCCGTGCACGTCTACGTCGACGGCGTGTTCGCCGGTTCGCCGGTTGCCAACACGTACCGGCCCGACGTCGCCGCCGCCTACCCGCACTTCGGCGCCTACCGCGGCTACGACGCCGTGGTGCCGTCGAAGCACGGCGCCCACACGGTCTGCACGTACGCGATCAACGTGTCGCCGCCCGGCACCACCACCCCGGCGACCAACCCGAACCTCGGCTGCAAGTCCTACGACGTGCCGGCCGTGGCGAACGTCGAATCCCTCTATAGTGGACAGTGGCTGGTGGCGTTCGACGACAACATCGTCGGTGAGACGGGCTTCGAGGTCCGCTGGGAGTACGTCACCTGGTACACGATCCCGGGCACGCACTACCGGGTCGCCACGCCGAGGGTCTGGTCGTACACGGTGCCGGCGCATGAGGGCACCGGCCGGGTGTCGTTGCCCGACCACCGCCCGGCGGACGCGACGAAGCTGACCGTGATCGCGCCCGGCTTCGGCAGCGCGAGCACGACCGACCTGTACTGACACCGCGGGCCTGAACAGGCACCGGCCCTGGCACACCCGCGCCGCCAGGACCGGTGCCGCCCCGCGTGCGGTCTCAGAACAGGGTGAGCGGCTCGATCGGTTCGGGGTCGGGCAGGGGCGCCAGCTGTGGCAGGCGGGCGCGGACGTCGGCGTGGAAGCGGCGGGCGAGCGCGGGCGCGTCGGCGTTGTCAGGGGTGTGGACGAACACGGTCGGCGAGCGGCCCTCGCGCAGCCAGGCGGTGACGACGTCGAGCCAGTGCTGCCAGCCCTCGACGGTGCGGTCGGTGTCGTCGCGGCCGAGGTACCGCACGATCGGGCGGTCGGTCAGCGCCGCCGTGCGCAGCGGCATGCGGGGCTTCTTCGTCCACGCGTCGCGTTCCGCGTCGCTGGTCGGCGGGGTGCGGAAGAACGCGGTGGTGTCGAACGGCACCCACTCCGCGGCGGTGCCCGCGAGGGCGGCCTCCAGGAGGTGGGCGGCGCGGGCGTCGGTGAAGAACTCGGCGTGCCGGACCTCCACGGCGTAGCGGTGCGAGGACGGCATCCGCCGCAGGAAACCCTCGAGCACCGGGACGTCGGCGGGGGCGAACGAGCCGGGCAGCTGGATCCACACGGCGTGGGCGCGGGGGCCCAGCGGCTCGATCGCGTCGAGGAACGCGCGGACGTCGGGGCCGGCGTCGGCGAGGCGGCGCTCATGGGTGACCCGCTTCGGCAGCTTCACCACGAACCGGAAGTCCGGATCGGTCTGCTGCGCCCACGACGCCACCGTGTCCCGGGCCGGGGTGGCGTAGAAGGTGGTGTTGCCCTCCACGGCGTTGCACCAGCCCGCGTACGCCCGCAGCCGCTCGTGCGCCGGCAGCGCGTGCGCCACGAACCGGTCCTGCCAGGCCTTGTGCGTCCACATCGCACATCCCACGTGCAGCCGCACGACGCCGCCTCAGTCCCGCGGCGGCAGCGTCGTCGGCAGGGGCACCACCCTGCAGCGCTGCGCCAGCGGGGCGCCGGCCAAAATGCCGGCGATCAGGTCGCCCATGCGCGCGGCGGACGGCCCGTACAGGTACAGCGCCGTCTCCTGCGGGCCCTCCCAGTAGGACTGCATCTCGCCCTCGGCGCCGAGCGCGTCCAGCAGCGCGGCGATGAGGTCGTTGATGTCGTTGCCCTCGTAGACCTCGGCGGGCAGGTCGGTGCCGTTGAGGTACACCGCGAGCCCCTCGGTGACGCCGAACGTGACGGGCGCGTCGTCGTCCAGCCGGATCGTGGAGCCCTTCGGGATGCCGGCCGCCTCAAGGGTGGCGATCGTCAGCGCGAGGACCGCCTGCGCATCGCCGGCCACGTCGAGGTCGACGTCGCTGACCGTCGGCTCGCCCTCGGCCGACAGCAGCGTCCCGCCGCCGCCGATGTGACTGCCCGGCGCCTTCGCGTCGAGGGCCTCCTCCAGAGGGTCCTCGTAGCGCTCACCCCGGTCCAGCGGGCGCAGTCTGGCGTTGATGGTGATCCACAGGCGGCTCGGCACAGCGGCACGCTACCAGCGCCGGGCGGCCAGGTCGCGCAGCAGGCGCAGATCCATGACGTCGACGTCGCGCGGCTCGTACCCCGTGTGGAAGGTCAGCTGCAGGCCCGCCGAGATGCACGGCACCGGACGCCCGGCGATCGTGCCGGTGACGAGGTCGGCGCCGGGATAGTCGAACCAGGCGCCGCCCAGGCCCGCCTGCCGGCCGTCGCCCGTGCCGTCGAACGCCACGGGGTGCACGTCCACGCGGCCCTCGCCGGGCTCGACGACCTCCACGCGGACCGGCCGCCAGTCGGTCTCGACGGTGTACCCGAGCGCGGCCAGGGCCCGCATCGCGTCGGCCTCGCGGCTCGCGTCGACGGCGAGGTCGAGGTCACGGTGCGGGCGCGTCTGCCGGCCCACCAGGGCGTCGACGCCCCAGCCGCCGGAGATCCAGCACGGGCAGCCGGCCGCGGCGAGCGCGTCGAGCACCGCGTGGACCTTCCCCACGTCCATGCCCGCGTCCGTGCCCCCGCCGCGCCTGCCGGCGTGCTCGCCGGTCGTCAACGGCCGCGGCGCTGGCCGGGCCACCGCGGGTCGGGGCACCGCGGCCCGCGCCGGGTTTGCCCGGCTGCCGGCTCTGCTGCCTGGCGGGCTGTCTGGCGGGCTGCCGGCCGGGCTGCCCGGCGGTCGGCGTGGCCGGCGCTGACGGATCCTGGGTCCGGCCGCGGGTGCTGTTGGCGGTCCGGCCACGGACGATCCCGATCATCTCCTCGACCAGGTCGGTGTGTCGGTCGCGGACCCACGCGAGCGCGACCGACGACGCCGGCGCGTCGGTGACGACCCGGTACGTGAGGTCCTTGCGGTGGTGCGCGCGGGCGAGGGACTGCGGCACGACCAGGACGCCGACCTCCGCCGCCACCAGCTCGACCGCGGCGGCCGTGGTCGCCGGCCGGTCCGCCAGCACCGCCGCGGGCGGCGCCGGCCAGGTCAGCACGTCGTCCAGCGGGCTGAGCAGCGTCTCGTCGGCCAGGTCCGCGACGGTCACCTGGTCGGCGGCGGCGAGCAGATGCTCACGGGGCACGACGACGACGGTGGCTTCGGTGTACAGCGGGATCGCATGGAACTGCAGGGGATCGACCGGCAACCGGATCAGCCCCGCGTCGGCACCCGCGGACAGCAGCGCCGCGGCGTCCGCCGCCTCGGTGGGCTCCAGCCGCAGGTCCACCTCCGGCAGCCGCTCGGACCAGGCACGGGTCCACTTGTCCACGGTGACTCCGGGGACGACGAGCAGGCGGAACGTCGCGGGTGGGCGATCCTCGGGCTGGGGCATGGCACCTCCGAGGAGTTCGACCGGGACCCGGCCAGGTTACCCGCCTGTGTGCCCGGCATCCCGGACCCGCCGGGGTGACGGCGGGCACCACGGTCCGGGCGATGTCTGCTTGCGTTCACCGGGTCGCTACCCTGACCCGGTGAGCAAGCCGAAGAAGTCCCAGGTGATGAAGCCCTCCACGGCGGCGCTGAAGCTTGACGTGTATCTGCCCGCGACACCGCAGGAGTTCCAGGACGGGATGGTGTCCCGCGAGGAGCTCGACGAGATGCAGCACAACCCGCCGCAGTGGCTGGCCGACCTGCGCCGCGACGGGCCGCACCCGCGCAACGTCGTCGCCGCCCGGCTGCGGGTGTCCAACAGCGGGCTGGCGCGCGGTGGGATCACGGAGCCGCTCACGACCGCGCAGATCGCCGCCCTGGCCGCCGACCCGCCGGCGTGGCTCACCCGGGAGCGTGAGACGCACGCGGAGAACAAGCGTGAGGAGCGGCGCCTGCAGGCCCTCCGCGAGGAGGCCGAGGCCGCGCCCGTGGCCAAGGCAAAGCCGGCCGTCCCCGCCAAGAAGACCCCGGCCAAGAAGACCACCGCCGCCAGGAAGACCACCGCGAAGAAGGTCACCGCCCAGCGGCGCCGCAGCGCGTAGCTACCCGCTGAGGATCTGTTCGCGCAGGATGTCGGCGTGCCCGCAGTGCTGCGCCAGCTCGCGCAGCACGTGCAGGTAGACCCAGCGCAGCGGCAGCGGGCCGCGCCGGTTGCCGGGCAGAACGTCGTCCAGGCCGAGCGGCGCCGTCGCCCGCCTGGACGCCTCGCACGCCTCTCGGTACGCCGCACGCACCGAGGCGATCGTGTCCGCGTCGTCCAGGACGAACGTCTCGTCCGGTGTCGCGGGGATGCCGAGCTCGGCGCGGGACCGCCGGGTGATGGCCTCGTCGAACCAGACCCGCTCCACGACCGTCACGTGCTTGACGAGCCCGAGCAGCGTCGTGCGGGACGGCACCAGCGACCGCCGGGCCTGCTCCTCGGTGAGGCCGTCCAGGCACTCGCCGAGCGCCGCGCGGTGCTCGTCGAGGAACGCCTCGAACTGGACCCGGATCGGCTGGTCGTAGACGTCGTCGGCGGTCATCGGGCCACCGTCAGGTCGTACATCGCGGTGACCCGGAAGCCGTGCCCGTCGGTGCCGGTGAAACGCACCCGGTGCTCCCCCGGCTCGAGCGGGTCGACGCTCGCCCACAGACCCCACACCCGCATGCCGACCGCGCCGCGCCGCCGGGTGACCGGGTTCAGGAAGGCGCCCCGCACCTCGAACAGCTCCGACGCGTCGATCGGCTCAACCGGGTGCCGCACGTCGTCGACGTACGCCTCACCCGTCGCCCCCGGCAGTGGCGGGATGTAGGTCCCGTCCGGGCACCACATGTTGAAGGCCGGGAAGAACAGCGGGCGGTCCGCCGGGACGGTGCACTGCCGCTGGACCGCGCCCCCGAAGCACCCGGCCAGGAACCACACGTCCCCGGGCTGGCGGCGGTGCGCGTGCCGGCCGGTGTCGTCCAGGACCGGGTTGCGCAACGGCCCGGTCGCGGCGACCCACTGCACCCACCGGGCGGCGAGACCCTCAGGGCTGCCGGGCTTGTACGGGAACGTCGTCACGTCGCAAGATCATAACGGTGCGGCCGAAGTGGCGCTGTCCCCGGCCGCTCAGCGCGGCGCGGGGCCGGTCGTAGGTCGGCGCGAGGACCCGCAGCGCGGCCTCGGCCAGCAGTTCGCCGGTGACCGTCGGGTTGCTCGGATCACAGGTCTTCGCCCTGCGTCAGAATCAACGGCATGGCGGCTGAGGCGGTTTTCGGGCTCATCGGCGTTCTGCTCGGTTCGGTGTCAACGTCTGTCGTCGCCGTGTACCAGGTACAACTGGCCGGCAGACGCGAACGCGAGGCACGTGACCATGAGCGAGCCGAGGCGAGCCGGGCACGACGCGACGCTTTCCAGCGCGAGAGCATCACGGCCCTGCAGGACGCGGCCGCAGACATGATCAAGGCCGTGTACGACGAACTCGACCGGCAGCTGGCCCAGATGCGTCAGACATCCAGCTGGCCGGCGCGACGATGGGAGACACCGACCGCGGCCGGTTGGGCCGACGCCGAAATCCGGCTGCAGGTCGCCCGCGCCCGGGTCTTCGACGACGATGTGCGGACGCTCGCGCGTGATACCCGTGCCATGGCGAGGCAGGCCGTCTGGGCCGCGACCCTGGAGGAGGCCAAGGAGGCGAATCATCTCCTCGATGAGCTGTACGCGCGATTCAACGACCTGGTGGCTCAATCGCTCCGCCAACTCGATTGAGCACACCTTCGGGCCGGGTCGGATCTCAGCCGATGTACGCGAGCGCGAAGCCGATCGTGGGGATCCCGAACAGCACCGACAGCACGGCCAGCCTGGTGATGGTGGGCCGGCGGGTGAGGATCGCGTAGCCGGCCAGCAGCACCGGGGTCATCAGCAGCTGCGGTACCAGCGTCGAACGGGGCACCAGCACGTCCAGCCACGCGCACAGCACCGAGAACGCCAGCGCCGACCCCCACAGCGCGATGCCGAGGCGGTGCGCGAACCGGGCCCCGAACCGCACCGCGAACGTGGTGTCGCCGGCTCCGGTGTCGGCGGCGAGGTCGGTCACGGTCGTCGGCACGTACAGGGCGGCGGCGAAGAGCAGGCCGATCAGCCCGAACTGCCACGGAAACTCCCACGGCGGACGCGTGATCGCCCAGCCCGCGGCCGGCGACACCACACCGACCACGAGCGCGTTGACCGCGACGTCCCAGCCCGGCCTGGTCTTCAGCCGCAGCGGCGGCACGCTGTACGCCCAGCCGAGCAGCAGCACGCCGGCGACGCCGAGCACGAACAGCGGCCCCACGTACAGCGCGGCGGCAACGGCGGTGAGCGCGATCCACCGGTACCACATCCGCAGACGCTTCGCGGAGACCGCGCCGGTGACCAGTGGTGCCGTCGCCTTGCGCGGGTTGTCACGGTCGCTGCGCAGGTCCTGCAGGTCGTTCTGGGCGAGCACCGCACCCCAGATCAGCGGCCCGAGCACGAGCAGCGCCACCAGCGCCCGGGGCGCGTCAGCCCGGTCCGGCAGCCACGCGTGCCCGGCCAGGACGGTGCCGAGATACGCGGGCACCCACGACACCGGCCAGAACCACGGCCTCGACACGGCCACGAGCAGCGCGGCCGGGCGTTCCAACACCGCTGTCATGCTTCGATCATCGTCCTCAATGCCTGAGCCCGCACTGAGAGCCGCGTCATGCCCCCGTGATGGGCTCCGCCCACGCCGCGTGCGTGAACTGCCACTCGCCGGCGACCCGGTGCCGCACCCGCGGCTCGTGACGGATGGTGTACCGCAGCCCCTCGATCTCCACGATGCCGCACTCCGGCCCCGGCTGGTCGACCGACTCGGACTCCACGGTCACCGGCCAGCCGGCCTTCGTCGCCTTGTGCCGCCACACCTCGAACGCCCGCTGCTTGCCGTTCTCCTCGCTCACCTTCGCCAGGATCTCAACCGGATCGACCCGTGCCATATCGCGTACTCCCTGCAGAAGGCGTTTCGGACTGCGTCACCGTAGCCGGAACTGTCGTACCCCGCGCTTACGATCCGGAACGTGAGCGATGCGTACACGGTCTTCTGGCCGCAGGACCGCTGCCTCGCCGCCCGGGCCGCGGTCATGGCCGGGCGGCCGCTCGAGGTGCTGTTCGGCGGCCCGCACCTCTCCCTGCCCAGCTTCGCCCGCGCGAAGGTCACCGCCGGCGACCTGGTCTACCCGATCGGCGTCTTCGCCCAGCGGCTCTACGTGCTGGGCAGGATGCGCGTCACCGCCGTCCGCGACGTCGAGGACGGCGAGACGGACCGGTTCCCGCACTGGCGCTTCCTGGCCGACGGCTGCGTCAGCGAGACCGTCCTCGGTGAGGCCGGCACCCTCCTGCGGCAGGACGCGACGGTGCCGGCCGAGGCGGTGCGGCGGCTGACCTACCGTTCACTGCGGGCGACCCGCACCCTCAAGCACGTCGACGACGACGGCCTGCTGACCCGTTCGCTGGGCGTGCAGGGCATCTACCGCCTCGCGGAGCACAGCGCCCTGGACCTGGACGCGGCCCTGGACGCGCCGGCGGACCCGACGGCGCCCGCGTTCGGCCCACCCGTGAGATCACGCCCGACGCCACCGCCGGCGCAGGTCGAGGTCCTGTTCTGATGCGCCGGGCCCACGCCGGGCCCACGCCGGGCCCACGCCGGGCCGGGCGGGGTCGCCGTCGAACGCGGCGGTCTGCAGGTCCAGCCGCTGGGCAGGGGGAACGTTGCTGCGGTAGTCGCCGTATCCGGCGCGTGCAGCCGGTGCAGGGCGCCGGCGCGGCGTTGACCGCCGGGTCGCGGCAGGCCGGGTCCGACCAGGTCGTCGGGGTCGGCGAGTTGTCGACCCGCCCACGGGTGGGTCGACCTCGAAGCAGGACCGGTGTCCGAGCGGGGCCACCGCCCGCGACCCGGCGGGAGTTCGGCAGCTCGGCGGCCCGCGGTTCTCCGCGTCGCCGGGGGATCCGCAGCACCAGAGCATCGAGCCGGGCCGCCGGCACGGCCACGTCCTCGTCGTCGGCCCCGGCGATTCGGCAGTCGGGGGCGAGCCCGCCAGGACGTTGCTCACCCGGCGCACCACGACAGCCGCCCCCGCGTCTGGCATCGTCGCCGCGGCATCGCATGGAAGGAACGGGGCGGCGGCGGTGTTGTCCACGGGTGTGACGCTCACGCTCGCCGTGCTCGGCGACTCCATCGCATACGGGCAGGGCGCCTCCAGCCCGGATGACACCGTCGGTGCGCGGCTGGCTGCCTCGCTGACGGCGGCCGGCACGCCCACGCGGGTGCGGGTCTTCGCGGTGCCCGGGGCGGACAGTCAGGGGCTGGCGGAGCAGGTGCGGCGGGCGACGGCGGCGGCGCCCGGTGTGGCGCTCATCATCGTCGGCGCCAACGACCTCACCCACTTCGTCCCGCCGCAGCGGGCCGCGGCGCTGCTCGGCGCCGCCGTGCGTGACCTGCGCGCCGCCGGTGCTCAGCGGTCGCGCCGGCACCCGACCTGAGCGTCATCCCGTGGGTGCCGCCGCAGCTGCGCCTCGCGGTGCGGGCCGGCAGCCAGGCGCTGCAGCAGGCGCAGACCCAGGCTGCGCTCGCCGCCGGTGCCCGGGTCGCGGACATCGGGCGGAGCGCGGCGGCATTCGCGGCGGAGCCCGCGCTGTTCAGCCCCGACCGTTTCCACCCGTCCAGCGCCGGGTATGCGGTGATCGCGACCGCCCTGCTGGCCGCCGTCCGCGCGGCCGCCGCCCTGGTCCGCCCCGCCCCGGCCACGTGAGCGGTTCGCTGGGCGTACCCCTGGCGCCGGGTCCCTAACATCGAGCCATGTCTCGGCATCTGCGCCCATCCGACGCCACGCCGAGGCCGCCCTGGTGGCAGCGATGGCCTGACGCGCTGCGGATCTCCGGCATCGCGCTGGTGCTGTTCTTCGCGCATCTGGTGGTGCCGACGATCCCCGGCAGCCTGGTCGATCCAGTGCTCGAATACCGGGAGGACGGCTACGCGGTCACGGTGAAGCCCGGCGACGGCTGCCTGATCTTCCACCGGGACACCTCCTCGCGCGGTGGCGACGAGATCCTGCCGTACTGCCCGGCACGCATCCCCGACGGCGCGAACGGCTGGGCGCCGCAGCTGCGGGACTTCTACACCGTCGACCCGGCCACCAGGCTGGTCACCGAGCTGGTGCAGTTCGGCGTCGTGCCCGACCAGGTGACCCGGGTCCGCTCGACGTTGCCGGGCGGCCAGATCGTGGAGACGCCCACCCGGCGCGTCGACGGGGTCGCGCATCCGGTCGTCGCGCTGCACCTGCGCAACACGGCGTTCCCCGTCGACCTGACCGAGACCGGCGGGCGCAGGGTGTTCGTCCGGCTGGAGCTGTTCGACGCCGGCGGTCGGGCGGTGCCCGTTGTCTGAGCCCCGGCGTCCCTGGTGGCGGGTCAGCCGCAAGGACGTGGTCGTCGTGCTGCTGCTCGCCGCGGTCACCGTGTACCTGCACTGGCCGCGCCCGCCGGCCGGGCCGACCCAGCTGCTCCGGCAGGGCACCGTCGGCGGGACCGGATGGAGCGTCCTCGGGCAGCGGGCCGGCTCCGGCGACGCGTGCCTGCAGGTCCGCGTCGCCGGCGCCCGCCGCGCGCTGATGTGCGACCAGCACTGGGACCGCGACGTGCAGCAGCTCTCGCGCGCGGCGGGCGGGCCGCCGTCGCTGCTGGTGGTCCGTTTTCAGGGCACGGAGCAGGTGCTCGTCGTGTCCGTGCTGTACCGCGAGATCGCCACCCTGCGCGCACCGGACGGCGACCGGGCGGTGCTGCACACGGCGCCGCTGTTCGACACCGGGATGGCCTACGTCGCCGACGTGCTCGCCGCCGACGACGCCGCCGCCCTGCAGGCGTTCGCCGCCGACGGCGAGCCGCTGTTCTACCAGTACGTCCCGTGCGGGCCCGCGCTCAGTGCCGGAACAGCCGGATCCCGGTGCGGACGAGGGTGATGCCGCGCCGGTCGCACTCCTGCTGCACCGCGGCCGACCGGATCGAGTCGCCGGGTTCGGCGATGTACCGCACGCCGTGCCGCGCCGCCTCTTCGACGTTGTCGGCGAACGGCAGCGCACCGTCGGACACGAACGCGACCCGGTCCAGCGCCCGCAGCCACGCCGCCGGGTCGGGGACGTCCCCGGCCCTGCGGAGCTGCTCCGCGACCCGGTCCTGGATGCGCGCCGATGACGCCTGCACGGACGGGTGGCGGCGCAGCCACCACGTGTCGGCCTTGGCGCCGGCCAGTCGCGTGCAGTCCACCCGCGACTGCTGCCCGGCGCCGATCCCCAGCGCCATGCCGTCACGGACGTACGCGACCGAGTTCGACTGCGTGTGCCGCACCACGACAAGGCCGAGCAGCAGGTCGTCGACGGCCGCAGCGGGCAGCCGCGGATCCGTGAGCAGTTCCCGCGTCAGCGGTACGCCGTCGCGAGGCTGGGTGAGGCGCAACCCGTACACCTCGCGAGCCTCCACCGCGGGTGGCTCGAACGCCGCGTCGGCCTCCACGACGAGGAACCGGCCGCCCTTCTTCGCCGCGAGGGACGCCACGACGCCAGGCTCGTATCCGGGTGCGACGATGCCGTCGGAGACCACCCGCCGCAGCAGGTCCGCCAGCTCCTCGTCCACGGGCTCGGACACGGCGACGAAGTCACCGTAGGAACTCTTCGGGTCGGCGTCACGGGCCCGCGCGTACGCGCCCGTCACCGCCCCGGTCGCCGCCGGGTCCAGCTGATATGTGGCGGCCGTCACCGCGTCGAGCGGACCCGCGGTCGCGGCGCCGGCAGGTGAGACGTGCTTGAACGACGCCGCGACGGGCCGCCCGAGCGCGGTCGCGGCCTCCCGCACGAGCTGCCAGGCACCCGCGGCGTCGAGGATGTTGATGTACGACGGCTCCCCGCGCACCACCCGCAACGGCCGGGTGCCGGGGTCGATCGGCGTCGCGGTCGCCGTCTGCTGGTGCGGGTTCATGCCATACCGCAGGTTCATACTGCCTCCGATCGCAGGACGTCTGCTTCCGGAGGCACCCAGGCGGTCGGCGCCACACCCTCGATCCGGCCGGGTCCCCGGTGGTGCTCCACCTTCGCCAGTACCCGGCCACCCCCAGCATACCGATCCACCTGGCATGATCATGTCCGCCGGACACCGCCGGCCGGGGGAAGGTTGACGCCGATGGGACTCTTCAAGCGCCGCGCGCTGCCGCCGGCAGAGCGGCTCATGGCCGCCGCCGGGCTGCCGACCGGCGGCGGCGCGGTCCCGATGATGGACCTGGTCATGGAGGTCGCACCACGGCGCAACGCCCGGATCACGGCGGTCCTCGCCGTCGTCGAGGACCTCCTCGCGCAGCCCGGCGACGCGCAGATCGTCGCGCTGAAGTTCATCGAGAACCTGCAGAACGCGGCGTCCCACGGTACCGACGGCCTCCTCACCGTCGAGGAACTCCTGCCGATGTGCGGCCCCCGCACGGTCGAGGGCTGGGAGACCGCGAACCGCTTCTGGGCGGCCGTCGTCGCCTGGTGCGACGCGAACGGGCAGCAGCTCGAAACGTCCGCCTCACTCGACGTCGTGCAGCACCAGGGCCTGCGGTCCCTGCTGTGGCCCACGACCCGCAGGCTCCCCGACGGCCGCCGCGTCGACCTGAGCCACGTGCTGCTCTACGAGAAGGCGACCGGCACACCGATCACCGCCTTCACCCCGTAACGCCTGCAAGGTGCCGAGGGTGGCGACGGCGGGCAACGGGGCCGAAGCCCCGGTGCCGGCCATCGGTGCGATCATCGGTGTATGACGGCATGGCGAGACGTCCAACAGGCAGCGCCGGAGTTCGCTGAGCGGGTGCAGGCGCTGTTCGACGCCCACAGGCACAAGACCATCGCCACCCTGCGCGCCGACGGGGCGCCGCGGATCTCCGGCATCGAGGTGGTCTTCGAGGACGGCGAGCTGGTCTTCGGCTCGATGGCGAACGCCCGCAAGGGCGCTGATCTGCGCCGGGATCCCCGCTTCGCCCTGCACAGCGCGACGGTCGACCCGGTCGAGGGCGCTGAGGCGGCGTGGCCGGGCGAGGCGAAGGTCTCCGGCCGGGCGGTCTCGGCCGGGGCGGTCACCGACGGGCCGGACGGCGACCGCTTCCAGGCCGACATCGCCGAGGTCGTGCACACCCACCTCAACGAGGCCGCCACGCTGCTCGTCGTCGAGTGGTGGACACCCGCGCAGGGGCTGCGCCGCGTCGAGCGCGAGTGACGCCGGCCGTCATCGTGCGGGGCGGTGGTAGCGGCTGAGGACGGTGTCGCCGAGGTGCTCGGCCGACCGGCATTCCAGGTAGGTGGGCGGGCAGTCGGGGAAGAGCCGCTGCCCGGTGCCGGCGATGGTGGGGAACGTCAGGAGCCGGTATTCGTCGATGAGGTCCTCGGCCAGCAGCGCGTGCACGATGCTGAGGCTGCCGGCGACGATCAGGTCGCCCTGCGCCCGCTTGACGGCGCCGATGAGGTCGCCGGCGATGACGGACGAGTTCGCCCACGCCGAGACGTCGGGCAGGGTGGTGGAGGCGACGAGCTTGGGCACGGCGTTCATGCGGGCGGAGAAGGGGTCGTCGCGGTGCGGCCACAGCTTGGCGAAGTGCTGCCAGGTGACGCGGCCCAGCAGCAGGGTCCCCCCGTCGAGGGTGCTGCCGAGGCGGAACTTGTCGCCCGCGACCGCGCCGGGTCCGTGGCGGAACGCCCAGCCGCCGGTCGGTGTGCCGTCCCTGCCGTCGGGGTCGGACACGATGCCGTCCAGGGTGATGAACTCGATGACGATGACGCTCACGATGGTGTCCTCTCGGTCGGTGCTCGCCGGGTATGTACCAGCGGCACCGCCGGAACTCATCGCGGCCGGCGCAACTCGTCGGAAGGAATTTCGCGAGGCAGGTCGAAGAGGCCGAGCACGGCCGGGTCCGCGAACGTGACGTTGCGCGCCACCCGGCCGCCGGTGACGCTGAAGACCTGCAGCGTGTGCAGCCGGAGCCCACCGGCGGGTTGCGGGGCGTACGCGGCGAGCGCCGGCTGCCCGTTGGCGGTGAGGTGCTTGACGGCCCACCCGGTGCCGCGGGTCCGGAACACCCGATCCATGAACAGGCCGTAGTCCCGGCTGCCGCGCAGCCACAGCGGCACGGGCGGCATCTCCAGGATCGCGTCGTCGGTGAGCAGCCGGACCAGGGCCGGCACGTCGCCCGCCGCGAACGCCCGCGCGTACCGGTCGATGACCGCGCGCGTGCGCGGGTCGTCGGGCTCGGTGACCTCGTCCATGTCGCCGACGCCGGTCAGCGCGGCACGGGCACGTTGCAGCGCGCTGTTGACGGCCGGGACCGTGGTGTCCAGCTGCCCGGCGACCTCGGCGGCGCTGAAGTCGAGCACGTCGCGCAGCAGCAGGACCGCCCGCTGGCGGGGCGGGAGGAACTGCACGGCCGCCACCAGGGCGATCCGCAGGTCGGTGCGCACCTGCTGGTCCACCCGCGCGTCGGGGAACGGCTGCAGCCAGGGAATGTCGGGTGCCGGGGTGAGCGGCACGCCGGGGTCGTCGCCGGGCGCGCCCAGCCCGGAGGGCAGCGGCCGCCGGGCCCGGCCCGCCAGCGCCGTCAGGCACGCGTTGGTGGCGATCCGGTACAGCCAGGTGCGCACCGAGGCCCGGTCGCCGTCGTAGGAGTCGCGGGCCTTCCACGCGCGCAGCATCGCCTCCTGGGCCAGGTCCTCCGCGTCGTGGAACGAGCCCAGCATGCGGTAGCAGTGCGCGATCAGCTCGCCCCGGTACCGCTCGTAGTCCACCCGCCCATCATGCCGGTTGACATTATGCAGGTAACTGCCTGCATAATGGGTCGTGGGCGACATGGAGCAGGTCTTCAAGGCGCTGGCCGACCCGACCAGGCGGCTCCTGCTCGACCGGCTCCGCGAGCGCAACGGTCAGACGCTGCGCGAGCTCTGCGAGCAGCTGGCGATGGCCCGCCAGTCGGCCACCCAGCATCTCGACCTGCTCGTCGCGGCCAACCTCGTCACCGTCGTGCGGCGAGGGCGGGAGCGCCTGCACTACCTGAACCCGGCGCCGATCCACGAGATCGAGGAGCGCTGGATCTCCGGCTTCGACCTGCCCCGCCTGCGGGCACTGCGGAGCATCAGACACCGCGCAGAGGAGCACGCCATGGCATCCGTGCCGACGTATGTGTACGTCACCTACATCCACGCGACCGCCGAGCAGGTCTGGCGGGCGCTGACCGACGCCGACCTCACGGCGCGGTTCTGGGGCCACGCCAACATCTCCGACTGGCGGCCCGGCTCGGCGTGGGAGCACCGGCGCACCGACGGGTCGGGCGTCAACGACGGGGCCGGCAAGGTGCTCAGCGCCGAACCGCCGACCCGCCTGAGCATCACCTTCGAGGGCCCCGAGGGCGGGGAGCCGGATCCGTCGGTCGTCACGTTCGTCGTCGAGCCGCACCAGGACATCGTGCGTCTCACGGTGACGCACGAGCGCCTCGGCGACATGGCCGAGTTCAACGACATCTCCAGCGGCTGGCCGGCGGTCCTGTCCAACCTGAAGTCGTTGCTGGAGACCGGCGACGTGCTCCCGCAGGCACCGTGGGAGATGGCCACCGCCCGGTAGCGGTCCGGGACGGACGGCTGATGTCCAGCGGCCGGCCGATGCCATACGGTGACCGGACCACCCCAGGAGGTAACCGCATGGAGATCGACGGGTCCGTTGCACTGGTCACCGGCGCCAACCGGGGGCTCGGCCTGCACATCGCGCGGGAGCTGCTCGCGCGCGGGGCGGCGGTGTATGCCACGGCCCGTGACCCCGGCGCCGTCGACCTGCCCGGCGCGACGGTGCTGCGGCTCGACGTCACCGACCAGGCGTCCGTGCAGGCCGCGGCGGAGGCCGCCGGTGACGTCACGCTGCTGGTCAACAACGCGGGCGTGGCGACGTTCTCCAACCTCGTCGACGGCGACCTGGACAGCATCCGCCTCGAGATGGACACCCACTTCTTCGGCACGCTGCGGATGGTCCGCGCGTTCGCGCCGATCCTGGGCCGCAACGGCGGCGGCGCGGTCGTCAACCTGCTGTCGGTGCTGTCGTGGGTCACGTTCCTGGACGCGACGTCCTACAGCGCGGCGAAGGCGGCCCAGTGGAGCCTGACCAACGGCGTGCGGCTCGAGCTCGCGCAGCAGGGCACGCAGGTCAGCGCCGTGCACCTGGGCGCCGCGGACACGGACATGATGGCCCGCTGGGAGATCCCGAAGCTCGACCCCGCGTTCGTGGCGACCGCCGTCGTGGACGGGGTGGCCCGCGGGGACCTGGAGATCCTCGTCGACGACGCGGCCGCCGGCGCGAAGGCCGCCCTGGCCGTCGACCTGCGGGTGGTGTACCCGCAGCTGGCCTGACGGAAGCTCCTTCGCCGACATGGTCCGGTGGAACGGCGCCCCACTCCCCCCGGCGCCGCCTGGTCATCGACATCGACCCGTACGGCGGTTGACAACGCACGGCGAGGCGAAGACAGTCATCATCTCCACCGTCCGGTGGAACTTCGCGGGGGCTCTGGAATCGATGATGATGCGTGTCCGGGCGGCGATCGCCGTCGTGCTCGCCGGTGTGCTGCTCGGGGTGTCGGGCTGCGCTCTGCGTCCCTCCGGCGCCGACGGCGACCTGCTCGACGACTGGCAGCCCCTCGCGGCGCCGAAGTTCGACGTGCCGAGCATCGGGACGTGCCTGGACAGCCCGATGAAACCGGCGTTCGACCCGACCTTCGTGCGGGCGGCCCCGATCGAGTGCGACCGCGGCCACACCCTCGAGGTCGCCCTGATCGGCACCGTGGACGGCAACGCCGCGCAGGGATCCGAGCCGCCGGCGTCCGGCAGTGAAGGCTTCCGGGCCGCCTATGCGGCCTGCGACAAGGCCGCCAACGAATACCTCGGCGGAGACTGGCACACCGGCATGCTCGGCATCAACGTGCAGATGCCGAACCAGGCGACGTGGCGGGGCGGGCTGCGCTCCTACGTCTGCTCCATCTTCACGCTGACCGACGCGTACGGCAATATGGCGTTCGGTTCCGCATCGGTGAAGGGAACGCTCACCGGGAGCGCCCCGAACGCGATCAAGTGCCTCGAGGTCAACGGCACCAAGGACGCCGAAGGCTGGTGGGACGACGTCAACGGGCTGACCCCGATCGACTGCACGAAGCCGCACGAGGCCGAGTTCATCGGCACCGCCCAGGTCGGCACCGCCGGCGGCCCGTTGCCTGCCGCCGAGACCATCCGCAAGTCGATGCTCGACCGCTGCTGGACCTTGGGGGCGGCGTACCTGGGCATGACCGAGGCGCAGATGGACGCCCGCACCGAGCTCGGCGTCGCCTGGGACGGCATGGAGAAGTTCCAGTGGGAGGCCGGCGACCGCAACCTTCGCTGCTTCGTGCTGCTGAGCCCGGGCAAGAAGGTCCGCGCCTCGATCAAGGGGCTCGGCAAGAAGGCCCTGCCCTACTGATCGCGGCACCACCAACGACGAGAGGCCCGACGGCTCCATCCGCGCACAGGCCCGGGCGGCGGCTGAGCACGGTTGCCGCCGCCCGGTGCGGGCTTGCGGCTCACTGCCCCCAGTAGAACGATTCGACGTTGGCCCAGAACGACGGGTCGAACGTCCAGTCGTCATTGGGTGCGAGGATCCGGCAGACGCCGCTGTAGTTGATGCCCGAGCAGAGCACGACCGGGTGGGTGGCGTTGTAGTTCGAGGCGCTGCGGGTGTTGTTCGTCGCCGACTGGCCCTGACCGGCACCGCTCGGGGTGAAGATGTTGTCGGCGAGGTTGGCGTCGTTGACGCCGGGCTGGAAGAAGACGTAGCTGCCCTGGTTGAAGCTGCCGTAGAACAGGCACAGGTTCTGGGTGGTGAAGCAGTTCCAGGTCGCGGCGGCGGACCGCGCTGAAGCCTGGGCGGGCGCGGCCGAGGCCAGGACGGCACCGATCGCCAACGATGCCGCCAGCAGCAGCTTGACTCGACGCATGTGACACTCCTTGATCAAAGGGGGCAGGTCGCCCGCCCATGGTTATCGACGGCGACGCCGCCGTGGCACCATTCCGATCGACGCCGGACAATGGCGAACATCGGCGCACAACGATGCGAATGCGAGATCGGAGATGCGAGGCGATGACCCCGCGTGCTCAGCGGCAGCCGCACGACTCCCTGGTGACCAGAACGGCCGGCGTCCAGACCCTCACGGATCTGGCCGGCCTGCTGCGGGCGTTACGGCGCCGGCACGCCCGCGAGCGCCAGGCCAGCCCGCTCACCTACCGGGAGCTGGCCGGCCGCACCGGCTGGTCACAGACGGCCATCGCCGAGTACCTGACCGGCCGCACGCTGCCGCCCACCGACCGGTTCGACGCGCTCGCCGCGCTGCTCGGCGCGACCGCCGCCGAGCTGGGTGCGCTGGCCACCGCCCGCGACCGGGTCGAGGACCAACGCCACCGTCCGGACTCCGCCGGGCCCGCGCCGGTCGTCCCGCGCCAGCTGCCGGCGTCGCCGCACCATTTCGTCGGCCGGAGCCGCGAGCTCGCCATGCTGACCGACTGGTCGCAGCGGCCGTCCGCCGGCGGACCCGTGGTGGTGGCGGCGGCCGGCACCGCCGGGGTCGGCAAGACCACCCTGGTCGTGTTCTGGGCGCACCAGGTCAGCGGGCGGTTCCCGGACGGCCAGCTCTTCCTGAACCTGCGTGGCTTCGAACCGTCCGGTGGCGCCCTGGACCCGGCGGACGCGCTGCGGCAGCTCCTGGACGCCCTGCACGTCCCGCCCGAGCGGATCCCGGCCGGCGTGGCGGCCCGTTCGGCGCTGTTGCGCAGCCTGCTCGCCGACCGGCGGATGCTGGTGGTCATCGACAACGCCCGCGACTCTGCGCAGGTCCGGCCGCTGCTGCCCGCGGCGCCGGGCTGCCTGGTCGTCGTCACCAGCCGCAATCAGCTCGCCGGCTTGGTCGCCACCGACGGCGCCCGGCCGCTCCGGCTGGACCTGCCCACCCGGGACGAGGCCCGGGACCTGCTCGCCGGCCGGCTGGGGGCCGACCGTACCGACGCGGAGCCGGACGCCGTCGACGAGATCGTCACGCGCTGTGCCCGGCTGCCGCTCGCGCTGGCCGTGGTCGCCGCCCGCGGGGGCGTCAACCCGCACTTCTCGCTGCGGGACCTCGCCGCCGAACTGCACGGCGCGCACGACCGGCTCGACGCGCTGGCCACCGACGACGCCGGCAGCGTGGTCCGCACCGTGTTCTCCTGGTCCTACCAGGGCCTCACGCCGTCCGCTGCGGCCATGTTCCGGCTGCTCGGTCTGCACCCCGGCCCCGAGCTGTCACTGGTCGCCGCCGCTGCGCTGGCCGGGCTCGCGCCGGCACAGGCCCGTGCCGTCCTCGCGGAGCTGACCCGCGCGAACCTCGCCGCCGAGCCGGTGCCGGGTCGCTTCGCGGTCCACGATCTGCTGCACGCCTACGCCGCCGAGATGGCGCACGAGGTCGACAGCCCGGCGGACCGGTGGGCGGCCACGGACCGGATGATCGAGCACTACCTGCACACGGCGCGCGACGCCGACCGGCTGCTCCTGCCGCACCGCGAGCCGAGCATCGCGCTCGAACCGCTGACCGACGGCGGCGCCACCTGTCCGCTGGCCGACCGGGACGAGGCGATGGACTGGTTGACCACCGAGCACCACACGTTGGTCGCGCTCACCAGGCTGGCCGCCACCGGCCGCGAACCGCTCGCCATCCGGCTGGCCTGGGTGCTGTGCACGTACTTCCAGTGGCGCGGGCACTGGCACGACCAGGTGACGACCCAGCACCTCGCCTTACAGGCGGCGCAGCGGCTGGGCGAAAGCAGCGGCCAGGCCCACGCGCACCACCACCTCGGCCGCGCCCATGCAAAACTCAGCCAGCAGGACGACGCGTTGATCCACTACGCGCAGGCGCTGCGGTTGTTCGCCCGCGACGGCGACCATGACGGGCAGGCCCAGACCCACCTCGGGCTCGGCGCCGTGTTCGAGCACCGCGGGCAGCATCGCACCGCGCTACGGCACGCCCGCCACGCCCTCGAGCTGTTCCGGCTCGCGCGGAATCTGCCCGGCCAGGCCAACGCCATGAACTCCGCCGGCTGGTGCCACGTGCAACTCGGCGAGCACGCCCCGGCCATCACGGCGTGCCGGCAGGCGCTCGTGATCCAGCAGCGGATCGGCGACCGCGACGGCGAGGCCGCCACCTGGGACAGCCTCGGCTACGCCGAACATCACCTGGGCCGGTTCGCCGAGGCGGTGAGCTGCTACCGGCGGGCCGTCGAGCTGCGGCGGGAGCTGGGTGACCGGTTCTACGAGGCCGCCACGCTCGACCGCCTCGGCGACACCCAGCTGGCCTCGGGCGACCCGGCGGCCGCCGCCGAGGCGTGGCGCGACGCCCAGTCCATCCTCCGCGACCTCGGCCACGCCGACGCCGACCGCATCAACGACAAGCTCGCGGGCACCGGCCCGCACGGTTGACGCGGGAACACACCAGCTCCGGTGCCGGGCGGCGGCAGCCTCGCACGGTTGCCGCCGCCTGGTGCCGGTGGTCAGGCGTTCATGGCAGCATCGCCGGGTTCGCGGCGACGGCGGCCAGCTGCTCGACGCCGAGGAACGCCGCGCCGAGGCCGGGCTTGAGGCTCGGCTGGCGCTGCGGGGTGCCGATGCCGTACTCGGGCACGGTGCGCTGGGCGATGACCGTCAGGAAACCGCCGTGCAGGTAGCGGCGGGCGATGAGCACTTCGCCGCCCACCTCGTCGTCCTCGACGTTGACCCGGACCGGCACGCCGGCGACGTCGATGACGCGGCAGTCGCGGCCGGCGTCGGGCAGTGCGCAGAGGTCACCGGTCGGCAGGGGGTTGCCGTCGTCGACGACCGCGGCCCAGAGCAGCCCCTCGCCGCGCCCGTCGGAGACGACGACCTCGATGTTCGCCCGGATGTACACCGGGGTCGCCGGCGGCGGCGAGTCGATGCGGATCGGCGGGCGGGACGGCTCCGCGAACGGATACCGGGTGCGACCCTCGTAGCCGGCCGGCAGGGCCGCGACCAGCAGGTCGTACATGCGGCGGTCGTGGGACGCGGGAGCGCTCGCCGACGGTACCGACACCGCAGCGGGCGAAGTCGCGGACGCCGCGGGCGCGGGTGCGGCCACGGCGGGCGCCGGCACCGGGGGCGGTCCGGCAGCAGCGCGGGGGTCACCAGCCCCGCGACCACGGTCACTCCGGCCAGCCCGACGGTGGCGGCCACGACCCGGTCGCGGCGGGCGGCACGGGACGCGATCGCGAGGACCTGCTCGGCCTCCCGCAGCGGGGGCGCCTCCACGTCGAGGGTGAGCTCACACAGGTGTCTGACGTCGTTCATGGTTGTCCTCCCGGGATGGTGGGTTCGAAGGCGTCGCCGAGCACCTGGCGCAGGTTGTCGAGGCCGCGGGCGGTCTGGCTCTTGACGGTGCCCGGCGAGCAGCCGAGGATCTCCGCGACCTGCTCGACCGACAGGTCCGCCCAGAACCGCAGCACGAGCACCGCCCGCCGCCCCTTCGGGATGCGCAGCAGCGCGGTCTTGAGCACCTGCCGGTCCTCGGTGCCCCGGTGCTCGGGGGCGATGCTGTCCAGCGCGTCGTCGTGCGGCCCGATCGGCCGCTCCCGCCGCCACGGCCGCCGGTGCTCGTCGAGGAACGCGCGCAGGAGTATCCGCCGCGCGTACTGGTCGAGCACGTCGTGCCGGTCGATCCGCGTCCACGCCCGGTACAGCTTCGTGAACGCCGTCTGTGTCAGGTCCTCGGCGAGGTGCCAGTCGCCGCAGAGCAGGTACGCCGTATTTCGCAGGTGGCCCGCCCGGGCGGCGTAGTACGCGACGAACTCCTCGTCGTGTTCCCGCCGCCCACCGAGCCGCAGCATTCGCATCATCATCGGGTAAGACACGTACACCACCCCGCAACAGGTTGCCCGGCCTCTGCAACCATGACCGGGTGCCGACGACGCCACCGGTCCTCGCCATCGCCGGCGCGGCAGGATCCGGCAAGAGCACCCTCGCCGACGCCGTCGCCGCGGCGCTGGGGGCGCCGGTCGTCCGGCTCGACGACTGCTACCACACCGACCCCGGCCTCGCGCCGAGCGTCGCCCGGTACGACGGTCCCGGCCGCGTCGTCAACTTCAGCGATCCCGCGTCGATCGACCTGGCGAAGGTCCGCCACCACCTCGAGGCACAGCCAGGCCCGGCCCTCGTCATCGTGGAGGGCATCTTCGCCCTCACGCTCGACGCCGTGCGCTCCGCCGCCCGCTGGACCGTGTTCGTGGACACGCCGCCGGACGTCAGCATCGCCCGGAAGACCTTGCGCAAGATCGGCGAGGGGCGCGACCCTTGCCTGGTGTTACGCGGCTATCTCGAGCACGGGCACGCGGCCTACGCCCGGCACATCGCACCGGCCAGGGCTCACGCGGGCCTGGTCGTCGACGGCTTGCGCCCGCCCGCCGAGCTGTCCGCCGAAGTCTGCCGGTACGTCGCGGAGGGCGCACCATGACGCGGGCGCGACGGACGGCGACCGCAGCCAGCCAGGTGATCCTGGGCGCGGGCCTGTGCTTCGCGGGCACGACCCACCTGACGGTCGCCCGCACCGAGTTCCAGGCGCAGGTGCCGTCGTGGGTGCCGCTGGAGGCGGACCTCGTCGTCGTCGCGTCCGGCGTGGTCGAGGTCGCGCTCGGCCTGGCCCTGCTCGCGGTCTGGCGGCAGCCGGCCCGCGGCATCCTCGGCGCGATCACGGCGGCGTTCTTCATCGCCGTCTTCCCGGGCAACATCGCCCAGTTCACCGAGCACAAGGACGGATTCGGCCTGGACACCGACGCCAAGCGGGCGATCCGGCTGGCGTTTCAGCCGCTGCTGGTGCTGTGGGCGCTGGGCGTCACCGGCGCCGTGCGCACCCTGCGGTCGCTGCGACGGCCGCGCCGCGTGTAGGGCCTACCGCGAGTTCCGGCGGCGGTTGCTGCGACGGGCCGCTGCGGCCGCCTCCTCCGCCTTCGCCTTGCTCCGGGCCACGAGCCAGCCGATGAGCCCGCCGATCGTCAGCAGCCCGCCGAACAGCGACAGGATCGGCACCGAGCCGACGAGACCGATCAGGTTGCAGCCCAGCCCCACGATGATCAGAATTCGCCAGACGGTGAACTTGTTGCGTGCGTCGTCCGCCATGTCGTCCTCCCCAAGATCGTGGCGCAACGGTACGCGACGCGCGGGAGCGTGAAGCCGCGGGGGCGCCGGAACACTCCCACGGCTTCACACGTTCCAGTGCGGTTTCTCAGGAGGCGGGCTCGCCTGACGGGACGGCGAGCTGGGTGCCGAGGGCGACCGGGACGCCGAAGTTCGGGGTGCCGTCGGCGTTCCAGGTGAACTTCTGGGCGCGGGTGCTGCGGTTCATGTCGCAGCCGCCGCTGGTGGAGCTGTTGGCGTGGTACACGATCCAGTCCTCGGTGCCGTCGGGCGACTTGAAGAAGCCGTTGTGGCCGGGGGCGTAGACCGAGTTGGCGTTGGAGCGCTGGAACACCGGGTTCGGGGACTTCACCCACGACGAGGAGCTCAGCGGGTCACCGCCGTTGTAGGTGAGCATGCCGAGCTTGTAGTCCGGGGTCGAGCAGTGGCTGGCCGAGTAGATGATGAACGTCTTGCCGTTGCGGGTGAGGACCTCGGCGCCCTCGTTGACGGCGCCGCCGACCGTCTCCCAGCTGTAGGTGGGCGTGGACAGGATGCGGCGGGTGCCGCTGGCCGTCCAGGGGTTGCTCAGCGGGCGGATGAACATCGGCTGGGAGCCGTTGTAGAAGGTGCCGAGCAGGTACAGCTGGCCGTTGAGCTGCAGGATGCTCGGGTCCAGCTCCCACGTGTTGTCCTGGGTCGGGTCGAGCAGGTCGGCCTTGAACGTGTAGGGGCCCATCGGGTCCAGGCCGGCGCTCTCCAGGACGTGGATGCGTTGCGTGCCGAGGTTGTAGGGCTCCTGGCCGGCCGTGTAGTAGAAGTACCAGCGCTGCCCGTTGGGGCCGTTGAGCAGGTGGAACTCCGGCGCCCACATGGTGCCGGCGCCGTTGGGCCGGGTCAGGTTGAAGATGACCGTCTCCGGCGACGTGGCCAGGCCGCCGAGGGTGCGGCTCTTGCGCATCGTGATGGTGCGGTTCCAGGTGGTCGAGGCCAGGTAGTAGTAGCCGTCGTAGTAGGTGAGCCACGGGTCGGGGCCCTGCGGGTCGAGCGGGTTCGCGAACGTGCGGCCCGTCGGCGGCGTGGTGCCACCGTTGTACGACGGCAGCCGCCACACCCGATCCGAAGCGGTACTGCACGTCAGTTGCACGAGACCCGCGGAGCCCGCCGCGATGCACTTGCCGGATTGGACGCCGACGAGGTTGAACGTGTTGGTGACGCCGGAGACGGTGACCGCCTGGAGGCGGAACTGCTGGTTGGTCTGGCCGTTGCAGGTGTACTGGATGATCGTCGCGTTGTCGGCGGTGGAGCGGCCGGTCACGTCGACGCAGGAACCCGCGGTGAGCGTGTTGACGGTGTAGGTGTCGGTCGTGTTCGCGACCGGCACGAACGTGTAGTTCTGGCTGGTCGCGCCGTTGCAGGCGGCCTGCACGAGCTGCAGGACGTTGGTGGGCGCGCCGTTGGGGACGTTCGCGCACTGGCTGCTGGCGCGGTTGACGATCGTGCTGGTGAAGGTCACGGGTGCGGCCGCGGCGGCGGGGGCGTGCAGGATCGGCACGCCCACCGCGACGAGCAGGGCGAGCACAACGGGGCGTTTCATGAGGGTCCTCCCTTGCAACATGGGTTCAGGTCCCGGTGGCGGCGAGGTCGGCGACCTCCGCAGCCGTCAGTGCGCGGCTGTAGAGGCGGAGGCTGTCGACGGCACCGTCGAGGTACGGGTCGGCGTACTGGGAGCGGCCGACCCAGTTCTGCGTGGTCGCGCCGAGGTTCGCCGGGCTGAGCGTCATCGCGGTGTTGCGGGCGGCCTCCGCGCCGTTGACGTACAGCACGCCCAGGTTGGCGTTGCGGGTGACCGCGACGTGCGTCCAGGCTCCGGCGGGCAGGGCCGCGGGCGCGTCGATGCGCTGTTCGCCGCCCGCGCCGGTGGCGGTGATGGCGAAGCGGGCCGTGCCGGAGCCGGAGCGGGCCGTGAGGAACATGTTGACGCCGGTACCGCTGCCGAAATCGAAGACACGGGCCCAGTTCGCGAGCACGTCGACGCGCACCCACAGGGCGATCGAGAAGTTCGTGGCGCCGGACAGGATGCCCGACGGCAGCGCCACGTAACCGTTGGTGCCGTTGAGGTTGACGGCGCTGCCATTGCGCCCGGTCACGTAGGTGCCGTTGGCGACCGTGGCGGTGCGGCCGTTGCCGGTGGCGTCGTTGCCGTTGCCGTCGAACAGGTAGTGCGCGACGAACAGTGGCAGCGGCGGGGTGCTGTTCACGGACCAGTAGACGCTGTAGCGCTGGCCGTGGACCTTGTAGAACGGCTGGAGGGTGACGCCGCCGGCCGTGTACTGCAACGGCGTCGAGGTGGCGGTCAGCGACGACGGGTTGAGCACCGGCAGTGCGCTGAGGTTGTTGGTGCCGAAGAGGCCGCCGAGGACGATCGGGCCGACCTTCACCGCCTGGACGCTGCTGTTGTCGTTCGTGGCCTCACGGGTCAGCGCCATCGGCAGGGTCACGTCGACCACGTCCCCGGACGCCCAGGTGCGGCTGATCGTGGCGAACGTGCCGGGCGCCGGAGCCGTCTGCGCCGTGCCGTTGACGCGGACCGTCGCCCCGGAGGCCCACGCCGGGATGCGCACCTTCATGGCGAACGTGCCGGCGCCGGTGACCGTGAGCCTGGTCGAGGCGGCCTCCGGGAACCCGGTCTCCTGCCGGATCGTGACGCCACGCGCCGACCACGTCAGCGCCGACGGGATGAACAGATTGACGTACAGGGTGCTGGCGCCGTCGTGGAAGTAGATGCTGTCGCCGAACTTGGTGCTGCTCTCCATGCCGGTGCCGTGGCAGCAGACGAAGCTGTTGTAGTCGTTGCTGTAGGTCTTGATGCCGCCGGCGCGCAGCGGCACGTAGTAGCACTGGAAGCCGTGCGCGGAGTTCGGGTCCTGCGAGGCCAGGATGTGGTTGTAGAGCGCCTTCTCGTAGTAGTCGAGGTAGTCCACTCTGGACGGGTCGGTGAAGAACAGCTGCCGGGTCAGCTTCAGCATGTTGTGGGAGTTGCAGCATTCCGCGGTCGTGTCGGACAGCTCGCTGGCGATGCGGTCCGGTGCCTTGAAGTACTCGCCGTTGGAGTTGCCGCCGATGGCGTACGTGTGGCGCCGCGTCACGATGTCCCAGAAGTTGACGGCGATGTCGCGGTACCGGGTGGTGCCGGTCGCGTGGTATTCGCGGATCGCGCCGATGACCTTCGGGATCTGGGTGTTGGCGTGGTAGTTGTTCAGGGCGTCGGTGTTCGCGGCGAGGGGGTCGAAGATCTCGGCGTGGTCGAACTGCTGTGCGGCGGCGAGGTGCGCGGCGTTGCCGGTCAGCTGGTAGAGGTTGGTGAGGACCTCGTTCATCCCGCCGAACTCGGTGTCCAGCATGTTCTGCCGTTGGGTCTGGGTCAGCCGGTCGTTGCGGAACTTGACCCAGGCCGCCATGCCGGTGAGCACGGTGAGCGCCTGGGCGTTGCCGGCCAGCAGGTGCATGTCGAGCAGGCCGGCGAAGAGCTTGTGCAGCGTGTAGTAGGGCGCCCAGACGGCCTGGCGGGCCTCGACCCGGTCGATGAAACTCTCCGGGAAGGCGCTGAGGTAGCCGGTGTTGTAGCCCGCGGTGGCGGCCCGGGACTGGCACTGGGCGAGGACGGTGACGAGTTGGTCGCCCTTGGTCTTGAAGGCGGTGTTGCCGGTGCTGGCGTACGCCTGGGCGAGGGCGGACAGGATGTGGCCGGTGGAGTGCCCGCGCAGCTCGGTGGTCGGTGATTCCCAGCCGCCGCACGGGGTGGCGGAGGACGACAGGCCCACGTTGAGGCGGAACGTGTGCAGCAGCCGGTCGTTGTCCAGGAACAGCAGGTAGGAGTGGATGCGGCCGGCGGCGGCGCTGAACGGGCTGCTGAGCAGCTGCACCGCGGTGAGCGGGAACGCGTAGGCCGAGACGCCGGTGTCGGGCCGTGCGGCCGCCTCTCCGGACAGCAGCAGCGGCGCGACGGCGGTGGCGGCGCCCGCGACGGCGGTGGTCCGCAGCACGGTGCGGCGGGTCACCGGTGGTGAGGACATGGTGCCTCCCGAGGGTATGGGGTGTCCGCGGACCGTCCCTCGTGGACGGTCCGCCGTATTTCCGAAGTCGCGCTATCCGCGCAGCGCGCCCGACATGAAGCCCCGGACGTAGCTGCGTTGCAGGACGAGGAAGAGCAGCAGGCAGGGCACCGCCATGAACGTGACGCCGGCCTCCAGGGCGGCGTAGTCGATGGCGCCGAACGAGGCGGTGCGCATGTTGACCACGGCGAGCATGACGGTGAACTTGGACGTGGAGTTGAGCAGGATGAGCGGGGCGAAGAACTCGCTCCACGAGGTGAGGAACGCGAACAGCCCGACGGTGATCAGCCCGGGCCGCACCGCGTGCAGCATGATGCGGGTCAGCGCGCCGAAGCTGTTACAGCCGTCGATAAGCGCGGACTCCTCCAGCTCCTTCGGGATCGCCTCGAACGCGTTGCGCATCATGAAGATGGAGAACGGCAGCTGGAACATGATGAGGACCAGGCTGAGCCCGACCAGCGAGTCCTGCAGGCCGATCCAGCCCAGCAGCACGTACAGGGCGATGAGGATGGTCGCGTAGGGCACCATCAGGATCGCCAGGGTGAGCAGGAACAGGGCGTTCTTGCCGGGGAACGTGAACCGGCCGAACGCATAGCCGCCAAGGGTCGCGACCAGCAGCGTGCCGCCGACGGTGAGCGCGCACACGGTGAAGCTGTTGACGACGTGCTCGACGCGGATGCCGTTGTCGGAGGTGAACAGCCGGCGGTAGTTCTCGGTGCCGAAGCCGGTCGGGGTGCGCACCGACGCCCACGCGCTCCACAGCAGCGGGAACAGGAACAGGATGGCCAGGGCGGCGCCGGTCACGCCGAAGCTCAGGTTCCGCAGTCTCATCGAAAGCTCCTACTGCGATCGGCGGCGCAGCACGCCGAGCTGGATGGCGTTGAACACGATGAGCACCCCGAGCAGGACCACCGAGATGGCCGCCGCCGAGCCGAGATCCAGCTCGATGAACGCCTCCCGGTAGATGACCATCACCAGCGAGGTGGTGCTGTTGTCGGGCCCGCCGCGGGTGAGGATCCAGAACTGGTCGAACGCCAGCAGCGACCCGGTGATCATGAGGGTGAGCACGAGCGCGATCGTCGGGCGCATGAGCGGCACCGTGATCCGGCGGAAGATCTGGAAGCGGGTCGCGCCGTCCAGCCGGGCCGCCTCGTACACGTCGAGCGGGATCGCCTGCAGGCCGGTGAGCAGGATCAGCATGTTGAACCCGGCGAAGCGCCACAGCACCAGCACCACCGCCGAGCCGAGCGCGGTGTTCGGGCTGCCGCTGGTCCAGGACACGTAGGCGTCCCCGACCAGCAGCTCGTTGACCGGGCCGATCTCATCGCTGAGCAGGCCGAGGAACAGCAGCGACGCGCTGGCGAAGCCGACCGCGGCGGGCAGGAAGAACGCGGTGCGCAGCAGCCCGACCCCGCGCCGGCGGTGCTGCACCATGAGCGCCAGCCCGAAGGACAGCGCGAACAGCAGGACCGTGACGACCACCGTGTACTTCAGCGTGAACCACACGGCGCTGCGCAGCAGCTCGTCGTCGCCGAGCCCGGCGTAGTTCTCCGGGACGTTCAGCGTCGGCGCGCCGAGCAGCGGCCAGTGGTGCAGTGACATCCACACGACCAGCCCGAGCGGCACGACGAAGAACATGCCCACCACGAACGCGGTCGGCGCGGCGTACAGGGCGCCGACCCACTGCTTGTTGCGTTTCCTTCGCGGCGGCGCCGACGGCAGGACCGTCGGTCGCGCTGGCGCCAGCAACGTCATCATCTTCTCCGGGACGGGGTGCCCGCCCTCTTGCGAGGGCGGGCCCGGGTTCACAGCTATTTCTTCAGGGACGCGGTGAGGGCGGTGGCGCCGTCGCCGAGGGACTTCTGCGCGTCGCCGAACAGCGCACCGCGGAACGCGGTGTTCCACGGGCTCTGCGGGTCGTTGTAGGTGGCGTTGAAGTTCTTCGCGTACGGCGTCTTGCCCTTGCCCATCAGGTTGTTGATGGCCACGACGCGCGGGTCGGCGGAGGAGTACTTGTTCGCGGCGAGGTCGGTGCGCGTCGGCACGCCCTTGCCCTTCGCCACGACCTCGACCTGGGCCTCGTCGCCGAGGGTCCAGGCCAGGAAGTCCCAGGCCTGCGCGGCGTGCTTGCTGGTGGCGCCGATGCCGATCGAGTCGCCGCCGACGAACGTCGACTCGCCCCCGTTGATGCCGCTGATCGGCGCGATGCCGACCTTGAAGGCGGCCTTCTCCTCGATGATGCCGAGCCACGCCGACGGCGCCGGCGCGATGCCGATCTTGCCGCTCTGCAGCGCGCCGAGCCAGGTCGGGCCGGCCTCGTCCTTCGAGGCGGGCGCGGCGACGCCCTCGTCGTACAGCTTGCGGTAGAGGGCGAAGACGTCGGCCATCTCCTTGGAGTCGATCGTCGAGGCGGTGCCCTCGGCGTTCATCACGTCACCGCCCGCGGCCCACACCGACGGCCACAGGGTGAACACGTTGCAGCCGCCGCAGTTGCCGCCGAAGTAGGTGCCGTTGATGTCGCCGCCGAGCTTGTCGACGGCGCGGGCGGCGGCGGCGAACTCGGTCAGGGTCGTCGGCGGCTTCTCCGGGTCGAGGCCCGCCTTGGTGAACAGGTCCTTGTTGTAGAGCATCACCGACATGTCGATGGTGTGCGGAACCGCGTAGTTCTTCTTGTTCCAGGTGCCGTTGCGCACGTGCGCGGGGGCGACCTTGTCCTTCACCGGCAGGGCGTTGAACTTCTCGGTGATGTCCAGCCACAGGCCCTGCGAGGCGTACTGCGGGGCGAACACCACGTCGGAGGCGAACAGGTCCGGCAGCGCCTTGGCGCCGGCGGCGGAGGCAAGCTTCGCCGGGTACTCCTCGTTCGGGTATGCGGTGACCTGCACCTGGTTCTTGTGGGTGGCGTTGTAGGCCGCCGCGTAGGCCTTCGACACGGACTCGGTGGCGGCCCGTGTCCACAGGGTGAGGGTGGCCCCGCTGTCCGGGGCCTCACCGCTCGCCGCCGGCGAATCCGAGGAGTCGCCGCAGGCGCCGAGCGCCAGCAGCAGGGTGGCGGCGACGGTGCCGCTCAGTAAACGCTTCAAGGTCGTTTCCCTTCCTGGACACATTGTTTGTGAGCGTTATCAAAAAGCAAGAGCGGAGGTGCTTTCACGCACGACGAGGTCGGGGGCGGACCGGTGCTGCCCGGTCTGCCGCACGCCCGCCGCGATCTGGGTGACGAGCAGGTGCATGCTGCGCCGGCCGAGTTCGGCGAAGTCCTGCCGGACGGTGGTCAGCGGAGGCTGCAGGTACGGTGCCTCCGGCATGTCGTCGAACCCGACGACGCTGACCGCGGCGGGCACGGGCCGCCCGGCCTCGTGCATGGCGCGCAGCACACCGATCGCCATCTGGTCGTTGCCGCAGAACACGGCGGTGACCGCCGGGTCCGCGGCGAGCGCCCGGCCGGCGGCGTAGCCGGACCGTGCGCTCCAGTCGCCGGGCAGCGCGGCCGGCACCGGCAGCCCGGCGTCCTCGAGCGCGGCCTGCCAGCCGGACATCCGCTCGCGGGCCTCCGGCCACTCGGGTGGGCCCGCCACGTGGTGCACGGTGCGGTGGCCCAGTGCGATCAGGTGCCGGGTGGCGAGCCCGGCGCCGGCGGCGTTGTCGACGGCGACCATCGGCACCTCCGGCATGGCGTGGGAGTCGATGCCCATGCCGACGATCGGGACGTGCGCCGGCACGTCGAGCAGCGAGCGGCCCAGCGCCGTCCAGGCCGCGGCGACCGGGGCGAGGGTGATGATCCCCTCGACCGCCTGTTCCCGCAGCCGGCGGATCGCTTCGGAGACGGAAGGCACGTTCAGCTCCCTGGCGCTCGCGATGCTGACGAAGTAGCCCGCTTCCCGGGCCGCGCGTTCGATGGCGTGGACCATGAACGACGGCCCGAACAGCGTGGTGTCGAAGGTGACCAGGCCGACGGTCTGCGACCGGTTGGTGGCGAGGGTCCTGGCCGCGACGTTGGGCTGGTAGTCCAGCGCCCGCATCGCGGCCAGGACTCTGGCCCGGGTCTCCGACCGGACGCTCGGGTGGTCGTTGACCACCCGGGACACGGTCTGGTGGGACACCCCGGCGAGGTGGGCGACGTCCCGCATCGCCGGGGGCCTTCGTACGCTGTGCATGACCTACGGACCGAATGCTTTGACTTCGAGAAGGCCGACCGATGCGGTGCCGCTCTGCAGCAGCACCCGCAGCCTGGTGGTGCTCACCGCGGTGAACGTCACGTGGTTGTACTGGTTGATCCCGAGCGGGTAGCCCGAGGCCCCGGCGACGTCCACGTAGGCGGTGCCGTTCCAGTACTGCAACTTCCACGAGGCGGGCAGCCGCACCCCGCCGTTGTCGTCGAAGAAGTAGACGTCGGCCGAGTTCAGCGTCTGCGCGCTGCCCCAGGTCAGCAGGCCCCACTGCTCCCCCGTGTTGGGCCAGGTGCCCCAGCGCGGGTTGACGGTGTCGTTGGAGCTGGGCGGGTCGATGCCGTCGTTGAGGGCGGCGACGCTCTCCCACGCCGAGGTGTACGACGCGGTCGGTGTGGCGCCGATGGCGAGGTTGCCGCCGCCCGTCGGTGGTGGCACGGTCCCGCCGCGGTTGTAGACCTTCACCTCGGTCAGGCCGGTCTTGAAGCCCGACGCGTGGGTGACCTGCACCCGCAGCCTGGTGGTGTTGACCCCGGTGAAGTTGACGACGTTGTAGTTCGCCCGTGGCGTGCCCGGCGTCTTCACCGCTCCCGCCACGTTCACCCAGGCGCTGCCGTTGTAGTACTGGATCTGGTACGAGCTGGGCTGCCGGTAGCGGTTGGTGGCCCGGTCGTTGCGGAACCACAGCCGCACCTCGTCGACCGTGCGGGCCTGCCCGAGGTTGAGCTCCAGCCAGTCGGTGGCGTTGGGCGAGCCGTAGGTGCCCCACAGCGGTTCGTTGATGGGGAACCCGTCGACCGCGTTCGCGCCGGCGGTGCCGCTTGCCGTGTAGGACGCGGTGGTGGCCACGCCCTGGGCGTAGTTCGGCAGGGTCGAGGTCAGGTCGACGCCGGCCTTGTTGAACATGTCGACCAGCTGGGTGCTGCTCTGGCTGACCTGGGTCGGCGACTGCAGGCCGGAGTAGGCCGCGCTGAACTGCACGGTCGCGCCGCCGCCGGCGGGGAAGGTGACCGCGCCGGTGGCGGGGTTCCAGACCAGGCGGACCAGCTTGTCGACGGTCGCCACGCGGGTGCCGTTGACGAAGATGGAGTAGCCCTGCGGGATGCCGCTGTACTTGACGACGCCGTCGGCCGGGTCGTCCCACACGACGCTGAGGTCGGCGTTGCGGTAGCGCAGGTTGTTGGCCGCGAAGTTCGGCCAGCCGATGTTCAGCGGGCTCAGCTCGACCTGGTTGTCGTTGCGCGGCCGCAGGCCCATCACGTCCTCGATGACGGTCCAGTTGCTGCTGCCGAGGATGTTGTGGTGGATCCAGGACCGGTAGTCGATGTTCTTCGTGCCGGCGTTCCAGTCGGCCCAGAACTCGTTGGCGTCCGGCCATTGCGTGCTGCCGCCGATGTACTGCGCCCAGGCGTTCCAGTAGAGCAGCTTCTTGTAGTCCTCTGTGGACATCCACTGGTTGGGGTAGTTGCGCAGCACCGAGGAGTACAGCCGGAACTGCACCGTGGAGTTGATGGTGGAGAAGTTGTTGCTGCCGGGTGAGCCCGCCGCGGCGGCGGCCGCCTTGTCCTTCTGGTTGGCCGTGAAGAACGGGAACACCGGGTATTCGGCGGGGTCGGCGAACAGCCGCAGCGCCTGCTTGTACTCGTCGGTGTTGGGCATCGCGCCGACCGAGTACGGGTAGTAGTTGTTGATTTCCTTCCACGGCACGAGCGTGTTGGTGGACACGTGCCGGTGCTCGATGAGCTTGTTGGTCGAGTCCCACAGCGTCGACACGATCGCGTTGCGGATGCGGTCGGCGATCACCTGCATCTCGGCGGCCTTCGTGGTGTTGCCGATCGCCGTGTACGCCTGGACGGCGGCGAGCGCTCCACTGTAGACGTACGCCGACTCGGCCCGGTCCATGTTGCCGGAGCGCCAGTGGAAGGACACCGCGTCGGCGTCGTTGCCGGTGAGGGCGCCCCAGTCGTACTCGATGAGGCCGTTGTTGTTGTGGTCGTAGTAGGACAGCTGGCCCTTCACGTCGCCCTCGGCGTACTTCGCGAGGTTGCCGGCGATCGCGGGCTGCCCGCCGTGGATCTGGTAGCTGCGCCAGGCGGCCTCGGCGATGTACTGGGTGTAGCTGTTGGACCAGTTCTCTGGGTCGCCGGGGTTGTCCATGAACCGGCCGCCCTTGGAGGTCTGCCCGACGGACAGCCAGGGGCCGTAGGAGTAGGCGGCGTTGCGCAGGTACTTGAGGTCGTCGATGTGCATCGGCTGGGTGAGCGCGATCGCGTTGTTGTAGCCCAGCGCGCCCTCGACCGACACCGGGAACTGGAAGTCCTGCCCGGGGATGTCGACGTCGAGGTAGTTGAAGCGCATCAGCCACCAGCGGTAGTAGATGTTCTTCTTGATGGCCGGCTCGGGCACGTCGAGGTAGGGCACGTTGGTCGCCCACCAGCGGTTGTACTCCCGCACGTGGGTCGAGAACGCGGTCGCCGCGCTGTAGCCCTTGTAGGCGTTGTACTCCGTCAGCGAGTCCGGGATCTCGTTGGCCACGAAGCCCAGCAGCACCTTGGTCGTGACCGTGGCGCCGGCCGCGATCGTCACCGACCGGTTGAGCCCGCCGCTGGTGGCGGTGAACCCGTCGGCGGACAGCCGCGGGTACAGGGTGGTGAGGTTGTTCTTCACGTTCACCTGACCGGTCAGCTCGTTGCCGCTGCCGGAGGTGGCGTAGGGCGAGGTGACCCGCAGCGCGATCGTCTGCGACGCGGTGCCGGTGTTGGTGATCGCCAGGTTGTCGACCGCGACGTTGTTCTGGGTGATGAACTTCGTCTGGTTGATCCGCAGGGATCCGTTGGTGTGCACGCTCTTCCAGTGGCTCGGCGCCTGCCAGCGCTGCGAGACCTGCTCCGACCAGGTGCCGGTGCCGGCGGTGACCGTGAACGCGCTCTGGCCGTTGATGCTCTCCCAGTAGGCGACGTCGCCGCCGAAGCCGAGCGTCGACGGGGTGTGCGTCTTCATGAACACGCCCCGGCCGCGGCTCATCAGCCAGGTGCCGGCGGGGTCGTTGCCGGGCCGGGCGAGCAGCCGGTCCATCCAGAAGTCGGTGCCGCCGCTCTCCGCGTCGAAGATGGCCTGCATCGTGTTGCCGGTCGTCATGGCGACCGGTGGAGCGGGCACGGCGGGCCCGCCGAACGTCGGGTAGCCGATGGTCTGCGCCGCGGAGGCCGGTTGGGCGGCCAGGATCGCCGCGGCGGTGGAGCCGGTCAGGACGGTCGTCAACGCGAGTGCCAGCCTGAGTTTCCAGCGGGGGTGTGGCATCGCGTCACCTCCATTCGGGTGGGGGCCAGTGGGTCGCCGGGTGGTGGGGTCAGAGGGTGGCGGTGGGCAACCAGATCCGCATCGTGGACGGTCCACGCCGCGCCCAGCGGTGGTAGGGCACGAGGGTGACCACGATCGGTTCCGAGCTTTCGGGGGTTTCGTTGCGGCCGTGGTACGGCCAGTCGCGCTCGACGGGCCGGATCAGGCGGCCCTTGACGGCGGTGGTCTCGGGCGCGACGGACGTGTCGACCTGGAGGTCGTCGAGGGTGACGCCGTCCTCCTGGTCGACGGACTCCGCGCACATCACGACCGGGCCGACCTCGACGGCCGCGCAGCCGCGGGTGGCGTCGACCCGCGGGTCGGGGAACGTCCAGCGCGGCTTCATGGGCAGTTCGAGGCGCACCTGGTCGCCGTCCTGGGCCGGCGCGGTGCCGTGTGCCCAGGCCGGCACCCGCAAGGTGACGGCCGTGTCGGCGGTGACGACGACGCTGCCACCTTCGGGGTAGTCGGTGCTGACGGTGAGCCGCGTCCCGTTCCCCTCGACGGTCATCGGTGCGTAGTGGTGCACCTGAACGCCCGAGTCGTCCTCCGTCACCAGGTAGGTGCCGAGCGAGGCGAGGAGCCGGGCGACGTTGTTGAGGCAGCAGGAGACCTCGAACCACGGCGCGCGCGGCCCGCCGCCGAAGCGCAGCTGCTCCCGGTCCGGCGGCACCGCCTCGGTGGGGGTGCGCTGGTGCAGGGTGTTGGCGTAGAAGAAGGCCCGCCCGTCGTCGGCGACCGCAGTGGCGATCACGTTGTGCAGGACCCGGTCGACGATGTCGCCGTAGCGCATGTCGCCGGTCGCCAGCAGCAGGCGGTGCGCCAGCATGACGGTGGCGACGCCGGCGCACGTCTCGGAGTAGGCGCGGTCCGGCGGCAGCACGAAGTCATCGCCGAACGACTCGTCGAGGTGCCGGGAACCCATGCCACCGGTGATGTACGTGCGCCGGGCCAGGGTCCGTTCGAACTGCCCGGCCACGGCGCCGAGCAGCGCGTCGTCGCCGGTCTCCACGGCGACGTCGACGGCCCCGGCGGCGAGATACAGCGCACGGACCGAGTGCCCGTGGAACACCTCGCCGTCGCGCACCGGCACCGCGTCCTGGAAGTACCGCCACCCGAACTCGTGCTCGGGCAGGCTGCGGTGCCCGCGCCGGTCGACGAACCGGGTGGCCTGGTCGAGGTAGCGCTCGTCGCCGGTGACCCGGAACAGCTCGACGAGTGCCGTCTCGATCTCCGGGTGGCCGCAGATCATCGCATCGGCGAAGGTGTCGCAGATGTGGTCGGCGGCGCGGCGGGCCACATCAAGGAGTCCGTCGGCCCGGCCGGTGCGGGCCGCCGCGACGCCCGCCTGGATCAGGTGGCCGGCGCAGTACAACTCGTGGCCGAAGTTCAGGTCGCTGTACCGCTCCGGCTGGCCGGGCCGCCCGAACGCGGTGTGCAGATAACCGTCGGCGGCCTGTGCCCCGGCGATCATCGCGGTGAGCTCGTCCAGCCGCGCGTCGTAGTTCGTGCCGCCGGGGCGCACCGACTCCCAGCACATCGCCTCGACGTGCTTGTACACCTCGGAGTCGGAGAACTCGCGACCGCGGCGGCGAGAGGTGCCGGTGCCCGTGGTGGCGAAGTTGCCGGTCCAGCCGAGCCGGTCGAGCCAGGTGCGGCAGTGCTCGATCGTGGCGGTGCCGTTCACTGCCTGCCGCTGCGCCCAGAACCCACCGGTGATGCGGACCCGCCGCGGGTCGATGGGCCGCAACGCCCCACGGGAAGGGAACACCGGCCCTCCACTGCCCACCGTCACCGCGGTACCGTCCTTCCGTTCACGAAAACCTTTTCGGAAGGATGGCAGCAGCACATCGTCGTGTCAACGGTCGATTTCCAAAGCGTTCCAAGCAGCTTCTGACCTGCGTGTCGGGTTGTGACAGTTGTGACACGCAACCGGGCGTGTGTATGCTCGCCGAAAAGTTTTCGGAGTTCGGGAAGGACGCTGGTGAGCAGGAAACGCGCGCAGGTCACCCTCACCGATGTCGCCAAGCTCGCCGGCGTCTCGGTCGCGACCGCCTCCAAGGCGCTCAATGCCCGCGACGAGGTGGCGCCGGCGACGCGGCGGCGGGTCCAGCAGGCCGCAGAGGAACTTTCATTCCAGCCCAACGTCCTCGCGCGCGGCCTGATCTCGGGCAACACCCGCACGATCGGCCTGCTCACCGACGAGCTGTCGGCGGCCCGCTTCGCGATCCCGGTCCTGCTCGGCGCGGAGAACGCGCTGGGCAACGAGCAGATGAGCGTGCTGCTGTGCGACGCCCGCGGCGACTCGATCCGCCGCCAGCACTACATCCGCACGCTGCTCGCCCGGCAGGTGGACGGGTTCATCATCCTCGGCGACGCCAACGACCTGCGCCCGTCGCTGACCCGCAGCATCCCGGTGCCGGTCGTGTACGCGTACTGCGAGTCCGACGACCCGGCGGACCTGTCCGTCGTGGCCGACGACGCCGGCGGCGCCCACCTGGCCGCGGAGCACCTGGTGTCGCTGGGCCGCAGGCGCATCGCCCACATCACCGGCGACCACGGCTACCGCGCCGCCCGCGACCGCGCCCTCGCCTTCGCGTCCGGCCTGTCCTCGGCGGGGCTCTCCTTGGTCGGCGAGCCGCTGTTCGGGCAGTGGTCACAGCGCTGGGGGCGGCACGCGACGTCCCGGCTGCTGGCCGCGCACCCCGACATCGACGCGATCTTCTGCGGCAACGACCAGATCGCCTCCGGCGTCACCGAGGCGCTGCGCGACCTGGGCCGCACCTGCCCCGACGACGTGGCCGTGGTCGGCTACGACAACTGGGAGGTGTTCGCCACCGAGTGCCGCCCTCCGCTGACCACCGTCGATCTCAACCTGGAGCAGCTCGGCGCGACCGCGGTGCGGCACCTGTTCGCCGCCCTCGACGGCGACCAGCACTCGGGTGTCGTGCGCCAGCCCGGCCGCCTGGTCGTGCGCGAGTCCACCGGCGTCGCCCCCGCCGCCCGCTGACGGCACGCTCCGGCGGCTGCCGCGGGCACGACCTCAGCCGCCGGCCGCGTGGCGGCCAGCGCCGCCTCGACGATCCGCAGCGCCTCCCCGCGTCGACCCCGACGCTCGCGGCCACGGCCGCGTACTCGGCGGCGGCGCGGCGGACCCGCTCGCGGCCCGCGTCCCCCGTCGCCGACACGAACGAGCCGGCCCTCCCCCGGGTCTCGATCAGTCCCGCCTCCTCCAGCTCCCGGTAGGCGCGGGCGACGGTGTTGGCGGCCAGGCCCAGGTCGGTCGCCAGGCTGCGGATCGTGGGCAGCCTGAAGCCGACCGGCAGCGTGTGGTCCTGGATCTGCCTGGCGTACTGGATGCGCAGCTGCTCGAACGGCGGCACGGGCGAGGACGCGTCGATGACGATCACCGGACGATCATCGCCTGTCGCGCCGCCGCGACACCTGCCGGTGTCCTCGAACGGATGACGACCAGCGCCGACGCGCCGATCACGACGACGGCGACCGAGGCCGCGTTCCACCAGCCCGGCGCGATGCCGAGCAGCAGGACCACCGGCAGCGACCACAGCACCGTCGGCGCGGCCACCTCCCGGGCGTCCTCGATCCGCATGATCACGTCGGCCGTCAGCGACACCTCGTCCTCGGCCACGACCGGCCGCGCCAGCAACCGGCGCAGCTGCAGGCCGGCCCCGGCGGCGACGCCGGCCAGGCAGACCAGCAGGACCACCGCCCCTGCCGGACCGCCGGCCGCTCGACCGTCAGCGCACCGGCCGCCAGCCCACGGCGGCGGCGAAGGCGGCGACCGTGAACGCCGCGTACGCCCGGCCGAGCACGGCCCGCCAGCTGTGCGTGGTCTGGGCGATGCCGGCGCTGTTCCTCATCGCCGGGCTCGGGTCGTGGCATTCGATGCGCCGCCGCGGTGCGGGCGGTTTCGTCCGCGAACGGCTGCTGCGCCTCGGTGTGCCGCTGGTGTTCGCGACGCTGACCATCCTGCCGCTGCCGCCGTGGCTGCGCCTGAAGGCGGCCGATCCCGGCTACGACGAGCCCTACCCGCGGTTCCTGCTGCGGTTCTTCGATGTCCACCTGAGCCTGTCGGACTTCCCGTTCGTCGTGCGGGGCGAATACTTCGAGACCGGGCACCTGTGGTTCGTGGTGCTGCTGCTGGCGTTCTCGTTGCTGCTGGCGGCACTGACTGCGGGGCTGCCGGCCGATCGCGTGCGGCGGATCTGCGACGCCGCCGCCGGCGCGACGGCACGGCGGGGGGTCGTGCTCCTGCCGGCGTTGCCGCTCGCGGTGATCGGCGCGGTCCTGGGCATGGAGGAGTCGTTCGCGGGCTGGAGCCGCTGGGCGTACCTGCTGTTCTTCCTCTACGGATTCGCACTCGCCGCCGACGACCGGTTCCGGGCGGCGATGCGCCGCGACGCCGTGCCTGCGGCGGTTGCCGGGGTCGCGCTCTTCGCGGCCGCCGGGGTGGCACTGGACACTGCCGGCGGAGACCCGTTCACGGACATGACGGCCCACGCGGCCGCCGCTCGGGTGCTGTTCGCGCTGGCCGGCTGGTGCTGGCTGGTGGCGATCCTCGGCCTCCTCGACCGCCCGGCACCGGCCTCCGCCGAACCCGCCCCGGATGGCCGGCGCGGACGAGCATACGCCCACCTGGGCACCGCCGCGCTGCCCCTCTACGTGCTCCACCAGCCGATCGTCGTGGCGGCGGCGTTCGTGGTGGTGCAGTGGCACCTGCCGTCGCCGGTCAAGTACCTGACGATCGTCGCGGCCTCCTTCGCGATCATGTTCGCCGTCTACGAACTCGGCGTGCGGCGCACCCGGCCGACCCGCCTGCTGTTCGGCATCCGCAGCTGACGGCCGTCAGCCGTCGGCGTCGTCGGGGAGACCGCTCACATCGCCGACCGGCGTCGCGAGTACCAAGAATTAACATCCTGACGGTGGTGTTGACAACGATCATGTGATCGCTAACATTCGCTCGGAGCGGAGGCGGTCAATGGGAGCACGCAGATCGGGGTGGCGCTGGGCGGCGGCCCTCGCCGTGGTGCTGACGATGTCAGCCTGCCAGCGCGCCCACGTCGGGCCCGCGCCGACAGGCACCGCCGCCGTCGATGACGCCACCGTCCTCACCATGTGGACGCGGTCGCTGACGGGGGCGTTCAGCCGGGCGCTCATCGACGAGTACAACCGGACCCACCGCAACAAGGTCAAGCTCACGGTCATGCCGGCGGACTCCTACCAGCAGCGCGTCGGCGCGGCCGCCGGCACCCGCCAGCTGCCGGACCTGCTGGCGATCGACGTCGTGTACGCGCCGAACTACGCATCCCAGGGCGTCTTCACCGACATCACCGCGCGGGTCGGGACGCTGGGGTTCCGTGAGTATCTCGCGCCGTCGCACATGCGTGCCGCCACCCACGCCGGCCACGTCTACGGTGTGCCGCACGACATCGACCTGGCCGCGCTGTTCTACAACAAGGACCTGTTCATCCGGGCCGGCCTCGACGGCGACAAGCCGCCGGCGAACCTGCGGGAGCTGCACGAGTTCGCGGCGAAGCTCACCGCGCTCGGCGGCGGCGTGCACGGGTTCAACTTCGGCGGCGCGTGCCCCGACTGCATGTTCGCCACGTCATGGCCGATGATCTGGGCGTCCGGGTCGAAGGTGCTCACCGACGACGGCACCGCCGCGCTGCTCAACAGCCCCGACGCGACGCAGGTGTTCGAGCTGTACCGGCGGATGTACGCCGAAGGGCTGGCGCCGCGCGCCGCCAGGAACGAGAGCGGGCCGTCGTGGACGCAGGCGTTCAGCGAGGGCCTGGTCGGCATCCAGCCGATGGGCGCCACCGCCCTGCGCAACATCGAGGAGGCGTCGCAGTTGCAGGTCGGCGTCGCCGCCATCCCCGGCCTGGAGGGCGGGGCGTCGTCGTTCCTCGGCGGTGACGTGCTCGGCATCAGCTCCAACAGCCGGCACGCGGACCAGGCGTGGGACTTCATCGCGTGGACGCTGTCGGAGCAGGCTCAGGTCGAGGTCGTGGCGAAGAACCGCTACGTCACCGTCCGCAGCGACCTCGACGGCAACGTCTACGCCCAGCAGGACCCGCGGCTGGTGACGTTCACCCAGATCGCGCGCAAGGGCCAGACGCCGTACGCGGTGGCGTTCGGCAAGACCTTCAACGACCCGAACGGGCCGTGGATCTCCGCCGTCGCCGACGCCGTGTTCGGCACCGGCCCGGTGTCGGCCGCCCTGGACCGGCACAACGTGAGCATCACCGCCTCGTTGAGCGGAGGCTGAGCGTGCGGCGCCCAACCGGATTCCTGTACGCACTGCCCATGGCCATCCTGGTGGCGGTGCTGTTCGTCGTCCCGCTCTGCCTGATGGTGTGGATGTCGCTCAACGACTGGCCGCTGCTGGGTGATTCGGCCCCGAACGGGGTGGCGAACTACGACGCGCTGCGCGAGCCGCTCTTCGCCCGCGCGATCGTCTTCAGCCTCAAGTACACGGTGATCGCCACGGCACTCGTGTCGCTGATGGCGTTCGGGCTCGCCCTGCTCGTGCAGCGCCCCGGGCCGGCGGTCGCGGTGTTCCGCACGGTGTTCTTCCTGCCTGCCGCGGTCGGCCTGGCCTCGGCGAGCCTGCTGTTCTACGGCATGTTCAACCAGGACTCCTCGCCGCTGAACGTGCTCGCCCGGCTGTCCGGCGACGACGGCCTGGACTGGCTCGGCGACGGCAACCACGCGCTGTTCTCCACGGCGCTGCTCATCACGTGGAAGTTCGCCGGCTACTACATGGTCATCATCATGGCCGGACTGCAGTCGATCAATCCGCTGCTGTACGAGGCGGCCACCCTCGAGGGCGCGACGCGCTGGCAGATGATGCGCAGCATCACGCTGCCGCTGCTGCGCCCCACGATGGCGCTGGTCCTGGTGCTGCTGGTGACGAGCTCACTGCTCGCGTTCGACCAGTTCTTCATCCTCACCGGCGGCCGGCACGGCACCGCCACGGTCGTCATCGGCATCTACCGCGAGGCGTTCACCTCCCAGGACCTCGGCCGCGCCGCCGCCATCTCCGTGGGCATCCTCGCGGTGCTGTTCGTCGTCAACGGCGCACAGGTACGGTTCCTGCGCGGCCCCGGCACCGACAGGAGCGCCGCATGAAACGGTCCCGGACCCGCGCCGCCGGTTTCCACGCGACCTGCGCGGCGCTCGCCGTGCTCTTCCTGACCCCGATGCTGTGGGCGCTGTACAGCTCGCTGCACGGCCGCACCGGCACCGGCGCGTTCGGCCTCGGCAACTACCGGCGGCTGCTGGACTACGGCAGCGGCCTGCCGGTCTACATGGCCAACACCGCCTTCGTCGCGGTGGTCACCGTCGCGGTGACCGTGGTGGCCACGACCCTCGGCGGCTACGCGGTCGCCAGGTTCACCTTCCCCGGCAAGAACCTGCTCTTCATGCTCACCCTGACGATCCTGATGGTGCCGCACAGCACGATCCTGATCCCGCTGTACATCATGCTGGACTGGCTCGGCCTGCAGAACTCGCTCCTCGGCCTCGCCCTGGTCCTGGCCATGTTCCAGCTGCCGTTCGGCCTGTTCATGATGCGCAACTCCTTCGAGGCGCTGCCCGTCGAGCTTGACGAGGCCGCCCTCATCGACGGCTGCGGCCCCGCCGGCGTCCTGCGCCACATCCTGCTGCGCGGCGTCATGCCGGGCATCGTCACCGTCGCGCTGTTCTCGTTCCTGGCCTCATGGAACGAGTTCGTCGCCCCGCTCATCTTCATCACCGACGACGAGAAGTTCACGCTGCCGGTCGCCTTGTTCAACCTGCAGTCCGGCAGCCTCGGCGCCGTCGACTACGGCACCCTCCTGTCAGGCGTCGTCACCGCCGCCATCCCCTGCGTGCTGTTGTTCCTGCTGCTGCAGCGGTACTACGTCCGCGGCTTCGTCAAGGGCGCCCTCAAAGGCTGACCCGGACGGCCGGTGCGCATGTCCCATCAGATGACGGTGTGGGTCCAGTAGGCGATCCACAGGGCGAACAGCACGCCCTGCAGGCAGGCGAGGACCGGGGCCAGCGCCGTGTCGCCCTCGCGGCGGGCGGTCGCGCCCGCCAGCGCCGCGGCGAGGGGGAAGGCGATCAGCAGATACCGCAGCAGGCTCCGGTACACCACGGGGCCGATCGTCATCGAGGCGAGCACCAGCACGACGGTGTACACCGCGTACGCCGGGTGCAGCCACCACAGGCCGGCGACGGCGAGCGCCAGCACCACCAGCGCGACGTAGAGGCGGGTGCGGTCGATCGGGGCCACCTCTTCGCACAGCCCGGTCCAGATGGTGCGCAGCGGGCTCTGCGGCTCGATCTGCCAGCCGCGGCGCTGCTCGTGCTGGTAGTCGAACCAGTCGCCGGTCCGCCAGCGGGCGTAGGCCATGAACGTCAGCCAGCCGGCCGGGACCAGCAGCAGCGGCCAGCCCACCCGCAGGTGGGCCGCCAACGCCCGGGGTCCGAGCCGGTAGCCGCGCTCGCGCAGCAGCAGGATGGCCAGCGGGATGACGACCAGGAAGCCGACGGACCGGCTCATCGACAGGAAGTAGCCGATGACGCCGACGAGCAGCCACTGCCGGCGCTCCGCGTGGTAGAACGCCGCCACGGCCAGGCACACGAACAGGGACTCGGTCAGCGCGGCGTGGAACAGGAACGCGGCCGGCATGAGCGCCAGGTACCGGCAGGCGCGCCGGGCCGCCGCGTGGTCGTCCGGGTCGCCGAGGACGAGCAGAGTCCAGCGGTACAGGTAGGACAGCAGCACCACGTAGGCGGCGGCGCTGATCAGCAGCATGGCGAGTTCGGTGTCGCCGCCGAGCGGGATCGCGACCGCCTTGGCCAGCACCGGGTACAGCAGGGGAAAGCCGGTGTGCGTCCAGCTGCCCCAGGGCACCTCGGCGAGCTGGCGGTACTGGAAGGCGTCCCAGGCGAACCACATCGAATACCAGACGTGTGGTGAGACCCCGGCCTGGTCCTGCAGCATCTGCGCCTCGGCGGGCGGCGGGCCGACCCCTGCGCCCTCGAGGGCCTGGCGCACCAGGACGCCGAGCACGCTGAGCACGACCCTGGACACGGCGAACACCAGCAGGGCGTACCGCCAGTGCGGCGGTACCCGCGAGATTGTCCGCGCCAGCCACTGCCTCATCGAGTCCGGACCGTACCCATTCCGGAGGCACCGGACACGTCCCATCCGGGGCTTTTGCACTGAGATGTGTCTCACCGTCGATGCCGGCAACCTGCGGCGGCACCATGGCGCTCCGCACCGCTGAGATCACCCCGGATCCCCGGACCGGGGCAGGTGGACGCACTGCCGAATCGCCGGCACGTCCCACCTTTTGATCAAGACCTGACAGTGCCGCGGTCTGACTTGATGCTGCGATGATCGACATCGAAGTGGACGGCGGGGGTCGGCGTGGATACACGGCTTGCATTGGTTGGGCGGGCACCGGAGCAGTCGGCCATCGGCCGGCTACTGGACGGGGCCGACGAAGGCGGCGCCGCGCTGGTGATTCGCGGTAGCCCGGGCGTGGGCAAGTCGGCGCTGCTGGAGTGGGCCGCCGCGACGGCCGGCGACACGTTCCGGGTGCTGCGCGCGGTCGGCTCGTCCACTGAGTTCGGGCTGCCGTACGCCGGACTGCACCAGGTCATGCGTCCCGTCCTCAGCCACAGCAACCGGTTGACTGCGCACTATCGGCAAGCCATGGAGGTCGCGTCCGGCCGGACGTCGGGCGCGCCACCGGACCTGTACACGGTTGCGATGGCGGCGCTCGAGCTGCTGGCGGAGGTGGCGGTGCAGCGGCCGATCCTGCTGCTGGCCGACGACGCCCAGTGGATGGATCCGGCCAGCCAGCAGGCCCTTGCCTTGCTCACGGGAGGCGAGACGGGAGCCGCGCTCACGGGAGGCGAGACCGGGGCGGTGCTCATCGGCGGTGCGGAGAACTGCCCGGCTGACGGCGACACCGGCGCGCTGCCCGCCCCCGGCGAGACCGGCGCGGCGCTCACCGGCTCGGCGCTGACCGGGGAGGCGGCGAACGGCCCGGCGGGCGTCTGTTCCCACGGCGACGGCGTCGCCGGCTGCTCGAACGTCGACGGCACGTCCGAGGACGGCAGCGTGTACAACGGCGCCGCCGGGCCCGCCGCCGCGCCCTGCGCGTTTGCCACCGCCGCGGCGGCTGACGGCCCAGCGACCGGTGACACGGGCACCATCGGCGACACCCCGGCCGCCGGCATCGACGCGCCCGGGTTATGCGATCGTCCACTGCTGGGCGTTGTTGCCGTTGCAGGTCCACTGCCGCACTTCGGCGCCGGGGGCGGTGCCGAAGTTGTAGTTGTCGAGGCAGAGGCCGCTGTGGCGGTTGGTCAGCGTGGAGTAGCCGCCGCCGACGTCGGTGACCTTCCACTGCTGGACGGCGAGGCCGTTGCAGGTCCACTGCTGCACGACCGCACCGGCGGCGGTGGCGAAGTCCTTGTCGTCCAGGCAGAGGCCGCTGTGGCGGTTGGCGATCTGCGCGTACCCGCCGCCGGCGTCGCTGATCAGCCAGTCCTGTACCGGCAGACCGTTGCAGGTCCACTGCCGCACCTCGGCGCCCGGGGTGACGACGTAGTTGTAGTCGTCGAGGCAGAGGCCGCTGTGCCGGTTGCGGATCTTCTTCGCCGCCGGCAGGGTGCCGGTCTCCCCCGACGGCGCCGCGAGGACGGTCGAGGTGGACACGGGGACGCCGAGGTTCGGGGTGCCGTCGGCGTTCCAGGAGATCTTCTGCACCCGCGTGGTGCGGGTGGTGCCGCAGCCCTGGCCGGCCGAGGAGTTGGCGTGGTAGGCGATCCAGGTCTCGGTGCCGTCGGGCGAGGTGAAGAACGAGTGGTGGCCCGGCCCGTACACCCCGTTCGCGTCGCTGCGCTGGAAGATCGGGTTGGCGAACTTGGTCCACGACGCCTGCGCGAGGGGGTCGCCGCCCTTGTACTCCAGCATGCCGAGCTTGTAGTTGGGGCCGTTGCAGTGGCTGGCCGAGTAGGTCATGAACGTGCGGCCGTTGCGCTGCAGCACGAAGCCGCCCTCGTTGACCGCGCCGTCCTGCTTCTCCCAGCTCAGCGTCGGCGCGGAGATGCGCGAGCCGAACGCGCCCGCCGTCCACGCGTTGCTCATCGGCGCCAGGTACAACGACTGCAGGTTGTCCACCGGCGAGAACGCCGAGAACGTCATGTAAAGCGCGTTGTTGAGCTTGACGAGCGCCGCGTCGATGGCCCAGCCGTTGTTCGGCATCAGGTTCAGGATGCCGCGGACGGTGTAGGGCCCGAGCGGGTCGGTGCCGGCGCTCTCCGCGACGTGGGTCCGCCGCGCGGCGTTGAAGCCCTCGACCGAGTAGTACAGGTACCAGCGGCTGCCGACCATCTCCAGGTGCGGGGCCCACATCGTGGTGCCGCCGGTCTGCACGACGACCTGCTCGGGCGCGCTCTTCAGCCCGGCGATGGTGCTGGAGCGGCGCATGACGACGTTGGAGGACCAGGTGGTGGCGACGTAGTAGTAGAACCCGTTGTAGTAGACCAGGGTCGGGTCGCCGCTGTTGGGGGTGCCGACGACCGGGTTGGTGAACGACGGGCCGGCGGCCGCGGCGGGCCGCGGCCCGGCGACGACCCCGACGGCCAGGATGACGATGCCGGCCGCCAGCGCCGACAGGGCTCGGCGTGCTCTACGCCAGTCCACGGATGCTCCTCACGTGCTCGGGGTGGGGGGCGGATCCCGCCCCGTCACCGGCGAGCACGCAAAAGAGCGCGACAAACGTCACGACGCGTCGACGGCATCGGCTGGCGGGCCGATGTGCATGCGCTGGGGTGTTAGCGCTCACATAGACTCAGCCAACGCTCTGCCGTTGTCAATGCCGACCCGCTGATCGCCAGATGTGAGCGCGATCAGTCAGCGGGCGGCGCGTAATGCTGCACGCCGAATGCGATACCCGCGGCGATGTCGTCGTCGCTGATCCCCCAGGCCCGCTGGATCACCGCGCCCCAGGCGTGGCAGCTGCGGGTGGCGAAGTCCTTCACCTCGGGCGCGTCCTCCCAGGTGGCCGGGTCCAGGTCGGCGCCGTGCAGGTGCCGGTCCAGGCCGAGCAGGCTGAGGTCCCAGCCGCCGCCGATGCCGATCGTGCCGCCGGGCCCGTAGGTGCGCAGGAGCTCGTCGACGATCTCGGCGGGCGAGGAGTGCTCCAGCTCCAGCACCGTGTCGCCGTCGGGTCCGGGCGCGAGCCGCAGCTCGACCTCGGTGTCCATGCCCCCGCCGAAGGACCAGGTCACCGCGAGCAGGCGCGGCGCCTCGCAGCGCACGATCCGCCCGCCGGCGTTGTCCTTGATCTGGTACGTGCCACCGGCCCGCAGGTCGCCGTCGACCTGACCGAGCCACCGGCCGAGCCGCTCGGGGTCCGTGCAGGCGTCCCACACGTCCTCGACCGCGGCGTCGTACGTGCGGCGCAGCAGCAGCGAGCGGCCCTCGCCGGTGCTGACCGGGTGGTTGCCGATCTCCCGGTGGATGGCGTTGATCTGGTTCACGATGTCGATCACGATGAATTCCCTCCTTCGAGTCGTTTGCGCTTGCCGCGGGCGAGCTCGGTGCCGAGCGCGTCCAGTCGCTGGCTCCAGAACCCGCGGAAGCGCTCCAGCCAGACGTCGATCTCCTGCAACGGCGCGGCGTCGACGGCGTACAGGCGCCGGGTGCCGTCGGCGCGCACGGTCGCGAACCCCGACTCCCGCAGCACCTTCAGGTGTTGCGAGACCGCCGGCTGCGAGATGCCGAACTCGGCCCGCACGGCGTCACTGACCGCGCCGGCGGGCTGCTCCCCGTCGGCGAGCAGCTCCAGGATCCGGCGCCGCACCGGGTCGCCGAGCACATCGAACGCATGCACGACCCGACAATGTCACCCGCGCCTTATATAAGTCAAGCCTGAAATATGTGCCTCAGAGTTCGAGGCGCAGCGCCACGATGCCGGCGGTGACGCCGACGATCAGTACGTTGCCGTGGGAGACGAGGGCCATCGCCTGGTGGTAGATCGGGATGGTCAGCACGGACGCGTTCAGGCGTAGGTCCCACAGCCGCAGCGTCCGGTCGTTGCTCGCGCTGGCCAGCAGGTCCTGCCCGGACGCGCGGACCACGCAGATGCTGCGGACGGTCTCCGAGTGACCCGCCAGGGTCCCGCTGTGCAGTCCGGTGAACGGGTCCCACAGCTCGATCGAGTGGTCCCGGCCGCCGGTCGCGGCCAGGATGTGGCCGCCGATCGTGACCGCGCACAGCGCCGTGACCTGGTGCGGGTGCGGCAGCCGCACGTAGCCCTGCTGGCTGCCGTCCTGCGGGTCCCACAGCCGCAGGGACTGGTCCTCCCCCGCGCTGAGCAGCCAGTCCTGCCCGTCGATGCGCACGGTCGTCAGCCGGGTGACGCGACCGGCGTGGCCCAGCAGCCGGGCGGTCCGGCCGCCGCGCAGCATCCCGGCGTCCAGCAGCCGGCGGCGGGCGACGTCCCACAGCCGGATCGCACCGTCGCTGTTCGCGGTCGCGATGACCGGGCGCCCGTGGACCAGCAGCGCGGCCATGGCGTTCGGCGCCGTGTTCAGTCCCGGCAGTGGGCGCTCGACCCGGCCGGTGCCCAGGTTCCAGATCTGCACCGACGCGTCGTGCCGGCTCGAACTGGCCAGCAGCGGCGCGCGGCCGACGTGGAACGCGCACAGGCCGCTGAACACCCGCGAGCCGGTCAGGGCGCGCTCCTGCCGGCCGCTGGCGATGCTCCACAACGTCACCGACCGGGTCGTCAGCCCCGCGACGACGGGCTCCTCGCCGGACTCGGGCACCAGCGCCAGCGCCCGCACGGTCTGATCGTCCAGGACCTGCTCCTCGCTCCACGAGGTCGGGTCCCAGACCCGGATGAGCAGATCCTCACCCGCGCTGGCCAGGTACTGACGCTGGTTCACGTCGACCGCGGTCACCGCCACGGCACCGCCGCGTTCGGTGAGCGCGCGGATGTGCTCACCCGTCAGCGCGTCCCACAGGTGCAGGGAGCCGTCCTCGCCGGCCGCCGCCAGCAGCGGCCTGCCGTTCACGACGAACAGTGAGGTGGCGGCGATCTCCTTCTGCTGGCCGAGCCGGACCTGCCGGATGGTGCGCACGCGGGCGGTGCGCAGGCGCACGCTGCTCACGTCGAGGGTGCCGTCCCGGCGCACGACGACGACGTACTCCGGCGTGCGCAGCCTGGTGAAGTCGGCGCCGGCGTCGGTGTGCACGGCGACGATGTTGTGCCTGTGCGCCGACTCCACGGTCACGTAGCCGTCGGGCATCATGGTGCCGTCGGCGGCCACGCTCACGAGGTCGGAGGGTCCCTCGAAGACCTCGCGGAGGGTCGCCTCCCGCCTGCGCACGGCGCACAGGCCCACGATCGCCGCACCGTGCGAGCGATCGCTGGACACCACGTCGGCCGCGGGGTTCCACCGCAGCACCTCGCCGCTGGCCAGGCCGATGGCGAGCTCGGTGTGCGACCCGGCATGCACCTCGCACAGCGCCGTCGCGCTCGGCTGCACCGTGAGCTGGTGCCGTTTCCGGCCGGTGGCGGGGTCCCAGACGATGACCGTCTCGTCGTCCGCGGCGGTGACCAGCAGCTGCCGATTGCTGACCGTCAACGTCGACAATGCGCGGACCTCCCGCGTGTGCCCGCGCAGCACCGCCTCCTGCATGCCGGTGACGGGGTCCCAGAGGCGGACGGTCCAGTCGTCGCTGGCGCTGGCCAGCAGGAGCTGCCCGTCGATGCGGACGCTGCACAGCGCGTTGACCCGGCTCGAGTGCCCTTCCAGGGCGGCCCGCTCCGTGCGGCGGGTGGTCGCCGCCCACACCGCGCCGTACGGCGCCTGCCGCGGCGGGACCATCGGCCGGCCGAGTCGCTCCATCGTCTGCGTGACGCTGAACAGCGCAGCGCGTTCGGCGGCGCCGGCGGAGGTCGCCCGCGGGGTCAGCTGCAGCAGCCGGGCGCGGGCCTTGGCCGCCGGGCTGCGGGCGTGGTCGGCCATCGAGATCAGCCGGAGCAGGTCGGCGTGCAGCAGGTACCGGTCGTCGACCAGCAGCTCGTCGAGCAGGCCGGTGCGGTCGGCGTGCACCGGCAACGCGGTGAGCAGGTACGGGTCGACGCCGGCCCACTGCCGCCTCCGGCCGTATGCGATCAGACCTCTGGTCAGGACCTCCTCGCCGACGCCCCGCACCTGCCGCTCCTCCCGCGCCCGCAGCAGCGAGTCGTTGAGCGCCTGGTGGAACAGGCGGAACCGGGGCGTGCCCTCCTCGTTGCTGGTCTCGACGAGGAAGTTCGCCGCCGCGGACCGGCTGAACTGCTCCAGGTGCGCCGGCCCGACGAAGGCGCTGAGCGAGCGGAGCACCTCGGACCACACCTCGACGGAGAACCCGAGGCCCTGCGCGTACGCCAGCGCCGTGAGCACGAGCTTCGCCGACACGACCCCGACCGGCGCGAGGCGCTGCAGGTAGCCGTCCAGCGCCGCGTCGACCGTCGGCGGGAACTCCAGCAGTGCCGGGTCGACCGGATCGACGTCGTGCAGGCCGTGGGTCCGCGCGACCAGCCCGGCGATGAGGAAGTTCTGCTTCGCGAGCGCGGCGATGCGCCGCGCCACCGGCAGCGCCACCGCCGGGTCCGCGTACGGGCTGCCGGGCCGTTCGTCGCCGACGAGCCGCAGGGTGCTCAGCGCGTACTCGGCGAGGTCCTCCTCGGCGAAGTACTCGGGGTCGTCGAGATTGACGTGCCGGCCGGCCCGCCCGAAGACGGCCAGCAGGTCGCCGCCGTCGTCGTTGCGGCGGGTGCCCACGACGATCTGCGCGCCGACGTCGGCGCACGTCTCCACGACGGGCACCAGCAGTCCCGACGCGATGAGCCGCACCTGGGCCGGAGTCGTCGCCTCGTCCAGCGCGTCGATCACGACGTTGAAACGCTTGCCGGGCCGGTGTTCCAGCGCGTCGCGCAGCGCCGGGACGAGGTCCTCGACCTCGCGTGGCGGCCGGATCGACGCCGCGCGGGCCAGCTCGGCGGCGACGTCGAGCGCGGTCTTGCCTTTGGCGTGGATCGCGCAGGAGACGGAGCCCAGGGGCGCCTTCACGTTGGTGTCGCGCTCGGGCAGCGCGGCCCGGATGGACGCGTCGGCGGTCGTGACGATCCTGCCGAGCACTGCCGACTTGCCGACCCCCGGCGACCCGGTGACGATCAGCACCGAGCGGTCCGGTACCGGCCGGCGCAGCCACCGCACGATCTCCGTCAACGCGTTGGTGCGCCCGCTGAACCGGAAGCCCGCTTCGCGGTCGACCGACACGCCCCGCGCCCGTGGGCGCCAGTGCCGCACGGCCTCGTCATCGTCGTCGAGCGACCAGCCCCACGCCGCGAGGGCGGGCTCGCCGGCGTCGGGCAGCCGCCACGCGGTGAGCGCGGACAGCCGCTCACCGGGCAACGCCCGGTCGACCTCCTGCAGCGTCATGGCGAGGCCGTCGCCGGGATGATCGCGGCCGATGCGGGCCTCGCCGACGATGCCGACGACCGCCTTGAACGTCGGCGACCACAGGCCCGCACCGCTGAAGCCCTCGGTGATCACGTCGTGCGACCTGGTGTGCAGTGACACCCACCCGTAGGCGAGCGGGCCGCCGATGTCGCCGCTGGCCTCGCTGCCGTACCGGGCGTTCGTCGGGAACCCGAACGCCCACCAGGGCTGGTCGCTGAGATCCCGGGCGGACGGGCTGCGCAGCGGCGCGGGCGTGACGCCCGGCGGCACGCCGTCCTCCAGCACGAGGACGGCCACGTCGGCGTCGGCGGCCGCGCGCACCTCGCGGACCATCCTGCGGGTGGTCGGCGCCGTGCTCGCCTTCGGGAAGCTCACCGAGAACGCCGCCCGGCGGCCCTGCACCACGTGCCGGCTGGTGAGGACCCGCGACTCGTCGATCACGACGCCGGAGCCGATCGGCGCGCCGTCGTGCTCCGTGTCGTGGATCCGCGCTACCCAGGGATCCGCGTTGGGACGGCCGAAGGCCGCTTCACTCATGGCCGGCGGGCGCTGTCCCGGCCTCCCGGCTCTCAGTGGGCTGCTGTTGCGGCTGCCCGGGCTGCCAGGACAGCGTCACCTCGAAGTTGCCCTCGGTGGCCGCCTTCGCCACGATCCAGTTCATCGTGCCGGAGACCTTGACGCCGAACTTCACCTCGACGCCGCTCGGGCTGAGCACCCGGACCTGGTCCAGCACCTCGGCGGCGGCGGCGACCGCCGGGCCGAGGGCGAGCCGGACGCGGCCCACCACGTCCCGGGCGCCGGCCAGGGTGAACTCGTCCAGGGGTTCCATCTCGAACATGACCGTCGTGTCGTCATCGAGCGAGTACGTCACGATTTGCGACCCGACCATGCGACCTCCTGGGTGAGCGGAACTTGACCATAGAGGTTACCCAGTGAAGTCGGCGACGGGACTGCCGTCGGCCATCAGGTACGCGACTCCGGACGGTCCACCGTGGATGGTGGGCCGTCCGGTGGTGGAGACGCTCACGTCGAGCTCGCCGCCGGCGATGCGCAGGCCGCGGACGCGGTAGGCGCCGACCGGTGACGGGGCGAGCGGGTCGAAGGTGATCCGGCCCGCGGGCACGTCGACGTCGAGGCCGAGCAGGGCGGTCAGCAGCGCCGGGCCGGCCGCCGCGGCCCAGGCCTGCGGGCGGCAGGAGGCGGGGTAGGGCGCCGGGCCGTCGTCGCCGGCGAACAGCTCCGGCAGCCGGAAGTCGAACCGCGCCGCGGCGTCCAGCAGCGCCCGGATCACCGCGGCCGCCTCCTGCCGGTGGCCGTCGCGGACCAGGCCGAGCAGGGCGATCGCGGTGTCGTGCGGCCAGACGGAGCCGAGGTGGTAGGACAGGACGTTGTACCCGGCCGAGGACGGCGCGATGGTCCGGATGCCGAACGGTGAGCGCAGCCCCGACAGGTGCCCGGCGACCCGCGTGCTCTCCCCGGGCGTGAGCAGACCGGTGCCGAGCAGGTGGCCGATGTTCGAGGTGATGCTGTCGACCTGCACGCCGTCGCCGTCCAGCGCGACCGCGGGATAGCCGCCGGGGCACCAGAACTCGGCGCGGAACCGCTCCGCGAGCCCGGCGGCGAAGTTGCGCCAGCCCGCGGCTCCCGCCCGGCCGAACGATTCGAGCAGCCAGGCGCCGTCCACGGCGGCGCGGTAGGCGTACCCCTGGACCTCACACAACGCCAGCGGGCCCTTGGCGATGCGCCCGTCGGCGTGCTGCACGCCGTCGCCCGAGTCCTTCCAGCCGTGGTTGGCGAGACCCTTCGTGCTGGACTGGTAGGCGATGAAGCCCTCGTGGCCGGCGAGCCAGGCAAGGGCGCGCTCGATGTGCGGCAGGAGCGCCTCGACCTGCGCGGCCGGCATACCCCACCGGTACGCGTCGGCGGCGGTGCTGACGAACAGCGCCGTGGCGTCGACGGTGCCGTAGTAGACCGGTGGCAGCCAGTGGGCGGCGTCGGCGGGGCGCACCTCGTGCAGGATCTTGCCGGGCTCCTCGTCGGTGTCCGGGTCGTGCCGGGTGCCCTGCCGCCGGGCGAGGGTGCGCAGGGTCCCTGCGGCGACGTCGGTGCCCAGCGGCAGGGCGAGCCGCGCCGCCCACAGCGAGTCGCGGCCGAACAGCGTGAGATACCAGGGGCTGCCCGCGGCGTAGTAGACGTCCTCGCCGTCGCTGTGGCGCAGCGCGTCGAGGTCCTCGACGCCGGTGCGCACGAGGGCGTCGAGGCGCCGGTCGTCGGCCTCGACCCGCAACGGGCTGGCGGTGCGTGCGCCGGTCGTCGTTGCGGCGTCGGTACGGCTGAAGCGCAGCGTGACGCTCCAGCTCGACCGGGGCGCGACGGTGACCCGCCACCGCAGCGGCCCGGCGTCCGGCGGCGGGCTGGCCTCGACGGACACCCGCATCCCTGTCGCCTCAACGGCATCGTGGAGGTCCACTGTGGAGCCGTCCGCTGTGGACCCGTCCTTCACCGCGCCCATGGTGGCGAAGTCGGTGCCGGCGGCCACCGCGACGTCGACGATGAGCGTGGCGTGGGACCGGTTGGCCAGGGTGATCGTCTCGGTCCCGCCGCGCGGGCCGGTGAGCCGGTGGCGTTCGAGCGTGACGGTCGGGTCGGGGCCGTCGTCGCCGAGGCCGGGCAGCACCGCGGTGAACCGCGCCGAGGCGGCCCCGGTCCGGCTGACCTGGATCGGGACCGGTTCGGCCCCGCCGACGGTGACGACCAGCCTGGACAGGACCCGGCGGTCGTCGACGTAGAGGCCGTCGGCGCCGCCGCGGAGCTGGCCCGACGGCCCGGAGAGCCAGGTGGCCGGGGCGGCGACACACGTCACGTGCTCGTGCAGGTAGGGCTGCGCCATGTGGTCCTCTTGACAAGCGGTTGGTGGGGTGAGACTGTCCGGACATCCATGTTGAACGTTCAAACCGACAATCCGCAACACCTGATTTGAACGTTCAACACACCAATCGGGAGGGCAAGTGCATCCGCCGACCGTCGAAGACGTCGCACGGGCCGCCGGCGTGTCCCGGCAGACCGTGTCCAACGTGCTCAACGCGCCGCAGCGGGTGCGCTCCGAGACGCGAGCCCGGGTCGAGGCGGCGATCGAGCAGCTCGGCTACCGGCCCAACCGGGTCGCGCAGTCCCTGCGGGCCGCCACCTCACGCATGATCGGCTACCGGATCGAGCCGATGCACCCGCACGCGCTCGGCAGCATCCACGACCGGTTCCTGCACGCCCTCGCCGAGGCCGGCCGGGCCGCTGACCATCACCTGCTCCTGTTCACCGCCGACGGCGCGAGCGACGAGGTCGCCAACGTCATCGCCCTGCACCGTGCCGGCGCCATCGACGGCGTCGTGCTGTACGGCATCCAGTTCGACGACCCGCGGCCCCCCGGCCTGCGGGAGGCCCGCATCCCGTTCGCCGCGTTCGGACGGACCGGCGCCGACGCGGGTCACCCGTGGGTCGACATCGACAACGCCGCCGGCACGTCCGCCGCGGTGGAGCACCTGGTGGCCGGCGGCCACCGGCGCATCGCGTTCGTCGGCTACCCGGAGGGGGCGGCGGTCGGCGACCGGCGCGCCGAAGGGTGGCGCACCACGCTCGACAAGCACGGCCTGCTCGACGGCTCCCGCCACCTGGACCTGCGCGGCGAGGACTCCCTCGCCACCGGGTCACGCCTGGCGGAGGCACTGCTCGATCACTCCACCCCACCCACCGCCGTCGTCGCCGCCACCGACACGCTCGCCGCGGGCGTGCTGCGCACCGTGCAGCAGCGGCACGCCCGGCTGGCCGTCGTCGGCTTCGACGACACCCCGACCGCCGGCGCGCTCGACCTGTCCAGCGTCCGGCAGCCGATCGAGGCCGTCGGGCACGCGATGATCCGTGCCCTGCTGGGCCCGGTCACCGGCGAGCCGACCGGGCAACTGCTGGCACCCGAGCTGATCGTCCGGGCCTCCAGCGCCCCGCACTGAGTTTCTCCGACCCCCTGGGAGCGACCGCCATGATACGAACACCCCGCCTGCTGACCGTCCTGCTGTCCGCCCTGCTGCTCACCGCCGCCTGCGGCGACGACGGCAGCGGCTCCGGCACCGAGGGCAACGCCACCGGCGCCAAGCTGACCATGTACGCGTTCTCCTCCTCCCCCGCGGAGGACGCGGTGCTGCGCAAGGCCGTCGAGGACTACAACAAGCAGGGCCGCAACACCGTCGAACTGAAGGTGCTGCCCGAGTACGACACGGCCCTCACCACCGCGCTCGCCGGCGGCGAACCGCCGGACGTCTTCTACGTCAACGACAACAAGCTGCCCGACTTCGGCAAGAACGGCGTCCTGGAACCGATCGGCGACAAGGTCGACAACCCCGGCGACTTCTACGAGACCCTGAAGCAGTCCTTCACCTACAAGGGCACCTACTACTGCGCGCCGAAGGACTTCTCGACGCTGCAGCTGGTCTACAACACCGCCGACTTCAGCGCCGCCGGGCTTCAGCCGCCCAAGACCTGGGACGAGCTGACCGCGGCGGCGAAGGCGCTGACCAAGCCGGGCCACCCCGGGCTGGTCATCGCGCCGGAGTTCTACCGCTGGGGCGCGTTCATGGCCCAGGCCGGCGCCTGGCCGACGAACGACGACGTCACCAAGATGACGATGGACACCGCCGAGATGCGCACCGCCCTGCAGTACGTGACCGACAACCACAAGGCCGGCTGGTTCGCCACCCCCGCGTCCGTCGGCGCCGGCTGGGGCGGCGAGGCGTTCGGCAAGGCCACCACCTCCATGACGATCGAGGGCAACTGGATCGTCGGCGCCATGAAGAACGACTTCCCCAACACCAAGTACGCCGTCGCCGAGCTGCCCGCCGGCCCCAAGGGCAAGGGCACCATGTCGTTCTCCGTCTGCTACGGCGTGGCCAAGGCGGCGAAGAACAAGGCCGCCGCGCTCGACTTCGTCAAGTTCCTCACCTCCCCCGACGAGCAGTTCGCCGTCACCAAGGAGTTCCCGGTCATGCCGTCGCGCAAGTCCCTCGCGGACAAGTGGCTGGCCGACAAGCCGGAGCTCAAGGCGTTCGTCGCCGGCGGTGACTACGCGAAGAAGTCGGTGTTCGTGCCGGGCTTCAGCACCGCGATCGACACGTTCAACGACGGGATCCAGGGCCTCGCCAAGGGCAACAAGCAGGTAGGCGACGTCATCACGAGCACTTCCAAGGCCGGGACCGACATCCTCGGCTGATCTTCTCGACCGGGGCCGCCGCCGTCCCCCCGTGGCGGCGGCCCCTCCCCCTGGGAGTCCCGCATGTCACGCATCCACGGCAGGCAGGGCCTGGCCGGCTGGCTCTTCGTGTCCCCCGCGCTCATCGGCCTCGGCGTGTTCATGGTCGCGCCGATCGCCCTCGCCCTCTGGGTCAGCTTCCGCGACTGGAGCGGGCTCACCCCGCTCGGCCTGTCCGAACCGGCCGGCACCGCCAACTACGCCGACCTGCTCACCGACCCCGGCGTCGTGCGCGGCGACTTCGCCAAGAGCCTGCGCAACAACCTGTACTACGTGCTCGGCGTGGTGCCCGCGCAGACGTTCCTGGCGTTCCTGCTCGCGATCGTCGTCAACGCCCGGCTGCTCAAGGGCCGCACGTTCTTCCGCACCGCGTTCTACTTCCCGTCGGTGACGAGCTCGATCGCGGTGGCGTTCATCTTCATCTTCCTGTTCAGCCCGTCCGGCGTGGTCAACACCGTGCTGTCGGCCGTGCTGCCCGGCAAGGTCGACCTGGTCTGGCTCGACGACGCCGACGGGCTGCTGCACCTGCTGCTGCGCGCGGTCGGCGTCGACGCCCCGCCGCCGGCGCTGCGCGGCGAGTTCATGGACCTGTCGTGGTGGGACTGGCTGTCCGGCCCCAGCGTCGCGCTCAGCTCCGTGATGATCCTCGCCACCTGGACCACCACCGGCACGTTCATGCTGATGTTCCTCGCCGGGCTGCAGAACGTCCCGGAGGAGCTCGACGAGGCCGCCGCCATCGACGGCGCCTCGGCCCGGCAGCGCTTCTTCCGCATCACGCTGCCGCTGCTCAAGCCGACGCTGTTCCTGGTGCTGACCCTCGGGGTCATCGGCACCTGGCAGGTCTTCGACCAGGTCTACGCGATGACGTCCGGCGGGCCGCAGAAGACCACGCTCACCCCGGCGTACCTGATCTACCGCGAAGGCTTCCAGAACAGCGCGATGGGCCGCGCCGCCGCCATCGCGTTCATCGTGCTCCTCATCATCCTGGTCTTCACCGGCGTGCAGCGTCTCGTGCTGCGGAAGGAGCGCTGACGTGCTGGTCAGAAAGGTGCTGCGCTACGGGCTGCTCATCGTGTTCGCGTCGTGTTCATCTACCCGTTCGTCCTGTCGCTGGGGACCTCGTTCAAGTCCCGCCCCGAGGTCGCCGCGCACTCCACGACCCCGTGGCCGCGCTCCTTCGACCTGCGGGCGTGGACCGACGTCCTCCTGCACAGCGACTTTCCACTGTGGACGTTCAACTCGATCCTCGTCACCGTCACCGCGACACTCGGGCGGGTCTTCATCGACTCGCTGGCCGGCTACGCCCTGGCCCGCCTGCAGTTCCGCGGCCGGGGCATCGTCTTCGCGGGGATCATCTCCGTCCTCGCGGTGCCGCCGATCGTGCTGACCGTGCCACGGTTCCTGGTGCTCAAGGAGATGAGCCTGCTCAACTCCTACACCGGCATGATCCTGCCGCTCGCGGTCGACGCCATGGGCATCTTCCTCATGCGGCAGTTCTTCGTCGAGCTGCCCCGGGAGCTGGAGGAGGCCGCGCGCATCGACGGCGCGTCGATCTTCCAGGCCTACTGGCACGTCGTGCTGCCGCTGGCCCGCCCCGCGCTGCTGACCCTGACGATCCTGTCGTTCCAGGGCGTGTGGAACGAGTTCCTGATGCCGCTCATCGTGGTGCGGGCAAGCCCCTCGCACTGGACGCTGCCCTTCGGCCTGTCGACCCTGGGCCGGGGCGGCGCGGGCGGGCAGAGCTTCGACTACCCGGTGATGATGGCCGGCTCCATCCTGACCATCATCCCGGTGGCGATCGTGTTCGTCATTTTCCAGCGGTACTTCGTCCGCGGCGTCGCCAGCAGCGGCGTGAAGGGCTGACGGCCGCTACAGCAGGCCCAGCGAGGCGGTCACGGGGTCGACGTCGGCGGGGACGGCGGGGCCGATCGCGCAGCAGGTCGCCGTGCCCGCGGCGACCTGCGTCCGGCCGGCGTCGCGGATCACCTGCACCGGCAGGCCCGCGGCGCCGGCCCGGGCGCACAGGTCGGCGAGGTCGGCCTCCCCCGCGATCTTCAGCACGACCTTGGGCTGCCCGGCGCGCAGCCAGTCACCGAACACCGCACCGTGCGGTCCCTGCAGGACCGCGGCGACCGCCGCGTGCGCGACCTGCGCCGCGATCTTGCCCTTGCCCATGCCGAGGTCGGTGCGCACGACGAGGACCATCTTCGGTTCGGTGTTCACGAGCAGCGATGCTAACCGGTGGTGAGACCGGCGAGCATGCGCATCGCGGCGGGCAGGTCGCCGGCGCGGCGCTGGCGGTCGGCGCCGGTGCCCTCGGTGCGCAGCCGGGCCAGCTCCAGCGCGACGACGGCTTCGTCGCCGTGCCGGCGCAGGGCGGGTCCGGCGGTCTCGGTGAGCAGGTCCACCATGTCCCAGGCCGGCACGGCGCGCCGCCCGCGCAGATCCATCAGGGTGCCGCCGAGACCCTGGTGCGCCGCGTTCCAGTGGGCCGCCCGCAGCAGGTGCTCCGGCGGCCGGACCGCCGGGCGGCCGGCGGCGATGTCGTCCAGGACGGTCGCGACGAGTGCCCGCACCAGCCCGGCGACGAGGACCGTGTCACCGGCGGCCGGGCACACGTCGGCGACGCGCACCTCGACGGTCGGATACCGCCGCGACGGCCGGGCCCACCACAGGACCATCGAGTCGTCCAGCATGACGCCGCTGCCGACCAGTTCCGCCACGGTGCGCTCGTAGTGCGCGACCGACGTCAGGAACGGCGACGGCCCGAGGCTCGGCCAGCGCTCCAGCTGGATGCTGCGCCAGCTGGCGTGGTGGGTGTCCGCGGCGGCGTGGAACACCGAGTTGGCCGTCATCGCCTGCACCACCGGCAGCCACGGCCGCAGGTGGTTGCAGACCTGCACGGCGACCTGCGGGTCGGGCACGCCGACGTGGATGTGGCAGCCGCACAGGGCCGGGTCGTGGGCGATGGGGCCGTAGTGGCGGGAGATCGCGTGGAAGCGCGGCGTGTCCTCGACGGTGCGGTCCGGCTCGGCGACCGGCGTGGCGGCGACCGCGACGAGCCGCGCGCCGGCGGCGTGCGCGGCCGCGGCGGCCGCGGACCGGTTCGCGGCCAGGTGCGCCCGCAGCTGCGGCAGCGACGAGCACACCGGCGTGACCATCTCCATCATGCTGCGGCGGAACTCGACCCGGGTCAGCTCCCGCACCTGCGGCGCGAGGGCATCGCGGGCCGCGTCGGCGACCGGCGCGTTGCGCCAGGTGCCCGGGTCCAGCAGCAGGAACTCCTCCTCGACCCCGACGGTCAGGCGCTGCCCAGCGATGGTGCCGGCGATCTCGGCGGGACTGGACGCGGTCAGCGACATCGGGTGCCTTTCAGCGGCGGGTGGCGGTGAGCACGGCGACGGCGATCCGCTCGGCGTGCGTGTAGGACTCGTCGAGGTTCTCGCTGTACACGTCGGGGTCGACCTCCCGGTACGTCCAGTCCAGGTCCGTGCCGGCGAGCCGGGCGGCGGCCGCCGCGAGCAGCGGGTCGTGGCCGTCGACGACACCGGTGCCGCTGAACAGCACCAGCGAGCCGCCGGGCGCGAGGCGGCGCACGGCCGCGTCCAGGACGGCGAGCGGCAGGTCGTGTCCGTGCTCGCCGCCACCGTCGCGGTATGCCCGGCGCTGCGGGTCGATCATGAACGGCGGGTTGGAGGCGATCAGGTCGAACGCCCCGTCCACGCCTGTCAGCAGGTCGCTGCGGACCGGCGTGACCCGGTCGCCGACGCCGGCGAGGGCGGCGTTGACGGTGGTGAGCCTGAGCGCGGCGGGGTTGATGTCCACTGCGGTGACCTCGGCGTCCGGGACGTGCCTGGCGACCGTGACGGCAACGGCGCCGCTGCCGCACCCGACGTCCACGACCTGCCGCGGCGGCCGGGGGCGGGTCGAGAGGTGCGCGAGCACGGCGTCGCAGGTGCGGTAGGTGTCCGGGCCGAAGAACACCGCGTCCGGCGCGGTCGCCGGGAACGCCGAGTGGAAGAACAGGTCCCCGCCGTACGTGGAGCAGCGCACCAGGCTGCGCCACGTGTCGCCGTCGCGCTGCAGGACGCCGGCCTCCTCCAGCAACGCCACCATCCCGTCGGGCAGCACACCGGGCCCGAACGGGCGGCTCCAGCCGAGCACGTCGGTCAGGGACCGGCCGTGTGCGCTGCCGGGGCGGCGGTTGACCCGCTCGTACGTGGCGGGCGTGACCGTGGTGAACCGGTACCCGGCGTCCTTGAGCGCCGCACCGAGCCGCAGCAGGGCCTCGGCAGCATAGGCCGGTGCGCCGGTGAGTGTGGTCATGACCTCCGGTATCCCCTCAAAGTTCCTGCTTAACCGGCTCTTCTGGGGGAACACAACGGCCATGCGCCTGCCTCGCCCACGAGGACCCGTCTCCGAGATCCTGACCGCGACGCTGGCCGGACCGCCGCGTGACCTGCCCACCGCCGCGTGGCGGGAGCTGTCCACCGGCGCCGACGCCTGCACCGACGAGGACCTGCACATCAGCCTGCACCTCTGCTACGAGCTGCACTACCGCGGGTTCGACGGCGTCGACGAGCGGTGGGAGTGGCAGCCGTCGCTACTGGCGCTGCGGCAGGCCGCCGAGGAACGCTTCGAGGACGCGCTGCGCGGGCTGGTATCCGTACCCCGGCAGCCGGAGCCGCACGAGGTCCCGCACGCGCTCACGGCGCTCGTCGAGGCGGACGACAGCCCGTCGCTGTCGAAGTTCCTGGCCGGCCGGGCGACCATCGAGCAGTTCCGCGAGTTCGTCATCCACCGTTCGATCTACCACCAGCGGGAGGCCGACCCGCACACCTGGGCGATCCCGCGGCTGTCCGGCGGGCCGAAGGCGGCGCTCGTGGAGATCCAGGCCGACGAGTACGGCGGCGGCCGCGTCGAACGCATGCACGCGGAGCTGTTCCGGACCACGATGCGGGAACTGGACCTGGACGACACCTACGGCGCCTACCTCGACGTGGTCCCGGCGGTCACCCTGGCCACGAACAACCTCATGTCGCTGTTCGGGCTGCACCGTCGCCTGCGTGGCGCGATCCTCGGCCACCTGGCCGTGTTCGAGATGACGTCGTCGCTGCCGAACCGCCGCTACGGCAACGGCCTGCGCCGCCTCGGCGGCAACCCGGACGCGACCCGGTTCTACGACGAGCACGTCGAGGCCGACGCGGTGCACGAGCAGATCGCCGCGCACGACCTGTGCGGCGGGTTCTGCGCGCAGGAGCCGCGGCAGGCCGCGCAGGTGCTGTTCGGGGCGGCGTCCGCGCTCGCCCTCGACGGACGCTTCGCCGCGCACGTGCTGGACCGCTGGGACGCCGGTCAGTCGTCGCTGCGCGCCGCCGGCTCGCCGGACTCCTCGGACAGGGGCCGCTCGCCGGTCGGCGCGCTGGGCGCCTGAAACCCGACGACCTTGTGGGTGCCGTCGCAGAACGGCTTGATCGCGGACCGGCCGCAGCGGCACAGCGCGACCGTGGCCCGGCCCGGGTCGATCTCCTCGCCGTCCTGGGTGAGCAGCGTGAACGGGCCGCGCACCAGCAGCGGCCCGTCCTCGCAGACGGTCACGGACGCATCTTCCATGCCTTGGGGTTGCCCGCCGGCCCGACGCGCAAACGATCAGTGGCGGCCGCCACGCAGGAAGCCGGCGTCGAGGAACTTGAAGTTGGTGTTCTCCCGGTCGCCGTCCGCCGGCGTGTTCTCCCCGTCGTGCACGACCAGCAGCCCGCCCGGGAAGCCGGGCAGCGCGGTGGCGGTCACGGCCGCGCCGTCGCACGCCTGGGACCCGTCGGCGCGGGCGCCGTCGACGACCGCGAACCGGCCCGTCGGGCGCAGCGTCAGCCGGTCATAGGTGTAGAACGTGTCGTCGCCCTGGCTCGACACCAGCAGGGTGCCGGTCAGCGCGCCGGTGCGCAGGATCGTGAGGCCTTCGACGTCCGCCGCGATACGGCCGCCGTAGCCGGGGTCGGCGGCGTAATCCACGACGCAGTCGTCCTCGGCCTCGTCGAAGCGTGCCGGGACGCCGAACTCGCGGGTGCGTTCCACCGGCTGCGGCGCGCCGTGGAAGCGCCCACCCCACACCGCGACCCGCCACAGGCCGACGGTCTCCTGCGCCAGGTACGCCACCCGCGTCACCGGGTCCACGACGCTGCCCTCCACCTGCGGCCCGTCGCCGGGGTCGGCGCACGGCGACCACGCCGAGCCGTCCGGCAGCCGGAACGTCGAGGGCATGCTCAGCCGGTCGACCCGCTGGTAGGTCACCGCGGCGCCCTTCGCGACGAGCTTGAACAGCCCGACGTCGCTGGTGCTGCGGCGGCTGACGACCGCGTACGGCGTGCCGTCGAAGTCGCGGTACGTGGCCAGCCCGTACGCGGTGCGCTGCTCGTTGACCTCGGCCTGCCCGGCGCTGAACGCGAACGGGACGTCCGGCGCGGTCACGTCGGTGAGGGTCCCGGACGCCGGGTCGATGCGGTAGAAGCGCAGCTGGTCGCGGCCGCGGTCGGTGACGACGGCGAGGTCGACGCTCCTGCCGCCGAGCCGGAAGCCCTGCACCAGGTCGACGTTGTTGAACCGTCCTGCCTCGTCGTCCCCGCCGGGCGCCGGCGGGGTCGCGATCGCCTGCCGTTCGCGGCCGGCGAGGTCGTAGACGCGCAGGCCGCCGTTCTTGGCGGTGGCGATGACCCGGCTGGCGCCGCGGTCGCGGTCGTTGACCCAGATCGCGGGGTCGTCGGCGTTGGCGTCGCCGCCGGCCTCGTCGTCGTACAGGGGCGGTGTCTCCACGGCGGGGGTCACGGTCCGCAGCCCCGTCGCGGGCCCTGTCACGGGCGCGGCCGGTGCGGCGTCGGCGGCCGCCGGGACGAGCAGCAGCGGCACGGCCACCGCGGTGAGCGTCAAGAGTCGTCGCATCGACCGAAGCTATGATGCGCCGCCGTCCGGCAGGCGAACGCTGATGGAACACCGGCGTTCGCCGCGCGGACGTCTGCCCGGGGGTTCAGTCGGTCGGCGGGTCGGCGAGGGGCCAGCCACCGGCGGCGAGCCGCGCCGACACGCGGGCGACGTCCTCGGTCGAGGCGGGCTGCAGCACCGCGTCGTTGACCATCGCCTCGATGTCGGCGGTGCTGATCGGGTCGGTGGTCCGCTGCGACTGGTCGGCGAGGTCCTGCGCGATCTTGTGGATCTCCTCGTCGGTCAGTTTGCGGCGCAGCAGCCCGAGCAGCGCCACGTAGTCCTGGCGGGGCACGCCGGTCGGGTACCCGGCCCGCAACCACTCCACGGTGCGGGTCAGGAAGTTCGAGCGAAGCTCACCCACGAGGGCTCCTCACTTGTCCACGATGGTCGGGTACACGTGCTCGAAGCTGATCGCCTTGCCGAAGCCCGACGCCACGATGAACGTGATGCCGAGGGCCACGCCGAACAGCACGACGGCGAAGCAGAGGTAGCCGGCGACCGTGCCGATGATCGAGGTCGCCATCGCGTTGGCGGTGTCGTGGAACCCGTTCGTGAAGTCGAACCCGAGCGCCGTCACGATCACCAGAATCAGGACCACGGTTGTTTCGGTCACAACCAGATCGTCGCCCCGCCCACACATCCCGGCCACCGCTGCGACCGTGCCAACCCATGAGTTCGCCGACCTGTCACGCGCCGGTCATGACGACCTTGCCGGTGCCGTCGCGGCCGGTCAGGGACGGTCCGTGGCGGGGGCGAGGCGGCGGGCCGACTCGACGAGGTGGCTGCGGCCGGGCCGGGCGGCGAGCGCCCGCAGGTCGGGCAGGTCCAGCGACCGCCCGCCGCCGGCGTCGGCGGCGAGCGCGATGAGGTCGGCGAGGCCGGGCCGGGGCTTCGCGGCCAGCAGCGCCGGCAGCGCCGCCGTGATCGCCTGCCCACGGCGTCGCGGGCGCCGGCCTTGAACGCCTCCGTGAGCGGCTGAACCGTGCGCTGCAGCACGATCCGGTCCGCGCCGGCGGCCACGCCGAGCTCCGCCCCGACGAGGGTGCTGTCCCAGTCGGGGCGGGCGGCGAGCGTGACGAGCGCGTCGGCGGACGCCAGCCGCACGTCCTGCCGGCGGGAGGCGAGGGTGTACGCGAGGATCAGCGACATCGCCGGACCGGGCGGCCCGTCTGCGGCCGCGAGCCCTTCGAGGAACGCGGTGCCGGGGCTGCCGTACGCAACGAGCAGGTGGGGCTGGATGTGCGCGGCGGTCACCTCCCGGTGCGACGGCGCGACCATCGGCCACAGCGCCAGGCCGGGCAGGTGCGAGGCGCCGGTGACGCGCTGCGCGGCGGTGCGCGGGTCGGCGACCTCGGCCGGCAGGCCCGCGGGGTCCAGCATGGCGATCCGCCGGCCCGGGTAGTAGGGCTGGTCGGGCACGTCCTCGATCCAGGTCCGTGGCTCGGTGCCGTCCGCCAGCCGGTCCGCGAACCGGCGCCCGGCCGGCGACGTGAGCCGGTCGGCGGCCGCGTGGACGGCGGCGTCGACGGATCGGGGCAGCCGCAGCAGCGCCTGGGCCAGGTCCGTGTGGCCGGGCTGCCAGCCGTCGCGTTCGGCCTGCTGCAGCAGGCCGAGGACGCGACCGGGGTCGACGTGCCCGGCGACGGTGGCCGGGGTCGCCAGCAGCGCCGGTGGCGGGTCCGCGGCCAGCCGCGCGGCGAGTTCCGTGGACCGGCGCTGGATGAGCACGCCGAACGGGGTGACGTAGCGGTGCGCGTACGGATCGTCGTACCGTGGCGGCGCCGGCAACCCGGTGACCGCGGCGATCAGGTCGGCCCACGGTCCGGGCCACTGCGGCATCACCGGTCCCAGGACCCGGGCGGCGGCGGCGCGGTCGCCGCGGGCGGCCCACCGCAGCCCGTCAAGCAGCAGCTCGTGCCGGACCGGGTCGTCGTCGCCCCTGCGCAGCACGGTGGCGGTCACCGGCGAGCACCCAGGTCCAGCGGTGGCGGGAACTGCGCCGGCAGCGCGGCGACGAGCACCGCGACGGGTGCCGGGGCGGCGCGGCCGTGCCGAGGAGCGCGGCGAGGCGTTGCCCGACGGCGCCGTCAAGGGCCGGCACCTCGTCGCGCAGCCGCTCGCGGGCCGCCGGGGGCAGACCCGCCAGCCGCGGCTCGATCAGGTCGAGGGTGCGCCCGGCCAGTTCGGCCACCGGGTGGTGCAGGCCGACGACAAGCCCGTCGAGCAGGTCGTCGAGCGAAAGCCGGCGCAGCCAGGTGAGGTGGGCGCGGACCAGTTTCTTCTCCGGCCGGCTGAGCATCCCGGCGGTGATCTCGGTCAGCGTCGCCGCGTCCAGCGCGGCGGCGCCGTGCAGCGTCTGCAGGGCGGTGTACGCGTGCTCGGCGATCGTCGACAGCGGCGCGGCGAGCAGCCCGGTCAGCTCCTGCCGGTGCGCGGCCAGCTCGGCGGCGCCGGGCTCGAGCTGCTTGAGCACGGCGAGGTACGGCTGCAGCCCGGCCGGCCGCCGGCGCGCAGGCGGCGCAGGCACCCGGCGATGAGCGTGTCCCGCTCGATCCTGCCGGTAGCGGCGAGCTCCAGCAGCGCCGCCGGCCAGCCGGCTGCGGCGCCGGGGCCGACGAGCGCGGCGGCGACCTGGTTGTCGTCGAAGAGGTGCGGCAGCATCCGGTCGAACCAGGGGTCCTCGGCGAGGAACTCGGCGAGCGGGGTCCGGCGCGGCGTCGCGACGTAGCAGGCGACGGCCGCGGGCGCCTCGGGGGCGTCGGCGCCGACGGCACGCAGCAGCGGCTCCGTGAACGGCCACTGCGCGGCGGCGGCCCGGGACCGGATGCGGCGCAGCATGCCCCGGCCGAGGGTGGCGCACCAGTCGGCGCCACGGATCTGGAGCAGGCCGGGCACCGCGGCGGGCACCAGGTGCGCAGGCCGGCCGCGGGTCCACGGGGCGTGCAGCCGCTTGACCGCCTCGGCGGCCGTGCCGACGCACGCGACGACGGCGAGGGAGTAGGCGGCGTGCCGCTGCTCGTTGCGCCGGCGGGCGGCCTCGGCGGCCTGGGCGCGCAGGTACCAGATGTTGCCGCCGCTGCGCCGGATGCGTTCCCGCTGCCGGACGACCTCCTCGTCGAGCACCTCGAGCAGGCGTGGCGGTTCACCGCCGATCGGTGCGGCGCCCGCGTACGCGCGCAGGACCAGGAACCCGGAGCTGACCTCAGGCTCGGGTTCGGGCTCCGGGACCGGCTCCGGCTGCACGGGGATCAGGGTGTGCGCGTCCAGCAGCGGCAGCAGCGCCGCGCGGTCCTTGGCGTCCAGCGCGGCCAGCGTGCCGGCGAGCGCGTCGAGGTCGCCGTCGTCGATCTGTTCGAAGACCTCACGCACCCCGTTGTCCCGTCTGCTCGCTGATGATGGCCGCCACGACGTGCTTGCACGGGCCGCGGCGGCCGTGATGCTCCGCCCACCAGGCGCAGGTGCACGCGTGTTCGCCGCCGCGCCGGTGTACGAGGTACGTCTGCTCGCCGGAGACGACCTGGAAGCCTTCCGCGGTCGGCACGACCTTGCCGGTCGTGGCGAGGATGCGGGCGGCGGCGAGTCTCGGGTGCAGGGCGGCGACGAGGTCCGCCCGGAACGGCAGCGGCCGGTGGAACGACGTGGCCTCGCCGACGTCGTAGCCGACCTGCCCGGCGGTGGCAAGGGCGGCGAGCGCGGCGGTGACCCGCCGGGGGTCCCAGCCGGTGCGGGCGGCGACGGACGCACGGTCGACGACCGGGTCGGCGGCGAGCAGTGCGTCCAGCGCCGAGGCGTCCCCGGAGCCCTCACCGGAGGCGTCACTGAAGGCGTCGCCCGCGCCGAGGTCGGCCAGGAGCCGGCCGTCGCCGGCGAAGCCGTGCTGGGTCGCGGTCGACAGCAGGAGCGTGAACCGGGCCGTGCCGAAGTCCAGCACCCAGCCGCACACCTGCGTCGCCGCGCCGGTGACCGGCGGCGCGTACAGCGTCACCGTGCGCGCGAGGGGCAGCAGCGGGCGCAGCACCGACAGCCGGAACCCGTCGGCGACGCACACCGCGCCGGGTCCGGGCCGGGTCGTGGAACGCCATCCGGGCCCGGCGGGGACGAGCCAGCGGACCTGCCGTCCCCGGGCGGCCATCTCGGCCAGCAGCGCGACGGCCCGCCCGGCGGGCAGCGCCAGCCGGGCGTCCATCGGCAGCGCGTGCACGGCCACCTCGGCGAGCCCGCGCAGCCACCGGGCCGGCAGCGGCACCCGCTTCTCCACGATCGCGCCGTCGAGGGTGGCGACGGTGAGCTCATCGGCGCCGACGGACAGCCGCAGCGGGTCCTGCCCGCCGACGCGGGTCAGTGCCTGGTACAGCGGCGGGTTCACGTCGACGTTGGTGGTGCCGCGCCCGACCGGCACGTCCTCCAGCTCCGCGGCGGTGAGGTCGAGCCGGCCGTAGACGCCGCCGCACGTCGACAGCGCCTCGAACCGCAGCCGCTCGCCGTCGCCGGTCACGACCGGGTCGCGGCCGCGGCCGGTGCGGGCCGGGCGGAAGTCGGCGCCGGCGATGTCGGCGAGGGCGAGCAGGCCACCGGCGACGACCCGTGGAGTGCGCACGAACCCGGTGAAGAACGTCTGCTCCTCGACCCGGTCCGGGGTCGAGGTGGCGAAGGCGAGGTGGCCGCCGGCGAGCCCGGACGGGTGCCGGTAGACCTGGGTGTCGATGGCGGTCGCCGTGTCGGCCAAAACTGATCCCTCCGGGCCCCCGTGCGTGGACCCGAGCATCCTGCCACGCCGGGGCGCGCCGCACTGTCCCCTCTCCGGCCGCCGTTACGCCGGGGACGCCGCAGGGTGCGGCAGCACGTAGCGCACGCGGGTCCAGCCGTCGTGGTGGCTGACGGCGAACGCCTCGCACAGCTGCCGGGCGATCCACATGCCGCGCCCGCCGAGCGTCGTCTCGTCCGGCGGGCGGTAGCCGGCGAGAGGGTCGGCGGGGCCGGGGCCGTCGTCGCCGACCTCGCACACCAGCGCCGCCGGCGACACCCAGACGCGCAGCTCCCGGCGCTCGCCGCCGTACAGCACGGCGTTGGCGACGATCTCGCTGGTGACCAGCAGCAGCTCGTCGAGGCGGTCGGTGCCGTCCCAGCCGTGCTCGACGGCGAGGCGGCGCACCAGGTGCCGGGCGTCGGCGCCGTAGAGGAACGCGTCGTGGGTCAGCGTCGGCCGGTCCCCCATCAGCGCCTCCACCGGCATCCGTGCCAGCACGCCCGATCGACGAGGTCCAGCTCACCGGGCTCCACCGTACCCCGGTCGCGGCCGGCCCCAGCAAAGGGCATATGGACCATTCCGCACCATTCGGCCCGTTTTAGAGCGATCATGGCTGGGTGAGCGAGCACACCGAGGCACCGATGGCATCTGACAGCGGTCACTTCGTGCACGTCGCCCGGCAGCCGATCTACGACCGCGACGGCATCGTCGTCGCCGACGAACTGCTGTTCCGGGCGAGAGCGACCGCCACCGGCGCCGACCGCAGCGACTCGTTCGCCACGGCCCGCGTCCTGGTCGCGGCGTTCACCGAGTTCGGGCTGCGGGAGCTGTCCGGCGGGCGGGTCTGCTTCGTCAACCTGACCCGCGACTTCCTCACCGGCCGGCTGCCCCTGCCGTTCGACGGCACCCAGGCCGTCCTGGAGGTCCTCGAGACCACCGCCGTCGACGCCGAGGTCATCGCCGGCGTCACCGCGCTGGTCGAGCAGGGGTACACCATCGCGCTGGACGACTTCGTGCTCGGCGGCGGTCAGGAGCCGCTGCTGCCCCTGGCCACCTACGTGAAGATCGACATGCTGCACGCCTCCGAGCCCGAGGTCCGCGCCGCGGTCGCCGAGTGCCGCCGCCATGGGCACCTGCAACTGGTCGCGGAGCGCCTGGAGACCCCCGACGCGCTGCGCCTGGCGTTCACGCTCGGGTTCGAGCTGTTCCAGGGCGACATCCTGGGCCGCCCGCACGTCAACTCGACGGTCACGCTCGCGCCTGCGCGGCTGACCCGGCTGCGGATGCTGCACACGCTGAGCACCGACGACGTCGACATGGACGAGGTCGTCGACCTCGTCGGCCAGGACGCGGCGCTGAGCCTGCGCCTGCTGCGCGCCACCAACGCCGCCGCGACCGGCCTCAACCGGACCGTCTCGTCGATCCGCGACACCGTCGTCACGCTCGGGCTCAACCGCATCCGCCAATGGGTGACCCTGATGCTGGTCGCCGACCTCACCGAGGCCGACCCCGAACAGCTCAGCGGCGTGCTGGTCCGGGCCCGGTTCTGCCAGTTCCTCGCCGCCGGCGCGGGCGTGTCCGGCGACGTCGCCTACATGGGCGGGCTGCTGTCGGCGATCGCGGACCTCTTCGACGAGCCCGCCGACCGGATGCTGCAGGACCTGCCGCTGGACGCCACGCTCGTGGACGCCATCACCACCGGCCGCGGCCCGCTCGGCGCCGTCCTCGCCACCGGCCGGGCGTACATGGCCCCGTCCGCCGAGATGCCCGCAGCGGGCGCCCTGCCGGCGCAGGCGTCGATGGACACCGCGGACATGGCCATGGCGTACCTGTCCGCCGTCCGCGCCACCAACGTCACCCTCGCGGAGCTCACGGCCGACGTGTAGCCGCACCTGCTAGCGTCCTCGCCCATGTCGGCTTCAGGGGTGGTACTGGTCACCGGTGCGTCGCGTGGCCTCGGGGCGTCGATCGCGCGGACCCTGGCCGCCGCGGGCTGGGCGGTGGCCGTCAACTACCGGCACGGCGCCGAGGCGGCCGGTCAGGTGGTCGCCGGCATCCGTGCCGGCGGTGGCACCGCCGAGGCGTTCGAGGCCGACGTGACCGATGAGACGGCGGTGGCGGCGCTGGTCGCCGCGGTGACCGACCGGCTGGGCCCGGTCACCGCGGTCGTCGCCAACGCCACCGGCCCGCAGCCGGAGGTGGCCGTCGAGGACCTCACCTGGGACGACCACCTCGGGCAGCTGCTGTTCTTCGTCAAGAGCCCGACCCTGCTGGTGCGGGCTGCGCTGCCGGCGATGCGGGCCGCCGGCTCCGGCCGGGTCGTGCTGATCGGCTCCGACATGGTCGACCGGGCGCTGCCAGGCTGGTCGGCGTACGTCGCGGCGAAGGCCGCCCAGGTGGGCCTGGCCCGCACCTGGGCGCGGGAGCTCGGCCCGCACGGCGTGACCGTCAACGTCGTCGCCCCCGGCTGGGTCCCGGTCGAGCGGCACGCCGGCGTCGCCGAGGACGAGCTCGGGCACTACGTCGCCGAGGTGCCGCTGGGCCGTATCGGGCGCCCCGAGGACGTCGCCGGCGCGGTGCGCTGGCTGCTGTCGGACGCGGCGTCGTTCGTCACCGGCGAGCGGGTGACCGTCAACGGCGGGCACACCATCGGCTGACGTTCACCGCTGGATCGACTTCGTCTCCAGGTACTCCTCCAGGCCGAAGCGGCCGAACTCGCGGCCGTTGCCGGACTGCCGGTAGCCGCCGAACGGCGCGAGCGGGTTCCAGTGTGCGCCGTTGACGTCGACCTGGCCGGTCCGCAGCCGCCCGGCGATGCGCAGCGCGTGCTCGTCCTCGCCGAACACGGCGCCGCCGAGCCCGTACACGGTGCCGTTGGCGATCTCGACCGCGTGGTCGTCGCCGGTGTACGGGATGACCGCCAGCACCGGCCCGAAGATCTCCTCCTGGGCGATGACGGCGCGCGGGTCGACGTCCGCGAAGACCGTCGGCCGCACGTACGCGCCGGTTTCGAGCCCGTCGACCGGGCCGGGGCCGCCGAACGCCAGGGTGGCACCTCCGGCGATGCCGCGCTCGATGTAGCCGGTGACGCGTTCCTGATGGGCCCGTGTCGCCATCGGCCCGATCCGGGTCGCCTCCGACAGGGGGTCGCCGACCGTGTACCGCGCCGCCGCCGCGACCACCATGTCGACGATCTCGTCGTGGCGGGCGGCGGGGACCAGCATCCGTGACAGCGCGCCGCAGACCTGGCCGCCGTTGGCGAACGCGCTCGCCAGCCCGTGCTCGACGGCGCGGGGCAGGTCGGCGTCGTCGAGGATCACGTTGGCGGACTTGCCGCCCAGTTCGAGGGTGACCCGCTTGACCGTCTGCGCCGCGACGGCCGACACCCGCCGGCCGGCGCGGGTGGAGCCGGTGAAGGACACCATGTCGATGCCGGGGTGCGCGGCGATCGCCTCGCCGACGACCGGTCCGGTGCCGTGCACGACGTTGAACACGCCCGCCGGTACCCCGGCCGCCGCGACGACCTCGGCGAGGATCTGCGCGGTCAGCGGCGCGACCTCGGACGGTTTGAACACCATCGTGTTGCCGGCCAGCAGCGCGGGCGCCAGCTTCGACACGATCTGCTGCAGCGGGAAGTTCCACGGCGTGATCGCCCCGACGACGCCGATCGGCTCGCGCAGCACCAGCGACGTGCCGATCTCCTCCTGCCACGGGAAGTCCGCGGCGAGCCCGGCGAAGGAGCGGGCCACCGCGACCGGGAACGCGGCCTGCGCGAACCGGGACAGCGTGATGGGCGCGCCCATCTCGGCGGTGATCGTGGCCGCGAGCTGCTCCGCACGGGCTTCCAGCCCGTCGGCGACGCGGCCGACGAGCCGGGCGCGTTCGGCCGGTGGGACGGCCGCCCAGCCGGGGAAGGCCGCGGTGGCCGCGGCGACGGCGGCGTCGACGTCGGTGGTGGTCCCGGCCGGTACCTCGGCGACGACCTCGCCGGTGGCCGGGTTGACGACGGGAATGGTGGCGCCCGTGCCGGCGACGGCGGTGCCGCCGATCCAGTGGGCGGGTGCGGTGCGTGTCGGTGTGCTCATGCCGTCGACCGTGCCACCGGTCCGCGGCCGTAGGCATGCCACGCCGATCCGCGGATCCGCGGTGCTGTGACGCCGATCGCAGGACCGCCGGTACATGGATCCGCGGATCGTGCGGGGGCAGGCTTCAGGGATCTGATCGGGAGGAGACTGGACGTCGTGGACCGGGCCAGACTCGCGGACTTCCTGCGCACCCGCCGGGAGGCACTGCAACCTGAGGACGTCGGCCTGCCACGTGGCCGGCGGCGACGCACCGGCGGGCTGCGCCGCGAGGAGGTCGCGGTGCTGGCCGACATGTCGATCGACTACTACAGCCGCCTGGAGCAGCAGCGCGGCCCGCACCCTTCCGGGCAGATGCTCGCCGCCCTGGCCCGCGGCCTGCGGCTGTCGCTGGAGGAGCGCGACCACCTGTTCCGGCTCGCGGGGCACGCCACACCGCACCGTTCCCTGCGCGCCGACCACGTCAACCCCGGCATGATGCGCATCCTGGACGGCCTGCACGACGCGGCGGCCCGCGTGGTGAACAACGTCGGCGAGACGCTGCGGCAGACCCGCCTCGCCGCGGCGCTGCTCGGCGACGACAGCGTGCACACCGGGCTGGCACGCAGCATGCACTACCGGTGGTTCACCGACCCGGCGACGCGGCTGATCTACCCGCCGGAGGACCACGCGACGCACTCCCGGCTCATCGCCGCCAACCTGCACGACGTGCACACCCGCGACGGCCGCGACTCCCGGGCCGCCGCGATCGTCGACGCGCTGCTCGCCGCCAGCCCCGAGTTTGCCGGGCTGTGGCGCGAGCATCCGGTCGCGGGGCCCTACTGCGCCCCGAAACGCATCCAGCATCCGCGGCTCGGCGTGCTGGACCTGCACTGCCAGACACTCGTGGACCCCGACCAGTCGCAGCTGCTGGTGGTGTACACCGCCGCGGCGGGCAGCGAGTCGCACGAGAAGCTGCAACTGCTCGGCGTCATCGGCGACCAGCGCCTGCCGTGACCGGCGCTCAGCCGCCGAGCGTGTCCGGGCGCTGCCTGGTGCCGGGGATGTCGCCGGCCTTGCCTGCGACGCCGGCCCGCGGGTGCGCAGTGGACCGCCCGAGCGTCTTCGCCGTCGCGGTCGTGAACGTCTCCGTGTACTGCGCGTCGTCGTACGCGCCCGGCACGGAGATGGCGTCGCCGAGCGGCTCGATCAGGTCGTTCTTCAACGCGAGCGGGCCGCGGCAGCGAGCAGCGCGGAGCGGCGGGTCAGTCCGAACGACGCGATGTCTCCCCAGGAGGTCGTCGACCGCCTCCCCCGGTGATCATCGCGAGGAGTGTAAGGGCACCTCGCGTCCCGTGAGTACCTCCGCGATCCGCGCCGCGGCCGCCGGGGCGGTGAGGATCGTGTAGTGGTTGCAGTCCGCGATCAGCTCGGCGCGCAACGTGCTCTGCCGCGTCCAGTGCTCGACGAGCGGTTGCGGCAGGATGCCGGGCTCCTGGCCGAACATGCCCCGCGGCGCGTACAGCAGGTCGGCGGGGAGCCGCAGGCCGCGCAGGTCGTCGCCGAACGTGGCGGCGTTGACGATCAGGTCCCGGCCGTCGGCGGCGACGGCGGCGGGGTCGACCCGGGAGCGGATCGCCCCCGGGTCGCCGGTCGCGTCGTAGCGGACGTACGCGTCGAGGTCGTCGCTCCACGACGCGGCCAGGGCGGGATGGTTGCGGAAGACGTCGACGTACGCCTCCTGCGTGGGGAACGTCATCCGCAGCCGGAGGATCGCCGGGCCGAGGGTGGCCTCCAGGACCGCGTCGGGGTCGGCGCCGGCCGGGACCGGCAGCGGCAGGCCGCCGTCGATGAGCACCAGGCGGGTGAACAGGCCGGGGAACCTGGTCGCGGCCCGCAGCGCCGCGTACGCGCCCATCGACTGGCCGGTCAGCACGACCGGGCGGCCGACGTGCTCGGCGGCGCTTGCCAGGTCCCCGGCGTGGCGGTCCATGCCGTACGGCCCCGGCAGGGTGTTGCTGCGGCCGCGGCCGCGCAGGTCCACGGCGAGCAGCGACCAGTCCGGCGGGAGCGCGCGGGCGACCGCCGCGAACGACATCGCCGAGGCGGTGATGCCGTGCGCGGCGAGCACGACCGGCCCGCCGTCGCTTGCTGCGGGCCCGGACCGCAGCGCGTGCAGCGGGCCGTCCGGCGTGGGGATCTCGACGGTGTGCATGGCCGGTGTTTCCTCCGTTGCGGTGATCTACGGGACGAGGGCGTTGCGGCGGACGTCGGACCAGGTCGCGGTGTCGGTGCACATGCCGCAGGACGGTCCGTAGAACTCCGCCCGGGCGGCGGTGTCGCCCATCAGCTGGAACCGGAACCAGGCGGTGGTCGGCGCCGCGAACGGCCCCGGGTCACCCACGACGGTGAAGTGGTCGGCGCCCCTGACCTCACCGTAGATCGCCGGGATGTGGGTCGCGTCGTTGTAGAACGCCTTCACCAGGAACGGGAAGACGATGCTGTCGTACTGCCCGGCCAGCAGCAGCGCCGGCACGTGCACGTCGTCGATGTCGGCGAGGGGGCCGGGCTGGATCGGCAGGATCGCGTCGATGCGCGGGTCGGCGCCGACCACGATCGCCGCGGCGCCGCCCTGCGAGTGGCCGGACGCGCCGATGTGCGCCAGGTCGACCTTGCCGCGGAAGACGCTGCCCGGGGTCGCGTCGGCCTGGGCGAGGGCGTCGATGCCGAGCCGCATCGAGATGCCGAGGTTGGAGGCGGGGGTGTTGGCGGCCGAGACGATGAAGCCATGGCTGGCCCAGTACAGCAGCAGGTCGCGGTACACCAGCGGCGCGGCGCCGGTGCCGTTGCCCCACACGATCACCGGGTGGCGGCGCGGGCTCGAGGCGATGTCGCGCGGGTAGTACAGGGTGTTGACGGCGCCGATCTGCACGGCGGTGGCGTAGGGGCCCGGCGCGTCCCAGGGGTCCTGGGTCGCGGCCGTGGCGGCGGCCGGCGTGGCGGGGATCAGCAGCGCCACCGTGCACAGCACGGCGGCAAGGCGGGAACGGTGAGACATCGTGCCTCCTCGTTGCTTGGGGGTTACCGAATCCTCACGCCTGCGCGCGCCCGCTGTCTGTGCGCACTTGCGGCAATCATTGACGCGCCGGTTTGGGCAATGTGACGATGCCGGGATGCCGGACCTGCATGATCGGATGGCCGGCCGGCTCGCCGACCTGACCCGCGAGATCGTCGCCGGATGCGCCGCCGACGTGCCGTTCTACCGCGGGCTGCCGGCCTCGACCCTGGACGGGCCGGTCCGCGAGTCGGTCGGCGCCGTCTTGGGCCTCCTGCTGAGGATGCTGCGCGACCCGGGCCCGCTGCGCCCGTCGGACCTGACCTGGGTGGTGGAGCTGTCCGCCCGCCGGGCCCGCGACCATCTGCCCCTGGAGGCGGCGCTTGCGGCGTACCTCATCGGTGCCAGGGCATGGTGGCGCACGGTCACCCGGGTCGCCGCGCCCGACGACCTCGCGGTGGCCGGTGCGCGCCTGCTGGACGGTCTGGCGGCGGTGATGCCCGCCGTCGTCCTGGCCCACCTCCAGGCCCAGGAGGACCTGCACAGCGAGGACCGGCGGACCCGGCGCGAGCTGCTCGCCGCCCTGCTGCACGGTGCGCCGTTCCAGTCCCTGGCGCAGGACGCCCGCGTCGAGGTCGGCCGCCGGCACACGGTGCTCATGCTGCGGTGCTCACCCCGCCCGCCGGACCGCCTGGTGCAGGTCGCGTTCGACGCGCACGCCGGCACACCCGTCCTCGTCGACCACGTCGACGGCGTCGCCCTGCTGCCCGACGGCGTCGAGGCAGGCGCCCTCGTCGCGAGCCTGCGCGAGGCCCTGGACACCGCCGTGCTGGCCACCGCCGCCGACGCCGCCACCCCGGCCGCGATCCCCGCCGCGGCCGCCGAGGCCCGCGAGGTCCTCGACCTGGTCACCCGCATCGGTCACCCGCAGGGGCTGTACCGCTTCGACGACGTCCTCGTCGAGTACCAGCTGGCCCGGCCCGGCCCGGGGCTGCGCCGGCTGGCCGCGAAGCTGGACCCGCTCGCGGAGCACCCGTATCTGCTGGAGACGCTGCGCACCTTCGTGCGCCACGGGCACAACCGGCGCCAGGCGGCCCTGGAGCTGCACATCCACCGCAACACCCTGGACTACCGGCTGCACCGCATCACCACCATGACCGGCCTCGACCCGGCCGTGCCCGCGCAGGCCAGGATCCTCGACGCCGCCCTCACCGCCGCGGACCTGCGCTGACCCGCGGCGCCCGCTATCGGTGGGTGGTGCCGTGCCCGCTGCGCTGGGCGAGACGGTGGAGCTGCCCGTCGTGCACTTCGCTGACCCACTCCCAGCCGGGCCTGGCCGACGGGCCGATCCGCGGGTCGCCGGGGGCGTGGCCGTCGCGCAGGGCGAGCACGTAGGCCCGGTCCCGCTCGATGCGTGCGTGCACCTCGCCGGCTCCGCCGACCGACCCGTGGCCGGGGACGACGACCTCGGCGTCGCCCGCCACGTCCTGCAGCAGCCGCAGCGCGGCGAGGTAGTCCCCGACCGGGTCGGCGGCGCCGTGCAGGTCGAGCATCGGGATCAGCACGTCGGAGAGCATGTCGCCGGCGACGAGCACCCGGCGGTCCTCGATGAACAGCGCCGCGTGGCCCGGGGCATGCGCGCGATGCTCGATGATCCGCACGTGCGGGCCGTCCCAGGGGATCCGCGCCGTCCCGTCGGGCAGGGCGGTGATGAGCCCGTAGAGGTCCAGCGCGACCTTCTCGGCGATGCCCGTCTCGGCCAGGTGTTCGGTGATGGCGGCCTTCGCGCCCGGGTCGGACAGCTCCTGCCGGACCGCGGCCGCGCAGCCGGTCGTGCCGTAGCGGGGTGCCTCCCCGAACCTGGGGTGCCACAGCAGGTGGTCCCAGTGCGGATGGGTCGAGAAGCCCACCACGACGGTCTGCCCCGAACCGGACAGGTCCTCGGCGAGGCAGGCCAGCTCGTCGTCCTGCACCCCGGCGTCGATGAGCAGCACGCCGTCGCGGCCCTGCACGACCACGGCATTGCTCTGGACGAACTCGCTCTCGTGGACCAGCACACCCTCCGCGACCTGCCTCAGCACGAGCCCGTCTCCCTTGCGTCCTGGATGGCGTAACGGTGCATCGTGACGCCCTGCTTGAACGATCGCTGCTCGATCAGGTCGAGGTCGATCGGCACGTCGTAGTCGTCGAACAGCGGCCTGCCGAAGCCGAGGATCGCCGGGTGGGTGAACAGCAGCAGCTCGTCGAGCAGCCCCGCCCGCAGCAGCTGCGTGGCCAGCGCCGCGCCGCCCACGCTGATGCTGCCCTCGGTGCCGGCCCGCAGGGCGGCGAGCTGCCCGATCGCGTCGTCACCGCCGATGACGCGGGTGTTGTGATCGGCGCTGCGGCGGGTGCGGGAGACCAGCACCTTGGGCTTGGCCGTCCAGAGCTCGCCGTATTCACGCATGTAGTCCGGCAGCGACGCGTCCTCGCCCGCCCGTGGCCAGAACTCTTCCATCACCTCGTAGAAGACCCGGCCGTGGACCATGAGCGCGAGCGCCCGCGTCTGCGCATTGGCCTCGCGGTGCAGCTCCTCGTCGATGCGTAGCCACTCGCCGGCACCGTTGTCCCCAGGCACCTGTTCGATCCGCAGGTCGAGGGACACCTGCATCGCATAGATGAAGCGGCCCATCCTCTTCCCGTCCCATAGTGATTGCGTTCTGCAACCACTATATTGGGGGCGAGGTACCTGTCAAGGAGGAACGGTGGAACCACGGTCCGGGTGTCCGATCAACGCCGCCATCGAGGTGCTCGGAGATCGCTGGTCGCTGCTCGTGCTCCGCGACGTCATCTTCGGCGACCGCCGCTACTTCCGGGCGCTGCTCACCGGGTCGGCCGAGGGCATCGCCTCCAACATCCTCGCCGACCGCCTCGTGCGGCTCGTCGAGGCGGGCATCCTCACCCGCGGCACCGCGGCGCGGGGGCAGCGCGCCCGCTACAGCCTCACCGAGGCCGGCATCCAGACGCTGCCGATCATCTACGCCCTCGGCAACTGGGGCCTCGACTGGCGCCCCGGCGGCGACGAGCTGCGCGGCCGGCAGCAGCGCATGCGCGATGGAGGCCCGGCGTTCGTCGAGGAGCTCATGGACGAGCTGCGCGTGCGCCACCTCGGCGCCACGCCGGGGCCGCACGACGGACCGGGCCCGTTCGATCGCCTCGACGCCACCGGCACGCCGCCGGGCCGGTGACCGGCACCGCGCACCGGCCCGCGACCGACGTTCAGGGGCCTGCCGGGCCGGGGGCGGCACCGGCCGCGATGCTCTCCATGGCGCGCAGCACGGCCTCGCCGTCGGCGGGTGAGATGTAGTCGGCGTCGAGCTGGATGGTGAGGCGCATGGTGCCCGGCGCGTCGTCGACGTGCACGAACAGCGGCTCGACCGCGGGTGCGTCCTGTTTGGACACCCAGCGCAGCCCGGACACCGACGGCGCGTCGTGCGGTGCGTCGAGGTCCCGCTCGCGGTCCGGGCCGCGGCGGTCGTTGTAGAAGCAGCCGATCTCGACCGGCGCGCCGCGGTCGGAGGCGACCCGGTCCAGCAGCTCGGCGACGTCGTCCGGGTCGAAGTACGCGTACTTGTACGCCGGCAGCGTCAGCCGCCTGGTCCGCTCCAGCACCTCGTCGAACGGGGTGCCGGCGACGTGCACCATGAGCAGCCCGGCCTGCACCAGGGTGCAGACCACGTCGGACAGGCCGGCGCGGAAGCGGTTGCTGACCGTCGGGCGGATCGCGACCGGGTCGACGCCGCTGACCTGGCCCAGCGCCGCGGCGTACAGCGCCACCAGGACCGTGGAGGAGTCGACGCCGGTGCGCCGCACGATCGCGCGCACCGCGTGGTGCAGGTCCGGGGAGACGAACTCGCCCTGCCAGTACCGCGGCGAGGTGCGCACGACCGGGTCGGGGAACCTGCGCGGGGCCAGGGTGCGCAGGATGCCGTCCCAGTAGCGCAGCGCCGCGGCGTTGTGCCGCCGGCCGGCCGGTGAGCGCTGCCAGTCCGCCTGATCCAGTGGCTGCTGCCCGGTGACCGGCGTGGCGTCGCCGGTGGACACGCCGGCCAGCATGACCGCGGCTCCGGTGGCGTCGACGGCGAAGTGGCTCAGCAGCGCCACCAGATGGGTCAGCCCGCCGTCCTTGCGCACGGCCGCCATCCGGATCGGCCACTCGGCGGTGAAGTCGAGATCGGTGTCGCGGTAGCGGTCGTGCACCTCGCCGGCCACCGCACCCGGGTCGCGTCCGCCGGCGTCGTACACCTCGAGCATGATCTCGCCCGAACCGGCCACCACCTGGACGGGGCGCCCGCCGTCGGTGAGCCGCAGCCGGGTGCGCAGCGACGGGAACCGGCTCAGCAGGTAGCGCAGCTCCCCGGCGACCCCGGCGACGGTGCTGTCCGCGGGCAGCGGCTGGACCCCGCCGAGCGGCAGCCAGGTCTGCTGCCGCTGGATGGCGCGCCAGTTCTCCGTCTGGCCCCAGGACAGGGGCCCCTCGCCGGCGCCGTCCCCCTCGAACCGCACCACGACCTGCTCCGGTGGCTGCATGCGCTCGTCCTCCGATGAACCTCGTGCTGCTGTGAATTTGCGGCAATCGAAGCGCAAAGCACGCACAACATTGCCGACTTATTGCTGAAGGTGATGTTCAAGGTTGCAGATTCGTCACTGGTCGTCAATCCGCCATCCGCCGCGGAACGGGCGGGGCCGGCACGGCGGTACCGTGGGCCGGTGCTGACGACCCGCGTCGGAGGTCCCGCCGACGCCGCCGCTGTCGCGCGCCTGTGGACCGTCGCCAACGTCGCCCGGCAGGCGCACCTCGGCCTGCCGCTGGGGCCCGTCGCCGGCGCAGTCTCCCTGACCGCCGCCGAGGACCGGGTCCGCGGGCGGCTGGCCGGCCCGGGCGCCGTGCTGATCCTCGGCTTCGCACGTGAAGCCTCAGGCAGTGCCCCAGGCAGTGCCGCCGACGGTGAGCCGGCGGCCATGGCGCTCGTCGTGCAGGCCCTCACCGACGACGGCGCCGGCACCGACCCGCTGCCCGGCCTCGCCCACGTGTCGATGGTCGCCGTGCACCCCGACCAGTGGGGCCGCCGCCTCGGCGGCGTCGTCATGCAGCGCGCCCAGGTGGAGGCCCGCCACGCCGGCTACACCCGGGCCCAGCTGTGGACGCACGAGACGAACCACCGCGCCCAGCGCCTGTACGAGCGCCTCGGCTGGGCACTGTCCGGCCGCACGACGGCCGATGAGCACGGCGAACAGATCCGCCACTACACCCGGGACCTGTGAGCCCGCCGCAAGGTTGCCGGTGACCGGCGAAAACCCCGGCCGGTGCACGGAACACCGCCCGCCGTTGCCGGTGATGGCACCGCTGCGATACGACGGTCCCTTGTGGACCGCTTCGGCTGATCGGGGGACTCGATGCGATCACTGCACGTGGTGTCGGCGGCGCTCGCGCTGGTGCTGCTCGCCCCGGCGACGCCGGCCGGCGCGGGCGGGATCCGTTTCCTGCCTGGGGCGCCGGGCATCGGCGACCCGCAGTATCCGGCCGACGGCAACGGCGGCTACGACGTGCGGCACTACGACCTGGCGGTGCGCTACCAGCCGGCCACCCACCACCTCGACGGCCACGCCACCGTCGTGGCCACCGCGACGCAGCACCTGTCGCGCTTCAACCTCGACCTGATGGACCTGACCGTCGAGGCGGTCACCGTCAACGGGCGGCCCGCCACGTGGTCCCGGTACGCCGACGAGCTCGTCGTCACGCCGTCGCGAGGGCTCCCCGCCGGTCGGCCGTTCGTCGTGGACGTCCGCTACCGGGGTGTACCGCGCACCTTCAGCGTGCCGGAGATTCCCCTGGAGTCGCTGTTCATGCCCACCGGCGACGGCGCGATCGTCGCGGGCGAACCGCAGTCGGGGGCGTCGTGGTACCCCGTGAACGAGCACCCGCAGGACAAGGCGACCTACACGGTCGCGGTCACCGTGCCGGCCGGGCTCACCGCGCTGAGCAACGGCGTGCTGCTCGGCTCCACGACCCGCGACGCGTGGACGACGTGGCGGTGGGCCTCGACCAGCCCGATGGCCAGCTACCTGAGCACCGTGGCGATCGGACGGTGGCGCATCGACCAGCACACGCACGACGGCCGGCAGACCATCATCGCGGTCGACGCGACCCTGCCGCCCACGCTCGCCGACGACGCGGTCGGCCGCACCGACGAGATCACCGACTTCCTGGAGGCACAGTTCGGCCCGTACCCGTTCGAGGCCAACGGCGCCATCGTCGAGCAGCACGAGCCGCTGCTGTTCGCGCTGGAGACGCAGACCCGGCCGATCTACCCGGCGAGCTTCTTCGCCGACGGCCCCAACCCGTTCGACGACAACATGGTCGCGCACGAGCTGGCACACCAGTGGTTCGGCGACAGCGTCTCCGTGCGGTACTGGCGGGACCTGTGGCTCAACGAGGGGTTCGCCACCTACGCGGAGTGGCTGTGGAGCGAGCACGACGGCGCCATGTCGGTCCGGGAATGGTTCAACCTGTTCTACGACACTCCCGTGGAGGACGGGTTCTGGAGCCCACCGCCATACGACCCGGCCGCCGCGAACCCGTTCGTGGTCTCGGTGTACCAGCGCGGCGCGATGACACTGCACGCGCTGCGGCTGCGCATCGGCGAGGCCGCGTTCTGGCGGACGATGCGCGCCTGGACCGCCGTGCACCGCCACGGCAACGCCTCCACGCCGGACTTCGTCGCCCTCGCCGAACACGAGTCGGGGCAGCCGCTCGGCACGTTCTTCGCCGCCTGGCTCAGCGGCGCGCAGAAGCCGCCGAACCCTGACCCGCTGCCGCCGGGCCTGCGCAAGGCTTCCCTGCCGGCCGCCTGCACCGCGGTGCCGCACCTCAACTGCCGGACGGCTTGAGGGCGGCCCGCAGCGCGTCGGGCACCGCCCGCTCCCGCGGGTCGGCGGCCTTGGGCCGACGCCGGTCATCGCCCCACCCGGGACAGCCTCGTCGTGGGGCGGCCGGCGTCGTAGGGTCGAGACGGTCCCGGGGACGGAGGGTGCGGTGCTCATCGTCGGCGAGGTGCACACGAACGTGTTGCGGGAGCGGGACCCGGTGACCACCGATCATGCCGGGCACCTGCTGGATCTGCTGCCGGGTGAGCCGGTGCTGGTGTCGGAGCGGCCGATGTCCCACGTGCGGTCGCCGGAGAAGCCCGTCGGTGTGGACTGTCCCGTGGTGGAGGGGAGCGGGCGGCAGGTGCGGGTGGTCGGCACGGTGCTGCAGCGGGCGACGATCGCCGGTGGGCACGTGCTGCAGGGGTCGGCGTACGTGGAGGTCCGGCGGGCGGCGCAGAACGCGCGGCTCGGGTGGTCGCACTATCTGGCGCGCCCCGGGGTGGTGGAGGCGCTCGGGCGGGCGCGGTGGCCCGAGCTCGCCGACGCGTTCGCCGGGGGCGGGCACGCCGGGGCCGAGCTGGACCTCGGGGCGATCGCCGGGCGGGTCGTCGACGACGTGCAGCGGCGCGCGGTGCGGGACACGCGATACCAGGGGCCGCTGCGGCTGCGGTCGGCGCGGACCCGGCTGCGGTGGGTGGCGGAGGTCGGCGCGGAGCCCGGGGACCCGGTCCGGTTCGCGGTGCGAAGCGGCGATCTGCGGGTGCTGCGCCTGACCACCGCGACGCAGACCGCCCCGGCGCAGGACGCAGGTGTTTCGCGGGAGACCGTCGAGCGGCTGGTGGCGGTCTGCGAGGACGTGGCGTTGCACGACTGGCTGCTGACCACGCTGGTGGACATCACCCGCAAGGCGGGCATCGGCGTGCTGCCCCGGCACGAGAGCCTGGAGCGTCTCGTGCCGGCGATCGACTACCTGCTGCACCTGTGGCTGCCGGGCGCCCGCGGCGGCGAGGTCAGCGACCTGGTGTGGGCGGCGCTGGAGCGGCGGGGCGGCTTCAGCCGGCAGTGGGACACGCTGGTCCGCCGCATCCGCGACCAGCTGTCGGTCGCCGCGGTCACCAGCCTCGCCCAGGCCGTGCCGCGCCAACCGCCTGGGCAGCAGCCTTACACGAACGCGTAGCCGATCCGTTCGACCACCTCCGAGGGCAGTTCGAGACCTTCGGAGCGGGCCCGGCGCAGGGTCTGCTCCGCGACGACCGGGTCGATCGACACCTGGCTGATGATCGTGCGCACCGCGTGCTCGATCGGCAGGAAACGGCCGTCCATCGCCGTGAACGTGCGGTACGCCCGCATCGGTGCGGCGCCCGGCGTCAGCTGTACCACCGCCGGCATCGCATCCCAGTCGGCGGGCAGGTCGGCGACGGCGAGGGGGACGGGGTCGGCGACCGGTTCGCCGCGGTAACGGACCAGGCCGAGCCGCTGCAGCTGCCAGACCGCGGCGAGGAACGGGCAGGACCACAGGCGCTCGTCGCGGCCGCCGCTCCACAGCTCGACGTCGACGAAGATCGAGTGGTTGCGCACGGCGTTCTCCCGGGGTGGCTGCCACTGCCGCGGCGGCGCCATCGCCGGGCCGGGCGCGGCCGACGGCGAGCGCACGCCGTTGGTCAGCCACCCGGACACGGTCGTCGCCGGGCGGCCACCGTTGGTGCCCTCGGCCGGTTCGTCGACGATGTGCTGCTGCACCAGCGTCGCGAGGTCCACGTCGCCGGCGCGGGCACAGCCGGACTCCCGGGCCACGTAGTCGATCGTCAGCCCCGCCGACGCGGCGGCCGTGACCAGTGCCGTGACCACCTCGGGTGGTGTGGAGAACCGGGTGAAGTAGTCGTCGATGAGGAAGCAGGTGCTGACGCGTGGCTTCCGCGACCGCACGTCGAGGGCGTCCACCGCGGCGCGGGCCCACGGCGCCACCCGCCGGAACTGCTGCCGCAGCCGGGTCTCGCCTTCCAGGAAGTCGTCCATGTACAGGTGGCCCAGCTCGATCGACAGGTGCGACAGCGGCACCGAGCGGACGACCCGCGCCGCGCTCTCCTCGGTGAAGGTGGGGGTGTCGTCGGCGCTCGTCACAGCCCGTCCCAGGCCCGGTCGTCGGTGACGAGCTTGGCGAGCTCCTCGAAGGCGTTCACGGTGCCCTGGTTGGCGGTGCGGTGCAGCCAGACGTCCTCGCCGGACAGGATCTGCTCCTGCCACTGCAGGACCGGATCGAGGGGGATCTTGGCCAGCAGCGCGGCGCGGCCCACGTTGCTGCGGCCGGCGAGCTCCTGCAGGCGCTGGTCGCACACCTCGAGCCAGGCGAGCTGCTCGGCGCGTAGCCCGGCCTGGTCGGGGCCGCTGATGTCGGGCACGGCCGTGCGCACGAAGCGGATCGCCCGGCGCAGCGCCTCGCGGTCGTGGCCGCGGTGCTGGCCGGATTCGAGGATCCCGGACGGGCCGTACACCAGGCCGTTCGCGGCGATGATGTGCTGGCGGGTCCACCGGTGGAAGATCAGCCAGCGCACCTGCACCTCGCGGGTCCAGTCCAGCGCGGTGGCGGCCAGGACCATGTCGATCGCGTAGGAGCGCCCGGCGCTGAGGTCGACGATGACGAGGTCGTGCTCCTCGTCGGCGCGCAGGAACAGGTCGGCGCACCGGGCGATGATGTCCTCGTCGATGCTGAACTCGCCGAAGCCGGAGTCGCCCGGCATGAGGGTCAGCTTGCCTGCGCCGCCGGGGCGCCGGCGCAGGGCGTCGCGGTGCGAGTCGGCCCACACGTCGATCTGCCGTGCGCGCGGGACACCACCGGTCAGGTAGCTGTGCAGGCCGCCGCCGGCGACCCCGGCCTGGACGCCCGGGATCTCGAAGATCGCTCCGGAGGTCGGCGAGCCGAAGTCGAAGTCGAGGTAGCAGGAGTCCCTGCCCTGCAGCGCGTGCTGGTAGGCGAGGTTGCAGCTGGTGACGGACCGGCCGGTCCCGCCCTTGTCCGAGGCGGCGAAGATGAGCATGGTCCCCCTACCTCAGGTCCCGGCCCGCTGGGCGGCGGCGAGCACACCCAGCTCGCGCAGGACGGCCTGGGCGATGGACACCGCGACGCCCGGCTGGGTCGCGAGGACGTCGCGGGCCAGGCGCAGCTCCACGCCCATGCGGTCCAGCTCCTCGCGCCGTTTCGTGCCCGCCTTCGCGGAGCAGTTGAACAGCTCCCGGTCGTGCAGGTGCCCGGCCTCGTCCAGCAGCCCGGTCGCGAACTGCAGCAGCCACTCCGCCGGTTTCGGCGGCGCCCCGATCATGCGGGCGGCGGTGACCAGGCAGTCCACGATGCGTTTGGTGTAGTACCAGCTGAGGCTCCCCTCGGGCAGGTCGGTCTCGGTGAACACCCCGGCGGGCCGGTCCCACAGCCGCTCCCCCGTGCCGGCGGGGATCCGGCGGCGGTCCAGGTGCTCCCAGACCCGTTCGGCCAGGTCGACGGCGGTGCGGCGCTGGTCGCCGTCGGGCATCGCGCCGATCAGCTCCAGGGTGCGTTTCAGCAGGATCGGCGCCATGTCGCTGAACGTCCATTCCAGCTCGGGGCCGGTCGTCGCGGCGCTGCCGACGAGCGGGAACCCGACGCCCGGGTGGTGCATCTCGATGCCGTCGGCGTTGCGGCCGGTGACGCGGGCGGTGATCCGGCTGCGCTCCGCCAGCCGTTCGAGGACGGCGCCGATGCGGCCGAGGTCGGTGCCGTCGCCGCCGGGCCCGCCGTCGCCCGGCGGCGGGCGCACCAGGCCGGCGACGAGCAGGCTGTAGTAGTCGGTCTCGCGCCCGTCGGTGGTGCGCCACGGCAGGTCCTCGATCGGCCAGCGTCCCCCGGAGTCGAACGTGGCCACCGTGGTCCAGTAGGCGCGCACCAGCTCGGAGCGGACCTGCAGCTGCTGCGCCAGCCGCAGCTGCTCCGCGTCCAGCCAGCCCGGCAGCCGGGTCCGCTCCGAGGCGAGAGCCTCCGCGGCGTCCATCGCGACCGTGGTGAAGTACAGGTAGGGGGCGTTCTCCGCGACGCCGTCACGCTGCGCGCCGATGTGGGCGCGGGTCTCGACCTGCTCGGCGCCGCTCACCACGCCCCACGACCAGCCGCACTCGAACAGCCAGTACGGGTTCTCCAGGTGCTCGCTCTTGTTGCCGGTGCTGATCGTACGGTCGTCGCGCAGCCCGGCAATGACCTGCTTGAGCGCCTCGTGGAGCCGTTCGGCGACCTGGTCCGGCGCGCGGTGCCCCTGGTTGACGGTGCGCATCAGGTGCCGGCCGGTCTCGCCGTCCATCGAGAAGACGTGCACCGCGAAGCTGCGCAGCAGCCCGACCATCGCGGCGGTCAGCCGCAGGCTCGCCCGGTGCTCCAGGTCGTTGATCCGCTCCAGCAGCTCCGGCCGGGTCGCGACCCGGCGGAAGTCCTGCGTGAAGCCGATGATGGCCAGCATCAGCGTGACCGACACGGCGAAGGAGTCCACGACGTCCCGGTCCTGCTGCTCGGGCCGGACCGCCGCGGCGGGGTCGCGCGACCGGAACGAGGTGCCGCCGGGGAAGCGCGGCGTGCCGTCCTGGGCGGTGTACCTGGCGATGTGCGCGGCCAGGATGTCCAGCAGCCGCCGCGGCACCTCCAGGGGGCTGCCGAGGCTGCGCAGGGCCTCCTCCACGTCGGGGGCGACCTTGTCGGGCATGCCGAGTTGAAACGGCGCGAGCTTGGTGGCCGGCGACATCAGGCACAGCAGCTGCTCGGCGTCGCTGACGGAGCTGCCACCGGCCGGATGCCACCGCTGCTCGCGATAGGACGCCTTGACCGTGTGCCGCCAGATGTCCAGCAGTTGCTGCCGTGGCTGGATTCGCATCGGTACATCCCCCGTCCGGAAACGCTGGTCAACCGCTGCCGAGCAGGTCGCGCACGACGCCGGTGACCTCGTCGGCGCAGCCCCAGGAGAGGCTGACGCCGGAGCCGCCGTGGCCGTAGTTGTGCACGATGTGGTGCTCGCCGAGACGTTCGTGCTCCAGGCGGACCGTGGTGCGTTTCGGCCGGATGCCGGCGCGGTGGCCGAGCACCTCGGCGCCGGCCAGTCCGGGGAACGCCGCCGTGCACCGGCGCACGATCCCCTCGGCGATCGCGGCGTCCGGTGCCGGGTCGAGGTCCGGTGCCGTCTTCTCCGCGCTGCCGCCGAGCAGCAGCAGCTCGCCCTGCGGCAGCAGGTAGGTGCTGTCGGCGAGGTCGCGGCCCGGGTCGTGCTCGACGAAGAACTCGTGGATGCCCGGGTTGGCAATCACGACCAGCTGCCCGCAGATCGGCTGGAGGTCGCCGTCGAGGGTGAGCTTGCGGGCGCCGACGCCGCTGCAGTTGACGACGACGCCGGCGTCGGCGAAGGCCTCGGCGAGGGTCGTCAGGTGCCTGGTGCGCACCTCGCCGTGCAGGGTCTCCAGCCGGTGCTCCAGCCATCGCAGGTAGGGCGGCATCTCCACCAGCGGGGCCCGGTAGTGCCAGCCGGTGACGAACCCGACCGGCAGCTCCGCGGCGGTGCATTCGCGATACCCGGGCAGCCGCTTCGCCGGGGCGGGCGGGCGCAGCGGGACGCGGGACGCCTCGACGCCGCCCAGCAGCCGCACCCACGGCAGCCCCTGGGCGTGCAGCAGCTCCAGCTCCCGGCGGGTGGCCGCGGCCCACCGGTCGCGGTGCGGGTGGTCGGCCATGAGCGGGTCGAAGATCGCGCCCGCGGCGAACGAACTGGTCCCGGCGCCGCGCCGGTCGGCGTAGACGCGGACCCGCAGGCCGCGCTCGGCCAGGCGGATGCCGGTGGTCAGGCCGATGACGCCGGCGCCGACGACCACCACGTCCGGCCGCGGCGGGTCCATGCCTTCGAGACTGGTCACGCTACTTCCTCTGGCCGCAGACAACGATCATGCCGTCGTAGCCGTCCCGCAGATCGTGACTCTCCACGGTCTGCATCTCTTCGATGTACGCGACGTCGGCCAGGCACCGTCCGACATCGCCCTCGTCCACCGAGCAGGCGGGAAACTCCCGGTCTCCGACGCGATATCCGGACGACTCGCGCATGAACGCTGCCGCGAACGGCGCCCGCGGCACCAGCGACGCCACGAACCGCCGGATGGCCCGGCGGAACTCGTCCTCCCGGCTCGTGATGGACTCCGCGACGAAGAACATCGTGCCCATGTCGTACTGGCCCGGTTCGAGCGCGAAGAGGTCACCCTTGACGACCTTGGCGGTGCGGCTCAGCACGTCCATCGGATCGGAGATCCGGCGGTACTCCGGTCGCCGGCCCTGGATCTCCAGCCAGAACCGCGCCCAGGACGCCGCCGGGCTGTGCAACTGCTCGATCAGCCAGGCCCGGTTGCTGAAGGCACGCTCGTACAGCACGATCTCCGAGGCCAACGGCAGCATGGTCATCGCGGGGTAGAGGTTGGCGCCGGTGCCGACGTCGATCGCCCGGGGCCGCCACTGGCCCGGTGCCACCCGCTGGAAGAAGTCGGCGACCACACCGATGATCTGCGCGTCCTCGTGGTGCAGCTCGCGGTAGTTGTTGTCGAAGTAGATCTCCGAGTCGAACTTGTCCCAGTCGACATCGGCGTTGCTGAACGTCGGAGCGGTGTCGATCGACTCGGCATCGGTCACTGTCTTTCCTCCGGCACCTGGGTTCGGGCGTCCGCGCCAGACTACGACTCGGCTCCGGCCCACAGCGCCTCGAAATCGCGCCGCCGCAGCTGCAGATGCTGGTCGCCGACCATGAGTGCCACCGTCTCCAGCATGAATCTCGTGTTCTCCCGCGCGGCCCTGGACGTCTGGAACTCGTAGCAGATCTTCTGGTCGAAGATGATGAAGTCCGCCACGGCGACCAAGGGGTCGACCTGCGGCAGCGGCAGCACCCGCGTCTCGACCCCGATCTTGCGGTGCGGCTCCAGCAGCCCGGCCACCCTGGCGTCGTCGACGTCGTTGTCGGTCAGCACGAACAGGCGGCGGATGCGCACATTGCGTTCGATCGCCCGGCGTTGCCGCGCCAGATACCGCAGGCCCAGTTCGCTCTCCCAGAAGGCGCCCTCGTCCACGTAACCCTGGTATTCGCTGAACGACGTCAGGCTGGTCGCGTCGATGCTGACACTGACCCGGTCGGTGAGGCCGAGCAGCCAGTCCGGGTGCTCACCCTCGTGCGAGGCGCGCCCGGCCTTCAGCCCGTTGAAGAGCGTCGCCAGGTCCTCCACCTGCTGCTCGGCGAAGCGCAGTTGCAGGCCCTCACGGCGGTCGAGACCACCGGCCGCCTTGACCAGCCGGGTGAGGCTGTCGCTGCCCAGGACGCCCTCGGACTCGGCGAGCAGCGTCGCGCCCTCATGGATGCGGGCGACCAGCTCTGCCGTCCTGCGGGACTGCTCGGCGGCGTCGATCAGGAACTGCACCACGAACACCACCCCGCCGACGAAGATCGACATGGTGAGCTGCCAGATGTCGGGCTGGTCCGTGGTGTTGGTCAACAGGTAGGTCAGGCCACCGGCGACGGCCGTGATCACGATCTTGAGCAGCACCTGCACGTAGGACCTCCGAGATCGGCGTGCCCATATCTCATCGCAGTCTCAGGCGATCACGCAATGCTCGGAATCGATCGCCTCGTGTCACCGAACCGGCAGGTTTCACCCGGCCCTCGTGTCAGTCGCGCGGGCGCCGGTGACCACGCCCGCACGTCGCCGGGCATCGAGGACCCTTGACATGCCGGAGAGGCCGACGCGACACTGCTGCCATTGCTGAGAGCGCTCTCACCGCCATGAGGGCGCCCGGCAGATGAGCAGAGGAAGCAGGTAGGCCATGAGAGCCGTGCCAAGACCGCTGTATCGCGGGCTGATCCTGACAACGTTGACACTCGTCGCCGCGTTCGGGCTGGGCGCGCTGCAGCCCGCCGGCGCCGCCGTCGTCGGCAACCCGATCGCCGCACCCGGCGGCAAATGCGTCGACGTCGCCGGCGACGACACCGGCGTCAACGGCGCCGCCGTCCAGCTGTGGGACTGCCAGAGCGCCGCCGCCGACCAGCACTACACGTGGAGCGGCACCGCCCTGACCGCCATCGGCCGCTGCCTGGACATCATCAGCGGCGGCACCGCCAACGGCACCAAACTGCAGCTGTGGGACTGCAACGGCACCGGCGCCCAGCAATGGACCCAGCAGGCCGACGGCTCGCTGCGCAACCCGCAGTCCGGCCGCTGCATGGACTCCCCCGGCGGCGCCACCGCCAACGGCACCCGCCTGCAGATCTGGGACTGCAACGGCACCGGCGCACAGAAGTTCTCACTCACCACGGTCACCCCGCCGACCGGCACCTGCCCGACCTACTCCGAAACCCCGGACCTGGGCGCCAACGTCCACATCTACGACCACGGCATGAGCGACGCCACCATCCAGGCCTCCCTCAACAGCGTGTTCGAGGCGCAGAAGAGCACCCAGACCGCACAGTTCGCCACCCGGCGCGACGCGCTGCTGTTCAAGCCCAGCACGACCCCGTACGCCGTCGGCGCCAACATCGGCTTCAACACCTCGATCGCCGGCCTCGGCCTCAACCCCGACGACACCCGCATCAACGGCGCCGTCACCGTCGACGCGTTCAACGCCAGCGACGCCGGCAACGCCACCCAGAACTTCTGGCGCTCCACCGAGAACCTGTCCGTCAACACCCTCGGCGGCACCAACCGCTGGGCCGTCGCACAGGCCGCACCGTTCCGCCGGATGCACATCATCGGCGGGCTCAACCTCTTCCCCGCCAGCTACGGCTGGGCCAGCGGCGGCTACATCTCCGACTCGAAGATCGACGGCAACAGCGAGTCCGCGTCGCAGCAGCAGTGGTACACCAAGGACAGCACCCTGGGCAGCTGGAGCGGCTCCAACTGGAACATGGTCTTCTCCGGCACCGGCGGCGCACCGGCCACGAACTTCAACACCAACCCCGCCGCCGGACCCCGCTACACGACCCTTGCCACCACCCCGGTCTCCCGGGACGTGCCGTACCTCTACATCGACGGCGCCGGCAAGTACCGCGTCTTCCTGCCGTCGCTGCGCACCAACGCCTCCGGACCCAGCTGGGCCGGCGGCTCCACACCCGGCACCTCGGTGTCGATGAGCACCTTCTTCGTCGCCAAGCCCAGCGACTCCGCCGCCACGATCAACACCGCGCTCGCCAACGGCTGCAACGTCTTCTTCACCCCCGGCGTGTACCACGTCAACCAGACCCTGCACGTCACCAAGGCCAACACGGTCGTGCTCGGCATCGGGTACGCCACGATCATCCCGGACAACGGCGTCAACGCCATGGACGTCGCCGACGTCGACGGGGTCCGGATCAAGGGCCTGCTCTTCGACGCCGGCACCACCAACAGCGACACCCTGCTCAAGGTCGGCCTGTCCAAGACCGGGGTGTCGCACGCCGGCAACCCGACCACGATCCAGGACGTGTTCTTCCGCATCGGCGGCATGGTCGGCGGCAAGGCCACCAACAGCCTGGTCGTCAACACCAACAACACCATCATCGACCACACCTGGGCGTGGCGCGCCGATCACGGCAGCGGCGTCGGCTGGACCGTCAACACCGCCGACACCGGCCTCATCGTCAACGGCGACAACGTCCTGGCCACCGGCCTCTTCGTCGAGCACTACCAGAAGAACGAGGTCATCTGGAACGGCGCGAACGGCCGCATCATCTTCTTCCAGAACGAGATGCCCTACGACCCGCCGAACCAGGCCGCCTGGATGAACGGCTCCGCCCAGGGCTACCCCGCCATCAAGGTCGCCTCCGGCGTCACCACCTTCGAGGCCTGGGGCCTGGGCAGCTACTGCTACTTCAACGTCAACCCGGCGGTCGCCTCCGCCAGGGCGTTCGAGGTGCCGGCCGTCTCCGGCGTGAAGTTCCACAACATGGCCGTCGTCTCCCTCGGCGGCGTCGGCACCATCTCCCACGTCATCAACAACACCGGCGCCGCCGCCAACTCCACCACCAACAACGTGTACCTGCTCAACTTCCCGTAACCCGCCCAGGGTGACGACCACGGTGGCCGGCTCGAACACAACCGAGCCGGCCACCGCCGTCGCTAATCGACGTCGCGGGACGCAGCCAGCGGCAAGGACGCCAACTCGTCAATGCTGGCGGGGCGCGCCGACCAGCAGCACACCCACATGACCGAGGGCGCGGCGACCATCCACCACCGTCCTTGTCCGCTCCCGAAGGCCAATGCAGCGGTCGCCCCGGCAACCGCGAGCGCGGCCACGAGCATCGGCCCGTACACGACGAACACGACGATGCCGCCCAACCCACCGGCAGCAGACAGGTCCGGCGCGAACGCGCAGACCGCCCACACCACCGGCAGTCCCGCGCCGACTCCCAGCAACCCCGACTGCCACGACGTGACGGGCACCGGGACCCAGCGATCCATGGCGCCGGCGTGCCAGCCGGCACCGCAGGGCGCGACAACCAGACCGACACCTCCACAACATCGCCACCTCCGCGTCCCGCTGAAGACGATCGAACATGGATCCGCGCGCCTCGACTATGGAGCGTCTCGCCGGGCCGCGATGCAATGGACGCATGACGAACGAGATCCTGGTCCTCGGCGGCACCGGCAAGACCGGCCGCCGCATCGTGCAACGCCTGCGGGCCGCCGCAGTCCCGGTCCGGGTCGGCTCCCGCACCGCCCCGCTGCCCTTCGACTGGTCGGACCGGTCGACCTGGGCGCCCGCGCTGCGCGACGTGCGCACCGTGTACATCTCCTACTACCCCGACCTCGCCGTGTCCGGCGCACCGGCGGACATCGACGCGTTCACCTCGCTGGCCGTCGCTTCCGGCGTCACCCGGCTGGTACTGCTGTCCGGCCGCGGCGAGGACGAGGCCGAGGCGTGTGAACGCATCGTGCAGGGCGCCGGCGCCGAGTGGACGATCCTGCGCTGCAGCTGGTTCAGCCAGAACTTCTCCGAGGACTACCTGCGCGACGCCGTCCTCAGCGGCGAGGTCGCCCTGCCCGTCGGCGACGTGCCCGAGCCGTTCGTCGACGCCGACGACATCGCCGACGTCGCCGTAGCCGCACTCACCACCGACGGCCACACCGGCCAGCTGTACGAGCTGACCGGTCCCCGCCTGCTCACCTTCGCCGACGCCGTCGCCGAGATCTCCGCCGCGACCGGCCGCCCCATCACGTACGTGCAGGTGCCGGCGCAGGACTACGCCGCCGCGCTCCCGCCCGAGATCGCCGGCCTGCTCATGTACCTGTTCACCACGGTCCTGGACGGCCGCAACGCCCACGTGACCGGCGACGTGCGGCGAGCGCTCGGCCGCGAGCCCCGTGACTTCGCCGACTACGCCAAGCAGACGGCCTGGTTCGCATAAATCGCTGGCGCGCCGGGCCCGGCCCGGTGTTGCCTAGCGCCCATGATCGTTGTCACCGCCGCATCCGGCGCGCTCGGCCGGCTGGTCGTCGAGGAACTGCTGACCCGCTTCCCGGACCGGCCGGTCGCCGCCGCCGTCCGCGACCCCGGCCGCTGCGCCGACCTGACCGCCCGAGGCGTCGACGTGCGCCACGCCGACTACGACTCCCCCGATACGCTCCGCGCGGCGTTGCGGGGAGCGGACCGGCTGCTGCTCATCTCGTCGCCGGTGATGGACACGGAGCACCGGACCCGGCAGCACCTGGCGGCGGTCGCGGCGGCCGTGGACAGCGGAGTGCGGGCCGTCGCCTACACCAGCTTCCTGGGCGCCGACGCGCCCGCCGCGGCCCTCGGCCCGAACGCCGCCCACCACACCACCGAACGCGCTCTGGTCGACAGCGGGCTCGCGTACACGATCCTGCGGCACCCGTTCTACACCGACGCGTTCGTCAACGGCGACACCCTCCGCGCCGCCGTCGCCTCCGGCACGCTGGTCAGCGGCACCGGCGGTCGCGGCCTCAACACCGCACTGCGCTCCGACCTCGCAGCGGCGGCCGCCACGGTACTGACCGACGACGCCCGCACTGCGCTCCGACCTCGCAGCGGCGGCCGCCACGGTACTGACCGACGACGCCCGCCTCGGCAACGGCTACGACCTGACCGGTCCACTGTGGACGTATCCCGAGCTCGCGGCGACCCTGAGCGCAGTCACCGGCCGCCCGGCCTCCCACGCCGACGGCCCCGTCGACGGACCGATGGGCTTTCTGATGAACCTCGCCAAGGCCGGAATGCTGGAACGGCAGACCCCGGACCTGGAACTGCTCCTCGGCCGCCCGCCGACTCCCCTGCCGCAGGCCGTGACCGCTGCCCTCGCCTGATGCGACGAGGTGGCGCGCGCCACAGCGCGCAGGGCATCCTAGGACACTAGGTTCCAGTGTTCTGGAAAGTCGCTTGATACGGCGGCGATGATCAACGGGTGGATCCACTGCTGGACGAGGTCGTCGAGTACTACACGGTGCGCTACCGGGAGGACCAGCGCCTCGCCGGTAGGCCGCACGCGCGGTTCGCCTCCACCGGACGCCTCGACCCCCGCGCCCTCGACCACGCCAGGTCACTGCTCACCGACGGCACCCACGACCCGAGCATCGGCTTCACCCACGCGTACTTCCACCGCGTCGCTGAGCTGGCCGACGAATGCACCGCCGCGGGCCTGACCGACATCACGGTGCACGGCGTCGAGGGCCCCGCCTGGACGGCTGCCGAGGCCGCGGTCCACGGCCCGGCGGCCGACGCGGTCTTCAACGCGGCCCTCGACCTGGCCCGCCTCTACAGCACCGAACCGGCCCTGGTCGCCGCCAGCGCCCACCTGCTGTCCGTCGGCACCGTCCCATCCCGATGACCGTCGGTCACGACCGGCCGACCTGACGCTCGCCGGGGTGCATCAGCGCCTCGGAGGCAACCGGCCGGAACCCGGCGGCCTGGAACGCCCGGATACTGCGGGCGTTGCCGGCCGCCTGCTGCGACCAGACGTGCTCCCCCGCCGGCACGAGATGGCGCGCTGCGGTGGCAAGCGCCCGGCCGAGCCCCTTGTGGCGGGCCGCCTCGTCGACCTCGACCGCCGTCTCCCACCGCCCCGCCACCCCACGACCGAGGATGAGCATCCCGCCGTCGGCCGCCCACACCCGCACGTCGTCACGGCGCTGCTCCGCCCTGCGGACACGGGGGTGCTCGGCGTCGGTGAGCTCCCGCAGCCGCACCGGCGGCTCACCGGGCAGCCCCGCCGCCACGGTCAGCAGGTCGATCGTGTCCATGGCCCGCCCAGTGCGGTCCAGCAGCGCGGCCAGGAACCGGGGATGCATCGCGGCCGCCAAGGGATCACAGTCCAGGCCGGCGAGCGCCTCGCGCACCCACCGCGGGTCCTCATCGGTGAACACCGCGGAATGCGCCGTGAACGCCACTACCCCCGCGTCCCGCTCCCCTGGCTGCGGCACGACGGTCACCCCACCATCGGCGGCCGGAAACCGCCCCACGGCCGCACCGTCGAGCAGCTGCACAAGAGTCATCCGCACAGGAGTCCAGTCCACGTCCTCCAGGTATAGGCCATCCGGTCAGCGGGCGGTGTCGAGTGTGCGCACGACCGTGGCGTGGAGGGTTTCCGCCGGCACGGGGCCGAACAGCGTCGAGTCGAGTCCCGGGGTGTCGCCGAGGACGACGACCATGCCCGCAGGGACCGGGTCCGGGCACGGTACGCCGGGCGGGGCCGGGTCTCCCGGCACGGCGGCCACGCGCTTGACGAGCCACGGCGAACCCGCCACCGCAGGCGCTGCACTGTGGACGACGACGGAACCTGGCGGCGGGGCAACGGCACGGGGGCGGCGCAGCACCACGATGTCGCCACGGTGCGGAAGATCGCCGCCGAGGCGGCGGGCGAGCACGAGGTCGCCGTCGTGCAAGGCCGGTTCCATGCTGCCACCGTGGACCCTGACCACCGTCCACCGGCGCCACGGGAACAGCGCGGCGACCGCTTGAAGGAACGTCACGGTTGGTAGCCGCCGGCCTGGAGGCGGAACAGTTTCGCGTACCGCCCGCCGCGGGCCATCAGCTCGTCGTGGGTGCCGGACTCCGCGATCCGGCCCTCGGCGAGGACGAGGATGCAGTCGGCGTCGCGGACGGTGTTGAGCCGGTGGGAGACGAGGACGCTGGTGCGGCCGGCGCGGTGGGCGGTGATCGTGCGGTGGATCCGGTGCTCGGCGGCGGCGTCCAGGCCGGAGCTCGGCTCGTCCAGGATCAGCAGGTCGCGCCGGCCCCGCAGCAGGGCACGGGCCAGGGCGAGGCGCTGCCACTGGCCGCCGGAGAGCAGCACGCCGTCCGGGCGGTCGTAGTCGACGAACGTGCGGGACAGCAGGGTGTCGTACCCGCCGGGCAGGCCCGTCAAGACGTCGTGGATGCCGGCACGGGTCGCGGGATCGGTGAGCCGTGCCGCGTCGGTGTCCAGGGTCGCGCGGCCGTCGGTGTCGCCGAGCGCGATGTTCTCCGCGGCCGTCAGTTCGTAGCACATGAAGTCCTGGAACACGGCCGCCACCCGCCGGCGCAGCTCGTCGACGGGCAGGTCGCGCAGGTCGACGCCGTCCCAGCGGATCGCGCCGCGGGTCGGGTCGTAGAGGCGGCACAGCAGCTTCACCAGGGTGCTCTTGCCGGAGCCGTTCTCGCCGACGACTGCGACGGCGCAGCCGGGTGCGATGACGGCGCTGACGCCGCGCAGCACCCACGGATGCTCGTCGCCGTAACGGAACCACACGTCGTCCAGGACGAGGCCGGTCTCACCGACGACGCCGCCCGCGGTGACCGCGCGCGCGTCCGGTGGGGTGGCGAGCAGCGCGCGGTAGTGGTCGAACAGCAGGCCGGCGTGGTGGGCGAGCGCGAGGTACTGCACGCCGCCGGACAGGGCGGCCTGCACGCTGGCGACGGCGAGGATGACGGCGCCGATGTCGCCGGGGCTGAGCCGGCCCGCGGCGGCGGCGACGAGGGTCCAGGCGATGGCGGCGCCGGCGAGGAGCGCCGACAGTGCCGCGAGGGCCACCTGGCTGCCGAGCTCCGCGCGGTCCATGCGGCGGTGCCCGTCGTTGACGGTGCGCAGCTCGGTGAGCATCCGGTGCCGCAGCAGGGCGCCGGCGCCGAACAGCCGCACCTCCTTGGCGGCGCTGAGGTCGGTGAGCAGGTCGGTGTAGAACAGTTCGCGCCGCTCGGCGGGGCTGAGGCTGAAGGTGAGCGCGGCCCGGCGCCGGCTGAGGCGCAGTTCGGCCACGAGCGCGGGCGCGGCGGCCGCGACGAGACCGGCCGCGAGCCACGGCGAGACGACGGCGAGGGCGCCGGCCATGCCGATGAGTGTCACCGCCGCCTGCGCGACGCCGAGGACGCTGTCGACGACCTGGCCGGGGCCGCCGTTGCCGGCCTGTTCGGCGAGGCGCAGCCGGTCGCGGAAGGCGGGGCTCTCCAGGGTCTGCAGCAGGGTGAACCGGCCGACCGCCGCGTACAGCCGGTCCTTGGCGATGACGGCGACGGCGCGGCCGAGTTCGGCCTGGGCGTAGCGCAGCACGGGCGGGCCGAGCGCGGCGAGCAGCCCGGCGGCGGCGAGCGCGGCGGCCACCGGCAGCACGGCCGCGGTCGCGCCGTCGTCGACGACCCGGTCGATGGCGACCTTCGTCAGCCACGCGGCGAGCGCGGGCAGCGCCCCGGCGAGCAGTCGCGCGGCGACGTACCCGGTCAGCAGCGCCGGCCGGGCCTGCCAGGCGAGGACGAGCGCCGCGCCGGCCCGGCCCAGGAAGGCCCTCACAGCGTGGCCGGCACCGGCACCTGGTAGCCGACGGACTCGACCACGCCACCGTCGCCGACGAGCACGAAGGCGGGGAAGCCACGGACCCCGAAGGCGCGCGTGACGGGTCCGTCGGGGTCCTCGATGACGACGGCGACGCCGCCGGTGCCGCCGAGCGCGCCGACGACCGGTGCCACGTCGCCGCCGTCGTTGACGACGACGGCGAGCACGTCGCCCGGGTGCCGGTCGGCGGCGGCGCGGAAGTCGCCGAGCCGCTCGTGGCAGGCGGGGCAGTCCGGGGAGAAGAACCCGACGAGGGTGCGACCGGTCAGCGACGCGCGGTCGACCAGCCGGCCGTCCTGCGTGGACGCCGCGAAGTCGGCGACGGGCTCGCCGAGCGTCGCGGTCGACACCGGCGGCGGCTCGGCCAGGTCGCCGAGGCGGGTCTCGTAGGCGCGCAGCCGCCGCACCACGCCGAGCACGACGACGAGGTTGAAGACGGTCAGCACGGTGAGCAGCAGCACGGCGACGAGCAGCGCGGTGTTCACCGGCCGGCCCCCTTCGCCGGTACGGGCGGGATGCGGAACAGCGACACGATGTCCTCCAGCGACGCGACGACGAGTCCGGCGACGCCACCGGCGACCGCGCAGACCAGGGACAGGGCGGTGGTGCCGGGGCGGTCGGCGGTGACGGCGCCGAGCAGTCCGAGGGCGATGAGCACGGCGTTGCGCGCGACCCCGGTGCGGCTCACCGACGTGTCGGTGCGTCCGAAGCAGGCGCACGTGACGGCGCGCCCCCGGCGCAGCGCGAGGATCTGCGCGGCCGTGAACACGGCCAGCAGCAGCACGGCGGCGCTGAAGACGGGCCGCGGCGCGACGATGCCGACCAGCAGCAGCCCGGCCGCGACGGCGGCCTCGGCGAGGAGCACGGCCGCGGCGAGCGCCGTCGCCGGCCGCGCGCCGAGGCGGCCCGGCACCGGCCACAGCGCGGCCGCGCTACGCCGGAACCGGGTGAACGCCGGGCGTGAAACTTTCCCGGCGACCGCCATCGCGAACACGACGGCGAGCGCACCGGCGGCGACCGCGGTCACCGGCACCGGTGACCGGCCGGGGTGCGCGGCACCGTCGTGTGGGTCAGCACGTGCCGGTGACCGTGCAGGAGTAGCAGTGGTTGGGCACGCCCGAGCAGCCGTACATGCACCTGCGGCGGTAGCGCAGGCCGCCTTTGCAGTAGCACGTCTCCCATTCGTACGTGCATCCCGCGTCCGCCTCCGTGGTGGGGGCGAGGCGCGCGAGCACGCGGTCGGCGAGCCGACCCATGACTTGAACCATCGGGGACTTCCTTCCATCGGGGATTACCGATAGGCAGGGTGATCGATGCGTTGCAGTGTGTCAATGGGAACGTTCCCACGGGTGCCGCGGCGAATTTCTCAGGCGGCCCGCGTCGGCGCCGATGAGCCGATCGGGCGTCAGGAGGCGGGGATGGCGGACAAGACGATCAAAACCCGGGGCTGGACGTTGTGGTCGCGAAGCGGCTACCGGGGACCGAGCGACCTCAAACCGGGCCAGGTCGCGGGCGCGGACCCCGCCCCCGCCGACGACCCCGACGACCTCGATGAGCCCGACGAACCGCCGGGCCGGCCCGCGCCGCCGGGCGCGGCGCCCGCCCGCCCGCGACCGGCACGCCCGCGCCCGGCCGGCACCGGCTCCCTCATCGACCAGATCATCGCCGACCGGGCGATCCGCCTGGAGTACCAGGCCGTCCACGACACCGACAACGGCCAGATCGTCGGGTTCGAGGCCCTCACCCGGGGACCGGAGGGGCCGCTGCGCTCACCGGTGCAGTTGTTCGCCGCCGCGCACGCCGCCGGGCGGCTCGGCGAGCTGGACTGGATCTGCCGGGTGACCGCGTTCCGGGAGATGCTTGACGCCGGCCTGCCGCCGTCGATCTCGCTGTTCGTCAACGTCGAGGCCGACTCGCTGATCGAGCCCTGCCCGCCGGACCTGCTGCCGACCGTGCAGGAGGCCGAGCAACGGCTGCGGGTGTACGTGGACCTCACCGGCCGCGCGATCTCCCGCTTCCCGTGCCAGGCTCTGGAGACCGCGCGCCGGGCCCGGGCCGCGAACTGGGGCGTCGCCATCAACGACATCGAGTTCAGCGCCGCCGGCGCCGCGCTGCTGCCGACCCTGGAACCCGACGTGGTCAAGCTCAACCATCAGCTGATCTCCAGCGGGCTCGGGCAGGCCAACGTCGCGCTCATCGCCGCGATGGCCGAGTGCGAACGCACCCACGCGGCCCTGCTCGTGGAGCGGGTCGAGAACAGCGACGCCGCGATGATCGCCCGCGCGGCCGGCTCGCACCTCCAGCAGGGCCACCTGCTGGGCAAGCCCGGACCGCTGCCGGAGCACCTGCCGCAGCCGCTGCACCCGATCCCGCTGCTGGTCCATCCGGACCCGGGCGAGACGGTCAGCACCCCGTGGAGCGTCCTGTCGACCGGCGGCGCCCGGCAGACCACCAACGTCAGCCAGGCCGGCCTGGACCATCTGATCCTGGGCATCACGACCCGGGCCGCCGTCGGCGACCAGACGCCGGCGGTCGCGGTCGTCGTCCCGGCCACCGCGGGTGCGGCCGCGATGGCGCCGGAGCGGCAGGTGATGTTCACGATGCTGCTGGAGCGCTGCCCGCTCATCATCATCATCGGCCCGAACGTCTCGGCGTGGAGCGACTGGCGGGTCAGGGCGGCCGATATGCCCGTCGGGCACGCGTTCGCGCACGAGACCTGTTTCGTGGTCCTGTCCCCCGGCCTGTCCATGGCCGTCGCCGGCCAGCCGCACGGCGGGCACCCGCAGCTGTGGGACGTCGCCGTGAGCCAGAACCCGGACCTGTGCCGGACCGTGATGCGGCAGATCCTGCGCACCGTCGACACCCTCGCCGGCGGCGTCCACCACCACGGCTGACGGGGACTGCTCCCTCTTGCACGCGACCCGCCCCGCCGCGACACGCTTGACCCGGGCCCCATCGGAGGCCCGGGTCAGGTTGCGTGCGGTTCAGGCGTTGACGAGTCCCTTGCCGGTGGCGTCCGGGACCGCGAAGCCCTTGCTGCCCGGGGTCGCTGCGGCGTGGATGAGGCCCGCGGCACCCAGCAGGAGCAGCAGCCCGGCAGCGCCGTACGCCACCAGCGCGGCCTGACCGGCCTTCACCCCGAACTCGCTGAACCCGTACGAGGTCAGCAACAGCCCACGCAACGTCTCACCCTTGAACACCGTCTCCCGCGCGGTGGTGGCGTCGGTCAGCTGCTTCTGCAGGTCCGCGGCGGCCGGGTCGTCCTTGGCCAGCTTCGCGATCTGCGCCCGCAGATCCGTCTGCACATCACCGAGCTGCGCGTAGGTCTTGCCACCCGCGATCGACTTCAGATGCAGGCCGATGAACTCGTTGGCGTAGCACTCCGCCTGCTTGCCGGTCGTCAGCTGCTGACCCGCGTACCTCACCAGGCACGCCGACTGCTTCTCCTCCGCCGTCATCGTGTCCGCGGTCTTGAACGTGATCTGCTGCTGACCCAACTGATCCTTGACATAGTCGTTGGCGAAGCTCGCGTTACTGGTCAGCACCACACCAGCGACCAGCAGGAGACCGGCCAGGACGACCAGACCGAGACCGACGAGGATGTCGAGCGTCTTGCGCTTCATGGCGTGCCCTCCGGGGCTTCAGGTTGGTGCCGCTGTGTTCTGCCATCAGCCTGTGGCACCACGCTCGTCCACCACAGAGGACAATCACCCACGTCGAAAGGGCGTCGGTCCCTCCGCCGGCGGGACCTTCGGCCCGGCCGCTCCGGCCCGTGCTGAGGTACAAAGGACCTATGATTCGGGTATACCTGCTGGACGATCACGAAGTTGTCCGTTTCGGACTTCGCGAGATGCTGGAACGCGAGGGCGACATCGAGGTGGTCGGCGAGTCAGGATCGGCGGTGGACGCCACCCACCGCATCCCGGCGCTGCGCCCGGACGTCGCCGTCCTGGACGGCCGGCTGCCCGACGGCAGCGGCATCGACGTCTGCCGCGACGTGCGCTCCGTCGACCCGGCCATCAAAGCCCTCATCCTGACGTCCTACGACGACGACGAGGCCCTCTTCGCCGCCATCATGGCCGGCGCCTCCGGCTACGTGCTCAAACAGATCCACGGCACCGACCTCGTCGACGCCATCCGCCGCGTCGCCGCCGGCCAGTCACTGCTGGACCCCGCAGTCACCGCCCGCGTCCTGGAACGCATCCGCAAAGGCCCCGAACAACCCGACGAACTCAAGAACCTCACCGACCAGGAACGCAAAATCCTGCTGCTCGTCGCCGAAGGCCTCACCAACCGCGAGATCGCCGAACGGATGTTCCTCGCCGAGAAGACCGTCAAGAACTACGTCTCCAGCCTCCTGGCCAAACTCGGCCTCGAACGGCGCACCCAGGCCGCCGTGCTCGCCTCCCGCCTGCTCAACAAGCACTGACTCCGGGCCGCGTCAGGCGAGCAGGTCGCCGAGCGCGGCGCGCAGCTGGGGGTGGGCGAACTGGAAGCCCGCCCGCTGCAGCCGGGCCGGGACGCAGCGGCGGCCGGTGAGGGCCAGCGCAGGGTCGGTGCGCAGGACGAAGGCGCCGAGGCGGACCAGCGGCGCCGGGGTCGGCGGGGCCGGCGGCCGGCGCAGCGCCTGCCGGAGGGCGGCCATCAGCTCGGCGTTGCGGACCGGTTCCGGGGACGTGGCGTGCACCACGCCGCTGAGCTGCGGGTCGTCGAGGCAGCGGCGCACCACGGCGAGCATGTCTGCGACGTGCAGCCAGCTGATCCACTGCCGGCCGTGGCCGACCCGGCCGCCGAGGCCCCAGCGCACCAGGCCGGCCAGCCGGTGCATCGCGGGTGTGGCCCGGTCCAGGACGATGCCGGTGCGCAGCACGACCTGGCGTTGCGCGGGCGCTCCCGCCGCGGCCCGCTCCCAGGCCCGGGCGACCCCGGCCATCTGCGCCGGCCCCTCCGCCGGCGCGGCGGTCTCGTCGAGGACGGCCTCACCGGCGTCGCCGTAGATCGCCAGGGTGCTCATCTGCAGCCAGGCCCGGACCGGCCGGTCACCGGCGGCCAGTGCCAGCGCGCGGGTCGGGTCCACCCGGGACCGGGTCAGCAGGGCGATGTTGGCCGGGGTCGGCGGCCGGTCGACCAGGGCGCCGCACAGGTTGATCACCCTGTGCGGCGCCGGCGAGCTCGTCCGCCCACCCGCCCACGGTCGCGCCGTCCCAGCGGACCCACCGGCCGGAGCCGGGCGCGGCCGGCGACCTGCTCAGCACGACGACCTCATGTCCGCGGCCGGCCAGATCCCGGCAGATGCGCCGGCCGAGGCCACCCGACCCGCCCGCGACGACGACCTTCATGGGCCCTCCCCCGATTGAGCGGTCGCTCAAATCCGGAGTCTGGCATGTTTTGAGCGAATGCTCAACCCGGCGTCGCGACCCGGGGCAGGCGGCGGGCGCCGGGGCCTTCGCGGCTGAGGACGTCGCGCGGGTTGGTCAGATGGCACACGCGCAGCGACAGGCAGCCGCAGCCGATGCACTCGGTGAGATCGTCGCGCAGCGCCTGCAGCTGTGCGATGCGCGCGTCGAGCTCGGTCCGCCAGGCCATGGACAGGTGGGCCCAGTCCTCGCGGGTCGGGGTGCGTTCGCTCGGCAGCCGGTCCAGGGCGTCGCGGATCACCGCAAGGGAGATGCCGACGTGCTGGGACGCCCGGATGAAGGCCACCCGGCGCAGCGTGTCGCGGCCGTACCGGCGCTGGTTGCTCGCCGTGCGCGTGCTGCGGATCAGCCCGTGGCGCTCATAGAAGTGCAGTGCGGAGATCGCGACGCCGCTGCGGTCGGCGACCTGCCCGACGGTGAGCTCGTGGAAGGTGGTGCGGGGCCTCGGCATGGGTCGACCGTACCGCTTGACCTCAACCAACGTTGAGGCCAGAGAATCGGCGGTGCCCACCCGCTGCGATCAAGGAGCCCATCTGTGACCACCGTCCTCGTCATCGGCGCCACCGGGAAGCAGGGCGGCGCCGTCGCCCGGCTGCTGCTCGACCACGGTCACGACGTCGCCGCCTACGTGCGCTCCCCCGGGTCCCCGGCCGCCCTGGCCCTGTCCACCGCCGGGGCACGGCTCGTCACCGGCGACCTGGCCGACCCGGAGGCGCTCACCCGCGCCGCGCAGGGCGTCGACGCCGTCTTCGGCCTGTCCGTGCCCTTCGGATCCGGTGGGAAGGACGAGGAGGTCGCCCAGGGCCGCCTGCTGGTAGACGCCGCGAGGCACGCCGACGCGCACCTCGTCTACTCCTCGGTGCGCGGCGCCGGCCGGCTGGCGCGGACCGACATCGACCACGCGGACAGCAAGCAGCTCTTGGAGGCGTACCTGCGGACCCAGGACGTCCGCGCGACCGTGCTCGGGCCGGTGTACTTCATGGAGAACGCGCTCAACGTCGGGTTCAGCGGCCTCACCGACGGCGTCCTGGCCAACCCGTTGTCGGCGGCCAAGCCACTGGACCAGGTGACCGTGCGCGACATCGCCGGGCTCGCCGTGCACGCGATCGAGCACCCCGACCGGCTCGCCGGCGAGCGGATCGACGTCGTGTCCGACCGGGTGACCGGCGAGGAGGCGGCGCGCATCCTCAGCGACGTGCTGGGCCGGGAGATCCCGTACCGGCAGCTGCCGCTGGACCAGGTCCGCCGGTGGGCCGGTGATGAGATCGCCGACATGTTCCAGCGCTTCGAGGACAACACCGACTTCCTCGACGCCGACGGCCTGCACGCCAGGTACCCGGAGGTGGCCTGGCACAGCTACGCCGCATGGGCCCGCACGGTCGACTGGGACCTCGTGCTCCGAAGCCCGGCGGCGGCCCGATAGCCCCCGCTTCCGGGCCGCCGGACAGGCCCAACGGCCCCGGACGCGCGGGCCGGTGCGCCCTGCCGGTGCCGACCACCGCGGAGCACGCTGCAGAGGCGGATGCCATCCGCTCCGGTCGAAGGAGGCACTCATGAGCAACAGCGACCTCATCGTCGTCGGCGTGGACGGCTCCGAGGGCGGCCGCCACGCGCTGCGCTGGGCCGTCGCGGAGGGCCGGCGTACCGGCGCGGCGGTCGAGGCCGTCACGGCGTGGTCCTGGGACGGCATCGAAGCGGCGATGCTCGCGGCCACCAGCCCCCGCATCGAACGCGAGCAGGCGGAGCGGGTCTCGCAGCACGAGCTGGACCTCGTCCTGGCCGGCGCGGGGTCGTCGAGCCCGGTCGCCCGGGAGGTCGTCGAAGGCCACCCCGTCAAGGTGCTGCTCGACGCGGCCCGCCGGGCGAGCCTGCTGGTGCTCGGCAGCCACGGCCACGGCCGCCTGCGCCACGCGGTCCTCGGCTCGATCAGCGAGGAGTGCGTGCGGCACGCGACGTGCCCGGTGGTGGTCATCCCGCTGCCGCGCCACGACACCGAGACACCAAACGCCGTGGCGGTCCCGGCCGGCAGGTGAACGCCGCGGAAAGCGGCCGGTCCCGGACGGGACCGGCCGCCTTGCCGTCAACGGGTCTCAGAACTCGAACACCAGGCGCGCCGGCACCCCGCCCGTCAGGATCTCCTCGAAGCAGGCGTTGACCTCGTCGAGCTTGCGGGTCTGGGCGATCACCCGGGTCCGGCCGGCGGCGTGCAGGGCGAACACCTCGGCGAGGTCCTGCCGCGTCCCCACGATGGAACCGATGATCGACTTGCCGCCGAGGACGGTGTCGAAGATGGGGACGGGGATGCTGCCGCCCGCGGGCAGGCCCACGCAGACGAGCCGGCCACCGCGGGCGAGCGAGCGCAGCGCCTGTTCGAACGGTTTCGCCGTGGCGGCCAGGACGATCGCGACGTCGGCGCCGCCGACCGCCTGGATCTCGGCGACCGGGTTACCGGCGTGCGCGTCGACGAGGTGGTCGGCGCCGAGCTGCCGGGCCAGTTCCAGCTTCTCCGGCTCGATGTCGACCGCGGTCACCAGGCCGCCGACGATCCGTGCGTACTGCACGGCGAGGTGGCCGAGCCCGCCGATGCCGAACACGGCGACGCGTTCGGCGGGACGCACACGGGCGACCTTGATCGCCTTGTACGTCGTGACCCCCGCGCAGGTCAGCGGCGCGGCGTCCAGCGAGGAGACCCCGTCGGGCACCTCGACCACACCCCGCTCGTAGGCGGCCACGTACTCGGCGTACCCGCCGTTGACCGAGTAGCCGGTGTTGAGCTGGTGCTCGCACAGCGTCTCCCAGCCGGTCAGGCAGTACCGGCAGCGCCCGCATGCCGCCGCCAGCCAGGGAACCGCCACCCGCTTGCCCAGCCAGTCGCCGGTGACGCCGTCGCCGACCGCCTCCACCACGCCGACGCCCTCGTGACCGGGGATGAACGGCGGCGTCGGCTTCACCGGCCAGTCGCCGTGCGCGGCGTGGATGTCGGTGTGGCACAACCCGGACATCTTGGTGCGGACCAGCAGCTGGCCCGGTGCGAGGTCCGGGACCGGGACGTCCTGGATCTGCAGTGGACGGTCGAAACCGGTGACGACGGCGGCCTTCATGACACTGTCTCCTTGGTCCGCGGCGTGCGTGTCTCAGCTTCGGCGCCCGGATCGCCGCGGCCTTCCCGGGCGAGGCGCTCGGCGCGCTGCTTGACGCCGAGCAGCATCCTGCGTTCCATCACGGAGAATCGTGTCGGCGCTGTGCATGTCGAGGCCGAGCAGGTTTCTCGGTTCCGGGCTCGCTTGCTCATCGCCGGTTCCTCCTTCACACGGTCCTGGGGACCCGGCCGGTGCAGGACAGCACGCACCGCATCACCTTGTGGCCGGGGTCGGCGGCGGGGTCGTACATCAGGGGGCAGCCGCCGTCGATCACGGTGATCCCGTGGCCGCGGCCGTATTCGGTGGCGGTCGCGGACACGCTGCCGGCGTCGACGGAGCGGTGCATCCACACCTGCCGGATGCCGAGTTCGGCGCATTCCCGGACGGTCGCCTCGGCGGCCTCCGGCCGGGTGCCGATGACCACGGCGTCGACGCCCCCGGGGACGGCACCGAGGCTCGGGTAGCAGCGGTCGCCCTCGACCCGGTCGGTGTTCGGGTTGATCGCGAACACCTCGTAGCCGCGTTCCCGCAGCCGCTGGTACACGACGTTGCTGCCGTGGCCCTGCGGCGTGCGGGACACGCCGGTCACCGCGATCCGTTTGCTGGCAAGGAACTGCGACGCAGCCACCTTGGTACGCATGTCATCCTCCTCGGATGGGCGACGAGATCGGTTCAGTACGTGGTGAGCCCGGCGTCGATGAACCGGTCGCGGACCCGTGCCACGAGCGCGGCGTCCGGCGGGGGCGTGTCGCGCAGCGCGAACGGGACGCCGAGCCGGTCGTACTTGGCGGCGCCGAGGCGGTGGAAGGGCAGGACGTCGACGCGTTCCACGTTGCCCAGCCCGGCGGCGAAACCGGCGACGCCGTCGACGTCGGCGAGGTCGTCGGTGAGGCCCGGGACGAGCACGTACCGGACCCAGACGGGTGTGCCGCGGTCCGCGAGGCGGCGCGCGAAGTCCAGCGTCGGCGCGATCGAGCCGCCGGTGAGCCGGTGGTAGCGGGCCGGGTCCCACGACTTGATGTCGAGCAGGACGAGGTCGGTCACGTCCAGCAGCGCGTCGCCGGCGCGGGCGCCGAGCGCGCCGGACGTGTCCAGGGCGGTGTGCAGGCCGAGCTCCTTCGCGCCGGCGAACAGCGCGTGGGTGAATGCGGGCTGCAGCAACGGTTCGCCGCCGCTGACGGTCATGCCGCCGCCGGTGGTCCGCACGAACGCGACGAAGCCGCGGACCTGCCCCATGACCTGGTCGGCGGTGGTCGCGGTGCCGTCGCGCATGTGCCACGTGTCCGGGTTCTGGCAGTACAGGCAGCGCAGCGGGCACCCGGCGAGGAACGCCACGAACCGGGTGCCCGGCCCGTCGACACCGGTGGAGATGTCCCAGGAGTGCAGCCGCCCGGAAGCCGGACGCCACCAGCCGGGGGAACCGGTGGCGTCCGGCCGGACCGCGGCCGACGGGAGGTTCATGTCGCGCCGTGGAAGGTGCGGTTGACCACGTCGCGCTGCTGCTCCGGGGTCAGCCGGACGAAGTTGACGGCGTAGCCGGAGACGCGGACCGTCAGTTGCGGGTACCGCTCCGGGTGCTCCATCGCGTCCAGCAGCGTCGCCCGGTCCAGGACGTTGACGTTGAGGTGGAAGCCGCCGGCGGCGGTGTAGGCGTCGAGGATGCGGGCCAGGTTCGTGATCCGCTCGGCGTCGGCGCGGCCGAGGCCGTCGGGGGTGACGGTGCTGGTGAGGGAGATCCCGTCGCGGGCCGCCGCGTAGGGCAGCTTCGCCACCGACAGGGCCGAGGCGACCATGCCGTGGGTGTCGCGGCCGTTCATCGGGTTGGCCCCGGGCGCGAACGGCTCGCCGGCCCGGCGGCCGTCCGGCGTGTTGCCGGTGTGCTTGCCGTACACCACGTTCGAGGTGATGGTCAGCACCGACTGGGTGTGGATCGCGTGCCGGTAGCTGGCGTTCGCGCGGACCTTGTCCATGAACGCCTCGACCAGCCAGACGGCGATGCTGTCGGCGCGGTCGTCGCCGTTGCCGTACGCGGGGTACTCGCCGTCGACGACGTAGTCGACGACCAGTCCGCTCGCGTCGCGGATCGGTTCGACGTGCGCGTAGCGGATCGCGGCGAGGCTGTCGGCGGCGACGGAGAGTCCCGCGATGCCGCAGGCGAGGAACCGGCGCACCGGGTAGTCGTGCAGTGCCATCTCGATGCGCTCGTAGGCGTACTTGTCGTGCATGTAGTGGATGATGTTGAGGGCGTCGACGTAGGTGCGGGCGAGCCAGTCCAGCGTCGTGTCGAACGCGGCGAGCACCTCGTCGTAGCGCAGGACGTCACCGGTCACGGGCGGGGTCGCGGGCGCGACCTGCACCCCGGTCATCTCGTCGCGGCCGCCGTTGATGGCGTACAGCAGTGCCTTCGCGACGTTGACGCGGGCGCCGAAGAACTGCATGTCCTTGCCGACCCGCATCGCCGACACGCAGCAGGCGATGGCCGTGTCGTCATCGCTGTACTGCCGCAGCAGGTCGTCGTTCTCGTACTGGATGGCGCTGGTGTCCATCGACACCTTGGCGCAGAAGCGTTTGAACGGCTCCGGCAGCGCCGGCGACCACAGCACGGTCAGGTTCGGCTCCGGTGCCGGGCCCAGGTTGTACAGCGTCTGCAGGTATCGCAGCGACGTCTTCGTGACGAGGGTCCGCCCGTCGGCGCCCATGCCGCCGATCGACTCGGTGACCCAGGTCGGGTCGCCGGAGAACAGCTGGTCGTACTCGGGGGTGCGCAGGAACCGGATGATGCGCAGCTTCATGACGAAGTCGTCGACGAGCTCCTGCGCGCCGGTCTCGGTGAGCGTGCCCTCGGCGAGGTCGCGTTCGAGGTACACGTCCAGGAACGTGGAGGTGCGCCCGAGCGACATCGCCGCGCCGTTCTGCTCCTTGGTGGCGGCGAGGTAGGCGAAGTACAGCCACTGCACGGCCTCCCGCGCGGTGCGGGCCGGGCCGGCGATGTCGTAGCCGTAGCTCGCGGCCATCTCCTTGAGCTCCTCCAGGGCGCGCAGCTGCTCGGCGAGTTCCTCGCGGTCGCGGATGACGTCCGCGACCGCGGCATGCTCGTCGAGTGACGCCTTGTCGAGGCGCTTCGCGGTGATGAGGAAGTCGACGCCGTACAGCGGCACCCGCCGGTAGTCGCCGATGATGCGGCCCCGCCCGTACGCGTCCGGCAGGCCGGTGATGACGCCGGCCTTGCGGGCGGCGAGGATCTGCGGCGTGTACGCGTCGAACACGGCGGCGTTGTGCGTCTTGCGGTACCGGGTGAAGATCTCCTTCACCACAGGGTCGAGCTCGTAGCCGTACGCCTTCAACCCGTTCTCGACCATCCGCAGCCCGCCGAACGGCATGATCGCCCGCCGCAGCGGCGCGTCGGTCTGCAGGCCCACGATGAGCTCGCGCTCGCGGTCGATGTAACCGGGCGCGTGCGCGGTGATCGACGCCGGGGTGTGCGTGTCGACGTCATAGATGCCGCGCTCGCGCTCCTGCGGGAACATCGCGGTCAGCAGACCCCACACGTGGCTGGTCCGCCGGGTCGGACCGGTCAGGAATCCCTCGTCGCCCTCGTACGGGCGGACGTTGGCGCGTACGAAACCGGCCACGTCGACCTGCTCACGCCACGAGCCGCCCTGAAAGCCGCGCCAGGCGGCGAGCTCGGCCGGGGCGCTGATGGTGGTCATCGGTTCCTCCTCGATGGTTCCTGCTGCGGTTCAAGCCTTTCCCGGCGCGGCCGGAGGCGGCAGGGCCGGAAGTCCTGCCGCCCCGGGACACCTGTCAGGTGTTCACCGCAGCCACGGCGCCTTCTTGACCAGCGCGGTCTGTGCCCACCGCTTCCCGAGGCCGAACGTGTCCCCGGCCTGGGTGAGCGCGAGGCCGACGATGGTGCCGGCGTAGATGAGGTGGTCGTCCATGAACGGGTTGTTCTCGGGCGGGAGCACCGCGGTCCACATGAGCACCAGCAGCAGCGCGGCGGCGGCCGCGGCGACCCGCATGCCGATGCCGAGGATCAGCGCGACGCCGATGCCCAGCAGCCCGAGCATGAACATCCAGTCGGCCCAGCCGGCGCCCGCGATGCCGTTGTAGAAGTCTTTGAACGGGCCGGCGACCGCGCGGCCGAGGAACCCGTTGGTGGGGCTGCCGCCGTTGATCCAGGCGGCCTTCTCGGCGGTCTCGTGGCCGAGCCCGAACAGCTTGTCGAGGAACGCCCACAGGAAGACCCAGCCGAGCGCGATGCGCACGCCGGCGAAGACGTACCGGCCGGCGGTCGCCGCCTTCGTGCCGGTAGCGGTGATGGCGGTGCTGGGGGCGAGGGTGGCCATGGTGCTCGCTTCCCTTCCGGGTGAGATATCGGCCTTCGTTGCTGACGTACCGAGCGTCGCGCAGATCGATGAACGTCAGCAGGGCATGTCTGCCCGACCTCACGGGACGAAGGTCCCGGCGCCCGTTCGGACCGGGCCGTCTGAGGCGAAGGTCCCGGCCGGGCAGGGGCTGAACGGACCGGAGCCGATGACCTTCGCCTCATCCGCCACCACGCGGACCGCCCGCAGGCTGGCACAGCGCACATCCAGCCGACAGGGGGCCGCCGACATGGGTACACAGGCACGAACGTCGTCTCGCCGGGGCGGACGTGACTTTCGGCCCGTGTGCCCGGCGCGGCGGCGCGGCATCGTGAGCAGCGAAGGGGGTGGACCGATGAACGATCCACGCGTTCGTGACGTCATGAACCCGTCGGTGGTCGTGGTGACGGCGGACTGCACCTGCCGGCACGTCATCGACGTCATCACCGAGTTCGGCGTGAGCGGCGTCCCGGTCGTCGGCGACGGCAACCGGGTGCTCGGTGTCATCTCCGAGGCCGACCTGCTGCCGAGACTGCACCCCGCCGGCCCGGCGCCCGGCCGGGACGGATCCGCGGCCGCCCGGCACAAGGCCGGCGCGCGGACCGCCGGTGAGCTGATGAGCGTCCCGCCGGTGACGGTGACCGCCGGGGCCGCCGTGAGCACCGCCGCCCGCCTGATGGAGCGGCACCGGGTGAAGCGGCTGCCCGTGCTCGACGACGACGCGGGGATCCTCGTCGGGATCGTCACCCGGCGGGATCTGCTGCGCGGCGCGCTGCGCTCCGACGAGGCGATCGAAGGTGAGCTCATGGACGAGCTGCTCGCCCACGGGCTGTGGTTCGACCACGAGGGCGTCACGGCGGCCGTCCACGACGGCGTCGTGACGCTGTCCGGCACCGTTGAACGCCGGCGCGATGCCGTGCTGACGGTCAGGGTCGCCGGCGGTCTGGACGGGGTGGTCCGCGTCGTCGACGACATCGCCGTGCCGGCCGGGGCGGAACCGGCCATCCCGGAATCGATCATCCCGGAACCGATCACCCCGGCACCGGCCGCCCCGGAACTGATCACCCCGGAACGGTTTTCCGGCGCGGGTTCCGGATGAGCGCGGGACCGGCGGCCCCGGCCGACTGCCTGACCGCGGATGGCAAGGTCGTCCGGGTCCGCCAGGTCACGGCCGCGGACGCGCCGGCGCTGCGCGAACTGCACGAGGGCATGTCCCCGCACAACCGGTACCTGCGGTTCTTCAGCGCGGGCGCCGCACTCGACGCGGAGGTGCGGCGGCTGACCCGGCCCGCCGACGATCGGCACCTCGCGCTGCTGGTCCAGCGGGGCGACGCCGTCCTGGCCGCCGGGTCGTACGAGCGGATCAACGCCGACCAGGCGGACTTCGCCCTCATCGTCCACGACGCGCACCATGGCGAGGGTCTCGGCACACTGCTGCTGGAGCACCTGGCCGGCGCCGCCCGCCGCCAGGGCATCACCGAACTCGTCGGTGACGTCCTGGCCGGCAACCGGGCGATGCTGCGCGTCAGCGGCGGCCTCGCGCCCGGCGTACCGAGGACCTTCGAGGACCCGGGCGTCGTCCAGGTGCGGATCCCGACGCTGCCGGACGAGGCCGCCCTCGCCGCCGTCGGCGAGCGGGACCGCACCGCCGCGCACCACTCGCTCAGGCCGCTGCTCGCCCCGGCGTCCGTCGCCGTGATCGGCGCGGGCCGGCAACCGGGCGGTGTCGGGCACGAGATCCTCGCCGCGCTGCTCGCCGGTGGATACGACGGCGACCTGTACGCGGTCAACCCCCGCGCCCGCGACGTCTGCGGACTGCCCGCGCTGCCGTCCGTCGCCCTGGTCGGTGAGGAGATCGACCTCGCGGTCGTCGCCGTGCCGGCCCGGGCCGTGACGGAGGTCGTGCAGGACTGCTGCGCCGCCGGGGTTCGCGCCGCGGTCATCCTCACGTCCGGTCTCGGCGACGCCGTCCGCGCGGACCTGGTGCGCACGGCCCGGCGGCACGGTATGCGGCTGGTCGGCCCGGACAGCCTCGGCGTGCTCAACACCGACCCGGCGGTGCGGCTCACGGCCACGTTCGCCCAGACGCTGCCGCCGGCCGGTGGGCTCGCCGTGGCGTCGCAGTCCGGCGCGATCGGCGTGGCGATCCTGGAGGACGCCGCGCAGCACGGGATCGGGGTGTCCACCTTCGTGTCGCTCGGCGACAAGGCCGACGTCAGCGGCAACGACCTGCTGGCCTACTGGCACGACGATCCCGCCACCCGGGCCGTGGCGCTGTACGTCGAGTCGTTCGGCAACCCCCGGCGCTTCGCAGGGATCGCCCGCGCGCTCGGGCGGCGCAAGCCGGTCCTCGCCGTGCGCAGCGGCCGTCGCGCCGGTACCGGTGCGTCCGCCGACATCGCCGTCGAGGCGCTGTTCGACCAGGCGGGGGTCATCCGCACCGACACGCTCGGGGAGCTGCTGGACACCGCCAGGGTCCTCGTCGACCAGCCGCTGCCCGCCGGTGACCGGCTCGCGGTCCTCGGCAACGCCCGCGGCCTCAACGCCCTCGCCGCCGGCGCGGCCGCAGCCGCCGGGCTGGCCGTGACCGCGTCCGGCAGGGCGGGCGGCCCTGTCGACCTCGGCACCGGCGCCTCCGCGGAGGCCATGGCGGGGGCGGTCCGGGCCGTCGCCGCGTCCGGCGAGGCGGACCTGCTCGTCGTCACCTACGTCGCGACCCGCACGAACGACGGCGCCGCGACGCTGCGCGCCCTCGCCGCCGCCGTCGACGAGGCCCCGGACCTGCCCGTCGCGGTCGTGGCGGTCGGGGTCACCGGCGCTCCGGCGACGCTGGGCCGGCGCAGGGTCCCCGTGTACCGGTTGCCAGAGCCCGCCGTGCGCGCGCTCGGCCGGATGGTGCGTTACGCCGCGTGGCGGCGGAGCCGCTCGGTGACCGGCCGCTGCTCGACGGCGTCGACGCCACCGCCGCCCGGGCGATCGTGGACCGTGCGCTGCGCTCCGGTGCCGGGTGGCAACCTGGGGGCGTCGCCCGGGAGGTGCTGCGCGCCTACGGCATCACGGTCCTCGACGCCCACCTCGCCGACGGGGCCGCCGCGGCGGTCGCGGTCGCGGCGAGCCTCGGCCATCCGGTCGCGGTGAAGGCGGCGACGCCCGGCCCTCTGCCCGGTGGCGGCACCGTCCGGCTCGGCCTCACCGACGCCGCGGCGGTACGCCACGCCTGCGGCCTGATCGGCGCCGCCATCGGCGAGGCCGATCCGCCCGTGGTCGTCCAGCGGATGGCCGCACCGGGCGTCGAGCTCACCGCCGGCATCGCGCACGATCCGCTGTTCGGCTCGCTGGTGACGGTCGGCCTCGGGGGCGCGCCGAGCTGCGTGGCGACCCCGTGCCGCGGCTGCTGCCGCTCACCGACCGCGACGCCGCGACCATGTGGCGCTCGCTGCGCGCCGCGCCGCTGCTGACGGGTGGGTGGGGCGCGCCGCCCGCGGACACGGCCGCGCTGGAGGACCTCCTGCTCCGCCTGGGCCGGCTGGCCGAGGACGTGCCCGAGATCGCGGAGCTCGACCTCGACCCGATCCTTGCGGGCCCGGCCGGGTGCACGGCCGTCGACGTGCGGCTGCGGCTGTCCGCCGTCGGCGTCGAGCCCGACCCGTACCTGCGCAACCTGCTCCTGCGACCCGACACCGACGACGACCGGGAGCCGCGATCATGACGCAGCTGGACTCAGACCGACGGCCACCCGTCACCGGACCCGGCGGCACCGTGCTGGTGCCGGTGACGGAGCACCACGCCGACCGGTCGCGGCCGCTCGGCGCCTTCACGATCCACGCCGACGGCACGGTGTCGTTCGTGCCCGTCATGGACCCTCAGCGGCTCGCCTGGTGCGCCGTGGCGGGACTCGTCGCCGTGGCGGCCGTCGCGGCGGCCACGCGCGGCCGTGGCCCGTCGATCGGCACGGTGAGCATGGGGCCGGGCGGCTGGGTCAGTCTCAAAGGCGCCGCGTCCCCGCACCTGACGCCGCGGCGGCGTTCGGACCGCCCATGGTGGGCGCGGTTGCTGCGGGCACACCGGCTCGTCGTGCAGTGACCGCCCGGGGACGGCCGAGGGGCGGACGGCTCTGCCGTCCGCCCCTTGCCGGAGCACTGCTCAGAACATCACCGGCGCCCGGTAGCCCTTCGGCTGCTCGCCGGTGTCGTCCGCCTCGGCCGACAGGTGGCTGACGACGTCGACGACACCGTCGACGCGCTCGATCTGGCGGATCAGCGCCGGCACGAGCGACCCGCGCTCCACCTCGCCCAGCAGCGTGACGACGCCGTCGTCGACCTCGACCCGCACCTGGGACTGTTCGACGCCGACGAGCCCGTCGAGGGCCTCGGCGACAATCTCCCGGCGGATGTCGTCGTCGGTGCGCAGGAACACCTTCAGCAGGTCCCTGCGGGTCACCATGCCGATGAGCCGGCCCATGTCGTCGACGACCGGCAAGCGCTTGAGCTCGTCGGTCTCCATGATCCGCGCGGCGGCGACCACGGACGTGGTGCTCATGACGGTCACGGCCGGGGCGTTCATCAGCTCACCGGCGGCGGTCGCGTGCGCCTTGCCGCGGGCCTGGCGGGTGTGCCGGTTCTCGAACAGCCGCAGGTGGTCGTCGTCCCCGGCGAACTCGATCTTCGGCACCAGGTCGGCCGACGACACGACGCCGACGACCCGGTCGAACCCGTCGACCACCGGCACCGCGTTGATCTCATGCGCCTCCAGAAGGTCGACGATCTCCTTGAACGGCGTGTCCTCCTGCACCGATATCGCGCCGATCGTCATCACGTCGGCGACGTTCCAGCGGCCCATGGCCTGCCTCCTTCTCGCGGCTCCTGCGTTTCGTCGCTCTGTCGTTGCGTCGCTGTGTCCTGAGCCGAACGTATGGCCGGCCGGAGGCGCGCAGCAGGGTCCAACGACACGTCCGCGGGTGACGTTCGACCGGCCCGCGAACCCGGGTCCATCGGCCCTGTCCCCGGCCGTGGACCGTGCCTAGCGTTCGAGCCGGACCCCCTTGGAGGTGCGCCGTGGCGATGACCGTGGCGAGCCGGATGACCGCGGGTGCGGTCACCGTCGGCGGGCACGCCCGCCTGCAGCAGCTGATCGACCTCGTCGAAGGCCGCCGGGTGACCGGCGTCGCGGTCGTCGACGACTTCGGCCGGCTCCTCGGCGCCATCGACACCGCCGACCACCCGGACCTGTTCGGTCCCGCCGGCGGCCCCCGCATCGCGGGCACGCCGCGGCAGCGCCGGCGCAGGGACCGGCAGTGCCGGGCGGTCGCCGGCGACCTCATGGCGGCAGCCGAACCGGTGCCGTGGACGTGGCCGGTGGCGCGGGCGTTGCAGGCGCTCACCGCCGCCGGGACGGACGTCGCCTACGTCGTGGACGACCTGGGCTGCGTCCGGGGCACCATCACCATCCGCCAGTGCCGCACGGCGCCGGCGGCTCGCACCGCGCTGAAGGAGGCCGGTCGTGACCAAGTACGTGTATGACTTCGCCGAAGGTGGCATGGAGCTCAAGGACCTGCTCGGCGGCAAGGGCGGCAACCTCGCGGAGATGGCGAGGCTCGGGCTGCCGGTGCCGCCCGGCTTCACCGTCACGACCGACGCGTGCCGTGCGTACCTGCGCACCGGCGACGAGCCGTTCGGCCTCGGCGACGAGATCGACCTGCATCTGGAGCGGCTCGAACAGCAGGCGGGCCGGCGGCTCGGCGACACCGTCGACCCGCTGCTGGTCTCGGTGCGGTCCGGGGCGAAGTTCTCGATGCCGGGCATGATGGAGACGATCCTCAACGTCGGGCTGACCGACACCACGGTCATCGGCCTCGCCGGGCAGACCGGCGGCGACGAGCGGTTCGCCTGGGACTCCTACCGGCGGCTGATCCAGATGTTCGGCAGGACCGTCTGCGACGTGCCCGGCGAGCGGTTCGACGCGGCGCTGGACGCCGCCAAGGCGGCGAAGGGCACCACCGACGACCTCGGCCTGGACGCCGGCGATCTGCGCGCGCTGGTGGAGACCTACAAGGACATCTTCACCGCGCACACCGGCCGGCCGTTCCCGCAGGACCCGCGCGAGCAGCTCGACCAGTCGATCCGCGCGGTCTTCAGCTCGTGGAACGCCGAGCGCGCCGTGCTGTACCGCCGGCAGGAGCACATCCCCGCGGACCTCGGCACCGCCGTCAACATCGTCGCCATGGTCTTCGGCAACCTCGGCGCGGACTCCGGCACCGGCGTGGCGTTCACCCGCGACCCGGCCACCGGCGCGGCCGGTGTCTACGGCGACTACCTCGCCAACGCCCAGGGCGAGGACGTCGTGGCCGGCATCCGGAACACGGTGCCGCTGCAGGAACTCGCCACCGTCGACCGGCGATCCTACGACGAGCTGCTGACCATCATGGCGAGGCTCGAGGAGCACTACCGGGACCTGTGCGACATCGAGTTCACCATCGAACGCGGCAAGCTGTGGATGCTGCAGACCCGCGTCGGCAAGCGGACCGCGGCGGCGGCGTTCGTCATCGCCGCGCAGCTGCTCGACGACGGCGTCATCGACGCCGACGAGGCGTTGACCCGGGTGACGGGCGCGCAGCTCGCACAGCTGATGTTCCCCACGTTCGACCTGTCCGGCCGCCCGGAGCGGATCGCCACGGGCGTCGCCGCGTCGCCCGGGGCGGCCGTCGGCGCGGCGGTCTTCGACGCCCGGCGCGCGGCGGACGTCGCCGCCGGTGGGACGGCGGTGGTCCTGGTCCGCCGCGAGACGAACCCCGACGACCTGCCCGGCATGATCGCCGCGCAGGGCATCCTGACCAGCCGGGGCGGCAAGACCTCGCACGCGGCCGTCGTCGCCCGTGGCATGGGCACGACGTGCGTCTGCGGCGCCGACGGCATCGACGTGGATGTCGACGCGCGGCGGTTCACCGCCGGCGGCGGCCAGGTGGTGCGGGAGGGTGACGTCATCTCCATCGACGGGACCACCGGCAGCGTGTACCTCGGTGCCCTGCCCGTCCAGCCGTCGCCGGTCGTGCGCTACTTCGAGGGCACCCTCTCCCCCGGCGCCGACCCGCTCGTCGCGGCCGTCGACCGGATCCTCGGCCACGCCGACAAGGTGCGGCGCCTCGCGGTGCGGGCCAACGCCGACACCTTCGACGACGCCGCCCGGGCCCGTCGCTTCGGCGCGCAGGGCATCGGCCTGTGCCGCACCGAGCACATGTTCCTGGGTGAGCGGCGGCCGCTCGTCGAGCGGCTGATCCTCGCCCGGACCAACGAGGAACGCGACGCGGCGCTGGCGGACCTGCTGCCGTTGCAGCGCGCCGACTTCGTGCGGCTGTTCCAGGCGATGAACGGGCTGCCGGTGACCATCCGGCTGATCGACCCGCCGCTGCACGAGTTCCTGCCGCCGCTGGAGGAGCTTTCGGTGAAGGTCGCCCTGGCGCAGTCGCGCGGCGAACCGGACGGTCACGACCGGGCGCTGCTCGACGCGGTCCAGCGCATGCACGAGGAGAACCCGATGCTCGGCCTGCGCGGGGTCCGGCTCGGCCTGGTCGTGCCCGGGCTGTTCGCGATGCAGATCCGCGCCGTCGCCGAGGCTGCCCTCGCCTGCCGCGAGCAGGGCGTCGCGGTGAGCCCCGAGATCATGGTGCCGCTCGTCGGTGCCGTGCAGGAGCTCGAGGCCGTCCGCGAGGAGGCGATGTGGCTGCTGAGCTCGCTCGGGGTGCAGGCGCGCATCGGCACCATGATCGAGGTGCCGCGCGCCGCCCTGACGGCCGGTGAGATCGCCCGTGCCGCGGACTTCTTCTCCTTCGGCACCAACGATCTCACCCAGATGGGGTGGGGCTTCTCCCGCGACGACGTCGAGGGCGCCTTCTTCACCCGGTACCTGGAACTGGGCATCTTCGGGGTCTCACCGTTCGAGTCGATCGACCGCGACGGCGTCGGCCGGCTGGTCCGCATCGCCGTGGACGAGGGTCGCCGCGCCCGGCCGGACCTGCACATCGGCGTCTGCGGCGAACACGGCGGCGACCCCGCGTCCATCCACTTCTTCCACGACGCCGGGCTGGACTACGTGTCCTGCTCGCCGTTCCGGGTACCGGTCGCGCGGCTGGAGGCGGGCCGCAGCGCCGTCGCCGCAACCGGATCCGACACCCGCTGACAGCACACCTGAGGAGGTTGCAATGCACACGCAACGGATCGTGGTCGGCTACGACGGCTCCGACGAGTCGCGCAAGGCGGTGGACTGGGCCGCCGCCGAGGCCGGGCGGACCGGTGCCCAGTTGCAGATCGTGCACGGGTACCACGTGATGTGGCCCGGCATCTACTACGACGTGACGGCCGAACTGGTCGAGGCGGCCGAACGCGCCGGCGAGCAGCTCGTCGGCGACGCCGTCGCCCGGGTCCGGGAACGTCACGACGGCATCGACGTCATCGGCACCGCCGTGCACGCGCCGGGGGCGTCGACGCTGCTGGACCTGAGCGAAGCCGCACACCTGCTGGTCGTCGGCAGCCGCGGCGCCGGCGGGGTCAGCAACCTGCTGCTGGGCTCGGTGAGCCAGCAGGTCGCCACGCACGCCCGGACACCGGTCGTCGTGGTGCGCGGGCACGGCGACGCGGTCGGCGGGCCGGTCGTCGTCGGGGTCGACGGTTCGGCGTCGGCGGAGACCGCGCTGCGCCTCGCGTTCGAGGCCGCCACCGCCCGCGGCACCGAACTGGTCGCGGTCCGCGCGTACCTGCCGCCGTCGCCGGTGCTGGTCCCGCGCGACGCGGCCGAGGCGGCGGAGCGGGCGGCGCTGGAGTCGTCGCTGGCCGGCTGGCGGGAGCGGTACCCCGGTATCAAGGTCGAGGCCGTCGTGGCCGCCGGGCGGGCCGCCAAGGTCCTCATCGGGGCGTCGCATACGGCGCAGCTCGTCGTGGTCGGCAGCCGCGGGCACGGCGGCTTCACCGGGCTGCTGCTCGGCTCCGTCGGCCAGCAGCTGATGCACCACGCGGAGTGCCCGGTGCTGATCGCCCACACGCCGGCGGCCACCTGACCCCCGGCAGTCCCGGCACGGCGGGACCTTCGCCCCTGGGCGAAGGTCCCGCCCGGTGCGACGGTCGAGACATGATGCCCACACTGACGACGAACCAGGCCGGGCTCGCCGCAGCGGAGGTCGCCGCGCTGCGCGAACGGCACGGCCGCAACGAACTGCCGGTGGCCCGGCCGCCGTCCGTCCCGGCGCGGGTCGGCGCGCAGCTGCGCGATCCGCTGATCGTCGTGCTGCTCGCCGCGATGGTCGTCACCCTGGTCCTGCGCGACGTCAGCGACCTCGTCGTCATCCTGCTGGTGATCGTGCTCAACACCACGGTCGGTGTGGTGCAGGAGTTCCGCGCGGACCGGGCCGTGTCGGCGCTGCGCCGGATGGCCGCGCCCGCCGCCCGGGTCCGCCGCGACGGCGTCGACGTGCAGCTGCCGGCGGGTGATCTGGTCCCCGGCGACCTGGTCCGCGTCGAGGCCGGTGACATCGTCCCGGCGGACCTGCGCGTCGTCGAGGCGGTCCGGCTGGCGCTGGACGAGTCGGCGCTGACCGGCGAGTCGATGACGGTGTCCAGGGGCGTCGGCGACGAACTGTCCGCCGGGACGGTCACCGCCACCGGCCGCGCGGCCGGCGTGGTGCTGCGCACCGGGCCGGCCAGCGCGCTGGGCCGCATCGCGGCGCTGGTGTCCGGGCAGCCGCGCCGGCAGACGCCGCTGCAGCGCCGGCTCGTCGGGCTGGGCAAGGTCCTGGCGGTGACCGCCGTCGCCCTGTCGGGCGTGGTGTTCCTGGTCGGGGTGCTGCGCGGGCAGCCGGTCACCGAGATGCTCCTCGCGGCGGTGAGCCTCACCGTCGCCGCCGTGCCCGAGTCGCTGCCGGCGGTCGTGACGCTCGCCCTGGCGCTCGGCGCGCACCGCATGGCCCGGCGGTCCGCGATCGTGCGCCGGCTGCCGGCGGTGGAGACCCTCGGCTCCGTCACCATCCTGGCCACCGACAAGACCGGCACCCTCACCGAGGGGCTGATGAGCGTCGAGCGGTTCCTGCTGCCGGACCGCACCGAGATCGCGCTGCACGGGTCCGGGTACGACCCGGCCGGCACCGCAACGCCGGCGCCCGGCGCCGCCGGGACAGGCCTCGCCCGGGCGCTGGTGCTGTGCACCGACGCGGACCTGGCCGCCCCGGACGGGGACCGCACCGCATGGGCGCCGGTCGGTGACCCGATGGAGGCCGCGCTCCTGACCGCGGCGGGCCGGTGCGGGGTCGGCACGGCGCTGCGGCAACGGTTCCCGCGGGTCGACGAGGTGCCGTTCGACGCCGACCGGCGCCGCATGACCACCGTCCACACCGACCTGGACGGCGGCTACCTGATCGTGTGCAAGGGCGCACCCGACGCCCTGCTCACCCCCGGCGGCCCCGTCGACACCGACGAGGAGACCCGCGCGTGGGCGTCCGAGGCAGCCGCCGGGCTCGCCGCCGACGGGTACCGGGTGCTCGCCGTCGCCGGAGCGCACCATGCCACCAGGCCGGCGACGCAGGACGCCGAGCGCGGGCTGCCGCTGCTCGGCCTCGTCGCGCTCATCGACCCGGTCCGCGACGCCGCACCCGCAGCGGTCGCGGCGTTCCACGACGCGGGGATCCGGCCGATCCTGATCACCGGCGACCATCCGGCGACGGCTGCGGCGATCGCCGAGCGCGTCGGCATCGCCGCACCGGGCGCCAGGGTCGCGCTCGGCGACGACCCCGTCGACGAGGGCGAGCCTGCCGTCGTGTACGCGCGCACCAGCCCGGAACGCAAGCTGACCATCATCGCCGCGCTGCAGCGCGACGGCGCCGTCGTGGCCATGACCGGTGACGGCGTGAACGACGCGCCGGCGCTGCGCCGCGCCGACATCGGCGTCGCGATGGGCCGCGGCGGCACCGAGGCGGCGCGGCAGGCCGCGGACCTCGTCCTGGCCGACGACAACCTCGCCACGGTCGCCACCGCCGTGCGGGAGGGCCGGCGCATCTACGCCAACATCCGCCGGTTCCTGGTCTACGCACTGTCCGGCGGCGCCGCCGAGGTGGTCATCATGCTCGCCGGCCCCTGGCTCGGCCTGCCGGTGCCGCTGCTGCCGGCGCAGATCCTGTGGATCAACATGATCACGCACGGCCTGCCCGGCGTGGCGCTCGGCGGCGAACCGGCGGGCCCGGACCTCATGCGCCGGCCACCCCGCCGGCCGGACCAGGCGATCCTCGGCGGGCTGGCCGGGCCGATCGCGGCCACCGGCCTGCTGATCACCACGGCCGCCCTCGCCGCGGCGGCGTGGACCAGCCACACCGGCGGGCCGTGGCAGAGCGTGCTGTTCGTCGTGCTCGGACTCGCCCAGCTCGGCGTCGCGCTCGCGCTGCGGGTCCGCGGCAGCGGGCAGCGCAACTGGAGCCTGGACGCCGCCGTCGCGCTGTCCCTGGTCCTGCAGCTCGGCGCCGTGTGGCTGCCGCCGCTGCAGTCGCTGCTGGGCACGGAGCCGCTGACCCTGACGCAGGCGCTCGGGTGCGCCGCGGTGGCCGCGGTGCCGGGACTGGTGACGTACGCGCGGGGCCGCCGCCGCTGACCTACCGCTCAGCGCGCGTCGATCGCCGGCGGCCGTGCGGGGCGGCGCTGAGCACCGCCCCGGCACGCGACGAGGTCACGCCCAGGTGCCGGCGGACCATCCGTCGCTGGACCAGGTGCGCCCGGACCAGGTGCCCGCGGACCAGGTGCGGCCGGACCAGGTGCGGCCGGACCACGCGGGGTCGCTCCAGCCGGCGGCGCTGCCGGCCCAGGGGGTGGCGGTCCACGTCGCGGGCGCCCAGGTCCTGGACGCCCAGGACGTGCCGGTCCACCCGTCGCCGGCGACGCGGTTGCCCAGCCACAGCCCGCCGCTCCAGGTCGTGCCGGAGGACTTGGTCGAGGCCCACTGCGACGAGGTGAACGTGCCCCAGACGGTGCGCTCGCCGGTGAGCTTCACGCCGTCGAGGGTCATCGAGCTGGTGCCGCGGGAGCCCTGGAGGGGGCCGGTGCCGCTGGACAGCTTCAATGTCGGCGCGGTCACGGTGGTGCCGGTGCGGGCCAGCGCGCCGTTGACGTTGAGCTCGCGCAGGCCGAGAGTGGCGGCGGTGCCGGTGGTCAGGGCGGTGGCGCCCTTGGTGAGCCAGTCCTTGACCTGGTTCGGCGTCGCGGTCGGCTTCGCCTGCAGCAGCAGCGCGGCGGCGGCGGTGACGACGGCGGTGGCCTGGGAGGTGCCGCTGCCCTTGAACAGGGTCTCGCCCACCCGAGCCGATGGGTACAGGTTGTCGACGTTGGAGCCGGGGACGCGCAGCGACGCGATCGATGTGCCCGGGGCGAGCAGGTCGACCTGACCGGCGGCACCGGCTGTGGTGGTCGAGGACAGGTTGGTGAACGCGGCCAGGGTGTCGTCGGTGGTGGCGGTGGTGCCGTTGGTGGCGGTGGCGCCGACGGCGAGCACCCAGTCGTCGGTGGCCGGGTTGGTCAGCGCGCCGGCGGCGTTGCCGTTGTTGCCGGCCGCGGCGACCACGACGATGCCGGCCTGCCACGCCTTCTCCACCGCGAACTGCAGCGGGTCGGTCCACGTGACCGGGTTGCCGCCGGAGCCGTAGGAGAGGTTGACGACCTTGATCGGGTTCGCCGCGTCGTCGTTGCGGTGCACCACGACCCAGTCGATCGCGGCGATCATCTGCGACACGTCTACGGCGCCGGTGGAGGTGCCGACCTTCACCGACGTCAGCTTGACGCCGGGCGCGATGCCCTTCGTGCCGGTGGCGGTGTCGTTGCCGACGATGATGCCGGCCATGTGCGTGCCGTGGCCGTAGGTGTCCTGGTAGCGCAGGTTCGCCGCCTGCGACTCGAACGACAGGTCCGGCCCGTTGACGATCTGGGTGGCCGGCAGCCCGGGCACCGAGGCGACGCCGGTGTCGATGAGCGCCACCCCGACGCCCTTGCCGGTCAGTGTCGCCGCGGACCCGGTGTCGGCGCCGATGATCGATCGCACCTGGGCGAGGCTCGTCGCCGACGCCATGGTGTCCGCCGTCTTCACGACCGCGTGCGCGGGCCCGGCGGCGAGCGTCACCGCGGTGGGTGCCAGCAGCGCGCCCGCCGCCGCGGCCCGCAGTCTCTTGCCGATGTTCACGGTATGGGTACTCCGTCCTTGGAGGTGGTCTTTCGACGCTCCAAACCATGACCGGCCTCGGTTGCAGTTCCACCGGACCGATCGGCGAACTGCCCGGACACCCGACACGAATTACCCACCCGGCGTCCACCACCCGGGTCGGCGCCCACCGAGCCGCAACCGATCCGCAACGGTCGTTGTTCACGGCGCGACGCCCCATCTACTGTGGCGTGAGGCGGAAGCTGTAGTCCCTGATCGCGCCACCGAACGCGATGACCTCCACCGCGTATCGGCCGGCGGGGTCGGGCAGCTCCATCGTGAGGCCGTCGCAGAGCGGCGCGGGCACGTCCGATCCGAGACACTCGCCGGTACGGGCGTCGAACAGGCGCAGCCGGACGTCGTCGCATGCCTTGGCGCCGCCGGTCGTGCGGATGCCCTTCGCGCCGGTGCCCTTGACGTTCACCAGCGTCATTCCCCGGTCCGGGAAGCCGCGGTCGGTGTACGTGGCGGTGCTCTCTGATACATCGCCGGCCGGCCGACGTCGACGGAGCCCACCTCAGAAACGTCATGCGTTGGGGCCTGCGGCGGCGCCGCGGCGTGGACCACCTCCGTGGATCACGGCCCGTCGGTTCAGGGGGTGGACCGGCAGTCCATCGGGTCGTCGTCGGAGACCAGGAACACGCCCGCCTTCCCGGCCTTCGTGTGCTCGCCCCCGTCGGTCATGAGGATGCTGAAGTAGAGGCGGCTGGCCTCCGGCATCTTCGACGGCGCGATGACGAGGACGTACCTGTTGACCGCCCCGTCCGGTGAGGTCACCTGCTCGAACCGGTAGGCCTGCTCGGCCTCTGGCAGCTCGCTGTCCCGCGGCGCGCAAAGGACCCCGGTCCTGACCTCGGCGGGGATACCCGCGTCGGCCAACGCCCGCTGGAGGGCCTCGGCGTCGAACACCTGCCTGAGCTCCAGGGTCAGCTTCACCGTGCTGTCCGCCTGCCTGGTCACCGTGAACGCCACCGGCTGCATCGCCGCCGTGGTGCCGGTCGTGCTCCCGCCGGCGGCAGGGCCGCTGCCGGCCCGGGTCGTGCCGGCCGGCTGGTTGACCATCGGCAGCGTCAGCGCCAGCGCCGCCGCGGCCGCGAGCCCACCACCGGCGGCGACGCCGAGCAGGCGACGGTTGCGCCGCCACGCCTGACCGCGCTGCTCGATCGCCTCGAGCGGACGATCCATCTGTACGTCGGCAAGGGTCATCTTCACCGCGCCCAACACCTCATCGTCATTCATGATCACTCCTACTTCGATACGGTCGCCAGTTGTGCCCGCAGGGTTGCGATGGCACGTGACAGATGGACGGCCACGGTCAGGGCGGAGATGCCCAGCACCTCGGCCACGGTCTTGGTGTCCAGGTCGAGCCAGACGCGCAACACGATCACCTCGCGCTGCCGTTGCGGCAGCCGGCGAACAGCGGCCAGCAGGACGTCGTCCATGACGGGCCCGTCCCCGGCCGGTTGCGCCCGGTCGTGGCCGTCGAGCGCCACCTCACGCCGGCGCCGCCGCCACCACGACACGCGCACGTTGAGGGCGGTGCGCACCACCCACGCCGCCGGTGCCGGATGCCGGCTCACCTTCGACCACGAGGCCCAGGCCCGCGCGAACGCCTCAGCGACCAGATCGTCGGCCAGCGCGCGATCGTCCGTACTGGCCAGCACGGCACGCAGGCATTCGTCCCGGGAGCGCTGGTAGAAGTCCGCGAAGTCCTTCCGTTGTCGTTCCACACCCGCTCTACGCATGAGCACCCCGATCCATTTACCGCCCGCCGGAAACTTCGGCACGCGAGGCCGCCGGCCGATCAGCCGATCACGCGGGCGGCGCCGTGAAGGCCGGGTCAGGGCGAGCCGGACTCCGGCGCCGGCAGCCAGGTCGTGCGTGGATCGGCCGGCACGGCGGGCCAGCCGGGAGCCAGTTCGTCCACCGCCGTGTGCAGGGCGCGCAGCCCCGGATCGTCGGCGTCGACGCGCCAGATCATCGCCCAGGGGAACAGTGGGACCGGATCGACGATCGGGCGCAGCACCCCGCCGGGCACGGCGGGCTGGGTGCTCATCACCAGGATCGGGCCGCTGCGGCCGACCAGGTGCTGGGCCAGCTCGTCGGTGCCGTGGACGTGCGGGTGGGCGCCGGACGCCTCGATGCCGAACGGGGCGAGCAATTGCAGGATCGCGTGTTCCCAGCCCGGGGTGGCGTGGCTGCCGGCGCGGTAGCACGCGCCGGCGCCGCGCAGCGCGTGGAGGGGAACGGCGTCGTGCGCGGCGAGCGGATGATCCGCGGGCAGGAGTACCGCGAGCGGCTCGTTGCGGACCGGCCGGTGCCGTAACCCGTCGGTGTGGTGCGGTGCCCGGCCGAAGGTGACGTCGAGGCGCTCGGCGAGCAGCAACGGCACGGCGTCCTCGGTGCCGGTGTGGAAGCGGGCGAAGTACTCCACCTGCGGGGCGCGGTGCCGGGCGGCCGCCAGGACGAGAGCCGGGGTGAGTCCGGCGCCGACGACGTCGACGGTCAGCGAGCGCGGCTCGCCGTGCAGCTCGCGCAGTGTGGTGTCGTGCAGGGCGAGCAGTTCCCGCGCCCGGCGCAGCAGCGTGTGCCCGGCCGGGGTCAGCACGACCCGCCGGGTGGTGCGGTCCAGCAGGCGCACCCCGGCCCGGTCCTCCAGCCGCTGGATGTCGCGGCTGAGCGCCTGCTGCGCCAGGAACAGCCGCCGCGCGGCGCGGCTGAAGTGCAGTTCCTCCGCCACCGCGACGAAGTGGCGCAGCAGGCGGATGTCGAGGTCTTCGGGCACGCATCCGTTGTACCCGATTCACAACCACGGTGCGTCAATGCGCCTCGAACAGGTGTTGGAGTTCGGGCCGCCGCCCGGGCCACGATCGGATCACCGGCAACCGATGATCGAGGTGGTTCGCGATGGGCGCACGAGGCGCGGTGGCGTTGCAGTACGCGGCGGCTGGCACGCTGACCGCGTTGTGGGGCGCGGCGTTGCCCGCGTTCGACGCCCGGCTCGACCTCGGTGCGGCCCGGCTCGGCGCGATCCTCATGGCCCTCGCCGTCGGCGCGCTCGTGGCCATGCCGGTCGCCGGCTGGCTGGCGGACCGGTGGACCGGGCGGCGGCTGCTGCGGTTGAGCGCACCGGCGGCGGCGCTGGCACTCGCGGGTCCGGCGCTGGCCGGCTCGGCCGCGACGCTCGCGATCATCGCCGTCGGGCTGGGCATGCTGCTCGGCGTGCTCAACGTTGCCTTGACCGTGCAGGCGGCGGCGGTGGAACGCGCGGCCGGCCGGCCGGTCATGACCACGATGCACGGGATCTGGACGCTCGGCGCGGTCGCCGGCGGCGGGGCGATGGCCGGCGGCCAGTGGGCCGGCGCGGGCGTGCGGGTGCTCCTGGTGGCCGGGGCGGTGGCTTTGGCGGCGGCAACGGCGGCGGCGGGCCGTGGACTTGCCGACGCGCCGGCGCCGGCAACAACGACCGCGGCGACAGCGACAGCAACGGCGGATGCGGTACCCGTCCGGCCGGCGCTCCTCGTCGCGCTCGGCCTGCTGGGTGCCGCCGCGTTCGTCGCCGAGGCGGCCGCCACGGACTGGGCGGGATTCCACGCCACCCGGGTGCTCGGCGCCGACGCGGCCACCGGTTCGTTCGCGTACACGCTGTTCTTCGCCGCGATGACCGCCGTCCGTTTCGTCGGTGACGCCGCCCGGTCGCGGCTCGGCGCCGGCCGCACGATCCGGTTCGCCGGCTGCACCGCCACCGCCGGGTTCGGTCTGGTACTCCTGGCCGGCGTGCTGCACGCCGGCGGCTCGGCGCGGGTCGGCTGCGCGCTGGCCGGTTGGGCGCTGACCGGCGCCGGGGTCGCGGTCGTCTGGCCGATGGTCGCCAGCACCCTCGGCGCCACCGGCGGTCCGGCCCGGCAACTGTCGGCCGTCACCACGATCAGCTACGGCGGCGGGCTGGTCGCGCCGGCGCTGCTCGGGTTCGTCGCCGCCCGCGCGTCGCTGCCGGTCGCGCTGCTCATACCGGCCGCGCTGCTGATCGCGATCGCCGCCGGCGCGCCCGCCGTGCTCGCCGCGACCATGCGGGGCGGGCCGGCGGGCGGTGCCGACCGCAGCCGACCGGCCTGCCACGCCCCGCGCCGTGTTCGCGGCCGTGTTCGCGCTGGAGTCCAAGCTCGCTCAGAATGACGTGCCGAAGCTGCCCGACGGGCTCCAGTAGTTGCTCGACGGGCCGTAGCCGCCGCTCGACCGCGACGAGCGCAGCTTCTCCAGTTCGCCCGGACGCCACACGATCGGCTCGACGGTCACCCCCGTGATCGTCGCCCACGCCGCGGCCTCCCGGCCGGCCTTCGCGCCGGTGAGGTCCACGTGCCACTCCCGCATCGCCTCGCCGGTCGGGTCCTTCCACTCGATCCACACGTACGGGTCCCGGGCCCGCTCGTCGTCGATCACGTCCTGGACCTGCCGCGCGGTCAGACCGCCACGCGTGCCGGCAGGCTCGCCGTCGTCGCTCCGCTCCAGGGCCGGCAACCAGATCATGATCTGCTGGCGATCGGCGTAGTCCCGGATCCGATACGCCCACACCGCCCCCTCGACGCCTTCCTGCACCGCCGCCAGCCGCTCGGCCCGCCACCGCGCTTCCCGCTCGCGCTGCTCCCGCGCCCAGCGCTCACGCCAGGCCGCGACATGGTCGGTGAGGTCCCCGGCCGCGGCGCGGTACGCCCGGTACGCGGCCCGCAGCTCCCCCACCAGCGCCGCGCGCTGCACCTGGTACTCCTGCTGGAGTCGTTCGCGCCGGACCCGCCACGCCTGCCGTTTCCAGAAGCGCTGCGGCGGGAACAGCACGTTGCGCGCCGCCCAGTCCCGATCGTGCACCGATTGGACCGCCGCGACCACCGCCTGCGTCGCCGCCCGCCACCGCGCCGCATCCTCCTGCGACGCCGTGACCCGTCCACCGAACCCCGTGCCCCGGTTGTCGAAGTCGACACAGAACAGGTCCCGCGCCTGCTCGATCTCCTCGTCGCGCAGGCCCACCAGTGTGCTCCGGTTCGCCTCCCACAACTTCTGGTACCAGACATCGACCTCCATCCACCCAGCTTCCCACGTCGGACACTGTGACGGCGCACCGCCGACCGGAGACGGGGCTGCGCGTCGCGTACCACGGGGAGCGGCACGAGCGGATGGTCGGCCACCGCTGGGCGCGCACCTGCGGGCCGGCGTCAGCCGTTTCTGAGGTCGCGCACCAGCCGGCGGTACACCGGCCGCACCTCGACATCGGTCGCCGCGGACTCCTGCGGATCGGCAGACAGCGTCGGCGGCGTCCCGGCCGCCGGCGGCTCCGCCGCCTCGGTGAGGACCTCGAGGCGGCGGCCGAGAGGTGGGGTGACCGCGAACGGTGACGCGGTGCGGGCCACGTCGGCGTCGCAGCGTTCGGGAAGCGACGGCGTGTTCTTCGTCAGGACGTCGGCGGCGAGGGCCGGCCAGCCCGCGACGACCGTTTCGGGTTCGTCGCGCCGGACCGCACCGGAGCGGTCACCGGCGCGGGCATCGCGGCGCAGGACCGTCACCACCGACTCCGCCAGCAGCCGGGTGGCCAGGACCGACCGGACCTGCGACGCGCCGGCCACCGCGACCGCCCGGGCGTCCGCCGCGAGAACCGCCCGGAACGAACCCGGCTGCAGCAGCGTCAGGTAGCCCAGACGCACCAGCCCGAAGACACCCTGCAGCAGCGCCACGAACGGACGGATCAGACTCTCGGCGAGATTGGTGGACGCCTGCTCCTCCCCCACCCGCTGACCAGGGTTCGCCGAGATCATCTTGACCACGTCATTGTCCCGCCCGACCTGCATCCGTTTGTCGGCGGCGGGTTCGAACACGGCGACCATCGTGGCGAGGGTCCGCTCAACGGTGCCGGTCAGCGCGCCGCGACTCGGGTCGCCGCCACCGAACCGGGCCAACTCCAGGGCCACCAGCGCGGTGCGCTGCGCGGGGTCCAGCACCGCCCACAGCGGGGCGCCGATACGCAGATACCGGCGCCGCAGGAAACCAGCAAACCCCGAGTCGGCGGCGAACCGGTCATCCAGCACCACCACATGCGGCCGGGACACACCCAACGCGTCAGCGACCCGGTCCGCCAGCGCGTACAACGCGGGTGCATCAACACGGCGGACCGTGACCGCGTCCCGCGGCAGGGTCGCCGGACGCGGCAGCGTCAGCACACCGAACAGCACCAACACGGCACCGGGCAGCAACGCGACACTCGGGAACCGCACCGTGCACAGCCAGGCACCACCCAGCAGCACCACGAACGCCCCGACCTGCACCACGGCAGCGACGGCCGCGGTGACGACCCGGCGCAGGCGGCCCGGTGCGGGCTCGGCGCGGACCTGGCGGCGCGCCCGCCGCTGCAAGCGGACATCAAGCCATCGCCATCCAACGATGTTGGCCATCTCGCCCGTCATGGGTGCATTATGATTCTTTGCCCTTGCGGAGCGCCAATGACCGACCGCCGGTGGCGGGGAGTCGAGGCGTGGGCCTCCGGGGACCTGCGTGGCGATGACCGCCGCCGCGGCAACCGCCTCCACCGCGAAGTCGTCGTCCAGGTACGTGTCGGCATCGTGGTCGAGCACGACGCTCAACGCGCTGCGGATCAACCCCACGCGTGTGCCGGCAGGGGCATCGTGCAACTCGCGGCACCAGTCGGCCGCAGTGTCGTTGTCCAACGGGCCGGAATCCCAGGTTCCCATCGGGCGGGCGGCGGTCAGGGGCGGGCGTCGAACTGGCTGCGGGCCTCGAAGACGCGGTCCATGTGCGTCTCCGCCCAGTTCTTGATCGCGATCATGACCGGGAACAGTTCGTGGCCCAGCGGGGTGAGCTCGTAGTCGACGCGGACCGGTACCGAGGCGGTCACGGTACGGGTGACCAGGCCGTCGCGCTCCAGCGTGCGCAGGGTCTGGGTGAGCATCTTCTGGCTGACGCCGGCGATGCGGTGGGCGAGCTCGCCGTGCCGCTGCGGGCCGCCGGCGAGCGCCGGGATCACCAGCGCGACCCACTTTGCCGGTCACCATGGTAGCAACTCACGGTGCCGGTGCGCCGGAATGGGTGGAGCGCGTATCACGAGTCCCCGCGCAGGAGACAGCGAGGCGGCGGCGGCATGCACAGTTCGGTGGGCCGGAGGTCCTGTACGTGGCCGAGGTGCCGGTGCCCGAGCCTGGGCCGGGGCAGGTGCGGGTGCGGGTCGCCGCGTCCGTTGTGCACCCGGTGGACCTGATGATCCGCTCCGGCCGGTTCCCGGCACCGCTGCCGACCGGGCTGCCGTACACGCCCGGTTGGGATGCGGCCGGCACGGTCGATGCGGTCGGCCCGTCGGTTGCGGGGTTCACGATCGGCGACGAGGTCATCGGCTTCTCGCCATGGCTGCAGACCACGGTCGGTGCCCACGCGGAGTACGTGGTGCTCGACGCCGCCTGGCTGACGTCCGCGCCGGCCGGCGTCCCCGCCACCGCGGCGGCGACCCTGCCGACGAACGGCCTCGCCGCCGCCCAGGCGCTGGACCTGTTGGCGCTGCCGGCGGGTTCGACCGTGCTCGTCACCGGCGCCGCCGGGCAGGTCGGCGGGTTCGTCCTGGCGCTGGCCCGGGCGGCCGGCCTGCACGCCACGGGACTCGCCGGGGCAGGCGACCGCGAGTTCGTCGAGTCGCTGGGGGCGGCGTACCTGTCGCGCTCCGACACTCCCACAGGGACGTTCGACGCGGTCATCGACCTGGCAGTGGTCGGCCCCGCGCTGCTGGACCTCGTCCGCGACGGCGGCGGCTACGTGGCCGCGTCTCCCCCGCTGCGCCCGGAGCCGGTGCGGGGAATCCGGACGTTCGCGCTGGAGGTCCTGCCGGACGGCGCCCGGCTGGCCGAACTGGTCAAACTGGTCGACAGCGGCGACATTCCGCTCCGGGTCGCCGACGTGTACCCCTTCACCGACGCTGCCGCCGCCCACGAACGGCTCGCCCAGGGCGGTCACCGCGGCGGCGTGGTGCTCGTCCCATGACCGAGTTGCGCAGGCACCCGTCTGAGCGCCGGCACCGTCAGTCGATGCCGTCTGCGGGCAAGGCCCCGCACTGCGGTGGGCGCTCACGCCATGGCGGGTCGGCCGGCAGGAGGCGGATGCTCAGTTGCGCACCCAGCTCCCGGAACCCGAGCGCCCGGGCCACCCGGCGTGACGCGGGCGGGCGAGCCCGCCACTGCGGCAGGAGCCCGGCATCCAGCGCGTGGGCGACCGCCGCGGCGGCGACGACACGCGCCAGTCCGCGCCCGCGTTCGGCCGGGACGGTCAGCACGCTGAGATGGGCGGTCCTGCCCGTCCACGTCCGATAGCCCGCTGCCGCGATCACGTCCGACCCGGCCCGCACCACGAACGCGGCTGACGTGATCTCGGCCAGGCCGGACTCGCCGGCCTCTTCAGCCGGCACCCGCGCCAGCAGGGTCTGCACATCGTTCCCGCCGGCCCGGACCGTCTCCACGGCGCTGGACACGATCGGGCGGAAGCCGGCCTCATCGCAGTACGCCAACGTCGCGGGCCCCAATGCCTCGGCCATCGGCAGCCTGCCACCGATCACGGCCGGGTCGGTCCGAGCGGCCGCGGGGAGATCGCCCAGAGCGCGCCGCACGATCCCGGCGACGTCGTCGTCAGGGGCGGTAGCGATCGCGGCGTTTCCAAGCTCGACGATGCCCACCCAACCCGCCGGGCACAGCAGCGACCGCGCGGAGACCCCCACGTCGATGCCCGAGCCCGTGAAGGCGACCCGCGCCCCTGCCAGGCCGGTCCAGAGCCCCCGGGCTCGGTCCAGCAGAAGATCGTCGGTCACGATCGCATGATGGCAAGCGGCGGGTCGGCACGCCACCGCGATTGCGCCGGTGCAGCTCACCCGAACCCGGTCGCCACCGACCTGATCGGGCCCCGTGGAGCGCGGTGGACCCGGCTGCCCCGCTGACCCTTACAGCGCCGGATCGGGTGGCGTGATCCTTGCGGTCGGTAGCATTATGGCCAGGTGAATCATCGGGTTGCGGTGTTGGTACTGGATGGCGCGAAGCCGCTCGACGTGGGTATTCCCGCGCAGGTGTTCGCGAGCCGGCCGACCATGCCGTACGAGGTGTCCGTGTGCGGGGCCGCGCCCGGGCTGGTGGCCGGCGGTGACGGGCTGGCGTATCACGTTGCCGAGGGGGTCGAGGCGTTCGAGCGCGCGGACACGATCTTCATTCCCGGCTATCGGCAGCCGGTCACCGCCGAGCCGCCGCCCGCGGTTGTCGCGGCGCTGCAGGCCGCGCACCGGCGCGGCACGCGGCTCGCGGCGATCTCGACGGGCGCGTTCGCGCTTGCGGCGACCGGGCTGCTGGACGGCAAGCGGGCGACGACGCATTGGCACTACACGAGGGCGCTCGCAGCGAAGTACCCACTCGTGCGCGTCGACGAGAACGTCCTGTTCGTGGACGAGGGCGGGGTGCTGACGTCGGCCGGTGCGGCGTCCGGCATCGACCTGTGCCTGCACCTGGTGCGGCAGGACCATGGCGTCGGGCTGTCCAACATCGTGGCGCGGCGGCTGGTCGCGGCCCCGTACCGCAGCGGTGGTCAGGCCCAGTACGTGCCGCGCAGCGTCCCCGAACCGCTCGGTGACGTGTTCGCCGGCACCCGCGAGTGGGCGCTGGCCCGGCTGGACGAGCCACTCACGCTGGAGGCCCTCGCTCGCAACGCCCGGGTGTCGGCGCGCACGTTCTCGCGGCGGTTCGTGGAGGACACCGGGTACACGCCGATGCAGTGGGTGCTGCGCGCCCGCGTCGACCTGGCCCGCGAGCTGCTGGAGGTCACCGGCCTCGGCGTGGAGCAGGTCGCCGCACGGGTCGGCCTCGGCACGGCCGCCAACCTGCGCCTGCATTTCCAGCGCATTCTCGGTACCTCGCCGACGGAGTACCGCAACACGTTCTCTTCTTGATCTTGATGGCGAGATCCTTGCGCATGGTGGCTATCAAGCCACTGTCGTCGAGCGGGCAGGACACCGACGATCAGGACATGACTCGCATCGCCATCAACGGATTCGGACGCATCGGACGCAACACCTTGCGAGCCCTGCTGCAGCGCGACAGCAAACTCGAGGTCGTGGCGCTCAACGACCTCGCGGCTCCCGAGGCCCTCGCGCACCTGCTCAAGTACGACAGCACGCTGGGCCGTCTCGGCCGCCCGGTCGACGCAGACGCAACCGGCCTCACCGTCGACGGCCGCCGCATCCGCGTGTTCGCCGAGCGCGACCCGGCCGCCCTGCCCTGGGCCGACCTCGACGTCGACATCGTGCTGGAGTCCACCGGCCGCTTCACCGCCGCCAAGGCCGCCAGGGCCCACCTGGATGCCGGCGCCCGGCGGGTACTGGTGAGCGCCCCCTCCGACGGCGCCGACGTCACGCTCGCCTTCGGCGTCAACACCGACGCCTACGACCCGCAGCGGCACACCATCGTCTCCAACGCGTCCTGCACGACCAACGCGCTGGCACCCCTGGCGTCGGTGCTGGACGACCTCGCCGTCATCGAACACGGCTTCATGACCACGGTGCACGCGTACACGCAGGAACAGAACCTGCAGGACGGGCCGCACCGCGACCTGCGCCGCGCCCGCGCGGCAGCGGTGAACATCGCCCCCACGACGACCGGCGCCGCCAAGGCGATCGGCAAGGTGCTGCCGCGCCTGGACGGCAAGCTCGTCGGCGACTCGATCCGCGTGCCGGTGCCGGTCGGCTCACTGGTCGAGCTGAACACCACGGTCGCCCACCCGGTGAGCCGCAACGAGGTCCTGGATGCCTACCGCGCCGCGGCCGGCGGCGGCCTGCACGGCATCCTGGAGTACACCGAGGATCCGCTCGTCTCCAGCGACATCGCCGGCAACCCGGCCTCCGCCGTCTTCGACGCCGCCCTCACCCGCGTCGCCGGCCGCCACGTGAAGGTGGTGGCGTGGTACGACAACGAATGGGGCTTCGCCAACCGCGTCATCGACACGCTCGAGCTCATGGGTTCGTGAGGCGATCAGCCCGAGGCCGCCAGAGCACGGCACGCGTCGCGGTCGGGCGGTAGTCCGACCCGGCGCAGGTCGTCCTTCCATCCGGTGTACGTCGGATGCCAGTTGCCGTCGTTGCCGACGAGCTGTCGCAGGAACTCCCGCTGCGCGCCGGTGAGCGGCCGATCCGACCAGCCAGGCGGAAACGCGACGGTGAGCAGCGGCTGCCAGCCGCCTTCGCCGGCGGCGACCGCGTACGCGCCGGGCAGCACGTCGTCGAACGTTCGCGCCCTGGACGCCGCAGCACGGGCGAACTGGAAGACGAGGCGCAAGTGCACCATGGGCGGATACGGATCCAGCCAGTCGTCGCAGTCGACCGCCTGCCGCAGCGCCGCCTCCAGCGCGGTCAACGACCGTGGATCGTCGAGGGTCGACGCCGACAGCGCGGCGATCGCGCGTACCGCCAGCAACGGATGCTCAAGCAGCGCACCGGTGTCGACGCCGAGCGCGATCAACTCGAACACGGCGGTGCCCTGCACCGACTGATGCCCGTCCGGCGCGCCGGCGACCCGGATCAGCTCGTGCTCCACGGCCTGCCGCCGCTCCGCCGGGGCCAGCATGGCGAGCCGCGCGACGGGATACACCGCCGCTTGCGCCACCCGGTGATCAGGGTCGTCCAGCCACGGCAGGCACGCGTCGAGCAGGCCACCGGCGTGCACCCGTACCCAGAACAGGTAGGGCGCCTGCTCGGCCGCGAACACGTCGGCGAATGTGTCAGGGCGGGCGGTGCCGTCCACGTCGGGTCGCAGCAGCTCGTCCACCTGGCCGGCCAGGAGCAGTTCAGCCTTCCGGCACAGCTCCTCGTCGGTGCCGCCCCACCCGGCATGATCGGCAACGCGGCCGAGGCACTCCAGCAACCCCGCGCGGATCGACGTCACCGCACCGAACGGGACCGTGTACTCCGCGCCGTCCAGTCCCGGCTCCGCCAGCAGCGCCACCAGCACCGGCGTCATCGCCACCGTGGCCGGGCCCGCGGAGGACATTGCGAATCCGGTCGTCCGGAAGTAGTCGAAGGCTTCGTGCACGGTGTAGTGATCACCCGACCACAAGGCCCGCACGTGCAGCGGGAACCCGGTCGCCGGTCCCTCCTCGGACCTCACCCGCGACCAGTCGACCCCGTCGAGCATCCGCCGCAGAGCCTCGGACATGTCGCGACGCCGCGCTGCAGCCACAGAATCCCCCCGAACATCCGCCACAATCCGCAGGATCATGGCACGGGCCGGTCGCACGCACGAAGCCCGCCATCGGTTCAACCGCCGGCTGTCACGTTGCTGGCTGCTTCGCCTGCGCCGAGCGGCCAGCCTGGGGCGATGGTGAATCCGTCAGGCGACCCGGCGTACGCGCTGGCGCGGTCGCAGGAAGAGTACGAACGTCTCGGCCGGCAGGCAGCGTTCCTGCACGGCACCACAGCGCGGCTGCTGCGCGACGCCGGGCTGAGCGCCGGGATGCGGGTCCTCGACGTGGGCAGCGGGGCCGGTGACGTGGCCCTGCTCGTCGCCGGCATCGTGGGACCACGGGGCGAGGTCGTCGGGGTCGACGTCGACGGTGCGGCGCTGCGGACCGCTCAAGGCCGGACCGAGGCCCTCGGACTGAGCAACGTCCGGTTCGTCGAGGGCGACCTGGCCACCGCCGAGGCCGGGGACGGGTTCGACGCCGCCGTCGGCCGGCTGGTCCTCATGTACCGCGCCGATCCGGCCGCCTCACTGCGTACCGTGGCGAACCGGGTCCGATCCGGCGGTGTCATCGCGTTCCAGGAGCTCGACCTGGACCCCGCGATCACCGCGCGGTCGCTGCCGGAGGAGTCGCTGTGGAACGACACCGGCCGGCTTGTCACCGAGGCGTTCCGCCGGGCGGGGATGCAGGTGCGGATGGGCCGGCAGCTGTTCGGCGCATATGTGGCCGCGGGCCTGCCTGAGCCTGCGATGTGTGACGAGGCGCTGGTCGGCGGTGGGCCCGGCTTCGGTGGGTACGCCTGGCTGGCCGGAGTCGTCGGAGCCCTCGAGCCGCTCATGCACAAGCTCGGTCTCGACGTCCCCGGCGAGCTCGACACCCTCGCCGACCGGCTGCGCGACGACGCCGTCGGCAGCGGCGCGGTCGTCTGGACACCGTCGTTCGTCGGCGCTCACGCGACGAAGCCGTAGCGGTCCGCTGTCCGGCTACTGCCGCGTCCAGACGAAGCGGATGTCGGGTGCCCGCTCCTCGTTGAGGGACCCGTCGGTCGTCTCCGCCACGACGAAACCGTGGCGGAGGTAGAACCGCTGCGCCGCCGTGTTGGACGCGAACGTCCACAGCTGCAGGCCGGCCGGGCGGCGGGACTTCAAGGTCCGCCGCGGGTGGTCCCGGCCGCCGCAGGCCCGGCCGGGCGTGTCCGGTGCGTTGCGGGCACCGGACACGCCCGAGCGGTCAGCGGACGGGTCGCCGCGCGTCAGCGGCGCACACGTCAGCGCTGCAGTGTCAGCACGGCCGGCCGCCACGGCAGCAGGTTGTAGTCACCCCCGGCGCTGGGGTTCTTGCCCTGGTAGAGGAACTGGAGGTTGCAGGCATCGATGGTCTTGGTCTGGTCGGGGTTGGTCCGGACCAGGTCACCGTGGCTGATGTCGTTGGTCCAGGTCGCGCCGCTGTTGGCCTTGCCCGCGAACGGGTTGCTCTCGGTGGCGGCCTGCGGGGTCCACGAACCGCTCAGGCTGCTGGACGTGAAGGAGCGGAAGTAGCGCCCGTTGCTGCCGATCGCCTCGACGATCATCAGGTACTGGTTCTGGCCCTGGACCTTGTAGACCTCGACCGCCTCGAACAGGTTGTTGGTCGAGTCAGTCATGATCGTGGTGTACGACGAGCCGAAGCTGCCCGGGAAGTTCCCGATCGGCATGCTCTGCCGGTAGATCTTGCCGTTGTCACCGGCGAAGAACAGGTACATGTTCTGACCGTCACCGATGAGGGTCTGGTCGATCACACCGTACGGGGCGTCGGAAAGGGTGGCGGTGGACAGCGCCTGCGCCCCGGACCAGCCGTTGGGGTTGGTCGGGTCGCTGGAGGTCTTGTAGTTGAACGAGTTCGGACCCCACTGGTAGGCCAGCACCCAGATGTTCTTCGGCGCGAAGTAGAACAGCGTGGGCGCCACCGTGCCCTGGCTCATCCCGGTCTGGGTGGCCGAGGCCATGTCGGACCAGTTCGTGAAGGAGGTGAAGCTCATCGAGCCGTAACTTCCCGAACTGTTGACGTTCGACGCGTAGACCAGGTGCTTGCCGTTGTAGACGACGTTGGTGAAGTCCTTGAGCGAGACCCACCCGTTCTGCGGGTTCGCCAGCGAACCCGTCGACGACCAGCGGTACGTCGAGGGCAGCGCACAGCCGGTGCCCGGGGACTGCGACGGCGAGGACGGCGGCGGCGAGGTCGGGCCGGTGGTGCTGAAGTCGGTCCGCCACTGCTGGTTGGTCTGGCCGTGGCAGTCGTACAGCTGGATCTGCTGCCCGTTGCCCGTGCCCCACACGTCCAGGCACCGGCCGGACTGCACGCCGCTGATGGTGCCGTTGGTGTTGACGTTCCACTGCTGGTTCGTCTGCCCGTTGCAGTCCCAGATGATCACCGCGGTACCGTTCGCGGTGCCCCTGCCGTTCGCGTCGAGGCACTTGCCGCCGTACACGGTCAGCTGCTTGCCGGCGGTGTACGTCCACTGCTGGTTCGCCTGCCCGTTGCAGTCGTACAGCTGCACCCGGGTGCCGTTGGTCTGCGTCGCGTTGGGCACGTCGATGCACCGGCCCGACTGGACTCCGACGATCCGGCCGGCGCCACCGGGCGTGCCCGGTGAGGTGCTCGTGGACGGCGAGACGGTCGGCGAGACCGTCGGCGAGGTGGTCGGAGTGGCGGCGTTGAGGGCGTTGAGCACCGAGTTGTACGCGGCCTTCTTGTTGCCGCCGCCGTCGAAGAGCAGCGGGCTCTCCCCGGAGCGCCACGAGTCGCTGTCCCGCACGCCCCACACCGTGATCCCGATGCAGCGCGGCACGTTCATGCACGCCTGGGTCAGCCCGGCGTACTGCGACGTCGAGGAGTTGGTGACGTCGACCTCGGTCAGCGCCACGTCCACGCCCAGCGCTGCGAAGCTCGACAGCGTGGTCTGGAAGTTGCTCGGCAGCGAGCTGCCGCCGGTGAAGTGCGTCTGCAGGCCGACGCAGTCGATCGGCACGCCCCGGGACTTGAAGTCCTGGATCATGCGGTAGACGCCCTGCGTCTTGCCGTAGGACCAGTTCTCGATGTTGTAGTCGTTGTAGCAGAGCTTCACCGACGGGTCCGCGGCGCGAGCGGTGCGGAACGCCACCTCGATCCAGTCGTTGCCGGTGCCCTGCAGGTTGGAGCTGCGGCGGCTGCCGTCCTCGTTGAACGCCTCGTTGACCACGTCCCAGGCGGCGAGCTTGCCCCGGTAGTGGCCCATCACCCCGTTGATGTGATCGATCATCGCCTGGCGCAGCGTGGAGCCGGACAGGCTCTGCATCCACCCCGGCTGCTGGCCGTGCCAGGCCAGGGTGTGGCCGCGGACCTTCAGGCCGCGAGAAGTCGCCCAGTTGTAGATCTGGTCGCCGGAGTTGAAGTTGAACACGCCCCGCTGCGGCTCGGTCGCGTCGGGCTTCATCTCGTTCTCGGCGGTGATCATGTTGAACTCGCGCCCGGCGATCGTGCTGTACGTCGAGTCACCGAGCCGGCCCGCTGCGAGCGCGGTGCCGAAGTACCGGCCGGACTGCGCGGCCGCCGCACCCAGCGTGCTCGCCGCCGCGTCCGCCGACGGCATCATCACCGCGGCCGTGGCCATCGCCACGACACCGACCACGCCGGCGATCAGCGCTCTGACCCTGAACGATCTCTGCCGCCGGGTCCCGCCGCGATGGGCGGAGGGGCTTGTAGCCACCTTGACCTCCTTCTCCGGCCAGCGCCCGAGCCGTCTCGGCGGGACGACTGGACGTCCTGTCATGCGATTTGTCAGCACCGATGTTCACGTTGCGGAGATGACGGGCGGCGGCGTTCCTGCGGACCGCCGCCGCGCCGCGTGAGCGTTCACACCCGAGCCGAACGCGACCTTGGCATCAACGGGGTGGTCGATTCCATAGACCGGGCGGGAACGGTCACTCCTTGCATCGCGAGGTTGCCAGAGCATTTCAAAACATTCAAGAGGGTCCACGCTTGATTCGACGGCAACCCGCCCGGCACGGCGTTCAATGGTCGCGCCCTTGCAGGTCAGCACCTATTTCAAAGCACAGAAGGCCGACGCCGATCTCCGGATGCATTCTTGCAAATTTCGCGGACGACTCGGCATTCCCGGCGTTCATAACACTTTTACGAATGTCATTTTCCGCCCGGAAGATCGCGATCAATACCGGACCGAAGTTTCGAAAATGCGGTGGGTGACGGCGCATCGCACCGTATTATTTCGATAATTGCGTCGGCTGACATTCGCGTTTGCCGGCGCTCACCGTGCCCGTCAGCGGGCCAGGGTGTCGTGGAGGTAGCGGGACAGCGCCCGCGCGGCCGGTGACTGGTCGGTGCGCCGGGTCGTGGCGTAGATCTGCCGGGTCAGGCCGGTCGGGCGGCCGATCGGCAGGTACGTCACGCCGCGCTGCGGGGCGGCCGCGAGCTGCGGCACGAGCGCCACGCCGAAGCCGGCGCCGACCATGGACAGGACCATCGGGTAGCTGTGGACCCGGATGTCGATGCGGGGATCGAAGCCGGCCGCGCGGCACGCCATCTCGGTGGCGGCCTGGAAGCCGGTGTTGGTGAGCGCGGCGACCCAGGGCGCCGCGGCGAAGTCGGCGAGGTCGGCGGGCCCGGCTTCGGTGGGTGCCAGTTTCCGGGGCACGGCCAGCAGCATCGGCTCCCGGTACAACGGCCGCTGGTCGAGCCCGCGCAGGTCGGGCCGGGACAGCGGCGCGTACTCACGTTCACCGCCGTCACGGTCGTCGCCATGATCGCGCCCGGCCCGGACATGCTGTTCGTGCTCAGCTGCGGGATGCGCGGCGGGCCGAGGGCCGGGCTGCTGGCCACCGCGGGGCTGGCGACCAGCGCGGCGGTCCACGTGCTGGTCGCGGCGGCCGCGCTGACCGCGCTGTTCACCGCGGTGCCGGAGGCGTTCACGGTGCTGCGGATCGCCGGCGCGGCGTACCTGGCGTATCTCGGCATCCAGATGATCCGGCAGCGCGGCGACCTGATCGCCGAGGCGGAGCCGGCCGCGGTGTCCGGCCGCCGGGTCTACCTCAGCGGGTTCCTGACCAACCTGTCCAATCCGAAGATGATCGCGTTCTCGGTGGCTTTCCTGCCGCAGTTCGTCGACCCGGCGCTCGGCGCCGTCTGGGTGCAGTTCGCGGTGCTGGGGCTGATCCTGATCGTGCTCGAGTTCGTGGTGGACGGCGCGGTCGGGGTGTTCGCCGGCCGGATCGGCACGTGGCTGCGGCACCGCCGTACCCTGCGCCGCCGCATCGACACCGTCACCGGCGGCGTCCTCATCGCGCTGGGCCTGCGCCTGGCCGCCGAAGGGTAGAACCGCGGTGCGATCAGGTGGTCGCCCGATGCGGTACGGGCCTGCCGGTCCGCCACGGGACCACGGTACCGAACTGGACGAGTTCACCGTGGAACGCGGCCACGGTGTCTCCGGTGGTGCCGAGTGCCAGTTCGACCGGCCAGGCGGCGGCCTGGGTGGGCGTCTGCGCGGCACTCATGTCCTCGAACCAGGGCCGGGAGGCGGCGGTGTCGATGAGCCCTGGGCACAGCGCGGCGACGAGCGTCCTGTGCGCGAGGTCGGTCCGGCGGCGCGGCCGGGCGAAGGCGCGTACCGCGGCCACCTGTGCGACCTTCGACGGGATGTTGAGCCAGGCGCCGTAGCCCTCGTCGACCGCGCGACCGGCATGGACCGCGGCGCGCCACTCGGCGACGACGCCGTCCACGGCGTCGAGGGTGGCCTCGGCGGCGGCGGCGAACCGCGGCCGGACGTGCGGGTCGAGCTTGTCGAGGGTGCCGAGCGCACTGGCCACGACGATGAGCCGGCCGCCGGGCCGCAGGCGCGGGCCGAAGGCGCGAAGGACGCGGGTCGTGGCCAGGTTGTTGGTCTCGGCCACGGCGTCGACCTGGTCGACCGGCCGGTCGTCCCGGCCCATCCGGGCAGCGGCGTTGGAGAAGACGATGTCGACGCCGCCGAGGTCGGCGGCGAGCGCGTCGATGGCCGGCCCGTCACGGACATCCAGGACGCGCGGCTCGATCCGGGCGCCGTGCGGCACCGCGGCGGCGATGGCGGCCGCGGCCGCATGGACGGCGTCCGGCCGGCGACCGGTCAGCACGACACGGTCGGCCGTGCTCATGCCGGCGGCGAGCCCTTCGGCGAGGGCACGGCCCAGGCCTTGATTGGCGCCCGTGACGAGGGCGGTGCGGGAAGCAGTCACCAGCGCAGGTTAAGCAGGCCGTCGCGGGTCCGGCTAGCATTCCGGGACCGACAATCTGGCACAGCAGGTATGCGAGGAACGCATGTCCGGAGAGTTCACGCCGACGGGTCTGCGGGTGCTGCGGGAGGTGTCGCAGCACGGGTCGTTCACGGCGGCGGCCCGCGCGTTGGGCTACACCCAGTCGGCGGTGTCCCGCCAGGTGGCGGCGCTGGAGACGGCCGCCGGCGGGCCGTTGTTCGAGCGGCGCCGGGACGGCGTCGTCCTGACCACGAGCGGCACGAGGTTGCTGGCACGGGCGATCCGCATCCTCGACGAGTTGGACGCCGCCGTCCGGGAGCTGGCCGGTATCCCGGTGACCGCCGGCCCGGTGCGGGTGGGCGCGTTCCCCACGGCGATGGCGGGGCTGCTGCCGGGCGTGCTGTCGTCGCTTCCCCGGAGCCTGCTGGTGTCGGTGCGCGAGGGCAGCACCCCGACGCTGACCCGGTCACTGCGGGCCGGCACGCTCGACCTCGCGGTGCTCGCCCAGGCACCGCCGTTCCGGCCGCTGGACGCCGAGACGCCGGCGCTGCGCCTGATCACGCTCGCGGAACGGGAGCTGCTGCTGTGCGTCGGGCTGCGCCACCCGTTCGCCTCCCGCGACGCCGTGGAGGTCGACGAGCTGACGGGCCAGACCTGGGTCGCCGGGCGGTCGGACACCGGTGAAGCACTGCCCGGGGTCTGGCCGGGCCTGACCGAGCGGGCCGACGTCCGCTACCACGTCCGGGACTGGTGGGCCAAACTGCAGCTGGTGGCCACCGGACTGGCCATCACGACAATCCCGCCCGTGGCGCTGCACCTGCTCCCGGACGACGTCCGTGCCGTTGCCGTCCGAGGCGAGCCCCAGGAGACCCGCCGGCTGGTGCTCGGATTCCGTCCCGGGCCACCGACCGACGCCGCCCGCGTCGTCGCCGACGCCCTCCGGCAGGCAGCCTCCCGGTAGCTCGAAGGCTCAGGCCGGTGACCGGCCCATGACCTCGCGGCCCGGCGGCCGCCAGAACTCGGCGGGCAGCGCGGCGACCTCGACGCCGGAGCGTTCCAGGCTGGCGGCCCACGGCAGCATGCTCTGGAAGGTCGGTGCGCCGCCTTCGGCGAGCCGGCGGATCATCCCGACGTTGCGATCGACGCGGTCGAGGATGGCGGCGCGGATCGCGGTGCGGTCGCCGGTGTACCCGTATGCGTCCAGGAGCAGATGGAACCGGCGCCGCCGTTCGGCCGGGTCGTCGGTGAAGCCGGACGGCTCGGCGACCTCCGCGGTCAGCAGCGGCACCCAGCCGAGCGCCGAGAACGCCAGGTCACCCTCGCGCGTGGAAGGGCTGGCGGTGTCCCAGTCGACGAAGCCGACCAGGGTGCCGTCGTCCCAGACGGCGTTCCACGGCGCCGCGTCCAGGTGACTGATCAGCAGCCCCGGCTCCCACGCCCGGCCGGTGAACCAGACGGCGTCGCCGGGCGGGCGGTACGTCTCGGTCGCGTCGTGCAGCCGCCGCAGCCAGGCGCCGACCTGTCGCAGCGCGTCGTCGCCGCGCACCCAGTCCGGCCATCGCCCGATCTCCCCCATGGTCTGGCCGGGCAGGAACGTCAGGCGTTCGCGGCCTTCGTCGTCGAAGCCACGGGCGCGTGGCGCGCCCTCGAACCCGGCGTCCTCCAGGTGCCGCAGCACCGAGTGCACGGTCGCCGTCCACGGCTGGGCTGGGCGGCGGACCTCGTCGCCGACGCGTACCGCGCCGAAGCTGCGTCCGCCGGGCAGCCGTTCCTCGGTCATCCCCCGGTTCTACCGCGCGCAGCCGCCGACGACGACCGAATAAACGGCGGGTGGTGCCCCGGCGGCTCCCACACACACCGGGGCACCCGTCTGCGGCGGGCGTCAGTAGGACGGGGCGGTGACCGGCCACGTGACGGCGCCGACTGGGATGGTGGCGGTGAGCTTCTTCGTGTTAGCGCCAACATCACGCTCGACAACGGGTTCCGGTCGCCAGCATCAAGCATTCGCAGGCCAGGCAGTGACGCACTTGACAGCGTCGATGTGAGCGATAACATCCGAGGCATCGCTGGCGGACCGCCGCCCGTCAGCGACCACACCCGTGAGGTGATCTTTGAAACGTCATACCCTGCTGTCCGCCGCCGGCGCCTCCATCGCCGGAGCGACCCTGCTGCGCCCCGGCACCGCGTCCGCCGCCACGTACGCCGGCTACGTGATGGCGTACTTCACCGAATCCCCGTCGATGACGCCGCCAACTACGGCCTGCACCTGGCCGTCAGCGCCGACGGGCTCAACTGGACCCCGCTCAACCAGAACAACCCGGTCGCCACGCCCACCCTGGGCAGCAAGGGCCTGCGGGACCCGTTCGTCCTGCGCAAGCAGAACGGCGGGTTCGTTGTGCTCGCCACCGATCTCAACGGCACCGACTCGGCGGCCACCGGCGGGCACAACGTCCTGATGGTGAACTACACCAGCGACTTCGTGACCGCTTCGGCCCCGCAGACGTTCTTCGACCCCGGCTACGACGCCATCGACGGCGACTTCGTCAGCGTCAACGGGGTCAACTACATGTACTTCAAGAACAACACCCAAGGCACCCTGTACGGCGCCCGCTCCTCCACCCTCAACCCCAGCAGTTTCACCGTCCACACCGCGGGGATCCGGCCCGGCCGCGGCGTGGAGGCACCACAGATCACCAAGTCGAACACCGCGAACACCTGGTACATGTGGGGCGACACCTACAGCCCCAACGGCCGGTTCTTCTGCTGGCAGACCTCCGACATGGCGAGCGGCTCGTGGAGCCTGCTCAACGACCGTGCGTACACCCAGCCGCTGAACTCCAAACACCCGGGGATCGCCCCGATCACGGCGGCGGAGCTGTCGGCGCTCACCGCGAAGTGGCCGGCTCCGGCGTGGAACCGGTTGAAGTCGTACAACTTCCCCGACCGGTACGTCCGGCACGCGAACAACGTCGGGCGCATCGACGTGTACCCGTTCGACCCGTACCAGGACCAGCTGTGGACGCTGGTGCCGGGCCTGGCCGACGCCGCGGGGGTCTCGTTCCGCTCGGTGAACTTCCCGGACCGGTACCTGCGGCACGTCAACTACGCGATCCAGCTCGCGGTGAACGACGGCACGAGCACGTTCAAGGCCGGCGCGACCTTCACCAGGACCGCGGGTCTCGCCGACTCGTCGTGGGCCTCGTTCCGCTCGTACAACTTCCCGGACCGGTACCTGCGCCACGCCAACTACGTGCTGCGCATCGACCCGATCACCTCCGGTTCACCGGCCACGGACAAGCAGGACGCGACGTTCCGCGTCGGCTACTGACGCCGGTCCTCCCGCACAGAGAGGTCAGACATGACACTGCGACCGTCACCCCTGCGCCGTGCCACGCTCGCGGCCACGTTCACCGGCGCCGTCATCGCCGGTCTGCTGGTCGCCGCCACCGGCACCTCGCAGGCGGCCACCACCGGGCCCTGCGACATCTACGCGTCGGGCGGCACCCCGTGCGTCGCCGCGCACAGCACCACGCGGGCGCTCTACGGCACGTACAGCGGACCGCTGTACCAGGTCCGCCGCGCCTCGGACAACACCACCCGGGACATCGCGCCGGTCAGCGCGGGCAGCTACGCCAACGCCGCCACCCAGGACACCTTCTGCGCGAACACCACCTGCCTGATCACGATCATCTACGACCAGTCGGGCCGCAACAACCGGCTCACCCAGGCCCCGCCCGGCGGGTTCCGGGGCCCGGCGGCGAACGGCTACGACAATCTGGCCAACGCCACCGCGGCACCGATCACGATCGGCGGGCACAAGGCCTACGGTGTCTTCGTCGCGCCCGGCACCGGGTACCGCAACAACGCCACCAACGGCATCGCGGTCGGTGACCAGCCCGAGGGCATGTACGCCATCTTCGACGGCACCCACTACAACGGCGGCTGCTGCTTCGACTACGGCAACGCCGAGACCAACAGCCGCGACAACGGCAACGGCACGATGGAGGCCATCTACTTCGGCAACAACAAGGTCTGGGGCACCGGCGCCGGCAACGGCCCGTGGATCATGGCCGACCTCGAGAACGGCCTCTTCTCCGGCGTCAACCAGCACAACAACCCCGGCGACCCGACCATCAGCCACCGCTTCCTGACCGCCATCGTCAAGGGCGAGCCGAACCACTGGTCGATCCGCGGCGGCAACGCCCAGTCCGGCAGCCTCGGCACCTTCTACAACGGCGTCCGCCCGAACGTCGCCGGCTACAACCCGATGAAGAAGGAGGGCGCCATCATCCTCGGCATCGGCGGCGACAACAGCATCGGCGCCACCGGCACCTTCTACGAAGGCGTCATGACCTCGGGGTACCCCTCCGACGCGACCGAGAACTCCGTCCAGGCCAACATCGTGGCCGCCGGATACGGCACCTCCGGCTCCACCAGCGGCCCGGCCGTCGGCTCGAACGTCTCGCTGCGCGCCACCACCGCCTGCTGCACCACCCGCTACATCAGCCACGCCGCTGCCACCGTCACCACCCAGGTCGTCACCGCCTCCAGCTCCGCGACCGACAAGGCCAACGCGTCCTTCACGGTGCGCGCGGGCCTGTCCAACAGCGCCTGCATCTCCCTGGAGTCCCGCAACACCGCCGGCAGCTACCTGCGCCACCAGAACTACCGCGTGTACCTGCAAGCGAACGACGGCAGCTCGCTGTTCGCCGCCGACGCGACGTTCTGCCCGCAGACCGGCCGCAACGGCCAGGGCACCTCGTTCGCCTCGGCGAACTTCCCCGACCGCCTCATCCGCCACTACAGCAACAACGTGTACATCGCCAGCAACGGAGGCTCGAACGCCTGGGACGCCTCCGGCGCCTGGACCGACGACGTGAGCTGGGTCGTCGCCCCCGCCTGGGCCTGACACCGGCTTCCTAGGGTCCGGTCAGCGTGCCGCACGCTGACCGGACCGCTCAGGGCTCCGGTCGCACAACGGCCTGGGCTGGATGGCGTCCCGTTGGTCCAGCCACTTCAGCATCGCCTGGTTCGTTTCTTCTGGCTTTTCCTGCTGGATCCAATGACCGCAGTCCAGACTGACCACTTCCACATTGGGCACGAAGTCCGGCAGGCTTTCAGACCTCGCGACCGTGTCACGGTCGCCGTAGATCATGAGCGTGGGCTGTTGGATGATCGGGTCCACGTCCGCCAGCAGGCGCCAGTTGCGGTCGAGGTTTCTGTACCAGTTCACACCGCCCGTGAACCCTGAGGACTCGAAGGCGGAGACGAAAACGGCCAGTTCGCTGTCGCTCATCACGGGCTCGCCGAGCGGTGTCTCTGCCCTGGCGAGGTCGATCAACGCCATGCCCGGCTGAGGCTCTCTGGGCGGCACGTTCTTCCGGAACATGTTGCGAAGGAACTGCGCCGTGTGCTCGTCGAACACGGCGTCCGCGACGCCTGGCTGCCGGTTGAAGTGGACGAAATAGAAGTCGCCGCCGAACACATCGTCCATCCACTCGATCCACGGCCTTTCGCCGCGCTCGATGTAGGGCACGCTCAGGTTGATCACTCGATTGACACGGTCCGGGTGCAGCAGGGTCAGGCCCCAGACGACCATTGCACCCCAGTCATGACCGACGAAGGTGGCATCGTCGTATCCGTAGTGATCGAGCAGTGCGACGAGATCACCCGACAGGTGCTCGATGTCATAGTCCGTCACTTCGGTCGGGCGGGACGAGTTGCCGTAGCCCCGCTGGTTCGGGACGATGACGTGGTAGCCCGCTGCGGCAAGGGCGGGCACCTGGTGGCGCCAGGAAAAGGCGTGCTCCGGCCAGCCGTGGCACAGCACGATGGGCCTTCCTGCATGCTGCCGGCCCGCCTCGAAGACCTCGAGCTCCACACCGTTGACTGCAACGCGGGTGGGCTCGGGAAAGGCGGGACTCGTTGGTGAGGTCATGTCGTCATCGTGCCGACCGAAAGCGGTCACCCCATGACCGCTTTCCGGTGCAGAGTTGTCGGGGTGCGAGCTGACCGGTTGGTAGCCATCCTCCTCCTGCTGCAACAGCGCGAGCAGGTGACAGCGACAGAGGTCGCCCGGGAGCTGGAGGTCTCCGAGCGCACCGCCCGCCGCGACCTCGACGCGCTGGCCATGGCCGGGGTGCCCGTGTACTCGATGCAGGGCCGGGGCGGCGGCTGGCGCCTGGTGGGTGGCGCCCGCACCGACCTGTCCGGGTTGACCGCGAGTGAGGCCCGCGCCCTGTTCCTGGTCGCCGGCCAGGCCTCCGCTGCGACGCCGGCCGTGAAAGCGGCGCTGCGCAAGCTCGTCCGTGCGCTGCCGGAGCCGTTCCGGGTGCAGGCCGAGGCGGCAGCGTCGTCGTTGGTCATGGACCCGCAGCGGTGGGGGTCGAGTCAGGTCGAGCACCGGCCGGCTCGGTTCCTCGACGAACTCCAGGACGCGGTGATCCGCGGCGTCCAGGTGCGGCTCGGCTACGTCGACCGCGAGGGCGCCGAAACCGAGAGGACCGTCCACCCGCTGGGCATCGTCGCCAAAGGCCCGTCGTGGTACCTCGTCTGCAACACCGGGGCCGGCCGGCGGACCTTCCGGATCGACCGCGTGTCGTCCGTCGCCCCGACCGGCGATCCCGTGCACCGGCCCGTGGACTTCGACCTCGCCGAGAGCTGGCGCGAGATCGCCGACGAGGTCGACCGCAGGCGAACGCCCCTCGAGATCCAGGCGGTCTGCACGCCCCAAGGGATAAGCAAGCTCCGGATGATCCTCGGCGATCGGCTCGAGGTCGGAGGTTCCACGACCGACGGCCGCATCGAGGTCGTGATCCGCGGCTACAACGAGTACGCGCTCGCCGGCGAGCTTGCCGGGCTGATCGAATGGCTCGAGGTGACCGGCCCTCCGGGTGTGCGGGACCACCTGGCCTCGATCGGCGCCGCGCTCGTCGAACGATACGGCTGAGCCCGCTGTGAGCGAGCGAATCCGCGTGGCACGGCCGGGTCAGGCGGCGGTGAACAGGCCGCGGTGGCGTTCCGCTGCTTCCAGGCGGCACCAGACCGGGATCTCCTCGACCGGGGCCGGGACCTCCACCTCGCGGGCGCCGTCGAGCACCTCGTGGGTCCGCAGGTCCATCCAGCGTCCGGGCGGCAGGTACGCCGACCGGGTCGTCGCGCCCTCCGCGACCACCGGGGCGACCAGCAGGTCGTCGCCGAGCAGGTAGTCGTACGGGTGCTGCCACGCGCGGGGGTCGTCCGGTGCGACCAGGCACACCGAGCGCAGCAGCGGCCAGCCGGTGTCGATCGTGCGGGCCGCCGAGGACGCGAGGTACGGCACCAGCCGTTCGCGCAGGTGCGCGTACCGGCGGAACACCGGCAGGACCCGGGGGTCGCCGGTCTCCGTGGCGATGTTCCACGGGGTGCGGTCGCGGGACGGGGTGCGGTGGTGGTTGTACTCGGAGTGGTACTGCATGATCGGCAGGAGCGCGGACATGGCCGTGGCCCGCAGGTACAGTTCGGCGGAGGGGACGGGTCCCGAGAATCCGGCCAGGTCCCAGCCCCAGTAGACGATCCCGCACGCCGCCGCGGTGAGGCCGGCCAGCAGCGAGGACCGCATCGCCTCCCAGGTGGAGTCCTCGTCGCCGGCCCAGAACAGCCCGTGCGCCTGTGAGCCGGTGAAGCCGGCCCGGCTGAACGTGACCGGTGCCTTGCCGCACGAGCGCAGCAGGGATCCGTACGACGCGGCGTAGTGCACGGGGAAGCGGTTGTTGCCGGTGGCGCCGGCCGAGCCGTCGGCGTAGCGCAGGTCGTGGCCCCAGGCGTGTTCGCCGCCGTCGGTCTTGAACCCGTCGACCCCGACGTCTTCGACGAGGTACCGCCGCTTGGCCAGCCACCAGTCGCGCGCCTCGGGGTTCGTGAGATCGGGCATGAGGGCCGTGGGGAACCACCAGCCGCGGTTGCGGTACGGCCTGCCGTCGCCCTCGCGCACCCCGTAGCCGCGGGCGACCATGATGGCGGCGTCGGCGGCGCTCTGGCCGGTCGGGTGGGGGCGCATCTTCTGCAGCGGGATCTGCCACAGCACGACCTTGACGCCGTCGGCGTGCAGGTCGTCGACCATGCCCTTCGGGTCGGGCCAGGCGCCGTCCGGCGGGAAGGCGAAGTCGGCCAGGCGGTGCGGGCGGCCGTCGTCGTGGACCTGGTACCGCGCGTCACGGAACGCCACGAAGGTCGACTCGTCGCTCCACGCCTCGACGACCACGACCCCGACCGGGATGTCGTGCTTACGGTGCAGCGCCATCTCGGTGGCGACCCGCTCCTGGGTGTTCCACTCGTTGCCGCTGGCCCACAGCCGGAACACCCAGTCCGGCATGGGTTCGGGCCGGCCGACCTCGCCGAGCCACCGGTCGAGGACCTCGCCGGGAGAGCCGTCGTAGAAGCGCACGTCGAGGTGTCCCCCGGTGACGTCCGCCTCGATCCACAGCAGGTCGCCGACGTCGTACCAGGTCCGCTCGGCGGTGTCGACGTGGAACGCCCAGCCGTCGCCGCCGAGGACGTGCGCGAACGGCATCGGCAGGTAGGTGCGCCCGGCCGGGCCCTGCCCCTTGTACTGCTCGAACACGGTCGCGTCGAGGGTGTGCCCGCGCTGGTCGAGCCGGTCGAAGCGCTCCCCGAACCCCATGACGTGCTCGCCGGCGGTGAGGCGCAGCGCGAACCGTACCCGGTGGACCTGGTCGGGGTCCGCGAGCCAGGACGTGGTGCCGGGCTCGAGGCGGCTCGTTCCGTGGGTGGTGAGGGTGCCGCCGGTCGGCGACCAGGCCACCGCCTGGACGTCGAACCAGCGGGTGCGGCGGGTGCAGGTGCCGTCGGTGGCGACGAACCGGTACCGGACCGGGCGGCCGGCGGGTAGCGGCGGGCTGTCGGCGGCCCAGCGGACGCTGCGCCCCCGCTGCCCGGCCGCTGCCGTGGCGAGGTGCCCCTCGGCCCCGGCGGTCGGCCCGGTCGCGGCGCCCTCGCGGCGCAGGTCGAAGGCGCCGCCGTCCCACTCGCAGCGCACGGCGGTGACGGACGCGGCGGCCGCGACGCCGAGGTTCACCGGCTCGCCCGCGAGGGGACGCACCGGCAGGCGCTGGTCGATGGACGGCTGGTACGCGTGGCCGGAGCCGAAGGGCCGGTGCCGGATCACAGCGTCACCCCCAGTTCTGCGGCGAGGGACAGGTAGGCGGCGTGCGACCACAGCAGCGGGGTCGCGACCGGACCCCACCGTTGCAGCCACTCCTGGCGGTGCTGCGGGTGCAGCAGCCGGTCGCTGACCTGCTCCGGCAGGTCGCCGTCGGCCGCGGCGGTGCCGGCGATCCAGGCGAGCTGGCGGTGGGCGTCGCCGGGGCGGTCGAGCCGGAGGTACGCCTGGCCGAGCAGGCCGGCGAGGACCGGCCACCGCCCGCCGCCGTAGAACACGTCGGCCCGGAACCGGTGCACGCCACCGTCGTCGAGCAGGTCGCGTTCCACGGCGGTGACCGTGCGCCGCGCCGTGGCGTCGTCCACGATGCGGAACGGGGCGACGGCGGCCAGCAGCGCGCCGTCGACGGCGTCGGAGCCGAGCCACTTGCGCAGCCGCCCGTCCACGCTGCCGTCCGCGGCGATGACCGCGGCGATCGCGTCGGCGGTGGACGATGCGGTACCGGCGTCGCCGTCGGCGAGCAGGCCGGTGCGCAGCGCCGCGCGCAGCCCTGCCTCGAGCGATGCGAGCGTGGCGACGTGGACCTGCTCGGCGTGCTCCTCCCACCAGTCGTAGCAGGGCAGCCGCCAGGCGGCGCAGAGGTAGCGCACGGTGAGCGTGACCGCCGCTGCGAACGTGTGGTCGGTGCTGCCGTCGAGGTGCCGCTGCAACGCCCACAGCCAGGTGCCGTAGCCGTCGAGCTGGAAGTCCCACCAGGACTCGGACCCGTCGGCGCCGTCGAGCGTGTAGCGGGTGGGCAGGAAACGCGCCTGGTCGATCTCCTCGCCGGCGGTGAGGGCCGCGACGACGGCCTCGATCCGCTCCGCGCGGTCGGTCAGCACCCGGGCCGTCCACTCGTGGAAGGCCCGGGCCCCGTCGGTGATGCCGTGCGCCCGCATGCTCTCGGCGACGAACGCGCCGTCGCGCAGCCACGCGTAGCCGTACACCGCGAAGTTCGAACAGGCGGGGTAGGCGCCGCTCGGCGCCTGCTCGCGGGTGATCACCTTGATGCTGTGCTCGACCAGGTCGCGCATCTGCTGTTCCTTACGTTGCTGGGTTCGTCGTGACGCCGGGCTAAAGCAGTGCGGTGACCTGCTTGGCCGCGTCGTCGAGGATCTTCTGCGGGTCCTCGCCGCCGGCCGCCTTGGTCAGGGCGTTGTTGACGATGTCCTGCATCTGCTGTTCCTTGGCGATGACCGGCAGCAGGGACTGCTTGCCCAGCGCGTCCATGACGGCCTTGCGGTTCGCCGGCGGTGTCTTGCTCAGGTAGCCGGACAGCTTCGAGGCGTCGGCGAGCGGCGGCAGCTCCCACGACGAGTTGATCCGCGCGGTCACGGTCTGCTCGGAGGTGGTGAGGTAGTTCAGCCAGCGGAACGCGGCGTCCTTGTGGCTGCTGGCCGCCGACACCGCCACGCCGTTCTGGAACACGGCGCTGGCCTTCTGCGCGTCGCCGGGCTCGACGACGACGTCCCAGCCGAACGGCACGTCCTTGAGCGTGTCGAACTGCCAGTTGCCGTTGTGCCACATCGCGAGCTTGCCGGACTTGAACAGGTTGGTGTCGAAGTCGGGGGTGTTGCCGATCTCGGTCACCGTCGGCATCGTGGTGCCGGACTTGCCGATGAGCCATTTCGCCGCGGCGACGCCCTGCGGGCTGTTGAACGTGGCGGACTTGCCGTCGGGGCTGAGGAACGTGCCGCCGGCCTGGTTCACCGCCTTGTAGAACTCGTAGAAGCTGACCGGCTGGAAGTCGCCGTAGACGCCCTTGGCCTTGTTGGTGAGCTTCTGCGCGGCGGCTGCCTCGTCCGCCCATTTCCAGTCGGCCGTGGGGTAGGCCACGCCGGCGGCGTCGAACAGCGCCTTGTTGTAGATGAGCACGACGGTCGAGAAGGACTCGGGCAGCGCGTACTGCTTGCCGCCGTGCTTGAACGCGTCCAGCGCGGCCGGCGAGAGCACCGACGCCTGCCAGTTCTTGTCGTTGGCGGCCGGGCCGGCGAGATCGGCGAGGGAGCCGGCCTGGGCGTAGGTGACGAAGTTCTGGTAGTCCAGCTCGAAGGCGTCGGCGACGGTGCCGCCGGCGATCGAGGTCTGCAACTGGGTGAAGTAGTCCTTGTACGGCGCGGTCTGCACGGAGATCTTGACGTCGGGGTTGGCCTTCTCGAACGCGGCGACGATGCCGTTGAGGTCGTCCAGGTGGTCGGGCGCGGCGGAGAACGTCAGGTAGCGCACGGTGGTGACGCCACCCTCGGAGGTGTCCTTGGTGGCGGAGCCCTTGGAGCATCCGGCCAGGACGAGCGCGGCGACGGTGATCAGAGCGGCGGCGGCCCGGTGTAACCGGAGCCGGGGACGAGCGGACATGGTGGGCCTCACAATCGGGGGTGTCTGGTTACTTGAGACCGGCCTGGGCGACGCTCTGCACGATGTGCTTCTGCGCCACCGCGTACAGGGCGAGGATGGGAACGATGCTGACCACCGAACCGGCCATGATGGCGTTCCACTGGACGGTGTACTCGCCGCTGAGGCTGGCCAGGCCCAGCGGCAGGGTCATGAACTCGCGGGAGCGGATGACCACCAGCGGCCACAGGAACGCGTTCCAGCTGGACATGAACGCGAACAGGCCGTAGGTCACCAGGGCGGGGCGGATCAGCGGGAGCGTGATCCGCAGGAAGATGCGGATGTGCCCGGCGCCGTCGACGAACGCCGCCTCGTCGAGCTCCTTCGGCAGCACGGCGACGGACTGGCGCAGCAGGAAGACGCCGAACGCGGACGCGATCGTCGGCACGATGAGCGAGGCGTAGGTGTCGATCAGGTCGAACGCGCGCATCTCGATGAACAGCGGCACGACGAGCACCTGCATGGGGATCATCAGCGTCGCGAGGTACGCGACGAAGACGGCGTTCTTACCGGGGAAGTCGAGCCGCGCGAAGGCGTAGGCCGCCGTGGAGCTGGTGATGAGCAGCAGCGCGGTGGAGACCAGGGCCAGCACGAGGCTGTTGACCGTGATCCGCCAGAACGGCAGGACCTCGAAGAGGGTGCGGTACCCGTCGAGGCCGGCCTTCTCGGGGATCAGGCGGGGCGTGGTGAGCACGTCACCGCCGGCGGTGATCGAGGTGACGAAGGTCCAGACGAACGGGAAGATCATGAGCAGCGCGCCGACGGCGAGCACCGCGATGAGCAGCCGCCTAGACATAGGTCACCCACCGGCGCTGCAGGCGCTGCTGGACCACGGTGACCAGCAGGATCAGCGCGAACAGCAGCAGGCTCAGGGCCGACGCGCCACCGGCGTCGCCGTAGCGGAACGTCAGGTCGTAGATCTCCTGGACCAGCGGCCGGGACGCGCCGGCGGGCCCGCCGCCGGTCATGACGTAGATCTGGTCGAAGACCTGGAATCCGCTGATCAGTGAGATCACCACCACGAAGTAGCTGGACGGGGTCAGCAGCGGGAACGTGACCCGCCAGAAGCTCTGCCACGCCGACGCGCCGTCGAGGCGGGCGGCCTCGAGGTACTCCTCCGGGATGCTCTGCAGACCGGCCAGCAGGATCACCATGACGAACCCGGCGTCCTTCCAGACCGACGCGACGACCGCGGACGGGATGGCCCATCCTGACGACGCCCACCACCCCGGGCCCGCGATGCCGACCGACTCCAGGGCGTGGTTGACCAGACCGTTGGCGGGGTTGAGCAGCCACTTCCAGGTCAGGGCGACGACCACCCAGCTGGTGACGACCGGCAGGAAGTACATCGAGCGCAGCAGGCTCCGCCCGGGGAACCGCCGGTTGAGTCCGACGGCGAGCGCCAGGCCCAGCAGGTAGACCAGCGGCAGGTACAGCGCCAGGAAGTACAGCGTGTGCAGCAGCGCGTCGCGGGTCTCCGCATCGGCGAGCAGGCGGGTGAAGTTGTCCAGGCCCGTCCACCGCATCGGCGACTGCAGGTTCCAGGTGTGCAGGCTGATCCAGGCCGCGCCGAGCATCGGCGCGATCGTGAACAGCAGCAGCGGCACGGCACTGGGCAGCAGGAACAGCGCGACGATGCCGGCCTTGCGCACACCGCGCGGGCCGACCATCACTCCACCGTCCCGTCGGCGCCCTCGACGCTGCCGTGCAGGCGGGCGACGACCAGGTTCGCCTGCTCGCCGCCGAACCCGTCGAGGTCGAACGGCGCGGCGAGCACCAGCGCCGCCGCGCCCTGCGCCCAGCTGCTGTCGTCCCAGGTGTGCAGGACCACGGCGATGCCGTCGCCGCCGCGGACCTGGCGGCGGGCGAACTCGGCGCGGAACGCGGCGTCCCAGTGGATCCAGTGCGCCACGCCCTCACCGGAGATGACGATCCGGTCCGGGTCGAACATGTTCGCGGCGCCGGCGACCGCCCGGCCGAGCAGCCGCCCGGCGTCGGCGAAGATCTCGGCGGCGGGCCGGTCGCCGCGATCGGCGGCCGTGACGAGCGCGGCGAACCCCTGCCGCGGACCGATCACGCCGCGCTCGCGGGCGATGCGCTCCAGTGCCGGCTCGCCGAGCCACGCCTCCAGGCAGCCGTGCCGCCCGCACTGACACGGCGGGCCCTGCTCGTCCATCGGCACGTGCCCGAACTCGCCCGCGCCGCCCCTGCCGCCCCGGTACACCGAGCGGTCGGCGACGATGCCCATCCCGATACCGCGGCCGATGGTCAGCACGAGGAAGTCGTCGGCTTCACGGCCGTGGCCGTAGAGCACCTCGGCGACGGCGAGGGCGTTGACGTCGTTCTCGACCACGACGGGCAACCCGAGCACACCCCGCAGGTGCCGGCCGACCGGCAGCCGGCGCCACTGCAGGACGTCGGCGTCGACGGTGCCCTTGTCCGGGCGGGCCACGACGCCGGGCACCGCCACCCCGACGCCCAGCAGCTTCGGCAGGCCGGGGTCGCTGTGCGTGTGGGTTGCCAGCTCGGCGGCCAGCCTGGGCAGCGCGTCGGGGGCCATCGCGTCGAACGCCAGCGTGGTGCTGCTGAGCATCTGCCCGTCGAGGCGGACGTTGACGATCGCGAGGTGGTCGGCCGCGACCTTGACCCCGAGCGCCCGGCCGGCCCCGCCGACGAGGCCGATGAGCGATCCGGGCCGCCCGCCGCTGGACGGCGCCTGCGCGACCTCCTCGACCATCCGCTGCTCCAGCAGCCGCCGCATGATCTGCGACACGGCAGTGGGGCTGAGCCCGAGCTCACGCGCGATGTCCGCGCGCGACGTCGGCCCGCGGCTCCCCAGGAGCGCGAGCACCGCCGACCGGGAGAGATCCCGGCCCGCCCCATGCTTCGCCAACGGCACTTCGTCCACCTACTTCATTAAGTTGCGATACAAAGTCCCACGCCGGACCGCCAAGGTCAAGGGCACGTTTCGGTAACCGCCGGGCCGGTCGCCGCCGCAGGACCCGGGCACCGGCGCACCGCGTGTCCGTCAGTTCCCAGCAGCACGCGGAAACCGTCGGAGCAGTGGAAGGAGCGCCGTGGAATCGTTCGCCACGTTCCTCGGATGCACGAACCTCATCGGCATCATCGGCAGCGGCCTGGTCTATCTCAACCGCGCCCGGTTCCAGGACACCGGGCTCAACTGGCGGGAGTTCCTGCTGCCGAATCTGCCGTGGATGCTGATGACGCTCGGCAAGATGCTGGTCTGGTGGGCGGTCCTGATCGCCTGGCTGGCCAGGGGCATGCCGCCGTCACCGTGGCGTGCGGTCACCGAGGACAGCCACGGGCGAGAGGTGCGAGCGATCGTCCGGGTCCGGACCGTCGCCGCCGGCTGACCAGGCTGGGCTGGGCTGGGCTGGGCTGGGCTGTCAGATGCTGTCCGGGTCGGCGGCGATGCCGTTCGCGTAGGCGAAGATGACCAGTTGCACCCGGTCGCGGGCGCCGAGTTTGGCCAGCACGCGGCCGAGGTGGCTCTTCACGGTCGCCTCGGTCACCACCAGCTTCTCCGCGATCTCGCCGTTGGTCAGTCCGCGGGCCACGAGGACGAGGACCTCGCGTTCGCGCGGGGTCAACGAGTCGAGCAGCGGTGAGGGGCGGGCGGCGACCGCCGGGCGGGCGGCGAACTCCTGGATCAGCCGGCGGGTGACGGTGGGAGACAGCAACGCGTCGCCCGCGTTGACCACCTGGATGGCCTCCAGGAGCCGGTCGCGCGGCGCGTCCTTGAGCAGGAAGCCCGCCGCGCCCGCACGCAGCGCTCCGTAGACGTATTCGTCGAGGTCGAACGTGGTGAGGATCAGGACCCGCGGCGTGTGGTCGCGGCCGGGCGCGGTCAGGTGCGCGGTCGCGGGCGCGCCGTCCAGGACGGGCATCCGGACATCCATGAGGACCACATCCGGTCGCAGCTCGGCTGTCCGCGCGACCGCCTCCACGCCGTTGTCCGCCTCGCCGACGACGTCGATGCCGTCCTGGGTGTTGAGGAAGAGCCGAAGACCGGTGCGGATCAGTTCCTGGTCGTCGACCAGCAGGACGCGGATGCTCACGGGCCCACCGTAATCGGCACGTACGCGGCGATGCGGAAGCCGCCGTCGGGACCAGGTCCTGCCGTGAAGGTCCCTCCGAGGAGCCGGACGCGTTCGCGCATGCCGACGAGCCCGTGGCCCCCGGGAGGGTGCTGCCCCGACGGCCCCGCGCCGCGGTCGGACACCTCGAGATCGATGTGGCTGTGCCCGGCCTTGAGCCGGACGAGCGCGTGGTCGGTTCCGGCGTGACGCACGACGTTGGTGAGGGCCTCCTCGACGATGCGATAGACCGACAGGCTGACCCCTTCGTCGACGACGGGTGGTACGCCGTCGATCTCGAGGCTGACGGAGAGCCCGACGGCACGGAAGGTGGCCGCCAGCTCCGCCAGCTCGGCCAGGCCCGGCAACGGCCGGTACGGTGCCGCCGGGGATGCCCCGGTAGGCGCTCCGGAACGCAGCACCGTCAGCAGCCGGCGCAGCTCCACGATGCTCTGCTCGCCGCTGGACTCCACCCGGGACAGCACCTCGGCGGCGACGTCGGGTGCCGTCGGAAGCACGTCCCTCGCGCCGCGGACGCCGAGCAGCATCACCGTGACCGAGTGCGCGACGATGTCATGGAGCTCCCGCGCGATCGCGGCCCGCTCCTCGTGCGCCGCGATCGCCGCCCGCTGTTCACGTTCGGCCCGGGCGGCGGTGGCGCGGGCACGCAGGTCGTCGTGGTGCCGGCGGCGGCCACGCAGGGCGGCGCCGACCGCCCACACAGCCACCGGCGGCGGTACCGACGTCACCGAAAGCGCCACGAGCACGACCGTGGCGCCGATCAGCGCCACCACCGACACCCGCGCGGGGCAGCGCTCGGCGACGGTGAACAGGGCGACACAGACCAGCATGCCGCCCGGGGACTCGCCCCAGGCAAAGAGGAGACCGGTGGTGGCGAGCATGGCCGCCAGCACCTGCACCGGATGCCGGCGCCGGGCGAACAGTGCGGCGCCGGCGGTCACGGTGACGAGCACCGTCGCCGGGCGGACCGGGGACGCGTCGTCGTACAGCAGGGACAACTCGCCCGCGACGCCCAACAGGACCGCGATGACGTCGACCAGCACCTGCTCGGCGCGGGGGCTGAGCCACCGGCCGCCCCCCAGCCGGCCCAGCGACCGGGGGGCTTTGAACCAGGTCATGGCTTTTATCCTAGGTCCCGGTGCCGTTCGGCGAGCACGGCGAACGCCGCCAGCCCGACGGCCCAGGCGGCGAGCGCCAGGGCGGAGGCCGCAACGGAGTGCGCGGCGCCGTGCACACCACCGGTGAGGACCTGCAGGCTGCCGAAGGGGGTGTAGTCGACCACGGAGGCGCTGATCATGCCGACCAGCGACGGCACGACGAAGTAGACGACGATGCCGGCCACCACCGCGGCGATCTGGTTGCGGAGCAGCCCACCGAGGGCCGCGCCCACCAGCACCGACAGCGTCCCGGCCAGCACGCATCCACCCGCCAACGAGGTCAGCTGCGCCGCCGTGAGATCGGGGCCCGGATGATGCGAGGCGAGGATCGGCACCCCGACCGCGAACGCCGCCCCCGTCGTGAGGACCGCCAGGCCCAGCCCGACCACCACGGTCGCGCCCAGCCGGGCGGCGACGACGACACCCCGGCCGCGACCCGACACGAGCACCGCCGGCGCCGCGGTGTGATGCCGGTACTCGGCCGTGACCGCCACCACGCCGAAGAACACCAGCAGCAGCGGCAGCCCGCCGAGCGCCTCCTGCTTCTCGCCGACCTCATCGAGCGTCCCGGAGGCCAGCGAGACCAGCACCACGTTGAGGACCGCCAGCGCCACGGACGCGGTCGCGAACCACAACGCGGTCCGGATCGTGAGGAGTTTGCGCACCTCACCGACGATCAACGTCATGACCGCGCTCCCATCAGGTCGAGGAACACGTCCTCCAGCGAGGTGGACTGCGGCGTCAGCTCGTACAGATCCACCCGCGCCCGGCGGGCCACCTCGGCGACGGCGGGCGCGTCCAGGCCGTCGATCAGGCACCGCCCACCGGTCCCGTCCGGCGTGATCCGGCCGCCCGCACGCTCGACCGCCTCCGCAAGCCGTACGGGGTCGTCGGTGCGCACCCACACGCCGCTCGCCGGTGTCAGGTCCGCGATCGGGCCGGCATGCACCACACGGCCCTGCCGCACCACGACGATGTCGTCGACGGTGTGCGCCGCCTCGCTGAGCAGATGGCTGGACACGAGCACCGCCCGGCCCTGCCCGGCCCGCTCCCGCAGCAGCGTGCGGAGCCAGCGGATCCCCTCGGGGTCGAGCCCGTTGGCCGGTTCGTCGAGCAGGAGCACCTCAGGATCTCCCAGCAGGGCGGCGGCGAGCCCCAGGCGCTGGCGCATGCCGAGGGAGAACGTGCCGACCCGTCGACCGGCCACGTCGGTCAGCCCCGACAGCGCCAGTACCTCCTCGACCCGGGTCCGCGGCAGCCGCGCGAACCCGGCCAGGATCCGCAGGTGTTGACGGGCCGAGCGGCCCGGGTGCGCGCCACACGAGTCGATCGCCACGCCGATCGTGCGCGCCTCGGGCAGGCGATCCCGCAGCGGCGTACCGCCGAGCAGCACGCGGCCCGAGGTGGGGCGCACCAGGCCCGCCAGCATCGCCAGCATCGTGGTCTTGCCGGCACCGTTGGGCCCGAGAAATCCGGTGACGACGCCCGGCCGGACGTCGAAGGAGGCTTCGTCAACCGCGGTCAGCCGGCCGTACCGCTTGGTGACCCGCTCCGCTGTGAGCACCGCGGAGGGCGCAGGGAGATGAACCGCTTTCGTCATGTTCCCAACGGTCCCGTCCGAGGCCGGTCCAGGTCATCAACCCACGGACCACACTGCATCTGCGACCCAGGTCGCAGACCCGACCGCGCACCGGCGGCGGCCGGCCCACGGCAGCCGGCGGCTGCTTCACAGGCTGCGGGCGGCGATGTCGCCGGCCGCGGTGGTCGCGTGGATGGTCAGCTCAGGGGTGCCGCCGGTGTTCTTCAGCGAGTTGTGGATGCGGCCGTAGCTGGTGCCGGCGTCCAGCGACGCGCTGACGCCCGGGGCGGCGCCGACGCTCACGTCGCCGGCCTGGGTGCTCAGGACGACGTCGCCGCGGACGGCCTCGGTGATGCGGATGTCGCCCTTGGCGGTGCTGATCCGCGCGGGGCCGGTGAGCCGGCCGATGGTGACGTCGCCGGCCTGCGTGGCGAGCCGGGCGCCGGTGACCTCGCCGAGGTCGATCGCGCCGTGCGCGCCGTCGTAGGCGACGTCGCCGAAGCGCCCGGCGGCGCGCAGCTCGGCGCTGGCCGCCCTCACCTCCAGGCGGGAGCCGGCCGGCAGCTCGACGACGACGTCGAGGGACCCGGAGGGGCCGAGGAGCTGGTGGGCAGCGGCGGCGGTCACGATCCGCAGGACGCCGTCGCCGTACTCGACGGTGGTCTGCTCCGCGGCCTTCACGTCACGGCGCTTCGCGGCGTCGGCCGGCAGGACCCGGACGGTGGTGTCGGCCCGCTCACCGGCGACGAACTGGACGCGTCCGGCAGGGATGTCGAGGACGGCGGCGATCGGGGCGGGAGTGGCGTACGTCTGCATGGTGCTCGCTCCTTGGCTCTGTGCCCGCCGCTCTGGCGGTGTAGGAGCACCATCCCGGCCGGCGCTGACACCCCACTGACACCGCGCAGACACGCAGCCCCGCCCGGGGCCGGCCGGTGTCAGTGCGGCCGCCGGTCCCGAGTGGTGGCGCCGCACGCTGCGCGACGAGCCCTGCCCGGACACGTACTTCGACGTCCCGCCGTAGCAGGGGCGCCGCCGAGCAGTACCGCGCCGGCAACGTCTTCCTGGCCGGCGACGCCGCACACGTCCATCCACCGACCGGCGCCCAGGGCCTCAACACCGGCGTCCAGGACGCCTACAACCTCGGCTGGAAGCTCGCCCAGGTGCTCGCCGGAGCCCCGGACGCCCTGCTCGACACCTACGAGGCCGAACGGCAGCCCGTCGCCGCGCGCGTCCTGGGCCTGTCCGCAGGCATCTACGCACGCATGAGCGACCGGACCCTCGCAGCGGCCAGACGCGGCGACGAGGAGCGGCAGCTCGCGCTCAGCTACCGCGGCGGCCCGCTGGCCCGGGCCCAGGACGGCACAGCAGGCGTATGCGCCGGCGACCGCGCCCCGGACGCCCGGTACACCGATGCAACCGGCCGCACCGCGACGCTGTTCGACGCCTTCCGCGGCCCGCACTTCACGCTCATCGCCATCGGCGACGCCGCGATCGACGCGACCGCACACCTCGCCTGGCCCGGCGCCGGGGCGGCCCTGAAAGCCGTGCACGTCACCGGGGACGCCGCCGGCAAGGTGGCGCGCGCCTACGGCCTCAGCACGCCGGCTCACGTCCTCGTGCGGCCCGACGGCTACGTCGCCTGCACCGCACGCGGCAACGCCGCCCAGGCCATTGGCGAACACGCCGGCCTCATGCTGCCGCCGGCAACCGAAGCGGCACCCGCATAGCCGATGCCGGCGCAGGCGGGTGCGGGCATCCCCGTACCACCGACGCCGCCGAGCGGAACAGTGTGCCTGGTCATGCCGGGCGGACGTCCGGCCCGGTGGGGCGGGCGTCATAACGCGCCCGCGCGGCGAGCACCTCGACCAGGTTCTCCTGCGCCCAGTCGCGGATCGAGCCGAGCAGGCCGGCAACCCGGTGGCCGAGAGGCGTGAGCTCGTAGTCCACCCGCGGCGGGATCGTCGGATACTGGGTCCGGGTCACGAACCCGTCCCGCTCCAGTTGTCGCAGCGCCTGGGTGAGGCTCTTCTGGGTGACGCCGTCAAGCCGCCGCAGGAGCTCTCCGAACCGCATCGGCCGGTCGATGAGCGCCCCGACGATGAGCACCGTCCACTTGCTCCCGATCACGTCCAGCACGCCCCGCGAAGGGCACGACCGCAGGTACGCATCGGCACCGCCGAACTTCCGCAGGTCACCGATAGTTTCCACGAGGTACCTATATACCATCGAGGTGCCTACTCGCCAGCGGACACCACGCCTGCAACGATTTTCGCCATGCCAACGTCACCAGCCCGGACCGTACTGGTCACCGGCGCGTCGAGCGGCCTGGGCCGGGCAACCGCACAGGCCCTCGCCCGCACCGGGGCGACGGTGCTCGTCCACGCCCGGACCGAGGCGCGCGCCGTCGCCGCCGCCCACGAGCTCGCAGGGGTGCCGGTGTGGGCCGACCTCCGCTCCGTGGGCGGGGCCCGCGACCTGGCCGAGCAGGCCGTCGCGGCCACCGGCGGCGAACTGCACGTCCTGGTCAACAACGCCGGCGGCGCCGCGGCACGCCGGGACCTCTCACCCGAGGGCGTGGAACGCACCATCGCCGTCCACCACGTCGCGTCGGCCGCCCTCACCGCCGCACTGCTACCGGCACTGCGCCGCGGCGCCGTCGCGTCCGGGCGGCCCTCCCGCGTGGTCAACATGTCCTCGGCCGTGGAGCGTTTCGGCCGGCGACTGGACGACTGGACCTACCCGCGGCGGTTCAGCCAGTGGCGGGCGTACTGCGACGCGAAGCTGCTCAACCTCGCCTTCACCTACGCCTTGGCCGCCCGGCTCGACCAGCACGAGATCACGCTCAACGCCGCGGACCCCGGCAACGTGGCCACCGGCTTCGGCCGCAACGGCGGCGTGTTCCGGCTCTTCCAGGGGCCGGCCAGGTTCCTGCTGGCGACCCCTGAACACGGCGCGCGCACGGCGGTCGCCCTGGCCGACGGCGCCGGCCTCGACACCCGGACCGGCGGCTACCACGCCAAGGGCAGACCTGCGGTCTCCTCTGCCACGTCGCGTGATCCGGTGTACGGCCGGCAGGTGCTGGCCGACACGGTCCGGCTGCTCGAACGGGCCGGCCTCGGCCCCGACCCGTTCCACCCCACGACCTGAACATCCCCCGGCGGGTCGCCGGCATGGACCGGCTGGTGGAGCTCGCCGTCGCGGCGCTGCACTGGACGCTCACCGATCGCAGCCGGCCCGGCCGGCGCGACAGCCGCGGCGCGCCGGTCACGGCCACGGTTTCCAGGTGCGGGGAGCACGGGTACGAGCTTCCGTCCCGGCGGCATCTGCTGGCGGTGCGAGGAAGGCTGACGTCCCGCGTCCCGCCACCTACAGGGGGCGGATGTTGTGGTTGCCGGTGAACAGGTTGCCGGGGTCGTACCGGCGCTTGACCGCCGCCAGCCGCTGGCGGGTCCCCGCCGGGTAGACCGCGGCGACGTCGTCGTCGGTGGCGGAGGCGAGGAAGTTCGCGTAGGCGCCGCTGACGTGCGGGGTGAGCCGGTGCCAGATCCCTTCCAGCGCGGGCCCGACGGCGGCGACGACCGGCGCCGGGCCCGCGACGGTGGTCGCGAACATCAGCTCCGCGCGGCGGTGCGCGTAGGCGGTGGCGTCGGCGGGGACCCGGGCGACCGCGCCGCCGACGCTGCGCAGGGCGATGAACGGCGACCCCGGCGCCGCGCCGACCTCGGCGAGGATGCGCAGGACGTCGGGCACCGACGCCCCGTCGACGAAGGCGCTGCGGGTGACCAGCCGGATGCCGGGTGGCGGGGTGACGCCGTCCACGAGCGTGTCCTCGTACGGTGTCAGCGCGACGTCGTCGTCGAGCACTGTGCCGAGGCCGCGGATCGGGTCGATGGCCCGGGCGGCGAGCGCCGCGTCGTCGCCGTCGAAGACGACGTGGATCTCGACCGGCGCGTCGGGGCCGCCGGCAAAGGGGTTGGCGAAGCTCGCGATCGAGGTGAGCTCCTCGGGGGCGGTCCGCAGGTGGTCCGCCCACCCGTGCAGCACAGCGGTCACCTCCGAGGCCGGGAAGGTGATCCTGCCGTAGAAGACGTCCGTGGTCGGGTGCGCCGCGAACTCGAAGGCGGTCACGATCCCGAAGTTGCCGCCGCCGCCCCGGATCGCCCAGAACAGGTCGGGGTGCTCCCCCGCCTTCGCGCGCACCACGTCCCCGGCCGCGGTGACCACCTCAGCCTCGAGCACGCTGTCCAGGGCAAGGCCGTACTTCCTGACCTTCCAGCCGATGCCGCCGCTGAGCGTCAGCCCGCCGACGCCGACGCTCTTCGTGTCGCCGGAGGAGATCGCCAGCCCGTGCGGGGCGAGGACGGCCGCGACCTGCCCCCAGGTGGCGCCGCCGCCGATCCGCACGCGATGCCCACCGGTGAGCTCCACGGTCGCGAGGTTGCCGAGGTCGATGACGATGCCGTCGTCGTTGGTGCCGAAGCCGGCGAAGGCGTGGCCGCCGCCGCGCACGGACAGCGGCAGGCCCGCGGCCGCGGCGAACCGGACGGCGGCCTGCACGTCCGGGACGTCCTTGGGTCGTAGCACGTAGGCGGGGCTGCCCGGCACCAGCACCGAGCTTCGCACCGACGCGTACTGCGCCGCGCCGGGCTCGATGATGTCGCCACCGAAATCACGGTGCAGGGTTTCCAGCGCTGAACTCATGAGATGGTTCCTCCCACAGGGGCCGTTCTGACGTGCATGAAGACACCGGCCACCCGGCACCTGTGACGACGGAGGCAGTGACGTACACCACCGATCGCGGGTGTCACACGCAGGACGGCGGCGGCGTCTCGTGGGTGTGACAACGAGACCGAGCGGGCAGGGGGCGGCGATGCAGGAGCGCAGTGAGGGCATGACCGCGGCCACGGAGGCGTTCATCGCCCATCGCAACCTGCTGTTCACCGTCGCCTACGAGATGCTGGGCTCGGCCGCCGACGCGGAGGACGTCCTGCAGGAGACGTGGCTGCGGTGGGTCGGCGTCGACCTGGACACGGTGCGGGACCAGCGTGCGTATCTGGTCCGGATCACCACCCGGCAGGCGCTGACCCGGCAGCGGACGCTGCGGCGGCGCAAGGAGTCCTACGTCGGCCCGTGGCTGCCCGAGCCGCTGCTGACCGCGCCCGACGTCGCGGAGGACGTCGAGCTCGCCGACAGCGTGTCGATGGCGATGATGCTGGTCCTGGAGACGCTCCAGCCGACGGAGCGGGCGGTGTTCGTGTTGCGGGAGGTGTTCGACCTGTCCTACGACGAGATCGCCGAGGCCGTCGACAAGACCCCGGCGGCGGTCCGCCAGATCGCACACCGCGCTCGAGCCCACGTGGCGCAGCGCCGCCCGCGCGGGATCGTCTCGGCGGCGGAGACCCGCGACGCGCTCGGCGCGTTCCAGCGGGCGGTCGAGACCGGCGACCTGCAGCGCCTGCTCGACATCCTCGCCCCGGACGTCGTCCTCGTCGGTGACGGCGGCGGCGTGGCGAGGGCCGCCCTGGCGCCGCACGTGGGCGCCGGCGCGGTGGCCGAGGTCCTGGGCCGCATCGGCCAGGTGGTCGAGCTGCAGCACGCGCAGGTCAACGGCTACCCGGCGCTGATCTTCCGGCGGGACGGCCAGGTCGACACCGTGATGGCGGTCCGCGTCGACGACGGCCGCATCACCGGGCTCTACGCCGTTCGCAACCCGGAGAAGCTGTCGTTCATGCAGCGCGAGACGACCCTGAGCCGGTGAGCTGCCCGGATCGCCCACAGGATGGCGTTCCTGACCGGTGCGGGCGTGCCGGAGCGGGAGGCGCAGATGGCGATACTGGCCTGGCGCACCGCGTCACGCGTGCCTGACAAGTCGGCTGCACGCCGGTGTCGGATCCGGGCCGGGGCGTTCGTAGCAGAGATGAGGGCCGCCCACGAAAGGGCGCCACCGTACTCGCGGAGGACAGCGCCATGACCGCCACCTACACCTTCGACGTGTTCTGCACCCTTGACGGCTTCGGCTCCTACGACAGCAGCGGCGACTGGGGCGGCTACTGGGGCAAGCAGGGTCCCGAGTTCCTCAGCCGGCGCCTGGCCCAGTACAGCGTGGAGCAGCGGCTGGTCCTCGGGGCCAGCACCTTCCGGGACTTCGTGCACTTCCTCGGCCCGGGCTCAGCCGAGTCACTGGTGGACGACCCGATCAACACCCGGATGAAGCACATGCCGACCACCGTGGTCTCGTCCACGCTGCGCGGACCCCTCGACTGGCCGGACGCGACCCTCGCGACCGGCGACGCCGTCGACATCGTCGCCCGCCTCAAGGAGGAGTCCACGGTGCCGTTGCGCTCGCACGGCAGCCTGTCGCTGAACCGGGCACTGATGGCCGCCGGCCTGGTCGACCGCGTCCAGCTGACGATCTTCCCCGTGATCAGCGGCCGGACCGGAACGGACCCGGTCTTCCGGGGAGCGGCGGACTTCGACCTCGAACTGCTCGACAGCAGGACGCTGGACGGCCGCACCCAGGAGCTCACCTACCGGCCCACCCTGCACGCCTGAACCCGGTCCCGGCCGACCTGTGCCGGGGCCGCCCACCGGGCGCACCGGCGTGCCGCAATGGCCGCGCAGACGGGTCGCCGTGGCCCAGAGCATCGTGCCGACCGGGTGCATCGGGGCGGCGGTGTCCATGCGCGCCGCGAGGGCGGTGAGCCTGCCGTCAGTTCTCGGACTGCCGCGGCCAGGTCCAGGCAGGGACCTCACGGATCGGATGCAGCTGGTCGTCGGTCTCGGCGTGCGAATTCTGCTGGGCCACGAGGGCGCCGAACTCGAGGTGCTCACGCACGGCCGCGCGGAAGGCGTCGTCGTCCGGCAAGCCGGCTTCATCGATCGCTTCGCGGTACAGGGCGACGAACCGTTCCCGCTGCTCGTCGGTGATCTTCAGATGGCGGTGGACGTCAATGAGGTACTGAAATCCCGGGCCGGTGGTGAATCTGTCCGGGCCGCCGAAGGACTCGGCGGTGAACCACGTGAGGCGTTCGACGTGGCTCGGCCGACGGGCGGGGAACACACTGCGCAGCACGGGGTCGTCCAGCACCTTGGTGTAGAACAGTTCCTCCAGGCGATGCAGCGCCTCGTCGCCGCCGGCGAATTCGTACAGCGTGGCCATTGCCTCGTCCTCCGTAGTGTGGGGCTGAGCGGCGGGCGTGTTCATCGAAGATCCGATCGCTGCGACCGTACCCCGTGGTGAAAATGTTGGCCGGGTCGATGTCGACCGGAGTTGTCGTATCCGGGCCGCGTCGTTCGTAGCTGAGGTGAGAGGCTGCCCAGCAGGGCGGTCACGACCACAGGAGGTGCCGGCCGATGCCGCATCCACAGGCCAGGATCCACCGCATGTACGAGCTCGTCGAGCCGATCGCCACCGTCACGTTCTCCGAGGTGCCGAACGAGGCGTTCCTGGCCCTCGGCATGCGCAACTACTGGGACGGATACTTCGCGGGACGGGCCGCGCCGCTGGGATTGGCACCGGCCGAGGTGGTGCACGCGGTCTTCTACAACTTCGCCGATGGCGAGGTGGCACGCCACATCCCGTGGGTCTGGGGGGAGACCACCCCGCAGGAGGCGATCGCCGTGCGCGAGCGGGGCAGCGCCGCCGCGCTCCGGCAGATGATCGGGGAGCTCGCGGATGCTCCCGGTCTGGTGCGGGTCGCCGACCTCGCCACCCGGGCAGCGATCAGCGCGCCGACTGAGGGCCGGGCGTTGTACGCCGGGCTCCGGGCGCTGCAGGTGCCCACGGAACCGGTGGCCAGGCTCTGGCACGCCGCGACGCTGCTGCGGGAGCATCGCGGCGACGGTCACAACGCCGCCCTCCTCGCCCACGGCATCGGCGGCACCGAGGCCCACGTCCTGCTCGCGCTCTCCCTCGGGATGAGGCCGGAGAAGTTCGGCCGGATCCACCACCTGCCCGAGGCGCAGCTGGCCGCGGTCATCGACGGGCTGCGCGGCCGCGGCCTCGTGGACGCCGCCGGCGCGTTCACCGACGCGGGCCGGGAAACCAAGGAGCGGATCGAGGCCCTCACCGACGAGCTGGCCGCACCGGCGTACGACGCGCTCAGCGCGGACCAGCTCGACGAGCTGATCGCGGGGCTCGAGCCGATCGCCGCCGCCGCGCAGGCCGCCAACGAGTGAGCGGATCGCATGCGAGGGTCGGCGTCAGCGCTTCCAGGGCAGGAATCCGCGTTTGCGTTGGGGCGGGAGCTGCGGCAGCGACGCGACGAGGAAGACCGTCCCGGCGATGACGTTGCCGGGAGCCGGGTCGACCGTGCCGGCGTGGGCGGGCAGGCACACGTCGGTCTCGAACACGCCGCAGTGCACGCGGGCGGCGATGAACTGCTGCCCGGTCGCCACGACGGTCTTTCGGGCCGCGTGCAGGACCGTGCCGTTGAGGCGGGCGTACGCCTCGGCGTTCTCGCGGGCACCGAAGAGGCCGTATGAGATGAACGAGTTCGCCGCCATGCGTGGCGGCCACGGCCAGCCCTGCTCGACGTAGTGAGCGGGCGGCTCGTCCGGCTCGCCGGAGGACCGCGGGCTCAGCAGGCTGTCGTCGGACGTCGCGAACGCGTCGGCGTCGGCGTGGACGGCCACTTCGACGCCCAGGGCGACGACGGTCGCCAGGCCGCCCAGCGGGGTCGGCGGCAGCAGCCGTCGCTGCTCGAACTCGGCGGTGAACGCCCCGATCTTCTCACCGTCGTCGACGACATCGGCGACCGTGACCTGGTCGTTGGCGTTGCGGACGTTGGCGAGCACCGGGCCGGGCGTGCCGGCGTAGGACGGCAGGAACTCCACGACCTGCCGGCCCCTTGTGGCCACCACGATGCGCGCCCCGCTCGGGTCCTGCCACCGGTGGACGGTCAGGTCGCCGCTGTGCCCCAGGACGTCGGCGCGGCCCAGCGCGTCGGCGATGAGGCGCTGGACGTCGTCGCGGTTGTCGAAGGCGAGACCGACGCATTCGAGGTTCGATGCCACGCGCGAACCGTAGTGGCCGCGGCCATCGGCCCGCACGCCGGTTTCCAGATCATGGCAGCGGCACGACCGCGCCCGGGGAGCAGCGCACCTTCCTGCCGGCGCGGGCTACATCGCGATGGCCGATGCGGAGGGGAACGAGTGCTGCCTGGACTGAACGACGGGGAACTTCACCCCGGTGAGGTCTTCGGAGACGGCCCACAGCCGCTGTTGGACGGCCACCTCGTACGACTCCGGGCTGGAGGTGACCAGCCGGGGGTGGCCCATGATCTCGTTGCGTCCGCCGGGACCGTAGTACTGGCCGCCGAGCGCGGCGGGGTCGGTGGCGGCGCGCAGGGTCGGCAGCGCACCCATCGCCGGCGTCTGGGTGATCAGCGGCGCGAGCAAGGTGAGCGGAAGCCGGAGGGCCGCGGGGGTGTTGCGGGCGAGCTCGGTGCTGGACATGCCGGGGTGCGCCGCCACTGCGACGGTGGTGCCGTGCGTGGCGAGCCGGCGCTGCAGCTCGTACGTGAACATCAGGTTGGCCAGCTTGGACTGACCATAGGCGCCGACCCGGCTGTACGACCGCTCCCACTGCAGGTCGTCGAAGTGGATCGCGGCCCGGATGCGGTGGCCGGTGCTGCTGACCGTCACCACGCGCGAGCCGGTCACCGGCAGCATCAGGTCCAGCAGCAGCCCGGTGAGCGCGAAGTGGCCGAGGTGGTTGGTGCCGAACTGCATCTCGAAGCCGTCCCGGGTGGTCTGCTTCGGGGTGTACATCACGCCGGCGTTGTTGATCAGCAGGTCGATCCGGTCGAGCCGGGACCGCAGCGCCGCCGCCGCGGTCCGCACGGAGCCGAGCGATGTCAGGTCCAGCGCCTGCACGGTCACGTCGCCGGTCATGCGGGCCGCGGCCTGCTCGCCCTTCTCGACGTTGCGCACGGCAAGCACCACCGACGCCCCGCGCTCGGCGAGCGCCTTGGCGGTCTCGTACCCCAGTCCGGTGTTGGCCCCGGTCACCACGGCCACCCGCCCGCGCTGGTCCGGAATGCTCGCCGTCGTCCACTTCTCGCTCATGTCAGTCTCCCAACTCGCTAACGTACCGAAGGTATCTTGTGCCGAGAACGTTAAAGTACTTTCGGTACGTTGTCAACGTACCGCAGGTACCTAAGCTAGGCTGGCGATCGTGACGTTCCAGCGGGCGCGAACCGAAGAGCAGCGGGAGATCCGCCGACGGGCAATCCTCGACGTGGCGTCGGCGATGCTCGACGAGATGCCCGTGGCCGCGGTCACCTTGAACGAGCTCAGCCGCCGGGTAGGCCTGGCGAAGCCGAACGTGCTGCGCTACTTCGAGTCCCGCGAGGCGGTGCTGCTGGAGCTGCTGGACCACTTCCTGCGGGAGTGGCTGACGGAACTGACCGGCGAGTTCGCCGCCGGCATCGACGAGCATCTCCCCATGGCCGAGCGGGCGGCAGCGGTGGCCGAGATCCTCGGCCGCTCACTGTCCAGCCGAGTGGTGCTGTGCGACCTCTTCGGCGCGCAGGGCGGCGTCCTGGAGCACAACGTCTCCGTCGAGGTCGTAGCACGCTACAAGCGCGCCTCCCTGGACCGCCTGACCACCATGACCGACCTGATCCAGCAGTACCTGCCGGAACTCGGCGAGAACGCAACACTGTTCAGCCTGCAGACCATGGTCCTGGCCGGCGCGCTGTCGGCGTACAGCACGCCCCCACCCAGCCTGCAGGCGGCCTACCAGGCCGAGCCCGAACTTGCCCGCTTCCACCTGGAGCTGAGGGACTCCTTGAAGCTGGCCCTGACCGCAACCCTCCTGGGCGTGCTCCCGCGGTCCATTCCGGCGTCGCCGTAACTGTTGACAAACCTAACTGTATTGACGTTCCCTGATGTAAAGGTCGACGTCGGTGGACGGACCGGTCGTCAACAGATGGCTCTCGCCTGCCGAAGGAGCGACATGACCATCCGAAGAAGACTGGCGGTCCTGGCTACCGCCCTCCTCACCGTCCCGCTGATCACCGTGATCTTCTCCGCCTCGCCGGCCAGCGCCCACGGCTGGATCACGAGCCCACCGAGCCGCCAGGACCAGTGCGCCACCGGTGTCGTCGCGAACTGCGGCTCCATCCAGTACGAACCGCAGAGCGTCGAGGCACCCAAGGGCTCCCGGAACTGCAGCGGCGGCAGCAGCTTCACGGTGCTGGACCAGGAGAACAAGGGCTGGCGCGTCACGAACATCAGCAGCTCGACGACGTTCTCGTGGCGCAACACCGCCATGCACCGCACGCTCAACTGGCAGTACTACGTCGACGGCAACCTGCACCAGACGTTCACCAACGGCAACGCGCAACCGCCGCAGGTCGTCAACCACAACGTCACCGGACTGCCCAGCGGGCGGCACAAGGTCCTCGCCGTCTGGAACATCTACGACACCCCGATGGCGTTCTACGCGTGCGTCGACGTCAACGTGGGTGGCGGCGGCGGTGGCCCCACCACCCCGCCGCCGACCGGCAGCTGCGGCACGGCGTGGAGCGCGTCGGCCGTCTACACCGGCGGCATGACGGTCTCGCACAAGAGCCGCAAGTACACCGCGCGGTGGTGGACCCAGGGCGAGGAGCCGGGCACCACCGGGGAGTGGGGGGTCTGGCAGGACAACGGCGCCTGCTGATCCGGAATCTACTGATCAAGAACAGGGCCGTCCGGATCGGGGCACCCCGGTCCGGACGGCTCCGATCACCCGATCGAGCGGAGCCCGCGCCGATGAACCTGAGCCTCGTGACTTGGCGCCGACTGACCGTCGCGGCCGTTGTCGTGGTGGCCGTCGCCGGTCCCGGTCTCGCGGCGTGTTCCGGCACGTCGCCCGGTTCCGGCCGGGCGCCTGCCGCGGAGCCGACCTCCGCCGGCCACGAGCACCAGCACTCCGCCGGCGGACCGGTGGGGTCCGGCGCGCCGGGCGGGACGGTCGTCGTGCATGCCGCCGACGAGTTGCGCGCCACGTTGACCCAACTCGCGCCGAAGTTCGAGGAGGCGTTCCCGGGAGTCCGTGTCGCGGTGGAGTACGGCCGCGGCTCCGAGCACGCCGGGCACATCCTCGCCGGCGCACCGGTCGACGTGTTCGTGTCCGCGGACGCGGTCGCCACCGCCCAGGTCGGCACCGGGCACGTCCGCGGTACGCCCGCCGTCGTCGCCCGCAACCCGATCGTCATCGCCGTCCCGCCGAGCACCGGGATCACCGGCGTCGCCGACCTTCCCGGCACCCGGGTGGCGCTGTGCGCCGAGACCACCCCGTGCGGCCGGATGAGCCGCGCCGCGCTCGTCGCCGCGGCCGTCGACGTGCGCCCCGTCTCCGTCGAACCGGACCCGGCCACCGTCCTGACCCGGGTCCGCACGGGCGCCGCCGACGCCGCCCTCGTCTACCGCACCGACGTCGTCGCTTCCGGCAACGACCTGCGCGCCCTCGACTTCGCCCAGGCGCTGCGCATCGCCGACGAGTACACCGCCATCAAGGCCTCGACCGGCCTCAACACCGTCGGCGCGGACGCGTTCGTGGCATTCCTCGGCTCCGCCCTGGCCCGGCACATCTTCGCCGACGCCGGCCTGTCACCCACCTGACCGACGGATGCGCCGGTGAGCGACATGCGCTAGTCAAGGTTGCCGACTCTTACATTTAATAGTGTTAACTGATAGCTTCCTTGCCATCGATCCATCGATGGTGAGGAGTTCAATGAGATCTCAGCGTCGTAAGTTCGCACTGGCAGCGGGCGTGGCCCTGACCATCGTGACGACCATGGTGCTCGTGCCCACGCTCCAAGCACAGGCCGGCAGCACCGCGGTCCAGGCCGCCTGCACCGCCCCGGTCTGGGCAGAGGGCAACACCTACACGGTGGGCACCCAGGTCACGTACCAGGGCCACACGTACCGTGCACTGCAGACCCACACCGCCTATCCGGGCGCCGGCTGGACCCCGTCCACCACGCCGGCGCTGTGGACTGATCTCGGCACGTGCACCGGAGGCGGCGGCCCGACCACGCCCCCGCCGACCACGCCGGCGGGCACGCCGGGGGTCCCGGGCAACTTCCGGGTCACCGCGACCACCAACACCAGCTTCGCCCTGGCCTGGAACGCCTCGACGGGCACCGTCACCGGCTACCGCGTCTACGAGGGCAGCACCGTACGGGCCACCGTCACCGGCACCACCGCCACCGTGTCCGGGCTCACCGCCGGCTCCACCCACACCTACACCGTCAAGGCCTACAACAACGTCGGCGAGTCCGCCGCGTCCAACAGCATCACCGCCACCACCACCGGCGGCACCACCACCCCGAGCGGGTTCGCCGCAGCGCCGTACCTCTACCAGTGGGGCGACCCGCCCAACCCGCAGACCATCCAGTCCGCGACCGGGATCCGCTGGTTCACCCTCGCGTTCGTCCTGTCCGGCGGCGGCTGCACCCCCGCCTGGGACGGCACCCGCCCCCTGACCGGCGGCGTCGACCAGACCGTCATCAACCAGGTCCGCGCCGGCGGCGGCGACGTCATCCCCTCCTTCGGCGGCTGGAGCGGCAACAAACTCGGCCCCAACTGCTCCACACCCCAGGCCCTCGCCAACGCCTACCAGACAGTCATCAACACGTACAACCTCAAGGCCATCGACATCGACATCGAAAACACCGACGAGTTCGAAAACGACACCGTCCGCAACCGCATCGTCGACGCCCTGAAGATCGTCAAGCAGAACAACCCGACCCTCAAGACCATCATCACGTTCGGCACCGCAACGACCGGCCCCGGCTACTACGCCCAGCAGCTCATCAACCGCGCCGCATCCACCGGCGCCAACATCGACGTCTTCACCATCATGCCGTTCGACTTCGGCGGCGGCGCCAACATGTACAACAGCACCGTCAGCGCCTCCGAAGGCCTCAAGACCATGCTCAAGACCGCATTCGGCTGGAACGACGACACCGCCTACCGGCACATGGGCATCTCCGGCATGAACGGCCTGTCCGACCAGCAGGAACTCACCTCCGTCGCCTACTGGCAACAGATCCGCGACTGGGCACAGTCACACCACCTCGCCCGCCTCGCCTTCTGGTCCGTCAACCGGGACCGCCCCTGCCCCGGCGGCGGCGTCGTGTCCAACTGCAGCGGCATCGCCCAGAACAACTGGCAGTTCACGCAGATCACGGCCACGTTCACCGGATAAGCGCGACTGTTTCGCACAAGGGGGCTGGCCCTACAGGGCCGGCCCCTCTGCGCTCCGGCGGGGTTGGACCGGGGCGATCCATCGCAGCGGCGGCCCCGCCATCCTCCGCCGGGGCCGTGCGCCTTCCGTGGTGGATCCATACCGGACTGCCGATCCTGCTCGACCGCTACGCGGCCCGGCACAGATCCTGACGTATGGCCGGCCGGAGGCGCAGCCGGCCGGCAGGGACGATCATCGACGGTGTGGCGGAAGCGATAGCGATTCTGGCGGCCGGGTTCTGGGCCGGAATGATCAACGTGGTGGTCGGCTCCGGGACCCTGGTGACCTTCCCGACGCTGCTGCTGTTCGGCTACCCGCCGCTGGTCGCGAACGTCTCCAACAACATCGGCCTGGTCGGCGGCGGGCTCACCGGCACCTTCGGCTACCGGCGTGAGCTGCACGGGCGTGCCGGCGTCCTGCGCCGCCTGCTGCCAGCCTCAGTGCTCGGCGGCATCACCGGCGCGATCCTGCTGCTGGCCCTGCCGGCTGCCGCCTTCCAGTTGATCGTCCCCGTACTGATCGCGCTCGGCCTTGCCATGGTCGTGTGGGGCCCGAAGCTGCAGCGGCACGTCACACAGGGACGCGACACCGGCACCGGCCACGGCCGCCTCGCGACGCTGACCGGCCCTCGCCTCGCGGCGGTCGTTGCCGGCGTCTACCTGCTCGGCATCTATGGCGGCTACTTCGGCGCCGCCCAGGGCGTCCTGCTCGTCGGTCTGATGAGCGTGCTGACCACCGAGGACATCCAGTCCATCACGGGCCTGAAGAACCTGCTGACCACGGCCGTGAACGCGGTCGCCGCGGTCACGTTCCTGCTGATCTCCGCCGGGTCCGTCGACTGGAAGGTGGTCGCGCTGATCGCAACCGGAGCAACCCTCGGCGGTGTCGCCGGAGCCCACTTCGGCCGGCGTCTGCCGCCAGTGGTGATGCGGGCGCTGATCGTCGTGGTCGGCCTCGCGGCGATCGCCCGCATGCTCCTCTGACGCAACAGCGGGCGACGTTGCGCCGGACGAGAACGACGCGCACCGTGCCCGTCCGCTTGTGCCTGCAGGAGGACTACTGCCGGTGGGGCGCCGTGGGCCCGCCGTGAACGGTGCCCGCTCGCTCGGCGGTAGAGTCCGCGGCCATGGCCGCTGCTCATGTCCTGCGGGACGTCTTCAACGCCTACCGCGCCCACCATGGCGAGGAGGACGACGGCTTTACCTTCGAAGACGAGCACGGCCCGATCAGCCGGCTGGACGTGCTCGTCTATCGGCCCACGCCGACGGCGGCTCTGACCTCGTTCGCCACCATCGGCATGGCGGCCAGCGAGATGCCGGCGGCACCGGGACCAGGCGGCGGCGGCCGGGCGGAACTGCAATTGCGGCGACGCGGGCGGCTCACGCGTTCCGACGAGAGCGCCATCGCCCTGCGGATGGCCAACCTGGCGATTCACCCGTTCCTGACGGGCATGCAACTGAACTGGGGGCACATGATCGGGTTTGACGAGGACTTCCCGACCTTTCCAGGGTGCCGGGCGGTCTTTCTTGCCGGGCCGCTGAGCGCTGAGGGTCTGGACTCCGTCCGCACCGGCGCGGGTGCTGTCCGTGTCATCAACGTCGTGCCGATCACGGACGCGGAACGTCAACGGGGAAGAACGCTGCCGGCCGTCGAGTTCGCCCAGTCACTCCTGGAGCATGTCGACGTCTTCGCCGAACGACTGCGGTAGGTCGGTCGACCGCAGACGAGCCCGGCCGGCGAGGTTGCCCGGCGGGAAGTCGGCGGCGCGGGAGGCGGACTCGGACCGGGCGATGTCGGTCAGTGCTTCGCGGAGCGTCGAGGTCACCGCGTCGTACGCGTCGCTGCCGAGTACCAGCCGGTGTGGCGGTGCATCCTCGGCCATTGCGGCGATGGCCGCGCGGGCACCGCGCAGCGGGTCGCCGGGCTGCGTGCCGTCCTGGGCGATCATCGCGGACCGCACGCCTTCCAGCATCCGGCGGTAGGCGGGGACGGTCTCGGTGAGCGGCTCGTCGGCGAACCCGGCATAGGCGTTGGTGCGGAACGCTCCTGGCTCGATCGCCAGGACGCGGATGCCCAGCGGGGCGACCTCCTCGCGCAGTGCCGCCGTCACCGCCTCGACCGCGTGCTTCGCGGCGCTGTAGTAGCCGAAGCCGGTCGCATTGCGCAGGCCGGCGACCGAGGACATGTTGAGCACCCAGCCGCGGCGGCGCTCACGCATGCCGGGCAGCACCGCACGGGTCACCGCGAGCAGCGCGAAGAAGTTCAGGTCGAACGTGCGGCGTACCGTATCCTCGGCCATCCCTTCGATCGAGCCGTACCATCCGCGCCCGGCGTTGTTGACCAGCACGTCGATCCCGCCGAAGCGCTGCTCGGCGGCGGCGACCGCGTGGCGGATCTGCAGCGCGTCGGTGACGTCCAGCGGCAGGAGCAGCACGCGGTCGCCGTGCGGCCCCGCCCATTCCTGGAGCTGCTCGGGGCGCCGCGCGGTCAGTACCACCCGATCACCCGTTTCGAGCGCGGCGTCGGCGTACGCCTGACCGAAGCCACCCGGCGTCCCGCCGGTGATGAACCACGTCCTCACGGCTCGATCACCAGCCGGGCGATGGCGGCACCGCGCAGCGTGAACCGGTAGTGCAGGTCGATCACGCCGCCCGGGAAGTCGCCCACCAGGTGCTGCACCACGTCGTAGTGCTCCTGGTCGAGCCGCGCGGCGGAGATGAGGTCGGTGGTGTAGGTGTACTCGGACGCCGCACCGGCCAGCCACGCGCGGATCTCATCCACGCCGTGATAGGTGCGGCCGTCGTCGATCACGACGGCGTCGGACGCGTACGACGCAATCGCGCTGTCCACGTCCCGAGCGTTGTGGGCGGTCAGGTATGCCGTGACGGCGGGTGGGAGGTTCATGAGGCCAACGGTGGAGTCTCCCGCAGGGAGAGGGTCAAGACTGGAGGCATGCGCCAGGGACTGACCATCGGGGAGTTCGCCACGCTGACGCACCTGAGCGTGCGGACGCTGCGCCGGTATCACGAGGCCGGCCTGCTCGAGCCGGCAACCGTCGACCCGTTCACCGGGTACCGCTACTACTCCACGGAACAGATCCCGTCCGCGCAGGTCATCCACCGGTTGCGCGAGCTCGATGTACCGCTCGCCGAAGTGCGGTCCATCCTCACCGCCGAGGACCCGCAACGGCGCGCGGACCTCATCACCGGGCACCTGCGCCGGCTGGAGGACGAGCTGGACCGGACCCGGGCCGCCGTCGTGTCGCTGCGCCGGCTGCTGCACCCGGACCGGGAGGACCTCCAGGTCGAGCTGCGTTCCGTGCCCGCCCGGACCGTCGTCGCCGTCCGCGGCCACGTCACGCTGGAGGACTCGACCACCTGGTATGACGGCGCGATGGGCGAGCTGGACGCCGCGTTCGGCCCGGCCGAGCGCACCGGCCCGCCCGGCGGCCGCTACGCCAACGAGCTGTTCACCGCCGGCGAAGGGACGATGACGGTGTACCGCCCGGTCCGCGAACCGCACGCACGGGGGCGCATCGAGGTCGTCGAGCTGCCACCGGTCGACGTCGCCGTCGCCGTGCACTCCGGCCGGCACGACGACATCGACGTGACGTACGGCCGGTTGGGGGCGTGGGTCGTGGGGCACGCCCTGGCGGTTGACGGCCCGGTCGACGAGACCTACCTGGTCGGCCCCCGCGACACTCCGACGACCGCCGACTGGCGCACCGAGATCGGCTGGCCGGTGTTCCGCCTGACGCCGCAGCGCTGAGTGGCGAAGGTGCCGGGGTCACCAGGGGCGGACCGAGGTGTCCGCGGCCGCCGGGCCGGTGGCGTCCGGCGGGGGCCGGCCGGCCTTGGCGGCCTTGACCGCGGCCCACTGGTCCAGCAGCGACGGCATGTTGGCCTGGACCCAGTCGTAGAAGTCGCGCATGCCGGCCAGCCTCGCGCCGGCGACGGTGCCGGACCCGCCGGCCGCCTCCGCGCCCTGCCCCGCCGCGTCGGCCAGGGTCTTGAGCAGCGTCATCTTGGCGACGGTCACCTCGTACCAGGAGTCGTCGACCAGACGGTACCGGTCGCGGCGCGAGCCGGGCACGTGCTCCCGGTTCACCATGCCGAGCTGGCCCAGGTAGCGCACCGCGCCGGAGATGGCGGCGGGGCTGGCGCCGAGGCGGTCGGCGAGCTCGCCGGCGCTCAGGGACCGCTCGTCGGCGGCCATGAGGGTGAAGACGACCCGGCCGGCCATGCGCGGGAAGCCCCAGTCGCCGAGCAGCCTGGCCATGTCCTCCACGAAGGCGCGTAACGCGGCCTCGTCACGCTGCGGTCGCTGGGGCATCTGCGGTTCCATCCGTCAATTGTCCAACACGTACTTTCACACTTGTGTGAAACGAGTGTAGCGTCTGAACCATGGAAAATTCCATTTCGGTCGCCGGACTGATCAAGCGGTTCGGCCAGACCACAGCGTTGGACGGTCTCGACCTGACCGTCGCGCAGGGCGAGGTGCACGGTTTCCTCGGCCCCAACGGGGCGGGCAAGACCACCACGATCCGGATCCTGCTCGGCCTGCAGCGCGCCGACGGCGGCACCGTGCGCCTGCTGGACGGCGATCCGTGGCACGACGCCGTGTCGCTGCACCGGCGCCTCGCGTACGTGCCGGGCGACGTGACGCTCTGGCCGAACCTGTCCGGCGGCGAGGTCATCGACCTGCTCGGCCGGCTCCGCGGCGGCCTCAACCGCGCCCGGCGCGACGAGCTGCTGGAGCGCTTCGACCTCGACCCGCGCAAGAAGGGCCGGGCCTACTCCAAGGGCAACCGGCAGAAGGTCGGGCTCATCGCCGCCCTCGCCTCCGACGTCGAGCTGCTGCTGCTCGACGAGCCGACCTCCGGGCTCGACCCGCTGATGGAGGAGGTGTTCCGGCAGGTCATCGCGGAGGAGAAGCACCGCGGCCGCACCGTGCTGCTGTCCAGCCACATCCTGTCGGAGGTCGAGGCGCTCTGCGACCGGGTCAGCATCATCCGGCAGGGCAGGACCGTCGAGACCGGCACCCTGACCCAGCTGCGCCACCTGACCCGCACGTTCATCTCCGCCGAGCTGAGCACGCCGCCCAACGGGCTGGCGAACCTGGCGGGCGTCCACGACCTGCACGTCGAGGCCAACCAGGTGCGGCTCCAGGTGGACTCCGCCCAGCTGGACACCGTGCTGCGGCAGCTGACGTCGCACGGCGTGCGCAGCCTCGTCAGCCAGCCGCCGACGCTGGAGGAGCTCTTCCTGCGCCACTACGAGACGGAGCCGGCGAAATGACCGCCTTCACCGGCACCGGCTCCCTCGCCCGGCTGATCGTGCGCCGCGACCGCGTGCTGCTGCCGATCTGGATGCTGTTCCTGGCCGTCCTGCCGCTGTCGCTGGCGTCCGGCACGGCGACGCTGTACAAGACCGACGCCGAGCGGCAGGGCTACATCGACGACCTCGGCAGCAGCCCGCTGCTGCTGCTCTTCTACGGCCCGAAGCCCACCGACCCGAACCTCGGCGCGCTGATCTTCTGGCGGGCCGCGACCGGCATGGTGATCATGGGACTGATCGGGGTGCTGTTCGTCATCCGGCACACCCGGGTCGAGGAGGAGGCCGGGCGCCGCGAGCTGCTCGGTGCCACCGTGGTCGGGCGGCACGCCGCGGTGGCCGCGGCACTCGTGACCATGACCGGGGCGAGCCTGATCGTCGGCGTGCTGGTGGCGCTGGGCATGATCAGCCAGCAAACCCCGGCCGCCGGCGCCTTCGCGATGGGTCTGGCCTGGGGCTTCGCCGGCATCCTGTTCGGCGCGATCGGCGCGGTGACCGCGCAGCTCAGCGAGGGCGCCGGCGCGGCCAGGGGCATCGGCATCGCGGTGCTCGGCGTGTCGTTCGGGCTGCGCGGCGCCGGCGACGTGACCGACGGGCTGTCGTGGCTGACCTGGGTCTCGCCGCTCGGCTGGATCTACAACGTGCACGCCTACGCCGGCGACCACTGGTGGGTGTTCGGCGTCATCATCGTCGCCACCCTCGCGTTCACCGTCCTGGCGCTGCGCCTGTCGGCACGGCGTGACGTCGGCGCCGGGCTGCTGCCACCGCGCCTCGGCCCCGCGGAGGCCGCCCCGAGCCTGTCGAGCCCGCTCGCGCTGGCGTGGCGGTTGCACCGCGGGCCGCTGTACGCCTGGCTCGTCGGCCTCGGCGTCGTCGGCGGGCTGCTGTTCGGCGGGGTCGCCAAGACCTCCGCCGACCTGCTGGCCGACAACGAGGAGCTCACCAAGATCATGCAGCGCATCGGCGGCGCGTCCGGGGCGGCGGACGTGTTCCTCGCCGGGACTCTCGGCCTCGGCGCGATCGCCGTCGCCGCCTACGGGATCTCCGCCGCGCTGCGGATGCGCACCGAGGAGGCGGCGCTGCGCAGCGAGGCGCTGCTGGCCACGGGGGTGAGCCGGCTGCGGTGGGCGGCCAGCCACCTGGTGTTCGCGTTCCTCGGCCCGACCGTCGTCATGCTCGTCACCGGTCTGGCCGCCGGGCTGTTCTACGGCGCGACGACCGGCGACGTCGGCCGTGAGGTCCCGCGGGTGCTGGCCGGCGCGCTGGTGCAGCTGCCCGCCATCTGGGTCCTCGCGGCGCTGACCGTGGCGGTCTTCGGGCTGGCGCCGCGCCGGGCACCGGCGATCGGCTGGGCGGCGCTGTCGGTGTGCGTGGTCCTGGGCCAGATCGGCGCCGCGCTGCAGCTGAGCCAGGCGCTGCTGGACGTGTCCCCGTTCACCCACATCCCCCGCGTCCCCGGCGGGCCGGTGACGGTGCTGCCGCTGCTGGTCCTCACCGTCGTCACCGTGGCCCTCGTCGCGGCCGGTCTCGCCGGCTTCCGCCGCCGCAGCGTCCCGGTGACCTGACGCAGGCGCCGCGCCGGAGCAGGTACAGCGGACCTGGGCCGACGCGGGCACCGCGGGCCGGTGACCTGAGGCCGGCGCGGCGGGCCGGGCGCGGAAAGGCGGCGGCAGCGCTTGCTGGGACCGCGTCCCACGGGCGAAGCTGACGACGACGAGTTCCTCGACCAACGACGGTGAGGCATCGATGGACGCGACCCGCACGGCCTACCGGACCTGCCCGCTGTGCGAGGCCGTCTGCGGTCTCGAGCTCACCGTCACCGACGAGCGGATCACCGCGGCCCGCGGCGACCGGGACCACGTCCTCAGCGCCGGCTTCATCTGCCCGAAGGGCGCCACCTTCGGGCAGGTGGTGCACGACCCCGACCGCCTGCGTCGGCCGCTGCTGCGCAGCGCCGACGGCGAACACCACGAGGTCGGCTGGGACGAGGCGTTCGCCGCGGTCGAGGCCGGGCTGACCGGCGTGGTGTCGCGGCACGGGCGCGACGCGGTCGCCGTCTACCTGGGCAACCCCAACGTCCACACGATGGCGGGGCCGCTGTACGGCGGCCCCCTCGTGCGGGCGGTCGGCAGCCGCAACGTGTACTCCGCCAGCACCGTGGACCAGATGCCGAAGCACGTCTCGTGCGGCTACCTGTACGGCAACCCCGACGCGATCCCGGTGCCCGACGTCGACCGGACCGACCTGCTGGTCCTGATCGGCGCGAACCCCCTGGAGTCCAACGGCAGCCTGTGCTCCGCCCCGGATTTCCCGGGCCGGCTGGCGGCCGTCCAGGCCCGGGGCGGGCGGTTCGTCGTCGTCGACCCGCGGCGGACCCGTACCGCAGCGATCGCCGACGAACACGTCTTCATCCGGCCCGGCGGTGACGCGCTGCTGTTGTTCGGGCTCGTCCACACGCTGTTCGACGAGGGCCTGGTCACGCTGGACCACCTCGACGGGCACGTGCGCGGCGTCGAGCAGGTCGAGGTCCTCGCCAAGGACTTCGCACCGGAGGTCGTCGCGGGCCGCTGCGGCGTGCCGGCCGCCGACATCCGCCGCCTCGCCCGGGAACTCGCCGCCTCGCCCGCCGCCGCCGTGTACGGCCGGATCGGCACCTGCACGGTCGAGTTCGGCACGCTGACCAGCTGGCTGGTCGACGTCGTCAACGTCCTCACCGGCAACCTGGACCGGCCGGGTGGGGTGATGTTCCCCCTCGCCCCGCACGCCCGGCAGGCCACACGGCCGGGCGGGAAGAGTTTCCGCGTCGGCAGGTGGACCAGCCGGGTGCGGGGGCTGCCGGAGGTCAAGGGCGAGCTGCCGGTCGCGACCCTCGCCGACGAGATCACCACGCCCGGCGACGGGCAGGTCCGGGCCGTCGTCACCGTCGCCGGCAACCCTGTGCTGTCGACGCCGAACAGCGCCCGGCTCGACGAGGCCCTGGCGGGGCTCGAGTTCATGGTGAGCGTCGATCCGTACCTCAACGAGACCACCCGGCACGCCGACGTGATCCTGCCGCCGACCGACCCCGCCCGCGTCGGGCACTACGACTTCGCGTTCCTGACCCTGGTCGTGCACAACATGGCCGCGTACTCCCCGCCGGTGCTGCCGAAGGACCCCGGCGGCATGGAGGAGAGCGACATCCTCGCCCGCCTCACCCTGATCGCCGCCGGGCAGGGCGCCGCGGACGTGGCCACCGGGCACGAGTACCTGCTGGCGCAGCTGCTGCAGCGCGCCGCCGACGACCCCGACTCGCCGGTGGCCGGCCGAACCGTGGCGGACCTGCGGGCGCTCGTCGACGGCGACGGCCCGGCCGAGCGCCTCCTCGACGCCCGGCTGCGGCTCGGCGCCTACGGCGACGGCTTCGGCGCCGGTGCGGGCGGGCTGACGCTGCGCAGGCTCCTCGACCACCCGCACGGACTGGACCTCGGGCCACTGCAACCGCGGATCCCGGAGGTGCTGCGGACACCGAGCGGGCAGGTCGAGCTGTGCCCCGAACCCGTCGCCGCCGACGTCGCCCGGCTCCGGGCGGTGCTGGACCGCCCCGCCGACGGGCTGGTCCTGGTCGGCCGGCGGCACCTGCGCTCCAACAACAGCTGGATGCACAACGTACCGGCGCTGATGAAGGGCCGCGACCGGTGCACGCTGCAGGTCCACCCGCACGACGCGGCCGCGCTGCACCTCGCCGACGGCGCGCAGGCGACGGTCGCCTCACGGGTCGGCACGCTCACCGTGGCCGTCGAGGTCACCGACACGGTCATGCCGGGCGTGGTGAGCCTGCCGCACGGCTGGGGCCACGGCGCGCCGGGGACCCGGATGCCGGTCGCTGCCGCCCGGCCAGGCGTCAACAGCAACATCCTCACCGACGACCACGCGATCGACCCGCTGTCGGGCAACAGCGTCCTCAACGGCATCCCGGTAACCGTCGCACCGACCGCCTGAACTGCGCAGACGCCCTCGGCCGGGTGCGCGTGACCTGGCCGCGCCGGACTCCGGCCACGTCGCGCCGGCCGTCGGCCTTGCCCCGGGCCGGCACCGGCACGGGCGTCGTGGTGCGCCTGCCGCCGACGGATCAGCGTTCGCGCGTGGTGTACGGCAGTTCGACGGTCACGTGGGTGCCGCTGCCGGGTGGGCTGTCGACGTGGAACATCCCGCCGAGCGCGGCGACCCGGGCGGCGAGCACGACGATGCCGCCGCCGATGACCGGCTGGGCACCGCCGGACCCGTCGTCGGTCACCGAGAGCTGGACGGTCGGGCCGTGCCGGCGCACGGTGACGATCGCCCGGCGCGCCTCGGCGTGGCCGACGACGTTGGCGAGCGCCTCACAGATCACGGCGTAGGCCGTCGACGCCGCCTCGGGTGCGAGCGGTACGTCGTCCACGGTCACGTGGACGGGAAACGGCAGGGCCGCGGCGAGCTGCCGCACCGCGGCGTCGAACGCCGCCGGGTCCCGCACCGTGGAGTCGTCGCGCAGCGCCGCGTCGCACCGGTCCCTGAGGGCGTGGCGCAGCGCGAGACGCACGGCGTCCGGGGTGACGGGCGTCGTGTGCCACGCAACGGCCGACCGTTCGCGACGGCGGCGCGCCCCCGTACCGGACCTGAACCACACGCCGAACGTGCCCACGCCCGCCTCCCCACCGCCGATCGTGCCCCTCACAGTAAGGAGCGGGACACCGTCGCGGCGCGTTACCGGAGGCCGTGGGCAGGCCCGGCACCGTCAGTACCGGCCTCAGTCCTCGATGTCGATGACCTGCTCGACCGGCAGTCGCGGGGTGTGCGCCGGGCCGGCGTGGTCGGGGTCGTTGATGCCGAGGCGCAGCACCAGGTACGGGTAGCCGACCTCGCCGAGCATGCGGCGCAGCGCCTGCCGGGTGAAGTCAAGCTCGACCGGGCTGCTCAGCGGCAGCACGGCGGCCCCGTGCTCGGTCGCGGTGAGCCACACCTCGCTGAGTGCCTCCCCAGCCCGCAGCCAGTCGGCCGGTTCGTCGCCGTCGCCGTACAACACGGCGTAGGCGGCGGCGGTGTCGTGCCCGGCACCGGCGCGCAGGGTGCCGCTGACCCCGAAGTCGCGTTCGGCAACCGTGGTGAGCGGCAGTTCGACCGGGATGACCGCGTCGGGCAGGCCGGTCCCTGCCGGCCGGTCACCGCCGACCCACGCGGCGGTCTCGGCCTGCATCCGTTCGTCGTGCCGCTCGGCGTCACCGGCGTGCTCGACCATGACGGCGAGCTCCAGGACCCGGTCCCGGTGCAGCAGCTCCAGGCGGGCGCCGCCCCGGCCGGCGGCGGCGGTGAGTGCCTGCCGGACCTCCGGCGGGACCGGCTCGTCGCTGACCGCCCGCCGGTCGGTGCGCCGGACCTGCAGCAGTTGCAGGCGGCGCATCGCGGACGGGTCGGCGGGTCCGGCGTGCTCGGCGTGGACGACGGCGAGCGGCTCACCGGCCGGCCGCTCCACGCGGTGGGTCCAGCCTTCCGCGTCCAGGGCGACCCGGGCGTGGTGCAGGGCCGCGCCGCAGCTGAGCAGCATCAGCCGGCCGGCGGGGTCCTGTTCGTGCAGCTGCCGGTCGGTCACGGCGAACAGTTCGAGCCGGTCGCCGCGCACGACCCACCGCCACGGCTGGGTGTTGTGCACGGACGGCGCCAGCCGGGCGGTGTCCGCCGCCCGGGCCAGCGCCTCGGTTGCCGTGGTCATCCCTGCTGTGCCCAGTCGCCGAGGGTCCAGTCGCGCACCTCGGGCATGTCTTCGAGGTGCTCCACCACGTACGCCTCGTGCTCGGCGAGTTTCTGCTCGCACCACGCCTTGAGCTCGGCGGCGCCACGGGGCAGCCGCTTGGCGTTGTTGATGGCGTCCATCACGAGGTGGTAGCGCGACGCGCGGTTGCGGACCGTCATGTCGAACGGGGTCGTGGTGGTGCCTTCCTCGATGAAGCCGCGGACCCGGAACCGGTCGGCGTCCGGCCGGCCGTGCACGAGCTGGTGGATCGCGCCCGGGTAGCCGTGGAAGGCGAAGACGACGTCGACACGGTCGGTGAACAGTTCGGTGAACCGGGTCGGGCTCATCCCGTGCGGGTGGTCCTTCGGCCGTGGCAGCGTCATGAGGTCCACGACGTTGACGACGCGCACCTTGAGCTTCGGCAGCCGCTCCCGCAGGATCTGGGCCGCGGCGACGGTCTCCATGGTCACGACGTCGCCGGCGCACGCCAGGACGATGTCGGGGTCGGTGCTGCCGTCGTCGGTGCCGGCCCAGTCCCAGATGCCGGCGCCCTGCGCGCAGTGCTCCACGGCCTCGTCCATGCTCAGCCACTGCAGCTGGGGTTGCTTGTCGATGACGATGAGGTTGATGTACGAGCGGGACCGCAGGCAGTGGTCGGCGACGGACAGCAGTGTGTTGGCGTCCGGCGGCAGATAGACGCGGGCGACGTCGCCGCGCTGGGTGAGCACGACCTGGATGAGGCCGGGGCCCTGGTGGGAGAAGCCGTTGTGGTCGTTGCGCCAGGCGGTGGAGGTGAGCAGCACGTTGAGGCTGGGGACCTTCGCCCGCCACGGCAGCCGCTTCGCCTCCTGCAGCCATTTGCCGTGCTGGACGGTCTGCGACGCCGACACCATCGCGAACGCCTCGTAGGTGGCGAACATGCCGTGCCGCCCGGTGAGGTTGTAGCCCTCCAGCCAGCCGTGGCAGTTGTGCTCCGACAGCACCTCCATGACCCGGCCGTCGCGGCTCAGCGCGACGTCGGTGTCGGTGACCCGTTCCATGAACGCCCGGTCGGAGACCTCGAAGACGGCGCCGAGCCGGTTGCTGTTGGTCTCGTCGGGGCAGAACAGCCGGAACCGGTCCGGGTTGCCGCTGTACACGTCGCGCAGCATCTCCCCCAGCCGCCGGGTCGACTCCGCGTGCTCGGCGCCCGGCGTCTTCACCTCCACGGCGTAGCCGCGGAAGTCGGGCAGGTCGAGGTCGCGGGTGAGCAGGCCGCCGTTGGCGTGCGGGCTGGCGCTCATCCGCAGCTCGCCGTCCGGTGTCAGGCCGCGGACCAGTGCGACGGGTGCGCCGGCGTCGTCGAAGAGCTCCTCCGGCCGGTACGAGCGCAGCCACGTCTCCAGGATCGCCAGGTGCTCCGGGTTGTCCTTGACGCCGGACAGCGGCACCTGGTGCGAGCGCCACGTGCCGGTGACCTTGATGCCGTCGACCTCCTCGGGGCCGGTCCAGCCCTTCGGCGACCGCAGGATGATCATCGGCCAGTGCGGGCGTTTGCCGTCCCAGTCGCCGCCGCGGGCGGAGCGCTGGATCGCCCGGATCTTCCCCCAGGCCTCGGCGAGGGTGGCGGCGAAGCGGTGGTGCATGCCGGGCAGGTCGTCGCCGCCGACCTCCAGGACCTCGTAGCCGTGCCCTTCCAGCAGCGAACGGACCTCGGCCGGGTCCTTGCGCCCGAGCACGGTCGGCCCGGCGATCTTCGCGTCGTTGAGGTGCAGGATCGGCAGGACGGCACCGTCGCGGGTGGGGTTGATGAAGGAGATGCCCTTCCAGGAGCCTTCGAGGGGCCCGGTCTCCGCCTCGCCGTCGCCGACGACCGCGACGGTGAGCAGGTCGGGGTTGTCCATGACGGAGCCGAACGCGTGCACGAGGACGTAGCCGAGCTCGCCGCCCTCGTGGATGGAGCCGGGCGTGGTCACCGAGACGTGGCTGGGGATGCCGCCGGGGCTGGAGAACTGCCGGAACAGCCGCAGCAGCCCTGCCTCGTCCTGGGGCACCGCCGGGTAGATCTCGCTGTAGGTGCCCTCCAGGTAGCCGGCGGCCACCAGGGCGGGGCCGCCGTGGCCGGGACCGGCGAGGTAGATCGCCTCCTGGCCGGTCAGGCGGATCAGCCGTGACACGTGGGCGTAGATCAGCGACAGGCCGGGGCTGGTGCCCCAGTGCCCGAGCAGCCGGGGTTTGATGTCACCCGGTTCGAGCGGGCGGCGCAGCAGCGGGTTGCCCTGCAGGTAGATCTGGCCGATCGTCAGGTAATTGTTCGCCCGCCACCACGCGTCCAGTTGCGCGACCTCGTCGTCGCTTGGCCGGCCGAGCGCGCTGGTGAGGTTCTCGTCGGTGGTGCGGTCCGCGACAGTGGTCACCGGACGTCCTTTCTCCGATATGCGTATTCAGGCTGTGGGGGTCAGGTCAGCAGTCCGTCCGGGCATACCAGCCCGAGGTTACGCTGTCGGCGGGGGCCGTGCCGCCGTTCACGGCTGTCAGGGCAGGCCGATGGTGTCGGTGCCGGAGCGCCGGATCGACGCCGGGACGGGTTCGATGCCGTCGACGGGGACCCCGATCCGCATCGCGATCGCCGGGTGGCCGACGCCGCCGAGCAGCCGCTGCAGGGCCACGCGGACCGGCAGGACCTCGATGACCTCGCTGATCGGCGACGCGGCCAGCCCGCGGGCGGTGAGGGTGAGCCACATGTCGGACAGGGCCTCGCCCGCGGCGACCCAGTCGGCGGGCTCCTCGGCGTCCACGGTGAGGATGACGTACACGGTGCCACGGTCCGAGCCGGTGCCGGGGTCGAGGGTGGCGGGCCGGGCGAGGTTGAAGTCCCGCGGCGCGATGGCGCGGTGCGTCGGCGCGACGGTGCTGCGGGGCGACACGCCGTCGCGGTCCTCCCGCGCCCGGGTCGTCCAGGCGAGCACGTCGTCGCGGAAGCGCGGGTCGCCGTGTTCCACGTCACCGGCGTGCGCGACCGCCGAGGCAAACGCGGTCACCTGGTCGTCGCGGACGACGTGCAGGTGCACTCCGTGCCGCTCGGCGGCGGCGCGCAGCTCGTCGAGGACCGCGTCAGCGGGCCGGGCGTCGTCGAACGGGCGCCGGTCGGTGCGTCGCTGGTAGATCGCCCGGTACAGCAGGCTGTCCGGCGGGCAGGGGCGCCCCTGCCGGACCCGTGCGACCAGGTCGGGCCTGGCCGGGTCGGGCAGCCGGGCGACGTCGGCGTCGAAGCCGGCGGCGAGCAGCGCGACCGTGGCGTGGTGCAGGGCTGTGCCGCAGCTGAGCAGCAGGAGCCTGCCGTCGGGGTCGAGCCCGTCGAGCTGGCGGGACCGGTCGGCCCACAGCTCGGCGTGGTTGCCGGCCAGCCGCCACCGCCACGGCTGGGTGTTGAGGATGGACGGTGCACGCAGTGCCGCGATCGAGGCCTCGGCGACCTGGTCGATCTCGGCTCGCAGGTGCTGTGTCATGGCAGGCTCCCATCGGTGGCTCTCCTCAACGATCGCCTGGACGCGGACCCGGCAGCAGGGTCAATGGTCACGCCTTCACGGGACCCACGGCCCCCGCGGCACGCTCCAGGGCGCGTTTGACGTCGCGGAGGAAGACCACCGCGTCCCGGCCGTTGACGACGCGATGGTCGTATGCGAGGCCCAGCGCGAACCAGCTGCGCGCCACGACCGTGCCGTCCGCCGCCACGACGGCGTCACGGTGGGTGCCGGACAGCGTGAGCATGCAGCTGGTGCCGGGCGGGATGATCGGCTGGGTGAACAGGACATCGGTGTAGTTGGTCAGCGAGAGGCCGATGTTGGCGCCGGTGAGCTCGTCGGCGCGGAAGGTGCCGTGCCGGGCCTTGCCGGTGAACGCGGCCAGGACATCGCCGATCTGCGCGTGGGACAGCTCGCCGGCGTGCCGCACGACCGGCAGGTAGAGACCCTCGCCGGCGTCGACGGTGACGGCCACGTGGGCACCGTCCGGCACGAGGACGGACGCGTCGTCCTGGTAGGCCCCGAAGCACAGCGGATACCGGTCCCGGAGCCCGGCGACGGCCTTGACGAGCAGCTCGACCGTGCCGACCGTGCGCCCCGCGGCCGCGGGCAGTTGCCGCCGCAGCGCGGCAACGCGGGTGGCGTCGACGCGGATCGCCGTGTACGCCGCGGGGATCGACAGGTGGGACCTGGTGACGACGTCGGCGACGCTGCGCTGCTGCCGGGTCAGCGGATGGCTGGTGCCGCCGGCGGGGCGCTGCTCGGTGAGCAGCGCCAGCACGTCGCTGCGCCTGATCACCGTCCTGCCCAGGCCGGCCAGGCGGGCGGGGTCCACACCGGCCTGCTCGATCAGCACGCGGGCCGGCTCGGTCACGATCAGCCCCGGGTGGCTGCCGGTGACGCCGTGCGCCGTGTCGTGCGGCGGTGCGGCGAGGAAGGCGGTCCGTTCGGCGTCGGATTCGAAGAGGTACCCGACGACGTCGCCGTGGGCGCACTCCGCCGGCGCACCGACCGTGCGGTGCAGGATGCCGCCGGCCGGCGCGGTCAGGTCCTCGGCGGTCTTGGACGTCTCCACGAGCGCCACGACGGCACCTTCGGCGACGTGCCCGCCGTCGTGGCCGTACCACTCCACGAGCGTGTAGGCGACGTCGTTGCTGTTGAGCTTCGGCAGGCGGATCTCACGCACCGGCAGCCTCCCTGATCGTGTCGTGGATCGTCGTCTCCTGCAGCAGCACCCGCCGCTCGAGGTGCACGGCGGCGGGGATGACGCTGTCCAGCGACGTCAGCCGCAGCACCGGCCGGCGCAGCCGCCCCCAGGCACGCTCGTGCAGGTCCGCGGCGACCTCTCCGCCCCACGTGCCGCCCGGGGTGCTCTCCTCGGCGATCAGGACGTGCTGCGCCGCGGCGGCGAGGTCCAGCAGCGGTGCCACGTCGAACGGATACAGCTGGAACGGCACCACGACCTGGCAGACCAGCTCCTGGTCCAGGAAGAGCCGGCGGGCCGCGGCCAGCGCCCGCGCCGCGACGCCTCCGGGGGCGATGATGAGGCAGTCACAGCCGTCCCTCGGCACGCCGTCGACGTAGGCCCGTGCGAGGAGGCGCTCCTCGTCGAGGAAGTCGAACCGGAACAGGTCGTCCACGACCCCGCCGGTGTGCACCCGCTGCGGGTAGAGGGTCTTGTCCTCGAACAGCAGGCACGGCTCGCCTCGGCGCAGCAGCTGCGGGAGCAGCGCGGTGTTGTCGTGGAACGCGGAGGCCTCGGCGAGGTGCAGGTGCGGCACCCCGAGGAAGTGCTTCTGCAGGCTCTGGCTGTGGGTCGGTCCGTAGCCGCGCCCGCCGCCGGTCGGGCAGCGCACGACGAGGCGCATCGGCAGCCGCCGGCCGTACATGCTCACCGACTTGGCGGCGAAGTTGACGATCTGGTCGAAGGCGAGCGTGACGAAGTCGCTGAACATCATCTCGACGATCGCGGCGCCGCCCCGCAGCGCGATCCCGCTCGCGACGCCGGCGAATCCGCCCTCGCTCAGCGGCGTGTTCAGCACGCGATCCGGAAACCGGGAGCTGAGCCCTCGGGTTATCTTGAAGGCGCCACCGTACGGGTCGGCGACGTCCTCGCCGAGCAGCACCGCCGCCGGGTCGTCGCGCAGGATCTCGTGCAGGGCCCGGTTGAGGTTCTCCGCGACCCGCTCGGGCCGGGCCGGGCCGGTCATCGCCCGCTCCATGTCGCGGGCGGCCGCTGCTGCACGTCGGCGACGACGGCGTCGATCCGTTGCCGCGCCAGGCGGTCCGATGCCGCGAACTGCTCCGGGAAGCGGTCCGCGTAGCCGGTGCACCAGTCGCGGGCGCGGGCGGCCGCGACGGCCTCTGCCGGTCTCGCGTCGTCGCCCTTGCTGTGCGGGCCGAGCCGCGTGGTGCGCAGCTCCACGACGAGCGGCCGGTGCTGGTCCCGTACCCGGGTGACCGCCGCGTGCAGCTGCGTCCGGATCGCGTTGACGTCCGTCGAGCGGACGAGCTCGTGTGCGATCCCGAACGCGGCGGCCCGCCCGGCGATGCTGCCCGCCAGGTGGGCCGGTGTCGGCGTCGACTGGGCGATGCCGTTGTGCTCCACGACGACGAGCAACGGCAGCCGCCACAGGGCCGCCATGTTGAGCGCCTCGTAGACGGCGCCTTCGCCCCAGGTGCCGTCGCCCATGAACACGACGGCGAGCGCGTGGTGGCCGGACAGCTTGTGCTGCAACGCGATCCCGGCGGCGATCGGCAGCGTCTGGCCCTGCACGCCGCTGGACAGGAACCCTTCCCGGTAGAGGTGCTGGCTGCCGCCGACGCCGTTGCAGATCGCACCGTCCCGGCCCATGATCTCGGCCAGCAGGCCGGCCGGATCGTCGTACCTGGCGAGGTAGTGGCCGTGCCCGCGGTGGTTGCTGACGATCCAGTCGCCGGCCTCCAGCAGCCGGCACAGCGCGACCGGCACGTACTCCTGGCCCAGGCAGGTGTGGGTGGTGCCGTCGAGGCGCCCGGCGTCGAACAGCTGCAGCAGCCGTGTCTCGAAGTGCCTGATGAGCAGCATCGCGGTCAGGTCCTCGTCCGCCAGGCGGGTCGGTCCGCCTGGCGGGCGTACGGCCGGGTCCGTGGTGAGCGTCATGCTCATGACCGGGTGGTCCCGTAGTAGGCGGTCCGCATGATCCCGCGGAGGTCCTCGAGCATGGGCATCCTCGGGTTCGCCGGGGCGCACTGGTCGAGGTAGGCGTTCATCGCCTGCTGCGGCAGCGCGTCGAGGAACGTCTGCTCGTCGACGCCGGCGGCCTGGAACGACGGCTCGATGCCGACCTCGGTGCGCAGCCGCTCCACGGCGGCGGCGTAGGACTCGACGCCCTCCTGCGGTGTGCGGGCCGGCAGCCCGAGCGCCTGCGCGATCTGCTGGAACCGTTCGGGGGCGACGTACCGCTCGTACTTCGGCCAGGCGGTCAGCTTCGCCGGCACCTGGCCGTTGTGCCGGATGACGTGCGGCAGCAGGATCGCGTTGGTGCGCCCGTGGGCGATGTGGAACGTGGCGCCGAGGGTGTGCGCGAGGGCGTGGACCATGCCGAGGAAGGCGTTGCCGAAGGCCATGCCGGCGATCGTTCCGGCGTTGTGCATCTTCTCCCGGGCGACGGGGTCGGTGCGGCCGTGGTGGACGGCGGCGGGCAGGTGCTCGAAGATCAGTTTGATCGCGTGCAGGGCCAGGCCGTCGGTGTAGTCGTTGGCGTACACGGAGACGAACGCCTCGGTGGCGTGGGTCAGGGCGTCGAAGCCGCTGTCCGCGGTGACGTTCGGCGGCAGGTCGGCGGTCAGGACCGGGTCGATGATCGCGACGCTCGGGGTGAGCGCGTAGTCGGCGAGCGGGTACTTCATGCCGGTCTTGGTGTCGGTGATGACGGCGAACGGGGTGATCTCCGCGCCGGTGCCGGACGTGGTGGGGATGCAGACGAGGCGGGCGAGCCGGCCGAGGGTCGGGAACGTGAAGGCCCGCTTGCGGATGTCGAAGAACTTCTCCCGCATGTCGGTGAACTCCACGCCGGGGTGCTCGTACAGCAGCCACATCACCTTGGCCGCGTCCATCGGCGAGCCCCCGCCGAGCGCGATGATCGTGTCGGGCCGGAACGAGCGCATGAGCTCCGCGCCGCGTTCCACTGTCGCCATGGTGGGCTCCGGTTCGACGTTGTCGAGGATCTGCACGGTGACCGGGTTGACGCTGCCGCGCAGGACGCCGCGGATGCGGTCGACGTAGCCGAGCCGGGTCATCGTCGGGTCGGTGACGATGGTGACGCGGTGCACGTCGGGCATGTCGGAGAGGTACCGGATGGCGTTGGGCTCGAAGTAGATCTTCGGCGGGATCTTGAACCATTGCAGGTTGTTGGTCCGGCGCCCGATGCGCTTGATGTTGAGCAGGTTGACCGCGGACACGTTGCCGGACACCGAGTTGCGGCCGTAGCTGCCGCAGCCGAGCGTCAGCGACGGCAGGAAGGCGTTGTAGACGTCGCCGATGCCGCCCTGCGAGGAGGGCGAGTTCCAGATGATCCGGACCGCCTTGACCCGCTGGCCGTAGGCCTCCGCGGTCGCTGCGTCGGCGGTGTGGATGACCGCGCTGTGCCCGAGCCCGTCGAGCTCGACCATCTGCTCGGCGAGGCGGAACCCCTCCTCCTGCGAGCCTGCCCGCAGCATGGCGAGGACCGGGCACAGCTTCTCCCGGGTCAGCGGCTCGTGCGGGCCGACGCCGCCGACGGGCACCAGGATGACCGACGTGCCGGCGGGGACCTCGAAGCCGGCACCGGCCGCGATCCAGGCCGCGGAGCGGCCCACCACGTCCGGGTTGAGCTTCGCGGCGGAGGTACCGAAGATGAACTGCTCCAGCAGCTGCTTCTCGTGCGGGGTCGCCACGTGGGCGTGCAGCCGCTCGAACTGGGCCACGGCCTGCTCGGCGATGGCCTCGTCGAGGATGACGGCCTGCTCGGACGCGCAGATCATGCCGTGGTCGAAGGTCTTGGAGACCACGATGTCGTGCACGGCCCGCACCACGTCGGCGCTGCGCTCGATGTAGGCGGGGACGTTGCCGGGCCCCACACCGAGCGCCGGCTTGCCGGCCGAGTAGGCGGCGCGGACCATCCCAGCGCCGCCGGTGGCGAGGATGACGGCCACCCCGGGATGCTGCATGAGCGTCTGCGTCGCCTCGATGGACGGCGCCTCGACCCACTGCACGCAGTCGCGTGGGGCGCCGGCGGCGATCGCGGCGTCGCGGACGACCCGCGCGGCCTCGGCGCTGCACCGCTGCGCGGCCGGGTGGAACGCGAACACCACCGGGTTGCGGGTCTTCAGCGCGATCAATGCCTTGAAGATCGTGGTCGACGTCGGGTTGGTCACCGGCGTGACAGCGCACACGACGCCGACCGGCTCGGCGATCTCGACGATGCCGTTGATCTCGTCGCGGGACACGACGCCGACGGTGCGCAGCCCGGCGAGGCTGTGGGCGATGTGCTCGGAGGCGAAGACGTTCTTGACCGCCTTGTCCTCGAACACGCCGCGGCCGGTCTCCTCGATCGCCAGCTCGGCGAGGCGGCCGTGCTGGCTGAGCGCCGCGACGGAGGCCTTCTTCACGATGTGGTCGATCTGCTCCTGGCTCAGCGCGGCGTAGGCGTCCAGCGCCTTCAGTCCCTTGGTCACCAGACGGTCGACCGCCGGTACTGTGCCTTCGACGGGCACGTCGAACTGTTCGGCGAGCGACGGGGCAAGGGTCCCGGTCACCGTCATCACTTCCTTTCCCGAGGGCGGCACGGACCGCTGCGGTCCACACCTTCATCCTTCGGCGGTCCTGGCACCGCCCACAGAGCCGCAGGACCCGGCCGGCAATGACCAAGGTCCCGCCCGGCCGGTCGCTCAGCCGACGGCGGCCGGATGCGTGCTCGCCTGCCGCTGGGTCCGCACGACGGCCACCGGGCACACGGCGTTGCGCACGAGGGTGCCGGGCACCGCGCCGGGGCCGGTGCCGGGCACGCCGGCGCGTTCGCAGGCGCCCACGACCAGGGTGAGGCGGTCGCGGCCGCGTCGAGCAGCCTGGCCGCAGGGTCGACGCCGTGCAGGACGTCCAGGGCGACGGGCACGTCGGCGAAGGCGGCGCGCCAGCCGGCCAGTGCCTGGCTGAGCAGCAGCCGCGAGTCGGCGTCGTCCCGCGGGTCGCCGGGCCGGTCGCCGGAGGTGCTGATGTAGCACACCCGGATGCTGGTGCCGCGGCGCTGCGCCGCCTCGAAGGCATAGGAGATCGCCGCCGCCGAGGGCGATGCCGCGTCGAGGCCGAGCACGACCGGGCGGCGGACCGCGTCGGCGTCCACGGTCGCCGCGACGACGACGGGGCACGACGCGTAGGCCATCACGTGCGTCGCGACGGCGCCGGCATGGATGCGCTGGAACCCTCCCCCGGCCGGTGCCCTGCCGTGCCCGTGGCGGCCGAGGACGATCAGGTCGGCCGAACGCGAGATCCGGACCAGCGCGGCACCCGGCGCCCGCTGCACGAGCATCGTCTGCACATCGATGCCCGGATGCGCGTGCGCCAGGTCGTCGGCGGCGAGGTCGAGCAGCCGACGTGCCTCGGCCTCGGCGTCCGCGGTCAGGTCGGGCGGCAGCAGGGTCGCGTAGGCGACCCGGTCGAGCAGCGAGTGCACCAGGCGGACCAGGCCGCGGCCCGGGACGACCTGGGCGGCGGCCTGGGTGGCTGCCACGCCGGTTGCCGCACAGGCGGCCGCGGCGGCGGTCTCGCGGGTCTCGCGGGCGGTCTCGGCTGCGGCCTCGGCGGCGGCGAAACGGGCCGCGGCCCAGGAGTCCGCGGAGCCGTCGAAGCCCACGACGATCCTGATCCGTGATGACATGTCGGCCTCCGTCAGGTCAGTTCTTGCCGGTGCCCTGGTCGCCGGCGGCCGGTCAGGCGTCGAACGTGTGGCTCAGCCGGGTGGTCGTGTCGTCGAAGCCCCACTTGAGGTCGTCGTCGGTGACACCGACGACGCCGTCGAGGCCGCGGATCAGCCGGACGGCGATCTGGGCGCTGCTGCGCCGGTCGATCTTCCCGGCCAGGGTGACGTGCCCGCCGGTGACGGCGACGTCGACCTCGATCGGGTCGATCCACATGATGCCGCGCAGGACCGACTCGATGACGTCGGCGCGGATGACGTCGTCCTCGCGCAGGTACCGGCGCAGCAGGTCGCGCCGCGAGACGATGCCGACCAGGAGTTCGTCGTCGTCGACGACGGGGAGCCGCTTGACGTTGCGGTGCTCCATCAGCTGGGCCGCCTGAGTGAGCGTGGCCGTCGTGGTGATCGTGACCGGCGGCGCCGTCATCAGCGACGCGGCGGTCTCGCCGGTCGCCTTCTCCTTGGCGAGGCGCCGGCGGCGGCGCTCGAAGAGCCTGGCGTGCACGTCCTCGCCGTTGAACTCGACCTTGTGCAGCAGGTCCGCCTCGGAGACCACCCCCAGCACCCGGCGCCGCGGGTCGACGACCGGCACCGCGCTGACGCCGAACTCGACGAGGAGGTCGACGATCTGCTTGTACCCGAGCTCGGGTGCCACGGTGACCACACTGGTGCTCATCACGTCTCGTACCAGCAGCGAACTCATCGACCTGCTCCCTTCCATGGGGGTCCGTCCTATCTCCCCACCCTGACCTCGGCGCCGACGGGCCGCACGGGCCGAAGGTCCCGCCGTCGCGGGCCGGGATGCCCCGTCCGCCCCGGGCCGCTATTTGCAATTGTTTGCAACTGCTAAACTCGCCATGTCGTAATACGCAGATCGGGAAGGCGGCCGCCGGCATGCCCGTGCCGCTGTATCAGGCGAAGGCCGAACTCTTCCGCACGCTGGGTCATCCCGTGCGCATCCGCGTGCTGGAGCTCCTGCAGAACGGCCCGAGACCCGTCCGGGAGCTGCTGACCGAGATCGACGTCGAGGCCGCGGGCCTCTCGCAGCAGCTCGCGGTGCTGCGCAGGGCGGGCCTGGTGACGTCGACCCGTGACGGGGCGCTCGTCGTGTACGCGTTGAGCACCCCGGACGTGGCCGACCTCCTCGCGGCGGGCCGGCGGATCCTGGGCGCGGTGCTGACCGATCGGGAAGGGCTGCTGGCGCAGCTCGAGGCCGAGGCGCGGGACCTGTGACCGCGTCGGCAACGCGGCGCGCCGCCGGCTGGGGCCTGACCGGCCTGCTGCCGCAGCGGTCGGACTGGGCCGCGGTGCGCCGCGCCCCGCGCCGGGACCTGCTGGCGGGACTGACGGTGGCAGTGGTCGCCCTGCCGCTGGCGCTCGCCTTCGGCGCGACGTCGGGACTGGGCGCCCAGGCGGGACTGGTCACGGCGGTGGTGGCCGGCGCGGTCGCGGCGGTGTTCGGCGGCTCCAACCTGCAGGTGTCCGGCCCGACCGGCGCGATGACCGTGGTGCTGGTGCCGGTGGTGCAGCAGTTCGGCGCCCGCGGGGTCCTCATGGTCGGCGCGCTGGCCGGTCTCGTCCTGATCGTGCTGGCGCTGGCCCGGCTCGGCCGCTACGTGCGCTACCTGCCCACCCCGGTCATCGAGGGGTTCACCGCCGGCATCGCGGTCGTCATCGCCCTGCAGCAGCTGCCGGCCGCGCTCGGCGGCGCCGGCGCCCACGGCGACAAGGTCTGGGCCGTGGCCGCCGACGCGATCGTCCGCTTCGCCCGCCATCCCCACCCCGCACCCGTCGGCGTCGCCGTGGGCGTGGCGGCGGTGATGCTGCTCGGCGCGCGCCTGCGGCCAGGACTGCCCTTCTCGCTGCTCGCCGTCGCCGCGGCGACGATCACGGCGGAGGTGGCACCGCTCGACCTGGCCCGCATCGGTGCGCTCCCGGCCGGCGTGCCCGCACCGTCGCTGAGCTTCGTCGACCTCGCCGCGATCGGGACGCTGCTGCCCTCCGCGCTCGCCGTGGCCGCCCTCGCCGCGCTGGAGAGCCTCCTGTCGGCGACCGTGGCCGACGGGATGAGCGTCAACCAGCGGCACGACCCCGACCGGGAGCTGTTCGGCCAGGGCCTGGCGAACCTCGCGTCGCCGCTGTTCGGCGGCATCCCGGCGACCGCGGCGATCGCCCGCACGGCGGTCAACGTCCGTGCCGGTGCCGGGTCGAAACTGGCGGCGCTGACCCACGCCGTCGCCCTGGCGGCGATCGTGCTGGCCGCCGCGCCGCTGGTGTCCCGCATCCCGCTCGCGGCGCTCGCCGGGGTCCTGCTGGCGACCACGGTGCGGATGGTCGAGGCGGGCACGCTGGTCGCGCTGGCCCGGTCCACCCGCGGCGACGCGCTGGTGCTGGCGCTGACGTTCACCGTGACCGTCGTGTTCGACCTGGTCGCCGCCGTGGCCGTCGGCATCGGCGTGGCGACGGTGCTGGCGCTGCGGTCCGTCGCCCGCAGCGCCCGGCTCGAGCAGGTGCCGCTGGAGCCCGGCGACCACAGCGCCGAGGAGCACCAACTGCTCAGCGAGCACATCGTGGCGTACCGGCTCGACGGCCCGCTGTTCTTCGCCGCCGCCCACCACTTCCTCATCGAGCTGTCCGAGGTCACCGACGTCCGGGTGGTGATCCTGCGGATGTCCCGCGTCACCACCATCGACGCCACCGGCGCGCACGTGCTCGGCGACGCGATCACGCACCTGCGCCGCCGTGGCATCGTCGTCCTGCTGTCCGGCGTCCTCACCGGCCACGACCAGGTCCTCGCCACGCTCGGCGTGGCCGAGAGCCTCCGCCGTGACGGCCTGATCTTCCCCGACACCGTCGCCGCCATCGCCCACGCGCGGACGCACATCGTCGGCCGCCCCTCACCGCCGGGATGAACGCCCGTGTCGGGTGATCGTCGAACTTCGCGCACGTTCGGCCGTCGCAGCCGGGTGTGCCCACCGGTCACCATCGACTACGCAAGGTGTTCGACCACATACGGATCGGGAAGCCCCATGTCCAATGTCATACCTGAGGTCACCGATGTCCACGTCGGCCGCCAGGCGATCTACGATCGGCAGGGCGACATCGCCGCGTTCGAGCTGCTGTTCCGCAACTCGCCCGGTGCCCGGTCCGCAACCAACGGCGGTGCCCTCGCGACCAGCCAGGTGATGGTTGCCGCGTTCACCACCGTCGGCCTGGAGGAGCTCGCCGGCGGCCGGCCGTGCTTCATCAACCTGACCGCGGACTTCCTGCTCGGCGAGCTGCCGGTGCCGTTCGCCCCGGAGCACGCCGTCCTGGAGGTCCTCGAGACGGTCGACGTCGACGACCGGCTCGTGGCGGGCGTCGCGAGCCTGGTCGAACGCGGGTATGTCATCGCCCTCGACGACTTCGTGTCCGGGTCCGGCCACGAGCGGCTGTTCGCGCTGGCCACCTACGTCAAGGTCGACTTCCTCGGTACCACGGCCGCCCAGCGACAGGCGATCCTCGACGTGCGCAGGGCATACCCGCACCTGAAGTTCGTGGCCGAGCGGCTGGAGACCGCCGCGGACGTGACCGAGGCGCACGAACGCGGATACGACCTCTTCCAGGGCTACGCGCTCAGCCGCCCCGCCGTCGTCACGGCCCGCACGCTGAGCGCGTCACGGCTGCGCTGCGTCCACCTGCTCGGCCTGCTGATGGCGCCGGACGTCGGCCTGGACCGCATCGTGTCCATCGTGTCGAGCGACCCGGCGCTGAGCTACCGGATGCTCCAGGCGGTCAACACCGCTGCCACGGGCGCGGCGCACCGGGTGTCGTCGGTCCACGAGGCGGTCGTCATGCTCGGCACCGCGCAGATCCGCAACTGGGTGACGCTCATGCTGATCGGTGACCTCACCGAGGCCGGGGAGGAGCAGACCGCCGACATCCTCGTCCACGCGCAGCTGTGCCGGCTGATCGCCGAGAGCACCGGGCTCTCCGGCGACGAGGCGTTCACCGCCGGGCTGCTCGACGCCGTCGCCGGCCTGCTCGGCCTGCCGGTCGACACCCTCGCCGGCAAGCTCCCCCTCGCGGCGATGGTCCGCGACGCCCTGCTGCACGGCACCGGCCCGCTCGGCGACGTGCTCGCCGCCGTCCAGGCCCATGAGCACGGCACCGCGACGGCCGCGGGCGCCGACATGCTGCCCCAGCAACTGGCGGCGCTGGCATGGGCCACGAAGACGGCACAGGCCATCCGCAGCAACTGACGGCGCTGGCACAGGCCGTCCGCAGCAGCCCGCGGCGCGGCACGGGCCGTCCGCAGCAGCCCGCGGCGCGGCACAGGCCGTCCGCAGCAGCCCGCGGCGCGGCACAGGTCATCCGCGGCAGCCGGCGGCGTGGCTCAGACGGCGGCCGCGGCCAGCTCGTAGCCGGTCACGAGGTCGCAGTCGATGCCGATGACACAGTTCATCGGCTCGTCGACCCACGGCCGCAGCAGCCGCTCGTACCGCGCCTGCCGCACGGGGTCCAGGACGAGCCTCGCGGCGCCGGTGACCACCACCGTCCAGCCGGTGTGGCCGTCGAGGTCGAACGTGTCCGCCTCGTACGCCACGACGACCCCGCCGCTCTGCGTGGCGGCGGACGCCAGCGCGCCGCCCAGGTTGCTGCGGATGACGATGGTGCTGCCGTCCACCAGGTGGTTCACCGGCCGGATCGCCGGTAGGGCCCGCATGCTGAACACCACCCGGCCGACCGGCACGGAGGCCAGCAGCTCAAGACAGCGGTCGCGGCCCAGCGGTCGCATTGTCGCCATCGGTCCACCCTTCTCATTGCGGTGAACTCTGCTCCGCCCGCGACCCGCGGGCCAGGGCACAACGGCCCGTCCCCGGCGGGACCTTGTCCCTGCCGCCCGCGCCGGTGTCGCACGGGTCCTTGGTACGCCGTGACCGGTGCCGTTCGGCCCTGCTGCGCTCCCCGGGGCGCCGCCTAGCGTGATCCACGAGCCCGGACGGGGTCCCTGGTTGAGGAGCGCGGCATGCGAACGGTGACGGAGTCGGAGCTCGGGCGGATCCTCGGCGCGCTGCCGGGCAGTCCGCGGATCGTGGCGAGCGGCAACTACGCCGCCCCGGGGCGGCTGCTCGCCGCCGCCGACGCCGCCGTCGCGGAGTTCCGGCTGTTCATGCTCAACGCCCAGCCGGGCCTGCCCGACCGTGACGGCGTCGTCTACGAGTCCGCGTTCGTCGGGCCCGGCATGCGGGCCCACCCGCGGCTGCACTACTTCCCGTGCCGGCTGTCGCTCGTGCCCCACCTGTTCCGGCAGCGCCTCGCCCCGGACGTGGTGCTCCTGCACACGTCACGGCCGATCGACGGCGCCGTCAGCCTCGGCGTCGAGGTCAACATCCTGCCCGCGGCCATCGAGGCGGCCCGCGCCCGCGGCGGCATCGTCGTCGCGCAGGCCAACGCCGCGATGCCGGCCACGCACGGCGACGCCATGGTGCCGCTCGAAGCGGTGGACTACCTCCTCGAGGTCGACGAGCCGCTCGCAACCCATGCGGTCGCCCCGCCGGACGCGGTCTCCGCGTCGATCGGCGAGCGGGTCGCCGCCCTGGTACCGCAGCGGGCGACGCTGCAGCTCGGCATCGGTGCGATCCCGGACGCGACCCTCGACGCGCTGCTGGACCGGCGGGACCTGCGCATCTGGTCGGAGATGTTCAGCGACGGCGCCCTCGCCCTGGAGAAGGCGGGCTGCCTGGACCGGGACACGCCCGTCACCGCCTCGTTCTGCTTCGGCTCCGCTGAGCTGTACGACTGGGTCGACCGCAACCCGCGGGTCCGGATGCTGCGCACCGAGAAGACCAACGACCCCGGCACGATCGCCGCGCACCCCAACCTGATGAGCGTGAACAGCGCCCTGCAGGTGGACCTCTTCGCCCAGGCGAACGCCACCCGCGTCGGCAACCGGACGCACTCCGGCTTCGGCGGGCAGACCGACTTCATCGTCGGCGCCATGCACTCCCCCGGCGGGCACGCCGTCATCGCGCTGCGGTCCTGGCACCCGAAGGCCGACGTGTCCTCGGTCGTGCCGCTGGTGTCCGGCCCAGTGACGTCGTTCCAGCACAGCTACATCGTCACCGAGCAGGGCACCGCCTCGATCTGGGGCCAGGACTCGGTCGAACAGGCCCAGGAGATCGTCGACCACGCCGCGCACCCGGCCGCCCGCGACGGTCTGCGCGCCGCCGGCCGGACCTTCGGCATGCCGCTGACCTGACCACGGGACACCGGCGGGACCATCGACCCACGCACACGATCCAGAGTCCTCTATCTCGTCGGGGAACCGCGGCACACGCTGAAGCCGGACACTCAGGACCTGAGGAGGAGACCATGGACAGGACGAGGATCGTCGTCGGATACGACGGATCCGACGAATCGCGCCGGGCGGTGGACTGGGCCGCCGACGAGGCCGAACGGACCGGCGCACCGCTGCAGATCGTCCACGCCTACCAGACCAGCTGGCCGGCGGGCAGCTACTACCGCCCGACCGCCCAGGAGGAGCAGGCGGCGCGGGGCCGGGCCGAGCAGCTGGCGGCCGACGCCGTCGCCGGTGTCCGCGGACGGGGTACCGGCGTCGACGCCGTCGCGACGGTCGTGCACGCGGCCCCGGCGGCAACCCTGCTCGACCTCGGCGGCAGCGGGTCGCGGCTGCTCGTCGTCGGCAACCGTGGCAACGGCGGGATCACCAACCTGCTCATGGGGTCGGTCAGCCAGCAGGTCGCCACCCACGCCCGCGTCCCCGTCGCCGTCGTGCGCGGCCACGCCGCGGCGGCCGGCCCGGTCGTGGTCGGGGTGGACGGTTCACCGGCCACCGACGCCGCGCTCGGCCTCGCGTTCGACGCCGCCGCGGCGCGCGGCACCCACGTCGTCGCGATCAGGGCCTACGTCCCGCCGGCACCGTCCGTGCTGCCGCTCAGCGGCGTCGAGGCGGTCGAACGCGAGATGCTCGAGGCCTCCCTGGCCGGCTGGCAGGACAAGTACCCGGCCGTCAGGCTCGAGGCGCGCCTGGCGGTCGGCCGGGTGGCGAAGGTCCTCGTCGGCGTCTCCCACACCGCGCAGCTCGTCGTGGTCGGCAGCCGCGGGCACGGCGGCTTCACGGGTCTGCTGCTGGGCTCCGTCGGGCAGCAGCTCCTGCACCACGCCGAGTGCCCGGTCCTGATCGCCCACCCGAAGTTGTGACTTTCTGCCCTCGTCGGCCATTGCCCGGGTGCCTACTGTGACAGATGTAGGCGGTTGGGCGGACGATGGGAAGAGTGAGTCCGGTGCTGGCAGTCATGCTCGTGGCCACGATCATCGCGACCGTCTACGTCGCGCTGATCGCCATGCACGTCCTGGCCATCCGCGGCGGCGAGCGTTCGGGCTCGCGGTACCGCCCGCGGATCGCCAGGTGGATCGCCACCGCCGACGAACGCCGGCGCGGCCGCGCCGAGAGCGACGCGGCGCGCCGGCTGATGACCGGTGCTCTGGACCGGGCCTCGTACCGGGCGGCCCTGGCCGCCATGGCGGCACAGGACGAGATCGAGCACCCGGTCGAGATTCCGAAGTCCAAGATGTGACGAGCCGCGGAGAGGGGCACGGCGATGGCATCCACAACCGGCCCGATCACCCCGGAGGAGCCGGCGGCGAACCGGACCCCGCCGCCCGCCGACGTGCTGCTGCGCCTGCGCCTGCTGGAGTCACGGGTGCAGGTCCTGGAACAGACGGTCCGTGACCTGGAGACGGCCCTGGACCGGCTGGACCAGAGCGACGCGGCGACCGTGGTCCGCAGGGCGCTCGATCAGCTCCAGCCGTGAACAGCCGCCACCGCACGGCGGCGCGACCTCGTGGTCCCGCCTCCACCGCTCACCCGGCTCCCGCGTAGGCGCCGATCGGCGCCGCCTCACGGGAGCCCGGCGTGAGGGTGACCACCTCGTCGACGTCGCCGAGCACGTCGGTGCGGTGGGTGATGAGCAGGACCGCCCGGTCCCCGGCCGCCGCGAGCAGGTCCCGGATCAGTTCGGCGGCGGTGACGTCGTCGAGGTGCTCGGTCGGCTCGTCCAGGACGAGGACGGGGAAGTCGGCCAGCAGCGCACGGGCCAGGGCGAGCCGCCGCCGCTGGCCGCCGGACAGGGCGACGCCGTGCTCACCGACCGGCGTCGCGAGCCCGGCCGGCAGGGTGCGCACCCAGTCCAGCAGCCGCGCGGCGGCCAGGGCCTGTTCGAGCTGCCCGGTGGTCGCGTCCGGCCGGCCGATGCGCAGGTTCGCCTCGAGGGTGCTGTCGAACAGGTACGCGTCGTCGCCCAGGTAGCCGACGACGGTGCGCAGCTCGTCGCCGCGCAGGTCCCGCACGTCCACGCCGTTGAGCGTCACCCGCCCGGCCGCCGGGTCGAGCCACCGCACCAGCAGCGCGGCGACCGTGGTCTTGCCGGCGCCGCTCGGGCCGACGAGCGCGACCCGCCGCCCGGGACGCAACGTCAGTGACACGTCGTGCAGCACCGTCTGCCCGGGCACCCATCCGGCCGACACGGCCTCCAGGCGGACCGTCGCCGGTCCGTCCGGCAGCGGCACCGGCGTGGCGGGGTCCGGTGCCGGGTCGGCGGCGCGAGCGATCTCGGCGAGCCGGCCGAGTGCGCGCGGGCCCCGGCGAGGCGCTGCGCGGCGCCGGGGATCACGCCGACGGTCTCGAAGACGGCGAGCGGCGTCAGCACGATCACGGCGAGCAGCTCGCCGGGCAGCGTGCCGGCCCGGACCGCGACGGCACCGGCGGCGAGCCCGGCGAGGACGCTCAGGCCCGTGCACAGCGCGGTGACCGCGGCCGAGACCCCGGCGGCGCCGCTGGAGCGGCGGGCCGCCGCGAGCAGCTGCCGGTCGGTGCGCTCCAGTGCGGCAAGCGCGTCGTCGACGGCCCCGTATGCGATCAGGTCCGGCAGCCCCTGCGCCAGCTCGACGGTGCCGGCGGCGAGCGCGCCGCGCAGCGGGGCGAGCCGGGCGTCCGCCCGCCGGACGGCGGCGGCCTGCAGCGCGGGCACCCCGACGGCGACGATGAGCAGCCCAGCCGCGAGCGCCGCGCCGGCGACCGGCAGCAGCGTGCCGACCAGCGCGACCGTGGCGGCACCGGTGACCGCGGCGACCACGACGGGCAGCATCACCCGCACGATCACGTCGAGCACCGACTCGACGTCGTCGACCAGCCGGGCGACGAGGTCACCGCGGCGGAACGCGGCGAGGCCTGCTGGGGCGAGCCGCTCCAGCCGCCGGTACGTGCGGACCCGCAACGCACCCAGCACCCGGAAGGCCGCGTCGTGCCCGGTGAGCCGCTCGACATAGCGCAGCACGCCACGTCCGATGCCGAACGCCCGCACGGCGACGATGGCCACCATGAGGTGCAGCACCGGCGGATGCTGGGCGGCACGGGAGATGAGCCACGCCGACGTCGCCATCAGCCCGACCCCGGCACCGGCCGCGCCGACACCGGCGACGACGGCCAGGGTGAGCTGCCCCGCGGCCGGCCGGCACAGCCGCAGCACGGCCCGGACCGCGCTCACGCCATCACCTCCGCCGCGCGCCGGCGCCGGGCCGGGTCAAACCCGCGCTCCTGATCCACGGACCCTCCGTTGCACTCCGACCGACGCACGCCGCCATCCCCGCCACCGTCACGGCGCCGGGATGAGCCGACACCGCGCTGCCGCCGAGCACCGCATCCGCGGCGCCCCCGCCCGCTCACGCCGGCACCGTCGCGGTGCCGACGGGGATCGCGCGGTCGGCGAGGGCGACGAGGGCGGGCCGGTGGGCGGCCATGACGACGGTGCGGCCGGCCGAGTGTGCCCGGATCGCCGCGAGGATGCCGGTCTCGGTCTCGGCGTCGAGGTTGGCGGTCGGCTCGTCGAGCAGGACCAGGGGCGCGTCGCGGAGGAACACGCGGGCCAGCGCGATCCGCTGCCGCTGCCCGGCGGACAGTCCGGCGCCGTCGTCGCCGAGTCTGGTCGACAGCCCGTCGGGCAGCGCGTCGATGAAGCCGAGGGCGCCGGCCTGCTCGGCGGCGCGGCGCAGCGCGTCGTCGGTGGCGCCGGGCGCGCCGAGGCGGATGTTGTCGGCGATGGTGCCTGGGCTGAGCCAGGGCCGCTGCGGCAGCCACGCGACCCGCCGCCGCCAGGCGGAGGGGTCGACGGCCGAGAGGTCCTGGCCGCCGACGGTGACGCTGCCGCCGGTCGGCGCGGCGAAGCCGAGCAGCACGGCCAGGGCCGTGGACTTGCCACAGCCGCTGGGGCCGGTCAGGGCGACCAGCTCCCCCGGCGCGATCGACGCGCTGAACGGTGGCAGCGACGCCTCGGACCGCCCGTCGTGCAGCACGGCGACGTCGTTGAACCGCACCGTGCCGGCCGGCGCCGGCGCCGTGCCACGGGGGCGCGGCGGCGTCTCGAGGAGGTCGAAGACCTCGGTGGCGGCGGCGAGCCCTTCGGCGCTGGCGTGGTAGTTGGCGCCGACCTGGCGCAGCGGCAGATACGCCTCCGGGGCGAGGATCAGCACGAGCAGCGCGGTGGCCAGGCCGAGGCTGCCGTCGACGAGGCGCAGCCCGATGCCGACCGCGACGAGCGCCACCGACAGCGTCGCGAGCAGCTCCAGCACCAGCGAGGACAGGAACGCGACGCGCAGGGTCCGCATCGTGGTGGTGCGCTGCTCGGCGCTGATCCGGGCGATGATCCCGGCCTGCCGCTTGGCGCGGCCGAAGACCCGCAGCGTCGGCAGGCCCGCGACGACGTCGAGGAAGTGGTGTGACAGCCGGGCGAGGAGCCGGAACTGGCGCCGGTTCGCCGTCTCGGTGTGCAGGCCGACGAGTGCCATGAAGACGGGGATGAGCGGCAGGGTGATGGCGATCGTGCCGGCGGCGACGAGGTCCGCCGGCGCGATGCGGGCCAGCACGATCACCGGCACCAGCGCCGCGAGGACCAGCTGCGGCAGGTACCGCGCGAAGTAGGCGTCCAGCGCGTCGAGCCCCCGGGTGGCCAGTGTCGCGATCGCGCCGCTGTCACCCGCCGCGCCCGGTCCCAGCGCCGCGACGTGGGTGAGGAGCCGGGACCGCAACTGCTGCTTCACCGCGGCCGACGACCGGGCCGCGGCCACCTCCTGCGCCCAGGCGACCGCCGCCCGCAGCGCGACGACGGCGGCCAGCCACGCCAGCGTCGGCGCGATGCGGTGCACGTCGGCGCCGTGCAGGTAGACGGCGGTGATGCCGTCTGCGAGCAGGGTCGCCTGGGCGACGACGAGGGCGGCGAGCGCGACGCCGAGGACGACGGACAGCGCCAGGTAGGTGCGGGTCGCCCGGGCATACCGCAGCAGTCGCGGGTCGAGGGGCTTCACGGGTGGCTCGCCGGGATGTGCTCGACCCGCAGCCGCCGCCGGAACACCCAGTAGGTCCAGGACTGGTAGCCCAGCACGATCGGGGTGAAGCACACCGCGACCCAGGTCATGACCTTCAACGTGTACGGCGTGGAGGCCGCGTTGGTCACGGTGAGGCTGTCGCCGCCGGTGAGGGTGGTCGGCATGACGTCGGGGAAGAGCGTGACGAACAGCGCGGCGACGGCGAGGACGAGGGTCGCCCCGGTGGCCAGGAACGCCCATCCCTCACGGCGGGCCTTCGCGGCGAACACGGCACCGATCAGCGCGACGGCGGCGGCCGCGGACAGCGCCCAGCCCCACGCGTCGTCGTGGGTCAGCTGCGTCCACACCAGGAACGCCGCGGCGATGAGCACGGCGGGCAGGCTGAGCCGGAACGCGAGCCGCCCGGCCCGTTGCCGCATCTCGCCGTCGGTCTTCAGCGCCAGGAACACCGCGCCGTGCAACGCGAACAGCGACAGTGTGGTCAGCCCGCCGAGCAGCGCGTACGGGTTGAGCAGGGTGAAGAACGTGCCGACGTATTCGTGCTGGGCGTTGATCGGCACACCGCGGACGATGTTGCCGAACGCGACGCCCCACAGCAGCGCAGGCACGAGGCTGCCGGCGATGATGCACAGGTCCCAGCGGCGTTTCCACTGTGGACTGTCACCCTTGCCGCGGTATTCGAACGCGAGGCCGCGCAGGATCAGCGCCACGAGGATGATCAGCAGCGGCAGGTAGAAGCCGGAGAACAGCGTCGCATACCACTCGGGGAACGCCGCGAAGGTGGCGCCGCCGGCGACGAGCAGCCAGACCTCATTGCCGTCCCAGACGGGGCCGATGGTGTTGATGAGCAGGCGGCGCTCCCGGTCGTCGCGGGCGAGCACCGGCAGCAGCATGCCGACGCCGAAGTCGAAGCCCTCCAGGAGGAAGTAGCCGGCCCAGAGCACGGCGATGAGCGCGAACCAGACGGTGGTGAGTTCCATGGTCATTCCCTCAGTACGCGAACGCCAGCGGGCGGTCTTCGTCATCTTCGTCTGCTGTGTCACTGGGTACGACGATTTCCGGTGCCCCGGCTCGGGCGTAGCGCAGCATCAGCATGAGTTCGACGACGGCGAGCGCGCCGTACAGCAGTGTGAGGACGATGAGCGAGGTGGCGACGGTGCCGGCGCCCACCGTCGGGGAGACGCTCTGCGAGGTCTTGAAGACCCCGAAGACCGTCCACGGCTGCCGGCCGACCTCGGTGAAGATCCAGCCGAACGAGTTGGCCAGCAACGGCATGGCGACGGTGGCGACGGCTGAGATCCACAGCCAGCGCCCGCCGGGCAGCCGGCCCTTGCGGGTACGCCAGAGCGCGATCGCGGCGATGGCCATCGCGAGGGCACCGAACCCGATCATCAGGCGGAACGACCAGTAGGTGATCGGCACGTACGGCACGTAGTCGCCGGCGCCGTACTGCTCGGTGTACTGCCGCTGCAGGTCGTTGATGCCTTCCACGGAGCCGCCCGGGCTGCCGGTCGCCATGAACGACAGCAGCGAGGGGATGCGGACGCTGGCGAGCTCTTCGCGGCCGTCGAGCGAGCCGATGGTGAAGATGGAGAACGACGCGGGTTCGGAGGTCTCGTACAGCGCCTCCGCGGCGGCCATCTTCATCGGCTGCTGCTCGGTCATCACGCGGGCCTGCAGGTCGCCGGTGATGAGCACGCCGACGCCGGCGACGAGGACGACCCAGGCGCCGAGCCGCAGCGCGGGCCGGAACACCTCGATCTGGTTGCGGCGGCGCAGGTGCCAGGCGCTGACGGCCAGCATGAGCGCGCCCGCGGTGAGAAAGCACGCGGTGATGGTGTGCGGGAACGTGACGAGCGTCGTGGAGTTCGTCAGTACGGCGCCGATGTCGTTGAGTTCGGCCCGGCCGCGCTCGGCGTTGATGGTGTAGCCGACGGGGTGCTGCATCCACGAGTTCGCGGCGAGGATGAAGTACGCCGACAGCATCGTGCCGATCGAGGCGAGCCAGATCGTCGCCAGGTGGACGCGTTTCGGCAGCCGGTCCCAGCCGAAGATCCACAGTCCGAGGAACGTCGACTCGAGGAAGAACGCGAGCAGCCCCTCGATGGCCAGCGGCGCGCCGAAGATGTCGCCGACGAAGCGTGAGTAGGCGCTCCAGTTCATGCCGAACTGGAACTCCTGCACGATGCCGGTCACGACCCCCATCGCGAAGTTGATCAGAAAGAGTTTGCCCCAGAATTTCGTCGCCCGCAGGTACTCCGGACGACCGGTCCGCACCCAGGCGGTCTGCAGCCCGGCGACGAGCGCCGACAGGCCGATCGTGATCGGCACGAAGATGAAGTGGTACACGGTGACAATCGCGAACTGCCACCGGGCGAGATCGAGCGCGTCCATGACTGGATCCTCATGATCGGGGTGGTGCCGCATCAGGGCCGAACGGCACGTCCGGACGGGACCGTCGGGCCTGGGTTCGCGGCGGGTCAGCCGGCCGGGCCGAGCAGCCCGACGCCGCCGTCGTAGCGGCGGTAGACGATCCCGCCGCGGCCGGTGCCCTCATCGGTGAAGAACAGGAACGGCAGCCAGCCCTCGGCGAGGTGGGTGGCGGCTGCCGCCGGGGTGAGGACCGGGGTGCGGCGGGAGTTGACCGTCGGGGCGGGTGTCCCCGAGGCCGGGGCCGGTCGCATGCCGCGCTGCCGGGCGACGCGCAGTCCGGTCGGTCCGGCGCGGTAGATCACGGCGTCCTCGCCGGTGTCCGCGTCGGTGAACAGGCACACGTCGTAGTCCATGGCGGCGAGCATCGACGCCGCCTGGCAGGCCCGGCGCGGGCGCAGCGGCACCGTCTTGCGGCGGGTGATCCGGTCGCTGCCGGGGATGGCCAGTGCCCGCCGCTCCGGGTCGGGCCACGGCCACGGCTCCCAGCCCGTCAGCAGCCGCTTGACCTGGCGGTCCAGTCGCACCGCACCGGCCGAGACGGCGGCGGCCGGATCGGGTCCGGCGATCTGGATCCGGGCCGGCGCGCCGCTCACGCGGAGGTTCACCTGCACCACGACCGGACCGCCCGGGTGGTGGCCGCCCGTCAGGCGTACGCGGGCGCCGCCCGCCAGGTGGTGCCGTGTGACCACGGCCGCGACCATCGTCCGGGCGCACTCGCGTTCGTCGCCGCCGATCGCACCGCGGCTGCGCACCTCCACCTCGCCGGCGGGCATGTTCGGCAACAGGTCGAGCTCAGGCACCGGTTCACCTCCTGGGTCGGGACCGGGACAGTGTCGGCAACCGTCGTCATGCCTGACAGTGCCGAAGGTCCCGACCCGGGCGGGACCGGCCGGGCCGGGACAGGGCCGGGTGGGCCGTCAGCGGTGGTCGCCGCGTTCGTGTCCGAGGCGTGCCTGGAGCCGGTCCTGCAGGAGGTCGACGGCCTCGTACGGCGTGTCGCCGGACGCCTCGGCGTGCAGGACCCGGCCGTTGACGTCGATCTCGGCCCGCGCGGTGACGGGCCTGGTCGCGGCGGGGTTCGCGATGCGGTCGAGCCGCACCCGGGCGTACAGCACCGGGCGTCCCGTGCGCCCCAGCACCGCCGTGACCTTCTCCTGGGCGTACCGGTGCAGCTGCGGCTCCATCCCGGCCTGCAGCTGGACCTGGACTTCGACCTCGTCGTGCGTGCGGGACATCATCTCGTCCTCTCCTCGTCCACGGGCGGAGATCCGGCCGCCTGTGATCATTCGATCCCGCTGCGAGGAGAGGTTCCAGGGCCGTTCGTCGTCCGCGCCGGGACCGAAGTCCCGGTCAGCCGGTGAACAGCGGTGGCAGCAGCCGGATCGTCAGCGCGACGCGGGCGAGGCTGGCTGCGGCGGCGAGGGTCAGCGGCCATGCGAACGCGGGTGCGGCCAGCGCGACGGCGGCCAGCACGGCGGCGTCGATGACGATCATGCCGAGGCCGCCCGCGGCCGCGGCCCGGGTGCGACGGTAGCTGCGGCTGGCGGTAGCGGCGAGCACCAGGGCGACGACGACCGCCAGCAGGGTCAGGCCGAACACGAACGGGACCGGCGCGGGCACCGGCCAGGTCCAGGCGTGGCCGGTGACGATCGCCGCGCACCAGCAGCCGCCCACGACCGGTCCCGAGCACAGCAGCACCCGGGCCGCGCGACGGCCGGGAGCGTGGCGCACGAACGCGGCGACGACCTGCTCCGGGTCGCCGAACTCGGCGATGGCCGCCTCGGCCGCGGCATCAGGATCGAGGCCGATGGACAGGTGATGCTGGTAGGTCTCGGTCAGGCCGTCGGCAAGCTCGTCCACGGCGTCGGCGGGCAGTCGCCGAGCCAGCTCGGTGATCGATGCGTCGATCAGCCGGTGGCCGGCCACGGTGGCCCCTCCAGCAGGGTGGTGACCGTGGCCGCGAACTCGCGCCAGTTGGCGCGGTCGCCGGCCAGCCTGCGCTGACCGGCCTCGGTGAGCCGGTAGGCGCGGCGGCGTCGCCCGCCGGTCACCGACCAGGATCCGCTGATCAGGCCGATGCTCTCCAGCCGGTGCAGCGCCGGATAGACGGTGCCGGTGGGCAGGTCGAAGCGTCCCGCGCTGCCCTCGCGGAGCGCCTCCTTGACCGCGTACCCGTGCCGTGGGCCGTCCTCGAGGGCGGCCAGCAGCAGCACGTCGAGGTGGCCCTTGAGCGCCTGCGCATCGGACTTCATCAGCATCCCTCCCGCATAGGTAGTTATGCTACTCTCGGTCGATAGGTAGGATACCTACGTAGCGATCCGGAGGCGGACATGCCTCGACGCATCCCGGCCGGCATCGAAGTGCCCCGCACATGAGCGGCGTGCTCGCGCTCGGCATCGCCGGCATCGAGGTTCCTGACGCCGGCACGCTGTTCCTGGCCGCGCTTGCGGTGCACGTGACCGCCGGCGTGACGGCCGTGGTCGCGGGAGTGCTGGCGACCACGGCGCCCAAGCGGGCCGGCCGTCATCCGAAGACCGGCGCCGTCTACCTGAGCGCCACCGGCGTGGTGTTCGCGACCGCCACGGTGATGGCCGCGCTGCGGTGGCGTCACGACCGGCACCTGTTCGCGATCGCCGGCGTGACGCTCGGGCTGGCGATGCTGGGCTGGTGGGCGCGCCGCCGCCGGCCCCGCCGATGGACGGCCTGGCACGGGTCGGCCATGGCCGGCTCCTACATCGGCCTGCTCACCGGCTTCTACGTCGACAACGGCCCGCGACTGCCGCTGTGGGATCAGCTGCCACACCTGCTGTACTGGCTGCTTCCGGCCGCCGTGGGGATACCCGTCACCTGGTGGGCGCTGGTCCGCAACGGTGCCGTTGGTCCCGTGCGGCCCGGCCGCGAGGGTGCGTCGTCGTCACCCGCGGCCGGGCCGCACGGGACCAACGGCACGACGGCCTGAGGCGGACGCCCCGTGCCCGCCAGGTCCGCAGCGACGACGCTGGATGTGGGTGGACCCGGCAGGTTGGAGATGACCGACGATGACTGTGCGAGTGGACGACGAGACGACCGGTGGGTGGCTCGGGGCGGCGGTCGCCGCACCATCGATCCACAACACGCAGCCGTGGCGCTTCGGCGTCCACGACGGCAGCATCGACGTGCGCGTCGACCCGGCCCGCCGCCTGCGGGTCATCGACCGCGACCACCGTTCGATGCTGCTCAGCGTCGGCGCCGCCGTGTTCAACCTGCGCCTGGCCATGGCGCTGGACGGCCGGCTGCCGGTGCTGCGGCCCTTCCCCGCCGACGGCCTGACCGTGGCCAGGGTCGAGCCCGGCCGCCCCGGCAGGCCCGGGCCCGGCCTGCGTGCCCTCGGCACCGCCCTGTTCCGGCGGCACACGAACCGCGGCCCGTACGCGCGCCGTGGTCCCGGCACGGATCGTCGAGGAGCTGCGGGCGGCCGCGGCCGCGGAGGGCGCCGAGCTGACCGTGCTGGACCGGGCGCGGCGTGAGGCGCTGCTGGCACTCATGACGACGGCCGACGCGGCGCAGCGCGGCGACCCGGCGTACCGGCGGAGCTCGCGGCGTGGACGGCCGCCGACCCCCGCCGCCGGGACGGCATACCGGAGGCGCTCTTCGCCCCCCGCGACGAGGACGGCAGACTGCCGCTGCGCGACTTCGGCCTGCCGTGGCCCTGCGCCGGTCGCCGGGGCGCCCGGTTCGAGCCGCATCCGCAACTGGTCGTGCTGAGCAGCCGCAGCGACGCGCGGGCCGCACGGGTACGTGCCGGCCAGGCACTGCAACGGGTCCTGCTCAGCGCCACCGTCCGGGGGCTGTCGACCCAGCCGATGACCCAGGTGCTGGAGATCCCGAGGCTGCGACGGGTCGTCGCCGACCCGGCCGACCCGTGGTTCCCGCAGATGATCCTGCGGATCGGCTACGGCATGCCGGCGCCGGGAAGCCCGCGCCGGGACTGGTCCGAGATGGTCGCGACGGCGTGAACCGTCACGTGGCACCACCGGGCGCCTCGTCGTCGGTCTTGGGCCGCACGTGCGCGTCAGGCCCCGGGAACACCAGCGCCTCATGCCCGTCGTCGAGCCACCGCACCGTGTACGGCGGTGTGTGATCGGTGTGGCCGACCCCGGTGATGACACCGACCCGCCGGCGGAGGCCGACCCGGGCACCCTCGACGATCAGCTGGTCTCCGACGTTCGCTTGCATCGCCGTTCCTCCTCCGCTGATACCCGCCGGCAGCCACCGCCGGCGTGCTGTCCTGCCTGTCCCTCTACCGTGCGCCGCCGACGTGGCGGGAATCAAGCCGTCCGGCCCGATCCTCCGGGCCGGCGGCCAGCTCTCACCGCTGGTGCTGCCGTTCGTCCGGATGCACCACCGCGACCGGGCAGGCTTTGCGGTGCGCTCGACGTCCGCGTCGGCCTTGACGGTCGGGAACTGCTCGGACGCGTCGACGCCGGCCACCACCGGCAGGGCCGGAGGTCCCGGATCCGGCCCCGCGCCCCCGGCGGCGTCCGGCATCGATGTCGGGTCCTTCGATGCGACGCGGCGGGACCGACGCCCTGCCGTCCGGCCGCGCCGGCGTGCTGTGCTGGATGAGGAGAAGGAGGAGGTTCACGATGCTGACCACCAGACTGCGCGCTGCTCCACTCATGCCGTTCGACCTCAACGGCCCGTCCTGGTTCCCGTTCACCGAACCGGCGATCCGGATCGAGGAAGGCCTCGAAGAGGACCGCTACACCGTGCGGGCGGAACTGCCCGGTGTCGACCCGGTCAAGGACGTCGACATCACCTACGCCGACGGGGCCCTGCGCCTGGCGGTCACCCGGATCGAGTCCCAGCGGGACAAGGGCCACTCCGAGTTCCGGTACGGCACGTTCCACCGCACGATCTCACTGCCCCTGGGCGCCAAGGAGGAGACGCTGTCCGCGGTGTACAAGGACGGCATCCTCGAGATCACCGTCGCGGTCGGCGAGGCCCACCCGCTCAGCAGGCACATCCCGGTGACCGTCGAGACCGTCAAGCCCGTCAGGAAGGCCGGCTGAGCGGTGCCACGCCGATCCGGGCCCCGGCCGCGTGCCGGGGCCCCGGATCTGTGTCCGGCAACGGGACTTTCGGCCTGACGGCCGGTCCGGATGCGGCGGGATGGTGGAGGTGAGTCATCCGGGTCCGGACGGCGCTCGCGGCACGACGGAGGAGGTCGACGGCGATGGCTGCGGTGGGGCTCAACCATGTCAGCAAGCTGTTCGGAACGGTCCCGGCGGTGGATGACGTCTCGCTCCGCGTCGCGGACGGCGAGTTTCTCGTCCTGGTCGGCCCGTCCGGCTGCGGCAAGTCGACGATCCTGCGCATCATCGCCGGGCTGGAGGAGGAGACCTCCGGAACGGTGTCGATCGCCGGCTCGGTGGTCACCGGCCTGCCGCCGAAGCTTCGCGACATCGCGATGGTGTTCCAGAACTACGCCCTCTACCCCCACATGAACGTCGCGGGCAACCTCGGGTTCGCGCTGCGGTTGCGCAAGGTGCCGCGGGAGGAACGCGAGCGGATCATCCTGGAGACGTCGCGGATGCTGGAGCTGGACGAGTTCCTCGACCGCAAGCCGAAGGCGCTGTCCGGCGGGCAGCGGCAGCGCGTCGCCATGGGCCGGGCGATCGTGCGCGGCCCCCAGGTCTTCCTGATGGACGAGCCGCTGTCCAACCTCGACGCGAAGCTGCGGGTGTCGATGCGGGCCGAACTGCGCCGCCTGCACGACCAGCACGCGAACACCACCATCTACGTGACCCACGACCAGATCGAGGCGATGACGCTCGGCGACCGGATCGCGGTCGTCGACCACGGCCGGCTCCAGCAGGTCGGCACGCCGCACGAGCTGTACGACCGACCGGCGGGTCGGCCTTCTCGTCGTCGGCGGCCATGACGGCGGCGACCCGTTGCACCACGCGGTGCCCACCCGGCTCGCTGCTCGCGCCGCCTGCCCGGTGGTCGTCGTGCGCCCGATCGCCGGACGTGGCCCGTTCGCCGGTCACGTCGTCGTCGGCGCCGACGGGTCCGCCTCGGCGGCGGCCGCGCTGCGCGCCGGGTTCGCCCACGCGGAACTGCACCACGTGCCGCTGGCGGTGGTCGAGGTCGACGGCCGCCGTCCCGGCGGCGACTTCTGGTTCGACGACCGCTTCCTCGAGACGCACTTCGCCACAGTGCCGGCACCGCTGGAGGCACTGGCCGGGCAGGTGGAGCCGTTGATGGCACGGCACCCCGAAATCGCGGTGAAGCGCGCGGTGTACGGCGGTGACCCGGTGGCGGGGCTGCGCCGGGCCGCGGCGGGTGCCCTGTTGCTGGTCCTCGGGCGGCACGGCCGGCTGTTGCCCGCGGCGCTCCGGCTGGGCTCGGTGAGCCGGGCCTTCGCCGAGCACGCCGACGGGGTCGTGGAGATCGTCCCGGACGGGGGCGGGTGAGACCCGCCGCGCCGGAGCACCACGGATGGGCCCCGGCGCGGGCGGCGCGCGGTCAGCGTGGGTGTTCGTCGAGGACCTCACGCAACCGGGCGGCGAACTTCAGCGACTCGCCGTGCTCACGCTGCCAGATGTTCCGGCCGAAGATGAGGCCGGTGGCACCCGCCTGCATCGACTGCCTGGCCTTGTCGAGCATCGCCTCGTCGCCGGCCTTCTCGCCGCCGGAGATGAGCACGAGGGTCCGGTTGGCGGACCTGACCACGCCGTCGATCGCCTCCTGACTGGTGAAGGTGCCCTCGTAGGGCTTCTTGACCCCGTCGCGCTTCTCCGGATGCGGGAAGTTGACCTTCACGATGTCCGCGCCGAGCTCGCTGGCGACCCGCGCGGCGTAGTCGACGGCGTAGAAGGAGTCCTTGCCGCCCTTCGCCTCGATCGCCGCACCCCGGGGGTAGGCCCACACGATGAGCGGCATCCCGAGACGCTGGGCGGCGCGCCGGACGCTCAGGTACTGCTCCAGGTCGCGGTCCTGCGCGGGGGTGCCGACGTACAGCGTGTAGCCGACGGCGTCCGCGCCGAGCCGGACCGCCTCCTCGACCTGCGCGTTCAACGGCGACAGCGCCGCCTCGTCGGACGGGATGTCGGTCTTGCCGTTGAGCTTGAGGATGAGCGGGACCTCCCCGGCGTACTCCCAGTAGAACTTCTCCGCCAGGCCGATCTGCACGGCGATGCCGTTGAACCCGCCCTCAACGGCCAGCCGCAGGATGTAGGACGGTGAGCCGGCCGAGGGGTTGGCGAAGAAGTCGCGGGGGCCGTGTTCCAGCCCCTGGTCGTAGGGCAGGAACAGCGCGGTGCCGTTGCGCGAGCCGTGCTGGTACAGGATCCGGTGCAGGCGCGCCTTCTTGCCCGTGCTCAGCCCCAGGTCACGTAGTGCGGTGGTCATGTCGTGCTCCTCTGGTGTCCGTGGTGCCCGGCGGCCCGGGACCGGGCCGCCACGACTAGGCCGGCCAGCGTCCAGACCGCCAGGACACCGAGATGGGTCCAGGCGACGCCGCCGCCGTCCGGTCCCAGGGCATCGAGCATCGCCCGGGACAGGTGCTTGAGGGGGAACACGTCCGCCGTGTACCGCAGAGCCGCCGGCAGCGGACCGCCGTTGCCGACGACGAACACGTCGGAGACGCGAAGCAGGGCCTGACCGACATCATCGCCTCGGTCCGGACGTTCGTCGGCTGAGCGCCGGGCCGGGACGTTCGGCCCTGCTCACCTCGGCACCGGCGCACGACGCTGGAGGCACGAACGCGTGGCGCCGGCCGCGCCTGGCCCCGGAGGGGATCGACATGACGAATCGGCGGTACGCCGGGCGGGTCGCCGTGATCAGCGCCGACGGTGGGTGGCTGTCATGACCACCGTCACCCGGGCCCGGCGCGGCAACCGGACGGTGCTGCGGCTGCTGTCCTCGCCGCTGCATATCCTGCTGAGCCGTCGGATCTGCGAGCTGTCGTACGTGGGCGTGGTCACTGGTCTGCGGCACGTGCTGCCGGTCGAGTACGCGCAGGACGGCGATCGGATCCTCGTCCTGGCCGCGGACGCCGCCACGAAACGCTGGTGGCGCAACTTCACCGGGCCGGGCGCACCGTGACCGTCACCGTCCGCCGGCGCCCGTACGTCGCCCACGCGACGGCGCTGGCACCCGGCGATCCCGGCTACGCCGACGCGCTGACCTCGTACCGGCGCCACCGCCACGCGCCGCAGGACACCGACCACCGCCTCGTGGTCATCCGCCGGCTGGCGGATTGAACAGCTCCGGCCGGTGCCGGTCGGGTGGGTGACCGGGCCCTTCGGCGCTCGTCGTGGCCCCTTCCCGCGCAGGACGCTGGAAGCGTCGAGACGGTGAAGGGAGGGGTCATGGGATACCGATATGGTCCCGTCGTCGTCGGCGTCGACGGGTCGGCCGACAGCGTCGGCGCGCTGCGCTGGGCCGCGGACGCGGCCTGCCGGCACTCCCGGGAACTCCACGCGGTCCACGTCCTGCACAAGGCCGCGCCACCCGGCGAGGCCTCGCGTGCGCTTGCCGACGATGCCGCGGCGGAGGCACGACGATGGCTGCCGGGGGTGTGCGCGACCGGGGTGGCCGAAACGGGTGACGCCGTCGAGGTCCTGCGCCGCCATTCGCAGACGGCCCGGCTGGTGGTGATCGGCAGTCACGGCACCGGCGGGGTCGACGGCAAGCCGGTGGGCGCCGTCGCGGAAGCGCTCTGCCTGCGGGCGCACTGCCCGGTGCTCGTCGTCGAGGCCGGCAGGCGGTGGGCCGATCCGTGGTCGGTGCTGCCCCACGACGGGCCCGTCCTCGTCGGCTTCGACGGCTCGGACCCGGCCCGGCGCGCGCTGCGGCTCGGCTTCGAGGAGGCCGCCGGCCGGCGCAGCCGGCTCATCGTCATCCAGGTCTGGCAGCATCCGGACCTCTGGCGGCCCGGCCACCACCGGCACGGGGCCGACCTGGCCGCCGAGGAGGCCGCGATCCGCGCGGCGCTGCACGAGGCCGCCGGGCCGTGGCAGGCCAGACATCCGCTGGTCGAGATGGAGCTGCGCAGCGAGCCGGGCGACCCCTCCGACGCGTTGAGCGTCGCGTCGCAGTGTGCGCTGCTCATGGTCCTGGGCCCGGTCCGGACCGAGGACCCGGGCCGGACCGCCGAATCGTCGGTGCTGCGCCGGGTACTCAGGCACATGGCCTGCCCGGCCCTCATCGCCCACGATCCCGGCCGGACGCCGGTGCCGCACACGCCGCCGGAGCACGCACCCGCGTACCCGCCGCAGGAGGTCCGTCATGGAGCACCAGGTTAACGTCGTCGTCGGTGTCGACGGCTCGGCGCAGAGCATGGAAGCGGTGGAGTGGGCCGCCGCGGACGCCGCACGACGGCACCGCCGGCTCCAGATCATCCACGCCTGCCCGCCGCACGGCGCCCATCCTGCGCCCGCACTGGACGAGGCGGTCGCCCGTGCCCGCGCTGTCTCGGCCGAGTTGTCGATCACGACCTCCGCTCCGGTCCAGCCGGCCGCCGTCGCACTGCTCGACGCGTCGCGATGGGCCGACACCGTCGTTGTCGGCAGTCGCGGGCTGGGTGGTTTCGGTGGCCTGCTGCTCGGGTCCGTCGGCGGGCAACTGGCAGCACACGGCGCCTGCCCGGTCGTCGTGGTGCGCGGGGACGGACGCGCCGGCGGACCCGAGGCGGGGCGTGTCCTCGTCGGCGTGGACGGTTCCCACGACACCGACCGCGCCATGCGGTTCGCGTTCGAGCAGGCGTCGTTTCGTGGTGCCGGCCTGACCGCGGTCCACACGTACGTCTGGCCCGGCTCCACCGGTCCGGGCGACATACTGCCGCTCGTCTACGACGAGGACGACCTGCGTGACGACGAGCGGCGGCTGTTTGCCGAGGCCGTCGCCGGCTGGACCGACAAGTTCCCGGACGTCGACGTGCGCTGGTGCAACGTGCGCGGCGGCGCCGCCGGGGTGCTCACCCGACTGTCGCACGGCGCCGAGCTGCTGGTCGTCGGCTCCCGCGGGCGCGGGAGCTTCACCGGGCTGCTGCTGGGCTCGGTCAGCCGGGCGATGCTCCACCACGCCGCGTGCCCGGTGGCGGTGGTGCGGTAGGCCGGCGCCCGCCGGGCACGCCCCCGGTTCAGAGACCCGGCGGTATCAGGACGGCGGCACCCTCCACCCGGTCCGCGGCGAGGTCGGCGAGCGCTCGGTCCGCCGCGGACAGCGGGTACGGGGTGACGGTGACCCGCAGCGGATGCTCCTGCGCGAACGTCAGGAAGTCGTGACCGTCCTGGCGGGTGTTGGCGGTGACGCTGCGCAGGGACCGTTCCTGGAAGAGGTGGTCGGCGTAGCGCAGCGGCGGGATGTCGGTGAGGTGGATGCCGGCCACCGCGAGCGTGCCGCCGCGGTCGAGCGCGGACAGGGCGACGGGCACCAGGTCCCCCACGGGGGCGAACAGGATCGCGGCGTCCAGCGGCTCCGGCGGCGCGGCCGACGCGTCACCGGCCGACGCTGCGCCGAGGTCCAGGGCCAGCCGCTGGGCCTGGGACGAGCGGGTCAGGACGTGGACCGTGGCGCCCTGCGCGATCGCGACCTGCGCCGCCAGGTGCGCGGACGCGCCGAAGCCGTACAGGCCCAGACGGCCGCCCGGCGGCAAATCCGCCCGGCGCAACGCCCGGAAGCCGATGATCCCGGCGCACAGCAGCGGGGCGGCGTGGGCATCGTCGTACCGCGGCGGCATCCGGTAGACGTATGCGGCGGGCGCGACACAGTGCTCGGCGAACCCGCCGTCGGCGTCCCAGCCGGTGTAGAGCGAGAACGGGCAGAGGTTCTCCGCCCCGGCGCGGCAGTACCGGCACGTGCCGCAGGTGTGACGCAGCCACGCCACGCCCACCCGGTCACCCACCCGCAGGTCGCCGGTGTCGCCGCCGAGCTGCTCGACCTCACCCACCACCTCGTGCCCGGGCACGGCACCGGGGCGGTGCGGCGGCAGATCGCCCTCGGCCAGGTGCAGGTCGGTGCGGCACACGGCGCACGCGCGGACCCGGATCAGCACCTCGCCCGGCCCCGGCTCGGGCACCGGCGCCGACGTCGTCCGCAGCGGTCGCCCGCCGATCGGCCCGGGCCGGTCCACGCGCCACGCGTTCATCGTTCGCATCCGCGACTCCTGCCCACCACGGTGCGCCCCACACCCGGGACGTTGGTCCTGCGCCATCTCGTGCTTTGTACCTTAACGACGGCACCACGCAGCGAGAACGATGAATACGGCAGGAGCGGACGTGCACGAGGAGAGGTCGGGGTGTCCCTATGAGCGGACCACTGACGGACCGGTCGATCGCGGCCGGGCTGGGTGCCGCGGTCGCGGCGCCGTCCATCCACAACACGCAGCCGTGGCGGTTCCGGATCCGCGACGGCGGGTTCGACGTGCTGGCGGATCACGACAAGGGGCTGGACGTGATCGACCCGCACCGGCGGGCGATGTACCTGAGCCTCGGCGCGGCCGTGTTCAACCTGCGCCTGGCGCTGGCCGGGGCGGGTCACACCCCGCTGCTGGTGCCGGTGCCGGCGGGCGGGGATCAGGTCGCCCGGGTCGAGCTCGGTCCCCGCAGGATGCCCGCGCAGGGCACGCGGCTGCTGGCGGCGGCGATCCCCCGCAGGCGCACCAATCGCCGGCCGTTCCAGGGTGGGCTGGTCCCGGCCGGCACGGTCGAGGAGCTGTGCGCGGCCGCGGCCGGCGCCGGCTCCGCGCTGACCGCCCTGGATCCGTCGGGGCGTAACGCCGTGCTCGGACTGACGTGGACCGCCGACGCGCGGCAGCGCAACGATCCGGCGTACCGGCGGGAGATCATCGCCTGGACGGCGCCGGGCGGTTTCCGGCACGACGGGGTGCCGTTGGAGGCGTTCGGACCGCGGCCGGCGATGTCCGCCGTGGCCGTGCGGGACTTCGGGCTGGCGCTGCCGCCGGACGAGCGGCAGACCGCGCGGTTCGAGGCCGACCCGCAGCTGCTGATGCTGCGCAGCCTCGGCGACGACCGCGCCGCGTGGCTGCGCAGCGGCCAGGCCCTGCAGCGGGTGCTGCTGACGGCCACCGTCCGCGGCGTGGCGGTCCAGCCGATGACCCAGGCCCTGGAGGTGCCGGACCTGCGGCGGACGCTCGCCGACGCGCAGGGCCGCTGGTGGCCGCAGATGATCCTGCGCATCGGGTACGGGCCGGCCGCACCGACCACCCCTCGGCGCCCGGCGTCCGCGTGCCTGGTCCCGCGGCCGTGGCAGCGGCGGGCATAGGGCGGAGCGGCGTGACCCGGCACTTTCCGGTCCCGTGACCCTGCCGATCAGCGGCTACGCGCATACCATCGATAGATGTCAGCGGGCACGACGCGACGGCGTCGGTCGCGTCGACGTCGCGCCGCTGCCTCGATGAGCCTCCGGCCGCCCCGCGCCGTGCCCGACCTGCCCGGCACAGGCTGCCGCCCGCAAGGAGGTCCACGTCATGACCACCACCGTCGTCGGCGTCGACGGCTCGCCCGACAGTGACCTCGCCGTCGAGTGGGCCGCCGCCGACGCCGCCCGGCGGCACCGGCCGCTGCACATCGTGCACGCGTACCTGTCCCCGTTCGTCGCCGCGCAGGTCGCGGTACCCACGTCCGGAGGCTTCGAGCCGGTGCTGCGCGCGGCGGCGGAGGGTACCCTCGGCGCGGCCGTCGCCAGGGCCAGTTCCGTCGCCGCGGGACTCGACATCACCACCGACATGCCGGCCGGTGAGGCGCCGGCGGCGCTGCTGGATGCGGCACGGCGCGCGGCGCTGCTCGTCGTCGGCTGCGGTCACGCCGCGATGGCCGGGCTGCTGCCCGGTTCGGTGAGCCGGGCCGCCGTCCACCACGCCGCGTGCTCCGTCGCGGTCGTCAAGTAGCGCACGCGCCGCGGCCCGGCCGGACGGGACCATCGGCCCTTCCGGCGCGGACCGTCGTGGACGACTGTGGAGGATGTGCCGCCGTCGCACCGTGAAGGAGGTCGTCATGACCACCATCCACCGGCCGGTGATCGTGGGCGTGGACGGATCGCCGGCCGCGTTCGGCGCCGTGCGCTGGGCCGCCGACGCCGCGGTCCGTCTCGGCCGGCCGCTGCGCATCACGCACGTGCTCGGTGTCCCCGGGCCCGCCGAGGAGATCACGGACGAGCAGGGCCTGGTGCTGGACGCCGCGGTCGAGGCCCGGCACTGGTACCCGGGACTGCACGTGACGACGTCGACCTGGTACGGGCATCCCGTCTCGGTGCTGCGTGAGCAGTCCAGGCACGCGGAGCTGGTCGTCGTCGGCAGCCGCGGTCACGGCGGCTTCCACGCGCTGCTGGTCGGCTCCGTCGGGGTGCACCTCGCCGGGTACGCGCACTGCCCCGTCCTGGTCGTGCACCACGCCGAACGCTGGGCCGGCCCGGAGTCCCCGCTGCCGTCGCATCAGCCGATCGTCGTCGGCGCGGACGGCTCGGCCGGCGGCCAGCAGGCCCTGGAGGTGGCGTTCCGCGAGGCGTCCGCGCGCCGGGTGCCGCTGGTCGCGGTGCGGGCGTGGCAGCAGCCGGTGAGCCGGCTCGCCCGCCGCGTCGACCCGGACAGGGTCGCGGCCGACCTCGCCGCCGACCTCGAACGGTTGCGGGCCAAGGACCCCGCGGTCGAGCTGCGGTCGCGGGTGGTCCAGGGCGCGCCGGTGCCGGTCCTGCTCGCCGAGTCGCGCGACGCGCTGATGATCGTGCTCGGCGCCCGGGGGCACGGCGGCTTCGCCGGCCTGCGAATCGGTGCGGTCAGCCAGCACGTGCTCGAACACGCCGACACCGCCGTGCTCGTCACCAGGTACTGAAGGGAAACCCGATGCGACCCACCGACATCGTCGTCGGCACCGACGGCTCGACGGCCGGCACGTACGCGGTCCGCTGGGCCGCTCATCAGGCGGCACGCACCGGCGCGCGGCTGCGGATCGTCTGCGTCTACCACTGGCACCTGCCCGGCCCGGGCACGTCGGCGTCCCAGCTGGACGCGGCCGCCCGCGAGCAGGCCGCCGCCGTCGCCGCCACAGCGGTCGCCGACGCCCGGGGCGTCCGGCCCGCCATCGACGTCCAGGGCTCCGCGGTCCTCGGCATGCCGACCGAGGCGCTGCTCACCGAGGCGGGCACGGCGGCGCTGCTCGTCGTCGGCTCGCACGGCCGGGGCGCGCTCGCATCGGCGCTGCTGGGTTCGGTCGGCCTGGACATGGCCACCAACGCCGCCTGCCCCGTCGCCGTCGTGCGGGGGCGCGCGCACACCGCGATCGGGCCGGTGGTCGCCGGCATCGACGACACACCGGCGAGTGACCGGGTGCTCGCGACCGCGTTCGACGAGGCGTACCGCCGTGGCTGCGGCCTCGTCGCGGTGCGGACCGTCGGGGCGGACGCGCACGCCGCGGCGCCGGTGCCGGCGGCGGCCGCCACCACCGGCCTGCGGACCCTCGTCGCGGTCGAGGTCACCGAGGCCGTGGCCCGCATGCAGGGGCGGTACCCGACGGTGCCGGTGGAGGTCGAGCTCGCCACCGGCAACGCGGCGGACGTCCTCGTGGCCGCGTCGCGCAGCGCGCAACTGCTCGTGCTGGACGGGCACGGGCATCTCGGCGTCCTCGGGCCGGCGCTCGATCCGGTCACCCAGCATCTGTTGCAGCGCTCCGACTGCCCGGTCCTCGTGCTGCGCGATGCCTGAGGCGATCCGCGCCGATCCCGCGCCGATCCCGGGCCGAAGGTCCCGCCGGTCCGGACCCTGTGCCCCTGCCGTGCCGAGGGGCACCGTCGCACGCTGAACTCGGATGCTTCCGAAGGAGGATGCGATGGACGCGCAGCGGATCGTCGTGGGATACGACGGGTCGATCGGGGCCCGCGACGCGGTCGGCTGGGCCGCCGCCGAGGCCGAGCGGACAGGGTCTCGGCTGCACATCGTGTACGCCTACCTCCTGGCCTGGCCCGGCGCCGAGTACGACGGCCCGGTCGCGCAGATGACGGCCGAGGCGCAGGAGCGCGGCGACCGCCTGGTCGCCGAGATCGTCGAGCAGGTCCGCCGGCGGGGCACCGGCATCCAGGTCGTCGGCACGGCCCTGCACGCGGCACCCGCACCGGCCCTGATCGACCTCGGCGACACCGGCGCCGGCCTGATCGTCGTCGGGAACCGCGGTGGCGGCGGGATCACCAACCTGCTCGTCGGGTCGGTCAGCCAGCAGGTTGCCACGCACGCCCACGCACCCGTCGTCGTGGTGCGCGGTCGGCACGACGCCGTCGACGGCCCGGTCGTCGCCGGTGCCGACGGCTCCGCCAGCTCGCACGCCGCGCTGGGCATCGCGTTCGAGACGGCCCGGCTGCGCGGCACCGGCGTGCTCGCCGTGCGCGCCTACGTCCCGCCCGCGGTCACCGCACTGCCGGCCGGCGTGATCGAGGCGTCCGAACGCCGGGCGCTGGACGCCTCGGTGACCGGGTGGAAGGAGAAGTACCCCTCCGTCAAGGTGGAGACGCTGCTCGTGAACGGCCGGACGGCCGAGGTGCTCGTCGGCGCCTCGCGCACCGCCCAGCTGATCGTGGTCGGCAGCCGCGGACACGGCGGCTTCACCGGGCTGCTCCTGGGCTCCGTCGGCCAGCAGCTCATGCACCACGCCGAATGCCCGGTGCTGATCGTGCACGCGCCGAAGCCCTCCTGACCCCGGTGCCGGGCGTCACCGCCCTGCGGGACGCGGACACGGGCGGGTGCTGCTCGAGCTCGTGTCGGCGCCCCTGGTCCGAAGCCGGCGTTGCGGTCAGCCGATGAACTGTGGCAGGTCGCGGCGGATCGACCGGCCCATGCCCTCGCGTCTGGCCTGCTTGGCGAACCCGTCCGGCGGCACGACCAGGACCGGGCACGCGGCGTGCGCGGCGCAGTACCGTGCCACGGGCGGGTGGAACAGCCGGCGCAGCGAACGCACCTGCGAGCTGCCGACGACCAGCAGGTCCTCTTCCCTGTCGGCGTACTGGACGAGGGCCTTGCCGGGCGGTCCGAGCACCGTGCCGAGGACCAGGTCGAGGTCGGCGGGTGCGCCGCCCATGGCGTCGGCGAACGCGGCCACGGTCGACTCGTACACCGCGTACTCCTGCTCGTCGTAGCCGGCCATCCCGCCGCGTCCCTTGGGACGGAAGGTCCACGCTCGCAGCGCATGCAGCTCGGCGTGCCGCAGCTGGGCCTGCGCCACCGCGAGCCGCAGCGCACGCAGGCCGGCCATCGACCCGTCGACCCCGACCACCACGCGCGTGGATGTCCGCATGATCCTGTCCCTTCGCCCGGCGTCGCACGTGCCACCGGCCGGTGGCGTCATGACGTTATGCCGCCGTGGCCGTCGGCCGTCAGTGCCTGACGACCCGTCCGGCGGTGACGGTGGTCCCGTCCGGATGGGGCATGTGACCCTACCCGGCGTCAGGCCAGGCCGGGTTGGCTGGGAAGCAGACGCCACCACACCACGCGGAGGTGAGCTCAATGATCACCGCACACGATCTGCTCGTCGCGCATCCGTTCATGGCCGGGGTACCGGACCGGTTCCTGGACCGCATGGCGCACTACTCGCACCGCGTCACGTTCCATGCCGGCACCCGCATCTTCAACGAGGGCGGCCGGGCCGACCGGTTCTGGCTCATCCGCGACGGCCTCGTCAACCTCGACACGCACCTGCCCGGCCGGGGCGACATCGTGCTGGAGACCATCGGTCCCGGGCAGGTGCTGGGCTGGTCGTGGTTGTTCCCGCCTTACCGCTGGCACTTCGGCGCCACGGCCGGCAGCCCCGTCCTCGCGATCAGCTTCGACGGCGCGGGCATCCGTGCCATGTGCGCCGCGGAACCGGAGCTCGGCTACGAGCTGACCAGGCGGCTCATCGAGGTGGTGGTCGAACGCATGCAGGCGACCCGCATGCGGATGCTCGAACTGTACGGCGAAACACCGTGATCGCCACGGCGACGGCCGCCTGACACGCCCGGGGCTCAGCCGCGCGCCGGACGGCGGGTGATCACCTGGTGATGGCTCGCCGGCCGCGGACACCGTCGACGAGAGCGACGCCGCCGGCGGCGAAGGCAACCTGCAACGCCAGCTCGATCCAGTCGATGCCGCGGGTGTCGGCCACGCCGATCATGGTGGCGACGAGCGTGCCCAGCAGCGCGGCGACGACGCCGACCACGAGGGTGAGCAAGAACCCGATCTGTTGCCGGCCCGGTAGGACGAGCCGCCCCAGCACGCCGATGACCAAGCCGATGATCAGAGCGGTGAAGATCCCGGAGATTTCCATGTTCGCGCATCCCTTCTGAGGGTCCACGATCCAGTCCTCGGCGGCCCGGGTGTCACGGCGCGATCAGCGCCCGCATCGCAACGGCCGTCGCTGCAATGGTATTGCGGCCACGCCCAGCCGCCCTCGGTGACAGTCCCTACGGACCGCCCTGACGTACAGGCATCCGGCCGGACGACACGTGGATGCCGGTCGAGGCCATATCGCCCATGGTCGCGCCGCAGCGTCGCGATGTCCCGGGCCGAACGGCCCGCCGGTGGCGGACCTTCCGGCACCGGCACCCGCCGCCGGCACGCTGAGCGTCGTCTCCGCCGTCGGTGCCGGCCCGTCCCCGGTCGCCGGCCGTCGCCGCGGGCACCTGGCGGACGAGGCGCCGTCATGCGGCCGCGCCCAGGTGCTCCCGCAGACCGGCCCACTCCTGTGCCATGCCGGCCACCACGACCGGCAGGTCCGGGACGCGGTCCCGGTCGGCGAGCACACTGACGACGAGCCGGCCGGCGTAGGAGACGGCCAGGAAGGTGATGGTCAGGTTGCCCGCGATGGCACCGACGGGCACCAGATCGAGCACCGGCGCGCCGAGCATCCGGATCGGCGCGGGCGGGCCGGGGACGTTGCTCTCGACGAAGTTGATCAGGTGCTGGGACCGGCTCAACCGCCGGGCCAGCCCGGTGCGGGCCACGACGGCCATGAAGTGCTGCTGCATGACGGCCGGCTGGTCCTGCTTGGCCCGCCTGGTCCCGGCCGTCACGGCACGCAGCCGCTCGGCCGGATCCGCACCGTGCAACGGCAGGCGGATCACGAAACTGCCGTTGTGGTTGCCGTCGGCGGAGCGCCGGTCCGTGCCACGCAGCGACACGGCGACGGCGACCCGCAACTCGACGCCGTCGACCGGCTCGCCTCTGGACCGCAGCAGGCCGCGCAGCCCACCACCGGCCAGGGTCACGAGCACGTCGTTGACCTTGCCGCCGGCGGCGTGGGCGACGGCCTTCGCCTCAGCCAGATCCAGGCGGACGACCCCCAACCGCCGCCCCGGACCGATCGGCGCGTTCAGCGAAGTCCGCGGCGCCGCCCAACCCTGCCGCAGGATCTGCCAGGCGCCCCGCAGCGTCCGCCGCAACGGCGGCCGCCCGGCGGTGCGACGCACGCGCCGGCCGGTTCGGCCCTGGAACCGCTGCACCACCAGGTCACGTCGGCGCGGCGGCGGCACCGGTGCCCACGGCGGCACGCCCGGCCCGCCGGCCGGCGGGTCGAGCAGCGCGCCGATCAGGCGCATCGCCGCGACGCCGTCGCCGACCGCATGGTGCAGCTTGACCACGACCGCCAGCCGCTGATCGGGCAGGCCGGTCACGACCCACAGCTGCCACAGCGGCCGCGAGCGGTCCAGCAACGTCCGCATCAGCGCCTCGGTCAACCGCAGGAGCTCATCCTCACCGCCAGGTGGATCGACCGCCGCCTGCGCGACGTGACGCTCGACCGCGAACACGGGGTCGTCCACCCACAGCGGGCGTCCGGCCAGCGGGCCCGGCCGGTACACCTTCTTGCGCAGCTTCGGCGCGGCGTCGAGGCCGGCAGCGATGCGGGCCTTGATCCCGGCCAGGTCGAGCCGCCCGCCCGCGTCCAGCAACGAGCGGCCATCGAGCACTGCCACCATCCCGACATGCATCGGGGTGTCCGGCGCCTCGACCGTCAGGTTGGTCAGATCGAAGGCGCTGAGCCGATCGATCGCACCGGGTCCGCCAGTCATGTGCTCCACGATGCCGGGCCGGGTCGGCGGTGGGCAGGGGCGAAGGTCCCACGCCTGCCGGCGCCCGCAGCAGGATCGGCGGGATCGGCCGGGACTTTCGCCTCTGGGCCAGCCGGGCGCGGCAGCGGACGCTGGCATCTCGTGGCCGCGCGGATTCCCGCATCCCGCGTCGACGTGCTGCATGACACCGGCCTGGCGGACGCCGCCGACCGCAGGGTCGGCGGATACTCCCGCGGCATGCATGAGCCTCTGGCACCTCGAATGGCTGCGCCTGACCCGGACCCGCCGGCTGGTCGCGCTGCTGGGCGTGTACGTGTTCTTCGGCCTCACCGGGCCGCTGACCGCGCGGTACCTCAGCGAGATCCTCGGCTCGTTGAACACCGACGGCGTACGCGTCGAGCTGCCCGACCCCACACCGGCCGACGGGATCGCCCAGTTCGCCGGCAACGCCTCCCAGATCGGCGTGCTCGTGGTCGTCCTGATCGCCGCGTCCGCACTCGCCTTCGACGCGCGCCGGGAGATGGCGGTGTTCCTGCGCACCCGCATCACCGGTGTACGGGCAGTCATCATCCCGGCGTACGCGGTCACCACCGGCGCGGCCGTGGCGGCGCTACTGCTCGGCACGCTCGCCGCCTGGTACGAGACCGGCGTCCTGCTGGGTCCGCTGCCGGTGGCGCGGATGCTGGCCGGGATCGGGTTCGGCGCGGTGTTCCTCGCCTTCGCGGTCGCGGCGGTCGCGCTGGCCGCCGCCGCCGTCGTCCGCGGTGTTCTCGCCGCCGGTGGTGTCACGCTGGCCGTCCTGCTGGCCATGGCGATCCTCGGTGGCATCGGTGGCCTCGGGCGGTGGCTGCCGACCACACTCGCCGGCGCGCCGGCCGGTCTTGTCGACGGCACGGCGCCCGGCTTCTACCTGCCGGCGACCGCCGTCACCGTCGCGGGCACGGCGGCCGCCCTCGCCGGTGCGATCGTCCTCGGCGGGCGCCGCGAGCTATGACCCAGGCCGTGGTCACGGGCGCGGGACGGCGTGCGGCGTGCCGCACCGGCCGCCGGCCCGGTGCCGCGATGCGCGCCGTGTCACGGTGGCCCTGGCGTCCTCGCCCACGACGGTCGCGTTCACCGCTTCACGAGGACGTCCTCGTCCCGCTCGCGGCGGGGAGATCGATGACGAACCGGGCGCCGTGGCCCGGGCTGCCGGAGATCTCGAGGCGTCCACGGTGGGCCTGGACGACCTCGTTGACGAGTGCAAGGCCGAGGCCGAAGCGGCGGCCCTCGCGGTCGGCGTGGCCGCTGCCGCGGGCGAAACGACGCATCAGGTCGCCCGCTCCGGAAGGATCGAGGCCGTCGCCGTCGTCGGTGACCGCGACACGGACCCGCCCGGCGCCGCCGTGCGCGCCGACGGTGACGCTGCCCCCCGCGTCGACGTGGGCCAGCGCGTTGTCGACGAGCGCCGCAAGGGCCCTGCGCAGTGAGGACCGCACACCGTGCACCATGAGCTCACCGTCGCCCGTGTCCGCGGCGAGGGTGACGCCCCGGCGTTCGGCGTACGGGCCGACGGACGTGACCAGGTCCCGGACCAGGTCACCGGCGTCGACCGGGACACCCGCCGCCGGCCGGTGCTGCAGCTCCGCCGACAGCAGCAGATCCTCGACGACCTCGCCGAGGGCGCGGGTGTCGGTCGTCAACCGTGCGACGTCCGCGCGCAAGCGATCGTCGGCGAGGTCACCGGCGCGGGCGAGCCGGCGCTGAATCAGCTCGGCGCGGGTGTGCAGCACCGCCAGTGGCGTGCGCAACTCGTGGCTCGCGTCGGCGACGAAGCGCCGCTGCAGGTCCAGCGCCCGGCCCAGCGGCTGCACCGCGCGGCGCCCGAGCAGCAGTCCGGCCACACCCGCGACGGCGATGCCGACCAGTCCGCCGAGCAGCAGCGATCCGACGAGCCGCTCCCCCGACTCCTCCCGGCTGGTCACGTCGAGCAGCCCGACGGTCCGGCTGCCGTCGGGCCGGTCGACCGCATACGTCTCGTACTCGCGGCCGGCGACCCTGGCGTTGCCCCGCCCGGCCCGCAGCTGCCCCAGGTCCAGCCGGGACACCGCGTCGGGCACCGCGGGGCCGGAGCGCACCGCGCCGGACGCGTCGCGGCGCAGCAGCACCACACCGTCCGAACCGATCAGCTGCGGGCCGGCGGATTCGGTGACCGTGCGGACGATGCGTTCCTCGTCGTGGTGCTCGGCCCGCACGGTGAGCGAGTAGGCCAGGACGCTGACGAGCATCACGGTCGCGGCGACCGCGGCGGCGACCTGCGCCGCGATGCCGATCGCCGCACGGCGGACCATCCGGGCGTCGGGTGCGCCGTTCATGCCGGGCCGATCTGGTAGCCGAGCCCATGGACGGTGCGGACCACGTCGCGGCCGAGCTTGCGCCGCAGGTAGTGCACGTAGGTGTCCACGACACCGGGGCTCTCGGCCGCGTCGAACACCAGCGACCGCAGGTCGTCGCGGCTGAACACCTGCCGCGGCCGGGTGGCCAGCGTGCGCAGCAGGGCACACTCGCGTTCCGAGAGCGTCACCGCCCGCCCGGTGCGGTCGCGGACCTGCCTGGCGCCCAGATCCAGCCACCGGTCCCCGATCGCGAGCCGGTCCGCGTGCTCCTGATGGCGGCGGCGCAGCGCCCGCAGCCGGGCGAACAGTTCCGTGAGGTCGAACGGCTTCACGAGGTAGTCCTCCGCGCCCGCGTCGAGCCCCTCCACCCGGTCGGCGACCGCACCGCGCGCCGTCAGCAGCAGCGCCGCGGTCGTGACGCCCCGCGCCCGCAGCTTGCGCAGCAGGTCCAGGCCGTCGACCGCCGGCAGGCCACGGTCGAGCACGATGACGTCGTAGCGCCGGGTGAGGCCGAGGTGCAGCCCTGACTGCCCGTCTCCGGCCCGGTCGACCCGGTACCCCTCGTCGGTCAGCACCTCGACCAGCATGTCGGACAGTTCCCGTTCGTCCTCGACGAGGAGCAGCGCGGGCGCGGTGTCGTCGGCGGGGGGCATGCTCCAAGCCTGGCACGGCGCCGGCTAAGAAACCTCGAAGATCGCGCTGTCAGGGTGGTGCACATGCCCGACTTCAATGGACTCCCGCTGCACCCGCTCGTCGTGCACGCGGTGGTGGTGCTGCTGCCCCTGGCCGTGCTCGGCGCCGCCGCGCTCGCGATCCGCCCGGCGCTCGCCGACCGGTTCGGCGCGCTGATCGTCGGCGTCGCCGTGCTCGCGACGGTCGCCATCCCGATCGCCACCAGCAGCGGGGAGGACCTGGAGCACCGCGTCGGCGATCCCGGTGCGCACGCCGAGCTCGGTGACACCCTCATCTGGTTCGCCCTGCCCTTGCTCGCGGTCATCGTGGCCATGGTCTGGGCACGCCTGCGCGCAGGAGCCCGCCGTTCTGCCACCGGCCCGGTGGGGCGCGGCGCGACCGGTGTCGCGCTGTCGGTGCTCGCGCTGGTCATCGCCGCGGCGAACCTCGTGCAGGTCTACCGGGTCGGCGACTCCGGCGCCCGCGCGGTGTGGGACCGCACACCGGCCGCGTCGACCCGCGGCCCGGGACGCTGACCGGCCCGCCAGGTCGCCTGCCGCCACGGGCCGCCCCGGCGGCGTCTGCCAGATCTCCGATACCCCCCACGGTATTCGCGGAAGGTTCCGGATCTGTCGGGGAAGAGGTCCTGATCGGAACGGGACCCTCGGCGTTGACCGACGCGGGCTACCTCACGCCAGCGAGAGGAAGAGCTTCTCGAGCCGCGCCACGTCGACGGTGGGGTCCTCGCCGTTCTCCTCGGCGGTGACACACTGCCGAAGTCCGGTGGCGATGATTTTGAAGCCGGCCCGGTCCAGGGCCTTGGACACCGCGGCCAGCTGCGTGACGACGTCAGCGCAGTCGCGACCGTCCTCCAGCATCGCGATCACGCCGCGGATCTGCCCCTCGGCGCGGCGCAGCCGTTTGATCACGTCGCCGAGTGCGTCGCCGTCGATCTGCATGCTGTCGTTCCCTTCGTTGCGGCTCTTCAAGATACCCCCGGGGGCACCCGCGGCGCCGTGAGGGCCGTGGTGGGGGCCGATCGACCGGGCCGAGCAGCGCAGCACCGCGGACGCGGTCCGCGACCTGCTCGACCAGTTGCACGACTGACATCCGCAGCGACCCGCGAGGCCCACGGGCGCCGAACTGTTCACCCGCCACGCGACGGCATGGTGATGGTGGAGCGGTCCGCCGTCCCCCACGACCGCTCCACGCTCGACGCTGACGCGCCGCTGCATTGAACGCCGGCCCGACCGGCTCCCGCGGACAGGACCGACGGCTCTGCACGCCGACGCCGCGCGGGGCGATGGTGGACTGGAGGAAGACGTGGACAAGGAGGGCACCATGCATTGCCGTTCCGCCGGCTGGCTCATGGCCGAGTTCGGCGTCGCGTTCGTGGCCGGCGTGATCGGGGCGATGGTCGCGGCACACCGGCACGCCACCCCGGCTGCCGGAAAGCGCCGCGTCGTCGGCGCACCCGACCGGGTGGCGGCGAAGGAGCTGCAACCGGCCCTCTGAGCTGCCGACCGTCAGCGCACCGGCCCGGACCTTGAACGCGGGACGATCGGCCCGCGCCCACCGGGCGCACCGGCCCTGCCGATCTTGCCGCCGGAGTGCGGCTGGGCGTCAAGGTCCCGGCGCTGGTGCCGCTGGGCAGCGGCCTGCTGATCACCGCCGGGCTGCTCGTTCTCGTCGGGTTGGCGCTGGTGTACGCCGGAGCCTCCGGCCTGGGCCGGCACCACGGAAGGCCGCCGACGCGAAGGGCGGGCCCGACGACGCCGATGGGACCGGCGGGCACGGCCTCGGTGGACCCGCCGGTTGACGCACCGTTCACGGCGGCATCCGGGTCGGGCCCGTGACCGGGTGCCCGCACCGCTGAACGAGCCGCCCGTGCAGCCCCGCCGGGCGGCTCGTTCAGGTCCGGCTGCGAGACGGGCGACGCCGCTCAGCCGGTCATGACGGAGTAGAGGAACCCCACGATGACCAGGATGCCGATCACGCTGATGAGGATCAGCGCGCCCGAACCCGGTACCCGGGTGTCGTCGTCGTCGTTGTCGTCGTTATCCATGGTTGCTCCAGTTCGGTCGTCACTGCGCCGCACGGCAGGGTCGACGTGCTTCGGCCCTGGCGCAGGCGGCATCGACGCAGGTCGTCAGCGAAGTGGGCACGGCCGGGTGTGACCGGGCCTCAGTGTCGGGCGGCGTGTCGGTGCGCGGTCACGCGAAACGGCGCGGCGGCGCCCGGCCGGCAACCGCCAGGGCCCACCAGCGCCTCAGCAACCGCGCGTGGCGGCGCACGGGCGGGACCCGCCGCGCCGGGGACGGCTGGTCGACATGGGGGCGTGCGGCAGGCGGGCGGACGCCTTCAAGCCACCGCCAGCACAGCAGGCCCGCCGCGGCACCGACGCACACGTGGACCGCGATCCCGGCGAGGAGCAGCAGCGCCGGGGACGGCCGTGCCGGGCCGTCCGGGCCGTAGTGCACGCGGTCGATCCCGACGAACGCGATGGTCGACAGGGCGCTGGCCCACATCACGGCCGCCCGGGTGGCGCCGCGACGGCCGGCCGCGGCAACGGCGGCGACCAGCGAGACCAGGAACAGACCAGCGAGACCAGGAACAGGGATCCGACCACCAGGGCGGCCGCGGCCGCCCGGTCGTGGACGTGCGGCACCGCGGCACCGATGCCGTGCGCGGTGTCGTGGGAGTGGGCGAGCAGCCGTCCGGTCAGCAGCTGGGCGCCGAGACAGCCGAGTCCACCGGCGGCCAACGCCGGCGCCGCGCGCAAGCACCGCATGACGCTGCGGACGTGCCTGCCGGTCGCCGTCACACGTCGCCCTTCAGCTTCGCCCCGTCGAGCACTCATCGTAGCCGGTAACTGAAGGCTCGCCCCCGCCGTGGCACGGCCGACGCAGGCCTGGAGCCCCGGGCCGTGGTGGGCGCCGCTACTGTCGCGGCCCGCCGGCCGGCCCGGGCCAGCCGGGGTGACCTGGCGCAGGCCCGAGGCGGAGACGAGGAGCGCGGCGTGACTGCCGAGGGCCTCCAACCAGTGCAGTGAACGCGGGCCGCGGGCCACGGCGGCGGTGGCGTAGACGTCGGCCCACAGCAGATCCGGTCCGGTGACGACACGGCATCCGCGCCCGGCCGCGACGGCGCCCGGCATCGCCGTCGTCTCCCGACCGCCGTCGTTAGACTCAGGGTCCGGACCGCCAACTGGGTGCGGCGTCCGACGGGAGGTCGGCTTGGTTCTGCGCGATCCGTCCAACAGCGTCGGCACCCTGCTGCGCCATCTGCACCTGGGCGGCCCGGTCTCGCGGGCCGAACTGGCCGAGCGGATGGGGCTGAACCGCAGCACGATCCTGGCCGCGACGGCCGAGATGACCGCCGCCGGCCTGGTCCGTGAGCAGACCCCGGCGGATACCGGCCGGCGGGGCCGCCCGTCGCTCGTGGTCCGGCCCGAGCCCGGCCGGGCCCACGTGCTGGCCTTCGATGTTGCCGTCGACCGGGTGGCCGCGGCCCGCGTCGACCTGGGCGGCACGATCGCCGACCGGCACGAAGCCGTCCGGCCCCGGGCCGGCGCCGACCTGGATCGGGTGGTGGAGGCGCTGACCCGGTTCGGTCGCCAGCTGCACCGCTCGGCCCCGGCCGGCTCGACGTGCGTCGGCCTCGGCGCCTCGTACTGCGGCATGATCCGGCCGGGCGACGGCATGGTCCGCTTCGGTCCCGAGCTGGGCTGGGTCGACCAGGCCTTCGGCGCGGAGCTCGGCCACCGTCTCGGTCTCGGCCGGCCGGTGATCGTCGGTAACGAGGCCCACCTCGGGGCGCAGGCCGAGCAGCGCCGCGGCGCCGGCCGGGGGCTACGGAACCTGGTGTACCTGCACGGCGACGTCGGGGTGGGCGGCGGCATCATCGTCGGTGGCACGTTGCTGGACGGGGACGGCGGCTACGGCTGCGAGGTCGGCCATATGGTCATCAACCCGTACGACGGGCGCGCCTGCGGTTGCGGGTCACGCGGATGCTTCGAGGCCGAGGTCGGCGAACGGGCATTGCTGGACAACGCGGGCCGCCCGGCGGACGAGTTCGGCCGGGACGCGGTCCGGGCGGTCGTCGACGACGCCGTGCGGGGCGACCCGCGGGCGGGCGACGCGGTCCGCCTCATCGGCGACTGGCTCGGCATCGGCGTGGCCAACCTCATCAACCTGTTCAACCCCGCCATGGTCATCTTCGGCGGGATGCTGCGGGACCTCTACCCGGCCGCGGCAGCCACGGTCCAGCGCCGCATCGCGACCAACGTCCTGCCGGTGGCCCGCGAACGGATCCGGCTGCGCATATCCGAGCTCGGTGACGATGCCACCCTCATCGGCGCGGCCGAACTCGGCTTCGAGGAACTCCTGACCGATCCGCTGGGCACCCTCGCCCGGACCGGGGACCGCACCGGCGACCGCCCCCGGGACCACTCCCGGCGGTAGGCCCGCACCAAGGGCGGCCGCCGGCAACGGGCTGCCGCGACGTGTGCCGAATCGGCCCGGTGGGCGGCGCCGTGCAGAACTTCCTCATGGCCGGTCAGCCGGTCAGAGCGGTGAACGACTCCGGGCCGAACCGGCCCCACGCCACGAAGGCGGCCAGGACCAGATAGACCAGGTCGGCCGCGATCGTCTTCCGCTCACCACGGCGCAGGCGCATGGCTACGGCGCAGGCGAACAGCAACGCCACACAGGTGGCGGTGATCGGCACGAGTACCGGCGCGATGTCGAGCACGGCGGGCAGGATCAGTCCCGCCGCGGCCAGGATCTCCACGGTGCCGATGGCGCGCAGGGCGCCGGGGCTGAAGTCCAGCAGCCATTGCGCGGCGGTACCGCCGACAGCGGCTATCTTCTCCCGGGGCACGAACATCTTGGAGGTGCTGCCGAGCAGGATCGTCGCCAGCAGGCCGGCCACGATCCACAGCCACACGTTGAGGTCCATTGAGTGCTCCTTACTGCTTGCCGTCGGGCCGACGGGCGCGGTTGAACGCGCGGGAGACCGCCCACGCGTCCGCGACCGGCCCCAGGTGCCCGAGCTTGTCGGGGTTGACCACGACGCGGATCGCCTGGATCCGGCCGTCGAGGATGTCCAGGGACAGGGCGTTGACCGGCCGCTCGTCGCGGTCCGACAGGATGGCGCCCGGCTGGCCGTTCACCTGCTGCGGTTGCACGACGGCGCCGATGCGGGCCAGCGGTTCCGCGACCGCCGCGAGCACCCGGGCCACGTTGTCGGCACCGTGGATGGTCCTGGGCAGACGCGGCGCCTTGCCACCGCTGTCGCTGGTCATCTGCACGTCGGCGGCGAGCAGATCCCGCAGCGCCTCGATGTCGCCCTCCCGGAACGCCTCGAAGAACCGCTCGGCGAGCTGCTCGCGCTCCCTGCGGCTGGCCTCGAACCGGGGCCGGCCCGCCTCCATGTGACGGCGCGCCCGCACCGCCAGCTGGCGGCACGCCGCCTCCGAACGGCCCACCGCCGAGGCGATCTCATCGAAGCCGAAGGCGAAGACCTCCCGAAGCACGAAAACCGCGCGTTCCAGAGGGCTGAGCCGCTCCAGCAGCAACAGGGCCGCCATCGACACCGAGTCGGCCAGCTCGGCGGACCGGGCCGGGTCCTCGTACGGGTCGACCAGCAGCGGCTCCGGCAGCCACGGCCCGACGTACGTCTCCCGTCGCACACGCGCCGAGCGCAGCACGTTGATCGAAATACGCGTGACCACGGTCGACAGGAACGCCCTGGTCGACGCGGGCTGCGCCGGATGGGCCTGGAAGCCGAGCCAGGTCTCCTGGACCGCGTCCTCGGCCTCGGCCACGCTGCCCAGAATCCGGTAGGCGATCGCGAACAGCAGCGGCCGCAGATCCTCGAACTCCTCCGCCCGGGTCACGCCGGTTCCCCCTTCGCACTGGTCCGTCCGGTCTCCACCACCTGAGTCAAGACAGCCCGGCATCCTGTGACATGTGATGGTCCCGCCCACTCCTGGGACCAGGCACCGCCGTCCCCGCAGGACCGCCGCCGGCCGGGCACCCCCAGGTGGCGCTGCAGCTCGTGGCGTCAGACGGTGACCGATTGGCGGTGCAGGCGGATCTGCCACACGTCGGGGCCGTCCTGCAGCCACTGGATGTCGAGCTCGCCCGGGTGTTGCGCCTCGATCTCGGCCAGCAGCGGCAGGGGCGCGTGCGGGGCGATGAGCACCAGGGCACCATCGGCGGGCAAGGCGTCGACCGCGGCGAGGACCCGGGCGTGGCGATCGTCGTGGGGCAGGCCACGCACGTCGACACGGGTGTCGAGGCTCAGCACCGGCGCCGGCGCGTCGGCCTGTCCCCGGTCGCCGCCGCACCCGCAGCCGCCACCTCCGCAGCGGCCGGGGGTGTCCTCGGCGCCGAGCAGGGTGTGCATACCGGCGAGCAGGCCGGACAGATCGATCTGCGGGGCGTCGAGCAGCAGCGGCAGGATGAGGTTGTTCTCCTTGGCCAGGTGCACCTCGAACACTGCGGCAAGCGCACGTGCGGCTGCCGCGGCGTCGACCGCGGCGTCGGCGGTGTCCAGCTCCGCCACCAGTGCGGTGATCGCCTCGTGTTCGGCGAGCATGCCGTCCACCAGCAGGCGTCCGCCGGGCTGGTCGGCGGCGGCCGGATACAGGGCCGCCTCCTCCGCGGTGGCATGGGGCAGCAGCTCTGCGCGCAGCCATTCCAGCACTGTCTGCCGTTCACGTCGCCACAGCGGGCTGGTCCCCCGGGCGGCGGCACGAAGGGCCGTGACGTAGCGGCTCAGGTCGGCGGCGAGTTGCGTGTGGTGAGCCACGACTGCCGTGGCGGCGGCGTGGTCGGCGTCCGATTGTGACATGGCACCCTCTCCCGAGTTTTCTTGTCGTTTGACGTTGTAACGTTAACCCTCGTGAAAACTGTGCGGCCAGGCCCTACGGGAGAGACGATCGACACGCCCCAGCACCGGGCCCTCGGTTCACCGAGCCGGGTGGCGATCCTGCGGCTGATCCGCGCCGCCGACGCCGGCCTGACCGGCGCCGAGGTGGTGGAGCGCACCGCGCTGCATCCCTCGACGGTGCGGGCCCACCTGGAGCGGCTGGTCGAGGCCGGGCTACTGGTCAAGGCGCGGGCCAGCGGCGGCGCGCCGGGCCGGCCGGCCTGGCGCTACCGGTCCGCCGCGCCGGACCCCGCCCCGCTCCGTACCGGGCGCTCGCCGGCGCGTTCCTGGACCACCTCGCCGGCACCGGCGGCGGTGCCACGGCGACCGTGGCCGCGGGCCAGGCGTGGGGCCGCCGGCTGGCCTCCACGGCGTCCTCCGGTGAGCCGGTGGCGGCGGCCATGGAGGTGCTCACGCAACTGGGGTTCGATCCACACACCGCGCATCAGCCGGACGACGCGCAACCGTCCGGCGATGCTGTCGTAGAGGTCCATCTGCGGGCCTGCCCGTTCCTGGATCTGGTCGGCCGGCATCCGGACATCATGTGCGGCCTGCACGCCGGGATGATCAGCGGAGTGCTGCACGCCGCCGGCGCCCCGGACGGGCATGCCGTCCTGGAGCCGTTCGCCGCGCCGAACGCCTGCGTCGTGCGGCTCGACGTCGCGAACCGGCGCGTGCCGGACGGCCGGCGATGACACGCTCCGGCCAGGTCGGTGCCGGCCTGCGGATACCGCTGCTCGCTGCGGGCGGCATCGCCCTGCTCGCCGGCCTGTATGCCGCGTTGCTGCTGCTCGGCTTCCGCCTGCCGATGCTCCGCCCGGCCCTGGCCGACGTGCACGGCCCCGTGATGGTCCTGGGCTTCGCCGGGACCCTCATCGCCCTGGAGCGTGCCGTCGCGCTCGGCGCCCGCTGGGCCCTGGCCGCGCCCGGCGCTGCCGGCGCCGGTGGTCTCACCCTGATCGTGGCCGGGCCTGGCCTGCCCGGCAAGCTGCTGCTGGCCACCGGCGGGGTCTTGCTGCTGGCCGTCTACCGCGCGTTGTGGCGTCGCCAGCCCGGCACGGCACTGCTGGCCCAGGCCGCCGGCGCATTCAGCTGGTACGCCGCCACCCTGCTGTGGCTGGCCGGCCTGCCGATCCCCGACCTGGTGCCGTGGCTGGCCGCCTTCCTCATCGCGACCATCGCCGGGGAACGCCTCGAACTGGCCCACGTCGCCCTCACCGGTCCCCGCCCGCAGCGCTGGTTCCTCGCCGCGCTCGCCGCCCTGATCGCCGGTGCCACGGCGGCGACCCTGTGGCCCACCGTCGGCGCGCACCTGTTCGGTCTGGGGGTGCTCGCCGTCGTGGCCTGGCTGGCCGTGTTCGACGTGGCCCGGCACACCATCCACGCCCGCGGCCTGCCCCGCTACGTCGCCGCCGGGCTGCTCACCGGGTACGCCTGGCTGGCCTTCGCCGGACTCCTGTGGACCGGCGCCGGCCAGACAGCGGCGGGCGCCCGCTACGACGCCACCGCGCACGCGGTGTTCCTCGGGTTCACCATGTCGATGATCTTCGCCCATGCGCCGGTGATCCTGCCCGCGGTGCTGCGCCGCCCGTTGCCGTACCGGCCCGTGCTGTACGCCCCGCTGCTGCTGTTGCACGGGTCCCTGCTGGTTCGCGTCATCCTCGGTGACGGTGCCGGTTGGGAGGCGGTGTGGCGGTGGGCCGGTGCCGCCAACGTCGCCGCCGTACTCGCCTTTCTCGCCTGCGCCGTCGTCCTCGTCGTGTACGGGCGCCGCCGGCCGGTGCGGCCTCACCCGTCGCGGCCCGGATCACGGCACGTCGCGGCCGGCGCGGGAGGGACACGGTGAGCGCCACACCGGACCCGGACCCGCCGACCGGGCGGGCCCGCTGGCACCGTCGCAGCAGCCTGCCGCCGCTGGGCTACCTGACCGGGGTCGTCGCGGTCAGCCTCGCCCACCCGCTGCTGCCGCAGTACCGGTGGCTCGCCATCCACCTGCTGCTGCTCGGCGCGGTCAGCAACGCGATCGTCATCTGGAGCGCCCACTTCACCGCCGCCGTCCTGCGGGCCCCGGCCCCGGTCAGCCGCCGCGGCGAGACCATCCGTCTCACCGTGCTCAACGTCGGCGTGCCGGCGGTGCTGGCCGGCGCGGCGCTTGACCTGCCCTGGGTCGGCGTCGCCGGCGCCGCCGCGGTGTTCGCCGCGATCTGCGCCCACCTGCACTGGCTGTACGCCCGGATCCGCGCGGCGTTGCCGGCCCGGTTCGCCGTCACCGTGCACTACTACGTGGCCGCGGCGGTCGCGCTCCTGGCCGGTGTTCCGGTCGGCGCGTGGATGCTCGTCACCGACGACACCGCACGGCCCCGGCTGATCCTGTTCCACGCCCACGTCAACCTGCTCGGCTGGGTCACCCTCACCGTGCTGGGCACCGTACTCACGCTGTGGCCGACGATCCTGCGCACCCGCATGGCCGACGGCGCGGTCGCGGCCGCCCGCACCGCCCTGCCCGTCGCGATCACCGGGCTGACCGTGCTCGCCGTCGGGGTCCTCGCCTGGTGGCCGGTTCTTGCCGTCGGGGGCCTCGCGCTCACCGCCGTCGCGGTCGTGATCGTCATGAGGCCCGCGGTGCGGGTGGCCGTGCACAAGCCCCCGGCGTCGTTCGCCGCCTGGTCACTCGCGGCCGCCGGCGGATGGCTGCTCGTCGCACTCGCCGCCGACGCCACCACCCTCGCTGCCGCCACGGATCCGGCCGACGCGGCCGACCGGTTCGGCGGTGTGCTGGTGCCACTCCTCGTGGGCTTCGCCGCCCAGACACTGCTCGGCGCTCTGACCCATCTGCTGCCCGTGGCACTCGGCGGCGGTCCCAGCCGCGTCCGCACGGCCATCGCCGTCCTGGAACGGCACGGCGCGCAGCGGGTGGTCATGGCCAACCTCGCGCTGCTGGCGTGCCTGCTGCCGGTCCCGGCCTACGTGCGGATCACCACCACACTGCTCGTCCTCGCCGCGCTGGTGCAGTTCCTGATCCCCGCCGCCCGGCTCGTCCTCGCCAGGAGACCACTCGTGACCAGCCCCACCGGCCCGGCGCCGGACCTACCACCGGACACCCCGACCGGCGCCGCACGCGCGACCACCGCAGCGTCGCCACAGGCACCGGCACGATCGCTCAGCGGTGTCGCGACCGGCACGGCCCTCGTCCTGCTCGCCGTCCTCGTCGGTGTCGCCGCCCAACGCACGACCGACCCCGCCGCGGCACCGGAAGCCGCCGCGGTCGATGTGCCGGCCACCGGGCACACCACCACCGTCCGTGTCACCGCCGAGGGCATGCGCTTCCACCCAGACCGCATCACCGTCCCGGCCGGGGACCGCCTCATCATCGAGCTGACCAACCACGACAGCCGCCGCCACGACCTCGTCCTGGCCAGCGGCGCCAAGACCGGCACCGTCGGGCGCAACGCGTCGGCCCGCCTCGACGCCGGCATCATCGGCGGCACCGTCGAAGGGTGGTGCTCCCTGCCCGGCCACCGGCAAGCCGGCATGACCGTCACCGTCACCGGCGGCACGGCCGGCGCCCACGACCACGGCGCCGCGCCCGGCACGACGGCGCCCGGGAAGGCCGCACCGCACATCGACCCGATGGCCGACCCCGGTCCGGCGTTCACCGCCCGCGACGCCACCGCCCCCACCACGGGCACCGACCGGATCCACCGGTTCGAACTGCACGCGCAGGAGGTGATCCGCGAGGTCGCACCCGGTGTACGGCAGCAGCTGTGGACGTTCAACGGCACCGCCCCCGGCCCAACCCTGCGCGGCAGGATCGGCGACACGTTCGACATCACCCTCGTCAACGACGGCAGCATCGACCACGGCATCGACTTCCACGCCGGCGCCCTCGCCCCCGACACCCCGATGCGCCCCATCGATCCCGGCCAGCGCCTCACCTACCGGTTCACCGCCACCAGAGCCGGCATCTGGATGTACCACTGCTCGACCATGCCCATGCTGCTGCACATCGGCAACGGCATGTACGGCGCCGTCATCATCGACCCACCCGACCTCGCCCCCGCCGACCGCGAATACGTCCTCGTGCAGTCCGAGCTCTACCTCGGCCCCGACGGCCAGACCGGCGACCTGGCCAAGATGCAGGCCGAGCAGCCCGACGCCGTCGTGTTCAACGGCTACCCCGCCCAGTACGCCCATCGGCCACTGACCGCAACCGCAGGGCAACGAGTACGGATCTGGGTCCTCGACGCCGGCCCCAACCGCAGCAGCGGCTTCCACATCGTCGGTGCCCAGTTCGACACCGTCTACCGCGAGGGCCACTACCAGCTGCGACCCGGTGACCCCGGCGGCGCTCAGATCCTCGATCTCGGCCCGGCCGGCGGCGGGTTCATCGAAACCGTCCTGCCGGAGGCCGGCCACTACCCGTTCGTCTCCCACATCATGGTCGACGCCGAGCGCGGCGCCCGCGGCGTCCTCGACGTCCAAGGGCGGGCATCATGATCCCAGGAACAGCCACCGGGCCGCAGCCCGCACCGGCTGCCGGCGCCGGGCCCGGGCGGGCGGCGTCACCGCGCCGGCGGGCCGTTCGCCGGTTCATCCCGCCGCAGCACGGGGCCTGGGCCATGCTGCTGCTGCCCTGGCTCGCCGGGGTCCTCTCCGCCGGGTTCCGCTGGCCGCACCTGCCGCTGCTGATCGCCTGGCTCAGCGGTTACCTGCTCAGCTACTACCTGCTGCTGGCAGTCAAGACCCGCCGACCCGGCCGGGTCCGCACCCAACTGACGGCCTACGCGATACCGACCGTGCTGCTCGGCGGGCTCGTCGTCGCGGCTGTGCCGGACCTGCTGTGGTATGCCCCCTGCTACGTGCCGCTCCTGGTGGTCAACGTCGTCTACGCCGCTCGCCGCGACGAACGCGCGCTGCTCAACGACCTCGCTTCCGTCACGCAAAGCTGCCTGATGGTGTTCGTCTGCGCCACCATCGCCCACGTCCCACCCGCCGACGTCACGACCGTCTTCATCGCCCTGCTTGCCTACTTCACCGGCACCGTGCTGTACGTCAAGACGATGATCCGGGAACGCGACAGCATCGGCTACCGCCGCGCATCCGTCGCGTTCCATCTCCTCGCGGCGGCGGGGATGCTGTGGCTCGAACCGCTCATCGGCGCCGTGTTCGTGGTGCTGCTGGCCCGCGCCTGGGTCTTGCCGGGACGCCGGCTCAAGCCGGTGCGCGTCGGCGTCATCGAGATCGGCGCCTCATTGCTCGTCCTCGTCACCGCAACCATCAGCTGACGCTCGGCTGGAGGCGCCCTGCCGGGACCTACGTCCCGGACGCGGCGGACGTCTGGAGCGTGTTGGCGATCTGGTGCGCCCAGCCGCACACCTCGCCCGGGTCGGGCTCGAGCGCGTGCGGCGCCCACGGCAGCGCGGGCGCGGCCGTGGCCAGGAACGGCCGGTGATCCAGCGGCGTGACGGCGGCCTCCACCAGGCCGATGTCGATGGCGTGCTCCGGCGTCAGCGCGTCGCCCGGCGAGGCGTTGGAGAACAGCCAGACCGGGACTTCGCACAGCCGCTGCTGCTGGGCGACGGCGAAGCGGACGGCGCGGCGCAGCCAGTGCCCGGCGCGGGCCGTGCTGCCGAGGACGACGGCCTCGAAGTCCCCTGCGTCGGCGTCGGCGGCCTCGACGGGGCGTACCACGCTTTCGAAGCCGTGCAGGATCAGGGTGTCGCCGATGAGGCGTGCCGTGTCCGCCCCGGCGCCGTCGTCGTCGGCGTAGGTGATCAGGATGCGCATGACGCTGCCTTTCAGCCGATCGCGGCGACCGCATTGCGGCCGACCTCAGGGTTCACGTCGACGGTAGATGCGCCCGCACGTGGCCCGGCAGGGCCGATGGACCTGCGCCGGCAGGGCCTGGTCCTGCCACAGCCCATGCACCGGTGGCGCTCGTTCGGCGCAGCTTCAGCAGCAGGTCGGCCCCGGGCACCACGCCGATCGCGCGGTGCCCCGACCAACCGCTGCTACAACACGGTGAGCAGCACCTGCGCGAGGAGAATCTTCACGATCATCGCCGTCGGGTACACCGCCGCGTAGGCGCGCTCGGGCAGTTCGTTGTCGGCCTGCTCGACGGCGAAGCCGAGCGTCGCCGGCTGGGTGCACACGGCCGCCAGCACGCCCGTGGCCACCCCCATCGGCCAGCGCAGCACCCGGTGGCCGAGCCACAGCACGCCCACCGTGACGAGCAGGCACACGATGAACGCCGCCGCGACCAGCTTCAGCCCGTCGCCGGTGGCCGCGGTCGCGACGAACGACTGGCCGGCGCGGGTGCCGATCCCGGCGAGGAACAGCACCAGCCCCATCTGGCGCAGCGACCAGCTGACGTTGTTCGGCAGCTGCCACACCAGCGACCCGGTGCGCCGCCGGGCGCCCAGCAGCAGCCCGACCACCAGCGGCCCGCCCGCGAAGCCGAGGCTCAGCTGGCCGCCGCCGGGCAGCGGCAGGCTCACCGCGCCGAGCAGCAGCCCCACGGCGAGGCCCAGCGACAGCGACGCGATGTTGACCTCGCCCAGCTCCTTGTACGAGTCGCCGAAGTACCGGCTGATCTCCTTCATCCGCGCCGGCGGGGCCAGCACCCGCACCCGGTCGCCCAGCTCCAGCACGGTGCTCAGGTCGGCCAGTGAGTCGGTGTCGCCGCGGCGGATCCGGGTGATCGTCGCGCCGAACCGGCGGGCGAGGTCGAGGTCCTTGATCCGCCGGCCGACGAGGTCCGGGTCGGACACGAAGATCCGTCGCACGTCCAGCCGGCTGCGGTCGGTGTCCAGCCGTTCCGCCGCGGCCTCACCCACGATCGCCGTCGCGTCGGCGACGGCGTCCCGCTCGCCCACGATCGTCACCTGGTCACCCGGGTACAGCCGCAGGTCGGGCTCCGCCACGGTCACCTCACCGGCGTGCGCCACCCGGCCGATCAGCGCCCGGCCGCCGGTGGCCCGGACCACCTCCTTGACGGTCGTCGGCCGTCGCACGTCGGCGGTCGCGTTGTGGATCGGCTGCTCGGTCAGGTGCGCGGCACGGGCCTCCGCGGCGTAGTCGACGCCCCAGACGCGCTGCAGCACGCTGATGCCGACGAGGCCGGCCAGCACGCTGACGGGATATGCCAGGGAGTACGCCACCACCGGCAGGTTGGCCTCAGGCCCGCCGCCGAGCCGCTCCACTACACCGGCCAGCGCCGGGGTGTTGGTCAGCACGCCGGTGAAGAACCCGGCGCCCTTGGCCCGGCCCAGGTCCAGCAGCCACGACAGGGCCACCACCATCACCGCGACCACCGCGATCGCGGCCAGCGCAAAGCCGTTCCAGCGCAGCCCGGCCCGGCGCAGCGACCCGGCGAACCCCGGCCCGGCCGACAGCCCCATCGTGTAGACGAACAGCCCCAGGCCCAGCAGGTACACGATCTCCGGCAGCTTGAGGCGGGCGTCCAGCGCGCCCAGCGCGATCCCGGTAAACAGCACCCCCGCCACACCGAGGCTGAACCCGCCGATGCGGACCCGTCCCACCAGGAACCCGCCGCCCACGACCACGAACAGGGTGAGCAGCGGGTTCGCGGCGAGGAAGCCGGCGATCACGAACGGGCCGCGGACAGGCGCGCCCGCAGGCCGGCGAGTTCCTCAGCCAGGGCGGCGGGCAGCCGGTCGAAACGCGCGAACCAGTCGCCGATCAGTTCCGCCTCGCAGACCCACTCGTCGGCGTCGACGCGCAGCAGCTCGGCCAGGTCGGGCGCGGAGACGTCCAGCCCGGTGGTGTCCAGCGCGCCCGGCTCGGGCAGGTTGCCGATCGGGCTCTCCACGGCGCCGGCGCCGCCGCACCGATCGAAGATCCACGCCAGGACGCGGCTGTTGTCGCCGAAGCCGGGCCACAGCCACCGGCCGTCGGCCGCCTTGCGGAACCAGTTCACGTGGAAGATCCGTGGCAGTTGCACGCCCGGTCGCCGTCCGATCTCCAGCCAGTGCGCCCAGTAGTCGGCCATGTTGTACCCGCAGAACGGCAGCATCGCGAACGGGTCGCGGCGCAGCTCGCCGACCACGCCCACGGCCGCGGCGGTGGTCTCCGACGACACGGTCGCGCCGAGGAACACCCCGTGCGCCCAGTCCCGGGCCTCCACGACCAGCGGCACCACGCCGGCTCGCCGGCCGCCGAACAGGATGGCGTCGATGCGCACCCCCCGCGGGTCCTCCCAGGTGTCGGCGAGCGACGGGCATTGCGCGGCCGGGGCGGTGAACCGGGCGTTGGGATGCGACGAAAGGCGGCCGCAGCCCGGCGTCCAGTCCTCGCCGCGCCAGTCGATCAGGTGCGCGGGCGGTGCCTCGGTGAGCCCCTCCCACCACACGTCGCCGTCGTCGGTCAGCGCCACGTTGGTGAAGATGCAGTTGGCGTCGAGCGTCGCGAGCGCGTTGGGGTTGGTCGCGGGGCCGGTGCCGGGCGCCACGCCGAAGAAGCCGTTCTCCGGGTTGATGGCGCGCAGTTCACCGTCGGCATTGCAGCGCATCCACGCGATGTCGTCGCCGATCGTCTCCACCGTCCAGCCGGGCAGGGACGGCACGAGCATGGCGAGGTTGGTCTTGCCGCAGGCCGACGGGAACGCGGCAGCGATGTGACGGGCCTCGCCGGCCGGGTTCGTCACCCGCGAGATCAGCATGTGCTCGGCCAGCCAGCCCTGGTCGCGGCCCATGACGCTGGCGATGCGCAGCGCATAGCACTTCTTGCCCAGCAGCGCGTTGCCGCCGTAGCCGGAGCCGTAGGAGATGATCTCGCGGTCCGCGGGGAAGTGGCTGATGTACTTCGTCGTGCTGCACGGCCACGCCACGTCCGCCGCGCCCCGTTGGAGCGGCGCGCCGACGCTGTGCAGGGCCTTCACGAAGTCGCCGTCGTCGCCGATGAGGTCGAGTGCCTCCTTGCCCATCCGCGTCATGATCTGCATCGACACGACCACGTACGGCGAGTCGGTGATCTGCACGCCGAGCTGGGAGATCTCCGATCCGAGCGGACCCATGCAGAACGGCACGACGTACATCGTGCGGCCCCGCATCGCGCCCGCGAACAGCAGCTGCAGGGTGCGGCGCTGGTCGACCGGATCGGCCCAGTTGTTGGTGGGACCGGCGTCGCCGGGGTCCGCGGTACAGATGAAGGTGCGGTCCTCGACGCGCGCCACGTCGGACGGGTCCGAACGGGTGAGGAAGCTGTTGGGCCGCAACCCCGGGTTGAGCCGGACGAAGGTGCCCGACTCGACGAGTTGCTCGGTGAGCCGCTGCCACTCCTCCTGCGAGCCGTCGCACCAGACGACCTCGTCAGGTGTGGTCAGGGCGGCTGTCGCGGCCACCCAGGCGCGGAGTCGGGCGTGCGTGGTCGGGGCTGACTGGTCCATGGTCCGATCCTGTCCGTCGCAGTGCTTCTCGGCCGTCTCCATCCGAGCCCGGTTCGCCGGAGCAGGGCAGGGTCGCAGGCAACATGTCCCCCGGGACCTTCGACCCGTGAATCGTCGACCGGCGGGATGGCGACGACGAGATGGTCGCGGCCGAGCGCCTGATGGGATCGGCCGCTACGTGTGGTCCGGGTCGGCGGCCGGCGTGATCAGCACCTCGGCCAGCGGCCTGCGGGGTGTCGGCGTGGTCGGCTGACCGTAGCCCAGCCGCAGGATGACCTGCGCCCACTGGCCCGCGGCTGTGTCGGTGACCAGCCGCCGTAGCCGCGGCAGCTCCAGCGGCTGGCTCATCGGGGTGGACGCCAGGCCGGCGACCGTGGCCGTGAGCAGCACGCGTTGGAGCGCCTGGCCGGCGCGGAGCCATTGTTGCGGCGTGTCCCCGGCCGTCGAGAGCACCACGATGGTCGGGTACGGCTCGAACCGCTCGCCTCCGCGGCGCAGCAGCGGCTGGGTCAGGCCGAAGTCTCGCAGGGGCAGGGCTTCCATGGCGTCCCAGGGCCCGAATGCGTTCGGTGGCACGCCGCCGGACCGGCCATGCGCGGCCGGGGTCCGCTCGGTGAGCTCCGCGCGGTAGACGCCCTGGGCACGCAGCCGCCGTTCGGCGGTGCGCACGAGGCTCAGGATCGCGCCGCGGCCGACCGGGTCGGCGACGCGCAGCATCGCGCCTTCGGCCTGAGCGGCGGTGGCGAGTTCCTCAAGCACCGACGCGGGGACGACCGTCCGGGCGAAGGGTCGCCGGTTGGTGTGCCGGCGCGGGATCGCGGCCGCCAGCGCGGTCAGCGACGGGTCCGGTGTCGCGGGCGGACCCGGGACGACACGGGCCACGAGGTCGGGCTGGGCGGCGTCGGGTGGCAGGTGCAGGACCGGTGTCCGACCGTACTGGCGCATTGTCAGTCGCAGGTTGAACACGGCGGCCCCGACACTGATCAGCAGCTCCCGTCCGGAGGGATCGATGACGTCGAGCCGGCGGCCCCAGTCGGCGAAGACGTCGATACCGTCGTCGCGGACACGGAACCGCCATGGTTGGCTGTTGTAGATCGACGGCGCGGCGATCGCGGCTTCGACACAGGTGGTGAGCGCGGCTCCGGTCAGGCCCGGCGGTCCGCCGGGACGGACTCGCGCCTCGCGGATGTCGGGTTCAGGCATGCCACACCGTCCTGGGCTGGTTGTCGAGGACCGCTGGAATGCGGCGGCGCCGTGTCGGTACCTCCTGTCTATGCCGGGTGACGCGATGCCGATAGTGCTGTCGGTCCCGCCTGGGGGCGGCAAAGGTCCTGCCGTCGGGCTGCCGCGCGCACCGACGGAACCGGGCGGGTCCGCGGGTCCGCGCCGAGGCCCGGGTTCAGGTTCCCGGGACGATACGGCGGGTTTCGTAGGCCCACATCGCGATCTCGACCCGGTTGCGGACGCCGAGTTTGGCCATGAGGCTGGCCAGGTGGGTCTTCACCGTGCTCAGGCTGATGTGCAGGGCGTCGGCGATCTCGAGGTTGGTCAGCCCCCGGGCGACCGCGATGAGCACCTCCTCCTCGCGGGCGGTGACAGGGGAGATCGGCTGCGCGGCGGGACGGCCGGCCGGTACCTCGGCGAACGTCCGCAGCAACCGCACCGTGACGCTCGGCGCGATCAGGGCCTGCCCGTCGGCGGCTGACCGCACGGCCTGGACCAGCAGCTCCGGCCCCGCGTCCTTCAGCAGGAAGCCGCGGGCCCCGCGCGCAGCGCGCCATACACGTACTCGTCGAGGTCGAAGGTGGTGATGACGACGACGGCGAGGGGGTCGGCGACGCCCGGGCCGGCGAGCTGCCGGGTCGCCTCCAGACCGTCCAGGACCGGCATCCGGATGTCGAACAGGCAGACGTCGGGGCGCAGATCGCGGGCCAGCAGCACCGCCTGATGCCCGTCGGCGGCCTCGCCGACGACCTCGATGTCGGGCTGGGCGTCCAGCATGATCCGCAGTCCCGTGCGGATGATGGCCTGGTCGTCAGCGACGACGACGCGGATGGGTGTCACCGTCGGACCTCCCTCTGGGCAGCTCCGCCTCGACCTGCCAGCCGCGGCCGGTGCCCGGTCCGGCCCGCAGCTGCCCGCCGAGCAGTGCGGCCCGTTCCCGCAGCCCCGCCAGACCGTACCCGTCGCGTCCCCGGCCGGCTCGCGCGCCGTCGTCGTGCACGGTGATCCGCACCTGCCCCGGCGCGCCGGTCACCCGGACGACGACCTCGGTCGCGTCGACCGCGTGGCGCATGGCGTTGGTCACCGACTCCTGCACGATGCGGTAGACCGCCGCGTCCACGGCCGGGGGCAGCGCGTCCAGGTCGCCGTCGAGCCGCAGGTCGACCCGCAGCCGGCCACCCGGGGCACGCAGCAGGCGCTCCAGGTCGGCGACGCCGGCGAGCGGTGCAAGCTCGGCGCCGGCGGCGCGGTCCCGCAGTGCCGCCACCATGGCCCGCATCTCCTCCAGGGTTCGCGCGCCTTCCTCCTCCACACCTTCCAGCGCCTCGACGGCGGCGGCCGGGTTCGTGGCGGCGAGGACCCGGCCGGCCTGCGCCCGGATCACCATGGCCGAGACGTGATGGGCCACGGTGTCGTGCAGCTCCCGGGCGAGGCGTTCACGTTCCCAGGAACGCACCTGGTCCAGCTGCCGTTCCCGGGCGGTGGCCCGGAACCGCACGGACGCGCCGATCACCGCGGGCACCAGCAGGAACCCGAAACCGGCGACCTGTTCGCCGGGCGGGGTGCTGCGGTCCGTGAACAACTGCAGCACGAACGCGGCCAGGACGATCCCGCCGCCGACGACGACCTCCCGCCCCGATCCCCAGCGCAGCAGCGCGTACAGCAGCACGAGCACGACGACGCTGCTGTACAGGCCGACCGGTCCGGGTGGCACGACGATCAGCGACACCACGCCGAGGAGGATCGTCGCGCCGAACCCGAGCGCCACCATCGCCAGGGGGTGTGTCCGGCGCCAGAGGGGCAGCAGGCACATCCAGGCGGCGAGGGCGACCGCCGCCGGTAACCACACGATGTCCTCGCGCAGGGTCAGCTCCAGAACGATGCCGCCCAGTTGCACGGCGACCAGCGCCCAGTCCCGCCACACCCGGCGGGGCGCACCGGGTGCCCGCGGCTCGGTCCACAGGGTTCGCAGGTCATCACGCAGCACGGTGTCAGCCTAGGCAGCGCGCCGCGCCGCGCATCGGCCGAAAGAACGGCAAGCCGGTCGGCCCGGGGACGGACGGATCGGCGGCTCACGGGCCGATGTCCGGCGACGCCCCGGCAACGACCCTGGTCTCGGCGGCCGCGCAGCGCGGCCGGCAAGGTGGTTGGAGGACCCCGATGCTTTCGAAAGCACTGTCCGGTCTGGGTGGGCACGCGGCCCGCCATCCATGGCGGACGATCGCGGCGTGGCTGCTCGTGGCCGCGGTCGCGGTCGTCGCCGCGGTCGCCTCCGGTGGTCGCACGGCGGACTCGATGACCGCCCCCGGCCTGGACTCCCAGCTGGCCGCGGAGCTCATCGAACGGACCGGCACCGGGCAGGACGGGATGACCGCCCAGGTCGTCGCCACCCCCGTCGAGGCCGGTGCGACCTTCTTCGACCAGGGCGCCGCGCGTACCGCGTTGGCGCGGCTGCAGGACGAGGTGCGGCGGCTCCCGAACGTGCTCGGCACCAGCGAGCCGGCAAGGGCACTCGATCAGGGCGGGGACACCGCCGTGCGGGCCGGGGTGGTGTCCGCCGACGGGCGGATCGCGGTCCTGCGGGTGCAGTACCCGCAGCAGAGCCAGCTGTCGGCCGCGGACCTCGACGCGCTGGTCGCCGCCGTGGAACGGCTGCGCGGCGAGCTGCCCCTGCGCATCGAGATGGGAGGGGACCTCTTCTTCGTCTTCTCCGACGCCGGCGGCGGCGCCGGGGAGCTGATCGGCCTGCTCGCGGCGGCCACGATCCTGTTCCTGGCGTTCGGCTCGCTGGTCGCCGCCGCGCTGCCGATCGGCATGGCGGTCTTCGGGCTGACCGTCGGGGTCGCCACGATGACCGTGCTGGCGGGGGTGACGGAGATCCCGACCTTTGCCCCGGTCCTGGGCAGCATGGTCGGACTCGGGGTCGGTATCGACTACGCGCTCTTCGTGCTCAGCCGGCACCGGGAGTACCTGGCGCGTGGTGTTGCGCCCGAGGAGGCGGCCGCGCGAGCGGCGGCGACGGCCGGGCGCCCCGTGATCTTCGCCGGTGGGACCGTGGTCGTGTCGATCCTGGGGATGGCGGTCGCCGACGTGCCGTTCATGACCATGGGCGGCATCGCCGTCGCGATCGTCGTGCTGATCATGGTGATCGCGTCGGTGACGCTGTTGCCGGCGTTCCTGGGCGTTGCCGGTGCGCGCCTCGCCCGGCCCGGCCGGTTCGCCCGGGTCCTGCACTCCAGGCGGCGGCCGGCCGTGGGCACCGTCCCCGCGGCCGGGTGGGCCCGGTGGATCGGGCACGTCAACCGGCACCCGGTGCCGTACGCGCTCGGCGCCGCCGGGCTGCTGATCGCCGCCACACTGCCGGTGCTGGGCCTGCGGGTCGGGCTGCCCGACGACGGGTCGCTGCCGGACGGCCGCACCGAGCGCCGCGCATACGACCTCGTCGCGCAGGGATTCGGCCCGGGCGCCAACGGTCCGCTCATCATCGCCGTGGACCCCGCCGGTGACTCGGGGGCCCTGGACCGGCTCGTCGGTGCGGTCACCGCGGACCCCGGTGTCGCGTCGGTCGCGGCGGTGCAGGTCGACCGCGCCACCGGGATCGGGACCCTCGTGGTGTTCCCGACCACCGGCCCTCAGGAGCGGGCCACCACGGACACCGTCGGGCGGCTGCGCGCCGATGTCCTGCCCGCCGCGCTCGGCCGGAGCCCGGCGAAGGCACACATCGGCGGCGGCGCGGCGAGTCTGTCCGATGTGGGGCGGCGCACCAGCGAGCGCATGCCGGCCTTCGTCGCGGCCGTCCTGGCGCTGTCGTTCGTGCTGCTGATGCTGGTCTTCCGGTCGGTGCTGGTACCGCTGAAGGCGGTGCTGCTGAACCTGCTCAGCATCGGCGCGGCCTACGGCATCATGGTCGCGGTGTTCCAGTGGGGCTGGGGCGGTGCGCTGATCGGCCTGGAGTCCACGGTGCCGATCGTGTCGTTCATCCCGATGTTCCTGTTCGCGATCCTGTTCGGCCTGTCGATGGACTACGAGGTGTTCCTGCTGTCCCGGGTGCGCGAGGAGTACGTGCGCACCGGCGACAACGGCGCCGCGGTCGTGCGGGGCATCTCGGGCACCGCCCGGGTCATCACGTCGGCCGCGCTCATCATGGTGGCGGTGTTCCTGTCGTTCGCCGTCGCCGAGGACCCGTCGACCAAGATGTTCGGGCTGGGCCTGGCGACCGCCATCTTCGTCGACGCCACGGTCGTGCGCATGGTGCTGGTCCCGGCAACCATGACGCTGCTCGGCAGCGCCAACTGGTGGCTGCCGGCGTGGCTGGACCGGATCCTCCCCCGGGGCGCCACCGACAACGCCGACGACGACCTCGATGATGACCTGCGGGACGTCACCGGACAGGTGCGGCCCGTCCGCGGCCTCGCGCAGGTCGGCTGATCCGGGCTGCGACACGCCGGCCGGGCGGCCGGACGCACGCGACCCGGGCTCCCTGTGGGAGGCCCGGGTCGGGTGGATTCGGACGGGATCAGGCGGTGACGAGTTCCTTCGCGGCAGCCTCCGGGACCGCGAAGCCCTTGCTGCCCGGGGTCGCTGCGGCGTGGATCAGGCCCGCGGCACCCAGCAGGAGCAGCAGCCCGGCAGCGCCGTACGCCACCAGCGCGGCCTGACCGGCCTTCACCCCGAACTCGCTGAACCCGTACGAAGTCAACAACAGCCCACGCAACGTCTCACCCTTGAACACCGTCTCCCGCGCCGCGGTGGCATCCGTCAGCTGCTTCTGCAGGTCCGCGGCGGCCGGGTCGTCCTTGGCCAGCTTCGCGATCTGCGCCCGCAGATCCGTCTGCACATCACCGAGCTGCGCGTAGGTCTTCCCACCCGCGATCGACTTCAGGTGCAGGCCGATGAACTCGTTGGCGTAGCACTCCGCCTGCTTCCCGCTCGTCAGCTGCTGACCCGCGTACCTCACCAGGCACGCCGACTGCTTCTCCTCCGCCGTCATCGTGTCCGCGGTCTTGAACGTGATCTGCTGCTGACCCAACTGATCCTTGACATAGTCGTTGGCGAAATTCGCGTTACTGGTCAGCACCACACCAGCGACCAGCAGGAGACCCGCCAGGACGACCAGGCCCAGACCGACGAGGATGTCGAGCGTCTTGCGCTTCATGGCATGCCCTCCAGGGCGCTGGTAATGCTCCGTTGTGATGCCAGAAGCATCGATCACCAGCACCGCCGCAGCGCAGAGGACAACCACCCACACCGACGGGACCAACGTCCCCTCATCCACGGGACCTCCGGCGGCGGCACCCCGCGGCGGCTCCGGGGCCGTCGGTCCCGCGGCCGCGGGCAGAAGGTCTCTGTCGTGGCCGGCGTCGATCGGCGAGTGTCGGCACTGCACGGACAGCATCGAGGAAGGGATGGGGACCATGTTCGCCGCCGAGGCAAAGACCAGGGTCGAGATGCACGCCATCGAACACGCCACACAACGGTTGATCCAGCGGTATGCCGGGCGCCACGAGCCGGGGGTGGTCCGGCAGACCGTCGAGCAGGTGACCGACCTGTACGCGACCGCCGAGGTGTACGCGTTCGTCCCGGTGCTCATCGAGCGCGACGCCCGCCGCATCCTCGACGAACCGGTCGCGTAGAACGCCGGACGGCGCCGAAGGCCGGAGCGCCGACCGTGCCGGGGCCTGTGTCGGAAAGGAGCCGTCCGCCGAAGTTCGACCCGGAGGACGAGTGGCTGTGACCAGCGCATCTGACGCCAGGCCTCTCCGAGGCGGCCAGCAGCTGATGAACCGCTCGCTCAAGCCTGAGCGCTACGGCGTCTGACGAGGGATACCTGTCAACGCCGGTGACGTCAGGAAGACGTCAGGCAGAAGGGGTGGCCAGCCGGATCCAGGAGTACCCGCCAGCGTCCGTCGCCGGGCTGATGGTCCGGTTTGACCGCGCCGAGTTTCAGGGCCAGCTCTTCCATCGCATCGAGGTCGTCAGCGCGGAAATCCAGGTGGAACTGTTGTGGCACGTCCTGACCCGGCCACTGCGGAGCCCGATATCCGTCAACCCTCTGGAATCCCAGATCACAGCCGGAGTCGTCCGTCAGAGCGACGAACTCGTCCGTACTGAAGAGTTCGCGCATCCCGGTCAGTGCACCGTAGAAGTCCGCCAGCGTCTGCGGGTCGGCACAGTCCAGAGTCACCCCTCGCAGCACAGCGCCTGGCACCATTCGCTCCTTCGCGTCCGCGCGTCTGTCTCCGTGAGCCGCCGCTGCACGCGATCACCGGCCACAGCCACACCGTACTCGCCACATCCACCGCTGAAGTAGCGGTTTACCCCTGCCTCAGAGCAACGGGTGGCTGTGACCGGCGAGGCCCTGGATCTGTCGGTCGTCGCGGTGGCGACCCAGGGCGCGACCGTACCGTTCGGCGATCCCAGGCATGATACTTTCGCCCGCGGCCGGGCGGTCCAGGCCGAAGACGTAGCCGGGGAAGTCCAGCTCCTGCTGCGCGGCCCAGATTCCGTCGTGGTCTTCGGCGGGGAGGATGCGAAGAGGATCTCCGACCGCCACCCAGCCGATGGGCACCATGGAGTCCGGTGGCAGCACCGTGCGGAGGTGCACGAGGCCGTTGATGCGGATCTCGCTGCGTGTTCCGATGCTGGCTCCGTTGAAGACGCGGCTGCCGGTGGCCAGGAACACCTCGTCGTCCACCTGGCAGCCGGTCAGGCAGGAGGTGGGACCGACCAGGACCCGGCGGCCCAGTCGGAGGGGGTCGCGGCGGGTACCACGCAGGACGGCGTTCTCCATGATGATGCTGTCTTCGCCGATCTCCACCGGGCCGCCCTCGGCGGTGAGCACGGCACCGAACAGGACCCGGCAGCCCGGCCCCACCCGGACATCCCCGCTGAGGGTCGCCGTCGGCGCAACGTAGGCGGTGGGGTCAATGGTCGGCGAACGGCCCTCGTGCTCAAGCAGCATGGATCCGATGATGCCGCAAGATCGGTCGCGGCGTCCTGGCACACCAGCCACTGTCAGCGAAGTCTCGGTCTCCTTGAGGTGCGGCCGGAGTACTAGGATCGATCGCTGATGAACGGTTTGCCGGGCCTTCCCGCCGCCGGCGACGCAGATGCCGCGATGTCCCTCGAGCAGCTGCTCGGCCGGGCGTCGGTGCTGCTGGACGCCGGCCGGCACGAGGCCGCCGCCGCGCTGGTCGGGGCCGCGCTGAGGATGGCGCCCGACTCGGCCGACGCCCTTGCGCTGTCGGCGCGGTGCCTGCTGCTGGCCGGCGACCCGGAGCATGCCCTCAGGGCGGCACGGGAGGCGGCGCGCCGATCGGACAGCGAGCTGGTGCGCAGCGTGCTGGCGGCGAGCGTCGGCGCGGTCTGCGCTGACCGGCTGGAGAAGGTCCGGGGGGCGCTTCGCGGGCGGGACCTCGACGCGGCGCGGGAGCTGCTGCGCGGGATCGCCGCCCTGGGCTGCGGCGACCGTTTCCTCGTGCTGGTGAGCGCCTACACGGCCGGACGGCCGCCGTTGGCGGCCGAGCAGCGTGAGGAGGTGTTGTCGTGGCTGCTGCGCGAGGAGCTCGACGAGGCCGCCGCGCTCAAGGACGAGGATCATGGACGGTCCCTGGCCGCGGCCGAGCGAGCGCTCGCGATCGACGGCCGCAGCATGCTCGCCGCGTTGCTGGGTGCCGAGGCGATCCTCCGCGCCGTCGTGTCGAGTCCCGCCCGCTCCGGCGTCGCGCTGCGCTCGGTCCTCAAGGACCTGCGCCACGCCAGGGACCTGCTGCAGCGGCACGACGAATCGGAGGAGTTCCGGCGGCGGGCCGATCCGTTGCGGACGCCGATCAACCAGCTCGCGCGGCACGTCGCGGGCGAGCTGCGCGTACAGCTGGCCAACGAGCTGAAAGACCGGTACAACGCGATCGTGTCGACGTATGCCGGCCGTGTGATCTCGGTGTTCGAGGCGAGCAACGCCCGCCGGTCGCTCGCGCCGCTCAGCCAGGATGTGACGAAGCTGCGCCGGCAATGCCCGCCGGACTCAACGGAGGCCGTCGTGCTCACGCAGCTGGCCAGGGCAATCGCGTCGCTGCAGCAGCAGTTGCACCATTACTGACCGCGGCGACGGGTCAGTCGATCGTGCCTCGCCAGCGACACCGAAGAGGTCTTCGTCCTTCGTCCTCGTCTGCCGGTTGCCCCGTTGCACCACGCGGCCGAAGCGCCCGTCGGCGCGACGGGCATACAGCGTGATCGTTGTGAGCGGGCATGCCGCTCGCGCGATATCCGGCGGCCACCGGCCGCTCCATGGCCGAACGGCCGAGGTTCGACCGCGACCGCTCACGACCCTGGTCAACGCCGATCCGAGTCCGCCGCAACTGCCGCTGCCCGGCGGGGCGGGCTGCCGCACGGATCGCGGCGGAGATCGGGTGGCATGGGAGACTGGGCAGCGCAGCACCAAGCAGAGGGGCGCGATGGAGCAGGGAGACGACCGCCGGCGCGACCCGGCGCGGACCCGCCGGGAGATTCTCGATGTCGCGACGCGGGAGTTCGCCGACCGTGGTTACGACGGGGCGCGGGTGGACGAGATCGCCGAGCGCACCCGCACGACCAAGCGGATGATCTACTACTACTTCGGCGGGAAACGGCAGTTGTACGTCGAGGTGCTGGAGCGTGCCTATGCACGGATCCGGGAGGCCGAGCACCGGCTGAACCTCGACCACCTGCCGCCGGCGGACGCGATCCGCCGGCTGGCCGAGTTCACGTTCGACCATCACGAGGCCAACCCGGACTTCATCCGGCTGGTCAGTATCGAGAACATCCACCGCGCCGAGCACATCGCGCAGCTGGACAGTCTGGCGGCGCTGAACAGCCCGGCGATCAAGCTCATCGAGCAGATCCTCAAGCGCGGCCAGGCCGAGGGTGTGTTCCGTGGTGATGTCGACGCGTTCGACGTGCACCTGGCGATCAGCGCGTACTGCTTCTTCCGCATCGCGAACCGGTACACGTTGACGGCCATCTTCGAGCAGGATCCGGTCGATCCGGCTCGGCGGGATCACTTCCGGCGGCTGCTCGGCGACATGATCGTGTCGCATCTGCTGGCCGGCGGCTCACAGCTGTAGCTCCTGCCCGTCGTGGGCGACCTCGACAGGCACCGGCGCCGGGGCGGACGCGTACGGGTTGGTGTTGTTGAGGTGCCCGAACAGGAAGCGGACACCGGGGTGGCGGCGCAGCGCGGGGAGCGCCGCGGCGATCGGCAGGTGGCCCATCTCGCGCGGGGTGCGGGTCAGCCCGGCGGCCCGGGCCGGTTCGTCGTCGGTGCTGAAGGTGCCGTCGAGCAGCGCGGTGTCGGCACCGGCGATGAACGCGTCGAAGGCGTCGGTCCACGCCGGCAGGCAGGTGGCGTACACGAACGATCGGCCGGTGCGCCCGTCACTGATCCGCAGCGCGGTGACCCAGGCGTCGTCCGGGCGTGGATCGGCGTAGCGGGGCACCTTGACCCCGACGGGCAGGGTACGCACGGTGAGGCCGCCGTCGAGGGTGACCGGCGAGCCGGTCGTCAGCTGGTGCAGGTGCAGGTCGGTGTACCGGCGCAGGATCGGGATCGCGGGCAGTGCCGCGAGGACGGTGGCGGTGGCGTACAGGTCGAGCCGGCCGGCCTCGCGCAGGCCGAGCAGGCCGGTGGTGTGGTCGAGCTCGGCGGTGGTGAGCACCACCCCGCGGATCGGGGTGTCCCGCCGGCCGGGGCCGGGGTCGAGGTCGCCGGTGGACAGCAGCTGGGTGCGCAGGTCGGGCGAGGCGTTGATCAGGTACCACGCGGCGCCGTCCCCGGTGACCGCCACGCCGTCCTGGGTGCGGTGGGTGCCGGCGCGGCGGGCGGTGGCGCAGCCGGTGCAGGCGCAGTTCCACTGGGGCACACCGCCGCCGGCGGCGGTGCCGAGGATGCGGACCCTCATCGCGCCCGCCGCGGGATCGCCGGCAGGCGCACGGCGGTGCCGGCCGCGGCGCGGACCCGGTCGTGGTGTGGTGACAGGTGGCAGGCCGGGTCGGTCGCGGCGGCGTCGCCGGTGAGCTGGAACGCCTGGCACCGGCAGCCGCCGAGGTCGGCGTCGCGCAGGGCGCAGCCGCGGCACGGGTCGGGCATCCAGGCGGTGCCGCGGAACGCGTTGAACAGGTCCGAGTGCTGCCAGGCCTGGGCCAGTTCCGTGGTCTTCGCCGACGGCACCGGCAGGCCGAGCTGGCCGGCGGCGAGGCACGGCAGCAGGTCGCCGTTCGGTGCGACGACGAGCTGGCGGCTGCCCCAGCCGTTCATGCAGGGCTTGGGCCGGCCCGTGTGGTAGTCGGGCTCGACGTAGACGATGTCGACCTGTTCGCCGTGCCGGCGGTGGACCTCCGCCGCGGCGGAGGCGGCGGCGGTGACCTGGTCGCGGGTGGGCATGAGCGCGGCGCGGTTGCGCAGGCCCCAGCCGTAGTACTGGGTGTGCGCGAGTTCGAGCCGGTCGGCGCCGAGGGAGACGGCCAGTTCGGCGATGTCGGTGAGCCGGTCGGTGTTGTCCGCGTGCAGCACCACGTTGACGGTGAACGGGATGCCGGCCGCGCGGACGAGTCCGGCGGCGGCGAGTTTGCGGTGGTGGAACCGGCCGCCGGCCATCCGGTCGGCGGGGCCGGGCGTCGCGTCCTGAATGGACAGTTGCAGGTGGTCGAGGCCCGCGTCGGTCAGCGCGGCCAGCCGGTCGGCGGTGAGCGGGATGCCGCTGGTGACGAGGTTGGTGTACATGCCGAGCCCGCTGACGTGGCGGATCAGGTCCGGCAGGTCGGGGCGCAGCAGTGGTTCGCCGCCGGACAGGTGGACCTGGAGCACTCCGGCGGCGCGGGCCTGGTCGAAGACGCCGGCCCAGTCGGTGGTGGTGAGTTCGGCGCGGTACGCCGCGAGCTCCACCGGGTTGGAGCAGTAGGTGCAGCTCAGCGGGCAGCGGTAGGTGAGTTCGGCGACGAGCCCGGTCGGGCGCGGGTGGCGGTCCGTCCAGGTGGTTGCCCCGGCGGCGCCGCCCGCCAGGGCGCCGCCGGGACGTCGGGGACCCGCGTGCGGCGCGGCGGCGAGCAGCCGCCGGTGGCGCAGGTCGGCGAGCAGGTGCTCGACGTCGGCGGGCGCGACGTCGTGGTAGTCGCGGCTCAGCCGGTCCACGATGCCGGCGAGGTCGCGGCGGCCGTCGCAGGCGCGCACCACGTCGGCGGCGACCGGGTCGAGCAGCAGGACGCCTTCTGGGTACAGCAGTGCGTCCTGGCCGCGGACGGGGTCGAAGGCGAGGCGGACACCGCGTCGCAGGGCGGCGGCGGTCATCCGGTCGCCGCCGCGTAGTCGATGGCGTCGAGCATCGCGCCGAGCACGTCGCACTTGAAGCGCAGCGCGGCCAGCGCGGCCTGCTGCTGCTCCGCGGTCACGCAGTGGGTGAGCACCAGGTCGAGGGTGCCTGCGCTGTCGCTGCGCGCCACGGGGATGCGGGACTCGAAGTACGCCATGCCGTCGGGCTTGATCCAGTCGTAGTGCCGTTGCCAGGCCCGCATCCGGTCGGTCATGAGGTCGGGCGAGAAGAGCTCGGTGAGTGCCGCGGCCACGGCCTCCGTCCACGGCCGGGTCAGGCAGAAGTGCAGGTAGCCGTCGACGGCGAACCGCACGCCGCGCAGCACGTGCCGCTCGTCGACGACCTCGTCGCGGGTCAGCCCGACCGCCTCGGCGAGGGCGAGCCAGTCGGCGAGCCCGCCGGTGCCGTGAGCGGTGCCGTCCGTGGTGCCGTCCGTGGTGCCGTCCGTGGTGCCGTCGTGGAACGTCACCCGCGGCAGCCACGCGCGGCGGACCTCCGGCAGCGGGCAGTTGGCGATGACGGCGGCGTTCTTCTGGGCCAGGCAGCGCTGGTAGTACCAGCGGTTCGCCACCCAGGAGCGGATCTCATCCGGGCTGCACCGCCCGGCGTGCAGCCGGACGTGGAACGGGTGCCGGTCCCAGTAGTGGACGCCGAGGCCCCGCAGGGCCTCGGCGAACGTCTCCCGGGTCAGCGGTGCTGCTGGAGCCACGGGTCACCGGCGCCGGAGTAGGCGGAGACCTCGGGTCGCGTCTCGAGGCACTCGACCCGCGGTGAGGTCCATGGGCGGCGGTCCGGCGCGGCGGCCGGGGTGGCTGGAGTGGCGGTGCTCTGGTCGATCCTGGTCATGGTCGCTCCTGGGTCCGCTAGACGGTGTGTCAGAGCCACTGAATGGTCGAACCATAGTCCGGACGCACCCCTGCCACAAGCCCGATCCTTGTGCACTGATCCGGCCCGGGCCTATATTGAGCCGGCTTCCTGCCGGTACTAACGGTCCGCCTGATGGACCATGCGGATCCTCGACACCCCGTGAAATGGAGACCCGGCATGCAATGGAAACGTCCCGCCCTCCTCGCTGGACTCGTCGCCGCCGCGACGGCCGCGATCGGGCTCGTCGCCGTGCTGCCCAGCGCGGCGCAGAACCCCAAGGACCGCCACACCGGCGCTCGCGAGCTGGGCAACCCCGACTACGGGGTGTGCCGCGGCATCGACGAACGCTGCTACCACGACTGGGGCAACTTCAACCCGGCGAACGGCTATAAGGTCCTGCTCTTCACCCGTACCGCCGGGCCCCGGCACGCCAACCTCGGCCCGGCGCTCGGCACCGGCCTGAACCCGGTCCTCGCCGTGAACAACGTCGTGCAGAACGGTGTCGTGGCACTCGGGCAGAAGAACGGCTTCGCCGTCGACTGGACCGAGGACCTCGCACAGGTCAGCAGCCCCAACCAGCTGTTCCGGTACAACGCGGTGATCTTCTTCAGCACCTCCCGCGACACGCTCGACGACGCGGCGCAGACCGCGCTGCGCCAGTACATCCGCGGCGGTGGCGGGTTCGTCGGCGTGCACAACGCCTTCGGCACCGAGTACAACTGGCCCTGGTACGAAGGGCTGCTCGGCGGCGCGAACTACTACGACCACGGCCCGGCCCAGCCCGGCACGGTCCGCGTCGTGGACCGCCGCGACGTCTCCACCGCCGGCCTGCCGCAGACCTGGCAGCTGCGCGACGAGTGGTACAACCTGGTCCCGGCCCCCACCAAGGTCCGTGTCCTGGCGAACGTCGACGAGCAGACCCTGGCCGAGGGCGTCGAGGGCTCGATGGGTCACCCCGGCCACGGTGACGACCACCCGGTCACCTGGTGCCAGTACTACGACGGCGGCCGCGCCTGGCTGACCACGCTGGGCCACGACGGCCAGATCTTCGGCGACGGCAGCACGTTCCCGGGCGCGTTGCAGTTCCAGCAGATGCTCGTGGGCGGCATCAGGTCCGCGGCCGGCGCCGCACCGTTCTGCCGCTGACCCGCACCGGCGCCCCGCAGCCCTCAACCGGCTGCGGGGCGTTCGCGCAGCACCAGGAACAGGCCCGCGACCGTCGCCGCCATCCCGGCCACGCTCACCGGCGGGACCGGCTCGGACAGCAGCGCCCAGCCCCACAGCACGCCGAACAGCGGCACCAGCAGGTTCACGTTCGCCGCCCGTGCCGGGCCCTCCGCCGCAACCAGCCGGTAGAACAGCAGGTACGCCAGGGCGCTGCCGGCCACGCCGAGCACCGCCAGGCGCAGCACCAGTCCCCCGGTCGGCGCCGCACGCACCGGCACCAGCAGCAGCGCGGGCGCCAGCAGCACGCATGCGGCCAGCTGCTGGCCCGCGGCGAGCGCGGCCGGTGCCTCGTCCGGGAAGTGCCGCGCCGCGAAGAACCCGCCGTAGGCGAAGACCGCCGCACCGGCCTGGCCGGCCGGCACGCCGACGGCGCCGCCGTCGCCGAGGTGCAGGCCACGGCTGGCCATCGCCAGCGAGACACCCGCGATGGCCAGCGCAAGCCCGGCGAGCTGCCCCCAGCCCGGGCGGCGGCGCCGCTGCAGGACGTCGAAGCCCAGCGCGAACAGCGGCGAGGACGCGTTGAGCACGGCCGCCGTGCCCGCGTTGAGGCTGAGCATCGACAGCGAGATGAGGCTGAAGGGCACGGCCGCCGACAGGGCGCCGAGCATCAGGTAGGACCGCCAGCGCCGCCACCGCGGACGCTGACCGGCGGCCCGCGCCGCGAGCAGCAGTACGGTGCCGCCGATGAGCGTCCGCACGACGGTGACCCCGACCGGCCCGGTCGCCGGCACGACGTCGCGCACCAGGACGTAGGACAGGCCGAACAGGGCACCGCAGCCGACGAGCACCGCGGTGCCGGTGGACCTCACAGCCCGAGATACACGCGGCGCACCCGCACGTCGTGACGCAGCTCGTCGGACGAGCCCGACATCACCACGGTCCCGTTCTCCACGACCAGGCAGCGGTCGGTGGCCTCGAACGTCAGTTTCGCGTTCTGCTCCACCAGGAGCATGCTCAGCCCGTCGGCGCTGAGCCGCTGCAGTGCGGCCAGGATCTCCTCGACGAGCTTCGGCGACAGGCCCATCGACGGCTCGTCGAGCAGCAGCAGCTTCGGCTGTGACATGAGGGCCCGGCCGATGGCGAGCATCTGCTGCTGGCCGCCGGACAGCGCGCCGGCGAGCCGGTGCCGCATCTCCCCCAGCACCGGGAACAGCGTGAAGATCTCGTCGAGGTGCTGGCGGGTCGCGCTGTTCCACGGCCGGGCGTAGGCGCCAAGGAGCAGGTTCTTCTCGACGGAGAGCCCGGCGAACACGTGCCGGCCCTCGGGCACGTAGCCGATGCCGTGCCGGACCATGTCGCGGGCCTTCACCTTGGACAGGTCCTTGCCGTCGAGGCGCAGCGCCGCGACGGTGCGCGGGATGAGGCCGAGCACCGCCTTCAGCGTCGAGGTCTTGCCCGCGCCGTTGGCGCCGATGATGCCGAGGCAGCCGCCGGCCGGCACGGCGAAGCTGACGGAGCGCACGGCGCAGACGCCGCCGTAGTGGACGGTGAGGTCCTCGACCTCCAGCGCCGTCGCGGTCATCGGCTTGCCTCCTCGATCGGTGCCTCGGCGATGGTGTCGGACATCGAGTCGCCGAGGTACGCCTCGATGACCTGTGGCGCGGTGGCCACCTCGGCGGGGGTGCCGTCGGCGATGATCCGTCCGCTGGCAAGGACCGTGACCCGCTCGCACAGCGACATGACCAGGCCCATGTTGTGCTCGATGAGCACGACGGTGACCCCGCTGCCGCGGATGGAGCGCACGATCTCGCTGAGCTGGCGCACCTCCTCGCCGTTGAGCCCGGCGGCGGGCTCGTCGAGCAGCAGCAGCTTCGGCCGCTGGGCCATGGCCCGGGCGATCTCGACGCGCCGCTGGGTGCCGTAGGGCAGCGCGCCGGGCAGGGCGTCGGCGAAGTCGGTGAGGCCGAAGCGGGCCAGCAGCGCGTCGGCGTCGGCCCGCAGGGCGCGGTCGCGGCGCCAGACGCCGACCGGCCACAGCAGGTACTGCCAGATCGAGCGGGTGCGGGTCTGGTCCAGGGCGACAAGGACGTTCTCGCGCACGGTGAGCGCGGTGAACAGCCGCAGGTTCTGGAACGTGCGGGCCATGCCGGCCTGGGCGAGCCGGTACGGGCTCGCACCGGTCACGGCACGCCCGTCGAACATGACGCGGCCCGAGGTGGCCTTGTACAGCCCGGTGACGACGTTGAACAGTGTCGTCTTGCCGGAGCCGTTGGGTCCGACGATGCCGCGGATCTCCCCGGTGCTCACGGCGACGGTCACCTCGTCGAGCGCCAGCAGGCCCTTGAACTGCTTGCTGACCGCGTCGATCTCCAGCAGCGGCCCGTCGCGCTCGGCGACCTCGGCCGCCGTGTACGGCTCGAACGGCCGCAGCTCCTGCCGGGCCTCGCCGCCACCGCGGACGAAGCGCTCCCACAGGCGTTTCGGCAGCCCGGCCAGGCCGGTCGGGGCGAACACGACGACCAGCACGACGACGCTGCCGTAGGCGACCTGCGCGTAGGTGGGGTAGTCGACGAGCAGCTCGCGCAGCAGCGACAGCATCACCGCGCCGGCGACGCAGCCGAGCAGGCTCTGCCGCCCGCCGATGATCACCATGGCGAGCAGCAGGAACATGTTGGCGATGCTGAACGACTCCGGCGCGACGTACCGCACGAGGCCGGCGTAGAGGACACCGGCGGCGCCGCCGTACACGCTGGCGAGCAGGAACGCGGTCATGCGGATCATCGGCACCTCGACGCCGACGGAGCCGGCGGCGAGCGGGTCGTCGCGCATGGCCCGCATCCGCCGGCCGAGCGGCGTGCGCACGACGAACAGCCCGAAGGCGAGCGCGATCGCGAACACGATCAGCTCGAGGTAGTAGAACAGGTACTCGCTGGACAGGTCGACGCCGGGAAGCTCGGGCACCGGGATGGCGTTGATCCCCTCGGCGCCGCCGCTGATCTCGGCGTTGGTGACCCAGTTGGTGAATGCCAGTGCCAGGCCCAGGGTCACGATGCCGAGGTAGTGCGACTGGACCCGCAGCGCGGGGGTGCCGACGACCAGCCCGGTGACGGCGGTGGCGATCAGGGCGAGCAGCGCCGCGCTCCAGAAGCCGAACCCGGCGTTGGTGGTCAGGATCGCGACGGTGTAGGCACCGACGCCGAAGAACGCGACCTGCGCGAGGTTGACCTGACCGGCGATGCCCATCGCGAGGCCCAGGCCGATGGCCAGCAGCGCGAAGATGAGCGTGACGTCGATGACGTGGATGGCGTAGGAGTCCACCCCGTAGGGCAGCATCCACAGTGCCGCCGCGACGGCGGCGAGGATGGCGAGACGGCGTTTCATGCCCGGTTGACCGTCCTTTCGCCGAAGATGCCGGTGGGGCGGACCATGATGATGACCGTGAACACCAGGAACGTGACGAGTTCGGAGTAGCCCTGGAAGTGTCCGGCGGCGAACGCGTCGAGCACGCCGATGGCGAGGCCGCCGAGGATGGCGCCGGGGATGTTGCCGAAGCCGCCGAGGATCGCGCCGGCGAAGCCTTTGATGCCCAGCGCCCCTCCCATCGTCGGGCTGACGTAGAGCAGCGGGCCGACGAGGCCGCCGGCGAGGGCGGCGAGGCCGGCGCCGATGACGAACGCGATGGAGTTGCTGCGCCCGACGTGGATGCCGACGGCGGTGGCGGCCTCGTGGTCCATGGCGACGGCCTGCATGGCGGTGCCGCGTTTGGTGCGCGACAGGAACAGCATCAGCAGCACCATCGCCACGGCCGCGATGGCGAGGACGACCAGGTCGTAGGTGCGGATGCGCAGGCCGAAGAGGTCGATCGGGGCGGCCGGCACCGGTGAGGGCACGGCCCGCCCGGTCGCGCCCCAGATGATGATCGCGAGCGCGTCGAGCACGATGCCGAACCCGATGGTGCCGATCAGCATCAGGTCGAAGTCCTTGTTCTCCAGGGGCCGCAGGACGAACTCGATGACGAAGCCGACGAGCCCGGTGACCACGATGGCCACGACCATGGCGAGCGCGAACGGCAGTTTGACGGTCATGTAGAAGGTCGAGGCGACGTATGCGCCGAGGGTGACGACGTTGCCGTGCGCGAAGTTGACCAGGCCCATCGTGCGGTAGACGAGGGAGAATCCCATGGCGACGAGGGCGTAGACGGCGCCGAGGCTCAGCCCGCCGATCAAGGTTTGCAACGTGACTTGCATGGCTCTCCCGATGCCGGAGCGGGGCGTCACCGCCGTTGACGGCGACGCCCCGGTGAGTTGGGCAGGCTCAGCTGGCGGCTTGCAGCTTGCCGTTGGTGATGATGCCAATGGAGGTGGCGCGGATGCCGACGCCGGTCTCGTCGAAGGCGAAGTCTCCCAGCAGCCCCTTGTACTTGGTGGCCCGGATCGCGTCGGCGAGGGCCTTGCCGGTGGCGCCGTTGCTGGTCTTCAGCGCGGTGAGCACGATCTGGGTGCCGTCGTAGGCCTTCGCGCCGTGCAGTTCGGCCTCCTCGTTGAAGGCGGCCTTGTAGGCGGCGGCGAACTTCTTGGACGCGTCGTTGATGTCGTTGCTCAGGTAGGGCGAGCTGACGATGGTGCCCTCGGCCTTGGCGGCGCCGGCGGTGTCGAGGTAGACGGGTGTGCCCTGGGGTGCGGCGCCGGCGAACGGCACGGTGATGCCGAGGTCGCGGGCCTGCTTGACGATGAGCCCGGACTGGACCTCCTCGGCGCCGAGGAAGATCAGCTGCGGGTTCTTCTGGCGGATGGCGGTCAGCGCGGCGCTGAAGTCCTTCTGGTCGGTGGTGACGACCTGGTCGGCGGCCGGGGTGACGTTGCGGGTCTGCAGTGCCTTGAGGAAGGCGTCGTGCTCGCCCTTGCCGTAGGACCCGTTGTTCGTGATCATCGCGATGTTCTTGATGCCCTTGGTGTCCACGATGTACTTGGCGAGCGTCTCGTCGTAGGTGGTGCTGGTCGGGCCGTTGAGGAACAGGAACGGGCTCTTGACCGCGACCAGGCCGTTGGACTGCCCGGAGGTGATGTTCGGGATCTGGGCCTGCTGCAGGATCGGGGCCATCGCGATGGTCACCGCGCTCTCGGCGGTGCCGATCATCGCCGTGTACCCCTCGCTGGCGATCTTGCGGGCGAGGTTGGTGCCGACGGTCGGGTCGCCCTGGTCGTCGAAGACGTCGAGCTGGATCTGCCGGCCGTTGACGCCGCCGGCCTTGTTCCACTCGTCGACGGCGAGCCTGGCGCCTTTGAGCTCCCAGGCGCCGAGCGAGCTGAGCTGCCCGCTCTGCGCGTCGACGAGGGCGAGCTTGATCGGGCCGGCGTTGCTGGTCGGCTGGTCGTCCTTCTTCTCGCCGGGGGCGCTGCAGGCGGTGGTGGTGAGGGCCAGCGTCAGCAGGGCGGCGCCGACCAGGCCGAATCGGGCGCGGTACGTGGATCTGGACATGTGCACATCACCTCGGGGATTCGCGTGGGGTGTGAACGGGGTGTGCAGGGCGTTCAGTCGAAGACACCGTGGTAGATGTCCTTGATGTTCCAGTGCCCAGGGGTCGGCACGGGCTCGTTGACCATCGCGACGTCCAGCACGGCCGGTCGGCGGCGACGGTGGGCGGTCAGGAGCGCGTCGCGCAGGTCCTCGACGCGTTCGATGAGGTACCCGTCCGCGCCGCAGGCCCTGCCCAGCGCGGCGAAGTCGGGGCTGTACGGGCGGCCGTCGGGGTCGGTGAAGGTGCAGCCGTAGGTCTGGCCGTAGTTGGCCTGCTGCAGGTCGGCGATGGTGCCGTGGGCGCGGTTGTTCATGACGACGAACAGGACCGGCAGGCCCCGTTCGACCGCCATCGGCAGCGCCGGCAGCTGCGCGCTCATGCCGCCGTCACCGACGAGCGCTACGACGACCCGGTCGGGCAGCGCGAGCTGCACGCCGAGCGCGGCGGCGGGGCCGAAGCCCATCGTGGACGCGCCGCCGGGGGCGATGAACCGGCCTTCCGGCGGCAGCGGGTAGCACTGCGCGACGCCGTTCTTGTTCCAGCCGACGTCGGTCACCAGGATCGTGTCGGGTGGCAGGGTCTCGCGCAGGTCGAGCAGGATCCGTTCGGGTCGCAGCGGGAACTGCCCGCTGCGGCCGCGTTCGGTGCTGCCGTCGAACAGTGCGGTGCGGGCGGCCCGGATCTGGTCGCGCAGGGCCGGGCGGCGCACCGCCTGCGGTGCGGATCGGCGCACGGCCTCGTCGATGGCGCGCACGGCGTGGGTGGCGTCGGCGACGATGCCGAGCTCGACGGGGTAGTTCCGGCCGATCTCGGCCGGGTCGATGTCGATCTGGATGAGTTTCGTCGGCGGCACCCGCCAGGTGTAGGCGGGATTCCAGGAGCTGGCGTCGGTCTCGGCGAAGCGGGTGCCGATGGCCAGGACGACGTCGGCCTCGAGGGCGTAGGTGTTGGTGACCTCGAGGCCCCAGAAGCCGGTCATGCCCATGACGAGGGGGTGCTGGTCGGGCAGCGCGCCCTTGGCCATCAGCGAGTGCGCGACGGGGATGTCGAGGTGCTCGACGAGCGACAGCAGGGCTTTGCGCCCGTCGCCGGGGCCGAGGCCGCCGCCGAGGTAGACCAGCGGCCGCTCCGCCGTGGCCAGCAGCTCGGCGGCCCGCTCGGCGTCAGCGGCGGTCAGGGCCGGCGCGCTGGTGACCGCGGGCAACGGGTAGGCGGCCGCCCGGCCGGCCGGCAGCGGGCGGGAGAACAGGTCCATGGGGACGTTGAGCAGCACGGCGCCGGGCCGGCCGGAGGTCGCGGTCCAGAACGCCCGCTCGGTGAAGCGGGCCAGGTCCTCGACCCGGTGCACGTGCCAGGCCCGCTTCACGAACGGCCTGTAGATGGCGGTCTGGTCCGCGTCGGCGTGGAGGTTGACCTCCTGGTGCGGGTGGCGGCCGTACATGTAGGACGGCACGTCCCCGGCGATGGTGACCAGCGGCACCGAGTCCAGCGCGGCGGTGGCGGCGCCGGTGACCGCGTTCATCATGCCGGGGCCGACGTGCACGAGCAGCACGCCGACCTTGCCGGACGCGCGGGCGTAGCCGTCGGCGGCGTGCGCGGCGGCCTGCTCGTGCCTCGCGATGACGAAGTCGATGCGGCTGCGGCCGATCGCGTCGAGCAGCGCGATGTTCGTGTGCCCGCAGGTACCGAAAATGTATTCGACCCCGTATGACTCCAGCTGCTCCACGAGGGCTTCGGCAGCGGTCCGGGTCGTCGGCTCGGCGCTCATCGCGGCGGTTCCTCCAGGTGCTCGAACGTGATCCAGGTCTTGCCGGGCAGCTCCCGGGCCTGCGCGAACGCCTCCCCGGCCCGCGCGAGCGGGTACCGGCCGCGCAGGATGCGACCGGGTCGCAGCTGCGCGGCCCGGGCGATGGCGGCGGCGAAGTCGGCCGGGTGGTCGTAGATGAGGCAGCCGAGCAGGGTCAGCCGCCGCTGTACCACGGTGAACGTCGACAGCCGGGCCGGTGCGGCGCTCTGTCCGATGAGCACGACCCGGCCGTCGGGGCCGCACCGCTCGACCGCCGTCTCCAGCGCGACCGGCACCCCCGAGGTCTCGAACACGACCGGGAAGTCCATGCCCTCGGGCATGGCGGGGGCGCCGAGGTCGGCGGCGGTGGCGAGCCGCCCCTCGTGCGGGTCGACGACGAACGGGACCGCGCCGAGCGCCTGCGCGGCCAGGCAGATGAGCAGGCCCTGCGCGCCGGCGCCGACGACGAGGCAGTGCTCGCCGGCGGTGAGGCCGGCCCGGGCGACCGCGGCCAGGGCGACGGCGAGCGGCTCCACGCACACCAGGTCCTCGTCGGCGAGACCGGCCGGGGCGGTCCAGGCGAACCGGGCCGGCACGCTGACCCGCTCGCGCAGCGCGCCGGGCTCGTTGATGCCGAGGATGCGCCGTTTGGGGCAGACCGCGGTCCGGCCGGCGTCGCAGGCGGGGCAGGCCAGGCACGGGAAGTTGGGTTCGACGGCGACACGCTCGCCGAGCCGGCCCGGCGCGACGTTGCCGCCGACGCGCACGACGTCGCCGATCGCCTCGTGGCCGAGCGCCCAGGGCAGCCAGGGCACGGCCCGTTTGCCGTCCACGACGGCGAGGTCGGAGCCGCACACGCCGACGGCGCGGACGGCGACGACGACGTCGTCCGGCCCGCACTCGGGCTCGGGCCAGTCGGCGGCGACCTCGACGGCGCCGGGTCCGGTGAGGACGGCGGCCCTCATGCGCCGGTGCCCCAGATCGACAGGCCGCGCAGCAGCAGCGTCTTGACCACCGTGTAGTCCTCGATCATGCAGGCGGGCGACTCACGGCCGAAGCCGGAGTCCTTGACCCCGCCGAACGGCACGTGGTCGAGCCGGAAGTTGGAGGAGCCGTTGACGACGAGCCCGCCGACCTCCAGGTCCCGCCAGGCCGTGATGATCCGCCCGATGTCGTGGGTGAACAGTCCGGCCTGCAGCCCGTACCGGCTGCGGTTGCAGGATGCGAGGACGGCGTCGAAGTCGTCGTAGGGCAGCACCGCCACGAGCGCGCCGAACACCTCGCGGGTCACGACGTTCGCATCGGCGGGCGGGTCGACGATGACCGTCGGGGCGACGGTCGCGCCGTCGCGGGTGCCGCCGAGCGCGATCCGGGCGCCTCCGGCGGCGGCTTCGGCGCTCCAGGCGACGACCCGCTCGGCGGCTTCGTCGTCGACCATCGATCCGACGTCGGTGGCCGGGTCGAGCGGGTCGCCGACGCGCAGGGCGGCGACCTGCGTGCCGAAGGCCGTGACGAACTCGTCGAAGCGGGACCGGTGGACGTACACCCGCTGCACCGAGATGCAGCTCTGCCCGGAGTTGGTGTAGCCGGTGCGCGCGCAGACTGCCGCGGCCTGGGCGATGTCCGCGTCCTCGCAGACGATCGTCGCCGCGTTGCCACCGAGCTCCAGGACGAGCCGTTTGGCGCCGGCGGCCCGGGCCACCGCGGCGCCGGTCTCGGCGCTGCCGGTGAAGCTGATGACGCTGATCTCGGGCGCGGCGCACAGCGCGGCCCCGACGGCGCCGCCGCCGTGCAGCTGCACCGCCTCGACCGGCGCGCCGGCCTCCAGCAGCAGCGCGACGACCGCGGCGGAGACGGCCGGCGCCTGCGGCGGCGCCTTCACGATGGTCGTGTTGCCCGCGGCGAAGGAGGCGCCGAGTTTGTGGGCGAGGAGGTTGGCCGGGGCGTTGAACGGGGTGATGGCCAGGGCCACGCCGGCCGGTGCGCGGTAGGTCAGGGCGGTGTTGCCGATGCCGCGGGCCCAGCCGGCGACCGGGAGCAGGTCCCCGCCGATGCGGCGGGTCTCGGCGGCGCAGACGGCGAAGGTGTCGGCGACGCGGTCGAGTTCGCCGCGGCCGTCCTTGACCGGTTTGCCGAGCTCCAGGGCGATGAGCCGGGCGATCGGGTCGCGGTGGCGGATGGCGAGCTCGGCGGCGCGCTCCAGGATCGTGGCGCGGGTGGCCGGGGCGAGCGCGGCCACCGCCCGGGCCTGATTGTGGGCGTATTGAACCGCACCGTGGACGATCTTGTCGTCGCTGACGGCCGCCCGGCTGACCGCGCGGCGGACGTACGGGCCGATCCGATCGGCCTGCCGGCCGTCCGTGCGCCACTCCCCTGCCAGGAAGGCAGGGGCGGGCGCCGGTTCGTCCCCGGGCGATTCGAGGATCGCGTTCAACATGTTCGCTCCTGGAAGCTATACCGCTTGGCAGTACGTCTGGACCACTATGCGGACTGGGTGTAACGTACGGGCGGCTGGCCGCCGCTGGCAAGAGCCCGAGTCGCAAAAGTTACGAGCGCGTGAAACCCAATGAGCGCGCGACAATCGGCGTCCAGCGGCAGCCGCAAGGCGCCGAGGTGATGGAGACACATGGTGAAGGCAATGACGGAGCCGCGCGACGCCGAACCCGCGGCCGACGGCGAATCGCACGGCGTGCGCAGCGTCCAGCGGGCACTGGACATCCTCACGCTGCTCACGGAGGACCGGCCGCTGGTCTCGATCCGTGACATCGTGGAGGGCACCGGACTGGCCAAGACCACCGTCATCCGGCTGGTCCAGACCCTGGAGCAGTGCGGCCTGCTGTGGGGCACCGCGGCCGGATACATGGCCGGCCCGGGGCTGTGGCGCTGGGCCCACCTGGCCCGCCGCAGCTGGGAGCTGCCGCCGGAGACCCAGCGGATGATGCGTGACCTGGCCGCCCGGCGCCGCGAGACCGTCAACGTGTACGTCGCCCGCGACATCTACCGGGTCTGCGTCGCGCAGCAGGAGAGCCCGCAACCGCTGCGCCACGTGGTGCACATCGGCGACGAGCTGCCGCTGTGGGCGGGGGCGTCGGCCAAGGTGCTGCTGCGCAACGCCACGCCCAGCCGTCTGGTGCGCGTCGCCAAGAGCTCGCCGTACGGCGAGACGCACAGCAAACGCCTGCAGGAGTGGATCGACGAGGCCACGCACCACGGCTACGCCGTCAGCCACGGCGAGCGCGAGGACGGGCTGTCCGCGGTCGCCGTGCCGATCTTCTCCCGCTCCGGCGCCGTCGTGGCCGCGCTGTCCCTCAGCGGGCCCACGCTGCGCTTCACCGACGAACGCATCGCCGAGTTCGCCGCCGACCTCAAGGACGTCGCCCAGCGCATGTCGGAGCGCGGCTTCGACCACCCGCTGGGCAGCTCCCTCTGAACCTCCCCGCGAAGGAGCACCCGCATGCACGAGCGACCGCTGGCCGGTATCCGAGTCCTCGACCTGACCAACGTCCTTGCCGGCCCGTACTGCAGCTATCAGCTCATGCTGCTGGGCGCCGAGGTGGTCAAGGTCGAGGTGCCGGGACGCGGTGACCTCGCGCGCCAGCTGGGGTCCGACCCGGACCTCAACCGGCGCGGCATCGGCGCGTCGTTCCTGGCCCAGAACGCCGGCAAGAAGTCCGTCGAGCTGGATCTCAAGGAGGCGGCGGACCGCGCGGCCTTCGAGGAGCTGATCGCCGCGGCCGACGTGCTGCTGGAGAACTTCCGGGCCGGCGTGCTGGCCCGGCTCGGCTATGACTGGCCGAGGCTGCAGGCGCTGAACCCGGCCCTCATCGCGTGCTCCATCACCGGCTTCGGCCAGACCGGGCCGATGAGCCAGGCACCCGCATACGACCAGATCATCCAGGGCCTGTCCGGCATGATGAGCGTGACCGGCACCCAGGACACCGCGCCGCTTCGGGTCGGCTTCCCGGTCTGCGACTCGATCGGCGGGCTCGCCGCCGCACTCGCGATCACCGCGGCCGTCGCGTCCCGGCACCGCACCGGTGCCGGCTGCCACCTCGACGTGTCGATGCTGGAGGCCTCCATCTCCGCGATGGGCTGGACCGTGTCCAACTACCTCATCGCCGGCGTCCCGCCCGAGCCCACCGGCGACCAGAACGCGACCGCGGCGCCGTCGGGCACGTTCGACACCGCCGACGGGCCCCTGAACATCGCGGCCAACCGCCAGGAGCAGTTCGAGTCGCTGTGCCGGGCCGTCGGCCGCACCGACCTGATGAGCGACGTGCGCTTCGCCGAGCGCGAGGGCCGCAAGACGCACCGGGCGGCGCTCAACGACGAGCTGAACCAGGCCCTGCGGTCGCGCCCGGCCGCGGAGTGGGAGCAGGTGCTCACCGCCGTCGGTGTGCCCGCGGCCCGGATCCTCACCGTGCCGCAGGCGGTCGAGCTGGAGCAGCTGCGTCATCGCGGCTTCATCCAGGAGCTGCCGTTCCCCGACGGATCCGGGCGGCCGCTGCGGGTGGTGAGCAGCGGGGTGCTGTTCGACGGTGAGCCGCTCACCCCCGCGGACCCGCCGCCGTTGCTCGGTGAGCACAACACCTCCGTCCCCGAGCTGCTCGCGTCGTGGCGCGCGGCTCGCCTCGTCTCCGAAGGAGCGCCTGAATGACCGTGGGATCGAGCGACGACGTCCGCCAGCGGGTCGCCGACTGGTGGGCCACCTCCGTCTCGCGGATCGAGCCCGGCGTGATCGAGCTGCGGGGGCGGCCGATCCAGGACCTGCTCGGCGCCGCCTCGCTCACCGACACGATCTGGCTCATGCTGCACGGCACCCTGCCCACACCCCGGCAGGCGCAGCTGCTCGACGCGGCCCTCGTCGGCTCCGTCGACCACGGGCCGCACGCCCCGTCGATCGCCGTCGCCCGGATGTCCGCGACGTGCGGCGTCGGGCTCAACAACGCGATCGCCAACGGGGTCAACGTGATGGGCGACGTGCACGGCGGCGCCGGCCAGCAGTGCCTGGAGCTGTACACCGAGATCCGCGACCTCGCCGCGGAGGGCACCGGCCACGCGGAGGCGACCCGCCTGGTGGTCCAGCGGTGGCGGGCCCGCGACAAGTACCTGCCGGGGTTCGGTCACCGGTTCCACCCCCGCGACCCGCGCCGCGACCCGCTCGTCGGGCTCGTCGAGCAGGCGGTCGCCGACGGCGTCGTGGCCGGCGACTTCCTGGCCGCCGGCCTCGCCGTCGAGGCGGCGATCGCCCCGGTGCCGATGAACATCGATGGTGCCACCGCCATCATCTACGGCGAGCTCGGATTCCCGGCGCCGCTGGCCCGCGGCCTGTTCGTGATCGCCCGCAGCGTCGGCATCCTGGCCCACGCCTGGGAGGAGATGCAGGGCGGCCGGCGGATCAAGGGTCCGATCCCGCCGGACATCCGCCCCACCTACCGGCCCTGAGCCCCGGCGACCGCCGGGGCGTCGAGGTAGTCGCGGGTCGCGCTGAGCGCCTGGCGGGCGTGCTCCTTGGCGCCCACCTGGGCGACCAGCGTGGCCCGCGGGATCTCCAGGGTGTAGGGCAGCCCGGGCGGCAGCGCGTCGAGGATGCCGTGCACGTCGATGCCACCCTCGCCGGGGAACAGCCGCTCGAACCGGGCGGTGTGGATGAGCCCCTCGTTCGTCGGTGGCACGCCGGCCGGTGCGTCGCACACGTGCACGAAGTGGAACCAGTGCGCGGGCAGCTGGCGCAGGTCGGCGATGCTGGACCCGGACCGGGCGAAGTGCAGCAGGTCGATCAGGATCCCCGCGTTGGGCTGGTCCGCCGCCCGCAGGACCCGCACCGCCTCCCGCAGGTCGGGCGTCTCCGTCCAGGACGGGAACTCCAGGTCGACGGTCAGCCCGTAGGGGCGGGCCAGCTCGCACAACTGCGCGAACCGGTCGATCTTGCGCGCGCGGTCGGGGTCGGGCAGCTGGGTGATGACGTGCCGGGCGCCGAGTTCGGCGCCCGCCTCCAGGAACCGCCGGTAGTCCCCGGGGGTCTTGTCCGGGCTGATGCGAGCCAGCTCGATGTCGAGCACCTCGACGCCGGTGGCGGCGAGGCGGGCCTTGGTACTGCGCATCAGGGCCGGGTCGGTGGCCAGGGGATAGTGCGGCTCCTGCGGGGTGACGCGGGTCAGGCGCAGCCCGACGTAGCGGTAGCCGGCGTCGGCGGCGGCCTCGACGAGCTCGGGTGGTGACAGGCTCAGCGCAGTCAGGTGGGCCAGGGAGTAGTCGTGCCGTTCGGCGCTGCGCGTGACCCGGCGCCGCTCGCGGTGCGCGGCCATCCGCACCGGCACGCCGTTGGGGTCGCCGTAACCGGCGTAGGCACCGATGCGCTGCACGACGGCGAAGAAGACCCGGGAGCCCAGCAACTCGGTGTAGAAGTGCAGGTACTCGCCGTGCTCGTCGCGGTCGTAGAGGATCGAGTGCTCGCGCAGCGTGTCGAGCAGCTCCGGGCGCAGGTCGAGGCGGGCGCCGAGGTCGGTGTAGTAGTTGTCGGGGATGCGCAGCACCGCGGCGCCGAGCGCCCGCATGGCCCGCGCGCGGGCGATGATGTCGGCGGTGCCGAACGCGATGTGCTGCGGGCTGGGGACGGCCGGCGCCCAGTCGCCGCGGCGCAGCGGCGCGGTGTTCAGCGCGATGCGGACCTGACGCGCGGCGTCGGTGACGACGCGGGTGCGGATCAGGCCGAAGGGGGCTGCGACCTCGGTCGTCTCGTCGTCGCGCAGGCCGAGCACGGTGCGGTAGAAGACGGCGGCCTCGTCGTAGTCGTCCAGCGACTCGGTGAGTGACACGTGGTCGGTGACGAGCCCGTCGTCACCGTCGGCCTGCCCGGTGGGCACGAAGTCGTCGAGCCAGGACCGGTCCACCAGGAAGACCGCGATCCCGTCGGGGGCGGCCACCGAGGTCAGCTCCGCCTCCCCCGGCGCGTACAGGCGTGGCAGCACCGGGGCGAGCAGCGTCTCGGCCCGCTGCGCCGCCCGGGCGGGGTCGGCGCTCTGGATGCCCAGCGCGCAGATCGCCGCGGTGCCGGGGGTGACGGTGCGCTGCGCACCGGAGTTCAGCAGGATCCGGGCCGCGCCGTGCTGCCAGAGCTCGACCGGCTTGGAGCGGTGCTGGGCGGCGTGGACGAAGCCGAGCGCGGTCAGGGTGGCGGCGACCGCCGGGCCGGAGACGTCGTCCACGGCGAGTTCGGTGAACGCGTGCCCGCCGAGCCGGGGCGCCGGCGGCAGCCCGGACAGGCGCAGCCGCTCCCGCACCGCCGGCGGGCCGCCGGTTGCCACCGCCTCCTGCAGCGCCAGCAGCGAGCGCATGCCATCGATGGCGGCGTAGCGGGGCTCGGCCTGGCGGTACACGTCGTTGAACACCTCCAGCGACAGTGGCCCGGTGTAGCCGGTGCTCAGCACGTGCCCGGCCAGCCCGGCCAGGTCGAACGAGCCCATGCCGGGGAAGAGCCGGTGGTGACGGCTCCACTCCACGACGTCCATGGTGAGCCGCGGCGCGTCGGCCAGCTGCAGGTGGAAGATCTTGTCGCCGGGCACCACCCGCAGCGCGGCCGGGTCCTCGCCGGTGGACAGCACGTGGAAGCTGTCCACGCACAGGCCGAGGGCCGCGTGGCCGGCGCGGCGGACGATCCGCCAGGCGTGGGCGTGGGTGTCGACGAACCGGCCCCAGGCGAGGGCCTCGTAGGCGACGCGGATGCCGCGCCGCTCGGCCCGGTCGGCGAGGGCGGACAGCTGCTCGGCGGCCAGGTCGTCGTCGTCGACCGCGTCGGGCGAGACGGTCGAGGTGACGAGCAGGGTGCCGGCGCCGAGCTGCTCCAGCACGTCCAGGACGCGTTCGGCCCGGCGCAGGTTGGCCGCGAACACGTCCGGCGGGACCGCCTCGACGTCGCGGAACGGCTGGTAGACGTCGATGGTCAGGCCGCGGCGCTCGCATTCCTGGCGGACCCGGGCGGGCGACCAGGGTGAGGCGACGAGGTCGTGCTCGAACAGCTCCACGCCCTGGAACCGGGCCGCGGCGGCGGCAGCCAGCTTGTCCTCCAGCGTGCCGGACAGGCAGACCGTGGCGATGCACAGGCGCGGGGTGGTGGGGGTGTCGATGGTACCCATGCGGGCGCCCTTCTGAACGCACTAGATAGTTACTTATACCCGCACCGGTGCGACGACGGAAGGTTCCTCAGCCCAGCCGCTGCACCAGGTAGGTCACGGCGAGGACGTAACCCACCGGGCCGGCGCCGGCGATCACGGCGTCGGCGACGCCGGAGACGTACGAGTGGTGCCGGAACTCCTCCCGGCGGTGGATGTTCGTCAGGTGCACCTCGACGGTCGGCCGGGCGACGGCGGCGACCGCGTCACGCAGCGACACCGACGTGTGGGCCAGCCCGCCGGGGTTGATGATCACACCCGCGCAGGTGGTGCGGGCCGCGTGCAGGGTGTCGATGAGGACACCCTCGTGGTTGCTCTGCACGGCCTGCACGCCGATGTCGTGCCCGGCGGCGGCCTTGGCCACCATCTCCTCGATCTCGGCGAGGGTGGTGGTGCCGTAGCGCTCCGGCTCGCGGACCCCGAGCAGGTTCAGGTTGGGCCCGTTGAGCAGGAGCAGCTGGCGGCGCGGCGGCACGGGCGGCAGCATATCGCGCCGCCCGTGCACGCCGGGCCCTCTCAGTACACCTCGATCTTTCCGGTCGGCCGTGGGCTGAAGCAGTCGTTGAAGAAGTACTCGCCTCGGCGCTGGAACGTGTACGTCGCCGACTGGCCCGGCTCCAGGCGGAAGTCGAACAGCCCTTCGAAGAACTGCGTGGCGCCGTGCGTGTTGACGTTGTCCGCCGGGTTCACGAACGTCACCGTCGTGCCGACCGGCACCCGCAGGTGCGTGGGTGCCATCGCGTTGACCGCGGTCGACTCGACGGCGCTCACCTGGCCGGTGGTGGCGTTGTACGTGCGGGCGAGCACCACTTTGTTGCCGACCGTGCTGCCCTCGACCGGACCGCCGGACACCGGGCGGCGCACCACCGGCGCGGGCGGCGTCGGCGCCGGCGGCACGTCGCCGCCGAGCTTGAACGCCCAGAGGAAGTCGCCGCGCGGCGCCGAGTCGCCGTACGGGATGCCGGTGCCGCCGGCGTACACGGCGACGTACTGCTCGCCGTCGACCTCGTACATGATGGGGCTGCTGCTGATCGCGGCGCCGCACTGGAACCGCCACAGCTCGCGGCCGTTCTCCGCGTCGAGGCACAGCAGGTTGCCGTCCGGCTGGCCGATGAACCCGAGGTTCGCGCCCGTGGTGAGGATGCCGTTGCCGTGCGCGAGGGAGTACGGCATGCGCCGCTTCCACCGCACCCGGTTCGTGCTCACGTCGACCGCGACGACGCCGCCGGTCAGGTACTCCCCCGGCGGCCGCAGGCCGTTGCTGGCCTCGGTCAGCGAGTGCGCGGCGGCGACATAGCCGAACCCGGTGTACACCAGCCCCGTGCTGTGGCTGAAGGACTGATGGTTCCAGCAGGCGCCGCCGCCGTGGCCGGGGATCGACAGCACCGGGACGTCCCAGTGCGGGTCGTACAGCTTGCCCTGCACGTAGTTCGGCACGGCCCGGTTGGGGTCACCGGGGACGGAGGTGCCCAGCGGCTGGTCCACGACCCTGTGCTCGGTCCACGGCCCCTGCCGCGGGAACGGCTGGGTCGGCCAGGTCTTCTGCCGCTCGTCCTGCGGCACCGGTACCTCGTCGATGCCCAGCGGCGCCGAGCCGTCGGTGCGGTCGAGGATGAGGTACATGCCGGACTTGCTGCCGTAGACCACGACCTTGCGCATCCGTCCGCGGATCCGCACGTCGGCCAGGACCGGGGCCATGGAGTTGTCCATGTCCCAGATGCCGTGATGCACCGACTGGAAGTGCCAGCGGTACTTCCCCGTCTTGATCTCCATCGCGACGATCGAGCTGGAGAACAGGTTCGTGCCGCCACGCTCCGAGCCGTCCTGCGACGAGCGGCTGCCGCGCGCGTTGCCGAACGTCCAGTACACCAGGCCGAGCTCCGGGTCGAGCGCCGGGTGCAGCCACGGGGTGGCACCGCCGGTCTGCCAGGAGGTCCCCTCCCAGGTGTCGTTGCCGAACTCGCCGGGGCCGGGCGCACCCCAGAAGTGCCAGACGACCTCGCCGTCGGCGGCGTTGACGGCGAGCGCCGCACCGCGATCGCCGTCGTGGGTGCCGACGTGCAGCAGACCGTCGTGGTAGGTGACGGCGACCTTCTCCATGTTGCCGTACTCGCCGATCTGCCGCTCCCACACGACCGCGCCGGTCTGCTGGTCGAGCGCGATGAGCCAGTTGCCCCGGCCGTGGGTGAAGACCAGCCCCTGCCCGACGGCGACACCACGGCGGGTCAGCGTGCCGCGGGTCTGGCGGTAGACCCATCTGGTGACGCCGGTCGCGCCGTCCACGGCGTGGACGTTGCCGAGGGCGGACTCGATGTACAGCACACCGTCGACGGCGACGGCGGTGCTCTGGTTGGTGCCGGTCGTCAGGCCGCCCTCGATGCGGTTGACCCACGCCGCACCGAGCCTGCGCAGATTGCCTTTGTTGATGCGGGTGAGGGCCGAGTAGTTCTGGTTGCCGTAGTTGCCGCCGACCTTGGGGAAGTCCTTGGCCAGCGGCGTGGTGCAGGATCCCGGCACATGACCGGCGGCGGGCGCCGCCTCGGCCTCGGCGGTGGCGGCCTGTGCCAGCGCGGAACCCACCGCGGTCACCGCCGCACCCTTGAGCACCTGCCGGCGGGTTTGCTGATGGTTCAACCTTGCTCCCCTCTTAGAGCTGGGGTCGGACGCCTGGACGGTGCGGCGGGCACCCGTGCTGCGGGCCTTACGGACGTCCAACACATTGACGATCTTGAGGTCCACTAGACGGACTGTTTGGACCACAACCAAGCGAGCTGAATATATGGCGGCCCGCGAGGTTTGTCCACGCCCAACCGGCTCCGGCCGCAACCCGGCACCCGGCCGGCGACCGACGGGTGTCAGCCGCGCAGCTGCATCCGGATGGCGGCGGCGGTGGTCTCCGCGTCCAGGAACTGCTCGACGTCGGAACTCGTGAGGATCTCGAGCGCCTGCCGCCAGTGCTCGCCGGCCCGATCGGGCCGGCGGAGCGCGCGCAGCGTGTGGGCGAGGCCGTCGTGGGCGCGGGCCTGGTCGCCGGGGAACCCGAGTGCCTCGGCGAGGTTCAGAGCCTCGCGATGGTGCTCGAGCGCGGACTCCAGGCGCCCGGCCGCGCGGTGGACGCGCCCGAGCCCGAGGTGCGCCTCGAAACGCCCGTTGCGGTCGTGCATCGCCTGCGCGATGTCGAGTGCCTGCTGGAAGAACGCACCGGCCGGGCGGTGCCGGCCCTGCCGCCGGTGCAGCTCGCCGAGGCCGATCAGCGCGGCCATCTCGCCGTTGCGGTAGCCGAGGCCGCGGGCGATGTCCAGGGACTGCCGGTGCAGGTGTCCGGCCTCCTCGTACCGTCCCTGCGACTGCCGGGCGGCGGCCAGGCCGTTCAGCGGGTAGGTCTCGCCGTGCCGGTCACCGACGGCCCGGGCGAGGTCGAGGGCCTGCTGGAAGAACGCGCCGGCCTCGTCGTAGCGGCCCTGCAGGGTGGAGTTCTGGCCGAGGTTGCCCAGCGTGATGCGTTCGCCGTGCCGGTCGCCGACGGCCCGGGCAAGGTCGAGGGCCTGCCGGTGCAGGGTGCTCGACGTCACGTACCGCCCTTGCAGCCGGTGGATCTCGCCCAGGACGTCCAGCGAGGCCATTTCGCCGCGGCGGTCGCCGACCTCACGGGCGATCTCCACGGCCTGCTCGATGTCGTCGCGGCCCTGGTCGGGGTTGCGCTGCCGGCCCCGGATGACGCCGCGGCCGTGCAGCGCCGCCAGTTCGCCGCGGCGATCGCCGATGGTCCGGGCGATGTCCAGGGCCCGTTCGAAGGCGTCGCCGGCCTCCTCGTTCGTCCACTGCCCGAGGTGGGTCCGGCCGATGTCGTTGTGGGTCCGCATCTCGGCCGCGGCGTCGCCGCCGTCGCGTGCGAGCATCAACGCCCGACCGAGCAGGGCAAGGGCGTCGCGGTACCGCCGCCGCACCTGCAGATGCCGCAGCAGGATGGTCGTCAGGTGCGGCGTGTGCTCCGGGCCGGCGCTGTTCGCCAGCGCCAGGAGGTTCGCCAGTTCACGGTCGAGCCATACCGTGGCCCGGGACTGGTCGGCCAGGTCGGGCGCGGCGGTCGCCGGAGCCGGCACATCGGGAAGATCGTCGCGCTCGTCGGGGTATGCGACGCCGACCGCCACGCGCGCGGTGTGCCGGAAGTAGTCCAGCAGCCGGACGTCCGCCGCACGGCCGGCCGGCTCGGGCTCGGTCGCACCGACGCCGGCGGCGTGCTCGCGGACCAGGTCGTGGAACACGTAGCGGCCGGCGGACGGCTCCAGCAGCAGCCGCTCGTCGAAGAGCCGGTCCAGCATGCGCCGGGCCGGGCCGGGCAGCGTACCGCTCAGCGCGGCCGCTACGAAGGCATCGATGTCCGGCCCCGGGTGCCGGCCGAGCAACCGGTAGAGGTCCTGCAGGTCCGCGGCCAGGTGCCGGTAGGACGTCTCCAGCGCGACCCGCACGCTGCGGGTTCCGTCGTCCAGCTCGGCCAGCCGCTCCTGCTGGTCCCTCAGCCGGGCCACCACGTCGGCAACGCTCCACGCCGGATGCGAGCGCAGGACGCCGGCCGCGATGCCGATCGCCAGCGGGAGCCGGGCACACAACGCAACGACCTCGGTGACGTCGTCGGCTGGCAGCGCTGACGCGCCGGGCCGGACGATGCGCAGGAACATGTCCGCGGCGTCCTCGGCGGGCAGCGTGCCCAGCGGGATCGCGCTGGTGGTCGGCAGCCCGGCCAGGCGACGGCGGCTGGTCACCAGTACCAGGCAGCCCGTGTGCCCGGGCAGCAGCGGCGCCACCTGCTCCGCGGCCGCGGCGTTGTCCAGCACGATCAGCAGGCGCCGCCCGGCCAGCACGCTGCGCCACAGTCCGATCCGCCCGGCGAGATCGGCCGGAACCTGCTCGGCGGGCACGTCGAGGTCGTTGAGCAGGCGGCCGACCGCGTCGATCGGCTCGACCGGGTCCTCCTGATCGGTGAAACCCTTCAGGTCGATGAACAGCTGCCCGTCCGGGTAGCGGCCCGCCATCCGGTGCGCGGCGCGGACCGCCAGCGCCGTCTTGCCGATCCCGCCCATACCGTCGATCGCGATGACGCCCGCCGCCGATGCCAGCAGCGCCTCGAGCTCGGCGGCGCGGCCCGTGAACGCGGCCGCGTCCAAGGGAAGCTGGGCCGGCCGTGGCCGTGCTCCCGGCCCCGTAGCGGACGTCCCGCGGCCCGGATGGCGCCACGCCAGGTAGGCCACGACCAGGCTCGCGGCGGTCATCACCGCGCCGGTGATCGAGGCCAGCTGGTCACCGCGGTCGAGCCAGTGCCCGACGTGGAGGCCCCGGCCTGTCCGGAGCGCGGCCATCCAGGCAAGACCACCGCCGGCGACCGCCGCTGCGGTCCAGCCCGTCGCACGGCGGTGTCGCATCAGCCACCGCCACGAGCGGCCAACCCATGCGAATGCCGACAACTGTGGCTCCGGATGCCTCGAGGTGGTGGAGCCTCACGGTACACAGGACCGGCCAATCAGGCTGTTCGCGGCGGCATGTGGGCCAGTGGTGTCCGCCTTGCCGACGGCGTCCACGCATCCGGTACGGCGTCGCGTTCGAACCGGACCGCTGGTGGAGCGATGCAGCAGGATGACCTAACGTGAATGCATGTGCACATTGCGGCACGTTCGCCGGTGGCTCGGCGGCAGGCGGAGAGGGATCGGCGATGCTGCCCGACTGGGTGCCTGACGGAGTTGACATCACCACACCGAACGCGGCGAGGGTCTACGACTATGCGCTCGGGGGGTTCCACAACTTCGAGGTCGACCGGCAGTTCGCCGAGGAGGCGAGACGCGCGTGGCCGGGTGTCACCCAGGTGGCGCATGACAACCGCGCGTTCCTGGGCCGGGTCGTACGGTGGCTGGCCGGCAGCGGGGTGCGGCAGTTCCTGGACATCGGCTCGGGCATCCCGACGCTGGGCAACGTGCACGAAGTGGCGCAGTACGCGGCCGCGGACGCGCGGGTGGTGTACGTCGACATCGACCCGGTCGCCGTCGCGCACAGCCGAAGGATCCTGGCCGACAACCGGTACGCGACCGCCGTCAAGGGGGATCTGCGGCAACCGCAGGCAATCCTGGGCCATCCGGAGGTGACCGGGATGCTCGATCTGTCGGAGCCGGTCGGTGTGTTGCTGGTGGCGGTGCTGCACTTCATCGACGATGCGGACGACCCGGCCGGCATCCTGCAGCAGTTCGCCGCCGCCACCGCGCCAGGAAGCTACGTCGCGGTCTCCCACGCTGCGCCCGCCACTGACGCCGCGGGGCAGGAGAACGTGCGGCGGCTGTATCAGCGCACCCCGACCTCACTGCATGTCCGCTCTCCCGCCCGGGTGGCTGAGCTGCTCGCCGGCTGGCAGCTGCTGGAGCCTGGCCTGGTGCCGATCAGTGACTGGCACCCGGACCCTGAGGACGCCGACGATCCTCCGCAGCACGCAGTGGTCGGTGGCGTCGCCGGCTGGTCCGCGACGGGCTGAGTCATCAGCGCTGTGCCGCTGCCGGCGTGGCAACGGACCCTGCCGTTCACCCGTCCGGGCGACCTGGTGGTCCTCAGGCGTTCGTTGCGTTGACACTTGCCCTGCCGGAGAACATTGCTGACTCCGGTCCGTCGCGGAACGGAGGACGCGTGTGCGGCAGTCGATGACGGTATCCGGCGATGCCTGGTCCGCACCGGTCAACGCCCGGCACCGGCGATCCGGACCGCGCCGCTGCCCACCCGGGCACCATCGACATCCAAGCTCGTCCGAGCGCCGTGAGTGTCACGAGTCGTGACCGGCCTCCCGCCTGAAACTCCGGCAGAACTGTCGCACCACGCTGAGGCGCAGCGGTATGCGCCGGACGTCGAGCTCGGGATCGCCGCACTGGCAGCGGCATGGGAGCACAGCCTGGTCCGGACGAACTTCGTGCCCGGTGGGCGGGCCCGCCGGGCCCGGATCCTGCACGGCCTCACCCGGCAGCTGTTCCGCGCCGTGACCGGTCCCGTGGACGATCCCGGCGCCGGTTTCGGGATCGGCACCGACCTCGTTCGCAATGCCATGTCCGACCCGCACGTCCTGACGACCAGCATGCGCATCCTGCGCCAGCGGCTCCTGACGGACCTGCGGATCGACGGCCCTGCCGCAACCGCCAGGCTCGCCGCGCTGATCGAGCAGCTGGCGCTCGGGTTCACCACCGCGTTGCGGGACCGGGTCCGCAGCGCGGCCGAGGAGATCGGCCGGGATGAGCGGGAGGCCTGGCGAGCGCACCAGCAGCAGCTGCAGCAGCAGGTGCGCCACGCGCTGCTGCACGACCCGTTGACCGGCCTGGCGAACCGGGCGGCGCTCACCGCCTACCTCGATGTCGTCATCGCCGGGAAGCCGTCCACGCGGATCGGTCTGTGCCTGCTCAACATGCAACGGTTCGGTGCCATCAACGACACCTTCGGCACCACCGCAGCGGACCGGCTCCTGCGGGACGCCGCACAACGGTTGCGTGGCCTGGCCATCGAACGCGACTACTACCTCGCGCATCTCGGCGGCGACACCTTCGCCCTCGCCACCGAGGACACCACCGGACCGGACGATGCCGTCAAGGCCGCCGACGCCGCACTTCGGCTGCTCCGTCACCCGTGGCGGACCGACGGCCACGACCTGTCCCTCACCGCACGAGCGGGCATCGTGGAGCGACCCGTCGGCGGAAGCGACGCCGGCGAGCTGCTGCGCGCGGCGGCGATGGCCCTGACCTGGGCGCGGCACGACAATCCGGCAACGTCCTGGACGCTGTTCGAGCCGGCCCGGGAAGCGCTTGACATCCGCCGGCACCAGCTCACGCACGCCCTGCCGGGCGCCCTGCGCCGCGGCGAACTCACGCTCGCCTACCAGCCGATCATCCGCCTGCGCGACAACACGATCGTCGGCATGTACGCGTTGCCGCGCTGGACCCACCCCGACGCCGGCATGGTACCCGCCGCCGAGTTCCTCGACCTCGCCGAACGCTCCGGCGTCCTCGTGCCGCTGAGCGTCCACCTCCTGCGCATGGCGTGCGCCCGAGCCGCGACCTGGCAGTCCACTCCGGAACCACCGGTGCTCAGTGTCGGCTGCACCACCACCGAACTCCGCGACCGGGGCATCATCACCGCCGTCGCGGCGGCGCTGGACAGCACCGGGCTCCCGCCGAACCGGCTGCAGCTCGCCGTCGCGCAGGACGCCCTGCACGACCCCAGCGACGACATCGCCTTCACCCTCGACGGTCTGGCCCGCACCGGCGTGCACATCGCCGTCAACAACACCGGCGGCCCCGCCCACCTCGCCGAGTCCCCGATCCGCACCGTCATCCTCGACCCGCGACTCATCCGCGGCCTCGACATCGCCCTGCCGACGTACGCGTCGAGCGCCAACATCCTCGCCTGGCTCATCGAGATGTTCCACGACCTGAAGCGCACCGTCACCGCCACCACCGTCGACAACCGCGACCAGCTCGAAGCCCTCAACGACCTCGGCTGCGACACCGCCAGCGGCAACTACCTCGCACACCCGATGAGCCCCGAAGCGGCCGACCAGCTCTTCATCTCCAGAAGCCGGCCTGCTCCCCCACCCGCCTGATCGGCAACGGTGAACGTTACATCGACAGCCTGCCGTCGCCGTACCCATCGACCAGCGCCGAGCACATTACTGAACTGATTAAGCTCCGACCCGGCGCGAAGCCATCGACGTTCGTTGACAAGCCTTGGCCACAGACGTAGCGTGCCGTCCGATTCGGTTAAGCACGCCGCCAGGAGGCCGCCGTGATCAGCCATGCACGAACGTACGCGCTCGCCGTTGTCGCCGTCCTGTCGGCCGCCGGTCTCACCGCTCCGCACGCCGCCTCGGCAAGCGCGAAGACGGACGCCGGGTTCGTCACACGTCAGGGTTCAGACCTGCGGCTGAACGGCAAGACGTTCAGGTTCGCCGGGTCGAACAACTACTACCTGCACTACACCTCACCGGCGATGGTCGACGACGTGCTCGGCGACGCCGCAAACGCCGGCTTCAACGTGCTGCGCACCTGGGGCTTCATGGAGTCCGGCCAGAACGGGGTGTCGTTCCTGTCGTTCGACGGCACGACGCCGGTCGCCAATGACGGGCCCGACGGGCTCGGCCGGCTCGATTACGTCCTGAAAGCCGCCAGCGACAAGGGCATCCGCCTGGTCATCCCGCTGACGAACAACTGGAGCGACTTCGGCGGCATGGACCAGTACGTCAAGTGGCGCGGCGGTGCCCACCACGACGACTTCTACACCGACCCGGTCATCCGGGGCTGGTACCAGGACTGGATCGCGCACGTGCTGAACCGCACGAACACGCTGACCGGCGTCAAGTACAAGGACGACCCCACCGTCATGGCGTGGGAACTGGCCAACGAACCCCGCTGCGGCGGCTCCGGCCAGCTACCCCGCTCGGCCGGCTGCACCGATCAGACACTGGTGGGCTGGGCAGACGACATGACCCGGTTCATCCACAGCGTCGACGGCCACCATCTGGTCGGGGTCGGCGACGAAGGCTTCCTGTGCACCGACCGGGCCGGCGCCGACTGGACGACCAACTGCGCCGACGGCGTGGACTCCGCCGCGCTCGCCGCGCTGCCCGGCGTCGACCTCGCGTCCTTCCATCTGTACCCCGACGGCTGGGGCAAGGACGCCGCCTGGGGCACGCAGTGGATCCGCACCCACGCGCAGATCGCCGCCCGGGTGCACAAGCCGGTGATGCTGGGCGAGTTCGGCTACAAGGACAAGGCCACCCGTAACCCCGTCTACAAGGCATGGACCGACGAGGCCGTGCGCAACGGCCTCGACGGGTTCCTCTACTGGCTGCTCTCCGGCGTCCAGGACGACGGCACCAACTACCCGGACTACGACGGCTTCACGGTCTACTGCCCGAGCCCGGTCTGCACCGCCATCGCCAACGCCGGCGACGAGCTGCGCCACGGGCAGCGGTCCCGCCCGCCGGTCGCCGACGACGACGCGGTCCAGACACTGCGGGACGAGGCCGCCACCCTGCAGCCCGCCGCGAACGACATCGCCTACCGGACCCGGGTCACACCGGCCACCATCGACCTCGACCCGGCGGCCGCGGGTCAGCAGACGACGGCGACCGCACCCGGCGGCACGTTCACGCTGGACCGCTCCACCGGAACGGTCAGATTCGTGCCCGCGCCCGGATTCCAGGGACGCGCCGGCGCCTCCTACACGATCCGCGACGAGGCCGGCCGCACCTCCAACGCGGCCCAGCTCACCGTCACCGTACGCCCGCGGCCCGGCGACCCGGTGCTCATCGCCGGTTTCGAGAACGGCACCGACGGCTTCGTCCCGGCGAACTGGCAGGCCAACGCGGGCACCGTCGCCCAGACGACGGACTTCCACACCCAGGGCGCCGCCGGACTGCGGATCACCGCGGCCGACGGCGGCTGGTTCGGCATCTCCCCGCTGCCGGCCGCGCTCGACGTGTCAGGCAAGGCCACCCTCAAGTACGACCTGCGCACGGCCGCGGCGGGCACCTCGACGAGCATCGCGGTGCAGACCGGCGCGGCGTGGACCTGGTGCCAGTCCACCTTCGGCTGGGTCAACCCTGATACGACCACCACGGTCTCGATCGACCTCACCACCGCGATGTCCTGTGACGGCACCGCACTGGCGGACATACGCGTGATCTACGTGTGGTTCTCCGGTGGCGGCACCTTCGACATCGACAATCTGCGCGCCGAGTAGGACCCGCCCGTCGCTTGCGCCGGGCGGACTTGGAAGTGGTGCACATGTCGACCAGGGGGCAGGTGCGGCGGCGCATACCGAACTCGGCCTTGCCGGCGAGTTTCTTGTCGCCGCGCACCGGCCGGACGGAGATGGTGATGCCGTTCGGGCAAGTGACGGTCTGGGCCTGCAGGTCGATGTCGAACTGGTCCTTGGCGAACATCCCACCCGGCGCGACGGGCGGCTGGACCTTCGCCATCGCCTCGATCCCAGCGTCCTCGAGGCGCTGCAGTATTTCTCCGGCGCCGAACGGGCCTTCTGATCCGTTGTCGGGCGAACCAGCCTCGGTGCGTATCGGTCGCGCCGCCTTGGACTCGGGCTTCGAGCCCGAGAACTGCGGTGCGCCGGCGGACCACCGACGCTAAGGTCGCGCCATGGAGATCCGTCGTGTGATGCCGGCCGAAGAGCTGGCCGCCGAGGAGGTCGTCTCGGCGGCATTCGGCGAGCCACCGGACGGGCGCGTTGTGCAGATGATGCGAGCTCTGCAGACCAGCGGAGCAGCTCGGGCGAGTCTGGTCGCTGTTGTCGACGAGGAGCTGGTCGCGCACGTTGGTCTCTCACGCGGCTGGGTGGACGCTCGACGCGAGGCGGTCGAGGTAATGGTGCTCTCCCCGCTGTCGGTACGTCCCGACCTCCAGCGCCGCGGCGTCGGCACCGCGTTGGTCGCGGCGGCGCTGGAGACCGCCGAAGGTCATGGCGCGCCAGCCGTCTTCCTCGAGGGCAGCCCGTATTACTACGGACGCCGCGGGTTCAGCTCCGCCTCCGCCCTTGGCTTCGAGCGGCCCTCGGCGCGCATCCCGGACCCGGGGTTCCAGGTGGCGCTTCTTTCGTCGTACCGGCCGTGGATTGTCGGCCGGCTGATCTATCCCGAGGCGTTCTGGACCACTGACACGGTCGGTCTGCGCGACCCCGAGCTGCAACGGGTGGAGGCTCAGATCGCGGCGGGCGGACGAGCGCCGGGAGACTGATGGATTGCAAGACCTCGCCCACCGAGTCGCGGTACCGCTGTAGACGCGCGCAGCAATCCAGACAGAACGGCTGGTCGCTCCCGCTTCACCGTCTGCGGCGCCACACCCATCACGCCCGCGACGTCACCGTGGCGGACGTCGATTCACACCAGTTTCCTAGCCGACTTTGATACGCACCCTAGTTGGCTCGGGAGGCTTCACGCAGCGCCTCGATTTCGGCCAGGAACCGCTCGGAGCGGCGCGGGAAGAGGTGGGCCCCGCGTTCGTCCGATCGGGCGCGGGCTGCTTCGGCGGCGGCTCGCACGACGTCGACGGGTTCGCCGCGGGCGTGCAGCAGGCGCGCGCGCAGCAACAGCAGGAGCCCTTCGGCGTAACGTTGGCCGTAGGTCGTGAGGGCCTGGTCGGCTCGGTCGAGGGCGGTTGCGGCCGCGTCGGGCATGTCGGCGGCCAGCCACATCTCGGCGATCAGGCCGTAGTGGTATGCGATGCCCATCGCGGCGGGTCGAGGAGGGTCGCGGCCAGGAGTTGTTCGGCCTCTGCCGCCTTGCCGGCCGGGTCGTCGCCGGTGAGTGCACAGGCCCAGTGCCAGTCCAGCCAGATGTAGTGCTTGTGCGCGACGCCGGAGCGGTCGGCGCCGGCCGCGATCCACCGCTCGGCCCGATGTCCCACTGGTACAGGCCCCAGGCATGCCGACCGTACGCCTGGATGGTCGGATCGACGGACGCCTGTCCGTGCTCGTACAGTCGGCGGGCCCACCTCCCACGGTCCTTCTCGATCGAGGTGTAGGCCCCGACCAGCCGAACGAACAGAGAGTGGACGGCCTCCGTCTCGCGGCCGAGCATGCGGGCCAGGTACTCGGCCCGCTCCAGCAGGTCGAACGTCGAACCGCCGTATCCCGCGTGCCTGCTGGCAACAAGGGTGAGCAGCGACAGCACCGACAGCTCCAGGTCCCGCAGGCCGGCCGTGCGCGCGATCTGGGCGGCCGATTCCAGGTGCCGACCGGCGGCCGCGAACGCGAGTTTGGTCGCCGCACGGCGGCCGGCACGGGCCAGTGCCTGCGCGGTGCGAGCCGGGTCGGCGAGCGGGCCGGCGGCCCACAGGTGGTAGGCGAGGCGTTCGGCGACGGACTCGTCGTCCACATGGGTGCGTTCGAGAGCGTCGGCAACGCGCAGATGCAGCCGGACGGTCTGCTGCCGCGTCGTGGTCTCGGTGACCGACTCGCGGACCAGGTCGTGCGCGAACCGTAGCGAGTGCGGGCTTTCCGGCCTGGTTTCCAGCAGACCGAGCGCCTGCAGCGGTTCGAGGCGTTCGAGGCAGTCCGCGACGTCGACGCCGGCCGCGCCGGCGAGCAGGGCGAGGTCCACGTCGCGGCCGATGAGCGCGGCGACATGCAGCAGGTCGCGAGCTCTGTCGTCGCGACCTGCCATCCGGTCGCGGACGACGTCTCGTACGGTGGCCGGTACCCCGGCCGGCACTGCTGCCTCGCCGTCGCGCAGCGAGCCGCCGTCGCTCAGCAGCCGGGACAGCTCCCGGACGAAGAACGGATTGCCGGCCGTACGGGTCTCGACGAGCTCCCGGAAGGCGACCAGGTCCAACATGCCGGAAGGCGCCGTGAACAGGTAGGTGTTGCCGCGGCGGTGCAGGTATGAGCCGGTTCTACGGGAGGGGGATCGCGGGTTCGAGCAGCCGCCGCAACGCGCCGACGTACTTGTGGATGACGTTGAGCGCGCTGCTGGGAACGCCGTCGCCCCAGATCAGATCGATCAACTCGCTCGCGCTGATCGGCCTGCCCACCCGGGCCAGCAGCAAGGCCAGCAGATACGCCTGCTGCCGGGGACCGGTGTCCAGCTCGACACCGTCCCGCCACACCCGTAACGGGCCGAGGACCTGCAGGCGCAAACCAACGCCACCGACCGGCCGGCCGCCCCTCGTCGTCAGGCTGGACCGGATGAACCGGCAAGGCCACGCCGACCCCCGGGAACATGACAGATCGTCCGCTGACCAGCCGTCGAACGCGGAGTTGCAGCGCGCACAAAGCCTACCGGTCCAAACCCTGCCCAGAAAACCCATCAGACGTCGATCCGACCAGGCACGCACCCCAGCCGGCCACCACCGTCGCCGACTTCGATACAGGCCCTGGCGAGGACCACGCGAGTGTCCCGGCTCGGGGCGCGGTTCACACAGCGATGTCGCGCCGGTTGTAGCGCCAGGTGCCCGCGGCGACGAACAGCACGGCGAGCCCGAGCAGGAGCCCGGCGTGGCCCCATTGCAGGCCGTGCTTCAAGGGTTCCCCACCCAGGTACCAGTCGAACGGGGAGAACTGCTCCGTCCACTTCAGGCTGTCGATCTGCGTGAAGAAGGAGTCGCCGAGGTAGCCCAGCACCGCGACGACGGCACTGGCCGCGATGGCGTACACCCGGCGGCCGGTCCACGCGCCGACGCCGTAGGCCAGCGCGGCGAACAGCAGCCCGAACAGTGCCAGTTGCAGGCAGATCGCGAACAGGCGGCCGGGTGGGAGCGCCGTGAACTGGCCGGGGCCGCGCAACGCGATGATCACGAGGCACATGACGGCCGCGATGACGACCAGCGCCACGGTGATGGCGAGAAAGCGTTGCAGTGCAAGCGAGGCACGGCTCACGGGCTGGGTCTGGACGAGATCCAGCGTGCCGGCCTCCTCGTCGCCGGCGATCGCCTTGACTCCGGCGGAGATGGCGAAGACGGCGACCAGGATGGGCACCAGCAGGCCGAACACACTGACCGCGAAGTAGTTCTCGGGTTTGGTGTAGTCCTCCATGTGGAACGCTTCCTTGAGCGACTGCGGGAACGCGTTCAGGGCGTCGGCCATCGCCGGGTTGTTGATGCTCGGGTAGAACGAGGCGTACATGGCCGCGACCGCGGTCAGCGCCACGGTCCATGCGATCCACGCGCGGCGGTTGTCCCGCATCGACTTCCAGAAGACGTGCATCACGCCTCCTCGTGCTGGTAGTAGGTGAAGAAGAGCTCTTCGAGCTCGGGCTCCTCGCTGATCAGATCCACCACGTGGTGTTGGGCCAGCGCCTTCACCAGCGCGTCGGCGTCGCCGGAAAGCTTGCAGCGCAACACCTTTCCGTCCACGACCACGTCGGAGATGCCGGCCGCGTCGAGGGTGGGCGCGTCGCAGTCGAAGTGCACCTCGATCTTGCGCAGCGCCCGCTTGCGCAGGTCGTCGATGTGTTCGACGGCAACCAGTGAGCCTGAGCGGATGACGCCCACGCGGTCGCAGGTCTGCTGCACCTCGCTCATCACGTGCGAGGACATGAAGACCGTCTGCCCGTTGGCGGTGGCTTCACGCACGAGCGAGACGAACTGCTGCTGCAGGAACGGATCGAGCCCGCTGGTCGGCTCGTCGAGGATGAGCAGGGGCGGCCGGTGCATGAATGCCTGCAGGACGCCGAGCTTCTGCCGGTTTCCCTTGGAGAGGCTGCCGATCCGCTTGTTCAGGTCGAGATCCCAGGCGGACGCGAGCTGTTCGATGCGTTGGGCGGGGACGCCGCCGCGCAGGGTGCCGAGATAGGTGAGCAGTTCCCGTCCGGTCTGGCGCCCGTTGGCGATGAAGTCCCCGGCCAGGTAGCCGATCTTGTCACGAAGTTCAGGGGCGGAGCGCGGCTCGGCACCAAGGACGCGCACGGTGCCCGAGGTGGGCCGGATCAGATCCAGCAGGATTCGGATCGTCGTGCTCTTGCCGGCGCCGTTGGGGCCCAGGAACCCGAAGGCCTCCCCGGGGGACACCGAGATGTCCAGACCCTTCAACGCTGTGGTGCCCCCACGGCCGTAGCGCTTGACCAGCGCCTCGGTCTGGATGGCCGGGGTGTCCGCCATCACGTGTCCTTCCGCTGCTAAGACAGTCCTTCTTTTCTGGCGAATTCCTCGATCAGTTGCGGGAGCCGCTCGCCCACGAACGCGTAGAAGTCGCGGGTCACCCGCAGCCGCTGCGCCCGCGGCAGGCTCTCGTCGCCGCCGAGGACGTCGATGCCCTTCTGCATCACGTCGTGGATGACCGTGTACAGCCGGCGCGCGTCGACCGTGCGCGCGAGCGCGTCGGGGAACATCTCGTAGGCATGGCCACGTCCGCGCACGGGCACTCGCCGCACCATCCCGAGCTGTTCCAGGGCACGCACGCCCGTGCTGACCGAGCCCTTCGAGAGCCCGAGCGACTGGGCCAGTTGCGTGCTGGTCTGCTGCGGCGGGTCGCAGATGAGGAACCAGCCCATCAGCTTGCCGAACGCGGCGGGCAGGCCCATCCCGGACAGCACCAGGCCCACCTCTTCGGCGAACTGCCGCTCGTCCTCCACCACGATCTCCTAACGTTCAGAACTTTCTGAACGTTAGCATACGCCGCGGCGCCCGGGATGTCCGCTGCGGATTTCTGGCCGTCGATGCGCGAGCGCGGGTCGCCTACCATCCGGGTCGACCCCGCTCACCACGCGTCCCAGGGAGCAGTGCCAGATCCTGATGAGTGACCCAGCGCCTGCCCACGGGCCGTTCCCGTTCCGCCGGGAGGACTTGGCGGAGAGCCGCTTGCTGGTGGGCGTCGGGCACACGCTCGCCGACTTCCGTCGCTGGAGTGCACACCATCCCGCCCTGATCGACCAGTACACCGACCGGTGCACCGAGCAGCTGCTGGCCGCCCGCCGGTTCACCGTCCGCCGCCGGGCCGCGGAGCATGTCCGGCAGGCGCGGGAGGTGGCCCACTTCAGCGTGTTCAACCTGGCCGAGGTGCCCTCACCGGAGCAGGTCGAGGCGGCCGTCAGCGGATCGGGCGGGCGGCCGCCCACCGTCCGCGAGGTCCTCGCCGGCATCGACGACCGCGACGGCGTCGCCGGGGTCGTCGCCGCGTTGGAGCGCCACCTGCCGCCGCTGCGTGGCGCCGCCGAGCTGCAGTGGCTCACGGAGCGCCTCAAGCACCTGCACCGCATCCTGCCCGAGGCGGTCGTCCAGGCCGGCGGTATGGGCAAGGTCCTGCGGGCGATGACCGGCGTGCTGCTCATCGCCGCGCAGGGGGGCGACCGGGCCGGACCGCACACCGCCCGGGCGCGCCTTGCCGGCGTCGTGCGGGGGGCGTACGGGTTCGGCGCGGCCTACGCGATCGTCGACGACACCCTGCACGACCTGCCCGCCGACCACTTCTCGGTGGAGCACCGGGAGCGGCTGCACGAGCTGGCCGTCAAGGGCCTCGCCACCGGGCAGCCGGCCGACGCCGGCGACGTGCCCTCGCACCCGCTCGCCGAGGAGCTGCACACCGTGCACCTCGGACTGCTGGACGACTACGCCTTCGACGAGCACCGGCATCTGTACCACGCGGCCGAGTCCATGTACCTCGCCCAGCACCGCGACGCACAGCGGGCGACCGACCCGCCGGCCGCGCGGCAGCCCGACGACCTGTACCCGGACATGTTCGTCAAGGCGGGCATGAGCCGGGTCATCGCCAACCTGCTCGCCCGCCGCGAGCTCGACGACGGGTTCTACCGTCGCTGCATCAACATGATCTTCATCAGCCAGCTCCGCGACGACCTGATCGACGCCGCCGACGACCAGCGCGACGGCCGCAGGACACCGTTCACGACGCCACCCGGCCCGGATCGCCCGGACGGCCCGAATCCGCTGCACGACCTGTTCGCCTACCAGTCGTACGTCGCCGCGGAGGTCTTCGGCGGCGATCCGGTCGCGGCCGATGCCCTCGCGTACTACACCAGCACGCGGCTGGGCCGGCACCTCGCCGCCGATCCGGGCCGCGCAGACGTGCTGCGCCGCCGGTTCGCGCCCACCGGCACGGTCGAACGGTTCCTGGCCGCGGCCACCGGTCGCTCCGGTCGCGTCGACCGCCGCCGCGACGTCGCCGAGCAGCGGCTGCGGGAGCGGGCGGGGCAGCTCCTGCGGCACCGCAGCGCCACCACCGTCGACTGCCGCACCTTCATCGCCGACCGGTTGCCGTACCTCAACGGCCTGCTGGACCGGCACCGACCGGCGCAGGGCAGTTCGGACCTGGACGCGGTCGTCGCCTACGCGCTGGCCGGCTCCGGCAAGCGGCTGCGTCCCGCGCTGGGCCTCATGCTCGCCGAAGGACTCGGCATCCAGCCGGCCGCGATCGAACCGGTGCTGGTCGCCGGCGAGCTGTTCCACACCGCGAGCCTCATCTTCGACGACCTGCCGGCGCAGGACGGCGCGACGGTACGCCGGGGCAGGCCCGCCGCCCACCTCGTGTACGGCGAGGCCAGTGCGCAGCTCGCGGCGCTGTCGATGATCTCGTCCGGTTTCGGGCTCGTGGCGCGGCTCGACCGCCGGTTCCCGGCCCAGCGGGTCACCGCCGTCATCGAATACGTCGGCTCCGTCCTGGGGCCGCAGGGCCTGTGCCGCGGACAGCACCTCGACCTGCGGCTCGGCCAGGACGGCACGCCCGCCACCGCGGCGGAGATCATCGAGATGTACAGCCTGAAGACCTCGACCGCGATCGAGGCCGCACTGGTGCCGCTGCTGATGCTGCTGGACCGGCCGCCCGAGCAGATCAGCCTTCTCAAACGCTACGCGCACCACGCCGGGGTCGTCTTCCAGCTTCACGACGACGTCCTGGACGCCACCTCATCGACCCGGCAACTGGGCAAGGACGCCGGCCTTGACGCCCGCAAGGCCAACATCGTGCGCACCTGCGGGCTGGCCGAGGCGCGCCGGCTGACGGCGGTCCACCTGGACGCGGCGGTCAGCTGCTGCGAGCGGCTGCCCTTCGACACCGACCTGCTCGCCTGCGCCGTCCGCCACTTCGCGACCCGGCAGCGCTGACCGGCCGGTCCTCGGCGTCCAGGTCGGCTGCGCGGTCGCCGGCATGCCCGGCGTCGACGGCGGATCCTCACGGGTGGTCGAGCGGGAAGTCGGCCTGCAGGCGCGTACCCTGCCCGGGCGGGCTCTCGACGGTCAGCGTGCCGCCCACGGCCTCGACGCGGTCGGTCAGCCCGATGAGGCCCGTGCCGCGCTTCGGGTCGGCGCCGCCGATGCCGTCGTCGCGCACCGTCAGGTGCAGGTAGCCGCCCCGGATCTGCACGCAGACGTTGACGAGTGTGGCCTGGGCGTACTTGGCGGCGTTCGTCAGCGCCTCCGCCACCACGTAGTAGGCGGCGACCTCGATCGGTTCCGGCTGGCGGCCGTCCACCTGCACGTCGAGCGCGACGGCGACGGCGGAGCGGCGGGCCAGCGTGCGCAGCGCGGGTCGCAGGCCGCCCTCGGTGAGGATCGCCGGGTGTACGCCGCGCGAGAGCTCCCGCAGCTCGTCGACCGTGCCGTTCAACCCGGCCATGACGGCGGACAGCTGCTGCCGGAGCTGCGTCAGCTCCGGCGGCACGTTCGCCTCGGCCATGCGGATGTCCAGCCCGAGCGAGATGAGTCGCTGCTGGACGCCGTCGTGCAGGTCGCGCTCGAGCTGCCGGCGGGTCTGGTCGGCACCGAGCACGAGCCGCGCCCGTGATGCGACGAGGTCGGCGCTCTGCACGAGCGTCACCGCCTGGCGGATGATCAGCAGCGCGATGACCACGGACTCGACGACGATCTCGACGCTGTCCATCGGGACGCCGCGGACCAGTTGCACGAGCAACAGCACGCCCGTGCCGGCGACCGGCACGTACGGCAGCAGCAGGTGGCCCCAGCGGGTGCCCGGGTGCGCGGTCCAGTGCGGCGTGTCCCCGGCCGGCGTCAGCGCGGCGACTGCGACGAGCGCGTGCCCGGCGACGAACCCGGCATTGGCCAGCGGCGGCATGCTCTGCGCGCCGGCGGACACCAGGTACGCGAACACGCTGTCCGAGAACGACAGGCAGAACAGCCCTGCCCCGAGGATGACCAGCTGCGACCGGTTCGCCGCCGACGCGGTCGCGGCGATGAGCAGCACGACGATGACGGTCAGCAGCAGATCGGTGACCGGGTAGGCGATCGCGATGGTGTAGGCGAACGGGGTGGCCGCACCGGCCCGCACCACCGAGCCGAGCGCGGTGGCCCAGCTGAGCACGAACAACGCACCCACGACGATGAGCCCGTCGAGGAGCATCACCAGTTGCCCCGGGCGGCGCCGCTGCACGCCGTGTGCGGGCCGGTCGGACGCCAGGGCGATGACCGCCACGAGCGCGAACACCGGCATGGTCAGGTATCCGGCGTCCGCGAGCGACGGGGTCGGTAGCCCGACGTCGCGGAACAGCTGGTACCACGACCAGAGGAACTGCCCGATCATCCAGCTGCACGTCGCGGCGCCCATCCACAGCCGCCACCATCGCTGCGCGCCGGAATGCCGGGGAGCGGTGATCCAGCAGGCAAGCGTTGCGGCGAGCGCGGCGGACAACTGCCCGGCGTTGTCGACGAACAGCGACCACCACGGGCTCAGCAGCCCCGAGCTGGCCAGTCCGACGACAGCGACCACCGATAGGGCGGCGACGAGGAGCGGCGCTGACATGCATCTGCGCGACAAACGGTTCAGTCCTGACCGAAGTTGATCAGAACGACACGCTGGCTACGCTACCGCACCCGCGTGTCCTTCCCGTCGCGTCTCGGCCCGAATCGTCACGTTGCGGCCCGTTCACCGGTCGCTGTCACCCTCTCACTCACCCCGTCGCTCCGCTGGTTCCGTGGCGGCCGGCTACCTGGCGGCGGCCAGCGCCATGGCGAGGGCGCCGACGAGCGGGGCGTCGTCGACGAACGTGGCGGTCATCAGCTCGGGCGGGAACGGCACCGAGCGGCGCAGCGCCGCCGCGACCGGCGGGAGGATGTCGTGGGCGGAGCCCATCAGGCCGCCGCCGATGACGACGCGCTGCGGGTCGAGGGTGATGCAGAGGTTCGCGATCGTCCGGGACAGCGTGTCCATCGCGTCGTCGAGCAGCGCGGCGATGCCGGGCTCGGCGCGCAGGCCGAACAGTTCGGCCGCGGTCACCTCGCGGCCCAGCAGGGCAGAACCGCGGCGGGCCAGGGCGCTGCCGGAGACGGCCTCCTCAAGGGGGGCGTGGCCGTCGGCGAAGGCCGGGTCGGCGGAGGAGTCGCGGAGGTAGCCGATCTCACCCGCCGCGCCGTGGGCGCCGGGCAGCACCCGGCCGCCGGCCACCAGGGCGGCGGCGAGACCGGTGCCCACGTTGACGTACAGGCCGACGTCGACGCCGCGGAGGGCGCCCCACCGCAGTTCGGCGGCGGCGCCGGCGTTGACGTCGTTGTCGATCGCGACGGGGGTGTCACCGAACTCGGCGCGCAGCAGCGGCGGCAGGGCCATGCCGTCCCAGCCGGGCACGTTCGGGGCCAGCCGGATCACGTCGTCGCGGACCACGCCGAAGGTCGAGACGCCGACCGCCGCCGGGGCGCTGATCAGTTCCCGGGCGGCGGTGAGGGTGCGCTCGAGCACGCGCAGCGCGCCCTGGGAGCCGTCGGTGGGCAGGCGCATCGTGGTGTGCGGGCGGCCGTCGAGCGCGTCGACGGCCGCCGTTCCCAGCGCGACCTTGGTGCCACCGAAGTCGATTGCCAGTACGTGTCGCGTCACCTGGGCTGGCCCCGTCGGGCGAGCGAGTCGATCGCCACGGCGATGGCGAGCACCACGGCCGTGACCATGTACCGCACCGAGGAGTCGACGCTGAGCAGCAGCATGCCGTTCGTGATCGACTGGATCACCAGAATGCCCAGCAGCGCGGCGTAGGCGCGGCCCCGGCCACCGAACAGTGACGTGCCGCCGATGACCGCCGCGGCGATGGCCATGAGCAGGGTGTCGCTGCCGCCGGAGCTCTGGTTGACCGCGGCGAGCCGGCTGGCCGCGAGGACTCCGCCGAACGCGGCCAGGGTGGACCCGGCCACGAAGGCGAGGATGCGGATCCGGGTGATGTTGATGCCGGCCCGCCGTGCCGCCTCGGCGTTGCCGCCGACCGCGTACATGTGGCGGCCGAAGACGGTGTGCTGCAGCGTCAGGTCGAGGCACACGACGAGCGTGCCGAAGATGACCAGCAGCAGCGGCACCCCGCGGTCGGCGGACAGCACGAGCACCGCGGCGGCGAGGATGCCGGCGAGACCGGCGAGCCGGAACAGGAACCCGGGACCGGAGGTGACCGGCAGGTCGGCCGCGCGGCGCAGCCTCCGGTTGATCAGCGAGCCGGCGCTGCGCCCGGCGACGATGAGCGCGGCGAGCAGCCAGCCCGCCCACACCGGCAGCCAGGTGTCGCTCAGCCGGGCGAGGAGTCCCTCGAACGGCAGGTTGATCGTCCCGCCGCGGCCCAGCAGGTACAGCATCAGCCCTTGCCAGCCGATGAGGCCGGCGAGCGTGACGACGAAGGATGGCATCCCCAGTTTGGTGAACATCCAGCCGTGCAGCAGGCCGATCAGCGCGGCGCAGGCGAGCGCCGCGGCCACCGCGAGCAGCGGGTTCCAGCCGTGGTGCACGGACAGGATCGTCATGACGACCGCGCAGAGCCCGCTCACCGAGCCGGCGGACAGGTCGATCTCGCCGAGCAGGATCACCATGATGATGCCGAGTGAGATGGTGCCGGTGGCTGCCATCTGCAGGGCCAGATTGGTGAGGTTCTCCGGGGACAGGAAGTGCTCGTTGAGGGACCCGAACACGACCGCGATTACGATCAGGCCGCCGACGACCGGCCACGCGCCGAGGTCGGTGCGGCCCGCCGCCCGCAGCGGTTCGAAGCGGCCCTGCAGCAGCGGCTTCACGCCGTACCTCCGGTGATGGCGGCGACGACGGCCTCCGGCGTGGCTTCCGCGGTGCTGAACTCGCCCGCGTTGCGGCCCAGGCGCAGCACCACGATGCGGTCGCTGACCGCGCGGACGTCGGCCAGGTTGTGGGAGATGACCAGCACCGCCAGGCCCCGGTCGCGCAGGCGGCGGATCAGGCCGAGCACCTGCGCGGTCTGTTCGACGCCGAGTGCGGCGGTCGGCTCGTCGAGGATCACGACCCGCGGTTCGCCGATGAGTGCCCGGGCGATGGCGACGGACTGTCGCTGGCCGCCGGAGAGCATGGCGACCGGTACCCGGATGTCACGGATGCGCACGTCCAGGGAGGACAGCAGGTCCCGTGCGGAGCGCTCCATCCGGATGTGGTTGAGGACCGTCCAGCGGCGCCGCTCGGCGCCCAGGAAGAGGTTGCTGACGACGTCGAGGTTCTCGCAGAGCGCGAGGTCCTGGTGGACGGTCGACACGCCGAGGTGCTGGGCGTCGTGCGGGCTTGCGATCCGGACCTGGTGGCCGTCCTGCTCGATCGTGCCGTCGTCCGCGGTGACGACGCCGGACAGGACCTTGACGAGGGTCGACTTGCCGGCGCCGTTGTCGCCCACCAGTGCGACCACCTCGCCGGGCGGCAGGTCCAGGCTCACCCCGTCCAGAGCCTGGACCGCGCCGTAGCGTTTGCTGATGTTCGAAGCGGCGAGCACTACTGGATTCCCGCCTTGGCGCACGCCGGGACGACCGGTCCGGTGCAGATCTCCGCGGCCTTGTAGAAGCCGTCCTTGATGATGGTGTCCTTGATCCGGTCCGCGGTGACCGCGATCGGGTCGAGCAGGAACGCCGGGATGTCCGCCGTGCCGTTGGCGACCTTCGTCGGTGCGGCCGGCTTCTCGCCCTTGGCCAGTGCGACCGCCAGTTCCGCGGCCTTCTCCGCCTCCTGGCGGATGTCGAGGTAGATGGTCATGTACTGCTCGCCGGTCAGGATCCGTTGCACCGCCGCGAGTTCCGCGTCCTGGCCGGTGATCGGCGGCAGGGCCGGGTAGCCGGCCCGCTTCATCGCCGCGATCGCGCCGCCGGCCATGCCGTCGTTGGCGGACAGCACCCCGACGATCGTGTCCCGGCCGAGCGCGGTGATGGCCTGCTCCATTTCCTGCTGGGCCTTGTCCGGGCTCCAGTCGGGCGTGTCGAACTCGCGGCCGATCTGGACCTTGCCGTCGAGGACCTTGTGCGCGCCGGTCTTGTAGTCGGCCGAGCTGGGGTCGGTCGGCGCGCCGTTGAGCATGACGATCTTGCCCTTGTCGGTCGTCCCGGCCTTGGTGAGGGCGTCCAGCAGGGCCTGGCCCTGCATCTCGCCGACCCGGACGTTGTTGAAGGAGACGTAGTACTCGTAGGTGATCTCGGAGATCAGCCGGTCGTAGGCGATGACCGGGACCTTCTTCTGCTTGGCCTGGTTCACCAGCGACGCGACGGCGCTGGCGTCGACCGCGTCGAGCACCAGCACGTCGGCGCCCTGGGCCAGGGCGGCCTCCACCTGCTGCTGTTGCTTGGCGGCGTCCTGGTCGGCGTTGGCGTAGAGCACCTTGCAGTCGGCGCACAGCGCCTTCACCTTGGCCTCGAACAGCGGCCGGTCGAACGCCTCGTACCGGGTCGTCTTGGACTCCGGCAGGAACAACGCGATCGTCGGCGCGTCCCCGCCGCCCTGCTTGTCACCGGTGCTGCCGCCGCACCCGCTGACGAGGGTGACCGCGGCGGTCATGACTGCGACGAACCATCTGGCTCTCACGGAGGCACCTTTCCTCGGAGGGTTCTGCGTGCATGGTCGGCCATCCCCGCGACGCTTGGCAAGGTCCTTTACGAAATTGATAAAGGACCTTTCCGAGAGGATGTGGCACGCTGTTCTCCGTGCAGACCACCAACACCGCCAGCACGACCAGCGTGCTGCGGGTGATGAACGAGCGGGCCGTCTTCGCCGAGACCTTCCGGCTGGGCACGGTGTCCCGCCCGGAGCTGGCCCAGCAGACCGGGCTGTCCAAACCGACCGTGGCCATGGCACTCACCAACCTCGAACGCGCCGGGCTGCTGCGGCAGGCCGGGTCACGGGCGGGCGCAGCCGGACGGTCGGCGGTCCTGTACGAGGTACGCCCCGAGGCCGGCTGGGTGTTCGCGGTCGACGTCGGCCGCTCCTACGTCCGCGTCGGCCTCGCCGACCTGGTCGGCACGATCGTCGCGCGCAAGGACGAGCCGTCGCACGGCACCCGCGCCCGCGACCTCGTCGCGCAGCTCACCCGTCTCGCCGAGGAGCTCGCCGCCACGGCCGGCATCACGCGTGACGACATCACCCTCGCCGTCTTCGGTACCCCCGGCATCCACGACAAGGCGACCGGCGCCCTGCACCTCGCGCCGAACCTGCCCGGCTGGGAGCGTCGCGGCAGCGTCGAACGCCTCGCGGGCATCGCCGGCGCGACCTACCTGGTGGAGAACGACGTCGACCTGGCGGCCGTCGGCGAGGCCACCTACGGGCTCGGCCGGGGCATCCGGCACTTCGTCTACGTCTCCATCGGGACCGGCACCGGCATGGGCATCATGATCGACGGCAAGCTGTACCGCGGGTTCCGCGGCGCGGCCGGTGAGATCGGCTACCTGCCGGTCGGCGAGGGCGACCCCCTGCTGGACGAGCCCGCCGCGCGCCCCCGCGGCATGTTCGAGTCGGTGGCCTCCGCCGACGGCATCGTCGCCACGGCCCAGCGACTGGGCCTGCACGACGCGGCCACCGCCAAGGACGTCTTCGACGCCGCCCGCACCGGCGACGAGACCGCCCGGCTGGCCGTGTCCCGCGAGGTCGACCACGTCAGCCACGCGCTCGCCGGCATCACCGCGGTGCTCGATCCGGAACTGGTGGTGCTCGGCGGCGGCGTCGGCAGCCAGCCCGGCGACCTGCTCACCGGCCCGGTGACCCAGCGGCTGCGCAACCTCGTCGCGCTGCGCCCGCCCCGCATCGAGGTCTCCACGCTCGGCACCGACGCCGTGCTGCTCGGCGCGCTCGCCGTCGGCCTGACCGAGGCACGCACCCTCATCCTCGACCGCGCGGCGCCCGGCCGGTGACCTCAGCCGACCTCGATGTAGTCGAGGTTGGCCGGACCGTTGGCCGTGGTGGCGGTGACCCGGATCGTATTGCTGCCGGCGGTGAGGTTCACCGCGAGCGTGACGCTCGCCCAGGTGTCCCAGTCGTTCGTGCTGGTGAACGCCTGCCCGGCGGCCACCACCGTGCCGTTGACCGCCACACTGGCCGGCCGGTTGGTGGCCGTGCCGTTGGAGTAGCGGACCGTCAGCGTGGCCGGGCCCGGCGCCGCCGCGTTCACGGTCCACTGCACATAGGAGCCGCTGACGTTGTCGCAGTTGACGAAGCCGGTACCGCTGAAATTGCGGTGGTTGGACTCGACCGCGCCCTGCGAGACGGTCGCGCCTTCGGCCTCGAACCGCGTGCGGGCGGGGCCGCCGCCGGCCGGGACGGTCTGCGTCGCGACGTTCCAGCCGGCGATCCGCACGCTCGGGGCGGCACCGTGCAGGTCGGCGGTGCGGTACGTCGCGGTCAGGGTCGTGGACTCCCCTGGCCAGAGGCTGACCGCGTTGTCGTTCCACGTGATCGGCAGTACCGGCGCGGCGCCCGCCCCCAGCACGTGCGCGTCGAGGTAGAACGCCGGGACCTTGCCGGTGCCGGTGTTGCGCAGCGTCACCGCGGTGGTGGTCGTGCCGTCGGCGCCGGCGGTGCTCGCCGCGCTCGCCGACACGGGTGCGGTGGCCATGCCGGACAGGCCCTTCAGGTTGGCGTAGGAGGAGGTCGGCGCGTAGTACCAGGTGTTGCGCGAGTAGTCGATGACGTCGCCGGCCGTGGACAGCCAGTACACGTTGCGGCTGACCTCCTGCCCGGCCGGGTTCGTGAGCGTCAGCTTCACCAGGTAGGTGCTGGACAGCCCGCTGATCGACGGGATGGTCACCGCGGTGGTGCTCCCGCCGTCACCCGCGACGGACAGGCCGGTGGCGGTGTTGGTGTACAGCTGCGTGCCGTCCAGGTTGTAGACGGCGGTGCGAGCGGTCAGCCCGCCGGCCGCGGCGGGGCGCGCGTTCACCACGACGACGGACCTGGTGTCGTAGGAGTACTGGATGTGCAGCGGCTCGTTGGCCTTCTTCGCGCCGTAGTAGGCGCCGTTCTGGTCCAGGTACCGGTCGAACAGCTGCCAGTGCAGCGACGTCCAGCCGCTGTTGAGCATCCAGTAGATCACGCCGGTCGACGGGTTCGTGCCGTCCTTGAAGTTGCGCCCGTACGACTCGAACTGTGCGCGCACGTTTTCGTACTGCTGCAACTGCGCCTTGCGCACGTAGTCCTCGAGGCTCGTCGCGGCGCCGTACCGGCCGATCATGGCGTTGTTGAAGATGCCCAGGTTGTTGAAGGTGCCCGACGGCGAGCGGTGGTACTGCGTCGATGCCGGGCTCTGCCACAGCGTGTCGAGCTCACCGGCCGACATCATCCGGCGCAGCGTGTCGAGCGTCGGGACGTCCGGCCCCGCACTGGTCTCGGAGTTGAAGCCGAACGCGCCGCCCTCACGCTTGGTGTACCAGTAGTTCGGCGGGACCCAGTCGTACGGCCCGGTCATCTTCATGCCGGACGAGCCGAGCATCGGCGAGGACTTGTCCGAGGCCGCCGCGATGACCGGGGTGGGCCAGTCGGCGGCGCGCAGCGCGTCCACGTAGTTCTGCTCGACGGTCGCCGACGGCGCGAAGTCGCTGCCGATCAGGAACGAGATGACGCTCGGGTGGTTGCGCAGCCGGGCGGCCTCGGCGGCCATCGAGGCCTTGGCGACGACGAAGTCGGCGCTGCCCCACGCGTCGCCGGGCTCGCCGCCGTTGGCGTTGCCCTCCCACTTGTTGCAGCACTCCCAGCCGGGCAGGGTCAGCACCCCGAGCCGGTCGGTCATCTCGAAGAACTCGTCGGGCTCCAGGTGGCCTTCGAGGCGGATCGTGTTGAGGCCCAGGTCTAGCGTGTACCGGATCCTGTCCTCGACGGAGGTGGGATCCCAGCGCAGGAACAGGTCCGGGGACCATCCGCCGCCCTTGATCAGCAGCGGGCGGCCGTTGATGCGGTACGCGCGGTGCCCGCTCGCATCGAGCGTGGCCGTGACGGTCCGCACGCCGAACCGCTCGTGCGTGGTGTCGGTGACGGTGCCGCCGGCGGTGGCGCTGAGGTCGAGGTCGTAGAGCGGCTGGGCACCCATCCCGGCGGGCCACCAGACCTGCGGGGCGGCGAGCGTGACCGCGCCGACGGTGACGGTCTTCGTCTCGCGCGCGGCCAGCGACACGCTCGTGGCGATGGTGACGCCGGCAACCTGCCCGGCGATCGTGGCGGTCACCGCGGCGGCGGTGTCGTTGCGGGCGTCGACCTTCGCCGTCAGGGTCGCCTGGTCCAGTGCGCCGGTGAGCGTGGTCAGCACGTGCCCGCCCCGCAGTGACACGCCGCCGTTGCGGCGGATGAGCACGTCACGGAAGATCCCCATGTTGCGGTCCGGCGGGTTCTGCACCCAGTCGATCCAGCCGACGGTGAGATCGCGGTTGGCGTCGTTCGGATAGATCTTGAACGCGACCGCGTTGGTCCCGGCCTGCACCAGCGCCGTCACGTCCACCTCGTGGTGGGTATAGGCGCCGGCGACCTGCGCGCTGCCGGCGACCTGCGTGCCGTTGACGAACACGTCGGCCTTGGAGATGACGCCGCTGAAGTCGAGGAACGTCCGGACGCCGGGCGCGTCGGCGACGGAGAACTCGGACCGGTACCACCACGGCACGGTGAAGTCGCCCGCCGGGATGTTCCGCATGTTCGTCGAGTAGAACGGGTCGGCGTACCGGCTGTTCTGCAGCAGGGCCGCCAGCACGGTCGACCTCGGTGCGGCCGGGAACCAGCCGGCCGCGGCGTAGCCGGGCCGCGAGACGGTCGCGCCGGTGTCGCTCGTGGCCGCCGTCGACTGGACCTGGTACCCGGCGAGCGGGACGGCGGCACCGACGGCGGTCGCCGTGACACCGGTCGCGGCCGGGACGGCCGCGGCGGTCGAGGCGGTCGATGGGCCGGTCAGCGCGGTGGCGACGAGCACGGTCGCGAGTAACCGCACGGGCCAGCGGGGTGTCGTCTGCATGCGTCCGCCCTCGGTCAACAATTGTTAGTCACCTTGACTGACTGACGCTGGTCGATGCTAGCCATCCATCTGGTCGGCGGTCAAGGATGTGGATTGACACCCATGGAAGCTTGACACGTCGTTCGGGCGGTGGTCCCATCTCCTACAACTGTCAGGCAACTTGCCTAACAGTTGCTTCGGGAGGAACGATGCGACTGAACAGACGGCGCGCGGGCCTGACGGCGCTCGCGGTCAGCGTCGGGGCGGCGCTCACGCCGCTCGTACTGCAGGTCCCGTCCGCCGAGGCCGCCACGACGGCCTATCAGGCGGAGAGCGCCACCGTTTCCCAAGGCGTGGTGGAGTCCAACCACGCCGGCTACACCGGCACCGGGTTCGTCAACTACGACAACGTCAGCGGCTCCTCCGTGCAGTGGACGGTGAACGCCGCGGCCGCCGGCACGGCCACCCTCACCGTCCGGTTCGCCAACGGCACCACCACCAACCGGCCGATGACGATCGCCGTCAACGGCACGACCGCCGCCTCCGCGGTGGCGTTCAACGGCACCGGCAGCTGGGACGCCTGGCAGGACGTCACCGTCGCCGTCACGTTGAACGCGGGCGCCAACACCGTGCGGGCCACCGCCACCACCGCCAACGGCGGACCCAACGTGGACAAGCTCACGGTCTCCGACGGCGGCGGTACCGGCGGGCCGAGCATGGCCGTCGCGCCGTACGAGTACTTCGGCTGGGGCAACCCGCAGAGCCCGACGTCGGTCATGTCGGCAACCGGCATCAAGTACTTCACGCTGGCGTTCATGCTCTCCGACGGCGGGTGCAACCCGCTGTGGGACGGCTCCCGCCCGCTCACCGGCGGCGACGACCAGGCGAAGATCAACGCCATCCGCGGCGCCGGCGGCGACGTCATCGTCTCCTTCGGCGGCTGGAGCGGCAACAAGCTCGGCGAGAAGTGCACGTCGGCGTCGGCGCTGGCCGGCGCGTACCAGAAGGTCATCAACGCCTACCACCTCAAGGCCATCGACATCGACATCGAGGACACCGAGTTCTCCAACGCCACGGTGCGGCAGCGGGTCATCAGCGCGCTGAAGACCGTCAAGGCGAACAACCCCGGCATCAAGACGTTCATCACGTTCGGCACGACGCCGACCGGGCCGGACTCCGCCGGCATCGACCTCATCAACAAGGGCGCGGCGACCGGACTCGACAACGACGGCTGGACCATCATGCCGTTCGACTTCGGCGGGCACACCGGCACGATGGGTGCGGCCTCGGTCAGCGCCGCCGACGGGCTGAAGAACGCCGTCAAGAGCGCCTACGGCTACAGCGACACCGTGGCCTACACGAGGATCGGCATCTCGTCGATGAACGGCAAGACCGATGAGAGCGACGAGACCGTCACGCTCGCCGACTTCCAGACCATCCTGGCCTACGCGCAGCAGCATCACCTGGCCCGCCTGACCTTCTGGTCGATCAACCGCGACCGGGCCTGCGGCAGCGGCAGCGACGCCGACTCGTGCAGCGGCGTGTCCCAGGCGGCCTATGCCTACACCAAGATCCTCGTCCAGTACACCGGCTGACCCGGGAGCACACATGAGAGCACACCTGAGACTGCGGCACGTCGCGGCGCCGCTCATGGCGCTCGGGGTGGTGGCGGCGCTGACCCCGCTCGCCTCCCCCGCCGCGGCGGCCACGACCCGCTACGAGGCGGAGTCGGCCACCATCTCACAGGGCGTCGTGGAGTCCAACCACGCCGGCTACAGCGGCACCGGATTCGTCAACTACGACAACGTCAGCGGCTCCTCCGTGCAATGGACGGTGACCGCGCCGTCGGCGGGCGCCGCCACGATCGTCCTGCGGTACTCCAACGGCACCACCACCGGCAGGCCGATGGACATCGCCGTCAACGGCACGGTGGTCGCCGCGGCGGCGTCGTTCGGCAGCACGACGAACTGGGACACCTGGCAGAGCAAGACACTCACGGCGAACCTCAACGCCGGCACCAACACGATCCGCGCCACCGCCACCACCGCCAACGGCGGGCCGAACGTCGACTGGCTCAGCGTCGACGCGGGCACCACCGTCCCGCCGACCGGACCGGCGGTCCCCTTCGGCAGCCACCTGTTCCCCTACGCGGCCGGCACGCTGCGCCCCAGCGGCGCACAGTCCACTGTGGACCAGGCGGTCGTCACGTACTACAACAAGTGGAAGGCCGCCTTCGTCAAGCAGAACTGCGGCAACGGCTGGTACCAGATCATCTCGCCGGACGCCGACCACCCCTACGTCGCCGAGGCGCAGGGCTACGGCATGGTCGTGCTCGCCACGATGGCCGGCGCCGACCCGGGAGCGAAGACCGCCTTCGACGGCCTGGTGAAGTACATGCTCGCCCACCCATCGGTGAACAACCCGGACCTGCTCGCGGCCGAGCAGGACACCGCGTGCCGCAGCGTCAACGGCTCCGACTCGGCCACCGACGGCGACATGGACGTGGCGTTCGGCCTGTTGCTGGCCGACAAGCAGTGGGGCAGCGCCGGCACGTACAACTACAAGCAGCTGGCAGTCCGGCACATCAACGCCATCAAGGCCAGCGAGGTCAACCCGACCACGCACCTGCTGCTGCTCGGCGACTGGAGCACCCCGGGCGACAGCCTCTACTGGACCGCCCGCCCGTCCGACTTCATGATCGACCACTTCCGCGCGTTCCGGTCGGCGACGGGTGACACCGCCTGGGACACGATCCGCACCGCACACCAGAACCTCATCACCAACCTGCAGACCCAGTACGCGCCGAGCACCGGCCTGCTGCCCGACTTCGTGGTGAACACGAACACCACCCCGAAGCCGGCGCCCGGAGAGGTACTGGAGGACCCCAACGACGGCAAGTACTTCTGGAACTCCTGCCGCACACCGTGGCGCATCGGCACCGACGCGGTCACCAGCGGCAACGCCGCGTCGCTCGCCTCGGCCCGCAAGCTCAACACGTGGGTGAAGACCAAGACCGGCAGCAACCCGAACAGCATCGCGGTCGGCTACTCACTCAGCGGCAGCGCGATCTCCTCAGGCAGCGAGCCGGCGTTCTTCGCGCCGTTCGCGGTCGCCGCGCTGACCGACCCGGGCAGCCAGGCGTGGCTCGACGCCCTGTGGACCAAGATGCTCAACACCTCGTTCACCAGCAGCGACTACTACTCCACCAGCATCCAGCTGCAGGTGATGATCGTCGCCAGCGGCAACTACTGGGTCCCCTGACCCCGGCCGTGACCACCGGGCCCGGCGTCCACCATGGACGCCGGGCCCGCGTCGTGTTTCTCGAACCCCGGGCAACACCGCACCGGGGTCGGGCGGGCGACCACGTCGTGATCACCGGGCGCAGCGCCGAGCGGGCCGCCGACGTGGCGGAGGAGCTGTCCAGGGACGTGCCGGGAACCGTCACCGGGCCGGCGCTCGACCTGACCCGCCCCGGCGAGATCGCCGACATGCTGGCCCCGATCGAGCGGGTCGACCGCCTCGCCGTCGTGGGCATGGTCCGGCACCGTGACACTGAGCGGGCGTCTCGGTTCCATGCACGACATCGTCGACGGCTGCCTCTTCCTGCTGGAGAACCCGATGGCCAACGGCATCGAGAAGGCTGAACCTCGTGACCAGCAGGTTCGCGCAGTGGACGTCGGACGTGCATGACGATGGCATCGTTCTGGTCGCTGGTCGAGACGGGCCGAGGGGCACCCGGTCGCCGCACACCACCGCCGGGTCGGTCACGGGCCGGCCGCCGGTGGGACGGGGTCCGGGCGCACCATCGCAGGTCCCGCGTCGTGCGACCACTCCAGCAGCATCAGCGTGACGTCGTCCGTCGGAGGGCCGTCGTAGAGCGCCAGCGCGGCATGACACAGCCGCCGCAGCGTCTCCGGCGCCGGCAGTTGCCCGGCGTCGCGCTCGACGAGGTCGACGAGCCCTTCGGCGGTGAGCAGCCCGCCACGGTGATCCCGGGTCTCGGTGACGCCGTCGGTGTACAGCAACAGCCGGTCGCCGCGTTCCAGGGTCTCCTCGGCGACGTCGATCTGCGGGTCGTCCAGGCCGAGCGGCATGCGCCTGCCACCCTCGAGACCGCGCACCACCTTGCCGTGCCGGATCAGCAGCGGCATCGGATGGCCGGCGTTGATGTAGCGCAACCGGCCCGTGTCCAGGTCCAGCTCGCCGAGCACGGCGGTGGTGAACCGCAGCTCGGGCAGGTGCGCCTCCAGCGCCCGGTCCGCGGCGCGGGCCATCGCGTACAGCCCGTTGCCGGCTCGCCTGGCCGCCCGGATCGCGGACATCACCACGGCGGTGCCCAGGCCGGCACGCAGGTGGTGACCGGCCGTGTCGAAGATCGAGAAGTACAGCGACCGACCGCCCACCGCGTAGTCGAACCCGTCGCCGCCGACCTCGTAACAGGGTTCGAGGATCGCTGAGACGACCGCCCGCTCGCAGGCGAAGGTCAGCGGCGGCAGCAGCCGCCACACCAGCTCGGACGCCTCCGACATCCGTCGGGTTCGGCGGACCTGCAGCAGCGCGTCGCCGTAGGGCACCTTCGTCGCCACCAGGTGCCCGACGAGCTGGCCGAACAGATCACATCCCGACAGCAGCCCGGGGTCGTCCAGGGCCGCCTCGCCGTGCACGACGAACTCCAGCACCCCCAGCCGCTCGGTGCCGTCCAGCAGCGGCAGCCACAACCGGCGCTGCCCGTCCGCCGTGGACGGCAACGGCTGCACCGTCATGAAGACCCGGCCGGCCACCGTGGACTCCACGGCGAGCGGTTCCGGAGCCTCCCGCGGCGGTCGCGGCACGGGACGCAGCACCCGTTGTTCCTGATCGACGAGGTACATCCACACGTCCAGCCGCAGCAGCGCGGCTGCGGCCGCCACCGCGGCCGCGAGCTCGTCCGGTTGCGCGAGCCTGGTCCGTTGCAGCAGGTCCGCCACAGCGGTGCGCCACGGCCTGCCACCATCAGGTGCCCCGGTGGTGACGTCACTGAGCGGTTTCACTGCCCGGAGCCGGGCTCGGCCATCTTGCGGTGCATCCCGGCCAGGGGACGACCGATGGTCGGTGTGCTCATGATGCCGCGTTCCTTTCCGTGGGGTGACCGGGCCTTTCCGTGGGGTGACCGGGCCGGCACGGCCGGCCGTTTCGGCCGCCGCGACGTCGGGGTCATGCGCAACGGCTACCCGCGCGGGCCACCCGAAAACACACCCGCGGCCGCTTGCACGGGAGCACAGACGAGGGGCATCGTGTTTTCCCGCGCGGACAGCGGGTAGGCCTCGCGCATGACCACCGACACGAACTATGACGTCATCCTGGTTGGCGGACCTCGGGACGGGGCGGTCGTGCACTCCGTCGGCTCGGCGGTCGTCGAGCTGGAGATCGACGCCTTCATCCACAGGTACGTGCTGACCAACCGGCACACAGAGCACGACGGCTCCTCGTACACCGTCTTCAACTACGACGGCATGATCGACCCGAAAGGCGCGACGCCGGGCGCGGAGACCCCCGACGGCGGCAGCCACGACCCGATGGACGTCGACGAGCAGTAGCGGCCGCCGGGGCCGCTACCTCACGCCTGACACGACCGTCAGGTCGACGGTCTCGCCGCGTGCCATCGCGCGCACGGGCAGGCCGTCGGACAGGCGCAGGAAGTTCGCCAGCGGGTCCCGCTGGACCGGGTACTCGTCGTGGTGGATCGGCAGGATGCTGCGCGGGCGGACGAGTCGCGACAGCGCGGCCCCGTCGCGGCCGTCCATGGTCAGCAGCACGCCGAGGATCCGGGTGCCGCCGAGGTGGACCAGCGCGGCGTCGATGTCGCCGAAGCGCTCCGGGATCTCGCCGAGCACCTCCGGGCGGAACAGCGTGTCGCCGGTGATGTACAGCCGCAGGCGGCGGTGACCGTCCCGTTCCCAGTCGATGACGGTCCCCATCGTCTCCGGCAACGCCCGGTACACCAGCGCCGGTCCGTGCTGCGCCGGCACGGCGGTGATCCGCACCGTCTCACCACCGCGCCGCCACACCACGTTCTGCCAGGTGGACAGGCCGACGGTCTCGTTGAAGCGCCACTTGCGCAGCCTGCGCCCGGCCGATCGGGTGGTCACGAAGGGCATGTCACGCGGCAACCCGCGACGGGCGACCCGGTCGAAGTGGTCACCGTGCAGATGGGACAGGACCACACCGTCCAGCGGTGGCAGCTGCTGCGGCGTCAGGGCCGGATCGGTGCGCCGCTTCGACCACATGCCGTGGCCGAGGTAGGCGCGCTGCCCGGCGTGCAGGAAGTTGGGGTCCGTCAGCAGCGTGAACGCGCCGAGCCGGAGCAGGACCGTGGCATTGCCGATGAAGGTCGCCGCGGCGTCCACGGCCGGGTCCGGGACGTTGTCAGTGCGCATGACCCTCCGCTACCCCGCCCGCCACGGGTGACACGCCGAGGTTGCCCTGCCGTCGTGCGGCGCGTGGCCGCCGGTACCACTCCAGCGCCAGCAGCACGAGCAGCACCACGTCGACCAGGTCACCGCCGTAATACATGAGCATCGCCCCGTGCTCGGCGTCGACGGCGCTGACCCCGGCCGGTGGGTGTGCGTAGAGGAACTTGGCCAGGATGCCGTGCGCCGCCGTGAACGCGACGAGCGCCGCCGCCCGCACGGGCAGCGGGGCGCGGTGCGGCATCGGGTCGGGCCCGACCAGTGCCACCGTGAGCAGGCAACCGGCGAGGAACACGTGCGCCTGGACGAGCTGGTGCACGGCCGGGTCCGCGCTCGCGAGCCGGAACAGCGGCGTTGCGTACAACAGCCACAGGCCACCCACGTCCAGGAGCACGACCGTGACCGGATGCGTCAGCAGCACGACCGGTGCGCTGCGCAGGACCCGCGACACCCGCCGGGCCGCGCCGGCCGGCAGTCCGCGCAGCAGCAGCGTCACCGGCGCGGCGGCACACACCAGCAGCGGTGCCAGCATGCCGAGCAGCAGATGTCCCACGCTGTGCCCGACGAAGCCGCCGCCGGCAGGCGGTCCGAGGACTGCCGAACCGGCGGCGGCCAGTCCCGCGAACCAGCTCGCCGTGCGCCACCACGGCCATGGCCTGCGCCGCCGCGGCAGGCACACGAGACCGGTGTACCCGCTGAGCCCGGCGAGCAGCAGCAGGCCAGGCAGTGCGACGTTGTGATGCTCATGCATGGCCGGGCCACACCTGCGGCGCCGGGCGGCGCAGCAGCAGCAGCCCGGCGGCGAGCATGCAGACGGCGAGGACGTTCCACACCCAGTCGTAGAGCGCGACGTCGGTGACGTAGCGGATCTGGTGCAGCCGCAGCAGCTTGTGCTGGACCGTGCCGTCGTAGAGCTGGAACCCGCCGGCGCCCAGGAGCAGACCCGCCCACCACCGCGCCGGCCACACCCCCTCGCGGCGGCGCAGGTCGGCGAAGAGGAACAGCCCGGCGACCGTCGCGAACCAGCCGAAGGCGTGGAACACGCCGTCGGAGACCAGGCCGGCGGCCGGGGTCGACCGATCGTAGAAGTGGTGCCAGTGCAGCAGCTGATGGAACACCGTCTCGTCGACGAACGCCGCGAGCCCGACGCCGAGCAGCGCCCCGGAGACGATGTTCCTCCCGCTGGTCACGGTGTGAATACGGTGCGCACGCAGCCGTCGGACTTGTCCTTGAAGATGTCGTACCCGCGCTGACCCTCCTCCAGCGTCATCGTGTGGGTCGCGAGGTGCTCCGTCACGAGGTCACCGCGGGCCATCCGCTCCAGCAGCATCGGGATGTACCGCTGCCCGTGCATCTGCGCCCCGCGCAGTGTGAGGCCCTTGTTCATCACCGCGCCGAGTGGGAACTTGTCGACCGCGCCGGCGAACACACCGAGCACGAAGACGCTGCCGCCCTTGCGGCAGTTGTAGATTGCGGAGCGCAACGCGGCGGTACGGCCGGTCTCCAGCCGCAGCTGCTGCTTGACCATGTCGTAGGCGCCCTGCGGCCCGGCGGCGTGGGCCTCCATGCCGACCGCCTCGATGCACACGTCGGGTCCCCGCCCGCCGGTGCGCTCCAGCAGTTCCGCGCCGACGTCGTCGCGCTCGTAGTTGAGGGTCTCGGCGCCGACGTGCTGCGCAGCCATCGCCAGCCGGTAGCCGAACCTGTCGATGCAGATGACCCGCTCCGCGCCCAGCAGGATCGCCGCGCGGGCCGCCATCTGCCCTACCGCGCCGGCGCCCCAGACCGCGACGACGTCACCGGGCTGCACGCCGCCGAGGTCGGCGCCCATCCAGCCGGTCGACGCGGAGTCCGACGCGAACAGGGCCCGTTCGTCGCTGACCCCGTCGGGCACGGTGAACGCGCCGACGTCGGCGAACGGCACCCGCACGTACTCGGCGTGGCTGCCGGCGAAGCCGCCCATGGCGTGGGAGTAGCCGAAGCAGCCACCCGGTGCGGCGCCCCACAGCTGCTCGGTGATCGCCGGGTTGGTGTTGCCGTTGTCGCACAGCGAGAACTCCTGGCGCCGGCAGTACCAGCACTGCCCGCACGAGATGAACGACGACACCACGACCCGGTCCCCCACCGCATGCTTACGCACCCCGGCGCCGACCTCGACGACCTCGCCGAGGAACTCGTGGCCGAGCACGTCACCCTCGCGCATGAACGGGATGTACCCGCCGAGCAGGTGCAGGTCGGAGCCGCAGGTGGCGGTCCGCCGGACCTCGACGATCACGTCGCCGCTGTTGCGGATCTGCGGGTCGGGGACGTGCTCGACCGCGACCTTGTTGACGCCTTCCCAGCACAGTGCCTTCACAGCCGGCCCTCCTCATGTCCGTGGCGCGTCGCGTACGCCAGCGGGGCGCCGGTCAGCGTCGGGTGGGTGGTGGCGGGTGCATCGGGCAGCAGTACCTCGCCGACCTCCGCCAGCGACCGGGCCTCCCGCAGTGCCCGCCGGATGGACCGGACCGGGTCATCGTCGTCGCGCAGCTTCCTGACGAGCTTGGCCGCCCCCGCCGGTGGCGGCTGCACCATCCGCACCGCCAGCTCGGTGCCGCGATCCCCCGGGGCGGGCCGGATCCGGATCTCGACCGGGAATCCGAGCTCGTCCAGCGGCGGCGGCGTCGGAGCGAGCTGCCCAGGCGAGCAGTTGACGGTCACGCTGTGCCACCGGTCCCCGCCGTCGTCGCGCGCCGTGGACGGGGTGTGGCGCACCAGCCGCCGGCCGAGCATCACCCCCGCCCCTCCGGCGGCCACAGCGGTGAGGCTCTGCATCGTGCGGTTCATCGCACCTCCAGGCGTCGATGGTTCGGATGCGGTACGCCTACCCACAGATTGCGTGTCGATGCATCGGTCATGATGCAGCTGAGGACCCGGTCGCCGCCGGTGCGCGCATCACGGGCGGTGCCGAGCGCCCTCACGGAACGAGGATGATCTTGCCGCGGGTGCGGCCGTCCTCCGCGTCGCGGTGCACCGAAGGCAGGTCCGTGAACCTGCGCGTCGCTGCGATGTCGACCCGGACCGTGCCTGCGTCGATGAGCTCGACCAGTGCGGCGAGGTGGCGGGTGTCGTTGCGGGCCACGAAGTGCACGGCGGACACCTGGGATCCGGCGGGTGCCGTGATCGGGACGGTGACGGACACGACGATGCCGCCCGGGCGGATCAGTGGCAGCAGGGTTGCGGCCTGCTCGGCGCTCATCGGCACGAGGTTGAGGATCGCGTCGACGGGTCCGTCGAGGGCATCGGCGAGCGGTGTCGCCGTGTAGTCGACGATCTCGTCGGCGCCGTGACGGCGGACCACGTCGGTGCTGCGTGGGCCGGCGGTGGCGATCACATGTGCGCCGGCCAGCTTCGCAAGCTGCACGGCGAAGCCGCCGACACCACCACCCGCGCCGTTGACCAGCACCCGCTGCCCGGCGGCGACGTGCGCGTGCTCGACCACCGCCTGCCAGGCGGTGAGGCCCGCGACCGGGATGGCGGCGGCATGAGCGAGCGGGATGGCGCCCGGCGCCGTGACGAGCGTGGCGGCGTCGGTGGTGACGTACTCGGCCGCGGCACCGCCGATCCGGCCGATGACCGGGTCGCCGGCGGCGAGGGTGTGCACACCCCGCCCGACGTCGACGACCGTGCCGGCGACGTCCCCGCCGAGGGTGTGCGGCAGGTCCAACGCAACGACCGAACGCAGCAGCCCGCGGCGCAGCCCGACGTCGGATGGGTTGAACGAGGTCGCGGCGACCTCGATCAGCACTTCACCGGGCCCGGGCTGCGGACGGGGGATGTCGTCGTCGCGGATGACGGACGCTTCGCCGTACTGATGGATTCGCATGGCTCTCACACAGACGAAACTACGGCGGCCGCAGGAGACGAACCATGCGCGACGGTCCCTCGTTCATACTCGATCGTCTCCGCCGCGATACGGTGGCCGTGTGGATGTACTCAGCGACGTGATCGCGGTCATGCGGACCGGCCGGCCACGCTCCGCGCGGGTGGCGTGGCACGCGCCGTGGGCGCAGCAGTTCGCATCGGTGCCCGGAGCGGCCGGATTTCAGGTCGTCCTGCAGGGGCCGTGCTGGCTCATCCTGCCAGGCACCGACCCGATGCCGCTGGCAGCCGGGGACGTGGTGTTCCGGCCGCACGGACGCGGGCACACCCTCGCTGACAGCCCATCGACCCGGCCCACCGCACCCGCGTGCGACCCGAACGATCCGCAGGTGCTGCAGCGTTACGCCACCGGCACCGTCGGGATGCCGACGGGCACCGACGCGCCGGTCACCGTGACACTCTGCGGCGCCTACGAAATCGATCCGGCCCGGGTCCATCCGTTGGTGCAGGACCTGCCAGAACTCATCCACCTCCCGGCGCACCTCGGCAGGCATCCCGGGCTGCGCGCCACCGTTGACCTGCTCGCCACGGAGCTGGAACGGCCCCGCCTCGGCACGGACGCCATCGTTCCCGCACTGCTCGACACGCTGCTGCTGCACATCCTGCGCTCCTGGCTCGACCAGCAGCCCGCCCCCGCCGCCGGCTCCGGCTGGGCAGCGGCGCTCAAGGACCCGGTTGCCACCGCCGCGCTGCAGGCCATGCATCAGGACCCAGCCCGGCCGTGGACCGTCGCGACCCTCGCCGAGCAGGCCGGGTTGTCCCGGGCGCCGTTCGCCCGCCGCTTCACCATGCTGCTCGGCCAGCCGCCGCTGACCTACCTCACCTGGTGGCGGATGACCACCGCCGCTCGGCTGCTCCACGAGTCCGACGCGCCGCTGAGCGTCATTGCCGCCAAGGTCGGCTACACCTCGGAGTTCGCCTTCGCCAATGCGTTCAAACGCCAGCACGGCACCGCACCCGGCAGGTACCGCCGCACCGGATAGCGCCCGACCGCTCCCGGCGGTCGAACGACACGGTCGCGCGGTCGCTGTCGACCGTTGTCAGCGATCGCGGACGGGCACGAGCGCGTGGCGGGCGACGAACGGCGGCGAGCCGAAGCAGTGATAGGCGACCCTTTCGGACCGGCCCAGCCACCACGGTGCCACCTCGGTGGCACACAGCGGGCACCACCAGGCCGGCGGGGAGTTCACGCGCGAGGCGTCGAGGTCCGAACTGGTCGCCGGGTCGGGATGCCGCAGTGCCGTGCTCGTCATGCCGGCCAGCTACCCTGACGCCGCGACACAAACCGGACGCACCTCGGCGCTCGCACCGGCACGGTGGCGGAGCCGACGGGACGGGCTCCTGGCCGCCGGAAGTGTGGGAACCTTCCGTGCCAGGAGCCCGTCGCCGTGAACCTCTGCGTTGCCGTTCGAGGATGCAGATCGGTTGTGGATCAGGACCGCAGGATCAGAACTGGGCGAAGAACTTCCACACCTCGCTCTTGGTCCAGGTGCGGACGCCGCTCTCGGTGTACGTGCCGTCGACCGGTCCGGGCATGTGACCGTTGTCGAACGCGGCCCAGACCACCGGGTATCCGGCGCGGCAGCCCGTGTAGGCGGTGGTGATGTGGGTCATGCTGCCCGCCGCGGGTTCGCGGGGGCTCTGGGCGGTGCAGCCGTTGTTGCGCACGAACGTGTCGCGCAGCGACCGCCCCATGGAGATGTTGAGGACGGTGTCGCCGATGCCGTGCATGCCGAGGTAGGCGATGGGCTGGGTGCCGCCGCTGCATCCGCTCAGCTGCGCGCCGCCGAACACGGCGACGGCCCGGAAGACGTTGGCACGGGTGCAGGCGAGGGCGTAGCTCATGCCGCCGCCGTAGCTGAACCCGAGCGCGAAGCGCTGCCCGGTGTTGACGCACAGGTCGCCTTCGATCAGCCGGATCATGTCGTCGACGAAGGTGACGTCCTCACCACCGGCGTTGGCCCAGCCGGCGTTGAGACCCTGTGGTGCCACGAGGATCGCGCTGTTGTCCGACTGTTCCTGCTGGCCGTAGTAGGACCAGGCGGTGCCGCTGGTGCCGCCCGAGCTGATCTCGGCGGCGGTACCACCGCGCCAGTGGAAGGCGAAGATCAGGCGGTACGTGGTGCCGCTGGAGTAGTTCGCGGGGACCCGCAGGATGAAGGTGCGGCTCTTGCCTCCGCTCTGGATCGTGTGCGTGCCGCTGGCCAGCGCTGGGCTCTTCCCGCAGCCCGCCGTGCCGTTGCCGACGGGACCCGGGCTCCTGCTCGCGCTGGGGCCTGGTCCGGGGGTGACCTGCTGGGTCGGTGAGGTCGACGGGGTGGGTGTCACCGCGCCGCCGACGCGGACGAGCTGCCACTGCTGGTTGGTGCCGCCCCAGTCGCTGTACTGCACGACGCTGCCGCCGTCGGCGGTCGAGGCGCCCTGCACCTCCACGGCCTTGCCGCTGTTGCGGTTGATCAGCCGGACGTAACCGCCGGTGGAGTCGGCGATGCGGAACTGCTGGTTGGCGCCCTTGTGGTCGGACCACTGGATGACTGCGGCCGCGTCGGCGGTGGACCAGTTGTAGACGTCGAGGACCTTGCCGGAGTGCCGTGACTTCAACCGGTAGTAGCCGCCGCCGGAGTCGACGAACTGCCATTGCTGCCACGCCCCGTCGTTTCGGGACCACTGCGCGATCCGCGCGCCGTTGGCGGTGGCCAGGTTGTACACGTCCAGGGCCTTGCCGCTGTTGCGGTTGACCAGCACGTACCAGGAGTTCGGGTCGACCGTCGTGGGCGCGGTGGGCGGGACCGACCCGCCGGATCCGTTGCCGCCGCCACCGCTGTTGAGGGCGTCGAGCGTCGCGGTGTAGGACGCCTTCTTGGCGCCGCCGGCGGTGAACAGCAGCGGGTTGTCGCCGGTCCGCCACGAGTCGCTGTCGCGGACACCCCAGACGGTGATGCCGGTGCACCGCGCAACGGCGAGGCACGCCTTGACCACGGTGGCGTAGGCGTTGGCCTGGCTGGCGCCGGAGATGTCCAGCTCGGTGATCTGCACGTCGACGCCGAGGTCGGCGAAGCGCTGCAGGTTGGCCCGGTAGTCACCGGGCGGGTTGCCGCCGAGGTGGGACTGGAAGCCGACGCAGTCGATCGGCACGCCGCGGGCCTTGAAGTCCGCGACCATGTTGTAGATGCCGGTGCTCTTGGCGTTGATCCCGTCGGTGTTGTAGTCGTTGTAGCAGAGCTTCGCGCCCGGGTCCGCGGCACGGGCGGCGCGGAACGCGGCCTCGATCCAGTCGTTGCCGGTGCGCTGCAGGCTGGAGTCGCGCCGGCCGCCGCTGCCGCCGTCGGCGAACGCCTCGTTCACCACGTCCCAGGAGTGGATCTTGCCCTTGTAGTGGGTGGCGACCTGCGTGACGTGGTTGAGCATCGCGTCGCGCAGCGCGGCACCGGACAGGCCCTGTGCCCAGCCGGGCTGCTGCGCGTGCCACAGCAGCGTGTGCCCGCGGACCTTCTGCCCGTGCGCCTGCGCGTGGGCGACGATCTGGTCGCCGCCACCGTAGGTGAACCTGCCCTGGGACGGCTCGGTGGCGTCCCACTTCATCTCGTTCTCGGGCGTGATCGACGTGAACTCGCGGTCCAGGATCTCCGCGAGCGCACCGTCGCCGAGCTTGAACGCCGGCACCGCTGCGCCGAAGTAGCGGCCCGTGCCGGAGGCGGCGGCGCCGAGGCTGCTGGCGGCGCTCGCCGTGGCCGTGAAGACCAGCGCCGCGCCGGCGGCAACGACCGCGGCAGCGGCGAGCGGCAGGTACATCCGCAGCCGGCGCCGGCGTCTGGGCGTGTCGCCCGGGCGTGTCGAGCCCATCATCGTGTCAGTGCCTTTCGGGGGATCATGAGGATTCAAAGGCGTGCGGGGACGTGGACGGGCTGCGGGCCGCACTGTTCATCGCGTGCCCGAGGCGATTCACGGAATGGGAGCCTCGTTGCGTGCCGCCATCGGCATTGCCCGCACCGAGTTCAGAGGGTGTCAGAATTCTTCGCAACATTCAAGAGCGAGGCACAACAATGACCGGCAAATCCGGAGTACACCGCTGAATACCGGCTCTGCTTCGTATATCAGCAGCTCAGGATGCCTATCGGCGAACAACTCGACGACCGGCACCGCTGATTGAATTGCTTGCCCAACGGGTGCCAGATCCGCGCAGTTCGGATCCATAACACTTTTAAGCCGGACGAAAACTCGCTCTAATACAAATATGTGAGTGCAATTTCCTGGTCGCCGGACGATGACCCAGGACGTCATTCGCCGAACACCTTGCCGCCGGCTGCGGTGCCGGCGCCGGCTCCGCCGGCCGGCAAGGTGTCGCCGGCAAGGGAGCGGAAGATTCTGCCAGAAACCTACAGAATCCGGCATACCTGACGATCCGCCGCATGAAGCGGACTCGCCGCCTCAGCTGCGTTTGGAGTCATCATGGGGTCGGTGTCGGTGACCGGCGGGACGTCGGACGGTTCTGGGCTGTTGCGGGTCATCACCAACCGCAGGGTGATCACCAAGATCCTGCTGGCGGTGCTCCTGGTCGCCGCGATCGGCTCGGGTGTCGAGGTCTTCGCGCTGTCGCAGATGGCGGCGATCAACGGCAGTACAGGCGTGGTGCATGACGACGGCACGCAGATGCGGACCATCGCGGAGATGCGCAACGCGTTCAACCGGGTCCGGGCCGGGGCCCTCGACCATTTCCTGACCGACGACCCGGCCGCCATGACGGCGAAGGAACAAACCCTGGCCGGCGACCAGCAGACCCTCGCCGAGGCGGAGGCCGCCTACAAACGCTTCGAGCTCGGACCGATCCGCCTCGATGCACTGGCCAGGTTCGACACGGCCTGGGCAACGTACCTGGCCCTGCTGAACGACCGGTTGATCCCATTGAGCCGGGCCGGGAAACGCGCGGAGATCCTCACGCTGCGCAACGCGCAGGAGACGCCCGTGGTGACCGAGTTGCGAGCGGCGCTGGACATCCTGGCCGCGCAGACCGCGGTCAAGATGCAGGAGGGCAAGGCCGCCGCGAACGACGTCTACACGCGGGCACGGCGCCTCGTGATTGCCTGCATCATCGCCGGTATCGCGCTCGGCGTGCTCGCCGCGTTCGGCGTCGCCCGGCTGATCACCCGACCGCTGGCTCGCTGCGTGGCCGTCCTGCAACGCGTCCAGAGCGGAGACCTGACCGTCCGCACCGCGCTGACCGGACGCGACGAGGTCGCCCAACTGGCCCAGGCGCTGGACGCGTCGACGGACGCGATCGCCGCCATCATCCGCGAGGTCGACGACAACGCCCACCACGTCGCGGCCGCGTCCGAGGAACTGTCCAGCGTGTCCGCCCAGATGTCCGCATCGGCCGAACGGACCTCCGCGCAGGCCGGCGACGTCGCCGCGGCCGCCAGCGAGGTGTCCCGCAACGTGCAGACCGTGTCGACCGGCGCCGGTCAGATGGGCACGTCGATCCGTGAGATCGCCGCCAGCGCCGCCGAGGCATCCACCGTCGCCGCCGAAGCCGCCCAGACCGCGCAGCGCACCACCGAAATCGTCACCAAACTCGGCCGCTCCTCCTCCGAGATCAGCAGCGTCGTGCAACTCATCACCTCGATCGCGGAACAGACGAACCTGCTCGCGTTGAACGCCACCATCGAGGCCGCCCGCGCCGGCGAGTCCGGCAAAGGCTTCGCGGTGGTCGCCACCGAGGTCAAAGACCTCGCCCAGGAGACCGCCAAGGCCACCGATGACATATCCAGACGCGTCAGCGCCATCCAGGACGAAACCGAACAGGCGGTCGCCGCGATCGCCGAGATCACCGCGGTGACCGCACGGATCAATGACTACACCTCAACCATCGCGGCGGCCGTGGAGGAGCAGACCGCAACCACCGGCGAGATGACCCGCAACGTCGCCGAGGCAGCCACCAGCGCCGGCGGCATCGCCACCACCATCGGCGGAGTCGCGGAGTCCGCCGGTTCTGCCGCCGCCGGCGCCACCCAGACCCAGGTCACCGCCCAGGACCTCGCGCGCATGGCCACCAAGCTGCAGACCAGCATCGCCGCCTACCAGGTTTGAACCGCCCGGTCGCGGACCCGTGAGCCTTTCACCGGCGTCGATCGTACGGACGGGCATCCGCAGCGGGTCACCCCTCGAACCGGTTCGAACCCGGGGTAGGGCCGCCCGCACATCGAATCCTGTACGTCGAGGTGCCACCGGCCCTTCGCCGCGGCCGACGACCCGCGCAGACCGGCCCGCCGCCACGAACGCCGACCGGCCACGCCGCTGCCCGCCGGACCGCAATCGCTGGCACCACCTGCCCAACCGGCCTGCCGGCCGTCACCGCCTGGAATTTTCAGCCCGGCCGCGCCGCACCGTGCCGGTTCGCCGAGGACGGATCTGCCTGAGGTATTGACCGCGGCCACGATACCGCTACGATCGATGCGAATCGGTTCGATAACCGGTACACCGCCGCCCGTACCGATGGACCGCCGGACACCGGCAAGAACGATGATGGTCGTTCGACGGCAGCGTCATCGGCCGGCGGGCCCGCGAGCTGACGACCGCCGACAGCCCGCGGAAAGCGGTCACCCCGCGCCGCCCGCCGAGCCACCCCGCCCATGCTCCGTCTCGAGAGGCACCCGCCATGTCACCCTCGTTCCGGATTCCCGCCGCAGGCTGCGCACCACCGCCGGCGTCACGCTCCTGCGGGCGGGGACAGGCCCGCCGGCGTCCAGCCGGCAAACACCATTCAGGTTCAGGCAGTCAGCCATCGGAGTGACGTTCCGCCGCGCCCGTCGCCGGCCGGCGAGCGGCGTCCCAGGCCGTCCTTGCCCATTGACAGAGGAGACTTCTGTGCACAGTTCACCGACGCGTCGATGGCGCGTCCGAGGCGCTCTCATCTCGGCGCTCGTCCTTGCGACCGGGCTGGCAGTGGTGGCCACGACGCCGGCCCATGCCGCCGACGAGGCCATCACCGTCAACTTCTCCGTGACGAACGGGACGCCGACGTACCGCGCGTCCGGCTGGATCTACGGCATGACCGAGGACGGCACGAACCCGCCGGACAACTTCTTCCGGGACGTGAAGTTCCAGGCCATGCGGGCAGGTGGCGCCCAGTTGTCCGGCGGCGGCTGGCAGGGTGGCGGCTACGACCGCCGCTGGAACGCCACCCGGGCGCAGGCCCTGCGCACCGCCGCGCTCGGCGGGAAGTTCGTGCTGCTCCCCCACGACCTGTGGGGCGCCGACGGCGCCGCCATCAGCCGCTTCCCCGGCGACAACGGCAACTGGACCGACTACGACAACTTCCTCACCCGCCTGTTCAGTGACGTGCAGGCGGCCGGGCTCACCGTCCAGTGGGACATCTGGAACGAGCCGAACATCAGCCTCTTCTGGAACCGGCCGCAATCGCAGTACTTCGAGCTGTGGAGGCGCACGTACCAGCGCATCCGCGCGACGTTCCCGAACATGCTCATCGTCGGGCCGAGCTGCGCCTGCGTGCCGTCGACCAGCGGCTGGTGGACGCAGTACCTGGACTACGTCAAGGCCAACAATGTCGTGCCCGACATCATCAGCTGGCACTCGCTGCCCGGCGACCCGGTGGCAAACGTGGCCACGGCCAACCAGACACTGGACTCGCGCGGCATCGCGCACCCGCGGCCGTACCAGATCAACGAGTACGGGGCGTCCGACGAGCAGAACCCCGGCGACGGGGCGTGGTACATCGCCCGCCTCGAGCGTGCCGGCGCCGACGGCCTGCGCGCGAACTGGGCCGGCGGCGGCAACCTGCACAACGACCTGGGCAACCTGCTCACCCGCTCCAGCGGGCAGTACCAGCCCAAGGGCGAGTGGTGGGCGTACAACTTCTACGCCGGCCAGACCGGCCAGATCGCCTCGGTCACCCCGAGCAGCTCGTACGACGCGTTCGCCACGAAGACGTCCGGCTCCGCGAAGATCCTCGTCGGCGGCGGCCGCACCACGGGCAACGTCGCGGTCAACCTGCAGCGCCTCGACACCACCAGCGGCATCGTGCAGAACAACCAGGTCCGCGTCGTCGTGCAGAACATCCCGTACAACAACGGCGGCGCCGTCACCGGCCCGGTCACCGTGCGGGACAGTGTGGTGACGCTGTCGGGCAACGCCGCGACGGTCAGCGTCGCCCACACCAACGTCAACGAGACGTCCACCATCACGCTCCTGCCCCCGTCAGGCAGCAGCGGACAAGGTCAGCAGATCGTGGGCAACCAGTCCAGCCGGTGCGCGGACGTGCCGGGTTCGAGCACCACGAACGGCACGCAGCTGCAGCTGTGGGACTGCCACAGCGGCACCAACCAGCGCTTCACGTACACCGCCAGCAAGCAGCTGACCGTGTACGGCACCAAGTGCCTGGACGCCAGCGGCCACGGCACCACCAACGGCACCGCCGTCATCATCTGGGACTGCAACGGCCAGGCCAACCAGCAGTGGAACGTCAACGCCGACGGCACCGTCACCGGCGTGCAGTCCGGGCTGTGCCTGGACGCCAGCGCGTTCGGCACGGCCAACGGCACCAAGATCCAGCTCTGGACGTGCCTCAACGGCGCCAACCAGAAGTGGACGCTGCGCACCTGACGATCCTCGCCAGAGGGGCGGCGGGGCCGACCGGCCCCGCCGCCCCTTTCCCGTTGGTGATCCCGTTCAGTCAGCTGCCGCTGTCGCCGCGCAACGCGTCGGCATACGGAGTGTCAGGTGCGAAGGCTCCACTTCTGGTTGGCACCGTTGAGGCACTGCCACACCTGCACCTTCGTGCCGTTCGCGGTGCCGAAGGCGCTGGCGTCCAGGCACAGCCCGGACTGCACGCTGGTGAGCGTCCCGTCGGCGTTGACGTTCCACTGCTGGTTGGCGCCGCCGTGGCAGTCCCAGATGATCACGGGCGTGCCGTTCGCCGTGCCCTGGCCGGAGACGTCGAGACATTTGTTGCCGTAGACCTGCAACTGCTTGCCGGACGTGTACGTCCAGCGCTGGTTGGTGCCGTTCCAGCAGTCCCACAGCTGGACCTGGAGCCCGTTGGTGGTGCCCTGGTTCGGGACGTCGACGCAGCGGCCTGACTGGCCGCCGACGAGCTGGCCGCTCTGCTGCGGGTTGCCGCCGGCCGGTGCGTACCCGGCGGCGGTGATGTTGGCCTGGACGGCGTTCTCGGTGGCGGCCGATGGGTAGCCGGAGGTCAGTACGCCCTCGTAGAAGGTGCCGCGGCCGGAGACGCTGTTGTCGCCGCCGATGCCGAGCAGGATCGCGCCTTCCTTCTTCATCGGGTGGTAGCCGTTGGGGCGCTGGCCGTCGAAGTACGTCGTGAGACCACCCGACTGCGAGCTGCCGCCGCGGATGGCCCAGTGGTTCGGCTCGCCCTTGACCATGGCGGTCACGAAGCGCTGGTTGATGGACGCGATGTTGTTGTAGCCCGCGTTCACCCCGGAGAACAGCCCCCACTCCAGGTCGGCCATCACCCACGGGCCGGCTCCGGCCCCGTACCCCCATTGTTTGTTGGCGCCGAAGTAGACGGTCTCCATGATGGCGGGCGAATCGGCCTGGCCGTCCGTCTGCGCGTTGCCGTAGTCGAAGCAGCACCACTGGTTGTAGTGGGTGCCGTCGACGACCGCATAGATGCCCTCGGGCTGATCGCCGGTCGCGACGCCGTTGGTGTTGTTGTTGCGGTAGCCGGAGCCGGGCGCGATGTAGACGCCGTACGCCTTCTGACCACCGATCGTGATCGGCGCCGCCTTCGCGTCGGCGAGGTTGTCCCACCCACCCGCGGCAGGACCGGGCCAATACCCGGGAGGCGCCTGGGTGAGCCGGTTGTTGCGGCCGGACTGGTCGTAGATGACGGTGATGAGGCAGGTCGTGTTGGCGCAGAACGCGTCCTGCGTGGCCGCGTTGGCGTATCCGCCGGCGCTCAGCACCCCGACGTCGCGGGTGGTGTTGTCCGACGCGCGCCGGACCTGGTACAGCGGGCCGTTGTACGCGCCGTACAACGCCCGGGTGGTGCTGTGCGCGGCCACGCACGGCGTACCACCCGAGGCGTAGATGTCACACGGACCTGTCGTAGCTGCCTGGGCCGGTTGGGCGGTCGCGACGGCCAGCAGCCCGGCGCCGGCGAGCAGTGCCAGGGCCAGCCCTGCGGTGGTCCTGGGGCGGCCGGTCATACCTCTCACGTGCATGAGTTCCTCCGAGGGGTTCGTCTGTGAGGGGGAAGTACCGTGACGTCAGGGGGCGCCGGCCGGTTCAGCGGTAGCCGGCCGCGGTGATGTTGGCCTGGACCGCGTTCTCCGTCGCGTCGGACGGGTAACCCGCCACCATCGCACCCTCATAGAACGTGCCCGCGCTCTGGTTCGCACCACCATCGGGCTTGCAGCAGTCCCCGCCACTGCCCAGCACGATCGCGCCCTGCTTCTTCATCGGGCTGTACCCGTTCGGCAGGGTGCCGTCGTACAGCGTGAACAAGCTGCCCGACTGGGCGTTGCTGCCCTTCATCGCCATCCGCGACGTACCGTTGTTCTTCAGTGTCGCGGTGACGAACTTGCTGGTGAACGCCCGCTGGTTCGGGTTCCAGGCGCTGCTGCCACCGGGGAACAGCCCCCACTCCAGATCCGCCTGCACCCACGGCCCGGAGCCCGAACAGCCACCGAACCAGCAGCTCGTGCCGAAGTAGATCGCGTCCATCGCACCGGCCGCGTCGGCCTTCCGCGTCGTCTCGCTGTTGCCGTAGTCGAAGCAGCAACCGCTGTTGACATGCGTGCCGCTGGTCACCATGTACATACCCTCAGGCGCACTCCCGGTCGGCACACCCGTCAGATGACCGTCACGCCAGTAACTGTTCCCCGGGTTGATGTACAACGAGTACGCCTTACCACCGCCCACCGTCAACGACTCCGTCGTCGCCCGCGCCGGGCTGCTCTGCGGCGAACCAGGAACCACACTCGACCCCTGATACCACAGGTCGTTGCCACGCCCGGACTGGTCGAACAGCACCGTGATGACACACGTGGTGCCGGCACAGAAGGAGTCCTGTGCGGCGGCGTTGGCGGTGCCGCCGGCGCTCAGCAGGCCGATGTTGAGGGTCGCGTTGTCCGAGGAGCGCCGCACCTGATACAGGTTGCCGGTGTACGCGGCGTACAGCGCCCGCGTGGTGCTGTGCGCTGCGACGCACGCCGTGCCGCCCGCGGCGTAGATGTCACAGGGCCGCGACCCGGCCGGGGGCGGGCCGGACTGGGCCCATTGCTGGTTGGCGGCGCCGGTGCACGTCCAGAGCTGGACCTTGGTGCCGTTGGCCGTGCCGAACGCGCTGGCGTCCAGGCACAGCCCGGACTGCACACCGGTGACGGTGCCGTCGGCGTTGACGTTCCACTGCTGGTTGGCCTGGCCGTTGCAGTCCCAGATGATCGCGGGCGTGCCGTTGCTCGCGCCCTGGCCGCTGGCGTCGAGGCACTTGTTGCCGTACACGGTCAGTTGTCTGCTCGACGTGTAGGTCCATTGCTGGTTGGCGCCGCCGTGGCAGGCCCACAGCTGGGCCTGGGTGCCGTTGACGGTGCTGGAGCCCGGCACGTCGACGCAGCGGCCGGACTGGCCACCGACGATCGGCGTCGGCGAGCCGACCGTCGCGGCCACGGCGGGCCGGGTGGGCGACAGCAGCGTCGCGCCGCCGGCGATCAGGGCGAGCATCAGCGCGCCGGTCGCACACAACCGTGTGCGTCCACGGCGCCGGTGGTTCGGAACAACCATGGCGGATTCCTCGACGTAGAAGGGTTCGGGCGGGGGTGCATGCCATCAATGGGCATCGAACCGATTCGCGTTGATGGTAGCGCTCACATGTGCGCCGTCAACCCATGTCGATGCGGCAGACGCCCAGGCGCCTGCCGGTCGTTGACACTCGCCCCGCGGCGTGTCTACATTGAGTACGAATCGATTCGACCCCGCCACTGTGACGGAGTATGCAAACCGGTGCCGTCAACGCCGCGCGACGAGAGCGACGATCGTCATCGACCGGACGCGGCGTCCGTCATGCTGCCTGGCCGGGCAGCGGTCATCTACGACGTTGCGCGGCTCGCACGTGTCTCGCACCAGACCGTGTCACGGGTGCTCAACCATCGTCCCGGCGTGCGGGCCGACACCCGTCAACGCGTGCTGGACGCGGCGCGCACGCTCAACTTCCGGCCCAACGCCATGGCCCGCCGGCTCGCGGGCGGTCGATCGCGGCGCATCGGGGTCATCGTCCCCGACCCGACCCTGTACGGTCCGACCTCCACGTGGATCGGTGTCGAACGCGCCGCCCGCGCGGCGGGCTACGACATCAGCATCGCCATCCTCGACCGCTGCGACCGCGCCGGCACGGCCGCGGCGCTCGGCAGTCTGGTGGACCAGTCGGTCGCGGGCGTCATCGTCGTCGCCGCGCACCGGACCGCGGCCGCACTGCTCCAGCTGGCCAACGGCATGCCCGTCGTCGCCGTTGAGGCCTCCATCGATCCGAACGTCCCGTCCCCCGCGGTCGACCAGGCCGCCGGAGCCCGATCGGCGGTCCAACACCTGCTGGGCCTGGGCCATCGTCAGATCTGGCACATCGCCGGGCCACGCGATTCGCTCGACGCGCAGCGTCGCGTCGAGGGCTGGCGCGACGCCCTGAGCGAGTCCGGGCTGGCTGCACCGGAGCCGCTCATCGGTGACTGGACCGCCCGGTCCGGGTATCTGGCCGGTCTTGAGCTGAGCTCCCGCTCCCGCCGAGCCGTGACCGCAGTGCTCGTCGCCAGTGACCGGATGGCCGCGGGGGTGCTGCGCGCCTTTCACGAGCGCGGCATCCGGGTGCCGGACGACATCAGCGTCGTCGGGTTCGACGACGCTCCTGAGGCGCGATACCTCTGTCCGCCACTGACCACGGTCCGCCAGGACTTCGACGAAGTCGGCCGGCGCTGCGTCGCCGCCCTCGTATGGGCCATCGAGGCGGACCTGCCGGACGGCCGGGTTCGCCCGGGCTGGGAGCCGATGGTTGCCCCCACGCTCGTCGTCCGGGACAGCACGGCTGCGTGCGCCCGCATCGTGCCGGACGGGATGCTCTCGGCAACGCTCCGCTGAGCGATCGCCGGCGGCGGCCGGCACGGTCACCGCATCCCGATCGCGGCTGCGTGCCACGGCCGCCGACGTCGGCAATCGCGGAACGGTCCCAGCGAACGTGCCCAGGGGCCCGCAGGTGCGCGTCCCGCGGCGCCCCGTGCAGCGACAGCATGTCCAGGTGTCACCCGTGGGCAGGTCCGTCACGGCCCGAGGCGTCGGGGATGGGGGTGAGGCGCTGCGCCGTCCACGCGCAGCCGGATGGGGATGAGGCGCTGCCGGTCCACGTGGAGCCCGGTTCGCCCCGCCACGGCCGCCACCGTGCACGCCGGCGGACCGCCGCGGTGCGGCAGCCCGTGGCAGGCCGCCGGCACACCGGCAGCGCCAGAAGCGGCGATCCGGGGACGGGTGGTGGGGTCAGGCCGTTGCGAGGTGCAGGTCGCGGAGAAGCTCCGAGGCGGTGATCGGATCGATGACGCCGAACGGGATGTGGTGCCGGGTGGATTGGGGGTCGCCGGCCGCGATGATGTGCACGTCGCTCACCGTCTGCTGCGGGGTGACGGACGGGTCGCCGATGAAGATGCCCGGGTGCAGCTCGGCGATCAGGAGGTGACCGCCGGGCAGGTCGTGCTCCACCCAGCACTGTCCCCCGCCGTCCTGGGGCGGTCCGAGGCGCCAGTCGTGGCGGTCGAGGCCGATGAAGCGGCCCGACGGGCCGGTCCGGCCGGCGAAGCGGGTCAGGGTCACGGCGGCGCGCTCCGCCGGGGTGAGCGTGTGGATGTCGCGGCCCAGCTGCGGGAACGGCTGGAGGATCTCGTAGTCGGAGAGGATCCCGGACCAGCGGGTGAGGTCGGGGCCCAGGTCCAGCGGGTGGGCGATGCCGACGACGGCTGCGGGGTCCAGGGTGGCCGGGTCGTCGTCGACGGTGGCGAGGGTGCGGTCCTCGGCGATCCGGAACGCGGTGTGCGCCGTGCCGTCGTCGGCGTAGCCGGCCCACACGAGCCGGCGGGCGAGATGCCAGATGAGGGGGTGGGCGATGAACAGGTCGCGCAGCTCCTCGGCCGTCCAGCGGCGCCGGCGGACCATGGCCTGCTCGAGGCGCCGGACCTGGTCGGCGGCGATGGTCCGGACGTCCTTCTTCAGGGCGGTGAAGCGCTGGGCCGCGACGGGGGCCAGGACCGGGTCGTCCTTCGCGCCGGGCTTCGGCAGGTCCTTGCGGCGGGCGCCGCCCTCGTCGGCGACATACGGTTTGAGCTGCTCGTCGAAGCCGACCACGAACCGGCGGGGGCCGTAGTCCAGGGTGAGGCTGCCGTTGGGGTCGAGGCCGAGGTCGGGGACGAGGCGGTCGGCGAGCTGCTCGGGGCTCAGGCCACGGGCTGCGGCGGCGTCGGCGAGGCGCTCGGCGGCACGTTCGCGAACCGAGCGGTTCTTGACCTTGTCGGCGATGCCGTGCAGGTGCATGAGGGCGAGGTCGGAGCCCATGCGGGCGAGGACCTCGACGCCGGTGACGGCGCGGGCCCGCAGGTTCTGCGTCGGCCAGGCGCGGACCAGGGGGCTGAGCCGGCGGACGGTCTCGTCGTCGCCGATGACGCTCAGCGCGTCGAAGGCCCAGGCGCCCTTGGACGGGCTGTCGGCGTTGAGCCACTGCTGGAACAGTGACCAGCCGAACTCGGCGAGGCTTGCCGGGTCACACGCCTCGCGGACGACGTCGATGCCCGCATAGGGCTCGTCGGGCTTGGCGACGGCGAGCATCATCAGCAGGTGCCGGACCGCGGTGGCCGGGAGCGCGCCGCCACCGTCGCGCAACTGGACCGGGGCGAGGACCGCAGGGTCGGCCCAGTCCGGCGGGGTCGGCATCCGTGCCGGCAGGATGGTGAGCGGGTCGGCGTCGAGCAGGGCGGCGACCGCGTCGGCGGCCCGCGTGCCGTGGGCGTCCGCCGCGGCGGCGACCGCGGGGTCGCGGTGACCGGCGCGGCCGATGGCCGCGAGGGCGAGCCCGGCGGCCTGGCGGGCGGGGCCGGCCTTGCCGAGGGCGGCGGGGGTCAGGGCCCTGGCCGCGGCGGCCGGGTGCCGGGTCAGCCAGGACCGGGCGTGGGCGCGCAGCGGCTTGACCCGGTGGAACCAGTCGGCGACCAGCTCGGCCAGCTCCGGCCCGGCGATCGGCATCATCGCCTTGACGGCCTCCGCGGGTGCCTCCCGGGCAACGGCGAGGACGACGGGATAGGCGGCCGCGTCGAACCGGGCGACCAGCAGCCGCAGCCAGTCGGACGCGCCGTCGCCGAGCCAGTCGATGCGCCACTCGGCGAGCATCGGGGCGGCAACGGACTCCGGGGCATGCAGGAAGAAGCGGACGGCGGTGACCGGGGCGGTGGCGCCGCGGCGGATCCAGGCGATGTCGGCATCGACGCCGGTGTCGGCGCCGGGCCGCCAGAACCGCGACAGGTGCGTCGTGCCGCCGCGCCAGAGGTCACGCTCACCGGGCACCCAGGCCGACGACGGCCCATCGGTGCAGGTGAGGCCCTCGATCACCACCGGCGGGGCGGCCTTGCGGCGGCCGGTCCACGGCGGGGTGACCAGGATCGGCGGGACGGCGTGCGCCGGCGCCTCCCGTGCGGCGTCGATCGCGTCGATGACGGCCGTGACCCGGCGGGCCGCGTCGACCGGCAATGCGGGCAGGAGTGTCTCGGCGAGTTTGCGGTGCCTGGCGACATGCGACCGGAGCAGCTCGGAGACGGGCCGGCGGCCGGCGTGGACGGCGAGCAGCCGCACCGCCCGGGCGGGGAACCGGCCGGCGGTCTCCATGACGGTGGCCGGCACGTGTTTCTGCTCGATGCGCTCCAGCAGCGCCGTGAACGCCGCGTCGGTCGGCAGCGCCGCGATGATCGGCAGCAGCGTGCGGCGCATGTCCGGGTTGGCGTAGGGATGGTCGAGCCACGCCAGCAGCGGGCCGAGCGCGGCGCTGCCGGCACCCCGCACGAGGGTGTGCACGATGGCCTCGGTGTGGAACAGGTCGAGCTCGCCGGCGGCCGCGGTGAGGGCGTCGACCTGGGCGGCGGTGGTGACGCAGGTCAGCAGGGTGTTCGCGGCGGCGTCGTGCCACTGGACCGCGGCGAGGGCGGCGATGTCCTCCTCGATCCAGCCGGGTCTGGTCGGGTCCAGGAACGTGGCGGTGAACCGCTGGTGGACGATGCCGCCGCGGAACTCCTGCAGGGTCCGCACGACGGCGGCATACTCCTGCTCGGGCGCGGCGGCGATCGCGGCCCGGACCTGCACGGTCCCGTCGGAGGACCAGGTGTCGGGCACGGCGGACGGGCCGCGGCGGCGCAGGGGCCCGACGAGGTGCCCGGAGAAGTACCGGCCCAGATACAGGCCGGCGAGCTCCAGATAGGCGCGGGCGGCGAAGTCGACGCCGTGCTCGGTGATCCACCCGTCGGCGATCGAGACGGCCCAGCCCGACTCGCGCCAGTTGAGCCGGGCCATGAGCACACCGGCGACGACGGCGGCGCCGAGCGGGGTGCGGCCGGGGTCGCCGGCGAGCCAGGCCCGGCCGGCGTCGGCGAGGTCGCCGTCCACGCCCTCGCGTCCGAGCTCGGCGAGGATCGTGTCGCGGTGCAGGCCGATCACGTGCGCGGTCTCGGTGACGGCGGTCGGCCGTGGCGTGTAGCCGACCGGGACCTCGCCGCGCCGCGGGAACGCGGCGGCGCTCCACGCGGGCCGGACCACCAGGGTGTCCTCGTCGGTCCCTGCATCGGTGCTCATCGTCGCCTCCAGGGTCCCTGACCCGCCCGGTCCACCCGGGAACGGCAACACCATAGCGACACCCACCGACAAAAAGCCGGGGCGTCACCGGTGCGCGCTGGACGCCTCGGCTCGCGTGACGTGGGCGGCGCAGAGCAGGAGGTAGGCGCTGGCGGTCCAGGTGTAGGCGCGGTCACGCAGGCCGGCGCCGGTGAGCGCGTCGAAGTTCTCGGCGAACCCGGACCGCTCGCACAGTGCACGGAAGCGGGCGCTGATGTCGTCGGCGAGATCGGTGTGCCCGGCGCGGCGCAGCCCGTCCTCGACGAGGATGGTGGACGGTGCCCAGATCGGGCCGCGCCAGTACCCGTCGGCCTCGTATCGGGGTGAGGTGGGCAGTTCCGTGGCGGGGCCGAACGCCGTGAGGTGGGCCCGGATCCGCTCGGCCAGGACGTCGCGCACGGCAGCGGGCAGGTCGTCGCCGAGGATGACGGCCATGAGGTCCAGCAGACTGTCGCTGGTCCAGGTGGTGCCCGACGTCGCGCTGCGGGTGACGAACCGGTCGCCGTCCCACAGCAGGTCCAGCATGGCGGTGCGGATCTGCCCGGCCGTCGCCGTCCAGTAGGCGGCGTCGCTGCCGCGGCCCAGCAGCTGGGCGAGGTCGGCGAGCTCACGCAGTTGCAGGACGAGGAACGCCGCGAGGTCGGCGCTCTGGACCAGCCGCTGCGGGTCGAAGGTGGTGGCGTTGTCCCAGCCGCTGTCGTTGCCGTGCTGGTAGTGCGCCAGGTGCGCGCCCGGGCGCCGGCGGGTGTCCAGCCAGAACGTGGTCCATCGGACCATTGCCTGGTACGTGGCGGTGAGTTCGGCGGTGTCCAGGTGCGGCAGTCGCTGGCGCAGCTGCCGCAGCGCCCAGCCGTGGATCGGCGGCTTCACGAAGTTGTAGAGCACCTCGGAGTGGGTGATCGAGTCGGGCAGGGCGCCGGTCTCGTCCTGGTGGTCGAACACGATGCGGAACTGGTGCCACGCCAGGTCCGGCAGGCCGTCGGCGAGGGCGAGGGCGTTGAAGCAGTGGTCCCAGCTCCACACCTTGTCCATCCAGTGCTTCGACATCAGCACCGCGGGTCGCGTGACGAACCCGGCCGGGCGGACCGAGGCCGACCACAGGACGTAGGCGGCCAGTTCGGCGGCCGGGGTCTGCGTCGTGCGCCACGGTGCGACGGCGTCGACGAACGCGGCGAACTCGCCCTCGGCGGCCTTGACGACCTCGTCGAAGGTGCGACCGGCGCGGTAGGCCGGGCGGGCGCTGTCGAACTCCTCGATCGCGATCTCCCACGGCTCGTCGCCGTCGGTGGTGACGCCGCGCTCGCCGGTGCCGAGTGTCTCCGTGCCGACGGCGGTGACCCTGCCGGTCAGGACGGTCACCCGGTACCGCCGGCCGGTGCCGTAGTCGGTGAACACGTACGTGTCGTCGACCGGGTCCTGGTAGAAGTACGTGCCGCTGAACGATGTCAGGGTCGCGTGCGCGGCGCGGATCGCCAGGCCGAGTCCCTGCCCGCGCAGCCGCACGGTGTCGGTGGTCTCGTAGGCCAGCTCGATCCGCCCCTGCGCCGCGTCCCAGGTGAGCTGGGCGGGGCCGGCCGAGACGGTCGCTTCGACCGGTGTGCCGGCCCGCATCGGGACGAACCGGAGCACGGCGTGCAGACCCGACTGGTGCGACACCAGGTGCAGGTGCTCGGCGTAGGTCTTCTCCGCGGTCACCGGGGAGATGCCGAACCAGGAGCCCGCGTAGCTGAACGGGATGTCCTGCACGGAGAAGGCAGGACCGATCGGGGCGCTCATGCGGGGGCTCACTTTCTGCGACGGCGGGACGCCGGGTGCGGGGCGGCGACGGTACCGCGAAGGGCTGGACATGTCGGACGGCCTGCGCAACCGGGTCAGTCCTTGACCGCGCCGGCGGTCACACCGGCGGCGACATATCGCTGCGCGACGACCAGGAGCACCGCCGCGGGGATCGAGGCGACGACGGCGGTGGCCATGATCGCGTTCCACTCCTGGTTGTTGTTGCCGATGTAGCGGTAGATGCCGAGGGTGATGGGGCGCAGCTGCCCACCGCCGTCGAGGGTGCTGGCGAAGATGAAGTCGGACCAGGCCCACAGGAACGCGAACAGCGAGACCGTCACCACGGCGTTGCCGCTGACTGGGAGAACGATCGACCAGAACGTGCGCAACGGCCCGGCGCCGTCGGTGCGCGCCGCCTGCAGCAGTTCGTCCGGTATGCCGGACATGAACGCGGTGAAGACCAGGACCGCGAACGGCACCGCGATCGTGGAGTCGGCGAGGATCAGACCGGGCCAGCTGTTGAGCACGCCGAGGTTGAGATAGATGACGTAGAAGCCCATCGCCATGATGATGCCGGGGACCATCTGCGCGACGAGCAACACGAAGGAGAGCAGGCCGCCGCCGCGGGGTCGCAGCTTCGCGAGGGCATAGGCGGCGGGCGCCGCGAGCACGACGGTCAGCACCACTGTGCCGACGCTGACCATCAGGCTGGTGCCGAGGTACGGCAGCTGTTGCTGCAGGACCGCACGGTAGCCGTCGAACGTCGCGTGCAGCGGGAACATGTCCGGCGGGCTCTTGCGCATGTCCCGCTCGGGGGTCAGCGACACGTTGATCATCCAGTACACGGGGAAGAGCAGGACCGCCGTGAACACCAGCCCGAGGCAGGTCCGTGACCAGGTCCGCCATCGGCTCGACGTCCGGTTCACCGGCCCACCTGCTTGCGCTGCATACGGATGTAGAGCAGGCCGAACGCGAGGGCCATGAGGATGAGCAGGTTGCCCACCGCCGCACCGGGGCCGAAGTCGGGCAGCAGGTTGCCGAACCCGAGCCGGTAGGACCAGGTGGCGAACGTGGTCGAGGCGTCCACCGGCCCGCCTTTCGTCATGATCCAGATGAGGTCGAAGACCTTGAGGGTGTACACGAGACCGAGCAGCAGGGTGATCGCGGACACCGGGCGCAGCAACGGGAAGGTGATGCGCCAGAACTGCTGGGCGCCGCTGGCACCGTCGAGGGCGGCCGCCTCGTAGACCTCCCCCGGGATGACCTGCAGCCCGCTGTACAGCACGACGAGGTTGAACGGGATGCCGATCCAGATGTTGGCGATGATGACGGACACCAGCGCCCAGTCCGGTGCGGTGAGCCAGTTGACCGGGTCGATGCCGGCCCAGCCGAGCGCGGTGTTGACGATGCCGGAGTCGCTGTTGAGCATCCACGACCACGTCGACGCCGACACGATGAGCGGCAGCAGCCACGGCACCAGGAACAGCGCGCGCAGCGTGCCGGACAGCGGGAAGTGCCGGTTGAAGAACACCGCCAGGGCCAGTCCGATGGCGAACTGGAACACCAGCGACACCACCGTGAACACGACGGTGTGCGCCAGCGCCGGCACGAACGTCGGGTTGTCGAGCACGGTGCGGTAGTTGTCCAGCCCGCTGAACGGCGCCCCGCCCTGCACGAAGGAGCGCACCGTGTAGTGGCGCAGGCTCAGGTCGATGTTGCGGTACAGCGGGTAGGCGTAGAAGGCTACGAGGTAGACGACCACCGGCGCCAGGAACGCCCACGGTATCCATCCGGCTGCACGTGCCCCGCGCCGTGCGCCGCGCGGGGACGGGACGGCCGGGGCCGCCCCGTCCCGGTCTCGCACGGCCGTCGGTGCGCCCGTGGCCTGTGTCGTGCGATGCATGATGTGCGTCGGCCTACTTGGTCGCCGCTGCGGCCGCGGACTGGGCCGCGGTGAGGGCGTCGGCCGGTGACTTCGACCCGCTGAGGGCCGCCTGGAACGCTGTCCACATCGGCTGGGAGATCTTCGGGTACTTGGTGCCGAGGTCGTCGCTGGTGCGTCCCTTGGCGGCCTTGACCGCCGCGACCCACACCTTCAGCTCGGGATTGTCCGCCACCTGCTTGTCCTGCACCGCCGTGGTCGGCGCGATGTAGGACAGGGTCGTCACGGTGGTGTAGGAGTTGTCGGTGTTGGTCAGGCACTGCACGAGTTTGCGGCTGGTGTCGTAGCGACCGGCGTCCTTCTGCACGGGGATGCTGACGAACTCACCGCCGGTCGGCGCGGCGGCCGTGCCGCCGGTGATCCCCGGGACCGGGATGATGCCGTATTCGAAGCCGGCCTTCTTGGCGTTGGCCAGCTGCCAGGTGCCGTTCTCGGCGAACGCGTACTCACCGGTGGCGAACTCCTGCCAGCTGGTGGTCTGGGTGTTGTTGATGACGGAGTTCGGCGCATAGCCCTGCTTGAGCCAGTCCGTCCACAGCGTCAGCGCCGCGACGGCCTCCGGCGAGTCGAGCTTCTTCAGGTTCGCGCCGGATCCCCAGTACCACGGCAGGAACTGGAAACTGCCCTCCTCGGTGCCGATGGCGGAGAACGTGATGCCCTTCTTGCCCGCGGCCTTCACCTTGCCCAGCGCCGCGGTGAGCGACGGCCAGTCCTTGACGGTGCCGATGTCGACGCCGGCGGCCTGCAGGACCGACTTGTTGTAGTACAGCGCGAGGGTGTTCGCGCCGATCGGCACCCCGAACGTCTTGCCGCCGGCCGTTCCGGCGGCGATGAGGTTCGGCTCGATCGTGCTGGTGTCCAGCTTGTTCTCCGCGGTGGTGGTCAGCACTCCGGCCTCGGCCATCGTGCTGACGACCGGGTTGTCGACGATGAGCACGTCGGGCGAGTTTCCCTGCTGTGCGGCGAGCAGCGCCTTGTTGGTCAGGTCGCTGGTGTCGTGGCCGGTGCGTTTGATGGTCACGCCGGCGTCCGTGCCGCATTTCGTCAGCAACTGCACCCAGGCGGAGCTGTCGTCGTACTGCGGGTAGGGGTCCCAGATGGTGAATGTGCCGTTGCCGGATGCGCCGGTGCCGCCGTCGTCGGACGACCCGCAGGCGGTGGTGGCGCACACGACGGCGAACGCGAGCAGGGTGGCGCCGATGACGCGGCGCCCGCTGGTGAGGTTAGGCATGGCGGCCCTTTATGGAGTGGGGTGTTCGGCTGTCACCAGCCGTGATGGCGTGGATGGCTCGGGACCGGTCGCGCCCGGCGCGGGTGCAGCGCCGGACTCAGGAGCGGACCAGGGTGTGCCGGTCCCGTGCGGGCACCGGCGGAGCTCCTCGTGCTGCAACGGCCGGCGCCCGCACCGTCGTGCGAATCGGTTCGACCTACCTAAGCACGCTGCCTCGCGCGGGTCAAGGTGCCGCAGCGTCGCGGCATTACGAATCGGTTCGACAAGGTCCGTGCCCTCGTGGACAGGGTTCAGGTAATGTCGTGAGGCTGCCGTGACATCGCGCGACGCTTGGGGACGGTTGATGGGGAGCGGTATGAACATCGGAGAGATCGCCCGTCGGGCGGGCGTCTCCCGCAGCACGGTGTCCTACTCGCTCACCGGCAACCGCCCGGTGTCCGAGGAGACCCGCCGGCGCATCCAGGCGGTCATCGACGAGCTGGGATACCGCCCCAACGCCAGCGCCCGCGCACTGAAGGAAGGCCGGACCCGCACGCTCGGCCTGGTCATCCCGCCGGCGAGCCAGCGGCTCACGGACATGCAGCTGGGGTTCGTGGCCAGCGTGGTCGAGGCCGCCGCGCACGCCGACTTCGACGTGCTGCTCTCACCGTCCGGCGGTGACCACGAGCGTTCGTTCGAGCGGATCGTCACCGGCCGCCGGGTCGACGGCGTCATCCTGATGGAGATCCGGCTCGAGGACGACCGGGTGACCCGGTTGCAGCACACCGGCCTGCCGTTCGTCACCATCGGCCGCACCGGCAACTCCCAGGACATGTGGTGGGTCGACGTCGACTACGCCGCACTCGTGTCACGCTGCGTGCATCACCTGGCCGACCTCGGCCACCGGCACGTCGCCCTCGTCAACCGCTCCGCCGAGCTGGTGGCCGCCGGCTACGGCCCCAGCCACCGCGCCCTGGCCGGCTTCATTGAAGCGGCCGCGGAGCGCAACCTGGCCACGGTCGACGTCTGCTGCGCCGACGACACACCGGCTGGAGAGTCCTGCGTCGAGCGGCTCCTGGCCGACCATCCCAAGGTCACCGCGCTGGTCACCATCAACGAGGCCGCGCTGCCGGGCATCCAGCGCGGCCTGGAACGCGCCGGCCTCCTCGTGCCACGCGACTTCTCGGTCACCGGCGTCGCCGCCCGGCACTGGGCCGAAGACTTCCGCCCGCCCATGACCGCCGCCGACATCCCCACCCACGACATGGGCGCGCACGCCGTCGAGCTGCTGCTGGAGCGTCTCGCCACACCCGAGGCGCATCCCCGGCACACGCTGCATGCCCCGCCCATCTCCTTGCGGAACACCACCGGACCGGCACCCGCCAGACAGCCGCTGCCCACCAGCGAAGACTGACCTGCGCCGGAGGGCGTCGCCTGGCGTATGCGGCGACCAGCACTCGCACCCGCGTGCGCGGTGTACCTGATCGGAGCCGGAACACGAGGAAAGGTGCACGACATGGCGGGAAACCGCAGCTGGGACGTCACCACCGGGCCGGGCATCACGGCCCTCGGCCTGGCCGCGGCGCGCACCGTCGAGTCGTCGCGTCCGGACGCGCTGATCGACGACCCGTTCGGCGCCGCGTTCATCCAGGCCGTCGAGTCGCCGGTCGCGTTCCCGGCGCGCTGGCCCGAGCCCGGCGCCGAGGTCAGCGACCGGGACGCGCTGCACCTGCACGGCTCGCGCTACATCGGCGTGCGCTCACGGTTCTACGACGACGTCGTCCTCGACGCGGTCGGCGGCGGCGTCCGGCAGGTCGTGCTCCTCGCCGCGGGCCTGGACACCAGGGCGTTCCGGCTCGGCTGGCCGCCCGGCGTGACCGTGTACGAGCTGGACCAGCCGCAGGTCGTCGCGTTCAAGGACGACGTGCTCGGCCACGTGGGCGCCCAGGCCGGCTGCGCCCGCGTCCCGGTCGGCGCCGACCTGCGCGAGGACTGGCCGGCGGCGCTGACCGGCGCCGGGTTCGACGCCGGCGCCCCGGCCGTCTGGGTGGCGGAGGGGCTGCTGGCGTACCTGCCGGCGGAGGCGGAGGAGCTGCTGCTGCGGCGCGTCGACGAACACTCCGTGCCCGGGAGCCGGCTCGCGCTGGACCACATCGTTCAGGTCGACCGCCTCGCCGCCGACCGTGCACCGCTCGACGAGCTCAGCGAACGGTCCGGTGTCCAGATGCGATCCCTGATCAACACCGAGCGGCGCCGGGATCCGGCGGAGCACCTGGGGGCGGCCGGCTGGAGCGTCGGCGAGGAGCCCGCGGCGGCCGTGGCCGCGCGCTACGGCCGGGACCTGTCCGACCCTTTCGGCCGGCAGGCGACACCGCCGTGGCTGGACACCAGGTTCCTCAGCGCCGTGCTGGATCGTCGCTGATCTTCTGGGACCCCGAGGTCAGTTGATCATCGATCGACCGCACCGGTACACCGGCGCCCTTACCCCGGGGGACGACCGGAGAAGGGCACCTGAAGCGAACCGTAAGCGCGGCCCGGCAATGTCCTGGGTGTCAACAACCAGCGGCGAGACCTCCGGGAGATTCCAATGCGCAAGCTCATCAACTCGACCTACATCACCCTCGACGGCATCATCGAGAACCCCATGTGGACCATGCCGTACTTCGACGACGAGGCCGCCGCCTTCGCCGGTGCGCAGACCGAAGAAGCCGACGCGCTGCTGATGGGCCGCGCCACCTACGACGGCATGTCCGCCGCCTGGCCGAGCAGGGACGAGAGCGACCCGACCACCGGTGCCGCCTACTTCAACCACGTCAAGAAGTACGTCGCCTCGACCGCCCTGACCGACCCCGCCTGGAACAACACCGAAGTGCTGCAGGGGGACCTGGTCGAGGAGGTCACCAAGCTCAAGGCGCAGGACGGCAAGGGCATTCTGCAGTACGGCTACGGCACGGTCACCGCCCAGCTGATCAGTGCGGGCCTGGTGGACGAGGTCCGGTTCTGGATCTGCCCGGTCCTGGAGGGCGGCGACAGCCTGACGACCCCGCTCAAGGATTTCAAGACGTCCTTCGATCTGGTCGACACCAAGGTCATGAAGAGCGGCGTGATCATCGCCTCGTACCGGCCGAAGGCGGCCGCGTAGCCGACGCTCAGAGCTGAGCCCGGGCCTCGCCCGGGCTCAGCCGCGTGCCGTGGGCGACCAGCGCGTCGAAGCGCTCCCGCCCGAGGGCGGCGACCAGGCGCGCGGTCACCCGGTCGGTCTCGTCGCGCTCCGCCGGGGCGGCCGGGGCCTCGATGGCCAGCCGGTTGGCGGCCGCGGCGCCCAGCAGCCGGGCCGCGACCTCGGCGGAGCGCTCCGCGGCGGCCGACGCCATGCCCTCCAGGGCGTACACCGCGTCCCGTGGGGACCCCATCGCCTCCGCGGCCTCGAAGGCCTCGACGTGCAGCGCCAGGCCGGCCGCCGCGTCGCCGCGCTGCTCGGCCGCGTACCCGAGCTCGACCAGGATCATCGGCAGGTACAGCGCCGGCTGCTGCTCGCGCCGGCCCTGCTCGGCGATGTGCATGAGATGTTCGGTGGCGACGTCGAGCTTGCCCTCGCGGCGGGCGGCCATGCCCAGGCTCGTCTCCGCGAAGATCACCGCGCCCGGCGCGTCCTGCTCCATCGCCAGGGTGTATGCGCGTTCGGCAAGCTCCCGGCCCTGCGCGTAGTCGCGGGTCTGCACCGCGAGCCACGCCAGCCAGGACAGCTTGCTGCCCACCTCCGGCCACAGCGACAGCGCCTCGGCCCAGCGCAGGCCCTCTCGATGCAGGGCGGCGGCACGCTCGTGCTCGCCCCGCATCTCGGCGAGGCCACCCATCCAGTCGTTGGCCTGCAGCCGGCCCCACCCGTCGCCGAGCTCTGAGAACAGCGCGGCGCTGCGGGTCGCGGCGTGCTCCAGCATGGTCAGGTCCCCGGTGGCGTGCGCGAGCTTCGCCCGCGAGCTGAGCACCGCGGCCTCGGTCCAGCGGTCCTCGAACGTCGTGGGCAGCAGCTGCGCGGCCAGTACCAGATCGCTGCGGTCGATCAGCGCGTTGGCTACGAACCAGGTGGCCCGGGCGTCGACGCCGGCGCCGAGCGCCCCGCGGATCTCGTCGGGCGAGATCGGCCCGCCCTGCAGCAGCGCGAAACCCATCCGCCAGGCCGCCGCGCGGGCCTCCTCGGCCGGATCGCCGGTCACGCCTTGCGACGCAAGGGCCCGCCGCGCCTCGGTGGGCCGGCCGCGCAGGAACCAGTACCAGGTCAGGGCGTTGGCCAGGCGCAGCCCGCCGCCGTTGGCCAGCGCCGAGCGCAGGTTGGCCGTCTCCGCGTCGAGCCGGGCGAGCCACTCCCGCTGGCCGGCGCCGCGCAGGTGCGGGTCGGCCAGTTCGGCCAGCTCGGTGTAGTACACCGCGTGCCGGGCCCGGGCGTCGCCGGCGTCCTCGAGCCGCTCGAGGCAGAACGCGGCGACCGACTCGAGCAGGCGGTAGCGGGTCCCGGTGCCGGAGTCGTCCACCACCACCAGCGACCGGTCCATCAGCCGGGCCAGCGCGTCGAGGTCGGTCCGGCACACCTGTTCGGCGGCCTCCGGCGTACATCCGTCGCTGAACACCGCGAGCCGGGCCAGCACCGCCCGGTCCGCCGCGTCGAGAAGGTCCCAGCTCCAGCCGATCACGGCGGTCAGCGTGCGCTGCCGCGCCGGAATGTCCCGCTGCGAGGTCGTGAGCAGCTGGAACCGGTCGTCGAGCCGGTCCACCACGCCCTGCACGCCGAGCGCCCGGACCCGGGTCGCGGCCAGTTCGAGGGCCAGCGGCAGGCCGTCCAGCCGCCGGCAGAGCTGGGCCACCGCCGGTCCGGTCCTCTCATCGAGCCGGAACCCGCGCTGCTGCGCGGCGGCGCGGGCGGCGAACAGCCGGGCCGCGGCCGAGCGCCGGACCGCGTCGAGGTCGCCGTCGTGCTCGGGCACGGCCAGCGGCGGCACCTCCCAGAGCAGCTCGCCGGTGAGGCCGAGCGGCTCGCGGCTCGTGGCCAGCACGCTGAGGCCGGGCGCGTCCCGCAGCAGCCGCGCGACGAGGTCGGCGACCGGCTCGATCACGTGTTCGCAGTTGTCGAGCACGAGGAGGAGCCGTCGTTGCCGGACCGCTGCCGCCAGCCGGTCGGCTGGGGACACGCTGGCGCCCGCGACCTCGCGCACGTCCATCGTGGCGAGCACCCGGTCGGCGACGCCGGGGTCACCGGCCGGCAGCGGCGCCAGCTCGACCAGGTGCGCGCCGTCGGGGAAACGCTGCTCGCGGGCCGCCTCGGTGGCCAGCCGGGTCTTGCCGACGCCTCCCGGGCCGATCAGCGTGACCAGCCGCTGCCCCGGGATCAGCGCCCGCAGCTCGGCCAGCGCCTCGGCCCGCCCGACCAACTCGTCGAGCCGGGCCGGCAGGCTGTTGCGCACGATCGCGGCCTTCGGTGGGGCGCTCAGGCCGGCGTCCTGCTCCAGGATCCTGCGGTGCAGGGCGACGAGCTCCGGCCCCGGGTCCAGGCCCAGTTCGTCGGCGAGTCGGTCGCGCAGCTCGGCGTAGCTGTCCAGCGCCTCTGCCTGGCGCCCCGCCGCATACAACGCGCGCAACTGCAACGCCCGCAGGCCCTCGCGCAGCGGATGCCGGGCCACCAGCTCAGCGAGATCGGCGACGACCAGGTCGTGCTCGCCCCGGGCCAGCCGCGCCTCGGCGAGCCGCTCGTGCACGGCGAGGCGCTGCTCGGCCAGGCGCGTCGCCTCGGCGCGGGCGAACTCCTCGTCGGCCACGTCGGCGTACGCGTCGCCGCGCCACAGGGCGAGGGCCTCGCCCAGCCGGTCTGCGTCGGTGGAGCCGGCCAGCTCCCCGAACCGGTCGGCGTCCACGGCGCCGGTGCGCAGCACGTACCCGGGCGGCCGGGACTCGACCAGGTCGCGGGCGCCCGGCTCGGCGTCGTTGAGTGCCTTGCGCAGCTGGGACACGCGCACCTGCAGTGCCCCGGCAGGGTTCGCCGGCGCGTCCTTGCCCCACAGGTCATCGATCAGCCGGTCCGCCGAGACCACCTGGTTGCGGTTGGCCAACAGGTCGGCGAGCAACGCCCGGACCTTGGCGCCGGGCACGACGACCGGCTCGCCGGCGTCGGTGGTCACGGCGAGCGGCCCGAGCACCCCGAACTGCACGGCGGCAATCCTAACCGCCGTTGCGGCCCGTAAGCCGACCGTAAGCGGCCCGGCGCACCGTACGCACATGGACATCTACTTCGAAGCACACGGCACCTCCGAGGGCCGCCCGCTCCTGCTGATCCACGGCGCGCTCTCCGGCATCGGCACCTCGTTCGGCACGATCCTGCCGATGCTCGCCAAGACCCGGCGGGTGATCGCCGTCGAGTTGCAGGCGCACGGCCGCACCCCGGACATCGACCGCCCGTTCACCGTCGAGCACTTCGCCGCGGACGTGGTGGCGCTGCTCGACCGCCTCGGCGTGGAGCGGGCGGACGTGTTCGGTTGGAGCATGGGCGCCTCGGTCGGGCTGCGGCTGGGCACCGACCACCCGGAGCGGGTCGGGCGGCTGGTGCTCGCCTCCGTGAGCTTCGACAACGCCGGTGTGTACCCGGGGCTGCTGGAGGGCATCCAGGATCTGCAGCCGGAGCACCTGCACGGCTCGGAGTTCCACGACGAGTACCTGCGGACCGCGCCGGACCCGGCCGGTTGGGGGAACCTGGTCACCAAGATGAAGGTCCTCGACGCGAACCTGCCACAGTGGACGCCCGAACAGATCCGCGCCGTGGTGGCGCCCACGATGCTCGTGCTGGCCGACTCCGACATCATCCGGCCCGAGCACGCCGTGTGGATGTTCCGGCTGCTCGGCGGCGGGGTGGCCGGGGACGTGACCGGTCTGCCGGCCTGCCGCCTGGCCATCCTGCCCGGCACCACGCACACGTCGATCCCGCAACGGGCCGACTGGCTGGCCCCGATGATCGACGAGTTCCTCGACCTGGTCTGACATCCCGCCGGCGGCGGGAGGAATGGACCGATCGTGCTGCCCGGAGCCGCCTCTGGGCGTCGACCCTTGCTGCCGGCGGTACACGCTTCTGCGTACTACCGCCGCGATCGGTGGTGTGCGACCTTGGCTCAGTGCATCCATCTGCGACGGTGAATGGCGCGCGGGCCCGCTCAGAGTTGGTGCTGCTGCAGGTGTGCGCCTGCCTGCGGGCCATCCAGCTGTCGGTGGGGCTGCCGGTGATGCTGGCCGGCGGGCTCAACGACTTCCGCTGGAAGACGGTGATCATCGGCAGTCACCTGCTGGCCGTGGTCTGGGCCGCGGTGCTGTTCTCCGTGCTGCTGCGCCGGCGTGAGGTGTCGCTGCCGTGGGTCCTCGTCGACCTGATGCTCGCGGGGATGTGGCTGATCACGGTCCCGCAGATGTGTGTGGCGTCCACCTGCGCGGCCGGCTGGCAGCTGTGGGTGGTGCCGCAGGCGATGGGCGCGATCATGCTGGCGACGATCTTCGTCCAGCTCGGGTTCGCGGCGGTCGGCACGCTGGCGGTGGTCTGCTCGTACGTCACCGGGATCTGGAACCAGATGATCAACAGCGGTGGGATGACACCAGGGCTGACCGGGACCCTCGCCGTGAACGTCTTCTTCATGATCGGGTTCGGGTTTCTCGGCTGGATGTGCGCGCGGCTGCTGCGCGGCGCCGCCCACAAGGTCGACCTGGCGACCGCGGACGCGCTGGAGGCCCGCGGCCGGGAGGCCACCGCCCAGGCCCGCTACGACGAGCGGACACGGCAGTACGACGTGCTGCACCACACGGTGCTCAGCACGCTGAGCAAGATCGCCCGGGGCGGGCTGGACCATCGCACGGAGGAGGTGCGGGCCTTGTGCGCCCGTGACGCCGACTTCCTGCGCGGCCTGATCACCGGCGCCGACGACACCGGCCCCGGCGATTTCGTCAGTGCCCTCGCCGGCGTCGTGCGCGACAAGCAGGCACTCGGGCTGCAGGTGCACCCGCAGTATCACGCGCTGCCCTCCAAGCTGCCGGAGACCGGCGCCGCCATGCTGCTCGGGGCGGCCCGCGAGGCGCTGACCAACGTCGCCAAGCACGCCGGCGTCGACGAGGCGTGGCTGACCGCCGTCGGCGAGGACGGCGGGGTCCGCCTGACGGTCGTCGACCGCGGCGTCGGGTTCGACCCGTCCGCCGCGCCGGTCGGCCGCGGGCTGATACGCGAGCTGCGCCACCGGGTGATCGAATCGGGCGGCACGGTGGACGTCATGTCCACCCCAGGGCATGGCACGGTGGTGGAGGTGCTGTGGAAACCGTGATCGACATCGCGGCGATCGACAACGACCGGATGCTCCTGGAGGGCATGGCGACCTGGATCTCGCGGATGCCGGACATCCGGCTGGCGGCGACCGCCTCGTCGGTCGACGACTTCCTCAGCCAGACCGTCTCGGCCCGCATCGTGCTGCTCGATCTCAACCTGGAGGACTTCTCCGACCCGGTGGACAACGTCGTGCGGCTGGTCGCCGTGGGCTTCACCGTCATCGTCATCACGGTGGTGCCCGACCTGTCCTACATCCTGACGACGACCGAGGCCGGCGCGGCGGCCTACGTGGCGAAGACCGCCAACCTCACGTCCCTCGCCGAGGTCATCCGGGCGGTCGCGGCCGGCGACTCGCCGATGACGACGGAGCACGCGTTCTGGCTGGGCCGCGACGACAGGCCGGACCGGCCGGAGCTCACACCCCGCGAGCTCGAGGTGCTGGTGGCGTACGGGCGCGGGATGACCGTGGACGCGGTCGGCCGTCAGCTGGGCATCGCCCCCGGCACGGTGCGCACCCATCTGGAGCGGGCGAAGCAGAAGTACGCCGAGGTGGGCCGGCCGATCCGGCACCGCGGCCAGTACGGCGAGCGCATCCGCGAGGACGCGCTCGGCCGCGAGCGGCTGCCCGGGCCGAACGCGACCCCGCCGGCCACCGGCTGACGCGGATCAGGGAAACGGGTGCGGGACGAGGCGGGGCTCGCCGCCGGCCAGCCGCCGCAGTAGCCGGGGCATGCCCAGTGCGCGTTGCCGCAGCCACCCGAAGTCGATGGGCAGCAGGCCGGGCACGATCGTGCACACCGTGCGCAGGCCCATCGCGTGCTGCTCGGGGGTCGTCTGGTCCACGACGATGACGTCGAAGCCCTTGCCGTGCAGCTCGTCCAGCACCCGCCGCAGGTCCTGCAGCAGGTCATGGGTCGGCGCCCCGGGCGCGCCGTAGATCTCGCGCATCGACTCCAGCGGCCGGTCGGCGAGGTAGTCCGCGGCATGCTCGCGCATCCGCGGCAGCCCGAACAGGTCGGCGTGGTCGTGCACGGTCTGTACCAGGGCGTAGTCCTCGGCCATCGCGTCGAGCTGTGCCCGCCGGCGGTGCGTCGTGCGGGCCTTGACCGGGATGTAGGACAGGGTCTCCGACAGTGCGGCGGCGACCGCCTGCGCGGGGTCGAGGTGCGCGCCGGCCGCGAAGGCGAGCAGTCCCCGGCCGCCGTCGTGCCGGACGGCGAGGGTGGTGACCACGGGCACGGTCAGGTCGGTGCGGTTGTCGAAGGCGAGCACCTCGTAGCCGGCGAGCGTGGCGCGGTCGGTCATCGCCCGGATGTGGGCGCTGGCGCACGAGCCGAGGTCGATGCGGCGCAACGGCTGCCGGGCGTACCAGGCGAGCAGGAACGCGTCGCGCTCGATCAGCTCCAGCAGGCCGTACAGGACGGCCTCCTCCAGGCAGCTGCCGGTGGCACAGCCGTTGGAGGAGCTGAGGACGAAGTTGTCGCCGGGTGCCCCGGAGCTGTAGAAGCACAACCGCCGCGGCACCATGATCGGTTCGCCGGTGCCGGCGACGTGCCCCCACACCCACGGGATCGGCCGGAACGGGTCGAAGCGCTGCACCAGCGGATCGGCGTCATAGGTCTCGTCCGCGTAGACGCCGCACCGGGCCGGGTCCAGCGCCCGGTCGGCGACGTCGGCGTAGGCGGCCAGCAGCGGCGGCCCGGCGCGGCGGCGGTGCGTGCCCGCGTACCGTTCCAGCCCTTCGAGGTAGGCCAGTCGCAGGCTGTCGCCGAAGCCGGCGGCGTGCCCGCTCCATGCGACGTCGAGCAGGCCGGCGTACCCGCGGATGAAGACTCCCCCGGTGACCGGTGACGTTGTCGGCATGGCCGGGTTCATCAGCGCCCCGGCGCCGATGGCACCGCTGACCGGGTTGACCAGCGCACCGACCGGAAGCCGGTAGTCGCGCGCGCCGTGCAGGCGGTAGCGGTGCGGTGCCGGTTTCGGGCGGTGCTGCGGCGCGCTCCAGCGCGTCGGCAGGTCGGCCTCCACGCGGCCGCAGCTCGGGCACAGCGGCTCCGGCAGCACCGGCACCGTCACCGTGCGCAGGCTGCCGAGGTCCATCGAGGTGACCCGGCACAGGCCGCGGCTGTCCGGGTCGAGGAAGCGGCCGGCGGTGGGTGGCCGCTCGGCGATCGCGCGGAACAGGTGCCACACGGCGTCGACGAGGTACGGCGGCAGCTCCGGCCAGGCTCCGACCGCGGTGAGGTGCCGGCCGGTCTCCAGCGCGTCGCGTTCCGTGCGCCCGCGCATCCGCTGCCACCGCACGCCGAAGCAGTGCCCGCACGCCGCGTCGGGGCCCTCCGGTCCGCCCCACGGTCCGATGACGACGGTGCCCGCGGACAGGTGCACGTTGGCGTGCCGGCGGGCCGCGTCGGGTTCGTTCGTGAGGTCGGCGGCGCCGAGGGTCACTACGGCCGGTGCCCGCCCGCCGGCCGGCGGGTTCGCCGACCAGCGGACGTCCAGTTCGCGCCGGAGCCGGGCCGCGGCGGCGCTGAGCGGTGCCGCCGCGGCCGTGGTCGTTGCCGGCCGGTCCGCCGGTCGCGCGGCCGGGCGGGTCGCTGACGTCGTCACTCCTCGTTGCTCCACTTGAACAGGCGCAGACCGATCGCCGTGAACACCGCGGCGAAGCCGGTCAGCACCCCGCAGGCGATCCAGTAGTCGCGGGCCTCGCCCGCGCCGGCCAGGGCGTAGACCAGACCGTCGAGCAGGTAGCGCAGTGGCATGGCGTACGAGACGTCCTGCAGCCAGGCGGGCATGAGCTCCACGGGGATGAACGCGCCGGACAGGAACGCCATCGGGATCACCACGCAGTTGCCGATGGCGCTGACCGCCTCGGGGGTCTTGGACACGGCCCCGATGATCAGCCCGAGCCCGAGGAACGCCGCGATGCCCAGCAGCATGACGGGCAGCACGAGCGGCCAGCGACCGGACACGTGCATGCCGAACAGTGGGATGGTCGCCACCCCGATGAACAGCACGCACTGGGCGACGCCGACGCCGACCGCGATCGCCAGCCGCGCGAGCACCACGTCGCTCAGCGGGGCCGGGGTGTGCCGGATCAGGCGCAGCAGGTCGTCCTTGCGCCACTGCATCAGGGAGAAGGCCACCCCGAACGAGGCCGCGTTGGCCTGTCCCCAGGCCAGGACGCCTGGGGCGATGAAGTCGATGTACCCGTTGCCGGTCTCCTCCACCCGCTGGCCCTTGAAGATCAGGCCGAAGATGGTCAGGAAGATCAGCGGGAAGGCGAACGTGAAGAAGATCGTCGCGGTGTCGCGGGTGTTGGCTTTGAAGGAGGCCCGGGTGAGGGCCGCGAACGCGGTCACGACTGTGCTCCGATCAGTTCCAGGTATGCGTCTTCGAGGGTGGCCGACCTGGTCTGGACGCCGTCGAGGCCGCCGTGGCCGCCCAGCGCCGCCAGGACCCGGGCCAGGTGCCGGGTGTGCAGGGTGAGCAGGTCGCCGCCGACGGTCGCGGCGTCGACGCCGTCCAGGCCGCGGGCCTGTTCCGCGGACATCGCGGTGGCCGGCACCAGCACCCGGCTGCCGACGCCGGAGCGGCCGATGAGCTCGTGCGGGGTGCCGAGCGTCAGGATCCGGCCGTGGTGCAGGATCGCGACCCGGTCGCAGAGCTCCTCTGCCTCGTCGAGGTGGTGGGTGGTGTACACGATGGTCCGGCCGGCCGCTTTGAGCTGCCGCAGCATCGTCCACAGGTCGCGGCGCGCCTGGGGGTCGAGCGCTCCGGTCGGCTCGTCGAGGAAGATGACCTCGGGCTGGTGCACCAGCGCCGTGGCGATGGCCAGACGCTGCCGTTGCCCGCCGGAGACCTTGGACACCCGGACGGTGGCCGAGTCGGTCAGGCCCACCTGTGCGAGGGCCCGTTGCGCCGCGGCGCGGTCGAGGCCGTAGAACGCGGCGACCGTCTCCAGGTGCTCCACGGCGGTCAGGTGCGGGAAGAACGCCGACTTCTGCGTCTGCACGCCGATGAGCGGCAGGAGCGCGGGATCGCGCGGGTACGGGCGGCGGCCGAGCACGCTCACCGTCCCGCTGTCGGGCACCCGGAGTCCTTCGATCATCTCGATGAGGGTGGTCTTGCCGGCGCCGTTGGGGCCGAGCAGCCCGATGAACTCGCCGCGCGGCACGGTCAGGGACACGTCGTTCACGGCCTGGACCGCGCCGTAGGACTTGTGCAGCCGCTGGACCTCGATGGCTGTGTCCGCGGGTGTCCGCGAAGTCGCTGCCTGCATTGCCTTTGTCTTCAACGCCGCGCCTCTCGTGTGACGGGTTGGTGGGTTCGGCTGCGTGCCGGACGCAGTCCGGGTTGGCTGGTGAGCCAGAGGGTGACCGTCAGGACGACCGCCGCGCAGGACGCGGCGTAACCGGCCCGGCCGAGTGCCGGTTCCAGCAACCGGCCGCCGGCGACGGCCACGGTGGTGCCGGCCGCCGCCGCGGCCGCGTGCCACGCCGTGCCGTACAGGCCGAGCGCGATCCGGGCCTGGCGGGGGTACGCCGCCCCCCGGCCCGTCAGCCACCGGTGCGGGCGCGACCACAGGTAGCGGCGGCTCTCCGGACCGAGCGCGATCATGCCGAGCTGGTGGCTGAGCATCTTGTAGCCGTCCAGCGGCGCGACCGGTACGTAGTTGACGAGGCTCTGCGCGGTGCCTGCCAGGGCCACCGCGGCCGCGAACCGGTGGCCGGCGGATGCGGGTGCGGTGAGCGACCAGGCCAGGACGAAGGGTGCCGTGACGAGCGCGTTCAGCACGCCGCCGGCCGCGGCGATGGCGACGCGGTGGGCGCGGGCGGGCAGGTACTGGTAGTCCTCGACCTGGCAGGTCAGGCGGAACAGGTTGATGCGCACCACGCGGCAGCCGAAGTGGGTGGCGGTGACGCCGTGGGCCAGTTCGTGCAGCATCGCGCCGACGTAGCAGACCGCGACGACCCCGGCGATCGAGCGCCAGTCCTGCAGCGCCGGCCGCGCGGCGTGCCACAGGTGCGGCGACTGCACCGCGACGATGGTGTACAGCGTCAGCAGCGCGACCGTGGCGGCGAGACCGGCCGGCGCCGTGAACGCCCACCGCACCGCCCCGGCGAGCCGGTGCAGTCCCGGCCGGGGCGGTGGATGCGCCGCGGTCTGACCGTCCGCGGCGAGCAGGTCCCGCTGATGCAGCAGCCACAGCAGCTGCGACCACTGCGCCGGGCCGAGCCGCCGGCCGAACCTGGCCGCGTACAGGTCGCTGACGTCGGCCACGGTCAGGTGGCCGTCGAGGTGGCGGATCAGGAAGCTCTCCTTCGCCGAGACCTCGAACACCCGGCCGCCGCGGATCTTCACCAGGTGGATCCGGTTGGGCCCGCGCCCCATCTCCGCGGAGATCAGCAGGTCGGGCCGCACCCGTGGGCGCGCGTCGAGCAGGTCCTGGGGGTCCCCGGCGACGCCGGTCACGCCGGTCACCGCGCCGGCGCCGTCTCGCGCAGCGCCCGGCCGATCAGGTACGCCAGGTACGCCTCGTCGCGCAGCGTGACGTACAGCCGGTTGTTGGTCATGTGCAGGTACGGCGACAGCAGCCGGATCAGGGCCTGATGCGCGTCGGTGACGGTGACCGGCTCGGCGCCCTCGGGGTAGGCGAAGGTCAGCGCACCCGATCCGGCCAGCAGCACCACCCGCTCGCGCAGCTGCGCGGCGTGCTCGGCCCACCCGCGCAGCAGCACCGGCAGCCGGTGCGGCTCGCCCTGGTCGAGCGCGGTGAGGATGGGCCGGAAGCGCCGGTCCAGGTCGGCGGCGACGCGGTCGTACATGCCGTCGTAGTCGATGTTGTCCACGAGACCGGCACCGCCGAACGCGTGCCGCCAGAACTGGTGGTAGCTGTCGAAGAAGGTGGCGAGCTGGTCGCGGCCGGGCAGGAACGTGCCCGCCATCACCAGCATCAGCTGGCTGGCGATGCCGAGGACCACCGGCCGCAGGTGCAGGTTCATCGTGGCGACCAGGTCGATGACGAGGTCGCTGGAGTGGCGGAAGTGCCACTCCGCCAGCGCGACACCCTGCGCGCCGCCGTACTTGCCGTACTCCGGTTCGTAGGGCCGGTAGGCGAAGGAGTTGTTGGGCTGCATCGCCGCGGTGCCGTCGGCGGCGAGCAGCTCCTGCGGGCCGCCGTTGGGGTATTCGAGGCGGAACAGCATCTCGTGCAGCTCGCCGCGGAAGCCGGCGTTCATCTCGTACAGCGCCGGGCGGTCCGCCAGGAACCGCTGGACGGCGGCTTCGGCCGCGTCGCGGACCGCCGGCTCGTCGGCGGCGGTGCGGGGCTTGAGCCGCAGCCGGACGTGCGGGCCTTCCTGCCAGTAGTTCATGTAGAAGTACGAGTCGAGCAGGCCGCGGGTGGTCAGCTCGTCGACCAGCGGCCGGACGCAGTCCAGCACCATCGGCCGGGCGTTGGCGCCGTAGAAGATGTGCATGCCCAGCCACGATCCGGGCTGGGCTGTGGGGTCAGGCATCGTCGGCTCCAGGGTTCGTTTCCGGCGCTCGGGAACTGGGAAAGGTCTCGATGACGAACTCGGTGACGTGCCGCCCGCCGGGCGACGCGGCGGTCAGCTGGTCGCCGGACGGCAACATCTCGCGGAACACGACGCGGTCGGTGGTGTCCTCCAGCGACGACTCGAGCGCGACCAGCGACAGGTAGCTGCCGCAGTCGACGTACTGCGGCTTCGGCCGGCCGCCGAATCCACTGTGGACCGTCGCGAACAGCTGTGCCGGAAGCCGGTGTGCCCGCTGCCACCGCTGCCATCGCAGGAACCAGGCGGCGTCGGTGTCGCCGTCGGTCCGGCGGGGCAGCGCCGTGGGCGTCGTCGACCAGCTGCGCCGGCTCACCACCACGTCGCCGATCAGGACCCGGGGGCGCGCGACGACGCCGTCGGCCGGTGGCGGCGCGGGCACGCCGCGCCACACGTCGAAGGTGGCCAGGGAGGTCGGCGACAGCAGCAGCAGGGTGCGGTGCAGCTGCGGCAGCGCCATGGGCACCAGGTAGCCCAGGTAGACCGGGATCACCTCCCGGTCCAGCCGCGTGGAGCGCAGCATCACCCGGTCGGTGGCGGGGTCGTGCCGCAGGTACAGGTCCGACAGCGGGATCTGGCACTCCTGCGGCGCGAGGCTGGTCTCACCGGGGCAGACGATGACGTAGTCGGTCAGCTGCGCGTGCAGGTTGAGGTTGGTGGTCACCGGGCCGCCGGTCACCTCGGCGAACACGGCGCCGGGCGGGGCCACCGCGGCGGCCTGGGCGCGCAGCCGCGCCGGCAGCGGCCCGCCTCCGGGCCCGCTGTCGAGGCCGTCGAAGCAGTGCGTGAACCGGCTGAACGGGAACGACAACCCGCCCAGCGACTGGTTGAGCACCAGCAGCGGCCCCTCCGGGCGCGGCACCACCTGGATGAGGTGGCTCTGCGGCCGGAAACCGCCGAACAGGTCCTGCAGGCCGCCCCCGATCTCGTGCAGCGCCGCGGGGTCGAGCCGGATCTCCGCCGCGCCGGGTGCCGCCTGCGCGGCGGAGCGCAGGTGACCGGCGAGGTCCTGCCGGACCCGGTCGAGCAGGGCCAGCTCGGGCCGGCCCAGCCAGTTCTCCTCCGGACGGTAGGAGCCGTCCTCGGCGAACGGCCTGACGTCGGCGGTGCTGATCAGGTACTGGTCGTACAGGTCGTCGTGGAAGTCCTCGACCAGGCGCAGCAGGTCGTCGCAGCGCCCGCCGGCGCCGTACCGGGCGACGAAGAAGCCGTGGAACATGATCCGGTGCGGCAGCGTCAGGTCGAACGCCGGCAGCACCGCCTCGGCGGCGGCCAGCTCGTGCCCGGCGAACCGGTGCCAAGCGCCGGCCGGCATGGACAGCTCGCCGCCGACGCGGCAGTCCTCGTACAGCAGTGCCCGCGGCAGCGAGACCGATGCGGCGCCCAGGTGGTCCAGGACGTCGCGGAGCGCCTCCCGCAGCCGGTGCATCGCCGTGCGGCGTTCGGCGATCCCGCCGTCGCGGAACGCCTCGATGTGGGCGATCGGCGCGGCGAGCCGCTGCGCCAGTTCGTCGGCCCACGGCCGCCGCAGCGTGGTGAGGAAGTCGCGCAGCTGCCGCAGCGGATCGGGGGTGTGCACGTCGACGGCGAACCCGTCGATCTGCAGGACGCCGAGCCGCAGCAGGATCGACACGTACTCGTCGCAGCGCTGCGGGTCGGCCCGGGTCTGCCGCCGCAGCCAGGCGGTCAGGTCCGCGCACCGCCAGGCGCCGCCGCGCTGCAGCAGGGCCGTGAGCCCGTCGAGCAGGCCGCTGCGGCGCAGGTAGAACAGGCCGTCCTGGATCGCGTCGAAGCTGACCGGGGCCTTGTCGTCGCCTTGCGTGACCCAGCGGCGCACGTACCGGATCCGTTCCGGGTCCTGTCGCAGGCCGGGGCTCAGCACCATCGGCAGGTCGCCGCGGCGGGTGACGTCGGCGCAGACGGCGTCCACGATCCGGGTCAGCACGACCACGTTGAGCCGGACGTGGCTGTGCCAGGTCGCTGCCACCTCCAGCGCTGTGTCGCCGGGCGGGTCGCCAGCGGGGTCGCCTGCGGTGCCGGTGAACTCGCCGACGCCGATGCCGGTGAACCAGCTGAACGGGCTGGTCTTGCACGCGGTGCGGTACAGGTAGGACAGCACCGAACGCTCGACCCGGCGCAGCTTCTTCGCCGGTGATGCGGCGGTGCGGCCGGTCAACGCCACCAGTTGCTCGTCCAGTGCGGGCGAGGCGACCTGCATCCCGGCCCGCAGCCGCGGATCGCCGCAGAGCCGCCACAGTTGCGCGCGGCTCGCGGCGACGTCGGTGTCCAGCAGCGCCGCGAGGTCCCGCTGCCGGTCGGTGAGGTGCTGCCGGCGGGTCAGCCACTCGCGGACCGCCGCGGCCGCGGCCTGGTCGACGGCGAGGACCGCGGCGAGGGCGCCGCCGGGGTCGGCGGGGAGTCTGCCCTGGAAGATCGTCCTGCGCAACACGAGCAGCTCCCGGCGGGATCCGCTGTCGTCGTTCGCGCCGATCAGGTCGTGCAGCAGGTCGGTGATCGGTCCGGCTTCGGCGGCGAGCTGCGCCTCCAGGTCGAGGATCTCCGCGGCGCAGGCGGTTGCCCGGTCGCACCGCAGCGCCGCGACGGTGTCGTACGGCAGGCCGCCGACCCGCACGGCGAAGTACCGGCCCAGCAGCCGGGTGGACGGCCTGGTGGCGGGGAGGATGGTGGTCATCGCCGGTTCACCGCAGTTCGTATCGGTAGTCGCTGGTCAGTGCCCGCTCGTGGCCGGCCAGCATGATGAGCAGGGGCGTCTCGCCGGTCGCGGTCAGGCCGAGCTCCTCGATGTAGGAGACGCCGTCGAAGCCGAGCGCCACGCCGCAGCCGAGGCCGAGCGCCGCAGCGGCGGTGTAGAACGTCTGCGCGACGGCGCCGATCGTGGCGTTGACGACGTTGTAGCCGCGGGGCCCGGTCGCCTCCAGCACGGCGCCGACGCGCACGGCGGGCACCACGACCGCTGCGGCCTGCTCCAGGTTGTAGTTGGGCAGGAAGTAGTTGCGCTGCAGGAAGGTGGCGGGTGAGCCGGTCCGCACGGCCCGCAGCTGGTGGCGCGCCGGGTCGTACTCATAGCTGCCGGCCGGGACCCCGCGCACGTGGTTGACGAAGGTGTAGAGCTTGACGAGGTGGCCGTCGCCGGGGGTGGCGACCTCGGTGGGCAGCTGCGCGGCCTGTGCGGCGACGAGCAGGCCCGCGAGGTCCGCAGTCGTCATCGGCACGCTGGCGTCGAACCGGCCGAAGCTGCTGCGGCGCCGGGTCAGGGCGGCGCGGACCGGCATCTGCGGCGGCCTCGCCGGTGGCAGGGCGATCCGGTCTCCGCCGCCGGTCGGCGGGGCGGCCGCCGCCGCGGCGAGTGACCCGGGCGCCGGCCGGTCATCGGCCGCCGCCGCGGTCGCGCGGTGGATGCGGCGCACCGCGTCGAAGGTCAGCACGACCCGTGACTTCTCCTGGTCGCGCCGGCGCACGGCCACGGCGCCGGCCGGGCCCGGACCGACGCCGGCCGCCGGGGTGGCCCAGGTCAGTGGCACGACGGCGAACAGGCCTTCCTCGTCGTCCGGCAGCCCGAGCAACCCGCCCAGCGCCGCCTGGTCGAACCAGAAGTGCGGGGCGATCCGCCGCCGCCCACCGGCCAGCAGCCGCCAGGTCTGCACGAGCGTGCCCACGTCCATCGAGACGGCGTGGTAGGCGAACGTGTTGTACTTGAACGCGTTCGCCCAGTACTTGACCCCGACGACCAGGAACTGCGAGGCGCCGGTGTCCGTGCCGAGGGCGGCGCGGACCAGGTGCGTGACGTCACCGGCGAGCAGCCGCTGCATCGCATGGGTGCGGCAGGCGTAGTGGTACACCCCTGGGCAGACCCCGGCGCCCGGGCCGGCGATCCAGTAGACGCTGCACGGGTAGAGCCCTCCGCCGGAGGCGGTGCCGCGGCTCCAGTTCGCCCGTGCGTAGAACGGGTAGCCGTGCACGTCGGTATTGGCCTGGATGGCGAGCCGCCGGCCGGTCAGCCCGTACGAGTCGCGCAGCATCGCGCCCAGGACCGGCAGCGTGAACGGCTCGTCGCCGGGCTCGCCGGGCTCGCCGGGCTCGCCGCGCTCATCGGGCGGGTCTGCGGCTTGCGCGGCCGGTTGCGGGTCGTCGGGCAGCGGGAACGACAGGGCGCCCGGGTAGTGCTTCGTCGGACGGGGCTTGTCCGGCCAGTTCGGCACGAAGTCCGCCGACGGCATCGGGATCCGGTTGCGTTGCAGGATCATCGACGCGTACTCGGACGCGTAGCCGGTATCGGTCATCGCGGTGGTCGTCAACGCCTCACCTCACGGGTAGGGGTGCGGAACTCGGTGGATGTCGCCCTCGCGCAGGTCACTGCCGGCCAGGCCGGCGGCGCGGGCGGCGGTTCGCAGGCGGGGCATGGTCAGTGCCCGCTGGCGTTGCCAGCCGAAGTCGATCGGCAGGAGCCCGGGCACCGTCACCCCGGCCGTGTGCAGGCCGAGGTCGTGTTGCTCCGGCGTGGTCTGGTCCACGACGATCACGTCGAACCCCTGCGCGGTCACCATCCGCACGCAGGTGGTGAGGTCGTCGAGGAGGTCGCCGGCGGGTGCCGGGGCCGGGCGGGTCCCGGCGTAGGTATCACTGACGGGGCGCGCCGGCGCTCCGGCGTCCAGCAGGAACGACGCGTGCCGGCGCATCTGTGGCAGCCCGTACAGCAGCGGATGGTCGTGCAGGCCCCACACCTGGTCGTAGTCGTCGACCATCGCGCGGAGTCTGGCCTCGTCGGCGGCGGCCCGCACGCCGACCATGACCGCGTCGGAGGCGATCTCACACAGGGCCGCGGCGATCGCGGTCTCCGGGTCGAGGCTCGCACCGCCGCCGAAGGCCAGGGTGCCGAACCCGCCGTCGACGCGTTCGGCGACGGCCGTGACGACCGGGATGTCGAACGTGCACCGGGCGTCGAAGAACCGGGCGCGGTAGCCGTACATCTCCAGCCGGTCCACCATGACCCGGGTCTGGGTGCGGCCGCTGGTCGCGGGGTCGATCTCCGGCAGGGTCCGCCGGCCGTACCAGGCCAGCACGAACGCGTCGCGTTCGATCGCCTCCATCAGGCCGTGGTAGACCGCCTCGACCAGGCTGCCGCCCGACGCGCAGCCGCTGGAGTTCTCCTGGACGAAGCGGTCCTCGACCGGCGCGCAGAAGTAGTAGGCGAGGACCTCGGGGACCAGGATCGGCCGGTCGTCACGCAGCGACCATCCCCACACCCACGCGATGGGCCGGTCCGGCGCGAACCGTGTGATGTGCGGGTTGTGCCGGTGGAACTCGTCCGAGTAGGACCCGCAGGTGCGAGGGTCGAGCGCGTCGGCGCCGAGCTCGTCCAGCGTGGCGGTCACGGTGGTGCGCGTGCGGGCCGGGCGCAGGCCCGCGGTGCGTTCGAGACCTTCCAGCAGGCCGAGCCGCAGGCTGCGCCCGTAGCTGTCCGCGTGCCCGCCCCAGAGCATCTCGCGCAGGTGGTGCCCGGATCTGGGGTGGAAGGCGCCGTGCACCGGTGCCGTCGACGTCGACGTGTGGTCGGGCCACACGGAGGCGCCCAGCGGGCCGCAGACGGGGTTGACGAATGCGGCCGGCGACAACGGGTAGTCGGCGGCGTCGCGGGCCCGGAAGGCGTCCGGTGCGCGCTTGGGGCTCGGGGTGAGCCGTGGTGGCGTGGGCGTGTCCGGCGCCCGCCGGCCGCACTGCGGGCAGTCGGGGTCGGGTACGAGCGGCACCCGGCCGACCCGCAGCGTCTCCACGTTCAGGTCGTAGACGGTGGGCGTGCCGGCGGTTGCGGCGGTTGCCGCCGCGGCGTGCAGTGCCCGCAGGGCGTCGGCCACGAACGCGACGGCGTACGGCCACTCGCCGGCCGCCACGGTGTCGCCGCCCAGTTCCAGCGCGTCGCGCAGGTCCGGCGGCCGGACCGCCTGCCACCGGCGGGCCAGGCAGCGGGTGCATCCGCGCGGGCCCGCCGGTGCGAGCAGCAGTGCGTGCCGGCCGTACACCAGCACCTGCGTGGACGCCGGCGCCTGCCCGTCGGCGCTCCTTTCGTCACTGACCCCGAGCGGGTGGACGACGACCGCGGGCGCGTCGGTGCTCAGCAGGGCACTGAGCGCCCCGGTGATGCGCAGGCTCATCCGCGGGCCCGGTCCGTGAGCACGACGCGCACCGTGTGCAGGCCGTGGGCGGGGAGGTCGGCGCCGCCGGTCAGGACCACCACGGCGTCCGTTCCGGCCGCGTCCAGGGCATCCAGCACGCCCTGCCAGTCGCCGGTGGCGCCGGTCCTCGCCGCGGCCACACCGGCCGTGGCGAGGGTGTCTGGGTCGAAGTCGGTCAGGAAGCCGTCGCGCCCGTCGGTGGCCTGCGGGTCGGGCGACTGCTGCCGCAGCTGCACCTGTCCGACCAGGTCGCAGAGGGCCCGCACGGCCGCTTCCCGCCACGACGGGCCTGCGGCGACCGCCCACAGTTTCGCGCCGTCACGCGGCTCGGTGCACCGGGCCAGGAGCACGTGGGCGCCGCCGGGCGCGCTCGCGGCGAGGTCGAGCAGGTCGGCCGTGACCCCCAGGTTCGCCGCCGCCCTGGTCAGGAAGCACAGTTCCGGGTCGTCGCCGAGGTCGGCCGTGGGCACCCGCGACGGCGCGGCGCCGCAGATGGCGCCCTGCAGCGCGGCGTACGCAAGTGCGGAGGACAGCCCGTCCGCGATCGCCGCGGCCGTGTCGAAGCCGGCGCCGGCGCCGGCGCGGGTCGGCTCGGCGGCCCGCCCCGCGTTGGCCGTGCCGAACGGCTCCACCTGGGCGCGCGGCACGTCCACCGGCCCGTGGTGGATCAGCGACCGGCCGGTGACCGTCGCGTCGGTGCCGGTGCCGGGCCCGGCGTCCGGCACGCCGAGCCGGTCGGCGTAGGCGACGGCGGCGTGCGCGAGGGCACGGGTCCGCGCGCCGACGAGGTGGTGCACGTCGAAGGCGTTGACCTGTCGTGGTGTGCCGTCCGGGTCGGTGAACACCAGCGTCGCGATCTTCACCGGCAGTTGGTCCCAGTCCTCGTCCTGGTACCGCTGGAAGACCCCGGTCCGCGGCTGCACGAGGCGGTCCCGCGCGGACAGCCGCTCGGCGGCGGCGTCGGTCGTGGCGTCGTCATCGGTGGCGGCGGGCCGCGGCGGGTCCAGCGTGAGCTGCTGCGGCAGGGCCGGCGCGGGCACCGGCGGGCAGTAGACGCACCGGGGGTGCGGCAGCAGTTCCTCGCTGACGACGTCGAGGGACTCGAGGTCCTGCACGATGACCCGGCCGTTGGTCTCGGCCGGCAGGGCGCCGGTCGTGAGCCGGAACACCTCGAAGGCGAGCAGGTTGCCGATCATCGCCGCGAGGGGGCCCGCCGGGGTGTCCGGTGCCGGCCCGCCGACCGCGACACCACGCCAGATCTCGGCCGCGGCGCCGCCGTCGTCGTTGGCGGTGAGCCGCAGCATGGCGCAGTACCAGCAGCCCCGGCGGTCGGTGCCCGCGGCGGGGCCGACGACGACCCGGCGGCCGAAGGTCCAGGCCGGCAGCAGGGTCTTGCCCTCGGGGATCCCGGCCGCGAGGAGGCGGTGCGTCAGCCGTGCGGCGCCGGCCGCGCCGGATCCGCCGGCCACGAGCACGATGTCGGCGTCGGCCAGGTCCGCCCAGGTGGGCTCGTCGCACCGCCAGTCCAGCACCGCGGACGGCACGCCCGCCGCGTCCAGTTGTGCGGCCTCGGCGGCGGCCGATCCGTCGTGGTGACCGGTGACGGCCACCCGTGCCATCCCGTTGCGGACCAGGCCCAGTGCGCACGCGTCCGCCACCGGTCCGTCGCCGACGACGACGGCGGTGCTGTCGCGGAACGCGGCGAACCGGTGCGGTGCGCCGTCGGTGTAGTGGTCGATGTAGCCGATCTGCGCGCCGAACTGCTTGGCCACGTCCGCGCCGAGCACGGCCGCGGGGTCGGCCTCGCCGGCGGGGACGTCACGGGCGAAACCGCGGGTCAGCAGCGCGCCGACCAGTTCGCCGACCATGCCCCGTTGCGGGTCGGGCAGTTTCGCGCACAGCTCGGCCACCGTGCGGGATCCGTCGAGGAACGGCACCAGCAGCGCGGCCAGCCGGTAGGCGCTCGACGAGGTGATCTTGAAGCCGCCGGAGGAGTTGTGGAACAGCACGCCGTCGTAGGCCGCGGTGAACAGGATGTCGCGCCGGATCCGTGGTCTGGTGCCGGCAACCGATTCGAACGCAGTGCTCAATGGAGGCTCCGTTTCAGACGGCAGACAGGGTGGCGCCGGCGGCCGCGGTGGATCGCCGGCCGTCGACGGTGGTGCTGGCGCAGGCCCGTGCGTAGCGCCGCAGCAGTCCGGGGATCCGGAACTGCCCGGCCTGGTCCTCGATCAGGCTGGCGTCGGCGAGCTGGTCGAGGACCGTCTCGGCGGCGTCCGGTGTGACCTGCAGGCGGTGCGCCACGCCGGCCAGGTCGAGCGGGTCCGGGTCGAGGGTGCCGAGACTGAGCAGCGCGGTGACGAGCGGCGGCGGCAGCCGGTGCACCGCCCGGTCCAGCCGGCCCAGCAGCGTCATGTCCGGGTCGCCGGGCAGGGCCAGCCGCCCGATCGGGTTGCCGTGCAGCCAGGCGACCGACGCGGCCAGGCTCGCCGTCCTGGTCAGCAGTCGTGCGGCGGCGATGCGCAGCGCGAGCGGCAGGTGATCGCAGAGGTCGGCGAGTGCTCGTGCCGCCGCCGGCTCCGCCTCGACCCGCTCGCTGCCGAGGATGGCCGCCAGCAGGGTAACGGACTCCGCCGGGTCGAACCCGCCGACGCGTTCGATGGACCCGCCGAACCGCGCGACCACGCCGGCGAGGCCGAACTGGCTGGTGAGCAGCACCGTGTCGCCGGCCGGCCAGTACGGCGCGGTGGCGAGGGCCTGCCGCACGTCGGCGACGTCGTCGAGGATCAGCAGGCCGGGCGCCGACGGGTGGGGGCGTGGCCAGGCCGCCAGCCGGCCGGTCAGGTCGTCGGCACTCACCGGTGTCCCGTCGGCCTGCCGCATGTCGAGCAGGAGCTGGCCGCCCGGGAAGTCGTCGCGTACCGCGGCCGCGAGGTGGCGGGCGAGGGCTGTCTTGCCGGCACCGGGAGGGCCGGTCAGCACCACGATCCCCGCTCCGGCGCGCAGCCGGGAGGTGAGCGGTCCGGCAATCGCCGAACGCCCGAGGAACCCTTGCGGTGCCTCGATGCCGGGATGCGCGGCCGCGGGCTCGGTGGTGGCGCCGACCCCGGCGATCGCGACGGTCCCGGCGGGCCCGGTCAGCTCGGGGAGCCCGGAGGTCCCGGTGGGCTCATCGGGCTCCGCCCAGGTCTCGCCGACGAGGATGCTCAGTTCGAGTCTGCGCAGCCGGGGACCGGGATCCACACCGAGTTCGCCGGCGAGGAACTGTTTCACCCGGCGGTATTCGGCCAGTGCGTCGGCCTGGCGTCCGGTGCGGTACAGCGCCTCGATGAGCAGTTCCGCCAGCCGTTCGTTGCCCAGGTGTGTGCGGGTGGCGTCCCAGAGCTGCGCCAGCGCCGACGCGGCGAGCCCCTGCCGAATCTTGAGCTCGCAGAGCCGCTCCAGCACCCGCAGGCGTTCCTCGGTGAGCCGGGGCACGACGTCGCGGTGCAGGCTGTCGGACGGCACGTTGGCCAGCAGCGGTCCGCGCCAGAGCGCCAGAGCTCCCTCCAGCAGGACCAGCCGCCGGCCGGGGTCGCTCTGCGCTTCGGCGGCCAGGGTCATCTCACGGAAGCGGAGCAGGTCCGCGGTCTCCCCGGACGCGTTGAACCGGTATCCGCCGGGCACCGTCTCGATGGAGGAGGTGCCGATCGCGTGCCGGACGAACAGCTGGCGCAGCCGCATCGCGCAGGTCTGCAGGGCCGCCCTGGCGGCGGCCGGCTGGTCGTCACCCCAGACCGCCTCCTGCAGCGTCCCGATCGAGACGACCTCGTTGGGGCGGACCAGCAGCGCCGCGAGGAGGCTGGCGACCTTCGACGGCGGCAGCACGACCGCGTCGCCGCCGTGGGCGAGCGACAGCGGCCCGAGCACCCGGAAGATCATGTGTGCCCGCCCTGGTGCGGCACGTGGACGTGACAGGCGAACGCGGTCTGGACGGTTCGGTCCGATGTGGACACTCGCGCGGTGGCGACTGAGCGATCCATGGATGTATCTTTTGACCGGCGTCGATCGACGGCAAGTACGCAGAACCGTCTACTGCGGGCTACCCGGCAGTACGCGTCCCAGGCATATGACGACCGCCGCCGGGAGACCGGCGGCGGTCGTCACCCGGCGAGCGCGCCGGGGTGCGCTGTCGGGTGCGGGGTCAGCCGCAGCAGGACGTCGTCGAGGCGCTGCTCGTGCTCGACGTGGTGCTGCTGGTGGTCGAGGTGGTCGCCGAGCTGGAGGTCGACGCGAGGATCGCCTCGGTGACATCGGTGTAGTCGGCGATCGCGAAGGTCTCGGTCTCCAGCGCGAGGATCTCCGCGGCGATCAGGTCGAGCTCGGTGCGGTCGTGCATCATGGGTGTACTCCCTTGCGTCTTCCCCGGCCGGGCTGTCCTACCGGTGCACGGAACGCCCGTGCCGGCTCAGTCCACCGCGCCGTCATCACGTATCGACTCCACCTCGGCGACGTGCGGCGACAGCGGGATGTGAGCGATGTGTGAGTGCCGTCCGGCAGCGTTGCGCTGATGAACACGCGCGAGCGGGTACCGGACCAGATCGTGCGGGACGCGCTGGCGCTGTACCGGCAGCTGCACGCCGGCCCGGAGCTGTCCGGGGCCGAGGAACGCACCGCGGCGGTGTTCGCCGGCACGCTGCACCGCGCGGGGTTCGACGTGGCCACCGGCGTCGGCGGCCACGGGGTCGTGGGCCGGCTCGTCAACGGTGACGGGCCGACGGTCCTGCTGCGCGCCGAGCTCGACGCGCTGCCCGTCGCCGAACGCACCGGCCTGCCCTACGCCAGCGACGTCCACGCCGCGGACGCCGACGGCACGAGGACCGCGGTGATGCACGCCTGCGGCCACGACCTGCACCTGGCCGCGCTCGCCGGCGCGGCCGAGGCGTTCTCAGCCGACCGCGGCGGGTGGCGGGGCACACTGCTGGCGGTCGGCCAGCCCGCCGAGGAGACCCTGACCGGCGCGGCCGCCATGCTCGCCGACGGCCTGTACCGCCGGTGGGGCCGCCCCGACCTCGCCCTCGCCCAGCACTGCGCGCCGCTGCCGGCCGGGATGGTCGCGCACGGCCCGCTGATGACCGCGGCGTGCGTGACCCTGGAGATCACGATCGACGGTGTCGGCGGGCACACCGCGATGCCGCACCTCGGGGTCGATCCGCTGCTCGCCGCGGCGCTCACCGTGGTGCAGCTGCAGACCGTCCGTGCCCAGCAGGTCGACCCGTCCGAGCCCGCGGTGCTCACCGTCGGCCGGTTGTCCGCCGGTGTGCGCGCCAACGTCATCGCCGACAGCGCGACCATCGGCGTCACGCTGCGGGCCCACTCGGACGCGACCCTGACCCGCATGCGCGAGGCCGTGGAACGGATCGCCCGGGCCACCTGCGCGGCGGCCGGCACGCCGGGCGAGCCCCGCATCGGCGTGGTCGCGCAGACGCCGGCGAACCGTCCCGACGCGCAGGTCGCCGCGGGGTGCGCGCGGCGCACGTCGACGCGTTCGGTGCCGCCCGCCGTCGCTCGCCGCCGACGACTTCGCCGTGTTCGCCGCCGACGGGGTACCCACCGCCTACTGGATGCTCGGGGTGATCGGCCCGGCGCAGTGGCGCGCCACGACCGGCACCGCCAGGTTCACGCAGGTCCCGGGCCCCCACTCGCCGCGGTTCGCGCCGCACGCCGCGCTCGCCGTGCCCGCCGGCATCGAGGCGCTCACCGCGGCGGCACGGGCCTGCCTGCACCGGCCGTGACCGCGGTTGCCAGGTACCGGTTCCTCGGCGTCGAGCTGATCACCGTTCGCCGGACATGCTGTCGATCACCACCGCCGGGCCGGTCAGGCTCGTGCCGCCGGCCTCGCCGACCGGGCCTGTCAGCAGCCACACCGCGGCGAGCTCGGCGTCATCCGACCGCAGGGCGTGGTCCACCGCGCCGGAGTAGTCGTCGTAATGGGCGAGGACGTATCCGGCCGTCACGATCGCGATCCTGGCATCGTCCGGCAGGTGCCGCGGCAGCGTCACCTCGGCCACCGCTCCGAGCGGTACCTCGCCGGGCCCCGCATCCACCACGGACGTCTGACCGTCCGGTCCGTCCGCCGTGCCCCGCAGCGCGAAGATCTCCGGGCCGCCGCACCGCAGCACCTGCACCGCACCGGTCGGGTCCACCTGCACGAATGTGCCCACCGCGTACCCGTGCGGGGCGTATCGCCGCACCAGTGGCGTCAACAGCACCGGCAGCTGCTCCAGCCCGGCCCCGCCGCGACGCGCCGCCGCACGGAACGCCCGCTCGACGACCTCCGCGCACCGCACCGGATCTGCCACCTGGCCCATCACCAGGCCGATCATCGCCCACACGCCGCCGCCCGGGCGGGGAACCATGACGGCGATCTCGCCGGGCAGCCGCGACACCGCCAGCACCACCGGGCGGCGGACCCCACCGGCGCCCGCGTCGATGGTGCTCGTCGCCGTGGCCCGCACCCGGAGGGTCCGTCGCTGCCACGACAGCACGGGCATGACCGCCAGGCAGACCGCGGACGCGACCAGCGACCCCCGGTCGCCGCGGTGGCCCGGGACGATCGGCACCGCCACCGACAGCAGGATCAGCGCACCCGCCCAGCCGGACATCAACGCGGCGATCCGCGGCCGGGACGCCATCCCCGCTATGCCGGGCACGAGCAGCCACCCGATCGGAGCGGTGACCCCGACAACGCCCATGACGACGGCGTTGCCGGTGACGGCGAGCAGGGCCGTCCGCGTTGAAATCCTCACAGCATCCACATCCACCTGTGCCGCATCGCCGGCTCCGGTCGCCGTGTCGCCGCCTCGCAAGGCGCTGGACGCAACAGGGCGGACGACGTTTCTCGATGACACCGTAGCGCTGCCGGTGCTGCCGCAGCGTTGCGGGCCGGGTGCCACGTCGCCGGCCCGCTGGACGGACCGGCTACTGGGAGCAGACCAGTTTCGCGTCGGCCCAGGCGGCGGTCACGGATCCCTGGTTGTCCTCCGCGATCAGATCGAGGCGGGACGCGCCGATGATGTCGACGGCGATGTCTCCTGACTGCCCGGCCTCCAGCGGCCCGACGGTCGCGACGACCGAGTCGTCGACGACCACCTGGAAGGTGGCGGTGCCCGTGTCGTTGGCCGGGTCGATACCGACGACCGCGGTGAAACGCAGGCAGCCCGGCTTCGGGTACAGCCGCACCGCGCTGGGAGTGGCGATCCCGAGCCCCCGCTCGTAGGCCACACCGGCGATGACGATCGGGTTGCCGTCGTCGGGCTCGGCGGTGCCGTTGGCGCGGTCGCGCTCGATCGGGCCCAGACCGTTGCGCAGCGCGGTGTAGGGCAGGTCGCTGACGAAGTCCTCCTGCTCATGGACCGGCTGCCGGCCGCTGCTGCCGGAGTCGCCGGAGGTGCCGCTGCCGGTCCATCCACCGGCGACGACCACGGCCGCAAGCGCCGCGACGCCGAACGCGGCGAAGGTCCGGCGGGCCCACGGGTCAGGCGTGCCGGTGCGCGGCTCAGCAGGCGACGGCGACGGTGACGGCAATGGACCGGTGCCGGCGGACTTGGGCGGCATCTGCGGCAGCAGCCCGGGTGACCGGCGGGCTGCGAGATCCTCGACCCAGCCCACCGCCAGCACCGGCACGCACGTGGCGGCGGCGACGATGCCGGTGGTCAGCACACGGCGGGACCAGTCGCCGAGGTTCGTGCCGTCCAGCAGGTACTGCGCCAGCCCGAGCATCGGGAAGTGCCACAGGTAGATGGTGACGGCCCGGGCGTTGATCACGGCGACGAACCGGTCGAGCCGGCCGCCGGGCCGCCACCAGCGCAGTGGCTGATCGCAGCGCAGCACCGCGGCGACGAACGCCGCCGACCACCACGCGCTGGCGACCGGATGATGGTTGAGGTCGAAGTCGGCGCGTCCGCCGCCGTGCCGGAACAACCACACGGCCGCCGCCCCGGCCAGCACCAGCACGACGGCGGCGAAGACCGGTCCCGGGATGCGGTGCAGCAGCCGGTCGCGGTGGGCGTAACCGACGATCCAGCACGCGAAGTACGTCGACAGGTCCCGCGTCAGCGACTCGAACGAACCACCGACGGTGATCAGCTCCCAGTGCAGCAGCACCGGAGCGGCCAGGGCCACCAGCACCGTCGGGACCGGCCATGCACGGAAGATCCGCAGTGTCACCGGTGACAGCACCACGAACCACAGGTACGCGACGAGATACCACAGCACCGCGGTGACCATCCAGCCCCACTCGGCGCCCCCGGGCGGTGGCCACTCGACCGGCACGATCCACCACAGCAGGTCGATGCGTTCCCGGGCCTCGTCGAGGAACGGGCCCCAGCCGTCGCTGAACGTCAACGGCAGCATGATCGCCGCGTACGCCCACAGCGGCGGCAGCAGCCTGCGTAGCCGTCCCCGCACGACGTGTGACGGTGAGCGGTCCAGCGAGCGGGCAGTCAGCGACCCCGCGAGGGCGAACATCAGCCCCATCGCCGGGAACAACAGCGTCAGCCAGGCCAGGCCGCTGCCGTGGTACACCACGATCCGCACCACCGCGGCAGCTCGCCACACGTCGATGTACCGCTCGCGCGTCCGCGCCGCCGCCGGCGCTAGCGCGGGTTGCTCGGTCGTCCTCACGTGCCCGCGCCCCGTCGGAACCTGTGGACGGCGCGGCCTTGCTGATCCATGAGGTGGCCTCTTACATGGTTGAGGGGCGTGCTGCCCACCGACACAACTCCCCCGAATACCATCCATACCCTACCTGAGACGAATGGTTCAACGATCGGGCCGCAGGTGTCGCCGGCGCAGCGGGCGGCGATGCGCCGGGCCGCTCACGGTGTGCGGCTCCCGGTGCGCAGGACGTCGAGCCGGCCGGCGGCGACGCGGGCCAGGGCGTGGGCGGAGGGTTTGACGACGCGCGTGTGCTCGTCGGTGACGGCGCTGAGGCCGAACTTGGGGCGGTAGCCCTCGCTCCATTCGAAGTTGTCGAACGCGGACCAGTGCAGGTAGCCACGGACGTCGACGCCTTCGCGGATCGCCTGGGCGGTGGCCGTGAGGTGCCCGTCGAGGTAGTCGAGGCGCTCGGTGTCGTCCTCGGTGGCGATGCCGTTCTCGGTGACGTAGAGCGGCAGGCCGGTCGCCGCGGCGCGGTGCAGGATCACGCGCAGGCCGTCGGGATGGACGGCCCAGCCCATCTGCGTCACCGGTGTGCCGGGTGGCGGGTCGGCGAAGAAGGTCGGGGAGGCCGGATCGACCCACTGTATGCGGTAGTACTGCACGCCGAGCCAGTCGCCACGGTCGGGGCCGGTGAGCCCGTCGAGGTACAGGTCGACGATCTCGTGCCGCATGGTGCGGTGGAAGGCGTCGCAGGCCGGATCGGCGCGGATCGGCGCGAGCAGCGGCAGTTGCACGGCCAGTCCGGTCCGGGAACCGGGTGATGCGGCCCGGACGGCGCCGACCGCGGCGTGGTGGGCGTCGAGCAGGGTCCGGCCGACCCGTTTCCACAGCACGGGGTTGGTCATGGCGGGCGGGTGGTAGCCCTCGAGGTAGCCGTGCAGGGCGATCATCTGTGGTTCGTTGATGGTGCAGACGAACGGCATCAGGTCGCCGAGCTCGGCCGCGACGTGCCTGCAGTATCGCGCGAACAGCCGCACGGCGTCCGGGCCGAGCCAGCCGCCGCGGGCCGCGAACCAGCGGGGCAGCGTGAAGTGGTGCAGGGTGACGAAGGCGGTCATGCCGGTGCCGGCGAGGGCGGTGAGGACCCGCCGGTAGTGCGCGACGGCGGCCCGGCTGAACTCGCCGGGGGCCGGTTCGATCCGGGACCATTCCAGCGACAGCCGGTGGGTGTTGTGCCCGAGCTGCCGCAGCAGTGCGAAGTCCTCGGCGTAGCGGTGGAAGTGGTCGATGACGTCGCCGGACGCCGTAGCCCGACCTCCGCGGCACTGAACTGCTCACGTGCCGCGGACACGCACCTGCGATCGGTGCCTGCCGCACCCGCCGGGAGGCACCGGTCGTGGGATGACCGCCGTGCTCGACGCCGCCGACGCTGTGCTCGGATCGCCCTCGCCGAGCGGCGGCGTGCCGTTGATGTACGGCGACGTGCGGTGGCTCGACGCGCCGATCACCCGCGTCGGGCCGCCGTTGCCGGCTGGGTGCCCGACCCGATCTGTTGCACCACGGCCGAGGCCAGCCGGATCGAGCCGATGCCGGTCGGATGGAAGGGGTGCGCGCTGTCCAGTCCCTGGATGTCGGCGCCGAGACGGTCGCTGTCGGGTGAGCACAACGGGGCCAGCCGCGGGGTGGCGACACTGAACCTGTACTTGTGCGCGCCGCTGACGAGCACGTCGTTGAGTGCCGTGTTGCGGCTGGACAGCAGCGAGATGTTCGTCGGGTCGAGCCCGTTCGCGTTCGCCGGCCCCTTGGCGTCAGCGCACTTCGCGTCGGGGTTGAACACGTCGTACGACGTCATGACGATGATCTGCGGCCGGTCCGGCAGATCGTCGAGCGTTTGCAGCAGCTCGCCGTAGTCCCGGTCGAATGCGGCCAGCCGGTAGTCGAACTCCCCCTGGGTGAGGTTGTCGTGGCAGTCGGCCACGGCGTAGCAGTACGTGAGGAAATCACCCCAGGCGAGATCGTTCGGACCGATCACGACCGCCACGTACTTCAGCCCCCGTACCTGGTGCAGCAGCCCGACCTGGCTGGGCAGCGTCCGGCCGCCCCGCGCCTGCGGACCGAGCAGACCGCTCGGGATGGACGCTCCGGAGCAGGCCAGGTTCAGCACGCGGTCACCCTGCATCCGGCCGATCTCCGCGGCGAGGGAGTCCGAGCTGCGCCCGCATGCCGTGTCGTCCTCGGTGGCATCGGCGACCGGGGCGCCGCCGACGCGTGCGGCACGCGAGTCGCCGATCACCGCCCCGGCGTAGCCGGTGACCTTCGGGCCGACCGGCATGGGTGCGAGGTGCCGGGTGCCGACGAGGTCGGCGAGCGACCGGACGCCGCGCAGGCCCTGCACCGTGCCGTCGTAGGCCAACGCCCCGGCGCCGGCCCAGGCCAGCATCGTCAGCGTGACGGCGACGGCCGTCATCCGCAGGCTCTGCGCCACGCCGTGCTGCCACAGCTGCGACGCGGACAGCTGCCGGTGCGGTGTCCGGCTCTGCCGCCGCAGGGTGGCCAGCACCCGGATGTAGCCGGCGGCAGCGGTCGCGGCGAGGGTGAAGGCGAGCAGGCCGAGCGTCGCCCAGCCGTACCAGCGCAGGAACCCGTTGCCGAGCGCGGCCATCGCGCCGGCCCGCACGTGCGGGCCGGTCGAGGGGTCGATCGCGGCGGCGGCTGCGGCGTTGCGCTGGATCGGGCCGAGCGTCAGCTGAGGGCGCAACGGCCCGAAGACCTGCAGCGGCGCTATGTCGATCCGGGTGTTGCCGATCTGCACCAGCTGCGCCGGGCCGGACAGCGACCAGCCGGGCGGGCGCGCGCCGACGGACAGCTCCTGGCCGGCGATCGCCAGCTCCTGGGGCGGTGTCAGGCCGACCGTCGCGGGGATGCCGACCAGCATGCAGAACGCCACCAGGAGCACCGTCGGCAGGGAGCGTGCCTCCCGCAGCACGGCACGGAATCGACGCCGCCGGGGACCGTTGTCGAACGCCACGTCTCTCTCAGCACTTCCGTTCATGGGTACGAGGGCAACCGCGCTCACCTGCCGCGGACGGCGGCAACAGTACCCGGCGCGGCGCCCTTACCACGCTGATCGCAGGCTGGTGTGACGCAGGTACGCGCAGAGCGTCGAGGAACTCACCGCGCTGCCGACCTCGCCGCGGAGCGCTACCGCTCCCGGACCGCGTAGGTCAGGTGCGTCACCCGCTGCGTCGGCTCGGCGCGGACCGGCTCCAGGGCCACGCGGCCCGCGTCCACGCCTTCGAACAGGCGGATTCCGGCGCCGAACAGCACGGGCGACAGCGCGATCGAGAACTCGTCGATCAGGCCGGCGTTCACGTACTCCAGGATCGTCGCGCCGCCGCCCGCGATGCGCACGTCCCGGTCGCCGGCGGCCTCGCGGGCCTGGTCGAGCGCGGCCTCGATGCCGTCGTTGACGAAGTGGAAGGTGGTCCCGCCCGGCCGCTCCCACGGGTCGCGCTTCTCGTGCGTCACGACGAAGACCGGCGTGTGGAACGGCGCCTCCTCCGGCCACGCATGCTCGCCGGCGTCGAACATGCGCTTGCCCATCACGCTCGCGCCGGTGCGCAGATACGTCTCCCGCAGGATGTCGTTGTCGCGCCCCTCCTCGCCGCCCTCGCCGAACTTCAGGTTCTCCCGGAAGAACCGCTGCGGGAAGACCCACTGCTGCAGCTCCATCCACTGCGGCCCCATCAGGTCGTCGAGGGACTCGGGCGCGATGAACCCGTCCAGCGACATCGACACGCTGAAGAACACCTTGCCGGCCATCAGTGCTCAGTTCCCTTCCGAAGGGTCTCGGTTACGTACGCAGCCAGGTTGCTCAGGGTCTGCCGGCCGCCCTCGATCGCGTGGTACTTCTCGACCGCCTCGTCGCGCAGCTCCTTGGTGGGGAACACCGTGCGCATCTCGATCCGGGTCGCCGCCCCGTCGGGCGCGAACGTCAGGACCGACACGAAGGCGTTCGGGTCGTCGCGGGACTCACCGTGCAGCATCGCGATCCGCTCCGGCGGGGCGATCTCGGTCCAGGAGATCCACTCCTGGTAGTCCGTGCCGTCCGGTCCGTGCATCACGAAGTCCCATGCCGCGCCGACGCGGAACTCGAACGCCCGCGTGGTGGTGCTGAACCCCTCCGGTCCCCACCACTGCGACAGGTGCCGCACCTCGGTGAACGCCTCGAACACCAGCTCCCGCGGGGCGTCGATGACCCGGGAGATCACGATCTCCCGGTCGGCCGTCGCGGTCTGCGTCGGCGCTCCTCGTCCCGTCTCGCTCATCAGCTACTCCCCCTGCCTTACCTGCTTGAGGTCCTGCACGTATGCGTCCAGCCGGTCGAAGCTCTCGTTCCAGAACCGCTCGAACCCGCCGGCCCACTCGTGCACCGGCCGCAGCCCGCGGGCGTCAAGGCCGTACAGGCGCTGCTTGCCCGCCTTGCGGTCCCGCACCAGCCCGACCTCCCGGAGCACCCGCAGGTGTTTGGACGCCCCCGGCTGGGTCATCCCCAGCTCCCGAGCCAGCTCGGTCACGGGCCGCTCACCCGCCCGCAGCAGCACCAGGATCTCCCGGCGCTGCGGCTCGGCGATCGCGTTGAAGACGTCCGACGTCGTCGCTGCTCGTGCCATGGCCGCAATCATATGCCGTTATCGGTATGCGTCAAGTCGAAGGCCTCAGGCGGGTGCCGGTGATGGCCGCGGACTATCGCCGGCGCGCCAGATACAGCAGCGTTTCCATGCTGAGCGTCACGTACGGGCCGGCCGAGTCCACGATCGCCCCGAACAGGTCCGCCCGGGTCCGCTCGGTGAGCATGCGGTTCGCCGACTTGGTGGACAGATAGGCCACATAGTCCACTGTGGACAGTTTGCGTTCCCAGCGGTACAGCCGCTCGGACAGCTCACCGAACTGCGGCAGCAGGTCCAGCTCCGTGCGCGGCCACGACACCGCGAGCTCCGCCTCGGTCGTCGGCTCGGGATCGATCTCGACCGCGGTGTCGATCCCGGGCGCGTGGGTCCGGTGTGCCGCCACGATCGCGGCCAGCGTGTCCGGGTCCGCCGGCCGGTGGCCGTTCCAGAACAGGGCCAGCGCACCGCCCGGCAGCCCGAACGGCTGCCGCGGCGCGTAGTCCTCGAAGGCGGCAACCTCGACGGTCACGTCCGGATGCCCGGCCACCCGCCGCGCCAGGACCGCGGCCATCGCCTCGTCCGGCTCCACGGCCGTGACGGCGACACCCCGCTCGGCGAACGCCACGGTGGCTCTGCCCGTGCCCGCGCCGACGTCCAGCGCGGGCGCCCCACCGGGCCCGGCGTACGCCAGCACGTCGTCGATCAACGCCGTTGGATAGCCGGGCCGGATCCGGTCGTACTCGTCCGCCACCGCACCGAACACCCGCGCCCGATCGCCCGTCATGGGCAAACCCTAGACGCTGGCACCATCCCGTCAGTCAGGCAGTTCGTTCAGGACGAGCCGGAACGCGCCGATCGCGTCGGTCTCGTCATGGACCCGGCCGTCGCTGGTGGACACTGTGTACCGGCCCGTCGTCCCGGCGGGGTGGACCGCGGGATAGGCCCCGGTGAAGGGCCAGGTGGCGGTGGTGCTGAACCGCAGCGTCCAGTGGCTGGTGTAGGGGCTCAGCCGACGCAGCCGGGGTTCGTGGAAGGCCAGCGCGACGAAGGGCCGCAGCCGCGTCGCCACCGGGCTCTCACGGTGATTCTCGTACAGGTGCAGCCAGCTGGACTCGCGGTGATCGCCGCGTTCCCGCGCTGTCGCCAGGGCGACGGAGCCGAGGAACGGCCACGCCGCCGCGACCGCCGGCGGTGCCGTCCCGGACAGCCACGCCCGTGCCGCGTCGGCGGCGACGGCCAGATCCGGTGCGTGGCCGCCGAGCATGACCGCCCGTCCGGTGCGCAGACCGAGGATGAACCTGCGCTGCCACGGGCTGAGGATCAGGTACGCGTTGCGTTCGCCGTGCTCGACGGCCGCGGTGCGCGGATTCGCCGGGTCCTCCGCACGTGCCCGGAACGGCGGCGCTTGCCGGTCGAGCTCGACCTGCCACGCGTCGTGCGCAGCACCGAGCGCGACGACGTCCGGGTACCACTGCGCCGCGTCGCCCCACAACCCCGGATCGGCCATCGCTCCATGATGCACCGGCGGCGGCTGCTGGTCGTCACTCGGCGTTCTTGTCGTACTGCATGGCGCCCACGACGTTGCCGGACGGGTCGGCGAGCCAGATCAGATGACCGACGCCGGCGATGGTCGTGGTCTGCATGAGCAGCCGGCCACCGGCGGCGAGGGCGGCCTGCTCGACGTGATGGACGTCGTCCACGGCGATCGTGCACTCGAAGCCGGTGGTCGGCTGGTCGGGCAGCAGCCGGCGGCGCTGCTGGAGCGCGGCGGTCAGCCCTGGCCCGTGCGGGTCGTCGGCCTCCACGCGGTAGAAGCCCGGCGGTCCCCAGGCGGTGAACTGCCAGCCGAAGGCCGCCCGGTAGAAGGCGCGGCTGGCGGGCACGTCGTCGGCGTTGATCGCGATGTGGGACAGCGTGTTCATGAGCAGGACGGTAGGCGCGCCGACGGGATACGCACTACCGATAGCACGGCGTATCTTGGTGTGAATGCGGCAGGGTGTCGACGAGCCGGAGCCGGATGTCCGCTCCTACGCGGTGTCGCACCCGGGCGGCTGGCTCGGCCTGCCCCAGGACCCGGCGTGGAGTCAGCTGGTCTACGCGGTCCACGGCGTGCTGACCGTGCTCCCCGACGCGCCGCTGCAGCTGCCCACGCCACGCGACCCGCGTGCGGTCGCCGTTGCCGCGGCCTTGCACGGCGACCCCGGCGACACGTCCTCCGTGACCGCCCTGGCCCGTCGGGTGGGCGCCAGCCGGCGCAGCCTGGAGCGCGTGTTCCGTGCCGAGACCGGCATGACGGTCAGGCAGTGGCGGCGCCGGCTACGGATGCTGGTGGCGCTCCGGCCGCTTGCCACCGGCATGACGGCCACCGCCGTCGCGGCCCGGGTGGGATACGCGACGCCCAGCGCGTTCGGTGCCGCATTCCGCGCCGAGCTCGGTGCCACCCCCGCACACTGGTTCAGCCGGTGATCCGCATTCAGCTCGGCGAGTCGACGCTGGACCGCACGCGGATCGCGATGAGCCCGCTCAACGAGCTGGTCGCCGGGGTCGAGCTGGTGCACCGCCATCGGCAGCGGCCGGCGCCGTGGCCGTACACGGACTGGGTCGAGCGCGCCCGCGAGGTGCTGCGCCGCGTCCCGCAGACCACGCCGTTGCAGGTCTACGCCCAGTTGTACGGCGCTGAGCACGCCCGCCGTACACCAGACCTGTTCACGCCCGTTCCGCTTGAGGCGCGCCCGGTCCTCGCCGAGCAGATCGAGCTGATCCGCAGGACCGGACGGGCCGTCGTGCAGGAGCAGTTCACCACGCACTACCCGGAGGGCCTGCCCGACTTCCTTGTGCCCTACCTCCACGACGGGGACCGTGCGTTCGGCCGGCTCGCCGACGCGTTGACGGCCTTCTGGGAAGCGGCGATCGCCCCGTACTGGCCGGTGATGCGGGCCGCGCTGGACGAGGAGGTCCTGCTGCGCGCCCGTACGCTCGCCGCTCATGGTCCGGAGGCCGTGCTGACCGGCGTGCGCGGCCCGGCGCAGTGGGACCGGCCGGTGCTGTCGCTGCCGAAGCGGCACGAGTCGGTGCTGCCCGCGCACGACCAGCGGCTGCTGCTGGTGCCGCTGCTGCTCGCGCAGGACCGGCTGACCTGTTCCACGGATCATCCGGAGATCCTGATGGTGACCTACCAGGCGCGGGGTGCGGCGGTGCTGGCGCAGCGCGCCGCGCCGGCGCGACCGTCCCGGGACCGCCTGGCCCAGCTGGTCGGGCCCGGCCGGGCGGCGGTGCTGCGCGCGTTGACGCAGCCGGCAACCACGACCGGGCTGGCCGTCGCCCTCGGCCTGTCCCCCAGCACGGTCTCGGAGCAGCTGGGCTCGCTGCTGGAGACCGGCACGGTGCACCGCTCCCGCAGTGGTCGCCAGGTGCTGTACGGCCTCGAACCCGCCGGCGCGGCGCTGGTCGCGCTGTTCGCCGACGATTCGGATCCGACCGAAGCGTTGGAGCGGCCCGAGGACAGTTCCTAGCGTTCGGGGGTATGCAACCGCTGCTCACCGGCGTCCTGCGCCGCCACGCACGCCCGCTCACGCTCGCCTGCGCGGCGTCCGCCGGCCACCAGATCTGCGAGGCGCTGGTGCCCCTCGCCATCGGCCTCGCCGTCGACCACGCCGTCGACGGCGGCCCACCGACCGCGATCGTGCTGGCCGTATTCGCCGTCCTGGCACTGTTCACAGTGCTCGCCGCAGGCGGCGGCACCACGTTCTGGCAGGTGACCTCGGTCGCGGTCACCGAGGCCCATCAGCTTCGGATCCGCGTCGCCGGCCGGATCCTCGCCGATCCCCGCGCCGGCGCCGGGCGGCGGGCGGGTGACCTGACCAACGTCCTCGTCTCCGACACCAAGGCGGCCGCGGAGATCGTGCGGGTGGTCGTGCACGTCGTCTCCGGCTGCGCCGGGCTGCTGGTGACGGTGGGGGTGCTGCTGCGCGTCGAGGTGTGGCTGGGGCTCGGCATCGCCGCCGGCGTGCCGGTGCTCACCCTCGTCATCGACCGGATCAGCCCGTGGGTCGAGCGCCGGATCGCGGCGCGCCAGCAGACGTCTGGTCTGGCCGCGGCACTCGCCGCCGAGCTCGTCCACGGCCTGCGGCCGCTGCGCGGCTTCGGCGGCGTCCCGGAGGCCGTCCGGCGGTACCGGCGCGCCAGCAGGGCGTCACTGGACGCTGCGCAGCGCGACCGCGGCGGCCGCGGTCGACGGCAGTGGCCTCCTCGCGACCGGTCTGGTACTGGTCGGCACCGCAGCCGCGGCGGGTGCGCTGGCGCTGTCCGGGCGGATCACCGCCGGCGAGTTCGTCACCGTGGTCGCGATGGCGTCGTTCGCCGGCGATCCGGTGCAGCGCATCGCCGCGGGCATCAAACAGGCGGCGATCTCCAACGCGAGCGCCACCCGGATCGCGGCGTTGCTCGACCCGGAAGCGGCCGCGCCCCGGGCCCTGGCCATGCCGCTCGGGCCGCTGCGGGTACCGGGTCTCGACATCACCGTGCAACCCGGTGAGATGCTCGGCATCGTCACGACCGATCCGGCTGCCGCCGACGCGCTGATCGGCCGCATGCCGGCGGACCGGCGCGTGCTGGCGGAACCGCACACGGTGCACATCTTCGGCCGGACGCTGCACGAGGCCCTCGACACCGGACGCGGCAGCGACCCTGCCGTGACTGCGAGAGCCCTCGCCGCCGCACACGCGGCCGACGTGCGTGGCCCGCTCCTCGACGGCGGCGCGAACCTCTCCGGCGGCCAGCGGCAACGCGTGGCACTGGCCCGCGCTCTGGTGGCTCGTCCTGCGGTGCTGGTACTGCGTGACCCGCTCACCGCGGTCGACGCCGTCACCGAGGACGCTGTCGCCGAGGGGCTCGCCGCGCTGCGCCGCGAGGACGACGGCGCCACGGTGCTGATCAGCACGTCGCCGCCGCTGCTCACCCGCTGCGACCGGGTGGTGTTCCTCCCCGCTGCCCGACCCCCGGTCGTGGCCACCCACGCGCAGCTCGTCCACGACGCGGACTACGCCGAGGCGGTGCTGCGATGACGGCGCTGCCGATCGCCACCGGACGGCAGAGCCTCGCGGGCCTGGCGACCGTCGTGGCCGCCCACCGCGCCGCCGTCCTGCTCGCCCTGTGCTGGACGGTGCTGGGCGCCGCCGCGACCGTCACCGTCCCGCTGCTGCTCGGGCGCCTGGTCGACGCGGTACGCGCCGGCGGCCCGTACCCCTGATCGTCCTGGTCACCGGCACCGGCGTCACGATCCTGCTCGGCGCCGCCTCACGGCGGCGGCGCTGCGCGCCACCGGGCGTCTCGGCGCGCGGGTCGCCGCCGACCTGCGCGAACGGGTCGTGGACCGGACCCTCACGCTGCAACCGGCGGTGCTGGAAGGCGCCGGCCGCGGCGACGTCGCGTCACGGGTCACCGACGACCTGGAGGACTTCGTGACGGCCGTGCCGCTGGTGGCGGAGGTCCTCACCGCCGCCGTCACCGTCGTGCTGTCCGCTGCGGGCTTCCTCACGCTGGACTGGCGCATGGCGCTCGCCTTCCTGGTGGTGGTCCCGGTGTACGGGGTCAGCCTGCGGATCTACCTGCCGAAGGCGGCCCGGCTCTACGCCACGGAACGCCGGCTCGCCGCCGAACGCGGCCGGGTGCTGCTCGAATCGCTGCACGGCCGTCCCACCGTGCACGCGTACGACATGGCGACACTGCAGACCGGCCGGCTGGCTTCGGCATCGCAGGACACCGTGACCGCGGGCCTGCGCGCGGCGCGCAGCTACCTGTGGTTCAGCAAATCCATGAACGCCGCCGAAGCGGTCGGCCTGTCCGCGGTGCTGGCGACCGGCTACTGGCTGGTCAGGACCGACGCGGTCACCGTCGGCGCCGTGACCGCGGCCGCGCTGCTGTTCCACCGGCTGTTCGCGCCGCTGGGCACCCTGCTGCTCTCCTTCGACGAGGTACAGCGTGCGCAGGCGTCCCTGGCCCGGACGCTCGGCGTGCTGCTGGTGCCGGCCGCGGCCCCTGGCGTCCGGCGCCGTCCCGGCGCCGTGCGGTCGGTCACGGTGACCGCACGCGACGTCCGGCACCGGTACGCCGACGGCCCCGTGGTCCTCGACGGCGTCGACATCGCCGTGCCCACGGGCACGTCCCTGGCGCTGGTCGGCGGCAGCGGCGCCGGCAAGACAACCCTGGCAAACCTCATCGCCGGCACGTTCCCCGCCGCGGGCGGCCGGCTCACGCTGACCGACGCACACGGCACCGTCGACGTCGCCGCCCTGGACCCCGAGGTACTGCGCGACTGGGTCGGCGTCGTCTCCCAGGAGACGTACCTCTTCACCGGAACACTGCGCGAGGACGTCACGTACGCCGCACCCGGCAGCACCGAGGAACAGATCTTGTCGGCGCTGCGCACGGTCGGGGCCGACACGTGGGTGAAGGCCCTGCCGCAGGGCCTGGACACGCAGGTCGGCCCGGAGGAACACCCGCTGACCGCCGTGCAGGTCCAGCAGCTGGCCCTGGCCAGGCTGGCCCTGCGCGACCCGCCGGTGGTCGTGCTCGACGAGGCGACCGCCGAGGCCGGCAGCGCGGGCGCACGCGACCTCGAAGCGGCCGCGGCCGCGCTGATCGACGGCCGGACGGCAATCGTGGTGGCGCACCGGCTGAGCCAGGCCCGCGCCTGCGACCGCATCGCCGTCCTGGCCGGCGGCGAGATCGCGGAGACCGGCACGCATGACGAACTGCTCGCCCGGGGCGGCCACTACGCGAAACTCTGGGACGCCTGGTCACGCCCGTCCTGGCTGGGTTGAGGCGGCAGACCTCATTCCATGACGAGGCGTCCGTTGCGGACCCTGGTGCCGGCCTGTTTGAGGCGGTGCAGCACCGGCACGACCTCGACCTGGTGCACGGCGGGAAGGACGCCGACCTTGGTGGTGATGAAGGTGTACAGGTCCTCGACGCTGCGGCAGGTCACGGTCACCAGCAGGTTGGCCGCTCCGGTGACGGCGGCGGTGAACGTGGTCTCGGGGTGCAGCGACAGCGCCTGGCCGGTGGCATGCAGCTCGCCGGGTGTGACGGTGAGCCAGAGGTAGGCGGTGGCGTGGAATCCGAACTGTGCCGGTGCGAGGTCCGTGGCGACGTGCAGGCCCCCGGAGGTCAGCAGCTCCTCCAGCCGGGTCGACACCCGTGACTGGGGCCAGCCGGTCGCTCTGGCCAGGACCACGACACCGATACGGCCGTCGCGGGCGAGTTCGGCCAGCAGGGGTGCGTCATCGTCGCGGATCGCGGCGTCGGGCCGGCCGACGGGGTCGGGCCGGCCGGTCCGTCCGGACCGCAGGACGGCGAGCTGGTCCGGGCTCAGCGGGTCGTCGAAGGCCAGCCACTTGGCGGTGCCGCCGACGTGCATGTGCAGGACGGCGAACGCGGTGAAGCTCAGGACCTGACTGGTCCGGGGCAGCCGGGCCAGGACGGAGCCGTGGGCGGTGTGCGGGTCGGTGAAGGCGACGCACACGATCTCCGAACCGCCGGAGGTGGTGCTGACCCAGGACACGTCGTCGCGGGCGGCGATCGCCTCGGCGAGGGTGCCGGCGGCGTCGGGGCGGCACTGCACGCGGACGAACCATCGTCGCCGCCCGGTGGCGCGGGAGTCCGGCAGCGCCCGCACGCGCAGTGCCCCGTCCGCGTGCAGCGCGCGGTGGCGTGTGGTCGATGATGCCCGTGGGGAGACGGTCGATGCCGAGGTCGTTGCCATCGCCAGGGATGCTCCCGGCCGGCGGGTGTATGACGTTCACTTTGTGACGGCGGCGGGTCAGGCCTGCGAGTCCCGCGTCGACTCCGGCTCCAACCCGCCGCCGCACGAGATCCACGTTGGCGGACGTGCGATGGTGCACCACTCCGCCTCCAACCCATGCAGCAGCTTCTTGTTGCGGGAGACGACGTATCCGTCGCGGTGGCCGTTCATGATTGTGGCGCCGATGGTGATCGCCGTCTGTCTCGTCGCGGTACGGCGGCTGCGGCCGCGCAAAAGACGACCGGTGACCTGCCCTGCCGCGCTACTGAAGTAAGCGCATGTGAGGGCAGGGCTCACATGTCGTCGGGCCAGCCCTGGTGCCATCGACATCGGTCGTCACCTGGACGCGCCGACCAACGACCGGAAACTTCTCAAACACGCTCTCAGGAGCCAGTATTTCCGCTGGTGGGCGCCAATATGCGAACGGCATGTTCGCGTTTGCCTGCGCTGGGCAGGAGGGGCTATGCAGGGAATATGCGAATCCTGGTGACCGGGGGAACCGGAAACGTCGGAAGGCTCGTCGTCGAGGAGCTCGTCCAGGCCGGCGTCATCGTGCGGGTGCTCAGTCGCCGCCCCGGCACGGTACTGCCCGGGGACGTGGAGGTATTCCACGGCGACCTGGCGGAGCCGGAATCGCTGCGCCCGGCGCTGCAGCACGTGGACCGGATGTACCTGTTCCCCTTCGCCGCGACGGCGCCCGACGTTGTCCACCTGGCCGAGCACTCGGGCGTCCGCCGGATCGTCACGCTGTCCTCCGGGGCGGTGACCACCGGACATGACACGAACTTCCACCTCCCCGTGGAGCAGGCGGTGCAGGCATCCGGCATGGAGTGGACCCACGTACGTCCCGGCGAGTTCATGCTCAACAACCTCTGGCTGTGGGGTCCCTCGATCCGGACCGAACGGGCGGTGCACGAGCCGTTCCCAGACCGGACCGGACGCCCCGTCCACGAACGTGACGTCGCCGATGTCGCCGCAGCCGCCCTCCTCGAGGACGGGCACCAGCACAGCGCGTACACCCTGAACGGCCCCGAGCTCCTCAGCCGACGCGACCAGGTACGGGCGATCGCCGAAGCCATCGGACAGCACATCCGCTTGGAAGTGGTGACCCCGGCCCAGGCCCGCGACCTGTACCTGGCCCAGGGCGGCTTCGCAGCGGCCTCCGCCGAGTTCCTCACCGGATTCCAGACCTACTCCGGCGCGGCTGCCGACCCCACAACAGTCCCCCAACCCGGCCCCGAGACGCTGGACCGGGCGCCCACAGCGCAGGACGTCACCGGCACACCCGCCCGAACGTTCACCGCCTGGAGCCGCGAACACGCCCGAGACTTCCTGGCTCCGAGCGAGCAGGAGCCATAGCCGCACCGCCCCCGGCGAACGAGGCCGCCGAGCCGCGCGGGTGACGGGGACGTGCGGGAGCGGCGGCAGATCGGTATGCCGGCTGCCGTTCGGCACGGCGCAGTGCTGGCTCGCGACGGGTGGCAGAATGCGCCCATGTCGATCTCAGCGGAACGCTCTCCGAGGGCTCGCATCGTCACGGCGTTGCTGCGGGACGGCAACCGGATACTGCTATGCCACCGATCTCCCCGGCGCCGCTGGTATCCCGACGTCTGGGACCTGCCGGGTGGTCATGTGGAGCCCGGGGAATCGCCTGGCGCCGCACTCGCTCGAGAACTCCGGGAGGAGTTGAACATCGATATCGCGGCGCCGTCGGGTCCGCCCGTGCACGAGGTGCATGCCGCCACGTCCGACATGCAGATCTGGTTGATCGAAGCGTGGACGGGGTCTCCGGTCAACGCCGCGCCGGACGAACACGATGCCATCGCGTGGTTCACCGAAGACGCGCTCGAAGCATTGCGCCTGGCTCACGACAGTTACCTCGGGATGTTCAGCAAGGTTCTTGCCGAGCATCGAGCCTGACCACGACCGAGCACGCGCTCTCATCGGCCACGAGCGTGCGTCAGGCCGGGCCCGGGCAGGCTTCGCCCGCGCACGGATTGTCACCGCGAGGACGTCGGCCACACCGCGATCCCCAGCACAACGACCGCCTCGCGGCTACTCCGTGCACCCGATCATGATGCTGGTACTCGGGCGGCCGGGGCGGAGCGAGATCTGCGGCGGGCGTTTCGTGATCGCGGCTCAGCTTTCATGCGTGGTACTGGGACCAGTCCATGTCCCAGACGGTCCAGCCGTCGCCGACCTCGAGACGTCGCTGGGTGTTGCGGGTGATGACCGGATCGCCGACGAGCGTGTTCTGGTAGAGCCAGCGCGCGTTCGCCATCGACACGTTCGTGCATCCGTGTGAGACGTTTCGCTTTCCCTGGTCGCCGACCGACCACGGTGCGGCGTGGATGTACTGCCCGCCCCACGTCAGTCGCATCGCGTACTGGACGGGGGTGGTGTATTCGGGCGTACGGAAGACCGTCGCCGCCTCTCGCGACATGATGACGGTCGTGCCGCTCGACGTCGGCGTCGATGCCTTGCCGAGACTCACCGGCACGGTCCGTACCACCGCGCCGTCTTGACGCACCGTCATCTGTTTCGTGGCGTTGTCGATGTCCATCACGAAGCTGCGTCCGATGGTGATGGCCGCGGTGAAGTCGGTGTCGCCGACCCGGTCGCCGATCTGGACGCTGTTGAGGGCCTTGCGGGCGGTGATTTTCGTGCCGGCCTGCCAGAACGACGCTGGCCGGTACATCACCTGACGCGCACCGAACCAGCGCCACGCACCGGGCTGCGGCGGGTCACTTTTCACGAACAGCCGCTTCTCGATCGCGGCGCGGGCCCCGACCGGCACGTCGGACCCGAACTGCACGACGATCGGCATGCCGACTCCGTAGGTGCCGCCGTTGGTCAGTATGAGGTCTGACCTGATGCTACGCCCGCTTGGCCTCGCACCCGTCGTGAATGTTGTCTGCCGCACGCTGTTGGTGTCCCCGGGACCGACCGCGGTGACAGTCGCGGTATACCTGGCGTCGGGACGCAATGGCGACGCCGGCACCCACGAGCTGCCGTCCTCGCGCATCTCCCCGGCGACCTCCTGGCCGGCGGTGTCAACGAGCTTGACCCCGGCGACCTTCCCGTTGTTGATCTGCATCCCGATCTCGGTGGTGATCGGTACGCCGTTGGTGCCCGGCGCCGGCGTGACGGCGATCTGGACCGCCGCCGGTGCGCTGCCCTTCAAGATGTCCGGTCGCGGTTCGGCGTCGCTGGTCCAGCTGCAGGCTGACAGTGCGAGCTGGACGGCCACCGCCAGCCCGACCAGTACGCCCGTCGTGCTTCTGGCGCGCATCGGTTCTCCTCCCGTCGTGCGTGTGCCGCTCGGATACGGGCCGGCATGGATGGTGTCCGGGGCGTGTGGCGCGACCAGACCTCACGTATCGTCGCGGCGGGCAGGGCGGGTCCGGGGCAGAGTCGGGGTGGGTTTCCGGATGGCATCAGTCCGATACCGGCGTGGACGGTCCACAGTGGAGTTCGGCCTCACCCGTCACGCCGGACAGGGCGAAGACCGTACGAGTGCGGGATTCACCCGGCGGAGCAGTTTCGCGACGGTGTCGACCGGAGATACCCCAGCGTCCCGGCGGGCACATTTGCCGGTCGTACGCACCGGACCGTGCCTGAATCGACGCCGAGCCGGGCCAGCCTGAGAGAGGACGCCTATGGAAGTCATTCGTGCCCCGGTGCCGGAGTCAACTGGCCTCGCGAGAGTGCTATTCCGGCATCGTGTGGATCGACCGGGTCCTCCGGGCACTGGAGCCGTCCCACCTGGTGACCTTCAGCGTCCAGTTCAGCCCTGGCGCGCGAACGGCCTGGCACCGCTGCCCGTATGGGCGGGTACTCCACTTCCTGTACGGCGTGGGCCGGGTGCAGCGCCGGGGTGGCCCGGTCCACGAGGTACGCGCCGGAGACACGATCATCGCCGCCGCCGGCGAGTGGCAATGGCATGGCGCCGCACCGAACACGTTCATGGCGGTGGTGTCGACCCACGAGACCGGCCCGGACGGCACCGACACCGAGTGGGCCGAGCGTGTGACCGACGCCGAATACCTGCTGCCACCGCTCAACTCGACGGTCCCGCGCCAAGGCGCGGATCGGGTCGCGCACCGTGAAGCATGCTGGTAACAGCCCTGGGCCCCGGCCTGGGATCCCCCACCGTCACAGCGGGGATCCCAGGCCAGGGCATCCAAGCGCCCCGGGTCCCCATAGCCGACACCCGTGTGACCCGCCCGAGCGGGATCGTGGCTGACGGCTGCAGTGGCCAGTTCCTGTGGGGGTGTTGGCGGGTCAGTGTCGGTTGTTCAGGCCGGCAAGCCAGATAGCTGTAAACAGCACAGCGGATCGTTCGGATCGAATGACAATTCACGTCCCGAAACGGCGTTCGATTCACTATCGACCCAATTATGGCGGTAGCCGTGAACATCGACTTCGGCCGTTGTCGGAGCGATGCCTGCGCCACATCCTGGGCGTTCAATCGACGCCGATCGAGGGAGTGACGATGCGTAGAAACGGTTCGGCGAGGTCCGGGCTGCTGGTCGTGCTACTGGCCGTCGGCGGGTGCGGCGCGGGCGACCGGCCGGATGACACCGACCGCGCAGGCCAACCTGCCGCGGCCGCAACGTCCGGTCCGGCGACGTCATCGACATCCTCGGCGCCGCTGAGCCTGCAGGCGACGTTCACCGCCCCGAAGCCCGACCACGTGCTGCAGGTCGAGGTGCGCTCGGCCACCCGCACCGGCGACCGGATCACCCTGGTGCTCGCCGGCACCTACGGCGGCACCCGAACCACCCAGTGGAGTTCCACCACGATCAAGGCCGGCATCGGGACCGCGAATTGTCAGGTGAGTGCCGACCCCGGCTTCCCCACCGGGACGCATCGTCCAGGCAGTGTGGTCACCGGCACCTGGGCACTGACCTGCCGGGGCGACGGTCCGGTTCGGCTGGTGGTCGACCCGTTCGGCGGACTGCTCGACTCGGACACCAGCTTCAAGATCGAGCTGCGCTGACATCATGCGGTGACCGTCGAGCGGACCGGGCTCTCTGCAAGCCGCGACCTTCTCCGGTGAGCAGACCCAAGCCGGTCAGGCGACCGCCGCCACCGCGCTGCTCCAAGAGGCCATGCGGCGGCAGATCCGGGCACCTGAGCATCATCGAGGTCCGCAAATCGACCTACTGCCAAACCAATGCCTGGTCACCGCTGACCTTCGTTGTCGAGCAGGCGGAACAGCCGGGCGCCCTGTTGGTTGCATCGCTGTCCTGCGCCCATCCCGGCAACTGGATCGGATTGCCGAGCCGGCCGGCGTTGCCCGGGACGGTGGCTGCAGGCGTCCGCCAGGCCCTGGCCACCGGTTGGCGGCCTTCGCGGCCGGGACCCGCCTTCAAGTTGCTCCTGAACAACTCGTCGCACGGACGGTGACGGCCGAGCCGTCGGGCGCCGCGCACACGGCGGCATGCGTGGACGGCTGATCTTGGCGTTAGCCCGGGTCATTCGTTAAGGGCTGCCCACATGCTGGGTCGATAGAGAACAGGTGCCATCTGAGCTGGGAAGATAGGACTTGTCGAGGGTCCTTATCCATCCGCCCGGAGGGCACCTGCATGGTGAAGCGTACCGGAACGCGTCCGAGGATTGTGGTGTCCGCCGATGGTCGTGGCGTCGTCGGTCATGCCGGTGCGCGCCTGCTCACCGACGTCGCCGATGTGACCGGTCTGACCGGCGCGTGCAGTGAGGCGCTGGCCGGGTTGCGGCAGCGTCGTGGCGGCCACGACCCCGGCCGGATCGCAGTCGATCTGGCGGTGACGCTCGCCGACGGCGGCGAAGCGATCTCGGACCTGGCCGTGCTCCGCGACCAGCCGTCCCTGTTCGGGGCGGTCGCGTCCGATCCGACCGCGTGGCGACTGCTGTCCATCATGGACAGTGCAGTGCTACGCCAGTTCGCCATCGCGCGAGCACAAGCCCGCGAAATCGCGTGGGCACAACGGATCGACACACACGGCGGCCTGCCACAGACCACCGCCGCCGGCCTCCCCGTCCCAGGGCTGACCCTCGACCTGGACGCCTCCATCGTGATCTGCCATTCGGAGAAGGAAGCAGCGACCCCGACCTGGAAGAAGAATTTCGGCTACCACCCGCTGTTCTGCTTCCTGGACAACACCCGCGAAGCGCTGTCCGGACTGTTGCGTGAGGGCCGGGCCGGGTCGAACACCACCGCCGATCACATCACCGTCCTGGACGACGCCCTCACCCAGATCCCCGACCACCACCGGCACGGCACCCCGATCCTGATCCGATCGGACTCCGCCGGCTGCACCCAAGGACTCCTCACCCACATCCGCAACCTGCGCGCCACCGGCGTCGACGCCCGCTTCTCCGTCGGCGTCGCGATCACCGAACCCATCCGTCAGGCCATCCTCACCGCCAAACAGCACCTGCAATGGGTCCCGGCCCTCGACAGCGACGGTGAACCCCGCGACGGCGCGGACATCTGCGAACTGACCGGCCTCGTCCCCGACGACGGCTACCCGCCCGGCACCCGGTTCATCGTCCGCCGCGAAGAACCGCACCCCGGCGCGCAACTCTCCCTGTTCGACACCATCGAAGGACTCCGCCACCAGGTGTTCGCCACCGACACCCCACCCGGCAACGGATCAGTGCAATACCTCGAGGCACGCCACCGCGGCCACGCCCGCGTCGAAGACCGCATCCGATGCGGCAAGGACACCGGCTTCGGCCGGTTCCCGTCCCGCGTCTTCGCGATCAACCAGGCCTGGCTGCAACTCGCCCTCACCAGCATCGACCTGCTCGCCTGGACCCAGATGCTCCTCCTCAACGGAACCCTCGTAACCGCCGAGCCGAAGAAACTGCGCTACCGACTCCTGCACGTCGCCGCCCGCATCACCCACACCGCCCGCCAGACCCAGCTCCGAATCGCCGAAACCTGGCCCTGGGCAACAGACCTCGCCACCGCGTTCACCCGACTCAACGAGCTACCACGCCCGACCGGCTGACACCCGCACCCGATCACGTCGACACCGCGGAGGAAACCGGCCAACACGCCGGAACCTCGGCACGCCCGCGCGGCCCACCAATCCGAGCAAAGATCAAAAAGCTGCTCCCAGTCGCCATGATCAACTGATAACGAAAGGCCGAGGTTAGTAGGCTGGCGGGCTGAACCGTGGAGATGCCATTGACAGACGTATGCAAGCTGATGTGACTGGAGGGGGATCGCATGCTGATGTCTACCCTGGCCGAGCCGCCCGGTCTGGTGTACGAGGTAAAAGGGCTCGTCTTCGCGAACGCCAATCTCAACGCGAACTTCGGCGGCAAGATGCCGAAAATGGTCAAGTCTCTGGTGGAGCAGGCTCAGCAGCTTGGCGCGAACGGCATCGTTGACATCAGGACCGCTGTGGGCGGCGATCATGGATGTTGCGTGATGACCGGGACAGCCGTTCTGATCGCAAACCCGCCAGGCCCGCCGTACCTCGGTGCGCAGCTGCTGGACGCCACCAACGGCGCCCAGATCGGTGTTGTCGCCGCAGGAGGCCCCGCAGAACGACACGGGCTGCGCCAAGGCGATGTCGTGACGCACGCCGACGGCGCGGTATCTGTCAAGTCAAATGAGACATTTGATGTCAAGTCTTCTGTAGTTCCTCGGCTGGTTGGTTGATCCAGCTGTGGTCGGGGATCTGGGGCGGGCGGGGTCGTCGGGCGAAGCGTTCGGGGTGGGCGGCTTGGGCGGTGTCGAGGGTGTGCTGGCGGGCGGCGTCGATCGGGCCGGTGGTCGCGAAGTGCACGGATGCCGGGGTGTGCCAGCCGATCCCGGAGTGGCGGTGGACGTGGTTGTACTCGGTGAAGAATCCGTCGCAGAACGCCCGTGCGGCCGGTAGGTTCGGGAATGAGCCGGGGAAGTCGTGCAGGTATTTCAGGGTTTTGAACTGCGCTTCGGAGAATGGGTTGTCATCCGATATCCGGGGTCGGGAGTGGGTTCTGGTGACGCCGAGGTTGGCCAGCAGCGCGGATACCGGCTGGGAGGTCATCGAGGTGCCGCGGTCGGCGTGGACGGTGTGCGGGATCTGGCCGTTGCGGGTGATGGCTTCGTCGATGAAGTCGCGGGCCAGGACGGAGTCCTCGGCGGCGGCGAGGATCCAGCCCGGGTTGTAGCGGGAGTAGATGTCGATCAGGACGTACAGGTGGTACCAGACGCCTTTGGCCGGTCCGCGGAGCTTGGTGATGTCCCAGGTCCAGACCTGTGACGGGGCGTCGGCGACGAGTTCGGGTTTGACCTTGGCCGGGTGGGTGGCCTGACGGCGTCGCTCCCTCGTCTGTCCCGCGGCGGCGGCGATGCGGTACATGCTGGAAAGCGAGCACCAGTAACGGTTTTCGTCGAGTTCACGGATCCAGATCTGCCCGATCGACAACTCGGCGTAGCCGGTCTGGTTGATCACTTGCAGGACCGCGGCCCGCTCCGCGGTGTCCAGTGCCTGCGGGCCCGGCTGACGTCGTTGCCTGGGTCCGAGGACCGGGCCGCGGGCGTGGCGGTAGTGGGTGGCCCGCGAACGTCCGACGAGCCGGCAGGCCGTCCGCACGGGCGTGCCGGCCTCGGTGAGGGCGTTCAGGGTTTGTTCGATCAGCGGCTCGATGACGGCGGTGTGTCCGTGCTCTCGGCCAGCGATGCCAAGAGCTCGTGCGCTTTTCCCATGATCGACAACGCGGCCTGGGTCTGGGCGAGTTTCGCGTTCAGCCGGGCATTCTCGGCGCGTAACCGTTCGGTCTCGCGTTCGGCCCGCGACAGGCGGGCCGTCGTCGCCGACGTGTTGACGGAACCATTCGCCGGTCCGGCCGGCGTGGCGGTGTTGCGGGCACGGGTCCATTCCTGCACGTGGGAATGGAACAATCCTTCCCGGCGCAGGACCGCGGACTTCTCGCCGTGCGGCGCGGCCTCATACTCGGCCACCACCTTTGCTTTGTACTCGGCGGTGAAGCTACGCCGGGTCGGACGCGGAGCCGGATCGACCGGCCCGGACCCGTTGGTCTCGGGCGCCTGCTTGTTGCTGCTCACGTACGCATCTCCAGTCACGCCCTACAAGCCAACCCCGATCGCCGGGGTGTCTCACGACAGCCTGACAGGGAGGGGCGAGGTTTTGACCGGCGCCGCCGCATTGATCGAAAAGAAGAATGCGGCAAAGCCTGGGGATCAACTTGCGCTGACGATATGGCGAGACGGGTCGACCGCGAGCCTCGCCGTTGTACTCGGTCTCAGACCGGAGTGAGCCGAACCAGCGATACTGGTGTCACGACGGACGAGAGCCGTCCGGTGCCGCCCAATGTGCATGATCCAGTGAGGTGATCTCAACAATTAGGTAGCCGTGTTCGAAATGTGTGAGCACGAGCGTGGCCCTGGCGATGTCGCCGATCTTCGTCGGTGAGGCGGTGACGTGTTCTTACTGATGGTCTTCTCATGGCACCGGTCGGTGTCGATGACTTTGCTGTCGAGGATGACGTGGGACCAGCCCTCGGCCTGAACCCGGTGCAGGGCGTCGGTCAGCTCGGGAGGCCGGCCGGACAGCAGCGACAGGACCTCGTCGCGGTAGCGGTAGGCGGTTGCCCGGCTGATGCCGAACCCGGCGGCGAGGACCCGCAAGTCCACGCCTCGGTCCCGGAACCACACCAACGCGAAGACTGCCTGCCGCCAGCAGGTCAGCGCCCTGGTCTGTCTGCGGATGCCCAACGCACGCCGGCGCGCGGCCAGCAGCCGCGACACGTAAGCGACCAGTTCCCGAGAACGTCCAGCATGGCACGATAGGCGATCACGTGGGTTCTCACCGTGTGGGTGATCTTGTGGTGAGAACTGCCTACCGGGGCCCCACGCCCTGATCAAGCATCGCCCGAACTGACCGATACGCCGTGTCGTTCCGGGTTAACCAGGTGCGCCGCACTCCTCGGGCAGCACGACGTCGCCATCCGGTCCGGCACGGCCCAGCCGTCGGTGGTGGACCGGTCGTTTATAGGATGTTCCGCACTCGACTCGCTGACTCAAACCTTGCGCGAAGAGTCCGCCGAAGCCACGAACGACCATGCCGTGTCGTCGACGATTGGTGCGGACTCATGCCGTTCGGAAGGGTTGCATGGAACGCACGAGCAGGCCGCCCCAGGTGCTCGCCACCGTCGTCGCCGTGCCGGTGGCGATCATCACCGGTGTGGCGGTCTGGATGATCAGCCGGCCGCAGCCCATGGGTGAGAGCCGTCCGGTCCCCACCGCACCGCTGCCCGTCTCGGCAACACCCGGGTCCCAGCGGGCCGCAGTGTGTCAAGCCCTGGTTGGCAGCCTGCCGATGAACCTCCTGGAAGCGACACGCCGTCCCGTCGCTGCGCCCAACGACAGGTTCGCCGCGGCTTTCGGAGAGCCGCCGATCATCGTGTGGTGCGACACCGCCAAGCGATGGGTGGCGAAGGAGGACATGGTCTACCTGGTCTCCGGCACATGCTGGGCGACGCACCCGACCGGAAGCTCAACCACCTGGACCACCGTCGACCGGAACACGGCTGTCGGCGTCTCGGTGCCGAACCACTACACGTCCCAGAGCCAATACGTCGAGGCGCTCGCCGGTGCCGTGCGGGACACGCTGACCAAGTCAGAAGACATGCCGTACGGCTGCCGCCCGGAGGTCGCTGCGACAGCAAGTTGACCGGCGAGCAATCAGTACCACTCAATGTAACCTTTCACGAGTGCCATGATCGAATGCTAACGAAGGACCGGGGTTAGCCGCCATTGCTCGCTGAGATCACCTCAGTGCACGACTTTCGGCAGTTCAGTGCGTCAGGCCGTGCCGGGGGTTCGTCACGCGGTGCCACGATCGGTCTCGGGCCAACGGGCGTTGTCTGCGGCAGATGGGCGCGCTGTGTCACGGTGGGCGAGATCGTCAGGCCCTTGTCGGTGGCGGCTTGCGAGCTGATGTCCGGGACATCTGCGGCGTGACAGTGGCCGGCGGCGACGTGCCGAGATCGTCGCGGTAGGCCAGCCCGGCCGCGTCCATCGCGGCTCGCAGGTGGCGAAGGGCGTAGGGTCCCACTCCGTGCAGTGCCCGCACCTCGCCCTCGGTGAGTTCGGCAACCTGTTCCAGGCGGACCACGCCGTGCGCGGCGAGCGCCCGGGTCGCGGCTGCGCCGAGGTGCGGCATCGGGATGCCCGGCTCCCCTACCGGTCGGCCGGGGTTCGACCGGGGATGACCCTCGTGGTCCAGGACGGCGGCGCCGCGCGCCGAGAGCCGGTAGCCGATGTCGAGCGATTCGGTCAGGCCGCGCTCCTTGAGCTTGCGCACGTTCTGCTTGAACGCCGGGGTGTCGCGCCCCAGCCGTTGCGCGAGGTCGGGCGCCCGGGTGGCCGGAAGTTCGTCGATCAGCAGCAGCGTTGCCCGGGTCCAGGGTCCGGTCGGCGAGGCCCGGTCGAGCCGGTCGAGCCACGCGACGATCGCGTCGATCTCCGCGGCATCGGGTACCGCCTCACGCAGCGCGTGCCGCGGGTCGGCACCGGCGTACCGCAGCCCGATCCGATACACCGGCCGGTCGGGGTGCACGCGGTCCAATCCCTGCCGCAGCGCGGCCAGCGACACCGCGCCGGCCCGGCGGGCGTCCGCGGCAGTCAGCGACCTGACCGGTACGCGGTCGACAGACGTGACCTCGACCAGTCCGACTGCCGTACGCATCCGGGTGCCGACCCTGACGCGAGGCAGTTCCCACCGACGGAACGCCACGTCGATCTCACCGGCACGGATCGCCGCCAGTTCTGCGGGACGCATCTGCATGCCCTAGTCCAACACATCGCGGCTCGCCCGGACCACGGCATGACAGCGCGTCAGTCGGGCGAGCACCTGGGCCCGGCAAATGTCGTCGCCGGCGTCTCGAGTTCACAGAGCTGAGAAAAGGTGCGAATCGTCGATGCCCGCCTGGTTTGACCGGTTGCCTGGCACGCTCGATGATGTCCCGGTGCAGGATTCCGCGGACACGACTGAACCGCCGGAGCGATGGCTGCGATGGGCGGTCGCCGCCGCCGCGGTGACGACCGGTGTCGTCGTGGCGGCCGTAGGGACGCTTGCGTGGATGTTCGTGTCGCCGATGCTGTCGTTGTTCGTCGTCCCCGAGTGCACCGAACACGACCGGCGGCTCACCGAACAACTCGTGGCCGACCCGGTCCTCACCCAACTGCGGCCCGGCCTGACCCGCACGAGCGAGGGCCACGCGGCGCCGTGCGAGCGTGCCAGTGACACGTCGGGCATCGCCACTGCCACCGTTGACGCTGATCCGTCCGTCACCCGGGATGCGGTGATCGCGCACTATCGCGGCCTGCTCGAAGACGGCGGATGGACCGTCGCGGCTGACCGCAGGGCCCCCCTGCTCTGCGCCGACCGCCGGTTCGACAACCAGCAGGTCCTGTTCGTCCTGCACGGATCGGACAACTCGACGCAGTACCAGCCGGAGATTGCCTTCCTTCCCCACCGACAGGACCTCGGCTGTAGCTAGCAACGTTGGCGGTTTTCGGGTTGCGGGTGACCCACGCGCAGCGGGACCGGTGTTTCGGGTTGCTGCGTTCCGCTGGGGATGTGTGGGCGTGTGTGCTGGAGGTCAATCATTGGCGGTGGCGGCATGTCGCGGCGCCGGTGGTGTCGTATCAGGCGTTGTGCCGCCAGGTTCAGGCTGCTTCTGGTGATTCGTGGTGGCTTGCGCCACGACGGCTTCCTCGCTGCCATGACCGCCGTCTGTCGACGTCTTCGGCAACCGGATCGCGGCGAGGACACCGGCACTCGCGATCACTGTCATGAGCGCGAACACGACGCTGAACGCCAGGGTCGGAGACGCCCGCAATCCGGCCAGAATCGCGCCGGTGGCCGCCACGCCTGTGACCGCCGCGACTTGCCGGATCGTGCTGAACACTCCTGAGGCCGCACCGGCGTCAGCGGCGTTCACCGATGCCATGGCGGCAACCGACAGCGGCGACCAAGCCACGGCGTTCGCGATGCCGAGCACCACCGCTGCGGGCGCTGCCCACCAAGGATCAACGCCCAGCACGACGACAAGCCCGATGAGCATCAGGCTCGCGGCGAGGAGCACCATCCCCAGAATCGCCGGACGGCGTGGTCCCACGCGGTCGACCCATCGCCCTGCCGCAGGTGACAACAGGGCCGCAACGACGGCGTCCGGGGTCATCACCACAGCGGCCTGCAGCGGTCCCAGCCCCCGCACATCCTGCAGATACAGCATCGTCGGCAACGCCATCGCGATGACGACGGTACCCAGGGCCGCCACCGCGCCGCTCGCCGCGAGGAACCCGGCCGAGCCGAAGACGGCCGGAGGGGCCAGCGCTGCTGAACCGATCCGGCGCTGCCGAACGACGAAACCGGCCAGCAGCGCGACAGCGATCGCCCCGGCGGCGGCGATCACGGGCGCCGGGGTGTCGCGCCACGCGAGCAGTGCCCAGACAAGAACCCCGAGGCCCATGGTGCTGAGCAACGCTCCCAGCAGGTCAAGGCTTGCGGTGTGGCCCCGGCTGCTGGGAATCCAGCGCAGCCCCATCAGGAACGCGGCACAGCAGATCGGAACGTTGACCAGGAAGATCCATCGCCAGTCGAGTGCCGCGGTCAGCAGGCCCCCGAGGAGCGGACCCAGCAGCGCGCCCGCCGACGCGACCGTGCCCCACAGGCCGAGCGCGCGCCCGCGCTCGTCGGCGCCGAACAGCCGGCGAATGAGTGTGAGTGCCTGGGGTGCCATCGCAGCCGCCGCCAGCCCCTGAACCACCCGGAACACGACGAGCCAGCCAACCGACGGCGCCAGACCACACAGCGCCGACGCCCCTGCGAAACTCCCGATCCCGGCCAGGAACACCCGTCTGGGGTCGTAGCGATCGCCGAGCCGCCCGGCGACGAGCAACGGGACCGAGAACGCCAGCAGATACCCGGCTGTCACCCAGAACAGCCCCGCAACGCTTGCGTGCAGGTCCTGCTGAATACGCGGGCTCGCGACCGCCACGATCGTCGCATCAAGGAGAATGACGAAGAACCCTGCCAGCAGCGCAGCCAGCCCTGCCCACTTGTTCGTCACCGAATCTGCGGTCTTGCGCCGACCCGTCCCAACATGCCCCGCAGGCAACGGCACCTTCCACCTCCAACCTCCAGACCCAACCATGGTGACTTGCGTAGCGCGGGTCGCGGCTACGAGCGGATGGAGCTGGAAGCTGTGCCTGCGGCGGGTGCTGAGGCGAAGTCACGCACGCATGCTGGCCGCGTTGGCCGTATCCGCTTACGCTGCCGGGATGTTCTCCGCGATCTTCGACGGTATCGGACGTCATCCGCGTCCGGTGATCGGTGGTGTGGTCGTCGTCGCGGTGGGGTTCGCGGGGGTGCAGCAGCTGGCGGCGCCGGGCAGCGACACCAGGTACGCGATTCCGGCGCTGCTGTCGTTGCTGGCGGTCGGGTGCGGCGTGCTGATACTCGTCGCGCTGGTCCGGCCGCGGCCGGCGGCGTTCGTCGTCGATGCCCAGGCGTCCGCCTTTCGTACCGTGTCGCAGCCGGGCCATGTCTTCAACGCCGCCTCCAGCGTGTTGCTGAGCGCGACCATGGTCACGTCCCGGGTCGTCGCGCCTGACCTGGACGGCGCTCCCGGCTGGGACCGGATGTCCAGGACGTTGGATGTGCTCGCCGTCGTGCTGGTCGCGCTGTCGGCGATGGCTGTCGCAGCGGTGTGGCGCGGCAGCGGTCTGTGGCTGCGACCGGACGGGCTCATGGAACGCAACCCGCTCGGCTCCCTCACCGTGCCGTGGGACGCACTGTCGACGCGCTCACTGCCGTCGACCACGCAGTCTGCCCAGTCATTGCGGCTCGGGTACACCCGGCCCGACCTGGTTCGCCGCTACGGACTGGCCATCATCCGGCGGCGGATCAGCACGGACACCGTCAACGCGTTGTTCCTCGTGCACACCCTGCACCACTACCTCACAAAACCTGAGCAGCGGCAGACCATCGGCACCGAACCCGGGTACGCCGAACTGCTGCGGGCGCTGCACGGCGCGACGCCGCGTCAGCCGACCGGCGGATTGCCTGCGACGGGCCCCGGGAGCGAGGCATCGGCTGGATGATGCTCGATGAACGACAGACGACTGCCGCGCTGCCATCGATTCACGACCGCGGCGTGGGAGGGACCTGCGTGCGGGCTCCTGCCAGGTTCCGGAGTACCGGGCAGATCCGGCAGACGTCAAGCCGGCGCTCGGGTGCATCGAGGACCTCGCCGGGCAGGCCGACGAACTCGACGCGAACCGGGTGATCTTCCGCCGGCTTCCGCCCCTCACGTGCGACCCGGTCGGGCCGAACCGGGGACTGCTCGCGCTCGCTGTCGTGATGCTCGTTGCGGGGCTGGCGCTCGCTGGCGGGACGCCGATCCTGTTGTCGCGGAACCACGACAAAGCTCAACGGCTGCGTGCCACCGGAGTGGCCGTCGACGCCTCGGTCACCAGTTGGTCCGCGCAGCAGCGCAGCAACGCGGCGGCAGATTACATCAGGCTGACCTACACCTACAACGGCGTGCGGTATTCGTCCCAGACTCGATGCGGCGGCAGCGGCGGGTGCGCCGAACCACCTGGGCTGACGCTGCGGATCTGGGTTGACCCGCAAGACCCCGACGAATTCGTGACCAGCGACGGCAACACCGACGACTCGAACCTTGCCACCAGCCACCTCCTTCTGCCGGCTGGCTTCATGACACTGGTCGGCGGTCTCGGCATCTGGGTCGCCACGGCGTTCCGATCGATTCCGCGTCGCGGGCGCCGGCGAGCGTGAGGCCCGATCAACCGGCCCGCCTCCCAACCACGATCAGGTACACGCACATCGGCCAGATGCGTGCAGCTGATCAAGGCTTGCCGCTGCATCAGAAGCCGTCGCCCGGCCGTACTGAGGGGTAAAGGTCCGGGCGAAGGCAGAAAGGGACGTTCCGCATACTGACAGGGCAGCGAGGTTCGATCCGGCCGATTGTGATGTGGTCGAGCCGGACAGCGGTGGCGGCGGGCGTGCATAAGGGGCATCGTCGTGGTTATGCGATCTTCTCACCGCGCGCGGGTGTCGGCACTGCTGGTCGGCCTTGGTCTCGGGTTGACGGCGTGCGGCGGGAACTCCGCGCCGCAGGCCTCCTGGTCGGGGGCGCCGTCGTCGGGCCAGCAGCCGGCCGGGGGCGCGTCGCCTTCGGTGTCGCCGGCGCCGAGCGGTAAGCCGGTGCACGTGCGACTGTACGAGAAGGACGGCGCGACGTACGGCGTGGGCATGCCGATCATCGCGTACCTGTCGGCGTCGATCACCAGCGCCAAGGACTTCGACGCGGCGACCCAGGTCACCGTCGACGGGGCGCCGGCCCAGGGCGCGTGGTACTTCCAGAAGTCCACGATCTACGCCGGCTACCCGATCGAGGCACACTACCGCCCCGCCGAGTTCTGGCCGGCGCACGCCGAGGTCGCCATGAACCTTGACACGAAGGGCAAATCGGGCGGGGCCGGGCTGGTGTACGACAACAGCCTGACCCTCGACATGAAGACCGGGCCGGCGAACGTCGGCAAGGTCGACGGCAAGTCCCTGCGGATGGTCGTGACCTCCGACGGCAGGCAGGTCTTCGACTTCCCGGTGTCGCTGGGCAAGGCGGGTACCCCCACGTTCAACGGCACCAAGGTCGTCATGGAGAAGAAGGCGGTCGAACACATGGTCGGCGACGGCTATGACGAGCAGGTGCCGTGGTCGGTACGGGTCACCAACTCCGGCGAGTACGTCCACTCGGCCAGCTGGAACGGCGGCAACATCGGCCAGCGCAGCACCTCCCACGGCTGCACCAACCTGACCGAGGCAAACGCCAAGGCGTACTTCGACTTCGCCCAGGTCGGCGACCCGATCACCTACACCAACACCGGAGGCCCGACGATGCCGACCTGGGACGGGTACGGCGACTGGAACGTGCCCTGGAACACCTGGCAGGCGGGCGGCGCGGTGCCGGCCAACTGACGCACCTCCGGGCGAACGTCGACATCGCAGCCCGCAGACGGCCGCGGCGCCTTCCAGCACGCGGGTCGCGGCATAGTGCGGACACCGCTGTTGCGCACCGGGCGGCACAATACCGGCCATGACCCGAGCGCGATCAAGCCGGCAGCGTCGGAAATGGACCTGGCGGTGGTTCGCGCTCCTGGCATTTCCGTTCGCGGTTACGTTGATCGGCATCGCGGTCCTGCAGCCGCTGCTTCGATCGTGGGTCATCGCCGGTGCGTGCGAACTTTCGTGCCACCCGGCTTCCATGGCGGCGTTCGGTTGGGCGACCTGGGGATTGTTGCCCACGCTGTGCATGCTGTTGCTGACGCGGCCACCGACGGGCCGCCTCGCACGGCGAGTCGTTCGAGATCTCACTGTGGTCGCTGTCGTCTCCGCGTTGATCTTCTTACCCGCTAGCGACGGCGACTGGCACTACGACCAGCTCCTCGGCGCTGATCGACCGGTGCGTGCGTTCGCCGACGGCGCGCTCTCCGCTGCATGCGCCATGATGGTCACCGTGTGCAGCGCAGGTGCGGCCGTGGTGATTGCCGAGCGCATAACGGGACGTCGGCGCCGACAGCTGGCCTCGGCAAAAGCCGTCAGCGCCGCCGACTTGGCCGTCGCGCTGATCGGCACCGCCGTGCTCAGCGGACTCGCCGCTCTGGCGACAGCGCTATCGCTCGCCTGAAGCGGTCACGGACTGCACCGCGAGCAGCACCAGCCAGTCAGGTACCGATCGACCGAGACACTCGCTCATCGGCATGACGGCACGCCTCATGCCCGCGCGGGCCATCGAGACGGTCTGCGACGGAACGTGACGCGCTTGCCGGGTCCAGAGCGCTCGCTGTATGCCAGATCCGGACGTCCGGGTCGCCGCGGCCTTCCGATCTCAGATCCGGGTCATGGCGGAGGCGTAGCCACCTCCGCCAGGGTAGGTCCATTCGCCGGTGACCGTAGTGTCGTCGGCGTTGAACGTGCCCTCGTAGTAGGCGGGGCTGCCTTTCGCGTCGGCCCAGATGGTCAGCTTGTCGCCGACAAGTTCGTAGACGTAGTCGAAGGTGTTGCCGGCCGTGTCGTAGAACCGCGACACCACGTCGGCGCCGGCCGGCTCACCGAACGGGTGCAGGTTGCCGATGACTTCCAGCCCGGTGACGGCCTGGCCGAACTGGCTCAGTTCGACGTGCTGAAGCAGGAAGAACCGGCCGGCCATCCATTCGTACCGCACGGTTCCCTCGGCGCCGCCGGTCACCGACCAGGTGCCGACCAGACGGTTCAGGGCGGTCAATTCGGCGCTCGGCTTGGTGTTGTCAGACATCGTGTCCTCCTCGGTGGGTGCTTGCCGGTACCTCGAAGGCGACGCCCGGGCTTTGACATCGACGTGATGTGACCCGGGTCACCCCTCCTGAGCGTCAAGGTTCGCGGTGCGGCCACGAGGTAGCGCAAACACCCACCGAGGAGGAAGTCATGGACACCATCGCCGCCACCGTTCCCGCCGTCCGCCGCTCGTCCGACCGCCTGCTCCTCGCCGGCAGCCTTGCCGGACCGGTCTTCTTCGCTTCGGCCGTGACGCAGATGCTCACCCGGGACGGCTACGACATCACGCGGCATCCGATCAGCCAGCTGGCCACCGGAGGTCTCGGCTGGATCCAGATCACCACGTTCGTGCTCGCCGGCCTCGGTGGGATCGCCCTCGCCGTCGGTGTCCAACGCACGCTCACCGAGGGCACCGGTCGGCGCGTGCTGCCGATCTTCGTCGGGATCTTCGGTGCTGGACTCGTCGCGGCGGGGGTGTTCACCATGGATCCGGAGTACGGCTTCCCGGCAGGGACTTCTGACGGGCCGGCCGGCGAGATGTCCTGGCACAGCATCGCGCACTCGGCGGCGGCCGCGATCGCCTTCACCGCACTGGCCGTCGCGGCCATCGTGCTGACCATTCGTCAGGTCCGTCGGCGGGCTGCCCTGCCGGCGGTGCTGAACGGCCTCGCCGCGCTCATCCTGCTGATGCCGATGTCGCCGAGTCACATGAGTATCCAGATCGCCGTGAACGGGCTGGTCGCCTTCACCTGGACGACGGTCGTCGCCCTTTCCCTGCGCCGTTCGAGCTGATCGGCGTACCGTGATCCGAGCCCTGCGAGTACGAGGATGACCATGAAGTATTTGCTGCTCAGCTATACGCCGGTCGCCGCCTGGGACGCCGCGACCGCCGACACTCCGTCCGAGGAGGCGCTGGCCGCGTTCGCCGCGTACCAGCGGTTCGAACAGGAGCTGATCGAGACCGGCGAGTTCGTCAGCAGCGAGGGACTCGGTCACCCAGCGGTCAGCACCACGATCCGCAAGACCCCGTCCGGCGTGGTGGCCACCGACGGCCCGTTCGTCGAGCTCAAGGAGGTTCTGGCCAGCTTCGCGGTAATCGACGTGGGCAGTCAGGAGCGCGCCGTCGAGATTGTCTCGAGAATGGTCGAGGTTCTGGGCGAGCCGATGGAGATCCGGCCGATCATGGGCGCGGACTTCACGGCGTGACCCCCGCATCCAGCGTCGCCGGACGGCGGCAGACCGGGAGGGCATGCGAGCGGCGGTACCGGCGTGACGCCTGACATCGAGAACCTGCTACGCACCGAGGCACCGCAGGTCCTCGGCGCGCTGGTGCGGCGCTTCGGCCAATTCGACGCCGCCGAGGATGCGGTGCAGGAAGCACTGCTCGTCGCAAGCCGGGCATGGCCGACAGACGGCGTGCCGGAGAACCCGCGGAGCTGGCTGATCCGGATCGGGTACCGGCGGATGGTCGACCTACTCCGCACCGACCAGGCCCGACGCCGCCGCGAGCGGCACGCCGGCACAAGCGAACTGGCGATGCGGGACCCGATGCGCCAGGCAGCCCCCGCGCTGGAAACCGACGACAGTCTCACGCTCCTGCTGCTGTGCTGCCACCCCGCGCTGAGCCCCACCTCTCAGGTGGCGCTCACCCTTCGCGCGATCGGCGGTCTGACAACCACGGAGATCGCACACGCCTACGGGACGACCGAGAACACCATGGGCGCCCGGATCAGCCGCGCCAAACAGCAACTGGCCCGCGTCGGCGCCCGGTTCACCCCGCCGACCAATGCCGACCGCGACAGCCGGATGAACGCCGTCATGCAGGTGCTCTACCTGATCTTCAACGAGGGCTACACCGCCTCCACCGGAGACGAACTCGCCCGCGTGGACCTCACCCGCGAGGCGATCCGGCTGACCCGCATGCTCCGCGACTCCCTGCCGGACGACCCCGAGGTGACCGGGCTGCTCGCCCTGATGCTGCTGACCGACTCGCGGCGCGCTGCCCGCACCGACGGCGACGGGCTCGTGCCGCTGGACGAGCAGGACCGGACCCGGTGGGATGCCGAGCTTATCCGCGAGGGCACCGAGCTGATCGACGGCGTCTGGCGGCGGCGTGAGGTCGGCACCTACCAGCTGCAGGCGGCGATCGCGGCCGTCCACGCTGCGGCCGCGTCGCCGGACCGGACGGACTGGCCACAGATCGCGGCACTGTACCTCGGTCTCGAACGGCTCAATCCGACCGCGCTGGTACGGCTCAGCCGGGTAGTCGCAGTCGCGCACGCGTACGGGCCGGCCCGGGGGCTGGCCCTGCTCGACGACCTCAACCGGGGCTATCACCTGGACGAGGAACCGCTGACCCGGCAACGCGAACGCGCCGTTCGCGCACATCTGCTTGAGATGACCGGTGACACGACCGGCGCGGCGGCACAGTACCGCGAGGCAGCCGCCCTTACCCAGAACCAGGTCGAACAGCGGTACCTCCAACGCCGAGCCCACCGTCTCGGCTGACTGCTCGCCGGCGGCGTCCGCATGTCGGCCACGAGCGAGCACCGCTGCTGCGTTCGACGCACCGGCGTCGCCGCCACGAAGAGTGACGATCTCCGTGACGGCCGCCGCGCCCGATCGGCGGCGTGACAGGATGGTGCTGAGCTCGGGCCAGTCCGGTCGATTGCCTTCACCGCACACAGCGGAGATGTCGTGAAACGTCGGTACGCCGAATACCGGCCCGTGAGGCCGTGGCGCCGGTTTCGGCGTCATGCCCAGCCGTTCCGCAGTGTGCAACTGAACCTGGTCGGCTGGTCGGCGGTCGCGGTGCTGTGTCTGGCCGGCGCGGGAATTGGTTACGGCGGGAGCCGGCTCGTTGATCTGCCGACCGGCCCCTGCCTGGCCGGAGGTGCCGTGGCGGTACTGGCCGGCCTGATCATCCTGGATCGTCGGCGGTGGGCCCGGCTCCGTGAGCATGGTGCGACCGAACACTGACCGCTACGCCGCTGCACCATCTCTGCACGGCGGCCGGATCGCCGCCGCCCAGCTCAAAGCAGCGTTACCCTCCCTGCCGGTTGTTCATCGTCTGCCGGGAGGGGTGTCGGCGTATGAGCCGTGTGCGCGCACGTGATCATGCGGCGGCCGGCGCAGGCTCAGGCCGACGGATCTCGGCATGTGCGGAAACGTGGCGCCGCTGGCAGTCGGTGACGAGCGCTTCGCGGCCATGACCGACTGGATGTCGCCGTACCACCGGTCCAGGGACTCGCCGCCGGGCACCCGTTCCGCGACGAGCAGCCAGGCGACGCCGACTACGCGCCCGTCGACCTCGGCGACGAACGGCAGGTGCGTGTCCGTGTGGGCGGCCACCCAGTCGGTGTACGCCGCGAGCCTGTCTGCGTCGATGCCGCGCAGTCCGCGAGCACGGCCGCATCCGCGACGCCGGCCCTCCGCACAATCACCCGGCGAGTCTAGGCGAGTTCGTCGCCGATGGTGCCTCGGCCTGGAGCAGGGAGTTGCAAACCCGCGCCGGCCTACCCACCACCGGTCGGGAGACCGTGCCAGGGGTTCTCGCGTCGCCACACCGTCGGGAAGTGCAGCGGCACCGCGTCCGCCGCGGCGAGCTCGTCCAGGACCCGCATGCTGACGTCGAGGTCGTCGCCGAGGTACGGCAGGGCTCGCAGCGGCCGGTCGAGGGGCCTGAAGAAGTCATCCCAGTGGGTCAGCACGACCCGCTGGGCGCCCACGGCACGCACCGTCTCGTCCCAGTAGGCCCGGATGTACGCCTCGCGCTGCAAGTCCAGCTGGCCGACGCCGAGGTACACCACGTCGGCCCGGTGGCCCTGCAGCAGGCCGGGTACGAAGCCGGCGCTGCCCTGCAGGAGTGCGGTCCGGCCGCTCGCGTGCCGCACGAGGATGGACCAGGCTTCGCCGCACCGGTAGGCGCCCACCCGCACCGGCGGCACCACCGGCTCGGTGATCGTGCCCGGGAACCGGTCCGGCGGGCAGTGCTCGGACACGAGGTGGGTCACCGTGAACGGGCCGTGCGTGTCGGGCCGGCCGGGCGTCACCACCCGGATCCGGTCCTCGGCGAGGCCGTGGCCCCGCCCGATGTTCGCGGTCGACTCCCCACCGACGAGCAGGGCACCGGTGCGCTCAGCGACGAGCGCGGCGTCGAGCGCGTGGTCGAAGTGCGTGTGCACCGGCAGGACGGCGGCCAGCCGGTCCACCCCGGCGCGGGCGAGGGCGGCGTCGACCAGGGCGGTCGAGGGCCGGAGGCGGCCGAGCAGGAGCCTGCGCAGCGGGTACCGGCTGAAGAACCCGTCCGTCATCACCGCCGCCGACCCGTCGTCGATGAGCAGCGTGGAAACACCGAGGAATGTCACGCTCAGCCCGGACCCGTCCGCGGCCGGCACGTCGAACCGGTCGCGGTACCGGTTGATGTCAGGACGTCCAAGCTTCCAGCGCATGTGCCGACGCTACCGCCGTCCACCGGGCAGCCGCGCCGCGGCCGGGTCATGCTGCCGGGCCTTCGCCTCTCGTTTCGGGCACCGCGTCCGCTGACGACAGTTGCAACAGGTGTCGTACCCGCGCTGACGGCCGCAGCAGGGTCAGCCGTCCCCCACACACGGACAGCCGGCGGTGGAGTTCGACGAGCAGGTCGACGCCGACTGGGTCCACGTAAGGACACCGGGTGAGATCGACGTGCAGGTGAATCGGCTGTCGTGCCAACGAGCCGCTGATCATGGTGATGTACAGCGCCAGGTGTCCCACATCGCGGGGACTGGTGACGACCGCGTCGAGCCGCAATGACCGCATGACGTCTCTCCAGTCCCTTGTCAGGTCGGTCCGGTCAGCTCACGTTCGGCTGCAGGCCTGGGTCATGCCGTCTCCGGTTGGGCCACAGCGAACACGGATACGGAACGTTCACAGGTGACGCCGTTGACAGCGAAGTCCGCAGGTGGTTGCGCGTCGATCTGGTGCAGCTCGCCGGTCAGCGTGACGGTGACGTGATGGTCGGTAGTCAGCGGGTCGGTGCCGGTCAACGTCACCTGTGTGCCAGTCTGGGACCACGCCAGGGCGGTGCCGGCGGTGACCTGTTGTCCTGCGGGAACTGTGAATCGCAAGGCCCACGGTTGCGGCATGCGACCGCGGATCGACAGGTCCGCGGTGAACATCGCGCTGCTGCGGTGGCTGGTGTACTGGACCGCGCAAACGCCGGAACCGGCGGTCGGACCGCTCGCCGCAGCGGTTGGCGGGCGGCCAACCGGATGGATCCAGCCCACAATCGCTGCGAGGACCGCGATCGCCGTCGCGACCGTCCGGCGGCTCGGTCGACCCGGACGCTGCCGGGTCGGCAACGCCCACGACACGGGTGCCGGTGCCACCGCCGGTGCGGCCCGGTGGACGGCCATCGGCACGCTGACGTCGGCGGCCTCCGGGTCGCGTTCGGTCAGTGTCTCGCACAAGACGCGGGCCATGTGACGGCTGGACGGACGCCGCTCGGGGTCGTTGGATAGGCACTGCCCGCACAGCGACACGATCGCTGCCGGCACGCCGGCCATCGGCGGCACCCGGACCTGCGGGAATTGGCGCCGCTCCTGCAGCAGGCTGTGCCGGTCGGCTGCGGTCCAGGGCAGGGAGCCGGTCAGCATCTGCAGCAGCACGAGGCCCAGCGCGTAGATGTCGGCGGCGGCGGTCACCGGTTCGCCCCGGATCTGTTCCGGTGCCATGTATTCCGGCGTACCGAGCAGCACTCCTGCCGGACCCGCGGGGAGTACCCCGATGAACGCGGCGAGCCCGAAGTCGACGACCTTCACCCGGGACGGCGTGAGGATGATGTTGCCGGGCTTGATGTCCCGGTGCACGACCCGGTGCAGGTGCGCTGCCGCGAGCGCGTCGGCGACCTGGACCGCGATCCGCGCGGCCCGCTGCCACGGCATCGAGCCCTGTCCGCCCAACCGCTGGCAGAGGGTCTCACCGTCGACGAACTCCATCACCAGATACGGCAGCCGTGGGCGCAGCCCGCGCCGCACGTGTCCCGCGTCGTGGACGACGGCGATGTTCGGATGGACGAGGCGGGCGGCGGCGCGGGCCTCGACCTCGGCCCGTTCACGGGCGCGCGGCAATTCCGCGAGGTCGGGGCGCAGCAGCTTGACCGCGACGGTCCGTTCGAGCCGGACGTCAACGGCGCGCCACACGGATGCCATGCCACCGGTGCCCACCTCGGTCATCAGCCGGTACCGTCCACCGACCGTCGGCATGACCTCAACACCTCCCCGGGAACGGTTTGCGCGGCTCGGTCCGGCCGGAGCCGGTAGCGCAATCCTCGCCACGAGGCATGGCGGACAACCCTCGAAGATATGACAGTTGTACGACGAGATGGGCGTCACGGAACTGTCACGATCCCGCCGGACCGCCTTCATACCGTTGGGGCAGTCTGGGACCACCAGCCACGGCCGCTGATGGGAGCCGGTCGCCGCCGGCTCATGCCCCGAAGGCGCGGTGGTGGGGCGTTCCCCCCGGCGTCCCACCACCGTCCGGTCGCGTTGCGTCGGTCAGGCGGGCAGCACGAGGTCGGCGTAGTCGGCGCCGGTGAGCCGGCCGTCTGACAGGGAGGCGTCCGCGCGGGGAACCCGCAGCGGCTGCCCGTCGTGCCGGAACGAAACGGTGTCGACGTCGGCGCGGCTGGTGAGCGTGGACACGATCTGCCCGTATGCGAGGACCTCGTCGCTGCGTCCGGCCCCGTCGGACCGGTTACCGATCTCCACCGTCGCGTCACCGCCGCGGAGTTCGACCATGCCGGTGACGGTGATGCCGGTCAGTGCGCTGGTGTACCCGGCCTCCCGCTCGGCCGCGGTCGGGCCGGCCAGCAGATGCTGCAGTTGCTCGTCGATCGCCGGGATCCGCTCGGCGGGGCGGCGCACCGCGACGAGGCCGGTGTCTCGCACCAGATACAGCAGCTCGACCGGCACGCCCGGCGCCGGGCTGGCCGGCTGGACCATGGCCGGGGTACTCGGCCGGCCATGGACCATGATCGGCCGAGGAGTGCTCTCGGTCGGCACGCCGCATCCCGCCGCCATCGACACCAGCACCAGCGCGGCGGCGAATCTCGAAACCCGCCCGGTCACGGCGATTCCCTGCGAAGCTCGACCCGGAACCGTGCGCCGCCACCCGGCCGGTCCAGCACGACCGCCCGGCCGCCATGTGCCGCGGCGTGCTGCGCGACGAGCGCCAGCCCAAGGCCCGCACCATCGTCGTCGGTGCGGGCACGGGCCGCCCGCCCGCGCACGAACCGGTCGAAGATCGTCGCCTTGTCCTCCGGGCTCACGCCGGGGCCTTCGTCGTCGACCTCGATGAACCACCGGTCGGCGCACACCCCGATCCGCACCGCGGTGGCCCCTCCCCCGTACCTGGCAGCGTTGTCCAGCAGGTTGCCGATGATCTGCTCGACGCGGCGGCCATCCACCAGCCACCGGCTCGGGGTACCGTCGACTGCGCCGACAAGGTCCGCCGGCAGTTGCCGGGTCAGGCAGGCACGCCGTGCGACCTCCACGACGTCGACGTCGTCACATTGGACCGGCTGGTCGCTCTTTGCCAGTTCGAGCAGGTCATCGACGAGAGACTGGAACCGGTCGACCTCCTCGACGATCAACCCGACCGCCAGCCCCGTCCGCTGGTCGAGGTGCTCCCGTCGCCGGGCCAGGACACTGGCCGACGCAGCGAGCGTCTGCAACGGCGAGCGGAGCTCATGGCTGACGTCTGCGGCGAACCGGCGGTCCTGCTCGAGGCGTTTCGCCAGCCGGTCGACCATGTCGTTGAAGGAGGTGGTGAGCTGGACGAGGTCGGGTTCGACGGCCGGGTCCAGCCGAGTCGACAGGTCACCGGCGGCGACCTCCTGAGCCGCGCCGGCGACCGACCGCAGCGGCCGGGCCACGTACCGGGCGGCGTACCAGCCGAGCCCGGCACCGGCGGCAGCGGTGAGCGCCGCCACGATCGTCAGCACCCAGCTCAGTGTCCGCAGCGTCTGGTCCAGCTCACGGAACAGGTCGACCTCGTACAGTGCGGCCGTGTCCGTCAACGGCACACCGACGACGATCGCGGGGACGCCGTTGACCCGAACGAGCTGCTTGCCCGCCTGGCCCTGCCGGACGAGTCGTTGCAGGCTCTGCGGCACCGCGGCGGTGGTGCCGTCGTCGGCGGCCCGGCCGAACCAGGCACCGTCGCGGTACAGCATCACCCGCCGGTTCCCGCCGGTGTCCAGGGAGCGCAGCAGGTCCACAATGTCGACCTGGTCGGTGACGACCCCCTCCCGCAGAATGCGGGCGTCGAACGACACCGCGCGCACCGACACCCGCTCGCGCGCCTCCAGCAGGGAACGGCGGGTCGCCTGGTATGTCACGAAGGCCATCGATGCCGACAGCAGCAGCGCGCCGACGGCGAACCCGCCGACGACCCGCGTTCGCAGCCCCGCCCGTCTCATCGCTGCAACTTGTAGCCCATGCCGCGGACTGTGACGAGCCGCTGCGGTACCCGCGGATCATGTTCGATCTTCTGTCGCAGCCGCCCGACGTGCACGTCGACGAGCCGCTCGTCACCGATCTCGTACTCCCACACCCGCTGCAGCAGCTGCTGCCGCGACAGCACCAACCCGGGGTGCTCGGCGAGCTCACACAACAACCGGAACTCGGTATGGGTCACCGCCACCGGATCACCGTGCAGACGCACCTCCCCCGCATCGGGCAGGATCTCCAGGTCCCCGAACACCAGCCGCGGCATCACCGTCGGCAAGGCACGGGCACGGCGCCGCAGCGCCCGCAACCGCGCCGACAACTCCTTGACCGCGACAGGCTTGACCAGGTAGTCGTCGGCGCCGGCCTCGAGCGCGGCGACGATGTCGTGAGTGTCGTCCCGGGCGCTCACCACCACGATCGGCACGTCGTCGTGGCGACGCATCTCCCGCACGCACTCGAAGCCGTCCATCCCCGGCAGCATCAGGTCGACCAGCACGGTGTCGGCGGGTTCGGCCCGTTGCGCCTCGAGACCCTCCTCCGCGCTCGCCGCGCCACGAACCGCGTATCCCTCGTCCTCGAGGGCAAGGACCAGCGACAACCGGATACGGTCGTCGTCCTCGATCACCAGTACACCTGCCATCACCGCATCATGCCCTCCCCTGGCGTGCGCACCTTCGCGGGAGCACCGAATCTGCACGTTGTCACACGACTGTCACCGTTGTCGTCCGGCCCCGTCAGGTCGCTCACACGGCCGGACGGTCGGTACGATCGGGTCCTTGACGCCGCAGCCAGTCCAGGGCCGCGATGTGGTCGACGAAGTTCGGGAAGGTGCTCTGGAGACAGAGCAGTTGCAAGGCGTGCAGTACCGGCCCTGACGCGCTGACGATGCAGGTTCGCCGGTGATTGGCGATGGTCCGGTCACGGGCCCGCATGAGGACGTCGAGCGTTGCCGTGTCGACGATGCGGAGCAGGCTGAGATCGAACAGCAGGTGTCGGCCGGCTACGGGTCCGTCGTCGAGCAGGTCGTGCATCTCGACGTTGTCGAGAAGGCCGAGCCCGCCCTTGAGATGCACGACGGTCACATCCGACAGCACCTGGAGGGTGACACGGCTCGGGGTTGCGTCATCCTCGATGCCGCTCTGCGGATGGAGCGTCTGACCGATGGCACCGTTCCGATGCGGCGACAGCACACACCGGCCGCAGGCGTGCGGCCCTACCGCGAGCGGTGTGCCATGCCAGCCGTCCAAGGTGAACAGGCTCCACGCGACGTTCCAGTCGCGCATCGTCCCGGCAAGGTTGGGGATCAGGTGGCCACACTCGTCGCAGGCGAGGCTGAAGTCGGTGCCGTCGAGGCTCAGCAGCGCCGTCACAGCACGGCTTCCGTCGTGGGCGATCGCCACCAGCACAGATCTTCGCTCTGCCGTTCGCTGGTCACCTGCCTGGGGCGTTGCCGTGGTCTGCGGTGTCGCGACCGGTAGCCGGATGGCCGGTCCGCGCTCTGGAGGATCTCCTCCAGCCGCTCCGAGCGCAGTGGCAGGTACAGCTGCATCGATAGTCCGTGCAGTGTCAGCTGCCCGCCGCCGTCGCGGATGGTGCGATGCACGTCGGTGAGCAGGGCGGCGCCGGCCTGGTCGACGGCACTGCACCGGGTCAGATCGATGATGAGCTTTGCGGGCCGCATCGCGATCATCTTCTCGATCAACGCGAGATTGCGGCGTACCGAGTCCTCGTCCAACACGTCGGTGACGGTGATCTCCACGATGGGGGCTGTCCCAGTGGACGTGACAGGCCGCATGCGGCTCCTTACGGATGTCGGTTCGTGTCGTGTGCCCGGTCTCACCGGCGACGGATCAGGCGGAGGGGACCGGTTTCCGGCCATGCGTCGCGCCGGCATGCGCGTCCCGCCCTGCGACGGTGGAGACCGGTGCTGCCGGCCGGCGCCGACCGTCCCGATGCTTCGGCCGGTAGCCCGCAGGTGTCGGCGCCTGCGGCGGGACCTGGTCGAGCCGGGGATTCATGCCCCGCAGGGTGAGCCGTCCCCCGATGGCCCACATCCGTTCGTGTACGCGGGCGAGCAGCGCTGTACCGGCGTGGTCGACGTCGGCACAACCGGTGAGATCGACGACGAGATGTGCCGGCAAGGCTGCCACCGCATCGTCGAGCAGGCGCCGCCAGCGGGGCAGTGTCGCCGCGTTCAACGATCCTGTGACGACGACCTGGATGCGCGGAACGATGGGCGTGGTCACGCGGCCTCCCGGGCGGATGTCCTATACCTGCCTCACCCTGCGCTGTCCATGTGGAGAAGATTCGGCAGCGGTGTGACGGTTCCATGACGTACCCGCGCCGAGCCCGGCGGCCGCGGCAGCGCCGCCGGACGGTGGATGTCACGCAACTGTCACAGGGTTGAGGACTCTCCGCCGAACCCGACGGTGACGCTGGCATGCATGACCCGGAGGGAGATGTCATGCAGCCGATAGGTCAGACACCTGCGATGCGGTTGGTGGAGGTGCTGGTCACCGACCCGCTCGACACCGGTGCGGTGCCGCGCGTCCGGGCGCTGCTCGACGACGCCGCCGCGCTGCGGCCGGCGGACCTCGTTGTGGACATGACCGCCTGCGCGTACGTCGACGCCGCCGGTATCGGAGTGCTCCTCGACGTGCACCGCAGGGTCTGGAGCGACGGCGGCCGGCTCACGCTGCGCGGCCTGTCGCCGAAGGTCGCCCGCACTCTGCAGCTGGCCAGGGTCGATCGGGTCCTGCACGTCACCGAGGGGCCGGCCGTGCCGCCGGCGGCTTCGTCATAGAACTGTCATCTGTTCGCGGGACGGCTGCCATGCCCCGCCAGCAGGGTGGGGTCTTGTCCGCACCGTCCGATGGGGGCCACGATTGACTGCGCTGCTCAGCCTCGACAGCAAGAACTTCACCCTCGCCTGCGACGGATGCGGCCAGTTGGTCACCAACCTCGCCCCGACGATGGGTGAGTGGGACGTGGCGTGGAGCCTGTTCAGCCAGGACGGCTGGACCGGCGACGATCTCGCGACCGGTCCGCACACCTGCGGCCGCTGCACCAGGACGTCGCCGCCGCGGATGGTTGAGCAGGCGTTGACGCGGGAACGCACGACGCCCGCGACCCGGGAGTCGCGCCGGCTGACCGTCTCCCAGGTCGCCGGCGTGACCGTCGTGACGCTGACAGGCAACCCTGATCTGGTCATCAACGCTCGCCTGCGTGATCTCGTCCTCGACCTGCACGGCCGGGTGCGGCGCCTCGTCGTCGACGTGACCAGGGTGTCGCGGCTGGATTCCGGCGCCTTGGACGTGCTGGTGCAGGCCCACCGCCTCTCCATCGCCGTATGCCTGGTCGGCCCGGCCCAGCAGATCCAGGACGCGCTGCGGCTGCTCAATCTCGACCGTCTGTTCCCGACCTGCCTGACCCTGCCGGAGGCGCTGGCCGATAGTCAGGTCGTCGATGCCATCCCTCCCTCGGAGGGCGTGCCACGACCCGACCGGATCGATGCACTGTGAGCGTCTCGGTCAGCACCAGCATTGAGCACAACGGGACGGTGGCCGTCACCGTGCGCGGCGCGGTCGAACATGCCACGATCACGCCACTGTGCGACACGATCAACCACGTCGTCGAGCAGCACCGGCCCGCGCTCGTCCACGTCGATCTGCAATTCGTCACCTACATCGACGCCGCCGCGGTCGGCGCGCTCGAAGCGTGCCGTCGCAGCGCCCGCAACGGCGGGACGAACGTGGTCCTGCGCAACGCGAGCGCCGCCGTCGGCCGGACACTGCAGACGTCGGGGATGTTCGGCGACCACCGCACTTGAGCGCCCTTTCGACCATCACCGAGCCGAGAGGTTGACCCAGCTGATGCCCGATGCCGCGAAGCACCACTTCGTTGTCGTGACCGGGCACCTGCCAGTCGATCCGATCCCGGACGGCGGCGACCGGGTGCGGTGGCGAGCGAGCCGCAGCGGCGTGAACGCCGCGCTGCACCCGGTCGTCGCTCGCCGTCATGGCACGTGGATCGGCTGGCACGGCCTCGCCGACCGCCAGCTCGGCAGGTTCGACTGGGACGGCATCAGCGTGCAACCGGTGCCGATGCCAGCAACCGACGTCACAGATCACCTCGGCGGGCACTGTGAGACGTCGCTGGCGCCGCTGTACCACGACGCTGTGGAACCGCCGCAGTTCGACCGGCGTTGGCGGCAGGCATACCGACGGGTCAACGACCGCTACAGCCGCGCCGTCGCCGACATCGCCGCACCGGGCGCGACCGTCTGGATTCACGACTACCAGCTCCAGCTCGTCCCCGCGATGCTGCGCGTGCTGCGCCCGGACCTCCTGATCGGGTTCTTCCTGCACGTACCGTTCCCGCCGATCGAACTGTTCGAGAAACTGCCGCAGCGCGGCGAGATCCTCGGCGGGCTCCTCGGCGCCGACCTGGTCGGATTTCAGAACACGCGATCCTCGGCCAACTTCTGCCAGGCGGTCACCGAGTTCGGCGAGTTCCGCATGGACGCCGACGTGGTCCATCCCAACGGACGGCGGGTCTCCATCAGCGCGTTCCCGGTCTCCGTCGACGCGGCCGGCTTCGAACGGCGGGCCCGGGACCCGCAGACCCAGCACCGGGCGGCCGAGATCCGCGCCGAACTCGGCCAACCACGCACGATCCTCCTCGCCGTCGACCACCTCGACCCGGCGAAAGGCATCGAACAGCGCCTCGACGCCTACCACGAACTGCTCGCCGAGGAACGCCTCGACCCTGCCACCACGCTGCTCATCCAGGTCGCTGTACCCGGCCGGCAGCACGGCGCAGAACGGCCGGACGCGTGGACCCGGGTCGAGCGGAAGGTCGCCCAGATCAACGGCCTGTACAGCTGGATCACCCGACCGGCGGTGCACTTCCTGCACCAGGCACTCACCCCGCAGGAACTCGTCGCGTTGTACCTGGCCGCCGACGTCATGCTCGCCACACCGCTGCGGGCCGGCATGAACGTCAACGCGAAGGAATACCTGGCCTGCCGCACCGACGACACCGGAACCCTCCTACTCAGCGAAGGATCCGGCACCGCCGCCGGATTCCCCGAAGCAGTCACCGTGAACCCCTACGACATCGACGCCTTCAAGTCCGCGATCCTCACGGCAATCAAGCCCGGAAATTCGGACGGCCGGCGCATCCAGATGCGCGCGATGCGGCGCCGGCTCCGCGAACACGACGTCCACCGGTGGGCCACCCAGTACCTCGACGCTCTCAACGACACCGCAATGCGCAATCGGCCGGCCTCCTCGAGCCTCGCAGCCCGCGTACCGCTGCCGATGTCCAGGCGGACGCAGCCCTCGACGAACTGCGGGTCGAGCTGATGTACCCGCTCGACCAGGCCGCCTGGCGCTTCTTCCGCGCACGCGTGACCCGGCCGCACCCTGACCGGTTGGCAGAGGAGTTCTGTACAGTGCCGCGCCGTGCGTGCACGTAATTGGCCGGCTCACAGCCGCAGGTCTCGCCGGTGGTGGCCGAGCACGCCGGCAACCGTCAGGGTCGCTGCGATGCCGAGCATGGCGAGCGCTGCCGGCAGGTCTGGTGCGGCAGCGGGAACCCGTGCGAGGTGAGCGAACGGCGACAGCCAGCGGATCCAGGCGGGCACGCTGTCGCCGAGGGTGTAGAGGAGGAACCCGCCGACGGCCGGGGTCACGCCCACGAAGGTCACCGCCTGCGGTAGCCAGCCGAGCGCGAGGACGGCCGCGCCGAGGCAGAGCGCTGCGACCGGAAGCGCGTTGACGGCGCCGGCGACGGCTGACCCGATCCCGAGATCCGCCGTTACCGCGTGGGCGCCAAGCCAGGCGGCTGCGGCCGCGGCACCGGCCAATGCGGTGGCACCGGCCGCGGTGACTGCGGCCTCGGCGCCGACCAACCGGGTCCGGGACACAGGGGTGGCGAGGATCAGGGTGAGACGGCGAGCCGACTCGTCGGCGGCGAGCGCGCCGATGCGCACGGCGCAGAATACACCCGTGGGTATGCCGAGGAGCGCGAACAGCGTCGCCGTGTATCCCTCGACGGTGCCGAGGCCGCCGAACCCGGCCTGTGCGGCGAGGTCGGCGAAGCGCGGGTTGTCGGCGAGGAAGCCGGTCATGGACATCGCGAGCAAGCCGATGAGCAGGTGGTATGCGACGATGCCGAGCGCCCATCCGGTGAGTGGCGCCAGCAGCCGGCGGACCGCGAACCCGGGGACCGAGCGCAGTGTCCGCAGCCGGGGTGGCCGGCCGGTCCGGGCCGTCAGCAGGCTGCCCGAGACGTCGCGGCGGGCGGCGGCGAGGGCAACCGCTGCCGTGAGGCCGGCGGTTGCTGCCGCGAGCACGATGAGCGGCGCGACACGGTCGGCGTGGTACGGACCGGCGAGTGCGGTCAGGCCGAACGGTGACACCCAGCGCAGCCATGCGACGGCATCGATGCCGTCCGCGGCCATCCGGGTCAGCAGGTTGGCGCCGAGCAGCGCCAGGGCCGCACCGGTCGCGGCCGCGCGGCTCGGGAGGACCTGCGCGGACAGCATCCCGGCCGCGGCGTAGCAGCTGCCGAGCAGGGTAAGTCCCGTGCCGTGCAGAAACGCACCGGCCGGTGCGGTACCGGCCGCGGTCAGCGCGGCACCGGTCGCCAGACCGGTGCACGCCAGCGCGGCGACGATGACGGCGAGGTGGCGTACGACGATGGCGCCGACCGGGGTCCGCCCGGACAGCAGGAGGCTCCAGCGGCCGATGTCCTCCTCGCCGCGGCTGATCCGGGTCGCGGTGAGGATGCCCCACACGCCGAGGAGCACGCCCAGGACGGTGCCGGTGCGCCAGACGGTGAAACCGCCCGCGGTGTCCAGGGCGGCCGGGGCGCCGAACAGGGTCCGGACCGCTGGGTTCTGCGCCAGCGCGGCCAGGGCCGCCGCGTCAAGGGTGTCGCCGACGACATGTTCGTATGTGCCGGCGACCATCGCCGACATGCCCGCGGTGAGCACGGCGACGATGACGGCGGCGCGTCGGACCTGCCGTACGGCGAGCCAGGTCACCGCCCGCCCCGGATACGGATCGGTGACAGGTCGCACCGTCGAGGCGTCCAGCCTGGCGCCGTTCACGGCGTCGTCTCGCCGTAGTAGTCCAGGAAGATCTCCTCGAGCGTCGGTTCACGGACCACCAGGTTCGTCACGTCGGCGATGGCGAGTGCCCGCAGCGCCGGGCCGGGAGATCCTGTGAGCGCGAAACGGATCCCGTTCGGCCCGACCGCCTCGATGGTGTCCACGCCGTCGACCCCGAGCAGGTCGGGTCGCCGCCCGACGAAGGTCGCCTCGACCTCGGTGCGACGCAGCCGGCGTAGGTCAGTGAGCTCGGCGATCTGTACCAGGCGGCCGGCGCGCAGGATGCCGACCCGGTCGCAGACGGCTTCGACCTCACCGAGCAGGTGCGAGCTGAGGAACACGGTCTGCCCTCGGTCCCGGGCGGCGACGACCGCGTGCCGGAATTCGCGTTCCATCAACGGATCCAAGCCGCTGGTCGGCTCGTCGAGCACGAGGAGCGGGGCCCGGGTGGCGAACGCGGCGACGAGGGCGACCTTCTGCCGGTTCCCGGTCGAGTAGGTCCGGCCCGGTCTGGACACGTCCAGCGCGAACCGCTGCACGAGCTCGTCGCGGTAGGCACGGTCGACGCCGGGCCCGACGCGGCCGAGCAGTTCCAGGCTCTCGGCGCCGGTCAGTGTCGGCCACAGCGCCACGTCGGCCGGCACATGGGCGAGGTGCCGGTGCGCGGCCACCACGTCGGCGGCGTCTGTGCCGAAGATCCGGGCCAGGCCGGCCGTCGGACGGGCCAGGCCCAGCAGCAGCCGGATCGTGGTCGACTTCCCGGCGCCGTTGGGGCCGAGGAACCCGAACACCTCACCCGCCCCGACCGTCAGATCCAGCGCGTCGAGGGCCAGAACCCGCCCGTAGCGTTTGCTCAGCCGTTCGGTGTGGATGACAGGCACGTCCATGACGGAACCCTTCTGAGCCGACGACGATCACATTGCCGACCAGACTTCCCGGCGCACCTGTATCGACGGTACGCCGATGCGGCAACCCCCCGATACGGCTCGCACGACCGTAAGGCCGTTCGTATGATGGGTCGCAGGATGTCGGGCAGGGAGTGTGGTCGGTGAAGGTTCGCCGCGTCCTTCCCTGATGGAAGCGCCGCCGACGCGCGCAGACGAGTTCGCAGCGTCCTTTCGCACCGTCCGGGTAGTGGCTGGCGGTCATGCGGTACGGTCGCGTGCGGAGCGCCGGGAAGTCTGGTCGGCAACGTCAGCACCATGCCACCGACAGGACTCCCCATGACTCTGCTGTTCGTCTTCGCCGTGACGCTGCTCATCGCGGTGCTGTTCTCCGCCCTGGCCAACCGCACCATCCTCTCCACCGCCGTGCTGTTCCTCGTGGCCGGCTTCCTCGTCGGTGACGGCGCCCTCGGCATCGTCCACGTCACGCCCGCCTCACCCATCGTCGCCACCCTCGCCGAACTGGCCCTGTTCGTGGTGCTGTTCACCGACGGGATGCGGGTCGGCTGGAGCGACCTGCGCGCCGCGTGGCGGCTTCCCGGCCGGGCGCTCGGCTGGGGCCTGCCGCTCACGCTGCTCATCACCGCGCTCATCGCGCACTACGTCGCCGGGCTCGACTGGCCCGAGGCGCTGCTCATCGGCGCCATCCTGGCGCCGACCGACCCGGTCTTCGCCGCCGCGCTCGTCGGCAACGACAAGGTCCCGGGCCGGCTGCGGCACCTGCTCAACGTCGAGTCCGGCGTCAACGACGGCCTCGCCCTGCCGTTCGTCGTCGTCCTGCTCGCCGTCGCCGCCGACACCGATGACCTGCACCTGCCGGCACTCGGCACCGAACTGCTGCTCGGCGTCGTCATCGGCATCGCCGTGCCATGGGTGGCCATCCGCCTGGAACGCACCCGCTGGTTCGCCGTCTCCGAGCAGTACCTGCCGCTCAACGCCGTCGCCATCGGCCTGCTCGTCCTCGCCCTCGGCAAGGCCACTCACGCCAACCTGTTCCTCGCCGCGTTCGCCGCCGGCATCACCGTCGCCACCGTCGGCCGCCGCGAACGTAACGCGTTCGAACACTTCGGCGAACTGCTCGCCGAGATCTTCAAACTCGTCGCGCTGCTCGTCTTCGGTGCGCTGCTCACCCCGGCGTTCTTCGGCGACGTCGCCTGGACCGGCTGGGTCTTCGCCGTCCTGGCGCTGATCGTCGCCCGACCGGCAGCGCTGTGGATCTCGTTCCTCGGCTCCCGTCTCGGCCTGCGCGAGCAACTCGCCGCAATGTGGTTCGGGCCGAAAGGCTTCGCCTCCGTCGTCTACGGACTGCTCGTCCTCGCCGCCGGCATCGCCGCCGCGCAGGAGGTCTTCGCCCTCGTCGCCCTCACCATCGTGCTCAGCATCGTCCTGCACTCCTCCACCGACGTCCTCGTCGCCCGAGGCTTCGATCCCACCCTCATGCCCGCCTGGCAGCAACGCCTTGAACACCGCGGCCGCAGACTGCTGCGGCGCACACCCCGCGCCACCGACCCCAGCGCGTCAGCCGATGACTGACACCGCCACTGCACCTACCGACCAGCGTGGTAGCCGAAAGCGGTGCCCGCCCGGCATCTGGCGGGCCGCCACGCGCGAACGGCCGATATCCGGCCCGAGTGCGCTCAGCCGTTCCTGAGGTCACGCACCAGCCGGCGGTACATCGGCCGAAGCTCGACGTCGGTCTCAGCGGACCGCTGCGGGTCGGCCGGCAGCGTCGCCGGCGTCTCGTCGAGCACCTCGATACGCCGGCCCAGCGGCGGCGTGACCGCGAACGGTGACGCGGTGCGGGCGACATCGGCGTCACACCGCTCGGCCAGCAACGGCGCGTTCTTCGCCAGGACGGCGGCAGCGAGGGCAGGCCAGCCGGCGACTACCGTTTCGGGCTCGTCGCGTCGGACCGCTCCGGAGCGGTCACCGGCGCGGGCGTCTCGGCGCAGGACCGTCACCATCGGATAAACAGTCCCTTGGTGCCAGATCGACGAGTAGAACTCGAAGCGACCTTCCCCGGCAGCTTCCAGGTCGGGTCCGGCCATCACCCGCAGGGATGTCCGCCGCCTCGGCCGTGGCGGGCGTCGTCGTCGGCGCGCGGCAGCCCGGCGAGGTCGCGCACAACGCCGCGCTGCTCGCACACGCGATCCCGGCCCGGCTGTGGGAAGACCTGAAGGCCGCCGGCCTGTTGCCCGGCGACGCGCCTGTCCCGGCCGCGCCGGGCTGAGGCAGCGCCGCTTCCGCCGCGCTCCCGGTCCGTCAGGCGATCGGCTGGACGACCCGGGTCTGCCAGGTCGCGGGGTCGGGGCGCAGTCCGCAGCGGCGCCAGGTCCGCCAACCGGATGCGGCGACACTTTGCTGGAGGATGGCGTCGGGGACGTCGTGATTGGTCGCGGCGACGTGGGGCCCAGCGGGCCGCCGCCGCGGTCCGGGCCCCGGCGACGCGCGGCGACCACCGCGGACGGCTCCCCACGACCGACGGGCTGCGACGATTCGGAGAGCAGGACCGCCCGGACCTCTGCCCGGTCCAGCAGCGGCTGCAGCCGGTGCAGGTGGTGGCGTCTGGCCGGTGAGCACATGCAGGCGACGGAGCCGTCGCAGGGGCAGTCCTCAGTGGGACGGCCGTCGACATCGACAAGAGCGACACCTACGCTGCCGAGCTTGCCCATCGGCCGCTGACGGCCGGGTAGAGCTATACCGCAGCACGAACGCGCGCCCTGCGGCCATGTCCGGATTCGATGCCGAGCTCCGACGTACCAGGTGTGAACGACACCTCGCGAAGAGCGGCCGCACGGCTCGCCGCCGCCGCCATTGTCACCTACCAGGTCCTGCTCCTCATCGCGGTCATAGTTCGGTCCAACATCGATGTCACCCACAAGCCGGTCAGCGAGTACGCCATCGGCCGGCACGGCTGGATTGCCGTTACCGCGTTCCTGACCTGCGCGTTGAGCTACGCCGCGCTGGCCGCTGCGATCCACGGGCGGACGGCCCGAACCCTGCTCGCCATCTGCGCCCTCGGCACCGCCGGTGCCGGCGTCTTTGTCGCCGATCCGGTCACCACACCACTGGACCAGCTGTCAACCATCGGCACACTGCACGTGATCGCCGGCCTGACCGCGCTGGTCCTCCTACCCTTCGCCGCCCTCTTCGCCGGTGGCCGCCTCAACTGGCTACCACTGGCCGGGCTGCTGGGCCACTACGCACTGTCCGTCGTCATCCCACCCAACGGCTGGCCTCCGCGCCTGCTCTTCCTCACCTACGCGATCTGGGTCGTCCTCACGACCCGACGCACCATCCGGCAGTCCCGGCACCCGGCGCCGCCTCTCCACGAACCCGCCACCTGGCGCGGCGATCTCGATTGACCGCGCCGCGCACACGGCGGCATGGGCGCGCATCCGATCAAGCAGCCGAATAGCCGCGCCGATGCGTACATGCAGCGGTATTGATCACCAGTCGCGCCGTAAGGGTTCCGGACGTCCCACGCCGTGCCCGGGACGCCAGATGCGCAGAGGGCCACTCAGCCTTCGATGAGCGTCGCGATCCGGCGCGCGGTGGCGCGGTCCTGCACCAGCCGGCCGAGCACGTCGCGCAGTGCCTGGCCGGTCTCGTCGTCGGCTTCGAGCACGACTTGCAGGCGCGTGAGCGCGAGGGTGCGTTGCGCGGCGGGGTGCCGCTGTGACTGGTATGCGTCGAGCAGGGTCTGCGGCGCTGCGCCGCGCAGTACCGCGGCGAGGGTCTTGCCGAGGGTGACGGCGTCGAGCAGGCCGGTGTTGATGGCCGAGCCGCCGGCGCTGAAGATGTGCGCGGCATCGCCGGCGAGGAAGACCCGGCCATCGCGGTACCGTTCCGCGTGCCGGCTGTTCGCGACGACGCTCCTCGCGGCATAGGCCGTCGTGTACGGGAGATCGGTACCCAGGACGCGGCGAAGGCTCGCCCGCAGTTCGTCGTCGCTCAGTTCATCGGTCGGCTCGCTGTCACCACGCGGTTCGTGCGTGCTGACGATGTACACGTCATCCGGGGCGGAGCGGTCGAGCACGTCGGCGGGGGCAATGGTGATCGACCCATGTCCGGTCCGGTTGGGCTGGAAGGGCACGAGCTGGCCGATGCCGCGCAGGTCGATGCGATCGCCGACCCGGGCCACAGCTCCCGCCGGGATGGTGACCCGGGCCAGCCGGGAGATGTTGGTGCTCGTGACGCCGGGGAAGCCGATGCCGAGGCTCTTGCGCACAAAGCTGTGTGCGCCGTCGCAGCCTACGAGGTACCGGGCGCGCAGCTCGACGGACGAGCCTTCGGCGGTGGCCTGGACGGTCACACCGTTGCCGTCCTGCTCGAACCCGGTGACCTCGCGCCCGCGCAATACCGTGGCACCGAGGCGCACGGCGCGCTCCGCCAGCAGGCTTTCCAGCCGGTGCTGTGGCACCGGGAGCACGTGCAGCGGACTTCGCAGCAGACCGAGTTCGAGGGTGAACGGGCCGAAGCGAAACCGCGGTGGCCGCACCACCCGCAGCCCGGTGCCCCGCAGGAGCTTGCGCCGCCGCAACTCCAGAGCGGCCCGACCGACAACGCCGTTCCCTTTTGGGATCTGGATCGGCTCGGCGGTGCGGTCGAGAACGGCCACACGGACGCCTGCGCCGGCGAGGTCGCCGGCGAGCAGCAGGCCCGTTGGCCCGGCGCCGACGACGACCACGTCAAGGACGGATGCGTCAGTCAGGGTCGACATGGCTGTCAACCTAACTTGACACACGATCCCTGTCAACGTGAGTTGACAGAGAAGTGGCTACGCGGTCGACGTCAGTCTCCGACCAGGCACTCGATCGCTTCGCCGAGACTGTCGGACTGTTTGGCTTCGCTCGTTCGCGGTGCAGCCCGGTGGATCGCGGTTCGCCCGCGATCAGTCCACCGGGTTGTACCGCGGCATCCCAGCACCCTCGATCCGGCACGAGAGTGCAGCACGTCGTCAGAGCGTCTCGCCTGTGGCGCGTACGCAACGTGATGGGCGCCGGCAAACCGCAGCACCTGACCGGCGACAGATCCACGCACCTGTCGCGTGCGCCGATCAGTAATGGGCGAGGATCTGCGTGACAGGGCGACCGAGAAGCGCGGCCACATCGGCAAGTTCGACGGCATCCGGCTCCTACTTGGCTCGAGTCGGATTCATGGCGCACACCTCGAATCGCGCGAACCCGACCGGCCAGTCCTAACGCAGCGGGTGCAGGGCGACGATCGCGCCACAGCACGGTACACGAACGTCGAGGCTGTCGAAGCCCGCACCGTTCTCCTCGATCAGGTCGAAGCACGAGGGGTGTCACGCCCGGCAGCGCTGAGCTGCTCGATCTGGATTTCAGGAAGGACCGTCCTGAGCAGTCGCTCGACCGCTCATTCGGTGAAACTTTCACATTCCTGGTGCCGTAGCGGTGCAATATGACGGTCATTCTGTGCCAAATATTGTTCATTCCTGCCTGCTCGGCCGGCGAGGTAGATCAGGAGGCGGCCGTTTTCGAAAACGATTGACGCCCGCAGCGCTGCCGAATCACAATGCCGCCATCGACGCAAGTCGACTTCGCTGCATGAAAGGACGCGCACATGAACGAGGTTCCCGCATCTCCGAAGCGCCGGCGGCGCCATCGCGGAGGGCTGCTCATCGGCGGCGTGTGCGCCGTCGCGCTCGTCGTGGCATCGGTCGCAATGACCGGCACGGCGCACGCCGAGGCCGACCGGACCGTCACGTCGAACACGACCGGCACCCACAACGGCTACTTCTTCTCGTACTGGAAGGACAGCGGCAACGTCACCATGACGCTGGGCTCCGGTGGTTCGTACCGGGTCCAGTGGAGCAACATCAACAACACCGTCGTCGGCAAGGGTTGGAAGCCCGGCTCCAACCACACGGTGAACTACTCCGGCACGTTCAGCGTCAACGGCAACGGCTACCTGGCGCTGTACGGCTGGACCACCAACCCGCTCATCGAGTACTACATCGTCGAGAATTTCGGCAACTACAACCCCAGCACCGGCGCGCAGCGGCTGGGTTCGGTGAACACCGACGGCAGCACGTACGACATCTACCGCACCCAGCGCGTCAACCAGCCCTCCATCATCGGCAACGCGACGTTCTACCAGTACTGGAGCGTCCGGCAGCAGAAGCGGACCGGCGGCACCATCACCACCGCCAACCACTTCAACGCCTGGCGGAACCTCGGGCTGAACCTCGGCACGCACGACTACCAGATCCTGGCCACCGAGGGCTACCAGAGCAGCGGCAGCTCCAACATCACGGTCAGCGAAGGTCCGGTCGTCGGTCCCACCACCTCGTCGCCCCAGGTCCCGTCGGGCAACGCGAAGCGGATCGTCGGCTCCCAGTCCGGCCGGTGTATCGACGTGCCGAACTCGTCGACCTCCAATGGCACGCGGGTCCAGCTCTACGATTGCCACGGCCAGAGCAATCAGCTGTGGACGCCGACGTCGAGCAGGCAGCTGACCGTGTACGGCAACATGTGCCTGGACGCCGCAGGTTCCGGCAACGGCTCGGCGGTGCAGATCTACAGCTGCAACGGACAGGCCAACCAGCAGTGGAACGTCAACAGCAACGGCACCATCAGCAACGTGCAGTCCGGCCGCTGCCTGGACGTCTGGGGCACTGCTAACGGCCAGCAGGTGCAACTCTACGACTGCAACGGACAGGCCAACCAGCGCTTCAGCTTGAGCTGATCGGATGTGCTGACGACGGGGTGGCGGCAGGTCCTGCCGCCACCCCGTTTCGCCGTTCTCCTCAACCTCGGACCGCCAATCTTTGACGACGCCACCCGCGGGCCAGGTGTCCCGGCACCGTGACGGGTTTGGAGCGGACGGCTGTAGTGCTCGACACCCTGACCGACCGCCTCCAAGCCGACACCGTCACCCGCGGCGCGGTCGGGTGGACGCCGGACTTCGTGGGCACGTACGCGACCAGGCCCTGACCGCACCGAAGGTCGCCATCACCGAGTACAACTGGGGCGCGCCGCACGACGTCAACGGCGCGCTGACGCAGGCCGGTCTGCCCTGGCGGCTGGTGCCCGACGCAGACCGCCACGCCACACGCGGCCATGACCGCCGGGAGATCCGAACCCTGAAGATCCTTTCCGTCTCCACCGGCATCGACTTCCCCAACGCCGCCCAGGCCATGCAGATCCGCCGGCGCCGCCGACGGCTCGACGAACCCAGACGCTTCACCACCGAAACCGTCTACGCGATCACCGATCTCCTTGTCCACCAAGCGAAACCGACACACCTGGCCGACTGGATCCGCGGATACTGGCCCATCGAGAACAAGGTCCATTGGGTCCGTGACGTCACCTACGACGAAGACCGGTCCCAGATCCGCACCGGCACCGGCCCGCAGGTCATGGCCGCCATCCGCAACGCCGCCATCGGCGACCTCCGACTTGCCGGCGCCACCAACGTCGCCGCCGCCAACCGGCCGCTGGCCCTGCTCGGCATCACCTAACGACGTTGCCAGGGCGTCATCGGCATGGCCCCGCACAAGCGGTCCGCGACCATCGAGATCATCAATAGTCGGGAGAAGGTCCTGGCGCAGGGTCGGTTCGGCACCGACCGCGGCGGCTGCGCCGCGATGCTCCAGGCCGGCCGGCAGCACAATCGATGCCGAGCGTCGCTGGGCTGTCGGTCATGCCGCACGCGCTGCCGACGGCCGCCGGGTCCATTGACCGTCCGTCCGGACGGTCACCGCTCAACTGCATGGCCCGTGAGCGCGGCTGACCACCCCACGAGCCGCCCGGCGCAACGGACGTCGGTCAGGACCCAACCGTCAGCACGAGCTTCCCATGCACCCCGCCGGCCAGCACCCGCCGGTGCGCCGCGGCCGCTTCGGTCAACGGCATGGTGGCCGCCACGCGCGTGCGCAGCCGTCCCGCCGCCACCTGCCCGACCAGATCGGCCAGCAGCTCGCGGTCGAGCCGGATGAGTTGCAGGTCCTGACGTACACCGCGGGACGGGAGGATCGCCGGGGTCGGCCGGGTGGTTACCACGACCCCACCGTTCTGGACGGCCTCGGCCGCCGCCTCGCCGATCGGCACCGCGTCGAACACCGCCGCCACCGGCCCCACCGCGGCCAGCTCGGTGGAGCGCGAGATCACCTCATTGACGCCAAGGCTGTGAACCCATGCTTCATCCCCCGTGCTGGCCTGCGCCAGGACCCGGTAGCCGCTCTGAACGGCCAGCTGGGCGGCGAAGCCACCGACACCACCGCTGGCGCCGGTGACCAGGACGCTGCTACCCGCCAGCAACATGCCCCGCGCCACCAGCCCCAGCCCCTGGTGTGCGGTCATGGCGTTGAGCGGCACCGTGGCCGCCGACACGAAGTCGAGCTCGTCCGGCAATGGCACCAACCAGGTTGCGTCGGCGGCCACCAGCTCGGCATAACCACCGGGTGCACCCCGGGTCAGGTACCACGGGATCATCCCGACGACCCGATCACCCACCTGGAACTGCGCGGTGTCGGGGCCGACCGAGGCCACCTCGCCGGCGATGTCCCATCCTGGCAGGAACGGCGGCGGCACCGGCCCGAGCGGGATCTCCCCGGTGGTGGCGGCGACGTCGGCCGGGTGCACACACACCGCACGGATCCGGACGACGACCTGCCCGGGCCCAGCCTCGGGCTCCGGCAGCTCGGTCGCCTGCAACACCTCAGGTCCGCCCAGCGCGGCGGCAACGATCCCCAGCATGCGTCCACTGTAGACCGAGCCACAGATCTACGTGATCCGCGAGTGGGCGCCCGCCAAGAACCGGAGCCGATCCACCCATCCGCGCCCGATCTCAACGCGAACTGCAGCCAATTCGGATGCCGCTTTGGTCGGGTTCGGGCAGGATCGCGTTGTGCGGGACGTGCTGTGGGACGACGTTCGGCAGTGGTTCGACCCGGTCGGAAACGGTAGCGCACCGGACGTGATCGTGGCCGGCACGACGGTGGCCGACTGGGACCGGCTGCTCGGGTGGGGTGCTGCAGCAATTGTCCATTATCGGCATAAAAACGGTAGTGCGGGCCACGTCGAGCGTCGCGTCTATACCTACCAGGGACCGCCGGCAGCGCCCTCAATTCGGCCACGGGCGGACGAGGGAGACCCCGTTGTCGTCGCTTGTGCGTGGCGAGCGCATCGCGGCATAGAGCGTGCACCAGCCAACGAGACGCTGATCAAGCGCTTGGTTCGTGGGAACCGAGCCTGACTATGAGCCGCGGAACGGACCGGCAATGCCGCCGCTGGACACGATCGATGTACGCGCGGGGTGACCCCCCTCGTCCGTCTCATGGGCGGCCGTGGAACTGGTCGTTGATCGCATGCAGAGCTCGAACCATCCGCTCCACCACCTCGATCACCTCCGCGTCGGTAGCTGCTTCCCACCTGTGGTCGATGAGGCCAGCGACATCCGCTTCGAAGCCGTCAAGGACGGCATCGGTCGCTCGGATCAGCCGGTGTGCAGCTGGACGGAGACCGCTGCGCTTCCCGCACGGGTCTGAGACCGGCCCGGCAGGCACGCTACGCGTCGAGGTCGGGATCCCGGCGGCCGTAGACATGGCGCTCTGCGTTGGCGGGGATCCAGGGTCCCGGCCGAGTCGCCCAGCCGGCATCGTAGTGCCGCACCGCCTCGACGAACTCCGCCGGCGGCCGGTACCCGTGTGCGGTCACGTAGTGCCAGACCAGCGCCGGCGCCGCGAACATCACGGCCGGCCCGGCCGGCACCCGGATCTCGTGGTAGGCGAGGTACCTCGGCCCGAGCGGCATCTCAACCCCGTTGATGACGATGAAGCCCTCGCGGGGCCGAGGATCGAGGATGGCGCGACCCTCCCCGGGCGGGCAGAACTCGCAGTCGTGCAGGCCGCGGTACTGGTTGACGGACAAATTGCCGATCGCGCCGAGCAGCGCGCCGGCGAACCAGTCCGGCATCGGGCCCCGCTCGAACGGGTGCTCCGCGCTCAGCCAGCCGACGTTGCGCCGCTCGTACTCCGGGCGGTAGCTGACGTAGCCCCAGTCGTACTGCAGCGTGTCGGTGTCGGCATGGCCATATGCGTAGGGCGTCAGGTCCGCGAAGTAGGTCACGGCGCACGGTACACCGTCCGGCTCCCCGACCCCGGTCCGACCGTAGTCCCCGACCGTCGATTCGTACCTGGACGCGCCTCTGTGCACCGACCGTCGGTGCCTACATATCCCAGCAGGCCACAGCCGAGCGACACCGTCAGCGCCCCAGCGCTGGACTCTGACTTCCTGGCCTGAACCGATATCGTGGCCGACCCGAACTAACGAATTCATGATCCTGCCACCGGAGTGGTGGCACTCGACCTCACCGACCAATAGGCCCCATCCTCACTGGCAAAGCCACCCTTGGCCCAGCTCGCGAGCAGACGCGGAGCGCGGCGGCCGACCGAATCTCAAGCCGTAGCAGCGGTTCCGGGCCGCGCGCTCATCGGCTGCCCGCTGCGGTTTGATTCAGCCCCAGAGGTAGCGGACACCCATGAGGAGTGCTGTCGTGCGTTGCTGCCGCGTCCGGCGCTATCTCAGCGTTCGGATCACCGTTGTCGGGAGGCTCGCAGCACGCTGATGATCTCCTCGGCCTCCACCCGCTCGCAGCCGTGCCTTCACATCACCGTCGTAGTTGTTCAGGACAAACAGAACGGTGGGTTCGCCTGGCGGTAGGACCACGCCGAAATACCCTTCACACAGCCATTTGGTCTCCTGTACCGTGCCGTCGGCGGAGATACCCCAGGAGTGCTGCCGCCACAAACCTTCGGACAGGGCGTAGCCCGTGCCAACTGCCGTGATCTCGTCGTCGATCCACAGTCTCGCGACGTTGGCGTGGCAGTCGCCGCCCGGATCCGATGAGGCCAGCGCAGGTCCGTGCGGTATCCCGACCGTGAGCAACAGGTCCAGGTCGGATTCAGGAATCATTGGCGGCACGACCAGTTCACCGCCGTGGGTCAGCAGAACGCGGCACAGCGCCAACCACCGGTCGCTGAGCGTGCCGTCGATGTCGGCGTAGCCAGCAATGCGCTTCCGGTACAGCTCCAACAGGCGATCACGCTCGCTCAGCACGGGCCGACCTAACCACGACAGCACCCGCAAGACCAGTGTCGCGTAGACATCGCCGGGCTACAGACCGCCGTCCACGATCTGCGGCAAGCGACCCGCGGCAATGCGCTCAGCCGATCAAGCCGTCAGGGCTGCTGCAACCGCGCTCGATCGAGGGCATGTGACGATACGGCTGTCCGATGGTTCGGCCAGTGTGCTCAAACTGCTGGTCAGGTTGGGGTACTGGTCGCGCTATCTACGGGCGCCGGCCGCGATCCGCTGCTCGCCGACGTCCCGCACGGCGCCAACGTGCTCCTCGAGGCGCTCTTGGCCGCGTTCCGCCGGGGCGACGAGGGTTGCGGGGCCGCCTGTAGCCTGTCGCCGTGCGGGGGCAGCGGACTGGGTGGCTGTGCGGATCGGCGGTGACGGTGGCCGTCGCCGCGTTCCTCGGACTGGCCGCGTGCACCGGCTCACCCCGGTCCGGCTCGGAACCCGGTCCGGCTCGGGCGCCCGCCTCGACACTCGGGCCGGACCGCGCCGTAGCCTCGACGCCCCAGCCAGACCGAACGCCCGACTCGTACGACCACCCGGCCGGCGCATGGAGCTCGACGGAACACGGCGCGCGCCACGTCGAGGTCTCGATACCCAACGGCTGGCACCTGCATCTGCGGTTGCGCTGCACGGGCACCGGCCTGCTCCGCATCAAGATCAGCACCCCGCATCCGTTCGGCATGACCGAGGAATGGCAGTGCTACAGCAGGTGGGTGATCTCGGACGGCTGGTTCCCGGCGAGCGCCATCGACGTCGACGACCTGGACAACGGCCCGTTCACCATCACCGTCGACCGGCCGGACACCATCACCGCGTGGGACATCGAAGCGTACGACAGCGGGCAAACCGAGCAGGACACCCGCCTGCTCAGCCCGCGGCCGTCCACGTCCTGACCTGGGGCGGCATCCAGTTTCAGCCGCCATGCGTACCAGGAAACGCCGCCCGAAGCTGACGGCGGCGAGCCGGAGTGGTACCGCGCCGGTGGCGCCGACATGGTGAGCCGCTCGGCGTCGCCAGCAAGATCAGCGCGTTGCTGGAAGTTGCGCTGGAGCCGTGGGGCGAAGACTACTGGCTCAATCCGGACGGCACGCCGACCGCGCTGACCGCCGCGCTGACCGCCGCGCTGACCGCCGCCGGCGTGCAGGTCCGGTTCGTGACGACCGAGGACGGCGCTTGACGGCCACTATTCATCCGGTGAATAGTAAGAGCCATGTCCGCGCCGTTCGTGTTGCTCGGCCTCCTCGGGGACGGACCCAAACACGGGTACGACCTCAAGCACGCCTACGACCGCACCCTGCCCCGCGCCAAGCCGCTCGGGTTCGGCCAGGTCTACGCCACGCTCGGCCGTCTCGAACGCGACGGCTACGTCGAGCAGGCCGGACAGGAACGCGCCGGCGGCCCGGACCGCACCACCTTCGCCATCACCGACGCCGGCCGGGCCGAGCTGGAACGCTGGGTCAGCGAGGTCGAAGCGCCCGCACCGCACGTCGGCGCCGTCCTCCTGGCCAAGGTCATGGTGGCGCTCATGTGGCCCGACAGCGCCCGGGCCGTCGGCTACCTCGCCGCCCAGCGCGCCGCACACACCGCGCGGCTGCGCGAGCTGACCGCGATCAAATCTGATCCGTCCGCCGACGTCGGCGACGTCATCGCCGCCGACTACGCCATCGCCCACCTCGACGCCGACCTGGTGTGGCTGCACACCACGCTCGCCCGCGTCGCCGAACTGCACCCGGGGGTACCGCAATGACCAGCGTCCTACAGGCCAGAGGGGTGGTCCGCGCGTACGGCGCGACGCCCGCCCTGCGCGGAGTCACGCTCGACGTCGAAGAAGGCGAGATCCTGGCGGTCACCGGGCCCAGCGGCTGCGGCAAGTCGACGCTGCTGCACTGCCTGGCCGGGATCATGCGACCGGACTCGGGCGAGGTCGTCTACCGCGGCACCCGCATCGACACGCTGTCCGAGACGCGCCGCTCCCGGCTGCGGCGCGGCGAGTTCGGGGTGCTGTTCCAGTTCGGGCAGCTCGTCGCGGAGCTGTCCGCGGCCGACAACGTCGCGCTGCCGCTGCTGCTCGCCGGCACGGGGCGGCGAGAGGCGCGCACCGCGGCGTTGTCATGGCTGGAGCGGGTCGGGGTCGGCGACGTCGCCGACAGCCGGCCGGGGGAGATGTCCGGCGGGCAGCAGCAGCGGTGCGCGATGGCACGGGCGCTGGTCACCGAGCCGCGGATCATCTTCGCCGACGAGCCGACCGGGGCGCTGGACAAACTCGCCGGCGAGCAGGTCCTCACGCAGCTCGTCCGGGTCGCCCACGAGCAGCACACGACCGTGGTGCTGGTGACGCACGAGGCGCGGGTCGCCGGCTACGCGGACCGGGAGATCGTCCTCACCGACGGCGTGATCGACGACAGCGGCCTCGGCATCGCCCTCCCGGCAGGGCGGCACGGCCGATGAGACCGACGACGCTGGTGCGCCTCGGCCTGGCCGGTACCCGGACCGACGCGATGCGGGTCGTGCTGACCGCGCTGAGCACCGCCCTGGCCACCCTCGCCGTGCTCGCCGCCGCGAACGTGGTGGCGATCGGCCAGTTCGGCGACGGGTCGGGCGCGGCGGGCGGTTCCGAAGACTGGTCGCAGCAGTACAGCAACGCCCTGCTGCGCGAGCCCGGGCTGCGCCCCGGGGTGGCGATCACCCTGCTGCTGCTGACCTTGCCCGTGTTCGCCCTCGCCGGCCAGTGCGCGCGACTCGGCGCGCCCGCCCGCGACCGCCGGCTCGCGGCGTTCCGGCTCGCCGGGGCTACGCCCTGGCAGACGACCGCCGTCGCCGTCGCCGAGACCGGGCTGGCCGGCCTGATCGGGTCGCTGACCGGCACCGCGGCGTTCCTCGCCGGGCACCGGCTGCTGGACCGGCCCGGCCCCGACGGGCTGCTGCCGCTGCCGACCGACGTGTGGCCGGCACCCTGGTTCGTGGTCGTCGCCCCGCTCGCCATCCCGGTCGCCGGCGCCCTCGCCGCGGCGCTGGTCATGCGCCGGGTCACGGTCAGCCCGTTCGGCCTGGTCCGCCGGGTCCGTCGCACCGAGGGACCCCAGCCCTGGTCGGGCGTGTTCATCGTGATCGGCGTGCTGGCGTTCGCCGCGATCGGCACCGCCTCGCAGTGGGGCCAGCACGTGCACGTCAAGGTCCCGGCCTGGACCCTGCCGGCAGGCCTGCTGCTCGGCTCGGCATGCGCCGGCTTCGGCGTGGTGCTCGGCACCGGCTGGCTGGCGTACACCGGCGGCCGCCTGCTGCACCGCTTCTCGCGCCGACCGGCCGGGCTGCTCGCCGCGGGACGCCTCATGACCGACCCGTGGAGCGGCAGCCGGACCCTCGCGGTGCTGCTCGTCTGCGTGCTGTTCGGCGCCGGCGCCGCCGGGATGCGGGCCCAGTTCGCGGCGCAGGCCGCCATCCAGCGCGACGCGTACAAGGACTACTTCCCCAGCGAAGGGCTGGACCCGTTCTACATGCGCACCATGGACCTCATCGACGCGGCGCTCATGACCGGCCTGGTGCTGACCGCGCTGGCGATGCTGGTCGTCGTCGCCGAGGGCATCGTGACCCGGCGCCGCGCATACGCCTCGCTGGTCGCGACCGGCGTGCCACGCGGCACGCTGAGCCGCTCGATCCTGTGGCAGTCGCTGCTGCCGGCGGTACCGGCGATCCTGGTCGCGCTCATCGTCGGCGTCAGCCTCGTGCGCACCCTCGGCGCCGAGGTCCAGAGCGGCGGCGGCTCCGCCTCGCAGTGCATCGCCACGGCGGCCGAGTGCGAGAGCAGCGACCCGCAGGTCCGCGCGCAGGCCACCACCATCGTGGAGATCCCGACGATGACCCGCGCGGTCCCGGTGCCGTGGGCCGAACTCGCCCGCGACGGCGGCATCGCGGTCCTGGCGGTCCTCGGCACCACCGGGCTCGGCCTGCTCTTCCTGCGCCGCAGCACTGACCTGGAGGAGTTGCGCGCCACGTAACCTCCACGGCATGCATCCGAACGGTTTCCGCCCCGCCGTCGAGGCCGAGGTCGTGCTGGCCTTCCTGCGAGGGGAGGCCGGCTCGGTCCGCTTCGGCGACGACGTGCGGCAGGCCCTGGCCGACGCCGGCGGCCTGCACCTCGTGCACAGCCCGGACCTGGACTCCGCCGAGGAGAACCAGGCACGCGAACACGCCCTCGCCGCCGCCAGGGGCTGGCGAGACCGCGAACTGTTCACCGGCTTCCCCCGACACGTGGACTGGCACCACGGCGTCCTGCCACCCGACGTCCTCACACGCGTGCGGTACATCGACCACTCCTACTGGAGCGCGCTGTCGAGCGGCTCCCGCCGGCCCGCCGACGTCCTGCCGACCCTGCGGTCCGGCACGTTGTCCACGTGGGTGAGCGAGCTCGGCACCGACTGGTGCTTCCAGCTGGCGGCCCGGCTCGCCACCGCCGACGCGGTCGACGACCTCATCGTCATGGCGACACCCGACCTCGGCGAGCTCGTGCTGCTCGAAGGCCACGCACGCCTCACCGCCGTCTTCGTCGGCGGCCTGCAACAGCGCCTCACCGTCCGCGCGTACCTCGGTCTGTCACCGGCGATCGAGCAGTGGAACTCCTTCTGAGCCGGCCGAGGCTCAGGCGCGGTGACGGCTCAACCAGGCGTGCCGAGGATGCGGTTCAGCTCGCTGCGGGAACGGATGCCCAGCTTGGGGTAGATCCGCGACAGGGTGGGTGGTGACCGTCCGCGGGGACAGGAACAGGCGGGCGGCGATGTCGCGGTTGCTCAGCCCGTCGGCCGCCAACCGGGCGATCTGCGTCTCCTGCGGCGCCAGGCTCTGCGCGGCGTCGGTGCTGGGGCGGCGCAGCGTCTCGCCGGAGGCCCGCAGCTCGCCGCGGGACCGGTCGGCCCAGGCAGTCGCGCCGAGCGCGTCGAAGGTGGCCACGGCGGCACGCAGCAACGGACGGCAGTCGGCGGCCTTGCGCTGGCGGCGCAGCCACGTCCCGGGTCTTCGACCGGCGGATCAGGCGTATCACCCGTACACCCGGTTCAGTTTGTTCGGGCACCTCACCGACGCAGCGGTGGGCAGCGGCGCGCTGGGACCGCTGCGAGGGCTGGTCGAGCAGCTGACACCGATCGCGGCGCAGTGCCCGTCACCGGCCCTGCTGGCCGGCCTGCGATACACCCGCACGGCCCTGACGACGGCTATCCAGGCCCAGGCCTGCGCCTGGCGGCATCGCTGGACCTCCTGCACGCCGTCGCTGTGTCGTCCGCCGAGGCAGCGGCGATCAGCCACTTGAACGTCGACGGCGGCAACGAGATCTACATGCTCGTCGAACAGACCCTGGACATCGACACCGGCGGCGAATCCGACGACTACAACGTAACGTCGCTGGAGGGCATCCACGCACTGCCGGGCCTGCGGTCGTTGGACCTGGACGGCCACGGCTATCACCCAACGCCGCTGGATCTCACCCCGCTGACCGGCTACACGACGCTGTCGGAGCTGTTCCTCACCGGCGACTGCACAAGGGCGGGGGCGCTGGAGTCGCTGCCCGCGCTACGCAACCTGAATGTCACCCTCGCACGCCTCGACGTCCCCGATGTCCTGACCCGCCCGGAGGCTCGCAGAGTGACAGTCCACCACTGCAGGCGCCGTTGATCGAGTGATGACATGCCCAGGTCCTAAGCGCTCTCATCGGCAGGAGCGGAAGCCTCGGCGCCGCTTGGGTCTGTCACTAACTGTGACGACGACGGTCTGGCGCCGCGCAACACTCGCGGCATGAGTGCGCACGTGATCAAGCAACTCCGGGTGGTCGCCGGCGCCCCGGACGTTCGGAAAGCAATGCCCTTTCGCCCTTGACTGGAGGTGCTGATGCAAGCAGATGAGCCGGCCGTGGCCAAGACGGAGCGTGCGACAGCGGACCTGCTCCGCCTCGCGTTCGTCGAAATTCGATTCCTGACCGAGGATCGACAAGAGGATCAGTCGCCCGAAGCTGTCATCCGGCGCCGCAAGCGCGTCAACGCCATCGCCGACATCTGCCATAACCTTCCTGGCCTGCTCGCGCCGGGTCGGCCTGACCGTCTGGCTGATGGACTGCGGTATCTGTGGAGCACTGCCAGCGCGGTCAAGCGGTGTTGGCTGGTCAGCAACTGGGATCACCTCGCCTATGACCATTGGTGGCTCACCGCGCCGACACCGAAGGTGACAGCAGACGCCGCCGAGTGACGGTTCGCCGTAGGACCGCAGCACACCGGACAGCGGCATGAGCGCGCACCTGATCAAGCGCATCAGGTCGCGACCACTGCGAGTTCGGTAGATTCATCAAGCACCGGCTCTAGGTCGTGCCGCTAGGCTGCCCTGCTGTGAGTTACTTCGGCACGGTGTTGCTGACCCGCTCCGATACTGCGATGACGCGCTTGCCGCGCATCGAGGCTATCGGGTTCCGACACCGTCGCCTGCGCGACCTCGGGGATGGCTGGCAGGTTCTGGAGACGTCGGGCTGGAACGATCCGCCCGACCTGGAACAGGCTGTCACCGAGGTTGCGGCGTTGTGGAAGGCGTCGGTGTTCGCCGCGTATGTGGCTGACTGTTGTGCTCAGCTTCACGGTGCTGTCCCCGATGCGGCGACGTGGTCGGGGCACCTCGATGACCCGGCCGATGCGGACTGCGGGATGTTGCATCGGCCGCCAGTGCGAGCTGGCGGCACATTCGAAGCGCTCGAAGCCCAGATCATCAATTGGGCTGCGGCTGCGGGCCTGACGCCGTCGGTGCCGCGGCTGGACCATGCCCTGCACTACCGTCTGCAACGGCGCGACAGCGACGACGGGCCGTACCTCAGCGCGGACCAGCAGATTTTCGAGGTGGTCCGGGCGCTGGGTTTCCCGGTGTTACCGGAACCACGCGCATACGAGTTCGATCCGGACGACGAACCGTTCGCGGAGGTGACCGCTTACATGTGGGGGTTGGCGTCGCGGGCACGCTCCGCGGCGGCGTTCCGCGCCCACACCGGTGAGACGGAGCAGCCGGCAGCGTGGGAAGCGGAGGCGATCATGCTTGAGATGGACGTCTACGCAGCCCTGTACGGCGGCGGGCGGCCGTTGGCGGAACTGGCGGCTCAAGCCGCCTGGGTCAGCGCGGCGCACGACGCCGCTCGGCGCAACACGCCGCCGCCTCCGCAGGAGGTCATGGTTCAAGGACGACCAGTGACCAACATGCACCGCATCATGCATGACCACGGTCCCCGGCAGATCGCCGATCAGGTGACATTCGTGCAGAACCACGGCAAGGAGATGCCGAACGGGTCCTTCTTCAGCGATCGGATCACCGGGCCGGGGCTCTGGCCCGACCTGATTTGACCCACGACACGACCAGCCGCTGCCGGACGCACGGCGTTCGATCATCGGGCAGGCGCTCATCGGCAGGACAGAAAGCCTCGGCCTGGCGGAAGCTGGTCACGGTGGGTGGTGAGCTCGCACGGCCCATCGTGCGCCATCGGCGGCAGATGTGCGCGGTGGGTAACTGGCTTCGGCCAGCCGCCGGACCAGCTACGGCTCGCGCCGTCAGTACAACCACACAGGTCGCTTGACTCGCATAGATGTGGTGAACAACTCCCGCAGCAATGCCACTGAGCTGATGTAAATGTCAATGTCCATCGGTCTGTCTTCGGCCCTGAGCCGTGCCGGTCGCGGGCGATCAACTCCGGACCACGGTACTGGTGAGCTGTGCAGGACTTCGGCGCCCGTGATGTCGTTGCGGAATTGCCAGCCGTGTCCGGCCGCCTCTTGACGGAACTCGCGGGCGGCGAAGAGTTCGACGCCGTCGGCGTCGCGGACTCGGACGATTGCGTCCTCGTCGAGCCAGACCGTGGTCAGTGGCACATCAGGTAAGCCAGTCATGCCATGGATACGGTGTGCTGCGTCAACATTGACTGCGTACGGTGGCGTCATGGCATGGATACGGGGGAATGAGACCAAGCGGTCGGTGGAGCGGACGTGCAGCACTGTGCCATCGTCCGCGTCGATGAGTACGACCATGCGGTCGGCGCGCGTCAGTACGGCGAGGTGATCGAGCTCGGCCAGGCAGCGTGCGGAGTCGTCGGGGGGAACTTGGTCATCCACCGGGTCGAGGATCGCAGCGTGTAACGCCGGAAACGTGGCCGCGCCGCCGAAACCGGCGAGCGTCTCGCGCAGTTGGCCGCGGCTGATCTGGTCGTCAACGAGTTGAAGCCCGGGGTGCGCGCATGCGGCCTGGGCCCAGGTGTCGACATCGCGCTGCTGAGCCTGGTACCCGGGCGCGGGGGCGACCCATGGCCCGTGGAAAACGATCGGGCATGGCGGCGGCGTAGACACGCCCGTATCGAGGCAGTCGCAGAGCACGCATCCGTTGAAGGACATGGCGTCAGCATCGCAGGCCACCCCGGCCACGTCGTCGGCCGTCTTGGACACAGCTATGGCGTGGCCGTACCAGTACCAACCGCGCCCCCAGGGCGCCGCCAACGAATAGCAGCATCCCCAATTCGGCGCGGCCGGACGCTGGCGACCGGCGCCGCCGTTACATTGGGTGGCGAGCGCATCGCGGCATGAGCGAGCACCAGACCAAGGTCAACCTCCGCCGATCGGAGCGTTGCTGGTGCAGTTGCTCAATGGAGCTTCTGGCGGCTTCGCGATCCCAACGCCGGGCTACCATCGGCGGCACTGCAAGCCCTGCCGCTGACCACGGGCCCAGCGATCCGCCTGCTGCGTCTAGCATTCTGCGATGTGGAGCGACGGGAGCCGGTGGACGACGACAAATGGCCGGAGCGCCAGCTGGGCCGACGGCACATCATCGGCACAGTGGCGGTCGCCGGCGTCCTGGTAGGCGGTATCGCGGCGCTGATGCTGGCCATGCCAGACTACGACGACCCGCCGGACCCGCGCCGTACTCCAGCCGCTGGGCCGCCCTCCATATCGCAGAACATGCGACAGGGAGCCTCTGTGCGGCCCGTCGAGGGCGGTGAGCACGGAGGAGCCCAGCTACCCGCGTCGCCGCGATCGCTGCTCCCGCTGGAACCATGGGCGTCCGTTGTGCCAATCACACCGGCGACGCGGCCGACGCGATCGCCCGGACCCCCAACCGGGTTCACTCCTCCCCCAGGCGGGTGAGTCCCACCGACGACCGACCGTGATCCCAGCCAGCATCCTCCGACCGAGGCAAAGGCCAGGCTCGCACACCCGAGCCGGTCGAAGCTCTCGCTCGCGGGCCCTTCACCGTCGGTGCACGCCGCGGTACGTGCGGATACGTGATGAAGCGCGACCAGCGGCATGAGAGCGCAGCTGATCAACGTTTCTGGCGGCTGGTGCCGCCACGAATTGGCCAGGTAGGTGATCGACGTGTCAAGGTACTGCGGCTTTGATGTCAGCATGGTCAGCGGCATCCGAGCACGTAATGGTGACAGTCCTCGAGGTGGGCGGGTGGGTCGAGCGAAAACGGGCACGGCGAGATGACAAATCCCGCGCTTTGCCAGGTTGACGATTGTCGGATCAGTGCCGTCGCCCGCTGCAAGGGTCGGAACTGTGAAGTCCGGGGCGGAGCCGCTTTCTGCTGGTCACATGGCCAGATCGGCGGCTTCTGCGGCCTGTGCGTTCGCGCTCAGAGCCTGCGTATGCAGCGTGTGCAAGAGGCCGAGGACAGCGCTCGAGCGTGTGTCCGTACCCTTGCGGCCCAGTTGCAAGCCGGCGGCGTACGACCCGACGCCCGGTACCTGACCGGCCGGAACACTCGAACGAACTGGCGAGGCAAGGTCATCCAGTTCGAGGATCCATCCCGGGACCGGCACGGATGGCTGCTGCGTACTGAATCGCGGCAGAACGTATCGCCGACCGGAATCGCGGTACCGGTGACCATCGCGATCTACGCGAGTGCCGATGGCGAGCTTGTGACTTCTGGTGGCGGGCGAGTCGCGTCGCCGCAGGGCACCATGTACGCATTCATGCGAGATCAGACCGACATCGACTTCTGGGACGGTATCGCGGCGGACATGCGACGCGTCGCCCGCGAACGGGGCATGGCGTAGCGCCGTGCCGTTCCTCCTCGCGGTGATCAAAAATCTTGTTCATAGTTGAATCCGTTTGAGCAAACAGGCCCTGATCGACCAACGGTCTGGTGGATGGGCGGCCGCCAGCTGGGCTACCTGTATCGCCCGGTCAGTCGACAACATGGTCGGGACCTCGGTTATTGATCGCGTTGGCCAGGCCGGCGATCGACTGGCACGCGGCCTGCGGAACGGCACGATCAAAGCCGTGCGTGCGAGCCGTCGGCAGGACAATCGGCCTCGTGTGACCGGCCTACGCCGTCGCGTTTGTTCACCGGGTGGTCGGAGGAGTCTGAAAGTCCGTTGATCGTGCCGCGGACCTGGGAGAGACTCTGCTGCTCGAATTGGGGACAGGAGGCAGGTGATCGAGGCGTCGGTCCCGCGTTCGTGGCTCCTGTGCGGGCTTGCGGCCAACCCTGCCGTGCCGGCTGACCTCCTCGATCGGTTGATCGCCCTCGCCGACAACGAGGTGTGCCTCGAGCTGGCAGACCGGGACGACCTGTCGCCGTCGCAGCTTCGCACGCTGGCGGCCCGTGGCGGCGCCGGCACAGTGATCCGTCTGGCTCGTCGAGGGTTGGTGACCGCCGCCGAGGTGGACCCGGCGGACCCGCCGGCGGCGCTGGCGTTGCTGGACATCGGTAGCGCGCCCGCGTCGTGGGCGCATGTCATGAGTGATCACCCTGATCCGTCGGTGCGTGCCTGTGTGGCCGCCGCCGAGCACGTCCCGGTTGAGGTGCTACGGGCTCTGGCAGACGATCCGGACCCCGCGGTCGTCACCGAGGCCGCCCGGTCGCGCACGATGCCCGCCGACGTGATCGTGCGGCTTGCCCGGCACCTGCACGTCGCGGTCCGGCGTGCCGTCGCCACCAACGAAACAACACCGACGCCGGTGCTGACCGCGCTTGGCACCGACGGGGTACTGCCGCCGGCGAGGTTCTGCCCTGGATGCGACGGAACCACTGACCCGCCTGCCGGCAGTTGCTGCCGCGGTGAGCACGAGGACGCGTTAGCGGACCTGCGGTACGCGCTGGTGACGAACCCGGCCACGCCACCGGACGTCGTCGCGGGGTGCGCCGGGCATCCTGCGAATTGGGTACGGTGCGCCGTGGCAGAACGGCAGGACCTCCCGGCGGAGGTCTACCACCGATTGGCCGTGGACCGGACACCGGGCGTACGCGGCGCCGTGGCCGCCAACCCCGCGATCGGTGAGAACCTGATCCGGACGATGGCCGCCGACGACACGCACGACGTACGGCGCCGCGTGGCGCACAACCCCAACGTTCCGCTCGACGTGCTCACCACGATCGCGCCCATCACGAGGATCGGTCCGAGGCTACTGCCGCGCATCGCCGCCGCCACCCCGGACGAGATCGCCCAGCTGGCCCGCTCCCCGGTCGCCGCCATCCGGATGCTGCTGGCCGAACGGCCCGACCTGCCAGCGACGGTCGTGAACCTGCTCGCCGATGACCCGGACGCCAAGGCACTCAAGTCCCTGGCACCCAACCCCGCGCTCACCGAACAGCAGCTGCGCACGATGGTGGCCCGCCACGGCACTCGGGTCATCGCCCGGGTCGCGCGCAACCCCACCTGCGGTCCCGGCCTGTTGCGCGACCTCGCCGCGCACGTGCCTCCGGTCCAGAAGGCGTACCGCGTCATCGCGTCGCACTCGAACGCGGACGCTACGACCCTGATGCTGTGCCTGCGCGACCATCAGGCCCGACCTGTCGCCGCGCGCCATCCGGCCCTGCCCGCCGCGACCATCACAGCACTCCTGGAGGATCCCGATTACAGGGTCGCCGAGGCCGCCGCGGCCAACCCCTCCCTACCCCGCCCCGCGATGCTGACCCTGCTCAGCGCCACCGGGTGACACCGTCGCATCCACATCCAACCGACAACGACGGCCGCAAGGCCACCAGCACCCGAAACGGTCCAGCCGCGACCCGACAGATCTCGCAACGGTCAAGGAACGTCCCCGCGGACCGGAAGCGGGCCACATACCGACAACAGGCGCTCGACATTCCAGTCCCGAGCGACCAACCACGCGTACTCCACAGCGGAAAGATCACGTGCACTGTATTCGGCAGGAGCGGAAGCCTCGGCGCCGCTTGGTCTGTCACTCACTGTGACGACGGCGGTTCTGGCGCTGCGCAACACTCGCGGCATGAGCGGATGTCAAGATCGTTTTAAGTGCAGAGGGTTCGCCCGGCGGCAGCCTCGTGAACTGCGGGCCTTCCACACTTCGTGTCGGCGTCCTAGTGACGGCCCGGGCTCTTGCATCAGCCTGCAAGACCGGCAAGATCAGAACCGGCTCAAACAGGTGCGCGGTTTGTTGACCTTGCTGCAGGGATGATGCTGCCGGCTGAGTCACATCGGGAACAACTACGCAGGTTTCCGAGGACAACAAGCGGATTCATACCCCACAATGCTGCGCAACCTTGTGTGCACCCGGGGTGGTACCACCACCCTGCACACAAATGGGCGGCGCCCGACTCGCGATCGGGCGCCGCCCGGAAGTCCATTACCCATGGCTGAGCGAAAGGACCTGCTGGTGAGCAAAGTACCGCCCGATCCCTGCCCTCCGGACGGCAAAGGAGCAGGACGTACGACACACCCGTCACAGCGGCGAGGTAGTCGCGGTGCCACCCTGCGGGACTGGGCTGCGGTCCTGCTCGCGGCGACTGCCCTGACCACGGCCGTCGCGGCCGGGTTCAAGACGATCGTTACAACGGTCGTCGACACCCTGATGACCGTGTTCAGTTAGCGCGCCGAAGTCCAAGCGTGCCGCCTGGCGTGCCTTGACGTGTTCTGGGTAAGCCCCATGGCGCAACTCCGCGTTGCGGACGTACGGAACGCGGCGTACGCAGCACGGAGTTGCGTACGCCGCGTTCGGTGCCGCCAGCCGCCTGCCGGTCGCGATCAGCGCATACCCGCACCGGAACGCCCCGTGCCCTGCATCCGGAGCCCACCACACCTGCCAGCAGCAGCCGAGACGGCGTACGTAGCGTGACGCTCATCGACGAGCCGCCGAGCTCGCTCGGCGGCAGATGAGTGCGCCGTCGGTCCTGAGTGGCTCGATCGATCGTGCGGCTCAGCGTCGCATGGTTCACGCGCTGAATGGATGGTTCGTGCTCTGTGCCGTCATGCACTGGCACCTCGGCACCCTACGATCACGGGCGTGAGGTACGAACAAATAGGTTGTCGGTGCGTCATGTGCCACGACTACGGCGACCGAAGCGAGCGCGATCCTGCCGAGGTCAACACCGTCAGCCAGGTACAGGAGCATGGCTGGAGCGTGCTCATGGTCCCCGAGGACGATCACGGTCCGGGCTGGGCGTACACGATCGGCTTGTGGCACAGTCATCGGATTCCGGAGCTCGCCATGTTCGGGTTGGACGTTGAGATACTGCGTACCTGCCTCAACGACATCGGCAGGCAGGCCGTGGCCGGGCAATCGGTCGAGGCCGGCCAAACACTCGACGGTGTGATCGAGCGGTGGCCGCTCCAGCTCAGGGATGTCGACTTGCGTTGGTGTCGCGCGTTCTTCGGCCGCGCCATTGCCTTCTACCGGCGGCCACCGATCCCGTTTCTCCAGGTGTTATGGCCGGATCGCAACGGCCGCTTCACGTGGGACGCAGATAGCGAGGCAGTCGTTCGCGTACGTCAGCCGCAACTCTGGCTACCGCCTGCCCTGCATCCGAAGGGCGTATGGACTCAGGATCTGTGATCTGCAGCAGCCGGTCCTGGGCTGCCGTCTGTTCGGCCTCCAGTGCAGGGCGATTGGGAGAAAGCACCGGGCCGTTCCCTCGTCCGCGCACCGGCGTACAGCGAGTCACATGAGCCGGAGCCGGCGGCGCGCTCGCTCGGCGGTATGAGCGCGCAGCTGATCTGTGGCTACGGTCGGGGGTACGTTTCCAGCAGGCGGGTCGCTTCGGCGCGTAGCTCCGCTCTGGTGAGTCCGCCGCCGAACATCGAGTCGGCGACCAGGTCCAGGAACCGGATGAACTCGTCGGCGCCTGCCGGCGGCGGGTCGTCCAGCGGCTCGAAGTTCGCCGGTCCTGCGGAGGTTCCATTCCTGGATGACCCGCACGCTGGCGTTGTCGGCGCGCCGCCAGCACTCGTGCCAGTCGGCGTCGTTGAGCTCAACGGCCGGGTACACGGTGTCGACCGGGACGAGGCCGAGCGCCTGCACCAGTCCGTACACGGCGGACTCGTCGGTGTGGGTGCCGAGCGCCTCTGCGATACGTTTCGCGGAGGTGTCGAGCCCGGCTTCGCCGGCCCAGCCGGCCAGGTGGTCCGCCAGGCCGGCAGGGTCGTCCGCCGGCAGGTCGACGCCGGCAGGCAGTGGCACCGTTGCGTCGACGTGGTGATCGAAACTGCAGCGCTTGTGGCGATCGGCCGCGGCGGGGGCGGAGTGCGCCAGCCACTGTCGGCCGCCGGGGGTCGCACCGCCGTACTGCAGGCAGTAGCTTTCCTTGATCTCCACCGCCAGCACCGGTGTGCCGGTGGCGGTCGCCAGAGGTACCGGTCCGCCGTTGATGGTGGGCATCTCGTGGTACATCGGCGTCATGAGGCCGACCAGCTGCCACCCATCTTGGTACCGGTCGATGGACATGAACCTGCTGCCGAACGCCGAACGCATGCCGGGCACATGCGGCAGCAGTGTCGCCGACCGGGCCAGCACGTAGGTGCCATAGAAGCTCACTCAGCGCCCCTGCGCCTGGCCGAGGTGAACTCGTCGCGCATGAGGCGCCACCCGGCGTTGACCGTGCGGCCGGCCCCCGGCAATCCGACCGTCGACTTCCGCCACCAACGCCGAGGAGCCCAGCTCAACCCCAACGAGCCGAGCGCCGATGCCGCCGCGCGGACGCAGGAGTTCTGCAAACTTGTTGAGAGGTTCGTCTCGCATGCCGACAGGATGCCCTACGCGGTGAAGTCCGAGCACATCCCGGCCTGCAGGCGTCCAGACACTCGCGTGATCGGCAACAACCACTCAGACCAGCACCAGCAAGATCGGCGCGCCTCGCGAACCTCAGCAGCGACGCACTCCAACAGCGGAGATGAGGGTGTGCCGGACCGGAGAGGATTTGAACCCCCGGTGGGGGCGGGCACGCCAGCGACCCCACGCGCCTTCGAGCCGCCCGTGCGTGCCCGGCTTTCGGCTCCAAGCGCTGCAATAACCCGGCTCTGCCACCGGTCCGGACGCAGCATGGCTCAATCTTGCCGACCACGTCGACGGGATTACGGGCAGCACAGCGAGCGAATCGCGGCAGATGAGTGCGTCTGATCTTGGTGAGGCCGGGTGACTCTTCGGGTGTCAGACGACGACAGAATCGAGGCCGGCGTAGGAGCCTGTTTCGTAGTACGCCTTCACGATCGTCAGCACCTTGTCGATGTCTGTAAGGATGTTGCGCTGGGCGCAGAAGTAACCCTGGTTGCTGGTCCACAGGCGTACTTCCTCGTCCGAACCGGCCGAGTCGCTGTACTGCCAATCGCCCATCATGTGGAAGAGGGCGAATCTGCCGTTGCCGCCGATTACGTTGAATATCGTCTCGCCGTCGTCACGCTCGCTGCAGTTGAGTTGGACGATCGGGTAGAAGTGGTCGTCCATCCGGCGGATCGCGGTAACCACGTCGTCCCAGCCGGGGGTGGTTGTCGACTCGGCATCCCAGGGTCGATCATGGTGGTAGCGGATAGCGGTCAACTGACGAACAGGCGAAGTCACGGACTGGATTCTCCACGGGCGTCCCGCTGCGGGCAGGACGGACCTGCTGGGCTCGCACGGCGCCCGCGTATCAGTGACTCAGACGCGCGGCCGGCCACTATCTCGCTCGTCGCGAAGAGCGCTTCGCGGCATGAGACACGTCCGTCGAGCGGCGAGGTGACATGCGAGCGATCAGCACTCGGCTAGGTCGGCCTCGAAGACTGAGTGGGTGGTTCGCACGTAGAGGCGGCTTCCGCGGGTGCTGACGAGATCTATCTTCTTCAGCGGGGTCAGGACGGCTGGGCCGTGCTCGACGATGGTTCCATCGCGCAGCCGGCACTCGGTGAGCTCGTGCGGCTTGCCGCACCCACCGATGTCCATGGCCCAGTACACGGCAACCCGGCGAGCTGTCCTCGAGGCACTCGCTGCGCACCATGACGAGACACACACATCGCGCCTCGACGAGCTGGGAAGGCAGTTCGGCGAAGCTTTCAATCAGCTCGACGCGGCCGACCCGTTCATCGAAACCGTGGAACGAGAGGAACTGTTCGAGGCACTCGACGCCATCGTCGACCGTGCCCAGGCAGAACACGGCCGCACCTTCGACACCGCCCGTCACCACCTGACAGCCGGCGTTGACAGCGTCCGCGACTGGTGACCCACGGCGCCGACCCGATGCGCGAAGGCGCACGCGCCCGGATCGGGCACGAGCACGCACGTGGTCCGGCGTAGCGCGACCGGCTGCCGGCGGAACGATCGACGCCCGCTGCCGACGACGCCCGGCCAACGGCAGATGAGGATGCAGACGAGCCGTACGCCATCATTGGGGCTCGTGGGCGCCAGTGATCCCTACACGACTATCACCGAGCCGACGTTCGTGGCGCGGTTCCTGCTCGGGCCGGACCCGGCGGCCGTGAGCGCGGTGGCCAACGTCGACGTATTTGTCGACCTTCCGGACGGCTCCACGTGGGCGTTGACGATCTTCACCGTCGACGAGGTCGGCCGATTGCTGACACGGTGGAAGGAGACCGGCGAGGTTGCGAATGGCAGCTACTTCTGGGCCGTTGACCAGCTGATCGTGCCGGTGTCAGGCGTATCGGCAATGACTGCGGCGATCCGGGAACTTGTGCACAGAGGAGACATCACGACAGCCGGCGTCCGATGCGAAGACCGGGACCCAGGTGTCTCGGCGACTGCTGACGGTTGACCCTTCGGCCGTTGCGTCGAGCCCGATCAGCGGCAAATCCGTACGCCAAGATCACCTCAGCGGCGACCGGAGAGCACCCCGTCAACTGGCGCACGGCTTTGGATCGCGAGCATCGGCAGCGGGGCGGCATCTGTCACGATGGCGGTGTGACGGACAGGGTGGCCGCCTGGCCGGACGGTGCCGGCGAGTTCTGGGAGACGGAGCCCGGCTGGGTGCTGCTGGACGGTCGCGACGGCGATTACCTGCCCTTCAACCAGTTGACGTCGGGGGCCATGCTCATCTGCGACGAGGAGGAGTACGCCCGCGTCGTCGCGGGCATGCGGGCGTCCGGCTGTCCCATCCTCGACATGCCCGGCGACGACGATCGGCCGTGCTTCGCCGAGATCTACATTGACCAGGTCCCGCAGGACGCCATAAAGGTCCTGGTCGAACTTCGGCATCTGTTGGGCAAATCGTGGCCGTTCTCCGACCTCCGCACCATGCTCGCTGCCCAGCCGATCCACGTCGCGACCCGGGATATCGCCGAGTTGCGGACCGCGTTGACCGCCGCACCGCGCCTTCGGCCGTACCTGTTCCACGACAGCCGTGATGGACTCATCCCGGTCTGGCCCAACAGCTGATACACCACCGCCCTGACCGGCCTGCAATCCGGTCTGGCTCCGGTTGAGCAGGACGACCTTCAAACGCTCGAGCTCTTCGGCGCCGGACGCCGGCGCGGTTGGCGTCTGCATCGTGCACTCCAACGCCGGCGAGCGCCTCGCGGCAGATGAGCATGTGTTCAGAGGTGTCAGAGGCGCTCCACGCGGTCGGCCTGCTGGCCCCGGTCGCTCTGACGCACCGTGTACCGGACCTGGTCGCCCTGCTGCAGCGGTTCCGACCCGGCGACCACGGATACGTGGACGAACAGGTCGTCGCCTCCGGCGTCCGGGGTGATGAACCCGAACCCGCGGTCGCCGTCGTAACGTGCGACGACGCCGTGGCCCGCGCGTGCGGGCACGCCCCGTGACGGCGGCTTACTCCTGGCGGGTGGCGGCCCGGCCGGTGCCGGGCGTCGCGGTGGCGGCGCGGGCTCGGCCCCTCGGACCAGCTGCACGTCGCGGGCCTGCGGGCCCTTGTCGCTGCTGACCACCTCGTACGCCACGCGGTCGCCCTCTGTCAGCCAGGTGAGGCCCTCGGCCAGGGACCGGGCGTGGACGAAGACGTCCCCGGCGCCGGAGTCGGGGGCGATGAAGCCGAAGCCCTTGTCCTCGTCGTACCAGGAGACGGTTCCGTCCGCCCCGTCGGCACCGCCTGCCGTGGCGGACAGGCCGGCCCCAGGACCGAGCGGGATCACGTGCGCGGCCTGCGGGCCGCGCTCGCCCTCGACGACGACGAAGGCCACCCGCTGCCCGTCGCTGACCACGCCGCCGGTCACGATGGCCGAGCTGTGCATGAAGATGTCGGGGCCGCCGCCGTCTGGCGACGCGAACCCGTACCCCTTGGTCGGCTCGTACCAGTTGACCGTGCCGAGCAGGCCCACGGCACCGCCGGCGGCCTGCTCGGCGGTGCCGCGCACGCGCAGCGCCTGGGGACCGCGGTCGTTCTTGCCGGCCTCAAACTCGACGGCCTGGCCCTCACGGAGCACCTTCGAGCCGCCGTCCCCGACGATCTCGGAGGCGTGCACGAACACGTCTGGTGATCCGTCGTCAGGCGCGAGGAAGCCGAACCCCCGTTCGGCGTCGAACCAGCGGACGATCCCGTGCGGCATAGGAAAGCTCCAGGTCGTTAGAGCGGCATTGCTCCCAGTCTCGCTGACGTCGTCGTGCCCGGGACCACCGGGACCGGCCACGGTCAGTCGGTTGCAGGAGGTCGTAGGCGGCCAGGACGCGGGTGGCGGTCGCGAACGACTCCGACCGGCTCGTCGCGCCGGCCCGCCCGCCGCGCGGCCGCTCGACGTGGCCGACGATGAGTTCGACTCCGTGGCCGAGCGCGTCGTTGCCTGGTGGGCCCGCTCAGCGCCGACGGTGACCGGTCCAGACGCGCCGACACCGTGCCCGGCATGCGGCGCTGACCCGGACCAGTCCACCGACCCCCAGCACACGCTGCTCAGCGTCTGCTACTGCGGTCATCCCCGCTCCTACGACTACAAGCACCAGGACGAGACGTGCCCCTGCCTCATCGGCGCAACGTGACCAGCCCTCGATAACCAACAGCGCATTGACAGCGGCACATGTGTGCGGCGCCGAGCATGTTCTGCCGGGCCTGTTTCGATCGCAGGTCGGGCACTCCGATGCGTTCTCTGCTGAGGGTGCTGGGTCAGGCCGGTGCAGCGTCCGCCGAGGCCGGCCTTGGTGGCATGGCTGGGTGAGAACGTGATCGGCCCGAGCCAGCGGGCGTGCACCGCAGCGATCTGAGCCCGTCGTGGCCGTACGGGATGCAGGTCCCAGCCATGGGACCAGTTGTCCAGCAGGGCCCGGGTGGTGTCCAGGGCGGGTGGTGACCACGGTGCACGGCCGGCCCTGGTCGTCCCAGGTGTGCCACAGTGCCCAGCCCTCGTCGCGGGCGACGACGCCGAGACGCTCGCATCCAGCGTCGTAGGTGTCTTGGGCCGCTGTGGTCTGACCCGGTGTGATGACGGCGGCGCCGCCGAGTGGCAGCATTTCCCGGTCGGGGTCGAGGCAGCCGTCACCGTCGAAATGCCAGTGTGCCAGGGCGCGGGCAAGTTCGTTGACCGCACGGTGCAAAGCGGGGCCTCAGCCGCGTCGGCACCATGGGTCAGCCAGCCTTCCTCGGCCGCAGCGCGGACCACGTCGCCGGCCAGCAGCTCAACTTGCCGCAGGTACTCGTGTTCGTCGAGCTCCGGCTCCAGCACCAGCACCGTGTGCCGCCTACGTCCGAGGGCAGCACAGCAATTTCGCGTGTTCAACCCCGCGGCCAGAGTGAGCGAAGTGAATCAATGTCGGATTGCGGGCGCCTCCTGTCACGGGCACCTAGAGTCGACGTACACCGTCGGTACCGAGCACCTCGCGGCAGAAGCGGACGGTCGCCGGAACTGCGGGCAAGCCGCAATCGGCATTGAGCGACTCCACCCCATCGACCGAACCCGAAATGGTTGGACGGCCTCGCTCGTGTGAGCCGATACTGTGCGGCTGGTCTCCTTCGACCGGCGCTGGAAGCGGTCGCTTCACCCTGAGCCACGGTGGCGACAGGGCCGGGTGGTCGATCGACACGCGGAGGTTGCCATCACCGTTCTCGGTTGCCGAACCTGCGGAGCGGCTCTGACGGCACCGGTGTCAAGGGTGGCGCTTCCCGTACACACGCGGCAGAAGTACCACAACGGGCCGGGTTCACTCGACCCGGTGCTGGAGCCGGGCACGTATGCGGTGGATCCGCTGCCCTCCGGTTCGCCGTGGCGCCGGTGGGCCGACCTTGAAGCCGGTGAGGCCGAGGAACATGGCTGGTACGCGCCGAGGTTCAGCATCTCCGACGGACCGGCCGGCCAGGTGCTGCTCGCCCCAGGGGACGTCCGCGGCGCCGTCATCGACCCGTCGCTGGTCGGCGACTCCGCGTGTTGCGGGCTCGGCGGCGGCAAACCCAACATGGTCTGCGTCACCTGCGGTACGCCGGTGGCCACCCGGATCGACGACTGCGGCCGGTGGCAGGCGGTGTGGCTAGACCCACGGACGACCAGCGTGATCGAGATAGGTCCGGGCCCGCACCCGACGCTCGACTGGACGGACCTGATCGACCAGCGGCCCGGCATCCCGCCGTCGACACCGGACGGCAACTGGCACCCGATATGGGAGGCCGCCGCCGCCTCGGCGCTGGCGCATCTGCTGGCCGCCTCGGGCGGTGACCCGATCCTGATCCCGGATCACCGCGTCGCCGAAATCTTCCGGCCCACTCTCGACCGCCTCGTCGGCCCCGCGAGTACCGGGCCGGAACGCGCCCTGTTTCTAGCCGGACCCGGCCTGGCGGCCGCCGACGGCGACTTGGCCCTCGTGCCGGAACATCCGCAGACCGGTGAACTTTGGCCGCTGGCCCGGCCGGTGAAGCCGGTCCCGCTGGCCTGGGACGTCTGGGCCCATCTCGCATTCCACCGCGACCCGAAACCGGTCGGGCGGCCGGTGCCGATCCTGCCGGAGGCCCTGCCGGCACTGCTCCCAGGTTCCCGGCTCAAGCCGGACGGCCAGATCTTCCTCAGCGTCTTGTCCCGACTACCCAAGGTCAAACAGCTCTGGCTACGTGCCATCTACGACCGAGGACGCCCCTACAACTACAGCTACTACCCCTTCTGACCGGCTGATTCACTATCGTCGGCGGCAAGGTCACGTGCGCTGTAATCGGCAAAGTCGTGCACGCCGCCGCTGGCCCAGCCGCGACGGACAGTGACTGCCGCATCGGTGGACACGCGATGACAGCGGCAGATGTGCGCACGCAGGTCGGTGCTCCGCGGTGGACCTCGCGACTCTCCCGGGGACGAGCGCAGCACTGCGGCGATCGCGTGGGCCGTGCCAGCACCCTCGCCGTTCTCGTCACCGTCGATCCAGGTGTCGTATCAGTCGTTGCCGGGACGCGGCATCATCTCCAGGCCTGCCAGCGCCTGCGCCCGCAGTTCAGCGTCGACGTCACCGATCACGACCGAGGCCTCAGCGTCGTGCCCGATGTCGCCCAGCACCGCGCGCCGCTCGTCGTCGGTGCTCTGCACGAGCTGGTCGAGCAGGTCCTGACCGGAGTCGCTCGCGAACGGTGCGGTCCCCATGCCGCCATGCCTCGAAGTACAGCACGGCGAACAGGCTGGTCCGGGTTCCGGAAATCGGTGCGAGCGGGTAGAAAGAGCGTCGTGTTCGAACGGGTGACCGCCGAGGCGCGGCAGGTGCTGTTACTCGTGCCGCGGTACGCCGTCGCCGCGGGCCGGTCGGAGATCACCCCGGCTGATTTCGCCGCCGCCCTTGCCGGCCGGCCGATCGGCAACACCGCCGGCGTGTGGACGGCGCCGCCGTCGCCCGAGCCGGCCGAACCGACGAACGTACCCGGTGGAGGGACGGCGCCGAACAAGCCGACCCGGTTCAATCGGGCGGCGCGAGCGGCCCTGGAACGGTCACTGCGCGTCGCGCTGGACGAAACGGCAACGCACCTCGGCACCGAGCACCTGCTTGCCGCGCTGGTCCGCGGCGGGCCGCCGGACGTCGCGGCCGGCCTCGGCGCGCTCGGCGCGACGGCCGACGCCGTCGATGCGCTGCTCGCCGGGCTGGCCGGCGCGCCGGGTGCCGAAGGACCACCGGAGGATCCGCGCGCTGTCAACGGGGCGGGCTCCGTCCTGACCTACACGCGTCTGACGGTCGACGCCCGCGCCGTGGTACGGCAGGGTGCGGCGCTGGGACGTGCCGCGGGACGCACGAACGTGACGCCGGTCGACCTGGCTACGGCGCTCGCCCGGTACGACGGCGGCAACGTCGCCCGGGTGTGGGCCGAGGCCCCGGTCCCGCCGCCGCAACCCGCCGCGCGGATCAGCGACGTCGCTGCACTGGCAGGGCCGACCGAGCAGGTGCTGGGGACAGCCGCGACGATCGCACGGGAGGCGGGCGCCGCACAGGTCGGCACCGAGCATCTGCTCGTGGCCCTGATCCGCAACGACCACCCGGAGGTCGTGACGCTGCTGGCCGGGCGGGGCGGCACCGCGCAGGCCGCAGCCGCGCTGCTCGCCGACCTGGCCGGTGACCCCGGTGTCGAGGCGCCACCGCCTGCGGCCCGGCAGCCCTGGTGGCGCGCGATACAGGGATGGCAGGTAGCCGTTGCACTGAGCTCCTTGGCCGTGGTGCTGGTGATTGTGGTGGTGTGCGTGCTCGGCCCCATCTTCGGCCCGTAGCCACGCGCGGGCCGGACGGCACCGGACACGGACAGTGGGTGCAGCGCGAGAAGCCGGCCGCGGCGCAACCGGCGGGCTGGTTTCCGACACCCCGCCATCAGGTCGCCATGATGAAGCAGGCGCCGCCGACGAAGCGACGCTACGGTCATCACCGCTGTGAGCTGCCATCGGCCGGAGCCCTATCCGCCCGACGCCAAGCCGCCACAGTTGGTGGATTGATGTACGTCCGAATCCAAGATCAGACGCGCTGTCATCGGTACGACAGGAAGCCTCGGCCCCAACGAGCCGGGTCACCGTCCGTGGCGCACGCTGGCCCTGAACGCACGCACGCAGCGGCATGAGCGCGCACGCGGAGCGCGACGGGCGGACACCTGATCAAGCTGGCTCGGCTGCGTCGTCGCAGGCGGCGGCGGTCGATCGCTCGTCGAGGCATTCCCGGATGCGAAACCGGACCCAGGGGTCGGTCTCGGTTGTCTGCAGTTGGCGCAGCAGGGGAACGCTTGCAGGGTCGAACCAGCGGACCATGGCGACGCCGCATGAGCGAACCAGCGGATCCGGGTCGCGCAGCAGTCCGGCGATCGCGTCGCCGAGCAGTCCTCGGGGCGCGCTCGTCTCTGCGAATCGCCAGAACTCATGCGCTGCAGTTGCCGCGCGGCGGCGCCGTTCGAGGTCGGGACTTGCCAGCTCTGCCAGCATGTCGGCGAACGTCAGTCTTTTCAGCGCGCCAAGCGCACGCAGGTCTGGCGGGGTGCACGACCTGGCGTACCGCTCAATGTCATCCGCGATCTCCTCGGCGTCGTCGAACCGGCGCCCATGCTTGTTCCGTGCCCTGTTCAGCAGCAACCACATCGAGGCACGCACGTCGGCGTCCGCGTCGGCGGTCATGGCGCCCACCAACGCCGTCCACGAGCTGTCGCGTATCGCTGGCAGATCCAGCAGCGACACCCCGGCCCGGCTCCGCCTGTCGGGTGAGGCATCGCTGAGGAGTACGGCGACCAGCTCGGATTCCGGCATTGGGAGCCGCTCGCCGAACCAGCTGACGTCGTATCCGGCGACCGCCTCGTCCAACCACCGCTCGTACCAGGCCAGAAAGTCAACATCCTCGACGACGTACGGCGCTGCTCCGCCGAGGCTTCCCCCGTCGAGGTTGAACAGCCGCCCCCTCGCCGGTCCCGTCACGATTAACTGCGTGGTGAGAGAACACCCGTGAGCGGCGACTGCCAGCGTGCCGCGGAGAAAGTTCTGACCCGGACCCGGCGGGTTCTCGTGTCGCTGCTCCCAGTCAACGGGATACCGCGGCCCCGGCAGGTACGGACTGGGTTGAGCCAGATGACCCGAGCGCAGGTACGCACAGCACGAGGGCTCGAGACGGCATAGCCCGTAGCCCGGCCCGGCACCTCCGCCGCCCAACTCGGTCACGAACAACCGATACGCCGGCGGCAGCGACACCTCGTGCCATTCCTCGAACTCCGCCACCACGGCCTCTGACAACGGCGGCCCGACAACGAAGCCATGCACTTCCACCCCGAACGGCATCGGCACTACCGGCTTCGCACGTGCCTCGGCGAGCTTCTCAGCGATCCGCCCCAGCCGAACATGATCGGCATCAACCATCCGCCCAGCCTACAAACGGCCCCGTCGGCGGGGCAGAGGCGAATGCACGCTCATCGGCAAAGTCGTGCACGCAGCCGCTGGCCCAGCCGCGACGGACAGTCACTGCCGCATCGGTGGACACGCAATGACAGCGGCAGATGAGTATGACGACAACAGAGAATCGGTCGACTCGTATATCCTCGCGTCGAACGTATGCCCGGTAGGCGACCAGGGACTGAGGAGATGCGAAAATGCCTTGGACGGCCCAATTGTTGTCGGAGCAGATCCTTGACGGGATCAGGGAGGGTTCGTATAGCTTCGATATCCATAAGAGGCTTCCCGAGGCCCTGGCGGACGACTTGGCGGCAGCAGGTATCCGTCGAGATGCGGTGCTGACGGACGCGAGCGTTCGAATCGGCGAGGGATACAGCATCTCACCTCGTCCCTGGGACGCGGTAATTATGGAGGACGACCTACCGGTAGCTGCGGTCGAGGTCAAGATTAGTATCGGGCAAGCCGGAAAGGCTCTCCGTAACCGCCTGGATGATCTTGTGGCTATGGCGACCAATATGGCGCGAACATTCGACGGTCCGGAACGAAGGCCGTACCGACCGTGTGTAGCGCTGGTCTTCATTATGGAAAAGAGTGTCGAAACTACGACACCATTTGTCGCCCGCCGAACGGCCTCCCCGTTTGCAGGGCACACGTCCCGTGAACCGAAGTCATATCTTGATTTAGCGGGAGAAAAATTCTCCCAGATGCTCTCAGATGGACTGTTCGATGCTGTCTGTTATCTAACTGTCGACCGTGAAGAAATGAAGGTTTTCGAGCCTGTTGCCGAACAGTCTTTCGACGCCTTTGTTACGCGCCTGATCGCCTGCATTGCCGACTCGGCCCAGCGCCGCGCGAGCGAAGGATTGAGTGCTGCCGGTCTCGGCCGTATACTCGCGCGCGGCGAAAACGTTGAAGAGGTCGTCGCAGGGCTCACTTCTACGCCTGAAGGGCTTTCGGCTGCTGAAGCGGCGGTGATTCGCGAGCGACGAAGGGTTGTCGCGGACCTTCAGCAGCTAGCGCTTGACCCGGGCACCAACGAGACAAAGATGCATGCGGCCATCGGCAATCGGTATTGGGTTTTTGGGGGACAGTACGTCGGAATCGCGGACAGGCGCACCATGGTTCCGTTGGACCAATACGATATTCCGCTCATCTGTGCCGACGGCAGTCTGGAGATCGTTGAGCTCAAGGGGCCAGAGGCCAAGCTCGTCAGAAAACATCGGAATCATCTGATTGTGTCCGATGAGGTGCACGAGGCGGTTAACCAATGCCTCAACTATCTGCGCCATCTTGATGAGTTGGGCGCAGCGCTGAGGACGCACTACATCAATGAGCTTCAGATGGATGTCGACTTCCGCCGTGCGAAGGGCACTGTGGTCATCGGGCATCCCGGTAGGCATCTTTCGGCGGGATTTTCGAGAGAGCAGATCGATCAGACCATCCGATCTTACAATGCTCACCTTAGCAGGCTGACCGTTCTCACCTATGCCGACGTACTCGAAAGTGCGGATCGTACACTTCGCTTCGCGTCCGAGGAGTCTGCGCGCGACCATAACGCGGCGAGTACCCCGTGAAGTGGATCGCACGGTTCCTGAGCGTCGCACTGTCATCGGCAGAACAGGAAGCCTCGGCCTCGCCGAGCCAGCCACGGTCTGTGACGAGCACTGGCCAGCCGCCGCGCACCAACGGCGGCATGTACGGAGACGTGATCAAGGCTTCAGACGGGCACGTTACCGCCTACGGTAGGTGCACGGTCAGGCTGAGCACCCGGGTGATCTGATTGGCGGCGAAGTTGTCGTCGCTGATGAGCGTGACCGTCGCGTCGCCCGGTCCTTCGGTGACAGCCATGCCCTCGAAGTTGTCCAGGAGCGGGTTACGCTGCGCCTGTCTGGTCGGGGCAGCGAGGGCCGGGCATCGGGCCAGGTCCGCGACGAGCGACTTGGTCACCACGGCGGACGCCGGTCCTTGCGACAGGTTGGCGACGCCGCTCACGTCGGCGGCGTGGCTGATTCCAGTCACAGCGTACAGGCTGACGCTGTTGCCGGCTCCGGGGCTGTACGAGCCCTCGAGGACCAGCAGAGAGTCGGCGCCGTACGCCTGGATCTCGGGCACTCGGTTGCCGCGCTCGGTGCGGTACGTGATCTGTTTGGTCAGCTGCCAGCTTCCATGCTGGTCCCGGTCGTAGACGAGGAACCGGTTCAGGGTCGGGTCGGCGTCGCTGCTCAGCGGGCTCTCCATCGCCGCGACGATCCGCGTGCCCGCCGGCGCGATGGTCAGGCCCTCGAGGGTGGCATCGACAGTGGCCTGGCCCTGCGGGGTCGAGCCGGTGACGGCGAAACGGGCCGGCACGTCGAGGGAAGCCTGCTGCACACCGTCGCGGCCGAAGACCCGGATCGAGGGCTCGGCCTCCGAGCTCACCAGGAAGTCGCCGCCCGGCAGCACGGCCAGGCCCTCGTTGTCGGTGGTCCGGCCGTCGTACGCAGTGCCGTCGGGTCGGCGCAGCACCAGCGGGTCCCGGTCCACCGACGGGTTGCGCGAGTCGGACCAGAACCAGAGGCGGGCCGGGTCGGTGCCGTGGTTGTCGATCGTCGATGCCCAGGAGCCGGACTGCCGGTCGAACGCCAGGTCCGACAGCCCGCCGAGCGGTGCGCCACCGCGGACGAGCTTGTCGAGCCGGTCGCTGAAGCTCACCACGCGTGCCTGGGGCGGACACGCCCCGCCGTCCGAGGACGTCGGAGCGGCGGCTGGGTCCGCCGTGCAGGCGCCGACCAGCAGCGCCGCCGCGAGCAGGCTGCACGTCAACCTCCGCCGACGAAGCACGAGACCGCGACCCCCGAATGTGTGCCATCGCTTCCGCAATCATCTGACGGACACCCGAGCAGGCAGCGACGCTCGCTACGCGCAGGCGGTCGGTCACCTCCCGGGGCGCGCAGCGCCCGGGCCAGTTGCCGGGCGGCGGCCGCTCGGCGTCCGTGACCGGTTCGGTCGCCGGTGCCGGCGTTGCGCCGGAGGACAAAGTGCGGCCATCACGTGCAGCCAAGGGCCTTTTGGTATAGCAGGCAGGTAGGCACCGCCGATGGCTCGGCTCGGCGGCGTTGCGTTCTGGGTCATCAGCCGATCGGATGACCGAAGGCGATGATCGGCTATTTCCATGTGCGACGGACACCCTGCGACGCTTAGGAAGGAGGCATGGCCAACGAGGTGACCGTTCCCCTGCTGCCGTGCGCATCCATTGACGACATCGAAGCCTTCTACGGGGTTCTCGGTTTCCGCACCACGTACAAGCAGCGCAAGCCCAACGCGTGTGTGGGGGTGCAGCGGGAAGACCTGCAGCTGCAGTTCTTCGAGATCGCCGGATTTGACCCGGAGCAGTCCTATGGCTCCTGCCTCGTACTCACCCCGGACATCGAGGGACTACACCGGGCATTCGCAGCCGGCATGCGCGCCGCGTACGGCAAGGTACTGGTGTCCGGAACGCCGCGGATGACCCGGCCTAGGGCGCGGAAGAACGCCGACGGGTTGGGCGGGTTCAGCGTCATCGACCCGGGCGGCAACTGGATCCGCGTCTTTCGGAACGCCGCCACCGCGCCCATGCCGGCCACCACGCCTGCCGGGCGGCTGGGCAAGGCCCTGGCGAATGCTGTCGTGCAGGCCGATTCCAGGGGAAACGTCGGACAGGCCGTTCGAATCCTCGACAGCGCGCTGGCCCGCCCGCAAGCCGACGACGACCCGGTCGAGCAGGTAGAGGTCCTGGTCTACCGCGCCGAACTCGCGATGGTGCAGCACGATCCAAACACTGCGGCCGACATGCTGGCCCGCGCCCAGTCCGTCACGCTCACGGAAGACGAATCCGAAAGGGCGGCACCCGCGTTCGACAACGCCGCCGAACTCACAGCAGCACTGCGGTGACTCACCACACGAAACGCCTCCCTCATCTCAGCAGGACAGGAAGCCTCGGCCACGGTGCGCCGCTGACGGTCTGTGACGACCGTCCAGCGAGCCACAGCGCCCGACCGGCGGCTACTTATGAGCGTGCCCGGCGCCGGGCCCTCGACGCCGCGGAGCGATGCACCCGGATGCCGGGCGACGTCGACTCAGCGGGCGGGTACGGGCTCGGACGACGGCCGCCACTCTCGCCTGATCAGCCCGTAGACCCACGAGTCGGAGACCTCGCCGTTCACGACGCAGTCCTCTCGTAACGTCCCCTCACGCACGAACCCGAGCTTCTCCAGCACCCGGGCCGACGCCACGTTGCGCGTGTCGGTCTCGGCCTGGACGCGATTCAGGTCCAGCGTGTCGAACGCCCACCGCAGCAACGCGCGCGCGGCCTCCGTCGCGTAGCCGTGGCCCCACGCCGCATCGTCGAAGCAGTAGCCGAGCGATGCGCTGCGGTACTCCGGATTCAACCGGCTCAGGCCGCACCACCCGAGGAACGCCCCGTCGGCGTCGCGGTCGACGGCCAGCCGCGTCCCGGTGCCCTCCTCCGCCATCTCCCTGCAAGCCGCGATGAACCGTTCGGCGCGCCCGCGTTCGCTCCACGGCGGCGCGTCCCAGTACCGCAGCACATAGCCGTTGCTGTGCAGCGCGAAGAGGTCATCGGCATCCGCGTCGTCGAACGGGCGAAGTGTCAGGCGGGCGGTGTGCAACGTGGGGGTCGGCAGCGACATAGGTGTCCCGTTCTCTCCTGCGATTGGGTGGGCCAACCAACCAGACATCCGGTGCCGACCACCCGCAAGGGATTTCCGAACGCCCGTAGAGGGCAGACTGGGAGGCGTGGACGATCAGGGGCGGATGACGTTCGTGCTGCATGAGCACGCCAAACCGCGGCACCACTTCGACCTGCGCTTGGAGGAGGACGGCGTCCTGCGCTCGTGGGCGGTGCCCCGCGGCCTGCCGGACGACCCGAGGCACAACCGCCTGGCGGTCGCGGTATCGGACCACGACCTCGAGCACCTGACCTACACCGACGCCGACAAGTCGATCGCCGACATCGGCTGGTGGCAGGAGGTGGACCGCAATGACAAGCGCATCGTCTTCACACTGCACGGCCGGGGCGCCCCGCGAACGTACGCGCTGATCAGAACGGACTCGGACTGGCTGCTGCACCTCATGAAGGACTAGCGACCGGTTCGAACTGCGTGGGCCCGCCGTCCGTCGTCGGCGCGGCGAGCGCGATCCGCCCGATCGGGCCGGACGGTGCACCGTCCGGCCCGATCGGGGCGCAGAACCACTCCGGCTTCGTGCCGGAGATCCGGGGTTCAGCTGCAGGTGGAGCCGTTGAGCTTGAAGCCGGTGGGGGCACCGGCGTTGCCGGTGTGGTTGGCCTGGTAGCCAATGGTGGCGGAGGCGCCCGGGACGAGCGTGCCGTTGTAGCTGACGTTGGTCGCGGTCACCGTGCCGCTGGACGGGGAGTAGGTGGCGCTCCAGCCACCGGTGATGGTCTGCCCGGCGGGCAGGGTGAAGACCAGGTTCCAGCCGTTGATGGCGGTGCTGCCCGTGTTGGTGATCGTGATGTTGTTGGTCAGGCCGGTGTTCCACGCGCTGACCGCGTTCACGACCCGGCAGGTGCCGGTACCGCCCGGGCTGCTCTTCGAGGGCGAGGGCGACGGCGATCCGGGTGTCTTGGACGGCGACGGCGAGACGGGCGGGGTGGTGGGAGACGTGCCGCCGGCGGCGGTGATGATGGCGCTGATGATGCCCTGCTGGGTCACGGTGTTGGAGCTGCGGTTGAACAGGCCGAGCCCGTACTGGCCGTTGTAGCCGTTGTCCCAGTAGGCGCTCGCCCCGCCGTACTTCTTCGCGGTGGCGACCACTGCCTTGGCGAAGTTCGCACGGTAGGTGTTGTTCGCCGCGTCGGCCGACGTCTTGTCGACCGAGCCGAACTCACCGACGAAGAACGGATATCCCTTGGTGACGAAGGTGTCGTACATCTTCTTCATCGTCTGGTCCATGTAGTCTTCCTGGCCCCAGGTCGACTTCTTGGCCGGGTTGGTCGCGGCCGCACCCCACTGCGTGATGTTGCCGTCCTCCTGACCCGCGAAGTCCCACGGGTCGTAGTAGTGCACGGAGATCATGAGTCGCTGCTCGCCGCTGGGGATGGAGGACGACCGGTAGGTGTCGGTGGGCAGCGAGAAGCCATAACTGCCCGTCGTGTACTCGATGTTGGTGTTCCAGCCCGGAACGAGCAACCATCGCGACGCGTTGGTGCCGCCGGTCCGCCGGACGGTGTCCACGAAGATCTGGTTGTAGGCGACGATGTTCGAGTAGCACGGCTGGGTGGGGTTGCCGTACTGCCCGTCGAACTCCTCGTTCATCGACTCGAAGATCAGGTGATCGTTGTAGCTCGCGAACTTCGTCGCGACCTGCTGCCACACCTTCTGGTACTTGGCCTTGATCGTGGTCTGGTCCGATGCATCGCAGATCAGCCAGGAACCGGTCACGCTCTTGTAGCCGTCGCCGTGCATGTTGATCAGCACGTACAGGCCGGAGTTGTAGGCGTAGTTGACGACCTCCTGGATCCGGCTCAACCAGGCCGAGTCGACGGTGTAGTTCGGGGCGGCACCGATCTTTCCCAGGTACGACACGGGGATGCGGATCGTCTTGAAGCCCGATGCCTTCACCCGGTCGATGAGGGCCTGAGTGATGACCGGGTTGCCCCAGGCCGTCTCGCTGGGAATGCCATTGGCGTTGGCCTCCAGCTGATTGCCGAGGTTCCACCCGGCGCCCATGTCGGCGACCAGTTGGGGAGCGGTCAGCTGCACCGCGGCGTTGGCCTCGGTCGACCTCGCCACGCCGTACACGGCTCCGGTGAGGGCCAGGGCGGCGGCAAAGACTGCGAGCCCGGCCCTCCTAACTCTCGAACTCATGAGGCTTCCTCTCGTACGGTCTCGAGCGCCGGACGTGGCGGCGTCTCCGGTCCGAACCTGGCGAGGAGTGTTGCCACGGCCGCGACGGGTGTCAATCGATGCGCTTCGACGAACATGTTCGTTAGGCCGCCGCAGGCTGCTGAGCAGCCGGTTTGCCGCCGACGGCCGCGAAACCGGCTCTGCATCTTTCGGAAATTATCGACAATCCTGGTTGCCTGACCGGCGGGCGGGCCGCCGCCACTCGGCCGTCCCTGCGGTCAGCTGGCGCGAGGGTGCCAGCGGACCGTCCGGCGCCGCACTAAAGTCCCGCGCCATGGAGCAGCCTGGCTGGATCGCCGAGACGCGCACGTCGTACGACACGGTGGCGGCCAGTTACGCCGAGCTGCTCCGCGATTCCCTGGACAAGCAGCCGGTCGTGCGGCACCTGCTGGCGCTGTTCGCCGAGCTGGTCAATGCCGCCGCCGGCGGCCCCGTCGCCGACCCCGTGGGCCACGCAGCCGTCGCACTGCCCAGCCACCTTGAGATACATCCCGCGCCGATCGCGGCATGACCGGAAACCTGATCAGGGTTTCGGCGGCATTCGAGCGCCCGGCCGAACTGCCCGGTCGGCGGTCAGCGAGCGTTGCGGCCCTGCGGTTGCCGCGGATCGTAGGTGCCCTCGAGGTAAGCGATGAACCGCTCGGGATGCTGAACGTAGGTCGTGATGGTGCTGGGCCGATGATTGCCGGCAGCGAGGAGCTCTCGGTGGTACTTCGCGAGCTCAGCACGTAGCTGAGCGGCCGTCCACGTCCGCTCGGTCATGCCGACATCATGCCGCGTGGCGCAGACCTGACAGACGAAGCCGTGCGAGGGCGCGCACGGCGGCAGATCAGGACGGCTGCGTCACTGGCATGAGATGCCGGTCAAGTGGTCGGCCAGATTGAATCGAGTACTGCAGCTGGGACAGCTGAGCCGACCGAAGAGGCGCGTCAAGTGAGCGGCTACGGGCTCCCGGCCTGCCTGCACCGCCTCGGCATGCAGGCGCCCAGCCAGTTCCGAGGACAGCTCCGGTTCGATCCCGGAGTCTTCGGACTGCAGGTCGAGCAGCAACTCCTCGTTACACCCGGGGCCATTGCACGTCGATCTCCCCGTCGTTGAGGTGATCGAGCTCTTTGCCCCAGATCTCGTCACCGTCGAAGCCGAGAACGGCCTGTTGCAGGTACACAAACGTGCTGTCGCTCGATGCACCGGGCAGGCAGTCCACCGCGAGCGCGCGCAAGGTCGCGATCTCGCCAGCGTATGCGGCGCGGCCGGCGTCGTCGGCGTCCAGCGCGATGAAGCCGGCAAGCACCACCGCCCTCTCGCGGTCTTCCGGGGCGAAGGCGGCACAGGTCCGCGTCAGCCAGGGCAGCAGGACCGCGCTGGCTGGGTCACAGGTGCCCTGATGACACGACTCTTGCCAGATGAAGTCCCAGGCCGGAGAGGTCGGGTCGGCAGCCGCAGAAGCCAGAACTTCCGAGGAGATCGTCACCCGACCAAGTTTTGCACGTTCAAGATCGGACGCACTGTTCTCGGCAGTTGAGCGCGGAACCGGACCGACCGCCCGACACGGACGGTGACGAGGGCTGCAGGCTGTCGGCGCGCCATGACAGCGGCATGTGCGGAATCCAAGATCGACTGACGGTCGCGTCTGCGGCACGATGCAACCCGCGACGACTGGTCGGATCGGTGCGTGACATCCGTGCCGACCGGACGATGACTTGGTACATCGAGGCGGTACCGCAGCCGATCGCCCGACGATGCGGGATGAGCTTGAATGGCCTGTACCCCGAGCGCCGACGTCGCCCGGGGCGGCGTGGAGTGGATGCGCGGCCTCGCCTGAGCCGGCGGCCCTCTGCCCGAGCTGCCCGAATCTCCTCAGACGTTCCAGTCCCCTTGCCGATCACCCGGCTCGCCCGCTGGACGGCCTTGTTGGAGTGCTCGGGCACCACCCACTTCTTCATGGCCTCGACCGTACCTAACCCGCTCTGACGCCTCCGCCGAGTTCCCCTGCGTCCCGGGCGGTCCCGCGAGCTCCGAGTCGCGTCGGTTTGGTGCTGCGGACGCACGCACATCGGCACGCGCGAGCACTGCGGCCGTGGTGCGACGTGCCAGACCGCCACCAACGAAGCGTGACGATCTCAGTGTCGGCGGCAGTGCGCGACTGGCGGCAGATGAGTGCGGCTGATACTGCGGGATGCTCCGTGGTGCCGTCTCAGAACGTGTTGTCATGCCTCGAGGTGATGGAGCCGCCACCGCGGCGGGACCCGCGCCGCGGTGGCCGGTCGTGTGTGCGAGCGCGGTCCGGGTGGCTGAAGGCCGTGATCCGCAGCCGTTCACGGCGGTCCTGGACTCGCAGACCGCCCACGATGCCAAGGCACCCAATACTTTCTCAGGCAACGGCGCGGAAGAAAGCGTAGTTGCCGGCGACCCGGCGGCTGCCGTGTCCGGTCGTGGACACCTCGGTCAGCCCGCCCCGGCGCATGACCGCCTGGATCCGTTCCGGGGTGTGTCCGGCCAGCCGCGGGTGCTGGTGCCCCCGCGCGCCCGGGGGCCGCGTCCCGTCCGCGTCGAGCACGTGTAGTTCGCCACCGGGGCGCAGCACCCGGCGGATCTCGCGCATCGCCGCCACCTGCGGCTCCTCATCGAGGTGGTGGAGCATGTAGGAGGACAGGACCCGGTCGAGGCTGTCGTCCGGCAGTGGCAGTTCGTCGGCGTACGCGAGCGTGAACCGCACCGTAAGGCCGCGCCGGGCGGCCTTGCGACGGGCCTTGCGGAGGGCGGCTGGGTCGGGATCGATCCCGGTCAGGTCGGCTCCCGGCACCCGGCGGCCGAGCTGCATGAGCAGGTCGCCCGGGCCGCAGCCGACCTCCAGCACCCGGTGGCCGGGCTGGACGCCGGCCCGCTCGAGCAGCTCCCCGTGCACCTGGGAGAGGCCGGCCACCCGGGCGAACGGGTCGTAGAGGAACAGCATCCAGTGTCGGCCCATCGCCGGGATGTACGGCCGTACGGTGTCGGTCATGGCAGCCTCCGTGGTGGTGATCAGACGGACTTCGGTCGTACTCTCAGCGTCGTGCGCGAGCAGAGCGGTGCCATCGCCGGATCCGTGGCGGAGATAGGACATTCTTCGGATGCTCCGGCGCACGCACGGCTGACCCGGATGGCCCGCAGGACCACCGGCGGCGTGCCGGTCGCGGTGTTCCGCCGGGTGCCCGGCATCCCGCCGGTGGCGGTGACCCGGCTGCCCGACCAGCCGCTGACGCCGCAGCCGCTGCCCGGCCCGCAGACGCACACCCACGATTTCCTGGTCCTGCTGTATGCACACCGCGCCGGCGGCAGCTTCCTCATCGACGACCGCACGTGGACAGCTGTCGACGGAGATCTGTTCGTGATCGCGCCCAGCCAGGTGCTGTCCTTTCCAGAGCCGGCCGACCAGATCGTCGAGGACGGATGGGTGGTGTTCTTCCCGGCCGATGTGATCCGCAGCGGGGCGTACTCGTGGCGGGCGCACCCGCTGCTGTTCCCGTTCGCCTGCGGCACCGACCGGGCGCAGCGGTTGCGGGTCCCGCCGGAACAGCGGCCCGGCTGGGTGGAGCGGATCAGCGCTCTCGACGGCGAGCTGCGGACCCGGCGGACCGGATGGTCGGAGGCGTCGCTCGCGCACCTCATGCTGCTGCTGGTCGCAATGGCCCGGCTGGCCGGTGACGTCGCCGGTGAGCTGCGGTCGGCCAACGAGCCGCTGCTGGCCGCGGTGTTCGACGTGATCGAGCACCGGTTCACCGAACCGATCTCGCTGGCCGATGTGGCCGCCGAGCTGGCGCTGACCCCGGGGCACTTGACCACCTCGGTGCGTCGCCGGACCGGCCGAACCGTGCAGCAGTGGCTCACCGAGCGGCGGATGCAGGAGGCCCGCCGGTTGCTGACCGAGACTGATCTCACGGTGGCGGCGATCGCCCACCGGGTCGGCTATCTCGACGTCAGCTACTTCATCCGACGTTTCCGGGCCGAACACCAAATCACGCCGGCGCTCTGGCGGCGCGGCTGACAGGGTGGCCACAAGGGCCGCCCGCCACCCCGTGAGGAGGCTTACCGCATGGTTGGTGCAGGCACAGTCTCGAAATAGGGCTGGACCGTGCTCTGCCGCGTCGAGGTTGACGGCCACCAGCGCAAGGACGTCGGCCAACAAACCCAGATCGCGGGCCATGGGGTAAGGGACCAGGACATGGTGGTGGCCGACGCGAAACAGTTCGCCATAGCACTGCAGCTGCCAGCTAGCCATCCAGACGGGTCGCCACGGCGGCCATCTCTGACGCGTCGCAGCGGGCTGGATGCGGCGAGCGGCCACCAGCCGACGAAGTTCCACCCTGCTGCCGAAGATTCCGCTCGCGTACCCACGCACGACGGCCACATCGCGGCTACGCACCTGATCAAGGGAATTGGTGGATTGGGCGCGTTTTGCTTGGCGCGCTCGTGGCCTTCGACAGTGCAGCTCAGCGGGCCCTCTTTGTCGCCCGTTTGCGGGGCGGCGTCAGCAGGTCGGCGATCGCCGCGATCGCGGACGGCACCAGGCGGTAGTACGCCCAGACGCCGCGCTTGTCGCGCTCGAGCAGACCGGCCTCGGTGAGGATCCGAAGGTGATGACTCACGGTCGGCTGGGACAGACCAAGCGGCGCGGTGAGGTCACTCACGGACGCCTCGCCCGCCGGAGCGGACTGGATCAGACTGAGCAGTTGCAGCCGGGCCGGATCGGCGAATGCCTTCAGTACTCCCGCGAGCCGCTCAGCATCGGCACGATCAATCGGCTCGCCGGCAATCGGCGAGATGGCAGGCATGGCAGTTGTCGCAGTTCCCACGCCTTCCATCGTTCCACCAATACCATCGATAGGCCGGTGGAACCGGGATCAGGACCCCCGATGGCGACCGCGAGGCCGGGTCCCACGTTGCACAGTTGGGCGGCGGGTCTGGGCACGGACGGCGGTGAAACCGCAGGTCACCAGCTCGGCGGTCATTGATCACCATGCTGACCGTGGCGAGCGCTTCGCGGCATGAGCGGACGCCATGATCAGCAGCGTTTCGTGTGCGTCCGGCGGGTCCATGAATGTCATTGGCGAGATTGCGCCCGTCCCGACCGCCGCGCGTTCGGCGGCGTCGGGACGCCGCTGCGTGACGGCAGCCTTTGTCCTGTTCGCCGGCAAGCTGTGCGATGAGCGAGCATGCGGCTGTTGTCAGTGCCGACACCCTCTGTGGAGAGTGAGGAGTTGGGCTTGTAGCCATCCGGGGTGTGGGATTTTGGGTGGTTGCTGGTTGCTGGTTGTGGGCGGGGATGGGGCGGAGGTCGTGGAGGGCTTGCAGGATGAGCCGGCCGGTGGGTCGGGACGGTTGTCGAAGCCGTAGAACCCGACCATGTCGGTGGCTCAGCTGCGTCCGCAAGGTGGTTCGGGAGTAGCCAGCAGACTCCAACTGCCGGTACGCACGCTCGACCGTCCGTGCACTCAGCCGCGACGCCCGGGCCTGGCCCACATACGGGTAGCGAGCGGACCAGGCCCGCGTCTGCCCGGACCGGCAGCTCGCATCCCACCGTGATCGGATCGCGGCCGACTCGGGCGCACAAACCGTGCCCCCGAGTCGGCGCAACAATCGGCAGCCCGTTACCGGCGGTCGGGCTTGGCACTCACCTCTGCTGTCTGTCAGGCGGGTATGAACTGCCACTGCTGGTTGGTCCCGCCGTTGGTGGTCCACTGCACGACCTGCGCCCCGTCGCTGGTCGCCGCGCCGTAGACGTCGGCTGCCAGTCCGCTGCTGCGGCTGACGATGGTGTAGTAGCCGTCACTGGTGGGCCGCAGATACCACATCTGGTTGGTGCCGCCATTGGCTGACCACTGCTGCAGTTGCAGGCCCTGCGTGCTGCTGCCGCCGTTGACGTCGAGCACCTTTCCGGAGGCGGTGTAGCGCAAGGTGTAGGCGTCCTGCGTGGTGCTGATCGTCCATGTGGGGGTGCCGCTCTGCTGGACCGCCTTGGCACCGTCGGCGGTGGAGTTGCCGGCGATGGCGAGGGGCTTGCCGCTGTTGCGGTTGACGATGCGGTAGGTGCCTGGTGCGGGCCCGGTTCCGCCGCTTCCACCGAGGGTGAGGTACTCGACCGCGTCGGTGAAGACGGTGCTGCCGGACTTCGTGGTCGACAGCTGCAGGTACACGCGGCTGCCGGTGGCGGGGGCGGTGAAGGACACCGGCTGGGTGACCCGTGAGCCGAGCGGGATGGTCAGGGTGGTGCTGCCGGACGCGACGACCGTGCCGGTCGGGTTGTCGAGCCGGGCGGTCCAGGTGAAGCCCACCGAGGTGTTGGTGAGGTCGTCGTTGAACACGGTGATGTTGCGGGTCACCGTGGCGTTGCGGGCGTAGCTGGGGACCGCCTGCGGCAGCGGGAAGGTGCCGTTGGAGTCCGACGCGCCGGAGGCGGACCAGTACGGCAGGTCGACTGCGGCCACCGGGTTGAACGCCGCCTGCACGCGCTGGATCTGCGGGTTGCTCCAGGGGTCGGGCAGGTTGTCGGCGCCGTAGATGGGGTGACCGCCCTCCTCCGGGGTGAAGTCGGTGGACCGCACGCCGGGCACCACGCTGGCCCAGGCCGACAGCAGCGTGTACGGGCGCAGGTCGCTGGCGTTCTTGCCGCGCTTGGCCAGGGTTGCCGTGGCGAACCACTCGAAGCCCTGCTTGGTGTTGCATGCCGGCCAGATGTACTCGCCCTCGCCGTCGGGCCGCCCATTCACGGTGATCAGGCCCTCCCCGTACCTGCCGAAGCCGTCGACGTAGTGCGGGATCACCGCGAAGTTGGCGTACGTCATCCCGGGATACAGGCTGACATTCCCGCCGACGCCCACCTCGGCAATGATCGGCCGGGTGCCGTCGGCGCCGTTCATCGCCGCGTACAGGTCCTTCTCGAACTGTTCGGAATCCTGGCCGCTCTGGTTCGGCTCGTTGTTCTGACTCCAGCGGATGACCGCGGGGTGGTTGCGGTCGCGCAGGACCAGCGCACGGGCGTGGTTGACCATGTTGTCGTGCCCGGCGATCCAATCCTGCCCGGCCTGGGAGCCGCGAATCGCGGTCTCGTCGATGATCATCAGGCCCATCTCGTCGGCGACATCCAACATGTACGGGCTCGCGGGCTCCTGGTGGATGCGCACCACGTTGTAGTTCAGCCGCTGGTAGTTGTCCACCGCCTGCGGCCAGCCGCCGTTGCCGGACGACGGGGGCAGGAAGCCGGGCAGGGTGTCGAACGCGTCGCCCTTGCCGCCGTTGTTGATCCGGTCGTAGTCGGCACCCTGGAGGTTGTCGCCGCGGAAGTTCACGCGCACGCCGTTGAGGTTGTAGTACTCGCCGTTCTGGGTGGCCTCCCGGAACCCGAACCGGTACGTGGCGTCGCTGGTGTGCCCGTCATCGGTGACGGCATGCACCGTCAGCCCGTGCAGCTGCGCCCGATACCCCGACCGGTACGGCACGTTGGGCCACCAGTACGAGGTGCTGTCGAGGTTCCACGCGACCGGCCCGACGGTCACGGTCGCGGTCGAGCGGGCCGCCACGGTGACCGTACGGCTGGGCAGTGCCGGGTAGCTGAAAGCCGTTCCGTTGTTGGACGACAGCGACCCGGTCAACGTCACCGACCGGGAACTGCCCGACGTGTTACGCACCGACACGTCGTAGCTCAACGTCTTGTTCGCCACCGACGTCCGCACGAATGTGTCGCTGACGTACACCGCCGGGTACACCCGCAGGAACGCCGAACGGTAGATACCCTGGGGGACCGCCTCGGACCACTCGGCGGCGTCGGGCACCAGGTACCGGCCGTTGGATGCCTTCAATGCGCCGCGGCCCTTGACGTTCACCGTGATCGTGTGGGTGGTGCCGGGCGCCGCGTATGCGCTGATGTCGAAGTTCGACGGGGTGAACGCCGTCGTCTGGGTGGCGACCACGCGGCCGTCGACCGACAGCGTCGCCTGGTGATTGACGGCGCCGAACTCGATCCAGGTCGACTGCGGCTGCCCCGAGTCCGGCACGGTGATGCTGCGCGAGTACACCGCCTCGTTCACGTCGGTGAAGCCCTGTTTGTACCAGCCACCACCGGGTACCGCGATCGAGGTCGCCGCCCGACCCGCGGGCGTGAAGGTCCACGTCCCGCTCAGGTCGACCGAGGCGATCGCGGCGTTCCCGGCCGCCACACCGTCAGCACCGGCGGCCGCCACGCCCCCCATCGCACCCGGCGCGGCCAGGGCCGGCCCGTGGACCGCCAGGGTCAGGCCGCCGAGGACCACGGCTGCGGCCAGCCCTCCAGCCGCAGCCGGCAACCAGCCGCGCCGGCGGGCGTTCGAACGATGCATGCCAACTCCTATGACTCATCCGCCAGCTCCGCAACACCGGTTCAGGGCACAGCCTCAAGGCCGATACTCGAACCGGTTCGACGAATCTGCCGGCGTCGCCGTCCACCCGGAAGGGTGGTTGCGGCCCGGATACATAGGTATGAATTAATGGGCGTATCGAGCGTGAAGTCAAGGTTTCAAGACGGTTACTTTCCTGCTCCTGACGCCTCGCATGCTCCGAGTGGCCGCCGATGAGTACGACCCTTCCGGAGTGCTAGGCATCGCGCTCAGGCATTCCGTGTCGCCGGCCCACCGACGCGGCGCCGATCGAGCAGAGAACCGATTCGCCCCTGCGGCGCCCAGCCGCGTGACACGTCGAAGGCGTGGACAGCACTGCGATCCTCGGCGAAGTCGGCGGGCGGCCCGGCCCGACTTGTCCGGTTCGAAACTGGGGTTGGGGTGTTGGTGAGGAACGTGCTTCACCAGCGTCACGGGCGGGTTACGGGCTCTTGACGGCGAGGGTCTGATTGCGTAGACATGACAGCGCAATCATACAGGGTTGTGGCCGGCGATGAGAGGTGCCATGACGCGACTGGCGAGGCCGGGTGGAAGCCCTCCGACGCCGCGCAGCGTGGACGTCGCGCGGCTGGCCGGCGTCTCCCAGAAGACGGTGTCCAGGGTCCTCAACGACGAGCCGTATGTCTCGGCCGACGTGCGCCGGCGGGTCCTGGACGCCGCCGAGGATCTCGGCTACCGGCGCAACCAGGCGGCCCGGGCGCTGGCCTCCGGGCGGACCCGGTCGATCGGCGTGGTGACGCTCGGCAGCGCCTTGTAGGGGCCGGCGTCGCTGCTCACCGGATCTGCGACGCCTTCTCCTCCTGCGTCGCCCGGGCCAGCTCCAGGCCGGTCACCGGCGCGGCGCCGGGCGGGCCGAGGAAGGTGTTGACCCCGATGATGGGCAGCGACCCGTCGTGCTTGCGCTGCTCGTACAGCATCGACGACGTCAGCGCGGTCCACGAGATCCGGGTGGAGCAGCGCACCTGCCGCCGCGTCGTCGTCTTCGAACGGCCGGAGGGACGGCTGTCCACCATGCGCAACGCGCGAACCGAGACGTACGTCGTCACGCTGACCGCCGAGCCACCGCCAATCGCCACGCCGGTCCGCCCGGATCTGCACGCGCTGCTCGACGCGCACTGGCCGACCCGGTTCCCGCTGGTCGACTACGGCCGGTCGATGGCCCGTTCGACGCGGCCGCCGCGCCCGGAGGTCCGGTGGAGGCGCTGGTCGAACTTCGCGATCGGGGCTGCGCTGGTGACGAAGGCCCTCACCCGCAAGGGATGGTGGACCCAACCGGTGCGGGTCCACCAGGGTTTATCTGATCCACAGTTCCCGTGGCGGCGTCAACGCCTCGAGTTCGTCCCACAGTGCCGTGGGGATCGCATGGTTCAGCAGTGCCGCAGTCTGGGCCACCCGGGCCGGCGTGGAGATGCCCACGACCGTGGAGTCGATGCGTGGATCCCTCGTCGAGAACTGCAGGGCGGCCGCGGCCAGCGGCACGCCGTACCGCTCGCAGGCGGCCTGCATCGTGTTCGCGATGCCGGCCATCGATGTGTCGCCCAACCCGTAGGCGTACCTTGGTTGCTCCCCGGCCCCTTTCGCGAGCATGCCGCCGCCGTAGGGTGCCGCGTTGATGACGCCCATCCCGCGCGACCCGGCCGCGTCGATCACGGCCTCCGCGGAGCGGTCGAGCAGGGTGTACCGGTTGTGGGTCAGCAGAACGTCGAACGCTCCCGTTGCGACGTACTTCGCCATCTCGGCCAGGTTGCCTCCGGCAACTCCGATGTACGAGGCGAGGCCCCGATCGCGAAGTTCGACCAGCGCCTCCACCGGACCTCCGGGCGCGGCGGCCGCGTCGAACGGCATCACCTCGGGGTCGTGCAGGTGCAACAACTCGAAATGGTCGAGCCCCAGGCGCTCGAGACTCTCCTCGGCGGAGCGGCGAACCCGCGCGCCGGAGTAGTCGCCGGTCCGCCGATCGCCATCGACCTTGGTCGCGAGGACAAACCCAGGCGGCAGCCCGCCGCGGCGCCGGATGACCTCGCCGATCCGCCGCTCGCTGTCGCCGTCGGAGTAGGCGTTGGAAGTGTCCAGGAAGTTGAACGGACCGTCGAAGACGGCCTCCACAGCGGCGACGGCCTGCTCGGCGCTGACCTCGTAGCCGTAGAGGTGCGGCATGCTGCCCAGCGGACTGCCGCCGACGCAGACCGAGGTGACCTCGAGGCCGGTCGAACCAAGGTTCCGAGTATTCGTCCAGGAACCTGTCATGGCTGTGGCCCTTCCGTTCCGGCGTCGGCGAACCATCGGCTGTCAGCAGTCCCCGATGGCGTCGTTCGGGATCCGTCGCGCTGACAGGTGGGCAGCTGCCCGCGCAGGTGAAGCGATCATAACCTCCGGAACTCGGCCACCCGGCGGCTGTCGAACGCGCCACCGACCTGTACGAGGCGTACCCCGTTGTGCCACCTCGACGAGGCCAAGCGGCTCATCCGGGCCGCCGGCGCCACCGGCCGGGAGGTGCGGCTGATGGCCGCCAGCGACAGTGATGAGCCAACGCTGGTTCTGGGGGTGTTGGTAAGGAACGTATCACCAGGGGCCAGAAGTTGATCTAAAATTCGGGGGCTGTTGCCGGGGTCGCGACGGCCGGAATGATCTGCGGCTGTGAATGACAGACCTGGCACAGCTCCCCCGATCACCGCTCGCCGGCGTTACGGGCGGGTTACGGGCTCTTGACGGCGAGCGTCTGGTTGCGTAGACATGACAGCGTAGTCATACAGGACAGTGGCGGCGATGGGAGGTGCCATGACGCGACTGCCGAGGCCGGGTGGAAGCCCTCCGACGCCGCGCAGCGTGGACGTCGCGCGGCTGGCCGGCGTCTCCCAGAAGACGGTGTCCAGGGTCCTCAACGACGAGCCGTATGTCTCGGCCGACGTGCGCCGGCGGGTCCTGGACGCGGCCGACGAGCTCGGCTACCGACGCAACCAGGCGGCCCGGGCGCTGGCCTCCGGGCGGACCCGGTCGATCGGCGTGGTGACGCTCGGCAGCGCCTTGTACGGGCCGGCGTCGCTGCGCATGGGCATCGAGCGGGCGGTCCGGGAGGTGGGCTACACGCTGCGGGTGGCCGACACGATCGAGGGCGACCCGGGCGGCATCGCGGGCGCCCTGGCGTCGCTGCTGGACCAGGGCGTGGACGGCGTCGTCATCTCCGAGCCGATCGACGAGGGCGTCGGCCTCCTCAGCGTCGACGTGCCGGTCCTGGTCCTCGGCGCGCCGCCCACCTTCGCCGCGCCGCAGGTGGTGACCGCCAGGGTCGGCGCGGGCCTGCTCGCGCGGGCCGTGACCGAGCACCTGCTGGAGTTGGGGCACGCGACCGTCCATCACCTGGCCGGCCCGCAGCGGTGGTATTCGGCACGGGACCGTCTCGCCGGCTGGCGCGAGGCGCTGCGAGCCCACGGCGCGGACGAGCCGCCGGTCGTCGAGGGCGACTGGTCGGCCGCGTCCGGCTACGCGGCCGGCCGGGAACTGGCCGGCGACGGCACCGTCACCGCGGTGTTCGCCGCGAACGACGACATGGCGATCGGTTTCATCCGCGCGCAGCTCGAGGCCGGGCGCCGGGTGCCCGAGGACATCAGCGTCGTCGGGTTCGACGACATCCCGGTCGCCGCCTACGTCACTCCCCCGCTCACCACCGTGCGGCAGCCGTTCGACGAGGTCGCGCGGCAGGGCCTCGCGCGGCTGGTACACGTCATCGAGAAGCCGGACGTCGAGCTTCCACCGGCGATCGACCAACCGGTCGAGCTCGTCGTGCGCGCCTCGACGGCGCCACCACCGCCCCGGCCGATCCCGGGACGTGGCCGCCGAGCGATCCCCCATGCCCACGGTGGCCCGCACGGTCAGCCCGCCGGCAGCGAAGTCCCATCCGCCCAGCCCTGATCAGCGTCGATCTGTCCACCAACGACGGCACGTCACCCGAGGCCTGCACCGGCCGTCGCTGACGAGCGGCGGTAGCACCCGCGCGGACGCGCACCTCTCTGGATACCCCCTGCCCCCAGCACGCCGTTGCCCGGCGCGCCGGTCCCCCCTGCCCTTTTGACGGGAGTTCACCATGGCCACATCGTTCCCACAGTTCCCGGTAAGCCGCCGAACCTTGCTCGCCTCGGCCGGAGCAGTGTCGGTGAGTGCCGCGCTGGCCGCGTGCGGCGACGACGGCAAGGGCGGCGGTACCTCCGCCGCCGCGGCGGTGAGCCAGGCCGACATCGACAAGGCGATGTCGACCGCGACCGAGCTGACGTTCTGGACCTGGGTTCCGGACATCGCGCAAGAGGTGGCACTGTTCGAGAAGAAGTACCCGGCCGTCAAGGTCAAGGTGGTCAACGCCGGTCAGGGCGGCCCGGAGTACACCAAGCTGCGCACGGTGTTACAGGCCGGCACCGGTGCTCCCGACGTGGCGCAGATCGAGTTCCAGTACATCCCGACCTTCACCATCACCGACAGCCTGCTGGACCTGCGCCCGTACGGCGCGGCGGCGCTGAAGGACAAGTTCGTGGACTGGACGTGGGCGCAGGTCAGCGGGCCCAACGGCGAGGTCTGGGCGATCCCGCAGGACACCGGTCCGCTGGGCATGCTGTACCGCAAGGACATCTTCGACCAGTACGGCATCCAGGTCCCGACGACCTGGGACGAGTTCGCCGCCGCGGCCCGCAAACTCCATGCCGCCAACCCCGAGGTCTACCTGACCAACTTCTCGTCGAGTCAGCCCGCCGCGTGGCACGGACTGGTGTGGCAGGCGGGCGGCAAGCCCTACGTGAAGTCCGGCAAGAGCACCATCGCCATCAACGTCAACGACGCGACGTCCAAGAAGCTCGCCGCATACTGGGGCGGGCTGGCCAAGGAGGGCGTCGTCGGGATCGAGCCGGACTTCACCGATCCGTGGTTTGCCGCGCTCAACAGCGGCAAATACGCCACCTGGCTCACCGCAGCCTGGGGACCGGTCTTCCTCTCCGGCTCGGCGAAGTCCACCTCGGGCAAGTGGCGCGCTGCCCCGCTGCCGCAGTGGGACGCGTCCAAGCCGCAGTCGGGCAACTGGGGCGGTTCGACGAGCGCGGTCATCAAGTCGACCAAGAACCCGATCGCGGCGGCGGTGTTCGCCCAGTTCCTCAACACCGACCCGGACAGCGCCAAACTGTTCGCCACCAAGCAGTTCTTTTTCCCGGCGACGAAGGCGCTGCTCGCCGACCCCGCCTACGTCGGTGACACCCCCGCCTTCTACGGCGGCCAGAAGGTCAACGAGGTCTTCGCCGGGATCAGCAGCACCGTCAACACCACGTTCCAGTGGCCGCCGTTCCTCGACCGGGTGGAGGCGGACTTCAAGGAGACCGTCGGCAAGTCCCTCACCGACAAGACCGACGCCGTCATCGCGCTCGACGAGTGGCAGACCCGGATCACCACCTTCGCCAAGGGCCAGGGCTTCACCGTCCAGTAGCAGCCGGCGGGTTCCGCGGCCGGCGCCGGCCGCGGGACCCGGCACCCTCGACCGAAAGGCCCGACGATGAGTGTCATCACCGCACGGTCTTCCCGACGCACGGCCGGGCCGCTGTTCGTCGCCCCGTTCCTGCTGCTGTTCGTGCTGCTCTTCCTCGCTCCGCTCGGCTACGCCGCCTACCTGAGCCTCTTCGAGCACAAGCTCATCGGGGGCACGACGTTCGTCGGGCTGGACAACTACGTCACCGCCGTCAAGGACCCGCAGCTGATCCACGGCGTGCTGCGGGTCGCGACCTTCTTCCTGATCCAGGTGCCGGTGATGCTGGTCCTGGCGCTGCTCTTCGCGCTCGCGCTGGACAGCGGCCTGGTGCGGCTGGCGCGCGTGGTCCGGCTGGGCATCTTCGTGCCCTACGCCGTGCCGAGTGTGGTCGCCTCGCTCATGTGGGGCTACCTCTACGGGCCGGACTACGGCCCGTTCGCCCAGCTGAGCAAGGCGTTGCACGTGCCGGTCCCGCACTTCCTCAGCAGCGGCTGGATGCTCGGCAGCCTGGCGAACATCGTGACGTGGGAGTTCGTCGGGTACAACATGATCATTCTCTACGCCGCACTGCGCGCCATACCGCACGAGCTCTACGAGGCGGCGGAGGTCGACGGCGCCGGCGCGTGGCGGATCGCCTGGTCCATCAAGCTTCCCGCGCTGCGGCCGGCGCTCATGCTCACCCTGGTGTTCTCGGTCATCGGCAGCTTCCAGCTGTTCAACGAGCCGAACCTGCTGCAGCGCCTCGCCCCCGCGGTCATCGACAGTGCCTACACCGCCAACCTGTACGCCTACTCCCTCGCCTTCATCAGCCAGCAGATCAACTATGCGGCCGCGGTGTCCTTCCTCCTCGGGCTGGTCATCGTGATCGTCTCCTACGCCGTCCTGCTCACCGTGAACCGCAGGAGGACCTCATGACCACCACCGCCCCGGCCGCTCCGACCGTCGCGGCGACCGGCCGGGCACGCACCGCCACGCGGCGCCGGTCGCTGGCCAGGCGGCGCAGCACCCCGCTGACCATCGCCATGCTCGCCGCCCTGGCGTACTTCCTGCTGCCGCTGTTCTGGTTGGCGGTGGCCTCGACGAAGAGCACGCAGGACCTGTTCAGCACGTTCGGACTGTGGTTCTCCCGGGCACCGCAACTGCTGTCGAACATCCGAGCGACGCTGACCCACGACCACGGGGTCTTCCTGCACTGGATGCTCAACACCATGCTGTACGCGGTCGTCAGCGCGGTCGGGGCCGCGCTGCTGGCGACCGCCGCCGGGTACGGGTTCGCCAAGTTCCGGTTCCGTGGCGACCGCGCCGGATTCAACCTGGTGCTCGGCGCCATCATGGTGCCGACCACCGCACTGGCGATACCGACGTACCTGCTGTTCGCGAAGGTCGGCCTGGTCAACACGCCCTGGGCCGTGATCCTGCCCTCGCTGGTCAGCCCCTTCGGCCTGTACCTCATGCGCGTCTATGCGCAGGACGCCGTCCCGGACAGTCTCATCGAGGCCGCCCGGCTCGACGGTGCCGGCGAGGCCCAGATCTTCGTCCGGATCGCCCTGCGGCTGCTGGCTCCCGGCCTGGTGACCGTGGTGCTCTTCACCCTCGTCACGACCTGGAACAATTACTTCCTCCCGCTCATCATGCTCAGCGACCCCAGCCTGTACCCGATCACCGTCGGCCTCTCCTCCTGGGCCTCCCAGACCGCAGGGGGCGGATCCGGCGCGAACAGCGAGACGGTCGTGCTCGTGGTGACCGGGTCCATGCTCTCGATCGTCCCGCTCGTCGTGGCCTTCCTGCTGCTGCAGCGGTACTGGCAGAGTGAGCTGGCCACCGGCAGCGTCAAGCAATGACCGACCGCTCCACCTCGGAGGTTCCCCCCATGGCGGTGCTCCCCGCCCGCGTCCTCTTCGGCGCCGCGTACTACGTCGAGTACCAGCCCTACGAACGGCTCAAGACCGACCTCGACCTGATGGTCGACGCCCGCTTCACCGTCATCCGGGTCGGCGAGTCGGTCTGGTCGACCTGGGAACCGGAGAACGGACGGTTCAACCTCGAGTGGCTCCAGCCGGTGCTCGACGGCGCACACGAACGCGGCATCTCCGTCATCCTCGGCACGCCCACCTACGCCGTGCCGCCGTGGCTCGCCCGGCAGTACCCGGAGATCGCCGGCGAGCGGGCCACCGGGCAGCGCATCGGATGGGGCGCGCGGCAGGAGGTCGACTTCACCCACCCGGGCTTCCGGTTCCACGCCGAGCGGGTCATCCGGCAGATCGTCGGCCGGTACGCCGGCCACCCCGCGGTCATCGGGTTCCAGGTGGACAACGAACCCGGCAACGAACTGCTGCACAACCACGGCGTCTTCCAGCGATTCGTGGACCACCTGCGCACCACCTACGGCGACGTCGAGACCCTCAACCGCGAATGGGGCCTGGTCTACTGGTCCCACCGCCTCTCCACCTGGGCGGACCTGTGGACCCCGGACGGCAACGCCCAGCCCCAGTACGACGTCGCCTGGCGGGCGTTCCAGGCCCGCCAGACGACCGAGTTCATCGGCTGGCAGGCCGGCATCGTCCGGGAGTACGCGCGCGGCGACCAGTTCGTCACCACGTGCATCTCCTACGGCCGGCCCGCGGTGCACGACGACGAGCTGACCGAACGCCTCGACGTCGCCGCCGGCAACCCGTACTACGTCATGCAGGACGCCCTGGCGCTGCCGGACCGCGACCACGACGACGTCGAACAGCACTGGAAGACCGCCGGGGTGTGGGCGCTCTACCAGACCGCGGACCGGATGTTCTCGTCGCGCCAGGCGCCGTTCCTGGTCACCGAGACCAACGCCATGTCCATCGGCATGCCGTGGGACAACCGGCCGGCGTACGACGGCCAGTGGCGGCAGGCGGCCTGGGCGCTCGTCGCGCGCGGGGCGCAGATGGTCGAGTACTGGCACTGGCACACGCTGCACTTCGGCACCGAGACCTACTGGGGCGGGATCCTTCCGCACAGCGGCCGGCCGGGCCGCACGTACGCGGAACTGTCCCGCCTCGGCGCGGAACTGGACGCCGCCGGCCCGCTCGTCGCCGCCCTCGAACCCGACGCCGACATCACGATGGTCTACTCGATGCCGAGCAAGTGGCTCATGCAGAAGTACCCGCCGCTGTCGGCCGCGGACGGTGGACCGGACGCCGCGGCGTACCACGGCATCTTCGATCCCTTCTATCGCGGCGCATTCGACGCCGGCCGGCAGGTGCGCATCGTCCACGCCGGGCAGTTGCACGACCCGAGCGGTGAGCGGGCCGGCCCGGCGCCGGAGTCGGCCGCGCGACGGCATCCGGTCCTGGTCGTCGCGGCGCTGTACATCGCCGACGACGCGACGCTCGACTGGCTCGCCGCCTACGCGGCCGCCGGCGGCCACCTCGTGCTCGGCCCGCGGACCGGCTACGCCGACCACGAGGCCCGCGCGCGACACGAGCCGGCGCCCGGACGGCTCGTCGAGGCCGCCGGAGTCCGCTACGAGGAGTTCAGCAACCTGGTGCGCGACGTCCCGGTCCGTGCCGCCCCGGGCGGGCCGCTCGACCTGTCGAAGCGGGCGACGGCGACGCGCTGGGCCGACGGCCTCACCGTCGTGGACGCCGATGTGCTCGTCGAGTACCACCATCCGCACTTCGGCCGCTGGCCGGCGGTCACCACCCGCCGCCACGGCGCGGGCCGGGTCACCTGCGTCGGCACGATACCCGGACGCGACCTCGCCCAGGCCCTCGCCGCATGGCTCGCGCCGGTGCCGACCGGCGGATGGCACCGCCTCCCAGCCTCCGTCACGGCCACCACCGCCACCTCCCCGGACGGGCGCCGGGTCCACGTCGTGCACAACTGGAGCTGGGAACCCGTCGCGGTCGAGGCGCCGGTACCGCTGACCGACGCCCTGACCGGTGCCGCAGTCGCGCCGGGCACAGCGGTGCACCTCGGCGCGTGGGACGTGCGCGTCTTCGCATCGGCCGGAACCGAAGCCTCTGGCTGACCCACCGCGGGTGAATCGCGGATCAATGAAGCCGATCGTCGCGTTGCCGAGGGTTCGCGCTAGATCAGGACCTTCGGCGCGACGTCGGCGAACAGCCCCACCGGCAACCCGACCGCGCGGACCGCCTCCAGCCGGGAGACCTCGGTCAGCATCGAGGACAGGCTCACGTTCCCGGTCGCCGCCTTGATCAGCGCCAGCACGCTCGGGTCCGCCTCATCGACATCGGCGTCGGGCACCTGCACCAACGCCAGCAGCCGCGCCCGTACACCAGCCGGGAGCTGGCCGGCGATCCGTTCCGTCAGTGCCTGCTCCGCCTGGTGCAGCCCGGAGCGCACGATCCGGTCCACCCGGTCCGGCGTCGGCGACTCGATCGACTGGGCCCGGCATTCACCCAGCAACGCATCACGGACCAGCTCGTACCGGCGCTCGTGCTGCGCACAGTCCCCGGCCAGCCAATCGGTCAGCTGCGCGGCGTCCGCGACCGTGCAGTCTCGGAAGCCGTGATGTGCGCGGATCTCCGCACGGTGCCGTTCGATCGTGCGGCCGGTCCACTCATAGAACCCCAGCGAACCGGCATCAACACCGAGCTGCCGGGCGACGAACTCCACCGCGTCGTTGTGCAGCTCGGCCCGGCCGCGCGGGAACCGACCGAACCGGCCGTAGAACTTCAACAGCAGCGCAAACGCCAACTGCATATCGCGATGCTTCGCCGCGACCAGATCCTGCTCGGCACCGACCATAGTCCAGTGCTCAACCAGATCCCCAAGATTCAACGAAGGTCGATTCACAGCCGCAGATCATTCCGGCCGCCGCGACCCCGACAACAGCCCCCGAATCTAGATCAACTTTTTGGCCCACGGTGACACGCTCCTTACCAACACCCCACGAAGGGCAAATCATTGGGATATGAGCTCCACCGTGGATCCGCACCTGTACCCCATATCGGTCCCCCGATCACGCGTCAGCGTTCTCAGCGTCGGTGAGGGCATTCCTCCGCCCGGCCTCGGGGTCAGTTCGCCGTGTCGACGTACATGATCGAGTGCGCGATCATCGGCAGATCCGCTGCGCCGCGAGGCGTCCTGTTGTATCCCCAGCGCAGCTGGGAGGAACTCGGAGGGAGGTTCCTGGGTCTGATGGCTGACCTGGATCCGAAAGGTGAAGGGGACAAGAGCATGCCAGGAAAGCAGTGGTCGCGCCCAGGCGTCAGGGGCGGTGCGCTGCGGGACCCGCGGAATATGGCGAGAGCTGGATTGCCCGAAGCCCAATCTCCAGACGATGCAAGCCGACATCCACCGGCAAGACGCCCGAAGCCGGTGCCGTGCCGTGCGCTGGTGTTCCGGATTCGCCGGCGCAACCTTCGGGGCACAGGGCGATGCCCAGTGAGGGCATTCAAGGAGATGAGTGGGCCGCCTACGTTCCGCTGTCACGTACACCAGGGACGAACGCGGGATCGCCTACGGGACGCGAGTCCTATGGCGACGGAGGCCTCGTAGTAGTCGCAGGAGTCACGACCTGCCAGGGGGTCCGGGAGAGCCGGACACAGGGCGAAGGGGGCCAGGTGATCGGACACCACGATTCCGGGAGGTATGCGTAATGCAGAACGCCGAAACGGTACTGGATGTCCTGCGTGAGCGCGGTAGGCGTGGCCTGCCGTGTACCGAGCTGTATCGACAACTGTTCAACCCGGACCTGTACCTGATGGCCTACGGGCGCATCTACGCCAACCACGGCGCGATGACGCCCGGGGTCGACGGGGAGACCGCCGATGGCATGACCCTGGGCCGGATCGGGCGCATCATCGATGCGTTGCGCCACGAACGTTACCGGTTCATGCCCGCGCGCCGTGTCTACATTCCCAAGAAGGACGGGAAGAAGTTGCGGCCGTTGGGTCTGCCATCATGGGCGGACAAGCTCGTCGGTGAGGTGGTGCGGCTGCTGTTGGAGGCGTACTACGAACCGAGGTTCTCCGCCCGGTCACACGGTTTCCGTCCCGGTCGGGGGTGTCACACGGCGTTGACCGAGGTGGCGACCTGCTGGTCCGGGACAACCTGGTTCATCGAGGGTGATCTCGCCGACTGTTTCGGCAGCTTCGACCACGAGGTCATGCTGTCGATCCTGGCCGAGCACATCCACGACAACCGGTTCCTGCGGCTGCTGCGTAACATGCTGCACGCCGGGTACCTTGAGGACTGGGAGTTCAACGCCACCCTCTCCGGTGTTCCGCAGGGCGGGGTGGCTTCGCCGGTATTGAGTAACATCTATCTTGACCGACTGGACCAGTTTGTCGAAACACAGCTCATCCCCGAGTACACCCGAGGCGTGAGCCGGGCACACAACCCGGCCTACGGGCGGGTGAGAGCCGCGATCGAGCGCGCCCGGCGTCGCCGCGACGTCGAAGCAGTCCGCCAGCTGCGGCAGCAGCTGCGGACCCTGCCGCGGGGCAACCCCCGCGATCCCGACTTCCGGCGGCTCCGGTACACCAGATACGCCGACGATCACCTGCTGGGATTTACCGGACCACGACAGGAAGCCGAGTACATCAAGGCCCGGCTGGCGCAGTTCCTGCGCGATGACCTCAAGCTGGAACTCAACCAGGACAAGACGCTCATCACTCATGGGCGTACCGGCGCGGCGAGGTTCCTCGGCTACGAGATCACCGTCCAACACGCCGACCACAAGACCACCCGTGGTCACCGGTCGGCCAACGGGAAGGTCGCCTTGCGCGTCCCCCGGGACGTGATCACTGCCAAGAGCGCCGCGTTCATGAAACTCGGCAAACCCGAGTTGCGCCCCGAACTGCTGAACCACCCCGATCACGAGATCATCGGCAGGTACGGGGCACAGTGGCGCGGCTATCTGCAGTACTACCTGCCCGCGTAGGATGTGTGGAGGCTCAACCGGCTGCAATGGGTCATGTTGACCTCCATGCTCAAGACCCTGGCCGGCAAGCACCGCTCGACCGTGTCGAAGATGGCCGACAAGTACCAGGCCACCATCGACACCCCCGCAGGGCGACGGGTGTGCTTCCAAGCCACGGTCGAACGCGCCGACAGGAAACCGCGGGCCACACGGTTCGGCGGTATCCCCCTCAAACGGCAGAGGAAAGCGGTCCTCGACGACCGTCAACCCGCCCCACTGGCCGGCCGACGCAACGGCAGCGAACTACTCGCCCGCCTGCGCCGAGGCTGGTGCGAACTATGCGAGCAACGCGCCCAGGTGCAAGTCCACCAGGTCGCCAAACTCGCCCAACTCGCGACCCCGGGACGAACACAACCGGTATGGGCGCAACAGATGGCCAGGATGCGGCGCAAGACACTGATCGTCTGCCCACCCTGCCACAACAGCATCCACCACCGGCAACCTGCCAACACGCTCACGTAGCAGTCACTGGAGAGCCCGTTGCCGGGACAACCGGCACGGCGGGTTCGGGCCGGGGGTCGCTGGAAAAGGAACCGCGAACAACGGAAACCTCGCCAGCGACCTACCGGTGCGTAGCCGCCTTCACTGGCTCCTGCTACTCAACGTAGCTACGACGCGGCTCGATGACAGACCAACGCGCGACCCCCACCATTGTGATCGCGTCCGGCGCGACAGCGTGCTGCCAGGTGGGTCCGAACCTCACCGACAACGACCAAGGAACGTGACGCGCGCGGGCCCGGAGGTCACGCACAATCGGGCCCACTTCTCACAGACGGAGCCACGCCCCGCATGACGGCTCGCACCACCCTCGCCGGGTGAGCGGTCCCTCAAGGACGGCCGGACTACGTCGCGTCCCCGCCACATTCGCTGCTGTGCGAGTGCGATGCGGCGGGGCGCTCGGCCGGCTCGGTGGGCCTCAGCCGAGTGCCTCGGCTCGCCATCAGCGCATGCGGAGCCAGGACCGCAGGCGGGCGGCCGGCGTCTTGGGTTCGCAGGCGCACCGCTGGGACTGGGGTACGCCGGCGAGGACGGCGTCGACGTGGTTGCCGCATCCGGTGTAGGTGGCCTTACCGCACGTCTTGCAGGTGGCGCGTTGACACATGACTGCTCCAGGGGTTGTCGGTTGGTTGGGGAGGCTCGGATCGGTGGGTTCAGGAGACCGGGTGCTGAGCGGAGGCCGCCAGACGCTCGCCCGGGGACACGACCGGACGGGGCCGGCGGCGGGCGGTGACGACGGCCGTGGCGGCGAGCGCCGCGGTGAGTCCGGCCCAGACGAAGGGGTTGGTGCGCAGGTGTGCGGGGAGTTGCTGGCCGAGGACGAACAGGCCCATGGTGACGACGAACCAGCCGAACGCCTTGCGCAGGGTGTCGGCGGGGATGCGGTCGGCCAGCCGGACGCCGATGAGGCTGCCGGCGATCGCGGCGACGGTGACGACGGCGGCCACGCCCCAGTCGATGCTGACGCTGGAGAGGTAGCCGGCGAATCCGGCGATGGACTTCAGGGCGATGACGACGAGGGAGGTGCCGACGGCAACGGGCATCGGCAGCCCGCCGAGCAGGGCGAGGGCCGGCACGACGAGGAACCCGCCGCCGGCGCCGACGAGGCCGGTCACAAGGCCGACCACGATGCCGTCGGCGACGACCCGTACGACGGGCAGTTCGTGCGGAACCGGTTTGGTGGCGGTGGCGCGGCGGCCGCGGATCATCGCGGTCGCGGTGGCGAGCATCATGACCGCGAAGGCGGTGAGCAGCACACCGGCGGGTAGGTATCCGGCGGCCCGGCCGCCGGCGTAGGCGCCGGTCATGCCGGCGACGCCGAAGATGAGGCCGGTGCGCCAGCGGACCCGGCCGGCCCGCAGGTGCGGCAGGACGGCCACGGCGCTGGTCGTGCCGACGACGAGCAGTGAGGTGGCGATGGCTTCCTTGGTGGGCAGGCCGGTGACGTAGACCAGCAGCGGCACGGCGAGGATCGACCCGCCGCCGCCGAGCAGGCCGAGGCTGATCCCGATCACGACTGCCAGCGCGGCGGTGAGCACCAGCACGGTCACGGCCGTCCCCCGGCGGGGATGTCTCGCAGTTGCGTGATGATGGTGTCCAGGTTGCAGCTGGCGTCACGGTTGTAGGGCAGTTTGGCCAGCAGCATGCCCATGGCGCAGGTGTCGGTGAGAGCGGCGATCGCGAGGCCGGCGCCCATGGCGGCGGCTACCCACCGGGCGCCGGGCACTGCGACGGAGAGCAGGACGCCGAGCAGCACGATACTGCCGGCGACCAGGCGGACCTGTCGTTCCAGGTCCCAGCGTGGCCGGCCGCGGTTGACCGGTGCGCCGGCAGCCTGCCAGGCCACGATGCCGCCGTCGAGGATCTTCAGGTTCGGCAGGCCGGCCTGGGCGAGGCTCTGTCCGGCTCGGGTGGCGCGGGCGCCGGAGCGGCAGATCAGCACGACGTCGTCATCGAGGTGGGCGAGCAGCTCGTGGCGGTGCTCGCGGAGCAGATCCAGCGGCACGTTGTACGCGCCGGGGATGTAGCCGGTCTCGAACTCCGCCGGGGTCCGCACGTCGAGCAGGCGCGGCGCGCGGTCCGAGCCGAGGAGGTCCCGCAGCGTGGCAGGGTCGACGGTGCGGGTGGTGTTGTCGGCGTTCATGGCGGCCTCTCAGCGGCCGGTCGGGACGGTGGCCCGTGCCCCGGCGGTGATGGGCAGCCCGGCCTTGCCGGCGTTGGCGAAATCGTCGTCGACGCCGACGACGCGATGCCCGGCGGCGGCGAGGATGGAGGCGGCGATGGAGGCGCGGTAGCCGGCCGCGCAGTGCACCCAGACCTCCCCGCCCGGGACGTCCCCGAGCCGCTGCGGCAGCTCGTGCAGGGGGATGTGCACCGTGTCCTCGATGTGTCCCTCGGCGCGTTCGAGGTTGCGGCGTACGTCGAGGACGGTGACCGGCCGGTGGTGCCGTACCTGGGCGAGGTCGGCGAATGTGGCGCGCGGGTACGTGGCGAGCTCGCCGCCGCCGGCCCAGTTCTCCGCGGTGCCGGTGGCGTGCGCAGCCAACCGGTCGATGCCGATACGGACGAGCTCCCGCTGGGCCTGGGCGACCTGCTGGGCGGTCTCGCCGAGCAGGGTGACCGGGGTACCCCACGGGATGAGCCAGCCGAGATAGGTGGCGAAGCTGCCGTCCAGGCCGAAGTTCAGTGTGCCCGCCAGGTGGCCGGCGGCGAAGGCGACCCGGTTGCGCAGGTCGACGACCCACTCCCCGGCGGTGAGCCGCTGCTGCAGGTGGGCGGCGTCGGCGCGCTGCGGCGCGGTCAGGTCGGGTTCGGCGGGTCCGGCCAGGTTCGCCGAAGCCATGTGCGCGTAGTACGCGGGCCAGGCGTCCAGCGTGGCGAGCAGCTCGTCGACGAACTCCCGTTCCGCGGTCGTGAGCACGGAGTTGCTGCGCTTTTCCCGGCCGATGGTGGACGCGGCCGCTTCGGACTGGGTGGCCGAGCAGAAGCTGCCGAACCCGTGCGTCGGGTAGACCGCGGCGGTGTCGGGGAGCTCGGCGGCCAGGCAGTTGGCCGAGGCGTACTGGTGGTGCATGAGCGTCTCGGTGTGCGCAGGGCCGAGCAGGTCCGGTCGTCCGACCGACCCGTACAGCAGCGACCCGCCGGTGAACACCGCCGTCTGCGTCCCGTCCACCTCCAGCACGTAGGCAAGATGGGTGAAGGTGTGGCCCGGGGTGTGCCGGACTCGCACGCGCATGTGCTCGCCGACGGCGATGACGTCGCCGTCGCGGACCGGCTGACAGCTGAAGGAGACCGGGTCGTCGGCGTTGACGTGGTACGCCGCGCCGGTGATCCGGGCCAGGGCGAAGCCGCCTGTGACGTAGTCGTTGTGGATGTGCGTCTCGAAGACGTGCGTGATCGTCACGCCTTCGGCGGCCGCGAGGTCGAGCACCCGGTCGACGTCGCGCTGCGGGTCGACCACGAAGGCGGCGCGGCCGTCATGTACCAGATAGCCACGGTCGCCGAGGGATGGTGTGTCGATCGGCAGGATGGTCGGCACGACACCGGTCCTTTCACAGGTTGCGGGCAGCCCGGCGAGACGGCCGGCGGCAGGTCCAACCGCCACGGCGAACGCGGTTCGGCGCCACGGTTCGGGCTTGAGTGGTACTGAATCCAGCGTGCCAGATACCCCCGGGGGTATGCAAATATTGCAGCTTCAAGTGGCCGGCACCTTCCGGGGGTATCGAACGGTCGGGTTCGGCGTGCGAGCCATCACGAACGCCCCGCAGTGACGCTGGGCGCTGCGGGAAGGGCGCTTGGGCGCGGCCGGCGGCCGTCCGCGGGTCGCCGCCGAGGACCTGTGCCAGGCGGTCCGCGTCGTCGATCGCGCGGAGGGTCAGCGTGCGCTCGACACCGGGCAGGTCCTGCCGGTCGATCGGCAGCACCTCGGCGCGGGCCCGCACATCGAGACGGAACCGGGCGTTCAGACTGTGCGGATGCTGCAGCAGCAGGTCCTCGCGGCGCCCGATGACGTCAGCCGGCGCAGCCGGGTACCCCACCCACCGCGAGAGTCTTCACCATGCCCCCTTCGAATCCGGGCGACCAGCGCCACCCGGGCTCGAAGCTACGCCCGGGGGTACGTTGATCATCAGGTCAAAGGTCCCGCATCCCCCCGGGTCATGCCAGCGAGAGGAACAACTTCTCCAGCTGAGCGACGTCCAGCTGCGGCTCCTTGCCGGCCTCCTGAGCAGTGACACACTGCCGCAGACCCGTGGCAATGATCTTGAAGCCGGCCCGGTCCAGCGCCCGGGACACCGCGGCCAGCTGTGTCACGACGTCGGCGCAGTCACGACCTTCCTCCAGCATCGTGATCACCCCGCGGATCTGCCCCTCCGCGCGCCGCAACCGTTTGACCACATCGCCAACGGCGTCGCTGTCAATCTCCACCACTCGCCCCCAAACGGGTACTCGATATACCCCCCAGGGTACTTTGTCGACCAATGGTCGCCATCTGCTCTACGACTCACCCATGGCCGGCGGTCCAGGCGCGGCCCGCGGTCCGACTGGAAGGATCGTTCGCGGCGCCGCTGGACTTCAGGACGTGACGTCCACCAGCACCTTGCCGACCGTGCCGGTCTCCACTGCCCGGTGCGCGTCGGCGGTGCGGTGCAGCGGGAATCTGACCAGTGGCAGGCCGTGCTCCTCGCCGACCGGCATCGCGTCGTCGCGGACCGCGGCGGAGACGTCCTCGACGGCCGCGACGCGCGCCTGCGGGCCAGCCGTGTAGAGCACCAGGAACTGCAGGCGCGCGTTCAGCACCATGTTCTGCCCCACGTTCAACTCGACCGGTTGTCCACCCTCATTGGCGTACGTCGCGATCGTGCCGCGTGTACGCAGCACGGCCAGATCCAGAGCGAGGTTCGCGCCCAGCGCCACCTCGGCGACGATGTCGACGCCGTCCGGGGCGATCGCACGGATGGCGGCGGCAGGGTCGCCCTCGCGATAACTGATCACATGGTGGGCGCCGGCCGCGGTGGCCAGCTTCGCCTTCTCCGGGCCGCTGACCGTGCTGATCACGGTGGCGCCGGACCATCGGGCGAGTTGGATGACCGCGTGCCCGACCGCTCCGGCCCCGCCGGCGGCGAGCACCACCATGCCGTGCAGCGTCCCGGGCCGCAGTTGGCGTGGGCCGTCCTCGGCGACGGTGAGCGCGCGGTGTGCGGTCAGCGCGGGTACGCCGAGCGAGGCGCCGACGTCGAAGCCGACCCCGTCGGGCAGCGGCACGGCCCGGTCGGCGGGCACGACGGTGAACTCGGCGGCCGTGCCGGTGGGCCGCCCGGCGGCGGCCATGAACAGCCACACACGCTGCCCGACCCGGCCCGCGTCGACACCCTCACCCACGGCGTCGATCACGCCGGCGCCGTCGAGGTGCGGGGTGATCTCGGGGAACAGCTTGCGGTGGGCGATGCCGGAACGGGCCTGCCAGTCGGTCGGGTTGACTGCGGACACGGCAACCCGGACGCGGACCGCGCCAGGCCCCGGCGCGGGCCGGTCACGCTCGACGAGCTGGAGAACGTCGGGGCCGCCGTTGTCACGGTAGATGATCGCCTTCATGACCCATCCTATGTTCGGTCTGCATCGTACGGTTCGATGTGAATCGAACGGTACGACGTGGGTCGAACTTTCCGCAAGATCTGGCTACGCTTCGTCTCGTGACCGAGGTGACCGAACCCGCCATCGAGACCGTGACGATCGACGTCGTGCTCAGCGCGCTCGCCGACCCGGTGCGGCTCACCTTCGTGCGAGCTCTCGACGCCGCCGGGGACTGGACCTGCGGCAGCGACGTTCTCAGAGACACCGGCGTCACTATCAGCAAGTCCACCCTGTCGCACCACATCAAGGTGCTCCGCGATGCCGGTCTGATCCGCACCCGCGTCAACGGCATCCGCCGGCTGGTCACGCTGCGGTACGACGAGGTGGAACAACGCTTCCCCGGGCTACTGACCATGCTGCGCGAACGCAGCCCCGCCCGAGGCGCTGCGGAGTGGCCCGCCCCGACCGCATGACATGCCTGCTGCTGTGCTGCCACCCGGCGCTGTCGCCGCCGTCGCAGCCTGCCCGGCTCGCCGTGGTCGCGCACGTGCTGCACCTGATGTTCAACGAGGGGTACACGGACCTGCGGCGGTCCGACCTGACGACGAGGCGATCCGGCTCGTCCGGCTGCGGCACCGCGTCTGCGGCGCGACGGCGAAGCCGCCGGCCTGCTCGCGCTGATGCTGCTCACCGACGCCCGCCGTGCCGCCCGTACCGACGACGGAATGATCGTGCCCGTCGCCGAACAGGACTGCAGCCGCGGGGACACCGTCGCGGTCGCCGAGGGCCGAGTGCTGGGCACCCGCACGCCAGGCGCCGGACCGATCGGGCCGTCCAAATCACGGCCGGGGAGCGATGACCAGTCGCACCTCGTCGCCGACCGGCATCCCGTGGCTGACCCGTCACGTCCGGCTGTTCCGCTCGCACGGACCTACAGTGCGCAAAAGGGTGCGCGGACGAGGGGCTGTCACGGCGGGCGGCACGAAGGAGGACGATCGTGGGTGCTGAGGACTCCGCCGGGTTGTCCCGATCTGGATCTAGGTGCAGCAAAAGACCTACGAGGCGGTTTCCCTTCGCCAGCATTGCCTGGATCAGGTAGTGGGGATCGCCGACCGGCCTCTCGGCCATTCAGCCTCTCAGCTCAACTGTCATCCAGTTGGGCTCTCCCGCACGTCTCGTAGGCCCAACACCGAAACTACTCCCGCGGCAGGACGGGTGCGGGGTGAGGCACAGGGTGATCATCCCACCACCCGGCTACGCGGTCCGGGCGGCGGCATCGTGGAGGTGTGGTTGCAGTGGAAAATGCGGGTCGACTCGTCCACCCGCTCCGACCACGTAGCGGCGTACTCCTCCCACCGGACCACCCGCTCCCACCCGTTGCCGACCACCGAGCCGGTTGAACATGATCGAGATCTGGGTTCAGGTTGATCATCCGCCGGACCCGTTCGCCTCGGTCAAAGGCCCTGGCAGGCGGCGGCGGCCCAACTCCTCGACGCATGGAGGTCGCTCCTGCAGCCTGGCCGGATCGCGAACATCAATTGCCAGTGACCGCGCCGGTGACGCCACCGACCACCGCGCTGCGTGCCGAGGTACGTCAGTTTGGCGGTCGTGCAGGGGTCGGTCGACCAACCGCTGAATGGCAACGCGAAGCAGCACAGGGCGAGCAGGAACCCTGCCAGGTTGAGCCACCGGTCGCTGCGTTGCGGCAGACTCATAGCCGATGGTGTAGCACACCAGCACACACTCATCGGCCAGCTCTGATCGCCAAGCACGTCGGGCGTGTGCCACGACCCCTCCGACCGGACCGTGCCGCCCAGCCAGTCCGCGGAGATGGTCGTGTGGTCGGTGCCGTGCGCATATGGCCAGGCGTTCGTGAGGTACGCGGCCCGGCGCCGGTGGAAGGCGGCCTGCCGCCGGCTGGCCAGATCAGCCACGCGGGCTACCGTACGGCAGCGACCGCCGCGTCAGGACCGCCGCGCCACAGCGTGCCGGACTCGCTGAAGCCGGTGTCACGCAGGGCTTCCAGGTGCCAGGTGACCGCCGGCAGGAACTCCGCGCTCGCGCCCTTGGGGTGGATGACGGCCCGGTCCGCCGTCAGCGGGCCGAGCACCGGGTCGGCGGCGGCGAGGTCCCACCACGCGGACCAGGTCGGCGCGGCGCCGGCGGCGTACCTGGCGTCCCGCCGCGCGTCGGCGGAGGTGACCAGCTGCTTGGTGAGGCCCGGCAGCTGGGGGTCCGGCATCTGGTCGGCGTTGACGAGCAGGCCACCCGGGCGCAGGACGGTCCGGATCTCGCCGTACACCTCACGCAGCCGCTCCGGCCGGAGCCAGTGCAGGGCCGTCGCGGCGAGCACGGCGTCGTATCCGGCGTGCGGCAGCGCGCCCGTCCAGGCCGGATCGCGCAGGTCGGCGGTCACGACCTGGGCCCGGTCGCGCAGTGACGCCCGGGCGATGCACAGCAGCACGGGATCGACGTCGAGGAGGGTGACCTGGGCTGCGGGCAGCCGGCGCAGCACCCGCAGCGCGATCGATCCCGTGCCGCCGGCCAGGTCGAGCACCCGGGGTGAGTCCCCGCCGACCGCTTCCAGGGCGTCGATCATCGCGGTGATGCGGTGCTCCCGGTCCGGCATGAACGCGGTCTGCTGCAGGTCCCAGCTTTCCTGCCACGCGCCGGGGTCGGCGACGTAAGGCGTCATGACGTTTACGCTAGTTACCACTGGGATCGATGTCCAGCGTTACCCGGAGACCGTGGCCAGGATCCGGTCCGGTGCCGCCGGCGCGTGCATCCGGCGGTCCACGGCGAACACCAGCGCCGCGGCGGTCGTCGCCGCCGCCGCGAGCACCAGCCAGAACGGGACGGGCATGCTGATCAGGTACACCGCGACCGCCGGCCCGATCGTGTTGCCGACCTGGAACGTCGCCCACGCCGCACCGGTGGCCCGGCCCAGGGCGCCGGGTGGTGCCAGCCGCTCCACGAGGGTGTAGAACGCCGGGCTGTAGGCGCACTCGCCGAGCGCGAACGTGACCATCATGACGACGAGCAGCGCGACCCTGGTCCCGCCGGTCACGGCGCCCGCGGCGTACCCGAGCAGCCACGCGCCGGCCCACACGAGGCTCATCGCGATCAGCGCACGGGTCTTGTGCACCCGCTCCACCCAGCGGGACACCGGCAGCTGCCCGGCCAGCACGACGAACGTGCCGACGGCGTACAGGGCGCCGATCAGCGTGGTGGAGCCGCCCAGGTCGGTGCGCACGGCCAGCGGCACGCCGCTCTCCAGCTGCGCCATGCCGAACGTCGCCAGCAGCAGCTGCGCCACGAGCAGCAGCAGGTAGCTGCGTCCGGGCCGGAACCGCGCCAGGGTCTTGCGCTGCGACCCGACCGCGTCGGCGTCCTCCGGCAAGGGCACGAAGGCGGCGATCACCACGGCGTACAGCGCGCAGCTGACGCCGTCGGCGGCGAACAGCCACCGGTAGGTGGCGTCGCTCGCGGCACCCAGCAGGAGGCCGCCGAGCCCGCCACCGACGCCCAGGCCGAGGTTGAGCAGCAGGTACCGCAACGACATCGTCCGGACCTTGGCCGCCTCGCTGCCGCTGAGCCGGGCGATGATCGGGATCACGGCGGGCAGGAACAGCCCGGTGCCGACGCCGATGACGAGCAGCGCCACCAGCTGGGCCGCATAGCCGTGCCCGACCGCCAGCAGCAGCCACCCCGCCGTCTGCACCAGCAGCGCGCCTACGGCGACCGCCCTGGGCGAGCGCCGGTCGACGAGCGCACCGCCGTACACGGACATCGGCACCGCGGCACCGGCGAGCACGAGCAGCAGCACCGCCGTCTCCCCCGCCGGCAACCCCTGGAACTGGTGCAGATAGATCGCCAGGAAGGGGTAGCACAGTCCGGTGCCGACGGCCGAGAGCCCGTACCCGCCGACGAACCACCAGGCGGGGCGGCTCAGCCGCCGGTCCGCGCGGCTGGGTCGAGCGTTGCCCATGCCAGCTCCTTCGCTGTCCGTCAGCCGGTGCCTCGGACGTGCCGCACCATGTGGTCGAGTCGGTCGAGGACCTCCGACTCGGTCGCGCCCTCCACCGTGACGGCGGCGACGGCGTCGCTCCACCGGGCCGGCGCGGGCAGCACGTCGCCCGGGCGCCGGTGGTCCGACGGTCGACCACCCACGGCACGTCCGGCGCCGCGGGGGTCGCCTCCAGCACGCCGCCGGGCTGGTAGACCATCACGTAGCCGATCAGCGGCACCGGATCTGTCGCCGGGTCGTGCGCCGGGACCGGGAGCGGGTCGCCCAGTTGTGCCATGACGGCGGCCTCGTTGAGGTCCAGGCCGGTCTGGTGCCGGAAGCCGGGAATGATGCCGCCGCCGCCCGAGCGGCCCGCGATCTCGCAGAACACCACCTCGCCGACGCGGTCGACGAACATCTCGTGGTGGGTGACCCCGCTGAACCAGGGGAAGCACTTCAGCACCGCGGCGTTGAACGCCAGCAGCGCCTCCCCGACCGGCCCTGGCCCGATGTCGAGGTCCCGGCACGGCGCCGCGTCGTGATAGCTCGTGGTCGGGTCGACCGTCCTGGACACCGTGGCGACGACGGGCTCGCCGTCCCGCACGACGCTGTCCACGTGATGCAGAGTACGCGCACGGGCACGCCGAGCCGCTCGGCGGCGATCAGCCGCAGCGCCGGCACGTTGTTGGCCACGTTCCCGATGCCGGCCTCGGGCGACAGCCCGGCGGTGTGCAGGAGCGGGTGGACGGCGTCGGGGGTACGCGGCGTTGACCACCACGGGCCTGACCCCGCAGCGGCGGACGGCCGTCATCAGTCGCAGCACCGGCGTCAGGTGCATCGGCAGCCAGGGGCCGAAGTTGGCCCGGTACAGGCGCTGGAACGCCGCGGGTGGCAGCGTGCCGATGACCCACCACGACTGCAGGCTGGCAGCGTTGACGATGACGTCGGGGCGCAGCGCGGCGATGGTCTCGGCGGTGGCGGGCCGGCCGAGGTGCACTGCGACCTGACCGCCCCGGACGGCAGCCACTGGCGCTTCGGCGACCCCGACGAGGACTCCTCGATCACTGGCGCCGCCGGCGCGTTCTGCCGCGTCGGCGCGCAACGGCTGGCGCCCGCAGACGCCGGCCTGCACACCAGCGGCCCGCACGCCGGCACGGCACTGCGGCTGCTGCGCAACTACGCCGCCTGAGCCAACAAACACCGTCCTACGCATCGCCACGCATCTGTTCACCTCCGATCAACGCGTCGCGCATGGCAGCGTCTGACGGCGCCTTGCCGGGGCCACCCGCATCAAGCTCGCCTCCGCTTCGAAGCCACCGTCGGGTCAGGTCGGCTGCGTTGACCCAGGTGCTGGCGGTGCGGTCCCAGAAGGGGGTGCTGGGTCGTGTGCGGGAGTCATCGCGACCGGATTCAACGTCCCGCCGGGAACGTGACGGTCACCGTCAACAGCGGCGTGCAGCTCGTGGGGTAGGACGCCGCGGTGCGCATCGCCGGTCCGGTGACGTTCTCCGGTGCTCTGGCACCGACCGGCGACGCGCTGCTCGGATTCGGCGCCGGAACGCTCGGCGTGATCGCCGGGGAATCCTTAACCGGTGCCGCCATCGCGGTCAGCCAGATCGACTCCGTCTGACCAGTCCGGCTCGATCGGATCGCCTTCGACCCGGCTGAGCGGGACGGACAGAGGACGGGTTGGCGCAGGCGCTGCTTGCCCGGCACGGAGACGACCTGCGGTACTGCCCACCGGTCGGCCGACGGCGGCGGTTCCACAGCAAGGCCTTGTCCGCGTCGGGCGTTGCCGGCGTCACGCGACTCGCCCGCACCTCACCGGCCACCGTCGGACTCGACGCGCATCCGTATGACAGGTTTGGCCAGCTATCCGCAGATCCGGGTCAGAACGGATGATAGCTGCATTTAAGGCCGGTTTTAATCGAGCGGCGTAGGCGTTCACCGATCTCCGCGTCAACGTTGCAGATCCGGTCCAGAGCGCGCCAGATCGCCCGACTCACCGATAGCCGCGCACGTTCATCGTTGGTAACGAAGGAGCGCACATTGCCGCGCAGGCCAGCCGCCGCGGTGATCTCACGGACGAGCCAGGTGCGTTCGAGCCGCAACTGTTCGACCCGGCCGATGTCGTGCCGAACTTCGAACTCCTGGATCTCACTGTCGAGCTCCGACAGCCGTTGTTTGTAGGCCCGCTTCGCCGCGTCGTCCAACACGGGCTGCTCGGAGATCACGACACGCTTGTCCCCCGCAGCGTCGGGCGCCTGCACGCCCATCGCAAGCTCAACAGCGGGGATCTCATGACCGGGATTCCCGACGAGTGTTGCCAGGTAGACCATCCCCACGCTGTGCGGCACGACCGCCGACCGCCCGGTGACCGCAACCTCCCACTGCTGGCCGTGGCGATGCACGTCGGCGACCACCTTTTTGCGCTGCGCCGCCGCCACCGAAGGCCGCACCACCCCGGTCGCGGGGCCAGCAGCAGGCAGTGTCATGCCGAACGCCGCCGCGTCCTTCTCGGCGATCTCGATTTCGCGCGTCGCCCCAACCGTGTCGTCACCCTGTCGTCGCCGCAGCAACGCCGAGGCCAGGCGCCAGCGCGACAATGTCGCAGCAGGCAGGTGTCCGATACGGAGATTCCCCCGGACGGCCGACCGCAGATGCTCGATCGCACGGTCCGTCTCGCCGATCGTCAGCGAGGCGACGCCCAGCGCATGTTCGACCGAACCGAAACAGGTCACTCCGATGCTGGCCATCATCGGCAACGCACGATGTGGTTCAAGAATGTCATACGCCAGTGACGAGACTGCTTGATCACCGAGGAGGTTCGCCGCCTCGACCACGCCGTACATCGCCACCAGCCAACTGCTTGATCGTGCAACACGGGTGAGATCGGTCCCGGCAAGCCTGGCCAACGCTCCCGCGGCCTCGCGATGCTCACCCGCTGCGGCGGCCGCGACCGCGAGAGCACCGATGTGCGAATCGTCGGCCTCGCTGAGGGTCGGGGAAAACGCGAGATCACGAAGCATCGGCAGGAGCTCTGCGATCCGCCCCTGAAACCAGCGGATCGACACGAGCTGCCCCCCGTACCAGCCGGTCGCGTCGGCGTCGCCGGCGGCCCGCCCACGCTCGGCGGCGTCGGCGGCGGCGAGTTCGGCGGCGGCGAATCGACCCGCCCGGAGCGCTAGCATGACCTTGATCGATCTGACGACGTAGTCGACAGCGAGATGTTTCTGCTCTCCCAGCAGCCCACGCAGTTCCTCCAGACTGCGTTCCGCATGCGGGTCGGCGTCCAGAAAGAGATCAACGGTGCGCCAGAGCATCCCCATGAGCAGGTCACTTGGACGTTCTGTTTGAAAGCTCGCCGCGATGAGTTCGTCAGCGAGCCGTCGACGCAGAGCACCGTGGCCGGGTCCGAGTACGCAATGGTGGGCGAGGTTCGCCGTTTCGGCAAACGCAACCGGATCCCCTGATCTCCTGGCCTCCTCGACGATCGCCAGGATCGCGGCATGCCCACCGGACCGGTAGTCGGTCTCCCCGGCGAGGCGGGCCCGGATCCGCAGCGCAAGCGTCGACCCGGCGTCCACAACCGCCATGGCGCGACGCTGGCGCGACTCCATGAGGATCGCCAGCGCTGGTTTGCGGTACTCATGCACCCACAGACCGCCGAGGCCGATCGCGGCCAGGGCCATCGCGTCCGCGTCGCTCTCCCGCTCCGCCATCCGGTACGCCGCGTCAAACCAGTCTCGACTCGACGAAAGGTTCCCATCGATCCAAAGTGCCTCGTTCCCCCCGCGCAGGAGTGGCTCCACGGCGCGACCAGCAGCGGCCAAGGTCACTGTCGTCCGTCGCTTTACGGTGTTCACATGTCACCTGTCACGTGCTCGTCAAGGCGTGCGAAACTCAAATCCGGGCACTGCGGGTACACGCACCTCTACCGCACACCGGTTCAAGACGTGGCGACGCTCACGTGGTCGCCGTCCAGCAACATGGTGCCGCAGACCGTGAACAACACCTCCGATCACCGTTCTGCGCCTGGTGCACCTGGCGCCCGGCCGGTGGGAGGAAGCGGAGCGCGATGCCGAATGGCCATCGACGCCGAGCCCATCGCGCGCTGCCCGGCCCTCGTCACGGCGATCCCGTGAACGTTCCTGCCGCAGGGGTTGGCACTGCCCCTAGGATGACCTGCTGGCGGCCGCCGGCTGAGTGGCATGAGGCCGGTGTCTGGCAACGCCTGCACGAGGTGCTGCCGGCCGACTTGCGCGCCGCGGGCAAGCTCGACTGGTCCAAGGCGGTGATCGACGGCTCCACGTACGAGCGCTCAAGGACGGCCCAAAAACCGGCCTGGGCCCGGTCGACCGCGCCAAGACCGGCTCCAAACACCACGTCATCACCGACGGCGCGGGCATCCCACTCGCCATCGGCCTGACCGGCGGCAACCGCCACGACGTCACCCAACGTCAAGCGAACGTCGACGGCGATTCGCGGCCGGGTACGTCGACCGAGGATGAGCTGAGTTGATCGAGCTGGAGTTCCTCAACGTCGCGATAGGACAGGTTGAACCGCAGGTACCAGCGGTCCGCGACGACGATGACCTCGGGTGGGAACCAAAACCCGGCGAACGCCGATTTCGGAGACAGCCAAAGGCCAGTTCGGGTCGATGACTTCACTGCTCAAGTCTGCCCGACCTTGCCAGCGCTCAATGCAACGCCGCCGCACGACTCCTGAACATGATCTTCTGGCCTCGAGAACCTGAAGATCCGTCAGAAGTCGTGCGCGCCTGCTCTCCAACCGCTGGCATCGGCGGCTTCATGATGTAACGGGACAATACGAACAACGCCGTGGCCATGCCCTGCCCCACCGACCCGTCGCGGACGCCCACCCGGCATCCCGCGCCAGTCGGATCCAATCTGGAACCGTTACGCGTTCATCGTCATCTGATGCATTTGAGAGTGGCGGAAGCGTCGTAGCTCCTGAATTCGTTCAGATCGACAGACGAGTCGGTCTCTTCGCAGTTCCTGAGGGCGAATCCCGCATTTGTGGCCTTGGACTGGGCGCGGCTCAAGGCCGCGGAAAGGGCGGTCGTTGGTTTGGAGGCAGTGGCGGCTCCGGTGAAGAAACGTGTCTCGTTGACAGTCACTTCCCAGACAAAATATCTGGTGGTCGTCACGCCTGCGCCATCCGTGAGGGTATATGCCACATTGAAAACTCCGGGGACCGTCGGCGTGCCGGAGATTGCGCCGTTGGAGGTGAACGCCAATCCGGTGGGAAGGCCGGTGACGGACCACGTGTACGGCTGCAGGCCACCGGTTGCCTGCAGCTGATACGTTTGCAGGACGTCCATCTTGGTGAGGAAGTCCGGAACCAGACCGATCTGCAGCGAACTGGGGCCGAGAACCAGGGTATTGCGGAAACCGGGGGGTCCAGCGGGTGCAGCGGCGATCTGGTTCCAGACGAACGTCTTGGGTTCCTCCCAGAGTTTGATCGCCGCACTGGTGTCGCTGTTGTTGATGTCCCAGTCCCAGACTGTCCCGTCGGCGAGGACCACTCCGACGGTGGCGTAGTTCGCCGAGATCTGAGCCGCACGGTATACCCGCCCCGGGAAGGATGACGAGGGGTTCGCCCCGCCGTCGCCGAGATTCACACGCCTCGCGGTGCTGATCGTATCAATCGCCATAAAGGAATGGTCGTAGGTGTATGTCTCTTCACTCCCCGTAGGTCCATCGCCATAGGGAATCTCCATCAGGTCGTCCGGGTGCAAACCGGCCATGAACCCATTGCCGCCCCAAGCCCACACCGAACCGTCACCCCCGGCGATCGCATAACTCTCATGGAAACCGGCGGCGATTTGGGTGATCCCCTGGGGCAACCCCTGAATGCTGATGGGGTGCACGGCAGTTCCGGTGGGGAGTCCGTCGACCTTCAGATCGGAGGTGGCTTGGCCGTTCCTGGCGAAACCCCAGGCCCATGCCTTACCGGTCGAGTCCAGCGCCACCGCATGGTGGTAACCAGCAGCGACCTGGGTGGCGGCCGGCAGACCCGCCACCTGCACCGGGCCCAGCCCGCTGCGACCGTCTCCATCCCAGAGACCGCTTCCCCAGGCCCACACCTTGCCGTCCGCACCGAGAGCCATGCCGAATCCGTCGCCGGCCGAGACCTGAACGATGCCGCTGAGACCGGGCACCTGCGCCGGCGTGGTGTGATACGGATCGGTGGTCCCTGGCGGTGGTGCGCCGAACCCTAGCTGGGCAGCTGAGTTACTGCCCCAGGACCACACGGTGCCGTCCTTTTTGACGGCGAGGACGAACCGGTAGCCGGCGGAAACCTGCTTCACGTTGGTCAGCCCCGGCACCGTGCGCGGCGTGGTTTGCTGCGTTGTTGTCCCGTCCCCGAGTTGACCCTTGTCGTTGCTGCCCCACGCCCGGACAGTGGCGTCGCCCATGACAGCGACGTTCAGACCGCCCGTACCATCATCCACCGCGAACACGTCAACGCAGTGACATCCGCCATCCGCGTGGTTCGTGCTGGTGCTGATCACGTTGCCGTGGACGTCGAGTTTGCCCACCGCGACCTGAACGACATTGTCGCGCAATTCGGGAACCCAGGCGGCGTTCGTGTCTCCGGAACCGAGGTGGTCGAAAATCGAGACACCTCCCGGGAAAGATGACGCCGATGCCGGGCCGACACCCAAAGTGGCGAGCCCGATCGTGACGATGCCGCCCAACACTGCGAGGTACCGGGGCCTGAATCTGTTCATGTGCCTTCCCTAAATCCATAGGCGCCGGACGGACCCCTGGCATCCGAGGGCCACGACGCCGAACCAACGGTCTGCGACTTGCTCAAAACGGCGCCCGCCGCCGATGCCGGAGCAGCAAGCAAGGTGACCGCAGGCGCGATCACGCCGGTCAGAGCCAATTCAGCGAAGATGAATTGCCTGGCCGCCCACACGTGGCGGACAGCCAGGCGATTCGTGAATCTGGTCAACAGGTTCGGCTCGAGCACATCACCAGGTGTGCGACGTCGGGCATGCATGGGCGTCGCACGCGTCGCTGCCGGCCGCTCAGCTTCAGAAGCTTCCGCTCACTGTGCTGCTCGTCCCCTTGAGGACGTGGCCATCATCATCGATCCACCTGGCCTTGATGTAAATCTCGTCTCCGTCGGGAATGTCTTCGTCGAGCACGGTGCCCCGCTCGTAGAGGTTCACGATGGTCAGGTGGACACCGGTCGGAGTGCCCTGGAGCTGGCTGCCCGAATAGGTGACGGTGCCACTGAAGCCCGGCCTGGGGCAATCGGGAAGGAGATCATCGGCGATCGGGTCATCTCCCCAGCATTCGACTTCGATTCTGGCGCCGTTGTTGATGTAGCCCTGGGCGTCGAACTGGTTCATTGGAAGATGAACGTCGATCTGGTGCCGTATCAGGCCGGGGGTGGTGATTGATTGCGTCACGGTGATGATGGTCGCTGACTGAGCGGGGCCCTGCATCGCCACGACCGAGACCGCGGCGGCCAACCCGAGCACGGCGAGCAGTCTTCCAAGTCGTGTGAAGACCGGCTTCCTGGAGCGTTCCATGCGCTACTTCCTTCGATTGATTCGTCACGTCGACCTGGACCTGCCCCGTGGCGTCGTTAGCCTGACGGCCGACGGGAAGGCCGGTTCGACCTTCACCTGATCGGCGTTCCATCCCGTTCCATCACGTTCCGTCGCGCGCCTATCAACGGCGACTGGCCCTGCAGGGGCGCAGCACGGGCCGGTCTGGACCCTTCCGAAACAGCAGATCGCTCTCGGAACCTCCGGGTCCACAGTGGACGCACAGAGGAAGCGGTTGATCTGCGCTTCCTCAGGCCAGACGCCAGTCGATCAAGCGCGATGTGCTGGATTCGTGCCCAACGTGGACGTGGTCAGCCTGGATTGCGGCCATTGGATCCAGCAGGAGAAGCCCGAGGAAAACGAGCCAGGCGATGCTGAAGTGGCTGGACCAGCGGCAGGCCACCTAACCGGTCTGCACGACGCGGTCACCGGACGGCGGGTTGCGCAGCGCCTGGGTGGCCGGCACGTATGTCCACTGCTGACCGCCGGCGCCGGTGCAGTGGAACAGCTGCAGCTCGGTCCCGTTGCCGGTCTCGCCCGCAGCGGCGTCGAGGCACTTGCCAAGTGCAGGGTGCCGTCGCCCGGGCGGTCCACCGCTGGGTCCCGGTCCCGTTGCAGCCGTACCGCGGCGCAGGACTGCTCGGATGGCTCCGAAAGCGACAGGACCGCCGCACCGTCGAGACCCGCGCCGAGAGCGCGTATGTCGAGGCCATCTCGTCGTGTTGAGCTTCCTAGGCTGCTAGGTTGTATGTTCGAGGCCGCTTTGCCTCTGACAGACTGCAGCCCCGGCCGGTGCCGCCGACCGGCCCGCCGCCACGTCGTCGTCCACCGCGACGACCACGACGAACCAACCGCCAGGGCGTCCCGAGTGCCGACAAGATCCGGCCCGTCCCGACAAAGGTCCCGCTGGTCAACCGAGGAAGACGCGAGCCGCTCCACCAGCGGCCCAGATATCCGCATCGGCCTATCGGACACGCTCTATCAAGTGTCAGCGCTGAGCGACGCGCATACCCAGGCCAACCGTCGTGTCGCAGGCTCAGTCGACCTCGACCTGATCGCGCATCTGCCGGAGGCTGCGGAGCCGCCCGCCGAGGGCGTTGCCCGGGCCCACGAGATGCTGGAGCAGATCGCCGGTGCCGAATTCGCCACGACGTTCTCCGGCACGGACGTGCCGCTGATCGGAACCGGACGACGTGCACCGACCGACGCGGAGAAGGTCGATCTGGGCAGGCTGGTCGCGAAGATTCCGGCCATCCTTACATGATCTTCGCGATCTCCGCCGCTGACCGCCTCATACATCGCCCGTGCCGGCGCCGCGACCAAGCCTGACCCGCCGCACCGAACGGTCTTCGATCTTGCCATCGCGCACCGCCGGCGTCCGTCGTGTCGCCCGAGCACGGTGCCGCCGTTGCGTGCCGAGGTGCCTTTGCCGCAACGCAAGTGCGTCGCTAGTCGGGCGCAAGAGGTCCGCCGGAGGTTAAGGGCATCCCCGAGACGTTGGAGCGGACCATGACGATCACATCGACACACACGGAACCGGACCTGCGCGGCTTCCTGCTGGCGCACGCGGGCTTCCGGACCGAGTACGGCCGGCTCGCCGTCGCGGCCGGAGCGGTTCGCGATGCCGGGCACGCCGCGCTCATCGAGGACCAGCTGCGGATGGTCACCGACCATCTGGAACACCACCACGGCGACGAGGACGCCTGGATGTGGCCGTTGTTGCGCAGCCGGCAGCCGGGTGCCGTGGCCGCGCTCGACGCGCTGGAAGAGCAGCATGAGCACCTCGACCCGCTGCTGCGCCAGGTCCGCGACACCACTCGTGGCATGCCCGACCGGGTCGAGGCGATGGAGCAGCTGCACCGGCTCCTGAACATCCACCTCGACCAGGAGGAGCGCGACGCGGTGCCGATCCTGCGTGCGGTCGTGCTGCCCGACGAGTTCAAGGCCGCCGCCGACCGGGCGCTCGCGTCGGTGCCGAAGCGGCAGATCCCGGTGCTGTTCGGCTGGATGGCGAGCTGTGGTACCCCGGAACAGGTGGCATCGGTGCTGACCACGTTCCCGTTGCCGGTGCGGCTGCTGTTCCGGCTGGTGTGGTGGCCGGCGTACCGGCGGCGGTACAACAGCCTCTACGGCAGCGATCTGCGCCGGCACGCCGGTCGTTGACGGCGCAACCGGCAGCCGTGCGGGGACGGTCGGGCACTTGACGTCGCGGGCCCGGCATGCGGGCTTGACGAAGTGCGGGCGCGTGACAGGCTGTCGAGATGATCACGCCGTCCGTCCCGCACTTGTCCGTGCTGGGGCGGGTGGGCGCGTGGCGCGACGGGGTCGATCTGGATCTCGGTGGCCGCCGGCAGCGGGCGGTGCTGGCCCTGCTGATCGCAGCCCGCGGCCGGATCGTTCCGGCCGACCGGCTGATCGGCCTGGTCTGGCGCGACGAGCCACCGGCGCGGGCGTCGGGGGTCTTGCAGGCGTACGTGTCGCACCTGCGCCGGGCGTTGGAGCCGGACCGGCCGGCCCGCGATCGGACCGGGCTGATCGTGAGCGCGTCACCCGGTTACGCGGTGCGGGCGGAGGCGTTCACGGTCGACGCGTGGCAGTTCGAGGCGGTGGTCCGTGCGTGGACTCGCCCTGCGGTGCCCGCCGCGCCGGCCCGGGACGCGTTGAGCGCCGCGCTGCTGCTGTGGCACGGTACGCCGTACGGCGACTATGACGCGGAGCCGTGGGCGGTCGCCGAACGAGAGGGGCTGGAGGAGCTGCGGCTGGCCGGCCTGGAGGGGCTGGGCCGGGCCCGGCTCGAGTTGGGCGAGACGCACCAGGCGATCGCCGACCTGGAGGGGTTGCTCGCAGGGCATCCGCTGCGGGAAGAGGCGTGGCGGCTGCTGGCGCTCGCGCTGTACCGATCCGGGCGGCAGGGGGACGCGCTTGCCGCGTTGCGGCGGGCTCGCACCGCGCTCGCCGAGACCGTCGGGCTCGACCCTGGGCCGGGACTGCGGTCCCTTGAGGCCGACATCCTGGCCCAGGCGCCGCACCTGATGGTTCCGGCCCAGCCCGCTCACGTCGTGCACGACACGCCGCGCCCTGCCGGTGGCGTACCGCGCCGGGTCCTGGTCGGCCGGGACGCCGAGACGGCCGTGCTGCAGGCCGCCGCCCGGCAGGCCCGCACCGGCGCCGTCGTCGCGCTGGTGGAGGGTCCGGCCGGCAGCGGCAAGTCGTCGTTGCTCGAGGCGCTCACCGACCGGTTGCGTGCCGAAGGATGGGGCACCGCCTGGGGGCGCTGTCCCGAGGTGGACGGTGCTCCGGCCCTGTACCCGTGGGCGGCGCTGCTGGAGGCGCTCCCGGCGGACGCATGCGGGTCCGGGCACGACGTCGCACTCGATCCGCTGCGATCACCTGGCGCGCCGGGCGACGTGCCCGCGGACGGTGGCGATCCGGCCGCCCGCCGCTTCCTGCTGCACCGGGCGTTCACCCGCCGTCTCGCAGCCGCCGCCGCATCGGCTCCACTGCTGCTGGTCCTCGACGACGTGCACCGCGCCGACGACGCCAGCCTCGCCCTGCTGCGCGACCTCCTGCCGGACCTGCGGACCGCGCCGGTGCTGCTCGTTGCCACGTACCGGCCGGAAGAGGCACACGCCGCGCTGACCGGGGCGCTGGCGACCCTGGCCCGGCACGATCCGGTCCGGTTACGGGTCGGGCCGCTCGCGCCGGACGCCGTCGGCGAGCTCCTGCGCTGGCTCGCCGGCCGGCCGCTGTCGGTGCGGGAACTCGCCTCGGTGACCGCGCGCAGCGACGGCAACCCGTTCCACGTCAAGGAGTTGGGGCGGTTGCTGTCGGCTGGCGGCAACGTCGAGGAGGTGCCGACCGGCGTCCGGGACGTGGTGAGGCTGCGCACCTCCCGGCTCCCCGACCGGGCGGCCACCGTCCTGCGCCTCGCCGCCGTCATCGGCCGGGAGGTGCCGACCGAGGTGCTCCTGCGGGCCAGTGGCCTCACCGAGGACGAGGCGCTCGACGCCGTCGAGACCGCACTGGTCGGGGGCTTCCTGGACGCGGCCGCCCACGATCTGCGCTTCTCGCACGTGCTGGTCAGAGAGGCGCTCTACGCCGAGCTGTCCGCGCCTCGTCGGGCCCGGATGCACCACCTGGTCGCCTCGACGACGGAGGCGGTTGACCCGTCGGCGGTGTTCTCCCTGGCCCACCACTACCACCTGGCCGGCCCGGCACACGCGGCGTCGGCGGCCCGGTGGAGCGAGCTCGCGGCGGAGCAGGCAGAGAGCCGGCTGGCCTACGCGGAGGCCGCCCTGCTCTGGCGTCGCGCGGCAGACGCCGCGGCCGTCGCCGGTCGGCCCGCCGCCGGGCGCCTCGATCTGCTGCTCCGGCTCATCCGAACCCTTGCCTGGAGCGGCGACGTGGCCCGGGTCCGAGCCGTACGCGCCGAGGCCGTCGAACTGGCCGGTTCGACAGGCTCCGAGGCGATGCTCGTGGCCGCGCTCACCGCCTGGAGCGTCCCGAGCCCGTGGACCCAGCGGCACTACCTGGAGCTCGACCAGGCGCTCATCGACCTTGCCGAGCGCGCCCTGACCATGCCCGCGGCGGGCGACCCAGCGACCCGGTGCAGGCTGTTGTGCCTCCTCGTGGGCGAGGTCGACGGGGAGGGCGATCCACGCACCGTCGGCCGCGCCGACGAGGCCGTCCGCGCCGCCGAGCAGGCCGGCGATCCGCAACTGCTGACGTTGGCCCTCAACGCTCGGCTGCGCGCCCACTACGAGACCGACGACCTGACGCCCCGGCTGGCCGTCGCGCACCGGGTGGCCGAACTCGGCGAGTGGGCGCAGCTGCCGGCGACCGCGCTGCTCGGGCACCAGGCCGCCTTCGCCGCCCACGCAGGCCTGGCCGACCTGGTCGCGGCCCGGCGGCACCTCACGGCGCTGCAGGCGGTCGCCGAGCGACACCAGCTCGGCACCGGCACGGTCATGGTGCGCTGCGCCGACGCGCTGCTGTCAGCCCTGGACACAGACGACGCCGAGGCCCGGCGGTCCGTGTCGCGAATGGTCGAGGTGATGCGCGCCGCGGGCGAACACTCCGGCGACTCGCTGGGCGCACTGTGCCTGTTCATGCTCGACGAGGTGGCCGGCGTCGCGCACGATCCGGAGCAGATCCGAGGCTGGTACTCGGCGGTGCCGAGGTTGTCGCCGGAGTTCCTGGTGTGCGCATTGCGGCAGGCCGGACGCCCTGCCGAGGCGCGCGCGCTGTGGCGGCCCGACCAGCCGGTCCGGCACGACTTCCTGACGCTGACGATCTGGACGGTGCGCGCGCACAACGCCTTGGGGTTCGACGAGGCACCGGTGCTGGTTCGGTGCGCGGAGGCGCTCGCCCCGTATGCGGACCAGCTGGCCGGCGCCTCGTCGGGTGTGTTCACCCTCGAACCGGTCGCCGAGGTGCTCGCCCGGCTGGCAACCGCTCTCGGCGACCTGCCGGCAGCGCGCGAGCACTGGCAGCACGCGCTCGCCGTCGCGGAACAGGCCGGCGCCGCACACTTCGCCGCCCGGGCGCGCACGGCCCTCGCAAGTTAGCCGCTAGATCGGCACAACCGTCCGGCCCGACGCTCTCGAAGTCAGCGAATCACCGAGAGAAACGGCCCACCATGATGACGCTCACCGACGCCCGCATCCGCAACACCGAGTTGATCGCCCAGTACAACGCCCTGTTCGCGGCGAAGCGCTTCACCGACTGGTCGCTGTTGTTCCAGCCCGACTGCCGCTTCGAGGTCGCGTACCCGCTGCCGCCGCTCCCCGCCGTCCTGCGCGGACGCGACGAGCTGGTGGGGTTCATCGGCGCCCTGGCCGACGCCGTCGGCGACATCCGCATCGATCGTGAGTCGATGCACCAGACCGTCGACCCGGACGTCGTGATCACCGAGCACCGGCTGAACGTCGAACTGCTCAGCGGCGGCCTGTACCAGAACCAGTACATCAGCATCATCCGGCTGCGCGACGGGCTGATCGACGAGGTGCGCGAGTACTACGGCAGCATCGAACACGCGGCCTTCGTGGCGTCACTCGCCTGACGGCATCCGCCCGTGATCCGCGTCGACCGCCCGGGCGGCCCACGGGCAGGCGCGTGTCGGAACGCAGGCGCGTTGGTCCCCGGTGGTTGCCGGGGTGGGGAGCCGGCCGGTCTCCCGCGTTGACGCTTTGAGAGAAGCGCCTGGTCGCGGGGGCCGGCATGGGGCGCGAACGAAGCCGAACAGCGGCGTTGGTCGCTGGTTTGGGTGACCTCGGCGTTCGCGTCGAAGGTTGTGGCGGTCTACGGCGGTCCGTCAATGTTCGGTGCGACCGCAGAACAGCCGGAGAGGCGCCCGGCGCGCCAAAAGTTAGGCAACAGAGTCGCACAGGGTGCCATATGTGCGCGCCAGAGACGCGGCTGTCGGGTCATCCACCAGATGACTCGGGTACCTCAAGTGGCGCGGGCTGCTGTTCGTACTCGCCGAGGGCATGGCGGAGCCGGTGGTTGAGGTCGTTGATCGACTGGCGTAGGTCTCGTTCGGTCGCGCCAGATTCGAGAACTCCTGCCCGCTCGAGCCGGTCCCGAATCCGAGCCGACAAGCGCGGTGAGACCTCGCCGCCCATGAGCTCGCCTTCGATCACGGCAAGAATACCGATCAGCGCCGGCAGGTCCCGGGGGCCGAAGCTCTGACGAGCTGCAGCGCCCGACACGTTGGTGCTCATAATGCCAACGCTACGCGCGCCTGCATCGCGACGAGGGCGCGCGGGTCGCGGGATAGAAGGACGTTCTGCGTCTCGGTGCAGGATGTAGGAACGTCCCCTGATGCGCTTGTCGGGCTTGGTGTCTCATCACAGGAGCAGGACGTTCGTGGGTAACGGTAGCGGTGTGTCCCGTGGTGATCGCAACCGCAATGCGCGGCTCGCTCGGTTGTGGGTACTGGTTCCGGCCGTGAACGCGATCGTCGGCATCGATCTGGCAGATGGAAGCAGATGGTCGTGGTCACTGATCATGATTCGCAGGTGTTGGCACGCAAGACATTCCGGTGTCACGCCTGGGATCTGGGCACGGCGTTGGACTGAGCGGGGAAGCAGGCTGCGGCGAAGGGGTTCGCGGTGTACTCCGACTGGCAGCTGAGGCCACCGACCATGCCGGTTGTGATCAGGACCGCGCCGAGCGGGACGTAGCTGGCAGACCCGGTCAAGCTCGACCCGGTCGCCGATGAACTGCTCGACCACGTCGGTGTGCTGATCGGTCCACACGTACTGCCGGCGCTGGACTGTTGGGGGACGACCCGGCCATAGGCGTCGGCGGTGGTGTTGTGGACACCGCCTGCTCCCCTGGTCAGCCGCAGTCGGCGTCGTGTCCGTCGCGAGCACAGTCGTTCGTCGTGGCGCCCGCCTGGCTGCAGCGCGGGGTTCCCGGTGCCCGACAAGGCATGCCAGCTCCGAGCTAGCGTGCCGCGTCCGCTTGTTCCAGGAGCTCCGCGGTGGCCGCCCACAGGCGCCGCTCCCGATCGCGGTTGTGGGCGACCGGCTGCACCTCGGTCGGCTTCGTTTTCACCACGAACGCGCCGTCGCGCAAGTGCGACCACTTCTCGTCGACGGCCAATGCGGCCAGCAGCGGCCCCGAGCGTTGCGGGGTCGACACACCCGGAATGCGGCCCAGCGCGCGGCCGATCGCTTGGAACGCCTCGGGAGCACCGCGGCTCAGGGCGGTACCCGGCATCCAGCCGGGCTCAAACACCGACACGTTGATCCCGGCGCCGACGTGGCGCTGCAGCTCGTGGGCGTAGTACAGGATCGCGAGCTTCGCGTTGGAGTAGGCGATCCCGGACTCGGTCATGCCCGGGCTCGTATCGCCGCCGGCGGGACGGGCGAGCTCGACCGGGTCGGCCCACCTGGCCTCCGGCACGTGCAGCATCCGGCGCCACACGTTGGCGGCGTAGGTGTTCGAGCCGAGCAGCACGACCCGGGCCGGGGCCGTGAATGCGTCGAGCAGGTCGCCGATGAGCTGCGCGTGCGCCAGATAGTTGACGGCAAAGGTCATCTCGTAGCCGTCGGCGGACGCCTGGCGGGTGTCGACCGACATGGCGCCGGCGTTGCCGACCAGGGCGCGCAGCGGACGTACGGTGCCGGCGGCGAGCAGGTCGCGCACGGTGGCCGCGGCGGCGCGTACGTCGGACAGGCGCGACAGGTCGCAGCCGATCTCGCGGACCCGGGCGCCGCGTGCGCGGGCCTCGGCGGCGACCGTGGTCAGGTCCGGCCCGTGGCGGCCGACCAGCAGCAGGTCGGCGTGCCGCTCGGCCAGGGCGAGCGTCGCGTGGCGACCCAGGTTCCGCGTCGGGCCGGTGATCAGAACGGTTCCAGGTTCGGTGGAAGTCATGGCCTCAGCCTGCGGGCCCGGGGCAGCGTCAGGCAGTCGTGCGGTTTTCGTAGGACTGCCAGGACCAGGACAATCCCCGCGCGCTCGCGCAGACTGGACGGTGTGGAAGCGTGGGAGTTCGGCCGCACGGTGCGCCGCTGGCGGGACCGGGTGGCACCCGAGAACGTCGGCGTGCCCGTCGGGCGGCGTCGCCGCGCCAGCGGGCTGCGCCGCGAGGAGTTGGCTGCGCTCGCCGGCATCTCGGCCGACTACCTGACCCGGCTCGAACAGGGCCGCGCGACCGCGCCCTCGGCGCAAGTGGTGGAGTCCCTGGCCCGGGCACTACGCTTGGCCGACACCGAACGTGATCTGCTGTACCGATTGGCCGGGCACGCCGCACCGGGCCCGGACGTGGTGCCGTCCCGGGTCGCCCCGAGCGTGCAGCGGCTGCTCGACCGGCTCGCACACACCCCGGTGGTCGTCTACGACGCGAGCTGGACGCTGGTGCTGGCCAACGCGCCCTACGACGCACTGATGGGCGAGACGTCCACCTGGCGCGGCCTGGAACGCAACGCCGTCTGGCGCAACCTCGCCGGCCTGCCCACCCGGGTGGTGCACACCCCGACCGAGCAGGCCGACCATGAGGCCCGGCTGGTCGCCGACCTGCGCCTGACCGCGTCGCGCTATCCCGCCGACCACGCGCTGCGCCGGCTGACCGCCGAACTGGCCGACAAGAGCCCACGCTTCGCCGAGCTGTGGGACGCCGAACCCCCGCCGCTGACCGACCCGTCGAGGCACAAGGTCGTCGACCACCCGGCGGTCGGGCGCATCACCCTGGACTGCGACACGCTCGTCGTCGCACTGGACGATCTCCGCATCACGGTCTACACCGCCGAACCGGGCACCGAGGACGCCGAACGCCTCGCCCTCGCCCTGGCCCTCGGCACCCAGACACTTGTCGACCAGCCATCTCGCGTTAGATAGTGCGGCGTTTCCGACGGACGGGACACCCGCGCTCGGCCGTGCCGGCGGAGCGCCTGGAGGAAGATCCTGAGCTGCGGACACGCAGATGTACGCAGCCGATCAAGCCGCACATCCGAGGACACCGACGGTGGCGAGCCGGAGCACGTCAGCCGCGACATCGGGGCGGCATCGGCTGGACTGCGTGAGCATCGCGTCGGGGCGACAACGTCTCACAGGCTCTCCACGGACACCACTGACCCTGACCGCGGCACGAGACCAGCGGCTATGAGCGTGCACCGGGTGTGCGATCTGCTCAGGCGCGCAGCCGGTCCCATGCACCAGCCCACCGCTGGCGGGCACGGAACTCGTCCATGATGTGTGCCATCGCCGCCTCGTCGAGCGCCGTGACGATCACCGCGTACTGCTCGTCGGTCAGAGCCGGCCATGTTCCCACGTGATCCATCATGGACTGCAGGCCGCCGAGCCACGGCGCCCGGTCGGCGGCATGAACGGATGCCAAGATCGCTGATCATGTGATCGATGGTGTCTGGCGCGTTCGGGGATGCCGAGCAGGCTGGCGCCGCGCTGACGGTCCCGTTCCGCTGGCTCCGCTCAGCCCGCAGGACAACCCGGTCGAGCGGATCTGGGCCGCCCTGGTCGCATATCCGGCCAATACCGCCGCCGACTGGCACGACCACATTGACCAGGCTTGGGTGTTCCTCCGACCGTGGACCTCGACCGACGACCTGGCCACCGCAGGCCTGTGGAGCTCACCGTGGCTGCCACCCAGTTCCGTGCGGAACCTCATGCAGACTGCTCAGCCCGGGCGGTGTCCCCATGCCGAGATCAGCGGCGCGAGGGTGAGGTCGAGCTCGCCAGCGTCGACGGCGGCCAGGTGGGCGTCGATCTCGGCGTCGTTGGCCAGCCCTGCGGCGAGCAATTCGGCGCGGACCATGCGCACCGTCGCGGTCTCCAGCCGGTCGCAGGCCGCCCCGCCGACTGGGAAGCAGCCGGAAGCTGTGACATCGACCAGGCCGGCTGCACGCAGCGCCCGCGGCAGCGTACGGCCGTAGCGCAGGTCGGCGCCGCGGCGGGTCATCAACTCCCGGACAGCGCGCCGCAGCCGGTTGGCGCGCTGCTGTGCTGGGCCGACCTCGTCGAGGCAGGCCAGCGGCTGCAGCTCGGTGTCGGCGTCCTCGACCAGTAGCCAACCGCCGGGCCGCAGCGCCGCCACCATCGTCGCCAACGCCTGGTCACGGTCGGGGACATGAACGAGTACGAGCCGGGCGTGTACCAGGTCAAATGTGCCTGGCTGTGGCGGCGGGTCCCCGACGATGTCGTGCTGGAGCACCTCGTACCCGCCGTGCGGGTCCAACCAGGCCGGATTGATGTCCGTGGCCAGCACGTAACCGGTTGGTCCGACGGCCGTGGTGAGCGCCTCGGGAATGCTGGGGCCTCCGGCGCCGACTTCCCAGCAGCGCCAGCCCGCCCTCACTCCGAGCTGGTCGAAGTGCCCGCGCGTGACACCGTCGAACAGCATGGCCAGCCAGGTGAACCGCTCGCCTGCCTCCACCCGGGCGTTGTCGAGCAGGTAGCGGTGATCCGGGGAAGACTCGGGGACGTCCGGCGATGGGGGCCTGGACCGCGCGCCAGCAGCGTTCACCGGCCCGCCCACGGTCTCGTCCGGCTCGGGCCTGGGGTCGACGACGGGCTGTGATGAACTCACGCCCACATCCTCGCGCCCGACCGCGTGCCGTGTCAGCGCGACACCGGATGAAACTCGACACAGCTTGGCTCCAGCCAACCAGGCCGACCCCTCACCCTCAACACGATCGCCGGCTCATCCGGGACCTCCGCGTTCCCGACGCTCCCGGCCGCCTGGCCGCACTGCGCCAACCCCTGCTCCAGGCCCGCCATGAGGCGCACCCCTGCGGCGGTCCGCAGCAGTCAGCTCAGTGCCCGCCCCCGCCTCCGATCACACCGCCAGCAGATCGCCGGTACCAGCCGCGGTGTCCAACACGAAGGCCTCCATCTCGTGCAGCAGCGTCCGCAGGTCCGGCAGCGACAGGGCGTGGGTGTCGACATCGGCCGTCATCCGCACGACGTCATCCGGTGCGTCCTCGACGATGACCATGAGTTTCGGTCCGAGGAACCGCAGCGGCTCCTGCGACAGCACCCGGGTCTCGGCTCGCGCGGCCCGCGGGTCGGCGGCGACGGGACTGGGCCTCCGCGGGCCGCGCCGGTCGTTGTACAGGCAGGTCAGGTCGAGGTGCTCACCCCGGTCCCGGCTGACCCGCTCGGTGAGCGCGGCCCTGGCGGCGGGGTCGTAGTAGGCGTACTTCGATGCGCGCATCGACGCCGTCCCGGCCCGGGCGACGGCCTCCTCGGCGGTGACCCCGGCGACGTCCAGGACGCACAGCCCGTCCTGGGTGATGGGGCTGACCACCTCACGCAGCGCGGGCCGGAACCGGTTGCTGATGATCCCGATCGCGACGAACGGGCCACTGCCGGGCCGCAGCCGCTCCAGCCCGACGGCGAACGCGGCGAGCAGCACCCACGCCGGGTCGGCGCCGAGCCGGGCCGACACCAGGTCGGAGGCCAGGTGCATGGCCCGGGACTGCCATCGCAGCCGGGCGTACCTCGGCTCGCCCTCGTGGTCGGCGGGGCCGGCGGGCGGGCCGAACAGGGACGCGGGGATGGTGCGCAGGTGCGACTCCCAATAGCGCATCGCCGCGGCGGTCTGCCGGGCCGCCGACGGCTCCTGCTGCAGGCGGGCCAGGTCGAGGGGCTGAAGCGCCACCGGGCCGGCCGACTCCCCGGTGACCGGGTCCCGCCCGGCGAGCTCGCGCATCATGACCGCGACCCCGCCGAGGTCCGCAGCGATGTGACACATGAGGGCAACGACGTGGGTGACGGCGCCGCCGTGGCGCACCACGCCCATGCGCAGCGGCCACTCGGCCGCGTCGTCGAACCGGTGTGCCCGCCACCGCGTCGCGAGGTCCTCGGCGACCGCCGCCGGGTCGTCGTCGCCGGCGGTGTCGTGGACCTCCAGGACGGTCTCGCCGGCGCCGAACACCTCCTGGGTCACTGTCCCGTCGGCGGCGAAGCGCAGCCGGGTACGCATCGCGGCGTACCGGCACATGAAGAACCGCAGCTCCCCGGCGTAGTCCTGGACGGTCCGCCCGTCGGTGGCCGGGACCGCGCCGCCCATGCTCATCGACGAGCCGCTCTCCACCATGGCCGCCCACACCTGCCGCTGTCCCCACGTGAGGGGTCCGATCCCGGCGCCGGGCCCTTCGAACGGGACGACGATCCGCTCCACCATGTTGGTCTGCTCCCAGCCCGCGAGATCCATCCCCCATGCATTGGCGTGGATGTTGACACAAGTGGAACGTGCCGGGATCCGCCGTTCGGTGACTGTTCACCGACCGTGCGTCACAGGATTTCGTGCTCCGCCTAGGCCATCAGCTCCACGGAGTCGTCGCGGCCGAACCATTGCTCGCACAGGAGCAGTCAGCGGTCGGGCGGACATTCGCTGTGTTCGGGGTGATCGTTTGGGCTGCTGCCGTGCTGCAGGCGCGGCGTTCCCAGGTACGGCGGGCTGTGCCGACTTGTCACGGGCGCTTGACGTCAACCGCCGCGTCGGGACGATGGTGGCGTCAGCGCACTGCGGATCTTCCCCGGTCGGGCGCGAACGTAGAGGCGCCGGCGCGGTCAGCACCAGCATTGGCGCCAGCAGCGCCAGGACGGTGAGGAATCGTCGCAACATGCCCGAAACCGCATGGACTCCCAGCGATGATCCCGAAGCCGTTTCGAAACGCTCCGTTCACAGGAAACTTTTCGAAACCGGACGCGAGTGACGATCGGAGTTTCGGCGGCGAATCCTCCACCCGCACGATTGAAGATCGACGAACAGCCGATCCGTCCGCCCGATCGTGGATGGCGGGGGTGACGGCGCTGCGTCATGCTGAGGGCACGCACCGCAAGGGGGACCCATGCCGCGATCGATGGCTCACCTCAGGATCGCCCCGGTTCGCGCCGTGCTGCTGGCCGCGGTGCTGGCCGTCGACGCGGCTGCGATCGCGTTCGTCGGCAACGACGGGTGGCAGCTGTTCGCCGCCGCGCTGCTCGGCTGCCTCGCCGGCGTCGCCGGACCCGCCGTCGTCACCCGCGACGTGGGCCGCCCGGCGGGCTACGTACCGCCGTCGAACCTGCCGCCGCCGCCGACCCACATCGCCGGCCGGGAGACCGAGGGCGCCGACCTGCGGGCCTACCTCGAGGACACCGGCCAGCCGTTCCGGATCGCCAACCTGCACGGCGTCGCCGGCATCGGCAAGACGGCCCTGGCCGTGCACACCGCGCACCTCGCCGCGCCGAAGTTCGAGGCCGGCGAGCTCTTCGCCCGGTTCCTGCCGGAGACCACGCCCCGCGACGCCGTCGACGCGATCCGGCGCCGGTTCATCGCCGCCCTCAGCCCGACCGGCACCACCATCCCCCGGCAACGGTGGCGGCAGATCGTCGCGTACCGCCGGCTGGTCCGGCGGTTGCACGAGGACAACCAGCTGCTGATCGTCCTCGACGACGTCACCGACGCCGCGCTGGTCAGGCCCCTGCTGCCGCGGACCCGCCACTGCGCCGTGGTCATCACCTCCCGCGACCGCCTCGACGGCCTGCCCGGACGGGAGTTCCCGCTCGGCCGGCTCGACGACGCCGCGGCCCTGCAGATGCTCGGCGCGATCGTCGGCCGCGACCGGGTCAGGGACGAGCCGGTCGCCGCCGAGCACCTGGTGCGGGCCGCCGCCCGGCACCCGCTGGCGATCCAGCTGGTCGGCATGGCGCTCGCCAACCGGCCGAACGGCAGGCTCGACGTCGCGCTGTGGCGAATGATCCGCGGCGGCGAGAACCGCGAGGGCACCTTCGACAACGCCCTCGACCTCGCGTACAGCATGCTCACCAGCGCCGAGCAGGGTGCCCTCGCCGCGCTCGGGCTGCTCGAACGGCGCAACTTCGCACACTGGGAGCTCGCGGCGCTGCTCGGCAAGCAGGACCAGGACGGCGAGGCGTTCGAGTACTCGCTGCGGCTCGCCGGCGTCGGCCTGCTGGAGCGCAGCAGCGCCGACGCGGTCGGGGTGCAGGAGTTCCGGCTGCTGGAACACGTCGAGCGCTACGCCCGGCAGCGCGCCGCCGGCCGGTACAGCGACAGCGAACGCCGCGAGGCGACGGACCGGCTGCACGCGGCCCGGCGGCGACGCAGCACGCAGCAGGTGGAGCTCGCCGGGGTCTTCGAACGCGAGCAGCAGACCCTCGACGCCGGCAACATCTCCCGCGCGTTCAAGAACACCCGCGACGCCGTCGCGCTCGCCCGGGACTGCGGCGACCGGGAGGCCGAGGCCGAGGCGACGGCGATGCTCGCCGAGCTGCACGCGGAGCTCGGCGGCCTCGAGGACGTCCGCGACCTGCTGCAGCTGCCGCAACGGCCCGAGTTCCCGCTCCCCCGCATCCGGGCCCTGCGCATCCGGGCCAAGCTGCACCGCCGCCAGCGGCAGCTGGACGAGGCCCGTCGGCTGCTCGCCGAGGCGACCGAGCTGTGCCGGACCAGGCCCGACCCGTTCGAGGAGATCCGCCTGCTGCGGGAGCTCGCCATCGTCGAGTCCCTCGGCGAGCACCCGGCCGCTGGGCTGGAGCTGATCATGGCCGCCCGCCGGCGCGCCGAGATCGAGACCTGGCAGCACCGGCAGCTGCCCGCCCTGGCCTACGCCGAGGGCCGGGTCCTGATCGCCCTCGACCGGCTCGACGAGGCCGAGCGGGTCCTGCAGCTCGGCGCCCAGGACGCGGACCGGCAGAATCAGCAGCTGTCACGAAGCTGGATCGGCTACGAGCAGGCGCAGGTCGCCCGGCACCGCGGCGACCAGGAGAAGGTGATGACGTTCGCCGTCGACGCCCTGGACCGGTTCGGCGAGATGCGGCACCGGTACGGCAGCGCGCACTGCCGCGAGATCATCGGCCGGGTCCTCGCCGTCGACGACCCCGACAACGCCGTGCGGTTCCTCGCCGAGGCCCTCGAGACGTTCCACAACTGCGGCGACGCCTGGGTCGAGGCCACCGCCGCGGAGCGGCTCGCCGACGTCCAGGCGGACCGCGGCCACATCGAGCACGCCCTCGACCTGTGGGGCGCCGCCGAGCAGCTGTACGACGCGATCGGCCGCAACGCCGCGTCCGCCCGCGCCGAGGAGCGGCTCATGCGGGTGCGGGTACGGCTGCAGGCACACGGCCCGGCGATGGCAGGAGGCGCGACATGACCCGGATGACGTTCTGGATCGTCGTGGTGGTCCCGGCGCTCGCCGGGGTGACGATGATCGGCGTCGGCCCGATGCCCCTGCGCCTCGTCGGCGCCGCGATGCTCGGCCTCGCGGCCGCCGCCGCCGTCTACCCGTCCGTCTGGGGCGGCCGGTGGTCTGCGCCCGTCGAGCAGCCGCCGCCGCAGGCCACCGGCGGGCAGCTGCCGCGGCTTGCCACGTTCCGGGGCCGCACCCACCTGCTCGACGAGTTGCAGAAACGCTACACGGAACTGCAGGGGCCCGACGCGTCCAACGGCGCGATCATCCTGCCGATCCACGGCATGCCCGGCGTCGGCAAGTCGGCGCTGGCCCGCGAGTTCGCGTTGCGGATCGGCCGGGACTTCCCCGACGGGCAGCTGTACGCCAACCTCGGCAACGCCGGCAACATCCGGCCCGAGGCGGAGATCCTCAAGAGCTTCCTCGCGGAGCTGCGTCCCGACGTGACCAGCCCGGACTCGACCAGCGACCGCGCCGCGCTCTACCGGTCCCTGACCGCGACGAAACGTCTCCTCGTGGTCCTCGACGCGGCCCGCGACCACGAGCAGGTGGCCCGGCTCATCCCGGCCGGCGCCCGGTGCGCGGTCATCGTCACCAGCCGCCGCAACCTGGGGCCGGCGCTCGGCGTCGAGTCCCTCCCCCTCGACGTGCCGGGCATGGACGACGCCCTCGACATGCTGCGGGCCGTGTCCAGCACCAAGGACGAGGAGCGCAAGTTCGCGATCGAGATCGTGGAGCGGCTCGGGCGGCTGCCGCTCGCCATCCGGGCGGTCGGCGACGGCGTCGTCCGCGAGGGCGGAACCCTCGCCGAGGCCGCGGTGCGGCTGCGCCGGTCCCAGGACCACCCCGGCGAGGTCGCCGCGCCGCACCTCGCCGTCGTGTACGAGCGGGTCGAGAGCGAATACGCCCGCCTGGACCGCACCGAACGGCAGGCGTTCGAGCTGCTGTCGCTGATCGAGTCGCCGAGCTTCGTGCCGTGGGTCCTCGCCCCGCTGCTCGGCTACGACGCGGTCGAGCACCGCGCCGAACAGCACGCCGTGGAGAGCACCGTGAGCCGTCTCGCGGAGCGGCAGCTGCTGGCGGTCGCCGGGCTCGACGAGGTCACCGGCTTGGACCGCTACCGGTTCCATCCGCTGGTGCACAGCCTCGCGGTGTCGATGCGTGAGAAGACCCTGCGCGCCACCGGCGAGATCCTGGAACGCGTCGACGACGCCTACCTCGAGGCGCTCGACCTGGTCCTCGGCCAGTCCGAGACGGGATACCGGGAGCGCAACCCGGCACCGGAGCGGTTGCGCTGGTTCGCGAGCGCGTCGATGATGCGCAACATCGGCGACGGCCTGCCCGACCGGTGGGTCCGCGCCGAATACCGCAACCTGTTGCGCTGCGTCGCCGCCGCGTACCACCGGCGGCGCTTCGACCTGTGCTGGCGCATCGCGGTCCGGCTCGCCGACTGCGTCGCGGACGGGATCGAACGGGACCAGGTACTGGCCGCGCTCGACCTGGCCGCCGGCGCGGCGTCCGACCTCCGCGACGACGACGCGCGGACCCTCGTCGACCTGGCCGTCGGGCGGTACCTCGGGCGGCTCGCCTCCTACACCGCGGAGGGCGCCGACGAGGCCGACAGGCCGCCCGGCCTCGACGTCGCCTACGACCGTCTCGCCCTCGCCGCCCGGCAGGCGAACCACCGCCGCGACGACAGCGACGGCGCGCTACAGCTGGAAGTCCAGGCGTACCGGCACCTCGGCGCCGTCCACCTGCACCACGGCGCGTACCGCGACGCCGCCGTCGAGCTCGGCCGGGCCGCGCAGCTCGCCGACCGCTCCGGCGGCAAGGACCTCGTCCGCCTGGTCGAGCTGATGCGCGCCGCCGCCACACACCGGCCGCCGGCGCTGCCGGTACAGAAGAGTGATGACGACGAGACGATGTTCTGGGAGTCGTGGCTGGAGACGGAGAAGGCCCGCAGCCGGCACGAGTGGAAGGCGGCGTCGAAGGGGCTGCACCTGCTGCGCGAACGGTTCGCCGACGACGCGCTGCGCTCGGCGGTGCTCCTGCTGCGCCTCGCCGAGCTGCGCATCGAGCAGCTGCGCCTGGACCCCGACCACGAACGCGAACGTTCCAAGGTCCGCGCCGTGCACCGCTCCGCCGTCGCCCTGTATCACTTCCAGCGCATCCACGACCTGGCCGGCGCCGCCCGCGCCCGCTGCGTGCTGGTGCGGGCGCTGCTCGCGGCCGGGCGCACCGACGAGGCCGACGAGCAGCTGGAGTTCGCCCGTATGGACGCCGCCAGGGTCGAGCCGCTGCTGCGGCACCCCCTGTCGCCGCTGCAGGCGGCGCTGGACTGGGCCGGTGGTGAGTACACGCTGCACCGCGAAGGCGCGGACCGGGCCCGCCCACAGCTGATCAGCGCCGCGATGCTGTTCCGCCTGCACGGCGACCCGGACAGCGAGGCGGCCGTGCTGCACGCGGCCGGCCTCGCCGAGCTGCCCGCGGACGCGTTCGAGGCCGGCCCGCCCGGGCGCGGCACGTCGATCTGGATCGAGTCACCCGACGACGAGCTGCTGCTCTACCGTCCGTTCACGGTGCACTACCTGACCGGCCCGCCGGTCGTCACCGCGGACCTGCCGCCGGCCGGTGCCCGCCGGCTCGACGTCGTGCTGCACGTCGAGGGCGGCCGGGCCGAGCCGGTGACGCACCAGGTGCGCCTGGACCCGCTCGCCCCGCTGCCGGAGCTGCGGTTCCAGGTGCGGCCCGCCATCACCGGAGTCAGCCGCCTGCAGATCCTCGTCTACGACGCGGCGCACGGCGTCCTGCTGCGCCGCACCGAGGTGAACCCGCCGAAGACCGCCCGCCTGAGCCGCGTCGTGGCCATATGACCCGGCACGACATCGACGCCCACGACGAGTTCGACGCGAGCCACGCTCATCACGATCCCGGACCGCGTTGCGTGGGCCGCACGCGCACCCTCAAGCTGCACCTGCGCGCCGCGGCCACCGGATTCGAGGTCCACGCCTGGGGTGACAGCCTGCCCGAGAACACTGCCGAGCGGCACGTCGGTCACCTGTACGCCGGCCCGCAGGAGATCCGCCGGCTCGTACGGCAGCTGCACCGCGACTGGGCGACCTACCTGATCGACGTCGAGGACCCTGACGGCCATCGCAGCTACACGTTCGCCGACCGGTTCGACCTTTCGGAGATCACCGACCAGCGGCAGGTCGACGCGATGTGGCGGCGCCTCGCCGAGGCGGGCCATGAGCTGTTCCAGGCCCTCTTCGCCGGCGACAGGGCGCTGCGCGCGCTCGGCGAGCGGGTGGCCCGGGTGCTGCGCGGCAGCACCCAGGTCATCACCGTCCTGTCCGACGACGTCGTCGTGCCGTGGGCGATGCTGTACGTCCCCAAGAGGATCTGGGCACCGCTCCCCGCCGATTTCGAGGTCGAGCTGGATGCCTTCATCGGTCACCGGCACCACATCGAGCAGGTCCTCACCCTGCCCAGCGTGCCCGGCACCGAGATACAGGTCAGCGACGGCATGAGCGCGGGCGCCTACTACGACGACCGGCTCGACCGCATCCGCGACAACGGCCGGCCCGCCCCCGCCATCGTGAGTCCGATCGTGAAGATCCTCACCCAGTACGGCACCGTCCACGAGCGCACGTCCAGGGACGACCTGCGCGACCGGCTGCGCACCGACGGCGCCCACGACCACCTGCTCTACTTCTGCTGCCACTGCGCGGACGCCGAGGTGCTGATGCTCGGCCGCGACGCCGCGGACGGTGTCACCCCGGAGAACCTGCAGGGCTGGCTCCGCAAGGGTTTCACCAGAAGCCCGCTCGTCGTCGTCAACGCCTGCAGGGCGGGCGTGACCACCTCCAACTCCAACGGCCAGCTCGGCACCGCCCTGCTCGGCCGCGGCGCCGGCTGCCTCATCGGGCCGGTCGTCAACGTGCCGACGGTGTTCGCCGGCGAGTTCGCCCGGCGGCTGTTCGAGATGATCCTGCCCAACCACAGCGACCTGCGCTTCGGCGAAGCGGTCCGCACCGTCGCGCGGGACTTCGCGCACGACCACCGCAACCCGCTCGGCCTCGCGTACATGGTGTATCACGGGATCGACGCCCACTTCTGCCGCTGGGAGGCATGACCCGATGCGGGACACGGAACGCGCCATCGTCTTCGTGCACGGCACAGGTGTCCGGGGCCGCGCCTACAGCAGGTCGTTCCAGCAGATCCGAAGCCAGGTCGAGGCCAGGCCCGGCATCGGTCGCCTGAGCGGATGCTTCTGGGGTCAGCAGCACGGTGCTCGGCTCGCCGGCGAGCTGTCGATCCCGGACTACAAGCGCCTGCGTGGTGGGAGACGGGACGCCGGCGAGGAGGAGCTCGCGCTGTGGGCGGCGCTGTACACCGACCCCTGGTATGAGCTGCGCCTGCTCAGGTATGCGGGCGAGCCGGCCGGCGAACTGCCGCCCGGCGCCGTGCCGCCGGCCGCGGCGCTCCGGGCGCAGATCGATGGTTTCGTCCCGTCGGACAAGCTCCGCGCGAGCCTGGCCAGGCCGTTCAAGGGCGTCGCCGCACGGGCGGCGACCCGGCTGGTCGACCGGCGCAGGGGCGCGATCAGCGACCTGACGAATCCCGCGGCCGGTGACATCCTGCTGTACCAGGCCCGCGGCGAGCACATCCGTGCGGCGATCCGGCAGGCGATCGCCGACACCCGCGCGGACCGGGTGACCCTGCTGGCCCACAGCCTCGGCGGCATCGCCGCGGTCGACCTTCTGGTGATGGAGGACATCCCCGAGGTCGACCGGCTGGTGACGGTGGGCTCGCAGGCGCCCTATTCTCTACGAGATCGGCGCGCTCATCAGCCTGTGCCCGCCCGACCTGCTGCCGGATCATTTTCCGGAGTGGCTCAACATCTTCGACCCGCGCGACTTCCTCAGCTATGTCGCCGCCGGCGTCTTCCCGCCGGGTCGAGGACCAGCCGGTCGACAACGTCCAGCCGTTCCCGCAGTCGCACAGCGCGTACTGGTCCAACCGCTACGTCTGGGCAGAAATCCTCTCGTCGTGGTCAACGCCAGCAAGGTCGGCCCGACCGCGTCCAGCCAGAGCGGCCGGCTCGCTGGCGTCCTGCTCGAACGGGGCGCCGGCGGCGTTCGCCGGCGAGTTCGCCCGCCGGCTCTTCGAGATGATCCTGCGCAGCCACAGCGACGTGCCCATCGGAGCAGCGGTCCGCGCCCTCGCGCGGGACTTCGCCAGGGACCACCGCAATCCGCTCGGCCTCGCGTACATGGTGTACCACGGCATCGACACCACTTCTTCTGCCGTCATTGGGAGAGCGATGCGGAACCAGCTGCCGGCCGCCGATGAATTCGACGCCTTCGACGTGATCCGGCTCGACGAGGACGGCGGGCTGTTGGACGGCGCCGAGCGGGTGCCCCCGGGGCGGGTCGCCGCGCACCTGCGGGACCTGGTCGCGGTGCCGAGGGGCGTCACCGACGTGTTCGTCTTCGCGCACGGTTGGCAGAACACCGGCCCGCGCGCTGATGCCGCGTCGCGCCGGCTGTTCGCCGGGATCCGCGACGTGTACCGCGAGGACCCCGGCCGCTATCCGGCGCTGGACGGGTTCCGGCCCGCGTTCTTCTCCGTGCAGTGGCCGTCGCAGAGCCTGCCGACGGCCGGTGGGTACCGGAAGATCCGCGACCGGGCGCACGAGATGACGACCACCGGGCACGCCGCGCACGTCGTCGCCGCGCTGCTCGGGCTGCTCGACGCGGAGCGGGTCAGCCCGTACGGGCCGGACACGCTGCGGACCGCCGGCGGGCAGTACCTGCATTGCGTCGGGCACTCGTTCGGCTGCCGGCTGCTCGGCGAGGCGATCCGGGAGGCCGCGGCGCCGCCGGAGCATCGCGTGCTGGCGTGGCCGTGGGCGTCCCGGCACGAGTTTGCCGTCGACAGCTTCACCGGGCTGCAGATGGCCGCCCGTACCGACGTCTTCCGGCACCGGTTCCGGTCGCTGGTCGACGGGGGCGCGCCGATCGTCGGGCCGGTCGCGCTGACCGTGTCCCCGCACGACCGGGCATTGTCGCTGTGGCACCAGGTGCCCGAGGGCGAGCCGGGCCTCGGCGCCCGCGGGGCGCTGGACGCGCCGACCATCCCGCTGCACCGCGTGGACGAGGCGTACACCACGGCCGAGTTCGGGAAGGTCACCAACGTCGACGCCGGGTGGCGGTACACCGGCGGCTCGATGGTGCAGGGCGCGCACTCCGACATCTGGTACCCCGAGACGATCCACCTCCTGCTGTCCCTGGCGGCCCTGAGCCGTTGACGCCCTGTGGCACCCTCGGTTCGCTCAAGCACCGCAGGGAGTCGCATGGAGTTCCGGATCCTGGGTCCGCTGGAGGTCGTCGCCGCGGGCGGGGTCGTCTTCGAGCAGCTGCTCGTTGACAGGCTGCGATGAAGGTGTCCCGCCGCAGGTCAACGCATAACGGCTCTGCCAACTCAGAGCGGACGAGACAGCGCTACGTGTGGGTGTGTCTAAGCAGATGTGAAGCCGATCGGCGTGCCGCTGGATGTCAGCAGAAGCGTTCGGTCATCACTGTGATTGGCTCGTGCTGGCGCAACTCCGTCGTCAGCTCCCGCAGCAGCGGTCCGATGGCGTCGTCGCGAACGGTACTCAGGCAGGCGGTCAGGTCCACACAACCCGTGATGTGCGGGTGCGGCTGACCCCCGCCGAGTACGCCGTCTGGACCGCTGTCCGCGAACGCTCCGGGCGCCGGGACTTCGGTGCGCGGGGTCCAGGCTGTGGTGAACGATCTGGTCGATGGGTCGGTCGGCGACCGCGCCATCTACAGGGCCGTCGACGTCGGGCGGGAGCACCGGGTAGACGTTGCTGCGTAGGCCGCGCTCGCGCGTCGGGAGCAACCGCTGCGATTCGGCCTCGGACACCCGAAACCTGTCACACCAACAAATCCCGTCGATCAAGACAGGCCGAGGAGTCAAGGTCGACAGGTACTTCAGGACGGTTCTGCGCCGGCCACCCCGTTGCTACCGGCGGGTGCTCTACGAGTTGTACGCCTCGGGCGGCGCCTCAATCGTCTCGGCCGGCGAGGGCCGTACCGCGGGTGCGGTCGCGCCGTACTCAACGATTTTCAACTCGTACGGCACCCGGCCGGACTTCGAGACACCCGTGAACGTCGCCTTCACCCCGGCCAGCCGGCCCTGACTGTCGACCGTCGCCGTGAACGGGACCGCTGTCGCACCTGCCGGGTCGCCCTTGGCGAACAGGTCGGCGATCTCATTGGTGACGCCGCCGGCGGCCACCTTGGTCACGTCGAGCGTGCCGGTGAACGTTCCCGGCGCGTCCTGCTTGACGTTGCGTGCGGTGGTCAGAAATTTGATCCCGAACAACGGATCGGCAAGGAGCCGGAAGGTGGACCCCGACGAGAACCGCGACACAGACAGGTGCCACCAGCGACCTTGCGGATCGAACCCTTTCAGGTACACGTCGTCGCCGAGGATCACGTAATCGAGCTTGGTCGTGGTGCCGCCGCTGAGGGTGATCCCGCGAGTGGTCGTGTCGAAACCGCCGGACAGCGTTCCCTGGTTGCCGGTGATGGTGTATTTCAGGCTCTGACCGTCCAGCTTGGCGACCGCGGCGGCCAGCTGCTCCGATGCCGCTGCGGACGGCAGCGCGCTCGACGGCGGCGGATCGGCGTGCGGTGTGCGGTCCGAACCGCGGTCGCAGGCGCCCGATGCCGCCGCGAGAGCGGCGATGAGCACGCCGAGCGTGATGGTCCGTTTCATGCTCACTCCTGTCTGCCCATGGCCAAGGCATCAGGCTAGGTTCGCCCGGTGCCGGCTGGCATGAGGCTGGGAACCCGGTCCGGTCCCCTTTCCGCCAGGACCGCCCGCACGACCACCCAGGACTGCGGTCCCGGCCGGTGCAGGACGGGATCTGCGACGCCGGCATGAGCTGGCCCAGGTGCCGCGATCCGGAGCTTTCCCCGTCCCCCCGTCCTGCCGCCGCGGCGGGCTCGACCGCCGCGGCGTGGTCCATCCCGTACCGGGCGGCGCGTTCGGCGGCCTTGACCTGTTCAGCGAACCGCCGGAGCGAGCAGGCAGGGTCCTGACACACGAACACGCGGACCTGCAGGTACTCCAGTTCGAGGGACGCCGACCGGACCATCCCCGCGCACGCGGGGGTGGTCCCGGACCCACGATGGGCTTGTTGTTGACGTCATCGTGCTCCCCACGCACGCGGGGATGGTCCCTCTCCGCCGCAATAGGCACGAGCATGGCTTGTGGGCGCTCGGGCCGAAGGTTCGTGAATCGGGTTTGAGACATTCGAGGGAGGGAAGCCAGCGCGTCTTGACGTTGCAGGCGGGGCTGAGCGGTCCTTGTCGTCTGCTCGGTGATTGGACGTTGCATGGAGATCAAGCCTGCGGCGGTGGTGATCCCGAAGGACACCAGCCACCTGGAACAGGGCAAGTACGGCCCGATCTTCCCGCGCACGCCGGCCTGCTACGGATTCACGATCATCGCGAACGTGAAGCCCGGCCGTGCCGACGTGCTGCGCGAGTACGGCAACACCCTGGCCAAGGCCCTGGAAACCGAACCGTTCCTGCTGGCGCCGCTGAAGTTGCACTATCTGCGGTGGGTGCTGTTCGACGACGACAGCAGGTTCATGTACCAGGGCATCTTCGACACCGACTTCGACAGGTACACCGAGGACGCCGTCGCGCTGTTCACGAAGTCCGGGGTGAGCACGGCGTTCGAGAACCTTGAGGGGTTTCCGGAGGACTGGAAGACCAACCCGGAGGCATTCGTCCGGTTCATGCGTGAGCATCAGTGCCCAAGCTTCATCGAATACGGCGAGTACCCCTACGTCACCGCCGACGAGGTCAAAAAGGCGCTGCGGATCAAGGACGCCCTGTCCGAGATGCTCGACCAGCTCCAGTGAGGGCCAGATGACCGAGCAGCCCACCGCGCGGGTCTACAACACCAGGCATCAACCTCGACCGCTCACGCCCGGCCGGCGCCGCGTGAGCATCTACGTGGCGTGGAGTTACCCTGCCGAAGCCGGGCGCAACCCGCAGGAGCTGGACAACCGGTTCTCCACGATGACCGAGGTGCGCCGGGTGACCTGGCATCGTCACGCCGCTGGACGAGCGGGTGCTGGCCGACACCGACACGCTGTTCGTGTTCGGCTTGGACCATATGGTCACCGGGCAGGAGGCCACCGCCGCGGAGGTCGAGGCGGTCCGCACGTGGGTCAACCGGGAGGGCGCCCGCCTGGTGCTGGGCCCGCACCACGACGTCGGCGCCGGCGACGATCCCGCCGTGCGCGACATGGAGTACCACCACCACGGCGACGCACTCGTGCCGCGCCAGCAGCGCTTCGGCCGCTACACCCGCTCGCTGATGGAGGGCCTCGGCGTGCCGGTGCAGAACCGGTACGGGCTGCGCCCGGCCGTGGTCGGGCCGAACCAGGTCGCCCCACTGTCGATCAACCGGGATCTCGACACCCTCGGCTGGTTGACCGGGGTGACCAGCTTCAACTTCCACATGCACCTGCCGCACTACGCTGTCACCGTCGACGACGAGCAGGCCGTACGGGTGCTGGGCCGCCAGCCGATCGACCTGTCTCTGCCTGCGCACCCGTTCACCGAGGCGGGCAACACCGAGTTCAACATGTTCCTGTGGCTCCCGCCGGCCGGCCCACGCGCGGGTGACATCCTCATGGCCGACTCGACGATCTTCAGCACACTGTTCGGCGCCGACGAGAGCCTGCGTAACTTCTGGCGCAACATCGTCACCAGGTAGCGCGGAGGCCGGACCGTGGACCTGTACGACATCCAGCGCGGCGTGCTCAGTCCACGCCCCTCGCCGTACGCGGCGACCTACCTCGTGTTCCGCATCGACGACCGCGCCGACGGCCGCGAGCTGATGCGCCGCGCCGCCGCCGGGGTCACCTCCGCCGCCGACACGGTAAGTCCGCTCGGTGAAGCCTGGGTCAGCGTTGCCGTCACCTGCCACGGCCTGAAGGCGCTGGGGGTTCCGCAGGAGTCGCTGGACTCGATGGCGTGGGAGTTCCGCCAGGGCATGGCTGCGCGCGCCACGGCGCTGGGTGACACCGGGCCCAGCGCCCCCGAGGACTGGGAACCGCCGCTGGGCTCAACGGATGTACACGTCGTCCTGATCGCCCTGGCGCCGGACACGGCGCTGCTGGATGCGGCGATCGACCGGGCCCGGCCCGTGTACGAGCAGCTGACCGGGATCACCGCGATCTGGCGGCAGGACTGCCACGCCCTGCCGGCCGAGACCGAGCCGTTCGGCTACCGCGACGGCATCAGCCACCCCGCCGTCGAGGGCAGCGGCATCCCCGGTTCGAACCCGCTCGAGCAGCCCTTCAAGGCCGGCGAGTTCGTCCTCGGCTACCCCGACGAGCTCGGCGGCGTACAGACCACCACACCCGACATCCTCGGCCGCAACGGCAGCTACGTCACCTTCCGCAAGCTACGGCAGGATGTCGCCGCGTTCCGCCGCTTCCTGCGGGACAACTCCACCGGCGTCGACGACGAGGAGCTGCTCGCCGCCAAGGTCATGGGCCGGTGGCGCAGCGGCGCCCCGCTCGCGCTGGCATCCGAGCGCGACGACCCGGCGCTGGGCGCCGACCGCGGCCGCAACAACGCCTTCCTGTTCGGCGGCGATGATCCGGACGGGTTCACCACCCCCGGCGGCTGCCACATCCGCCGCGCCAACCCGCGCGACTCGGCCGTCGCCGGCGAGCCACGCCTGCACCGCATGATCCGCCGCGGCACCGCGTACGGGCCGCCGCTGCCCGACGGCGTCCTCGACGACGACGGCGCCGACCGCGGCCTGATGTTCGCGTTCGTCGGCGCCCACCTCGGCCGCCAGTTCGAGTTCGCCCAGACCCAGTGGCTCAACGACGGCGTCTTCTTCGGCGCCGGTAACGCCCGCGACCCGATCGCCGCCACCGGCGACGGCCCGGGCGACTACACCATCCCCCGCCGCCCCGTCCGCCGCCGGCTGCGGGACGTGCCGAGATTCGTCACCACCCGCGGCGGCGAGTACGCCTTCCTGCCCAGCCTCAGCGCGCTGCACTGGCTCGGCGAGCAGACCGACTGACCGAGGCGAGGCGAGGCGGACATGACCGTGCTGCACCTGCTGCTCAACGCCGTCACCGTAATCTTCATCGCGGGGACCATGTTCGCCGCCGGCCTCGGCGCGACGCTGCCCGCGCTGCGCGCAGTGTTCAGCGACGTGCCGCTGCTCGTGCTGGTGCTGCTGGTCAACCTGGCCGTCATCCCGCTGCTCGGCTGGGGCCTGGCCGTGGTGTTCGGCCTGGCCACTGCGCCGTTCATCGCGCTGCTGCTGGCCGCGTCCTCGCCCGGCGGGCCGTTCGGCGCCAAGCTCGGCATGGTCCAACGCGGCGACGTCACCCCCGGCGCCGCGATGCAGGTGCTGCTCGCGGCCGTCGGCAGCATCACCTTCGGCTTCACCGCCAACGCGTTGCTGACCGTAGCCGACGTCGGCGGCGGCATCTCCCTCGACGTCGGCGCGCTGGTCCGCACCGTCGCGATCCTGCAGCTGGTGCCGTTCGCGATCGGGCTCATCCTGCGCCACTACGCCACCGAGACCGCCCTGTCGTGGCACCCCATCGCGGCCAAGGTGTCGAATGTGACCTTCCTGATGGTCCTGGCCGGCATGCTGCTGGGCAACTGGAGCGACGTGATCGCTCTGCTTGGCACTCGGTCGCTGCTGGCCGGGTTCCTGTTCTCCGCCCTCTCGTTCGGCCTGGGCACACTCCTGGCCACCGGCCCCGTACGGCGGCGCACCACCATGGGTGGCGTCACCGCCGTCCGCAACGCCGGACCCGCCCTGGCAGCCATCGGCATCGCCTTCAACGACCAGCCAGCCATCCTCGGCGCGCTCGCCGCAATCCTGCTCAGCGGCCTGGCCGCAGCCATCCCGATCGCCGCGGTCCTCGGCCGCAGGCGATCCCGGTCGCCGGAGGCGGCCGTCGGAAGGCCCGATGTCATGTCATGAGTCGCAGGACCACGACGCCCCGGCCGCGGTTGCGCCGATGCAACGGTGATGCAGATTCTCAACGATGCTTTTCCGCGTGGCCGCCGAACTCGCTGCGCATCGCGGAGAGCACCTTGTCGGTGAACTCGCCGAGCCCGCGCGACTCGAACCGCTCGATAAGCGCTGTGGTGATCACCGGGGCGGGCACGCTCTCGTCGATTGCGGCCTGGACGGTCCAGCGGCCCTCGCCGGAGTCCGACACCCGCCCGGCGAAGTCCTCCAGCCGGGGCGAGCGGGCCAGCGCGTCGGCGGTGAGGTCCACCAGCCATGATCCGACGACCGAGCCGCGCCGCCACACCTCGGCGACCTCGGCGACGTCGATGTCGTACTGGTATGCCTCCGGGTCGCGCAGCGGCGCGGTCTCGGCGTCGATGATGCGGGAGGTCTTGCCCGCGTTGGCGTGCTTGATGATCGAGAGGCCCTCCCCGATGGCGGCCATCATCCCGTACTCGACGCCGTTGTGAACCATCTTCACGAAATGCCCGGCACCGCTGGGACCGCAGCGCAGGTACCCCTCGGGGGCGGTCCCGTCGCGGGTCCGGCTCGGCGTCGGCTCCGCGCTGCCGTGGCCGGGGGCGATGGTCTTGAAGATCGGGTCGAGCCGAGTCACCACCGCTTCCTCGCCGCCGATCATCAGGCAGTAGCCACGTTCCAGGCCCCACACCCCGCCGGACGTGCCGCAGTCCACGTAGTGGATCTGGTGCTTGGCGAGCTGCTTCGCGCGCGCGATGTCGTCGCGGTAGTACGAGTTTCCGCCGTCGATCACCACATCATCCGGGTCGAGCAGCGTAATGAGCTGGTCGAGCGTGGACTCGACGGCCGCGGCGGGCAGCATCAGCCAGACGGCGCGCGGCTTGTCGAGTTTCGCCACGAGATCCGCGAGCGAGTTCGCGCCGACCATACCCTCGCCGGCGAGTTGCTTGACGGTGCTCTCGGAGCGAGCGTATCCGACACATCGGTGACCGTCGCGTATGAGCCGGCGGACCAGGTTCGCGCCCATCCTGCCCAACCCGACCATGCCGACCTGCATGGGTTTCTCCGTTGTCATCGTTGTTCTCCCCCCAAGCGGCATCCGCTAGATCAGCCTTTGCCAGGCGGAACAACCAGATCCCCCCAGAAGCGCCGAACAGCACGATCACCTGATCGTCGCGGGGGCGCCGTTACGCCCCCTCGTGTTACCTGTGATACCTGACTGCGGTACCCGGCTCGGCGGGTCGTACACCGACGACCGCGCCGGTTGGAGTCAGCCACTTCGGGAGATGCTGAGCCAGATGAGCCGAGGCCGATGTAATGCCTCGGCCAGCCGGACGATGGGCAGTCGACCGGCAGCCGTACGGCGTTTGCTGTCCTTCGGTCCGGGTAGCGAGGGCCGTGTCGAAAGTGTTCGGGTCCCCGTACGACGTGTGGTGGGTCGTGGCCAAGACCCTGCTGCTGTATGCCACTGCAGTGGCCTGCTTCCGCGTCAGTGAACGCCGGACGCTGGCTGAGATGTCGGCGTTCGACTTCGTCGCGGCCGTCGCCGCCGGAGCCATCGTCGGCCGGGTACCCAACGCGCATGACGCCGGTTACCTGGCCGGCGCGGCGACGCTGATCGCGGTCCTGCTCGCCCATCGGCTCACCGCCCGGCTGCGCTTCCGGCCGTTGTTCGCCAAGCTGATCGACCATCCGCCGCGGCTGCTGGTCGCCGACGGCAAGGTGCTCGACGACGAGCTTCGCCGCGCCGGCCTGACCCGCCACGATCTGTACGGCCTACTGCGCCAGCACGGCGTCGACGAGCTCGGCTCCGTCCGGTTCGTGGTGTTCGAGCAACGAGGCCAGGTGTCGGTCGTGCGGCGCAGCGCCGCTGCCGACGCCGACCTCCTGCGTGACCTGTGATGAATGGAAGAGAGTGCCCACCCGCCGGCTTCGAGGTCGGTGCCGGTGACGTTGACGCACAGCCGCTGCCCGTGCCACAGCACGCCGGTGCATCGCTACGGTGCGCTACGAGATCGAGGTACTGCCGAGGCCGATCGTCATACCGTCGACCACGTACTCCGCGGCCGCCTCGGCCGCAGCCCGCTGCTCTCGCTCGACGTCTGCAGCCACATGATCTCCCGACGCCGGCGCCCAGTTGCGCGTGTTCGGAGTGTCGTGCTCAGGCTCTTCTTGACCTCATGAGCGCTTCAGACTGCGGTACCGGCGGATCAGCGCGTTGGTGGACGAGTCGTGGCCGAGTTCGGGTTCGTTGTCGCTGGTCAGCTCGGGGACGATCTGCACGGCGAGTGCCTTGCCGAGCTCGACCCCCCACTGGTCGAAGGAGTCGATCCCCCAAACTGTCCCCTGGGTGAACACGCTGTGTTCGTAGAGTGCGACCAGCGCGCCGAGCAGCCGGGGCGTGAGCTTCTCCGCCAGCAGGACGTTGGTGGGCCGGTTGCCCTCCATCACCCGGTGCGGTGCGACGTCCGGTGCGGTGCCCTCGGCCCGCACCTCCTGTTCGGTCTTGCCGAACGCCAACGCCTGCGCCTGGGCGAACACGTTGGAGGACAGGATGTCGTGGTGGTCGCCCAGCGGGTTGAGGGTCTGGCCGAACCCGATCAGGTCGACCGGGACGAGTCGGGTGCCCTGATGGAGGAGCTGGTAGAAGCTGTGCTGGCCGTTCGTGCCGGGCTCACCCCAGTACACCGGGCCGGTGTCGTAGTCCACGCGGTGCCCGTCGCGGGTGACGTGTTTGCCGTTGGATTCCATGGTGAGCTGTTGCAGGTACGCCGGGAACCGTTTCAGGTACTGCTCGTACGGCATCACCCCGATGCTCTGCGCGCCGAAGAAGTTCGCGTACCACACGGTGAGCAGGCCCATCAGTGCCGGCAGGTTCGCGTCGAGCGGTGCGGTGCGGAAGTGCTCATCCATCTCGTGGAAGCCGGCCAGCATCTCGGCGAACCGCTCTGGGCCGATCGCCAGCATGGTGGACAGGCCGATGGCGGAGTCCATCGAGTACCGGCCGCCCACCCAGTCCCAGAATCCGAACATGTTCGCGGTGTCGATACCGAACTTCGCGACCCGGTCGGCGTTGGTGGATACCGCGACGAAGTGTTTGGCTACCGCGGCCTCCTCGCCGAGCTGGCTGATCACCCAGTCGCGCGCGGAGTGCGCGTTGGTGAGCGTCTCCAGGGTGCCGAAGGTCTTGGACGAGATGATGACCAGGGTCTCGTCCGCGAACAGGTCGTGGGTGGCTTCCACGAAGTCGGTGGAGTCGACGTTGGACACGAACCGGAACGTCAGGTCACGCCGGGCGTAGTGGCGCAGCGCCTCGTACGCCATCACCGGGCCGAGGTCGGAGCCGCCGATACCGACGTTGACGATGTTGCGGATCGGTTTGCCGGTGTGGCCCTTCCACGCTCCGGACCGGACCCGCTGCGCGAAGCCCGCCATCCGGTCGAGTTCCTCGTGGACCTGAGCGACCACGTCCACCCCGTCGACGACGAGGGAACGTTCCTTCGGCGTCCGTAGCGCCACGTGCAGCACCGACCGGTGCTCGGAGGTGTTGATCGGCTCGCCGGCGAACATCATGTCCCGGCGCTGTTCCAGCTGGCACTCCCGAGCGAGTTGCTGCAGCAGTTGCAGGGTCTGGTCGGTGATCCGGTTCTTCGAGTAGTCGAGGTACAGCCCGGCCGCCTCGGCGCACAGCCGCTCCCCGCGCTGCGGATCCTCGGCGAACAGGTCCCGCAGGTGCCGTCCGCCGATCTCGGCCTGATGCTTCTGCAGCGCCTTCCACGAAGAGCGTTCACGCAATGGGATGGTCGGCATCGAGCCTTACCTCCAGTCGATTCGGGTCAGGTCAGCGCCGTGCGCTGTGCGGCGATCCTTTCCAGCAGATCGGTCCAGGCCGCGACGAACGACTTCGCGCCCTCGGCCTGCAGCTTCGTGGCCAGTTCGGTCACGTCGATGCCGGCGTCGCGGAACCGGGCCAGCATGGCGTCGCAGTCACCGCCGTCGGCGGGCATCGGTTCGCCCACCTCGCCGTGGTCGTAGAACGCCTGCAGCGTCGCGTCGGGCATGGTGTTGATCGTGAACGGCGCCGCGAGCCCGTGCACGTAGAGCGTGTCGGAGGCAGCTGGATCCTTGGTGCTGGTGCTGGCCCACAGCAGCCGTTGCACCCGCGCGCCGGAGTTCTGTACACGCTGGACCCGCTCGGAGTCCAGAAGCTGCCGGTACGCCCGGTAGGTTGCCAGCCCGACGGCGAGTCCGAGCTGCTCCTTCAACTCCTCCGGCACGCGCCCGGCGACCGCGGCGTCCCAGCGGGACATGAAAACCGAGGCGACCGACCCCACGGCAGGATCGAGCTCACCCTCGACGCGGCGTTCGACGCCGGCCAGGTACGCGTTCGCGGCGGCCTCGTACTGCTCGGCGGAGAACAGCAGGGTGACGTTCACGGGTACGCCGGATGCGATGCACTCGGTGATCGCCGGCAGGCCCTCAGGGGTGCCAGGGATCTTGATCAGCAGGTTGGGTCGTGCGGCCCGCGCGTGCAGCGTCTTGGCGGCCTCGATGGTTGCCGCGGTGTCGTGCGCGAGCAGCGGTGACACCTCCAGCGACACCCAGCCGTCCACGCCGTCGGTGCGTTCGTGGACCGGCAGGAACTCGTCCGCCGCCCGCCGGAGGTCCTCGATCGCCAATTCGAAGAACAGTTCCTCGTCGGAGCGGCCGGTCCTGGACTTGTCCCGGATCGCGTCGTCGTAGTAGCCCGACTCGACGGCCTTGTCGAAGATCGACGGGTTTGAGGTGAGGCCGGTGACCGCGTACCTGTCGATGTACTGCTGGATCTGGCCGGAGTCGAGCAGCCTCCGGGTGATGTTGTCGAGCCAGAGGCTCTGCCCGTGCTCGTGCAGGGTCTGGGTTGCCTTCACGTCTCCTCCTTGCCGGGGTCCGACAGCGCCGCGGCCAGCGGCGTCGGCAGCGCGCTGACGGTGCCGGCCGTGGCCGCCGCAGCGCTCATGTGTTTGCGGCCACTTGTTCGCGGGCGGCCTGCGATACCCGTTCGGGAGTGAACCCGAACTTCCTCAGGAGCTGTTTGAGTGGCGCGGAGGCGCCGAAGGTGTGCATGCCGACGACCGCGCCGGCGTCGCCCACGTACCGTTCCCAGCCGAGCGTGGACGCCTGTTCAACCGCGACCCGGGCGCGTACCGCGGGGGGCAGTACCTGGTCACGGTACTGGCGTGGTTGCCGGTCGAACAGTTCCCAGCACGGCATGCTCACCACCCGGACGGCGACGCCGTCGGCGGTGAGTTCGTCGCGTGCCGCGAGTGCCAGCGCCACCTCTGAGCCGGTGGCCAGCAGGATCACGTCCGGGTTGCCGGACGGCGGGTCGGCCAGCACGTACCCACCCATCGCCACCCCGGCCGCGGGGGCCAGCCGGTTGCGGTCGAAGGTCGGCAGCGGCTGGCGGGACAGCACGATCGCCGCCGGCTCGTGCCGCAGACCGGCGACGACCCGCCAGGTCTCGACCACCTCGTTCGCGTCGGCCGGGCGGAACACCAGCAGCCCGGGCATGGCCCGCAGTGAGGCGAGCTGCTCCACCGGCTGATGGGTGGGTCCGTCCGCACCGACCCCGATCGAGTCGTGGCTGAAGATGTGCAGCGTCGGGATCTCCATCAACGCGGAGAGCCGGATCGCGGCGCGGGCGTAGTCGGAGAAGATCAGGAAAGTCGACCAGTACGGGCGGAGCTTGGTGAGCGCCATGCCGTTGGCGATCGCTGCCGCGGCATGCTCGCGGACACCGAAGTGGAGGTTGCGTCCGGACCGGTCGTCGGCCTGGAAGTCGCCGGCGCCGGAGAACGTCTGGCGGGTCTTGGTGGACGGAGAGAGGTCCGCCGAACCACCCAGCAGCCACGGCACCGCCTGCGCGAGCGCGTTGAGCACCTGACCGGATGCGTCACGGCTGGCGATGCCCTTCGCATCGGCCGGGAAGGTGGGCAGCGCATCCTGCCAGCCGTCCGGCAGTTCACGTCGTTGCATCCGCTCGATCTCGTCGGCGAGCGCCGGGTACTGCACGCGGTACGCATCGAACCTCGACTGCCAGGCGGTGCGGGCCGTGCCGCCGCGCGTGCCGATGCCCTGGGCGAACCCCTCGTACACCTGGTCGGGGATGTAGAAGTCGGTGTCCTCGGGCAGGCCGAGGAATCGTTTGGTCTCCCGGACGGCGTCCGGGCCGAGTGGCTCGCCGTGTGCTTTCGGGGAGCCTTCCAACGGGGAGCCGTATCCGATGTGGCTGTGTACCAGGACCAGCGTGGGCCGCTCGGGTTCGGCCTGGAAGCTGTGCAGCGCCCGCTCCACAGCGTCGAGGTCGTTGGCGTCGGCGACGGTCGTGACGTTCCAGCCGTACGCCAGGAACCGCTCGGCCAGGTCCTCGGTGAACGTGATGTCCGTGTGGCCCTCGATGGTCGTGCGGTTCGAGTCGTAGATCCAGCACAGGTTGGCCAGGCGCAGGTGGCCGGCGAGCGAGGCCGCCTCTGAGGAGATGCCCTCCATCATGTCGCCGTCCCCGGCGATCGCGTACACGTTGAAGTCGAACAGGGGGAGGTTGTCCCGGTTGTACCGGGCGGCCAGCCACTGGCCGGCGATGGCCATCCCGACGGAGGTCGCCACGCCCTGGCCGAGCGGCCCTGTGGTGGTCTCGACGCCGCTGGTCCACCGGTACTCGGGGTGACCCGGACAGCGCGAGTCGAGTTGGCGGTACGTCTTCAGATCGTCGAGGGTGACCGAGGGACGGCCGAGGATCTCGTAGTCGGGGTCGACCGCCCGTACCCCGGTCAGGTGCAGCAGCGACCACAGCAGGGCCGAGGCGTGGCCCTCGGACAGCACGAACCGGTCCCGGTTGGGCCAGATGGGATCAGCCGGGTCGAACCGTAGGAACCGCTGCCAGAGGGTGTACGCGACCGGCGCGATCCCCATCGGGGTGCCCGGATGCCCGGACTCGGCCCGCTGGACCGCGTCCATGCACAGGCCACGGATCGTGTTCACGGACAACGTGTCCAGATCGGTCGTCATGGTCGTCAACGTGGCCTCCCTACATCCTGCCCAGCGTCGGTACTCCGACATGCCGACCGCGGCAGGGATGGACTCGGAACCGGGCCCGGTGCGCGGCGATCCGCTGGTTCGCACCGGAGATCTGCGGTACGTCGCAGACGCCCTCGGGAAAGCGCCTGGAAGCGCTCTTGTGATTCACCGTATCCACAGGTTCGCCATCGGGCCCAATACCCGGACCGAGTGATTGTTCTGTTGCGGATCGGCGCCGACGCAATCCTCACGCTCGCCGCGCTGCAACGCAGCGCGGCGAAACTTGGCCAACACCAACCCATCGCCCCTGTCGTGCGGAAAGCTGATCGCTCAGTCTGAGATGCACGTGGGGTGGCCGGCTACGCCGGTCGGTCCCGGTCCCTCATGTGGTCGAGGAGTGGTAGATGGCGGCGATGGAGGTGTCGAGCGCCTGGTTGAACTCGTCGTCGGTCTGCTGGTGCCGCAGGTTCTCGGTCAGCGCTCGAGAGAAGCTGGCGATCAGGCCGTGGTTGCGGGCGAGCCGGGCGTCGGCATCGTGCTGGGAGTAGCCGCCGGACAGGGCGAGCACCCGCAGGACTTTCGGATGCTCGATCAGCTCGGCGTAGAAGTCGTCCTGGGACGGGATGGACAGCTTGAGCATCACCTGCCGCCCGTCCGGCAGGGCCGGAAGGCGGTCGAGGATGCCCTGCCGCAGCAGTTCCTCGGCCGACCGCTTCTCGCCGCTGTGGATGTCGACCTCAGGCTCGATGATCGGCATGAGGTCGGCGTCGAGGATCCGCTCGGCGTAGCCGAACTGTTGATCGAGCACGGCGGCGACACCCGCCGGGTCGGACCGGGCGATGAACGAGCGCATCTTGGTGCCGAACACGCCGCGGCGGGTGGCCCGCGCAAGCACGTCGTCCAGCTTGGTGAAGGGCTTCATCAGCCGCACGCCGTCCGTCTCGTCGGCGAGCCCCTCGTCCACCTTGACGAAGGGGACGACCTGCTTGCGCTGCCACAGGTACAGCGGGGTGGCCGTGCCGGCCACCTCGCGGTCCATGGTCTGCTCGAACAGGATCGCGCCGAGGATGCGGTCTCCGGTGAAGGTCGGCGCGGTGATGATCCGCGACCGGAACTCGTGCATGCGGTCGAACATCTCGTCCTGGGTCGCATAGCCCGACTCCGGCACCCCGTACTGCGCCAGCGCCTTCGGGGTGCTGCCACCACTCTGGTCCAGTGCGGCGAGGAAACCGCGGCCGTGCCCGATCTTTGCCCCTTGTTCCTGGTCCATGCCCCGATCCTGGCACCAACGCCGGCCGCCCGTAGACGAATGGCGACGAGCTCACCACCACCAGGTACCGCCGCACGGGTGGAAACGGTCACGGTCCGGTTGGTGGCGGGCTCGGATGGTGCGGCAATGGGCGGGGCGGCGCCGGACAGGATGGTTCTCATCCCCTGGCCCCACCTGCAACGCCACATCGATGACGATCATGCTCGTGGCATGAAACCGTGATTCCGCCCCGCCACCGGCTTCCTACCTTGGACGGCTCCAAGTCCAAGCACCGGTGGTCAGGGGGACCGTGATGGCGATCAGTAGAAGAGCCCTGTTGGGCGCGGCCGCAGTCGTGCTCGCCGGCGCCGGCGTGGAAATGTTCGCCAACCGCACCGCCATCGGCGCGACGGACGGCAGGCCGCTCGCGACCCCGCCGCCCACGACGCCGCCGGCGAAACTCATCGGCGACGGCAGTACCCAGGACACCGGTCCGCAGCCGAACCAGCCACTCCCGCAGCGCCTCGCGCCGGGCGAGCAGCCGCCGCAGTTCGTCGTCATGTCCTGGGACGGCGCCGGGGAGACAGGCGCCCAGCTGTTCAGCCGGTTCCGCGGCCTCGCGCAGGAACTGCCCGGCGCCATGACGTTCTTCCTCTCCGGGATCTATCTGCTGCCCGAACGCAACCGGACGGTCTACAAGCCGCCACGACACCAGGCCGGCGCATCCGACATCGGCTACCTCTCCGACGAGTCGGTGCACGCCACGATCGAGCAGGTCGGCAAGGCCTGGCTCGACGGCCACGAGATCGGCACCCACTTCAACGGGCACTTCTGCGGCGACCGCGGGGTGAAGACCTGGTCCCCCGGCGACTGGGACGCCGAGATCGACCAGGCCGTCGCGCTGGTCACCCAGTGGCGCACGAACACCGGCTTCACCGACCTGCCGCCGCTGCCGTTCGACTACACCAAGGAGCTCATCGGCGGGCGTACGCCGTGCCTGGAGGGACAGGCGAATCTGCTGAAGGCCCAGCGGGTGCAGCGGTGGCGGTACGACACGTCCGGCACGGGAACGCAGCGCTGGCCGGCGAAGTTCGCCAACGGCCTGTGGAACCTGCCGATGCAGCAGATCCCGTTCCCGGGCCACAGCTTCGAGGTCCTCGCGATGGACTACAACATCATGTACAACCAGTCGGGCAACCCGAACGGCGACGCCGCCAAGCGCGCCACCTGGCAGCAGCAGGCCCGCGACGCGTTCCTCGCCGGCTTCCGGCGCGCCTACACCACCAACCGCGCGCCGCTGATCGTCGGCAACCACTTCGAGCGGTGGAACGGCGGCATCTACATGGACGCGGTCGCCGACGCCGCCCGCCAGATGGCCCAGTACGACGGCGTGCGGTTCGTGTAGTTCCACCAGCTGATCGACTGGCTCGAGGTGCAGGACCCGGCGGTGCTCGCCAAGCTGGGGACCCTACCCGTCGGGCAGAAGCCGGCCGGCGGCTGGGCCACCTTCCTCGGCGCCGCTCAGCAGTAGACGGAGATCCGACGCGCAGCCTCTACCGCTAGGCGGTCGATGAGCTCAGGGAGCGTGATCCGCTCGCCAGTATGGTCGCGATCAGTGCCTTGACGGCCGGACGCTGCTCCGCGCGCGGATTGGCCAGCAGTACCAGGTCGATGGTGCCGAGCTCGGGCAGGCGGTGCGCCGGGCCGAGGACGGTGAGCTGCGGGGGTACCAGGCTGGCCGGCAGCGCGGAAACGCCGATGCCGGACGCGACCCCCGCGATCAGGCCGTTGACGCCGCGGCAGACGCAGGCGCTGCGGTATGGCAGTTGCGCCCGGTGGAGCGCCTTGCGCATCTCGTCGCGGGACAGGCTGGGCGCGGCGTACACGACCAGCGGGATCGGTCTGGTCAGGTCGAGTTTCGTGGCGGGCGTGCCGACCCAGACGAGCCGGTCGCGCCGGACGAGCTGGCCGCGTTCGTCGCCCGGCGCGCGTTTGCCGACCAGCACGTCGAGCTTGTCGTTGACCATCCACTCGTGCAGGACTCGGCTCTGTTCGACGGTCAGGTAGAAGTCGACCATCGGGTTGTCGCGGCGGAACTCCCAAAGGATCTGCGGCAGCCGGGTCAGGGCGAGGTCGTCGGACATCCCGATCCGCAGGCGGCCGCGGGGGCGGGAGCCGGTGAAGTACGCGACCGCCTGCTCGTGGGCGGCGAGGATGGTGCGCGCGAAGCCGAGCATCGCCTCGCCGTCGGCGGTGAGCGCCACCGTGTGCGTGGTGCGGTGCACGAGCGTGCGGCCGACCTGCTCCTCGAGGCGGCGGATGTGCTGGCTGACCGTCGGCTGGCGGATACGCAGCCGGGCCGCGGCCTGCGTGAAGCTGCCGGTCTGCTCGACGGCGAGGAGGGTGGCGAGCAACTGCGGATCGTATGCTGCGGTCATAGCAATTCAATATAACTGCGAGTCGGATCATCGGTCTTCCGTATGTCGGGCAGGCCAGGAAGGGTTGAGGCCGTGACAACGGCTTCAGCAATCGCCGAGAGTCCGTTCGCCGCGTTACGTTTCCGCGGCTACCGCATCTATCTCACCGGGCAGGGTCTTGCCAACACCGGCGCCTGGATGGGCAGCATCGCGCTGGACTGGCTGGCGCTGCGGCTTACAGACAGTCCGACGGCCGTCGGTGTCACGATGGCCCTGCAGTTCCTGCCCATCCTGTTCCTGGGCGTGCACGGCGGTCTGCTCGCGGACCGGTACCCGAAGCGCCGACTCCTGCTCATCACCCAGACGGTCAACGCCGGGCTCTGGGGCACACTCGCCGTGCTCACCATCGCCGGGTCCGTGCGCATCGGGCACGTGTACGCCTTCGCGCTGCTGACCGGGCTCGTCTTCGCCGCCGACGCCCCGACCCGTCAGGTGTTCGCGAACGAGGCCGTACCGGCGAGCCATCTGCGCAAGGCCGTCGCCCTCAACGCCTCGGTCTTCCAGGCCACCCGGCTCGTCGGCCCGGCGCTCGCGAGCCTGCTCATCGGCACGGCCGGCATCGGCTGGGCCTTCGCCGGCAACGCCCTGTGCTACATCGGGCCGACCATCGCCCTGCTGCGGTTACGGCCGGGCGACCTGACCCCCGCGCCGCCGGCGGAGCGTAAGCCGCGCGCGTTCCGCACGGCGGCCCGCTACGTCCGGCGGCGGCCGCGGGTGTTCTGGACCATCGTCCTGGTCGGCGTCATCGGCACCTTCGGCCTGAACTTCCCGATCGTGCTGACCGCGGTCGCGACCGAGTCGTTCGCGGGCACCGCCGGCCTCTACGGACTGTTCAACATCGTGCTGGCTGCCGGGTCCGCGCTGGGTGCGCTGGTCGCCGGAGCCACGGTGTCGACCGGTTTGCGGCGCATCCTGCTGTACGGCGGATTGTTCGGCGTCGTCCAGGCGCTCGCCGCGATCGCGCCGAACCTGCTCGTCCTCCTGCCGCTGCTGGCTGCGCTCGGGTTCGTGAACCTGGCGTTCCAGGCCCTCGCGAACGCCTCCGTCCAGCTCTGGGTCGACCCGTCGATGCGTGGCCGCGTGATGGGCCTCTACATGCTGGTGTTCACCGGCGGTACCCCGCTGGGCGCACCGATCATCGGAGCGCTCACCAGCGCGTTCGGCGCGCGCGCCGGGATGGCCGTCTGCGGGGTGATCCCCGCCGCGGCGGCCGGGGCGATCGTGCTGATCCAGCTCCGCCAGCGGAGAACCTCGGAGCTCTCCGCACGGCTTGAGCATCCCCCGCCTTGAGGGACATCAACCGCTCCATCAAAGCGGGGAAGCTTACCTGCCTGGCTCGTCGCCGCATCGACGTCCTCCACGCAATGCTGCGCGACCGAACCCCGGACCCAGATGTGGCTGCGCGAGACAACCCGCGAGGACCTCAACGCCACCTCAAGCGCCGGACTGTGGTTCGGCGCTCCAGCCGTCGCCTTCGCCATCAGCACCGCACCACCGGGCCAATGCGTGCAGGCTCTGGAGCAGCTGGACGCCGCCGTCATCCGATTGACCCGACGCCAGCTCCACGCTGTCGATGCCCGGACTTGACCTCTGCGACCGTTCGCATTGCGATCCCCGCCCTGCCGGGAGGCCGGGCGCAGCCGTTCACGAACAGGAAAATTGTTACGCAACGATAGCCTCACCCAGACTCGACATCGGATTTGCCGGGTTCTATCCGAATTTGCGGTTCGGGAGCCGCGGCAGTCGTATGTGCGCCTACGGTTCCTAGATAACTGACGAGCCGCGCGGATCGATGGCGCGGGCTCTACGGCCAGGTACCCCTTCCCGGAGCCGGTCGATGTCCTCGTCGGATAGATGTAGGGCACTGCCCGGTGGCTGGACCTGGGGAACACCCCGGCGGGTGGGACATCGATGGCCGGTCCGAGGCGCTGAGGAAACGGGCGAAACCGAGGGCCGTGCTGAGCCCGATCGCCCACCACACAGGCGCGGCGCCGGCCGGCTGCTTCGCCCAGGACACGGCGTGCCCGATCGTCTGGCGCTCGGCACCCACGCCGTCGAGGTAGGCGGCGAATTGGTCGAGCGTCTGGCCCCGGCAGGCGAGCTTCTAGCCCATGGCCCGGCGGGTGGCCAGATAATCAACCGCGGCGGAGGAGAAATCGAATCACGCCTTGTGAACCGCGATCGGATGTGACCGATGCGGCTCAACTTCGGGCCTGCCCGTTGTTCGGAGTAGGGATTCGTGGCAGTAGGACGGCCGAAGTGAGGCCGAGGACCGCGACAACGGTGAGGACGGTCAGTGATGCTGCGTAAGGGTGGCGGCCGGGTTGCGCGGCGGAGACGATGACAGAGCCGGCGAGTGCAGTACCGAGCGATGAGCCGAGGTTCGATACGGCGCGGGAGAGCCCGGAAATGTCGCTTTGGTCGCGATCGGGGAACGCGGATTGCACGAGGTTGACCGACGCGGTGAGCATGGTGCCGAGGCCGAGCCCGGCGAGGAGGAGGCCTGGGATGGTGCGCCAGACGCCGGTGCCGGCGGCGACGAGGACGAGCAGGAGGGCCAGGCCGGCGACGGTGGCGGCGAAGCCGCTGATGATCAGGGTCCGCTGGGTGCGGCGGCGGGCGAAGCGTTCCGCGGCGGCTGAGGAGGCCAGGATGCCGGCGGTGGCGGGGGTGAGCACGAGACCGGTCAGGATCGCGTTGTAGCCGCGGGCGTTCTGGAGATAGACCGCAGTCACAAAGAAGGTGCCTTGCATGACGAGCCATTGGGCCGCTTGGGTGCCGAGGCCGAGGTTGGCCACGTTGTTGCCGAACAACCTCAGATGCAGCAGCGGTTCGTGGCCGCGGCGTTCGGTGCGGCGCAGGTGCAGGATGAACGCGGCGAGTGTGAGCGTGCCGAGGGCGAGCGTCGGCCAGACCGGGGACACGCCGCCTTCGGCGATCAGCACGTGGCCGGCGATGCTGAAGTCGGTCCGGGCGGTGGTCCAGCTGTAGGTGGTGGACTGCAGGACAGCAAGGACGACCAGCAGCAGGCCGGCGGCGGACAGCAACGCGCCGGTGACGTCGAAACGCGGGGCTGGTCCGGGGCGGGGTGGGGTGGGTAGGTGCCGGATCAGCACGATGATCCAGGCGATGACGAGGACCTGCAGTAGGAACGACGCTCGCCAGCTGATCAGGCTGGTGATGAGACCCCCGATAAGCGGGCCGGTGGCGGCGCCGAGGGCGCCGGCGCCGCTGACGATGCCGAAGTACTTCGCGCGGGTGGCGACGTCGGGGGACATGACGGTGACCAGGATGTAGATCGGCGGGATCATGAGGGCCGATCCGATGCCTTCCAGCAGCGCGTTGCCCAGGAGCATGAGGCCGAGGCCGGGAGCGATCGCGGCGAGCAGAGCGCCGGTGCCGTACAGCAGCAGCCCCGCGACCAGGCATCGTTTGCGTCCCCAGACATCGGTGAGTTTGCTGCCCGGGATCATCAGCGCGGCCATGGTGAGCGTGAACAGTGTGATGGTGGCCTGGATGCCGAAGACGGTGGTGTGCAGGTCGTGGGCCATCGGGGTGATGGCGACGTTCATCGCGGTGCCGGCGTAGCTGCAGATGAACTGGGCCAGCGCGAGGGGCAGGATCGTCGCCCGCGCGGCGTCGGCAGGCTGGCGGGTCGGCACTCATCGATCCTGGGCGGTGTCCCGTCGTATCGCACCATCTGGTCAGGGTGACGTGAGCGCAAGCCCGATCACTCCTTTCGAGTGAACCCACCTTCCGGGCATCGCCGAACGGTGGAAGCCGAGACTGCACCGGCGGAAGGGACGGATGATGGCGGCCACACACTGGTATCAGCGCAGCGCGGGCGGGGATCGGTCCTCGCCGTTCGATGAGGATTACCTGCAGGTGCTGGTGCTCGGCGTGGTCACGGCGTTGTTCGGGCTGGCGGTGCTGATCTGGCCCGGGCAGACCTTGCGGCTGCTCGGCGTGGTGGCCGGGGTCTGGCTCATCGCGCTCGGGGTCATGCGGGCGGTGACGGCGTTGCGGTCGGACACCAGTTCCAGTCGTCGGGTGCTGGCCGGGGTGATGGCGGTCGTGCTGCTCGCGATAGGGGTTACCTGTGTGCGCAACGCGGACGGCGGGGTGGTGGTCCTGGCGGCGCTGCTCGGGATGGGATGGCTGCTGAGCGGGTTCGCGGTGCTACTGATCGCGATGCCGGCCAAGGGATCGGCGCGGGGCTGGCTCAGTGTCCTCGGGGTCGCGTCGGTGCTGGTCGGGATCGCATTCCTGCTCTGGCCCGGCCCGTCGCTGACGACGCTGGTCCTGATCAGTGGGATCGGCGCCGTGCTGATCGGTGCCGGCGAGGTCGTCTTCGCCCTGCGGCTGCGAACCGAGGGCCGCCAACTCCAGACCGGTTCCTAGCTGGGCCACCGTCACGTCACCAACCTGGCTGGGCCAGGTCCTCCGCGGGGAGCGAGGTGCACGCCACGGCCGTCGGCAAGCCTGGACTGCACGTACGCTGCGACGCCAGGGGGACATCGTGCACCGTTACGGGCCCGTCCGGCTCTCGCTCACTGATCACCACAGCGGTCCGGTACCACCGTCACCCCGGTCGCGGCACCCCGCGACCGATGCGTGAGCGGCGCCGACAATGAGCGCCGCTGAGGTGCCGGGGACGCAGCGCCGCGACCGATGGTCCCGGCTGCTGCCGGCCGGGCAGCGCAGACCGATCGCAGAGCTGGCCGACCAGGTCGACCTCACCGCGGGCGACCAGGCCGCGAAACGGTCCGCGTTCTGGTCGATGCTGGCACTCTCGGCGGTGATCGCCGCTGCCGGAGTCCTCGCCGACTCGACCGCGACCGTGATCGGCGCGATGATCATTGCACCGCTGTCCAGGCCGATCATGGGCATGGCGCTGGGCATCGTGACTGCCGACCGGCGCCTGCTGCGGCAGTCGGCCGGCATCGTCACGGCCGGCATCGTCACGGTCGTCGGCATCGGTGTCATCGCCTCGCTCGCGGTTCCAGGCGGTGTGCACCTGCTCGCCAACAGCCAGGTGTCCGGGCGCACCGCACCGCGCCTCGCCGACCTCATCGCCGCGGTGGCGACCGGGGTGGCCGGCGCGGTGGGCCTGTCCCGGCGCGATGTCAGCGACGTGCTGCCCGGTGTCGCCATCGCCATCTCGCTCGTGCCGCCCCTGGCCGTGGCCGGGGTCTGCGTCGGCCAGGGCGAGCTCGCGCTCGCCGGTGGCGCCCTGGTGCTGTTCGCCTCCAACGTGTTGTCGCTGGTCCTGGCCGGCACGGCGGTGTTCGCCACGTACGGCTACGCGAGGCGGACGCGTGGCCTGGCACGCGCCTACGTGACCATCGCGCTGCTGATGGTGGTGCTGCTCGTGCCGCTCGGCGCGAACACCGCCGCGAACCTTCTGGTCAACGCCTGGACCAACCGGATCACCGCCGCAGCGATCCGGTGGGTCGCGCCCGTCCCAGGCGCCGAGGTCCGCACGGTCACCATCGCCTCGCACACCGCGCTGATCGACGTGCTCGCACCACAACCGCTACCACCGGCCGGCACTCTGCTCGACGCCCTGCACGGCCAGGTGCCAGCCGGAATCCGGATCGTCATCACCGTCGCCAACGGCCGGCAGATCGACGCGGGCAGCGTCCGCTGACCGGCCTCAGGATGGTCGACGAACCGATTGTTGCGGCCTTCGGCCAACGGCACCGGCCACGACGGCATCCCAGACGTGTACGAGATCACCGGTTCGGACAAGACGTCGGTGTTGCCGCCGGCGGGGTTGCGCCAGGTCATGCCGGCAGCGGTCAGTTCCAGCGGGACGCCACGCCGGCTCGGCACCGTCACCATGACTGCCAGCAGTGTCATCAGCACGATGACGCCGGCCATGAACCAGACGAACGCGGTGGTCATGGCCGACGACGCCGGGTCGTTGCTGCTGAACCGCCGGACCTGCGCCACGACCGTCGTCATGAAGGCGCAGAAGGTCCGCATCCACAGCACGGTGGCGCCTGATGACAGAAGCAGACCGATGCCGAACCCCGTGTCCGTCAGCACGAACCGCGCCGGTCGTGCGCGCCGCGCCGCTGTGCTCAGCGCCCACAAGTTGTAGGCGGCGGCAGAGACCTGGACCACCAGGACGCACGTTGCGACCAGTGCGGCGATGAGAAACCACAGGACCGTGCTGTGCACCCAGTGCAGGCTGATCGCGGCGGCGTACACCACGACACCGGCCACGATCACGAGCCGGGACCGAACCGGCTCCTTGCCCACCCGTTGACGCCAGGTCATGCCGATCATGGCGTCCGTGGGACGCAGGCTCCGCAGCGTCGGGTGATCGAGTAACCTGGCAGACAGGTGTGCCGGGAAGCCTGGTCGGCGATGTTTTTGCCGACCCTTCCCGCAGGAGCCGCATGAATCCCGTACCTGACCGGACACGTCAACGCCCGCTGCTGCTCGGACGCGGGAGTTGGGGCGAGGCCAGCCGGATCGGCGACATTCTGCGCACGGAAACGGTCGGCGGTGCGCTGCTGCTGGTCGCAGCGGTGATCGCGCTGGTCTGGGCGAACTCGCCGTGGCGGGGCCTCTACCACGACCTGAGCGCGGTCCGGGTCGGTCCGCACGCGCTGCGCCTGGACCTGACCCTGGCGCAGTGGGCCGCGGACGGTCTCCTCGCCGTGTTCTTCTTCGTCACCGGGTTGGAGCTCAAGCGGGAGTTCGTCGCCGGGGATCTGCGGGATCCGCGCCGGGCGGCGCTGCCGGTGATCGCCGCGGTCGGTGGGATGATCGGCCCCGCGGTGCTCTACGTGGCGGTCAACGCCGGCAACCGCGAGGCCCTCGCCGGGTGGGCGACGCCGACCGCGACCGACATCGCATTCGCCCTCGCCGTGCTGGGCGTGATCGGCGCGCACCTGCCGGCGGCCCTGCGGACGTTCCTGCTGACCCTCGCCGTCGTGGACGACCTGCTCGGCATCACGATCATCGGACTGTTCTACACCGACGACGTCAACCTCGTGCCGTTGGCGCTGGTACTGGTCCCGCTCACCCTGTTCGCGATGCTCACCCACCGGCAGGTGCGGGCGTGGTGGATGCTGCTGCCACTGGCGGCCGCGACCTGGGTACTGATGCATGAATCCGGTGTGCACGCCACCATCGCCGGGGTGCTGCTCGGGTTCGCGGTGCCGGTGCGACGCCGCCCCGACGGTTCCGGCTGCGAGCTGGCGCAGCAGTTCGAGCGGCGGTGGCGGCCGATCTCGGCCGGTGTCGCGGTGCCGATCTTCGCGTTCTTCGCTGCCGGCGTGACCGTCGTCGGGGATGGGCCGCTCGCCCCCCGGCTGGCCAACACGGTCACCGTCGGGATCGTCGTCGCCCTGGTGCTGGGCAAGACGATCGGGGTACTCGGGTCGACCTGGCTGGTGCAACGCTTCACCCGCGCCCGGCTCGCGGCGGATCTGAGCTGGTGGGACGTGTTCGGGCTGTCGGTCCTGGCCGGGATGGGGTTCACCGTGTCGCTGCTGATCGGTGAGCTCGCGTTCGGCGCCGGAACCGAACGCGACGCCCACGCCAAGATCGGCATCCTGCTCGGATCGCTGCTCGCCGCCGTACTCTCCTCGGTCGTGCTGCGCATCCGCAACGCGCACTACCGCCGCGTGCGCAAGATCGAGGAGCTCGACCTCGACGACGACGGCATACCCGACGTCTACCAGACTGAGGATCCGCGTCCCTGAGCCGCACTTCCGTCCTTGCGTGCACGGCGTACGTCGACGGCAGGTGCTGCGCGGTCGTATCGTCGTCGGCCTATTAAAGATCTTTCGGTTTGTTGGTGAGTCGTTGCCGGTCGATCGGGTTGCTGCGTATGACAATCAGGTTCATGACTGCTTCACCTCGGTCTGCCGGTCCGCGCCGCAGGGTGGTTCGCGACGTGGAAGCGTTGCGGGAACAGCGGATCGCGGAGCCGCCGCGCACCTCGACGCTCGACCGGCCGACGCCTCACGCGTGAGGCCGCTCGCAGTATCGTCCGGTCGGCGGTCGCAGTCAGGAGGAACTCATGACACGGGTGCTGGTGGCCGAGGACATGCAGGTGCTGCGCGACACGCTGGTCACGGTGCTCGCGCTCGAGGACGACCTGGACGTCGTCGGCGAGGTGTCCCGCGGCGACGCGGTGCTCACGGCCGCCACGACCCTGCGACCCGACGTGGCGGTCATCGACATCGACCTGCCCGGCATGGACGGGCTCGTCGCAGCCGCCGCGCTGCGGGACGAGGTTCCCGAGTGTCGCGTGCTGATCCTCACCGCCCTGGCCGTGCCGGCCAACCTGCGCCGCGCCCTGACCGCACAGGTGGCCGGCTTTCTCGGCAAGGACACCCCAGCACAGGAGCTCATCGCCGCCGTGCGGCGGGTCGCCGCCGGCGAGCGGGTGATCGACGCCCGCCTGGCAGTGGCGGCGCTCGAGGTTCCGCCGAGCCCGCTGTCGCCGCGCGAGGCGGAGATCCTCGCGCGCTTCGCGGAGGGCAGCGAACCGGCCGACATCGCCGCCGAGCTGCACCTGTCATATGGGACGGTGCGCAACTACCTGGCCTCGGCCGTCACGAAGCTCGGCGCCCGCAACCGGATAGACGCCATTCACGTGGCGCGGCGGTCAGGGTGGCTGCAGTAGTCCGGAGTCGTCCCGGAGGTTTGTGCCGCCTAGCCCTCGCCCGGCGACCCGGCGCCGGTCGCCGCCCCGGCGTATGACCAGCACAGCTCGACGGCCAGCCGCGACTTGCCGCACCCCCCGGCGCCGGTCAAGGTCACCAGCCGATGCGACTCCAGCAGGTCATGAACACGGCCGAGCTCCCGCAACCGTCCGACGAACGAACTGACCGGAACACGCAGGTTGTGTCCCACCATGACGTCGATCGTAGGTCGCCGCCGGCGCCGTCTCGGCCACCTGCCCGTCGAGACGGCGTAGACGGTAAGGCGCCATCGAGGGTCGAGCGCGGGGTCCTCAGGGTGCGGCCGGATCGATGACGTCGGCGAGGCCGATCGGACGGCCGGCCGGCGCGGGCGGCAGGGGGGCCCGGACGTCGAGCGTGAAGCGGCCGTCCTCCGTGCTCGCGGCGAGGCCGCCGCCGACGCTTGCGACGCGCGCGGTGAGGTTGGACAGCCCGCGCCCACCGGCGACCGGTTCCACCGGCCGCGCGGGCTGACGATTCGGCTGTACGGCCGCGACCCCATCATTGCTGACGCGGAGCACGACCTCGTCACCGCGCGTGCTCAGGTCGATCTCGCACTGCGCGGGCATGGCGTGGCGCAGCACGTTGGCGATCGCCTCCCGCAGCACGGTGGCCAGCAGCGCGTCGGCCTCGGCCGGCAGCGTCTCGGCGGCCGGCCCGATGCGGGCGTCGACATCGATGCCGGCCGAGGCCAGCACCTTGCGCGCGGCGCCCAGCTCGGCTCGCAGCGACAGGGCCGGCTCCCCGGTGGTGACCGCCTGGATGTCGGCGCGGGTCTGCGTGGTCAGCCGCACCAGCGCCTCGAGCTCGTCGCGCGCCCCGGCGTTGTCGCGGCCGATCAGGCGTCCCGCCAGATCGCACTTGAGCGCGGCCACGGACAGTCCCAGGCCCAGGAGGTCGTGCGCGTCGCGAGCCGCCCGGAGGCGCTCGGCGTCGGCGGCCGCGCGGGTCAGCTCCTGCCGGGCGACCGCCAGCTCCTCCGCGAGTTCGGGTAGGCGCGACAGCCCGTACACCGCCAGGCCCGTCGACGCCACCAGCCCCATGAAGTACACGCTCGCCGGCGCCTCATCCGGGTACAAGAGCGCCCGCGGTACCGACACGCTCGCGACGACCGCGGTGAAGCACAACCACGCCCACCGCCCCGGCACCAGCAGCAGCAACGAGCCGGCCGGGAAGCCCACCATCCCGACCAGGGACGTTCCCTTGTCGGCGAACGTGACGGCGATAACCACGATCGGCAGCAGCACCTGTACCGCCAGCGTCGCGGCCCAGGCGCGCGGGCGCCGGCCGGCTCGGATGCCCAGCGAGTGGTAGGCCTGCAGCGCGGCAACGACGGCGATGACGCCGACTCCGGCAGTGACGGCCGGCCCGCCGTCGAACTCGTCGGCAACGACCACCAGGTGGTGACCGGCGAAGGCGCCCAGGTCGACGACGAGCACCAGCAGCGCCAGCCGCGGCGCCACGGTGATGCCGACCCGCCACGGTGTCGGCGGCTCCGTGCGACCGGCCGGATCGGCGACGACGGTCTGGCGCACCTGCTCCGTCGCCTGGCGCGCGACCCGCGCCGCCTCGGCCAGGTGCGCCCGCGCCCGGTCCGGGTCCGGCCCGAGCGCGGCCAGCGCGGCGCCGGCATGTGCCGTCACCGCCTCGAGCCGATCGCCGACCGTCGCGCGCAGGCGTGCGGCCGTCCGCAGCCGCTCCTCGGTGACGGCGGCGTCGGCCAGTTCGGTGCGGGCCAGGCGCAGCTCGGCGACCAGGCTCGACAGCCGGACCAGGCCGAACAGTGGCAGGGCCATGTCGATCGGCACGACGAACACCCAGGAGACGAACTGGGCCCCTCCTTCGGGGTACACACCGAAGACGGCGAGGCGGAGCACCGCCTCGACCGCGACGATGGTGGCGAGCAGCAGCCACGACACGCGGGGTGCGACCGTCAGCAGCAGCAGGCCGCCGAGCAGGCCGGACAGCCCGACCGCCCACTGCCCGCCGAACACCAGGAACGGGACGTACGTCAGCACCGCCTGCGCGGTGAGCAGCGGCCAGGTGTAGGCGTCCCACAGCCGGCGGCCGCGCGGAATGGTGTACAGCAGCGGCAGCCCGAACAGCGCCGCCGCCATGAAGGCGCCGGCCAGTCCGGTCCCCAGGCCGACCGCGACGCCGATCCTTGCCGGGAGCAGCAGGCACAGAAACACCGTCGGGAAGGCCCAGGCGAGTGCGGAGGCCCCCGCGGCACGGCTGCGGCCACCACCCATCACACCGCCTCCGTCCCACGTCGCCCGCGCCGGCACGAACCTACGCTGCGAGGTCACGGCAAGCGGACCTGCTCCGACCGTAACGTCCGCCGGCTTCAGAACGGCTTCGCCTAGACGTACCGCTCCTCGTCGGACTTTTGGTAGTCGTGGATCTCGTCGAGCCGGCCGGCCGCGGCCAGGGTCGCCCACGCCGGGTTGCCCAGCAGGACGCGGCCGAGGGCGACCAGGTCGAACTCACCCGCGTCGAGGCGATCGAGCAGGCCGCGCAGCGCCCCCGAGCTCAGGAACGCGCGGGTCAGGCCGACCGAACCGACGGTGATGGACGGCAGTCCGGTGATGTGCCGGGCCCAGCCGGCCAGATTGCGTGACGAGCCGGGAAACGCGGGATCGGCGAACCTGCGCTGCGAGGCGTGCAGCACGTCGGCACCGGCGGCGGCGAAGGCCTCGAGGATCACCGCCAACTCGGCGGCTGAGCCGGCAATCCGAGCGGCGTAGTCGCGCTCCTTGAACTGGGAGAACCGCACGATGAGCGGCATGCCGGCGGGCAGCTGCGCGCGGACCGCGCGGATGATCTCGGTTGGGAAGGCGGCCCGGCCGGCCGCCGATCCGCCGAAGCCGTCGGTGCGCCGATTGGTGCGCGACCAGAGGAACTCGTCGAGCAGGTAGCCGTGCGCGGCATGGATCTCGACCGCGTCGAAGCCGGCCCGGACCGCCGAGCGGGCGGCTTCGGCGTACACCGTGACAACGGTGTCCAGGTCGGCGAGGGTCATCGCGTGGGTGCCGTGCGGCACACCGGACGGGGTCCACGCCGCGATGCCGTCGGTGCATTCGCGGGCGCTGCCCACGTGCCACAGCTGGGCGGCGATCCGGCCACCGGCGGCGTGCACCTCATCGGTGACCAGCCGCCAGCCGCTCTCGGCCGGGCCGGCCGTCATCCGCGGTACCGCCGTCTCGTGGCCGGCGCTTGGATGGCCGACGAGAACCCCCTCGGTGATGATGAGGCCGATGCGGTGCTCCGCGCGGCGCCGGTAGTAGGCGGCGACCTCGGGCGTCGGGACGCCGCCCGGTGAGCGGCCTCGCGTCATGGGAGCCATTACGAGCCGGCTGCCGAGCTGGAGCCCGGCGAGCGTGGTCGGCGCGAGGAGCGAGCCCAGCAGCGTTGGCGCCGCGGTACTGATCCCGTCGATGTCCTGCATGGTGGCCTCCATCGCCGGCGCCGCTCAGATGTCCTCGACGCGTTCGAGTCTGGCCGCCGGGGAAGGGCCCGGCAAGTGCCGCGGTCACGACTTCGACGTGCGGTGCACCCGCGCACCGCATGCACGTTGCACGCTCGACCGGCTCGCCCGGCCGACGTTGATGAAGCCGGGCTGAAGCCGCCCCTGCGTAAACTGTTCCGGCCGTGTTGGGCGCCCCCGCACGGGTCGAGCACGGCGAGGCGAGGTAGATGACCGACAGGCGACTGCGACCGGCGGATACCGCCGACGTCGAGGCGATCGCGCGCATCTGGCACGACGGCTGGCATGACGGGCACCGGGGACACGTGCCGGACGCCTTGCACGAACATCGCCGGCTCGACGACTTCCGCCGGCGGGTTCCCGGCCGGCTGGCCGCGACGACCGTGGCGACGACCGGGTCCGGGCTCGTCGGATTCGTCACCGTGCTCGACGACGAGGTCGAGCAGGTGTACGTGAGCCGGGAGGCCAGGGGCAGCGGCGTGGCGGGCGCGCTGATGGCGGACGCCGAGGCCCGGATCGCGCAGCGGCACCCGGTCGCCTGGCTGGCGGTGGCCGTCGGCAACGCCCGCGCTCGCCGGTTCTACGAGCGGCTGGGATGGTACGACGCGGGACCCGCCGACTACCAGGCCGAGATCACCGGCGGCACATTGGCGGTTGCCGTTCGCCGCTACGAGAAGCGGGTGGCGCGGCCCGCCTCCGGTGCCTTCTCGGGGGCGTGGGCCGCGTTACGCGCGACCGTCGCCGGCCTGCGCGACGAGGACTTCGCCCGGCCCTCCGGCTGCGCCGGCTGGCTGGTGCGAGACCTGGTGTGTCACCTCGTCATCGACGCCCAGGACGTGCTGATCACCTTGGTGACGCCCGCCGGCACGGCGCCGACCCGCGACGCGGTGACCTACTGGAGCGTCGCCGAGACGCTGCCGACCGGCGACGACCCGCTCGATGCGCTGACGGTCCGGCTCGCCACGGCCTACGACGAGCCGTGGCTGCTGCAGCACCACCTCGACGACGTCGGTGCGGCCGCCGGGCGCGCGGCCGAGCTCGCCGACCCTGGCCTGCGGGTCGGCACCCGCGGCGAGGTGCTCACCGTGGGCGAGTACCTTCGTGCGTACGTGCTGGAGTGGACGCTGCACCACCTCGACCTGGTCGCGCATCTGCCGCATGTCGCCGGGCCGCCGGCGGACGGGCTGGCGGAGTCGCGCGAGCTGCTCGAGAAGATCTGCGGTGCCGCGTTCCCCGGCTCATTTTCGGATACGGACGCGCTGCTGCTGGCCACCGGCCGGCGGGCACCGATCGACGACGACCGGGCCGCCATGCGCGAGCTCGCCGCGCGGCTCCCGATCGTCCTGACGTGACGTGACCGGCGCCGACCGGTCGTTACGAGGGGACCGGTCCCGGCGGTGTCGACCGGATGGCGGTGGCGGTCATGCGCGGCCGCCGGCGATCCGCCGCACGACCGCGACGATGTCGGCCGCGGACGCCGCCTTGGACAGGTAGCCCGCGGCGCCGCAGGCCCGGACCCGCGGCTCGATCCCGGCGACCGCCAGGCCCGTCAGGATCAGCACCCGGCAGGCCGGGAGCGCGGCGCGCAGGGCCGCGGCCGCGGCCAAGCCGTCGACACCGGGCAGGTCCAGGTCCAGCACCGCGACGTCCGGCGCCAGGACCCGGGCGACCGGCACGATCCGGTCCCCCGAGGCCAGCGCGGCGACCACCTGCAGGTCGTCCTCCAGCTCCAGGACTGCAACCAGCGTGTGGCGGTACACCTGCGAATCTTCAGCGACGAGGACCCTGATCGCCGTCACGGCACCGCCTCGACCGCCTCCCGGGTGACCTCCGCGGTCCGTTCGGCCCGGCCACCGCGCCGGCGACGGAGCGCCCCGACGGCCCACCACACCGCGCCGACGCAGGCCACGCCGCCGAGGCCGTAGAGCAGCGGCAGCAGCAGGGCCCACCACGGCCAGCCCGGTCCGGTGACGCCCTTGAGGTCCGACGGCGGGTACTCCAGGGTCTTGGCCCGCCACCGGGCGGTCGGCACGTCGACGGTCCGGGCCATGTCGCGCAGCGCCGCGTCGAAGGCGAAGCCGGGCTGGGCGTGCGGATACTCCGGTACGAGGCCGAGCGACCGGCGCGCGCGGGCGTCAAGGTCGGCCCGCTTCGTGACGGCAGCCCCGGCGCCCGGGACGATGAGGCGGTCCAGGCCGCGTTCGGCGAAGGCGTCGCCGCGCGGGACGAAGACCAGACCGTGCCGCGAGCGCACCGGTGCTGTGGACCCGGCGCCCAGCGCCACCGTGCGCGCGGCGTATGCGGCCTCGGTGTACGTGCAGAAGATCGAGGCGAGCTCAACCTCGCCGACGCCGTCGGTCAGCACCACGCCGATGGTGGGTCTCGGCCGGAACGTCAGGTTCACCCCGGCGACCGTGTCGCGAAGCCCGAAGGTCGACTCCGGCAGCGGCGCCGGAGCGCCGGGCGAGTAGTGCCGCCACCCCACCGCGGCCGCTGCGGCGGTCGCCGCCGAGGTGCCCAGCATACGCTCGATGACCCGCAGCGAGCCGTCGATGCCGGACAGCACCCCACCGGTGGTGATGATGTCGTCGTCGACGTAGCGGGTACCCCGCCGCCAGCCGACGCCCGGGTACGCCTCCTCCAGCGCGCCGAGCCGGTACCAGTGCGACGTCGCATCCCGCCCGTCCAGGAGCCCGGCCGCGGCCACCAGCTCGACGCCGATGCACACGCCGAGCACCAGCGAACCATGCCCGGCCTGGCGTGCCAGCCACTCCCGCACCGGCGCGTTGACCGGCTGGTCGGGCTGTGGCGTCTGCGGCACCACGACCACGTCCGGCGCCTTGCCAGCGAGCTGGCTGTCCAGCTCGGCGAGGCTGAGGTCGGGAACGATGTCCAGACCGCCGAGCAACGGCACCCGCCGGCGCTCCGGCGCGACGGTGTAGACGTTGAACGCCCCGGTCGCGGCGAAGGTCTCGTACGGGTTCAGCGCGTCGCCCACGTTGGCGCCCAGGTTGCCCAGGAGGATCACCACCGTGCGCTTGGCCGGATCGTGGACCGGCGGCTTCGTGTCCCGCAGTTCCGCCGGCACCGCCGTATCGGCGGCCATCTCGTACAAGGTGTTCTTGTACGAGATGGCGTTCGTGACGCCCACCAGAGTGGGTGGCATCGCCACGGCGAGGATGAAGACGCCGATCCGCAGCAGCCGGCGGCGCCATTTCCCGAGTCTCATGGTGTCCTCCCTCGCGTTGTGCCGACGGTGTCGAGTCTGTCGACGACACGGCGCCCGCAACTAGTGGCGAGGACACGAATGCGGCATGCACTTCGCACACTCCCGGGATGCACAACGGCGGTGGATGTCGTGCGCGCGACACCTGGCGCCCGGGAGCCGGCGGCGCCGAGACTGCCACCATGGACAAGACCGAACACCTCGGCGCCGCCGCACCGGCGCGCCGGTCGCCGAACTGGGGCCGTTTCGCCCGCCACTACGTGGAAATGGTGGTGGCCATGTTCGCCGGCATGCTGCTGCTGGGCGGCGCGCTGCGCGTGACCCTCGCCATGTCCGGCGCCGACTACTCGATGGAGCGTTTCCCCGAACTGACGCTCGTGGAGATGGGCGCCACGATGGCCCTCGGCATGGCCGCCTGGATGGCGATCCGGCGCCACAGCTGGACGAGCAACCTGCAGATGAGCCTGGCCATGCTGGTGCCCGGCGTCGCGATGGTGCCGTTCGTCCGGCTCGACCTGCTGTCGGCCGGCACCGCGATGGTGATCGAACACGCGGCGATGTTTCCGCTGATGCTGCTGATCATGCTGCGCCACCGCGACGAATACCTGGGCCACCACCACCGCTGACCATCCAGCAGCGCGTCCAGCTCCCCGGCCTGTGATCGGTCGCCTGCGCCAGCCGGCGACCTGGGCGATCAGCCCAGGTCGCGGTCCGCGACAGCAGGATCCGACGCTGGATGGGCGATGCCGCAAGGGGCCGGCATCGCCCTGGCGCTCACAGGTCACGGTCGCGCATGCCCACACCTCCGATCTGGCCCCGGATCCATAGATGCCGTAGCGGATTCAACTACACGCCAGGCTTCACATCGGCTTCGACAGAGCCGGCCAGGTGGGTGCGGATGGCCTCGACGTTCGTTCCCTCGTCGAAGGTGTGGTCGACGCCGGGGCTGATCAGCATGTTCAGTGCCAGTTGCCAATGCGGGCGGACCCGGGCGGCCGTCCTCCTCCCGCCCGCACATCACCGTCGCGACATCGCTGGCGCTGAGGTCGATGGCGGCGATCGGCGTCGCCATCGCGGCCGTGGCCGGGCTCGCCGCGGTCTCGCTGATCTGGCCGCAGACCGCAATGCTGCTGCCGATCGCCCGGTTCCTCGGCCTGGTCTGGCTGGCGGTCGCCGGCTACCGCCTGTCTCAAGGCCACGCAACACCCCCCATGTCAGTGACTGACCGGCACGAGGGCGCTCGCCGCTGTTTCAAAGCCCGCCAGCTGTCGTGGCCGCCGCGGTCGGGTCCGCCGGGCTCCGGTTTCCGCCGGACGTGATCGTGGTCGCTGTCCGCTGCGACTGCGCACCGAACGCCGAGCCGACGTCCATCAAGCACTCAGCAGCCTGGCCCGCTCAGTGATCTGCCTCCGCCAACTCTTTCTGAACTGAGTTCTTACTCAGGAGGGACTCAGGGGGCGGATGTGGTTGGGATGGCCGCCTGCAGTAGGGTGCCGCCGCTGGTGGGGCTTGTGACGGTGAGGTGTCCGCCGAGTGCTTCGACGCGGTCCTGCAGGGCGGTGATGCCGGTCCCGCGGTGCGGGTCGGTGCCGCCGACGCCGTCGTCGCGGATCGACACGTGCAGGGTGCCGTCCCGGGTTGCCGCCTGCACGTGCACGACTGTGGCGTGGGCGTGTCTGGCCGCGTTGGTCAGCGCTTCGGACACGACATGGTAGGCGGCTGTCTCAACTACCGGGGGCATGCGCGGGCAGGTGTGGAGGTCGAGTTCGACCGGCACCGGCGATCGGCGGGCCAGTGCCTTCAGCGTTGGTGCCAGGCCGCCTGCGGCGAGCAGCGTTGGATGGATGCCCTGGGAGATCTCCCGCAGGTCGTCCACAGCATTGTTCAGACCGCACAGGGCGCGCGACAGCTCCGCCTTGGTCTGCTCCAGCTCCGGCGGCAGGCTGGCCTTTACGACACCGAACTGCATCGCGACGGCGAGGAAATGCTGCAGCGCACTGTCGTGTAGGTTGCGCTCGATGCGCTGGCGGGCCTGGTCCGCGGCGGCGACCAACCGGGCCCGGGACGCGGCGAGCTCGGCCCGGCTGTCGGCGTTGGCGACGGCGGTGGCGGCAAGGTCCACAAAGGCCGCGACGCGGGCCTCGGTATCCGGCGGCAGCGGCTCGGGCCGGGTCGACCCGACGCCCGCCACACCCCACAGCCGCCCCTCAACCACGATCGGCACCCCGACCACAGACCGGACGCTCAGCTCACGGGCGAACGCGCCGATGGGACCGGCGGCGTCTTCGAAGCTGTCCATCCGGGCGGCACAGCCGGTGTCCCGCACCAGCGCCAGAACGTTGTCGCCCTCGACCGGCAGGCGCAGTTGGTCGGCGCTCAGGCCGGACACGCTGGTCGAGACAACGCTGGCCGCGGCGTCGGTTTCAAAGCGGCACAACCACGTGCTGTAGGACTCACCCAGCAGCCTGTACAGCTCTGTTGTGACGGCGTCGAAGACCTCGGGTGGACGGCCACCGTCCGCCACGAGTTTCGCCACCCGCCCCAACGCGGCTTGCTCGGCGGCGAGCCGACGCAGATGCTCCCGGCTCGCTTCCAGCGAATCCAACACGGCCGCACGTTCGCAGCCGGCGTGCAGCAGCGACGCCAACGCCGGCACAACGGACTCCCGCAGCTGCCGCATCGTCCGTTCGGGCACGTCGACCGGCACCACCAGGGTCCCAAGCGGGGCAGCGCCGACGCGAAGCGGAAACGCCGAGTGCCGGTCATCGCCGGGGACGACGGCGAGGTGGATCGCCGTGTCCGGCAGCTTGAACGATCGCGCGATGCACTGCGCGACCGCGGGCAGCACCGTGGGGAGGTCCTCTGCGTGCAGCAGCAGCCGGGCCATCTCGGCGGTGAGGTCAGACTCCTCGGCCTGGACGGTGCGCAGCCGGGACAGGTCCGCCACCGCGCTCATGGCCACAGCGACGATGAGCAGGACCGCCAATCCGACGACTTGCGGCACGTCGGAGGCGCCGAACGTTTCGACGGGTTGGACGTGGAAGAAGACGAACGCCACGGTGCTCGCCACCGCGGTGGCCATCCCGAGCCGCATTCCCCACACCATCGAGGCAACCAGCACACCGACGATGTAGATCATGCCCGGGTAGAACGGTGTCATGGCCTGCTGGAGCGGATAGACCAGGAGGGTCTCCGCCACGATCAGCACGACTGTAACGGCGATCCCCAACCCCAGGGGCGGGGGTGTCGGTCGCACCAGCCGGGACAGCGAACCGACATTCATGTGCACTATTTTAGCCAAGTTTCCTGTTTTAGTCCGGTTCTGTGTCGCGTTGCGTGCTTGCCACCTCCCGCCGGCGGGAGGTGCCGTTCGGAGAACATCCCACCCGACCATCAAGGTTAGATCGTGGATGCGGCACCGAACCCACGTCGCCCTCGTAGGTTGATCTCGTGGTTCGGCGGGACGAATCGGAAGTCGTGGCACTGCTGGTTTCGTGGAGGCACAGCTGCAGGTGTCACGCAGCGTCCTGGCGTACCTCGCGGGCCGCGACATCGACGGGGCAGAACTGGCCGGTCCCCATGCTGCTCGACCAGCTGAAGGCCGCCGTCGCAGAGGCGCAGCGCGTCCTGCCGCCTGTCGACCTTGAATGTGGCCGGACGGGTCTCTGGGTCGCCTGTCGCTGACTTACAGGCCGAACAGAGCGGTCAGGCCGCTGAGTGCCAGCCGCTGGTGCAACATGGCGTTGACCCCACGAGGGTGAGTCCGCAGCCGACCTTGACGCATTCCCGGCGAGTGGCGACCAGCGCGGCGAGGCCCTCCTCATCGAGGTACGTGACCAAGGTCAGCTCCAGGCAGAGCCGCTACCGCGGATCGATCACCCCGTCGCCCTGGCCAGCAGCCTGATGAGGAGCATCACCGACCCGATCGGGTCTTGTGGAGAGCCCGGTGCATTGAAAGGTGCACGCCGGGTTCGGGAAGCGGCCCGGGGAAACGGACCAGCCTCACGGGCTGGCACCGAGACCCGGGCCGACTTCACCGACCCGACCCGGCGACGGTCATGACGTTCATCGACGAACAGCCCTGCGACCGGGACCTGGTGGACCTCGGCCTGATCTCCAACATCCACGAGGTCCGCTCCGCCGTCGCGATCGAGCGCCAGCAGAACCTGGTCCACTGCGCGTTCTCGTTCTGCTGGAAGGCCTGGTTCGACCACCACTCCGATCAACCGTCCACACTCGACACTCCCAGTGAACCGAGCGCGGACCCGTCACCCGACAGCCCCGGAGAGAGGGGCCTTCCACCGCCGCAGCCAGCACTACACCTGTGCTGGCCCAAGACCCTCCGCGCGGTACGCGCCTGGCTGACCCCATGGTTGCGGCTGCAACGCTGGTGGAAGCCTGGTCCGACAAGCCCCCACCCATTTCGGTGATTTGATCACTTCGCCGGCCGACTGCCGCAACCGACGGTCTCGAGCGTCCGCCGCCACGCACCGGTTCGGTCCGTCCTTTATGGACGGTTCCCTACGGCCTGTCCCGCGGCGGTGAGTTCGCCGCCGCGAGCGGTGCGATCCGCCATCGAAGTACCCGGCAGCGACCCCCGCCTATTGACAACAAATCTGGGACTGCAACGGCAGCGGCGCACAGAAGTTCACGCTCCCGCAGTGACGACAGGCCCTCTGGCCGGCACGCAGTACGCCCGGCCCGAGGGCGCCCGCCCGCCACTGCAGTGCCGCGTCCCGGGGCCCGTTCGGATGCCGCCGCAGCTGCGCGGTGAGAAGTTCCACAAGGGTGTCTGGCCAGCATATGGCGGCGATACGGTTGCGTGGCGCCGCTTCTGGCGCACCTGACGTTCCACGCAACGAAAGAGGCACCGCCGATGGCCCGCCTGGCCCAGACGCCCGGTCTGACCGATGTGCAGCAGTCGATTCTGGAGACGGTGCGAGCGTTTGTGGACAAGGAGATCATCCCGTATGCGCAGCGGTTGGAACATGGTGATGTGTATCCGGCGGACATTGTGGACGGGATGCGGGAGATGGGGCTGTTCGGGCTCACGATTCCGGAGGAGCACGGTGGTCTGGGTGAGTCGCTGCTGACGTACGCGCTGGTGGTGGAGGAGTTGTCGCGGGGCTGGATGTCGGTGTCCGGGATCGTGAACACGCATTTCATCGTGGCGTACCTGGTGGCGCAGCACGGCTCGGCGGAGCAGAAGGCCAGTTTGTTGCCGCGGATGGCGGCGGGGGAGATTCGTGGGGCGTTCTCGATGTCGGAGCCGGGTTGCGGGTCCGACGTGGCGGCGATCCGGACGAAGGCGGTGGCTGACAGCGACGGTTATGTGATCAACGGTCAGAAGATGTGGCTGACCAACGGTGCGCATTCCTCGGTGGTGGCGACGCTGGTCAAGACCGATCTCGGGGCGGAGTCGGTGTACGGGAACATGACCACGTTCCTGTTGGAGAAGGCGCCGGGTTTCGGGGAGAACGAAGCGCTGCCGGGGCTCAGCATCCCGGGGAAGATCGAGAAGATGGGGTACAAGGGCGTCGAGACGACCGAGATGGTCCTGCAGGATGTGCGGGTGCCCGCCGGTGCGGTGCTCGGCGGGCCGGGCGGGGCAGGTCGTGGTTTCTATCAGATGATGGATGGTATCGAGGTCGGCCGGGTCAACGTCGCGGCGCGGGCGTGCGGAATCTCGATCCGGGCATTCGAGCTGGCGATCGGGTACGCGCAGCAGCGGCAGACGTTCGGCCAACAGCTGGTCAAGCATCAGGCGATCGCGTTCAAGCTGGCCGAGATGGCCACGAAGATCGAGGCGGCGCACGCGCTGATGGTCGGCGCGGCCCGGCTCAAGGACTCCGGGCAGCGCAACGACGTCGAGGCCGGTATGGCGAAACTCCTGGCCAGCGAGTACTGCGCCGAGGTCGTCCAGGAATCGTTCCGCATCCACGGCGGCTACGGCTATTCCAAGGAGTACGAGATCGAACGCCTGATGCGCGAAGCACCGTTCCTGCTCATCGGCGAAGGCACCAGCGAGATCCAGAAGACCATCATCAGCCGTGGACTGCTCAAGGAATACGGAGTCCGTTGACGACGCAGGCGGTCACGTGCACACCGTCCACCGTGGACAGTGACAGCTCGTCGGTGCCGGCGATGCGGGCCTCCTGGCCGCAGAACAGCGGCCGCACGTTGCGGTGGGTCACCTCGCTCACCGGACCGGCGCCGCGCACGCGGACGGTCTCCAGCAGCGCCAGGGTCATCAGCGGCCCCTGCACGACAAGCCCCGGGTATCCCTCCACGCCCATGGCGTAGGCCAAGTCGTAGTGGATGCGGTGGCCGTTGGCGGTCGCGGCGCTGAACCGCATGAGCCGCACCGGGTCGGTGCGCAGCACCCACTCCCCTGGCCCGCCCGGCGACAGCAGCGCGTCGACCGAGGACGCCTCCGGCAGCACCGGCGCCACGGAGATCGGAGGCGAGGCCGGCCGGTACACGATGTCCTGCGTCTCGGCCACGGCCAGCACCCCGTCCTCGCGAGTGAGCCGGGTCTGCACCGTGGACAGGACGAACTCGCCCTGACGGCCGGACTTCGGGGTGGTGGAGAGGACCTCGACGGTGCGATCGACCGTCGAGCCGACGGTGAGCGGGGCGAGCAGGCGCACGGTGCCACCGGCGAACATGCGGCGCGGGAAGCCCGGCGGATGCGGCGGCGTCACGTGCCGCGGGTGCCCGTCTGGTCCGGTCTCCCCGGCCGGCGGCCACGCCGGCAGCGCGGCCCAGTGCCACAGCGGCGGCAGCGGGTCACCGGGTCCGGGCGCGGGCAGCCCGGTGTCGAACAGCGCGGCCAGCGCCTGCACCGGGCCGGCCTGCAACAGCACCTCAGCCACCGGCTCCTCCTCGCTCCAGCACACGGCGGGCCCGTTCTACGACCGGCCGGTCGACCATGCGGCCGTCCACGGTCACGACCGCCCCGCCGGCGGCGGCCGCCGCGACGATCCTGGCCGCCCAGGCCATCTCGTCCGCCGACGGGCGGAACGCGGCGTCGACGAGCGGGACCTGCCGCGGGTGGATGCACAGTTTGCCGGTGAAGCCGAGGCTGCGAGCGTAGGTGACGTCGTCGGCCAGCAGCGCGTCGTCGGACAGGTCGGTGGTGACGCCGTCGATCGGGCCGGGCAGGCCCGCCGCCGCGCTCGCCAGGACCAGCGTATGCCGGCAGGTGGCCAGCGCCGCCCGGTCCGCGGGGTCGACGCCGAGCTGAGCGGAAAGATCAAGGTGGCCGAACGCCAGCCGGGCCACACCGCGGACACGGGCGATCCGGGCCGCGTCGAGCACCCCGGCCGCCGTCTCCACAAGCGCGATCACCGCCGGCGAACGACCCAGCCGACCCGCGAGGGCCTCGATCGCCGCCGGGTCCTCGGCCTTCGGCAGCATGACCGCGGCGTCCACGGTGGACAGTCCGGCGACATCGTCGTCGTGCCACTCGGTGCCGACGGCGTTGATCCGCACCGCGGCCAGGTTGCCGGCGGCCAGCCAGGCGATCGCCGCCGACCGGGCCGCGGCCTTGTCCGGCGGCGCGACCGCGTCCTCGAGGTCGATGACGACGGGGGCGCCGGTGCCGGCCGCGCGATCGAAGCGCTCGGGCCGGCCGCCGGGCACGAACAGCACACCCATGGCGCGGGCGATCCGGTCGGCGAACGCGCTCATGCCGTCCCCTCCGCTACGCTCCGGACCGCTCATGCGATCGCCGCCGGGACCTGGGCGGTGAACCAGTCGGCCACGGTGCCCGGACCGGCGAAGGTGACCGACGGGTCGGCGGCGAGTTCTTCGACGATGTCGAAGAAGCCGCCGACGCGATGCGGCACGCCCAGCAGGTGCGGGTGCATCGGCAGCGCCAGGACCCGGGCACTGCGCTCGGCTCGGGCCTCGGCCTTGAGGACCGCGACGGTGTCACGGACCCGCCGCACATATTCCGGCATCGGCTGGTGCTCCACTGCGACCACCACGCTGTCGTTGAGCTCCAAGTTGTACGGCACGGCCAGCAGCGGCGGCGCGGTGCTCATCCACAGTGGATGGTCCGCGACCGCCCAGTCGAGCACGTAGCGCACGCCGAGGTCGGCCAGCACCTGCGGGGTGTGGACGGTCTCGGCAAGACCCGGGCCCATCCAGCCGCGCGGGCGCCGGCCGGTGCTCGCGGTGAGCAGGTCCAGCGACTCCTGGATCGCGGCGCGTTCGTCGGGGGCGCCGGTCACCGCCTCCTGGCGTACGCCGTGTGCGATGAACTCCCACCCGGTGGCCAGCAACAGCTCGAACACGGCGGGATAGTCGGTGTGGATGGCCGCGTTGACGCTCAGCCCGACCGGCAGGCCGCGGCCGGCGAAGCCGTCCACGAGCCGCTCGATGCCGGCCCGCAGGCCGTAGTCCACCCAGCTGAAGTTCGGCACGTCGGGCACGTTGTCGCGGCCGTGCGGGGCGGTGAGCAGCTTGCGTGGCATCGGCCGGTCGAAGGGCCACGACTCCACGTTGAGGATCGGCATGACCACCAGGTCGGTGCCGTCCGGGCCGGTCAGCCGGGGCAGCTGCGCCGGCAGCTGGTGCGGTATCCACGTCATCGCGACGATGCTCCTATCGGGTCTGACCGCCGTCGACGGTGATGCTGGTGGCCACGATGTGCGCCGCCCGTGGCGACAGCAGGTACGCGGCCGCCGCGGCAACATCGCCGGGCTCGGCCGGCTGGCCGGTGGGAATCTGTGCGTTGAGGGTCGCCGCCGCCGTGGCCTCGTCGACGCCGGCGGTCGCCGCGCGGTGGGCCAGCAGTGCCGTGTACCGGCCGGTGCGGGTCGGGCCGGGGTGCAGCCCGGCGACACCGATGCCGTGCGGCGCGAAGAAGCGGCCGCCGCTGGCGACGAGGCCGTCGAGTGCGGCGTTGATGGCGGTCGAGGTCACCATGCCGGGCGGCGCGTCACGGGCCGCGTTGCCGGCGACGAGCACGATGCGCCCCCCGTCGCCGTCGCGCATCAGCGCCGCTGCCGCACGCATCACCCGTACCGAACCCAGGAACTTCGTGGTGAACGCCGACTGCCAGGCGCCGTCGTCGATCTCGTCGAACGTGCCGATCGGGGTCGATCCGACGCAGGCGAGCAGCCCCCACAGCGGCGCGTGGCGGGCTGCCGCGGCCGACAGTGTGGCCACGCCCTCGGTCGTGGTCAGGTCGGCGGCGACGACGGTGACCTCGGGCGCGCCGGCCTCACGGGCCTGCGCGGCGAGCGCCTCAAGCCGGCCGGGGTCGCGGGAGGCCAGGACAAGCCGGGCGCCCTCGGCGGCCAGTTGCAGGGCGGCGGCCCGGCCGATGCCCGCCCCCGCGCCGGTGACGGCGACGAGGCGGCCGGCGAGTTGCAGGTCCATCAGGCGTCCTTCCAGATCGCGGCGAGCTCGTCGGTGGTGCAGACGGTGGCGTAGCGGTGCCGGGCCGTCTCCAGCGCGGCCTCGTGCAGCGGCACCGACCAAGAGCCGCAGGCGTCCTCGGGCAGCACGACGTAGTAGTCGGCGCTGAACGCCTCGCGGGCGGTCGCCTCGACGCACACGTTGGTGGAGACCCCGGCGCAGATCACGGTGCACACCCCGGCGGACCGCAGCAGCAGGTCCAGGTTGGTGCCGGCGAAGGCGCTGTAGCGGTACTTCTGCACGACCACGTCACCGCCCTCGGGGGCGAGCTCGTCGATGATGCGCTGCCCCCAGCTGCCCTGCACGCACAGGTCAGTGACGGAGAACGTGGCCCGCGACCGCGCGTCGAGCCACGGGCCGGAGTCGCTGGCGTGCCCGGGCAGCGTGGTGTGCTGCGCGTGCACCACGAACAGCCCGGCCGCCCGCGCCGCGGTCAGCAGCCGGCGCATCGCCGGGATCACCCGCCGGCCGTGGTCGAGGGACCGGCCGCCGCGGGTCGCGGTCTTGCCGCGCGGGTCGAGGAAGTCGTTGCACATGTCGACGAGCACGAGGGCGGTGTGCGCCGGCTGCACCTTCTCCGCGAGGGTGCCGAGGATCTGCGGCGTCATGCCCGGACCAGCTCGCGCAGGCCGTCGCCGGGGCCGTCGACGCTCATCGCGGCCCGCCAGCGTCGCGCGGCGCCGTCGTCGCCGAGCACCGGCACGGCAAGCAGCCGGAACTTGGCCTCCAGCTGGGCGTCGGTCATCGGCGCGGCGACGCTGCCGGTGGCGTGCCGAACGGTGAACGTATGGGTGACCCCGCCGGGCAGCCACACCTGTACGCGGCACGCGTCCTTCGGCATCTCCGGGTCGGTGACCGCCTCGACCTTGCGCCGCAGCCCGACCACCTGTGGGTCGCTCGCCCGCGCGTCGGTGTACTGCGCCGGGCCGGCCCCACCGTCGAGCATCCCGACAGCGAAGCAGTGGTACACCGAGAACTTGCTCTGCAGCCCGTCCACGGGTTCGTGCACGCCCATCACCTCCAGCACCACCGGCCGGACCGTCACCACGACCCGTTCGATGTCCTCGGCCGGCAGCCCGGCGTCCCGCGCCGCGATCGCCGCGTCGATCACCGGATGGGAGACGATGCCGCAGCTGTACGGTTTGAAGGCGTTCTGTTCGGCCTCCCACTTCTCGCCGAGGTGCTCCAGCGCGGCGCCCGGGTCGTAGGCGGGCGCGAGCGCGGCGGCGAGGCCGGCGGGCGCGCCGAACGGGTCGGCGGCACCGGTCAGCCCGGCACGGGCCAGCAGCGCCGCCTGCAGCCCGTCTGCGGCCGACCGGCCGACGTGCATGGCCTTCGTCATCGAGCCGAGCTGCTCGGTGACGCCAGCGGCGAGCGAGCCGGCGATCGCCAGGGCGTGCCGGGTCTGCTCGGCGTCGAGCCGCAGCACCCGGGCCGCGGCCGCGGCCGCGCCGACGTGCCCGGCGGTCCCGGTCACGTGCCAGCCGCGGTCGAAGTGCCCGGGCCCGAGCGCGATGCCGACCCGGCTGCCGACCTCGATCCCGGCCACCACGCCGGCGAGCACGTCCCGGCCGTCGGCGTCCACGACGGCCGCGGCGGCGAGGGCGGCGCCGACGACCGGGGCGCCGGGGTGCAACACGGTGCGCAGGTGCGTGTCGTCGAAGTCCTCGACGTGCATGGCGTACCCCATGAGCAGCGCCGCCGCGTATCCGGACACGGTCTCGCCACGCCCGGCGACAGGCACGCCGCCGCGCAGCCCGAGGTCGCGGAGGGTGTCGGCGACGGCCAGCACGGCGGGGTGGTCGGCGGCGTCGACGGCGAGGCCGATGACGTTGGCCAGGGCGCGCCGCCCGGCGTGGCGGGCGCTCTCGGGCACGGTGTCGAGGTCGAGCCCGCTGGTGAAGGCGGCCAGCCGCGCCGCGAGATCCGCACCGGCGACCGGTTCGACGGGGGCGGGTTCGACGGGGACAAGTTCGGCGGGCACCAGCGCCGCGTGGCGCTGGGGTTCCAGGGCGATCCAGACGGTGCCGAAGCCCTCCAGCAGGGTGGCCGCGGCGGCCCGGTCGCCGTACGCGAACAGCAGGCCGCGTGGCCCCTCCAGCGCGGTCGGCGACGCCGTGACGCCATGGCCGGCCAGTGCCGCGGCGAGCACGCCCGCGGCGGCGGCGAAACCCGGTGTCAGGTCGCCCAGCGGCGTTCCGTCGTGCAACCGGTGGCCGCCGGTGAGGCTGGCCGCGATGCACAGCGACGTGGTCAGCCGGCCGTGTGTGGCTCCACCGGCAAGGCATGCGGTCACGGCCGCCCCGAGCACGCCGACACTGCCCGCCGGATCCCAGACGGCCGCGTGGCGGGGCCCGAGCGCGGCGGCGAGCCGCACGGCCAGTTCCGCGCCGATGAGCACGGCCAGGGCGGGATCACATCCGGCGCCGGCGGGATCGCGGGTGGCGGCCGGCCGGGGCGCGTCCACCCCGGCGGCGGCCGCAGCACACACGCGCCACGCCCACGCCGCCCCGGCGGACCCGTCCTGGCGGTGCCGGTCCTCGGGCAGTGCCGCGGCCAGCAGGGCGGTGGTGAGCGGGTCGGTGATGTCCGGGCCGTACGGCGCCTGTGCCGCGATCCGGTGCAGCGCCGGCGCGGCCCTCGCGCCGGTCCTCGCGCCGGCCGACGCGAGGGCCGCCTTCGCAGCGGCCAGTGCGGACGCGTCGACCGGCGCGGCGCAGGTGCGCAGCGCGCGATCGGCGAACGATGATGCGAGCACGACCCCAACCCCTAACACTCAACTACAGTGCTTAAGTGAGGTTAACTACTTGGGGACGTCGCGTCCAGGACGGGTCGGTCACAGCGCCGCTCAGGCGGCGCCTCGGGCAGACGCCGCCCGCGCGGTGCGGCCGCCGGGCTTTACCGTGGCCTCCTCGACCGGCGCGAGCTGCAAGCTGGCCCGCAGACTCTCCCCCACGGGCGATCCGGCCTTGATCCCCACGAAGAACGCCAGCACCACCAGTGCCGCCTGACGCTGGTCTTCAGAGAGCTGGCGGTGAAACAGCCCCGCGTGGGCCTGGACCTGCTCGTTGATGCCGGCAAGGACCGGGCCGACCTCGGCGGTGGCGACCACGCGGGTCATCCGCTTGTCCTGGTCGGTGCGCTGCCGCTCGACCAGTCCGCGCCGCTCCAGGTCCCGGACCAGGCGCGAGGCGAACGCCGGGACCACGTCGAGACGCTCCGCCAGCTGACTGACCGTCAGCGGCTCGTCCATCACGCCGAAGATCTGGATCAGCGCCTGGTGCGCCAGCGGGTCGAACCCGTGGTCGCGGGCCGCGTCGTCGACGATGCGGATCACCTTGCGGATCACGTAGCGGGCGGCAGCGACGGCCTGTACGTACGTTTTCTGATCGGTGACCTGCTCCTGGCCGTTCTGCACCCAGGCAGCCAGCGCGATCTCGGTCTCGTTCACGTGCGTCCCCTTCACCGGCCCGTTGGAGCCTCAAGTATCACACTAGGAATAAGTACCCAGGATCATTACGCTGATGGCCATGGTACCTCCGACAGCGATCCGCAATAAGTGGGGCGTCATCATTCCGTCGACCAACATCATGGTCGAGCATGACCTTGCCATGCTCTGCCCGCCCGGCGTGACCTTCCACGCCGGGCGCGCATACATATCCCGGCCGTCGATGGCTTCCGACGCCGCCGCCAAGGACCTGCTCGACCAGATGGAAGCGTCGTTCGACGTGGCCCTGCGCGATGTGCTCACCCTGGCCCCCGACCGCATCGTCATCGCCATGTCGGCCGAGGTGATGCGGCGCGGCGTGCGCGGCGGCGCCGAGTTCGTCGACGCCGTCGCCCAGAAGGCCGGCCTGCCCGTCACCACCGGCCCGGCCGCGGTCATCGCCGGCCTGCAGCGCATCGGCGCGACCCGCATCGCCGTGCTGACGCCCTACCAGCCCGAATCGGACCAGCTGACCAGCCAGTACCTGCGGGACTGCGGCTTCGATGTGGTGCACGTCAAGAGCCTGCGTCGCACCTCCGCCACCGACATCGCAAAGACGACTCCCGGCCAGGTCATCGCCGGCCTGCGCACGCTGGCGACGCACCGCCCCGACGCGATTGTGGTGGTCGGCACCAACCTGGGCGCGGTGGCGCTGGCCGCCGAGGCCGAGCACTGGCTGGGTGTCCCCACGATCGCCATGAACGCCGCCACGGTCTGGCACGCCCTGCGCGAGGCGGGCATCCCCGACCGCCGCGCCGACGCCGGCTTCCTCCTCCGCGACTTCTGACCCGCCGCTGCACTGCCGCGGCGGCGCCGGGCTGCGCCCGATACACAGATCGAAGGTCAGGACCGGCCACCTGGATGACCGGTCCTGACCTTCGTCATAGGCGGGGGTGCCCCGGAGAATCTGGCTACCGCAGCGGGGTGAACGTCCAGCGGCGAGAGGTGGCGTACCAGGGCCGGGCCGCCACCTCCGCCCGCTTGGGGCCGCGCTGAGCGGCGGCGCGCTCAGGTCCGTCGAGGACCTGCAGGTCGGCCAGCTCGTGCAGCACGAAACAGTTGCGCTCCCCCGGCGGGACGTCGCTGGCGAGCAGGCGACGGACGCGCAGCCACGACGGGGCCGCCAGCAGCAGCGGGGCGTGCTCGGTGTCGTACCAGTCGTCGAACTGGGCCAGCCCCGACGGCGGCACCGCGAAACTCACCATCAGCAGGTAGGCGCCGGGGGTGGCCGGGCCGGAGTCGGCGCGCACCTCGCACAGCGGGCCGCCGTCGACAGGATCGTGCGGGACCAGGGCCAGGCCGTCGGCCGGGTCGTCGACGGAGATCCAGCGCTCGACGAGCGGCAGCGTCCCGACCGGGCCGCGCAGCAGCGTGATCACCAGCGTGTCCTCATGTTGACCGCCTTCACCTCGGCGTACGTGCGGAGCTCGTCCAACGTTTCCTCGCGGCCGAGACCGCTGTCCTTGACACCGCCGAACGGCTGGCCCCAGTAGTGCCGGCTCACGTCGTTGACCCAGACGTAGCCGGTGTGCAGGCCGCGTACCACCCGCATCGCCTGCTGCAGGTCGTTGGTCCACACGGCACCGGTGAGGCCGTACTCGACCGCGTTGGCCTGGGCCAGCACCGTGTCCACCGAGGACCAGCGCAGGACGGACACGACGGGGCCGAAGATCTCCTCACGGGCGATGCGCATGTGCGGCTCGACCCGGTCGAACAGCACCGGCGGCTGGAAGAACCCGCCCGGCAGACCGGGATCCGCGCCCGTGGCGACCATTCGGGCGCCCTCGCCGCGACCGGCGGCGACGTAGCCGGCCACCCGGTCGCGGTGGGCGGCGGAGACGAGAGGGCCCATGGCGGTGCCGCCGAGATAGGCCACACCCGGCACGAAACGGGCGATGCGCTGCGTCACGGCGTCCACCACGGCGTCGTGGACGTCCTCATGGACGAAGACCCGCGACGTGGAGCCGCACGACTGCCCAGCGCAGCTGTCGAGGTTCATGCCGGCCACGACGGCGTCGGCGACGGCCTCGACCGGCGCGTCGGGGAACACGATCATCGCGTTCTTCCCGCCGAGCTCCAGCGACACGTGCTTGACCGCGCTCGCCGCCGCGGCCCGCTGGATCGCCAGGCCCGTGGCGACGCTGCCGGTGAAGCCGATCCGCCGCACCAGCGGGTGGCCGACCAGCGAGGCGCCGGCCTCGGCGCCGCCGGTGACGACGGTGAACACGCCCGGCGGCAGCACCGACTGGGCGATCTCGGCCAGCCGCAGCGCCGACAGCGGGGTCTGCTCGGCCGGCTTGAGCACCACGGCGTTGCCCATCACCAGCGGGGGCAGCATCGCCTTGATCGCGAAATACGCCGGGTGGTTGTAGGCGACGATGCGGGCCACCACGCCGAACGGTTCGTATTCGGTGAAGTGCAGGTCCCGCGGGTCGATCGGGATCGTGGCGCCGCCGGTCATCCCGGCCACGGCGGGCCAGGTGACGAACTGGTGCAGGCAGCGCTCGACGTCGGACAGCATCGCCGGGTACGGGTTGCCGCCGTCCAGCGCGTCGAGCATCGCCAGCTCGTGACGGTGCTCACGGACGGCGGCCCCGAGCGCCTCCAGCAGCCGGCGGCGGCCCGGCACGCCGAGGTCGCGCCAGGCGGGCTGGGCGGCCGCGGCCCGCACGGCACGGTCGACGGTGGCGGCGTCGGCGACCGGCACGTCGGCCAGCGGCGAGCCGGTCGACGGGTCGATCGTCGGCGCGTGGCGCAGGCCGGTGACCGGCTCCCCGGCGACCAGGATGCGGGGTGCGATCCGGTCCCGGACGTTCTGCGGATCGATCATGACGCACCCGTATCGGGGAACAGCTCGGACCAGCGGGCGCGGACCTGGTCGCGGGCACCGGCCGGCACGTCGACGATGATCGAGCGCTCCGGGTCGGCGCCCAGCGGGCGGGTCGCGTCGATGCCGAGCTTGGAGATGGTCCGGCCGACGGACATCGGGTCGACCGGGTTGGACTTCATGCCGGGCACCACGAGCAGGTCCTCGTGGGCCCGCATCCGGGTGGCGACCGCCCACTCGACCTGCCGGGAATCCGCCGGGTCGATGTCGTCGTCGACGACGGTGACGTGCTTGATGAGGTCCTGCGTGGTGAACGCAGCCAGCATCGCCAGGCGGGCCTCGCCCGGGTTGCGCTGCTCGATCGCGATGACCGCGTGGAAGCGGCAGCTGCCGGCCTCGGTGAGCACCACGCGGCGGGTGCTCGGCACGACCGCGCGGACCGCCCGCAGCAGCGTCGCCTCGCGCGCGACGGCGCCGGTGACGAGGTGCTCGGGGTGGTTGCCGCCGACGATCATCGTCAGCCACGGGTCGCGCCGGTGGGTGACCGCGGTGACCCGCAGCACGGGGTTGTCGCGCATCGGCGCGTACAGGCCGGGGAACTCGCCGAACGGACCCTCCGGGGCACGGTCGCCCGGGTACAGCAGCGCCTCGACGACGATCTCGGCCTCGGCCGGGACCAGGACGTCGACCGTGCGGCCGCGGACCATCCGCAGCGGCTCGCCGAACAGCGCCCCGGCGGCGTGCGCCTCGTCGAACGGCACGAGCAGCTGCGATGCGGCCACGACGGCCGGGTGGCAGCCGAGCGCGACCGCCACCGGCATCGGCTCCCCGCGCGCCCACCACTCCTGCAGGAACTGCCAGGAGTGGGTGGGCGCGAAGTTGACGCCGAGCCGGTCCGGGCCCTGCACCTGGAGCCGGGCGATGGCGAGGTTCTGCCGGCCGCCGCCGGGCGGGGCGCACAGCAGCACGCCGGCGGAGAGGTACCGGCCGCCGTCGCGCTCGCTGATCGCCGGGATCGGCAGCAGCGCGGTCAGGTCGATGCCGTCGGTGAGGACGACCTCCTGGCAGGGGCCCTCGTCGACGACCACCGGCGGGACCGGCGCGTCGAGGGCGGCGGCGAGCACCTCGCCGAGCCGCTCGTCGTCCACGCCGAGCACGCAGGCGAGCTTGTCGCGGGTATTGAGCAGGTTGCCGACCAGCGGAACGCGGTAGCCGGGCACGTCGTCGAAGCGGACCGCCGGGCCGTGCGCCAGCTCCCACAGCACGGCCGCCGCCTCGTACTCCCAGCCGACCGGCTCGGAGACGACGACGGCCTTGCCGTGCCGCCGCAGGGTCTCGAACGCGCCCCGCAGGTCCTGCCCCAAGGTCACCTCCGCACCGGGTCGAGCGCGTCGCCGGCCGGCGGGAGCGCCGTGTCGCGCAGCCCGCTCAGGTCGTAGCTGGCCAGCATCGTGTCGACGAGCCGGCTACCCGCGCCGAAGTCGTAGGCGTCGTACATGCGCATCTTCACCACGAACGGCGCCCCCGCGTAGAACATCTCATACTGGTGGTGGCGGCTGGCGAACTCCGAGCCGACCATGTCCCATACCAGCTTGAGCAGTTTGACGCGCTCCGTGGCGGGATATCCCGGAGATTGCACGAACCGGTTCACGTCGGCAGCGATCGCCGGGTTGGCGAAGTCGTTGGCCGAGGACGGCAGCTGGATCAGCCCGCCGCCGCACAGGTCGCGGATCATCACCAGCAGCTTGGCGTACAGGTCGGGCTGCAGTGCCATGTTGGCGAAGCACTCGGCGCGCCCGGGCCAGGCCACGCCGTGCTCGTCGACGGTCGCGTGCTGCTCCTGGGCGAGCACCAGCCCGGTGACGGTGGCGACCTGCGCGGCCATCTCACCCAGCGCACCCTTGACCGGCGGCAGGTTGACCGAGCCGTTCATCTCCGCGACCCGGTGTGCGAGGCCGACCAGGAACTCCAGCTTGGTCCAGAACCGGATCTGGGCCTGGTTGTTGCCCAGCAGGTGCCCGGCGGTGGCGAACCACTGGCGCTTGACGACGTCGATGTTGCGGTAGGCGAACACGTGCTCCCACGGCACGAACACGTCGTCGTAGACGAGCAGCGAGTCGGTCTCGTCGAAGCGGGCGCTGACGGGGTAGTCGAACAGGCTGGAGGAGGCCGCGGCGTAGGAGCGACGGGCGTAGATCTTCACGCCGGGCGCGCCGACCGGGATCATCGCGGCGAGCGCGTACGCCTCGTCGCCGGGCTGCAGCGGCGCGATGTTGCTCAGATAGACGTAGTCGGAGATGGCGGTGCCGGTGCCGAGCATCTGCGCGCCACGCACCACGATTCCGCCGTCGCGCTCGGCCACCACGCCCGCGTAGAGGTGCGGGTCGGCCTGCAGGTGCGCGGGCTTCGAGCGGTCGATCTGCGGCGGGAGGATGGTGTACGTCATGTACAGGTCCTCGTCGCGGGCCTTGGCGTGGAACGCCTCGACGTTGCGGGCGAAGTGCTCGCCGCCGGCGGCGAAGACATGCGAGTGCCCGGCGAACCCGGCCATGAACCCGGCCACGTGCTCCGGGCCGCGACCCATCAGGCCGTAGGTCTGCTCCGCCATCGTCTTGAGCGCGATCCGGCGCCGGGTCAGGTCCGCCGACGAGCGCGGGATGAGGTGGGCGAGGCTGACCGGCTCGCCGGTGGCCGGCGAGGCGAACGTGAGCTGGTCGCGGTTGGCCTTGTCGTCGACGGTGTCGTAGAGCGCGGCGACGGAACGCACGGCGCCCTTGAACGCCGGGTGCCGGGTGATGTCGCCGACGAGCTCGCCGTCGATGAAGACCTGGCGGCCGTCGCGCAGCCCCTCGAGGTACTGTTCGCCGCTACGGGTCATCGGGTGCTCCCGTTGGCGGTGAGCGGGGCGGTGAAAGGCATGCGCGTCGTCTCCTGTAACGGGTGCAAGGCTTGGTAGCCGCGCTGGTAGTGCACCAGCGGGCCGGGATCGGGAGCCAGGCCCAGCCCAATGCCGCGCACCCGTCCCACGATGACGTGGTGGGTGCCGGCCGGGAAGTGCCGGTAGGTTTCGCAGTCGACGAAGGCGAGCGAGCCGGCCACCGCCGGTGCTGTCCACTGTGGATCGTCAACGAGCCATTCCGGCGGGAGCACCTTGGACCCGCCGGGCCGCGCGCAGTGCTCCGCGATCGGCCCGGCGTCGACCCCGAGCAGGTTGACGCCGAAGTAACCCGAGCGCAGCACCCGCTCGTAGGTCCTGGTCGCACCGTGCACGCAAATGAGCACCAGGGGCGGCTCGCTGGACACCGAGCTGAACGCGGTGGCCGTCATGCCGACCGGCACACCGTCGGCGTCATGGACCGTGATGAGCGTGACTCCCGACGCGTAGCGGCACATCGCCTCCTTGAAACTGTCCGGCGTCAAGCCGGCCGGTGTCATCGTCACAGCGACTCCCGTATTCTAGGTCTGGTATAAGACTAGCTTACCTAGGTACAGTAACCAAGACCTTTCCTTCCGGTCGCGAGCGAGGAACCCATGAACCACACCAGCAACGGGCCACTGCAAGGGCTGCGCGTGATCGAGCTGGCAAGCTACGTCGCCGGACCGCTCGGCGGCCTGACCCTGGCCCAACTCGGCGCCGACGTGCTGCGCGTCGACCCACTCGGCGGGAGTCCCGACCGGCACCGGTGGCCCCTCGCCCCGAGCGGCGCCAGCCTCTACTGGACCGGCCTCAACCGCGGCAAACGCTCCATCGCACTCGACCTACGCGCCGCGCAGGGCCGGCGGCTGCTCGCCGAGCTCGTCGCCGGCGCCGGCACCGTGCTGACCAACGCCGGCAGCCGGCCCGGGCAACGCTACGAGGACCTGCGCGCGACCCGCGACGACCTCATCTATGTCCAGGTGGCCGGTGCGCGGGGCGGCCGCGGCTCCGTCGACTACACCGCCGACGCCGCGGCCGGGTTCCCGCTCGCCACCGGCACACCCGAGACGTCCGAGCCGACCGGGCACGTCCTGCCCGCCTGGGACGTCGCCTGCGGACTCTACGCGGCCGTCGGGCTGCTCGCCGCCCAGCACGACCGCACCACGACCGGCCGCGGCGCGCACCTCGTCATCGGCCTCGACGACGTCGCCCTCGCCACCGCCGGCAACCTCGGCTACCTCGCCGAAGCCGAGCTCACCGGCGTCGGCCGCCCCCGCGTCGGCAACGCCGTCTACGGCACGTACGGTCACGCGTTCGCCACCCGCGACGGCCACCTGATGATCGTCGCGCTGACCGCCCGGCACTGGAACGACCTGCTCACCACGACCGGCCTCACCGCCGCCGCCCACGCCGTCGAGGCGGCGCTCGGCACCGACTTCACCCGCGAGGAGGAGCGGTACCGCCACCAACGCCTCCTCGACGCGCTGCTGCAGCCTTGGTTCGCCGCGCGGAGCACCGCCGAGGCCGAGGCGGCGCTGCGCCCCACGTCCGTGCTGTGGTCGCGGTTCCGTACATTCCGCGAGATCGTCACCGACGGCCGCGACGAGCTGCTGGCCGGGCCGCTCTTCGACGTGCTCGACCAGCCCGGCGTCGGACCACACCTGGCCCCCGGCTCCCCCATCACCGGCGGCGGTCGCACCCTCGGCGGCCCGCATCCCGCGCCCTGCCTCGGCCAACACACCCGCGAGGTGCTCACCAGTCTCGGCCGCACCCCCGCCGACATCGACCAGCTGATCGACTCGGGCACCGTCGCCTGACGTGCCACACCACAAGGAGGTCGACGGATGTACGACGCCGTCATCTGCGCCCCGCTGCGCACCCCGATCGGCCGCTTCGGCGGCATCCTGCGCGACGTCCCCGCGGCCGAACTGGCCGCGACCGTCATCCGCGCCGTGATCGAACGCACCGGCCTGGACCCGGCCGCGGTCGACGACGTCATCCTCGGCCAATGCAGCCCCAGCGGCGAGGCACCGGCGATCGGCCGGGTCGCCGCCCTCGACGCCGGGCTGCCCGAGACCGTCGGCGGCGCCCAGGTCGACCGCCGCTGCGGCTCAGGGCTGCAGGCGATCCTCACCGCCTCGATGCAGGTGCAGACCGGCGCCAGCGACCTCGTCCTCGCCGGCGGCGCGGAGAGCATGAGCCAGGTCGAGCACTACGCCACCGGGCTGCGCTGGGGCGCCGGCGAACACGTCGCGTTGGTCGACCGGCTGGCCCGGGCCCGCGCCACCGCCGGCGGCCGTGACCACCCCGTGCCGGGCGGCATGGTCGAGACAGCCGAGAACCTGCGGCGGCACTACGGCATCTCCCGTACCGAGCAGGACGAGCTGTCTCTGGAGTCGCACCGGCGGGCCGTCGCGGCACAGGATGCCGGCATCTTCGCCGAGGAGATCGTGCCGGTGACGGTACCGTCGAAAAAGGGACCGCAGACCGTCGACACCGACGAGCATCCACGCCGCGACAGCTCAGTCGACGCCCTGGCACGCCTGCGTCCCGTGCTCGGCCGCGACTATCCCGACGCCACCGTCACCGCCGGCAACTCCAGCGGCCAGAACGACGGCGCCGCCGTCTGCATCGTCACCACCCCGCAGCGGGCGGCCGAACTCGGCCTCACCCCGCTCGTGCGGCTCGCCGGCTGGTCCCTCGCCGGCGTCGCGCCCGAGGTGATGGGCATCGGGCCGGTCCCCGCCACCCGCCGCGTCCTGGCCCGCGCCGGGCTGACACTCACCGACATCGACCTCATCGAGCTCAACGAGGCCTTCGCCGCGCAGGTCCTCGCCGTCACCCGGGAATGGGAGCTCACCGGCGCCGATTTTGCGCGGCTCAACGTGCACGGCTCCGGCATCGCGCTCGGCCACCCGGTCGGCGCTACCGGCGCCCGCATCCTCACCACCATGGCGTACGCGCTGCACCGCCACGACGCCCGGTACGGCCTGGCGACGATGTGCATCGGCGGCGGGCAGGGCCTGGCCGCACTGTTCGAGCGGGTGGCCGCATGAGTAGCCCGGAGCGCAGCGGAGGGGACCGCATGAGCGAGGTGCTGCTTGACGTCAAGGACAGCGTCGCCCGGATCACGCTCAACCGGCCCGAGCGCGGCAACGGGGTCACCTACGCCCTCGCCGCGCGGCTGCACGACGTCGTCGCCGAGGTCGCGGCCTGCCGGGACGTGCGGGTCGTCGTGCTCACCGGCGCTGGCCGGCAGTTCTGCGTCGGCGGTGACCTGGCCGGCGACGCGTTCGCCGCCGCTCGCCACGACGTGCCGGTCGAGGACGACGTGCGGGCGCAGTTGGAGCGCGGGCGGCTCACCGAGGCGATCCGCGCGCTGCCGCAGGTGAGCATCGCCGCTATCAACGGCGGCTGCGCCGGCGCCGGGCTCGCCCTGGCCCTCGCGTGCGACCTGCGGGTCGCCGCCGAGCATGCCATGTTGCGTACCGCCTACCTCGACGCCGGGGTCAGCGGCGACTACGGCATCACCTGGCTGCTGCCGGCCCTGCTGGGCGAGGCGCGGGCAAGGGAACTGCTGCTGCTGTCGGAGAAGCTCGACGCGAAGGCGGCGCTGCGGTACGGGCTGCTGCACCGGATCGTGCCCGGCCCGGCGCTCGACATCGCCGTCGACGCGCTCGCCGAGCGGTGCGCAGCCCACGCACCGCTCGCCGTCGCAGCCATCAAGCAGAACCTCGCCGACGCCCTCGGCGTGCCGCTCGGCGAACACCTCGCCGCCGAGGCCCGCCGTCAGGTCGCCACGGCCCGCTCCGCCGACGCCGCCGAGGCGGCCGCCGCGTTTCTCGCCAGGCGGCCACCCGACTTCCACGGGCGGTAGCGGGGCTCAGCCACGCGCCGCGGCGCCACCCGCCCGCTTGCTGCGGTCGGTCATCGAGAACCGCAGCCGGGCCATCATGTTCTCCGCCCCGGGGTCCCGCCCGGCCTGCGCGAACAGGTCCGGTACCCCGGCGGCCAGCTCGTCCTGGGTCCAGCGGCGCTCATCGTTGCGGATGAACGCGACGCTGGTGAACGGCTCGTAGAGCTCCACGACGTCACCCTGCACCCCGAACACCTTGCCGGAGATCGCCCCGGCCGCGTCACTGCACAGGAACGCCACCATCGGCGCCACGTTGTCCGGCGACCAGAAGTCCCAGCCGTCGCCGCCGCCGATCTCACCGTAGGCGCCGGCCGTCATCCGGGTCCGCGCGGCGGGGCACACGACGTTGCTGACCACACCGTAGCGGGCCATCTCCTGGGCGATGATCGACGACATCGCCACGATGCCGGCCTTCGCCGCGCCGTAGTTTGCCTGGCCGAAGTTGCCCAGCAGCCCGGCCGTCGACGACGTGCCGACGAGCCGCCCGCCGGTGCCGGCGTCGCGCCAGTACACGCACGCGGCATGCGCGACCGCGTAGTGCCCGCGCAGATGCACCCGGATCACGTCGTCCCACTCGTCCGCCGTCATCTTCACGAACGTGCGGTCGCGCAGGAACCCCGCGTTGTTCACCACCGCGTCGAGCCGGCCGAACGTGTCGACGGCGGCGGCCACGATCGCGTCGGCGACAGCGGTGTCGGCCACGTCGCCGGCGACCAGCACGGCCCGCCCGCCGCCGGCCTCGATCTCCTTGACGACCGCGGCGCCGGCGTCGGCGTCGAACTCCGCGACCACGACGCTGCCGCCGAGCGCCGCCACTTCGAGGGCCTCGCGGCGGCCGAGGCCGTGCCCGGCGCCCGTGATCGCGACGACCTTGTCCAGCAGGCCCATAGGGGTTCCCGCGCTGCGCTCCGGACCACTCATGCCACTCCTCATTCCGCCGACGGGTAGTCGCCGGCCAGCCGGCCCTGCTGGACCGCCGTGATCGTCTCCTTCATGCCCAGCTCCGCGCGGCGGGCCGCGATGAACTCCGCACCCGGCGCCTGATGGCTCACCGCGGAGAACTCGGCGCCGGACAGCACTGCGTCGCGGAAGCCCTGCAGGTTCATGGTGCGGTTCAGGGCGTACTTCTTGACCGCCAGCACGTCGCTGGGCGTGTTCGCGATCCGCATCGCCAGCTCGTGCGCCCGCTCCTGCAGCTCGCTGGCCGGGTACACGTGGTTGGCCCAGCCGAGCTCGACGGCCTCCTGGGCGCTGAACCGGCTACCGGCGATGTACGCCAGCTCGCGCGCTTTCTTCGGGCCGACGAACCAGCTCGCCACCGGCGACAGCAGCCCGCCGCCGACCGGCAGCTGCGGCCAGCCGATGACGGCGTCGTCGGCGACGACGGTCAGGTCGCACATCACCGCCAGGACGGTCGCGGTGCCGAGGCAGTAACCCTGCACGGCGGCGACGACCGGCTTCGGCGAGTCCCAGATCCGCAGCCAGCGCTCCAGGCTCGCGCGCTGCCGCTGCCAGTCGGTGAAGGAGGAGCGCTGCGCCGACGCGGCCCGGCCCGGGCCGGACATGTCGCCGCCGGTGCTGAACGCGCGTCCGGTCGAGCAGACCACGACGACCCGCACGTCCGGGTCCGCCTCGTGCGCGGTGAGCCCGGTGGTGAAACCCTCGAGCATCTCCGGGGCGAGCGCGTTGAGCTTGTCGGGCCGGTTGAACCGCAGGTACCCGACCCGGTCCCTGGTGAACACCTCCAAGAGCTCGGTCATGCCGTCACCTCCGCTGCGCTCGCCGTCAAGGCGGCCACGACGAGCCGGTGCGCCTGGGTGACGTGGCGCAGCGACCAGTGCAGGTCGCACTCCCAGGTGTAGCCGATCCCGCCGTACACCTGGATGGCCCGTTCGACGACGGAGGCGCACAGCTGCAGCACATACGGCGCGCCGCCGGTCATCGCCGCCGGGTCGTTGCTGAACCAGGTGACGCCGCTGCGGGCCAGTTCCACGTCGCGGTGCATGTCGGCGAGGGTGTGCTTGACCGCCTGGAACGAGCCGATCGGCCGGCCGAACTGGACCCGGGTCTTGGCGTACTCCACGGCGTCCTGCAACGCCCGGTCGGTGGCCCCGACGGCCTCCGCCGTCGCCAGCAGTGCATAGTCGCGCAGCGCACCGGCCGGGGCGAGCGGTCCGGGCGCGGTGCCGGCGCGGCCCAGCGGCAGCGACGGCGCATGGTCGTCGACGGTGCTCTCCCCCGCGACGGATGCGGTACCGTCGCCGGTCAGCACCAGTGCCGCCTGCGCCGGGTACGGCAGCAGGAAACGGTCCCACTCGGGCACCACAAGGGTGATCGCCGTGCCGGCGGGCGGTCGCTCGGCCAGCCAGCGGCGCGCGGCCAGGGTGCTCAGCAGCGGCAGCCCGACCAGGGCCCGGCCCCACGCCTCGGCCATCACGCACAGGTCCAGCAGCGTCACGTCCGCGTCGGCGCCCGGGGTGTCGCCGTCGGCGAGCTCGGTCCAGCCGCCGGCGGCGAGCTCGGCCCACAGCTTCGCCGGGGACCAGCGCTCCTCGCCTGCGGTGCCCTCGACCGCCATCTGGTGCACCGCGTCGGTGACCTCCAGGCCCAGCGGACTGGGCAGGTATCGCGTGCTCACGCCTTCGCGCTCCCTTCGCGGGGCAGGCCCAGAACCCGCTCGCCGATGATGTTGCGCTGGATCTCCGAGGTGCCCGACACGATCGTCGAGGCCCGGTGGAACAGCAGCCGGGTGCGGTACAGGTCGGTGTGCTCGGGGCAGCCACCGAACGCGGCCAGGTGCACGATCTCCTGCACCAGCTCGCTCCAGGTCACCTTCAGCACCGCGCTGGAGCGGGGCGAGGCGTCGCCGCCGGCCATCTTCTCCAGCGAGCGCATCATCTGCCAGCGCAGCAGCTCGACCCGGGTGACGAACTCGGGCAGCCGGGCCGCGATCGCCGGGGCGTGCGCGGCGCAGTGCTCGGTGAACAGCCGCAGGTAGCCGTGCAGCTGGTTGAGGGCGATCGCGCCGAAGCCGACGCCGCGCTCATGGGTCAGAATGGTGCCCGACACCACCCAGCCCTCGTCCTCGGCGCCGACGAGCAGGTCGGTGCTCGTCTCGGCGCCGTCGAAGAAGACCTCGTTGAACTCGTGGGTGCCGGTGATGTTGATCAGCGGCCGGACCTCGACGCCGGGCTGGCGCATCGGCACGAGCATCAGCGACAGCCCGCGGCTGCGGGAGCCGGCCGCGCCGGTGCGGGCCAGCAGCAGGCACCAGTCGGAGAACTGCGCGTACGTCGTCCACACCTTCTGACCCTGGATGCGGTACACGTCGCCGTCGCGCACGGCCCGGGTGTGCAGCGAGGCCAGGTCGGAGCCGGCGCCCGGCTCGGAGAAGCCCTGGCACCAGTTCTCCTCGCCCTTGAGGATCGCCGGCAGGAACCGGGCGCACATCTCGGGCGTGCCGTGGTGGATGATGGCCGGACCGGCGAGCAGCCGCCCGACCCGGCCGAGCCCCTCGGGGGCGTCCATGCGGGCGGCGATGTCGTTGAACGTGAAGTCCTCCACGACGCCGAGACCGCGGCCGCCGAAGCGCTCGGGCCACGACAGCCCCGCATACCCGGCGTCGAAGAGCTGCCGGTCCCAGGCCCGGCGGATCTCGATCTCCTCGTCCATCGTGAGGTGGTCGCGACGCTCCCGCCACTCGGCGGGGATCGCGGTCGTCAGCCACGCCGTCACCTCGCGGCGGAACTCGTCCACCGCGGGGTCGGCGAATGATGTTGCCGGCACTCGTGCAGCCTCCTGATTCAGCGGTCCCAGCCCAGGCGGCGCAGCAGCGCTCCGCCCATGACCAGGTCGAGGTCGTCGTCCTTGAGGAACGGCAGCTCCTCGGTGAACATCGCGACCGCCTGCGCGTAGGTACACGGCAGGCGGGTCGCGTCGGTACCCCAGAACACGCGCCCGGTACCGAAGGCGTCGACGACCCGCTCGATGCGGGGCGCGAGACCACGGTAGGGGTAGGGCTCGTCGGTGGCGCACGGCAGCGCCGACGCCTTCACCGACACGTTGTCGTGCGCGGCGAGCGCGACGAGCTCGTCGAGGATCGGGTCGAGGGCGTCGTCCTTGTCCTCGACGAACAGCCCGAGGTGATCGACGATGAGGTTCAGGCCGGGGTGGGCGGCGGCGACCGGGCCGAGCTTGGCCAGCTGCCCCGGCGCCCACACCATGACCGGCAGGCCCTGCGCGGCGGCGACCGGCCAGAACCAGTCGGCGGTGCCGTCGTCGAGCCAGGAGACCTTGTGCCACGGCGGGAACGCAACCCGCACGGCCACGACCGCGTCGTTCGGCCACGCGGTGACCTGCTCACGCGCCTCCGGCTTGTCGAGGGCGAGGTGGGCGGTGGTGCGGAACCGGTCGGGGTGCGCCGCGACCGCGTCGAGGCTGAGCTGCATCGCCGCCGGGAACGGCGGGACGAGCACCGCACGGTCGATGCCGGCGGCGTCCATGTCGGCGAGGATCGTGGCCAGCGGGATGACCCGCTGCCCGAACTTCGCGGCCCGCTCCTCGTGGCCTTCGGGGAAGAGGTGGATCTGGCTGTCACAGGTGAGCATCGGCCGTCCTTTCCGATCGGGCGTGCTGGACGGCGGCGACGAGCGCGAGGCCGTTGGCCCGGGTCTGCTGCGGTGTGCCGCCGGAGGTGAGCTGCAGGACCAGTTCGTCGATGCCGGCGGCGTCGAAACGCCGGGCGGTGGCGGCGATCTGCTCGGCGCAGGAGTCCGGGTCGCCGGCGACGGCGTAGGCCGCCACCATGTCGTCGGGCACGAGCGCCGCCACCGGCCCCCAGTCGCGGAACTGCAGTTCGGTGGCAAGGTCGCGGATGCGCTGCGCCACCTCGGTCCACGGGGTGCCCGCCAGGACCGGGTGGTAGCTGGGGGTGGAGAAGTAGAACGCGAGCTGCCGGCGCACCGCGTCGGCGGCGGCCGCCGGGTCGTCGTCGACGACGCAGATCTTCCACGCCGCGAGCTTGGGCCGGCCCGGACCGGCGATGGCGGGGGCGACGACGTCACGCAGGTAGGCCGGCGCGGTGGCGAGGCTGTGCAGCGCGATCCCATCGCAGGACCGGGCCGCGGCGCGCAGCATCGCCGGGTTGAGCGCCGCGGCGTACAGCGGCACCCCGGCGCGCAGCGCGGCGTCCTGCGGCATGTCCAGCTGCGGGAAGTCGCACTGGTAGAACCGGCCCTCGAAGCGCAGCCCGTCCTCGGACCGCAGCGCGGCGCGGACCAGGTCGACGTACTCGGCGGTGCGCGGCGCCGGATGGTCGTAGCCGGCCGCGTCGAAGCGTCTGGCCCGCACCCCGCGGGTGCCGGCGCCCAACCCGAGGGCGAACCGGCCGCCGCTGAGCTCGGCGAGGTCGGCGGCGGCCATCGCCACCGCGAGGGGGGCCCGGGTGAACGAGTAGGCGATGCCGGTGCCGATGCCGATGCGGCTGGTGTGTGCCAACAGGTGCCCGGCGCGGACGATCCCGTCGCCGCCGAAGCCCTCGGTGGTCCACACCCGGTCGAGGCCGGCCTCCTCGGCGGCCCGGGTGATGTCCAGCAGCGGGCCCAGGTGACTGGTGGCCAGTGCCATCGAGATGCGCACGGTCATGCCGTCACCTCCGCTTCGCGACGGCGCCGGCCTGACCCAAGGCTGCACTGCCGATGACCGGCTCCTCCGCTTCGCTCCAGACCGGTCACCCCGTCACCTCCGCTGCGCTGCGGCGCCGGCCTGACCCAGGCCCGCACCGCCGATGACCGGCTCCCCCGCTTCGCTGCGCTCCGCCGGTCACTAGGGCACCATCCTTCTGACAGGGCCCTCTGAGAGGGTTGTTGTTGGAACTCGGCGAGAACTGAGAGACGGCCTGTGCCGGTCGCCCTTCGAGGGCCTGCATGACACCGCCGCTCTCGGTTCTTGTCGGGGCTGCCGACCGGCAACAGGGAGAAGCGCCGTAGAGCGCCGGTTAGTGACCACCCGGCAGTCAGCCCCGTTCGTCGAGTCACATCGCTGCCAAGCTGAGGAGAACCGTTGTCGCTCAACGTTGTTGGAGCTGAGTTCTTCGTCGGGATCGATTGGGCCTCGGCCACCCACGCGGTCTGTGTCCAGAACAGCGCCGGGCGGCGGGTCGCCGCGTTCACCGTGGAGCACACCGCCGTCGGTCTTGCCGGGCTGCTGCGCCGCCTGGCCGGTCTCGGGCACCCCGAGGCCATGCCGATCGGGATCGAACGACCCGACGGTCGGCTCGTCGACATCCTCCTGGAGGCCGGACACCCTGTGGTGCCGGTCAAACCCAACGCGATCAAAACCTGGCGGGACGGCGAAGTGTTGTCCGGCGCCAAGTCCGACGCGGGCGATGCGGAAGTCATCGCCGAGTACCTGCGGTTGCGGCACCACCGGCTGCAGCTGGCCACCCCGTACACGGCGCAGACGAAGGCGCTGCGCACCGTGACCCGGACCCGCGGGGACCTGGTCGACATGCGCGTCGCGGCCACCAACCAGCTCACCGCGCTGCTGGACACGCACTGGCCCGGCGCCGTGGCCGTCTTCGCCGACGTCGAGTCCCCGATCGCCCTGGACTTCCTGACCCGTTACCCGACCGCCCGCCACGCAGCGCACCTCGGCGCGAAACGCCTCACCGCGTTCTGCGTCAAACACGGCTACTCCGGCCGGCGCACCGGCGAGCAGCTCCTCGCCCGGCTGCGCGCCGCCCCAGCGGGGACTACCGACGAAGTCCTGTGCGAGGCCGTCCGCGACGCGGTGACCGCCCTCGTCACCGTCCTGCGCGCGGTCGTGGCCGCGTTGAAAACGCTCAGCCGCAGTGTCGTCGCCACACTCGGCGAACACCCGGACGCCGAGATCTTCACATCGCTGCCAAGGTCTGGTCAGATCAACGCCGCGCAGATCCTCGCCGAGTGGGGCGACTCCCGCGAAGCCTACGCCGGACCCGACTCCATCGCCGCGCTCGCCGGTGTCACCCCGGTGACCAAGGAATCCGGCAAACACCGAGCCGTGCACTTCAGATGGGCGTGCAACAAACGCTTCCGCGTCGCGGTCACCACCTTCGCCGACAACAGCCGCCACGACAGCGACTGGGCAGCAAGGGTCTACGCCGCCGCCTGCGCCCGCGGCCTGGACCACCCACACGCCATCCGCGTCCTCGCCCGAGCCTGGATCCGCGTCATCTGGCGCTGCTGGACCGACCAGACGCCATACAACCCCGACCGGCACGGCAACGCTGTACGACTGAACCAACCCACACAAACCACGTTGGTCGCTGCCTGAGGTTGACACAGGGAGTGTCATGCCGGCCCGGCCACAGGCAGCAGCACGATGTCGAGGATCTGCGGCCCGGCGGCGGCGTCGACCATGACCGGGTTCAGCTCCAGCATCGACCAGGCGGCGAGCCGGCCGCCGACGAACTCGGCGGCGAGCCGGGCGATGAGCGCGGCGGTGGCGGCGCGCTGCCCGTCCGGCACCGGCAGGCGGTCCAGGGCCCGCTCGACGGCACCGTCGGCGGCGGGCAGCGCGATCAGCGACGAGTCGGTCTTGGCCTCGACGTCGCCGCCGCCGGAGCCGACGATGAGGTACGGCCCGTACCACGGGTCACGGTTGAGCGACACGAACAGCTCGACGCCGGTGCCGGTCTCCTCGACGAGCACGCCGCGCACGCCGGGCAGCCCGGCCGCGGCGGCGGAGGCGAGGACCCGCCGGGCGGCCGCCTCGGTCTGCTCCGCCGTGGCGCAGCCGAGCACGACGCCGCCGACCTTCACCTTGTGCAGCAGCCCGTCGGCGACGATCTTCACGACGTGCGGATATGCGAGGCCGGTCACGGCCCCGGCGACGCCGTCGATGTCCTCGGCCGCCACGAACGCCGCCTTCGGCATCGGCACGTCGAGCGCGTCGAGCAGGTCGCGGGCGGTGCGGCCGTCGGGCGCGTCACCGAGCACGTCGGCCGCCCCCACTGCCTGCGGTGCCCCTGCCGCCTCCGGCTCCGTCCGCGGGTAGAGCCGCGCCAGCATCCGGGCGGTGGTGGCGATCCCCCGCACCAGCAGCGTCTCCGGGTGCCGCTCCCGGAACGCGACGGCCCAGTCGGTCCACGCGAAGTCGCTCAGCGTCGACACGATGGTGGGGCAGCCCGAGGCGGCGCCCAGGTCGGCGTAGCGGTCCAGCGAGCGGCGGTGCACGTCGCGCTCGTCGTCGGCGGTCGGGAAGGTCAGCGCGTACGGGATGACGACGGCACGCACGGCCGGGTCGGTGTAGACGGCGTGGAACGCGGCGGTCACCTCCTCGTACGGCTTCGGCGAGGCGGTCAGGTCGATCGGGTTGCTCACGTACGCGCCGTCGGGCGCGACCGCGCGCAGCGCCGAGGTGGCGGTGTCGCCGAACGTGGCCAGCCCGACGCCCTCGTGGGTAAGCAGGTCGGCGGTGAGGGCGGCGGCGCCGCCGGACGTCTCGATGACCGCGACGCCGCCACTGGCGCCGTCGGCCTTGCCACCGGCGGCGGGCCGGCGGCTGAGGTAGTCGGCGATCGCGGCGGCCCGGGTCAGCTCCTCCATGCTGCGCACCCGGATCACGCCGTGCGCCGTGAGCACCTCTTCGACGAGGCGGTCGGGGCCGGCCAGGGCGGCGGTGTGCGAGCGAGCGATGGCCGCGCCGATCGCCGACCCGCCGGACTTCGCCAGGACGATCGTGACGCCCTGCGCGCGGGCGCGGGTCAGGGTCCGCTCCAGGCGTGCCCGGTCGCCGCCGAACGACTCGAGGTAGGCGGCGATGACGGTGGTGCTCGGCCGGTCGAGCATCGTCTCCATCGCGTCGACAGGGTCGAACGCGGCGCCGTTGCCGATCGACACGCACAGGTCGACGCCGGCGCCGTCCTCGGCCAGGCCGCCCATGATGGTGGAGGTCAGCGAGCCGCTCTGGGACACCACGGACACGCCGCCGACCCGCAGGTCCGCCGGGATGGGCGCGCCGAGCGGGGCGATGCCGGCGCGGAAGTCGGCGAACCCGACGCCGTTGGGCCCGTAGAGCCGGCTGCCGGAGCCCTCGACGATGCCGACCAGCTCCCGCTGCAGCCGGATGCCCTCCTCGGTGCCGCGCTCGGCGTACCCGTCGGAGATGAGCACGATGTGCGGGACCTTCATCTCGACCGCCTGGGCCACGACCGAGTTCGCGACCGCGGAGTTGACGATGAGCACGGCAACGTCGGGGGTCCGCGGCACGAGGCTGAGGTCGGCGACGGTCGGCACGCCACGCACCTCGGGACGGGTGCGGCTCACGGGCCAGATCTCGGCATCGCCGAAGGTGCGCAGGTTGTGGAACAGCAGGTAGGTCCAGAGGCTCCCGTCGCGGGCCCCGACGAGTGCGACGCCCGGCCGGGGCGTGCTCTGTACGGTCATGTGGTACTCAGCTCCGATCGCGGTTCATGACGGCGTCCACCAGCACCGGGCGGCGCTCCTCGCGCACGATGCGCGCCGCGCGGGCGAGCGTCGCGGGCAGTTCTGCCGCGTCGGTGACCGGGCCGATGCCCTCGACCCCCTGGCTGCGGGCCAGGGTGGCGAAGTCGACGTCGGGGCCGGTGATGTCGATGCCGGCGGTCACGTCGGTGTCGCGGCCACGCTGGTGGCCGATCTCGGTCTGGTGCATCCGGTCCTGGTTGTAGGTGCGGTTGTTGGCCATCACCACGAGCAGCGGCAGCCGCTCGTGGGCGGCGGTCCACAGCGCCGAGGCGGTGTAGAGGAAGTCGCCGTCCGGCTGGATGTCCACGACGAGGGTGTCGTCGTGGCGGTGTGCGAGCGCGGCGCCCAGGGCCGCGGGGACCCCGTAGCCGAGCCCTCCGCCGCCGGAGATGCCGAGGTAGCAGTTGAACTCGTCCATGTCGAACGCGCGGCGTGAGTTGCCGTACAGCGCGCCGAACGCGAGCTGCCACGGACCGCCACGGACCGCCTCGAACGTCTCGGCGGCCAGCCGGGCGGGGCCGAACACGCCGGGCGCGCGGGACAGCCGGTCGCGGAACACCGCCGGGCCGCTCGCCGTGGCGCGCAGGGCCGCGGTGCGCGCGGCGGCGCCCGGCACCGGCAGCTCGGCGACGATCTCGGCGAGGCGCGGCAGGGCCACGGCGGCATCGCCGGTCAGCACCGCCTCGACCCGGTCCCAGGCCGCGGCGGCCCGGTCCAGTGGGGCCCGCTCGATGAGTGCCGCGCCGGACAGCACGAAGACCCGCGCGCCGGGGCGGGGCAGCCAGGCGAAGTCGCGGTTGGCGACGTCGGTGCGGCCGAGGGCGAAGTACGGGTCGCGTACGTCGACGGCCAGGATCACGTCGGCCTCGGCGACGTCGGCGTGGTGGTGCTGGGTGCGGTCGGCCCAGTGCGTGTTGGAGAAGTTGTGCCGGGCGCCGAGGTCCACGACGCCCGCGCCGAGCCGCTCGGCGAGCGCGGCGAGGGCCCGGTAGGCGGCCTCGCTGCGCCCGGCGGTGTCGGCCAGCAGCAGCGGTCGCTCGGCGGTGGCGAGGGCCTCGGCGACGGGGAGCAGGTCGGCGTCGGCGACCGTCGGGGTGCTCTGCCGGGCCAGCGCGGTCGCCGGCGACCACAGCGCGTTGCGCGGCTCGCCGTCGACCACGTCCTCCTGCAGCCCGGCGTCGAGCGCGACGTAGACGGGCGCCTGCGGGTAGGCGGTGGTCACGGCGTGGGCGCGGGCGAGGCTGTGCACGGCGGCGTCGAGGCTGGCCGGCTGATCGTCCCACTTGGTGTAGGAGCGGACCTGCGCGGCCTGGTCGCGGGTGGCGTGGATCCAGTCGATCCACGGCCGGCGGCGGGCGGCGTCGGCCGGGCCGCTGCCGCCGACGACGAGCATCGGCACCAGGTCCAGGAACGCGTTGAACAGCGCCATGGAGCCGGTCTGCAGCCCGACGAGGTTGTGCAGCGCGACACCCATCGGCCGCCCGGTCGCCTTGGCGTAGCCGTGGGCCATGCCGACGGCCACGTTTTCGTGCAGGGTCAGCAGCATCTCCGGCTTTCCCGCGCGGACCAGTGACTCGTGCAGGCCGCGCAGGGTTGCGCCGGGGTTGATGGCGAGGTGCTCGATGCCGAGGCGGGCCAGGACGTCGACCATGACGTCGCTGCCGTACCGCACCGCGTCGTCGGCGCTCATGCCGTCACCTCCGCTGCGCTCCGGCGCCAGCCTGAGCTCCACCCCGCGCCCATGATTCGCAGCCCTCCGCTGCGCTGCGGCCCGCTCATGCCGGCACCTCCGCTGCGCTCCGGCGCCAGCCTGAGCTCCACCCCGCGCCCATGATTCGCAGCCCTCCGCTGCGCTGCGGCCCGCTCATGCCGGCACCTGCGTCGCGTAGTGCTCGGCGACGGCGCCGGGGGTGGTGAGCCAGATGTCGTCGCGGCGCTCGGCGAGCAGGTCCAGGACCCGGCGCAGGGCGTGCAGCCGGTGCGGCTGGCCGGCGGTGAACGGGTGCAGGCTCAGCGCGTACACCAGCGGGGTCCGCGCCGAGTCCGCACCCGCCTGGGTCAGCATCTCGGTCAGGTGGTCGTGGGCGATGTCGGCGAACTCGCGGCCGGTGTGCCCGCGGGAGAGCACCTGCGGATAGTCGTTGGTCTCCAGCGGGTACGGCACGTTGAGCAGCGGCCCACCGCGGGTCGACAGCCACACCGGCTGGTCGTCGATCGGCCAGTCGAGGGTGTACGTGTAGCCGGCCTCGGCCAGCAGGTCCGGGGTGTTGGCGCTCTGCGTGGCGCCCGGGGACATCCAGCCGGCCGGGCGGGTCCCGAACGCCGCGGTGAGCAGCGCCGTGGACTCCTCGATCAGGGTCCGCTCCTCGTCCTCGGCCATCCCGCCCTGCAGCTCGGAGTTGGTGCGGCCGTGCCCGACGATCTCACCGCCGGACGCGCGCAGCGCCTCGGCGACCGGCGGGTACAGCTCGGGGACCCAGGCGTTGAGCAGGAACGCGGCCGGAAGGTCACGGGCGGCGAGCTCGTCGAGGATGCGCCACAGGCCGACCCGGATGCCGTAGTCCCGCCAGCCGTAGCGGCGGTGCTCGCTGTTCGGCGGATCCATGCCGGGCGTCAGCGTCGCCCCGCCACCGCCGTAGGCGAAGCACTCCACGTTGACGGCGACGTAGGCGGCCAGGCCGCCGCCGTGCGGCCAGGCGAACGCGGGCCGGTCGGTGATGGGGCGGTAGGCGTACCGCCCGGAGTCAGGCAGCCGCATGGAACGGTCCCCTCTCGGCCCGCGCGACGTAGTCGTGGGCCTCGTCCAGGCCGATCACGTCGGCGTACTTCTGGTCCAGGTCGAACAGGTTGATCCAGTGCGACGCCTCGATGCGGTCGAATGTCAGCTCCTGCACGACGCCGACGCGATAGTTGAGCGAGAACGCGTCCAGGACTGTGGAGCGGATGCAGCCGCTGGTGACGCCGCCGCCGACGAGCAGCGAGTCGACGCCCCAGTCGGTGAGGTACGCGGCCAGGGGGGTGCCGAAGAACGCGCTGGGCTTCTCCTTGTCCAGCACCACGTCGGTGGGGGCCGGCGTGATCGGGTCGACGATGTCGAAGGCGCGCGGCGCCGGCCTCATGTCCTCACGGCCGCGGCGGTTCTTGTCCAGCCAGCGACCGCGGTTGAGCCCGTCGGGGCGGGGGCGCACCGGCCGGGTGTAGACGACCGGCAGGCCGCGCTCGCGGGCGGCGGCGGCGAGGCCGGCCATGGCCTCGACGGCCCGCCACGCGGCCGGGCCGCAGGAGTTGCGGTACAGCGCCAGCGACTCAGCCTCGCTGAGCCCGGGATCGCCGCAGAACAGGTAGGTGGCGTCGATGAGCAGGACGGCAACGTTGCCGCCGAGCCCCATCCTGGCGCCGTAGCCGGCTTGTGCGGCGATCTCCCGGTCGTGCTCGGTCAGAAACCTGTCCCACCCGGTCATGCGTCCTCCGCTGCACTGGGGTACCGCAATATATGCACGGTATCATGTACTCAAGTTCTATACTAGAGATATACATCTCGCGGACAGGTGCACCTCGCCACCCGGTGCCGAGGCGCGCCCCGCGCCGATCAGGCGTTGATCCCGCCGCGCTCGACGAGCTGGCGGGCGATGACGTTGCGCTGGATCTCGTTGGTGCCCTCACCGACGATCATCAGCGGGGCGTCGCGGAAGTACCGCTCGATGTCGAACTCGGTGGAGTAGCCGTAGCCGCCGTGCACCCGCATCGCGTCCAGCGCGATCTGCATGGCCGTCTCGGACGCGAACAGCTTCGCCATCCCGGCCTCCAGGTCGCAGCGCCGCCCGGCCTCGGCACGCTCCGCCGCGTACAGCACCAGCTGCCGGGCGGCGGTGAGCTTCGTCGCCATGTCGGCGAGGTAGTTGCCGATCGACTGGTGCTGCCAGATCGGCCGGCCGAACGAGTGCCGCTCCTGGGCGTAGCGCAACGCGTCCTCGAACGCGGCCCGTCCCACGCCGAGCGCCCGGGCCGCCACCTGCAGCCGCCCGGTCTCCAGCCCGGTCATCATCTGGGCGAACCCCCGCCCCTCGACGCCGCCGAGCAGCGCCCCGGCCGGCGCCCGGTACCCGTCGAACGACAGCTCGCAGCTCTCCACGCCCTTGTAGCCGAGCTTGGGCAGGTCCCGCGAGACCGTCAGGCCCGGGCCGTGCTCGACCAGCAGGATGCTCACGCCCTTGTGCTTCGGCACGGCGTCCGGGTCGGTCTTGCACAGCAGCGCGATGAGCTGCGAGCGCCGCGCGTTGGTGATCCACGTCTTGGCGCCGCTGATCACGTACCCGTCGCCGTCGCGGCGGGCGGTCGTCGTCATGGCCTGCAGGTCGGAGCCGCCGCCCGGTTCGGTGAGCGCCATCGTGGCCCGGATCGCGCCGGTCGCCATCCCCGGCAGGTACCGCTGCCGCTGCTCGTCGGTGCCGAACGCGAGCAGCAGCTTCGCCACCACCGTGTGCCCGCCCATCGCGCCGGCAAGGCTCATCCAGCCGCGGGCGAGCTCCTCGGTGACCTGCACGTAGCAGGACATGGACACGCGCGCCCCGCCGTACTGCTCGGGAATCGCCAGCCCGAAGACGCCGAGTTCCTTCATCGTGTCGATGAGCCGCTCCGGGTACTCGTTCGCGTGCTCCAGGTCGCGGGCGACCGGGCGCACGTCCCGGTCGACGAAGTCGCGTACCAGGTCGACCACGGCGCGTTCCTCAGCGTTGAGGTCCGTCACACCGTCACCTCCTTTTGCTGATTCAGATGGCGCCGGCATCGCGCAGGGCGGCGATCTGCTCGGCGGTGCGGCCGAGGTCGGCCAGGATCCGTTCGGTGTGCTCGCCGACGGCCGGGACCGGGTCCATGCGCACCTCGGCGCCGCCGAGCACGGCCGGAGGCAGCAGCGCCCGGACCGGCCCGCCGGGGGTGTCCACGTCCCGCCAGCGCGCACGCCCGGCGAGCACCGGGTGGGCGAGGAAAGCGGCCACGTCGTTGAGCCGGGCGTTGGCGATGCCGGCCCGGTCGAGCAGCTCGTGCGCGGCCGCGGCGTCCAGGGTCGCGAACCGCGCGGCGACGACCACGTTGAGCTCGTCGCGGTGCGCGACCCGGGCCGAGCTGCGCGCGAAGCGCGGGTCGTCGATCAGCTCCGGACGGTCCAGCACCGCGCGGCAGAACAGCGCCCAGTCGCGGTCGTGCTGCACGGCGACCAGGACGGTGCCGCCGTCCGCGGTGTCGTAAGGGCCGTAGGGCGCGATGGTGGCGTGTGCTGCGCCGACCCTGGCGGGCTGCCCCGGCCCGTACGCGGTGTAGTACGCCGGCTGCCCCATCCACTCGGCGAGCGCCTCGAACAGCGACACCGACACCGGGTGCGCGACGCCGGTGGTCGCCCGCGTGTAGAGCGCGGTGAGAATGCCGCTGTAGGCGTACATCCCGGCGGCGATGTCGGCGACCGAGATGCCCACCTTCGCCACCCCGTCGGGGGTACCGGTGAGCGACACGAGCCCGGTCTCGAACTGCACCAGCAGGTCGTAGGCCTTGCGCCCGGCCCACGGGCCGTCGGCACCGAAGCCGGTGATGTCGCAGACCACGAGCCGGGGGTGATGCTCGGCCAGGGTCGCGGCGGCCAGCCCGAGCCGGTCGGCAGCGCCGGGCCCGAGGTTCTGCACCAGCACGTCGGCGTCGCGCAGCAGCTCCTCAAGGACGCGGCGGCCGTCGGGGTGCTTGATGTCCAGCGTGAGGGACTCCTTCGAGCGGTTCAGCCAGACGAAGTAGCTGGACTCGCCGTGCACCGCCTCGTCGTACCGGCGGGCGAAGTCACCGGCGCCGGGCCGCTCGATCTTGATGACCCGCGCGCCGAGGTCGGCCAGCTGCCGCGTCGCGAACGGCGCGGCAACCGCCTGCTCGAGGCTGACCACGGTCAGCCCGGCCAGCGGCATCATCGCGACACCGGTGACGTCGCGGCCAGTCCGGCGGCGATCTTCTCCGCCATCGCGTACACGGTCAGGATCATCATTCCCCGCGGGATGCTCGGCATCAGGCTGGCGTCGCCGATGTACAGGTTGGTGAAGCCGTGGACGCGCCCGTCGAGCCCGGCCACCGCCAACGGATCGCCGACCGGGCCGAGGCGGCCGGTGCCGGTCGCGTGATGGAACAGGAAGATGTTGCGCCGGATGTGCTCGCGCAGGTCCGCGTCCACGGGGGCGGCCTCGGCGGCGGCATCGGCGGCGAACCAGCCGCGCACCGCCGGGTCGGTGAGCCGGCTCCGCAGCCACCGCAGGCCGCGGGCGATCGCGTCGAGATCCTCGTCTCGGCCGATGTCGAGGTCGATGACCGGATGCGAGTGCGGGTCCGCGTCCGCGACCGTCACCGAGCCCTCGGCAGCCAAATGGATGAGGAACACGGTGATCGGCAGCAGGCCGTCCGGCGGTGCGGTGTCGCCGTGGTTGACGCCGATGCTCAGGTCGTACGCGGGCAGGGCCGGGTCGCTCTTCACCCGGGCGAACAGTGACTGGCGCGTGCCTGGGACGTGCCCGCGCGCTGCCAGCCGCTCGGCGAAGTCGGGCGCCGTGCGCATGAACAGCCGGCTGCCGTAGTGGTCGTGCAGGTTCCGGCCGACCCCGGGCAGGTGGTGCAGCGGCACACCGGCGCCGAGGATCGGCGCGAGGGCGGCCGCGTCGCCGATGCCGGAACGCTGCAGGACCGTGGGCGTGCCGATGGCGCCGGCGGCCAGCACGACCCGGCGGGCACGCAACTCGCGGCGCCGGCCGTCGCGGATGACGGCCACGCCAGTCACCGTGTCGCCGTCCCACAGCACCCGGTCGATGAGCGTGTCGCCGATGATCGTGAGGTTCGTCCGGTCGCGCACGTCGTCCAGGTAGGCCCGAGCGGCGTGGTGCCGCTCGTCGCCGTCGGCGTTGCGGGTGCCGTACCCCCAGCCCTCGGCGGCGTCGGGGCCGGAGGCGTCGATCGGTCCCGGGAGGCCGGCCGCGGCGTAGGAGCGGCGCAGGTCGTCCAGGAGCGGCGACGTCGCCCGGTCGCGGGTGACCAACAGCGCGCCGTCATGGCCGCGGCCCGGGGCGTCGTCGTCGTGGAGCCGCTCGACCTTCAGCAGGTACGGCCGGAGGTCCTCGAACCCCCAGCCCTCGGCGCCGAGCTGCACCCATCGCGCGTAGTCCTCGCGCAGGCCCCAGTTGATGCCGACGGCGTTGATGACCGAGGAGCCGCCGAGGACCCGGCCGCGGATGAAGGGGATGTCGTAGCCGTACGGCGCGACGTGGTACCCCCAGTCGTACGGGGTCGGCACGTAGGCCGCGTGGTTGAGCGCCGGCGGCCAGGCGCCGCCGCGGCTGTGGCCGAAGTCCGGGCCGGCCTCCACGAGCGCGACCCGCTCGCCGGTGGCCGACAGCCGGTTGGCCAGGACACAGCCGGCGGTGCCGCCGCCGGCGACGACGGTGTCGAACGTGACCTCGGACAGATCTTCCAGCGTGACTTCCGGCATGGGGCTCAGGACCGGTCCCTCCGTTTCGCGACCTTCGTGAGCTTCTGGTTGGCGACGAGCCCCTGCGTCACCGGATGCTGCGGCGCGGTCATGATCTCCTCGACGGTGCCGGTCTCCACGATCCGGCCCAGGCTCATCACGACGATCCGGTCGGCCAGCCGGCGCGCGACGCGCAGGTCGTGGGTGATCACCACGAGGGTGTTCGTCCGCTTCAGGACGCCGAACAGCTCGATGACCTCCTTCTGCGTGGTCGGGTCCAGCGCGGTCGTCGGCTCGTCGGCGACGATCACGGCCGGCCGGTTGACCAGGGCGAGGGCCACCATCACGCGCTGGCGCATGCCGCCGGACAGCTCGTGGGCGTAGCGCCGCATCGCCGCGTCCGGGTCGAGCTCGGCCGCGGTCAGGGCCTCCCGGGTCCGCGCCGCGATCTCGTCCTTGCCGGTGGTGCCGTGGGCCTTGAGGACATCGGCGAAGATCTTGTCCAGGCGTCGCACCGGGTTCAGCGCCGAGGTCGGGTCCTGGAAGATCATCGTCACGGTGGAGCCGCGCAGCGAGCGCAGCGTCTTGTCATCGGCGTCGAACAGTGAGGTGCCGGCGACGCGCACCGAGCCGCCGGTGACCCGGCCGCCCGGGCCGAGCATGCCGAGCAGCGCCTGGCCGATGGTGCTCTTGCCGGCGCCCGAGGTGCCCACGACGCACACGCACTCGCCGCGGCCGATCTGCAGGTCGACCGGCCCGATCCGCACCCCGTGGCCGTGGTCCGGGTCGCCGAGCTCGACGGTCAGCTGGGACACGTCGACCACCAGCTGGGCCGTCCCGGGCGTCCCGGGCGTCCCGGTCGCCTCGGTCGCCCCGGTCGTCTTGGTCGTCTCGGTCATCGCGGTCCCCGATCTGCCGGTCCGGTCGCGTCCAGGTCTGCGGCCTCGGCCGGTGCGAGCAGCTCCGTCATGGTGACCGCCGTGCCCGACCGGGACGCCGCCGCGGCCAGGCGGTCGGCCAGCATGTTCACGAACACCAGCAGCACGACCAGCGCCAGCGCCGAGCTCAGTGCGATCCAAGGATCGCGGTTGAGGTACTGCTGCCCGTCGGCCAGCATGTTGCCCCAGGACGAGGTCTCCAGCGACGGCCCGATGCCGAGCAGGGACAGCGCCGCGGCCGCGCCGAGCACGTCGCCGAACACGAACGCGCTGACGACCGCGACCCGGATGAGCAGCGCGGGGATCAGGTGCTCGCGGATGACCCGCAGCCCGTTGCCCCACACGAGGTTGCTGTAGACGACGTACTCCTGCTCGCGCAGCTGCAGCGTCTCGCCGTGCACGACCCGGGCGACGAGCGGCCACAGCGCGATGCCGAGCACCAGCGCGATCTGCAGGGTGCCCCGGCCCAGCACGCCGATCAGCACCACCGCCATCACGACGAACGGGAACGCCACCTCGAAGTCGACCAGCCGGAGGATCGCCCGTGCCCACCAGCGCCCATACCACCCGGACGTGACCCCGACGAAGGTGCCGACGACCGCGGCGATCAGCGTGGCCAGCAGGGCGACCTCGACCGACCAGGGCAGCCCGTGCAGCAACTCCTGGAGGTTGTCCCGGCCGGCGCCGTCGGTGCCCAGCCAGTGCTGCGCGCTCGGGCCCTGCAGCCGGTCACGGATGGCCTGCTCGGCGTGCCCGGCCCCGTGCTTCCAGACGGTGAGACCGAGGATGAGCAGGCTGATCAGCCAGTACAGTGAACTCTTCACGCCGCGTGGCAGCAGCCGCCGGCTCCGGGTGCCCGTCGTGGTGGCCATCAGCCGTTCCTCCGCAGTCGGGGATCGGCGATCCGGTACAGCACGTCGGAGACCGCGGTGACGGCGAAGACGACCAGGCCGATGAGGGTGACGCCGGCGGCCAGCGACGGGAAGTCCGCGTTCTGCACGCTGACGACCAGCAGCTGACCGAGGCCGTTGATGCCGAAGAGCTGCTCGACGATCACCGCGCCGGACAGCAGCAGCGTGAACTGCGTGCCCGCGGTGGCGATCAGCGGCACCAGCACGTTGGGCAGCACGTACTTGTTGCGGATCGTCGCGGGCGACAACCCGTAGGCGGTCGCGGTGTGCACCAGCTCCGAGGACCAGACCTGCCGCGCGGCGCTCTGCACGACCCGGGCCAGTCGCGGCGCCGCCAGCCAGGCGAGGCTGATGCTCGGCAGGATCCACGAGTCGGCCCGGTCGAACCCGATCGCCGGGAGCACCTGCAGCTTGATGGCGAACACGGTGATCAGCAGCAGCGCGATCATGTAGTACTGGATGCCCTGGGCGGCCAGCACGATGCCGCTGACGACCTTGCGCAGCGGCCGGCGCCGGCCGGCGGCGGCACCGGCGCCTGCGCCGATGTAGATGCCGATCGGCGTGGCGACCGCGACGTTGATGACCGTCGCGATCACGCACAGCAGGAGCGTCGTGGTCAGGCGGCCGGCCGCGAGGTCCAGCGCGGGGACCCGTTCGGTGATCGAGTTGCCGAAGTCGAACAGCAGGAACTGCCGCAGGAAGTTGAGGTACTGGATGATCAGCGGGCTGTCGAGCCCGTAGATCACGCGGATCTGGGCCACGTCCTCGGGGGTCGCCTCGGGGCCGGCCAGGATGACCGCCGGGTCGCCCTGGACCCGGGCCAGGAAGAACAGCACGGTGACGAGCAGGACCAGGAACCCGACCAGCTCGATCACCCGGACCCCGAGCCGGAGCGCGATGCGGCGGGCCACGGGGTCCTGGGCGTCCTGCGGCGGGGCGGCCTCGGCGGGCCGGGAGGAGAGCTGCTGGGTCATCGGGCCGCCGCCGTGGTGAGTTCGGGGCCCGAGCCGTCCCATTCGTCGAGATACCGGCTCGCGGCGATGAGCATGGCGGTGTGCGGGTGCTGCGGGTGGTCCAGCACCTCTTCGGCCGAGCCGGACTCCACGAGCCAGCCGTCCTGCATCACGTGCACGTCGTCGGCGAGCTGGGCGATGACCGACATGCTGTGCGAGACGATCAGGATGGCCAGCCCGACCTCGGCGTGCAGCTCCTCGAGGAGGCCGAGGATCTCGGCGGTGGTCACGTTGTCCAGGGCGGTGACCGGCTCGTCGGCGACGAGGATGGCCGGGCGCACCGACAGCGCCCGGGCGATGGCGACGCGCTGGCGCTCGCCGCCGGACAGCTCGCGGGGCAACGAGTGCAGCTTGCTGGTGGGCAGGCGCACCCGGTCGAGCATCTCGCCGACGCGGCGGGCGATGTCGTCCTTGCTCATCGGCTCGCTGCCGCGCTGCCGGGACCGGGCCCGCAGCGGTTCGGCGATCGAGTCCGCCACCGACCAGCGCGGGTCGAGGCTGGCATAGGGGTTCTGCATGACGACCTGGATGCGGTTACGCAGCGCGAGGGCCGTCTTCGCCGACACGGTCGACAGGTCGGTGCCGGCGATCTCGACGACGCCGCTGCTCGGCTTGGTCAGGCCCAGCAGGGCGCGCAACACGGTCGACTTGCCCGCGCCAGACTCGCCGATAAGCCCGACGATGCGGCCCTGCGGGATGTCGATGCTGACGTCACGGGCGGCGTACACCTGCCGGGCACCGCGGCGATAGGTCACGCTCAGTGAGCGCACAGCGGCGGCGGATGGTGCCGTACTGATACCGGTATCGGCCATTCGTATCGTCCTTCTGATCAGGTGCCGGCACCGTCTTGCCTGGTGCCGGCACCACTGAACGAGTCTGGAGATCAGCTACTTGAAGTACACCGTCTCCCAGGATGTGTTCGTTGAGGAGTCGATTGTGTAACCGGCCACACCGCTGCTGTACGCGATGACCTTGAGCCCGTTGTTGAAGAACAGCGCCGGCGGGTTGTCGTGGATGGCCTTGGCCAGCGCCTTGAGCGTTTCCGCCCGCTCCGGGGTGCCCACGGTCTGGGTCAGGGCCTTGCTGATGAGGTCGGCCTGGGTCTGATCGCACCACGAGCCGGGCTTGCGCAGGCAGCTGTTGAAGGAGTACGCCTTCGTCGCGTCCTGGGTCGGCGCCGTGAGGTACGCCGTGGTGAACATGTCGGCCGGCCACTGCCCCTTGAGCAGGTAGCTCGTCATGTTCGCGGTGGTCTCCTGCTTCATGGTCAGCTTGATCCCGACCTTGGCAAGGTCGCTCTGCGCCTGGGCCAGGAAGTCCTTGTCACCGGCGAAGGCACCGAGGGAGTAGACGCCGGTGAGCTCGAAGCCGTTCGGGTAGCCGGCCTGGTTGAGCAGGTCCTTGGCCTTGGCCTGGTCGTACGGGTAGGGCTGCAGGTCAGCGTCGTGGCCGGTGGTGCCCGGGGCGGTGCCCTGGCTGGCCGCCGTGGTCAGGCCCTGGAAGACCGACTTGATGACCGCGTCCTTGTCGACGGCGTAGTTGATCGCCTGGCGGACCAGCGGGTTGTCCAGCGGCTTCGAGCCGCCCGTGGACGCGATGAACTGCAGCAGGAAGACGGCCTGGTTCTTCAGCGGGAAGACCGTGAAGTCCTTGGCCTTGACGTTGTCGATCTGGTCGAGGTCCACGAGGGTGTTGATGTCGGCCGCACCGGACAGGATCGCGTTGGTCCGCGCCGTCTGGTCGGCGACCTGCTTGATCTGCAGGTTGCCGATGATCGGTTTACGCCACGATGTCGGGTTCGCCTTCAGCGCGATCTCGGTGCTGCTGATCGACGTGACCGTGTAGGGACCGGTGCCGACCGGGGCCTTGGTGAAGCCGTCCATCCCGACCTCGGCCAGGTACTTCGGCGGCACGATGTACAGCGCCGCGATCTCCTGCGGCAGCACCCCGTCGGGCTTGGCGGTGGTGATGTTGACGGTGGAACCGTCGATCTTGCTCGCCCCGGACAGCGTCGGGTTGTACAGCTTGGCGACGCTGCCGGTGCCGGCAGCGCCGAGCAGCGCGGTCACGGTCCCCACGACGGCGTCCGCGTCGACCGGCTCGCCGTTGGAGAACGTCACGTCGGTGCGTAACGAGAACTGCCAGGTGGTGTCGTTGACGCGGTTCCAGGACTTGGCGAGCCACGGCACGGGCGTGCCGGTGTTGTCGACCCGGGTGAGCGCGTCGAAGATCGCCGAGGTGGACTCGGCGCGAGGAGGCGACGCCGCCTGGAACGGCTGCCCGAGGAACTGCGAGATCGAGGGCACTACGACGCGCAGCGTGGCCGCGGCGTTCTTGGCCTCATCGGGCTTGCCCGACGAGGCCGTCGCCGGGTCGGAACTGGTGGAGGATCCGCCGCATGCGGCCAGGGTGGTGGTCAGGGCCAAAATCGAGCAGGTCAGAGCAGTCTTCAAACGGGTCACCGGGTCTCCTTCATATAAGCGAGAGATGGTCGCGACCGGGCTGTGACGCGGAGCAATGCCCTCCTCGCGCAGGCGACCATGCCACCCGTGGCGTCGCTGCGGAAGCTGAGTACAGACACTACACTCATGTACCGGAGTACACTATCAGAGTTAACTGCCTCGTAATAAGAGCCGGTCAGGACCTTTTCGAAGCGGCGGAAGACACCAGGAGTTGTGTGTGGAAACCTACGTGAACTACCTCTACGTCGCAGGTCGCCGCGAACGCGCCCACAGCAGTGCACGACTGGACATCACAAACCCAGCTAATGAGGAACAATTCGGGTCAATCGCCGACGGCGACGCCACCGACGTCGACGTCGCGGTGCGCGCGGCCCGCAGTGCCCTGACCGCCGACGCCTGGCGCTGCCTGACCCCCGCGGCCCGCGGCGACCTGCTCGACAACCTGGCCGCGGTGCTGGACCGGCGCGCGGACGAGTTCGTCGAGGCCCTCCTGCCGCAGAACGGGTTCCCCGTCAGCATGCAGCGCCTGCACGTCATGGGCGCCGCCAATCTCTACCGGTACTACGCCGGCGTGGTCCGTGGGTACGAGTTCGAGGAGCTGCGCACCTATCGCGGCTCGAACACCCTCGTGCGGAAGGATCCGGTCGGGGTCGCCGGCCTGATCGCGCCCTGGAACGGCCCCCAGCCCCTGGCCGCGTTCAAGATCGCGCCGGCGCTGGCCGCCGGCTGCACCGTGGTGCTCAAGCCCGCACCGCAGACCAGCCTCGACGCGTTCCTGCTCGCCGACGCCGTCGCCGAGGCCGGCTTCCCGCCCGGCGTCTTCAACGTCATCACCGGCGGCGCCGCCACGGGCGCCGCGCTCGTCACGCACCCCGGCGTGCGCAAGGTCGGCTTCACCGGCTCCACGGCGGCCGGCCGCGCGATCGCCCAGGCCTGCGCCGCGGACTTCAAGCCGGTGACCCTCGAGCTCGGCGGCAAGTCGGCCGCGATCCTGCTCGAGGACGCCGACATGGAGCTCTTTGCGTCCAAGGCCGCACGGCTGTGCGCGCCCGAGACCGGCCAGGTCTGCTTCTCTCACACCCGCGTGCTGGCACCCCGCGCGCGGTACGACGAGACGGTCCAGGCCGTCACCGCCGCGCTGGCCGCCACCGTCACCGGCGACCCGCGCGCGGAGGACACGACCATGGGCCCGCTCATCTCGCAGGCCCAGCGCGAACGCGTCGAGCAGTACATCGCGCTCGGCCGGGAGCAGGGCGGCCGGGTCGTGCTCGGTGGCGGGCGGCCCACCGGCCTGGACCGCGGCTACTACCTCGAGCCGACCGTCTTCGACTCCGTCGACAACAGCATGCGGATCGCCCGGGACGAGATCTTCGGCCCGGTCGTCGCGGTCATCCCCTACGGCAGCGAGGCCGAGGCGATCGCCATCGCCAACGACTCGGACTACGGCCTCGCCGGCTGCGTCTTCAGCCAGGACGTCGAGCACGCCCTGCAGGTCGCCCGGAAGATCGAGACCGGTTCGATCGGCGTCAACATGTACGGCACCTCGCACGCCGCCCCGTTCGGCGGCGTGAAGGCCAGCGGCATGGGCCGCGAGCTGGGCCCGGAGGGCCTGACCGCCTACCTCACCTACAAGTCGATCTACGGTGCCCCGGACGACGCCGTCCGGGCTCCGGCGGGCTGAGCCGCGCTGACCGGCCGGCACCGGTGACCGCGGTGCCGGCCGCTGGCGACTGACCGTGCGCTCCTCGTCCGGTGGATGCAACGCTTCGCGCCGGCGAACTCGCATGCCAGGTCGTCAGAGCAGAACTCCGGACCATCCCCGCATGCGCGGGGAGCACACCGCCGGCCACGGCAAGACTCTGGACCTCGGCGGACCATCCACGCGTACGCGGGGAGCACCCAGCTCTACACCTGGAACGGTACCGGTTCGAGGGACCATCCCCGCGTGCGCGGGGCCCTGGCCATGGCCGGCGGCCACGGAGGTCAGGACGCGGTGCGCGTCCACTGCTGGTTGTAGCCGGTGCCGCAGGTCCACTGCTGGATGTCGGCGCCGTCACCCGTGCCGGACTGGTAGACATCAAGGCATTTGCCGCTGTGCCGGGCCACCAGGCGGAAGTAGCTGCCCTCGGCCTGCCACTGCCACTGCTGGTTGGTGCCGCTACCGCAGGTGTACTGGACGATGTTCGCGCCATCGGTGGCTGCTGCGGAAGCGACGTCGAGGCACTTGCCGCTGTTCTGGTTGACGATGCGGAAGTAGCCGCCGCCCACGTCCTCGAAGCGCCATTGCTGGTTGGCGCCGCCCCACCAGCTCCACTGTTTGATCTCGGCGTTGTTGGCGGTGGACTGCCCTGAGACGTCCATGACCTTGCCACTGTTGCGGTTGGTGACCCGGTAGTACGTGCCCGACGCCGGCGGCGTCGTGGAGTCACCACCGACGGTGTCACCCCAGGCATACCGGATCCGGTCAGCGCCGGAGATGTTGCGGACGGTCAGGTTGAGATCGGTGCCGCTACCGCTCAGGGCGAACATCGAGTACCAGTCGTAACCGGAGCTGCCGACCTTGCCGCCGAGAGCGGGCCAGTAGGTGCCGCCCATGTGATTGTCACGCATGACCTGGGCCATGGCGCGGATGTAGCGCACGAAGTTGTCGGTGCTGTTCGCATCGCCGTAGTTGAGACCGTTGTCCATGGGCGCACCGAACTCCGTGGCGACCGCACGCGAGGAGCAGTTGCCCAGACGCGTCTGAATGTGGCTCCGGAATGCGTCATAGGTCATCGCACTGTAGAAGAACGCGTAGTAGTGGAACGACAGCAACGTACCGCTGAAGCGGCTGTCGTTGCAGATGTCCCGTAGGTCCTGACTGAAGCCGGTGCCGCCGATGAGCACCCGGCCGGGCACGGCGGAGTAGTGATAGCTGAGCCAGTTGGCCGCGACGTCGCGCCATTCTGTCGAGCTGTAGCCGTGCGGTTCGTTCATCGGCTCGAAGTACACGTTGGTGTTCGAGCCGTACGTGTTCGTGACGCTGGACCACATCGCGTTCCACGCGGCGAGGTTCGTGATCCTGCCGCCCGAGGCGGAGGCGGCGTCCTCCCAATAGGCGAGGATGACCTTGAACCCGCGCTCAGTGGCGGCATCGATGGCGCCCCGATAGGCGTTCCACCACGTCGTGTTGGACACGGTGTAGGTGTTGATAGGCAGCCGGACGGTGTTGATCCCCATGGTGGAGGCCATGTCGTCGTAGAGGGCGTTGGCCTTGGCCCGCACTGTCGCGTTGCTGTCGGACTGACTCAGACCCTGCAGGACGAGCGGGTTCCTGTTGAAGTTGTCTCCGAGCACCGCCCAGTTCATGCCCCTGAACTGGGCGGTGGCGGCCTGCGCGGGGGTAGCGGTCATCACGACCGACATGCCGGCGATGGCCAGCGCCGTTGCCGCTGCCAGCCCGGCGGCCCTGATCTTCGTGCGAAATCTCATGCAGTTTCTCCTCTCAGACGGTGGTCCGTGACCACTGCTGGTTGCTACCGGTGCCGCAGGACCGCTGTCGGATGACGGCGCCGTCGTCCGTGCTGGACGGGTGGACATCGACGCACATGTCGCGCCGCCACGCGTCCGGCCGCTCCGCGCACGCCGATGCGCCGAGTCGGACGGTCGCCACACCCCAACCGGGAGGCCGTAACCTCCCAGCAACATCTTGATAATCGAACGTGAACGGCGCCATCATTCGAACCCGTTCGTTCAAAATCACGCACAGACGAACATGCGTGAGCCCGACGTGCCGTCGATCAGGATCTGCACCCGCCCGTATCAGGTACGGCGTGGACACGCTCATGGAGAGGATGCGGTGGTTGCGGGCGAACGTGTCCAGTCAGGACGTCGACGGTTTGGTTGAGCTGGTCATGGGCCGGATTGCGGCGGACGCTCCGCCCGGCGAGACCGCCCGCGTGATCTTTCGCGGAACTCGCTGGCCGGCTCGGGATGACGATGCCGGCTGTCCACGGGGCCGCCCTGCTCACCGGCGCCACGATCAGGCGCGTGAGGGCCTGCGGGTAGTCGGCATCGGATCGGCGGAAGCTGCCGCTCACGCCACCGCCGACCCAGGCGGCAAGCAGCAGTGCACCGGCGGACACGAACGCGACCGTGCCGAACAGGGTCGCGGCTGCCGCGGTCCACAGCGCGGCGGCCGGCCCGGACCAGGTCAGCAGCGCCGCGGCCAGCAGCGGCGCGACAAGCAGCAGGACCTGCTGGATCAACGATTCGGCGGCGTAGGCCGTGCCGGTCGTGGTGCCGTCCGGGACGAGCCGCGGCCACAGCGCCTTCATGCTGCCGGAAACGGGCGGGAATCCGGCCCTCGTCGGCGGGGTCACCGCAGGTCCTCCTCCGCGCAGACAAGTTCCGAGCGCCCGCTCAGCGCCCTCCTTGCGGACGCCTACGACCTGTTGATCTGTGCCTTGGTCTGTTCAATGAGGCTTGTCCGGGTCGGCTTTGACCGTTCCCCGGCAGTCCGGACACCGGCCGTTCGGGCGCGGTGGTGTCGGACGCGGTGGTGCTGTGGCGCGGGTCGGCGAGTGGCCGCGACGACGCGGCACTGTTGGAGATCAGTGATGCGCGGTGGACGGCTCCTGTCGTGTCGCCCCTCCGGTGGGGGCGGGTGGTGACGAACCGGCCGGGCCTGCGGGTGGAGGCGTGAGTCCAGAGGTCGGCCGGTCCAGCCGATCCCGCACCCGCTGGACTTCGAAGGTGTCGAGGTCGCCATACGCGGCGAGCGCCTGCCGCCAGTGGTGGGCGGCTGTGGCAGGGCGTCACGACCCGGGACACGAAGTTCTGGTTCCACTGCAGCGGCGGCGTTATCACGTCCGGTGAGACGATCCAGGACAACTACGGCAAGCTGCGCTTCTGGAACGGCCAGGCGACCTCCGCGGTCAAGGTCTGGACCGGCGCCTACGGCGCCGAGTCCCTCAGCTACTTCGGCGACGACAGCAGCTCACCCGACACCCTCTTCACGCTCAGCGAACACCCGGGCTATCGCGGGGTGATCGCGATCCAGGCATCCGACTTCGACTGACCGCCGTCGGTCAGGACGGGTCGGTGCTGATGACCGACCCGTCCTGGTCCGGGCCGTCCGCGCATCCAACTCCGCCTGGTCCAAGACGCCGACGTCCTCATCGACGGACCTGAGCACCTCGCCGGGGTCCTCAACGCGCTGTGGGCACGGCAGCTTCATGCACTGCGCGACAGCCGACAGCCCAATCCCGCGCCGAAGGCCGGCAACGGGCCCGCCGCCACGGCGACCGCCGCTGGCTGCGGCACGTCGTCAAAGCCCTCCTCAGCCCCGACGACGCCGCCGTCGACGACCTCTGGCACGCCGGGCAACTCGCCGCCCTGCTCCTCGCCCGCGTCGACGCCCGGATCGTCACCGGCAAAGACGTCCGCGGTGTCCGCGCCGCCGTCACCGGCGTCCTCGGCCGCAAGCGTCTGCGGTAGCCGCGTGACATTTGGCGGGACGCACACGGCACCGGCCGCCGACGACGGCCGCTTCCCGGGCCGCCTGACCGCGGCCCTCGCCGAATACCTCGCCGTCGCCTACGGCATCACCCCGGCCCGGTACGCCACGCTGCTGCTCACCCACCGGCACGGCCCACCCGAAACCTGCCAGCGGCACAACATAACCGGCAACTGCGCCCGGCAAACTCCTGCGATAGACGACGTACGGCGAGGCCGCAGTTCGCCATATAGCCGCTAAATCCATATTAGGCGGTATGTGGCACACTTTTTCGGGTGATTAACTCACCAAAACTCCTTTCCGGTCGGTACCGGCTAATAGAGCCCCTCGGCGAGAGCGGCACGTCGATGGTCTGGCGGGCATACGACGAGGTGCTCCGGCGCCGGGTGGCGGTGAAACTCCTTGCCGCCTGGCCCCGTGACGCGGGCCAGCTGCACGCTGGCGTCCAAGTCGCCGCGCTGCTGAACCACCCCAACGTCAGCGCCGTCTACGACTACGGCGTGGCCGGCGACGAACCCTTCGTGGTGATGGAGCTCGTCGACGGCGTGTCCCTGGCCGACCGGCTCACGCGCGGCCGGCTGCCGTGGCGGGGCGCGGTCGAGGTGTGCGCGTACGTCGCGGCCGCGCTGTCGGCCGCCCATGCCCGCCGCCTGGTGCACAGCGACATCAAGCCCGGCAGCATCATGCTGACCGAGGACGGGGTCAAGGTTCTCGGCTTCGGCATCGCCGCGGTCACCTCGCCCCGCCAGACGGCAGGCCCGGCCGCCGACGTCTACGCCCTCGGCATGCTGCTCTTCTCCGTGCTGACTGGCCAGCCGCCGGCGGACCGGAAGGCGGGGCTGCTGCGCGGCGATCCCGGGCTCACACCGCTGCCGCTGATCCCGGGGATGCCCCTGGAGGTCGCGGCGCTCTACCAGCACTGCGTCGCACCGGATCCGAACCTGCGCCCCTCCGCGGCGGCGCTCGCCCGCCGGTTCGCGGATCTGGCCGGGGTACGGGTCGGCGCCGTCGACGTGCGGGAACGCCCTATCGCCGGCTCGGTCGTGGGCTTGGGCACCAGCGCGACCGCGACGATGCGGTTGACGGGCACCCGGGACCTGCCGGCGACGCCGGCGCGTCGGCCGCGGGTTCGCCGCGCATCGGTGATCGTGGCCGTTGCGGGCGCGGTCGTGGCCGCTGCGATCGGGGTCGCCGTGGCAGCCACCGCGCTGGGACCGGCACTGTCCGGCGGTTCCACCGCGGCCCGCTGGTCGGGCACGCCCCAGCCCTCCGCCAGGTCCGCCACACCGGCCGGCGAGACGGGATCCGCGTCCCTCGGCGCCAAGGCGCCGGACGAGCCGTCGTGCAGGGTGACGTACCAGGTGAAGCAGATCTGGGACAACGGCGCGACCGTCGCGTTGTCGATCGCCAACACCGGCGAGGTCGTCACGCAGCGCTGGACCCTGACCTTCGACCTCGCCGAAGGCCTGCAGACGCGGGATGGCTGGAACGGCGCCTGGCAGCAGCAGGGCGCGCGGGTCACCGTCGCGGGCCTGCCGGGCCATCCGGACCTCGCGGCCGGCTCGTCCGTGAGTGACGTCGGTGTCAGCATCGACGGTCGCGGCGCCACCGGCATTCCCGGCAGCTTCGTGCTGAACGGGCAGCGCTGCCAGGTCACCGCGCAACCGTGATTAGCTGCTGACCGGAAGAAACCACGACAATCGGTAACGAAACCGCATCCATCCTGCTCAGCTGCGTAAACGCGTCATAACCTCCTGCCGGGAACGCTCCGAACCCCTCGTTCCCCGCAGTGAGGAGCACCGTGACACGTCCGTCCCGCGCGCTGGCGACCATCGGCCTGATGCTCGCCTCATTCATCACCGCCGCCGTGGCCGGCGGCGGCACGGCGCAGGCCAGCACCCAGATCTGCGACAAGTACGGTTCGGCCACCGTCCAGGACCGCTACATCGTCATGAACAACCGCTGGGGCGTCGACACCCCGCAGTGCGTCAACGTCGGTACCGCGGGTTTCGCCATCACGGCAAGCCACAACAAGCCGACCAACGGCGCGCCCGCGTCGTACACGGCGATCTACTACGGCTGCCACTACGACAACTGCTCACCACACACCACCCTGCCGATGCAAATCGGCAAGATCAGCAGCGCGACAAGCAGCGTCAGCTTCTCGTATCCGGCCAGCGGCGTCTACAACGTGTCGTACGACATCTGGCTGGACCCGGCGGCCAACAGCCACGGGACGAACAAGCAGGAGCTGATGATCTGGTTCGCCAAACGCGGACCGATCCATCCCGTCGGCTCGCGCGTTGCGACGGCGACCATCGGCGGCCACACCTGGGACGTATGGTCCGGCTTCAACGGCTCCAGCGACGTCGTCTCGTACGTCGCACAGTCGCCGATCACGAAGTGGAACTTCGACGTGCGGGCCTTCATCGACAACGTGAAGACGCGCAGCACGGTCACCAACGCGTGGTACATGACCAGCATCCAGGCCGGGTTCGAGCCCTGGGTGGGCGGCACCGGCCTGGCCGTCAACGACTTCGCCGCGAACGTCAGCGGCGGCGGCACCAGCGGCGCGGTCCCACCGCCGGCGCCGTCACACACCCCCTCGTCACCGGCGCCGTCACATGTGCCGTCACATGTGCCGTCACAGAGTCATGCCGCCTCGGCCGGCAGCACCCCTTCGACGCGGCCGGCCTCACCGAGCGGCCGCCCGTGCCGATGATGCCCGGTTGGTAGCCTCCGGAGCCTCTCACCGACGAAGACCACCGAGGCGCTGTCCCCGACGTCGCCGCATCGCCCGTCAGGTCTCCTCGACCGCTTTTGACGCCGGCGAGCGGGTGACGCCGCCGCGGCCCGAAGCTGGCGCGGCCGTACATCTGCTTGGGCAATCCTCGTGTCCCCCACGCGCTCCAGGAGGTCCGCACACGCCGCGCGACCAAGCACGCCTCGGCGAGACCGGGCGGCGCACCGCGGGTCGAGGTCGGACACCGAGGTCGTCTGCGGGTGCTGATCGGACGACCGGCCGAGGAACGGGCGCGGCTCGATAACGGCCACGCGCGCCGCCCATACCAGCCCGGCGACGTCGTCGATCACCGTGCTCTCGGAGGGTCGTTCCCGTACGGGGAAGGACTTCTCCCGGGTACCCAGCGTCAACGGGCGCCCGGGTAGGTTGCGGCAGCAACGCGTCAGCCATTGCGACGCAGTTCGCGATCAGCTCCGCTTTGCTGTATCCGCCCAGCGCGTTGAGCACGAGATCGGGCCGGAGACGATACCCGCCGGCCGCCCATCCTGACCGCCCGGGAGATCACCGCAACCTCCACTGGCCCGGGACGCTGCGGTAGCAAGTGCAGGCTGTCCGCGCTCGGTCAGGGGCGCAAGACGCCGGTGATGTCGAGAACGTCCCGGACCACGTGTGTGGGCCTGACCCGTTGAACGAATATCTCAACACGTGGCCCGGGGACCCCGGGCCCGGCGCGTCCCGATCCCTCCGTCGTCGTGGCTCTCCTCAACCCTCGCCGACGTGCTTGCGCCAGTCACGCATCGCGTCACGGACCTTGTCGAACACCGCGATCGGCGCCCCGATGAAGAGATTCGCGACGGCCGACTCTCCCGCCGCAGGGTGCGGACGCGGGGGTGCCAGCGCCTCCGCCGCCTCGAAGGCACGCGCCATCCGGCGGAGCCGGTCCGCGTCGGCATGCTTGCGAAGCTGCGTGAACTCCGTGCGCTCCTCCTGGGCCGCGTGCGCCAGGACCGATTCGCCGAGCATACCCACGCGTTGGTCGAACTCCGGGTGGTCTACCCCCAGATCGTAGAGATCGGACAGTGCCTGCTTGGCGTCCGACTCTTCGTGGAGCCGTTCGTCGATGATCTGGTCGCCGTTCGGAATGATGGTGCGCGCCGCCGGATGCACGACCTGCTCCTCCGCGCTCTCGTGGACGGCGAGTAGCCGGACGAGGTCATGGAACAGTTCGTCCTTTTGCGGGCCCTGAGCGGAAGCCACCTGTGCAAAGAGCTGTTTGATCTCGGTGTGCCGGGCGAGCAGGATGTGCACTACGTCCTGCTGTTGAGCCTGCGTCTGCCTGCCGACGGCCTGGCTGACGTCGTTCGGCGAGTTGAACCGTTCACCGGGCATAGTCCGCAGAGTCTGTACCACGTCGCTGTCGGCACCGTGCTCGCGGGCGTATTCGACGAGATGCTTTTTGTCCGTCGGGTAGTCCACGTCGCCGAGATACCGCTGTACCTGGGTTGGCGTAACAGTCATGGTTGGGTGCCTACCCAATGACGCGCTGACCACGCCCGGCCCTACGGCACCGCAAAGGCCTTTCATGCCAGTGGGTGCGTCCACCAGGCGGCAAACCGAACCGCAGTCCCTGACTGGAAAGACGCGACCGCGTGACGCCAAACATGCGGAGCGATCGAACCGTCATTGGGCGGTCTTCATGGCACCTGTGTCGGCGCCGACGCGCAGCCGGCTGAGCGGATCCGGGCCGCGCATGCCGCCTCCGACGGTACTACGGGTTCAATCTTGCGCCTCCCGAAGTACGGCGTCGGCCGCCCTACGGTCTCGAGCGACCCGGACCAACGCCGCAGCCAGTTTCGGCAACTGCGCCGTTGACACCAGGCCGGCGAGTTCGTCGGCCGACCGGGGAAGGTGCAGTCGCTCTGCACCATCGACGACCTTGGCGTCGGCGAACGGCGCGATGTCCGGCCACACCGCCTGTACCTCACGCAAAAAGATGTCGGCTCCCGTGGGCCCGATACCCGGGAACTCGGTCAGCAGCACGCGAAGCCGGTCGACATCGCCATCTGCCTCGCGGTGCAGGCGACGCAGATCGCCGTGCCAACGATCTTGGCAGAGGTGGGCGGCGTCGCCGAGCATGGCCGCGGTCCGCTCCTCGTAGCGCCGATAATGGCCACGAGCCAAGGCGTCCACCCGGTCCTGCCAGGTCGCCTCGATCATTCTTTGCGGTGTGCGATATCCGGCCCGAAACAGCTCCCGGCCTGCGGCCACCGCGACGTCGGCCGAAATGCGGGCGCTGAGCAACGTCGAGAGCACCAGCAACTGGTACAGGGGGGCGGGCTTGTCGGCCAGCGTGATGCCAGCGTCCTCGGTAAAGCTGCTGCCTTGGCGGTCCAGGAGCGCCGTAACCGTGCGTTCGTTGTCCAGAGTTGCCATGTTCCTGCTCCACTCATCGAGAGCACTACGCCAGAGCACCACGCCGGCGCACCGTCACCGGCCTGGTGGGGCTGGACCCCGCACTGAGCCGCCCTGCGACGTGCCATGCCACCTGGTCATACCTACGGGGTGGCTACCCGACGTTCTTGTACCGCGTGCCCACTGCAGCACGGCGCAAACGGAATCGGTCAAGACTTGCGGGTATCGATGTCGGCGTACGGCTCACTGGCTCTCGCACAGTCTCGGTGGTCCTGGTTGGTCGGTCACAGCAGGCGGGATGCGCCTGGCGAGTAGATGACACGGCGCCAGGACCCGTGTTGCCGGTGTCTGGGCGCACCACGGATGGGTGGCATGCCGACATCCCGCACCGCGACAGGTAGACCGTCTTTCTCGAGGTCGCCGAACTGCTCCGCAGGCGTGTGCCGAGGGTTCGTCGGTGACCTGCGGGTAGGTGTCAAGTGACCAGTGAAGCAAGGAGACGACAAGGAGTTGTGCAATGGCCGAGTCTCATACCCCTGCCGATGACATCGTCTACGACCTCGTAAGTATCCAGTACCACGCCCTCAAAGGCAGCCAGGTGTGCGCGAAGTACGCTGCCGACGCCAAGGGCCACGACGACGTCGAGGCGTTCATCGAACAGGTCCGCCGCGAGGACGCCGACCGCGCCGTGCGCGCCCACCAGTTGCTGGGCAGACTCACCACAGCGCGCGCCGGCATCGGCTGAACAAGGAAACATCTGCGGGCCGAACTCCGATCGGGCGCACAGCCGCTACATACGACGCCTGACCGACACTGCGATCGGGGGCCGTGAGGTCCGGCTTGACCTCATGGTCCGCCGGTACTTCTGCCAGCAGGCCACCTGCGCGCGGAAGATCTTCGTCGAACAAGTGCCCGAGATAGCGGTGGACACGAGCATCTGTGGTTCGCGCTGGACGTCGAGGACGGCGACCGGCAGGTGCCAGCGACGGTTCAGGTAGCGGACCTCCTCAGGCAGGCGCAGCTCGGCGCCGGGCAGGCTGCCGCGGGCGCGGCTGAGCCTGTTGGTGGTGAACATCCACACGGTGGCGAAGAACCCGGCCCGTTTATCGGCGTGGTTGCGTCGTTGTAGCTCATCGACAGCGATGGCGCTGTCCTGCACCTCGACCGCGACCCGGACCGGGCCGTTGCGGCCCTGGATGGTGACCGCGACGTCGACCCGCCGCCAGCCGCCGCTGTGCGGCTCCTCCAGGGCCACCTCGTGGCCGTGTTCCCGGAACCGCTGGGCGAGGAGGACCTTCGCGCGCATGTGTGGGATCGACTCGCCTGCGCGCCGCACCGCGGTCCGGCCGGCCGGTGCGCAAAGTGTGAGACCACCACCCGGCCGGGTTTGGCGACGACCGTCCAGCCGCACACCGGGCAGCGGTAGTCGGGGGACGCCGGCAGGCGCTTCGACGCCTCGACCCGTTCCCCCGAGCGCGCGTGGACGGCCACGAGCATGCCTCAAGCCCGCCACGTACGGCTTCCACCCCGCCACGTCGCGGAGACCCGCGGCCGGGCTGCCACGACACCCGGATCGGCGTGCGGGCCCACTGGTAGATGCACGGGCCGTGCGCGCCCGCGCCGGCAGACAACCGCCGCCACGCCGAGGCCGGCAACACCGCGACGAGGTCGTCGACCCGCACGAACCCCATATGCGTGGTGACCACGTCGTCGTTGCTCCTGGTCGCCATCACGCAGCCGACATCGCGTTCCTCCAGCCACACCCGCAACGACTTCACCTGGCCGTAGGCCTCGTGCTGGCGCAGGGCGCGGCGGGTCCGGCCGAGGAGCACGACGAGCCCGGCCTCGTCCGCGGTCCCCCACCCGCACGGCACACCCGCGTCCAACGCCCGGGCCAGCATGACCTTGGCCTGCTCAGGTTCGGTGGCGAGCCCGACCTCGTCCGGCGCGCCGGCACGCGGCACCGGTCCCGGTCTTCGGTCCACGACGCAGGCAGGTACAACTCCCGGTCGATCAGGGCGTGCCCGGCCTCACCGGCAGTTCTCGGTCCGCCCAGCGGTGCCTGAGTACTGCCGCTGCACCCCGGCCGACCGGGTGCCGTTCTTCAGAAACCCGGTGTCATCGACGATCAACACCCGTCCCGGCGGCCCAGATGCTCAACCGCCGCGCGTCGCAAGTCAGGCGTCGCGGGCGATTGTGCCCGGCGGTGGTTGGGTACGGGCCAACTATGTGTGGAATTGTCGGGTGGGTCGCGTATAACCGGAATCTTGTCCACGAGCAGTCGGCGCTCCGGGCTATGACGGCCACCGCCGCGCTCCGCGGACCCGATGCCGAAGGGCTTTGGCTCGATCAGCACTGCGGCTTCGGCCATCGCCGGCTGGCCGTGATCGACCTGGCGGGCGGCGTTCAGCCCATGCTCGCCGAAGAGGACCGGCAGCCGACCGTCGCCCTCACCTACAGCGGGGAGGTCTACAACTACCGGGAGCTGCGCGCGGAGCTGCGCGCGCTCGGACACGACTTCCGGACCGACTCCGACACCGAGGTCGTGCTCCACGCATACCTCGAGTGGGGCGAGGATTTCCCCGAACGGCTCAACGGCATGTACGCCTTCGGGGTGTGGGACGGCCGCCGACAGCGCCTGTTGCTGGTCCGGGACCGGATGGGGGTGAAGCCGCTGTACTTCCATCCGACGCCGGACGGGGTGCTCTTCGCCTCAGAGCCGAAGAGCATTCTGGCCCATCCGGACGTGTCGGCCGAGGTGGACCTTGACGGACTGCGGGAGCTGCTGGCGCTGGTGAAGACGCCGGGGCACGGCGTGTATCGCGGGGTACACGAGGTCCGGCCGGGCCACGTTGTTGTCGTTGACCGAGACGGGACTCGGACGCGCCGCTACTGGGGGCTGTCGGCGCGGCCGCATCCGGACGACCTCGATACGACCGTACACACCGTGCGAGACCTGCTGGAAGACATCATTCGTCGGCAGTTGATAGCGGATGTACCGCTGTGCACCCTGCTTTCCGGTGGGCTCGACTCGTCGGCGGTCACCGCGCTCGCCGCTCTCGGGTTGCGGGAACAGGGACTCGGGCCGGTGCGCTCGTTCGCGGTCGACTTCGTCGGGCAGACTGAGCACTTCCACCCGGACGCGATGCGACCGGAGCCGGACACGCCCTACGTCCACGAGGTCGCCGAGCACGTCGGCTCCCAGCACGCCGACATCGTGTTGAACAGCGGCGAGTTGACGGATTCGTTGTACCGCACGGAGGTCATGGTCGCCAACGACATCCCGACCGGCCTCGGCGACCTGTACACCTCCTTGTTCTTGCTCTTCCGCGCGGTGCGGGAGCACTCGACCGTCGCGTTGTCCGGCGAGTCGGCGGACGAGGTGTTCGGCGGTTATCGCTGGTTCCACGACCCCACCGCGGTCAACGCCAACGGGTTCCCCTGGCTGACCGCGCTGCCGGAAAGACCGGGCAGCATACAGGGACTGTTCGCCCCGGAGTTGGAGCGCGCGCTGGATCTGCACGGGTACCGGGACGCCGCCTACCGGCAGGCACTGGCCGAGGTCGATCACCTGCCCGACGAGTCGCCGACCGAGCACCGGATGCGCGAGATCTCCTATCTGCACCTGACCCGATTCCTGCAGGTCCTGCTGGACCGCAAGGACCGGATGAGCATGGCGCACGGGCTGGAGGTCCGAGTGCCATACTGCGACCACCGGCTGGTGGAGTACGTCTACAACACGCCGTGGTCGATGAAGGCATTCGACGGCCGGGAGAAGAGCATGCTGCGCGCCGCCGTCGCCGACCTACTGCCCGAGTCGGTTCTGCGCCGGCGGAAGAGCCCGTACCCGTCGACGCAGGATCCAGTGTACGAACGGACGTTGCGCCAGTCGTTGATCAAGGTCGTCGACGACCCGCAGGCACCGATCGCGGAGCTGATCAACCCGCCGCGGGTCCGGGAGACGCTGGCCGCCCCGCTGGAGGAGAGCGGGTTCGGGATGAGCCGGCGCTCGGTCGAGCTGCTGCTCGGCCTCAACCTGTGGCTGCGCCGCTACCCGGTCCGGCTGGTGCTCACCTGATCGAGGCGTAAGAGGCGCTGTTGCGTTCGGCGATGAGTAGGCCGCGCATCGGTCTGAGCGGGTGCTTGAGGTGGCTCCTCACCGCCGCAGCCGACGCCGCGGCCGCCGCCACAAACATCGAATACGACTGGGCCCGCGGAGTATCCGACCGCGTAGCATCAGCACGTCGGTGACACCCCGGTTCTTCAGCTCGGTCAGCACTGCGGGTGCCGAAAACCTCATCCGCGCTGGCCAGAGCCACCTTGATCACCGGGATTGAGATCCGCCACGGTGACGAGCTGCCGACCCCCAACGCAGCGGGGATCCACGCCGACGACTGCGCAAGGATGACCCGCTGTGCTGTTTCGACTGGCCTACCCCGGCGTGGCCAACGCGCTCGCGCTGCTCCGGCTACTGCCGATGAGTGACCGGGACAAAGACGCCGAGATCCTCGCGCTCCGGCATCAGCTCTCGGTTCTCGAACGGCGGCTGGGCGAGTCTCCCGACACCACAGTCCACCAGTCCGGTGACGCTCAACGCATGGACCATTCCGGGCAGCGCAAGGCTCTTTGACTCATCCCGGCACAAGGTCAAAGCGTCTTTCCCCCAGGTCACCACAAAAGCACAACCGGCCGAGCAAAGGAGTCTACGATCCAACCCGACCGGCCCAAATGACGTCCACAATGGACGATCGACGAGAAGTACGCAGACCACCGGGTCGTCACTCAGAATCGGGTTCGACATGGCAGCGCCAATATTCCGGCGACAGTCCGGATGGTGCAACCCGCGCCACCAGGCGCTCGGGCAGTCCCCGACGACGGACACCGGTCGGCCCAGCCTTGCCGCCCTGCTGTGGCACGCAACCTCATCGTCAACGCAACCCACCTGCCGGAGCCGGACCGGCAGCGGGCCGCCGCCGCCGAGCTCTGAGCCGTAGTCGGCCGTCGACCCTATAACGACCCCTGGTTGCCGCACTCAAGTCTTCTCGTCACCACCGCAGCGTGTTCTCATGCCGGGAGGCGGCGATCCCGCCTGCTTACATCGGTCTGTGGAAGGTGAACGATGCGCAGAAGATCAACACTACGGCTGGCGGTCATGACCGCTGCCGTGGCGACTTTCGTGGCGGCGGGTGGCGGTTCCAGCGTGGCCGGCGCGGCCGGTACCGTGCATGCCTCCGCGGGCGCCGCGGCGTGCAACCCGGGTGCCAGCGGGGCGCGGGTGAGCGAGGGCGCCACCGCTCAGGAGCCGGAGCTGTACCCGAAGAACGAAGCGAATGCCTACGGTGTGATCAAGGATTCGCCGCGTCTGGCCAACGGCAGCGTCACCGTGCCCACGGTCTTTCACATGATCTCCGACCACCCGTTCAGCGCGGCCGAGAAAGACCGGTGGAACACGCTGATCGCGGCACAGATGGCGGTGCTCAACGACTCGTACGCGGGTCGCACGGCTGCGGACGCGTCCGACACGCCGTTCCGGTTCTCGCTCACCAGCACGACCTGGACGGTGAACAGTGACTGGTACACCGTCGTGCCGGGCAAGAACGAGCGGGACATGAAGCAGGCGCTGTACACCGGCGACGCCCGCACCCTCAACGTGTACGCGGGCAACATCGGCGGCGGGCTGCTCGGCTGGGCGTACTTCCCGAAGGGGTACAACAACGGCCGCGACTACATCGACGGCGTGGTCATGCTCGACGAATCGATGCCCGGCGGGACGGCCGGCAAGTATGCCGAGGGCGACACCCTGACGCACGAGGTCGGGCACTGGCTGATGCTGGAGCACACCTTCGCGCACGGGTGCGCCGCGTCCGGCGACTACGTGGCCGACACCCCGCGCGAGGCCATCCCTCAGTTCGACTGCCCGGTTGGCGCGGACACGTGCAGCGCTCCCGGGCCGGACCCGATCCACAACTTCATGGACTACTCGCAGGACTCGTGCATGAACATGTTCACCGCCGGGCAGGCGGAGCGGATGAGTGACGCCTGGGTGGCATTCCGCGCCGGTGGCGGGAAGTAGCCAGGGATCGAAGCCGACGGCCCGCAGCGCACGACCCGGTGCGCTGCGGGCCGCGTCATGTCCGCAGACGGCGGAGAAGCCTTCCACGCGGGGGGATCGGCACCGCGCCGCCCAACACGTGCGAGGGCGGCATCGGCGCCGGGGCAAACGGCGCTGAGCATCCCGGTTCCGCTGCCGCCGCTGCGGCAGGCATGACCCGGGCGCCATTTGTAAAGCACCTTGCCCTTTGCTCGGGCCCATGCCATCCTGGCTGAGCTGGGGATCGTCAAATGCAAATACCTGCTGGTGGGTGCGAGCCCGCCCGCAGGCTGGTGCGTTCTGCGAGAGGACCGTCATGGCCGCCCCCTCCCTGCCACGACGACTCGGCGGGGCCCTCACCGGCCTCGGCGTTGTCGCCGCCCTCCTGTCCGCCACCACCGCTCCCGCCGTCGCCGCGACCGCTGTCGCGTTCAGCTCGGTCGTCCCGGTCCCGGTCACGGCTACCGCCACGCCCGGGGTCAGCCACGGCATCACCGCGTCCACCACCATCTACGCCGCGCCCGGTTCCGCACCGGCGGCGGCCATCGCCAACCAGCTCGCAGCCCGGCTGCGGGTCTCGACCGGGCTGCCGCTGCCGGTCGTCACCACCGTCGCCGGCCCGGCCGACGGGATCGCCCTGCTGCTCACCGGTGCGCCGCCCAGCGTCGGCGCCGAGGGCTACCAACTCGACGTCACCGCGAGCGCGATCACCATCCGGGCGAACCAGCCCGCCGGGCTGTTCCGCGGCGTGCAGACGCTGCGGCAGCTGCTGCCCGTGACCGCCGACGCGGCAACACTCCAGTCCGGACCGTGGCCGGTGCCGGGCGGGCAGATCGTCGACCACCCGCGGTTCGCGCACCGCGGTGCGATGCTCGACGTGGCGCGGCACTTCTTCACCGTGTCCCAGGTCCAGCGGTACCTCGACCAGCTCGCGTTGTACAAGATCAACGTGCTGCACCTGCACCTGTCCGACGACCAGGGCTGGCGCATCGCCATCAACTCCTGGCCGAACCTGGCGACCTACGGCGGCGGCACGCAGGTCGGCGGCGGGCCGGGCGGCTACTACACCCAGGCGGACTACACGGCGATCGTGAACTACGCGGCCGACCGGTACATCACGGTCATTCCCGAGATCGACATGCCCGGGCACACCAATGCCGCGCTCGCCTCGTACGCGCAGCTCAACTGCGACGGCGCGGCGCCAGCCCGGTACACGGGCACGCAGGTCGGGTTCAGTTCGCTGTGCGTGCCGCTGGAGCTGACGTACACGTTCATCGACCAGGTGATCGGGGAGATCGCCGCACTGACCCCGGGCCCGTACGTGCACATCGGCGGCGACGAGGCCAGCTCCACCACCGCGGCCGACTACTCGTACTTCATCAACCGGGTACAGCAGATCGTCGCCGCGCACGGCAAGACCGTCGTCGGATGGCACGACGTGGCCAACGCGACCCCGCTGCCCTCGACGGTGGCCCAGTTCTGGGGCACCACCACCAGCAATGCGCCGCTGGCCGCGGCGGTGGCGAACGGTACCAAGGTGGTCATGTCCCCGGCCAACAAGACCTACCTGGACATGAAGTACCGCAACAACACAAGGCTCGGTCAGAAGTGGGCCGGTCTCATCGACGTGAACACGGCGTACGAATGGAACCCGGGCGCCTACCTCACCGGTGCCGGCGAGACCGCCGTGCTCGGCGTCGAGGCACCGCTGTGGTCAGAAACGCTCGTGACCACGGCCGACATCGAGTACATGGCCTTCCCGCGGCTGCCCGCGATCGCCGAACTGGGCTGGTCGCCATGGAGCACGCACAACCTCACTGCGTTCAAGCAGCGCCTCGGTGCGCAGGGACCACGCTGGAACGTCATGGGCATCAACTACTACCACTCGACCCAGGTCACCTGGCCGAGCGGCTCGTAACCGCCGGCGGGGCCGTTACGCCACCGGGCTTGCGGCTCCGCATACCGTCGGAGGTGCAAATTGTCACGAAATCGGATGAAGTATCGGCGGGTGCTGGCCACGCTCCTGCTCACCGTGACCTCGGTCCTGACCATCGGTGCGCTCGGCCCCGGCGGCGCCTCGGCCGCCACCGTGGGCTCCACCGAGCTGACCTCGGGCTGGGCCCTGCGCTCCGCCACCGGCCTGGCCGACACCGGCACCACGATCTCCCAGGTCGGCTACCCGACCGCCGGCTGGAGCCCGGTCACCCTGCCCTCGACCGTGCTGGCCGGGCTGGTGGCGAACAACGTCTACACCAACATCTACGCCGGCACGAACCTGCAGTCCGTGCCGGACCTGACCGGCCAGGACTGGTGGTACCGCGGCCAGTTCACCGCCGCGGCCGCGAGCCCCGGGCAGGCCTACTGGCTGCGGCTGCAGGGCCTGAGCTACCGCGCCCAGGTCTGGCTCAACGGCACGCAGCTCGACGCGAACGCCGTCGGCACGTTCGTCTCGCACGAATACAACGTCACCGGCGCCATCGTGCCCGGTGCGTTGAACGCCATCGCGATCCGGGTGACCCCGCCGCGGCACGCCTGCGCCGACCTGTCGGTGTGCACCGTCGACTGGAACCCTGAGGCGCCCGACATGAACGCCGGTATCTGGGGCCGCACGTTCGTCGACACGACGGGTCCGGTCGCCGTCCGTGACCCGTACGTCAAAACCGTCCTGCCACTGCCCGCCACCAATGCGGCCGACCTCACCGTCTACACCGATGCGATCAACGCGACGGCGGCGCCGGTCACCACGACCGTCACCGCCACCATCAGCAAACCGGGCCAGCCGACGATCACGGCGAGCCAGACCGTGACGCTGGCGGCGGGGGAGCGCCGCGAGCTCGTCTTCGATCCCGCCGGTCACCCGCAGCTGCACGTCGTCAACCCCGTGCTGTGGTGGCCGTACCAATTCGGCAGCCCCGAGCTGTACCAGGTCACCACGGCGGCAAGCGTTTCCGGGGCGGCGTCCGACAGCAAGACGATCAATTTCGGCGTCCGGCAGTTCACCGACTACCGCACGACGGTGCAGGGCACCTCCTTCGTCGGGTACAAGGTCAACGGACAGCCGATCCTGTTCCGCGGCGGCGGGTACGTCTGGGACCTGCTGCAACGGTGGGACACCAGGACGAACAAGGCGCACGTCGACTACGTGAAGGGCATGGGCCTCAACACGATCCGCCTCGAAGGGACACTCGGCAACCAGGAGCTCTATGACCTCGCCGACGCGGCCGGCATCATGATCATGCCGGGATTCGTCTGCTGCAGCGCCTGGGAGAACGACAGCGGTTGGACGGCGGAGCAGGCCACCGTCGCCCAGGCATCGCTCAACACCCAGATGCGGGCCCTGCGCGCGCACGCCAGCACGTTCATGTGGAACTACGGCAGCGATCAGCCGCCGACGGCGGCGCATCTGACCGCGTACAAGAACATCGCCGCAGGCCTGCACTGGCAGAACCCGACCGTGGACAACGTCGCGACCTGGTCCAACGCGAACGCGGGCATGAAGATGGACGGCCCCTACAAATGGGAGCCGCCGGTGCTGTGGTGGGACCTCACCCGCCAGGGCTCGGCGTTCGGGACCACCGGTGAGGAGGGCACCGAGGCGCCGCCGCCGCTGGAGAGCCTCTCGCGGTTCCTCACCCCGGCACAGACCTGGCCGGTCGGCAACGCGGCCTGGAACTACCACGCAGGCCGGGGCGGCAGCGTCTTCGACAACACCGACGTCTACACCACTGCCCTCAACCGGCGGTACGGCACCACGACCAGCGCCGCGGACTACTCGAAGAAGTCCGAGGTCATGAACTACGAGAACACCCGCTCGTTCTTCGAGGCGTGGAGCGCCCGGCAGCACACCCAGTCGTTCGGCAGCATCTGGTGGATGCAGAACAACGCCTGGCCGGCGCTGCACTGGAACCTGTACGACTACTACTTCAAGCCGGGCGGATCGTTCTACGGCACCAAGAAGGCCACCGAGCCGGTCCACATCGCCTACGACTACTTCAGCCGCAACGCATATGTCGTGAACTCCACCCTCACCGGCCGGACCGGGCTGACCGCCACCGCCACGGTGTACAACGTCCCGGACCTGACCCAGAAGTACACCACCAGCGTCGCGGTCAGCGCGCCCGCGAACGCCTCCGCGCCGATCTTGACGCTGCCGGCGATCACCGGACTGACGTCGACCTACTTCGTCCGCCTCCAGCTGAAGGACTCCAGCGGCACGACCGTCAGCAACAACCTCTATTGGTACTCCACCACAGCCGACGCGCTGGGCAACAAGAAGAACTGGTACTCCACCAGCGTCAAGACCTACGCCAACCTCACCGGGCTGAACAGCCTCGCCGCCAACACCGGCGTCACCACGGGCGTATCCCGATCGGTCGCCGGCGGGCAGGAGACGGTCACGATCATGTTGACCAACACGAGCCCGACCAACATCGCGTTCTTCGTACGCCCGGAGGTGACCGCCGGCAACGGCGGCAACGAGGTCGTGCCGGTCTCCTACACCGACAACTACGTCTCGCTCTTCCCCGGCGAGTCGACCCAGGTCACGGCGGTCTACGCCACCGCCGACCTGGGCGGGTCGCCCGTTTTCCTGCGGGTGCGCGGCTACAACGTCCCGGCGGTCTCGGTGCCGGTGCCCTGATCCGGAGTCCGGGGGCGGGGGGTCAGAGGCCCGCCGCCCCCGGCGTCGTCGGTGTCAGCGGGCGGGCGCCGTCCGTTCGAGGACCAGGTCGCGTGCCTCGGTCAGGCCGACGGCGAGCGCGCCGAGCAGGACCGCGTCGGTGCCGAGCTGGAGACCTCGACGTCGAGGGGTGTCCCGGTCGAAGGACGCGTCACCGCCGGGCGCATTTGCAGCAGCCGGTGCACGCGGCCGGCGCCCACCCTGGCAATGTTGCAGGGCGGGCGCCGGCCCTGCACCGGGCATACCGTCATTGCGGGCCGGGTCCCCTCGATCCGCGGCATTTCGTGGCCGGCGCGTGCCGGTGCCAGCTACCGGTACCGAAGCCGCCGGATCGGGCAAGGACGAACTCGCGCAGCATCCGGTCCCCGAACGGTCGCGTCGACCGGAAGCTCGTCACGATCGATGACGGTCACCCGGTCGTACACGTCGGCGAGCACCCGGGCGGCGAGCAACCCGGCCATGCTGCCCCCAGCACCACCGCATGCGAGCGAGGCGATACACGGCCTGGTGGGGCCAGGACCGGTCCACCACCGATCAGCACGTGGTGAGCCCGGCGGCGGGAGGAGCCGCCGCCGGGAGCGGCTACTGCCGGGCGAGGCGGAAGGAGTAGTCGCGCACGGCTCCGCCGAACGCGATCACCTCGACCGCGTACCGGCCGGCCGGGTCGGGCAGCTCCATCGTGAGGCCCTCACAGAGCGGCGCGGGCACGTCGAGGCCCAGGCGTTCGCCGGTGCGGGCGTCGAACACACGGAGCCGGATGTCGTCGCAGGCCTTCTCCCCGCCGGCGCCGCCGGTTGTGCGGATGCCCTTCGCGCCGGCGGCGTCGAACTCGAAGCGGTCGACCCGGCCCGGCACCTCGAGGCGCCCGCTGATCTGCTCGCCCAGCGCCACCGTCCGGCTGCGCGGCTTCAGGGTGACGATGGTGAAGGTGTATGCGCCGCTGCCCTTGACGGTCACGCTCGTGCCGGCCGGGCCGGGCGGCCGGACCAGGACCGGCAGGCCGTAACAGCCGCTCACCTCGAACGGCCGGGCGGCCGGCGTCACCACTTGGATCGTCACTCCACAGTCGCCGGTGGTGCCGTTGACCCACAGGCCCGGCGCCCCCGCCAGGTCGAGCCCGTACGTCCGGGACTCCCCGGCCGCGAGCGTCCCGGCCGTCCGGTCCCCGTCGTGGATCGCCGCGCCGGTGCCGGACGCGCCCGAGGCGGCGGGCGGCGGGTTGCTCGCGTAGCTGTCGGCGGCGCCGACCGCGAACGCCGGCTGGCCGGTCACGGCGACGTCCAGGACACACTCGTCGAGGCGGGCCGGTTCGGTCACGCCGAGCTGGCGGCACACCTCGCGGGCGGCGTCGGCGCGGTCGGCGGGCAGGCCGGCCACGGTCAGCTCGCGGTCCGGGAACCTGCGGTCGGTGTACGTCTCGGTGCTCTCCCCCGCCGTGTAGTCGAACAGCGACCCGGCCGCCGTGACCCGCCACGAGTCGCCGAAGGCCCGCACGTCGGTCCCCGTCACGCGGCGGCCGTCACGGCCGGTGAGGTCGTTGTCGCCCGCGCCGTCGAAGTTGCCGAACAGTCCTGCCACCTTGCCCTTCCGCGCCGCGGCGAGGGCGGTGAACACCCGCAGCCCGTACCCCCCGATGCGGTCCAGCCACAGCGCCGAGCCGTCCGGCCAGGTCACGGTGTAGCCGTCGCCGTTGCCGGGCACGTCCGACGGCCGCCGGGTCACCGTGCCGCCGCGCGCGAGCCTCGTGTCGCCGGCGGGGAGGGTGATCGGCCGGCCGTCGCGGTGCACGACCACGTCGCCGTCGAGGAGGTAGAAGCCGAGCCGGGTCCCGGCGACGCGCATCGCGGCCGCCGTGTTGACCGAGGCCGTGCGGGAGCCCGGCACGGCCGTCTGCCGGGTCTGGACCTCCAGGTCGGCGCCGGCGGCGCGCACGGCCGTGAACTCGCCGACGAGCTGCAGGTCGTAGCGCACGCCGTCGTACGTCTCCAGGTGCGGGTCGCCGTCGGTGCGGCTGCACGACCCGGCCGCCGCGCCCGCGCACACCCCCTTCGCCCGCAGGTCCCGCTGCGTCTTGTCCTCGCACGAGTCGGCCGGCGGGAGCTTGACGCCGTGGTACGAACCGCGCGGCGTCAGGCCCTTCGCGGTGCGGTACTGGTTCTCTGCCGTCGTCGCCCGGACCTCTTTCGTCTTCACTCCCGAGTCTCCGCACATCGCCTCGCCCAGGGCGCCCTTGTTGAAGTCGGTCGCGTGCGCCATCTCGTGGTAGAGCGCGGCGCACGCCTCGACGGGCACGTTGTCGAGCACGAACTTCGCGGTCGGGTCCCAGTAGATGTCGGAGCCGAGCTCCGGATGGTGCACGTTGCCGGTCGTCTCGATCGTGCCACGGACGGGCGACTGGGCCACGCCGGTGCGCGGGTCGCTGATCTGATGGACGCGCACGGGCGGGTTCTTCGGGTCGCGCAGGTAGCCCAGCAGCCCGGCCGGGTCGCCGCCGGGCGCGCGGAACTGGGCCAGGCACGTGTCCACGATCGCGCCGAGGCCGGGCGTGAGGGCGTTCTCGTCGACCACCAGCGCGGCCTTGGCCGGTTGCGCCTCCACGGTACTGGCGGCGGCGATGAGCGCCAGCACCACGACCAGCGTCGCCGGGCCCCGGCGGCGGCGCCGCAGCAGCAGGACGGCGAGGAGCAGCGCCCCGGCCACCGCGACGACGATCCCGGCGAGCCAGGCCGGCCCCGGCCACCCCGACCGGTCCGTCGGCGGCGCCGCGGCGGCGGCCCGGACGGTGAACGCCACGGTCACCGGCGCGCTGCTGCCCGCGCACGTCGTCGTGCCCGGCACCGTCGGCGCCTGGTAGGCGGCGGTCACCTCGTACCGGCCGGGCTCCTCGACCGGCCAGCTCGCCACGAGCCCGTCGCCGGCCGGCATCGCCGCGACCGCCCGCAGCTCCAGCAGCGGGAAGGAGACGGACTGTCCGGGCCGCACGGTGACCAGGGCGCCGCGCTGCGCGTCGGCGATCCCATTGAGATAGAACGCCGTGCCGTACCGCGGCGCCCGCGCGACCCCGTCGCGTTTCACGTCGATCACCTGCACGGCGCCGTCGGCGAGGGCCGGCACCGAGCAGGCCGCGCCGCTGCGGTTGGTGACGGTGAACGTCAGGGGCAGCGGCTCGCCGCTCGCCACCTCGGGCCGCGCGGCCGTGACCGCGAGCCCGACGGCCGCGTCGGCGTGGGCCGGCCCGGCGACGAGCACGCCGGCCAGCGCGGCGCCGGCGCTCAGCACGGTCAGGACGACGAGCCGCCGGAGTCGTACGGCCACCGCGTTCAGTCCCCCTTCGGCTCGAGCGCGGGCCGGCGGGCGGCGCGGGCGCTGCGGACGAGCGACGGCACGGCGACGGCGACGGTCGCGGTCAGGGCGAGGGCGAGCCACACGGCCGGGTGGGTGCCGGAGAGGCCGTCGAGGCGCACGAACGTGCTCCAGTACCAGCTCTGCACGTCCGCAGCGGCACCCCGGTAGGGCGGCACCTGCCGGTCCCAGACCACGTTGAGCAGCAACAGCCCGCCGCACTCGGCGACCACGAACCAGCCGATCGGGCGCATGCCACGATGGACGGCCGGGCTGCGGACGATCGCGGCGCGCAGGGCCGCGCCGAGCAGCAGGGCCGCGCCGAGCATGAGGGCCAGACCGAGGAGGTAGCCGCCCCACCAGCCGATCGCGCCGCCGTTGAGCATGAGGCCGCGCAACGGCTGTACGTCGCGGGCTTCGCCGCCGTTGAACGCCGGGTACGCCCACGGACGCCGGCTGCCGGTCGCGAGCACCAGCAGCGCGCCCGCGGCCACCCACACCGCGAACCAGCCGGGCCGGCCCGGACGGCGGCGCGGCGCGACGAGCGGATCGACCGACGGCGGGCGGGCGGCGAGGTACACCCCGACGATCAGCACGGCGACCGCGGCCACGGCGACGACCCACAGGGCGGCGGCGCTGAACTGCTCGCCGCGGGAGGCGTCGCCGTCGGTGATCGAGAACGCGTCGCCGCTGTGCCGGGTCAGGCCGAGCATGAGCAGCGCGACGGCCCCGCCGCCGGTGGCGAGCATGGCCGGGCCGAGCGCCCGGTGGGCCGGCGCGGCGATGCGCCCGGGCGCGCCGCCGACCGCGACGCCGATGACCATCGCGAGCAGGACGAGCACTGACTTGGGCAGCAGCGGGGTGAGCAGGCCGGACACGAACGGCGGCCCGTAGTCGTCGTCGAAGTCCCCGGCGAGCAGCGAGAGCACGCCGAGCGCGGCGATGACCGCGAACGCGATGAACGGCCACCGACCGCCGGCCCGTATTGGCTCCGGCTCCGGCTCCGGCTCCGTGGGTGGGGCAGGTGCAGGCGCAAAAGGCGGCGTGGGCGTGGGTGCTGCCACCGGCGCCGGCGCCGGCGCAGCGGCGGGCGGAACCGGCAGTTCCGGCGCGGCGGGCGGCGGTGGTGGCGGGGTGGTCAGGACGGTGGGCAGGGTGGCGGTCGGGAGCGGGCCCGGGTCGGTGATCAGGCTGCCGTGGGCGACGACGAGCTCCGGCTGCTCCAACACCACCGGGGCGATCCCCAGCGCCTGGTGCAGCAGCGTCGCCACGAGCGGGACTCGGCTCGCCCCGCCGACCAGGAAGACGCCCGCGAGCCGACCCGCGGTCACGTCGCTGGCGAAGAGCGTGGCCGTGGTCAGCGCCACGGTCCGGTCGACCCACGGCCGGGCGAGGGTCTCGAACTCGGGCCGGGTGAGGTACACGTCGACGTCGTACAGCGGGATCGTCAGGCCCGCGCTGGTGGCCCGGCTGAGCAGTTCCTTCGTCGAGCGGGCGTCGTCCCACAGCATCCGCCGGTGGCGGCGGTCGGTCACGGTCGCCGGGCGCTCGAGGCGCTCCCACAGCTCCGGCGCCCGCGCGGCGACGCGGGCGCGGGTCCAGTCGACGACCGCGGCGTCGAGGTCGATGCCGCCGACGTCGTCCAGGCCGCTGGCCGCGGCGACGTGCCAGCCGTCGCCGAGGCGCCGCACGACGCTGATGTCGAAGGTGCCGCCGCCGAAGTCGTAGACGACGACCGCGTGGCCGTCGGGCACGCGGTGGCCGAGAACGCCGGTGAAGTACATGGCCGCCGCGACCGGCTCGGCGACCAGCGTGGGGTCGGCCAGCCCGGCGTTGCGGGCCGCCGTGGTGAGCAGACCCCGGCGGGTCGCGCCCCAGCCGGCCGGATGGGTCAGCACCGTACCGCCCGGCGGCCCGCCGAGGATCCGGCCGGCCTCCTCCCCCACGCGGCGCAGCACCGACTCGATCAGCCGCTCGACCGGCACCTCGCGTCCGCCGAGCAGCACGCTGCCCTCGTCGATGCGGCGCTTGGGGTGCGGCTCGTAGGCGGCGGGCTCGATCCGGGCGCTGTGCTCCGCGTCCCGCCCGACGAGCATCGTCTCGTCGTCGGCGAGGTACACCGCCGACGGCATGAGCGGCGAGGCCTCGAACAGCAGCGCGTCAGCGCGGCCGCCCGGACGGCCGAGCACGGCGACGGTGTGCGAGGTGCCGAAGTCGATCCCGAGTCTTACGGTCTGCACTGTGTCGACCTCCATGACGACGTCTTCTGGCCGGCGGAGTGCCTCGGCCCCGGTCTGCGCCACCGCTGACGCGCTCAGCAGCTGAGCTCGACGTTCACGCGACCGGAGCCGATGCTGGTCGGGTACTCGAACACGACGACGAACCGCTGGCCGCCGGAGTAGCTGCCGCCGATGCGGACCACCACGCTCGCGCCGTCGGCGAGCGAACCGGACGAGGGGGACACCGTGACCGAGCCGATGACGTTGCCGGCACCGGTGTCCGAGACCTGGTCGACCGCCCGGGCGGTCCAGTCGACCGGGCCCTTGCTCGCGGTGAGCCGCTCCTCGGTCTGGATGTTCGAACACGCCACGCGGGTCTTGGTCTGGGCGGTCGAGCGCACCGAGAGCGTGCCCAGCTTCGTGCTGCCGGTCGTCTTCGCCGGCGGACCCTTCGTCGCGGTGGTGGCCGGCACCGGCTCCGGTTGCTGCGGCTGTGGCTGCGTCTGCGGCTGGCTGCCCTTGGTGAGGCCGCAGCCGATGAGCAGCGCCGCCACCGCGGCGGTGGCGACGGTCGTGCTGACTCGGCGGACGTCCATGGCGATCCCCTGCCCCTCGTAGTCGCCCTCGTACTCCCCTGGTCCGTGGGCGTCGTACCGAGGATGGGCGCGTCGGCGGGCGAAGTCGTCAGTGCTAGTACTGACGACGGCCGCGCCCGGAGGCTGGAAAGGTGGTGCGATGACGTCGCGGGTGCTGATCGTCGACGACCACGCCGGCTTCCGCGAGTTGGCGCGGGCGCTGCTGGAGCCTGAGGGCGTCGAGGTCGTCGGTGAGGCCGCCACCGGCAGGGACGCCCTGGCGATGATCGCGGCGCGGCGGCCCGACGCGGTGCTGCTCGACGTACAACTGCCGGACATCGACGGGCTGGCCGTGTGCCGGGCGATCCGGGCCAACTGGCCGGGCATCCGGGTGGTGCTGTGCTCGGTGCGGCCGATCGCCGCGTACGGCCCGCGCTACGCCGAGTGCGGCGCCCACGCCTTCGCCGCGAAGGACGAGTTCTCCGGGCCCGCGACCGCGCTCATGCTCGGTCCTGACGGGCCCGCCAGTACATGAGCACGGCGAGCACCCGCTGGTGGGTGTCCTTCTCGTCGGCGATGCCGAGATCCTGGTAGACGGCCCGGGCGTGGGTCTCGACGGTGCTGCCGGAGATGCCGAGCCGCCCGGCGATCGCGCTGTTGCTCAGCCCCTCGGCCATGAGCCCGAGCACCTCCGCCTGGCGGTCGGTGAGCCCGGCGAGCGCGGGCTCCGGCCGGCCGTGCAGCAGCCGCGCGGAGATCTCCGGGTCGACGACGCAGCCACCGGCCGCGATCCGGCGCACCGCGGTGACGAAGCCGTCCGTGCCGCTCACCCGCTCCTTGAGCAGGTAGCCGACCTTGCGCAGGCCGTCGGTGACGAGGGTGGTGAAGAACTGCGCCTCGACGTACTGCGACAGCAGCAGGACCCCGACGTCCGGGTCGGCGCGCCGGATCTCGACGGCGGCGTGCAGGCCGGTCGGGCCCGGCCCGGGCGGCAGGCGGATGTCGACGATCGCGACGTCGGGGCGGGTGGCGCGCACGGCCTGGCGGAGGCGGACGGCGTCGGCGGTCTCCGCGACGACGTCGACGCCCTGGTGGCGCAGATGTTCCACGAGGAGCTCGCGGTAGAGGGCGTGGTCCTCGGCGATCACGACGCGGATCGCCTCACCGGCCGTCATCGTCGGCCTCCAGGGTCGGCGTGGGATCCGCGGGCAGTACCGCGGAAATCGTCGTGCCCGCACCGGGCGGACTGGTCACCGTCAGGGTGCCGCCGACCGCCTCGACCCGGTCCTGCAGCCCCAGCAGGCCGCGTCCCCGATCGACCGCGGCCCCGCCCACGCCGTCGTCGCGCACGCGGACCTCGAGCTCGGCGCCGGTGTGCCGCAGCCGCACGCCAGCCCGGGTGGCCTGCCCGTGCTTGAGCGTGTTGGCGAACGCCTCCTTGACCAGCATGTACACGGTGAGCTCCACGGTCGGGGCGAGTCGCGGGACGGCCGGGGCGCTGAGCTCGACCGGGATCGGCATCGCCGCCGCCAGCGCGTCGAGGGCGGGGCCGATGCCGAGCTCGGTGAGGGCGGCCGGGCGCAGTCCGTGGGCGATCTCGCGCAGCTCCCCGGTCACGTCGCGCAGCGCCCGGTCGCTGCGGCGCAACGCCTCCAGCACCGTTGCGTCCGCCGTGTCGTCGAGCCCCCCGACGGCCTTGCGCAGGTAGGCGGCGGCGACCGCGAGGTTCTGCTGGGCGCCGTCGTGCAGGTCCTGACCGAATCGGCGGCGCTCGGCGTCGGTGGCGGCGACGATCCGCTCGCGGGATCGCTCGACCTGGGCCAGCATCTCCACGGCGAGGCGCTGCCGTTCCAGGGCGACGGCGGTACCGGCGGTCACGGCGTCGAGCCGGGCCCGGTCCTCGCGCAGTGCCGGGTCGTGGATGAGCAGGGCGAGCGGGCGGCCGCCGAAGCCGACCTCGGTCGCCGCCCTCGCGGCGCCGTCGGCCGGGACCGGCACCGGGCGCCCGTCGTCGTCGACGTAGGACCGGCTCGCCTCATGCCACAGGCCGACCTGCATCGAGGGTCGCCCAGGCTGCGGGCGAGCAGCGTGCGCAGGTCCGCGGCCGACCCGCGGCCGGGCGCGCCCAGCTCGACCAGCAGCGTGTCCACCCGCGTCGGCCCGACCCGCACGCGCAGGACGCCGGCCAGGAACCCGAGCGGCAGCAGGCAGCACAGGACCTTGTAGGCGGTCAGGACCACCCGCGCGGACGGGCTGTCGTACCCGGCGACCCCGCCGACGGCGGTGGCGAGCGCGGCGGCGACGCCGGTGATCAGCACCGGGGCGAGGATGAACCGCAACGGGCGGCCGGCGCGGAACCAGCGATGCAGCAGTACCACCGCGATACCGCAGGCCACCACCCCACCGGCCAGCTCCATGCTGTCGGACACGAACCGCACGAATTCCGGATCGTCCCGGATCATCAGCAGGTTGTCCGGTTTGTGCAGGCCCTGGCTGGCGGGCGAGGAGAACAGCGTGCCGAACGCGGGCCAGACGAACGCCACCAGGTACGCGAGCCCGGCCAGCACCCGCGCCGCCGTCGAACTGAGCCGCCCGGTCGGATAGGCCAGCACCAGGTGCGCGCCGAACGCGGTCGAGACGTGCGAGAACAGCCCGCCGACGGCGAACACCCACGGCACCCACGAGAACTGCAGGTCCTCGGCGAACCAGCCGACCCCGACGAGCACCATGAGCAGCCCGACGCGGTTGTCCGGCTTGCGGGCATGGGCCACGAGCCCGGCCGCGAGGAACAAGAACCCGTTCACGCCGCCGAACACGAGGTCGGCGGTCGGATGGGAGCCGTCCTCGGCCTTGAGCATCAGGCCGACGACCCCGAGGGCGGCCCCGCAGGTCGCCAGCAGCGCCGGCCCGACCGGCGTCCGCATTCCCACACCGCGTGTGTACCGGATGCCCGCAACCTCGCCGTCACCGGGCCTGCCGCAATCCGAAGCTCCTGCTCGGCAGCCGGGCCGACCCGGACGGCCGCACGGCACCGCGATCCGCACCGGCGCTGCTTAAGGGCGCCCGCGGCGGCCGACCCGCTTCGGGTCGCGGCTCACCGTCACCCGCCGGCCCTGTCGCCGTGGAGCGCCACGAGCCGCGCCGCGACGGCGTCCCGGCTCGACGGCCTGCCCTCCTCAGGGCTGTCGACGGTGTCCGACAGCAGCCAGTCCCCTAGCGCCCTTGCGGGCCGACGTCAGCGGGTCAGCTCGATGCGACGCAGGCCGTTGGTCGACGCGCCGGCCACCAGCAGCGCCGAGCCGTCCGGGGTGAACGCGAGCGCGGCCAGGCTGCCCGGGATCCCGCGGTAGGCCACCGTCTCCCCTGACAGCGACACGTGCCGCACCTGACCGTCGCCGAACCCGGCGGCGAGCCACCCGTCCGGGTGGAACGCCAGTGCACGCACCGGCGCCCTGGTCCCGAACGCGGTTGTGTTCACGGCGAACCGGACGAGGCCCGTGGCGGCCTCCAGGATCAGCAGGTTCGGATCGTCGTGCCAGTGGTTGCCGCCGAACGCGACCAGCTGCCCGCCGGGGTCTGCGGCCGCGGCGTACCAGTGCGAGACGAACTTCTGCGGATGCCCGACCGGCGGCTGGCACCAGGTGGGCGGGCCACCGTCGACCGGCAGGCCGACGACCCGGTGGCAGCTGGCCACGACGGCGAGTCCGGCCACGACGGCCAGGTTCGCCGTCTGGTACAGCGTCTCGTCCAGCACCGGCGAGGCCGCGAGCGTCGCCGTCACGTTCCCCGCCGGGTCCGCGACCACCGCCCGGACCACGCGGTCGACCTCCAATGTGGACAGTACCGCCGCCGCCGGGCCGACCGGTGGGGTCTTCCGGTTGAACGGGTGCCGGGTCAGCGCGAGCAGCCCACCGCCGGGCAGCCAGCCGAACTCGCCGCCGAGGCACCAGCTCAGCTCGGCGCCGCCCGGGTGCAGCGCGACGGTGCGGATCGTCGGGAAGTTCACGTCGTGGCGGTGCGGCCTGCTCCGCTCGGCGGCGGCGAACCACGCACCGGTCCGGTCGACGGCGAGCGGGGTGCCGAGCCCGGGGTGCTCGGACCGCACGACGTCGAGGTGCTCCCCGGTGCGCACCTGCAGGGTCGGCGGGCCCTTGACGCCGCGGGGCGGGTCGTAGGCGACGACCACCGTGCCGTCCGGTGCGACGCCGAGACCGTTCGCCGGTCCGGGAACCCGGTTCGTGGCCGTCCAGGTCGCCCTGACCCTGCCCGGCGGCGGGGGCGCGGCGCACGGGCCGGACGCACGCCACGACCACCCGCGCCCGACGTCGTACAGCTCGCCGCCGAGGCGCGCGGCCAGCCGCAGCGCGGTGAGCATGCCGGCGGGCCGCCCGGCGCCGACGCGGATGCGACGGCCGTCGATCTCGACATCGGGCGCCCCGACCGGCACCGGGGACGTGCCACCGCGCAGCTCGAACTCGTACAACATCCGCCCAGGATGCCAGTCGGGCGTTCCGGCGTCGCATGAGCGTCCGATGTGCACTGTGGCAGACGCGGGCCGGGCGCCGTCAGGCCCGCGGGACCCCGTCGATGAGGGCGTCGATCGCGTCGGTGAGCTGGGCGGCATCGGTCATGGCGAGGTACCGCTGCCCGCGTTCGCCCGCAACCCACGCGTTCGTGCCGTCGGCAGCGACCGTGTTGTGGCCGCCCGCCCCGGCGAGCGTGTAAACGCGGCCCGTCCCGGCGACGGCGTAGTCGGCGGCCGTCGGGTCCCAGGTGCCGTCGGCCTGGCTCGTGCCGCAGCCGTGGAACAGGTCGAAGACGGCCCGGACGGGGCCGCTCACCGGATGGGTGGCGCAGACGCGGTTGCCGGCGAACACCTGGGCGCCGATCTCGAATCCGTCGTAGACGGTCGGCGTGGCCCAGGTCGCGACCACTCGCCGCGTGGCGGGCAGATCCAAGCCGAAGTTCCACTCCGGTGCGCTCGCCGCCGGATACTTCGCCGCGACGGCAAGCGATCCGGGTGGTTCGGTGGCCCGCGTCGAGTTCCTCAACGGCTCGACGGTGCTCGGCTCGGACACCACGTCGCCGTACACGTTCGGCTGGACGAACGTCGCGGCCGGCTCGTACTCGGTGAGCGCCCGCGCGGTGGACAACCTCGGCGCGACCACGACCACCACCCCGCTCTCCATCCGGGTCAACGCGCCGAACACCGGCGGGGCGGCCCCCGCGCTGCACGTCGCCGGCAACCGCCTGGTGACCGGGGCCGGGGCGACGTACCGGCTGCTGGGGGTCAACCGGGCCAGCGCCGAGTTCACCTGCGTGCAGGGCAAGGGACTCTGGGACGGCCCGCAGCCCGACCAGGCCGGCGTCGATGCGATGAAGGCCTGGAACATCCACGCCGTGCGGATCCCGTTGAACGAGGACTGCTGGCTGGGCACCTCCGGTACGCCCAGCGGCCGCGTCGGTGGCCTCCGGCACGGCGGCCCGGGATCGGGCATTCCGCGACTCGTCGGGGGTCGGGGGACGGGTGCGGGCCCCGCCCATGACCGGAGGAACGGCCATGGGCGGGGCCCTGGGGATGGCCTCGCCTACGGCGAGGTGGTCATCCTTTCAGCTCAGAGTCGGGTAGGCGTTGCGCATCAGTTCCTGGAACTGCGCCGGGAACCAGTTCCCGGAGAGCGGCGCGTTGGGCAGAGCACCGGTCAGATTGTTGCCGTTGCCGGCGTTACCGGTGTACTTCGGGTCGCACATCTGGTCGAGGCCCTTGCCCTGCCCGTTCGGGGTCGCCTCGCTGGCACCGTCGGACTCGCCTGGCGGCTTGATCCAAACGTAAGCGTCGATGCCCTGGGCTGGGGCGGCCTTCGGGCGCTCGCCGAGACCGGCGCCGCTCTGGTTGCACCAGTTGCCGGCTTGGATGCGGCGGTCGACACGGGACTGGTTGACGAACGTGTTGATGTCGGTTGAGGTACTGGGGCCGGTCGGCCGATTGGGGCCGCCCCACCCGTTGCGGGACGTGTCAATGAGCATGCCGATGCTGGGGCTGAAGCCGTTCGAAATGAGCTTGTTCCGGAACGCCTGCGCGAACGTCAACTCGTCGACGTAGTCATTCCAGTCGACCCACTTGGACTGCCGGACCGAGGTCCCGTTGACGGTGGTGTCGATTTTGACGTACGGCTCGGTCAGCGCCGAGTAGTTCGCCGTGTCGGTGATGAAGCCGTCCACGGTGGCAAGGCCACCCGTGGCGGACTTGGCCACGGTGGCGAACAGGTCGGCAGCCCGTCCGAAGTTGCTCGAGTGGCCGATCCAGCCGTGGTGCGCGGCGTCGATGTAGTTGTAGACGTTCGCGATCGAGTGGAACTTGCTCAGGGCGTACGAGACGCCCTTCTGGTAGTTGCCGTTCTGCTGCATCGTCTGGCACATGGCGGTGGCACTGGCGCCACTGGTGTTGGTAACCATGTTCGGCAGCGAGTCGACCTCGATGATGTTGATGATCCGCAGGTTGCGGTACTTGGGGTCGGCCTGGATCGCCGCGATCGGGTCGATGTAATCGGTCTGGTAGCGGTCGATCTCCGTCGGACCCAGCTCACCGTTGGAGGCCAGCGCGGCGCAGTCACGGCCGGGCAGGTTGTAGATGACGAACTGGATGTAGCCCGCGCCCTGTGCCAGCGCGGCGTCGAGGTGCGCCCGCACGCCCATGCCGCCGTTGACGCCGCTGATCGCCGCGATCCGGTCCAGCCACACGCCGGTCGGGTTGTTGGAGATGCGGCTGCCGCCGGGCTCGGCGTTGGCCTTCGCTTTCCACTCCGGGTTGACGTAGCCCTTGGCGCCCACGTACGGGTTGTCGACGTGCGTTCCGGGCGAAGGTGAACCGGTGGAAGGCGGGGTCGTCGGGGGTGCGGTCGTGGAGGGTGCAGTCGTGGGAGATGGAGGAGATACGGGTGGCGTCGAACCGCCGCCACCGCTGACGCTGGCGGCAAATGAGGTGACGGCGAGACCTGTGCCGCCCACCCACGGTTCGAACCCGGCCTGAATGCTTGTCAGGTACCACGAGTCGGTGACCTTGCCACGGGTCTTCGTGTCGTTGACGAAGTCCAGGACGCTGAAGTCCCAGCTGTTGATCGGCGACCGCGCGACATACGAGATCACGTCGTTGGAGCCGTTGTTGCCGGTCCAAACGTCCCACGCACGACCGCCGACGGTTGCGGACGCGACCTTTGAGCCGACCGGGTGGATCGGGCCACTGTGGTTGAACCAGATCATGAGCTCCTGCTGGTTTGCCCCGTCTTTTTTGGGCGTCGGGTCCAGCCAGATGTCGTATGAGGCGTTGTAGACGCCGCTGTCTGGGTACGAGAAGGCGACGCTGCTCGTCGCGCTGCTGATCTGGCTGACCTGCATGGGCAGGTTCGTGCCGGGGGAACAGTTGTTGTAGTGGCAGCCGGAGTAGACCGCGGTGTACGACGCCGGCGCGCCATTCGTCTGCTTGTGGTGGTCTGCGGTGACCGCGAATCCGTGGTCAGTCACGTTGATGCATTGCGCGGTGTCGGCGCCCCAGCGGTTGTTCATGACGATGTACCGGTCCTGGATCGTCGTCGAACCGAACGTGTCACAGAGCTGGGTGTCCGCCTGCGCTGCCCCACCACTGGTGACTGCGACGGCAACGAACGAAATTGCGAGCATCACGCCGACGTTCGCCAGCGAGCGGAGTGGACGTGCCAATTGCTCCTCCTTGGTGCGAGAGCTCTCGGGAGCGCTCCCATGGGCGGAGGTTATGGCAGTTTTTGCGGGTTTGGATAGTCAAAGATGCGGCTTCGTTACCTGATGCACAGGTTGGAGATAATACGAGCGGCCATAAAGGCGTTCATATAAGGCAAATCGGACAGTGTTCGTTATGGACTCAGGACCGGGCTCCGGCAACGGTGACCACGACAACCAGCTGATGGCGGAGGCCCTGACAGGCGGTGGGACCGTGGCCGCATGGGCCGGGCACACTGGTGTCCATGTCGCCGTTGGCTTCTGGGGTACGCCTCCACGATCGGTTCACGCTGCGCGACCGTATCGGGGTGGGCGGTATGTCCCAGGTCTGGCGGGCCGAGGACGAGGTCCTGGGCCGCCAGGTGGCGGTGAAGGTGCTCACCACGCCGCTGGCCGCCGACCCATTGCTGCGCGCCGCAACCTGGACCGAGGCGCGCGCCGCGGCCCGCCTGGCCCATCCTCACGTGACCCAGGTGTACGACTACGGTGAGGCGGCGCTACCCAGCGGCGCGGTGGTGGCGTACCTGGTGATGGAGCTCGTCGAGGGGCAAAGCCTCGCGGATCGGCTGCGGTTCGGACCACTGCCTTGGCAGCAGGCGACCATCATGGCCGCTCAGGTCGCCGCGGCGCTGGCCGCCGCCCACCGCATCGGCGTAATACATCGCGACATCAAGCCCGGCAACGTGATGCTGACCCACATAGGCGCCAAGATCCTCGACTTCGGCATCGCCGCGTTGAGCGGCGGCGAACCGGACGCCGACGGCGGTCGGCTGGTCGGCACCCCGACATACGCGGCACCCGAGCGGCTCCGGCCCGGCGCGGCGTTGCCCGAGAGTGACGTCTATGCCTTGGGTGTACTGCTGTACGAGGCGCTGACCGGGCACCCGCCCGTCAGGATCGCCACCTGGCGGGAGGCGGCCGCGGCGCACCGGACCGGACCGCCGGTTCCGCCGCCGCAGGTGCCGGGACTGCCACACGAGGTGCGCCGGCTGTGTATGGACTGCATGTCTCCCGACCCCGCCCGACGGCCCAGCGCCGAAGCCGTGGCGCAGGATCTGGCCGCGGCCGCCGGCCAGCCGCCGCAGGTCACGACCGCCCTGCCGATACTCGTTGCCGATCCACCGCCGGCCACGCACACCGCACGCGCTGGATACGCCGTCGGATCGGCACCACTGCCACACCCACCCACCATGATCGAATCCCGATCGGCGGTACCTGCCGAGGAGCCGGACGTCCCCGCCGCGCGGCGCATGTCGCGGCCGTTGCTGGGCGGGCTGATCGGCACGGTGGTGGTGCTGGTGCTCGCGCTGACCGTCGTTACCACGATGCTGCTGTCCCGTCCCGCGGACAGGACCGCCCAACCGGGCTCGCCGACCCAGACAAGCCCGCCGACGTCCCCGTCCGCGGCCGCGTCACCCGTCCCTTCCGCCACCACCCCGCAGGCCATCGTGAACAGACTCGACGTCGTCATCGCCGACGCTCTCGCCGACGGCAGGATCGACTCCGACACCGCGGACAAGCTGCGCGACAAGCTCGACGACCTACGCCAGAACATCGGCCGCAGCAAGCAACGTAGGACGGCCCAGGACCTGCAGCGGAGGATCAACGACATGCGCGACGACAGGGACCTCGACGAACAGACCGCCGACACCCTCACGGCCCTGCTGCGCCCTCTCCTGGACTGAGTACACCGCGTCGGTCGTACAACTTCGGCAGCTTCTCCCAGGCCGTCGCCGGCTCACCAGCCGTAGGGGGCGTCGCTCGCCGAGGTGCCGCGGCGCGAGGTTGCGTAGGGCTCAGAGCTCGTGGCGTACCGGACGGACAATTCGGGCTCGGTGTCCTGCTGCGGAATGTTCAGCCCGAGCCCGTCGACGCCGACCGGACGGTCCTCAGCGGTGCCCACGCCCGCCTGGTAGTAACACGCCCGGGCGGCGCCGTCCTCGGACCGCTTATCGAGTACGTTGTACAGTCGGCGAAATGTTGGTGACGGACGCCATTCCGGGGTGTTCCGGGTGTCGTCACAGCACACGATGAGATAACACATGATTCCCCCCAAGGTCTCCACAGAGGACGATCACTGCGAGTACGCCCAGCGAAATTCGACAAAATCCGCCGGGACGGCGTTTGCGTCGATGCGCTCGATCGGCGGCGACCCGGATCGTCGTGCCCCACCTGGCTGGGGACGATGACCGACGTCAGCGCCGCCGGGAGCGCGGGGTCGCGATCGGGAAGCGGACCTGGCGGTGCTTCCGATCAGGCAGGCACGGGCTCCACCAGCTGTTGCGTCAGGTAGATTCGGATTCGGAGGAGGTCCATCTTGTCCTTCCGCACGGGTGGCGAAGTCGTCTTCCAGCACGCCGCCGGTGTCCCTGGGGTCCGGGTTCAAGCAGAAGTCGGGTGTAACCGATGCGGTTGTCCCAAAAGAACTCGACCAGGGTGCGCTGCCAGATTCCTTCGTTGATATTCGGATCGACCGACCGCGTGCGTCGACAATCGTGCCACACTGGGCGCGCAGTGGTGTTTTCATGGTACACCTCGACCTTGATAAGACTCGATGGGTGAATGCGGGTACGCCATTCGGCCCAGCACTCCAGCCGCACTTCATAACCTTGTGACTGGCGCCTTGCATGGTTCTCAGTAGCTGAGCGTTTTCAGGTGCGGACGGGTGGAAGTTGGCCGACGTTGGCGATCCTGTGTCCGCCGTCGGCGTTGCACCACCACGTCGGTGTTCCAAAGCCCGCGCCGGCAGACCGGTCTGGTCCGGCCCAGTCCGGCCACACGTGCAGACCGAGATCATGCCCTGGGCAGATCGGCCATAGCGTGCCAAGGACGACCGCCAGCAAGTCCTGCGCTGCTTCGGCCACCGTCCACAACGCGGCGGCGTCTCCCTCGCCGTCCACGTCTGGCCCGCCGCCCCAGTAACTACCGTCATCAAGGGCTACGACGTAGGAGCCGTCGACGTCCTCGATATGGAGTTGCCGCCGCACGCCGCTGGCCTCCAAGTCCCGTTGGACGAGCGCCAAGGCGTTACGCAGTCGGGTTCGTGGCTCTTGCTCCACGTCATGTCCATATCACGGCAAGGCAGACAACCAAAGATCGCGAGGTGGCCGCTGCGGCCATGGTAGAGGCTGGGCGGGTCGGGGAGAAACTCGGTGCGCTGCTGGGCCGGTTCGGTTCGTACTGTGCCCGGGTGGAGCCGTTGCGGCAGGCCGGCAAGTACCTGCGCGGACTGCTGAGTGACCTGCCCCGCAAGAACTGCTGGACCCTCGCAGAGTATGTCGGAGACCGCACCCCGGATCGGATGCAGCGGTTATTGGAACGCGCGCACTGGAACGCCGCGATCGCTGAACGCAGCCCGGATCAACCCACGGTCTCGAAGGCCGTTCTTCTCGATGGTCGTGCGCACTCCAGTCGGCACGAGCGAGCGCTGCTGCGCCTCGTCGTACCGGTTCGCCCCGAAGCTGCAGATCGCCGAGTCCATGGCCGTGCGAGATCTGCGGCGGAAGCGGGTGCCAAGATCGCCTCTTTGGCCGGCGCCCCTTCCATGGGGTCACCTCTCGGCCGGCCCTGACCGGTAGGCGCCTGCCCGGCGGGACCGCGCCGAGCACCTATGCTGGCCGGCATGTCAGCCGCGGTGCTCGCGATTGTGCTCGCATTCGTCACGATTGTCGGGACCTACGTGACCAATGTCTATCTCTCGCGCCGGCAGGAACGGCTCGCCCGGGTCAACGAGCAGCTCGGCGAGTTCTACGGACCGCTTCTGGCCGCACTGTCCGCCAACGGCCAGGTGTTCGGCACCTGGAAGCGGCACGTGCGGCCGGACGGTCGGTCGATGTTCGCCGCGGACGGACCTGCACCGACCGAGGCCGAACTCGCCGAATGGCGACTGTGGTTCACCACCGCGTTCCTGCCCAACGTCCAGCGCGCCCGGCAGGTCATCGTCAGCCGCGCCGACCTGCTCATCGAGCCGTCCATGCCGCCGGTACTGCTGGAACTGTGCGCGCACGTGACGTCCTGCGAGATCCTGGTCGCCCGCTGGGCCGCCAGCGACCTCACCGACCAGATCGCCCTCATCCGCTACCCGGCCGGCGCCCTCGACTACGCCAGCACCTCGTTCGCCACCCTGAAACGCCGGCAGGCGCAGCTGCTCGGCGACCCGGCCACCCGCCGCCTGTTCAGCAGGGCACGGCGGCGAGAGTGACCTGACCATCGCGGACATCGCGCCCGGCAATCGCGCTCGCTCTGCGGCAGATCCGTGCACTCCATATTGCGCCGGGACGCAGAGGGATCGGGTTTCAACTCAGTGGGACTCGATCGGTACCGGGCGTATGTAGTCCCGGGTTCAGCACTCGCTTCGACCGTCCGGGTCTGATCCGGAGCCGTGACCGTGGCGGTGGTGGAAGCCGCGACACCGGGAGCGCTTCTGGGCGCAACCTTTGAGGTTCGGGCGGAGTGTCCTTGTTATGAACGTCGCTGCGGGACAGGGTGGAGCGTTGGCGTGAGGCGACCTGGGGAGCCTGAAACGTCTGCCGCTGACTTCACCGCACTCTATGAGGCTAGATTCGTTGACCTCGCCGGACAGCTGTATGCGTTCACTGGCGACAACAGTGAGACCTACGACCTGGTGCAGGAGGCGTTCATCCGCGCCTGGCAGCGGTGGGCGACGGTCGGGAGGTACGAGGATCCGGTCGCGTGGGTGCGCCGGGTGGCCTGGAACCTGGCGATGAGTCGGTATCGCCGCCTGCAGCGGTCGCGGTCGATGCTGCGTGACGACAACCACGTGGTACCCGGCATGGAGCCGGACCGCGTAGCCCTTGTCCTGGCGTTGCGAACGCTGCCCGAGCAGCACCGACGGGCGGTCGTTCTGCACTACCTGGCCGACCTGTCCGTGACCGAGATCGCCGCAGAGACCGGGACTGCGGTCGGCACGGTCAAGTCGTGGCTGCACCGCGGCCGCGTCCAGTTGGCTGCGGCGCTCCAAATCCATGAAGGGGTGGACCGATGACCGACCCGATCGGCACGGCATTGTCGGAGGAGTTCGCGGCGTTCCGGCAAGCAGCTCCCAACGCCTTTACGCCGCCGCCAGCGAACGCGGTATTCACCACCGCACGTACCCGCACGGTGCGTCGGCGGGTGCTCGCGAGCGCGGCAGTGGTCGTCGCGGTCGCGGTCGCGGCTGGGATCACGTTGCTGCCAGCATCGGCTATCGGCCCACCGATGCCGCCGGCCGATATCGTGACGACGGCTGTCGCGACAGCGACTCCGCCGCCGAGCGCTTCCGGTCCGACCGGTTCAACAGGCCAGGCTTCCGGCGGCGCGATCACATCGCTGCCAGCGACACCCGGGTCGGGCCGGAGCGGCCAGCCCGGTCAGATCCGCCAGACCGACTGGAGCAACGCATCCATCCGGGGCCTTGATTTCTGCGGTGAGAGCGACGACATCGTCGAATTCCGCAATGGTTCGAATGGCTACGACATCCCTTGTGTGATCCTGCCGGGAGGAGCGCGGCCGGTGTACGCGGAGTTCCTCGTCGAGGAGCCGGCCAACCGGCCGGCTACCGAGGATGCACTGGTGCTGGTGGAACTCGGCAATCAAGGCGCCGCGCGACGGCAGGCGTTGGTGCCGGTCGCCATGGGCGCCGACGGCCGGACCCTGATCGCATGGCCCGCGATCGAGGGCGACCAACCCAGCCCGACGGGTGACCAGGTCATGACGTTCACGGCGTACCGGATCGAGCAGAACATCGTCGTGGCCACAGTCAATCGGTTGGACGGGACCCGGGAGACCCGACGCTATCGCCAGGGCGGCATGTACGGTCCGTGGGAACAGTTCTAAAGATCTTTTGAAATTATGGTGAGTCGTTGTCGGTCGATGTGGTTGCCCGGTAAGACGATCATGGTCATGGTTGCTGCTGTGCGGTCGACAAGCCCGCGTCGTGGTCCCGGTCGTGATGTGGATGCGTTGCGGGAGAGGCGGATGCGGGCGGTGGAGTTGTTCGAAGCCGGTCGGCGGCAGGCTGATGTGGTTGCCGAGTTGGGAGTGTCGGCGCAGACCGCGTCGCGGTGGCACCGGGCCTGGCAGGACGGCGGGAGAGACGCCTTGGCCGGCGCCGGTCGGCTGGGTCGCACCCCACGACTGTCCGACGAGCAGTTGGCCGAAGTCGAGACCGCACTGCTGGACGAGCCAAAGGCCAACGGGTTCAGCACGGACATGTTGACCCTGGCGCGGGTCGCCGACGTGATCGAACGGGTGACCGGGGTGCGGTACACACTGTCGCAGACCTGGCTGATCCTGCGGCAACGCCTCGGCTGGACCCGGCAACGACCCGCCCGCCGAGCGGTGGAACGCGACGACGCGGCGATCGAGACCTGGGTCAAGCAGGACTGGCCCAGGATAAAAAGGGGGCCCGACGAACCGGCGCCTGGATCTGCTTCCAGGACGAAAGCGGATTCTCCCTCCTGCCCGTAGTCCGCGGGACCTGGGCGCCGCGCGGGCAGACACTCCGTCGTGCGGCACCGGTTCTCCTGGACCCGCATGTCGATGGCCGGCGTCCTGGCCTACCGGCCAGACCGTTCCCGCGCCAAACTGATCTTCCAGACGAAACCCGGCAGCTACAACACCGACTGCCTCATCGAGTTCCTCAAACAACTGCGCCGGCACCTGCGCGGCAAACCCGTGATCCTGATCTGGGACGGGCTGTCCGCACACCGCTCCAAGGACATGAAGCCTGGCTCGCCACCCAGCAGCACTGGCTGACCGTCGAGGCCCTGCCCGGCTACGCCCACGACCTCAACCCGATGGAACTGGTCTGGGGCAACCTGAAGAACACCGAACTGGCCAACCTCTGCCCCGACATCCTCCACGACGCCGACACCGCAGCCCACACCGGCCTGCACCGCATCGGCAGCAGCTACCAACTCTGCTTCAACTTCCTCGACCACACCGGCCTACGCCTCTGAGCCTCACCCAAATACCGAAAGGTCTTTAGCACAACGCCATGTGGCGTTCGCCGACTCGATGTCGGACGTGGTGAATTGAGATTCACTGTTAACTGATCGTCTGATCTAGATCGGCTCCCGAGTCACTAGCATCGTCACGATCGCGGCTGTCCGCCGCGTGGAAACGGAGATGCAATGCAACAGAAGCTCCAGACCCGTGCGTTCGGGCAGGTGACGCCGATCCTGCAGCCCGGCGAGCAGCCGCTCGTCGCGACGCGGGTCATGGTCGGGAAGTTCTCGGCCGGTCGCCTCGGTGCGGTCGTCAGCCAGGCGATGATCGCGGAAGGCGGAGGGTTGCTGGGCGCGGCACTGGCGTCGACCGGCAAGCAGTTCGTCGTGCTCACCAACTACCGCATGATCTTCCTGTCGCAGACGTTCCTGGGCGGCCCCGGCAAGAATGTCCTCGGCGAGGTGCCCCGGGCGCAGCTCTCGCTGGCCGAGGTCAAGATGGGCATCGTGAGCCTGCTGCGCCTCTCGTTCGGCACTCCGGGCGACGGTGTAGCGCTCACGTTCCCACGCGTGGACAAGAAGAATGCCGAGGCGCTCGCGGAAGCGCTGCAGCAGGCTCCGGTCGCCTGACCATCGCCTCCGAGTTGCGCTCCGCTGCCGCCGACCGCGTATGCCGGTCGGCGGCAGCGTTCGTCCCGCTCAGACCCCGACGCCTGCCCATCCAGCCGAGGCATGGCGACATGGGTTTCTCGCCGGTCATGTCTCCGTCGGAAGTACGCCTCGCTGCCGCAGCCAGGTTTCGAGTTCTTCGATGCCCCGGTCAACGGTGGTTTGTCAGCGGTGAAGTACGAATGCGGCGCAATGGATACACCTTCGACGACGCGGCAGTTGTCCTCCTCGGGTGCGGCAGGATCCAGGTCCCGGGCCGACAGCGACGCCATGGAGAAGATGGCGAACCCTCCCCGCCCGGCAGGACGTGGACTGACCATCGTTCCGTCCGGTGGCGGCCTAACAGTTCAGGCTGACCCTCTGACGGCGGTGGGCGCCTGGAAGTGCGCTCGCGGACCTGGCCGACCCGACAAGGTCACGTGCGCGCTCATCGGCCAGAAGCGGATGCTGCTGCGCCCGTGTGTTCAACGATCGGGTTTCACTGTCTGCAGTCGGCCAGTCGGGGATCGCATAACCGATCAACCGGAGTCGGACAGCCACCAGCCAGCCAACCAGCAGCCAGCCAGCCGCTGTGTGAGAACTTCTGTACGTCTTCAAGGCGCCACTGACGCGGCGCACCGTGGCGCCACGGGGTCGCTCCGCGCCCAGCCCGCTCCGGCTTCAGCTGCGCGCAGGCAGGCCCCGGCGCCCGCACCGGTGTCAGCGGCACAAGATCAACCAGCCGACACCGTGGAGGTACTGTTGCTGAGGAGACCACGACATGACTGCATCGAACACCGCCAGCGGCGCGACCAAGAGCGCCCCCGTGGCGACGAGCCTCGCACCTGCGCTGAGTGACCTGCGAGAAGCCGCCCTGCGGTACGCCGCTGCGAAGGCGTCGCGGAAGGTGGAGGACTGGGCCGACGATCTGAACGATTTTGTGGCAAGCCGAGGGCCCACCACGCAGGCGGTCTTCGAGGGGCTGAAAGCCAAGCTACGGGGAAAGAACCCTGTCTGGGCTGCAATCAAGGGCGCTTGGTCGGGGGCAAGCCCCGCGCTGAAACTTGCCGTGGTGTTGATCTTGACACTGGCGCTATTGCTGGTTCCTGTTGTACTGCTCGTGCTCGTGCTCGGGCTACTGATTGCCGCGCTCGTCGCAGGCATTCGAGCCGCCACACGGTGATCAGGTTCCGGATCCTCGGACGATCACAGCCAGTCCGCGGTGCTTGCGGTCGGCGGTAGGTTGTGCCGGTGGCCCCACCCGAACCGAACGTCGCCGAGATGTGGCAGGCCCATTGTGGCCGCCGGTTTCCACCTCTTCTGCGGGGCGCCGACGTCGGGGACACCGATGTGGTTCTGCTCGACGCCGATGTTGCCGGCTGCGTCAGTACGTGGCTAGGCAACGACGGTCATCTCGACGCCGAAAGGTCACGTACCCTCGCAGCCGTATAGAGGACCTCGACTCGACACCACCGAGCGCGACCAGCGGCATGACATGCCGGCAGCCCAGACCGGCAGTATCGCGGCGCTGGCCGCCCGGACCGACCTCCTCGACGCTGTCCACGCCACAGTGGCCCGCGGCACCTGGCTCAACGCGGCGACCGAGACCTATCCGGCCGTCGTGCTCGGCGCCACTGCGGCCGGCGGCTCGGCATCATCGCGCCCAGCCCCGAGGTCAAGGTGTGGCTCAACCACCAATGGTTCACCGTGATCGGCCTGCTCGACGCGGTGCCCCTCGCGCCCGAACTGGACAACGCCGCGCTGATCGGCTGGCCGGTGGCGATCGCGCAGCTGGGCTTCGACGGCCACCCGACGACCGTCTACACCCGCACCCGCGACGACGCGGTCGTGCCGGTCCAGGCGATCCTGGCCAGGACGGCGAACCCGGAACACCCGAACGAGGTGAAGGTGTCGCGGCCGTCGGACGCGCTGGCCGCGAAGGCCGCGACCGACAGCACGCTCTCGGGGCTCCTGCTCGGGCTCGGCGCCGTTGCCCTGCTGGTCGGCGGCGTCGGCGTGGCGAACACCATGGTGATCTCAGTACTGGAACGGCGCTCCGAGATCGGCCTGCGCCGGGCCCTGGGCGCGACCCGGGGACACATCCGGCTGCAGTTCCTCACCGAGTCTCAGCTGCTGTCGGCCCTCGGCGGCGTCGGCGGCATCCTGGTGGGCATCGCACTCACCGGCGCCTACGCGGCCTACCAGGGTTGGCCCACAGTCGTGCCGGCCTGGGCAACGGTCGGAGGGGCGCTCGCCACGCTGGTGATCGGCGGCTGCGCCGGCATCTATCCCGCAGGGCGCGCCTCCCGCCTTTCACCGACCGAAGCACTGGCCGCGCCGTAACGTTCACCCTTGATCACCTGGTCCCGGCCCGGAACCCGGGGCGCTGTGCCGCTCGGGGCCGGTCGTCCCGAGCCGTTGAGGTGTGTGTTGGCCCCGACGCCGAGGTGTGCGGCTGGTAGATGGTTGCCGCCCTACGCGACCAGACCCGCCGGCAGGTCGAGTTGTTCGATGGGTAGCTCGGCCTGCAGATGGGTGCCGCGTCCGGGCGGGCTGCTGATCGTAATGGTTCCGCCGAGCGCTTCGACGCGGTCGGTGAGCCCGATGAGGCCGGAGCCGCGTGCCGGATCGGCGCCGCCCACCCCGTCGTCTGCAATGGACAGCCGGAGCCAACCGTCGTGGACTGCCGTCTTGATGCTTACGTGCGTGGCGTGCGCGTGCTTGGTCGCGTTCGCGAGTGCTTCCGCAGCGATGTAGTAGGCCGCCACCTCGACGGGTTCGGGGAGTCGGCCGTCGACGTAGAGGTCGACGTCCACCGGGACGGCGCACCGGCGCGCCAGGGTCTTGAGCGCGGGCCGTAGGCCGCCTTCGGACAGGATCGCAGGATGGATGCCGCGTGAGATCTCCCGTAGGTCGTCCAGCACGCTTGTCAGCCCGCCCGTCACCGCGGACAGCCGCTCCCGGACGTCGGACATCTCAGACGGGATCCGCGGCTCGGTCTCGCGGAGTTGCAGCGCGAGCGCGACAAGATGCTGTTGGATGCCATCGTGCAGGTTGCGTTCAATTTGCCGCCTGGCCTGGTCGGCGGTGACCATGACCCGGGTCCGGGAGGCGGCCAGGTCGGCGTGGGCCTGGGCGCTGGCGATGGCGGCGGCGACGAGGTCGGTGTAGTCCGCGAGCCGGGCTTCGATGTCGCCGGTCAGTGGTGTCGGCTGTGTCGTACAGGCTGCCACGACGCCCCAGAGGCGTTCCTCGACATAGACGGGGGCGCCGATCGCCGAGCGGATGCCGTGCTCGCGCAGCAGCGCGGCGAGCGGTCCGGGGGCGTTCGTGTAGCTGTCGATTCGAGCCGGGCGGCCGGTGTGCCGGACCGTCGCTGATACGTTGCGGCCCTCCAGCGACAGGCTTGTACCGACCGGGATCGGCACATCGTGCCACCAGCCCCAGGCCGCGACCACGGTGGCCGTGCCGTCGTCCTCGTAGCGAACGATGTTCGCGCCGTCGGTTCCGATGAGCTGTCCCAGTTCCGCGGCGACGGCATTGAAGAGCTCAGCCGAGGGGACGCCCCGCGCGATGAGGGTGGCGATGTGCCGCAGCGCGGACAGCGCCTCGGCAACTTGGGTGAGCGCATCGGCGCTCTGCTTACGTAGATCCTCCATGATGACGCTCCGCTTATGTGAGCCCTCCAAGATGCGACATGTTGAATGAGCGTGCCGGCGCCTCACCCACGCCGAACTCGGACGTACGCTGCGAGCACGCGACGTGAACTGACGCGACGGTCGTCATCGGCAGAGGGCTGGACGATGACCCAGGTCGAATACTCACCGACAACGCGGCGCGAGGAGATTCCGGATGGCCTGCGCGGACAGTGCCACCTTCTCCAGGTAACCTGCGGCAGGGCTGTCCTCGACGAGATCCCGCAAGTCCTCCTCGGTGCGGGTGGAGATCAGTATGGTCTCCGTTGGCCACCCGTTCGAGCCGTTGTGGCCTGCGATGCGTTCGGCCAAGTCGAACCCGCTTTCGTCGCCCAGACCGACATCCACCAGGATCACGTCCGGCCGCAGTACGTCCAATTGGGTGAGCGCCTGCGAGCTGTCGAAGGCGACACCAACCACGCCGACCCCCTGTTCGGTGAGCAACTGCTGCGCAACCGTGAGGAACTTGGCCGAGTCGTCCACGATGAGACACCGAATGCCCATCCACCAACCTTTACAACTGGCCATTCAGACCGCGTTGCCGCTACCGGGAAGCGCGTACGGCCGGTAGGACCAAACCGTCCCGGTCGATCACCCAACCGGTACAGCCGAACTGTCATCTGTCCAGGTGCCCGCTTCGCGCTGATTCCCTGCTACCCCCGCGCCGCTCGCTGGTAGGCCGGGACCATGCCCAGTGTGTTGCCGGTCGCTCAGGATGAGGATGTAGAAGTCACTGAAGATGAGGACGTACGGGCCGGAGTTCGGGGCCTGGCGTCAGCATGGTGATGTCTACGTGCTCACGGTGGCGGGTGTTGGTGGTCAAGGTGACGCCGGATCGCGGGCGCAGAGACCCCCTGGATGGCCCTGTGGATCAGCTCGCAGGTGCGGGCAGGAGCAGGCGTCCGCGGGTGAACATGCCGATCAGCGCCCACGCCTCGGTGGGTCGGTTGAACCGGCGTCGCCAGCCCGGCGCGGGAGGCGCGACTGAGTGGCCCCACCCTCGCTGACCTGCTGTTCCATGATCTGGTGGACTAAGCTCTGCGTATGGACCAGACGAGGCACACTCGTGTGTTCTTGGTCGACGACCATGAGGTCACGAGGTATGGCATTGTCGCGCTTCTTGAGACCGCACCCGACCTGGAGGTGGTCGGCGAGGCGTCTTCTGTGCGAGAGGCGCTGGTTCGGGTGCCCGCCGCGTGCCCCGATGTCGCCGTGCTCGACATACGGCTGCCCGATGGCAACGGCATCGAACTGTGCCGCGACCTGCGCGCCCAGCTTCCGGGGTTACGGTGTCTGATGCTGACCTCCTTCGCCGATCACGAAGCTCTGTTCGACGCGATCGTGGCGGGGGCGAACGGATTCACGCTCAAAGAGGCGCTGGCGTCCGACGTGGTCGACGCGATTCGCACAATCGGGGCCGGCGGGTCGCTACTGGATCCGAAGACCACGACAGGGCTGCTGCGATGGCTGTATCGCCAGCAGGAACAGATCGATCCGGTGCATCGGCTAAGCGAGCCGGAGCGGATGGTGCTGGAGCTGATCGGTGAGGGGCTCACGAACCGGCAGATCGCCGAGCGGCTCCACGCCAGGGAGAGGACGGTCAAGTCTCACGTCTCCAAGCTTCTGGAAAAGCTTGACATGCAGCGGCGGACGCAGGCCGCCGCATTCGCCGCGCGGCTTCGCCAGGACGACCACTCCCGCGGCATGCAATTTTGAACCCCTTCTGACAGCCAGGCTCATTCGTACGGCCCCGGGGGACGCCGTGACTCAACAACTGTTCGACCGGGCATCAGCGCAGCGCACGCTCGACCGGATGCTCGTCGCGATGGAGGATCTGCGGGACGGTAACTTCCGCCGCCGCTTGGTGATCGCCGGCGACGGCGTACCGGGCAGGATCGCCGCCGCGTTCAACGAGATTGCCCAGCGTAACCAGGAGCTGGTCGGCGAGCTCGCACGAGTGCGGGCGGAGGCCACGCAAGGGCGGCTTGGCGTGCGGCTCGCGTTGCCCGGCGCCTCTGGCGGCTGGGCGTTCGCCGAGGATTCGGTGAACGGCCTGGTCGAGAGCACGATGCGCCCGACAACCGAGCTCAGCCGTGTGCTGGCGGCTGCGGCCGAGGGTGACCTGTCGCTGCGCATGTCCGTGCCCGGCGACAGCCGGTATAGGGAGTTCCGCGGGCTGGCCACCACCGTCAACGGCCTGCTCGACCAGCTTTCGGCGTTCGCTGCCGAGGTGACCCGGGTGGCCCGCGAGGTGGGCTCGGAGGGCCGCCTGGGTGGTCAGGCGCAGGTGCCGGGTGCGGCCGGCACCTGGAAGGACCTCACCGACAACGTCAACATCATGGCGGAGAACCTGACGGCGCAGGTACGCAACATCGCGCAGGTGACCACGGCGGTGGCCCGCGGCGACCTGAGCCAGAAGATCAACGTCGACGCCCGCGGGGAGATCCTGGAACTGAAAAGCACGATCAACACGATGGTGGATCAGCTGTCGGCGTTCGCTGACGAGGTGACCCGGGTGGCCCGCGAGGTGGGCTCGGAGGGCCGCCTGGGTGGTCAGGCGCAGGTGCCGGGTGCGGCCGGCACCTGGAAGGACCTCACCGACAACGTCAACATCATGGCGGAGAACCTGACGGCGCAGGTACGCAACATCGCGCAGGTGACCACGGCGGTGGCCCGCGGCGACCTGAGCCAGAAGATCAACGTCGACGCCCGCGGGGAGATCCTGGAACTGAAGGCCACGATCAACACGATGGTGGATCAGCTTTCGGCGTTCGCTGACGAGGTGACCCGGGTGGCCCGCGAGGTCGGCACCGACGGCAAGCTCGGCGGCCAGGCCCGCGTCCGCGGCGTCGACGGCACCTGGAAGGACCTCACCGACAACGTCAACATCATGGCGGAGAACCTCACCAACCAGGTCCGTAGCATCGCGACCGTGGCCACCGCGGTCGCCGACGGCAACCTCTCGAAGAAGATCATGGTCGCGGCAAAAGGCGAGGTCGCGGCCCTGACCGACACGATCAACGAGATGGTCGACACGCTGGGCGCGTTCGCCGCCGAGGTCACCCGGGTGGCCCGCGAGGTCGGCACCGAGGGCATCCTCGGCGGCCAGGCCCGCGTCCCCGGAGGCGCGGGCACCTGGAAGGACCTCACCGACAACGTCAACTCGATGGCCCAGAACCTGACCAGCCAGGTCCGCAACATCGCGCAGGTCACCACCGCCGTCGCCCGCGGCGACCTGTCCAAGAAGATCGATGTCGATGCCCGCGGGGAGATCCTGGAGCTGAAGACCACGATCAACACCATGGTCGACCAGCTGTCGGCGTTCGCCGCCGAGGTCACGAGGGTCGCCCGTGAGGTCGGCACCGAGGGCAAGCTCGGGGGCCAAGCCGAGGTCCTCGACGTCTCCGGCACGTGGCATCGGCTCACCGAGAGCGTCAACCACCTCGCCGGCAATCTCACCACCCAGGTACGCGCGATCGCCGCGGTCGCCACCGCGGTCACCATGGGCGACCTCACCCGCCAGATCACCGTGGACGCCTCCGGCGAGGTCGCCGACCTCAAGGACAACATCAACCAGATGATCGCGAACCTGAAGGAAACCACCCACGCCAACCAGGAACAGGACTGGCTGAAGACCAACCTCGCGCGGATCTCCGGCCTCATGCAGGGCCACCGCGACCTCGCCGCGCTGACCTCGCTCATCATGAGCGAGCTGGCGCCGCTCGTCTCAGCGCAGCACGGCACGTTCTTCCTCGCCGTCACCGACGGCCCAGACGGCCCGGTCACGCTCGAGCGCACCGCCAGCTACGGCGCCCAGCCTGGAAGCGATTCGCCCACGCGGTTCCGGCTCGGGGAGTCGCTGATTGGTCAGGCCGCACGGGACAAGAAGACGATCATGATGGCCGGCGGCCCGCCAGGCTACATCAAAATCTCCTCGTCGCTGGGCTCGGCCGACCCGGTGAACGTGATCGTGCTTCCGGTGCTGTTCGAAGGCGAGGTGCTCGGCGTGATCGAGCTGTCGTCGGTCCATGAGTTCGGAGGCGTGTACCGCGATCTGCTCGAACAGCTCAAGGAGACCATCGGCGTCAATGTCAACACGATCCTGGCGACCTCACGCACCGAGGGGCTGCTGACCGAGTCGCAGCGCCTCGCGCAGGAGCTGCGGGCGCAGCGGGAAGAACTGCAGCGCTCCAATACCGAGCTGGCCGAGAAGGCCGAGCTCCTGGCCCAGCAGAACCGCGACATCGAGGCCAAGAACATCAAGATCGAGCAGGCAAGCCAGCTGGAGGAGCGGGCGCGGCAGATCGCCCTCGCCTCTAAGTACAAGTCCGAGTTCCTCGCCAACATGTCGCACGAGCTGCGCACGCCGCTCAACAGCGTTCTGATCATGGCCAAGCTGCTCGCTGACAACCTCGACGGCAACCTGAGCACCAAGCAGGTCGAGCTGGCCAAAACGATCTACCGCGCCGGCAACGACCTGCTCCAACTCATCAACAACGTGCTCGACCTGGCCAAGATCGAGGCCGGGCGGATGGAGGTGCTACCAGTCCCCGTCGAGCTGACCGAGCTGGTCGACTACATCGAGTCGCTGCACCGCCCGCTCGCCGCCGAGAAGGCATTGGACTTCACGGTGGTCATCGAGCCGAACGTCCCGGCCAGCCTGGAGACCGACAAGTACCGCCTCCAGCAGATTCTGCGGAACCTGTTGTCCAACGCGGTCAAATTCACCCACACCGGGGGCGTCGCCCTGCGCATCCGGCTCGCCGACAAGTCGGAAGTGACCCGCTCGTCACTGCGGTCTGCCGGCCGGTGGATCGCGTTCGACGTGGAAGACAGCGGCATCGGCATCCCCGCCGACAAACTCTCCCTCGTTTTCGAGGCATTCCAACAGGCCGACGGCACGACCAGCCGCACGTACGGCGGCAGCGGCCTGGGCCTGTCCATCACCCGCGAGCTGACCCGCCTGCTCGGCGGTGAACTCCAGGTACACAGCGAACCAGACAACGGCAGCACCTTCACCCTTTACCTGCCCACCGACACCAGCACCGCCATGCTGGCCACCGGTCCGGCCCCCGTCCTCCAGGCGCCATCCGAGCCTGACGAGGCCATCGCTTCCACATCGGATGAGCCGGCTGAGCCGCCGACCGAAGCGATGGAGGAGGCTCCCGCGGAGCTGCCTACCACTAAGCAGGTCAAGCGCTTCCACGGGGAGAAGGTGCTCATCGTCGACGACGACACCCGCAACACCCTCGCGCTGGCGACCCTGCTGGAGGCACACGGCCTGCAAGTGGCCCAGGCCGACAGCGGCATCGCCGCCCTGCGCGCGCTGGAACGCACTGGCGACATCGCGTTGGTTCTGATGGACGTGATGATGCCCGAACTGGACGGCAACACCACCACCGCCCGGATCCGCAAGATGCCCGAATACTGCGACCTGCCGATCATCGCCGTCACAGCAAAGGCCATGAATGGCGACCGGGACAGATCCCTGGCCTGCGGAGCCACGGACTACGTCACCAAGCCGGTCGACGTGAACCACCTGCTCCACTTGATCGCCCGACACCTCGGATAGCCAACGGAAGACCAGCCGCGACGAGACCGCGCCCGCCGGGCGGAGCACCTCGATCCGGCCTTCGTTCGTGGCCACCACGCCAACGTGCCGCACCTCGGCCGCGACCAACACAGCCGACATCGCGCCGGACCGATCAACGCCTCCGGCCGGTTCCACCGTGCGCCACAGCGTGCCGGTGCGGTCCCGGTCCGCCAGCGCGGCGTTGACCTCACGCTGCACCCCGGCGACGTCGCCGGGACGGCGATCAGCCGCAGCCGGTGCTGGGCCGGGGCCATGCTCGCTGGCTGGCTGTTCCGCCGCGGCTGCTGCGCTCACCCGAACTCCCTCGATCCGACATGCGGCAAAGACCCCGGCAGGCGGAGGAGGAAGGCAAGGCCCGCCACGACATCGTCGACGGCGCCTGAGCACCACCTACGCCACCTCGCCGGTGCGTGCCGTCGCGGCCGGGGCTTGGACGCGCTGTTCGCCGTCCACCTGGTCAAGGAGAACGACCTGGTGCTGCCACTGCCGGTCAGTGCACCGCATGTCTCCCCGGCCGAGATCCTGGCCGGGATGCACGAATTGCTCGGCGCCGACGACGTCTCCGCGGCGCCCAGCGCCCCGGCCGGGGTGCTCAGAATGGCCGACGACGGTGAGGACCCGGAGCGCGGTCTTTCGTCTGGCTCGACGACGAGCCAAGGGACGCGGAGGGGTCAATATTCGCCCGCCCGTCCGCAGAACTCGCCGACGCCGCCGAGGACCCCGCCGAACGTTCGGCAAGGATGACGTTCGTCGTCGTCGGCGCCGGTTACACCGGCGCCGAGGTCGCCGCGCAAGGCCAGCTGCTCACCGCCGACATCGCCGCCCGCCACCCCCGGCTGCGCGGCACCCGGCCACGGTGGATGCTGCTGGACACCGCCGACCAGGTACTGCCCGGCATGGACGCCCGGATGGCCGCCGATGCGCAGCGCGTGTTGCAGGGTCGTGGCGTCGAGATCCGGCTGGGCACATCGGTCCGGGAGGCCGCCGGCGATGGGCTGCGCCTGACCGACGACCGGTTCGTGCCGTCGCGGACGCTCGTGTGGTGCGTCGGGGTCCGCCCGGACCCGGTCCTGGAGAAGGCGGGACTGCCCACCGAGAAGGGCCGGTTGTGCGTGGACGAGCACCTCACGGTCCGCGGCCATCCGGACGTCTACGCCTGCGGTGACGGCGCCGCGGTGCCGGATCCGCAGCATCCCGGGCAGGCGACACCGATGACCGCGCAGCACGCCGTGCGGCAGGGCAAACTCGCCGCGCACAACATCGCCGCCTCCTACGGCATCGGCACCCGGCGGCCGTACCGGCACCGGGACCTCGGCTTCGTCGTCGACCTCGGCGGTTGGCAGGCTGTCGCCAATCCGCTGCACCTGCCGCTGTCCGGACCTCTCGCCAGGGTCGTCGCCCGCGGCTACCACCTGGCCGCGCTGCCCACGAACCGGCTGCGGACCGCGGCTGACTGGCTGTTCACCGCCACCGGTCGCCGTCAGGGCATCCAGCTCGGTCTCGTGCCCCGCCCGGCGGTGCCGCTGGACACCGACGCACCGGAACTCACGCGTCACGAGCGGTGAAACGGGCTCGACCCCGCCCGTGCGACAGGGGCGGGGCCGGCCGGACATTGTCGGCGCGGCGTGGGCTACCAGGCGCCGGGCTGGTCGCGGTAGCTGGAGGTGTAGTAGTCGCCGACGCGGTCGCGGTACTCCGGAGTGGCCTCGACCTTGTACCCGGCGAGATCCGCGTCCGTTCGATCCATGTTGAGGAGGGGTACGTCAGCGTCATGGACGACCTTGCGCACCCGTCTCGTACCTCGCCCTGCCGACCGGACTGCCGGTGTACGACCGTGACGGCACCCGGATCGGTGTCGTCGAGCACGTGCTGGCCGACGAGGGCAGCGACATCTTCCACGGCCTGGTCGTCCGGGCCGGGTATCTGATGGACCGGCCGGTCTTCGCCGCGCGCGGCCAGGTCGACACCGTCTATGAGCGCGGTGTCACCCTGACCGTCACCGCCGAGAAGCTGCAGGAGCCGGCCGAGGACCCGATCGCCGCCGATGCGACCGACGACTCGGCGGCGGAGCAGGCCCGCGAGGGACTCCGCCGCGCGTGGGAGTGGCTGCAGCGCCCGCGGTGACTCCGCTGTCGATCCGTTCACCGTGCGCGGGTCCGGTTTCACCGAGCGTGGGCGTGGCGGAACTGTTCGAGGATCTGCTCGACGTCGGTGTCGGTGAGCTGGCGGAAGTCGGCGTACCAGGTGCCGACGGCGGTGAACGGCTCCGGCGCACGCAGGCAGATCACGGTGTCGGCGTCGGTGGTCATGGCGTCGCGGGCCGCACGCGAGCAGACGGGGACGGCGAGCAGGACGTGCTGTGGCTGCCGGGTGCGGAGCCAGCGCAGGGCGGCGCGGGCGGTGACGCCGGTGGCGAGGCCGTCATCGACGAGGACGACGGTGCGCCCGGCGGTCTGCGGTGCGGGCCGTTCGCCTCGGTACCGGCGGAGGCGCCGGCTGATCTCGGCGCGTTCGTGGGCGACGGCGCCGGCCAGGTCCTCCTCGACGAGGTCCAGATACTGCAGTGCTTCGGTGTTGAACACGGGCGGCCCGTCCTCAGCCAGCGCGCCGACGCCGTACTCCGGGTGGTGAGGTGCGCCGATCTTGCGGGCGATGACGATGTCGAGGTCGCCGTCGATCACGTCGGCGACGCGGGCGGCGACCGGGACGCCGCCGCGCGGCAGGGCGAGCACCAACGGCCGGCCACCGTCGCCGGTGACACCGGTGAGGTGCCGGGCGACCTCGGCGGCCAACGCCCGGCCGGCGTCGGCCCGGTCGGCGAACATGGCCCGCGCCGCTCCCCAGGTCATCGCCGTGCTCCGAGGTGCTGGCCGAACCAGTCCGAGGCCAGCACCGTCACCTGTTCCAGCGTGCCCGGCTCCTCGAACAGGTGCGTTGCGCCGGGGACGATACGCAGCTGTGTCGGCGCGGTCATCGCCGCGGCGGCCTGCCGGTTGAGCTCGAGCACCGGCGCGTCGAGCGCGCCGACGATGAACAGGGTCGGCGCCGCCACGTCCGGCAGCGCCGCACCGGCGAGGTCCGGCCGGCCGCCGCGGGACACCACCGTCCGCACGTCGGTCGGTCGTTGCGCGGCGGCGACGAGGGCGGCTGCCGCGCCGGTGCTCGCCCCGAACAGCCCGATCGGCAGACCGGTAAGGGTCGGCTCGGCACGGATCCAGTCGATCGTTCCGGCGAGCCGGCCCGCGAGCAGGGCGATGTCGAAGCGCCACTGCCGGGTCAGCGCGTCAAGTCGTTCCTCGTCCGTGGTGAGCAGATCGATCAGGACCGTCGCCAGTCCATGCCGCTGGAACGCCTCGGCGACGGCACGGTTGCGTGGACTGTGTCGGGAACTGCCGCTACCGTGCGCGAACAGCACGACTCCCACAGCCGATTCCGGCACGGTGACGTCACCGGCGAGCTGGACGTCGCCGACGGTGACCAATTGGGCGGTGGCGTTCACAGACACGTCGGACCTCCTACGATCTCAGACGCCGGACGGGAAGGTCTCCGGCTCGAACACGTCGACGGCGCGGGTCAGCAGGGGGCGGACGCCGTGGGACTCGTCGAACCAGCAGAACGCGTCATACCGGTCGCCGAGCACGGTCGGCACGTAGTTGCCCCAATGTTCCCGTTCCGGGTCGTACACCACCCCGATCGCCCGATGGCCGAGCTCGTCGGTGAGCAGGTCCGGGCGATCCCGCGGAGGGAAGACGAACAGCGCCTGCGGCGGCGCCGCGGTGTGCAGGACGTCTTCGACGGAGCCGCGCCGTGCCGGCGGCACCGGCATCAGCTCCATCGGCTCGCCCCACGCCGCCCCGGCCATGACGGTGCCGCGATGTGTGCCGAAGCCGACCAGCACGACCTGGCCGGCGCCGTAGCGCTGCCGGGCGAGCTGACCGATGTTGACCTCGCCGACGTCGGCCATGTCGGTGGCGCGGGCGTCGCCGACGTGCGTGTTGTGCGCCCACACGACCGCCTTCGCGCCGGTGCCGTCTTGGCTTCCGTCTTGGCTTCCGTAATGGCGCAGCAACCGGTCGAGGGTGTCGTCCATGTGCCGGTCGCGGACGTTCCACGACTCCCGGCCACCACGAACCATCGCCCGGTAGTACCGCTCCGCGCCGGCGACGACCTCGGCGTTCTGCCACACCCCGAACCGGCCCGCACCGTCGGCCGCAGCGTGCTGCCGTAGCTGGATCAGCAGGTCGACGACCTCGTTCTCGCAGCTGACCGGCACGAACCGGGTGGCGAGCGCGTAGTTCTGGGCGTCCTCGGCGAACGGCTCGAAGCACCGGTACGCCGCCAGCGCCGCCGGCACCTGCGCCGGGTCGTGCTCACGCAGGTACGTGACGATCTCCCGCAACGACTCCCACAACGAATACACGTCCAGACCGTGGAACCCGACCCGCGCGGCCGGGTCGACCGACGCGTTGTGCGTCCGCAGCCACCGGCAGAAGTCCATGACCTCCTCATTGGCCCACATCCAGGTCGGCCACCGCTCGAACGCCGCCAGCGCCGCACGAGGATCGTCGGGCGCGTCGGTGGCGCACCGGACACTGCGGTCGACCCGGTCGCAGTCGGGCCAGTCGCCCTCGACCGCCACGAACGAGAAGCCCAGCTCCTCGACCAGCCGGCGGGTGAGCGCCGCCCGCCAACGGTAGAACTCATGCGTGCCGTGGCTCGCCTCGCCCAGCATCACGACCCGCGCGGCGCCAACCCGGTCCAGCAGCACGTCAAAGTCACCGGGGACGGTCAGCGGCGCGGCCAGGGCCGCGACCTCGTCGCCGTAGCGTCTCACCACGTCACCGTCCCGCCAGATTCCGCGAACCCGGCGCACCCGGCGCACCCGCCAGGTCCGCCGGTGGCGGGCCGGGTTCCTCTCCCTGCTGGTTCCTCTTCACGGTGCTGCGCCGGCGTCGGCGCAGGGGCCGGCAAGTCGGTGAGGTCGATCGGGCGTTCGATGTCCGGCTGGCCGGCCGGGTCATGCACCGTCATGCTGTTCTCCCGTACCCCAGATCGGGTGCCCAGGCCGCCGGGTCCTGCTGTGACCGGGCAGCGGTCACCACTGTGGTCACCTACCCGGCGCCCTGGCGTCTACCCATCAATTCCGTCAGTCGTGGAGCGTCTCGGACCTGCCGGTGCGCACAGTAACGGGTTTGACAATGCGCCGGGTGCAGGCGAGCCACAGCACGGCGAGCAGGACGCTGCCGGCGATGTCGGTCGGGTGGTGCCCGCCGCGGTACAGGCGCGCAGCGGCCACCGCGGCGGGCAGCAGCACCATCGCGCTCACGGTGAGCCACCGTGCCGCCAGGCGGGTGGTGCCGTACCAGGCGAGGAGCGCGGCGGCGCCGTACGGCACAGCGTGGCGGCGACATGCCCGGACGGAGCGCTGGCCATGGGTGGCAGGTCCGGCTGCAGCGGCTGAAGCTGCGGCCGGGCCCGGCTCACCACGGTAGCGGTGACCAGGAACAGCACCACCTCGCCGGGCACGGCGATCCACAGGAGCAGCACAGGCCGCCAACGACGGAACACGGTCGGCGCCAGGACTCCGGCGGCGATGGCACCGGCGACGATCCACAGGGTGTCACTGGCCCGGTTGGCCACGGTCGCGGTCGCGGTCCAGGCGGGACTGCGATGCTCAGCGAACCAGGCGACGATCGCGCGGTCGGCACGCCCGAGGCCGGTGTCGTCCAGGATTGCCGCCGGTTACGCCACCGCCGGTGTGAGGGCTAATGGTCGTCGGTTTGTGTCGCGGCCCAGCGTCCGGGGTAGCCGACAGGCATGATCACAACGGCACTGCGGCATCCCGACCCAGCCATCAGCCCCCGGCAGATGAACACCCAGTGACCAATACTTGGTCTGCGGGTGGTGTTCTCAACCTTCAACGCCGGTGGACGTGTGCGGGGCCCCGACGGGCTTGGACTCCGGGGATCCGCGTTGACGTAGGTAGATGGCGAGTACGGCCATGGAGAACACGGCCAGGAGCTCGGACTGCCAGTTCTGCAGGGTCCGGTTCCAGAAGTCCGGTTCGGTCAGGTAGTCGAGCCAGGTCACTGGCTCCTGCAGCTGGCTGAGTTGCCGTTCGTTGAACGTGACGACGCCGGCGATGGACTGTGCGAGCCAGGACAGTAGAAAGACTGTGCCCATGACAAGGCCGAGGGAGTTGGACAGCAGGTGCCGCCGCCAGCCGGCGGCCTTCGCCCAGCCCGGGGAGTCGTCGCGGGCATGCGGGCCGACGAGCTGGTCCTCGTCGGATTCGGTGCCGGCCTGGTCCAGAGATTTCGACTCCGGTGAGCCTTTCTGCAGCAGCCAGACGGTGAGCACGATGTAGAGGAAGAACTGCAGGTACTCCGACTGCCAGTTCTCCGCCACATCCACGGCGAAGGACGCCGAGGTGAGGTAGCGGCCCATCGAAACCGTCGGCAGACCGTCGGCGAGCTGCTGCTGGTTGAAGTCCGCGTGCCCGGCGAACGCCTGCCCGGTCAGGGCGAGCAGGAACAACACACCGAACACCAGCCCGAGAGAGTTCTCCCGCACGACCTTGCGCATCGAACCACCTTCGCTGCTCATCGGTGCAGCAACCCGATCGTGATGAAGTAGGCGAGACCGACACCGACGACGACCAGGCACAGCACGAACAACGTCCGCATCTCAGCCTCCCTGGAGCACACAGTCGTACGGGCGTTCGCCCAGCGGCCGGCAGCCGGAGGCGACCCGCCAGCCGCCCCGGAACACCGCCAGGAACAGGGTGTCGTCGTCGAGGACCACCCGAGCCCACTGGCCGTACACGTCGACCCGACGCACTGTGCCCGGCTCGGGCAGATTCTCGTCGAGGATCGCTTCGGCGCAGCCGACGTTCATGGACTGCTCGAGCGCAGCGATGGTGCTCGGCGCGAGGAGCACGCACGCGGCCGTACCGTCACGGTCGTGGACGGCGGTGAGCAGGCCAACCGCCGCGTCGGCGGCCGCATCTCGGCGTGCCCCGCTGTCCCCGCACCCTCCCAACGACACGGCGACGGCCACCAGCACCGCAGCCGGCGACGCCCGCCTGGATCGCATACCGATCATCGTTCCCATCCGCGACACAGGGCACACATGACCCAACCCGCCAGCAGTGGCACAGCGTTTGGTCCTGGCCGTGACTCAGATGGCGTTGTACGCCTCGTCGGTGACGTGTTCGAGCCATTCGACGACCTGTCCGTCGCGGACACTCGTGAGGGCGAGGTGGGTCATCGGGCCGTCGGGGCCGGCACCGTGCCAGTGTCTGACGCCGGGCGGGCACCAGATCACGTCGCCGGCTCGGAGCTCCTCGACCGGTCCGCCCCACTGCTGGGTGCGACCGACGCCGTCGGTGACGACGAGCCGTTGCCCGCCGGGGTGGATGTGCCATGCGGTTCGCGCGCCGGCGGTGAAGGTGACGGCCGCGCCCGTGTACGGCGCGGCGTCCTCCGCTCCGAACAGCGGCTGAATCGTCACGTCGCCGGTGAAGGACTCGGCCGGACCCGGGGTGGAGGGCTGTGCACCACTTCGTGTGATCATCGTTCGGCTCCTTTACGGCCGCAGCAGCACCTTGATCGCGCGGCGCTCGTCCATGGCCCGGTACCCGTCGGGGGCCTGGTCGAGCGGCAGCGTCAGGTCGAACACCTTGCCGGGGTCGATCTCGCGCTTGAGGATGAGCTCGATGAGCTCGGGCAGGAAGCGACGCACCGGGGCGGGGCCGCCGTGCAGGTGGACGTGGGAGAAGAACAGGTCCATGCCGGGCAGGGCGACGTCGTGGGTGACGCCGACGTAGCCGACGTGCCCGCCGGGCCTGGTCGACCGGATCGCCTGCATCATCGACTCCTGGGTGCCGACCGCCTCGATGACCGAGTGCGCGCCGAGCCCGCCGGTGAGGTCCTTGACCCGGGCGACCCCGTCGTCGCCGCGTTCGGTGACGATGTCGGTCGCGCCGTACTCGATGGCGAGTTTCTGCCGGTCGGCGTGGCGGCTCATGGCGATGATCCGCTCCGCGCCGAGCTGCCTGGCGGCCAGGACGCCGAGGAGGCCGACGGCGCCGTCACCGACGACAGCGACGGTCTTGCCCGGGCCGACTTCGGCGGCGACGGCGGCGAACCAGCCGGTGCCCAGCACGTCGGAGGCGGCGAGCAGCCCCGGGACGAGGTCGTCGGCGGGCGGCTCCGGAGTGGCGACGAGGGTGCCGTCGGCGAACGGGACCCGCAGGTACTGCGCCTGGGCGCCGTTCGCGCCGACCGGTTGGCGGTGCACGCACGAGGACTGGTACCCGGCGCGGCAGATCTCGCAGGTGTTGTCGGAGGCGAAGAACGAGCCGACGACGAACTGGCCGGGCCGCACCGTGCGGACCTCGGCGCCGACCTCCTCGACGATGCCGACGTACTCGTGGCCCATCGGCGACGGCCCGTTGATCTGTTCGATGCCGCGGTACGGCCACAGGTCGGAGCCGCAGACGCAGGTGGCGGAGACCCGGATGACAGCGTCGGTCGGCTCGACGATCCGGGGATCCTCACGCTCCTCGACGCGGACGTCGCCGGGCGCGTACAACATGGTGCCTCGCATGGAAGGTCGGTCCTTTCCCTGGTGGTTGTCAGAGCTTCTCGACGGTGACGCTGCCCGTCCACGGGGTTGATCCTGATCCCGCGGAGTGCGTACTCGAGGGCGGCGCTGCTGGTCAGGCCGAGCACGCCGTGCTCGGAAGCGTGGTACGCGGCGCGTCCGGGCAGGCCGACGAGACCACCGAGGGAGGAGCAGTTGACGATGGCACCGCTGCCTGCTCGCGCATCAGGGCCAGCTCGTGTGACCGGTGAGGTCGTAGGTGGGATTCACACCACCAGCAAACCGCGACCGAGTGGGCGGGGGGAGTCTCTGCTGATAGGTGTACTACCAGGGCACCCCAGAGATCGGTTGCCTGCCCGTACCGTCGAAGGCATGGACAACCGCGCCGAAGTCCGTGACTTCCTCGTCTCCCGGCGGGCCAGGATCACACCGGAGCAGGCCGGGCTGCCGGAGATCGGCAACCGGCGCGTGCCGGGTCTGCGCCGCGGCGAAGTCGCGACCCTCGCCGGCGTCAGTATCGAGTACTACTCGAAGCTCGAGCGGGGCGCAATCGTCGGGGTGTCCGCCTCCGTGCTCGATGCGCTCGCCCGGGCGTTGCAACTCGACGACGCCGAGCGGGCGCACCTGTTCCACCTCGCTCACGCCGCCGACGGCACCAGTGCCGGCATGCGGCCCCGCCGCCGCCCGTCGAAGCGGTGGACACCCCGGCCCAGCCTGCAGTGGGTGCTCGACCGGTTCGCCGCGCCGGCGATCATCCGCAACGGGCGGATGGACCTGCTCGCCGCCAACCACCTCGGCCGCGCCATGCACGCCACGGTCCACGACACCGCGCCCGACGGCCGGCCCAACTTCGCCCGCTTCACGTTCCTGCACCTCGACGCCGCCCGCGACTTCTACCCCGACTGGGAAACCGCCGCCGACACCTGCGTCGCCATACTGCACACCGAGGCCGGCCGCGACCCGCACGACAAGGACCTGCACGACCTCATCGGCGAACTGTCCACCCGCAGCGACGCGTTCCGCCGACGCTGGAGCGCACACAACGTCCGCGCGCACGGCGCCGGAACGAAACGCTTCCACCACCGCGACGTCGGCGACCTCGAACTCGCCTACGAGAGCATGGACCTCGTCTCCGAACCCGGGCTCTCCCTCACCCTCTACGCCGCCGAACCCGCCTCACCGACCGCCCACGCCCTCGACCTCCTCGCATCCTGGACCGCCGTGCGAACCGACGCCGACGATGCCGCCACGACCGCGATGAACACGAGCACACGCGCACAGACACGGAACGCCGAACGGTGAGACCAGCTGTTGAATGCGGCCACTGCCCCTCGCACTGAAACTTGCCGCGCGGGCAAGTACCGATGACCGCCGAGGTTCATCGAACGGTTTCGGATGGGCGCGGGGTGCGCGCGTTCGCGGCGGACGATGCGGCGGCGCCCCGCGTCCTGCTCATCGGGGCCGTCAGGCTGGGCGGTCAGGCGGCCGCCGTGGCGGTCGCCGGCTCGTTGCTCCAGTCGATGTCGATCCCGTCGGGCGCCCGGTCGACGGTGATGGTGGCGCCGTCGAGGACGTCGCCGGTCAGTAGCGTGCGGGCGATGCGGGTTTCGACCTCGCGCTGCAGGAAGCGGCGCAGTGGCCGGGCGCCGAAGACCGGGTCGAATCCCGCTTCGGCGATGAAGCGCCGGGCCGCCTCAGTGACCTCGACGGTGATCCGCCGGTCCGTGAGGCGGGCGCGGAGGTCGTCGAGGAGCAGGTCGACGATCCGCTCGATCTCCGGCAGGGTCAGCGGCTTGAACAGCACCGTCTCGTCGATGCGGTTGAGGAACTCGGGGCGGAAGTATTCGCGCAGCGCTGTCATGACCGCGGTGCGGGCCTGGTCGGTGAGCTGCCCGTCCGGTGTGACACCCTGCAGGAGGTGCTGTGATCCGAGGTTGCTGGTCATGATGATGACCGTGTTGCGGAAGTCGACGGTGCGCCCTTGGGCGTCGGTGAGCCGTCCGTCGTCGAGCAGCTGCAGCAGGGTGTTGAACACGTCGGGGTGGGCCTTCTCGATCTCGTCGAGCAGGACGACCGAGTAGGGCTTGCGGCGCACTGCCTCGGTCAGCTGGCCGCCCTCCTCGTAGCCGACGTAGCCGGGCGGCGCCCCGACGAGCCGGGAGACGGTGTGCCGTTCCTGGTATTCGCTCATGTCGAGCCGGACAAGGTTGTCCTCGGTGTCGAACAGTGCCGCGGCGAGGGTCTTGGCCAGTTCGGTCTTGCCGACGCCGGTGGGGCCGAGGAACAGGAACGAGCCGATCGGGCGGCGGGGGTCCTTGATGCCGGAGCGGGCGCGGATGACGGCGTCGGCGACGAGCTGGACGGCCTCGTCCTGGCCGATGACCCGCTCGTGCAGGATGTCCTCGAGGCGCAGCAGCTTGTCCCGTTCGCCTTCCAGCAGCCGGTTGACGGGGATGCCGGTCCAGCGGGCCACGATCCCGGCGATCTCGTCGGGTGTGACGACCTCGCGCAGCAGCCGGTGGCCGCCCTGTTTGGCGGTGAGCCGTTCCTCCTCGGCGCGCAGCCGGCGCTCCAGCTCCGGCAGCCTGCCCAGGCGCAGCTCCGCGGCGCGGTCGAGGTCGTAGCCGCGTTCGGCTGCCTCCGCTTCCCGCCGGATCCGTTCGGTCTCCTCGCGCAGTTCCTGCACCTTGCGGATCGCCTGGCGTTCGGCGTTCCACTGGGCGCGCATCGCGTCGACCTCGCCGCGCAGGTCGGCGATCTCCCGGCGGATCTGGTCCAGCCGGGCGGTGCTGGCCGGGTCGTCCTCCTTGGACAGCGCGGCCTCCTCCATCTCCAGCCGCAGCAGGCGGCGGGCGGCCTCGTCGAGTTCGGCCGGCTGCGAGTCGATCTCGGTACGCAGCATCGCGCAGGCCTCGTCGACGAGGTCGATGGCCTTGTCCGGCAGGAACCGGTCGGCGATGTACCGGTGGGACAGCTGGACCGCGGCGATCAGTGCTCCGTCCTGGATGCGCACGCCGTGGAACACCTCGAGGCGTTCACGCAGCCCGCGCAGGATGGTGACCGCGTCGTCCGGGGTGGGCTCCGGCACCAGGATGGGCTGGACCCGGCGTTCGAACGCGGCGTCCTTCTCGATGTGCTTGCGGTACTCGTCCAGAGTGGTCGCCCCGATCATGCGCAGTTCGCCGCGGGCGAGCATCGGCTTGAGCATGTTGCCGGCGTCCATCGAACCCTCGGCGGCGCCGGCGCCCAGCACGGTGTGCAGCTCGTCGACGAACACCAGGATCCGGCCCTGCGCGGCGGTCACCTCGGCGAGCACGGCCTTGAGCCGCTCCTCGAACTCGCCGCGGTACTTCGCCCCGGCCACCAGGGAGCCCATGTCCAGTGCGAAGATCGTCTTGTCGCGCAGCCCTTCCGGCACGTCGTTGTTGACGATCCGTTGGGCGAGGCCCTCGACGATCGCGGTCTTGCCCACGCCCGGGTCGCCGATGAGGACGGGGTTGTTCTTCGTCTTGCGCGACACGATCTGCACGACGCGGCGGATCTCCTCGTCGCGGCCGATGACGGGGTCGAGCCGGCCGGCGCGGGCGTCGGCGACGAGGTCCCGGCCGTACTTGGTGAGGGCCTCGTAGGCGGCCTCCGGGTTCGCGGAGGTGACCCGCTGCGCCCCGCGCAGCTCGGTGAGCTGGTTGAGCAGCCGCTCCCGGGTGACGCCGAGGTCGTGCAGGGCCCGGCCGGCGTCGGTGGAGGCACCCTCGTCGACGAGCGCGAGGAGCAGGTGCTCGACGGAGATGTACTCGTCCTTGAGCCGGCCGGCCTCGCGTTCGGCGGCGTCGAGGTCCGCGGCGAGCCGTCGGGTGACCGTCACCTGGCCGGGCTGTGCGCCCGGCCCGGTCACGCTCGGCCGGCGCCGCAGGTCGCGTTCGAGGCGTTCGCGCAGCTGTTCGACGTCAACGCCCAGGCCGGTGAGCAGCCGCACCGCGACACCGTCGGGCTGGTCGAGCAGGCCGAGCAGCAGGTGCTCGCCGTCGACGTCGGTGTGGCCGTGCCGCATCGCTTTGGTCTGGGCGTCGTGCAGTGCCTGCTGGGACTTCTCGGTGAGTCGGTTCAGGTCCATGTCCGCCTCCTGAGTTGCGCCTCGAGTTGGTCGATGCGGGTGAGCAGGTCGAGCACGATGCCGACCGCCGCGTAGTTCAGCGGCAGCTCGGCTTGCAGCCGGCGGATCCGGGCCAGCTGGACGAGCTGCGTCTGGGCGAACCAGCGGTTGCCGAGCTCGTCGACGTGTGGTTCCAGCAGGCCGAGCGCGACCAGCCGGGAGATCAGGTCCGGGTGCAGGCCGGCCGCGGCGGCGAACGCGTCCGTGGACAGGTACGGGCGGCGCATCAGGGCGTACGTCATCGGTCACCTCGCGGGTTGTACGACGACACCGTCGCCAGCTCCTCGAACAGTCGCCGTTCGGCGTCGCTCAGCTGCGCCGGCACCATGATCTTGGTCTGGACGTACAGGTCGCCCGGGGCGCCGCGCGGGTTCGGCAGGCCCCGGCCGCGCAGCCGCAGCCGCCGCCCCGACGACGTGCCGGGCGGGACGTCGACCCGCACGACGCCACCGGGCGTCTCGACGGGCACTGAGGCGCCCAAGGCCGCCTCCCACGGCGCCAGCGGGATCTCCAGCGTGATGTCGCGCCCACTGAGCTTGTATCGAGGGTGCGGCGCGATGTGCACCACCAGGTACAGGTCGCCGGACGGGCCGCCGCGGGCACCGCCGGAGCCCTGCCCCGCGAGCCGGATCCGCTGCCCCTCGGTGACCCCTGCCGGGATGTTGACCTCGTACTCGCGGGTGCGGCCGCCGAGGCCGCCGGGCAGCGTGATCCGGCGCCGGCCGCCGTGGTAGGCGTCCTCGACACTAATGGTGATCTCGGCCTGGGTGTCAGCGCCGGGCACCGGCCCGCGTCCGAAACGGTCCCCGCCACGGCCCTGTCCCCCGCCGAAGATGCTGCCGAGCAGGTCCTCGACATCAACCTCCTCACCGAAGCCGCCCCGACCGCCGAAACCGGCGCCCTGGCCGGGGAAACCGGCGCCCTGGCCGGGGAACCCGGCGCCGGCCGGCGCGCGCTGCCGTGCCCCGGCCCGCTGCTCGACGTCGTCGGGCACCTGCCGCCACTGGGCGCCGAACCGGTCGTATTTGCGGCGGCTCTTGGGATCCGAAAGGACGTCGTAGGCCTCGGTGATGTCTTTGAAACGGTCCTCGGCGCCCGGCTCCTTGTTGACGTCAGGGTGGTTGCGGCGGGCCAGCGTGCGGTACGCGCGCTGGATCTCCTCCGCCGTCGCGGTCCGCGGGACGCCGAGGACTTCATAGAAGTCGCGTCGCTCAGCCGCCATCGGATCCCCGATCCGTGTCCGATCCGTCGGACCCCTCACCAACGCTGCCGGCGCGGGCCACGGCTACGACGGCCGGGCGCAGCAGGAGCGTGTCGCCGCCGTAGCCCGGGCGGATGACCCGCACGATCGTGCCGGCTGGCACGCCCGGCTCCTCGACCGCCTCGGCCGCCTCGTGCCGGGCCGGGTCGAACGGCTCACCGACCGCACCGACCGGGCCGAAGCCGAGCCGGGCCAGGACGTCTCCGGCCTGTTCCCTGACCTGCGCCACACCCTGCACGATCGTCTCGGGGTCCGCGCCGGCGTGGCGCAGCGCGAGGTCCAGGTTGTCCAGCACGGGCAGCCACGCCGCGGCGACCCGCTGCCGCTCGGCGGTGACCCGTTCGACTGCCGTCCGCTCGGCCCGCTTGCGGGCGTTGTCGGCGTCGGCGATCGCCCGCTGCGCCCGCTCCCGCACTTCGGCGAGCGCCGGGTCCTCCGGCTGCGCCGCCCCCTGACCCTCGGGCCGGTTCGCCTGCTGGGCCGGGTCATCGGTGGAGGCCTTGATCCCCTCGCCGTTCGGCTCGGCCATGGCTCACCCTCCGCTGAAGTCGGCGTCGATGACGTCATCTGCCGGGGTCGATCGGCCGGACCGCCCAGCCGCCTGCCCGGCCTCCTGGCCCTGGCCCGCGGCCTGTCCCCCGCCGGCCTGCTGCGCGGTGGACTCCAGCGCGAACAGGATCTGCCGGAGGTCGTTGGTGAGGTTCTGCACCCGATCCATCGGCGCCTTCCCGTCGACGGCCTGCCGGGCCTCCTGCACGAGCATCCCGGCGCGGGCCCGCTCATGCTCGGGGACCTGATCGCCGAGCTCGTCGAGGCGGCGCTGCACCTGGTGCGCGACGCTGTCCAGCTCGTTGCGGGCGTCGATCTCCTGACGCGCCTGCTGGTCGGCGGCGCGGTGCTGCTCGGCCTCGCGCACCATCCGCTCGACCTCGCCCTTGTCCAGCGTGCCGCTCTCGGCGACGGTGATCTGCTGCTCGGCGCCGGTGTCCTTGTCGCGTGCGGACACGTTGACCGTCGCCGTGAGGTGCTTCGGGCCGGATGCGTCGGCGGTGATGAACGGCAGGTTCACCTGGGCCTGCGTCACCGACGACAGCATTCGCAGTGCGTCGAGCATGCCGTGCAGATGCGCAACGGCGGTCTCGATGTCGAAGTAGTGCTGCTGGGCCGCGCGGACCTCCGCCGACAGCACACCGCAGCGGTGGACCGCGGTGAAGTCCCCGTACGGGAACCGGTACCGGGCCTTGCGCCCCTGCGGGACCTCGGGATCGACTCCGAGGCGCCAGCGGCCGTACTCGGCCCCGCCGTGCTCTTCGATGAACGCGTTCTCCCGGCGCGCGGAGGGCTGGTGCTCGCTCCACGCGGCCCTGTCGTCGAGCACGGACCGCCCCGCCTCGATGAGCTGCCTGGCATGCCGGTATGCGGCGTCGTTGAGTGTGGCCGCCACCCGCCTCATCTCCTTCGGTCGCGCCGCGGTCCGTCAGGGCATCACGGCAGCGAGCTGCTTGGGCATGTTGGCCTTGACCTCCGCCCACTTGGCCGCGGTGCCGAAGCGCTTCAGCGCGTTGAGCACGACGGCGATGAGGTGTTCGATGCCGCCCTCGACGTCGAACGGGAACTCCTGCCGCACCCGCGCCTCGAACTCGGCGCGGTGCATCTTCACCGGCACCCGGCTCGGGTCCCAGCCGTCGTAGTAGATGCCGCGCACCAGCATCGGTAGCTGCGCCGCGAGTTGCGCGGACTCGTCGACCGGCAGACGGTCGCGGAGGGCGTGCAACACCGCTCTGAGTGCGGCATACGAATGGTTGCGCCGCGTCTTGGGCCACCCGAACTCACGCTCGATGTCGTGCAACAACTGGTTCGTCTTGTCCACGGTGGTGTCGAACGAGTCGTAGCCCGTACCGCCACTCATTTGGTCCTCCTCCGGTTGGTAGGAGCGTGCACTACCCTGCCAGGGCCGGGCCATACGGACGACGCTCCTCCCGTGCAGCTTTTGCCTCCAGAGCGGCAGGCGGTGCCGGCGAACAGAGCGGCGGGTGCGCTCAGCTCTGGCGCTGATCGATAATCTCGTCCGGCTGGTAGAGGTACGCTGCCTGCCGAACCGACTCGTCGCTCTCCAGGCCGGCGCGCAGTGCGCCGCCGATCGTGGCCACCGAGCACGCCAACCAGGCGATGGCCAGGAAGTCACCGGTGCCGGCTGGACGGCCGAGCGCGTCGGTCAAGCCGGCCTCGGGCACCAGCAGCTGTACGCCGCCGGGCGGTGTGCCGGTCGTCACCGGCGAGCACGGCGGTGACGAGCCGGACGGTCGTCTCACGCGCACGACTGGCGACAGCGATCGGGCCGAGCGCCGGAATCGACAGCACCGCGACCGAATGGGTGGCGCTGGCGTGCGCGACAACCGGCCGCCGGGACGTCTGCAATGGCAGATCGGTCAAGCACACCGTGAGCTGCCAACCCTCGTGCAACATGCGGCGACGGGCGGCGTCGATCAGCTGGGACAGCTCGGCGGGGCGGTCGACGAGCCGGTCGATGAGGACGCAAACGGTCCAAGCGACGCCCGGCGAACTGGTGGCGAGCATGTCCGGAAGCTGGTCGACGACCTGGCGGGCCAGGTCCGCGGCCGGTCCGGGCGACGCGACCAGCCCGACGATCACCGGGTCAGCCTCGCGACGTCGCGGCGGGCCCTCACGTACCGGGCGTACTGACAACCGCATCGGTCCAGCACAACCGCCATCCGTCCGCGCGCTCCTGACCGGAGACCCCCTCGGTGGCGGCCCGCGGAAGATCGCGCTCGCCGAGGTGCCGGCCGCGGGACGCCGGTCGCCGCCCCGGGGACACGGTTCCTGCGCCCACAGTGCGAGCAGACGATCTCGCCGCTCATGCGCGGGACCTACCCATAGCCGTGGCGGTCATACACGGTGTACGCCCACGCCAGATCCCCGGCGTGGCGACCCGTCCCGCCTGGCCACGCGTACGCCCGGTCCTACGGTCACAGCTCCTGGGGTGCACGGGAGACCGATTGGGTGCTCGGTCACGAGAATCCCGGTGAGGTGATCGAGGTCAGAGCACCTCGAGCGGAGCAGGGCCGTGGATCAGTACGTACGTGCCCGGGCCCCTGAGCGTGTTCTGTTCACGATCGGCCCCGCTGGTCGAACTCCTCCGGGCTGGCTCCACCGGGCAGCCGGGTCTGGAAGTCCAGCACGCCGACCCAGGTCGGGCGGACCGCGATGCGGAACATCCTCGTGCCCGGGTGGTCGACCGCAGCGATATTGGCGGCGCCCTGCTCCGAACCGGCATAGCGGTAGTGAGCCAGGATGTACTCCGGAACGATCCCGTCGACCTCGGTGACCTCGGCCGGGCCGCGAATGAGCAGCACCTCGGGCGGTGTGGAAGCGGCGTCGATGGTGATCGCGACCGCCGGCCGGGCGCGCAGGGCAGCGACCTTGGCTCCGCCGAACGTGGAGAGCACCAACTCGGTCCCGGTCCAATGGTCGGTCCACGCCCTGAAGACCAGGCGGCGTGGTGCCTCGAAGACCCGGGTGATGGTGAACTCTCGGGTGGGTGTGCTGTTGGCGGCCGAAGTCTCAGCCATTCGTATCGCCTTTCTGTATGTCTTGGAGGTGAGCGGAGAGGCGATCGAAGCTGCCCTCCCAGAGTTGCCGGTAGCGCTCCAACCAGTCGGTGGCTTCGCGCAGCGGTGCGGGCTCCAGGCGGCACGGACGCCACTGGGCGGTGCGCCCGCGGCTGATGAGTCCGGCTTGCTCAAGCACCTTGAGGTGCCTGGAGACCGCCTGCAAGGTGAGCGGCAACGGCTCGGCCAGTTCGTTGACGGTGGCCTCGCCCTCAGCCAGCCTGGCGAGGATCGCCCGGCGGGTCGGATCGGCCAAGGCGGCGAAGGTCGTGCTGAGCTGCTTGGTATCCATGTCCTATTCAATCGAGATGCTAATTAACCAACTCGTTGAATATACAGGTGGATGCCGCGACGTCAAGACGACTACGGGCGGCGCAAGCAACGTGATGCTCCGACGGCTCCCGTTCCACCAGACCCACCGGACCTGCTCGACGGCACCCGCCGAGCTCCCCCAGCAACCCACGCGCCTTGCTCAGCGTCAGAGACGACGACCTTCAAATCGACACACCGAAGACGCTCGGCATTCATCCGCAACTGCCGACCACAGCCAACGCAAACAGAGGCTCGGACCGATGCGCAGCCTGCGCACTGCCGGAGTTGGCACACTATCGACCGGCGTTGTACGGCCGCTCGGGGTGGCCCGGCACGAGGCGGCACAGCAGCGCCGCCACGGCGCCGGTGACCGCGCCGACGATCGTTCCGGTGACGAGGCTGGACACCGCGGCGACGGTGCGGACGATGCCGCTCTGCACCGTGGGGCCGACGTCGGTGAGGTTCCCGCCGAGGGTCGGGGTGTTCCCGTCGAAGGCGGTGTCCCACAGCAGTTGATGGCCCGCTGCAAGGAACACGCCGTAGAGCGCACCGATGACCAGGACGGTCACGAACGGGTGTGCCGGCCGCTTCAGTAGGACCGCGGCGATCCAGCACAGCGGTGGCAGGAAGACCAGCAGTCCGTTGACGAAGCTGCCTTCCTCGATGACGCCGAGGTCGTGCAGCGCGACCCGGGGAGCGGCCAGTGCGGCCAGGCCGACCAGCACCGGCCAGGAGAACCCGAGCGCGCGGCGCGGCCGGGTCATCGCGCGACCTCTGCGACGGCTGCCGCGCGGGCCGTGTCGCGGGTGAAGCGCAGCAGTGCGGTGAAGGCGAGCGCGGCGGTGACCGCGCCGCCGGCGAGGCGCACCCAGTGCCCGGCGACGAACTCCTCGGCGACCTGCCGCAGGTGCTCCGGGGAGTGGGTACCGACCGGGTCGACGAACATGATCTCGTTGCGTGGCCAGAAGAACACCGCGGAGAACGCGAACTCGCAGGCGATGAAGACGCCGGCCGCGCCGGTGATCCACCATCGCAGCCGCGGGTCGCGCCACGTGAGCAGCACCGCGGCGAGGCTGCTGAGCACCACCGTGGCGCCCAGCGGCGGGAAGTAGTCGCTCGGGCCGGCCGCGACCATGAACTCGCGGGCTCGCTCCAGCGACGCCGGGGCGTCGCCGAAGATGTTCGGGTAGAGCATCACCGTCTCAGCCGCAACGCCACCGAACGACAGCATCGCCGTCCACACGAGCACCACCAGCACGATCCAGGTCACTTTGGTACGGGACACGTTCGAGTCCTCCTGCGTCGATGCGCGCCGTCCCAGGCGCGATCCATGTGGTCGTCAACCATGCTGCGGTCCGTGAGCGTTGCCGTCTGCCGCCTGCGGGAGCGGACCGGAGTCGCTTCCTGGCGTACGCGGCGCCGGGGACCTGACGCTCCACGGCGACAGCGCAAGCACGGCGCGCCGTTCTACGCTGCTGGTGTGCGTTGCCGACCCACCCGCACCGATGCGTTGCTCGGTGTCGCCACCTTCTGCCTGGTCGCGGCGGCCGCGGTCACCGACGGCGGGCCGCCCGGCCGGGCTGTGCTCGCCTACGGCTTCGCGGTCGGCTTCGGCGCGCTGCTGCTGTGCAGCGGCCAGTGGCCGGTCCCCGCGCTGCTGGCCACCGCGGTCGGCATCGTCGTGTACTACTCGCTGGATCTCCCGGCGATCGGCCTGGCCGCTCCGACGGCCGCCGTGCTGTACACGGCGGCGGAGCGCGGCAGGGTGTTGCCGGCTGCGGTCGTCGGCGGCGGCCTGCTGGCGCTGTCGGTGGGCATGCGGCTGGTCGAGGGCGACGACGTCTCGATCGTCGTGGGCTTCGACCTCGGCTCCGAGGCCGCGCTGATGCTCGCCGTCATCACCCTCGGCGACGCGGTCCGCAGCAGGAGGTCGCTGCGGGCCGAGATGGCCCGGCAGGCCGCTGCCGCCGCCGAGGACCGTCGCCGGGAGGCCGCCCGGCAGGTCGAGGCCGAGCGGCTGCGCATCGCCAGGGAGGTGCACGACACCCTCGGCCACACGATGTCGGTCATCACCCTGCAGTCGGCGGTGGCACAGGAGGCCCTCGCCGACAACGCACCCGGCCAGGCCAGGACCGCGCTCGCCGCGATCAGCTCAGCCGGTGGCAGCGCGATGGCCGAGCTACGCGCCACCCTGCAGACCCTCCGCCACGACTCCGGCGCCCGCGAACCCGCGCCGGGCTTCGACCAACTGCACACCCTCGTCGACGGCGTGCGCCACAGCGGCCTGCCCGTCGAGCTGCGCGTCACCGGCCACGTCGACGCCCTGCCCGCCGTCGTGGCCACGACCGCTTACCGGATCGTCCAGGAAGCGCTCACCAACACCCTGCGGCACGCACACGCCAGCCAGGTGCACGTCACTGTCCAGGCGACAGGACCCCGGCTGTCGCTCGAGATCGTGGACGACGGCCGAGGCGTACCGCCCGGCGCACCGCTGGACACCAACGGCCAGGGCCTGCGCGGAATGTCCGAGCGGGTCTCACTGCTCGGCGGTACCGTCGAAGCCGGCAACAGCGAGCGCGGCGGATTCCGCGTGCACGCACGCCTGCCGCTGGCCGGGAGCACAGCATGACGGACGTCCGGGTGGTCGTTGTCGACGACCAGCACCTCGTCCGCGCCGGGCTCCGCGCGCTGCTCGACCGCGCACCGGACATCACCGTCGTCGGCGAGGCCGGTAACGGCGCAACGGGTCTGGACACCGTCCGCACCGAGCGACCCGACGTGGTGCTCATGGACGTGCGAATGCCCGGCACGGACGGCATCGAGGCCGCCCGGCGCATCCTGACCGACCCGCAGCTCACCGACGTCCAGGTCGTCATGCTGACCACCTTCGACGACGACGAGTACCTCTTTGAGGCTATCCGCGCCGGCGCGGCCGGCTTCCTCCTCAAGGACACCCCACCCGACGCCCTGCGTGACGCCGTCCGCACCGTGGCCGGCGGCGACGCACTGCTCTCCCCCGCCGTCACCCGGCGCGTCCTTGCCGCCGCGGCCCGCTCCCCCATGGCGGACTCCCGACGGCTCGCCGGGCTCACCGAACGCGAACGTGACGTCCTGACACAGGTCGGCACCGGACGGTCGAACGCGGAGATCGGCGCCGAACTGCACCTCAGCCCGGACACCGCCCGCACCTACGTCAGTCGCCTGCTGACCAAACTCGACGCCCGCGACCGCGCCCAACTCGTGGTCATCGCCTACGAAACCGGACTCGTCATCCCTGGAAGCACCTGACCGGATGCACCATGCGACCTGTGCGGCGGGGCGGGGTGCCCAAGGACCGGATCACCGCGATCACCGGTCGGGTGATGGACGGGGTCAACGAGTATCAGTGGCCGCCTCCGGATCGGCTGCCGCCCTGCAGGTGGGTGTGTCGGTGGATCCAGGTCGCCGTGGTTCATCAAGCTGGGCGGCGCCACGCACATCACGCAGACCTGCCACGGCCGCCGCCTCAGCGATGCCATCGACATGTACGACCGGCGGCACACGGTGCGCGGCCTCGACGCCGTCCTGCGAGCGGCGGTCGCTGGATGGTGGGTGCGGGAGCCGGACGCATTCCAGCCGCCCCTGCCCGGGGACGGCGCCGGTTCCGGGGCGGCCGCCTGAACGCTGCCGCCTCGGACACGACGTCGGCGTTATGCGGCGTGGAGGCGGGCGACGCCCGAGCTCACCGTGTAGCCGGCGACCCTGCGCGCCGTCGTGGTGCGGCTGGTCCGGTCCCGGACGTGGAACCAGTCCATCCGGCACGACTCGGGCCGAACCTCGACACACCGAAACCGTGGCCTTCCAGTTCGGCCCACTGCACGTGCGGGTTCGCCGCGCGGACGAGGGACGCCGCCGCAGGGCCGACGAACCCGGCCGGGATGCCCAGGAAATCGTTGAGGTTGTCGCTGGTGATCGACGGCACGACGAATTCGACCGCCGTCGGTGAGGCCTGCGTCGAGCGGGTGACCAGCTCGTTGTACCCGGTTGCCGGCGCCGACGGTGACCAGGGCCCGCACCCACCGATTCTTCCGGCAACGGGTGCGGTTCGCAGCGTTTTCACCTTCACCGTACGGTGCCCGTCGCAATGCCGCCTGGGTAGCGTCGAGGTCGTGACGGATGTGGTGCTGCCCTGTCTCAACGAGGCGCCCGCGCTGCCCTGGGTACTGTCGCGCATGCCCGCCGGATACCGCCCGATCGTCGCGGACAACGGCTCCACCGACGGCTCCGCGCAGATCGCCGCGGCCCACGGCGCTGTCGTGGTACACGTGCCGCAACGCGGGTTCGGCGCCGCCGCGCACACCGGGCTGCTCGCCGCCACCGCCGACATCGTGTGCATATGCGACGCCGACGGCTCCTTCGACCCCGAGCAGCTGCGCCGGGTCGCGGAGCCGGTCCGGCTCGGCGCCGCCGACCTGGTCCTCGGAAGGCGCCGCCCCACGACGCTGCGGGCCTGGCCGCTGCACGCCCGCCTCGCCAACGCACTGCTCGCCCGGCGGCTGCGCCGCGCGACCGGCGTGCCGGTGCACGACCTCGGGCCGATGCGCGCCGCGCGCCGCGCGGACCTGCTCGCCCTGGACCTGCGCGACCGGCGCTTCGGCTACCCCCTCGAAATGGTCATGGCGGCGGCGCGCGCCGGCTGGCGCATCCAGGAGACCGACGTCGACTACGCTCCCCGCGCTGACGGCACACAATCCAAGGTGACCGGCACGGTGCGGGGCACCGCCCGGGCCGTGCACGACATGGCGAAGGTCCTCGCCAGGTGAGCGTCCAGCTGCTGGTCTTCGCCAAAGCGCCGGTGCCCGGGCGGGTCAAGACCCGGCTGTGCCCGCCCGCAAGCGCCGCGCAGGCCGCCGCGATCGCTGCCGCCGCCCTGGCCGACACCATCGACGTGCTCGACGTGACCCCCGCCGTCCGGCGCACCCTCGTCCTCAGCGGACAGTATCCGGTGCCGCCCGGCTGGCGCACCGTGGCCCAGCACGGCACCGGCCTCGCCCAGCGTCTCGTCCACGCCTACACCGACACCGCCCTGCCGGGCACCGCCACGCTGCTGCTGGGTATGGACACCCCGCAACTGACCACGGTGTTGCTGGGCTCCGCCGTTGAGGCCCTCGACAGCGGCGCCGACGCCGTGCTCGGCCCGGCCCACGATGGGGGCTGGTGGACGCTGGGACTGCCCGACCCGGCGGCCGCCGCCGCACTGCACGACGTACCGATGTCCACCCCCGACACCGGCAGACACACCCTCACCGCGCTGCGCCGTCGTGGTCTGGCCGTCACCCTGATGGGCACCCTGCGCGACGTCGACACCGTCGAGGACGCCTACGCTGTCGCCGAGCAGTGCCACGGTGGCCGCTTCGCCGCCGCCGTCCGGGCCAACCTGCCCGCCCGCGACCCGGCCGCGTCACGCTCCGGCCCCGGTTGGGGATGACCCCGCCGCTGCCGGCCGACGGCCGCGAAACGACGGCCGACAACGCTGGGCCGACAACGCGTGGCCCGCGCTCGATGTGGTGCCGACGACCCGTCCGGCACGGCCTTGCCACCGCGGGTGCGGTGCTGGCCGGCGCCGTGCTCGCCGTGCTGGTGGCCCAGCCGGCCGAGGTGCTGCCGCGACTCGCCGGACCGGTCCGCGCGGTCGTGTTCGTCGGTGGCGCCTGGCTGGTCTTCGCCGCCGGCGGCTGGCTGGTGCGCCGGCTTCCGGTCCGGACCGCAAGCATCCTGATCGTCCTCGGCGGCGCCGCGCTGCCGTTGGCGGCCGCGTCCGCGCCGCCGCGCAGCAGCGACGACATGTACCGCTACATCTGGGACGGCCGGGTACAGGCAGCCGGCATCGACGCCTACCGCTACGTCCCGGCGGCACCCGAGCTGGCTGGGCAACGCGACGACTTCCTGTGGCCCGCACGGGCCACCTGGTGCGTGCCGGCCGATGCCGTCGATCCCGATCGTGGCCGTCCGCTCGCGGCTGGATGCACGCTGATCAATCGGCCGACCGTCCACACCGTCTATCCGCCCGTCGCGCAGGCGCTGTTCTGGGCTACCCAGCAGGTGTCGCCACCGCACAGCCGGGAACGGCCACTCCAGCTGGTGATGACCGCGTTCGCCCTGGCCACGACGATTCTGCTGCTGGTCGGGCTGCGGTCAGGCCGGGCCGATCCGCGGCTGGCGGTCCTGTGGGCGTGGTGCCCGACCGTCGCGCTGGAGGCGGGCAACAACGCCCACGTCGACGTCGTCGCCGTGTTTGTCACCGGCCTGGCCCTGCTGGTCCTCGCCCGGGCGGGCTCCCGCCGCGCCACCGCGCTCGGCGGTGTGCTGCTCGGGCTCGCGGTGGCCACCAAACTCACTCCGATACTCGTCGCGCCCGCCGTGCTGCGCCGGCGCCCGGTCCTCGTCGCCACAGCCACCGCCGCCGCGGTCGCCGTGGTCTACCTTCCTCACCTGGCGGTCGTCGGCGCCGACGCGATCGGATACCTCCCGGGTTACCTCAACGAGGAGGGCTACCTCACCGGTCCACGGTTCGCCCTGCTGACGCTGGTCCTGCCGGACGCCTGGGCCGGGCCTGCCGCGGTCGCCGTCCTCGCCGCCGTCGCGCTGCTGGCTGCCCGCACCGCACAACCCGACCGACCGTGGCTGGCTGCCACCACCATGACCGGTGCTGCCCTCATCGTCGCCGCTCCCAGCTACCCCTGGTACGCGCTGCTGCTCGTGCTGCTCGTCGCCCTGTCCGGTCGCACGGAATGGCTGGCCGTCGCCTTCGCCGCATATCTCGCGCAGTACGCCGCCGGTGTACACCTCGCCACCGGCACCGCGCAGCGCATCGGGTACGGCGCTGCCCTCATCGCAGTCGTGGTGGCCGCCATCCGCCGAAAGCGGGCAAGGGGCTCGGCCTCGGCACCTCCATTCGTCATTGCGGCCCGCCGTGCTGCGGCTCGTCGTCGCCGCGGCCGGGTGCGCGGCGGCGCTCTTGAGTGCCGATGACCCGGCGGGCCCGGCGAAGCGACAGGGCGAAGGCGACCGCTGCCGCGCCGAACAGGACAGCGGTGACCGCCAGCCATCGACCGAGATAGACGTCCAGCGACAGCCCGGTGGCGTCGTGGAATCCGTTGACCATCCTGAAGATCAGGGGGAACCAGACGAGGAGGAGCAGGCCGGACAGGAATGCCGGGACGCGCAGGTAGTTGACCCAGGGCACGGCCGGCAAACGGTCGGCGCGATGGTGCAACACCGATTGGGCCGACCGGTCGGCGATGGTGTACAGGGGGAACAGGATGAGGTCGTGGCCTATCGCTGCGCCGACGAACCAGACGGCCACGCCGAGCGGTTGGACGGCGAAGAGCCGCACGGCCGCATAGGCTGCCACGGCGAAGGAGCAGATGAGCGCGAGCAGATGCAGGGGGTTCGCGCCGTACCAGCGCACGAATCGGGCCATCGTCACGTCCGGAAGGTCAGTGCCGCCACCCATTTGGTGTTGTTCACACCAGGGTTGGCCGGGACGATGACACGGGCGGGGTAGCCGTGGTCGAGCGAGAGCTCCGCGCCGTTCACCCGGAGCGCGAGCAGGGAGCGCGGGTCGCGGATCTGGTTGTCGCGCAGGACAGCGGACCGGAAGGACCCGGTCTGTTGCACGGACTCCACGAGGACGTTCGCCACGTCGGGCGGGCCGACGAGGGCGGCCAGGACGGCAAGCCGTACTCCGCTCCATTGCTGATCTTCGGTGGACCACCCTTCGACGCAGGCGATCGGCAATGCGGAGGTGTGCTGCGGCAGGTTCAGGACCTGTGCCCGGGTCAGGCTCAGTTCGCGATCGTCGCCACGCACCACCAGCCGCCACGTGGTGTCGACGTCGGCAGCGGCGATGCCGACAGCAGCGGCCGTCCTGTTGATCTGGAAGCCGTTGGGCCCGCTGCCGGGGTTGCGGTTGCGGGGCGCCAGCAGCGCCGTGCGCCGAAGCGGTCCCCCGAGACTCTGTCCGACCGTGAGCGCGAACAGGACCAGTGAGCCGGCGCCTACCATCCCCAGTGCGCCCCTGCGTGTCATCGTCGGCGCGGCCGGTTCGGCCGGCACCAGGCCGTCGGGGTCCGGGGGCTCCGGCCGGGTGTGGGACAGGTCGGTGCGCAGTTCGTCGCGCAGTCTGCGAGAGCGCAGGGCACGTGTCATCCGGCCGATCTTCAGGGCCACGTGGGCGACGAACGCGGCGATGAACACCCAGGCGCCGTAGAAGTGCAGGCTGTAGAAGGAGCCGGGAAAGACGTAGAAGAGCTGGATGTTGAGGATCCCGGTCACGAACTCGAAGATCGCCCCACCCACCAGCAGGAGCAGCGACAGCCGTTCCAGGGCCTGCGCGGGGCTACGCACGGGTGGCCAGTCGAACAGCTTTGGGATGACCGACCACAGCTTGGCCAGCAGCACTGGAACGAGTACCACGCCGAGCGTGACGTGGACTCCCTGCGTGAGCCGGTACAGCCAGGCCGGGTGTGTCGGCCAGTCGAACAGGTAGAACCCCAGCAACCCCTTGTCCGGGGTGGTGTCGTTCCCCAGATCGGGGTTGTAGGCGGCGTAGGACAGCAGACCGGTCACGAACACCACCGTGACGCCGGCCAGCAGCAGCAGACCGAACACCGAGGTGAGCCACGGGCCACGGATCGGACTGCGCCAGAACTCGCGACGGAACGGACCTGGTGGCGCAGCGCCTGCGGCGACCTTCCACACCAGCTTCCGGAGCCGGGCTCCCGGCACGGTCCACCGGCGCCGCGCCGGTTCCGCATCTCGTCCGGGTCGCCCCGCCACGCCCGGGCCGGTGTGATCGTCGGGCACTCCGCACCTGCCTTCCGTGCATCGGCCAGAGCCGGACCGATGTTCGCGCCGTCCCTGCAGCCCCTGCCAACCCACGGTTGCCGCCAGGCAGGTAGCCCGTGCCACGGGCCGATGGACGCGCTTCAGCAGGTCATGGCCAGGTCGAGCCCAGCATGCCGCGCCCTACGTGCCCGTTCGGCCGGATGGCAAACGTGATACCGAGTTGAACCGAGGACGGTCAGGCCTGTGGTCACGTCGTACCGTTCGTTGGTATGAGGCTCAGACCGTATGCCGAAGCGGACCGCTGACTGACCATCGAGCTCAACGTGATGGCCCACAATCACCGGGCGATCGGCTTGTATGAGCGCATTGAGCCGCCCCCGCTTTCACGGAGCTGACCTCACCAACGAACCCCTGGGCGCCGCGCCCCCGCAGCGCGGCGCCCAAGCCCCCGCACCCCTGCAAGCTTTCAGGGTGAGGCTTAGCGGCGGCTACGCCGTGACCCGGACCGTCCGGTGCAGGCCAGGCCGCACCGTGATGCGCGACCGGCAGGTCGGGACGCGTCGAACTGCCGGATCCGGCGACGGCGCAGGGCGGCTGGTCGGGCACACCGTTGGTCTTCTGAACCGCCGCTGACGAGGCCCGGCGGCGGCCGTCACCTTGCGTCCAGTTCGGTCGCCTCGCGGGTCGCGCCCAGTGCTGCGTACAGGTCGCGGGCCTCCGTCCACGAGGCGCGGGCCGCTGCGGGGTCGGTCGCCGACTGCGCGTCGCCGAGGGTGCGCAGGGCCGCCGCCAGGAAGGACGGCCATCCTCGGGTCCGCCACAGGCGCACCGACTCCGTCAGATGGGCAAGCGCGTCGGCCTGGCGACCGTCGGCCAGGTCGAACTCGCCCAGCAACCCCAGGGCGTCGGCCACGTGGTGGGACATGTTGTACTCACGGCCCATCGCCAGGGCGGCCTCGGCGGCGGACCGGGCCCGCGGGTCGGCCTGCTTGGAGTACACCCGCGACAAGGCGAGCATCGTCAGCGCCTCCGCGTAGTGGTCGCGGTAGCGCTGGGAGATGGCCCGCGACTCGTCGAGGTAGTCCAGCGCCTCGTCGAGGAGGCCCGCCTCGCCGTGGCCGATGCCGAGGAACTGCAGGACCGTGGCCTCGTAGCGCGGGTTGCCCAGGGCGCGGGCGTCGTCGAGGGCGGCATACAGGTGGTCCAGGATGCCGTCGAAGCGGCCCTGCTCGCGGTACGCGAGGGCGATGGCCACGCGTGCGCGTGCCCGGCCGCCCAGATGACCGGCGTCGGTCGCCAGGCGCAGTCCGCGTTCGGCCGCAGCCAGGGCCGCCGGCAGGGCGCCGCGGGCGGAGAGGCCCCACGAGAGCATGACCTCCGCGTCGGCCATCCCACGTGGCTCGTCCAGGGCGGTGAACATCACCAGCAGCCGTCGACCGTCCGCCTCGAAGGCCGCCATGGCGTCGGCGTTGGTGCTGTTCCAGGTGCGCACCTCGGCCAGGCCGCGGAGCATCACCGCCTCGCCGAGCGTGTTGCCGGTGCCCTGGCACAGCAGCATGACCCGCTCGTTGGTGGCACGCCACGACTCGTACATGCCGCGCAGGTCGAAGTACTTCTCCAGCGAGGCGGCCAGGCCGAACGCCAGGTCGTCGAGGCCGTGCTCGCACGCCTGCCGCACCGAGGCCAGCAGCGCTGATCGTTCGGCGTCGAACCACTCCAGGGGGTCGAAGCGGATCAGCTCGGGCACCGGCGGGCGCGGGGCCGGGCCGGACAGCACTGCGAAGCACGGACCCGGCACGGCGACGGCCATCCGTTCGGCCAGGGCCAGCCATGTGCCCAGGCCGCGGGCCAGCGCGCTCGCGGATTCGACCGGCTCCGCGAGCGAACGGGCGTAGAGCCGGACCAGGTCGTGCAGCCGGTAGCGCACCTGCCCGATCGCGTCGCTGCGAGCGAGCATCAGCAACTGCGCGTCCACGAGCGCGTCGAGGTGATCGATCGCGTCGTCGAGTGGCACCTCCAGCAGGCAGGCGGCCAGCCAGACCGGCACATCGGGCGCGTCGAACAGGCCGAGCATCCGCAGCAGCCGCTGCGGCACGTCGCTCAGGCCGCGGTAGCTCAACGCCAGCGATGCGCGCACCTCCAGGTCGCCGGCGGCGAGCCGGTCGAGGCGGCGGCGTTCGTCGGCGAGCAGCGCGGTGAGGTCGGCCAGGCGCCAGCCCGGCCGGGCGGCGAGCCGGGCGCCGGCGACACGGACGGCGAGGGGCCGTCCGCACAGGTGCACGAGGTCGGCCGCGGTGGCGGGCTCGGCCGCGACCCGGTCCGCGCCAGCGACCTCACTCAGCAGGCGCAGCGCGTCGGTGAGCGCGAAGTCGCCGAGGTCGAACCAGCGGACGCCCTCGACGCCGGCCAGCCGCGCCCGGCCGGTGACGATGACCGCGCAGGTCGCCGAGCCCGGCAGCAGCGGCCGTACCTGGTCCTCGGCGGCGGCGTTGTCGAGCACGACGAGGATGCGCCGCCCGGCGACACGGCTGCGGTACAGCGCGGAGGCCTCGACCGGGTCGTCGGGCACCGCGTGGCTGTCGACGCCGAGCGCGCGCAGGAACCAGCCCAGCACCTCGATCGGCGGCGGCCGGGACGGGTCGTTGCCGCGCAGGTTCACATACAACTGGCCGTCCGGGTATTCGGCGGCCAACCTGTGCGCGACGTGCACCGCGAACGCTGTCTTGCCGACCCCGCCCATGCCCGCGACCCCGACGACGACCAGCGCTTGCTTGCTCGCAGCGAGCAGTTTCCCGGCGGCGGACACCTCGGCCGCCCGCCCGGTGAAGTCGGGGATGTCCGGCGGGAGCAGGGCCGGGACCGGCGCGACCATCGATGGCCGGGCCGCCTCGACCGTCGCGTGCGCCTGCGGCACCTCGCCGCGCAGCACCCGTACGTGCGCGGCCTGCATCTCCTGCGACGGCTCCACCCCGAGCTCATCGACCAGCCGGGCGCGCACCTCGGCGTACAGGCGCAGCGCATCGGCCCGCTCGCCGCCACCGGCCAGCAGGAGCATCAGGCGGGTGTACAGCCCTTCATGGAACGGCTCGTCGCGGGTCAGGTGCCGCAGCGGCGCGACTGCCCGCTCGTACAGCCGCAGCTCGATCGCCAGGTCGGCGAGGCGCAGCGCCGCAGCGAGCCTCTGCTGCCCGAGCGCGGTTGCCGACGGGTGCCCACGCAAGCGGGCGTTGGCGTCGGCGAGCACGGGCCCGCGCCAGCATCGCAATGCCTCCTCGAGCAGGCCCAGCGCCTCCGCCGGCAGCGACGCCTCAACCTTCGTCGCCGCCGCGACCAGCCCGACGAACCGTGTCACGTCCACCGCGTCGTTGCCGATGCGGAGTCGGTACCCGCTGTGCGTCAACGGCAGGACGCCGTCCGCCGAGCGCTGGCCGCGATCCGGCTCCAGGACCGCGCGGAGCCGCCCGACGGCCGCGTGGACCTGGGTCACGGCGGTCTTCGGCGGCCGGGCACCCCATAGGGCCTCGACGATCTCGTCCCGCGACACCGGCCGGCCGGCCTGCAGGGCCAGCAAGCCGAGCAGCCCGCGCTGGGCCGACGTGGCGATCCCGATCGGCTGTCCGCCCCGGGACACCGTCAGCGGACCGAGCACGTCGACCCGGGTCGTCTCGCGCCGCTCGCGGCCGCTGCGGTCGAGCACCTCGAGCAGTTCGCCGAGTTCCTCCGCAGACAGCCCGAGCGCCGCGGCGAGGCGGCGCAGGGACCCGGTGTGCGGGTGCCGCACCCGGTCCCGTTCGATGTCGCGCAGCGCCCGGACGCTGATCCCGCTGCGCTCGGCGAGTGACTCCTGAGTGAGTCCGGCCTTCCGCCGGTGCCGTTCGATGAGCATTCCGACGGAGACCGGACGGTGCCCCGCCTGGGCGGACGACTGCATGCGATACCTCTGGACCGGGTGCCGAACGGCACGACGCCGGCAGAAATCTGCCGGCGCCGATTCTGCCGGTTCACCGGCGCCCGGTCCAATGCGGTCTCGGCGATCATCAGGTGCTGTTGATGTCATGCCGGCAGTGCGCTGAGGTCGTACCGTTCGTTGGTATGAGGCTCAGGCCGTATGCCGAAGAGGACCGCTGGCTGACCATGGAGCTCGAAGGCGATCCCGAGGTCATGCAGCACCTTGGTGGTGCCGCGCCGGACGGGCGGGCCGACCGGGTGCACGAGCAGCGCCTCAACGGCGGCTCCATGGCGTGGTATCGCACCATCTTGGACGGCCCCGGTGATTCGCCTGCGGGCGTGGTGGCCGTGTTTCACAGCACCTGGGGCGGCCGGACGATAGCCGAGCTGGGCATCATGCTGCGGCCTGGGCTTGGGCAGCGGCACGGGCTCGGGGCGGGCGCGGTACGGCTCATCGTCGCTGAGGTACAGGCCTCGAAACTGGTGCGGGAGATCCACGCGTTCATCGGGACCGGGAACAGAGCGGCGGCGGCGGTGGCGCGGCGGACCGGGTTCGTCAAAACCGGTCCGTGTGACGTGGACTACGAAGGCGTCCCGATGCGCTCGGAGCATTGGCTCCTGGACCTGACCGAGACGCCACCGAAGCCCAGTGATGTCAGAGCACCGGGTCCTTGACCGGGCTGAGTGCCGAGAAGGTGGTCTGCAGCCAGGTGAGGACCTCGGCGTACGGCAGGGGCCGGGTGAACAGATAGCCCTGGCCGTAGCCGCAGCCGAGGTCGGCCAGGAGCTCGCGGTGGGCGGCGACTTCGATGCCTTCGGCGACCACGTCGAGGTCCAGGGTGTGAGCCAGTTGGACGATGCCGTTGACCAGGTCATGCTGCCGGCGTGAGGTCCCGATCGTGTCCACGAACGACTTGTCGAGCTTGAGCGCGTCAACAGGGACGCGGTGCAGATAGGACAGCGACGAGTAGCCGGTGCCGAAGTCGTCGATTGAGATCCGTACACCCGCGGAACGCAAGGTGGCCAGGTCGGTGTGGATGTGCTCGTCGTCGCCGAGGAGCAGGCTCTCGGTGATCTCCACCGTGAGGGCGTCGGCGGGTAGCCGGGCCTGCGCCAGCTCGGTGAGGACGCGCTGGACGAAGCCGGGTGAGCGGAACTGACGGACGGAGACGTTGACGCTCATTGTCTGGGCGTGCTGCGGGTACAGCTGGCGGAACTTGACTGCGGCGGCGATGGCGTTGCGCATCACCCAGTCCCCGAGCGGGACGATCAGGCCGCATTCCTCGGCGATCTCGATGAACTCCAGCGGTGGCACCAGACCCAGCGACGGGTGCTGCCAACGCACGAGGGCTTCGCAGCCGTGCGGCCGGCCGGTTCCGAGGTCGACGATCGGCTGGTAGTGCAGGACGAATGCGTCGTCGGCGAGTGCCTGGTCGAGGTCGGCGCGCAGCCGCATGCGGCGCATGGTGTCGGCGTGCATCGCGGACTCGTAACGGCGCCAGCGCTCGCCGGTGCCCTTGGCGCTGTCCAGGGCAACGTCGGCCTCGCCGAGCAGTTGGGCAACGTCGGCCACATCGGCGGCGAGCGCGATGCCGATACTCGGTTGGGCGCTGACCACGCTGCCGCCGACGACGAACGGCGGACGAAATTCGTCGACGATCCGCTGGGCGAGTTCCTCGATCCCAGCGACGTCTGCGGGGGCGATGAGCACGCCGAATTCATCGGCGCCGAGTCGGGTCACGGTTGCTGGGCGCGGGCAGACCTCGACGAGGCGGCGGGCGAAAGCCTGCAACAGCTCGTCGCCGACGTCCTGGCCCATGGTGTCGTTGACGGTTCGGAACCCGTCGATGTCGACGAGCAGTACGGCAACGGAATCGTCGCCTGCGAGGGCGATGTGGACGTGGTCCTGGAACCTCAGGCGATTGCCCAGGCCGGTGAGCGGGTCGAGGTATGCCCGGTCGAGCAGCTCACGTTCGAGGCGGCGACGTTCTGTGACGTCGTGCAGCGTCAGCACCCGCCCGGCGACGGTCGGTTCCGCGGTGAGGTCGCGCACGGTCACCTCGACCTCGGCGGTGCTGCCGTCTGGCCGGGAGATGAGGTGCGGGCGGCCGGCGACGGCAGTGGGGTCGGCGAAGTCCGCCTGATCATCGACGTCGGCCGGTCGGAGCAGGTCTGTGACAGGGCGGCCGTTGATGATGGCGCCGAGCAGCGGCCGGGCCGACGGGCTGGCGTATGTGACGCGGTCATCTTCGCCGACGATGAGGATCACGTCAGCGGCGTTCAGCACCAGGGTTCTGAAGTATGCCTCGCTGTCCCGCCGAGTGATCTCTCGGTTCAACACGATGTGGTCGATCATGCTGGCCGCCTGTCCGGCGAGGACGCGACCTGACTCCTGCAGCGTGATCAGGGCACGCTCGTGGGCTGCCACCCACAGTTCGCCGAGGCGGACACCGCCGATCGACAGCGGACAGTGCAGCGCCAGCTCGAAGCCGTCCAGCTCGCGGGCCAGGCCGGCGCGGCCGCCCTTCAGCTGGGCAACGTAGCGCATGCTCATCGATGGGTCCCGGTCTTCAGCGGCGGGCACGGCGCCCGGCGGGTGAACGACGAGGACTGTGCGGTGGGCGGTCCCGCTGCGCAGCAGGGCGCTGACCGCCTGTTTGACGACTCGTTCGACGGCAACCACATCGGTCGCCGACAGTAGGGCCTCGCAGGCTCGGCGCAGTTCCCGCTCGCGGGTCAGGGCGTGTCCGACGCTGCGGGCTGCGAGCCAGACCCGGCTCAGCGACAGTGCGACGAGTGCGGCCGAACCGACGGAGATGACGAGGCCGTTGCGGACCGGCCCGGACAGCGCCTCGGCGAACAGGATGCCGGGCGCGACGAGCGAGGCGATGCCAAGTGCTGCCCGTCGGGGCTTGAGTTCGGTGGTGCCGATGACTCGTGGTTCAGTGAGCTGGACCATTGACGGGTGCAGTGCGGCGAGACCACCGGTCGCGAAGAAGAGGATCCAGCCGAGATCGACGAAACTGCCGAGGCCCCAATCGCCGTTGAGGCGACGCAGGCTGAAAACGACGTCGGAGACGAGGAGCACCGCTCCGGAGGTCAGCAGTAGCGCCACGCTCCAGCTGCGCCGCGCCGACAGCGCCATCCGCACCATGATCGAGAGCAGGAGGACGTCGCAGAGCGGATAGGCGATGGAGACGGCTTTCTGGGCGGTGTTCAGGCCGGGGTCGCCCAGGTAAGGGTCAATGAGGAATACCCAGGCGAGGAGGCCGGCGCCGGCGGTGAAGATGAGCGAGTCGATGACGGTTACCCAGTCGCGGTTCACCGCGCCGGAGCGGCTCAGCCGCAGCAGGCCGAGCAGCAGCAGCGGGAACGTGGTGCCGAGCGACACTGCGTCGACGATCGAGGGGTACGCTGTGGACTGCAGCACGTCGGTCTGCACGACCGCGGTCGCCGTGCCGATTGCGAGCATGAGCGAGCCGGCAGCCCACAGCAACCAGGACAGACGGTGGCGGGGCCGGTGCCGGACGACGCCGTACATCATGGCGGCGAGCGTGCTCAGCACCAGGCCGGCAAAGCAGAGCAGACCGGCCGCGGGCAGCAGGACATAACCGACGGCGAGGGTCAGCGCACACAGCGCATATGCCCACGTCACCTGCCTTGTCACGCTCGCTCCTTCGTCGCTCCGAGCTACTGTCTCCGCTGATCGCCAAGCGGGCAAGTACCGGCCGCCTGCATCCTCATCGGCGCAGGACGTCGCCGGGTGAAGGTTCCGGCTGATCTGGCAAGGTGCCGATATGGACTTTGCCTGGCTTGAGGTGACCACTCTGGCCGAACGGCCGGACCGACTACCACTGACCGCGCAGTTCGACGACCCGACTGTCGCGCCGTTCCTGTATCAGGATCCGGTCTCCGCTGCGTTGTTCCCCGAGCTGGTGGCGCGGCACCCGGAGTACACGCTGCTCGCCATTGAGCGCGGCACCGGCCGCCCCGCAGCGATGCTGTGCACCCTGCCGTTCACTGCCGGCGAGGCCCTGCCACTCGGCGGCTACGACGCGGTACTGCTCGCCGCGGCCGCCGACACGCTCGCTGGGCGGGCCGGGCCGGACGTGTCGGCGCTGTTCGCCACGGTGCGTCCCGATCTGCGTGGCCGCGGAGTATCCGCGCACCTGCTGGCGCTGGCGCGACGCAATACAGCGCGGCTCGGGCACACCGCGCTGCATGCGCCGGTCCGCCCGACGCACAAACATCTCCAGCCGTTGGTGCCGCTGGAGGTCTACATCACCCGACGCCGCCCGGACAGCTCCGCCGAGGACCCTTGGCTGCGAGTGCACGAGCGCGCCGGCGGCCGCTTCGTCGCCGTTGCGCCGTACTCGATGACCATTACCGCGGGCCTGGAGCAGTGGCGGGAGTGGACCGGACAACCATTCGACGTGCCGGGGCCGGTCGTGGTCGACGGCGGCCTGGGGCCGGTGCTGTGCGATCCCGAGCGGGGCATCGCCACATACATCGAGGCGAACGCCTGGTACCGGCACGACCTCTAGCGCCGCCACCTGACGTTCACCGGGATGGTGGTGTTGTGCTTCCTTACCCCACGCTGTCTCGGCCGGTTACGGCTGCGGCCGGGCGTCAGCCGACGACGACCCGGTTCCGGCCGCCCTGCTTCGCCCGGTAGAGCGCCGCGTCGGCCCGGGCGAGCGCGTCTTCGACGATGCTGTCGGTCGTTTGCAACTGGGTGACGCCGACGCTGACCGTGACCTCGAGCCGGCCGGTCCGGGTCGGGATCGGCGTGACCGTGACGGCGTGCCGGAGCCGCTCGGCGAGGTGCGCCGCGTCGGCCGCGGTCGTCCCCGGCAGCAGCAGCACGAACTCCTCGCCGCCATAGCGGCCCAGCAGGTCGTCGTGGCGCAGCACGCCTCGTAGGCGCGCGGCGACCTCCTTGATGACATCGTCGCCGACGGCGTGGCCGTGGGCGTCGTTGACCCGCTTGAAGTGATCGATGTCCACCATGATCGCCGCGGTCGGCTCGTCGCCGCGGACGGCCGCGGTGAACCGCGCCGCGCTCAGCTCGAAGAACGTCCGCCGGTTGTGCAGGCCGGTCAGTGGGTCGGTGCTGGCCAGCCGCTGCACCTGGCAGTACAGCACCGCGTTGTCGTAGGCGACCATGCCCTGCTCGGCGAGAGCGTTCGCGACGCGGAACTGCCCGTCGTCGTACCGGTCGCCGGCGGAGAGCAGCAGCAGGCCGACCCGCCGTTCCCGGCTGGTCAACGGGATCGCCAGCCAGGCCCGCGCCGCCGGCAGCAGGGCGACGACCGGCGCATCAGGACCGTCCACCACACCGAAGCGGGGCCGCCGGATCTCGTCGCAGGCGGCGCCCAGCCACGAACCCCGCGAGCAGCAGCCAGATCGTGGACACGATCAGCAGCGGGTTGGTGGGCAGGCGGTGCCCCGCTTCGGCCAGGGCTCGCCGGACCGTGCTGACCGCCTCCGCCGCCGCGAAGTCATGCTGTTGAGCCTCGGCGACGAGGCCGAGCAGCTCGGCGCGGCGGACCGGATCGGGCTCACCCGCACACGCCGCCTCCAGGCTCAGCCGTGCGGCGTCGAACGGGCGGGTGCCGGTGAGACACTCGAAGAGCACCACGCCCAGCGAATACAGGTCAGCGCGGCCGTCGACGGTACGACTGAGCATGCCGGTCTGCTCCGGCGCGCAGTACGCGAACGTGCCGGCGGTCTCGTCGTGCGCAGAGCGCTGGCTGTGCACCGCGAGCCCGAAGTCGACCAGCTTCGGTTGATCACCGGCGATCACCATGATGTTCTGCGGTTTGACATCGCGGTGCACGACCCCGACCCGGTGCGCCGCGGCGAGCGCGCCGGCCAGATCGGCGGCGAGCCGGATGGTCCGCGGCACCGGCAGCGGACCGGCGTCAAGGATCTCCGTCAGCGAGCGCCCGTCCAGCAACTCCATGACCAGGTAGGGCGTACCGTCGACAGCACCCACCTCATAGACCCGCCCGACGCAGGGATCATCCACACAGGCCAGCAGGCCGGCCTCACGACGGATCGCCGCAGCCGCATCCTCCTGCCCGGGAAGGTCACTGCGCAGCATCTTCAGGGCATAGTCACAGCCGTCGCGCCGGGCACGGAAGACGATCGCGTGGGCGCCTCGACCGATCTCATCGAGGATCTCCAGCCCGTCGACAGCCAACGCTCGGGTCGAGCTGCCGACCATCGCCACCTCCGTGTCCCCGCCGCCGGTGTACGGCGACAGCTCGCGTGCCCTGGTGCCGTCCTGTCCAGTCGGCAGTCCTCAGCCCGACCTGAGCCGAAACGCCTCGCGCCGGCGAAGCTCCCTGCTGGCCAGCGACAACCACCGCACGCATTGGGCAGCATGCGACCTCCTCGTGGATCGCCTGCGCGGTCAGCCGTCCCCACGGATACGGCGGTGTGGCCGGCGTACGCGAGCGGACGCGGCCCGAACGGTCCTGGCATCGCGGCGCCGTCGCCGACGACGGCGTCCCGACCGGGACAGCGACGGGGAACCGGACGAAGAAGTCCGGGCCATGCCGCCGCCGATGGCACCCGTCATACCAGCGCAGCCAGAACGGCTGAGACGAGTACCCGACCACGCCAGAATCGAAGTCCAACAGCATCGCGTGGTCCGTTCCAGCCGCGACTCATACCCCACATGCCGCCGGGAAGTAGCCGACCACCGCAGACCCTGGAAATGGGCCTGACCTCACACCGACGGGAACGACCGCACCGGCGGCGCGTCCTCGAACCGCACATCCCAACGTCAACAGGCTGCCCAGCCGGACCCGGCCATGGCCATGGCCATGACAATCAGCCATAGAGGTCCAATCCGTCACCCGTTGGCGACAGCCCCCACGACTCGAGAATGACAGATCACTGGTGCGGCCATGGCGGACGCCGGCCGATGGGCCAGCGTGGTCTTGCCCGATCCGGGCAGCCCGTTGACCAGGACGAGACAGCCCGCCATGCCGCGTACCGGGTGGTGACGCCGGGGGTCACGGGCTTCCTGCCGGCCTCGGTGAACGCGCCGGGCGCCGGGATGGCACGCCGTGCTCCTGTCCGGCGGGGCGGCGCGGCATCGGGTCCTACACCTCCGGATCCCAGGCGATGAGCTGGTCGAAGATGCCCCGGTCGCCCTCGATCCGCAGCGACTCCATCAAAATCCGGCCGTAGAAGAACATGACCAGCTCGTTGGCGGTGCCCCAGGCGGCGACGTCCGCCGCCTCCGGGCCCTCCCCGGCGGCAGCGCCGCGCGGGAGCCGGGCGGCGCGCGCGCCGTCGGCGGAGAGCCAGAGGCGCCAGGAGTGCCCCTCGGTGGCGTGGTAGTCGACGACCGCCGGCTGGTGCGGCCACGGGGCCGCCGTCGCGCAGCAGGTGGTCAGGAACTCGTCGACCCCGTCGAGCGCCACCTCGCCGGACAGCGGCTGCGCGGCGCCCACCGCGACGTGGGCGTCGTAGGTGTGCACGGCGAGCTGCTGGAGCTGATGCCGGGCGACGGCACCGCTGGTCTGCGGCGACTGCGACGTGCCCCACCACGTCCAGCAGCCACGGTCCGGTCCGGCCTCCCGCAGCGCGTCCAACAGCTCCCGCACCGAGGCGGCGAACCAGGCCAGCACGGCCTCACGCTCCCGCGGCGCCACCGGGGCGGAAACGGCCGCAGGAGCGTCGGCAGGCCCCGCGGCGACGATGGCGGCCCATTTGTGACGCCCCTCCACCAGATGCTGCACCAGGTCGAACAACGTCCACTCGGGGCACGTCGGCACCCGCACGTCCAGGCTGGACGCAGCAGCGACCGCGGCCTGGAAGGCAGTCGATCGTTCGTCCATCAGGCGCAGCAGGTCGGCGAACTCCAAAGTCTTTTCCACCGCGGCTTTGTATCACCACACACCGACAACCGACAGCGGGTTTCACCGCCGGCGCGGCCGTGCGGTGCGATGATCGGGTTTGTGTCGATGGGTGACAACAGCGACGAGCGGGACGGGCTCGAGGATCAGCGCCCGTCGGACGCGATCGTCGCGTTCCTCGGAGTGGGCTTGCCGTCGCCGCCGTCGCGAGCGGCGATGGTGTCGGCGTTGGCCGACGCGCGTCGTGCGGTGAAGGAGCAGTGCCGTGACGCTGCAGTTCGTGCGGGAGTCGCGCCCGGCGAGCGGCGCAACCGAGCCGCCCGTTCCGGTGTTCGAGCAGCCGGAGCTACCTGGGCAGTGTGACGAGCAGCGCCTCGGCGTCACGGGCGCACGACCGCAACCGGCCGGCGCGCTGCCGGGTCGCCTCGATGCGGGTGGTGAGCTCATGCAGCTGGGCGCGGTGGCGCTGGTCGTGGCGCCGGACGGCGGCGAGGTCGGCCGACAGGAGCCGGTTGATGTGGTTGACCCAGTGCTCCAGGTGCCGGCCGACCTGGTTGAGCTGGTCGTAGGCGTGCCGGCTCAGCTGCGCCCGGGCAGCGGCGAGGTCCCGGGCGGCGAGGTCGGCGATGCTGCCCAGCGCGAGGCTCCAGCCCTGCTTGATCCGGTGCGACAGGCCCGAGATCCGGCGCTTCGCCGCGGCGGTGGTGCGTACGTCCGGACGCAGCACGCGGTCGTCGAGCAGGATCGGTGACAGCAGGCCGGGGATGACGAACTTGCGGCGCAGCTCCTTGTGATGCTCCTCGGCGACGCTGCGGATACCGGTCACCGCTCGGTGCAGGGCATCGGGGTACTCCTCGGCGAGGTACCGGCGGAAGTCCTTGTCCCTGCGCAGCTGGTCGATGCTGCTCAGCAACGTGGTGCGCTCGCTGGCGACGGCGGTGCGGATGCTGCCGACCGCCCGGGCGACGGCGGTGCGGGCCGCGGCGTGGCCGGCGAGATTGGAGCGGCCCCGCTGGCGGGCCTCGTCGGCGTGGCGTTGCAGTTCCTCGTGCTCCAGCCGCAGCTCCTGCGACCGTTGCGCGCAGAACCGGGCCAGGTCCCCGATGACGGCGGCAGACATCCGGCCGCGGGCGAGCCAGGTGTCGCGGTCGACGCCGGCGCCGCCGAGATGCTCGACCTGCTTCCACAGGTCCTCCACCTGATGCCGAAGCTGCGGCGGCGCCTGCCGGGACAACGCCAATGGCAGGATGGACGGCATCGCCGCGGGGTCGGTCTCCAGTTCCTCGGTGAGCAGGGCGGCGGCCCGGCGGTGCGAGACGGCGACGAAGTCCTCGACGAGAGCGGGGGTCGCCTCGTCGAAGTCGTGGTCGGCGAGGTGGCTGCGCAGGGCGCGGTCGGCGTGGGTGAGGCCGACGACGAGCCGCACACGGTCGTAGCCCGCGAGGATCGGGCGGACGGCGGCGAGCGCGTCGTGGCTCGGGGGGCTGTCGGGTCTGCGGGCGTCGAGCAGTACGACGAGGATGTCCGGGCGCCGCTGCAGCAGCTCGGCCGACAGCTGGTCGTGCAGCGGTGACGGGGAGCCGAACCCGGCGGTGTCGATGACGGTGACCCCGTCGAGCCGGGGGTGCGGCAGCCGGCACACGGCACGGGACACCCGCAGCGCCTGCACTGGATCGGTGACGGCGGTGGCGAAGGCGCGGGCGTCGTCGTCATCGGTGAGGTCGAAACGCAGCGGCGGTACCTGTGCGAAGGTCACGTCGATCCGGCCGGTCCGCCAGGCAGCCTGTGGGGCTCGTAAAACGGGTTCGGTTACGCTGCCTGCGAATATTCGTTGATGATGCCGCCGAGGATCGGGTGTCGTTGGACTCGGGCGGTGGTGAGGTCGACGACCTGCGGCCGCGGGTTCGGTGGTCGCTGGTCGAGTGATCGGTGTGGCCTGTGGCCGTTGTAGTGCGCGGTGTACTCGTCAAGGACGCTCGCCAGGTGCCGTTCGCCGGCGATGAGGATCCGGTCGGTGTACTCGCGCCGTACGGTGCCGACCCAGCGTTCCGTGTAGGCGTTCGCCCGTGGGGCTTGTGGTGGTGTGCGGAGCACGTCGATGCCCGCTGCGGTGAACACCATATCGAACGCGGTGGTGAACTTGGTGTCCCGGTCGCGCAGCAGGAACCGCAGTTCGTCGGCGCGTTGGTCGAGGTTCATGAGCAGGTTCCTGGCCTGCTGCGCCGCCCAGGCGCCGGTCGGGTGGGCGGTGACGCCGACGATGTGAACCTGCCGGGTGGCGAGTTCGACGAAGAACAGCACGTAGATCCGCTTCAGGAACACGGTGTCGACGGTGAAGAAGTCGCAGGCGAGGATCGTGTGGGCCTGGGCGGTGAGGAACTGTTTCCAGGTCGGTCCGGTTCGGCGGGGTGCCGGGTCGACGCCGGCGTGGTGCAGGATCTTCCAGACGGTGCTGGCCGCGATCTGGTAGCCCAGACGAGCCAGCTCGCCCTGCACGCGGCGGTGGCCCCAGGTCGGATTCTCTGCTGCCAGGCGCAGCACCAACTCGCGAAGACCCGTACCGACCGGTGGCCGGCCGGGTCGCGTGTGTGTGGATAGGTCCAGTGTCGGGCGATCAGCTGCCGGTGCCAGCGCAGCAGGGTCGCGGGGGTGACGAAGAACGCCGTCCAGTGTTGCCGGGGCAGCAGCCGCGACAGCGCCGCCAGCACCACCCGGTCAGCGGGCTGCAGGTCGGGGCGGTGCACCTGCCGGCGCAGCACCGCCACCTGATGCCGTAACACCAGCAGCTCGACGTCCTTCGCGCCACCGTCCCGGGCGAGCTGGATCAACATCTGCAGAATCTGACGCAGGAGCAGGTACACCAGCGACGCACTCATGGCCTGGATTATCGTCGACGTCGTCCGGTGGATCTCGCACAAAACCGCACGTCACAGCCCTCGAACCAGATTTACGAGCCCCACACCCTTTTCCTCGGTCAACGCCTGCTCCAGCGCGTCCAGGGTCTCACCAGCAACCGCCAGACCAGCCGACTCCTGATGCGCCCGCACCACCGTGGAGTCCACACTGACCAGTTCCAGCCCGACCAACCCCCGCGCCGCGGCCTCAGCGATCAGCGCGTCCATCAGACCCTGGAACACCCCGGCCCAGGCCCAAGCATTGAACCTCGAATAGATCGTCGACCAGGACCCGTACCGCTCAGGCACATCACCCCGCCCAGACCCGGTACGGAACCGCCACAGGACCCCGTTGAACTGATCCCGCGCCCGCCACGGCAACGGCCTCGTAGCCGCCACCGGCAGACACGGCTCGATCAACGCCCACTCGGCATCCGTCACATCGAAACGCGCCACAGCCGAGTTCTACCAGCCACCGCCAGCCCAACCATCAACCCCGCCTAGATCCGAACCCCGAACAGCTCCTACAGCGCTGGTCGTACGCCATGGAGCCGCAGTAGAAGCGCCCGTCGGGGTCGCAGCCGCCGTCATTCATCCGGACACCGCCGCCGGTCTACAGCTGCGGCAGGTGGGTGATCGTGCCGGCGGGGTTCTCCAGCGCGAACCCGCGCTCGACGCCGATGACGGCGCCGCCCCGCGTGCGGGGACGCACGACCACCACGACGGTGCCGACGTGCCGGCGGGTGACCGTCGCGTCGGCCGCCAGCGACAGGATGTCACCGGCCAGCATGTCCACCCAGCGGCGCCCGCCCCAGGTCGTGGACCAGACCGGTCCTTCGCCGTGGTACGTGATCGGTTCAGCGCGCGCTCCTCCGCTCTGACACAACGACGTCCACGTCCGCTCGGTTGACGAGGACGACGGTGCCGCGTACCGCGGGCGTGGCGGGGCTGAGCTGGGGTTTCGAAAGCTTTGACACCGTCGCGGAGGTCACCCAATACTGGGCCCCATCGACATCTGTCAAAACCGGACGCCGACCGGTTCGTTGCACGCTGCCCTATAAGGAGGAACGCGCGCGCCATGAATATGCGTAGTCGTCTGCTCGCCACCGCAGTCGCTGTCTCGGCAGCCGCGGCCATCACCACCGTCGTCGCCTGGGCCGCCTCCCCGGCGAACGCCGCGACCTGCAACGGGTACGTCGGGCTCACGTTCGACGACGGCCCCGGCAACAACACCGGCAACCTGCTCAACGCGCTGCGCCAGAACGGGCTGCGGGCCACGATGTTCAACGAGGGCCAGTACGCCGCCCAGTACCCGGCCCAGGTCCGTGCGCAGGTCGACGCCGGGATGTGGGTCGGCAACCACAGCTACACCCACCCGCACCTGACCCAGCAGAGCCAGGCCCAGATCGACTCGGAGGTCTCCCGCACCCAGCAGGCCATCGCCAACGCCGGCGGCGGCACCCCGAAGCTCTTCCGGCCGCCGTACGGCGAGACCAACTCCACCCTGCAGTCGGTCCTGTCGCGCTACGGCCTGACCCAGATCATCTGGGACGTCGACTCGCAGGACTGGAACAACGCCAGCGTCGACGCGATCGTCCAGGCCAACGCCCGCCTCACCAACGGCCAGATCATCCTCATGCACGACTGGCCCGCCAACACGGTCGCCGCGATCCCGCGCATCGCCCAGGGCCTGGCGGCACGCAACCTCTGCGCCGGCATGATCTCCCCGCAGACCGGCCGGGCGGTCGCCCCCGACGGCACCAACCCGACCAGCCCGCCGCCGAGCTCGCCGTCCTCGTCGCCGTCGACCCCGGCATCATCCTCGCCGCCCCCGCCGTCCGGTGCCAAGCGCATCGTCGGCGCGCAGTCGGGTCGGTGCGTCGACGTGCCGAACTCCTCGCACAACAACGGCACCCGCGTGCAGCTGTACGACTGCCACAGCGGGACGAACCAGCAGTGGACGCTCACGTCCAGCCGGCAGCTGACCGTCTACGGCAACATGTGCCTGGACGCCGCAGGGTCCGGCAACGGCGCGGCCGTGCAGATCTACAGCTGCAACGGCCAGGCCAACCAGCAGTGGAACGTCAACAGCAACGGCACCATCACCGGCGTGCAGTCCGGGCGCTGCCTCGACGTCTGGGGCACCGGCAACGGCCAGCAGATCCAGCTCTACGACTGCAACGGCCAGGCCAACCAACGCTTCAGCCTCAACTGACCCGCCATGTCGCCGGTGGTCGAACGGCCACCGGCACGACGCCGCTGACGGCGAGCATCGAGGCAACAACACACCGCAGAACGACACGTTTGTAGTTACGTGATCTACACCATGCGCCCTTGACCTGGGAAAACAGCTGCCGAACCAGGAACTGTGGCGGTCACGGTGCTGTACGCGGGAGGCTGGCGGGTCGAGTCTGCGGTCTTCGACCGCGACGGGACCGGCGAACGCACCTGGAACCACATCGTCGACCCTCACGGCGCGGAGTACTGGCGCACGACCAGCGGCCTGTACAAGCTGCTGCACCGCCATGGACTGGACATCGGCGACCTCACCCTCTCGGCGCCCGACCCGACGCCGCTCCGCCTCACCGACCTACACGACGGATGCGAGTGACGGCGACCGGCCGCCCACCCACGGCATTGCCGGCGCCGGTCGCCGCGATGCTCGCCACGTCCGCGCCGCCACCGACTGGCAGCGGCTGGTCCTACGAGCTGAAGTTCGACGGAAGGCAGTGGGTTCCGAGAAACCAACACAGCTATCCGCCCGAACTCTGTGGGTGCCGATAATCACGTCCGCCCTGGTAATGGCCACTTCGGGTCGCGTGATGCGATCTCATCGCGGTCAGCCTTGCTACGCCGCGGCAGATCGCCATCGATCACTGGGCGAGGATCGCGCCATGCTTCTGCGCCTGGCGTACCTCGGTGTGACCAACGCGCTTGCGATGCTCCGCCTGCTGCCCGTAAGCGACCGGGCCAAGGATGTTGAGATCTTGGCGCTCCGGCATCAGGTTGCCGTGCTCGAACGGCAGTTGCACGGCGAGAAGGTCCGGTTCGACCCGGCCGATCGAGCGTTCCTGGCCGCGCTACTGCATCGCCTGCCCCGCGACGTGCTACGCCGCGTCCGGCTGCTGGTTCGCGCCGACACCGTGCTCCGGTGGCACCCGCGACCTGCTCGCCCAACGGCACGCAGCGCGCTCACGACCCAAACGCGCCGGGCGGCCACCCACGGTCCGGTCCATCCGCGCCCTGGTGTTGCGCCTGGCCCGGGAGAACAGCACGTGGGGGTACCGAAGGATCCACGGCGAGCTGCTCGTCCTGTGCATCAAGGTCGCCGCGTCGACCGTCTGGGAGATCTTGCACGCTGCGGGGATCGACCCGGCCCCGAACGTACCTCGGACACCTGGGCATCGTTTCTGCGCTCGCAGGCCGAGGCCATCCTCGCCATGGACTTCTTCGAGACGGTCACCGTGACCGGGGCCCACCTGTACGTCCTGGCCGCGATCGATCACGCCACCCGCCGCGTCCGCGTCCTGGGCGCCACTGCGCGCCCGACCGCCGCCTGGGTCACCCAGGCTGTCCGCAACCTGGCCATGGACCTGCAAGACGCCGGCTGCCGAACCAAGTACCTCATCCGCGACCGCGACGGCAAGTACCCCGCGCTGGTGGACACAATCCTCGCTGACACCGGGATCGAGGCCGTGCTCAGTGGCGTCCGCATGCCCCGGATGAATTCCGTGATGGAGCGTTGGGTGCAAACTGTTAGACGACGCTCAGGATGAGGACGTGGGGCGGGTCCGCGTCGTTGCCGAGGAGCGCGTGCCAACCGACCTGATAGCCCTCGTGCGCGGCGCCAGGGTGAGCGGGCAGCCCGACAGTGTGAGCGCCCAGCGGCGACGGGCAGTGCGACCGGCGGCGGGCGCCGACCCCTCCATGTTCCCGGTGACGGTGAAGTGCGTCGATCACGTCTGTCGCATGTGGACGGTGTTCGGCGTCGTTCGGCAACGCGAGTTGGCCCCTGGACCGGCCCGGGTGTGGTAGGCATGCTCACCGACGTGCGAGGAGCCCGCTGCTCCGCACATCCGACCCGACACTGTCCACAGAGGACATCGCACTCGGCTACAAGCAACTCCTCGAGGTCGAACGCGGCTGGCGCACCATGAAACAGGTCATCGACCTCCGCCCCGTCTATCACCGCAAGGAAGACCGCATCCGCGCCCACGTCATCCTCTGCTGGCTCGCCCTGCTCCTCATCCGCATCGCTGAGACCGCCACCGGCCGGACCTGGCCCGCCATCCGCGACGAACTGCAACGCCTCCACGCGATCACCTACACCGGCCCCGCCGGCACGTTCCGCCAGACCACCACACCCACCAAGACCCAACGCGACCTCTTCACCGCCCTCGACGTCGAACCACCCAAGAAGATCCTGGACCTAGCCACACACCGCTGACCAGCGCAAACACCCACGCCTAGTGACACGCCCCGTCACCAGGCCACGCCGTGTTTCCCCAGCTCAACCCCCACTTTCACGCCCTAGACCCGACACGCATCTGTGGAACCCGGGCGTCGATGAAACCCCGAGTGCTGGGCCACGTCGGTTGGACGCCACGCGGGTTGCCGAACGGGTCGAGCCTGCGGCGGGTCGTCGCCTGGGTGGCAGGGTCGGGTAGCCGGAAGGATTTCGCCCTCCGGCTCCCGCAGATCCCGGCGTGACAGTCTCCTGTCACCGGGCTCTTGTCATCCTGCTCACCAGGCGGTCGTGACCCACGGCCAGTGCGCGTAGAGTTGATCAAGGCGCCTTGTCGGCGGGTTGATTTTTCTTGGGACACCCGGCTCGCGGGGGCAGGGACTGGGCTCGCGCCGAGGGTCGGGCCAACCGGCCCTACGTCGCTGCGAGTTCGGCCGGCGGGCGGGCTCAGCCCTCCCGGCCGTGGAACCACTTCGAGTCGTCGAACGGCATGCCGACGGTCACCGCGAACCCGCCGCCGACGTCCCGGCTCGAGCACCAGTAGGTCCGGTCGGCGTGTCGGTGTATTTCTCATGAGCGGGGTACTTCCTCGTCGACATGAAGACCTGTCGCGCACTCGCAGCCGTCGGGTCAGCATCTTGCGCCCCTGCACCTCTGGTGATCCGGTATGTCTGATATGGGCGCCCGACGGGATGGCCTGTTGACGTTGTTCCTGAGCGGCGACGTGATGCTGGGTCGCGGGATCGACCAGATCCTGCCGCACCCCGGTGACCCGGCACTGCGGGAGCGATACATGGACGACGCGCGTGACTACGTCGCCCTGGCGGAGGCGGCGAACGGCCCGATTCCCCGTTCCGCCGGCTTCTCCTGGCCGTGGGGCGACGTACTGGGAGTGCTCGCCGACTCAGCGCCCGATGCCCGCATTGTGAACCTGGAGACGAGCGTCACCCGAAACGACCAGTTCGCACCCAACAAGGCCGTGCATTACCGGATGAGCCCTGCCAACCTTCCCTGCCTTGTCGCTCCCCGACCGGACGTGTGTGCTCTGGCCAACAACCACGTACTGGACCTCGGCCAGCATGGCCTCGAAGAGACACTCGACGAGCTGGCCGACGCAGGGCTGCAGGTGGCCGGCGCCGGGCTGAACGCGGAGCAGGCAAGGCAACCCGCGGCTGTCGCCGTCGGCCGTGGCGGCCGTGTTCTGGTGTTCTCGTTCGGGATGGCATCCAGCGGCATTCCACCGTGGTGGGTCGCAACCGACAATCGCGCGGGCGTCGACTTCGTACCCGAACTCTCCGAAGACAGTGCCGCGCAGATCACCAGCCGGATACGGCGACATATACGCCCCGGTGACATCGTGGTCGCCTCTGTCCACTGGGGATCCAACTGGGGCTATGACATCCCGGACGAGCAGATCCGCTTCGCGCACGCACTCATCGACGACGGCGTCGACATCGTGCACGGGCACTCCTCGCATCATCCCCGGCCGATCGAGGTCTACCGGGACCGGCTCATCCTGTACGGCTGCGGCGACCTCATCAACGACTACGAAGGCATCGGCGGCTACGAGGAGTACCGCGCCGACCTGCGGCTGATGTACCTGGTGTCCGTTGAGTCCACGGGCGCGCTGACCGGCCTGCGAATGGTGCCCATGCACACCAGACGCATGCGGCTGCACCGCGCCTCACCCGAAAACGCTGAGTGGCTGCGGGAAGTCCTTGACTCGGTCAGCGGCGAGTTCGGCGTACGGATCGATGCAACTGCACATGGCATGCTCGCGCTGCGCCGGCAATGATCGCACCGCCACGCCCGACATTACCCCCACGACCAGCGCGACCGGCGGCACCCCTTCGATGTCGATCGGCGTCGGCCAGCAGCGGCGTGAATCAGTGCACCCAGCTGATCATGGTCTGACCGCCACCAACACCGCCGAGCACCCGGACCGAATCGTTCCGCGCCCAACCGACCGCGTCGAAGTGGCCGACGACGTCCTGCACGCCACGCTGCCCGCCGTGTCATGGACGGCGGTCCGGCTCGCCACCGTCTGATCCGACCTTCTGGACACCCGGACCGAGCGGGAGCAGGCCGCTGTCTCGACCGGAGGGAGCTACCGTCGAGCGGTGGCCTTGGCTGTCTGCCTGCTCTTCGACGGTCGCACCGAACGTGCCCTGACGAAGCTGTGGAACAGGCTCGAGGAGCAGGGCGTCGCGACACTTCGCTCGCACACCCACGGGATGCATCACCCCCATCTGTCGTACGTCGTCCTGCTGCGGTGGGATCTCGCCGCCGTCCGCGACACCGTGGCGGGGCTCCCGGACCGGGGCGGCTGCGAGGTCACCTTTGACGCGCTGGGCGCCTTCCGGCGGGGCCGGATCTGCCTCGTTCCCGCCGTGCCGGCAGAACTCATCGCGCGGCAGCAGGGCGTGGTCGAGGCGGTCCGTGCCACGGGTGCGCTGGTGCACGCACACTATGAGATCGACGCGTGGCTGCCACACTGCTCGATCGCCCCACGCGCCCGGTCCGAGCAGTTGCCCATTGTCGCCACTACCGTTTACGGCTTCCTCCCTCTCACCGCCCGGATCACCCGCGCTGCGCTCATCGACAGCGCAACCGGGCAGCTGTGGCCGCTGCCGAACGTGCCCTGACCGCCCAGACGGATCGTACGATTGCCTGGGCAGCCGGGTGCGTCAGCAGGTTACCGACACTGTGAGCGCGGCGGCCGGCCTCGACGCCGTCGTAACAGCGTGACGTAGGCGGCCCACTCATCTCCTTGAATACCCTCACTGGGCATCGCTCCACACCCCGAAGGTTGCACCGGCCAACGTACGAAGCCGACACAGGGCGCGGCACCGGTTTCAGGCGTCTTTCCGGCGGACGGGACGTTGCATCGTCTGGAGATTGGGCTTCAAGCAATCCAGCTTTCGCCATATCACGCGGGTCCCCCAACGCACCGCCCCAAACGCCTGGGCACAGCCGCTGGTTTCCTGGCATGCTCTTGTCCCCACTAGCCTTTCGGCCTCAGGTAAGCCATCAGACCCAGGAACCTCCCTCCGAATTCCTCCCAGCTGAACTGGGGATACAGCAAGGCGCCTCGTGGCGCACTACGTCTCGTCGACGTACCACCTGTCGCCGGGTGCGTGCCGGCAGAACCGGGCCGCGTCGGCCAGTAGCGGCGTGAAGCGTTGCACCCAACGGAAGACGGTGACGTGGTCGACCTCGACACCACGCTCGAGCAGCAACTCCTCGACGTCGCGGTAGGACAGGTTGTACCGCAGGTACAGCCGGACCGCGACCACTATCACGTCCGGCGGGAACCGGAACCCGCAGAACGCCGACCGTACCGACAGGGCAGGACGCCAGCGGTTGGAGACCTTCACGACTCAAGCGTGCCCGACCAGGGCAACGCTCAACGCAACGGAGCCGCATCGATGGATCACTTTCAAACAGGGGTGAATCAAGCACCGTCGATGCTTCCCCCATCTGAGCCGAACCCCGCACACGTTCTCGGCGTGTCGCCCCGGCAACCCACCACCAAGATCACAAAAAGTGCGAAACACGAGGGATCATCGGGCTCGGCCTGTCCACCGCGGCGGTCGGGGCGCTGCTGCAGACCCGCCGGCGCTGCAGGTCGTGCTCGGCGGGGTCGGGCTGTTCGGGGTGAGCCTGCCGTGGATCGTCGTCGGCTTCACCACCCTGCTCCAGCGGGTCACGCCGGCCCACCTGCAGGGCCGGGTCTACGCCGCGGCGAGCACCATGATCACCGTGCCGCAGACGATCTCGATCGCGCGTGGGGCGGGCCTCGTCACGGCGCTCGGGTACCGCATCCTGCTCACCACCGCGGCCGTGGTCACCGCGCTGGCGTCCGGCTATCTGCTGCGACCGTCAGCGGATCGCGAGCGGGTTGATCGGGGAGCCCACGCCACCGACGAGGGGTAGCGGCAGGGCCACGAACATGAACTCCCACACGCCGTCCGCGGCGCACGCCTCGGCCAGGTCGTCCAGGCAGAGCAGCTCGGCCAGCAGCAGCCCGAGGTCGCGCAGCGCGGCCAGGTGCAGCGGGATGCGCCACGAGCCGGCGGTGGCGTCGAGCGCCTCGACCGCCGAGTTGTCGGCGCCGACGAGGCTCACGTCGTGGCGGGCCAGCCACGGCACGCACGACACATCGAGGCCGGCCTGCGGTGCGGTGACGAGGCTGCCGGCCACACCGTCCCAGCTGCCGAGCACGCCGGTGCGCACGAGCAGCACGTCGCCCGGGCCCACTGTGGTACCGGTGGCGCGCAGGACGGCGTCGAGCAGCGCCGGGCCGATGACCGTGCCGGGCGGCACCACGGGCACGCCGAGGTGGCGGGCGACGTCGACGAGCACGCCGCGCCCGACGATGCCGTCGATGAGATGGTGGATGCCGAGCCGCCGGGCGCCCTCGGCCGCGGTGACGAGGCCGGCCCAGTAGCCGTTGTAGAGGGTGTCGCGGTCGGCGACGTGGGCCAGCCCGTCGAGCTGGGTGTAGGTCTGGGTGCCCATGACCAGCAGGTCGTCGGAGTACGCGGGGTGCGCCGCGGTCCGGGCGACCACACCGTCGGCCGTGGTGGACGTGCGCACCACCATGGCGCGCGGGACGGCACCGGTGGGTGGGCCGCCGATGGGGAGTCCCAGGGAGTACCGCCGGCCCGTGCGCACGGCCGCGGCGGCCGCACGGACGGTGTCGTCGGTGATGAGATTGGCGGTACCGCACTGGTCCGCCGCGCCCCAGCGGCCCCAGTTGTTGGCGCGGCGAGGCCGGGCGCCGCTCACCTTGCCGTGCCGGTCGACGGTGTACGACGGCGGCCGCCACGGCGACAGCGGCGGTTCGGGCACGTCCTGCGGGTTCACGGCGCCTCCTCCAGCACACGGATCGGTTGCCCGGCCAGGAACGCCGCGACGTCCTCGACGAGCTGCGGGAAGTACTGCGCGTACGACTCGCGGGTGACGTAGCCGACGTGCGGCGAGAGCACCACGTTCGGCGCCGTGCGCAGCGGGTCGCCGGGTGGCGGCGGCTCGGTGTCGAAGACGTCGAGGGCCGCGCCGGCCAGCCGCCCGGCCCGCAGCGCCGCCACGAGCGCGGCGGTGTCCACGATCGGGCCGCGGGAGGTGTTCACCAGCAGCGCGGAGGGTTTCAGCAGCGCGAGCTCGGCGGCGCCAATGTAGTGGCGGGTCGACGGCGCCAGCTTGATGTGGACGCTGAGCACGTCGGCGCCGGCGAAGAACGCCTCCTTGCCCGGCGCGTCGACGCCTGCTGGAACCGCGGCCAGGCGGCGGCTCCACGCGGTGACCCGCATCCCGAGGGCGTGCGCCACCGGGATCAGGCCGCGGCCGATGTTGCCGAGGCCGACGATGCCGAGCGTCCTGCCATGCAGTGTGGTGCCGAGGCCGTCCTGCCACCCGCCGGCGCGCACGAGCGCGTCGTGCCGCGGGACCCGGCGGGCCAGTGCGAGGATGAGCGCCCACGTGTGTTCGATCGTGGCGACCGCGCCGGCCATGCCGGTCGTGCCGCAGACGGTGATCCCGCACCCGGCCGCCGCCCGCAGGTCGATGGCCGCGTTCGCCATACCGGTTGTCGCAATGAGGCGCAGCCGGGGCAAAGCGCGCAGCACATCGCCGGGCAACGCTGTGCGTTCGCGCATGGCGACGATCGCGTCGAACGGTTCGAGCGCGCGGGTGACATCGGCCGGTGAACCGAGTGGGGCTCGGAAGACGGTGATCTGTACCGGCAGCGACGACCAGTCGGCGAACTCCCCGGAGACGCCCTGGTAGTCGTCCAGAACGGCTAGGCGGAATGGGCCCATTGCCGCCTGCCGCTGCCGTCGACCACGATCCGGCCGGGGCGCAGGCCCGGGAAGTGCGCGCCGACGACCGGCGTGCCGTCGCGGATGAACTCGTTCACCAGCCGGACCTGGGTGTCGCGCGCCTGCTGCTCGTCGACGTCGACGACCCGGGCCCAGGCGTCGTCGAGCAGCTGCACCGGGTGGTGCACGACGTCGCCGATGAGCACGGTCCGCTCACCGCGGGAGCTGAGCACCACGGTCGTGCAGCCGGGCGTGTGTCCGGCCGCCACGACGGCGTCGACGCCGGGCGCGAGGGTCTCGTCGCCGCTCCAGGTGGTGAACCGGTCCGCGATCGGTGCCAGGGTGGCGGCGGCGACCTCGCGATAGCGGGCGTCCTGCGTCCCGCTGGTCTCCACGAAGTACCGCCAGTCGGCTGTATGGCAGCGATAGACCGCGTTCGGGAACGTCGCGACGCCGTCGACCGCCGACCAGCCGATGTGGTCCATGTGCAGGTGGGTGAGCACGACGTCGGTCACGTCCTGCGGGCCGACGCTGGCGCTCGCCAGGTTGTCCATCAGCCGGGTGCCGCTGACCGACGCGGGGGCCTGCGGCCCGTACCCGGCGTCGACCAGCAGCACGCGCTCGCCGGTGCGGATGAGGAACGTGCCGACGGGCATCTCCAGGCGGCCGTCGGGCAGGCACAGGTCGCGGTGCTCGGCCCAGTCCTCGTCGCGCCCGCCCTTGCCGAGCTCCTCGGGCCGCTTGCCGCCGGCGAGGTACAGCTCGGTCGGCCGGACATGGCCGATGCCGTCGGGCACGCCGACGACGTCGAGGTCACCGACCTTCATACGCACCGCTCCCGGGGAACACCTGCCGGTAGGTCTGCACGTGCGCGGCGATCGCGTCGCCGAGCCGCTCGCGCAGCGGCGTCCGCTTTCCCGCGGCCTTGAATTCGGCGGTACCGACGACATCGAGCGACGCCAGTTCGTACACCGCGAGGTAGGGATGGTCGGCCTGGGCCGGGTGCACGCCGAACCCGGCGTCGTCGTCGATGGCGCGGAACCGCCGCGCGCCGAGCACACCGGGCACCGCGAGCATCGCCGGGAGGTGCTCGTCGTCGTACCAGCGGGTGAAGTCGTCCTCGACGGCCGCGTCGGCCCGCATGAGCACGTGGAAGAGCGCCGGCCCGGCCGGGTGCTCCGGCTCCGCCTCGACCGGCCGGATCTGCTGGAACACGGTCCGGCCGAGGTCCAGGCCCATGGCCGCCTCGAGGGTCCACGGGCTGGGGTCGGTGGAGAGGCGGTTGTACTCGTCGCTGCGCAGCGGTTCGTCGCCGGCCAGCTGGTACAGCGTGAGGAAGTTGAACTCGCTGGGTGACGAGTAGGCGTTCTCGACGCGGGCGAAGCGGCGCCCGCCGAGGATGCCCGGCACGTCCACCATGTCGGCCAGGTGCTCCTCGTCGTACCACGCCTCAAAGCCGGGGACGCGGTCGTCGGGGACGGTCCAGCGCAGGTGCAGCAAGACGTCGCCGATGGCTTGTCCGGTCACGTTCACGCTCCTTCCTTTGCGTGTTCGCGTGTGCTGTTGCGGTTGTTCGACCAGTTGCGCATCGCGTGCAGCGGACGGTGGGCGGTCGTGCCGGCGTCGGCGACGATTGATTGGCCGGTGATGCAACGGGACTCGCCGCCGGCCAGCCACGCCACGACCGCGGCGATGTCCTCGGGCCCGGCGGCGTAGGGCAGCAGCCGCTCGGCGGCGAACTCGTCGAGGTGGTGCTCGCTGAGCGCGGCGAGCGCGGTGCCGGTCAGGATGAGTCCCGGCGTGACGGCGTTGCAGCGGATGCCGTCACGGCCGTACATGGTGGCCACGTAGCGGGTCAGGGCGAGCACCGCGGCCTTCGACGAGCCGTACGCGGCGCGCACGTCGTCGCCGACGAGCGCCGAGACGGAGGCGACGTTCACGATCGCGCCGCCGCCGCGGGCCCGCAGCGCCGGCACGGCGTGCTTGCACGCCAGGTACGTGCCGCCGGCGTTGACGGCCATCGTCCGCTCCCACACGTCCAGGTCGAGGCCGACGAGGTCGCCGTCGCGGCGGTGCAGCTCGGGCTGGAGCGCGGCGGCGTTGTTGACGAGGATGTCGAGACCGCCGAAGGCGCCGACGGCCGCGGCCACCATCGCGGCCACCGACGCCTCGTCACTCACGTCGACGGCAACCGCGACCGCGACGTCCTTGCCGGCACCGCCGGCCGCCGCGGCGATCTCGGCCGCGGCCGCAGCGTTGATCTCGGCCGCGGCCGCGGCGGCACGCTGGCCGTCGATGTCCGCGATCACCACGCGCACCATCGCGGGCCAGCCGAGCCGCGCAGGCCCGCGCGCCGCCGGCGGCCCCGGTGACGATGGCGACGCGGCCGGCGAACGGGCCGGTGACCGCGCCCGCGGGCGAGACTGCCGGCACCTCAGACACCGATGCCGGTCTTTCGCTGGCCGAGGTACGAGGCCAGCAGCGTGTCACGGTCGTGCAGCTCGTCGACCGGGGCCTGCATGACGATCGCGCCACCGTTGAGCACCGCGGCCCGCTGGCAGACGCGCACCGCGACGTGCACGTTCTGCTCGATGACGAGCAGCGCGACGCGCGAACGGACGGCGACGAGCGTCTCGGCGACCGCCTCGACGACGACCGGGGCCAGGCCCAGGGACGGCTCGTCGATGAGCATCATCCGGGGCGCGGCGACCAGGCCCCGGCCGATGGCGGTCATCTGCTGCTCGCCGCCCGAGAGCGCGAAGCCCAGCCGCCTGCGCAGCGGCACCAGAGCCGGGAACAGGTCGTACACCTCGTCGAGGCTGAAGCCGCCGGCCCGGCCCTGCCGCGCGGTCATCCCGAGCAGCAGGTTCTCGTGGACGGTCAGGTCGACGAAGACCCGCCGGCCCTCGGGCACATGGATCAGGCCGCGGCGGGCGACCTGCTCCGCGGCCAGGCCGGTGAGGTCCTCGCCGTCGAAGCGCAGCGCGCCGGTGGCCGCGGTCAGCCGGCTGATCGCCCGCAGCGTCGAGGTCTTGCCTGCGCCGTTCGGGCCGAGCAGGGCGACGGCCTCGCCGGCGCCGACGGTCAGCGACACCCCGCGCACGGCGTGGGTCGTGCCGTAGCGGACGTGCAGCTCTTCCACCTCAAGCATTGCCGGCCACCCCCAGGTAGGCGTTGATGACCTGCTGGTGCCGCCAGACCTCGTCCGGCGGGCCCTGCGCGATCACCTTGCCGAGCTCCAGCACGACCAGCCGGTCGCACAGCGAGTCCAAGAAGTCGATCTTGTGATCGACGACGACCACCGCGAGCCCCGCATCGCGCGTTTCGCGCAGCAACTGCGCGAGTTGCGCGGATTCGGCGTCGTTGAGCCCGGCGCTGGGCTCGTCGAGCAGCAGCACCTTCGGCTCCGCGGCCAGCGCCCGCGCAAGTTCGAGCAGCCGGCGCTGTCCGTAGCTGAGCGTTTTCGACGACGTGGACGCGTACTCGGCCAGGCCGACCGTCGTCAGCGCGCGCAGCGCGGCCGCTTCGCGGCGGTGCTCCCGGCGGTGCATCGCCGGTCGGGCCAGTACCGCGCCGACCAGCCCGACCAGGCGCCCGTCGGGGCTGGACAGCAGCACGTTCTCCAGGCACGACAGCTCGTCGAAGATCTGCGGTGCCTGGAAGACCCGGGCGATGCCGGCCGCGCGGGTCGCGGCGGGGCGGCTCAGCCGGACCCGTCGCCCGTCGACGGTCAGCGCACCCCGGGCCGCCACGACCCCGCAGACCGCGTTGAGCAGCGTGGTCTTGCCGCTGCCGTTCGGGCCGACCAGGCCCAGCATCTCCTTCGCGCCGACCTCCAGGTCGACGCCCGCGACGGCGCGCACGCCGCCGAAGTCGACGGTGATCCGCTCAGCCCGCAGCATCGGTGCTCCTCCCCGACGGGACCGGCGAGACCCGCGAGACCCGCGAGACCCATTTCAGCAACTGCCGGACGCTCTCGGCGATCCCGTTCGGCAGCGCCAGCACGACGGCCAGCAGCAGCACGCCGTACACGATGCTGCCGAAGCGCTCGATGTCGGAGAGCAGCTTGGGCAGCGCGACGAACACCGCCGACCCGATCACCGGCCCCCACAGCGAGTCGGACCCGCCGAGCAGCAGGATGAGGAACAGCCCGATGGTGAGGTCGATGCCGAACGAGTCGGAGCCCATCACGCCCTGCCAGTGTCCGATCATCGCGCCGGACAGCCCGCCGAGCGCCGAACCGAGCATGAACAGCACGATGTGCACCCGGTTCGCGCGCACGCCGGCCAGGTGGGCGACGGTGAAGTTGTCCCGGGCCGAGATCGCCTCGCGGCGCATCGGCGAGCGCTCGATGAGCGCGCCGACCACCAGGCACGCCGCGAGCGCCCCGAGGAACAGCCAGAACACCTCGGCGTCGCGGCGGAACACGTAGCCGAACAGCTCGGGCGCGCCGATGCCGACGGTCTGGCCGTTGGGTCCGGTGAAGCCGTCAGCCCGGGCGAACACGATGATGCCGACCTGGGTCACGGCGAACGTCGCGATGGCGAAGTAGAAGTGCTGCGCCTTGCGCACGAGCGTGCCGACGATGCCGGCCGCCATGGCGGTGGTCGCCATCGCCACGCCGATGCCGGCGATGAACGGATAGCCCTCCCTGGTCACCCACGCCGACAGATAGCCGCCGAACGCCATCATGAACGTCTGGCAGAACGCGAACCGGCCGGCCAGGCCGAAGATCCAGTAGAAGCCGATGGCGGCGACGGAGTACATCATCCAGAGGTTGACCAGGAACTGGTTGGCTCTGGAGGTACCGCCGATGGCCGGGCCCGCCAGCGCCACCACGACCACGAAGGCCGCGATGGCGAGCAGGTGGCGGCGGCGGTCGTGCGGCTGCGGCCGCAGGAACCACAGCGGCGGCCGGGGCGCCGGCCGGACGGCCGACGCCTCGGGGTCGATCTGCACGGTGCTCACAGCCGGCTCCTGGTGACGTTGACGAGACCCTGTGGGCGGAACACGATGACCAGGAACAGCACGATCGGCGCGAGCATCGTGGAGTACGACGGGAAGAGAAGCCCGCCGACCAGCTGCTCGATGAGTCCGATCGCGAGCGCTCCCAGCACGACGCCGGTGAGGCTGCCGAAGCCGCCGAGCACCGCCGCCGCGAAGGCCGTGATCATCAGGCCGAAGCCGAGGTTGAGGTCGACCGCGCCGAGCGGGGCAACCAGCAGCCCGGCCAGCCCAGCCAGCACCGACGAGATGACGAACGCCGCCATGCCGATCGCCTTCGTCCGCACGCCCTGGAGGCGCGCGGTGTCCGGGTCGGTCGCCAGGGCCCGGACCTGGCGACCGAACGACGTGCGGCCGAACAGCAGCAGTAGTGCCACCACCGCCACCACCGCGACCGCGACGATGAGCAGCCGCTGATGGGCGATGGAGGCGCCCGCGATCCGTAGCGCGCCGTCGCCGGCCGGGCTGGGCAGGGTCTTCGGGGTCGAGCCCTGCCACACGGCGATCAGGCCGCGGATCACGGTCGCCGCCGCGAGGGTCGCGATGACCACCACGATGAGCGGCTTCTTGCGCAGCGGCGCGAACGCGGTCCGCTCGATGAGCAGGCCGACGGCCGCCATCACCAGCAGCGCCAGCAGGTAGCCGGGCAGTACTGGCAGCCCCAGGTCGGTGGTGGCCCACACACCCAGGTAGGCGCCGAGCGTGATGAGGTCGCCGTGGGCGAAGTTGACCACGCCGGTGGCGTTGTGCAGCACCAGGAAACCGAGCGCGGCGATCGCCAGGACGGCGCCCGAGGCGATCCCGCTCGCGGTCAGCGCGATGACGTTGTCCACAATGGCCTGCCTTCCCGCAGTACCGCTAGCTCGTGGCGGCCGGCAGCTCTTCGAAGGTGTACCGCTTGATTTCCTTGGACGAGCCGTCCGCCGCGTACTGCACGATGGCCATGTCGCGGTTCATCATGTGGGCGGCGTCGGCCTTGTAGCTGCCGGAGCAGATGACGTTGCCGGTCACGCTGATCTCGCTCATCGCCTTCTTGATGGCGGCGGGATCGGTACCGCCGGCCTTCTCGATGGCGGCCTTGGCGATCCAGACGGCGTCGTATGAGCCGGCCGCCAGGCTGGTGGCCACCTCGTTGAACTTCGTCTTGTACTTCTCGCCGAAGGCCTTCACCTTGGCGTCGGTGGAGCTGGCCGGGTCGCACGGGACGACCGCGTGCAGGTTCTTCAGCGGCTCACCGGTGAGCAGCTTGTTGTTCACCGCGAGCGTCGCCGAGCTGCTGGAGAAGACCGGCACGTCGATGCCGTTCTGCAGGAACTGCTTCATCTCGATGGCCAGCGGGTTGGGGAAGGTGAAGCTGATGACCGCGTCGGCGCCCTTCATGGCCAGCACGTGCTGGGTCAGGTCGGTCGCGGTCGCGTCGTAGGTGCGGCTGGCGAAGGGCGTGAGGCCCTTGGCCTGCAGCAGGGCGGTCTGGCTCTTGATGTTCGTCGTGCCGTAGGCCTCGTTGGTGCCCATCAGGCCGACCTTGGTCGCCTTGAGGTCCTCGAGGATGTACCGCACGGCGGTCTGGTTCTTGAACTCGTCGTAGGGCTGCACGTACCAGGCCCACTCGCTCGCGCCCGCGCTGCCGAACCGCAGTGCGGTGCTGGCGCTCGCGGTGGCGATGAGCGGGATGCCGCTGCGGTCGATCTGCCCCTTGGCGGAGATCAGGGCGGTGGCGGACGGGAAGCCGATGAGCATGTCGGGGTCTTTGTCGACCGCCTCCAGGAACTGGGCGGTGGCCTTCTGCGGGTTGAGCGGGTCGATCGCGACCCGGTCGAGCACCACCTTGCGGCCCATGATGCCGCCGGCGGCGTTGATGTCCTCGACCGCGAGGGCCGCACCGTCGTGGTAGTCGTTGATGGCGGCGGCGCTCTCTCCCTTGATCTCCCAGAGCCCCACCAGTTTGATCGTTTGTTCGGTTGCTCCGCCTTCGTCACCCGAATCACCTCGGCGGAGGAAGATGATCACCTCGCTCGCCAGCGAGGTGTGAGGCGTATCATCAACCAAGCGTTTGCTCGGTGTCAACGCGATCAGCCAGTTCTCCGCGTGATCCGGGCCAGCTCGACCAAACGTTCGCCCAAACGTTCCAGTGATGAACGGTCGCAGCGGTGCTGCGGCACGGCGATCACCACGACCGTCGCCGAGCCGTCGGGCGCCACCGGCAGATGCGTGGCGACCGCCCACAGCGGGCTCGCCGGGTGGAGCTGCATCGCATAGCCCCGGCGCTCGTAGTCGGCCCGCCGTGGCAACCAGGCCTGCGCCGGCTCGTCGCCGAGCAGCTCGGCGACCTCGGGGTCGCCCATCCCGGCCAGCAGCGCCTCCCCCGCCGCCGTCTCCAGGTCGATCGTCGTGCTGGTGCCGACCGGGAACGTGACCTTCAGCGGCTGGGTGCTCTCGACCGCGTCGACGACGAGCAGCCGGTCGCCGTCACGGACCGACAGCAGCACTGTCTCGCCGCTCTCGGCGCTGAGCTGCCGCAGCAGCTGGTGGGCCTGCTCGCGGGCGGCCGCCTCGGCGGCGAACGCGCTGCCCACCGACAGCGCCCGGCCGGTGACCACCCAGCGCACGGCCGGCGGCTCGCCGAACTGGCGGATCCAGCCCTCCTCACCCAGCGTGATCAGGGCGCGGTGCACCACGCTCTTGTGCAGCCCCATGAGCCGGGCCACCTCGCTCGCACCGACCGGCTGGTGCCGCGAGACGAGCTCGAGGACGCGCAACCCGGTCGCCAGCGACTGGACTCCCTTGACAGCCATGAAATCCGACGCCTACCGTCCCGAGCACAATAGAGAGACGGCGTCTCTCTAGGAGAGACAATTTAGCCTCATGAGGTGAGGTCGTCAATGACCCTGACCGCCGCCGCCACCGCCGAGGACTACGACGTCACGTCGGACTGGCATGTCAGCAACCCGTATCCCTTCCTGCGGCGCCTGCGACAGTCGCGCCCGCTCTACTACAGCGACAATCTCGGCGCCTGGGTGCTCACGCGTTACGACGACGTGCGCGCCGCCCTCGCCGACAACGAACGGTTCTCCTCCGACGGCATCCTCACCGCGGCCCACCGGCTCGAGGACGACGTCCGCGAGATGCTCGGCTCCCAGGAGGCGTTCCTGGGCCGGTTTGTCGCCAACGTCGACCCGCCGACGCACACCCGGCTGCGCGGGGCGGTCGCGCGGGCGTTCACGCCCCGCGCGGTCGCCAAGCTCGGCGACCGGTACCGCGAGCTGATGCACGAGTCCGTCGACCTCGTCGTCGCCGACGGCCGGGCCGACCTCGTCGCCCACTTCGCGACGTTCGCCCCGGCCCGGCTCATGGGCATCTTCATCGGCCTGCCCCGCGAGGACGAGCCGCAGGTCCATGCCTGGGTGCACGCCTGGTTCCAGCTGTTCCTCGCCCGGCACGACCCGGCGATCTCCCGGACGCTCGCGCAGAGCTTCCTGGAGTACCTCGCCTACGTCGACCGGCTGATCACCGCCCGCATCGCCGAGCCGCGCGACGACTTCGCCGGCCTCATGGGCCGCCTCGTCGACGGCACCCCGCAGGGCCTGGACCGCCTCGACGTGGTCGAGCAGATCAGCGCCCTGCTGCTCGGCGGCAACGACACCGTGCCCAACGGCGTCGGCAGCTCGATCTACCGGCTGCTCGACGGCGGCCACTGGCCGGCCGTCGCCGCCGACCCGCGGCGCATCCCCGGTGCCATCGAGGAGGCGCTGCGCTACGACGGCGCGGCGACCGGCATCTTCCGCCGCGCGGCCCGCGACGTCGAACTGCACGGCACGACGATCCCGGCCGGTGCGTTCGTCTTCGTCAGCCAGGACTCCGCCGGGCACGACGAGACGGTGTTCACCGACCCGGAGACCTTCGACCCTTCGCGCGCGAACGCCGGGCAGCACATGGCGTTCGGCCACGGCATCCACCACTGCGTCGGCGCGGCCCTCACCCGGCTGGAGATGAGTATCTCGATCGAGGTCTTGTCGAGCCGGCTGCCGAGCCTGCGCATCGCCCCGGACCAGGAGGTCCGCCACCGCCGCAGCGTCACCGGCCGCGGCCTGGAGCGGCTCATGGTGGAGTGGGATGAGCGGGATTGAGGTGGACCGGGCCCGGTGCGACCTCTACGGCACGTGTGCGGAGACCGCCCCCGACCTGTTCCGCCTCGACGAAACCGACGACGAGCTGGTCCTCCTTGCGTCAGTGGTACCGCCGGAGCAGCTCGATGCCGCCCGGCGCGCGATCGACGCCTGTCCGAAGACGGCGCTGCGGCTGGTGCCCGCATGAAGTTCGCCGTCGCCCCGCCGTATGACCGCGGCGCCCCGGCCGATCCCCGGTTCATGACCGGGCTGGCCGAGACCGCGGACCGGCTCGGGTTCGAGTCGCTGTACCTCTCCGAGCACATCGTCGTCGTGTCCGACTACGAGCGGCTGCACCACTACACACCGGACGGCGACATCGGGCTGCCCGACGACACCCCGTTCCCCGACCCGCTCGCCGTGCTCGGCCACGTCGCGGCCCGCACCGAGCGGCTGCGGCTGGCCACCAGCGTGCTCATCCTGCCGGAGCACCATCCGGTACAGCTGGCCAAGCGGCTCGCCACGATGGACGTGCTGTCCGGCGGCCGGTTGCGGATCGGTGTCGGCGTCGGCTGGATGCGCGAGGAGATGGCGGCGCTCGGCGTCGACTACTCCTCGCGCGGACGGCGCACCGACGAGGCGATCCGCGTCCTGCGGACGCTGTGGAGCACCGACCCGAGCGACTTCGCGGGCGAGTTCTTCGCGTTCCGCGGCGCGCGCTGCTTCCCCAAGCCGGTCCAGCCGGGCGGGGTGCCGATCCACGTCGGCGGGCACAGCGAGGCGGCGGCCCGGCGGGCCGGGCGGCTCGGCGACGGGTTCCACCCGCTCGGCGTCGACCTCTCCGCGTTGCCGGAGCTCACCGGCGTGGTACGCCACCACGCTACGTTGGCTGGGCGGGACCCGGATGCGATCGAGGTCACGTTGACCGTGTCACTGACCGCGACCGACCCTTCGTTCGTCCGGCGCGCCACAGCTGCCGGCGTCGACCGCCTCGTGCTGTCGTGCCGGTCGCTCGGGCTGCCGGAGATCCGGGCCGAGATGGAGAGGATCGCGACCGAGCATGGACTCTGACGCGGTGCGCCGGTTGGCGCTGGAGTATGCCCGGGGCTGCGACCGCCGCGACGCGGACGGCGTGGCCGCCCTGTTCACGCCGGACGGGCGGCTGGCCCGGGAGCCCGACCTGGACGTCCGTGGCCGGGCCGCGATCGCCGAGCGGATCGCGGCCCTGGCCCGGTATCGGACGACCACCCACTTCGTCGGCAACCACCTCGTAGAAGGCGACCGGGGTGAGGTCTACTGCGTGGCCTACCACCTCTACGACGACCGCGTCTTCGTGATGTCGATCCGCTACCAGGACCGCTACGTCCAGACCGACGAGGGATGGCGGTTCGGCGAGCGGGTCCTGATCGTCGACTGGACCGAGGACCGGCCGCTCGGTCAGGCCCCCGCGTAGGCGGCCCGGACCGCCTCGGCCAGGACCGCACCGAGGCGTCGCAGCTCCGGCTCGCCGCCCCGGCTCTGCGGCACACCGATGACGACCGCCGCTGGAAGGGCACCGGGCTCGCGGGGCAGGGCGACCGCGGCCGCCCACAACGGCACCTCGCCGGCCATCTGGACGGCGAAACCGTCCAGATGTGCCTTCGCCAACCGTGTGCGGGCCTCGGGTGACAGCCCTGCGGCGCCGTCGTGGCTCGCCGCGCCGCCGTGGCCGGGCGCGTCGTGCGCTTCCTGAGCCAGGATCGCCACGCCGCCCGCCGTGTCGGGGCCGAACGGCCCCGTGTAGCCGATCGGGAACGTCACCCGCAGCACGTGCGTGCTGGCGATCTCGTCCACCACGATGAGGCTGCCACCGTCGGCCACGGCGAGCCACACCGTCTCCCCGGTCGCGGCGTGCACCTCGCGCAGCACCCGCCGGGCGCGGGCCCGCAGGTCCTCCCCCGCCGCGAACCGCCCGCCGACCGCGAGGGCCCGGCCCGTCAGCGTCCAGCCACCCTGGCCCGCGGCGTCGGGCCGGATCCAGCCGTCCGCGTGCAGCGTGGCAACGATGCGCTGCACCGCGCTCTTGTCCAGGTCGAGCTCGCGCGCGAGCGCGCCCAGGCTGGCCGGCTGATGCAGCGACACCTGCTCCAGCACCGCCAGGGCACGGCTGACCACGTCGATCGTCTTGACAGCCACGATCGGCCCTCTCTACCGTCGTCGTATCGATTCTTCGATATCCTATATCACTGAGTGATACCCCTTTGGAAGGACCCCCGCCATGGCCCGAATCCGGCCCGCGGCCGGCCACGCCGTCATCGACCCGGCCGCCGCGACCCAGCGCGAGCAGATCGAGCAGGTCCACGCCTCGATCCTCGCCCACCGCCCGAAGACCGCCGCCGCCGTCAACGACGCCTACCGTCAGGCGCTCGCCGAGGAGGGCACCCTCCCGCCCCGGCTCGTCGAGCTCATCCGCATCCGGCTCGCGTTCCACAACCAGTGCCGCAGCTGCATGGCCGTGCGGTACCAGTCGGGCATCGACGCCGGCGTCGACGAGGACCTCGTCTGCTCGCTCGCCAAGCCGGCCGAGGCGCCCGACCTGACCCCGGCCGAGCGGGCCGCGCTGCGCTTCGCCGACCTCCTCGCGACCGACCACCTGCGCATCGACGAGCGCGTCTACGACGGGCTGCGCGAGCACTTCGACGAGGGCGAGATCGTCGAGCTCGGGCTGCGCTGCGCCCGCACCATCGGCTTCGGCCGGCTCAACGCCACCTGGATGAACGTCGAGCACCTGCCGGAGCGGTTCAAGGACACCCAGGGCATCCTGACACCCTGGGGCGGCGAGGCCATCGCGTGGTGAGGCCGACGGCGCTGGTCCTCACCGACTACGGCCGCCTGGAACGTCAGGAGTTCCAGGACCCGGACGTCGGCGACGACGACGCGCTGCTGCGGGTCGAGGCCTGCGGCATGTGCGGCAGCGACCACGAGGTCTTCACCGGCCGCATGCGCTGGCCGCTGGGCTTCATCCCGGGCCACGAGACGGTCGGCGTCATCGAGCGGATCGGCCCGGCCGCGTCCGCCCGCTGGGGCGTGCGGGAGGGTGACCGGGTAGCGGTGAGCAATCGCCGCGCCTGCCGGACCTGCGACCGTTGCGCGGCGGGCGACCTCGCCAACTGCGTCCACTTCGGCCCGATGACCTCGTACGGCATGGTGCCGACGTCGGTACCGCCGAGCCTGTGGGGCGGCTACGCCACCCACCACTATCTGGCTCCTGAGTCAGTCGTCCACCGCGTGCCCGCTGCACTGGACCCGGTGTCGGCAACGCTGTTCAACCCCCTGGCCGGCGCGGTGACCTGGGCCGTCGAGGCGCCGGCCCTGCGGGAGGGCGAGGTGGTGGCGATCCTCGGCCCGGGCATCCGCGGCATCTGCGCGGCCGCCGCAGCCAAGGCGGCGGGCGCGGCGTTCGTGCTCGTGACCGGCGCCGGCCCGCACGACGCCGAGCGGCTGGCGACGGCCCGTCAGGTCGGCGCCGACCTGACGGTGGACGTGACCCGCGACGATCCGGTCGAAGCCCTGCGCTCAGCCGCAGGCCGCCTCGCAGACGTGGTCGTCGACATCACCGCCCACGCACCCGCCGCCTTCGGTCAGGCCATGGAGCTGGCGGCACTACGGGCGAGGGTGGTCTACGCGGGCAGCCGCGGTGACGGGGTGACCGCGGTGTGCCGCCCGGACCTCATCACGACCCGCGAGCTCCGCCTGACCGGCGTCCGCGGCGTCTCGACGTCCGCCCCGGCGGAGGCACTGCGCCTGCTGGGCGAGCACCGCTTCCCGTTCGAACACATCGCCCGCACGGTGGCCGGCTTCGACACCGTCCCCGACCTCCTGCTGACCATGTCGGGCGACACCGACCGCCGCCCGCCCCTGCACGCCGTCTTCTCCCCGCTGGAGGGCTTGTCGTGACCGACGCTCACGAGATCGAGCAGCTGCTGTACCGCTACGCGACCGCCATCGACACCCGGAACTGGGACCTGCTCGACTCCTGCTTCACGCCGGACGCGGCCATCGTGATGAGCGTGGCGGGCCGCTACCCGACTCCGGCCCACTACCGCGACAAGGCCAAGGTGGTGCTGGCCGAGCTGGACGCGACGCACCACGTCTTCAGCTCGGTCACGGTCCAGGTGGACAGCGACCGCGCGACCGCACACAGCTACTACCAGGCCCAGCACTGCCGCAACGCCCTGGCCCCGCGCTCCCTGTTCCTGATCGGCGGCTGGGTCGACGACGAGCTGACCCGGGTGGACGGCCGCTGGCTGATCAGCGCCAGGCGGGGCACGGCCGTCTGGTTCGACGGCAACTCCGCCGTCCTCGACATGGACATACAGCCGGGCGCCAACCCAGCCCTGCACCCCTGAGCTTTGATGCGCGGCACGGCGCTCGCTCATCTCGGCACCGTGCGCTCGACGTGGCGCGGGCCCGGCATTGCGCCCCTCAGCACGGCGCTCTCAGAACTGCGCGTGCTCGACGGCGCCGCGGTCGGCGTCCAGCGAACCCGTCGGGTGCATGATCACGAAGAAAGACCTGTGGCTGTCGAACGCCATGATCGCGAAGCGTTTTCGTCGCCCCCGGCGGTGCAGGAAACTCTTCGCGATCATGGCGGAGACCGGGCTGGCGCAAACCGGGGATCACGGTGGGTGCCATAGGCTTTCGTGATCAAAAGCTGGTCGTTGCGGCACGACACCGTACGGGGGCAGAGGGCCTGCCTTGTGCTCCCGCACCGGCCGTTTGCCGTCGCTGTCAGGCTCGGGTCAGCGCCTGGCGGCGGAGGGCCGACTTGTCGACCTTGCCGTTTGCCGTCAGGGGCAGGGTGTCGACCACGTGGACGTGGCGGGGGACCTTGTAGTTCGACATCTTCTCGCGTGACCACGCGATCAGGTCCTGCGGCTTCAGATCCGCGCTGGGCAACGGGACCACGAAGGCGCAGCCGGCCTCCCCCGACACCGGGTCGGGGACGCCGACCACGGCGGCGACGGCGATGCCCGGGTGGCGGCCCAGGAGGTTCTCGATCTCGGCCGGGTAGGCGTTGAAGCCGCCGACGATGAACATCTCCTTCTTGCGGTCCACGATGCGCAGGTTGCCCTGCTCGTCGAGCACGCCGATGTCGCCCGTGTGGAGCCAGCCCTCGGCGTCGACCGCCTCGCGGGTCAGGTCCGCGGCGGCCCAGTAGCCGACCATCACGCCGTAGCCGCGGACCAGCACCTCGCCCGCCGTGCCCGCGGCCACCGGGGTGCCCGCGTCGTCGACCACCGAGACCTCCTGGCCCGGGACGGCGCGCCCGGCCGTCGAGGCCACGATCTCGTCGGGGTCGTCGGGGCGGGTCATGGTGACGACCGAGCCCTCGATCAGCCCGTACGCGTTGACGATGCGCTCGATGCCCAGCACCGAGCGCATGCGGTGGATCAGCTCGGTCGGCACGGCGGCGGCGCCGACGACCGCGGAGCGCAGGCTGGTGATGTCGCGGTCGGGCAGGTCCGGGCGGGACAGCAGCCGGTCGAACAGGGCCGGCGGGCCGGCCAGCAGGGTCAGCCGCTCCCGCTCGACGAGCTCCAGCGCCGTGTCGGGGTCGAAGATCGCGATCGGGTGCATCCGGGCGCCGCGCATGACGCAGGCCAGCAGGCCGGCATTGATGCCGAACCCGTGCGCGAACGGGCTGACGACCGGGTAGCGGTCGCCCTCGCGCAGGCCGACGAGCTCGCTCCAGTCCCAGTAGGCGCGCATCATCTGCGGGCCTGCCAGCACGACGCCCTTGGGTTCGCCCGTGGTGCCGGAGGTGGCGAGGATCTCGATCGGGTCCTCCGGGCGGACCTCCAGCGCCCGCTGCCGCGCCGACGCGACGTCCACCGGCAGGTCGGCGAGGGTCCGCACGCCCGGGCGGGGGTCAACCGGCCGGTCGGTGAGCAGCACGACGTCACGCAGCGCGGGCAGTCCCGCGAACGGGCCGCCGGCGGACGCCGGGCCGTGCTCGGCCCTCAGCAGGTCGACGTAGTCGACGCCCAGGAAGCCGTCGGCCGCGACCAGGAGCCTTGCCCCGGTGCGGTCAAGGAGCTGGCCGGCCTCGATCGCCTTGGCCCGCGTCGAGACCGGCACGATGACGGCGCCGGTGTACCAGATACCCAGGGCGGCGACGGCCCATCGCCAGGTGTTGGGCGCCCAGACGGCGACCCGGTCGCCGCGCTCGACGCCCAGGCCGATGAGCGCGCCGGCGAACCGCTCGGTCGCGGCCAGCAGCTCCCCCATGGTCAGGCGGACGTCGCCGTCGACGACGGCGACGTCCGACGGCGCCTGCGCGGCCCGATCGAGCAGCATGCGGGGCAGCGTCGCCCAGTCCGGCATCGGCGGGAGCGCGTCAGCGCCCATGGCGGTCCGAGCCGAGGTGGTGGCCGCGGCGGTCGTCGATCACCGGCGGCGCGCTGGTCTCTGACACTTCGGGCAACACCTCGACCTGGATCGTCACCGGCGTCACGGCCGCGACCGCCTGCCGGACGCGCCCGTGCCACATGGGGTTCTTCAGCAGCGACTGCCGCGCGAACGCGACCTTCAGCGTAGCGACGTCGAGCGTACCGTCCCGGCGGATCTCCAGCGTCCACTGCGCGATGCCGTCGATCTTCGCCAGCACCGCCCGCAGCCTGGGCAGCGACAGCCACCGGCCGCGGATGAGGACGTGGTTGCCGACGGTGTGGGTGGGCGCGGGGATGCCGGCGGACTCACCGTCGAGGTCGACGACCTCGCCGGTGCGGATCGTGGCCCCGCCCAGCGTCGAGTGCCACACCGGCGTCAGCACCAGTTCCGCGGACTTGCCGGGCGCTGCCTGCAGTACCGTGTCCGCGGAGATCGAGGCAAGCGCCAGGACGTCGTCGCGGACCGGGTGCAGCCCGTCCCGCGAGTCCGACGCGTCGCGCCAGGCGAGGGCGGCGCCGAAGACCGGGTCGGCGTAGACCCAGACCACGCGTGCGCCGAACTCGGTGGCGAGGTGGCGGCAGGTGCGCTGCTCGGTGATCTCGCCGACCAGCACCAGCGTCCGCAGCCCCAGGTCGAGCGGGTCGACCAGAAACTCCATGTGCAGCCGGGCCAGCAGGTCGGCCGCGCCGGTCGGGGTGATGACGAGCGCGGTGGCACCGACCGCCTCCAGGGCGGCCAGCAAGCGCATCCGCCCGCGCGGGCCGACGGAAGCGGTCGCGCCGGCGAGCCCCGTCAGCGCCTGGGTCAGCAGCGCGCCGGCGAGATCACCGTCGCTGTTGAGCGCGACGACGACCCGGTCCTCGGCGGTGATGCCGGCCGCGGCGAACGTCTCCCTGCTCAGCTCGACGGTGGCGGCAAGGTCCGCGGGTGACAGTGGCACGGCGACGTCGGCGCCCGGCGAGAGGCGCAGGAAACCGGTCCCCGCGGGAACGGTGTCCCGAGACAGCCAGGTCACAGCTCCGCCACCTCCTTCGCGAAGAGCGAGATCGACGACATCACGTGCTCGTTGGCGAGGCCGCCGACCTGGAACTGCAGGATGAGGTCGGTGATGCCGGCCGCCTCCAGGCGCTCGAGGGCCTTGCGCGAGCCGGCCACGTCGTCCAGCACGATCATGTGGTGCTCGCGGAGGGTCTCGACCGCCTCCTCGGGCGCCTGGCCGGCCGCCAGCTGACCGAGCACCCGGTAGGTCGCGTGCCGCGCGTCCATGTAGTCCGAGGGGGTCACCAGGTTCACCTGGCGGCGGATGTACCACAGCACGGCGTCCGCCGCGTTGGCGTACGCCTGCTCACGCGTCGGCGCGACGTGCCACGGGATCATCAGCGCGATCCGCCGCGTCGCCGGGTCGTGGCCGTGCTTGGCCAGCTCGGCCTTGTACGCGGCGATGTCCTCGGCGACCGCGTCGAGCCCCTTGAGCATCGTCATGCCGAGCAGGTGGTAGCCGCCCTGCGCCGCCGAGAGGTACCCCTCCAGGCTCGTCGATGCGACCCAGATCGGCGGGTGCGGCTTCTGCACCGGCCGCGGGTACACGCCGACGTCGGGCACCAGCCAGTGCTCGCTCTCGGCGTAAACGGGCTCGCCGTCGGCCTCGAAGATCCGCGTGACCATGTCGAGGTTGGTCTCCCACAGCTGCCGCGACTGCTCGAACGGCATGCCGAACGCCTGGTACTCCAGCGGCGAGGCGCCCCGCCCGGTGCCGAACTCGACCCGGCCGCGGCTGAGGATGTCGAGCGTCGCGACGCGCTCGGCGGTGCGGATCGGGTGGGAGAACGGCAGCAGGACCACGCCGAGCCCGAGCCGCAGCCGCTCGGTCTTCTGGGACAGCGCCGACAGCACCAGGTCGGGCGCGGCGGAGTGGGAGAAGCCCCGGGTGAAGTGGTGCTCGACCATCCAGAGGGCCTCGTAGCCGAGGCGGTCGGCGAGGACACCTTGTTCAAGGAGATTCTCGAAGGCCTGCTGCTCCACTTCGCTGGTGCGCCCCCGGACCTCGAGCTCGTAGCCCAGACCCACGCGCAGGGATGTCATCGCCGCCTCCTGGTGTTGCTCGTTGCTGTTATGAACAAGCGTTTGGTTGGTACCGTAACAGCGGTGCGTGTGGCTGCCAATATCCCGGGACGCCACTTGGTCGTTTGTTCAAGAGATCGGAAGAGATCAGGAGCGGGTGGCGGTGCCTTCCCCGGTCACGAGGACGCCGTAGGCCAGCTCGGCGGCCACCGCCGTGACGCGGCCGTCCTCCACGTCCCGCGCCACCGCGGCCAGGTCGCGCTCCCGCGGGTCGCCCAGGCCGCCGCCGCCCGTGGTCTCGACGATGAACGCCTCGCCCGCGCGGAACACCGCGTTGTTGTTCTTCGCCGGCAGGCGCTCCAGCCGGCCGTCCTGCGTGCGGCGGTAGAAGCCGCCCGGCCGGCCCGGGCCGCCGCCGGAGCGACCCGGTGGCGCGGTGCTCAGCCGGTCGCCCCGCGTCGTGATGTCGGCGTCGGCCAGCAGGCGGAACGTGGTTCGCGTGCCGAGGCCGCCCCGCCAGCGACCGGGGCCGCCCGAGTCCGGGATGAACTCGACCTGCTCGACGATGAGCGGGCAGCGGGTCTCCACCGGCTCCGCCTGCGGTATCGAGTTGCGGCCGACGCCGAAGTGCACGCCCGTGGCGTCGGGGCCGTCGCGGCCCGACCGCGCGCCGACGCCGCCGAAGTCGTAGGCGAGGTGGATCCAGTACGGCGCGGAGCGGGACGCGATCGAGAACGGCTGGAGGATGCCCGAGGCGGCGATCGCCCGCGACGGGGTCGCCTCCGACAGGGCCTGCAGAATGGCCTCGATAGCCGCGTACACGGGCAGGAAGCGGCCGCCGCAGGGGTACGGGGACTGCGCGTTGAGCAGCGAGCCCGGCGGGAAGTGCAGGGTGAACGGCCGCAGGCCACCCGCGTTCATCGGCAGCGTCGGGTCGACGAAGCAGCGCAGCGCGAACACCGCGCCGGCGAGCGACTGCGACAGGCTGGAGTTGACGGCCGCCGGCACCTGGCGGTCGGTGCCGGTGAAGTCCACGCCGACGCCGTCGGTGCCGACCGTCACGGCGACCCGGACGACGAGCGGGGGCGCGTCGAGGTGGATGCCGTCGTCGTCGATGGCGTACTCGGCGCGGTAGGTGCCCGGCCGCAGGGACTGCAGGGCGAGCCGCGTGCGGGCCTCGGTGTAGTCGAGGTAGTCATTGATGCGCTGGCGCAACTCAAGCGCGCCGTACTGGTCGACCAGCTCGTCCACGCGCCGGGCGGCCGCGTTGGCGCCGGCGATGAGCGCGCGGACGTCGCCGACGACCGAGTCGGGCGTGCGGCTGTTGAGCCGCAGCAGGCGCTCGATCGCCGGATCCAGGCCCGCCTCCGTGGCGATGCGCACGGGCGGCAACTGCAGGCCCTCGGCGAAAATGTCGGTGGCGAGCGCGGCCATCCCGCCGGCCGACGTGCCGCCCAGGTCGGAGACGTGGATGAGGGTGCCGGCGAAGTACTCGACGGTGTCGCCGACGAAGACCGGCCGGAACACCAGGATGTCGTTGGTGTGGATGCCGCCGCGGTACGCGTCGTTGAGGGCGAACACGTCCCCCGGGCGCATGTCCACCAGCGGGAAGTCGGCCAGCACCGACGGCAGCGCCACGGACAGCGCCATGCTGTTCATGAGCGTCGTCGCCACCGACTGGGAGATCAGCCGGCCGTCGCGGTCGAGGATCGCGGCCGAGGCGTCGGAGCCCTCCACGATGAACGTCGAGTACGCCGATCGGATCACCACGATGCTGGCCTCCTCGGCGGCCACCAGCAGCGCGTTGCGCAGGACGTCGGCGGTGAGGTCGTCGGTCACGACCGGTCCTCCAAGCTGATGTTGGTCGGGGCCTGTCGGCTCTGGACCCGGTCCAAACGGGTCAGGACGATGGTGTCGGTGGCGTCCACCAGCAGGGACCAGCCAGGCGGTACCACCACGGTCGACTCGGCGTCCTCGACGACGAGCGGGCCGGGCACCGGCGGCCGGTCGCGGCGGGTCGCGCGCCGGTAGATCGGGGTGTCGACGAAGGCGCCGTCGAACCAGGCCGGCCGCGACCCCTCGGGTGCCCCGTCGCCCTCGGCTGCGACCTCGACGAACGGCACCGCCGGCACCCGGTGGACCACCCGCACGCGATAGCTCACGAGCTCGACCGGGTCGCGCGGCGCGATGCCGTACGCCTGTCGATACTGCGCGTAGAAGCGCTCGACGACCTCGTCCAGCACCGCCTTGGTGAGCTCCCCGTCCGGCAGCGGGATGGTGAGGTCGTGCGCCTGGCCCCGGTACCGCACGTCGACCGAGCGCGCCACCTCCGCGTCCGTGAGGCCCAGGTCCTCGAGGGCCGCGGTGGTGAGGCTGAGATAGATGCCGGCGAGTTCGTCGACATCGACGTCGGTCATGAGCCGGGTCGCCACCCGGTCGGTCGACAGGTCGGTGACGAGGAGGCCGGCCGCCGAGCCGACGCCACAGGCCGGCGGCACGACGATGGTGGCGATGCCGAACCGCTCGGCGACCCGGGCCGCGTGCATCGGGCCGGCTCCGCCGAACGCGACGAGCGCGTAGCCGCGCGGGTCGATGCCCCGCTGCACGGTGACGACGTGCACGGCGGAGGCCATGACGGCGTTGGCGATGTCGTGGACGGCCGCGGCGGCCGCCGCCGGGCTGACGCCGAGCGGCCCGGCGAGCCGGGTGCGGATCGCGGTCGCGCCGCGCGCCGGGTCCAGCCGCATGGTGCCGCCGGCGAACGTGGCCGGGTCGAGGTACCCCAGCAGCAGGTTGGCGTCCGTGACCGTCGGCTCCGCGCCACCGAGGCCGTAGCAGGCCGGGCCGGGCTGGGAGCCGGCCGAGCGGGGGCCGACCCGCAGCGCGCCGCCGTCGTCGACCCAGGCGATGCTGCCGCCGCCGGCGCCGACCTCGGCGAGGTCGATCGCGGCGACCTTGATGGGCACGCCGGTGCCGGCCCGGCGGCCACCGTAGCTGCCCTTGCCGCCGACGTGGAACTCGCGGGTGACGTCGGGGACGCCGCCGCGGATCGCGCACGCCTTGGCGGTGGTGCCGCCCATGTCGAACGAGATGACGTCGGCGCGGCCCAGCCGGGCCCCGGTCGCCTGGGCGGCGATCACCCCGGCCGCCGGGCCGGACTCGATGGTCGCCACCGCGCGGCGCCCGGCGAGCTCGGCTGACATGACGCCGCCGCTCGACTCCATCACCTGCACCCTGGCATCGACGCCGATCGAGCGCAGCCGCTCCTCCAAGGCACCGAGGTACCGCACCATCACCGGCCCGACATAGGCCGACATGAGTGTCGTGGTGGCCCGCTCGTACTCGCGCAGCTCGGGGAAGATCTCCGCGGAGAGCACGACGGTGACGCCGGACGGCAGCTCCGCGGCGAGGATCTCGGCGAACCGGCGCTCGTGCACCGGGTTCGCGTAGGAGTGCAGCAGCGACACGGCGACGGCGTCGACCCGCAGCGCGGCGATGCGCCGGGCGACGTCGCGCGCCTGCGCCTCGTCGAGCGGGACGAGTACCGCACCGCGCGCGTCGACCCGTTCGGTCACCTCGAAGCAGCGCGACCGCGGTACCGGGGGTGGGGGCGGCTCGAAGAGGAGGTCGAAGCGGTCCTCCTCGACCCGCGCGTAACGCCCGAGCGTCAGCAGGTCGCGGAATCCGCGGGTGGTGACGAACGCGACGTCGGCACCGGTGCGTTCAAGAATGGCGTTGGTCGCCAAGGTGGTCGCGTGAACGAACCGGCCGACCTCGGCCGGGTCCGTTCCCGACGCGTCGAGGACCCCTCGGACACCCGCGAGAATACCCCGAGTCGGGTCGTCCGGCGTGCTCAGCGTCTTGACGACGGTCATGGTTCCGTCCGGCCCGGCCAGCACGACGTCGGTGAACGTGCCACCGACATCGGCCGCTATGACATGTCGACCCATGGCCAGTCACGGTAATAACCAAGCAAGCGCTTGTCTACGTGATGTCTTGTGCAACCGTGTCGTACCCGCCTATCGTACCAAACGAGCGCTTGGTCGAATCTTCTGAGGTGGTCCCATGAAGTTCTCGTCGTTCCTGCTCTTCCACCGCTTCGACGACCGTCCGGTGCGGGAGGTCTACGAGTACAACCTCGCCGTCGCCGAGCTGTTGGAAGAGGTCGGCTTCGACGGCGTGTGGATCAGTGAGCATCACTTCCGCGACTACGGCACGGTCCCCGACCTGCTCAACATGCTCAGCTACCTGGCCGGGCGCACCGAGCGGCTGCGGCTGGGCACCGGCGTCGTGGTCCTGCCGCTGCACAACCCGTTGCGCGTCGCGGAGTCCGCGGCCCAACTGGACCTGCTCTCCGGCGGCCGGCTCGACTTCGGCGTCGGGCGCGGCTACCAGAGCATCGAGTTCGACGGCTTCGGCATCGACCTCGCCGAGGCCCGCGACCGCTTCGACGAGTCGCTGGAGATCCTGCGTGGCGCGTGGACCACCGACAACTTCCGCCACGAGGGCACGTTCTACTCGACCGGCGAGGTCAACCTGATGCCGCGCCCGCTGCAGCGGCCACACCCGCCGATCTACGTGGCCGCGGTGAGCCCGGAGACCGTCACCCGCTACGCCGGTCAGGGCATCCCGATCCTCGCCGACCCGGCCGCCCCGTTCCACCGGGTGGAGCGCGCGGCCCAGAAGTGGCGCGAGGTGGCCGGGGCCGCCGGGCACGACACCGAGGCGGCCGACCTGGTGGTGAGCCGGTCGGTGTACGTGGCGCCGACCGTCGAGCAGGCCCGCGCCGACCAGGACCGCTTCGAGAAGGCGTTCGACCGCGCGCGCATCTTCAACGAGAAGAGCGCGCCGATCGACAGCAAGACCCAGCAGTTCGCCAAGGGCTTCGAGTACTGGCAGGACCGCTACCTCAAGGGCGGCGACGTCGGCACCGACTTCCGCTGGGAGCAGCTGGAGGTCATCGGCGACCCCGAGCGGGTCATCGCACAGATCAAGATGCTCGAGGAGTTCGGCTTCCGCAACCTGATGTGCGACTTTGGCAGCACCCGCGCCATGCCGCTGGACGACATGCTCAGCACGATCCGCTTCTTCGCCAAGGAAGTCATGCCCGCCTTCCGATAAGGACCGCCATGTACGCCAACCTCGGATTCGCCCTGCTCACCGCGCAGGCCCGCCGGGCTCCCGACGCCGTCGCGGTGACCCACCAGGGCCACGGCTACACGTACGACGAGCTCGACCGCCGGGTCAACCGCCGCGCCAACGCCCTCGCCGCCGCCGGCGTCGCACCCGGCACGCGGGTGGCGAGCCTGCTCGGCGACCCGCTCGCCATCACCGAGCTGTACCTCGCCCAGGCCAAGCTCGGCGCCGTGCTCGTCGCGCTCAACCCCTACTGGACCGATGACGTCCTGGTCGCCGTCGTCGAGTCGAGCGGCTCACCGGTGGTGCTCTACGACGCGGTGTCCGCACCGGTGATCAAGCGGATCCGCGACCGGCTCAGCGGCGTTCGCACGTGGCTGCGGGCCGAGGAGCTGTCTTCCGACTCGGATGCGCCGCCGCCCATCGGCGCAAGCGGTGACGACGTGTTCGCGCTGTTCTTCACCTCCGGTACCACTGGACTGCCGAAACCGGTCACATACACGCACTCGATCGCGCTCGCCGCCGCCAACCTGTGGACCGACGTGCCGCGTCCGCCGGGTTCGGCGTTCGGCACCGGCCCGATCATCTGGGGCGTCGGCTTCGTCGCCATCGCCTGCCCGGCCCTGCTGGGCGGGGTCCGCCTGGTGCTGGAGAGCGACTTCGGCCCGGCCGGCTTCCTGGCCACCGTGCCTCGCGAGCGCATCACCCACGTCAGCGTGATCCCGAGCTTCTTCGCCCAGCTGCTGAGCACCGACGCGCACGAGGGCGTCGACCTCGACTCGATCCGGATCATCATGCTCGGCGCCGAGCCGCTGCCCCGGCCGCTGCTGGAGCGCATCCGCACCCGGCTGCCGAACGCGCTCATCTACTCGTACTACGGGCAGACCGAGGCGCCGTACAGCTGCTGGGCCCGCCAGGACGACGGCAGCGTGCCGCTGTCGAGCTCCGGCCGCGCCCGCACGCTCGGCGCGGCCCGCGTGGTCGACGCCGAGGGTCGCCGGCTCGTCGGCGAGGTCGGCGAGATCCAGCTGTCCGGCCCGCACATCATGGCCGGCTACGACGGGCTGCCCGAGGCGACCGCCGCGGCGCTGCGCGACGGCTGGTTCGTCGGCGGCGACGTCGGCGTCTTGGACGAGACCGGCGTGCTGACCGTCCTCGGCCGGCGGGAGGACGCGATCCGCAAGAAGGGCGCGCTGACGCTCCCGTCGACGATCGAGGATGCGGTACTGGCGATGCCCGGTGTGGCGGAGGCCGGCGTCGTCGGGGTCCCGGAACACGGCGAACAGAAGGTGCTGGTGGCGGTCGTGCCGCGCCAGGGGGTCGAGCTGACCCCCGAGGCGGTGACCGCGCACCTGACGTCGCTGCCGCCGGCCGCGTGGCCGGACCTGATCGTCATCGCCGACGAGCTGCCGCACGCCAACGACGCCTCCGGCGGGCGCGGCAAGCTGCTGCGGCGCGAGATCCGGACCCGCTGGGGCGGGCCGCTCTCGCCGTGATCAGGTGTTCAAACCGTGCAGCAGGAGCGTGAGGTACCGCTTGGCGACGTCGGCGATCGTCAGCTCGCCGTCGTCGCGGTACCAGCGGGCGACGGCGGAGATGCAGTCGCGGGCGTGCCGGTAGACGATGCCGGGCTCGGGGTAGCGGCGGAACACGCCCTCCTCGACGCCCTGGCGGATGACGTCGGTCCAGATCCGCTCCACCTCCGCCTCGCGCTGGGCGAGGTAGGCGAACCGGGGGAACCGCGACAGCTGCAGCTGCTCGTGCTGGAGCACGATCACGGCCGCGCGGTGGTCGACGAGCGACTCGAACGCGGCGATGATCAGCCGGCTCAGCGTCAGGTCGCTCGGCGTCGGCTCGGCGATGATCTTCTGGTAGGTCGCCACGAGCTGGTCCAGGTAGCTGGACAGCAGCTCGTCGACGATCGCCTCCTTGGAGTCGAAGTGGTGGTAGAGGCTGCCCGGCAGCACACCCGCAGCGTCGGCGATCTCGCGCACCGTCGTGGCGCTGAAGCCGTTGTCGGCGAACAGGCCGGCCGCGGTCGCCAGCAGGGACTGCCGCCGCTCCGAGCCCTCCGGCCCCGAGCCGCCGCGGCGGGGCCGCGCCGACTTGCGCCCCTCAGTCGTGGTCATGCCGCCGAGTATGCCTGATCGAACAAGCGTTACATCAAGCGGATGTGACGCGTTGACCGTCCCCGCAACACAACCCTACGATAACCAAACAAGCGCTCGGTCAACCTTGAGCGCATTCGGTACCGCCAGGAGTGCGACATGCAGCCAGGTCAGGCCCGCGTTGGCAACGTTCTCTACCCCACCGGCGATTTGAGCAGCTCGGTCGCGTTCTACCGCGACGGGCTCGGCCTCCCCCTCAAGTTCGCCGACGGCGACCGGTTCGCGGCGCTGGACGGCGGTGGGGTCACGTTCGCGCTCGCGGGCGGCGACGAGGCCCTCGGTACGACACCTATGGCCTCGTTCAAGGTGACCGACGTGCCCTCGTCCGTGGCGCGGCTCACGGCGCTCGGCGCCTCGCTGGTGAGCGGCCCGTCGCGTGGTCCCCACGAGGTGCGGGCCGTCCTGCACGACCCGGCCGGCAACCCGTTCGTCCTCTACGCGTCCGCATGACGATACGAGACCGGGTCGCCATCGCGGGCGTCGGGCGGACGGAGCTGTCGAAGAACTCCGGCGTCAGCACGCTCACGCTCGCGCTGCGGGCGGTCCGCGCCGCGCTCGACGACGCCGGCCTGCATGTCCGTGACGTCGACGGGGTGGCGACGCACGGCGTCGGCGACTCCGCCCCGGCGCCGGTCGTGGCGGCGGCACTCGGCATCCGCGACGTGGCGTTCCTGCTCAACCAGTCCGGCGGTGGCGGGCTGTCGGCGACGGTGGTCGGCTACGCCGCCGCGGCCATCGCCACCGGGCAGGCGTCGGTGGTGGTGTGCTGGCGGGCCATCAACGCCCGGTCGGAGTTCCGGATGGGCGGCACCGGGCGCGACGCGCCGCCGCTCGCCGAGTTCCAGTACCAGGTGCCCTACGGCTACCTGGCGCCGCCGCAGCAGTTCGCGATGCTCGCCCGCGAACTGCTCGACGGCGGCGCCCTCGACGAGCGCGTGCTCGGCACGGTGTCGGTCACCCAGCGTTCGCACGCTGCCCGCAACCCGCGGGCGATGCTGCGCACTCCCCTGTCGCTGGACGACTATCTCGCGTCCCCGTGGGTGGTCGAGCCGCTGCGGCTGCTGGACTGCTGCCTGGAGACGGATGCCGCCGTCGCCGTGGTCCTCACGTCGGCCTCACGCGCCCGGGACCTGGCTCGTCCGCCCGTGCACCTTCGCGCGTTCGCGACCGGCGGGGGCGACACGCTGTACTCGACGGGCCGCTCGACGCTTGCCCCCAGCGCCGCCGCACTGATGGCGCCGCGACTGTTCCGCGCGGCCGGGCTGGCCCCGTCGGACATCGACGTCGCCGAGCTGTACGACGCGTTCACCCCGCTCGTGCCCCTGCAACTGGAGGACTACGGCTTCTGCCCGCCGGGTGGCGCGGCCGAGTTCATCCTGGCCGGCGAGACGGCGATCGGCGGCACGCTGCCGGTCAACACGCACGGCGGTCACCTCTCCGAGGGGTACGTGCACGGCCTGAACCACGTCGCCGAGGCCGTCGACCAGCTCCGCGGCGACGCGGGCGACCGCCAGGTGGCCGGCGCCCGCACCGCTTTGGTGAGCGCCCAGCCCGGCTACGTCGGCGGCGTCACGTCGGCCCTGATCCTGGGCGGCCCGCAATGAACTGGCGGCAACCACGGACCGACCGGGACTCGGCCGAGTGGTGGGCGGCGGTCGCTCGGCACGAGCTGGTGCTGCAGTGCTGCGACGGCTGCGGCGAACTGCGCTGGCCGCCGCGCGCGATGTGCGCCGGGTGCGGCGGCTTCGGCTGGACCTGGCGACCCAGCGCCGGTGACGGCACGGTCGCGAGCTGGATCCGCAGCCACCGGCCCTTCGCGCCCGGTCTGCCGCTGCCCCACGTCACCGTCCTCGTACGCCTGGCCGACCAGCCCGACCTGCTGCTGCCCGGCGGCTGGACCGGCACCGGCGAGCCCCGCACCGGCGACCCGGTGCGGCTGCGCTTCGCCGACATCGAGCCGGGCCTGTCGCTGCTGAGCTGGGAGGCCGCCCCATGACCGTCGTCGTCCCCGAGCCCGAGGTGAAGGCCCTCCTGCGCCGCTTCGGCGTGCAGGTCCCCAACGGCGTGGTCGGCACCGACGCCGCCGGGCTCACGCCGCCGCTGGTGCTCAAGGCATTCGGCCCCGACATCATCCACAAGTCCGACATCGGCGCCGTCGAGCTCGGCCACGACGCCACCACCGTCGCCGCCGCCGCGGACCGCATGCGTGAGCGGATCCCCTCCCTCGCCGGCTTCCTCGTCGAGGAGCAGCTACCGATCGGCCTCGAGCTCATCGTCGGCGTCGTGCACCGGCCGCCGTTCGGCCACCTGGTCCTCCTCGGCCTCGGCGGCACCCTCGCCGAGGTCATCGACCGCACTGTCTCCCGCCTCGCCCCGCTCACGCCCGCGGACGCCGAGGAGATGATCGCCGCCTTCCCGGGCGCGGCCCTGCTCGACGGCGTCCGCGGCGGCCCGCCGCTGGACCGCGCCGCCCTCGCCGCCCTCCTCGTCGCCGTGTCGGGGCCCCTGGTCGACCACTTCGGCGACCGGCTCGCCGAGTTCGAGTGCAACCCGGTCGCCCTCGGCCCGTCGGGCGCCGTCGCCCTCGACGCCCGCCTGTTGCTGCGAACCACGATCGAACCTCCCCCGCCCGAACCGTCGGGCACCGACTTCGGACCGCTCTTCAGCCCGCGCACGGTGGCCGTCGCCGGTGCCTCGGCGACCAGACAAGGCTTCGGCAATCGTTTCCTCCAGGCGTACCGCGCGGCCGGGTGGACGGACGGCACCCTGTTCGCGATCCACCCGTCCGCCGACCGCATCGACGGCGTGCCGGCGGTGCCCTCCGTCGCCGACATCCCCGGCGGCGTCGACTACCTGCTCGTCACCGTCCCCGCCGCGCAGGCGCCGGCGCTCGTCGCCGGCACCGCCGGGGCGGCCCGGTTCGTGCAGGTGGTCAGCGGCGGCTTCGGCGAGACCGGCGCCGGCGGTGCCGACCGGGAGCGGGAGCTCCTGGGCGCGCTGCGCTCGGCGAAGACCCGCCTGCTCGGGCCCAACTGCCTCGGCACGTACGCGCCCCGCGGCCGCCAGGTTTTCACGTTCGGGCAGAGCCTGGAGCCCGGCCCGGTCAGCGTCCTGTCCCAGAGCGGCGGACTGGCCGGCGACATCACCACCGCCGGCGGCCGGCGCGGGATCCGGTTCGCCCGGGTGGTGAGCCTCGGCAACGGGATCGACGTCGCCGCGGGCGAGCTCCTCGAATGGCTGGTCGACGACCCCGAGACCGGGGTCGTCGGCTGCTACCTGGAGGGCCCCCGCGACGGCGCCCGGCTGGTGCGGGCGCTGCGCCGCGCCCGCAAGCCGGTGGTGCTCCTGCCCGGCGGCCTGAGCCGCCAGGGCACCGACGCGGTCGCCTCGCACACCGGCTCGCTCGCCGGCGACGACCGGCTGTGGGACGCGATCACCGTCGGCACCGGCGCGATCCGGGTGTCCACGCTGGAGGACTTCCTGGGCGTGCTGCGGATGCTCCAGGTGTACGCGCACCGTCCCGCCGTTCCCGGCACCGACGTGCTGGTCGTGGGCCCCGGCGGGGGCGCCTCGGTGCTGGCGACCGACGCCTGCGACCGGGCCGGCCTGACCCTCGCCCCGATCGTGGCGGCGACCCGACAGGCGTTGCGGGACAACGGCTTCGGCGCGGGAACGAGCGTGACCAACCCGGTCGAGGTACCGATCGGACCGGCCTCCCCGCTGGACCTGGCGGCCCGCGTGCTCGGCCCCGTCCTGGCCGGCCAGGCCTATCCGGACATCCTGCTGCACGTCAACGTCCAGAGCTACTTCAGCTACGGCACCGGCGACCTCGCCCCGCTGGTCGACCTGCTCGGCCTGCTCCCCGAACTGGCCGGGGCGGCGCGGGTGACCGTCGCCGCCCGCAACCTCGACACCGCCCCCGGCGACGCGGCCGACCGCATCGGCGCCGCCGCCGTCGCCGCCGGCGTCCCCCTCTACGGCACGCTCGACGCCGCCGCGACCGCGATCGCGGCGGTCAAGCGGTGGACCGGCGTTCACGCGATGGAAGGCAGGAACCCATGACCCGCCGGGAGTTCAGGTTCGGGGCCGTCGTCCGGCTGGCCGACTCGGCCAAGGCATGGGCCGAGAAGGCCCGCATGCTGGAGGACTCGGGCTTCGACATCCTCTTCGTCCCCGACCACTTCGTCGGCCCGCGCTTCGCCCCGATGCCGGCGCTGACCGCCGCCGCGTGCGCCACGACCCGGCTGCGGCTGGGCACGATGGTGCTCTCCAACGACTACCGGCACCCCGTGGCCCTGGCCAAGGAGGCGGCCACCGTCGACCTGCTCTCCGAGGGCCGGCTCGAGCTCGGCATCGGCACGGGCTGGATGCGGATGGAGTACGACAAGGCGGGGCTCACGTTCGACCCGCCGGCCGTGCGGGTGGCCCGCCTGGCCGAGGCGCTGACCGTCCTCAAGGGACTGTGGCGCGGTGGCCCGTTCTCGTACGTGGGCGAGCACTACCGCATCGACGAGCTGGCCATGGAGCCGCTGCCGAAGCAGCGCCCGCACCCGCGGATCCTGCTCGGCGGCGGCGGACCGGCGATGCTGCGCCTGGCCGCCCGCGAGGCCGACGCGATCAACCTGGCCGTCCAGGTGCGCGCCGACGGCAGCGCGCCGTCGGAGGCCGACGCCGGGGTCGCGGCCTTCATCCGCAAGATCGACCTGGTTCGCGAGGCGGCCGGCGAGCGGTGGGCCACGCTCGACGTCGGCACAAGCGTGCAGCAGATCGGCGCGGCGAGCCGGCTCGGCGAGTGGAGCGCGGCCAACGTCGGCCCACAGGCCGAGACGCCGCAGGTGCTGCTGGGCAGCGTCGAGGAGCGCGTCGACAAGCTGCGGCACTGGCGCGACGAGCACGGCCTGAACTACTTCGTCCTGCACAACGACCGCGACCTCGACGACTTCCTGCCGGTCGTCAAGGCTCTCGCCGGCACCTGACGTCAATGTCGTCAACGTTGCAGGACCAGGTCCACGATCGCCGTCGCGAGGTCCGGCCGGTCGCCGCCGCGGAAGACCAGGTGGAACACGACCGCGCCGACCAGCACGTCGAAGAGCAGGTCGGGGTCGGTCGACGCCGGCGTCTCGCCGCGCGCGACCGCGCCCTCGACCACAGCCCTGAACTGGCCGCGGGCGGCCGCCTCCAGCGGGTCTCGGGCGTGCTCACGCAGCTCCGAGCCGCGCTCGAACAGCGGCAGCAGGCCGGGCAGCGCGGCGCGGGTCTCGGGCCGCGAGTAGGAGCGCACCGCCGCCTCGACCAGGCGCAGCACGTCCCGGCGGAAGTCGCCGCTGTCGCTGATCGGCGCGATGTCGTCGGCCGGGAACGCCGCGTCGTACACCAGCAGCGCCTTCGACGGCCAGCGCCGGTACACCGTCGGCCGGGTCACGCCGGCCCGCTGCGCCACCAGCTCGTAGCTCAGCCGCTCGTAGCCGACCTCGGTGAGCAGCTCGCGCGTCGCCTGCAGCACCGCGGTATCGGTGCTCGCGACCCGGGGACGGCCCCGCTCCCTTGACATCGCACTCCTTCCGCTGCTTTGCTTTACGTATCGCATTGTAAACATATTCGAGGGAGGACGTCATGACCGACCCCGTCCGCCGCCTCAGCGAGGAAGAGGTTGCGTTCTACACCGAGCACGGCTGGCTGCACGCGCCGGGGCTCGTCTCCGGTGAACTGGTCGAGCGCCTGTCCGCCAAGGCGCACGAGCTGCACCACCCCAGCGGCGCCGTGTCCGTGTCGGCCGTGGCCCAGGCCTTCGGGCAGAACCGCGGCCTCGCCGAGGTCGACGCCGACTTCGCGCAGCCGGTGTTCTCGCCCGTCATGGCCGACAACGCGGCGCGGCTCATGCCGGGTCACCCGCAGGTCCGGCTGCAGATCAACAACCTGCTCATCAAGGAGCCCGCCGGCGGCACCCACGGTGCCACGATGTTCCACCAGGACTTCCCCTGGTTCCCCATGGACCGGGCGGTCATGCTCACCGTCTGGATGGCGCTGGTCGACACCCCGGCCGACATGGGCTCGCTGCGCTTCTACGATCGCTCGCACCGCTACGGCCCGCTCGGGCGCTCGTTCGTCCGCGACGGCGACGCCATGGTCGAGCAGCACCCGTGGCTGGCCGAGCTGGAGCTCTCGCCGCCGCTGCATCTCAAGCCCGGCGACGCGACCATCCACACCGCGCTGACCGTCCACGGCGCCGCGCCCAACGTCCACTCCAGCCCGCGCCTGTCGTTCGCCTGGACCTACTTCGATGCGAGCACCCTCTACACCGGCTCGCCGTTCAAGCAGACCGACGACCTCGGCCTGAAGATCAACGAGGTCTTCGATCACGCCGACTTCCCGATCGTCTCCCGCGCATGAGCGTCCCCACCGTCCGCGGACCCGTGCCGGCCGGCACGCTGGGCACGACACTCATGCACGAGCACGTCTTCGGCCTCTCCCCCGAGATCCTGTGGAACTGGCCCGACATCCCCGAGGGCTGGGACGAGCTGTCCCGGGCCCAGGAGGCCGCGGACAAGCTCAACGCGCTCAAGCGGGCCGGTATCGACACGATCGTCGACCTCACGGTGATCGGCCTCGGCCGGTTCGTGCCCGCCGTCCAGCGGGTCGCCGAGCTGACCGACGTCAACATCATCGTCGCGACGGGCGTGTACACGTACGACACCCTGCCCGGGTACTTCGCCCACCGCGGGCCCGGCACCATCTTCGGCGGCGCGGACCGCATGGTGGAGTTCTTCGTCCGCGACATCACCGAGGGCATCGGCCGGACCGGCGTGCGCGCCGGCATCCTCAAGTGCGCCACCGACCACCAGGGCGTCACCCCCGGCGTCGAGCGCGTGCTGCGGGCGGTCGCCCAGGCCCACCGGGAGACCGGCGCGCCGATCTCGACCCACACCGAGTCGAGCACCCGGCGCGGCCTCGACCAGCAGCGCATCTTCGCCGAGGAGGGCGTCGACCTGACCCGGGTCGTCATCGGCCACGCCGGCGACTCCACCGACATCGCGTACCTCGAGGAGCTCATCGCCGCCGGCTCGTACCTCGGCATGGACCGCTTCGGCATCGACAGCATCTGCCCGTTCGAGACCCGGGTGGCCACGGTCGCGACGCTCTGCGAGCGGGGCCACGCCGACCGGATGGTGCTCTCCCACGACGCGTTCTGCTTCAGCGACCGCATCGACGCCGTCAAGCAGCGCCAGATGTTCCCCAACTACCACATGCTGCACATCTCCCAGGACGTCCTGCCGGCACTGCGCGCCCGCGGGGTCACCGAGGAGCAGATCACCACGATGATGGTCGACAACCCGCGGCGGATCTTCGCGCGGCAGGGCGCCTACTAGGAGGTACACATGGATACGCTCCACCGGCTCACGCTGGGCGACCTGGCACGCGAGCACCGCCGCAGCCGCCCGGGGGTGACCGCGGCGGTGGACGGCGCCGAGCGGCTGTCCTATGTGGAGCTCGACGACCGCGCCAACCGGGTCGCGAGCGCGCTCGCCGTGGCCGGCGTCGAGGCCGGCGACCGGGTGCTGTGGCTCGGGCAGACCTCGGCCCGGGTGCTCGAACTGCTGCTCGGCTGCGCCAAGCTGGGCGCCGTGCTCTGCCCCGCCAACGCCCGGCAGTCGGCCGACGAGCTGCGGTTCGTGCTGCGCGACCTCGACCCGCGGGTCGTCGTCTGGCAGCCGGCGCTGGGCGACGCGGCCCGCGAGTCCCAGGACGCGGCGCCGGACGCGCGATGGGTCGAGGACGGCGACGACTACCGGCGGTGGCTCGACGACGCTCCCCCGGAAGACGACGAGCGGTCCGTCGACCCCGGCCTGCCCGTCCTCGCCCTCTACACCGCCGCCTTCGACGGCCGGCCGAGCGCCGCGCTGCTGTCGCACACCGCGCTGCTCACCCACAGCGTGTCGATCGGCTGGATCCGCCAGATCGAGCCCGGATTCACGTACCTCAACTCCGGCCCGCTGTTCCACGTCGGTACGATGATGTTCTGCCTCGCCACGCTCCACCTGGGCGGCACCAACGTGTTCACGCCGGGGTTCGTGCCGGCCGAGGTCTGCCGCCTCGTCGAGCAGGAGCGCTGCACGTCGGCGTTCCTCTACGGCCCGATGCTCGACCAGCTGGTCGAGGCGAACACCGGCGAGGACGGCAAGCCCCGGCACGACCTGTCCAGCCTGCACTTCAGCGCCGGCAGCGACGTCTGGAACGCGATGATCACCGTCGACGAGAGCCCGTGGGGCCGCGCCCTCGGCGGCTACGGCCAGTCCGAGGTGGCCGGGATGCTCACCTTCACCGGCCTGGGCCTCGGCGCGCTCGGCTCGCACGGCCGGCCGTCGCCGTTCGCCCAGGTCCGCATCGTCGACGCCGGGGGCGCCGAGCTGCCGGCCGGCGAGGTCGGCGAGATGGTCGCCCGGGGGCCGATCATGTTCAGCGGGTACTGGAACCGGCCCGAGCTCAACGCGGCGAAGCGAGCCGGCGGCTGGCACCACACCGGCGACCTCGCCCGCCGCGAGACCGACGGCACGATCACGTTCATCGGCCCGAAGCTGCGCATGATCAAGTCGGGCGGCGAGAACGTCTACCCGGCCGAGGTGGAGCGCGCGCTCGCGACCCACCCCGGCATCAAGGAGGCGGCCGTCATCGGCGTGCCCGACGAGCGGTGGGGCCAGACCGTCAAGGCCATCGTGGTCGCGACCGACCCGGCGCTCACCGCCGACGACGTGGTGGCGCATGTACGCGATCAGATCGCCTCGTACAAGAAGCCGGGCCACGTCGTCTTCGCCGAGTCACTGCCGCGGCGTGGCTTCACCCCCGACTACGACGCCCTCGACGAGGCGTACGGCGGCGGCGGGTACCCGATCGTGTAGCCGGCGGGCCAGCAGGCGGGAGACGCCTTCCGCGGTCATGGGCTGGGCCAGGTGGTACCCCTGGCCCAGCGTGTAGCCGAGCTCCCGGAGCACGGCCGCCTGCTCCGGGCTCTCCACGCCCTCGGCGACGGTTTCGAGCCCGAGCGCGTCGGCGAGCAGGATGACTGCGCGGGCCACCGCCCGCCGGGTGTCGACGGTGGCACGAGGCCGTCGGGGGTCAGGAAGAACTTGATCCGCTCACCGAACGAGAAGTAGACCCGGCCGGAGAACCCGCGCGGGAACCGGATCGTCGTGCTGCCGCCGTTGCCGGGCCCGGCGATGGAGACGTCGGGGGCGGGCGCGGGCGGGATGGCGCCGCCGCTCCAGGCGGTGAAGGTGCCTGCACCCGGTCAACCTATCGCCTATCCGCTCGGCGGTCTGCCTACAGAACGGCCAGGGGGTTGACGGGGCTTGCCGTGCCACCCTCGATGGTCAGCGGGGCCAACGTGAACAGGAAGTCGGTTGCGGCCAGCGTGTGCAGCTCCTCCAGCCAGAGCATCTCCAGCAGGTGGATGCCGTGGCGCCAGAGGAACAGCAGGTGCAGGTCCTCCTCCAGGGGCTCGGCGCAGCGGCCGTGGTCGTCCAGGGCCGCGATCGCGGCGTTGTCCATGGCGACCAGGGCCACGTCGCGCTCGGCCAGCCACAGGCCGGCCTCGTAGGACAGGCCGGGCTGCGGGTGGGCGTAGCGGGACGGGTCCGAGGCGTGCACCAGCGGCCAGCCGGTGCGGATGACCACCGCGTCGCCCGGGCGGACGTCCACGCCGCACGCTTCGAGCTGGTCGGGACCGATGCGGACACCGCCGTCCAGGTGCAGCACGCCTCCCTGCGCGGCCACGTCCAGGAAGACGCCTCGGGTGACCACGCCGCCCGTCTTGTCGATGCCGCAGCGCGTCGCGCCGTAGCTGCGGACCCGGGCCGCGTCGTGGCCGTTGTAGAGCTTGTCGCCCGTCCACATGTGACACAGTGCGTCGAGGTGCGTCGTGGTGCCGTGCGGGGAGACCACCAACGCGTCGTCGCAGACGCACAGGCCGGGGCCGATCGGGCGGGTGCCGGCCGCGTAGTCGCCGCCGTCCACCGACATGAAGTGCTGCGGCAGTGGGCGGCCCGGGAGGTGGGGCACGCCCAGGCGGGCCGGGCTCGACGTCGAGCCGCGGATCGGCAGGGCCAGGCTCACCACCCGGCCCTGGCGGACGCTGCCCAGCGCGGCCAGCACGACCTCCGGGGTCAGCAGGTTGAGCGTGCCGCGCTCGTCGTCGGCTCCCCACCGGTTCCAGTTGTGCGGCTCGATCACGACGGCTCCCCTCGGTGCAGTGCGGCTCGGAGCACGGACACGTACTCGGCCACCGCGGCTCGGCTGACCCGGGCCTTGGGCGCCACCGCGCCGAAGCCGTGCGGCACGCCCGGAGCGACGTGCAGCTCAACCGGGACGCCGTCGCGCTGCATGGCGAGGGCGTATGCGATCGCCTCGTCGCGCAGGCAGTCCAGGCCGGCAGCGAGGACGTACGCGGGGGCGACCCCGGACAGGTCCGTGGCCCGAAGCGGCGCGGCGTACACCGGTACCGGTGCGCCGTCCAGGCCGCGGAGATAGTGGGACCAGCAGGTCGCCGCGTCGAAACGGTTGAACACGGCGGCGTCGGCACCGGCCCGCATCGACGCCGTGCCGAGCCGGTCGTCCAGCAACGGCTGGCTCAGCAGCTGGAACACCACTGACGGGCCGCCCCGGTCGCGGGCCAGCAGGGCGAGCGCGGCGGCGAGCCCGCCACCGGCGCTGGCGCCCGCGACCGCGATTCGCGCAGGGTCGGCGCCCGGCAGGCCGCCATCGGCCAGCCAGGTGAGCACGGTGTAGCCGTCGTCGAGCGCGGCCGGGTAAGGGTGCTCGGGCGCGAGCCGGTAGTCGACGGCGACCACGATCGCGTCGGCGCCGGTCGCGAGCCGCGCGCAGAGCGGGTCGTCGTCGGCGGCCGAGCCGATGCAGAAGCCGCCGGCGTGGCACCAGACGACCACGGGCAGGTCGCCGCCGGCGCCGGCCGGCCGGTGGACGCGCACGCCGGGACCGACGTCAAGGACGGCCACCCCATCGCGAGCGGCCGGAGCCGGCCACCGCAACACAGCGGGATTCGTGAAGTCCAGCCGGCCGAAGGCGAGTGCCGCCGGAAGCACCTCCGGGTCCATCATCGGACGCCGTACCGGTCGGCGAACTCGGTCAGCTGGCGCACGGCGTCGCGCGAGCGCACGGCCGGGCGCACGATCAGGCGGTGCACGCCCAGGGCGGCGAAGCGCTCGATCTCCGCCGGCGGGGCCCCGAACGCGCTGACCGTGGTCTGGAACTCGGCCGGATCGCGCCCCGCCAACTCCAGCTGCTCGTGGAGCGCCTCGATCTGCGGCGTGGCGCTCTCCAACGTGTGCGGCATGCTGATCCAGCCGTCGCACAGCCGCACCGCCCGGCGCAGCGACGCAGCCCCCTCGCCGCCGGCGAGCAGCGGCGGGTGCGGCTGCGCGACCGGCTTCGGCGCGAACACCACATTGTCGAACGAGTAGAAGCGCCCGTGGTGGTCGACGACCGGCTCGGTCCAAAGCCGCTTGGCCACCTCGATCGCCTCGTCGAGGCGCTTGCCGCGGCTGCCGAACTCCAGCTCCACGGCCCGCCACTCGGCGGCGAGCCAGCCCGCGCCGACCCCGACCAGGGCCCGGCCGCCGGAGATCCAGTCCAGGGTACCGAACGCGCGGGCCGCGATGATCGGATGGCGCAGGCCGAAGAGGTAGACGTACGTGCCGAGCTTGATCCGGTGGGTCCGGGCGGCGATGGCGGCCAGGAACGTCGGCGCGTCGAACAGCGGGGTGTCCGGCGGCACGGGCGGGGCACCGTCGGCCGCGCCCGGGTACGCCGAGTCGGCCATGTCGGTGGTGAAGACGAGGTGCTCGGGGATCCAGACCGACTCGAAGCCGAGCTCGTCGGCGGCGACGGCGACGTCGCTCCAGACGGCGGGGTGCAGCAGACCGAGGTTGACGCCGAACCGCATGCGGTGATCCTACCAAACGCTTGGTTGGGCGTTGACCCCCAATTTCCCAGGTTTTAGGGTTGAGCCAATCAAGCGCTAGGTCAAGGAGGATCCGCCGTGCACCGGGGTATCTACCTGCTCGAAGAGGTCTATTTCCATCCCATGCACTCACAGCGCCCGTTGGACTATCTGAGCTGGCTGACCGGCTACAAGCGGGCCGACGAGGACCGCGCGATCGGGGACGCCGAGCTCACCAGCGGCCTGTCGGTCCGCTCCCACGACATCGACCTGGTCGGCGCGTTCTACGCCGTCGGCATCACCGGGCACGTGCAGTTCAAGGCAGTGACGCTGTGGGACTGCATCGGCGGCTGGGACGGCGGCTGGCGGCAGATGCTCGACATCTACGACAACGTCGACCCGCGGCTGTTCCTGTCGAACATCGACGGCATGCGCCACCACGCGTACTCCCGGCCGATGGGCGGGGTGCCCGGCACCCCGGACCTGCAGGCGCTGCGCACCGAGGGGTACACGGCGCCGTTCTTCCTCTACGACGTGGCGACCGTGCGCCCGGGCGCGGCCCTGGACTACCTCGCCGCGGTCCGTGAGCAGCGGGCCCCGATCCTGGCCGACTACAACCACCGCCTGGTCGGCCTCTACGAGGTGCTGCTCAGCGACTCCGAGGTCGTCACGTTCTGGGGCACGGACATGGACTCACATTTAGCGGTACAGCGGGCATACGACGCGACGCTCGGCCTCGACGACGGGGTGCCGGGCGACGAGCGGCTCCTGACGTGGCGGCGCACGGCCCGGAAGTTCCTCACCGGGCCGTGGCAGGAGGGGCTGCTGGCGCCCTTCCCCGGCTCGCGGTTGTCGAACCAGCCGCCCCGCTGAGCGAGAACGCCGACGTTGGTCGATCTACCACCGTAGATCGACCAACGTCTGTCAAGCAGCGACCGGGCGACGGCCGCCGAGTGCCACGGTCACGGCGTCCGCGGCCAGCAGCATCCGGTCGCGGTACCGGTACACGTCGTCGAGGGCCGACTCGTGCGGCAGCCGGTAGATGCTCAGCAGCAGTACCACGTCGCCGGCCGGCCCGAAGACCGGCACGTTGACGTTGCGCACCTGGTAGGCCGCCCGGGCACCGAGGTCCTCGGGCTCGTACTCCCCGCCGAGCCGGTCGACGACCCGCCGCACGTGCTGCCACTCCCGCTCCCGCGGCCCCCGCAGCGGCAGCAGGGCCAGCGCCACCTCGAGCTCCCGGTGCGACGCGCTGCCCAGGCCGAGCGACCAGCCGCGCTCCTGCACCCGGGCGAGCACCTCGCGGTGGCGCCGCACGTCGTCCGGCGCGGCGCCGGGCCCGAGCCGGGCCAGCCACTCGGCCACCGCGGCCTCACCGGCCCAGGCGACGAACGGCCCACCGAGCGGCGGGACGAACGGGATCCGCTGGCCGACCCGGGTCGGCACCGAACGGCCGTTCGGTCGCCCCGTGCAGGCCAGGATCGCCAGCTCGCCGCCGACCAGCGCGGTGGCCAGGCACTCCACCCCGAGGTCGGCGGCGACCTCCTCCATCGTGGGCCGGGCCAGGTCGACCTGCCACAGCAGCTCGGCCAGGTCGGGCTCGGCGGGCGCGGTCAGCGACATCGGGGCGAACCGTCCGTAGCCGCCCTGGAAGAACACCAGCGGCAGCGAGGGCCGCGCGACGTCGAGCCCGCACACGCGCCCCACGGCGATGTAGTGGTCGCCGGCCTCGTGCAGCACGTCCAGCTCGCAGTCGATCCAGGCGACGGCGCCGTCGAGGACGGGGGCGCCGGACGGCAGCCGCCGCCAGGCGATCCCGGCGAACTTGTCGGCGCCCTTGGCGGCCATCGCCCGGCAGACGTGCTCCTGGTCGGCAGCGAGCACGTTGACGCAGAAGGCGCCGGCGTCGCGGATCTTCGGGAACGTCGTGGAGCTCTTGTCCGGGAAGAACGCGACCAGCGGCGGATCGAGGGACACCGAGGTGAACGAGCCGACCGCCATGCCGACCGGCACGCCGTCGTCGCCACACGCCGTGATGACGGTGACCCCCGTCGGGTAGTGCCCCAGCACCTGCCGGAACTGTTTCGGGTCGAACGTTGACATGTGCTCACTGTATTAAACAAGCGATTGCTTGACTAGGAGTCGGCGGAAGGCCGTTGAACCGCCTCCCGCCGCAGGCAGAGCACGTCGAGTGTGCCCGTCACGGCCGTCAAGCCCCGCTCGACCACCTCGATCGCATAGTCAAACGCGACGCGCCCCGTGCCGGGCCGCCGCGACGGCGTCAGGGTGCGCACCGTGAGGCGCACCCGCAGCGTGTCGCCGACCACCACGGCAGCCGCGAACGTGATCGTCTGGCCGAGCATCGCCTGGCCCGTCCCGGCGAAGATGCCGAGGCGTTCCTGCAGGCCGGAGGCGATCGCGACGGCCAGCAGGCCCTGCGGTACCACCGTGCCGAACGGACTGTGCTCGCGCGCGAAGGCGCTGTCGACGTGGATCGGATTGAAGTCCCCGGTGAACATCGACCAGAACGTGAGGTCGGTCTGGGTCACCGTACGGCCCTGCGTGAAGAACTCCTCGTCAACGGTGAAGTCCTCGAAGAACCGGGCCGCCGGCCCGACTGGCGTCTGCATCGCTCCAGCGTCGCCGGATCCCGGTGATCAAACAAGCGCTTGACCAAGAGGGTGCCCGCTGATAGGAACGAGGCGGCCCCTTGTGTCCCCGCCGCCCCAGGAGACCGCCATGCCGCGTAGGTCCGTTCTTTCCGCCGCGACCGTCCTCACCGCCCTGCTGTTGTCCTCGGCCTGCAACGGCGGTGGCGGCACCCCCGTCGCCGAGTCAACCGTCGCGGGCAGCCCGTGCGGCACCGGGGGCAAGTCTGACCCGGCCAACCGCGACGCGAAGCGCCCGGTCGCCCGCTGCGACAAGGGCCTGCCCGGCCCCCGGCCGCTGCCGCAGACAGCCAAGCTGCGCTTCGCCACCGCAGTCAAGGCCGAGTTCATCGCGCCGCTGCTGCTCGCCCAGAGCAAGGGCGAGTTCCAGAAGGAGAACCTCGACGTCGAGATCGTCGTGCTGCCGTTCGCCGACGCGGTGCCGCAGGTGCTGTCCGGCAACCTCGACGGCACCACCGGCTCGCTCGAAGCCGGCTTCTTCAACGCCGTGAACAAGGACATCGACCTCACCTGGGTCGCCGGGAACTTCTACCCGCCCGACGCGGCCGACCCGGCGAAGGCGCAGACCGGGCTGTGGGCCCGCAAGAGCCTGTTCACCGACCCGGCCAAGCCCGACCTCGCCCAGCTCAAGGGCAAGAAGCTGGCCAGCAACGTCGGCTTCACCAGCTCCACGACGTACCCGATGGCCGAGGCCTTCAAGAGCAGCGGCATCTCGGTCAACGACGTCGAGATCGTGAAGATCCCCAGCGCCGACCAGGTGACCGCGCTGAAGAACGGCGCCGCCGACATGGCCTGGCTCGTCGACCCGTACTGGCTGCCGATCGCCAACGACAGCAACTACGTCCTCGTCGCCACCCAGCCGGCCGGCGAGCCGCTCGGCGGGTTCTTCTTCGGCCCGGCCCTCGCCAAGGAGAAACGGGCCGCCGGCGTCGCGTTCGTGCGGGCCCTGGCTCGGACCATCAACACGTACCTGGCCGGCGACTACCAGAGCGACCCCGCCGCCGTCCAGGCCATCGCCGAGGCGACCGGCGCCACCCCGGAGGCGATCAAGGGCACGCCGTCGCTGGTCTTCGACTGGGAGATCCGGGCCGGCACCACCCAGCGCGAGCAGGACTGGTTCCTCCAGCTCGGCCGGGTCGACTACAAGACGGCGATCGCCGAGTCCGAGCTGGTCGACCGCTCGTTCTACACCGACGCGGTCGAGGGACGCTGACATGCGAACCGGAACCGCCGCCATCCTGGCCGAGGGCGTCCGGCGCGACTTCGGCGCCGTCTCCGGCCTCGGCCCGCTCGACCTCACGATCGACGACGGCGAGTTCGTCTGCGTCGTCGGCCCCTCCGGCTGCGGCAAGTCCACGTTCCTGCGCATCGTCGCCGGGATCCTGCGGCCCACCGCCGGCGAGGTCACCATCGCCACCCGGGGCGACGGCAAGGTACCGCTGTCGATGGTCTTCCAGGACCACGGCATCTACCCCTGGAAGACCGTCGAGCAGAACGTCCGCTTCGCCCTGGAGGTCAACGGGTTCGGCCGGGCGGAGGCCCGCCGCCGCACCGACCACTGGCTCGGCCAGCTCGGCCTCGCCGAGTTCCGCACGGCGTACCCCAGCACCCTCTCCGGCGGCATGCGCCAGCGGGTCGGCATCGCCCGGGCGTTCGCGCTCGACCCGGAGATCCTGCTCATGGACGAGCCGTTCGCGGCGCTCGACGCCCAGCTGCGCCAGGTGCTCCAGGAGGAGCTGCTCGGGCTGTGGCAGCGGGACCGGCGCACGGTGGTGTTCGTGACGCACAGCCTGGAGGAGGCGATCCTGCTCGGCGACCGGGTCGTGGTGATGAGCGCCCGGCCCGGCCGGGTGGTGCGCTCGACGGAGGTGCCGTTCGAGCGGCCCCGGGCCGCCGCGGTCCGCGACTCGGCCGCGTTCGCCGACCTGAAGGCGCAGCTGTGGGACTGCCTGCGGCACGAGGTCGACGCCTACCTGGCGACTGTGACCGGAGGTACCGATGCCTAGCCAGACCCTGACCCGGGCCGAGACCCGCCGGATCCTGCGGGCGCCGGGCCGCCACGAGCTCGCCCCGGAGCGCTGGGCCCGCCTGCTGCGGCTGCGCGACCTGGCGCTCGGCGCCGGCGTGCCGCTGCTGCTCGCCGTGCTGTGGCAGGTCGCCTGCGACGCCGGCTGGATCGACCGGCGGCTCTACCCGTCGCCGGTCGACATCGGCCGCTCGGCCTGGGACATGTGGCAGCGCGACTCGCTGTGGCCGGACCTGCTGGCCAGCCTGCGCCGCACCGGGCTCGGCTACGTCATCGGGTCGGCCGCCGGCGCGCTCTTCGGGGTGGCGATGGGGCTGTGGCGGCCGATCCGCGCAGCGCTCGACCCGCTGCTCAACGCGCTGTACACGGTACCGAAGCTGGCCCTGCTGCCGGTGTTCCTCACCGTCTTCGGCTTCGGCGAGCTGCCGGTCGTGGCCCTGATCGCGGTCACCGTCTTCTTCTTCATCTGGATCTCCACCATGTCGGCCATGGTCGCGGTGCCGGCGGGCTACCGGGAGGCGGGCGTCACGCTCAACCTGTCGACCTGGCAGATGTTCCGGCACGTGATGCTGCCGGCCGCCCTGCCGGAGATCTTCGTGGGCCTGCGGATCGCGGCCGGCGTGTCGGTGCTCATCCTGGTCGGCGTCGAGTTCGTCCTCGGCGGCAACGGCCTCGGCCACGTCATCGAGCAGGGCCGCGCGACGCTCGTGCTCGGCCAGACGTACGTCGGCATCGTCGTGGTCGCCCTCGTCGGTCTGGTGTTCTCCATGGTGGTCCAGCTCATCGGCCGGCTGCTGATGCCCTGGAACCGCTCCGGCTCGGTCATCCGGCAGCTGTGATGACGCCCCCGGCCCCTGTCGTCAGCGACCTGGCCGCGCCCTACTGGGCGGCGGCACAGGAGCGCCGGCTCGCGCTGCAGCGCTGCGACCGCTGCGACCGCTGGCACCACTTCCCGATCGACCGGTGCCCCTCGTGCGGTCTGTCCGATTCGCTCGTCTGGCGGGAGGTGAGCGGCGCCGGCACCGTGTACACGTTCAGCGTCGTGCACAAGGCCGCCGCGCCCGGCTTCGCCGAGGCCACCCCGTACGTGATCGCCTGGATCGACCTCGCGGAAGGCGCCCGGGCGTTCGGCAACGTCCTGGCCTGCGACCCGAACGACGTGCACATCGGCATGCCGGTCCGGGTGGTCTTCGAAGAGCGCGAAGGATTCGGGCTTGTTCCGAACTTTGGAGTCGCCGCATGAGTTTCCTTCGTCCCAACGGCATCGCCGTCGTCGGCGCATCGGAGGGTTCGGTCTGGACCCGGTCGCTGCTGCACAACCTCGACACCGTCGGGGGCGGCCCGGTCCATCTGGTCAACCCGAAGGGCGGCTGGCAGTTCGGCCGCCCGGTGGCCCGCAGCCTGACCGAGCTCTCCGATGTGGACACCGCGTTCGTGGTGCTGAACGCCCAGCGGGTGCTGCCGGCGCTGCGCGAGGCGACCGGCATCGGCGTGCGCAACGCGGTCGTGCTCGCCTCCGGGTTCGCCGAGGCCGGCACCGACGGGCAGCAGCGGCAGGCCGAGCTCGCCGCGCTGGCCGCGGAGACGGGCCTGCGCGTGCTCGGCCCCAACAGCCTCGGGCTGCTCAACCTGTGCGACGGCGTCGGGATGCTCGCCTCCGGGCTGGAGCTGCCGGCGGTGGGCACGGTCGCCGTCGTCAGCCAGAGCGGCGGGCTGTCGCGTGCGATACTGCGGCTGGCCAACGCCCACGGGGTCGGCATCAGCCACGTGGTCACCACCGGCAACGAGAGCGTCGTCGACTGCGCCGACGTCATCGACGCGCTGCTCGACGACGGCCGCAGCCGGTGCATCGCCGTGTTCGCCGAGTCGGTGCGCCGGCCCCGGGCCTTCCTCGACGCCGCCACCCGCGCCCTGGCCGCCGGCGTGCCCGTCGTGCTGCTCAAGGTCGGGCGCACCGACGCCGGCCAGCGGGTGAGCGCCGCCCACACCGGCGGGCTGGCCAACGACCACGCGATCCTGGCCGGGCTGCTGCGCCAGCACGGAGTCGTCGAGGTCGACTCGCTCGAGGACCTCGTCATCGTCGCCGGGCTCCTCGCCCGGACCGGCCGGCTGCCCGGACCGCGGGTCGCGGTGCTCTCCCCCTCCGGCGGCCGCTGCACGCTCATCGCCGACGAGGCGCACGCCGCCGGGCTCGACCTGCCGGCACTGCGGCCGGCGACCCGCGCGCGGATCGACGAGGTGCTCCAGACCGAGGTGGCCGTCTCGAACCCGCTCGACGTCACCGGCGCGTTCGTCACCGACCCGACGGTGTTCCGCCGGCTGCTCGACGCCCTGGCTGCCGACGGCGGGCTCGACCTCGTCGTCGTCGCGCTCGACCTGCCCGACCCAGGCACTCCGGCGGCGCGGGTGCTGGAGCGGCTCTTCGCGGACCTGAGCGAGGTGTCCTCGTCGGGGCCGCTGCCGGTACTGCTGCTGGAAACGGCCTATGCCGAGCTGAATCCGGGCCGCTCCGCGCTGTTGCTGGAGCTCGGCGTCGAGTGGAGCCTGCCGGGCGTCCACCACGGCCTGCACGCGCTTGCGCGGGCCCTGTGGTGGTCACAGGTGACGGTTCCCTCTTTGGTCGACTCGCCTCCCGCAGCCTCCATTCCCGACTCGATGTCCGAGCACGTCGCCCGGGAGGTGCTGGGGCGCTTCGGCGTGCCGCTCGTCCCCGCGGCCCTGGCGACGACCGCCGACGACGCGGTAGCCGCCGCCTTCCGCCTCGGCTTCCCCGTCGCGGTCAAGGTGAGCAGCCCCTCGCTGGCCCACAAGTCCGACATCGGCGGGGTGGTCCTCGACGTGCGCGACGCCTCGGCCGTCGCGGCCGCCTTCACGCGGGTCGTCTCCGTCGCCGGGGATGTCGACGGCGTCCTGGTCTCCCCCATGCGTACCGAAGGGGTCGAGCTCATCGTGGGGGTCCTCGACCATCCGCAGTGGGGTCCGCTCCTCGCAGTCGGCCTGGGCGGGGTGCTGGCCGAGGCGCTGCGCGACACGGTGTGGCGCGGCCTGCCGGTGTCCGACGACGAGATCGGCCGCATGCTCGGCGAGCTCCGCGGCGGCGCGCTGCTCGACGGCGTGCGCGGGATACCGCCCGCCGACCGGGAACGGCTGGTCGCCGCGATCGCCGCGATGGCCCGGGCCGGCGGCGGGCTGCGCGGGCAGTACCAGGCCTTGGAGGTCAACCCGCTCTACGTCCGCGGCGATGTCGTCGAGGCCCTCGACGCGCTCATCGTGCGGGACGCGGCATGACCCGGGCCGTTGTCGCCGGCATCGGGGCGACGCCGCTGTACCGCGCGTCCGACCGGACCGTGCTGGACATGGCCCTCGAAGCGGTCCGCGCCGCCGTCGCCGACGCCGGCCTCGAGGTGCCCGAGGTGGACGGCGTGCTGACGTACGGGCTGAACGACACCATCGCCGTGCAGTACCTCATCGAGGGCCTCGGCCTGCCGAGCGTCCGCTGGCACAACGACATCGCCGGCGGCGGCTCGCAGAGCGCGTCGATCCTCGGCGACGCGGCCCGCGCCATCGAGGCCGGCGCCGCCCGCACGGTCGTGGTGTTCCGGTCGCTCAACGGGCGCACCGGCAAGCGGCTCGGGCAGAGCGCGCTGCGGGTCGGCGCCGGCGCCGAGGAGGAGTTCGTCGCGCCGTACGGCATGCGGGGCCCGGTCCACCTGTTCGCGATGGTGGCGCGCCGCTTCCTCTACGAGCACGGGCTGGACGAGCAGGACACGGCGGCAGTGGTACTGCGGTCGCGCGCGAACGCGGCCCTGAACGAACGCGCGACGAGGCGCGACCCGATGACGCTGGACGAGTACCTGGCGAGCCCGTTCGTGGCGTCCCCGCTGCGGCTGGTCGACTGCTGCCAGGAGAACGACGGCGCCGCCGCGCTGGTCGTGACGTCAATCGATCGCGCCCGCTCCTGCGGCCACGCCCCGGTCCTGATCCGCGCCGCCGAACGGGCCGGCGGCCCCGGCTCGTCGAACATCGCCCGCGCGGCGGACGGCGCCCGCCTCTTCTCCCACTACGTGGCGCCTCAGGTCTACGCCGCGGCTCAGGTGCGACCGTCCGATGTGGACGTGTCGCTGCTGTACGACGCCTACGCGCCGCTCCAGCTCCAGCAGATGGAGGACTTCGGCCTGTGCGCTCCGGGCGAGTCCGGCGAGCTGGTGCGGTCGGGTGAGACGGCCCCGGCGGGCGCGGTACCGGTGAACCCGCACGGCGGCCTGCTGTCGGAGGGCTCCCTGCACGGCTTCAACAACGTCCTGGAAGCGGTGCGCCAGCTGCGCGGCGAGGCCCCGGCGAACCAGGTCCCAGGCGCGCGCACGGCGCTGGTCGCGGGCTTCGGCGGCAGCTACGGCAGTGCCGCCGTCCTGCAGACCGCGTAGGCCGTCAGCCCCGCAGGCCGTCCAGGAGCAGGGCCAGGAACTGCCCGGCGAGCTCCGTCGCCGGGCAGGACCAGCGGGCGGCGGCGCAGACGCCGTCGCGGACGAAGCGGTACGTCAGGCGCCCGTCGATGTCTGGGCGCAGCTCGCCGCTCGTCTTGCCGCGCTCGATCACCGCCGACCAGATGTGCTCGATCTCGGCCTCGCGCTCGACCAAGTGGGCGAACCGGGGCAGCCGGTCCAGGTGGTGGCGCTCGCTGTGCAGGACCAGGCCCGCCGCGCGGTGCCGGTCGAGCGCGCCGAAGGCGCCCGCGACCAGGCGGGCCAGCGTCGACTGGGCGTCGCCGCCCTCCGCGACGACTCCGCGGTACACGAGGATCAGCTCATCGAGATAGCTCGACAGTATCTCGTCGATGAGCGTCTCTTTGGAGTCGAAGTAGTGGTACAGGCTGCCGGAGAGGACACCCGACGCGTCGGCGATGTCGCGGACTGTCGTGGCCCGGTAGCCGCGCTCGGCGAAGAGGTCGCGGGCCACCGCCAGCACGACCTCGCGGCGCGCGTGGTACGTCGCCTTCTCGCGGTTGCGCATCTCACGACATCGTCATGCCACCGCTGGCGCTGAAGACCTGCCCGGTGAGATAGCCCGCGCGCGGCGTGCACAGGAAGGCGACCAGGCCGGACACGTCCTCGGGTGCGCCGATGCGGCGCTGCGGTACCAGGCGGACCATCGTCTCCAGCAGTGCCGGCTTCTCCTTCGCCACCGAGCGCAGCAGCGGGGTGTCGACCATGCCGGGGCACACGACGTTGGAGGTCACGCCGAACCGGGCGGTCTCCCGCGCGAGGGACTTGGCCAGGCCGAGCAGGCCGGCCTTGACGCTGGAGTACACCACCTCGCCGCCGGCGCCGACCCGCGCGCTGTCGGACGAGATGAACACCGCGCGGCCCCAGTTCCGCTCCACCATGGCCGGCACGAGCAGGCGGCTGAGCAGCATCGGCCCGCGCAGGTTGATCCGCCAGAGGCGGTCCCACTGGGCGTGGTCGCTCTCGGCGAACCGCTCGACCCTGGTCACGCCGCCGTTGTTGACGAGGATGTCGACTTGGCCGACGTCCCCGACGCAGCGTTCGATCGACGCGGCGTCGTCGAGGTCGACCCCGACGGCGGCCGCGTCGGGCAGCCGGGCGGCGAGCTCCTTCGCACCGTCGACGTCGATGTCGGCGACGACCACGCGTGCGCCGCATTCGGCCAGGTCACGGCAGATGGCCGCGCCGATCCCCCCGGCACCTCCGGTGACGAGCGCCGTCCGGCCGGCAAGTGACAACCCATGCATGGACGTATCTTAGGTTGAACCAAACGCTTGTTCAAGAGTGATGGTCATCTCGGCCCGTTTCACGCCTTTAGACTCGAACGGGGCGTCAGCGCGTCGAACCTCACCTCCGCCCGGTCCCGCCGCGCGGCGAGGTCCCACGCGGCATCGGCGATCACGGCCGAATCGAGCGTCGGGTAGCCGTCGCCCGCGTGCCGGTGGATGTCGGCGCCCGCGATGAGGCCGCCGATGACGAGCGCGCCGGCGTACTGTGCCCATCCTCGGTGGGATCGTCATGCAGATTATCGGCTGGGCGATGGCGACGCTTCTATCGCCAGCTTCACCGGCGTCATCCGACTATCTGAGCTGACGGCCGGGCCCAGTAGCGCCAGCCTCGTCAACCGCCACCAACACCTCACATGGTCCGACTAACCCACGACGAGGTGTGTGGTGGCGGACCATCGGATGGCTTCCGGGTCTACCGCGCGGCGGGCGAAGGGCTGGCCCGGCCGGAGTGAATACGGACATGCCGCTTGACCTGCCAGGACGGCATTTCCGGCACCTACAGTATCGAGGGCATCGGTGGCGCGCCTGTCGTGCCTCCTGGAGTCAGGCGGGTTCGTAGACGAGGTGGAGCACGCCGGTGTCGAAGGCGGTGGACCGGATCAGGTTCAACGGCCGGTGCTTGCCGCCGTTGTCGAATAGGCGCGCGCCGTGACCCACCACCAGCGGGTGTACGAGCAGCTCCAACTCGTCGAGCAGATCGTGGTCCAGCAGCGAACGTACCAGGGTGGCGCTGCCGCTGACGGTGATGTGCCTGTCGGGGGCGCTCCTAACCGCCGCGAGCTGTCCGATGTCGCGGATCAGGGTCGAGTTCTGCCACTCGACGGTGTTCAAGGTGGTGGAAACGACCAGCTTCGGCAGGCTGTTGAGCCGTTTCGCGAACAGCACATCGTTGCCCTGGTGAGGCCAGTGACCGGCGAACACCTCGTAGGTCGCACGCCCGAGCAGCAGCGTGTCCGCCTGGTGTAGTTGCGCGGCGACCACCGACTCCATGGCGGTGTCATAGTAGGGAAAGTGCCATTGCTCGGGCGACTCGACGACGCCGTCCACGGATATGAAGCACTGAGCGACGATCTTGGTCAAGACAGCTCCTCGGAGATGATGGGTGCGGATAGTGCCGATGCCCGCGACAGCGGCGTTGGCGGGCGGGCGCCGATGCTCCGTCGACCGGCGCCCGCCCGGACGGCTACGCGCCGAAGAACTCGGCGAGTGCGGGTGCGATGGCGGCCGCGTCCACGTTGTGCGGCTGGCCGGGCAAGGTGCGGCGGTGCGCGTTCGGCAGGGCCGCCGCGAGGGCCGCGGCGGTGCTGCTGAGCCACGGCGTGGTGCCACCGTCGACGACGAGGGTCGGCATCGTGACGGCGGCCAGCTGATCGATCGGCAGGGAGAAGTCACCGGTGACGGTCGCGTCGTAGACGAGTGTGTGCGCGGTCTTCTCCATCGCCGGCCAGAACGGCGACTGCCGCATCGGGGCGACGAATTCGACAGGAAGGTTGACGGCCTTGACGAAGAACAGCTCAAGCATGTCGCCGCGGCGTCCCTCGGACAACAGCTCGATCAGTTGCTCGCGGTAGTCGGCGGGCACGGCCGGGCGGCTGTCGTCGACGATGTAGGGGGTCTCCCACACGGCCAGTCTGGTGATGGAGAGGCCGTGCGCGGCCGCCCTCAGGGCCAGGATCCCGCCGCCGGAAGTGCCGTAGACGTGTGCGGATCCGCCGGCCTCGGCGATGATCGCGCCCAGGTCCTCGTACTCGCGGACGACGGCATACGGAGCCGTGTCCGCGCTGTCACCACGGCCACGCCGGTCGTAGTTGTAGACGGTGAAGAACGGTGCGAGCGCATCGACCACCGATGCGTTGCTCGATCGGTCGGTCGGCCCGCCGCCGACCAGGATGACCGCCGGACCCGCACCGGCCCGGTCGTACGCGATGGCGGTGCCGTCGCGGGAGATCACGGTGTTCAAGGTGAATCGCCTCCTCAGCAAGTTGTCGAACTCGGCAAGCAGCATCCGCCGACGACGGGCGTCCCGGCATCCGTGCAACCACGGAGCCGACCACCGAGTCCGTCACGGAGAAGGCCCCAGATAAGATCCGTGACGACAGCGACGGCGGGATGACGATGATCGGAACCAACGAGATCTCAAAGCGGGAAGCCGAGGTTCTCGACGCGTTGGCCGCACGGATGTCGAACGCTGAGATCGCGGACAAGCTCTACATCTCGGTCCGCACCGTGGAAAGCCACGTGTCGTCGTTGCTGCGGAAGTTCGGGGTCACCGACCGCCGAGCGCTCGCCGACCGCGTCATTCCGTCGGAGGCCGGCGCGTCGCCGGTCGGCCGGATCGTGGGTCTGCCGGCGGCCTGGACGACGTTCATCGGTCGGGACCGCGAGCACGACGCCGTCATCGCGGCCCTGGCCAGCACCCGACTGGTGACGCTGCTGGGACCGGGCGGCGTCGGCAAGACGCGACTCGCGGTGGTGCTGGCCGATGCCTCCGCGTCGACGTTCCCCAACGGTGGCGCGTTCGTCGATCTGGTTCCGGTGCGTGACGCCTTCGTGGCCCAAGCCGTGGCGTCGGTGCTCGGTGTGGCGGAGAGCCCTCAACGCCAGCTGGAGGAGGCCATCGCCGACCGTCTGAGTGCGAGCCGGTCGATGCTGATCCTGGACAACTGTGAGCACGTCCTCGACGCGGCGGCCGGGTTCGTCGAACGACTGCTGGGCGCCTGTCCCGGCATACGGGTGCTGGTGACCAGCCGAGCCCGCCTCGGCCTGCCGGGCGAACGGTTGGTCGTCGTGGAGCCGCTGCCGCTGGCCTCCGACGCGGAAGCACTCTTCCGTGACCGCGCGATCGCGGCCGATCCGGAGTTCACCGCCGATCCGGATGTGATCGCCGACCTCTGCGCCCGGCTCGACGGCATGCCGTTGGCGATCGAGTTGGCTGCGGCCCGGGCCGCCTCGCTGGGTGCACACGGTCTGCTGGCCGCCCTTGACGACGCACTCCGCCTGCTGGTCGGCGGTCGCCGGCAGGACGTGCGGCACCGATCACTGCGCACGGTCATCAGTTGGAGCTACGACCTCCTCGACGAGGAGGAGCGTACGTTGTTCCGTCACCTCGCCGTGTTCGTCGGCAGCTTCGACCTGGACGCCGTGCTGGCGGTGACCCACATCGGTGACCGGGCCGCCGTCGCCGACGTGCTCGGCCGTCTGGTCGACAAGAGCCTAGTCGTCCACCAGCGGACCACGGGCAGGTGGCGGCTGTTCGAAACCGTCCGGGCCTTCGCCCTGGACCAACTGAAGGCGGACGACGACCGCACCGGCGTTCAGGACCGGTATCTGTGTTGGGCCGCGACGCGCGCGACAGCGTTGGAGGCTCGGCTCGACGGCCCATGGCACGAGGCGTTCGACGCGGTCGTCGATGACCTCCGGGCGGCACTCACGAACGCAGCGCCCGGACCGGGCCGGGTGCCTCACCAGCTGGCACGCTCGCTGGGCCACCTCACCTTCGCCCGGCGCTTCCTGAAAGAATCACTCGGTCATTTCCAGCAGGCGGCGACGCGCGCCACCGAGCCGGCGGCGGCGGCACACGACCTGCACACCGCGGCGGACTGTGCCCATGCGAGCAACATGTCCGGTCTCCACGTTTATGAGCTGCTGCTGTCCGCCGCGCGGGAGGCGCGGGCCGCAGGCGACGGTAATGCTCAGGCAAAGGCCCTGTCCCACGCTGCGGAGCTGGCCTGCCGGTTCCCAGCCAGGTTTCCTGTCGAGATCCCGTACGAGCGGCTGCGTCGGTTGGTCGACGAGGCCGTCGCGGTGGGCGATTCCACCGACACTGTCGTCGCGGCACGCCTGGCCGTCGCAGCGGCGTGGACCGCCAACCCTGCCAAGTACGACCCGGATCCGGTGCTGTCCGAGGCCGCGTTGCTCGCCGCACGCGACACCGCTGATCCCGTCCTTGTCAGCGCCGCCATCGATGCGACGGGTGTGGCGGCGATGAGGCAGGGCCGGCTGCGGGAGGCGCACCGTCTGACCCGGCAGCGATTCGACCTGACTTCCGCCATGCGGCGCGACGATCCACGCTCGGCTCCCGAGATCATGGACATCTTCGGGGCAGCGGTGGCCGACGCCATCATGACCGGAGACCTGCCCGCCGCAATCTCCGTCGCCCGGCAGTCCTTGGCGGACGAACTGCTCGGCGACCAGTCACAGATAGCGGCGAGTCGGATGATCCCCGGCCTGGTCCTCTCCGGCGATGTCGACCAGGCGCTGCGATACTCGGTCCTGTTGTGGGACGACTGGACGCAGGCCGGCCGTCCCCACGCGGGGTGGATGTGGCCGGCGGTGTGGGCGATCGCGCTCGCTCACGGTCTACGCAGGGACGCCGGCAAGCACGCATTGTGGCGCGCTAGGGTGGCGGAGGTCGCCGGGGCCGCGAACGTCGGCACCCGCCGGCTTTCGCCGATCGCCGCCTTCATCGACGCACGACTCGCCATCCAGACCGGCAACCTGGCCGACGCCGCCACCCTGGTCGAGAACGCCGTGGCCGGCGCGCCGGTCGGGCTGAGCCGCTACGAGACGTACGCTCGCGCCACCGGCGCTGAACTCGCTGTCGTCGCCGGGCTGCCCGACGCCACGGCATGGCTGACCGCCGCCGCCCCGGCCGCGGCGGAGAACGACTGGGCGGCCGCCTGCCTCGCACGCGCCGCCGGCCGGCTGCACCGCGACAAGTCCGCTCTCGCCGTCGCGGTCGAGGGCTGGGAGCGCATCGGCGCACGGTTCGAGCGGGCCTGCACCCTCCTGCTCCTGCCCGAGCGTGCCGACGAGGGCCGCACCGAACTGTCCGCGCTGAACCTCCCGGCGCCAGGCTGAGGCCGGATGCGGACGGGTTCGACGCATGCCGGCGAGGACGTTGCCGGGCGCTGTTGCGTTGGGCCTTCGTGTTGATCGAGCGCCGAAGAATTTCCACAACGATCGCCGGCGGGTCGACAACTGACTCCGCGCCGCACAGTTCCGGCGACGTCTATGCGGTACTTGTCCGGCTATCCACAAGGCCACGCGAGGCCATGATCGTTCGCTAGCCGCAGCTTCTCCGGCGGCTGATCTTGACGATCGCTCAATGCAACAGCGCCGGCAGCGGTATCTGCAGACCGGGTGCGGGGCGTTCTGCGGCAGTGTCGACTTCTTCGCCGACGCGGCGGACGGGTGCGTGCCACTGGACCGCGGCGACTTCGTCGTCGCCACCAACAACCAGGGGCACGTCGGCGTCTCCGGCTTCGACGCCACCTTCGGTGCCGACCCGCAGCTGCGGGTCGACTTCGGCTACCGGGCCGACCACGTCGTCGCGCTCGTCGTCAAGCGGCTCATCGCGCTCTACTATGGACAAGGCCCGCGCTACTCGTACTTCGACGGCTGCTCGCAGGGCGGCCATGAGGGGTTGACCGAGGCGCAGCGCTACTCTCTGGCACGGCTGGGCAGACCAGACGATCTCGCCCTACGGGACGATCGCCTACTACCACGGCCTCACCGAGCGCATGGGCGGGAAGGACGCCACTTCTCAGTTCGCCCGCCTGTTCATGCTGCCGGGCGTCGCCCACTGCGGTGCCGGTCAGGGACCGGATGCGTTCGACGCGCTCACCCCCACCCTCGCCTGGGTCGAGAACGGCGTCGCACCCGACCGGCTCGTCGCCACGAAGCGCCAGGACGACACCGTCGTACGGACCCGGCCGGTCTACCCCTATCCGACCGTCGCCCGCTACGACGGGAGCGGCAGCATCGACGACGCGGCGAACTTCGCACCGGCGGCGCCGCCCACGCGCTACGAGGACGACATCCCCTGGCTCGGGTCGTTCCGCTCCGGCTACGAACAGACCTGCGGCTGGCACGACGGCCACTGGTCCTGCACCCCCGCGCCGCAGCCGAGCTAGTAAGCGCGGCTTGCGTCCTACACCCCAACCGCGGCCAGGGCCTGCCGATCGGCTGCTTGTCGCCGCGCTGGACCACCTCGGCGTCTCCCCCGCCGACCTGCACCAGGCCGCATGTGGCGGGCATCCTGCCGGAGATGCCGGCGTGATCGGCGTCGGGTTGCTGCGGCTGCCGTGGTGGGCCGTCAGCGACCGGGCCTTCCGACACCCCGAAACGAGATACCGGTGTTGTGCGCCAGACGCTCGAACCCAGGTGCGGGAGTTCGGGGCCCATCGGTTTGCTGTGGTGTCAGAGGCGGAGTTGTTCGTAGCGGTCGCGTGGTTCGGCGGTGAGTGGGTTGATGCATCGGCGCAGCGGCGGGGTGAGCGCCGGGTATAACGACGCCGAGTCGGAGCAGGCCGCGCGGTCCGGTGACACGATCGACCCTATGAGGGCGATAGTGGTGACCGACCAGGCGGCCGGAACGGCCGGGATGACGCTGGCAGAGCGGCCGGAGCCGCCTGCGGGGATCAATGACGTCATCGTGCGGGTCCATGCGTCGGGATTCGTGCCGACCGAGCTGGAGTGGCCGTCGACCTGGACCGATCGCGCCGACCGGGACCGCACGCCGTCGATCCCCGGGCACGAGCTGGCCGGCGTGGTCAGCGCGCTTGGGTACGGCACGACCGGGCTGTCGGTGGGACAGCGGGTATTCGGCCTCACGGACTGGCATCGCGACGGCACCCTGGCGGAGTACGTGGCCGTCGAGGCGCGCAACCTCGCACCGCTGCCCGGCGACGTCGACTTCACGGTGGGCGCGAGCCTGCCGATCTCGGGCCTGACCGCGTGGCAGGGGCTGTTCCAGCACGGCCGCCTGCAGGCGGGGCAGAGTGTCCTCGCCCACGGTGCGGCCGGCGCGGTCGGGACGATGGTGACGCAGCTCGCGCGCGAGGCCGGCGCACACGTCATCGGTACGGGGCGCGCCGCCGACCGGGAGAAGGCGCTCGACTTCGGCGCGCAGGAGTTCGTCGACCTCGACAAGGACGCATTGGAGGACGTCGGCGGCGTCGACCTGGTCTTCGACGTCATCGGCGGCGACATTCAGCGCCGCTCCGCGGGCCTGATCCGCGCCGGAGGAGTCCTGGTGAGCGTCGTCGGGCCGGCCGAGGCGCGGCCCGCCGACGGCTTGGCGATCGACTTCGTTGTCGAGTCCGATCGCGCGCAACTCGGTGAGATCGTCCGCCGGGTGCGGGACGGACGGCTGCGCACCAACATCGGCACCGTTGCGACCCTCGACGATGCCGTCGCCGTCCTCAACCCGACCGAGCGGCTTCGCGGGAAGACGATCATCCGCATGCGTTCGTGAAATGGAGGGTGATCCTCCAGGACGGCCATCACCCGCCGCCTCCTCCGGTTACCCCATCACTCGCCGATAGCGTGGGAGCCATCGCAACTCCACCAACCTGGAGAGGAGATCGCGATGTCCGAGTCCTTTTCCCTCCCCACGGCGCCCGAGGGCGTCATCCCCGCGCTGGTCGAGCGTTTCAACTCCGGCAAGGTCGGCGAGTTGATGACCCTGTACGAGGGGGCGGTACTCGTCGCCGACGACGGGCGGACCGTTACCGACAGCACCGAGGTCGCGGCCGAGCTCGAGCGTGACATCAGCCTCGGGCTGCCGCTGGCGGCCAAGGCGCGCCATGTGTTCGTGGCCGGCGACATCGCCGAGATCGTGGTCGACTGGGCGATCGACGGCCCCGGTCCCGACGGCCGGCACGTGCACGTCGCCGGCACGGCCAGCGATGTGGCGCGCCGCGGCTCCGACGGCCGCTGGCGGTACCTGATCGATAACCGTCTTGGGACCGCGGTACGACAGCCTGCGTGACGGGGGTGCGCCATGACGACCATCGAGCTGTACCCGGACGACGTGCACAACCGGCGGACGATCCACCAGGGCCACCCGCCCGACTGGGTCAACCGCGACGGTGGCGACTACGACGTGGTGGTGGTCGGCGGCGGACCGGCCGGCCTCACCGCCGCCACGACGGCCGCCGCAGGCGGGCACCGCGTCGCGATGACGGAGCAGCGGCTGACCGGGGGCACCTGTGTCAACTTCGGCTGCACGCCGAGCAAGGCGCTGATCCGGTGCGCACGCGCGGTTCACGATGCGGGCCGCGGAGCCGAGTTCGGATTCCGGCTCGACGCCCCGCCCCGAACCGATTTCGGCGCGGTCATGGAGCGGGTCCGCCGGATGCGCTCCATGAGCAGCGCCGGCGACGCGGTCCAGATGGCCGAGGAGGCGGGGGTACAGGTCTACCTCGGCCACACCCGCTTCACCGCCCCGAACGCCGTGGAGGTCGACGGCCGGCCGCTGCGGTTCCGCAAGGCGGTGATCGCCACCGGATCGGAGCCCGTGGTGCCGGCCATCGACGGTCTGCGGACCGGCGAGTACCTGACCAACGAGACCGTCTTCGCCCTGACCGAGCAGCCCTCCCGGCTGGTCGTTGTCGGCAGCGGCCCGCAGGCGTGCGAGCTCGCCCAGGCCTTCCGCCGCCTCGGTAGTGAGGTCGACCTGGTCGGCCACTCCACGACCCTGCTGTCCCAGGACGAGCCGGAGGCCGGCGAGCTGATCCGCCGCCGGTTCGAGCAGGAAGGGATTCGGCTGCATCTGGGATTCACGGCGGTACGGGCAGGCGCCGGCCGGCTGCTGGCGCTCGGCCCCGGTGGGACACGCGAGCTGCCGTACGATGCCCTGCTGCTCGCCACCGGCCGCAAGGCGAACGTGGAGCATCTGAACCTGGACGCGGCCGGGGTCCACGACGCCGGGGATGGCGTGGCGGCGGATGCGTACCTGCGCACCGCCAACCCCGACATCTATGCCGCCGGGGATGCGACCTTCCCGCTGAAGTACACGCACGCGGCCAACGCGACTGCGCGGCTCTGCATCGCCAACGCCCTGGATGCAGCGCATCGCCCGGCCCGGGACCTCGTGATTCCCCACTGCACCTACACCGATCCCGAGGTGGCCGAGGTGGGCCTGACCACACGCCGGGCCCGCGACGAGGGCGTCGCCATCGACACGTACCGGCTCGACCTGACCAAGGTGGAGCGGGCCTTCATCGACGGCGAGGACGAGGGTTTCGGGGCGATCCACACCCGCAGCGGCAGCGGCGAGATCGCCGGCGCAACCCTCGTGGCAGCACACGCCGGCGAGATGATCAGCGAGCTGACGCTGGCGATCACGAACCGGCTGACGCTGGAAGCACTCGCCGACACGGTGCACTGCTACCCGACCCAGGCCGAGGTCTTCCAGCGGATCGCCCTGCAGGCCAGACCCCAGCGGGTTGCGACGGCCCACTGAGTCCGCCGGCAGGCCTGAGATCCGGGACGGCACCAGCCATGGCGGTGCCGTCCCGGATCCACCGATGACTCTCAACCGCCTACCGCGCTGTGCCGCCGCCAGCGAGGTCGAAGCACGCCGCCGAGCACGCCGCCGCCAACGGCTGGCCCAAGGCCACCGATGGTCACCCGCAACTCATAGTCCAATGTGGAGTGTCGACGGCGGGTGTTGTACCAGCCTTGAAGCCGGCCGAGTCAGGGGTCGCGATCCGGCACAGCCGGACTGTGGGCATGACAGCGAACCAGCCTCCGCAAACCTCTACCTCGTCAGCCTGCTCCTGCTCGCCGTAATCTCGATCGGCTGGCTGTCGCTGCGCATCGCCGGCCCCGGAAACTCGATCTGTTTATCACCTGGCCCTGACAGATAGGGTTCGCCCCGCCTGGGCATGGTCCCACTCGGCTCGGCGAGATCGCCGTGGTGGTCGGCGGGACGGTCGAGGGCGACGGCGCCGTGACGGTGACCGCGCCGACCGGGCTCGACGGCCGGCAGGCCTAGCCGGGCGGCCTCTTCATGTACGTGCAGCAGAAGTCTGTCCACGGGAGGAAAGGACCCCTTCGTGACCACCTCTATCTCGGCCCGTCCCCATCCGGGCACCGCAATGACCGACGAACAGCGCGCCGACTTCGAGCGGGACGGTTTCATCGTCGTGCCGGGCGCGCTCTCCGAGGACGAGGTCGCACACTACGCGGCCGCCGTTGACCGGGTCTACCAGGAGCACGCCGCCGCCGGCAAGCTCGCCGCCGACCGGTCGCTGCACAAGCTCAACGCGGTCGACAGCTGCAACGACCTGGCGCCGCTGCTCGACCACCCGAGCGTCTTCGGCCTGGTGTGGTCGATGCTGGGCTGGAACGTGCACGCGTACCACTCGCACCTCGACGTGCACCCGCCGCTGACCGAGAGGAAGCCGTTCCGGTTCGAGTGGCACCAGGACGGCGGCCGGCAGAACCGCGAGATCGAGAGCGACCCGCGGCCGCGCCTGTCGGTGAAGCTCGCGTATTGGCTCTCCGACGTCTCCGCGACCGGCCGCGGCAACTTCCAGGTCGTGCCGGGCAGCCACACCGCCAACTGGATCGACGGTCCGCCGCGCCGCGACATGGAGTGGCCCATCCCCAAGGGCGCGATCGAGGTGACCGCCAACCCGGGTGACGCGGTCTTCTTCGACCGGCGCATCTGGCACGCCCGGTCGAACAACTACTCGCAGATCACCCGCAAGGGCGTCTTCTTCGGGTACACGTATCGGTGGGTGCACACCCGCGAGACCATGTCCACGGACCTGGTCGGTCTCACCCCGGTGCAGCGGCAGATGGTTGGCCTCGAGGACGGCGACGGCGACCACGCGTGGGGTCACTACCCGAGCAAGGTCCCGCTGTACGGGCTACTGAAGGAGCATGACCTGCTCGACCCGAAGCACCCGCCGCTGAAGCCGTAACACGCCTCCGGAATCACCCGGCCAGTACCGTTTCGCTCCGCCGTTGCCGGAGATACCGGCAGCATCCCGGCGGGCACATCTCCGGACGTACGCACGTCTGTGTCTGAAATGGCGTCGAGCCGGGCCCATTCCGAGAAAGGACGTCCATGGAAGTCATCCGCGCTCCATGCAGGAGCCGGCCGGCCGAACAAGAGTGCTATACCGGCGTCGTATGGGTCGACCAGGAGGTGGTGGGTCTGCAGCCGTCGCGCCTGCTGACGTTCCGCGCGCAGTTCAGCCTTGGTGCGCGGACGGCCTGGCACCGCTGCCCGTACGGGCGGGTACTACACGTTCTGCACGGCGTGGGCAGGGTTCAGCGCCGCGGAGGCCCGGCCTACGAGGTGCACGCCGGAGACACGGTCGTCGCCGCCGCCGGAGAGTGGCATTGGCACGGCGCTGCACCGAACGCGTTCGTGGCGGTGATATCGGCCCACGAGACCGACCCGGATGGCACCGACATCGAATGGGGTGCGCACGTGACCGACGCCGAATACCTGCTGCCACCGCTCGGGATGATAGCTCCGCGCCAAAGCACGGATCGGGTCGCGCACCGCGAAGCGTGCTGGTAACAGCCCTGAGCTTCATGTTGAAGATCTTTCGGATTCGTGAGTCGTTGTCGATCGATCGGGTTGGCAGGTAAGACAATCAGCGTTGTGACTACCTCAACCCGGTCGACCGGTCCGCGCCGCGGTGTCGTTCGCGATGCGGATGCGTTGCGGGAGCAGCGGATGCGGGCGGTGGACATGTTCGAAGCCGGTTGCCGGCGGGTCGATGTGGTTAACGAGCTGGGTGTCACGGCGCAGGCCGCGTCACGGTGGTACCACCGTTGGCGGTCCGGCGGGCGGGAGGCGTCGATCGGTGCGGCGCGGCTGGGACGCCGGTCGTGGCTGTCCGACGAGCAGATCGGGCAGGTGGAGGCGGCGTTGCTGGCCGGGCCGAAGGCCCGCAGGTTCGGCGCCGACATGTGGACCCTGGCTCGGGTCGCCGACGTGATCGAGCGAGTGACCGGTGTGCGGTACTCGCCGACGCAGACCTGGCAGATCCTGCGGCACCGTCTCGGCTGGACCCGCCAGCGGCCGGCCCGCCGCGCCGTCGAGCGTGACGACGCGGCGATCGAGGCGTGGGTCAAGCAGGACCGGCCGAGGATCAAAGGGGGCTCGACGATCCGGCGCCTGGATCTGCTTCCAGGACGAAAGCGGATTCTCCCTCCTGCCCGTAGTCCGCGGGACCTGGACCCCGCGCGGGCAGACACCCGTCCTGCGGCACCGGTTCTCCTGGACCCGCATGTCGATGGCCGGCGTCCTGGCCTACCCACCCGACCGCTCCCGCGCGAAGCTGGTCTTTCAAACGAAGGCCGGCAGCTACAACACCGACAGCCTGATCGAGTTCCTCACCCAGCTGCGCCGGCACCTGCGCGGCAAACCCGTCGTGCTGATCTGAGACGGGCTGTCCGCGCACCGCTCCAAAACATGAAGGCCTGGCTCGCCACCCACCAGCACTGGCTGACCGTCGAAGCGCTGCCCGGCTACGCCCATGACCTCAACCCCATGGAACTGGTCTGGGGCAACCTCAAAACACCGAACTGGCCAACCTGTGCCCCGACATCCTCGACGACGCGGACACCGCCGCCCACACCGGCCTGCACCGCATCGGCAGCAGCTACCAAATGGTCGCGGCACTGACCGACCAGGTCATGCGCCATGGCGTATGCCGGGCCGAGGCCCGCGGCGGCCGGCTCGACCCACCGATACTGGCCATGCCCGACGAGGCCGCCAACATCTGCCCCACTGGCGGACCTGCCGCTGCTCTACAGCCACTACGGCAGCCGCTCCATCATGCTCGTCACCATCCTGCAGACCTACCAGCAGGGCAGCACCGTCTGGGGCGACAAGGGCATGGGCACCTTGTGGGGTGCCGCCACAGTGAAGCTCATCGGCGCTGGCGGTGACGACCCCTGGTTCGCCGCCGACGTGTCCTCGCTCATCGGCGAACACGACGTGGCCACCATGTCGCACATTCGCGACGGCAACGGCACCGTGTCGCGGCAGGATAGCGTCGGCCTGCAGCGAATCATGGGACCCGAGGACGTCCGCGCCCTCAAGCGCGGCACCGCCATCCTGCTCGCCTCCGGTGCCCGGCCCGCGCTGTTGCGGCTCGATCCGTGGTTCCGCCAGCCGTTGTCGACGGTGGCGACTTGCCACCCGGGTGCCAACTGCCGAGCGAGGCCGACCTTGCCGAGCGGTTCGGCTGCGGCCGGGACACGGTCCGCGACGCCTTGGCCGATCTAGCGCGTCACCCGGACGAGGGGCAGGAACAGCTCGTCGACGATCGAGCGGATGCGGGCCGGCTCCAGGGGTTTGAGGTCCATGAACAGGTCGTGGCGGACCAGATCGAACGGCATGCGCAGGACCGCGGCCGGGATCCGGTCCAGGTCGATCTCACCGCGGTCGTGGGCGCGCTGGTACATGGTCCGGCTGCGGAACAGCGGCTGATTGCCCAGGATCCGGTCGCGCACCTCGGCGGGGGTGAGTCCGGTGCCGGCCAGCAGGCCTGAGAAGGCGGCGGCCGCGGTGACGGCGAAGAAGGCGGCGCGGGCCTGGCCCATGCCGGTCAGCGCGGCGATCAGGTCGCCGCGCAGGGTGCCGGTGTCGGGCAGCTCGACCGGGTGGCTGGTGCGGTGGCGCTCGATCGCGGTGAGCACGAGTTCGTCCTTGTTGGCCCAGCGGCGGTACAGCACGGCGATGCCGGTGCCGGCCCGGGAGGCGACGGACTCCATGGTCAGCTTCGCGTAGCCGGCCTCGACCAGCTCCTCCCAGGCGGCGTCCAGCAGCGCGGCCTCGAGCTCGGGTCCGCGTCGGCGGGAGGTGGTCATAAGCACAGTATAAGGAAGGTTTGCATTCCCTAGTGCGCGGCCCTACCTTCCTAAGAGATGAATTCCTCTCTTAGGAGACGGGTGAGACGATGACCATGACAGAGGCCCCTCCGGCGACGCTGTCGCCGCAGGTCAAGTACGCACTGCTGGCACTGCTCGTCGGCGGGATCGCGGCGATCCTCGACTCGACGATGGTGACGCTGGCGATCCACACGCTGGTCGTGAAGCTGCACTCGAGCACCGGCGCGATCCAGTGGGTGACCACCGGCTTCCTGCTGGCGATGGCCGTGGCGATCCCGATCACCGGGTGGGCCGAGCGCCGCTGGGGCGGCAAGCGGGTCTGGATGGCGGCGCTGCTGTTGTTCCTGCTCGCCTCGGTGCTGTGCGCGGTGGCGTGGAACGACGCCAGCCTCATCGGCTTCCGGGTGCTGCAGGGCTTCGGCGCCGGGTTGATCTTCCCGCTGATGCAGACGCTCGCTGTGCGCGCCGCGGGCGGGCGGGTCAGCAGCTCGCTGATGGCGGCCGTCAGCCTGCCGATCGCGCTCGGCCCGATCCTCGGCCCGGTGTTCGGCGGCCTCATCCTCAACTGGCTGAGCTGGCGCTGGCTGTTCCTCGTCAACGTGCCCGTGATCGCCGTCGGGCTGCTGCTCGCGTGGAAGCACCTGCCGGCCGATCGCCCCGCGGCCGGAGCCGGGCGCGGCCGTCTGGACTGGCTCGGCCTGGGCCTGCTCGCGCCCGCCCTGGCCGGGATCCTGCTCGGGCTCTCCCAGTTGTCCGCGGACGGCGGGATCGGCCACGCCGGGGTGCTGGTGCCGCTGCTGGCCGGGACCGCGCTGCTGGCCGCGTTCATCGCTTGGGCGCTGCGGCCCGGCGACCGGGAGCCGATCGTCGACATCCGGCTGCTGCGGCTGCGGTCGCTCGGCACGGCCTCCGCGGTCCTGTTCACGGCCGGCGCGGCGATGTACGCCGCCATGTTCCTCCTGCCGCTCTACTACCAGCAGCTGCGCGGCGACAGCGTCCTGGACGCCGGGCTGCTCCTGATCCCGCAGGGCGTCGGCGCCCTCGCCGCCCGCTTCCTGGTCGGCAAGCTGGTCGACCGGCTCGGGGCACGCGCCGTGACGATCGGCGCGTTCCTGCTCACCACCGCCGCCACCGTCCCGTTCGCGCTGGCCGGGCCGGGCACCAGCCTGTGGTGGCTGGGTACCGTACTGCTGATCCGCGGCCTCGGCATCGGGACAGTGCTGATCCCGCCGATGTCCGTCGCCTACCAGGACATCGAGCCGGGCGGCATCCCGCACGCCACGATGAACACCCGCATCGTGCAGCAGGTAGGAGCCTCGTTCGGCACCGCGATCGTCGCCGTCGTGCTGCAGTCGCTCGTCGAGCACGGCGCCACGGACGCCTTCCGGGGCGCGTTCTGGTGGGCCATCGGCATCTCCGCGGTCGCGGTCATCCCCGCCGCCGCCCTCCCCGCCAAGCAGCCGAGGGTTGAGGCCCTGTCCTAGCGCAGCAGGGCATCGTGATCAAACAGCGCGGGAAACGGACCATCGTGCGCGAACGACCGACCCTGACACCGGTACCGCTGCTGGCGGGCGCCACGATCGTCGCGCGGCCCGTGACACGGCATGAGATCGAAGACCTCGGCTGGACGAGGCGGTCGCACTGTTCCGGCAGTCGCTCGCCCTGCCCGGGGTTGAGTACTGGCCGTTCGAGCATGCCCGGATCCGGCTGGCCCTCGGCGAACACTACCGCCGCCGCCAGCAGCCGGGCGCCGCCCGCCCGGAACTCCGCCGCGCCACCGACCTCCTCGCCCGCCTCGGCGCCACCACCTGGAGCCGCCGCGCCGAACAGGAGCTGCGGGCCACGGGCATCGCCGTCACCGGCACACCTCGCGCTGACACGGACCCGGTCGACCTCACCGCACAACAGCTCGAGGTCGCCCACCTGGCCGCCGCAGGCCTGAGCAACAAGGAGATCGGCCAGCGCCTGTACCTGTCCCAACGCACGGTCGGCGCCCACCTGTACCGCATCTTCCCGAAACTCGGCATCACCTCCCGCTCAGCCCTCCGCGACGCCCTCGACCACACGGACCACGAACGGTCTTGAGGGGGTGTGGGTGGAGCGAAGCTCCCCCACCGGGGAGCAAGGCGAAGCCTTGCGCGGGGCCAAGTGGAGCCACAACGGCGGATCGGCACAGCCGATGAGCAGGCTGCGCTGATTGGCGGAACGTGGGCCGGAGGTATCGCGATGCGAACCCGGCTCACGTGGTGGTCGGTGACCCACTGCCGCTGGCTCTTCGCGGGTCACTCGGGCGGAGTGAGGCCCGATGACCGACCCTGATCAGCGGAGCCGGGAGGGGGTTGCCAACTACTTGCGCTCGATGATGCGGTATGACGCTCTAGTGAACTTGAAGGAGTGGGCGGAGCGGGAAGGTGTACACCACGTCACCGCCTACCGCTGGTTTCGGGAAGGGAAACTGCCGGTCCCAGCACGCAGGATCGGCCGGCTCATCCTGGTCGACCCCGTCGCGACCGCCGCTCCCGTCGCCGCGACAACCGCTGTGTACGCCCGGGTGTCTTCCGCGGACCAGCGGGCAGACCTGGACCGGCAGGTCGCGCGGGTCACCACCTGGGCCACCGGGCAAGGGCTGGCCGTGGACCGCGTTGTCACCGAGGTTGGATCGGCGTTCAACGGGCGTCGCAAGAAGTTTCTTGCCCTGCTCCGCGACCCGCGGGTGTCCACGATCGTGGTCGAGCACCGGGACCGGTTCGCCCGCTTCGGTGCCGAGTACGTCGAAGCCGCTTTGGCCGCGCAGGGACGCCGCCTGCTGGTGGTCGATCCGGCCGAAGTTGATGACGACCTGGTTGGTGACGTCACCGAAATCCTGACCTCGCTGTGCGCCCGCCTGTACGGCCGCCGCGCTGCCGCGGACCGTGCCCGCCGCGCGGTCGAGGCGATCGGCTCGGACGTGCCGTGAAGACGATCCAGGCGTACCGGTACGCCCTCGACCTCACGGCACACCAGCAACGGGCCACGCTCGCCCACGCCGGCGCGGCCCGCGTCGCCCACAACTGGGCGCTCGCGCGGGTCAAAGCCGTCATGCAGCAGCGGGAAGCCGAACGCACCTACGACATCCCCGACAATCAGCTCACCGAGTCGATGTCGTGGACTCTGGCGGCGCTGCGCCGCGCATGGAACGAAGCCAAAGCCGAGGTCGCCCCGTGGTGGGCGGAATGTTCCAAAGAGGCGTACAACACCGGCCTCGACGCGCTGGCCCGCGCGTTGAAGAACTGGAACGACTCGCGGACCGGCAAGCGGAAAGGCAGGCCGGTCGGGTTTCCTCGGTTCAAGTCCCGCCGCCGCACCACCCCGTCGGTGCGGTTCACCACCGGCACCATCCGCGTCGAACCCGACCGCAGGCATGTGGTGCTGCCTCGGTTGGGCCGGCTGAAGCTGCACGAGTCCGCCCGCAAACTCGCCCGCCGCATCGAGGCGGGCACGGCCCGGATCATGTCCGCGACCGTGCGGCGCGACGGCAGACGTTGGCATGTCTCGTTCACCGTCGAGGTGGACCGCGCCGACCGCAAGCCAGCACGGCCGGACTCGGTGGTCGGGGTCGACGTCGGCATCAAGCATCTCGCGGTGCTGTCCACCGGCGAACTGGTCGCCAACCCCCGCCACCTACACGCCGCGCAGGCCTGCCTGCGGACGTTGGGGCGGGCGATGGCACGGAAGGTCGGCCCGGACCGGCGGACCGGTCGACGCCCGTCGAACCGGTGGCATCGGGCATCGGCCGCTTCCAGTCGCGCCCATGCGAGGGTAGCGAACCTGCGCCGCGACGTCCTGCACAAGCTCACCACCCGGCTGGCCCGTGAGTACGGCACGATCGTGGTCGAGGACCTGAATGTGGTCGGCATGCTCGCCAACAGGAGTCTCGCGCGGCACGTCGCCGACGCCGGGTTCGCCGAGATCCGCCGCCAGTTGGATCCTGCTGGCCAATTGTTGGGTTCATGCGGCTTGGGCGAGTCGGGCGAGGTGGCTGGTGCGGGTTCGTTCAAGGGGGTTGTCGTTCCAGTAGGCGGTAAGTCGTATCAGGTTGATCGCGACGGCGCTGAAGACGTTTTGCAGGTGGGTTTTGTTCAGTCCTCGGTAGCGGGCGTGGCGTGTGCCGGTGACGTTGACGGCTTGGCTGATGGTCCCTTCGACACCGGCGCGCCGCGCGTATTTCGCTTGCCAGGCTTGGGTTTGCTGCTCTGCGCGGACCTGTTGGATGGCTTCGTGGACCTGTCGGGGACGTATCGTCAGCTTCCGGCGGCCGGTGCGGTCGGTGGTGCACTGCTGACGCATGGGGCACGGCTGGCAGGTCGAGCGGGCGAACTGCACGACGATGACATCGTGGCCCAGGTTCGTGGTCGGACTCCAGACGGCGCTGCTGTGGCCTTGGGGGCAGGTGGCTTGCTGGTTGTCGAAGTCGATGGTGAACGCGGTGCTGTCGAAGCCGCCGGCAGCGCGCGCCTGGACGGAGTTGTTCTTCCGCAACGGGGTGACCAGCGTAATGCCGTAGCGAGCTGCGGAGGCGACGACCAGGTCGATGGACGGGTAGCCGGAGTCCAGGTAGTGCTCGTCAGGCAGCAGCCCACGCTGGTCCAACCGTTCATGGATCGGGGTCGTCATCACCGAGTCGTTCACGGTCGCGTCGGTGGTCATCACGTTGGTGACGAGGTTGGGCAGCTCATCTGCGGCCGGGTCCGGATCGTTGCAGGTTTCGCTGAAGTGGGCCTTGTAGCCGTGCCAGACCTTGCCGGCGGCGCGGGTGGTGCCCCACCGGGCGTCGGTGTCGTAGGGCGATGCGATGCGCTGTCTTCCCGGCGGGAGACCATCCACTGTGGACTCCCGCCGCCTGACCACCTCCCGCCCGTGCTCGTCGCGCTCACGGACGTAGTTCTGCAGCAGCACCACCCGCAGCACCTCCACGGCCGGGAGACGAGCTAACCACGCCGGGCTCGCAGGGTCGTAGACCGCCCTCAACAGCCCGAACCCGTCACGGCCGTAGACGTCGGCCAACTCGGCCCGGGCGGGCCGCGACGACGGCAGCCGCCACTCGTGGACCCGCTGCCCGTATCGCTTCGCCAGGACCGGCACGTCGAGTGTCTGCCCGACCCAGTCCGGCGCCGCCACCGCCAACGCTTCCAGACAGGCCCGCACCGACTCCCCGGCCAGTTCCAGCCGGCTCAGATCCCGTACAGCCGCCACCACATGGGTGGCGTCCGTGCGCTGCTTGCCACCCGCAGTCAGCAGACCCTCACCAATCAGCCTGGCCAGCAGCAGATCAAGGACCCGCTCCTCCAAGCCTTGAGCGACCACCCGGGCGCGGAACTCACTCAACACCGACGCGTCGAATCCCGTGTCGGTCAGTTCCAGTCCCAGCGCGTACTTCCACGACAGCTTGTCCCGGACCGCCTCGGCCGCCTGCCGATCGGTCAGGTTCTCCACCATCTGCAACACCGTGATCAACGCCAACCGACCAGGAGACCAGCCAGGCCGACCTCTCACCCCAAACGCCACACCGAACTCCTCATCGGCGAACAGCTCCCCCAACCGATCCCGCACCACCACCGGCAACGGAGCCTCACGCCCGACATACATGGCACGAATCACCGCAGCGACCTGCGGATCAGGCTCAGGCCACGGCATCGGCTGCATCGACATCGCCGAACCCACCTCCACAACAACCAACAAACAGAAAGCCGCAGAAGCTACCACGCCGTCACGCCGGAACAGCTACCACCACAACACTCCCAATTGGCCAGCAGGATCCAGTTGGCGTACAAGACGGAATGGAACGGTGGTCGGCTGCTGACGGCCGACCGCTGGTACCCGTCCAGCAAAACCTGCTCAGGCTGTGGCACGGCGAAAGCCAAGCTGGCCCTGGCCGAGCGTGAATACCACTGCGAGGCGTGCGATCTGGTCATCGACCGCGACCGCAACGCCGCTGCGAATCTGGCCGCGCTGGCGGCCGAGTTCGACACCGCCGGGAGTGGCCCGGTGGCTGGACGTGGAGCCGACCAGAAGACCCGCGTACGCGGGCAGGTGGCTGCGAAGCGTCAACCCGGCACCGCGTCAGCGGACAAGACCGGGACCGTCCCACCGCAAGATGGGACTCTCAATCGGATGCTGGCTAAAGCATCATGAAAGAGAACGGTTTCTCTCCCGGCTCCCGTGCTGAGGGGATCTCGACGGCCAGGCGTGTACCCTCGCCGTGCGGGCTGTTGAGGGTGATGCGGCCGCCGAGTGCCTCGACGCGGTCTTTGAGGCCGAGCAGGCCGGTGCCGTGGGTGAAGTCGGCGCCGCCGACGCCGTCGTCGTGGACCGTGACGCGCAGGATGGTGCCGTCGATGTCGACGGTGACCGTGATGGTCGAGGCGTGCGCGTGTTTCGTGGCGTTGGTCAGTGCTTCGGCGATGACGTAGTAGGCACTGACCTCGACCTGCTCGGGCAGCCGTCCCACGGTGCGGATGCCGAGCTCGACCGGGATCGGTGAGCGGCGGGCGAGGGCGCGCAGGGCCGGGCCGAGTCCGCCCTCGGTGAGGATCGCCGGGTGGATGCCGTGGGCGATCTCGCGGAGTTCGTCCGCGGCGGAGTTGGCTTCGGCGACGGCCTGGTCGAGCTGCTGGCCGAGTGTGTCGAGTTGGGGTGGCACGTCCGCCTGCGCGGCGCGCAGTTGCAGCGCCAGGACGATCAGCCGTTGCTGGGCGCCGTCGTGCAGGTCCCGTTCGATGCGTCGGCGGGTCTGGTCGGCGGTGGCGACGATCCGCGCGCGGGAGGTGGTGAGCTCGGCCCGGCTTTCGGCGTTGGCGATGGCGGTGGCGACGAGTTCGGTGAAGTCGGCCAGTCGTTGTTCGGTGTCCTCACCCAGCCGTTCGTGGCGGGCGGCGGCGCCGATGGCGCCCCAGAGGCGGCCCTCGACCACGATCGGGCTGGCGATCGCGGAGTGGTCTTCGGCGGGGGCGTGCTCGTTCGGGCCGCTCTGGAGCGGGCTGTATACGCGGTGGCGGTGCGCGGCGCGGCCGGTGGCCTGGACCGATGCCATGGCCGAGCGGGGGTCGAGTCTGGTCCGTGTGCCGGGTTCGATGCGCCTGACGCCGAAGCCTCCCATCACTGTCGCGTCGCCGTCCGGCTCGAACCGTACGATGGCCGTGTTGTCGGCGTCGAAGAGCGCGCCGACCTCGTCGGCCACCGCGGCGAAGACGGGGTCCGGACCGGCGCCGCGGGCGACCAGCGTCGCCACCCGCCGCAGTGCTGCCTGCTCGTTGGCGATCCGGCGGAACTCGGCATAGAGGCGGGCGTTGGTAAGGGAGACGGCGAGCTGGCCGGCGATGAGCTTGACGGCGTCGAGTCGTTCGGTGTTGAAGGCGCCGCGGATGAGGCGGTTCTCCAGCAGCAGTACCGCCTGCAGCGCGCCGCGGTTGACGATCGGCACGGCCAGCACTGAGCAGCAGCCGAGGTCGGCGAGGTACGGATCGCGGGCGAACCGGTCGTCGCGGGTGGCGTCGCCCACGACCAGCGGCTCGCGCGCCCGCTGGACGTATCGCAGCACGGACATCGGGATTGCGTGTTCGTGGCCGGTGATGCTGCCCGCGTCGGTGCCGCTCCCGCTCGGTGTCGGCAGCAGCCAGTGCTGCCGGTCGTCGCTCCACAACACCAGCTGTACCTGGGTGGCGCCGGTGATCGCGCCGAGCACCCGGACCAGATCGGCGTGCAGCCCCTCGATGCTGGTCTGCGAGCTCAGCGCCTGCGACGCGGAGAGAATGCCGAGCAGGTCGATCGTCCCGGTCGTGACGGAGGAGCGCCCGTGGTGCGCATCGCCGGGCCGATCGGGTGGTGGCCGCACGGTCGGGTAGGCCCAGTCGAGTTGGTGGACCTTCGCGGTCGCGCCCCACGCGAGGTACTCGTGGCGCGCTTCGAGCAGCAGGTTGTAGCCGGCGTGCTCGATGCCGTGGGCCAGCCAGAAGCGGGCCGTGTACTCGGCGATCAGAGCCCGATGCCACGGGCGGCTGCGCCGGGTCGCCTCGTGCCGTGCGGCGTCGAAGGCGAGGACGGCGGCGTGGAAGTCGCCGACCGCCGACGCCCGCTCGGCCTGGACCAGCCGCAGCAGGTGCAGGAAGTTCGCCGGCGCGTCCGCGGCGCGGTCGGCCAGCCACCGGGTCACCTCGTCCAGTTCCGACAGCAGCGCGCCGCGCTCCCCACCGCGGTTGTCCCGGGCCTGCCCGGCGAGGGCCAGCGCGCGCAGCAGATGGGCCAGGGCGGTCGGATAGAGGCCTGGGGCAGCCGGCAGCAGCGGCATCGCCGCCGCGGTGTGCTGTGCCAGGCCGACCGGATCGCCAAGGACGGCGGCGGCGAGCGCCCGGTTGACGTGCGCGTGGAACAGGGCCAGCGGGTCGGTGGCGTACCGGTCGGGCGCCGCCTCGGCGGCCGCGGGGGAGCACTCGCCGCGCAACACGTCGGCCAGCCATTTGTAGGTGTTGAGCCATTGGCCGGATTGTTCGCTGCCGGTACGCCGCATGAAGGCCAGCCCGGCCTCCACTTCGGCGACGCAGCTGTCCAGCGACGGCGCGCTGTCCAGCAGGCCCACGACGGTCGTGTAGTAGGTGAAGGCACCGTGGGTCAGGTCGCCCCCCGCGACGAGCCCCTCCCGGGCCTGCCGCCCGGCCTCGACACCGTTCTCGAGCGGCTCGAACCAGCAGGACCTGAGCGCGGACAGGAAGCGCACCTGTGAGGTGTCGGGCTCGTAGCCGTGGAACTCGCTCAGCGCCAGGACCCGCTGCAGCACCCGGTACCCGGCGGCGTAGTCCCCGTGCAGCACCGCCACGGTGGCGGCGGCGCCGGCCGGCCCGACGAGGGTGGGACCCGGGCCGTGCTCGAGCCACATCCGCAGCGCCTGCAGGCTCAGCCAGCTGTACGTGTCGTAGTGGGCGGCGAGGTAGGCGGCCGTCAGCACCGCGGTCAGTAGGTGGGTCGCGGCGAGGAGTGTCGGGTCGGTGATTTCCGGGCGAGCCAGTTCGTCTGCGTCCTCGGTACGGTCCAGCCACCGGTACAGATCGTCGAGCCCGGCCGGGAGCGGGTCCGCCGCCGGGACGGTGACGCCGAGCTCGCGCAGCGACCCGAGGCCGAGCTCGATCGCCTCCGCGAGCCGGTTGCGGTGGGTCAGGCTACGGACCTGCACGCACGTCGCGCAGGCACGGTCCATGACGCCGGTGGTCAGGCCCACGATCGCGCGGTACTCCTCGTCCGCCTCCTCCAGGCGCCCCAGGCAGTACAGCGCGGCGTGGCGGCCGGTGCGCACCTCGACGAGCGTGGCGGTCTCACCCGGGTCGACCAGCCGCAGCGCCGCGGCCAGCAGCGCGTTCACCAGAGCATGGTCCCCGATCACCACCGCCTGGCCGGCGGTCCGGCGCAGCAGCCCCACCACCCGACTCCGCTCCGCGGCGTCGTCGACCGCGTCGACCACCGGCAGGTACTGCTCCGCCGCGACCGCGAACAGCTCCGGAATGGCCGCCAGCCGCCGGGCCATCGCCAGCTGCAGCGGACGTCGCCGCCGCGGACCCAACCCGCCCAGGACCACCTCGTGGATCCGGTCGTGGCGGAACCGCACCGCCGGGTGTGTCTCGGGCTCCAGCACCAGCAGGCCATCGTCGAGGGCGGGCACCAGCCGCTGTTCCACCACGTCCTCCGGCACGGCGGTCGCCGTCCGCAGCACGCAAAGCTCAACCCGCCCACCCAGACACGCCATCGTCTCCACCAACTGCCGGGACGCCGGTGGCAGGGCGTGCACCCGCGCTGCGAGCAGCCCGGCGATTTCGGACCGGCCCAGGTGCGCACGCACGGCCGCCGCGTCCCACTGCCACCCGGCGACCGTGACGGTCAGCACGCCGTCGCGGCGCAGCGCGTTGAGCAGCTCCACCGTCTCGTACGGGTTGCCGGACGTGTACGGGTTGATCAGTTCGCCCAGGCCCGCCGCCCTGACCGGGTCCACGTGAAGCATCTCGGCGACCATCGTGATCGTGCCGGACACCGGCAGGTTGACCAGTCGCAGGTGCCGCACTCCCGGCTGCTCCCGCCATCGGGCCAGCGGCGCCGCGAGTGAACGGGCCGCGTCCACGTCGGCTTCGCGATACGCGCTCACCAGCAACAGGCCGTCGATCTGCTCCTCGTTCAGCACGATGTCGATGATGCCCAGCGGCGTGTGCCCCGCCCATTGCAGGTCATCGACGAACATCACCACGGGCCGTTTTCGCGAGGCGACCGCGCGCAACGCATCCACCGTCACCCGCTGCGCCCGCACTTGCGCGGTCAGCGGATCCCCCGGATCGGGCGGTACCCCCAGCAATGCCGCGAACTCCGGTGTCACCGCGGCCAGCAGGCCCGCGTTCGGCCGGACCGCCGCCAGAACCCGTTCGCGCACCTGCGCGAGCTCATCCTCCGGCTCGGCCAGCAACAACCGACCCAACGCCCGGAACACCTGACGGACCGCGTCGAACTCCAGATCCCGCCGATACTGGTCGAACTTGCCCGTCACGAACCAGCCGTCGAAGCGGGTCACCACCGGCCGCAGCTCATCGACCAGCGCCGTCTTCCCCGCCCCCGGCGCCCCTCCGACCAGCACCCCGCGACACCGGCCGGCCAGCGTCTCCTCGAACGCCGACTCCAGCACCGCCACCTCCGCGTCGCGACCCACCAGCCGCGACGGTGGCAGTAGCCGCAGCGGGACGTCGTGCTCGCCGACCCGCAGCCTGGCCGCGGCCCTCGGGCCGATGTCGCGCAACCGCTCCAGGTCGTGGACCACCCCCTCCGCGGTCTGGTACCGGTTGTCCGGTTCCTTCTCCAGCAGATGCATGATGATCCCGGACAGCGGCTCCGGTACGGCCCGGTTCACCTGCGACGGCGGCACCGGCACCCGAGCCAGATGGTCGTGCGTGAGGCGCAACGGATCGCCGAAACCGAACGGCGGCGTACCCGTGGCCAGCTCATACAGGGTCGCGCCCAGCGCGTACAGGTCGGCCCGCTGGTCCACCGACCGGCCGGTACGCCCGGTCTGCTCCGGCGCCAGATACGGCAACGTCCCCACGATCTCGGTGTGATGCGTGAACCTCGGACGAAGCTCGGCCAAGGACGAGGCCAGGTCGAAGTCCCCCAGGTACGGCGCGCCGTCGCGGGAGACCACGATGTTCGTCGGCGCGATGTCCCGGTGCAGCACACCCCGCCGGTGCATCCCCGCCACCGCCCGGGCCAACGCCACCGCCAGCTCGACCAGGTCGTCAACCGCCAGCGGCTTCACCAACTCGGCCAGACACGAGCCACCGACGTCCGCCATCACGACCGACCCCGGCAACCGCGGCGCATCCACCAGCTGCGCAACCCCTTCGACACCGCGCAGCCGCTCGAGGATGGCCACCTCGTGCTGCACCCGCCGCTGCGCATCCGGCCCCAGCGGCTCCTTGCGGACGACCGTGCCGCCCCCGGCCACGGGCACCCGAGTCACCCGCGTGTGTTCGCTCTCGTGCAGAGTGCTAGCCCGAGCCGGCGGACCTTGCCACGCCAGCTCCCGCTCTGCCAGGTCGCCGCCCGGTCCCATCCGACACCTCCGGTACCGGTAGGTCTAGTGCCCTGTTTACACCCATTTGACTGCAACGGCGAGCGACGCCGCGGATGGGCAGGGTGCCGGGCACGGACCGGCGACGAGCACGAGATCGTCGACGAGGCCGGTAACCGCCCCCGGCTGCCGACCGTGTGGGCCGGCTCCGACAGGCCCGGCATCGACGTGCGGACCTGGCCGCGTTCGCCGCGCACCGGCCAGCAGATGGTGCACTGTTTCACGCTCCACCTGCCCGAAGCCGTACCGGCGGCGCGGACCCGATCTGGTCGCCGTCGCGGGTGTTCCAGCGGCAGGACGAACCATGATCACAGCCGACTCGACGCCGTTCTTGCCCGTCTCGGCAAGCACGATCCGTTCGGCCACGCGCTCTGGGAGACGCTGGCCCGGCCCACGCCGACAGCAGTGCGGTCGCGGTTCGTAATCGAACTCGTTGCCCACCTGCACGACTCGCTGACCGACAGCTTCGTGACCGAGCGGGAGGTGTACCAGACCTTCGAGCGGACCGTCTCGATGCTCAGCTCCCGTCGCCGACGGGACGGCAGCGACCGTCCTTCAGCATGTCAACCCGCAGACACGTCCCGGTGGACTCGTTCGCAGCGGTCGACGGCCCCGAGGCGGTGTTGGACGGACCGCGGACGCTGTTGCGAGGCTCCACACCGAACGGCCCGACGCGAGCCCGGCGGACATCACTGCCGAGATCGGCGTGTCCGAGCGGCTTGTCCGCCGGCTCGTGTCCGGGCATCGCCGGTCGGTTGCGACATCCGGCCCGCGCGGCGCGGCGGACACCCAAGCTTGACCTTTATGGACGAGGTTTCGGCACGCACAAGGTCGAGCGGGCACATAGCGTCTTCAGGACGGCCGCGGTGCCCGCCGTCCGCGACGGCTCTGGAGCTCCTCGTCGTCGACTAGCCGAAGCATCGGTTCGCCAGGGACCATAATCATCATCACTACGAGCCGGAGCCACGTCGTTGGCAGGTTGTTGGCAGTTTGGTAGTGGATGACGTCCCCGCCGGGCTCCCAGAACGCCTCGCCGGCCCGGATGACGCGCTCGGGTTCACCCTCCAGTTCAAAGATCATTTCACCTTCGAGCACGTAGCCGTATACCGGACCCGAGTGGCGGTGCGGAGGCGTTCCCGGATCGCCCGGTGGCACCTCGACGAGCACGGTCATCACCTCGGGTGACTCCGGAATGAACGGGGGAGACTGGTCGAGCAGCATCGTCTGCACTGTGAGGTCGTTTCTCATTGTCATCCCAACATCGAGGCTGGCAAACCGTGGCAGGTGATCACCCGCCACCATGCTCACTGGACAGCTGGGGACCGACCACATGCTGGCCGGGTGATTGGGCCGGCCGGTTCGCCGGCTCCCACCGGGCGGTGGCTGTGACCGGACGACCCGGGTCCGCCGGGTCGAGGACCCTCGCAGCACTGACCGCAGCGCCATCCAAGCCAGCTCCAACTGCCCGTGCTGCTCGGCGCGCTCACCGGCGGCCCCGACGGACGTCGCTGGGCCGCGCACTTCGTCCGCGCTGAATCGCACGCTCGCCAGGCTCGCCGCCGCCCGCGCGCCGCACGTCGCCCGGTTACCGTCCGTCCCCGCCGGGCGCCCGTCGAAAGCCAACCCGAACCGCTCAACGCCCACAACCCGGCTGCTGAGGCTCGACGGCCTGGCCGTCGCTGCGGTCGCCGACGGACCGCATGGCCCGGTCGTGGACCTGGTCACCGCCGATGAGCAGGCACGCCGGTGTCCGGAGTGCGGATACCCCTACGCGCGGTCCAAGGGAAGGCGGGTGACCCGGCCACGCGACCTGCCCGTCGGCGGGCGGCCCACCCGGCTGCGGTGGTACAAGCGCCGTTGACGCTGCCGCCTCGGCTTTCGGCCACCTGCCCCCAGTGGCGTTCACGGCCGCCCTGGACTGCCTCGCCGACCTGCCCGCCGCCGACCGACCGGGCCGGGCACCGGCGCGGACGCCGGCCGGCTCGACCTGATGGCCGGTGCTCACGTGCGGGAGAGCAGCCGACGGGTGCGGGCGGGGGCGTCAGCGGGCAGCGTGCCGATGACGTCGGCCAGGCTGACCGCTGCCAGACTGGCTCGCCATGTCTCGTGGGCCGCGCGCATCGTCGTGGCTAGGACGCACGGCTCGGTGCAGTCCTCGGCGGGCAGCGCGCCACGCCCCTGCTGCCTGATCTCCCGGCACTGGTACGGGTCGGCACCGCCGTCGACAGCTTCGATCACGTCCAGCACGGTGATCTGCGACGCGGGCCGGGCTAGCCGGAACCCGCCCCGCGGACCCGTCGTGGCGGTCAGCAACCCCGCCCGGACCAGGTGTGCCAGCTGCTTGGCCAGGTAGGGCGCGGGAACGCCGAAGTGCTCCGCGAACTGGGCGGTGCTCGCCGTGGCCCCGCCGTCCAACTGCGCCAGGGAGGCGGCGCAGTGCAGGACCCACTCGGCACTCTCAGGCAGTTTCACGTGCCCAGTCTAGCCATAACTGCTATTATGGACCTCTTATATCTGCAATATGCAAGGAGCTGCCAAGATGCGAGTAGCCGTCATCGGGGCCACCGGACGGATCGGATCCCTGACCGTCGCCGCCCTGCAACGCGATGGGCACGACGTCGTGCCCATCAGCCGGACCCACGGTGTGGACGTCGTCGCCGGCACCGGCCTCGACGAAGCCCTGGCCGGGGTGGACGCGGTCGTCGACGCCACCAGCACCAACGCCGCGGCCGAGGCCGATGCCGTCGGCTTCTTCACTACCGCCACCGCCAACCTGCTCGCCGCCGAACAGCGAGCCGCGGTCGGCCACCACGTCGTGCTGTCCATCACCGGGGTGCGCGCCGTGCCCGGCAACGCTCATATGGCGGGCAAGCGCGCCCAGGAGGCGGCCGTCGAGGCCGGGCCGATCCCGTACACCATCGTTCCCGCGACGCAGTTCCACGACTTCCCCGCGATGGTCGCCGGCTGGGTCGAACAGGACGGGGTCGCACAGCTGCCGCCGCTGCTGATGCAACCGATCGCCCCCACCGACGTTGCGAACATCCTTGCCCGGGTCGCCGTCGGCGCCCCGCAGGGCCGCCACCGCGACATCGCCGGACCCGAGCCGCATGACCTGATCGACATGGCCCGTCGCACGCTCGCCGCCCAGGGCAGCAGCATCCGGCTCGTGCCGACCTGGCACGGCGGCATCTTCGACGAGACCGCGGCCGGCGACGTCCTGCTGCCCGCGGCCGACGCCGAGATCGCCCCCACCACCTTCGACGAATGGCTGGCCACCCAGCAACGATGAGCGAGCCTGGGGGCGAGACGTTAGTGAAGCGCATGTGCGCCGTCGCGGTCAGCGTCGACCCCTCGTCCAAAGGGCCTGGGGTATCGGCCAGGCCAACATCGGCGCCGACCTCGACTTCCTGCTCGGCTCCAGCGGCGATGAGGTTTCCCGCGAATCCCACTGACGAGGAATCCCGGTGAGCATCCCCCGCACCGCCGTCATTGCCAGCGACACGTGCATCATCAAGTGGACCTGGTGATGCACGTGCGCCGGCCGCGTACCGAGGGCCTTGCCGTCAGCGCTGCCGGGTCAGCATGCCCGGTCGCCACGGGAGCAGGTTGTAGTCGCCGCCCGCGCTGGGGTTCTTGCCCTGGTACAGCAGTTGCAGGTTGCACGGGTCGATGGTCTTGGTCTGGTCGGGGTCAGGTCACCGATGAGGGTCTGGTCGATGACGCCGGTGCTCGAGCCGGTGATGCTCCCGGTGAACAGTGTCTGCGGCGAGGACCAGCCGTTGGCGTTGGTCGGGTCGCTGGAGGTCTTTAGTGAACGCGTCCGGACCCCACTGGTAGGCCAGCACCCCGGTGTTCTTCGGGGCGAAGTAGAACAGCGTCGGCGCCACCGTGCCCTGGCTCATGCCGTTCTGGCTGGCCGAGGCCATGTCGGACCAGCTGGTGAAGAGGCTGAAGTTTCATCGAGCCGTACGAGCCTTCGCTCGAGACGTTCGACGCGTAGACCAGGTGCTTGCCGTTGTACATGACGCTGGTGAAGTCCTTCAGCGACACCCACCCGGACTTCGGGTTGGTCAGGGCGCCGGTCGACGACCAGCGATACGTCGACGGCAGTGAACAGTTCCCGCTCGGGCTGGCGCTCGGGCTGGCGCTGGCCGAGCCGGGCGAGCTCGCCGAACCGCCGACCGGGCCGTTGCAGGCGGTGCCGTTGAGCGCGAAGTCAGTGGGGACCGGGTTCGAGCCGTTCCAGGAGCCGTTGAACCCGAAGGCGGCGTTGCCGTTGGTGGAGCTGCTGTTGCTGTTGTAGCTGGCATTGGTGACTGTGACCTGGGCGCCGGACTGGGCGACCGAGCCGTTCCAGAGCTGCATGACGCTCCGCCCGGCGCCGAACGTCCAGGTGAGGCTCCAGCCGTCGACGGCGTCGGCGTAGTTGGTGACGGTGACATTGGCGTTCAAGCCACCCGGCCAGGAACTGGACACGACGTATTCGACACGGCAGCCGGCGGCCGCCTGAGCGGTGTTCGCGGTCAGCACCGCTTCGGTCCCGGCCACGGTGAGGCCCGCCGTGCAGGCGACCACCACCCAGGACCGCGAGCGCCCGCGACCGGCGCGGCAAAAGTGTTATGTGCGGCACTGCCGTGCGGTCGCGTTTGACAACGTGAAACTTCCATTCCTGGTCGGTTACTCCACCGGTTCCGAAGGAGTTTCGGAATGTGTTGTCTTCGCGTGAGGGCCGTGACAACATCGGCGCGCACGAATCCCCCGTGCGGCATCGCCAGGCGTTGCACCGCGACGTTCAGCGCGACGTGTTCGTGGAAGGAATCGCACGATGTCAAGACGCAGAGGTTCGCTCGTTGCCGTGATCGCGGCGGCGCTCGTCGCGGTCGCGGCCGGGTGGCAGGCCAGCGGCCACGACGCGACCGCGGAGGCGAGTACCAGCGGCACGCTCGCCACCACCGCCGGATGCGGCAAGGCTCCGACCCTCACGAGCGGCACCCGCTCCATCCAGAGCGGCGGCCAGAATCGTACGTACATCCTCAGAATCCCCGACAACTACAACAACAGTCATCCGTACCGGCTGGTCTTCGGACTGCACTGGTTGAACGGCTCCGCCAATGCCGTCGCCTCGGCCGGCTACTACGGGCTGCAGCCGTTGTCGAACAACAGCACCATTTTCGTGGCGCCCCAGGGCATCGACAACGGCTGGGCCAACACCGGCGGCCGTGACCTGACGTTCGTCGACGATCTGACCAGCCTCATCGAGAACGGTCTGTGTGTCGACACCGCCCAGGTGTACGCGATGGGCTGGAGCTACGGCGGCGCGATGAGCTACGCGCTCGCCTGCGCCAGGCCGAACGTCTTCCGCGCGGTCGCGGTGCTGTCCGGCGCGAACCTGAGCGGATGCAACGGCGGCACGCAGCCCGTCGCCTATCTGGGCATCCACGGCACGCACGACAGCGTGCTGAACATCTCGAACGGACGGTCGTTGCGCGACACGTTCGTCAGGAACAACGGGTGTACCGCGCAGAACCCGCCCGAGCCGGGTCAGAACAGCCTCACGCACATCGCCACGAGCTACTCGGGCTGCCGGGCCGGATACCCGGTGCGCTGGATCGCGTTCGACGGAGACCACACACCCAGCCCGGTGGATGGTTCCACCAGCCCCAACGACTCCCGGACCTGGACGTCCGGGGAGGCCTGGCGGTTCTTCACGCAGTTCGAGAGCACCACGCCGCCGAGCTCGACCCCGCCGAGCTCGCCGTCCTCGTCGCCGTCGACCCCGGCATCATCCTCGCCGCCCCCGCCGTCCGGTGCCAAGCGCATCGTCGGCGCGCAGTCGGGTCGGTGCGTCGACGTGCCGAACTCCTCGCACAACAACGGCACCCGCGTGCAGCTGTACGACTGCCACAGCGGGACGAACCAGCAGTGGACGCTCACGTCCAGCCGGCAGCTGACCGTCTACGGCAACATGTGCCTGGACGCCGCAGGGTCCGGCAACGGCGCGGCCGTGCAGATCTACAGCTGCAACGGCCAGGCCAACCAGCAGTGGAACGTCAACAGCAACGGCACCATCACCGGCGTGCAGTCCGGGCGCTGCCTCGACGTCTGGGGCACCGGCAACGGCCAGCAGATCCAGCTCTACGACTGCAACGGCCAGGCCAACCAACGCTTCAGCCTCAACTGACCCGCCATGTCGCCGGTGGTCGAACGGCCACCGGCGGCATCTTCAACGGCAACGGCGACGACTACGTCACCGCGGCCGACCGGTACGGCTTCATCATCGTGCTGCCCGAGGCGACGCGCAGCGGCAACTGCTTCGACGTGTCGACGCCGGCGGCCCTGCGACGTAACGGCGGCAGCGACTCCACCGGCATCATGTCGATGGTCGCCTACGCCCGCGCGAACCACCCGATCGACGCCTCGCAGCAGCGACAACGCCTTACGTCCACCGTCCGCGGCCGCGCGGGGCATGAAAGGTACATGCGCGACCCGATCTATCGAATATATGAACGTATCGATATTGACGATTGACATCATACGGCCTGCGTTTGCGCGGGTCCGACCGATCGGAGGAGTCACGTGAGTCGCCGCATTGCCGCAACGCTCGTCCTCGCCGCCGCACTCCTATTCAGCCAGGCCTGTTCCGGCGGGTCCGATGACGGATCCGCATCGTCCGGGTCGAACACCTTCGAGTTCTGGTCCTTCACGGGCATCAACCAGAAGTCCGACGTCGACCGCTACACCAAGGCGCACCCGGAGACGAACATCAAGCTGACGGAGGTCGGCAGCACGAGCGAGACCGCACAGGCGCTCACCGCCGCCCTTGCCGGCGGCAAGGTGCCCGACCTCGTGCTGATCCAGGGCGATGACCTGCCCAAGTTCATGTCGTCCGTGGACAACTTCGTCGACCTCAACACGCTGGGGGCCGACAAGATGAAGGGCGACTACCTCGACTGGGTCATCAGCCAGTCGACCGCCAAGGACGGCAAGATCATCGGCATCCCGACGGATGTGGGCGGCCTGGCCGTCGCCTACCGGACCGACCTGTTCAAGGCGGCAGGCCTGCCGACCGACCGGGACGAGGTCTCGAAGCTCTGGCCCACCTGGGACGCGTTCATCGGGGTCGGCCAGCGGTACGTGCAGGCGACCGGCAAGGCGTTCCTGGACAACGCGCCGACGAGCGTCTACTTCCAGGCCATCAACCAGGGCAACGAGCGCTACTACAACAACGCCGACCACAAGGTCTCCTACAAGACGAACCCGCAGGTGAAGACGGCGTTCGACGTCACGCTCAAGGCAATCGCGGCCAACATCAGCGCGAAGCAGGGCTCGTTCTCCTCGGGCTGGACCGCCGGCATGGGCAAGGGTGACTTCGCCGTCGTGTCCGCGCCGTCGTGGATGCTCGGTTCGATCCGGACGAACGCCCCCGGCACGGCCGGCAAATGGGACGTGGCCGCGATCCCCGGCGACGCCGGTAACTGGGGCGGCAGCTTCCTGGCCATCCCGAAGCGGGCGAAGAACCCGAAGGCCGCCTGGAAGTACATCACCGAGACGCAGTCGCCGGCCGGGCAGCTCGATCACTTCCTGCTCACCGGGGCGCTGCCGACCACGCCGTCGGTCTACGCGGACCCCAAGCTGGTGGCGCAGACCGACCCGTTCTTCTCCGGCGCCCCGATCGGCAAGATCTACACGGACTCCGTGACCAGGCTCAAGCCGTTCTACATCGGACCTGAGGACGGCACGATCGGCACCGAGTTCCTCAATCTCCTGACGAGCGTCGAGCAGGGGAAGGTCCCGCCTGACAAGGCCTGGTCGACCGCCATGACGAACGTCGAGAACGCCATCCGCGGCTGAACGGACGGGCCGGTGGGCGGTGGACGGTGTCGTCCGGCCGCCGCCCGCCGGGAAAGGGTGATCGCTGTGCCGACCATGCTCAGACCGACCGAGGCGGCGACCGCGCCGGCCGACCCGCCCAGGACCAGAGCCGTGCACCTGGGGGTACGGGAGCGGCTGGCGCCGTACGCCTTCGTGGCCCCCTTCTTCCTGCTCTTCGCCGTCTTCGGCCTGTTCCCGCTGCTGTTCACCTTCTATGTCGCCCTGTTCGACTGGGATCCCATCGGGGAACACACCTTCGTCGGGCTCGACAACTTCTCCCGGTTGCTCGACGATCCGCGCTTCTGGGGCGCGCTGCGTAACACGTTCAGCATCTGGGTGCTGTCGACCGTCCCGCAGCTGCTGCTCGCGCTCGCGGTGGCGCACGTGCTCAACCACGCGCGGTTGCGGGCCTCGGCGTTCTTCCGGATGTCGGTGCTGGTCCCGTACATCACCTCGGTCGCGGCCACCACCATCGTCTTCGCCCAGCTCTTCGACCGCGACTACGGCCTGCTCAACTGGCTGCTCGAGCTGCTGGGCCTCCAGCACGTCGAGTTCACCGCCTCCGTCTTCGGAAGCCATCTCATGATCGCCACGATGGTGATGTGGCGCTGGACGGGCTACAACACCCTGCTCTATCTCGCCGCGCTGCAGGCGGTGCCGCGCGACGTCTACGAGGCCGCCGCGGTGGACGGGGCCAGCGGCTGGCGGCAGTTCCGCCACATCACGATCCCCTCGCTGCGGCCGATCATCGTGTTCACCGTGGTCACCTCCACGATCGGCGGCCTGCAGGTCTTCACGGAGCCGCTGCTGGTCAGCCCCGGCTCCCTGACCTGCGGGGCGGCCCGGCAATGCCAGACCCTCACCCTGTTCCTGTACGAGCAGGGTTTCGGCCGCTTCCACTTCGGCTACGGCTCGGCGATCGGGGTCGCGCTGTTCGTCATGGTCGTCGTCGTGGCCACGATCAACTACCTGCTCATCACTCGGATCCGCTCGGAGCGCCCATGACCACCACGTCGCAGTCCACCCCGCGGCCGGCCGGGGCGACCGAGCCGCGCCCGCACCGCCACCGGCGCATCAGCCGGGTCCCGTGGTGGACGTACGGCCTCCTCGGCGTCATGACCCTGGGCTCCGTCTTCCCGCTGTACTGGATGTTCGTGGTGTCGACCACCGACTCGGCCGCGGCGACGAGCCTTCCGCCGCGCGTGGTCCCCGGCGGCAACTTCCTGCACCTGGCCGGGCTGGTCTTCGACATCGTGCCGTTCCTGCAGGCCATGCTCAACAGCCTCGTCGTCGCCACCGTCATCGGCGCCGGCCAGGCCCTGCTGTGCGCGCTGGCCGGCTTCGCGTTCGCCAAGCTCTCGTTCCGGGGGCGCGACACCCTGTTCCTCATCGTCGTGCTGACCATGACCGTCCCTACGCAGCTGTCGGTCATCCCGCAGTACCTCATCATCTCGGAGCTCGGCTGGGTGGACTCCCTGACCGCCCTGATCGTGCCCGGGCTGATGAGCGCGTTCGGCATCTTCTGGATGCGCCAACACATCGCCCACGCCATCAGCGACGAGCTGCTCCAGGCCGCGCGCGTCGACGGCGCGACGACCTGGCAGATCTTCTGGCGCGTCGCCTTCCCCCTGGTCCGGCCCGCGGCGTTCGTCCTGGGCCTGTTCGGGTTCGTCACCGCCTGGAACGACTTCCTGTGGCCGTTCATCGTGCTGAAGTCGCCGGATCGGTACACCATCCAGATCGCCATCAAGGCCCTGCAGAGCAGCCGGGACATCGACCTCGGCCTGGCCATGTCGGGCTCGTTCCTGGCGACGCTGCCGCTGCTGGTGCTGTTCGTGTTCGTCGGGCGGCGCCTGGTCAGCGGGATCATGGAAGGCGCGTTCAAGGGATGACCGACGGTGCCGGCCACGCCGTCAGTGGCGCGGGGCGCGTGATCCTGCCGCCGGTCCTGCGTTCGGGCGTCGCCACGGGGGCCGGCGTCCGGCTCGTCACCGACCATCCCGCCCTCGACGTCACCGGTGGCCGGATCGCCGGCCGGGCCACGGACCCCGTGACCGCCGTCATCCAGGTCGTGCCGGCGGCCGCCGACGGCCGCTCCGCCGAGCCGGAGGCGTTCGCGGTCACCGTGCTGCCGGCGGCCGCACCGGCGCTGCTGGCCGGCACCCGACGCCCGGACCCCGACCCGGACGTGTACCCGCCGCGCCTCGCCCTCGGCCTGCACCTGACCCTGGTGTCGGCCGAGGGCGCCGTCACCCGCCTCAACGACGGCCGCGCCGTGCTCTTCCCGCGCTCGGTGCCCACCGGGCACCTGGACGTGCGCCGGGTCCGCACGCTGCACGAACCCTGGGTGTTCGCGACGCCCGACGGGTACTCGGTCGTCGCCTCACCCGGCCGGCGCGACGGCTCGCCCGAGCCGGCCGCCGACTCCTCGGTGCTGGTGTTCCGGTCGGCCGACCTCATCCACTACGAGGAGATCGGGCTCGTCCCGGTGTCCGTCGGGGGAGGCGTGCGACGGCCGCGCGGGGTGTACGACAGCGCCCGCGCCGAGTACGTCCTGTGGTGGCGCGACGACGCGGGCCGGGACTGGTCCGCGCGGTCGGCGACGGTGCCCGGGCCGTGGGGCCCCGCGACACCGGGCGCGCCCGCCGTGCCGGGCATACCGGTGCCGGAACCGGCCGGCTCCGACGTCCCGGCCTGCGCCCTGCCGCTGACCGAGGAGGCCGCCGAGCGGCTCCGGCGCCGCTTCGGACGCATCCGCAACGTGGCCGCCGAAGTGCCGCCGCTGCTCGTCACGGCGGGCGAGCCGGCGCGCGACCTGCCGTGGGCGGAGCTGACGTACGACGACGGCTCGACCGCCCGGCGCCCGGTCGACTGGGACCCGGCCGGCCTGGCCGGTGTCGACTGGGGCACGCCCGGCGAGTACGTCGTCGCGGGCACGGTTCGCCAGCGCGTCTACCCGTTCCCGTTCGTCGTGGACCGGGCCGACCCGACGGTCCTCGCCCATGGCGGGCGGTGGTACCTCATCGCCACCGACGACCCCGGCGGCGACTGCGTGTCGACGACCGGCCTGCTGATCCGTACCGCCGACAGCATCGCCGGGCTCGCCACCGCGGCCGACCACGCGATCCTCGGCGTCGGGGCGGCCGGGATCGCCGGCTGCTTCTGGGCCCCGGAGCTGCACGTGTTCGGCGGCCGGCTGCACTGCTTCTTCGCCCCGTGCGTCGGGGCGGCGGACTGGAAACGGGTCCAGTGCCACGTGATGCGGCTGCGCGAAGGCGGGAACCCGGCGGTCGCCGCCGACTGGGAGCCGCCGCGCCCAGTCCGGCAGGCGGACGGGTCGCCGCTGCAGCTCGACGCCGAACACCCCGGGCTCAGCCTCGACATGACCTGCTTCGAGGACGCCGGGCGCCGCTATGTCGTCTGGTCGCAGCGGTACATCACCGACCGCATCGGCGACGCCGAGCTCTGGATCGCCACGATCGACCCGGCCGACCCCTGGCGCCTGACCAGCGACCCGGTCCGCCTCGTCGGCCCCGGGTACGGATGGGACGACGACGTCGCCGAGGGCCCGTTCCTGGTGCGCCATGGGGACCGCCTCGTGCTGACCTACTCCGGCTCGGCCGTCGGGCCGACCTACGCCGCCGGCGCGCTCGAGGCGACCGGCGGCGCCGACCTGCTCGACCCGGGCGTCTGGACCCGGACCCACGCGCCGGTCCTGGGCACCGGCGGCCACTTCGGCCACTGGGGACCGGGCCACAACACGTTCGGCCACGACGAGGACGGGCTGGAGATCGTCGCCTTCCACGCGCATCCCACGATCGCCACCCGCGGGCGGTGCACGGCGCTGCGGCGCACGCACTGGGCCGCCGACGGGCACCTGGTCCTCGACCAGCGCCCCGACGAGGAGGTCGCGCCCCACCTGCGCGAGGTCCGGGCGGTGGTGCGCGTGGCACCACCGCCCGGCTCCTGACCCGCCGGCCTCAGCCGCGCAGGCTCCACTGCTGGTTGGTGCCGCCGTGGCAGTCCCACAGCTGGGCCTGCGTGCCGTTGGCGGTCGACGCCCGCCGATGTCGATGCACCGGCCGGACGACCCGCCCACGATCGTGGCCCTCGTCCGCCGCTGCTGCCCGGCCGGCGCACGAGCCACTTCGACTAGGCCGAGCGGTTGCCCTGGGCATCCACCACGAACAGCCGCTAGTCCCCCGCGGTCGTCGGCACGGCGATGGACGTCGAGGTGCCGGCGGCGCTGGAAGCCGGCGGCAAGGCGGGCGTAGGTGTCACCGTTGCGCAGGTGGGCCAGGGCGAGCAACGCCTGCCGTGCGGGATCGAGGCGCCGCCACCGGGATCGATGCTGGTTGCGATGACGGCGGATGCGGGCGGCCAGGTGGTTCAGGGTTCGGCTGGACAGCGGGATTGCGGCGGGGTAAGACAGCACAGCGAGGCTCCCGGTTGGGGCATCGGATCTTGGTCGACTGCTGTCTTACCTGGAGCCTCGCCCTCATCGATCTCCGGGGCCGCCGCACACCCTCCGAGCTGCAACATCAGCTTGGAGGGTCGGGAGCTGGCGCGGTGCGTGTGCGTGGCGGTAGGTCCGGCAGTCTTCGTGTTCCTGTGGTTTCCCGTCAGGGTGCCCCACTGCCGTGACCGTGGCCCGGTCAGCTCCGTTTCCAACTCCCGCCCGTCAAGTGAAGTGGGCCGCCGGCGAGGTGCCTGTGGTTCAGGTCCTTTTCCGTCGGCCTCTTCCCGAACCGCGCGGGTCACTTTCGCAACACGCGGCTCTCCAGTGGTCGGTTCCGGGTGGATGCACTGGTCCGACCGGCGTGGATGTCCTCGTGGCAGGTGCGGCAGACGACCAGGGTCTTGCGTCGTCGTTTGGCCATGAGGTAGATCCAGGCGGGCTTGTCGGGTCGGTCAGGGCGGTTGAGATCGGCGAGTTTGCGGATGTGGTGGACCTCGATGTCGGTCCGCGAATCGCAGATCTCGCAGCCTCCCGCAAGGAGTCGGTGGATCAGCTCGTTGCGTTTGGTGCTGGCCATGATCGGTGACAGGTCGGACAGGACCGCTGTGCGTTGGCGTTTGAGCGGGATGCCGCCGAATTGGGCGACCAGTGGCTTCCTGCCTCGGTCCCGGTGGACGACGACCTGGAAACAGGTCCGTTTCCCCGAAGGGGTGTCGATGATCGTCTTGTACTTGGCGGCCATCGTGTTGACGGTGGACCGGTGTTTCCCGGCGAGGGTCTTGAGCATCGAGGTCTCGGTGACCCAGCGCAGGGTGTCCAGGCGGAACACGTCCTGGGCAAGGAGGTAGTACTGGACCAGTCCGCGGTACTCGGAGGCGTACTTCGCCACGATGGTGAAGTCGTCGTCGTGGAGGAGCGCACCTCGTTGGGCTGGTTTCCCGTGGCTCATGTAGCGGGCGCATCGCTGCCTGATGACGTCGCGGGGCACGAATAGGCCGATTTTCGCGTTGACCGACCGGCGTCCGGCCGTGATCTTCGCGTCGGCGTGTTGGGTTTTGATCTCGTAGCCGAGGAACCGTGCCGCCTGGCTGGTGGCATGGGTGATCAACGTCTTGGCTGGCGACAACTCCAGCTTGAGGTCGTCGCGGAGGAACCGCGCGATCTTCGACTTGATCTGTTCGGCTTCGTGCCTCGGTCCGGCGAACCCCAGCAGCCAGTCGTCGCAGTACCGCACATACCGTAGGCGCCGATACTCCGGATCGTTCGGGTCCTGGCTGGGCAACCGGCGGCGTTGCTGCTTGAGCATTCGCACCGCCCGCCGGTCACCGCGCCGGGTGGCCCGCTCGACCGCGTTGTCGACGTCCCGGTATGCCTCGTTGCGTCGCCGTTTGCTGCCGTGGTTGTACTCAGGTAGCAGAGTCTGTTCGACGAACTGGTCGAAGCGGTCCAGGTAGATGTTGGAGAGTACTGGTGATGCGACCCCGCCCTGCGGCGCGCCGCTGAGCGTGGCGTGCCACCGCCAGTCCTCCAGATATCCGGCCTGGAGCATGTTCGAAATCAACCGCAGGAACCGGCCATCGTGGATCTTCTCCGTCAGGACCGCGGTCATCACCTGATGATCCAGCGACCCGAAACAGTCGGAGATGTCTCCCTCGATGAACCAGTGCGTTCCGGACCAGACGTTGACCACCTCGTTCAACGCGGTGTGGCAGCCGCGTCCGGGCCGGAACCCGTGGGACCGGTCGGAGAACTGGACGTCGTAGTACGCCTCCAACAGCAGGCGCACCACCTCGGCGACCAGTTTGTCCGACCAGGTCGGCAACCCCAACGGGCGCGTCTTCCCGTTCTTCTTCGGGATGTGCACGCGTTTGACCGGCCGCCATCGGTAACGCTCACGACGTAACACGTCGATGATCGCCCCGATTTTGGCTTGGGACATGCCGTCCACGGTCTCCGGCGTGACCCCGGGCGTCATCGCACCCGTGTTGGTGTAGATGCGTCCGTAGGCCAGCAGGAACAGCTGCGGGTTGAACAGTTGTCGATACAGTCTCTCGAGCGGCAGGCCACGCCTGCCGCGTTCCCGGATGACGTTCAGCACCGTTGCGGCATCTCGCATGCGGGGAGATCACCCCGCCTTGCGGGGTGCCGGTCACTTCCCGACGAACCAGGCCCTGTTCCATGACTCCTGCGCGCAGCATCACCCGCAGCAGCTTCAACAGCGCCTGGTCACAGACGCGTTCCTCAACCGCCTGCATCAACTCCTGGTGCGGTATCGCCGAAAAGCAGTTGGCGATATCCGTCTCGACCACCCACCGCCTGCCCCGCGCGGACTCCTCGATGAGGACCTGCAAGGCATCGTGCGCCGAACGCCTCGGGCGGAACCCGAAACTGCACGGCAGCATGCCCGCTTCGAAGACCGGCTCGAGCACGATCTTCACCGCGGCCTGCACGATCCGGTCACGCACCGCAGGGATCGACAGCGGTCGCAGCTCACTGCCGCCGGGCTTCGGAATGAACACCCGCCGCGTCGGCAACGGCCGGTAGCTGCCGTCCCGCAGTTCATCGGCCAGGTCGTCCAGCAGCCGGCCAACGCCGTCCTGCTCGACCTGATCCAAGGTGGTCTTGTCGATGCCCGGAGCGCCGTCGTTGCGGCGCACCGCGACCCACGCCCGCCACAAGACGTCCCTGCGCAGGACCTTGTCTCGCAGCGCGTGGAACCGACGTCCGGGATCGGCCTTGGCCGCCCGGTAAAGCACATGCTGCAAGGCACGGACCGGATCAACGATCGATCCACCAGCGGCGGGACTAGCCAAAACGGCACTCACCGGGCCCCTCCTCCACGTCATGCGCATCGACGAAGCAGCGGTCCTTCCCTCACCGACGGTTCTGTTGTCCGCTCGGCTCGATCGGTACTACGACCGCCTCCGACGCCCTCCCGGCTGATCGTTCACTTCCCGAGGCCATCGGTTATAGAACGCCACGCTTCCGGTGACATCAGCGCAGACCACCGGGCCGGGGAGGGCCTCCCCAGTTCCCGCCGTCACTATCTGAACGTTCCGCGCCCCATACGCCGGACAGTCCCTCACGGCTGCAATCCAGGTGCTCCACCGCTTCCATGGCCTTCACCCCGATTTCGAAGGGCTCGGCACTGCCTGGTGCCACCCTCACAGGCAGCTGAGTAACGACGCCGCAGGCTTCGCTTCACGCTACGGACCGCTCAATCGCTCCCCCATCAGGGCTTTCGACACTGGGCTCCGACCCGGCCCGTTTCCAGACCAAGCCGCCAGCCTGCTACCGGGCCTCCTGGCAGTTACCCGGACCGGACTTCCACCGGCAAGCGACGACGAGCTTACGAACAAAGATCAACCACCTACACGGCCAACCTCCACTCTGCTGGGCGCACGAAAATGGCTCACGGGTTCACCGCGCCGCCCGATCAGGTAACGCAACGGCGCCGACTTGAGAGCTTCACCGCTCACCGCTCAAGTCTGCTCGATCTTGCCCTCGGCCAATGCAACAGTGCCCCCATACCGATCTTCGCCGGTCTATTGCAATTTTCGCCATTTGCCAAAATCATTCGAAACGATCATTCAGGCCGCCCGTAACGGGACGGCGAGGCTCGGATGCTGGCGGTAGCGTAACCCGAAACACCCACCACGAATCGGGGGACAAAATGGTGCGAAAACTGCTGTCTGCACTGCTCATCGGTGGACTCGTCGGTGTCTTTGCGACCGTTTCTCCGGCAAGCGCGTCGCCGGATCAGTGGTCGCCGACATCGAAGTCCCGCACCGCCGACGGAAAGCCTTTCATTGCACCCGACAAGAATGCGCTTGGAAGCCGCGGGGGTGTGTCACCGGCACTGGCGCCCGGCTGCTACGGCCAGACCGATCAGCCGCATTCCTCCAGCCACGTCAACGGTTCGATCAACGTCGTCGCCCGCACCGTGTGCTCCGGGCTCGGGGTTCACGTCGACGTGACGCTCTACCGCAGCCGGTGGTACGGGTGGGAGCAGCGCGGCTACGGCTCGAAGGACGGCTACAACTCCGTCAGTACGAATGCCGCCGAGAGCGCGGCGGACTGCGATGGCACGCACGACTACCTCGCGAACTCCTATCACGAGGCGAGCGACAGCTCATACGCGTACACGTCGAACTCGGCGAACGGGTTGACGTGCTGACGCACGGCTGCGCCCAGCGCAGATGACCGCCGGACGACGGCTGGTCACCGTGCTGCTGGCGGTCATCGCACCAATGGGTGGCCTGTTCGGCTGCACGGTGAACCAGTCGCGGGTAGACCGTCCGGACGCCATCGAAAGCCTCTCGTCTGGGATACCGCTCCCCGGATCCGGCCAGCCGATCTGGCGCGAAGCGACACCCCGCGCGCTGCTCCTCGGTGCGAACGGAAAGGACGAGATCGGCATCCTGCTGTCGTCGCGATGGTTCTCGCCGTCCGGCGACATGCAGACTACGGCTCCGGACGGATCGCCGGTCCATTGGCCGCCGGCCGTGCCAGTTTCGGTAGCGGCCGACATCGAAATACGTATACCGACGCAGTCGCACCCGACCGCGGTCGATGTCCGCCTCTTCCAAGGCGCGCTCGACGACAACGGAGTGCCGACATCCGAACCGCACGCAATTGCGTGCCCGGACGAACTGTCGTCGCCTGCCGTCCTGGAAACGGAGTGCCGTCTGAAAAACGATCAGGACGGGGCGCTGGTTCGCCTCACGAATAGTTCGGCATTCCCGGTGATCGTGCTTTATGCTGAGTGGTACGTTCCGGTTTCCAGCCGTCCAGCCAATGCCCGCGACAATGCGGTGGTGAGCGCCAGCTGGGGATTCCGCACCACGGAGGAGTAATATCGAGGAGGTGACCTGGCGTGCAGTGGTCTGAGGACGTTGCAGCGGCGCGGTGGATCGTCGAGAGACTGCATCCGTTCGCCCAGGATGTCGGCAGCCTGGTTCCCGAAGCGTTCGCCGCATACGCGCGGATCCGCCATCCGGAGGCCGGCACGCTCGACCGGCCGCAACTGGACGCGCTCCTCGAGGTGCTCCCGCGGCACGCACCCGAACCAGGATCGTGTTGGTTCGCCATCTGGGACGGGTACGCCTGGCTGCATGGGCCTCCCGCGATGACCGCGCTGACCCGCGACGGCAGTGCTGATCCACCGGCGTGGATCACCCCTCCGCTGGCGAGGATCCAGATGCCGTCCCGTTCCTTCGCGCTGTACCGCGGCGGGCTCGACGCCGCGCGGGCTCTGTGGGATGTGTCGTGGGAGCAGAGTCCCAACCTGTGGTGGCCCGACGACCGCTCCTGGTGCGTCGCCACCGAGATCGACCTCACGTCGACCTATCTGGGTGGCTCGGCCGCACTCGTGCGCGACCTGCTGGACGACCGCCGGATCAACGCGCAGCCGGCCCGCCCGGGCGACCCGATCGGTGCCGGCGCGTAGTACTGCAACGGCGGGGACTGTACAAATAACGGCGGATCTGCTGATCAAGGGAGAGACGCCAGATGACGACGGAGACCACCGTCGAGCAGGAACCGACCGGCGGGCCGGTCGGTGCGGTCACGGACGAGCAGTTGATCGCGATGCTGGTCGACCGGGCCCGTGGTGACGGTCTGCAGCTGACCGGTGAGGGCGGGTTGTTGCAGCAGTTGACCAAGCGGGTCCTGGAGTCCGCGCTGGACGGCGAGATCACCGATCATGTCGGCTACGACAAGCACGACCCGGCGGGCAAGGGCAGCGGTAACAGCCGCAACGGCGGCAGGACCAAGACGGTGCTGACCGATGTCGGGCCGGTCGAGGTGCGGGTGCCCCGGGACGTGGCCGGGACGTTCGAGCCGCAGATCGTGCGCAAGCGGCAGCGCAGGCTGTCCGGGGTCGATGACCTGGTGCTGTCGTTGTCGGCGAAGGGGCTGACGCACGGGGAGATCGCGGCGCACCTGGCCGAGGTGTACGGCACCGACGTGTCGAAGCAGACGATCTCGACGATCACCGACAAGGTGATGGACGGGATGGCCGAGTGGCAGAACCGGCCCCTCGACCCGGTCTATCCAGTGGTGTTCATCGATGCCATCAACGTGAAGATCAGGGACGGTCAGGTCGCGAACCGGCCGATCTATGTCGTCATGGCGGTGACCGTCGACGGGCACCGCGACATCCTCGGGATCTGGGCCGGCGACGGCGGCGAGGGCGCGAAACACTGGCTGCATGTGCTGACCGAGCTGAAGAACCGCGGCGTGCACGACGTGCTCATGCTCGTCTGCGACGGCCTCAAGGGCCTGCCGGACGCCGTTGCGTCGGTGTGGCCGCGGACCATCGTGCAGACGTGTGTGGTGCACCTGTTGCGCAACTCGTTTCGGTACGCGGCCCGGCAGGACTGGGACAAGATCGCCAAAGCGTTGAAGCCGGTCTACACCGCGGCGACCGAGGACGCCGCGACGGAACGGTTCCTCGAGTTCGCCGAGACCTGGGGCAAGAAGTATCCGGCGATCGTCAGGTTGTGGGAGAACGCCTGGGCGGAGTTCGTGCCGTTCCTGGCCTTCGACGTCGAGATCCGCAAGGTCATCTGCTCGACCAATGCGATCGAGAGCGTCAACGCCCGTATCCGCAAGGCCGTCCGCGCCCGCGGGCACTTCCCCAATGAACAGGCCGCGCTCAAGTGCGTGTATATGGCCTTGATGAGCCTGGACCCCACCGGGGCGGGCCGCCGGCGGTGGACCATGCGGTGGAAAGCACCGTTGAACGCGTTCCAGATCGCCTTCGAAGGCCGGCTCACCCCGGCCAACCACTGACCACCTCAACAAACCCGGATCAGCCGTTAATTTGACACTCCCGGTCACGGCAGATATCGCCAGGGCGGTTCGGGCACTGCCCAATCGGTTTCACGTTTCCCCAGGTCACATCCCGTGGTGGACCCGATGTGGCAGAACCCGAACCGCATTCACCCTGTTCCGGGCCCGATCGTGAACCTGACGGCCGTACGCCGACGTCTACCCTGACCAGCTCACTGATGGCCATCAGCCGCAGCGCCGCCTGACGGATCCGATCCGCGAACAGTTCTGGCGCTGCGGCCCCGGCCGCCCGACCACCACTGGTGGATCATGACGGCCAAGGCCGTCACCGACTGCCGGCGATCTTCCGCCGAAAGAGGTGCCGTCCTCGGCTTTCGCACCACCACGACCGGTGTGCGGCGCTTCGCTCCCGACATGACCAGAACAACGACTGCACGGCCGCGCAGGAACGCGACCCGTTCCGCCAGAGCCAGCCCACGCCGACTCGCCACTGGGGCTTCGCACCGACGCAGAGCCCGACCCCCGACACCGGCGACTACGTAGCGTCGTCGAACTGGACGCTAGAGGCCTTGATCAATTTACTCATTTGCCGATGTGCGTGCGACCGCACTTCTCGCTGAGGCTTCATGCCGGCACGCCCGGATCACGAGCAGCCTCTCCACGAACTCGGTCGCAAACATTCACAGCACTCCATGAAGTGGCTGTTGGCCGGCGCATAGGATTCGGCGGGTGAAGGACCGCCAGCCGATGTCGAACCGCGCCTCGTGGGTGTGGCCAACGGTTACGGTCGCTGTGTTCCTCCTGGGCGCGGTGGCGCTATGTATTGTTGGACTCTCGGCCGTGATCGCAGACTACGACGGAATCACCAGCTGGATCAACGCCGTCACTCTTGGAAGTTGCTGTGGTGTGGCCGTGTTGGTCTTGCTGGCGTTGCCAGTGTCGTGGTTCGTGCACGAGGCCTTCCGCGACCGTTGAGACCTGCCGCTGATTGCGTCCGCGGCGATCGACGCAACGCCCGCTCATGCCGTCGTTGGTGCGCGGCGCCTCGTGGGTACTCGTGGCGGTCGGTGATCCAACCCGCGAGGCGGCAAGGTCCGCGATGTCTTTCGACGGACTGACTCGGCGGAGCACTGATTCGTCTAGCGACGGCGGAAGAAGCCGCCCTTCGGCGGCTTCGGCCGCACGAGTTCCCCGATCAGCGAGCGGATCGCGTCGAAGGTGAACACCCCAGGGTTCCGGTCGGCCGACGCGATCAGCCCGAGGCAGCGCAGAACGAAGCCGCGGTCGTCCCGCCGCTCGGCGATGAAGACGGGACCGCCCGCGAATCCGTCGGGCAGTGAGCCCTGCCAGCGCACTACCCCGTCGGGGTCCCGTGCGATGTTGGAGGTGGCGATGGCCAGCGGTCGCTCCTCGCCCGGCTCGCCCACTTCCCTCGTGATGTGGCCCAGGGCGTACGCCCGGCGCGGCTGCGCATCGACGGCGCGCACGTGCTGGGCCTTGGCGGCGACGCCGTCGGTGATCTGCACGGCCACCCACGACCAGCCCCTCTTCGCCGCGTGTTCGTGGAGGAAGAACGTACGCATCACCGCCACACCGGAGCGCCGCGACCACATCTTCTCGAAGTCCGGCACGGCCAGATAATCCGACGCTGCGCCCGTGGGCTCTACGAGATCGGACCGCAGCCGCACCTCGCCCAGCTTGGTACGCGTCAAATGGTCAGCGGTCAGCCACCATTCGCGTACCCGGTCGCCCTCGGGCGTGGACTCCACGAGCTCGTTGTAGAAGAACGCCGTCCCCGCGCGCTTGCGCGGCCCCAAAGGCAGGGTGCATCCGCTCCAGTGTTCCAGAATTGCGCCAGCGAGTGGATCATCCTCGGTCACGGCTGACATCTTGCCTGCCGCGCGTCCGCGACCGCGACCCGACTGATGCGTGGCGTCCGCTTCTGCCGCCGGTCGTGCGCTGTGGCTCGCCGAGCGGTCGTCACGCTGTGTACGCCGCTCCGCCCTGCATGTCTGAGCTTCTGGCGCGCTCTCGAAGCCGATGTGCGGACGTTGGACGCCAACCGATGCAGTAGTCCCGGGCTAATCGGGTTCGGTCCTTCGGCGTTGCCTGGTCAGGACGGTCCAACAACCTGCGTACAGCATCGCGGCGATCAGGCCGCCCCCGGCGGCGCCCGTGCCGGCGAGGAAGACAATCCGGAGCAGTCCTTCACCATCGGGTGCGGGCAGCGCGGCGACAAGTCCACCCGCGATGCCAGCGAGCACGATGATCGCCCACGCCGTCCGTGCGGTCCACGCCGCAGGCTCGGAGGCGTGGGGAGTGACAGCTTGGTTTGCGTGCCACCAGCGCAGCAGCCAGGCGGCGATGCTGATCGCGCCGACGACGCCACTGGCGTACTGCGACCATTGGTAACCGGGTAGGCCGGTATGTTGCTCGGCCAGCCAGCCAATGTGTCGAGATCCCCATCTCCCGGCGTGCGTGAACGCGTCCCACAGTGTGTGCGTGGCCGCGCCCACGGTCAGCGAGGCCACTGTCAGCACGATGCCGCGCACCCTTGTGGAGTGAGTTGGGCCTTCGCCCCTGATCTTGGACACGCGTTTATGCGGCTTGGGGCAGCGTAGCTGACGTCGGTTGGTTGGCTTCGTAGGCGATTGGTGATCGGTGTCCGAGCCTGGAGTGGCGGCGGACGGTGTTGTAGCGGTGCAGCCATCGGAAGGTGGTGAGTCGGGCGTCGTGTTCGTCGGTGAAGGCTCTGCGGCCTTGCAGGGTTTCGCGTTTCAGTGAGGCGTTGAACGATTCGGCGGCGGCGTTGTCCGCGGAGCTGCCGATGGCGCTCATCGACTGCCGGACGCCGGCTGCGGTGCAGGCGGCGGCGAAGGCCTTGGACGTGTATTGACCGGATTCAACCAGTCGTCGCAACACCATTGTCCTGAATGGACATTAACAGCTCGTTGAGGACCTCGGTAGGTGTCCTCCATTCGAGTGTCTTACGTGGACGGTTGTTGAGAGTGGCGGCTACCGCGTCGAGGTCGTCGCGGTTCCAGCGGGCCAGGTCGGTGCCTTTGGGAAAGTACTGACGCAGCAGGCCGTTCGTGTTCTCGTTCGTTCCGCGTTGCCACGGACTATGCGGGTCGGCGAAGTAGACCTGGACGCCGGTGTCGATGCGTAGTTGGGCGTGCTGGGCGAGTTCTTTGCCGCGGTCCCAGGTCAGTGTCCGGCGCAGTTGCTCGGGCAAGGTGGTGATGGTGGCGGCGATCGCGTCGCGGACGGCTGCGGCGCCGTGGCCGGCCAGTGCGGGGCCGTTCTTCACGCGTGACTCGACTCCATAGCCTTCCATGCGGGGCAAGTGCAGCAGCATCGTGAAGCGGGTCGTGCGTTCCACCAGAGTGCCGATCGCGGACCGGTCCAGCCCGATGATCAGGTCGCCTTCCCAGTGCCCGGGCACGGCGCGGTCGGCCGCCTCGGCCGGCCGTTCGCTGATCATCACCTCTGGAGTGACCATGCCGTCGCGGCGTTGCTTCGCCCGTGCGCGTGGCACGCGCAGCGCGCGGCCGGTTCGCAGACAGGCGACCAGTTCACGCTTCAACGCCCCGCGCCCTTGAACGAACAAGGCTTGATAGATCGCCTCGTGCGAGATGCGCATGGACTCATCATCCGGGAAGTCCACCTTCAGCCGGTTGCTGATCTGCTCCGGGCTCCATCCGGTGACCCAGCGGCGATCCCCGCGCCGGGGCTTGTTGCGGCCCTTCCAATGCGCCCCTTGTGGCCCGGCAACCGGGCGGCCGTCCACCGCGCAGACCGCGCCGGAAAGTCGTTGCTGGACGTATTCGCGCAGCCGCTCGTCACCGGCCAGCTTCGCGGTCTTCGGACGGCGGGCCCGGCGCTCGGCATGCCACTGCGCGGCCGACGCCTTGTACTCGACGTTGTAGGTCCGGGTCGAGGCGTTGCGCCGCAACTCCCGCGAAATCGTCGATGGATCACGGCCGAGCCGGCGCGCGATCTCGCGGACCCCCTTGCCCTGCGCCCGCAACAGCGCGATGTCCTCACGTTCGCTGAACGACAAGAACCGACCCGACACCGTCGCAGGCAACCCAGGATTCACGCCGCCAGCATGCCGGAACCACCGAAACCCGACCGGAGACGACACACCCGCCGCCGCAGCCGCGTCCTCGGTCACCGCACCACGACCGATCGCGGCCCAGAACGTGACCCGATCCTCACGCCACGCCACCGACGGCCGCCCCGGCGACGGCATCTGCCCCCGATACTCCCGAACCTGCTTCTGCCGCGGCCCCAAACCCATCGCTCCACCCTCCGGAAGGGGTGTTGCGACCACCAGTTGAATCCGCCTTGAGATCCGTGATCGGTGTGTAGGACCGCCCCGTGCAGGCCGCCGAGGGCGGCTCGGGTGCGCTGGGCGGCGTGCAGGGCGTCCAGGACGAGGTCGGTGCGCATGTGATCGGCGATCGCCCACCCGGCGAGGCGGCGGGAGTGCAGGTCGATGACGGTGGCGAGGTAGAGGAACCCGCGGTCGCCGTGCGGCAGGTAGGTGATGTCACCGACGTAGCGCTGGTTGACAGCCTCGGCGGTGAAGTCCCGGCCGATCAGATCTGGTGCCTTCGCCGCGGCCGGGTCCGGGACGGTCGTGCGGTGCCGTCGGCGTAGCCGCAGGCCTTGCAGGCCGATAGCCCGCATCACCCGGGCGACGCGCTTGTGGTTGACGTGTTCACCGGTGTCGCGGAGCTCGTCGGTGATCCGCGGGACGCCGTAGGTGCCGTCGAAATCGGCGTGCACCTGCCGGATCTGCTCGACCAGCCGCGCGTCGGCCTCGGCACGAAGCGCGCGTGCCGGCGCGGACGCCTTCCAGTGATAGAAGCTGGACCGGGCGACGCCCAGGACCTGGCACAACCGCTTCACGCCGTAGCGCTCGGAGTGGTCAGCGACGAACTGGAAGCGGTTCACCAGCGCGTCTCCCCGGCGAAATACCGGGCCGCCTTGCGCAGGATGTCACGTTCCTCCTCCAACTCCCGCACCCGCCTGCGCAGCGCGGCGTTCTCCGCCGCAGCGGCCTCGACCGGATCGTCCGCCGCCGGTCGGCCCGTCGGCCGCGCCGCGGGGGTCGTGCCGCGCTGCCGGTCATCGACCCGGATCCAGTTCCGCAGTGTCTCGGAGTTCACGCCCAGATCGGCAGCGATCTGCGCGATCGTCGCGCCGGGCCGGGACCGGTACAACGCCACCGCATCGGCCTTGAACTCCGGCGGGTAGTGCTTCATAGCCATAGTCTTCCAGGACTCCCATCCACCCGGACCACTCAAGATCCAGGTTCAGGTGTCCAAGGTCAGGGGTTAACTCCCGTTCGTCGCTGCGACCCGGTTGCGGCGAGCCGGCTGCGCACGGGCGTCGGGGACACGGCGACCAGGAACGGCGCCAGTACGGCATGCCAGACCAGGAAGGCCGCGCCACCGAGCACGATGTCCACGGTGACCGTACCGACGGGCGAATGCGTCATGCCCGCATCGACCGGGACAGGTAGGTAGTACGGCAGGTCGGGCGCCATGCTGCCGATCACCAACGCGGATGGCACCAGCCCCCATCGCATGAGCGGCAGCACCGCAGCGGGATGGCTACCGGTGAACGGCACGTTGTCGCCTCATCGCCGCCAGAATAGGTGAGCGCCACGCTGATCACGTCGAGATGGGCGGGCGGCCGATGACGGTGTCCGATGGGCATGAACCCCGGCTGGACTCGGGCGCGCCGGTGAACGTCGTGTCAGGCAAAAGACGCCAGTTGTCGCCAGAGCAGCTGACGGGGCATGGCCCCGTTTTACCGATCCGCATCCACAAAGGAGCCGACAAGCCACCGACATCGACAAACCATCCGCACTATGCCGCCGATAGCGCTCGGCAAGCTGCTGATCGTCGGGGAAGCAGGACAGGCGACGCCGGCTTCGTTCACCCGTGCGGCACGACCGACACCGGCCGCCGGTAGCATCCGGGCATGCAGCCGCGACGTCACCGGATGCGCCAGCGGCAACGCCGTGATTCGGCACAGGAATGGATCCGTTCCGGTGCCGCGGTCACGGTGAAGAGCTACGCCAGACGGTACGGCGTCGACAAGTACGCCGCCTACGACGACCTGACCGCGCTCGGGTTCGCGTTGCCAGACTCGGCGCAGCAGTGGGCACAGCGCCCGCCAGCGACCCCCGCCGTACCGTCGACGCAGTGGCGACCAGATCGACGACGAATGGTGGATCATGCTGGACGGCAGATCGTTCTTCGTGGCGGGCTACACCTCCGGCGGCGCGCCCTACGGCATGTTCGCCGACGAGATGCTGCCACAAGATGATCCGCAATGAAGACGCTCCGGAACCAAGACCATGTGCACGGATTTGCCGCGATCCGATCGCTACCGGCTGTCACCGCTTACCGCATCAGCCAGCGCACGCTCGCACCAAGGACAAACGCGTTGCCAGCTCAGTCAGAGCCTCAACAGCTCACCGACGTAGCCGGCCACCGACGTCGGTACAGCGCCGGACAGGATCCCGAAGCACCACGCCCGGACCGCGTGCACGAACCAGACCCAACCCGCCAACATGGCCGGTCCGGCCAAATCAACGTGCCGTCGGAACACTCCGCCGTCACCGCACAAGCACGGCCGCCCTACCGCGAACACGCACGTTTTCCCAGGCCACGGGACACATCGTGAAGGCGGTTCGGGCACCGCCCAAACGGATTCACGTTTTCCCAGATCACATGCCGTGGGTGGACCCGATGTGGCAGAACCCGAACCGCATTCACCCTGTTCAGGGTCCAATCATCACCCTGACGGCCGTACGCCGACGCCTACCCTGACCAACTCACTGATGGCCATCAGCCGCAGCGCCGCCGGACGGATCCGATCCGCGAACAGTTCTGGCGCTGCGGCCCCGGCCGCCCGACCACCACTGGCGGATCATGACGGCCAAGGCCGTCACCGACTCCCGGCGATCCTCCGCCGAAAGAGGTGCCGTCCTCGGCTTTCGCACCACCACGACCGGTACGCGGCGCTTCGCTCCCGACATGACCAGAACAACGACCACACGGCCACACAGGAACGCGACCCGTTCCGCCAGAGCCAGCCCACGCCGACTCGCCACCGGGGCTTCGCACCGACACAGAGCCCGACCCCCGACACCGGCGACTACGTAACGTCGTCGAACCGGACGCTAAAGGCCTTGATCAATTTACTCATTTGTAGCCGATGTCCGTGCACCCGATCTTGGTCTTATGCCGCCCTTCGGGCGGCGTCGCAGACTCGCTGATATCAGATTCGGGCGCAGGGCGAGGCCGCGGGCGGTGATGAGGGCGACGAGGAGCGAGTGACGGCGGCGTCGGTGATCGCATCGGCGACGACGTCGAGCAGGTACCGGTGGGACGGCCGCCTTCGGCACAGCAGCGGCGACCCTGCCGACGCACGCAGGAAACTGCTGACCGGGCATGCAGCCTTGAGCGGTGTGCTCGCGCGGCTGGCCGGATCAACCCGAGGTGGCACGGGCACGTGTCCGGATCGACTTACTCAACGAGGTTTCCCCGCGCCTCAAGGCGTTGGAAGCGGCACAAGCCGTGGCCGGACGCGCCGCCGGTCGGATACACGAACTCGCTCCGGACGAGGCAGAGGCCGTTGGGGGATGTCGCAATTACCGCGACCGCCCAGCGTTGGTGACCTCGATGCGGCAACCGGCACCGCCAGCCGAATGATCGCTTGGAGACAGAAGGCGAATGCCTGCGGATCGGTCGGGGGTTGATAGCCATTCGCTGCCTGACCCCCCAATCGTCCTGCCAGGCAGGCAAATGCGTGAGGCGTGAACCTGATCGGATGCTCGCCCGACTGTTGATGGTGATGGGAGGATGAGATGACCGATGAGCTGCTGGTGGTGCACGCTCAGTTGGGCGAGCGGGCGGCATTGGCCGAGCTGGTGGCCCGGTGGCGCGTGCCGGTGTGGCGATACGTCCGGCGCATGCTGGACGCCGATCGGGCTGACGACGTCGCTCAGGAGATCTGGCTGGCCGTGGTCCGCGGCCTGCCACGGTTGCGGGAACCCGCCCGGTTCACGCCTTGGCTGTTCGCCATCGCCCGCCGATCGGTGGTCGACCGCCTTCGAACGGAGTACGCCCGGGAGCAAGCGACGCTGGTGCGGGACGAACCGTCGGTCGACGACCCGGTCGAGGCCATGGTGGCCCGCGCAGAACTCGTCGCCGCGCTCACGAGCCTGCCGGTGCTGGAGCGGGAAATCCTCGTCCTGCACTACTTGGAAGACCTGTCCGTCCAGGACTGTGCACAGATCTGCCGAGTTCCGGTCGGCACGGTCAAGTCCAGGCTGAACCGGGCTCGTCGCCTGCTGCGGGAGCACCTGAACGGGAAGGAGTACCGGTCATGACCGACGAGCCACGCCTGTCGGCACGGGAAATGCTCGACCGGCTCGAGGAGACGCTGTCACGAAGGACTCGCATCCGCGCGGTGGCGGCGCTGCTGGCCGGGCTGGCCGGCACGGTGTTCGTGACCTCGCTGTGGTGGAGCGAGCCGGGTCCGCTACCGGGCCGCACCCACCTGTCGTTCGCGCTGTTCACCGTGTTCTGCCTGGCCTGGGCCTGCTATGGGGGCTGGCTGCTGACCCGCCGGGTGCCGCTGTTCGCCACCGAGCAGGTGATCGCCGCCTGGATCGCCTTGGCCGCCTCCATCGTGACCACCGGTGTCGCGGCCGTCGCCGCAGCCCGAAGCGGGACCGACCTGGTGGCTGCGCTGGCGATCGGGGGCCTGTTCGTCGCGGCGGCGCTGGCGCTGGCCGTGCGGGCCCACACCCGCCGCGCCGCGCTGCTGCGCCGCGTGCGGCAGCTGACGCAGCAGGATCGGCCATGAACGCTCTCGAAACCAACGCGCTCGGCAAGCGGTACCGCCAGCGGTGGGCACTGCGCGAGTGCACGATCGAGCTGCCCGCTGGCGCGTCGGCCGCGGTGGTCGGGCCGAACGGGGCAGGCAAGAGCACACTGCTCAATCTGGTGACCGGCATGCTCGCGCCGACCACGGGTACGGTGCGCGTTTTCGGCCGACCGCTCCAGTTGGCCAGGGTCGCGTTCGTCGCCCAGGACAAGCCGCTCTACCGGCGCTGGAGCGTGAGCGATCTGCTGCGTTTCGGCGCCGCCACCAACCCCCGCTGGGACCATGGCCGCGCGGAGTCGTTCCTGCGCGCCCACGACATCCCGCAGCGCCAGCGGGTGGACCGGCTGTCCGGGGGCCAGCGCACGCTGGTGGCACTCGCGCTGGCCGTTGGCAAGCGGGCCGACCTGGTGGTGCTGGACGAGCCGCTGGCCGAGCTTGATCCGTTGGCCCGGATCCATGTGATGGAGGTGGTCCGCCGGTTGGAGGCCACCGTGCTGGTGTCCTCGCACATCCTGGCCGACCTGGCCGAGGTGTGCGACCACCTGATCCTGCTCGGCAGCGGCCGGGTCCGCCTGTCCGGCAGCTTCACCGAGCTTCTCGACACGCATCGCACCCCGACCCTGGAGGGACTCGTGCTGGACTACCTGCGTAACCCTGAATCGGCCCACTGATGGGGCTGCTGTGGGTGGCCTGGCGCGGCCAGCGCGCCCAGTTCGCCGCTATCGCCGCCCTGCTGCTGTTGTACGGCGCGGCCGCGCTGGTCGAGCGCAGCGAACCGGAGCTGACCGGGCTGACTGGCCAGTTGGCGGGCTTCCTGCCGGGCGCGGTGTGCCTGGTGTGGGGCGCGCCCCTCATCGCCCGCGAACTTGAGACCGGCACGTTCAAACTCGCCTGGGCCCAGAGCGTGACCCGGGGCCGCTGGCTGGCCGCCATCCTCGCCAGCGCCGCCGCCGGTGCCCTGGCGGCGACCGGCACACTCGCTGCGCTCCTCACCTGGGCGTTGCCCGACGCGGGAGGTGATCCGATGGCCTGGCCGCACTACGAAAGCCACGGCATCGTCCCGTTCGCCAGAGTGGTCTTCGCCCTGACACTCGGCGCCGCACTCGGCGCGGTGACAGGACACTCCCGCGTCGCCATGCCGCTGGCGGTGCTGCTGGTCGGCGTCAGCCAACTGGGCGGCCGGGCGATGCGCGGCCAGTTCCACCTGTCGTACTGGCCGATGCAGTCCGCCGAGGCGGCAGCATACGTCGGCATCACAGTCTTCCTGACCGGCATCGCCTACCTGGCGATACGCCGGCGGGCCTGACACAAAGGGACAATCGATGATCCACAATCCGAAGCTGATCCGCCGCAGGTTCGGCCGGACGACGCTGATCGTGGTGACCCTGCTCGTCGCTGCGGTGCTCCTCGCCGGTCTGATCGTCCTACTGAGCTGACGCAACGCCGGCCGGTGAGCCGTCGACTGTGCCGGTTGTTCCTGCTCCCGCTGGCCCGAGGTGCACGTCGTGTCCGTGTAGGCGTCAGGGTGGTGGACAGCAGTGGAGCCAGGTCGCTGAAGCGATGATGTTCGATCCGCACGAGTACCGTGCCGATATTGCGGCCATGTGCGCACTGACGGTCGGCGGGGACGACCGCGGCGCCTGACATGCGGCCTGCACGGGGCTACGGCGGCCAGCGGCGGCGGTGCGGGCGCGGCGCTCCGGTTGGCACCCCTCGGCACCGGTTGTCACCTTGCAGACGTGCCGGGCCTCACCGTCGTGACCTGGTCCTGAGGTCATCGCCTCACTGGCATGTACCCGGGACCGATGTTCCCGACGTCATCGACAGGTCGAGCGACCCCGACAGGTACAGCAGACCATCGGCTATCGACGCCAACGTCGATCATCGTTGAAACGCGCTCAACTGCCGCGTCTGGTGCGCGAAGGCCAGCTGGAGTTCGTCACAGTGGGTGACCGACGCTTCCACCACTAGTGGCCTGTCATGCCGATGAGCGGAAACGCGATCAAGGAGCCGGGGCAACGTGGGTGCCGGCTGTTCCTACCGCTCTTCCCGCACTGATCGGCGGGTCAGCCGCAGATCTCCCGCGTCTCGCGTTCGGCGACGGCGATCGGTGGCGCGACGAGCACCGACGTCACCTGGTCGAACGTGCGCAGGGTCGCGGCGGTGTCGTCCAGCGCCGCGGCATGGTCGTCGATCGCTTTGCGCAGGGCGGGGTTGATGGCCTTCGCAGCGATCGGGCGGATCGTCGTCGCCCAGGCCGTGAGCCCGTTCTTGGCCGCGCTCATGATGGCCTGCTGCTTCGCCGGGTCGGTGATCGCTTTGATGTCGCCGTGCTTTGAGAGCCCGCTGATGAACGCGGCCGTCTGGTCGAAGTTGACCTTCTTGAGCTCGTCGCACACCTGGCGGGTGTTGGCGGCGACTGCCGGATCTACGGGCGCCGACGACGAGGGTGACGGCGACGGCGGAGGTGACGCAGGCGGGGCGGCGGAGGTGGCCGCCGAAGACGACGAGCTCGCCTTCGCGGTGGGCGTGGCCTCGTCGCCGCAACCCGCGACGACGAGCAGCGAGAGACCGCAGAGCATGCCGAGAAGTTTTCGCACGCGCTCATCGTAGGGATCGCCGCGAATACCGTGTGTCCGCAGAATCGGGTGATGCCGTACGGGAAGTCGACCCATGATCTTGGACACCTGGAACCTGGATCGGCAGCACGGCGCGACGTCCGCGGCATGGTCGGCAGGCCTGCAGTTCGCGCACGTGAGCAGGCCTGTGCCCTGACGGCCGTTCGTTGCGAGGACGTCGTAGTCTCCTGGGCCGCGACGATCTTCAGGACGGCATGGAGGGGTAGAACTGTGATTCGGGGCGGGCGGTGGCGGCGCAGGGGATCGTCGAGGCTGAGCGGCGGCTCGAGATGACGTTGCCGCCGAGCTGTGTGCGGTTGCTGTCGACGCGGATGCTTTAGGGTGCATGTGGCCCGGCGCGTTAAGCGATGTGGCCCGGGGGCATGTCAGCCAGTTCGGCGATCGAGGGATCGTCGTCGGCAAGGTGGCTCATGCTGTCGATCAGCACCGCTCCGGGCTGGTTCGGGTCGTTGACTCCATCGCCGACGAGCCAACTGTTGTCATCAGTGTGGACAACCTCTCGGGCCGGCTCCGCGCCGGTGGACACGGTGCGCTGTACGACCGCCCCGAGCTGGTGCGGAAAGCGGCCGCCTGGGAACGGAAACTCGACGTCGCGGTACAACTCGTGAGACACGCCGCGAGTCTGCCTGATCACGTGTAGGCACGGCGCGTTGACGCCACCCGGTCCTGTCGGCGCAGTGCCCTCATCTGCCGCGATCCGTTCGCTACTGGCTGTCACCGCTTACCGCATCGGCTAACGCACGCTCGTACCGAGGACAAGGTGCGTTGCCAGCTCAGACAGAGTCCCAGCAGCTCATCGACGCAGCCGGCCGCCGCCGTCAGTACCGCGCCGGACATCACACCTAGCACCGCGCCGGGATCGCTTGCGCGAACCGGACCCAACCAGCCGACGTGGCCGGTCCGGCCGATCAACGTGCCGTCGGGAACACTCCGCCGTCACCGCATAAGAACGGCCACTCGACCGCGGACGCGCACGTTCGCCCAGGTCACGGCAGATATCGCCAGGGCGGTTCGGGCACTGCCCAATCGGTTTCACGTTTTCCCAGGTCACATGCCGTGGGTGGACCCGATGTGGCAGAACCCGAACCGCATTCACCCTGTTCAGGGTCCAATCGTCACCCTGACGGCCGTACGCCGACGCCTACCCTGACCAGCTCACTGACGGTCATCAGCCGCAGCGCCGCCGAACGGATCCGATCCGCAAACAGTTCTGGCGCTGCGCCCCCGGCCGCCCGACCACCACCGGTGGATCATGACAGCCAAGGCCGTCACCGACTGCCGGCGATCCTCCGCCGAAAGAGGCGCCGTCCTCGGCTTTCCCACCACCACGACCGGTACGCGGCGCTTCGCTCCCGACACGACCAGAACAACGACCACACGGCCACACAGGAACGCGACCCGTTCCGCCAGAGCCGGCCCACGCCTTGCCACTGGGACTTCGCACCGACGCAGAGCCCAACCCCCGACACCGGCGACTACGTAACATCGTCGAACTGGACGCTAGAAGCCTTGATCAATCTACTCATTTGCCGATGAGCGTGCGACGGATGTGGGCATCCCGTCTGCGTCAGCCCATGTTCAAGCCGTCGGTATTCAAAGCGCCCAGGTAGTTCTTCAGGAACCGTCTTGTTTGATCCTCATCTGCTACGAACTCGTTGTCATAGTGACTGTCCGCCCAGGAAGTCCTACCTGTTTCGCGAATACGTAGCTCTCCACTCACGATCTGGTAGTGCCTGTCGTTAGTGTTGTTCCTGTCCCTGTAGTGAGTCGATCTCTCGAATCCTTCATTCTGATCCAACAGCTGTCGAATCACCTGCTTCGTCAGGCGCATGATGCACATCCTTGGAAAATCCGTGCAACCGATTGTCGGCGGGCGTGTCGAGCACGTTGTCCAGCGATCGGGAGTGTACCTGAGCGCCTCCGCCTAACGAAAGTATCGAAGCCTGCGTCGCGGCACCTGTCAGTCCCACTTCAAACGGATCGAACCGTCTGAAGATTCGCACAATTCAGAACCGCGGAACGTCTCACAGAAAGGTAACCCCATGTCTCCGCAGGCGTTCTGTCTCGGTAGACGATGGCGCACGCACCGAGTGCCTGTCGACGGAGCGCGGCCCCACCAGCCGGCGCAGTCGCATTCCTCTGCCGCGATCCGGTGCGGTCATGGCTGTGCGTCGTCTTGTTCTCCGGCGAACTGCAGGTATCTGGACCAGATCTGGGCCTTGCGGTACGGCCGTCTCCGGCGTGGTCGATCTCCACGGCTCGTCCCACCCTGCCTCCTTCACGACTCGAACCCGCGCACCGGACGGCATGGCCAAGGATGGCCACTCGCGCGGCAACGGACGTCCCAGGAGCTGTTCCAATGCTGCTCGATCGGCCGCGTTCTCGCCTTCGTCGCCAGATTGCCCCGTTGACATATGGTCACCGTCGCGGATACCGGCCCAGGCTTGCAAGCCAGAGCCCGCCTGAGGATGCAATCGGCTGTGGCCGCGGGTCTGCGGCCAGTTGATCCAGTGCGCGGACATGCCGCGCGGAACTCGCGGCAGCCATAGAGGCGGGCACAGGACGTGACGCCCAAGGAGACCACCGGTGCGCGGTCACGCCGGCGAGAGTGCGTAGAGCGCGCTTTGGACCCTCATCAGGACTCGCGTCGCTCGGGGCTGGTGGCATGCTGTGGACCGTGAAGCCTAGGTGCTCTCTCTATGTGGACGTCGGCTATCTGCTCAGCGCCGCAGCCGTCCGGGTGACGGGGACGTCGTTCCGCAACGGGATCCAAGTCGACTATGAACCCTTGATCGACGCGCTTGTCCAGCAAGCCGAGGCGCTATCGGAGCTGCCGGTGCTCCGAGTGCACTGGTACGACTCTGCGACGGACGGCGTGCCCGACAATCAGCAGCAGTTCATCGGTGAACTGCCCAACGTCAAGTTGCGGCTCGGTCGGTTCGGCTTCGATGGCCAGCAGAAAGGCGTCGACCTGCGCATTGGGCTTGACCTCGTGGCGCACGCACGTAACGGAGCCGCGGACGTCTTCATCCTCGTTTCGGGGGATGATGATCTAACCGAAGCTGTCGAGGAGGCCCAAGTTCACGGCGTGCAGGTTATATTGCTCGCCGTTCCCAACGCGGACGATAAACCTCACGGCATCAGCCGACACCTAATTCGGGCCGCCGACGGGCTCAAAATCATATTTCCAGATACCATTGATCAGTCGGTTACTAAGGTCCAAGTGCCGCCAACGGCGCAGTCAATAGCACTAGCGCCGCAAGGCGGGCGACCACGAGCCAAGGCTACGTCTAGGGACCTTAACAACGAGGGAGTCCCTGGCGCGCTTCGCCCGCCCATGCTCACGTCCGGCGGAGCCATCAACAGCGAGCCGCCAAGTGCGCCGGCGTATGAGGATCCCGCTGAGCTTGCCAAACAAATCGATTCGGTGGTTGACAACGTCCTGCTGACTTTCCGTAGGTCCGCCACGCCAGAAGCGCTGGCGGAACTCACGGCAGGGAAGCCATCGATTCCACGAGACGTTGATAAGGCATTGTTGACTGACTTATCCGATCGCCGCGGTGGGATCGAGTTGAGTGAAGCTGTGCGACACAAGCTGCGGGCGCAATTCTGGGAGAAGTATGACGAGGCCTAGCCGAAGGGCCGAGCACCAGGATTCGAGTCCGTTGGTACGCATGCGGTTCTTCTTGGGATTGCGTCTGAGCGCTCCTTCCAGTTGCACCTCCGACGTCCAAAGGTCAGATGCACGGATTTGCCGCTGTCCGCTCGCTGCCGTGCAGTGAGATTCCGTGTGCCGTGGCTGTCGGTGCTGGCGATCGGTATCTGTCAAGTCAAATGAGACATTTGATGTCAAGTCTTCTGTAGTTCCTCGGCTGGTTGGTTGATCCAGCTGTGGTCGGGGATCTGGGGCGGGCGGGGTCGTCGGGCGAAGCGTTCGGGGTGGGCGGCTTGGGCGGTGTCGAGGGTGTGCTGGCGGGCGGCGTCGATCGGGCCGGTGGTCGCGAAGTGCACGGATGCCGGGGTGTGCCAGCCGATCCCGGAGTGGCGGTGGACGTGGTTGTACTCGGTGAAGAATCCGTCGCAGAACGCCCGTGCGGCCGGTAGGTTCGGGAATGAGCCGGGGAAGTCGTGCAGGTATTTCAGGGTTTTGAACTGCGCTTCGGAGAATGGGTTGTCATCCGATATCCGGGGTCGGGAGTGGGTTCTGGTGACGCCGAGGTTGGCCAGCAGCGCGGATACCGGCTGGGAGGTCATCGAGGTGCCGCGGTCGGCGTGGACGGTGTGCGGGATCTGGCCGTTGCGGGTGATGGCTTCGTCGATGAAGTCGCGGGCCAGGACGGAGTCCTCGGCGGCGGCGAGGATCCAGCCCGGGTTGTAGCGGGAGTAGATGTCGATCAGGACGTACAGGTGGTACCAGACGCCTTTGGCCGGTCCGCGGAGCTTGGTGATGTCCCAGGTCCAGACCTGTGACGGGGCGTCGGCGACGAGTTCGGGTTTGACCTTGGCCGGGTGGGTGGCCTGACGGCGTCGCTCCCTCGTCTGTCCCGCGGCGGCGGCGATGCGGTACATGCTGGAAAGCGAGCACCAGTAACGGTTTTCGTCGAGTTCACGGATCCAGATCTGCCCGATCGACAACTCGGCGTAGCCGGTCTGGTTGATCACTTGCAGGACCGCGGCCCGCTCCGCGGTGTCCAGTGCCTGCGGGCCCGGCTGACGTCGTTGCCTGGGTCCGAGGACCGGGCCGCGGGCGTGGCGGTAGTGGGTGGCCCGCGAACGTCCGACGAGCCGGCAGGCCGTCCGCACGGGCGTGCCGGCCTCGGTGAGGGCGTTCAGGGTTTGTTCGATCAGCGGCTCGATGACGGCGGTGTGTCCGTGCTCTCGGCCAGCGATGCCAAGAGCTCGTGCGCTTTTCCCATGATCGACAACGCGGCCTGGGTCTGGGCGAGTTTCGCGTTCAGCCGGGCATTCTCGGCGCGTAACCGTTCGGTCTCGCGTTCGGCCCGCGACAGGCGGGCCGTCGTCGCCGACGTGTTGACGGAACCATTCGCCGGTCCGGCCGGCGTGGCGGTGTTGCGGGCACGGGTCCATTCCTGCACGTGGGAATGGAACAATCCTTCCCGGCGCAGGACCGCGGACTTCTCGCCGTGCGGCGCGGCCTCATACTCGGCCACCACCTTTGCTTTGTACTCGGCGGTGAAGCTACGCCGGGTCGGACGCGGAGCCGGATCGACCGGCCCGGACCCGTTGGTCTCGGGCGCCTGCTTGTTGCTGCTCACGTACGCATCTCCAGTCACGCCCTACAAGCCAACCCCGATCGCCGGGGTGTCTCACGACAGCCTGACAGGGAGGGATCGAAGCCGGTGCCGCACGCCGGTGGCTCCAGCGAGGTACCGTGCGGTGGTGGTTTGGCAGGCCTTCGAGGCGGCGTGGCACGACAGTGGATGTCATGCCCTCGCTGGTCTGGCCGCGGCCCGTCCGGGCGAACGGTTGTACGCCGCGGCGTTCCACCTCTTCTACGCCGATGGCACCGTGATCCTCCCGCCCGCGCTGGCCGCCAACACCGAGACGGCCGTGCGCCGCAACGACGGATACTCGACGCGGTTCACGCCGCCGGAGTGGCGGTGGGACGTGCTGGACGCCGCGAGCGATGCGATGCGGCCGTGGTACCAGCGCCTCACCGAGGAGTACCTGGCCCCCGCCACCAGTGATGCCGAACGTGACCTGGCGCTGGAGTCGCTGTGGATGGCTCATGACGCCGCCATGGCTCGGGTCTGCAAGGCGATGACCGCGACCGCGCGTATGGGCGGCATCCACAGCTCGCTCCCGGCCACGTTCGTCGTCGTCATTCTGGAGGGTCAGCGGGGAGACGAGGAGGCGGACCTGATCCGCGCGAGCGTCGATCCCTTCGTGCTCACGACCGTTCCCGAACTCGCCGAGCATCTGCGAGAGGCCGAAGAGGCGTGACCCTACTGCCGGCCCAACGGCCGCCGGTACCGATACTGACACGCACATCTGCCGCGATCCGATCGCTACCGGCTGTCACCGCTTACCGCAGGTGGTGTTCTCGACGACGGCGGGGGCGGCGACCAGTCGGTCACCGGTCGGCACGCGAGGATCGACGGTACGTGGCGCGGGACCCGGTGGGGCTCCTCGCTCCGGGAGTTCGGGGTCTACGGCTCCTGGTCGAAAATCTCGCCGCCCCCTGCACAAATCCGCCTTCGCATGCGTCATAGGGGCGGAAGGGAGCGGCTTGAGTTTCGACGAGTTCCTGACGGCACGATTGTCCGCGCTGCTGCGATACGCGACGGTCCTGGCCTGCGACCCACACCTCGCCGAGGACGTGGTCCAGGAGGTGATGGCGCGCGCCCATCCCCGCTGGAGCAGGATCGCTGCGGCTGACGCGCCCGAGGCGTACGTGAAGCGCATGATCATCAATGAGCTGATCTCGTGGCGGCGGCGTCGCGCCTCACGGGTGATCCCACTATCGCACGAGGCGCTCGCCGTGATCGGCGGCCTGGTCGGCGACGCCGCCGACCGGATCGTTGAACGCGACGCCCTCATCCAGCAGATCGCCGGCCTGCCGGTCCAGCAGAGGATCGTCATCGGGCTGCGCTACTACGAGGGCCTGCCCGACGACCAGATCGCGAACGTCCTGGGTTGCGCCGTAGCCACCGTCCGCTCCCACGCTGCGCGCGGCCTGGCCACCCTCCGCAAACGCATCACCGTTCCCATCGACGAATCCGGGAGGAACCGATGATCGACGAACAGCTGATCCAGTCCGCGTACGAGCGGATCGCCGCAGACGCACCGGCGGTCGACCGGGTGCGGGACGGGATCCAGTCCCGGGTTCGCGTCCGCCGGCAACGACGCACGGTGCTCATCGGGGTCGGCGCGGCAGCGGCGGTCACCGCGACCGTGGGCCCGGCCACCCTCCTGCTCGCCGCCCGCCGCGACCGACCCGACGGCTCCAGTTCCGAGGTGTCCGGTCACGGCGTACCCACCACGCCGGTGCCGTCGGTGTCCTCGACCCCGACATTGCCCGACCGGCCCGCCCGGCTCCTCGGGTACCGGGCGGACTGGCTCCCATCGGGTCTGGTGGAGTACCACCGGGCCGTCTACCTCGCCCCCGACGCGCCGCGCGGTGCCCGCCTGTGGGCAGCCCCGGGGACCGCCGACCTCGGTAAGCCCGGCACGGTCGGGGTCCAGCTCAGCATCGGCGAGCGCGTCGACGACAACGCCGGGACCAGCGTCACCGTCAACGGTGTGACCGGCAGACTCCGCGTACCAACGTCGAAGGACACCATCGTGGAGTGGCAGCCTCGCGGCGGACCCAGCATGGTGCTCAGCGTCTTCGGCCTGCCCGACAACACAAACACCGCCCTGCGCATCGCCCGGTCGATCGCGCCCGACGACCGGACCGCGCTGCGCTCCACCATGTACCTGCCGTGGGTCCCGGACCGGATGCAGGGCTACGAGCAGTTCGGTGCCACCAGGACGCTGACTGGCTGGTCGCAGTTCCTCGGCCGCGGAACACTGGACTACCGCGGATCGGTGACCATCGTGGCCGCGCTCGGCGGGCCCGACCCGCTCGAGAAGACGGTCGACACGGTCACGCTGCGCGGCCAACGGGGCAACGTGACCGCGACCGACGGCGCCTGGGTCCGCATGCCCGACGGGGTGCTCATCTCCATTCAGGGCCGCAAGGGCAGCTATCCGGCCGAGTGGCACACGACGCTCGAGGAGAACCTCCGCCTGGTCGAGGAGTTGGCCTACCAGCCGCCGGACCTGTCGTGGGCGGCCCGCTGAAGTTCAGGCAGCAGCGGTGTTCCGGACCGGGGCGGGTCCTGCCGGACAACCATGCCGCAGATAACGCGCGTCGCACCGGCAGGGAGTGCCACGCTCCGCAGTGGTTACGAAACGGGCAAAACACCGCCTCCGAAGCCATCACGCCCTGCAGGCAGGTAGACCCTCGGTTGATCTCAGCGGACGATCTGCGGCATCAGATGCTCGGGATCGCTTAATGCAACAGCGCCCCTTGCCCGGCCGGGCTGCTGATCATAATTGTGCCGTTCAACGCTTCGACCCGGTCGGTGAGTCCGATGAGGCCGGTACCGCATGCCGGATCGGCGCCACCCACGCCGTCGTCTGCGATTGACAGGTGCGGGCGACCATCAAGTACTGCCGCGTCGATGCGCACGAGCGAAGTGTGCGGATGTTTGGTGGGGTTGCGAGTGCTTCGGCGACGATGCGGTACGCCGCCATCTCGACGGGCTCGGCGAGCCGGCCGTTGAGATGGAGGTCGAGGTCTATCGTGCCGGAGTCCGGCGCCGGGCCGGAATGGCTGTTCGGCCGGGTGGACGTCACGGGCAAGGACGAAATCGCGGTCACTGCCAAGGACGGGACCGTGGGGCGAATTCGCTTCAACGACCGCACGCTGACCGCGGTCGAACCGCTCGACAGGTGTAGCGGCGCCCCGGCCATGATGGCCGACTGATCAGATGCGCTCGGATCACCTGGCCGTCGCAACCGATATCCCTGCCCGCTGATCGCGGCGGACGGGAATCCCAACGGCGCCGACCGCTTCGATTCGTGGATGACGGAGGTGTAGGTGTCCCGGTGATGGTGACGGAGGAGCGCGCGAGAGTTTGCTGGATGCGGCGCTGGCGAAGGGATCAGGCATCTCCTCGGTAGAACATGCCGCGGGGCAGCGCCGCCGCCTCCGCCGGGGCCGCGACCCACTCCACGAGCCGGGGCCGCTCACCGGTGGCGACGTAGTCGGCGATCACCTGCCGGGCGGTCGGCACGCTGACCCGGGCCATGCCCGGGGGGATGATCTGCAGCGGCGCGTCGCCGTTCCACACCACCTCCAGCGGGTCGCCCCGGGCCAGCTCGACGGCGATCGTCTCGTCGGCGAGCCAGGTCAGCGCCGCCCGGCCCGCGTCGACGTCGATGTCGACCCGCAGGTCCTTGGCGCCGCCCTCCGGGCCGATCATCACCGACTGCCCGGACTGGCCGTGCCACATGATCTCCCGGGCCACGAAGTCGAAGACGTCGAGCGCCTGCCGCGGGTCGGTGAGCCGGTCCGGCCGCGCGATGGAGTTCAGCAGTTCGTAGGTCGTCACCGTACGAACCTACCGATCCCTTCGTAGGTCCTCACCTGATAGGTGGCGCCGCCGTCGATCGCGGTCCACACCGTGAACCGCGAGCCCGCGGGCAGCACATCGGCCTGGTATGCGCGCTGGATCGCTGTGACCTCAGGTGACGACACGCGGTTGTCCAACGCCGCGCTGCAGCGTGCGCAGCTCTTCGACGGTGGCGCTATCCGTGGATCACCCGGGCCACGGTTGCCGACTCGTCGGGGATGAAGCGGTCGTAGCGGTCCAGCCAGTCTCCCACACCGAAGGCGGCGCGAGCGGCCTCCGCCACGATCGCCGGGGAGCACTGTGTGCGGGACTTCAGGGTCCGGGCCTCGTGCGGGGTCGCCACGCGGAAGTGGTTGCCGAAGTGGTCCACGACGAACGTGCCGATCGACGTGGTGCTCTCCTTATAGACCGGCCAGGGTACGTCGGCGCTGACGGGACGGCGTTCGACGATCGGCCAATCGCCGGCGACCAGGCAGTCGTCGAAGGTGTTGGCGATGAGCAGGATATCCGCGGTGTCGACCGCGTCCAGGCTGAGCGCGTCGAACACCACGACGAGCAGCGCATCGCCGAACGTCCCGGCCATGCCTTCCTTGGCCACGACCTGACCGAAGACCGACCGGGCATCATCGAGCGGGATCCGGAACACATCACCCTCCACCGCGACCTGCGTGCGCGGGTCCGGCTCGGGACGTGCGGGCGGCGGGCCGACCAGGCCGGCATCGAGGTCAACCTCACGGCGCACCGACGTCGGGTCACCCGCCTCGCCGTAGCGCAGGGTCGCCCGCGCCGGCCGGTGCGGAAACCCACGCAGCAGCGGCTCGACCGCCGTGTACAGCCGGTCAGCGTCCGGGCCGTCGAGGAACAGCGCAACCTCGCCGCCGCCGAACTCATTGCCCGAGACCTCACCAGCCCCCTGCCCGGCAAGCGCCTCCCGGAGCCGCTCCTGCAGGGCATATACAGCGGCCCGCTCGTCAGCCGCACCGAACGTGCCGCCCGTCAACATGTAGCGCACAACGACCGCGTCGGACATGGGTCCACCACCTCCAGCACGCAGCGTACGGACTGGGCAGGAGCGAGCCTCTCCAGAACCGCAGTTCGCACCTGCGTCACCTGGCCGCGCCACGCGATCCGCCATCCCACCAACCGGACGCAGTCCGCGGCGAGAGCTACATGCCGCGCGTCCACCGCTGAGTCCAGAGTCGGCACGGAACCAAGCTGAACTCGCACGCTCGAACCGCACCGACGGTCGTCGATCTTGGCGTCCGCACATACCGCGTTGCGGTCGTTCCTGCGTCAGGAGTGCCGATCGGCCGCGGGGAGTATGAGGTCGTGAGGCCACTCCTCGTGGAGCACGCGGTCGAGCAGCGGATCGCTGGAGCTCTCGCAGTACGGCGTTTCGTTCGCATTGCGGACTACCGTCTGGACCGGTGCGGCGAGCATGCCTCAGGGTGCGATGGCGTTGGCGAGCCATCCCGCCATCCGAAGGCTCTCGTATTCAGGCTCCCACCAGGTTGCAAAGACGGGCTGAAGGTGGGCGGGGTCGATCGCAATCCAGACGCCGAACGTAATGGTGTGTCCACCGGTCAACCTGACTGGAAGGAGGGCGCGGACAAAGGCGCCGACATCCGGAACCTGCATCATGACCGACTCGTGAGCGTTGGCATGGCTCATCCAAGTGCCCGGCGTCCGTTCCTGCTCAGCGGTATCGAGAACCGGGTCCGGCAACGTGAACCGTACATGGCGGCTGTGCTCCACGAGAGGGCGACCGCAGGCGGAACACTCAGGATTCACGAGGCGAGTGTCTCAAACGCCCAACCTGCACCAACCGTCCGGCCGCCACCGGCGGCGTCCGCTTCTGCCGCCGGTCGAGCGCTGCGGCTCGCCGACGATCGTCACGCTCCGTGCGTCGTCGCGGCGGCTCAAGGAGCCGATGACAGGGCGCGGACGATCGTCGGGTGCGCTACGGGTTGGCGGTCGCTTGGATGAACGACAAGACCTGCGGCAGGACGTAACAGAACTCGCCGCCGCCCCATGAGTCCACGAGGCCACCGGCTCGTTCCATCGCGTTCCAAAACGGCTCGGTCGATCGAATGATGTCTTCCGCCGCAGCCGGATCGACGTCGATGGCGGCGCAGACAGCCGCCGTCAGTTCGGCGTGCTGTGAAATCCACGTTGCAGCCAGCAGAACAGGGTGACCTTCGGCATGCCGATGGCGCGGGCGAGGTCGGACAGCCACCATTCATGTTCGCCGAGTCGTAGGGCGCCTGCGCCGGCTGGGTGTTCGGGCTGGCTGGCGCAGTCCAGCCGCTGCATGATGTCCCGGAACCCTTGCGCGCCGAAACGCTCACGGCGTTTGGATGGATGGAAGCCTTCGTCGCCGAGCCGGTGGGCGATCTGTGCGGCGGTGTGCCCGCCGGCGGCGAGTTCACGTATCCGGGCGGCCAAGCGGAAATAGCTGAGCTGTTGCAGGGTCGCGACCGGGCGGGCCAGTTCGCCGTCGGTGCGGTGCCCACCGCCGAGAACCTCGAGGTGGACCTGCTCGACCACGTAACGGATGAGCTGTTTGCGTTCGGGCGTCGGTGGTCCTAGACCGTGTCTGGTTTGGGGTGTTCGATAAGTTTGCGGTAGAGCCGCCGCACGTCAGCCTCGGTGTGCAACTGATGCCCGCCGCTGATCACTCGCCGGGGCGCAGCAGCCTGATCTCGTCGAAGTGGTGCAGCGTCCGCACGTTCAGAGCGCGCCGTGGACGTACAGTCCACCGCCCGCTATTGCGGCGCTCAACACCAGCAGCACCGCAAACGGGATGACCACGGATTGAGTGCCGGTGGCTCCGGTCGGAACGACTAGGACCCGTGACGGGCGGGACGGGTCGTAGACCACGCTCACCTGACTGCTGTCCGGTTTGAACGACGTCTGCCGCCACCGTCCCGCCGACGAAGTCACCATCGCCCCATCAACGGTACAAAAACGCACTACCGGCGCATAGCTCTCGCCACTGGTCTGTTCGGTGACCAGCAGGTCAATCACTTCTCCGGGTACGCGGACGCCCTCACGCAGCAGACGCAGGTCGCGCCAGAACCGAATGGTTCCGAAGGTCATCCCGGTCAGACCGAGACTGAACATGACGACGAGCGCCACCAGGGACGCGGACATGTGCCTCCTCCCGTCTCCGTCGAACCGACACGCACACTCTGCTCTGCGTAGCCGCAAGTGCCGTCGACCGGCAGTCCGAACCGCTGCTGGTGCGACGCCACATAACGTTGCGGGCAGCCGGACCGACGGCGGCGCGCACACCCACTCGACCGGTTCTTCCGGCGCTGTCGCGTCGAGCGATTACCAAGATCATTCGCCGCAGAACCTGCGGCGAGCGGACGATCATGAACTGCGCGAGGTCCTACGGCGAGCTGACACAGTACCGCGTAGCGGGCGCCAAGGGCGTGCCGAACGGAGTCGTCGATCGCTCCGCTCGCGATCGCCGTGAAGATTTTTCGGCGCTTGATCGATGCGAACGCTCACTGCAACAGCAGCCGCCGACACTGATCGCGGTCGCGTGGCAGGCCGGCCTGCTTGAACACCAGGCCGGCGTTGCCGTCGGTCGGCGACCACAGCTCGGGGTTGGCCAGGAGCGCCCCGACGATCAGCCGCTGCGAAGGGGTGAGGGGTACGTCGGCCCGGTACGCGGGTTGAAACGCCGCGCGTACCAGCGGACCCCAGGTCCGGTCCGCACCGGTCCAGCTCGCGGTGCGTACCAGCAGCGCGGCCGGTTCGGCGATGCGTTCGAAGTCGGGTAGCCGCTCGATCAGGGCCGCGATCAGTCCGGCCAGCGAGTACCCGCGCCACGGGTCGGCCCACGCCCAGATCACGCGACAGCCTGCCCAGCACCTTCACAAGGTCATCACTTAATCGCGCGCTGTCCACGCGCCTGGGGCGGTGCGCTGGAGCGACATCCGGATCTGCCGCGATCCGATCGCTACCGGCTGTCACCGCTTGCCGCATCAGCCAGCGCTTCGGGATCCTGTCCGGCGCTGTACCGACGTCGATGGCCGGCTACGTCGGTGAGCTGCTGAGGCTCTGCCTGAGCTGGCAACGCGTTTTGTCCTTGGTGCGAGCGTGCACTGCGCCGGCACCGCGTGCGCGAACCAGACCCAACCCGCCAACGTGGCTGGTCCGGCCAAATCAACGTGCCGTCGGAACACTCCACCGTCACCGTACGAGCACGGCCGCTCTACCGCGAACGCGCACGTTTTCCCAGGCCACGGGACATATCGTGAAGGCGGTTCGGGCACCGCCCAAACGGATTCACGTTTTCCCAGGTCACATGCCGTGGGTGGAGACCAGGGGACTCGAACCCCTGACCCCCACACTGCCAGGACTGGACTCGCAACTGCCGCTGACGTGCACGCAGGTCTGACGCTTGTGGAGCGGCCGATTCCCCGTGATTGGCCCCTGTGCACCGAGATCAACCGCGCCATCTGACACGCGTCTGGCACGTCAGGGCGGCTGGACCAGGGGTACGACACCCCTCTGTCCCCCGCCACCGTTGTTCCGGGCGACCGCTGCGGATGTTCGTCTCGGCCCGGCCCTAACCACCCCAACCACACCGTCGCGACACGTGCCCTGCACACCTACCTGCGGTGGCGCAACGCCAACGCCTGACGCTCTGACGTCCTAACCGCCCAACACCGCGAACACGCCCGCACCCGCTCCGAACGACAACGCCGATGGGGCCAGCCGCTACCCCCCACAGCCTGAACCCCAACCCGACCAACATTCCGGTCGCAGCACTGGCCCATGGGACCGCGCCGAAACCTGGTCCGCGTCATCAGGCAACGCCTATACTGCACAGTCAGCCCAAGCAGCGTAGCGCTTCCGGCTATGCGGCGTCGCGTTCCACGGAACCAGGAGCGAAATCGTGCACCCTGCCCGGTCCTCGACGCTGAGGCGCTGGTTTTTCGCCGCCTTGATGCTTGCCGCGGCGGTCATTGTGCTCACCCGGTTCCTGGTTTTTCCCGATACCGAAGAAGCCGCGGACTGGAGTCGCACCCTTGGAGCAACCCTCGACAATCTCCTCGCCGCCACTATCACGTCCTTGGCAATCGGTTTGGCGTACGTTCTCCTACTGCCGGCGCCGGAGGCGGAATCGGTCGATGTCACCCAGCCGAGGGAAATCGCGGGACTTCTTGAGTCCGCGGCGAAGGACTGCACGTTCTGGGCGATAAGGTCCAGGACGGCGAGCTACTTCGCAAGGGTCACGCTGCCGCAGCTGAGAGACAACGCCCTGCGGACCGGCGGAAGCATCCGGGTTCGAATCCAACTGCTCGACCCGACTAACGATCGCGCGCTGCAGGCATACGCGACGTTTCGGAGCAACCGACCCGGCGCTTCCGCTATCTGGAACGTCGCCCGCGTGCGCCTTGAGATCTACTCGACGATTCTCGCGGCGGCAGTTCACCAGAATGAAGCCCCACGACTCGATGTTGAAGTCGGCTTGAGCCAGGACTTCTGGATACTCAGTTTGGACCTCTCCGACAAGATCGCGATCATCACCGGACAGAACAAGGGTGAACCGTGCCTCTGCATCCGGCACACGTCGCCGCTGTTCAGCGGCTGGCGCGACGACTTCGACGCCGGTTTCTCCGTGTGCCGGGTCATCCGGCCGGCCATCTCCGGCCTCCGCATGCAGGAACTGCACCGCCCCAGCGCCCGCGCTCTTGACAGCATCCGCATCTTCTTCGACCAGCTGGGTTTCCCGAACTTGGATGACCCCAGCCTGCGGAAGATCGCAGACTACGCAGGACGGGAGCACAACTATGCATGATGCGGATGTTGCCGAATGGCTGGCGGGTCGCGTCGAAGTGGATGTCAGGACGATGTTGGAGACCGTCGAGCGCTCCTATCAACACCCCTACGGCTTCACGGTCTACCGTCTCGGCATACGCCAACTTGCCCCGTGGCAGCTCCGCGTCCACATCTGGCCGGGACCGTTGCTGTGCTACCAGCATCTGCATCTGCACCGGACCGAGTCACAGCTCATCCATGCGCACGGCTGGGATCTGCTCTCCGCAGTGGTCTCCGGAGAACTGGAGGAGCGCACGTATGAGCTGAAGGAAGAGCGGTCCGCTGATTTCGGACTCTACTCCACCGCGCCGATTCAGAGCCACAGCACCAGCATCCTCAGAACGACTGGGAAACGACTTGCGATGCAGCAGGTAAAGAAGCAGCAGCGGCGACCAGAGCATGGCGCTTTCGCGATCGCCGCAGGTGTCTATCATTCCACTCTGCCCGCCAAACCCAGTATTTCGCTGGTCGCGACGAGGCAGTTTCCCGGTCAGATCTCGCACGTTGCGATGTTCCGCGGCACGGACGACCACATATCGAACGCGTCGCCGGCCCAACAACCAGACCTCCGGCTGCCCTCGAGCCCTGAGGCCGAGCCTGACAACTGGGCGTCGTTCGCCTTCTTCCTGCGTGGCGAGGAAGTGCTCTTGGTCCGCACCAGAGACCATCCGCATCAGTGGCAGCCCGTAGGCGGCAGGAAGAACGATAGCGACTCCAGCCCTGTCGATACGCTCATCCGGGAGGTCGGCGAAGAGACCGGGGCACTGATAGATCCGGTAATGGCGGACTGGTCGAGCCTGCACGAAGCAGACGCGGGCACCGGCGTCGTGTGCTTCTGGACGATCACGGAGTTCCGCTTCGACGATCCGATACGACTCCAGCGCGAGGAACTCCTGGAGGCGCGCTGGTGGAATATCGCTGAGGCCAAACTCCTACCCATGTACAGCGCCAGCACCGAAGCGTTGACACTGCTGGCAAACAGAATGCCGTAAGTAAAGCGCCGCTCAGGTCTGCGTCGAGCGAACGCCTGAACCGTCCTTGTGCACAACCTAGTAACTTTGAACCCCCGACCCCCGCACTGCCAGGACTGGACTCGCAACCGGTCTCCGAGGTGCATGCTAGTCAGAACCTCGTGGGCCAGCCGCTCTGATCCGCCAAGTTGCCACGCGCACGGGATCTCCACGCCTCCGATCCATCGCCGGCCTTATGGGCGATAGCTTCCCTTTGGCTCACCTTCAGGTAAACCGTGAGGAGCGTAAAGAGTTCCGCTGTCAGCGTCCGCGAACCAGCCACTCCAACGGTCAATAAATTCTTCTAGGTCATCGACCTCAAGCGGCATCCGCCACTTGATCAAGCTCACGCCGTCCGCTGTATTACATGTAATACAAGACGGGCTGGCTACGGTTCCCGGCTACACACCGGCCGCGGACTCAGCCCTGATCCACCGATGAGATTGATGTGGCGGGGACGTCTCGGACGCGACAATGCCCCCGCGAGCTGGAAAGATAGAGGTTCTTGAGCCCTGATCCACCGATGAGATTGATGTGGCGGGGACGTCTCGGACGCGACAATGCCCCCGCGAGCTGGAAAGATAGAGGTTCTTGAGGCATCTATCGTTCAGTTCGAGAGGGCACCGTCCGGGTGAGAATATCGCACGGCGCGGCACGGCTGCGCGCATCGTTTGATGATCCGAATCTGGTGTCGTGTGCCGGGCTGGCGCCGGTCCTGGCGCTCGCGCAGCGGTGTGACCTGCACGGGGTCGTCGATGCTCGGCTGCGGGTGCCCACGGACAAGGGGTCCAACGCGTCGGGAAAGGTCACCACGATCGTGGCGGGCATGGTGACCGGCGCCGACTCGATCGACGACCTGAACGTACTGCGCCACGGCGGCATGCCGGCTCTGTTCGACAGCGTGTACGCACCGTCGACGCTGGGCTCGTTCCTGCGGACGTTCACCCACGGCCACGTCCGGCAGTTGCAGGCCGCCTCGCGGCAGTTCCTGGTCCGGCTGGCCGGGCAGGCGCCGTTGCTGCCCGGTGCCGGGTCGGTCACGTTCGTCGACGTCGACTCGCTGCTGCGCCGGGTCTACGGCAAACAGAAGCAGGGTGCTGCGTTCGGTCACGCCAAGGTCGGCGGCTATCAGGTTCTGCTGCGTGGTCTGAACCCGCTCATCGCCACGATCAGCACCGCGGACGCGGTGCCGGTGATCGCCGCGACCCAGCTGCGCGCCGGGAACGCGGGCTCAGCCCGGGGCGCGGCAGCACTCGTCGCCGAGGCCGTCGCCACGACCAAAGCCGTCCTGGCAGCCCAGGCAGCCCGGCCCGCAGCCGCCACGACAGCGTCGACGACAGCACCAGCCGGTGAGATCGTCCTGCGAGCGGACTCAGCGTTCTACTCCCGCACGGTCGTCACCGCCTGCCGCCGAACCCGGGTGCGTTTTTCGATCACCGTCCGCATCGACGCCAAGGTCCGCCGGGCGATCGCCACGATCGGCGAGGACGCCTGGACCGAAATTCGTTACCCACAACCGGTCTGGGACGACGAGCAGCAACGGTTCATCTCCCGCGCACAGATCGCCGAGACGACCTACACCGCGTTTGAAGGCACCCGCCACGAGGTCACTGCCCGGCTCATCGTGCGCCGCGTCCCCGACCTGAACAAATCCACAGTGGACAACCAAGGCGCACTGTTCACCGTGTGGCGTTACCACGCCGCGTTCACCGACAGCCCATACATCCTCGTCCAAGCCGAAGCCCAACACCGCGGCCACGCCATCATCGAACAGGTCTTCGCCGAACTCATCGACGGCCCCCTCGCCCACCTGCCCTCGGGCCGGTTCAACGCCAACAACGCCTGGCTGACCTGCGTCGCTATCGCGCACAACCTCACCCGCGCCGCAGCCACCCTCGCTGGACGCCCCCACGCCACCGCCCGTGCTGCCACCATCCGCCGGCACCTCATCAACATTGCCGGCCGACTCACCCGCCACGCCCGCGAGGTCACCATCCACCTCCCGCAGCACTGGCCCTGGCAGCACAACTGGCGACGGCTCTTCACCACCGTACACGCCCCACCCATCTGACCATCCACAGTAGACAATCACACAGCCGACGCAGGCCAACCACACGTCAAACCCCGCCAAGCGACCCCGAGCGCACCGGCAAACCGGCCGGCCACCGCTACACGCCCTGACCAACACCCAAGATCACGGAACCAGCCCCACCGAACACCGAAACCTCATCGGTGGATCAGGGCTAAGTGCAAGGTGGCCGCCGCACGTCTCAGGCTCGTCTCCGCCGCGCCCAACGCCAGGGGCGAAGGAAGACCACCCCGACTAGAAGAATCCCTGTGAACACCGCCGTGTATCCCGCTGGCTCCTGCCAGATCGGATCGCCCGAAAGAGGATAGATCACAGTCCTGCTGCCGCTGTCAAGTGCGGGCACGGTATCTCCGACCGCCGCACCAGGCGGAAGTCCGCCGCTCAGTTCCTTACCCCGTCTTACCACCAGACCGTCGTCGCTAACGAAGTCACCGGACCAGCCGCATCGTTGCTGCGGTGGTTGAAAACGATCACAGGATGACGGTTCCGTGAGGGTGAACGTTCCGGTATGCCCGCCGCCGTGAGCGGCCCGCCAAGCGGGAACGAGGGAGGACGTCGCAGCGACGGCCCCGAATCCGCCGAACACAACCAACATCACTCCAAGAACGCGCCGCTTCACACCGTTCCCAAGTGACATCATGCGACTATCCTAACGTATTCGATAACGGACACGGCGCGGCCGAATCAGGGGTGACGTGCGCGAATATTGCGAATTCACCCCCGACCCGGCCGCCGGCACTATTCCAGCACCATTCCTAGCAAAGGATACGTCCGACCTACTGTCAGAACTTCCAGAAGTAGTCGTGTACGTGCGTCCGGGAGGTGCCGCCGTTCACTCCGATAGGAGCTCCCAACGCTGCCCAACCCAACGAGGTCACGGACACCTTGCCGTCCGTCGCGTAGCCGCCCTGGACCGGCCCGATGTTTCCCTCACCGTACTTGAACGGACCAGCGAGCTGATCCTTGTCTTCCGCGTCGGACCACTCAACCTTCAGGCCAGCACCCCAACCGAACCCATAGCTTCCGTCGCCCGGCTTTGTAAGGTCAGCAGGCTTGGCTCCCGACCTTGCAATGAATAGTCCTTCATTATCCTTCATGACGCAAACTTCGCCGCCAAGGTTGAACACAGCCCCCATACCCGCGTTCCCGCAAATACCCCAGATACCTGCGGCCGGCTTTGCAGGCAAGACACCCGGCAGCAGCGGGTCGCCCTCGCCACGTACAGTTCCCGCCGCAGCCACCATCTTCTTCGGTTGCGGCTGGTTGTACTTGGCCATCGTCGCTTCGCAGGCTCGGGCGGTCATGCCGGCGCATAGTTGCTCCTGCACGGTCTTTCCAGGCTTTTGCTTGATCGGTTTGCCGCGGTAGCAGCTGCCGCCGCAAATCTTCTTGTTCTTGGCTGAGTGTTTCTTGTCCACGCCACTGCCCCAGAACGGGTTGCCGTGCGAGTAGTCCTCCTTGGTACCGCCGAGGCCCTGGCCGCAGTCTTCCGGGCCGGAACAGGTCCGTAGACCGGTCGGGTCGCTGTTGGTGACGGGGTTCGCGGCGGCGTACGCGTACCCGTTGACCTGTAGCGGGTCGTTGTAGTCGGTGATTGGGTCGTCGGAGATGAATCGGCCGGTCAGCGGTTCGTACTCGCGGGCGCCGATGTGTGTGAGACCGGAGTTATCGCGGGTGCCGCCGACGAACCCCTTGGTGTTGGGCCAGGTCGGATCGGTGCCGCGCGGGTTGCCGAACGGGTCGGTCTTGCGCCGGGTGGCGGTCTGGCTGACCGCGTCGATGGCGAGTTGTCCGGTGCCGTGGTGGTCTGCGGCGACCCAGGTCAGTCCGGACGGGGTGCGGCTGGCGACGCCGTAGTAACGGGTGCAGGTGACCGTGCTGCCGACCTTGCGCAGCTCGTACCCGGGCAGGTGCACCGTCGCCCCAGCAGGGTCCTTCGCGACGAGGCGGGTGCCGTTGGCGTCGTAGATGTAGCTGCTGACGCCGGCGCTGTCGGTGACGGTGGCGAGGTGGCCTTCATTGTCCCAGCCGAGGGTCTGGCCGGGTTTGCCGGTGACGTAGCGGGTGACGGTGTTGCCGGCGTTGTCGTAGGTGTAGCTGTCGGTGCCGGTGCTGCCACCGGTGGTCTCGACCTTCGTGAGGGTGTGCCGTTTGCCGGTGGTGGGGTAGGTGTAGGCGCGGGTGGTGTCGGTGCCGCCGCCGATGACGTGGCGGATCTCCTGGGTACGGTTGCCGCTGTTGTAGTTGCTGGTGCCGGTGACGTACTGGTAGCTGGTCCAGTACGGGTCAGCTCCGCCGACTACCGCCGTGGACGGGTTCGCCTGGCACGCCACGGCGGTCGTCGTCCACGCCTCGGTCAGCTCACGCAGTGCGTCGTAGCCGAAGCACTGGTTGGACACGACCGACCCACCCAGCGTCTCGGTGATGTTCTTGACGTTGCCGGCAGCGTCGTAGCCGTAGCCTTCGGTCAGCCGCTCGGCCCACGTGTTGGGGTTCGCGGCATTCTCGGTCTCGGTCTTGGCGCTGGTGAGCCGGCCGGTCGCCTCATCGACGGCCGTCGTCTGCCGGACCCGCTTCGAACCGGAGCCGAGGACCTGCTGGTACATCGGGCCGAAGGCCTGGTAGGTCGTCGCGGCGACGTAGGTTTCCAGGCCGCTCAGGGTGAGCGCGTTGCCGGTGTTGTCGTAGGTGGTGGCCAGCGTCTCCGCGGGCAGGCCGCCCGCCGCCGGGTACGTCACCGTGGCCGTGGACCCGTCGACGTTGTACGTCATCGACGTGGTGTAGGAGCCGTTCGGCAGCCACGGCATAGTCAGGCTCGACGGGATCAACGTGGTGGTCCCGAGTGGCCGGTAGCCGTCGTCATAGCCGGTGACGGTGCTGGTGAACGCATCGGTGCCGACGTACCTGGTGGATGAGGTCAGCTGCCCCTTGGCGACCGTGTCATACGCCCACGACGCCCGCTTGAACCCGGTCGTGCCGACCCCGTCGTACAGGCCGATCTTGCGGCCGAGTTCGTCGTACTTGACGGTCGTGCTGACGGGACGCGCGTCAGTGACCGTGATCGGCCGGCTGCTCAGGTCATAGCTGATGGTGGTGGTGCCCTTGTCCGGGTCTGTGGTGGATTCGACCTGGCCGAGTCGGTTGTAGCTGGTGGTCCAGGTGTTGCCGGACTGGTCGGTGGTGGTCCGCATCTGGTCGAGCCGGTCATAGGTGTAAGTAGTGGCGTGGTAGCTGCCGGTAGGGGTGCTGCTGAGATATTGGCGCAGCTCGGTGGTGTTGCCGCGGCCGTTGACGTAGGTGGTGGTCGGCGTGCCGCCAGTGGGGGGTGTGACGGTGGTGTAGTTGCCGTCGTGGGCGGTGGTGGTCTGCCACTGCAGGGTGTTGACGGAGTACAGCGCGTCGACGGTCTGCCGGCCGAGGCTGTCGTAGGTGTAGCGGTGCTGGTTCTTAATGCCGAGGTCGGTGTCGGCGAAGTTGGCGAGTGCGGCGGCTGGCGCGCTCAAGTTCCAGAACGTGGTGGTCTTGGCGGTGAGGCCGCGTCCGTCGTACTGGGTGTCGGTGACGATCCGTCCGCCGTTGGCCTGCGGGGCGGGCCGCTGCCGCTGCCGCTGCCGCTGGTTGCCGTCGTACAGGTCGTAGCTGGTGATCCCATTCCCGTTCGGGCCCAGCACAGTCGTGGCGATCGAGTTGGTCGTCCCTGCGCCCGTGTACAGCGTGTAGGCGTAGTGGAGGTCCGCGGTGCCAGAGGCGGCGCGGTTCAGCCACACGTCGGTAAGCCGGCCCAGCGGGTCGTAGACGGCGTTGGTGGTCTTGTTGTTGGCGTCCTTCACCGCGACCGGGACGCCGCGGGCACCGTCCGACGTGCTGGTCGTTTGGTGGCCGAGCGGGTTGGTGGTCACGGTCGTGATCACCGGGGCGTCGACGGCCGGGGTGTACTGAATGGTGGTCTTGTGGGCGTTGTCGTTCATCGGGTCGCGGGTCCAGGTGACTCGGCCGTAGGTGTCGTAGCCGGTGTTGGCGGTGTTCTGCCATTGCGGAGACGTCCCGGACGCCCCGGTCGTCCCGTTGAACTCGTCGACTCTGGTGACGAGGCCTTGGCCGACCGGACCGGTGCCGGTGGTGTTGCCGTCGTAGTAGAAGAACGTCCCCGCGAGAAAGTCGTTGCCGTCGACAATCGTGCAGGTGGTCTGGATGCTCGTACGTTGGTAGTTCACGTGGTAGCGGCCGCTGCCCGGGTCGACGCTGCGGTCGGCGTACGTGATCTCGGTACAGCGGTCGTCGGCCGGGTCAGCCTCGTCACCGTAGTCGCGGATCAGGGTGGGCAGCGTATAGCTGTCCGTGGCGGTGGTGACCTTCGTCCACCGCCACCCCTCGACCCCCGCCGGGGTGGTGATGTGGGTACGGGTACGGGTCTCGACCTCGGCGAAGTTGTTCGCGACCAGATTCCCCATGCTGTAGGCCAGCGGCCGCATCGCGACCGTGCCCCAGCCGTAGCTGTGCAGCGTCGAGGAGTACGCCAGCCCACCCGGCCGGAACGACGTGGTCTCCCGCAGCTGGCCGCGAAGGACATTGACGTCGGTGGTGGTGCCTTGCGAGTCGGTGATGGTGGCTGTCCGGGTCCCGCCGGTGGCGTCGGCGCGGTCACCGTGCAGGCCCCGGTAGTACAGGTCTGAGGACACCGTCTGTGTGCCGCCGACCGGCCCGGTCGTGGTGGTGACGTCGGTGTAGCCGCGCCAGTCCGACCACGACCGCCCCGACAGCGGCGCGGTCTCGGACGGATCATGGCCCCACAGCACAGGCGTCGAGGAGTGCGTGAGGCTGTAGCTGTAGCTGGTCAGCACCGGCGGTGCGGTCGAATCGGCCAGGTCCGTCTGCTGCACCGCGGTGACAACGTACTTGTGGAACCAGCCGAACCCCGCCGTACCACCCTCCGGCGACCAGTACTGCGGGAAACACCGATAAATGTTGGCGTTCGCGCTGCCCTCCGGAATGCTCGTCGGGCTGCAGTCCTGGCCCGCGTAGTACACCGTCAACAGACCACCCGTGCCGTTCTCGATACTGCCGAGCCGGAACCGGCGCAACTTGAGCACACCAGCGGCGATGTTGTAGTCGACCCGGTTGTCCAACGCCCCACCACCGAACGCCATCGGCGGCTCCGACAACGACACGCCGCCCTTGAACCCGGTGTGCTGCAACCCTTCCAGCCACAACGCCGCCGGACTGGTGTCACCAGGGTTCAGGAAGTCATGATCGAGGGTCCACCGGTCGACGTTCTGATACGTGGCAGTGGCCGGATCCATCAACACCTTCGTCGTGACCGACGCCAACGCCCACTGCATGAAATGCGCCGGGCTGGTCTGGTTCGGACACGACGTCGCCACACAGTACTGATCCCACGGCACGTCGATCCCGCAGGACCCCACGTCGTTGCACCGGCCAGCCGGGTTCACGGCGAAGTCGACCACCATCGGGGCCGGCTTCCCCGCCGCGCCCTCCGAACCCTGCCGCGTACCGTACTCGATCCGCACCGGAAACACATTGATGTCGTAAGCGGCGACACCGTTACCGTTGTTGTGCCCGTAGTTCGCGGTGGTCTTCTGGTAGAAGATCGTCTCGCTGTTGCCGCGCGGGTCCACGATGTAGTCCAGGTTCCACCGGTACGCCTGCGGACACGACGACGCCGCATACCCGCCCTGCGCCGGCGTCTTGTAACACGGCTCCCCACTGTGGTTGCCGTACACCGGCACGATCCCCGTGGAATACGTCTGCGCCGCCGTAGCGCTGTAGGCACCGCCGTGACCGAAGAAGTACTGCGTCCCGTCCGGCGACATCACCTGCCAGAACTCGCCGTCATTGTCATAGTTGACCGCACCGGTGTACTTCTTGAAACTCCACCCCGTGTGGAGCGCCGACTTGTACTCGCCAGTCGTGCTGTCCCGCACCAACTGCCCCGACACGCCATCCATCACGATCGAGATCGGCTCGTTGTCGCCGTTCGCCGACGTCCAGCACAAGTCACCAGTCGCGTTGCCGTCACCGGAACACCCTCGGTACGACCGCTCGATAAACCCCAGACTCAGGTCCCAGCCGTCACCAACCCACGACGCCTGCGCATTCGTCGCCACCGTCTTGCCGTCCAAGCTGCCCGAGCTGTACTGGAGCTCCAGATTCGGTGTGGGACCGCCCAACGACGGCGGCACCTTCAACGGCACCGAGTAGGTGAAGTCACCCGACGAACCGCCCTGCGACCACGACGCCGACGGCGACAACGACGTCTTCGACCAGTCGCCCGCCTGCGACGCCGTACCCGACGTCAACGCCAACACCGCACCAGCAGACCCCGAACCAGCAGACTTCGACCCACCCGCCACCACAGCCGGGTCACCCGGCACCGACACCGCGTCGAACGACACCCGCTTCGACACCGGGTTGTTCACCGACCTCAACGGCGTCTGCACCTGACACTGCGGCAGTGACGGCGTGCTCGCCGCGCACGCCGGCAGCGACACCAGCCGCAACCGGCCGCCGAAATCACCGCCGAAGCCCGTCGCGAACGCGGCGTAGTCCAGGTCCAGGCCCACCGCCGCGGACCCCGCAGCGCCGTCCGCCCTTGCCACTGTCAACACCACGCCCTTGACGTTCAACGCCGCGGCCGCGTCCTGGCCAAGCACCGAAACCCGCACCTGCGACACCGCCGCAGCAGCGGCCTGCGCCGCCTGCTCCCCCGCCGTGCGCGGCTCCGACACCGGACCACCCGGCCGCACCACCACCGGCAACCCACCCGGCGCCACCACAGCCCCCTGCTGCTTCGCCTGCGCCGTCCCGGACATCGGCACCACCGCCGACGCAGCCACCGGCCACACCGGCGTCGGCACCTTCCCCAGCGCCGCCGTATCGGACGCAACCGCCGGCCGAGCCCGGCCCGGCACACCAGACACCGCCACCGACCGCTCTTGAGGATTCACCGCCCCAGACGGGGTGGCTGGCGCGGCGTGGGCCGGCAGTGCCACCAGCACAGTGGCCAACAACGCACCCGTCGACATGGCAGTCAACCACCGCCACACCCGGCCACGCCCCGACCCGCGCACCGAGAATGCGCCCCGACGACCCACCATGCGTGCCTCCCCCGCAACGATCATGCAGGCAGGACGATAGTGACGACCGCCGATCCTGGGAAGAACCTGAAAGACCCACTACATGCGGTCACCGACTCATCCGCGGCCTCTCCGTGTGAGAGCCGCCAATACCGAGCAGTTCAGTGACCGGCATCACATCACCGAGATACGCGGTGTTACCGAACTCGGACAGTTCCCCAAGCGACCTGCCGCCCTCTTCGCCAAAGTGGGCTCGAACAGGCCGTCAGCCCCGTCGCCATCGCACATGCCTCGGCCGCCACGCACGCGCCTGCCTGCCGCGGACGGCGACCGCGCAGCCACCCAACCCGCCCGGATCGCAACCACAGCGGGCCAAATGAGCCATTCCGAGCAACGGATTGATCACTGACGGTTTATGTTGTGCGGGCGCGGTCGATGTGGAGCAGGACGAGCGCTGCGGCGACGATCTTCCCGATCCGCCAAGGGCACAGGCTGACGTTGCGCAGTGCCCTGAAGGTCATCTTGAGCAGGGCGTTGCCGCGTTCGGTGATGGCTCGCACGCCGTTGTGGGCCTGGTTGAGCTGCTGTTGCACGAGGGTGAGCCGGCCGTCCTTGGGTGTCTTGAATGCCACGGTGATGGTGTCGGCTTCGCCTTCGTAGCCGAGGTCGCCGAGGGTGCGCAGGTCACCGCCCGCGGCGGTGAGGGCGGGCAGGATCTCGGTGTGGGTGCGCACCGCGGTGGTGTCGTGCTCACGGCCGGGCCGTACGTCGGAGGTCCAGATCGGCCAGCCGTCCGGCACGGTGATGACCTGGACGTTGCCGCCGTGGTTGGCGTGTTTGCCCGACCACCACAGATCCACACCGGGCGTGGGCCCCGGCGTGCGGCACCGGTCCGTTTCGATCAGCGTGCCGTCGATGTTGACGTGGCTGTAGCCGGCCGTCTTGGCCGCCAGCAGCGCCCCGTGCAGGCTGGGTGACCGGGCCGCGAGGACGTCGATGCCTTCGTGCAGGTAGGCGTAGCCAGTGGACCGGCCGATCGCGTTGTCCCGGGCCAGTTGGCTCATCCGGGTGCCATCCAACAGCCAGCGCAGGACCAGGACCGCCTGGTCGTGGCAGGGCAACGCCCGCGTGCCGGCGCGGGTACCGCGCCGTGCCCGTTCTGCGGTCAGCAGACCGGTCAGGAAGTCCACCGTCTCGTCGCGTACCGGCAGGACCGAGGTATATGTGACACTCATCGTCGACGCAGCACTCTATGAAGTTGATCTGTGAGAGGACCACCTTCATACCGGGGTGCTGCGTCTTTTCGTTGCACCGCAACGGATTCGGCGTGTCACCACCGCGGAAGCGCGAGCGACTACACAGCGTCGCCCGCCGTTACGGAAGGCTCACTGGCACGCCGCCTCGTCGACGTGCTCTTCGGCTTGACGCTTGACACGATCATTCAGATTCAGTCAAACCGGGTCAGGCCCAGAGCGCACTCACCATCGGCGACAACATCATCGAGACCGGCACCGACTCCTACCGCATGGCCCAGACCCACGCCAAGCAAGCATCGACCAGTTCACACACACCAACTGACCTGTCACGAAGACGGTTGGACGAAGCCCTCATCGTGCCAGTACGCCGCAATCCGGCTGGTCCGCCGTACGATCCGGTCCGCTTCTCCGGGCGCCGGCCAGAAGACAAGCAAGTAGTGATCCAGTGGCTCGGCGGTCTCCGGCTCCCCAAGGTAGGTCTTGCCCGCGTCCATGCCCCGGGCGCAGTAGCGCACCCGGTAGGCGACCGATTCGCGCAGCGGCAGCGAGGACATCCCCTCGTGCCAGTCCATCAGGCTGACGTCGTCCGACAGCGCGGTGAAGGAGACCTCCACGATCTCCCCCCACTGCGGATCGAGCGGCGGCGGTCCGTCCACCACCTCGGCCCGGAAGCCGACTTTGCCGGTGTTCCGGCCGGTCACCAGGAACAAGGCGCCGGGCACACCGGCCCCGCACAGGCCGTTGACCTGGCCGACGAACGCCCGTACCGGATCGGGTGGTTCGTCGTCGCTGACCACGTAGGCCTGGCTGTAGGCGACGCTCCACAGACCATCGAAGGCAACAGTCATCAATCCTCCCGATCGCAAGTACCCGCGCCGCCGAAACTACTCGTGTAGACCGATCCGCGGCCGAGGTGACACCACCGCGCGCCGCCCTTCCAGATCATGACGTCAATCGTCGGCGCTTGGAACCGCGATCGACCACTCGACGTCACCCACCGTTACGCGGAATGGCTCAATGTGTGATCGACGTGTGATCGACCGCTTTCGCATACGCCGACAGCCAACGACAGCACCAGCCATTGACACAGCAGCGAAACCGTCGTGGTGCGGCCCGCGTTCGTCCCTGTTGTACGTATCGAGCGGAACGTAGGCGGCCAACTCATCTCCTTGAATACCCTCACTGGGCATCGCCCTGCGCCCCGGAGGTTGCGTCGGCAAAAGAGCGATACCGACGCAGGGCACGGCACCGGATCAGACGTCTTACCGGTGGATGTCGGCTTGCATCATCTGGAGATTTGGCTTCGGGCAATCCAGCTCTCGCCATATTCCGCGGGTCCCGCAGCGCCTCGCCCCCAACGTCTGGAACGACCGCTGCTTTCCTGGCATGCTCTGGTCCCCCAAGATCCTTTCGAACCTGAGGTGAGCCATCAGACCCAGGAACCTCCCTCCGAGTTCCTCCCGGCTGCACCGGGGATACAACAAGGCGCCTCGCGGCGCACCACTCATGGCCGATGTGCGTGCACCGTCATCGACCGCCGCTGTACTTGAATCGGGGCGGGCCGTCCGGCGCGTACCGCGTTGCGAGTTCGGTCAGGATCGCGGCGCGGCGCTCGTTCCGGTCGGCGGCTTCGGTGTCACCGCGGGCCGCATCATGACGTCCGGCCAGGGCGGCCTGGGCAGCCGCCTGCCACCACCGCTGCCCGAGCTGCACCAGCTCAGGCGACCGCGGCACCGACTCCGCCACGAGATGCACGACCACCACGTCGGCATTGCCGGCGGCGCTGAGCAGCGCCAGCTCGTTGCGCTCCGCACCCCGCTCGACGAGCTCACGAGCCAGGTCCAGGCCGATCGTGGACCCGCCGAACCGCAGGGTATGCCGCACCGGCACCTGACGGTCGAGCAGCAAACGCACCACGCTCCACGACCTCGAGCGCAAAGCCAGGTCCAGTGGCGCCAGACCGTTGCGGACCGCCTCCACCGGGTCGCCGCAATGCTCCACGATGCGGACGAGCAAATCGACGTCATCGGTCGACACCGCACGGTCGAGGCGAGCTGCCGCAACCGGCGCTGCGAACTGAGCGTGCCCTGGTCCAGCGCGGCGCGCCAGAACAGGACGCCCAAGAAGCGAATGCCGGTAGCCGAAAGGCAGCAGGAAAGCGGAACCGTCAGTGCCAGTCCTTCCAGCCGGCGGGTTCTCGTATAACTGGCCGGATACCGGGCCTGGTGCCCGGCTGCGAAAGCAGGCTGACTTGTGGCGGGTGAGCCTTTGAACGATAACGCGCCGAAACCACCAGAACCGAAGGGCAAGTTAGACGCGATGACAGCCTTTGCTTTCGATGTTGCGATGGCGGCCCTCGGAGCGAACGGACCGGAGGACGAGGACCTCGACTGGGACGCAATCGTGTGGCCCGTGCACGAGGAACATGTACGGCGGCTACGGAGCAGGATCTTCAAGGCGTCGAAGGCCGGGGACCTGGCCATGGTCAGGAACCTGCAGAAGATGATGCTGCGGAGCTGGTCGAACACGCTGGTCAGCGTGCGGCAGGTGACGCAGCGCAACGCCGGTCGCGCGACCGCGGGGGTGGACGGGCAGGTCGCGTTGACCTCCCGCGCCCGGATGGACCTGGCCGTGCTGGTGCACCGCACAGCGAGACCTTTCCATCCCTTGCCGGTCCGCAGAGTGTTCATACCGAAGGCCAATGGAAAACGCAGACCGCTCGGGATTCCCGTGCTGACCGACCGTGTCCACCAGGCGCGGTGTCGTAACGCATTGGAACCGGAGTGGGAGGCCCGGTTCGCGCCCCGAACATACGGGTTCCGGCCGGGCCGAAGCTGCCAGGACGCGATCGCAGTGATCCACGTTATGGGCTGCGGGAAGAATCCCCAACGCCGGTGGGTGCTGGATGCGGACCTCAGCGCAGCATTCGACCGGATCGACCATCCCCGCCTTCTTGCTGAACTCGGCACTTTCCCCGGCAGGGAAATGATCCGCCGATGGCTGAAGGCGGGCGTATTCGAAAAGGAAACGTGATTCGCGCCGACCGATGAGGGAACCCCTCAAGGCGGCGTGATTTCACCGCTGTTATTGAATGTTGCGCTGCATGGGCTGGAGGAAGCGGCCGGAGTCCGCTACGAGGCGAGCGATCCGGCTCGCACGAAGCGAGGCAGCCCGGCTCTGGTGGTTTATGCCGACGACATGGTCGCTCTGTGCCACTCGCGGCAGCAGACCGAACACGTCAAGGCGCGCATGGCTGAGTGGCTGGCCCCACGGGGCCTGTCGTTCAACGAGGCCAAGACGCGGATCGTGACGCTGGAGGACGGGTTCGATCTCCTCGGGTTCGCGATCCGCCGGTACGCCGGAAAGCTGATCACCAGGCCGAGTAAGGCCGCTGTCAAGCGGGTCAAACACCGCCTTGCCGTCGAGATGCGCGCCCTGCGGGGCGCGAACGCGGCGGCCGTCCTCGCAAAGATCAACCCGATCGTGCGGGGATGGGCGAACTACTACCGGGGAGCGGCAGCGTCCAGGACCTTCACGGCCCTGGACCACTACCTGTGGCAGCTCACTTACAAATGGGCCTGCTTCAGCCACCACAACAAGCCGAAGTCCTGGATCATCTCCCAGTACTATGGCCGGTTCAATCCCGCCAGCCGCGACCGGTGGATCTTCGGTAACCGCGACAGCGGTGCCTGGCTGCCCCGGTTCGGCTGGACCAAAATCGTCCGGCACAGTCTGGTCCTCGGCGCGGCGTCTCCGGACGACCCAGCCCTGACCGACTACTGGGCCCGGCGGCGCGGAAAGAACCCGCCCCTGCTCGACCGCAGCGTCCTGATCCTGCTCGCCAAGCAGAACGGCCGATGCGCCCTGTGCCAGGGACTTCTCCTGCACGCCGACCACGAGCCACGCAGCCCCACCGAGTGGGAACAATGGCATCGGGTCACCCGCAAAGCGATCACCAAGCACTACGTGACCGCCCAAGCGGATGAGGCCACACCGGACGGCACCCGCCTCGTTCACTCGCACTGCCGACGCCGAGCAACCGGCGCCCGCAAAGAACCAGCACTCCTCTACGCCTGAAACGCCCCCCGGGGCTTGCTTGAGCCGTATGCCGCGACGAGTGGCACGTACGGATCTGAGGGGGCCCCGGTGCAGCAATGCATCGGGGCTACCCGACCGCTCGCGCCTGTGGGACCAACGGCGGACGCGACGACGGAGAGTGATGGCGTGCAGGGACCACTCGACGCGGGGTGGGGCCAGTTATGTCCTGGTGGGGCCACCAACCTCCGTCACAGCCAGACGAGCCTCAATCTCGCCTGCGCCGTGCACATCGCCCAAGAGCCCTCGCCGGCGCGGGCTCTAGCCGTCGGCTTCGGTGTCATGATCGCCGGGGACCTGTAGATGGCTGGGCTGGCGTGGTAGGCGGTGGCGGTCATGTCGCGGCGAGTTCGTATCGAGAGAAACGGTGGTCGCGCGCAGGTCGGCGGTTCGTCTCCGCTGTCGGCACGCACCGTTCCGTGCGTGCCGAGAGCGACCGTCCCGGACTATGGACGCTAGTAGCCATACGGCATACAGTCGGTGAATGAACATCGATCGTGGTTCGCCGATCCCCGTGTATGTGCAGTTGGCGGAGATGCTGCGGCCCGAGTTCCGCAGTTGGTAGACAAACGGCTCGCTGGAAACGCCACCTGAACTGGGAGAACGCACAACTGCGTCGCACGAGGCGTGTGTCCACGTCCGTGCACCACCTTGTCCCCTTCTGTCCGGGCGATGTCGGGCATATGCCTCGAACTTTGCCTCAGACTGGTCGACAGGCCGCCTGCCAGGCGATTTGTCGACGGGGACAAGCCGCTTGATTGTATGGATCGCGCACGGCGATCGAAGCAGGTGGGTGTCCACTGTGGTCGATCAGGGGCGGAGGACAATCGATTCCGCTTGCCCCGCCGTGGTGGTCGGTTCGGACCTCGGCCTTGTGCTTTGTTTGTCCAGGTCGACCGGGTTTCTCCCGACTTTGTGTCCGCTATGCCCGGGATAGTGTAGTAACACGACCGACATCGAGTGACCAAGCCTCTGACCTGCTCAAGCACATGATCAGTACGTCCGTGTAACTACGAACTGCGGAACTCGGGTGCGGGACCAGATCAGCAGCGGCCGGTACCCGCCGGGTGCGGTGCTGCCGACGGAGGACAGCATCGGTCGGCTGTATGGAGTCGGCAGGATGTCGGTGCGGCGGGCGGTGGCGGTGCTGCGCCACGAGGGATTGATCGTCACCGGACGTGGCATGCAGGCGCTGGTGCGATCGCAGCCAAAGCGGATGTTCCTCGGTATTGCGGGCTCGGACATGCTCGTTGCGAGGATGCCGACTCCGCCGGAGTCGCGACGGTTGGAGTTGACTGCAGGCGTTCCCGTGCTCGAGATCACCCGCGACGACGGGTCGGTCGAGGTGTTCCCCGCAGACCGCTACGGCGCGCACGGCGCGCAATCCGGCTAGGCCTCGTGCTGCAGCGCCTGCTGTGCATCGTGCCGGAGCCGACGGACGCGTTTCGAGGGCCGCCGTGCAGTGAGCCTCTGGACATCGAGAGGGCCGGTACCATCGCGGTACCGGCCCGGAGAAGAAGCGGCTCATGGTTGCCGTGGGTGGCTTCGGGCGGGTGAGGTGGCCGGTCGGGGTTTGCGCGCACCCTTGGGTGTGTCCCACCGGCCACCGTCCCCGTTGTGTCAGGTCGTGCACTTCGCCACGGTCCGCCAGCACACGGCCGCCATGGTCGCCGATTGGTGGCGCGACGGGTTTGCTTGTGCGGGTTCGCTGGCCGCCTCATACGTGGTGAGGATCGCGGGCGCGATGGTCGTGTCGAGCACGACGCCGTCGACTTTCCTTCAGACAGCGTGCGGGCCGGGACGGGTCCCGCCCGCACGCTGCGGCTATACGGCGGCCGGGACGCCGGGAGCGGGTATCGCGCCGGTGCCGGGCCGAGGGGCGAACGCCGGGGGCTTGTACGGCGGTTGCGCGGTGATCGGTGGCAGCGCCTCGGCGACTTTGCCGCCGGTGCGGTCGATGCCGATCGCGGCGTACGCAGTGAGGTGAGTGCCAACCGCGAGGGCTTGCGCAGTGGTGAGCCGCACGACGAACGGCCGGTGGCGTTCGTCGTGGGCGCGAAGGCTGATCTCGCCGGTCGGCAGTGGCTGGACCGGTAGGAACGTCTCGACCGTGACCTCGACAGTGAGTGCGTTGTCGAGCGTCTCGCCGATCCTACGGTGGAGCGCCCGCCCGGCCGCGTCCCAGTAGCGGGCGACGTCGAGGTGCTTCGCCCGCGCCTCCGGGTCGCCGGTGTATTCGGCCATCGTCTTGGCGACCTGGAGCTTGGCGTAGGCGGTGCACGACTCCTCGACGAGGCGCATGATGTCGGCGCTACCTGCGCTGACGGTCTCGCGCGGCGGGATCGCTTGCAACCGGAGCGAAGATTGACGCGCCGGCGCTGCCGTTGCGGCTGACACTCGTTGGTTGGGTGCGGCGGGTGCCGGGCGGACCGTTGACCGGTTGGTCGGGCGTTGGGGGCTGCCGGGCTGCGGTGGGCGGGACGGCGCCGGGGATGGTGCCGGGACCGGGGACGTGGGTAGGCGGCGGTCGGCGGTGGTGGCGCCGATGGCGTCGGGTCGGTGTGTGCCCTGGTGTCGTCGTCCCCAGGAACGGGGCAGGAATCGGCGCATGTCAGACCCCCGCCCGGTCGGGGGCAGCGGTGCCGATGGCCGGGGTAGTGGCTCGGGGTGGATCGGACAGTCGCGCGGATGCGTGTGCTGCCCGTCGGCCGCCGCACGGTGCGGCTGGCGCGGTGGTGGTTGTCATGGCTGGCATGTCCTTTCGTAGGACGCTGTTGGGTGGGCAGCACCGCCGGGGGTTTGCGGTCCCGGCGGTGCCGTCACAGACAATGTTTCCGATCTATACGGGTTGTTCAAGCCACCGCCCGCCGTTCACCTCCAGTCGGTCGGGCGGTGCGGCGGAGCCGCACCGCTCGCGACGGGGTGGTCGTGCGTAGCACCGGCACATTCGATGCAGGACGCTCACCGAGCGGACGGTGACCGGGCGCAGCGGTGGCAGGAGGTCCCGCCGCGCCCGGTGTTGCTAGGCCCTGTCGTCATCTTGCGGGTCGTTCGATCCATGGCTGCCGAGGATGCGCACCGTGGTGCTGAGCTTGATCTCTGCGTCCTTCGGGCCCCGGAGGTGGGGATGGATGTAGACGGGGCGGCGTAGTGCTCGGCCAGGGCCGTACGGCTGGTCGCGCCAGTGGCCGGTCACCCACACTCGGCTGGTGTACGCCCTGTTCGTTGCCGTCCGGGAACCGCCGGCGTCTGCTGTGTGACGGGTTCGGATGTGGACGATTCGCACGTCGGGTAGCGGGCGCTTCAGCCGTTCGTACTTCTTGCGGGTGTTCTTGTCGATCGCTGCGGGCTCGGCTTCGGCGGCGCCTTGGGCGATGAGGAGCCAGGTTGTCAGCAGCGGCGAAACCGGGTGGCGTCTGCCGTCATCGAGGCGCTGCCCTGCCTGGAGGGTTTGATCGCGGGTCGGCGCGAGCCAGCCCGCGTCGTCGCGGAGGGCCTGCATGGCCTCGTCTCTGAGGCCGCCGCCGATGGTTCGGTAGAGGACGATCCAGGTGGTGTCGCCGTGGCGTGACCAGCTGGCGGCGGCGATGCCGCGAGGCGCGATGGGTCGGGACCAGATGAGCAGTCCGTCGTCGCACGGTGCGAGGTCGCGGGCGACGGTTACTGCTGGGAGTTCGGCTGCGGCGGCTTCGGCCATGTTGGTGAAGTCGTCGTCGACCCAGTAGAGCCGTGCACGGTCAAGCGAGTCGGCAAGCTGCGTCCGTCGCGGCGGCACCCTCGTTGTGGCTGGCAATCCGAGTGCCCCGCGGCAGAGCCGGGTGAGGCCGTCACGGATGCGGGGTAGGTCGCGGGCAGCGAGGTTGAGGTCGGGCCATGCGGTGGTGGTGATGAGTGTTCGGCCGGGACGCCGTCCGGCGAGGAATCCGGCATGCAGCGTCCGGTATGCGGCGCGGGTCGTGGTGTCGCGGTGCAGGCCCGCCCGGCGCGCGGCCCGTTCGGCGGGTGCGTGGTTGCGGCCTGCTTCGATGTCGATCGTGCACGACACGCACGCTGCCCAGACCTCGCCGAGGTCTTGCAGCAGGTCTTGCTGCGGGCCGACGCCTAGTACTGCAACGGCGGGTCGCTACCTCGTGTGGTTCTGGGTCGTTTGCCGGGTGTGGTGACGGTTGAGCAGGTCGAGGGCTGGGACGATGACTTTCGGGAGTACTTCCTGGGGTTTTCGCACTGGTTCAGTCGGGCGGATATCCGGTGGCGGGCGTTGAAGTATCTGCGTGGGTTGCTGGCGCCGATCGAGCGGCGGAACGGTTGGACGCTTGCTGAGCTGGTTGGTGACCGGTCCCCGGATGCGATGCAGGGGTTGTTGTGCAGTCCGTGTTTCGACCGTGAGGCGGTCCGTGACGAGGTCCGCTCGGGTGTGCTCGCGGCGATCGGCGACCCGCGCGGGGTGCTGATCGCCGACGAGACCGGATTCGTCAAGAAGGGCAAAGCCTCGGCGGGAGTGCAGCGGCAGTACACCGGTACCAGCGGCAAGGTCGACAACTGTCAGATCGGGGTGTTCCTGGCGTATGCCAGTCCGGTGGGGCGGGCGTTGATCGACCGGGAGTTGTACCTGCCGGGGTCTTGGACCACCGATCGGGACCGCTGCCGTCGGGCGAGGGTCCCCGATGAGGTCGAGTTCGCGACCAAACCGCAGCAGGCACAGACGATGCTGGAGCGGGCTGTGGCAGCGGGAGTGCCGTTCGCCTGGTTCACCGCTGATGAGGCCTACGGGCAGAACCCGGGCCTGCGTACCTGGTGTGAACAGCAGGACATCGCCTATGTGATGGCCACCCGCTGCGATGATGAGGTGTCCTCCGGGTTGCGCACCACCACGCGTGTGGACGAGCTCGTCGCCAAGATACGGCCCGGCGCGTGGAAGCGGATGTCCTGCGGCGACGGCGCGCACGGGCCCCGGGTCTATGACTGGGTGGCTACGCCGATCCGGCAGCAGTTCCCGCACGGCCGCCGCGGCTGGGTCCTCGCTCGGCGCAACATCAGCACCGGGGAGGTGGCCTACTACCGATGTTTCGGGCCGCGCGGCACCCGGCTCCGCGTCCTGGTCGCCACTGCCGGCGCCAGGTGGGCAGTGGAGGAATCGTTCCAGACCGCGAAGAATGAGACCGGTCTGGACCAGTACCAGGTCCGCCGCTACGACGCCTGGTACGCCCACATCACCCTGGCCATGGCCGCAGCGGCGTTCCTGGTCATCACCCGCGCCGCCGAGCAGGCACGGGGGGACCGAGCCCGGACCAGACATGCTGATCCCGTTGAGCAGCAACGAAATCCGTCGCCTGTTCACCCGACTGGTCTGGACCGTCCAGCACCACGCCAGTCACATCCTGCACTGGTCACAGTGGCGTAGACGCCGACAAGCGCAGGCCAGAGCCGCTCACTACCGCAAACGACTCGAACCGCCGTAAGACACGACCCGCCGTTGCAGTACTAGGACGGCGACGCTACCGCCGGTAATTGACCACGCGGGCTGCGGGTCGCCGCAGAAGTCGCAGACGCGCCGCACGGTGTCCAGAGTGCGAACGGGCACGGGCGCGGGCTGGTGGCCGTCGGTCTGATAATGCATGGGGTGCCCGTACTCGCCGTTGAAGACGTTGAGCGGTACGAAGCACACGGCACACGCCATCTCGTCGCGGGGCGGGGTCATGCGGTCGCCCCCGGGTGGGTGTGGCGCAGGTCGCGCGGGCGGGGTCCGTGACGGCGCGCCCGGTCGGGCATGCTCATGCCGGGCGCATAAGTGATGTGTCGGTTCCCGCCCTGGTGTTTGGCGTGGTACATGGCTGTGTCGGCCCGGTGCAGTGCGACGTCTTCGAGGTGATCGGTGCTGTCGATGACGGCGACGCCGAGGCTGGCCTTGACTGCGGTCGGGACCGGCCCGTTGGCGACATCGAGCTGGACGGGCCGGCCGATCGCCGAGACGAACCCGTCGGCGAGGCTGGCGAGTTGCTGATCGCGGACGGGCAGGACGATGACGAACTCATCTCCGGACAGCCTCGCCGCGGCCCCGCCGTTGATCTCCGCGATCAGGCCGATTCGGTCCGCGACCTCCATGAGCAACGTGTCGCCGCCGTCGTGGCCGTAGGTGTCGTTGACCTCCTTGAACCCGTCGAGGTCGAGGAGCATGACGATGAGGGGCTGCGGTTCGGTTGCGGCGGCGAAGCCGGAGTAGACGGCGCGCAGCCCGGTGCGGTTGAACAGTCCGGTGAGCGGGTCGTGGGCCAGCTGCCAGGCCGCGTCGGCAAGCTCGCGGTACATCCGGTTGAGGGTCGGCCGGGCGGCGAGGTTGCCGAGCCCGAAGCCGATGCTGAGGATCGCCGCGGCGATGGTGGCGATCACGAGGATCGTGGTGAACACTGGGTGCTCCATTTCGATGGAGACCCGGGACGCTGTCGTTGTCTAGGCGGGGCGTCCCGGGTCCTGAATACGACGACGGCCCGCCAAGGCGGGCCGTTTGATGTGCTTCTGCCGCCCGTTGTTGCGGCGGCGTCCTCGAGGAGCGAGGTCAGTGGGCCGTGGCCGGCGCGGTCGTGCCGTCGAGGCTGTCGGCCGCCCCGACTCGGGCGGGATAGCGTCCGGCGCTGACCCACCTGCCGCTGGGAGCCTGATGGGGCTCGTCGGCGCGGGACTGCCGGGTCAGGAGCTGGCTGGGCTCTCGCGGGCTGCCGGTGGGCCGGTACTCGTAGTCCTCGGAGGTGACGCTGACGTAGTCGACGTCGGAGGCGTACGGGACGTAGCTGCCGCGCAGGATGGTGCCGCCGAGCCGGTCGCAGCAGGCGACGGAGACCGGGTACCAGCCGTTGACGGCGAGGGTGACGCGGTGCCCGCAGGTCAGCGACAGCTCGAATACGCACAGTCGGTGCAGTTCCTGACCGTCGATCGCTGGGCCGGTCATGACGTCACCGCTGCGGTGGTGAAGGTGGCGCGAATGCGGCGCAGGGCGCGTCGTTCCAGGCACCGGACCGCTTCGGGGCTGCGGTCCATGAGGCGGGCCGCCGCGTCGCGGGGGTAGCCGTCGATGTAACGCAGTTGGATCGCGCGGCGTTCGGCGGCGGTGAGCCCGGCCATGGCGTGCACGAACGTGATGTGCCCGGCCCGGGCGGGCGGGTCGGCGACCAACTGGGGCGCGGTGTCGCGGGCGGCGTGATCGCGCACGGTGTATGCGGCGCGGGTGTAGCGGCGGCGCGACCAGTCGTGGCAGATGCACGCCTTCGCGGCCTGGATGATGAACCAGCCGCGGACGTCGAGCAGCGCGGTGGACAGCTCGGCCAGGGCGCTGGCGAACGCTTCCTGGACGAGGTCCGGGATGGCGTCGCGGTCGCGCATGCGGACGGTGACGTACCGGGTGACGGGCTCGTGGTAGGTCCGGTAGAGCTCGGCGAAGGCATCACGGTCGCCGAGCTGGGCGCGGTGGAGCAGGGCGAGAACCTGCGGGGTGACTTCGGGGCGCCGGCGGCGTACGCCGCTGGAGCTGTTGCCGTGCATGGGATTCCTCCTCTGGCGTGTGAGGGAATCCGGGCACGGCTGTCGGCCGTGCCCGGAAGGTGCGCGTGTGCGCGGTCGGCCGGGCGACGGCCGGAATCGGTGGAGCGGGGCTGGCTACCGCGTTCGCGGAGCCGCTTTGCGGTGGGTCGCTGCCGTTATCGGCGCGGGCGGGTGCGCGGCCTTGTCGGCGCGCAGCTGCTCGGCGAGCCCGTCGGGGATGTCGGCGTACGGCGCGACGGCCGCGAGCACGTCGGTGGGATCGGCGACGTCGCCGCGCAGCTGGACGCTGTCGGGTTCGTCGTCCGGGTCGGTCACCGCGTCCCAGCCGAAGTCCACGACGGTGGCGAAGAACGCGCAGTGCGGCGTCCAGCCGACCTGGATCGTGTAGCGCTCGCTGCCGGGTTTCGGGGTCAGGGTGTAGAGGCTCATGGCGCCTCCTGGACGTGAAGGAGGCGCGTGTCCGTCGCCGGATCGCGCGCCTCGAGATGGGGTGGATTACCTGCTCAGCCCGTGCAGGGTGAGATGTGCCTCCTTGAGGTGTCCGGCGGTCAGCTCTCCGTTCGCGCCGGCGGTGCTGAGGCTGTTGGTGAGGGCTTGCAGTGCCGCGGCGGGCGCGGTGTCGAGCGCGCGGAGATTGCGGCCGTCAACGGACTCGGCCATGCGCTGGATGGTTTGGGCGAGGTGGGCCTGGATGAGGTTGAGGCCGCACAACAGCCTGGCCAGTTCCGCCCGGTCGTGCTGGGTGACTGCGTGGGTGATCGTGTCGCCGAGGTGCTCGACGGCGAGCAGGATCACGTGCGTCGCGGCGACGGTCTGCGCGGGGCTGAACCCCGCTTCGTCGCCGAGCAGGCGGGCGATACCGCCGATGAGGTCTTGGCTGCCGTCGTCCAAGCGCCGGGCGTCGGGCAGGAGGCCGAACCAGTTGGCGTCAGTGAGGTACCAGGCGGGTGTGAGCATGCTGTCCTCACATGGACATGCGAAAGGCGGCCACCGGTTGGTGACCGCCTGCGGGAATGGAGGTATCGCGCCCCGGAGATCGCGTGGAGGCGAGGGGCGTGTGTATGAGTGCGCTGGGCTGATGGTGGCGGCGGCGGCCGACCAGAAGGTGGGCGCGATGCCGTCGCGGGACGTCAGGTCAGCAGCACATGGAAAAAGAAGAACCTTCAGGCTAGCCGTGCAGCGACGCCCGGAACCTGACCTGTCAGGTTCGGCGGCCTGGCTGAACCTGACAGGCAGCTCGCGGCGTCCTGACAGCGCCGTCCCGAAGCGGCGGTGGCGGCAGCGGGACTGGGGCGTGGCTTCGTTCGTGAGAACGGGGTTCTGGCGCGAACTGTGTGATGGATCTCGAGTGATAGATCGTTGTCGCGGTGCGCGATGCCGTCGGACAGCTTCTCCCTCATCTGAACGGCATCAAGATCGATGCGGTCGTGGACGCCGGCTCCGAACTGGTCGTCACGGCTCGGGTCCGCGGGCATCAGGCCGGTTGTCAGGCGTGTGCGGCGTCGTCGTCTCGGGTGCATTCGCGGTATCGCCGGACGCTGATGGACGCCCCGATCGCCGGCCGGCCGGTCCGGGTCCTGTTGTGGGTGCGCCGGTTCTTCTGCGAGAACGCCGCATGCGGGGCAAAGACGTTCACCGAGCAGGTTGACGGTCTGACCCGCCGGTGGTCGCGGGTCAGTGAAGGGCTGCGACAGATGCTGACGACGGTCGGGCTGGCGCTGGCCGGTCGAGCCGGTGCGCGTCTTGCTGCCCAGTTGGGCATGCCGGCCAGCCGTCACCGCCTGATCCGACTGGTACGGGCGTTGCCGGATCCACCGGTCGGTGTGGTCACGGTGCTTGGAGTCGATGACTTCGCGGTCAGGCGTGGACACCACTACGGCACTGTGCTGATCGACTGTGAGTCCCGCAGGGTCGTTGATCTGTTGCCCGGCAGGGACGCCGACCCGTTGACCGCGTGGCTGCAACAGCATCCAGGTGCTCGGGTGATCTGCCGGGACAGGGCCAGCGCGTATGCGGAGGCCGCACGTACCGGCGCACCGCAGGCCGTCCAGGTCGCCGACCGGTTTCACCTGTGGCAGAACCTTGCCGCCGCGGTCGAGCGCTGCGTGGCGCAGCATAAGAGCTGCCTGCAGGAGCCCGTCGAGGTTCCCGCCGAGCGGTATCTGTCAAGTCAAATGAGACATTTGATGTCAAGTCTTCTGTAGTTCCTCGGCTGGTTGGTTGATCCAGCTGTGGTCGGGGATCTGGGGCGGGCGGGGTCGTCGGGCGAAGCGTTCGGGGTGGGCGGCTTGGGCGGTGTCGAGGGTGTGCTGGCGGGCGGCGTCGATCGGGCCGGTGGTCGCGAAGTGCACGGATGCCGGGGTGTGCCAGCCGATCCCGGAGTGGCGGTGGACGTGGTTGTACTCGGTGAAGAATCCGTCGCAGAACGCCCGTGCGGCCGGTAGGTTCGGGAATGAGCCGGGGAAGTCGTGCAGGTATTTCAGGGTTTTGAACTGCGCTTCGGAGAATGGGTTGTCATCCGATATCCGGGGTCGGGAGTGGGTTCTGGTGACGCCGAGGTTGGCCAGCAGCGCGGATACCGGCTGGGAGGTCATCGAGGTGCCGCGGTCGGCGTGGACGGTGTGCGGGATCTGGCCGTTGCGGGTGATGGCTTCGTCGATGAAGTCGCGGGCCAGGACGGAGTCCTCGGCGGCGGCGAGGATCCAGCCCGGGTTGTAGCGGGAGTAGATGTCGATCAGGACGTACAGGTGGTACCAGACGCCTTTGGCCGGTCCGCGGAGCTTGGTGATGTCCCAGGTCCAGACCTGTGACGGGGCGTCGGCGACGAGTTCGGGTTTGACCTTGGCCGGGTGGGTGGCCTGACGGCGTCGCTCCCTCGTCTGTCCCGCGGCGGCGGCGATGCGGTACATGCTGGAAAGCGAGCACCAGTAACGGTTTTCGTCGAGTTCACGGATCCAGATCTGCCCGATCGACAACTCGGCGTAGCCGGTCTGGTTGATCACTTGCAGGACCGCGGCCCGCTCCGCGGTGTCCAGTGCCTGCGGGCCCGGCTGACGTCGTTGCCTGGGTCCGAGGACCGGGCCGCGGGCGTGGCGGTAGTGGGTGGCCCGCGAACGTCCGACGAGCCGGCAGGCCGTCCGCACGGGCGTGCCGGCCTCGGTGAGGGCGTTCAGGGTTTGTTCGATCAGCGGCTCGATGACGGCGGTGTGTCCGTGCTCTCGGCCAGCGATGCCAAGAGCTCGTGCGCTTTTCCCATGATCGACAACGCGGCCTGGGTCTGGGCGAGTTTCGCGTTCAGCCGGGCATTCTCGGCGCGTAACCGTTCGGTCTCGCGTTCGGCCCGCGACAGGCGGGCCGTCGTCGCCGACGTGTTGACGGAACCATTCGCCGGTCCGGCCGGCGTGGCGGTGTTGCGGGCACGGGTCCATTCCTGCACGTGGGAATGGAACAATCCTTCCCGGCGCAGGACCGCGGACTTCTCGCCGTGCGGCGCGGCCTCATACTCGGCCACCACCTTTGCTTTGTACTCGGCGGTGAAGCTACGCCGGGTCGGACGCGGAGCCGGATCGACCGGCCCGGACCCGTTGGTCTCGGGCGCCTGCTTGTTGCTGCTCACGTACGCATCTCCAGTCACGCCCTACAAGCCAACCCCGATCGCCGGGGTGTCTCACGACAGCCTGACAGGGAGGGGAGCGGTCCGGCGCTGTTACTGCCGCGGCGGCCGAGCCGGCCGGGGCGATGGCCGAACGTCGCCGCGCCCATCACGCACTCGTGCACGAAATGCTCGCTCAGGGCGCCGGGTTCCGGCAGATCGCCCGGCATCTGGGCTGGAGCCACCACACGGTATCGCGGTACGCCCACGCCGCAACGTGGCAGGAGATGATGGTCGGGCAGAAGATCCGGCCGAGCCAGGTCGACCCGTTCAAGACCTACCTGATCCAGCGCATCGGCGAAGGTTGCCTCAAGGCCGCCACACTGCACCGTGAGGTCCGCGCCCAAGGTTTCGCCGGCAGTTACGCCATCATCCGCAAGTTCGTTGAGCAGTACCGCAGCACGCCGGACCTGACTGCGGTGCACCGCCCACCCTCGGTCCGGCAGGTGACCGGATGGATCTGCCGACGACCGGACGACCTCGCCGACCGCGACAGCGCCCGACTCCAGGCGATCCTCCAGCGCTGCCCGCAACTGCGCGCCGCCACCGACCTGGTCCGGTCGTTCGCCGACATGCTCACCCATCTGCGCGGTCAGCGACTTGACGCCTGGATCGCGGCAGCCGAAGCAGCAGCATTGCCCGGTGTCACGAAATTCGCCACCGGCCTGACCGCAGACCTGGCCGCCGTGACCGCCGGCCTCAGTTTGCCCTTCAGTTCCGGGCCGGTCGAAGGCAACGTCAACCGCATCATTCTGTGGAATCAGAGCCTGTCGATGAATGCTGCTGATTTGTTCGGCGCTGGAGTCGGTGGGAGCACGGTCAGGGGCAGTTGTCTGCCGGGCTCGGCGCGTAGTTGGTTCGGCGTCGGGCCGGCCGGGGTGGCGACGTCGGCGAGGCGTTGCAGGAGGCGGTCGACGGCGGCTTGATCGTTGTCGACGGCGGCGCGTTCGTCGTCGGTGAGCGGGATGCCGACGAGCATTCGCTGCAGGCCTGTCTTCGCCTCGAGTAGCTGGGCGGAGCTGGAGGTTTTCGGGGTGTAGAAGTCGCAGTGGGCGCAGGCCATCCGGTGCTGGCACTGTTCGAAGAACGTGTAGTTGCAGTAGCCGTGGCCGAGGTCGTAGTGCTGCCAGGGTTCGCCGTTGGTGGTGGCGCCGGAGGCGACGGCGTCGCGGTCGATGAGGACTTCGATGGTGCGCACGTTGCGGGCGAAGTAGCCGGCGTCCTGGTAGGCGCGGGTCAGGGTGGTGGGGCTGATCTTCGTGTAGTACTGGGTCGATTGCGGGGACCGGTGGCCGAGCCAGGCTTGCAGCTCGAACAGGGTCATCGGTTCCTTCGCGTTGTAGAGCTGGCTGGCGATGGTGGATCGGGCCCGGTGGCTGGTGATCGCGCCGCGAACATCGGCGGCCGGGACGCCGCCCTTGCGGCAGAGCATCGGGATGACCGTGTTGTTGATGTAGGCGGTGGACACCCGGCGGGCACGGGCGGCGAACAGCAGGTCGACGCTCTCGCCGGTGCGCCGATCGGTGAACGGCGGCTGAGCGGGTCGGATGGCCTGCCAGGCTTCGATGGCCTGGCCGAGGATCGGGTCGACCGGCTTGGTGAACGCGGTGCCGGTTTTGTGGGTGGGGACGTCGAGCAGGCAGACGGCTTCGCTGGCCAGAACATCGGTGGAGTCGCCCTCGATCGCGGTGCCGTGGTGTTGCCAGCGGATGCAGCCGACGCGCAGCCGGGCGATCTCGTCGCTGCGTTGGCCGGAGAACAGCCAGGTCAAGGTGACCGCACGGACCAGCTCGAACGGGTAGTACGGGCCGGACTGCGTGGCCGGCAGGTCGCCGGCGGTCAGGTTGAGCCCGGCCCAGAGCAGCTTCGCCCAGATGTCATCGGCGATCACGCGGGGGTTCGGGCCGAGCAGGGCGGCGATGCTGCGTGGGACGGCCAGTGCGCGTTGCGGATCGAACCGGCGGGGCAGCCATTCCCATTCCTGACAGTCGCCGAAGAACCTGCGCACTGCGCTGATCTGCCCGGCCTTGGTCGCCGCGGTCAACGGCTGGCCCAGCCGGTTCCCGAGGCCGGCGGTGCGCTGGACGAAATCACCGACCCGCATGCGGTCCAGCGCGGCGATCCACGTCGCGCAGGTCTGCCGCGTCCACGCCGCCGGGTCGGCGACCTCGGGATGTTCCGCAGCCAGCCACCGACCGACCTTGAGCAGGTTCGCGCGGACACTGCCGCGGACCCGCCGGGTGAGCGTGGACGTGTCATACCAACGGTCCGCAGCCTGCTGCCAGGTCTCGGCGCCGCCACCGGCCCTCGCGTGCTGACCGGCGCGGCCGAGCGGGGCCGCGCAGAACCCGAGCTCGGCGACCGCTCGCTGCACCGCGTGCACGGTGTTGAGCCGGACGCCGTCGAGTAGCCGCTGCTCACGGACCCGGTCGAACAGGCCGGTGGTCATGTCCTGCAGGTGCGGGCTCCGGTTTGCCAGCATCAGCTGCGCGACGGTCAGCGGCAGCAGCGGGTCGTCGGCCCGGCCGAGCTGGTAGCCCCAGCCGCCCAGCACCCGGCGGAGCTGACCGAGTTCACCGTCGACGCGGTCACGGCCGAAGATCCGCCAGCACAGCACCAGCCGTTGGAAGCTGCCGAGCCGGTGAAACCCGGTGAACCCGCCCAGCAGGAACGCGTGCGCCGCCAGATAGGGACGGACCTCGTCACCCACCCAAGCGGGCGCGGCGGCCCGGAACTCGGCCACGGTGCGGCCCAGCATGGCCTCCCACTGCTCGGCGGTCCAGTCCCAGTAGCTGCCGGCATCGGGCTGCGCGCAACGCGTCAGCAGCAAGGCGACCACATCCAGCATGGCGCGGCGCCGGTGCGGGGTCGGCGGGGAGTCCAACCCGGCGTTGACCGCGTCCAACGGCCGCACCAGCCGAGCGATGACCGGCCAGCCCGGCGCGGCCGGATCGCCGGTCTTGAGCCGGCGCAGCGTGACCAACCCGAGCTCGCCGATGGCGGCGGATTCCTCGGCCCGCACGACCACCCGCAACCGCGGACGGGTCACCGACGGAAGCCACCGGCCCGGTCCCGTCGGCGACGGCTGCGACATCGCCGCGCTCATCAGCTTGAACCCGTGCTGGCCGTGCCGGCGAGCATCTCGACGCGCCAGGCGTGGATGTGCTGCATCCCGGCGGCGAGCTTGTCGGCCAGGTCCCGCCCGGACAGATGAATGTATTGCAGCGTGGAATCGGTATGCCGGTGGCCGGCGAACGCGGCGATCGCGTGGACCTCCCAGCCCATCCGGGCCAGATCCGTCAGACACAGATGCCGGGTGGTATGCGTCGAGAACCGCGGCAACCCTGCCGCCGACGCGACCCGCCGCACCACCTTCGACCAGGTCCACAACGTCACCGGCTGCGCCGTGTTGCGCCGCGACTCCGACAACAGCAACGGGCCCCGGGCACGGCTCAACGTCGCCCGGTGCCGCAGATAATCCGCCAGCAACACCCCGGTCGGCGCCGAGTACGGCACCGCGCGTTCGAGGCGGTTCTTCGTCGTCTCCGCCCGCACCCGCAGCATCCGCCGTCCCGGATCGAGATCGTCGGTCCGCAGTGAACACAGCTCCTCCCGCCGCAACGCTGCGTCATACGCCAACGCGAGCATCAACCGATTCCGCGCCGACTCGCCGCGGAACACCGTCAGCAACGCCAGCCACTCGGCCTCGGACGGGATCCATGGCAGCTTCGTCAGCCTCGGCACCAGACCGCGCTGCTGCCCACCGAACCGGCGACCAGGGGTATAGCGGCCCCGCCCGACCGGGTTCGACTCGCGCACACCCTCCTCGATCAGATAGTCGAAGAAGAGCCGCACCGGCACCAGCCGCTGCTGCAACGTCGCGTTCGACAACCCCGAACCCGAGTCGATCGACACCACGTTCGCGCCGTGCCGACTCGGCCGCGACGTCAACGTCCGAACGAACACCGCCACATCCGCCCGCGACGCCCGGACCGGATCAACGCCAGCGCCCTCGCACACCTCGAGGAACTCGGCCAAGCCCCGGGCATACGCGTCGATAGTCCGAGCCGCACGCCCCAGATCGGTCCACACCCGAAGCCACTCGGCCGCCCGCTCGTGGCGGACCAGGACTGGCCACTTCTCCTCGAGGATCATCAGAGGCTTCAACCGCGGCACCACCGCCTGGCAACGCCTTTGACCAGGGGTTCAGTCCACCGCGTGATTCCAAGTAACTTTAAAAATGATCAAACGACAGATGTACGGCCGCGCCGGCTTCGACCTGCTCCGCAAGCGTGTGCTGCTCGCACCTTGATCAGCGCCAGCCGCTGCCCGCACTACGCTTTCTGGATGCGCTACCTCACCCGGCAGTTCGCTATCGGGGCCCTGCGCCGCGGACACGGCATCGAGCAGTTCCTCGGTGGCACCCAGGTCGGCGGTGAGGCCGCCATCCAATGGGTCGCGATCAGCCCCATGGACGGTCAGTACCGCGTCTCCCTGCACACCGTGCAGGACCCTGACGACGACGAGTTCAGCGACCTGCCCAACCTCATGTCCCTGGACCCGGTCGACCAAGACTACGTCGGCGAAGGCCGCGAACTCGGCGCCAGCCACGACGAGGCCGAAGCGATAGCGCTCGCCGAGCAACTCACGACCGCACAACCTGACCGCTGGGTCAACCACGCGATTGCCGGCGACGAATACACGGACTTCGTCCGAAGCCGACGAAACACCACCGACACGCACGGCCAACAAGATCAATCACGAAGTTAGCGCCAGAACCCAGAGGTCACCGACGCAGCCAGCCGGCGGCGCTCCACCTAACGACCGACACAAAGACGGAGCAGATAGAAGGCCGGAACGGCGTGCAGAACGCCGTCCCGGCCTTCTATCTGCCTTTCCGCAGCTCAAGCGTTCTCGACCAGCTTGACACGCCGACCGGATGGACTGACGTTCGACGATCAACCAACCCCTTAAATGATCATGAGAGGCATCGATCTATGGCTAAGAAAACCCGCACACCTCATCGCATACGACAGATCGAGGAGTCGACCACCCGCCGCGTGGCGATATACCTCCGCCGGTCCACCGACGAGGACAACCAGCCCTACAGCCTGGAAGCGCAGGAGACCAAGCTGCGCGCGTTCGTGGAGTCACAACCGGGCGACTGGCAGATCGTCAAGATCTACTCCGACGACGCCTCCGGCGCGACCACCGACCGCAAGGATCTTCAAAACATGCTGCGTGCCGCCCGCGCGGGGCTGTTCGACACCCTGCTCGTCTACCGCGTGGACCGGTTCTCCCGCCGACTGCGCGACCTCGTGTCGCTGCTGGACGAGCTCACCGACGCCGACGTCGTCTTCCGCTCCGCCACCGAGCCCTTCGACACGTCCACCCCGATCGGCCGCATGCTCGTGCAGATGCTCGGCGTGTTCGCAGAGTTCGAGCGCGAGGTCATCATCGACCGCGTCATCACGGGCATGGAACGCAAGGCAGCCAAGGGCCTGTGGAACGGCGGCTCAACCCCATACGGCTACACCCTCGATCCGGCGACCCACAACTACGTCGTAGTCGAGGCCGAAGCAGCGACCGTCCGCCGCATCTTCAACCTCTACACGAAAGACCGCCTCGGTACCCGCGCCATCGCCACCGTCCTCAACGACCGCGGGCTACGCACCAAGCGAGGCAAACCCTGGTCACAGCGATCGGTGGAAACCGTGATCAACAACCGCCAGTACCTCGGCGAGAAGAACTTCCGGGACATCACCGCCACCGACGCTCACACGGCGATCATCACCGCCGAGCAGTTCAAGTACGCCCAGCACATCCTCACCAAACGCAGCGAAGACATCGGCCAGCGCGCAGCCAACGCCTCCGACTACACACTCACCGGCAAGATCCCCTGCCCACAGTGCGGCAGCAAGTACATCGGCACCGTCGCACACGGCCGGAACAACCGCTACCGCTACTACATGTGCTGGAGCCGCAACCGGTACGGCGCCAAGAAGGGCTGCGACATCCACCGGTTCAACGCCGACGAACTGGAGACGGCGATCGGGCAAGCGCTCCTCGACTTCTACACCACCGGCCACGACGTCATCGACCAGGCCATCAGCGACTTTCTCAACACCTACGCGCAGGCCACGAGCAGCCACCATGACGAACTTGCCTCGGTCACCCGCCAACTGCGCGACAACGCTGCCGCCGTTGACCGCTACCTCATGGCCTTCGAACGAGGCACGCTCGATGACGGCGACCCCGAGATCCAAGCGCGGCTCGCGAAACTCAAGATCCACTCTAAGCAGCTGCGCACGCGGCGGGCTCAAGAGGTGGTTGCAACACTCCGAGTCATGATCGATAGATGGGTGTGTGCAGCTAGTGGCGTCTCGGTTGTCGTTCGCGGAACGGGAAGAGATCTCGGTGGGGCTGGCCCGGGGTGAGTCGAGGCGGGTGATCGCGGCCCGGTTGGGTCGGGCGGCGTCGACGGTGTCCCGGGAGATCTTCCACCATTCCAACCACCGCTGGTCCGGGCTGGGTCAGCCGGGTCTGGTGTACCGGGCGACGCGGGCGCAGGTGTCTTCGGACGCGTTCAAAGCGAGGTCGAAAGCGGGGAAACTCACCGCGGCGTCGCCGTTGCGGGACGCGGTGATCGCCCGGCTCGAGGACCGGCATTCCCCGCAGCAGATCGCTCTACGGTTGCGGGAGGACTTCCCGGACGACAGGACGATGTGGGTGTCACACGAGACGATCTACCACGCCATCTACCTGCAGGCCCGCGGCGGTCTGCGCGCGGAACTGACCCGGCAGAAGGCACTGCGGTCCGGGCGCGTCAACCGGCGCCCCCGTGCGGCCGAGGCCGGCGCGGTCCGCTCCAACCGGCCCTGGCTCGGGCTGCGCATCAGCGACCGACCGGCCGAAGCAGCGGACCGGGCCGTGCCCGGGCACTGGGAAGGTGACCTCCTCATCGGCAAGCACGGCACCACCGCGATCGCGACCCTCGTCGAACGCACCACCCGGTTCGTGATCCTCGTCGCCCTGCCCGACAGCCGCGTCAGCGAACACGTCATCGCCCAGCTGACCGCGAAAATGACGCAGCTGCCCGAGGAACTCCTGCGGTCGCTGACCTGGGACCAGGGCACCGAAATGGCCCTGCACGCCCGGTTCAGCATCGCGACCGGCTGCCCCGTGTTCTTCTGCGACCCGCACAGCCCCTGGCAACGCGGCTCGAACGAGAACACCAACGGACTGCTCCGCGAGTACTACCCCAAAGGCATCCACACCTTCACCACCACCAGCCAGGCCGACCTGGACGCCACCGCCGCCCAACTCAACCGCCGACCCCGTGAAACACTCGGATGGCGAACCCCCGCAGAAAAACTCGCAGAACTCCTGACCAGCAACGTTGCAACCACCTCCTGAAACCGCCCGCGAAAGGCCCAAATCGAGTTCGACCTTGAACAACCACCGTCAGGACCGTCCGCCGACGACCTGACAAAAATCCGGGACCACGTCGCGGACATCATCGCGAACGGCGATCACAAGGCCAGGAAGGCACTGTTTGAGGCTCTGATCGAAGAAGTCGAGATCCAGGCGGACGACAGCGTCATACCGCGCTTCCGCATCCTGACCCCGGAAACGGATCAAGGGCTGACCCTAGAGTCGACCCTTGATCAACTACCTGTTGACGGTACGGTTCGCGTACTGCCACATGTAGTGGAGTTGAGGGGACTCGAACCCCTGACCCCCTCGATGCGAACGAGGATGAGTTGCTCGCTGATGCCAACATGAACGGCCAATTCCTCAGTCCACGCCGGCAGATCGAGAGGCTGCGACAGTTCCTGTTGCTGGTGGTGCGTGACGCGCGGTCCAGTTGGCCGTGGCCGCCGCAAGCGAGGCAGCGGCTGCGTCACGGCGGCGGAATGAACGGGATCGTGAAGCGGACCGGGCCGGACGCCGTCGACTCCTGGCCGGCGGCGTCCACCGCGACCACGATGACGGTGTGCGTAGGCCCGGACGGCAGGGTCAGCGTCAGCGAGGTACCGCTGGCGGTGGCGAACAGTGCCGCGCCCTCGTAGAGGCGGTATCCGGTCACCGGGTCCGCGCTGGCCGGTTGGGTCCAGCTGAGCGTCGCGGTACCGGTGAAGGCGCCGCTCTGCCGCACGCTGACGGTCAGGCCGGTCGGCGCGGTCGGCCGGGCCGCCGGTCCGGCAAGGGTGGTGGCGGTGACCGTGCTCCCGGGCGCCGAGGAGCCACACGCGGCGGTCTGCGCGCTGACCGCGTACCCATGGGTGCTGGCCGATGGCAGGCCGGTGATGACGGCGGAGTCCGCCGCCCCGGTGGCGATCACGGCGCCGGAGGGCTTGGCGTACACGGTGAACCCGGTCGCCTCCACGGTGGACACCCAGTGCAGCGCGATCGCGGACGCGGACAGCGCGGTGGCGGTCAGCCCGGTCGGCGCGGGTACCGACGGATCGCAGGTCTGGGTGGTGGTCGCCGCGGGTGCGCTCTGCGCCGACTCGCCGCCCGCCGCGTCCAGCGCGGACACGGTGAACTGGTGGCCGGCGTCTCGCCACAGGCCGGTGATCGTCGCGCTGGTGGCGGTGCTTGCGGCGACCGGGGTGGCGCCGTCGTAGACCTGGTACCGGACCGCGGCACCGGTGGAGGGCGCCCAGGACAGCGCGATCGAGGTGTGGGTGCGGGCGCCGACGGTGAGGCCGGTGGGCGCGGCGGGCCGGGCGCTCCCGCCGGACAGCGTGGTGACGGTGAGGCTGGCGCTCGGGTGCAGCGTGCCGTTGCAGTCGCGGCGGGCCACCTGCACGGTGTGCGTGGAGGCCGGCGCCAGGCCGCTGATCCGGGCACTGTCCAATGTGGTCTGTTGGACCGCCGCGCCGTCGAGCAGCACCAGGAGGGTACCCGGCTGGTCCCAGTAGGGCTGGGCATTGGACCAGGACAGCGACACCGCGGAGGCGGTGACGTCGGTGGCGACCAGGCCGCTCGGCGCGGTCAAGCCGCAGGCGAACGGGCCACCGACGATCGCGGTACGGGTGACCGGGGCGCTCGGCGCGGACTCCCGGCCGTACCGGTCGACCGCGGTGACCGTATAGGTGTGCGCGGAGTTGAAGACCAGGTTTCCGACGGTCGCGTGGATGGTGGTGTTGCGGGCCACCACCGCGCCGTTCTCGTAGACCTGGAAGTAGGTGGGCCGGCTGCCGCTGGCGGGCTGCGTCCAGCTCAGTGTGATGGAGGTGGCCCCGTTGCGGGCATACAGCCGTTGGGGGGTGGCCGGCCCGGAGGTCGCCGATGCGGCGCCCGGCAGGCCGGCCAGTGCCAGCGCGGTCGCCACAGCGAACAGCCCGGTGCGTCGCAGTACCTGTCGCATGGCTACAAGACAGCACTATCCATCAATGCTAGTCAATGGGATCCCATCGTGGACGATGGCCCGCGGACGAGCGCCCTGACTGAACCAGCCCAAGCTCGTGATCACTGATCGCGACGACGGCCGAAGGCGAAGGACTGACGCCGCTCGCATCAAGACAATCCGGATGCTCGACCGTCACCCGTTCGGGACGGCCACCGGCTGGTCATCACCGGTGAACGGCACCTGACGAGCGTCCTGACCTCGTACACCGCGCACTACAACGGCCACCGCCCACACCGATCACTCGGACAACGACCACCGAACCCACCACCGCAGATCGTTGACCTCGACGCCGCCCGCATCCGACGACGCCCGATCCTGGGTGGACTGATCAACGAATACTCGCAGGCAGCGGAGCCGAATCTGATTCGCGAGCCCCACAGGCTCGAACTACACGTCGCTGCGGTTCGCGCAACGCTTGGCGGACAACGCGATCCTGCCCTCGATGGGCTCGGTCGGCGACTCGTATGACAACGCCCTCGCCGAGGCGTTCTTCGCCACCCTCAAACGCGAACTCGATGTCGACCGCCGCACCTGGACCTGCGAAGCCGACGCCCGCCGCGACGTCTTCCGCTGGATCGCCTTTCTACAACCACCGCCGACGCCACTCAGCCCTCGGCTACCACAGCCCCGCCGACTACGAACGAACCCTCACAACCGCTACCCTGCAACAGATCGCGGCGTAACCCGGTGTCCACATCCCGGAGGGAAGCCCAGGTTGACGCCTCCCCCCGCAGGGTGGCGCCGAAGGGCCACAAACCCTCATCATCTGCACAGCACCACCTCGAGTGAGGGCTCCTACCCCACCTCACCCTCCGCGCTCGTGGCGCACCTAAAGTCAAGCTAAAGCCCCGGGTCCGTCGCAGCCAACGCCCAAGGACCCGGGCCGCCTGGACGATCGGCAACGGCGCAGCATCCGGGTTACCGGCGTGCGGCCCGATCCTCCAGTTGCGGTGGTCTCCTTGACCACCGCAACTGGATCGGATCATTACGGCAGTTGGGAGGGGCGGTAGCTGGCCGTGCGGTCGGCGGTGTGCACGATCACTGTGAGGCGGTCGACCTGACCGCCCTCGGGGCCTGGCCACCAGGCTGCCCACCAGCCGGCCTGCACGCTGGCCTCGACGACTCGGCCGTTGTCGAGGCGGACCTGCACGCCGGTGACTCCCGGGCCGACCCGGCCGACGATGTTCGACCACATGCTGTCGCCGTCGCCAAGGGAGCTCATCGTCTCCAGGGTCGCCACGCCGGAGGGCGGGGCCGGCCGCGGGCGGTCGTCGGCCAGCCCCATCGAGGCGAGTGTGTCGTCGCCGACGCTGAGGCATTCGACGGTCGTGCCGCTGCTCTTGCGCATGATGAGCAGCGTCGCGACGCCACGCTGCTCGGCGAGGAGCACGTCTGACGGCTGTACCGTCGACGAGGTGCCACCCACGTCGTTGCCGGCGCACGCCCGCGCCTGCGGTAGCACCTGCTCACCGGTGCGGGTACTCGGCACGGCGGTCCAGGAGGCGACCGCCTTGTCGGCGTCGCCCGGCAGGAACGCGGGCACGACCACCGCAGCGGCGCCGCCCGCCGCGACCGCCACGACGGCCCCGGCCAGCAGCCGGCGACGCGCGGGCCTGTGCGCCGACCTGCCGGTGACCTGACCGGCCATCACCCGCTCGACGAACGCCTGCGAGCGCGCCCGCTGCATGTCGGTGGGCACGCGCCCGCGCGCCGGATCGAGCACGGCCAGCTGCTGTAGGTCCTTCATGCTCGGGTCCATGACTGCTCCTTGACAGGGTGGGGACGAGAAGACGAGCGGGTGTGCGGTCCGGCCGGTTCGAGGGCCGTCCGCAGGCGTGTACGGGCACGGCTCAGCCGCATGGCGAACGTCGACCTCCGGCAGCCCAGCACGGCGGCGGCCTGCTCGGCGGTCAACCCGTCGAATGCGATCAGCGCGAGAACCTCGCGGTCCGCCGCGCTCAGGGCGCGCCAGGCGCGTTCCAGGTCGATCCGGGCCGCCGCGGCGGCTGAGTCGTCGGACGGCTCATCGGCGTCCAGCGACGCCAGCCGAACGTCCAACGCCCGGCGACGCCGCCAGCCGCGGGTCCGGTTCGCCATCGTGTTGCGCGCCACCGCGAACAGCCACGGCCGGGCTTCGACCGGCACCTCCTCGAAGCGGCGCCACGCCGTGAGGAAGACCGCCGACACGACGTCCTCGGCCTCGCTGACGGGCACCCTTCGCTCGACGAAACGCAGCAGATCGGCGTACGTATCGCGGTGCAGGCAACGGAAGCGCTCCTCGCGAGCGCCAGGATCGGCCCCGCTCATCCAGGTACTTCTTCTCGGTTCATACCCCATACCTGTCCGGCTCCGCGCCAACTGTCACACACCGGTTTCATCGGCCGCCCATCACCGAATCGGAGTCCGCCGCTGCACCTCTCCCGATACACCGCTGTACAGCTTCTGCGTCCTCTTCAGCGCCGAGACCCGGCCATGCAGGACCGAACGTCCGCTATCGCGGCCTTCGGTACGCGGATCCGCCTTGCCGCTCTTTCAGCGCTGCGCCCGTAGTGCTCGGCGTTGCGGGCGACGGGCTCTCGGAGACACGGTGGTGATGGCCACCTGGCACATTCATTCGGCAACGGATTCGGCTCAGTCGTCACCGCTACGGACGCCGCCGATCTTGTGGGTAGGCGCGGGCCGTAGCGACGTGCTGGTCGATCAAAGCCGCGGCCGGGGTCTCGGGTGGCGATGAGTCCCCGGCCGCATGACGCAGCCAACCGTGGGTTCCGGTTGATGGTTGCGCTGGTCAGCCCGAGATGGTCACGGGGCCGTAGTCGGACAGGTTGGTGATGTTCATCTGGTTGAGGGACGTGGCCGGGCTCGAGCTGCCGGGCATGTACACCCGATCCAGCGTGACGCCGGTGATCGGAGCACCGGGCTGGCCGTTGATCCTGCCTGGCGTCGTCCCGGCGTTGCGGATCCGCGCGTTGGTCACGGTAACCCCGTTGACTGGGCCGACGCCGTAGGTGTTGCCGGTCCATAGGACGAGCCAGGTGCGGTTCTGGTCGTTGGTGTAACTCAGCCGTTCCACATCGATGTCCTCGAAACGTATGTGGGAAGCGGCGCCTGTGCCGTACTTGTGGTGGACGCCAATTCCGACTGCGGCGTCGTAGACGACCGCACGGCGGAACGTCACGCTCTCCTGGTTCTGTATGACGCCCTGGCCCACCTTGAGCCCGTAGCAGAACGTCCATGACACGAGGTCCTCGAAGGTCACCCCGTAGAGCGGCATGGGGCTGCCGGGCACATTGCGGAACAGATCCACGGTGTTGTCCCAGGTCTTGGTACTGAACGGATCGTCATGGCCGATGCCGATCGCGTTGCTGACGGTCACGTTCGAGGACTCCATGACGTCGATTCCGTCATTCTCGCCCATGCCGAAGCGGTTGAAGATCTTCAGGTTGCGGAAGGTCATGTTCGACGAGCGGGTCGGCATGATGGCCCAGCTGCTCGACTCGCGGAAGGTGACCCCGTCCACGGTGAACCCGTTTGTGTAGATGGGCGTGAGCAGGTTGACGGCGAGATTGCTCGGCTGCAGCGACGCCGCCCCGTTGCCGTCGATGACTCCACGCCCGTAGATCGAGATGTTGCTCGACGAATAGCGGGTCGAAATGAACCACGTGACGTCGCGGTTCTGGGATTCCTTGTGCCAGTGCGTGGTGTAGTTGGCCCGCTCGCCGGTGTACCGCAGCACGGCGCCTTGCTCGAGATAGAGCGCGAGGTCGCTGCGCAGGTACAGGTTGCCGACGGTGTAGACGCCGGGCGGCACGTAGACGATGCCCTGCCGGGCGTTGGCCGAGCCCCACGCGGCGGCGTCGTTCAGCGCCTGCTGGAACGCGGTGGTGGCGTAGCCACTGCCCGGTTGCACTGAGTACGGAGCGTTGCGGACGTTGAAGATCCCCATGCCGCTGGATGGCGGTCGATTGGTCTCCCCGGGGTCGATCGCGATGGCGAGGTTGGGCCGGCCATCGACCTTGACGATCAGGTATGCGTTGTCGTGCACGGTGAAGGTCAGGGTCGGGCCGCTGACGGAGCCGACGATTCCGAGCTTCTGCGGGCTGATGCTGTAGGCGCCGATGCTCGTGTTGTTGATCTTCGTGACGGCGAGGGTGACATCGCCATCACTCATCGCGAACTGCGCAAAGTCGTAGCCTTGGTAGCCGTTGTAGCTGGCGTACTTCTGCACCGGCACGGTGCGCCCGTTGACGGTCAGTGTGTAGTCGGTCGACAGCGCGTAGATCGATTGAACGGGATAGACGGATGTGTTGGCGACAGCGGCGTTGGCGGGGTGTGGTGCGACGACGACAACCACCACCGCACCGACGGCGGCGAGGCCGACGGCGAGCAGGCGGGAGAGTAGGGACCAGCGGTGACGGCGGTGGGATGGGAGGTTCATGCGAGCCTCATTCTCGGGGCGCATCCGGCGGCGGCCGGGAGTGGGGTGTCGCAGCGGGTCCGCCCGGCGACGTGTGAGACGGGGACGTCAACGGCGCGGTAGCGGGGTTCGGGCAGACAACGCTGCTGCTTAGGACTTGTGGACATCGATGTGGTGATCGCACAGTGCCTGCGCTGGCGGTGCCGGCGACCGACACTGCTGCCTGCGGCATGAGATCCTCGAAGGCGTGCTCCGCGCAGCTCTGGCCGTGCGGGACGTCATGGTGCGTCTGCGGCTCGGGCGGCTCCGGCCGCGCGTACTGCGGCGAAGGTCTCGCCCATCGGGCCGTAGGGCACGAAGTGGCCGAAGGTGTCGTTGGCGAAGAAGCAGACCCCGTCGACGAGGTCGCCGTGCGCGGTGAGCACCTCCCGCTGGAACGTGTAGGTGCGGCGGTCGTCGAGGTGGGTGCGGTACCAGTACCACGGGTCGACGAAGTCGAGGCCGAGCAGCACCCGCGGCCCGCTGCCGTCCGGCCGGCGCAGTGCTGCCTTGCTGCGCAGGTTCGGCAGGATCTCGGTGCGCTCGACGAGGACGGCGAAGGTGGACACGAGGATCGCGTCGAGCGTGTGGTAGCCGGCGTCGGTCATGCCCCACGCCTGCCGTTCGACGTCGGCGCGCCAGTAGGTGTCCATCCAGTACACCTGGCGGTCGCCGAGCCCGGCCCGCAGCCGCAGGAAGAAGCGCTCCACCGCGGCGCGGCGCTGCGGAGTCGGTGGTGGCGCCTGGTCGGGGTGCCAGAAGCCGACGAGGCCGAACTGGTTGCCGAGGAACACGCCGTCGAGGCCGAAGTCGGTGACGAACGCCGCCGTCTGCGCGGCCACGAAGTCGCCGGCGGGGAAGCCGCCCGGGTAGGCGGCGTAGGGCCCGGGGTCGGCGGTGAGGGGCAGCGTCACGTCCAGGACACCGGCGACGATGTGTCCGCCCGCGTCGGCCGCGGCGGCGGCGACCTCCGGGTGGCGGCGGGTCTTCCATTCGCTGCGGCAGAACTCGGGCCCCGGTTCCAGGTACTCCAGCAGCGTGACCGCGATGCCGCGGCGGGCGGCGACGATGCGGACCGCGGCGTAGATGCCGGCCAGGACGTGGTAGTCCATCGGCTGCTCGGACAGCACGAACATCGGCCCGGCGCTGTACGGGTTGGCGGAGCGCTCGCCGCCCTCCCGGACCCGGGTCAGCCAGTCGCCGTTGTGCCGCCGGGCGATGCCGGCCGGGCCCGCGGCGTCGTCGGCGGCGAAACAGTTGTACCGGGCCCAGTCGAACGTCCGGTCCCAGGTACCCGGCCCGGCGTAGCCGAGGATGTGGTCGCCGTTGCCGGCGCACCAGACGAGGGTGAGCGGGCGGCCGTCGAGCCAGTCGTGGTGGTGTTCGAAGAACGCCTCGATGCCGGGTTCCGGGTCGGTGAGGTCGTCGAGCACCTTGGGGGTCAGCAGCAGGCAGGCTTCCAGTGGCATCAGGGGCGCTCCGATGTGGCAGGGGAAACGGCGGTCACGGCCGCGGCCGCGGCCCGCAGCCTGGCGTCGGAGGCCAGGCCGGCGTGGTAGAGGTGCAGCTCGCCGGCGCCGGCGGCCACGAGCTCGGGCCAGCCCGCGCCGACGTCCGCCGCACCGGCGGCCGACGGCGGCAGCATCGAGACGTAGGCGCCGAGGCGGCGGTCCGGGCCGGCGGCGCGCAGCGCGGCGGTGCCAGCAGCGGCCGGGCCCCAGCAGCCGATGACGAACGTGTCGTGCGAGCCTGCCGGGTCTGCCGGACCGGCCGGCAGCGGTGCGCCGGCCGGTGGCCCAGGGGTCCGCGGTGGCGTGCCAGGCGGCCGGCCGGTCCGGGGTGACCGCGGCCCGCATCGCGTCCACCGCGGATGTGCGGACGCCGAGCACGGCGGCGGCGGTGTCGCCGAGCACCGCCTCGACGGTGCCGTGCCCCCGGCCGACGGCGGCCCGGACCGCGGCGGCGACGGCGTCCGGGTCAAGTCCGGCCGCCGCCTGCCCGGACCGGCAGGCCACGCAGCAGCAGATCGACAGCAGCGCCTCATCCACTGTGGACCAGTCCGCGCCGCTGGTCTTGTCGTGGTGGCTCTGATGGCCGGCGCCGAGCTGGCCGTACGCCTCGAGGACCACGCCGTCGGGCGCGCCCTGGGCGAGCACCTCCCGGACCAGCCGGGCGCTGTAGTCGCGGACCGCCGGGTTGGCGGGGCAGAGCGCGTAGTCGTACCGGTCGCCGAAGGCGTTGCGCACGACCAGACCGGGATGCCGGCTGCCGAGCAGCGTGTGGTGGGTCAGCACCACCCAGGCGTCGACCGCGATCCCGGCGGCGCCGAGGCGCTCCCGGGCCCGGGGGAACGCGTCGGGCGCGGCCCAGCCGCCGGGCGCGACCGGGGTCAGGGTGCTGCCCCGCCACGCGGCCGCCCGCACCGGCACGTAGCACGCCGCATGAGCCGCGTCGACCACGCGGTGCGCGGGGTGCCGGGGGGTCGCCGCCCGCACGGAGTGGTACGCGGCGGCGAGCGCGACCCGGCGCACCCCCAGGCCGGCGAGCCTGGCCACGGCGGACGGGTCGCCCAGCACGTCCCACGGGTAGAGGTACCAGGTCACCATCGCGGCAGGGCCGGGTCGAAGCCGGGCCGGTGGCGGCGCAGGTAGCCGGCGTCGTCGCGGACCTGGCGGCCGGATTCCAGGTACGCCCGGTGCAGCCTGGCCACGACGTCCTCGTCGAGCTCGACGCCGAGCCCGGGTCCGGTGGGCACCGGCACGCTGCCGTCGACGAAGCGCAGCGGGCCGGGGCGGACCACGTCGTCGGCGGCGTTCCACGGGTAGTGGGTGTCGCAGGCGTGGGTGAGGTTCGGGATACTCGCCGCGACGTGCGTCATCGCGGCCAGGCTGATGCCGAGGTGCGAGTTGGAGTGCATCGACAGCCCGAGGCCGGTGGCGGCGCAGACGGCGGCGAGCTCGCGGGTGGCGCGCAGGCCGCCCCAGTAGTGGTGGTCGGCGAGGACGATCTGGACGGCACCGGCGGCGAGCGCGGGCGCGACCGTCTCGAAGGAGATCACGCACATGTTCGTCGCCAGCGGCAGCGCCGCCGGGCCCGCGGACCTGCGCACCTGCGCCATCCCGGCGACGCCGAGGACCGGGTCCTCCAGGTACTCCAGGGTGCCGGCGAGCGTGTCGACGACACCGGCCGCGGTCGCCGGGGTCCACGCGCCGTTGGGGTCGATCCGCAGCGGCAGGTCCGGGAAGGCGGCCCGCAGCGCCCGGACCGCGGCGATCTCCTGCTCCGGTGGGAACACGCCGCCCTTGAGCTTGAGCGAGCCGAAGCCGTAGCGTTCGATCATGCGGGCCGCCTGGGCGACGATCCCGTCCGGGTCGAGGGCGGCGCCCCACTCGTCGGCGGGGGCGCCGGGGTGCGCGGCCCACTTGTAGAACAGGTAGCCGCTGTAGGGCACCGCGTCGCGGACCGCGCCGCCGAGCAGGTCGCTGACGGACCGGCCGGTGAGCCGGCCCTGGGCGTCGAGGCAGGCGACCTCGATGGCGGAGGCGGTGGCCCGCCGGTCGACCAGCCGCCGTCCGGCCGGTGCGGCCTCGTCGGCGAGGGCCGGGTCGGCCGGGTCGGTGCCCCGAGCGCGGCGTCGACGGCCTGGGCGATGCGGGTGGTGGCGAAGACGTCCAGGCCGCGCACGGCGTCGCGGGCGACGGCGAGCCGGTCGAGGCTAGCCTCCCCAGCCCGACGGTGCCGTCGGCCAGGACGAGCCGCAGGATGCCGCGCAGCGCGAGGGGTTCGTGCAGCCCGGCGGCGTTGAGCAGGGGCGGGTCGGCGAACGCGATCGGGGTGACTACGAGGTCGGCGATCCTCACCGGGCGGCCAGTTCCAGGCCGTGGCGCAGCAGCGCGCCGAGCCGGTCGACGTGTTCGGCGCTCGGGTCCAGCAGCGGCGGCCGGACCCCGCCGACGTCCAGGCCGCGCAGCCGTACGCCGGCCTTGACCAGGGCGACGGCGTAACCGCTGACCTCGTCGCGCAGCTCGACCAGCGGGGTGTAGAACTCCTCCAGCAGGACCCGAATCGTGTCGGTCTCGCCGGCGGTGACGGCGCGATGGAAGCGCAACGCGATCTCCGGGGCGAACGCGAACACCGCGGAGGAGTAGAGCTGCACGCCGAGCCCGCGGTAGGCGGGGACGGTCATCTCCGCGGTCGGCAGACCGTTGAAGAACTGGAAGTCGGGGCCGACGGCCCGGCGCACGGTGAGCACGGTGCGGTGCATGAGCTCGATGTTGCCGATGCCGTCCTTGATGCCCACGACGTTGGGGATCGCGGCGATCTCCGCGGCGGTGCGGGGCGTGGGCACCGCCGCGCCGCGCTGGTAGAAGATGACGGCGAGCGACGTGGCGGCCGCGACGGCGCGCACGTAGTCGACGAGCCCGCGTTGCGGGCCGGCCACCAGGTAGGGCGGCAGCAGCAGCACCCCGTCGACCCCGGCCCGCTGGAGCCTGCCGACCTGGTCCAGCGCCACCGGCAGGGGGCCGCCGGCCGCGGCGTACACCGGCAGCCGCCCGGCGACGGCGGTGACCGCGACGTGCGCGCACCGTTCGACCTCGTCCGGGGTCAGGGCGTGGAACTCGCCGGTGCCGCAGGCGACGAAGACGCCGCCGGCGCCGGCGTCGACCCCGTTGCCGATGTGCTTGGCGAGCGTGGCCTCGTCCAGCGTGCCGTCCGCATGGAACGGGGTGACCGGGAAGAACAGGACCCCTTCGAGCTTCATCGCTTCCTCATTGTCTGTAGTGGACGGTGCGCCGGTGAGGGGGTGGCGGGGCGGTGCCCCGCCACCCGCGGGGCTACTTGGCGGTGGTGAATGCCTTGTCGAGCCGGGAGAGGGCCGTCGGCACGTCGATGGTGCCGTTGAACAGCTCCTGGATCGCGATGAGGTGCTCGGACTGGACCTTGGGGTTGGGCCAGGTCTGGTCGGGGTAGATGGTCGACCTGCCGGCCTTCTGCGCGTCCAGGACCGGCTGCTGGATGGCGTCGGCCTGGAACGCCGAGCTGGGCAGCGCCGGGGTGGCGCCGGCCTTCGTGGCGTACACCTGCTGGCCCTCCTCGGAGGCGAGGAACGCGAGGAACTTCTTGGCCAGGGCCGGGTTCTTGGCCTTGGCGTTGATCGCGTAGGAGATGCCGACGGAGACCGGGACGAACGTGTCGGCCGGGGAGTCGGTCGCCGGGAACGGTGTCATCGAGAACGGGGTGTTCGCCGGCGCGTACTTCTTGGCGTTGGGCACGGCGGACAGCACGTGGACGGCGCCGAGTGCCTTGCCCTGGCCGATCATCTGCATCTGCTCGTCGTAGCTGACGCCGTTGGGGCTGGGGTTGAAGCAGTTGGCGTTCTTCATCTCCAGGTACTTGTCCATCGCCTGCTTCCACGCCGACGCGGCGAACGTGGCGGTGCCGGCCTTCTGCTGCTGCGTGAAGGACGGGTTGGGGCCGTAGACCAGGGTCGCGGTCAGCGCGTACGGCACGAGCTGCGTCACCCACGCGGACTTGAGGCCCAGGGCGAAGGCGTACACGTTCTTCTGCCGGGCCGCGCCGCAGAACGCCAGGACCTCGGTCCACGTCTTGGGCGGGGTGAGGCCGCTGGCCTTGACGGCGGTGTCGTTCCAGATGGCGCCGATCGCGCCGATGGTGATCGGCAGGGCGACGAGCTTGCCGTCGGGGCCGTTGGAGACGGTCCGCTGCACGGTGCTGACCTTGCCTGCCCACGGCTCCCCGGAAAGGTCCAGCAGCAGCCCGTCCTTGCTGAGGTCGGCGACGGAGGTGGAGTTGCCGCCGCCGGGCCAGAGCCGGAAGACGTCCGGTGCGGTGCCGGAGGCGAGCTGGGTGCGCAGCTGTTGCTGGTAGGAGGCGTCGTCCTCGGTGAACGTGGTCTTCACGGTCACTCCGGGGTTGGCCTTCTGAAAGGCGTCGATGGCGGCCTGGGCGGGTGCGGTGCCGGCCGCGCCGAGCGTCAGAACCGTGTCGGCGGCGTCGCCGGTCGGGGTCTTCGAGGTGGAGCAGCCGCCGGCGACGAGCGCGGTGACCGCGAGCGCGGCGAGCAGTCCGGTGGCGGGGTGCCGGTGGGCAGGGTGCATCGTTCCTCCGAACGAGGGTGGGGTGTGCGGGGGTGGGTGTGGCGGCCGGTCAGCCCTTCAGGCCACCGGCGAAGCCCTTGATGATGTATTTCTGCAGGGCGAAGTAGACGACGAGGATTGGGACCACGCTGATCACCAGACCGGCGAAGATGAGCGGCCACAGCGACACGTACTGGCTGACGAAGCCGTAGATCGCCACGGGGGCGGTGGTGTTGTCGCTGCCGCCGAGGTACAGCAGCGGCGTGAAGAACTCGTTCCAGATGCCGACGGCGTTGAGGATGACGACGGTGCCGGTCACGGGCCGCAGCAGCGGGAACACGACGGTGGCGAAGCACCGCACCGGCCCGGCGCCGTCGAGCATCGCCGCCTCCTCGTAGTCCAGTGGCAGTTCGCGCAGGAACATCGTGTAGAGGAACACTGAGAACGGCAGCTGCTGCCCGAGGTTGATCAGCACGACCGACCACAGGGAGCCCAGCAGCCCGAGGTCGCGCATCGTGGCGTACAGCGGCAGCAGCGCGAGCTGGCCGGGGATGAGCAGGCCGCCGATGATGAAGTAGAACGAGAACCGGGACCAGGCGCGGGTGACCCGGGCGAGCGGGTAGGCCGCCAGCGCCGAGCAGGCCACGATGAGCAGCACGCTGACGACCGTGATGAACAGGCTGTTGCCCAGCGCCGGGCCGAGGCTGGCGTCCTGCCATGCCTTGACGTAGTTGTCCGGGGTGGGCGGCCAGTCGAAGGCGAGCGCGCTGGTCTGGCTGTCCTGCGGTTTCAGCGACACGTTGAGCAGGCCGAGCAGCGGCACCAGGAAGAGCAGCGCGACGAGGATGAGCGCGGTCTCACGGGTGAGGGTGCGCCAGGTGTACCGGGTGTGCATCAGGTGTTCGACCTCAACGTCAGGCGGTACTGGACCGCGGCGAGGATCGCGATGAGCACCGTCATGACGACCGCGAGCGCGACCGAGAACGGGAAGTCGCCGAGGTTGAAGGCGCTCTTGTAGATCGTGGTGGAGATGGTCTCGGTGGCCGTGCCGGGTCCCCCGCCGGTCATGGCGATGACCTGGTCGAACTGTTTGAGCCCGCCGATGAGGCAGAGCATCACGTTGATCACGACGGCGCCGTTGAGCAGCGGCAGCACGATCCGGCGGAACTTGGCCCATGGCCCGGCGCCGTCGATGGTGGCGGCCTCGATCACCTCGGCCGGGATGGCCTGGAGGCCGGCCAGGTAGATCACCATGGAGTAGCCGGCAAACTGCCAGATGATCTCGACGGCGATGGCGTACAGCGCGGTGTCCGGGTCGCCGAGCCAGTCCCGGGTCAGCGACTCCAGCCCGACGGAGGTCAGCGCGGCGTTGACGGTGCCGTTCGGGGAGAGCAGGAAGCTCCAGACGTAGCCCGCCACGAGCGGGGTGAGGACCACCGGCGCGAAGAAGACGACCCGAAGGACGTAGCGGCTCTTCACCATCGTGTTGACGCCGAGCGCGAGGGCCAGCCCGACGGCGTTCTGCAGCACCGTCACGACCGCGGCGAGCACGACCGTGTTGATCAGCGCGGCCCGTGCACTGCGGTCGGTGAAGACCGCGGTGAAGTTGTCGAGGCCGACGAAGGACCAGTCCGGGCGCAGCCCGTTCCAGTCGGTGAACGAGTACAGGGCGCCGTTGACGCTGGGCACCACGACGATGAACACGTAGGCCGCGACGGCCGGCATCACGAACCACCACGGCGCGCGGATGCCCACCTTCCGGCGCCTGGGCCGACGGCCCGGCGCCGGCGTATCCGGAAGCGCTGCGCCCTCCGGCGCCGCGCCCGTCACCTGGTATGCGACCACGTGAGCCGCTCCCTTCCCGAACTCGTCGTCGGTGATTTTCACATATGTGAACGCTTTCGTAGTGGCGAACACATGCGGTACGCTAGGAACGGTCCAAGCAGATGTCAAGGGTGTTACCAGCGTTCTTCCCCAGCGTTACCGCCACCCGGCACCCCGGACGGCCGAATGGAGCAAACTACGTGACAGACCGCCTCCTGCTCACCGGGGCGTCAGGCCGGGTCGGCTCGCTGCTGCGGCCACACCTCATCCGACCCGGCCGCGAGGTCCGGCTGCTCGACCCCGCCCCGCCTCGCGGGGCCCCGCACCCCGGCGAGATCCACCTGAGCGGATCCGTCACCGACCCGGACCTGATGGCCGCCGCGTGCAAGGACATCGACCTCGTCGTCCATCTGGGCGGGCACGCCGGTGAACGCCCGTGGCGGGACCTGCTCGAGGTCAACATCCACGGCACCTACGTCGTGCTGGAGGCCGCCCGGAAGCAGGGCGTGCGGCGCGTGCTGCTGGCCAGCTCCGCCCACGTCGTCGGCATGCTGGCCACCACCGAGACCGGCGCCGACACGGTGCTGCCACCCAGGCCCGACACGCTGTACGGGGTGAGCAAGGCAGCCGTCGAGGCACTCGGCAGCCACTACGCCGACGCGTACGGCATGGCCGTCGTGTCCGCCCGCATCGGCACCGTGGACCCTGCGCCGGACAGTGTGCGCAGCCTCTCGACCTGGCTGTCCCCCGGCGACGCGGCCCGGCTCGTCGAGGCCTGCCGGGCGCTGACCCGCCCCGGCCACCACATCGTCTGGGGCGTGTCCGCCAACCGTCGCCGCTGGGTGTCCCTGGCCGCCGGCGAAACCATCGGCTACCGGCCCGCCGACGACGCCGAACGGTTCGCGGTGCAGATCCCCGGCGCCGGCTCCCCCGGACCGGCCGACCCCGCGGTCCGCATCGGCGGCCCATGGGCCGACCAGTGGGCCGACGAGTGGGCCGACCAGCACCCGCGGCACCCCGCACATTCCGAGCCACAGAACGAGCCCCAGAAGGAGACCACCGCACCGTGGTGACGGACCTCGAACAGTCACTCGCCGCCGCCGCGACGGCCGCCCGCCCCCTCGCCGACCTCACCGGCCCCGACCGGGCAGCACTGCTGGACGCCGCCGCCGACGCGCTCGACGCGGCCGCCGCGGACCTCATCCCGATCGCCGCCGATGAGACCCGCCTGCCGCTGCCCAGACTCACCGCCGAGCTGGCGAGGACCACGTTCCAGCTGCGCCTGTACGGCGACGAGGTCCGCACCGGCCGGCACCTGGCGGCCCGCGACGACCCGGCCGACCCGGCCTGGCCGACCGGCCCACGACCGGCACTGCGCCGCGTCAACGTCCCGCTCGGGCCGGTCGTCGTCTTCGCCGCGTCGAACTTCCCGTTCGCGTTCTCCGTCGCCGGGACCGACACCGCCGCCGCGCTCGCCGCCGGCTGCCCCGTGCTGCTCAAGACCAACCCCGGCCATCCCCGGCTGTCGCAGCGCACTGCCGACGTGCTCACCGCCGCCCTCGACGCCGCCGGCGCGCCGCACGGCAGCTTCGCCCTGCTGCACAGCGAGGCCGACGGCCGGGCCGCGCTGCTCGACCCGCGGGTGCGCGCCGGAGCGTTCACGGGCTCCCTGCGCGGCGGGCGGGCGCTGTTCGACCTCGCCGCCGGCCGCCCCGAACCCATCCCGTTCTACGGCGAACTCGGCAGCCTCAACCCCACCTTCGTCACACGCGGCGCCGTCGCCCGCCGCGGCGCCGCCGTCTGGACCGGCTTCGCCGACTCGTTCACCCTCGGGGGCGGGCAGTTCTGCACCAAACCCGGGCTGCTGCTGGTGCCGGCGGAGGCAGCCGCGGCCGCCGCGATCACCGCCCACCTCACCGGCCGCGCCGCCACCGACCTGCTGACCGACCGCATCGCCGACGGCCACCGCGGCGTCCGGCACGAACTGGCCACGCACCCCGCCGTACGGGTCCTGGTCGACGGCGCCAGCACCGGGCGGGCCGCCGCACCGACCCTGCTCGGCACCACCCTCGACGCCGTCCTCGCCGACCCCGGCCGTCTGCTGGTCGAGTGCTTCGGGCCCACCGCGCTGCTGGTCACCTACACCGACGACACCGCACTGCCGGCCTTCGCCCGCCGCCTCGAGGGCCAGCTCACCGCGACCGTCCACGGCGAGCCCGACGAGCCGGTCGCCGCGGCGCTGCTGCGCGAGCTCACCGACCGCGCCGGCCGGATCATCTGGAACGGCTGGCCCACCGGCGTCTCGGTCACCCCGGCGATGCACCACGGCGGGCCGTACCCGGCGACGACCGCACCGCTGCACACGTCGGTCGGACCCGCGGCGATCACCCGGTTCCTGCGCCCCGTCACGTTCCAGGACGTGCCCGCCGCGCTGCTGCCATCCCCCCTGCGGCGCCGCGCGGACCCTTCCGGCGTTGCGTACGCTACCGACCGGACCGATCCCCCGCCCACCGGCCCGGCACACACCCCGCACCGCGACACCTCCATCACGTCGGCCCACACCCCGCCCGCCGAGGAGACCGCCAGATGACCCGCGAGCCGTCCAGCCGCCCGCTCGGCAACGAGCCGGTGGACCCCGCCGCCGACCAGAAGCTGGTCAAGTCCGCCCAGCGCACCATCCACATCCTGGAGATGCTCGGCGCCGCCCGGGACCCGGTGACCGTGACCGACCTGCACCGGCGCACCGGATACCCGCGATCCAGCCTGCACCAGCTGCTGCACACGCTCATCGCGATGCGGTGGATCGAGCCGACCGCGGACGGCTCGGCGGTCGGCGTCGGCCCGCACGCCCTGCTGTGCGGCACCGCCTACCTCGACCGCGACCCGGCCCTGCCCTACGCCACCCGCACCCTCGAGCTCATCGGCGACAAGGTCGGCTACACCACCCACTACGCCCGCCTCGACGGCGCCAACGTCATGTACCTCGCCACCCGGGAGACCATCGAACCCCGCCGTGCCACCTCCCGCGTCGGCCGCCAGCTCCCGGCACACGCCACCGCACTGGGCAAGGCCCTGCTGGCCGAGCTGACCCCACGCGAGGTCGCCACGCTCCTTCCACCCGGCCCCCTGGCACGGCTCACCGAGCACACCATCATCGAGCACGACGAGCTGATGACCGACCTCGAAGCAGCCCGGTCCCGCGGCTACGCCATGGAGCGCGAGCAGAACACCACAGGGCTGGCCTGCGTCAGCGTTGCCGTGCCGTACCGCATCCCGGCCACCGACGCGATCAGCTGCTCGATCCCGGTCGCCGCGGCGACGGACGAGGAGCTCGAACGGGTCGCCGAGGTCGTCCACGAGCAGACCCACCAGTTGGCCGCCCGGCTCCGCGCCGAAGGGATCCGCTGAGCGGAGCGATCACCCAGGCATTCCACGCCAGCGAGATCCCGTACGCCTTCGGCCACCTCCAGGTCAGGAACTGGGACTGGCAGCCGCGGAACCATCAACAGTCGCGGTTGCTGTCCGGCTACTGGGTGACGTTCGCCGCCGCCGCTGACCCCAACGGCGACGGACGGCCGCTGTGGGCGCCGGTCGACGCCGATCAGCCGGCCATCCTGCACATCGGCGCGACCACGCAGATGGGACAGATCCCCCACCGCGACCGCCTTGACCTACTCGACACCGTGGACACCGTGGACGAGGTCAGCTGATGAGCTGGTACGCGAACTGCAGCTCCAGCCCGTTGGCCGATGCCGCGTTGAGGATCCGCAGCTGCAGCCGCTGCGCTCCGGCCGTTGCGTCGATCGTGAACGGCGCGACCAGCGTGGTCGTCTGCACCGCGGTTGTTACCGCGATGGCGTTGCCGCCCGCGGACGCGCCGTTCGCGTCCAGCCGTGCGTCGCAGGTGCCGGCACCGAGCTTGCGGGTGATCTTCACGACCCGGATCCGCTGGCCTTCCAGGTACAGCAGGCTGCCGAAGTCGTACAGCCCGTCGCTGACCGCCCCGGGCACTCGGGCCGGCAGCCAGCCGTCGATCTGCTCGACGCCCTTGTTGCCGGTGAACCGGGTGTCGCGGGTCAGTGTGCCGGTGAGCTGGTACGGGCCGGCCGTGTTGCCGTTCAGGTCGTTGTCCGCGACCAGCACGTCGGCGGCCTCGTTGACGACGCCGTAGTCCTGGCGGTTGACGCCGTCGGCGAGGCCCCCGATCGCGTTGCCGACGACGACCACGCGGCTGGCTTCGGACCGGATGTTGATGCCGCCGCCGTGCCGGTATGCGCTGCCACCCCCGCTGTAGCCGTGGCTGAAGGTGACCGGCAGGTCGAACTGTGTCGGGCTCACCACGTCGATCCGCCACTTGCCGTTGGCCTCGGTGGTGCCGTTCACGCCCGAGACGGTGATCCGGTCGCCGGTCTCCCAGCCGTGGCCGGCGGCGGTGGTGATCCGGACCCGGCCGGCCGGGCTGGCGGCGGCGCCGCTGATCGTGCGGCCGAAGTTGGGGTGGGCGGTGCGCCCGTTGTTGCCGATGAGGCACCCGGTGACGGTGACCCGGGTGGAGGCGATGTCCAGGCCGTTGCGGCCGCAGCCGCGGATGATGCAGCCGGTGAAGGTCGCGCTGCCGGTGAAGCCCGGGTTGATGCGGACGTTGTCGTGCTCGTTGTCGGCGGAGATGTAGACATTGGTGAACTGGGCCTGGGCGCCGGCGTCGAGCAGCACCGGGTTGCCGTGGCCGTTCTCGAAGCCGCCGCCCTCGAAGTAGACGAATTTCGGGTACGAGCCGCCGGTGGTGTTCTTCAGCCACAGCCCGTGCCGGCCGAAGAGGACCGCCGTGGCGAAGAACTTGATCGACCCGCCGAGACCGTCGATGACGATGTTGTCGGTGGTGGTGTTGCCGCCGCCGGCCGCGATGCCGCATTGCACGAACTCGATCGGGTCGGCGCGCGAGTCGTTGCCGACGCCGTTGAGCAGGATGACGTACGGGCCGCTGAACCCGTTCCAGACACAGTTGCGGAACCGGATCGTGTTGCACGAGCGCAGCGTCATGCCGGTGTAGCCGTCCTTGAACCGGACGTTGACGAACGACACCATGTAGTTGCGCTCGCCGGTGTCCGCCTCCGTGGCGACCAGGCTGCCGCCGGTCAGGCCGTCGCCTCGGACGACCAGGTCGCGCAGGCCGCCACCGTGGACGTTGGTGAGCAGGAAGCCGTTGGCGTTGCCGGTCGCCACGATGTACTGGGTGGCGTAGTCGTCGTTGTCCGTGGCGCCGGCGCCTTGGAAGGTGATCGGGACGCTGCGGACCTTGACGGTGCTCTGCAGGCGGATCTTGCCTGGGCCGGCCTCGATGACACCCCCGGCGGGCAGCGCGTTCACCGCGGCTTGGACGCGCGGGGTGTCGTCCTCGGCGCCGGTGCCCTTCCAGCCGAACCAGGCCAGGTCCAGCCGGGCGGCATAGGGTCGTTTCCAGCGGCCGGTCGCCCGGCCGGTGACGGCGAAGACGGTGCCGCCGTTGTCGGGGTCGGTGCTGTCGGCGTCCCAGTAGAGGGTCCCGCCGCCGCGGCCGGGGAGGTCGCCGTGATAGCCGAGCAGTTGCACTTGCTGGCCATCGGCGGCGGGCGTGGTGGTGCGCAGGTCGGCCACGCTGTTCACGGTGGCTTCGGGGTCGTCGTGCTTCCTGGCGGGTGCGGCGGACGCGGTGCCGGCGACCGCCTGGCTGCCGGCGACCGCGAGGCCGGCGAGACCGAGCGTGGCCAGGGCACGGCGGCGGACCGTGCCGGCGGGTGGGGTGTGGGACATGGGCGTTGCCTCCTCTTCGACGCGCCGGCATCACGTCCGGCGCGCAGGGGCCAGCCGCCGGCGGGGGTCTGCCGGCGATGCGGAGATAACCTCGGCGGAGCGGCCGGGGGTCAGCCTTTGACGGCCCCGATCACGACTCCCTTGGCGAAGTGCTTCTGCAGGAACGGGTAGACGAGCAGGATCGGCACGAGGGAGACCACCAGGATCGCCATCTGCAGCGACTGCTGCGGCGGGACGACCTCGCCGGGCAGGTCGGTGCCGATGGCCGCGTTGTCGACGACGTAGGTGCGCAGCACGAGCTGCAGCGGCCACTTGTCGGTAGAGTTGATGTAGAGCATGGCGTTGAAGAAGGCGCTCCAGTAGGCGACGGCCTGGAACAGCGCAACGACTGCCAGGACCGCTTTCGACAGCGGCAGCATGATCCGGGTGAGGATCTGCAGCTCGCTGGCGCCGTCGATGCGTGCGGCGTCGATGATCTCCGTCGGTACCTCCATGAAGAACGCGCGCACGATGATCACCTGGAACGCCGAGACCAGCGGCGGCAGGATCAGCGCCCACCACGAGTCGATCAGCCCGAGCTGCTTGACGAGCAGGTAGTTGGGGATCATGCCGGCGTTGAAGAGCATGGTGACGAGCACCAGCATCAGTATCGGGCGGTGACCGAAGCTGCCCGGGCGCGACAGCGAGTAGGCCAGCAGCGCCACGACGATGACCGACAGGGCCGAGCCGACGGACGTGACACCGATGGACACGAGGGTGGCGCGGGTGACGACACCGCCGCGGAAGATCGCCGCATACGCGTCGAGCGACGGATGGGCCGGCCACAGCACGTACCCGCCGGCCGCGGTGATCTGCTGCTGGTCGGCGAGGGAGGTGGCGACCACGCCGACGAACGGCAGGACCACGACCGCGCAGCACAGCAGCAGGACAACACCTTTGACGGCCCGCATCACCGGATGCGGTGGCGCCATACCGTTGACCATGGTCACCATCGGGAGTAGATCCCCCTCTCTCCGAACAGGTGCGCGATCTTGTTCGCGGCGAGCACGAGCCCCAGCCCGACGACGCCCTTGACGAGGCCCACCGCGGCCGCCACGCCGAAGTTGCCGTCGATGATCCCGCGGTTGTAGACGTAGGTGTCCAGCACCTCCGACGCGTCCTGCCCGACCGCGGCCTGCTGAAGGATGATCTGCTCGAAGCCGACAGTGAGCACGTCACCGAGCTTCAGGATGAGCAGCAGGACGATCACCGACCGGATCGCGGGCAGCGTGACGTGCCACAGCTGGCGCAGCCGGCCGCCGCCGTCGACGGCGACCGCCTCGTAGAGCTCCAGGTCGACGCGGGACATCGCGGCCAGGAAGATGATGGTGCCCCAGCCGGCGTCTTTCCAGATCGCCTGGCTGGTGATGAGTGTGAGGAACAGATCCGGGTTGCCGATCAGGTGCAGCAGCGGGAGGTCGTGCGTCCGGGCCCAGGTGTTGTACAGCCCGGCGTTGCCCAGCAGCTGTTGGAACAGCGCGACGACGACCACCCACGACATGAAGTGCGGCAGGTAGAGCACCGACTGCGCAATCCGTTTGAGCCGCTCCGAGAGCAGGCTGTTGAGCAGCAGTGCCACGGCGATCGGCACGGGGAACACGACGATGATCTGCAGCAGGGAGATGACCAAGGTGTTGGTCAGCGCGTTGAGGAACGCCGGGTCGCCCTCGAAGATGACCCGGAAGTTCTCGAAGCCCACCCACGGCGCCTCCCAGATGGTGAGGTACGGCCGGTAGTCCTTGAACGCGATGACGTTGCCCGCCAGGGGCACATAGTGGAACACAAGAATGAGCAGCAGCCCGGGCACGCCGAGCAGGACCAGGAACCAGTCCCGGCGCAGCCGCCACCAGCCGGTTGGACGCCGCCGGGCAGCCGGACCGCGCGGCTGGTCGGCCGTGCTCGGGGACGCGGGCGACGCGTCGCTGACGAGCTTCGTCGATGCCATCGCCGTCAGCCCTTGTCCGCGAGAGCCTTCTCGTATTCGGCGCGGGCGACATCGCCGCCGGCCTTGCGCCACTGGGCGACGGTCTCGTCCCAATAGCTGATTGGCTTGCGACCGGAGACGATGTCCAGCTCGGCCGCGTCGATGATCTTACTCATCTCACCGGCCTTGTCGGTGGCGGTGGCCGAGTAGAGCGCGTCGGCGGGGTTGCGCAGGATCGTCGGGACGACCTTCTCCTGGTATCCGTGCTGGGCGTCGACCCGTGCCCGGTCGGTGGGGCCGAGCACGTGCGGGGCGTCGACGATGTACTCCAGCGGCAGCTTCACCTCGACCTTGCCCTTGTCGGTGAGGACCGGCGCGCCGTTCTGCATCGTGTAGTGGGTGCCTTCGGCACCGAACTTACGGAACATGTACTCGGCGGTGCCCAGCGGCGCGGCGAGCCAGTCGCAGATGCGCAGCAGTTGCTGGACGCGGGCCTTGTCGGTCTTCTTGATGGCGGTGATCGCGAAGGCGGTGGTCCCGGCGCGGTGGCGGGCCACGCCGCCGCCGTTGTACTGCGGCGCCGCGGTCGCGCCGATCTCGACCTTGTACGTGTTGGCCAGGGTGTCCCAGGCGGCGTACCCGTCAGGGTTGAATGCGAGGGTGCCGTTGCCGAACAGGTCGCGGATCTGCAGCTTGCCGCCCATCGAGTCGGGGTGGAACAGCCCGCTCTTGACCATCTCAGCGGTCCGCGCGATGGCCTCCTTGCGCTGCTCGGTCTCGTGCTCGGAGGTGAACCTGCCGTTCTCCTCGCGCCACACGTTCGGCACACCGAGCATGGTGCCGACGAAGTAGATGACCTGCTTCGGCGAGCCGAACGCCCACTTGTTCGCGCGGGCGTCCGACAGCCCCTTGGCGACGTCGAGGAACTCCGCGTAACTGGCCGGCGCGGGATTGAGGCCGCGGGCGCGGACGAGGTCGGTGCGGGTGAACATGATGGTGCCCACGATGGCCCGCGGGATCGGCACCGCGTAGATGCCCCCGCCGTAGGCGGTGGTCTGCCACGCGTCGGTGGGGATGTTGGCCAGGAACGGGTACTGCTTGATCGCGGAGCCGGACACGAATTCGGACAGGTCGGCGCACAGTCGGGTGAGCACGTCGGCGCGGTGCGCGAGTCGGGCGGAGATCAGCGTCAGGTCGGGCAGGTCGCCGCTGGCGATGACCGTGGAGAGCTTGCTGAGGTAGTCCGCCTGGGGCGTCATGGTGATGTCCAGCGTGGCGCCCAGGCGGGTGTTGAGCTCCTGCCAGTAGGCGTTGGCGCCGACGGCCGGCGGCACGGGGTTGAACATGTTGGTGAGCACGGAGACGGTGCCGGCGCCGTCGCCGGGCTTGCTGGTGTAGGCGACCGCCGGCGTGGCCGGGTAGGTGTAGAAGCCGGCCATGACGCCGTCGGCCCGGGCCGGCAGGTCGGCCTTGACCAGCGTGGAGGGGATGTAGTCGGGCAGGGCGACGCTCCCCGCGCCGCCGGGCTTCGGCGCGGCCGGTTCGCCGCACGCCGCGAGCAGGCCGGATCCGGCCGTCAGCGCGGCGGCTCCGCCGGTCAGCGCCAGGAAGCGGCGCCGGCTCAGGGTCGGGTTGCGCATGGTGTATCTCCGATCGGGGTAGCGGAGGGCGGGAAGCCGTCGAGCAGGAGCGTGACGACCTGCCACGCCCCGAGCTCGACGGCGACGCGGCCGTCGGTGCTGGGGTGCAGGCGATCGAGCGGCCGTTCGTCGGCGTGGCAGCGGACGGCCGAGCCGGCGCCGCCAGCGGGGTGTTTGAAGTGGACGGTCCGGGCCTGCCCGGCCAGGTCCTGCAGGCGGATCAGCAGCCCGCTGGCGGAGCGCGGCTGCGCGACGCTCGCGTGCACGGAGTCGGGCAGGTCGAGGTCCAGCAGCGCACCGGCGGGTGCGGCCAGCGGACGGGCGCCAAGGTCGAACTTGTCCAGCCAGGTGATCTCGGTGGCGACCGCGGGTGCCCGTACCTCACGGCCGAACCGGCCTGCGGCGACGGGGTCGAACGCCGGCAGCGGGGTGAACGCGTAGCGCAGTGTCAGCGTGCCGGACTGCTCGGGTGGGGTGTTGGTGGGCCAGTAGTTGTTGAGCACCCACGAGTACAGCGTGGCCGAGGCGGGCTGGAACCGCTCGGCCCAGGCGCCGCGGACGATGTCCCCGGCGGTGAACAGCGGCGCGTCGGCCGAGGCCCATGCGACGGCGGGACCTCGACCCGGCATGCGGTCGGCCACCACCACCGCGTACTGGGTGGTGAACCAGTCGTGGCAGGCACCCGGTGAGTGGTCGACGGCCGGATCGATCCAGCCCTGCTGCCGGTCGTAGCGGAACACCGGGTCGGTGGCCGCGAATGGGAAGGTGATGTACAGCGCCTCCTTGGCCAGCACCGGTTCCTTGTCCAGCTCGACGGTGACGTCGACGCGGTCGCTGCCGTCCCGGATCAGTACGTCGACCTCGATCCGGGGCAGGCTCGGCGCGTGGCCGACGGTCCGCAGCCGCCACCCGTCATGGGTACGGCGCAGTCCGACGGGCCGCATCCGTGCAGGGTGGACGGTCAGCGCGGGCGGGTCGGCCTTGGGGCGGCGGCCGAGCAGGGTGCTGCGCGGCGCCGGCTGGTGCCGGTGCGGCACGCCGGAGTGCTCCGGCCGGGCGCCGCGGGTCAGCGACTCCGGGCCCTGCAGGGCGTACAGCACCTGGCCCAGCCGCCACGGTCCGGTGGGGTCCAGCAGATCCCGGCCGCTGGGACGGTGCCGCAGGCCGAGCACCGCGCCGGTGGCCGGGTCGAGCGACACGTCCCACCGCCGGCCGGTGAGGCGCGGCGGTACCGGCTGCCAGTCCTCGGTCACGGCAGGACCACCGGCGGGCGCACCTTCCTCCTCGCCTGGGGCGAGGGTCCGCGCGCCACCCATCGGCAGCACCCGGTAGCCGAAACCCGGGACGTCCGGCACGGTCATCCGCACCCGGCGCAGGCCGTTGCAGTCGGCCAGCACCTCGCCGACCAGCGGCGCCGCGCCGGGCAGGGTCTCCACCTCGACCTCGATGTCGCGCCGCCAGCCGAGCGGGTTGTGGACCAGCAGGGTGGGTCCCGCGGTGTGGACGAGCTCGCCGAGCTGGCTGAGCGCGCGGCGGGCCTCGTCGGTCGCGGTGCGGTGGGCGTTGTGCACCTGGTGGCGTTTCCAGTCGAGTTGGTCGCCGACCTGGTGGCCGTGCGGGTGGCCGTTGGCGTGCGCCCACGTCCACGTGTGTTCGCAGCCGAACAGTGCGCTCTCCCATGCCGCGTCCAGCGCGGCCCGGTGCGGCCGGTAGCCGTGGTCGGCAAGCGCGACCAGCGCGGCGAGGCCCTCGGCGGCGGGCAGCGCGGCCTGGGCGCGGCGGTGCTCGGCGGTCACCGTGGCCCCGGTGCCGACCCCGTCCTCCCAGTAGCTGCCGCCGTCGCCGCGCCACACCGGCAGCCGGTCGGCCAGGGGCCGGACGGCGTCCAGGTAGCCGGCCAGTGTCGAGACCCGCATCCGGGGGTACGCGTAGCGCTCGTTCCAGCGGGCGGCGAAGCCGGCGTCGCCGTCGGCGAGGTCCTCGTTGTCGGCGTGGGTACCGATGACGGCCAGGTCGTGCGGGAGGTAGTCGGGCCGGTCGTAGCGGGTCAGCAGGCGGCAGAAGGCGTGCGCGCCGCCGGCGACGGTCTGCGGGTCCCCGGCCATGAACCGCAGCTGCGAGTAGGTGTCGGAGAAGTGGGTGAGCACGCGGGCGCCGTCGACACCCTCCCACAGCACCGGGCTGGCGAGGTGCTGGGCGTCGCTGTCGGCGTTGCCGCCGCGGTGGTGGTTCTCGATGCCGACGAACGCGTCGATGCCGAGCGCGTGCAGGATCGACGGGATCGCGGCGCTGTACGACGGCACGTCGGTGAGGTTGGCGTAGGTGACCGGGACGCCGTGCTCGTCGCGCAGCCGGGTCGCCGGGTACGCCGCCCGGTAGCACTCCTCCAGGCTGGCCACGCCGGACAGGAAGAGGCTGTGGAACGCGTTGACCGACAGACGCCCGGAGCGCAGCGCCGCCAGCATCCGGTCCGCCCGCTGCGGTGCGCGCGTGGCCAGGTACTGGGTGACGATGAGCGAGCCGTCCACCGAGAAGGCGAACCCGGGGTCGCGCTCCAGCGCGTCAAGCGCCCGGTCCAGGTTCCGGCTGTGCAGCTCCAGGACCTTGCCCTGAACATCGGTGTAGCCGACGTCGAGGTGCACGTGCGGTACCAGGTGCAACGTCCACTTGCGGGCCGGCCGCAGCTCGACCGCGGTGAGGGTCACGCCGTCGACCTCAACCGTGGCCGGCTGCGGGCCGGTGAACTCCGGCACCGGGAACCGGCTCCGCACCTGGCCGAAGGTGCGGTCCTTGCGGTGCAGATCGAGCTCGTGGTCGCTGCCGGCGAGCCGCACGACGGCCCGCGCCGGCCACTCGGCGCCGGGCGGCACCGACACGGTCAGCTCCAGCAGCTCCAACAGCGCGCCGTCACGCTTGACGTACAAGGGGGTGGCGACGAGCTCGGCGTCCACCCGAGCCGGCGCCGGCGTCTCCGCCGCGGCGAGCGTCAGCGCGTGCCAGGTGATCCCGCTGCCGAAGTGGTGGCCGAACTGCTCGCGGTGCCGCGGCCGGCCCGCGGGCTCGGCGGTGACCGGTCCGGTCGCGGCCTCCTCGTCGAGGACGGTGGTCAGGGCCAGCACGTGGGAACCCGGGGCGAGCCAGGCCGCCGGCAACGGCACGTCGAGGGTGACGTCACCGGCGATCGGGCCGTGCCGGTAGACCTCGGTGCGGTCGTCGCGGCGCACGGCCGGGTGGAACAGGCCGTGGTGGACGCCGTCGAGCTCCACCGCGAGGTCGGGGCAGGGCCCGTGGCCGGCGGCAAACTCCAGGCGCAGGACGCAGCCGTCCGGCGGGACGTCGCCCTGCGCGATCCGCAGCGGCAGCTCGACCCGGTGCGGCCGCCAGCCGGTGCCGGCGTTGAGCGGGCCGGGCTGGAACGCCGGCAGGTCGATGCCGACGGCGGCGAGGGTCAGTGGCAGCACGGCGGCTCACCCCGTCCCGGCGTGCAGTTCGGGCAGGGTCAGCACACTGCCGTGCTCGCGCAGCGCGGCGGCGAGGTCCGGGTAGTCGTAGTCCTGCACCGGCCTGCCGGTGCGCAGCGACTGCGCAGCCAGCTCGCCGCAGGCCTCGCCGAGCATGCCGTAGTTCGGCTCCATCCGCGGTGACGTGTAGCCGACGTGGCTGGCCGAGAAGCACAGCGGGACGGCGATGTTCTGCACCCCGCCGCGCGCCGGGAACAGCACCTCGGCCGGGATCTGGTACAGGTCCACCGGCGGGTTGAACTCGGTGCCGCTGAGGGTGCCCTCGCCGACGATGGTGTCGTCGCCTTCGGCGTAGTACTGCACGATGTGGCTGTCCATGCCGTACTTCCAGCAGCACACCGCGGTGGCCTTGGTGTTGCCGGGCCGCAGCAGGTCGTGCTGGGTCAGCACGTGGGCGCCGAGCAGCCGGCGGCCCTCACGGATGTACAGCGCGTGCGGGAAGCCGGGTCCGTGCGGGCTGTCGGTGAACTCGTCGGGCGGCAGCCCGAAGCGGCGGGCGTCGGCGCGGAAGGTCTCCGACAGCGACGGATCGCTGGCCAGCCAGTACAGCATCCCCTGGTGCCAGCTCGCCTGCTCGGCGATGACCGCGTCGCGCCGGGCCCAGCTGCCGTCGGGGTAGTCCCACGACGCGCCGGGCAGGTCGAAGCCGATGAACAGCGCCTGGTTGGTCTGGTACTTCCCGCCGGGCAACAGCGCGGTCTCGGTGACGATCGAGGAAAGCCCGGTGATGCCCCGCTGCGCCAGCAGCTGCGCGAGATACGTGTAGCGGGCGGGGTCGTAGCCGTCCGGCTTCGGGAACGGCAGCCGGTCGGCATCGACCGACAGCACGCCGCGGAAGTTGTACGCCTGGGTCTTCTCGTCGCCCTCGCCTTCGGGCAGCTTCGGGTCGACGCCGACGGGGTACAGCGTGTTGGGCCGGAAGCTGCGCCGCCGGTACGCCTGTACCGGCTGGAACCCGGCGAGCGGCTCGTCGTAGCGGGTGCGTGGCTCCCGCCCGACGGCGTACGGCACGCCGGCGGCCGCCATGAGGTCGCCCTCGTACGACGCGTCGATGAAGAACCCGGCCCGCTGCCAGCCCCGGGCGGTGCGGACGGCCCGGATCCGGCGGCCGGTGACCTCGACGTCGGCAGGGCCGTGCAGGCGGTGGCCGGTCAGCACGGTCGCGCCGGCCTCGGCGAGCAGCGCCCGGGCGACGTCCTCGGCGATCTTGGGCTCGAACCGGTACCGCGGCCCGTCGCTGCCGTAGGCGGCACCGATGCCGGCGAAGAACCGGCTCAGCGTCAGGCCGGCGAGGGCCTCCGCGACGTTGGGCGTATCGGTCTTGACCAGGCCACCGGCGATGATGCCGCCGACGTGCCCGGTCGGCTCCAGGATCACGCTGCGCAGGCCGCGCAGCCGCAGCCGCAGTGCGGCCATGATCCCGGCGAGGGTGGCGCCGTAGATGACGGCGTCGACCGGCTCGGGTGCGCTGTCGCGAACCTCCACGGCGGTCACTTCCCCGCCGGCAGGCCGGCCGGCTTGACCCGCTGCTGCGGCAGTGCCAGCAGCGGCGTCGCCCCCTTGGCGGCCTGCGAGGGCCGGGTGCGGCGGATCTGCTCGGGCCAGGCGACCGGGATCCCGAGGGTCTGGGTCAGCAGCTGCTGGTAGTCGCTGGTGAGCCGGTCCGAGTCGGCCACCGCGTGCGGCTCCGTGCCCTGCGCCAGACAGAACGCGGCCAGCGCGCCGACCGCCTCGCCGATGCTCCACTCCACCGGGTGCAGCCGGTAGCAGCCGTTGGTGATGTGGGTGGTGCCGATGTTCTTGCAGGCGGGCAGCAGGTTGCGGACGCGGACCGGGATCAGTGCGCCGAGCGGGATCTGGAACGGGTAACACTCCAGATTGACGTAATTGACGCCGGCGGTGCTCGGGTGCAGGTCGATGTTGTAGTGCCCCACGCCGACCGCGTCGGCGAACTGGACCGCGCCAGCGCCCTCCGGCCGGTCCACGACGGCGACGTGCTGCTCGAGGACGGTGAAGCGGGCCCTGATGCGGCGGGACTCCCGGATGTAGGCCGTCTTGGCCAAGCCGTCGGCCGTCCCGGTGAGGTCAGGACGCAACCGCAGTCCCGGGTAGCCGTGCCCGCCGTCGGGGCGCGGCGCCTCGGTCTGCATCCAGTGCAGATACGACAGCGACAGCTCCTTGCACCGCCGCAGCGCCAGCTCACGGGCTGCTTCGTCCACCCCGGGACCGACGAGCGGCGCCTCCCAGTAGTCGGTGTTGGGCCAGTTGACCAGCGAGATGTCGGTGTCGACGAGGTCGGGCCGGAACTGGCTGCGGGCCCGGATGCGGCGGAAGTGCCAGAGGTCCGGCAGCCGCACCGCGTCCATGTCGCCCTCGAAGATGCGGTTCTCCTTGCCGGCGTTGGTGTGGATGTCGATCTTCATCCAGGACAGCTGCGGCCCCGGCCAGAACGGGTCGACGTGGGTCTTCCAGTGCTCATACGAGGCCGGGCGGTCCACGACGTGGTCCTCGCCAGGCCGGTACTCCACCGGGAAGCACCAGGTGATCGCCTGCTGGTCGGTCCAGTCCGGCTCGGGTGCGGCATACGGCTCGCCGGTCTGCTCCTGCGACTCCGCGCCGATGACGTGCTCCGCCCCGGCGAGCTCCAGCAGGTCGCCGAGCTCCGTGGCGTCGGCGACGAGCGGTGCGCGCACCGTGCGCAGGTCGCCGGTGCGCAGGTCGCGAAGCGTCACCGCGGTGATCCGGTCTCCGTCGGTCTGCGCGGCGACGGGCTCGTGCTCGGTGAGCACGGTGATCCGGCCGGCCGAACGGTACCCGGCGAGCAGCTCGTCGATGACCGCGACGCCGACCCGCGGCTCGTGGCACAACTTGCTGACGTTGCCCAGTCCCGGATTGAGCGTGGGGTCGGCGGCCGCCTCAGGCCGCATCGGGTAGTTGCGCCGGTAGTAGTCGCGGATCCGGTCGCGAAGCTCCCGGTAGCCGGGCGAGACGTATTCGGTCTCGATCCACGGATGCTCGTCGGAGGGGACGGCCTGGGCGGTGAGCTGCCCGCCCAGCCAGTCGGTCGGCTCGGTCAGTACGACCCGCCGGCCCAACCGTGCGGCGGTCAGCGCCGCGGCCACTCCCCCGAGGCCGCCGCCGACCACCAGCAGGTCGGTCTCCAGCTCCGTCGCCTTGCTCATGCTCGCCTCCGTCGTGGACACCGGCTGCTAATATTTTCTTCGTCAATTGCCGGCCCGAGATTGCGGCTACGTTACCTGCCACCGTCATTGCCGTGTCAATACGCGCACACGCTGCAGCTTTCGACACAGTTCCATATCAACAGATCAGCAAATATTAGCTATGTACAGTCGTCGGCCGGAGCTGTTAGAAAGCCATCCATGACCGCCGCACCCGCCCTGCCCGGACTCCACTACCTCCTCCCCGCCGACCCCGCGCAGGGCGGCCCGACCCGATCGGACGTCGTCGTGTACGGAGCAACGTCGGGCGGGGTCACGGCGGCGGTCCGCGCCGCCCGGGACGGGATGTCGGTGTTACTGCTCGCCTTCGACGACCACGTCGGCGGGATGACCGCCGGCGGCCTCGGTGAGACCGACGTCGGGCGGGCGGACACCGTCGGCGGCCTGGCCCGCGCCTTCTACGCCGAGGTCGCCGCCGCCTACGACGCGCCCGACCCACACTGGACCGTCGAGGCGCGGGTGGCCGAGGAGATCTTCGAACGCTGGCTCGCCGACGCCGGCGTGCAGGTGCGCCACCGCCAGCACCTCAGCGGCGTCACCGCGGTCGCCGGCCGCATCGTCGAGCTGCGTACCGGCGATGGCGGCCGGCACCGGGCCGCGGTCTACATCGACGCGTCCTACGAGGGCGACCTCATGGCCGCCGCCGGGGTCCGCTACACCGTCGGCCGGGAGGCGTCGAGCACGTACGGCGAACCGCAGGCCGGCGTCCAGGTCAGCGAGAACCACCAGTTCACCCGCCGCGTCGACCCGTACATGCTGCCCGGCCGGCCGGGCAGCGGCCTGCTGCCGGGGATCAGCCCCGCCGGGCACGGCAGCATCGGTGCCGGCGACCGGCGCGTCCAGGCGTACACCTTCCGCCTGCACGTGACACCCTCCGCCCGCCGGATCGCCTACCCCCGCCCGGACGGCTACGACCCCGACCGCTACGAACTGCTGCGCCGGTACATCGACGCCGGCATCTTCGACCTGTACGGCCGCACCACCCGCATCCGCGGCGACATCCACGACATGAACAACCACGGCGCGGTCTCCTCCGACCACATCGGCGCCAACTACGACTGGCCCGAAGCCGGCTACGACCGGCGTGAGGAGATCTTCCAGGACCACGTCCGGTACCAGGCCGGCCTGCTCCACTTCCTTGCCAACGACCCGCGGCTGCCGGCGGCGGTCCGCGACGCCACCCGGACGTACGGGCTGTCCCCGGCGGAGTTCCCGGCCACCGGGCATTGGCCGCACCAGCTGTACGTCCGCGAGGCCCGCCGGATGGTGGCCGGCTACGTCGTCACCCAGCACGACGCATCGGGCCGGCCCCGGCCCGCCGACCCGATTGCGCTCGCCTCTTACGTGATGGACTCGCACAACGCCAAACGCGTGCTCGTCGACGGGCAACCCCGCAACGAAGGCAACGTGCAGCACCCGCTCACGGCACCGTTTGGTATCCCGTACCGCGCGATCGTGCCCAGGCCCGCCGAGTGCACCAACCTCCTCGTCGCCGCCGCGGTCTCGGCCTCACACGTCGCGTTCGCGTCGGTCCGGATGGAGCCGGTGTTCATGATGATCGGCGAGGCCGCCGGATGCGCCGCGGCACAGGCGGTCGACGCGCAACTCAGCGTCGCGGACGTGGACTATGAGACGCTGCGCAAGGAACTCGTACGAACCGGCGCGGTCCTCGCGTGGCCACCGCACTCGACCGTGCCGGCGCAATCGACCGGGCCCGCTCAATCGACCGTGCCGACGCACGCAGGAGGACAGCCGTGACCAGGCCACGCACCCGGGGCTCGCGCCAGGCCGACATCGCGCGCGAAGCCGGCGTCTCCCAGTCAACGGTGTCGCAGGTGCTGCGGGGCGCGGGCGATCTGAGCCGGATCTCCCCGGAGACACAGCGGCGAGTGCTCACAGCAGCCCGCCAGCTGCGCTACAGCACCAGCCCCCAGCAGCGCAGCACGCTGCAGCGCCGCCACGCGCCCCCGCTCCTCGGCGTGCACACCTTCGAGCCGATCTTCCCCACCAGCACCGGCGACTACTACTTCGAGTTCCTGCAGGGCATCGAGGAGCAGGCCAGCATCGAGGGCTGCAACCTCGTGCTGTTCACCGCCGCCCGCGACGAGGGCGGGGTGCGCCGCATCTACCGTGACAACGTCAACGGCCTCGGCCAGGCCGCCGGCAGCCTGATCCTCGGCCACCGCGCGCACCGCGACGACCTCGCCCGGCTCGCCGCCGACGGCCACCCGTTCGTCTACATCGGACACCGCGAGGTACCCGGCGTCGAGATCTGCTACGTCGGCGGCGACTACCGCGCCGCCACCGGCCGGATCGTCGACGACCTCGTCGCCCTGGGACACCGGTCATTCGCCTACCTCGGCGAGGCCGTCCGCTACGAGCCGCAGGCCGACCGGTGGGACGGCTTCGCCGCCGCCCTCGACCGGTTCGGCCTTGCCGTGCCGGTCCCGGCCTACGCCAACCCCGACGGGCTCACCGCGCAATGGCTCGACGACGCGCTCGCCGCCGGTACCACCGCCATCCTCGTCGAATCGGTCGGCCTGCTGCGGGTGCTGCACGCCATCACCAGCCTCCGTGGCCTGCGCATCCCCGACGAGATCTCGATCGTCCTGCTCGTTGACGACCCAGGCGGCGAGGTCGGCGGTCAGCCCTGGGCCTGCATGCACATCCCGCGCAACGCCATGGGCCGGCGGGCCGTCCACATGCTCACCGGGCTACTCACCGACCCAGCCGGCGACTATGATCGGCAGCTACTGCTGCCCTGCGCCCACACCCTCACACGCACGGTCGGCCCCCCACGCCCGACCTGACCGGCCCGCCGCCGCTCACGCCAAGCCCACATGCGGACGACGTACGGGTCCGTTCTGGCCCGGTAGACGACGTCGGCACGTCGGAGGTTCAGGCAGCGAAGTGCTTCCTTTTAGGACTTCCCGGCGGCACGTTTGCCCTGGTAGTAGACGCGCCCGGCGGTGTCGCGCCGGATCTGGGTGATGGCCATGACGTGTTGGGCATAGCTGAGTTGCGGTGACCGACGCGGGACAAGCGGTGCGTTGCACGTCGCCGGAGGACACGTCAATCGGTGCGACGCCGGCCAACGATGCGAACACAGCGGGTGAGCGGAACCGGGCCAAGGCGCCCGTGCGGGACAGAATCTTCACGGCAAGGACACCTGGGCCGAAGGAGGCGACCGCCAGGCTGGCCGCGACGCCCCCACACGCTGCTGACAGGCCTACCGCTTGCCGGACGATCATCCCGGACCCGGAGATGGCCGCCCCGTCGACGTCCAGCACGGCCTGCCCCTCAGGCGGGTGGGCGGCCCGTGTGGGCGACGTGGCGCAGGTGTGTGGTGAACCAGGCCTGGGCATGACGGGCCGCCGCGGTCAGCGTGCCCGGTTCTTCGAACAGATGCTTGGCATCAGGAACCACGACCAGGTCGTTGGGGCACCGCAATTGGGCTTGTGCGGCTCGGTTGAGGGCCAGCACCTTGGTGTCCAGGCCGCCGACGATGAGCAGCGTGGGGGCGGTGACGGCAGGCAGCCGCGGTCCGGCCAGGTCGGGGCGGCCACCTCGGGAGACGATCGCGGCGACGCCGGCGTGCGGCTCGCCCGCGGCCCACAGGGCCGCCCCGCCGCCCGTGCTGGCGCCGAACCACCCGATGCACAGGTCATGGCCCCACGGCTGATCGTGCGCCCAGGCGCTGACATCGGTGAGCCGCTGGGCGAGCAGTTCGATGTCGAACACGTTGGCCCGCTCTGCCGCCTCGTTCGGGGTGAGCAGGTCGAACAGCAGAGTGCCCAAACCTGCCTGGTTGAGGATCAGGGCCACGTACTGATTGCGTGGGCTGTGGCGGCCGCTGCCGCTGCCGTGGGCGAACAGCACCAACCCGCTCTCATCCGGGGGCAGGGTGAGGTGCCCGCCGAGGTCCAGGTTCCCGGCGCGGATCATCACCTCCTCGTCGCGGCCAGCCGAGCCGCCTGCGCGCTTGCCTCGGCCGGCGCTCCGGCGGACACCCGGGTGGACGGCGGCCCGGATGAGCAACTCGCGGACCTCGTCGTCCGAGGTAGGGGTGAAGTCGGCGTTCACGGCCCGTTCTGGCTCCTCCACCGCTGCTAGCTCGTGGTCAGTGACATTCGCGAGGCGGATCACCTGCGGGTTGATGACGCGGTCACCGTCTTCACCGACCGCACCCATACCAAGTTCGGGCCGCTCCGGGACTCCACCGCGCGGCAGACCGACACCACAACATCGTGGCCGCACAGGTGAGCCAGTTTGCTGGCGAGCCGCCGGCCCGCGTCGACGCGGCTTCGGAAAACCCGCTTACCCAGGATCGTGGTCCGCCTCCTCGCGAATCCGTCCGCGCCCAGACTGCTCCGAGTGCGACGAAAGACCTACGAGGCGGTTTCCCTTCGCCAGCATTGCCTGGATCAGGTAGTGGGGATCGCCGTTCGACCTCTCGGTCGTTCAACCTCTCAGCTCAACTGTCACCCAGTTGGGCTCTCCCGCACGTCTCGCAGGTCCAACTTCGAAACTATCCCTGTGACCGGACGGCGCAGGGTGATTCACGGGGGGATCGCCCACCGCTACCTGCCTGCCGGAGGCCGGGACGCATGCCCGTCCCTATGATGGATCGTCCTCGCCAACACCGATAAATGAATGCGGAGAACGCACGCCGGTGAAAGCGGTACAGCGGGCTCGTCGGCAGGTGTCGACCACCTCGTCCACGTCCTTGTACGCCTGCGGCGCCTCCTCGGCCAGCCCACGGGCGCTCGCGCCTCGGACCAGGACGCCGGCGGCGGCCAACTCGCGGCCGACCGCCTCGACGGGAGCGCGCTGGACGGCGGCGTGCCGGCTGAGCGTGCGGCCGGCGCCGTGGCAGGCGGAGTGGAACGCCTGCCCGTCGGCCACGCCGACGAGCACGTAGGAGGCAGTGCCCATCGAACCGGGCACCAGCACCGGCTGGCCCTCCTCCCGCAGCGGTTCCGGCAGGTCGGGGTGGCCGGGCGGAAAGGCTCGCGTAGTGCCCTTGCGGTGGACGCACAACTCCCGGGCCGCCCCGTCGCCGGTGTGCGTCTCCAGCTTGGCGAGGTTGTGCGACACGTCGTACAGCAGCCGCAGATCGCCTAGGTCGTGTTTCGTAAGGCTCGGAGCCATTGGTTGATAACGGCGATGGTGACGGTGGCTTCGTAGCGGACGGCGAGCTTGTCGTACCGAGTGGCCATGGCCCGGTGGTGTTTGAGCTGGTTGATGCCGCACTCGACGGCGTGACGCAACCGGTAGACGACAGGGTCGAAGGCGGGTGGCCGCCCGCCGTTGGACCCCTTGGCTTTACGGTGCGCGTCCTGGTCGGCCTTGCTCGGGATGCAGACGCGGATCTTGCGGCGGCGGGCGTACCCGCGGTTGCCTCTGCTGGTGTACGCCTTGTCGGCCAGGATCAGGCTGGGACGCGTCCGTGGCCGGCCGCCGCCGATGCGGTGCACCTTGATGCGTTCCAGCACGGGGATGAACTGCGGGCTGTCCCCGCGCTGCCCAGCGGTCACGACCACCGCGAGGGTCTTGCGGCCCTGCTCGCAGACCAGGTGGGTCTTGGTGGTGAACCCGCCACGAGAGCGGCCTAGACCATGATCGGCCGGTTCGGCACCGCCGACCCCGTCTGGTGGCTCCTTCTGCAGGTGCGCGTCCCGGCGGGCGCCGGCAGCGTGCTGATGCGCGCGACTGACCGTGGAATCGACGCTGACCGTCCAGCCGATCTTCCCAGCCGCGTCCGCCAGGGTCTGCAACGCGGCCAGGATCTTCGCCCACGTCCCGTCGCGTTGCCAGCGCCGGAACCACCGGTACAACGTCTGCCACGGCGCGTACACGGCAGGGACGTCCCGCCACGGCACCCCGGCGCGGACCCGCCACCGGATCCCGTCGACGACATCTCTGACTGCCCACTTCCGCGGACGCCCACGACCGTTTCCCGCAGGCAGCAACGGTTGCAGCACCGCCCACTGCACGTCGGTCATGTCATGGCGCCTCGCTGCCGCTACGCTCGGCACGAGGTCTCCGGTCTGGTATTCGGTTTTGCTTGGTCGCTAAACCACCTACCGGAGACCTCTTCAGTTATCGATCACCGCCACGCCGCAACATCGACCCCTTACGAAACACGACCTAGGCCGGCATCGCGGAAACAGCGCCGGGCCTCGTTCGTGAGCAGTTGCCGGTTCGCGCGGCCGTAGTTGGCGGCCGCCGCCATCGCGCCCAGATAGCGCCGGCTCTCCGGGGACGCCACCGGGGCGCAGGCCAGCTGCGGATCCGGCACCTGGATGCCGTACCGGTTCATCGCCGACATCACGCGGACATGGTCCGAGCAGATCTGGTGGCCCAGACCCGCGACCCCGCATTGGATCATCAGGCAGAGCAGGTCCGGACGCAGGCCGACCGTGCGGGCCACCCGCTCGTCGTAGATCCGGTCGATGGCCTGGACCTCCAGGAAGTGGTTGCCCGAGCCGAGGCTGCCCACCTGGCCCCTGCCCCGCTCGAGCGCACGCGCGCCCACGGCGCCGGGGTCGGCACCGGCCACCGCACCACCGTCCTCGCAGAACACCAGATCCGCCGGGACCCCGAAGCCGCGCCGGACTGCGTACGCCGAGCCGCCGGCCAGAATCTCGTCCAGCTCGGCCTGGCCGGTGGCGGGTAGCACGCCGCCGCGGCCCATGCCCCGCGGCGTCGCCGCCCCGAGCAGGTCCATCAGGCGCTTCGGGTGTGCCGCCGCGTCAGCACGGGTGATCGTCGAGGTGAGCAGCCGCACGCCGCACGAGATGTCGAAACCCACGCCGCCCGGGGAGATCACCCCGCCGCGGGCCGGGTCGGTGGCCGCCACCACGCCGATCGGGAACCCGTATCCCCAGTGGACGTCCGGCATGGCGTACGACGCCTCGACGACACCGGGCAGTGTCGCCACGTTCGCCACCTGCTGCAACGCCTGATCCCCCGGCGCGTCCGGCAGCAGGCCCGCGGTGGGCGAAGACCACGCCGGGCACCCGCATCGCCCCGACCGGCTCGAGACGCCACCGGCATACCCCGTCTGGCGCGACACTGACCATGAGGTTCTCCTTGACACTTCCGCGCTGATATCGACCGCCGCCGTACCGAGGACAGCGGACACTCCATCGGGCCGGACCGATCCAACAGCCGGTCCTCCGGACCGCTCCGCAGACCGATCCGGGTCTCGTCGCCTGCACTGTCTCGGCGGGGGTGTGCTGATCTCATCGCCGGCTCGCTGGCCGCCCTCTGGACCACGCACCACGAAGGTGGGTCGTCGTGTCACAACGCCTCATTCGACAACTCCCGGCAATCCACGGCCCGAAGCGGTGTGGGGTTGCTGGAGCAGGCAACCTCACCTTGCCAGACGAACCCACCGGAGCTGGACCGGGCACCCTCGAGATCGGCCGGAGAACCCACTATCGACTCAGATGTACTGGGCGGTCGGAGGTGGCCTGGATGTCTGCGGTCGCCGTGAGCAGGAGCTGATGGCCGAGGTCGGACAAGGCCCGTGCGACGGCGAGCTCGTCGCCGATCTCCGGGATGTCCTTGTCCGCCGGGTTGAGCCGGGCCTGACCCGTGCCGGCGAGATATGTGAGGCGGGTCTTGTCGCCGGCCTGCAGGCGTGCTTCCGCGTATGTCCGGCTGTCACGTTCGTCGACGAATACGCTGACCGTCCAGCGTTTGACCTCGGTCATGGCAGACTCCTATCTGGACTCCCGGATGCCGGGCTGCGGTGATGTTCAGGAATTCCGGGCGACGAGTGCCCGGACCGGTGCGGTGCTCGAGCACCTTCCGGGCGACCGGGTCGAGGCGCAGCATCCACGGGCCCGGTCGTCTCTGTCCATTCTGGCCCGGCATGGGCCGCTGCGGCCGGAAACCACCGGGCGAACGGGACAGGACGGTCGAACAATGAGGTGCGGACGTGGCAGTGCGGACCGAGAACGCTCCTGGCGGTTCTGATGACCCGGTCGTGGCGGTGCACGGACCACGCGGCGGTGGTGTTCCTGGTCTGAGACCGGGCGTACAAACTCAAAAGTCGGTCGGCCTGGGTTTCCTGGACTTCACCGCGAACGCCGTCAACCGGTGCGCCGGCGCGAGGTCGAACTCAACCGGAGGATCGTCCCGATGTCTACCTGGGCATCAGCGACGTGCACGGCCCAGGCGGCGCGCCGTGCGATCACCTGGTGGTGATGCGGCGGATGCCGGCGCGACGGTGGTTGGCAGCACTGGTCCGGACTGGCGCACCCGTGGACGATCAGGTGCGGCGGCTGGCCACGACGACGAGCATGCTGAGCATCGCCGCGGCGCCCACGACATCGGCCCACCACGCGCGTTGCCCCGGGCCGCGCCCCGCCGTCGTCCCGGTCGCACTCCGCCACCGTCCGCGGGCGGCAGCCGCTGCCGGTCGAGCCCGGACGACCTGCCACCGCCGCGGCGGGCGAGACGATGGACCTGGACCCGGCCCGCAGCTTTCCGTCGGCACGGCCCGAGCGCTCATCGAGACCATCGGCGGGGCGGCGCAGTGCCACGCCACTCCCGGTGGCGGGCTCAGCTTCACCGCGACATTGCCCAGGACCGCCCGGCCGTGACGGGCCGGCGCCTCCGGTTGGATCACGACCTATGAGGCATTTTGATCCTGCGTAGCGGCTGGTCGACGTGGTGTAGCACGAGGATCGCCGCGCCCGAGAGCCCCGCCCACGGCGAGGCGGGTGCCGTCCCGCGGCTGCGGCGGCTGGGTGTGCAGGCCGAGGACATACCTGTCGCCGACGTGAGCGCTGCCGGGGTTCAGGGCGCCGGTCGCCTGCCAGGACTCGGGGCGGTCGTCGACGCTGCCGGCCCAGTTGGGGAAGCCCCACGTCTGGCAGGGGATGCCGGGGCGGTTCGTGCACACCCGTCCCCATCGCAGTGGCCCGCCGGCCGGTTCGCGCCAGCAGTGCCGCGTCGTCACGCCCGCGCGGGATGCCGCGCCACCGCACGGTGCCCGCGTGCGGGCCACCGCCGGTCAGGCCGAAGACCCGCACCGGCGATCTCGCCGTACAAGCCTCAGCGATGTGACCGGCGGCGAGGTCGGCAGCGCGGCGATCACTGAGCGGCCGAGGGTCTTCGCGCGTTGATCGCGCGACCGGGGGTTCCCGCGCGTCGATCACCGGCCGAGCGAGGCGCTGCACGCGCCGCCCGGACCGTCAGGAGGCGCGCCGAATGAGGTCGCGGACCAGCCCGACCGCCCCGAGACGCGGTCCATCGGGGTGAGGCCGAGGCGGGTCAGGTGCAGGTATGTCGCGTTGAGCGCCACCCGGTAGCGCAGGAAGTCGGGCCGGGTGAACACCGTCTCGTGGTACGCCGCGTGGTCGAACATCAGCCGGTGCAGCTCACTGTGCTCGACACCCCGGCGACCGGTGCGGCGTCGGCGCGGGTCCGACGAGAGCACCGTCACCGACGAGCGCGGTGAAGGACGTGCGGTGACGCCGGAGCAGCGCGGCCCGCTCCCGGACGAACGGCACCTCCGATGAGCTCGGGTCGTCCAGGCAGCGCACGACGGCGCGGACCCGTTCGGCCACCTCGTCCGCGCGGTCGCGGGATTGTTCGGGTACCAGAGGGTAAGCGGGCCACGTTCGTACTCCTGCAGCGCCAGCACCCGGTGCCGGTCCAGCGATGCCGCCGGGTCGAGCACCGTGACCGACGGGTGTGCCGCCAGATACGCGCCGACCGCCTTCTCGACGAGTGGCCGCACGCGTTCGCGCCAGGCCCGCTCGTCGGTGCGGACGTTGAGCCGCAGGTACGGGCCACGCCACCAATGCCGCAAGAGGAACGCGTCGGTGCCGTCGGCACCGAGCCGGGCGAGGGCGGGCCGGATCCTGTCGAGGAGCAGGCCGTCCTTGTCCGCGTCGTGGTAGGCGATGTGGAGGGTGTGCCAGGACCGCATCTCAGGACTCCATTTCGGGCGGTGCCGCCGGGCCGGGCCGGGGCGGGGTGCGGTGGTGCAGGTCGGCGAGCGTCCGCGCAACGAGCAGCCCGAGCCGGGTCTCGACGTCGAGGCCGAGACCGAGGCGGTTGTTGAACAGGTGGGCGCAGCGCAGCAGGACCAGGGTCACCGCGCGGCGATCGGCACCGGTGACGGCGGCGAGCGGTCCCATCGGCGAGCCCGGGTCGCTCGGGCCGTCGGCGGCCGCCCACAGCGACGTCAGCACGGCGTGCAGCGACCGGACGGAGCGGGACCAGTCATCGAGGACCGCACCGGCCGGTCCGACGTCACCGGCCCAGCATGCCCGGGCCTGGCGCAGCAGCGCGGCGCGGTCGCGTGCGTACGCCGCCTCGACGATGGACCGGTCCGCGTCGAGCGGCCCGCCGGCCGGCGTCCGGTGCAGCGCGCCGGCGACCCGGCTGGCCGCCGCTTCGAGGTCCGGTTCGCACACGGCGCGGGTGGTCATGGTCGCGGCCAGTGCGATCGCCGCCCGCTGGTGCGGCGCGGCGCCGGCCCGCAGTACCCGCAGGGCGATGGCGCTCAGCTCGGTGACGTGGCGCTCCACCGCCGCCAGAGCCGGGCCGGTGCCGTACGCGTGGTGCTCCGGCCGGTACGCGACGAACCGGACCGAGTCGTTCGGCAGCAGCCGCGGCTCGTAGCGGTCCAGCCGCTCGCCCCGGGCGAGGGTGCCGCGAGCGTCCGGTACACCTCGGTGCTCATCGCCGGTGTCGAGGGATGCGCGGCAAAGTGCGCGGCGGCGCGGTGCCGGACGCGGTCGCGCACCGGTCCGGCGTGCTCGCGCCGGGCCGGGCGCAGCCGCAGCCGCATGTGCGGCCCGCTGTCCCCGTGCCGCAGGAAGAAAGTGTCCGTCGACGAGGCCGGCGGCGGTCGTCTCGTCGACAGGGGGGCGACGACGCCCGTGAAAAGGGTGTCCAGACCCCCCGTGGTACAAGTGGGCGCTGATCCAGTCCACGTCACCGGTCGGCTGCCCGAGTCTGGCCGATCCAATGCGCCAGAAGATCGGGATCGTCCGATCGCGTAGAGACCGCCACCAGGAACTCCCACCGGCCGCTACGACCTGATCCTGCCGAACCCTGCCCGCGCTGACCGGGAGCCGTACTAGCATGTGGGGCTGATGCTGGAGTTCGCGGCCGTCGAGGATGCGCACCAGCGGTGGCCGATCCATTCCCGGGTCTGGTGAAGGTGCGGGAGACCCGTAGTCGGCCTGCAGGGGCTCGACGCAGTTTCCACAAAATTCCGTTGATGACCTGCCGGGGCTCACGCCACCGTCCCGACCGCGACCCGGCCTCAGGCGACAACGGCGCGATCACCGCCCACGCCGCATCAGTCAGCTCACCGCGACGAACCACCGACGCATCATCAATCAACTACGTCATGATCAGCAGAACAGACCCTGGGCCGATCGGACGGATCCGGCGAGCCAGTATGACGCACGGAGGCGAACGTGCAGATCGACGATCTCGACCTGACGTGGGAGGACGATGCCGGACGCGGCCGTCACCGCTGGGCCAGTGCGCGAAGCGCGGCGCCGGCCCGGCGGAAGAAGGGCCGCGGTTCCCGGACGTTCCTGGCGTTGTTCCTGGCACTGGCAATGCTCGTGGGCATCGCGGGTGCGGTGTACTTCAGCGCCGATAAGATCCAGAGCCTGCGCGCCGTGCCCGACTACGACTCCGGTGGCTCCGACGCGGTGACCGTCGAGGTCAAGGAGGGCGACACCGCCTTCGCCATCGCGCAGACCCTGCTCGGCAAGGGCGTGGTGAAGAGCACCAAGGCGTTCGTCCAGGCCGCCGAGCGCAACCCGCGGAGCAAGGCGATCCAGCCCGGCGCATACCGGCTGCGCCACCAGATGCGCGCCGAGGATGCCCTGTCGATGCTCCTCGACCTCAGCAACAAGATCGTGAGCCGCACGATGCTGCGCGAGGGCCTGTCGTACGTGGCGACGTTCAAGAAGCTGGCGGAGTCGACCGGCATTCCGTACTCGGACTTCGAAGCGGCGGCGAAGGACCCCGTGGCGCTCGGCGTGCCGGACTTGTGGTTCGAACGCCGTGACGGCAAGCCGTCGAAGAAGTCGATCGAGGGCTTCCTCTACCCGCTGAGCTACGAGTTCGAGCCCGGCTCGACCGCCGAGTCGGTCCTCAGGGAGATGGTCGGGGAGTTTCTCAAGGTCGCTACCGAGATCGGCTTCGTCGACAAGGTGCAGTCCGCGCTGTCGGTCAGCCCGTATGAGGCGCTGATCGTCGCGTCGCTGACGCAGGCCGAGGCGGGGATCGAGGAGGACCTGCCGCACATCGCCCGGGTTGCCTACAACCGCGCGTACAAGGCGAAGCTGCCGTTGCAGTTCGACGTCACCGCCAACTACTGGCTGGAAATCAACGGCAAGGACCCGAAGCACTCCGGCAAAATCTCCAACACCGAGCTCGACGACCCCAACAACCCGTACAACACGGTGAGAATGACCGGGCTGCCGATCGGGCCGATCAACAGCCCGGGGAAGAAAGCACTCCTCAGCGCGATGAACCCCACCCCGGGGAAGAACTGGCTGTTCTTCGTGGCGATCGACAAGTCCGGCAAGTCCGCGTTCGCCGACACTGTCGCCGAGCACGACAGGAACATCCAGCAGGCGTGCAGGAACGGCGTCCCCCTGTGCTGAACCGCTCCTGGGAACTCTGCGGGTGCCGGCAAATCATCGTGCTGGTCATAGGGCTGACCAATACCGCCGGGTGCCCGCGGTCCGCCCGCTCGCACTGGCGGTACGACACGGCATGATGGAGTCGTTCTGGGGCCGCATGCAGACCGAGTTACTCAACCGCCGCCGGTGGAAAACCCGCATCGAGCTTGCCAACGCCATATTCGAATACTTGGAAGTCTTCCACAACCGGCAACGCCGGCACAGCGCCCTCGGAATGCTCGCCCCGGCCGAGTTCGAAAGACTCCTTCCCACCATCCCGTCCGTGGCATGAGACCAACCGTGACGGCTCCACGGAACCCGGGGAACATCATCCCCTACCCACTGCTGTCCGCGTCCCGCATCGGCCTGGAAATCTTCCCCGCATTCATGCTGCTCGGCCGCCTCGGCAACCGCGCCACCATCGACCGGACCGCACTGACACTGTTCCTGACCGTCCAAGGCATCCTCGTCGCCCGGTTCCTGCACGCCGGCTGGGTCACCTGACCGCTCCAAATCTCCGGACTCCCGGGGCCGCGAGAATCGCTCGCAAGGTTCTAGGGTGTGCCGATGCGCCGATTACCGCTCCCACAACTTGTCGCCAGCCTGCTCGTCGCCGCCCTCTGCGGGGTCGCATTGCTCCAGGCGATCCGCCCGGCGGTCCATTCCGGCCGGATGGGCGTCAAGACGGTGCGCACCGCCCACCTGCAGCATCCGACCCGGCAATTCCGCGAGCTGATCGAATACCTCAGCAACGAGATGCGGCGGCAGGTCCCGGCCGGCACCAGGGTCCTGATCGTCGAGGACGTACAGGACCTGCAACTGCGCATGATCGAGTTCGCCGTCCTGCACGGCCTCGTCGTCGTTGCCGGGGACGCGCAGGTGAAGGTGTACCTCCAGAAGGACCCCGCCGCGCCGTACGGCATGTGGCTACGCACCCAGGAACTGGCCGACGCATGACCAACACCCTGCTCGCCGTACTCATCCTGATCGTCGCCGGGTTGCCGCTGAGCTTCGCCCTGACCCGCGCCGTCCCCCTCGCGATCGTCCTCGCCCCGATCGCCGGCGCCGCCGTCGCCACCGCCGCGGTGCTGCTCATGCTCGCCTTCACCGGCCCGCTGCTGCTGTGGTTCGTCCCCACCTACCTGCTCACCGGCGTACTCGCCTGGCGGCTGCGGAACCGGCCCCGGCTACCCGCCAGCGGCTGGCGCGACGCGCTGCTGACAACCGTCCCGCTCCTGCCGCCGCTGCTGCGCCTCGCCACCGAACCGATCAACGGCGACGCCCACCTCATCTGGTGGCTGCACGCCGGCTACTTCACCCACGGCGGCGACTACGCCCGCGCCGCGATCAGCAACCCGGTCCTCGTCTACACCCACCCCGACTACCCGCCGCTCGCATCCGCGCCCGTCGCGCTCGCCTGGCAGATCCTGGACATCCGCAGCTTCTACCCCGCCGCGTTCATCACCGGCTTCCTCACCTACTCCGCCGTCGCCATGCTCGTCCACGCCGTCCGCGTCGCCACCGCACAAGCGCCCGCGCTGCTGTCCTGGCCCGCCGCGATCGCCACCGGCTACGCCGCATGGACCCCGCTGTGGACCACCCCCACCGACGGCGTCAGCGACGCCATGTGCGCGTGCGCCTTCGCCGCCGGGGCGGTGCTGCTGCTGTTCGCCCGGCCGTCGCCAGGTGTGCTGGCACTGGCCCTGTTCCTGCTGTCCGCGGCCGCGCTCATGAAGAACGAAGGCGTCAGCCTCGTCGTGGCCCTGGCCGTGGTCGGCACGGTCAAGTTCCGGCGCGACCCTCGCCGCGCCGCGCTGCTCTGGACCCCCGTCGCCGTCACCGCGATCTGGTCCGTGACCGCCCGCCTGCTCGACGCCAAGACCGACGTCCTCGCCGCCGGAGCCTTCTCCGCGCTCCTGCACGGCGACCCCGACACCGTCGACCGCCTGCCGATGATCCTGACATCCATGACCGGCCGGATCGGCTCGATCGTCCTGCTCATCGCCGCTGCCGCCGTGCTCGCCAACGTCTTCCTGCGCCGTGCCCGAGCCGCGCTCGAACTCGGCCCGGACGGCTGGATCTGGGCAGTGGCAGCCCTGCACACCGGCGCGCTGATCCTGATCTACCTGGTCACCCCGTACGACCTCGGCTGGCACCTGCGGACCTCGGTCGACCGGGTGACGATCGTCGTGGCGCTCCTGTGCTGCGCGAGCGCCGCCTGCTGGGCCGTCGTCGCCCTCACCCCGCTGCTGACCGCTCTGTCACCCGACCCGCGGGCGACCCCAACCGCCGAACCAGTTCCAACGGCGTAACGCAACGCCCACGGCCGCGACGGACGATGCAGGGCTGGTGGAAACCAGCTGACGTGGGCGACCGGCCTTCCGGATGGCAGGACTGTCGCCCACCGCTTCGCCGCACTCCCCCTCATTGGCCGTACCGTACGAGATCCGCAACCCCCTGACGGGACATCACACGCCCGGGTGACGGGAGGCTAGTCTGACGGTCCCAGCCCGAACCCTTCGGAGATCGTGATGAAACTGTCGATCCTGATGCCGGTCTACAACGAGGAAGCCCGCGTCGCCGACGCCGTCAAACAGGCGCTCGACGTGGACTACCCGACCGAGACCGAGCTCGTCATCGTCGACGACGGAAGCCGGGACCACACCGCCGAAATCCTCAACGGACTGCACGACGAACGCATCCGCGTCGTCCTGCACCCGCACAACAAGGGCAAGGGCGCGGCGATCCGTACCGCGGTCGAGCACGCCACCGGCGACTACATGGTCATCCTCGACGCCGACCTCGAATACGACCCGCAGGACATCCCGAAGCTGCTCGAACCGGTCCTCGACGGCCGCGCCACCGTGGTCTACGGCAACCGGACCTTCGGCAGCCACAGCTCATTCTCGTTCTGGTACGTCATGGGCAACAAAGCGGTCACCACCGCCGCGAACATGCTGTACAACTGCTACCTCGGCGACCTGGAAACCTGCTTCAAACTCATGCCCGTCGACCTGTACCGGTCGCTGCAGATCCGCTCCGCCGGCTTCGGCATGGAAGCCGAGGTGACCGGCAAACTCCTGCGCAACCGGCACCGCCCCTACGAGGTACCGATCAGCTACCGGGCCCGCACCCGCGACGAGGGCAAGAAGATCACCTGGAAAGACGGCGTCGAAGCGCTGTGGATCCTCTCCCGCGAACGCGTGCGCAAACCGTCCGCCAAACACTGACCCTCACATCAGAACAGCGTCGACTGTGCGCTTGCCGAAAAACCCATCCGCCCTGGTCAAGGCCGGCGTGGGAGTGCCGGAGATGTTGATCCGGATGCTGGGCCTGGGCGTCGCTGGTGATCGTTGCACCCAGCGGAAGACGGTGGTGTGGTCGACATCGGCACCACGCTCGACAAGGAGTTCTTCGACGTCGCGGTAGGACAGGTTGTACCGCAGGTACAGCCGGACCACGATCACGTCGGGCGGGAACCGGAACCCGGAGAACGCCGACCGTGCCGGCGGGGCCGGACGCCAGCGGTTGGAGACCTTCACGACTCAAGCGTGCCCGACCCGAGCAACGCTCAACGCATCTGCCCCTCGGGACGCGGGTCATGACCTCGATCGCGGCGTACAACGCCAACGGCGACCAGGCGGCGATGCTGCGGGCGACGGGGTCCGGTGCGGCGTTGTAGGACGTTGGCCGCCATGCTCACCGCGAGCGCCAGGCCGAGCGTTCCCCGCAACGTCCACTGGATCAGCCGCAGTCTCCGCAGCTGCACATCACCCTCCGATACAGCCGTTGTCCGAACACTGTCGTTCATCGCTGGTGTCATTCGGCCGCCTCGCCCGGTTCATCGTCGAGCATGTCGCGGCCCAGGACTGTTTCGACGGGGGCCTTGGTGTCGGCGTCGGGTTGCTCGTCGATGCAGGCGAGCGCTTCCCGCAGCTGGACGTAGCGGTGCCGGGCGGCGTCCGTGTCGCCGAGGGCGGCAAACGCTTCGATCGCCGCGCACGCCAGGGTCGTATGCCACAAGGCTCGCGTCCCTCTGACGGCCGTCAGAGCCGAGAGCACCTCCCAGCGGGTCTATCTGCTCGTCGGAGACCTCTTGAACGCCGTGCTCCAGTCCAATGACGCAATGCTCATCTACCAAGGGATCGCAGAAAAATAATCCGTAGCTTCCCAAGATGCCGGTCGTTGCTGTGGTATAGGCGTCATGGTGGAGGTCGGCGGGGTGTTGGCGGCGAAGTTCCAGGCGGTGTTCCCGCATCTGGATGAGCGGCAGCGCCGGTTGTTGATGGGTGCTGAGGCGCGGGCGTTGGGGCATGGCGGGATCCGTGCGGTGGCCCGGGCAGCTGGGGTGCGTGAGGCGACTGTGTCGTTAGGCGTCGATGAACTGGACTCCGGTGCTGCGCCGTTGGGTCGGGTCCGCCGGCCCGGCGGCGGCCGGAAACGTCTGTCCGAAGTGGACACAGGTCTGCTGCCGGCGTTGCTGGCGCTGGTGGAACCCGATGAGCGCGGCGATCCGATGTCGCCACTGCGGTGGACGACGAAGTCGACCCGCAACCTCGCCCGGGGAACTGACCCGCCAGGGACATCGGGTGGGCGCCGACACCGTCGGTGACCTACTGCGGGCGGAAGGATTCAGCCTGCAGAGCAACACCAAGACCGTCGAGGGCAAACAGCACCCGGACCGTGACGGGCAGTTCCGCTACCTCAACGACCAGGTCAAAGACCATCAGGACAGCGCCGACCCGGTGATCAGCGTGGACACCAAGAAGAAGGAACTCATCGGCCAGTACGCCAACGACGGCCGGCAATGGCGACCGTCGGGCGAGCCGGTCGCGGTGAAAACCCACGACTTCCCCGACGCCGAGTTGGGTAAGGCGGTGCCCTACGGCGTCTACGACCTGACCGCTGACACCGGTTGGGTGAACGTCGGCACCGACCACGACACCGCCGCGTTCGCGGTGGAATCGATCCGACGCTGGTGGAACGCGGTCGGCGCCAGCGACTACCCACACGCCCGACGGTTGCTCATCACCGCCGACGCCGGCGGCTCCAACGGCCACCGCACCCGCGCCTGGAAGGCCGAACTCGCCGCCCTGGCCCTGGAAACCGGCCTGGAGATCACCGTCTGCCACTTCCCGCCCGGCACCTCGAAATGGAACAAGATCGAGCACCGGCTGTTCTCCCACATCACCATGAACTGGCGCGGCCGCCCACTGTCCAGCCACGAGGTCATCGTGCAGAGCATCGCCGCCACCACCACCCGCACCGGACTGCGGGTCCACGCCGAACTGGACACCAACACCTACCCAACCAAGGTCCGCATCAACGACCAGCAACACGACGCACTACCCGTGAGCCGCCACGACTGGCACGGCGACTGGAACTACACCCTGCGACCCGAGACCTACGAACACATCACCACCAACCCTGACCCGTTCGACCAGCCCAGCCCCGACCTGGCCTGGCTGCACCACCCCGCACTGACAGCACTACCAGCACCACAATGGGACACGCTGATCACCGCCCTGATGACACTGCACCCCCGACAGCGGGAAGCGAACCTGGACAAGCGACGCGGTCACCGCCCCAGAATGACCGCACCCGGCACCGGCCGCCGACCCGTCCTCACCCTCGCCGACCGGCTCCTCGCCACCGTCCTGCACCACCGCCACGCCCTACCCCAAACCGCCATCGCCACCCTGTTCAACGTCCGACCCGAAACGATCAACCGACACATCCGCGAGACCCGCCAACTCCTCCACCAGGCCGAACACACCATCCAGCCCAGCCCACACCGACTCGCCACCCTCAACGACCTCTACACCCTCGCCACCACCGAAGGCATCACCACCCCACCAGAGATCAAGACAGCGTGTTGATGATCTGCGATCCCCAACCGGAGCAAGTTGCCAACGCACATCGCGGCAGCGCAACCGAGCTGAGCCTGGAGCCTGTTCTCATGAGCATGGTCGCCACATGCCAGAACGGCGGCTACTGATAGACGGCGCGGCCGGCACCAGCGCACATTCGACCTGTTCGTTGACGCGGTGCTCGCCTTCTACGCCCGGGTGCGCTGATCTTCACGAGATCCACCCATGTCGAACACTCGCCCTTCGCCGCGCGTCGGTAGCGTGGCGGCATGGTGGACTTCGCCCTGGTGGCATTGATCGCTGTGATCGCCGCGTACGCCGGTGGCGTCGCGGCCATCGTCCGGCTGCGGCCGGCCGGCCCGGCCCGGGCCCTGTTCGAGGGCGCCGTCGCGGCCGCCGGTGTCGCCGCGAGCTTCGCGCTCATGCTGGTGCTGGCCCGCGTGTGGCTGCCGGGCACGATCATCGTCGCCGCGCTGCTCGCCGGCGGCGTCCTCTACGGCACCCTGCGGCGCGACCTCGGGCCGGCGCGGGCGGGCGGGTTGGCTGCGGGTGGCGGCTTGCTGATCGGCGCAAGCTTCCTGTTCGTCTCCTACCTGGCAGTCATGGCGTTGATCGGCGCAGCCGGGGTCTACCTGGCGTTGCGGCTGCGGCTGCGGACCCGCCCAGCGCTGCTGGTCATGGCCGGGGCGCTCGGCACACTGCTCGCCACCTCGGCAGGCGTGTTCGCGCTCGCCCTGTCCAGCATGTGACGGGCCCGCCCGGACGCATCGACTGTGCCGTGCTGGACCGAGACAGCCGCGACGGTCGCCCCGGTACGTCGATCGCCGTGGACGGCAAGACCATGCGCGGCTCACGCACCCGCCACACCACCGCCCGGCACGTCCTGGCCGCCGCGGACCAGCACACCGGGGCCGTGCTCGCCAGCACCGACGTCGACAGCACAACCAATGAGATCACTCGCTTCGCCGCGCTGCTGGACCAGCTCCACGACCCGCACGGCACCGTCGTCACCGCCGACGCGTTGCACTGCCAGCGCGACCACGTCACCTACCTCGCCCAGCGCGGCGCCCACTGGATGCTGACTGTCAAAGGCGATCAGTGCCCAGCCTGCACCAGCAACTCGCCGGCCTGCCCTGGCGCCTCGTCCCGGTCGCTGACCGCACCACCGGCCACAGCCACGGCCGCCGGGAGATCCGCACCTTGAAGATCCCGTCAGTCGCCACCGGCGTCGACTTCCCAACGCGGCCCAGGCACTGCAAATCCGCCGCCGGCGACGACTCGACGAACCGAAACGCTTCACCACCGAGACCGTTTACGCCATCACCGATCTCCAAGCCCACCAAGCCAAACCGATGCAATTGGCCGACTGGATCCGCGGCCACTGGACCATCGGGAGCAAGGTCCACTGGGTCCGCGACGTCACCTACGACGAAGACCTATCCCAGATCCGCACCGGCACCGGACCCCAAGTCATGGCCACCCTCCGCAACACCGCCATCAGCGCCCTCCGCCTCGCCGCCGCCAACCGCCACCACGCCCGCAACACCAACCGCCCGCTGGCCCTGCTCGGCATCACATAACGACTTCTGCCAGAGCCCTGGGCGGGAATCCCCGCGGGACGGGCCCGTGCCCTCACAATGAGGCCGTGATCCCACCGCCACCAGCGCCTGACGCTGTCCTGTTTCGCAGTTCCGTGGGCCGGTCCGTCGCTTGTGTTACCGGCATCGCTGTCCTCCTCTGGCTGTGCGCCGCCGGGATCCACGCGGGGCTGGCGGCGCTGCTCGGCCGGCCGGTCTACGGCACCGTCGACTTCATCACTTTTCCGCTGTTTGTCATTCCATTCGTCGTCGCCAGCCTCGGCGCGCCGCTTGCGATGCTGATCCGCAGCCCGCACTGGGTCCGGCTGTCCGCCGCCGGTGTGGAGATCGGCACGCCACTCGCCCGGGCGGTCCTGATTCCGTGGCCGGGCGTGGAGTCCGCGAAAGTCCGCGGCCGGTCGATCCTCGCCAACCTCCACGTCGTCCCGCGTCCAGCGGCGATGACCGCGTTGCAGGACGCGGAGGGCCAGCCTCCTCGCAAGCGCACACGTGGCGGGCGGCGCGGCTATGCCGTGCATGCCGGGCTCTTCCCGAGCGGACCAGGAGCAGTGACGGCTGCACTGCGCGCCCAGGGCGTTCCGGAGGACCGCCTGCCCGCGCCCACAGTCGGCTCCCACTGACTCACGAGGCCCTACCGACTCGGTGTCACCCAAACAACTTTGCGGAGCCCTGGTTGCGAGGCGCAGAAGGCGTGCACGGCGGAGACGATGGTGGCATGGCGGTGCCAGCACACTGGGACGTATAGCGGTTCTCGCGCAGGTCGACACCGCATCCATGTGATGTGCGGGGTCAGCGGCATGGTCGATGAACTGCCCTAACGTCCCCTGCACGCCGTGGCCAGCGACCTCCACGCGGCGCTGCATTCACCGTGTACTGCGGACCGCAGTGGTCAATGCGCCTGGGGCGGAAGGTGCCCCCTGTTATCTGGCGCCGGAGCACCGCACCTTCCATCCCAGCGCTGGCTGCTTCACGTGCGTTGCGGGTCGGACGTCTTGCTCAACGTGCGTTTCACGCAGCGGTCTGAGAATACGCTGTGTCGATAGGCGTCTGTCAACGCCTGCGCGGATTGGCGGGCGGCTCGTGCGTGGACGGTGCCCTATACTCCCCCACAACCGTCAACGATCGATCGATCATCGTCTGCGCAGCTGCAGACGTACCCTGGCCTGGCAGCGCCAGGCGCGGACAGTAGGAGCCCGCCATGGAGGGACAACGCTCCCTGGCAGATCGCCTGAATCTGCTCTTCGCGACCTTCAAGCCCAGCGACGACGTCAACCGTGCCCGCTCCGACGGCGAGTATTTCAACAGCGAGATCGCCGAGCGGATCAACAAGGGCTCCCTCGCCGGTCGGCTCCAGCAGGAGATGGACACACCGGTCACCATCAGCGGGGCCTACATCGGCGAGTTGCGCAGTGGCAAGGCCACCGACCCGCGGCTGAGCCACCTCAAGGCGCTCGCGATGGCGTTCGGCGTGCCGACCGCCTACCTCATCTCCGCCGACGACGACCCGGCGCTGGACGACGTCGAGGGTGACCTCTCGCGGCTGCGTACCATGCGCGAGCTCAACGTGCAGAAGGTCGTCCTCCGGGACGTCATCGGCCGGACCGGACTGTCCTCGGCCAGCCAGCACGCGCTGAACTCAGTGCTGGCGCAGCTGCTCGAGCTGGAAGGCATCGAGAATCCCGGGGCGCACGGTCAGGGTTCGCCGGAGTCGCCGGCGTGACCCAGAACCTGGTCTCGGTGTGGGCGCGGCCGCCACATGCCGGTCTGGAGGGTGAGCGAAGCGGTGGACGGATGAGATGGGCACGGCAGCGCCGGCGCAGCAGCCTTGTCGCCGGGTTGTCGCTGCCCAGGAGGGTCACCCCGGACGTGCTCTGCGACGTCATCAGCGAGCGCGTGGGCAAGCCGATCCACCGGCTCTACGTGGCGATGCCGCCGGAGTTGCCGAGCGGTTGGGTCGCGGTACGCGCGACGAGCCTGAGCATCATCATCGACTCCGCCGCGTCACGCTGGCTGCGCGACATGGTGCTGTGTCACGAGCTTGCCCATCTGGCCCACGGCCACCATCTGCTCGAGCTCGACGACCCCGAGGCGATCCGGCGGCTGCTGCCGAACCTGGACCCGGCGGCGGTGCGCGCGACCCTCGGCGAGCCGGGTGAGGGCACGGTCGAGGGCACGCTGGCCCGCACCTGTTTCGAGGGGGCCGCCGAACGCGAGGCCGAGGAGCTCGGCACCGAGCTGTTCGAACTGCTCAACCCGTGGCGGGGCGAACAGCGTTGGGACGTCCCCGAGCGTGCCGCCGGCGTCATCACCCGCATCGAACGCGCACTCGGAGACCAGGAATGACCGTGGGAATGAGGCCGGCGTGAACGGTCTGCTGTATCCGCTCGCCGCCGCCCTCGCGTGGATCGCGCTGGCCTACCGGCTCGTGCGGGGCCTGCGCCAGGATCCGAGGGATCCGTCGCTGTACTCCATCGCTGCGGCGATCGCGCTGCTGGGCATCATTTTCACCGTGTCGACTCCGGCGGTGTGGGCGAAGATCGACCACACCGTGGCGATCCCCAACCTCTCGCTGCTCATCAGCCAGAGCTGCGTCATCGTCTTCTCCGGCACGATCCAGTGCATCATCATCTTCTGGACGCATCCGCGCCCGGACAGCTGGCGGCGGGCGCGCTGGCGGGTCGTCTGGGTGTTGGGCGTCCTCACCGTGATGGTGGCGCTGTTCGCCGCCGCCGGCCGGCAGGACGAGCATCCGACCGACGCCGCCGCGACGTACGCGCAGGACCCGGTCTACGCGGCCTACCTCGGCTGCTACATCGCCATGGTGGCGCTGGGCTTCACCGACATCATCCGGCTGTGCCTGCCGTACGCCCGCGCCGCCGGCCGCGTGTGGCTCAGCCGTGGGCTGCGGCTGACCGCCGTCGGTGCCGGTCTCGGGCTGCTCTACTGTCTGGTCCGCGCGGCGACCCTCATCGAGGGCCAGCTCGGCACCGACCCGAAGCGACTCGAGGCGCTCGTGCCGGTGTTCGCCGCGTTCGGTGCGATGCTCGTCATCGTCGGCCTGACCCTGCCGTCGTTCGGCCCGCGACTGTCGCGCATCGCCGCCTGGCAGGTCCAGCGGCGCGCGTACCGTCAGCTGTACCCGCTGTGGGAAGCCATCACGGTCACCGTCACCGAGGTCGTGCTGGACCCGCCGGCCTCGCCGGACCGGGGCATCCTGCGCGACGTGAACCGGCGGCTGCGGCGGCGGGTGGTCGAGATCGGCGACGGGATCCGCCAGCTGCGTCATCACATGAGCGACACCGTGGCCGCGGCCGCGGCGGCGACCGCCGATGCGCAGGGCCTCACCGGCCAGCCCCGCGACGCCGCGGCGCGCGCCGCGCAGATCCTGGTTGCCTGCCTCGCCTACGAGCCGGAGCGCCGCGAACGGTTCGACTCGCCGGCGGTGGACGGTGCCGTCGACGGCGCCGGTCGCGATGACGAGCCACGGCGGGCGCGCTGGGACGCCTGGCGTACCGCGCTACCGGCCACCGACCGCCGCCTGTCGGCCCCGGCCACGGCCGGCGCGCAGCCGCCCGAGTTCGGGGCGGACCACGACGACTTCTCCGCCGAGGTGCGCTGGCTCGTCGCCGTCGCCAAAGCACTGCGCGGCTCATGGATTCCAGCGGCCGCCGCCGGCGACCAGGCCGGCAACCAGATCGGGAGCAGGACATGACCACCACCGCGATGGACGCGCTGCTCGCGGATCCGCACGGCTTCGCCGCGAAGCTGCGCGCCGTCGGACGCGCCCACCAGGTGACGTTGCCCGACGGTTCGCCGGTCTGGCTGCTGACCCGGTACGAGGACGTCCGCGCGGCGCTCGCCGACCCACGACTCTCGCTCGACAAGCGGAACTCCACCGGCGGTTGGGCCGGGTTCTCGCTGCCGCCGAGGCTCGACGCCAACCTGCTCAACATGGACGCGCCGGACCACACCCGGATCCGCCGTCTGGTGGCACCGGCGTTCACGCCGCGCCGGGTCGAGGCCCTCCGACCGCGCATCGAACGGACCGCGAACGACCTGCTCGACCGCCTCGCGGCGGACACCGACGCCGACCTGGTGAGCGGTTACGCCACGCCGCTGTCGATCGCGACGATCTGCGACATGCTGGGCCTGCCCGACGCCGGCCTGGACCAGATGCGGGCCTGGACCAACACGCTCATGAGCCCGCCGCCCGACGACCCGAAGGCCCCGGCCCGCGCGGTCATGGCGATCGAACGGTTCCTGGTGGACCTCATCCGTCGCAAACGCGCCGAGCCCACCGACGACCTGCTGACCGCGATGATCACGGCCCACGACGCCGGCGACCGCCTCAGCGAGGAGGAGCTCACGTCACTGGCCTTCCTGACGATCTTCGCCGGCTACGAGAACTCGATCAACCTGATCGGCAACTGCGTCCTGGCCCTGCTGCAGCACCCGCACCTGCTCGACGACGTCCGCGACGATGCCGACCTGCGCCGCGCCGCCATCGACGAGACCCTGCGGCACGAACCGGCGGCGCAACTGTCGATCCGCCGGTTCGCCCTGGAAGACCTGACATACGGTCCGGCAACGATCCCCGCGGGCGCCACGGTCCTGCTGAGCCTCGCCGCCGCCAACCGCGACCCGTCGATCGTCGGCGATCCGGATGCGTTCCGCCTGCGCCGCCCGAGCGCGCCGCACCTCGGCCTGGGCCACGGCCCCCACCACTGTCTCGGCGCGGCCCTGGCAGTGCTGGAGACCGACGTGGCCGTCGGCGAGCTGCTTCGACGCCACCCGCGGCTGACTTTGGCGAAGGCCTCCGGCCTGCCCGCATGGCGCCGATCGTTTCGCAGCCGGTCCCTGTCGACCCTGCGCGTCACGTTGAAGGGCTGAAACGGCGCCGGACACAAGGGGACCGGCATCCACGGGGGAAGATGCCGGTCCCACCGATCACTTTACTCGAAATAACCCGCATGCACCAAGGTCGATCCCGACTCGTCGCGAAAAAGTCTGATGGTTACCGTTGAATTGTCAACTATTGACAGAACTGGTGGGGCTGTCATCGGCCGGACTTCGCTGGATCCGGTGCCCGAGATGCCTGCATCGCGACGTGATCGGAGCGGCCAGATCCGGGGACAACGACCGCAATGATCACCGTTGGGGCAACCGCGGCACCGCCGAGGTGGCCGCGATGATCCGGCCCCACCTGCGGCGCGGCCGCCGGTTCGCGGTACGCGCGAGGGCGAAGGTGATCCTGGCCGGTCCGAGCAGGCTGAGGGACACTACAAGAAGTGGCCACCTTGCCCTCTTTCGAGCAGATTTGGTCGTCTACTCAACAGTGACGGGGTGACCGCCCCACGAGCCACTCCACCGCCGCTGAGGCGGATCAAACGTTGAACGCGAAGCTTGGGTTGTCCATGGACAACCCACAGCGTCGTGGGTGAGGAGAGAACGACCGATGAACCGGCCGACGGCCACCCGGGTGAGCGCCAGCGCTGCCGAGCCTGCGGTCGAGGACGACGAGTCAGAGCAGTACGTGCCCGATGCGGAGCACCTGGTCGCGGAGGCTGTCGTTCTGGCGGCAGCCCAGGACGCCGACCCCGAGTTGGTCGCACGCTACTGGCGCCTCGTGCCCGACGAGGAGCTCGCCGGTTGCCAGGTGGCCTGGATGGTCGAAGCCGCACGGTCGCACCTGGGGCTGGCCCAGCAGCGGGTGCCCGGCGAGCTGAAGCTGCGTCTGAGCATGAGTGTCGCCGGCGGCACGTCGCTGGAGATCGTCACCGACGACATGCCGTTCCTCGTCGACTCGGTCACCAGTGCGCTGTCGTCGCGCAACATCGACGTGAACATGCTGGTGCACCCGCTCGTTGTCGTGCGGCGGGCGCCGCTGGGTGCGCTGGAGCGGGTCCGGGTCGGCCTCGAGCCCGAGGACGCCGCGCCTGGTGACATCGTGGAGAGCTGGATCCGCATCGAGGTCGACCAGATCCGTGACGAGGCCGATCATGAGGAGCTGCGGAACGACCTGGCCCGGGTGCTCGATGATGTGCGTGAGGCGGTCGAGGACTGGCCCAAGATGCGTATGCAGGCGCTCACGCTGGCCGACGAGCTCGGCAGTGCGCAATTGCCGGTGCCGGACAAGGACATCACCGACTCCGTCGAGCTGCTGCGCTGGCTGGTGGACGACCACTTCACATTCCTCGGCTACCGGGAATACCGATTGATCAAGGGCGACGACGGCGAGGAGCTGCTGCAGGCCGTCCTCGGCACCGGCCTGGGCATCCTGCGGGCCGACCAGACCCATCCGCGGGTGCTGAGCTCGATGACCGCCGAGGCGTATGCCAAGGCACTGGAGAAGCGGCTGCTGATCATCACCAAGGCCAACTCCAGGGCGACCGTGCACCGCTCCGCCTATCTGGACTACATCGGCTTCAAGCTCTTCGACGCCGACGGCAACGTCACCGGCGAGAAGCGCTTCCTGGGGCTGTTCTCCTCCGCGGCCTACCGCACCAGCGTGCGGGACCTGCCGGTGGTCAAGCGCAAGGTCGCCGAGGTGGTGGAGCGCTCCGGCCTGTCGCCGCGCAGCCACTCAGGCAAGGACCTGATGGAGACCCTGGAGACCTATCCCCGCGACGAGCTGTTCCAGATCACCACCGACGAGCTCTACCGCTCCTCGATGAGCGTGCTGCGCCTGGCCGGGCGCCGGCGGCTACAGCTGTTCCTGCGCCGCGACGCCTACGGCCGATTCATCTCCTGCCTGGTCTACCTGCCCCGGGACCGGTTCACCACCGCCAACCGGCTGCGCATCCAGCAGATCCTCCTGGCCGAGCTCAACGGCATCGGCGTGGACTACACGACCAGGGTCAGCGAGTCGAAGTTCGCCCGGGTCCACTTCATCGTGCGCACCGAGCCCGGCAACCCGCCCGGCGATATCAACGTCCACCGTCTCACCGAGCGGCTCGCCGATGCCACCCGGCTGTGGGACGACGACTTCCGGCTGGTGCTGGAGCGCAAACTCGAGGACGAGCACCAGGCCAAGCTGCTCTACCAGCGGTATGGCGGCGCGCTGTCGGACACGTACAAAAACGACCACACGCCGAATGAGGCGGTGCAGGACCTCGCGAAGCTGGAGCTGCTCGACGTGCCGGGCCAGCTCGTGATACACGTCTACCGGCGCCGCCAGGCCGAGAGCGACATCCGGTTCAAGGTACTCCGCTACGGCAAGCCGATGATGCTCTCCGCCGTGCTGCCGGTGCTGCATTCGCTCGGCGTGCGCGTCACCGACGAGCGGCCCTACGAGATCGTCCGCTCCGATGGCACCATCTACCTCTACGACTTCGGGCTGCAACTGCCGCCCGACGCGCGGGCGATCACCGAGGTGCGTCCCCACCTGGAGAACGCGTTCTCCGCCACCTGGCACGGTGAGGCCGAGGTCGACGGATTCAACGCCCTGGCGCTGAAGGCCGGCCTCACCTGGCGCGAGGTTGTCGTCCTGCGGGCCTACGCGAAGTACCTGCGCCAGGCCGGCACGGTGTTCTCGCAGGACTACATGGAGATCACGCTGCTGCAGTACCCGGCGATCGCCTCGAAGCTCGTGGACCTGTTCACGGCTCGCTTCGACCTGCGGCTGCGGTTGTCCGAGACGGCGCGGTCGGAGTGGTCGAAGGAGATGGTCACGGCGATCAACGAGGACCTCGACACGGTAACCAGCCTCGACCAGGACCGCATCCTGCGCTCCTTCCTGCACGTCATCCAGGCCACCCAGCGCACCTCGTTCTTCCAGCGCGGCGAGCAGGGGCGCCCCAAGTCGTACACGGCCTTCAAGCTCGACCCGCAGGCGATCCCCGACCTGCCGGCACCGCGGCCGCAGTTCGAGATCTTCGTCTACTCGCCACGGTTCGAGGGTGTGCACCTGCGCTTCGGTGCGGTGGCGCGAGGTGGACTGCGCTGGTCCGACCGGCGCGAGGACTTCCGCACCGAGATCCTCGGCCTGGTCAAGGCGCAGGTGGTCAAAAACGCGGTCATCGTGCCGACCGGCGCCAAGGGCGGGTTTGTCCTCAAGGAGAAGCCGGGCGACCGTGACGAGGCCGTCGAGTGCTACCAGCTGTTCATCTCCGCCCTGCTCGACGTCACCGACAACCTCGACGGCGGCAAGGTCGTCGCCCCGGCCGACGTGGTCCGCCACGACCCCGACGACCCCTACCTGGTGGTCGCCGCGGACAAAGGCACCGCGACGTTCTCGGACATCGCCAATGAGGTCTCGCTGCAATACGGGTTCTGGCTCGGTGACGCGTTCGCGTCCGGCGGCTCGGCGGGCTATGACCACAAGAAGATGGGCATCACCGCGAAGGGCGCCTGGGAGTCGGTCAAGCGGCACTTCCGCGAGCTCGGCGTCAACACCCAGCAGACCGAGTTCACGGTGGTTGGGGTCGGTGACATGTCCGGAGACGTGTTCGGCAACGGGATGCTGCTCTCGCGGCACATCCGGCTCGTGGCCGGGTTCGACCACCGGCACATCTTCATCGACCCGGACCCCGACGCCGCGACGTCGTTCGAGGAGCGGGCCCGGCTCTTCGCGCTGCCCCGGTCCTCGTGGGACGACTACGACAAGTCGCTGATCTCCGCCGGCGGCGGCGTCTACCCGCGGACAGCGAAGTCGATCCCGATCTCCCCGGAGGCGAGGGACGCGCTCGGCATCCCGGCGGCGGTCACCGCGCTGACGCCCAACGAGCTGATGCACGCGATCCTGTCAGCCCCGGTCGACCTGTTCTGGAACGGCGGCATCGGCACCTACGTCAAGGCCACCAGCGAGTCGCACGCCGACGTGGGCGACAAGGCCAACGACCACATCCGGGTCAACGGCCGCGAACTGCGCGCCAAGGTCGTCGGCGAGGGCGGCAACCTCGGCCTGACCCAGCTCGGCCGGATCGAGTTCGCGCTCGGCGGCGGTCACATCGCGACCGACTTCATCGACAACTCCGCCGGCGTCGACTGCTCCGACCACGAGGTCAACATCAAGATCCTGCTCGACCGCGCGGTCGTCGACGGCACGCTCGACCCGAAGGACCGCAACGCGCTGCTCGCCGAGATGACCGACGAGGTCGGCGAGCTGGTCCTGAAGGACAACTACGACCAGGCCACCGCGCTGGGCAACGCCCGCGCGCAATCCCACTCGCTGCTGCCGGTGCACAAGCGGCTCATCGCCGAACTGGAGCGCCGTGGCCAGCTCGACCGCGCCCTGGAAGGGCTGCCGACCGACGAGGAGCTCGACGCGCGGGCCGAGGCCGGCGTCGGACTGACCTCGCCGGAGTTCGCCGTCCTGCTGTCCTACGTGAAGATCGTCCTCGAGCACGAGATCCTCGACTCCAACCTCCCCGACGAGGACTGGACCACCGAAGTGCTGGTCGACTACTTCCCGACCCCGCTGCGGGAGCGCTTCGTGGAGGCGATGGCCGAGCACCCCCTCCGCCGCGAGATCGTCACCACACAGGTGGTCAACGAGGCCGTCAACCGCAGCGGCCCATCGTTCTTCCACCGCGCCGCCGAGGAGACCGGGGCCGGCGCCGCCGACATCCTCCGGGCATCCGTGGTGACCCGGGACGTGTACGGGCTGAGTGAGCTCCGCCGCGCCGTCGAGTCCCTCGACAACCAGGTCCCGACGGATGCGCAGACGGCTGTCAACCTGGCGACCCGCCGGCTGCTCGACCGGGTGGTCCGCTGGCTGGTCTCCAACCGACGCCTGCCGATCGACGTCCCCGGCGAGATCGCCCGCCTGCGCCCCGGCATCTCGCGCCTGCTGCCGCAGCTGGAGACACTGTTCCGCGGCCAGGAGCGTGAGGCGCTGCACACCAACGCGGCCACGCTGCGCGGGCTGGGCGTGCCGGCAGAAATCGCCGACACGACAACCCGGATCATGTACGGCTTCGGTCTCCTCGACATCGTCGAGGTCGCCTCGCAGACCGGCCGGGACGTCAACGAGGTCGCCACCGTCTACTACGTGCTGTCGGAGCGGTTCCGGGTCGACGACCTGCTGTCGAAGATCTCCAACCTGCCACGCAAGGACCGCTGGCAGACGCTCGCCCGCACGGCGCTGCGCTACGACCTGTACGCCGCACTGGCCGCCCTGACCGCGGAGGTCCTCAACGCGACGGCCCCCGGCGACGACGCCGAGGCCCACGTCCACGAGTGGGAGCAGAGCAACGCCACGTTGATCGCCCGCACCCGTAACGCCATCGGCGAGTTCGGCGAGTCCTCGGGCGACCTGGCCGCCATCTCGGTGCTGCTCCGCCAGATCAGAACGCTGGTCCGCACCTCCGCCGCCTGACCCTCGTTCGCCGAGTTCCACCGCACCGGGTCGGCGTTGGGTGTCGTCCGCGCGTTCGCCGACACCGGCCGGCCGTTCCCGCAGCGGGCATGGGGCGGCGGCACACCCGCAGCCACCGCGCTACGGGAGCAGTTCCGTGCCGTCGAACACGGTGCGTGATCGGGCACGACGGCACGACCCGACGGACCCTGCAGCAGCATTACTGGGTGATAACCGTTCCGACGTTCGTGGTCGAGTCGAAGTCAGGGTCCGTCTGCGAACCCGCTGACAAGAGTCCTGATGTGAGATCCGTCGCGAGTCTGGAGGCCCTGATTCAGAGTTTCGGCAGCCCTACCCCTCCCTGGTGTCCGCCCCGGCGGGGTCGCGGCGGACTCGTGCGGATCGGCAGACAGCGTCGGCGGTATCTCGGCCGCTGGCGCTGCCGGCGTCTCCGTGAGGACCTCGAGGCGGCTCGGTGCGGGTCCGGCGCGGACCTGGCGGCGCGCCCGCCGCCGCAACCGGATATCAAGCCATCGCCATCCAACAATTGTCCATCTCGCCCGTCATTGGCGGTCAACCGCAGCTCGACCGCCCGGAACCGGCCGCCGCGACCGCGCGCAGGATCGCGCCGCCCTGCGCCACACGCTCGCGCTGACCGACCCCGACAACGGCCACACCCTGCCCAGCGGCACCAACGTGCCTACATGTTCGTCGGCAAGGACAAGTTCCCGATTCATCCCGGTTGCGACTGTAAGCTTCACGTCACATCCCGTTTCTATCGAAATATCCTTTCATTCTCGACGAGGTGTTAAGTACAATAGAGGGTTGACCGTGCGCGGAGGCGTCGGATGGGGAAAGACAGCGTACTACCTGCCGTGCCACCGGGCCGAGATCCGCCCGTTCACGCCGAAATCATGTACGAGAGCGAACGCACGCGCGTGACTCGGCGGTTCGCTGCTGGGCGCACGGTCGTCCACAAGGAGCCGCTGGGACCGGACGCGCAGCGGCGGGTGCGGCACGAGGCGGCAATCCTGGGGCGGCTGCGGGGTGTGGCGGGTGTCGCGCAGCTGGTGGAGGCGCCACGGTGCCCGGGGTCGGTCGTGGTGGAGGACATCGGTGGCATCAGCCTTGCCGGGTTGGCGAAACCGCTGGCGATCGATGAGCTGATCGGACTTGCGGTGGGTTTGGCCCGGGCGGTGGCGGGGATGCACCGGCGGGGGGTGATGCACCGGGACATCACGCCGGCGAACATCGTGATCTCCCGCGACGGCGCCCCCTGCTTGGTGGACTTCGCCTTGGCGACATCGTTCGCCGAGATACGTCCCGACTTCACGCATCACAGCGAGATCGTGGGGACCTTGGCGTATCTGGCGCCGGAGCAGACCGGACGTACCGGCCGTTCGGTGGATCAGCGCGCCGATCTGTATGCGTTGGGTGCGACGCTGTACGAACTGGCGACGGGTGAGCCGCCCTTCGGTACCGGCGACCTGCTGCAACTCACCCATGATCAGTTGGCTCGGGTGCCGGTCCCGCCGACTGAGGCGAACCAGGCTGTACCGGGGCCACTGTCCGAAGTGATCATGCATCTGTTGGAGAAGGAACCGGACAGCCGGTACCAGACGGCGGATGGCGTGGCGTACGACCTGGAGCGGTTGCGGAACGCGGACGCGGATTCGGCGGCGACCGCACTGCGGGTCGGCGAGCATGACGTTCCGTTGCGGCTGTTGCCACCGTCGCGGCTGGTGGGGCGCGACGCGGAGGTGGCGGCGCTGGAGGCGGCATTCGAGGAGGCGGTGGTGGGCCGGCGTCGTGGGGTGCTGGTCAGCGGCGCGCCGGGAGTGGGTAAGACGGCGTTGATCGATGAGCTGCGGTCGGTGGTGACGGGCAGTGATGGCTGGTTCGTGGCGGGCAAGTTTGATCAGTATCGGCGGGATCTGGAGTTCGATGCGGTCTATCAGGCGTTCTGCGCGTTGGGTCGGCTGTTGCTGGCCGAGCCTGAGCATGAGCTCGCCGACGTCCGCGAGCGGATCTTGCAGGCGGTCGGGCCGAACGCGGGCCTGATGACCGCGGTGCTGCCGGAGTTCGCGGCGTTGCTGGAGGTGCCGCCCGATCCGGGAGATCCGCTGACCGCGCAGGTGCGGGCACAGCGGATGGCCGTGGAGAACCTGCGGGCGGTCGCCTCGCGGAAACGGCCGATGGTGGTGTTTCTCGACGACCTGCAGTGGGCCGGGCGCGCACCGCTCGGGTTCGTCGATCTCGTGCTGAGCGAGCAGCAGATCGACGGCCTGTTGCTGGTGTGTGCCTACCGCGAGGACGACGTGGACGCGGCGCATCCGATGGCGGCGCTGCTGTCCCGATGGCGTGAACAGCCCGGGGTGGAGCACCTACGGCTGGCTGGTCTGCCGTTCTCCAGCTCCGTCGCCATGGTCGCGGAGATGCTGCACGTGGACCGCACCACCGCGACCAGCTTGGTCGAGGCGATCGACCCGCATACGTCCGGCAACCCGTACGAGACCGTGGAGCTGCTCAACGCGCTGCGCCGCGAGGACGTGTTGACCGCGACGGCCGAGGGGTGGCGCTGGGACGCGGCGGCCGTACGCGCGCACCTGGGGCAGTCCGACGTTGCCGGACTGCTGGCGGCGAGTGTCGACGCCATGCCGCCGACGTCTCGGCAGATGATGGAGGCGATGGCGTGTCTTGGTGGGCGAGCCGAGATGCGCCTGCTACAGACCGCGACCGCCGCACCCGTGGACGTGGTGGAACAGCGGCTGGCCTCCGCCCTCGACGATGGGCTGCTGGTGGCCGAGCCCGGGGCCCGAGACGCGGTGCGGTTCCGCCACGACCGAATCCGCGAAGTGGTCCTGCGCGGGGTGGATCCGCTGCGGCGGCGCACCCTGCAGTTGGCGATGGCACGGCGGCTGGCTGGGGTGCCGGAGTGGTTCGCGGTCGCGGCGGAGCAGTACCTGCCGGTGGTCGACGCGGTCGACGATGCCGCAGAGCGGCGAGTGGTGGTGGGGCTGCTGCGGCGCACCGCCGACCAGGCGGCGTTGATCGGGGACTACGCGCTGGTGAACGCGCTGCTGGCCGCCGCGCTGCGGCTCATCGGCCCGGACGAGACGGCCACCCTGATCGAGGTCCACACCGGCCGGCACGCCGCGCTGTTCAGCATGGGGCGCCTGGAGGAAGCTGACGAGGAGTACCGCACGATCGAGGGGCTGTGCACCACCGCCTTCGACCGTGTCGACGCGACGGTGGTCCAAGCGCGTAGCCTGACCCACCGCAACCGCTACACCGAGGCGATCGGGCTTGGCCTGGCGTCGCTGCGTGAGCTGGGCGTCGCCATGCCAGCCGCGGACCGGCTCCCGATGGAGCTCGACCATCGGCTCGACGAGCTGTACCGGTGGCTGGACCACACCGAAGACGTCGACGACCTGGCTCGACCGGACGTCACCGAGCCGGTGCTGCTCGCCGCAAGCCGTCTGATCAACGCGATCCTGCCAGTCGCCTACTTCACCGCACACGCCACCTTCTCCTGGCTGAGCCTGGAAGCGCTACGGGTCTGGATCGAGTACGGCCCAGCTCGTACGCTGCTCGGCCCAGCGAGCCACGCCGGCTTCGCCGCTGTGGCGGTGCGCGGCGATTACGCCGTCGGGTACCGGACGTTACGGCGGTTCGTCGCTCTGGGAGAAGCGCGTGGATACGAGCCTGACACCTCGCAGACGCGCTTCCTGCTCTCGCTGCAGGGCTGCTGGGCCGAACCGGTCGAAAGCAGTGTCCAGGCTGCTCAGCGGGCACGCGAAGGGTTGATCGCGGGAGGCGATCTGGCCAACGCCGGCTACACCTACCACTCCACCACGGTGGGCATGCTGGAATGCGTGCCGTCGCTGGACGTCTACGTCGCCGAGATGGGAGACGCGCTGGCCTTCTTGCGGCGAACCGGCAGCGCACAGACCCTCCAGTGGCTCGACACGTACCGGTGGCTGGCTGGTCTGCTGCGCGGCGAACGCTCCGTCGCGGCCGGTGAGACAGCCTCGTTCGACATGTATGCCGACAGCCCGTGGGCGTTGTTCCACACGCACATCGCCCGCGCGATCGCCGCCGCCATCTTCGCCGATGTGGTCGGCCTGGTGCGGCACACGGCGGCGGCGATGCCGCTACTACCGGCAGGCGCCGGCCTCTACGCGACCGCCCTGGCGCGGTTGCTGCGTGGCTTGGCCCTGGCAGCGCAGGCCCGGGCCGGCCATGACGGCGAGGGCGGTGGTCTGCTGACCGAACTGGACGATGTGACCAAGTGGCTGGCCGCGCGCGCCGTGGACGCACCGGACAATTTCCTGCATCTGCTGCGGCTGCTCGAGGCGGAGCGGGCGTGGGCGGTCGGCGACTTCCGTGCCGCCGGCCTCGGCTTCGACGCCGCGCGGCGCGAGGTCGCCCAGCGTCGGCGGCCCTGGCATCAGGCGTTGATCACCGAACACGCCGCCTGCTTCTACCTGGCGCACGGCTTCGAGTTCGCCGGCTACAACCTGCTGCTCGAAGCGCGCCGGGAGTACCTCGCCTGGGGCGCGACGGCGAAGGTCGACCAACTCGACTGGGCCTACCCGACCCTGCGGCCACAAACCGACGCGGCCGCCGGGCCGCACGGCGACCAGCCCGATGATGCCCTGCATCAGCGGGCCACCGTCACCACCGGAACGCTCGACCTGCTCGGCATTGTGTCCGCGTCGCAGGCGCTGAGCTCACAGACCAGCATCGAAGGGCTGCACTCGCGTCTGGTCCGGGTGCTCACGGCGATGACCGGCGCCACCGGCGTACACCTGCTGCTGTGGAGCGACGACCAGCAACTGTGGCTGCTGCCGGCACCGGGCGGCGGCGCGATCCCCGGCAGCGTCACCGGCCACGAACGCATGGTACCGATGTCCGTGCTGCGATACGCCCAGCGGATGCGCGAACCGCTGGTCGTGGGCGACGCCACCCGCGATGACCGCTTCACCCGCGACCCGTACTTCTTCGATGTCGACTGCTGCTCGTTGCTGGCCGTGCCCATCCTCAGCCGTGGCATGCTGCGGGCGGTGTTGCTGCTGGAGAACCGCCTCATCCGCGGCGCGTTCACCACCGAGCGGCTCGACGGTGTCAAGCTCATCGCCGGCCAACTCGCCGTCTCACTCGACAACGCCCAGCTGTACGCCCAGTTCCGCCGCATCGCCGACGAACAGACGGCGTTGCGGCGGGTGGCAACGCTGGTCGCCCGCGGGGTGAGGGCGGATCTCGTGTTCGCCGCTGTGGCCGAGGAGGTCGGCGCGCTCTTCGACGCCGACGGCACGGCGATCGTGCGGTTCGAGCCGGACGGGGAGACGACGCTGATGGGAGGCTCCGGGTTCGAGCCCACCCAACCGGGTTGGCGTGGCAAGCCCGACCCCCACTCGGCCATGGCGTCGGTCCAGGCGACGGGCTGCGCGGCTCGCCGCGACGTGGACGACCCGGCGTCGCAGAGCCTGCCCGAGACCACCCTCCCGGGACTGTGCTCCGCGGTCGCCAGCCCGATCCTGGTCGAGGGACGGGTCTGGGGCGCCATGGGCGTCGGGTCACGCCGCGAACGGCTGCCCCAGGACGCCGAACAACGGCTGGCCGACTTCACCGAGCTCATCGCGACCGCTATCGCCAACGCCGAAAGCCGGTCCGAACTCACCACGTCGCGCGCGCGGATCGTCGCCACCGCCGACCAGACCCGCCGACGCATCGAACAGGACCTGCACGACGGCGCCCAGCAGCGGCTGGTCGCGCTCGCCCTGCAACTGCGCACAGCACAGGCCGACGTGCCACCCGAACTCGGCACGCTCGCCGCGCAACTCGACCACGCCGTCGCCGGAGCGACCAGCGCCGTGAACGAGTTGCGCGAGATCTCACGCGGCATCCACCCGGCGATCCTGACCGAAGGCGGCCTCCGCCCAGCGCTACGCACGCTCGCCCGCCGCTCACCGATCCCCGTCGACCTCAACCTGCACGCCGTGGGGCGGCTGCCCGAGCAGGTCGAGATCAGCGCGTACTACATCATCGCCGAGGCACTGACCAACGCGACCAAACACGCGCACGCCTCGGCCGTCACAGTCACCGTCGAAGCCGACGCCATCGAAGCCGCCGACGCCGACACCGTCGACGCCGTCCTGCGCGTCACCGTCAGCGACGACGGCGACGGCGGCGCCGACTTCGCCCGTGGCACCGGCCTGCTCGGCCTCAAGGACCGCGCCGAGGCGCTGGGCGGCCGAATCGTTCTCCACAGCCCGCGCGGAGCGGGAACCACCCTGCACGTGGAGCTCCCGCTCACCGCCACGAACGGCGGCTTCACCACCCGCCAGCTAGCCTGACCTCGAACTATGCCGCGACCATCCCTCTGCTCCAGCCGCACGCAGTATCCGACGGTGATGGCCGACGACGGTGCGGTCTTCGCGGGCTACCAGGCGCTGCTGGTCGCTGGTGCCGCACGGGCAGATCGGTGCCGAGCCGCGTGCCATCGCCGCGATGACGTGCGCGCCGGCCGCGACGAACGGCGTCTGGACAACCGGTTGCGCGCGGATCTGCTGGCGGTGTTCCCCGCAGCCGTCGAGATCGCCGACGGCGATCTGGGCTCCGCCTTGTTCCTCAGCAACGGCGCTGACCACCCGCACGGTAACGCAACTGTGCTGTCCCAGCTTGTGTGATCGAGCGGGTCGCGAGCCGGCTGCATCGACCCTGTCCTGCGGCTTTGCGCCCGCTCGGCAGCCCGATCTTGATAGTCTGCGTTGGTGTCCGGTTTGCCGGGATCTGTTGGTTCGGTGGGGTTCGGTGCCACCGGGGCCGCGGTTGACTTCCGCGCGTTGTTCGAGTCTGCGCCCGCACTGTGTCTGGTGCTGGACCCGCAGCTGCGGATCGTCGCGGTCAGCGACGCCTACCTCAAGGCGACCATGACGGTGCGGGCGGAGATCATGGGCCGGGACATCTTCGAGGTGTTCCCGGACAACCCGGACGACCCGCACGCCACCGGCGTGGCCAACCTGCGCGCCTCGCTGGAGCGGGCCCTGCACCAGCGGGTGCCGGACACGATGGCGGTGCAGCAGTACGACGTGGCCCGGCCGGACGCCGGCGGGGGCGGGTTCGAGGTGCGCTACTGGAGCCCGCGCAACACTCCCGTGATCGGCGCGGACGGCCGGGTGGCGTACCTCATCCACCAGGTCGAGGACGTCACCGAGTTCGTCCTGCTGCAGCAGCAGGGCGACCGGGCGCAGCAGCAGACCGACCAGTTGCGTGAGCGGACCGAGCAGATGCAGGCGGAGATCCTGCGCCGCTCCCGCGAACTGCACGAGGCCAACCAGGCACTCCGCGCGGCCAGCGACGCGAAGAACGAGTTCCTGTCCCGGGTCAGCCACGAACTGCGCACCCCGTTGAATGCGATCCTCGGCTTCAGTGAACTGCTCACCCTCGGTGAGCTGGACACCGAACCGCGGGAATGGGCCGGGCTGATCTTCAAGGCCGGCCGGCACCTGCTCGCACTGCTCAACGACGTGCTGGACATCGCCCGCATCGAAGGCGGGAACCTGTCAATGTCAGTAGAACCGGTACCGGTCGATGCGCTGATCAACGACGCACTCGACCTGGTGCGGCCACTGGCAGAGGCGGGCGGGGTGCGCGTGGCGCCCACCCGCCGGCTCCCCGAGGACCTGTGCGTGGCCGCAGACCGGCAGCGGCTGCGGCAGGTGCTGCTGAACCTGCTGTCCAACGCCATCAAATACAACCATCCCGGCGGCAGCGTCGCCGTCATCGTCGAGCACCGCCGAGGGCAGTGGCTGCGCATCCGCGTCATGGACACCGGCCGGGGCATCGCACCGGAGTCGCTGAGCAAACTGTTCACCCCGTTCGAACGCCTCGACGCCGCCCAGGCCGGGTTCGAGGGCACCGGACTGGGTCTGGCGCTGTCGCGGCACCTCGTCGACGGCATGGGCGGCACCCTGGACGTGTCCAGCCTGCCCGGTGAAGGCAGCACGTTCTGGGTCGACCTGCCGACTGCCAGCCCAGCCACCTCCGGCAGCGGCAACGAACAGGACACCGCACTGCTGGCCCTGCGCGGCTATCCCGGCCCGAGGCGGGTCCTCTACGTCGAGGACATGGTGGAAAACGTCCGCCTGGTCGAACAGATCCTCACCCGCCGGCCCGGCATCACCCTCATCCCCGCCATGCTCGCCGGCGTCGCCCTGGACCTCGCCCGCGAACACCGACCCGACCTGGTCCTGCTCGACCTGCACCTCCCCGACATGCCAGGCGAACACGTCCTCACCCAGCTCCGCGCCGAACCAGCCACCCGCGACATCCCCGTCGTCGTGCTCAGCGCCGATGCCACCCAGCACCACATCGACCAACTCCACGCCACCGGCGCCACCGCCTACCTGACCAAACCCATCGCCGTGCGGGACCTGCTGGCCACCCTCGACCGCCTGCTCGACCAACCCGCCGACCACCCGCCTGACCGCCAGGAACCAGCAACAACGACAACAGAAACAGGACACGCAACCCAAACGGCGTAGCCACTTGGGAGCCGATTCATCAGCGCGGGGCGGATGCCGTACGAGCGCCGTGCTCGGTGAAATGGCCGAGTTGGGCCACATCGCGACCCGGGAACATCGGACGTTGGGCGAACTGGTATCAGTCGCCGATGTGCGGTGGCTCGTGGCGGTTGGCGACGACAACGCCAACGAACTGGCTCAGAAGCCCACCGGCTTGAAGCCGATTTGAAGCAGCGGGTTGATACGGTCCGGCACGTGTGCAGGACGATCCCTGGATGACATGCGGGATCCGGGCGGCGCACCTGCCTCAGAGGGTGAGCGAATGGCCGCATGAATGCGTCCAGAAACCCTTCGCTGATTGGCTCAGCCTGACGGTTTCGGATCGAACAAGGAGTCCAGATGCGACATCGACCCACGTTCGTGAAGGCGGCACGACGGTTCGTCGCGGTGCTCGGCCTCGCGGCGGCTTTGAGTTCAGCGACGATGGTCGCCGCCCCCGCCGCGCACGCGAGTGACGGCGTTGGCCGCACAGGGGGTGTGGTCCACGCCGGCGAGGTCGGCCAGGCTGCGAGCCCTCCATACGCGTTCGTTATCTACAACGGGGCGGCCAAGGTCGATTGTCCCCTCGGCTACATGTGCCTGTGGACAGGCGATTACTTCTCGGGCGATGGCCTGTTCATGCTCGGTGCCGGCCTCGCCAGGTGCGAAGGGTACCGATTCGAAGGATCCCGTTGGCAGGACAATGTCGGATCGATCTGGAACCGGCTGCAGGGTGGGCCGTCGTCGGTCTGGAACAGGCGTGCCGACGGCTCGTACCACTACTCCAAGATCGCATCGATCGGCACCGGCTACAGCCACGACACCGGATACAGCCGCAGCATGGACGCGTTCGTCTGGGACCCGGCCAACACGTGCAGGAACCTCACACTGCACTACTTGGCCCCCCCTTGTAGGACCGCCGTCCTGCGTTCCGGCCGCACACGAGGCGTGCGGCCGGAACGGCTCGGGCAGCCGCGCCTACGCCGAGATGATTGCCGCCGTCGGGGCCGCCGAGCGCGCGGCGGCGCGTGGCGTCCAGGTCAACCTGGTGCCGGACCGCGACGCCGCCAGTATCCTCCTCCGCGGCTGGCTGCCCTGTGGGGACGTCGTGCTCGTGAAAGGCTCCAACTCGGTAGGACTGTTGAAGGTAGCCGCCGAGCTCACGATCGGCCTCGGCCCGAGGAGACAGACATGGCAGTAGGAATATTTGCAGGCATCCCGGTGCGCGACTATGACAGCGCCCTGCAGTGGTACAAGCGGCTGCTCGGTGCTGAACCGGCCTTCTACCCGAACGATATCGAGGCGGTCTGGCAGCTGGCCGAGGATCGGTACGTGTACATAATCCAAGATCCCGACCGGGCCGGCGGAGCTGTCTGCATGATTTGGGTCGACGACCCAGTCGCCGAGGTTGCGAAGATCTCCGGACGGGGGCTGGAGCCGGTGAACATCGAGAAACACGACTCCGCCTGGAAGTACGTCTTCCACGACAGCGACGGCAACGAGACCGGCATCGGCGGACAGGTCTCCACGACCGGATGAAGACCGGCCCCGCGCGGCTCGCCGGCTGCGGCACCGCGACCGGCGCCACCGCCGAGGTCGCCAGGCAGGCCAGGGTCGCGGCGATGGTGTGTCGAATCCTCACAACTGCTCCCCTCGCGCGAAGCGCGCTCACCGCAGGGGCGTCCAGGACGTTCCCTTCGCCGTCCTCCTGTGCCCGGTCGGCGCATGATCATGCCCGGCTCAGCGGATCGAGGAACGCGCGCAGCGCCTCGGCGAGGGACTCGAGGCAGTCGCGGCGCAGGCGGTACAGCACGTAGTGGCCGTCGCGCAGCGGCTCGACCACGCCCGCGTCGGCCAGCCGGCGCAGGTGTTTGGACACGGTCGACTCGCTCAGCCCGACCAGCGGTGCGAGCTCCTGCGTGCTGCGCGGCCGTTCGGCGATCCAGCGCAGCACCCGCAGCCGGTTGTCGTCGCCGCACGCGCGCAGCACCCGCACCAGCTGCGCCGGTGGGACGCGCGGCCGGGTCTGCCGGGCGAGGAACCCGGCCGGGTACGTCATCCCGGGCGGCCGGCCCGCCTCGACGCCGCACCAGACATGCGGCCACGAGAACGCGCTCGGCGTGAACGTGAACGTGTCCGTGACACCGACCTGTACGTCGGGCAGGCCGGCTCCTGCGCCCGGGTGCGGCGGGCAGGTGACGTCCAGCGCCACCGATCCGCCCGAGATGCTGAGCCGCACCCGCGGCCCGAGCGTCGCGACGAACGCCGCAAGCCCGCCGGCGACGAGCAGGCGTCCCGCGTCGGCGACGGTCTGTGCCAGCTGCGGCTCGACCCGACGGTATTCCACGGCGAAGGCGGCCGCCCAGTAGTCCTCCAGCAACCGGCACAGCCGGTCCGCGAAACGGCTCGGATCGGTGCGGGCCAGGTCGCGCGCCACCCGGGTCTGCGGCGTGCCGAGCCGGTCGCCGGCCGCGACCGCGTCGGCGAACCGTGCGGCCACCGTCTGCTCGGGCATCGACCGCACGAACGCCACGCCCGCCTCGAACGAGGTGAGCAGGCCGGGCGAGAAGCCGGCTAGCGGGCTGGGCAACGCGCCGCCGATCCCGCCGGCCGGGGCCGCCGTGGTGCCGAACGCGAACGCGAACCCCGCCAGCTCCCGGCGCAGCGGCAGGGGCAGGGCACGCATCCGCCGTACCCAGTCGTGGTGCATCGGGTGGTGCTGCGGCGCCACCAGGACGTGCAGGCTGAACACCGCCTCGGGCAACGGGCCGTAGGCGAAGCCGACCCGCTCCAGCGGGTTGCCGGGCAGGGCGAAGCGGATGGTGGCCAAGGGCGCGCGGTTTCCTTGTCGGGGGACGGTCTGTGGCGGCGTGGCTGGTCACGGACAGGCTAGGTCCGCCCATGGCCTGCTCGACAGGACCAAGTTCGCACGTGTTCTGCTGGACCAAGTCGCAGTCACCGGGTGAACTGGTGCCATGGAGCTGTTCCTGGATCCCGACGACCCGAGCGCACGCGTGATGCAGCTGTACGAGCAGGTCCGCACAGCCATCGCCGAGGGGCGGCTCGCACCCGGCGACCGCCTTACCCCGTCGCGGACGGTCGCGGCAGCGCTGGGTGTCTCGCGCACGACGGTCACGGAGGCCTACGGCCGGCTCAGCGCCGAGGGCTACATCGAGGGCAGGTCGGCCCGCGGCAGTGTGGTCAGCGCGGCACCGCCGCACCTGCACCGCGATCCCCGGGTCGCCGCGCTGCGACCGACCCGCCGCGCGGCGGGGATCGTCGCGTACGACTCCGACCCGGCCGCCGACGGCATGTTCGACTTCCGGGCCGGCCGCCTCGACCGGACCGTGTTCCCCGCCCGCGCCTGGCGCCGTAGCGTCCTGCGGTCGCTGGAGCGGGCGCCCGCGCACTACGCCGACCCGGCCGGCACACCCGAGCTGCGGGCCGTGCTCGCCAACTGGGTGGCCCGCTCGCGCGGCGTCACCGCGAGTGCCGAGGAGGTTTTCGTGACGGCCGGGGCCGGGCACGCCGTCGACCTGGTCGCCCGGGTGTTGGTCGACCCGGGCGCCACCGTGGCCGTGGAGGAGCCCGGCTATCCCCCGGTGCTGTCGCTGCTGCGCAGCCAGGGGCTGCACGTGGTGACGGTGCCGGTCGACGAGGGTGGCATCGTCGTCGAGGCGCTGCCGCCGCGCACGCGGCTGGTGTACGTGACGCCCTCGCACCAGTTCCCGCTCGGCATGGTGATGGCCCGTTCCCGCCGCCTGCAGCTGCTGGCGTGGGCCGCCCGCAGCGGTGCGGCGATCGTGGAGGACGACTACGACAGCGAGTTCCGTCACACCGCCCGCCCGCTCGAGCCGCTGCAGCGCCTCGACCGCGACGGCCGGGTCGTGTACGTGGGCACCTTCAGCAAATGCCTGTCGCCGGCGCTGCGGGTCGGGTTCATGGTGGTCCCCCGCACGCTGGTGCCGACGCTGCGTGCCGTACGCCAGGCGATCGACTGGTGCCCGCCGGTCCCGGCGCAGGCCGCATTGACGCATTTCGTCGGCGAGGGCCGCCTGGATCAGCACCTGCGCCGCAGCCGACGGGTCTTCGGCAGGCGCCGCCAGGTGCTGCTGGAGGCGCTCGAACGGGCGTTGCCGCCCGGGTACCGGCGGCTGCCCTCCGACGCGGGGCTGCACGTTACCGTGACGGGACCAGAGGATCCCGACGACGAGGGCCTCGCCCTGCGGCTGCGCCGCCACGGTGTGCTGGTGTCGTCGCTGCGGCGGACGTACGCGACGACCCCGGCCGGCTCCGGCCTGATCCTCGGCTTCGCGGGCCTGCCGGACCCGCTCGTGGTCCCCGCCGTCGACGCCCTGAGCGCCGCCCTCACCCGCCGCAGCCCGCGACGCGTACTGAAGCCGACCTGAAGCCATCGATGACTAGTGTTCCGCCGCGTCACGTCCCAGCGACGGCAGGAGGAATCGATGCTTCGACGAACAGGCGCGGCCGCGGCGTTCGTGGTCCTAGTGGTACTCGTCGGCGGTACGCCCGCCCGGGCCGACGAGCCGGCGGACCTGATCGACCCGGCGGTCGCCGCCCTGATGGTCGAGCGAGGGCTCAGCACAGCGGAGGCCAGCCGGCGGATCGGCTGGCAGGGGCGCTCGGCCGACCTGGCCGACGCGGTCGAGGCCACGATCAGCCCGGACCAGTACGGCGGGGTGTGGATCGGCACCGACGACGACAGGGTCACCGTCGGCGTGCTCACGGCGGCGGCACCGCTCGACGCGTTCCGCTCGACGGTGACCGGCCTGGCCGCGAACGTGGGCCTGGAATCGGCGGGGGTCAACGTCGTACCCGTGCAGCACAGCCTCACCAAGCTGGTCGAGGCGAGCGACTGGCTCGCGGACCGGGTCACGGTGGCGAACGAGGGCGCCACCGCATACCTGACCGCCGGCGGGTACACCACGGCAGGCAACGTCGTGCGGCTCGGGGTGCCGTCCGCCCCGGCGGTCCTGACGCCGGCACAGCAGGCGGTGGTCAGCGAGGCGCAGCAGCGTCTCGGCGGGATGCTGAACGTCCACGCCGCGGCCGGAGACGCGCAGGCGCAGGCGTGCAGCGCCCACTACTGCGACGTGCCGCTGCGCGGTGGCGTCCGCTTCGACGGCACCGTCGGCTGCACCCTGGGCTTCATCGGGCGGAGCCGGGCCAACGGGCGGTTGTACGCGATCACGGCCGGGCACTGCTTGCGCGTGCCCAACGGCACCCAGACCACCTCACGGTTCGCCTCCGGCCCGACCAACCACATCATCGGCCCGGCGCGTAACTCCCTGCTCGATCGGCGGGGGGACGCTGGCATCATCGAGATCACCAACTACACCGGCTGGAAGCCTCAGGCCCGGGTGTACGTGACCGCGTCACCGGCATGGGCCGGCGTCCCCGGGACCGTCCGCAACGAGCTCTACCCGATCCGCGGCGACAGCCTGAGCCGGGTCGGCCTGCGAGTGTGCAAGCGGGGCTACACCGCGGGCACGAGCTGCGGCCGGGTGACCGAGCTCAACGCCACCGTGTACTACACGAACCTGCGCGTCACCGTCGGCGGGCTGGCCGTGGCGAACTACTGCGCCCGCCCCGGCGACAGCGGCGGGCCCGTCTTCGCCGGCAGCACCGCGTTCGGCATCCACTCCGGCGGCAGCAACAGCAACGAGTGCCTGACGTACTACCAGGGCATCCGCGGCGCCGAGAACCTGATGAACTTCAACGTCTCGTCCGTCTGACCCGCGCGGACCTCGGACGTGTGCCCGCGGGTGGCGTCCGAGGTCCGCGATCGCCGTTCAGCCGTGCAGGACGGCGAGCACACCGAGTCCGAAGTAGACGGAAGCGAACCACCGGTGCATGCCGGACCTGCACTGCAGCTGCCGGCCGTTCTGCGCCGTGGGCGCCGGCGGCACGATCGTGCTGGCCAACCGTCCCGGGTGGCCAGGGCGACCGGGTGACGCACCTGCTGTACGACGTGAAGCCGGACTGAAGGCGCCGGCTGGCACGATGTCCCGCGGCATCCCGTGCTCCCAGACCCGGAGGAACGTTGCAGCATGAGCGTCGACGACCCACTGTCCAAGGGGATCGGCCCGGCGGCGATGATCGCCCTGCCCCGGGCGGCGGCGGAGAACGACGCCGACGTGGCCTCGCAGTGGTGTGCGAGGCTCGCCCGGTTCGGCCTGCTCGGCGCGGCCGAGGCGCACTTCTGCCCGGCCGCCGACCGGGGCGAACTGGTCGCGGTCAGGTGCCTGGTGTGGCTGGCCCGTGAGCAGGGCGACACCGGCGGTGCGCAGCGGTGGCTGACCCGCGCCGCCGAGCTGGACGATCCGTGGGCGATGAACGACCTGGCCATCCTGCTCAGTCGCGGCGGGGACCGTGCCGAGGCGATGCGGTGGTACCGGCGAGCCGCCGACGCCGGCGTGACCATCGCGATGAACAACCTGGCGATCCAGCACGCCGTGCAGGGGCAGCTCGACGACGCCGAACGGTGGTTCACCAGCGCCGCGCACGCCGGCAACGTCGACGCGATGGCCAACCTGGGCCGGCTGAAGTGGGACGCGGGCGAGCTTCAGCAGGCCGAGACGTGGCTCACCGCGGCGGCCGGGGGCGGCCACGAGGGCGCCCGCGACCGCCTGACGGAGCTGCGGGCGCTGGGCGGGGCGCGGGACTGAGGCCAGGTGCCGCCCGACAACCTCCCGGCGCAGCTGACCAGCTTCGTCGGCCGCGCCGCCGAGCTGGACGACCTCGAACGCGCCGTCGCCGGCGCACGGCTGGTGACCCTGGCCGCGCCGGCGGCTGCGGCAAGACCCGCCTCGCCGTGCAGGCCGCGGCCCGGCCCGCCGGCCGGTGGGCGGACGGCGGTGGTGGGTCGATCTCGGCGCCGTCGCCGAGCCGTCGCTGGTCGCACCACTGGCCGCGGCGTCCGTACGGGCCCCGGTCCAGCCGGCGGCCGGCGCGCTGGCGGCACTGTGCTCGCAACTGCAGCATCGCGACATGCTGCTGTGCCTGGACACCTGTGAGCAGGTGCTGGACGCCGCGGCCGAGCTCGCCGCCGCGCTGCTGCGGGCGTGCCCGCAGGTGTCGATCCTGGCCACCAGCCGCGAGCCGCTCGGCGTCCCCGGCGAGCTCGTGTGGCGGGTACCGTCGCTCGGGCAATGGGACGCCGTGCGGCTGTTCACCGAGCGGGCCGCGCTGGTCCGCCGGGACGTCGGCCCGCTGCACGACGCAGCGGACGCCGTCGACGCGATCTGCCGCCGCCTGGACGGCATCCCTCTCGCCATCGAGCTCGCCGCGGCGTGGATGCGGGCGCTGACACCGGCCGAGCTCGCCGCCGGCCTCGACGACCGGTTCCGGCTGTTGGCCGGCGGGCCGCGCGGCGGCGTCGCCCGCCATCAGACGCTGCTGGCGTCGATGGACTGGAGCTACGCCCTGCTCGAGCCGGACGAGCAGCGGGTGTTCCGCCGGTTGGGGCTCTTCGCCGGCGGGTTCACCCTCGACGCCGCGCTCGCGGTGTGCACCGGCGACGGCGAGCAGGGCACGGCGTGCACCATGCTCAACGCGATCGGCCGGCTCGTCGACAAGTCGCTGGTACTGCCCGGCGAGCAGGGCGGCCGGTTCGGAGCGCACCCTCGCGGAGGCCCGGGCGTGCGGAGAGGCCGCCGGCGACCCGTTCACCGCCGGCTTCGGGCTGCTGATGCAGGCGTGCTCGCTGACCAACCGGGACCGTCACGACGACGCCGTCCGGCTCGTGCAGCCGCTGGCCGACGCTGCACTGCGGCGCGGTGACCGGTTCTGTGCGTCGTTCGCGCACGCGGTACAGACCTGGGCGGCGCTGTACACCGGTGAGCTGCCCCGGGCCGTCGCGCTCGCCGGAACCGCCGTGCGGATCGCCGAGCCGCTGCGGGACCAGTTCACGGTCGGCACCAACACCGCCAACCTGGCCTGGACGACCGGGCTCAGCGGCGACGCCGCGGCGGGGGCTTGCGATGATGGCGCCGGTGGTCCGCCGACCAGCAGCAGGCCGGCGAACGACACGGCGTACGCGGTGATCACCCACTGCCGGTCGGCGTCGCCGAAGTCCAGCGCGGACTGCACGGACGGCAGTGCGATGTTGACGACGGTGCCGTCCAGCGCGGTCATCAGTTGCGCGACGGCGACGACCACGAGGGCGAACCATCGCCGGTCCCGCCGGGGTGCCCGGGCATCCGCCGCGCCCGGCGGGCGGTGACGTGCGGGATTGTCATGGTGGCTGTCCACATTCATGCTCTGCTCCTCAGTGCCATGCGGATACACCGCAGATCGGCTGACGGGTGCTTGCCCCGACCAACCTGCCGCCGGCGGGCACGGCGGGGATCAACCACCTGGTGGAGCCGGGCGCCGGCACCGGGTTGAACCGGCCGGTCCCGCAACGACGACGGAGCCGCTGCCTGGGCAGCGGCTCCGGGTTTCGCGGCGCCTACAGCAGGGCGGCGGCGATCAGGGCGGTGCCGACGCCGGCGTCAACCACGGCGCAGAACTCCGACCAGGGACGGTTGACGACCTTGTCCGCCTTGAAGTGGTACATGTCCCAGGCGCCGTGGGCGAGGAACGCGGCGCCGGCCACGGCGGTGCCGAGGGCTGGCTGCACCGCCGCGCACAGCAGCGTGAGGGCACCGAACACCACCATGCCGGCGGTCTGCACCCAGAACCTGGGGACGTCGGTGAACAGCCGGCGAAGCAGCAGCCAGCACCACAGCACGAGCAGCACGCCGGCCATCCCGACAGCCGGGTCGAGCGTCGTCGCGCCCGACAGCCGAAGGACGTGCAGGACGGAGACGACGGCGCTCAGCACGACGAACGCCGGCCACGCCGAGACCGGCCGACCGGTACCGTACGCGGCGAGGTAGATCGCCGCCATCGTAGCCACCGCGGGCCCGAACAGCTCGGCCTCGCGATCGAGCAGCACGATCACCGTGACGGCACCGGCGACGGCCGCGAGCCCCAGCGCCGTCGGCCACCGGTCGGCCGGACCGGCACGCCGCGAGACCCCGGGGCCTGTCACCGCATCCTCCGCAGGGCGCGTGTGGTGGGTGGCAGCATCGCCAGTACGGTCGCGCCGCCCCACATCAGGGCCGCCACCGCAGGCACACCAGCGAGCCGGACGGCGTCGTGTGAGACGAGATACCCGACCGCGTACAGGTAGTAGACCGTGACGACGGCGCCGATGAACACCAGTGCCCAGCGGGCGAACGCCAGCCGGGCCAGCAGCAGCGGCGCGAGCGTGAAGGTCGTGCAGGCGACCGTCATGGTGGCTGAGATACCGAAGTCGATGTTGCCGGTGATCCGTCCCGACAGCACGATGCCGATGACGCCGGCCAGGCTGCGGGCCTGGCCGTCACCGTTCCAGTTCACCAGCGCGAAGACCAGCGACACCAGGGCGCAGGCGGTGAACACCCCGCACGCCGCGTAGAGCGGCAACGGCGAAGCCGGGGCGGGACGGGAGAGATACGGGGGATATGACACCGCGTCACGCTAACCGAGCACCACGCTCAGAAAATCGTGCGAACCGTGCATACCGCTGCGGTACCACGCCGGTGAAGCCGATCTGAAGCAGCGGCGGCGGACTGTCCATCGATCGACTGACACCGCGTTCGGTCGTCCCACTGTCCCGCGCGGCGCCGCCGACGGCGTCCTGTCCGGCATCGACGGCACCCTGCGGGTCGTCGAACGGCTGGCCGGCACGCAGGTGGCGTCCGCCGCGGCGGACGCGGTGGGCTGGCGGCACCACTTCCCCGGCGCGCCGCAGCGGATCGCCGAGCAGCACTTCGACGCATTGACGTCGCATCAGCGCAGTGGCGCGCCAAGCTGCTGGAGTACCCCGCCGGTGACCTCACCCTCACCAGGCGGGCTGGCCGGTGGGCCGGCCGTACGCCGCCGCCCGTCCGCGGCACCCGATGACCCGGCCGATGTCGTCTTCGGCGAATCAGTCGTCACGACCGGTGCCGGGGCCTAGCCTCGGCCACGGATCCGCAACGCGAGATGAAAGGAGCCGCTGGGACATGCTCGGCCCGCCCGCAGACGCCGTGGACGTCACGATCGGACTGCTCGGCCCGTTCGTCCTGCGGGTCCGCGGCCGGTCCGTGCCGGTCCGCTCACCGCAGCATCGGACACTGCTGGCCGCCCTGGCACTGCAGACCGGCCAGGTCGTCACGGTCAGGGACCTTGTCGCGGCGGTGTGGGACGGGCATGAGCCCCGCAACCCCCGGCGCGCCGTGCAGCTGGCGATGGTGCGGCTGCGGGCGCAGCTCGCCGCGACGGGCTGCGCCGGGCTGATCACCACCAGCGCCGACGGGTACCGCATCGAGCTACTGGCAGAGTCCCTTGACGTCAACCGGTTCCGGCGGCAGCTCGACGACGCCGATCGCGCGGCGGACCCCGCGGCGGCGGTTGCGGCGCTGCGCCGGGCGCTGCACCTGTGGCGCGGCGAGCCGCTAACCGACGTCCCGTCCGGCACCCTGCACCGGTTGCACGCGCCGGGACTGCACGAGCAACGGCTGCGCGCGCTCGAACGGCGTTTCGACGCCGGACTGCGCCTCGGCCACCATCACGACCTGGTCGACGAGCTGCGCACCGCGACCGCTGCGCACCCGTTGCGTGAACGGCTGTCGGTGCAACTGGTGACCGCGCTGCACCGCGACGGCCGGCGCGCGGACGCGCTCGCCGCGTACCACACCGCACGCCGGCACATCGCCGACGCGTTGGGCGTCGACCCGGGCGAGGAGCTGCGACGGCTGCACGCATCCGTCCTGGACGGCCTGCGGTCCCACGCCACCGGTGCGGTCCTGGCGCCCGCCGTCCCGCACCAGGTGCCCGCCGGCCGGACCGGCTTCGCCGGGCGCACGGCCGAGCTCGCCGCACTGGACGCCATGCTGGCACCGCACCGCGACCCGTCGTCGCCGGCCCGGCTGGTGGTCGTCACCGGTACGGCCGGCGTGGGCAAGACCGCGCTGGCACTGCGCTGGGCACGGTTGTCGGCGGACCGGTTCCCGGACGGTCAGCTGTGGGCGGACCTGCGCGGCCACCGCTGGCCCCGCGGGCCCCGGGTCTCGCCGGGAGCGGCACTCGGCCGGTTCCTGCACGGGCTGGGCGCACCGCACGACGTCATTCCGTCCGACCCGCAGAGCCGGGCAGGGCTGTACCGCACCCTGATGGACGGCCGGCGGGCACTGGTCGTGATCGACGACGCCGGCGCCGCCGAGGACGTGCGTCCGCTGCTGCCGGGCGGGCCCGGCAGCGCGGTGCTCGTCACCAGCCGCGACGAGCTGACCGGGCTGGTGGCCGCCGACGGCGCCGGTCTGCTGCACCTGGCCCCGCTCGTACCGCGGAGGTCACCCCGCCGCGGGCCGGCCACGTGAACGGCGACGACCTGCGCTTCGGCGTCCTCGGGCCGCTCACGGTGCACTCCGGCGCCCGGGGCGCGATGCAGCTGCGCTCCCCCAAGTACCGCATCGTGCTCGCCGCCCTGCTGCTCGCGCCGGGGCGGACCGTGCCGGTGGCCGAGCTCGCCGAGGCCGTCTGGGGGACCCGCCCGCCGGCCGACGCGCGACGTGCGCTGCAGCTGCACATCCTGCGGGTTCGTGCCGCCTTCGCACAGTCGCGCCTGGCACCCGTGATCGTCAGCGACCCCGGCGGGTACCGCATCGACGTCGACCCGGGCACGGTCGACACCGGTTCGCTCGCCCGGCTCCTGGGCGAGGCGGACGCGGCCGCCCACCGTGACGATCCGGACGCGGAGGCCGCGGCACTGCGCGGGGCGCTCACGCTGTGGCGCGGCGAACCGCTGTGCGACGTGCCGTCCGACCTGCTGCACCGCACGTACGTCCCCGCCCTCGACAAGCAGCGGCTGAGCATCCTCACCCGCTTCCACGACCTTGGCCTGCGCCTGGGCCGGCTCGACGAGACCGCCGAGTCCGCGCTGCAGTATCTGGGCCGGTACCCGCTGGCCGAGCCGCTGTGGCGTCAGTTGGTCACGGCATTGCACCGGGCCGGCCGCCGAGCCGACGCGCTGCAAGCGTACGAACGCGCCCGGCAGCGGTTTGCCGACGACCTTGCGGTCGCCCCGGGGCCGGCGCTGCGGCAGCTGCACGCGAGCGTGCTGGCCGACCGTCTCGTCACCGCCGACCGGGCCGGACCGCCGGGCGTACCCCGGCAGGTGCCGAACGCGATCGCCGGGTTCGTCGCGCGTACCGCGGAGCTGCGCCAACTCGAGGCACTGGTCGGCGGCGGCGACCGGCGACCCGTCGCGGTGACCGGGACGGGCGGCATCGGCAAGACGGCGCTCGCGGCTTACGTCGCCCGCCGCGCCGCCGACACGTTTCCCGACGGCCAGCTCTGGATCGACCTGCGCGGGTACGACGCCCGCCCGGCCCTGCCGCCAGCCCAGGCGTTGACGATCCTGCTCGGCTCGCTCGGCGTACCCGGCACGCTGTTGCCCGCCGACCTGGACGGCCTCACCCGGCGGTACCGCTCCGTCATGGCCGGCCGGCGCGCACTGGTCGTCCTCGACAACGCCCGCGACGCTGCCCAGGTACGTGCGCTGCTGCCCGGGCGGTCACCGAGCCTCGTACTCGTTACGAGCCGCCGGACGCTCGGTGACATGACGGGCGGGCACGTGCTCCGCCTTGGGCCGTTCGACCGTGCGGCCGGTCGTGCGCTGCTGGTCGAACGGCTCGGCGCGGCGCGGGTGGAGCGCGAATCCGCGGCCGCCGACGGCATCGTCGAGCTGTGCGAAGGTCTGCCGCTGGCACTGGCCGTCGCCGCCGCCCGCGCGCTGGCACACCCCGCCGTGCCGCTGGCACGCCTGCATCGGCAGTTGCGGTACGTCGACGCCCCGCTCGACCGGTTCGCCGGCAGCGACGCACGGGCCGACGTCCGCACTGTGCTGTCCTGGTCCTACCTGGCCCTGCGGCCCCGGGCGGCAGCGCTCCTGCGGCGCCTCGGCCAGCAGCCGGGCTTGATCGTGCGGGAGTGCTTCGCCGCAGACCGGGCAGCGTTGGACGAACTCGTGGAGGCGCACCTGATCACCGAGCGGCGGGCAGGCGCATTCGGTATGCACCCGCTCGTGCACGCGTACGCCGCCGAGCAGCCCGGCGGGAGGCAGCACGGTCTAGGCGGGGGTGAACGTGGACGCGCGGCCGAGCTTGCAGGGCGCAGGTGAGAACGTGGGCGGCTCTGGGACGCCTACTTCGCCGTGATCTTCGCCCTGACGCTCTGCGCCATGGCGCTCTGCGACGTGCCCTCCGCTCAGCGGTGGCTCTCGGAGGGATGCTGGTGGCGATCGCAGTCCTGTACCTGGCCTACGGGCGCGGTCTCGTGCGCCGGGGCACGACCCGCGGGCCCTCCATCGGCTTCCTCGGCGCCGTCCCGTGCTGTCCAGGAGTGCCAGGACCCGGCCGACGATGACGTCCTCGCTGAGGCTCGTTGCGTTGACGGAGCAGGCCAACTGCAGGACCCGCCCGTCCGGATCGCTCTCGCGGTGGGCCTCCAACTGCCGGTGAGCAGCAGGAAGACCGGCGTGAAGGCAGCGGCGGCCGGACGGTACCCGGCCTCGTGGGCGGCGGCTACCGCCCCGGTGGCACCGAGGATGGGCTGGTCACACACCACCGCGACCCCGTCGTTGTCGTAGGCCTCGGCCGCGTCGCGGACCTCGTTCATGTCCCGCTCGAACGGCCGGTCGTGCCTGCCGCTGGTCAACAACGCCTCCGCCGCGTCACGGGCTTCGCCAAGATCGCCACCGAACCGGCGGAGACAGCTCGGATGACCGACCTCGTCCGGTGCACACACGGCCTGGAATCCCGCCTGTTCATGCTGATCGACCGCGTCGCCGCCCGCGGCAGGCGGCAGGCGGCGACGTGTCGTGCGCCGCGTGGCCGTACAGGTCTGTGCACCGCTGGGACGCTCATCGCCACAGCACGCTGACCGTCATCGCCAGCCCAGCGACGGCCGCCAGGATGCCCACCAGCCGCGCGGTGCGGACCACGTCGCGCTCCCGATCGGCTGGCACCTGCCGGAACCGGCTCACGGAGGCGGCCAGATCCGAGGGCATCGTGACGCACCTCGTAACGACCCCGCCGACGTTCGTCGCGAGGGCCACGCCCGTCACGACGAACGCCAGTCCAAACCCGAACAGCTCCCACTGCATGGCGCGGCAGCCTACGGCGCAACGCGCACAACGCCGTTACGAGACGGTGTCGCGGCGGACAACCCAGTTCACGGCATCGCACTTCACGTCCGGCTGCGTCGGCATGGGTGCGGCGGCGGTGACGCTGCTCGGCACGTGCCTACGACCACGAAGGCTTTCAGCGGGCGCGGTAGAGGGCATCGACGTCGGTCGCGAACCGTTCCGCTACCACGTTGCGTCTGACCTTGAGGGTGGGGGTGAGCTCGCCGTCGGCCTCGGTGAAGTCGCGCGGCAGGATCCGGAAGGTCTTGACCTGTTCGGCCTTCGACACCGCCCGGTTGGCTCGGTTGACGGCGGAACCGATCTCGTTACGCAGGTCCGCGTTGTCGCGCAGGTCGGCGAGCGACGACTCGGGCCGGCCGTGAGCGGAGGTCCAGCGGGTCCAGGCCTGAGGATCGATGGTGACGAGTGCGGCGACGTACGGCCGGCCGTCGCCAACGAGCATGCATTGGCTGACCAGTGGGTGTGCGCGGATGGCCTCCTCGATCGGGGCGGGCGTCAGGTTCTTGCCCGACGCGGTGACGAGCACCTCCTTCATACGACCCGTGATGGTGAGGAATCCGTTCGCGTCCAGGCGACCGAGGTCTCCGGTGCGCAACCAGCCGTCAGCGGTGAACGCGGCACGGGTGGCGTCCGGGGCGTTCCAATAGCCGGGGAAGACCACATCGCCGCGCGCCTGGATCTCGCCGTCGTCGGCGATGCGGATCTCCACCCCTGGCAAGGGACGGCCGACGGTGCCGATCCGCTGCTCCGACGGCGTGTTCACGGTCAGCGCCGGCGACGTCTCGGTCAGTCCGTACCCCTCCAGGACCGTGATTCCCGCGCCGCGGAAGAAGTGCCCCAGCCGCTCGCTGAGTGGCGCCCCGCCGACGATGGCGGTCCGGCATCGCCCGCCAAGCGCCGCCCGGAGCTTGCGGTACACCGCCATGTCGCACGCGGCGCGGAGCAGCCGCAGCGGCGTGCTCGGACCGCGCGAGCTGTCCAGGGCTCGGCTGTAGCGCACCGCCACCCGCTCGGCCACCGAGAACAGCGAGCCGCGGCGTGACTCGCGGGCCTTCTGCCTGGCCTGCTGGTGCAGCTTCTCGAACACCCGCGGCACAGCAAGGATGAACGTCGGCCGGTGCCGGCGCAGCTGATCCAGTGCACCGGCGATGTCGGCGCTGTGCACCATCGTCGCTCGCGCCTGCACCGTCCCCACCTGGATCAGGCGCGCGAACGCATGCGCGAGGGGCAGGAACAGGACCGTCGACGCCCCTGGATGCAACAGATGCGGTAGTGCCGTGAGCGCGCCCGCCGCGTCGCAGTGAATGTTGCGGTGTGTCAGCGTGCAACCCTTCGGACGACCGGTCGTCCCGCTGGTGTACACGATCGTGGCCGTATCCGCGCCGGTCACCCGTTCCCGGCGCGCATCGAGCCGGGCATCGTCGAGGGCCCGGCCGTGCTCGGCCAGGGTAACCAGCTCTCCCGCACCGATCTGCCAGGTGCTGCGCAGCGCGGGCAGAAGGGGCCGCAGGCCATTGACGGTCGCGGCGTGGTCACCGGTCTCCGTCACGCATCCCACCGCGCCGGAGTCGGCCAGGATCCACTCGATCTGTTCGCGGCTGGCAGTTTCATAGATCGGAACCGTCACCGCGCCGATCGCCCACAACGCGTAGTCCACGAGCGTCCACTCGTACCTCGTGCCGCTGATCAACGCTACCCGGTCACCGTGCTCGACACCGGCGGCGAGGAACCCCAGAGCGACATCACGAACATCAGTACGGAAGGCCAGGCAAGTCACCGACATCGGCCCGGGCCAGGACCCGGCATCCGGGTCGGGCCGCACGAACTGCACCACTTCCGGGTCTCGACGGGCGTTGGCCCACACCACGTCCGCGAGCCCGGGCAACGACGCCCGGGTGACCACCGGCTCCACCGCCACGTACTGCATGCCGCACACCCCCACGCTCCGGCTACGACCCCATGATGCCGTCGGGCACCGGCAGCGGCCTCACGCCGCGGAGGGGAGGTGAGCGGAGCGCGGGTCTGCCTACCCACCGGGCGAAAGGGAGGACAGGCATGCAACTCAGCCGGATCGACGCGTGGTGGCGGGCCGCCAACTATCTGTCGGTGGGGCAGATCTACCTGATGGACAACCCTCTGCTGCGCCAGCCGCTGCGCCCCGAACACGTCAAGCCGCGCCTGCTCGGGCACTGGGGCACGACGCCCGGCCTCAACTTCATCTACGCACACCTGAACCGCTGTATCAGCAGCCGCGACCTCAACGCCATGTACGTGATGGGGCCCGCCGCGGCGAACGCACACTGAATTGTCGGCAGGGCCACCGGTCATGGGCATCATTCGAAGATCCCGAACGCTCTTTCACGCCACCGCCGCACACCCTCCGATCCCCCAGCCGGAGCAGTCTCGATGGTGTGTCGCAGGGTATGGGCCAGTCCGAAACACTCATCGTCACCGAAGCACTCGGCCATTGCGAGCGCCTCCTCGTCCGTCACGGGGCGCTCAATACGGTCCAGAAGTTCTCCGGCGCGCCTGACAAGCACCTCAAGAACGTCATCAGGCTCAAGATCTTCCGATGGCAGTCTTCCGAGGCTGATGAACTCACGAACTTCCGGCCGAATCATTCGGACCTCACCTCCTAGCCGGCCAGGCGGCGCGCCCGAGCCCCCGTCAGGTGACTGCGGTTGAGCGCGCTTTCCGCGACGCGCGGGGCACCGACAACAGCTAATCGAATCCGCCGATCAGGTTCGACCACATCGACGATGCTCCGGTAAACGCCTCTTGGTCCACGGCCGCGAAGCTCCGCCGGACCTCACTGCACAGCAACCGATATGGCTCATAGGCATCGAAGTCAGCTCCGGGCCGAACGCCCTGCGCCCCGCCGCTACTTGCGTGCCAAGCCGCGTCGTCGGATCTGTCCGCTTCATCGTGGACGCTGCAAAGGATCTCCGACAACCAGTACCAACGCCATGAGAAATCCACGAATGCGCCGGCACCGCTGTTGATCACTTCGTCGGCGACCCCCTCAGGATGCAGGTCACGCAGCGGGCCGGCCAACTCCCGGAAGTTGGGCACGGCAATCACCACGCCGGCTGATTCCTGGCACACGATCCGCACGTCCGCACAGAGAGCGATCCGATAGGCACGCAGTTCCGCCGTCGCGTAGGTGGCTCTGACTCAGGCTGGAAATCGGCCCCTACACGTGCGAAGACGTCATCCTCCTCGACAGCGGGCAGGCCGTACCCTGACAGCACATTCCTGTCCCGTTCAGGAATGTGCCAGTCACGGACAGCCGGCGGCGGTGCCACACCGGCGCTCCCGGCGACGGCCAAGTCAGAGAGATCCGCGCGCAGGATTCGTCGCACCTCCTCCCGTGCCCGCTGAAACTCCATGTACCTCACCTCGACAATCCAGCCCACGAGCCATGCCATCAACCCCACATGGATCGGCGCAGCCAACTGCAGTGCTAGTGCAGTGGATCCCGATAGCCGGACATGAATTGCGTCCGGGTGAAGCGAACCGTCCCCGGCCTGCGCCGGTGGAATGGCGCCGTCAGGTCATCCGTCGGCCGGCCGTCGCCGGTGTACAGGATGTCGAAGAACGCGCCGTCCTCGCTCGGCCCCCACGCCCGGATGTCGACGCCGTGGCGAAGCAGCAGCGGTCGCTGCTCCCTCGCAAGATCGCTCAGCGTCGTGATCTCCTCCTGGGTGAGCCGTACCGGTGAAGTCACCGCAACGCCTCCCTACTCTCGACCTCTCGTGTTGCCTGGTATCACACCAGGCATGAGGTGCAAAGCCGCCTCAGGCAGGTAACCGGTCCGGTTCGGTGTCGCCGCCAGGTGGGCGTTGGTGCCGGTAGCGGGGATGGGCAGCCGGCAGATCACCTGGGTGCCGGCGGGTAGGTTCGGCGTGATCGATGCCGTGCCGCCGAGTTCGGCGCAGCGCTCCCGGCCACGGTGTCGGCAGCAGCCAGGAACGCCACGACCGCGCTCATCGTGACAAGCCGGCGACGTCGGCCGCGTCTCGCGTGGAGGTGTTCAGCGGCCGCTCTGCGTCGAGACAGGAATCCCATGGGGCAATCCCTTTCTGGCCGACCACCTCGGGTTCGGCCAATGTAAACTGCCGTTTTCCGGCGTGCACGGATTGGATGGCGGACCCCGGCGGTTCGAGTTTGTTGTGGCCGACAACATCCGATGGGCTGGTGAAACCGTAGGCATGCCATAGGCGGCGGGCGATGGGTCACGTGACCCGACACGGCCCGGGACACCACCGGGACAGCTGTACCTGACCCAGCTGCTGAACCAGCACCCCGGCGACGCCCACGCCGGTGCTCGTCGCCAGGTACTGACGCCGCCACCGTGTTTCACGCCGCCGCGGCAGCTCGCGTAACCTGGTGCGTTGCGAAACGGAAGGCGGGGGCAATGCGGTACGTGGCGATCGGCGACAGCTTCACCGAGGGCATGGGCGACGAGCGGCCCGATGGCACGCCACGCGGCTGGGCGGACCTCGTCGCGGCCGCCCTCGCCGGCGGTGGTGAGCCGGTGTACTACGCCAACCTCGCGATCCGCGGCCGGCTGCTCGAACCGATCGTCACCACCCAGCTCGACACCGCCCTGGCCATGTCGCCGAAACCGACCCTGATCTCGCTCAACGGCGGCGGCAACGACATGATGCGCCGCGGCGCCGACCTGCAGCGCCTGGTGACCCTCATCGAGGGCGCCGTCGAGCGGTGCGAGGCCGCTGGGGTCCGCATCCTGGTGCTCAGCGGCGCCGACCCGTCCGCGCACCTGCCGCTCGGGCACGTGCTGCGCCGCCGCGCCGCCGCGCTGACCGTGGCGGTCCGCGAGCTCACCGCCCGTCACGACGTGCTCTTCGTGGACTGCTTCGGCGACGACGAGCTGCGCCGGGCCGAGTACTGGTCCGCGGACCGCCTGCACCTCAACGCCGCCGGGCACCTGCGGGTGTCCGGGCTGGTGCTGGCCGCGCTGGGACACCCCGCCGACGCGCACCGGCTGCCCGCCGCCCCGCCGGTGCGCGGGGTCCTCGCCGAGGCGCGGTACTACCGCGAGCACGTCCTGCCGTGGGTGACCCGCCGGCTGCGCGGCCGCTCCTCCGGCGACGGGCGGGCCGCGAAGTACCCGGACTGGACCGACGCCCCCGCATAACGACGTCGCCGGCACGCACGGCCGCGAAGCGTCCGGCCCGGTCCGCTGGCCGCCGGCACCGATGGTTCGTGCCTGTGGGCGGGTCGACTCCGGCTCCGTCGGCATCAACGTCTTCGCCTCGAACCGCGCCGCACCGTTCGGCGGCCGCCACAGCTCGGGCCTCGGCGTCGAGTACGGCGTCGAAGGTCTCCAGCAGTACATCACCTACAAGTCGATCCACCGTCCACTGCCCGGCTGACGCCTCCCGCGTTCGCGGACGCCTGACGGTCAGGCGGCCCGGCCGGTCATCCCGGGCGCGGGCGGGCCGACCACACGGTTACGGCCAGCCCGTTTGGCCTGGTAGAGGCGCAGGTCGGCGAGCGCGAGCAGATCCGGGCCGGACGCCACGCCGATGCTCACCGTGACCTCGAGGCCGACCGCGACGGTGCTCCACGGGAACTCCTCGACCAGGCACCGCAGCCGCGTCGCCGCCTCCATCGCCTCGTCGTCGGCCATGCCGCGGAACAGCACGGCGAACTCCTCCCCGCCGTAGCGGGCCGCGACGTCCTCGCCGCGGCAGCCCGTGCGCAGCAGCGCCGCCAGCACGCGCAGCACCTCGTCGCCGACCTGATGCGAGTACCGGTCGTTGACCTGCTTGAAATGATCCACGTCGATCAGGGCGATCGTCTGCCCGTCCGCCCCGGCGGCCAGCTCGTCGTCGAGCCGGCGCCGGTTGGCCAGCCCGGTCAGCGGGTCCTCGAGACTGATCCGCAGCAGGCCGTCGGCGCGGCGCCGCTCCTGCTCGGCGGTGGCCTTGGCCCGCTCGGTCTCCATCCGCACGGCCGCCACCCGGGCGTTGCGCTGCGCGGTCTCCGAGGCCACCTGGCAGTACAGCTGATGGAACCGCTTGTAGGCGGTCAGGGCGGCGCCCGGGTCCCCGTTGCGCTCGTGCGCCTCGGCCAGGTGCTCGGCCGCGGTCAGCGCCGCGTTCTTGCTCTCGGCCAGCTCCAGCGCCCGCGCGAACGCCGCAATGGCCTCGTCGTGCCGGTCCAGCGCGAGGTAGACCTGCCCGCGCGTGTCGAGGTGGTGGGTGATCGTGTACACCGTGTCGCGCTGCACGTCGATCTCCCACGACTGCAGCAGCCGCAGCGCCTGGTCGGCGTCGCCGACGAAGGCGAGCACCTCGGCGAGGTTGGCCATCGCGGTCGACTCGTTCCGCCGGTGCCCGAGCCGGCGGGCGATCAGCATCGCGGCCCGCGACCGGTCGGCGGAGTCCATGGCGTACGCGAGGGCGGCCTCCTCGTCGCCGTCCGCACGTGCCGCCAAGGCCAGCGCGCTCATCGCGCACGCCCCGGTGTCGAGCATGACGCCCTCGGCGAGTTCGTCGCCCATCAGCCGGGCCACCTCGGCGCCATGCTCACACAGCTGCACCGCCAGGTCGAACTGCTGCATCACCAGATAGACGTTCGCCACGGCGGCAAGCGCCGGGACGACTGCCTCCAGGGTGCCGCTCGCCTCGGCCAGGGCCAGCGCGGCCGTGCTCTCCTCCAGCGCCTCGGAGGTCTCGCCGGCGGCCAGCAGCACCCGGGCCACCTCGCTGCGGGCGCGCCCCTCGATCGCCGGGTCGGCGCCGGCCCGGGCCAGCTCGGCGGCGGCCTGCGCGGCGGCCAGGGCGTCGGGGTACTCGTCGCGCAGGCGGTGACACGTGGCGATGATCGACAGCGCCTCGGCCCGGGCGGCCGGGTCGTCGGCGGCCGCGGCGGCGAGCTCCCGGGCGCCCTCCGGGTCGGACACCGCGAGCCGCCCCCGGCTCAGCCGGATGAGCTGCGCGGGCGTGGCGGCCCCGGCCACCGCCGCGTCGAATCCGCTCGACATGCCCCACCCCCGGCTTGACGGCGGATTCCACCTGACCGAGGAAACCATCGGCGGGCAAGGACCCGAATTGAGGATCACACGTGACTTCGCTGCCTAACCTTCGCCGATCCGCAACGCTGCGGCCAGCCGCCAACGGCGGCGCCGTGCCGATTCGACGACGACGACCACGGCAAGCGCCGCCAGGAACATCATCGGCACAGCCCCGAGCCAGCCCCACGGCGGGGTCAGGACCTGATCGGTGGCCTGCCCGGTGACCCGCGGCAGCGACAGCGGTCCGAGGGCCGCCCCGGCGAGCAGCACGCCGAACAGCGGGCCGGTCAGGCCGGCGATCACCACGACCGGCAGCAGTTCCCCGGCCGCGACCCCGCGGGCATCCCGCAGGCGCAGGCCAAGGGTCCGCAAGCGGCTCAACGTCAGCCACCGCTGCGGCGCCTGCGCCGCGGCGCCCAGCATCAGCCCCATGAGCCCGAGCGCCATCAGGATCACCACCGAGGCCGCCGAGAGCCGCAGTAGACCGGAGACCAGCGGCGCGTCGCGGAGGGATCGCAGCACGTCGGTCCGCAGCACGGTGTGCCCGGTGGTGGTCGCGGCGGTGGCCCGCTGGGCGCCCGGCCCGGTCACCCAGATCGTGTTCGGCGCGACCGGCATCCCGGCGGCGGCGAGGGCCGCGGCGTCCACGAGGACGACGTCGCCGGCGCCGCCGACGGCGGGGCGGTACCGACCGCGGTGAGCGGATCGCCGGTTCGCCGGCCCGGCGCAGCTCGAGGCTCATGCCGGGCCGCAGGCTGCCGTCGGCCGAACGCACCAGCGCGGGCACGCCTCCCCCGGCCGGCGCGCTCAGCCGCGCCAGTGACGGCGCACCCGGCAGCGGCGTGTCGGCGAGCATCCGGCCGAACCCGGCCGCGTCCACGATCACCAGGCGTGTCGAGACGGAGACGTCGGCGGTCGCGACCTCCGCCGCGTCGGTGACCTGCGCGGTGACGACCCTGCGGACCCCGGGCTCGGCGGCGATCTGCCGGGCCGGCCCGTCCGCGGAGCCGTCGGTGAGGTCGACGCGGGCATCGGCGCCGACGGTCCGCCACGCCGTGTCCCGGATGCCTGCCTCGGCGCTCGCGCCGACGGTGAGGACGAACGACGCCAGTGCCCCCGCGGCAACCAGCGTGACCAGCGGCAGGCCACGCCCGGAGGTCGATGCCGCACGGGCGACGCCGAACACCGCGACCGGGTGGCGGGAACGCAGCGCCTGGCGCAGCAGCAGGCGCATGCCGGGCGGCAGCAGCCGCGCCAGCACCAGCGCCCCGGCCAGCGCGCCGAGCGTGGGCGCGCTCGCCGGCAGTGCCGCACCGCCTTCGGGGTGCACGCCGCGCTGGTACAGCGCGACGAAGGCGGCGGTCGCGGCGGCCACGACGGCGCCCTCCAGGACCAGGCGGCGCAGGTGCCGGGTGCGGGCGGCGAACCGGCGGGCGGCGCGGTTCGCCGACACCGGCCGGTCGCGGGTGGCGAGAGCGGCGGTGCGCATGCCGAAGACCGGCGTGACGGCGGCCGCGGCGAGGATCACGGGCGCGACCCAGGCCCAGGCGACGGCGGGAACGACCGCCCGCGCGAGGCCCAGCCCGGCCGCGGCGGCCACGACCGCCGTCACGGCGGCCTCGACCAGCAGTTCGGCGCCGAGGACCGGCAACGCGACACCGAGGCGCCGGGCGAGGACCAGCGCCGGGGCCCGCCGACGGACCAGCAGGTCGGCGACGAGCATCAGCACCAGAACCGCAACGGCGATGACACCGATGAGCACCACCGACATCTGTACCGCCGCGGCATCGATGTGCGCGGCGACGTCCCGGAGCACGGCATCGAGCTGCGTGTTCCACGACGACTCGGTGCCGAACGCACTGGGCGAGGCGGAGCCGGCCTCCAGAGCGACCGCGGCCGCGCCGACCGTCCGCGCGTGCTCCAGGGTGAACGCCTCGGGGCGCGGCGCGAACGTCACGGCGGGCCGCATGTCGTCCGCTTCGAAGGCGAGGCGGGCGTCGGGCAGCGATTCGCGTGACAGCAGGCCACCGAGCCGGACGGTTCGCATCCGGTCGGTGCCCGGGTCGGGCTCCAGCAGCCACGGCGCCAGCCGCCACTGGGGGTCGGCCTCGTCCATGGCGCGGAAGATCCCGCTGACCTCCACGTCCTTCGGCGTGCCCCGCTCATCCACCAAGGGGATCCGGTCACCGGGCCCGACCCCCAGCGCGGCGGCGTTGGCCTCGGACAGACCGATGCGCACCAGCCAGGCCGTCTGGTACGGGACCTCGGCGTCGTCCGCGCCGGGAACGGCGGGCCCCGGGGCACCGCCCGCCAGCCAGGTGACACCGGGTTCGGTGCCCGCCGTCAGATACGCCATCCGGAACGTCCGCACCCGGCCCTCGCGGGCGACCCTGAGCGTGGGGCTGGTGACCGACGCGACGGGCGACGCCAGCACGGCGCGCAGGCCGGGCTCCAGCTCGCTCAGCGCCCGCAGCCGGCGGACCTCGACGTCGTCGGCGAGCCACGGCGCGCGGAAGCGGCCCGTGGGCCCGGCGTCCGGCTCCCACCGCGCGGCCGCCGTCACGTCCGCGTCGTCGCCGGCGCGGCGCACCGCGTCCTCGACGGCGTCGTCGGCGATGCCCCGCAGCAGGGCCGGCACCGCACCGGCGAGCAGGACGACCAGCGCGACGACCGCCGCGGACAACAGCAGTGCGCCGCTGTCGGCCCAGGCCCGGCCGCGGATGCTGGGCCAGTGCAGTCTCATGACGCCACCCGCAGATCCGTGGTGTCGACCGCCCGCGTCCGTACGCCGACCACCACACCGACCGCGACAAGGCAACCGGACACCAGAACGGCGAACGCCGACGCCTCAGCGGGCCACGGCCACTGCGCGACGGCACCGGGATCCGGCGGGGCCCCGGTGTCGGAGCGCACGAGCAGGGGCGTGAGCAGCTCGGTGACGAGTGCGCCGACAGCGGCTCCGGACAGGCACAGCGGCACCAGCAGCAGGACGTGCTGCCCGAACAGCATGGTGCGGATCTCCCGGCGGGTCATGCCCATCCCCCGCAGGCGGGCCGCTTCGAGCGCACGGGCCTGCAGGTCGTACGTCACGTGCAGCACGACGCCGGTGAACAGCAGCAGCGCCACGGCGGGCACGAGCAGCCGCAGCACGGCCGGCAGCCCGGCGGACACCGGGCCGGCGGCGAGCCGGGCGGTCTCTGCGGCGCGGGTCGTGACGGCGCCCAGGTGCAGCGCGGTGGCACGCGCGCCGGCGTCGGCGTGGGCCGGATGCCCGACCCACCACGCATCCACCGGAGACGCCAGGTCGCCCTGGACGGCGAGCGCCCGCGACAGGGTGTCCAGGTCGGCGAGCAGAGCCGCGGCACCCGGCGCCGACGGGACGGCGGGCACCACGCCGGCGACGGTGACCGGGACGGCGGTGTCGCCGACCGTCAGGTCGAACCGGGTGCCGGGTCCGGCGCTCAGCGTGCTCGCCAGTTCGGCGGAGACGGTGACCGGCACGGCTCCGGGGTCGGGGAAGGCGGTCGCGACGAGCTTGCGGGTGACCTGCGGCGGGCCGCCGGGCGGGACGGTCGCCGTCATCCGCACCAGGGCCTCGGCGCCGGAGCCGGTCACGGTCACGGCCGGGCCGGTGACCTGCTCCAGTTCCGAGCGGGTCGTGCCCGCGGTCCACGTGCCGTCCCCGACGGCGGTCCCGGCGCCGGTCCCGGTTGCCGGGACGGCCACGGTGACGGCGACACGGCCGGCGCTCTCCCCGCCGTCGACGGCCGGTTCGACGGCCAGTTCCAGCAGCACCGCGACGAGTCGCAGCCCTTCGACCGCACCGCAGGGCGTCAGCCGGTGCGGTCGGCCGTCCAGCGGGACCGGCGCACCGGCGCAGGTCGTCCGCAGCCCGGTGGCGTCCTCCAGGAGCAGCTTCGGGGTCGCGGTCGTCCCGCCCGCGCCGCTGGCCTCGCCGGTCATCGTCACCGCGGCGCCGGCCGGGACCGTGACGCCGAGCGCCCGGGCCGGCGGCGCGAGGGCGGCCGCGGCCCAGGCCCAGCCGCGGCCGGTCGGCGACCGGCCGCGCAGCAGGTCACCGGCGCGCGTGGTGTCCACGGCGACCAGCCGGGCCGCGTCACCGCCGCCGCCGCCGAGCCACTGCCCGACGGCGACGCTGCGATCGGTGGCCGGGCTGACCGTCCCGCCGGTGGCCGCGAGCACAGCCGCGCCGTCACCGGCCGCCGGCGGCCCGTCCAGGGTCAGGGCCAGGTCGGTACCGACGGCAAGATCGGCCTGATCGCGTTGCGAGCGTTGCCATGTGGCGTCCAGGGCGACACCGAACGTCGTCGCCGCGCACGCCATGACGATCAGCAGACCGGCGGCGGTGGCCTGCGTCCGCCGCGCGGCACCGAACGCGGCCAGCGGCCACGTGAGCCCGTCGGACCTGCCGGCGAGCCGGTCCACCAGGGCCAGGACCGGTCGCAGCAGACGCAGTGTCAGCAGCCCGCCCGCGATCAGCATCAGGGTCGGGACGACCGTGCGCACCGCGTCGGCGTCGAGGACCGGCCGCGCCGGTTGCGCGCGGACCTGCCACCAACCGGCCGCGGCCAGCACCACCACGGCCAGGTCACCGCCGGACTGCGCCAGCCCGGTACGCCGGCCGCGCAGGTGGGCGCCGAACGGGTTCCGCGCGGCGAGCACGACGAGCAGCACGACGAGCGAGAGCGCGGTCGTGGCCACCACGAGCAGCTGCCCGGCGGTGACGCGCGGCGACGTGGACAGCCCGGCGGCGGCCGGCGCGGGCAGCCGCGTGATGGCGGAGTGCAGGACGGACGACGCCGGCAGCGCCACCGCGGCGGCGAGCACGGCGAGCACGACGGCCTCCGCGGCGGCCGTCAGGGCGAGTCGCCGGCGGCTGGTGCCCATGGTCGACAGCAACGCACTCTCACCCGCGCGGACGGCAGCGGTGAGCCGGCCGGCCAGGCCGAGGGCGGCCACCGTCAGGAAACCCCCCAGCACGGCGACGGCCACGACCAGGGCGTCGGTGACCTGCTGGTGCCGACCGGCGGTCGCCAGCGTCGAGGGCAGCGCGGAGGCGACGCGTTCGCTCTGCACCCGGCCCTCGAGGATCCGCGCCAGCCTGCGGTCCGCGCCGCCCACGGCCCGGGCGACGGCGCCAAGGTCGTCGTGGCGGGCCGCGGAGAGATCCGGGCGGGCGGTGAGCTCCATGCGGCTGAGGGTCGAGCCGCCGGTGAGCAGGTCGGCGAAGTCCACGATGAACGGGCCGAACGTCCCGGACGGCTGGTTCGCGGTCCCCTCGTCGTAGGAGAGGTCGACGCCGGCACCGCCGAGCAGATCACGGTGCCAGCCCGTGCCAGGCAGCGGCCGGGCGACGCCGACCACGACCACGTCGACGGCCGGATCGCCGTCGCGCACCAGTTCCGCACCGAGCCGCACCGGGCTGCCGACGGACAGGCCCAGGCTCCGTGCCGTCGTCTCCAGCACGACGGCCTCCAGCGGCACGGTCCCCCTCCCGGCCTGCGATGCCCGCCGCGGCCAGCGACCGGCCGTCAGCTCGGCGCGCTCCGCCAGCCGCTCGATACCCGACAGATACGCCACCGCGGGTGCGCCGGACGGCCCGGCCGGGACATCCGGCAGGACCCGCATCGCCGAGGAGGCCTGCCCGGACACGGTGACGGGCAGCGGCGCCAGCGTCGAGGTCAGCAGGGCACGGGTGTCGGCGGCGACCGACGCCGCGTCCTGACCGCGGATGGTGGCGGTGTACGCGGTGACCTCGACATCAGCGGCGCCGGCCCGGGCCGCGGCCACCTCCAGCGCCCGGTCCCCGGTGGTGGTCACCAGCAGCGCACACACACCCAGCAGCGTTCCGCCGACGGCTACGACGCACAGCAGCGCAGCCAGCAGCCGCCACTGCACCCGCGCCCGGCACGCGGCGAACCTCAGCATGGAACGGACCCGGCGTCCTGCCCGTCGATCCGGCCGTCACTGATCCGGATCGCGCGATCCGCCAACGCGATCATGACCGGGTCGTGGGTGGACACGAGTGCGGTGACACCCTCGGACTCCACCACCCCGCGCAGCAGCGCCATGACCGACAGGCCTGTCTCCGCGTCGAGCTGCCCGGTCGGCTCGTCGGCGACGAGCAGCCGGGGCGAACCCGCGAGCGCGCGGGCGATCGCCACCCGCTGCTGCTGGCCGCCGGACAGCTCACCGGGACGCTGCCGGGCGTGCGGGGCCAGACCCACCAGATCGAGCAGCAGGCCGACACGGCGTTCCCGCTCGCGCCCCGGCACCCGTGCCAGCCGCAGCGGGACGCCGACGTTCTCGGCGGCCGACAGCTCCGGAATCAGGCCGAACGTCTGGAACACGTACGAGACCGTCCTGCGCCGCAGCCGCGACAGGCCGTCCTCGTCGAGGCCGGTCACGTCGGTGCCGTCCACGACGACGGTGCCGCGGTCCGGACGGTCCAGGCCGCCGATGATGTTGAGCAGCGTGGTCTTGCCGGAACCGGACCGGCCGACCACGGCCACCATGGATCCGGCGGCGACGGTGAAGGTGACGTCCCGCAGCGCGTGCACGACCACCGCACCGGCCACGAAGCGACGGCTGACCCCGCTCACCCGCACCAGCGGATCCGTGCCGCTCACGCGGTTGCGCCCGTGTCGTCGGGGTGGATGGTGACGTGGTCGCGCTCCAGCGCCAGCCGGACCCGCCTCGTCAGGGCCAGCGCGTCCCGGTACTCGCGCGGTACCTGGATGCGGCCCGCCCGGTCCATCACCGCGTACTCCACGGCGCTCACCCGCGTGTCGCCGTCCGCACCGGTCGCGGCACGGCGCACCACCTCGCTGCTGGTGCGGCCGTCGCGGATGGCCACGGTGCGCTCGACATGGGCGCTGACCTCCGGGTCGTGGGTCACGATGACGGCGGTGACGCCGAACTGCCGGTTCACGTGCCGGACCGCCTCGAACACCTCCGCGGAGGTGGCACCGTCCAGCTCACCGGTCGGCTCGTCGGCGAGCAGCAGACGAGGCCGGTTGGCCAGCGCCACCGCGATGGCGACCCGCTGCTGCTGCCCGCCGGACATCTGCGCGGGACGGCGGTCGGCGCAGTCGGCGACGCCGAGCGTCTCGAGCAATTCGTCGCAGCGGGCCCGCCGGACCCGGGACCGCGTGCCCGCCGCCGTCATCGGCAGGTCGATCACCTGCCGCGCGGTCAGGTACGGCACGAGATTGCTCGCGGTCTGCTGCCGGACGAAGCCCACCGTGGTGCGGCGGAACCGCACCCGGTCGGCCCGGGACATCGTCAGCAGATCCCACTCGCCGACCTGCGCCCGGCCGGCGGTCGGCGTCTCGACGCCGGCGAGAATGGACAGCAGCGTCGACTTGCCCGAGCCCGAAGCTCCCACGACGGCGATCATCTCGCCCGGCGCCACCACGAGGTCGAGCCCTTGCAGCGCCTGCACCTCGACCGACCCGGTCTGGTAGATGTGCACCAGGCTCTCGCACCGGACCACCGAATCACCGGGCTGCGGCGCGGCGGACCCAGGCGCCGACGAGAGGCTCCAGGCCATCACTCCCCCGGCGTTTGTCGCACTCGTTCGCCTGCCTGCGGCAGGCTGCAGGCCGGGCGGGTGAACGCTAACATCGGCCGATCGTCGCCACAAGCCAGCATCCACCGGCCTGCGCAGATTGCCTGCCGGAACATGTTGGCGCTCACACGCGTCGCGGACGACGCGCAGGAGCCGATGCGGCCCCTGCGTCGCGCAGGGGCCGCACCCGTACGTTCGCCGCTCGCCTGCCGGTCAGGCCACGGTGCAGGCGATGCCGTTGAGGGTGAAGGCGGTCGGCTCGGCGGTGTTGCCGGTGTGGGTGGCCTGGAAGCCGAGGTCGACGGTGGCCCCCGGGGCGAGCGTGCCGTTGTAGCTGACGTTGCGGGCGCTCACCTGGCCGCTGGAGGGCGAGTAGGTGGCGTTCCAGCCCGACGTGATGCTCTGGCCCGAGGGCAGGGTGAAGGCCAGGGTCCAGCCGTTGATCGCCGAGGTGCCGGTGTTGGTGACGCTGATGTTGGCCGTGAAGCCGGTGCTCCAGGTGCTCATCGTGTAGGTGACCCGTGGCGCCGTGCCACCACTGCTGGGTGGCGGGGAAGATGAGGGGCTGACCGGCGGGCTGACCGACGGGCTGGGCGACGTCGTGCCGCTCACGTTGGCCACGAAGGTCGTCACGCTGCGGGCGGGCAGCGTGACGGTGAAGGAGCCGTTCGACATGCCGACCGCGCCCTGGGGCGCGACGTTCCTGCTGGCGTCGGTCAGCCAGTTGGCGACGCTGCCGGACGCGGTGGTGTTCGCCAGGGCGAACTGCTGGCTCACCGAGGAGGTGTTCTTGTTGACGGCGACGATGACGACGGTGTCGCCGCCCCGGTACGCCGAGACGTAGACGTTCGACGCCGGGTTCGCCGTCGCGTCGATCCGCACGTACCCGGGCCGGACGAACCTGGCGAACTGCGCCATCATGGCGCCGCGCTTGCTGATCTGACCGTCCTCACGCATCGGGCCGTAGCTGCGCCGGATGGTCCACCAGATGTAGGTCTGGAACTCCGCGTCCACCATGGCGTGGTGGATGTGCTCCCCCACGTCCAGCGCCTCGGGCCAGGCATCGCCCGCGTTGGCGGTGCTGTTCGGGTAGTAGACCTCGGTCATCCACAGTTCCTTGCCCGCGCCCTTCTGCTTGAACAGCGGGTACGGGAAGTTCGCGTACGACGTGCCGTAGAGATGGGCCCCGATGATGTCGACGTTGGCCAGCGCCGCCGAGTCGTTGAGGATCGGGTCCGACATGGACTTCACGTACTGGAACGACTCCGGCGCGATGACCCTGGTGCTGATCGAGCCGGCGTTCTCCCGCAGGAAGCGGACCATCTCCGCCGACGTCCACCACGTCCAGTCCGTCGCGTAGTCGGGCTCGTTCTGCACCGAGATGCCGTACAGGTTCACCCCGTTGTTGCGCATGTAGGTGGTGAAGTCGTTCAGGTGCTGGGCGTAGGCACCGTACGAGCTGTACCTGAGGCGCTTGGCGTTGGTCTGGCTGCCGCGGGTGAAGGTCTCGATCATGCTGGCGGGCGGGTTCCACGGCGACGCGAAGACGGTCGCGCCGAGCTCGACCGCGCGCTTCGCCGTCGCCAGATCACGGCCCCAGTCCGCCTGGTTCTCACCGACGGGGATCCGCAGCACGGAGAAGCCCAGCCGGCCCTCACCGGCGCCGAACGCCGTGTCCCGCTGGGCGGCCGTCAGGTCGCCGATCCAGGCCGCGTGGGCCATGCCGCCGAAGCCCCGGATCGTCTGCCGCGACGCCGATGGATTGATGTTCGCCGCCGCGGCCGCGGCCTCCGTGGCCCCCATCACCGACGCCGCGACCGTGACGACCGGCACGGCCCCCATCGCCGTCAGGACGACTCTGCGGCTCAGCAGCCGCCGCTCGCCGCTCGCCGGCTCATTGCGATCTTGCGTCATGTCTCGTCCTCACAGGGGTCGGCGCCATCGACGGGCGTGAATGTTAACGCTCACATCACTGTGTACGAACCGGCAGGCCGCCCGGGTGGCCACGGAGGGTCGTACTCCAGCGCAGTGTGTTTCCGCCATCGGCACCGGGCAAGTCCGAGCCGGCGGACGCCCCCGCCGACCTGCGTGAACGTCCCGCCGGAGCGTGAAAGTTTCCGGTCAGGAAGCCCGGACCGATAGGGACTTTCGGCCTTGTGGCTGTCGGGACGTTCAGCCCTGCACGCCCCCGCCCGCGGACCGCAAGCTCGACACCATGACGGCGGACGGCAGCGGAAGGACCGTGGACACATGCGGGTAACGGGGACCGGTCACGCCGGCATGCTCATCGAGACGTCGGCCGGCACCATCTTGTGCGACCCGTGGGTGAACCCCGCGTACTTCGCCTCCTGGTTCCCGTTCCCGGACAACTCCGGCCTGGACTGGGACGCGCTCGGCGCGTGCGACTACCTCTACGTGTCGCACCTGCACCGCGACCACTTCGACGCGGAAAACCTGCGCCGGCACGTGTCGAAGAAGGCGACGGTGCTGCTGCCCGCGTACCCGACCTCCGATCTGGAGGACGAGCTGCGCGCGCTGGGGTTCCGGTCGTTCCTGCGGACCCGCAGCGGCGAGCCGGTGACCCTCGACGGCGGGCTCACGGTCATGATCCAGGCACTGGTGTCACCGACCGACGGACCGATCGGCGACTCGTCGATCTGGGTGGAGCACGACGGGGTGCGCCTGCTCAACCAGAACGACGCCCGCCCCCGTGACCTGTCCGCGTTCGCCGAGCTGGGCCACGTCGACGCGCACCTGCTGCAGTTCTCCGGCGCCATCTGGTACCCGATGGTCTACGAACTGCCCGCGGCCGCGAAGCGGGCGTTCGGCAAGCAGAAACGGGAACGGCAGTTCGACCGGACCCTGCGCTACATCACCGAGCTGAACGCGAGCCGGGTCTTCCCGATCGCCGGGCCGCCCTGCTTCCTCGACGACGACCTGTGGGGCGTCAACGACCTGTTCGGCGACGAGGGCAACATCTTCCCCGACCAGCAGGACTTCATCGAGCACTACGAGCGGCTCGGCCACGACAACGGCGTCATCCTGCTACCCGGTACCACCGCCACGATCACGCCCGGCGCGTGCAAGGTCGAGCAGCCGGTGCCCGACGTGCCGGCGTTCTTCGCCGGCAAGGAGGAGTACCTGCGCGCCTACCAGCAGCGGCAGCGCCCCGTGATCGAGGCGGAGAAGGCGGCGTGGCCGCACCCGGAGCTCGACGTCCTCGCAGCGCTGACCGACCGGGTACAGCCACTGATGGCGCAGAGCGAGCACATCGCGAACGGCATCGGCGGGCCGATCCGCTTCGACCTGACCGACGACGCCGACGAGGTCGTCGAGAGCATCGTGTTCGACTTCACCGCCCGCGAGATACGCGCCGCCGGCGACGAGCGGGTGCGCTACCGCTTCCGCACCCGAAGGACCCTGATCGAGCACCTACTCGCGACCGGCGAGACCGACTGGGTCAACAGCCTGTTCCTGTCCTGCCGCTTCTCCGCCGCCCGGATCGGGCAGTACAACGAGTACCTCTACACCTTCTTCAAGTGCCTCGACCAGGACCGGCTGCAGTACGCCGAGGGCTGGTACGCCGAGCAGACCACCGACGTCGAGGACATCGTCATCGGCGACTGGGCGGTACAGGGTCTCTGCCCGCACCTGAAGGCGAACCTCGAACGGTTCGGCAAGCTCGACGGCACCGTGCTGACCTGCCAGATGCACGGCTGGAAGTTCGACCTGCCGACCGGCAGGTGCGTCACGAGCGCCGGGCACCCCATCCGCGCCCGCCGCGTCGGCGAACCGCAGGCGGACGCCGCGGGATGACCTTCGGCCCTGGCGCGCGCCGCCCGCCCGGTGCACCGTGACGGGTGAGGAGGTGAGTTCGATGAGACTCCATCTGCGCGATCGCCTGACGACGATGCGCCGCGCGCTGCACCACCCGGCGGCGGTCCCGGCCGCGGAACGACTGCTCGAAAGGCACCGGGACGAGCTGCCGCCACGGCTGTACGTCGGCTGACGGCAGCCGCCGTGACGATTCCTGACGGGGGTGTGGCGGCGCCGCCCGCCGGGGCGTCACGGCGACCCGGCCCCGCTCCCGCTGGGTGCGATGTCCTGGCTGAGCAGCCGCATGCGGGTGACCTGCATGCGCTGCAGCATGACCGCCAGGAAACGGTTCGTCAGGTCGTAGCCGAACGCCGGTTCCGTGTCGCACAGACCGCGGACCCGCGGACCGTCCAACGCGATCGCCAGCACCGGCTCGACCGCGACGGCACTGAAGTGCCAGCGGCGCGGCGGGAACAGCCAGGACCAGCCGAGCACCTGACCGCGACCGATGACGTCCACCACGACGGCGCCGCGACCGGCGACCCGGGCGGTCAGCTCGGCGGAACCCTCACGCAGCAGGTAGCACGTGTCGGCGGCCTCCCCTTCGATGATCAGGTGTTCGCCGGCGCGGGCGGTCGCCCGGCGCGCGCACCGCGCGAGCCGCTCCACGAACCTGGGCTGTACGCCGGTCAGGAACGGGTGGGCGGCGAGGAGGTCGAAGTCGGTCACCATGACGCCTCCCTGGACGCCGGTACCCCCAACGGCACCGGACCCGCACAGCATGACGCCGAGCGGTCCCGGGCGGCCAGGGCCGCAAGACCTGTTCCTGTGCAAGGAGGGGTCATCCGGCACTGGTCATGCGGCGCCGAACACGGGACCATGATGCCAGTCGATGCATCGGAGGTGAGCGACAATGACGACAGGACTGATCGTCCTCGGTGTCGTCGTCGGCCTGTTCGGCCTGGCGACCGTCGTCGGCCTGGTCGCGGAGCGCAGCATGCCGCCACGGGAGGCCGTGCCGATGAACCGCAGGCTGGCCGGCCGCGAGAGCGAGGCCGCCCGGCGGTTGATGGACGGCAGCCTCGATCCGGCCGCCTACCGCGCCGACATGGCCTCGATCGCGGCGCAGGACGCCGCCGAACACCCGCTCGACGTCCCCCGGCTGCGGCAGTGACGCCGGCCGGCGGCCCGCAGCGTCACCGGCGGGTGCGGCCGAGCCGGTACAGCCGCCGGCCGACCAGCACGTACCAGACCTCGAGGAACACGACCGAGAGCACCGCGTGGGACACACCGACCCGGGGGACGTACAGGCCCAGGCCCACCGTGTTGGCGGCGATCGCCAGGAACGCGACCGGCCGGCTGAAGACGCCGCCGCGGAGCATCGCAGCGCCGAGCATGATGCCGGCGGCCGAACCGAGCAGGTAGGCGGTGTGGAACGCGGTGCCTGCCAGGTCGCCAGCGCCGCCGTGCCCGCCGCCGCGACCGCGGCACGGTCGGCGTCCGTGGCCGCGGCCGCGTACCGGTCGCTCAGCCACGCCGTCTGGACGACGGAGTTGGCCGCCACGTACAGCAGCACACCGGTCATGCCCAGCGCCACGGCGAGCGGCACGAGGGACCGGTTCGCCGGGTACAGCGCAACGCCGATCGCCAGCAGGATCGGGATCAGCACGTTGTCGACGACCAGCAGGTCCAGGTCGACGAGCGCGGCCAGCCGGTGCTCCCGCAGCAGGGCGAACCAGTCCGACACGGAGCCGTGTGCGCCGATGTCGTCATGGTGGGATCGTCCTGCCGTGACGGCCGCACCCGGCAGGGCCGGAAGACCCGCGCGCACCGGCCGTGACGCCCTCGACAAACGCCGCCCGGGGACTTGAGGATTGACTCGGCCGGAGTGGGAGGTGGGCGGCGTGCAGGAGTTCGTGGACTTCCTCGGCGGGCAGGCGCCGTTCGACGCGCTCGACGCCGACGACCTGGCGCGGCTGGTCGCGCGCGTCGACGTCGAGTACTTCGCGGCCGGGGCGACCGTCGTCACCGAAGGGGTGCTGCTGGAGCACCTGTGGGTGGTGCGCACCGGCGCGCTCGAGGTCCTCGACGGCGACCGGATCGTGGACCTGCTGGGACCGGGCGACATGTTCGGCCACCTGTGGCTGCTGTCGGGATTGCCGCCGACGGTACGGGTCCGGGCGCACGAGGAGAGCCTGTGCCTGCGTATCCCGGACCCACGAGGCATCCTCGCCCGGCCGGGACGGTTGCGGTTCGCCGCGGTGCACCCCGGCTCCGCCCGGTCGCGGCTCATCCAGGACGCCGGGCTGCACCGGGCCGTGCAGCCGCTGACCCGGCTCATGCGTCCCGTCGTCTGGTGCGACGGCACGGACCTGGTCCGTGACGTCGCCGAACGCATCGGCGCGGCCGGGCTGTCGTGCGCGCTCGTGCGCGCCGGCGAGCACATCGGGGTCGTGACCGACCTCGACTTCCGCCGGAAGGTGGCGACCGGCCAGGTCGGCGTCGACGCCCCGATCACCGCCCTCGCCACGATGCCGGCGCTGACCGTCCAGGACGACGCCACGCAGGCCCAAGGGCTGCTGCGCATGATCGAACGCGGCGTGCACCATCTCGTGGTCGTCGACCAGGCGGGCCGCCCGGTCGGCGTGCTGCGGGCGGTGGACCTCGCCGGCGCCGAGGTCCGCGATCCGCTGCTGATCCGCTCGGCGATCGACGAGGCCCGCGACGTCGACGAGCTGGCCGGGGCGTGCCGGCTGCTGCCCAGGATGCTCGTCGAGCTGTGCGACGACGCCGTGCCCGCCACCCACATCGGGGCGATCCACGCCGCCGTCGTCGACGCGGCGATCCGGCGCACGCTGCACCTGCAGCAGCACCCGGCGCTCGACGGCGTGCGGCACTCCTGGGTCCTGCTCGGCTCCCTGGCCCGGCGGGAGCCACTGCCGCTGTCCGATGTGGACACCGCGCTCGCGTGGGCCGACCTGCCCGCGGACGGCCCGGACCCTGCCGGGCAGATCCGCGTCGAGGCGCGGGAGGTCCTGCGCGGGCTGCAGCGCTGCGGGTTCACGCTGTGCGCCAACGGCGCCAACGCACACAACCCGCTCTTCAGCCGGGCACGTTCCGGGTGGATCGCGGCGGCACGCGACTGGCAGCACCACCCGACCCAGGACAACGCGCTGCTGCTGTCGGCGATGGTCGCCGACAGCCGCCCGCTGACCGACCCGGAGCTGGGCGGCGCGCTCAGCCAGACGATCCGGTCCCACACGCGCACCAGCCAGTTCCTGCGCGCGCTGCTCGACGAGGCGCTGGGCTGGCGCCCGCCCGCCGGGTTCATCCGGGACTTCGTCGTGCACCACGGCGGCGAGCACCGCGGCCAGCTCGACCTCAAACCGGGCGGCCTGACCCCCGTCGTCGCCCTCGCGCGGTGGATCGCCATCGCCGCCGGCGACGCCAGCGGCACCACGATCGAACGCCTGCACCGCGGCGCCGCGCTCGGGCTGCTCACCACCGACGAGGCGGACACCCTGGCCGGCGGGTTCGAAAGTGTCTACGGCCTGCTGCTGCGCCATGAGGTCCGGACGCTGCGCGCCCAGGGCACACCGACGAGCACGTTCATCGCGCCGAAGGAGCTGGACTCGCTCACCCGCCGGCACCTGCGTGAGACGTTCCGCGCGATCGCGCTCGTCCAGTCACGGGTGGACCGGGCGTGGCTCACCCGGCTGCCCGGGTGACGCGCCGCGATGCGACTGCGCCGGCGGGCGCCGCTGCCGGTTCCCGGCCCGCGCACGCCCTGGCGGGAGGCGGAGTTCTGCGTCCTGGACCTGGAGACGACCGGCCTGGACCTGCGCCGCGACGACGTCGTCTCCTACGGGGCGGCGATCGTCAGGCACGCCCGGATCCCCTGCGGGCAGGTCGTGTACCGGCAGCTGCGGCCGGCCCGCCCGATCTCGGTGGCCGCCATGACCGTGCACGGCCTGCGCAGCGCGGACCTCACCGACGCCCCACCGATCGGCGACGTCCTCGACGAGCTCATCGAACTGCTGACCGGCCGGGTACCGGTGGCGCACGCGGCCTGGGTGGAGCGCGCCTTCCTGGACCGGGCCCTGCGCCCGCGCGGGCTCCGGCTGGGCCGGACGATGATCGACACCGCCGCGCTCCTGCGGGCCTGCCGCCTCGCCGACCCCGGCGCCGGCCACGAACCCGGTCTGGAGGCCGCGGCGAGAAGCCTGGGGCTGCCGGTGCACACGCCGCATCACGCGCTCGGCGACGCGTTCACCACGGCACAGCTCCTGCTCGCGCTCGCCACCCGGCTGGAACACGCCACGGGCGGCCACCACCCACGGCCGCTCACCGTCGGCGACCTGTTCGCCCTGTCACGGCACCACGGGAACTGAGCCGGCTGCCCGTCGGCATCGGCATCAGCCGTCCGCCGGATGCGGGCCGCCGGGGTCCGCGACGACCTCGACGGCGTCGGCCGCCGCGCGGCGCGGCGCCTGCGGCGGCGCGGCACCCGATCCGGGGACGCCGATCCGGACGCCGATCGCGGGATGGCCCACGTTGCCGAGCATGCGCCGCAGCATCGCCCGCGACGTCGGGTCCTCGACGAGGTCACTCATCGCCGAGGTCGCCAGCCGCTCGGCGGTCGCGGTGAGCAGGACCGCCGAGAGCGCCTCACCCGCCACGAGCCAGGCCGCGGGCTGGTCGACGTCGGTCACGATCACGCCGTAGCGGGCGTTGCGATCGGCCACGTCGATGCCGCTGTAGATGCTCGGACCCGGATCCGCGCCGGTGAAGTCGCGCAGCGGAACGGGTCGGGCGCCCACCGCCGCGACGGTGTCCGGTGGCACGCCCTCCCCTGCCTGCCGCCCGGCACCGGTCCAGGTGGCCAGTTCAGCGCGGTACGCCGGGTCGGCCTGCTGGGCGGAGGCGGCGTGACCGGCTGCGACGGTCAGGGTGGTCAGGTCCTGCGGCCGCACGATGTCCAGGTCCGCCCCGGCCCGGCGGGCCGCGTCGCACAGACGGTCCACGACGTCTTGCGGCACGGTCCGGTCGGCGAACGGCCGCCGGTCGGAGCGCCGGGCGGCGATGGCCCGGCGCAGCCGTTGCGCGTCCGGTGACCAGTCGGCCGTGCCGGCGTACCGCAGCGTCGCGAGCAGGTCCGGGTCGTCGGTGTCGGGCAGCCGGTCGACGACGGCCTCGGTGCCGACGGCGGCCAGCGCGACGCGCGCATGGTGCAACGCCACGCCGCAGCTGACGGTGAGCAGCCGGCCCTCCGGGTCGATGCTGCGCAGCTGCCTGCGCCGGTCCGCGCGGAGCTGGGCGACGTCATGGTCGATGCGCCAGTGCCAGGGCTGCGTGTTCCAGATCGACGGTGCGCGAAGCGCAGCCACCGCGGCCGTCGCGAGGACACGGCTGATCGGTTCCACCCTGACCGGCGTGCGGCCGTCGAGGTGGTGGCTCGTTGTCATGTCGAACTCCCTCCGCGGCGGCGGCCGCTCAACCTGCCGTGCCTCCCCCTGCCGTTCCTGCCTGCTGGCGACGGCCGTCCGGGTCATGACATCGCACGGTCCGTGGTCGAACCCCATTGCGTCTGACCGGCTCCTGCCTGCGACGGCTCCGGCTCCGGCACGATGCCGTGGTAGACCTGGCAGGCCGGCTTGCACCCACCGTGGACCATGTCGGCCAACGCCCGCTCCATCCCCATGCAGGCATCCTCGACATAGTCCAGCCCGAGCTCGTGCGCGAGGTGCTGCGCCTTCGGGTTGGTGATGCCCAGCTGCAGCCAGATGGCGCCGGCATGGATCGCCGCCGCCTCACGGACCAGTTCCTCGGCCTCGGCCGCCGGCCGGAAGACCTGGACCACGTCCACGTGCACGGGCACGTCGGAGAGCCGTGCGTAGACGTGCTCGCCGAACAGCCGTTCGGCATGCGGGTTGACCGGGATGAGGTGCCAGCCCTGTTCCTGCAGCATCTGCGGCACCCAGTGGGCGGGCTTCTGCGGATCGCGTGACGCTCCTACCACCGCGATGGTGTGCGCGTCGGCGAGTATTTGTCGTGGCGTACGCATCGGACTCAGCTCCTCGCTGTGTGTTCGACCAGCGACCCCTCAACCGTGACGCGGCGCGGGACCGGCGTTCAGGGCCGAACGTCCTCCATCGGTGGGACCCCGGCACCCCCGCGGCGACCGGTCCTGGTGCCCGCCGGGGATCCACGGCCGCGGATGCCGCCAGACCTGGATGACGGCGAGCCGCCCGCCGCGACCGGCGGCCTCCTCGAACGCGAGCCGCAGCGGGCGGCGGGCCGAGTCGGATCCGTCGAACCCCGACCACCACGGTCCTTCCAGCGTGTTCCTGCCGTGAGGGCCATGCCAGGCGCTGCCCGGGAATCATGCCGACCGGGTGAGTCGCGACGCCGTGCGACGTCCCGGCACGTCCGGTCATTCCGGATCGGCCGGCGCGTCTGAAGCCGCCGCGAGCGGGCACATATGGACGTCGTGACGGGACATCGGCCGCTGGGACCGACCGTACCGGCAACAGACTTCCGCCCCGGGAGGATCACATGCACGCCAAGGACATCATGAGCCAGCCGGCACACACCGTCCGAACCGACGAACCGGTCGGACACGCGGTGGCACTGCTGGAGCAAGCGCAGATCACCTCCGCGCCGGTCGTCGACGAACGTGGCACGCTGGTCGGCTCGATCAGCGAGTTCGACCTGCTCCGCCGACGCGGCACCGTGGCCGCGCCGGACAGGCCAGGGCCGCCGCCCCGGGTGGCAGAGGTGATGTCGAGCATGCCGGTGGCCGGCTGGCCGGAGGCAGACGTCGCCGACATCGCCCGGCTCATGGTCGAGCGAGGCGTGCACAGCGTCCCGATCGTATCCGACGACGAACACGTCATCGGCGTGGTCAGCCGCTGTGACGTGTTGCGCACGATCATGCCCACGGACGAGGCCGCCGGCCGCGAGGCGCAGCGACGGCTGGACGCCTACACGGGCGGTGAACGGCGCTGGACCGTTGCCGTGCAGGACCGCGCCGCGGTGCTGTCCGGCGCCTCCGACGACGCCACCGAACGTGACATCGCCGCCGCGCTGGTGCGCACCACGGCCGGCATCGACACCATCCGCCTCGCGCCGGCCTGACCGCTGCCGGCGCCCGGGCACAGCCCGGTCGCCCGCTCAGTCGTTGTGATCGTGGGCGGGCTCGAGACGAGCACTGGATCCCGGGAAGACCAGCGCGTCATGCCCGGTGTCCAGCCACCGGATCTCGTACGGCGGAGTGCCGTCGTCATGGCGCAGCGCCGTCACGACGCCGATCCGGCGATGGTCGCCGACATGCGTGCCCTCCTCGATGATCCGATCGCCAACCTTCGCCTTCATCATCAGCTCCCTCACCTCGTCGACCGCTGCTGGCTCACCGCCCTCTTCCCGTCCGGACGCTCGATAACCTTCCGGAGGTCCGGCCCCGACCGCCCGCATCATCGCGTCGCGTGTCGGGCGTGGCGACCGACGTGGCGCACACGACCGGTGCACCGCGCGGGCATCCACGGCGAGCGCCACCGGCGCTACCGATGACCGTCTGGGTGACGCGCGGGCGGCTCGTCGCTCACGACCTCACGGGCCGGGCGGCGCTGGGACGCCGCGGGCGCGGTGGTGCCGGTCTCGACGCCGGCACGCAGGACGAGCTGTGGATTGCCGGGCCGGTGCAGGAGGCTGCGCAGCAGCACGCGGGCGCCCGGCACCTCGACGACCTCGCTCATCGGCGACACGGCCAGCCCGAGCGTGGTCGCGGTGAGCCACACCGCACTCGTCGCCTCGCCGGCCCGCAGCCAGTCCACAGGTTCATCCCCGGCGGTGACCACGATCAGGTACTCGGCAAGACGGTCGTCGCCGGGACCCGGCTCCAGCATCACTGCTCCACCGAGGCCGAAGCCACGCAAGGGAACAGGACGGGCGGCGGGCGCCACCACGGTGCGCGGCGAGACCCCGTCGCCGGACGCAGGGGCGCGCCCGGTCCATTCCTGCAGCTCCTGTTCGGCATGCACGTCCTTGCGCTCGATGGTCTGCGCGCCGACGGCGGCGGCCCTCAGGTACGTGACCTGATCCGCGTCCACGCGGTGCAGCCAGGCATGCTCGGCGTCGGCCGCCGCATGGAGGGCGGCGACGGTGGTGGCGGGCACCGGAACCGTTGCCTGGAACGGACGCCGATCGGTGTGCCGCCGCCGGATGCTGCGCCAGGCGGTGGTGTCGTCGGCGTGGACTGGGTGCGTGCCACCGATGCTGACCCGGGCGATCCAGCGGTCGTCACCGGCCTGGTCGACCCGGTGAACGACCGGTTCGTACCCGGCCGCCGCCAGCGACACCCTCGCGTGGTGCAGCGCCGCGCCGCAGCTCAGGATGAGCATCCGGCCATCCGGGTCGAGAGAGACGAGTTGACGGTCCGGTTCTGCGTACAGGTCGAGGTCCGCGCCGTGGACCTGCCAGCGCCACGGCTGCGTGTTCAGGATCGACGGCGCGAGCCGGGCATCCTCCGCGGCGTTGAGCAGCGCCGCACCGTCGGCGTCCGGAAGATCATCCATGTCCTCAGCCGTCCTCAGCCGTCGCAGAGCCCATGTGCCGGCCCACGGTTCCCCGGCAGCCGCATCCGCCGCCCGGTATTCCAGGGTGCCGCCGGACGGCGCACGACACGTCACCCGCAAAGGATGGGCTCGTGGCACACCGGCCCACGAGGCGTCATGGTGGAGACGCGGGCGGTGGTGCGCGACAGTGCCCATCGGCCCCGTTGCCCGGGCGATCCGGCCTTGGCGCCGCCGGGCGATCCGGCGCACAGTGGGCGTCTGACCGGTTGCCCGGCACTGATCGGAAAGGGGCCGTTGCACCGCGGTGCGGATGCGCCGATGACACCGGCCGCGAGTGACAACCGCACCGGCCGACGAAGGAAGGGGCTGACGGTGACGACCACGAAACACAGCGCCGGGGGCGCGCCGGGGGACCGGCACCGCTCGGCCCTTGCCGGGATGCCACCGGATCAATGGGACACGTACCTACGGACCTGCTCCGGCCTGCCGGGCCCGCGCGCCAACCTGGAACTCGCGCAGACCGCGGCGGACCTCGGTGAGGAACGTGCCTTCCGCCGCTGGCTCGCCTCTGACGACGAGTTCCTCGCACTGTGCGGCGCCATCGGCATCGGACGTCTCATCGCCGACGGACGTGGGCACCTCTGGCCGCTGCTGCGCGCGGCCGCAGACGACCCCCGTTGGCGGGTCCGCGAGGCGGTCGCCATGGGCCTGCAACGCGTCGGCGACGCCAGCACCGAGGAACTCCTCGAGGAGATCGAGGTCTGGGTCGACGGCTCACCGCTGCTGCGCCGTGCTGCCGTTGCCGGCATCGCCGAGCCACGGCTCCTCGGCGACCGGGCCACCGTCCGGCAGGCGCTCATGCTGGTGGAGCGGATCACCCGGACGCTGCTGCACGAGCCCGACCGCCGCGACCCGCGGGTGCAGACCCTGCGGCAGGCACTGGGCTACTGCTGGAGCGTCGTGGTGTCCGCGGACCCGGACCACGGGCTGCCGGCGTTCATGCGCCTGGAGGCGACCGACGACCCCGACGCTCGCTGGATCACCCGGGAGAACCGGCGCAAGAAGCGCCTTCAGGCCGCCATGACGAAGGCAGCGTCCGAGCCGTCGGCTGCCATCGGGCGGAAGGTCACCGCGGCACCGGGCCGGCCGCCGGACAGCCGAGGGTCTCGTCGACCCTGACCGTCCGGCCCGGTGCCGCTCAGCGGTGGCTGAGCCGCTCGGCCTTTGCCGCGAGCGCGGCGAGCACCCGCTGGGATGCGTCGTGGAAGCCGGCGATGCCCTGCGCTTCCAGGGTCAGCCCCACGTCGTCCATGTCGACGCCGGCGGCGGGCAGCCGGCGCATCACCTCGGCCGCTTCGTCCACGTCCGTGTCGATGGTGCGGGCCAGCGTGCCGTGGTCCTCGAACGCGGCGATGGTGACCTCGGGCAGGGTGTTGACGGTGTCCGGGCCGATGAGCCCGTCGACGTACACGGTGTCGGGGTACGCCGGGTTCTTGGTGGACGTGGAGGCCCACAGCGGCCGCTGCGGGTGTGCGCCGAGGTCGGCCAGGCGCTGCCATCGCGGTCCGGAGAACTGCTCGCGGAACAGCCGGTACGCCAGTTTGGCCTGGGCGATCGCGGCCCGGCCGCGCAGCGCCGCCGTCCCCCCGGTCCCGGCGGACGCGAGGCGCCGGTCGACCTCGGTGTCGACCCGGCTGACGAAGAACGAGGCGACGCTGTGCACGGGCGACGGGTCGCCGCCCCGCTCGACGAAGGTTTCCAGCCCGGACAGGTACGCCTCGATGACCTGCCGGTACCGGGCGAGGGAGAAGATCAGCGTGATGTTGATGCTGCGGCCCTCGGCGATCATGGCCTGGACGGCGGGGACGCCCTCGGCGGTGGCCGGGATCTTCACGAACAGGTTGGGCTCGGCGATCAGCTCGTGCAGCGCCCGGGCGGCGACCTGGGTGGCCCGGGTGTCGTGTGCCAGTTCGGCGGCGACCTCCACGGAGACGAAGCCGTCGGTGCCGCCGCCGGCGTCGAACACCGGACGCAGCACGGCCAGCGCGTCGGTGATGTCGTCGACGACCAGTTGCCAGTACGCGTCCTGCAGTGGCCGACCGGCCGCGATCAGCGCCGCGAACTGCTCGTCGTAGTCGGCGGAGCCGAGGATGGCGTTGGCGAAGATGGCCGGGTTGGCGGTCACCCCGCGGATCCCGCCGGCGACCATCCGCGCCAGTACGCCGCCGTGCAGGTGGCCGCGCGTGAGGTTGTCCAGCCACGGGCTCTGGCCGCACTCGGTGTGGAGACGCTCCAACATGGTCATCGCTCTGCCCTCCTGGTTGGACGGGAGCCTCGGTGCGCTACCCGCGCGGCGCGGCCGGGTCCGCCTGCCGGCTGGCCAGCCGCCACAGTGCGAGCGCGCCGACGAGCAGGCCGAAGTCGCGCAGTGCGACGTCGTAGAAGTCGCCCAGGATCAGCAGGTTGACGATGATCCCGGCCAGCCAGGCGGCGACCACGAGGGCGCCGTACTTCGGCCGGACCGCCACGAGGAGGCCGGCCACGATCTCGATCACGCCGACGGCGTACATCGCCTGCTGCGCGGTGCCCGGGACGATCCGGTCGGCGAACGGTGCCAGGTAGCCGGGCCAGTCGGTCAGCAGGTTGACGAACTTGTCCAGGCCGAACGCGATCGGCGCCACCGTGAACACCGTGCGCAGCAGCAGGAACGCGTGGTGGGCCGGATCTGCGCGGTCGGTGAGCCGGGCGGTCACCGACGGGCTGGGTGCGTTCGCGCTCATCAGTACCTCAATCTCTAAAAGCGTGATTGCTGTCTGTTAGAACGCTAGGCCCGGACCTTGTCTAAAGTCAAGGCGTTCGTGTTTTACAATCGGGTCATGGCTCCCCGTCCGTTCCCCGACCGCGTCGCCGCCGTGGCCGCGCTCGACGATCCGGCCCGGCGGGCCGTGTTCGACCTGGTCGCCCGCGCCCAGACGGCGGTCGGCCGGGACGCCGCCGCGGCCGCCCTGGGCGTCAGCCGCCGGGTCGCCGCCTTCCACCTCGACCGGCTCGCCGACGAGGGGCTGCTCGTCGTGGAGTACCGCCGGCCGCCCGGGCGTGGCGGTCCCGGCGCCGGTCGCCCGGCGAAGCTGTACCGGCGCACGGACGGTGAGGTGGCCGTGTCGGTGCCGGAGCGCCACTACGACCTGGTCGGCGGGCTGCTCGCCGCGGCGGTGACCGAGTCGATCGACACCGGAGCCCCCGTGGAAGAGGTGCTGCACCGCGCGGCCTACGACGCCGGCACGGCCATCGGCGCGGCGGCCGGCAGCCTGCCCGCGGCCCTGGAGGACGCCGGGTACGAGCCACGGCAGGACCACGACGACGGCGCCGTCGTGCTGGGCAACTGCCCGTTCCACCGGCTCGCCCAGCAGTTCACGGTGCTGGTGTGCGGGGTGAACCTGCAGCTGCTGCGCGGCGTCGCCGACGGTGCCGGTGACCGGTCCCGCGTCGCGGAGCTCGACCCGGGCCCGGGTCGCTGCTGCGTCCGGCTACGGCCCGCCTGAGGCGCGGACGGCCTACGAGGCGCCGGCGTCCCCGGTCGTGCGCCGCCTGGCCTCCAGCGCGTCGATGATGTCGCGGGCGACGTCCTTCGCCGGCCGCATGGCGTCAATCGGCACGAGGATGCCGCGTTCGCGGTACCAGGCGATGATCGGGTGGGTGACTTCGTAGTACACCCGCAGCCGGTGCCGCATGACGTCCTCGGTGTCGTCCGAGCGCCGCTCGACCACGGCCCGGGCGCGCAGCCGCCGCAGCAGCTCCTCGTCGTCGGCCTGCAGGTGCAGCGCCACGTCGGCGGTCATGTTCAGCTCCAGGCCGATCCGGTAGGCGGCCCGGGCCTGCTCCATCGTGCGCGGCACCCCGTCGAGCACGTAGCCGCCGCCCGCCGCCTTCGCGGCCACGATCGCCTCACGCACCATGGTCATGACGATCGCGTCGGGCACCAGCTCGCCACGGTCGAGGTGCTCCCGCACGGCCTTGCCCAGGTCGGTGTCGCGCGCCACGTGGTCACGCAGCAGCGCACCGGTGGCGATGTGCGGGATGTCGAAGTGGCTCGCGATCACCGTCGCCTGCGTGCCCTTGCCCGCACCCGGCGGCGCGACCATCAACACCCGCATCCTCGTCCTCCGGTCCGCTCGTCATGCTTCGCCGATCGAAGCATGTCCGGTCGCGGGTGACCAGGGTCAACATGCCCATGACCGCCGATCGGCGGATGCGGGGCCGGGGCCGGGGCCGCCGGGTCTACCGGCAGTGCGAGCAGCGGCGGGCGTGCGGTACCGCGACCAGCCGTTGCCAGTCGATCGTCGTCCCGCACGCCTCGCAGCGACCGTAGCTGCCCTCCGACATGCGCCGCAGCGCCTGTGCGGTGTTGGCGACGCCGTGCCGCGCCGACTCGACCTGGGCCTCGTACGTCGCGGGATCCGTTGCGGGGCCGCGCACCGTGAGTTCGGTCAGCCGGTTGGTGTGCACGGCGAATGCGCGCTCCAATCTGTCCCGGAGCAGCTCCACCGGTTCCTGCATCGTGCTGGTCACAACAGTCCTCCTCATGCAACGTTCGTCACGCGACGCCGGGATGGCGCAGCGCCGCGGCGGCGGCGACACCGGCGCCGTTGACCGCCGCGCGGTGTGGCGACGCCGCGCAGTGCACCGGCATGCGCAGCCGCGTCACCAGCTGCGCGGTCAGTGCCGGTCGCGTCGCGCCGTCGCCGACGAGCAGCACCTCGGCGCGTCGCCGCGGACAGCAGTGGTTGCGCGGCCGGTACCCCTCGCAGCTGCCCGATCATGCGGGTGACCGCCTCCGCGACGACGGTGGCGCCGGCGCCGCGGCCGAGGTCGCGGGTGCCCAGGTCGGTGCGCCGCGCCGCGACCACCCGGCCGTGCTCCAGCAGCGCCACCTCGGTGAGCTGGGCGCCGACGTCCACCACGAGCAGGCCGCCCGCGGCTGCTCCGGCGCCGATGGCCGCCGCGCGGACCGTGTCGATGAGCAGCAGCCGCGACGGTGCCAGCACCTCGGTCAGGACCCGCCGCAGGGCCTGCTGCTCCGCCGGGGTGCTCAGGACCGGCCGGCACGCGACCACGACACCGCCGGCCGGCACCGGCTCGTCGAGCTCGCCGATCAGCCGCGACAGCAGCGCGACGCAGCCCGGTTCGTCCAACACCCGGCCGTGGCGCACCAGCGGCGCCGACGTGTCCCGGCCGGATGCGGCCGGACCGGACAGGTTGCCGCCGCCGGACGTCCAGAGCCGCACGCAGCCGCTGCCGAAATCGACGGCCGCCGCGGCGGGCCGGGCGACGTGGTGGCTGGCCATCGGTGCCTCCTCCGCGGTCACGAGTCCTGTGAACCTCCCAGCGTGCCCGCCGTTGCGGGCATCGTCATGGGCAGCCGTCGGCGAAGATGACCGCCGTGCGTTGCCGACGGTCGGCAACCTGCACGGCGGCACCGGTCGCCGGCCGGGTGCGGGGATCAGCCGCGGCGGGTCTTCGCGTCGCCGGGGAGCTTCGGCGGGCCCTCCCAGCCGGGCCGCGCCGGGCGCAGCCCCGGGCGGGCGTCGCGGCTGCGGTAGACGACGTACGGTCGGGTGAGGTAGCCGACGGGGGCGCTGAACGCGTGCACGAGGCGGGTGAAGGGCCAGAACGCGAACAGCGCGAACGCCATGACGATGTGCGCCTTGAAGCCCAGCGGGACACCGGCCATCTGCGCGGGGTCGGGATTGAAGTAGAACAGCGACCGCAGCCACGGCGACACGGTCTCGCGGTAGTCGTAGCCGCCGCCGACGACGTTGGCGCGCACGGTGGCCAGCAGGCCCAGCAGGATCACGGCGAACAGCACGACGTACATGGCCTTGTCGTTCTTCGTGGTCGCCGCGAATACGGGGCCGGTCAGCCGCCGCCGGGCGATCAGGATGGCGAGGCCGATCAGCGTGCACAGGCCCGCGACGGTGCCGATGAACACGGCCGCCAGGTGGTAGGCGTGCTCGGTGATGCCGACGGCCTCCGTCCACGACTTCGGGATCAGCAGCCCGCCGACGTGCCCGACGAGGACCATGAGCACCCCGACGTGGAACAGCGGACTCCCCCAGCGCAGCACCGCCGACTCGTACAGCTGCGAGGAGCGGGTGGTCCAGCCGAACTTGTCGTAGCGGTAGCGCCAGATCACGCCGCCGACGAGGACGGCGATCGTCAGGTACGGGTACACGACCCACAGTGCGGTGTTCACCGTCGTCCTCCGGTGGTGTCGACAAGTCCGAACGGTTCGAGGCCGACCTGCTCGACCGGCGGCCCGGACCGGGCGAGCCGGACGGCGGCGGCGATGTCGCCGGGCCGGGCCGCGGGCAGCATCGCGCGGACGGCCTCCACCGCGTGCCGGTACACGGAGCCGTCCAGCGCGTTCGTGAGCAGGTCGAGGCCGACCCGGTTCTCCCGCAGCAGCCGCCAGCCGTCGTCGTGGACGGCGGCCAGGTCCAGCACCGCGGGCAGGTAGTCGGGCAGTTCACCGCCGACGACCTCGACGCCCGCGGCCTTGTAGCCGGCCGTGAACAGCACCAGCGCCTCGCCGCGGCGGCGGGTGTCGCCGGCCGTGTAGTACGTCAGGTGCAGGCAGCAGCGCCGCCGGAAGTCGAACAGCTGCACGTAGTCGTCGGCGAGCCGGATCGGGTCAACGCCGGCCCGGTGCTCGGCGAGCGTCCGCAGGTCCCCGGCGATCCCGGGCGGGAGCGTGCCGAGCGCCGCCAGCAGGGTCGGCAGGACGTCGAGGGTGTCCCGGTCCGGGTAGCGCAGCAGCAGCGACGCGGCCCGGGCGGCGATCGGCCGCCACGACGGCGCCGTCATGACCCGTCACCGCCGCCGCTGGGCGGGAACATGCCGTCGGGGCGGCCCTTGCCGTCCCAGTTCAGCAGGTTGACCCGGGTGGGCGTCGCGGAGTCGGCGGTCTGCCGGTCGCGCAGCATGTGGAAGTTCTCCACCGAGATCGGCGCGGGCGTTCCGGACGACTCGCCGAACGGTCCGCCGTCGAGGCTGCACTCGGTGGCGAGCTGTTCGAGGCGGTGGGCGTCCTCGAGCAGTTCGGGGTGCGCGGCCGGGATGACATACCGCTCCTCGTACTTGGCGATCGCGAGGAGGCGGTACATGTCGTCCATCTGCTGCCCCGTCATGCCGACGGCGGCGGCGATGGCCTCGTCACGGTCCTCGCCGAGATTGATCCGCCGCTGGTACGCGCGCATCGCGGCGAGGCGCCGCAGCACCGCGGTGACCGGCGCCGGGTCGCCGGCGGTGAACAGCCCGGCGAGATAGTCCACCGGGATGCGCAGGGCCTCGACGGCGCCGAAGAGGTTGCCGGCGTCCTCACCGTCGTGGCCGGTGTCGCGCAGGACGTCGACGACCGGCGACAGCGGCGGGATGTACCAGACCATCGGCATCGTGCGGTACTCCGGGTGCAGCGGCAGCGCGACCTCGTACCGCATGATGAGGTCCCAGATCGGTGAGCGCTGCGCCGCGGTGATCCAGTCCTCGGGGATGCCGGCGGCGCGGGCCGCGGCGACGACCTGCGGGTCGTTCGGGTCCAGGAACACCGACCGCTGCGCCTCGTACAGCGCGTGCTCGTCCTTGACCGCGGCGGCCGGGCCGACCCGGTCCGCGTCGTACAGCATGAGACCGAGGTAGCGCAGCCGCCCGACGCACGTCTCGGAGCAGATCGTCGGCTGCCCGAGCTCGATGCGCGGGAAGCAGAACGTGCACTTCTCGGCCTTGCCGGTGCGGTGGTTGAAGTAGATCTTCTTGTACGGGCAGCCAGTGACGCACATCCGCCAGCCCCGGCACCGGTCCTGGTCGACGAGCACGATGCCGTCCTCGGCCCGCTTGTAGATCGCCCCGGACGGGCACGACGCCGCGCAGGACGGGTTGAGGCAGTGTTCGCAGATGCGGGGCAGGAAGAACAGGAACGCCTTCTCGTACTCCTGACGGACCTGGTCGGACAGCTGTTGCAGGATCGGGTCGCCGGCGGCGATCTCGTTGCCGCCGGCCAGCGAGTCGTCCCAGTTCGCCGACCAGGTGACTTTCGTGTCCTTGCCGGTGAGCAGCGACCTGGGGCGGGCGACCGGGGTGTCGGTGCCGGCCGGGGCGGTGAGCAGGTGCTCGTAGTCGTAGGTCCACGGCTCGTAGTAGTCCTGCATCGCGGGCAGTTTCGGGTTGGCGAAGATGCTCAGCAGCCGCTTGACCCGCCCGCCGGAGCGGGGCTTGAGCCGGCCGGTGCGGGTGCGGACCCAGCCGCCCTGCCACTTCTCCTGGTCCTGGTACGTGCGCGGGTAGCCCTGCCCGGGCCGGGACTCGACATTGTTGAACCACACGTATTCGACGCCGGAACGGTTCGTCCAGGCCTGTTTGCACGTCACCGAGCACGTGTGGCACCCGATGCACTTGTCGAGGTTCATCACCATCGACATCTGGGCCATGACCCTCATCAGTACTCCACATCCTGGGACCGGCGGCGGATGACGGTGACCTCGTCGCGCTGGTTGCCCGTCGGGCCGAGGTAGTTGAACGCGAACGACAGCTGCGCGTACCCGCCGATGAGGTGGCTCGGCTTGATGAGCAGGCGCGTCAGTGAGTTGTGGATGCCGCCGCGGCGGCCGTTCGTCTCGGCCTTCGGCACGTCGATGACGCGCTCCTGGGCGTGGTACATGTAGACGGTGCCCTCGGGCATCTTGTGCGTGACGACGGCCCGGCAGACCACGACACCGTTGCGGTTGACCGCTTCGATCCACTCGTTGTCGCTCACCCCGATCTTCGCCGCGTCGGTCTCGCTCATCCACATCGTCGGGCCGCCACGCGACAGCGTCAGCATGATCAGGTTGTCCTGGTACTCGGAGTGGATGGACCACTTCGAGTGCGGCGTCAGGTAGCGCACGGTCAGCTCCAGCTCCCCGTTGCGGCCAAGCCGCGGCTCGCCGAAGAGCTTGTGCATGTCCAGCGGCGGCCGGAACACCGGTAGTTCCTCGCCGAGCTCCTGCATCCAGTCGTGGTCGAGGTAGAAGTGCTGCCGGCCGGTCAGGGTGTGCCAGGGTTTGCGCCGCTCGACGTTGATGGTGAACGGCGAGTACCGGCGGCCGCCGTGCTCGCTGCCGGACCACTCGGGGCTGGTGATCACCGGTACCGGCCGGGACTGGCAGTCGGCGAACCGGATCTGTTTGCCCTCGTGCTCCCGGGACAGGTCCGCGAGGCGCTGGCCGGTGCGCCGCTCCAGGAACTCGAAGCCCTCGGTGGCGACCCGCCCGTTGGTGGTGCCGGACAGCGCGAGGATCGCCTCGCACGCACGGATGTCGGTGTCCAGGCGCGGCCGGCCGTCGGCGACGCCGCCACGCACGGTGCCGTTGACCTGCTTGAGGAACTCGACCTCGGGGTTCACGTCGACGGTCACGGCCTTGGTGGTGGTGCCGAGCCGGTCCAGCAGCGGGCCCAGGGCGCCCATCTTCGCCGCGACGGCGCCGTAGTCGCGCTCGACGACGACGAACTTCGGCATCGTGCGGCCCGGGACCGCGTCGACCTCGCCGGTCCTCCAGTCCCGGACCACCCCGCCGGGGGTGGCGAGGGCGTCCGGCGAGTCGTGCAGCAGCGGCGCCGCGACCAGGTCCTTGCGCACACCCAGGCGCGGGCCGGCGAGCTCGGAGAAGACCTTCGCGATGCCGTGGAAGGCGTCGAAGTCGGTCCGGGTCTGCCACGGCGGGTTGATCGCCGGCGTGAACGCGTGGATGAACGGGTGCATGTCGGTGGTGTTGAGGTCGTGCTTCTCGTACCACGTCGCCGCCGGCAGCACCACGTCGGAGAACAGCGTGGTAGACGTCATCCGGAAGTCCAGCGACAGCAGCAGGTCCAGCTTGCCCTCCGGTGCCTCGTCGTGCCACACGACGTCCTTGGGGCGCTGCTCCGGCGCCGCCTCCGCCGCCCGCAGCGACGCGTCGGTGCCCAGCAGGTGCCGCAGGAAGTACTCGTTGCCCTTCGCCGAGGAGCCGAGCAGGTTCGCCCGCCACACCGTCAGCACCCGCGGCCAGTTCTGCGGCGCGTCCGGGTCGGTGCACGCGAACCCGAGCCTGCCGTCCACCAGTTCCCGGGCGACGTGCGCCGCCGGGTTGCCGGGGTTCGCGGCGAGGGCCTCGTCGGCGACGTCGAGGGGGTTGCGGTCGAAGGTCGGCATGGACGGCATCCAGCCCAGCCGCGCCGACTTGGCGAGCAGGTCCGCGGTGTGCCGGCCGGCGAACTCGCCCTTCGCCAGTGGTGAGGTGAGCACGTCGGCGGTGTACCGGTCGTAGCGCCACTGATCGGTGTGCAGGTACCAGAACGCGGTGCCGATCATCTGCCGCGGCGGCCGGGACCAGTCCAGGGCGAACGCCAGGTGCGACCAGCCGGTGACGGGCCGACACTTCTCCTGCCCGACGTAGTGCGCCCAGCCGCCGCCGTTGACGCCCTGGCAGCCGGTGAGCGTGGTCAGCGTCAGCATCGCCCGGTACGTGGTGTCGGAGTGGAACCAGTGGTTCGTCCCGGCACCCATGAGGATCATCGACCGGCCGCCGGAGCGGTCGGCGTTGTCGGCGAACTCGTGGGCGATGCGGGCCACCGCCGCGGCCGGCACGCCGGTGATCGGCTCCTGCCACGCCGGGGTGTACGGCACCGCCGCGTCGTCGTAGCCGCCCGGCCAGTCCCCGGGCAGGCCGGGACGCGGCACCCCGTACTGGGCGAGCAGCAGGTCGTACACGGTGGTGACCAGCTTGCCGGCGACGTGGGCCGTCGGCACACCACGGCGCATCAGCTCCGGGGTGTCGTTGTCGAACCGCGGGAACACCACCTCGACCGCGTCGCCCTCGCCACCCTCGCAGCTGAGCCTGGGCACGATCGCGCCGAGGTCGAGGTTCCACCGGCCGACGCCGGCGTCGCTGAACCGGTGGCCGAGCGAACCGCCGGGCACCGCGACCGCGTCGGCGGCGCCGTCCCACAACGCCGGGCGGAACGCCGCCTCGGCGTCGGTCTCCCCCAGGTCGGCGGCGGTCACGAACTTGCCCGGCCGGTACCCGCCGCCCTCGACCGGCTCCAGCGCCACCAGGTACGGCAGGTCGGTGTAGCGCGAGACGTAGTCGGCGAACCGCGGGGTGGTCCGCTCGACGAAGAACTCCTTGAGGATGACGTGCCCCATCGCCATGGCGAGGGCCCCGTCGGTGCCCGGCTGGGCGGGCAGCCACTCGTCGGCGAACTTGACGTTGTCGGCGTAGTCCGGTGACACGACGACGACCTTCTGGCCGCGGTAGCGGGCCTCGGCCATCCAGTGCGCGTCCGGGGTGCGGGTCACCGGGACGTTCGAACCCCACATCATCAGGTAGCTCGCGTCCCACCAGTCACCGGACTCCGGCACGTCGGTCTGATCACCGAACATCTGCGGGGAGGCGACCGGCAGGTCCGCGTACCAGTCGTAGAACGACAGCATCGACCCGCCGATCAGCGACAGGAACCGGGCGCCGATCGCGTGCGACACCATCGACATCGCCGGGATCGGCGAGAACCCCGCGACCCGGTCCGGGCCGTGCTCGGCGATCGTGTGCACGTGGGCAGCGGCGACGATCTCCTGCGCCTCGTCCCACGACACGCGGACCAGGCCACCCTTGCCGCGGGCCCGCTGGTAGCGGCGGCGGCGCTCCGGGTCGGCCTGGATGTCGGCCCACGCGGCGACCGGGTCGCCGCCGAGCCGGGCCTTCGCCTCGCGGAACATCTCGACCAGCACACCCCGCGCGTACGGGTACCTGACGCGGGTCGGCGAGTAGGTGTACCAGGAGAACGCGGCACCGCGGGGACAGCCGCGCGGCTCGTACTCGGGCCGGTCCGCGCCGACGCTCGGGTAGTCGGTCTGCTGCTGCTCCCACGTGATGATGCCGTCCTTGACGTACACCTTCCAGGAGCACGACCCGGTGCAGTTCACGCCGTGGGTGGAGCGCACGACCTTGTCGTAGGACCAGCGGTCCCGGTAGAACGCGTCCGCCTCGCGGCCGCCGATCTGGTGCAGGGTACGGCCGTCGGCGGACACTTCCGCGCGCCGGAGCAGCCCGCCGACGGCCAGCAGCGCCCGTCCCGCCTGTTCCGCGGTTCCCGACATGTCGCGTGTTCCTCTCTGTGCTTCCTGATGGCGGCTGTGTCGGCGGGTCACGCGCGACCGGCGACGGCTCGTGCCGACCTGCGGACCGCTGTGGTCGTCAGCAGGACCGCGGCAGCCGCGACCACGGCGAGCAGGGCCAGCCCGAGGGTGTAGGAGCCGTACCGGCCGTAGATGCTGCCCATGAGCAGCGGCGGGACGAACCCGCCGAGGCCGCCGGCGGCGCCGACGACCCCGGTCACCGAACCCACCTTGCTGGCCGGGGCGAGCATCGCGACGAGGGCGAACGTCGCGCCGCTGCCGGCGCCCAGCGCCGCGGCCATCGACAGGAACGCCACGGTGCCCAGCGGTGCCAGCGGCGGGGTGAACGCCTGCACGACCGCGCCGACGCCGACGACGCTCAGCGCGACGGTCAGCACCCGGGTCGGTTCGATCCGGTCGGACAGCCAGCCGCCGATCGGCCGCATGACCACCGCGAGCAGGACGAAGCCGGCCATCCGGTTCGCCGCGTCCGCCTGGGTCAGCCCGTACGCGGTCCTCAGGTAGGCGGGCAGGTACACGGAGAACGCGACGTAGCCACCGAAGGCGACCGCGTACAGCGCGGCGGCGTGCCAGGTGACCCGCAGCCGGAGAGTGGCGGCCAGGCGGCGGCCGAGCGGCTCGCCGGGCACGGTGCGGTCCGGGGCGTCACGCATCAGCAGCCACGCCAGCACCGCGTACACCGCGAGCACGACCGCGGTCAGCACGAACGGTGTGCGGCTGCCATAGGTGTCGACGAGTTTGACCGTGGTGAGAGCGCTGATGGCGGTCCCGCCCATGCCCGCGCCGAACACCCCGACGGCGAGCCCCCGCTTCGCGGGCGGGAACCAGGCGGTCACGAACGGCACCCCGACCGCGAACGAGGTGCCGCCGACGCCGAGGAAGAACCCGCCGACGAGGAGCCCGGCCAGCGACGTCTGCCCGGCCAGCCCGAGGTACAGCACCGGCACGATCGTGGCGAGGGACACCAGGGGGAACATGACCCGCCCACCGAACCGGTCGGTCAACGCACCGACCGGGATCCGGCCCAGCGAGCCGACGATCACCGGCACCGCGACCAGCAGCGCCTGTTGCAGCGGGCTCAGGTGCAGCGCGTCCTTCAGCTTCGGCGCCAGCGGGCTCAGCAGCGCCCACGCCCAGAAGTTCACCGCGAAACCGGCCGTGGCCATCGCCAGCATCAGCCCGCGGCGCGCCGAGGTGGTGTCCGTGCTCATCGTCATCTCTTCCGTCGGTGGGGCAGGTCTCGCGGTGCCCGTGACCCGGGACCTGGTGGGTCCCTCCCGCCGAGCATCGTGGTAGACAGAGAACGGCCCCAGGGTCTTTGGACCCGGAACACCGGGACCGCCGGCCCGTGAAGCGCCGGTGCGCCCTGCCCGACCGGGCCGAACTCGATGGAGAAGGACCGTATGATTCGGGTATACCTGCTGGACGATCACGAAGTTGTCCGTTTCGGACTTCGCGAGATGCTGGAACGCGAGGGCGACATCGAGGTGGTCGGCGAGTCAGGATCGGCGGTGGACGCCACCCACCGCATCCCGGCGCTGCGCCCGGACGTCGCCGTCCTGGACGGCCGGCTGCCCGACGGCAGCGGCATCGACGTCTGCCGCGACGTGCGCTCCGTCGACCCGGCCATCAAAGCCCTCATCCTGACGTCCTACGACGACGACGAGGCCCTCTTCGCCGCCATCATGGCCGGCGCCTCCGGCTACGTGCTCAAACAGATCCACGGCACCGACCTCGTCGACGCCATCCGCCGCGTCGCCGCCGGCCAGTCACTGCTGGACCCCGCAGTCACCGCCCGCGTCCTGGAACGCATCCGCAAAGGCCCCGAACAACCCGACGAACTCAAGAACCTCACCGACCAGGAACGCAAAATCCTGCTGCTCGTCGCCGAAGGCCTCACCAACCGCGAGATCGCCGAACGGATGTTCCTCGCCGAGAAGACCGTCAAGAACTACGTCTCCAGCCTCCTGGCCAAACTCGGCCTCGAACGCCGCACCCAGGCCGCCGTGCTCGCCTCCCGCCTGCTCAACAAGCCGTGACCGACGATCAGACCGGCTGGCAGCCGGCGCTGCCGCTGCCGCTGCTGTCCCGGGTCGACCTCGACGCGCTGCTGCAGGAGCTGCTCACCCGCGTCGGTGAGGTGATGACCAGCCGCGAACGGCTCCGGGCGCTGCTCGACGCGGTCGTCGGGATCGGCTCCGACCTCGACCTGCACAGCACCCTGGAACGCATCGTGCAGGCCGCCTGTCACCTGGCCGACGCCCGCTACGGTGCGCTGGGCGTCATCGGCCCCGACCGGATGCTCGTCGAGTTCATCAACCACGGCGTCACCGCGCAGGAACGCGCCGAGATCGGCGACCTGCCCCGCGGGCACGGCGTGCTGGGGCTGCTCATCGAGGAACCCCGACCGATCCGCCTCGAGGACATCACGCAGCACCCCCGCGCGTACGGGTTCCCACCCAACCACCCGCCGATGCACAGCTTCCTCGGCGTGCCGGTCCGCATCCGTGACCAGGTGTTCGGCAACCTGTACCTCGCCGAGAAACGCGGCGGCGGACAGTTCACGCAGGACGACGAGGACCTCGTCGCCGCCCTGTCCGTCGCCGCCGGCGCCGCCATCGACAACGCCCGCCTGTACGCGCAGGCCGAACGGCGGCAGCGCTGGCTCATGGCGGCCGCCGAGATCACCTCCGTGCTGCTCGGCGAGGTCCGGCGCACCGAGGCCCTCGAACTCGTCGCCACCCGCGCCCGCGACGTCGCCGGCGCCGACCTCGCCATGGTGCTCCTCGCCGACGACAGCACCGAACGCCTCACCGTCGAGGTGTCCATCGGTGGCCCGGACGCCGCCGGCTGGTCGATCGCCGTGGACGGCAGCGAGTTCGCCGAGGTGCTCGGCCGCCAGCAGCTGTCCGTGGTCACGGACCTCGGCGCGGCGGCGAGCTGGCCGGTGCTGCTGTCGACCGGCACGGCGCTGCTGGTGCCCCTCGCCGTCGGCGGCGTCGCCCTCGGCTCGCTCGTCGTGGCCTACCGCAAGGAGAGCGTCCCCATCGCCGAAGGGCTCGAGCTGGCGATGGTGGAGACCTTCGCCGGGCAGGCCGCCCTCGCGCTGGAACGCTCCCGCGCCCAGAACGAACGGGAGATGCTCGCCGTCGTCGGCGACCGGGAGCGCATCGCCCGCGACCTGCACGACGTCGTCATCCAGCGGCTGTTTGCCGCCGGCATGCAGCTGCAGGGCGCCACCCGGCTGTCCGGGCAGCCCGACGTGCAGCAGCGCATCGACCGGGTGGTCAACGACCTCGACACCACCATCCGTGACATCCGCGGCGCGATCTTCGAGCTGCGCGGCCCGGTCCAGCACAGCTTCCGCACCGAGATCCGCGACCTCGTCGACGAGGCGCGCGAGGCGCTCGGGTTCCGGCCCGGCCTGCGCATCGACGGGCCGGTCGACACCGCCGTGCCCGACGTCCAGCGCACCGCGCTGCTGGCGGTCCTGCGCGAAACCCTCAGCAACGTCGCCAAGCACGCGCACGCCCGCACGGTGAACGTCACGGTCGCCATCGCACGCGGCAACCTGTCGCTGGTGGTCGAGGACGACGGGCGCGGCATCGCGACCGGCACCGCCGAGCCGACCGGTCACGGGCTGCCGAACATGCGGGCCCGGGCCGCCGACCTGCGCGGCGACTGCACGGTCGAGCCCGCCTCGCCCGGCACCCGCGTCACCTGGCACGTGCCACTCTGACGCCGCGACCTGATCAGCCGCGCCCCTCCGGGTCGATGACGTCGGCGACCGGCCGCCGGTTGGTGTAGCAGGTCGTCGGGGCGTACCCGAAACGCAGGACCAGCTGCGGGGCGTGCAGGCGGTGCACGACGAGCCGCAGCTGCTCCCGGACCTCCGGCACCTCGATCGGCTGGGAGTACATCGCCACGGCCAGACCGAGGTCGGCGGCGAGCAGCAGCAGCTGCTGCAGCACCATGCCGGCCCGCACCTCGTCGGCGGCGTGGTCACCGTGGACACCGAACACGGCGACGACCGGTTCGTGGGTGGGGTCCCGGGTGGCGTCACGCTCCGGGCCGCCGAAGTCACGGCGCGGCATCAGCTCCGCCGGGTGCGGGGCGGCACCGGCCGCCTGCCGGCCGACGCCCTCCACGTCGAGGTCCGCCGCCGCGGTCCACGTGCGCAGCTCGGCGGCATAGCCGGGATCGGCGCGCAGCTGGGCGTCGGCCTGCCGGGTGAGTGCCGCCAGCGCGGCGCGGCCCGGCTCGTCCTCGACGAAGTCCAGCCAGCCGCCCTCACGCGCGGCCGTCTCCGCCAGTTGGGCCACGACGCCGGCGTCGACGCGGGTCTCGGCGAACGGCGAACGGTTGGTGTGACGCCGCCGGATCTGCCGGTGCAGCCGGCGCTCCCGTGGGGTCGCCGGCCTGCCACCGGCCGGCGTCAGCCGCACCGCGGCGCCGCCGTGCCCGACCGTGGCGACGGCAGGTGCACCGGCGACCGCGAGGGCCAGCATGAGGTTGCACACGGCGGCCCCGCAGGACACCCGGGCGGCGCGCCCGTCCGGGTCCGTGACCGGCAGCGCCCTGCTGCGGTCGACGAGTACGTCGATGCCGTGCGCGCAGCGGCGGAACCGCCACGGCTGGCTGTTGTGGATCGACGGCGCCCACACCGCCTCGCCGACCGCGGCGGCGAACGTGTCCTGGTCCCACGTGCCGGTGGCGCTCATGGTGACTCCTGGTTGCCCGGTGCGGATGCGGTGGGTCCGGCGGGCGGGCCGGCCTGCCGTGGAGGGCCGAACCGGTCCGCGACCCCCACCCGGACCGCCGCCGCGGGGAACCCGCCCTCCGCCTCCCGCGGCGTGAACGCCGTCAGGTCGGTGACCGGCGACGTGGCCAGGCCGGCCGCGGTGGCCGTCAGCAGCACCGCCGAGAGCGCCTCACCCGCCGTCAGCCAGTCACTCGCCGCGGCGGCGACCGGCGCGGTGATGACGACGTACGTGGCGTCGCGGTGCACGGTGCGCGCCGCGGCGCCCGTCTGCTCCGCCGCGTTCCTGAGCAGGGTCAGTTCCCCGTCCGGGACCGGCCGGTCGGCGAACGGCCGCTGGTCGCTGCGCCGCACGGCGATCGCGCGGTGCAGCGACCCGATACCCGGCGCGGGGTCGGCCGGGCCCGTGTACCGCAGCTCGCTGAGCAGGCTCGGGTCGCCGGGGTCGGGGAACCGCACGACGTCGACGCCCACGCCGTCCGCGGCGAGCGCCACCCTGGCGTGGTGCAGCGCCGCACCGCAGCTGATCAGCAGCAGCCGGCCGTCCGGGTCGAGGTCGGCCAGTTGCCGGGCCCAGTCGGCGTGCAGCCCGATCCGGTGCTCGGTGATGCGCCAGCGCCACGGCTGCGTGTCCAGGACCGACGGCGCGTTGAGCGCGGCGAAGGTGGCCTGCGTCAGCGATCGGCTGACCGGGCCGGACCGCGCCGCGGCACCGCGGTCGGCGTAGTGGATGGCCACCATGGCGTGCTCCTCGAAGATCACACAACGTCTGCTACCCGTCACGGTCCCCGGAAACCGGCGCGACCGGCAGGGACGAAGGTCCCGTCCAGGGCATGACCGGCCGGTGGCCCTGCCACGTGGTGACCTTCGGCCCAGGTGCACGGGCGCTGCGCGGGGCGAAGGTGGGACGGACGGAGCCGACCCGGTTCCGCGGCGCGGGGCACCAGGAGGACGCCATGACATACCGGATCGCCATCAACGGATTCGGCCGGATCGGCCGGGACTTCATCCGGTGTCTCGTCGAGCGCCGCCTGCTCGGCGACGCCTACGCCGTCGTCGCGATCAACGACCTGTACGACGCCGGAACGCTCGCCCACCTCCTCCAGCACGACTCGACCTTCGGCCGGCTGCGCGCCACCGTGGACCTCGACCCGTCCGGCAGCGGCATGACCGTCGACGGCCAGTACATCGAGGTGCTCCGCCAGCGGGATCCGTTGTTCCTGCCATGGGCGGACCTCGACGTCGACCTGGTCATCGAGTCGACCGGCAAGTTCCGCGGCCGTGACGACGCGGCGTCGCACCTCAAGGCCGGCGCCCGCAAGGTGCTCATCTCCGCGCCCGGCAAGGACGTCGACGCCACCGTCGTGCTCGGCGTCAACACCGGCAGCTACGACCCGGCGCAGCACGACGTCGTCTCCGCCGCGTCCTGCACCACCAACTGCGCGGCCCCGATGGCGAAGGTCCTGCACGAGGCGTTCGGCATCGAGCAGGGGTACCTCACGACCGTGCACGCCTACACCAACGACCAGATGGTCCTCGACGCACCGCACAAGGACCTGCGGCGGGCCCGCACCGCGGCCGTCAACATCATCCCGACCAGCACCGGCGCGGCGAAGGCGATCGGCCTGGTCCTGCCGGACCTCGCCGGCAAGCTCGGCGGCGTCGCGCTGCGGGTGCCGGTCGAGAACGGTTCGATGACCGACCTGACCGTCCGGCTGGCACAGCCCGCGACGGCGGAGCAGATCAACGCCGCGTTCGCCGCAGCCGCCGCCGGGCCGCTGGCCGGCATCCTGCGCTACAGCGAGGCGCCACTGGTCTCCCGCGACATCATCGGCGACCCCGCCTCGTGCGTCTTCGACGCCGGCCTCACCGCCGCCGACGGCCACCTGGTGAAGGTCTTCGGCTGGTACGACAACGAGTGGGGCTACACGAACCGGCTGGTGGACCTGGCCGAGCTGTTCGCCGCGGCGAGGCATTGACCGCTGACGCAGCCGCGGTCCGGGCGGCGGTGGTCTCCCGCCGGCCGCCCCGGGCCCTTCCGGCCGCACCCGCGCTGACCACCGCTTTCGCGCCTGGGACGGACGCGGCGGCAACCGGTTGGCAGCGGTCCGCCCGCACCGGTGTGCTCCCCCGGTTCCGGCCTCTGGCAGGATGTCACCGCAACCGGCAGACTGGCCCGGGACGACCGCCGCCGACAGCACCGGCCGGAGCGTGGAGACGGGGATGGACGAGAGTACAGGCGCGGCCAAGCCCGATCGGGACCGGGTGGACGTCCGATTCGCCGGTGTTGCCCGGCTGGAGCTCGATGACCTCCTCGAGCAGCTCATCGAGCGGATCCGCGACGTGCAGAGCACCCAGGGACGGCTCCGCGGGCTGCTGCGCGCCAACCTCGACATCGCCCAGGGCGTCGACCTCGAGCACGTGCTGCGCCAGATCGTGTCCGCGGCCAGGAACCTCGTCGACGCCAGGTACGCCGCGCTCGGCGTGATCGAGGACGGGCACCTGGTCCGGTTCCTGCACGAGGGCATGGCGCCGGACGTCGTGGAACGCATCGGCCACCTGCCGGAGGGCAAGGGTGTGCTCGGCGCGCTCGTGGAGAACCCGCATCCGGTGCGGCTGCCGGAGATCAGCGGGCACCCCGCCTCCGTCGGGTTCCCGGACGGGCACCCGCCGATGCACAGCTTCCTCGGCGTGCCGATCCGGGTCCGCGACAAGATCTTCGGCAACCTGTACCTGTCGGAGAAGCAGGGCAGCGCCACGTTCAGCGGCGACGACGAGGAGGTCGTCAAGGCACTCGCGGGCGCGGCCGGCATCGCGATCGAGAACGCGACCCTGTTCAGCGAGAGCCGCCGCCGGCGTGACTGGCAGGAAGCCATGACGGCGGTCACCACCGCCCTGTTCGAGGGTGCCGAGAGCGACCGCGCGATGCGTGCGCTGGTCGACTGTGCCATGCAGGCGAGTTCCGCCGCGGGGGCCGCGTTCACGGTCCCGGACCAGACGACCGATGAGCTGCGGGTGGCGGTCGCCGTCGGGATCCTCGCCACCTGGCAGGACGCCGTCGTCCCCGCGGACGGGACACTCGCCGAGAGCGTGATGACCGGCGGCGGGCCGGCGCTCGTCACCGACCCGGCCGCGGACCCGCGGACCCGCCTCGCGATGTCCCGGGTGCCGACGATGGGCTCGACCATCGCCGCGCCCATCGTCGGCAACCGGCGCGTGCACGGCGTGCTGACCCTCAGCCACTGTCGCGGCGCCGAGTCCTTCGGCTCCGCCGACCGCGAGATGGTCGCCGCGTTCGCCACGCACGCCGGCCTGGCGTTGGACGTCGCCGAGCTCCGCCGGGACCAGGAGACCATCCGGGTCCTCGAGGACCGGCAGCGCATCGCGACCGACCTGCAGGAGACCCTGATCCGCGACCTGTTCGGCCTCGGCCTGTCGTTGCAGGGCGTCGCAAGCCGGATCACCAGCGCCGAGGCCCGCTCCGGGCTCGCCGCCAGCGTCGACGAACTGGACCGGATCATCCGCGGGGTGCGCACGGCCGTCTTCGCGATGGAGCCGCTCGACACGGCACAGGACGGCGGCTGACGGGCCGCTCGCGCCCGGCCTCCACCGCTACGAGCGGCAGGTGCTCGACCACCCGGTGACCCGGCCCGCCGGGTGCTGCCGCTCAATCCCTGACGTCGCCACGCAGAATGGTCAGCACGGCCGGTTCGTCGTTCTGGGTCACCCGCAGCGAGTGCAGCGGCGTCGTGCCCGGCCACACGATCTTCGCCCGGCCGACGACCACCTGGGGCAGCGAAAGGTGGCTCGGCTTCGGCAGCAGGCTCTTCACATTGCCGGCCAGGATGTTCACCAGCTCACCGAGGGCGTCGGCGCAGTCGTCGGCGTTCGCGCCCACCGGGTCGATGTCGAGCATGGCACCGGCGATCTGCCCCGCCGCCGGCAGCCCGCACCGGATCACGGCCAGGCCGTTCCACGCCCCGGCGACACCGACGCTCGCGGTGACGTCGGCCGTGTCGGGCATCAGCTCCGGGCTTCCCTCGACCTCCGGCGTGCAGTGCAGGTAGGCCGTCCACACCTGCCACACGATGCCGCGCAGGTCGTCCTCGGACAGGGACGTCTCCGGGCTCACCGAAACCCCTCTCGGCACCGTCACGCCGCACCACCCCGGTTGCCCAATCGGCCGCCGAGGGCACGGGTTGAGCACTCCACGCCACGGGTCCCGGACGGTCCGGGCCTTCCGGCCCATCGGATCCGGGCGCTTCGGCACCGGCGTACCACCGCCCCCGCCGACAACACTGAGGTCGTCAAGGAAACCGACTGGAGGCCATCATGAGCGCCGCGCCCGTCCACCACACACCCGTCAGCCACCTCGAACGCGTCGAGGCACCCGGCAGCATGCTCACCAAGACCGCGGCGAAGGCCCTCGCGGTGCTGCGCTTCGCGACCGGGTCCGTGTTCCTGTGGGCGTTCCTCGACAAGACCTTCGGCCTCGGCTACGCCACACCGTCGGCGAAGGCGTGGATCAACGGCGGCTCACCCACGAAGGGCTTCCTCAGCTCCGTCGACGTCGGCCCGTTCCAGTCGACGTTCCACTCGATGGCCGGCACCTGGTGGGCGAACTGGCTGTTCATGCTCGGCATGCTCGGCGTCGGCCTGGCCCTGGTCGCCGGGGTGGGCCTGCGGATCGCGGCCGCGTCGGGCACGCTCATCATGGCCATGATGTGGCTCGCCGAGTTCCCGATCGCGCAGCACACCGCGACCGGCACCGCGAGCGGCTCCACCAACCCGCTGACCGACTACCACCTCATCTACGCGGTCGTGCTGGTCGTCCTCGCCGCGGCCTACGCCGGGCACACCTGGGGCCTCGGCCGCCGGTGGGCGAAGCTGCCCTTCGTCCAGCGTCACCGCTGGCTCATCTGACCCGCTCGCACCACCCGCCGCAGGACCCGGGACCGTCGTCCCGGGTCCTGCGGCGTCGATAATGGGGCCGTGCGCCCGCGCCGGTTCGACGGCGACGACTTTCTGGACCGCCCGTGCCTCGGCATGTACGAGCGGCCGGGACCGGCCGGCGGTCAGTGGGCGACGCTGAGCCCCCAGCTGCGGGACCGGATCGACGAACTGCTCCGCGACCGCCGGCTGGTCCAGGCCGTCGCCCTGCTGCCAGCCCAGCACGGCGACCGCGGCGAAGACCGCCGCGCCGGTCCACCCGGACAGCGCCGGGGCGTCGCGCCACAGCCCGGCGAGCCACCCGCCGGCCGGGGTGGGCGCGACCGTCAGGGCGACGACCAGGCCGGCGAACCGGCGGACCATCCACGGGATGTAGCTGTCCTCGACGACGATGGTGCCGCCACGGGACAGCTGGTCGGCGCGCCAGGCAATCAGGACCGCACCGCCCAGCGCCAGGGCGTGCGTCACGTCGGCCTCGACCCCGGTGCGGACCAGGACCAGCACCAGCGGTGCCAGCGCGGCGAGCAGGACCAGCGTCCGCCAGATCCTGACCCTGTTGTCCGCGTACATGCCGCGATTCTACAGACCGTCATCGATGTGTTGGCGTCGCGTACCGTCCCCGGCATGAGTGCGGCGTTCCGGTGGCAGCAATGAAGCCGGTCAGCCCCGCCGCTCGCCCATCTGCTCGACCTTGGCCGTCGGCCCGGACACGATGAGCGTGTCGCCGTGCCCGATGACGGTGTCCGGCAGCGCCGTCTCGGCCTCCTTGCCGGCCCGCTTCACCGCGACCACGGTGATCCCGTGCTTGGTCCGCAGACCCAGCTCGGTCAGGGTCTTGCCGATCATCTCGTCGGGCGGGCAGACCTTCGCGATCGCGTAGCCGTCGTCGAGCTCGATGAAGTCCAGCAACTGTCCGGTGACGAGGTGCGCGACGCGCACACCCATGTCGGACTCGGGGAACACGACGTGCTGGGCGCCGACACGCTCCAGGATGCGGCCGTGCTTCGCGGAGATCGCCTTCGCCCAGATCTCCTGCACGCCCAGCTCGGTGAGCGCCAGCACGGTCAGGACGCTGGCCTCGATGTCGGTGCCGATGCCGACGACGGCCCGGCTGAACTCGGCGACGCCGACCTGGCGCAGCGCCTCCTCGTCGGTCGAGTCGGCCTGCACCACGTGGGTGAGGACGTCGGAGAGCTTCTGCACGATCTCGGCGTCCTCGTCGATGCCGAGCACCTCGTGGCCCAGCTCGGTGAGCGACTCGGCGACCTGCCCGCCGAAGCGGCCGAGGCCGATCACGACCACACCGTCGGCGGTGTCGCGTTTGCTCATCGATAGCCTCCAAGGGGATCACCCGATGATCGGTCGCTCCTCGGGCAGCCGGTAGCGCAGCTTCCGGTGCCGCAGGGCGATCGCGGAGGCCACCGTGATCGTACCGACCCTGCCGATGAACATCAGCGCGACGAGGGTCAGCTGGCCGGTGGGCGGCAGCGACCCGGTGATGCCGGTGGACAGGCCGGCGGTGGAGAACGCGGCGGTCGCCTCGAACAGGACCCGGTCGAACGGGAACTCGGTGACCAGCAGCAGGATCAGCGTGCCCGCGGCGACGGTGCCGACGCCGAGCAGGGCCACGGTGACCGCCTGCCGCACGGTGGAAGCCGGTACGCGGCGGTGGCCGACGTTGACGTCGTCCTCGCCCCGGACCTCGGCCCAGATGACGAACGCGAGCAGGAAGAACGTGGTGACCTTGATGCCGCCGGAGGTGCCGGCGCTGCCGCCGCCGACGAACATGAGCACGTTGGTGAGGGCGAGCGTCTCCGGCCGGGCGGCGCCGTAGTCGATGCTGTTGAAGCCGGCGGTGCGCGGGGTGACACCGCCGAACATGCCGCCGACGAGGGTCTCGCGCCAGTTGAGCGGGCCGAGCGTGGCCGGGTTGGACCATTCGAAGGCGGTGACCCCGCCGATGCCGATGAGCAGCAGGATCGCCGAGCCCCACACGGTGAGCCGGGTGTGGATCGACCAGTACCGCGGCTTGCGCCACTCGCGGTACAGCTCCAGCATGACGGGGAAGCCGAGGCCGCCGAGGATGACGGCGACCGCGACGGTGCCGCAGATCCACGGGTCGCCGACGAATCCCATGAAGCTGTCGGTGTACAGCGAGAACCCGGCGTTGTTGAAGGCGCTGACCGCGTGGAAGACGCCGTGCCACAGCGCCGTGCCGAACGTGTCGTCGTAGGTGCTGCGGAACCGGGCGGTCAGCACGGCCGCGACGACGAGCTCGAAGCCGACCATCATCGCCAGGACCCGCAGCAGCAGCGCGCGCACCTCGCCGAGGTTGAGCGAGCGGGTCTCGGCCTGCGCGACGAGTCGCGTGCGCAGCGCGAGCCGGCGCGACACCATGAGACCCAGGACGGTCGCGAAGGTCATGATGCCGAACCCGCCGACCTGGATGAGCCCGAGGATGATGCCCTGCCCGACCGGCGACCAGTAGGTCGCGGGGTCGACGGTGCTCATGCCGGTGATGAACACCGACGACGCGGCGGTGAACAGCGCCACCAGCGGCGGTGCCGGCTCGCCGGCGGCGCGGGCCGCGGGGAGCATGAGCAGGCCGGTGCCGGCGAGCAGTGCCGCGAGGAACGCGGTCGGGAGCAGGCGGGTCGGGTGCCGCAGGGCACGGAGCATGCGGAAGATCCTATGGCCGCACTCAATGGTCCAGGCCCAGACCCGGCTGCGCCGCGCCGCCCACAGCGTGGACGGCGCGGCGGCAGCCGATCGGTCAGCTCCTGGTCGCGACCAGGTCCCGCTCGGCGGGTGCGGTGGCGGGCACGTCGTGGGAGACCTGCGGCAGCCAGCCGAGCCAGCGGGGCAGCCACCAGTTGCGCTCGCCGAGCAGCGCCATGGTCGCCGGCAGCAGCACCGCGCGGACGATCGTCGCGTCGAGCAGGACCGCCGCGGCCAGGCCGACGCCGAGCTCCTTGGTGGAGACCAGCGGCAGCGTCGCGAACAGCGCGAACACCGCCACCATGACCGCCGCCGCGCTGGTGATGACGCCGGCGGTGGCGGTGATGCCCTCGGTGACCGCCTGCCGGGTCGGCAGCCCGCGGTCGTGGCCCTCCCGGATGCGGCTGACCACGAACACGTGGTAGTCCATCGACAGGCCGAACAGGATCACGAACAGGAACAGTGGCATCCAGTTCGTGATGCCGTCCGCGGCACGGAAGTCCAGCAGCGACTCGAAGTGCCCGTACTGGAAAACGAAGACCAGCATCCCGTAGGCGGCGGCGACCGACAGCAGGTTGAGCACCACCCCGGTGACGGCCACGACGACCGAGCGGAACGACACCAGCAGCAGCAGGAAGGCCAGGCCGAGCACGAACCCGAAGACCAGCGGCATGGAGTCGGCGAGCTGGTCGTTGAAGTCCTTGGACCCGGCCGTGTCGCCGGTGACCCCGACCCAGGCGCCCGGGACCGCGCCGAGCGTGGCGGGGATGACGGTGCCGCGTAGCGCCGCGAGGGCGTCCTCGGAGGCGCGGTCGCTGCCGGTACCGGAGAGCCCGACGCTGATCACGGCGACGGTTCCGGCGGGGTTGACCTCGACGGTGACCGGCTCGTGCAGCCGCCCGGTGGCCAGGGCCTGCCGCTTGAACTCCGCGACCGCACCGTCCCATTCGGGACCGCTGACGGCGGGTGCCTTGACGACGACCTCGGCGGGCCCGGTGCCGCCGGGGAACGCCGCCTGGATCGCCAGGAACGCCTGGGTGATCGGCGCGCTCGGGGACAGGTCCTCCACGCCTTCACCCTTGGTGCGCAGGTCCAGGGCGGGCGCGGCGAGCGCGCCCAGGGCCGCGACGGCGAGGACGGCCGAGATCAGCGGGCGCTTGAGGACGAGGCGCAGGAACGCGCCCCAGACGCGGCCGCCGCCGGCGCGCTTGCGGTACAGGCCGGGGATGCGCCCGAGGTCGACGCGGTCGCCGAGGGCGGACAGCAGCGCGGGCAGGACGGTCAGCGACCCGAGCACGGCGGTCGCGACGACGAGGATGGTGCCGATGGCGAAGCTGACGAACGTGGTGTCCCGGGTGAGGAACATGCCGGCCATGGCGACGATGACGGTCAGCCCCGATACCCAGATCGACCGGCCGGACGTCTGCGCGGCGATGACGAGGGCCCGGTGCGCGTCGGCGCCGTTGCGGCGCTCGTCGCGTTCGCGGCGGATGTAGAACAGGCAGTAGTCGACGCCGACGGCGAGCCCGACGAGCAGCATGACGTGCATGGTGGTGTCGACGGCGGGTGCCAGGTGGCTGGCGTAGGCGAGCAGGCCGACCGCGCCGACGACCGCGGTGACGGCGAGCCCGACGGGCAGCAGCGCGGCGACGATCGCGCCGAACGCGACCAGCAGGATGCCGAGGGTGACGGGGATCGACAGCATCGACAGCCGGTTCAGGCCCTCGTCGAGCTCGTCGCCGATGAGCTTGTCGCCGCTGGCGTCGCCGGCCTCGGCGATGTACAGGTCCGGATGCGCCCGCTGCACTGCGGCCACCGCGTCGAGGACCGGCTGGATGCGGTCCTTGGCGGTCTCGGGGTCGCCGCGCACGGCGAACGTGATGAGCGCCGACTTCCCGTCCTCGGACGTGAGCGGCGCCGCGACCGGGTCGGTCGCGCCGGTGGCGTGCACGGCGGCGGTGACCTCCGCGATCGCCGCCATCACGTCTGGACTGTCCACTGTGGAGTTCTTGGAGGTGATGACGACCATCTCGCCGGCGCCCTGCGCGGGGAAGCCCGCCTGCTCGACGATCCGGTCGGCGCGGCCGGACTCGCCGTTGCCGAAGTCGCTGTCGGTCGCCTGCACCATGCCGGCCTGGCCGCTGAGCACGGTCACGCCGACGACGAACACCAGCCAGCCGAGGATGGCGAGCGCGCGGTGGCGGGCGCTCCACACCGCGATCCGTGCCGCGATGCCCTTCACGTTATCCCTGGATTCCATGTCACGAACGCTATTGAGCGCGTCGGCCCGTATCGATCCGGCGGACCCGCTGACCTGCGGTGGGGCGGTCCCGCTCACCCCTGGTAGGGCCTGCCCTACCCCACTGGTGGGGCTGTCCGGCCGCCACAGGTCAGGGTGCCGCGCGGCGCACCGGTTCCACGAGTCACAACGGTCGTACCCCGATGCTCGGCGGCTCCGCGTTTGTCAGGCCGCCGTGATGCCGCCGTCGATGGCAAGCGCGGCTCCCGTGATGAACTTCGCCTCGTCGCTGAGCAGGTGCTGCTGAGGTTGAGCGCCAGCTCGGCGTTCCAGGCGTCACCGTCGATGCCCGGTAAGGGGCCCAGGGCAGTCGCCGCGCCCACGTTGTTGAACACGCCGTCGATCCGGCCGTACCGTTCGACGGCCTGCCGCACCAACAGCGCAACGTCGGCCTCGACGGTGACGTCGGTGGCGATGAAGATGGCGTCGGGCAGGCTCGTGGCCAGCTCGTCGCCGGCCAGCTTGCCGCGCGCAGCGAGGACGACCCGCGCGCCCTCGGCGGCGACCCGCTCGGCCACGGCCCGGCCCATGCCGGAGGTGGCCCCGGTGATCAGCACGACTTTGCCCGCGAAACGCTGGGACGTGACGACTCCTTGGTGTGTTCGAACTGCGAAGGTCAGAATGTGAGGACAAGCCGGCCGCGTACGCCGCCGGCCTCGAGCAGCCGGTGTGCCTCGCCCGCGTCGGCGGGGGCGAGGGTGCCGGCGACACGGGGCAGGAGCACGCCGGCCTCGGTGAGGCGGCGGATCTCCTCGAGCCGGTCCCGGCGGCCGGCGTAGTCGGGCACGTACGACATCCGCACGGCGATCCGGGAGTCGGCGTGTCCGCCGTACCCACCCGGTTCACCGGCGTTGCGGAAGGGCACATAGACGCCGCCCGGTCGGATGGCCCCGAGCATGTGCGGCCCAACCAGCGCGGCGTCGACGACCGCGTCCACCCCGTGCGGGTGCAACGCCCGGATCCGCTCGGCGACCCCGTCGCCCCTGGCCACGATCTCGGCAGCGCCGGCGCTGCGGACGAATGTCTCGTCGGTCGGCGCGGCGTCGGCGACCACGACCATGCCCGAGGACGCGGCCATCTGGACCAGGTAGCCGCCGAGCGCCCCGGCCGCCCCGGTCACGGCGAGGACCGAGCCGGGCGCGAGGGCGAGCCGGTCGAGCGTCAGCAGGGCGGTCAACCCGTTCATCGGCAAGGTCGACGCCGGGACGTGATCCACGCCGACGGGCGCCCGGACCACCCAGGCGGCAGGAAGCACGACGTGCTCGGCGTACCCGCCACCCTGGTAGTGCAGCGCGCCGTCCGGGCCGGGCAGGAACGGCAGGACCATCGCCATCACCGCGTCGCCGACGGACAGGTCGCTCCGGGTTCCATGGCCGATCTCGTCAACCGTGCCGGCGATGTCCTGGCCGGGCACGTACGGCCCCGGCACTCCGTCCAGCGCCCACGCCAGCGCGCCCGAACGCAACAGGGTGTCCGCCGGATTCACCGAAGCCGCGCGTACCCGTATCCGGATCTCGCCCGGCCCGGCATGCGGTTCCTGAAGGTCGAAAACCTTCAGCACGCCCGGTCCGCCGAACTCGGTCAAGCCCACTGCCCGCACGAAAGCCTCCCTCGTGGTTCTGTTTTCGCACCTGGTATCCAAGTGGTACCCGTGCCGGGAGGGGTCGACCAGAAGGCACTTTTCCCGCACCTGGTATGCCGGCGGATACCGTCTCAGGCGGAACCTGGTATCCGTCGTATACTGCGACCGTGACCGCCGAGGATGAGGTCCCGGACCTGTGCGGGCGGGGGCGCGCGCTGGTCCGCGACGTGCTGGCGCGGATCGGTGACAAGTGGTCGGTCGTCGTCATCTGCCAGCTCGGCGACACGACGAAGCGGTTCAACGAGTTGCGCCGGCTGTGCGAGCCGATCACCCAGCGGATGCTGAGCACGACCCTGCAGGCCCTGGAACGCGACGGCCTGGTGACCCGGACCGTCTACGACACCAAACCGCTGCGGGTCGACTACGCGCTGACTCCCCGCGGCCTCACCCTGCTTGACGTGGTGCTCGACCTCGCCCGATGGGCCGAACGCAACGCCGCGCAGATCGAAGCCGACCGCGCGGGATTCGACGCCCGGTAGCGCCGGAACCTGCGGCCCGTGTACCAGGCCCGCAGCGTCGCCCCCGCCCCACCGACGCGCGCTCGACCTGCGGCATGACGGACGTTGCGCATGGTCGGCTCGCCAGCTGACACTTGGCGGGCACAAGGTGCGGGCGGCGACCGCTGCCGGGCAGTCGATCGTCAGGGAGGCCGGCCGGTGGGCCCGATCCTGGTGGGTGTCATGGGGACCCTTCTCGGCGTCCTGCTCGGCGGCGCCCTGCAGCAGTTGCAGGCGACCCGGGCGCGGAGATGGCAGCAGGAGGATGCGCTGAAGGGCGCGAAACGTGCCGCGTTCGCTGAGTACCTGCGGTCGATCAGTGCAAGCTATGCGCAGGCGATGTCCGGTGTTCGGAGCCGATCCGAGGACGCCAGCATCCATGCCGCCACCGCACAGATCGAGGTGCTCTGCGGTGTCGCAGTCGCCGGGCCGGCTCGGGAGCTCACCGATATGGTCATCAACGTTCACTCCGAGATCGCGGCGGGAACCGGTGTGGCGCAAGAGATCGTGGACACCGTGAATCAGCGACGGTATGAGGTGATCGACCTATTCAAGACCGACGTTGGACTTCCGGTCTCGTGACCGAACGTCCGCTTCTCGGAGGCCGGCGACCACCAACCCCCGATCACCGTGACAGTGAGCAGCGCGCCCGTGATCTCCCAACGACCTGATCTACACCTTCGGCACGGTGACGCCTTCGGCGAGCCAGGTGGAGGCACGGATGAGGACCGACATCGTCGGTGAACGGGACCGCCGGGTCGGTACGTACATCATCAGTTACGACGACGACAAACCGACGCACATCCAGTTCGGCGGCCATTCGGGAGACTGAGCGCCTACGCAGTTGCGGCACGAGTGGATACTCCTGAATCGACGGTCCTCGAAGGCCGCTTCGTACGTCTCGAGCCCCTCGCCCATTGCCATGTCCCCGCCCTGTTCGCGGCCGAAACCAAGCTCCTGACGATGACCTATGCCTTCGAGACGCTCGGCTATGCGGCCGTCGTCTGGCGCATCGGAGCCGTCCCACCGCTTGTCGGCGGTGCGGCGACGGGTTCACGGCGACGGTGGATACGGGAGCTGTCGCCTGGACGACAGGAGATCCGCTGCAACCTCGTTGCCCGTTGCGGCGTGTTGTCGCCGTACGGCCGGATAGCCGGTCGCCGATGGGGAGGAAGGCAGTGTGAGTACCTTGCTCGACGGGGGCAGAGTGGAAAGTCCGTCCGATAGCGGACCGCCCGCCCACGCCAGTGGGTTCGACGAGTTCTACGCGGCCCATTTTCAGCCGCTCACGGTCCAGTTGTTCGCCTATACCGGCGACATGGCTGCGGCCCAGGACGTGGTCCAGGAGGCGTTCTGCCGCGCGCTGTCGCGGTGGAAGCGCATCACCGACATGGACGATCCCGCGGGCTGGGTCCGCCGGGTCGCCTGGAACCTGGCCACCAGCCGGTGGCGGCGGGCCCGCACAGCGATGGCCTTCGCCCGCCGGCACCGCGAGGAGCACGTGGCGGCGCCCAGCCCCGACCGGGTCGCGCTCGCCCAGGCACTGTCGACCCTGCCGGAGCAGCAGCGCCGCGCGGTGATCCTGCACTACCTCGCGGACCTGCCCATCAGTGATATCGCCCGTCAGGAGCGTGTCGCCGAAGGCACCGTCAAGTCCTGGCTCCACCGCGGGCGCACCGCGCTCGCCGCCCAGCTCACCGACAAGGAGCCCCGCCGTGCCTGACTTCGACAACGACGACCTGATCGCCAGCGCCTTCGCCGACTTCAACAGCGAGGTGTCCATCTACGTCAAGCCCGCCGGCACCGCCGCCGCACGCGCCACGGTGCAGCACCGGCACAAGGTGCGGACCATCGCCGCGAGCACCATCGCGGCGCTCGCGATCGCAACGCCCGTGGCGGCGTACGCGGCCGCCGGAAGCGAATCCAACGGGCCGCCGGCCACGCCCGCCGTCTCCACCAGCACGATCGAAACGACCACGTCGCCGGCCACGCCCACGACGGAGGCGAGCTCCACCGCTTCGACGCCGGACGGGCGGATCAGCAGGACCGATCTCCGCAATGCGACCCTCTCCATCCCCTCGTGGCCCACCGGCTTTGACGATCACTGCCCGAAGGGCTCGGTGAAGTTCAGCGGCGGCAAGGCAGGCACCAACGGCATCCTCGAGCTGCGGGGCGACCCGGTGTACGTCGACGTCGACCACGACGGGGCGCAGGAGACGGTCATGCTCCTGTCGTGCAGCCCGCAGGGTGACGACTACAAGGTGCTCGCCTTCGACCGCGACGCCAGCGGCAAGATCGTTACCCTGGGCCAGGTCATCGGCAGCGCCGGCAGCGACGGCAAGCAGGGCACCGACATCGAGACGATCTGGCAGGTGCAGGCCGGCGACGACGGGCAGGTCAAGGTCGACGTGGGCGAGTATCGGCCCTGCTGCGACATGGCGCAGGCGTCCCAGCACCAGTGGCGCACCTACGGCTGGAACGGCACCGTGTTCACCCAGACCGGCGGCCCGACCGCGTTCGGACCCAACCCGAACATCACCGACGTGACCGTTACCGCGGACAGGCTGACGATGACCGCGACGGGCTCCGGCACGTGGGAGGGCACCCTCAAGGTGACCGTCCACAACAACGCGCAGTTCGCCACGCCCGGCAAGCTGCGCATCGCGCTCGGGGTCCCCGACACCTGGACGCTTCAGGCGATCTCGGGCTGCACGATCAAGCCGGAAGAACTGCCGGTGCCCTGCCTCAGCGGCAGCATCCCCGCGGGCGGCTCCAAGGTCTTCACCATCAAGGTGACCGCGCCGGCCGCGCCCCAGCAGACCGAGAGCGGCGTCTGGGCGTCCACGCAGGACGACAAGGGCGCCAGCTACCCGAGCCGCAACAGTGTCACTCCGGCGAAGTTCCAGATCGTCCAGGGCTGACCCAGCAGCACGAGCCCGGTTCCGGGTCGGCGCTGCTACGTCTCGGCGAAGTCCGTCGACGGCGGCGTCGCGGTCCGGTCCGCCACCACCCTGGCCGGCATCGCCACCGCACCCAAACACCAGGTCTGGCGCGACACCGGCAACCTCGGCGAGGTGTGGGCACCGGAGATCGTCCACCAGGACGGCCGCTACCAGATCTACTTCGCCGCCGGGCGCAGCGGCGCCCACCGGATGTACCACATCAGCTCGACCAGTCCGGACTCCAACTACTCGGCTGCCACGAAGGTGGCGTTGCCCGGTGACAAGTGGGCCATCGACGGCGTGCCGTTCACGTTCCAGGGGCAGCGCTGGTTCGTGTGGTCCGGATGGACCGGCGACACCAACGTCGAGCAGAACCGGACCGGGGTCGCCGGCCGCTGAACGCCTCCGCCTGCTCGCCTCCTGGACCGCGACCACCGCCGCACCAGTCCGCGACATCGAAGGAATCTGATTACGCCGTCGAGCCGCCCACCACGAACAGTCAGAGCTTCGCGATGCCGTTGCCCTTGAGCGACTTGGTGATCGGCTTGCTGGATTCCACCAGTACGTAGCACCGGGCGATCCGGTCGCCGTACGCCCAGGCCTCGTCGTCTCCGAGCCACCAGCCCATCCAGAAGTCCTTCACGCGGTCGAGCTGGGCCTCGGTGGTGCCGGTGTGCTTCGCGACGATGGTGAAGCATCCGTTGCCGACCGCGTTGCGGCCCTTGTCGAGTGTGTCCGGGAATTCGCGGGTGGTGGTGTGGAAGGTTCCGGCGTATTCCGCGTCGTGCGGGGCCGAGCACGGCACGGCCTGCAGGTCGTGCCAGTCCTCGCCGATCAGGACCATCTTGCCGCAGCCGCGGGCCACCGGGCGGTCGCCGCGCAGCCCGTCCTTGAGGCTCATGGCGCGCTCGACGACGATGTCCAGATCGCTCTTGATCTCGGCCAGGTCGCAGCGCAGGTACCGCGCGCCGCCGCGCCACTGGGTGGCCGTAGGGGCCATGACCATCAGGTCGAGAAGGCCGTTGTGCCAATCGTCGCCGAGGAACTCCTTGGCCTGCGTGCTGCAGGTGGTGAACGCCTCGCCCAGGGCCTCGCCCTTCGGCGGCTCGCTCGCGTCGGCGAGCGAGGCGGTGATCGCCCCGACGTAGAACGTCTCACTGACGTGCGGCTCGGTGCAGCCGACTTTCTCCCCGTACGCCACCGGGGTGCGCATGTCGGTGGTGCGCACCTCAACGCCCTTGCGGTAGCAGGTGCCCGCGACCGGGACCGGCACCTTGGCGGCCGACAGCATCGCCCAGTCGTCGACGAGGTTGCCGTCGGCACCGACCGGCGTGCCACAACCCGCCAGCAGTGCCACCAACACCGCGGACATGAGATAGCGGCGCTTCATGAGCTGGCCCTCCCCCGTAAGACATGCCGACGCAGTGTGTCAACGCCCGGATCCGTTGGCAACCCCGTCGCCGGCCGCCCGCCGGAGGGCAGGTCCGGCACGGACGGGTCGTGGACGTGCGCCGCGCCGATGAGCACGGCCGAGGACCGGTCCCGCCGCGGCAATCCACCGTGTCGGACCGCTGTCAGCGCGGCGCCGGGTGGTGCGGTGCGCCGCTATCCTCGCCGGTGTGACGGGCTCGCTGCGGCGTGTGTGGCTTCTCGGCACGATCGCGCTGACCGTGGGCGCGGTCGCGGTGACGGTTGCGCTCGCCCCGGCCGGGGACGCGCCGCCCGGGCGGGCCTTGCAGTGGCTGCTGTTCGTCGGGTCGTCGGTGCACGTCGCGGCGACCGGCTGGTTCTTCAGCGTGCCCGAGGTGCGCCGGCACGCCGCCCAGCACACCGGTCGCTACGTGTGGGCGCCGCTGGGCCTGGTCGCGGGGACGGCCGCGCTGGCCGCAGTGCTGCCGGAGCGGCTGTTCATCTGGCCGCTGCTGGCGTTCTTCGCGTGGCAGTTCTTCCACTTCCAGAAGCAGAACCTGGGCATGGCCGCGCTCGCCGGTGTCGCGCACGGGGCTGGCTCGGTCCGCCCGAGGGAGCGCGTCGCCATCGTTGCCGCGGGCGGCGCCGGGATCGCGGGGCTGCTGGTCCGCCCGGACCTGCTGCAGCTGACGGCCGACCCGCAGGTGGACTGGCTGTTCCCGGTCGCCGGTGCCGCGTTCGTGCTCGCCGCCGCCGCGGGTGTGGTGGTACTGCGTGAGCGTCCACCCGCGCAGCGTCCGGTGCAGTACGTCGCGGTGTACGTCGTCTCGCTGTGCTTCTTCGCGCCGGTGTTCCTGTTCGACTCGCCGTACGCCGCCGTCGCCGGGCTCACGATCGCGCACGGCTACCAGTATCTGCTCATCGTCGGGCTGGTCGCCGGCGCCCGCCGCCCGGGGCTCGGGCCGGTGGTGAGCCTCGCCGTCCTCGTCAACGTCGCGCTGCTCGGCGGGCTGGCCCTCAACGCCGCGTCCCACCTGCACGGCGGCGGCACGGTGGCGCGGGCGGTGTTCGGCGCGTACACAGGGCTGCTGATGGCGCACTTCGTCGTCGACGCCGGCCTGTGGCGGCTGCGCGACGCGTTCCCGCGCCAGTTCCTGACCGAACGCCTGCCGTACCTGCTGCCACAGCCTCGTGCCACGCCCGAGTCCGCCGCGACGGGCGGGCCGCCGGCCCGGTGACGCACAGCGGAACGGGCCGGGGATGTCGCGACATCCCCGGCCCGCCGGTACTGCGGTCAGCCGCCGCCGCAACCGCCCGCGGCACCTGCCGCCGGCGCGACGAACACGACGAACGTGACCACCAGCGCGGTGACCGTGGCCATCAGCGTGAGCAGCCCGACAAGGAGGATCTTCCTGCCGCGCCCCCGCACCGGCTCCACGGGCTCCGGCCCCGCAGCCATGGCCGGCTGCATCGCAACCACCACCTCTCCGGTCGGACCGTTGAACCTGTCCGCTGAGCGTAGGGTCCCCGCGCCACCTCCGCCCGTCCCCGTCACGAACCCGACGATCCAGGACCCATGACCCGCGTCGCCGCTTGACGGTGTCGCACCAGGCGCCGATCGCCGTCACTACCGATACCCCCCGGGGGTACGGTACGCTGCTGGCATGCGCGAGCGGGTGTTTCTTGTCGTGGGGTACGACGGGGCGGAGTTGCTCGACATCGCCTGCGTCACGTCCAGTCTCGACATCGCCAACCGGATCGGTGCCGCGCCGCGGTATCGGGTTGTCCTGGCCACACCCGGCCAGCGGGAGATCAACTGCGACTCCGGGTTGCGGCTGCCGGGCGAGGCATGCCTGGAGCGGTTCACCGGGCCGGTGCACACGTTGCTGGTGACCGGTGGCCGTGGCCATGAGCGGGCGGCGGCGAGCCGGCAACTGGTCGGCCACGTCCGGCGGCTGGCCGGACTGGCGGAGCGGGTCGCATCGGTCTGCACCGGGTCGACGGTGCTCGCCGAGGCCGGCCTGCTCAGCGGCCGGCGGGCCACGACGCACTGGATGTACGCCCACCGGCTGGCGGACCGGTTCCCCGACGTACGGGTCGACGCCGAGCCCATTTACGTCCGGGACGGCAACGTCGCGACCTCGGGCGGTGTGACGAGTGCACTGGACCTGACGCTCGCCTTCATCGAGGAGGATCACGGCGCCGCACTGGCCCGGGGCGTGGCGATGGGCACGGTGGCCTACCTGCAACGACCCGGCGGGCAGGCCCAGATGAGCATGTTCCTGGCCCGCCAGGCCACCGACGACGTGGTGGTCCGCAGGATCAGCGACCATATTGTCAGCCACCTCGCCGACGATCTGAGCACGGCGGCGCTGGCCAGGCTCACCGGGGTGAGCGAGCGCCACCTGTCGCGGCTGTTCGCCGAGCACCTCGGGCAGACTCCGGGGCGCTACGTGCGCCGGGTGCGGACCGAGGCGGCCGCGCACCTGCTGGCATCGAGCGGACTGCCACTGAGAGCCGTGGCACGACGGTGCGGATTCGGCTCGCCCGAATCGTTGCGGCAGGCGTTCGTCGACCGGTATGCGATGCCGCCCTCCCGCTACCGGACGGTGCAGGCCGCGGCGCCCACGGGTTGATGCCACAGTTCCGGCCCCGAGTCCCAGCGATTCGGACACGATCGATTCCGAAGCGCCGCCCGCCGCGGCGGCACCGGCAGGATCGTGGCCATGACGCATCAGGAGTTCACGCACCGGCCGCGCCTGGCCGGCGGTTGGCCTACCGCAGCGGCAGTGCCCGTCGTCGCCGGCGCGGTCACCGTGATCGCACTGTCGGACCGGCAGGCAAGCCTGTTCGGGCCGGCAGTGGCCACGATGGCAGGGATCTACCTGATCGCGTACGCCCTCGGCCGACCGTCGACCGCGTGGCTGGCATTCGCGATCCTGAGCGCCGTGGCGACCGTCGTGCACCTGCTGGCAGCGCTCCTCGCACTGCCGGTCGGTCCCGCGGCCGGGATGACGCTGCTGCTGGTGCCGTTGTGGATGTGGGCCGTGGCGCGGCGACGGTTCACCCAGGCCCGGACGTTCTCGGTGCAGACGGCCGGCATGGTGGGCTTCGGCGTGATCGCGCTGCTGACCGCGGTGCCACAACCGCACGTGGGTACCGCCGTGGCAGGTGCCGGCTTCCTCGCGCACGGCATCTGGGACATCTACCACTTCCGCGTCAACCAGGTGGTGAGCCGCTCGTGGTCGCAGTTCTGCGCGGTGGTGGACGTCGGCGTGGGCATTGCACTGATCGTCGCGGCCGCAGGCTGATACGGGGTGACGGCCGGGGCGACCGGCCGCAGGCATGGTCGTTCGGACGGTGCGACGCCTGGCCTACGCCCGGCGGGGCGCGAGGCCGTCGATGACGACGGCGAGGACCCGGGCGCTCACCTCCGCCTCCAGGTCCGGATGGGCGGCGGTCCGGGACGTGGCGACGAGCAGGGCGTAGACCTCGGGCAGCTCGACGTCGTCGCGGACCGCGCCGGCCTGCTGGGCCCGCTCGAGCAGGGCGCCGACAGCCCGGCGCAGGCCGGCCGACGCCCGTGCGGCCTCGCCGTCGCCGTCGCCGCCTGCGGCGAGCAGCGCGTCACCGATGGCGATCTTCGTGGCCGCGTCGGCGACGAGGTGGCGGAAGAAACCGAAGAACGCGGTGCCTGGCTCCGGGTCGCGCAGCGCCGCCTCGGCCTGCTCGCGGAGCCGGTCGAAGCGCCGGACGAGGACGGCCTGCAGCAGCGCCGCCTTGGTGGGGAAGTGACGGAAGACGGTGGCGATGCCGACCCCGGCCAGGCGGGCGACCTCGTCCGTCGACGCGGTCTCGCCGCCCCTGCCGAAGACGTCCTCGGCGACGTCGAGGATGCGGCCGCGGTTCGCCTGCGCGTCGACGCGTTGCGCCCGTCCCATGCCCGTCGCTCCTCGCTCCTTGATATACGGAGTGACGACTCCATATAATCGGAGTCAGCACTTCGGATCGTAGACCTCAGAGGAGCGCCGCCGTGGACCGACCCTTGAGCCCGCGCGAGGTCTTCCTCGCGCTCGTGAACGGTGTCGCGGAGGGACGCTGGGAGGACCTCCCCGGCCTCTACGCGGAACAGACCGACGTCGTGCACCCGTTCGACCCGCTCCGCGCCCCGGCGCTGCGCACCCGCGACGAGCTCCGCGAGCACTTCCGGCCCACCGGCGAGGGTCCTGTCCTGCACCGCCGGGCGGCCGGCATCACCATCCACGAGACCACGGATCCCGAGGTCATCATCGCCGAGTTCGAATACCGGGGCACCGTCGAGGGCACGGCGGAGGAGTTCGCGCTGCCCGGCATCTTCGTGCTCCGGGTGCGCGACGGCGAGATCGTCAGCTCCCGCGACTACTTCGACCACCTCACCGCCGCCCGCGTCCGCGGCCGGCTCGACGGGCTCGTGGCGGCCGTCAAGGAGGCGACGACCGGCCCGTCCGCCGTGGTGGCGTAGACGAAGCGGTCCGGGCGCAGCACCGCCACCTCGGCGTGGTGCCGGGCGAACCACGCGGTGAGCACCCCTTCGTCGTCGACGATCTCCAGTACACCCGACCCGGCGACCGCCACGGAACCCGGCGGCAGGACACGGATGAGCACGGCCGGCGGCCCGTCCCAGACAGTCGCGAACGACACCGCCGGGCCGAGGACCGCGAAGCCGGCGCCGAGGACGTCGTCGAGCCGGACCGGTGCCGCCTCCCCGGCGACCGACACCCGCGGCTGGGGGAACATCGTGCCGACGGCGCCGCGGCGCTCACCACCGTCCAGGACGCCCTTGCGCAGGACCGGCGCGGGCTTGAACTCGAAGTGCCGCACGAACCGGCGGACCCGCGGGACGACCTGGACGGCGCGCAGCGCGGTGTCGCGCAGGAACGCCGCGACCCGGTTGCGGACCAGGAACACCCGGCCGAGCCGGACGCTGGTCACCGCCATCTCCTCCGTGTGCGGGCGTCGTTCGGTCTCGTACGAGTCGAGCAGCGCGTCGCCGGCGGTGCCGTCGATGACCATCGCCAGCTTCCACGTGAGGTTGGCGGCGTCGCGCAGGCCGCTGCACAGGCCCTGACCGAGGAACGGCGGCATCTGGTGCGCGGCGTCTCCGAGCAGGAACACCCGCCCCGCCCGCCACCGCTGCGCGACCAGGTGGTGGAAGGTGTACACCACCGAGCGGGTGACCGTGAAGCGGGCCGGATCCACGTACGGCGCGACGAGGCCCTCAAGGGTCTCGGGGCGGGTCATCTCCTCGGGGGTCTCGCCGGCGCGCAGCATGAACTCCAGGCGGTGCGTGCCGAACGCGCCGGGTGAGACGAACGCGGGACGGCGCCAGTCGCACACGAACCTGGTCCGCGGCTGCCGGACCCCGCCGGGCGCCACGTCACCGGAGATCGCCAGCCACGGCTCCGCGTAGGACGTCCCGCTCAGCTCGATCCCGGCCGCCGCGCGGGTGGCGCTGCGGGCACCGTCGCAGCCCAGCACGTACCGGGCCCGGACCGTGCTGTCGGCGCCGGTCGCGGTGTCGCGCAACCGCACGGTGACCCCGTCGGCGTCCTGGTCCAGGCCGGTCATCTCCACGCCGGTGCGCAGCTCGACGTGCTCGAAACGGTCCAGCCCGCCCCGCAGCGACGCCTCCAGCCACGGCTGGTCGAAGAAGTGCAGCGGCTCGCTGCCGAGGCCGAAGTCGATCTCGTCGAGGGCGATCGTCGCGAACGGCCGGCCGTTGCCGCTGACGTACTCGACGACCGGCGGCGGGTACATGTCGGAGGCCACCTCGTCGCGCAGCCCCGCCTGCTGGTACACCCGCAGCGCCTCGTCATCACAGGAGAACGCCCGCGGCTGCCCGTGCGGTGCGGTGCCCCGCTCGACGACCAGCGTCCGCACCCCACGCACGCCGAGCAGGTTGGCGGTGAGAGCGCCGACCGGTCCGCAGCCCACCACGACGACATCAGTGTCCATGCCGCCTAGTGCAGCAGGGCGCTGTGGACCCCGTGTGGAAGCGGTGTGGAGACCTCAGACGCGGGCCAGCAGGCCGAGCACCCGCTGGATGAGCAGCGCGGTCGCCTCCGGGTCGAACGACGGCAGCGAACTGTCGGCGAAGTAGTGCTGGTCGCCGGGGTAGAGGAACAGCTCGGCGTCCTTCGCCTGCGCGACCAGGTCCCGCGCGGCGTCGATGTCGCCCTCGCCGACGAAGAACGGGTCGGCGTCCATCCCGTGGACCTGCGCCGGCACGTCCGCGGGCCAGGCGGGACCGAACTCGGTGACCGGCACGCACGAGTAGCACAGCACCGCGCCGCGAGCTCCCGGCCGGGTCTGCGCCAGCAGCTGGGCGGGCAGCACCCCGAGGGAGAACCCCGCATACACCAGGCCGGCCGGCAGCGCCGCCACCGCCTCGGCGCCCCGCCTGAGCACCTCGCCGGGGAACCCGATCCCGGTCGCGTACGCCATGCCCTCCTCGATGCTGCCGAACGTGCGGCCGTCGAAGAGGTCGGGCGTGTGCACCGTGTGCCCGGCCCGCCGCAGCTCCTCGGCGAACGCGACCACGCCCGGCGTCAGCCCCTGCGCGTGATGGAACAGCACCACCTCAGCCATGCCTGCCTCCGTCTCTGTCGGCGGTGTACCACTGCGTCCAACGTATTCGCTCCCGGTGCCCGGCAACCATCCGGCCCCCGCATCCGCAGGGCGGTGCCTGCACGGAGCGACGGATCCGGGCCGGGTTCTTCGCCGGCGCCGAGACCGGCCACTCCGGTCACGACGGGCCGGTCGGGTGCGGATACCGCACCTGGCTCGCCGGGGTCTGCGGTGCCCCGCCGCGGTCGATGCGGTCCAGGAGCAGCCGGGCGCCCTGATCCGCGGCGATCGCGGCACCCGCGCGCACGTCGTCGGGGTCGCCGGTGGCGAGGCCGCGGACGCGGCGCAGCTCAGCGGTGAGGACCCGCTCCCCACGGCCTCCGCCTCGGCGAGGCCGGCCGTGGCGAGCCGGGCGGCGGTGACCGGGTCGCCGGCAACGAGGTGCGCGTCCGCCATCGCGGCGATCGAGATGGTACGGGTCGCGCGCAGCCCGAGGCCGTGGATCGCCTCGGCGGCCGCCCGCATCGCGGCGAGGTCGCCGTGCGCGCCGCCGCGCACCGCCGCCCACGCGGCCACGAAGTCGCCGGTGGTGACGAAGTGCGGCATGCCCTGCCGGGTGCCGACCTCGCGGCAGCGCCGGGCCGCGGCCAGACCCGCGGCGACGTCGCGCTCCTGCAGGGCGGTCCAGGCCGCGTACAGGGCGGCGTTGGCCCGGCCGTACGGGTCGTCGCAGCCCTCCGCGAGCGCCGAGGCCGCGTCGAGGTCGGCGAGGGCCGCGGCGTGGTCGCCGCGCAGGGACCGCACCAGGGCCCGGAAGTTGTACGCGGCGAGCACCGGCGTCCGGCCCGCCTGCTCCGCGCAAATGCCGCGGGTCGAAGGCGGCGAGCCGGTCGGCGGCGGCGGTGAGGTGCCCGTCGGCGGCGGCGAGGCGGCCGGTGAAGTAGCACACGACGCCGAGCAGGTACGGCCCGGCGGCCGCGACCAGACCGTCGGCGGGCGGTGCGGCGTCCGTGAGGCGCCGGGCGAGGTCCTCGGCGACGGCGTACTCGGCGCGGTTGCAGGCGACCTCGCCCAGCGTCCACAGCGCGGTGCGCACGTCGGTGTCCGGGCCGGTGTACGGCAGCAGCCACCTGGCCCGCGCCGCGGCCGCCGCGACCGCGTCGCTGCCGACGCCGACGGTGATCTGCAGCAGCGCCGCCCGGCGCAGCTGCACACCCAGCTCCGCGGCGGCCGCGTCCGGTGCCGTCGCGGCGTCGGGAGCGAGGTGGTCCGCGGCGCGTTGCAGGTGGGCGAGGGCGTCCTCGTACGCCAGGCGCCGGGCCGCGTCATCGGCGGCCCGCACCGTCCAGCGCAGGAAGTCCTCCGCGTGGCCGAGCCCGATCGACTGTCCATAGTGGTGGGCGATCTCGCCCGCGGTGAGCCCGCCCTGCTGCGCGGCGGCCGTGGCGAGCCTCGCGTGCAGCGCCGCCCGCCGCGGCGCGGGCAGCTCGGCGTACGCGACCTCCGCGAACAGCGGGTGCCGGAAGCGCACCGTCCCCGGCCCCGCCTCGGTCACGAGCTGCGCCGCGGCCGGCCCGGCCAGCAGCTGCGCGGCGTCGGCGCCGGTCACCGCGCGCAGCAGGTGCAGGCCGAGCTCGCGACCGGCGACGCCGAGCACGTCGAGGCACTCGCGGGTGGCGGGGTCGGGCCCGTCCAGCCGCAGCCGCACCGCGTCGCGGACGCTGGGCGGCAGCGCCTCCCCGTGCCGGGCGAGCAGTTCGGTGAGGAAGAAGGGGTTGCCGCCGGTACGCTCCGCGAGCCGCCGCACGAGCCCTTCCGGCGCGGGCTCCCCGGTACGGTCCGCGACCAGGTCGGCGACCCCGGCGGCGTCGAGCCCGCCGAGGCGCAGCTGCCCGGAGCCCGCGCCGCGGGCCAGATCGTTCAGCGTCGCGACGAGCGCCGGATCGTGCTCGTAGGGCCGCAGCGTCGCGACCACCAGCGCGTGTCCCGTGTGGACGGTCGTGGTCAGGTACCGGGTCAGCAGCAGCGAGTCCGGGTCGGCGGCGTGCAGGTCGTCCAGGACGAGCACCAGCCCGGCCGGCGCGGCGGCGGCACGCACCAGGTCGGAGACGGCCTCGTACGCGCGGAACCGGGCCGCCGGGTCGAGCCCTCCGTCCTGTGTGGACGGTCCGTCGACGAAGCCGGTGAGGGCGGCACCGGGGGTACCGGCGTGCGGCAGGGCGAGGAGCCCCCGCACGATCTGGCTCCACAACCAGAACGGCGGCGCCTGCCCGACGTCGGGGCAGCGGCCCCACACGACCGGGATGCCCGCGGCGGCGGCCCTGCCGGCGACGGCGGTGGCGAGGGTCGTCTTGCCGATCCCGGCCTCACCGACGACGGCGACCATCCGCCCGCCGTCGCGTCGCGCCGCGTCCAGGTGCCCGCCCAGCACGGCAAGCTCCGCGGACCGCCCGACCAGCCCGCCCGGCGACCGCTCCCCCACACTTGGCCGCTCTGCGGTGTCCTGCCGGTCCGGCACGGTGTGGGCGAGGATCTGCCGGTGCAGGGCGCGCAGCTCGGCGCCCGGCTCGACCCCGAACTCCTCGGCCAGGAACCGGCGGCCCTCGTCGAACACCGCCAGGGCCTCCGTCTGCTGCCCAGCCCGGTACAGCGCCAGCATCAGCTGCCCGCGCGCCGCCTCGCGGGCCGGCTGCTCGGCGACGTACCGGCGCAGGTCCGGCAGGACGGCCAGGTGCCGGCCGGCGGCGACCGCGGCGGTGCAACAAGGCCCTCCTCCGCGGCGAGACGCGTCTCGGCGAGCCGGGTCACCTCGGCCCGCACCGCCGACAGGTCACCGACCGGCGGGTCACCGCGCCACAGCGCGAGCGCCTGCGTGCAGTGCCGCTCGGCGGCCACCGGGTCACCGGCGGCGAGGGCCCGCGCACCCGCCTCCGCGAGCGCCACGAACCGGACGGCGTCGATCGCGTCGCCGGGCACCCGCAGCTCGTACCCACCGGGGTGGCTCACCACGACCTGGCCCTGGGCCCGCGCGCCGCGGCCCGGTTCGAGCGCCCGGCGCAGCGCGGCGACATAGGTGCGCAACGTGACCTCGGCGCTCGGCGGCGGGTTGCCGTCCCACAGCGCGTCGGCCAGCCAGCCGGTGGAGTTGACCCGGTTGGCGCGCAACAGCAGCAGGGTCAGCAGCGCCTGCTGCTTGGGCCCGCCGACCGGCACCGCTCCGCCGTCGCGTGACACCCGCAGCGGCCCCAATATCGCGAACCACACGGCTGTCTGATCTCCCGGTGCCCTCGGACGTGACCCGGCGAGCATACCGGCGCGATCACGGCACCGTGCCGGTCTGCACCCAGACCTGGACGTGCTCGGTGAGCGGCTCCGCCGACCCGAGCGCGTCATGGAGCCCGGCGGCGAACTCCGCCCGCCGTTGCGGCGGCAGCTCGCCGAGCGACATGGCGGAGAACAGCCCGCCGGCGAGCTCGTCGACCGTCAGCGTGGCGTCGTAGCCGACCTCGGACTCCACGACCCGGTATCCGGCCGCCTCCAGGGCGTCACGGTTGCGCCGGCGGCCCGCGGCGTCGGTCTGGCACGTCCCGGCGAGGGTGCGGCCCAGCAGGCGCTCCAGGTGCTCCTTCGCGGTCCGCGACCAGTCGGTGTCCTGCAGCCACAGCGGTGCGCCGTTGGTGACCACGGCGACGCCACCACCGGGGCGCAGCAGCGGCCGTACCACCCGGAACACGGCGTCACGGTCCATCCAGTGCACCGCCACGGCGATGGTGACCGCGCCGAGCGCCGCCGCGCCGAGGGCAGCGCCGACGGCGGGCAGGTCCCGGTCCGCGCCGAGCACCCAGGCGGCGTTCGCCACGCCGCGCTCCTCGGCGGTGCGCCGGGCCAGCAGCAGCATGTCCGGCTCCGGGTCCATGCCGAGCACCGCACCGACCCGGCCGGCCATCGGCAGGGTCAGCTGGCCGGTGCCGCAGCCGAGGTCGAGCACCACGTCACCGGCAGTGAGCCCGAACGCGCCGACGAGCGCGTCGAGCACGGCGGGCGGATACCCACGCCGGTAGCGCGCGTAGAAAGTGGCGACCTCACCGCCGAAACCCGGATCCATCCGGCCACCCTGCCAGCCGCCGCCGCATCGACGCGAGCGATTCCGCGCTCAGCGCAGCACGTCGACCGACGGCAGGTCGCGGTGGGCGGCGTGGACCTCCGCGATCCCGGCCAGGGCGTCACGGCCCAGTGCCCGGTAGGCCCCGGCGAGCAGTTCGACGGCCTCGCGCCGGTATGCGTCAGCGTCCAGCCAGTGCAGCTCCCTGCCGACGACGAGCGCGAACGCGGGCTCTCCGGCGGCGAGCTCGGCGGTCGCCTCGGCGATCCACTGCCGGGTCCGGGTCTCATCGCCGCGGTACGCGTCGAGGCGCGCGTCGACCTCGCCGTTGCGCGGGTCCCCGGCGCCGGGCGGGAGCACCGCGCCGATCGTCACCCCGCCCGGCGGTCGCTGCGCCGCCGCCCAGCGCGGCGGGTCGTCTGCCTCGCACGCGGCGGTGTCGGCGGCGGCGAACCAGTCCAGGGCACCACGCAGCGGGTACAGCGTCCAGTACTTGTCGGGGCCCTCCTCGTCGCTCAGCGCGTCGTCGAGGACCCGGCGGACCTGGGCGAGGACCGTCGGCGCCTTCGCCGTCCACGTCTCCGCGGAGTCCCGGGCGTAGTTGTACGCGATGAACGAGGGCAGCTCGGCCGGGTCGTCGTACCAGAGGCCGTAGTGCAGGCCGTCGGAGCCGCCGCCGAGGACCGTGACCAGTTCGGCCGGGTCCCGCCGGAACCGGCAGTGCAGCCGCTCGTCGAGCCCGTCCTGCCCCGTGCGGTCCAGGCCGCCGTCGGCGAAGTAGTCGCAGATGCCCCAGCCGGACAGGCCGAGCCACTGCAGCGCCCGCCGCTCGTGGTCGTCGAGGCTGTGCAGGAACGCCGCGAACACCGCCGTGTGCCGTGGCAGACGCAGCCCGTACACCCGCGAAACCCGCTCCTCGACGGCCGGGAACCGCTCACTCATCAGGCCGAGGGAGGCGAACCGGCGGGTCTCGTCGGCATCGGTCGGGGCGAACATCCACTCCTCGAACACGGCCTCGTCGAGTCCGAGGGTCTCGCTGACCGGCACGGCGAGGGCGGCCCTGGCGGCACCGGGCACCGCGAGGCGGGCCAGCGCGGCGCTGACGCGCGCCTCCGCGTCGTCGCCGAGGACGACGGTGGCCCGCGGCCCGCTGTAGTTGCGCTGGTCGTACAGCGAGACCAGCACGACCGTGCCGAGGCCGTTGACGTGGACGGGATCCGACTGCGTACTGAGCGTGACGCGGTCCTCGTCGAACTTGCGGTAGTTGAGCAGCCGCGCTGCTTCGCTGGTCACCGGGGCACTGTAGCCGCAGCCGCCCGGCCGGTACCGGTGTGCGTACCGTCGGCGCTGTCGTTCGGGTCTCGGGCTGGGAAGTCGCGCAGCGTGCGGGCCTCGGTGGCGAGCAGGGGCAGGGGCGCGATGACGTAGAGGGCGGCGAGCGCCCACATGGCGGACCGGATCCCGAGCGCCGAGGCCAGGAGGCCGGCGGTTGCCGCACCGAACGGGACGGTGCCGAACACGAAGATCCGCGATGCCGCGGTGACCCGGCCGAGCAGGCGCGCGGGGACGAAGCTGCCGCGGAACGTCATGGTCATCACGTTCGACATCGTGGCCCCGGCCAGCACGATGCAGGAGCCCGCCGCGAACAGCGTCAAGCGCCAGCCGTGGCCGCCGAGCGGCAGCAGCAGCACGAACGGGGCGGCCGCGACGTTGGCCACCAGGTAGGTCCGGGCGGCGCCGAAGCGCCGGGACGCACGCGTGGCGAGCGCGGCGCCGAGCACGGCGCCGAGGCTGCCCACGCCGATCACCAGGCCCGCCGTGCCCGGCGCGGCGCCTTCGGCACGCACCAGAAAGACGACCCGCAGTGCGGTGATGCCCAGCATCGCGAAGTTGGTCACCGCCGCCACCACCAACATGGCCTGCAGCAGGCGACCGCGCATGATGAACCCGATGCCCTCGGCGATCTGGCGCAGCATGCCCGGGCGATCGCCCGCGTCCGGGCGCGGCTCCGGCTCGGACCGGATGCCGAGCAGGCAGGCCGCCGACACCAGAAAGCTGACGGCGTCGACGAGGACCCCGCCGGCCGCGCCGGCCGCCTGCGCCACCAGCCCGCCGAGGCCCGGCCCGACGACCATGGCGACCGACGCGCTGGTCTGCAGCTTGGCGTTGCCTTCCATCAGGTCGTCGGCGCCGACGAGACGGGGCAGGAACGCGTTGAACGCCACGTTGGCGAACACGCCGGCGCCCCCGGCGAGCAGCGCGGCCACCAGCAGCATCGGCATGGTCAGCACGCCGGTCCAGGCCGCGATCGGGACGACGATGAGCACCGCCGCAGAGACGAGGTCGGCGATCAGCAGGGTGCGCCGGCGCGGCCACCGGTCCACCCAGACACCGACGGGCAGCCCGATCAGCAGCCACGGCAGCCAGGCGGCGGCCGTGAGCAGGGCGACCATGGCCGGACCGGCGTGCAGGGTCGAGATGGCCACCAGCGGGAGCGCCACCGTCGTGATCGCCGAGCCGACCGCGCTGGTCGACTGCCCGACCCACAGCAGCGCGAAGTTCCGCGTCCGCAGCAGCCCGCCCACTGCGCTGTGCCCCGCTACCGGGCCGGGCATCATTGCTTGCGGCGCAGTTCGCGGAGCACGCCGTGCCGGCGCAGCGCCCATGCGAGGCGCCGGACGCCGGGATGCCGCACGAACAGCACCACGGCCCGGCGGATCAGGCCGAACCGGTTGTCGCTCACCTGGTTCTCGACCGCCTGCCACAGCAGCCCGCGTGCCGAGGCGTTGTCCAGCACCGCCCGCACCTCCCGCCGTGCCGCGGGATCCTCCGCCGCCGAGGCGACGGCTGCGGCCAGGCCCGGCCGGCCCGCGAGGGGCTCCACGGCCGCGGCGACGAGTGGCCGCCGCACCTCGTCCTGCTCCAGCAACAGCAACACGGCTTCCCGGATCTCGATCGCGTCGAAAGCGGACCGTAGCAGGCTCAGCAGGCTGCGCTCGACCGCATTGTCATGGTCCGGGACGGACAGCGCCGCGAGCAGCACCGCCACCTCGTCGAGATCGATGAGGTGCCGCACCCCGCCGCGGAACTCCGGCAGTTCCCAGGCGACCTGCAGGGCCTTGACGAGATGGCGGTTCATGGCCCACCGCTACCCGGAAACGACAGCCGCCGAAACCCGATGCATGGTGGCGCAACAGGAACGCTACTGCCGGTCCCGCGTTCGGCGCCGCACGGCGGCCGCCACCTCCGGCGGCAGCTCGTCGACTTCGTCCATCGTCCGCCCGGGCCGCAGGAAGTCGAACAGCAGCACCGTGCGCGTGCTCGCGGAATAGTTCCACGCTTCATGATCGACCGTGTCGTCGAAGACGAACAGACCGCCTTCGCGCCAGGGCCGGGTCTGCGAGCCGACCCGCAAGGCGCAGTCGCCGTCCGGCACCACCAGGCCCAGGTGAGCCCGGTAGACGGTCGTGACCCAGCCCTGGTGGGGCCTGATGTGCGTCCCGGGAACCATGCGGGAGAAGCCCGCGGTGGTGAGGCCCGGGATCCGGCCCAGCGCGTCTGCGGTGCGCGGGCAGTCCGCCAGCGCCGCGTCGATGCGGGTGCCGAACGCGACGAGTCCGTAGACGCTCCAGCCGGTTCCGTACATCTCGCGCTGCACCCACGGCTCGAACGACTCCTCGCCCAGCGTCAGACACTCCGCACGGATGTCCGGCCAGGCCCGGCGAAGGTCGGCCAGGAACGGAAACTGCTCATCGTCGACGAACACGCCGAACCTCCACCCGTGGCTGGCACACCCCGCACGCGCTGGACGGTACCGCACCGTCGTGCCCTCATCCATCGCCCGGCACTGTGCCCATTGCCTGCTGGCCACGTGACACGAGAGGGGTCTTTGGAGCTGGGCCTGAGCATCGACGACCCGGACGCATCTCCCCGCGTGGAGGCACAGGCCCGCGCTCCTGTGGAGATCCCGTGGATGCGGTTGCTCGCTGGTGCTGCTGGCGGTCAATATCGACCGATGCGCGCGTACCGCCTTTTCCTGCTGGTCTGGATTGTGTTGCTGGGTACCGCTGTGACGGTGAGCGTGCTAGCCATCGTGAATCCGTGGCACTACGCACGGATGGACGGCCTCACGGTCGCGTTCGTCATGGCTGCGATCACGGTCGGTTCGGGCGCGCTCGTCTTGGCGCTGCTGCTGCAGCGAAGGGGCTCCACCCGGCCGCTGGGCTTCGCTGTCACCGGCCTGGTCATTGCGTGTACTTGTGTACTCCTGGGACTATCACGCAGTCGCGCTCACCGAATACGCCTTCGTTGATGACCACACGATCCGCGCCGCTGTGGGTGATGAGCAGTACATGTTCACCATCGATCGTCAAGGCCGGCCCTCCCGGCGGAATCCGTAAGGTTCCTCAGCTGCCTCTCCCGCCGTTGGTGCGCCGCCATGACGCGGCCGTGGCTCATCACAGGCCGTCGGCTCTGCCAGCCCCGACTGCCGTCTGGGCCGATGAGCAGGCCGGCTCTGGAGCGTGGCCGGTCCGTGGTGGTGTAAACAGATCCGGTACGGAGATGCTGCCCGGCTATGACGACCTCGGCCCTGACGATCTGGAAGGTCCGGGACTGGGGTATGACGGATCTGAGCTGCTGGGTCGTCCAGGCTTCTGGCCCGCGTACCTCGGTGAGATCCTCGGGCTGGATCTCGACCGTGACCTTGCGGAGCTGTTCGACGACCAACTCGATGCGATCCGCACCGCCTATCAACAGCTCACGGATCCCTTCGCCTGGCCGGTCTTTCCCATTGAGCTCGCGGCGGCCGGGTCGCGGTCGTCTACCGCAACTTCACCGAGGACATGGGCCAGGACTACCTGGTGGTCCCTCCGGACGGCGAGCACTGCATCAAGATCGCCACGGTGGAGGGTGCGCTCCAAGCTCCAGGCATCTCGTGGCCCGAGCTGACAGCGGTCGCTGATCGACAGCCCACACCGAGCGAGCGAGTCACAGTGTCATTGCTGCTCGCACCGATCCTCGGCGTCGCAGCCGCGGAGGCTGCCGAGGCGACCGCACGGCTGGCCGAGGCGTTGCGGGTTGCCGGCGTTACCGGGCAGGTCGCGACGGCGAGGAGCGGTACTACCTCCAGCAGGTGCGCATCATGGCTGCTGCCGTACTCGCCAAGACGGAGACGTGAGAACGCAGTCTGCCGCACGATCGGGCCTGTCACGGGCGGGTACCGCGCTATTGATGCAGTCGGCTCTGGGCTCTCCACAGGTAGAAGGCCGGCAGCCCGCGCTGGAGTCCTGAGCGGTAGATCCCGACGCCGTCCACCGTCGTAGCTGTGCTGAGGTGCTTGGTTTGGACGGCATGCGCTTTTCGCAGCAGTTCGTTGGTGGTGATGAACGAGCCGTTGTCAGCGGCGACCCGCTGGCCCGGCCTGGTGCCGCCAGCCGGCCCGAATGGGAACAAGTACAGCGCCGCCACCAGCAGTCGTGAGCCGCCCTGGACGGGCGTTACCGCGCTGGTCGACCAGTTCTGGTCTGGGTCCTGCAGAGCGGTGAACGGAAGATCCGGGCGGTGCAGTGCACGTTCGTCGTCCGACAACGGATCCGATCGCAGGTAGATGCCCTTGTCCACGACCGTGGCAACGGTCGTCACGTAGTAGCTGATGCGTCGACGCTTGGTCGCCCCGAGATCCGCGAGGCCCCAGCCGTCGAGGTGCGGCCACCAGCAGTCGTACATCACGACGTCGGCATCGCGGACAACCACCCGAAGAGGGCGCTCGTCATCCGGAAACCGGAACACGGCGCCGGGCTCGAGCTGGGATTCGTCCACCAGGCGCAGCGTAATGCCTCGCTCAGGCTCCGGCAGCGACGGTCACAGGTGAAGGAGCACGCACCCACAAGTACCCGGAGCCGGCGCAGTCGATGATGTGACAGGCGCCTTGTCTCTGGGTTGACCTGCGGTTTGTCGGCCAGTTCGGGACCACCTCGTTCGAGTGGATTTCGATGTTCGCGAGTTCCGTTTCTCACCGACGAAGCCAGCTCGGTGAGCATCTCTTTCTCCGCGGCTGCTAACCATGTGCCGTCCTCGCGCCCGGCCCATCGTGCGAGGACGGTGCCGGGATCTGGGCAAAATGGCTCCGTGAGCGACGACGAAGACACAGGCCGGCCGGTCCTGCGCATCGCCGGACCGGACGACGCGGTGGCGCTGATGAAGCTGAAGCAGCGCTTGGACGAGGAGACCTCGTTCATGCTCCTGGAGCCGCACGAGCGGGACACCTCGACCCAGCCTCTGGCTCGTCATCTGGAGGAAGTGAGCCGGTCGGAGAACTCAGTGGTGATCGTGGCCGGTCAGCACGGCGAGCTGGCCGGATATGTCGAGCTGGCCGGGGGGAAGTTCCGGCGGAACCGGTCCACGACCCACGTCATCATCGGTGTCCTGGCCGAAGCGAGCGGTCAAGGCGTCGGCACCAGATTGCTGGAGGCGGCACAGCGCTGGGCGGCGGCCCGTGGCCTGCACCGGATCGAGCTCAACGTGATGGCCCACAATCACCGGGCGATCGCCTTGTATGAGCGCATGGGCTTCGTCCACGAAGGCCGTCGCGTGGACTGCCTGCTGATCGACGGCACGTTCCTCGACGAGCTGTACATGGCCCTGATCCTGCCAGGCTCGTTGTCGCCGTGACCGTGACGGCCGCTCTCCAGCAACTTGACGCAAGAGACTCAAGACGCGACGGCGATTACGTAGGGCGTCGCCCGACGACTTCAAACGGACCTGATGAGGGGCCAACGGCCAGGCATCAACAATCTTGACGCCCGCAAATGCCGCTGGTGGCGCGCGCTCGAGCTGCACACCTGGCCGGTCAGTGCCCGTTGAACCTGGCCGGCGAGGTGGTTGGCGGTCCGGGCGACTTCGCTGTCCAGACTGACCAGCTGATCATGAATCACGCGGACTCGCAGATACAGAGCTGAAGCGGTGTGTCCACGGCAAATGGCCGACCGGACCAGTCGCCGAAGCGCTCGACGAGCCGAAGGCCGCCGAGCTTGACAAGCAGAGGAAGCTCCTGCGGGAAGATGCTCCTGATGTCGAGCGGTGCGACGACGAAGTCGGGCTCGGAGTCAGTCGAGAGGTGCCACGTCCCGCGGGTAACTTGCGCCGGCGCGTCGTAGATCTCGGCGACATCGACGCGGACGTTGCCGCGATCAGGATCCATGAACGACAACGACTCCCGGGTGCGCCGCACGCCATCGGCTTCGGCAAGGAGGCGCACGCTCGGGTTGAATACATCGAAGACGAACCGTGCCCCAGGTGCCAGGTGTCTTCGAACCGACCGGAAGCAGCTCACCAAATCCTCAGCCGCATGCAGATGCAGCAGGGAATTGGCTGTGATGAACACAAAGTCGAAGGAGCGGCCCATATCGAAGGCTCGCATGTCGCCCTGTATCCACTCCACCGTTGCACCACGCTCGTTCGCCTTACGCCGAGCCTCAACCAGCATGTCTGACGAGAAGTCCAGGCCGACGCACGGACGCCCGTCGGACGCGATGGGGATCAGCTTGTGCCCAGTACCGCAACCGAGTTCCAATACACGCCCACCCTGCCGATCGGCGGCGGCACGATAGAAGTCGACTGCGGGCCCGCCGCCCGGGAACATCAGGTCATACAGCCTCGCGTGGGAGTAGAACGCTTCACTCATCAACTACATGCTCCTTTCCGACTCGTCCACAGCTAACCGTGGTGGCCTGTTGACTCGAGCGTGCGCACCGTCGGGCCCATCCTGGCTGAGACCAAGGACTTCGCACCATCAATTGCCGGTGCACGACTCGCGCAAGCAGTCCCGGCGACGCCACGCATCCGCTATGCCGCCGATCGGGCGCTCCGCGACGGCTTGCCACGTGCTTATGTCCAGCATGCGATCCGTGGCACAAGCGCGTCGGCTGTACGGGTCGTCCGCCGGCTCGTCACATGAACGATCAGGCCTCCCTGACCACGGCCTTCAGTATCGTGTCGGCGATGCGCGCGGCATCGGCAAGCGGGACAGTTCTGTCGCCAGCAGGGTTGGCGGTCCGCGCGGCGATGACCAGCTGCCGCAACTGTTCCCCGAGCGCCATCGCGCCGGCGTTGCCGAGGTCTGTGCTGAGCCATCGGAGCCATTCCGCGATGAGGTCTGCCTCATATCCGTTCTGCCGTGTCTCGATCAAACTGCGGTCGGACAGCAGGATGATCGCGGCCGCAAGCCGCTGATGTGGTGAGTCGTGGCCGTCCAACGCCAGACCCCGCTGGTCGGCCAGGTGCATCCCATCTCGGTCCGACGTGAGGACGTCGAAGAGTACCGGCCCGGTATTGGGCAGTGGCCTCACCTGAGCGTCAGCGGCGATGCCCAGCCCGACGTAGACATGAGACGCGTATCCAGGGTCATCGACCCGAACGATCACCCGCTGTGGACCTGTGTGCGAGATCCGCTGCGTCCATCGTCGGAGCCCTTCGATGTCACCGACGCAGATCCGGTGATCCTCAAGTGTCAGGTCCCCGTCGAAGACGAGCGCCCCGAGCATCGGCATCGAACCTGACCAGAACGACACCCGGGTATGACCAACCTGGCCACGTGTCTTGACCACCACGTGCCGCCCGTCGGTGTCGGCAGGGCCGTCGCCGCAGCACGGCCCGCCGCTGCCGCCTCACGGCCGCAGAGCGCGACCATGAGCGGCGACAGCGGTAGGTCGAAGACCCGGCCAGCCGTGCGCCAGGCCTGGGACCGACCATTCCGATACCCAGTGTGGGGCAGGGAACCCGTCGTCATGTGAAAGGCCCGTCACTATCCTCTGCTCGGCGTCACGACGTGTCGGGTCCGGTCCCCGGTCCAGGCCGCTTCGAGGATCGCGGTCAGGCTGGCGGTGTCGGTCGGGCCTGGGTGGTTCTGGATCAAGCGGGTGATGCCACCGGCCGTCTCCGCGAAGCGCGGGAGGTCGGCGCGTGCCACGCCGATGTCCGCCAAGGTGGTGGGGATGCCGATGTCGGCAAGGAGCCCGTCGAGCCAGGTGAGGAACGTATCTGCGCCCTCAGCGTCCGAGGCGTCGGTCACGTCGAGCCCGCACACCCCGGCGAGGATGGTCAACCGGTCGCTGATGGCATCCCTGGCGGCGTCCAGCGCGTAGGGCAGCAGGAGCCCGACGCCCAGGCCGTGCGGCGTGTGGGTGGCTGCGCCGATGAGGTACTGGAAAGCGTGCGGTGCCGCGTTGCCTGCGTGGGAAAATGCGAGCCCGGCGAGCATGGACCCATAGGACATGTCTGCGCGCGCGTCCGTGTCGCCTCCGTCCCTGACGGCACGGCGCAAGCTGCGGGCGATCCGCTCCGCGGCCAGGAGCGCGTAGTGATCTGTGATCGGGTTGCGACCGAGGAAGACCTGCTCCACCGGGTCGCGCGGTCCGTGGGCCCGGGGTCGCGCGGTGTAGCTCTCCACCGCGTGACAAAATGCGTCGATGCCGGAGTGGGCGGTGACGGTCGCAGGGCAGGTGTAGGTGAGCTCGGGGTCCACGATGGCGAAGTCGGGCACGATGTGGACGCTGGAGACTCCCACCTTCAGCTCGCGGTCCGGGTCGGTCAACACCGAGACCGGCGTGAGCTCGGAACCGGTGCCTGACGTCGTCGGGACCGCGACGAGAGGAATCGTCGGCCCCGGCACCTTCGACTCGCCGTAGAAGTCGCGCGGCGTCCCACCGTGGCGCCGGATGACGCCGACGATTTTGGCAAGGTCGATCACCGTGCCTCCCCCGATGGCGAGGATCACGTCGGCGTCCACCTCTGCGGCGACCGCGACGGCCAGGGCGACATCGGCGACTGGCACGTCCGGAGTCGCGTCGGCAAACACCGCGACGACCTTGACCTTCTCCCGCACGGCGGCCACGATCTCGGCCACGCCCCGCTGCCCCAGAAGAACCCGGTCGGTCACGATGAGGACTCGCGAGCCGCACTCGGCCACCACTCGTGGGATGTTCTGCGCGACCCCTTCGCCCACTATCAGCTGGCGTGGTCCGCGGACGGTCTCAAGCATGTCAGTGCCTCTCTGGAACGCCGGCGGCGATGTGCTGGGCGGACGTCCAGGTCACCTGCGAGACCGGGACGGCGTCGGCAAGGTTGGCTGCCCGGGTGGCGCAGGCGCGCGCGCCGGGCTCCCGGACTCGGTTGTGCCCGGGCGCCCTCGGGTCCGTCGCGATGAAGACGTTGCGCTTGGTGGGCGGGTCAGTGCACAGGGCGCGGTGATCCTCGGCGGACACCCGGATCAGCAAGCCGGTCACGGTAGGTCGATCGCCGCGTAGGTGACGTCGAGGTACTCGAGGATGCCCTCGTGCGACCCCTCCTTGCCGATCCCGGACTGCTTCACGCCTCCGAACGGAGCCGACGGGTCCGAGATCAGACCACGGTTGATGCCGAGCATCCCCGTCTGTAGCCCCTCGGCGAACCGGAGCGCCCGCTGGAGGTCACGGGTGAAGATGTATCCGACGAGGCCGTACTCGGTGTCGTTGGCCTTCGCCATCACATCGTCGTCGGACGTGAACGACATGATCGGCGCCACCGGGCCGAAGATCTCCGCCTCCAGCATCCGCGCGTCTTCGGGCACGTCGACGAGGACCGTAGGCGGGTAGAAGTGGCCCGGCCCATCCGGGCGCTCGCCGCCCACCAGGACACGGGCGCCGCGGTCGACCGCGTCGGCGACCAGCTCGTCGATCTTGGTGACCGAGGCCTCGTCGATCAACGCCCCGACGTCCACGCCGTCGTCGAGACCATGGCCCACCGAGAGCGCGCCCATCCGCTCGGCGAAGCGCGCCGTGAACTCCGCGTGCACCGGCTCCTCGACGTAGATCCGGTTGGCCGCGATGCAGGACTCCCCGATGTTGCGCATCTTGGCCACCATGGCACCGTTGACCGCGACGTCCAGGTCCGCGTCGGCACACACGATCAAGGCCGCGTTACCGCCCAGTTCCATGGAGGTGCGCAGCACGTTGTCGGCCGCCTGTCGTAGCAGCACGCGCCCGACCTCGGTCGACCCGGTGAACGAGAGCTTGCGGGTCCGACGGTCGGCCAGCAGTGCTGAGACCACCTCGCCGGCACGCTTGGTTGTCACCACGTTGACGACGCCCGGGGGTACGCCGACCTCTTCCATGATGCGGGCCAGGAACAGCATGGTGAGTGGCGTCTGGGCGGCCGGCTTGGTGATCGTCGTGCAGCCCGCCGCCAGCGCAGGAGCGATCTTGCGGGCGCCCATGGCCAACGGGAAGTTCCAGGGCGTCACGAAGACGCACGGTCCGACCGGCTTCGGCACGGTGAGGATGCGGTACCCACCAGCCGGAGCGGTGTTGTAGCGCCCCTCGACGCGCACCGCCTCCTCGGCGAACCAGCGGAAGAACTCGGCGCCGTAGGCCACCTCTCCCCGAGCCTCGGCGAGCGTCTTGCCCATCTCGAGCGTGATCAGCCGGGCGACCTCCTCGGACCGCTCGGTCAGTGCCCGGTACGTCGCGGTCAACAACTCCGACCGTTTGCGCGGCGGGGTCGCCGCCCACTGCGCCATTGCCGTGCTCGCCGCGTCCAGAGCGGCGAGAGCGTCGATGACGCCGGCGTCCGCCACCTCGGCGATGGTCTTGCCGGTGGCCGGGTCCTCGACGGCGAAGGTGGCTCCGCCGGCGGCGTCGCGCCAGGCGTCGCCGATCCGGAGCCGCCGGTGCTCGGGGGCCAGGACGTTCATCGGGTCACTCATTGCGCCGCCTCCTGTGACGTTCTTGGTGATGTCCAGCGTGAGCTCGGCGTTCGCCACGCACGTTGACGAACGGGGGCACACGACCTCGTCGGGGTCCGGGTTGCCGAGCGGGTCGGACGGCCTTTGCCCTGGCCGCAGGGCGACGCCCCGCGCCACCGATCGCCTTCTCGGGCCACGGCCGCTTCGGCGTCGTCAGGCCGTGCTCACCGGTGACGGTCCGCCGAGGCTCGACCGTTGCGGGCGCATGTCGACGTCGCCGCGCTGCGCGGTTACCTCCCGGCCTCGGACAGCGCCAGCCCGGTCTCCGCATCGAACAGGTGCGCCCGGTCCAGGTCGACTGTGACGCGCAGCCGCTCGCCCGGCGTGCCGGTGACGGTGGGCCGGGCCTTGACCTTGAGCATCTCCGTCCCCACTCGGACGTCGACCACGGTCCGGTCGCCGAGCGGTTCGAGCCCGTAGAGCTCACCCTCCAGTGACGCGTCCCCGCGCTGCTCGACGGACAGGTCCTCGGCGCGTACGCCCAGCAGCAGCTGACGACCGTCCTCGGCCGTGGTCCAGCGGGGGCGCGGCAGCGTCCAGCCTTCCGCCCCGACCAGACGATCGCCCTCGGCGTGGCAGGCGAGCAAGCTGATCCGCGGGCTCCCGACGAAGCCCGCGACCCACTGGTTGGCCGGCCGCTCGTACACCTCGGTCGGCGTCCCGACCTGTTGCACCGTCCCCTCCTTGAGGACCGCGACCTGGTCGGCCATGGACAGGGCCTCGACCTGGTCGTTGGTCACGTAGACGAAGGTTGCCCCGAGGCTGCGGTGGATGCGGGTGAGCTCGGTGCGCATCTCGACGCGGAGCTTGAGGTCGAGGTTCGTCAGCGGCTCGTCCATGAGGAACGCGCGGGGGCGGCGGACCAGCGCCCGGGCGAGGGCGACCCGCTGCATCTCGCCGCCGGACAGTTGGGCGGGACGGCGGCGCAGCAGCCGTTCGATGTGCAGCAGTTTCGCCACCTGCTCGACGGCGGCGGCGATCTCGCTGGCTGTACTGCGGCGTGCCCGCAACGGTGAGGCGATGTTCTCGTACACCGTGTGCCGCGGGTAGAGGGCGTAGTTCTGGAACACCATGGCCAGGTCGCGTGCGGCCGGTTCGTCGCCGGTCGCGTCCCTGCCGTCCAGGTGGACCGATCCGGCGTCGAGCTTGTCCAGGCCGGCGATCGCTCGCAGGGTCGTCGTCTTGCCTGCCCCGGAGGGCCCGAGCACGACGAAGAACGAGCCGTCGGGGACGTCCAGTGTCACCCCGTCCAGGGCCTGGACCTCGCCGAAGGACTTGCGCAGCCCGTGTACTGCCACGGTTCCCATCAGGCCACCAGCTCTTCCGTGCTCACGTCGTAGACCGTCGGGGTGCCGCCGGAGTGCCGCAGCCCGACCGGTGCGTCAACGGCGAAACGGATTGTCGGTGGCATCCGGACGCGGACGTCGCGCCGGCCGCCGTGGTCGATCACGTAGATGATCTCGTCGCCCAGCCCTTCCGCCGCGACGACCCGGGCCGGGACGGAACGTTCCGCCCCTGGTGCGGTGACTTCGAGCGCCTCCGGCCGGACGCCTGCGATGAGGCCGCGGTCGCGCGGCAGGCCCGGCGGTGGCGTGAGGTCCAGCCCGCCCTGGCTGCGTAGCTTCCCGTCGGCTACCTCCACCTCGATGAGGTTCATCGGCGGGGAGCCGATGAACGCGGCGCAGAACAGACTCGCCGGACGGTCGTAGACCTCCAGCGGCGTGCCGATCTGCTCGACGCGGCCCTTGTTGAGGATGGCGATGCGGTGACCGAGCGACATTGCCTCGACCTGGTCGTGGGTGACGTAGACCATCGTCGTGCCCAACTGCCCCTGCAGGTGCTTGATCTCCGTGCGCATGTCCGCCCTGAGCTCCGCGTCCAGATTGGTGAGCGGTTCGTCCATGAGGAATGCGCGCGGTCGCCGCACCAGGGCGCGGGCAAGCGCGACGCGCTGCTGCTCCCCGCCGGACAGCCGGCGCGGTCGCCGGTCCATGAGCGGACCGAGCCGCATCAGCCGGGCGGCCTCGTCGACCCGCTCGCGCACCTCCCGCTCGGGCAGTCCCTCGGCCCGCAGTGGGAACGCCAGGTTGTCGCGGGTCCTCAGATGCGGGTAGAGCGCGTAGAACTGGAACACCATGGCGATGTCGCGTTCGGCCGGCGGCAGGTCGTTGACCAGCGTGTCGCCGATGCGGATGTCGCCCGTCGTCTGCCGCTCCAGTCCGGCGATGGCCCGCAGGGTGGTCGTCTTGCCGCAGCCCGAAGGGCCGAGCATCACGAACAGCTCGCCGTCGCCGATGGACAGATCTACATGCTCAACCGCGACCGTCCCGTCCGGGTAGCGCTTGTGCAGGGCGGTGACCTCGATGCCGGCCATCAGCGTCGCACCGCCCCGAGTGTCACACCGGCGATGAGATGCTTGCGCACCAGGTACGCGAAGACGAGCACCGGTAGGGCGAACACCATGGAGGCGGCGGCCACGAGACCCCAGTCCACCGTGGTGCCACCGATGAGGCCGGCGATGGCGGGTGGGGCCGTCCGCACGTCGTCGCTGGAGGTGAGGAAGATGGCGAACACGAACTCGTTCCAGGAGAAGATGAGGGCGAAGACCGCCGTCGCGGCGATGCCGGGCACGAGCAGGGGGAGGGTGAATTTCCGGAACGCCTGCAGGCGGGTGTAGCCGTCGAGCATGGCGGCGTCCTCGTACTCCCCGGGCACCTCGTCGACGAACCCCTTCATCATCCAGATCGTGAACGGGACGTTGAACGCGGTGTAGATGAGGATCAGGCCGAGCTGGGTGTCGATGAGCCCGACCTGGCGGTACATGAGGAAGATCGGGATCACGACCACCACGGGCGGCATGAAGCGGGTGGACAGGATGAAGAACAGCTGGTCCTTCTTGGCCTTCAGGGCGAAGCGTGAGTAGGCCCAGGCCGCCGGGACCCCCAGCACGGTGGCCAGCACCGTGGAGACCCCGGCGACCACGACGGAGTTGAGGAACGAGACCGACAGGCCCGACCGGCCGCTGCCGGAGGAGACGAACACGTCCTTGAAATGGTCCAAGGTGACGGTGAAGTCGAAGAACTTGGCCGGCACGGCGTAGACGTCCCGGTTCTGCTTGATCGAGGTCTCGATCATCCACAGCACCGGGAAGAGCATGACGACGGCCAGCACGGCCAGCAGTACGACCTCCAGCACGGCGCTGCCCCGGCCGCCGAAGCGGCGCGTGGGTGGCGTGTGGTCCCGGACCGGACCGGTGGACACGGCCTCGTCGACGGAGACGGCCATCAGTCCTCCTTGAGCTTGTTCAAGTAGCGCAGGTAGAGCTGCGTCAGGACGATGACGATGAGGACCATGAGGATCCCGTAGGCCGAGGCGGTTCCGGTGTTGAAGCCCAGGAACGCGACCTTGTAGACGTGGAACGACAACGTCTCGGTGGACACCCCCGGACCTCCGCTGGTGAGGATGTAGACGAGGTCGAACTGCCGGAAGGCCTCGATCGCCCGGAACAGCACGGCGATGAGCAGCAGCGGCCACACCAGCGGCAGCGTGATGGTGCGGAACCGGAACCACTCCGACGCCCGGTCGATCGAGGCGGCCTCGTACAGGTACTTGGGGACCGCGGTGAGGCCCGCGAGCGCGATGAGCATGATGAACGGCGTCCATTGCCAGGTGTCGACCACGATCAGGGAGAGCAGCGCCGTCCGCTGCCGGGTGAGCCACTCCACCTGCCCCAGGCCGAGCGAGCCGAGCATGCTGTTGACCACGCCGAACTGCGCATCGAGCATGAACCGCCAGAACAGCCCGACCACGACCGGCGACAGCATCATCGGCACCAGGAACAGCGTGGTCAGCAGCCCGCGCCCGCGCGTACGCCGGGAGATCAGGTAGGCGATGGCGAAGCCGAGCACGGTCTGCAGGGCGACCGCACCGACCACGAAGATCAGCGTCGTCAGGGTTCGCTGGTGGACCTGCGACGACGTCAGGATGGCGGTGTAGTTGCCGAACCCGACGAACTCGGCGGGCCCCCCGCGGGTGGCCGAGTAGTCGGTGAAGGACAGGTACAGCGTCCACAGCAACGGAAACACCGACATGGCGAGCAGCAGCAGCAACGCGGGGGCGGTGAAGACCACGGCGAGCCCGCGGTCACTCAGCCGGCGGGACCGGCCCCGCGCAGGCGGCGTCGCGGACGCCACCTGCCCGGAGTCGCCGGCCTTCAGCGCGACGGGGTCACTCACAGCCCGCCGCCGCCCTTGCGGTTGCTCGAGTCGAGCACCTTCTGCTGCTCCTTGGCGATGTCGTTGAGCGCGTCCTTCGGCTGCTTCGCGCCGTTGAGCGCCGCGTTCACGTTGGTGTTCTCGATGTCGACGAGGCGCGCGTACTCGGGCACGTTCCACATGTCCCGCATCCGCGGCACCGAGTCCGCGTACACCTGGTTGAACGGCGAGGCGTTGAGGAACTCGGGCGACTGGATCGCGTCCGTGCGCGACGGCACGCCGCCGGCCGCGGCCCACTTCTTCTGGATGTCGGCCTGCTCGAACCACTTCATGAAGTTCAGGGCCTCCGCCTGGTTGGGCTTGGCGGAGTAGGCCGAGATGTGCATCCCCATGCCGCCGAGCGGCACCAGGTTCGTCTTCTGCGCCGGCAGGGTGGCGAAGCCGAGCTTGGTGAGGATCTGCTCCCGCGTGGTGCCGAGCGTCGACTGCTTCGGGTCGAGCAGGCCGCCGCTCGCGGCGATCCACTGGAACGCGATGCAGGCCTTGCCCTGGGCGACCGACGCGTTCACCTCGTCGATGAACCAGTTGCCGGATCCCTTGGCGGTCAACGGCTTCATCTTGTTGACCAGGACGTCCATCGCCTCGTGCCCGGCCTGGTCGTTGAGGACGCCGTCGATCTTGCGGTCCTTGGGGTTCCAGAGGTTGCCGCCGTAGACGCCGTTGACCGTGTTGTAGGTGACGGCCGCGGCGTCGGAGCCGTTGGCCTGGTGGAACGCAAGCCCGCTGACGCCCGGGTTGTCCGCCTGGCACTTCGCGGCGGTCGAGATCATCTCGTCCCAGGTCTGCGGCGGCTTGTCGCCGATCAGGTCCTTGCGGTAGATCATCGTCCACGTGTCGCCGAGCAGCGGCAGGCCGTACAGGCTGGCGTTTTCGTCGCGCTTGCCGGTCTCCGCCTGGGGGAACTGGCCGTAGGCCGCCAGGAGGTACGGGTTGTAGGCCTTGACGTCGATGTTCTTGTTGACGAAGTCGGTGATGTCGAGGATGTTGCCGTTCGTCACGGCCTCGCCGATGTGTTGCGAGTCCAGGATCGCGATGTCGAAGTCGGTCTTGCGCGCGGCGAACTGGGTGAACATCGCGTCGTGCCAGTTCGCGTTCGGCACGGTGTTGACCTTGATGGTGACGTTCGGCCGCACCTTCTTGTACTCCGCGTTCGCGAAGTCTTCCAGCGCGTGGGCGGGGGGCCAGTCGAACCAGATGAAGCTGAGGGTCAGCGGGTCCCCGGTGAGCGCCGGGATGCTCGCCGGCGCCTTGGGGGCGCCCGACTTCGCGCCGTCGTCCTCGCCGCCGCAAGCCGCCACGGTCGTGGCCAGCAGCAAGGCCGCCGTCGCGAGCCGCACCTTTCGACCGGGAACGGGCAGTCGTCCTATTCGCTGTACAAAGCGCATCCTGTTGCCTGCTTTCTGGTGGGGACTTCCGGAGCCTTGCTGCGTGCTTCGCCGAGCAGGTGCTGGGGTGTTCCGGTGTGTCGCCGAGCAGTTGCTGGGGTGTTCCGGTGTGTGGCCGGGCTGTCGCGAGGGCCTTTCCGCAGACCGGGCGGCACGAGGACACCGCGACGTGCCGGGTCTCATGCAGTCGAGAAGTCCTTCGGTCCTCGTGCGGCCGGTGGCGAACCGACCAGGACGTCGAGCATGCTCGTGGGAGCTTCAGATGATCGAAATAGAGTGCTGGCGGGCGGTGCTGCGATGGTGCAGGATGGCTCGCATCCTCGACATTTCCTATACGATCCGAGTGCGCGTCAGCATGCAGCAGCATTGCGAGCGATGTCAACAGGTTCGCGAAGACGCAAGAAGGGGACCTCACGTCACGATGGACGACGAAGCGACGATCGCGTGGGACCACGGGGCCATGACGGGCGCAATGCCACCGGGAAGATCTCGCGGCCGGCTTGCCGACGAGGTGTACGACACGCTGCTCGGACAGCTGATGTCGCTACGGATCGAGCCTGGCGCCCGCGTCACGATCGACGTCCTGGCGCGAGAGCTCGGGGTCTCGCAGACGCCGATCCGAGACGCTCTGAACCGCATGGAGGCCGAGGGTCTGGTCGTGCGTGTGCCCCATGCCGGCTACCGCATTCCCCCGCAAATCACCCGTCACCGGTTCGAGGACATGCTCGAGATCCGCCTGCTCCTCGAGCCGGCAGCAGCGCGCAGATCCGCCGAACGCGCATCCCCGGAGCAGGTCGCCGACCTGCGACGAATGCTGGAGGAGATGGCGGAGCTGGAGCGGGGCGACGGGCCCGTGGCCTACGGCGCCTTCGGGCTGCGCGACGCCGCTTTTCACGATCTCATCGCCCTGAGCGCGGAGAACCAGGTCATCCGCGAAGCGCTCGCTCGCCTGCACACGCATGTGCACCTGTTCCGGCTTCACCACGACACCCAGGTCACTCACCTGGCCATGGCCGAGCATGACGACGTTCTGGCCGCGATCGCCGCGCGCGACCCCGACGCCGCCGCCTACGCCATGCGTCGGCACATCCTGCGGTCCGGCGAGCGGTTCCGACGATTGTTCGACGAGGTCAAGGACGCGGACGGAATGGCGGTAGAGGCTTGACGGGCGGGCCGGGCCCGAGGAATGCTGACTCAACCGGATCGGATTGGATCGGATCGGATCGGATCACCCGGCCCCAGATGCGAGGAGAAGCAGGTGCCCAGAGCGCTGCTCCTGACCGGCGACGCCGCCGAGGAGCTCGACACCATGTACCCCTACTATCGCGTGCAGGAGGGCGGCTGGGACGTTGACGTCTCGTCACGGACGATGCGTGACGTGCAGTTGGTCATCCACGAGTTCGACCCCAACTCCGACGCCTACGTGGAGAAGAACGGCCGGAAGTTGCCGGTCGACGTGCCCTGGTCCGAGGTCGACGTCGAGCGCTACGACGCCCTCATCATCCCCGGCGGACGTGCCCCCGAGTGGATCCGGGTCGACGCCGACGTCAGGCGCATCACCGAGCACTTCTTCGCGCGCAACCTCCCGATCGCGCTGGTGTGCCACGGCGCGCAGGTGCCAGCGGTGTACGGGCTGCTGAAGGGTCGGAAGACGGCCTGCTTCCCTCCCATCACCGGTGACATGGAGAACGCGGGCGCGACGGTCATCGACGCCCCCGACGTCGTGGACGGCAACCTCGTCTCCTGCCGGGGTTGGCCCGACATGCCGCAGTTCGGCAGGGCGATGATGGAGCTGTTCTCGAAGTCCATCGACTCCGCACCGGCATGAGCACCCCTGACCTGCCCCGGTGACGGCACTTCGGACCGTCACAGTCGACGGCTCCCCCGTCCACGTCCTGGAGAGCGGCACGGGGCCCGCGGTGCTGATGCTGCACGGCTCCGGACCCGGCACGACCGGGTCCGGCGCCTGGGCAACGACGGCGCAGGCGCTGGGCACGTCCTGGCACCTGGTGGCTCCTGACCAGGCGGGGTTCGGCCGTACACCGATCCCGGCGGGCTCCAGAGGTGGGCTCCGGCTGTGGACGGAGCAGGCCGCGGGCCTGATGGACGCTCTCGGTGTCGAGCACTACGCCGTGGTGGGTCACTCCATGGGCGGTGCCGTGGCGCTGGCGTTGGCGGCCGCGCGTCCCCGGCAGGTCACCCATGTCGTGGCGGTCTCGACAATGGGCGCCCCCGAGGCGCCGCTGTCCGCCGAGCTCGACGCGATCTGGGCCGCCCCCGCCGGCCCGCTCGGGGCACGAGACATGTTGCGTCGCCTCGTTTACGACCAGACGCTCGTGACCGAGTCGGCAGTCGATGCCCGTGCAGCCGCGATGCGGGCGGGGGCGGCCGCATTCGCGTCGTTGTTCCCTCCACCCAGGGCACGTTGGGCCGACGATCTCGCCCTGTCGGCGCAAACGCTGGCAGGGGTCCGCGCGCCCGTGCTGCTCGTCCACGGCGCCGAGGACCGAGTCACCCCGATCGGGACGGCAGCCCTGCCCCTGCTCGAGCACCTGGCCGATGTCCGTCTGTACGTGCTCGGCCGGTGCGGGCACGTGCCGGCGATCGAGCACCCGCACGACTTCAGGCGACTCCTGTCGTGCTTCCTTTGCCGGGGACGAAGTCACTGATTGCTGCGACAGGTCCGCAGTCCGTGCTCAAGCAGATCAGCATGAAGCAGGCGTGATCCGCGCAGAAGCAGTCGGCACCGTCCTGCCGCACGAGGTGGTGTTGCGCGGGTCGATGGACCTGCGCTCCTATACCGGCTGTTCCCCAACCAGGACGTCCTGCCGGAGGGCGGCTTCGGCAACCTGATCGCCGCGCCGTTGCAGGGCCGCCGCCGCAACGACCACGGGCTGACCACGTTCCTCGACCTCGCCACGTTGGAGCCGTCCGAGGACCAGTGGGCGTTCCTGTCGACGTTGGACCGGCTCAGCCCAGGCGACGCCGAACGCCTTGCCCGGCAGGCGAAACGTGCCACCACCGGCACCGACGTCGCCACGATGAGCCGATCAGCCGCGACCCGCGTTCATCCCGCCTACCACCGGTGGTGCACGCGGAGGCCGGTGCCGGGCTGAGCAGGTGATGTGGGTGCGGCGGGTCGCTGCTGGTCCTGCTCGTCGCCGCATTGCTCTTGCGGGTCCGGTGGTTCGTCGCCTCGCCGGCGATGACAGTGGCGTTCACCGCCGCGTGGACCGCCACTGCGGCCTCGACCGACGATACCGGCATGTACGGCGTAGGAACGATCCTGCTGCTGGGCCTGGCGGCCGGGACGACGGTCGTCTCGATGATTGTGCTCGGGCTGCGTCGACTGCGCGGCGCCAAAGCCTGACCATGGAATTCTTCCGCATCTCGGACGTCGCTGAACCACGGGACTTGACCCTCGCCCACACGGCGGTGCTCGCCCAGGTGATCGACGAGTAAAGCATCTGATCCGGTACCCACTTCGGGGTAGCGGGCCTGTCCGCGCCTCAAGCTCGGATGGGTCGGTGGCGGCAGGCGTCCACTCGGGGCCGGCCGTACCGACGGGCGCCACGTCACCGTTGCCGGAGGGGTACGCCTGTCAGAACGCGTGCTCGAAGTTGACCGAGTTGTCGCAGCCGCCCACGAGCCAGTCGTCCTCGGCCTCCCCGTCGCCCATGCCGGTACCGCCGTCGGCAAAGTCGCCGACATCCCACGCCGCACCGGTCTGCCAGCCCTCGCCGCAGTACATGTAGTCGCGGCCGGCCTGTCCGTACAGGGCGTCGATCCCGTCACCGCCGATGAGCGTCTCGTACCACCCGCCGATGCCGATTCCTCCGTAGAGGCGGTCGTTGCCGTCGTTGCCCTCGATGTGGTCGATGCCGGCCTCGCCCTTGATGTCGTCGTTGCCGGCTTCTCCAAAGAGGTCGTCGTTGCCGGCGCCGCCGCAGATGATGTCCTGGCCCCCGCCGCCGTAGATGCGGTCGTCGCCGTCGGTGCCTATGATCACATCGTTGCCCGACGTACCGTGATACTCGGCCCCGCCGGTCGGCACGATGAGCACGGTCCACCGGTTGATGGGCGTGTCGAAGCAGTCCTTCCACACCTCCATCTCGGTGTACGCAACCCCCGCTCCGGTGCCCGGCAGTTCCGCCGGTCCACCGTTCGCCGTCGCCGGCGGCGCCGCGACGAGAACGGAGAGCAGGACCGAGCCGACCAACAGGGCGGTCCGTCCGAGCCGGTGCCTGGCATTGACCATGATGGGCCTCCTGAGATCCGAACGCGGATGTGTTGACTACGACCACGCCCGCACGTCTCCATACGCCCACCTATGTCACCGATCCGACTGCCGGCTGCGCATCGCCGAACCCTGGCCCTCGGCCACCGATCTGCTCACCGCCTTCGACCGGCTCACCGCGCTACTGCGAACAGTCACCTGAAGCCGACACCCGCCCCGCCGAGCACCTGCTGAGGACCCGGCCGGGAGCACCGGGACGCCGACGGCAGTGTCGGTGCAGGCCCTGTACCCGGCGGGGCCGTCATCCTCGATCTCACTCCAGGCGGCGCGCTCAAATTCCCTGAACTCGCGACCCGGGCCATCGCCGGCGCATAGCCTCGGAAATCGGGCCGGCAGAAGAGAATCACGGCCCGTGATGACGCCCGTGATTCCGCGGACGGGACTTCATAGATCGAACGACGTCAGACAGTACGTGGACCGGAGGAGCCAACGATGGAGCAGACGCAGATTCCCGGCGTGCCTGTCCCGGCGAGCCGGATCGGGCTGGGCACCTGGGCCATGGGCGGATATCAATGGGGCGGCGCAGACGACGACGAATCGGTGCGCACCATCCATGCGGCGCTCGACGAGAACGTCAATCTGATCGATACAGCACCGGCATACGGCTTCGGCCACTCGGAAGAGGTCGTCGGACGCGCGATCGCAGAACGAGGAGGCCGCGACCGCGTTGTGATCGCCACCAAGGTCGGCCTTGAGCGGCGAGGCGACGCACTGTACCGCAACTCCACGCGGCGGCAGATCCTCACCGAGGTGGACGAGTCGCTCCGCCGCCTGCGCACCGACTACATCGACCTCTACTTCGTGCACTGGCCGGATCCCGCGACGGCCCTGGACGAGACCGCGCAAGCCTTGTCGGACCTGCAAGCCGCAGGAAAGATCCGCGCGGTCGGCGTTTCGAACTACTCGGTCGAGGAGATGCAGCGCTTCGGGCTCGTCACGCCGATCGTGTCAGCCCAGCCTCCGCTGAACCTGTTCGAACGGCAGGCCGAACAAGACGTCCTGCCGTACTGCCGGCTCAATGCGATCACCACACTGACATACGGCGCCTTGTGCCGTGGACTTCTGAGCGGCTCAATCGACCAGGACACCCGGTTCACCGGCGACGACCTGCGTCAGAGCGACCCGAAGTTCCAGCCCCCTCGCTTCGAGCAGTACCTGAACGCCGTGCGGCAACTCGAACACTACGCCCGCGAGCGCTACGGCAAGAGCTTGCTGTCTCTCGCCGTGCGATGGGTGCTCGACCAGCCCGGAGTGTCGGTGGCGCTGTGGGGGCCACGCCACCCCGAAGAGCTTGCACCCGTCAAGGAGGTGCTCGGCTGGCACCTGGACGACGAGGCGCTCGGGGTCATCGACGACATCGTCGCGAAAAGCGTCCACGACCCAGTAGGTCCCGAATTCATGGCACCGCCGCAGCGGGCGGCGCTGTGAGGCATGCACCGTCTTGAGGCGTGCATGCCGTGACGCCGACAGCTCGCGGGACATGCCCGCCTCACTCGGTGGCGCCACGGCGGATGTACGTCGGAATGGTGCCTGATGGCCGACCAGATGCACATACTGGGCCCGCTTGCCCTGACGGTCGTGTTGTCCTCCGTGATCGGCCTGGAACGCGAACTACGCCGCAAGCTCGCCGGGTTGCGCGCCCACACCCTTGTGGGACTCGGCGCCGCCATGTTCACGTTGGCGGGCAAGTACGGCTTCAACGATGTCGTCGCGCCTGGTCTGGCCGTGCTCAACCCGGCTCAGATGGCAAGCCAGGTGATCACCGGGATCGGCTTTGTCGGCGGTGGCATCATCGTTGTGCGTCACGGCAGCGCACGCGGGATCATCACGGCAGCCAGCATCTGGGTGGTCGCGGCGGTTGGAGTGACAGCAGGGACCGGACTCTGGGTGCTCGCAGTCGCCGCACCCTGGCCGACATCCTGGCCACGTCGCTGTACACGCCGCTCATCAACCTCTTGCACCGCCGTGACGCCAAGTCTGCGCGCCTGTGCCTGATCTACCGCCAGGGAGCAGGTACGCTGCAGACGGCGCTGACTGAGGCAACCCGGCGGGGATTCGCGCTGACGGAGCTTTCGTTCGCCGCGGCCGGTCCGCAGGAGGAGATCGTATCTGCCACCGTCAGGATCGAAGGCATCGCGTCAATCGATGACCTCGCCATCGCCATCGCCCGACTTGACGGCATCGTCAACGTCGAGTCCGATCCCATCACCTCGCACGCCGAAGACAAGCCCGAACCGCGCTCGTACCTGTGATCAGCGCGCGCTGTCATCAAATCGCCGCGACAACCTCTGCCGCAGCGCGCTCGGTCCACCCCGTCACCTCGGTGCGAACCAGATGCGGTCGTCGCGCAGCGAGAAGTGGTTGGCGTGGTGCTCGAACTGGGCTCGAAGCTGTTCCGGCTGCGCTGAGGATCAGGGCTCCGGTTCGTGCAGCGGTGGGTTGTCGATGCCTGTGGTGGGTCCTGGTTCCTGCGACCACTGCCAGTTGCGGATCTCGGGCATGTCTTCACCGTGGGTCCGCACGTACTGCCGATGCCCGATCAGCTTGTTCGGGAGCCGCTCCCGGTAGTGCGCCGCAGTGGCCTGTAGTCGAGGCGGTGAAGAGCGAGCCGAAGTCCTTGCCGGACAGCCCGTGCGGATGTGCCCGGTCGTCCTGCAAGCGCATGACGTCGACCACGTTGACCACCCGCATCCGCAGATCCGGAAACCACTCACGGAGGATCTGGACCGCCGCGAGCGTCTCCATCGTCGGCACGTCGCCGGCGCATCCCAACACCACATCCGGGTCGATGCCCTCGTCCGTGCTCGCCCACTGCCAGATTCCGATGCCTTTGGTGCAGTGCACGGTCGCGTCATGCATGTTCAGGTACTGCAGCTGTGTCTCCGATTGATCATGGTGTCCGCTCATGCCGCCGAGGGTGAGCGCGAGTTCGACCGTGTCCGTCACGCTGCGTGATGAGGTCACGCAGCGACCGGCGCGCTGAACTGCCGATGAGCGGAAGCTTCTCCCGGATGGCTACATCCGGAGTCGATCAAGAGATGTCCTCCGCACTGCATGTCTCACCGGGCGTTTCCCTGACCTCACATTGACGCCGGACATCACCGGCCGACGGTGCTCCAGTCCGCTGGCGCGGGCGGCACCACTCGGCCTGCGAGGTGACCGTCCAGCCGGCGGACAATCTCCGCCACGTCGTACCCGGGGAAGCACACCTGCAGCATGTTCAGGTTGAAGTCGGACGTCTGCTTCTCGTTCCGCATCGCCCGGTCCATGGCGGACGCGCGACGTTCCCAGGCGTCCGGCGCGGCCCAATGCACCATCCGCACATAGAACGCGTCACGGGGGCCTGCGTTGGCGACTGCGTCGAGGAAGTGCAGGCCGTCGTCGATCGGGAAATCAATGAACCCCCAGCCCTTACGAGCGTCAACGTACGCGGACATGTGCGGCAGCATCTCGACCCAGCTCGCGTTGCTCTCACCCGCGTCCTGGCAACAGGTGAGCGTGCGGATGCCAGCCTGCCAGCACCGCTCGACCACCGGCGCGAGTTCCTCGTCGATATCAGCGAACATGCTGCCCACCGTCACCCGCCGCACCGGATGCGTGTTCTCGTACGTCATCAGCGCAGCGTACTGACGCCGCCCGCCCACTCGTCATCTCCCACGACGGGGCATTCGCAGCGAGCGCATGCCGCGATCCGGGCACTGCAGTTTCGTGATTGCCCCGGATCTCCAGGTCCACGCCGTGCACGGTCATGACGACCAGTTCTTTCAGGTCGTCGCTGCCGACATCGGCGCTCACCTCGAAGGCGCGCAGGTCCAGCCGGGTGACGAGGTCACCGGCGGCGATGAGGGCTTCGGCCGTCTGTCGTGGGCTGAGGGTGCCGGAGCAGGCCCGGGTGGCGGGGCAGTACGCAGGTCGGCGAGCGAGGCGGTGAACGCCCAGTTCCGCCCTGCCTCCTGAGGAGTTACGGCGTGGTCAGCCGGTGGACGGCCGTGACGATGGTCGCTCGGCGGCGGTCGGGGGTGACCAGGTCGAGGAAGTCCGGTTCGCGGAGTTGCCACATGTTGGCCAGGGTCAGCACGAGCGCGAGGATCTCGCCGGCGGGGAGCCGATCGGTGACCGTGCCGCGGTGCTGGGCGGCGGTGATCGCAGCGATCTTGTCGGCCATCGCGGCCGTGGTCGACGCCCGCCGGGCGGCGGTCTGGCCACGTTCGAGCTGATACCAGGCGACGAACCGCAGGACCTCGGGGTGGGCCAGGCCGCCGTCGTACAGGCGGCCGGCGTATGCGCCGAGGTCGTCGGCGTCCAGCGGGATGGTGGTCACGGTCTGTTCGACGATCAGGTCGAAGACCGCCTCGAACAGCCCGTCCTTGTTCTCGTAGAACGAGTAGACCAGTCCGGCGCTGATCCCGGCCCGCTTGGCCAGCCGGTCGACCCGGGCGCCCGCGACGCCGTGCTCGGCGAACTCGCCCAGCGCGGCCTCCAGTAACTGCTGACGCTTCGTCTCGGGATCCCGGGTTCGCACCGCACCAGTGTTACTGAGTGAACATTCATTTGACAAGCGATCACACTGGCGCCTACCGTCCTCGCTATTAAATGAATGTTCATTACCTAGGAGGTCACGATGGCGCAGTGGACACCGGACGCGATCGAGGAGCAGACCGGCCGTACCGCACTCATCACCGGCGCGAACAGCGGCATCGGCTGGCAGACCGCCCGAGTGCTCGCTGCCCACGGCGCCCGCGTCATCCTGGCCGGCCGCGACCGGACCCGGCTCGACACCGCGGCCGCCGCGATCCGCGCCGAAACGCCGGCCGCCGACCTGGCCACCCTCGTCCTCGACCTGGGCCGCCTGGACTCGGTCCGATCAGCCGCGGCGCAGATCGTCTACGGCGGCCCGGTCGACCTGCTGATCAACAATGCCGGCCTGATGAACATCCCAGAGCGCAGAACCACCGCCGACGGCTTCGAGCTCACCTTCGGCACCAATCACCTGGGCCACTTCGCGTTCACCGCCCTCGTCTTCCCGGCCCTGCGCCGGGCACCGGCGGCCCGCATCGTCACCGTCAGCGCCATGGCCGCCCGCTGGCGCAGTGGCGCGCTGACCGATCTGATGAGCGACCAGCGGTACCGGCCGATGACCGCATATGCGAAGTCCAAGCGCGCCAACGTGGTCTTCACCATCGAACTCGCCCGTCGCCTGGCCGGCACTGCCATGACCGCGGTCGCCGTGCACCCCGGCGCCGCCCTGACCAACCTGCAGCAGCACACGTCCGGAGCGCTCATCCGCCGGCTCATCCCGCTGCTGGCCAGGGTCGCCATGGGCTCCCCCGAAGGCGCGGCCTGGCCGTCGCTGTACGCCGCCACCAGCCCGGACGCCCGCAATGGAGCCTTCGTTGGTCCGGCTGGACGGCGTCAGGACGCCGGGCCGCCCGCTCCGACCCGCCTGCCGCGCGGCGCCGACGACCCGACCGAAGGCGCCGCACTCTGGACAGACAGCGAGCGCCGCACCGGCATCCTCTTCACCACCTGAAGTTCCACCCGGCAACTCGGGCGGGCCGACATAGTGGTACCCCATCGGGACGGCCATCGCCACGACCACCTGATCAGGGCACACGCACATGCCGCCGACCGTGCGCGCGGACGCTGGCGTAGCCGTCACCGGATGTCACTGTCCGTCGCCGCTGCGGACGCACCACCTTGCCGATGAGCGCCACCGCCGCTTGCCTGATCAGATCGGTGCAGGAGGGCCTGCTGCGTCGAGGTCGAGGAATTCGCGGAGGCGCCGACAAAGGTGACCGATAGCGAGCTGATGATCCTCGTCAGTGCCCAAGTGCTCCTCGGTTGCCTGACCGCCGAAGGCCTCCACCAAGATCAGCGCCCAGAACGTCAGCGGGCTGCCCTGGTGACGCTCAGACATCCACCGTTGAAACTCGGCCAACTCGCCGCGTCCTCGCGCGAGGTCGAACCCGGTAACCACCGAGAACGCGCGGTCGTACCTCGGGCGCCCCACGTACATCCCGAGCCGACGCTCGACCATCGACAGAAGCTCATGCCAGTCCACCACGCGATTCTGCCTGCGGTGCACGCATCTGTCGCCGAGCAGCGCGCCGCCAGCCGGCCGGTGTGACTCTCCGTATGTGGTGCGCAGGTCCGGAGAATGACCCGGCGCTCACTGAACTGGCCGATGAGGGCGCGTTTCGTGGTGCCGCGTGAACGCCTAGGGTACCGATCATGGGTGCGTCTGGGTGGAGCTATTTCGTGGAATATCAACCCGATCTGGAGGCGGCGTTCGAGACGCTGCAGGCGAAGGTCTTCACCGAGGGCGACTATTGGTGGGCGGTTCCGGGCGAGTGGGGCAAGTCCGCACGCGATTATCCGAACCGCCCCCGAACCATCGACGAGCTCTTCGCCGACGAGAGGGTCCAGGAGTCGGGCACCCATTCGATCCTCGACATGCGGCGAGTGCTGCCCGACGGCGAGCCGCAGAAGTTCGGTTGGCTCGATGTGGCTGTGACCTCGCCGTTCGAGTTTGATCGGCTCTCCGCCGAGTACGGCGAGCCCGAGTACGGAACGATCGCTCCGGTGACCACCGCGGAGGCGCTCGACCGGGCCGGCGTCGAGAAGGTCACTCGCGACCACCTGGAGGTGATCGACGATCTGGCCAAACACCGCTGGTTCGGACGATGCGCCGTCCTACATGACGCCGCCGGTATGCCGACCGAGATCTACTTCTGGGGCTGGTCCGGGGACTGACTGCCCGCGCACTCATGCCGCTGCGGGCGCTCGGCACCGGTCAGGGGTCGTTACCGACGGTGAGTTGCTCGGCGAGCTGGGGCTTGCGATTGAGCCGAACTGAGCGCGCACGTGTGTGATCTTGGCTTCGGGTTGGGTGGGTGGTTGAGTCGCGCGCACCCCCGGTCCGTGAAAGTGCCTGCGGCCCCGACCGAGTGATCGCTCTAGGCGGCGGGCTGGGTTTAGCTCCCGGCGGGCGCCTCGGCGAGCCAAGCGGCGACCTGGGCGAGCTGGGCGGCACGGCCGTCCCAGAAGGCGTTGACGTGCTGGCGGGCGAGCTGCTGGCGCAGATGGGCGGCTGGATGCGTGGCGGGTAGCAGGGCAGCCCACGTGGCGAGGTACGGCGTCAGGTCGTCCTCGGCGTTGCCGATTCCGCACAGGACCTCGTCCGCGGAGAAGGTCCAGTCGGGGTCAGTGGTGAGGACGTCGTGCCAGAACGCTGCCAGGAATTCTCGGACGGCGGTCTGCTCGGCGGGGTCCCAGGTGGTCCAGCCGGCGAAACGCAGCCGACCGAAGAACGCGTCGACCTCGGGGTATACGAAGCCGACCTCGGGGCCGCCGAAGCCGTCGGTGACGCTGACCTCCAGCATCCGGGGCAGGAAGTGGCGGAAGTCGTCGGCCGCACCGGCGGTGAGGCCGACGTGCATGGCGTACTGCGCGAGCGCCGTTGCCGGCAGTGACCGCAGCGGCACCGGCCGCAGCAGGCCGCGGGCGTCGTCCGCGCCGAAGCAACCGGGGCACGCGCCGATGCCGGTGGGCCTCGGCACGGCGGCGAAGGTGTCGTACAGGGTGTCGATCGCTGAGGCCAGCTCCCGGTTCACCGGGCCACCGTAGTCGTCATCGCCATCGCGCGTCAGTCGGTTTCGCTGTCGATGCCTCGGCGCAGGAGGGCTACTCGTCGGTGACTTGGTGATGCCGTGACGGACGAGCAGCCATTGCCGACCCACCCGACCATCACCATGATCACGTGCGCGCATCTGCCGCAGTTGGAGTGCGGCCGCGGCTCCAGAGATCGTCACGGACGGCGACCGGCCCGACGAGGCGAGGGCTTCCTGTCGTGCCGATGTGCGTATGGCCCGCCCGCCTCTGGTTCACCGGTGCACCATGCCGGAGGATGTGTGAGTGCCGCACATCCTTGATGCGCCAGGTTCGCTGAGCGATCGAGCGCGGGCCTTCCTTGCCACACATGCGCGGACGGTCCCAGTTGATACCGGTCCGAGCGATGAGGACTGCCGGGCAGCAATGCTCGCGGCGCTCGGGCGAAGCGACGAAGTCGCGCTGGCCACCCTACGGCGGCTCCAACGCCGCTACTCCGGGCTCACCTACCGCAGCCCGTTTCGAGACGCCGAGATCGTCTTCGAGCCGGTGCTGGAGGTGGACCCCGACACGGCCGAGACTGCGTTTGAATACGCCATCATGGATCGGTCGCCGGACGGGTGCCGCAGCGGCTTCGTGCTTCCTGACCTGACGGTCTGGTTCCGTTTTTTTAACGTCGATGTGCAGACGTTCCCCTCGCTCGACCACTTCATTGAGTGTGACGCGCTGCTCCACGACCTCGGCCACCAGCGCCCAGCAGCCTTGGAAACCCCGCCGGATGCCAACGCATACCTGGAAGGTCTACGCGAACGTCACCCACAGCTGCGCCGAATGACGGCGCTGAGCGGGTTCTGCGTCGAATGGTGGGGCGACGACCACAGGCTCGTGTACTTCAACGGGCTGGATGCCCAACTGTGGGCAGGAAATGGCGACGGTTCGGTGCCGACCGTGGTAAGGACCTGGCTCATCGATGGTTCCACGTAGTGCCACCGCTGGCCCTGCAACCACGAACGACCCTGGCCCAAGTCTTACACGGGCATCCGCTTCTGCCGCGAGTGTTGCGCAGCGCCAGAACCGCCGTCGTCACAGTGAGTGACAGACCAAGCGGCGCCGAGGCTTCCGCTCCTGCCGATGTGCGGATGCCGTCGGCTTCTCGGACAGGGCGTGAGCGTTAGATCTCCAGCCGCAGTCCGGCCCATCGGTCGAGCCATCCCTTGCTCTCCACGCGGCGCTGCACGATCGATCGGCCCGCTGCGTCGTCGAAGGCGGGAGATGGGCGGACAACCATTCCCACAAGGTCATCTATCCCATGGCAGGCCTCCAGGTGAACAGACTCCCCCCGTAACGTCACCGCAACGCACGTAGCCGTTTCTGGCCAGCGCGATATCGCGTCCAGTGCGGATGTGTAGGGCTCAACACCATTGCGCAGATGCATCCGTGCTTGATTACGAATCTCCCACGGCACCCCAGGCAGAATCGACATGGCTCGGGCTTCAGCGCGTGCGTCCTCACGAGGATCCGGATGCTCCGGGTCGTAGTAGGCGACATCCACGTCGCGCTCCGGCGAGACCGGACGATTGCTCATCGCGTCCCAGACACGGTTGCGGACGAAACCGGCACCGATCCACCAGTCCGGTAGCCCCAGGTCGGCCGCAGCCCGGAGAACTCTCATCGCTCCCGGGTCTGACTCGATGACGCCCACAACCTCCTGTGCGTTCATGACCATCCCTAGGACCCTAGACCAGCGGACGTACGCAGGTCGTGCGAGACGGTGGCGGCGGGCGGATTCCGTCACCGACGCGCTTCGGCGCGCTCACGACCACAGCCATCCGCTCATGGCCGCTGATGGCGCGCTCGCCATGTCCTGTGGACAGCGTCGTGGATCTCGGAGTCTTGTGTTCTCATGGCAACGTGATCTGAGCGCGGCTGCCATTGGAGATTCACGTGGAGGAAGAAGACTACTGGGTACGGCTGGAGTTCCGTATCTGTGCCGAGGTTCGTGGCTTCGACGACGTCCAACTGCGGAGCAGCTGGTGCGACGGTCTCGTTGCCGAGGAGTACGACCTGCGGCCTCCGGAGCCCTGTATACGCGGACGCGCCTGGTTCGGGCCGGACGGACAGCAGCCGTGGGAGTTCAGCCTGTTGGTCGATCCGAACACCCGCTCGCGCTCCGATATCGACTGGGCTGCCCTACTGCCCGACGACCAGCTGACGGGTTGGCTGTCGCCCGATCCTCCGCGCCGGATGATGACCATCGATCCATTGGGCGGGCATCCAGACTGAGCATGAGCGTCCGTACACGCCACGCGGTAGGTTGCGCGACGTGGGCATCTGGACGCATTACTTCGCGGCGACACCGCACGAGTTGGAAGCGATGGATCTTGACGATGGCCCGGGCGGCGGTGACTGGCCATACGTGGATTGCAAGGGCTGGATGCTGGAGGTCGAGGAATTCGCCAGTGAGATAGACGGACGTGATGAGAGCGAGTTCGGTCGAGACGAACCGATCAACTTCGATCCGGCAGACCAGGAGTACGAAGGCCCTTGGACGTTGCGAATCAATGCCGAGCTCGTTGCCACCCTGGCACGTCTGGACGGCGAACGGATTCGCTCCTATGCCGACCGTTACCTGCTGGAGGACTGGGAGGTCGAGCGGCTGCTCGACCTCGCAGATCTGGCGCGGGCGGCCTCCGCTGACGGGCGGCAGCTCTACGTCTGGTCGTCGTTGTAGTCCTCGACGAGCAGCGCCCACAATCGGTCACGTAGCTGTGGTGTCAGGCTGCGGCCCAGTTCCCGCCTGCGGACCAGCACGAAGCCGTGTGGATCGCGGTGCGTGTGGTCTCGGAGAACGTTGAGCGCCACCAGTGCGTTGTCCGGCCAGTTCCGGACCGATGCCGTCGCGGCTGCGACCCGCTCGTCAATTCGATCGATCAGGGCGTACTCGGCGGTGTCGGGCCAGCGCTGGAGGTGTAGGTCGATGTCGCAGAAGCTCACGTCGACGAGGTCGGCTGCGCTGAAGTCGTTGCCGTGCCACTCGTTGTGCTGCCGGTCGACAAGGCCACCCATGAAGGGACGGCCGAAGAACATGGTGTGCCAGATCCGGCCGCGGAAGACGCAATCGACGAACTCTACCGAATCGACGCGCAGGTCGCGCAACCGCGCGCCGTCGAACACGCACCGCTGGAAGCGCGCGTCATGGAAAGTGGTGTTGCCGAGCGGAAAACGGTCCGCTGGAATCGGCAGTCGACAAACTGCGTCTGTCGCTCGTGCCCTACGCTGAGCCCCTCGAACGATGTCTCCGAGAAGTCGCAGCGCACAAAGGTCCCCCCAAACGCACCGAACCAGCCGAACGCCTGGTGCGAGAAGTCGACATCAACCCATTCCTCATGACGATTCACCCGCTTGGTCGGCTGCACTGTCGGACGGTACCAGCCGCCTTCGACAGATCCACCCCACGCTATCGCCCGCGCGCACATGCCGCCGGTCTCGCGCGGCGAGCGACCAGGAGATCGTCACACTTTGTGGCTGCGGCTCGGTGTCGCTGACGCACGCTCGTACCGATGAGCACTCCGGGTCGGTGAGAGTTAGAGGTCGATGACTACCTTGCCGTGCACGTGCCGGCCGGCTTGCAGCTCGACTGCGGCGCGGATCTGCTCCACCGGGAAGGTTGCCGCGATGGGCACACGAAGCCGGCCCGCCGCGACCAGGCGCGCAATCTCCTCGATGGCGCCGGGCGCGGCCTTGGCACCGTTTGCGGACGTGATTCCGTCGACCTGTGCAGCGATGGCGGTGATGCGCTTGTCAGGCACGCCAAGTTCTCGTGCCGCCTGCACCGTGTCCGTCCCGTACAGGTCGATCGCCGCAGTGACGCCGCCAGGAGCCAGGGCACGGATCCGGTCGACCAGGCCGTCCCCATAGGTGACCGGCTCGGCCCCGAGGGCACGCAGGGCTTCGGCCGACGTCGCCGATCCCGTCCCGATCACCCGCGCACCCGCGAGCTGGGCGAGCTGCACGACGAACACGCCGACCCCGCCTGCCGCGCCGCCGACGAGCAGCGTGTCGCCCGGGCCGGGATTGACAACAGCGAGCGCGGCGGCGGCCGTGCACCCTGCAATAGCAAGGACGGCGGCTGTACGGTCGTCAACGCCGTCGGGGATAGGGTGCGCGTCGCCGCCCGCCGCGATGGTCCCTGCCACATCGATCACCACGTGGTCGGCGACCGCTCGGGAGAGGGCGCCGCCGAACACTCGATCGCCGGCCGCGAACCCGGTCACGCCGTCACCGACCTGGTCGACGACCCCGGCATAGTCGGTTCCGAACCCGGAGGGCAGGCTCAAGCCGAATCGAGTGGCGGTCTCCGCGTCGGAGGTCATGAACCAGTCCATCGGGTTGAGTCCAGCCGCGGTGACCCGCACGCGGATCTGCCCCGAGCCCGCCTGCGGCGCGGGTACCTCGCGGAGGCTCAGGACCTCGGGACCGCCGAATGACTCGACGAACTGGACCACCCTGCTCGTGGTCCTCGACGTGGTGACGCTCGGTTCCTGCATGCTCACCTGGCTCCTCTGGCTACGAGCGGAACAAGCAAAGTGGACTATGCTCCGTTTCCAGGAGCCACCGTAACACAACCGGAGCGTGATCCGTTTTGGAAGAGGCAGACACTCGCGCGCTGCGAGCGGACGCGACTCGCAACCGCAACCAACTCCTCAAAGCGGCGAGCCGCGCGTTCGTGTCGGCCGGCGCCGAGCCGTCGATGCGCGCGATCGCACGCGAAGCCGGCGTCGGCATCGCCACGCTCTACCGGCACTTCCCCACCCGCGAGTCGCTCGTCGACGCGGTCTACCGCGATCAGGTGGTGAGGCTCACCGACGGCGCCCGCGACCTACTCGCCCAGCTTCCCCCGCCCGCGGCGCTGCGACGCTGGATGGACATGTTCGGGGACTGGATCGCAACCAAGAACGGCATGCTCGACACGCTGCTTGCAATGATCGAATCGGGCGAGATCGCCCATGCTCAAACGCAGACCGAGCTGCTCGCGGCCATCGACGAAATCCTCGACGCCGGCCGCGCGACGGGCGAGCTCCGCGTCGACGTCACCGCCGAGGACGTCGCCGCCAGCCTCATCGGCATCTTCACCGTGGCCCAACCGCCCGAGCACGCCGCCCGGGCAAGTCGCCTGCTGAACATTCTGATGGACGGCCTCCGACCCACACCCTGAACCGCCCATCCACCGCGTTCCGGGTACGAGCGTGCATGTCCGTCTACCCCAGGTCTCCGGCACCACCACGTCCAGGTATGGCCGGCGCGTTGACCCTCCCAACGCCGAGCGGACCGGCAGCGCCACCCGCTGTGCCGCTTGAGCAGGCCGGATGAACAATCGGCACCCACAATCACGCCTTCGCGGTCCTCCGGAAATGACCGGTGCGCCGCTGCCCGAAGCTCACATGGGTGGCGACCACGAGCACTCCAGCGGTCTGGACGGCGAGCAGACCTTTGCCCGGGTCCTCTTCGAAGGGCTCGGCCGCGACCTGCCGGGTCGCACCATCCACAAGGAGCACGAGATACTCGCCCGGATCGGTCAGCAGGCACCCGCCACCGCGGGGTGCCGGAATCCGCGGGTACCGCAGGGCGTGCACGGTGCGCTGTGGCAGGGCCTGGTGCAGGCTGGCCAGCTGATCACCGCTGACCTCCTGCATCGCGATCACACGCTCGGTGCGACCGGTCAACCTCGCCGTGACTGCGGCAATCCGCTCTGGCTCGTCCGGCCAGCGACCCGTCACTTCCTCGTCCCAGTTCTCCGCGTGGACACGATGCAGGACGTTCCAGGTCGCCACGGTGATCACAGGCGATGACCCTACGGCAGGCACCAATATCACCGAGTGCTCCAGCGGGAGTATCCGAATAGCGCAACAACCCAGGCCCAGCCTCGAACGGAATGCGGGCACGCTCGTACTGCTGTCCGGCGTGGCACCGCCCGGCTGGGACGTAGAGTCGCAACCATGCTCGAGTCGCAACGTGAACGTGCGCCGCTCAACGACGGTGGCGAGATGGACACGGCCCTGGCGTTTCTGTCGTTCGCCCGTTCCTGTGTACTGAAAAAGGTCAACGGCTTGGACGAGGAGCAGCTGCGGCGCCGCTTGGTCGTGTCCGACACGACGCTGCTGGGACTGGTGCAGCACCTGACCGACGCCGAGCGATACTGGTTCGGGTACACCCTGGCCGGCGACCCGCGGTACGCCGATGTCGACTTCGACATGGTCGTCGCGCCGGACCTGTCCGCGGATCAGGTCATCGCAGGCTACCGGACGGCGATCGCTGACAGTGATGCGCACATCGGCGCGGCCGCCGACCTCGACGTCCGCACCTCGCACCCGGTGCACGACCAGCCCCGCACACTTCGCTGGGTCCTCGCGCACATGACCAGCGAAACCGTCCGGCATGCCGGGCACGCCGACATCCTCAGAGAACTCATCGACGGCGTGACCGGCCGCTGATCGGCGGGACACACCGACGTCATCGCCACGCTCGATCGTTGAGCGAGCCAGTCAGGTGCGCGCACATGCCGCCGAGTTTACGCGCCGCCTCAGCTGCTGAGGATCGCCTGAAGTAGCTCAGGTCCGGTGTGGATCAGGATGACGTTGGCGCGCAGTTCGTCGGGAAGCTCGTCGGCGTGACTGGCGTCGACGATGCAGGTAGGGCAGCCAACAGGGACAATGACCCATGCGGCGGCCGTCGCGACGGCGACGACGAGATCCCAGATCTGTTCGCCTGCAGCACGGTTCACCATGAGGCTGGAGTTGCCCACACCGTAGACGTCGGCTTCTCCGTCGGGCAGCTGCACGCGAACGTATCCGTTGGTGGGTGCGCCGACCATGTAGGGCAGCAGGACCTGAACGGCGGCTTCGGGCCGCCCTGTGGCCACCTTGCCGCCTGCGAACCCTTGAAGGAAGACGTCGAAGCTCACACCCGATCATGATGCACCAAGCCGGCTCGATCGCGTGCGCTGTCATGCCACGAGGCGGGCGGCGTTGTCGCGCTCAAACCTCGTGACGGACGAGGCCCTCCACGTCCACGGCGACGACCTTACGCGTCTACGTCCTGGACAGGCGTTCGGACAGGCGGGCCTTCGCAGCTGGCCACTCGGCCAGGCGGACCGTGTACAGGAGAAGGCTCGGCTCGGCGGCGGCCTCCGGTTCGGGGTCGATCAGGGTGGCCCCGATGCGCGTGATCGCCTCTCGTGAGCGGAGGTTCCCGGCACCGATGCGCCAGACGACGGCTGTATAGCCGAGCGTCTCGAAGGCATAGGTCATCGTCAGGAGCTTGGTTTCGGTGTTCGCCGCGGTACGCCACCACCTCCTGCCGAACCATGTGCCACCGATCTCGATGCGGCCGTCGGCGCGATGCCAGCTGTGCAGATTCGTGGTGCCGATCGCCGCACCCTCTTCGCGGTCCAGTACGGCGAATGCGACCCGCTTGCGGTCTTCGACGTCCTTGAGGCGTCTGGAAACGATCTCGTGCAGGTCCGATTCGGTACGGGGAGTCGGCGCGCTCAGCCAGCGCCAGACCTCGTCGTCCCGGCCGCCCGCGGCGAACAGGGCGGGGACATGGGCATGGGCGAGGGGCTCGAGACGTACGAAGCGGCCTTCAAGGACCGTCAATGCAGGAGTCAACGGCATGGCGGGAACGCTACCGGCGCGTTCTACCGCACCGGGTTCAGCACGGCCGGGTCGATGTAGGTGGGGTCGAGCAGGACGGCAGAAGGTTGTGGATCGTCGTCGTCCAGGGCCTCGGCCAGTTCGTGGAAGGCCTCCTCGACGGGCTTGAGCCGGCCGAGAATGTCGGCCAGCGGCCGCTTGCCGGCGAATCGCACGCGGCGCCGGCCCGCGGCCAGCAGCGCCAGCAGCGCGTCCTCGTTGCGTTCCGGCAGCATGCCTCCAGCGTCCTCCCAGAACAGGACGTAGTCCTCGGTGTCGTCGGCTTTGAAGGCACCTGCGCCGGCCAGCATCAGGAGCAGCTGCCGCGCCGGCGTTTCCCAGAAGCCGGAGTAGCCGACCGTCCACAGGTAGGCCTCCAACGCGCCGTTCCGGTAGCGCAGCACGGTCATTGCCTCGGGACTGGCGACCCGCTCGGCGAGGAGCTGGCGAGCGGTCTGGCCGGTCTCGGCGTCGCTCCAATCGGCCTCCCCTTCGCGGTCGCCCCAGTACCAGCCGGCAAACATCTCGGCCGGGTTCTCAATGACCGTGCCGGACGCAACTGGAGCGTCGAGCCACGATTCGAAGCCCTCCCGAGGCATGACGATCCGAGCGGCTGTAACGAAGGTGTACGACACCATGAACTCCTGAACGAGCCCAGCGACAGATGATCAGCACCGTAACAAGCCCCTTCAAGTCCCGCCAAAGCGCTGGAGTTTCTACACGTCGGAGTCCGCCACGCGGCCGTCGCGCCACTGCCGCTGCAGGCGGGTGATCCGCTGGAGCGCCGCCTTGAAGCTGGCGTACCCCTCCGTGCCGAGCGACTGCTCATGGCGGCGCTCAATCGCCGCGAGGATGGCGCGGGCACGAGTGATCTCGTCAAGGCCGTGGGCGGTGGGCACGACGAGTTTGGCGCGGCGGTCATGGGGATCGGGTTCCCGTGAGACGTAACCGAGCTGGACGAGTTCATCGACAACCGTGCCGACGATCTGCTTGTGCTGCCCCGATCGCTGGGACAACTCGGTCGCGCGGGTCCCCTCGCGGTCCAGGAAGGCCAGCACCGAACCGTGGCGCGGCCGCACGTCCGGATGCCCCTGCTCGGCCAGGGTCTCGAACAGCTCGTCCTGAACAGCACGCATGAACGCGCCCGTCAGCATGCCCACGTCCGGCTCCGGCCGATCGTCACCCACGAAGTCCTCCCGAAAGTAGTCACGAATCTTGACTATCACGAACCTTGACTATACAGTCCTTCTCAGTTGATCGCCACGACCGTCAAATCGGCACGACAGCAAGAAGGGGAATCCCGCATGCGCAAGATCATCGCTTCGACGTACGCCACCCTCGATGGGTTCATCGACAACCCGCACCTGTGGTCCATGCAGCACAACAGCGAGGATGCCATGGCGTACGCGCTGAACCTGACGCTCGGCTGCGACGCGCTGCTGCTCGGCCGCGTCACCTACGAGGGCATGGCCCAGGCGTGGCCGGCCATGGGCGGCAATCCCTACGCGGACCACGTCAACAGCATCGCCAAGTACGCCGTGTCCGCCACCCTCGAGAAGCCGGCCGCGTGGGACAACTCCCACATCATCCCCGGCGACAAGCTCGTCGAGGCCGTGACCGCACTGAAGGCCGAACAGGGCAAGGACATCCTCATCTGGGGCAATGGCCGGCTCACCGACGACCTGGCCGGACACGGGCTCCTGGACGAGTACAAGGTGTGGATCTACCCCGTCATCAAGGGCGGCGGCGAGCCCCTCTTCCGTCCCGAGAGCGCAGGCGCCGTCGAACTCGTCGACAGCACCACCTTCACCTCCGGCGTCATCGTCCTGACCTACCGCCCCACCCGCCCCTGAGCACGCAAAGCCGCCCACCGAAGGAGAAGACCGTGAGTGACGATGTCACGCAGTACATCAACAAGGCGCAGCCGTGGCAGACCGATGTGTGCGAGAAACTCCGGGCGTTGGTCGCACAGACCATCCCAGACGTCGAGGAGCGGCTCCAGTACGGCAAGCCGCACTACCTGAAGAACGGGCACTACGCGGCCGTCATCGCGGTGGCCAAGGACAAGGTGTCGTTCATGGTGTTCAACGCGACGGACGTTCCGGAGGTCAAGGGGTTCCTCCGGGCATTGGGCAACGGTGAACGCAAAGCCGTCGACATCCGAGCAGGGCAGGACGTCGACTACGGCGCAGTTGCCGGCATCCTGGAAAAGACCGCGACGGCTCTGTAGCTGCCCCATCGCCGGCATCCGCACACGCTTGACATGCGGCACCCGACCATTCCCGGCGGTGGCAGGGGTAGGAACGGCGCCGGGTCGATCTGGCCACCAGTGCTCCCACGGAGCGAGCGCCCGCCGGCCCAGATCTCGGCCGGCCACGAGGCGGCGGCAGCCCCGATGAGCGCGCCGAGCGCGCCGCCGATGCCCGTGGCGTCGCGTCGCCCGACCGGCGAGGCCGAGGTATCCGGCGAAGAGCCGACCCATGACGGTGAAGTACCCCGGCACCCCCGGCTCGTACAGGGTGCCGGGGTATCACGAGAAGTCCACCGACGGCTCCATGCCGGCGATCTGGAAAGATCCGCGGTTGCAGCGTCACATCGTCGGCCGATCGGACGTGCGGCACCCCGCGGACAGACCATTGGACAGATGTGCGCACCATAGGTCGTGGACCTTCACGGCTACGAAACGCGCTTCGATCAGACGACCGCGTGGGACTGTCCACTCAACGCGGAGGACATCGCAGCGGACTATGGCGTCGAACTGGCAGTCGCGCTGCGGGCCGTCGACGAACACACAGTTCTACCGGCACCGCCTCCACCCGTAACGCTGCTCACCGACGGCACACCACTGCTGGACAGGCCCGACTTCTGGGCCGCGCATCTCGGCATCGGACATGGCCGACGCGACCTCATCGCCGCAGCCTGCGGCATCACTCCCGCGCAAGCCCGTACGGCGTACACCGAACTGTTGCACCGGCCGGACTCGTGGCCGGTGATCACGGTCCCGCTGCCTGCCGGGGGCGTCATCGTGATCGCGCACTGCTTGCAGCGTTTGTGGATGCTCGGTCCCGACTGCACGTGGCTGCCGGATGACGAGAGCTGGACCGACTTCTGGCTGGCGGCCCCCACCGGTCACGGCGTCCCTCTCGCGTTGATCAGCGGCAATTGGCGCGGCCCCGGATTGCGGTGGCCGGAACTGCGCACCATCGCCCGGGCCGCTGCGCCGGACCGGCTGGCGGTGGCGCAGCGCCTGCTGCTGTTGGCCCCCATCCTGGGCGCCGCGGACGCAGACGACGAGGCAGCCGACTGGTTCGCGTGGGCCCTCGCACTCGTGACCAACAAGCCGGCGCCAGACACAGTGGTTCGTGTCGCCGCCGACTACCTGGCATCCGGCAACGAGGTGTTCCGGTCCGCGCGATGGCGTGAGATCGACGGTGTCTGGGTCAGCGACGGCAAGTTCTGCCCGCGGTACTGGGCAGGCCGCCAAACCCCGTCGGACGAACTGCGCCGGATCTCTGACATGCTCTGCGCGACGGGTTGTTGATCAGGCGCCTGCTCGCTCGTGACATACAGCGTGCGTTCGTGCCGGTCCTGGGGCGCCGGCCAGTCGACGTGCGGTTGCTAAGCGTCTTCGCGGGGCGTGTCAGGCGGGCTCAGGTCGATCGGGTTTGGGCCGGTCAGCACGCCACCCTCCACGGGTAGCGTGTGGCCGGTGATCCAGGCGGCGTCGTCGGAGCCGAGGAACGCGACCGCCGCGGCGATGTCCTCCGGCTCGCCGACGCGGCCGAGCGGGTACATCGACTGAAGCTGCTCCAGCGTGCCCGGCTGGGAGTTCCAGTTCGGTGTCCGGACGGTGCCGGGGGCGACGACGTTGAAGCGCACGCCGAGCGGACCGTACCGGGCGGCGTAGTTCTTCGACATCGCGATCTGGCCGGCCTTCGCTGCGGCGTACTCCACGTTGCCGAAGGCCGCGATGCCGTTCACCGAGCTGATCGTGACCACGTTGCCGCGGGTCTTCACCAGGTGCGGGATGGCCGCCTGGATGCAGCGGGCGGCGCCGACGAGGGTGAGGTCGAGCTGACGGTGCCAGTCCTCGGCTGAGGTGTCCTCGGGCATCGAGGTGACGATGCAGCCGCCCGCGTTGTTCACCAGCAGGTCGAGCCGGCCGAACCGCCCGACCGCCGCGGCGACGGCGGCGTCGACGTCGGCGCGTGAGGTGACGTCGACCTTGATCCCGAGCGCGTGCTCCACGCCGAGCTCCTCGGCCAGCGCCGCGGCCGCGTCCTCGCGCAGGTCCGTGACGACCACCGCACCGCCCTCGGCGGCGACCCGCCGAACGACGGCCTCCCCGATGCCCTGCGCCGCCGCCGTGACGAGCGCGACCTTGCCCTCGAACCGCCGCATGACCACTCCTTCAGAACGTTGCCGCCATTCTGCGCTTACCGGCACTGCGGCAGCGCACGATCAAACCACCGCCCGCGGTCGCCCCGTCCACCGCGCCCGGACCAGCCGCGCATCGTTCGCCGGCGCGGGTGAACCGGGGCGGCGATGTTTCGTGCCCCTTCGCCCGGGCAGCGGGCGCCGTGTGTCGTTGCGCTATCAGCCGTCGCTAGACGGGTTGCGGGCCGTCGCACTGTGCGGGGTCCTGCTCGCCCACGGCTTGCCCGGGTGGTTGCCCGGGGGATTTCTCGGCGTCGACCTGTTCTTCGTCCTCTCCGGGTACCTGATCACCGCGCTGCTGCTGCACGAGACCGAGTCCACCGGCCGGATCCGGCTCGGCGGGTTCTGGCGGCGGCGGGTCCGGCGGCTGCTGCCCGCGCTGGTGCTCGTCGTCGCGTTCGTGGTGCTCGCCGGGCCGCGGCTGCTGCCGGAGCAGGACCCGGTGCCGCTGCGGCTGGACGCCGTGTCGACGCTGACGTACTGGGCCAACTGGCGCATGATCTACCGAGGCGGTGACTACTTCACCCAGACCGCCGCCGCCTCGCCGTTGCAGCACACCTGGTCCCTCGGCATCGAGGAGCAGTTCTACCTGCTGTGGCCGCTGCTGCTGGCGTTCGCCCTGCGGCTGGCCCACCCGCGCCGGGTCATTTTCGTCGGCTGCCTGCTCGGCGCGGCGGCGTCGGCGGTGACGGGCTGGCTGCTGTACGAGCCGGCGACACCCGACCGCGTCTACTACGGCACCGACACCCGGGCGTGCGCACTGCTCGTCGGCGCGGCGCTGGCCGCGGTGCCGGCTGCGACGCTCGCCCGGCATCGGATCGCCGGCCGGTGCGCCGCCGTCGCCGGGGCGCTCACCCTCGGCGCCGCCGCGGTCCTGGTCCACGGCGGGACCGTCGCGCTGTACCGCGGTGGCTTCGCCCTGATCGCCGTCGCCGCGGCCGCCGTGATCGCGTGGCCCGCCCGGCTCCTCGGCGCGCCGCCGCTGCGCTGGATCGGCCGGATCTCCTACGGCGGCTACCTGTGGCACTGGCCGCTCTTCGCCGTCCTCGACGCCGAGCGTACGGGGCTGACCGGGCCGCGGCTCTTCGCGGTGCGGGTCGCGGCCACGCTGGCGGTCGCGGCCGCGAGCTTCCTCATGGTCGAGCAGCCGATCCGGCGCGGGCACGGGCTGCCGCGGCGGATGCCGTTGACCGCCACCGCAGCGGCCGCAGGCGTCACCGCCCTGGCACTGGCGGGCGCCAGCACGGCCGTGGCGGACCGGCCGAACGCGGTGGCAGCGGAACCGCCGGCGGCCGCCTCGCCGCCTCTGGCGGCCCGACCGAGCGCCGCGCCGCCCCCGACCGCCCGGGCCGGACGCCGGCCGGGTCCGCCGCGGGTCACCGTCCTGGGCGACTCCGTCTCGTGGACGCTGGGCGCCTACTGGCCCGGCGACCCTCGCTTCTCGCTGACCAACCAGGGCGTGCAGGGCTGCGGCATCGCCGTGCTGCCCGACGTGCGCTACGCCGGCGCCCTGCACGCCAACTACCCGTACTGCGCCACCTGGGAGTCACGCTGGGGCAGCTCGGTGGCCAAGGACGACCCGGACGTGGCGCTGATCCTGCTCGACCGCTGGGAGCTCATGGACCGCAGGCTCGGCGAGCGCTGGACCCATGTCGGCGAGGCGGACTACGACGCGTATCTCACCGGCCAGCTCACCCGCGCCATCGACCTCGCCGCCGCCCACGGTGCCCGCGTCGCGCTGCTGACCGCGCCGTACACCCGCCGCCAGGAACGCCCCGACGGCGGCCTGTGGCCGGAGGACCAGCCCCAGCGGGTCGACGCCTGGAACCGCCTGCTCGCGCGGGCCGCGGCCGATCACCCCAGCCATCCGGCGGTGCTGGACCTCAACCGCGTGCTCTGCCCGGCCGGCGCGTTCACCTGGACCGTCGGCGGTGTACGGGTGCGCAGCGACGGCCTGCACCTCACGCCGGCCGGGGTCGGCCACGTCGTGGCACCCTGGCTCGCCCCGCAACTGGCCGCACTGGCCACCGGCCGGTGACTCCACGGCGAAGACGGCGGATTCAGCGCGACCTCCTCGGCGTCGGGAGACCGCTGCGCGGCGGTCTCCCGACGGTTGACGGCCGGTCAGACGGTCAGTTGAGGCTGAAGCGCTGGTTGGCCTGCCCGCCGCAGGACCACAGCTGCAGCAGTGTGCCGTTGGCCGTGCCGGGGGCGTCCAGGCACAGCCCCGACTGCACGCCGGTGATGCTGCCGTTGGCGTTGACGTTCCACTGCTGGTTGGGCTGGCCGTTGCAGGTCCAGATGATCACGGTGGTGCCGTTGGTCGTGCCTCGGCCGTTGGCGTCCAGGCACATGCCGCCGTAGACCTGCAGCTGCCGGCCGGACGTGTACGTCCACCGCTGGTTCGCCTGGCCGTTGCAGTCCCACAGCTGCACCCGCGTGCCCGCTGTCTGGCTGGCGTTGGGCACGTCCACGCAGCGGCCGGACTGGCCGCCGACGATGCGCTGGCCCTGCCCCGGGTTGCCGCCGGTGCCGATGCTGTAGGTGAAGTCGTTGACGGCGAGGCCGGTGCCGCCGACCCAGGGCTCGAACCCGGCCTGCACGCTGGTGATGTACCAGGAGTTCTGGGCGTAGCCGCGGTTCACCATGTCCCGGTAGAAGGTCGAGACGTTGAAGTTGATCGACGAGGTCGGGCTCTGCCGCACGTAGGAGACGACGTTCCAGCCGTAGTTGGCGTACCAGACCTCCCAGTTCGCGCCCGCGATGTTGACCGTGCCGACCTGCGAGCCGGCGGCGTGCACGGAGCCGGTCTTGTTGAGCCACACCATCAGCTCGGCGCCGGTGTTCTGGCCGTCGGTGCGCGGGGTCGGGTCGAACCAGACGTCGTACGAGGCGTCGTACACGCTGCCGTTGTTGGGGTACGTCATGCTGACGCTGGTCGAGATCGTGGCGAACCGGCTGTCGCTGACCGCCAGCGGCAGGCCGCTGCCGGAGGTGCAGTTGCCGTAGTGGCATCCGGCGTACACGGAGGGGTACGCGGCCGGCGCCCCGTTCTGCGGCAGGTTGTGCACGGCCGAGGTGACCGTGAAGCCGGTGTTCGTCACGTTGATGCACTGGGTCGTGTCGTCGCCCCAGACGTTGTTCTGCACGACGTACTTGCCGCCCTGGATGGTCGTAGACCCGTACTTGGCGCAGATCTGAGTGTCGGCGCCGGCGGGCGGCGCGGCCACCCCGACGGCCCCGGAAACGGCAAGGAGCGTCGCGGCGACGACGGACAGTCGTCTCATGGATTCCTCCCATGCTGATTGCGAGCGGCCTGGAATCGCTTCCGGATGCGGTGCTGGAAGCCGACCAGTTTTCGCAGGTGGATAGATATGGAAGCACTTCCATATCTATGTAGCCGCAGGGCCGCGCGGGCGCAACCACGGAGCCCACCGGTCGTGGGCCGGGTCGGATGCGTCGAGGTGGGAGGGGGCGACGTGCGCGCCCGGCAGGAAAGTTTCAGGCCGACTCTCGAACCACCAGGCGCGTGGGCAGGATCAGCGGGCTGGGCTCCGCCCCGGACAGCAGCGCCGTGAGCATCCGGGCCATCTCCGTGCCCAGCGCGCGCACCGGCTGGTGGACCGTGGTCAGCGGCGGGTCCGTGCGGGTGGCGATCTCGAGGTCGTCGAATCCCACGACCGCCACGTCGCCGGGGACCCGGCGGCCGCGCTCGCGCAGCACCCGCAGCGCCCCGGCGGCCATGTTGTCGTTGGCGACGAGCACCGCGTCGAAGTCGGCACGGGCGTCCAGCAGCGCCGTCATCGCCTCGGCGCCGCCGGCGACGGTGAAGTTGCCGGCCTGCACGGCGTGCGGCGTGAGGCCGGCGATGGCCATCGCGTCGCGGAACCCGCTGTGCCGGGCCTGACCGACCTCGGTGTCGGCCAGCCCGGTGATCGCGGCGATGCGCGTGCGCCCGAGCCCGATCAGGTGCTCGGTGGCCTTCCGGGCGCCGCCCCGGTTGTCCGCGTCGACGTACCATGCGGGTTCGCCGTGCAGCGGCCGGCCACCGTAGACGGTGGGCAGGCCGAAGCGCTCCACGAGGTGGACGAGCGGATCGTCGCCGCGCAGCGCGATGAGCATGACACCGTCGACCGCACGGGTGCCGAGCAGTCCCTTGAACCGTGCCTGGGCCCGACCGGACGCGCCGAGACACAGCAGCAGGTGCAGATCGGTCTCCTCCAGGGCCGCCGATATGCCGACGATGACATGCGCGAAGAACGGATCGGCGAACAGGGCCGGGTCGTCACCGGACACGGCCAGGGCGACCACGCCGCTCCTGCGCGTGGCCAGGGCCCGGGCGCTGCGGCTTGGCGCGTATCCGAGCTCGCGGATCGCCTTCTCCACGGCGTCCCGCTTGGCCCGGCTCACGTGCGGCGCGTTGTTGATCACCCGGGATGCCGCGGTCATCGACACCCCGGCCTGTGCGGCGACCTCGGCGAGCGTGGGCTGCCGACGGGACTCCCCCGCCACCGTTGCCATGCCACGTCCCTTCGCCGGCGCCGGACCTCCAATCCCACACGCCCGGCCCTCTCGTGGCAACCGTTACCTTTCAGTGAGCAAACGTGGCTCATGATTGGCAGTCGTCCGTTGCCGGGCGACGTTGACCGGATGAACCGGTCTAGACGCTTCACGGCCCGCTGCCCCGCCTGCGTATGCAGGTCTTACGGGTCTTACGTAGGCTCCACGTCCTGTTTTTGCGTCGCCCAGCAACTCCAGGTCGACGTGCCGCACGAGCGCGGCAAGATTGCGTGCGGCGTTGACGTCCCGGTCCAGGGACAGCCCGCACGCGGTGCAGTGGAACGTACGCTCGTCCAGCGACAGCTTGGGTTTCACCGTCTTGCAGGCGGAGCACGTCTTGGAGCTGGGGTACCACCGGTCGGCGAGGTACAGCGTGCTTGCGTACCAGCCGGTCTTGTAGCCGAGGTGCCGGCGTAGCGTTGCCGAGGCGGCGTCGGCCAGGGACCGGGCCAGCTTGCGGTTGCGGAGCATCCCGGCCACGTGGAGGTCCTCGACCACAACCGTGGTGAACTGCTGCGCCAGGCGAGTGGTGAGTTGGTGCCACGCGTCGGCGCGGACGGCCGCAACCGTGGCGTGCAGCCGAGCCACCGCGTCCTGTGCCCGCCGCCACCGCTTCGACGCGGTCCGTTTGCGCCCGGTCTGCGGGTCGTAGGGGCCGATCCGCCGGGCGGCCCGGCGTTGAGCCTTGCCGAGCTTCTTCAACGCGGCCTTGAACGGCGCCGGGTTCGGCACCATCTCGCCGGTGGACAGCACCGCCAGGTGTTTGATCCCGACGTCCACGCCGACGACCCGTCCGGCGTTCGGGGCGTGCGCCGGCCGCCGGACCGTGCGCTGGACCGCGACCTGGAACGAACAGAACCACCTACCGGCCGTCTCGGTGACCGTGGCGGACAGGATCGTCGCGGTGCCCGCCCGTACCCGGCGGGCCAGCTTGCGGGTCGACTCGTGGGTGCGGATGCGACCCAGCCGGGGCAGCACCACATGCCGGTAGCCGGGGTCGACCCGGATCGCGCCGGTGCTGAACCGGGCTGACCTACGGCCGTGCTTCCGCTTGGTCCGGGGCCAGCCCATCCGGCGGCCCTTGCGGGCACCGGTACGCGACGTGTGCCAGTTGCCCAGCGTCGCGGACAGGTTCGCCAGACCGGTGTTGAACGCCTCCTTGGAGCACTCCGCCCACCACGGCGCCACCCACCGCTTGATCGCGTTCCAGGTGCGCCGCAGGTCCGGCAGGGACCAGCCCTGCCACGGCGTCAGGTCCGCCTCAGCCACCCCGTAGCTGACCTCGGCATCCCGTTGCACCTTCACCGCGCTGACCCGTCGCAGCATGTGGTTGTACGCGAACCGGGCCGCACCGGTGTTACGGCGCAGCCCGGTGACCTGTATTTCACTCGGGTCCAGAGCGAACCGGTACGCCTGCACGGTCCAGCCGGCCGGCGGCTCGTACCGCTTCACGACTCGTCCTCGGCGGTGGCCGCGGCGACCGCGCGGCTGGCCCGGTTCGCCGCGGCCCGGCGGCCGTACAGCCGGGCGCACAGGCTGGTCAGGATCTCCGTCATGTCCCGCACCAGGTCGTCGTCCACCTCGGCCGGGTCGGCGACCAGCAGCAGGCGGCCCTGGGCGGCCAGAGCCGCCTCAACGTACTCGGCGCCGAACCGGGCGAACCGGTCCCGGTGCTCGACCACGATCGTCGTCACGGACGGGTCGCGCAGCAGCCCGAGGAACTTCTTACGTCGGCCGTTCAAGGTGGAGCCGACCTCGGTCACCACGCGGGAAACGACCATGTTCTGCCCGGTGACCCATGCGGTCACCCGGGCGACCTGCCGGTCCAGGTCGGCTCGCTGATCGGCCGACGACACCCGGGCGTAGACAACCACCTGAACCTGGGTGTCGTCACTGACAACGTCCACCATGATCGTTCCCGACGGAAGACGCCGAGCGGGCACCGGCATGGTTCCCTCGCGGAACCATCGGTACGCGGTCTGTGGGTGCACTCCGTTGCGGCGCGCCCACTCGGCAACACTCACATATTCGTACGTATGCTCACAAAAACGAGAAATGCTGACAACCCCCGGCGAAGCGCACCGCAGACCGGTCACGCCGGCGCCGTCGTCGCCCACTGCGGGCCGTCCGGGAAGCGGTAGGCCTCCAGCGCGGCCGGGACCATCTCGGCGCTCATGCCGGCCGCGGCCGGCGCGAGGTACCGTCCGCCGCGGATGCGGACCGGGTCGGCGAAGTGCTCGTGCAGGTGGTCGACGTATTCGATGTACCGGTCCTCGGTGGTCCCGCTGACCGCCACGTAGTCGAACATGGCCAGGTGCTGCACCAGCTCGCACAGCCCGACGCCGCCCGCGTGCGGGCAGACCGGCACGCCGAACTTGGCCGCGAGCAGCAGCACGGCGAGGTTCTCGTTGACACCGCCGACCCGGCAGGCGTCGATCTGCACCACGTCGACGGCGCCCGCCTGCAGCAGCTGCTTGAACATCACCGCGTTGTGCACGTGCTCGCCGGTGGCGACCTTGATCGGGGGCAGGGCGCGGCGGACCGCGGCGTGCCCGAGCACGTCGTCCGGCGATGTCGGCTCCTCGATCCAGTACGGGTCGAAGACGCTCAGCTCGCGCATCCAGTCGATGGCGTCGTGGACGCCCCAGATCTGGTTGGCGTCCACGGCGATACGCACCTGCGAACCGACAGCCTGGCGGGCGATGCCCAGGCGGCGCACGTCGTCGGCGAGGTCGCCGCCGACCTTGAGCTTGATCAGGTCGTAGCCGTCGGCCACGGCCTCCTTGCACAGCCGGGCCAGCTTCTCGTCGTCGTACCCCAGCCAGCCGGGCGTCGTGGTGTACGCCGGGTAACCGTCGGCGAGGAGGAGCCGTTCGCGCTCGGCCCGCCCGCCGGCGGCGGCCCGCAGCAGCTCGAGGGCCTCGTCCGGGGTGAGCGCGTCGCGCAGGTAGCGGAAGTCGATCTGCGCCACCACCTGCTCCGGCGTCAGGTCCGCCAGCAGTTTCCACAGCGGCTTCCCGGCCCGCCGGGCGGCGAGATCCCACACGGCGTTGACCAGACCTCCCGCGGCCATGTGCACGACGCCCTTCTCCGGGCCGAGCCAGCGGATCTGGCTGTCGCCGATGAGCCGGCGGGCCATCGCACCGGGGTCGGCGACGAGCTCCTCGACGGACCGGCCGACGACCATGCCGGCCAGGGTCCGCAGCGCGGCCACCTGGATCTCGGTGCCGCGCCCGACGGTGAACACGAACCCGTGCCCCTCCGCGCCCGCGCTGGTGCGCAGCACGACGTAGGCGGCGGAGTAGTCCGGGAAGGGGTTCATGGCGTCGGACCCGTCACGGTGACGGGAGGTGGGGAACCGCACGTCGAGGGCGTCGACGGACACGATGCGCTCAGTCACCGATACTCCTGTTGGTTGATGGCGCCGCGCTGCGACGCCCCGGAACGGGACACTGGCCTCGGATCACGTCTGCGCCTTGCCGCCGGTGACGCGGGAGACCACGAGCGCCACGAGGATGACCGCGCCGTTGAGGAAGTTCGTCCACTGTGCGGGCACGCCGGCCAGCGTGAGCACATTAATGATCATGAACAGCAGCAGGACGCCGGTGAAGGCACCGAAGATGGTGCCCTTGCCCCCGTTGAGGCTGACGCCACCGATCACCGCCGCCGCGAAGACCTGGAAGATGGCGCCGCTGCCCTGTGCGGCGGGCACCGCCGCCAGCCGGCCGCTGATGAGCAGGCCCGCGAGGGCCGCCAGCATGCTGGCCACGATGAGCGTGAGCCACAGGATGCGGTCGGTGCGGATGCCCGCCGCGCGGGCGGCGTCGACGTTGCCGCCGATCGCGTAGAGCGCGCGCCCGGGCCGGGTGTAGCCGAGCACCACGATGCCGACGGCGAACAGCACCAGGGACGTCCAGACCGACGCCGGGACACCGAGCCAGATCGCCGAGCCGAGGTACCGCATCGACTCGGGCAGGGCGAAGAACGTCTTGCCGCCGGAGATGCCGGTCAGCAGCCCCCGCAGCACGATGAGCATGCCGAGTGTGACGACGAACCCGTTGAGGCCGAAGCGCACGATGAGCAGCCCGTTGAACGCCCCGACGAGGGCGCCGACGAGCAGCACGACCGGCACGGCGAGGGCCGCCGGCAGGGCGTGCACGCCCAGGCCGTGGGTGACGGCGGGGTCGACGATGAGCCAGGCGGCCAGACCGGGGGCGAGCCCGAAGGTGGACTCCAGCGACAGGTCCATCTTGCCGGTGATGAGCACGATGGTCTCGGCGAGGACGACGATGGAGATCTCCGACATGCTCTGCAGCACATTGACGATGTTGTCGGAGGTGAGGAACACCGGGTTGACGATGAATCCGACGATCGCGACGGCGATGATCGCCGGCACCAGCGCCAGGTCGCGCAGGCGGGCGACGAGCGGCCCCCGGCGCGTGAGCAACGGCGACGGCGCCGACACGGCCTCCGCCTCAGACGTGGTCAAGGTCTACACCTTCCATCGCGGCCACCATTTCGTTGTCGCCCCAGCCGTGTGCCAGTTCGGTGACGACCCGGCCCCGGAACATCACCAGGACCCGGTCGCAGATGCGCAGGTCGTCGAGCTCGTCGGAGATCACCAGCACCGCGGTGCCGCGGCGCCGGACGTCCTCGACGACGCCGAGGAGGGTCTCCTTGGAACGCACGTCGACCCCGGCGGTCGGCGCGATGAGGACCAGCAGCTTCGGATCGCCGGCGAGGGCTCGGGCCATGACGGCCTTCTGCTGGTTGCCGCCGGACAGGTCGGAGACCGGCACGTGCGGGCCGTCGGCCTTGATCGCCAGGTCGGCGATGGCGCGGCGGGCCTGGGCGTCGCGGCGGGCCGGGGAGAGCAGGCCGCCGCGCCGGATGCGGTCCGGCACCGTCATGGTGACGTTCTCCGCGATCGACAGCAGCGGTACGAAGCCTTCGCGGTGGCGGTCCTGTGGCACCAGTCCGATCCCGGCGTCGAGGGCGTCGGGCACGCTGCCGGGGCGCAGGGCGCGCCCGTCGACGGTGACGGTCCCGGCGGCCGGGCGGGCCAGCCCGACGATCGCCTCGGCCACCTCGACCTTGCCGCTGCCGCCGCCGCCCGCGATGCCGACGACCTCACCGGACCTGGCGGTCAGCGACAGCCCGGCACCCGATCCCGTGACGAGGTCCTGCACGGACAGCACGATCGGGGCGTCCGCCGTCCGCTGCCGGTCGGTCGCCTCGGGCATGCTCACGTCCTCGCCCGTCATCGCCGCCACCAGCGCCTCGCGGCGCAGACCCGCCACCGGCGCGGTGAGGATGTGCCGCGCGTCGCGGAAGACCGTCACCCGGTCGCAGATCTCGTAGATCTCCTGCAGGTGATGGCTGATGAACAGGAACGTCACCCCCTGCGCGCGCAGCTCGCGGACCCGCTCGAACAGCCGCTCGATCCCGGCCGCGTCGAGCTGCGCGGTCGGCTCGTCGAGGATGATGAACCGCGCGCCGAACGACAGCGCCCGCGCGATCTCCACGAACTGCCGCTGCTCCACCGACAATGCGGAGGCCGGCTGGCCGACGTCGACGTCGACCGGCCACTCGGCCAGCAGCCGCTGTGCCTCGCGCCGCAGCCGGCCCCATTGGATGAGCCGGCCCGGGCCGCGGGCGTGCCGGTTGAGGAAGAGATTCTCCGCCACGGTCAGGGTGGGGATGATGGTCGACTTCTGGTACACGCACGCGACCAGTTGCCGCCAGGCGTCGCGGTCGCCGAGCGGCGGCGCGGGCCGGCCGTCGAAGGCGACGGCACCCTCGTCCGGGGCCTGCAGCCCGGTCAGGATGCTCACCAGGGTCGACTTGCCCGCCCCGTTGCGCCCGACCAGGGCGTGCGTCTCGCCGCGGTGCACGGAGATGCCCGCGTCCGCCAGCGCCACCGTGGAGCCGAATCGCTTGCCGATGTTCACTGCCTCGACCGCGGGCCGGCCGGTTCCGGCCGGCCCGCCGATCGGGTGTTGCGCGGTGGAGCTCATGCGTGGTTGCCCCAGAGGGACTGGTCGTCGAACTTCGTCGTGGGCTGGCCGCCGATGCTCGCCCCGTCGAGCGTCACCAGCGGTGCCGCCAGCTGGTCCTCCAGCAGGCCGTCGCGGACCTGGATGATCGTGCTGCCGTGGTCCGTGGGGCCAGGTTGGAAGGTCTTGCCCTCGATGGCGGCCTTGACGTAATACAGGCCGTACTTGGCGAACAGGTCGGCCGGCTGGCTGACGGTCGCGTCGATGAGGCCGCTCTGGATGTCCTTGAGCTCCTCGGGGATACCGTCGTTGGACACGACGAAGACGTGCTTCGGGTCGGTCGGCGGCACCTGCAGGCCGCGCTGCTTGAGGATCTGCAGCGTGCCCGACAGCGCGAAGGACGACTCCATGTAGATGCCCTTGATGTCCGGGTCCGACGTGAAGCGCGTCTGCAGCTTCGTCGCGGCGACGTCGCCCTTCCAGTCGGTGGCCTCGCCGAAGACCGTGATGCCCGGGTAGTCCTTCTTCATGCACTCGTTGAACGCCTCGGTGCGGTCACGGCCGTTGATCGAGTCCAGGCCGCCCTGGAGCATGACGACCTTGCCCTTGCCGCCGAGCTTGGTGCCCAGGAACTGGCAGGCCTTGGTGCCGTAGGCGCGGTTGTCGGCGCGCACCACCATGAACACCTTGCCGGTGTCCGGCCGGGTGTCGATGGTGACGACCGGGATCTTCTTGGCGCCGAGCTGCTCCAGTGTCGGCGCGATCGCCGCGGTGTCCTGCGGCGCCATCACCACGCCCTTGACCCCCTGGCTCTGGAACGTCTGCACGTTGGAGATGAGGGTGGCGATGTCGTTCTGCGAGTTGGTGGTCTTCAGCTGGACGCCCAGCTCCTTGGAAAACTGCGGCACGTACTTGATGTAGGAGTTCCAGAAGTCCGTGTCCGAGCGCGGGTAGTCGACGCCGATCAGCGGCGCCGAGGCGCCCTTGTCGCCCCCGGTCGAAGAGGACGGGTCGTTCCTGTTGCAGCCTGCGGTCAACAGTGCGGTGCCCAGCACCGCCGTCAGACCCAGGCAGAGTAAAGCGTTGCGGTTCAACGGGTCTCCTTGTCGTGGTCACGCTCGATCACGCGGCAGGGCCAGAGGCCCTGCACCGCCTTCGTCACACCGCGGTGACGGTCCACAGGTTGTTGGTATTGGTGTTGGGCGCCCACATGCCGACGGTGGAGCCGGCCGTCGCGTTGCCCATGCCGTCCAGGGCGGTGCCGGTGCCGCGGTTGATGATCTGGTACCGCCCGCCGCCGGTGTCGTTGAGCCGCCACTGCTGGTTGTTGCCGCCGTTCCAGGGCGCCTGCATGGCGTTGGCGCCGTTCGCGGCGTTGCCCCAGCTGTCGACGACCATGCCGTTGGTGCGGTTGACGATGCGGTACCAGCCGCTGCCGAGCGCGACGAGCTGCCACTGCAGGTTGGTGCTGCCGTCGTAGTTCCACTGTTTGACCACCGACCCGGAGGCGACGTTGCCGCCGCTGTCCAGGACCAGGCCCGTGCTGACGTTGTTGAGCCTGGCCCAGCCGCCGGGCAGGCCGCCGCCCGCGTCCAGCGTGGGGATGGTGCCGGAGAAGGTCAGCTTCAACACGTACGCGGGGGCGCTGTAGGGGACGGTGCCGGGCAGGGTGACGTGCAGGCCACCGCCGTCCTGGCTGCGCGTGGGCAGGGCGATGTAGGTGCCCGCGGTGGCGCCGAGCAGCTGCACCGACGTGAGCGTGGACAGGTTGATCCGGTTCGACGACAGGGTGCTGATGTTGGCGGTGCCGCCGGGCCAGCCGAGCAACGTCGCATACAGCACCCGGTTGTCCTTGCTGCGGGTGAATCGGACGTCCTGCGCCGTGCCGGTGCGCGGGGTCTGGAACGAGCCGCCGCCCATCTGGGTCGGGCCTTCACCGAAGACGGTCCAGGCGCGGGTGGCGTAGACGGACTCGCCGAAGCGCTTGAGGTAGTCGCCGATGCCGCGCAGGACCGTCTGCTGCCCGGACGGGATCGTGCCGTCGGCCATCGGCGCGATGTTGAGCACCATGTTGCCGTTCTTGCTGACGCGGTCGATGAGCGCGTGCAGCAGCGCGTTGGTCGAGTAGTAGCCGATGCCGACCGTGTAGCACCAGCTGGAGCTGGAGATGCTGTCGTCGGTGAGCCAGTAGGGCGTCTGGATGCCGGCCGGTCCGCCGCGCTCGTAGTCGAAGACCTCGCCGCGGGTGTTGAAGCCGTCCTTGTACGTCGCGACGACCTCCTTGTCCCAGGCCACCGCGCGGTTGTAGTAGTACGCCAGGAAGTCCAGCCGCCGCGACTCGGGCAGCTGCGGCAGGTTGAAGTCCTGCCACAGGATGTCCGGCTGATACCCGTCGATGACCTCGCGCAGCTTGTCGTACCACAGCTGCTGCTGGGCGGACGCGCCGAGCTGCCCGTACAGCTTGCGCAGGCTGGAGTCCGACTGCGACGGCACCCACTGGTAGAACCCGGTGAAGTTGTACGCGTGGTGCATCGCGACCATCAGCTTCAGGCCCTTGCCGCGGATCGCGTCGGCGTGCAGCCGCAGCAGGTCCAGCCGCGGGCCCTTGGCCACCGAGTTCCACTCGTTGACGCTGCTGTTCCACATCGAGAAGCCGTCGTGGTGCTCGGCCACCGGCCCGGCGAACCGCGCACCCGCGTCGACGAACAGCTGCGCCCACGCGTTGGGGTCGAAGCTGCCGCCTGCGCTGGTCAGCTTCGGCGCGAACTGCACGAGGTTGCCGGCCTTGTCGCGGGCACCGTTGATGAAGTTGTGGTACGGCCACGCCGACGGGTCGCCGTACACCGCCTTGTGGTGGTTGTTCTCGTTCGATCCGTTGTTGTACATGTTGCGCGGGTACCACTCGTTGGCGTACGCCGGAACGCTGAACACGCCCCAGTGGTAGTAGATGCCGAACTTCGCGTCCTGGAACCACTCGGGCGCCGGCGGATGCTGGTCCACCGACGCCCACGTGGCGGAGTAGCTCGTCGGTCCGGGGATGGCGGCCGAGGCGGCGGCCGCATGCAGGAGACCGGAGGACCCAAGGGCGGTGGCCGCTCCGGTGGCGCCGAGGGCGGTCAGCAGGGACCGCCGGGTGAATGGGGTGCGGGTCATGGAGATGCCTCCAGGGGTGATGGCGTACCAACGCCAGACATCTGACGTTAACTACCTCCATCACCTCTCGTCAACGCCCCGTCGGCGCTGAATTAGCGCATTCCGCCTCCGGATTTGTGTTATACATCTGATGTAACGCGGATCGGGGGCGACCGCCGTTGAAGGTCTGTCAGAGACGTCGACGGCCCCGGTGCCGCCGTGGCAGTGCCACGGCGGCACCTGCGTGCCGCCACCCGGCGGTGCCCGGCACGTCGGCACGCCGGTCAGCGAGGGGTGAAGTCCTGGTTGGTGCCGGGCGCGTTCTTGCACTGCCACTGGTCGAGCTGCTGCCCGAGCGTGCTGTTGGCGCCGTACACGTCCAGGCACAGGCCACTGTTGCGGTTCTTGAACGAGTACGAGCCGTCGGACTGCTGGACCGGAAGCCAGAGGCTGTTCGGCGCGCTGTTGGGTGCCTGCTGAACGATGTTCGGGACCCCGGCGGCGGTCGAGCCGCCGGCCACGGCCACGTCATAGCCCGAGTGCTGCGCCTGCAACCGGCCGTAGCCGTCCGCGACCGGCACGAACTGGAACTGCTGGTTGGTCTGCCCGTTGCAGGTCCACTGGGTGACCGCCGCGCCGGCCGCCGTAGACATGCCGCTCACGTCGAGACACAGGCCGTTGCTGGAGATCCCGAGCCGGCGATAGCCGGACGGGTAGCCCACCGGCTGGGTGGACCCGGTCGCGAACTGCCACCAGTTCAGGTTGAACAGGGACCCGCTGCCGCCGGTGAAGCGCAGATACAGGTCGTGGGTGCCGGTCGCGTTGCCGACCGGGCACGACACCGTGGTCCACGTCTGCCAGCCGCCGGTGCCGGACACGGTGCACGTCCCGGCGAGCGTGCCGGTCGCGCTGTCCAGCCGCACCTCGATCCGGCCGCCGGCCGCGCCGGAGGCCACCCTGGCGCTGAACGAGCCGGCACCGGTGCCGAAGGCGACGCCCTTGACCTTGATCGAGTCGCCGTTGTCGATCCAGCCGACGTTCATCCCGCCCTCGCTGGAGGCTTCGGTCTCGATGCCGCTGCCCCAGGCGATGGTCTCGGCCTCCTGGCGCACGTACGGGTCCAGCGTGCCGACCTGCGGTGCGCCCGTCGTGGTCATGTTGATGGCCGGGATGGTGCCGTCGGCGTTGTAGCTGAACTTCTCCACCGCGACCGAGCGGGTGTAGCCGCCACCACCGGGCAGCGCGCCGTTGTGGTAGAAGAAGTACGAGCCACCGTTGAAGTCGATGACGCCGGGATGGTTCGTGAAGCTGCTGCCCTGCGTCGACATGATGGTGCCGCGGTAGGTCCACGGCCCCGTGGGTGCCGGCGCGGTGGAGTAGGCGATGAACTCCGAGCAGCACTTCGCCGCGAACACCATGTAGTACAAGCCGTTACGCTTGTAGAACCAGGGCCCTTCCTCATACAGCGTCGGCCGGTTGGCGTCCCCGGAGCGGGTGCCGAACCCCGCGGTGGTGAGCTGGATCTGCGCCGGGCTGCCCGAGTACGACGTCATGTCGGCGTTGAGCTTCACGTACCACAGGTGAGGGTTGCCGTAGAACAGGTACGCCTGCCCGTCGGTGTCGATGTAGACGGTCGGGTCGATCTCGGCGTTCTGGATCAGCGGCCGGCCGATCGCGTCACGGAACGGCCCGGTCGGGCTGTCCGCCACCCCCACCCCGATGGCCTGCGAGCCGTTGGACATCCGCACCGGGACGTACCAGTAGAACTTGCCGTTGCGCTGCACGGCCTGCCCGGCCCACGCGTCGGAACTCGCCCAGCTGAACGTCGCCAGGCTCATCGGCGAACCGTGATCGGTCCAGTTGACCATGTCGGCCGAGGACCAGACCCGCCAGTCGCGCATCGTGAAGTAGCTCGAGCCGTCTTCGTCGTGCCCGGTGTACAGGTAGACCCGGCCGTTGTGGACCAGCGGAGCCGGGTCGGCGGTGTACACGTGCTGCACGATCGGGTTGTCCGCCCTGGCGACGCCCGGGAGCAGCGCCGTGACGCAGAACAGGACCGCCGCAACAGCGATCGCGCGCCTCGAGGGTCGCCGGGATGTGGGTGTCACTGTGTCACTCTCCAATCGGGCCGGGACGAGGACCGTGGTGGCGCCGGCCGGGCGGGGCCGCGCGCCGGCGCCACCGGTCATCCGTTCAGCTGCGCAGGCTCCACTGCTGGTTGGCACCGCCGTGGCAGGACCAGAGCTGGAGCTTCGTGCCGTTGGCGGTGGCGGCGCCGCTGACGTCCAGGCACAGCCCGGACTGGACCCCGGTGATGGTGCCGTTGGCGGCCAGGTTCCACTGCTGGTTGCTCTGGCCGTTGCAGTCCCAGATGACGACGGTGGTGCCGTTCGTCGTGCCCCGGCCGTTGGCGTCCAGGCACTTGTTGCCGTACACCTGCAGCTGCCTGGCCGAGGTGTAGGTGAAGCGCTGGTTGGTGCCGCCGTGGCAGTCCCACAGCTGCACCTGCGTGCCGTTGGTCGTGCTGGAGCCCGGCACGTCGACACAGCGACCCGACGCCGCACCCGCGATCATGACGTTGGACTGGCCGGTCGGCGGGCTGCTGCTGGACGGCTGCGGGCTCGACGGCGGCGGGCTGGACGGCGAGCCACCTGCGAAGGCGGAGATGAACCGCCAGGCCTCACCCTTGGTCCACGTCCGCACGCCGTCCTCGCAGCCGGAGCACCCGTCCACCGCGCCGGGCCCGTGGCCACCGTCGAACGCGGCCCACTGCACCGGGTATCCGGCACGGCAGGAGTAGGCGGTGGTGATGTGCCGCCCGCTGCCCGGCGCCGGCTCCGCGGGGTTCTGGGCGGCGCAGCCGTTGTTGCGCACGAACGTGTCGCGCAGCGCCCGCCCCGACGAGATGTTGAGGACGTTGTCGGAGATGCCGTGGATGCCGAAGTACCCGATCGGCTGGGTGCCGCCGCTGCAGCCGGACAGCTGCGCGCCGGAGTACACCACGACCGCCCGGAAGACGGTGGCCCGGCTGCACGCGATGGCGTAGCTCATCCCGCCGCCGTAGCTGAAGCCCATGGCGAACAGCTGCGTGGTGTCCACACACAGGTCGTTCTCGATCATCCGGACCATGTCGTCGGTGAAGGTGACGTCCTGGCCGTTGCTGTTGGCCCAGCCGTTGCCGATGCCCTGCGGGGCGACCAGGATCGCGCTGTTGTTGGACTGCTCCTGCATGCCGTAGTAGGACCACGCGGTGCCGCTGGACCCGCCGGAGGACACGTCCTGCATGGTGCCGCCGCGCCAGTGGTACCCGAAGATCAACCGGTACGGGCGGGTGTTGGTGTACCCGTCGGGAATTCGCAGGATGAAGCTGCGGCTCTGGCCACTGCTCTGGATGGTGTACGAGCCGTTGCGCAGCGTGGGGGTCTTGCCGCAGCCCGCCGTCGTCGCGGCGGAGGCGGACGGGACCGTTGTCGTCATGACGGCGAGCGTTCCTGTGACGACCGTCGCGACGGCGGCGAGCACCGCGAGCCATCGGGGGACCAGGCGTCGTTTCTGGACAGTTCTCACAGCAGTGGCTCCTTGTTTGGCGGCGATTGGCCTGTCCTGCGCGAGCACGCGACCCGAAACATAGGTCGTATGACGTATGGCGTCAAGCGATGCAGCACTTTCGATGGATCACTCGCCCGGACCGAGGAAAGTTTCACGGCCACGAGGCGGCGGGGCGATCCGCCTGGCATCGAAGTTGCCCGATAACAATCAGACATCTAACGTACGACGTCTGATGTATACGGACCACGGAGAGGCCAGATCAGATGTTGCGAAGAGCGAATCGGCGCGGACGGGTAGCGGTCGCGATCAGCGTCGCGGTGGCCGCGGCGAGCGTGCTGACAGCGGTCGCATCCCCGGCACAGGCCGCGACGGCGATCACGATCAACGGCGCGTCGGGAGGGCGGGTGTTCGACGGCGTCGGCGCGGTCAGCGGCGGCGGGGGCAACAGCCGGCTGCTGGTCGACTATCCGGAGCCCCAGCGCGGCAACATCCTGGACTACCTGTTCAAGCCCGGCTACGGCGCGGCGATGCAGGTCCTCAAGGTGGAGATCGGCGGCGACACCAACTCGACCTCCGGCGCCGAGCCCAGCCACGAACACACGCGGGGCAGCATCAACTGCAACCGGGGATACGAGTGGTGGCTGATGGAACAGGCCAAGGCCCGCAACCCCAACATCAACCTGGTAGGCCTGGCGTGGGGCGCCCCCGGCTGGATCGGCAACGGCAACTTCTGGTCCAACGACTCGATCGACTACCTCCTGGCGTGGCTGGACTGCGCCGGCACGCACGGGTTGACGATCAACTACCTCGGTGGCTGGAACGAGAAGGGCTACAACGCCACCTGGTACAAGAACCTGCGCTCCACCCTGAACTCCCGCGGCTACGCCAACGTGAAGCTGGTGGCCTCGGACGACTTCGGGTGGGCCGCCGCCGACGAATCGCTGCGTGACCCCGCGTTCGCCGCCGCCGTGTCGGTCTTCGGCAGCCACTACGTCTGCGGGTACCGCAGTGCGCAGAGCAGCTGCCCGAGCTCTGGCAACGCCGTGTCGACCGGCAAGGCGCTGTGGGCCAGCGAGAACGGCTCCGACGACTACAACGCCGGCGCCGCGGCGCTCGCCCGCGGCGTCAACCGCGGCTACATCGACGGGAAGATGACCGCCTACATCAACTGGCCCGTCATCGCCGCCATCACCCCCAACATCCCGTGGGCCACCACCGGCGTCGCCGTGGCTCCGCAGCCGTGGTCGGGCTACTACTCCATCGGCCGGAGCACCTGGGTCATGGCCCAGACCACGCAGTTCACCGCCCCCGGCTGGCGGTACCTCGACGCTTCCAGCGGCTACATCGGCGGCAACCGCAACAACGGCAGCTACGTCTCACTCAGGTCGCCCGGCAACGGCGACTACAGCACCATCGTCGAGACTCAGGACGCCACCGCGGCGCAGGCCCTCACCTTCAGCGTGACCGGCGGGCTGTCCACCGGCACGGTGCACGTGTGGTCCACCAACGTGCGCTCCAGCAACCCCGCCGACCACTTCGTGCGCGGCAGCGACATCACGCCGTCCGGCGGCACCTTCTCACTGACCGTCCAGCCCGGCTACGTGTACAGCATCACGACCACCACCGGGCAGGGCAAAGGCACGGCGACCAGCCCCGCGCAGGGCAACCTGAAGCTGCCCTACAGCGACACCTTCGACGGCTACGCGACCGGCCGTGAGGCGAAGTACCTCATGGACCAGCAGGGCTCCTTCGAGGTCACCGGGTGCGGCGGCGGGCACACCGGGCAGTGCGTGCGCCAGATGTCGGACCAGGCGCCCATCTACTGGACGTCCGGCCACGCCGAACCGTTCACCCTGCTGGGCGACCTGACGTGGCGCAACTACACCTTCTCGTCGGACGTCATGCTGGAGAAGTCCGGCTACGCCCAGCTCATCGCCCGCGGCAACACCTACAACCATCAGGGCCCGCAGAACCTCAACGGCTACTACTTCCGGGTCTCCGACAGCGGCGCCTGGTCCATCCTGAGCAACAACACCAGCGGCAACTGGCGGACGCTGGCCAGCGGCACCACGCCGTCGTTCGGCACCGGGCGCTGGCACACGCTGTCGCTCACGGTCAACGGCAGCACCCTCAGCGCCTCGATCGACGGCACCACCGTCGGCAGCGTCTCGGACACCACCTGGGTGGCCGGACAGATCGGCTACGGCACCGGCCAGGGCGTGACCGCACAGTTCGACAACCTGTCCGTCACCGCGGCCGGCGGTTCGACCGGCCCCACCGGCGAGCTGCGTGGCGCCGGCTCCAACCGGTGCCTGGACGTCAACGGCGCCGGCCAGGCCGACGGCACCGTCGTGCAGATCTGGGACTGCAACGGCGGCGCCAACCAGCAGTGGACGCTCACGTCGAGCAACCAGCTGACGGTGTACGGCAACAAGTGCCTCGACGCGAACGGCACCGCGTCGGGCTCCCGCACCCGGATCTGGACCTGCAACGGCGGCACCGGCCAGCAGTGGCGCCTCAACGCCGACGGCACGATCGTGGGCGTCGGCTCCGGGCTGTGCCTGGACGTCAACGGCGCCGGCACGGCCAACGGCACCGCCGTGCAGATCTGGACCTGCAACGGCGGCGCCAACCAGCAGTGGATCCGCAACTGACGCCCTGACGTCCGATCCGGCGCGCGGAATGCGCCCCGGGGCCCGCCGGCAGTGCGGGCCCCGGGACGCGTGCGTCAAGGGCGGACCGGGCCACCGGCCGTCCGGACCGGCGCCGGCGCGGGACGCAGCGCGCCGATCGCGGTGCGCAGCCGGGCCTGGAGCCGCTCGTCGTCGCGGACCAGGTCGTCCTGGCCGCCGAACCGGATGCGTTTGTCGGTGGCCAGGTACGCCTCGAGGCGCTCCACCGCCTGCGTCGCCTCCAGCCGCACGACCAGGTCCACGGCGGCTCGCGCGGCCGCATGATGCCAGTACTCGAACCCGGCCGGCGCCGGCAGCACCGCCGCGACGACCTCCTCGACACCCACGTCGCCCAGCCGGTGCCGGACGTCGATCACCTGCACCTTCAGCCATCCGATGTCGGTGCCCTGCAGATCCCGCAGCAGCGGCAGCAGCGACACGGCACGCTCGCCGAGCGCTCCGGCGAGCGCGACGGCCTGCTCCGGCGGCTGCCGATGGGTCAGGGCGGCGGCGAGAATCGGCAGGATCTCGTCGTGGTCGCCGTCGAGCTGGTACAGGACGCCGGCGATGGACGTGTTGCTGCGCAACCGTTGTGGTTGCTCACGGACGTGACGGCGCAGGCCGGGCAGCAACGGCCGGGCCGCGGGGCCGAGCTGCGGCAGCAGCGCGAGCAGGTAGGGCTCATGCCCCTCGCCCTCGGCGGTCAGGGAGGCGGCGACGATGTCCAGCAGCGCGCCGGCGTCGCCGGTCAGCTGCCACAGGGCGAACGCGGCCTGCCCACGGTCGAACGGGCGGAATCCACGCTCCGCGCAGGTGCGCACGGCCGGGACCGCCGCCTGCGCCCCTGGCCCGCCGATGTCGGCGATCGCCCGGCACAGCGCCCCGGCGACGACCCGGTCACGGGTGTTCTCGTACTCGAGCGCGGCGGTGAGCGGGCCGAGCGCCGGCACCGCGTCGGCGCCCCACGCGCCGAGCTGCCCCGCGAGCCAGCTGACCTCGGTGTGGCCGTACTCGTGCCCGCCGCAGCGCTCGACGCGTGCGGCGAGGGCGGCGAACAGCGGCGTGCCGAACGGGGTGCCGTGTGCCGCAACGCCCGGGCGGCCCGCTCCATGCCGGTGCGGTCCCGCTGCCACGCGTCGGCGAGGACCGTGCGCCACCGCGGGTCGTCGACCCACAGCAACGCGTCCAGCGCGGACTCGTCGGCGGCGTTGGCGACCCCGTCACGGGCCGCGTCGGCCCGGTCGTTGCCGGCGACCAGGTCGACGAGCTGGTCCGCGACGAGCGCCGCGGCGGCCCCGGCATCGCGGACGGCCCCGGCGGCGAACCGCCGGACCCTGCGGCTCGGGTCGGCCAGCAGCGGTGCGAGGAACGGCACGAACCGCGCCGGCGCCTGCCGGGACCTGCGGTTGAGATCCGCGACGGTGAACGGGACCGCTTGGCGGACCTGCTCCGACGCGCTGTGGACGAGCAGCTCGAGCATCGCCCGCGGGGCCCGGCCGGGGTGCACGAACGTACGGAGGATCTCGCCGCGCGCGTCATCGGTCCAGGCGCCCCCGGCCAGCGGGTCACCGCCGCGGAACGCGTCGACCACCGCCTCGGTGAGCCGCTGCGGCCACCGCGCCTTCGCCTGCGACCACCAGCCCGGCATCCACACGGTGGCCAGCCCGGCGGCAGCCCTCACCGCCGCCGGGCGCTCCTTGACCGCGGCCCGGATCAGCCGCTGCCCGGCGTCGAGGTCGAGCATGCACACCGCGAGCAGCAGCGACGCCCGGACCCGCGGGGACTCCTCGGCCACCCACCTGGCGTGCAACGCGGGCAACGTGGCCGCGGCGTGCCCCGGATGCCGGGCGAGCAGGTACGCGACGGTCTCCCGCACCTCCGGCTCCGGATCGTCCAGCAACGCCGGCAGACCGGACACGTGTGGGTCGACAGCGTCCCGCAGCCCGGCGGCCGCCAGCCGGTGCAGGACGCTCTGCCGGTGCGCCGCGGCAGGGTCGTGCACGAGCGCGACCAGCGCAGGCACCCGCGCCTCCAGCGTCGCGTCGTCGATCCCGATCAACGCGACGACGGCCCGGTCCGCATCCGGTCCGGCGGCGGCCAGCGCGCCCAGCAGATCCTCGACGGAGTCCGGCATGGTCGTGCAGTGTAGGCGGGGCCGCCACCCACTCGGCCGGCGGCGGCGCGGCGAGCCGGCTTGTAGCATCGACGGCCACGGCTACGCGGCGGCTCCGGCAGGCGGCGGCGGTCACCTTCGGGTGGATCGTCGTGTCCGACGCGCTGCACGCGGACACGGGATCGTAGTCGCACTCCCCCGCCGGGTCGACGCTGAACGCAAGCCGCGGCCCGGCGGCGGGGGCCTTCGAAGAAGAACTCGGCGACGGCGACCGCGGTCTCGAACTCCGTCGCGCCGTAGACGGGCCAGTAGTACAGCCGGCGCTCAGTCACCGGCGCCGGCGAAGTTGTGCGGGGCCAGCTGGCGCGCCTCGGAGCCGTCGGCGTCCGCGATCCACGTGCCGCGCCCTCCGACAGGGCCGAACGGACCAGGCAATGACCGGCCGCCACGGGGCGCCGAACTCGCACCGGAAGCCGCGACCTGGCAATCACGCCTGGTAGGCCACCAGGCGTGGCGAGAGGCGGTAGGCACGCGGCCGATCCGGATCCTGCAGGGCCCGCAAGCGCTCGACGACGGGCACGACCACGGAGCGCCAGGTCGAGTCGTCGACATTCCAGAGATACGACCACTGGCGCTCTTCAATGGTCGTCGCAAACTCGTTCGGCGACTCCTCGAACCTCGTCGACGCCACCCAGGCCACGCCCGCGGGTCGCAGATCGGCGGCCGCCGCCGCGGCGTCCAGTGTCGGCGCGATGTCCGGCCGGTCGTCACGCAGCGGCGCAAGGGGCGCCACGGCCGCGTTCATGTCGTCGTCATCGGGAATGCGGCGGGGAATGCCGTGCACTGCCACGACCCGCCCACCGGGCCGCACCACACGGGCCGCCTCCTCGATGGCACCGTAGACGTCGCCGATCGCGTGCAGCGCCGTGACGAACACGACGTTGTCGACGGAGGCGCCGGCGAACGGCAGCGCGGTGGCGTCGGCCTGCGCGACGGTCGGGCCGAGGCGTTGCCGCGCGTGGCGCAGCATGCCACCGGACAGGTCGACCCCGAACACGGTGAGGCCGAGCGCCCGCAGCGCGACGGAAACGACGCCGGTGCCGACGCCGACCTCGAGCACCGTTCCCGGCGACAGCCAGGGCTCGATGTCAGCGGCCAGCACGACGCCGCGCTCGGCGCCGCCGCGCCGGTCATCGTACCGGTCGGCGATGCGATCGAAGGAACGTGACGAGCGCCCGTTCATGCCGGAGACGGTATCGCGTTCAGGCCCGCCGGAGGACGGCGACTCTCCCTCCCCCGACAACCTCCGACCACAACGCTTGCGTTGCGTCGGTGACGGCCTGCCATCCAACACGCAGCGGAGAGCCGAACGAGCTGTCTGCCGGCATGGTGAACGGGGCAACGCGGGCAACCGACATCGATGGGACGATGGCGGCATGGATCATCGAGGTCGGCTGCATGCCGCGCGCCGCGCGCTTGTCGGGCTGGTCGTGGTTGTTGTGGTGCTCGGTGCGCTGGCCGGCGTCGTGTACATCCTGCCGGCGCACATCGCGCCACGCGCCGCCTTCGGTGGTGCCGACGACGCCATCCGTGCTCAGAATGACGTGCGAGGGACTCTGCTGCAGGCGTTGGCCGGGCTGGTGCTGGCGATCGGCGCATATGTCACCTGGCGTCAACTCCTCATCAGCCGCGACCAGCTCAGGCACAATCTTCGATCGACAACCGATCAGTTGAAGGCGACCCAGGATCAACTGGCGGTGGCCGCGCAAGGCCAGATCACGGAACGCTTCACGCGGGCCACCGATCAGCTCGGCAACGGCCAGATCGTCGTGCGGCTGGGTGGCATCTACGCGCTTGAACGCATGGCGAAGGACTCGCCGGCGGATGCCACGACCATCGCGGAGATCCTCGCCTCCTACATTCGTCAACACGCACCCCTGCCCGGCGACCGTGACGCGTCCAGCGGGCAGCAACCGGATGTGCTCGACGTCCCACTCCTGGTCACCCGCGCCGCCGACGTGCAGGCCGCCCTCACGGTGCTGGCACGAAACGGGATCCGTCCCGAAGCGGAGCCCCTGCGGCTGCTCGGCGTGGACCTTCGCCGCGCCGATCTGGCAGAGGCCAACCTCATCGGCGCCGACCTGGAAGGAACCCGACTCGGACGGGCATGGATGCGCGGAGCACAACTGGACGGTGCCGACCTCACCAGCACGGATCTACGGGAAGCCGATCTCGCCGACGCCAGCCTCGAAGGAGCAGACCTGACCGAGGCACTGCTGCAGGGAACGAACCTCGCAGGCGCGTCGCTGCGCGGGGCCACCCTCGACACGGCACACCTCACCGGTGCGCTGGCAGACGAGACGACCATATGGCCCACCGGACTCGACCCCCGAGCGGCCGGAGTCGTGTTCGGCAATTCCGCAGGCTGAACGGCTCCGTTGCGTTGAGCGTTGCACCGCGTTGCGGATGTCGGCGGGACTGTTCTGTTGATAGCTTCCGCGGGGCGATGGTTGACGTGCGGCACTCTGCGATGGCGGTGGCTGGTCTTGAGTTCGGCAGCTTGTGATGGTGCGGTCCTCTAACTCGAAGCGGTCTCGTGCGGTGTTGATCGGCGCCGGCAGTTACGACAATGCGCAGTTGCCCGATCTGCCTGCCGCTGCGCGGAATGTGGCGGCGCTCGGCGGGCTGCTGGCAGTCGACGGTTGGACGCAGGTGGTGGACCCGCTGGACGTGGCGGCGGTGCTGGACCCGTTGCGAACTGCGTCGCTGCAGGCCGAGGAGCTGCTGGTGGTGTATTACGCCGGGCACGGTCTGCTGCTCGGGCGGCGGCGGGACGAGCTGCATCTGGCGGTCGGTCGCAGCGATTTGGAGAAGCCGTGGACGGCCGTGCCGTACGCGCAGGTCGCTGATCTGGTTCGAGACAGCGTCGCAACGGTGAAGGTGGTCATCCTGGACTGCTGCTACAGCGGTCGTGCGACCAGTGTGCCGTTGATGACGGCCGGGCCTGGGGTGATGGAGCAGGTCGACGTCGAAGGCGTGTACGTGATGACGTCGAGCCCGGCGACGCGCCCGTCGTACGCGCCATCGGGCTCGGCGTTCACCGCCTTCACGGGCGCGCTGCTGGACGAACTTGCCGCTGCGGCGGACGGCACCGACGGTCAGGTGGGCGGGTCATCGCATGGGGCAGCAACCGTTGCGGGGAGCGGGCGGTGCCGGGCGGGCTGTCCCGAGTAACGGCAATCGCCGCCGGTGGGCTTCACTGCCTGGCTCTCGACGTTGACGGCCGGGTCACCGCGTGGGGCGACAACACGTACGGCGAAACGCGAGTCCCTGGCACCCTGGGCCGGGTCGTCGCCATCGCGGCCGGATCGCATCGCAGCCTTGCAGTCGACGTCGATGGCAAACTCACCGCTTGGGGCAAGGTCGGCCGGCCTTCACGACCCTCCCGTGCTGCGCCGCCCAAGGGACTGGACAGGATCATTGCTGTCGCCGCCGGCGAGTGGCACGACCTGGCCCTCGACGTCGACGGACAAATCACTGCCTGGGGCGACAACAGCCGCCAACAGACCGAGGTACCCCCAGGACTGACCGGTGTGACAGCGATCGCCGCCGGCGGGCACCGCAATCTCGCCATCGTCGCGGACTGAGCTTGCCGTTGAACTCGCGTGCGTTCAGCGGTGAGCCTTCCCCGCCTTGATGGAGCCGCGCCGTACGTGCGACACGCCTGCCGTGATGGAGCGCCAGACCTGCAAGCGCGGCCGGAGTACTGATCAGAGCTGAGCGTGAGTCCCGTCCTGCTCAGCGCTTCGCTGCGCGGCCCGCCACCGGCCCAGGAAGAAGCCCGCGACGAGCGCGATGAGCCCGGCGATCCACAGCGACGTGCTCGTGCCCGCCAGCTCCTCGTCGAAGGAGCCCCCGAACGACGTGATCAGGCGTCCACGATTGACGGATCTCGTTGCGAACAGACCGCAGTCAGGCGTCGCGTTCGCGAAACGCCGCCTCGGCGTCGAGGACCAGGCAGCCGGCCACCCGCATCGTGGTCACGGTCCGCTCATATTCGCTGTCGTCGCAGAGGAACATGACCCTCGAGGTCAGCCGGTTGAACGGCACGCCGAGACCGTCGGCACTGTCAAGCAGCACCCAGCCAGGCTCGATCGTCCAGAACTCACCAACACCGTCCTCGGACGCGGCTCGCTCGGTCACGCCCCATCATGGCAGCGCCAGTTCGTTGCCGTCACCCCTTTGATCGCCGCATCTGCCGTCGTACGCGCACAGACCGGCCGATTGCTGCGGCTCGGCCTAACCTTGACGTCATGCCTGTCCATCTCAACCACACCATCGTCCATGTGCGTGACCGGGACCGCTCCGCCCGGCTCCTCGCCGAGCTGCTGGGCCTCGCGGATCCGGTTCCGTACGGTCCGTTCCTGGTCGTCGAGCTCGCCAACGGCTGCTCGCTCGACTTCGTGCAGGAGGACGGCACCGTCCACCCCCAGCACTACGCGTTCCTCGTGTCGGAGGCGGAGTTCGACGAGATCTCCGCCCGCATCCAGGCACACGAACTGCCGTACTGGGCCGATCCGTACCACCGACAGCCGGGAAAGATCAACACCAACGACGGCGGGCGCGGGCTGTACTGGGAGGACGCCGACCGTCACAACCTCGAGATCATCACCGTGCCGTACGGCGGCTGAGGCCGGGATTCACGTGGCGTTGTTCAGCGACCACGCTGCGCGCCGCCAGGACGGACCCGCGTATGCCGGCGGGTCCTCGCGTTCCGACTTGATGCTGTGCCACTGCGCGGGCCAGTCGGCGGCGGGTCCGGCGAGCATCGCCCGCGCCGCGGCGGCGCTCTCGTCGGGTCGTCCCGCGTCCCAGGGAGCGTGCACCCAGATCTGATATTCGTCCGGCTCCTCAAGTTGTACCTCGAGCTCGCCGCCGTCGGTCGTATGGACCTTGACACCCTTGATCCCTGGCGGCAGGGCCAGGCCTGCGAGGATGAGCCGGCCGGCCCGGTGCGCCGCGCCCTCCCAACTGTGATCGGCGCCGACGCGGGCCACCTCGGCGTCGTACGCCACGGCATCGAACAGCGTCGTGCGCCGCTCGCCTTCCCAATGCGCGCCTCGCCGGCCCCATTCCCAGCGAACCGTGCCGCCCTCGCGGCAGATGCGCGCCTCGATGGCGAAGCAATCCGGGCCGCAGCTCGGGCAGCACGCGATCGTCGCAGTCGTGACCTCGCCGGTCGCCACGAAGCGGTTCAGGGGCACCAGCGCGTCCCACGGGCCTGGGCCGTCGTTACCGTCGGCGCGGCTGACGTCGACGCCGTCGATCCGCACAATCACCACCGGCCTGGACACGCCGGGCCGGCGGTGCAACGCCTGTTCGACAGACAACGACAGCAGCGACAGCACGACCGCACCCTACGGCAGCTGCGTGCCGGACCGGGCGCGGCCGCCGTACGTGGTGGCGGGCGGGCGTGCCACGGCGGCCCGGGTGTGCGCTGCCCGGCGTTGATCAGATGCCGGTCCGGGGGGCACATGCACATGCATCTGAACCTGTACCGTGCTCGCGTGACGACGCCGCCCTCTCCCACCGGCCCGAACCCGGACTTCCCCGCATGGGGTCCACCGGACGCCCCTGCACCGGGTATGCCGACCTCCGGTATTCCCGTGTCCGGCATGCCTACGTCTGGGACACCCGCCTCCGGCTTTCCCGCGTTCGGACCGCCCACCTCCGGCATGCCCGCGTACGGACCGCCCACCTCCGGCATGCCCGCGTACGGGACGCCGGACGCGTACGGAATGCCGCCCGCCGGTGCTCCCCATTGGAACGCGCCGGTCACCGGTGCCGTCATCGGCGGCCCGGGTACAGGGTGGCCGAGCGGTGACCGGCTCACGCCCACGAGGTCGAGGAACAAGCTGGTCGTCGGCGTCGTCGCCGTCGTGCTCCTGCTGGTATGCGGTGTCGGCGGGGTCGCGGCCTTTGTCAGCGGTGACCCTGAACAGAAGAAGACCTCCTCAGGTGCGACCGGCAACGCATCGGCGAGCCCGACGCCGAGCAAGGCACCGGAGCCGCTGACCGCCACCGCGTACCAGGCGCTCCTGACCGAGGCCGACGCGCTGATGGGGCCGGCGTGGCAGAAGGTCGCCGCGGCGAAGAACCAGGCGGCGACGGTCGAGGCCGCGCAGGCGCTGGCCGACGCGGTCAAGTCCAGCGGCCCCCGGTTCGCGTACGTCACCCCGCCGAAGGAGGCGGCCGCCGGCCATGAGCAGCTCAAGCGGGCGTTCGACTCGCTGAGCAGCGACTTCAGCACGCTGGCCGGGTCCGCGAAGTCGGGCGAGATCTGCGCCGGTTCCTCGGCGGTCGCCCAGGTGACCGGCTCGCAGTCGGCGACCTACCTCCGGGAGGCGGCCAAGGCCTTCGGGTCCACCTTCACGTTCGGCGCGTGGCTGCCGGCACCGGTCGCCCAGCAGACCCGCACTCTGGCGAACGGCACCATGGTGAAGAAGGGGACCCTCAACGGCTCAGGCGAATTCACGATCAACAACAGCGGCGGCGAGACCGACGTCGTCGTGAGCCTCGTCCCGAACGGCGCCAAGGTCGCGACCTTCACGGTCTACGTCTCGGCCGGCAAGACGTTCAAGGTCAAGCGGGTCAAGGACGGCAGCTACCAGGTGTACATGGCCACCGGCGTCGACTGGGACGCGGGCGCCGCCGGGTTCACCCGCTCCTGCGAGTTCGAGAAATTTGCGGACATCTTCGATTTCAAGACCACGAGCAGGCAGTACACCACCTGGGAGATCACCCTCAAGGCCAGCATCGGCGGCAACGCCGACACCGACTCGGTCGACCCCGGCGACTACCCGCAGTGATCAGGTTCCACGACGTTCGCCGGCTGCCAGGCTGAGCAGGAAGCACGCCGCCCCATCCCGCGGTCCCCGGGCTTACACAGCACCGCCCGGCGACCGCGGGATGGGGCGGGTGTTGTGCTGAGCCGTGGCGGCAGGTCCACGCGGCGCAGCGACGACCTGGCGGCCTGGAACGGCTCCCAGGTCTCCGTCGACTCGAGGCAGACCGACTGCCCCGGCACCGAGACCGCGTCACCGAGCGGCCCGACAAGGCTCTGCTTCAATGCCAGGGGCCGCCGAGCAGGGTCGGCCACCGCATCGACGCGGCGCACCGGTTCAGGTACGCCTCGGTCTGCGGGCTGAGGTTTCCGGGCGTGCTCGGCAGCGGGCTGGTGAAGAAGGACTCGGGGACGTCGGCGACCTGCCCGGTGGCGATGTCGATGCGCTGGTTGCCGGTCTCGCCGCTGAACAGCACGAGATCCCCGTGGAGCGAGAACACCGGTGCGCGGTTGTGCACACCGGCGGTGGTCAGTTGCCGCTGGTTCGTGCCGTCGGCGGCGGCAACGCCCGGCTGCACAATTCAAGCGAAGATCTGGTACAGGTAACGCAGCGATATCTGGTGTGCGGCGGCGATCATGCGCGGCGACAAGGCGGGGTCACCGAGTCGCCGGGTGATGAACTCGTGGATACGGACTTGAAGTACCCGTTGACGCGTCTCCCCCGGCAGGGCATCTTCGCACTCGAACTGGTGGGCACATACCGCGTTCAACAAATCGACCGTGACGGTCCCGAGTCGAGCGGCGTCCTGCGGACGATACGTCGGTTCGTGCCGAGTCAAGTCGACCAGATACTGAGCGAACAGGGCTCCTACTCCGTCCTGGACGGACAACGGCACCGCAATGAGCCGGGCGAGCGTCGCCGCGGGCAAGGGCAGCAGTCCCGCCAAGAGAAAGAAAGGTTCTGCGAGGTTCGGCAACCAAGGCAGCATCGATCTGTCCGCTCCAGGAAGGGAAGTCCCATGCGCTTGTCTCGCCGAACAATGGGTGGTCTGCTCGCGGTCGCGGGTGCGGCCGCCGCGTTCCTCCCAGCCGCACCGGCCGCCGCGTCCGCACCTTCGCAGGTTTCAGCGGCTGCCGGCTGCACCACGATGAGTACGTTCAAGCCGACGCGGTCCGGAAGCACCGTCTACGGGAAGGTGCAGACCGGAAGCTGCACGGGCAGCACTTCCTTCACGGCTCGGATGTGGCGCGACAACACCCAACACGATCAGTACTCGTTCAGCGGCGCGTTGACGATCAGTCTGTCGGCACCCTGCGCTTCCGGCAGCCACTCGTACACGATTCAGCTGATCAACAACAGCACCGGCCGGCTCTACTCGACCCAGGCGTGGTTCACCTGTTGATACCCGCCGTCGCCTGGTGATACGGGGAGGGTCGAACCATGCAGCCGGGTCAGCAAGCAGGCCGCGGGTTCGACCAACGCCCGCACGGCTCATGGCGTGGCGTGCCGCGCGGTCAGGCCGTTGCCTGGCCGCGCAGCGGCCCAGCACCCGCATCGGTCCGACCGGCCGTGGTCGCTCGGCGCGAGTCCCAGCATCGGGCACCGCAACCTGCCCAGGCCACCGACCGTCCGGGAGCACTGTGGCGCCGGCGTAGTTGTGCGCGGCACCCAGTGCGGTGCCGGCCTGCCAGCGCGATGCGGCCGGATCGAACAGCACGCAGTACGTGTCGCCGCTGTTCTCGGCGAAGACCGCGCGTCCGTCCGGAAGGACGCCGGCGCCGCGACCGTGCAGGGTCAGCCGCCCGGCCGTCGGTGGCAGCGTGCGGAACCGCTGTGCGGCTGGGTCGAACAGGAACGCCGCGTTGCTCTTGAGGTGCGCCGCCGGCGTGAGGTCGTCGAGGATTGCCTTCACCGCCGCGACGGGCATGTCGGGGGTCAGCCCGTACGGCAGCTCACCGGCGAACGCCGCGTAGTCCGCGTAGCCGTGCGCGTGAAAGAACAGCTGTGAGAAGACCAGATCGTCCGGTGTCACGTCGAGGGAGTCTGCGTCACGGACCTGGTGCGGCGGGGTGAACACGAAGTCCAGCCGTGGGCGCGTGCCGCCGCGTTCTGCGAACGGTCCGGTGTGCATGGCGGCGTGTCGACGCCCAGCTCCCCGAGCATCTGCGTCACTCGCCCGTCGAGCATCGACAGACCGAGCATGCCGACCAGTTGTGGACCCGAGTGCGCGATCACAGGAGACTCCCGAGTCAGGCCGGGGCGAGGCGGCGGGCCAGCCGCATCGACAGGTCGCCGTAGTCCTCCCACGCAAGCCCGGCTGGTCGCGTGCGGCGGCCGGCCCATCGGCCCCCGACCGGCGGCAGGGGCGGCCCGGTCGTAACCTCGTCGGGGTGAGCGCATCGAACGAGGCGACCCTCGGTGTCGTGCTGGACGCCACGGCGGCGCCGGCCGAGGTCACCGTGGACGGCGAGCGGCTGTCGGTCATCGGCCACGTATGGGAGCCGAGCACCGAGCTGGTCGGGCTCGACGGCGCGGGCGCGGTGTGGTCGTACTCCCCCGGCCGCGGCGGCCGGGTGCTGATGAACTCCTCCGTCGACGCGCTGCGCCGCTTCCTGGACCTGTTCGGCGAGTTCTTCCGGGCCGCCGACGACCCGCCGCCGGCGACGTACACCGCCGAGGAGATGGCCGAGAAGCTCGCCGCGTTCCGGCGTGGCGAGATCAAGCCCGCCGTGCGCGGGCCGGACGACCGTGGTGCCCGCGTCGAGCGGCTCAAGAAGGCGTTGAGCGCGGTCGACCGGCCCGCCGTCGAGGCCGGGTGGTGGTCACTCGTCCTGGAGCAGGTCGACGACGGGATCCTGTGACCAGGCCCCGCGGCCCGTGCGCGCGTCGTCCCGTGGACGGCCGACCGAAACATCCGGATCTGTCGGCTTTGTCAAACTTTTGCAGATCGCCGTGAGTCTGGAAGGATGCGCGGCGGCAGCGGCTGCAGCTGTCGTCAAGAGGGAGAGTCTCAGGGATATGGCAGGCAACGAGGGGGCCGCCCCACGGGTCGTGGTCATCGGAGCGGGGCCGGCGGGTCTGACGGCCGCCTACATGCTTGCGACCCGCCACGGCGTCGCGGCGACGGTGCTCGAGGCGGACTCGGTGGTCGGCGGGATCAGCCGCACGGTGGAACGCGACGGCTGGCGCTTCGACATCGGCGGTCATCGGTTCTTCAGCAAGGTCAAGGAAGTCGACGATCTCTGGCACGAGATCCTGCCCGACGAGGACTTCCTGCTCCGGCCGCGGATGTCCCGGATCTTCTACAACGGCAAGTACTACGACTACCCGCTCAAGGCGACCAACGCCCTGGGCAACCTGGGCCTGATCGAGACCACCCGCTGCCTGGCCTCGTACGCCATGGCCCGGATCAGACCACCGAAGAACCAGGACACCCTCGAGGGCTGGATCGTCGCACGCTTCGGCTGGCGGCTCTACCGGCACTTCTTCAAGACCTACAACGAGAAGCTCTGGGGCGTTGCGGTCAGCGCGCTGCCGGCGGACTTCGCCGCGCAGCGCATCAAGAGCCTCTCGCTGTCCAGCGCGATCACCAACGCGCTGCTGCCGAAGCGCAACCAGAAGGAGATCACCTCCCTCATCGAGGAGTTCCAGTACCCGAAGTACGGGCCCGGGATGATGTGGGAGCGTTGCCAGGAGCTGATCGAGAAGCATCAGGGCGAGGTGCTGCTGGACACGAAGGTCGTGGCGATCCGGCACGACAACGGCCGGGCCGTGGCCGTCGTCGCCGAGAACGCCGCCGGCGAGCGGGTCGAGTACCCGTGCGATCACGTCGTCTCGTCGATGCCGATGTCGCAGCTGATCGGCATCATGAAGCCCGCGATCACCGAGCCGGTGGCCGACGCCGCCGCCGACCTGCGCTACCGCGACTTCCTGACCGTGGCCCTGGTCGTGCCGCAGGAGGCCGGCTTCCCGGACAACTGGATCTACATCCACGCGCCGGACGTGAAGGTGGGGCGCATCCAGAACTTCGGTTCGTGGTCGCCGTACCTGGTCAAGGAGGGGCGCACCTGCCTCGGCCTGGAGTTCTTCGTGTTCGAGGGCGACGAGACCTGGAACATGGCCGACGAGGACCTGGTCGAGCTGGGCAAGAAGGAGCTCGGCATCCTCGGCCTGGTCGACCCGGCGAAGATCGAGGCCGGCTACGTGGTGCGGATGCCCAAGGCGTATCCGTTCTACGACGAGCGGTACAAGGCCAACGTCGCGGAGATCAACGCCTGGCTCGGCACCCACGCGCCGAACGTGCACCCCGTCGGCCGCAACGGCATGCACCGGTACAACAACCAGGACCACTCCATGGTGACGGCGATGCTCACCGCCGAGAACATCGCCACCGGCTCGACGCACGACGTGTGGAGCGTCAACGTCGAGGAGGAGTATCACGAGACCGGTGTGAGCACTGCGCCGCGCGCCCCGGGCTCACACGGCACCGGGCGCGACGCCCCGGTCATCCCGCGGCAGTCCTACGGCGCCGACCACCCGGTCAACAGCAGGTAGCGCGGGACCGTCATCACGACGCCGGGCCCGATCGAGGCGATGACCTCGGCCGGGCCCGCGGCGGTCCACCGTCATGCCACGGGGCTCGACCAGTCGATGCGGTGGTTGAACTGCCAGGCCATCTTCTCCGGCTTGGACAGCTTGAACACCACCGGCAGCAGCATGTCGCGCACGACGCGGCCGACGGCGCCGGGCGCCTTGCTGGCGTTGGTCTTGTTGGCCTCCGCGATGACCTTCTCGACCCGGTCCCGGCGCAGCCGCTCGTAGGTCGCGAACGCCTCCCTGTGCGGCAGGTCCCGCAGGCACCGGGCCAGCTCCACGGCGCTCTCCGCGGCCAGAGAGGCACCCTGGCCGGAGCTCGACGACGCGGCGTGGGCGCTGTCGCCGATCAGGACCATGCGACCGCGGCTCCAGACCGGCACGGCCGGCATGTTCTCCGACGGCCCCGTGATGATCAGGTCGGCGGGGTCGGTACGGTCGAGCAACTCGACGGCGGGGCACCGGTCGCCGGTGAAGGCGTCGCGCAGGACCTCCCGCCAGGCGCCGGCCGGCACGGCTCGCGCCTCGGCCATGGTCATGGGCTCCTGCCGGGGCAGGTTGGCGAACCACACGGCGGTCCCGTCGTCGAAGACCACGTGGCCGAAGAAGGCGCGTTTGCCGAACGTCATGAGCATCCGCCCGCCGGTGGGCGCCAGTCCGCTGCCGGTCACCCGCGCGCCGAAGCTGACCAGGCCGGTGTAGCGCGGCCCCGGGGCCTGCGGGTCGATCAGCGAGCGCACCGTCGAGCGGATGCCGTCCGCGCCGATCAGGACATCGGCGCCCGCCTTCGTGCCGTCGGCGAAGACGGCGGTCACCGCGTCGCCGGTCTCCTCGGCGCCGACGAGCCGCTTGCCGTGCTCGATGCGGATGCCGCGGCGGGCGGCCTCGTCGTACAGCGCACGGTAGAGGTCGGACCGCCAGACGAACTGGTTCGCCGGCAGGCCGGGCAGGGTGCCGAACTCGCCGAGCGTCCGCCCCTTCCAGGTGCGCAGCTCGATCCCCGCGATCGGGGTGCCGATGCCCCGCACGACGTCCCCGGCGCCGATCGCGTCGAGCGCGAACTGCCCGTTGGACGCGACGGTCAGGCCACCGCCGGCGCCGTCGGCCGCGCCGTCATACGCCTCGAACACCGTGGCCTCGATGCCGGCCTTCTGCAGCGCCATCGCCGCGACCGGGCCCGCGATGCCGCCGCCGATCACCAGTGCCGTCCGTGCCTGCGCCATCGTCATCACCCTTCCCGGCGTGCGGACGCGCGGCGGGCCCACCAGCCCATGGCCGCGAACCAGGCGAGCACCTCGGTGAACAGCACCCGCTGCGTGAGACCGGCCACGCCCTGCCCGGCGGCGGTCGTGTCCTCGTTGAAGGTCAGCGAGAACACGATCATGAGGACGAACGTCAGCGCGCCGGCGACCAGAAGCAGGTTGCCGAACCGCCGCCAGCCCGCGACGCCGCGCAGGAACAGACCGGTCAGGGGGAAGCTGAGCACCGGGAGCATGTAGACGAGCGCGGCGCCGGCCAGGTGGAGCACCGGTGCGTCGAGGTCGAACAGGCCGACGACCACGAGGCCGGCGGGCGTCAGCGCGAGCAGGACGGCGCTCGTCCATCGGGCCACCGGGCGGCCGGTCGCGCCGATGCCCCGCAGGACGCCGATCACGCCGGCGAGGAGCAGGAGCCCGCTGAGGACGAAGGCGGTGTTCATGAACGGGGCCGTCTCGCCCATGCCCAGGCCGCTGATGGGCTGGCTGATGTGCGAGTAGGGATCGATGCGGGTGCCGCCCACCGTGTAGCCGGTGCTGATGAAGCCCAGGACGAGCCAGGCCAGGGTGAACAGCGCGGGGCCGGCGATGGCGCCGAGCGCGAGCACGCTGGGCGCGCTCAGTGCGCTGGGGGCGTCGGAGGGGGTTGCGACGGGACGTGCCGTCGCGCCGGGTTGGGTGCTGTGGATCGTCATGGACCGACAGTGTCATAGAAACTAGTGTTCTGGCAACTAGACGCTTTTGCACTAGTGTACGTTTGCATGGTGACCACCGATTTCCGCCGCTCTCCGCTGGCGTTGACGATCCTCGGGCTGCTCGAGGACGGGCCGCTGCACCCGTACCGCATGCAGCAGCTGATCAAGCAGTGGGGCAAGGATCAGGTGGTCAACGTCGGCCAGCGGGCCACGCTGTACAAGACCATCAACAGGCTCGCCGAGGCCGGCCTGATCGAGGTCCACGAGACCACCCGCGATCACCTGTACCCGGAACGCACGACCTACCAGCTGACCGGCGCCGGGCGGGCCGCCTCCCGGCAGTGGCTCGCGGAGATCCTGTCCACGCCGCGCAACGAGTTCCCCGAGTTCCCCGCGGCGCTGTCGTTCCTGCCGATGATCTCCCCGCGGACCACCCGCGACCTGCTGACCACCCGACGGAAGCTGCTGGTCCAGCGACTCGCCGACCGGGACGCGCTGATCGGCGCGGCGGGCTTCGAGCTGCCCCGGGTCACGATGCTGGAGACCGAGCACCTGCACGCGGTCACCGAGGCGGAGATCCGTTGGATCGACACCATCCTCGCCGGGCTCGACGACGGCTCCATCACCTGGGACGAGCGGGAGCCGCTGGAGGTGCCGGACCGCCTGGAGAGCCGCTGAACGCCACCGCGGGTCCTCGCCGTACGCGAGCACGCCGGCTTCCGGTTACGGCGGCGGACCCGCGCCTACGAGCCCGCCCTGCCCTGACCGGCGATGATCGCCGAGATCGCGACCGGAGTGACCTTCGACCTCCCGGTTGCCGGACGCCTCCCCTGGATCGAGGAATCGGGCACGCCGACCTGGGACCAGCCGCGGTTCCGCTGGTACACCGGCGGCAGCGCGTTCGTCCAAGGTCCGAAGCTGCAGGAGCAATACGGAACGTTCGTCGCCGAGCTCAGACAGGGCGGATTTGCGCCCGCAGCGCCTGGCTGGTCCGCCGACCGGATCGCGGCGCACGTCGCCCACAACACCGAGCTGCTGGCCGAGGTCACCGCCGCGCTGGTCGGCATGCCAGGAGCCGCTGCCGACCTACGGTACGACAACACCGTCACCTTCGACCCAGCCGTCCTGAACCGCTACGCCGACCTGGGCATCGAAACCCTCGCCGACCGGATCGCGTCAGCGGCCACGCATCTGCGGGCCGCCGCCGACGGCCTCGACCGAAGCAGCCCGCGCATACAGCTCCGCCTGGTCGAGGACGCCGACGTCCTCATCGACGGACCCGAGCACCTCGCCGGCGTCCTCAACGCGCTGTGGGCGCGGCAACTTCCGTTGAGAATCCGGCAGCTTCGCGCACGACGTGACAGTCGCCAGCCCTAACGAAGCGCTGACGCAACCCCTCGCATCCGACAAGAGCCGCAGCGACCACCACACTGACGCATGGCCCTCAGTCTGCAGCCGCGAGCGGACACCTGAGCCCAGGCGCAACGACGCTTGTAGCCTGAATGCGCCTTATCAAGCTGCGCGCTCATGCCGCCGTTGGTGCGCGCCGCCGCCATGAGGCCGGCCGTGGCTCATCACAGGCCGTCGGCGGATCTCCAGCCCCGACTTTCGTCTGGGCCGATGAGCAGGCCGGCTCTGAAGCGTGGCCGGCCCGCGGTGGTGTAAACAGGTCCTGGGTATGACGGATCTGAACTGCTGGACGCCATCGCGTCGACGGACTGACCGGTCACTTCCGCTCAAGGAGCTGCAGGTCGGGCGCGTCGGTTCGGCGGTGATCGTCACGCTGCGTACGCCGTCCCGGCGCCGCAGCGCCGCTGCGCTCTCGTGGCTGATGAGCGTGTGTTCCCCGGATCGTTACGGCAACCACCGCCGTCGCGGTCGGCGAGTGCTGGGGCTCGAGAGCAGCGCCGCGCTTCAGACGCCGACCCAGCAGTACAGGTGTGCGCTGCAGTCTCGGGCCTCTCGGGCCAGCCAGGCGAACTGGCCAAGCAGGTCCGCCAAGGCGTCGACGCCTTCTTGGTCGACGAGCCCATGAAGCTGCGCCCACGATGCCGCAACCGCGATCAGTTTCTCGGCCGTCGCCCCGGCGAGTGCATCGCGCAGCTCGTCGTCGAGGGACAGGACCACATTGTGGTTGTCACGCAGACCCGCAACGATGCGCGGAGCATGCCCCTGTTCGGGGGCCGTGCCGACGCTGGCACCGGTCAGCAACGCCTCGACGCTGACGAGGTCGTGCGGGTCGAGCCCCTTCAGTTCCAGGAGCAACAGCTCGCCGTCTAGCCCGTCCTCGATCATCGCCGCGGCCTCGTCATCGGAGAAGGCGACGAAGTAGTCGTACAGCACGCTCACTGATCGATCCTGTCAGACCCACCTGAGGGCACCGCCATCGACCAGAAGTCGATGCCGTCCAGCGCCGCAGGGTGTTTCGCGGCGGCCACGTCCGTCGAATCGGGTCAGCTGACCTGGCCGCGGTCGGACGTCGGTACGCCGACGCCGAGCCACTCACGCTATTGCAGCCGCGGCAGACGCGCTGCACCACGCACGCCCACCGTCGCGCGGCGTACAGGACGACGGCCGGGCGGCGCGTGGAACACGTTCGTGACGCGGTGCGAGGAGGCCGGCGGCGTGTTCGCCGCCGCCGGCCTCGAGGTGCTCGACGACGCACCCTGGTGGACCAGTCCGTCCAGCGTGACGTCCTGGTCGCCCGCAGGGCAGGGCCCGTACAGCGTGAAACAGGCGCTACCGGTTGAACTGGAACCAGTTGAGGTTGACGAAGTCGGCGCCCGCCGTGCCGGTGAAGGTGAGGTACACCGTGTGCACGCCGGTGGCGGAGCCGGACAGGTTGGTGGTGGTGCTGGTCCAGGCCTGCCAGCCACCCGTGGAGGTGACCGGGACGCTGGCGATGATCGGGCCGGTGGTGGAGTCCAGGCGGTACTGGATGGTGCCGCTGGACGCGCCGGAGGCCAGTCGTGTGGTCACCGACGCCGCGGTCGGGGTGCCGAAGTCGACGCCTGCGTAGCCGAGCCAGTCGCCGGGCGTGACGTAGCCGACGTTCTGGCCGCCGCCGGTGTCGGTGGTGGTCTCGGTCTGGGTGCCGGACTGGCTGCTGTAGCTCTCCGTCTGCCGCACGCTGTACGCGTTGGGCAGTCCCCCGCCGGCGTTGAACTGCAGCCAGTTGAGGTTGATGAAGTCGGTGCCCGCGGTGCCGGTGAAGGTGAGGTACAGCCGGTGCACGCCGGTGGCCGCGCCGGTCAGGTTGGTGGTGGTGCTGGTCCAGGCCTGCCAGCCGCCGGTGGAGGTGACCGGGACGCTGGCGATGATCGGGCCGGTGGTCGAGTCCAGGCGGTACTGGATGGTGCCGCTGGACGCGCCGGAGGCCAGCCGGGTCGTGACCGAGGCCGGCGACGCCGCGCCGAAGTCGAGGTCGTAGGCGAGCGTGTCGCCGGGCGTGATGTAGCCGACGTTCTGGCCGCCGCCGGTGTCGGTGGTGGTCTCGGTCTGTGTCCCGGTCTGGGCGTTGTAGCTCTCGGCCTGGATCTGGGTGTACGCGCTGCGCGTCGTCTGAGACGCGCCCCACGGGATCTGCGGCGAGCTGTAGAAGTTGATCCCCTGCACCGTCCACCGTGGACCCTGCGCGCCGAGCCGCACCTTGAACGTGTCCCAGTTGCGGGCCGACTGCGGCGACCACGCCAGCTCGGCGAGCGCCGGCAGCCGCGGGAACGCCATGAACTCGATGTCGGCCAGGGTGGTGATCGTCTCGGTCCACAGTGGAGCCTCGACGCCGAGGATCGCGCTGGCCGGCACGCCGGAGAGGTAGGCGCCCGGGTCCCAGTTGTAGGCGGTCTGCACCTCGATCAGGCCGGCCCACGACTGGCCGATCGGGGTCGAGTTGGTGTACTTCATGTCGAGGTACGCCTTGTTCGCCGGCGACAGCAGGATCTTGTCGCCCTTGCTCACCGCCGCGCTCAGGTCCGCGTCCGATGTGGACGTGCCCCAGTACTGCGCGACCCGGTTCGTCGTGTGGGTGGCCTGCCCGATCTGGTGCCAGCCGATGACGGTCTTGCCGGCCGCGCCGACGAAGGGCTGCACGCGGTTCATGAACGTGGTGTAGTCCGCCGCCGGCGTGCTCGACGCCTCGTCGCCGCCGATGTGCAGATACGGCCCGGGGGTGATCGCGGCGAGCTCGTTGAGCACCTGCTGCACGAAGGTGTACGTGACCTCCTTGCTGACGCACAGCGAGCTGAAGCCGACGCTCGTGCCGGTGTACAGCGGCGGGGCCGTGTTGTTGCAGTTGAGCTGCGCGTAGGAGGCGAGCGCGGCGTTGGTGTGGCCGGGCATGTCGATCTCGGGCACGACGGTGATCTGCCGCGACGCCGCGTAGGAGACCAGGTCGGAGTACTGCGCCTTGGTGTAGTAGCCGCCCGCGCCGCCGCCCACCTGCGTGCTGCCGCCCACGGTCGCCAGTTGCGGCCAGGCGTCGATCACGATGCGCCAGCCCTGGTCGTCGGAGAGGTGCAGATGCAGGGTATTGATCTTGTACTGCGCGATCTCGTCGATGTACCGCTTCACCACGTCGGGGGCGAAGAAGTGCCGCGACACGTCGAGCATCGCGCCGCGGTACGCGTACCGCGGGTAGTCGATGATCCGGCCGCCGGTGACCGTCCACGGTCCGCTCTGGACGGTCCGCGCCTCGACCGTCGCCGGCAGCAGCTGCCGCAGCGTCTGCACGCCGTGGAACAGCCCGGCCGCGGTCTGCGCGCGGAGCGTGACGGCGGCGGCGGTCACGTCGAGCTGGTAGCCCTCGGCGCCCACGCTCGGGTCGGCGCCGGACAGCAGCAGTGCGATGCCGCTCGTCGGCGTGCCGGTCGTGGTGGAGACCGGCAGCGCGTAGCCGGTCGACGGGCGCAGGATGCCGGCGAGGTAGTTGCCGGCGTCGGTGGCGCCGACCGCGGTCTGGATCGCGGCGTTCGACGGCAGCGTGTAGGTCACGCCGGCCGCGGGCTGCGCCGACACCGGTGCGGGTACGACGTCGGAGAGGCTCACCGCCGCGCTGGCCGGGGAGGCCGCCAGCAGCCAGGCGGCGCCGGTGGCGGCGGTCGCGACGGCCACAACCGAGGCGAGCAGCAGGTGGCGCGGGGAACGGTGCACGGCATCCTCCAGCGAAACTGTTAAGTTTCCTGCTAGTTTGACGGCACGCTATGTCCCGCGCGGGAAAGTGTCAAGGGAGTCGCCTCCCTCCGGACGCGTCGATGCCAACGCGCCAAGGGGGGAGCCGCAGGACGTGGCGCTATGGTCGAAGGGTGTCCGCCCTGACGCAGGTCCTGATCTACGTGCTCGCCGTGGTGATCGTCGCCGTGGTCGCGGTCAGGGTCCGGCGGATGTCGCAGGCGCAGGGCTACCGGTTCGGGCGCGACGTCATCGTGCGGTGCCGCGATGGGCACCTGTTCATGACCACGTGGATCCCGATGGTGTCGTTCAAGGCGATCCGCCTCGGCCTGGTGCGCGTGCAGCGCTGCCCGGTGGGCGATCACGTGACCGCCGTGCGCCTGATGCGCGACGGGGACCTCACGCCCGCCGAGCGCCGGGAGGCCGGCCGTCACCACGACAACGGCGTCCCGTAGCCGCCCCTCCCCCGGCACGACGGCCTGCGCGGCGACGAGGACCAGAGCCTGCTCGACGTGCTTGACCTGCCGCCGGGGCGCAGTGCGGTGCGGGCGGGCCACGGCAGGCCCTGGGCCGGGCGCCTCTGAAGGGCCGGGACCAGTCCGTCAGTAGTGGTCATGACGTTGCCCGGTGCACCGGATATCGATCGACGGATGGCGCTCGCGCACGAGTGGGACGATCTCGTGGATCGGGTCCGCCGCCTCGATGGCTTCGAGGACTTCCTGCGGCCACCGCCGCTGCGCACCCTGCTGCCGGCCGCCGACGACGGACCTGTCGCGATCATCAATGTCAGCCGGTGGCGGTGCGACGCCCTGATCGTGCGGCCGACCGGTGTGGACGTGGTGGCGCTGCCGGACGTGACCTTCGACGAGGTCACCAACCAGGTGCAGGCGTACCTGCGCGCCGTCGGCTGGTTCGCCGGCGCACGCCGCGACCTCAAGGTGCCCGGATCCGGCGAGGCCGACCCGGAGCGCCGGTTGGCGGAGGTACTGCAGTGGTGCTGGACCGGCATCGCCGAGCCGGTCCTCACGCACCTGGGACTGACCGCGCCGCCGGGTCCCGGGCAGGCGTGGCCGCGGCTGTGGTGGTGCCCGACGGGGCCGCTGACGTTGCTGCCGCTGCATGCCGCCGGCGGCCACGGCGACGCGGTCATCGATCGGGTCGCCTCGTCGTACACGCCGACGGTGCGGGCGCTGCTGGAAGCACGGCATCCCCGGCCCGGCGCCGGCGCGCGCGACGCGATGCTCGTGGTCGCGATGCCCGACACCGAGGGCCAGCAGTCACTGCCCAACGTGCGCCGCGAGGTGGACCTGCTGGCCCGGCTGCACCCGGATGTCACGGTCCTCGAAGGTCCCGCGGCCACGGTCGAGGCCGTCCGCGACGCGCTCCACACCCACCGGTGGGTCCATTTCAGCTGCCACGGTCAGCAGGACCTCACCGACCCTTCGCGCGGCGGGCTGCTGTTGTCCGACGGCCTGCTGACCGTCGAGGCCGTCAGCTCCGGGCAGCACCGCGGTGACTTCGCGTTCCTGTCCGCGTGCAAGACCGCGACCGGCGGCACCACGCTGCCGGACGAGGCGTTCACGCTGGCCGCCGCGCTGCACTACACCGGCTACCGGCACGTGATCGCCACCCTCTGGTCCGTCTGGGACGACAGCGCCGCCGACGTCGCAGAGGCCGTGTACGGCCAGATCACCGACGGCGCGACGCTGCGCCCCGAACGCGCCGCGCTCGCGCTGCACGAGGCCGTGCGGGCACTCCGGGCGCAGCACCTGGACCGTCCGAGCGTCTGGACGCCGTTCACGCACACCGGGCCGTGAACCGTGACCACCGCGATCGGCCAGCTCTACTCACTGCGCGGCACTGCGCGCCTGGCGCGGTTCCGCGTGCTGCACCACCGGCCCAGTCTTGACCTGGCGATCAGCCACCTCGGCCGGTCGGCCGCGCGTCTGCCGGCCACGCACGAGGACCGGCCGCTGGTGCTCGCCGCACTCAGCAACGGCCTGTACTGGCGCTACGAGCTGACGTCCGACGTCGAGGACCTCGGCGAGGCGCTCGAACGGCTCCGCGAGGCGATCGCCTCGCCCGGCACGCCGGCACGCGAGCGGGCGACCTACGGCGCTGATCTCGCGGGGATGCTGCGGGCCCGGTTCGTGCGGTACGGCGACGTCGCCGACCTCGGCGAGGCGGTCGACGCCGCCACGGACGCCATCCGCAACGGCGATGCGGCTGCCTCGGCGATCACCAACCGTGCGTCGGCGCTGCTCACCCGGTACGAGCAGACCGCGGACCTCGACGATCTCCTCGGCGCCCTGCGTGACGCACGGACGCCGGTGCAGGGCCCCGCGCAGAAGGCGCTGCACCGCGGGACACGGCTCGGTGTGCTCGTCGAGGCGCTCAGCAGCCGCTACCTGTACACCGGCGATCCCCACGACCTGAGCGCCGCCGTCGCGGCGGATCGGGAGGCCCTGGCCACGCTGTCCCGCATCGACCCCAACCGCGCGCACTACGCGGCCCTGCTCAGCGCCGCGCTGCGCCTCAGCGACGACGCCGCCCTGCACGCCGAGGCCGTGGACGTGGCCGCGGACGCGCTGCGGGACAGCGCACCCGGCAGCGTCGACCACACCAACCGGCTGAGCACCCTATCGATGGCGCTGCTCGTGCTGCACCTGAGCACCGGCGAACTGGACCCGCTGCGGCGGGCCCGGGAACTGAGCACGGAGGCGCTGGCCGCCGGCATCGACTCCCAGCGTCCGCAGCTGCTGCAGCGCGAAAGCCTCCTGGCCCGCTGCTGGTTCGACGCCACGTCCGAGGCCGCCGCACTCCAGCACAGCCAGGAGTCGATCCGGGCGTGGCTCGCCGCGACCACGGCCGAGCATCCGATGCGTGCCGCGTTGACCTGGGAGTACGCCGAACTGCTGCGGCGACTCCCGCACGACGCGGCGCACCGGGTCGAGGTGCGGGAGCTGCTGTCCGCCGCGGTGCGCCGGCCCGGTCCCGCGCTGTCGCTGCACAGGGTCCTGCGGGCCGCCACCCGGCTCGGTGAGCTCGCCGCGGACGCCGGCGACGCCCGGCAGGCGCTGCTCGGGTACCGGCGAGCCGTCGAGCTCCTGCCCACGGCGGCCTGGCCGGGGCTGCGCCGCGCGGTCCGGGAGGCGCGCCTCGCCGAAGCCCCACCGGCGACCGACGCGGCGGCCCAGGCGGTCCTGGCCGGCGAGCCACGACTCGCGGTCGAGCTGCTGGAGTCGGGACGGTCGGTCATGTGGTCGCAGCAGCTGCACCTGCGCACCGGCCTCGACGAGCTGCGCGAGGCCGCACCCGGGCTCGCCAAGCGCATGGACGACATCCGGGGCTGGTTCGAGCGCCCGGCCACGGACGCGTCATGGGAGTCGTGAACCGGCTCGCCGGCTCGGGCGCGTCGGTGCTGGCCCACTTTCTCGGGTACCACCGCGATCCGCACCGGCAGGCCCGGGCGGGCTGGCGCTGGGCGCGGGCCGCGGCGAACGGTCCGGGTGTGGTCCGGCTGAGCCACGGCATCGACCTCATGACCCGCGCCGTGGACGCGATCGATCCCGGCCATCCGAAGGTGGCGAAGTACCACTCCAGGCTGTGCTGGGCGTTGCGGATCCGGTACGAACGCTCCGGGGACCGCGGTGACCTGGACCGGGCGGTGCTGTTCGGGCGCCGCTCGGTCGACGCCGCGCCCGGGGATCGCGAGCTGTTCCGGCGCCGGACGCGTCTGGTCGGCGCCCTCATCGCCCGGTTCCTGGTGACCGGCGCGGCATCGGACCTGGACACGGCAATCGCTGAAGCCAGAAGCGCCCTGGACGGGGTACCGCCGAGCCATCCGCACCGTGCCGGGCTCATGTCCAATCTCGGCTACGCGCTGCTGGCACGGTTCGACGGCACGGGGAATCCGGCCGATCTGGACGCGGCGATCGCGATGGCCCGCCTGGCGGTCGGCCTCGGGCGGCGACGTCACACCGACCCGGCCGTGGCCCGGGCCAACCTGAGCATCATGCTGGAATCCCGCTTCCAACACACCGCCGCGGTGGCCGACCTGGATGAGGCGATCGCGCTCGGCCGGCACAACGTCGCTGCCGACCGGTCGCGCCTCGCCGTACACCAGAACAACCTCAGCAACGTCCTGCTGACGAAATTCGAGCACACCAATGACCCCGGCCTGCTCGACGAGGCGATCTCGCTCGCCCGAGCGGCGGTCGACGCGACCCCGCAAGGCCGCCCGCCGCCGGCGGACATCGCCTCGACCCTGGCCGCCGCGCTGACCGACCGCAGCCGGCACCGGGGCGCGTTCACCGACGTCGAGGCAGGCATCGCCACGGCCAGGCTGGCGGTCGCCGCCACCCCCGCCGGCGACGTCCGCCGGGCGGGCCGGCTGTCCAACCTGGGTGTCGCGCTGCGATCGCGGTATCACCGGATCGGCGCCGCAGCCGATCTCGACGAGGCGGTCGCCGTCGGCCGTCAAGCCGTCGCCGCCGCGCCGGCGAACCAGGCGGTCTCCGCCGCCCTGCACGGCAACCTCGCCGGCGCGCTGCTCAACCGGTTCTGGCGGCACGACACGCTCGGGGACCTGGACGAGGCGATCACCGTCATGGACCAGGTCGCCGCCGCGGCGCGCACCGACCGGACGGACCATCTGACCAGCCTGAGCGTCGCGCTGCTGGCCAGGTACCACCGGACCGCGGACGCCGTCGACCTCGACCGGGCGGTCACCGTCGCCCGGCAGGCGGCCGGCCTGGCGGAGGCCGGCGAGCCGCGGGCGATGGGCCGTACCCGGGCGCTGCATCAGCTCAGCAAGGCCCTGCTGGAGCAGTACCGGCGATCGGCGGCGGCCGACCTGGACGAGGTGCTGTCGGTCGCGCGAGCGGCGGTCGCCGGCGTACCCGCCGATCAGGCCATGGGGGCGGACTGCCGGTCAACCCTCGGACGTGTGCTCGCCACCCGGTTCGACCGCGACCACGACATCGCCGACCTGGACGAGGCCATCGACTCCTGGGCGTCGGCGAGCGCCACCGTCACCGCGTCCACGCGGACGCGACTGGAAGCCATGAGCCGCTGGGGCGACGCCACCGGGGTCAGGCACGACCTGGCCGCCGCCCTGCCCATGTACGCCGACGTCATCGGGCTGCTGCCCGTGCTGGCCTGGCGCGGCATCGCAGCCGCCGACCGGCGGTACCTGCTGCAGACCACGACGGTGACGGCCGCCTCGGACGCGGCGGCGGCCGCACTCGCCGCCGGCTGTCCGAGCCGGTCACTGACCCTGCTCGAGCAGGGTCGCGGCGTGCTGTGGTCGCAGCTGCTGGAGCTCCGCACCGACCTCGACCGGCTCCAGCGGGCGCACCCCGACCTGGCCGGCGCGCTCGCCGCCTGCCGCGCCGGCCTGGACGGGCCCGACGACCCGGCGCCGCCCGTGAGGTGGGGAAGGAATCGCGTGCGCTGATTTTGAACCCGGGCCGGGGCCGAGCGCATCAGCGGGTGCCGTCCCGACGTCGGGGCCGGTCGGCGATCCGGTGGCCGGCGACCGGACGGTGCCGGTCGTCTGGCATGGCTGCTGAGCGGCGCCGGTAGCGGCCGTTCGGGAACCCGCGGACGATGGCAGAGCGGGCTATCCGGCGAACCGGCCGGCAGCAACGTACACGCAGACAACGAGAATCACGGCGGTGATGGCGATGTTCTTCGGCTCGCGCAGCTTGATGTGGGTCACCATCGCGCCGACCATGACGATCGCCAGCCCGGCCGCGGCGTAGGCGGTCAGGATCGGCGCGATGCCCGTCACGCGGGGCAGGATCAGGCCGAGGACGCCCAGCAGCTCGCTGGCGGCGATCAGCCGGATCGCCCAGGTCGGGAAGAACTGCACCCCGGTCTGACCCCTGGCGACCAGGTCGTCCTTGGGCAGCAGCGACTTCATGACGCCCGAGGTGGTGAACACTACCGCGAGCAGGATCTGCGCACACCACAATGCGATGTTCATGGCACTCCAATCGTTGTCGTACGGTCAGCGCCGGCCGGCGTCCCGCGACGCCGCGCTGTAGCCGGTGGCGCGGCCGATGATGCGGTCCATCCACGGGTCGGGAAGGACGCGGCGCAGCGTCAGCAGGCGTCGCGCGCCTGCGCCGGCCGGGTAGCGCACGCGCGGGCGGCGGCTGGTCAGCGCGTGCGTGACGGCACGGGCCACCACCTCCGGCGCCGAGCCGTCGGCCGCCTCGCGGCTGATCGTGGCGGCCAGCGCGGTCAGCTGCCGCCCGTAGGCGTCCCGGCCTTCCCGCGGCAGCCGCTGCAACTCGGTGTCCGTGTCGCGTTCGAGCTTGCCCCGCATGGCGGTGGCGACGAACCCGGGCTCGACGACGCAGACGTGGACACCCGCTGGTCCCATTTCGAGGCGCAGGCTGTCGCTGAGCCCTTCCAGGCCGTGTTTGGCGGCCGCGTAGCAGCCCATCAGTGGTGCGCCGACCCTGCCACCGACCGAGCTCACGTTGACGATCCGCCCGCGGGCACGGCGCAACAGCGGCAGGAACGCCTGGATGACCGCAAGATGCCCGGTGAGGTTGACTTCGAGCTGGCGCCGGAACACGTCGAGCGGGAGGTACTCGACCGGGCAGGGCACGGTGGTGCCGGCGTTGTTGACGAGTCCGGTCAGCCCGGCCCCGCCGACCCGCTCGGCGACGAGGTCCCGGGCGGCGCGGATGCACGCCTCGTCGGTCACGTCGAGCAGGACCGGCGTGAGCCGGTCGGATCCGGCGGCGCGCAGGGCGTCACCGTCCTCCCGCCGGCGGACACCGGCGAAGACCTGCATGCCCATCGCGTCCAGGGTCAGGGCACACGCCCGCCCGATTCCGGTCGAGGTACCGGTGATCACCACGGCTGGCATAGTCCGCTCCTCTCGCTGCAGGTGCTCCTCCCTACGACGAGACGCACCGAGCGCATGTGACACCGGCGTGCTTTGCTTCGGACATGGCAGACCTCGCGATCCGTCATGAACGCCTGCGGCCCCTGGTGTTCGCCGTCGCGTACCGGATGCTGGGCAGCGTCGCCGACGCCGAGGACATCACCCAGGAAGTGCTGCTGCGCCTGCTGCGTCACACCGCGCCGGTCGACTCGCCCGACGCCTACGCCGTGACCGTCACCACCCGCCTCGCCATCGATCATCTCCGCTCGGCCCGGGTCCGGCGCGAGCTGTACGTGGGCACCTGGCTTCCCGAGCCGATGGTGAGCTCGGACGAGTCCGCGAACCCGGCGGCGATCGCCGAGCAGGACGAGACGCTGTCACTCGCGTTCCTCGCGACGCTGGAGCGCCTCTCCCCCGTCGAGCGCGCCGTGTTCCTGCTCCGCGAGGTCTTCGACTACGACTACGACACCATCGCCGGCGTGGTGGCCAGGAACCCTGCGAACTGCCGGCAGATCCTCGCCCGGGCACGGGCACACGTGCGCGAGAACCGTCCCCGGTTCGAGGTGTCGCCGGCACGCCGCGACGAGCTGGCGCGGAGGTTCTTCTCCGCCTGCCACGGCGGCGACCTGGCGGCCCTGGAGTCGCTGCTCGCCGACGACGTCACGTTCTACGCCGACGGCAACGGCAGGCCGCCCGCGGTCGTGGCACCGGTCGTCGGCTGTACACCGGTGGCCCGGTTCCTGCTCGGCTTGTTCCGCCACGCCGACCGGACCGGCCTGGAGGTCCAGCCGCGGGCCGTGAACGGTCAACCCGGTGCCCGTGTCCTGGACGGTCGAGGCCGGCTGCGGGCGGTGTTCGCCCTGCACATCGCCGACGGCGCCATCCGTGCCGTCCACACCGTCGTCAACCCGGACAAGCTGCGCCACCTCCACGGAAGGTGACCGTCCGTATGACGTAGGCCGCCAGGCCCACCGTGCCGACAATGGCGCAGACGGCAACGCGTCCTGCGGTCAGACGTCGCCGGCCGTGCAGGCAGCGATCTCCCGACGCAGCCGCACGACGTCCTCATCGCGGTCACATACCAGCAGCACCTTGAACGCGACACCCTCGCCGCCGGGTCTGCCGATCGGGTTCGCCCAATGACGAACCGCCCGGGACAGGACACCGAACAGTGTGCACCGGTCGCCGGCACTGCTCGACAGCATCTCCGGCGCGTTCTCCACCACGAGCAGATAACCGTCGGCGGGCAACCACTGCAGATCGCTCAGGCAGTCGGACAACGCGGCCCAGTTCCACCCGAAGTAGCCCGGGAACAGCAGCGCGTCGGAGAACTCGTAGAACATGTGCTCGACGTCCGCCATGCGCACGCCGTCGAGCCGTGCGACGACAAACCTGCCCGCCGCGGGCAGTACCGCCGCCACCTCCACCACTGTGCTGCGGGAGCAGACCGCAAGCGGCTCGCTGTGGCTGGCCCACCAATTGCTCGTCATCCGGTCCTCCACAGGGGCTTGCGCGCGGCGGGAGTCTGCAGATCGGAACCGGTGTCACCCGCTTGTCCGTGCCGTGGGCCGGTGGCGGGCCGGTGGCGTGCCGCGACGAGCGCCGGCACCAGAGCGGCGCCGCCGAGCAGTGCGCCGATCAGCGCTGTGCTGTGCACGCCGTGGCTCGGCAGCGCGAGGCCGCCGATGAAGGCGCCACCGGCGATGCCGACGTTGACAGCGGAGGAGACCGTGGCAGCCGCGAGGTCGGAGCGGCCGGGCGCCACCTGGAGCACGAGGCCGCCGAGCGCTGCGGTGAACGCGGCGAATGCCAGCCCGGCCAGGGCGATCAGGCCGACGGCCACGGCCGGTCGTTGGCCGGCCGCATACAGCCCGAACAGCGCCACGGACTGCAGTGCGACGGTCACGATCAGGGCGAGCCACGGGTCTCGGTCCACCGCTGCTGCGACGGCGAGGATACCGAGCACGCTGGCGACGCCGCGCGCCAGCAGGATGGCTCCGACGGATGCGGCGGCGAACCCGCTGACCTCGGTGACGAAGAGGGCGACATAGGTGTAGGCGGCGATGGCGCCGGCAGTCGACAGGACAGCCACCGCGACCAGCAGCCAGAAGCGGCGGGCGTCGGGTGTCGCGCCGCGGGCGGCATGTCCCTGATCCGGCCGCGTCGAGGGCAGCAGCGAGGCGGTCGCGGCGAGTGCGATCGCGCCGAGCCCCGCCACTGCCAGGAACGACGCTCGCCAGCCGGCGCGCTCGCCGAGCCACGTGCCCGCCGGCACTCCCAGGACCAGCGCGATGTTGCCGCCGGCGAAGACGATCGCGACCACACGCCCGCGGAGTCCGGGTCGGAACAGCTCGGCCGCGACCTGCACCACTACCGCCCAGAACACCGCATGCGTGGTGGCGGTCGCCATCCTGGCGGCGATCACCAGTGCGAACGTGCTCGCGAATGCGGTGATCGCGGTGCTGACGACGAAGCCGGCCAGGAGTGCCGCGAGCAACCATCGGCGAGGGACGCTGCGGACCAGCGCCGTCAATGGAACCGAGGCGACCATCACCACTGCGCCGTATGCGGTGACGAGCATGCCGACGCGCGACGGTGACACGGCCAGGTCGGCGGCCATCGGAAGGAGCAGCCCGACCGGCAGCGCCTCGGCGGTGGTGTAGAGGAATGTCCCGCCGGTCAATCCGATCAGCGCTCCCACCGCCCGCCCACGGCCCATCCGGCCCTCCACTGTTTCCGTCTAAATACGTTACGAAGGAAACAGTAGTGTCGCCCACGATCATGGTCAACTGGTAAAGTGGGTTTTGATGGAAACAGTCGAGGACGTCACGCGGATGCGCCTGGTGGGCGGCAACCTCGCCCTGGACTTCATCAACACCCGCACCGGTCCCGCCGCCGGCCCTCCGGACGACGACCTGCTCACGGGTTACCCCGCGCTGATCGCATGGGGCGTGCATGCGGGCGCCCTCACCCGGGCGGAGGCGGCGAGGTTGCGCCGGCTGTCCCGCGACGATCCGGGCCGTGCCGACACCACGTTCGCGCGAGCGCTGTCCACTCGCGATGACCTGGACGAGGTCTTTCGGTCCCTCGCCGCGGGCGGATCGCCGACCGCCCCCGCGCTGGCCCGGCTGCGAGACCACGAAGCGGATGCGCTCGCCCACGCACGACTGCAGCCCGGGAACCCGTTCGCGTGGACCTGGCGGGAAGACCACACACTCGCCCGGCCCCTCCGGCCGGTGGTGCACGCGGCGGTCCAGCTGCTCACCACGGCCGCACTGGACCGGATCAAAGGATGCGAAGGCTGCAGCTTCATCTTCAACGACGAAAGCAAGAACCGCAGTCGCCGTTGGTGCAGCATGGACGACTGCGGAACCACCGAGAAGATCCGGCGCTACGTCGCCGCACGCCGCACGCGCGCAAGGCAGTAACCCCTCCCACAACGGAGCGCGGATCAGGCGAGGCTCGCCCGAAACCCCTTGCCGAGCCGCCGATCGGCGATCTCCTGCTGCACTCCCCATGCGCCGTCGCGGAACTCCGACCACCGCCGTTACCGCAGGTTCTCCAGAAGGCGTCGTAGCCCGTCACCCTTGCGCACGACGGTCAGCCGGCCGTGGCTGGCATTCAGCACCCGTTCCCGGCCGTCGGACCATTTCTCCTCCCACACGTGGTCGGGGAGCAGCAGGTCCTGATCGGTCGCAGGCCGCACCTCATTGTATGAAGGGATGCGGTCCTGTTGCAGAGTGTACCGAGCGAATTCGATCACCCCGTCCTCCCGCAGCCGCAAGGAGTCGCCTTCCTTCACCTTCAGGAATGGCTCCTTGGTGTACTCACCAGACGTGAACCGTTCGCACAGGTGCCGGAAGCGTCCTTGCCGCGGATCGGGCGCGGCCGAAAGGACGGACCGCCACCACGAAGTACGCTGCGCCGGGAAGATCCTGCTGGCGGTTGAGACCGCGAGGGCTCGCAGCGCGGGTCCGTCCAGCCTGGAGTGTTCATATGTCACCTGCGTCTCCCGGTCAGCCGTTGATGCTGCGCCACTTGCGCATGGCGTCGTCCTCGGACTCACGGCCGGTGTACCAGGACACAGTGATTCGGCCGCACATGATGCACCGTTCACCTTGTGACGGTTGCTGCTGCCGGCGGCATTTCCCGCAGAAATAGACTTCGCTCATCGTGATGCTCCTTCGGACGGCTACCACCACGCGCACAGACTGCTGCTTCAGTGCTACGCAACGCCACCGTCGGGCGGGCAGCCGCGCCGCCGGATCATGCAGAAAAGAAAAGCCGGTCGGCCTGCAGGAAGTCCCGGACAGATAGCCTGATCCGATCTGCCAGAGATTCTCCGGCGGCTGCACTGCTACCAGAACGGCGAACTGTCCCGCCCGCACCTACCGACTGGACAACGGTCGGCAGGTCCTGAACGACACTCATCGTCGGCGCCCGGATCCGCCGCCGTTCGTTGCACCGACGATACTGCGCGGCGTGGTTGACCGACCGGCCGCAGTGCCGCTACTTCGGTGTCACGGCCCCCGGTCCGCGGTGAGCTCCACCAAGCTGCCGAGCGGCGGCGATGCTCGCGATGACCTCTGCCGGAGGCTGCACCATGCGCACACGGCCGCCCGCTCATCGTGGCCGTACTCCACGATTCGCCGTTCGTGATTGTCGAATTTCGCCGGGTGCCATTCGTCATCAGGGTGGGGCCCGTCCGGGTCCGTACCGGAAGCGGGTGACCTGCATGACCGTCAACGAGCAGCACATAGTCGATCAGCCACTCGTAGGGGCGACGCCGGGGCGGTGGGCCGTGACCGCCGTGTTCTTCCTCAACGGGCTCACGCTGTCGACATACATCGTGCGGGCGCCCTCGTTCAAGGACGCCTACCGTCTCACCGACGGACAGTTCGGGCTCACCGGCCTGCTGTTCGCGTTGGCCGCGCTGGCCTGCATGCAGTTCGTGGGGGCGCTGACGGCCCGGGTGGGTGTCCGGGTGGTGCTGCGCGTGGCCCTCGCGGTCATGCCGCTGCTGCTGGCCGGCATCGCCGTCGCGCCCGGCCCGTGGTGGTTCACCGCGTTGGCACCCGTGCTCGGCGCGGTCCACGGCACCACCGATGCGGCGATGAACACCAGCGCGGTCGCCGTCGAGGGCCGGGCCGGGCGCCCGGTGCTCAACGGCTGCCACGCGGCGTGGAGCATCAGTGCGGTTGCCGCCTCGCTGTCCACCGCCGCCCTGGCCCACACCGACGTTTCGCTCGCCGCTCACCTCGTCACCGCCGGCGCCCTGCTGCTGGCCGCCGGCCTCGTGCTCGGCCCCGGCTGCCGGACACCGGCCGCGTCGACGGCGAGTCCGGCGACGCGGCCGGGCAGGGCGGCGCAGCGCGTGCGGCGGGCCTGCGGGGCGGCTGGAGCGGCGCCCTGCTCGTGCTCGGCCTCACTGCCACCGCGCTCATGGTCTGCGAGGGTGCGGCGCTCGGCTGGGGCGGCATCTTCCTGCACGAGGAGCGGCACGCCACCCTCAGCATGGCCGCGGCCGCGATCACCGCCTACACCGGCGGGCAAACGCTGGGCCGGCTGGCCGGCGACCGGCTCACCAGCCGCTGGGGCGGCGACACGCTGTTCCGCCTGGCCGCCACGATCGCGGCAGGCGGCCTCGCCGCCGCCGTGCTGACGCCGCACCCCGCCGCGGCGGTGGCCGGCTTCGCCCTTGCCGGGCTGGGCTCCTCGGTGCTGATTCCGCTGACCTTCAGCGCGGTCGGCCGGCTGCCGGGCACCCCCACGGCCACCCTGGTGTCGCGGCTGACCACGTTCACGTACACCGGGATCCTGCTCGGTCCGGCCCTCATCGGCTGGGCCGCCGATCAGGTCGGCCTCGCCGTCACCATGGCCGCGCTGATACCACTGCCGCTCATCGTCGCCCTGCTCCCCCGCGCGCCGGCCGCCGGGTCAGCCGCCGGTTGACGACCGTCCCGACACCCGACACCCGGTACCACGACGCGGGCCGCGGGCGCCGCACCCCTAGGTCTGTCCGGCCAGGCGGGCAGGGGTGTGCTCGACGCCGCCGCACCAGACGCGGCTGATCGAGCGAACGGCGCGGATGTCGTGCAGCGGGTCGCCGTCGACGAGGATCAGGTCGGCTCGGCGGCCCGGCGCGATCACACCCCGGTCGGTGAGGCCGAAGCATGCGGCGGGCAGCACGGTCGCGGCGCGCAGCGCGTCGACGTTGCTGAGGCCGGCGTCGACGAGCAGTTCCAGCTCGTGGTGCAGGCTGTCGCCGAAGCTGTAGTTCCCCGCGGACTCGGCATCGGTGTTGGTGTCGGTGCCGGCCAGGATCGGTACACCGGCGCTGTACGCGGCGGCGACGCTCGCCCGCGCGCTGTCGTAACTCGCACCGGGCATCGCCCACTGCGCCAGCATCTGCGGGGACGTCGACGGCGCCGTCAACGCCTCCATCATGACCAGCGTGGGGATCAGCGTCCGGCCCGCAGCCGCCATCCGGTCCGCCGCGGTGCGGTCCAGTGGCCGGTCCAGCGGCGTGTGGGTGAGCGCGTCGACCCCGGCCGCCTGCGCCACCTCCGCAGCCTCGTACGACAGGGCGTGCGCCACGACGAGCCGCTCGAGCCTGTGCGCGGTGGCGACGAGCGCGTCGATGGTGGCCCGGTCGGGGCTGGGCCCGGGCAGATCGATCAGAATCTTCAGGTAGTTGGAGCCCTCAGCGAATCGTTCGGTCACGAACCGCTCCGCTTCGCCGGCGGTACGGACCAGGCCGCGCTCGCCGATCTCCGGGATGTGCGAGTGGACGCTGCCCGGGGCGAGCGCGGCCGTGCCGGCGCTGCGGATGTCGGTGAGCCCCCGGATGCCGCGCATCGAGTCGATGAACTCCGGCGGGGCGTTGGCCATGTCCAGGGCAGTGGTCACCCCGAAGCGCACCAGCCGTTCGAGCGCGGACCGCCCGCCGAGGTGCAGGTGGGCGTCGGTCAGCCCGGGCAGGAGCACCGCCCCCGCGCCGTCGACCGCCATCGCACCCGAGGCGTCGGATCCGATACGGTCGTGGTCGAGCACCACCGTGCCGGGCCGGAGAAGTTGCCTGCCGTCGAACACACGGACGTTGCGCAGTGCAGTCTTCATAGGCCCGCAACTGCCCATTTCCGCGCCGATGAACACCCGCCGGGCCGAACGAAGGTGGCCGCCCCGGCGACGGCGCCTTCGGGCAGATCGCCGCGGCGCGCTTCGCCACCGGCGCATGTGCCAGGTGATGTACAGGCGAGCCACCCGGTGGACCGCGGTCAGAAGGTGGCGATCGGGTTGACCGGGCTGCCGGACGTACCGGCGAAGCGGACGGGTGCGACGGCGAGGTGGAAGTCCCACTGGCCGAGCTCGGCGGCCGTCGTCGCGCACGCCTCCAGGTCGCAGTTGTCGAGCAGCCACAGACCCATCGCGACGAGGCTCACGGCGTGCACCGGCATCAGCACGTCGTCGTACCCGGACGGCTGCACCTCCTGCGGGGTGTCGGCGCCGATCAGCGCGACCTGCCGTTCATGCAGCCACGGCAGGCAGGACGCGTGCCAGCCGGCCTGCGTGAAGCCGCCGGCGTCGCCGGCCTCGTGCCGGGCGCGGCCACGGCCGGTCCGCAGGAGGACCGCATCGCCGGGTCGCACCCGTACACCCTGGCGGCGCTCGGCCTCCTCGAGGTCGTCGGGGAACACGCCCTGCTCCGGTTCCAGCCACGGCACGTCGCGGACCCTCGCAATGTCCAGCAGGACACCACGCGTGATGATCCCGTTCGCCGCCGCCGTGACAGCCGCCCACGCCGATCCCGTTGCGGAGTCCACCAACGAGTGCGACCGCCCGTTGTACATCGTGCCGTCCCAGAAGATGTGGCACGGCGAGTCGATGTGCGTGAGGGTGTTGCCGTGGAACGTGATGCCGAGCCGCTCGGACGAGAAGCCCCAGCGCCGGTCGTTGCGGAAGCCGGGCAGCGGCATGTTCTCGGCACCCGGCATGTCGGCGGCGCACGGGCACGTCGTCGTCGACCGCTCCATCTCGTCCGGAACGGCGACCTCCCATGCGCACGACACGCTCCTGCCGTGGCGCACCGCCCGCGCCGCCGCCACGCGGACGTCGTCGGTGATGTGGTTCAGGGTGCCGCGTTCGTCGTCGTCGCCCCACCGTCCCCAGTTCGACAGCGTGTCGAAGTATCCGAGCACCTCGTCCTGCGTGGGTATCGGTCGCCCTGCCGTCATCGCAGCATCGACTCCTCCGGTAACGCGGTTCGAGGCACCGCGGGCACGGGCCACGCCAAGCCGCTGGACTGGCATGACACTAGTCCATTTCGGACGGCCGGATCGGCAGGCCGGGAGTGCGATATCGTGCCGAGGACGGCGATGGCCGGAGCTGCGTAAGATGTGGCCGGTGGGGTGGGAGGCACTCGGGCAGTGGGGTGAGGACGCCACTCGGATCGAGCCGCTGAGCGGCGGAGTCGCCAACGACGTGTGGAGCGTGCGCGTCGACGGGCGGGTCGCGGTCGGTCGTCTCGGCACCAGGAGCGACGCTGATCTCGCGTGGGAGACCGAACTCCTGCAATACCTCGACCGTGCCGGTCTGACCGTGCCGGCGCCGATCCCGACGCGGGACGGCCGGCTGTTCGCCGACGGTCTGGTGGTGATGACCTATGTGGAGGGCGGGCCTCCTGAGACGCAGGCGGACTGGCGTCGCGTGGCCGGCGTGCTCCGCGAGCTGCACCGGTTGACGCAAGGCTGGCCACAGCGCCCGGGCTGGCGATCCTCGACCGACCTCCTGCACGCCGAGACCGGGACGAAGATCGACCTCGGCGCGATGCCGGCCGAGGGCGTGGCTCGATGCCGGGCAGCGTGGGCGCGGCTCACCGGACGTCGGACGTGCGTCGTGCACGGCGACCCCAACAACCTCGGCAACGTCCGCGTGACCGCGGACCGGGTCGCGCTGATCGACTGGGACGAGTCGCACGTCGACGTCCCCGACCTCGACCTCGTGCTGCCCGGCAACGCCGCCGGCCTCGACGACGGCGCGTACGACATCGCCGCGCAGGCGTCGGCCGCATGGGAGGCGGCTGTCTGCTGGGACGACGGGTACGCGGTCAAGCGGCTCGCCGAGGTCCGAGCGGTCTGACCACGCACGTCCGGCTCCGACGCTGATGCCGGTGGCGGTCATTCGCCGAGGATCTGGTACTCGCCGCCGCAGGACTCGGCAAGGGTGGGGCCGAAGAGTGCGGCCGGGGTGTACGCGCCCGGCTTGCCCTGTCCGTCGAGCAGCCGGCGGACCACCTCGGCCGGCACCGCTCCCGTCCAGGCCTGGGCCTCACCGACGCGCAGCCAGCCCTCGCGCGTGCCGCCGTCCGCCCACTCGATGACGGCGTGGCCCCACGAGTGCTCGCGCGGCTTCGGTGCCGCCTTGAACCGCACCGCGGCCAGCCGCCGCCGCGCGAAGGCGCGGACCGGGCCGAGGTTCAGCAACGCGGTCGCCGCCGGCAGGACCGCGCGCAGGACCGGCGACGCCGGGGCCTCGCTGGACGCGGAGAGCACGTCCGGGGCGCCGCTGGCCCGCTGGGCGGCCATCAGCTCGCCGAGCGGCATGCTCGCCGTGGTGACGGCCGAGCCGTCGGGCAGGACGAGCCGGACCGGGTCGCCGCCGAGTTTGGCGGGCACGAGCCGGCCGTCGCGGTACCGCCGGCCCTGGAACCTCCCGCCGCCCTCGACCCCCGGCAGGCCCTCCACGAGGGTGCCCGCGAGCGCGTCGCCGACGACGCCGGCCTCGACGGCCAGCGACGGCACCATGTCGACCCGGACCCGCCGCGGGTTCGGTCGCCCCTCGCACAGCTTCACCACAATGCTCTCCGTGGCCGTCACGCCGAATCCGGCACCGGTGACGGCGGTGTGCCCGGCGGCCGCGAACGCGTCACCGCGGCCGAGGGTCGCCGACACCGCGGCGAGGTCGTTGGCCAGGTCGAGGTAGTCGCTGGACGGCAGGCACGCGTCCAGCAGCGGCGCGGCGGTGCCGGTGAACGGCCCGATCGTGTTGACGACCACGGTCGGCCGTTCCCGCCGGATCGCGTCCGCCGCCTCGCCGACGGATCCGGCCACCACGGTCGGCAGGCCGTCCGCCGCGGCCGCGAGCCGTCCGGCGTCCCGCCCGACCAGCACCGGCCGGATGCCCCGGTGCCGCAGTTCGGCGGCGATCGCCCGCGCGCTGCGGCCGGTCCCGCCGAGAATCCACACGTCTGTCATGGCACAGCTCCGCCCTGGTGCGGCGAGCATCCCAGTGATGACACGCCGTGTCATGACCGTACCGCCAATGACATGCCATGTCATCACCGGTACAATTCCGGGATGGCCCGATGGCAACCCGACGCCCGCGAGCGGCTGCAGCAGGCGGCCCTCGAGCTCTTCGCCGAGCAGGGCTTCGCCGCGACCACGGTGCCGGAGATCACCGCGCGTGCCGGCCTGACGACGCGCACGTTCTTCCGGCACTTCGCCGACAAGCGCGAGGTGCTCTTCGCCGGCGAGGCCGAACTGCCCGCATACGCCGAGCGGCTCATCGCCGACGCGCCCGCCGGCGCCAGCCCGCTGGCCGTCATCCTGGAGGGCCTGCGCGCCGTCGCCGAGGCCCGGTTCGAGGGCCGTAAGGACACCATCCGGCAGTGGCGCGCCATCGTCGCCACCGACGCCGGCCTGCGCGAGCGCGAACTGCAGAAGCGGGCCGCGCTGGCCGCCGCGGTGCGGGACGGCTTCCGCGCCCGGGGGCTCGATCCGACCCGGGCCGCCCTGCTCGCCGAGACGTCGGCGACCCTGATGTACGTGTCGGTCACCGCGTGGCTCGAGACCGGCGACGACCGCAAGCTCTACGACATCATCGAGACCGCCCTCACCACACTGCGGGCAACGCTTGATGCGTAGCGCGCGACGGCCCTGACCGTGCTCGGCATCGTTCGGGCGCCGGGAACCTGGCCTGCCGTGGCGACGTCCAAGCCGGCATGCGGATGCGCCGGATGGTCGTTGCGGGCTTCGTCGTGGCGGTCGTCGTCTCGGCGGTGACCGTCGCCGTCATCGCGACCGGGAGGCCGGAGCCGGCCTGCGGGTGCAGTGTCGAGCCCAACCTCCGGGGTCCCGCACACGACGCGGCCGTGCGGTTCGAGGCCCTGGTCCGGCGGGCCGACGTGTCCGGCGCCTGGGCGTTGCTGACCGACGGGGCACGGTCCCGCTACGTGGATGTGGCGGGCTTCCAACCCGTCTTCGACCGTCTCGGCAAGGCGCTCAACGAGGCCGGCACCGACGCCGGCGTGGACGGCACGGCGACCGGCTGGCTCGTGGTGCACGACGGGTTGCACTACGACACACCGAGCAAGGCCATGGTCGTGCGCGTCGCGACCGGCCCGCCCCGACTGGTCTGGCCGCTGCTGATCCTGGTGCCGCTCGGGCACATCGGCGACGAGCGGATCGACCCCGAGCCGCCGACGCTGCGGCTGGCTGCCGCCGGTGATGCCGACGGGGTACGGGTCGAGCTCCCGGACGGCGACCTGAACCTGACCTCGTTCGTGGTGATCGACGGCGCCGGGCGCAAGACGCTGCCGGGCCGGGAGCACGTGACCGAGGACGCGGACAGGCTGACGTGGAACGCACCGTTGCGGGGCCCGGTCGTGGCCATCGCGATCGAGCAGCGCGGGACCGACCTGCGGGTCGGCGCCGCCACCGCCGTTGTGGGCTGACGAGCGCATCGCACCGACGCGGCGGACACCGTCGCCGCCGGAGCACCCCGTCCACGGCGATGCGCTCGGCATCCGACCCTTCATGGACCGTCTATCCTTGCGGCCGTGGCGGTGTGGTCGCACGACGCGCTGGATGACGTTGCCTGGCATCGGTTGTCGCATGCGTACGGAACCGCGGCGGACACCCCGCGGCACCTGCGCGGCCTGACCGCCGCCGACACTGCCACGCGCGAGTCGGCGCTGGCGCATCTCTGGGGCTGGGTGACCCACCAGGAATCGCTCTACACGGCCACCGCACCGGTCGCCGAACTGGTCGCGCGGACGCCGACCGACCATCGCCTCGACAGCGCGGCACCCGGGGGCGAGAAACGTTCCATGTGCGCGGCGCTGCTGTCGTACCTCGGCCACGTGGCGGCGTGGGCGGCCTCCTTCCAGGCGCGGCTGGACACGGTCGCCTACGTGCGGCGTGACGATCAGGAGGTCGGCGTCTACGACGTCGTCTGGGAGCCCGAGGACGACCCGGACCATGTCGTGGTGGGACGGCTGGGGTCCGGGTGCGCACGCAGGGCAGCCACGGTCATGCCCCTCCTGGTGCCGTGGCTGGACGCGCCAGACCCGCAGGAACGCGAGGCGGCGCTCTACGCAGTGGCGTGCTGGGCGGGACTGGCCGGCGACCACGATCGATACCCGGTCGGGCAAGGCGGGGCGTCGGTGCCACGGCGTCACCTGGCCCGTCGGCGGCGTAGCAGCACGAGCACGACGCCGCCCGCCAGGACGAGCAGCCCGATGGTCAGCATCCGCAGCCACCACGGCCACGGGCCGCGATCGACGCCGGTGTCGCGTACCTGAAGGTCGCCGGTACGGGCGGTCGCCAGCTGCACCGTGTCGATCCAGTGGTCGTTGCCGGGCTGGAGACGGGCGAGGACCCGGGCCGGCCCGGCCGGCGGCACCGAGACGATCGCGTCGCCGTTGCCTGCCAACAGGTCGGTGCCCTGCCAGCCGAGGACCGCGGTCGCGTTGGTGTCGAGCGGCGTGGACACCCCGGCGCGCAGGTCAAGGACCGCCAACCCGTCCGGCGACCAGTACCCCGCCGCCCAGGACGGGCTGCCCGCGGCCACCCGGAAGAGCGCGAGCCGGCGGCCGTCGGGTGACCAGGCGGCCGGCCCGCCGAGCCGGTGCCCGGCCGGCAGCGGGATAACGGTGCTCCCACCGTCGGCGGTGAGCGCGCGCAGCTCCGTGCCGACCTGGACGGCCAGCGTCGCCCCGTCGGGGGAGAACGCCGCGTCGAGCGCCCCGCGCTGCCCGGCGACCGTGGACGTGACGCCGGTGGCCAGGTCGAGCACCGTCAGTTCGCCGTCGACGGCGAGCGCGGGCCGGGGGTCGCCATGGCTGTCCGCCCGGTACGGCGCGACGGCGTACGCGAGCCGCGCCGAGTCCGGCGACCACGCCAGGAGCTGCACCGCCGAGCCGGCGGGCACGGGGTAGCTGCGGGTACCGCCGGTGGTCAGGTCCACGATCGCCACATCGTGGACCGGCCCGCGCGCGTCGGCGACGGCGACCCTGCTGCCGTCGGGGGACAGCAGGACAGGCGCCGCCGGTGACTTCAACAGCGGGGCGTCGACCGGCCGGCCGCGCGTACTGGCGAGGTCGATCTCGCGGTAGGTGCGCCCGTCCACGCCGACGGCGATGAGCTGCGGGGTCTGGAACGGCAGGTCGCCTTGCCCGTACCCGTAGACGGCGATGGCGGGCCCGGCGGGCGCGGCGGAGACGGTGGCGGTGAGGTAGGAATGGTCGGCGAAGACGCGCGGCAGCGTGGCGGGACCGGCGGCAGGTACGCCCGGCGCCGTCGGCAGGCGCACCAGCCCCACCGCCAGCAGCAGCACCACGACGGCGGCGGCAACGAGCACGGGCCGCCACGATCGACGGGCGGTCGGCGCGATGACGGGCGGTGCCACCGAGGGCACAGGGATCGCCTCGACGAGTTCATGGACGGCGGCGCGCAGGCGTGGATCAATGGTCATCGAAGTGCTCCCGCAGTGCGGAGTGGGCCCGGTGCAGCAGGGACTTGACGGTGCCAGGCCGGCAGTTCAGCGCGGCGGCGATCTCGGCCTCGGACAGGTCGAGGTAGTAGCGCAGGAAGATGGCCGCCCGGTGCCGCGGACGAAGCCGGGCAAGCCCGGCGCGGACGGCGACCGCGTCAGGCCCCAGCGGCACGAGCGGTTCGGGCTCAGGCTGGCCGGCATGGCGGCGTTCCAGCCGTCGGCGTCGCGTCCAGGAGGTGCACCTGGACACGACGGCGCGGCGCAGCCACGCGGTCGGTTCGCGGACGTCCGGACGGTGCAGCAAGGCCAGGAACACCTCTTGCACGACGTCCTCCGCCGCCGGCACGCTGCCGGTCGTCACGCAGGCCAACCGCACCATGGGGGCGAACTGCGCCGCATAGAGCGCGTCGAAGTCGCCCCGAACGGCCGATTCGGAGAACACGGTCACCTCTTACAGGCGCACAGCACCCGCGATCGGTTCCACCCGATCGGAGACCACAATCCCGCGACGTCGTCCGGTGCTGAGCGCCGCGTCAGGCCGGCGCCGCGGTGCCCAGCTTGCGGGCGACCCACAGGTCCTCCACCGGCCACTGCCTGGCCCAGTCGGCGGTCGCGACGTCGTAGTACTCGTGCGTCTGTGCGTCGTCCGGGGCGTACAACTCGTGGAGCGCCTCCACCACGAATCCGTTGGCGGCCAGGACGCGGATCCACTCGCCATGGCCGGGATGGAACTCGACGCCACCGGTCGACCACTGCACGCGGTGCATGCCGCGCTGCGGGCGCATCAGTGACCGCTCCGCGTACCCTTCCTCGTGCGGCAGGCACAGGGTCACGAGGACGCTGTTGGTGAGGAACACCAGCCGTCCGCCCGGCCGAAGCAGTCGCGCCGCCTCGGCCGTCCAGCGGGCAGGGTCGCACCAGAGGCTGGCGCCGTACTCCGACACGGCAAGGTCGAAGCTTGCCGCGGGCAGCGGCACGTCCTGGGCGTCCGCCTCGATCAACGGGAACGCGACACCGAACTGCTCCTGGCACCGGCGAGCCGTGTCCAGCTGAGCAGGGGTCACGTCGACGCCGACCGGGCGGGCACCGCCCCGGGCCAGCCAGGCGGAGAAGTACGCCGTGCCGCAGCCCAACTCGACCACATCCAGGCCCGCGACGTCGCCGAGGACGCCGAGCCGGCTTTCGGGAATGTCGAACAGCCCCCAGGTGATCTCATCACTGGCCCAGGCGCCGAAGGCCTGCGCGTCGGTGTATTCGGCGTTCGATCGCGTCCACACCTCCCGATTGAGTGCCGCGTCGTCGCCGATGACCGACATCGCCCAACCTCCCATCGCGCACGACAGACCCCGAACCAGCACACTATCCGCGGAGGTGCCTGAGTAGTGCTGGTGGGACGGTCAGGTGCCGGCAGTGCTCACCGGTCACGTGGTTGCGCGATGCCCGCATCACCTCCGCCCTCAGCCTTCCATGGCCCGGCTCGGGCGGCCGGGCAGCGACGGTGGGCGTGGCCGGCCGGCCCGGCGCCGCTCCACTTGGTCGTGGCCCCACCGCAGCAGGTCGGCCGCGGTCTGCTCCCAGGCAGGGTCCTCGGTGACCGGGTAGTCGCCTTCCAGGGCGGTGATGATGCCGTTCCACACCCGGCCGAACTCGCCGCCTCCGGTGAGGCGGAGCAGCTCGATGGGTGTGGTGCGGCCGCCGAGCTCGGGGAACGACAGGTCGCCGTGCCGGGCGCCGGGCGTGAGGTACGTCAGCGCGCGGGCGAACGCGTGCAGCAGCGCGGGCTCGCCGGGCTCGTAGACCGCGCGGCTGCCGTCCGGGGTGCCGGATCCCGGCGGCCACGGCTCGGTGTACCCCTGCACCATGAGCAGCGAACGGATCTGGTCCCACGTCTGCACCGGCCACGGGCCCGGTCCGACGGTGCGGTCCAGCACGGCGCGCACACGCTGGGCGCGGGCCTCGTTGATGGTGTGGACGACGGCGTCGGCGGGGCCGGCCGAGTGCGCCGGGTCCGTGATCGTCAGCCGGTCGACGGTCTGCAGGCCGCGGTTGACGTCGAGCAGCAGCACCTGCGCCGAGTCGTTGCCGTGGTAGGACAGCCGTAGGTCGACGAAGTCGGACAACGCGTACTGCCTGACGGCGCGCGGGCGTCGCAGCCGATCCATCCGGGTCACGGTGACCAGCCGCCCGTCGAACGACAGCCGGGCCTGATCTGCGCGCACCTCAAGGGGCGGCGGACTCGCTGCGGACATCCATCAATGTTTTCACGGATTACCCCCGCGTCGGCAAATCACGATCGTGTCGCATGATGATCCACATGATCTGCTTCGTGTACCGCAGTCCCTACGAGGGCGTGGCGGGCAAGCACGTACGGTGGCTGCCGGACGACACGGTGCTCGACTGGTTCCGGCGCGGCTGGGACGAGGCCACCGCGGATCCCGAGGCCTGGCTGCTGGCCGAGCTGGGCGTCGACGTGTACGGCCTCGACAGCGTCTTCGAGGCGGCGGCGGAGCACGGGCTGCCGAAGCCGCGCTCCACGAAGCAGCTGCGCAAGATCCTCAACCGGCACCTGTACGTGGAGGGCAAGGTCCGCGCCGACGAGCTGAGCGTGCGCGCGATGACCGACGACGACGAGAACCCGCTCGCGTACTTCTTCCTGGACCGCCGCCTGTTCGCCGCGCACGCGGACCGGCTCGCGTACGCCGCGCACGAGGACTGGCCGCTGCCCGCCGACACCCCGGAGCCGGGCGGCACGGCGCCGGTGACGACGGTCGTCATGTCGTTGCTCGGCGACGTCGACTGGGACACGCAGGGGGCCGTCGTGCGGTTCCCCGGTGTGCGGCTGCCCGAGTTCGCCCGGCACCTGCGCGGGACCGCCGTGGACGAGGACTGGCCGGCCGAGCTCAGCGTGCTGCGGGCCGCCGTCGGCCCCGACGACGACCTGGAGCAGGCGCTGCGGCTGATGAACCGGTGGGCCGCGTGGAACGACCAGTACCTCGACGTCACCGGCCTCGACGGCGAGCACGCCGAGGCGCACCGGATCGCCCGGTCGGTGCTCGCGGACGTCGCCGGCCTCGACGAGGTGCCGGGCCCGCTCGGCGTCCGGCGGCCGGGCCGCGGCCGCATCGACGTGGCGCAGCACATCGCGCAGGCGGCGTTCCACCTGGACGACGAGTTCGGCTACCAGCAGGTCTTCGCGTTCGACGACGTGTGGGCCGCCAACCACCGGTATCTGGCGTCGTCGTTGCTGCGCTGGTACAGCGGAAAATGGGATCCGTTGAAGGGCGCTGCCGGCCTTCCGCCCGCCTGACGCCGGTCACCGCGCCCGGCGGTCGTTGTGCTGGCATGGTCCTGCGCCGACCCGTCGCCCTGTCGTTTCCGTACAAGACGACCACGCCGCCGCTTCCTAACCTGGGCGTCGCACATGCGTCCGGCAACGAAGGGAGCGGTACATGCGGGAACTGGTCTACACCGGGTTCGTCTCGCTCGACGGGGTCGTGGACTCCCCCGGCGGCGGGCCCGGCGAGGAGCACCGCAGCGGCGGCTGGGTGGTCAAGGACATCGAGTTCCTGCCCGAGGCGTTCTCGCTCAAGGGTGAGGAACTCGAGGACACCACGGCGCTGATGTTCGGCCGGCGCAGCTACGAGGTGTTCGCACCGCTGTGGCGCGAGTCCGACGACCACGCCGCCTACAAGGAGCTGCCCAAGTACGTGGTGTCGGCCACGCTCCCCGGCGACGCCGTCGTCGAGGGATGGGGTCCGACGACGATCCTGCGCTCGACCCAGGACGTCGCCGACCTGAAGCAGACCGAGGGCGGCGCGATCTACGTGCACGGCAGCGCGGAGCTCGCCCGGCGGCTGTCCGACGCGGGCCTCATCGACCGGTATCACCTGCTCGTCTTCCCCGTGCTGCTCGGCGCGGGCAAGAGCCTGTTCAGCCGGGCCGACAAGGACAAGCAGGCGCTGCGGTTGCGGGATTCGGCGGCGTACCCGAACGGCATCGTCAAGATGGTCTACGACGTGGTCGGCTGAGCCAGGTCCAGGCCGATCGCCCCGCCGGTGCCGTCGCGCAGCTGCCGCGGGGTGCGCCCGACGTACCGGCGCAGCGCACGCGCCAGGTGCGGCTCGTCGAAGTAGTCGAGGCCGGCGACGACCTCGGCGACCGGGCCGCCGGCGGCCAGCAGCGCCGAGGCCGTTCGGGGGCCCGTTCGATCTGCCGCACGGCGCCCTGGGTCAGCCCGGTCGCCGCCCGGAACCGGCGTTCGACGGTGCGTCCCGACACCGCCGGACGGGCGCCCCGGCGGACCTCGGCGACGAGCGGGTCGCGGACCACGGCACCGGCACGGACGAGGCGGCCGACCAGCGCCTCGGCGTCGTCGGGTCCGGGTGTCTCCCACCGGGCGCCGTCCAGCCGGAAGGCTTTGCGCGTCGCGCCGGGCAGCTCGATGCCGCCGTCGACCAGGGCCGGCGTGGGTACGGCCCGCAGCGACGTACCAACGGCGAACTCGATGCCGGTGAACGTCGCGCCCTGCGGCACCGGCGCGGTCCTGCTCCTGGTCTCGGGGCCGCTGACGCTCGCATACGCCGTGCCGTCCAGCTCCCAGAACACCAGACCCCAGGACACCGCGGCGACGGAGGTCATCTCCGCGACCCGCTCGCTCGTGCAGGTCCACACGGTGTCGACCCACGGCGAGTCGGACCCGCGCGTCTCGAACCGCAGCGCCACCGGCTACCCGCTCTGCTCGCCGGCCACGAGCAGGCGGTAGCCCGCGTCGAAGTCCTCGCGGCCGAGCAGGTCCCGGTGGCGCTCGTGCCAGCGGCCTGACTCCAGGTCGGCGGCGAGCCGCTCCAGCCCCGGCCGCAGCGCCGCCTCGCCGGTCTGCGCCAGCATCGAGATGCTCGAACGGACCACCGGGTCGAGGTACGCCTCGGGCCGGCGCCAGTAGGCGGCGCCGAACCCGTCGGTGCAGTCGTGCGGCACCGGCACCGCCTCGACCCGGGCCCCGCCGAGCAGCGCGGCGAGCCGCTCCACCGGCACGGCCCGCGTGTCGTCGAACGCGGCGGCCTCCGGCAGGTACTCCTCCACCAGCCAGAACGACCGGAACGCCGGCTGGTCCCAGGTGAGCACGACGATGCGCCGCCTGGCGACCCGGCGCAGCTCGGCGATCCCCGCCTCCAGATCCGTCCAGTGATGCACGGTGAGCACGGCCATGACCGCGTCGGCGGCGCCGTCGGCGATCGGGAGCGCTTCCGCGCGCGCCTGCACGACCGGTGCCGCCCCCGCCGGCCGCTGCCTGATCATGACCGAGCTGGGTTCGACGGCAAGGACCGTCTGCGCCGGCTCGTAGGACCCGGCGCCGGCGCCGACGTTGATGACCGAGCGGGCGTCGCCGAGCGCGGCGGTGATGTGCGCGGCGATCCGCCGGTCCGGCCGGCGTGTCGTCGCATACGTCGAACCGATCGCGTCATAGATGACCACGGTGCCAGTGTCCCACCCCGTCCGTGGCGGCGGCGGCCACTATTGCAGCAGGACCTGGCAGAACAGTTTCAGGTCGTCTGCGAGGAAGCCGACGTCGTTGCTGTTACCGGGGGACGGGAGCGTGATTTTGACGTAGAAGTCTCTCGCCCCGAACTGATAGAAGCCGATCCCGACGTTGGTCCAGTTCGAGTTGGTCAGGACCCGGTCGGTTGTCATGAAGACGGAGCCGTTCGGATTGATGAGTTCCAGCCTCGCCGTTACCGGCACGGACGAATTCCAGCGCTTCGCGTAGTACGCGATCCCGCAATAGCCGTACAGCCCGCTGTCCACGAACGAGTCGATGTGCAGCGTCGTGAAGGTGCTGGTGTAGCCGGTCGGGGAGAAATGCCGCAGGATTGCCGCGCCGCATCCGGTCCGTGCCTGACCGCAGAGATTGGCGGACCATTCCATCGAACCGCGACCGATCAGACCGCCGTACCACTCGCTGGGCTGTTCCCGTTCAAAGCCCTGCGAGTAGGTCCAGAGCGCGTTCGCAGGGGCGGCTGTCACCACCGCGACGCCACCGGTAACGATCAGGATCGCCGCCAACTGTGTCGCGACGAATCTCCACGCGCGTTTCCTGCGAGACACCACTGGCAACCTCCACGAAGGTCGATCCGGGTAGAGCAGAGCATGCTGCAGTACATCAGTCGCGGCACGGTCGAAATAGGGCACTCATCGATACACGTGGCGATACATGCGCGGATACAGCATCGGCTGCAAGCGCCGGCCGCAGGGCCGTCGGTCACGGGCCGGGCCGGTTGGTGATGCCGTCCAGGACGGTGGTCAGGTTGTGGTTGAAGGTCTCCTCGGCGTTGAGGTGGGCGCCGTCGATGACGAGGCGGGCGACGGTCGGGTATCTGCCGGTGTTCAGCATGCGGGTGAGGTAGGGGCCCAGGCTGGCCTGGAAGGCGGCCTCGTCGGTGCCGGTGGCGCGGGCGGTGCGCCGCTCGGTGACCTCCCGGCGGAGCGATCCGATGATGAAGGCGTTGAGCGCGCCCAGCGTCCGCTGGAGATCGTCGATGCTGCGCACCCTGGGGGCCTGGCTCAGCGCCGCCGCGGTGGCCTCGCCCACGGCGAGTGCGTGGGGTCCCAGGTGTGGCCTTCCACCGAGCAGGTCGGAGAACCACTCGTGGTCGAGGGCGGCCGAGCGCGTCGCGGTGGCGATGGCCAGCACCGTGGCGCGCCACTCGGAGCGCTGCGCGGCCTCGGCGATGCGGGCGTAGACGACGTCGACCATCAGGTCGAGCAGTTCGGATCTGTTGAGCACGTAGTCGTAGAGCCGCATCGGGCCGACGCCGAGCTCTTTGGCGATCTTGCGGATCGACAGGCCGTCGAGGCCGTGTGCGTCGGCGAGGCGGATCGCCGTGGCGGCGATCTTCTCGCGGCTCAGCGGCACCGGCGCCGCCCGCGGCTGAGGCTCGGGCCGTTCCCAGACGGGCAGTGCTTCGCTACCGTACGATGTATCCACGAATACAGTGTACGGTAACGGAGTGGGCATGCGTATTGCGATCACCGGTGGGGGCCTCGGCGGGCTGACACTGGCACGGGTCCTGCATCGGCACGGCATCGATGCGGTGGTGTACGAGCGCGAGGACAGCCGATCCGCGCGGCCGCAGGGCGGCTCGCTCGACCTGCACCCGGAGTCCGGGCAACACGCCCTTGCCGCGGCGGGTCTCACCGTCGGGTTCCGGTCGCAGGCGCGGCCCGAGGGCGAGGAACATCGCATCCTCGACCCCGCCGGGCGGACTCTGGTGCACCATGCGCCGCAACCCGGCACGTTCTCCGGACGCCCCGAGATCGACCGGAGCGCGCTGCGCGACCTGCTGCTCGACTCCCTCCCCGGCGACACGGTCCTCTGGCGGCACCGGCTTGCCGCGGCGACCCCACGACCCGGCGGGGGCTGGGACCTGACGTTCCACGGCGGCGACCGGACCGGCTGCGACATCCTCATCGGCGCGGACGGCGCGCGCTCGGTCGTCCGGTCGCTGCTGACCGACGTCCGGCTGTCCGCCGTGGCCACGCTCGTGGAGCTGAGCATCGAAGACGTCGACCGGCGCCATCCCGAGATCGCCGAGCTGGTCGGCCCCGGGAACCTGTGGTGCATCGGCGTCAGCCAGATCCTGGCGGCGCAACGCCTCGGCGACGGCAGCCTGCGGGTCGGGATCTCGCTGCTCCCCGACGACCGCCCCGTCGACGCATACCGCAGCAAGCGCGCGCTGCTGGACATGTTCGCCGACTGGGACCCGCGCCTCACCGCACTCATCGAGGCCGGCGACGGCGCGCCGGCGCCGCGGCTGATCGAGGCGATGCCCACGGATACGCACTGGACCGGCCGGCCGGGCGTCACGCTCATCGGCGACGCCGCGCACCTCATGGCGCCGGTCGGCGAGGGCGCGAATCAGGCCATGCTCGACGCCGCCGAACTCGCCGGGTGCCTCGCCGCCGACCCCGCCGATCCGGACTCGGCGATCCGTGCATACGAGGAGGCGATGTTCGCCAGGATTCACCCGATCGCCGAGATGTCCGCGCGGGTCCAGGCGATGATGTTGTCCCCCACCGCGGCGGCAGACATCGTCCGCTTCTTCTCGGGCCGGCCCGCCGAACCGGCACCAGCGGACTGACCCGCGGCCGGGCCTCCGGGACGCTGTACCAGCGCGGCGCCGGCGTGACCGGCGTCGGGGTGACGACCGGCGTGGGCGTGACCACGGGTGCGGGCAGGCCGGGGGTGCCTTGCGACGGTTCACGTACGTGTCGGACACGTAGCCGCCGCCGGTGAGCCGGTCCCACCGGTCGGTGGTGCGGACCCGGCCCTTGGTCTTCGGGCCCTGCACCGAGCACACCATGGCGAGCTTCGCCCCGTTGCGCAGCGACCCGACGGGCGCTGATGCGGCCGTCGGCGCCGAGCGCACGGTCAGTTTCGTCGTGCCCGAGGAGACGGTGCCGGGCAGCGACGCGGCCGCGGCGGCCGACGTGGAGCCGAGCGCTGTGAACGCGACGGTGGCCGCGGCCGCCAGCCCGAGAACCATGAGACGCATGCGAACCGCCAAACGCCGGGGCCGGGTCGTCTCCCCGCCGTGTCCCTCCGAGCGTGGACGGCGCCGGTTGCCGCCGGGGTGCTAACGGGCGGCGAAGAAGGAGATCGCCTCGGTGAGGGCGAGGTCGGTGAGGACCGGGTCGTGGCGGGCGCCGACGTCGCGCATGAAGGCGTGCTCGCCGCCGCTGTACACGTGCAGTTCCAGGTCGTCGAGGCCGGCGGTGTACAGGGCGGCGAGGATCTCCACGCGGGCGGCGGCGGGCACGTGCGGGTCCTGGGCGCCGAAGACGAGCATGAGCCGGCCGTGGATGTCGGCGGCGCGGGCGAGGGAGCCGGCGTCGGCGTCTGCGCCCAGGGCACCGTTGTGCAGGCCGGTCGGGTAGAAGCACACGGTCGCCGCGACCCGCGGGTCGAGGGCGGCGCGGAACGCGAGGTGCCCGCCGATGCAGAAGCCGGTCGCGAAGAGGGTGGTGGTGTCGGTGCGCAGCTCCAGGTAGTCCAGGACGGCGACGCGGTCGGCGTCGAACCCGGCGGTCGTGGTGGCGGCGGCGCCCGCGAGGCCGGCCTGCTTGCCCGCGTCGTCGAACTCGAGCGCGACGCCGGCCAGGTCGCCGTGCGGGTAGATCTCCGGGACGCAGACGACGAACCCGGCGGAGGCGAGCCGCCGCGCGGTGCGCAGGGTCGACTCGGTCAGCTGGAAGATGTCGGTGTACAGCAGGACTCCGGGCAACGGCCCGTCGCCGGTCGGGCGCAGCACGACCGAACGGATCGCGCCGCCGGGCGACGGCACCAGCACCTCGTCCTCACGCAGCTTCATGCCGACTGACATTACGGGCCGGGCAGGCGACCATGTCCGCGGCATGCCGCGCAAGATCGTGCAGGGCAGAATGCCTGACGCATTCACGACTCCGCGGCGGCGAACAAACCTCCGGCGGGCCGCATCGAACCCTGCGACACCACAACCGAACCAACCTTCCGGAGCCAGCCATGCGTGCCACGACCGTCATCGCCGTCATCACCTCCGCCTTCCTGCTGACCGCCTGCACCTCGCCCGACCACCAGAGCGGCGACGCCGCCCCGGCCGGCTCGGCGGCGGCGCCCACCACGTCGGCCGTCACGTCGGCCGCTACCTCGGCCGCTCCGTCCACGACGGCGGCCGCGAGCGCCGGCCCGTCGACCGGCGCCACTGCGACGCCGACGCTGGGCCCGCTGGGCTACGGCGCGCTGCGGCTCGGCATGACCAAGGAGCAGGCCCTCGCGACCGGCCTGGTGACCGCGTTCGACGAATCCGGCTGCCCCCAGGCGCACGTGAAGGGGCTCCGGGAAGGGCAGGGCTGGGTGGTGCTGTCCCCGAGGCTGGGTATCGCCGCCATCCAGGCGTGGCCCACGCTGGCGACGGCCGAAGGGGTGCGGGCAGGCATGTCCGCCGTCGAGGTGCGCCGCATCTACCCGAACATGGACACCGCCGACGGCGACCTGGCCAACGGGCGCCACTATCCGAAGGTGCCCGGCAACGACAAGGCCGTCTACCGGATCGCGACGCACGACGGCAAGGTGTCCGACGTGACCCTGCAGCTCGCGAGGCAGGACTGCTACGAGTAGGCCGACAGCCGCAGGCCGGCGAGGATCTCGTCGGTCCGGTCGGTCGCGTCCACCTGCTTGATCTGCACATACACGCCGTAGCCACGCTGCGGCACGGCGAGCACCACCTCGCTGAACGAGACCGGTCCGGCGCACGACGTCCAGCGCCGGACCTGGGCCGGCACCCCGGCGGCGGTCGTGCCGCGGTCGGGCTGCCGGACGCACGGCGCGGGGTGATCGGGCAGTGCGGGCTCAGGACCGCCGGCGGTCAGGGCGTCGCTGGCGCCGACGAAGACGCCGGGCAGCACGCTCGCGGGGTCCGCCCACGCCGCGACGTCCGGTGCCGAGGAGCCCGGGCGCGTGCCCGGTGGGCAGCCGCAGCACCGCGGGGTTCCAGCCCGCGTCGCGCACCTGGCGCGCCCAGTCCCGCGGCACCGCGATCGACACCACGCCGTCCGCGTCGTGCACCCGTACCCAGCCCTGGCGCGGCGCCCCTGCGGCGGCGGAGCCGGCAAGCGCCAGCGCCGCGGCGAGCACCACGACGCCGGCGGCGACGGGGCCGGCGCGCCGGACTCCGCGGCGGCGGGCGCCCTGCCCGATCGACGCGGCGGCACGCTCCAGGGCCGTGGCAAGCTCGGCGGCGGAGGCGAACCGGCGGCGCGGGTCGGGGTGCAGCGCGCGGCGCACGATGTCGTCCACCGAGGACGGCACGCCCGGCCGTGCCCGCGACGGCCGGTCGCCGGCCGCGGGCGGGCGGCCGGTGAGCATGTGGTGCAGGGTCGCGCCGATGCCGTAGACGTCGGCGCGCACGTCCAGACCGCCGCCAGAGCGGGCCTGCTCGGGCGCCGCGTAGCCGGGCGTGCCCGCGGCGATGGTGAAGCCCGACGCGTTGGCAAGGGCCTTCGCCAGGCCCAGGTCCGCCACCAGGACCCGGTCGCGGCCCGGCGCCGGCTGGAACAGCACGTTGGACGGCTTGACGTCGCGGTGCAGGACCCCGGCGGCGTGCAGCTCCGTGACGGCCCTCGCGACGTCCGCCGCCACCAGCAGCGCCTCGGGCAACGGCATCGGTCCGGCGGCGAGCCGGTCGGCGAGGGTGCCGCCCGCGGCGAACGGCATCACCAGATACGGCCGGCCGTCGGGCAGCTCACCGACGTCGAGCACCCGGACCAGCAGCGGCGAGTCGGCCCGGCGCATGATGCGCCCCTCCTCCTCGAAGCGGGCCCGCAGGTCGGCGTGGTACGTCCAGTTGTCCGCCAGCACCTTGATCGCCACGGACGCGTCGAGTGCGTCGTCGGCGCCGAGCCACACGGTGGCGAACGCCCCCGATCCGATGCGCCGCAGCACACGATATCGACCGATGTTGTCGGGAACTGGCACGCCCGTATTATGTGCCACGCGAGTCGGGGGGACGGGGCGGCATGGCAATGGACGATCTTGACGTCGAGCAGTTGGCCACCAGGGCGGCGGCCGGCGACGCTGGTGCGCGCGACGCGCTGCTGGCCCTCATCGCCCCGCAGGTCATGCGCCAGTGCCAGCGGATCCTGCCCTGCCGGGAGGACGCGGAGGAGGCCTGCCAGGACACGCTGCTGCAGGTGGCGCTGAAGGTGTCGACCTTCGACGGCCGGGCCAGGTTCTCCACGTGGCTGTATGCCGTCACGGCCAACTGTGCCCGCCAGACGTACCGGACACTGAAACGCCGCGCGAGCGAGCAGGCGACGCCGCAGCTGCCGGTCGACGCCGCCGACCCGCGCACGACGAGCGTCATCGCGGGCTCCCGCCTGGACCTCCTCGACGCCCTGGAGCAGCTGGAGGCGCACCGGGCCGAGCTGGTCGCGCCGCTGGTGCTGCGCGACCTGTGCCAGCTGTCCTACGAGGAGATCGCCGGGCACCTGAACATTCCGTCAGGGACCTTGAAGTCCCGCATCCACGACGCCCGGCGGCACGTCCGCGCCACGCTCGACGGCGGCTGACGACAGCCGCTGTGCGAGCAGGCGGCGCTGTGCCGGGGTGAGCCGGCGCAGCCGGTCGGCGGGCCCCGGCGCGGCCGACAGCAGTCCTTCGAGCGCCGCGGCGGCGCGGTCCGGGGCGGCGGCCTCGGGCTCGTCGAGCAGCCGGGCCGCCCGGGCCGCGTAGCCGGTGTCCGCCGCGGCGGGGGTCCAGTCCGGTTCCGCAACCCAGCGGGCGACCTCATGGGCGGCGAGGCGTGCGGCGTTGTCGGGGCGGTCGGCGCCGTACGCCATGATGACCTGCGGCGTGCCGGTGTGCAGGGCGCGCACGGCGGTGCCGATGCCGCCGTGGTGCAGGATCGCGGCGACCTGCGGCAGCACGGACGGGAACGGCAGCCGCGGGTGCCAGTCCGCAGTGGACGGCAGGCGCGCTGGCAGCATGGCCCGGTCGGGCGCGACGACCAGCGCGGCCCGCCCGGTCGCGGCGACCGCGTCCAGCGCGACCGGGTAGAAGCGCGGGTGCAGCAGCCGGCCGGTGCCGCCGGTGACCAGCAGCGGACGGTCGTCGACAGGGTGTGAGGCACCACCCGCGGCGTCGCCCGTGACGAAGCCGGTGAGGGTGACACCGTTGCCGGCGGCGCGCGGGCCCGCCTCGTCGAACCAGGTAGGCCACAGCCCGAGGACCGCCCGGGTGGAGCGCAGCCAGCCGGCCCAGTCCCCCACCGGCGGCAGCCCCAGGCCGGCGCGGACGGCGTCGATGCCGGGCGCGAGGCCGGCGCGGACGTGTGCCGCGGCGACGGGCGCGACCAGCAGCTGCACGGGCGCGACGGCGACCCAGGCGGCGGGTGCGGCGAGGAGGTCCGCGGCGACGAGCACCGACAGCGCGGACGTGTGCCGCCCGGCGAGGACGGTGCGGCCAGGCCGGTGCCGCTCCGCGAGGAGGTCGACCTCCCGGCGCAGCTGGGCGAACAGGCCCTCCCGCTCGTAGTAGTCGCGCAGCTCGTGCGGCCGCTGCGCGGCGAGGAGGCCGGGTGTGCGGCGCTGGCCGGCCTCGTACTGCGCGACCGTGTCGACCGCGGCGAAGCCGAGCCCGGCGGCGCGGGCCCGCTCGGCGTAGGGCGCATGGCTGATGAGCGTCACCGCGTGCCCACGGGCGGCGAGTGCGGCGCCGACGCTGATGAACGGCAGGACGTCGCCGGCGGTGCCGTGCGTGACAAGCAGGAACTCCCCCATCGGCGCAGTATGGCCGCAGCGACCGAGTGTGATCAATGCGTGGATCACCAGGAATCACACACCGTAGCCATCGATGATCAAAGATGCGTCAATTTCGGTCGTAGGTCCGTTTTATGACGTGGGTGTTTCAGGAAGCCCTTGACGCTTGGCTATCGACGTCAGTAGCGTGCTGGCGGTTGGAAGCGCTCCCATGGCCATCTGCGCACCTCAGCGGCGTGCCGAAGCGGCGCTGCAGGCTGCACGGAGATCAATGTTTCGGGGGAAACGTCTGCCATGGTCCCGCCGGTTCTCGACCCGCGCCGCCGCGCCGCGCTCACGAAACTGCTGGCCGCCCGGCACCGCGACGCCGCACCGGTCACCGCGCAACCACGCGACGGGCGTACCTTCGCGTGCACCCCGGCACAGCGGCGGATCTGGCTCGCCGACCAGTTCGACGCCGCCCGCGCCGCCATCCCCAACGCGACGTTCGGCCTGCGGCTGGACGGCCCGCTGCGCGTCGACGCCCTGCGCGCCGCGTTCGCCGCCGTGGTCCGCCGGCACGAGGCGATGCGGACCGTGTACGTCGTCGAGGACGGCCGGCCGCGGCAGCGAATCCTGGACGAGGCCCACGCCCCGCTCGACCTGCTCGACCTCATGACCGACACCGATCCCGAGCAGCGCGCCCACCGGCGCGCCGCGGACGCCGCCGCCGAACGTTTCGACCTGGCGCAGGGCCCGCTGTTCCGCGCCACGCTGCTGCGCCTGGCGCCGGAGCGGCACGTGCTGCTGTTCGCCGGGCACCACATCGCCTTCGACGAGCAGTCCGTGGCGATCGTGGAGGCCGACCTCGCCGCCGCGTACGCCGGCCGCCTCGACCACACACCGCCGCCCGCCCTGCAGTACGCCGACTACGCCACCTGGCTCGACGCGAACCCCGCCGCCGCGGACCGGCTCGAGCGGTGGCGGGCCCGGTTCACCCCGCCGCCGCAGGACCTGGCACTGCCGTTCACGGCCGACCCGGCCCGCCGCCCCGAGCCGCACGACGGCGACGGGGTCACCAGCAGCGTGCGGACCACCCTGCCGCCCGGCACCCTCGACCGGCTGCGGCCCGACCCGGCCGCCACCCCGTTCGTCGTGCTTCTGGCGCTGCTCGACGTGGTGCTCATGCGGTACACCGGCCGGCACGACCTGTGCGTCGGCACTGTGTCCTCCGGCCGGGGACGCGTCGAGCTGGAGCCGATCGTCGGATGCTTCCTCAACCCGGTCGCGCTGCGGACCGACCTGCGCGGCGCGGCGACCTTCGGCGAGGCCGTCCGGCGGGCCCGGCACGCCGTCGTCGAGGCGTTCACCAACGAGGTCCCGTTCGAGGAGGTCGTCGTGGCGGCCGACCCGCCCCGGCGACCCGGCGTGCACCCGCTGTTCCAGGTCGCGCTGCACCTGCACCGGTACCGTACCGACCACGGCGACTGGCCGGGCCTCACCACGCAGACGTGGCATCACGAGGTCGGCGCGCCCGGGCTGGACCTGACCGTCGAGGCGACGCCGCTGCCCGGCGGCGGCGCGGAGCTGACGTTCCGCCACCCCGTCGGCGCCCTGGAGCCCGGCGCCGCCGAGCGGATCGCCGCCGACTTCCGCGCCGTCGCGGCCGCGATCGCCGCCGACCCGCACCGTCCACTGTCGAGCATCGGACCGTCCGATGAGGACATCGCCCTGCTCCGCGGCTGGAACGCCACCGCGGCACCGCCCGGCGGGACGGTCCCGGACCTGGTGACGCGGCGGATCGCGGCGGCGCCCGACCGGGTCGCCGTCCTCGCCGGCGCAGTCACGCTCACCGCCGCGCAGCTGTCCGACCGCGCCGACGCGATCGCCGGGGCACTGCGCGCGGCGGGCTGCGCCCGGGGCACCCTCGTCGCCGTCCGCGTCGACCGGTCGGCGGACCTGCCCGCGGCGGTGCTGGGCGTGTGGCGCGCCGGCGGCGCGTACGTGCCGATCGACCCCGACTACCCGCCGGCCCGCCAGGCGCTGGTCCTCGCCGACTGCGCCGCGCCGCTCGTGCTGACCCAGCGGGCGCTGCTGGACGACCTGCCGCCGCACGACGCGACCGTGGTGGTCCTGGACGACGTGTCCGGCCCGCCGCCGGCGGGGCAACCGGTGCCGGTCGCGGCCGGTGACGTCGCCTACGTGCTGTACACGTCCGGGTCGACCGGCCGCCCGAAGGGTGTCGCGGTCGAGCACGGCGCGCTCGCCAACTTCGTCCTCGACATGCGCGACCGCCTCGACGCAGGACCGCAGGACCGGTGGCTGGCCGTCACGTCCCTCGCGTTCGACATCGCCGGTCTGGAGCTGTACCTGCCGCTGGTCACCGGCGGATGCGTCGTCGTGGCCGGCGAGGCGCTGCTGCGCGACGGCGCCCGCCTGACCGCCCTGGTCCGCGACGCCGGCGTGACCCACGTGCAGACCACGCCGTCGCGGTGGCGGCTGCTGCTCGCCGCCGGGTTCGACCGGCCCGGCGTGACGGCGCTCGTCGGCGGGGAGGCGCTGCCGCCGGCCCTCGCCCGGCAGCTGCGCGCCGCCGTGGGACGCCTGGTCAACGTGTACGGCCCGACGGAGACGACGATCTGGTCGACGGCGTGGGAGGTGCCCGCCGACCCGGCCGAGGTGCTCATCGGCGGGCCGATCGCCAACACCCGCGTGCACCTCTGCGACGACCTGGGGCGTGAGGTGCCGGTCGGCGCCGTCGGTGAGCTGTGCATCGGCGGCAACGGCGTCGCCCGCGGCTACCTGCACCGGCCCGGGCTCACCGCCGACCGGTTCCGCCCCGACCCGTGGGGCGCGCCCGGTGCCCGGTTGTACCGCACCGGGGACCTCGCCAGGTGGCGGCCCGGCGGGCAGCTGGAGTTCCTCGGCCGCGGCGACGACCAGGTGAAGCTCAACGGGCACCGCCTCGAGCTCGGCGAGGTCGAGGCGCGGCTGGCCGAGCTGCCGGGCGTGACGGAGGCGGCGGCCGCGGTGCACGGCGACCCGGCCACGAAACGCTGGCTCGTCGGCTACCTGGTGACCGCCGGCGGCGGCCCGCCCGCCGACTGGCGGAAACGGCTCGCCGCGGTGCTCCCGGCGGCCGTCACGCCCCGGCACGTCGTCACCCTGGAGCGCCTGCCGCTGACCCCGAACGGGAAGCTCGACCGGGCCGCGCTGCCCGCACCGGACCCCGTCGAGACCGGCGCGGGCGCGGCGCCGCGGTCCGCGACCGAACGGCTCGTCGCCGACGTCTGGTCCGAGGTGCTCGGCCGTGACGGCATCGGCGTCGACGACGACTTCTTCGCCCTCGGCGGCCACTCGCTGCCGGCGATGACCCTCGCGGCGCGGCTGTCGGAGGTGAGCGGGCTCGACGTGTCCGTGCGGGCCGTGCTCGCGCACCCGACGGTCGCCGAACTCGCCGCCGCGATCGACGGTCTCACCGCCGCCTCGACCGGCGCCCGGACCTCCCCCGTCACCCGGCGCCCCGACCCGTCCGCGCCGGCGCCGCTGTCGGCCGGGCAACAGCGGCTGTGGTTCCTGCACCAGCTGGACCCAGCCGACGCCGCCTATTCCATGCACCTGGTGTACCGGCTGCGCGGCCCCCTCGACGCCGGCCGCCTGGAGGCGGCGCTGGGGACCGTCGCCGACCGGCACGAGGTGCTGCGGACCCGGTTCCTGGAGCACGGCGAGGACCTCGTCCAGTTCGTCGCTCCCCCGGCCGGCGTGCGCCTGGACCGGGTGGAGGCCACCACGGAGGACGACGCGCGGCGGGCGGTCGCGGCGTGGACGAACGCACCGTTCGACCTGACCGCGGGGGCGCTGCTGCGGGCCGGCCTGGTCCGGCTCGGCCCGGACGAGCACGTGCTGTGCCTGGCCACGCACCACATCGCCGGCGACGGCCGGTCCCTGGGCATCATCGTCGAGGAGTTGCACGCCGCCTATGCCGGCGCCGCCCTGCCCGACCTGCCGGTGCAGTACGCCGACTTCGCCGCCTGGCAACGGCAAGCGCCCGCCGACGACGCCGCCCTCGCCTACTGGAGCGGGCAGCTCGCCGGGGCGGCCACCCTGGAGCTGGCCACCGACCGGCCCCGGCCGCCGGTGCAGACCTCACGTGGCGCGTTCGCCCGGCACCGCCTGCCCGCCGGGCTCGCCGACGCCCTCGACCGGGTCGCCCGCGCCGAACGCTGCACCCCGTTCATGCTGCTGCTCGCCGCCTACCAGGCGTTGCTGGCCCGGCACACCGGCCAGGTCGACATCAGCGTCGGCTCGTCGATCTCCGACCGGGCCCGGCCTGAGCTGCGCGACGTCGTCGGGATGTTCGTCAACACCCTCGTGCTGCGCACCGACCTGTCCGGTGACCCCACGTTCCGCGAGCTGCTCACCCGCGCCCGCGAAACCGCCCTGGCCGCCTACGCCCACCCGGACATCCCGTTCGAACGGCTCACCGCGGTCCTGGACCTGCCCCGCGACCCGAGCCGCACGGCGCTGTTCCAGACGATGCTGATCCTGCACACCGAGACCGGCGCAGGACTCGACGTGCTGCCGGGCGTCACCGCGGAGCTGTTCGACGACGGGTTCGCGCAGGCGAAGTTCGACCTGATGCTGGACGTCTGGCGGGAGCCGGACGGGCTGCAGCTGTCGCTGAACTACCGCACCGACCTGTTCGACGCGGCCACCGCCGACCGGCTCGTCGCCCGGTTCGGGCTGCTGCTGGCTGCCGTCGCCGCCGACCCGGACGTGCGACTGTCCGACGTGGACCTGTCGGCCCCGCAGGAGCGGGCCGCGCTGCTGGACCTGGGCCGCGGGCCGGTCCGCGCCGAACCCGACGACGACGTGGCCGGGCTCGTCGCGACGTGGGCGGTGCGGACCCCGGAGGCCGTCGCCGTGGTGTGCGGCACCGACCGGCTGACCTACGCCGAGCTCGACCGCCGCGCGACCCGCCGCGCCGCCGCGCTGCGGGGCCTCGGCATCGGGCCCGACCGCACCGTCGCCGTCGCCCTCGACCGGGGTGTCGAACTCATCGTGACGCTCCTGGCGGTGCTGCGGGCCGGCGGCGCATACGTGCCGATCGACCCGCGCTACCCCACGGCGCGCCAGGAGCTGCTGCTGCGCGACTGCGGCGCCACCGTCCTGGTCACCGCCTCCTCGTTGCCCGAGGGCGGGGGCATCCCGGCGGCACGGCCCGCCGGAGCGGACCACCTGGCATACGTCATCTACACGTCCGGCTCGACCGGCACCCCCAAGGGTGTCGGGGTGTCGCGGGCCGCGTTCGCCGCGCGGGTCGCGTGGATGCGGCACCGCTACGAGCTCAGTGTCGACGACCAGGTGGTGCAGTTCGCGTCGATCAGCTTCGACACGCACGTCGAGGAGGTGTGGCCGGCGCTGACCGCGGGCGCGCGGCTGGTGCTGCTGCCGCCCGGCGAGGACCTGCCGGAGCTCCTGGCCCGCGAGCCGGGCGTGACCGTGCTGGACCTGCCGACCCCGTACTGGCACGAACTGACCGCGATCGTCGGGCAGGTGCGCTGGCCGGCAGCGCTGCGGCTGCTGATCCTCGGCGCCGACCAGGTCCGCGCCGACGCCATCGACGCCTGGTTCGCTCACGTCGGCGACCGGGTCATTGTCCTGAACACGTACGGCCCCACCGAGGCGACGGTCATCGCGACGACGGCCGTGCTGGGTCCCGGCACCGACGGGCGCCGGCCGCCGATCGGCACCCCGATCGCCGACACCCGCCTGTACGTCGTCGACGGCGACCTGCGCCTGGTCCCCGACGGGGTCCCCGGTGAGCTGTGCATCGCCGGTGCCGGGCTGGCACGCGGCTACCTGGGCCGCCCGGCGCTGACCGCGGACCGGTTCCGGCCGGACCCGTTCGGCCCGCCCGGCTCCCGGCTGTACCGCACCGGCGACCTGGTCCGGTGGCGCACCGACGGGCAGCTGGAGTTCCTCGGCCGGCTCGACGACCAGGTGAAGATCCGCGGGTTCCGGATCGAGCCCGGCGAGGTCGAGGCCGCCCTCGCCGCGCTGCCCGGGGTGCGGCAGGCCGCGGTCGTCGCCCGCCCCGGCGCCGCCGGGCACCTGGTCCTCGCCGGGTACGCCGCCGGCGACGACCTGCGCCCCGACGAGCTGCGCCGGGCCCTCGCCGAGCGGCTGCCACCGTTCCTGGTGCCGACCCACCTCATCGCGCTCGACCGGATCCCGCTGACCGTCAACGGCAAGGTCGACCGGGCCGCGCTGCCGGCCCCGGACGCCGCCGGCGGCGGTTACGTCGCGCCGCGGACCCCGACCGAGGGCCTCGTCGCGCAGGTGTGGGCCGGTGTCCTGGGCCGGGAACGGGTCGGCGCCGACGACGACTTCTTCGCCCTCGGCGGGCACTCGCTGCTCGCCGTCGCCGCCGTCGCCCGGCTGTGCGCGGCCACCGGCCGGGACGTGCCGGTCCGGGCGCTGTTCCTGCAGCCGACGGTCGCGGGGCTCGCCGCGGCCGTGGACCGGCTGCGCAGCGACGGCGACGCGCCCGTGGCGCGCCGCGCCGCCGGGCCGGCGCCGCTGTCGTTCGGGCAGCTCCGGCTGTGGTTCCTGCACCAGCTCGACCCCGCCGACGCGTCCTACAACATCAGCGTCGCCTACCGGCTCCGCGGGCCCGTCTCCGAGCCCGCGCTGCGCGCCGCGCTGGGCACCGTCGTCGAACGGCACGAGTCGCTGCGGACCCGGTACACGGCCGGCGACGACGAGCCGGTGCAGGAGATCCTGCCACCCGGCGGCATCGAACTGACCACCGTGGACGGCGGCGGCGACGCCGCGGCGATCGTCACGGGCTGGAGCAACACGCCGTTCGACCTGGCCGGCGGGTGGCTGCTGCGGGCCGGCCTCGTCCGGCTCGGCCCCGACGAGCACGTGCTGTCGCTGGTCGTGCACCACATCGCCGGCGACGGCCGGTCGATGGGCATCCTCGTGGAGGACCTGCGGGCCGCCTACGAACGGCAGACCCTCCCGGAACTGCCGGTCGCCTACGCGGACTTCGCCGCCTGGCAGCGCACCCGCCCCCTCGACGAGGACTCCCTCGGCTACTGGCGCGGGCAGCTCACCGGCGTGCCGGTCCTGGACCTGCCGACCGACCGGCCGAGGCCGGCGCTGTCCGGGTTCGCCGGCGACTTCCTCGCCCACAACCTGCCGGAGCGGGTCGCGGACACGGTGCGGCGGCTCGCCGCGGAGGCCCGGTGCACACCGTTCATGGTGCTGCTCAGCGCCTACCAGGTGCTGCTGGCGCGGCTGACCGGCCAGGACGACGTGTGCGTCGGCACCCCCGTCGAGCACCGGCCGCGGGTCGAGGTCGCCGGGATCGTCGGCTACTTCGTGAACACCCTGGCCCTGCGCGGCGACCTGTCCGGCGACCCCACGTTCCGGCAGCTGCTCGCCCGCACCCGGGACACCGCGCTCGCCGGGTACGCGCACCAGGACGTGCCGTTCGACCGGCTCCTCGCCGCGGTCGACGTGCCGCGGCTGCTGGACCGGACCCCGCTGTTCCAGACCATGTTCACGATGCACACCGAGGATGCCGCCGGCACCGACGTGCTGGCCGGCGTGACCGCCGAGTTCCACGACCCCGGGGTGCGGCACGCGAAGTTCGAGCTGAGCCTCGACGTTTGGCGCACCGGCGGCGGGCTGCGGCTGGTGTACGGCTACCGCACCGACCTGTTCGACCGCGGGAGCATCGACGCCCTCGCCGGACGGTTCGCGGCGCTGCTCGGCGCGGCCATCGCCGCCCCCGACGCGCCACTGTCCACCGTGGACGCCTGCGGTGACGGCGCCGAACGGGCCCGCCTGCTCGTCGCACCGGCGCGCGCCGACCGGCCCGCCACCGCCGGCCTGACACCAGCATCAGCACCGGCGCCGCGCGGGTACGTGCCGCCGCGCACCGCCGCCGAGGAGCTCGTCGCCGGCGTCTGGTGCGCGGTCCTCGGCGTCGACCGGGTCGGCGCCCACGACGACTTCTTCGCCGTCGGCGGGCACTCGCTGCTCGCCATGAAGGTCGCCGGGCGGCTGCGCGCCGCCACCGGCACCGAGATCCCGCTGCGGACCATGTTCAGCCACCCCGACCTCGCCGGGCTCGCCGAAGCCGTGGAGGAGCTGATGATCGCCGACCTGGCGGCGCTGACCGACGAGGACGCCGAGGCGCTGCTCGCGCTGGACGGGGAGCCGACGCCGTGACCACCACCCCTTCCCGTGAGGGACTGTCGTCCGCGAAACGGGCACTGCTGGAGCGGCGGCTGCGCCAGCAGGCACCGGCCGCGCCGGTCGTCCCGCCGCTGCCCGCCGACCAGCCGGTGCCGCTGTCGTTCGCGCAGGAACGGCTGTGGTTCCTGGAGCAGTTCGCGCCCGGCACCGGCGCCGCGAGCATCCCGGTCGTGCTGCGCCTGCACGGCGACCTCGACCCGGCCGCGCTGGCGGCCGCGTTCAGCGGGGTCGTCGCCCGGCACGAGCCGCTGCGCAGCCGGTTCACCGACCCCGGCGACGGCCGGCCGGTCGTCCACGTCGACCCACCCCGACCGGTTGACGTGCCGGTACTGACCGCCGGCGGCGAGGGCTCCACAGAACACGAGGCGCGGCGTCTCGTGGCGGCGCACGTCGCCGAGCCGTTCGACCTCGCCGCCGGCCCGCTCGTCCGGCCGGCGCTGATCCGCCTCGCCGCCGCCGACCACCTGCTCGTCGTCGCGATCCACCACATCGTCACCGACGGCTGGTCGATGGACGTGTTCGCCGACGAGCTCGCCGCCCTGTACTCGGCGACGCCGCTGCCCGACCCGCCGGTGCGCTACCGCGACTACGCCGCCTGGCAGCGCGACCGGATGGCCGGTCAGGCGAAGGACACGGCCCTCGCGTACTGGCGGGAGGAGCTCGCCGGCGTCGAGCCGCTGGAGCTGCCGACCGACCATCCGCGGCCGGCCCGCCAGACGTTCAACGGCGCCGAGCACACCGTCGCGCTCGGCGGGGCGTTGCGCGACGAGCTGCGGGCGCTGAGCCACGCGCACGGGGCGACGCTGTCGATGACGCTGCTCGCCGCGTTCCACGCGGTGCTGGGCCGGGCCGGCGGCCAGACGGACTTCGCCGTCGGCTCCCCCGTCGCCGGCCGGGCGCACCCGGAGCTGGAGCGCCTCGTCGGCATGTTCGTCAACACGCTGACGCTGCGGGCGCGGCTTTCCGGCGACCCCACGTTCGCCGAGCTCCTGGCCCGCACCCGGGAGACCTGCCTGTCCGCGTACACGCATCAGGAGCTGCCGTTCGAGCAGCTCGTGCAGGACCTGGACGTGCCGCGCGACGTGCGCCGCCCGCCGCTGTTCCAGGCGCTGTTCGCGATGCAGAACTACGCCGAGACCACCGGCCGCGCGTTCGCCGGGCTGACGCTCGGGCACTGGCCGGCGCCGGTCACCGCGACCCGGTTCGAGGTGGAGCTGTACGTCAAGGAGGCGCCGGACGAGCTGTGGGCGACGTTCGTCTACAACACGGACCTGTACAGCGCCGGCACCGCGCGGCGGCTCGCCCGGCACCTGTCGGCGTTCCTGCGCGCCGTCGCCGCCGACCCCGGCCTGCGACTGTCCGACGTGGACCTGCTGGAGCCCGGGGAGCGCGACGACCTCGTCCGCCGCCCGCAGCGGGTCGACCTGCCCGCGGGCGCGACGCTACCGTCGCTGATCGCCCGGACCGTCACGGAGCGGCCCGGCGCCGTCGCCGTCACCTTCGACGGCCACGACCTCACCTACGCCGACCTCGACGCCCGGTCCGCGGCCCTCGCCGGGCACCTGCGGCGGCTCGGCGTCTCCCGCGGCGACCTGGTCGCCGTCTGCGCGGAACGCTCCCCCGAACTCGTCGTCGCACTCCTGGCCGTCATGCGCGCCGGCGCCGCCTACGTGCCCCTCGATCCGCAGTACCCACCGGACCGCCTCGCGTTCATGCTCGCCGACGCCGCCGCGCCGGTCGTGCTGACCCAGGCCCGCCTGGCGCCGTCGCTGCCGCCCAGCGACGCCACGGTGGTCATGCTCGACGATCCGCTCCCGGCCTGCGACCCACCCCCGGACGACCTCACGCCGGACGACGTCGCATACGTCATCTACACGTCCGGCTCCACCGGCCGGCCGAAGGGCGTGCCCAACACCCACCGGGGCATCGTCAACCGGCTCGACTGGATGCAGCGCGAGTACCGGCTCCAGCACGACGACGCGGTGCTGCAGAAGACACCGGCGAGCTTCGACGTGTCGGTGTGGGAGTTCTTCTGGCCGCTGCTCACCGGCGCCCGCCTGGTCCTCGCCGCGCCCGGCGGGCACCGCGACGCCGAATACCTCCGCGACCTGATCCGCGCCGAACGGGTCACCACGCTGCACTTCGTGCCGTCGATGCTCGCCGTGTTCCTCGGCGCCGACGGCGTGTCCGGGTGCACGTCGCTGCGGCGGATCGTGTGCAGCGGCGAGGAACTGCCGGTCGACCTGGCCCGCCGCTGCCTCGCCACGCTCCCCGCCGGGCTGCACAACCTGTACGGGCCGACGGAGGCGGCGATCGACGTGTCCGCCTGGCACTGCGACGGCGACGCCCTCGCCGGGCTCGCGCGGGTGCCGATCGGCGCGCCGATCCAGAACATCGCCCTGTACGTCCTGGACGCGAGGCTGCGGCCCGTCCCCGCCGGCGTCCCCGGGCAGCTGTTCATCGCCGGGACCGGCCTCGCCACCGGCTACCTGCGGCGCGCGGCGCTGACCGCGGAACGGTTCCTGCCCGACCCGTACGGGCCGCCGGGCACCCGGATGTACGCGACCGGTGACCTGGCCCGCCGCCGCCCCGACGGCACGATCGACTTCCTCGGCCGCATCGACACCCAGGTGAAGCTGCGCGGGCTGCGCATCGAGCTCGGCGAGATCGAGGCCGCCCTGCGCGAGCAGCCCGGGGTCCGCGACGCCGCCGTGGTCGTGCGCGAGGACAGCCCCGGCGACAAGCGGCTCGTCGCGTACCTCGCCGCCGGCGCCGACCTCGACGACGGGCCGCTGCGGGCGGCGCTGCGCACCCGCCTGCCCGACTACATGGTCCCGTCCGGGATCGTCGTGCTGCCGGAGCTGCCGCTCACCCCCAACGGCAAGCTCGACCGGCGGGCGCTGCCGGCCCCGGTGATCCGCCGCGACGCCGCCACCGAGCTCGTCGAGCCGCGGACCCCGGCCGAACGGCTCGTCGCCGAGATCTGGCGGGACCTGCTCACCGTCGAGACCCTCGGCGTCGACGACGACTTCTTCGACCTCGGCGGGCACTCGCTGATCGCCACCCAGGTCGTCGCCCGGCTGCGCAAGGCGACCGGCGGCGGCGTGTCGGTGCTCGACGTGTTCCAGCACCGCACGATCCGCGCCCTGGCGGCACTGCTGGACACCCCGGCCGGTGCGCGCGGGCCGAGGCGGCTGCTCAACGAGCTGACCCGCCCCGTGCCGGCCGGGCAGCGGGTCGCGTCGCTGGTGTGCGTGCCGTACGGCGGTGGCAGCGCCGTGGTCTACCAGCCGCTGGCCGACGCGCTGCCGGCCGGCTGGTCGCTGCACGCCGTCGCGATCCCCGGGCAGGACATCGGGCTCAAGGAGGCGGCGCTGCCGTTCGACGAGCTCGCCGCCCGCTGCACCGCGGAGATCCTCGAACGGGTCGAAGGGCCCCTCATCGTCTACGGGCACTGCGGCGTCGGCTCGTCCCTCGCCGTCGAGCTCGCCCGCAGGCTCGAGGCGGCCGGGCGGACCGTGGAGGCCGTCTACATCGGCGCCGTGTTCCCGTTCGCCCGCCCCACCGGCCGGGTCACCGGGCTGCTGTCGCGGATCGCCGGCCGGGAGGCGCTGCTGGGCAACCGCGTCTACGAGAACTGGCTGCGGTCGATGGGCGTCGACATGGCCGAGTTCGACCGTGCCGAGGCCGACACCATCATCCGCAACATGCGGGAGCACACCAGGCTCGCCGAGGAGTACTTCACCGGCCTCTTCGCCGAGGTGGCCGCGGGGACGGTCACGCCGCTGCACGCGCCGATCGTCTCCGTCGTCGGCAGCCAGGACACCCAGACCGAGTTCTACGCCGAACGGTTCAAGGAGTGGCACTTCCTCACCGGCACGACGGCGCTCGTCGTGCTGGACGAGGCGGGGCACTTCTTCCTCAAGTACCGCGCGACCGAGCTCGCCGGCGTCGTCACCGCGGTCCACCGCACCGGGGAGACGCTGCGGGACCCCGGCGGCGGCTGGGTCGTCGCCGGCCGCTCCGCGTCCGCCACCGACACCGGCGGTCCCGAGCCGAGCCTGGGCCGGTTCCTCGCCGTCGCCGCCGGGCAGCTGGTGTCGATCGTCGGCTCGGCACTCACCGAGTTCGCGATTCCGCTGTGGATCTACCTGGAGACCGGTTCGCTGGTGCGGTTCGCGGTGTTCGCGGTCCTCGGCCTGGTGCCGGGGATGCTGGTCGCGCCGATCGCCGGTGCCGTCGTCGACCGCTACGACCGGCGCACCGTCATGCTCGCCGGGGACGTCGCCGCCGGCGCCAGCCAGGCGGTCCTGCTCGCCCTCGCGCTCACCGGCACCCTGCGCGTCGGGCACATCTACGTGCTCCTGGTGACCCTGTCGGTCGCGTTGACGTTCCAGCGGCTGGCGTTCGCGTCAGCGGTGCCGCAGCTCGTGCCGAAGCGGTACCTCGGCCACGCCAACGGCATCGTCCAGCTGAGCTTCGGCGCCGGGCAGTTCCTCGTGCCCCTGGCCGCCGCCGCGCTGATGGCGACCGTCGGGCTGCGCGGGGTGCTGCTGCTGGACGTCGCCAGCTACGTGTGCGCGGTCGCCGTCGTCGTGGCCGTCCGGTTCCCGCGGACCCTCGCGTGGGCCCGCCGCGAGACGTTCTGGCAGGAGGTCGTCGGCGGCTGGCGGTACTCCCTCGGCGAGGGCGGGCTACGGCCGGTGCTCATCTTCTTCGCGGTGCTCAACCTGTTCATGACGCCGCTGTTCCTGCTGCTGTCGCCGCTGGTGCTGTCCTTCGCCGACCTCGGCGCGGTGGCCCGGGTCAGCATGGCCGGCGGGCTCGGCGCGATCCTCGGCGGGCTGCTGATGAGCTTCTGGGGCGGCCCCCGACGGCAGCGGGTCCGCGGCATGCTGCTGGTCGTGCTGCTGCTCGCCGTGTTCAGCGCGCTGCCCGGGCTGCGCACCAGTGAGCTGCTCGTCGCCGTCGGCGCGCTGGGCATGTCGTTCGGGCTGACCCTCGCCAACGGCGTCTACACCACGATCGTCCAGGTGAAGGTGCCGCAGCGCTTCCACGGCCGGGTGTTCGCGGTGAACACCGTCATCGCATTCTCCACCATCCCGATCGGCTACGCCGTCGTCGGCCCCGTCGGCAGCCGCCTGCTGGAGCCGCTGATGGCGCCCGGCGGTGCCCTGTCCGGCACCGTCGGCGCCGTCATCGGCGTCGGTGCGGGACGCGGGACGGCGCTGCTGTTCCTGCTCCTCGCCGCGGTGATGGCGGTGCAGGTCCTGGTGTCGCTGCGGCTGCCGAGCCTGGCCGGGTTCGACGAGCGGGTCCCCGACGCCACCCCGGACGACCTCATCGGCGCCCGGGTGCGCGCCGCGAAAGTTAGGAGCCTCACGGATGAGTGAGCAGCGGTTCCAGGTGGTCCGCAACGACGAGGACCAGTACTCGATCTGGCCCGCCGGCGAGGCGCCGCCCGCCGGCTGGCACCCCGACGGCACCGCCGGGACCCGCCAGGAGTGCCTCGACCACATCGACGCCGCGTGGACCGACATGCGTCCGCGCAGCGCGCGCTGAACGGCAGGAGACCGAGCATGACAGCGCCAACCCCCGACACCACCGAGGCGGCGGTCCTGCGGATCTGGGCCGGCCTCGGGCTGCCCGCCACGTCGGTCGACGACGACTTCTTCGTCCTCGGCGGCCAGTCGCTGACCCTGGTCGCGTTCCTGGCCCGCGTGCAGGAGACGATGGGCGTCGAGGTGCCCGTCGACGCGCTGTTCGAGACGGACCTGACCGTCGCGGCGGCGGCCCGGGCGATCACCCAGGCGCAGCTCGACGGGCTCGAACCCGACGAGCTCGCCGCCGTCATGGCCGAGCTCGACGGGATGTCCGACGCGCAGATCGCGGCGCTGCTGGCCCAGGCCGAGTAGATGGCTGCCCTGACCGTCCTGCTGGCGCAGAACATGCGGTACCTGCCCAGCCACGGCGGCGCCAACCGGTCCAACCGGATCCTGCTCGAAGCGCTCGCCGCCCGCGGGCACCGCTGCGTCGCGGTGACCCCGCTGCACGCCACCGAACACCGCCTCACCGTCGAGGACCTCCTCGCCGACCTCGCCGGGCGCGGCGTCAGCGACGCCCGGCAGACCGGCGACACGGTCGTCTACACGTTCCGCGGGGTCACCGTCCACGCCGTCACCGCGCCGTCCCGGCTCGCCGCGCAGGTGCTCGCGGTCGCCGCCGCCGAACGGCCCGACCGGACCCTGGTCCCGTCCGACGACCCGGGGCTGCTGATGCTCGGCACCGCCCTGCGCGCCACCCCCGGCCGGGTCGTGTACCTGGTGCACACGCTGCAGCAGCTGCCGTTCGGCCCGCGTGCCTTCTACCCGAACGATTCCGGGCTGCGGCTGGTCCGCCGGGCCGCCGGGGTCGTCGCCGTCAGCGGCGCCGCCCGCGACTACGTCCGCGCGTACGGCGAGCTCGACCCCACGCTGATCCACCCGCCGGTGTACGGCCCGGGACCGTGGCCCGCCAGCACCGGCGACGCGGTCACCATGGTGAACCCGTGCGGATTCAAAGGACTGCCGGTCCTGCTCGGGCTCGCCGACGCCTGCCCGCAGGTGCCGTTCCTGGCCGTGCCCACGTGGGGCACCACCGCCGGGGACCGCGCCGACCTCGCCCGCCGGCCGAACATCACGATCGTGCCGCCCGCCGACGACCTCGCCGCCGTCTACGCCCGCAGCCGGGCCCTGCTCATGCCGTCGCTGTGGGACGAGACGTTCGGCTACACCGCCGTCGAGGCGATGCTGCACGGCGTGCCCGTCCTCGCCGCCGACGTCGGCGGTCTCGGCGAGGCCAAGCTCGGCGTGCCCTACCTGCTGCCGGTCACGCCGATCCGCCGGTACCTGCCGCAGCGGCCGGACGCACCGTACCCCGAACCCGAGCTGCCGCCGCAGGACCTCGGCCCGTGGCTGGCCGCACTGTGGCGCCTGCTGACCGACCCCGCGCACCACGCCGCGGTCGCCGCGGCCGGGCGGGCGGCGGCGGGCGCGTTCACCGGCGGCCTCGACCCGGGCACGTTCGAGCGGTACCTCACGGACCTGCCGGTCGGCGAGCCCGAACCCGTCGACCAGGCGCGGCGGCGCGCCCTGGCCGCGCTGCTCGCTCGGCGGCCCCGGTGAACGACGACGACCTGCGGCTGCTGCTGCTCATCCGGCACTTCGAGACCGCGCTGCTCGACCTGTTCGGCCGCGGGCTGCTGCACGGCACCACCCACACCTGCCTCGGCCAGGAGCCGGTCCCGGTCGCGCTGCGGCCCCTGCTGCACCCCGGCGACTTCGTGTTCAGCAACCACCGCGGCCACGGCCACTACCTCGCCCGGTTCGACGACCCGGCCGGGCTCCTCGCCGAGATCATGGGCCGGGAAGGCGCGGTCTGCGGCGGGGTCGGCGGCAGCCAGCACCTGAAACGCGGCCGGTACCTGTCCACCGGCGTGCAGGGCGAGAGCCTGCCCGTCGCCGCCGGCGCCGCCCTGCACCTCGCCCACCACGAACCCGGCGGCCTCGCCTGCGTCCACATCGGCGACGGCACCTGGGGCGAGGGCGCGGTGTACGAGGCGCTGAACATGGCGGCGCTGTGGAGGCTGCCGCTGCTGGTCGCCGTGGAGCACAACGGCATCGCGCAGAGCACCCCGACCGCGACGCAGCTCGCCGGGACGATCGCCGCCCGCGCCGACGCGTTCGGCGCCGCCTACCTGTACGTGCCCGCCGACGACGTGCCGGACATGCGGGACCTGCTCGACAAGCCCCTGACCCGGGTGCGCGACGGCGGCGGCCCGCTCGTCGTGGAGTTCGCGACCCGGCGGCTCGGCCCGCACAGCAAGGGCGACGACCCCCGCGACGCCTCGGAGCTGGCCCGGCTGCGGGCCGCGGACTGGCACACCCGGTACACCGCGACATTGGGAACGCGCTTCGCCGCCATCGACGCCGCGCAACGCGACCGGGTCGCCGCCGTCGTGCGCGACGTGTCCGGGCGGCCGCCCGTCCAGGAGCGGCGATGAACGCGCCACGGCGGGTCGGTGACGCGCTCAACGCCGCCCTCGGCACGCTCCTGGCCGAGGACCCGGCGCTGTACCTGCTCGGTGAGGACATCGCCGACCCCTACGGCGGCGCGTTCGGCATCACCCGCGGCCTGTCGACCCGCTTCCCGCGGCAGGTCATCACGACCCCGATCAGCGAGGCCGGCATCGTCGGCGTCGCCAACGGCCTCGCCCTCGCCGGCGACAAGGTCATCGTCGAGATGATGTTCGCCGACTTCGTCGCGCTCGCCTTCGACCAGATCGTCAACTTCGCCGCCAAGTCCACCACGATGTACGGCCATCCCGTGCCGATGCCCGTCGTGGTGCGCTGCCCGACCGGCGGCAACCGCGGCTACGGCCCCACCCACAGCCAGAGCCCGCAGAAACACTTCATCGGCGTGCCCGGCCTCGACGTGTACGAACTGACCCCGTACCACGACCCGGCCGACCTGCTGCGGGAGATGCTGGGCAGCGGCCGGCCGGCGCTGCTGTTCGAGGACAAGACGCTCTACACCGCGCCGCTGCGCGACGCACTCGAACTGTTTCCAGCCGCCCCACCGCAAGCGGCGGGTCCCGCGCGGGGGGTTCCCACCCCGCAGACCCCCCATGCGCCGCTGCGCGACGCACTCGAACTGTTTCCAGCCGCCCCACCGCAAGCGGCGGGTCCCGCGCGGGGGGTTCCCACCCCGCGGACCCCCCATGCGCCGCTCCGCGACGCACTCGAACTGTTTCCAGCCGCCCCACCGCAAGCGGCGGGTCCCGCGCGGGGGGTTCCCACCCCGCGGACCCCCCATGCGCCGCTGCGCGACGCACTCGAACTGTTCGCCGTCACGCACACCGGTGGGTTCGCGGCCGTCCGCGTCGACGACGACACCCCTGCCGATGACTACCTGCTCGTCACCCCCGGCGGGCCGGCCGGCAGGGCCACCGCCGCGATGCGCACGCTGCTGCTGCGGTACGAGCTGAGCGGCCGCCTGCTCGTCCCCGCCCGGCTGCACCCCCTCGACATCGAACCGCTGCTGCCCCTCGCGGCGGCGGCACGGCGGGTCCTGGTCGTGGAGGACGGCCCGCCGGGCGCGGCGTGGGGCACCGAGGTCGCCTACCGGCTGCAGCAGGCGCTGTGGGGCACCCCGTCAGGGCCCGTACGACTGGTGCAGGCCGCCGACGCCGTGATCCCGACCGCCGCGCACCTGGAACGCGGCGTGCTCGTGCAGCAGGACACCATCGTGCGGGCCGTGCTGGAGGCAGACCCATGGCCGCTCCGGAGCGCAGCGGAGGCGACGGCATGACCGAGATCCTGGTCCCGAAGCTCAACGCCAACGACACCACCTACACGCTCGTCGAGTGGATCGTCCCGTCGGGCGCGACGGTGCGCTCGGGCGACCCGGTCGCGACGGTGGAGACGTCGAAGGCCGCGGAGGAGTTGCCGAGCCCCGCGGACGGGGTGCTGCACCACGCGGTGCCGGTCGGCGCCGAATGCGGGCCGGGGACGGTGCTGGGGCGGCTGTCCGGGTCGGAGGCGGAGCGGGACCGGCTCCTGGCGCCCGATCCCGGTGCCGGCGACGGCGGGCCGGTCATCACGGAGCCCGCGCTGCGGGCGATGGCGGACCGGGGCATCCCGATGGCCGCCGTGCGGGCCCTCGGGCGGAAGGTCGTCCGGGTCGCGGACCTGGCCGCGCTCACGGCCGCTCCGCCCCGGACCCGGTCCGTTCGGACCCGGACGTCCCCGGCGCCGCCTGCTCGGGGCCGGACGTCCTGCCACCGGGGCGGCGCCTCGAGCTGCCCGCGGGGCAGCGGGCGGTCGGTGCCGTCGTCGCCGAGTCGCACCGCACCGTGCCGGCCGCGTTCGTCGCCGTGAAGGTCCCGCTCGACGTGGCGATCGGTCACGCGCAGGCGCTGACCCGGGAGTACCGCCGCCTCGTCGGCGTCCCGGAACTGCTCATCGCCGCCATCGGCACGCTGCTGGGCACCCATCCGCTGTGCTTCGCCCACCTCGTCGAGCCCGGGGTCGTGCACGTCCCCGACAGCGCCGACGTCGGCGTCACCATCGACGTGGGCAAGGGCCTGCACGTGCCGGTCCTGCGGGCCGTGCAGGCCACCCCGGTCCGCGACCTCGCCGCCCGGCTGATGGCCCACCGGATGACCGCGCTGCGCGGCGCCTTCCGCGCCGGCGACCTCACCGGCGCGAACATCCTGCTCGCCCTGCACACCGACGACGACATCACCCACGCCGTCCCCGTCATCCTGCCCGGCACGTCCTGCGCCGTGTCCCTCGCCGGCCGCCAGACCGAGGTCTTCCTCGACCCCGCCGGCGCGCCCGCCCAGCGCACCGTCGTGCAGCTCGGTCTCGCCTACGACCACCGAGTCCTCAACGGCCGCGACGCGGTCGCCTTCCTCCGCGACCTCGGCAACCTCCTGCTGCAACCAGCCGACGGGTGATGTTGCCCGGCGTTCCTCAGATACGGCGGCCGGTTGCCGATCTGCTCGTCGGGCCCGGACCGGAGGCGAGGCGAGGCGTATGTACGGCTTGGTCAACCAGGGCGTCCAGGATCTGGTGGTCGAGCTGGGCGGTGAGGCCCTGTGGGCCGACATCAAACAGCGGGCCGGGGTCGAGTTCGAGGCGTTCGTCGGCATGGACGTCTACCCCGACGACATCACCGGGCGCCTGGTGCTCGCGGCGAGCGCGACGCTCGGCCTGACCCCCGAGGAGGTGCTCCGCGCGTTCGGCAAGCACTGGATCCTCTACACCGGGCGCAAGGGGTACGGCGCGGTGTTCGAGACCATGGGGCGGACCCTGCCGGAGTTCCTCGGCAACCTCGACGCCATGCACGCGCGGCTCAGCCTGAGCATGCCGCACCTGGAGCCGCCGTCGTTCGTGTGCGAACAGACCGGGCCGGGGCAGCTGCGCCTGGAGTACTGGTCGCACCGGGCCGGACTGGCGCCGATGGTCGTCGGGCTGGTCGAAGGGCTCGGCGAGCTGTTCACTCTCGACGTCCACGTCAAGCACACGGTCACCAAGGGCGACCGCGCCGAGCACGACGAGTTCCTGATCGAGTCCGAACCGGCCAGGGAGCTCACGGACGCACGATGACATCCGAGCTCGCGCAGGCGCGGGCGGAGCCCGGATGGACGCTGCGCCGGCCGCTGTTCGCGGCGGCGTTCCCGTTCCATCTCGTGCTCGACCGGGACCTGCGCATCCTGCAGGCGGGGCCGTCCCTGCACCGGCTCTGCCCCGGCATCCGGCCCGGCGCGCCGCTCGGCAGCCTGTTCACCGTCACCACGCCGCGTTCGGCGTCGACGTTCGAGGCGATGGCCGGCCGGGCACGGTCGATCTTCCTGCTGCGCGGCACCACCGACCGCAGCGTGACCCTGCGCGGGCAGATGCTGCACGACGCCGCCGACGGGGTGCTGTTCTTCGTCGGCTCGCCGTGGGTGACGGACACGGCCGCGCTCGGCGGGCTGGGCCTGACCCTCGACGACTTCGCCGTGTCCGACGCCGTCGTCGACTACGCGCTGCTGCTGCAGAACCAGGCGGCCTCCCTCGCGACCGCGCGTGACCTGGCGGCCCGGCTCCAGGCGTCCACGGTGGAACTCACCCATCAGGCGTTCCACGACGCGCTCACCGGGCTGCCCAACCGCAACCGGTTCACCGAGAGCATCCACGCGGCGCTGGCGCCCGGCCACGACCCGGACTGCGACCACTTCTCGGTGCTCATGCTGGACCTGGACGGCTTCAAGGCCGTCAACGACAGCTACGGCCACTCCGCCGGCGACGAGCTGCTGCGCATCGTCGCCGAGCGGCTACGGCACGTCACCCGCCCGGGCGACGTCGTCGCCAGGCTCGGCGGCGACGAGTTCGCCATCCTCGTCGTGCCCGGCGGCAGAGCCGCCGACACGGTCGGCGGCTCTGCCGCCGGCGGCGGACCGGACGCCGGCGGGTGGCGGCACTGCGTCGCCGCCGACGTCGCCGACCGCGCGATGACGGTCCTGCGGGAGCCGGTGTGCCTGCCGGTCCCCGCCGACGTGACGATCCAGATCGCGGCGAGCGTCGGCATCGCCGAATGCGGCGGCGCGGGCACTGCCGACGACATCATGCGCAACGCCGACCTGGCCATGTACGTGGCGAAGGGCGCCGGCAAGGACCGGCGGCGGCGGTTCGAACCCGCGATGCACTCGGTCGCGCTGGCCCGCATCGAGCTGGCGGCCGCGCTGCGGGCGGCCGTCGCCGGCGAGCAGATGCTGCTGCACTACCAGCCGATCGTCGACACCCGCACCGGGCAGATCACCGGCGTGGAGGCGCTGCTGCGCTGGCCGCATCCGCAGCGGGGTTTCGTGCCACCGGACGAGTTCATCGCCGTGGCCGAGTCGATCGGGCTCATCGAGGAGCTCGGGGACTGGGTCCTGCGCACCGCGTGCGCCCAGGTGAGCCGATGGGGGCGGCTCACGCTCGCGGTGAACGTCTCGCCGCTGCAGCTGGGTCCCGCGCTGCCGCGGCAGGTGCACGCCGCCCTGACCGCGGCCGGTCGCACCCGACCGGCTGACCCTGGAGATCACCGAGACCCTTCTGGCCGGCGAGGACCGGCAGGTGCTCGCCGGCCTGCGGGAGATCGCCGCCACCGGTGTCAGGCTCTCCGTCGACGACTTCGGCACCGGCCACTCCTCGCTGAGCCGCCTGCACACCTTCCCCATCCACGAACTGAAGATCGACAAGTCGTTCGTGATGTCGCTGGCGACCGGCGAGCCGAACGGCGGCCTCGTCGCGGGCATCATCGCCCTGGCGCACGGCATCAACCTCGAGGTGGTGGCGGAGGGCGTGGAGAGCGCCGAGGCGTACCGGCAGCTGCAGCACCTCGGCTGTGAACGCGCCCAGGGGTACCACCTGGGGCGGCCCGTCCCGCCGGAGGACATCGACGTGCTCGTGCGCCAGCGACCGACCCACCGGGCGGCCGGCGACCCGGGACCCTGATCAGGTGGTCGCTATCGACAGCACCTGCCGGTCGGGGGCGACCGACGCCGAACCGGTCGTGACCCGCCACCGCTGGTCCGGCAGCAGCCCCTGCATGAGGCTGCCGCCGCGGATCGTGTGACCGGCGACCAGGTCCTCGGCGACCGCGGTCAGGTAACCGGCCATGTGCTCCTCCGGCAGCCCGCTGAACACGCACTCCAGGTCGGGCAGCCCGAGCGGGGCCATGCCGAGGGTGTCCATCAGCAGCAGGCCGGGGCTGCCGGCGACGTTGTACAGCCGCACGTTGACCAGCCCCGCCAGCGGGCGCACCGCCAGCGCCGCGGGCGGGGTGGCGACGCCGCCCGCCGGCCACCAGATCCCGGCGGGCACCGGGCCCTCAGCGAGACCCCGGACGGCCGAGATGAACGCCCGCACCCGGTTCGCGGGGGCGAACGACGTACCAAAGACCTCCGTGACCGTCACGGTGTGCCGCACCGCCGCCATCGTCGCGGCAGCGTCCGGCCACTCCCAGGTCTGGGTGAGGTCCCTGCGGCCGCCGGCGTCGCCCGGCTGCGGCACCGACCGCCCGACCGACACGAGCAGGCGGATACCGGTGTCCGTGCTCAGCTCGGGGAACCCGACCATCAGCCCGCCGCCGCGGCCGGTGCCGTCCACGAGCTCGACCGACGGCCAGTACCGTCGGATCCCGGCCAGGACGTCTGCCGGACGCGGTCTCACCGCGTCGACGTAGCAGAGCTCCGCCGCAAGTCCAGCGCTCATCGGGTCCTTCGGCTCGTCGGGTGCCTCGCATCTTGCCATGACCGGGCACCGCTGCCGATCCGCAATCCGGTGGCGAATCCCGGGCGGGTCAGATGATGATGGCCCGGTGATGGCCGATCCCGACACCCTTGTCGTCGCCGCCGTGCAGCCGGCCTCGGCGCCCGCCCGCCAGGCACTGCGCGACTACTACCACGACATCGGCGGGCGATACTACGACCGCCCGATGACCGAGGCAGAGATCGACGACATCCTCACCGAGGACGCCGACGAGGACCTGCAGCCGCCGACCGGCTGGTTCTGGGTCGCGACCCTCGGCGACCGGCTCGCCGGCTGCATCGGCCTGCGCTACGTCACCGAGGACGGCGCCCGCGTCGGCGAGCTGACCCGCGTGTACGTCGCCGGCACCGCCCGCCGCCGGGGCCTCGGCGTCCGGCTGCTGACCGTCGCCGAGGAGCAGGCCCGCGCCGACGGCGTCACCTCGCTGCGCCTCGATGTGCGCACCGACCTGGTCGAGGCCCGCGCCCTGTACACCCGCCACGGCTTCCACGAGGTCCCCGCGTTCAACGACAACCCGTATGCCGGGCACTGGTTCAGGAAGACGCTGCGCTGACCCGCTCGAGGTTGCGGCGGGCCGCCTCGGTCTCGGGGTGCTGCCCGCCGTACCGCGCGGCGCACGCCTCGACGACCGCGGCCAGCTCGGTCGTGGCGTTGGTGTCGTCACCCTGCAGCAGCATCACCCGCGCGATCCCGTTGCGGGCGGCCACATGCCACGGGTCCAGAGGGTCGCTCAGCTCGGCGGCCCGTTCGTAGGCACGGTAGGCCGCCATCAGGTCCCGCTGCTCGCGCAGCACCATGGCGAGGTCGTTCAGCGCCGCCGGGGTCGCCCCGGCCTGCTCGTACAGCGCCCGGGCGCCGGCCAGGTCCCCGGCGGCGAGCCGGGCCGTTGCCGGGTCGTCCGGCGCCGCCTGCCGCCGGGCGATGCGCGTGTCGGGGTGCTCGCCGCCGAAGAGCCGCTCGTACAGCTCGGCGACCTGCTCGTGCGGCGGGTCCGTTGCTGTCCTCGTCGCACCGTTCAGCGCGGCAACCGTCTCCGGATGGGCGTCGCCGAGCAGCCGTCGGCACCGGGCCAGGGTGTCCTGGTAGCGCTCGGCCGCCGCGGCCCGCTCGCCGTGCGTCAGCAGCGCCGCCGCGAGACCGTTCGCGGCGGCCAGGGCCGGCAGGGCGTCGTCGCCGTGCTCGTCTCGGCCGAGCTGGTAGGCGCTCTGCCACACGGCGACCGCCTGCCCGGTGGCGCCCTGCGCGAGGTGGACGGCGGCGAGGCCCTGCATGAGCTCCGCGGTGAGGTCGTCGCCCGCGCCGAGTGCCTCCTCGAACCGCGCCGCGGCGCCGGCCAGGTCACCGGCCTCGACCCGGTCCAGCGCGTCGATGTACAGGTCGTGCACGGCGTCCGCCGCGCGCTGCCGGGCCCGGGTGGTGCGGACGTCCCGCCACGTCAGCCAGCCGACCCCGGCGGCGAGCACCGCCACGACGGCGAGCACCCACGGCCCGAGGCCGTCGACGAGCCCGGCGACGATGCACGCGAGGGGGCAGCCGGCGACGAGGACCGCCAGCGCGGTCACGATGCCGTCGCGGGTCTTCCCCATCGCCACATCATCGCCACCGGCGCCGGGCCGGACCGGCAATGCGTCGCGTATCCGCCACGCCGTGCGCTGGTCCTCGGATCGGGATGCTCACACGGTGCAGGACCGGAACAGCTCCAGCAGGTCCTGCGCCGGCCGGCTCTCGGTGTCGAACCCGGACAGGTCCGACCCCCGCGCGCCGGTGGTGATCGGCACCAGCAGGACGTTGCTGCACTCGAAGCAGAACGCGGCCTCCGCCAGCACCTGCGATCCGCGGCGCAGCCGGATGCCGTACCGCGGCACGAAGCAGCGCGCCATCTCCGCCCTGGGCAGCGCGGCGACCAGGCCGATCACCGTGGCGACGCGCTCACCCTCCCACGTGCCGATGACCTCACCCGGGACAGCGCTCCACGCGTGCCAGTTCGGGAACCCCTTGAGATCGACCGCGATGACGTCGATCCCGTCCGCCTGCTCCGCACCCGCGATGATCAGCATGCCGCCATCCTCACACGAGCGGTGATCTCCGCGGGTGCCCGCCGGCGGCGGTCAGGCCGCCTGGATGACGGCGCTGACGAAGGTGTCCGCGGTGACGGTGCCGGGGCGGTCGCTGACCTGGCCGTCGCCGAGCTCGATGACCCGCCACACGCCGTCGGTGCGCAGGGCGAGGTCGACCGTCACGAACGGCAGGCGCAGCGCGGCGACGAGCGGCTCGACGGCGGACAGGTCGACGCCGGCGGGCGGGGCGTCGTGCGGGGTGTCCGGATGCGGGCCGCGACGCCCAACCCAGCCGCGCGGGCGGCGTCGGCCTCCGCGGCGAAGTGCTCGTCGGGACGGCGCGGGCGCAGCGGGTCGGCCGGTACCAGCAGCATCACCGGGACATCGTGCCACCGCGCGAAATTCCACGCCCGCGGTGCCGGGCATTGATTACGGTACGTGGATGATCGCGCTGGAGTTCACGAGCGACGCGGCGCGGTTCCTCGCCGCCGCCGGTGACCACCTGGCCGCCGACCCGGTCCTGAACACGGTCGTGACCGCGAACGCACACCGGCCGCGGTCCTGGCCGGCCGACGGGCCGCCGCGGCACTTCTGGTGGCTGGTCGTCCGCGACGGGTCCGGGGCCGTCGTCGGGGCGGGGATGCGCACCGCGCCGGACCCGCCGTATGCGCTGTACCTGCTGCCGATGCCCGGCGACGCGGCCGTCGAGCTGGCCCGCACCCTGCACCGGCGGGGCGAGGAGACCCTGGAGGTCAACGGGGCGCTGCCCGCCGTGCAGCGGTGCGCCGCCGAGCTGGCCCGGCTCACCGGCGGCCGGGCCGAGCCCAGGATCCACACCCGGCTGCACGAGCTCGGCGAGGTCACGCCGCCGGCACCGGTGCCGGGTCGCCTGGCGGCCGTGACCGAGGAGGACATCGACCTGGTCCTGCGGTGGGTCGCGGCGTTCATGGGCGACGCCGACGAGCAGGCCGGCCGCGTGCGCGGCACCGGTGTGCACGCCAGGCCCGACCGTTCCGAGCTGCTGCGCCGCATCCGCGAGGGGCAGCTCTGGTTCTGGCTCGACGGCGCCGGCCGGCCGGTGAGCCTGACGGGGGCGACGCCGGCGGTGTACGGGGTGGCCCGCATCGCCCCGGTGTACACGCCGCCGGAGCAGCGGGGGCGCGGCTGGGCCAGCAACGCCGTCGCCGAGGTCTCCCGCCGGTTGCAGTCCGGCGGCGCCCGGGTGTGCCTGTTCACCGACCAGGCCAACCCGACCTCGAACAAGATCTACGCCGCCCTCGGCTACCGGCCCGTCGTCGACACGGCCAACTACATGATCGTCAGGGACGCCTGAGGCGGCATCGAGGCGGCGTGATACGTCGGACGGTGAGCGGTCCGCGACCGGACCGACGTCGTGCACTGCGCCTCTGCGACGCTGGACGGATGACGCTGCCATCGCCCCGGCCGACCCGTGCAGAGCTCGAACGCTGCTTCGTGGCGCTGCTGGACGGCAGCCGCTCACGCGAGGACGTCGGGCGGTGGGCAGCGGCCTGGCAGACCGGCGGCAGCGCGGAGTCCGCCCAGGACCAGGTCGTTGGCCGGCACTCAACATGCTGCACGGCGTCGAGCTGCGCATCGTCCCGGACGGGCCGTACCTGCACGCCGACGATCAGGTCCGCCAGTGGCTGGCGGCGTTCCGGCAGGTGTGCGCCACGAACCCGGAGCGCCCGTCCTGGAGCAGGCCTTACCATGGGCCGGGTGTTCCTTCTTGAGCTCGCCTTCGACGGCAGCCCCGACCGGCTCGCGCTGCGTCCCGCGCACCGCGAGCGGCTGCAGGCCCTCCACGCGGCCGGCCGGGTGATCCTGGCCGGGCCGTATTCCGACGAGACCGGCGCCCTGCTGGTCTTCGACGTGACCGCGGAGGAGTTCGACGCCGTCATCGACGACGACCCGTACTACCGGGCGCCGGGCGTGAGCATCGTGCGGCGGCAGGAGTGGACCCCGATCTTCCGCTGAGCAGGCCCAGCGGCCTCACCGCCGGGCCGGAAGGCCGAAGGACGCGAACAGGTCGCCGCGGTGGAAGTCCATCACCGCGGCGACGCCCGCCTCCGTCAGCGTCAGCACCTGGATCGAGTGCGCGTGGAACACGCCGTCGCGGCCGCGGACGTACCACGCGAACGCCGGCTGCCCGTTCGCGCCGGTCTCCACCATGATGCGGGCGCCCTCCTCCAGCACCATCTTCGCCCGCAGCAGGCGCAGCACGTCGTCCCGGCCGGCGAACCAGGTCGGGATCGGCGGCATCTCCCAGCGGGTGTCCTGGGTCAGCAGCCCTTCCAGGGCGGCGAGGTCCGCCGTCTCGAAGGCCTTGGCGTACTGGTCGAGCAGCGCCCGGCGCACCGGCTCGTCCGGCTCGCTGAGCTGGTCCTCGGCGGGCGAGAGCCTGGTCAGCTCGGCGCGGGCCCGCTGCAGTGCGCTGTTGACCGCCGCGGGCGTCGTGTCGAGCAGCCCGGCCACCTCGGACGCCTGCCAGGCCAGGACGTCGCGCAGGATCAGCACGGCGCGCTGCCGCGGCGGCAGGTGCTGCAGCGCCGCGACCATCGCCAGGCGCAGGCTCTGCCGGGCCCCGACGACCTGCGCAGGGTCGGCGCTGATCACCAGGTCCGGCAGCGGCTCCAGCCAGCGCAGCTCCGGGTCGCGCGGCTGCAGGTCGTCCGGGTCGGTGCCGGGAGCGCCCAGCGCCGACGGCACCGTCCGGCGGCTGCTGTGCTGCAGGGCGTTCAGGCAGACCCGGGTCGCGATGCGGTACAGCCAGGTCCTGACCGACGAGCGGTGCTCGAACTCCGCGAAGCCGCGCCACGCCCGCAGGTAGGTGTCCTGTACCGCATCCTCGGCGTCGTGCAGCGACCCGAGCATCCGGTAGCAGTGCGCGACCAGCTCGCCGCGGTGCAGCGCGAACTCGTCCTCCAGGTTCATCCGACCTCCTGGGCGACCGGCTCCCGCTGCGCCGCCTCCCGTCGCACCGCGATGCCCAGTCCCGCGAGTGCTCCAAGCAGCGACAGTACGCCCCCGGCCAGCAGCGCACGGCTGCATCCGGCGGCGAACGCGGCATATCCGCCCGCCGCGGTGAACACCGCGGACAGCACCGCGACGCCGACGACACCGCCGAGCTGCCGCATCATGCTGTAGATGCCGGAGGCGATGCCGACCGCCTGCGGCGGCAGCGCGCCGACGGCGGCGCTCTGCGTCGCCGGCATCGCCATCGACACGCCGCAGCCGGCGATGACCAGCGGCGCGACCAGCTCCGCGTAGTGGACGGTGCCGGCGTCGGTGCGGCTGATCCAGAACATGCCGGCGGCCTGCAGGGTCAGCCCGGTCACCACCAGCGGGCGTTCGCCGATGCGGTCCACCAGGCGGCCGGCGATCGGTGCCACCAGGAACAGCGTCGCCGTCCACGGCAGCAGCCGCAGCCCCGCCAGCAGCGGGCCGGAGCCGAACGCCACCTGCATGAACTGCGCGAGGAAGAACACGGCGCCGAAGAGCGCCGCGGTCAGCAGGAAGCCGGCGGCGTTGCCGGCGGAGAACGCCCGCGAGCGGAAGAACGCCGGCGGCACCATCGGCTGCGGCGCGCGCCGCTGCCAGGCCAGGAAACCCAGCATCAGCAGGCCGCCGAACGCGAACGAGCCGATCACCTCCCGGCTCCCCCAGCCGGCGCCGGCGCCGCGGACGACGCCCCAGACGATGCCGAGGACGGCGAGGGTGCTCAGCACCGCCCCCGCCGGGTCGAGCCGCCGGACCGGCCCGGTGCTCTCCGGGATGCGCCGCAGGACGAGCGGGATCGCCACGGCACAGACCGGCACGTTGATCCAGAAGATCCACTGCCAGGCGAGCCCCTCGGTCACGGCGCCGCCGATCATCGGGCCGCTGAGCACGGCCAGGCCGGTCAGGCCGCTGAAGACGCCGATGGCCCAGCCGCGGCGCTCGGGCGGGAACGCCGCACCGAGCAGACCGACGGCCAGGGGCATCACGACCGCCGCGCCGACGCCCTGGACGGTCCGGGCCGCGATGAGCGCCGCCGTCGACGTCGACAGCGCGCACCCAACCGACGCGACGCAGAACAGCGCCAGGCCGGCCGCGTACGTACGCCGGCGCCCCCACCGGTCGCCGAGCGCCGCCGCGGTCAGCATCAGCATCGCGAAGCTGAGGCTGTAGGCGTTCATCGTCCATTCCAGCTGCTCGACGGAAGCGTCGAGGTCATGCCTGATGGTGGTCAGCGCCGCCGCGACCACCAGCACGTCCAGCGCCACCACCACCGAACCGATCGAGGTCAGTCCCAGCACCCACCGCTGCTCGACCGTCGTGCGTTCACTGCCGCCCACGAAGTTCCTCCATTCGCTGTCACCGGTACTGACCGCGGCGCGGGGCCGGATTCATCGCACCGATGAGTTCCGGGTTCCCGCGTGGTCGGTACCGGTGACAGCTGAGACAAACAGGAGGTCGTGATGAGCGCGGCAGTGATCCGTTACCAGGTCAGACCCGAGGCGGCCGAGGAGAACCAGCGCCTGGTCGAGGGCGTCTTCGCGGAGCTGGCGGCCGTGGCACCGCCGGGGCTGCGGTACACCTCGCTCCGGCTCGCCGACGGCGTGACGTTCGTCCACGTGGTCGACGGCGAGGGGCTGCCGGAGCTGCCCGCCTTCCAGGAGTTCCAGCGGGGCCTCGCCGGCCGGCTGGCCACCGGTCCCACCCGCGACGACGCCACCGTGGTCGGCGCCTACCCGCACTGAGTGTGGCTGCGGCGTCAGCCGCCCTTCTGCTGCGTGCCGGACGGCCGCAGCCGCAGCTCCGCGACGACGTTGCCCTTGGCTGCCTCCTCGCGACGCCCTCAGCATCCAGGACGACCCGGCCCGGCCGGATCGTTGCATCGACCGGGCGGACCATCGTGCACCGGCGGCGAATCCGTGCACTGACGGTGCCCGATGGGCGTACCCACGCGATAGCCTGACGACTCCGACGGCGTGTCCCGGTCCGGAGGTGTCGATGCCGGTCTCCGATCGTCAGTATCCGGCGGACGGCCGCGACGCGCTGATCCTGTCGGCCGTTGCGGCGGCCATCTTCCATCCACTGTCGGCCTACGGGCCCGGATGGTGGCGCGGGGCGCGGCTGCACGACATGGACCCGCCGTTCGACCTGGAGTGGCTGCACAACGCGTTCGCGTGGACGGCGCAGTATCTGGGGCCGGTGCTGTTCTGGCTGTTCGCGGCGGCGTTCGTGCTGCTGGTGATCGTGGGGGCGTTCACCGCCGGGTTCAGGACGGACTCGCCGGCGCTGCGGCGGGCGCTCGGGGTCGCCCGGACCGCGCCGGCGCTCGCGCTGCTCGCGGTCGCGGCGCTGGGCGTCGGCTGGTTCCTGCTCACCCAGGTCGCCGCGCTGATCGCGCCGTTCCTCGGCATGTACCACGGCGAAATCCACCCGGCGGTCCCGTAATCGGCTAGCTTGTGTAGCTCAACGTAATTGCATGAGCACCTGGAGTGGCTGTGTGGGCTTGGATGGCTGTGGTGACGGTGGTCGTGGCGACAGCGGTGGTGCCACCCGCGCAGCCCGTCGGGGCGGCCCCGCCGGACCGGCCGAACGTCCTGCTGCTGCTCATGGACGACGCGCGGACCGGGCAGACGTTCGTCATGCCGCGCGCTCTGGCCTGGCTGCGCGATCACGGCCGCACGTTCCCCAACGCGATGGTGAGCACGCCGAGCTGCTGCCCGAGCCGGGCGACGATCCTGTCCGGCCGGTACGCGCACAACCACCGCGTCACGCAGCAGGCGGCCGTCGACAGGTTCGACCACACCCGGTCCCTGCAACACGAGCTGCACGCCGCCGGGTACCGCACGGCCGCCGTCGGCAAACTCTTCAACACGTGGGACATCACCCGGCGGCCGCCGAACTTCGACGAGTGGGCGCTGACCGGCGGCGGCTACACCGGCGCGGACTTCGTCGTCGACGGGGTGGCGACCAAGGCGGCCTACTCCACCACGTTCATCGGCGGCCAGGTCAACCGCTACCTCGAGCGCTACGAGCGCGACGACGCCCGGCCGTGGTTCATCTACGCCGGCTTCACCGCCCCGCACGCGCCCCAGGTGCCGGAGCCGCGCTACGCGAACCTGAGCTACCCGTGGGAGGGCAACCCCGCCACCCGCGAGACCGACCGCAGCGACAAGCCCGCCTACGTGCGCCACTTCGGCCGTACACAGGAGCAGGGCGCAGAGGAGCGACAGGGGCAGCTGCGCACGCTGCGCTCCGTCGACGACGCCGTCGAGGGCATCCGCCGGCAGCTGGAGGCCCGCGGCGAGCTCGACAACACGCTGGTGATCCTGATGTCGGACAACGGCAAGTTCTGGGGCGAGCACGGCCTGCAGGAGAAGTTCATGCCGTACCTGCAGGCCGAGCGCGTGCCGCTGCTCATGTCGTGGCCGGGCCGCCTGGCCCGCGGCAACGACCCCCGGCTCGCGGCGAACCTCGACATCACGCCGACCGTGCTCGCCGCGGCCGGCCTGACCCCGGGCTACGAGGTCGACGGCCGCAACCTCCTCGCGCCCGGCGACCGGAGATCGCTGCTCACGGAGTACTGGCGCGACCCCGCCAACGGCGCCGGCATCCCGCCGTGGGCGTCGACCTACGTGCCGGGGCGCTACCGGTACACCGAGATCTACGACGACGCGGGCGCGGTGACCGACCGCGAGTACTACGACCTCGACCGCGACCCGTGGCAGCTGACGAACCTGCTGCGCGACGGCGACGCCGGCAACGACCCGCCGACCGGCCCCCTCGCCGCCACGCTCACCCGGCAGCGGACCTGCGCGGGCCACGGCTGCCCGTGACCCGCGCGGGCCGGGCTCATCTGCTGGCGGCCGGGGTCCTGCTGGTGCCGGGCACGCCGCGGGGCGCCTTGCGCGCGACGGCCGGTAGCGGCGTGCCGGTGAGCATGGCCGCGATCGCGTTGCTGCGCGGCCGATCCGGCTCGTCGAGCAACCGCAGGCCCTCGTTTCGCAGCGGTTCGGCGTCGTACGACCGTTCGCGCCGCCGGAGGATGCCGGCGCAGTGGATGAGGGCGAGCGCCAGCCGGCTGCGTGGCACCGCGCGCCGTCCCCGCTCGACGGCGATGAGCTCCTGGGTCACGGTGAGGGCGGCCCCGGCGCGGCCGGCCTCCTCCAGGGCCACGGCCACGGCGAGGAGGTCCCACGCGGGCCCGTCGTCCAGGGCGCGGCGCCGGCGCTGCCGGGTCACGACCTCGGTGACGATGTCGGGCGAGGTCCTGGTCAGCTCCCGCGCCCACGCGAGCAGATTTGTGGTGGCCTCGGCGAGCAGGGCCTCGACCGCGTCCGCCGGCGCCGCGGCGGTGAACCCGTCCACCAGGTCACCGAGCGCCCGGGCCAGCCGGGGGCGGTAGACCTGCGGTTGCACTGTCGTCATGATGCGGTACGCCTGCACCAGTTCGTACCGTCGCGGCCGGTCCTGCAGCAGCACCACGCGCGCCCACGTCACCATGCCGGGATCGAGCAACACATACCTCCTGCGAGTTGGGAGCGACCACCGTACGACGAAGAAACCCCAGGTCAACAGGGCTGTTCACCCGAGTGATCGGCGACGATGCGTGCGGTAAGCTCTTGGCAGACGTAACTCCTTGCGCACAGCCCGTATCGTGTATCGACATGAGTCGATTCCTGTCGAGGGCGGCCGCGATCATGGCGGCCGGCGTCCTCGCGATCACGCTCAACCCCGCACCCGCCAGTGCCGCGACCGCCCCCACCGCCGTGTTCTTCCAGGAAAGCGTGTGGCCGGGCGGCTCGTCGGGTCGCATCACGGTCACCACCGGCGACGCCGCCGCCCTGCCGAACTGGCGGGTCGAGTTCGACCTGCCCGCCGGCACCGCCATCGCCCACCACTGGAACGCCGTCCTGACCCGTTCGGGCAACCACTATGTGGTCGTCGGCGCGTCGTGGAACGCGAGCCTCGCGCCGGGCGCATCCACCAGCTTCGGCTGGGTCGCCACCGGCCAAGGCACGCCGCAGGGCTGCCTGCTCAACGCCGCGCCGTGCGACGGCCGCCCACCGGCCCGCGACGTCCGGCCGCCGAGCGCACCGACCCAGCTGCGCGGGACCACCCAGGCCACCACGTTCACCCTCACCTGGACGGCCTCGACCGACAACACCGCCGTCATCGGCTACGAGATCTACAACAACACCGGCACCGCACCGATCGCGACCGTCACGACGACCAGCTACAGCATGGGCGTCCCACCGCCGATGGTCATGTCCTTCGGCGTGCGGGCCGTCGACGCCGCCGGCAACCGCTCCCCGTTCGCCGTCCTGGGCCTGGGCACGCCGCCGGACACCACCGCCCCCAGCCAGCCGACGGCCCTCACGCTGCGCGGCCCGACCGACGGATCCTGGACGGTCGGCTGGGCAGCCTCCACCGACAACCAGTTCGTCGCCGGTTACGAGGTCACCCTCAACGGCACGGTCATCAGCCTGGTCGGCAACACCACCGCCTACGTGCCCTACACCGGCTACGGCACCTACATCGTCACGGTCCGCGCCTTCGATGCCGCCGGCAACTTCTCGACCCGCGCCCAGATCGGCATCGCCGTCGACCCGCCGCCCCCGCCGCCGCCCGGCGCCTGACACCACCGCCGCCAGGGGCGTGCGACGCTCGTCCCGCGCCCCTGGCCCGACACTGCCCGGCGCTGGTCAGAAGAGCGCCGTCCGCACGAGATGGACCGCAAGGACCACGGTGCCCGCCACGGCGGAGACGGCGACCACGCCATAGATGACCGCTACCAGGACGATGGCGGTGTTCATCCGCCGCTCCCCGAGCCGTCGCACTTCCTCAGACGTACGGTCCCTGGCCATGACCCGGAGCCTAATACCGGACGGAGGCCCAGCGGCTCAACCGGGCTCGCCCATGCCGCTGACCCGTCGCTCAAGCGCGACGACCGCGTCAAGAAGACCGTGCAGGCCAAGTTCGTAGCGGTCCGCTTCCACCCGGTCGAACATCAGCTCCTCGAGCGGCACACCCACGGTCCGCTCCGGCCGCCCGGCGATCACCAGCTCGGCCAGGACGACGACTTTGAGGTCATGCAGTAGCGTCAGTTCGCTGCCCAGGGTGTTCATCGCTCCTCCGGTTCCGACTCGGAGCGTGGATGGAGGCACCGCCCACCACGCACGCGTTCCCCGCCGGCGTCGCACCGATACTCACCCGAAGGGATGAAACGGTCTCGCCTGTGGCCCCACGCGGCTCGCGTCAGCGGCGGCGGCGGCCAGAGCCTCCGCCGACACGTCGATGACCGTCTCACCGTCGGCGACGAGGCGCTGGGCGATGTGGCCGCCGATGCCGTTGCAGCCGCCCACCGCCCGGCCGGCATCCTCCGAGTCATGGAGATAGAAGCCGTTCAGACCGCCTCTAGAGAGCGCTCCCAGACGTAGGTAATCGTCGGGCGTCACTGCTCAGCGGCCCGCTATGGCGCCCTGGCCTGCGTAAGGGCCTGTATTGGTAAGCGCTCTCCCGTTCTTCGCGAGGCATTGACACCTCTCCAAGGAGGGTTCAGAGTGACCTTTGTGAGAGCGCTCTCTCACATGCGCGTCACACCGCCGACACCCCAGCGTCACGAAGGAGTCCCTATGGAATGGTCGGAACCCCGCCCCGGCCATCGACGTTTGTCCGGATCATTGACGAGCCGGCGCACCCTGCGCATGGCCACCATCGTGATCGCGTTGGCGGCCATGCTGGTTGCGTACATCGTCGTGGTCACGACCCGCGCCAACGCGGCCGAGACCCTGCTGTCGCAGGGCCGGCCGACGACCGCCTCGTCAACGGAGAACGCCGGTACCCCCGCCAGCAGCGCGACCGATGGCAATACGGGCACCCGCTGGTCGAGCACCTTCAGCGTCCCGCAATGGATCCAGGTCGATCTCGGCTCCTCTCAGTCGATCACCCGGGTCGCGCTGAACTGGGAGGGGGCATACGCCACCGCCTTCCAGATCCAGACCTCCGCCAACGGCACCACCTGGACGAACGTCTACTCCACCACGACCAGCACCGGCGGCCAGCAGAGCCTGCCGGTCACCGGCACCGGTCGCTACGTGCGCGTCAACGCGACCGCGAAAGCCACCCAGTGGGGCGTGTCGCTGTGGGAGTTCCAGGTCTTCGGTGGCACCCCCGACACGCCGGGCGGCTGCGGCACCACCAACGCGGCGCAGGGCAAGACGGCGACCGCGTCGTCGACGGAGAACGCCGGTACCCCGGCTTCGGCCGCGTTCGACGGCAACACCGGCACCCGCTGGTCCAGCGCGGCCGCTGACCCGCAGTGGCTCCAGGTCGACCTGGGCACCGCCGTGTCCGTCTGCGGCGTCTCGCTGAACTGGGAGGCCGCCTACGCGACCGCCTTCCAGATCCAGGTGTCCACCAACGGCACGACCTGGACGAACATCTACAGCACGACCGCCGGCACCGGTGGCGTGCAGACCCCGGCCGTCACCACGACGACCGGTCGCTACGTGCGCGTGAACGGTACCGCCCGGGCCACCCAGTGGGGCTACTCGCTCTGGGAGTTCCAGGTCTTCACCGGTTCCGGCCCGTCGGGTTCGACCTCGGTGTCGCCGAGCACGTCGCCCAGCACACCGACACTCCCGACCTCCGACACCCCTGACCTGGGCCCGAACGTGCGGATCTTTGAGCCGTCCACCCCGGCGGCCACCATCCAGGCGGCGGTGGACCAGGCGTTCAACGCGCAGCTGCGCAGCCCGACCGCGCAGTTCGGAACCCAGCGCCATGTGTTCCTCTTCAAGCCCGGCACCTACGGGCGGGTATGGGCCAACGTCGGTTTCTACACCACGGTCGCCGGTCTCGGGCTGAACCCCGACGACGTGACGATCAACGGCGCGGTCAACGTCGACTCCGGGTGGAACTTCGGCGACGAGCTCAACGCGACCCAGAACTTCTGGCGCAGCGTGGAGAACCTGTCGATCGTGCCCGAGGGCGGCACCAACCGGTGGGCCGTCTCGCAGGCCGCCCCGATGCGCCGGGTGCACATCCGCGGCAACCTGACCCTGGCGCCCTCGAACCAGGACAACGGTCAGGGCTACTCCAGCGGCGGGTACCTGGCCGACTCCGTGGTCGACGGCGTCGTGTCCTCCGGCTCCCAGCAGCAGTGGTACACCCGCGACAGCCGGATCCAGCGCTGGGACGGCGGCGTCTGGAACATGGTCTACTCCGGCGTGCAGGGCGCCCCGCCCAACGCGTTCCCGAGCCCGCCGCACACCACGCTGGCGACCACCCCGGTCACCCGCGAGAAGCCCTACCTGTATGTCGACAGTGCCGGCCTCTACCGCGTCTTCGTGCCGTCAGTGCGGCGCAACTCTGCGGGCGCCACCTGGCCGAACACCGCCGGCACCTCGATCCCGATGCGGGAGTTCTACGTCGCCAAGCCCGGTGACACCGCCGCTCGGATCAACTCCGCCCTCGCCCAGGGCCTGAACCTGTTCTTCACCCCCGGCACCTACTCCCTCGACCAGACCATCAGGGTCACCCGCCCGAACACTGTGGTGACCGGCATCGGCTTCCCGACCCTGATCCCGAACAACGGGGTCGAGGCCCTGAACGTCGCCGACGTCGACGGCGTCAAGATCAGCGGCCTGACCTTCGACGCCGGGACGACGAACAGCCCGACGTTGATGAGCATCGGGCAGGCCGGCGTCCACACCGACCACGCCGCGAACCCGATCAGCCTGCAGGACGTCTTCTTCCGCATCGGCAGCAGCGTCCAGGGCAAGGCCACCACCACCCTCGCCGTGCACAGCGACGACACGATCATCGACCACATCTGGGCCTGGCGGGCCGACCACGGCGGCGCGCCCACCGGCTGGACGGTGAACACCGGCGACACCGGCCTCATCGTGAACGGCGACGACGTCCTCGCCACCGGCCTGTTCGTCGAGCACTACCAGAAGTACGAGGTGATCTGGAACGGCAACCGCGGACGGACGATCTTCTTCCAGAACGAGAAGCCGTACGACGTGCCCAACCAGGCAGCCTGGATCGGCCCCCGGGGCAACGGCTACGCCGCCTACAAGGTCGCCGACACCGTCACGGACCACGAACTGTGGGGCGGCGGCTCGTACTGCTACTTCAGCGCCAACCCGGCCGTCAGAGTGGACCGGAGTTTCGAGGTGCCCAACCGGACCGGCGTCCGGCTCCACAGCGTCATCACCGTCTCCCTCGGCGACGTCGGCACCATCGCCAACGTCGTCAACGACACCGGCGGCGCCGTCCCCAACCCCGCCGGCAACACCACCCCACGCCAGGTGGTGTCCTACCCCTAACCCCTGCCCCGTCAACCTCAGCGCAACACCGACATGAATCCGGCGGCCACCGGTGCAACCCGCACCGGTGGCCGCCGCCGTCACGTGTCGACCACGCCCCCTCGCACGTTCATGCCGACAGGACGCCGTCGGCATCCGCGTGATCAGGCGCGTGCCGGGCTGCCGGACCGTGGCGGTAGATGCAGTTCCGGGCGTCCGCCATGCCGCAGACCAACGCGCGTCGAGCTCCCGGCACTGTGCGTAGGGTGAGATCTCGCTGGTGCCGGAGCCCGAGCGGCATCCGGCGCCCGGACTCGCGGACAGACCGCCGCGGCCGGACCGGGGTGATCGGCGACCTCGGCTCGACCGGGCGAGGCCGGTGCTACCACACGCCGGACGAGCGGCGGCCGCGGCTGCCGACGATTGTCGCCGCCGACGGCTACAGGGTCGCCCACCGTCGCGCCGCAGCTGGACCGTGCGACGCCAAACGGCACGCACACGCCGGACGAGCGGCGGCCGCGGCTGCCGACGGTTGTCCGCCGTCGACGGCTCCGGAATTCGCCCACCGTTGCGCCTGCGGCTGGACCGTGCGGCGCCAAACCCGCCAGAGCCGGCACGGTCGGCGACGCTGATGGCCGAAGGTGGCTGGGTGGTGCGCCAAGGTGGCCGCGGAGGTCCCGGGCGCCATCCGCCCGCCCGCGACTCAGTGGCCGGTCATCACACGTCCCCGGACGCCAGATCGTCGAGCGGTTGCGCGGGCGGCTCGCGGGGCGCGGTGACGACGTCGATGGCCAGGTCGACGCGGCCCTGCCGGATCAGCAGCTCCGCCAGGGCGCAGCGGCCGCTGTGGCTGTCGTCGGCGCGGTGCGGCCAGAGCGCCTCGACGGCCTCGTCGAGGCGGCCGGCGTCGGCGAGCAGGCCGGCAAGGAGCTCCGCGCCATACACGGTGTCGCCCTCGGGGTGGGCGCGGACCTCGGCGATCGCCTCGTCGGTCCGGCCGCACGCGACGAGCAGCGGGGCGCGGTGAGGCAGCAGCTCGAACCACATCTCGCCGTGGTGTGCGGCGATCTCGTCGAAGACCGCCACCGCCTCGCCGGGGCGGCCCAGCCGCAGCAGCAGGTCGCCGAGCTCGGCGGCGAGCCACTCCTGATGGTCCAGCGACGGCTCCCCGATCATGGTGCGCAGCACGGCGATCGACTCGTCGGCGCGGCCGTGCCGCTCCAGCAGGGCCGCCAGCGCCGGCCTGGCGTGGCCCACGTGATCGTCGGCGAACGGCCGCAGCACGGCGACGGCCTCGTCGATGCGGCCCTGCCGCTCCCGCAGCGCCGCGAGGCGCTCCGCCGCTTGCCAGCCGCCGGCGCCGGCGGTGAGGTCGTGCAGCTGCGCGTCCCGGCCGTGCCGGCCCAGGACGTCGGTGAGCTGCTGGACGGTGCCAGGGGCCCCGTCACGCAGCACCGCGATGGCCTCGTCGACCCGGCCCCGCCGCTCCAGGACCGTGGCGAGGGCAGACACCGTGAACCACCGGTCCACGGCGCGGCGGTCCTCGGTGTCGAGCAGTGTCCGCAGGATCGCGATGACCTCGTCGTCGCGGCCTCGGCCGTCGGTGAGGCGCACGAGCGCCTTCGCGAGCAACCAGTCCCCGGTGTGCGGGCGCAGCAGTGTCACCGCCTCATCGACGAGGCCCTGCCCGGCCAGCAGCGTGGCCAGCCGGTCCAGCGCCAGCCGGTCGCCCGCGTCGGCGAGCGGACGGAGCACCGCGACCGCCTCGCCGGTCCGCCCGCACTCGGTGAGCAGGTCCGTGAGGGCCTGCACCGCCCGCCACCAACCGGTCGCGGCGAACGGTGTGAGCAGGGCGACGGCGGCATCCGCGTCACCGTCCGCTGCCCGCAGCCGCGCCAGGGCGTGGGTGCAGTGCCAGTCACCGCGCGACGCGTGGCGGCGCACCGCGTCCAGGTGCCCGCACGCCACCAGCAGGGTGACCACCTGCGGCGGGAGCCAGCCGTCCAGGCGGGAGAACCGCCGGTCGAGCTCCGCCACCGTCCCCGTGTCAGCCATGGCCCCATGATGCCCGAAGGGTACGACAGAAATTTTCACGGCCGGACAGCGTCGCGGTGGGCGTACCGGGGCGGCGGCATTGACAACAGTGAACTGGATCGATACGGTCCGCCACCTAGGAAAGCGCTTTCCTAAGCGCAACCGGAGGAGGTTGAACGTGGCGCTCGTGAGTGGAACACCACCCGCCGGCCGCGTCCGTCGATGGCGGACGGCGCTGCTCGGCGCGGTCGTGCTGACGGTCGTGGCGGCGGTGTCGACGGTCGCGGTGCGGTCGGCGGACGCGGCGACGATCGTGCAGGGGACCTGGTACAACCTGGTCAACGTCAACAGCGGCAAGGTGATGGAGGTGACCGGCGCATCCACCGCGGACGCCGCCACCATCACGCAGTACAGCAGCAACGGCTGCCAGTGCCAGCAGTTCCGGTTCGAGTCCGCGGGCTCCGGCTGGTGGCGGATCGTCGCCAGGCACAGCGGCAAGGCCGTCGACCTGTGGGAGTGGAACACCGCCGACGGCGCCGAATACCGCCAGTGGCCGATCGGCAGCGGCTACAACCAGCAGTTCTCGGTGCAGAACATCGGCGACAACATCCAGCTCATCAACCGGCACAGCGGCAAGGCCCTCGAGGTCTGGGAGTGGTCGACCGCCAACGGGGCCAGGATCTCGCAGTTCACCGACCTCAACGGGGCGAACCAGCAATGGCGCCTGGTCGTGGCCGGCACCACCACCCCGACCACCGGCGGCGGCAACCCGAGCACGACCTGGCCGAGCAAGTCCGGCGACGCCGGCGTCAGCGGCACGGTCAAGGTGAGCGGCACCCTCGACGGCGGGATGAAGCGGTACTGCTGCATCGGCGACGGCGGGCAGAGCGAGAGCCAGGACCCGATGTTCGAGCTGGCCAACGGCGCGACCATCAAGAACGTCATCATCGGCGCGCCCGCCGGTGACGGCATCCACTGCCTCGGCACCTGCACGATCCAGAACGTGTGGTGGGAGGACGTGGGCGAGGACGCCGCGACGTTCCTCGGCACCGGCGGCGGCACCAGCTACGTCATCGGTGGCGGCGCGAAATCGGCCAGCGACAAGGTGTTCCAGCACAACGGCAACGGCACGGTGAACATCTCCGGCTTCTACCTGGAAAACGCCGGGAAGCTGTACCGCGCCTGCGGCAACTGCACGAACTCCTACCAGCGGCACGTGGTCGTGGACAACATCATCGTGAAGTCCACCAAGGTGATCGCCGGCATCAACACGAACTGGGGCGACACCGCCAGGTTCACCCGGATCGTCGTGTACGGCTCGGCGACCATCTGCGACAAGTACAAGGGCGCACCGAAGGGCAGCGAGCCGACCCACATCGGCTCCGGCGCCGACGGCGTCAACTGCTTCTACAGCGCCTCGGACATCACCTATCGCTGATCGCTCACAGGTGCAGCGGCGCGCTCAAGTCGCACCACGACCCACTTCGACGTGGGCGTGCCGCTCACCGCGGCCTGCGAGTCCAGCGGGACGAGGGGGTTGGTCTCCGGGTAGTAGGCCGCGACGCAGCCCTTGGGCGTGTTGTAGGCGACGAGCCGGAAGCGCGGCGCCCGCCGGACCCGGCCGTCGGTCCACTCCGACACCAGGTCGACGTGATCGCCGTCGGCGAACCCGAGCTCGGTGAGGTCCTCGGCGCTGATGAACACCACCCGCCGCCCGGAGCGGATGCCGCGGTAACGATCGTCGAGGCCGTAGATGGTGGTGTTGAACTGGTCGTGGCTGCGGATCGTCTGCAGCACGAGGCGGCCCGGGGGCACGCTCAGCACCTCCAGGGGGCTCACCGTGAAGACCGCCTTGCCCTCCGGCGTCGGGAACGTGCGGGAGTCCCGCGGCCCGTGCGGCATCGTGAAGCCGCCGTGTGCACGGATCCGCTCGGCGTAGCCGGCGCACCCGGGCACGACCCGGCCGATCCGGTCGCGGATACGGTCATAGTCCACCGGGAAGTCCTGCCACGGGATGCCGTGCCGGTCGCCGAGCGTGGCGGCGGCGATGCCGCACACGATGTCCACCTCGGAGCGCAGCAGCGGACCGGCCGGGGCCGAACGACCGCGCGAGGCGTGCACCTCCGACATCGAGTCCTCGACGGTGACCCGCTGGGCCCGGCCGCCGGTCAGGTCCTGCTCGGTGCGGCCGAGGGTGGGCAGGATCAGTGCCGTGCGGCCGGCGGCGACGTGGCTGCGGTTGAGCTTCGTGGAGACCTGCACGGTCAGCTCGGCGCCGCGCATCGCCTCCGTGGTGACGTCGGTGTCGGACATCGCGGCCACGAAGTTCCCGCCGAGCGCGACGAACACCTTCGCCCGCCGGTCCCGGAACGCCCGCACGGCGTCGGCGGCGTCGAACCCGTGCTCGCGCGGCGGCGCGAACCCGAACTCGGCGCCGAGCGCGTCGAGGAAGAACGCCGGCGGCTTCTCCCAGATGCCCATGGTCCGGTCGCCCTGCACGTTGGAGTGCCCGCGGACCGGGCACAGCCCGGCACCCGGCTTGCCGATCATGCCCTGCGCGAGGGCGACGTTGACGAACTCCTTGATCGTGGCGACCGCGTTGTGGTGCTGGGTGATGCCCATCGCCCAGCAGTGCACGATCCGCTTCGAGGACGCCAGCATCGCCGCCGCGGTCTCGATCTGCGACCAGGCCAGACCGGTCGCGGCGAGCACCGCGTCGCGGTCGACGGCGCGCACGTGGCGCTGCCATTCCTCGAATCCGGTGGTGTACCCCTGAATGAACGCGTGGTCGAGCACCGTGCCCGGCGCGGCGTCGTCGGCGAGCAGCAGCAGGTGGCCAAGCGCCTGCCACAGCGCGAGGTCGCCGTTGGAGCGGATCTGCAGCAGCTCGTCGGCGAGCCCAGTGCCACGGCCGGCGAGCCCGCGCGCCTTCTGCGGGTTGTCGAACCGCATCAGCCCCGCCTCCCGCAGCGGGTTGATCGCCAGGATCCTGGCGCCGTTGCGCTTGGCGGTCTCCAGCGCGGTGAGCATCCGCGGGTGATTGGTCCCGGGGTTCTGCCCCGACACGACGATCAGGTCCGCCTCGTGCAGGTCCTGCAGCGACACCGAGCCCTTGCCGACGCCGATGGTGCGGGCCAGCCCCGCCGACGTCGACTCGTGGCACATGTTGGAGCAGTCGGGCAGGTTGTTGGTGCCATACGCCCGCGCCAGCAGCTGGTAGAGGAACGCCGCCTCGTTGCTGGCCCGCCCCGAGGTGTAGAAGACCGCCTCGTCAGGGCTGCCGAGGCCGTTGAGGTGCGCGCCGATGAGCGAGAACGCGTCGTCCCAGGAGATCGGCTCGTAGTGCTCGGCGCCGTCGCGGCGCACCATCGGGTGGGTGAGCCGCCCCTGTTTCTCCAGCCAGTGGTCGGTGCGCCCGGCCAGGTCCGTCAGCGAGTGGGCGGCGAAGAACTCCGGCTCGACGGTCTCCCGGGTGCCCTCCCACGACACGGCCTTCGCGCCGTTCTCGCAGAACTCGGCGGTGTGCCGGTGCCCCTTCGGGTCGGGCCACGCGCAGCTCATGCAGTCGATGCCGTCGACCTGGTTGAGCGCCCGCAGATTCCGGGTGGCCTTGACGACCCCCATCTGCCGCACCGCGTTGCTCACGCTGAGCCGCACCGCCTCCAACCCGGCGGCGTGGTCGGCGGGCGGCCCGACCCGCAGCCGGGCCTCGTCGTCATCAACAGGCGGGACGGGCGTTGACGCTGACATCGGTGCTCCAGCAACTAGGCGGTCTCTGCAACGACTGTAGTCCCGGGTCCGGTCGGCCGCCGCAACGTCGTCAGCCAGGCCCGGCCGCGAAGATCTTCGCGAAGATGGCGTCGATGACGTCGTTCTTGGCCAGGCTGTAGTCCCCCGGCCGATCCACGGTGTCCCGGGCGAGCCGGCGCTTGGCCTGCGCGTACAGCTCCAGGTCCTCGGGGTGCGTGCGCAGCCGGTCGCGGAACAGCCGGTGCCGGACCGGCTCCGGGGCACCGGGCGGCCAGACGTGCAGGTGGACGTCCTCCTCGGCGCTGACGAGCATCCGGTGCCCGTGCCACCAGGGCTCCCGCAGCACCAGGCGGTACCCCAGACGCAGCAGGGCGGGCACGTAGCTGGTCTCGTCCGCCGAGTCGGCAACGGTCAGGTCGATGTCGATGACGGGCTTCGCCGCCAGCCCCGGCACGGCCGTCGACCCGACGTGCTCGATGTCCACGACGTCGACCGCCTCGACCAGCGCCGAGCGGGCGGCGTCGAACCGGCCCGCCCACGCCGGGTCGTACTCCTCCACGACGATCGACTGCCACCGCTGCGGCACCTCGCCGACCAGCCCGGCCTCCAGCTGCTCAGGGCTGCCGTGGAACCGCTCCGTGATCTCTGGTGGATACCCGCTCAACGCAACCTCCCGGATCCGTCAAAGTCGGCCAGACTACGACAACCCTCCCACACGCCGCGACAACCGGGGGTTGACGTGACAACCGGGGGTTGTCACACTTGCCGGCATGAACGAAACCCCCGACACCGCGGCCCTGTTCCGCCGCCTCCACGAGGTGCGGGCCGAGGCCCTGCACCACGCCAGGCTGGCACAACAGCTGTCGGCCGAGCGCCGCGGCATCCTCCAGGAACTGATCCGAAACGGTCACTCCCAGGCCGACCTCGCCCGCGAGATGGGCGTCACCCGCCAGGCCGTGCAGAAAATGCTGGCCGCCTAGCTCGACTGGAGTTGTGCATGGGGACCTGGGGCGCGCATCCGTTCGCCAGTGACGGTGCTCAAGACCTGATCGACTTCCTGGCGAAGCGGAGTGACGCGGAGCGGCGGGCGGCGCTCCACGAGATCTTCGAAGCCGCCCCGCACGCCGGGCAGGAGCACGTCGACGTCTTCCCCGAGGACGTCGTGGCGGCGGCCCTGCTCATCGCGCTGAGCGTGCCGGGCAGCTCGCAGCGATTGCGCGAGCATGACGCGCAAGAGGCCAGAAACAGCCTTGTCGCCGACCTGGACACCGCCCTGGCGGCCGAGGCGCTGGGCGCGCTGGAGACGGTACGGGTGCCTGGCAACGACTGGTACGACACCTGGATCGAGGACGACGAGGACGGCGAAGCCGCTCAGGTGGCCCAGGCCATCGTCGACATCCTCGACGACTTCACCGGTGCCGGCTCCTCTGAGCCGACGACGAGGGAACCTCGCGGCATGTCGCGGTAGAGGCGATCGCCGTGGGGCGGGCGGAAGACCAGAACACCGCGTAGTTCTCCGCAACGGCGCGGTGGCCGGTCGGGCAGGTGCCCGGCCGGCCACCGGCAGGGGTGTCGTCAGCTTGCGGTGCAGGTCAGCGGCGCGGGGACGCTGTTGGTGCTGTTCCAGGAGCCGAGGAAGCCGAACGACGTGGTCGCGCCCGCCCCGACGGTGCCGTTGTAGTTGACGTTCTTGGCGGTGACCGCGGCGCCCGAGCTGGTCACCGTTGCGCTCCAGGCGTTGGCGACCGTCTGGCCGTTGGTGTACGTCCAGCCCACCGTCCAGCTCGAGATCGCTGCGCTGCCCGCAGTCACGCGAACCTCGGCCTGGAAGCCGCCCGGCCACTGGCCGACGATCGCGTACGTGGCGGTGCAGGCCTTCGTGCCGCCCGGCGAGGACGACGGGCTGCGCGACGCCGACGGCGACACCGAAGCACTGCGCGACGGCGAGACCGACACGGACGGCGACACCGACGGGCTGCGCGAGGCCGACGGCGACGTGCTCTGACCGCTGTAGATGGACGCTTCGCGGGACGTGGCCTTCAAACCGTTGGCGCCGTTGATGATGCGGTCGCCGAAGGTGGTCAGCTGCGCGGGGTTGAAGTTGACCGTCATGTCCAGGATCGGGTCGCTGTTGCCGCTCCACGACCACGCTATCCAGCCCAGCCCGCGGGCCTGGGCCTCGGAGAGGATCGTCTCGTGGTCGACCTCGCCGGAGTTGAACTTCCAGCCGAACTCGCCGACGACAAGGGGCCAGCCCTTGGACTGGAACGCATCGAAGTAGGCGGTGATGGTGGAGGCGTTGGCGTACACGGCGTACATGTGGATCGACAGCACCGTGTTGTGCTTGGTGTCGGCGTCCAGGACGGTCTGGCCGGTGTCGCGCATGACGTTCTGCCAGTCCTGGCCCCAGTTCGGGGCGTCGACCATGATGAGGTGCTCGAAGCCGTTCGTGCGCAGCTTCGCGATCGCGGCGGCGGTCGCCGCGGTCCACTGGGCCGGGTTGGTGTTGCCGATCGGCTCGTTGCCGATGTTGATGACGACGTAGTTCTCCTGGCCGACGAGGTTGGCCTTCTGGCTGATCCAGTAGTTGGCCGCCTCGTCGAGGGACGCGGCCGCGCCCTCCTCGCCGTAGCCGGTGGTGTCGTGCACCTCCAGCACGCAGATGAGCTTGTTCTGCTTGCACAGGGTGATGACGGCGGGCACGTCGTTGGACGGGCCCCAGCGCTTGCCGGTGCCCAGGACGACGCGGATCGTGTTCGCGCCGGCCGCCTTGATGGCGGCGAACGAGGACGTCTGGCCGGTGTACCACACGTGCGGGTGGTTGACGCCCCGCATGATCAGGTTCTGGCCGTTCGCCTCCACGATGTTGCGGCCGCTGATGTGCAGACCGACGGCGGCGGACGCGGGCTGCATGAACAACACCACGGACGCGGTGACGGCAAGCATCACGGCGCCGAGCACACTGAGTTTTCTCCTCATGGCCTACCTCGAGACGTCGGAAGAGCAGGGCCCGTGACCCGGGACCGGCGGGGCGGACACTAGGTTCGGCCGCTGAACACTGTCAATGCGCGTGGACCATCCGCAGGGCGCCGTCATAACGTTTTTCCGCTGGTACAGACGCTGACCGTCCCCAAAAGCCGCAGCGGGCGGGAGCGTGAACGTTTCACACGTTGTCCCGGGACAGTGCGTTGCGGCGGCCGGGTAGATTGATCGTCAGGATGAGCGCGCGTGAGATCTACCGGGTGACGATGCTGGGCATCATCGTCACGTGCGTGATCGTGTCCTACGTCGTGCTCGCCCGCCGGGCCGACGGGCACCCGCAGCAGGCAGGCCCGCGGCCCGCGTTCCAGCTGCCGTTCCCGTGCGGCGAGTCGTGGAGCCTGACGACGTACGCCGGACACGACGACTACGACATCGACTTCTTCTTCAACGGCGGCCCGAGCGGCGGCCGGTCCGTGCTCGCCTCCGCCGCCGGCACCGTGGCGTGGGCCGGCTGGCAGGCGACCCTGGAGGGTGGCGCCCCCGCCGCGCCCGGCACCGTCGGCACCCGCGGCGGCCTGGGCTTCGGCGTGATCATCGACCACGGCGGCGGCTGGTTCACCTCATACGGGCACCTGCAGACCTGGCCCGAGGTGAAGCAGGACCAGAAGGTGCCGCAGGGCAGGCTCCTCGGGCACGTCGGCAGGACCGGCTCGACGAAGATCGAACACCTGCACTACGAGCAGCACGACGACACCCGGGACAGCAAGCACACCCGCGGCACCGAGGACAAGGTCGAGTCCGTCTTCGACGGCGTCCCGTCCGGCATCACCAGCGACGGCAGCGCCGGCACCGGCCCGATCCGCACCGCCGGCCCGGTGTCGCCGTCGGTGAACCGGACCAGCCGCAACTGCCCCTGACCAGGCATGCCGCCGCCGGTCAGGACAGCGGCACGTACCACTGGGCGCCGGTGACCAGGATCCGGGTGGACTGCTTGCGGTTCCACGTGACCTGCATGCCGTGCTCGCGCAGCACGGGAAAGACGAGGTCGTCCAGCATGCGCTCCAGGTCGGCCTGGTAGGCGGCCCGCCGCTCGTGCTCCCGCAGCGCCTCATAGGCGGCCTCGTCGAAGTCCTCGGGCGGGTACGCACCGTAGCCGAGGCAGACCGAGCCGTCGGCGCTCGCGATCAGTGACTCGGTGTCCTGCTGGTGATACCAGAGGTAACCGTGCCAGTGCCGGGACTCGTCGCGCTCGTCATGGATCTCGGCGGCGGCGCAGGTGCCGCAGCAGGCGAAGTTCTCCCTGGCCAGCACCCCGATCTGGTTGAGCTCGGCGAAGGCGAGCGTCAGGTTGCTCTGCACGGCGCCCCACTCGCGCTGCTGGGCCCGGCGGGCGTCCAGCGCCCGCTCGTACGCCGCGGCGAGCTCGTCACCGGTGGCGCCGTGGCGCTCCTCGACCTGGTCGAGGTAGTCCACGAACGCGGCGGCGTCGCCCTGCCCCCGCAGGATCCAGGACCACATCTCGTCCTCGATCTCGGTGCGGCCCGGCTCGGCGACCCGATCGGGCAGGAACCTGACGCCGGCGGGACGGTCGTTGAAGGCCCAGTCACTCACGCAGGCGATCATGGCATGCCGGCGCCACGCCCCGGCGGAAAGCGCGCTGATGGCGTGAATGTGACGGCGGAAACACGCTCGAAACAGGGGTGTCGAAAGCGTGTAACGCGGGGCCGCGACGCTGCATGCCACGCGATCAACGGCGATCACGGACCACACGCGGAAGGGGAGGGTCCGGGATGCCGGAGGGGTTCAGCGCGGGCGACACCGCCTGGCTGCTGGTGAGCGCGGCGCTGGTGCTGCTGATGGTGCCGGGTCTGGCACTGTTCTACGGCGGCATGGTCCGGATCAAGAGCGCGCTCAACATGCTCATGATGTCCTTCGCGTGCCTCGCGGTGGTCACCGTGGTCTGGGTGATCGCCGGGTACTCCCTGGCGTTCGGCAAGGACACCGCCGGCGGCCTGATCGGCTCGCTGGAGCACGCCGGGATGGCCGGTATCGGCGCCACCGACCTCACCGGGTCCGTGCCGACGATGGCGTTCGCGGCGTTCCAGCTGATGTTCGCCATCATCACCGCGGCGCTGCTGAGCGGGGCGATCGCCGACCGCGCCAAGTTCGGCGCGTGGGTGGGCTTCGTGGCCGTGTGGGTCCTCGTCGTGTACGTCCCGATCGCGCACTGGGTCTTCGGCGGCGGATGGATCGCCACCCACCTGCGCATCCTGGACCTCGCCGGGGGCACCGTCGTCGAGGTGAACTCCGGTGCGTCCGCCCTCGCCCTCGCCCTGGTGCTCGGGCCGCGGCTGGGGTTCCGCACCGACGCGATGCGCCCGCACAGCCTGCCGCTGGTGATCCTCGGTGCCGGGCTGCTGTGGTTCGGCTGGTTCGGCTTCAACGCCGGCTCGGCGCTGACCACCGGCGGGGTCGCCTCGACCGCGTTCTTCAACACGCAGGTCGCCGGGGCGGCCGCGGTCGGCGGCTGGCTGATCGTCGAACGCTGGCGCGACGGCCACTCGACCACCCTCGGCGCCGCCTCCGGAGCGGTCGCCGGCCTGGTCGGGATCACCCCGTCGTGCGGCTCCGTCAACCCGCTCGGCGCCCTCATCATCGGCGCCGTCGCCGGCGTGGCCTGCTGCTATGCCGTCGGCCTCAAGTACAAGCTGGGGTACGACGACTCGCTCGACGTCGTCGGCGTGCACGGCGTCGGCGGGCTGATCGGCATGCTGCTCATCGGTGTCCTCGCCACCGCGGCGGTCACCGGGCACGAGCGCGGCATCGCGTTCGGTGGCGGGCTGAGCCTGCTGGGCCGGCAGGCGCTCGCGGTGCTCGTGGTCGCGGCCTACGCGTTCGCCGTCACCTGGCTGGTGGCGAAGACCATCGACCGGACCGTGGGCTTCCGGGCCTCCCCGGAGGACGAGCACAGCGGTCTTGACCTGGCCATCCACGCCGAGAGCGCCTACGAGCAGCACGCCGCCTCCGGCAGGATCAGCCACTTGGCGTAAGAAAAGTTGTTATGGCCCGCACGGTCGTCGCATCTACCTGGGTGCCCGCCGGACCGCCCCGGCGGTTCGTAGCTCAGCGCGACCGGAAGGGACCAGTTCCATGTCCAGATCGGGTTCGTCCAGGCGACATCTCCTCTTCGCCGGGCTCGCCGCCGCCGTGCTCGCCGGCGTCGTCGGGTACACCGTCCTGCCATCCCAGGCGGCGACGCTGCCGGCGACCGGTGGCACGTATCAGCTCGCGGTCACCAAGAGCGGCAAGTGCATCGACGTGCCGGGCGCCTCCGCCGCGAACGGCGCGCTGCTGCAGCAGTGGGGCTGCACCAGTGGCGCCGCCTGGCAGCAGTTCAGGCTCACCGCCGCCGGCAGCAACTACCAGCTGGTCAACGTCAGCAGCGGCAAGTGCATCGACGTGCCCGGCTGGTCCACGACGAGTGGCGTGCAGCTGCAGCAGTACACATGCGTGGCCAGCCAGGCCAACCAGCAGTGGCGGCTGGTCGCGTCCGGCACCAACACCTTCCAGATCATCAACGTCAACAGCGGGCTGTGCATCAGCGACAAGGACGCCTCCACCGCGTCCGGCAACCCCATCATCCAGGAGACGTGCACCGCCAACACCAACAAGCAGTGGGCGTTCAACACCGATGGCGGGAGCGGCACCGCCACCGTCGCCAAGGACGGCACCGGGCAGTACAGCACCGTGCAGGCGGCGATCGACGCGGTCCCGGCGAACAACACGACCCGCCGGGTCATCACCATCAAGGCCGGCACGTACCGGGAGATCGTGACGATCCCGTCGAACAAGCCGTTCGTCACCCTGCAGGGGCTCGGCTCCTCGGCGGCGGCCACGGTCATCGTCAACAACCACAGTTCGGCGGGCGGCTACGGTACGTCCGGCAGCGCGACCGTGTTCGTCAACGGCCACGACTTCGTCGCGAAGAACCTGACGATGTCCAACGACTACGGCGAGGGCAGCCAGGCGGTGGCGGCGAACGTCAACGCCGACCGGTCGGTCTTCGACAACGTGCGGTTCCTCGGCAACCAGGACACGCTGCTGGTCAACAACTACCGCCAGTACTACGTGAACTCCTACGTGGAGGGCACCGTCGACTTCATCTTCGGCGGCGCGACCGCGGTGTTCAACGCGAGCACCATCTACGAGCGGCGCAGCAGCGGCGGGCCGATCACGGCGGCGAACACCGACGCGGCCAAGACCTACGGCATCCTCGTCTACAAGTGCACCATCACCGGCGCCTCGAACAACGTCACGCAGCTCGGCCGGCCGTGGGGTGCCGCCGCGCAGGTGCTGTACCGCGAGTCGAACCTCAGCGCGACGATGAAGACGGCGCAGCCGTGGACGGACATGTCGTCCAACTCGTGGAAGAACGCGCGGTTCTTCGAGTACCGCAACACCGGCGCGGGCGCCGGCACGAACAGCAACCGGCCGCAGATGAGCGACGCCACCGCGGCCAACTACACCCCGCAGAAGTATCTGGCCGGCACCGACGGCTGGAACCCGGTCGGCTGATGATGAAGAAGGGCACAAGCATGCGGATTCTCCACGGCCGGCGGCGGTACCTGTTCGCCGGGCTCACCATCTCCGTCCTCGCCGGCGTCATCGGCTACACCGTCCTTCCGTCGCAGGCGGCGACGCTGCCGGCGACCGGTGGCACGTATCAGCTCGCGGTCACCAAGAGCGGCAAGTGCATCGACGTACCCGGTGCGTCCAGCGCGAACGGTGCGCTGCTGCAGCAGTGGGGCTGCACCAGTGGCGCCGCCTGGCAGCAGTTCAAGCTGACCGCAGCGGGCAGCAACTACCAGCTGGTCAACGTCAGCAGCGGCAAGTGCATCGACGTGCCCGGCTGGTCCACGACGAGTGGCGTGCAGCTGCAGCAGTACACGTGCGTCGCCAGCCAGGCCAACCAGCAGTGGCGGCTGGTCGCGTCCGGCACCAACACCTTCCAGATCATCAACGTCAACAGCGGGCTGTGCATCAGCGACAAGGACGCCTCCACCGCGTCCGGCAACCCCATCATCCAGGAGACGTGCACCGCCAACACCAACAAGCAGTGGGCGTTCAACCCGGTGGGCGGCACGAGCGGCCGGACCTGGTCGAACACGGCCGACGGGTTCGCCTCGACCGGCGGCGGCACGACCGGCGGCGCCGGCGGCACGACGGTCACCGTGACGACCCTCGCGGACCTGCAGAAATACGTGACCGCCACCCAGCCCTACGTCATCAGGGTCGCGGCCGCCATCACCGTCACCCCGAAGGGCACCGAGCTCAAGGTGCAGTCGAACAAGACCATCGTCGGCGTCGGCGCCAGCGGGCAGATCGTCGGCGGCGGGTTCTTCCTCGGCACCGGCGTGCGCAACGTCATCATCCGGAACCTGACGATCCGGGACACCCAGATGACCGACGACGACCCCGACGACAAGGTCTACGACTACGACGGCATCCAGATGGACACCGCCGATCACGTGTGGATCGACCACAACACGATCGTGCGGATGAACGACGGCCTCATCGACAGCCGCAAGGACACCAGCTACCTCACGGTCTCCTGGAACGTGATGGGCGGCAACAACAAGGCGTTCGGCATCGGCTGGACCGACAACGTCACGGCCCGCATGACCATCCACCACAACTGGATCCACGACACCAACCAGCGCAACCCCAGCACCGACAACGTCGCCTACGCCCACCTGTACAACAACTACCTGCAGAACGTGGCGTCCTACGGCAACTACGCCCGCGGCGCCACGAAGATGGTGCTGGAGAACAGCTACTTCGACACGGTCAAGGACCCGTATTACCCGGACTCGACGGCGCAGCTGAAGCAGAGCGGCAGCATCACCGTCAACTGCACCGGGCAGCAGAAGACGCTCGGCTCGGCGTTCACGCCGTCCAGCTTCTACTCCTACACCCTCGACGCGGCCGCGGACGTGCCGAGCCTGCTGCGCACGTACGCCGGACCGCAGGCCAACATCGGCCTGTGACCCCGTGACCCGGCACGCGCCGGCTGCGGAAGCGGCGCGTGCCGGGACTTTCCGAACGGGTCCCAACGGATTCCCAATGGTCACGATCATCGTGGGGCGGCACACGACGAAAGGGATCATCATGCGCAACGTACTTGTCACCGGCTCCGTGGACGGCATCGGCCGGCACACCGCGGCCCAGCTCATCGACGGCGGCCACCGCGTGGTCGTGCACGCCCGCAACGAGGACCGGGCCGCGGACGCCAAGGCCGCGCTGCCGGGCGCGGCCGGGATCGTGGTGGGTGACCTGCGCTCGCTCGCCGAGACGACGGCGCTCGCGGGATCGCTGCGGGCGTACGGCCGTTTCGACGCCATCGTGCACAACGCCGGCATCGCCCGGCTGGACAGCTCCGAGCGGGAGGTGACCGGCGACGGCCTCGAGTCGATGTTCCAGGTCAACGTGCTCGCGCCGTACCTGCTGACGGCGCTGCTCCCGCAGCCGGAACGCCTGGTGTTCGTGTCGTCGGCGATGGCCGCCGAAGGTGCCGCCGACCTCACAGACCTGCAGTACGAGCGGCGGCCCTGGAACGGGTACGCGGCGTACTCGACCACGAAGTTGCTGGACCTGATGCTCGCCGTCGCCATCGCCCGCCGCTGGCCGTCGACGTTGAGCAACGCCCTGGATCCCGGCTGGGTGCGCACCGGCATGGGCGGCGACGCCGCACCGACCAGCCCGCGGGACGCAGCGCGGGGCCAGGTGCGCCTCGCCGTCGGCACCGACGCCGGCGCGCTGGTCACCGGCCGGTACTTCAGCGACCGCGACTGGCGGCCGGACGGCACCGCCCTGGATCCGGCGCTGCTGGACGCCCTGCTGGCCCGGTGCGCCGACCTCACCGGGGTTCAGCTGCCCGCCCCGCAGGGATGAGCACCGCCCCACCCCGCAAGGGTGGAACCGCCCCTGCGGGGTTCGGGAGCGAACGGTCCCGCTGACCGGAGCCAGGCCATCGTCTCCGCCATCGACCGGTCCGGGATCCCGGGCCGGTCGGGGATCGGCGCGAGGTAGCCGGCCAGCTCGGCGTCCATCGCCTCGGCCTGGTAGCCGACGCGGGCGCCGACGGCCCGGACCGTGCCCAGCAGGTCCGCGGCGTCGCCGTCGCGGCCCGCGCACGCCAGCAGGTGCGCGGACATCGCCACGGCCACCAGCCATCCGGTCGTGTCGGCGCCGCGGTACGCCTCCTCGAGCATCCGCCGGATCAGCGGCGCCGCCCGGGCGGGCCGGTCGACCGACAGCTCGACCTTGCTCAGCAGCCACAGCACGGACACCGTCGCCCAGCCGTGACCGCACGCGCCGGCCTCGCGCAGGGCGGCGGTGAACGTCTCCGCCGCCCGCTCCGGCCGGCCGCTGCGGCGCTGCGCCTCGCCGAGACACATGAGCGCCTCGGCCGCCGTGGCCCGGTGACCCGCCGCCCGCGCCAGCGTGAGCGCCTCGGTGGCGCCGGCGGCCGCGGCCCGCGGGTCGCCGCCGCCGGCCTCGAAGTACGCGATCGTCGCCAGCACCTGCGCCCGCACCGCCAGGTCACCGGTCGCGGCGCCGTGCCGCGCGGCCACCGCGAGGGCGTCGGCGACCAGGTCGTGGGCGCCGCTGAGGTACCGCAGCAGCGCGAGCCCGACGGCGGCGCGGGCGATCCACGCGTGGTCGTGGACCCGCGGGTCCGCCTGCCGCAGCGCCGGCGCGAGCAGCGCAGCCCGTCGGTGACGCGGCCCTGGCGGTACCAGAACCAGTGCAGGCCACCGGCGATGCGCAGCACAGTGGCGGTGTCGCCGGCCGCGGCCGCCCGGCGCAGCGCCGCCCGCACGTTGTCGCTCTCCAGGTGCAGCCGCCGCATCCACCCTGCGGCGGAGGGTCCCCGCAGCTGCTCACCGGCGGCGTCGGCGAGGTCCAGCACCCACGCGGTGTGCCGGTCGCTCAGCACCTGCCGCCGGCCGTCGGGCGTGCGGCGCACCGCGTACTGCCGGATGGTCTCCAGCAGCAGGAACCGCCGGTCGTCGCCGCCGGCCGCGACCGTCACCAGCGACTTCTCCACCAGGGCGGTGAGGACGGTGCGGGTGTCGCCGCGCCCCGCGACGGCGTCGGCGCCGGCGAGCCCGAAGCCGCCCTCGAACACCGCGAGGGCCTCCAGCAGGTCCTGCTCGGCGGCGGTCAGCAGCTCGTACCACGCGTCCATCAGCCCGAGCATCGTCGAGTGCCGGCTGGCGGTGCGCGCCCCGGCGAGGACCGCGAACCGGTCGTGCGCCAGGATCTGCCGCGGCGACAGCATCCGGCTCTGCGCGGCGGCGAACTCGATCGCGAGGGGCATGCCGTCCAGTGCCGCGCAGAGCCGGGCGACCTGGCGCCGCTCGTCCGGGCCGGGGTTCCAGCCGCTCAGCACCGCCGCGGCCCTGGCGGTGAACAGTTCGACCGCCTCGTCGCCGGTCAGCGGGGGCACGTCGTACAGCTGCTCCCCGTCGACACGCAGCGACTCGCGGCTGGTGGCCAGGATCCTCACGTGCGGGCAGGCGCTGAGCAGCGCCGAGGCCAGGGCCCCGGCCGCGGCGACGAGGTGCTCACAGTTGTCGAGGATGATGAGCACCTCCCGCCCGCGCAGCGCCGCGATCAGGGTGTCGGCGCTGCCGGTGCCGCAGATGCGCAACGCCGCGCAGACCCGATCGGCGAGCACGGCGGGCTCGTGCAGACCGGCCAGCTCGACCAGCCATGGGCCGTCAGGGTCCGAACGGGCGGCGGCGACCGCCAGGGCGAGCCGGGTCTTGCCCATCCCGCCCGCGCCGGTGAGGGTGACGAGGCGGTGACTGCGCAGCAGATCGGTGACGGCGTGCCGCTCCGCGCCGCGCCCCACGAGCGTCGAGACGGTGTGCGGCAGGTTGCCCGTCCCCGCGTCCTTTGTGGAGGGATCCACGGCGTGGGTCAGGATCTCGTGGTGCAGGCCGGTGAGCGCGGCGCCCGGCTCGACGCCGAGCTCGTCCACCAGGCGGCGCCGGGCGTCGCGCAGCACCGCGAGGGCGTCGCCCTGCCGGCCGGTGAGGTACAGCGCCCGTGCCAGCAACGCCCAGGCGTGCTCCCGCAGCGGATGCTCGGCGAGGAACGCCCGCAGCTGCGCCGCCGCGGTGTCGTGCGCGCCGAGCTCGATCAGCGCCGCGAGGCGGTGCTCGGCGGCGGCGGTGCGCAGCTCCTGCAGCCGCTGCGACTCCGCGACGACGAACGGGTGTCCGGCGCAGTCGGCGTACGCCGGTCCCCGCCACGATGCCAGGGCCTCGTCGAGGCACGCGAGGGCGGACCTGGCGTCACCGCCGGCGAGCAGGTCCCTCCCCCGCCGCAGGTTCGTGTCGAACCGGTCGGCGTCCAGCGTGCCGGGGTCCAGGCGCAGCGCGTACCCGGTGCCGTCGCGGACGAGCAGCCGCCCTGGCCGCCGCGGTGGCCGGTCCGGTTCGAGGGCCCGGCGCAGCACCGACAGGTAGCCCTGCGCGGTGATCCGGGCGCTCGGCGGCGGCTCGTGCGGCCAGAGGCTGTCGACCAGCGCGTCGATGGACACGAACCGCCCGCCGGCCACGACCAGCCGGCACAGCACCGTGCGTGGCGCCGGTCCCCCGAAGGCGACGTCGCGGCCGCCGCGCCGCACGACCGTCGGGCCGAGCACACCGACCATGAGGTCCGTACCGTGCACGGCGTCGCTCCCTCATTGGATCTTCTGCTCGGGCTCCACAGGTTCCCCAATGAACGATTCGTCTGTCAGCCGCATGTACGACACCCGCGCCAGGCAACCAAACGGCGTAGGTCGGTCAGGACGACACCGTCCGGTCACCGGACGGGCCCCGGTCCCGGCCACAGCCGGTGAGGTGACCCCGCGGACGGCCGAGGAAAGCGCGGGTGCTGGATACCAGATCCTCCGCTTGCGCGGAGGTTCCCGATTCGAACGGAATAGCAGGAAGCGCCCGCATGGCCTCGGCCGTCGCCGTCTTACCCGGGGATCAGCTCGCTGAGCCGGTCCAGCGTATAGGTCTCCGATCCGTCCGGCAGGTCGCCGGGGGCCTCGATGCCGATGAAGGTGACCGGCTCGTCCGGCAGCCGGCCGTCCCACGTCGTCACCTCGGTCCGTGCCCGCCACAGGTCGATCAGGTAGGACACGGTGAGGTAGCGCCGCTCCAGCACCGCACGGACCCGGTCGGCCGTGGTGAACATGTTCTCCTCGACGCGGTTGAAGTTCGGCCGGCCCTGCATGTACAGGTGCAGCCACACCGCCTGCCAGCCGCGCTCGCCGTTGGCGAACACCATCGGCAGGGCGATGCGGCCCTGGCCGCGCAGGTCCGAACGGACCCGGACGGTCCGGGCGTCGAACGGGGCGCCGCGCTGCTGCAGGGTGCGGGTCTGGTAGCCGAACATCGACTCGGCGACCTCGTCGAACGACTCCCCCGAGTAGATGTAGACCTGCGGCACCACGTACGGTGCGCTGACCGTCAGGGGCACGTCGATGAACTCCGTCGCCCCGTCCGGCGCGTCGGTGATGTCGCCGGAGTGCACGATGCCGTCGTGGTGGTAGTTCGTGTAGGACACCTGACCGGCGGTGTGGAAGCCCTCGTCGAGCAGCAGCACGGACAGGTCGAAGTCGGTGCGGCGGCTGGTCTGGCGCCAGTAGGTGAAGAAGCGCAGCAGCTCGCCGGAGACCGGTGCCCGTGAGCCCCGCGGCAGCACCGCGAACCCGCCGGCCGACGCCTTGCCGGACAGCGGCAGCGCGACGTCGAGCACGTCCGGGTCCACCAGCAGCGGGTGCTGCGGCTGCGGCAGCCGGGCGCCGATCTGCGCGTCCAGCAGTGCCGACAGCTCCGCGACCAGCCCGGCCGGCAGCGGTGGCCGCTCGTCCGGACCGATCCACGCGCGGCGGGAGCGGTTCGCGTACATCCGGGCGGACGCGGGCGTCAGCCGGTTGCCGACGTGCTCCCGCAGTGAGCAGAGCACCCGGGCGGACGCCGAGCCGAGCGCGCCCGTGACCGCTTCGACCACGGTGGCCCGCTCCGAGGCCGGCGCCAGGCGCAGCAGCCGGTCGGCGGAGCGCAGGAGCAGGCCCGGCGCGGCCGACAGCACCGACGCGGCCGGCGCGATGGCCCCGGCGCGCAGCGCCGCCTCCGCGCGGCCGGCGAGGTTGGGCACCCGCCGCTCGCCGCGTGCGACCGCGAACACCTCCCGTGCGTGCGGCCACTGCTGGTGCTCGTGCGGGTGCAGCCGCTCGCCGAGCCGCTTCCACGGCTCCGCGTGGCGCGTGACGTCACCGAGCTTGGCCGGGCTCGCGCCGACGACCTTGTCGAGCGCGGCCAGCAGGATCCGCCGCTCCGGGCGCCGGAACGACCGGAACCTGGTGGGGGTCGCGAGCGAGCCGTCGCCGCCGGACACGTGGCAGGCGAGGCGCAGCACGTCGGTCGTGGTGTCCACCCCGACCAGCGGCCGGCCGAGGACGAGCCGGACCCCGTTGAGCACGGCGCGGTGCTCGCGCACCGGGATCTCGGCGGGCTGCGCGCCGTCCACGCAGGCGACGGCGAGCTGGCTGAGGAGCGCGAGGTCCGCCTCGCCGAGGGGCGTGGTGCTGCCGGCCATGGCCAGGTAGAGCCGCGTCGCCTCGACCTCGGCGGTGTCGCCGAGACGCAGCAGCGTCAGCCGGTCGCCCGCGGAGGCGATCAGGGCGTCGTGCGCGGCCAGCAGGTCGGCGTAGGTGTGCTGGTAGGTGCCGTAGCCCGGCAGGTCGAGCAGGTTGACCCCGCCGGAGACGACGGCGTCGCGCAGCTGCGCGTCGGACGCGGTGCCGCCGCCGGCGAGGACGGCGGCCCGCAGGCGCTGCGTCCAGAACTCGACGGTGTCCGGCACGTCGTGCGGGAAGCCGATGAAGTAGGCGTTGTGCTGGACGTGGTCGCCGACCAGCTCGCGCACCGCGGACACGATCGTGGCGGCCAGGTCCATCGCCGGGGCGGGCGCCAGCGCGCCGACGTGCTCCAGCAGCGGCTGCGACGCGGAGAACCCGGCATCGAGCAGCGCCGCATCCAGCTGCCGGGCCACGGGCGTGCCGTCGCCGGCCGCGCCGGTGCTCGCCGGCACGCGCAGGGTCTTGCCAATGATCAGCTTCTCGAGCACGCGCGCCTCCCGTTGCGCTGGTGGTGACAGTGGGTCGCCGGGGACTCGAACCCCGAACCCTTCGGTCCAACAAGGAGAAGGAAGCACTCCCATGACCGCACAGGCGGAGAGCGGACGCGCTACTCAGCCGAATGCTCTACCAATTGAGCTAGCGACCCGACGTCGATGATCGCACCGGCCCGGCGGCCGGCGCCAACGAGTTACGCCGGCCGGCGGCGCCTGCCGTCGACGTTGCCGGTGATGGTGTTCAGGACGTCGGGCAGCTGCTCGACCGTGTCGGCGGGCAGGCCGGCCACGGTCTCCTCGGCCAGGTCGCACCACAGCTGCCTGAGCCGCTCGACGAGGGCCCGGCCGCTGTCGGTGAGCGCGACGACGGTGGCCCGCTTGTCAGTGGGGGCCGGCTCGCGGCGGATGTGGCCGGCGGCCTCCAGCTTGCGGGTCATGAGGGTGACGCTGGGCGGCTCGCAGCCGAGCGTCTCGCTGAGCTGCGCCTGGATCATCGGGCCGGTCCGGGCCAGCTCCAGCAGGAGCGTCTCCTGGCCGGGGTGCAGCCCGAGCGGGACCAGCAGCGCGGCCGCCCGGGCCCGGTGCCGCAGGCTCAGCAGGCGGATCGCCTGGTTGATGGCGTCGGCTCGGGCGAAGTCCACGGCGTGCTCCTTGACAGCTTAGTTACGCACATAACATTATGCGCGTAACTAATTCTACGACATCGGGGGCAGCCATGGCGGGACGGCAGTCGTGACGCGGGCCGTGCCGGGGTGGACGGTCCTGGCGCTGGTGTGCGCCTGCCAGTTCATGGTGATCCTGGACGTGTCCATCGTGAACGTCGCCCTGCCCTCGATCCAGCGCGACCTCGGCTTCACCGCGACCGGCCTGGCCTGGGTGGTGAACGGCTACCTGCTGGCGTTCGCCGGCTTCATGCTGCCGGGCGGGCGCGCCGCCGACCTGTTCGGCCACCGCCGGATGCTGGTCGGCGGTCTGGCGCTGTTCTCCGCGGCCAGCCTGGCCGCCGGGCTCGCGAGCACCCCGGAGGTCCTGGTGGCGGCCCGCGTCGCGCAGGGGCTGGGCGCGGCGGCGCTGGCCCCGGCGACCCTCGCGGTGCTCAACACCTCGTTCCAGGACGCGCGGGCGTTCGGCGCGTGGTCCGCGGCGGGCGGCGTCGGCGGGATGGTCGGCGCGATCGCCGGCGGCACCATCACCACCGGCCTGTCGTGGGAGTGGGTGTTCCTCATCAACGTGCCGATCGGCGCCGCGCTCATCGCGGTGGCCATGGTGTCGCTGACCGCCACGCGGACCGGCCGGCGCGGGGCCCTCGACCTCACCGGCGCGGTCACCGGGACCGCCGGGCTGACCGCTCTGGTCTGGGGAGTCATGCAGAGCGCCGGGCACGGCTGGACGTCCGGGCGGGTCGCCGGGCCGGTCGCGGCGGGCGTGCTGCTGCTGGCCGCGTTCGTCGTGGTGGAGGCGCGGTTCGCGACCCGGCCGATGGTGCCGCTGCGGCTGTTCGGCGTGCCCGGGGTGGCCGCCGGCAACGGCATGCTGCTGCTGTCCGGCGGGATCGCCATCGCGATGTGGTACTTCACGTCGCTGCTCCTGCAGGACGTCCACGGCTACAGCGCGCTGCAGTCCGGGCTCGGGCAGACCCCGGCGGCGGTGACGTTCGTGGTGGTCGCGCGGCTGGCCGCCGGGCTGCTCCCGCGGGCCGGGGCGCGGGCGCTGCTGCTGGCCGGCTGCGCCTGTCTCGTGGCCGGGTTCGGCTGGCTCGTCCGGGCCGGCGCCGGCGGCGGCTACGTCACCGGGCTGCTCGGGCCGATGCTGCTGGTCGCGGTGGGCATCGGGCTGACGTTCCCCACCCTCATGGCCGTGGCGACCGCCGGGGTCCCCGGGGGCGACGCGGGGACCGCGGGCGGGCTGGCCGGCACCGCGAGCCAGGTCGGCGGGGCGATCGGCCTCGCCGTGCTCGCGACCGCCGGTGGCTACGGCGTGGTGTTCGGCCTGGCGGCCGGGCTCGGCGTGGCCGTCGCGGCGCTCAGCCTGCTGCTGCCGCGGCACGGCCGGCCACCCGGTGGATCCCTGGCACCGCAGGAACGGCCTGCCGCTTCGACGGGCGGAGGGTGAGGGCTTGGCAGATACTGGCGGGATGGCGAACCCGGATCTTGACCCCAACGAGTACCCACCGATCGATCCGGCCGAGGCCGTGCCCGACGACGCCGGTGAGCTGCTGCCCGACACCCCGGACGAGCTGCCGGAGGCGCCGGTCGAGCCGATGCCCGGCGACGACGGCGGCGGCGCCGACCCCGGCGGCGTGCGCGAGCCCGCCTGACGCCGACGTAGTCTCGACCGGGTGAGCACAGCGCCGACCGTGACCCTGGACAACCGCTTCGCCCGCGACCTGCCCGAGATGGCGGTGCCGTGGCAGGCCGAAGCGGTCGCCGAGCCGCTGCTGCTCGTGCTCGACGAGGACCTCGCCGGCGAGCTCGGCTTCGACCCGGCCTGGCTGCGCGGCCCCGACGGCGTGCGGCTGCTGACCGGCGCGGCCGGGCTCAACGGCGCCACCCCGGTCGCGCAGGCGTATTCCGGGCACCAGTTCGGCGGCTTCTCCCGCGGCTCGGCGACGGCAGGGCGCTGCTGCTCGGCGAGATCGAGGCCGGCGGCCGGCTCCGCGACCTGCACCTGAAAGGGTCGGGGCGCACGCCGTTCGCGCGTGGCGGCGACGGGCTCGCCGCGGTCGGCCCGATGCTGCGCGAGTACGTCGTCAGCCGCGCGATGCACGCCCTGGGCATCCCGACGACCCGGGCCCTCGCCGTGGTGGCGACCGGCCGCCCGGTGCGCCGCGAGACCATGCTGCCGGGTGCCGTGCTCGCCCGCGTCGCGAGCAGCCACCTGCGGGTCGGCAGCTTTCAGTACGCCACCGTCACCGGCGACCCCGACCTGCTGCGGCGCCTCGCCGACCACGCGATCGCCCGGCACCATCCGGCGGCCGCCGGCGCAGAGCGGCCCTACCTGGCGCTGTTCGAGGCGGTCGCCGCCGCGCAGGCGTCCCTGGTCGCCCAGTGGATGCTCGCCGGGTTCGTGCACGGCGTCATGAACACCGACAACATGACCATCTCCGGCGAGACCATCGACTACGGGCCGTGCGCGTTCATGGACGCGTTCGACCCTGCGACGGTCTACAGCTCCATCGACCACAGCGGGCGGTATGCCTACGGCAACCAGCCGGTCGTCGCGGAGTGGAACCTCGCCCGGCTCGCCGAGACGCTGCTGCCGCTCATCGACGGCGACCAGGAGCGGGCCGTGGAGCTCGCGACGGCGTCGTTGCACGGTTTCCGCCGCCGGTATGACGATGCGTGGTCGGCCGGCATGCGGGCGAAGCTCGGCCTGCCCGCCGGACTCGACGACGAGGTCGCCGCGGCACTCGTGAAGGACCTGCTCACGCTGCTGGAGGCCGGCGGCGTCGACCACACGTCGAGCTACCGCGCCCTGGCCGCGGCCGCCCGCGGCGACGCCGGGCCGGTCCGCCGGCTGCTGCCCGACCCCCTCGCGGCCGCGTGGATCCAGCGCTGGCTGGCGCTCGCCCCCGACGCGGACGCGATGGACCGGGTGAACCCCGTCTACATCCCCCGCAACCACCTCGTCGAGGAGGCTCTCGCCGCCGCGACCGGTGGCGACCTGGGAGCGCTCACACGCCTCGTCGACGTCGTGAGCGACCCGTACACCGAGCGGCCCGGGCTGGACCGCTATGCCGCCCCGGCACCGGCGGACTTCGGCTCGTACCAGACCTTCTGTGGCACCTGAACCTGAAAGTTCCACGTCACGCCGCGTTCGGCGGACGCGACCCATTGACCGACGCCCATGAGAGCGCTAACAATCGTCGCCGTGACCACCTCCCGCAGGACCTGGCTCGGCCTGGCCGCCGCCGCGGCCGTGGCGGCCGGCGCCGCCGTCGTCGCACTGCAGCCCGCCGGCGCGGCGACGATCGACCCGACCGCCTACTACCAGCTCACCGCCCGGCACAGCGGCAGGACCCTGGCCGTCGCCGGCGCGTCCACTGCCGACGGCGCCGGCATCGTCCAGCAGACCGGCACCGGCGCCACCAGCCAGCAGTTCCAGTTCGTCGACGCCGGCAGCGGCTACTACCGGCTCCGCGCCCGGCACAGCGGCAAGGTCGTCGACGTCTCCGCCAGGTCCACCGCCGACGGCGCCGACGTCGTGCAGTGGCCGAACAACGGCGGCACCAACCAGCAGTGGTCCGTCGTGGACACCAGCGGCGGCTACGTCCAGTTCATCAACCGCAACAGCGGCAAGGCTCTCGACGTCTGGCAGGCGTCCACCGCCGACGGCGCCCGGGTGTCGCAGTCCACCGACACCGACGCCGCCAGCCAGCAGTTCCAACTCGTTCGCGTCGGAACGACGCCGCCGACCTCGACGCCGCCGAGCTCGAACGCGCCCACACCGCCGGCCGCGTACCCGAACCCGGGCACCGTCACCGGCTCGACCGGCGCGCACGACCCGTCGGTGACGAAGACCCCGGCCGGCACGTACCTGCTCGCGGCCACCGGCAACAACCTGGCGCTCAAGACGTCCACGGACCGTGTCGCCTGGCGCAGCGCCGGGGCGGTCTGGCCCGGCGGCGCGCCCTGGACCACCGCGTACACCGGCGGCAGCGCCAACCTGTGGGCGCCGGACATCTCCTACCGCAACGGCCAGTACTACCTCTACTACTCGGCGTCGACGTTCGGGTCCCAACGGTCGGCGATCTTCCTGGCGACCAGCCCGACCGGGGCGTCCGGCTCGTGGACGAACCAGGGCCTGGTCATCGAGAGCAGCACGAGCGTCAACTACAACGCCATCGACCCGAACCTCGTCGTCGACGGCGCCGGGCAGTGGTGGCTGACGTTCGGCTCGTTCTGGAGCGGCATCAAGCTGATCCGGCTCGACCCGGCCACCGGGCGGCGGTCCACCACCGACACGGCCGTGCGGGCACTGTCGACCCGTACGGGCGCGAACGGTGCGGTCGAGGCCCCGTTCGTCTTCCAGCACGCCGGCGCCTACTACCTGTTCGTGTCCTTCGACGTGTGCTGCCAGGGCGCCGCCAGCACCTACCGGGTCATGGTCGGCCGCTCCACCAGCGTCACCGGCCCCTACACCGACCGCAACGGCACCGCCATGACCGCCGGCGGCGGCACCCAGGTCCTCGCCGGCCACGGCTCGATCCACGGGCCGGGCCACCAGGCGGTCATCGCCGACACCGACGGCGACGTGCTCGTCTACCACTACTACGCCGACAGCGGCGCGTCGTTCCTCGGCATCAACCGCCTCGGCTGGGACGCGGCCGGCTGGCCGTTCGTCTACTGACCGGAGATCTGACCGGAGATCTGACCGGAGGCCTGGCCGGTCCCGTGCCACTCGGCGCGGTGACCGGCCAGGACGTCGGCGCCGAAGTCGGAGCCGGGGCGGCGCAGCACGGTGTGCGCGTGGTTCAGGTCGTCGGCGGTGTTGTCGTACTCGATGAGCAGGTCGGGGCCCTGCACGCGGTAGTAGTGCCGGCCGGTGCGCTCCGTGGCGCCCTCCCACGCGAACGACAGCCGGTCCCGGTCGACGGCGGGTGCGATGTCGGCGGGCAGCCGGTCCAGGTAGACCGCGACGAGGTCGTCGAGCAGCCGCCGGGCCGGGTCGGGCAGCTCTGCCGCCGGGATCCCGGACGGGATCGGCCGCAGCGCCGCCCGCGGTCCACTGTGGATGTCCGGCGGCGCGGCCGGGTCCAGCACCACCCGGGACAGCAGCGGCCGCGGCACCGCGTCGAGGAGCTCCCAGCCGAGGTCCTCCTCCGGCGCGAGCGGACGCACGACCGGGCGGCCGCGGTACCAGGTGGCGAGCGGGTTCGCGCCCAGGAACACCGGCGCCGGGGAGACCGTGTCGCCGTCGAGGGTCATCGTCACCGACAGGTGGTGGCCCTCGAACCGCCAGCCCCACCGCTCCCCCACGGCCGGCGTGCCGAACACGACCACGGTGTAGTCGTTGCTGTGCCGGCCGCGCCGGTACCCCTCCTCGCGGTCCAGCACCTCCTCCAGGGCGAGGATCACGGTCGCCTGCGCGAACGCGTGCGGGCGCAGCGCGGTCGCCAGGAGCCGGTGCGCGACCTTGCGGCCGTCCGGGTCCAGCGCGCCGAGGCTCACGCCGGGCCGGGGCCGCGGCCGGTACTCGATCCAGCGGCGGTGCGCGTCGTCGGCGAACGGCAGCCCTGCCACCGGCGCCGCGCGCAGCAGAGTGGCCGCCTCGGCCCGCATCGCCGCCGCCGTGCTCATGCCGCTGCTCATGACGCCGCCGTGCTCATGACGCCGCCGTTCCGGCCGGCAGTGCCACGTCGACCCGCCACGAGCGGCGGTGGTGCACGCTGAGCCCGTGCGCGGCGACCCCGTCGAGGTGCTCGGCGGCGCCCCCGTAGCCGGCGTTGCGCTCCCACCCGTACTGCGGGAAATCCGTCGCGAGCGCGGCCATGTGCAGGTCACGGTGCGACTTCGCCAGGATCGAGGCCGCCGAGACCACGGCGCAGCGCGCGTCGCCCTTCACCTCGGTGCGGACCGGCGGGATGCTGCGCTCCGGGCAGAACAGCGTCTCCTCCATCGGGTCGCTGAGATAGTCGTGCCCGCCGTCGAGGATGATCACGTCGGGGTGCCGTGGCAGCGCGGCGAGCGCCCGCCAGCCCGCGGTCCGCAGCGCCGCGGTGACGCCGAGCCGGTCGACCTCCTCGACGGTCGCCTCACCGACCGCCCAGTGCCCGACCCAGTCCCGCACGACGGGCACCATCCGCTCCCGCTGCGCCTCGGACAGGAACTTCGAGTCGGCGAGCCCGTCGGGCACCGGCGGGCAACCACGGGCGAGGACCGCGATGCCGACGGTGATCGGCCCGGCCCACGCCCCGCGGCCGACCTCGTCCATGCCGGCGACCGTCAGGTGGCCCCGCCCCCACAGCTCGGTCTCGACGTCCAGCGTCGGCACCACCTTCCGCGTCCCGCGCGCGGCTCGCGGCGTTCCTGTGGCTCGTGCGGGCAAGGTGCGGCTCCCTCGGCTGTCCGGCTCACGACGCCCCAGTCAATCAGACCTACGACGGCTGCAGGCACGGGGTCTCGGCGGTGGCGAGCGCGCCGGCGTTCTGCGGGGCGGTGATCTCCACCGCGACCGACACGCAGCCCCTGGCGGTCTGCAGCACGTTGCCGAAGACGCTGAACACCTGCGGGCGGACCATGTACGGGTAGTCGAACTCGCTCGCCGCGCCGTCGGACGGCCGGCTGGCACGCAGCCGGATCGTGGCGCCGGTCGGCACGCGCTCGCTGGACACGAACAGTGGCCAGGCGGCGTGGCAGTGCGGCGAGTATCGCAGCGTGAGGCTCCCGTAGGCCGGCTGCGACGCGTCCGGGCCCGGGATCGGTACCGTGCGGGCGCTGACCGCGTCGAGCTGGCAACGCTGCTCCTGCGGGTCGCTGCCGTCGGGTGCGCCGGCGGGCGGCGCGGACGCCTGCGGGGAGGCGGCCTGGCCGGTGGGCTGCCCTGACGTGAACGCGCCGGTGGCGGCGGCGACCGCCAGGACCAGCACCACGACCAGCGCGGCGATCCCGACCGTCAGGGCCAACCGGCGGCGGTCCAGGGTGTCCGCGGCGGGATCGGACCCGGCCCCGGATGCGGGCGAGGGTCCGGACGAGGGCCCGGGTGCGGCGGCCGGGCCGTGCAGCAGGTCGTGCTCGCGCCGCCAGCGCTCCCGCCACGCCTGGTCGTCGCCGCCGCAGGCCCGCACGAACGCCAGGGTCAGCTCCTGCGACGGCAGGCGCATCCCCGACAGCACGCTCGACAGCGCGGTGTGCGAGTAATGACTCGCCCCGGCCATCTTCCGCAGCGACGGCTGGCCCGCCTCCCGGCGCAACTCGGCAAGATCGGCGACGAATTCGGTGAGCCGGTCGTCGGCGGACGCCTGGCCGGCGAAACTTCCGTTTTGACCCGTCATGGCCGCTCCCTTCCGTGGAAATCCTGGTGTCAACCTGCGTCAAGCCCGTGCTTTCCAACCCGGCGCACGGGAAAGATCGGGCCCGGCAACGAATGCCCACCCGATTGGCGCCGGTCAATAGGATCTCACGCGCCGAACATGATCACGCGCGTATCCGAATCGCCGTCGCGTGCGCATTCTTCAACCTTCACCACAGGAGGACACGCGTGCTCCATCGCAACGTCAGATCATCACGGCTCGCCGCGCTCCTGCTCGCCGCGGGCATGACCGCCGCCCTGCTGGCCGGCACGGCCGCACCGGCGGCGGCAGGCATCAGCGGGTACAGCGTCGCCGGCACCGGCGGCGTCGGGCTCCAGGTCCGCACGAGTCCCTACGACGCGGGCGCGTCGGCGGTGGCCGTGCTCGGCGACGGCACCGGCTTCACCGCCGAATGCGCCGTGCACGGCCGCAACATCAACGGCAACTCGGTCTGGCACCAGATCAGCTCGCCGGCCGTGGGCTGGATCAGCGACTACTACACCAACACCCCCGGCTTCAACCAGTACCTGCCGGGCGAGCCCGAGTGCGGCACGAACCCGCCGACCGGCACCCGCGAGGACCGGGCCCTCGCGTGGGCCCGCTCGGTGATCGGGCAGGCGTACACCAACGGCGACCTCGGCGACTCCAACCACGCGTGGGATGGCTGGTGCGACAACTTCGTCGGCCACGCCTACGGCCGGGCCGCCAGCGGCTACGCGTCCGCGATCGTGCACTACAACGCCCTGTACAACCGCGGCCTGATCCACACGACCGGCACCCCGCCGGCGGGCGCGCTCGTGTTCTTCAACGCCGCACCGATCAACGGCAACTTCGGCCACGTGATGCTGTCGGAGGGCAACGGCAACTACATCACCTCCGCCCCGACCGTGCGCCGCGTGAACATCAACTGGCCGGGCGCCCCCTACATCGGCTGGTCCTACGCCGACCCGGAATGGGCCGGGCGCTGAGCAAGCAAGCCTCTGCCGTGAAAGGAATGCGATGCGTCGCCTCCCCCTCCTCGCGCTGCTCGCCCTGGCGCTGATCCTCGCGGCGCCCGCCGCCGCGAACGCCGCCCCGGCTCCCGCGAAGCCCGCCAGCATCGGCGGTCCTGCCACCGGTACCGTGGCATCCAACGGCGCACAGATCGCCGCGGTCGGCATCGACCTGTGTGCGCAGGTCGGCTACAGCGCCGGCTTCCGCGGCAACTCCCTCGTCACCGCCGTCGCCATCGCGATGGCCGAGTCCTCGTGCAACCCGTCGGCGGTCGGCAGCAACCCGGCCGGCACCGGCTGCCCGAACGGCTCGCTCGACCGGGGCCTGTGGCAGATCAACAACTGCTGGCACCCCGAGGTCAACGACACCTGCGCCTACAACGCCCAGTGCAACGCCAACGCCGCCTACACGATCTCCTACAGCGGCACGTACTGGCAGCCGTGGTCGACGTACAACAACGGCGCCTACGCCGGCTACCTGTCGGCCGCCCAGGCCGCGGTCGACCGCCTCGGCGGCGGCACGCCCACCGTCACCGGCACGATCCTGGCCAGCCCGTCGCTGACCATCCGGTCCGGCCCGGGCACCGGCTACGGCCCGGTCGGCTCCGCCGCCTATGGCGCCGTCGTGACCATCGCCTGCTACACGTTCGGCGAGTACGTCGGCGGCGGCTACTGGCCCTCGTCGACCTGGGACCGGATCACCAACCCGGCCACCGGCGCGACCGGGTACGCCGCCGACACGTGGATCTCCACCACGTACGACGTCAAGACCATGGTGGGCCAGTGCTGAGGCGGCTGATCACCGCCGGTGTGCTCCTCGGTGCCGGTCGCTGACCGGCGGGGCCGGCGGCGGGCGGGGTTCACTCCCCCGCCTGCCGCCGGTCGGCGGCGGGTTCGGCAGCACGGCGGGCTCGAACTGTCGCGGCTACGGCAGTTCCAAGAGCTCGACGCTGCTCATGGTGGAGTGCGAGACGTATCCGTGATTGTCGCGCAGTGCGGACCGGTCCAGTACCTACCGCCGTTTCACCAGGCGCTCCGCGAGGGTCTCGCGCAGGTCGTCGGGCAGGCCGTCGACCTCGAGCAGCGCGGGCAGCAGCTCCGGCTCGGTCATGTACGCCCGGAACGCCCGCGCGATCGTCACCCCGTGTGCCGGGCGGTCCTCGACGGTCACCGGATCCCCGGCCCACACCGCACCCGGCTCCAGCACCCGCAGGTATGCGCCGGGCCGGTTCGCCCGCGCGAACGTCTTCACCCAGCGCGGCTCGCCCATCTTGTGCTGGAAGGTGACGCACGGGATGCGGCCGAACGTCGGCTGCAGCACCAGTCGCGGGCCGACCCGCCACCGCTCGCCGATGACCGCGCCGTTGACGTCGAGCTCCTCGGTCGTCAGGTTCTCCCCGAACAGCCCGTCGCCCAGCCGGCGACTCAGCCGCGCCTGCCACCAGTCGTAGTCTTCCCGCGCGTACGCGTACACCGCCTGATCGTCGCCGCCGTGGTTGTCGACGTCGCAGACGTGGTCCCCGACCAGGCCGCTGTGCAGCCCGGTCGTCTTGGGCCCCGGCGCGCGCACCTCGACCAGGCGGTCGACCGGCCGCTTGTTGATGCCCGTGACCCCGACCCGCTTGACCGGGTTGGGCTCCGGCGCCGCCGCCAGGTTGACCGAGACGATCCTGCTCACGCCGGTCAATCTAGCCATCCGGGCCGCCGCCCGCCGCCCAATATCGCCGCCCCGGCCGCCTGCCTCATATGCAGATGATGAAGCTCTGGTACGGGTGCCGGCCCGCCGTCGCGTCGATGCTGCCGAACGCCGCACCGACCTGCCGGAGCTGCTCGACGGTCATCTGCAGCGGCGGCTCGTCCGGCTGGTAGGTGGTGCGCACCGGGTAGTCCACGCCGGGCTCGGTCGACATCTCGATGTGACAGCCCATGACATGGGTGACCGGATGACTGTCCGCAAAGGCAATCATCCGTTCGATGCTCACGCGGTACGCCGCGAGATCCTCCACGTACAGGCGCCCCGGGTACACCGTGTCACCCGTGAGCAGAAACCCGGTGTACGGGTCGTAGTACGTCACCGCCGCCGCATCGTGCCCGGGAGTGGCCAGGCACTCCAGCACCCGGCCGCCGAGGTCGACCCGTCCGGCGCGCTGCGGGTCGGCGTCGAAGCCGAAGTACGCCCACGCCCCGCTCCGGTCGGCCGGCACCACGGTCGTGTCCGGCCGCCCGGCGAACTGCCCGTCCCCCGCGACGTGGTCGCCGTGGCTGTGCGTATGCAGCACCAGCAGCTGGTACCCCGGCCGCGGGTGCTCTGCCAACCACTGCTCGATCAGCCCGTCGACCGTGCCGCGCAACGGGAAGTACCGCTCGGCCTCGGTCGCCCCGGTGTCCAGCAGCATCGCCCGCTCATTGCCGAACAGCAGGTACAGAAACGGCGCCTCGTAATGGACCGCCTTGTTCTGCCGCAGGATGTAGGTGTGCGCGTCGTACGCGTACACCTGAATGTCCGGATCGGTGTTGTGCTTCGCCGACGGCGACCCCGACATCCACCGCACGTCGATGCCCCGCACCTGCGGCACCCCGACCACGAAGTCAACGAGCTGCACCACGCCTACCTCCACCGGATCATGCGTTGCCAGGACTGCTGACGCCGCGCCGGGCGAAGGGCGAGGCGACCTGTTCTCGGCCCGCCGCACCGTACACATCCCGGCTTGCGCTGTAGGCGGACTGAAAGGCCAGGCGTTGGTCTGCGTCGGTGGCGAGATCGTCGAGGATCTCGTCGAGGCTGAGGAACGCCTGCCACCTCGGTTGGCCGGTCGCTGCGGCGATCCGGTCGACGACGAGGTCTTCCAGGCCGGCGACGCGCTGACCCTTCCAGATCTTGTCGGCCAGGCTGACGAGCAGGTCCTCGACGGTCCGGTCCTGGTCCTTCCAGGTGCCATGGGTGCCGGCGAAACGGGCGAGCCGCTCCGGCACGCCGTGGGCGAGCAGCAGCGCGTGGCCGGCCGGCTCGTGCGCCGATCCGGAGCCGGTCAACTCAGCGGGATGGGCGACCTTGCCGATGTCGTGGGTCGCCGCGCCGAACAGCACGGCAACCCGGTCGAACGCCAGGCCAGGGCACCGCCGCTCCAGCGCCACGGTGAGCGCCGCAGCGACGTCGTGGACCAGACGCAGGTGCGCCGCCAGGCGAGGCTGCGCGTGCAGCACGTCCAGTAGCGTGGTCGCCTCGACCGGCAGTTCCCGCAGCGGCAGCAACTCGGATCGGTCGGTGAGCGCACCGCGCAGGACAGGCGAGACCATGCCGCCAACAGTAGCCACGCCCGGACGACACGAGCGCCGGCGAACATCCGCGATCGGAAGCGGACGCTCCGGTGTGATGGCTGCGCCTCGAGCCGATTCGGCGGTTGTTCAGCGCAGGTCGACCGGTTGCAGTCCGATCCTGACCAGCCGAACCCGTCCGGCGGCGTCCCTGACCAGTCCTGGAACGCCTGGCTGGCTCAGAGTACGGACCTCGAACAGCACGTTGCGTTCGTGAACGTCGCGGTATCGCCGCTGGTAGGCGTCATACCGCGCGCCGAAGACGACCTGCAGGAAGGCGGTCAACGGCCGATCGAGCCAGCTCCGGCGGTCAGAGCGCCACTGGAAGCGGGCCCATTCGTAGCCGTCGACGAACTCCCGGACCTTCACCAGCCCGGTGAACCGCAGCCCGATCAGCGCCCTGCCATCGAAGTCGACACCGGTCACACCCGCCACGCGACGCTGCAGAAAATAGGTCCCGGTAACGAACCTGCCGTTCAGATAGGTCCGTTCGTCGATCACCTCAACGACGAAGACCCGCTGCCGGTGGTCGCAGACACAGAAGGCAGCCTTCTCCTCGCCCTTGCCGAGGTACGCGCAGCGCCAACGAGGATCCGGGAAGTGCAGCAACCGGTCGGCGTACTTCATCGCGGCGAACTGCTCGTCGTGCCAGTCGGTGAAGTCCGCCGCAACGGCCTTCGACACCTCGACCAGGTCGCCGCCCATGTTGACGATCACAGCAGCCCTCGACCGATGTCTGCCGGATGAGCGCCTCGCGTCCCACCCGAACCACCAGGCACGACACCAACGGCCGCCGCATCGATCTGCACCACGACCGGAAGTATCGCACCCGTCAGGCATCCGCACACTGTCACGAACGAGCACCGGCCCGGCGAACCAGCACCGCCCGAGCCGCGCACCCCGGCGGCATCTGGCCCGGTCCAGGGCCCGGGCCTGAGGTGCCCGTGCCGCAACCTGTACGGCCCCTACTGATCGACCTGACCAACTGAGCACAGAGCGCCGGCCGGGCAGGCACCGCCCAGCCGTCGCTCTGCCGTCATCCGGCCGCGGCGCGACGCCGGCGAGCCGCCCGCACCACACTCACCAGGATGACGACGCGCGACCGGCAGCAGATCCGGGCGCTGCCAGCCAGCGGATGAAAGCACGGTCGGCGGCCTGTGCGGTCATCCTTGAAGGAGGCTCGGGGGGCGATCTACAAGGTGGGGATCTTGAAGCCCGGTCCATCGTCGGGCACGACGAATGGTGCGTACCCGGCGCCTACGTCGTCGACGACCAGATCCGAAAAGATCAGCGAGATGTTGTGGCTGTTCGTCTTGATGGTCGCTTCGTAGAACGGTAGGCCTACCTCACGCGACCAGCGCTGGGCATCGATCGAATCCTGCACGAGATTCATGCCGGGATACAGCGCCTGCCACTTGACGCCCCATACGTAGCCGTTGAGGTCACCGTCTTGCGTACAGTCCACGAGCCGCTCGTCGAGCGATTGCCTCCAGATCTGCGGCGACAGGGCGGATGTAGCCAAGACGCGCACACAGTGTTTGAACCGGTACCGGAGGTGCTCCGGCGCGATACCAAGGCGAGGATCGGCGGCGGCGTAGACGAAGACGTCGTAGTCACGCATGTAGTCGGCGAACCCATGAAAGACGATGGCCTGATCGAAGACGTCGTCGAACGCTGCCTGGATCTCGGACCCGTCCATCTCGGGATCATCGCGCACGCCAACTGTTCCGGCGAGCGACTTTGGCCACGCCGGTGTCCATGCACTCAATTCGGCAGTTCAGGAAGCCGCCAGTGCCGCCGGGTCGATCACCGATCGTGACGAGCAGCGACCGGCCGCCGCGCACCAACGGCGGCATAGCGGGCGAGCTCGGGGCCGGGCATGAACGACGGACCGCTGGGAGCTAACCGTGCTCCCGACCCGGCAGGGGTGCCCCGCGGAGGAACGCTTCGTATACCTCACGGACATCATCGTCGATCTCGGGTCGGATGTTGCTGTAGCGAGTGTCGGCCTGGTCACGGTGGGGCCCGGAGAGCCAGTACTCCTCGTGCGTCTCGACGTCGTAAAAATTGGCGTCGAACATGCCCGGCCAGCGGTGGAGGGTCTTGCCGTGCCAGTAGGCCGTCTTCCAACTCTTGTTGAAGCGCACACGGCTGACCCAAGCGGGTCCTTTGTCGGTGTTGTGACCGGTTTTCAACTGTACGAACATCACTCGTTCGGCCATGAACACCATCGTCCAGCGGATCACCTCGGCGCGCATCTCCATTACGCGTGCGGCGCTTCATTGGTCACGTCCACCGCTCGCCCGCACGCTCATCGGCCTTGTCCGCGCACCGGCCGATGCTGATGCGCGTCACGAGGCGTGACGGGTCTCTGGAGTTGCGTCCGTGCGTCGATCAGGTGAGGCGCCAGTCCTGGGTTTGCTTGGCCACGCCCGGGTGGAGACTCAGGCGGAACCGGGTGAGGTCCACGTTGCCCTTCACCTCGAAGATGATCTCGCGGCCGTTCAGCGATCTCGGAGGGAGCACGGAGGCGGGATGGAGCTGGCGGGCGTCGGTCATGGCGGTGTTGCGCGGGTGCGTCCGGCCGGTCTTGTCGACGAGCCAGGCGTACTTCTCGATATCGGTCATGAACGGGACGCCGCCGGTGTTCTCGATCAGGACGCTGACCGAGACCAGCCGGTGGCCGAGCAACCCGCGAACATGAGGCGTGATGGTGCACAACACGTCGTGATCCACCCTGGGCGGCAAGCGCGCACGACCAGCGGCATAGAGCGTGCATCGGATCTGCGCGTCCCGCGGGGTGTGGTTCAGGCTACGAGTAGGCGGAGGCCGAGTTCTGCGGTGTCCAGGGCGACGAGGTCACGGTTGCGCTCTGCCCACCGGCCTGAAGAGAGGTCTTCGCGAAGTGTGCTGACTGCCCGTTGCTCAGCCTGCGGTCCAACTCTGGTCCACACCGAGACCGCGCGGCGGACATGGTCGTCCAGGTACGCTTCGGGCCGGCGCCAGTACGCCTCGAAGAAGCCGTCATGGCAGTCCCACGGGACGAGCACAGGCTCCGCGCGTCCTCCGATCGCGCCGGTCAGATCGGCCAGTGAGGGCCAGCCGACGAGAAGGTCCGCGAACTCAGGCAGGTAGTCGCGGGTGAGCCAGAACCGCTGACGCCAGCCGGTGTCCTCGGCGTCGTACGTGAACACCACCACGCGGCGGGCCACCCGCCGCATCTCACGCAACCCGGCGACCGGGTCCTGCCAATGATGGACGGTGCTGACCGCCATCGCGGCGTCAAAGGACTGATCCTCGAACGGCAGACTTTCCGCAGCGGCGGCCACGCACGGCGCCGCACCCGGGAGGCGCTGCGCCCGCATGACTGCCGACGGTTCCACCGCCGTAACGTCGCGATCGGAGGGCTCGTAGGAGCCGGTGCCAGCCCCGACGTTCAGCACCGTCCGTGCGTCCCCCAACGCATCCCAGATTCGCATGGCGATCCGCGGCTCGGTGCGCCGCGTCGCGGGGTACGCGGATCCGATGGCGTCGTACAACTGCGCGCCGAACATTTTCAGCTGCTCCTCTGGCGTCGTCCTGATCCCCATGGCCCGTGCGTCCAGTTCCCTGTCTATGGCCGCCACCATGGCAGCAGCGCGGTCGCGCTGATCCATCAGCAGGCCGCGCAGCCGGCACAGGTGCGCGACTGCGTCCGTGGCCGGATCGTCGACCAGATCCGCGATCTCCCGCAATCCGAAGCCGAGTCGCCGGTACGCGAGCACCTCCCGGAGCCGTTCCACATCGCCCGCGGAGTAGGCCCGGTGCCCCGCCGCGGTTCGCGTGGACGGCTGCAGAAGGCCGATCTCGTCATAGTGATGCAGCGTGCGGATGCTGACGCCGGCCAACCCCGCCACACGCCCCACGGTCAGGTGCTCCTCCACGCAACCGACTATCGGGCATGACGCCACGTGAGGAGCAAGCGCCCCGCTACCGACATGATCGAGTTTCCGCTCAATGGCTACTTGCGCGCCCAGCCTGCGGCCCCAGGCGCCGACTGCGATATACGGGGCGTGAGAGCCGTCGGCGAACTGCGGCGCGATCGACCGCCAGCGCGCGGTAAGCCGTGGATCACTGCGGCTCATCAGGCGGAGACCCGACCACACATCGCGTTATGAAGTCGGGTCTCCCCTCTATGGAAGTACCTTGGCGCGAGACGGACAGGCCAAGGGCGCGAACAGCGGCATGAGAGCGCACCCATTCAAGCTGTCTGAGTCGCCGTGGCTGCCTTGGTCGACGGTGTGTGGGGATGCAATTGATCCAGCAGAAGAAGGTGTGGGTCGCATGACACCGGAAGAGGTTGAACGAGCCGATGCGCAGGTTGTCCGCCCGAGTTGGGCCATCACGCCCATGGAAGGTGTCGGGCCGTTGCGATTCGGCATGACCGTGGGGCAAGCTGCCGCAGCACTGCCCGAAGCCCGTGAGCTACGCCGATTCCAAGCGGATCCTTCGTTTCCGGAACTCCTCGGTGTTGAGCTGGGTTGGAAGCTGGCAGAGCCAGCGCTCTATGAGTACTTCCTCGGATCCGGTCAACTGTTCTGCATTGCGGCGGACGCCGTTCGCGGGCCTCTGATGACACTGGACGGAATGCAGTTGACGGGTAGCGACCCGGCCGTGCTGGAACCGTGGCTTTTCGACGTGTCCGACTCCCTGGGTGGCGGTTTGCGGTATGGGCCGAGGGCCGACCCGGGGATCGAAGGGCTGTCTGGTCCTGCGGGTGCAGGCCGCTGGTCACGAAGTGCTGACTCGACCGGTTCTGGTTGGTCGCGAGTGGGCCTACCGTTGCGTTGATGACTGGGAAAGCGCCATCCCTGAGTGCGAGTGGGCTGGACGCCTGTGGCCTGACGAGAGGTACCCACAACGGCAGGAGATGTGGCCGCCCACTGAGGTCCCGCCGACCTGGTATGGCCAGTGGTCGCCTCCGTTCTAGGGCTGTGTTCGTTGGCCCGAGTGCCGGCAGTTCTTTGGCGACCCCTTCCGCGACTCGCGGTCTGAACGGCTGCGCTCATGGCGCCGAATGGTCGCACGCAGCGTGACGGCTGCCAACGACTTGCAGCGCTCGCTTGGCGGCTACTTCCGGACGCGTGGTCAAGGGCACTTGTCGGCGCCAGCGGTCGCTCTGCGCTCACCACCGTCCACGCCGGCTGCTCGCCGGTACCGGCGAGCAGGAGGGCCACGCGAACGTGCCGCGCGCCGTACCCTGCTGTCATGAAGCCCAGGGTGGTCGCACAGTTCCTCGCGGCAGCGGTGGTGGCGGCCGGTCTGACCGCCTGCACCACCGGCGCGGTGCGCCCGGCTGTGCCACTGACTGAGGCCACCCCCGGCTCCAACGACGTGCTGGTCGGCGCTTGGAGCTCGACCACGGACGGCGCCGCACACATCGAAGATACCTTCCCTGTCACCCCGCCGCCCGAGGTCCCGAGGCCCGAAGGGTATATGTTTCACTTTCGGGCGCGATGCGCCGGCGACGGCACCGTGTCGTTCCGCGTGAGCGCAAAGAGTGGCTTCACCCAGACACACGAATGCGAGTGCATCGGCAAGTGGGCCGGCACACAACCGTTGTTCCCGCGTTTTGACGATGACCCTGAGAGCCTTGGGCCCTTCAGTCTCACCGTCGACCGGGCGGCGGGCGTCACCTCCTGGGACGTCGAGGCCTACGCAACACGGATCAGCAACCGCTACCCGAAGCCCAGCGCGTCACCGACATAGCGACGCGTCCGGCCCGGCACCGCGGCCAGGCACGTTCGATCTGGTCCATGACCGACTCGTTACCAGGGCAGCGCGATACCCACACGATGGACGAACGAGGCATCTCAACCCGGCCAAGGTCACGTGCTCGCTCATCGGCAGGAGCGGAAGCCTCGGCGCCGCTTGGTCTGTCACTCACTGTGACGACGGAGGTTCTGGCGCCGCGCAACACTCGCGGCATGAGCGCGCATGCAGCTGCGGCAGGTCCGCGCACCTGACGTTGGTGTGATCCTGCCGTGGGCAGCGGGCGGGTGGCGAGCCTATCCGGCGGCGGCCTCGCGTTGGATCTGCTCGAACTGGCCGGCCATCGCGGTGGCCAAGGCCTGCGCGGCGGACAACGGGCGAACCATGACGGTCAACTCGTCGATCAGGCCGCGCTCGTCCAGGTGCAGGAAATCGCAGCCCTCGACGGCGACGTCGCCGATCCGTGCCGCGAACACCAGCGCGTGGTCGCGGCCGCCCTCGTCGCCGAACTCACGGACGTACCGGAAGTCCTCGAAGACCCGCAGCACGCCACGCAGAATCGCAGCGGTGATGGCCTTGCCCGGGTAGGGCTTGAACGCCACGGGACTGCGGAACACCACGTCGTCGGCCAGCGTCGCCGCGATGGCGTCGGGGTCACGTGCCTCAACTGCAGCGCGAAAGTCGATCACCGCGCCAGCATACGGTTCGATCCCACCCTCGATTGACGCCTCACGACGTACCTGGGGGCAAGCGCTCAGCCCGGTTGCGCTGCCGCGGCGCTCGCCTGACACGCCGTAACGGTGGATCATCGATCCGACATGCCGCCGTGGCGCGACCGGCGGCGACCGACGGTGGGGAAGCGTGGAGTTCACATTTCAGGATGTGATGGAACGAGCGGCAGCTGTCGGCCGCGACGTGGAACTCGCCGACGTGCATGAGATCTTCCGGCACGGCGGTCCCAACCCGGGCGCGAGCCCTTCGGACCTGGCTGCGCTCAGGCTACGCGTCGATCTCCCCCAGTCGTACACGGAGTTTCTGACCTACTGCGATGGCTGGGTCGGACTCGACGGGCAGACGGACATGCTGCCGATCGCCGAGTTGATCGACGGGCCGGCCACCGTACAGGCTTGGGTGATCGTCGAGGCGTACGACGAGGGCAGCGGCCGGCAGTTCGGGCTCTCCCGCGACCGGTACCTCGTCATCGGTGCGGCCGAGTCGAGCCTGAGCGTCATCCTGCTCGACCTCAAATCGGCGCCTCGGGTGTGCTGGCTGGCCCAGGGGGGCGTGGGCGAGTTCCCCACCCTCGACGCCCTCATTGCGACTGCCACCGAATACCACCTGGAGACGCTCGCCGCCCTGCGAGCGGACCCGTGGCTGGGCATCTCAGAATGATGACGGCAGGATGCACTGACATCGGCAGTTCAGGAAGCCGCCAGAGCCGCCGGGTCAATCACCGATCGTGACGAGCAGCGACCGGCCGCCGCGCGCCAACGGCGGCATGAGCGCGCGCGACTGGGCGTAGTACATGGCGTGGAGTGGCCAGGTTGTCCCGGCTCGAGGTGAGGTGGATGATCGCACGGTGGTGAGCGTCGGACAGCCTCATGCGGACGTGTGGGACGCGTTGAAGGCATTGGTTGGCACGGATATGGACGACACGGAGTACGCGGAGGATGCCGGCGCCTTCGGCTGGCTGCTCGGTGAGGCGGGTGGCTCGCCTGCGGGAATCGGTGCGGTGCTGATCCGCGCGACCTCCGCGGTGACGCCGACGGTGCATCGCGAGGTGCTCGTGCAGGCACTCGAGCACGCGCTTGCCATTGCGGACGAGCTCGGTGAACAGGACCGGAGGTACCTCGCCGCGTACCGGGATGTCGCTGGCGCGGTGCTGGAATTACTCCGGCAGCGCGGACCGGTTCTGTGGCGGTCGCAGGCTGTCGCGCAGGTCAGTGCCACCACCGGCCTGACCCGCGCAGAGAGCGCGTTGATGTTGGCGGGGCTACCGATCCGCGATTGGGATGAGGACGAGTTCCTCTGCGAAACGCAGCGCTCGGTACTGGAACTGACCGCGCGCGAGGCGAAGGTCGGCAGGATGGAACTGATGACCGTCCCTGTCGCACACCGCGTCCAGGTGCTCGACGCGGCGATGCCCGACCAGGCGGCGGCGCTGTGGGAGCACGGGCTGGACGTCGGCCGTCTGTGCTCCACTTGGAACGCCGTGCAAGGCCGTCGTGTACCGGTGCGCGAGGAACTCCTCGCCGAGCTCGGTACCGTGATGGGCTTCCCGACCGACATCCTGCGCACCTTCACCTCACCCAGGCCCGGCGACTGGCTGCACAACGACGGCGAATGCCGTGTCGACGTCGACACCGTCATAACCCGGGCTCCTGCCGGCGGTGAGCCGTTCAGCCAGCGTCATCTGCCCAGCGCGGCAGGCGGCCTGGCCTGGCTGGCCTACCATCTGCCCGCCGGCGACCCGATCCGGGCGAACCTCGCTCAGGTGTACGACCTGATCCGGCTCCGGCTGCGCAACCCCAGCCTTCTGATCGGCACCGTTCTCCTCCGCCGTGAATCCGTACCGGACGTGCTTCCGCCGGGCATCGTCGCCGGGCAGACCTTTCCATCCGGGCTGACGACCTACCATCTGCGGCCGGCGTTCATCACCGGCCCGGATGACCCCGCGCTTGACGTAATGCCCGATCACAGCCCGATCTCGATCCGGCTCATGCTCGACCCCGCGTTCGAGCGCATGATCCACACGTTGGAGACCGGCGGGATTCCGCCGGGTGCCTACAACCAGAACGCCCTGCTGTCCGTTACGCACATCGTCGAACGCGTCGCGCAGCGGTTCGAGCTGCCGCTGGTCGCCGCGTCGCTGTACCTGCAACTGCTGGCGCTGCCCGATCCGACGGACGCCCACCTGCTTCGATGGAACGGATGGGACGCGGCACAGCTGGCACAGATCGCTTCGGAGTTGCTCCGCCGCCAACTGGTTGTCGAGGACGTCCGGCCCGCCGGTCGCCAGTACTTCATCCCCGGACCGTGGCTCGAACGGAAATTCGTGCCCGCTTTCGAAGCATGGAAATCGACGCTGTATGGCTTCACTCCGAACCAGGAGCCGCCGTACCGATGGCATCTCGTGACCCGGCCGGTCACGGACCTGTTCCAAGCCGCAGCCGACCGGGTGACCTCCGGCGACCTGCCACGCTGAGACGTCCGCACGGCAGGCATCCAAGGTGCTCCACAGTGGATGGAAAGGCTCGGGTGATCATCTCCGCGCCCCGGCCACCGCCGAGGGCGTTGCGAGGGGTCAGCGGGGCAGCCGGGCCGCGTCGGTGACCCGTTGCCGCCAGGCGGCCCGGATGGTGTCCAGTTCGGTGCGGTGGCGGCGTTCCCAGGCGTCGAGGTTGCCGGCGACGATCCGCATGGCGGCGATGTAGGCGCAGCAGCTGGTAGGCCACATCGGCGGCGAACGCGGCCTCCATGGCCGCCACCGACGCAGTCCACGCGGCCCTCGGCGGCTGCCCGCCGACCAGGGCGTCGGCTCGAGACAGGCGATGCTCGAACCGGCCGGTGCGGCCGTTGCGCGTCTCGACGTCCTCCGGCCGCCACACGGCAGCGCTGCGATCGGTGATGCCCGCGCGCGGTCCAGCCGGGCGCTGGAACGCCGCCACACGGTCGATCACAGATGCGGGAGTGCCCACGGTACCGCGCGCTGAGATCGGGGCATCCGCTTCTCGGCAGTTCAGGAAGCCACCGGCGCTGCCAGGTCGATCACCGATCGTGATGGCAAGGGAGCGGTCGCCGCGCACCAACGGCGGCATAGAGCGGATGCCGATGTCGGGCCGCCTCAACAGGACGATCGGGGGATGGAATGACGACCGAGCCTCTGGCAGGGTTCCCGATCGTCCGCCGTACCAGGAGGAGCCGTCCATGCCGATCGTTCGCCTGCCTGCCGATCAGGTCATGTCCGGCGCGGCCGTTCCGCCGCTGTGTCCCCGTCACGGCCTGCCAGCTTTGACGATGAAGAAGAACCTGCGGTTCGTGTCAGCGCCACCCGCGTGGGCGTACATCTTCGCGATCACTCTGGTTGTCTTCGCCGTCATCGTCATGCGGAACCGTCACGACGTCGTTGCGCCGAACTGGCCCTGGTGCGCCGGATGCCGCCGCAGCCGCGTGCACCGGCTGCTGGTCGGCGCCGGTTTGCCGATCGTGCCAATCCTCATCCTCGCCGCGAACGTCACAGTCCCACCCGGCAGCTCAGCCGCGCACGCCCTAGCCATCTTCATGTTCGCGTGCTTCATCGGCGGTTTCATAGTGCTGACCCGGTGCCGCGCCGTCGCGATCGCGGGAGGACGGGTCTCCAAAGATGGTCGATGGCTCGAAGTCCGGCCAACACACGAAGACACGACCGGCGCCTCCCAACTCACGCCGACCCAGCTCACGAACCACACGCCCATCCCCCGCGGCTGACCGCACCGTACCAAGGCCGACCACCGATCATCGGACAGATACCGCAACCTATGTGCACCGCTTCGACCACGACGGCCGGCACGAGTCCTCCACGATTCGGCGGATCGCCCTCAGCCGCTACCTCACCGACCCGGACGCCGCCGACCGAATCCTCACCGGGCTCCTGTACGAGCTCGATGCGCCGCGGTTCGGCGACATCGCCATCCAGCCGTTCCGCCTCACCTGCGACGGCGTCCTGTTCGGCCTGATTGACGAATCCGACCCAGATCGTGGCGACTGGGCCGAACTCTACCCCGACCGGCTCGGCTTCACCCCCCCGTGGGACGGCACCTACAGCACCTGACCAGCGCGCTCGCCTCCGACCGGCTGAGGCAAACGGCTCGACGCAACCGCCTACCTGGCACTCGCGCACCGACACGACGGAGACCCGGCACGCCGAGCGACTCAGACGCTGTAACGGCTTCGCCGCAATCATCCGACCGGACAGCCCACCGCGGGAGTCCCGGCGGATCGCAGCGAACAACTCGACCTTCGACATCCGCGACATCGGCGAGCTCCCGTCCCAGACCAGCCGATGTTCCCACCGCCGCAGGTGGCGCCGGAACTGGCGGACATCGCAATCCACCCGATCGAGAACACACCTCAATGGCGCTCAGACTCGCAGACAAAGCGCAGGTCACCTGCCACGCCACATCGCACGGCTGGTGCATCAGAGCACGACGATCGGCGCCTTGCCGTTCGGTCCTACAGCAAGGACTTCCGCGAGACCGACACGCAACGCGTCTCGATCTTCGTCGGTGATGTCGAGGTGCAATGGCAGCTCACGAGGCCACCCAAAGAGGTGTGCAGCTTCCTCGTCAAACGCGAGTACAAGGTTCGAGCCGTCGAGACGGGCTGAAGTCACGCCGCCGTACATGCACGCGTGGCTGGACATCATCGTCACCAGTTCCTCGATGCCGTCGCCGGGCTGGAATCGGGTTGGCGGGCCGTCGACTACGCAGTAGCCCCAGCTACGATCATCTGGCTCGTCTGCGAGCTGGAACTCGATGTAACGCGCGCCCTCGGGCGAATCGATGAAGAGCGCGACAGCCAAGTAGGCCAGGCCGGCCTCTTGCCGGGTGTGCCGCGTCACCTGCGATCGATGGACATTCCAGGCCACTCAAGATCCCTTCGCGGAGGCAGGCACGGCACCATATCTGTTCTGGTGCGCCCTGACCACACGATGCGCGTCGGTCAACGCCGAAACCATCACCGCTCGCGACGGCGGCGGCGACGAACCCGCGCCCCCCAGGAACCAGCCAATCGCGTCCGACCGACGCTCCTGACCCTCGGGCTCATCCCGCTCGGAGCTGCTGTCATCTACCGACACAACGCGATCATCGCACCGCACCACGATCAGCAGTGGCGCTCGAACTCACAGACACAGCCGGACACACCCACAGGGTGGAGCCCAATCTGCCGAGCACGGGGCTCCGAATCTCACCGACAGAACCAAACAGGCGAGTAAAAGGCCGAACTTCGAACATTCGCGGCCATATCGTGTCGCTGCCGGAAGGCGGGAGACCACGAGCCGGCCGGCCGGCGGTGTCCGCCGTGCTCAGGACCGAGCTGCCGCGCGATTCACCAGCAGGCCCGACGGCCGCATCACCGGATCCATTGCCGTCCCGACCCTTGCTTGTGACGAGGGATAGAAGCGGAGCCCTCAAGCGTCTGTACTTGTGACGGCCAACTGCAGGGAGACCCGGTGGACGAGTACGCGCGGCGGCAGTTCGGTGCCTTTGTCGCAGACCGTGCGCCGACGTTGATCCGGGTCGCCTACCTGCTCTGCGGCGGTGACCAGCACGCCGCCGAGGATCTGGTGCAGAATGCCCTGGTCAAGACGGCGACGAGGTGGTCGACCCTGCGCCATGAGGATCCGGAGGGGTACATCCGGACCGTCATGTACAGGGAGCAGGTCAGCCGCTGGCGCCGCTCGGCCCGAGGGCGAGAGCTGTTGGTTGAGCCGCCGCGCGAGGTGCTGGCGGACCAGAGCGGGCATGTCGACCTGCGGCTGGCGATGCGCGTACACCTGCTGCGGCTTCCCCCGGCCCAGCGGGCGGTGCTGGTGCTGCGCTTCTTCGAAGACCTCACCGAGACTCAGGCCGCGCAGGTGCTCGGCTGCTCGGTCGGAACAGTGCGCAGCCGCACGCACCGCGCGGTCAGCCGGCTGCGGGAGCTGCTCGGGGACGAACACTGGCTCACGGAGGCCCGGACGTGAACGACGACGCTATCTACGACCTGGTCCGCGAGTCGTTCAAGGAGCTGGCCACCGAGGCAAGGGCGGCGGACCTCATGCCGGCGACGGTACGCCGCATGCGCCGCCGCACGCTGTCGATCTCGATCGTTGCGATCAGCCTGGTAGCAGCGCTGCTGATCGGCATCCCGGTCGCTGTGGCAGCCGCCGGCCGTACGCGAGGTCCGGGCTCGCTCCCCGGGCTGACCGTGTCCCAGTCTGTGTCGGTCCCCACCCGGCGCACGGCGGAACCGGCGCTGCCGGAGACCTCCCGGTCCAGGTCGAACCACGTCGATCCACCGCTCACCAAGCCGTCGCTCACCGAACCGGCGGGGCAGAGCCCGGCCACTCGGCGGTCGTGACAAGGCCCCCTCGGCGCGGGACAGTGGAGGCGCCGCAGAGCGCCGCGCCTGGCCCCGACCTCGCGCGCCTGCCAACAGTTGCCGCCGGCGTGCCCGCTGTCACCGTGCCCGCGATCACGGTTCGGAGGCTCGCGCCGCCGATGCCGGCCGACCGGTGGGGATCATGGGCCGCCACCGCTTTCGTGGTGGCGATCGCCGCGGCGCTTCGGCTGCTCCGTCTCGATCAACCGCGCGGAAAGCTCTTCGACGAGATCTACTACGCCACCGACGCGCACAACCTGCTGCGGCATGGCGTGGAATGGGACGAGGCCACCAACTCCGCGGGCTACGTGGTGCACCCGCCGCTCGGCAAGTGGCTCATCGCGATCGGGGAGCAGGTCTTCGGTTACGACGAGCTGGGCTGGCGGATCCCGTCGGCGCTGGCCGGAACGCTGGCGGTGCTGATCCTCGTCCGGGCCGCACGCCGGCTCTTCCGCTCCACGGTACTGGGCTGCGCGGCCGGGCTGCTGACGGCACTGGACGGGCTGCAGCTCGTGCTGTCCAGGCTCGCATTGCTCGACATCTTCCTGCTGCTGTTCGTGCTCGCCGCATTCGCCTGCCTCATCGTGGACCGCGACCGGCGACGGCTGCAGCGGCTGCGGGCATTGCGGGCGGGACTCGACTGGCCACCGTCGGCGATGCCGTGGTGGCGGCTGGCTGCAGCAGTACTGACCGGATGCGCGATGGGGGTCAAATGGAGCGGGGTGTGGTACGCCCTCGCCTTCGTTGTCCTGATCTGTTTCTGGGAGGCCGGCGCCCGCCGGAGTGGCGGAGTGTCCCGGCCGTGGCGGGCCATGATGCGCGAGGAGAGCCGCTGGGTGCTCGCCTTCGGCACGATCGCGTTGGTCGTCTATCTCGCCACCTGGAGCGGCTGGCTGGCCGGGGACACCGGCTGGGGCCGGCATTGGCTCGAGAGTCAGGGCCGGACCGAACCGCCGTTCCTGGGCGCGCTGGAGAACCTCTACCACTACCACCGTGCGATGCTGCACACCAGCGACGGCATCAGCACCCCGCACCGCTACCAGTCGTGGCCGTGGCAGTGGCTGCTGCTCGGCCGTCCCGTCCTCGTACAGTGGACCTGCCCGGAGACGTGCACCTCCACGAGTCCGATGTCGACGGTGCTCATGCTCGGCACCCCCGCACTGTGGTGGTCCTTCATCCCCGCCCTTGTCGGCCTGGCGTGGCTGGGCATCAGCCGCCGAGATTGGCGCGCTGCTGCGATCGGGCTCGGCGCGGGCGCCGGCATCGTTCCGTGGATGCCTTTCCAGGCGCTCGACCGCACCATGTTCGCTTTCTACGCCGCGCCCGCGGAACCCTTCCTCATCCTGGGCGTCGTCTACGTGGCCGGGGTCCTGATCCGTCGGTCCACGAAAGCCGCATCCTCACTCGGTGCGGTGCTGGCCGGAGGGTACGTGCTCGTGGTAGCAGCCAACTTCGCTTACTTCTATCCGGTCTACACCGGCGACACCATCACCTACGCACAGTGGATGGCCCGGATGTGGCTCGGTGCACGTTGGATCTGACCGCCTCGCTATCCGGCGGGCACCGCGGCCGAACGACGCTGCGGCTCAGCAGCACTCCAACCACCGGCGTGACGCTCGGAGATCTACCGCGCGCCTGGTCCTCGAAGCGAGAAAGGCTCGACGACGGGGCGTGAGCCATGCGTTCTCGCGTGCCGCACAATGTTCTCGACAGATCCGGTCGGCCGGCACCGACGGGGACTCCCGGGCCGGTGTCGGCGGGATCGTCGCCGTTGTCGTGGCGGCCCTGCTCGCACTCGCGGCACGTCACCGGTTCGTCGACGCGGTCACCGTACCGGCGGCCTGGCGCAGTTTCTCGGACGTGGACGATCACCAGCGAGGTACTTGAGTCCAAAACGGACTTGACCGCGCTCCGGTGGACCTGGCCGGTGGAGCGGTTGGGTCCTGTAAGCGGCGACGCCTCCCGGTGATGCGGTCGCCAGAGACCGCCGACACGCAGACAGCCATACTCGCGGCGTGTCTCATGAGTTGTTCCGCGACGTCGAGTTCCCGTTTGCCGACGGTCGCTTTCCACACCACCTCAGTGCGCTCGTGCAGCGCACCGTGTTCACCGGCGCGGAGCCGGTTCGCGAGGTTGTCCACACCCGCGACAACAGCTGGCTTGTCGGCGACGGGGTAAACGACCCGAACCTGCCCGGGGCGGCCCTGGTCGACAGCATGAGCCACATCGCGCTCGATGACCCCTCAGTTGCCGGCCTGGCTGATCTCCCGCCGGGCCACATCACCCAACGTGCCGAGCCACACACTCCCTGCGCGGCGAAGTCGCCAATGGGGGATGTCGAGCACCACGGCGCACGCGGCGACCAGGTCACCACCTGTTGACCGGCTTCGGCCCATGGTCAGGCATCGACGCTGAACATGGTGGGCGCTGGGCGGAAGCCGCCGCCCGTAGCACTTTGACTCCGCCGAGAGGGTTCATGTTCCGGTTGGCGAACAGCCGCAACAGTGCGGCTCCGGAGCCGGTCTCAGCGGAGTGTGGAGTGCCGAGCCCGGAGGACGTGCCCGCTGCGCGTCGCGCGGTGCCAAGCGAAGCAGCCCATGAACGCGTCGTCCGGCTTCTGGAACGTTGACGAGGCCCAAACCAGCGAAGCAACGCTGGCACCGACCGGGCGGGCGCCGGCGCCAGATCCTCGGGAAGACTCGCCCCAGCGATCACGAAAAGGTCCGACGCATACCACCCGAGCGCCGGTGCGAGCTGGCGCAGCAGCCACGGCGACGGATCGGCACCGTCCACGACGGCAGCGAGCCCGCTCTCCGGCAAGCCCTCGGCACCGGCCAGCGTTTCCACGTCACGCAATCGCGCACGAAGCAAACGCGCCAGCATCGGTTCGGTACCCGTCGGCACGACACCCAGCGTAGAACGCTGCTCCGACTCGCCGATACGGCCGGGCCCAAGCCTTCAGGTTCGTTCGCGTGCACCGACGATGAACGGCCTGCTACACCGTCAGGAGAAGTTCCGAATCGGCGTCGCCGATGCTTGAGTCGGACCTCGCAAGTCGCTGATCAGGTGCGCGCACATCGGCATGAGGGAGCATCGGCCGGGGGTCAGGCTGCAGACGGCGATCGACAGAGCGTGATGCTCGTCGGCGAGCCGCTGCGCACCAACGGCGGCAGATGTGCGCGTTTGAAGTTGCCCTGAGCGGTCGGCCACGCGCGCACCAGGACCAGTCCGCCGCCTCGGCGTTCGATGGTGCACATCATGGATAATCGGTGCCCTTGCCCCGAGCGCTGACAGCGCTCGAGGAACGGCAGGATGGGATCATCATGGCCATGTGGGACGTCAAGGCGCAGGCGGAACGCCAGCACTGGGACTTCACTCCGCTCATCGCCATCGGCCCCTGCGCTTCGGAGTAAGCCGTCACCAGGTTTGCTGCGCACTCGACACGGCCCCGATCCTGATCAATCAGGATCCTGCGGGAAGTCGCTTCCCGGATGCTTGGTTCCGGGAACTCGGCGTGAGGACGTACTACGCTGGCTCCAAACTCGCAGCCATTGCTGTCGACGCGCTCACCGGACCGCAAGTCACGCTGGCCGGCAGGGCCCTCGTCGGTCAGGCGCCCTCACGGTTCGAGGACCGGCTCTGCGATCACGCCGAGCCCCGAGGGCTGCTGCTGGCGTACACGTACGAAGGTCGCATCGGTTCACCCGACCTGGGGCTTCTCATGCGCGTTCAGCACGTGGGTGACCAGGTGCTGACCCAGCCCGTGTTCATGACCGGCGAATTGGCGCAGAGCCTCTGGGACCTCGCCCTCCCACTGCTGCAGTTCCGGGAGCTGTAAGAGGCTCGACGTACTGCGCGGGAGGCTGGCCGCTCAGTCTTGCTTTGCCGCCTGCCAGCTGTTCAAGCCTTCCGTCGCACGGCGGCGGCAGCCGCCGGCGCCGCGCTCCCGCCGCGGCAGATCCGCGCAGCACCATTGCGGTCATTCGCTGACTTTCGGCGGCCGGTTGCGGCCGCCGGGGACCTCGGCGCCGGTACCATCGGTGACCGTGGCGAACCATGACGTGGCCCAGACCGTCAGTTGATTGGGCTCGTGGAGGGTTTCGAACGGGTGGTCATTCCAGGTTCCGTAGGACGTGACCGTGACTGTTTCGCCAGGCAGCAGCCAGAAGTCCTGGCCGAAGGGCTCGAGCCACAGCTCAAGCAGCGACTCCCCGCTGTTGGTCACGAACATCGGCACGGTATCTGTCAAGTCAAATGAGACATTTGATGTCAAGTCTTCTGTAGTTCCTCGGCTGGTTGGTTGATCCAGCTGTGGTCGGGGATCTGGGGCGGGCGGGGTCGTCGGGCGAAGCGTTCGGGGTGGGCGGCTTGGGCGGTGTCGAGGGTGTGCTGGCGGGCGGCGTCGATCGGGCCGGTGGTCGCGAAGTGCACGGATGCCGGGGTGTGCCAGCCGATCCCGGAGTGGCGGTGGACGTGGTTGTACTCGGTGAAGAATCCGTCGCAGAACGCCCGTGCGGCCGGTAGGTTCGGGAATGAGCCGGGGAAGTCGTGCAGGTATTTCAGGGTTTTGAACTGCGCTTCGGAGAATGGGTTGTCATCCGATATCCGGGGTCGGGAGTGGGTTCTGGTGACGCCGAGGTTGGCCAGCAGCGCGGATACCGGCTGGGAGGTCATCGAGGTGCCGCGGTCGGCGTGGACGGTGTGCGGGATCTGGCCGTTGCGGGTGATGGCTTCGTCGATGAAGTCGCGGGCCAGGACGGAGTCCTCGGCGGCGGCGAGGATCCAGCCCGGGTTGTAGCGGGAGTAGATGTCGATCAGGACGTACAGGTGGTACCAGACGCCTTTGGCCGGTCCGCGGAGCTTGGTGATGTCCCAGGTCCAGACCTGTGACGGGGCGTCGGCGACGAGTTCGGGTTTGACCTTGGCCGGGTGGGTGGCCTGACGGCGTCGCTCCCTCGTCTGTCCCGCGGCGGCGGCGATGCGGTACATGCTGGAAAGCGAGCACCAGTAACGGTTTTCGTCGAGTTCACGGATCCAGATCTGCCCGATCGACAACTCGGCGTAGCCGGTCTGGTTGATCACTTGCAGGACCGCGGCCCGCTCCGCGGTGTCCAGTGCCTGCGGGCCCGGCTGACGTCGTTGCCTGGGTCCGAGGACCGGGCCGCGGGCGTGGCGGTAGTGGGTGGCCCGCGAACGTCCGACGAGCCGGCAGGCCGTCCGCACGGGCGTGCCGGCCTCGGTGAGGGCGTTCAGGGTTTGTTCGATCAGCGGCTCGATGACGGCGGTGTGTCCGTGCTCTCGGCCAGCGATGCCAAGAGCTCGTGCGCTTTTCCCATGATCGACAACGCGGCCTGGGTCTGGGCGAGTTTCGCGTTCAGCCGGGCATTCTCGGCGCGTAACCGTTCGGTCTCGCGTTCGGCCCGCGACAGGCGGGCCGTCGTCGCCGACGTGTTGACGGAACCATTCGCCGGTCCGGCCGGCGTGGCGGTGTTGCGGGCACGGGTCCATTCCTGCACGTGGGAATGGAACAATCCTTCCCGGCGCAGGACCGCGGACTTCTCGCCGTGCGGCGCGGCCTCATACTCGGCCACCACCTTTGCTTTGTACTCGGCGGTGAAGCTACGCCGGGTCGGACGCGGAGCCGGATCGACCGGCCCGGACCCGTTGGTCTCGGGCGCCTGCTTGTTGCTGCTCACGTACGCATCTCCAGTCACGCCCTACAAGCCAACCCCGATCGCCGGGGTGTCTCACGACAGCCTGACAGGGAGGGGCACCGCGTTACCTAACGCCTTGATCGCTTCGAAGCTGAAGTCTCCCGCGTTGGCCATGTTGGATGTAAGCGGCGCGATGATCTGATCGATCGAGAGTCCCGGTGGCGGGGCAACCGGTTCATCGGGTGCCGGTGTCGCTTTCGGCTTGGCCCGCTTCCATCTCCTCAGCATGATCAGGATTCTGCACCGGGCGGTACCCACGCGTCATCGCTCATCGGCATGTCCGACCGCTCACGCCATCGACACGTTGATACGGTCCGTAACGGTCCCGCAGGGGCCGTCCGCGCGGTTACAGCGGCAGATGTGCACGCTTGACGCAGTCAAGATCGTCGGTGGAAGAGGCGCCGGGGATCATGGCACATTGGGGTCGGGGTGGTCATCTACAAACCGTATGGCGGCGTCGCCGTCGATGAGCGAGTTGTCGACGAGCCAGTCGACCGCGCGACGTTGGGCGCGGGCGTCGCGGAAGGCGTGCCACGCCGGCAGCAGGTGCGGATGTTCTTGGTGCAGCTCGTCTTTGAAACGACGAAAGGCGCCCTTGCCCTCGATGGCCCGCGCCAGCCTCCGTCCGGTTCGGTCATCGCTGACCCGCTCGGCGAAGTCAGCCATGTCCTGGTACCAGATGTAGGACGGGAGCGGGTCGATGCAGATCAGGTCTAGATCATCGAGGTCAACGGGTGTCTGGCCGTCGATCCCGGTGTCGGAAGTCCAGAACACGACGTCTCCGGTCTGCGGATTGATCAGCCAGCGGTGCTCGTAGTCTGTCTGGTCCGCAAGAGCGGTAGCGATCTCCTCCAGGTCAAGGCTGCTCAGATCAAGCATCAGACCACGATAGTCGCCGCACATAAATCTGGCCGCGCGGCCACGGGCCGACTTCCATCGATGTTGCCTGCGCTGGTCGCGGCAGAAACGGATGTCTGAGGGGCTCGCTCGACATGCTCGCCTGCGGGCCGGCAGCGGACGGCTGGGAGCCGGCCCGGGCCGCAACGGCCCGTCTGGCATGAGTGCGGATCCAGTGCCGGCAACGAACTGCCGTCCCGGTCGGCATGAGAACCTGTCGGAAGTGGGCGGCACGGGCCGCCTGCCAGTACCCACGAGGTTCGGAGACAGAGACCTGATGTCCATCCAGCACACCGTCGTCTTCCGGCTCGTCCACGAGCCGGGATCGACCGCCGAGGTCGAGTTCCTCGAGACCGGGCGGGCGACACTGACCTCCATCCCCGGCGTCACTGACTTCGCGGTCAAGCGGCAGGTCAGCCCCAAAAGCGATCTCACCTGGCAGTTCTCGATGGTCTTCGCCGACCAGGCCGCCTACGACGCATACAACGTGCATCCGGCGCACATCGAGTTCGTCGAGACCCGATGGCAGACCGAGGTCGCCACCTTCCAGGAGTATGACTTCGTCGCCCGCTGACGACTCCCGCAACCGCCTTCCGAAACGCACGGCTACAAACATGAATGAGCCCATCAACGCCGAGTTCCCAGCCCATCGCCGGACGACCCAGGTCGTACGGACCTTAGCCGCCTGCCGGGACCTCACCCCCACAACGCGTCAATGATCGCTTCGGCCGTGATCGGCAATCCGGGCCGCAGCGCCGGCAGGCGCGCATCATCGGCGGTGCCGGTAGCACGCGGGCGTCGCCGGCAACCACCATCAGGCCCAGCGGGCAGATCGCCGCACGGATCTTCGCCTGTCCCCCGCCCACCCGCGAAAATTCCCGCTGGCCACCAACGCGGTAACACCCACTCAGGTGGGCCATCTACGACTGGTAGCGCGCCGTGCCGGCGACGCCGACCGGACTGCCCACCCATCGCACCGCCGCCACGCCACCGACCTCAGCACCACCCAAAGCTGCTCGATGCCGCTACCGCGCCGCAGCGCACCGATCGCGAACTGCCGCGTCAGGTAGCGCACGCGGGAACCTTACTGGCAACCAGAGAAGCTTCCCTCCGCGGGAGTCCCTCATCGACAGGCAGGACGAGCCCCTCCGCGCAGGTGCTCGAAGAGCGGCATGAGCGAGCGCCAAGTGATGTTACGGCAGGCCATCCGCGCAATGAGATCAGCCGTTGTGGGACGCTGTGGCATGGCTCAGTTGAAGGTCACCTACGATGAGGCGGCGAATGCCGCCTACGTCTATCTCAAGCCGGGCGCCGAAGGCGCCAGGGTGGCCCGCATGTACGCGTGCGACCCGATCGAGGTCGACGGGATGATCAATCTGGACTTCGACGCGTCCGGCTGCCTCGTCGGAATCGAGGTGCTAGCGGCGCGCACGAAGCTTTCACCGGAGTTGCTCGCAATGGCCGAGGACATCACCGAGCCAATGCAGACCGACAAGTAACGGTGCGGTGGCGCGCGGATTGCGGCATGAGCGGATGGTGCGACATCGAACTTTCTAGCTCTTCAACGGCCAGCGCTGAGACCAGCCGCCGTGCGGTGGTGTCAGCCCGACCTCCTCATCGAAGATCTCAGCGCACTTCGCGACGCACACCTGGCAGATGATCGGCCCGGCCTCGGTGGATACGACCCTGACCTGCCGGTTGTGGCGGCCGCACAGAGAACAGGTGACGTCGCTGAACTGGGACGGATCATCCACCCGACGAGAGTATCGGCTCCGTGCAGCGAGCACTGTCCGCGGCAGATCCGTTCGCCTGGGCTCGACAACACCTGTTTCTGCGTCAGTCTCGGTGTTCGTCGGCGGTCGTACGATCTGTGTCCATGGCATGTCGTGGGGTGTTCTTCGCGCTGACTGAGTCACAGGGCGAGGCTCTTGTCGCCACGCGCGATGACGTTGAGGTCCGTGCCTTCGTCGCCGGTGTCGAGGGCGCGTGGGACCGGGACTGGTTGTGTGAGGTGGACAAGGCCTGGGATGCGATGCACCGCTGCCTCAGCGACGGCACGCTGCAGCTTGGCCGGTACGGTGGCGGGCCGCTGGAGTTGGCGGTGCTCGGCGGAGGGCAGCACTACGAGGGCGAGGAGTACATCGTGGCGCACGTCCTCGCGGACCAGGTCCCCGCAGTCGCCGCGGAGCTGGACTCGGTTGAGGAGGCGTGGCTGCGCGAGCGCTACGACCTGATCGATCCGGACGACTACCAAGGCGTCCTGGAGGACGAGGACTTCGACTACACCTGGCACTACCTGCAAGATGTGCGCGACTTCTACAAGCGCGCCGCGGCTGCGGGACGCTCGGTGATCTTCACTGTTGATCAGTAGGTCGGACCGGCTCGACGCGCTCATCTCGGCACCAGCCCGCACCGGACCCTAGGGCCGATCGGCCGAAGCGGCGGACGGAGCGTGACTATCGCCAGCGAGCGATGCGCCCGACCGGCGGCAGATGTGGTGCGCCACGAAGCGCCTCGTTGTATCCCCGGTGCAGCCGGGAAGAACTCGGAGGGAGGTTCTTGGGTCCGATGGCTTACCTGGATCCGGAAGGTGAAGGGGACAAGAGCATGCCAGGAAGCAGTGGTCGCGCCCAGGCGTACGGGTGTGAGGCGCTGCGGGACCCGCGGAATATGGTGAGAGCTGAATTGCCCGAAGTCCAATCTCCAGACGATGCAAGCCGCCATCCACCGGAAAGACGCCTGAACCGGTGTCGCGCCCTGCGTCAGCATCGCACATCGGTTGACGCAACCTCCGGGGTGCGGGTTCGGGCCGGGGCCGCGGGAAAAGGACCTGCACGACAGGCGCCTCGCCAGCGGCCTACCGGTGCCGCAGGGCATCAGCCTCAGACCGCACTGCTAACCTCCCGAGAATCCTCAGATTTCCGTGGCGGTGAAGGTGGAGCGTAAGGAAGTAGCGGAGGCTCTGGCCGCGGATGCTCTGGACTGGATGATCGGGTCACTGCGTAGCACCGACGCTGGCCTGCCGTGGGCGAGCACCCCGATCGACGACCAGGCTGACCACACGCTGTACAGCGGCGGGGCAGGGATCGTGCTCGCGTTGTTGGAGGCTCAGCAGCACTTCGGGGACGATCGGTACGGCAATACCGCCCTGCGCGGCGCAGCCGTATTGACCGCTGCGGTCGACGACGAAGAGAACTGTTCGCTGTATTTCGGCTTGACCGGTATGGCTGTCGCCCTGCGCGCGGTCCACAGGTTGCTCGGCGACGAGCCGGCGGCCCGGGCAGCGGACCGGGCACTGCGTCGCGTGCGTTCGCGTTTCGACGGCAGGCGCTGGGGCGAGATGTTCGAGTTGCTCGGCGGCAACGCCGGGATCGCGCTGGGTGCACTGCACGCCGGCGACCTTGAGCTGGCCCTGCTCGCGGTGGTGCCTTACCTCGACACCGCGGACCCGACCCCCGGCGGGGTCAACTGGGCGGTTCGCCCCGGCCCCGCGCGCTCCCATCACCTCGCCCACGGAACGCTAGGCATCGCGTACGCACTCGCGGCCGTGGGCGCCGCTGCAGGCCGCGACGACCTGATCGAGTTGGCTCTGGCGGGCGCCGCCGACGTGGTGTCCCGTGACGAGGCGGGACCGGCGGGCTTTCTTGTCCCGCATTCCGACCCGCAACACGAACCCGAGTTGGTCGAGCGCTACAGCTACGGCTGGTGTAACGGCCTCGCAGGCGATGCACAGGTCTTTCGGCTGCTCGGTGCACTCACCCAGGACACTGCCTGGACCGCTCTCGCCGACCGATGCTGGCACACCGTTTCCCACTGCGGCCTGCCACGCCGCATCCGCCCCGGCTTCTGGGACAACAACGGCCGCTGCTGTGGAACGGCCGGAGTTCTGGCGCTGGCCTGCGACCGGCATGTTGAGCATGCGCAGCCGCTCGATTTCGCCGACGTGCTGGTCGACGACCTTGTCAGTCGGGCAACCGTCGACGCCGAGGGGGTGCGCTGGTCAAATCACGAGCACCGCGTGCGGCCCAGCACGCTCGAGCCCCACGTCGGATGGACGATGGGCAACGCCGGGATCGTTCGTGAGCTGTTGCGGTTCACTCGCGTCACCGGTGGAGCGGATCCCGAGTACGCCGCGCCATGGCCAGACCATCCTCCCGCCGCGCCACGGCAGGCAACATCCCCGCAAAACTGATCCCATTTCCGTGCAACGCCTGCATCGGCGCGACTCGGCGAGGGGCCGCCGGCGCACCGGCCGAGACAATCCGCGCCGGCGCCGCGCTCCGCGAGGGCCTCCATCGTGCCATGACGCGACCTCGCCGAAGACACGGCTACCTGCCAAGCCGGCACAGGTCACGTGCGCGCTCATCGGCACGTGTGCGCGTTCAACATCGGCAGACCGGTGATGGTTCATGACGAGCGGATCGCGGCGTAGCGGATGCGGAACCGCCGGCGTGGCTGCGGGTGGCCCCTATCGGGAGGATTCGTCGATGAGCCAGGTCGTCACGACGGTCGGCGCAGGGCTCATGCCATGTCCGTCGGCCGTCGGCCGCGCCTCGAATCCGTTGATGCACATGAGCGTTGGTCGAAATGCCGTCGACCAACTTTGCCGCCGCCCAGGTGCCGGAGCGTGCTGACTTGCAGCGGCTGCCTATCCCTCAGTCCCGTTCATTGCCATGCCGCTTGCTCTTGACCTTGCGGCGATTGGCGAGGCGGTCGGCAATGGCGTTGTAGAGGCGGCCCACCCAGGACGGGTCGCCGCCGCCCACCAGGGAGTGGGTACCGAGGAACTGCACATTCGGGTCGGGGCCGCCGTAGTAATCGGCGTTGGTCTGGCCCGGGATGCGCTTGGGCTGTGCGCTCATCGGTCGTCACCTTTCTGCGCGGTCCGGCGACCATAAAGGGCCGTACCTTATTGACGCCCGAAAGGCTTGGACGGACTTCCGCCCCGGCGAATCCTGAGGAAATCTTGCCGGACGGTGCTCGCCGCGCTCAGTGCCGAGGTAGGGGCCTTGTCGAGGTTGCCGGGAGGGACGGGTATGGCCGCCGGGCGGGGATCAGTCGAACTTCGTCCATTGCCCTTCGGAGACCACGTCGACGGAGCCGTCGACGACCGTGATGGCCGTCTGTTCGTCGATGGCGTAGGCCGGGACGCCGATGTCGGCGGCCCACCGCTCAGCGTCAGCCAGGGTGTTCGTCGGGAAAGCGTTCAGGTGCGGGAAGATCGAGAAGTCGACGACTCCCAGGGTTCGGTCGTCCGGCGCGGACGGCCACTCGACGAAGTACGCGCCGATCCGGGGCGTCATCACCATGCTGCCGGCACTCACGCCCACCCAGACCATGTCGGGCAGCGAAGGCAGCAGATCGGCCAGCCCGGACTCCCGCATCCAGTGGCACAGGTACGTCGCGTCGCCGCCGTCGACCAGGAGCACGTCTGCCTCCCGGATCCACGGGATCCACCGCTCCGCGCCGATGGTGGGCAGTGCGGTGAGCTCGAGGACACCGAGCGACGCCCACCCCAGCCCGGACAGGTGCCGGAAGTCGGGCTCGGCGGCCACGAAGCCCCGCACCGATGCCGGACCGCACATCGGGTGACCCCATTGTGCTGTCGGGACGCAGAGGGCACGGCACTCGGCGATCGGCTTGCCGAGCAGCTGCACGAGCGCCGAGCGGATGCTCGGGTTCGTGACGCCGCCAGACGTGAGCAAGAGTTTCAAGGCGCCTCCAAATTCGCGCGGCGACGGTGGATCTGCCGCAAGACCAGGGACCGAGCCTGGCCTCATCGTAGTTCGGACCCCGCTGCGCCCGTCGACATGACCATCGAGTGTTGGACCTCGGCCGACGGTCGGCTACGAAGGAACGCTCCGCAGAGCCGGTCGGGGTAGGGTTCCGGATATGGTCGATCTTGCCGGGCGGTTCGCTCAGCTCGCTGGCGAGTACGAGTCCCGGAAACGAGTGGCGACTTCGCTCGTTGGGCGCTGGGAGTGGTACACCTGGCCTGGTCTGGATCTTCGTCCGTTGCATTTCGAACGGGACCTGCTCAAGGCCGGCCGCCGGTTGGACGTCCGGCCGCCGGTGGATCGGGATGTCCTGCGCATCGGGTTCGATGCCGAGGGCCGCGCGGTGGTGACCGAGGAGTACAGCGGCTTTCTTCACGGCCGCCTGTACTACGAGACCTTCGTCCACTACGACGGCGAGGTGGTCGAGGCGGCGCACTTCGATACTGACGGGCCCATCTTCCTGCACGAGTACCGTTTCGAGGACGGGCTGATGCGTTCGGCCGGCATGGTCGCGCGGCACGGGTCGGGGCGGGAGTCGTACACATACACCGGTGGGCGCATCAGTCGTGTCGAGATCGAACACGACGGCCGGGCGGCTTCGGTGCTGACGGCCGAGCACGACGAGGGCGGCCTGGCCCGCGTCGTCGAGGTGACGGGCCGCCGGTCCGAAGTGCGCTACCAGCGGCCGCCGGCCGGATTCGACCTCGCCGCGGCGTGCCGGGCCCTCGAGGACGCTTTCCTCACGCTGATCCCGGACGCCCTGGCGGGCTTGGAGATCGACGGCTCGGCCGCCTGCGTCGCGCTGGGCTACGTCCGGTCGGACGCGCTGTCGTTCGAGGTGTATGCGGCCACCGAGGACGAGCGTGTCGCCCTGGCGGCGGCCGACGCCCAGGCCGCATGGTCGCCGGCCGACTTCGAGGCCGGCGCCGATGTCAACCTCGACGATGCCCCATCGGTTCGGCTGGTACGGCAGGAGCTTGCGCTGCTCAACGCCGACGACGTCGACGCCGCCGCCGGATCCGAGGTCGGCCGGCGACTGTTGTGCGCGGTGGCGGCACGGCTCAACCAGCGCGACTGGTCGGACACGCTGCCGGTCGCCGACGACTTCGTGGTGTACGCGGTCGACCTTGAACTGGCTGACCTGGAACGGAATCTGGCCGACTGCCTGCCGCCCGGCCGGTTGGCTCGGTTGCGCGAACGCGGCCTGCTCTGACCGACCTGCGTGCGGGCCCGCGCCGCCGCTGCCGCACGGCATCACGGTCCATCCGTTCCTGTGGTCCCGTGAAGCACGGCAGGACCTTGCCGCCACCACCCGCGGACCGGCGCCGATGTCCGAGCTGTTCTCACTGCAGGACGAGTTCGCCGCCGCTGCGCTGCGCATCCGCGGCGACCGAGCGGTCAGGCGAGCGTGACCGCCTGCGCCGTGCGGCCCGCGGTGACGGTGAACGGGACACCGTCGATGGTGTAGTCGCCGAGGAAGGCACGGACGGTGAGCGTGCCGTCCGCGGAGGTGCGCATGCCGGTCGGTGGCAGCCACCATTCGCCCTTGATGAGGGACTCCAGGGCGTCGTACGACGGCTTGCGGGTGCCGTCTGCGCGCACCAGGCCGCCCGGGGCGCCGAGCCAGGCCCCGTCGTCCGTGAGTCCCCAGTAGTTGACCGCCTGTACCGCCGGGTGCGCGAACAGCGTCCGGTAGTGGCGGACCACGTCGTCGGCCTGGCGCGATTCGCCGTCGGGGGTGCTCGGCCACTCCGGGATCCGGTAGTCGTTGAGGTCCTCGATGTCCGACGGCATCAGGTTTCCCGACACCAGCGTGGTCTCCGTCATGTGCAGCGGCAGGCCGTACCTGGCGAACCGGTCCAGGACGCCGATGATGTACTCCTCGCCGCGGTACCCCTGGTGCATGTGGGTCTGCAGGCCGATCGCGTCGATGCGCACGCCCGCCTCCAGCACGCCCTCGATCAGGCACTCGAACGCCGAGGACAGGTCGAAGTCGTTGAGCACCAGCGTCGCCGCCGGGTTGGCGGCGCGGGCCTCCTCGAACGCCATCCGCACCATGTGGATGCGGCCACGGGCCCGTGCCAGCGGCGTGATGGCGTTCTCCCCGTTGGCGAACACCGGCATGATGACGGCCTCGTTGATGGCGTCCCAGGTGTCGATCAGTCCGGCGAACCCGCCGGCGAGGTCGCGGATACGGGCCCGCAGCAGGCGCTCCACCTCGTCCAGACCCAGGCCCAGCAGCCACGGCGGCTGCACGGTGTGCCAGACGAGGGGATGGCCCTTGACGGCGACGCCGCGCTCGGCGAACCAGCGGGCGGTGGCGGTCAGCCGCGCGGTGTCCGGCGTGCCGCGGCGCGGCTCGTAGCCGCCCCAGTAGAACGGCAGCGTCGAGGTGTTGAACAGATTGAGCCACAGCTCACCGGCCCGGTCGAGGTCGAGCCGACCGGCCCGCCCGAACGTCTCGACGTCCTCGCCGCCGGCCGGCGCGGGACCGCCGACGAGCGAGACGAAGTCGAAGCCGATGTTGCCGAACGCGAACGCGTGACGCTGCTGCGCCACGGTCACCGTCCGGTCCGGGGCGGGCCGGCCGTCGGGCGTGAGGACGGACAGCTCGACCTCCCCGGTGCGGTGCCTGAACGTGTCGTCCATGAGTTCAGCGGACCTCCGTGCGTGAATGCGCCAGCGGGCTTCCGTGGCGACCCGACAGTGGTGCGGGCGAGTGGCCGAGCACAAGCGTAGGCCGAGCCGCCGCCCGGGATGATCGGTGCACGGGGTTCAGGTCGAGCTGCGCGAGGGCGTTGCGGGCCGGAGGGGATTTGAACCCCCGGTGGGGCATGGCACGCCAGCGGCCCCACGCGCCTGCGAGCCGCCGTGCGTACCCGGCTGCCGGCTCGTCAGCGCTGCGATAACCCGGCTCTGCCACCGGCCCGCCGCAGTATCGCCGAACCCGCGCCGGTCCAGCACCCGGATTACTGGGGCGCCGCGAGGGTCGCGGTCGACCACTGGGACCAGCAGGCGTCATACAGGCCGATCGGCGACAGCTGGTGACGAGCCGCTCCGCGTGCGCGGCGAGCGTCGAGGCCTCGCTGGCGCGACCGCCGGCGCTGTCGGCGTGAGCCCTGGTGATGAACGCGGATGATCTTGTGGGTGGGTTCAGGTGCGGGCGGCGAGGTCGGCGACGGTGCCGTACAGGTCGGCGTTGTCGCTGATGACGAGGGCGTCGTCGGCGACCGGGACAGGGACCGCGGCAAGTCCGCGCAGGAACTGGGCGAGTGGGGGTCCGGCCACGGCCAGCGCGGTCGGCCGGCAGTAGACGACCACGAGCTGGCGGCCGCGGAAGGTCACGATCCGTCCGCGGAGGAACCCGCCGTAGTCGGGCTCGTCGTCGAGAATGTGTTCGTAGCCGCGTGGCACGTTGCGGGCGTGGGCGTCTCGGGCATCGTGCAGCCGGCCGTCCGGGTGGATCCAGAACACGAAGTCGGGTTGGGTGTGGGTCAGTTCCTTGATGGCGTTGCGGCGCCCGCGGAACTGCGGCGCGAGGAACCCGAACGCCTCCGCGGCCTGGTCCCGGGACACCGACCCGACCGTGATCACCGGCACCGCCCGGCACGCCAGGAAACCCGCGCCGTGACGTACACGAATGCTGCCATGACCCGCGACGGTAACCGAACAGGTGCGGTGACAACCGTGAATTTCATCCGGTACCGGTTCAGCCGGGCCACGGCACACAATCGGTGACCCGGCTCCGGTGCTCGCCATCGGTCCGCTCAGCGTGCACCCCGACCACCAGCGACGCGGCGTCGGCCTGGCCTTGATGCACGCCGCGCTCGGCGCCGCCGACGCACTCGACGAGCCCCTCGTCGTCCTGCTCGGCGACCCCGGCTACTACTCGCGTTTCGGGTTCCGGCTCGCCGAGGAGTACGGCATAGCGCCGCCCGTGCCGCAATGGCGACCGCATTTCCAGGCGCGGACCCTCACCGCGTTCAGTCCCGAACTGCGCGGGCAGTTCACGTACGCTGAGCCGTTCAATCGGGTGTGAACCCAGGTGATGCGGCAGGATGGGTGGCATGGTCAGGCGGATGGCCGACGCGGCATACCGGCAGGAGCAGGACCGCGATCGGTATGCGCCACACGTGAGACCGATCAACGAACTCGTCGACGAGCTCCGCGACCCGGACGGGCGGGGCTGGATGCCCTACGTCGCGCCCGTTCACGGCGGCGTCAACGCACGCGTGCTGTCCATCCTGCGTGACCCCGGCCCCAAGACGCAGGACGGGACCGGCTCCGGCTACCTCTGCATCGAGAACGACGACGCCACAGCCGAGCAGCAGTACCTCGCCTTCCAGACCGCCGGGATCGACGTCCACGACCTCATGCCCTGGAACGCCTACCCTTGGTACATCAACCGCAAGCCCACCGCCGCGGAACTCGACGCCGGCGTCGAACCACTCGTCCGCCTCCTCGACCTCCTGCCCCGGCTCACCGTCGTGCTGCTCCAAGGCGGCGACGCCCGAAGCACCTGGCACCGGTTGACGCGCCGCCGCCCAGACCTCGTCGCCGACCGACACCTGACCGTCATCGGCACCCACCATCCGGGCCGGCAGGCACTGTGGTCCGCCGACCCGGCCGTCCGCGAGCAGCGACAGCAGCACAGGCTCGACGCCTACCAGCAGGTTGCCGGCGCGCTGTGCGCACGATGAAGCGGCGCTCCACACCGAGCGGATGTCAGCGATGACGAGGCGACCAACGCTGTTCCTGACTGTGGGACTCCCGTGTACCGGAAAGACCACTGCTGCTCGGCGCATCGAGGTCGAGCAGCAGGCGCTTCGCCTCACGAAGGACGAGTGGGTGAAGGCGCTCTACGGGCACGAGAATCCGCCGCCGGCGCAGGACGTGATCGAGGGACGGCTCATCCAGATCGGGCTGCGCGCCCTCGAACTCGGCGTCAACGTCGTGATCGACTACGGCCTCTGGGGCCGGGACGAGCGCTCCGCGCTGCGGCAGGCGGCAGCAGACCTGGGCGCCACGGTGGAACTGCACTACTTCGAGCTCACCCCGGCCGAGCAGCGGAGACGATGTGATCAGCGGCAGGCCGAAGCGCCGCACACCACCTGGCCCATGTCCGACGAGGAACTCGCCGGGTGGGCTGCGAGCATCGACATCCCGACGCCAGGCGAACTCGACGGCAGCGAACCCATCGACGACCCACCGGCCGGATTCGTGACCTGGGACGAGTGGCGCAGGCACCGCTGGCCGCCGTCGGTCTCCTGAGGCCCGCGGTCCGTCCGGAGACCGGCGGCGGCCGGCTTCCGCTCGGGTGCCAACCTCGGACACCGCGAGTCTCGTGTACCCGGTGAGACGAGGTTTGAGGGGTGCTGGTGGACGATGAGGCAAGCTTCCGGGAGTTCGTGTCGGCGCGACTGGGGCGGCTGTCGCGGATCGCATACCTGCTGACCGGCCCCGGGACAGCGGGCCGTCATCCGCGACATCCCCGGCACGGACCTGGGGCTGCGGCCCACGGAAGCGGTGCTCGCCGAACTCGGGACGCCGGTGCTGGGCCCGGACGACCACACGCTGTTCATTCCCACCCGCGCCACGGCCGCGACGGGGCAGGGCCGCTTCCTCGTGGGGTTCGACATCGACACCGGACGGCCGACCGAGCGGTACCCGCTGCCCGACCAGGTCCCCGCCGCCCAGCGCTCCGCCGCGGACGGAGGTGTCGAGTACGGACAGCCGGACGCGCGCTACCTCCTCGGCATCCACGCCGACGGGCCGCTGCTGCTCCACATCGCGCCGAGCCGGAGCGATCCGTTCACGGCCGGATCCGTGTCCATCGAGCTGGTCGCCCGGGACACGGGCACGCTGAGCACCGTCACGCTGGTGTCGAGGCCGATCACGCTGATCTGCTACCTCGGCTGACAGCGGCTCGCAAGGACGCAGGGACAGCGCCCGTGGTGAAGCTACGCGGGCGCTGCCCGGGCACGCCGCCCTGGTGACCGGCCGTAACCCCGGCGGCTCGGTGGTCGGCCGCCTCGACCTCGCCAGGGCGCGGTGACGGTGCTGGGCCGCACGGAGCACTGGCCCGCCCCGCCGAAATGCCTCGCCACCGCGACACTGGTGGCCTGCCACCGCGAGCGGGTGTCCGTGTGGCGGTTGTGAGCCGGCGGCGGGCTCAGCCGGCCGCGCCGGCTGTGCCCGCGGTGACGGCGCCGGACGCGCCGCCCGCGTTCCAGTCCCACATGGTCAGCACGACGGCGAGGACGAAGATCTGCACGGGCAGCGGCACACCGGGCAGGTCGGCCACCGCGTCACCGCGCCAGATGCTGGTCCGCTTGACCGAGCCCACCCGCCGGCCGTCGCTGCGCAGCTCCTGCTCCTCGCGCCACAGCGATGCCCGCTGGAACTCGTAGGTCCGCCCGCCCGCCTCGACCGTCCACCGCTTGCGGACCACCCGGTTCGCCGCGGCGAACGGCGCGCCGTCGTGGCCGACCATGCCGTACCGGCTTCCCCACAGGTTGCTGCGGACCTCGTACCGCCGCCCGTCCAGCTCGAAGCGGCCCCCGGCCGTCCACAACGACCCGTCCCACACGGCGACCTGCCGGCCGTCCGCGCTGATCGCGTAGCGGTCCTTCCAGACGCTGACCTTCCTGGCCTCCAACAGGTCATGCCCTCCCGCGCCGTGAGTGAAGCTGGACACCTCAAGGGTGCGCGGCGGCCGGGCCGGGCGGCAGTACCACCGCTCACACGTTGGCCATGACGGATGTCATCGGCCGCGCGGCGCTAGGGTGCACAGGATGACACCGGTGATGCGCCTCGAAGTCGACGGAGAGGTTTTCGACGTGACGGCGCGGCCCGGGCGTCCTGGTCAGCACGACTACACCTGGATTTCGGGACGGGACCCCGGGTATGGGTTCAGCTCGGCCCGGTCGGATCGCCAGCCGCCGACGACGGCCGAGCACGTGGCGGCCATCCGCAACTTCCTTGCCCAGATCGACCCGGAGACCGGCCATATCGCCTAGCGCGCTGCGGCGTAGGCCTTGCCGGCCTCCAGCAGGGCCGCGATCTGCTCCGGGGGCTGGGGTTTCGCGAAGTGGTAGCCCTGGCCGTGCGGGTAGCCGAGGTCGCGCAGCCGCTGGGCCTGGGCCTCGGTTTCGATGCCCTCCGCGACCGCGGTGAGCCGCAGCGCCCGCGCCATCTGGATCACCGCCGCCGCGACGGTGCGGCCGGCGGGGGCGGTACACGTGCCGGTGAAGGCGCGGTCGAGCTTGATCTCGTCGACGGGGCACGACTGCAGGGTGCTGAGGCTGGAGTGGCCGGTGCCGAAGTCGTCGAGGGAGATTCGGACGCCGAGCGCGCGCAGGGCGTGGACGGACTGGACGCAGCTCGGGTGCAGCGTCGCCGTCTCGGTGATCTCGACGGTGAGGCGGTGCGGGGCGAGGCCGGTGGCGGTGAGGACGCGGGACACGTCGGCGGCGAAGTCGGCCTCCTGCAGCTGCCTGGCCGAGACGTTGACGCTGAGGCGCGGCGCGGCGTCGTACACGGCGAGCCACTGCACCGCCTGGCGGCAGGTCTGCTCCAGGATCCAGCGGCCCAGCGGCACGATGAGCCCGGTCGACTCGGCCACGGGGATGAAGTCGGCCGGTGGGACGGTGCCGCGGTCGGGGTGCTCCCAGCGGACGAGGGCCTCGACCATCGCCGGCACGCCGCCGGCGGCGAGGTCCACGCCGTCAAGGGCGACGATGGGCTGGTAGACCACGGAGAACTGCTCCTCGTCGATGCCGGTGCGCAGGTCCCGTTCCAGGGTGGCGCGGGCGCGGACCGGCACGTCCAGCGGTGCGGCGTAGTCGACGTGGCGGATGCGGGGGCCGTCCCGGTCGGCCTTCGCGGCGTACATGGCGACGTCGGCGCGGCGCAGCAGCTCCTGCGGCGTGGCGGCGACCGTGCCGAGCGCGACGCCGATGCTGGCGGCCAGCCGCAGCCGGTGGCCGTCGACGTCGACGGGCTCGTCGAAGGCGGCGGCGATGCGGGCGATGACCGTCTGCGCGGCGGCGGCGTCCGCGTGCTCCAGCAGGATCGCGAACTCGTCCCCGCCGAGCCTGGCGACGATGTCGCCGCGCCGCACGGCCGAGCGGAGCCGGTTCGCGGCGGCGACCAGCAGCGCGTCGCCGACGGCGTGGCCGAGGGTGTCGTTGACGGTCTTGAACTCGTTGAGGTCGATGAGCAGCACCCGCAGCCGCTCCGGCGGGCCCGCGGAGAGCGCCTCGGAGACGCGTTCGCCGAAGAGGCTGCGGTTGGCGAGGTCGGTGAGCGCGTCGTGGCTGGCCTGGTGGCTCAGCCGCTGCTGGAAGTCGCGGGCGTCGGTGACGTCGCGGGAGTTGCAGACGATGCCGGCCACGCCGGGGTCGTGCAGGAGGTTGGCCATGGTGATCTCGGTCCACCGCCAGCTGCCGTCGATGTGCGCCAGGCGGGCCTGGAACACCACCGGCGCGTCGGGTTCGCGGATGACCCGTTCGTACGCGGCCAACACCTCCCCCACGTCGTCGACGTAGAGCATGTCGGCGGCGGGGCGGCCCGGCCACTGCTCCGCCGGCAGCCCGAGCAGCCGGGTCGCGCCGGGGCTCACGTACGTGAGGATCCCCTCGGCGTCGGTGACGGTGATGAGGTCCGAGGCGTTCTGCACCAGCGAGCGGAAGCGGCGCTCCCGGTCGCCGAGCTCGACCATGCCGGCGTCGAGCCGGGCGACGAGCCGGGCGTTCTCCTGGAACGTGAGCATCTGGCGGGCGACGACCAGCACGGCGAGGATCACCACGCCGACAGCGACGCCGAGCCGTTCCCCCGCGTCGTCGGAGGTCATCACGTACAGCAGCAGCACGTTGCCGGCGGCGACCGCGACGTACGGCATGACGCTGAACGGCCGGCGCCTGGCCCGCACGACGGTGGCGTCCCCGGCGGGCCGGGTGCGGCGCTCGCAGCGGGCCGCGAACACCGCGAAGAGGCAGCTCAGCGGCACGGCCAGCTGGCTGGGGCTGGGCGCGCCGGGCGGCAGCAGCGCCTCCGGTGCGGACGCGAGCGCGCCGATGACAATGGCGAGGCCGAACCACCGCAGCGCGGCCCGGTCGACCGTGGATCCGCCGGTGAGCGCGACCTTGACGATGGCGAACAGCGCCAGCAGCACCACGACCAGCGTGACCAGCCCGGTGAAGAACGCGGTCCGGTTGCCGCCCTCCTGTGCCAGCGACGGGCGCAGCCAGAACTGCCACAGGAACAGCCCGCCCGCGGCCACGACCGTGCAGGCGTCGAGCAGGAACGTGACCCGGCGCGGCCGGCCCTCCAGACCCAGCGGCAGCCGCAGCAGCGCCCAGCCCTCCAGGAGTACCGCGGCGAGGAAGACCACGCCGTCGACCGCGCCGATGCGCCCGGCCGGGTCGGCGATCGCCTGGACGCCACGCACCACCGAGCCGAGCCCGACGAGCAGCGTGCCGGCGCCCAGGTACCGCCAGAACCGGGCGGCGGCCCGGTTGACCCGCGGGTCGGCGCCGACGGTCCACAGCGCGGCACCGGCGAGGACCGCGGAGCACAGGTTGGGCACCCAGCCGAGCGCGGCGGGGCCGACGGGACCCCGCACGTTGAGCGCGAACCAGCCCCACGCGACCACGACGATCACCACCTGGGTGATCACGTCGGCGTGAGAGGGCCCGAACACGGCGTCGCGCAGACGCGCCGCCGGCCGCGGCCGTCCCGATCCGGTCATCCGCACACGTCCCTCGAAGTGCATTGTCCGGACTGCTCATCGACCGCAACCCGCGGGACCTGAGCGTCATCCGCCTGCCGACGCACCGTACCGCCCCGCACACCCGCACGCCGATCGTCCCCCTGGCCCCGCCGGTCGGCCTATTCGGTCGTGCCCGGGTAGACGGCGCTCACCGTCGTGCCGTTGACGCCGTTGGCCGAGCAGACCGGCCGGGACAACGGCACGAACACCGAAGCGGTCTCGTCCGGCACGTAGACGCGGTACCCCGCCGCCCGCACCGGCCGGCAGGTCTCCTCCGGGAACATCTCGGGGTGGCCGGTCCGCAGGACGGCGTGCGCGCCCTTCCCCGGCGCGAGCGACACCTTCGCCGGGGTGCCGCCGTCCCGTTCGGCCGGGTCGTTGATCTGCGCACCGGACGCGCCGGTCACGTACGACACGCCCGGGAAACCGTACAGGGTGCAGGTGCGGCCGGAGGTGTTCGTGAAGATCAGCCACGACCAGACGCTGCCGGCGCTACCGCCGCCCGGCGCCGCTTCCACCGTCACCCGCAGCTCGCCGGTCCGGCACCGGCCCGAGACGGACTGCGTCGACAACGTGCTGGAGCCACCGCACGGCGTTGAGGAGGGCGGTGAGACCCGCCAGGCGCTCCTGGACGCCGCCCGCGGCCGGTTCATGCGCCTGGGCTACGATCGACCCGCTGCGCGACCTCGTCGACACGCTGCTGGGCCCCTGACCGCTCAGCCGGGCAGGTCAGGCACGTCGACCCCGAGCCCGGCGGCGAGCTCGGCCGTCCTGCGCGGTGTCGTGCACCGCCTGGCGAGCGCGGCCTCGTCGAGACGGCCGCCGCGCGCCTGGAACAGGACCTGCCCGGCGGGGTGTGCGCGCAGCTGCTCGACGGTGCGGTGCCGGGCGAGGTCCTGCGCCGCGCCGACCAGCGCCGGCAGCGATGCGCGCAGCTCGCCGGCCCACGCCCGCACGGCGTCGAGCCATGCCTGTGCAGCGGCGTCGGGCGTGGTGGAGAAGCGGGCGACGGCGGCGTCGAGGTCCGGCCACGTGAAGTCGCGCCAGGGCCGGGACCTGAGCACCGGCAGCTGCCACACCCGCCTGGTGTGCGCCCAGTGATCCGCGCGGGCCGGTACCGAATGGACGGTGAGCCCGGGCGCGCACAGGGCCGTCAGGTTCCAGCCGTGACAGGCGCCGGTGTCCAGTCCGAAGACCCTGCCGTCGCGCAGCAGCGGCTCGCGCCCCGTCACGTGGTGGCCGAACACGACCGGTTTGGCGTCGGTGTAGTGCTCGTGCCAGTGGCCGCCGGGAAACATGGCGGTGAGCTCCCGCTCGCCGCTGGTGGATCCGCAGAGGATCTCTTCCTTCTGCGCCGCCAGGGGTACGCCGGGCAGCATCGCGGCGTGCACGACGCGGACGTGGCCGTTCTCGAAGGAGTACGGCAGCGTGCGCATCCACTCGACCGCGCTGTCGTAGCCGTCGCCGAGCTGCAGGCGGGTGATCTCCTGCGCGTAGGAGAAGATGCCGCGCACGTGCTTGCGCTCGTGGTTGCCCATGACGACGACGGAGTTCGGCCGCTGCTGGAAGAACCTGACGACGTCGCCGGGCTTCGGGCCGCGGTCGACGATGTCGCCGACGCTGACGAGCAGGTCGTCGGGGTGCAGCTGGACGGCGTCGAGCAGGTCGAGCAGCTCGTCGTAGCAGCCGTGGATGTCGCCGACGACGACGGTGCGTCCCATCCGCGTCAGCGTAGGAACGCACCGGGCCGGCCGCAAAGCGATTACCAGCCGCCGTCGAAGAACGCCGCGAGCGCCGGTGCCGGGTCGGCCGCGACGGTCGTGTTCGCCACGGCGATCACGGCGACGGCCAGCGAGGACAGCGCCATGAGCGCACCGAACGCCCCCGCGGCGCGCCGGTCGGTGCCGACCCGGGCGAACCGCCGCCACGCCACGACGCTCAGGGCCAGGAGGGCGGCGGCCGCGACCGTGGCGATCACCGCCATCACCGCGTGGTAGTGGGCGAAGTCGTCCACCATCACGTCGACGGCGGGCGGCGCCGGGGATGCGGCGAGCCGCTGCCGGACCTCGCCGAGGGTGCCGGACAGGGCCGCGTCGGGCGCGGCGCCGTCGACCAGCGTCGGCAGCAGCGACGCGAAGGGCGCTCCCATGCCCTGGAGGTTGGCCATCACCATGGCGAGGGAGAACAGGGCGAGGACCGTCACGGCGACGCCCGCCGACGCGACCGCGCCCCGCCGCCCGGCGCCTCGCTGGAACGCCTTCCACAGCACGGCGCCCAGCGCGACGAGCACCACCAGCAGCAGCGCCGCCGTCGCGGCCTTGAGCAGGTGGTAGCGGAACCAGTCGTCGACGATCGTCCGCAGGCGCGGGGTGAGGTTCCGTTCGCCGGTGCGCCAGTACTCGACGAACGCCCCGCGGAAGGACGCGGAGGGGTTGCCCAGCAGCGCGGGCGGGGCGGCGAAGAAGGCGGCGAGGAGCCCGGCGGCGAGCGCGGCGAGGGCCGCTGCGGTTCGGTTCAAGGGGATTCCTTTGCTCATTGCCGGCCCCGCAGGTACGTGAGCACCGCGAGGACCCGGCGGTTCGTGTCGTCGCTGACCGGCAGGTGCAGCTTGGTCAGGACGCTGCCGATGTGTTTGCCCACACCGGCCTCGGTCAGGGTGAGGATGCGGGCGATCGCCGCGTTCGAGTGGCCCTCGGCGATGAGGGCCAGCACCTCACGCTCGCGGGGCGACAGGTGCCCGAGCGGGTCGCGGCCGCGCTGCATCAGCTGCCGGACCACCTCCGCGTCGACGACGGTGCCGCCGGCGGCGACGGAGCGCAGCTTGTCGACGAACTCCTCGACGTCGGCGACGCGGTCCTTGAGCAGGTAGCCGATGGCCCGGCCCTGGCCCGAGCCGAGCAGTTCGCCGGCGTAGCTGTGCTGCACGTACTGGCTGAGCGCCACGACGGCCAGCCCGGGATCGGCGCCGCGCAGGGCCACGGCGGCGCGCAGGCCCTCGTCGGTGAAGCCCGGCGGCATGCGCACGTCGGTGACGACCAGGTCCGGCCGGGTCTCCCCCACCGCCGCGATCAGCGCGGCGGCGTCGCCGACGGCCGCGACGACGTCGAAGCCGAACCGGGACAGCAGCCCCACGAGGCCTTCACGGAGCAGGACGGAGTCCTCCGCGATCACGACGCGCATGGCAGCTCGACCCGCAGGATCGTCGGCCCGCCGGCCGGGCTGGACATGAGCAGCCGGCCGCCGGCCGCGGCGGCCCGGTCGGCGAGCCCGGTGAGGCCCGATCCCCGCTGCGGATCGGCGCCGCCGCACCCGTCGTCGCGGACCTGCACGGCGAGGGTGTCGCCGGTCCGCCGGGCGGTGACGACGGCCTCGGTGGCGGCGGCGTGCTTCACGGCGTTGGCGAGCGCCTCGGACACCGCGGCGTAGGCGACCGTCTCCACCGCGGGCGTGAACCGGTCGGCGTCGGCGTCGACCCGCACCGGCAGCGGGCTGCCGGCGGCGAGCTCCTCGACCGCGGCCCGCAGGCCCAGCTCGCGCAGCGTCCGCGGGCTGATGCCCCGGACCAGGGCGCGCAGCTCGACCATCAGCGTCTTGGCCTGCTCGTGCGCCGAGGCCACCGCGGCGGCCGCGGGTGAGCCGGCGGGCAGGTCGAGCTTGGCGAGGCCGAGCTGCATGGTGAGGCTGACGAGGCGTTGCTGGGCGACGTCGTGCAGGTCCCGTTCGATGCGGCGCCGTTCGGCGTCGAACGCGTCGGCGAGCCGGGCCCGGGACCTGGCCACCTCGACCAGTTCGGCGGCGGCCGGGTCGGGTTCGGTGCACAGCAGCAGCCGGGCCAGCGCGGCGTGCGCGCCGCCGAACGCGGCCGTCAGGTACGCCAGGACGGGGATCAGCGCCAGCCCGAGACCGGCCCGGCCCGCCGCGGTCCACGCCGAGTGCACGACGGTGAGGTGGTGGTGCACCGACAGCGGCGTGGACACGACGATGAGGCCGACGAGGCCGAGCACCCCGGCCCACACCGGCGAGGCGACGAGGAGCAGCAGGTACGCCACCGCGCGCCAGGTGGCCGGGTCGGTGTACAGGTTGCCGTCCCGCCGCGACGGTGCCGGGCCGTCGTCGGCCAGCCGCAGCCGCCACCGCTCGATGCGGGCCACGACCGGCGCCAGCATCGGCAGCACGGCGGCGAGCAGCCCGACCCCGGTCACGCCGAGCGCGGCCGCCGCGAGCGGGTAGCCCCCGCCGGGGCTGACCCGGTGGTACCGCAGCACGTCGACGGCCAGGGTCAGCGGCGCGAGGGGCACGCACAGCAGCAGCCACAGCGCGACCGACGCGGTGGCCGTGGTCGCGGCGTACACCATCGCGCGCCACGGCCATGCCGAGACGAGGAACCCGGGACGCTGCAAGGCCTGCAGCAGCGTGGTCGGCGGCGTCATGTGGTCAAGCTAGGGGACTGCGGACGACCCGGACCAGGACGCTGGACCGAGTCTTGTGGTAGAGCCAGCTATACCCGTCTCATCGGACCGGGTAGCCGATCTCGGCCAGGTCGTCGGCGAGGTGCCGCAGCTTCAGGTCCGGGTTGAGCCGCCGCACCAGCGCCTTGGTCAGCGGTTCCATCGCATACACCGCGCCCACGGCGGCGCCGTCCAGCTCCTGCTCGTAGTAGTCCGCGGCGAAGCGCAGGTACGCCTGCGGTGTCCCGTCCACGAGCACCGCGAACAGGTAGTCGGCGCCGTCAGGGTCGGGGCCGGGCGGGTAGGTGATGTCGCCGGTGTGCCAGCGGTCATCCGTGGTCTCCCGCCACAGGCACACCGTCGCGTTGAGCCGGTCGTCGTAGCTGAACGCCGGCTCGTTGACGCTGCCGGCGAACACGGCCGGGACCGTGTCGATCAGGCCCGGCCACAGCCGGCCCTCGCCTGCGGTGTTCATCGGATACTCGTGGGCGAAGCCGCGGATGAACACGCCGGCCGCGTCGAACACGATCGAATACGCGTCGCCGGAGCCGTTGCGCATCGAGGCCATCTCCTGCCCCGGGCTCCACCGCGAGTCGAAGGAGAAGAACCGGTATTCCCACTCGGGGCTGAGGATCGCGTCCAGCACGGCGATGGCCCGGCAGCGGTCGTGCAGGACGGGGATCTGCGGCAGGGCGGCGGCGACGTCGTGAGCGGTCACCGCCACATTCAATCCCATGCCGTGCGAGGTGCGAGGAAAGCGGTGGCCCTAGTTGACAAAATCGCCGTGGCGATTTTAAGGAGAAGGAAGGACCTCCATGGCCTCGCCCTCGGAGCTTAGCATCCGCCCCAGATCGACGGGGTCGAAATTACTGTCCTGATTGGACGGACGGAAGACGTAGGCGGGGCCGCCGCCGATCGCCTCGTCCGCGTCGTCGTAGCGGACCGGCATGCCGGCCGGATCCGCCGGGGCGTGCCGGAACAGGTCGTGCACGCTCGGCAGGCTCTCCAGGTATTCGACGTAGGCCGGCAGGGTCTGCTCGAGCAGGGTGCCGTTGTGGGACGCGGACTGCACCCGGGAGCGCAGGTTCGCGTCGAGGTACACCAGCTCGCGGCGGGACAGGTCCAGGTAGGCGATGAACTTGGTGAGGTTGGCGCCGCGCACCGGGAACGACAGTTGCGTGCGCGACGGCTCGAACAGCGTGCCCTGCTGCGGCTCCTCGCCCCACTGCAGCGCGGCGTGGACGTCGGTGGCGTCGGCGAACGTGCGGCGGGAGTAGCACAGCAGGCTCCACACCGCGTACCGGACACCGGCCCGGGCGAGCTCGTCGAGGTACAGATCGATGAGCTGGCAGGCGCGGCCGTCGAGGTCCTTGGAGTTCGTCGGGTCGCCGGAGAACACCGCCGCGTCGCCGAAGCGGTGCCTGTCCCAGCAGCACTCCCCGACCGGCGCCCAGCCGTCGTCGAAGAAGTTCCAGCTGTTGTCGTACCAGATGTTGGTCCCCGTGGGGCCCGACGCCCAGTAGGAGGCGGAGCGCACGAACCGGATCCGGTCCGGGATGCCGAAGACGGTGCCGCGGCCGTACGGTGCCAGCTCGGCGTCGTTCGTCGGCAGCTTCACCTTCGCCGCCGCCGGGTCCAGGGCGACCGGGCCGGCGCCGGCGAGGCGGCGGATCAGCTCGGCGCCGATGACGGCGAGCACCGCGTCGCGCGGGGCACGGGGCAGCTGCCGGCGCTGCTCGGCCTCGACGATCTGCGCCTTCGACCAGTTGCCGCGCGGCGGGAACATGCGCCACTGCCTGCCGTCGACGGTCTGCAGGTGCCGCTGCAGCTTCAGCAGTTGCAGGGTGCTGAGGCGGCCGACGACGGTCTCGACGCCGGGTGCGGCGCCGAAGGCGAGGATCAGCTGGTGCAGCCGCCGGGCGTATTCGCCGGGCCGGGTCGCGAGCAGCTCCGCGGCGGCGGGGTCCCGCTCGGCGAGCAGCCGCTCGACATCGGCGGCGAACCCGCGCACGGGGGTGCCGGTGTACAGCACGTGGTGCGCGTCCAGGACCCGCGGGAACGTGGCCCGGTAGTCGCCGGGGTGCAGGGCGAACAGCAGGCGCTTGAACGGCTCGCGGCGCCGGGCGACGTCGTCGAGCAGGTGCGTGGCGCTCTCCAGCATGCCCAGCAGGTACCGCCGCTCCGGCCGGGTGAAGCGCCGCAGGCGGTGCGGGGTGCGCAGGCCGGGGTCGCCGCCGGACAGCGCGACGGCCAGCCGCAGCACGTCGGTCGCGGTGCCGACCCGCGCCGGGACGCCGGTCTCGAGCAGCCGCACCGCGAGCCGGATCCGGTTCTCCACGAAGGACACCGTGGCGAGGTCCACGGGCCCGTCGGCGAGCGCGACGACGTCGTCCCACTGGGCGTCGGTCCAGCGCGACGGCAGCGCGCACAGCCCGTCGAGGATGCGCGGCAGCGCGTCGTCGCCGGCGGGGTGCAGGACCCGCGGCGCCGGCAGGTCCGGCAGCGGCGCGCGCTCCGCCTCGTCCTCGGTGACCAGGTCGTTGGGCAGGCCCCAGTACATGAGGATCTGGCGGGTCCAGTAGCCGACCTCGTCCATGGCGAGGACCTCGGCCGGGAAGTTCTTGTACACGACGAAGTTCGTCATGCGCTTGTCGTCGCCGGTCAGCACGGAGAGGACCGGCTCGACACCCGTCCACCAGCCGCGCAGCTGCTCCTCGCCGGCCTCGCCGAGCGTCGCATACGCCCGAGCGGACAGCGCGAACCCGTAGTAGGCGATGTTCGCCGCGACGGTGGCGAGCGACGCCGCCGAGGCGGCGGGCGTGCCGGCGGCGGGCAGGGCGATGAGGTCTCGGGCGATCAGGACTCGTTGCACGCCTGTGAGCGTCCCGCACCGCGCCCACCACGGTCAAAGCCGTTTCCCCGCCCGACTATCGTCGATGGCATGACGCGATGTCTGCTGGTGCCCGGGCGCGGCAACCCCCTGCCGCAGCACTGGATGCGGCAATGGGCCCGCGAGGATCCGGCCGTCCGCTGGGCGGCCGAGCCGACCGGCCCACCGTACGTCCCGGACGAGGCGGTCGCGGCGCTGCACGCGGCCGTCACCGCCGACGACGAGCCGGCGGTCCTCGTCGCGCACAGCGCCGGGTGCCTCACGGTGGCGTTCTGGGCCGCCCGGCACACCGGGCCGGTCGCCGCGGCGCTGCTGGTGACCCCGCCGCAGGTGGAGGCGTTCGGGGCCATCCCCCGCACGCCGCTGCCGTTCCGGTCGATCGTGGTCGGCAGCCGCAACGACCCGTACACGACCGTCGAGCAGTTCGAGGACTTCGCCCGCGACTGGGGCGCCGAGCTGCATGACGCGGGCGCCGTCGGCCACCTCGACTCCGCCACCGGCTTCGGGCCGTGGCCGGACGGCGAGCGCCTCCTGTCGGCGCTCAGGCTGGGTCAGTCCTCGACGCCGTAGCCGGTGAACGTGTAGACGCCAGGCACCTCGCGCTCGATCTCCGCCCCGACGCGGGCGCACTGCCGCTCCCAGTCCTCGTCCTGGTCCTGCTGGATCTCCTCCGGCATCTGCCCGTAGGCGTAGCCGGAGTACAGCAGGATCCCGAGCGCCTTCGGCTCGTACTCGTCGTAGTCGTACACACGGGGCCGCGCCGGCGCACCCTGCTCGTCCTTCACGCGCAGCTTGGCGGCGGCGGCCCGGACCAGCTGCAGGATCGTCTCCCGCTCGTCCGGCGGTGGCTCGGCGCCGTCCTTGCGCGCCACGAACAGGGCAGGACCATACGCGGACATCCGCTCGCCTCCGATCGACGGCGGCGAGCCTACCGGACCGTCACGCCGCCTCCTGGGCGGCCTCCGGCTCGACGAAGTCGCCGAGCTCGACGCCGACCTCGCGCAGCACGTCGGTGAGCTTGGCGACGCTCGGCACGGCCCGCGTGACACCGGGGCCGATCAACGTGTACCAGGCGATGGACCCGACGCCGCCGACCTCGACGCGCCACGTGCCGTCGGGTGTCTGCATCGCCGCACCGCTCATGCTGTCACCTCCGCTGCGCTCCGGCGCCGGCCCGAGCCGATACTGCGCCCGTGATGGACGGCCCCCTGACGCTACGACAGGGCCACGACCAGCGGGAAGGCATGATCGAGAAGTACACCGGTGTAGTTCTGTCCCTCCATCGGCGATCGTGTGTGACACCATCCTGCGGTGCGGCTGTCGCGGGTGTGGCTGGTGTTCGGCGTGATCGGCGTGCTGGCGGTCGCCGGGGCGGCGGTGTCCGCGACCGACGTGTCGCTGCGGTGCGCCGTCGTGGCGGCCGGTGTGCTGGCCTGGCACGCCGCGACGGGTGCCCGCGCTGCGGCGCCGCGGGTGCGGTGGTCGCTGACCGCCGGCTGCGTGCTGGTCGCCGTCGCCGCGCTGGCACGGCAGTGCGCCGTCGTCGACCGGCCCGCCGACGCCGGCTGGTTCGCGTACGGCGCGCCGGGGACCGCGGCGCTGGTCGAGATGCGCGACACGGTGTGCCGGCTGCTGGGGTGGGAACTGACCGCGGCCGGTGTCCTGCTCGGCGCGGTGGTCCTGTTCGCCGGCGCCGTGCACGGCCTGCCCCGCGCCGGCCGGCGCAGCCGGGTCGTGGCGGCCGTGGCCGCGGCGGTGGTGGTGGTCGCCGGGATCCTCGCGGACCGGTGGCTCGCCATCGACGAGCCGTTCGCGGCGGCGCGCGGGGTGTGGCCGGGGCTGCTGGTCGCCGCCGCCGGTCTCGCGCTGCTGGTCCTGGCGGGGCGGCGCGCCGATCACCGCTGGCTGGTCGCGGCGGGCGCGGCGCTGGTCGCGGTCCAGGCGGCCGTGACGCTGTCCGACGTGACCGCCCTCTGGCTGACCGTGGACTCGCTCACCGACTGGATCTGCTCCGACGGCGACGGGACGATGCGCGCGGTCGCGGTGAGCACGACGGCGGGCAAGGGCGGCGGGCCGGAGGTCGGGCAGGCAATGACGGTCGCGCTGACGCTCGGCGGGCCGGCCCTGATCGTGTCCGGCTCGCTGCGGGCCGCCACGCCGGCGGACGGCGCGCAGGACGGGCCGTCGCCGGAACCGGCCGACGGCTGAGGAGACGGGGCCGCCGTCCCCTCAGCCGAGCCGTCAGACGCCGATCCTGCGCCAGTCGCCCCAGATGGCGAACGTCATGCCGCGGCTGGCCTGGATGTTGACGAACAGCGTGTGCCCGTCCGGGGAGAACGTCGAGCCGGCGAACTCGTCGTCGAAGCGCGGCGTACCGGTGCTGCTGACGAGCCGGTTGAGCGCGATGTCGAACAGCTCACCCCGCGGGGTCAGCCCGCGCAGGTAGTTGTCGGCGACGTTGTCCTCGCAGACCACGAGCGTGCCGCGCGGGCTGGTCGTGACGTTGTCGGGGAAGTCCAGCACGTCGGGCCCCGTCGACTGGTACAGCAGCCGCAGCACCCGCTCGCGGATGTGGTACGCCCAGATCTGGCCGTTGCCGTTGCCGTAACCGTTCGCGATCGGGCCGGTGCTGGTCTCCTCGGGGCCGCCGCCCTGGGTGGAGGTGAAGTAGACGACGCCGCGGTCGTAGGTGGCGCCCTCCAGCCGGGAGAAGTACGCCGCGCCGCGCGCCCAACCCTGCCGGGCGACGTGGCTGATCGCGTCGTTGTTCGTCGTCGGCGCCGGCTCGCCGGGCGTGTACGGGAACACCGGCGACGGGTCGTCGATGTCGACCCACTCGACGGCGAACGCCGACCCGCGTGGCAGCGCCGCCTCGAGGTGGATGTTGGGGCGGCCCTTCACCTTGAGCATCTGCAGCCGCCCGCGGTTGCCGAGGCGGCCGGTGCGCATCGGATTCTGCCGCGGCGTGTACCGGTAGAACCCGGACGCGAAACCGAAGTCGTCCTCGGTCAGGTAGAGCGCACCGTCGTGCGGGTCGAACGCGACCGCCTCGTGCGCGAAGCGGCCGGCCGCGGTGATCGGCTCCCGTTCGGCCCTGCCCTGCACGGGGACCTCGAAGACGTACCCGTGCGGCTTGGTCAGCGGCACGTTGGACACGCCGGTGAAGTCGGCGGCGACGTCCGGGCCGTTGACGGTCTCCTCGCACGTCACCCAGCTCCCCCACGGCATCGGGCCGCCGGAGCAGTTCATCTGGGTCCCGTTGATGCTGGTGTACGAGCGGATGACCTCGCCGTGCCGGGTGACCTCGACGGTCGTGGTGCCGCCCTGCGCCATCGGGTCGTATGCGGCCGACGCGTCGCCGAACGCCGGGCCGGGCCCGTTGACCTCGTGGTTGCGGATCAGGGTGTAGTTGCCGCGCCGGCCGCGGAACGCCGCCATGCCGTCGTGCCGGCCGGGCAGCGTGGTGCCGTCGTCGAGGACGACGGGGGTCTCGGTGTCGTGGAACGAGCGGTACTCGAACCCGGCGGGCAGCCACAGCCGGACCGCGCCGTCGCGGTGGTCAGGGACCGGGCCGAGCGCCGGGCTGTGCCCCGGTCCAGGACGGTCGTGCTGTGCGGGTGCGGCCTCGCCGCGTGCGGCGAACCCGGCGAACGGGCCGAGCGCGGTGCCGCCGAGTATCGCGGCGGCGCCGCGTAACGCGGTCCGCCGGTCGATGCCAGCCATGGGCACTCCCTTCGCATGGCGTCCTTGCCATTGAGAAGCCCCGATCATCGACCGCCGTTCACCTTGTGGCAACCCTCTGTTCATCCAGAAGGGGGGCGGACCGCGGCCGCGAGGGTGCCCACGAGACGGTCGACGTCGGCGGGCGTGACGTGCAGGTGCGGCGAGACCCGCAGCGCGTCACCGCGGCGCGCCACGTAGCAGCCGGCCTGCCGCAGCGCGGCCGCGGCCCGGTCGGTGGCGCCGCCCGGCACGCGCAGCCCGAGCAGGTGCGGGCCGCGCGGCTCGGTCGCGGTGATGCCGGCCCCGGCCGCGGTGACCCGGGCCGCGACGTCGGCGGTGATCCCGGCGAGGGTGGCGGCGATCCGCGCCGGGGTCCAGGCGTGGATCTGCTCCAGCGCGGCGATCGCCATCGGCGTCAGCTCGAACAGGGTGCGGGCGCCCTGGTCGTACCGGCGGGCACCGGGCAGATACTCGTCGCGGTAGTCGACCAGACCGGCGAAGTCGTCGGAGTCCGCGCGCACGATCCAGTTCTCCTCCAGCGGCCGCCCGTCGCGGTGCTCGGCCGCGGCCCACAGGTAGCCCCGGCCGAACGGCCCCAGCAGCCACTTGTAGCCGACCGACACGACGAAGTCCGGGCGCAGGGCGGCGACGTCCAGTGGCATCACCCCGAGGGACTGGCTCGCGTCGACGACGAGGCGGGCACCGGCCTCGCGGGCACGGGCCGCGACCCGGTCGAGCTCGACCAGGCCGCCGTCGGTCCAGTGCACGTTGGGCACGGACACGATGTCGACCCGCTCGTCGATCGCGGCGATGACCGCGTCGGTCCAGGTCTGCCCCGCCTCGCGGGTCACGGTCGTGACGCCGCCGCCGTGGCGTTGCACCATCCGCCGCCACGTGTAGATCCCCGACGGGTACTCCTCGGCGAGGACGAGGACCTGCCGGGGCCTCTCGGCGCCGAGGACACCCGCGGCGACCGCGAACCCGTAGCTGGTGGCGGGGACCAGCGCGACCCCTTCGGCGTCCGCGCCGAGCAGCGCGCCGAGCAGCGACCGCAGCCGCTCCACGTCGGTGAACCAGTCCGCCTCGCGGATCGTCCACGGCCTGGCCCGCCGCCGCAGCGCGGCGTCTCCCGCCTCGCGGACCGCGTGCAGCATCGGCGAGAGGCTGGCGGCGTTGAAGTAGGCCACGTCGTCCGGCACGTCGAACAGGTCCCGCTGCGAGCCCAGTACATCGACCATCACGGCACCCTAACCCGCTGCCGCACATCACTTCAGTCGCGGGCCCACCGGCCGATAAGAGCACGTGTCCCGTCTGCGTGCGGTGGCAGACGTCTGCGTGCGCCTGTTGGACGCACCACCCGACGACGGCCATCTGCTGGAGCGTCTGGTCTCCGCCATCGGCGCGGAGCTCGCGGACTGCTGCGTCGCGGGCGCGCTCGCCGGTCCCGCCGGCGCCGTCCCGGTCGCGCGGACCGTCGCCTGCGGCGCCGAGCCGGCCCTGACCGGTGCGCTGCTCGACGCCGTCGTCACGACCCTGGACGGGTCCGGCACCCAGGCGCTGGCCGAGTCCCTCATCGTGCCGGTCCTGGTCCGTGGCGCGGTCATCGGCGCGCTCGGCGTGCTGTGTCCCGGCGGCGGCGCGGTCCCGCTCGCCGACGGCGCGTTCGTCGAGGCGGCGGCCACCGTCGCGGGCGGGGTGATCGAGCACAGCCACGCGTTCGCCGCGACCCTCGAGCTGCTCGAGGATGCCCGCCGGCAGGGGGACCTGCTCGACGCGATCTCCGACGCGATCGTCTCCTGCGACGCCGACGGCGTGATCGTGAGCTGGAACTCCGGCGCCGAACGCCTGTACGGGTACTCCTCCGGCGACGCGGTCGGCTGCGACCTGCTCGCCCTGCTCGCCACCGCGTGCGTCACCGATGGCGTCGAGGCCGGCACGGCGCAGATGCTGCAGGACGTGGCCGCGGCCGGCCGGTGGGAGGGTGAGCTGCGCGAGCGGCGCTCCGACGCGACGATGCTGACGGTGCTGTCGTCCGTCTCGGCGCTGCACGCCGCCGCCGACGGCAGCCCGGCCGGGTACGTGTTCGTCAACCGTGACGTCACCGAGCAGCGCCGGCAGGAGCACGAGGCGGCGCACGACGTCCTCACGGGCCTGCCCAACCGGCGGCGGCTGGTAGGGCGCATCCGCGACGCCGGTGAACGGGTCCGCCGCGGCGGCGGCCCGATGGCAGTGCTCTTCCTGGACCTCAACGGGTTCAAACCGGTCAACGACCGGCACGGCCACGCCGTCGGCGACGAGTTGCTCATCCGCATCGCCGGGCGGCTGGCGGGCACGGTGCGCAGCACCGACTTCGTGGCCCGCCTCGGCGGCGACGAGTTCGTGGTCGTGCTGGAGCAGTTCGGCGCGGTGGAGCGGGTCATACCGGTGCTCCAGCGGATCCTGCACGCCGTCGAAGAGCCCATGGAGCTGTCCACGGCGACGGTGGCGGTCTCCACCAGCATCGGCGTCGCGCTCGCCGGGGACACCGGCACCCCGGCCGAGGCCGAGATCGATCCCGAGCACCTGGTCAAGACGGCGGACGAGGCGATGTACCGGGCAAAGCGCCGCCCCGGCCGCGTCGCGTTCGCCGACCCGGACCTCGACCACTGCTGGCTCGGATCCTGAGCGGCGGCCGAGGTCGTCGATCGCCGGTCAGCGCGGGATGCGCGCCAGGGTGTCCGCCCAGCGGTTGCCGGACCAGGTCGGCAGCAGCGCGGCCCGGAACGCGTGGGTGTTGTTCAGGCCGCCCTTGACGAAGTAGCCGCCGGTCGGCGCCCGCATCCACTTGTTGTCCAGCACCGTGCCGTGGGTGCTGTGGTAGGTGCCGACGTTGTGGTCGTACCAGTAGAGGCCGTAGCCGCCGCCGTTGAGCAGGTTGCCGGCGACCAGGACGTCGTGGATGTCGCCCTGATCTGCCTTGAACAGCATCAGCGACGTCTGCGTGAACGGGTTCTCCAGCCGGTTGCCGAGGATCTTGATGCAGAAGCTGCCCTCGACCTTGTCGGTGGTGCCGGCGACCAGGCCGTCGATGCTGCTGGTGCCGAGCACGCAGTTGGCCTCGGTGGTCTGGATGACGTCGTTGTGGCAGGTCTCCTGGACGCAGTACGGGTCGTGCAGCCACGAGTCGATGATCGCCACGCCGCCCCAGTTGGCCCGGGCGATGTCGCCGGAGGAGTGCGTCCGGTTCAGCCGCCGCACCAGGCGCGAACCTTCTCCCCGGACAGCGCGATGAGCAGCACGAAGTTCGCCAGCAGGCCGATCACGGTCGCCGGGGGTCCCCCGTTGAGCAGCCCGACCAGGCCGGCCAGGAGGCTGACCACGCAGACCGCGCGGGCGGCGTCGCGGGACCAGCCGGCGCCCGCGAGGAGCCCGGCGCCGCTGGCGACCTCGATCGCCGACACGAGCACGGCCGTGGCGGCGAGGGCCACCACCACGCCCTCCTCGCCGTGGGAGGTCAGGTCCCCCAGCAGCGTCGCGCTGATGATCACGCCCAGCCCGCCGAGCACGATCAGGGCCAGCCCGACCGACCAGATCATCGCCGAGCGGGCCGGCCGGGCCGCGTCGCGCCGGGCACGGGCGAGCAGGCGCCGGTCCGCCGGGGTCAGTTCGTCGTGTTCACCCATCGCGGTCGTACCCCTTCCGACGGATCATCCATATTGACTAGACAATATGGTCCCGAGGAGGGCGGGCCGGCGTCAAGGCATCGACGGTGCCAACGTCCAGCCGCGCGACGGCGGGCGCGTACCGCGGGTCCGCGGCACCGTCGGCGAGCCGCCACCGCAGCGCGGCGCGGAGCTTGCCGGCCAGCTCACCGGCCCGCGCCGGGTCCGCGCCCCGGAACACCGCGGCGAGGCCGTCGCCGCCCAGCAGGGCGAGCAGCGCGGGCCCGTCGACGTCGTCGTCGCCGTCGCGCAGCAGGCGGTGCACCGCGTCGCGCAGGGCCGCCACGCCCACCGGCGGGTCCGCCGACGCCGTCGCGGCGGCCACGACGTCCCGGGCCGCGGCGAGCGCGTCGAGGTCGGCGAGCACCCGGGCCGCCTCGACCGCCACCCGGATCTCAGGGTCGCCGAGCAGGCCTGCGATCGCGTCGCCCTGCGCGAGCCGGTCGGCGTACCGCTCGTCGCCGCTCGCGCCGATCGCCGCGACCCGCACCCCGACGCTCAGCCGGGGTCCGCGGCCGTGGCGGCGAGCCATGCACCCACCCGCTCGCAGGCCGGCGCGCCGGCGTCGACCAGGCGGACCTCCAGGGCCCAGAACGGGTACGGGTCGTCGAGCAGGTCGGCGGCGGACGCCGCGCCGAGGACCTCGACGATGCGGGGCAGGTCGGCCGCGCCGTCGTCGCCGGTGAGGAACGCCATGACGCCCAGGGCGCTGTTCCAGCACGCGGTGACCCGCCGCTGAACGGCCAGCGGCAGGGCCGGGCCGGGCGCGACGGCGAGCATCGCCCGTGCCTCGGCGAGCACCTCGGCGTCGTACGCGGCAAGCGGGTTCGCGTTGCCCCAGCGGCCCTGCGCCTCCGCGTAGGTGTACTGGTCGAGCGCGACGCCCCGGGCCTGCACGTCGTCGCTGTGCAGCAGCGTCCGGTAGGCCGCGAGCAGCCCGTCCGGGTCGAGGGTGGCATAGCCGGCACTGGGCAGCGGCGGGGACGCGGTGTCGAGCGCCTCGACCGCCCGCCGGTCCGGTCCGGCGAGCTCGGCGACGTCCCAGTGAAACGATGAGAACCCGTACACCGCTGCGAATGTACTCAGCCGTTGCGGAGGTCACGCACCGATGCCGCGGTGGATGTTGCGGCAACCATGTGGTTGCTATAGCTTAGATGACGCAACCGTTTGGTTGCGTCATCTGTCGAGTGGGGGCGTCATGGCCGCGTGGCAGTACGTGGTGCTCGCCGGGCTGGGGGCCTTCCACGGCCTCAACCCGGGCATGGGCTGGCTCCTCGCCCTCGCCGGCGGCGTCCGCGAGCGGCGCCGCACCGCGATCGCGGCCACCCTCGGCCCGATCGCCCTCGGGCACGCCGCGTCGGTGTTCGTGATCGCGACCCTGGTCATGGCGCTGATGTCGGTGACCACGGCCCGCCTCGTCGCGACCGGCGGCGGCCTGGCCCTGACCGCCGTCGGCGTCTGGCGCCTGCGCGCGGCGGCGCACCACCACTGGACCCACCTGCGCCCCGCCGGCCGCCACGTGCTCGCGTGGTCGTTTCTGATGTCCTCCGCGCACGGCGCAGGGCTGATCCTGCTGCCGGTGATCGCCGCGGTACCGGTGGCGAACGCCTCCCATCACGGCCACAGCGTGGCCGACGACGGTGAACGGGCCACGGCGCTCACCGGCCTGCTGGCCACGGCGGTGCACACGGCCGCCATGGTCGGGGTCGCCGGGGTGGTCGCGCTCGTCGCCTACGAGCTGCTCTCCATCCGGGGCGTGCGGCGCATTGCCCGCATCGACGTGGAGCGGGTGTGGTCGTTCGCGCTCATCGGCTCCGGCCTGGCGACGCTGGCCTTCACCTTCTGGCCGTGGTGAGCCTTCCGGCCGTGGTGAGCCTTCCGGCCGTGGTGAGCCTTCCGGCCGTGGTGAGCCTTCCGGTCCCGGTGCGCCCTCCGGTTAGGGTGGATCGCCACGCAGCCGCCACAGGAGCCGACCATGCCGATGCCGAACCCGACGACGCTCGATGCCGCCTGATCCCGAGGAGGCGGCCGTCGCCGTGTTCACGGCCCTCGCCGACCCGAACCGCCGCGCGATCCTCGCCTCGCTCGCCGAGCACGGCCCGAGCACCGCGACGGACCTGTCCGGCCGGCTGTCGATCACCCGGCAGGGCGTCGCCAAGCACCTCGCGCTCCTCGCCGACGCCGGCCTGGTCACCAGCGACGCCGGCGGCGGCAGGCGGGTGCTCTTCCGGCACCGCTCCGAGCCGATCAGGGTCGCGCAGTCCTACCTCGCCGCCCTGGCCGCCGACTGGGACGACCGCCTCACCCGCCTGTCGTCGTTCCTGACCGAGCCGCCGCGGTGACCACGACCGTGCTGTAGTGCGCGGCGAAGCTGCCGCCCAGGGCGTCGACGGCGGCGCCGAAGCCCTCCAGGACCCGCTCCAGCTGCTCCGGCTCGAGTGTGGTGTGCCCGCCGAACGTGGGCAGCTGATCGAGCCACTGGTCGCGGGTGTAGGTCACGTCCCAGTCGAAGCGCCACTGCTCGGGCTCGCCGAACCCGCCCGCCGCCCGTACCCCGTCGGCGGCCGCGGCGCACATCGCCGCGTAGGGGCCGCCGGCGGGTGCCGGGCCGAAGCCCGCGGCGGCGAGGGACCCGGGCAGGACCCGGCGGTACACGGCGGCGAACGCCTCCGCCGCCTCGGGCTGGGCCTGGAAGGCGTTCCAGAACACCGCGAGCCGGCCGCCGGGGCGCAGCACCCGGGCCGCGGCGGCCGCGCCGGCGAGCGGGTCGACCCAGTGCCACGCCTGGCCCGCGACGACGGCGTCGAACCGCCGCCCGGCGGGGTCCCACGCCTCGAACGTCGAGACCTCGACCGGCAGGCCGGCCCGGCGGGCGAAGGCGGCCATCCGGGCGTCCGGCTCGACCCCGAGGACCCGGCAGCCGGCCGCCGCGAACTGCCGCGCCGCGATGCCGGTGCCCGCGCCGACGTCGAGCACGTCGGGGCCGGGGCTCGCGGCGACGATCCGGTCTACCATCGCCTCGGGGTAGGTGGGCCTGGTCCTGTCGTACCGTTCGGCGTCCACGCCGAAGGACTCCGCCACCTGACGGTGCTGGTGCGGTTCGATAGTGGGCATGCGCCCACGCTAGTGGGCACGCGCCCACTCGTCAACGAACGGAAGGGACGGGACGCAGTGCCGACAGGGGTCGCCATCCGCGACGTCCGCGAGCAGCTGTTCGGCGCCGCCGAGCGGGTCCTGCTGCGCGACGGCCCGAACGCGCTGACCAGCCGCGCGGTCACGACCGAGGCGGGCTGCGCCAAGGGCGTGCTGCACAAGCACTTCACCGACTTCGACGCGTTCCTCGCCGAGTTCGTGCTGGACCGCATCGCCCGCCTCGACGAGCGCACCGCCGCCCTGCGCGACGCCGCCGGCACCGGCACCGTCGCGGACAACCTGACCGGCGCCGTCACCGCCCTGTTCTCCTCGGCCGCCCTCGCCCTGGTCGGCCTCATCACCGCCCGCGACGAGCTGCGCGCCCGCCTGCGCCGCGACCTGCCGGCCGGCGTGCCGGTGCTCACCGAGGCCGCCGAGCTGATCGCCGCGTACCTCGCCGCCGAACGCGACCTGGGCCGCATCGCCCCCGCCGCCGACGTCGACACCCTCGCCGCGATGCTCATCGGCACCACCCACCTGCGCCACGCCGGCCGCGACACCCCACCCGACCCCGACACCGTCCGCCGCATCGTCACCGCCGTCCTCGCCACCTCCGGCCGCCTGCCCATGTGACGCGGTGAAGCTTTCACCCGGTCTTGCGGGGCTGAGCAGGGGGCGGGCACCGCGGCGGGTGTGTGCCGGTGCGGGGCGCACCGGGGCCGCCTACCGTCGGGCGGACCCTGCGGAAGGACCCCCGATGCGACGCTGGAAGCCCGTGCTCGCCATCACCGGCACGCTCATCGCGGCCGCCCTCGCGTTTCCTGAGCCGGCGAGGGCGGCGGCGCCGTACGAGGACCCGGGGCTACCCGTCGCCGTGCGGGTCGAGGACCTCCTCGGCAGGATGGGTCTCGACGAGAAGGTCGGGCAGATGACGCAGGCGGAGCGGGCGTCGATCAGCGCGGCGGAGGTCACGCAGTACCGCATCGGCAGCATTCTCAGCGGGGGCGGGTCGGCGCCGTCGCCGAACACCGCGGCCGGGTGGGCGGACATGGTCGACGGGTTCCAGCGGGGTGCCCTCGCGACGCCGTTGCGCATCCCGATGGTGTACGGCTCCGACGCCGTCCATGGGCACAACAACCTCTACGGCGCGACGATCTTCCCGCACAACATCGGGCTCGGCGCCACCCGTGACCCGGCGCTGGTGCAGCAGGTCGGCCGGGCCACCGCGGAGGAGGTCGCGGGCAGCGGCGTGGACTGGACGTTCTCGCCGTGCCTGTGCGTGGCGCGCAACGACCGGTGGGGGCGCACGTACGAGTCGTTCGGCGAGCGGCCCGAGCTGCCGGTGTCGATGGCGACGGTGATCGACGGGTACCAGGGCGGCGGTGTCATCGCGACCGCGAAGCACTACGTCGGCGACGGCGGCACCACCGGCGGCGTCGACCAGGGCGACGCGCAGATCTCCGAGGCCGAGCTGCGCTCGGTGCACCTGCCGCCGTTCCAGGAGGCGGTCCGCCGCAACGTCGGCTCGGTGATGGTGTCCTACTCGTCGTGGAACGGGCAGAAGCTGCACGGCAGCGACTACCTCATCACCACGGTGCTCAAGGGCGAGCTCGGCTTCAAGGGCTTCGTCGTGTCGGACTGGAACGGCATCGACCAGATCGAGGGCGGCACCGGGTTCACCGCGTCGGAGGTGCGCCGGGCCGTGAACGCCGGCATCGACATGGTGATGGTGCCGACGCAGTGGAAGTCGTTCATCGCGACGTTGAAGGCCGAGGTGCAGGCGGGCCGCGTGCCGATGTCCCGCATCGATGACGCGAACCGGCGGATCCTGACGAAGAAGTTCGAGTACGGCCTGTTCGAGCACCCCCTCGCGGACCGCAGCCTGGCCTCGACGATCGGCGGCGCCGCGCACCGCAGTGTCGCGCGGCAGGCGGTCCGCGAGTCCCAGGTGCTGCTGAAGAACACCGGCGTGCTGCCGCTGCCGAAGACCGGCGGGAAGCTGTTCGTGGCCGGCCGCGCCGCCGACGACATCGGACGGCAGTCCGGCGGCTGGACGATCAGCTGGCAGGGCAGCACCGGCGCGACCACGCCCGGCACCACGATCCTGCAGGGGATCCGGGCCGCCGCGCCCGGGCGGACCGTGACGTACAACGCCGCCGGCACCGGCATCGACGCCTCCTACGCGGCGGCCGTCGCCGTCGTCGGTGAGGGCCCGTACGCGGAGGGGCAGGGCGACCGGCCCGGCTTTCTCGGCCTGGACGCCACCGACCTGCAGACCCTCGCGACGCTGCGCGCCTCCGGCGTCCCCGTCGTGGTCGTGCTCGTCTCCGGCCGCCCGCTCGACGTCACCGCGCAGCTGCCCGACCTCTCCGCGCTGGTGGCCGCGTGGCTGCCCGGCACCGAGGGCGCCGGCGTCGCCGACGTGCTGTTCGGCGACCATGCGCCGACCGGCAAGCTGCCCGTCACGTGGCCGCGCAGCGCCGACCAGGAGCCGATCAACGACGGCGAGGGGCTGTTCCCGTACGGGTTCGGCCTCACCTACACCACGACCCCGGCCGGGCCGGGCGCCCCGACCGGACTCACCGCGTCGGCGGTCACGGCCACGTCGGCGACCCTGTCGTGGACCGCCGCGACCGGTGGCACGGCGCCGCTGAGCTACCGGGTCGCCCGCGCCGGCACCGTCCTGGCGACGGTCACCGGGACCTCGTACGCGCTGACCGGCCTCACCCCGGACACGACCTCCACCTACACCGTGACCGCGGTCGACGCGACCGGCGCCGCGGGCCCCGCGTCCGCGCCGGTGACCGTGACGACGCCGGGTGGCAGCGACGCGGCCACCTGCCAGATCACGTACGGCGTCAACGACTGGGGCGGCGGCGGGTTCGGCGGCAGCATCACGATCCGCAACCCGCGACCGGTCGCGATCAACGGCTGGACCCTCGCGTTCACGTTCCCCGGGACGCAGCGGATGACCCAGGGCTGGTCGGCGGTCTGGTCGCAGAGCGGCGCGACGGTCACCGCCCGCAACGAGACGTGGAACGCGACGATCCCGCCGGACGGCACCGTGTCGATCGGCTTCAACGGCACGTACACCGGCAGCAACCCACGCCCGACGGCCTTCACCCTCGGCGGGGCGCCCTGCACCCTGCTCTGATACGTGCCCGCACCGTGGCGGCACCGCGGCCGCAACCCCGGGACGGGACCCTTCAGGTTCCAGCACAAACTCCGGGGGGCAACTTTGTCGCGACGTCATCACCGTGCCGCGGGCCTGATCGCAGGCGTCGTGGCCGCCGGTCAGCTCATGGCGCCGGGCAACGCGTGGGCCGCAGCCACCACCGCCGTGGCCACCGCCACCAAGGCACCGGCCATCCCCGTGTCCGCGGTCGGGACCGTCGCGTCGGTCCGGACCACGGACTCGACGCTGGTCGTGAACCGGGCCTACAGGTTCCGGGACAGCCGGCCCAAAACGATCAGGTTCAACGTGACCGCGGGCACCGCCGTCGTCGTCAACGGCTCGGCCGGCGGGCTCGCCACGGTCCGCGCCGGCATGCAGGTGACGGTCACCGGCACCCAGACCAACGCGACGATCGTGGCCACCAGGGTCGTCGCGCGCAAGTGAGGGGCTAACTGTCCGACGTTCTCCTTCAGGGCGCCGCGGCGGCGCCGATGGGTCTGCTGACGGGCGTGCCGGCGGGCACGCGGTTGCCCGGAAGGGGAGATGCAGTGAGCGTTGAGGCAGCAGCCCGGGGGCGCGGCGACGCCACCGCCGATGACGCGACGCGCTATCTGACGTTCACGTTGAACGGCGAGTCCTACGCGCTGGACATCTTCCACATCACCGAGATCCTGGAGTACCGCAACCTCACCGTCGTGCCCATGACGCCCGACTTCGTGCGCGGCGTCATCAACCTGCGCGGCCGGGCGGTGCCGGTCATCGACCTCGCGATCCGCTTCGCCAAGGGCGCCACCGCCATCGCCAGGCGCACCAGCATCATCATCGTGCACATCCGCGGGATGCCCGGCTCCGGCGACGCCGGAGCGGCCGACGGCCGCGGCAGCGGCCAGGACATCGGCATCCTCGTCGACGCGGTCAGCAAGGTCGAGACGTTCACGGCGGAGGACATCGAGCCCGCGCCGTCGTTCGGCGCCGGCATCCGGGCCGACTTCATCAGCGGGATGGCGAAGCGGGACAACGACTTCATCATCGTGCTGGACATCGACCACGTCCTGTCGCTGAGCGACATGGCCGACCTGGCGACGGCGATCCCGGAAGAGTCATGACACCGTCACTGATCGGGCCCACGGAGATCACGACGACCGAGTTCCAGGCCATCAGCGAGTTCCTGCACCAGCGCACCGGCATCCGGCTCTCACCGGGCAAGGAGACGCTGGTGATGGGGCGGCTGGACAAGCGGCTGCGCAAGCTCGGGTTGGACAGCTACACGCAGTACCTGCAGGTGCTGCGCTCGCCGCAGCACGCGGCGGAGACCCGCCAGGCGATCGACCTGCTGACCACGAACGAGACGTTCTTCTTCCGCGAGCCCCGGCACTTCGAGTTCCTCGGGCAGGTCGTGGCGCCGGCGCACCGCTCGACCCGCCCGTTCCGCCTGTGGAGCGCGGCGAGCTCCAGCGGTGAGGAGGCGTACAGCGCCGCGATGGTGCTCGCCGACACGCTGCCGAACGTGCCGTGGGAGGTCGTCGGCACCGACATCTCCTCGCGGGTGGTCGCCGGGGCCGCGGCCGGCCTCTACCCGATCTCGGCGGCGGAGAAGATCCCGGCCCCGTTGCTGCGCCGGTACTGCCGCAGGGGCCGCGACGAGTACGACGGCCTGATGGCCATCGACCGGTCGTTGCGGGCCAGGACGACGTTCCTCGGCGCGAACCTCCTGGAGGACCTGACCCGGCTCGGCCGCTTCGACGTCATCATGCTCCGCAACGTGATGATCTACTTCGAGACCGCGACGAAGGCGGAGGTGATCGGGCGGCTGCAGGAGATGCTGTACCCCGGCGGATACCTCATCGTCAGCCTGTCCGAGACGCTCAACGGGATCCCGTCGCGGCTGCGGGCCGTGCAGCCGTCGATCTACCGCGTGCCCGGAGCCGACGATGCCTAGCGCGCCCGAGGTGTACCTCAATCCGGGCGACTTCCACTTCGGCGCCGCCGGTACCCGCATGCGCACGGTTCTGGGCTCCTGCGTGGCGATCACGCTGTGGCACCCGCGGCTGCGGGTCGGCGGCATGTGCCACTACCTGCTGGCACACCGCCCGGCGCCGGCGACGGCGGACCTGCCGGAGCCCAACGGCCGCTATGCCGAAGACGCGGTGCAGTTGTTCCTGCGCGAGATGGACCGCAACGGCACCCGCCCCGCGGAGTACCAGGCGAAGATGTTCGGCGGTGGCGACCAGTTCCCCGGCAGCTCCCCCGGGCCGGCGCCGCACGTGTCGAAGGACAACATCGCGATCGGGATGCGGCTGCTGCGCCGGCACGGGTTCCGCCTCACCGCCAGGCACCTGGGCGGCACGGGATCGCGGCAGCTGGTGTTCGAGCTGGACACCGGCGACGTCTGGCTGCAGCACACCGCGCGCCAGACGGAGCGGCGCACGGCACGGGCCGGCTCATGACCGGCCCGGAGCGCAGCGGAGAGGCCGGGCATCAGGGGCGCGGTCCGTCAGGCCGGCGCCGGAGCGCAGCGGAGGCGACGGCATGACCGGCCCGGAGCGCAGCGGAGAGGCCGGGCATCAGGGGCGCGGTCCGTCAGGCCGGCGCCGGAGCGCAGCGGAGGCGACGGCATGACCGCCGGGACCGGCAAGGGGATCAGGGTCGTCATCGTCGACGACTCCGCGGTCGTGCGGCAGGTCCTGTCGCGGCGGCTCGCCGAGACCCCCGGCATCGAGGTGCTCGGCTCCGCCTCGGATCCGATCTTCGCCATGACGCTGATGAACCGCAGCTGGCCGGACGTCGTCGTGCTGGACATCGAGATGCCCCGGATGGACGGCATCACGTTCCTCAAGAAGATCATGGCGACCCGGCCGACACCGGTGGTCATCTGCTCGACGCTGAGCCAGCGGGGCGCGCGGGCCACGATGGACGCGTTCGCGGCGGGCGCGGCGGGCGTCGTACCGAAGCCGACAACGGGACTGAAGCAGTTCATGTCCGACGACAGCGGTGACATCGTGGCCGCGGTCAGGGCGGCCGCGGCGGGCAAGGTCGCGCGGCTGACCCGCCCGGCACCCGCGGCCCCTGCCGCACCGGCGACACCCCGGCCCGCACCGCTCACGGCAGGGCCGGACCGGATCATCGCCATCGGGACCTCCACCGGCGGCACCCAGGCGCTGGAGACGGTGCTGACGGCGCTGCCGCGCAACAGCCCGGCCATCGTGATCGTGCAGCACATGCCGGAGAAGTTCACCGCCGCCTTCGCCGAACGCATGGACATGCTGTCCGCGATCCAGGTCCGGGAGGCCGCGGACGGCGATGCCCTCCAGGAGGGGCTGGCCCTGGTCGCGCCCGGCGGCCGGCACATGCAGCTGCTGACCGACGGCGCCCGGTTCCGGGTCAAGGTGAGCGACGGGCCGCCGGTCAACCGGCACCGGCCCTCCGTCGACGTGCTGTTCCGCTCCGTCGCGCGGGTCGCGGGCCGCCACGCGCTCGGCGTCATCATGACCGGGATGGGCGACGACGGCGCCCGTGGCCTGCTGGAGATGCGCACCGCCGGCGCGCTCACGGTCGCGCAGGACGAGGCGACCTGCGTCGTGCACGGCATGCCGAAGGAAGCGGTCCGGCTCGGTGCCGTCGACCGGGAAGTGCCGCTGACCGCCATCGCTGAGGTGATCCGTACCCATGGTTGAGTTCCTGATCGCTGCCCTCGCCCTCGCCGCCGGACTGGGCGCCGGCTACTGGTTCGGGGGCGGGCGTCGCCGCGCCGGGCAGGCCGACGACGCCGCGGCCGGCGCGCCGGGCGACTACGAGCGCAGCGTCACCGACTTCACCGCCGCGGTCGCGCCGGTCTGGTCGAGCCAGATCGAGTCGTCCCGGGTCCAGATGGAGACCGCCGTCGCCGCGGTCACCACCGAGTTCAGCCAGATCGTCGACAACCTCGACGCGGTGCTCGCCTCCTCCAGCGCGGTGCTGGAGGACAGCCACGGCGGCGGCTCGTTCGACCGTGGCCGGCAGCGCCTCGGCAACGTGGTCGGCACCCTCGACGACGCGCTGAGCTCCAAACGCGAGGCGCTGCGGGACCTGGAGACGCTGCTCGGCCTCAACGACGACCTCAAGCAGATGACCGCGGAGGTCGCCCAGATCGCGGCGCAGACCAACCTCCTGGCCCTCAACGCCTCGATCGAGGCCGCCCGGGCCGGTGAGGCCGGCGCCGGCTTCGGCATCGTCGCGCTGGAGGTGCGGCAGCTGGCGGAGCGCTCGTTCCAGACGAGCGAGAAGATGGCCGCCCGGGTCGAGGGCATCGCCGGGGCGATCGCCGGGGCGCTGACGAAGGCCGAGGGCGACACCGAGCGCGAGGGCGCCGCCGTCGCCCGGGCCAACTCCGAGGTGACCGAGGTCCTGGACGACCTCGGTGCCGTGTTCGCCGGGCTGCGGGAGTCCTCCGACCGCCTCGAGCAGGCGGCCGTCGGCATCCGCTCAGGGGTCTCGGAGGCGATCGTCAACCTGCAGTTCCAGGACCGGATCGGCCAGGTCCTGGAGCACCTCAGGGACAACATCGGCCGCATGCCCGTGGTCGTCGCCGAGTCCCGGCCGCTCGACCCGCGCGGGCTGCTCGCCGAGCTCGAAGCGACCTACACCATGCACCAGGAGCGGGAGGCGCACCACACCGGCGCCAGAACCGCCGCCGCCGTTCCCGAATCAGAGATCACGTTCTTCTAGGAGGGCACGCATGTCGAAGACCATTCTGATCGTCGACGATTCGGCGTCGGTACGGCAGGTCGTCTCCATCGCGCTGCGCGGCGCCGGCTACGAGGTGGTGACCGCCTCCGACGGTCAGGACGCGCTCAAACAGCTCGACGGCAAGCGGATCCACCTGATCATCTCGGACGTGAACATGCCGAACATGGACGGGATCACGCTCGTCGGGGAGGTCAAGAAGCTGCCGTCGTACAAGTTCACGCCGATCATCATGCTCACCACCGAGTCGCAGGAGGACAAGAAGCGGCAGGCGCAGGCGGCCGGCGCCAAGGCGTGGGTGACCAAGCCGTTCCAGCCCGCGCAGATGCTCGCGGCGGTCTCGAAGCTGATCATGCCGTGACGCCCCTGCTGGAGCTCGACGGCGAGCTGACCATCGCCGTGGCGGCCGAGCAGCAGGCGCGGCTGCGGACGTTCCTGCAGCAGGGCGCCGCCGCGGCCGGGATCGGCCTGTCCGGCGTGACCGAGCTGGACACCGCCGGCCTGCAACTGCTGCTCGCCGCCCGGCGCGAGGCGGCGCAGCGGGGCACCGCGCTGACGTTCCTCTCGCCGAGCCGGGCCGTCCGCGACGTCTTCGTCATGGCCCACCTCGCCCTTGAGCCGGACGGGGTGCCGCTGTGACCGACGACGATCTCAACGACGCGCTCGACACGTTCATCACCGAGGCGCGGGAGCTGCTGCAGGACTTCGAGGAAGGGCTGCTCGGCCTGGAGGACGAGCCGAGCGCCCAGGACACCGTCAACGCCCTGTTCCGCACCATGCACACCCTCAAGGGCTCCGCGGGCCTGTTCGGCCTGCACCACCTGGTGGCGTTCACGCACGTGGTGGAGACCGTGCTGGACTCCGTCCGCGAGGGCGAGCTGGCGGTGTCGGCGGAGCTGGTCAGCGCGTTGCTGCCGTGCGGCGACCACGTCTCGTCCATGGTCGAGGGGGTCGCCGCCGGCCGACTGGACGCGACGACCGGCGAGACCGTCGACGGCGACCGGCTGCTCGCGGCCCTCCAGCCGTTCCTGACGGTCTCGTCCTCGTCCTCGCCGGCGCCCGATCCCGTCGTCCAGGCGGACGAGACGCTGCGCACGTGGCGGCTGACCCTGCGGTTCGGGCCCGACAGCCTGCGCAACGGCATGGACCCGCTGTCGTTCCTGCGGTACCTGGCCACGATGGGCGTGCTGGAGCGGGTCACGACCCTCACCGACGCGCTGCCGGACGCCGAGCTGATGGACCCGGAGACCTGTTACCTCGGCTTCGAGGTCGACTTCGTCAGCGGCGCGGCGAAGGCCGACATCGAAGGCGTCTTCGACTTCGTCCGCGAGGACAGCCAGATCAGCATCGTGCCCGCCGACGACCAGGCGGACGACTACGTCAAGGTGATCGAAGGCCTGCCCGACCAGGACCGCCTCGGCGAGCTGCTCGTCCGCAGCGGCGCGGTCACCGACCTGGAGATCGCGCGGGCGCTGCAGATCCAGCAGGAGCGCAACCGCACCGGCGACACCCTGCCGCAGCTCGGCGAGATCCTCATCGAGACGCAGACGGTGCCCAAGCCCGTCGTCGACGCGGCCCTGGGCAAGCAGCGCAAGACCGCCGACAGCCGCTCGCAGGAGACGCAGACCATCCGCGTGTACGCCAACCGCCTCGACAAGCTCATCGACCTGGTCGGCGAGCTGGTCATCGCCCAGTCGAGTGTCGGCATCCACGGCCGGGACGACGAGGGCCACGACGAGGCGCAGAGCGAGGTGATGCGCCTGGTCGAGGAGGTCCGCCACAGCGCGCTGTCGCTGCGCATGGTGCCGATCGGCACGACACTGCGCCGGTTCGAGCGGGTCGTCCGCGACGTCTGCGTCGACCTCGACAAGGACGTCGACCTGGTCATCACCGGCGGCGAGGCGGAGATGGACAAGGCCCTCGTCGAGCGGATCGGCGACCCGCTGCTCCACCTGGTCCGCAACGCCCTGGACCACGGCGTGGAGCCCCGCGCCGAACGCGAGCGGCAGGGCAAACCCGTCCGCGGGAAGCTGCGCCTCAACGCCTTCCACGACGCCGGCTCCATCGTCATCGAGGTCGCCGACGACGGCCGCGGCCTCAACCGCGACCGCATCCTGGGCAAGGCCGTCGAGCGCGGCATGGTCCAGCCCGGCGCCGTCATGACCGACCACGAGGTGTTCGACCTCATCTTCGAACCGGGCTTCTCGACCGTCGAGACCGTCTCGAACCTCTCCGGCCGCGGCGTCGGCATGGACGTGGTGCGCCGCAACATCGCCGAACTGCGCGGCACCATCGAGGTCGACACCGCCGCCGGTGCCGGCACCACGTTCCGCATCCGCCTGCCGCTGACCCTCGCCATCATCGACGGCTTCCTCGTCGGCGTCGGCCCGTCGGCGTTCATCGTCCCCCTCGACCGCGTCACCGAATGCGTCGAGCTGCCCCCTCACGCGGCCGAGCGCGACTGCATGTACCTGCGCGGCGAGGTCCTGCCCTTCATCCGGCTCCGCACGATCTTCGACATCGCGGGCGCCCCGCCCCGCCGCCAGAACGTCGTCGTCATCGAACAGTCCGGCCAGCGCGCCGGCCTCGTCGTCGACACCCTCCTCGGCCAGTTCCAGACCGTCATCAAGCCCCTGGGCGTGCTGTTCAGCGAGGCCCGCTGCATCAGCGGCTCCACCATCCTGGGCAACGGCGAGGTCGCGCTGATCCTCGACGTCGGCCCCCTGGTCGCCGAGAACGTCAGCCGCGAGCAGGTCCTGGTGTAGCCCGGCCCGCGCCCAGTTCCTGGTATGCGGCAAGGACCGCCTCGGCCCCCTTGGCGGCCTCGACGGCCGTCCCCGCGATGCTCGCGTCCACCCGTGTCAGCGTCCGCCGTGCCTGCGCGGCGTCCCCGCCCTCGCGGCGCGCCCGCGCGGCTGCAAGGGCCGTGCACTGCGCGGCCATCCGCCGCAGCTGATCGACCCGCTGCCCGGCCGTGGCCTGGACGGACCTGATCTGCCCGGCCAGCAGCAGGTCGTGCCGGTCGAGCTCGCGGCGCAGGGGGTCGTCGTCCGGCAGGGCCGACGCGCAACTGCGGGTGGCCCGCTGCATGTCCGCCAGGCGTTCCTGTTCGCCGAAGGCACGGGCGAGGTCCCAGCGGGCCGCGCCGAGCACGGACCGGACCTCCTTGCGGTCGATGGAGGTCACCCTGGGCAGGTACTCGATGACGGTCCAGCACGCGGCGTCGGCGCGCTCCCAGTGGAACCGGTCGGTGACGGACACGTGGGGTGTGCGCCAGCGGTTGAGCCACTGCAGCGCCCACAGCGTGGCCACGACGGCCGCGGTCACGATGACGGTGGCGGCGTCCTCGAACGCCGTGAGCTTGACGACGAACAGCCCAGCCACGGTGATCAGCGGGATGCTCACCGTGCCGTCCGGCCCCGGCCAGCGCAGCCACGGCGGCCCGTACACCCGGACCGGTCCACTGTGCGACCCCACCGGTCAGCCCTCCGGCCGTCGTGGCGCGGGCGAGGTCCGGTGGGGCCGGCGGCGGCCGGGGGGGACGGGTGCGTGCATGTCGGGTCCTTCGGGGCAGGCAATGACGACTGCCGACCAGACTTCCCGGCGCACCTGTGCCGACTGTACGACCGGAACGCAACCCCCACGGCCCTCAGAACCGGTCGAACTTGCTTTCGTCGATATCGGGAACGCTCACCTCGACGGAGCGCGGCGAGTACGTGCCGCCGCCGTTGCCGCCATACTGGGAGGTGTTGTAGTTCAGGCCCTTCGACTGGGGCTTGGACTGTGACACGTCGCGCTGCGGGCGGTTGCCGCCGGCGGTGGCGCGGCGGTCGCCCGGACCGCCGGAGTCGGTGGTGAAGAAGGCCATCATGTTCTGCAGCTGATGGGTCTGCGCCGCCATCTCCTCGGCGGTCGCCGCGAGTTCCTCGCTGGAGGACGCGGTCTGCTGGGTGACCTTGCCGATCTGGGTCATCGCGATGTTGATCTGGTGGACGCCGGTGGACTGCTCGCCGCTGGCGGCCGCGATCTCCTGGACCAGGTCCGACGTTCTGGTGATGCTCGGAATGATCTTGTCGAGGAGCGCGCCGGCGTGTTCGGCGGTGGTCACGCTGCCGGCGGCCAGTTCGCTGATCTCCTGCGCCGCGATCTGGCTGCGTTCGGCGAGCTTGCCGACCTCGGTGGCGACCACGGCGAAGCCCTTGCCGTGCTCGCCGGCGCGGGCGGCCTCGATGGTCGCGTTCAGGGCGAGCATGTTCGTCTGGAAGGCGATGTCGTCGATGATGCCGATCTTGCTGGTGATCTGCTTCATCGCGTCGAGGGTCTTCTGCACCGCGCCGCCGCCGTCGTGGGCCTCGGTCGCCGCGCTCGTCGCGATGCCCTCGGTGGTGCGGGCGTTCTCGCTGTTCTGGGCTATTCCGGCGGTCATCTGCTCGATGCTGGCGGTGGTCTCCTCGACGCTGGCGGCCTGCTCGGTGGCGGCCTGCGACAGGCTCTGCGAGGCGCCGCTGATCTGGCTGGAGGCGTTGCTCAGCTGCGTCGCGGAGTCCACGACAGTGCTCACCGTCTCGGCGAGGCGGTCCAGTGCGATGTTGAGCGCGGCGCCCATGCGGCCGACCTCGTCCCGGCTCGCGACCGTGACCCGCTTGTCGAGGCGGCCCTCGGCCATCGAGGACAGGACGCCGACCGTCTCGTTCAGCGGCTTGGAGATCGACCGGCTGATCACCTGCACGACGGTGAACGCCAGCACCAGCGCCACCACGATCAGCCCGATCGACAGGATCCGCGAGGAGTCGTACGTGGACTTCGACTCGGCCAGCGTCGACTCCGCGGCCTTGTTCTCCTGCTCGACCAGGTTGGTCAGCGCCGTGTCGATGGCCGAGGCGAGCGCCGCTCCCTGGCCCTTGGCCGCCGCGTTGAACTCGGCGTACTTGTCGGCTCTGGCGAGTGGGATCAGTTGCTCCGTGAGCACCGTCTGGTAGGACTTCCACGCGGCGTTGAACGACTCCCGGTCGGCCTTGCCGCTCTGCGCGTCGCGGGCGTCGAAGGTCTGCCAGCTCTCGTCCAGCGCCTCGACGGTGGCGTTGAGCCTCTGCTCGACGGCGTCCTTGTCCGCGGTGGTCTGCGCGAGCGCCAGCTCACGGATGAGGAACCTGAGGTCCTTGTAATCCCCGCCGACGTCGTTGACCATCTGGACGGTCCGCAGGTTCTTGTTGTACAGCACGTCGAGACGTTCCTGGGCGTTGCCGAGCTGGACCAGCCCGAAGATCCCGATCGCGAGCAGCAGCACGGACACCACGCCGGCCAGGCTGCCCAGTTTCCAGGCGACGGAAAGGTCCCGGAATCCGGAGCGGCGGCGGTCGCCGGTTGCGTCAGCCATGTCCTGGGCCTCCTCAGGAGTTGGATCATGCTCCCTGATCATCGGCGCGGCACCGCGAACGTCTGAGTATTTCCGCGACGAACCTCGCGTCATCCGATCGGGCGGAAGGCGACTGAAATCCGGTGAAACCACGGTGAATGCCGGCCCCGGCACGATCGGTGCAGTCGTGGCGGACCGCGCCACAGCGACGGTTGGGAAGGAGGGACGTGACCACCACCCCGTCCCCGTCGGCGATCGTGGCCACCGGGTTGCGCAAGTCGTTCGGTGAGCACGTGGTCCTCGACGGCATCGACCTGGACGTCCCGCGCGGGACGGTCTTCTCACTGCTCGGGCCCAACGGGTCCGGCAAGACGACCACGGTGCGGATCCTGTCCACGCTGATCCGGCCCGACGCCGGGCAGGTGTCCGTCGCCGGGCACGACCTGGACCGGGAGCCCGGTGCCGTGCGGGCCGCGATCGGCGTCACCGGCCAGTTCTCGGCGGTCGACACGCTGCTCACGGGCGAGGAGAACCTCCTGCTCATGACGGACCTGCACCACCTCGGGCGGGCCGAGGGCCGGCGACGGGTCGCGGACCTGCTGGGCCGGTTCGACCTGCTCGACGCGGCCAGGAAGACCGCCGCCACCTACTCCGGCGGGATGCGGCGCCGGCTCGACCTGGCGATGACGCTCGTCGGCGACCCCAGCGTCATCTTCCTCGACGAGCCGACCACCGGGCTCGACCCGCGCAGCCGGCGGACCATGTGGCAGATCATCCGGCGGCTCGTCGCCGGTGGCGTGACGGTGTTCCTGACCACGCAGTACCTGGAGGAGGCCGACGCCCTCGCCGACCGCATCGCCGTGCTGGACCACGGCAGGGTCGTGGCGGCCGGTACCGCCGACGAGCTGAAACGGCAGATCCCGGGCGGTCACATCCGGCTGCGGTTCGCCGACGCCGACGGGCTCGACGCCGCCGCCCGCGTCTGGCCCGGCGCCGCACGCGACGACGAGGCCCTCACGCTGCGGGTGCCCGGCGACGGCGGCGTCGGGTCGCTGCGGGCGCTGCTCGACCGGCTCGACGCGGCCTCGGTCGAGGTCGCCGACCTGTCCGTGCACACCCCGGACCTCGACGACGTCTTCCTCGCCCTGACGGGCAGCCCGAACACCGCACCGATGACCGAGCAGGAGACCGCGCGATGAGCACACTCACCCACACCGTGGCCGACTCGACCACGATGCTGCGCCGCAGCCTGCGGCACACGCTGCGGTACCCGGCCTCGATGGTCACCTCCCTGGCCATCCCGGTGCTGTTGCTGCTGCTGTTCGTCGGCGTCTTCGGCGGCGCGCTCGGCGCCGGCATCGCCCACGGCGGCGGCTACGTCGACTACATCGTGCCGGGCATCCTGCTGGTGACCGTCGGTTACGGCGCCTCGACGACCGCCCTGGCCGTGAACAAGGACATGGCCGAAGGCATCATCGACCGGTTCCGCACCATGGCGATCGCCCGCAGCGCGGTGCTCACCGGTCACGTGCTCGCGGCCACGATCCGCACGATGGTGAGCATGGCGCTGGTCATCGGGGTGGGGCTGCTGATGGGGTTCCGGCCCACCAGCGACCCGGTGCGGTGGCTCGCCGCGACCGGCGTCCTGCTGCTGCTCGTCCTTGCCCTGACCTGGCTGGCCGTCGCGATCGGGCTGGCGTCGCCCACGGCGGAGGGCACGACCGGCTTCCTGCTCATCGTGCAGGTGCTGCCCTTCGTCAGCAGCGCGTTCGTCACGACCGAGTCGATGACGGGGCCGGTGCGCTGGTTCGCCCACAACGAGCCCTTCACGCCGATCATCGACACGGTACGGGGACTGCTGATGGACACCCCGGTCGGCGGGCGCGGCATCGTCGCCGTCGCCTGGTGCGCCGGCCTGGCGCTCGCCGGCTACCTGTGGGCCCGCGCGGTCTTCAGCCGGCCGCCGCGTCCGTGAGGCCAGGCTCCCCGGCCGCGAGGCCGCGCTTCCCGCCGTGGGGGCAGGCTCCCCCACGGGGTCGTGCTCCCCGGCCGTGGGGCCGGGCTCCCCGCCGCGAGCCCGCGGCGCGCCCGCAGGGCCGCCGACGCGGCGTCGTGCAGCGCGTCGCGGTCCAGGCCGGCGTACGCCGTCACCGCCGCGGCATAGGCGGCGGTGGCGGTGAGCTCGTCGCGCAGCCGCGCGTACGCGGCGGGCATCGTCGGCTGGAACTCCCGCATGAACCGGAAACGCTCGGCGAGCGCCGTCAGCCGCGCCGCGGACGCCGCGCCGCGCCCGTCACCGGTGCGCCGCCCCCGTTCCAGGTCGACGGCGGCGAGGGCGAGCAGCAGCGCACCACGGATCGGGTCGCCGACGTCGGTTTCGTCGCCCGGCACGGGCAGCAGCCGCGACAGCAGCCCCGGCAGGTCACCGGCGATGTGCCGCACCAGGTCGAGCCGGTCGTGCTGCGCGTGCGCCAGCACCGTCGCGGCCTGGACCTCCACCGCCCACGCCACGGAGCCCGGCAGCTCCCGGGGGATGCCGGCCGGATCCCGGAGCCGGTCGGCGACCCGGCGCCACAGCCGCAGCCCGGCGTCGACGTCGCCGCGGGCGAGCAGGATCTCCGCACGGACCGACGAGCCGAACATGTACGTGTCGGCGGCCATGTCGCCCTCACCCGCGTGCTCCAGCCACTGCTCCGCCTCGTCGAGGGCACCGCGTTGCAGGCTGGCGAGCGCCATCGCACCGCGTACCCGGGAGGCGCTCGAGGACACGCCGGGCTGCCGCAGCCCGTCCAGCACCGCGAGGGTCTCGGCCAGGTGCGCGCCGCCCTCCTCGCCGCGGCCGACCTGCAGGCACAGCTCACCGACCCGGGAGTGCGCCACGGCCCGCATCCACGGCGTCGCCCAGCCGCCGAACGCGGCGAGCATCGCCCTGGCGGCCAGCAGCGCGGCCTCGGCGTCGTGCTGCTGCTCGTAGAGGTAGCTGGCGGCGCCGTTGGCGACCCCGGACAGCAGCGGCTCGTCGCTGTCGCACAGCGCCCGCAGCCCGTCCGGGTCCACGATGAGGGTCCGCACGACCGTGTCGGCGGCGCCGACCAGCGTGCCCGGCGGGACCGCCGGCAGCCGGCGCAGTGCGACCAGCAGGCGCCGCGGCAGCGGTGCCCGCATGAGCATGTCGTTCAGCGCGCACAGCAGCACCGCCGTGTGGGTCACCTCCGCCGTCGCCGGGGTCGGCCGCACGTGCGACAGGATCCACGTCGCGTCCCTCGTCAGGGCCGTCATCCGCAGGAAGTTGCCCTCGACGGACCACAGGCCGGCCAGCACCGCCGCCGTGGCGGCGACCGTCGGGCCGTCGCCGCGGTCGAGCCCGTGGCGCAGGGCCAGCATGAGGTTGTCCTGCTCGGCGCGGATCCGTTCGGCCGCCGGGACGAGGTCGGCGCCGAAGACCGAACCGGCGTGCGTGGTGGCGAACTCCCGGGCCCACGCCATCAGCCCGTCGACCGCGTGGCCGGTCCCGCCGGACCGCGAACGGTGCGCGGTGCTGAACTCGCGGACGGTCTCCAGCATCCGGAACCGGGTGCCCGCACCGGTGTCGGTGACCTTCAGCAGCGACTGGTCGGCGAGCTGGGTGAGCACCGCCATGACGTCGCCGTCGCCGAGGACGTGGCGGGCGGCGGCGGCGGTGAACCCACCGGGGAAGACCGACAGCGCCCGCATCGCCGCCCGGCCCGAGGGCTCCAGGAGGTTCCAGCTCCAGTCGATGACGGCGTGCAGCGTGCGGTGCCGCGGCGGTGCGTCCCGTGCCCCGCCGCGCAGCAGCGCGAACCGGTCGTCGAGGCCGCGGGCGATCTCGGGCACCGACATGACCCGGACGCGGGCCGCCGCGAGCTCCACCGCGAGGGGCAGCCCGTCGAGGTGGGCGCACAGGTCACGGACCGCGTCCCCGGGCAGGTCGGCGCCGGGCCGGGCCGCGCGCCCGCTGCCGGAACAGCTCGACGGCCGCGTCCGGGTGCAGCTCCGGCAGCGGGTACACCGACTCCGACGACAGCCCGAGCGGCGCGCGGCTGGTGGTCAGCACCCGCACGTCCCGGGTCGCCGCCACCAGCGACCGGACCAGGTCGGCCACGCCCTGCACCACGTGCTCGCAGTTGTCCAGCACCAGCAGCGCCGGCCCGGCGCCGAGCGATGCCGCGACCTCCTGCGCGACGTCGGCGTCGGCGGCGACCCCGGCGAGCGCGACCAGGTGCACGAGCGGCTGGCGTGCCTGCCGGCTCACCGCGTACGCGAGGCGGGTCTTGCCCAGCCCGCCGGTGCCGACGACGGACGTGACCCGCGAGGTGGCCAGCAGCGCCGTCACCGCGGCGATGTCGTCGTCGCGGCCCAGCAGCGGGTTGGGCTCGTGCGGGACGCCAGCGGGCGCCTTGGCGCGCAACAACCGCTGGTGGGCGTCCTGCAGGGCGGGCCCGGGGTCGGTGCCCAGCTCCTCGCGCAACTGCCCGCGGTAGGCCCCGTACCTGGCCAGCGCCGCCGCCGGCCCGGCCGTGGCCGCCTCGGCGCGCAGCAGCTCCAGCAGGACGGCCTCGTCGCGGGGCCGTTGCCGGGCGAGGTCGGTGAGCGGCCCGACGGCCTCGGCGGGCCGGCCGAGCCGTGACAGCGCGAGGGCGCGGGCGGCGCGCAGCGACTGGCGGGTCTGCTGCAGCTCGGCGCGCAGCACGGACAGCGGGTCGGTGCCATCGGGGTCACCGGGCTCCGCCGACGCCCACAGCGCGAGGCCCTCCTCGGCCCGGTCCAGGGCGCCGCCGTGGTCCCCGGCACGGGCCAGTTCCTCGGCCGCGGCGGCGTGCAGCAGCGCCGCGGCGGTGTCCAGCTGCGGCGCCGGTACGACCAACCGGTACCCGCCCGCGGTGCGCACGATGATGTCGGCGCCCGCCTGCGCACGGGCCCGCGAGACGATGACCTGCAGCGCCTTCGCCGGATGCTCCGGCCGCTCGTCGGGCCACAGGCCGTCCACCAGCCGGGCGGTGCCGCAGCCGGTGCGCAGGTCGCCCGCGAGCAGCGCGAGCAGGCCGCACTGCCGGGGCCCGACGATCTCCCGCCCCCGGTAGGACACCCGCCCCAGCAGGATCAGCTCGACGGCCACGGTCCCAAGGTTAGTCAGCGGCCTCGATCGGGAAGTGGATGGGGCTGAGCAGGTACTGCGTCCGCTGCGGCGTCGCGGTGTTCGCCAGCCGGGGCACGATGGCCCGGCGCAGCTCGCCGATCAGCTCCAGCAGCTCGTCGCGGCTGAGCCACAGCGCGTGCTGCCGGTAGCCGACCAGGTCCGCGGCCGGGTCGGCGTGGTCGCGGCCGAGGTAGGCGTCGAACTCGGCGAGCAGGGCGGCCATGGCGATGCCGAAGCTGCGCCGGTAGTCGTCCAGGGTGAGCGACTCCAGCATGCCCGCGTCGATGACGGCCCGGTCCTCGCGCAGCCGGTAGTGGCGCTCGACGGCGCCGCGGACCCGGCGCTCGCCGGCGACCTCGAGGACGCCGCCGTCGCACAGCAGGTCGACGTGCCGGTACACGGTGGCCTTGGAGACGTCGGGGAGCCGGTCGCACAGCTGCGACGTGGTGAGCGTGCGGCCGCCGCGCAGGGCGTGCACGACGCGCAGCCTGGCGGGGTGCGCCAGCAGTTCCAGCGGGTCCATCCCACCATTCTTACATGTGCTACCGTTCGCAAGCATGAGAAAGGTGGACGTGGTCGAGCTGCTGCGGGCCGGCCGTTTCGAGGCGCTGGAGGCCCTGTTCGCGCCGCCGCTGCGGGCAGTGGTCTCCGCCGAGACCGTCCGGGTGGCGTGGCAGGTGGAGATCGATCGGCGGGGCGAGGTCCGCGGTGTCGGCACACCGGTGACCGAGGCCATGCCGGCGGGCCTGGTCCGGGTCAGCGTGCCGGTGACCTGCGAGCGCGGCGGCCTCGTCGTCGTCACGTCGGTCGACGATGCCGGCCTGCTGCACGGGCTGCGGCTCGCGCCGGGGACCACCGCCGCGTGGACGCCGCCCCGCTACGCCAGGCCACGCCGGTTCGCCGAGCACGACGTCACCGTAGGCGCCGGACCCTTGGCGGTCGGCGGGACCGCCAGCGTGCCACGCGGACGTGGCCGGCATCCCGGTGTCGTGCTGCTCGGTGGCGGAGGGCCGTTCGACCGCGACGCCACCACCGGGGCGAACAAGCCACTGAAGGATCTGGCCTGGGGGCTGGCCAGCAGCGGCGTGGCGGTCCTGCGGTTCGACAAGGTCACCCACACCCACCCGCGGGTGATGGCGCCCGGCTTCACCATGCGCGACGAGTACGTGCCGCACGCCGTCGCCGCCGTGGACCTCCTGCGGCGGGAGCCGGGCGTGGACGCCGGCCGGGTCTTCGTCCTCGGGCACAGTATGGGCGGCAAGGTGGCCCCGCGGGTGGCCGCGGCGCAGCCCGCCGTCGCCGGTCTGGTCCTGCTCGCCGGGGAGGCGCAGCCGTTGCAGCGCTCGGCCGTGCGCGTCGTGCGGCACCTCGCCGCCCTGCGCCCCGGCCCGGAGTCCGACGCGGCCGTCGAGGCGGTCACCCGGCAGGCCGCACTGGTCGAGGGCCCCGGCCTGACCCCGGCCACGCCCGCCGCCGACCTGCCGCTGAGCCTGCCCGCCTCGTACTGGCTGGATCAGCGCGACTACGACCCAGTGGCGGCCGCGGCGTCCCTGGAGGTGCCGATGCTGCTCGTCCAGGGCGGCCGCGACTACCAGGTGACCGTCGCCGACGACCTCGCCCGGTGGCGGTCGGGGCTGGCGCACCGCCCCGGCGTCACCTTCCACGTCCACGAGGCCGGCAACCATCTGTTCTTCCCCGGCAGCGGCCCGTCGACGCCGGCCGAGTACGAGGCGCCGCAGCACCTCGACCCGGCCGTCGTCGACCTCGTCGCCGGCTGGCTCAGGTCAGCAGCTCCAGCGGGCCGCGCAGGAAGTACACGATGAACAGCACCGCGACGCCGTAGAGCAGCGGGTGCACCTCGCGGGGCTTGCCCGCCGCCACCTTGATCACCACGTAGGACACGACGCCGGCGCCGATGCCGTTGGAGATCGAGTACGTGAACGGCATGAGCACGATCGCGAGGAACGCCGGCAGCGCGATCTCGTAGTCGGACCAGTCGATGGTGCGCACGGCGGTCATCATCAGGAAGCCGACGACCACCAGCGCGACCGACGCCGCCTCGAACGGCACCACCGTCACCAGCGGCGCGAAGAACATCGCCACCAGGAACAGCGCGCCGGTCACCAGGCTGGCCACGCCGGTGCGCGCGCCTTCGGCGACACCCGAGGCGCTCTCGATGTAGCTGGTGTTGCTCGACGTGCTGGCCGCACCGCCGGCCGCCGCGGCGATCGAGTCGACCAGCAGGATCTCCCGGGTCCGCGGCGGCATGCCCTCCGCGTCGAGCAGGTCACCCTCCTGGGCGACCGCGACCATCGTGCCCATCGTGTCGAAGAAGTCGGTGATGAGCAGGGTGAACACGAACATGATCACGATCAGAACCCCGGCGGTCTGCCACGAGTGCAGCACGTTGAAGTGACCGAGAAGGGACAGGTCCGGCTTGTCGATGACCTTGTCCGGCAGGACGGGGACGTTGAGGCTCCAGCCCTTCGGGTTCGGCTTGCCGTCCACGAATGACGGGCCCGCCTCCGCGATCGCCTCGATGATGATCGCGAGCACCGTGGAGACGAGGATGCCGATGAGGATCGCGCCGCGGACCTTGCGCACCACCAGCACGATGGTGAGCAGCAGGCCGACGCCGAACGCCAGCGCCGGCCAGCTGATCAGCTTGCCGCCGATGCCGAGCCCGACCGGGACGGTGGTGTTGGCCGCGTCGGGCACGCGTCGCACGAAGCCCGCGTCGACGAAGCCGATGAGCGCCAGGAACAGCCCGATGCCGACCCCGATGGCGGTCTTGAGCTGCGTGGGTACGGCGCGGAACACGGCCGTGCGCAGGCCGGTGAGCACGAGGACGGCGATGAGCACCCCCTCGATGACGACGAGGCCCATGGCGTCGGCCCAGGTCATCTGCGGTGCGATCTCGAACGCGACGAGCGCGTTGACGCCGAGCCCGGCGGCGAGCGCGAGCGGGAAGCGGGCGACGACCCCCATGAGGATGGTCATCACCCCCGCGACGAGGGCGGTCGCGGAGGCGACCGCGGCGATCGCGAGTTTGCCGCCGGTGCTGTCCACGCCACTGCTGAGGATGAGCGGGTTGAGCACCACGATGTAGGCCATCGTGAAGAACGTGGCGAGCCCGCCGCGGATCTCCCGGCTCAGCGTCGAGCCGCGGGCACTGATGTCGAAGAACCGGTCGAAGCCGTTGCGCGGCGCGCTGCGGGTCGCGGTGGAATCCGCAGCGGCGGACGGTTCAGCCATGAAGCCTCCCAGGCAGTCGGGTACCCCTGACGCGCGTGATCCCACCTGCGCGGCGGGAATCAATGGCACGCAGGTTTCGTGCGTGCAACGGCGGTCAGTGGGCAGCGTGGGCACCTCCCTGAACCGCGCGGCCGTCGTCCTGCCACCGATCGCCCTGGGCGTCCTGGTCGCCGTGTGGGGCCGGGACCTGCCGATCCCCGTCGAGGTCGTGGTCGTGGCCCTGCTCGCCGGGTCGGTGCTCGCCGCCGTCCACCACGCCGAGGTCGTCGCCCACCGGGTCGGCGAGCCGTTCGGCTCGCTCATCCTCGCCGTCGCCGTCACCGTCATCGAGGTCGGGCTGATCATCACCCTCATGGTGTCCGGCGGCTCCGGCACCGCGACCCTCGCGCGGGACACCGTCTTCGCCGCCGTCATGATCACGTGCAACGGCATCGCGGGGTTGTCGCTGCTGGTGACCGCGCTGCGCAGCCACGTCGCGGTGTTCAACGCCGAAGGCACCGGCGCCGCCCTGGCCGCCGTCATCACCCTCGCCACGATGAGCATGGTCCTGCCGACCTTCACCACCAGCGCGCCCGCGCCGGAGTTCACCGGGCCGCAGCTGGCGTTCGCGGCGACCGCGTCACTGACGCTGTACGCGCTGTTCGTGGTGGTCCAGAACGTGCGGCACCGCGAGTACTTCCTGCCCGTCACCGGCCCCGCCGAGGAGCACGCGAAGTTCCCGTCGCTGCGGCAGGCCCTGGCGAGCCTCGTCCTGCTGATCGTGGCGCTGGTCGCGGTCGTCGGCCTGGCCAAGGTCGAGTCCGGCACGATCGAGGCCGGCGTCGCCAAGTTCGGGCTGCCGCACTCCTTCGTCGGTGTCGTCATCGCCGTACTGATCCTGCTGCCGGAGACCCTCGCGGCCATCCGCAACGCCCGCCGCGACCAGGTCCAGATCAGCCTCAACCTCGCCCTCGGGTCCGCCATCGCCAGCATCGGGCTGACCATCCCCGCGATCGCGGTCGCCTCGATCTGGCTGAACGGGCCGCTGATCCTCGGCCTCGGCGCCACCCAGATCGTGCTGCTCGCCCTCACCGCCGGTGTGGGCATCCTGACCGTCATGCCCGGCCGGGCCACGCTGCTGCAGGCCGCCGTACACCTGTCCGTCTGCGCCGCGTTCCTGTTCCTGGCCGCCAGCCCATAGACCTCCCGGCCGCCGGCCCATCGACCGGCGCCGACGTCCTGGTGGGCCGCCCGGCGGCGTCAGGAAGGGGCCGGTGCTCGGGTGGCTGGCCCGGCCCGACTACCCTGTTTGTCTGAACCTGCCGGCGACCCGAGGATGGTCTTCCGTAATGATCGAGCCAGTGCGGCTGCCGTCGCCGTGGTGTGACGAGCCCCTGACCGTGGTCGTCCCGACCTACAACGAGGCAGGCAACCTGCCACGGCTGGTCGAGCGGCTGTTCGCCCTGCCACTGCCGGGGCTGAGCATCCTCATCGCCGACGACAACTCCCCCGACGGCACCGGGGAGGTCGCCGAGAAGCTGGCCGCCGAGCACCCCGGTCGCATCCGGGTGGTGCACCGGCCCGGCAAGGAGGGCCTCGGCCGGGCCTATGTCGACGGCATCGGCAAGGCCCTCGAGGACGGCGCCACGTACGTGGCGCAGATGGACGCCGACCTGTCGCACCCGCCGGAGGCGCTGCCCGGCATGCTCGGCGCGCTGCTGTCCACCCACGCCGGCGTGGTGATCGGGTCACGCTACGTGCCCGGTGGCCAGTTGGACGACGCCTGGCCGCTGTACCGGCGGATGCTGAGCGGCTGGGCCAACCTGTACGTGCACACCCTGCTGCAGGTGCGCATCCGGGACCTGACGGCCGGCTTCAAGATCTGGCGCGCGGACGCGTTGCAGGCGATCGGCCTGGACCGGGTCCAGTCCAACGGCTACAGCTTCCAGGTGGAGATGCACTTCCTGGCGACCAAGCTGGGACAGACCATCATCGAGGTGCCGATCCGCTTCGAGGAGCGCACCGACGGTGTGTCGAAGATGACCACGGGCACGAAGGTCGAGAGCGCGATGATGCCGTTCCTGCTCCGCCTGCGCCACCGCAAGATCGCCCGTACCCGCGCTCAGCTGGGCAGGTCCGCCGGCTGAGCGCGACCGCGCTCAGCCGGACAGCACGGCGGTGGCGCCGCTGGTCCTGAACCAGGTGGTGAGGTCCTCCGGGGGCATCGGGCGGGCGTAGTGGTAGCCCTGGGCGATGTCGCAGCCGAGCTCCTGCAGCGCGGTGACGTGGGCGGCGCCCTCCACGCCCTCGGCGACGACCGTCATGCCGAGGTTGTGGCCGAGCTCGATCGCGCCGCGGACCAGCACGGCGTCCTCCGGGTCATCGTCCATGTGCATGACGAACGTACGGTCGACCTTGAGCTCGTCGACGGGCAGGCTCTTGAGGTACGCCATCGACGAGTACCCAGTGCCGTAGTCGTCGATGGACAGCCGCACGCCGAGGCGGTGCAGCGCGGTGAGCGTCTCGGTGGCCAGGGCCGGGTTGGCCATGACGGCCGTCTCGGTCACCTCCAGCCGCAGCAGGTCGGCGGGCAGTTCGTGCTCGTGCAGCAGCCGCGTCACGTGACCCACCAGGTCGGGGTCCAGCAGGCAGCGCGGCGACAGGTTGACCGCGATCGGCACGACCAGCCCGTCGTCGAGCCAGGCCCGCGCCTGCGCGACCGCCAGGCGCAGCACGTAGAGGGTGAGCCGGGTGATGAGGCCGGTGGTCTCCGCGACCGGGATGAACTCCGCCGGCGGGATCGGCCCACGGGTCGGGTGCGACCAGCGCACGAGGGCCTCGGCGCCGGACAGCCGCCCGTCGTCGAGGCGGATCTTCGGCTGGTAGTGCAGGGTGAGCTGGTCCGTGACGTCCAGCGCGCGGCGCAGGTCGCCGAGCAGCAGCAGACGGTTGCCGTCCTCGGTGTGCATGTTCGGCCGGTACAGCGTCGCGCCGGTCTTGCTGTCCTTCGCCGTGTACATCGCGATGTCGGCGCAGCGCAGCAGCGCGTCGGTGTCCGTGGCGTGCTCCGGCGCGACCGCGATGCCGATGCTCACCTCGACGTCGACCGCGACGTCGTCCAGGGCGAAGCTGCGGTGCAGCTCGCTCTGCAGGCGCGCGGCCAGGCCGGCGGCGTCGGCGGCGGACGCGCCGGGCAGCAGCACCGCGAACTCGTCGCCGGACAGCCGCGCAATGACGTCGCCGGCCCGCAGCGCGCCGGTGGTCCGGGCCGCGACCTGCCGCAGCAGCTCGTCGCCGTACTGGTGGCCGAGGGTGTCGTTGACCTCCTTGAACCGGTCGAGGTCCAGCAGGAGCACGGCCAGGCCGCGGCCGTCAGGCCCGGCCTCGCGCAGGGCGTCCGTGGTGTGCTCGGTGAACAGGGTGCGGTTCGGCAGGCCGGTGAGCCCGTCGTGCGACGCGTGATACTCGTGCTCGGCAGCGTGGCGCAGCAGCCGGCGCTGGTAGCCGCCCGCCACGAAGGCGAACACGACCAGCAGCGCGAGCCCGACCCCGAACGTCGCGGTGGTGGCGGTGAAAACAACGCCCTCGATGCGGTGCAGGTCGCGCATCGCCTCCGCCGCCTCCTGCGCGCTGACCGTCGCGGCGCCGTGCACGAGGCCGCCGATCCGCTCGGCGGCCGGGTCGACGACCTCGTCGTCGATGTCGGCGGCGGACGCCGTGTCGCCCCGGTCGACGGCGGCGAACAGCCGGTCCATCGCGCCCAGGTAGATCACCTGCAGCTCCCGCACCTCGGCGGCGACGTCCCGGTCGGCGGCGGTGCCGCGCGCCTCGACGTCGCGCAGTGCCACCTCCAGCGCGCCGGACGCGCCGCGGTGCAGCGCGAGGGCCTGCTCGCCCGGTTCCAGCCGGTACCGCTGCTCGGCGACCTCTTCCAGGGCCACGGCGTCGTCGGCCAGCTCGTACGCCTCGGCGAGCGTCGTGGCGGCGATCGCGGTGTTCGCCGACGCGCGGGTCCGGGTCGTGCCCACGACGCTGACGCCGGTCAGGCCGAGCAGGACGGCGGCGAGTCCGAGCACGGCACCGGTCCGGAGCACTCGGGAAGGTCGCAGCGCCACAGGTCCTCCTGTCCCACCGTTGGGCGGCTCCGCCAGCCGAAGCGCCGATCCTGCCATCGGCCCGCCGTGGCGACATCTGACCCCTCCGCCCGGGAGCAATCCGGTTGCGGTGCTGCCCGGCCGTCACCCCCGACCGCCTTGCGCATCGACTGGCGTACACGTCGCGGCCACCTGCCGGGCCTACCGTCCGGCCTCATGGCAAATGTCGACCGGCGCACCTTCCTCCAGCTGGCGGCCGCGGCCGCCGTTCCGCTGCCCTTCGAGCGGGCGTTGTCGATCCCGGCGCACAACCGCACCGGCTCGATCGAGGACGTCGAACACATCGTGATCCTCATGCAGGAGAACCGCTCCTTCGACCACTACTTCGGCACCATGCGCGGCGTGCGCGGCTTCGCCGACCCGCACCCGGTGACGCTGCCCAGCGGCCGGCCCGTGTGGCACCAGCCGGACGGCGACGGCGAGCTGCTGCCCTTCCGCCCGCCGGTGCGCGACCTCGGGCAGACAAGGCCGGCCGCAGCCCCGACGCCCTGCTGGCCGACTTCGCCGCCGACGTGCGCGCCGGCACGCTGCCCGCGGTGTCCTGGATCGTGGCGCCCGAGGCGTACACCGAGCACCCGAACTGGGAGCCCGGCTACGGCACCTGGTACACCTCGAAGGTCATCGACATCCTCGCCGCCAACCCGGTGGTCTGGAGCAAGATGGCGCTGTTCATCACCTACGACGAGGAGGGCGGCTTCTTCGACCACCTCGTCCCGCCGACGCCGCCGGCGACCCGCGCCCAGGGCCTGTCGACGGTGCCGGTCACCAACGAGATCTTCCCCGGCGACGCCGGGCACCCGGCCGGCCCGTACGGGCTGGGCATCCGCGTGCCGATGGTCATCGTGTCGCCGTGGACCCGCGGCGGCTACGTCAACTCGCAGCTGTTCGACCACACGTCGCTGATCCGCTTCCTCGAGGCGCGCTTCGCCCGGGGGCGCCGGGACCTGGTCGAGTCGAACATCACGCCGTGGCGCCGCGCGGTCGTCGGGGACCTGACCTCCGCGTTCGACTTCAAGACCCCCAACGCCTCGCGCCGCGTCGACCTGCCGGACACCGACAGCTTCAAGCCCGGGGACCTCACCCGGCAGCCGGACCAGGTCCCGGTCCCGCCCGCCGACCCGCGGCTGCCCAAGCAGGAGCGCGGGGTGCGCCCGGCCCGCGCGCTGCCCTACACCCTGCACGCCGACGGCCACGCGACCGGCGACGCGTTCGGCTTCGAGTTCCGCAACGAGGGCGCCGCGACCGGCTACTTCCACGTCCGGTCCGCCGACCCCGCGCACGAGCCGCGCGGCTACACCGTCGAGCCGGGCCGCCGGCTCACCGACGAGTGGCCGCTCACCGACGGCGCGCACGACCTGTCGGTCCACGGGCCGAACGGCTTCTTCCGCCGTCACAAGGGCGCGGCCGCCGGCATCCAGCGGCAGCTGACGATCCGGGCGGGCTACGACGAGCGGCGGCACGAGGTCGCGCTCCAGCTCGCCAACCGGGGCCCGTCGCGGATCGAGCTGGCCGTCGCCGACCGCTACGGCAACCGGCGCACGAAGGTCGTCCTGCGGGCGGGCGAGACGAAGTCCGTGGAGTGCTCGACCGCGAAGAGCCGCGGCTGGTACGAGCTGAGCGTCACCGCCGCCTCGGACGCGGGCTTCGGCGTCTGGTACGCCGGGCACGTCGAGGACGGCCGGGAATCCGTCAGCGACCCGTTGATGGGTGGCCTGATCTGACGCGTGCCGGTGGGGCCGCTGCGGCGGCCCCACCGGCATCTCAGATCGCCGAAACCAACCCCCAGGCACGGCTCGCGGTCGCCTCCGGCTACCTGCGCTGGGAACACGCCATCCGCGCCGGCCTCACCACCATGCACCACCGCGGAAACCTGACCGGCAACCCCGACGACCTGGCACTGGGGCTGCTCACCGCCCTGCAGGGTGGCCTGCTCATGACCCAGATCCACCGCGACGTGCGACCCCTTGAAGTCGCACTGGACACCGTCCTGGACCGGATCGCATCACTGACGACGTGATCAGGGAGGCGGTCGGCACCAGGACTGCGGTGCGTCCGGGGACGCGCTACTGCATCGACAGGTGGACGTGGTTGTAGTGATCGCCGGCGGGGGTGCCGTCGCCGCCGTAGGACTTCCAGCCGCTGCTGGGCTGCCAGATGCGTTTGTACCAGATGACGTACTTGACGCCGAGGTTCTTCGCGTTGGCGATGCACCAGGCGGCGAGGGCGTCGCCGTACTGCTGGTCGGCGCCGGTGGCGCGGGCGTTGACGAAGGTCTTGGCGTTGGAGGAGAAGTCGCAGGCCTTGCCCGCCGGGTGGTCACCGCCACCGCCGCTGCGATAGCAGGACGTGTAGTGGGTGTAGCCGGCCTTGCGGGCCTCGTTGTAGGCGTTGAGCATCCGCGGGCTGATGCAGCCGGTGGTGGTCGGGTCGTTCTCGGTGCAGCCCTGCTTGGCGTAGGAGCCGTCGCTGTTGCGGCCGACGGGGTTGGTGGTGACCTTGCCGCCGCTCGGGGCGCCGGTGGTCGCACCGCCGCCGCCCGCCTTCTTCAGCGCGTCCTCGGCGGCCTTCTTGTTCGTCTCCATGATCTTCAGCTGCGCCTGCTGGTTGGCGACGGCCGCGGCGATGTCGGCCTTCTGCTGCTCCAGCTTCTTGCGCGTCTCCGCCAGCTCGTGCAGCGCCTTGTCGTCGCGGGACAGCATGTACTGCACCGTGGTCATGCCGTGCATGATCGTGTCGGGGTCGTCGCTGGCGAAGAACACGTTGGCCAGGCTGACCCGCTTGCCGCGGTAGGCGGCGTTGGCCACGACCCCGGCAGACGCCTCGAGCTCGACGACGCGGGCCTGCGTCTCGGCGAGCTGGCCGCCGATCGCGGCCTCGTCGGCGACGGACTTGTCGAGGCGGCCCTTGGCGTCGTTGTATTCGGCGTTGGCCTTGTCGAGTGCCTGGCGGACGGTGAGATTCTGGCCGCCGTCCTCGCCGGGCTCGGCGGCCGCGGGGTCGGCGATCCCGACCACCCCCAGGAGCAGGGTGATCAGCAGCAGCAGGACCTGAGGCACGCGCCGGGTCGAAGTCAGCATCGCGGCCAGCATATCCAAGCCTTTGGCGAGTGCCAGTCGAGAGAAAACCGGCGAAATACCAGCAATCGCGCCATCTCGGGCCGCGTCCCGGCCTCGTTTCCCTGGACCCGCCGGGGTAACCTGCACGGGAACGACGGGGGCGGGCGTGGGGAGACCAATCGTGGGCTGGGGGCCGGTCGCACGAGTCGCGCGGCCCGGGCGCCCCGGACGGTTGCTGACCGTTCTCCTGCTGGCACTCGCAGTGAGCTGGCTGGCCGTCGGTGGCGCGGCGCGGACCGTCCACAACGTGACCGCGGGCCGCGGCGGCCCGAGCGCCACCATGCAGCATGCCGACACCGAGTGCGAGCCGGGCGGGCCGACCCGCTGTGACCACGGCGGCGACCACCGCGCCACCGGGCGGTTGCACCCGTCCGTCACCAGCCACGACCGCGGCGGCACCGGCTACCCGGCCGGCGACCCCTCCGCCGCGGTGGACCGGGACTCCTCCGCCGGGCGGCCACCGGACCGGCCGTCGCTGGCCGAGCTGCAGGTCTGGCGCCGCTGACCGCGCGGGTTCCGCCGAGCGTAAACGTTCGCGGTGCCACGCAGCGTCACATGATCGACCGACCCGTCCCGCCGGAGCGCCCGGCGACACCTCAGAGACCCGGATGGCAAACACCTCAATGACATACACACCACCCCCGCGCATCTCCCGCCGCCGCATGCTGGCGGCCGTGGGACTGACCGCCCCGGCGGCGCTGCTGCTGGCCGCCTGCACCAGCAAACCGGCCGGCAAGGACGGCGGCGCGGCGCAGGGCCAGCCGTCGGCGAGCTCGGCGCCCCCGGCGCTGCCGGTGCAGCTCGCGATCAGCGGCCCCGCCGACGGCGCGGCCAACGTGCCCACGGCCGTGGACGTCGCCTACACGGCCACCAACGCCGCCAGCGTCACCGTCAAGCTCGTCGACGCGAGCGGCACGGAGGTCACCGGCGCGGCCGGCGCCGACGGCAAGGCCTGGCAGCCGGCCGGGCAGTTGAAGTACGGCACCAAGTACACGGTGACCGTCACCGCCACGTCGACCGACGGCAAGCCGACCACGCAGACCACGTCGTTCACGACCATGGCGAAGCCCGGCAAGCTCGGCAAAGTCACCAGCATCATCAATGACAAGCAGACCGTCGGCGTCGGGATGCCGGTCATCATCACCTTCGGCGTCGACGTGGCGCAGGCCCAGCGCGCCGCCGTCCAGCAGCGCATCCAGGTGACCAGCGACCCGCCGCAGGAGGGCGCGTTCAACTGGTTCAACGGCAAGGAGCTGCACTTCCGCCCCAAGGAGTACTGGCAGCCGGGCACCAAACTCCAGGTCAACGCCCGCACCGGCGGGACGAACCTGGACGGCAAGTGGTGGGGCGAGCGCGACGTCGCCTTCAGCGCCACCGTCGGGCCGAAGTTCGTCATGGAGGTCGACAACGCGACCAAGCAGATGACCGTCACCCAGGACGGCCAGTTGCTGCGCACCATCCCGGTCAGCCTCGGCAAGCCGAAGAGCCCTTCGGCGAGCGGCAGCTTCATCGTCATGATCAAGAACGAGTGGGAGTGGTTCGACTCGTCCACCTTCGGCGTCCCGGCCGAGTCCAGCGGCGGTTACCGCACGAAGGTGTACTGGCCGCAGCGGCTCACCTGGGACGGCGAGTACATCCACTCGGCGCCGTGGTCCGAGGGTGACCAGGGCAAGCGCAACGTCTCCCACGGCTGCACCAACATCTCCGCCGCGCACGCGGAGTGGCTGTGGAAGCAGACCCGCATCGGCGACCCGGTCATCATCAAGGGCACCGAGGAGAAGGTGAAGTGGGGCAACGGCTGGACCGACTGGACGGCCAGCTGGGACGACTACGTCAAGGGCAGCGCGGTGCCGTACGTGCCGGCCACCACCAGCGCCTCACCGTCGGCGTCGGCCTCCCCGTCGCCGTCGGCGGGCTGACCCTCACCGCGAGCGTACGGAAGCGTCACCGGCGGCCGGTTCCCCGGCCGCCGGTGACGCCGCGCCGGCTGCGCCGTCCAGGCCACCGCCGCCCACAGCACACCGGCCAGCAGGTTGCCGCCGAGCTGCGACAGCATGATGCTGCTGAGCCAGATGACCGGCAGTGCCACGGCCAGCGGCCTGGGCAGGGACCTGGACCGCGCCGTCGTGACGGCCAGGACCACCGAGCCGGCGGCCCACAGCGCGTTGGCGGGCACCGCGAGGGCCGGGAACCATCCGTAGTCCTCGCCGTGGAGGTTGGACGCGGTCATCGCGAACGCCAGCAGCCCGGTGCCGGCGACCGAGGCGAACGCACCGGCACGGCCGGCCGCCGACCCGGCGCCGAGGGCGAGGTAGCCGGGCATCCACGCCAGCAGCGCCGCAGCGACGAGGCCGAGCAGGACGTGTTCGGCGCCGCTGACGAGCGCGGCGCGATCCCGGCCGGGCTCGACCTCGCCGCGTTCCGCATCGTGCAGGAGGCGCTGACCAACGCGCGCCGGCCAGCGTCCGGATCGGCTACGACGACACCGGCATCGACCTCGAGGTGTCCAACCGGGCGCCCGCCACGGCCGCCGCCGGCGCACCGGGCGGCAGCCGCCTGGTCGGCATGCGCGAACGCGCCCGCGTCCACGGCGGCACCGTGACGACCGGCGTGAGCGGCGGGGCGTTCACCGTCACGGTCCGGCTGCCCAGGAGCGTGCAGTGACCGCGCCGGCACCCATCCCGGGTCCTCATCGCCGACGACCACGCGCTGATCCGTTCCGGTCTCGCCGGCATGCTGGGCGTCCACGCGGACATCGACGTGATCGGGTCCGTCGAGGACGGCGCCGCCGCGATCCGGACCGCCGCGCAGTTGCGCCCCGACGTGGTGGTGATGGACATCCGCATGCCGAAGACCAACGGCATCGCGAAGACCCATGTCAGCCGGGTACTGATCAAACTCGGTCTCCGTGACCGGGTGCAGGCCGTCGTGTTCGCCTATCAGCACGGTCTGGTCGTGCCCGGCGAAGGCCCGTGACGGCGCGCACGCCGGTCACGCCGCGCTCAGCGGGCGATCTCGACGCCCTGCACGCCGTCCAGGAGGCGCAGGGTCTCCGCGATCGCCGGCAGGGACGTGTTGTTGTCGCCGCGGGCGGTCAGCACGATGGACTGGTCGTGGCCGGCGTAGTCGACGCGCAGCACGTGCCCGCTCGGCAGCGCCTCGAGGGCCTCCCGCTCGACCGCGTCGAGCGGGAAGTCGGGCGCGAGGGTCAGCGTGACCTGGATGCGGTGCCGGTCCGGCAGCCAGTTCGACTCCGCCACCTTGAACAGCCACAGGGCGGCGAGCGCCGCGACGGTGACGGTGCCGGCCGCCCAGAACAGCTCCAGCCCGGTGGCCAGGCCGATCGCCGCGGTGACCCACAGTGACGCGGCGGTCGTCAGGCCGCTGATGTTGACGCCCTCCTTGAAGATGGCGCCGGCGCCGAGGAAGCCGATGCCGGTGACGACCTGCGCCGCGATGCGCGTCGGGTCGCTGCCGACCTCCTTGCCGGCGATGGTGAACAGGGCCGCGCCGGCGGCGACGAGCATGTGCGTGCGCAGGCCGGCGGGCTGCGCACCCATCTCCCGCTCCAGTCCGACGATGGCACCGAGGAGGATGGCGAGCAGCAGCGTGGGAACGACGGTCCAGTCCATCGCACACTCATACCCGTTTGTTCAGTTCTGGCGCCAGACCCCCGCGTACCGGGTGCCGGCCGCCGTCTCGTAACGCTCATAGGTGATGAGCCGGAAGCCGTCGCGGGCGTAGGTGTCCCACCAGGTCGCGTACTGCGCGGAGGTGAGGTCGCGCCGCTCGCGCCAGTCGCGGCCGTTGGTGTTGTGCAGCCAGATGGCGGCGTACCGCTGGCCGGCGCTGCCACGCGTCGCCGAGTCGAGCATCAGCAGGCGGTAACCGTCGCCGGCGTAGTCGTCGAACGTGGCCGCGAACTCGGCGCCGGACTGGTCCAGGTGCAGCCGCCACGCCAGGCCGCCCGGGTTGTCGAGCCAGATCATCGCGTACCGCACGCCGGTGCCGTACGGGTACACGTCCACGTCGACCGGCAGGCGGGTACGCCGCTGCTCGTCGTAGTAGGCGACCGCCTGGTCGTAGGTGAGGTCGTGCTTCGCGACGGCGGTGAGACCTTCGAGGTCCTCGACCCACAGCGCGGCGTAGGCCCGCGCGCCGTCGCGCGTGAACGTCTCGACGTCGGCGAGGCGCCAGCGGGTGCCCCACTCGTCGTCGGGCCCGGACGCCAGTTCGCCCTCGGTGAGCGTGACGTCGACGACCCAGCGCCGGCCGTCGAGGTTGCGCTGGAACACCGCGCCGAACCGCGGGCCGGCGGCGGTGCCGTCCGCCTCCAGATCGATCATGATCATGTTCTGGGCGACCCGGGCGTCGACGCTGTCGTGGAACTGCGCCTCCGTCGCGTCACGCACCGAGCCCCACCCGACGGACACGGGGTCGAAGACCGCGGGCGCCAGGACGGGGTGCGCGTGCGCGGCGGGCGCGCCGGCCACGACGAGCGCGATGACGGCGACGGGCGCCACCCACCTCGCGAACACGTTCGGGTCCATACGATCCTCCGAGGATCCGTCGGGGACCGGGCCAGGGTGCCCCACAGTGTCAAGCGGCTCGCGTACCGTGGCGAAATGGATCTGCGCGAGGACGGCGAGCTGCTGCGGGACGACCTGATCCGGCTGCGGCGCGAGCTGCATCAGGAGCCCGAGATCGGCCTGCACCTGCCGGCGACGCAGGCACGGGTGCTGGACGCGCTGGACGGCCTGCCGCTGGAGGTCAGCACCGGCAAGCGGCTGTCGTCGGTGACCGCGGTGCTGCGCGGGGACCGGCCCGGGCCGGTGGTGCTGCTGCGCGGCGACATGGACGCGCTGCCGGTGACCGAGCTGACCGGGCTGCCGTTCGCGTCGCGGGTGGACGGCGTCATGCACGCCTGCGGCCACGACCTGCACACGGCCGGGCTGGTCGGCACCGCGCGGCTCCTCGCGGCCCGGCGCGGCGAGCTGGCCGGCGACGTGGTGTTCATGTTCCAGCCCGGCGAGGAGGGCTACGACGGAGCGGGGCTGATGCTCGACGAGGGCGTCCTGGACGCGGCGGGCCGCCCGGTCGACGTCGCCTACGCGCTGCACGTCCTGGCCACCGACTTCCCGCGCGGCGTGTTCGCGTGCAGGCCGGGGCCGATCATGTCGGCGGCCGCCGGGCTGTTCGTCCGGGTCGTCGGCGCGGGCGGGCACGGCTCGGCGCCGCACGACGCCCGCGACCCGATCCCCGCCGCGTGCGAGATGGTGACGGCGCTGCACGCAATGGTGGGGCGGCGCTTCAGCCCGTTCGACCCGGTCGTGCTCACCGTCGGCGCGTTCCACGCCGGCCAGCTGCGCACAATCATCCCCGACGAGGCGGTCTTCGAGGCGACGGTACGCACGTTCTCGGCCGAGGCGGCCCGCACGATGGCCCGCGAGACGGTGGCGCTGTGCGAGGGGATCGCCGCGGCGCACGGGCTGCGGGCGGAGGTGCGCTTCCAGGAGGAGTACCCGGCGACCGTCAACCACGCGGCCGGCCACGAGCACGTGGCGGCCACCGTCCGCGACGTGTTCGGTGCCGAACGGTTCCAGCCGATGGCGGTCCCGGACACCGGCTCCGAGGACTTCTCGCGGGTGCTGCAGCGCGTCCCCGGCGCCTACCTGTTCCTCGGCGCGGCGGCCGCGGACGATCACGTGGGCCTGCCGAACAACCACGCACCCCGGGCGGCGTTCGACGACGAGGTCCTGGTCGACGGCGCCGTCCTGCTCGCGGAGCTGGCGCTGCGGCAGCCCGCACCGGCCGGCGCCTGACACCGGGACCGGTCAGGCGTCGAGGGTGCGGGCGATGCCCTGCGCCGCCACCTGCAGGCCGGCGACGAGGCGTTGCCGGTCGCGGCGCAACTGGGCGACGACGATGCCGAGCGCAGCCACGACCTCGGTGCCGCCGCGCAGCACCGGCACCGCGACGGAGCTGGCGCCGAGCGTCATCTCGTCGGCGGTCGTCGCGTAGCCGTCGCGGCGGATCCGCTCCAGCTGCGCGGCGAGCACCGGCGGCCGCACGATCGTGTACGGCGTGACCCGGTGCAGCGACGCGAGGACCTCGGCCCGGACCTCCGGCGGCGCGTGCGCGAGCAGGACCTTGCCGACGCCGGTGCTGTGCAGCGGCAGCCGTCCCCCGGCGCGGCTGACGATCGGCACGGACTCGTTGCCGCGCAACCGTTCCAGGTACAGCACCTCCGTGCCCTCCCGGACGGCGAGGTGCACGGTCGCGCGGGTCGCGGCGAAGATGTCGTGCAGGAACGGCGAGGCCAGCTCCCGCAGCCCGGTCTGCACCGGGGCGAGCAGTCCCGTGCTCCAGATCCGCCGGCCGATGACGTACTGCCCCGAGTCGCGCCGGGCGAGCGCGCCCACGGCGACCAGCTCGGCGACCAGGCGGTGCGTCGTGGCGAGGGGCAGGGCGGCGCGACGGGCCAGGTCGGACAGCGTGAGGGCACGGTGCCGCTCGTCGAACGCGCCGAGGACGGCGAAGGCGCGGGAGACCACCGACGCGCCCGGGGTCGACACCCGACCGGCCATTTCGAGCCGTCCTTTCCACTCAGTGGAAGTCCAGCGTAGACCGCGGGCGGCCGGGATCCGTACGGTTCGCATCGTGACCGCCACCTCCGAACGCGGCCTGCCCTCGCAGCGGGACATCTCCGCCGAGATCGAGGCCCTGCACGCCGGGCCCGCCCCAGCGCGGCAGCCGATGCTGTCCTTCACGCCGTACCGCAGCTCGACGCTGCGCCATCCGACGAAGGAGCTGCGCCACGCCGACCCCGAGGGGGCCGAGCTGCTCGCGCCCGTGTTCGGCCACTGCGACGTCGACCCGCTCGAGGCCGACCTGACCATCCAGCACGGCGGCGAGCCGATCGGCGAGCGGATCGTGGTGCAGGGCCGGGTCACCGACGGCGACGGGCGGCCCGTGCGGCGGCAGCTGGTGGAGGTGTGGCAGGCCAACGCCGGCGGCCGCTACATCCACAAGCGGGACCAGCACCCCTCCCCCGTCGACCCGAACTTCACCGGGGTCGGGCGCTGCCTCACCGACGACGACGGCGGCTACCGGTTCGTCACCATCAAGCCCGGCCCGTACCCGTGGCGCAACCACGTCAACGCGTGGCGCCCGGCGCACATCCACTTCTCGCTGTTCGGCACGCAGTTCACCCAGCGGCTGGTCACGCAGATGTACTTCCCGGGCGACCCGCTGTTCGCCCTGGACCCGATCTACCAGTCGATCACCGACCCCCGGGACCGGGAGCGCCTGGTCTCCGCCTACGACCACGACCTGTCCGAGCACGAGTGGCTGCTGGGGTACCGCTGGGACATCGTGCTGACCGGCACCCACCGCACACCCCTGGAAGCCTCATGACGACACCGGGGCAGACGGTCGGCCCGTTCTACGGCTTCGCGCTGCCGTACCCGCGCGACCACGAGCTGGTCACCGCGGCGCACCCGGGCGCGATCCGGTTGCACGGCACCGTGCTCGACGGTGCCGGGGTGCCCGTGCCGGACGCGCTGCTGGAGATCCGCCAGGCCGGGCCCGACGGGGTGGTGCCCACGGTGGACGGTTCGATCCGCCGCGACGGGACCCGCTTCACCGGCTGGGGCCGGGCCGGCGTCGACCCGGGCGGCCACTACGCCTTCACCACCGTCGAACCGGGACCGGCCATGCCGGGCCGGGCGCCGTTCTTCGCCGTCGTCGTGTTCGCCCGCGGGCTCATGGACCGGCTGTTCACCCGCGCGTACGTGCCCGGGGCCTGGCTGGCCGGCGACCCGTTCCTGGCCTCCCTCGACCCGGACGAGCGGGCCACGCTCGTCGCCGAGCGGGAACCCTCCGGGGATCTCCGCTTCGACGTGCGGCTGCAAGGCCCGGGACAGACCACGTTCCTGGACTTCGAGGGCACCCGGTGACGGCGCACGAGGACGGGATGGCGGTGCGGCGCGAGGTCCTCGGCGACGCGCACGTCGATCGCGCCGTCGCCGGCACCACCGCGTTCACCGCCGACTTCCAGTCGTTCATCACCCGGTACGCGTGGGGCGAGATCTGGACCCGTCCCGGCCTGGACCGCCGCTCCCGCAGCATGGTCACGCTCACCGCACTGATGGCGCACGGGCACTGGGACGAGTTCGCGATGCACGTGCGTGCGGCCCGCCGCAACGGCCTGACCCGCGACGAGATCGGCGAGGTGATCCTGCACGCCGCCGTCTACTGCGGCGTGCCCACCGCCAACCACGCGTTCGCGGTCGCCGGTCCCGTCCTGGCCGAGGAGGACGCCCGGTGATCAGTTTCCCGGCAACACCGGCGGACGCGGTCGCCGGGATCGGTGACTCCGCGACCGTGATGCTCGGCGGGTTCGGCGAGGCGGGCCAGCCGGTCGAGCTCATCGAGGCGCTCATCGACGGCGGCGCCGGCGACCTCACCGTCGTCAACAACAACGCCGGCAACGGCGATCGCGGGCTCGCCGCACTCATCGCGAAGGGCCGCGTCCGGCGGATCATCTGCTCGTTCCCCCGGCAGGCCGACTCGTGGCACTTCGACCGCCGGTACCGCGCCGGGCAGATCGAACTCGAGCTCGTGCCGCAGGGCAACCTCGCGGAACGGATCCGCGCCGCGGGCGCCGGGATCGGCGGGTTCTTCACCCCCACCGGCTACGGCACGCCCCTGGCCGAGGGCAAGGAGACCAGGGTGATCGACGGGCGCGGCTACGTGCTGGAGCATCCGCTGCACGCCGACTTCGCCCTCATCGCCGCGCACACGGCAGACGCCGCCGGCAACCTCACCTACCGCAAGACGGCCCGCAACTTCGGGCCCATCATGGCGGCGGCGGCCCGCACCACCGTCGTGCAGGTCCGCTCGGTCGTGGCCGTCGGCGGCATCGACCCGGAACACGTCGTCACCCCCTCGGTCTACGTCGACCGGGTCGTGCTGGTGCCCGATGAGGTGCGGTCGTGACCCTGGACAGTGACGCGCTCGCCGCCGCCGTCGCGGCCGACATCCCGCGCGGCGCCTACGTCAACCTCGGCATCGGCCTGCCCACGAAGGTGTCAAACCACTTCGCCGCCGACGCCGGCGTCGTCCTGCACACCGAGAACGGCATGCTGGGCATGGGCCCCGAGGCGACCGGCGACGACGTCGACCCCGACCTCATCAACGCCGGCAAGGTCCCGGTGACGGAGCTGCCCGGCGCCTCCTACTTCCACCACGCCGACTCCTTCGCCATGATGCGCGGCGGGCACCTGGACTGCTGCGTGCTCGGCGCGTACCAGGTGTCCGCGGCGGGCGACCTCGCCAACTGGCACACCGGCCGGCCCGACGACATCCCCGCCGTCGGCGGCGCCATGGACCTCGCGATCGGCGCCCGCGAGACGTTCGTGATGATGAACCTGTTCGCCAAGGACGGCACCAGCAAGCTCGTCACCGCCTGCACGTACCCGCTCACCGGGGTCCGCTGCGTGACGCGGATCTACACCGATCATGCCGTGTTCCTGCTCGACCGGGCCGGCGGCGTCACGGTCCGCGACCTGTTCGGCATCGGCTTCGCCGAGCTGCAGCGGCGGGTGCCCGTGACGCTCACGGAAGGTTCGCCATGACGGTCACCCGCACCACCGTCGGCATCGTCGGCGCCGGGCCCGCCGGGCTGCTCCTGTCGCACCTGCTCGCGCGGGCCGGCATCCCCGTCGTCGCCGTCGACCACCGCACCCGCCACGAGATCGAGACCACCCACCGGGCCGGCATCCTGGAACGCGACAGCGTCCGCCTGCTCGTCGACGCCGGCGTGTCCGGCCGGGTCCTCACCGACGGCCACGAGCACCGCGGGATCGACCTGCGCTTCGGCGGCGAGAGCCACCGCATCGACTTCCAGGGCCTCGCCGGCGCGTCGACGTGGCTGTACCCGCAGACGGACGTGTTCGTCGACCTCGCCGACGCCCGCGCCCGCGACGGCGGCGACGTCCGGTTCGGCGTGCGGGACACCACGGTCACCGGCGTCATCGGCTCACCGTCGATCCGGTACACCGACGAGCACGGCACCGCCCACGAGATCCACTGCGACTACCTGGTCGGCGCGGACGGCTCCCGCAGCATCTGCCGGCACGAGGTACCCGAGACCGCGCGGCGCCGGTACTTCCGCGAGTACCCCTACGCCTGGTTCGGCATCCTGTGCCGGGCACCGGCCAGCGCGCCCGAACTCATCTACACCCGCTCCGGCCGTGGGTTCGCGCTCATCAGCCAGCGCACCGACAGCGTCCAGCGGATGTACCTGCAGTGCGACCCCGACACCGACCCGGCCGACTGGTCCGACGACCGCATCTGGAGCGAGCTGCAGGCGCGGCTGGCCGGCGCCGACGGGTTCCGGCTGCGGGAGGGCGCCATCTTCGAGAAGACCGTGCTGCCGTTCCGCAGCTTCGTGCAGGAGCCGATGCGGCACGGCCGGCTGCTGCTCGCCGGCGACGCCGCGCACACGGTCCCGCCGACCGGCGCGAAGGGCCTCAACCTCGCCATCGCCGACGTGCGGGTCCTCGCCGAGGTCCTCGAACTCGCGGTGCGCCGCAACGACCCCGACGCGCTGGACGACTACCCGCGCCGCGCCCTGGCCCGGGTGTGGAAGGCGCAGCACTTCTCCTACTGGATGACCACGATGCTGCACATCCCGCCCGGCGCCGACGCGTTCGACCTGCGCCGGCAGGAGGGAGAGCTGGCGATGCTCGTCGCGTCGGAGGCGGGCCGGCGGTACCTGGCGGAGGGCTACACCGGCTGGCCCGCCGGCTGACGGTCCTGTCCAACGCTGTCCGACCGTGTCCAGGATCCGGGGACGGCGGCGGCAGCCGGCGCTGAGCATGGATGCGGCGTGACCCCCCGCATCGAAAGGCCCTCCATGAGACTGCTCCGCTTCCTCGCACTCCTCACCGCCGGGTGTCTGGCCGTGGCGGCGCTCGCCCCCGCGCCGGCCCTGGCCGCCACCACCCTCGACGCGCCGACCAACGTGCAGGCCGTGCACGTCGCGGACACCAGCGCCGACCTGTGGTGGTCCTACGACGGCCGCAGCGAACAGGCCGTGATCGAACGCAACGTCGGTGGCGTCTGGTCGGAGTTCACCCGTGGCGCCTACGGCGTGCTCGCCCTGACGGGCCTGCACCCGGGCACCGCCTACACGCTGCGGATCTTCGTGGTGGCGGCGGGATACACGGCGAGCCCGCCGTCCGCACCGGTCACGTTCACCACCCTGCCCGGCCCGGACACCGCCGCGCCGTCCGCACCCGGCTCGATGCTGTTCAGCAGCATCACCACCACGGGGGCGTCCCTGGTGTGGGGCGAGTCGACGGACAACGTCCAGGTCACCGGGTACCACCTGCAGCAGCTCATCGGCGGCGCCTGGACCACGATCCGCACAGTCGACGCGTTCAGCCGCTTCCAGCGGGTCGCCGGGCTGGCCGCGGGCACCGCCTACACGTTCGCGGTCATCGCCTTCGACGCCCGCGGCAACGCCTCCGCCCGGTCCGCGCCGGCGACCGTCACCACCCTGGCCATCACCGCCACACCGACCTGCCAGGCCCAGATCATCCTGTTCAGCCCCGGATTCATGGTCACGGTCAGCATCACGAACACGACCGCCGCGCCGGTCAGCGGCTGGTCCATCGGCTTCGCCCTGCCCGCGACGGCGGTCATCTCCAACGCGTTCGGCGGCACGATGACCCGGGCCGGCGGCACCGGCACGATCAGCCCGCCGGTGTGGGGCGGCACGATCCAGCCCGGCAACGGCATCATGTCCGGCTTCACCGGGTCGGCCTCCCCGTTCACCCCGCCGGAGAGTTTCACGCTCAACGGCATCCCGTGCACCGTGGCGTAGCGCCCTGACCTGGCGCGCGGGGCTCGCTGGCCCGCCGAGCCCTGCGCGCCACCGGCGTCCCGGCCTACGCTGCCCGCATCGACCACCACGTCCGCACCGCAGCCGCCGACGCGTTCCTGGCGCCGGTGGCGCAGGTGTGCACGACCGAGGACCTGGCCCGGATGCTGCGTGAGCTGCGCCGCCGCGACGCCCGCCGGCGCGGCGGCGTCGAGCTGACCTACCGCGAGCTGGCCGCGGCCACCGGCTGGTCGCACGGGATCATCGGCGGTTACCTCGCCGGCCGGGTGCTGCCGCCGACCGACCGGTTCGACGTGCTCGTCCGCCTGCTCGGGGCGTCACCGGCCGAACAGGGTGCCCTCGCCACCGCCCGCGACCGGGTCCAGGAAGGCCGCCGCGCCACCGCCACGCCGCCGCCACCGCCGGACGCCGCCGTGCCGAGGCAGCTGCCGGCCGACGTGCCGGCGTTCACCGGCCGGGCGGCGAGGCTCGCCGAGCTCGACGCGCTGCTCGGCGACGGTCCGCGCGTCGCGCTGCTCGCCGGGACGGCCGGCGTGGGCAAGACGGCCCTGGCGGTGCACTGGGCGCACCGGGTCGCCGCCCGGTTCCCCGACGGGCAGCTCTACGTCGACCTGTGCGGATACGACCCGGGGCAGCCCGTCGACCCGGGCGACGCCCTCGCCGGGTTCCTGCGCGGCCTCGGCGTCCCCGCGTCCGGCATCCCCGCCGCGACCGCCGAGCGCGCCGCCCGCTACCGCACCGAGGTCGCCGGCCGACGGCTGCTCGTGGTGCTGGACAACGCCTCCGGCGCCGACCAGGTCCGGCCGCTGCTGCCCGGCACCGGCACCTGCGTGGTCGTGGTGACCAGCCGGGACGCGCTCGGCGGCCTGGTCGCCCGCGACGGCGTGCACCCGATCCACCTCGGCCGCCTCGACCGGGGCGACTCGCGCACCCTGCTGCGGCGCCTGATCGGGCCCGACGCCGCCGGCACCGTGCAGCTGCTGGCCGAACGGTGCGCCGGGCTGCCCCTCGCGCTGCGGGTCGCCGCGACCCGGCACCGGCACCCGCACGACGACGGCCTCGACGCGTTCGACGCCGACGGGGACCCACGCACCGCGCTGCGGTCGGTGTTCTCATGGTCGCTGCGGCAGCTGACCCCGCCGGCCGCCGCAGCCTTCCGGCTGCTCGGCCTGCACCCCGGCCGGGTCGTCGACGTGCACGCCACCGCCGCGCTCGCCGGGCTGCCGCCGTCCGAGGGCCGGTCGGCGCTGCACGAACTGGCCCGCGCGCACCTCGTCGAGCCGGCCGGCGACGACTGCTTCGCGATGCACGACCTGCTGCGGGCATACAGCGTCGAGCTCGCCGGGCAGCTCGACGCGGACGGGTCGCGGGCCGCCCTGGACCGGCTCACCGCACACCTGCTGCACACCGCGGCGGCCGCGACCGCCACCCTGTACCCCCACGACCACCCGGGCCGGACCGCGTCCTCGTCCATTGTGGACACACCGGAGCGGGCGCAGCGGTGGCTGGACCGGCACCGGGCCGCGCTCATCGCCCTGGCCCGGTCCCGGGCGGCCGTCGAGCTGTCCCGGCTCCTGTGGCGGCACCTGGAGGTCGGCGGCCACTACCGCGACGCCCTCGCGCTGCACACCGCCGCGGCGGTGCACGGCGACGCCGGCGTCCACACCAACCTCGGCGCGATCCACTGGCTGCTCGGCGACCACGACCGGGCGAAAGTCCACTTCGGACGGTCGCTGCACGGGCACCGGGCGTCCGGCGACACCGCCGGGGAGGCACGCGCGACCGCCCGGCTCGCGCTGGTGCACGAGCGGCTCGGCGACCACGACGAGGCCGCGGCCCGACTCCGCGACGCCCTCGCCATGTACCGCGCCGCCGGCGACCGGCACGGCGAAGCCGCGCAACTGCTCAACCTCGGCTTCACGTACCACCGCATCCGCCGGCACACCGAGGCGCTCGGGCACCTGCAGCGGGCGGCGGCACTGTTCGCCGAGCTCGGTGACCGGCGGCTCGAAGGCTACGCGCTGGGCAACCTCGGCGCCGTCGAGAGCGTCTCGGGCCGCCACGACCAGGCCCTAACCCACCTGCGGCAGGCCCTGGAGCGCTGTGTCGCGGCCGGTGACCGGGGCGGCGAGGGCAGCGCGCACGGGACCATCGGCGCCGCGTACCACCGGACGGGGCGGCACGCGAAGGCCCTCGGCCACCTGCGGCGCGCCCTCGCCATCGCCCGCGCGACCGGCGAATGCGGCCTCGAAGCGGAGACGCTCACCACCCTCGGCGACGTGCTCCTGGCCACCGGCCGTCCGGACGCGGCGGCACGCCGGTTCGCGGCCGCCCGGGCCCTCGCCGAACGGACCGGCGACCGTCACACCCTCGCAACCGCCGTGGACGGCCTGTCCCGCTGCACCATCCACCTCAGGCGCGAAGCCGGCATGGCAGCCCGTTGAGTCCGTCATGAAAGTTTCGCGGCCGAGGCCGCAACGGTGAGGGCGGCCGGGCAGCGCCGGACCGCCGCAGGGCACCCCGCACGGGCGGGGCGGCCCTGGGTGAATCGCCGCCGCGGGTCATACGGTGCGGGCGACCGCCGCGCGAAGGGGCCCGCCATGGACATTCCGAGCATGCCAAGGCCCGCCGCCCGGGCCACGGTGGTCGCCCTGGCCGTCGCGGCAGTGCTGGTCCTGCTGCCGGTGCGGGCCTTCGCGGCCGGCACCACCTGGCTCCAGCGCCGCGGGATGTGGTTGCCGTCGCCGGCAGGCCAGACTGCCCGGCAGACGTTCCACCATTTCCGTCTCCGGGAGGCCGGCATGGCTCATGCACCGCGCCGTCTGATGGTCGCCGCCGTCGTCGGGTTGTTCGCCCTGCTGCCCGCGCAGCCGGCCGGCGCCGCCGGGCCGGGGGCCGTCGCCGGCAGCCTGACCGAGGCGGGCGCGCCCGTGCCGGGTGCGACGGTGTCGCTGCTGCTCAACGCGTACCCGGTCAGTGTCGCCGCCGCCGTCACCGGCGCGGACGGCACCTTCCGGCTGGACGGGGTCGCCCCCGGGACGTACAAGCTGAAGTTCAGCCTGCTCGGCGGTCTCGAACAGTTCTACCCGGGCAGGCCCGACTTCGCCTCCGGCGCAAGCATCACGGTCACCGACGGCCAGACGACCGGTGGCGTCACGGACACGGTCGTCGCGCACGGTTCGCTCGCCGGGCACGTCACCACGGCCACGGGTGTGCCGGCGGCACACGCACTGGTCGGCATCGCCCGGCCGGCGTCGGCCGATCTCGCACACGTGCTGACCGACGCCGGCGGCGGCTACCTGCTGCCGTACGTGGCCGCCGGCACCTATCAGCAGTTCGTGAGCGCGGCCGAGCGCGGCGCGCCGAGGCAGTGGGTCCGCGGGCACAAGCGGGCGGCCGACGCCGACCCGGTCACCGTCGCCCTCGGCCGGCGCACCACGGTCGATGAGGCGCTCCTGCCCCTCGGGACCATCTCGGGCCGCCTCGGCGACGCCGCCGGGCCGGTCGCGAGCCCCGTGGTGACCGCCTACTCGCAGAGCAGCCCCGCGGAGAACGTCGCCGCCCCGGGACAGCCCGACGGCACGTTCCGGATGTTCGTGTACCCCGGCACGTACAAGGTGAAGTTCACCGCGCCCGCCGGCCACGGGCTGGACCAGTGGTCGCACGGCAAGGAGTCCGAGCGCACCGCGGACGTCGTCACGGTGGCCGCCGGCGCCGGCACGGTGCTGGACGAGCGGCAGCTGCCCACCGGCACGGTCCGCGGCCGGTTGACCGACGCGACCGGCAACCCGGTGGCCGGCGGTGGCGTGGTGGTCGCCGACCCGGCCCGGGACCGGCAGTTCCAGGCGACCACCGCCGCGGACGGCACCTGGTTCCTGACCGCGTGGACCGGCAGCTACCGGGTGAGCTTCAGCACCGCGACCCAGAAGCAGTGGGCGCCCGGCGCCGCCACCCCCGCCGACGCGGCCATGGTGACCGTCACCGGCGGCGGCACGACGGTCGTCGACGACGCCCTCACCGTGCCCGGGTCGGTGGCGGTCACCGCGGTCGACGCGCGTACCGGCGGCGCGCTGTCCACGTTCTGCGCCGAGACCGTCGGGCCGTCCGTGTTCCTCCCGCCGGCCTGCACGCAGACCGGGACCGTCACGTTCCCCGACGTCGGCGCCGGGCCGCTCGACGTGAAGGTCACCGACGGCGTCCACCTGGACGCCACCGTGTCGACCCGGGTTGCCGCCGGACGGCGTACCGGCGTCACCGCACGCCTGGACGCGGGCGCGACGATCGCGTTCACACTGGTGGACGCGGTCACGGGCGCACCGGTGGACGGCTGCGTCAACCTGGTTCCGACGACCCGGGTGCCCGACCCGGACGGCGGGTACGCCGGCGACTGCGGCAGCGGCACGATCACGTTGAACCGGGTACACCCGGAGCCTTACGCGGTCTTCGCCGGCTCGTTCGACGGCACGCACGGCGCCCAATGGGTCGGCCCGCACGGCGGGGTGGGCTCCCGGGCCGCCGCACTGGTGGTCGCGCCCGCGGCGGGTGGCACGGCCGCGGTCACCGTCCGGTACGACGGCACCCGCACCATCACGGGCACCGTCACCGACCGGGCGGGCGGCGCACCGGTCGCGGACGCGACCGTGAGCACGTACGTCCCGGAGACCCGCACCGACGCGACCGGCCACTACACGATCGACCGGCTCGGACCGTACCGGTGGACGCTGGCGTTCACGCAACCGGCCTACGCGGGCCAGGTCTCGTCCCAGTACACCCTTGCCCTGCACCGGGGCACGACGGTCACCGGCCGGATCACGGGTGCCTTCGGCGGCACCCCGGAGTCGGCGACGGTGTCGGTCGTCGACGCGCGGACCCTCGACGTGGTGTCGCAGGTCGACGCCGCGGCCGACGGCACGTACGTCGCGCACGTGACGCCGTCGGAGCGGGTACGGGTGGTCGTGCGGTACACCCTGCACTCGTGCCCGGGCAACGCGACGAGCCGCGACACGCAGGTCCACCGCCCGGCGACGGTGAACCTCACGGTGCCCGAGCCCTGCGGCGTGTAGCCCGCGCGCGAACCAGTGGCTCATGAGCCCTGGGCGGCGGCCCCTTACTCTCGTGGTGGGACGGCCGTCGGGCGAGGCAGGGAGTGCTGGATGGACCGGCAGAGGATGCGCAGGATCGCGGACGGGCTTCCGCTCGGCGGTGCGCTGTCCGGGTTGGTCGTGTACCTCGACGAGACGTTGTTCGGCCACCCGCACGGCGGACCGGCCGCCGTGGGTGTCGTGTTCGTCGTGGCGATGCTCGTCACCTGGCTGTTGCGGAGGCTGTCCGGGGCGACCTGGCGGCAGACGCTGTGGCCGCGGCGGGAGCCGCCGCCCTGGACGCGGTTGCCGGTCAGCATGGCGTCGGTCGGTGAGCTCGCCCGGGCCGGGCGGAGGATCCAGGCCGTCAAGATGCACCGCGAGCTCACCGGCATGGACCTCGCGTCGAGTGTCAAGGCCGTGGACGCCATGATCGCCGAGGAGACCCGGCCCGGTTAGCCCACGGGGTCGCCACCGCCCGCCATCGGTGCACGAGGCGGGCGGTGACCGTTCAGCAGGGCGTGCCGTTGACGGTGAGGTCGGCCGGTGCCTGCGTGCTCGCCGCCGACGCGGTCCAGCCGAACGTCACCGACCGGCCGGTGCCGATGACCGCGTTGTACGCCAGGTTCGTCGCCGTCATCGTGAACGCGTCGGGCTGCTCGATCCTCGCCTGCCAGGCGCCGACGTTGCCGGTCGCGGCGGGTAACGTCCACCGGGCCGTCCAGCCGGTGACGGCCGGGCCGTGGTTGACGATGGTGAGGTCCGCGACGAAACCACCGGACCAGGCGGCGAACCGGTAGTCGCAGGAGAACCCGGTGCCGTCCGCCGCCGCGGGTGCGGCCCAGGCGAGCGGCAGGGCGGTGGCGACGGCGGCGGTGAGCAGGCGGGCACGGCGGGACATGGAGCCTCCACGGCGGGGTGCGGGAAACGGGCACTGGCGCACGCCGGTCTCGCGGCCGCAGGTGCCGCGCCGGCCGCTCGGCTCCCACCGCGGCTCGCGGCCGAAATCTACCCAGCACCGCCGCCACCGGTCAACGGCCGCGCTATCCTCGCCGCGGAAGCGCGGGGTGCCCCGCCCCGTGGGAGGGAGCACCGCCGATGCCCGCGCAGGCCGCCGTCTACCTGCCGCACCACGACGTCGACCTGGCCTCGGTGGCACCGTGGCTGCTGGTGCTGTCCGGGCCGGGCGCGGAGCACTTCGACTGCCTCGTCGACGGCGACGCGGTGCGGTTCAACGTGATGCCCGCCGCCGACCTCACCCGGCACCTCCAGGGCATGTGCGGCTGGCTCGCCACGCAGGACGTGCCGGCCGAGGACCTCCCGCTGCTGGAGGCCGCCGTCATGCAGACCCGCACGGCCCTGGGTCTCGAGACGGACCTCGAGTTCGACGACAACCACCGCGTCTGGGAGTGCCTGTTCGCCATCGCCGACCGGTACGACGGCCTCGTGTTCGTCCACAGCAGCCTGCTGCTGCCCGGCGGCGAGGCGATCTGCGGCCCGCTGCGCGACGGTGTGACAGGTTAATGCACGAACCGCTGGTGGATCTCGCCGACGCCGTCGACCCGGCTGACGAGGGTCTCGCCGGGCTGCAGGAACCGCGGCGGCTGCATGCGGTTGCCGACGCCGGCGGGGGTGCCGGTGAAGATGAGGTCGCCGGGCAGCAGCGGGCAGACGGCCGACAGCCGGGCCACCAGGTCCGGGATCGGGAAGATCATGTCGCTGGTGCGCCCGTGCTGCAGCGGCTGCCCGTCCAGCCAGGACGCGAAGGCGATGTCGTCGCGGTCGGGCAGCTCGTCCGGGGTGACCGCGACGGGACCGGTCGGGCCGAACCCGGGGTGCGACTTGCCGAGGCTGAACTGCGGCGGGGTCCCGGACAGCTGCATCGCCCGCTCGGAGAGGTCCTGGCCGCAGGTGACGCCGGCGACCGCGGCCCAGGCGTCGGCACCGTCGATGCGATACCCGCCGCGGCCGATGACGGCGACCACCTCGATCTCCCAGTCGACCCGGCCCTCGGGGAGCCGGACCTCGGCGGACGGCCCGGCGATGCAGGTGGGGAACTTCGTGAACACCAACGGCGCCGATGGGGGGACGAAGCCGGCCTCCGCGGCGTGCGGGCGGTAGTTCAGCGCGATGGCGAACACCTGCCGGGGCATCGGCACCGGCGCGTCCAGGTCCGTGTCGGCGACTGGCACGGCCGGCGTCCAGTCCGCGGCGGCGGCGAAGGCGGTGACGTCGTCCCACCGTTCGAGTGCCGCGATGGGCTCCCAGGGCAGTGTGCCGCCGGAGGCGGTGTGCAGGTCGAGGGCATGCCCGTCGCGGACGAGGACGAACCGGCCGTGCAGCGTTCCGAAGCGCACGGCGCTCAGCTCGTCGAGGAGTACAGGTCGGTGGAGTACGGCGGGGTGTCGTGCGCGTCGCTCCACGGCACGACGTGGTTGCGCAGCACGCCGACGCCCTCGATCTCCGCCTCGATGCGGTCGCCGGGCCGCAGGTAGCAGGCGAACGGGTCGGGCTGGACCGCGGCGACGCCGGAGATGGTGCCGGTGGTGATGATGTCGCCGGCGGAGTAGCCCTGCGCCGAGTGGTGCGCGACCAGGTGCGGCAGGGAGATGAGCAGCTGCGAGGTGTTGCCGCGCTGGCGGACCTCGCCGTTGACGCGCAGCTCCATGGCGAGGGCGTGCGGGTCGGGGATCTCGTCCTTCGTCACGATCCACGGGCCGATCGGGCAGAACGTGTCGATCGCCTTGGAGAAGGAGAAGACGCCGGACTGCATCTCGCGGCGCTGGATGTCGCGGGCGGTGATGTCGTTGAAGACCAGGTAGCCGGCGATGTGGTCCTCGGCCTCCTCGGGTCCGAAGAACTTGCCGCTCCTGCCGATGACGACGCCCAGCTCCAGCTCGTAGTCGAGCTCCTTGGTGAGGCCCTCCGGGTAGACGATGGCGTCGTCGGGCCCGATGATCGCGTCGACGTTCTGGAAGAACACGATGCCCTTGTGCACGGGGTGCGACCAGTTGACGGCCTGCAGCTCCTGGTGGTGGTCGGCGAAGTTGCCGGCGGTGTGGAAGAACTTCTTGGGCACGATCGGCGCGTTGAGCCGCACGCGGTCGAGCGGGAGCCGCTCGCCGGTCTCCGCGATCCGGCCGCCGCGCTCGAAGTACTCCCGTGTGGAGCCGCAGGCGAGCTCGACGACGGTGTCGCCGTCCAGCCGGCCGACGCGGCCGCCGTCAAACGTGACCAGCTTCATGAGGCATCTCTTTCATTCCACGAAAGTCGCTTTCACCCGATGATTGGGGTTGGTACGACCCGGTGTCAAGCGACGTGCGGGGCTACACGCCGGGCGCGGCGACCCGGAAGACCCTGAGCTGCAACGCCAGGGCGCCGTAGTAGCCGACCAGGGTGAGCAGCTCGAACAGCGCCGGGCGGCCGAACCTCGCGACGAACCGGTCGTAGGCGGCGTCGTCGAGGTCACCGCCGGCGGCGAGGGCCGCGGCCGTCTCCGCGGCGAGCCGCTCGTCCTCGCGCAGGGTGCCGTAGTCGCCGCGGCGCAGGCCCGCGAGGTCGGCCTCGGTCAGGTCGAGGGAGCGGGCGACGGCCTCGTGCGCGTACCGCTCGAACGCGGAGTCCCACTGCGCGGCCACCACCAGGATGGCGATCTCGCGGATCCGGGCGTCGAGGTGCGTCTGGTAGCGCACGGTCGAGCCGAGGGCCTGCAGCGCGGAGCCGAGCGCGGGCTGCAGCAGGAACGCGTTGAACGGCCCTTCGAGGCGCCCGGCGTCGTCCACCAGCCGGAACAGCTGCGGTCCGGTGGCGCGCGGGCCGCCGGCGATCGCCTGGTACAGCGCGGCCTGGTCCGGCTCGAGCTCCGCCGGCGTGAGCCGCGGGATCCGGCTCATGCGCCGTGCGCCAGCAGGCTGGAAATCTCCGCGCAGGTGGCGAGCACGACCGGCCGCAACTCCCGCACGATGCGCTGCGGCGACCAGTCGCGGGCCTGGACGGCGAGGTTGACCCCGGCGACCACGCGGCCGTCGGCGCCGGTGATCGGGCCGGCGACGGAGCGCAGCCCGTAGGCGAGCTCCTCGTCCTGGATGGCCCAGCCCTGCTCGCGGATGACGGCGAACTCGGTGCGCAGCTCGGCGAGGGAGAGCTTGGCGTTGGGCCCGTGGTTGGCCGCGAACGACGCCTCGCTGATGCGGGACTCGAGGTCCCCGGCGTCGAGGTGGGCCAGCAGCAGCTTGCCGATGGAGGTGTGCACGGCCGGCAGGGTGGAGCCGACCTGGATGTTCGCGGTCACCAGGTCGGAGTTGCGCAGCCGCACCAGGTACAGCACGCGGTCGCCGGTGAGCACGGCGAGGTTGACCGTCTCCTTGGTGCGGGTGCCGAGGTCCTGCAGCTTGGGCGTGGCGATGCCGACCAGGTCGAGGCTGCGCAGGGCGGCCGTGCCGAGGGTCAGGGTGCGCACGCCGGGGCGGTAGTCGCCGTTGGGCAGGTGGTCGAGGTAGCCCTCCGCGGTGAGGGTCATGATCACGCGGTACACCGTGGGCATCGGCAGCCCGGTCGCCGCGGCGAGGTCGCTGACCCGCCACGACGGCCGCTGCTCGTCGAACAGCGACAGCACGCGCAGCCCTTTCGCCAGGGCCTCGATGCGGTACTCGGGGCGCTCGCCCGCGTCGCCGGCACCCTCGGCCGCCACGACGGCATCGGACGTGGTGGCGGTCTTCGCGCGGCTGCGTGGCATTGAGGGCCTTCCTCGTCGTCGGGACGCCACCAGCCTAAAGCGCCTGCGAAGGCGAGCCTGGACAGCCCTCCGGCGCCCGACTAAGGTGGCAGAAACTTACTTTCATCATACGAGAGTGCGAGTCCGAGAGGTAGCCCGAATGCACGACTGGCTTGCACTGACAGGACGGCCGGCCCTGGTCGTCGGCGCCGGCGGCCTCGGCGGCGCGAGCGCGCTGACCCTCGCGGCGCAGGGCGCCCGGGTCGTCCTGGCCGACGTCGACGAGGAGAAGCTGGACCGGATCGCGCGGGCCGCGAAGGACGCCGGGTCGGGCCTGCGCACCGTCGTGTGTGACGTGCGGACCCCGGAGGGCTGCCGCGCGGTGGTCGCCGAGACCACGGTACTCGCCGGGCCGCCCCAGGTGTTCCTGCACGCCGTGGGCCGCAACGTGCGCAAACCGGTGCTCGACCTGGACGACGAAGACTGGGTGGACACCCTCACCCTCAACATGTCCTCCGCGTACTGGCTCGGCCAGGCCGTCGGCCGGCTCATGGTCGAGCAGCGCTACGGCCGGATGGTGTTCGTGTCGTCGGTCTCCGGGCTGCTCGCCCACCCGCACCACGCGCCCTACGCGGCGACCAAGGGCGGCATGAACCAGATGCTGCGGGTCATGGCCCGCGAGTGGGCGCACTGCGGCGTGACGGTCAACGCGGTCGCGCCCGGCTACATCGAGACCGACCTGACCAAGGACTACCTGGACAAGGGCAACAACCGCGAGAGCCTCGAGTCGCTCGTCCCCGCGCGGCGGCTCGGCCACCCGGAGGAGGTCGCGGACGCGGTGGCGTTCCTGGCATCCGACCGCGCGGGCTTCATCACCGGGCAGATCCTGTACGTGGACGGCGGCCGCGTCCTCGTCTGATTCCTGTTCCCACCGACCGGAGGATTCACCGTGCCCGCTTCACCGCTTCCCGTCCCCCGCCGCTTCGAGGGCCGGTCGGTCCTGGTCACCGGCGCCGGCACCGGGTTCGGCGCCGAGATCGCCGTCCGCGCCGCCCAGGAGGGCGCCCGCGCCGTCGGCGTGCACTACCGCAGCTCCTCCGCCGGCGCGGAACGCACCGCCGAGCGGGTCCGCGACGCCGGCGCCACCGCGGAGCTGTTCCAGGCCGACATCGTCGACTGGGAACAGATCAAGGCCATGGCCGACGCCGCGTTCGACCGGCTCGGCGGCCTGGACGTGCTGGTCAACAACGTCGGCGACGTGGCCCGCGAGCAGATGTCGTGGCGCGACATCACCGAGGAGTCGATCGACCACGTGCTCGCCGTGGACGTCAAGGGCACCATGCTGTGCGTCCACGAGTTCGGCGCCCGCATGCTGGAGCAGGGCCACGGCAGCATCGTCAACATCGGCTCGACCGTCATCGTGCGCGGCAGCGCCCGGGCACCGCAGTATGCCGCCGCCAAGTACGGGCTGCTCGGCCTCACGAAGTCCTACGCGCACGCGTTCGCGCCCACGGTGCGGGTCAACGTCTTCGCGCCCGGGTTCATCGAGACGGAGGCGACGCTGGGCCGCCAGGACTGGAAGTCCGGCCGCGGCGAGCAGCTGCGGTCGATGACGCCGATGGGCCGCATCCCGGGCCCCGCCGAGCTGGCCGGCGCCGCGCTGTTCCTGGCCACCGACGACGCCGCCCACATGACGGGCAACTACATGGTCGCCGACGGCGGCTACAACATGGTCGGCGCGTAACCGGTGGCCGGCATCCATCCCTGCGACCTGAGCCTCGGCGAGGCGCGGGCGCTCATCCAGCGGGCGGTCGACAAGGCCGAGCAGCTCGGCCTGCGTGGCGGCATCGCCGTCGTCGGGGCGAGCGGCGGCCTCACCTCCGCCTCAACCACCCACATCAGCCCCTACGGCCCGGTCCGCGTCGCCTGGCAGTGTGCCGCCGGGCCGTTCGAGCTGTCGGTGTCGGTCCCACCGGGCACGACCGCCACCGTCGTCCTGCCGGGCGCCCCGCCACAGGTCGCCGGCCCCGGCCGGCACACGTTTCATCCCGCCGGAAGTGGCTAGAGACACCGCGTCGGTCACTGTCGGTCCCGGGGGGGGTGCGTCGCCGTGTTCGACGACTTCGAAACGTTCGACATCGCTACCGACGGCACGTCGATACACGGACGCGTCGGCGGCAGCGGGCCGCCCGTCCTGCTGCTGCACGGCATTCCGGAGACCCACCTCATGTGGCACCGGGTGGCGCCCCGCCTCGCCGAGCACCACACCGTCGTCGTCACCGATCTGCGCGGGTACGGCGACAGCGGCAAGCCGCCCAGCACCGCCGACCACGAGCCGTACAGCATGCGCGCGATCGGCGGCGACCAGCTCGACGTCATGCGGCAGCTGGGCCACGACACGTTCAGCGTCGTCGGGCACGACCGCGGCGCACGCTGCGCCTACCGGCTCGCCCTGGACCACCCGGACGCGGTGCGGCGGCTCGGGGTGATGGACGTCGTGCCCGTCGGCGACGCGTACGACCGCGCGGACAAGGACTTCAGCCTCACCTACTGGCAGTGGTCCTTCCTCGCCGCTCCGGCACCGGTGCCGGAGCAGTTCATCGGCGCGGCACCGGCCACCATGGTGGACTTCATGCTCGACACCTGGGCCGAGGTGAAGGACGCCTTCCCGGCCTCGCTGCGCGCCCGGTACATCGAGCACTTCAGCGACCCCGCGACCGTGCACGCCATCTGCGAGGAGTTCCGCGCCGCCGCCACCCTCGACTACGAGCAGGACGAGGAGGACCGCGGCAACCGGAGGATCGCGTGCCCGGTGCTCTTCCTGTGGAGCCAGCACGGTTCGGTCGCGAAGCTGTACGACGATCCGCTCGCGCTGTGGCAGGAATGGGCCGATGACGTGCGTGGCGGCCCCGTGCCGGTCGGCCACTTCATCCCGGAAGAGGCCCCACGGCAGACCACCCGCCAGCTCGTGGACTTCCTCCGGTAGCCATGACCGCCATCGCCTACCGCACGGCCGACGTGGACGGCGTCACGGTCTTCTACCGGGAGGCCGGGCCGTCCGACGCGCCCACGCTGCTGCTCCTGCACGGCTTCCCGTCGGCGAGCCACATGTTCCGCGACCTGATCCCGCTGCTGGCCGACCGGTTCCACCTCGTCGCCCCCGACCTGCCCGGCTTCGGCAGGTCGGACATGCCCGCCCGGGACGGGTTCGGCTACACGTTCGAGCACCTCACCGACGTCATCGACGGGCTGACCGGACGGCTCGGCCTGGACCGCTTCGCGCTCTACGTGTTCGACTACGGCGCGCCGGTCGGGTTCCGGCTCGCCACCCGGCACCCCTCACGCATCACCGCGATCGTCTCCCAGAACGGCAACGCGTACGAGGCGGGCCTGAGCGACGCCTGGGCCCCCGTCCAGGCCTACTGGAAGGATCCGTCGGCGGCCAACCGGGACGCGATCCGTCCGCTCCTGGCGCCGCAGACGACGGTCTGGCAGTACACCCACGGCGTCCCCGACCCGGCCTGCGTCAGCCCCGACGGCTACGAGCTCGACAACCACTACCTCTCGCGCACCGGCGCCGACGAGATCCAGCTCGACCTGTTCGCCGACTACGCGACCAACGTGGCGCTGTACCCCACGTTCCAGGAGTACTTCCGCACCAGCAGGCCGCCGCTGCTCGCCGTGTGGGGCCGCAACGACCCGTTCTTCCTGCCCGCCGGCGCCGAAGCGTTCAGGGCCGACCTCCCCGATGCCGACGTCCGGCTCGTCGACACCGGCCACTTCGCCCTGGAGACCCACGCCGAGCCGATCGCGACCGCCATCCGCGGGTTCTTCGCCACCGACCCATGACATTTGTACTGCCGATCCCACGACGAACGGGCCGATGATGACGGGAGTCCGGATGCGACCCTGAAGGCGTGACAATGACGGCAGATGTGGTGCGACTGCGGCCTCCCCTGCACCGGGTCAGCCCCCGTGCCCTGTGGTACTGGGCGGCCAGGGCCGCGGTGCTGTGGATCGTGCTGCTCGCGGCCCAGGCGATCTGGTGGTTCGCCGACAGCGACGGCGCGAGGCTCTCCCACCTCGTCGTGGGTGCGGCGTGGCTGGTGCTGGCCGCCGCGCACCTGACGGTGATGCCGCAATGGCGCTACCGGGTGCACCGCTGGGAGGCCACCGACACTGCGGTGTACACCCAGACCGGCTGGCTCAGCCAGGAGCGGCGGATCGCGCCGATCTCCCGGGTGCAGACCGTGGACAGCGAGCGCGGGCCGATCGAGCAGCTGTTCAAGCTGGCGAACGTGACCGTGACCACCGCGTCGGCGGCCGGCCCCATCAAGATCGACGGCCTGGCCGCGAAGGACGCCGACCAGCTGGTCGCCGACCTGACCACGCGGGTCGGTCAGAGCACCGGGGATGCGACGTGACCACCGCGCTCGAACCCGCGGAGGCGGCGGTCGACGAACGCTGGCGCCGGCTGAGCCCCCGGATGCTGGCGGTGCACCCGGTGATGGAGCTGCGCCGGCTGATCTTCCCGCTGGTCGCGGTGCTGGTCGGGCTGCGCAACGGCGACGGCGGCGAGGGCGGCTGGTGGGCGCTGGGCATCGGCGGTGTCGGCATCGGGCTGGGTTTCCTGCGCTACTTCACCACCTCGTTCCGGATCACTCCGGCCTCCGTGCAGGTGCGCCGGGGCCTGCTGCGCCGCCGCACGCTGACCGTGCCGCGGGACAGGGTCCGCACGGTGGACGTCACCTCGCACGTGCTGCACCGCATCTTCGGCCTGGCCCGGGTCACCGTCGGCACCGGCAAGACCGACAAGAAGAACGACGGCGTGAAGCTGGACGGTCTCAGCAAGGCCGCCGCCGAGAACCTGCACCGCGAGCTGCTGCACCGCCCGGCGGCGACAGTTCCCGGCGCCGACGGCCTCGGCGCCGGTGCCGCGCGGCCCGCCGAGGCCACGTCCGAGACCGTGCTGGCCGCCATGCGCCCGGCCTGGATCAGGTACGGCCCGTTCACACTGTCCGGCCTGCTCACCATCGGCGTGCTGTTCGGCATCGGCTCCCGCCTGGTCAGCGAGAGCCACGTCGACCTGACGAAGATCGGCGTCGTCCACGACTCGATCAGCTACCTGCGGGACCGGCCCCTGCCGGTGGCGATCCTGCTGGTGTCCGCCGCGGTGGTCGTGTTCACCGCGATCGCGTCGACCGCCGGCTACGTCCTGGCATTCTGGAAGTTCAGGCTGAGCCGGCACAGCAGCGGCACGCTGCACGTGCGGCGCGGCCTGCTCACCACCCGCAACACGACCATCGAGGAGCGCCGCCTGCGCGGCGTGGAGCTGAGCGAGCCGCTGCTGCTGCGCGCGGTGCGCGGCGCCCGGGTCCTGGCCATCGCCACGGGCCTGCGGGTGGGCCGCGGTGCCGAGCGCGGCGGTTCGGTCCTGCTGCCACCCGCACCCCGCTCCGTCGCGGTGGCCCTGGCCGGCACGGTCGCCGGCGACGCGGCCCCGCTGTCCGTGCCCCTGACCCGCCACGGCCCCCGAGCCAGCCTGCGCAGATTCACCCGCGCCGCCACGGTGAGCACCGTACTGATCCTGATCGTCCTCGCGTTCGTGCTCTTCGCCGGCGCCCCGTGGTGGGCGTTCTGGACCGCGGTGCCGCTGCTGCCGATCGGCGCGCTGCTGGCCCTGGACCGGGCCGGCTCCCTGGGCCACGCCCTCACCCCCGACTGGCTGGTCAGCCGGCACGGCAGCCTGGTACGCCGCCGCTACGTCCTGCGCACCGACGCGGTGATCGGCTGGAACATGACCACCTCCCTGTTCCAGCGCCGCGCCGGCCTGACCACACTGACCGCCACCACGGCCGGCGGCAACCAGCGCTACTCCATCCTCGACGTCCCCGACGCCGAGGCGCTCCGGGTGGCCCGCACCGCCGTCCCCGGCCTGCTGGAACAGTTCCTCGCCGGCTGAGCGCCGGTGCCCGGGCCGTCACACCTCGGGCACCGGCACAATCGCGACCCCTCGCAGGAAGGGGCGCCCACCTGACGGCGGGCGCCCCTTGCAGGATGTGGCTACCTATCTGTAAGTGATGTCGCTCTGCTTGACCTTGCAGTTGGCGTCGTTCCAGCCGTCGCCGAGGTAGGTCGGCTCGCTGCCCTTGGCGACGCCCTTGTACTTGGCGCAGACGTGGATGCTCGTGTTGTTGTAGACGGTGACGCGGGTGATGGTGGCGGTGTCGCCCCAGTTGCTGTTGATGCCGGCCACGTAGTCGACGTCATCGAGGATGACGTTGTCGATGACGACGTGGCGCTGGTAGGAGGTGGTGCAGTTGCCGCAGCCGCGGTACAGCTTGCCGGTGCCCTTGAGGTAGAAGCCGCTGATGTTCACGGTGCCGTTGCCGTTGTGCTGGAACGTCTTGTCACTGCCGGACTTGGCGCCGCCGCCGATGACGTACGAGGTGCCGCCGCCGGTGCCCTTGAAGGTGGCGGCGTCCTCGCCGATGTCGTTCCACCAGACGTTGCGCAGAGTGCAGGTGCCCTCGCAGTGCACGCCGTCGCCGGCCGGGGAGCCGATGATGACGTTCTGCAGGGTGGCGCCGTTGGCCAGCTTGAACATCGGGTCCTGGCTCTCGTTCTGCGAGCCGTCACCCATGCAGCAGTAGGTCTTCATGCCACCGTCGAAGGTGCTCGAGACGTTCTGCGTGCTGGAGATCGACACGTTGCCCCGCGACGTCGGCCACGTCGTGGTCGGGGTGCCACCGCCGCCGGTCGAGGTCGGGGTCGGGGTCGGGGTCGAGCCGGTGGAGGTGGGGGTCGGGGTCGGGTTCGAGCCGCCGCCACTGGAGTACGTCTCGAACTCGGCGATCCGCGGCGCGCCGGACGCGCTGGTGATGTCGAGGGTGAGCTTCTTCAGCGAGGTCGAGGCGAAGGAGATGGTGCTCGGGCTCCCGCTGCCGCTGGTGAGGACGGCGCCGTTGTCGGCGTTGAGCAGACGCCACGCGCTGATCGACCCGCCGCCGGACGCCTGCCGGATGACGGCGCTGCTCACCGTCGTGGCGCTGCCCCACTTGACCGAGACGTAGCCGGTCGCACTGGCCGGCGACCAGTAGGTGCTCGTGTTGCCGTCCTTGACGTTGCCGTAGCTGGTGCCGCTGGCCTTGCTGGAACCGTCGGCGCCGGCACCGAGGCTCAGGTTGGTGCCGTCCGCGGCCGAGGCCTGCGGCAGCGCCACAGCCAGCGTCACCGCGGCGCCCGCAATCGCGACGGCTCCCCCGGATATCCACCGTAGAGCTGATCGTCTCATCCGTGTCTCACCTTCATGGTCATGGTGCGTGGCGGTCACTACCGCTTCCATATGGAGAAAGCGCTTTCCCCACGACGACAGGCTCCGGGTCTGGACGGGTCTTGCGAAGCGCCGAGCCGGACTCGGCGTTCGGGGCGGGGCCTATGGTCGACGGGTATCAATCTAGGAATGCGCTTTCCTGGATGCAAGCGAAGGCGTTTGCAGGTTTGTTGCAGCGTTTGCTTCCTGCGGATGCCGTCGACGGGTTGGCGCGTCACACAACCGAACGCCTTCTGGCGGACCCGCGATCCCCGCGGGGAAGCCATCGTGAAAATTTCACGGAGCGCGCGGCGGGTGGGCGCCGGCGCTCAGACGCAGTCGGACTCGGCCCGGATTTCCTTGTCGTGGACGTGCTCGTCGTGGATGTAGACGCCGCCGCGGAACAGCGACACGACCGCTCCGACCGCTGCGAGGACTGCGGCGAGGGTGAACACCACGACGAGCCCGCTGTGGAACGGGCCGGACAGCAGGTCCGGCAGGTAGGTCCGGCTGGTCAGCGTCGTCACCGTCTCCGCGGGCAGCTGGTCCAGGACACCGGCGGTGTTCAGCAGCGAGGCGATCGGGTTGGCGCCGAGCAGCGCGGCGAACATGAGACTGACCGGCGGCACGGAGGCGACCTGCGTGGCCACCGGTGCGGGTACGCCCTCGGCGGTGAGACCGCTGTGCAGCGCGTCCGGCAGTGACCGCGAGAGCCCGGCGACCAGGAGCGAGAAGAAGACGCCGATGGACAACACCATGCCGGCGTTCTGGAAGGTCGCGCGGATGCCCGACGCGACCCCGCGCTGCGCCGCCGGTACCGCATTCATCACCGCCGTCGTGTTCGGCGCCGAGAACAGCCCGGAGCCGACACCGTTGAGCAGCAGCAGCAGCGCGAACGCCGGATAGCTGAAGTCGACCGGAATCGCCAGCAGGCCCAGGAAGGTCAGCGCCATGATGACCAGCCCTCCGGTGGCGAACAGTTTGGCGCCGTACCGGTCGGACAGGTAGCCGGACACCGGTCCCGCCGCGATGAAGCCGAGCGTCAACGGCAGCAGGAAGATGCCCGCCCAGAGCGGGGTCTCCTCGAAGTCGTAGCCGTGCAGCGGCAGCCAGATGCCCTGCAGCCAGATGATCAGCATGAACTGCAGCCCGCCGCGGGCGATCGCGTTGAGCAGGGCGGCCGCGTTTCCCGCCCAGAACGCCTGGATGCGGAACAGGCCGAGGTCGAACATCGGCTGGCGTGCCCGGGTCTCGATCAGGGCGAAGGCCATCAGGAGGGCGAGGCCACCGACGATGCTGGAGACGACCCACGGGTTGGTCCAGCCCTCGGTGTGCCCACCATAGGGCTGGATGCCGTACGTGATCCCTGCGAGCAGGACGGTCAGGCCCACGGCGAACGTCAGGTTGCCCCACCAGTCGATGCGGACGTCCGGCCTGGGCGTCGCCGTCTCGCGCAGGTTGCGGTAGGCCCACCAGGTGCCGACCACGCCCACGATCACGCTGACCCAGAAGATCGCCCGCCAGTTCCACACCGACAGCACGCCGCCCAGGACCAGTCCGATGAAGCTGCCGGCGAGGCCGGCGACCTGGTTGACGCCGAGCGCGGTGCCGCGCTGCCGGGCCGGAAACGCATCGGTGATGATCGCGGCGGCGTTGGCCATCAGCATCGCACCGCCCACGCCCTGGACCAGGCGCCAGCCGATCAGCCACAGCGCGCCTGCCCGGTCGTCCCACGGCGTCAACGCCAGCGCGACCGAGGCGGCGGCGAACACCGCGAAGCCGGCGTTGTAGATGCGCACCCTCCCGTACATGTCGCCCAGCCGCCCGAGGGTGACCACCAGGACCGCGGTGACCAGCAGGTAGCCCATCAGCATCCAGAGCAGGTAGCTGACGTTGGCGGGGGCGAGCGGGTCGAGGTGGAGGCTGTTGAAGATCGCCGGCAGCGAGATGATCAGAATCGAGGCGTTCACGGTGGCCATGAGCATGCCCAGCGTGGTGTTGGACAAGACCGACCACTTGTACGGAATACGACCGCCTTGCCGCACAGCCGGCATGAACTTCCTTTCCCCGACCTGCTCCTGCGCGTCGCTACCCCACGCACCGGACGGCAAACAGGTCAGCGTGATTCGAGCCTTTCCGCCTCCTTCCCCGTCTTCGCCTGCGCCGCGGACCGGCTCAGCGCGGCGGCGACGGCGGTGGAGATGGCATCGGCGACCCGGCGCCGCTGCCGGCGCCGCACCACGACGAACCCGGCCACGGCCGCGACCAGGACCAGGAGCACCAGCAACTGGCCCCACGGGGTGGCCCACAGCGAGGCCGATCCTGACACCGGGCCGGTGCTCACGGCGGGGATACCGGCGCCGGCCACCGGCGTCAGGCCGATCCGCGCGGTCATCCGGGTTGCCGGCCACACGCGCTGCACCGTCACGGTGCTGGTCACCGAGTTGCCCGGCAGGATCTCCGGCAGGTCTGCGGCGGCGGTACTGCGGGAAAGCATGCCCCCCGGTCCGGCGACCGTGATGTGCTGGCGCGCCGACAGGCGGACGTTCCCGGTGTTCCTGACGGTGTAGGTGATCCGGACGCCGCCGGTGCCGACCGGGTTGACGCTGCCGCTGTAGTCGGCGTGCACGTCGGTGACCGCGAGCGCCGGATTGAGCCGGCCGCCGACCCGCAGGTACACCCGTGAGCCGAGCCGGTGCTCGACGCGGACGCCGCCGGCGGCCGCGGTGTCGACCAGCGACGTGACCAGTCCGCCGGAGTGGTCGCCGGGCGTCGCGTTCGCCGGTACCGTCAGCGTGAACGCAACGGTGACCGACTTACCGGCTTCGATGGTGACGGTGTCCATGCCCACGGTGATCCAGGCGCCGACGTCGGTCGACTTCGCCCCGGACGGCAGCACGTCGATGCCGCCGTTGTGGGTGGTGAACGCGTCGCTGGCGTAGACGCGCAGCGTGATGGGTCTGGTGCTGTGGTTCACCAGCGTCAGCCCGTCGGTGATCTTCCCGGCGGGGTCGGCGGTGTAGTCGAAGTGCGCCCGGCCGGACCCGAGCGCGTTCTGCGCCGGGGCGACGCCCCAGGACACCTGGTCCTCGAGCCTGGCTTGCGCGAACGGCGTCGCCGCGGCGCCGGGCGCATGCGACGGCTGCGGCACGGGGGTGGCGCCGGCCGGCGCCGCGAAGGTCACGAGCGGCACCGCCGCGGCGAGGACAACCGCGACGAGAACCGTCCGGACGGGCTCGAGTGCCCACTTGTTCATCGGTACCTCCGGTGCGGGCGGGCGATCGGGCCGCAGTGCCCCGGGCGTGTGTCCCGGGGCACTGCGACGTCGCGGTGTGGCTAGCTGAGCGCGGTCAGCGTCAGCGTCGTGGTGTAGGTCCCGGCCGCCGTCTCCGCGGGCACCCGCAGATCGAGGCCGCCGCCGAGGGTGGCGGTGCCCTTGCCGTGGCCGTCGATGGCCGAACCGAGGACCGACGCGTCGGCCAGCCCGTTCCCCGAGTCGAACCCGGATGCCACGGCGCCACCTGCTACGGCGCCCGCACCGGCGACGACGACGGACGGCGTCCAGCCGAGGTACTTCCCTGACAGCCCGCCGGTGAAGTCACCCACCTGCCCGGACAGCGACCACGCCGGGCCACCGGCCCGGGTGTCGGTCACCGTGACCGGCTTGAGCTGACCGGTCGACTGCAGGAACGAGCCCATGTTCGCCGCGTTCGACAACGTCACCGAGTGGTCCGTGGCGTCGATCGTCCAGGAGAACTCGCCCGGCGCCTCGAGGATCGTCGCCGTGATCGTCTGCTGGTCGTCGCCCCCGGTCGAGGGCGGCGGGTCGGCGGTGCCGGCGGGCGGGTACGACCGCAGGTACTTCGTCGCCGCGGCGTCGTTGCCCTGCGCAACCGGACCTCCGGCGTCGTTGATCACGTTGTTGATCCCGCCGCTCCCGTTGAGGAACCGTGCCACCGAGTCGTGGAACTGCACGGTGCTCCACTTCGGTGCCTCGATGGCGGAGTCGAGACGGACGTCCACGCCCTGGTTGAAGAAGGAGTAGATGCCGAGGCCGTACGCCTGGTGGCTGGTGACGCCCGCCCCGACCTTGTACGAGGCGTACCCCTTCTTCGTCCCGTCCATCCAGGCGTCCTGGCTCGGCGGGTCGTAGGGCGTCTCGCTCTGGTAGAACACGGTGGTGCCGCCGTTGCCGTTCCAGATCACCTGGTGCTGCTGGTAGTGCTCGACGAACAGACCGGTTGCCGTCACGTTGTCACCGTTGACGACGAGCCCGTGCTTGGCGGTGTTGGTCCCCCAGGCCGCGCCCGCGCCGTGGTCCGCGCGCCAGGACCAGATGTCGTCCAGGAGCACGTTGTCGGAGTTCACCTCGATCGCGGTGTCGATGCTGCCGGCCTGCGGACCACCCACCCGGATGAAGACGTCCGACAGGGTCGTCGGGTCGGCGGCGTCGGAGTGGGTGGCGTTCGCGGGGCCGACCCGGACCAGCACCGCGGACTTGACCGCGCCGGCGTCGACGGTGATGCCGGCGAGCTTCACGCCCGTCACGTCCCCGACGGTGATGGCCGCGTTGCCGGCCGACGGCGACAGGGTCGTCATGCCCAGGCCCAGGACGACCGTCCCGGCACGGGTGACGTCGATCGCCTGATCGAGGCTGTAGACCCCCGGGGTGAGGATCAGGTTCTTGCCCGCCTGGAGCTGAGCGTTGATCGTCGCCGCCGAGTCCGACGGCTTGGCGAGGTAGAACGAGGCGATCGGCAGTGACGTACCGCTGTCGGTGCCGCTCTGCCACGGTGCGCCCGAGGCGTTGGGACGGGCGTTGGGGACGAACACGGCATACCCGTTGGTCTCGTTCCAGGTCAGGAACGGGGCCTCCCGGGACATCGGCGTCGCGTTCAGGGTCGTGAACTTGCTGTGCGCGGTGTCGCCGGAGGGGCTGTCCGGGAAGTCCTGCGCGGGGGCGCCCTGCACACCCGAGAAGACCATGTTCCAGACACCGCCGTTCCAGGTGCCGATCGTGCTGTCCCGGGTGTACCACTGCTGCTGGGACCCGGAGACGATCGTGCCGGAGACCCTCGAGTCGGCGAGGAACCCGCCGCTGGCGTACTCGCCGTACCGGCCCATGAGCGTCAGGTTGCCCTGGATGTCGACGCGGCGCATCGGCGCCGCCTGCGACACCGCCCACCGCAGCTGATGCGGATCGGCGCGCGCCGGGTCGATGCTCGGCGCGTTCGGGTCGGTCGGCCGCTGGATCGGGTTGATCGCAAGGTTGCTCATCGACCGCCAGAACTGGGTCAGCGACCCCGGCGACTGGTGGTTCCATGGATCGGTCTCGGCGCCGTGGACCGGCTCCACGTGCAACGCGCCGTTGATCAGCACGTCGCCCGGCAGCGCGCCGAGGCCCGCGACCGTCTCGTAGTAGCCCACCTTGCCCAGGACGATGCCGGTGGCCGTGGCGGGGTTCGCCGCTCCGGCGGCGGACCCGTAGGTGCCCGGCTTGAAGAAGATCGCCTTCCGGGCGGTGCTGAACTCCGACTCCCCCGACGCCGCCGCCAGGATCGCGTTGATCGCGTCGGCCGACATGCTCGGGTCGAGAATCGTCACGTTGGGGCCGAAGTCCGGGTCGCCGGGATCCGCGCCGGCGGGCAGCGCCAGCAGCGCCGAGCCGGCCGCCGACAACACGATCGCCGCGAGTCCTGCGGTGGTGGTACGCCAGCTGGGCCTGGCTCGGGAAACGGGTAGACGTCTGTGTCGGGTCACGTGCTTGTCTCCCTTGAGAGCGCTCTCCTCGCCGGCTCCGAGCGGCGACGAAAGTCCACGACGGGTTGGGTGTGCGGCACTGGCACGTCGGAACGGCGGGAGCCGAAGTGTCGCGGCGTTGACGGTAGGACCACATTTCGTCCACCGGCAGGACGAAAGCGATCCGGTACGGCCACCGGCCGCTCATACGATGACGTTTCCCGCGTTTTCCGCCCATGACGGCACATGGGTCATGGATCTTGCTCACGCCGCGAACGCAAGGAACCTTCGACCCATTGCCTGCCGGCCCATCGGCGCACAAACTTCTTCCACGTCGCGACAAAAGGCGGCGGGCCAATGCCTTCGTGTCCACGGCGCCCAGGTCGAGGAGTCGCGCATGCAGTCCACCACCCGGCGCACGGTTCTGGAGCTGGTACATCGCGGTCGGGCCCGCACTCGGCGCGACCTGTCCCGGCTCATCGGCCTGTCCCGCAGCGCCGTGGCCCAGACGGTCGCGGAGCTGGTCGCCGAGGGCCTGCTGTCCGAGCACGTCACCGACCGCGAAGAGCGACGCGGACGCCCCTCGACCCAGCTGCGACTCGTCCCGCACCCCGGCTGGGTCGGCGCGATCGACCTGGGCCACCGGCACGTCGCGGTGGCCCTGGGCGGCATGCACCACAACGTCGTCGACGAGGAGCGCGTCGCGTGGCGGGTCGACCGCTCGGCCCAGGAGGCCCTGGCGCTCGCCCAGACCATGCTCGCCGACGCGGTGGGACGCCACGCGGGGCGCCGCTCGGATCTGCGGGCCCTGGGGGTCAGCGTGCCGTTCCCGGTCGTCGACTCCACCGTCCAGCCCATCGGCAGCGTCCCGGGCTGGGACGGTGTGCGCCCCGGCGACCTGCTCGGCCTGCCCAACGCGATCGCCGTAATCGTCGACAACAGCTCAGACCTGGCCGCGTGGGGCGAGTTCGTCCAGGTCGCCGACCCCGGCGTGCGGAGCCTCATCTACGTCAGCGCCGGTGACGGGGTCGGCGGCGGCCTGGTCATCAACGGGCAGATCTTCAGCGGTACGCACGGCATCAGCGGCGAGATCGGCCACGTGCCCGTGCCCGGCTGCCGGCTGCGTTGCCGGTGCGGGCGCACCGGCTGCCTGGACGCCCTCGTCAGCGCGGCCGGCGCCGGCGACACCTCCAGCGTCCGTGCCGCCGGCCGGGCGGTCGGCACCGTGCTGGCCCAGGTCTCCAGCTTCGTCGACCCCGACCTGGTCGTGCTCGGCGGCGCACTGGGCGGCTGCGATCCCGGGTTCGTCGACAGCGTCAGCGACTCCTATCTGCGCCACGAACCGTCCCGCAGGGTCGCCTTCACCGCCGCGCGGCTCGGCCTGCGGTCACCCTTGTGGGGCGCCTTCGACCGGGCGACGCAGGAGGCCTGGGCGGGCGCGTTCCAGCTGAGCCCGGAGTCACGCAACAGGCGGCTCCGGGCCACAGCGCTGCCGGCCTGACGCGGCAGGGTTTCGCGGCCGCGAGCCGGACACGCTTCGAGGCGACGGAGGCCCGGATGCACCCCGCCCGGCGGCGGTCCGGTTTGGGGGTCCGGCGGGCGGGTAGGCCCGCGTACCCCGGACCCGATCGGAGGCTCCCCGATGACAGCTCCCCCGCTGCCGGACCTCTACGAGTGGCTGGAACGGTCGCGCCGCGACGGTCAGGTGCACTACGACGACAGGCAGCAGTCCTGGGCCGTGCTCGGACATCCCGAAGCCGCGGCGGTCCTCACGGACCCGGCCACCTTCTCCTCCGATCTCAGCGATCTGCTGCCCAGGCAGGAGGACATGGACCTGTTCCAGCGCGGCAACTTCGTCCGGATGGACCCGCCGCGGCACGACAAGCTGCGGAGGTTGGTGAGCCAGGCGTTCACCCCGAAAGTGGTGGCGGGTCTGGCTCCCCGCATCGAGGAGGTCACCACCGGGCTGCTCGACGCGCAGGCCGGTGAGCGCCGGTTCGATCTGATCGACGACCTTGCGTACCCGCTGCCGGTGATCGTGATCGCCGAGCTGCTCGGCATCCCGGCGTCCGACCGCCCGGTGTTCCGGCGGTGGGCCGACGCCCTGTTCGAGCGCTCGGACGCCGGCCCCGACGAGTCGCTGGTCCGGATGATGGACGATGCCGCGCTGGACGCTCTGGCGCCGGTGATGCACGAGATGAACGCCTACCTGCTGGCGCACATCCGGTCCCGCCGGGCCTCACCCGCCGACGACCTGACCAGCAGGCTCGTGGCGGCCGAGGGCGACGGCGAACGCCTGACCGACGAGGAGATCATCGGGTTCGTCGGCCTGCTGCTGCTCGCCGGACACGTCACGACGACGGCGACGCTGGGCAACACGGTGCTCTGCTTCGAGGCCCATCCGGACGCCGCGGCCGAGGTGCGGGCCGACCCGGCGCTGCTGCCCGCCGCGATCGAGGAGGTGCTGCGCCTGCGCACACCCTTCCCGCGGCTGGCCCGGCGGGCGACCGCCGCCGTCACCGTCGGCGAGGCCGCCATCCCGGCCGGCGCCGTCGTCGTGGCCTGGCTCGCGGCCGCCAACCGAGACGAGCGGGTCTTCGCCGAGCCCGATCGGTTCGACGTCCACCGGTCCCCCAACCCTCACCTCACCTTCGGACACGGGATCCATTTCTGCGTCGGCGCGCCCCTGGCCCGTCTGGAGACGAAGATCGCGATGGAGATCCTGCTGGATCGGTACCGCGACATCACCGTCGATGCAAGCGCGCCGATCGCGTTCCGCAACCCGTGGGTGATGATCAGTCCCACCAGGCTGCCCCTGGCGGTCACGGGGTGAGCAGCAACGCCCGGCGATGGCTCGGCGGCACGGGCGGCGTCCATTCGAGCGCCTCGCGTGGCCAGTGCTGCAGCTGCGCCCCGGCCTCGTACGTGCTCTGGGCGAAGTCCAGGATCGCCTGGCGCGGATCGGCCGAGCTCCGGACGTCGTCGTAGCTGAGGACGAACTCGCCGAGGCCGGCGTCGAAACGCGCCGCGGCCGGGGCGATCGGCTGGTCCTGGATCCCCTGCGGCGCCGGATAGTTGTAGGCGAAGAAGACCGGCTGCTCGACGCGTTCGCCGTTGAGCCAGGTCCCACCGGGCCAGAAGCCCACCGTGCTCTGCTCGGCGGTGTAGCTGAACCGGGTGATCGTGTCGGCGTCCGGCGGCGGGCCCGCGGGCCGGCCCGAGTACCGCGTGGTGGCCAGATCAAAGGAGCCCCAGTAGAACTGGACCGGGCTGGCCTTGCCGGTGAAGCGGGCCCGGAACTCGGCGAGGATCGCCTCGACCTGGCACAGCACGTGCCAGTAGCGCTCGGCCTGGGCGCCGTCGTAGGTGGCGTGCCGGTCGTCCCGCTCGAACGGGATCGGGTCCGGCACCTCGACCGGCTGCGGCCAGATCGGCACGAACAGCCCGAGGTCGCTGAGCGCCGCCATGGTGTCGGCGTAGAAGTCGCAGACCGGCAGGCCGAACGGGACGGCGCGCCGCTGCCCGTCGCTGGTCTCGATGCTGAGCTGGTGTTCGAGCAGGTCGAGCTCCATCTGGAAGGTACGGGCACCGTACGGGATCGCCGCCGTCTGCAGACCCCGGGCAGACAGTTCCAGGGCGACCTGCCACCAGTGGTTCGCCATCGGTCGCAACGCCAGCGACACCTTTCCGGCGATCTGGGCGTACATGTGCAGCGTGTCGTAGGTGGGTTCCCACGCCTCGACCGGCAGCGCCGGCCAGCGCTGTTCCTGGTTGGTCATCTTCCGCCCCCAAGGTCACCGCCCCGAGCCGGGACGGCGTGCTCAGCACGTGTCATGTCCAGGTTGTGCTGCCCGGCTCGAATCCGATCATGCCGGTCCGGACGTGGCGTCGATCCGCTGCACCGTGGCCGGCGCGCCGACGGCCGACCGGGCGGCACGTCCGCACGACCGCCGCCTACCGTCCCAAGCAAGCGCTTGGTACGGTAGGTCATGCGCTTCGGCATGGTCAGTCCCGTCGTCTTCCGGCCGCCCGGCCAGTTCAGCGCCTGGGAGACCGGCGCGGGCCCGGCCGAGCTCGTCCGGGTCGCCGAGGCGGCGGACCGGCTCGGCTACCACCACCTCACCTGCAGCGAGCACGTCGGCGTGCCGGCCAGGATCGCCGCGCGGGCCGGTGGCACCTACTGGGACCCGCTGGCCACCCTGGGCTTTCTCGCGGCGCACACGACGGGCATCCGGCTGGCCACGCACGTCCTCGTGCTCGGCTACCACCATCCGCTGGAGATCGCCAAGCGCTACGGGACCCTCGACCTGCTCAGCGGCGGCAGGGTGGTCCTCGGACTCGGGGTGGGCAGCCTGAAAGAGGAGTTCGCCCTCCTCGGGGCCGACTTCGACGGCCGCGGCGCCGCCGCCGACGACGCGATCCGGGCGCTTCGCGCCGCCTGGGGACAGCCACTGCCCGAGTACGAGGGCACCCACTACCGGTTCCGGGACTTCCTCATCGATCCGCACGCACCCCGGCGCCGGGTACCGCTGTGGATCGGCGGATACACCCGCCGCTCGCTGCGGCGGGCCGTCGAGCTCGGCGACGCCTGGGTGCCGTTCGGCCTGCCGCCCGAGCAGATCACCACCATGCTGGCCGCGGTCGAGCGACCGGAGGGCTTCGACGTGATCCTCACGCCGCCGCCGCTGGACCCGATCGCGGACCCGGACGGCGCACGCCGCCACGTCGAGCAGTTGCAGGCGGCCGGAGCCACGATGATGAACATCGTCCTGCGCCATCGCAGCGCGGAGCACTGCGTCGAACAGCTGGCGGCCTTCCGGCAACTCTTCGCGCAGGCGGCATGGTCGGCCGCCGACGAGCCGGCCGCCACCGCCTGACACCGTCACCGTTGAGGAGGTACGGCATGCCGGAACATGACCGGGCGATCGCCGAGCTGCAGCGCCGCGTGAGGGACCTCGAGGACCGGCTGGCCCTCATGCAGATCCTCGCCACGTACGGTCCCGCCGTGGACAGCGGTTCGGCGGACCCGACCGCGCGCCTGTGGACCGACGACGGCGTCTACGACACCTATCCGGCGGTGCTGCACGGCCACGCGGCCATCGCGGACATGGTGACCGGCGAACTGCACCAGCGGTTGATCCACGCCGGCGCCGCCCACCTGCAGGGCCTGCCGCACCTGGAGGTGGACGGCGACCGGGCCGTCGCCACCACCTATTCGCAGCTGGTGCTTCGCGACGAGGCGACCGGCAGCTTCCGGATCTGGCGCACGGGCGCCAACCGCTGGGAGTTCGTCCGCACCGCGCACGGCTGGCGGGTCACCCACAGGGTCAACCGCCAGCTCGACGGCGGCGCCGAGGCTCGGGACCTGTTCGGAGCGGCGGTCGGCGAGCGGCCGGGTGGTGTTCTGCCGCCTCCGCAGGGCCAGGTGCCGGATCGGCCGGATCGGGATGCGGCACGGCCCGGTGAGGGGTGAGGCGGTATACCTGCCAGCAGGTATGAGCGGGTGGTGTTAACCGTAGTCGGAGAGTCCCGCTGGCGCCGAGGCTGTCCCACAACTGTACGAGAGAACCTGGATGTAGAAAAACATTCCACACCCCCTTGAACAGGTGATTCCCATGGCGACTTGCCCGCTTGAGCCGATGCTGAGCATGGCATTGTTCGTCTCCGACGCGTCGGCATACGGCGACCTCGACGACGCCACCATTCGCGAGACCGTGCACCGCACGCTCGAGCAGCTCGGGCCGGACGAGTGCTACGCCCGGGCCGCGGAGGTGTTCGGCGACCGTCCCGAGGTCGCGCTGGGCCGGATCCGGTGGGCGCGTGAGCTGTGCGCCCGCGCCATGACGCCCGCGCTCGCCGGCGCGGCCGCCTGACCATGCGGCCAGGCGACGTCCCCGGGCGGCCGCGCTGCTACTTGCGGCGTCCGGGCCCGGTCACGGTGTCCTCAACGGCGGCCAGGTGCAGCTTCATCGCATTGGCCGCCCCGTTGGCGTCGCGCTCCGAGATGGCGGCGAGGATGGCGTCATGCTCGTCGGCCGCCTGGACCGCCCGGCCCGGCACAGCGGCCGCGGCGATGGCCTGCTCCTGCAGGACCGAACGCAGCTCCGAGACCAGCCGGGGAAACAGCGGGTTGGCGGTCGCGGTGGCGATGGCCACGTGGAAGTCGGCATCGATGCCGACCCGGATGGTGGGGTCCTGCTCCTCACGGAACCGCACCAGCAGCGCGGTCATCGTCTTGAGGTCGGCCCGCGAACGGCGCTCGGCCGCGAGGGCCGCGAGGGGCACCTCCAGTGTCCGGCGGACCTCGTGCAGGTCCCGCGGAAGGTACTTGCCGGTCAGCAGTTGGGACGGCGCGAACTGCGCGTCGACGAAGGTGCCCTTGCCGGCATACGAACGGGTGAGGCCGAGCGCGTTCACGCTGTGCAGCGCCTCACGGATCACCGAACGGCTGACCGCGAACGACTTGGACAGCTCGGCCTCGGAGGGCAGCCGCTGACCCACCGCGAACTCGCCCGACTCGATGAGTTCGACGAGTTGCGATCGCACGTGTTCCGCGGCAGTGCGCTGCGCGACGGGGATCACCTTCACGGCTGCCAGGTTAACAGCCTGTCGGGCAGCCGTCCGGTCAGAACTAGGCATCGATGCCCACCGGCACCGACCAGGCCGACTCGCACGGGCTGCCGGCGGCGTGCACCAGCGTGCGGGCCGACAGATCCATCACGATCCCCGCGATGGTGCAGGTGCGCTCGGCGACCGGCTGGGCCGCGTCCGGGTGCTGGCACACGCTGTACGGCGCATCCGCGTGATCGGCGAGGGCCGCCTGCAGGCTCTCGATCGTGTGCGCGTCATGTTGCTGCACCCGCGCGGTCAGGTGGTGCAGCCGGTTGCGCGTGTGCGCCTTGCGCTCGAGGTAGCGGTCCACCCCCGTGAGACCGTCGACCAGGAAGTGGTTGGCGTGCGTGACCGCACCGTCGACGGGAGTGATCACGCCGCACGGGCCGTCGCCCGGTCCTGTCTCGATGTCGGCGCAGAACCCGCCCGCGTCGGCGATGAGATAGTTCGCGGAGTTCGCCCGCGACGTGGATTGGATCCGCTCGGCGGCCTCCGCACCGCTGTCGCTGTCGAGCACCGATCGCAGCAGCACGTGGTACGGCACGCCGAACCGGCCCTCGTCCCCGTCGGAGATGAGGGTGTTGGTGCACAGGCCGACCCCGCTGGAGTTGACCCCGACCTTCGCCAGCATCCCGGCCTCGACCACCGTGACGAAGTCCGGGCCGTCGTCCCGGCGCACCTGCAGCACGATCGCGGTCTGCCGGGCACCCTCGATCCAGTCCCAGTTCTGGCCCATCAGCGTGGTGCCGGAGGTCGTGCGCCCGGGGGTCAGCGCGAACGACGTGCACTCGGTGGACGCCACCGCTCGGGCCCGTCCGGGAGCGGCGAACATGATCTCGCTGCGGGTGTTCAGGGCCAGGATGTCGGCCACCTCGACGCCGGCACCTCGGGCGATCGCCCGGATCTCCCGGGCGGACGCCGGCGAGAAGTCCTCGATGGGACCGGCGAACCGGAGTCCATGTCGGCGCACGGTTTCCCAGTCCCACGACGCGTAGTGCATGAACACGCCGGCGTAGGTCCGCAACGCGTGCTCGATCCGGGTCTTCGCGGCGAGGCCGTACTGGTATCCCCGCTCTTCCGGGTCGCCCGCGACGGCAACGACGTCGTACCCGGAGGCGACTGTCCGCGCCATGCCCGCACCTCCACCTGTAGCTCCTGGTCTCGCCTGCCTAGCAGGCTATCAGGTTGCATGACAAGTTGTCCTTCCCCGGCGGGACCGTCACTGCGTAGACTCCTGTCGGACTGTCGGACAGGAGTCGCGCAATGCAGGTGGACCTTCCCCTCGATCAACTGGTGCGGTACGAGTACCCGCACCCCGAGCCCGGGGACTTCGACGCCTTCTGGAGCCGCACCCTGCACGAGCAGGGCGCCCATCCCCTCGATCCGCGGTTCGAGCCGGTCGACGCCCTGGTCCGGACCGTCGACGTGTACGACGTCACCTTCGCCGGATACGCCGGGGACGAGGTACGGGGGTGGCTGCTGCTGCCGCACGAGCGAACCGGCCCTCTGCCGCTCGTGGTGGAGTACCTGGGCTACGGCAGCGGACGCGGGCACCCGGTCGAGTCGCTCGCCTACGCCAGTGCCGGCTTCGCGCACGCCGTCATGGACTCCCGCGGCCAGGGCAGCGCCCTGCGCGCCGGCCACACCGCGGACCCGCACGGGTCGGGCCCGTCCGTGCCGGGGTTCATGACCCGGGACATCCTCGACCCCGAGCGGTACTACTACCGCCGCCTCTTCACCGACGCGTACCGGTTCGTCGATGCCGTGGTGACCCACGAAGCCGTAGCGCGCGACCGGATCGCGGTCACGGGCCGCAGCCAGGGGGGTGCCCTGGCGCTCGTGGCCGCCGGCCTGCGCGACGATGTCCGGCTGGCGATGCCGCATGTGCCGTTCCTGTCCGCCTTCCGGCGCGCGGTACAGGTGACGGACCACAGTCCGCACGGGGAGATCGTCAAATGGCTGGCCGCCCACCGCGGTTCGGTGGAGCGCGCCTTCGAGACGCTTGCGTATTTCGACGCCGTGTCCTTCGCCCGGCGGGCCACCTGTCCCGGCCGGTTCTGCGTCGCCCTGCACGACGTCGTGAGCCCGCCTTCCACCGTTTTCGCTGCATACAATGCCTACGCCGGGCCCAAGGAGATGACCGTGTGGCAGTTCAACGGCCACGAGGCGGGCGGGCCCGAAGACCTCTTGCGAACCATTCGCGCCGTCCGAGAGCTGGTGTCATGACCATCGTCGACTTTCACCACCACGCGCCGTTGGCGTCCTATGTCAGCCGGTTGACGGCACTGGGAATCCAGGCTCAGCCCGGCGCCCCGTTCCCGGTGTGGGAGCCGGCGGACTCGATCCGGATGATGGACCGGCTGGGCATCGACCTGGCCGTCCTGTCCGTCGCCTCACCCGGGTTCTACTTCGGCGATCAGACCTTCACCACGGCCCTGTGCCGGGACACCAACGACGAGCTGGCCGAGGTGGTCCGCGACGGCGACGGGCGGTTCGCGGCCGTCGCCTGCCTGCCGCTGCCCTCGGTCGATGCCGCGCTCACCGAGGTCGAGCGGGTGTTCGACCGGCCGGAGTTCGCCGGCGTCGGCCTGCTCACCAGCTACGCCGGGTCGTACGTCGGCCATCCCAAGTTCGACGGCCTGCTGGAGACCCTGAACGACCGCGGTGCGCTCGTCCACGTGCACCCGGTGCTGCCCGCGTGGTGGCCCGAGGGCGAGATCCCCATCAGGCCGTCGGTCCTGGAGTACCTCTTCGACTCGACGCGACTCATCACGAACCTGCTCCTCACCGACGTGCCGCGCCGATTCCCGCGGATCCGGTGGGTCTTCTCGCACTGCGGCGGCGCGATGCCGGTCGTCGCCCCGCGCATGGTGCTGGCCGAGGGCATGCCGGAGCTCGCGGCCGTCGCCTCGCAGGGCGTCCTGCGCGCGCTGGCGGCGTTCCGCTATGACACCGCCCTGTCCCACACCGCCGCCGACCTCGGCGCGCTGCTGTCCTTCATCGACGACACGCGGGTGGTGCTCGGCACGGACTTCCCGTTCTCGTCGCTCGACGAGGTGGCCGGGCGCTTCGCCCTCCTGTGCGAGTACCTCGGCGACACGCGTCGCTCGGCGGTGCTCAGCGAGAACGCCCGCGAACTCCTCGGCGACCGCGAGCGGACGCGGTGACCCGCGCCGGCGGCTGGATGGACAGCGCCCGGTAGATGGCCGCCTGCTCGGGGCCCAGCGGCGTGGTCTGCGTGACGGGGCCGGACGGACCGGCGAGGGTCACCTGGGCCACCCGCCCGAGCCGCCGGTTGATGGTCCGCCACGTTTGACCACTGCAGCGCTCGGCGACTCGGGTCAGCAGCAGGGCCAGCCACCAGATCAGCACGTGCGCACGGATGCGGTGCCCCGACCGGCCGGCCGCCGGTCCGGGCAGCAGCTGGGTCTTGAGGTCACGAGCTTCCAGGAGGTTCCTGAAGCCCAAGGCGATGTCTTCGGCGCTGAGGTGCGGGTCGGAGGTGGCGATGAGGTACTTGCCGTCGAGCCTGGCCTCGGCCTTGACCTTCGCCAGGTCCACCTTCAGGCGCCCGGCGGGTGGCCGGATCAGCCAGCGGCCGAGGGTGGGGTGGTCGCGTAGCGCGCACTCGGCCCGCACACGGGCGGCCTCGTCCCGGGCGCACCGGTCGGCGATCCGGGTCAGTTCGGCCTGGACGTAGGCGATCGCGTCGTCGCGCTGCCGGCGGTCGCGCTGCGCCCGGTCCGGGTCGTGGCACACGACGAACCGGGCGTCCTGACCGTCGAGGCGGACCTCCCGGACGCGCAGATCGTCGCGGACGTACCGGTAGCGGCCCGGGCGGGACAACACCGCCGCGACGAGGCGGTTGCCGGCGCACATGCGCATCCCGGCGATGTAGTGCCCGAAGGCGCGGCGCAGGCCGGCCAGGTCGTCCGCGCCGGAGAAGCCACGCTCGACCACGGTGACGACCAGGCCCGGATACCGGTCCAGCTCGTCGCGGACCTCGGCCGGGACGGCGTCGTCACCGGCGCCACCCGGCCAGCACCAGCAACGGACCGGGATGCCGTCCCTGGTCACGGCCAGGCCGATGACGAGCCGCTCCCCGTCGTCGCACTCGAACCGGATGGTGTCGAAGAACAACCGGTCGGGCCGGTCGGCCACGGCGAGGAACAGCGACTCCTGCACCCGCTCCTGCGTGTCCGCGTCCACGAGCAGATCCATCGCCCGGCAGGCGTGCTCATCGTCCATCGTGGACAGTCCCGGTACGGCGGCCTCCTCGCGCACCCATTCGGCGGCCGGCAGCCCGCTCATCGGGGCCACCGCCCGGTGGGCGACCAGCGCGAACAACACCCGTTCCAGGTTGGCGGTGAACCGCCGCGCGCCGGTGGCCGCACGGATGGCCGCGCCCACGTCGAGGCGGTGCCACAGCCCGTGCAGCAGCCAGGTGACCCCGACGGCCCGGACGTCGACGACCTCCAGCGACGAGGCCTGGACGGCCGCACCCGCCGGCGCGGCACCGGCCGGCTCGTCACCGCCGAAGTGCTTGCCGATCGACGCGGCCAGCCGCTGCAGCCCGGCCACGTCAACCTGGTCCACGCGGCCCAGGCTCATCAGGACGTCCGGCTTGATCCGCCCGTCCACCCGCCGGTTGTGGGCCAGCGCGACATAGCGCACCACCGCGCCGTCGGCGTTGGTCCGCGACGTGAACCGCAGGAACATGCCTACGACCAAACCATTCTTGACCTGCTAGCACAAGGTCAAGATACTGAGTCGTGTTACTACATGTTCACCTTCTCAAGCCGCTTCGCGACCGGCCGATACCCAACCTGACCAGCGGCGATCCGAAACCGATCTCTCCCGCGTGTCTACCAAACCGCGGCCCCCGGGCGCAAGGAAACTTGGTAACGAACAGAGCGGAGGCCCTTGCGATCCACCCCACTGCGGTGCACCCTGAGGGACAACCTATCCGGCTGTCAGACAGCCGGGCAGGTTGACAGGTCCGGAGGCACCGCGTACCCCGCGCTTGGCAGGTCTTCGGTCCCCAGCAGAGGAGAGCAGCGATGCGTGCAAGGAACTTATGGCGCGGCCGTGTCGCCGTGGCCATCGCACTGACGGGAGCCCTCGCCCTCGCGGCCTGTGGTGGAGGAAGTGACTCGGGCGCGAACAGCTCGGGCGAGATCAAGGGAAACATCGACTTCTGGATGGGCGACCCCATCGGCGACGCCCAGCAGCCGATCATGCAGAAGCTGGCGGACGACTACGCCGCCGCACACCCGGGGACCAAGGTGAACCTCCGGTTCCTCGGTAAGGACGCACACCAGACGTACCTGACCTCGATCGCCGGCGGCAGCGTTCCCTGTGTCGCGCTCATCGGCAACACCTGGACCCCCGAATTCGCGGCGCTCAATGCCCTCCAGGTGTACGCCGACGACCCCAAGACGCTCCAGGGCACCTACGTGCCCGGCATGATCGAGTCGACCGTCTTCAAGGGCAAGTCCTACGCCGTTCCCTACGACACCGGTGTCCGCGCCCTGATCTACCGCAAGGACATGCTCGAGGCGATCGGCAAGACCGCACCCCCCGCCACGTGGGACGAACTGCGCGAGGACGCCCTGGCCATTCAGGCGAAGCACCAGGGCGTCAACGGGTTCGGCATCATCGGCGGCGCGCACTGGTACTACCTGCCGCTGATCTGGAACTGGGGCGGGGAGATCGCCAAGCAGAGCGGCGACAAGTGGGTCTCCGAGGCCGGCTCGGCGCAGTCCGTCCAGGCGTTCCAGTTCTACTCCGACCTGCTGACCAAGGATCACCTGTCGCCCGCCGGCGCCTCGGCCTGGACCGCGGCCGACGTCGACAAGTCCATGGGCCTCGGCCAGACGGCGATGATGGTCGGCGGGTCGTGGGACCTGCGGACCATTCTCAAGCAGAGCCCCGATCTGGAGGGCAAGCTGGGCACGGCCGTCCTGCCCAAGGGGCCGGGCGGGAACAACGACACGTTCGCCGGCGGCAGCAACCTCGCCGTGTTCCGCGAGTGCAACAACAAGGCGGTGGCGAACGACTTCGTGAAGTTCATGATGAACAAGGAGAACCTCGTGCCGGTCACCTCGAACCTGGGTCTGCTCCCGGCGACGAACGACGCGCTGGCCCAGGAGAAGGCCACCGGGTCCTTCTCCGCCCCGCTGTTCAAGGCGTACGCCGACCAGGCCGACCACACCCGTTCCATTCCCCCGGTGGCCAGTTGGGGGAAGGTCGAGGGGGCCAACTCCATCGTGAACGCCATGCAGTCGATCATGAGCGGCAAGAAGACGGCCGACGCCGCCATGAAGGAACTCGCTGACCAGGTGAACCAGGCAATTGGTTGAGAATGTGAAGACCACGATCCGGCGCGCAGCGTCCTCGGCCATCCCGAGGACGCTGCGCGAGCGGCGCTTGCCGCGCGGGCAGCAAGGCTTCGAGAAGCGATTCCTGCCGTGGGCCTTTCTGGCGCCGCTGCTCGCGGTGATCGTCGGCGTGGTCGGATATCCCGTGGCGCGCACGATCTGGCTGTCGTTCTACGACGGCGAGTACCTGCAGAGCGGACCGTTCGTCGGGCTGAAGAACTACCGCGACATCTTCGCCGACCCCGACTACACCGCCGCGCTGCTGCGCACGACCCTGTTCGCGGTCGCGGTGGTCGTCACCACGATCCTGCTGAGCCTGGCCATCGCCCTGGTCCTCGACGCCGCACCCCGCGCGGCCAAGGTGCTCAGCGTCATCGTGCTGCTGCCCTGGGCCATGCCGCGGGTCGCGTCGGGCGTCGTGTGGAAGTGGATGTTCGACGACCAGTACGGCGTGGTCAACTGGCTGCTGGTCAACTGGTTCGGCCTGGACTCCTTCAAGGGCTACTCCTGGTTCAGCACAGGAACGCCGGCCATGGTGGCCATCACGGTCGCCGTCGTCTGGCACTCGGTGCCCTTCGTGGCGGTCTCCCTGTTCGCCGGGCTGCGCGGCACGCACGGTGAAGTGGTGGAGGCGGCCCGGGTCGACGGCGCCAGCGCCTGGCAGGTCCTGCGACGCATCCGGCTGCCCATGATCCGTCCCCTGCTGGTCGTGATGACCACGATCTCGACCATCTGGGCGTATCAGTCCTTCGACCATTTCCTGGTGATGACCACGCCGCCCGGCGGCCCGGACCATTCGACCGAGGTGTTGTCCCTGCTGACCTGGCTCGAGGCCTTCGCCCAGCTCGATCAGGGCTCCGCCGCGGCCATGGCCGTGGTCCTGTTCCTCATGCTGGCCGCGGTGAGCGTGCTGTACGTCCGGCTGAATCGAGAGGACGTCCGATGACGTCACTGTTGCGCCGTGGTGCGCTGTTCCTGTTCGTCGCCGTGATCGTGGTGAGCAGCCTGTTCCCGTTCTTCTGGATGCTGGTCACGTCGGTCAAGCCCGACAGCGAGCTGTTCACCCGCACCCCGCGGTTCATCGTCACGTCGCCGACCGTGGAGCGGTACACGCACCTGCTCGACGGCAACATTCCCACCCAGTTCCGCAACTCCCTCATCGTCGCCGCGGCGACGACGCTGCTGACCGGCCTGATCGCCCTGCTGGCGGGCTACGCCCTGGCCCGTTACCGGCTGCGGACGCGGCACATCCTCACGGTCGTCATCCTCGTCACGCAGCTGCTGCCGCAGACCATCCTCGTCATCCCACTGTTCACGCTGTTCCGCAACGCCGGCCTGCTCAACACGTTTCAGGGGCTGACCCTGAGCCACCTGGCCCTGACCGTGGGCCTGTGCACGTTCATGCTGCGCTCGTTCGTCGTGGAGATCCCGTTCGAGCTCGAAGAGGCTGCCCTGGTCGACGGGGCGAGCCGGCTGCGCGCCGTCTGGTCGATCGTGTTTCCGCTGGCCTGGCCGGGGCTGGCCGCGAGCTCCGTCTACGCGTTCATCACGTCGTGGAACGAGCTCATGTTCTCGGCGACGTACATGCAGCGGCCCGAGATCGAAACGCTCCCCGTCGCCCTGCAGCAGTACTTCTCCAGCTACTACACCGACTGGGGCGGGGTGATGGCGGCGAGCGTGATCTTCACGATCCCCGTGGTGATCTTCTTCCTGGTCGTCCAGAAGCGGCTGATGCAGGGAATGGCATCGGGCGCGATGAAGGGCTAGACGACAGAGGGTCAGAAGCGGAACAGCGAGGCCTGGAACCGGTAGGCGTCCCCGCGGTACAGCTGGCGGCCCACGTCGAAGCACTGGTCGTGCTGGTCGAAGGTCTTCTGGTAACCGACCAGCACCGGGTCGCCGGGCTCGAGGCCGAGCACCTTGGCCTCCCGTGCCTTGACCGCCTCCGCCGCGAGCTCGTAGTCGCACCGGCTGGCCGCGATGTCATACCGGTCGCGCAGCACGTCGTAGAGCGACACGCCGGTGAAGTCGACGTCCTCGAGGCCGGGCACCCGGGCGGCATCGAGGCACGAGTGGTCGACGCTGAGCGGCGAGCCGTCCAGGAACCTGACCCGGCGCAGGTCGATCACCGGCTGGGAGGTGTCGATGCCCAGGACCTCCGCCTCCGCGAGGGTGGCCGGGCGGACCGTGGACCGGATGACCCGGGACGTCGCCTCCATGCCGCGCTCGCGGGCGACCTCGCTGAGCCCGCGCAGCCGGTTGGGCTCGTGCACGAGCCGGTTCTCGGCGACGAACCAGCCGCGCTGCGGCGACGGCACGATCCGTCCGGCGTCGGCCAGGGCGCTGAGCACCTGCCGCAGCGTCGCCCGGCTGACCCCCAGCTCGGCGGCCAGGGTGCGCTCACCGGGCAGCCGGGTGCCCGCCGGGAACTGTCCCACGGTCAGCGCCTCGGAGAGGGCACGGTAGGCCTCGACCGCGTTGTTGCGGCCCTCCACCCGGGCCGGGGAGACCTTGAGGTCCAGTGCCTTCGCCACGGCTGCCGCTCCTCGGGTTCGTTCGTGTGCGCTGCATCCTAACTCCCTTGCTGTGCATGGGCCGGGCATGGCCGATTCGATTGACACGCACGACCCGGACCACCAGACTGGTCCAATATACAGACCAGTTTGGCACGAGAGGGCGACATGACAGACGAGAGCATCCGCGAGCCGCAGGTCCTTCGGTATCGGGACCTCGAGCGGCGCACGTGGGGCGACGAGACCACCGGACGGCTGTGCGACTGGTTCTACGCCGACGACGCGACGATGAACCTCAACATCGTCGGCATGCCGCCGAACGGTTCCGCGATCTCCTCGCCCGCCCACCCCACCGTGTTCGGCGCGGACGAGCTCTTCTACGTGCTCGAAGGGCGCATGGTCCAGAGCAATCCGGTCACCGGCGAGGTCTTCGTGGTCAACCCCGGTGAGGCCATCTTCTTCCGCAAGGACACCTGGCACTACCAGTGGAACCACAGCAACGTTCAGCTGCGGATGCTCGAGTTCTTCCAGCCCGCACCCAAGGCCGGCACGGGCGGTGCCTACGCGCGCTCCCAGCCCCCGCTCGACGGCCCGCCGAAGCAGGGCCAGGACGAGCTGCTCGGCAACTGGCCGATGGCCCGTGACACCCCGCGCGAGCGGACGACCTGGATGATCCGGGAGGCCGACACCCTCTGGCGCATGGAGGGCACCACCCGGGGCCGCGAGATCCTCGTGGGCATCCTGGCCAGCACCGAGCACCTCACCGCCGGGAAGATGTCGTTCCTGGGCGGCCAGCGCAGCGACGTGTACAGCCACGGCGCCGACAAGGTGATCTTCGTGGAGTCGGGCAACCTGCACGTCGAGCTCACCGGCACGAAGAAATGGGTCGAGCTGGACCCCTGGGACGGCGTGCGAATCCCGGCCGGCACACAGCACTCGTTCTACAACATGAGCCACGAGCCCGCCTCGTGCCTCTTCTCGGTGGCCGGCGAGTACCGGCCGGGCTGCGTTGCATGACCTCGCGGTCGACGGCGGTCACGACATCCTCGTCGCCGCCGTCGACTGGGGCGGGACCTGGATCAGGGCAGCCGCCGTGTCGGGCGGCCGCGTCGTGCACAAGGATCGTCGCGCCAAGCCGCCAGGCCTGGCCGAGCAGTACGCCACCGTCGCCGACATGGTCCTGCGGGTCACCTCGCACCTCGCCCAGGCGCCGGCCGCGGTGGGCGTGGGAATCGCGGGCGTGGTCCAGCAAGGCATCGTCGGCACCGCCCTCAACCTCGGTTTCACCGACGGCACCGACGTCGCGGCCGCCCTGCGTCCACACCTGCCGCTGCCCACCTATCTACTCAACGACGCTCAGGCCACGGCACTGGGCGTGGCCGCGCACTGGCCGCACGGGACGACCGCCGTCCTGACCATGGGCACCGGCATCGGCGGAGCGGTGGTCAGGGATGGCGCGCTTGACCCCGGGCTCGGCGGAGCCGGCGACTTCGGCCACGTGGTGATCGACGTGGACGGCCCCCGCTGCCCCTGCGGCGGCACCGGCTGCCTTGAGGCACTGGTCTCCGGACGGGGCCTGGCCGAGGCCGCGAACGCACTCGCGGAGGACGGGTCGAGTCCCATGCTCGCCGCGCGCGCCGGCGGGCGCGTCCTGCACGCCGGGGACCTGCAGGACGCCGCGGAGAACGGCGACAGCCGGGCGGCCGACGTGCTCGACCGGTCCGCGGTCGCGTTGTCCGCGGGCCTGCGCACGATCGTCGCGACGCATGACCCGCACCGCATCGTCCTGGCCGGCGCGGCCCTGAGCCCGGACACCTGGTTCGGCCGGGCGGTGCGCACGCACTGGGACCGCACCCGGCCGCGCTGGGCCCGCACGGAGCTGCACCACGTGGCAGAGGACGAGGACGCGGCGCTGCGTGGCGCCGCGTCCTACGCGCTCGACAAGCTGACCGCGGCGAGCCCCTGACGACCTTCCGCGCCGATCATTCGTGTGACACACTCAAACTGGTCCTTCCTGTAGACCAGTTTTCCTGAAAGGCCAGTCCCATGAGCTTGTCCAACCGTTCGATCGTCGTCTTCGCCTTCGACGGCTACCAGGAGCTCGAGTTCTGGTACCCGGTCCTGCGCGCCCGGGAGGAGGGGGCGGAGGTCAAGGTCGTCGGTCCGGGGGACGGTCCGTGTGAGAGCCACCTGGGCTACCCGGTCCTCGGGGACTCAGCCGCGGACGAGGTCGTGTCCGAGGACGTGGATGCACTGGTGGTGCCGGGAACCGTGACCGGTCGCCCGGCGATCAGCAACGCGCAGGTGTCACTCCTGCGCCGGCTGCGCGCGGCGCAGGTGCCCATCTACGCCAGCGGCTCCGGCGCCCACCTGGTCCGGGAGGTCGTCCTCGACGTCGATCCCGACCGCGTCGCGGCGGACGCCGACGCTCTGCCCTCCCTGTTCATCCGGCTGCGGACCGAGCTGGCCGGCTGAGCCGCCGCGCGCCTGCTCTCGTCGACGTCGAAGGAGCGTTTCGTCATGCAGATCTTCCGTACCGTGCTCGGTGACGTCCCGGCCGAGGAGTCGGGCCGCATCCTCACCCACGAGCACCTGCTCTACGGCTACCCCGGGGCCGAGCTGGACCACCGGACCGCGTTCGACCATCCCGCCGCCGTCGAACGGGTCAGCGGCCAGATCATCGACGGCATGATCCCCAACGGGTACAACACCCTCATCGACATGACCCCGGCCGAGGTCGGCCGCCACCCGCAGTTCATGGTGGACGTCGCCCGGCGCACCGGCATCAACGTCGTGGCGATCACCGGATTCTTCCCGGAACGCATGGGTGTGCCGTACTACTGGCGCCGGCAGACCATCGAGGAGCTCACCGAGTTCTTCGTGCGCGACCTCACCGAGGGCATGGTGTTCGCGTGGCAGCAGACGCCGTACAAGGCCGGCGCCATCAAGATCGCCACCGGTCAGGAGAGCGTCTTGCCCAAGCCGAGCCCGGTGGGCGCGTACGGCCGCCACGTCCACGAGGTGGAGGACCGCCTGATCCGGGCGGCCGGCAAGGCGGCCATGGAGACCGGCTGCGGCATCAACACCCACATCGACCCGATGGACTTCGAGGTCACGAACCCGGGGCGCGAGCAGCTCGAGATCCTCGACGAGGTCGGCATGGACCTGTCCAAGGTGATCATCGGCCACGCCTTCGTGCCGCCGCAGGTCGCGATGATGCGCGAGATCCTCAAGATGGGCGCGAACGTCCAGCTGGACCACATCGGCATCCCCTGGCGCGTCGGCAGCGCGGAGGAGCTGGACGAGGCGATGGCCAATGCCCTCATCGAACTCATCGAGGACGGCTACCTGGACCGCATCGTCCTGTCGTTCGACCGGTGGTTCTTCAACCCCCGGGCGACGGTCACCGAGTCCGACCCGCAGCTGGAGAACGAGAAGGTCAACCTCAACTACATGTTCACCAGCTGGGTCCCGCGCCTGAAGTCCAAGGGCGTCACCGACGAACAGCTCGACCAGATCATGATTCACAACCCTCGACGCATCCTGTCGATTGCGGTCTGACGGAGGACTGGATGGAACTGCAGAAGGCTCGAGTCGCTGTCCTTGCCGAGAACCTGTACCAGGAGCTGGAGCTGTGGTATCCGGTCCTGCGGCTGCGCGAGGCCGGTGTGAAGGTCACGATCGTCGGCAGCCGCGCCGGCGAGGTTTACGCCAGCAAGCTGGGCTACCCGGTGGTGGCCGAGGTCGGCATCGCGGACGTGTCGCCCGACGACTTCGACGCGGTGATCGTGCCCGGCGGCTTCTCCCCCGAGTACCTGCGCCGGGAACCGCGCTTCGTCGAGTTCGTCCGCGCCCTGAACAACCGGGCCGCCCCGGTCGCGGCGATCTGCCACGCGGGGTGGCTGCTGGCGACGGCGGACATCGTGAAGGGGCGGGCCGTCACGTCGGTCCCCGTCATCAAGGACGACGTGATCCACGCCGGTGGCGACTGGCGCAACGAGGCCGTCGTGGTCGACGGCAACCTCATCACCTCGCAGCTGCCCAACGACCTGCCCCAGTTCCTCGCGCGGATCCTCGACGCCCTGGCCGGCAGCGACGCAAAGGGCGGCGACGTCCCGGCCGTCGTGCATGATGCCACGCCGAGCTCGGCGGTGTACCACGCGGCCGCCGTGGTGAAGAACCGTGCGGCCGGGCCGGGATCGGCCAACTACCGGGCGTACGCGGTGGCCGGCGAGTGACCGTCGCGCTGGTCGCCGGCGGCGCCACCGGCATCGGACGGGCGACCGTGCGGGCCCTGCGCGCCGCCGGGACCGACGTCTACCTGGCCGACGTCAATGACCCGGCGGCCCGGGAGGTGGCGGCACAGCAGGCCCCGGGACGGATCGTCGTGGGGCACCACGACCTGGCCGACCGGCACGCGCCGAAGGCCGCCGTGGACGCCGCCCTGGAGGCGTTCGGGCGGCTCGACCACGTTGTCGTGACCGCCGGTCTGCACGTCGTCGCTCCGCTGGAGTCCTTCGCGTTCGAGGCGTGGGAAGCGACCATGGCGGTGAACGTGCGGGCGCCCTACCTGCTGGCCCAGGCGGCCATGGCGGCGCTGGCGGACACCCGCGGGAGCATCGTGTTCACGGGCTCGACCGCGGCCCACCGCGGCAGTCCCGGCACGTTCGCCTATGCCGCGTCCAAGGGCGCGCTCATCAGCCTGACCCGATCATTGGCGGTCGAGCTCGCGGGCCGTGGAGTCCGCGTCAACAGCGTGTGTCCCGGGTGGATCGACACCCCGTTCAACGATCCGTACTGGAACGCCCAGGCCGACACCGAGGCCGCCCTGAACGGCATCGTCACGCGGGTGCCGCTGGGCCGGCAGGGCGATCCGGAGGAGGTCGCCGCCCTGATCGTGTACCTGCTCGGTCCGGGCTCGGCCTACCTGACGGGACAGTCCGTGATCATCGACGGCGGCCTGCTCTCCGCCTGAGCCACGACAGGCATCACCCCACGGCTCATCCTCACCCGGCATTGCGGCGTCACGTCGGCATCAAGTGCTTATACCTTCCCGAGCGGGGCAGGTCGCACATCGTGCGGGCTTTTTGGGATGCGCTGGCAGCCAGCATCGGTCGTCTGACGTTGGCCGAGTGGATTCAGATCGTCTCGGCCATCGGTGCGGTCGCCGCGGCGACAGCCGCCGCCTCGGCCGCTCGCTCGGGGCGGCGGGCGGCCCGGACCGCCGCCAAGCAGTTGCCGGAGCTGCAGCGGCAGGTCGAGATCAGCGCGGCACAGTCGAAGACCGCCGACGAGCAGGTCGCCCTCGCCCAGGAGGTCCTCAAGGCCGCCACGGCGGCGGTCCGGGAAGCGGCACGCGCCAGGACGGACGAGCGGGCTCCGCTCGTCGTCGCGCTGTTCGAGGCGCCGCAATGGCCACCGTTGATCGATGCGACGCGCGACCGGATGCCCTACGGGAACGAGGTGCGGCTGCTCGACCAGCGTTCCGTGGCGCAGGCCGAAGCGGCCTCGCCGGCGCGTCTATTCGCACGCGACGCCGAGCGGACCCGGCTCATGTGGTTCCAGACCCGGGGCGTACTGATCAACGAGGGCGCGACCACCGCACGCGTGCGACTCGACGACCACGCCCAGTTCGTGGAGGCGACCGCCGCGAGGACAGAACGCCTCCTGCGACCCGGGGAGGTAGCCCGGTTCGAGTGGGCAGCGGGTCACACGATTGCGGAGTGGGCGGCCGCCCGCGAGAGACCCGACCCGCCCAACCCGCTCGGCGCCTGCTTCCTGACGATCACCGTGTTCGACTCGTTCGAGCACGGCATCTTCGATCACATCCACGTCGTCATGAGCGGCCGGCCGGTCGTCCCGGTGGACGACTCATTCGACGAGGTGAGGCTCGCTTCCCGCCAGTCCGAGGCGGACATGGAGGTCACGGTCTTCCCCACCCGGCGCACGTACCGCTCCGACGGGGTGCGAAGGGACCCCCTCCCCTGGGACGGCACGTACGCGGCATGGTGGAGAGCCAACGGACGGCGCGCCACGGAGCTGGCCGACAAGGGACAATCGGGCAATGGAGCGTGAAGAGCGCAGCGCCCGTGCGCGCCAGCTCGCTGACGAATCGGCCGCCCGAGGGGTACGGGCGGTGGCGCTGACCTTCGTCGACAACGCGGGCGTGACGCGGGTGAAGACGGTGCCGATCGGCCGGTTCGGGCATGCGGCGGCGTGGGGGGTCGGCATGTCACCGGTCTTCGACGTGTTCCTGCTCGACGACTCGATCACCACCAGCCGCCACATCGGCGGCCCGGTCGGCGACCTGCGGCTGTACCCCGACCTGGACCGGTTCACCGTTCTCGCCGCCCAGCCCGGCTGGGCCTGGGCGCCCGCCGACCGGCTCACCCAGGAGGGCGAGCCGCACGCCGGCTGCCAGCGGACCTTCGCCCGCACCAGCGCCAAGCGCGCCCGCAAGCGCGGCGTCGACCTCCAGATGGCGTTCGAGGTCGAGTGGTTCGTCGGCACCGACGACGCCTCGCCGGCGTGCCAGGGCCCGGCGTACGGCATGACCCGCGTCGTGGAGCTTTCGTCGTACGTCGACAGCCTGCTTGCGGCGCTGGACGCGCAGGACGTGCCGGTCGAGCAGTTCCACCCGGAGTACGCGCCGGGGCAGCTGGAGATCTCCGTCGGCGCGGACGACCCGGTCGCGGCGGCGGACCAGCACGTGCTCGTCCGGCAGACGATCCGCGCCGTGTCCCAGTCGTTCGGCCACCGGGTGTCGTTCGCGCCCGTCGTGGTCGCCGGGCAGGTCGGCAACGGCCAGCACCTGCATCTGTCCGCCTGGTCGCACGGCCGCAACCTGTTCAGCGGCGGCGACGGCCCGTACGGGCTCACCGCACAGGGCGAGACGATCCTGGCCGGGCTGCTCGACCGGCTCCCGGCGCTGACCGCGATCGGCGCACCGAGCGTGGCGAGCTACCTGCGGCTGGTGCCCCAGCATTGGGCGGCGCCGTATCAGTGCTGGGGCCACGAGAACCGCGAGGCCGCGCTGCGCCTGGTGACCGGCAGCCTCGGTGAGCGGGACGCGGCCGCCAACGCCGAGCTCAAGTGCTGCGACGGAGCGGCGAACCCGTATCTGATGGTCGGTGCGGTGGCGGCGCTCGTCGCCGGGATCGCGGACGGTGAGCGGCGGCTGCCGCCCGAGACCACCATCGACCCGGCGCTGCTCCCCGACGCCGAGCGACCGCCCCGGCTGCCGGGCGGCATCGAGGAGGCGGTCGAAGCACTGCGCCGCGACGATCTGCTTCCGGCGGCCCTCGGTGAGCCCCTGCTCGAGGCGTTCTGTGCGGTGCGGCGCGCCGAAGCCGAGCTGTTCCGCAATGCCGATCCGGCGGCGATCGCGGAGGCCGGCCGGTGGAAGTACTGATCGACGCCCATTGCCACACCGTCGTCGCGGGAGAGCTCGACGCGGAGGCGTTCGAGCTGGCGTGCACCGAGGCGCACCTGCCCGCACCGGCCGGAGTGTCCTATTTGGACAGTCAGGTCGGACTGGCGCTCCGGCGCTGGTGCGCGCCCGCGCTCGGACTCCCCCGCCACGCGCAGATCGGCGACTACCTCGCCCACCGCTCGGGCATCGGCTGGCGCGAGGCGACGCAGACCCTGCTGCGGTCGGCGGGCCTCACGACGTTGCTGGTCGACACGGGCCTGGCCGGCCCGGACCTGCTCGACGCCGCGACGCTCGGCGGTCTCGCCGGCGCGACGGTACGCGAGGTCGTACGGCTCGAAGCGGTCGCCGAGCACCTGGCCGCCACGGGTGTCGACGCGTCCGGGTTCGCTGCCGCGCTCGCGGAGGCCCTCCAAGACCGGACGGCTCATGCGGTCGCGGTCAAATCGATCATCGCGTACCGCGCCGGGTTGACCGTGCCCGCCGAACGCCCGGCAGCGGCCGAGGTCCGCCGGGCGGCCGGCGACTGGTTGCGCGGGGGCGGCGGGCGGCTCACCGATCCCGTGCTGCTACGCCACCTGCTGTGGGCCGGCGTCGACACGGGACTGCCGCTGCAGGTGCACACCGGCTTCGGCGACCGCGACCTGGCCCTGCCGGCCGCCGATCCCGCACTCCTCCAGCCGTTCCTCGCCGCCGTCGACGTGCCCGTCGTGTTGTTGCACTGCTACCCGTACCACCGCCAAGCCGGCTGGCTGGCACAGGTCTACCCGCACGTGTACCTGGACGTCGGCCTGACCGTGGGACACCTCGGCCTGCGCGCCGACGCGGTGCTGGCCGAGTTCTTCGAACTCGCCCCGTTCGGCAAGGTGCTCTTCTCCACCGACGCCTACCTGCTGCCCGAGCTGTACCTCATCGGCGCCGCCCAGTTCCGGCACAGCCTGCGCCGCATGCTGGACGCCTGGCGGACCGACGACGCGATCAGCACGGCAGACGCGGCGCGACTCGCCGAGCGGGTGTGCGCCGGCACCGCCCGCCGGGTCTACGCGCTCGCGGCGGGCGGGCGCGGCTGATGGCGGTCAGCTGCCCTGCGCCATCGCCGGGGTCAGCATGGTGAGGTCGACCGGTCGGCGCATCTTCTCCGGGACGTTGCGGATCACCGGGCGCAGGACCTCGAGCACCGCGAGGATCTCCCGGCCCACCTCCGCGGCGGTGCGGGTGGCGTCGACGGTGACAAGAATGCCGCGGAAGGCGTACCAGGCCAGGATCGGCTCCGTCATCTGATGGTAGAGCGCCAGCCGGCGTCGGATGGCCGGCTCGGTGTCGTCGGAGCGGTGTTCGACAGCGGCTCGGGCCAGCATCCGCTGCCTGACCGTCTCGTCGTCGGCCTTCAGGTGGAGCACCACGTCCGGGGCCATGCCGAGTTCCGAGGAGACGCGGTGGATCGCCCGCGCCTGGTCCATGGTGCGTGGCATTCCGTCGAGGACATAGTCGCCGCCGGCCGCTATCACATCGCTGAGCGCCTGGTGGATCGTGTCGCACAGGACCTCATCCGGCACCAGTTCCCCGCGGTCGAGGTAATCGCTCACGACTCGGCCGGTATCGGTGCCCCGATTGACGTGATCACGCAGGATTTCACCTGTGCAGATGTGGGGGATGTTGAAGTGGGCGGCGATCAGCGCACCCTGCGTTCCCTTGCCTGCGCCCGGCGGCGCGACCATTCCGATTCGCATGCCCTTGTCCTGCTCTCTTGTGCGAAGGTCCTCTTGTGCGAAAGTTGAGTGATGCCGTCAACGCTAGGAGCGCTTGACATGCCGGGCATCGGTGCTGCTGCCTAATGCGTGACAACCGGCGGTCTAGGTAGTTCCCGGTAGATGCCACCCGATGAGCCAGAAGGCGGAAATCATGGCGGGCACTACGACATGTGACCCATGGACGGCCACGGCGTCCGGCTTCGGTGGGCTGCTGTGCACCAAGCTGTTGCCCCCGCGGCCGTGGCCCGGATGTATGGAACGCCCGGAGCTGACCGGCTTGCTGTCGGCCCGCGCCGGGCCCGGACGGCTCACCTTCATCGAGGCGCCCGCCGGTTGGGGAAAGTCGACCGCGCTCGCCGCATGGCTGCGCACGGTGCCCGGCCCCACAGCCTGGTACTCCGTCGACGAGTCCGACAACGAGGTCCACCGGTTCTGGTCCTATGCGCTGGCCGGCCTGGCCGAGGTCGCAGGAGAGGAATCGGGAGTGGGTCGCCGGTCCCAGCGCCTGCTGGCCGCCCCCGGCACGAGCGTGCTCGACGACGTGGTGCCGGTGCTGGTCAACGAGCTGTGTGCGTGTGCCACTGCGGTGACGCTGGTGCTCAACGACTACCACCTCATTCACGACCAGCGGATCCACGCCACCCTCGGCCGGCTCATCGAACACCTGCCACCGTCATTGAGCCTGGTGGTCAGCAGCCGCTTCGGGCCACCGTCCACCTGGCCGATCAGCCGGCTCCGCGCGGAGAACATCCTCGTGGAGATCGGCGCCAAGGACCTCCGCTTCACCCGAGCAGAGGCGGCCCGTCTGCTCACCAAGGAGATCTGCGCCCCGCTCTCCGACGCCGACATCGACGTGCTGTACGACCGGACCGAAGGCTGGCCCGCCGGGCTCCACCTCGCCGCGCTCTCCCTGCAGGGATGCACCGACGTCCACGGCCTCATCACCGCCTTCTCCGGCACCGTCCGGCACATCACCGACTACCTCATGGAGGAGGTCCTCGACCGGCAGCCACCACGGATGCGGACGTTCCTGCGGCGGACATCGATCCTCGGTCGCCTGTCTGCATCGCTCTGCGATTGTGTGACCGACGCCGACGACGCCGCTGACCATCTCCACCGGGCCGAGCATGAGCTGCAGTTCCTGACCGCGCTGGACAATGAAGGGTCGTGGTTTCGATACCACCATCTCATCGCCGACGTGCTCCAGCGCGAGCTGCAACATACGGAACCCCAGCTCGTCCCGGTCCTGCATCGACGAGCGGCGGCATGGCACCAGGAGCACGGGCTACCGGTCGACGCCGTCCGGCACGCCCTGGCCGCCGCAGACGTCGCGACCGCCGGCGACCTCATCACCACCGACTACTTCCAGGTGGCCAACAACGGCCAGCTCGCCACGGTGCTCGGCTGGTTCGACGCCATCGGTGAACCGGCCGTGCGCGGCGACGCCAAACTGCTCGCGGCCCGCGCGATGACCGCGCTGATCGCCAATGACCTGAGTGTCGCGAAATCCTGGATCGACCTGGCCGTGAGCGTCGACGCCGACACCGGTGGGCAGTCACGGGCTGACCTCGGTGCGAAGGACGCGCTGGTCGAGCAGCTCTACAGCTACGCCCACGGAGACATGGGCCGGGCGCTCGGCTGGTCGCGGGAGGCCCTCCGCCTGATTCCGCAGGACCAGGTCTGGCACGACCTGAGTCGCTCGAACGCGGCATTCGTCGACACCCGCCTCAACCACTTCGACGAAGCGGTCGAGGGACACCTTTGCACGCTTGCGCATGCCGACGCGACCAACCACCACCTGCTCGCCGTCAGAGCCATCGGCGGCCTGTGCAAGCTGTTCGTGCTGCGGGGTGAGCGCGACGCGGCGCGCGAGTGGCTCGACAGCGCGGACAACGACGTCCGCTTCCGCATCCTGGACGAGCACTACCAGACCCACCGACGGCACCTCGTCCAGGGCTGGCTCGATCTCGCCGACGGCCGGCCGGACCTCGCTGAACCGGAGCTCACCCGGGCCTACCAGCTGGTACGCCGGGGATCAGCCCGGCTGGAATACGTCGAAGTGCTCAACACGCTGGCCAGCGCACGCGAGCAACTCGCCCGCAACGGCGACGCGGCCGGGCTGCGGGCCGCCGCGGATCAGATCCTCAGCACCTGCCCGGATCCGGGACATCTGCTCGGCCCGCCCGCCGAGGACGAGACGGCCGCCACGCACCCCCGGGTGCCCGGCCCGCACCTGCTCACCCAGCGGGAGTCGACCGTGCTCGCCGTTCTGGCGACCGGCGCCACCAATGCGGAGATCGCACAGGGGCTCTACCTGAGCGAACGCACCGTTGAGGCCCATCTCCGCTCCATCTACCACAAGATCGGAGTGCGGAGCCGCAGCGCGGCCACCCGATACGCACTGGACAACAACCTCACCTGATCCGCAGGCGCCGTGGCCGAACCGTCGCAGCGCGTCCGTCGACGGAGCCCGGGGCATACCCCCGCAGGAGCAAGATGCCCAGCAAGCCCGCCGGGCCTCCGCATGCGGATCAGAGGAGTTTGTCCAATGTCAGGGGCAGGCTGCGCACGCGGCGGCCGGTGGCGTGGAACACGGCGTTGGCGATGGCCGGTGCGACCCCGACCAGGCCGATCTCGCCGACGCCCTTGACCCCGACCGGGTTGAACCGGTCCGGCTCGCCGACGAAGACGACGTCGAGGTCGGGCACGTCGGCGTTGACAGGGATCAGGTAGTCGCTGAACGTGGCGTTGGCGACCCGGCCGGTGGGGTCGGTGACGGTCTCCTCCAGCAGCGCCATGCCGATGCCGCCGGCGGTGCCACCGATGATCTGGCTGCGGGCGGTCTTCTGGTTGAGGATCCGCCCGCCGTCGACCACCGACACCAGGCGGGCCACCGAGATCCGGCCGAGGTCCGGGTCGACGTGGACCTCGACGTACCGGGCGGCGAACGGCCCGGCCGGGGCCAGGCCCAGCTCCTCCGGCTTCGCCGGTACCGCCGAGCCGTCCGCCGTCAGCTCGGGGAGGTCGTGCCGGTCCAGGATGTCGCGGTACGACTCGCCGCGGGTCGGATCGTCGTTGCGCTGCAGCCGGCCGTCCACCGCGGTCACGTCCGCCGCGGTGAGGCCGCGCAGCGGCGAGGCGATGTCGTCGGCGACCAGGTCGAGGAACGCCTGGACCAGGTTCTGCGCGGCGGCGTGGATCGCGCTGCCGAGCGACGCGGTCATCCCGGAGCCGCCCTGCGGCGGCGCGGCCGGCAGGTCGGTGTCGCCGAGGCCCATGCGCACCTGGTCGGTGCGCAGCCCGAGCCGGTCCGCGGACAGCTGCGTCATCACCGTGTACGTGCCGGTGCCGATGTCCGTCGCGGCGCTGCGCACGTACGCCCGCCCCTCCCGGTCGATCGACGCACGGGCCTCGCACGCCGCCTGGAACCAGAAGAAGCTGACGCCGGCCATGCCCCACCCGACGAGCATCCCGTCGCGGCGCATCGAGCGCGGCCGCGGGTCGCGGTCCCACCAGCCGAACCGGTCGGCTCCCAGCAGGTAGCACTCCCGCAGCGCCTTGCTCGACCAGGGCAGCCCGAGCTGCGGGTGCTCCTCGGCGTAGTTGCGCAGCCGCAGCTCGACCGGGTCGATGTCGAGCTCGTGCGCGAGCTCGTCCATCGCGCACTCGAGGGCGAAGTGGCCCTGCGTGTCGCCGGGGCCGCGCATCGACGTCGGCACCGGGATGTTCAGCCGCCGCTGCAGGTCGGTGTTGACCACGTTCGGGCAGGCGTAGCCGACGGCCGACACGGTCGTCACCGACTCGGGACGGTTGTCGTCGTCGACGGCGACCGGCTGCACCGACTCGTGCTGGATCGCGGTCAGCCTGCCGTCGCCGTCGGCGCCGATGCGGATCCGCTGCACGGTGGCCGGGCGGTGGCCGACGCCGGTGAACATCTGCGGCCGGGTGAGGACCAGCTTGACCGGCCGCCCGACCACGCGGGCCGCCATCGCGGTGATGATGACGTGCGGCCAGACCCGCAGGCCCGCGCCGAACCCGCCGCCGATGTACGGGGCGAGGACCCGGACCCCGGCCTCCGGCACCGAGAACGCGCCGGCGAGCGCGGCGCGGGTGGAGTCCGGCCACTGCGTCGAGTCGTGCACGGTGAGCCTGTCGCCGTCCCAGACGGCCACGGTGCTGAACAGGCCCATGGGATTGTTCGTCTCGTCCGGCGTCGTGTACTCGGCGTCGATGATCACGTCAGCGGCGGCGAACCCGGCCACGACGTCGCCGCGGCGCCGGTCGCTGCCGAACGGGTCGTAGACCGTGATCGCCCGCGGGTCGTCCATCGACAGCACCGCGTCGGTCGGCTCGTACACCACGTCGACCAGCCGTGCGGCGGCGGTGGCCTCCTCGACCGTGTCGGCGATGACCACCGCCACGTACTGCCCGTGGTGGACGATTTTGTGCCGTTGCAGCGGCGGTGGCGGCTGGCGCCAGATCGGCGTGTCCGGCGACCGCTCGATCCGCGGCGCGTTGTCCGGCGTGATGACGGTGAGTACGCCCGCCGCCGCCTCGGCCCGGGTCGTGTCGATGCCGGCGATCCGGCCGGCCGCGATCGTGCTGCGCACCAGCGCCGCGTGCACCATGCCCGGATACGTGGCATCGGAGGAGTACGGCGCGCGGCCGGCGGCCTTCAGCGGGCCCTCGACACGGTCCTTGCCCATCCCGAGCACCCCGGGGCGTTCGACGGTTGTCACCAGCCTGCTCCCGTCGTGATCTGCAGCGCCCGGACCAGCGTGCGCTTGGCGAGTTCCACCTTGAACTCGGTGCCGGGCACCGTGAACGGGTGCTGTATCGCCGCGTCGGCCGCGGCCCGGAACGACGCCTCGGCGACCGGCGCGTCGCGCAGGACTTCCTCGGCGTCCCACGCCCGCCACGGCACCGTGCCGACGCCGCCGAGAGCGATCCGCGCCGACCTGACGAGCCCGTCCTCCACGACCGTGGCCACCGCGGCCGAGGCCAGCGCGAACTCATACGAGGCGCGGTCGCGGACCTTCAGGTACGTGGTGCGCGCCTGCGCGGGCGGCAGCGGGATCTCGACCTCGGTGATGAGCTCGCCGTGGCGCAGGACCGTCTCCCGGTCCGGGGTGGTGCCCGCCTGCAGGTACAGCTCGGTCAGCGGCACCGTCCGCGGCCCCCGGTCGGAGCGCAGATGCGTGACCGAGCCGAGCGCCGTCAGCGCCACCGCCAGATCCGACGCGTGCAGCGCGATGCACGCCGGCGACGCGCCGAGGATCGCGTGCATGCGCGCCACCCCCTCGACCGCCGCGCAGCCGCTGCCCGGATGGCGCTTGTTGCACGCCTCCACAGCGGGATCCCGGAAGTACCGGCACCGCGTGCGCTGCATCAGGTTCCCGCCGATCGTCGCCATGTTGCGCAACTGCACGGACGCGCCCTGCAGCAGCGCCTCGCGGACCATCGGCAGATGCTGAGCCACGGCGGGGTCGGTGGCGGTCTCCTCCATGGTCGTCATGGCGCCGACCCGGATCGAGTCGCCAGCGATCACGACCCCCTTGAACGGCAGGCGGCTGATGTCGACGAGCCGCCGCGGTGTGACGACGCCGTCCTTGAACACCAGGTCGACCTCCGTGGTGCCGCCCGCGAGGTACTCGGCCTCCGGGTCGGCGCTGACGGTTGCGATCGCGGTGTCCGCGTCCTCGGTACGTGTGTACGTGACGGTCACCGCCCGGCCACCTCCCGGATCGCGGCGACGATGTTCGGGTACGCGCCGCAGCGGCACAGGTTGCCGCTCATGTACTCGCGGACGTCCTCGTCGCTGCCGGCCCGGCCCTCGTCGAGCAGCGCGACGGCGGACAGCACCTGGCCCGGCGTGCAGTACCCGCACTGGAAGGCGTCATGCCGGACGAACGCCTCCTGCACCGGATGGCCGCCGCCGAGCCCTTCGACGGTCAGCACCTCACGGCCGTCGACCTGCGCGGCGAGGGTGAGGCAGGCCAGCACCCGCCGCCCGTCGACGTGCACCGTGCACGCCCCGCACGCGCCCTGGTCGCAGCCCTTCTTCGTGCCGGTCAGCCCGAGCCGGTCGCGCAGCGCGTCGAGCAGCGTCACCCCTGCGTCGACCTGCAGCTGTTCCGGCCTGCCGTTGACAGTCATGGTCACTGTGATGTCGTTCATGATGCGACGTGCGCTACCCCGCCAAATCGGCCCTAAACGGTCACCCTGAGTCCCGCACGTCCGTGGCGTGCACCTCTTCGCGGTTCCGGGGTCAGCCGACGCCCTGGCAGGGGCGGCCGTCGATGGCGCACCCGGTCGGGGTCGCATCCAGCAGCGCGGCCCCACTGACCCGGAACGACACGGTGACCTGCCGGCCCGCAGCGACCTGTGCGGTGGTGGAGACGGGGATGAACGTCCACACGGCACCGTCGCGGGTGACGGTCGCCCCGTCGACGTCTGTGACGTTGAGCGTGCTGCGCGGCAGGGTCAGCGTCACCGTCCAGCCGCTCACCGGCGCCGTGCCCGGGTTGGTGATCGCCACCGTGGCCTGGTAGCCGGCGAGGCCGCCGTCGGCGCCCTTGGTGAACCTGGCGGTCAGCGGCACCGGCGCGGCGGTCCGGGACCCGCTCGAGGTGCTCGTCCCCGGTGTCGGCTTCGTCGAGCGGCTCGGCGACGCGGTGACCGACGCCGAGGGTATGTGCTGGGCAGAGCCTCCCGGGTGGCCGGCGGCCGACGGCGGCGACCCGGCCGCCGCGGAGGTCGACGGCGCGGGCGGCCACACGAACGCCGCGACGAGCACCGCCGTGCCGAGCAGCGTGGCGAACGCGCCGGCGATCAGCCCCAGCACGACCGACGTGTCCGCGCCACGCAGCAGGCGGCGGAGGCCACCCGGCGCGTTGGCCAGTTTGTCCAGCACCATGACCGGCATGCTCCGACGCTCCTTCACAGTTCCCACAGCCCGCTGAGGACCTTGCCGAGCAGCTGTTCGGACGGCTCGTCGGCGGAGCGCTCGGCGCCGGTCACGACGAGCCCGTTGGCCTGCAGGTCGGCCAGGAGCACGCGGGCGGTGCTCACCGGCAGCCCGAGGTGGACGGCGACCTCGGCAACCGAGACGGGACGGGCGCACAGCCGCAGGATCTCGGACTGCTCCGGGGAGAGGTCCTCCAGGCCGGTCGGCGCCGGCCCGACGGTCACGACGGTGGCCAGGTCGAGGCCGTCCGTGTCCATGGCGACCCGGCCGCGGGTCACCGCGTACAGGCGGACCACCGGACCGGCGTCCGCGTCGTACCAGACCTCGTCGGCAAGATCGGGCATGATCTGTGCGGTCACCGGATGCCGCCAGGCGTCAGACCGGTCCCGGCGAGGACCCGAGCGGCCCGGTCGGCGGCCTCGGCGATCGGCCCGTTCACCGTCTCCGGGTCCGTCGCGGCGCCGAACGTGACGGCGAGCAGCGCGCCGTCGCCGGCGGGCTCGACGGCGAGCAGCACGTGCTCCATCTCGACGATGGTGCGCAGGGCGGTGCCGCCGTGCAGCTGACGACCGGCCGCGACGGCGAGGGCGTGCAGGGCCGCTGCGGCCGCCGCGACGAAGTCGCCGGACTCCGTGGTAACCGCCTGGGAGGTGGCCAGCGGCAGCCCGTCGGGCGACAGGAGCACGGACAGGTCCGCGGTGGGCACCCGCTCGACGAGGTCGTCGAGCAACCGATGCAGGTCGGTGGCGGATGCCGGCGCGGTCTGCGTCATGGTCGTTCCTCCTTCGGTAGCGCGGCTTCGTCCACAGTGGAGTGCTGCGGTGGCGTGTCGCTGTGCACGGGCAGCTCGACGGTGCGTGCGGCGGCGTTCGGGCCGGGGTCGCCGGGCGGTCCCGGCGCTCGGGCGGCGAGGCGATCGCGGAAGCGGGCGGTCCGGTCGACCGGTTGCCGGTCCGGACCGCCGGCTCCGCGCCGCCGCACGAAGCCGGCCGCCCCGGCCGGGACCGGGCGCGGTGCCCGGACCGGCAGGCCGCCGGACCGCGGGTCGGGCAGACCCGTCGAGTCGGGCAGGCCGCGCGGTTCCGGCGGCTCGGCTGGCTGGTCGGTGTCGACGACCAGCAACGCCAGCGGGACCCGGACCCGGACGACGATCCCGCCGCGCGGCGCCTCATCCAGATCGATCGCGATGTCGTGCGCGCGGGCCAGCCGACCGGCCATCCGCAGCCCGGTCATCGTCGCGTCTCCGGGCCGGTACGGGCGGGCCAGTACATCGCGGGCCGACGCCAGCTCGTCGACCGGCATGCCAGGGCCGCGGTCCTGCACGACGATGGTGTACGCGGTGAGCCCCAGTTCCCCGGTGACCCAGACCGTCGCCTCGCCGGGCGCGAACCGGGTGGCGTTGTCGATCAGCTCGGTCAGCAGGTGGGTGACGTCACCGACAGCCGGTCCGACCAGCGAGGCAGGGTCGACCGAGGCGACCATCACCGCGGCGTGCCGCTCCACGGAGGCGGCCGCTGCGCGCGCCACGTCGACGACGGGCACCGGCCGGCGCCAGCGGCGGCCCGGCTGCTCGCCGCTGAGAATGATCGCCTTCTCGACGTTGCGCCGCAGCTGGGTCGCGAGGTGGTCGGCGCGGAACAGCGCCGCCAGGTCAGTGGCGTCGGCCTCGCGCTGCTCCAGCTCGTCGAGCACGCCCAGCTGCCGGTGCAGCAACGCCTGGTTGCGCTTGCTGAGCCGCAGCAGCACCGCGGCGGTGCCGTCGTCCGGCTCGGCCGCCGCCACGGCCCGGCGCCGAGACGCGACGTAGGCGGTGAGGACCGCGACGAGCCCGAGGCCACCGAAGAGCCCGGCCTGCACGACGGCCGACACACCGGACGGTACGGCGGCGACGGCGCCGGCACGAACCCCTCGGCGACGACCCGGTGCACCGCCGCGAGCGCCGGCTCGACGGCCGCGCGCCAGGCCGCGGCGTCGAGTGTCCCCGCCCCGCGCAGCAGCGCGTCCTCGGCCCCGGTCACCCCGGTGTCCGGCCCGCCGGCGAGGCCGGCCAACGCGGCACGGTCGGGTGCGGCGAGCCCGGCGACAGCGTCCGCGCGCAGCACCCGGCGGGCGCCGGCAAGGTGGGCCAGCTCGGTCCGGTCGGTTTCGGTGAGACCGGCCGGCGCGCCCGAGACCAGCATGTCCTCCCGGGCCAGCAGCTCGCCGGCGCGGGCCAGGCCGGCCAGCGCGCGCTGCCGGTCGGCAGCCGGCGGGTCCGTCCGGGGCCACGTGGTGGCGCCCAGCCGCAGCGCGGCCTCGACGGCCTCGGTGTACGCCGCCGTGGGTTGCTGACGGTCGAGCGAGCGGGTGTCCACCCCGGTACGCACAGCGGGCAGCGCCGCCAGCCGGTCGAGCAGCCGTGACGCGGCGCCCCGGGCCGGCGTGCCGGTCCAGGAGGCCCGGACCCGGTTGGCGGAGTGACGCAGGTCGGCCGCCGCCCGATCGGTACGGGCGCGCTGCTCGGCGAGCAGGTCGCGATCGCTGGCGCCGGCCAGGACGAGCACGGTCAGGCGGCGCTCCTCCTGCAGGGCGGCCATCACCGGCTGGGCGGGCCCGACGAGGTCCGCTGCGGTCGCACGGTCCTGGAAGTGCGTCAGCGCGGCGCGGCCACCGTGGTAGGTGCCGAAGGCCCACATGACGGCCAGGAGGAGGAGCAGGGCCTGCCGGCGTCGCAATGTCACGACGCCCCTCCCGCGGTGGCCGTGCCCGCCTCGTCGCCGGCCAGCACGCGCAGCTGCTCCAGCAGGTCGGCGCGGCTGTTGGAGCCGAGCCGCTGCCGCATCCGGGCCATGTGGTGCTCGACGGTCTTGGCGGCGATGAAGAGCCGGTCGCCGATCTCCCGGTAGGTCAGCCCTTCGAGGACGAGCCTGGCCACCTCCTGCTCGCGGGTGCTGAGGACCGGCTCCGCCTGGTCCCTGCGGCCACCGGGTCCGGGCGCCGGCTCGGCCGCGACGGCACCGGCCCGCCCGGCGCCGCGGCCCTGCAACAGCCGGGCGCACTCCAGCAGCCCGGTCATCGCGCGGCGATCGGTGGTCCGGATCGCGGCCTGCCCCGCCAGCCTGGCTCCGTCCCAGCGGAACCCCACCGCGTGCAGCCCCCGCGCCGCCGCCTCGACGGCGACGGGGTCGACCCGCCCGTTGAGGACCTCCAGCTGGCGGCGGCGGCCGCAGCGGCGGCCGCGTAGCTGCTGTGTCCACTGTGGACCGTGAGTGCGGTGACGTGGCGGGCGGCCACCGCGGGCCGCTCGGCGATGACCGCCGCGTGCAGCGCGCTCCAATGCAGCGGCACCGCCCACAGCGGCGGCTCGCCCATCGCGGCCAGCAGCAGGTCCGCCTCGCGCAGGTGGGTGGCGAGCCAGCGTTGCTGGCCGAGCCGGGCCGCCGCGATCGCGAACTCGCCCAGCGGCAGCATGGTGAACAGATCCACGGGGTGGCGGACCAGCGCCTCACACGCCGCGGGCCAGCCCCGGTGCAGTCCGACGAGGTCGCTGCGCCGGCGGGCCAGGCCTATACCCAGCGCCGCGGCGAACACCAGGTCCCGTGGTTCGAGCCGGTCCCGGTCCACGGTCGCGGTGGTGAGCTGCGCCTCCGCGGTGGTGAGGTTGCCTCGTACCATCTCCAGCCAGGCGCGGATCAGCCTGTGCCGGGTGGCCAGCAGGGCGCCGCCCACCTGGGACTCGAGGGCCCGTTCCAGGACCGACTCGCCGATGTCCAGCTCACCGCAGTGCAGGGCGACGAGGCCGGCCAGCGCTGCGGGACTGTCCGGCAGCGGCAGGGCCGGGCCGGCGGACTCCAGCAGCGCCGCCGACTGCACCAGCGTCGACAGCGCGCCGGTCGCGGTGCCGGTGAACGACGTGTGCGCACCGCGCGCCATGAGCACCGCCGCGCCGGTGAGCAGCGTCGGCGGCCCGTCCACGGGCGACTCGCGCAGCACCGCCTCGGCGTCGGCCAGCCGGCCGGTGCCCAGCAGACCGATCGCGGCGAACGCGGCCGACGGGCCGCGGTTGGACCAGCGGTACAGCTCGGCGCTACGACCCAGCTGGCCCCGGTGCGCGATCGCGGTGGCCGCCAGCTGCGCCGCCTCGGCGCGCTCCGGCGAGTCCGGGGTGGCGACCACCTGGTCCGCCAGGCGCAGCGCGGCATCCAGGTCACCCGCCAGCGCCGACGCCTGTGCCTGGCGGACCAGCGTGGGACGGCCGGCGGCCGCCGCGGCCGCGAACAGGTCGGCGGCAAGGGCCGGTTCGCCGTCCAGCGCCTCCTCGGCCGCGGCCTCGAATGCCATCGCCATCCCGGCGCCACCGAACCGGTCGGACCCGCCGGGGCCCGCGCCGAGCAGGGAGCGCACCAGCGGCAGCACCGGGCCTCGTCGATCCAGTTGCAACTCGGTCAGCCGCTGCCACACCGCCACCCGCTCGGCCATCGGGGTCAACGTTGCCAACGCCAGCCGGGCGATCGGCACCAACTGCCCGTCGCGCCCGACCAGGCCCGTCGCGCGGGCCGCCTCGAGGACCGCGCCGACGCCGTCGGGCCCGCAGCCCAGCAGCGCGCCCAGCAGGTCGATCCGCAGGCCCAGGCCGGCCTCCGCGACGAGCAGGGCGCGCCGTACGTCGGGTTCGAGCTCGTCGAGCTCGGCGGTGAACCCGGCGACGGCCGCCGCCGGCACCTCCAGCCGCGCGCCGCCGTGCCGCCCGCCGCTGGCCGCCAGGGCCGCCGCCAGGCGGACCACGTATGCCGGCACCCCGGCGGTCTGCGCCGCGACGAACGCCGTGACCTCGGGCGCCGGGGTCAGCTCCCAGGCACCGGCGAGGTACGCGCGGACCTGTTCGGGGCCGAACGGTGTCAGCGTGACCGGCGGCCGGAGCCGGGGCAGCGCGTCGATGAGCTCCAGCAGCTCGACGGGGCGCGGCCACGGCCGGTAGGCGAGCACCAGCCGGGGGTGCACCTGGCGGACCCGGTCGCGCAGCGCCGCCAGCCGGGCCTGGCCGAGCAGGTGCGCGTCGTCGACGAGCAGGACCGCGTCGTCGTCCGGGCCGGGATCGGCCTGCCACGGCGTCCGGACCCGCACACCCGCGGCGGTGAACGCGTCGCCCAGCTCCCGCAGCAGCGCCGTCTTGCCGTGCCCGCCCGGGGCCCGTACCTGCGCGCAGACCGCTCCGCGCGGGTCGGCCGCGGCCGCGTCGAGCAGTTGCCTGACCGGCGCGCCGTGGACCAGCCGGTGCGCGATCGCCGGAACCCCGGTCAACGCCGCCCCGGTCCGGCCGGCACGGCGGGCGACCAGCGTCCGGCCAGACGGTCGGCCGTCCGGCTCATCGTCCGATGCCGGCTCCGCGGCGCCCTGCCACGACGGTGGGGCGGCGAGCGGCAGCACGGCGGTGGTCTCGTGCGGCCAGACCGGCGCAGATCCGGTGCGGTGGCCGCCCACGATCCGCCGGGCGACGAGCGCCGCACCCCGCGCCGGCGTGGTGCGCGGATCCTCGTCGATCAGGATCGGACCCGCGGTCCCGGGTGGTCCAGACAGGTCGGGCAGGTGGGCGGTGATCAGCTCGGCGACCAACGGGGTCCGGGCGGCACCACCGACGAGCAGCACCCCGGCCACGTCGGCCGGATCGTGGTCGCCGCCGTACACCAGGCGCACCAGGCCGTCCACCGTCGCCCGCAGCAGCGGGCGGATGAGCGTCTCCAGCTCGGCCCGGGAGACCGGCAGCGCACGCTGCGACCCGCCGGACGGGCCGCCCGGGTCCGGCGCCCACCACGGCAGCGGCACGTCCGCCCCGGTGGAGTCCGACAGCCGTTCCCGGGCCCGCGTGCAGTCGCGGCGCAGCAGCACGGCGACCGGTCCGGAGTCGACATCCGCCACGGGATCGGCAACGGCCCGGCCGATCGCCGCCCGGACGTGCGCCACCAGTGCGTCGTCCAGGTCCGCGCCACCGACCGGGTGCTCCTCGTGGGCGAGCAGCTCCACCGACCTGCGGGCCGCACGGCCGACCAGGAACGTGGTGCAGGTGGTGGCGCCCAGGTCGTAGCCGGCGAGGATGCCGTTGGCCGGCCACTGCCCGGTGGCCAGCCGGTGCTCGGCCGCCGCGACGGGGCCGGGCAGCAGCACGACGTCGTCGAGCCCGACGTCGCGCAGCGCCTCGTAGAGCACGCCCTGCCGGTGCAGGCCCCAACCGGCCGGGTGGGTGAGGACCACCTGCTCGCACGGCTCGCCCTCCTGCTCACGGAGCCGATCGACCACCAGCCGGACCAGCGCCGCCAGCAGCTCCTGCGGGTGGTACGACCGGCCGTCGACGACCATCGGCACGTCGTCGCCGACCCGCCGGTTGAACCCGCGCAGGATCCGGCCCGGGTCACCGGAGGTGTCGGCTCGCACACCGTCACCGGTGAGCAACATGCCGGTCGGCGACAGCTCGATCAACGATGCGGCGGCAGGCGAGCGGGCACCCAGCCGGACCGTCTCGGCCTCACCCCACGTGGCATCGCTGCGCCGGCAGACCGCGGCCGAGGTGAAGCTGTCGCCAATGTCAACTCCGAGCACGTACGACATGGTGGTGTTCCTCGATGAGTTCGGCGGTTCAACCGGTTGTTCGTACCAGAAACGGCATCGACAATCTCCCCTAGATCTCAGGTCGGCCGGAATTCCCCTAAGGCCCCTAACCGCAGGTGGAGGCCACCCCCCAAGGAGTCGTCCGGTTACTCGGCGCGATCCCCGATGCCGGTTGCGACCCCGTGAACCTACCTTCGGCGGCGGCGCTGGACGAACGCATCCAGTCGCGTTTATGTTGTTGACACCCTGCGAGGAGAACAGGTTCATGGAAACCCTGACACTGCACGACTTCGTGCTCACCCTGATCACCGACCCGGCCGCGCGCACGGCATTCGAGCTCGACCCCGAAGGCGTCCTCGTCGACGCCGGCCTGGGCGACATCACCGAGGCCGACGTGCAGGAGGTCATCCCGCTGGTGATGGACTACGCGCCGGTGGGCGGCCTCACCAGCGTCGTCGGCGCCGACGAACCGGTGCTCAGCGGGTTCGACGGCGACGTGACCGGCGCGGTCCGGCAGCTGCAGGGCATCAGCCAGCTTGCCGTCGTCGGCCACAACCACGGCTCCGACCTCACGGTCAACGCCACGGCGGCCGCCGGCGTCTCGGTCAACCTCGGTGAGCTGCCCCTCGCCACGTCCGGGCTGCCGGTGCTGGGTGGCTCGGCGAGTGGCGGATTCGACATGTCGCTGCTCGGCGACCCGTCGGACACGCTCGACGCCGTCGACCCGGTGCTCGGCACGATCGACCCGGTGCTCGGCACCGTCGACCCGGTCACAAGCAGTGTCGACCCGGCGCTGCAGGCGGTCGACCCGATCCTCGGCGGCGTCGACCCGTTGCTCGGCGGCGTCTACGGCACCGTTGACGTCACGCTCGGCACGGTGTCCGGGCTGGACCCGGTCACCGGCGCGGTCGACTCGCTGGGCCTCGGCGGGCTGACCGGCACCGGCACCGACACGCACGCCCTCGTCGACCCGCTCACCGGCACCGTGACGCACACGGTCGACTCCACCGTGTCCGGCGTCTCCGGCTCGGTCCTGTCCGGGCACGGCGGCGGCCTCGTCGGCGATGTGCTCGGCGGCGACACCGCGGCGGGCGGGCACGACCAGGACGGTCTGCTGGGCCACCTGCACTGACCATCGCAGCGCCGATCGCCGCAACATCGACCTTGGACGGAAGCACGTCTTGATGGACCCCTGGGAGGCCGGACTCGCGACGTACCCGCGTCCGGCCTCCCCCTTCACAGCGGAGCCCGGCACGGCGGAGACGCGCTGGCTCGACCTGCTCGACCGCACCACCCGCACCTGCGTGGCGCACGACCGGCCCGACCTGGCGCGCTGGCTGGTGCGGCGACGCGCGCAGCTGCTCGACCCGCAGCTGCGCGTCATGGTCGTCGGGGAGGCCAAGCAGGGCAAGAGCCAGCTCATCAACGCGTTGCTCAACGCCACGGTCTGTCCCGCCGGGGACGGCGCCCGGCGGCGAGTGGCCACGGTCGTGCGGCACGCGGCGGCACCCTCGGCGCATCTGGTGCGCCGGCAGCCGGCCCAGCCGCACGGCGACGAACCCGCGGAGGACCGGCTGCCGCTGCCGGTCGAACGGCTCGCCGAGCGGCTCGACACCGGCGACGACCACCACCCGCCCGGCGAACTGCTCTACGCCGAGGTGGGCCTGCCCCGGGAACTGCTCGCCGGCGGGCTGACCCTGATCGAGGCACCCGCCGTGGACTGGTCCGACCCGGCGCCGGCGGTGACCGCGATCGGCACGCTGACCCGCGCCGACACCGTCCTGTTCGTCACCGAGGCGACCCGCGAGCTGTCGCCGGCCGAGCTGGCGCTCCTCGTGCACCTCGGCCGCTCGTACCCCGGGCTCGTGGTCGCACTCACCAAGACCGACCTGGCCCCGGACTGGCGGTGGGTGCTGCGACGCGACCATCAGCTGCTGGCCGAGGCGGGTGTGCCGGCGCGCCTCGTCGCCCTGTCCGCGACCCTGCGCCTGCACGCCGCGCGGACCGGTGACCAGGCGCTCAACGCGGAGTCCGGCTTCCCGCACCTGGTGACCCACCTGCGTCGGACGGTGGCCGGCAAGAGCGAGCAGCTGGCCCGCGTCGGCGCCGGGCTGGTGACCCGGTCGGCGCTGGAGGACCTGGCCGCGGCGCTGCGCGACGAGCTTGCCGCCGAGCGCCGGGGCGGGACGAGCGACGCCATGTCGCGGCTGCACGACGCCCAGCGCGGGCTCGAGCAGCTGCGCAGCTGCACGACCCGCTGGCAGTACGCGCTGGCGGACGAGGTCGCCGACCTGGTCTCCGACATCGAGTACGACCTGCGTGAGCGGACCCGCGCGATCCTGCGCAAGGCCGACGAGAACCTCGACGAGGCCGATCCCGGCCGCAGCTGGCGACCGTTCGAGGAGTGGCTGGACGGCTCGCTGCGCGACGTCGCCGAGGCGAACTTCGGCTGGCTCGCCGAACGCATCGAGTCCATGGCCGACCGGGTGGCGCAGGAGTTCCCGGACGGCGCGGTCGACTACCTTCCACAGTGGACACCGGCGCTGCTGCGGGACGCACCGGATCGGGTCGACCGGCTCGGCAAACCGGCCGTCGACCGGCTCTCGCTGAGCCAGAAGGTCTTCACCGGTCTGCGCGGGTCGTATGGTGGCGTGCTCATGTTCGGCCTCGCCACCGGCCTGGCCGGGATGCCGCTCATCAACCCCCTCTCCCTCGGCGCCGGCGCCCTCTTCGCCGGCAAGAGCATCCGCGACGAGAGCCGCTCCACCCTCAAGCGGCGGCAGGCCACCGCGAAGGCCGCCGTCCAGCGGCACGTGGACGACGTCTTCGCCAGGCTGAACAAGGACGCCAAGGACGTGATCCGGCAGGCACAACGGGTGCTGCGCACCCACTTCACCGACCTCACCGAGGAGTTGCAGCAGGCGGTCGTCGAGTCGGCCCGCACCGCCAAGCAGGCGGTCGACAACGACGCGGCGGTGCGCGAGCACCGCACGCGGCGCATCCAGCGCGAGCTGGTCAGCCTCTCCGGCCTGTACAAACAGGCCACCGCCCTGAGCGTCGCCCGGCCCGCGCTCGTGCCGGCCCAACGGCCGCCGTCCGCATGAGGCCCGCCGACGACCTCCGCCACGCGGTGCGCAGCCTGATGGGCGAGGCGCTGTACCTGTACCAGGACAGTCCACGCGCCTCGACCTGGCTGCGCGACCACCTCGACCGCTTCGACGAACCGCTGCGCGTCGCGGTCACAGGACGAGCCGGCGCCGGCAAGTCGGCGCTGATCAATGTCCTGGTCGGCGCGGAAGCCGCACCTATCGGCGCCGGGCTCGCCGGGCAGCCACTCACCCGGTACCAGGACGGGCCGGCGCCCCGGATCACGGTCTACTCAACCGTGGGCCCCGCCTACGAGCTGCCCGTGGCACGGCTCGGCGACGGGCTGCGCCTCGACCCGGCCGCCCCGCCACCACCGGACGCCAGCGAGCTGGTGGTCGAGCTACCGGTCCGGGCGCTGCGGCATTGGCAGCTCGTCGACACCCCCGCCATCCAGATCGGCGCCGGCGGGGACGGCGCACCGGGCGCCACGCTCGCCCGCCGGGTGCTGCGTGACGCGGACGTCGTGCTGTACCTCACCCGCCACGTCGACGACGCCGATCTGCGCTTCCTGCGGATGGCGCGGCAGGGCACGGTCGCGGCGGCGACGCCGGTCAACGTGCTGACCGTGCTGTCCCGCGCCGACGAGATCGCCGGTGGTGGCATCGGCGCGCTGACCGAGGCGAAACAGCTCGCCCGGCGGCACCGACGCGACCCGGTGTTCGGGCCGATGTCGCAGCACGTCGTCGCCCTCGCGCCGCGGCTGGCCCGCGCCGCCACCACACTCACCGACCCGGAGTTCGCCGCGCTCGCCACGATCGCCGGGGTGCCGCGGACAGACCTCGACGCCGTCCTGCTGTCGGCGGACCGGTTCACCGGACACTATCCGGCGTCGAACGCCGTGTTCCCGGCCCCGGCCGACGCCGCCACGCGCCGGGTGCTGCTCGACCGGCTCGGGCTGTTCGGCGTGCGGCTGTGCACCACCCTCGTGCGCACCGGCTGCCGGACCCGCGAGCAGCTGTCGGCGGAGCTGGTGCGCCGCAGCGGACTGGCCGAGCTGCGCGAGTCGGTCCGCGAGCTCTTCCTCGACCGCAGGGACGCGCTGAAGGCCCGCTCGGCGCTCATCGCCCTCGAGTTCATGGTCCGCACCGAGCCGACGCCGGGCGCCGAACATCTGCTCGCCGGGCTGGAGCGCACCGTCGCCGGGACCCACGACTTCCAGGAGCTGCGGCTACTGGCGGCGCTGCGGGCGGGCCGGGTGAGGATGCCGGCCCCCCTCGTAGCGGAGGCACGGCGGCTCGCCGGTGCCGCCGGCACGAGCATCGTGGCGCGCCTGGGGTTGGAACACGACCCCACCGAGGACGAGCTGTGGACGCTCAGCAACGAGGCCCTGCGTCGCTGGCGCCTCGCCGCCGAGGATGTGGCCCTCACCGCCGAGCAGCACCGCGCCGCGACCGTCGTGGTGCGCAGCTGCGAGGGGATCGTCGCCCGCGTCGGTGCGGCCGGCGTGGCAGCCTAGTCCGGCCTGCCCGGGTCGTCCCCGGCGATCAGGATCCGCGCGCTCACGGACCCATCGCCAGTGCCGTCACCGGCCGATCGTGAGCAACCTGTGAAGCCCGCGTTGGGTTTCGATCCGATCCCGGCCGTTCGCGGCTTCCGGACGGCTTCTTCATCGGATCCGCACGACCGCCTCCCTACCGTTCCGCCACCGGCGTGCAACGAATGAGGAGGCTCATGTGCGGACTTCTGGTGTACGTCAGTGCGATCGGCCGGGCCGACCCGGTCGACGCTGAACCCACGGGCCCGCATTCGGCCGGGACTCCAGCGCGGCGCTCGTCCCGGCTCACCTGGTCTCTCTCCGAAAGGTGGCCCACTCCGCATGTCTGAGCATTCCCCCATCGCGTGGTCCAACGAGGTGCCCGGCACGTCGTGGGACGACGACCTGTTCGCCCGCGGCGGGCACTTCCTGCAGAGCACCCACTGGGGCGCGTTCAACCGGCAGCTCGGCCGGAAACTGTTCTTCGGCCAGGGACCCGGCTGGCAGTGCTTCGCCATCCTGGAACGGTCCAACAAGGCAACCCGCCTCTACTGCCCGTACGGTCCGGTCGCCGAAAGCCTGGTGAGCTACCAGCTGGCGATCGTGGAGCTCAAGGCGCTGGCCCAGGAGCAGGGTGCCATCTTCGTGCGGATGGAGCCGTGGGCGCCGGTGACGAAGGCCGACCTGCAGCGGCTCAAACATCGACCGGCGCTGAGGGAGATCCAGCCCTCGCTGGTGTGGCAGCAGGATCTGACCAAGCCGCGCGACCAGATTCTCAAGGAGATGTCCAAGAACAACCGGCAGCGGTACCGCAATGCCGCCAAGGCGGGTGTGCGCATCGAGGCGAGCCATGATCCCGGCGACGTGGAGGTGCTGCTGATGGTGGTCCACGAGGTGGCCGCCCACAACCACATCATCCAGCACCCGGACGACTACTTCCGGACCATGGCGCAGGTGCTGCTGCCCCGCGACGCGGCCACCCTGTACGTCGCCCGGCACCACGACGAGCCGGTCTCCGCGGCGATCGTCTTCGACGGCCCGACCACCCGCCACGTCGGCCACTCCGGGAGCATGCACGCCCACCGGCACGTCCACCCGGGCGCCATCATGCGCGCCACGATGGTCCTGGACGCCCAGCAACGCGGCCAGAAGATCTTCGATTCGCTGGGCGTGGCGCCGCCCGACGAGCCGGAACACCCGTGGGCCGGACTGACCAAGTTCAAACTGTCGTTCGGCGGCGACTACCGGTACTACCTCGGCACCTGGGAACTGCCGGTGAGCCCGCTGTACCACGCCTACCGGTCGGTCTACCTGGCGTATTCGGCGACCCGTCGCTGACGGCCGGCCCGCGGTCACGGGCCGGTTCCGGCTCGAAACCTTCCTCCAGCCCGGCCCCGCCGGTCCACAGCACCGCCGCGCCCGCCGCCGAGGCCAGGTCCGGCGTCCACCCGTGCGCCTGCCCGGCGCTCTTCCACCCGAACGCGAGCCGGTGACCCGAGCCGTTCGGGTGCACCGCCGCCGCGCGGTCCGCCGCACGCATGACCGCCGGCGCGAAGGCGACCGCACGCTCCATGACGAAGCGCCGCGGCAGGTCCCGCCCCAGTTCACCGTTCAGCCGCACAGCGAGATCCCGATCCGCCAACATGGTCCACCCCCCGAAGCGATCAGTCCGCCCAGCCCTACCGTGCAGGTACCAGGACACCCGGTTCCGGATGTTGGTCCGCTCAGCAAAGCCGGGCTATGTCAGCTCCATCGATTTTGCGGCCTGACGGCGCCTTACAGTTGTCCGCATGGTGCTGGATGAAGCCGTGGTTGCCCGGAACATCCGACACCTCACGGACAGTGTTCCGGCCGACCTGCTGGAGCTGCTCGTCACCGCCGGTTTCTGGACCCCGCGACACGCACTGTCGCATGCCCTGCGCCCGGCGAGCCTGCGCGAGCGCAGCGACGTGCTCTACCACCGGGTGCCGCACCCGCTGCCCACAGACCCGCAGGCGGCCGCCTACGCCGTAGGCGCCCCCGTCACCGAGCTGGAGCAGGACGGGCTGCAGGCCGAAGCCCTGGCCGGCCTCGCCGCGCACCTACCGGCACACCTCCTCGGCGAGGCGCTCGTCGCGGCCACCGCGATCAGCGACGAGTCGTGCCGGGCATGGGTGTTGACCGCGCTCGCACCGCACCTACCGCCCGACCTCCTCGATGAGGCGCTCACCGCAGCCAGCACCATGACCCGCGGCAACGCACGTGTCGACGCGTTGACCGCGGTACTGCCGCAGCTACCACCCGAACAACGCGCCACCTTGACGGCCGACGCGCTGGCCGCAGCCGCGGACCTGCAGCCAGACGACCAAACCCGGGCCCTCACGTTCCTCGCCCCGCATCTGCCGCCGGAGCTGCTCGGAGAGGCACTCGCCGTGGCATCGAGACTGGCTGCTGATCACCTCCGGGTCGAAGTCTGGGCCGCTCTGATTCCGCACCTGCAGGGGGACCACCAGGCCGCCGTCCTCGCCGACGCGTCGGCAACAGCGACCGGACTCGGCGCCGGCACCAGCCGGACCAGGGCCGTGACCAGACTCGCCGCACATCTGCCCTTCGAGGCCCTGGCGGAAGCGGTCACCGCAGCCGGCAGCGTCGATGACCTCTGGGAACGCGCCGACCTGCTGGCCGACCTGATCCCGCACCTGCCCACACAGCTGCGAAGTACGGCAGCGCACGTAGCGCTGGCCGCAGCCGTAGCCGTCCCTCGGGAGAACTGGCGGGTACGGGCCTTGGCCCGCATCGCCCAGGTCGCACCCGAGGCCCACCTGGCCCGGATACTGGCCGAACTGCTCGCCGTCACCCGGCCGGAATGGCGGGCCCAGGCCCTGGTCTGGATCGCGCCGCACCTACCAGCCGACCTCCTCGGGGAAGCCCTCACTGCGACCAGCGACATCACCGACGTACACCGGCGCGCAGAAGCATGGGCCGCGCTCGCCGCCCACCTGACCGCCGCTGGCCGGACGGGCGAGCCACAGCAAACTCGCTGAGAAGGTGACGGCGTGCAGTGCGCGCAGGTGCTCGACGCCTCGTCCGTGGCAGGCCGGGGTCGGAGCGGCCGCAAGCGACCGCTCCGATCCCCTGCACCGGCCGGTTCAGCCGGACAAGGACAGCGCCGCGAGAGCGGCGTTGACGATCGCGCCGGGCGCGAGGTCATGCACCCGGTAGAGCTCCTGCACAGAGCCCGACTGGCCGAACCCGTCCACGCCCATCGGTACACAGGCGACGCCGAGCGCGGAGCCCAGCCACGCCATCGCGTGCGAGGAGGCGTCGTGCACCGTCACGACCGGCACACCGGCGGGAAACGCCGTGCGCAGTACGCCGGGCTGAGCGGGTGGCCGGGCGGAGCGGACTCCTTCCCGGATGGCCCCGCGCCACGCGTGGTAGACGCGGTCCAGCGAGGTCACGTCGACGACGTGCGCGGCGATGCCCTCGTCCGCCAGCTCCGCCGCGGCGGCGAGTGTCTCCGGCAGCACGGCGCCGGTCGCGGCCAGCGTCACCACGGGCGCTCCGGTCGCGGCCAGCTCACTCGCGTCGACCAGCCGGTAGGCCCCGGCTATCACCTGCTGGCGCAGGACCGCGTCGCCGAGCCGGGCCCGGGCCGCCTCGAACGGCCCCTGGTCCAGCGGCCGGGTGCTCAGCCGCAGGTAGTAGGCGCCCGGCTCCTCCCGGGCGATGCGACCCAGCGCGTCGCACAGCTGCCAGTCGAGCGCGGTCACGTAGGCCGGCTCGAGCAGTTCGACGCCGGGCAGCTCCAGCCCGATCGACGGGGTGATCGTGGACTGGTGCGCGCCGCCCTCCGGCGCAAGCGTGATGCCTGACGGGGTGCCCGCCACGATGAACCGGGAGCCCGAGTAGGTGGCGTAGATGAACGCGTCCAGCCCGCGGCAGACGAACGGATCGTAGACCGTGCCGATCGGCAGCAGCGGCTGGTCGGACAGGTCCCAGGCCAGGCCGAGCTGACCGAGCAGGAGGAACACGTTCATCTCGGCGATGCCGAGTTCGATGTGCTGACCGGCCGGGCTCTCGGTCCAGCGCAGCACCGCGTCGTCGTTCCAGGACTGCCGCGGTTGCGGCGAGAACACCCCGGCCCGGTTCACGAAGCCGGCCAGGTTGGTCGACGTCGCCACGTCCGGCGCGGTCGTCACCAGCAGCGGCGCCACCTCCGGGATGCGGCTCAGGTTCACCAGCACCCGGCCGAACGCCTCCTGTGTGGACAGGGGGCGGCTCGACCGCAGCCCGGTGCTGGTCGGCACGGTGACCTGTGCGGCCGGGCGACGGGCCGGGCGGGTCAGTTCCGCACGCCGGCGCTCCACCAGCGCCCCGGCCGGTGTGGCCGGGTCGAGACGGTCCCACTCGGTGGCCGCGGTCAGCCCGTTGGCGGCGCGCAGGGTGTCGACCTGCTCGGTCGTGAGCAGGGCGGAGTGGTTCCGCGGATTGCCGGCAATCGGCAGCCCCCAGCCCTTCACGGTGTAGAGGAAGACGACAGTCGGGCGGTCGGTGACCGCGTCGGCGGCCCGCAGCGCCTCCAGAATGCTCGCCGGATCGTGTCCGGCGAGGTCGGTGAGGAGCGGGAGCAGGTCCGCGTCCGGCACCGCACGCAGCAGTTCCACGACCTCGTCCGGCGCGCCCTCGCAGAACTGTGCCCGCGCCACGCTGGCGCTCATCCCGAACAGGGCCTGGTAGCGCTCGTTCGGCATCGCGTCCAGCCAGGACCGCAATGCGTCTCCGCCGGGCCGGGCGAAGGCACTCTGCAGCCGGCGCCCGTACTTGACCTCGACGGTGTGCCAGCCGGCCGCCTCGAACAGCCCGCCCCACTGTCCGATCCGGACGCCCGGCACGATCCGGTCCAGCGACTGCCGGTTGAGGTCCACGATCCAGGTGACGTTGCCAAGTCCGGCGGTGGCGGTGTCGGCGACCGCCTCCCACACGTTGCCCTCGTCCAGTTCGGCGTCGCCGAGCAGGGCGATGAAGCGGCTGTGCGGCCGAGCCCCGAAGTGCGCGTCGACGTAACGGCGCACCGCGGCGGCGAACAGGGGCGCCGCGGCACCCAGCCCGACCGAGCCGGTGGAGAAGTCGACCTGATCCGGGTCCTTGGTGCGGCTGGGGTAGGACTGGAGTCCGCCCAGTGCCCTCAGCCGGGTGAGATACGACCGGTCCAGCCGGCCGAGCAGATACTCGATGGCATGAAAGACCGGTGAGGCGTGCGGCTTGACGCTGACCCGGTCGGCCGCGTCGAGGTGTGCGAAGTAGAGCGCCGTCAGCACCGACACCATCGACGCCGACGATGCCTGGTGCCCACCGACCTTCACCCCGTCCGCGGTGTCCCGGTCGTGGTTGGCGCTGTCCACCATGCGTGTGGCGAGCCACAGCACCCGGCGCGAGATCTCCTCGAGCAGCGGGATCGACGGATCCACCGGCGACGTTTGAGCGGCGCTGGGGCTCTGTGCTGCCTCGATCACGACCGTACCTCCCGAATGCCTCGTTCTATGACGGTGTTGAGAGCCAAAATCACCAGGTCCGGCACCGCCACGGCGGCGGTCAGCCGTCCGCTGACGGCGACGTACGACAGCCCGTGCCGGCGGGCCGCCTCGACAACCGCGACGTGGGCCGCCGCGATCTGCGGATGCGCCACCTCCCCCGGGAAGCCGAGGGCGTAGCTCAGGTCCCGTTCGCCCACGAGCAGCGCGTCGATGCCGGGGGTGCCGGCGATGTGCTCCAGCTCGGAAAGGCCGCGGCCGGTCTCGATCTGCGCGCACACCCACGGCGGGCCGAGCACCTCGGCCCGCCGGCCGTATCCGGTGGCCCGGGTCGCCCCGACGCCACGATGGCCGCGTGGCGGCGGGGAGACGGCCGATACCCATGCCCTTGCCGTTTCCGCGTCGTCGACCCGCGCCGCGATCACACCGTCGCCGCCGGCGTCGAGGAACCGCGCCGCCCGGGCCGGCTCCGAGACCGCGGTGCGGATCGCGATGCTCGCCCCGTTCGCGTGCGCAACGACCGCCGCGGTCGCGGCATCGGCGTCGGCGATCGCACCGTGCTCCAGGTCGAGGATGACGGCGTCGACGTCGCGCGCCAGCAACTCCACCACCACCGGGTCGGCCGTCGGGGTGAGCACCGCCGTGCCGAGGAAGCCCACGCCACCCCGCTGATGAGCGGCCCCTTCACTCTGCCCCGAGCCAATCCCGCCGCCACTCCCGCCGCCGCTCACGCATCGACCTCCGCGCCGCCGCGCAGCGCCTCGCGGACCGTCCGCTTGATGGTCAGGAAGGTCTCCTCCATCTCCACCTCCGAGGTTCGCGGCCGGGGAAGGTCGACGATGATGTCCAGCACCACGCGGCCGGGGCGCCTGCTGAGCACGACCACCCGATCGCCCAGCAGGATCGCCTCGTCCACGTCGTGGGTCACGAACAGCACCGTGCCCCGGTAGGATTCGCGTACCCGCAGCAGCAGGTCCTGCAGCGTGAGCCGGGTCTGTGCGTCCAGCGCGCCGAACGGCTCGTCCATCAGCAGCAGGCGCGGCTCGTTCGCCAGCGACCGTGCGATCGCGACCCGCTGGCGCATGCCGCCGGAGAGTTGGCGCGGGTAATGGTTCTCGAATCCGGACAGGCCCACCGCGTCGAGCACCTCGCGTGCCTTGGCGGTGGCTTCCTTCTTGCTCACGCCACGCACTTTGGGGCCGTAGCAGACATTCTCCAGCGCGGTCAGCCAGGGGAACACCGCGCCGTCCTGGAACACCATGCCGCGGCTGTGGTGCGGGCCCGTCACGGCTTCGCCGTCGAACCACACCTTCCCGGTGGTCGGCGGTTCGATCCCCGCCGCGGCCGACAACAACGTGGACTTGCCGCAGCCGCTCGGGCCGACCACGCAGACGAACTGCGACTCCGCGATGCCCAGGTCCAGCCGGTCCAGCGCCTTGGTGACGGTCTTGGACCGGGCGTCGGTGAACTCCTTGCTGACGCCGTCGAAACGGACCAGATCGCTCATCGCACGTCCGTCCTGAACACTCGACGCAGCAGCCACTGCACCGGCGCGTCGCTGAGCACGCCCAGCAGACCGATGAGGACCATCAGAGAGATGATGATGTCGGGGCGCAGGCTTTCCCGGGCCAGCAGCAACGACGCACCGAGCCCTTCGTTCACGCCGGTGAACTCCCCCAAGATCATGTAGATCCAGGAGTAGGCCAGACCAAGCCGCAGTCCGTTGAGCACGGAGGGAATCGAGGCCGGCAGTGCCACCGTCCGGACCGCCTGCAATGTGCTGGCGCCCAGCGTGCGGGCGGCGCGGACCAGGTTGGGCTCGATGAACCGCACACCCTGGATGGTGGACAGCGCGATCGGGAAGAACGAGCCGAGCGAGATCAGGAACACCGCGGACGGAGTGCCGAAACCGAACCAGATCAGCGCTAGCGGCAACCAGCAGATGCCCGGGACGCTGCGCAGGAGGCCCATCAGGGGCTCCAGGAACGCCGCGGCCATCCGGGAGAAGCCGACCGCGAGGCCCACCGGCACGCCGATCAGGGCACCGACGAGGAAGCCGCCGAGCACCCGCTGCAGGCTGGCCCAGAGGTCAGCGAGGAACGTGCCGGAATACTGCACGCCGTTGCGCGGCCCGAAGATGTAGGTCGTGGCACCGTCCACCACCTTGGCCGGGCTGGGCAGCTGGAACGAGGTGAAGACGTGCGGTGCCCAGAACTGCCACAGCAGCAGGATGATCAGCGGCAGCACCGCCCCCACGGCGATGCGGGTGAGCCGGCTTCCGCCGAGCCCCCACCGCACCGTCGCGGAGCGCGGCTGACGCTGCGGCGGGTCAAGAGCCGCCACTGCCCACTGCCTTGCTGAAGGTGCCGTTGACGATCGGTTTGACGTCCACGTCCTTGGTTACCAGGCCGATCGCCTTGAGCTGGACGGCCAGTTCCTGGTAGTTGCTGACGAAGGTGTCGTCGATCTTCCAGGCGAAGACGAGATTCTCCAGCGACTTCTCGGTGGCGGCGCGGTCCGCGCCCCACGTTTCGGCGACAGCGGGCACCAGGCTGGGGTTGGCGACGACCTCGTCAATCGCCTTGGCCTGCGCCGCCACCACGTTCTGGACCAGCTTCGACTTGTTGTCGATGATGTCCTGACTGGTGAGAATGCCGGCGTTGATGGTGCCGATCGGGGTGTCGTACGGCGCGACCAGGGAGCGCCCGCAACCCTTGATGATGGCGACCGAGGAGTTCGGCTCGTTGCCGACGAAGGCGTCGACCTGCTTGTCGCACAGCGCGGTCGGCATGTCGGCGAGGCCGACCTTGACCAGCTTCACGTCCGTGCCGGGATTCAAGCCCGCGCCCACGAGCAACTGGCGGGCAACCACGTCGTGGATCGAGTTCGGCGCATAGCCGATGGTCTTGCCGCGCAGCTCGGCGACGGAGTTGATGCCGCTGCTGGTGCCGACGATGACGCCGGTGCCCTTGGTGGCGGTCTGGGCGATGACTCTGATCGGCTGGGTCTGCGCGTTCGCCACGATCGCGATGGTCAGGCCGGTGCAGGCCACGTCGATGCTGCCGGTGAGCAGCGCGGTGACCTGGTCGGCCGGTGCGGTGTAGTAGGTCGTGGTGACCTTGGAACCCTTGGGGAGGTACTTCTCCCAGAGCGTGGTCGGTGCGCATGCCGACGCCTTGATGATGCCGACGCGGACGTTGACGGGATCGGTGGCGGCGCCGGAACTGGAACCGGAGGTGGAGTCGGAGTCGCTGCTACAGCCGGCGGCTGCGAGTACGGTGACCGCGCTTAACGCTGCGGCCAGCTGAACGAGGCGAGATCTCATGTGCCGTAACTCCCAACGGGGGGGTTGGTGCTGGTGTCGTACGGTCAGTCGGCGTCGGCCGGCTTCGGCGAGAGCGCGAGCTCCCAGATGTTGTTGCGATAGCGCCGCTCGTCCGCGGCCAGCAGCGCCGACTCGTAGATCTCGCCACCCTTGATGACCTGGCGGACCCGCTCCAGCGCGTAGGGGTCGGCCAGCGGATCGCCGTCGACAACGGCGATGTCGGCGCGCAGGCCCGGCGCGATGGTCCCGTGCCGGTCGGCCATCCGGAACGCCTCGGCCGGCCACCTGGTGCATGCCAGCAACGAGTCGTGCGGGTCCATGCCCGCCTCGCGCAACAGCGCGACCTCCTCGGCGTAGCAGCCGACCGTGTCCGTGCCCACCAGCATCTTCACCCCGGCGTCGACTGCGGCCCGAACGGCGGACTTGTGCGGCGGGATCAGCGGCGCGTGCCGGGCGGCCCAGTCCGGGCCACGATCGAACCTGGGGTGCGCGGTCTGCACGTCGTACGAGCTGATGGTCGGCGTCAGATAAACCCCGTCGGCGGCCATCCGGCGCGCCAGCTCGTCCGTGAGATAGTGTCCGTGGTCGATGATGTCGGCGCCGTTGTCGAGGACCGTGCGGATCGCCTCTTCGCCCATCACATGGCAACAGGCGAGCGCGCCGTGCCGGCGTACCTCGGCGTAGGCTGCGGCGACCTCCTCGGACGAGAAGCCCGGCAGGGTGTGCGTGCCGTCCGGCGCGACCACCGGGTCGTCGCTCGCCATCAGCTTGATGAAGTCGGCACCCGCCTTGAACTGGTGCCGCACCGCGGCAACCATCCCGTCCGGGCCGTCCGCCTCCTCGCACACCGACCAGGCGTGCCGTCCAGAGGCCACCAGCGGGCTGCCGCAGGCAATGACCGTCGGGCCTAGAAGCCGGCCATCCTTGATGATGTCGCGCACGGCGAGGTGGATGCCGCGGGGGCCGGCCATGTCCCGGGCCAGTGTGATGCCCTGGGCGAGCAGCACCTTGGCGACACGGAACGCGTGGGCATAGAGGTCGGAGTCGCCACGGGTGAGGACCTTGCCGACGTCACCGGTCATGTACATGAACGAGAGGTGCACGTGCGCGTTGGTCAATCCCGGCAGGACCGTGGCGCCGGACGCGTCGATCGTGATGTCGCCCGCCGGGACGGGGCCGTCGTCGATGACATCGGCGATGAGACCGTCCTCGAGCACCACCGTCGCCGGGCGCGAACCACGGGCGATGCCGTCGAAGACGGATCCGCCGTGAATCACTGTCCGGGTCATGAGTTCTGCCCGAGCAGCCAGCTCGAGCCGCCCAGGTTCTCGGCCTCGCCGGTCTGGAAGCCCGCCCGCTCGACGCCGGTCTGGAAATAGATCACGCGAGCGTCATTGAAGCCCGAGTTGCGCAGCCCGTGGTTGGTGCCGCGAGGAATCCACACCCAGTCCATCTCGCCGAGGTGCTGGTCCTTGCCATCGGGGCCGATCGCCGCGACGCGACCGGAGACCACGACGTAGATCTCGTCGAAGTCGTTGTGGACGTGCAGGCCGGGCGAGGAGACGCCCGACGGCAGGACAATGAGCCCGCCGGTGCACGACTCGGTGGTGACCGCCCCGGGATCGTCCCGGTTCATGTGCAGGTATCCCTCGGGTCCGCCGACCGGCGTGACGATCCATCGTCCGTGACCGGCGACGCCGGCGTTGGTGCTTCCCCAGAAGGGCTTCAGGTCGGCCTGTCGTATCACCTGGATGCTCACGTATCTACTCCTTGTCTCGCAGTCCGACCAGATCTGGCCGCAACGGGCTGTGCATCTCGACCACCCACGCCTCCTGCGGCGCGTGGGTGGAGTGGAAGACCCCGACGGGGTGGTGCCAGACGTCGCCTGGGCCGAGCTCGATGTCGTCATCGCCGATCCGCATGCGCACCCGGCCACGCACCACGACACCCATCGACTCGTGCTCCGGATGGTTGTGCCAGGGATGGTCGAAGCCGGCGGGCAACACCAGCTTCACGGCCATCAGCTGCGTCCCTACGATCAGGTTGAGCCGCGGTGGCGTGGCGATCTGCACGCCGCCGGCGTTGTTGAGACAGATTGCCGGTTCGGTGAGAAACGGGCGTGGCTCAGCCATCGCTCTCCTTCGTGTGCTGCTGTGCGGCCGCCGCCTTACGCGGCCGCGCGGTGCGGTTGCCAGCGCTTTGCCGGCGTGGTCCCGCGGTGTCCATGGGGATGGTGAGGCCGACGCTGCGGGCGAAAGAGCCGATGTGCTCGAGCATCGCCGAGCCGGCCGCCGCCGGGTCGCGAGCGTGTATCGCGTCGAGGATCGCGCGATGCTCGTCGAGCACCAGGGTGCGCCGGGAATTCTCGATCAGGCTCTCCTGCCGCGTCTCGCTGAGCGTGACCAGCAGCGGCGTGACCGCGAGCACGAAGTATCCGTTGCCGGTGCACCGGGCCAGCTGCTCGTGGAAGGCGATGTCGTAACGGAGGAAGTCCGCGTCGGCCTCCGCCTCGCTCATGAAGAGGTACAGCCGCTGGAGCTCGGCCAGGTCCTCGACGCTGCGCCGCTGCGCGGCGAGCGAAGCCACCGGCGGCTCGATCACGAGGCGGCTCTCCAGCAGCTGGTCGTATGTCAGCTCACCGAACTGCAGCTGCAAGCCGAGCGCCTGGATGAGCTGTTTCGTGCCGGTCTGCACCACCCAGGCGGAGCCGTGGTTGGCGACGATGCCGCCCTGGTCGGCGAGGCCGCGCAGCGCTTCACGCACGGTGGACCGACTCACGGAGAAGCGGGTGGCCAGTGCCCGTTCGCTGGGCAGTTTCACCTCACCCGCGGCATGCGTCTCTGCGAGAAGAGCCAGGATCTGGTCCCGCACGTCCGCTACGGCAGACACAAACAACTCCTCGATCCGGTCCGACCTATCAAGAATTGGTCCGTCCAATATCGCAGGAGCCCCCGGCAGTGTGTCAAGAGCCGAGACACAGTATTTACCCAGCTCAGGTCCCATACAGAAAGATCGATCAGTGCCCAGACGGGCGCGTCAGTAAGGGCGGCGGGGCGCATCGATGGTGCACTCGATCCTCGAGTTCGACGGCCTCGGTGACGTCCTCGGCTGGCAGCGTCGACGCGCCGGGCCGGACGACCCGGCGCTGCTGCCGGAGACGGCCGGCATGGCCGTCGCCGCGCTGCGCGCCGACGACCTGCTGGCCAGCCTGCTCGGCCCGCCGCTGCTGGAGGCGTTCTGCGCGGTCCGGCTCGCCGAGGCCGACCGGTTCGCCGGCGTCACCCCGGAGGAGATCGGCGAGGCGACCCGATGGAGTCAGCACTCCGTTCAGTTCGACAGCTACAACCACCGGGCCGCGTCAGCCAGCAATGGAGTGAAGCGTTGGACCCACCGGAAGACGGTGACATGGTCGGTCTCGACGCCCCGCTCGACAAGGGGTTCTTCGACATCACGGTAGGAAAGGTTGTAGCGCAGGTACAGCCGGACCGCGACGACAATCACGTCCGGCAGGAACCGGAACCCGGCGAACGCCGACCGTGGTGGTTGGACTGGACGCCATCGGGTCAAGAGCTTCACCGTTCAAGCCTGCCCACCAAGACAACGCTCAACGCATCGAACCCTGTCTACGAACTGCGGAACTCGGGCGCCGTGGCACCCGCGTGACACCCACCGTCCACACCGGACAGGAACGAAGAAGCGGTCGGCCCGCGCTTCCACAGGCCAACCGCCGCTTGATGTTGCGCGCCGAAGGGACTCGAACCCCTAACCTTCTGATCCGCAGGGCTCGGTACCCGCTCGAGAGAGACCCTCGCCTTCCGCAACGGCTTCTTGCAGTTCCTCGACGAGTTGGCGCAGGCTCCCGTCAAGGTCGACCTGGTCTCTCGTCTGCGCGACGATCTCGTCGCGGACGTCGTCGACGAATGGCTGCCAGGTGTCGCGAGCGCGCTGCGTGCATTCGGCGACGACCTGTTGCCGCTGCTCGGCCGCCGCCTTGTCCTGGTTCAGGCGCGCGCGATCCGCTCTGTGCTCGTCGATGAACTTCGCCAGGTAGACGGCAAGGGGAAGCGCGGCTTCGGCGGTGCCGAGGCGCGGTCCCAGCTTCCCGGCCGCCTTCGCCGACTTGGTCTTCTTACCGGCGGTCGTCTCGGATGCGTCGTTCATGGTCTTCAACACACCGAGCAGCATCGTCCCGATGTTGTTGGTGTGTTCTGCGATCCGGCCGGGCGCCTCCGGGGCAGTGGAGGCATTTTCCCCGGACTCGAGTGTCGCGATCAGCGAAGCGAAACCGGCCCAGGACGGCCGGGCGCGTTCTCGCTCCTTGGTCTTGCGGATCGACTGCCGCAGCCGCTCGAGGCGGACCTCGTGCTTGGTGAACCATTCGTCGAGCGTGCGCTGGAGCTCATCGGTGCCTGAGCCCGACTCCCACGAACGCCGCATCACTTCTTCGACGAGACCGTCGAGGCCGGCCTGGGCGGCCCGGTCGAGAATGTCGAGCTCACGCTGCCACTGGTCGCGGCGAGCGACGCCGTCGGCCGCTACCTTGGCTTGTGCCGTGTAGTCCGCCAGTTGCCTGTGCAGTTCGGTCACGGTCTCGTCCAGGACCGCTGTCCAGTACCGTTGCCCGGCCGCATGCCGCCATCCGGGCAGCGCCGATGGGGACACCGCCTCGAGAGCATCCGTGAGGTCCTGCATGCCGTCCCAGCCACGGAACTCGTCCCAGGTCTCCCGGCCGAGATCGGTGGCCGGCCCGGCCATCTGGAACGGGTCCTGCGAGACGACGAAAACCGGCGCCCGGTCGTCCAGACCGAACAGTTCCCGTAACTCGCTGACCTTGCGATCACCCAGTTCCCGGTACCCCGCGAGATCGTATTCCGGGTCTCTGCCCGCCTCGTCGAACCGCGAGATGACGAACCACATCGTCCCCGCCGGCCAGCCCTGCGTGAACAGCTTCTGAAGCACGTCGCGTTCGGCGGTCACCAGCTGCGGGGTCAGTACCGCGACGCCGACGTCCGTGAGCCCGACCGCCGCCATCGCGCGGCGCGAGTTGTTCTGCGCACGGATGTCGGACGCACCGGCCTCGAATCCGGGGGTGTCACGGATGATGCACCTACCGACCTCGATGTCGTTGACCTCGAAGGTCTCGTGGCGTGCGCTGATCGTGAGCCAGGTGGGAACCTCGCTGCCCGAGTCGATGAGCAACCGGCGGAGCAGGGAGCTCTTGCCAGTGTCGTAGGAGCCGAAGAGGGTCACGACCGGTCTGTCCAGTTTCTGGAAGGCATCCCAGTCGTCGACGTACTGCCCGGTCGATCCGCCGGGAAGCCGCCCCAGCCAGTCTCGTACCGCATCGACGTCAACCACTGTTATTCGTTCCTCTCCGGCGTACCGATCAATTCTTCCGCGGCCGCGATCAAGGCTCCGGCCGCCTCAGCCCGCGCTCTCGCCGAGTCCATCCGTTCGTTGACCGACGATTCGAGATCGAGGTGTTCTTCGAGCAGCGCTTCGAGCTCCTTGGTCCGCTGCCCGAGGTATCCGACGGGGCCTTCCCCTTGCTCACCGTGCATGATCTGGTCGACGATCCGCGCAGCCGCCTCGTCGATCTTCCGATATGCCGAATCCTGCTGCTGCTTGTGCTTCCCGGCCTTCTGGGCGTCAGTGGCCATCTCCACGATGTCCGCGATGGAAGCGATGACGCCGAGGACAACCGCGGCCCGGGCAACGTTTGCGCCGCCCTTCAGCGCACCCCACGGCTTGAACTTGTAGCCGAACTGCTTGCCGATCGCGTAGACCGCGTCCCGGTTTCCGAGGGCTTTCGCGAGCGGCGCTACGGTTCCCGCGACATTGCCGGCGCCCTCGGTCGCCTCCTCGTACCAGGCCGTTCCCCGGGCCTCGAACTCTGCCGCGTACCCGGGTGCCACCTGGAACTCGGCAGCGCGCATCTCGCGCCCGATCGCCGATATGTGATCACCGTGCCACTCGTCCAGTTTCCGCGCCGCATCGGCGAGATATCGTTCGAGATCAGCTTCGAACTGCGGGGCCATCCACCAGGACTCGACGAGGCTCTCCAGCTTCTGGGCGCCCTTCCGATCGAGCTCCGCGACCGCGGCCTTCGCCGTCACCACGTGGCGGTCCACCATCCGGCGAGCGTCCTCGCGCAGTGAGCCCTCGACGACCGTGGCGTCGTTCACCGCAGCCCGGAGGCTGGCGATCACCGGTTCCGTGCGGCGCAGCTCCTTCGCGCCGTCGGTCAGCACCTGGCGCAGCGTCTGCCGGTGATGCTTGAGGCCGGTGACCGCCGCGTCGAAGGCGGCCGACGACGACGCATCGGACAGCTGTTCGTCGGAGAGACCTGACAGTGCGCCCGTCAGTGCGGCCACGCCGTCCCACAGCCGATGCTCGTCGAAATCAGCGGGTCCCGCCGTCACATCGCCGCCTACCAAGCCGAACGGATCCCCGGACAAGCAGTGGATCCGGTCGATGTCCACATCGACCGAGCGAGCGGCGAGCGCCGCACGCAGTTCCTCGCGTTTGCGGTGCTGCCGGTTGAGAAAGTCCTCGGGGGCGGTCAGCGGATCCACGCCCAGCTCGTCGCACCGATTGACGAGGAACACCATCCGCCCGCCTTTGGCGGCGGTCATCTCCGAGCCGCGTAGGAGCTCTTCCAGTATCGAGGTGTTGCCGACCAGCAGATTGATGTGAACGACGACGAACACGAGAGCAGCCTCGGTGATCGTCTCGAACGCGGCGGTGTCGTGTTCGTCGCGTCCACTCTGCAAGCCTGGCGTGTCGACGAGATCGAACCCGGGGAACTGGTAGCGGTTCGCGGTCGTGGTCGCGGGCAGCGCCCGAATGTCGAACCCGTGCGGCTGCCGGCCGCTGTCCACCATGATCCGGCGGATCAGCGACGACTTTCCCGAGTTATAGTCACCGAGAACGGCAAATGCCGGCCGTGCCCCGGCGACGCGCCAGAAGGTTCGTACGATGTCGAACAGCGCCGGGTCGCGCCGGGCCGCATCCTCGAGGTCGTGTCGCCACGATTGGATCTCCGCCGTCGGCGGTGCGGCCCACGCCGCGGCTATGGCGCGCGCCAGCCGCGTGTGGTTCGCCTCCTGGCGACTCGAGTACGCGTCGTGCACCGCATTGTCGATCTGCGCCGGCTTGTGGTCGATGCTGGCCGCGAGCCAGTCCTCGCCCAGCAATGCCCGCGTCACCTCGGCCGGGGTTTGCCCCATCCGGCGCTGTGCCCGCAGCAGGACGTCGGTCACCGCGGGTGCGGGCTGGACCGCATCCGCGTAGGTCCGCAGGCTGTCGATCAGGCGCACGATCCGGCTGCGCGCCATGCGAAGCCCGATCGCAGTGCGGAGCGACTCGCCGACCGCGGGAGCCAATGACGTCCACGCCGTTTTCCGGCTGTCGTGGACGAGCGCATCCTCGTAGGCGACGAACGTCTTGTCCACAGCGCGATGGCATTCGGTGATGGTGTCAGCCATCGCTTTTCGGGCTTGCTCCGAGTCTTTCCCGTTCTTCTTTTTGCCCAAGTGCTGCCCGATTTGTCCAACGATCCCGACGCCCGCGGCAGTGGCGGCGAGTACCCAACCTGCGGGATTCCAGAAGAGGGGTACCGCAAGGGCGCCGATACCCACCGCGATACCCGCGCCCCGGAAGGCATCACCCGTCACACCGCCGGCCTTGTCGCCGGGGATCGTTGCGGCGTGGGCCATCGCCGGTCCGTCGGCGACGGATGTGTGGTCCACCGCGATCTCGAGCTCACGCTGCAGGAACGCCTGGCGGGCTGCCCACACGACTTCCGCCGCGGCGGACATGGCACCTTGGTCGTACACGGCCGCCGCGAACTCCGACTCGCCGAACGCTGTGCGCTCGGTGAATGCCCTTTGGATCGCATCGTCCACGTTTGCCTTCGCCTGGCGGTGGCATCCCGCAAGGTGCGAGGCGACGAGGTGCCGGACGAAGCGGTCCAGCGACCCGTTGGCCGGCGACGTGTACGGGCCGCGCCGCGCCTGCTCGGAAACGCCGACCAGATCCGCGCTGAGCGCCGCGTCGTGCAGCCATCGGGCACGTTCGGCGTCTTCCGGATAGCCGAGCACGGCGAACAGCGACTCGACCTCGCGTTCTCGGGACTCCGCTTCCCGCTCGATCTCGGCCGCCAGGTCTTCAAGCTCCCCGATCCCTCGGCAGCACCGTGATCGGATGTCCTCGCGCAGCGCGGTCAACCGGAGATCGGCGCCGCCTTCCGCGATCGAGGTGGCGATGAGGCGCTCCAGCGTCCCAAAATTCGACCAGCGATCGAGGTAGTCCGTCCCGAACTTCCCCCGTTCGCTGTGGAACTCCTCCAAGGCAGGGCCGCGGAAGGGAATCGAGGCGCGCGCGAACAAGGCCCGTTGGCTTTGGATGGCGACGACCGGGGTGTCGAGCAACCCGATCTGCACGAGCTGGGTCCGAATGTTGTCGGCATGCTGGCGAACCGTCTCGGACTGATTCCGGCGGCCGGCCTCACGAACCTTCGCGGGATGGCGCCAGCGCGGGTTGCGGACGTTGAGGACAGCCACCACCGGCTTTCCCCGGTCGCGAACCCAGGCGGCAATCTTCTCGAACTCCATCGCCTGCTGATTGAGGGTGTCGAAGCACAGGAGCACGATGTCGGCGATCTCGACTGCCTCGCGGGCCCTGGCCTCGAGAACGTCGCGGCTCTCGGTCCGTCCCCAGCCGTTGATCCCGGGTGTGTCGAACAGCCGGCAATCCCGCCACTCGATGTGGCGCGCCTCAGTGGTCCAATCGCTGGCAGCCCATGGCGAGACGTACTCCCCGTCGAGCCGGCCGAACACCGACAGCAGGGTGCTCTTCCCGACGCCGCTGCGCCCGAAGAACGCGATGTTGAACGACCCGAGCGACCCGCGCTCACGATCGAGGTGACCTCGCAGTTCCTTCGGAAACCCACGAGTGAAGCCGTCCAACCGGGTAATCAAGCCAGACGAGGACGGCGCGATGCTCTGCCCTTCCGCAAATGCGCCGACCAGGTCATCCGTGATGTCATCCAGGCGCGTAAGTTCCGCATGTCCCTGCTCGACGGCCGATCGAACGGCCTCTTCGAGCGACACCACCTCTGTCGTCAACTCGTCATCACTTTCCGCCGGCGGGCCGGTGACCGCTCATTCGGATCCGAGACAATCCAGCTCGCCGACGCCACATCCACCGTCGACCGCGACTCGCCGACAAATCGGCGAATCCCAGGCGCCGTCACCACAGGATCAGCTTTGCAGTAGCCCCGCCCGGAACAGTCATAATGATCGTTCCTACTTGACGGTCAAGCCCCCGACAAGACTCCGGAAGGCCATGAACCGACCCCGGACGCCAGCGGCGCCTCCACCGATCCGGCAACCACCTGCCACCATCGGCAAGAAGCTCCACGCGCCAGCAGATGCCAGCCCACCTGATCCCTCGCCATCCAAAGTCCCCCACCGCGTCGTTCTGCTGGCCAGACCCCCGAGTAGCGCATGAGCGTGCCGAGGTCGTGGCCGGTGCGACCGGTGAACATCTACCGCGAGCGGAACGCTAACGGATGGCACACCGCGACACTGACAGCACTTGATTTTGCGTCAAGGGCGATGTACACAAAAGGGACCAATCTGGCGTTGACACGGGGCATTCTGCCCCGTTTTGACCGAATTAACGTTAGCGCCGCCGTAAGCGCGCGCTAACCAGGACTGCCCAATGTTTACATCATGAGCTTGAATATTCCCAGCTCACACTGTCGGGACGGCGGGATTCGAACCCACGACTCCGATGACAGGGGCGCCGAGCAGCCATCACGTGAGTCCTTCGATGCTTGTTGCCGCGACGGGCTTCGCGCCATTCAAGCGCCAACGTCCGCGGCCGGGTCGACAGCAATGTCATCCTCCGCAGACAGCGCCGCCTCCGTGGCCGTATTCATCCAGCGCGGCCCGCGGCTCTGCTCGGATACCTAGGTACCGCGGCTCAGGCCGGTTGAGTCGCGCGACGGATCCGCGGCCGGCATCCGCAGGGCTCAATGGTCCACATGGGACAGACGCGAGCGGTGTACATCACAGGATGCGGCGCGTACCTGCCGGGCGAGCCGGTGGACAACGCGGGGATCGCCGATCGGCTCGGCGGGACGGACCGGGCGACGGCCCGGCGGCGGGAGCGGGTCCTCGCCGGCAACGGCATCCGGCGCCGGCACTACGCGGCCGGCGGCGGCAACGCCGAGCTCGCCGCCGAGGCCCTGGAGCGGGCGGTGAAGGACGGCGGGCTCACCGTCGACGAGATCGGCATGCTCGCCACCGGCACCACAATGGGCGACCAGCTGGTGCCCGGGTTCGCCGCGATGGTGCACGGCCGGGTCGGCGGCGGCCCGAAGGAGCTGCTGTCGGCGGCGGGCGTGTGCGCGTCCGGCATGGCGGCGCTCAAGGCGGCCGCGGCGGCGGTGGCGCTCGGCGAGCACGACGCGGCCGCAGCCGTCGGCTCGGAGCTCGTCAGCCGGGTGCTGACCGAGCCGCGCTTCGCCGCCGGCGGGCGCTCCACGCCCGACGCCGACTTCCTGCGCTGGACGCTGTCCGACGGCGCGGGCGCGGTCGTGCTGACCGACCGGCCCCGCGCCGACCGGCCGAGCCTGCGGGTCGAGTGGGTAAGGTCGGTGTCGTACGCCCACGAGCGGCCCGCCTGCATGCGCGCCGGCGAGGGCTGGCTCGACGCGCCCAGCGCCGCGGAGGCGGAGGCGGCGGGCCTGCTGCGGCTGCGCCAGGACGTGACCGCGCTGCCGGACCTGGTCCGCCTTGGCGTGACGCTGGTGCGCGAACACGTCGACCTGGACACCGTCGACCACGTGCTGTGTCACTACAGCGCGAACACGTTCCGCGACCAGATCTTCGCCGCCCTCCCCGAGCTGTCCGAGAAGTCCTTCAGCAACCTCGAGACGTGCGGCAACACCGGCACGGCGAGCATCTTCGTGATGCTGGAGGAGGCGTGGCGGACCGGCCGGTTCGCCCCCGGCGACCGGGTGCTGCTCGCGGTGCCGGAGTCGGGCCGGTTCACGATCGCGTTCGCGCTGCTCACCTGCGTATCGCCGACGCAGCTGCTGGACGACCTCGCCGGGGTCTGGAGCGAGCTGGAGGAGGGGCTGCGCGGCGTGCCGCTGGTCCGGCGGATCGAGGCCGGCACCGCGACCGTCGAGGACTACCGGGCGCTGCTGCTCGACCTGCGCCAGCAGGTGGTCGAGGGCGGCCGGTGGATCTCCCGCGCCGCGTCGAACTTCTCCGCGGAACGCTTCGAGCTGCGCAGCGCCGCGATCCGCCACGCCGCCGACGAGCACCGGGACTTCCTGCTGCTGGAGCGGGACTTCGCCGCCGTCGGGGGCGACCCGCGGGCGATCCGGGCCCGGGCGAAAAACCCCGGCTCGGAGGCGCTGTCCGCGTTCATCCTGCAGCAGGCCTCCCAGCCGGACCCGGTGGACCTGCTGGGCGCGATGTTCGTCATCGAGGGGCTGGGCACGTTCAAGGCCCTGGGCTGGGCCGGCCGGCTGGCCGGCGCGCTCGGGCTCGCCGACGGGCAGATGAGCTTCCTGCGGTACCACGGGGAGCACGACGCCGAGCACGTCGGCCAGCTGCACCGGCTGCTCGATCTCGTCGGGGCTGACCCGGAGGTCTGCGCCCGGATCGTGCGCACCGCCCGGATCGTCGCCCGCCTCTACCTGCTGCAGCTGCAGGAGATCCGGTGACCCCGACGATCTGGGACGAGCTCGCCACCCGGGAGCCGATAGACCCGGCGACGCTCGCGCTGATCCTCGCCGACCAGCGCACCTGGTCGCGGCGCTGGCTCTACCCGGTGCTGCGGCCGGCCTGCAACCTGCTCGTCGCGCTCGCCGTCGTGGCCCGCCGGCTGGTGCCCGGCCGGCTCACCGCGCACGCGACGATGGACGCGCTGTGCGTGTGGTTCCTGCGCCGGTGCGTCAGCCCGGCCGCCGGGGCGCTGCTGGTGCGGCACTTCGTCGTCGAGACGAACCTGCTGGCCTGCATCGCCCGCAACGCCGGCGGCCCCGAGGTGTCGCTGCGCCCGCGGTCGCTCGCCGAGCTGGGCGACCGGGCCGTGATCGTGCACGACGTCAACGTGTACGACGTGCTCGGCGCCCTCGGCCGGCAGGTCGTGCCGCCGCCCGGCGGGCTGGACACCACGATGCTCGCGGTCGGCCCGATCGACGCGGAGCCGGGCACCCGGCGGTGGCTGCGGCTGGACATCCAGTCGGCGCTGTGCCTGATGAACATCCCGTTCGCGCTGTGCCTGTCGGCGGAGGAGTACCGGCGGGCGGTGCAGTCGCTGCGCCTGGACGCGCACCTGCTGGCGGCGCTGGCCGACCTGACCGGCGACCCGGTGTACCGCACCTGGGCGCCGGCCGGGGTGGCGGTGCGGGTCGACTCGCGGCTCGAGGTGCCCCGGGCCGTCTACGAGCACGCGGTCATCTGCGAGTACGCCCACGAGCGCCTGCTGCGTACGACCCCGCCGCCGGCCACCGTCCGGCGGACGGCCGACGCCGTGGGGGTCCCGCGCTAGAGCCTGATGCCGAGGAGGGCGTCGACCGCGGCGGTCATCAGTACTGATCGCCCAGGCCGAGCACCGGGTCGACGTAGATGTCGGTGCAGATCTGGGTGTGGTCGATGATGTCGTCGGGCGGGTTTCCCTTCGGCCAGTTCCACTGCAGCACGTCGGACGGCAACATGTAGTCGAGGTAGTCCAGCGTGTAGGTCCGGCCGGAGCCGGTGGCGAACCAGTACCAGTTCTCGGCGGCGGCCCAGGCGTAGGACGTCGACCATGTGTAGGAGCCGACGAACCAGTTCGAGTGGCTCGTGCGATCAGATCCCGGCCAACTGCCCACGTGTGGCCAGAAGCCGTAGTTCATGCACTGCGAGATGAACGCCGTGCAGTCGTCGGAGTATGTCAGGGCGTTCGGGTTGTAGTTCACGCCGTACGTGAGCGCGTACTCGATCATCCGGGCGTAGTTGTACGACTCCAGGAGGTTCGGGCTCGCCTGACCGCCGAAGGTGCGGCCGTTGATGACCTTCGGTGCTCGTGGCGGCTCCCCCGTGCCGGGGCGGATGCCGCTGCCCTTGGTCAGGCCGTCGCCCCGGAACTTCGCCGGCACCGCGTCGAGGAACTGGGTCTCGGGCAGGTCACGATAGTCACCGGAGATGAACTGCGCGCTCTCCAGCCGCAGCACTCCGCAGTCGCGGGCGAACTGCACGTCGTGCTCAACGGTGTACCTGGTGAACTTCCCACCGCACGCGAGTGGCTTCACGAAATACAACGTCGTGTCTTCCGGACTCTCGCCAGCGGCCTCGCCGCGTCACCGGTTACCCACAGCACCGTTGTCGTGGTGTTGGGCCGGTCATAGCCGCCTGTGCGTTCGAAGAACACCCGCCGGAACTTGAACTGTTCGTGATCGGATCGCTGGCGGTCAGAGAATGACCGCGTGGACGGAACGGTGAGGTCCACCGGTCCTGCCGAGGCGCCACCGTGCGTCACCCGGAGCGCGCGTCCTGAGAAGTACTCCCTGGACGAGCCCTTCGATGATGGCCAGGTCATCTGCGGGCGGGGCTGCGAGAGCGAGGCGGGGTATTGCGGCGACCGCGCCGCCGAGTGCGACTCCGTGCGCCTCGATGTCCGCTCGCATCCTGCCGCTCACCACCGACCCGCTTCCGGACCCGGCTGACCAACTGCCGCACCCCGGCCTCACTCGCGTTGATGATCTCGGCGATCTGCTCGTAGGGGTAGTCGAACGCCTCCCGCAGCACGTACGCGGCCCGCTCCGTCGGCGTCAGCCTCTCCATCAGCATGAGCACCGCGACCTCGAGCGCCTCCCCCGCTCCGCCGCCGGCAAGCCACCGCTGCGGCACCGTCAGCCGCCGCCACCACACGACCGGCGCCTGCTTCGTCCGCTGCGTCCGCCTGCGCGCCATGACACCCTCCCTGTCACACCGCAGACCGCATCCGGTCCGCGGCGCACACGGTAGGAGACCGCCGCCCGAAACTCCACCAAGAGGCCACACCGGCAGAGTCCGGCACCGATCCGGCGATCATGTTGACGCTTGAACATTTCCGCGGTTCCCACGACGGCGCAATGCAGCCATCCGGCATGGCCGGATCCCTTGACTCATGGCAGACGCAGCGTCAAGGCGTCTGATCGCTCGCCCACGCAACGTCAAATACCACAGCGCAACCACGTGAACAGCAAGCACACGCCCAGAACCCAGGTCGTTCGGAAACGAATAACCCGAGTTAAGGGTCCAGCAGCGACATACTCGACCACATATTCAGGCCAAGGAATGAACAGGGGGTTTCCGCATGTAATTTTACCTGCGGAAACCCTCAGATTGTCGGGACGACGGGATTCGAACCCACGACCCCTTGACCCCCAGTCGTTGAGGGTCCCAGCGACGTGCTCAAGCACGTTCTCCCAGGTCACTGGAAGCATAAACCGGCCGAGTAAAGGAGTCCGTGATCCCGCTCCTTTGCGGTGCGCCCGACGAGGCGTAGGTCGAGCACCGGTGCCGGATGGTAGTCGAGCCGGGCGGGGGTGCCCGCCGCGAGGGCTGCCGTGACGGCGAACTCCGGCAGGGCGCGATGGCAAGGTCAATGCCGCCGGAGAGTGGCGGCAAGCGAGCCCGCCGAGTTCGTGGTTGCCTCCACGCCGCTGACGTTCCCGGCCCGCAGACGCTGGGACACCGCGCCGGGACTCACGTCGGCGTCCGGATACTCCGGGGACGCGGCGTTGGCGATCTGCGACACGGTCAGCACGACCCCGACGGGATGGGCCTGCAACACCGCCAGGATGTGCTTCGCCACGTTACGCCGACCGGGCCGACCGGCGACCGAACGGATCTCCGGCGCGACCGCCGGGTCGTCGTCGACCTCCTCGGTCTCCTCGCGGTGCTCAGCCGCCCCGACCGTCGCGGCCGGTCTCGGCAGTGCGTCGCAGAGCACCGAAGCCAGCGACGCACCGCGCGTCTGGATCGCCCGGTCGTCCCATTCCTCGGGCAGGGTTCGGTTGATGTTGAGCGCGCTGCGTTCCAGGATCTCCTTCCGCTTGGCCACCCACGGGCCGTTGGAGACGGACTGGTTGAGCCGCTGCGTCGTCAACGTCAGATTGCCGAGTGTGTGGAGCAAACCGTGACGTCGCGCGCTTTCCTCGGCACGGCTGGCAGTGCCGGTCGCCGCGAGCGGCCAGTGCTGCTCCCACGCCTGGGGAAGGAGGTGCTCGATGGTGAGCCGGTCGAGGTCATGGATGATCTGTTCGGTACTGGCCGTCTGGAGCTGCCGATTGGCGAGGTCCAGGACGATGCGCACCCGGCCGCGGGTGAGTTGCTTGTAGAGCGGCAGCACACCAACGGCGTAGCGGACGTCCTCGTCCGACGGCCAGTAGTTCGAGTCGACGGTCTGACCCGCGAGGAACTTCAGGACAACATCGTCGGCTGATTGCTGTCCTGGCCGAAGCTGCCGCAGGAGGTCGAGCATGAGGCGGTTGTAGTTCTTGGTGGTGAGCCGGCAGATCATCCGTCGAAGAAGGTACGACTCCAGCACCTGAAGCACGTCGCGGCGGGTCGCGGCGTTGTCGCGGCCGAATACGAGCAACAGCACGGGCATGATGACGGTGGTGTCCAACGCCGCCAGCCGCCGTAGGAACACCTGCTCCGACGGTGCGAGTCCGGCACCCGTGTCCAACGTGCTGTAGACGTCGCCGAACGTGCCGAAGCGGGCCATCAGATCGGTGAGCGGTAGCCCGCTGTCCCTCACGTAGCGCCTGAACGTCAGGAACAGCTGGTGTGCCGGTACCTCTTGAACGAGCTCCATAGTCAGGAAGTGGCCCAGAAACGCGTCCAGCCGCGGCCGCACGAGTCGGCCCTGGCGAACGTCCTCACGCCAGTACCCGTCGTCGAACCGGGCCCAATGCCGGTCGTACAGGTCCTGGACCGGCAAACCTTGCCGCTCCGCCTCATGGAACAGGTGGTTGCGGACCAGGTCGGACGCCCGAAGCGGAGTACCGCGGGCGTTGAGACTCTCGAAAATGACCTGTGGGTTGTCCCGGCTGCCGAGGTCGATCACCACGACCTGCAGGCCATGATTGAGCACCGAGACAAGTTGATCGAATGCACCTTCCCGATCGGCAGGGTCGAACTGCAGCAGCCAGTCTCGAACGGTGCCGGCGAAATAGAGGTAGGCCTGCACGATCGTCGGCCGCTCCTGCGGATACTGCGACGCCAACGCCGCGGCTGATCCGGCGGAGAGGGCGTTGCGGAAGGCGCCGCGGTCCGCGTTGGTGGGCCAGACCTTGAACGTGTCGTCCGGATCGCTGCTCATCTCATCGTCGTTGACGGTGAGGCGTTGCAGCGACTTGATGTTGCGCTCCGGGAGCGCCAGCTCGGACGCGACATCGCGCACTGCCGCCAGGAGCAGCTGCAGGGTGGTGAGCCGTTGCTGGCCGTCGATGACCTGCCGGACCTCCGTTGTGTCGGTCTGCCCTTTGACAAGGTCGAGAACGATAGCGCCGAGAAAGTGCGGTGCCTCGGCCTCGGCCTGTCCGTGTAGGTGCCAGGCCGCCATGACGTCCTGCCAGAGCGGTTCCCAGTTCTCCTCGCGCGCCCACACGTACGGCCGTTGGAACAGTGGTACGACGAACCGCACCTCCCGCCGGAACATGTGGATCAGCGTGAGCGGCTTGGTCTCCATCGGCGTCCATCCACGAGGGTCGGGAGCAGCGGGTCAGATCTGGCGCTCACGCAAGGCTACGACACGTGAAGGGTGTGCCCTGACGGCGCGGCACGCATGGAGGGGCGCGGCTGAGCCTTGCCAGGCCGGACGGAGGAGCCCAGGTCGGCCGATAGATGCTTGTAGTCCGGTACCCATGGCTGGACGGTGGAAGTGCGTGGCTGTGGGAGGCGGCCCTGTGACGACGAACGAGGGAGCGCGCTTCCTGACCGCGATCGCACTGGTCGCCGTCGACCACGCCGACGGTGAGCGCCCAGTCCGCCGTGCCGGGGCTGCCGACCGTGCCGGCGTCCGGCCCGGAGTTGCCCGCGGCGACCGCGAACAGGGTGCCTGACTGCCCGGTCAGCCGGTCGACCATCTCCCCCATCAGGTCCTCGGTGCCGTGAGCGGTGGGCCCGCCGAGGCTTGTGTTCACGACCTGGGCGCCCTGCTGGACCGCCCACTCCCTCCCGGCGATGACCCACGACTCCAGGCCCTGGCCGTTGCCGTTGCCGTTGTCGGCCTTGCCGTCCAGCAGTGTCGCGTCCGGCGCCACCCCGACGTACCTGCCACTCAAGGCGGCGCCGTCGCCGGTGACGATGCCCGCGACGTGCGTGCCGTGCCCGAACTTGTCGGCGATACCCGAAGCGCTGCCCGTGAAATCCTGTGCCCCGAGGACGGCGCCGGCGAGGTCCGGGGTGGCCGGTGTCGATCCCGCTGTCCAGCACCGCCACCTTGATGCCCTTTTCCGTGTAGCCGATCTTCCACGCCCCCGGCGCACCGATCTGCGGCACACTCTTGTCCAGTACCGCCTTCACCTGGCCGTCCAGCCAGATCTTGCTCGCGCCGGCAGGCAGCGTCTTCGCCCGCGGGTCGGCGACGGTCCTCCAGAATCCGGCCGCGTCGGCCATGTTCAGCGTGCTCGCACTCCCGCCCACACTGGACAGTGCCTTCGCCGCCTTCGGCCCCGGCGCCGACGTCTGCCCACCGGGAATCAGTGGCAGGGTCGCGCGGCTGCGGTCGTCGTATCCGGACCGCACCAGCAGCGACACGTCGAACAGCTGGCGGTCGACTCAGCAGGTCCCCGCGCTGTGCATGACCATGGAGGGCGTGTTCCCGGCTGGCGGCTCGTCGTTCGTCCAGCGCATCTCCATCACGGCCCGGTAGCTGAACAGCGCGCCCTTCGGCACCCACGACAGGTAGTCGGCAGGCTTGATCACCCGGGTCTCGAACGAGAGCGTGTCCCCGGTGTCGGGGCTGAACACGATGCTCACCGCGTAGGGCCCGCCCGAGTCTGCGCGCTGCTCCTCGACCGTGTCGTTGCTGGTGATGGAGACGGCGACGCCGTTGCGCCCCTTGCCGTCCTTCACCGCACCGAGCGACGTCACGCCGGGCATCCCGGCGAGCACCTTGTACGCGGCGGCGCGGACCTGCGGCGTGATGGGGTTGAAGAACAGCAGGTTCTGCACGCCGGCGAAGAGCGACTCGCCGAGCTCCACGTCGCTCTTGTGCGGCAGGTTCCGCTTCTGGATGACGCCGATCAGCCACTGCTTCAGCGCGGCAGGGTCGGACGGCAGCGCACGGATCTGGTCCGCCGTCAGGTACTCACCGAGGACCCGGAACTGGGACGGCTCCTTTCCTGCCCCCTCGTCGGACCGGGAGACCTGGCTGGTCTTGGCGGCGTCGATGGTGTAGCTCTTGTTCGGGTCCGACGGGCAGCCCGGCCCCTGGTCGATCGGCCAGCTGCTCGGCGACCCAGCCTTCTTCCAGGCCGCCTTGTCCGCGTCGGAGGCGGGCTCGGCACCGGCCCAGCGGGTCTCGAACACGTTGAAGCGGTCCTTGATCGAGTACCACTCGTTGTAGGAGTAGTGGCCCATGATGGCGTACTCGGCGCCTTTCTGACCGACCTGTATGAGCTGGCCCTCCTCCCAGCTGGACAGCCAGTACTTGCCCGAGCCGGGGTCGGTCTGGTGCAGCGTCTGCTCAGCCGCGGTGAGCAACAGATCCTGCGCCGACCGGTTGTCCGGCTTCAGCGGACCGGTGTCCCATGTACGGGCCGGCCCCGGGCTGCCGTTCGCGCCGGGCGGCGCGGAAGGGGCCGGGCTCAGGACGTGCGCACCGACCACGATCCCGGTCGACACGGCGAGCGCACCGGCGGCGATGGGCAGCATGAGCCGTACCCGCCAGTGCGACGCGGGCTTGGCGTAGATCTGGCGCGCCAAGTGGCGCCGCGCCTCGTTCACCGTCTCCGCCGACGGCGGGGTCACCGGCCTGGCGCCGGCAAGCAGCTCAAGTTCGTCCATAGTAGACCGTCACCTTTCGATCGGGTTGATGTTGTCCAGGGCGACGCGCAGCCGCTTCCTGGCGCGATGCAGCCGGGATCCGACCGTGCCGACCGGAATGCCGAGCGCCGACGCGACCTCCTCATGCGACAGTTCGCCCCAGACGACGAGCAGCACCACGTCGCGGTCGCCGGGCTGCAGATCGGCCAGCGCCGCAACGAGCCCGTCCCTCGCCGCCGCCGCCGACACTCGGGAGTCGGCACGGTCCACATCACCCGAGTACGCGGGCTGCGCCGCCACCCGCGCGTGTGCCCGGTAGCCGCGCTCCTCGATTCGCCGATGCTCGCGGACGAGGTTCGTCGCGATCCCGTACAGCCAGGCGCGAACCGTCCCGCGCCTCGGGTCGAAACGGTCCCGCTGCCGGAACGCGACGAGGAACGTCTCGGCCGCCACGTCGTCGCCACCCGCACCGCCGAGCCGTCGCGACGCGTACCCGTGCAGTGCGGTGAAATACCGGTCGAACAACGTCGAGAAGCTCTCCGGATCGGAGAGCGAACGCGTCAACAACTCGGCGTCGTCCCCATCCACTGCCACCTTCGAGCCCATCCAACTCCCTTCGTCGGCCACACACTTCATGTCCTGATTGACGGCGCAGAAAATGATCTTCACGGCGTGCGGCGGAAAGTTCTAGATCTTGGCGAACACAGCCATGAGCAGAGAAGCCGACCCGGAATGACGGCGACCTGAGGTCTCGACCAGACTGTCCTGCCAACGCGGCTCAGGTGCGGCGGTGCGCCCGGCGTCTTTCACCGGCCCGAACGATAGGTCACCGGCGTCGAGACGCGCGGCGGACGGTACACCGGGACGGCCTTCCTGGAAGAACATCAGCCCGCCCCGGCCGAGCCAGAACGGTCACTGCGTGGGGAAAGGAGGCTTCGCTGAAACCTGCATGACCGTTGAAGGCCACCGCGTTCAACATTGCCTGATCGGAAAAGGTAGCCCGGTTGACCGCTACGCCGGCCTCGAAGCGCGCCCCTACGAACCGCGCCGGGCCCGCGAACCGTGCCGAGGCCATGGGGAGTGTCAGATGAACGGCTGATCCGGGTTTGTTGAGGTGGTCAGTGGCTGGCCGGGGTGAGCCGGCCTTCGAACCCGATCTGGAACGCGTTCAGGGGCGCCTTCCAGCGCCTGGTCCACCGGCGGCGGCCCGCTCCGGTGGGGTCCAGGCTCATCAGGGCCATGTACACGCACTTGAGCGCGGCTTGTTCGTTGGGGAGGTGCCCGCGGGCGCGGACGGCTTTACGGATACGGGCGTTGACGCTCTCGATCGCGTCCGTGGAGCAGATGGACTTGCGGATCTCGACGTCGAAGGCCAGGAACGGCACGAACTCCGCCCAGGCGTCCTCCCACAGTCGCACGATCGCCGGATACTTCTTGCCCCAGGTCTCGGCGAACTCGAGGAACCGTTCCGTCGCGGCGTCCTCGGTCGCCGCGGTGGAGACCGGCCTCAACGCTTTGGCGATCTTGTCCCGGTCCTGGCGGGCGGATCAGCCGCCGGTGCCAGGCCAGTAGCGTTGCGGGGTGACGATCCGGTGCTTCTACAACTCCCGCGGCAGCACCCGGACCAGCGCCGACAACACCGCCCGTTCCGGCCACGACAGGCGCGGCCGACCGACCTGCCGACGCAGCACCGCCACCTCGTGACGCAGCACCAGCAACTCGGCGATCATCGCGGACTCGCGCCGACGCGATGCAGTCGGCTTCGGTGAAGCTCTACTTCTCGCCCTTACCGCCGCGCGAGGGTCCACCGCTGATCCGGGCCGAACCCGTGCAGCGCCGGGCCCCGATCCAGCTCACCCGCCAGACGGCGACCGCATCCCATCGACACCGCCATACATCGGCCGACATCACCCGACGACGTCGACAGAGCCCACCTTTCAAGATCGGTGGCCTTCAGATCCGTCGATGGCGTCCTTCCACCCGCCGACCAGTCCGACCAGGAGCGAATCGTCCGTACGACCGTCCTCGACCGATCCGACCAGCTCCGGGCCGTAGTAGACATCGAATGACACATTGTGCCGCTCCGAGATCCGGCAGACTTCGCCCAGCACCTCTTGCACTTCTTCCAGGTGGGCCCGGCGCACCTGCCCGTCCAGTTCCTCGCCCCACGGCGGCAGGGTGGCATGAACGGACAGCGCGAGTCCGACTATGCGGCTGCCGATTCCTCCTGACGACTCGTCGCAGAATTCAGGCGGTCCGAGGACCCATGACCGGCGGCCGGCGAGCCCGTCCGCCGACGAACGCAGCGCGGTCGTGACCGCATCGGATGCCTTCCCTTCCACCACGACAACCAGATTGTCGATCGGATGCTCTTCCCGCACGGTGATGCCTCCATTTAGCCGCACATGCCCGGTCCACCCGGGTTGACGCTGGTCCCTGCCCTTGCCGAGAACCGCATCCGCACAGGTCAGGCGGCATGTTGGTACTCATGGAGGATGCCGCCGAGGCGATCGTGTCTCGGATGTCGAGGCGGGTGATCTTGTCTGGATCGGCGATCGGTACGGGTAGCGACCGGAGCGGGCGGGTGTTCGCGATGCCCTGGTGTGGGCGGTGTCCGTTGTAGAACTGTTCGGACTCGTGCAGGGCGTGGAGCAGGTGCCGCTGGTTCCAGATCAAGGTCCGGTCCAACAGTTCACGGCGGCAGGTCTGGACCCACCGTTCCATGATCGAGTTCATTCTCGGTACCTGGACTCCGCTGAGCACGACGTCGATGCCAGCGTCGGCGAGGACGGCGTCGAACAGTTCGGGGAACTTGCCGTCCCGGTCGCGGATCATGAGCCGCGCCCAGGAGCCGTTGCCTTCGAGGTCCATGACAAGTGCTTCGCGGCCTGTGCCACCCATGCGGTGGTTGGGTGCCCGGTGGCGCCCAGGATGTGGATTCGGCGGCTGGCGTGCTCGATCACCGCGAACACGTACATCCGCGCTCCGGTAAGGGTGACCGTCTCCAGGAAGTCACACGCCAGCAGGGCGTCGGCCTGCGAGCGCAGGAAGTCGGCCCAGGTGCTGCAGGCGCGCTCGGGCGCTGGGTCGATCCCGGCGTCCTTCAGGATCTCCCAGACGGTGGATGCGGCCACCTTGACTCCCGGTACGAGCAGTTCGCCATGGAGGCGCCGATAGCCCCAGCTGGGATTCTCCCGCGCCAGGCGTAGCACCAGGGTCCGGACGGAGTGCATGGTACGCGGCCGGCCCGGGCGCTTGGGCCGGGAGCCGGCCGCGTGACGGCGGGCGATCAGATCGCGATGCCAGCGCAGCACCGTATCGGGGCGCACCAGCAGCCGCACTCGGCGCAGCACGCCGGTGGGCGGGCTCGGTCAGGATCCGGTCGGCGGTCGCGTACTCGCCGGCCACGCCCACCGTGCCGTGCGCAGCCTCGTCGCCGGACTCGTCCCAGACCGTCGCGTGGACAACGTCCGCGGTCGCCTCGGTGTCGAGGTGATACGGCTTGCCGGGCACGGGCCGGGGATGCTTGCGCAGGTCGGTCGCCATGAGCATTTCCGAGCGTCGGAGCAGTACCAACCCTGCGGCTTCCAAGCTCTTGACGGCCCGCTCCGGATCACCGCTCGGCACCGTGAGCCACGTGACGCCGTCCTCCGCCACGACCCGCTCCGCCAACCTCCCCAGCGACCCGGGATCGACGTCCGCAACGAGCGCGAAGTACTCGACCTCGCTGCCGGGCTGCCGGGACTCCACCCGCAGCCCGTCGCCAAGGTCTTCAGCGGCCGGCAGGCCCCGGCTGACACCCCACCCGCGCTGCCACCATACGACAAGCTCCCGGAGATCACTCACCCTTCGAGTAGATCACGCATCGCCCGGTTGCCGCGGCGCCGTCGCCGCCCGATCGGGCCGAAACCGGGCCAGGTCGGCTCCGAACGCCACGATCAGGTCGCCGTCATCGGTCGCGGCGATACTCCGCGGGGCGATCGGCAGCTCCAGGCGGGGACAGAGGTCCGCACCGGTTTCCAGGTTCGTCAGCGACACCGTGCCGTCGGCGCGGGCGACGTAGACGGCCGGCCAGGCGGCGATCGCGACCGATGAGATGGCCGCGCCCTCGACGTCCGGTCCGCGCCACGTCCCGGCGAGATCCCGGCCCCGGACCACCCGCCACCCATCGCGACCCGGGGCGAACAAGCCGGTGACGACCCGGGTGCCCGCGACGGCGGCAACGAAGTCGTCGTCGAGCTGCGGAACCGGTCGCGGCGGGGCCGTCATGTCGTCGAGGTGGAAAACCATGGGCGGCTCGCCGGTGGTCGACAGAATGACGACCGGTCGGCCGTCGAGGTCGGCCGCCACCAGCCTCATCAATGATCGGGGCACCTCGACCGCGGCGAGACGCACGCCGTCGTCGGCCCGCCACACTTCCAGCCTTCCCATCGGGGTCGCCGTCACGAGGACTCGAACGCCCTGCACGGACGCGACCGCCAGGTGTCGCAGCCACGACGCGTTCAGATCGATCGGCGCGGCGAGCTGCTCCTGCGCGATGACGTCCCACCTTCGCAGCCAGCGGTCGCTGCTGTGGCTCGTCCCGGACCCGGTCGCGGCCAGCACCCGGTCGCCCTCCTGCCAGACGGCCAGTGTATGGGCACACTGGACGTCGGTGACCGTGGCCGGGGCGACCGGACGCCCGTCGTCGGGCCGCCGGGCCATGATGATCCCCTCGTCATCGACGGAGACCACGACCCGCCCGCTCGGCGGCAACCGCACGTGCCCGACTTGCTCATCGTGTCCGGCGGAGCGAGTGACCGGCACCTCCAGGTCCCACACCCCGATGACGCCGTCCTGGGCCGAGCCGGTCAGCAGCCAGGCCCGGCCGTCCCACTCCACCGACCCCAGCATCGATCGGCCGACCGGTCCGGCCAGCGGCGGGCCGGCCGGCGTCGACGTGGCGAGATCCCACAGGTGCACACGCCCGCGCGTCGGAACGGCCAGAATGCCGTTGATCGACGCCAGCCGCGGTCGTCCGTTGCGCTCCTGCCAGATCCAGTGCAGACCCTGCGAATAGTCGTTGACGTGCCGAATGATCTCCGGGGCGAGCTGCTCGCCCGCCGCCACGTCGAACGTCACGATCTCTCGTCGCGACGTGACCAAGGTCAACGCATCGCGGCCACCCACCGTCGACCACACCAGGACCGCAACCTCACTGACCGCCTGCGCGCGCGACGATGGCAGCGGGAGCCGCGTGCCGGCTCCGGCATCCCACAGCGACAGCCGGTGCCCGCCCGCGGCTAGGACCTCGCGCCCTTCGGTCGACCGGCCGACGGCGATCGAGAACACCGTCGTACGTTCGCTCGTCGCCAACCGCTCGCCCGTGCGCAGCGACCACCAGCCCACCGTCGCCTGGTCGTCCAGCGTGATCAGTACCTGTTCGCCGTCCGCCGCTACGACGATGACGTCCTCGACGCCCGCCGGACCGACCCGGAGACTCCGCACCGACGCCGGCCCGGACGGATCCCACACCCGGACCACGCCGTCGGCATGTCCGGTCACGACGATCGGCTCACCCGCTCCCCCGAACGCCAGACACCTGGCGCCCGGCGCGGCTATCTCGGAGTGGCGACCGGACCGGACGTCCCACACCACGAGCCGAGCCCCCCCGGCATCTCCAAGGGACGCGCCGGTGATCGCCGCCACCCATAGATCGTCACCGACAACGGTCGCCGCCGGCGCTGCGGTCAGCGTCCCGGCCCGAAAGGCGAACCGCATCCTGGGGTCGTCATTCCGGTCAGTCCGCCACACGACCTGCCATGAGTCCGCCACGCCGGTTCCCAACCGTTCATCCCGGTGAGGGTTCGGTCGTCGCCGGCCGGACCCTCACTACCACCAGTCAGCACCCTAGTGGCTCACACTCACCAGTCGTTCCATTCGACGTTCCGCGAGATCGGGAAGCGGGCGTTCGCGAAAGCGCGCAGCGCAATGTGGAACAGCGCATCGTTTCCGGGGCCGTAACGCTGGGGCTGGTAGTGCCCGGATTCGTTGCCCACCTGGACAATCTCGCCGTTTCGGACGTGGAAGTTGCCCGCCGCTATGACCGGATTCGCTTGGCCGCCGCTCCGGCCCGCCAAGCTCGTGTGGCCCGCACCCGGGTGGGTGCCCCCGACAAAGTCCCAGCCGACCTCGCGACCTTGGACGGTTTCGTTGTGGAAGGACCTGACGCCGCCGCCGGACTGTACGACGTAGGTGTGTTCACCGTCCTGCAGACCGCCGGCGCCACTCGTGCGAACGGCATCGTCGTCGATCGGAGTTTGAGTGCTCGTATCGTGGGCGTCGCGGTTGGGGAATCGAGCCGGATCGTGGGTGTTGGCGTTGTCCCACTCGATAACCTCGTCGTCCCCGCCGGGGGCGCCGCAGACGGTTCTGTTGTGGACGAGGATTGTCGCGCCGGCGGTGGAGACGTGGTACGTGTGGACGTCGGCGACGGTGAGGTCACGCATGTCCTTCGCGCCGGTGAAGTTGTCGACCGCGACGACCTCGGCGGTCGCGCCCTCGTCCGTTTTGAGTTCGGTGCCGGGCTTGAGGTCGGCGGCGTTGACCCAGGTGCTGGTGGTGCGGTCCCAGAACGGGTGGTGCTGGGTCGTGTGGAGCACGGTCGTGGTGGTGCCGACCGCGACCGCGGCCGCGGTAACCAGGGCCGCGCCCGCCGTTGCCAGCTTCGACGGCTTCGAGGCGTTCGCCCCCTTGGTCGTCGCGGTTTTGACCCGGATCGTCACGTCAGTCAGGTCGGTGTCGTGGTTGACCCACAGCTTGGTCACCGGCTTGGCCGAGGTCGTGCCCGTCTCGGGGTCGGTGGCCGTCACCTCGTCGCCGAGCTCGATGTCCTCGATCTTCTTCGTCGAGCCGTCGGCCATGAGGACGGCGGTCTGCGGGTCGAAGCTGTGCCTGCCGCACGGCGACGCCCGGCCGGCCCTACCGCCGCTGATGGCGCCGGTGATGCCGCCGATCGCGGCGCTGGTGGCGACGGAGCCCCAGTCGACCCGGCCGTTGGTGCCGATCTGGCTGACGATGTCCTCCACCGCGCCGCTCACCGCGCCCGCGATGGCGCCACTGATGGCGCCGGCCACCACCTTGCCCACGGCGTTGACGGCCATGCCGGCGAGCTTGGTCGCGGCGAAGCAGGCCACCTTGCCGCCGACCACGCCGCCCAGCGGGCCGGCAATGCCCTGCATGGCGCCGGTACCGGCCGAGGTCAGGGCGTCCTTCCAGCTGTGGATGTTGCCCTGGGCCGCGTCCTTGGCCAGGTTGACCAGGGCCGCGGCGCCGACCATGCAGGCGACCGCGCCCGCGCCGGCGGTGGCGGCGGTACAGGCCATGCCGGCCAGGACGCCGCCGACGATGGCCAAGCCCTCGATGATTTGGTTCTTGTGGTCCTTGATGAACTTGGCGGTGTTGACCACGGCGTCGGCAAGCCGTTTGGCACTCGCCGCCTTCGCCGTCTTGGCGACGGCGAGCAGGCCGCCCTGCTTGTACGCCGCCGAGGCCGCTTGTCCCATGCGCGTCAGGGCGTGGCCAGCCTGCGCCGCATACTTGCGACCGGCCGTGTAGACCGTTGTCGCCGCCTTGACGAGCGGGGCGACCGTGTACTTGTAGACCGTGCTGGCGACGCTGTAGGCGGCCGAGACGACGGTGGCCGCGAAGTTGTATACGACCGGCGGGAGGACGGCCTTGGCGACGGTGCTGACCGCGCTGGCCACGCTCTTGAGGGCCGACTTGAGGCTCCAGTGGCCGCTCGGGTCCGTGGCGATGAGCGGGTTGGCGTCGCCGTAGGCGAACCGGTTGGCCGCCGCCGAGTTCGGGATCGGGCTGTTCGACGCGGTGTCGCGGGTGTCGAACTGGCCCGTGTCGGTGTTGTACCAGCGGGCCATCATGTTGACCCGGCTCGTCGACTGGTCCGTCCACTCCGACTGGTAACCCAGGCTGCCCTGCATCCCCGTCGTGGCGAGGACCTTGCCGAGCGGGTCGTAGACCGTCGTGCCGGAGGTGGCCGTGCCGGTCGCGGTGAACAGGCCGGTGAGGTCGTCGTGCTGGTCGGTGAAGGCGTACTGCGCGCTGGCGCCCTTTACCCCGACGACCGAGCCGCCCGGGTCCCGGGTGTACGTCGCCGTGGTATCCGCAGCGAGGTCGTTGTCGACGCCCGTGTAGGACAGGCCCGTCTTGGTCTGGCGGCCGAGGCCGTCGTAGGTGTAGGTCGTGGTGCCCTGCTGGGTCACCTGGCCGTAGGCGTCGGTCTTGGTCAGCACGCCGTTGGCGGACGCGAGGGTGCCGCGGGGGGTGTAGGTGTAGGTGGTGCCGCCGGACTGGGTCAGCAGGCGGTTGCGCTGGTCGTAGGTAAAGGTCTTCGTACCGTTGGTCAGGCGGTTGGAGGCCTTGTCGTAGGTGTACGCCGTGGTGGCGGTGCCGTTGTTCCAGGACAGCAGGCGGTCGGCGAGGTCGTACGTGTAGGTGTTGCTGACCGTGCCGCCGAAGCCGGTTGTGGCCTTGGACGTCTCGTTGCCGTTGTTGTCGTAGCCGTAGGTGATCGACGCGACCGCCGTACCGCCGGATGTCTTCAGCTCGTCGGTGTTCAGACGGTGACGAGTGTCGTAGCCGAAGGTCCGGACGTTGCCGGTGCCGCCGTAGATGACCGTCTTGGGCTGGTTGATGGTGTTATACGTCAGCTTCGTCTGGACCGACGTCGTAGTGTTGGCGACCGTGTCGAGACGGCCGGCGGTGTCGTAGTTGTAAGCCGTGCTCCCGGCCGCGTCGGCCCGGGTGGAGAGCTGGCCGTCGTTCTTGTAGGTGAAGGTCGCCGCGCCAGAGACGCCGCTGGTGGTCCGGAGCTGACCGCGGTCGTCGTAGGTGAAGGTGTTCGCTCCGCCCGAGCCGGTGGTCGAGGTTAGGTGGCCGGCCAGGTCGTAGCCGAAGCTCCGCGCGGCGGTGGTCACCTCGGCGCCCGCGCCGGTCTGCCCGGTGAGCTTGCCGACCTCGTTGTAGGTGTTGGTGATGGTCACACCGCCGGGCATGGTCTGCGTCACCGGGCGGGCCAGGGCGTCGTAGGCAATCTTGAACGTGCGGTCGGTCAGGTTCGGGTGGGCCGTCGTGGACGGCTCGATCTGCTCCTCGGGCACGTTCCAGACGTTGTACTTCGTGATGAACGCGTTGCCGCGACCGTCCGTGAACCGGGTCTGGTTGCCCGCGACGTCGTAGCCGAAGGTCGTGACGATGTTGTTCGCGGGGACCGCGTCGACCGGCTGCGTCTCCTGCGTGAGCCGGCCCACCGCGTCGTAGCCGAACGTGATCGTCGTGCCGCGGGCGTCGGTTTTCGTGCGGATCTGGCCGCCCCGGTCGTAGGTCTGCGACGTCGTGGTCAGCGCCGCGCCGCCGCCGGCCGCGAACTGCTCGCTCTTGACCGGGTGACCCGCCAGGTCGTACGTGACGGTGGTGTAGGAGTTGTCGGCGAGGGTCGTCTTCGTCGAGCGGCCCACCGCGTCGTACGTCGTGGCGGTGACGTTGCCGGCGCCGTCCTTCAGCGTGACCACGTCGCCAGCGGCGTTGTACGTCTGCTCCTGCGTCACGCCCGTCGGCGACGTCGTCTTCTTGAGCTTGCCGTCCGTGCCGTACTCGAACAGCGTGTCGTAGTGGGTGCTGTCCTGCCGCACGACCGCCGACGTGGTCACCTTGCGGGCCAGGAAGTCGTAGGTGTTCGTCGTCGCGGCGCCGGTCGCGTCGGTGACCGTGGTCTGGTCGCCGTTGGCGTCGTAGCCGAACTTGGTGACGCCGGTGTCCGCGGCGACGGTCTTCGATACGCGGCCGAGCTGGTCGTAGGTGTAGAGCGTGTCGTGGTTGAGGGCGTCGGTGAGCTTGATCAGCTGACCGGTGTCGTCGTAGACGCGGGTCGTCGTCGGCGTGAGCGCGGTGGACGAGCCCGGCGCCGTGTACGCCGGGGCGATGCTGGTCAGGACATGGCCGGCCGAGTCGTACGTGGTCCGCGTGACGCCGCCGCGCGGATCCTTGACGTGTGTGCGCAGGCCGAAGGTGTCGTAGCCCATGTACGTGACCGGGCGGGTGGACAGGGGCGTCCCGCCGTCGGACTCGGCCATCGCGGCTGGGCCGGTGATCACGGCCAGGCGGCCGGCCTCGTCGTAGGTGTTGTCGGTGACGTTGCCCAGCGCGTCGGTGCTGGCGAGGATTTGGCCGGCCTTGCTGAGCTTCGCCGTGCTACGCGTGACGGTGGCGCCCGCGGCCGGGGCGGTACCGCCGTAGACCTGCCCGATCTCGGCGGCGGTCAACGGCCGGGAGTAGGCTTGGACGTCGCTGATGGAGCCGTTCCAGTAGTCACCGTAGCCGCCGCTGAAGTTGCGGCCGACCGTCAGCGGGCCCTTGGCCTTCCACGGCAGCCGGACCGCCGTGGTGGTCGGGGCCGCGTTGTTCACATACAGCGACATCGTCTGGCTGTCCGCGTCGTACACACCGACCAGATGCGTCCAGGTGTTCGTCGCCGCCGCCGACGCCGACAGCACCTGATACTGCACAGGGCTGGCCACATCCGAGCTGCGCAGCTGCCAGCTCCACTTACCCGTGATCGGCTCGACCTGCAGCGCAAACGCCGTCTGGTTCACACCCTCCTGCGTCACAACCGTCTGCCAGCCAGTGCCGGCGGCCCTCTTCGCCCATGCCGACACCGTGAACCCGTTTGTCGTGTCGAGGACCTGGCCGGCTGTCGACGCGTAGGCGTTCGTACCGTTGAACACCGCCGAGCCGGCGCTGGTCGATGTCGCCGGGTGGTCCGTCGACCACGCCACGTTCGTCGCGGTCGCGGCCGAGTTGCCGACCGAGTCCGCGGCCGTGACGCCCGTGGTCTCGTCGAGCTTCCAGCGGGCGACCGGGGTGAGGCCGGCCGTGTTGTAGGTGGTCGAGCTCGTATCGCGGCCGAGCTCGTCGTAGGTGTTCTCGGAACGAGACAGGACCGTCCCGGTGCCGTCGGTGACAACGCTGGCGATCGCGCGGTCGTCCGGGGACAGCGACATGGTCGTCGTCCGGTTGATGCCGGTCGGGTCGAACGTCTCCCCCGTCACCCGGTTGGCCTTGTCCAGCGTGTACAGCTTCGTCGCCGTGCCGTTGTCGGTGACCGCCTTGACGATGTTGCCGGCGGCGTCGAAGGAGTTGTCGACCTGGATGAAGTCCGGCTGGCCCGCGGTCGGGTTCTTGCGGATGATCTTCGCTTCGAGGCCGTTGTCGGTGTACTGGTGGACCGTCTGGAAGCCCATGGCGTCGATCTCGAGGACCATCCGGCCGTTGCCGTCGTACTGCTTCTCGTTCAGGGTCAGCGTCGTCGGCGCGGAGGGCGCGTTGGGGTCCCCTGTGTAGTTCAGGACCTTGACGAACCGCAGGCGGTGCTCGGCGTCGTACTCGTTCTGGGTGATGCCACCGTCGGCGCCGGTCTCCTTCACCACGTCGCCCAAGACGTCGTACTCGTACGTCGTCGTCTTGCCGCCGTTCGTCTCCGTGACGGTCTGCCCGTACGTGTTGAACGAGCTCGACATCGTCCGCGAGGCGTCGCCGCCGGTCGGGTCGGAGACGACCTGGGACAGCACGTGGCCGTCGACGTCGTAGGACGTCGTCGTCACCGTCGTGTGCACCGCGCCGGTGATCCGGTTGGTGACGGGCGTACCGGTCTGGGTGCTCACCCGGTTCTGGCCGTCGTAGGTGAACGTGCTGCCGCCGCCGGTCGGCGTCGTCTCGGTGTACTCCAGCTGCGAGGCGATCCGGCCGAGGTTGTCGTAGGTGAACTTGACGACCTTGCCAGCCGGGTCGGTGAGCTGGGCGACGTCGCCGTTCGCGAAGTAGTCGACGGTCTGGACCCCGCCCGACGGGATGGTGACTGCCCGCTGCAGGCCGTTGGGCGCGAACACGCCCGCCGGGCTGCCGTAGGCCTGGGTGCTGGATGTCAGGTCGGTCTTGGTGATCCGGCCGAGCGGGTCCTTCGTCGACGTCCGGTTGCCGTTGGTGTCGTAGGTGTACTCGGTGACGTAGTTCGGGTCGGTGGCGCTGGTGGAGCGGCCGTCGCGCTGCCGGATGAGCATGTCGTTGCGACGGTCCGGAGTCGGCGTCGCGTTCGTCGCGCCGCCTTCGGGGAAGTACTCGAAGTACACGTTGCTGCAGACGTTGTCCTTCTGCACCTGACACGTCGTCGTCGACACGATGTTGCCGCGCACGTCGTGCTCGTTCGTGGTGATGTTGCCCAGCGGGTCGGTCGTGGTGCGCAGGAAGCCGTTCTCGCTGTAGCCGTAACGGGTCTCGTTGCCCAGCGCGTCGGACTCGGCGACCTTGCGGCCGGTGTTGAGGTCGAAGGTGTAGGTGAGGTCCTTGCTCTGCGGGTCATTGTTCAGCGGATGCTTGACCGTGACGATCTTGACCGGCGCGCCGGTGTTCTTGCTCTTCTGCCAGCCCGCGTACTGGTTGGCGACCGTGCCGGCCGAGAGCTGCTTGCGGTAGTAGGCGACGTCGGAGATGAAGCCGTTGAAGTAGCTGGCCTGTGCCGAGCTCGCGCCGGGCCAGCCGAACCAGGCGCCGGCGCCGACGGTGGCGTGCGTGGACAGGTCGTCGGCGAGGGTGTTGGTGCCCGAGCCGATCTCGGCGCCGTCGAGGTACAGCTTCTGGCTGTTCTTCGAAGCGGTGACGGCTGCGTGATGCCAGTTGCCGTCGGTGACCGTGCCCGCCGAGGTCATCACCAGACCGTTGGCGGTGGTCCAGAACCCGCCGCGCAGCTTGCCGTCAGTACCGATGTACAGCCGCGGGGTGTGCCAGTTCGACGTGGTGATCGTGTTGTCCCAGGTGCCAAACAGCACGCCGCCGGCAGTCTGGGTCTTGAACCACAGGCTGATCGAGTATGTGCCGTTGGTCGGTATGTCGCTGCCTGGCCCGGTGTCAGGCAGGTTCACGATGGATGTGGAGCCGTCGAACTGGGCCGCGGTGGAGTCGTCGAACAGGCCGTTGGGCAGTCCGAGCGTCACGTTGCTGTACGTGGCCGGGTTACCGTTGACCTCGTTCGTGGCGAACGCAGCGCCGTCGCCGTCGCCGAACCGGTAGTAGTCGGCCGGTGACCCGGCGAGCGCGGCGCTGGCGTACACCTTGCTGGAGCCAGTGGTGACCGGCGGCCCGAGCTGCCACACGCCACCGTTGGAGTCGGTCACCGTCTTGACCGTCGAGTCCTTGGCCTCGTAGACGATCGCCGCGGTCGTGTTGCCCGACGGGCGCTTCACCGCGGTCAGCGGACGCGCGGTCGCCGTGCCGGCCTTGTAGATCGAGGCGATGTTCGCCGGCGTCAGCGGCCGGTCGAAGCTGGACACCTCGGCGATCGAGCCATCGAACCAGCCCGTCTGCTCGGTGACGCCGGCCGCCGGCTGGTCGGGCCACGCGTGGCCCCAGTAGCCGGAGCCGATCGCGACGTTCTTGAGCAGGTCCGCGTACGCCATATTGAGGACGCCGGAACGGCTGCCCTGCAGCTCGCCGTCGAGGTACAGCGACTGGGTGGCGCCGGCGCCGGTGAGCACCACGTGGTGCCAGGCGCCGTTGTCGACCGTATTGGTGCTGGCGATCGGGTTGACCGTGCCGTTCCAGAGCTCGCCGTACAGCTTGCCACTCGTGCCGACGTACAGGGCCGGCGTGTACGTGCCGGAGGTGCCGCCGGTCCCGGCCTGGTCCTTGGAGAAGCCGAGCAGGATGCCCCGGTCGTCCGGCGCCACCTTGAACCACATGCTGACCGACTGGTAGCCGCTGCCGAACGGCAGGTCCTTGCTCGGCACCGTGACCATCGACGAGGTGCCGTTGAACGTCGGCGCGGTCACCGTCGAGGCCGGCAGCGGGCCGGCGCTCGTCGCCGCCACGCCAGCGTACGTGCCGTTGTCGGTGCCCTGGTTCTCGATGACCTCGCTGACCGCGGCCGGCTCGCCGGCGGCCTCGCCGAGGCGCCAGTAGGCGCGCGGCCCGAGATTCTGCACCGCCGACTGGTACAGCGACGCAGTGCCATAGGTGTAGGTGTGGCAGGCCGTCGTCGACGTCGGCGGGCAGACCTTCTGCAGCTGGCCGTTGGCGTCATACGTGTACGTCCACGTGAGGGCGGTCCCCTGGTCATCCCCGACCGGGTCGGTGGCGACGGAGGCGACCTTCGCGGTGACGCCCGGCGGCGGCGTGGCCATCGGCGTGTAGGTGATCTGGGTGTTGCTCGCCAGCACCGGCTGGTGGAACGAGTGCTGGACGGCGGCGGTGCCGGTCGCGTTCTCGATGCCGACGACGGCCGCGGCGCCCTTGTCCTGATCGTTCGCGGGGTCGATGCCGTCGTAGCTGAAGGTGATGGTGCCGTTCTCGCTCAGCGCCGCCTTCACGGTGACGCGGGTCGAGCGGCCGAACAGGTACGCCTCGTACCACTCGATGCTGAACACCCGGTTCGGCGCCGTGCCACTGGTCTTGGTGGTGACCGTCGCCTGGCCGTTGATCTGCAGGTCGTCCCAGAACGGGTACAGGGCACCGTTCGGGTTCGCCGCGCTCGGGATCGCGGAGTTGTCGCCGTCAGCGGCGAAGCCCGCGAACGCGATGACGCCGTTGGAGGAGACCGTGGCGTTCGTGTAGTTCTGCCCGTACAGCGGGAACGCGAACGGCAGCGTGACACCGGTCGACACGTCGTCGCCGGTCAGCGGCAGCACCGTCACGCCCGGGTCGTCGGTCTGGTCGGAGAACGTCGCCGGGCTCGTGGCTTCCGCATAGCCGGGCGTGCCGCCGGGCGCGGCCCAGGTCAGGTGCAGCGACCGGCCGGACGCCGACGTGACCTGGCTGATCAGGTTGTTGGTGTAGGAGAACGTCTCCTTGCGGTCCGAGGCGTCGGTGATGGACGTGATGCCCCAGGTGTACGGCGTGGTCGCGCTGCCGGTCACGAGGGCCTGCCGGAACAGGTACGCCGTGCCGTCCTTGTCCACGAACTTGTACCCGAGGCCGTCGCTCTCCTTGGTGAACGTGGCGAAACGGCCGGGCGGTGACGCGAAGGAACCGTCCGTGTTGCGGCCGAACGCGATCTCCTGACCGGTCGGGTACCGCACCGTCACCGTGTCCACTACCGGCGTCGCGTCACCGGACATGACCTCGGTGACCGACAGGTCGAACACGCTCGACCAGCCCTGACCGAACGCCGAGTTGGTCCGCGGGTCGAGGCTGTTGTAGTCCCGCTCCACGGTCAGCGCCGGGCCGACCGTGGCGACGGTCGCGTCCGTGGCCGTGGTCGTGTAGTTCCGCACGCTCGGCTCGTAGCCGAGCTCACCGTTCTGCGACAGCGTCGAGGTGATGTCGGGTTGCGGCACCGACGTCGTGAACGTCTGCCAGTCCTGATAGACCTGCGCGGAGGAGCCGTCGCTGGCCAGGGCGATCCAGGTGTACGTCTCGCCCCACTTGAGGCTGCCGGCCGGCACCCGCACCGTCGGCGACGCCTGCGCGCCGGAGGTCCACTTGGTGACGCCGTTCTTGTCCTGGACCACGAAGTTGTAGGACAGGTTCGCATTCGGCGCATGGTCCGGGTCGTAGGCCAGGACCTGCAGCTCCGGCGTCAGCGTCGGCGCCGCATAGCCGTAAGGCGGCAGCGTGCTGGTGACGACCGGGGTCTCGAACTGGTACGTGATCTGCAGGAACGGCGCGTAGTTCGGGTTGTAGTTGGCGGTGGTGAACTTCTTCCAGTGGAACGGGTCGGTCTGCGACGTGGTGATCGCCAGGCCATTGTTGCCGATGTTGCGGGCCCAGTTGTTGAACGTTCCGACGCTCAAGTTGACCACGACCCAGTCGCCGATCGCCGGATTGCCGCCGCCGTTGCCGCAGGCGGTGGGAACGTTCGGTGTGACGGAGCCGATCGAACTGCCGAACGCCGGCCCGGGATAGCTCAACGCGCCGGTGTTCCAGCCCACGCTGATCGGGTTGACCTCGAACGACTTCGGTGTACACGTGTACGCCCAACGGTCGAAGACGTTCAGCTTCGCCGCGGTCACGTTCACGTTCGCGAACGTGCTGAAGAAGTTCGAGAACTTCAGGAACGAGTACGCCTTGACGCCGGAGCCGTTGTTACCGATCGACATCTCAACATCGCCGGACTGGTCGCTGCTGCGGTCGTTGCGGACCGTCGTGTCCTGCGTCGCGTCCAGCGCCGTGGTCACCGACGGGTCCACCACGACCGGCCAGACCCGGGCCGCGTCGTCGAGCCACGCCCGGTCGACGGACACCTGCAGTGCCTGACGGCCATTCAGGTCGACGATCTCGTACTTCGCCTCGGTCGCCTGCTCGAACCCGCCGGACTGCGGGTCGTACTTCGAGTCGTGCACGATGCCGCTGGGGATCACGGCCGCGACCTTGCCGTCCGTACCGACCAGCTCGATCGCGCCGTCAGCGCCGTTGCGGGCGGTCAGATGCTCCAGGTTGAGCGGGAAGACCCACGCGTTGCCGGCCTTGGCGTCGGCGACGACGAGGTCCTCCTTGACGCCGTCGCCGGTCGCGCGCAGCTGGAGGTCGATGCCCGGCTGGACACCCTTGTACGTCACGGTGTCGCCCGTGACCTCGCCCGGCACCTTCGCGGCACCCTGCAGCGAGTACCCGAACGTGCCGCCGCCGACATTGCGCAGGATCACCAGTTGCGGGTCGTCGGCGCTCTTGGCGATCGACACGTCCGCGGCGGACACCTTAGGGTGCAGGCGCTTGCCGTCGTCGATGAGGTCTGTGTCGATGCGCTGCCAGGTGCCGTCCGCGGCCTTGACGTTAACCTGGCCGGAGTACTCGCGGCGGGTGAACGAGCCGTCCGCGTTCTGGTACAGCTCCGAATCGGCGCTGCCCTTGGCCGGGACCAGCGTGCTCGTCTGCTCGTCGAAGCTCGCCGGTCCGGACCTCACCGCGGACTTGCCGATGTCGACACGGTGCTTCGGCGCCTGATACGGCCCTACCGCCCCGATACCTTTGCCCGCGGGGTTGCCGGCGCCGCGCCCGACCCGGCCGAGCTCGTCGAGCTGGTCCTGGGTCAGCGCCCCAGGCTTGCCCGCCTTCTGCTGCTGCGGTATGCCGTTGAATGCCTCGCGGCCCCAGTCGTGGTCCGGGTCCGGCTGCAGCCACGACGGCAGGCGCAGCGGGAAGCCGGCACCGGGTCCGTCCTGTACGACGCCGGACGGGACCGCGGCGACGAGCGCCATCGTCAGCAACACCCCGACGGCCACCGGCCGTGGCACGCGCCGGGGAACCCGTCCGAACAGGTTCCCGTTACGCGGTGCGATCTTCACGCTCCGCACATGCGCCAACCAACGACCAGCGTTCATGCCGTGCCTCCCCGTGAGCAACATGTGCCGCGCAGAGACTCGATCAGGAAACTCCCAGAAACAATGACTGATCAGCGGATAGCGCTGGATCAATGTCCGTCATCTGCCCGATTCAACATGATCGACCGATGTGATGCGGTCACCCGCGAAAAGGCGTCGCGGCCAGGGCCTTTCCCATTCATGACCGCAGATGCGTGACATAGATCACATGCAACGTTGCTATCGCGGCGCGGCCGCCACCGCCTCGGTGATCGTCCGGACGACCCCGTCATGCGGCGCCACGGCATCCACCGTCGACACGTTCGGCGCCGCCGCCGATGCACCGACAGTGACGAACCGCTCGGCCGGGAACGTCGCCGCGCCCTTCGCGACCGCCCGCACCGGCAGGTCCCCAGCGGCGAAGATCAGGTCACAGCCGCCCTGGGCGAGACTGTTGAGGAACGTGACCGCGTTGTCGACGGTCTGCGCACCACTGATCTCGAGGTACTGCACCTTCGCCCGCGTCTGCAACGAGGCATCCTGCATCGCCTTCCACACCGGCTCCGCCGCCGCGTCCCGCACGCCGTCAGCGGGGGTGAGCAGACAGGCGGTGAACTGCAGGTACTCCCGCTCCCGGGACTCCGGCGCCGACTGTGGCCACAGCGCGACCATGAACACGATCGCGACCACCAGCGCCGCCCCGCCGCCGGCAAGCCACCGCTGCGGCACCGTCAGCCGCCGCCACCAGACGACCGGCTCCTGCTTCGTCCGCCGTATCGGCCTGCGCGCCATGACACCCTCCCCCGCCGCACCGCAGACCGCCTTCGGTCCGCGGCGCACACGTTAGGAGACCGTCGCCGGAAACTCCACCAAGAGGCCCACACTGGCAGAGTCCGGCACCGATCCGGAGATCACGTTGACGCTTGAACATTTTCCGCGGTTCCCGCGACGGCGCAATGCAGCTATCCGGCATGGCCGGACCCCTTGACTCGTGGCAGACGCAACGTCAAGGCGTCTGATCGCTCGCCCACGCAACGTCAAATACCACAGTGCAGCCACGTGAACAGCAAGCACACGCCCAGAACCCAGGTCGTTCGGAAACGAATAACCCGAGTTAAGGGTCCAACAGCGACATACATATTCAGGCCAAGGAATGAAAATGGGGTTTCCGCATGTGGTTTTACCTGCGGAAACCCTCAGTTGTCGGGACGGCGGGATTCGAACCCACGACCCCTTGACCCCCAGCATCGGACCGGTTCCACTGTGGAGTGTCGGCTCGTGTCGGCCCGTGTTCTCACATCCAAGTGACCTGCCCATATTAACACGGCTGCGTGTTGGCCGGTGTTGCGTCATGCTTCCGTGTCCGTCTGGAGTTGATCTCCATTGTGAGCGCGTTGTTAGCGCACTCCAATCAAGTGCCGTTCGTGATGCTGCGTCCACACCGGCTCTCAACCCGGCCGCCCGCGATGCCGACCGTATCGTCCTGACGGCGACAGATGCTCGGCATCGACCGCGTCGGTGCCGACCATCAGGAAGTCGGCCGCCGGGTCGAGGAATCCGACCAGGCACCGCCCGCCGACCTTCAGGAATGGGCCCACCTGGAGTGGCACATCGAAAACCGGCTGCTCCGGCATACGCGACGAAACCTTCCGCGAAGACACCCACACAGCCCGCACCGGCACCGGACCCGCGGTCGCAGCGGTCCCCCGCAACATCGCGATCGGGTTTCACCGCAGCAACGGCGAACCCAACATCGATCGAGCCACCAGACGCGCCAACCGCCGACCACACGATCTCATCGACGCCGTGACCAGGAACTACCCGACTACGCAATGACCCTGCCCTGCAGGCGGTTGACCTGCGAAACCCTCAGATTGTCGGGACGGCGGGATTCGAACCCACGACCCTTGACCCCCAGGCCATTGGAGTAGGCAAATATGCAGGTCAAGCACAGTATGCACGCGATCAAAGTTGTAGCCGTAGTGGTGCCCGCTTCGGCGATGCATCGCGGGTTCCTTGGCAACTTCGTCGGGGGCCGCCAGAGCCTCGGCGTCGCCGGCGTACTTCGACCGGAGCTTCTCGATCTGCCGCTCCATCGGCGAGTAGAAGTCGTCCCACCAGGCTTCGTCCGGCAGGTCGAAGTGGTCGACCAGCGACAAGCCGCTCTTCTGAATGAGCCGTCGGTCACAGCCTCCCGTTGGTCTGAGGCAGGGGTAAACCGCTACTTCAGCGGTGGATGTGGCGAGTACGGTGTGGCTGTGGCCGGTGATCGCGTGCAGCGGCGGCTCACGGAGACAGACATGCGGACGCGAAGGAGCGAATGGTGCCAGGCGCTGTGCTGCGGGGGGTGACTCTGGACTGTGCCGACCCGCAGACGCTGGCGGACTTCTACGGTGCGCTGACCGGGATGCGCGAACTCTTCAGTACGGACGAGTTCGTCGCTCTGACGGACGACTCCGGCTGTGATCTGGGATTCCAGAGGGTCGACGGATATCGGGCTCCGCAGTGGCCGGGTCAGGACGTGCCACAACAGTTCCACCTGGATTTCCGCGCTGACGACCTCGATGCGATGGAAGAGCTGGCCCTGAAACTCGGCGCGGACAAGCCGGACCATCAGCCCGGCGACGGACGCTGGCGGGTACTCCTGGATCCGGCTGGCCACCCCTTCTGCCTGACGTCTTCCTGACGTCACCGGCGTTGACAGGTATCCCTCGTCAGACGCCGTAGCGCTCAGGCTTGAGCGAGCGGTTCATCAGCTGCTGGCCGCCTCGGGGAGGACATAGCGTCAGATGTGCTGGTCACAGCCACTCGTTGATGGCCGATACCAGTACGGTTGCCTCGTAGCGGACCGCGAGCTTGTCCCACCTCATGGCCACGGCACTGTCCGTCTCAGAAATCATGTCGGATGATCATGCGGCGAGCTGGCCTGCGACAAGTAGTCCGAGACGAACCGGACGGTCCCGGCTCGGACTGTCCCGTCGACAAGATGCGACGTCGTTCGATGTCCCAAGGATCATGTCATCGGTCAGCGCCCCGTCAACTGGACTTCGACAGGTACAGCGAGACTCGGCCGGTCAGGACTCTCGGTGATGTTGGCGGATCCGATGCATCAACCGATGCCGGCAGAGGACCGTGAGCGGTTCACCCAGAGGTCGCTCGCCTGCGCGGCCGTGACCGTGAGTCACCACCACCTTGGCCGCACCGTTGGCTTTGGCTGGCTATGGGGCGCACCGGATCGCGCCAGATGCGGATGCCGCCAGGACGCCTCCGGTGCCATCGCCCGTTCCGGACACGCCATCTACTGACCTCAACGTGCCGACCGCGGCACGAGCGGACGGTGTCGAAGGTAGCGTTGCCGGACGTGGAGTCTCGGATGGTTGCTGTCGGAGCTACGACGCTGTACGTCGGCGTGACCGGTGATGGCCCGGACGTCGTCGTCCTGACCGGTGGTCCCGGTTGCGTGCAGTACCTGGAGCGGGACGACATTGCGCCGCTCAACCACCGCACCTGGTACCCCGAACCGCGAGGCGTCGGCCGCTCGGGCGGCGGCCCGCACACCATGGAAGAAGCCATCGCCGATCTCGAAGCGATCCGTAAGGCGGTCGGTGTCGGCGCCTGGATCGTGGTCGGCCACTCATGGGGCTGTGACCTTGGTGTGCGCTACGCGGTCGAGCATCCGGAGGCTGTGGTGGCGGTGGTCGGTATCGCCGGCCGGGGACCGCAGCGCGACCGCACGTGGTCGGAGGCATACGAAGCCGGCAAGAGCATCGAACCTGTCGTCGAGATCGATTGGGTGCCTGAAGTCCATGCTGCGCTCAGCGATTCGTTCACCGACTGGATTCATCGGCCGAATCTTTGGCGGCAACTGGCCGACTGCAGCGTGCCGATGCATTTCATCGCCGCCGGGGATGACATCCGGCCGTCGTGGCCCGTGGAGCAGCTCGCTGCGCTCGTTGCGCGGGGACGGTTCTCGACCGTGCATGGCGTACCGCATGACTTCTGGTCCACCCACTCCGAGGTATGGACCGAGACCGTCACGAACGCCTGCATCGCCTCATGATCCTCACCCGCGTCGATCCACTCGACTGTGATTTTCTCCCCGGCGCGAAGCCGGTAGATCTCCGCGGTGGGCTCAAAAGCCACCGTGCTGGCGACATCTGACCCGATGGTGAATCGTATAGCAACATTGAACTACCCGTGGATCTTGGGTGCGAACCGGCCCTCCGCACCCTCGCCGGCCTGAGTCATACAGGCCGCCTCCGGCACGTTCAACGCGGGCTGATCAGACGCGCTGTCATCGGCAAATCCGCTGCGCCGCGAGGCGTCCTGTTGTATCCCCAGCGCAGCTGGGAGGAACTCGGAGGGAGGTTCCTGGGTCTGATGGCTGACCTGGATCCGAAAGGTGAAGGGGACAAGAGCATGCCAGGAAAGCAGTGGTCGCGCCCAGGCGTCAGGGGCGGTGCGCTGCGGGACCCGCGGAATATGGCGAGAGCTGGATTGCCCGAAGCCCAATCTCCAGACGATGCAAGCCGACATCCACCGGCAAGACGCCCGAAGCCGGTGCCGTGCCGTGCGCTGGTGTTCCGGATTCGCCGGCGCAACCTTCGGGGCACAGGGCGATGCCCAGTGAGGGCATTCAAGGAGATGAGTGGGCCGCCTACGTTCCGCTGTCACGTACACCAGGGACGAACGCGGGATCGCCTACGGGACGCGAGTCCTATGGCGACGGAGGCCTCGTAGTAGTCGCAGGAGTCACGACCTGCCAGGGGGTCCGGGAGAGCCGGACACAGGGCGAAGGGGGCCAGGTGATCGGACACCACGATTCCGGGAGGTATGCGTAATGCAGAACGCCGAAACGGTACTGGATGTCCTGCGTGAGCGCGGTAGGCGTGGCCTGCCGTGTACCGAGCTGTATCGACAACTGTTCAACCCGGACCTGTACCTGATGGCCTACGGGCGCATCTACGCCAACCACGGCGCGATGACGCCCGGGGTCGACGGGGAGACCGCCGATGGCATGACCCTGGGCCGGATCGGGCGCATCATCGATGCGTTGCGCCACGAACGTTACCGGTTCATGCCCGCGCGCCGTGTCTACATTCCCAAGAAGGACGGGAAGAAGTTGCGGCCGTTGGGTCTGCCATCATGGGCGGACAAGCTCGTCGGTGAGGTGGTGCGGCTGCTGTTGGAGGCGTACTACGAACCGAGGTTCTCCGCCCGGTCACACGGTTTCCGTCCCGGTCGGGGGTGTCACACGGCGTTGACCGAGGTGGCGACCTGCTGGTCCGGGACAACCTGGTTCATCGAGGGTGATCTCGCCGACTGTTTCGGCAGCTTCGACCACGAGGTCATGCTGTCGATCCTGGCCGAGCACATCCACGACAACCGGTTCCTGCGGCTGCTGCGTAACATGCTGCACGCCGGGTACCTTGAGGACTGGGAGTTCAACGCCACCCTCTCCGGTGTTCCGCAGGGCGGGGTGGCTTCGCCGGTATTGAGTAACATCTATCTTGACCGACTGGACCAGTTTGTCGAAACACAGCTCATCCCCGAGTACACCCGAGGCGTGAGCCGGGCACACAACCCGGCCTACGGGCGGGTGAGAGCCGCGATCGAGCGCGCCCGGCGTCGCCGCGACGTCGAAGCAGTCCGCCAGCTGCGGCAGCAGCTGCGGACCCTGCCGCGGGGCAACCCCCGCGATCCCGACTTCCGGCGGCTCCGGTACACCAGATACGCCGACGATCACCTGCTGGGATTTACCGGACCACGACAGGAAGCCGAGTACATCAAGGCCCGGCTGGCGCAGTTCCTGCGCGATGACCTCAAGCTGGAACTCAACCAGGACAAGACGCTCATCACTCATGGGCGTACCGGCGCGGCGAGGTTCCTCGGCTACGAGATCACCGTCCAACACGCCGACCACAAGACCACCCGTGGTCACCGGTCGGCCAACGGGAAGGTCGCCTTGCGCGTCCCCCGGGACGTGATCACTGCCAAGAGCGCCGCGTTCATGAAACTCGGCAAACCCGAGTTGCGCCCCGAACTGCTGAACCACCCCGATCACGAGATCATCGGCAGGTACGGGGCACAGTGGCGCGGCTATCTGCAGTACTACCTGCCCGCGCAGGATGTGTGGAGGCTCAACCGGCTGCAATGGGTCATGTTGACCTCCATGCTCAAGACCCTGGCCGGCAAGCACCGCTCGACCGTGTCGAAGATGGCCGACAAGTACCAGGCCACCATCGACACCCCCGCAGGGCGACGGGTGTGCTTCCAAGCCACGGTCGAACGCGCCGACAGGAAACCGCGGGCCACACGGTTCGGCGGTATCCCCCTCAAACGGCAGAGGAAAGCGGTCCTCGACGACCGTCAACCCGCCCCACTGGCCGGCCGACGCAACGGCAGCGAACTACTCGCCCGCCTGCGCCGAGGCTGGTGCGAACTATGCGAGCAACGCGCCCAGGTGCAAGTCCACCAGGTCGCCAAACTCGCCCAACTCGCGACCCCGGGACGAACACAACCGGTATGGGCGCAACAGATGGCCAGGATGCGGCGCAAGACACTGATCGTCTGCCCACCCTGCCACAACAGCATCCACCACCGGCAACCTGCCAACACGCTCACGTAGCAGTCACTGGAGAGCCCGTTGCCGGGACAACCGGCACGGCGGGTTCGGGCCGGGGGTCGCTGGAAAAGGAACCGCGAACAACGGAAACCTCGCCAGCGACCTACCGGTGCGAAGCGCAGCACCAGCGGAACCGCCACGATCGACGCTACGCAGCGTTACCAAAGACGCGGGACGCATTCCCCAGCAGCCCCGGCGGCACTCGCGGGAAACGTCAAGCCCGTCCGGATAACACACTGATCCATTGAGACCCGCCAGATTGCCTGAGACGTCGTCCGGGCATAAGTGTACATATCGGGCCCATGCCGCCACCATGTACGCGAATCCGACGGGAAACCCGCCAGCTGTCCGAGAATCCGCCAACCTCACGGAGACCGGACAGGCACTGTCTCGTCCGGTCCTACTTGTCGGCGCTCGGGGCGCTGACGTGGCGTTGGACAACTGTGTCTGAACGGTCGGGCCGCGAAGTGTCCGGACTTACTTGGCACTTTCCTCGCCAACGGCGCCGGCCTGCCCACGCCAGTAGGCGAGGTTGTGACGGGTGGTAAGGATGTCGGGGTGGTCCGGGCCGAGCACCCGCAGCCGGTCGTCGAGGAGCTGCTCGGACGCGGCGGCGGCACCCGCCGGGTCCCCAGCCCGCCCACGCCAGTAGGCGAGGTTGCCGCGGGTGGTAAGGATGTCGGGGTGGTCCGGGCTGAGCACCCGCAGGTAGTCGTCGAGGAGCTGCTCGAACGCGGCGGCGGCACCCGCCGGGTCGGCCCGCCCACGCCACCGGGCGAGGTTGTGGCGGGTGGCGAGGGTGTCGGGGTGGTCCGGGCCGAGTACCCGCAGGTAGTCGTCGAGGAGCTGCTCGAACGCGGCGGCGGCACCCGCCGGGTCCCCAGCCTCCCCACGCCACCGGGCGAGGTTGCCGCGGGTGGCGAGGGTGTTGGAGTGGTCCGGGCCGAGTACCCGCAGGTAGTCGTCGAGGAGCTGCTCGAACGCGGCGGCGGCACCCGCCGGGTCCCCAGCCTCCCCACGCCACCGGGCGAGGTTGCTGCGAGTGGCGAGGGTGTCGGAGTGGTCCGGGCCGAGTACCCGCAGATAGTCGTCGAGGAGCTGCTCGAACGCGGCGGCGGCACCCGCCGGGTCGGGCCGCCCACGCCAGTAGGCGAGGTTGTGACGGGTGGCGAGGGTGTCGGGATGGTCCGGGCCGAGCACCCGCAGCCGGTCGTCGAGGAGCTGCTCGTACGCGGCGGCGGCACCCGCCGGGTCCCCAGCCCGCCCACGCCACCGGGCGAGGTTGTGACGGGTGGCGAGGGTATCGGGATGGTCCGGGCCGAGCACCCGCAGCCGGTCGTCGAGGAGCTGCTCGGACGCGGCGGCGGCACCCGCCGGGTCCCCAGCCCGCCCACGCCAGTAGGCGAGGTTCTGACGTGTGGCGAGGGTATCGGAGTGGTCCGGGCCGAGCACCCGCAGATAGTCGTCGAGGAGCTGCTCGAACGCGGCGGCGGCACCCGCCGGGTCCCCAGCCTCCCCACGCCACCGGGCGAGGTTGTGACGGGTGGCGAGGGTATCGGAGTGGTCCGGGCCGAGGTGTGCCGTGGCGGTGGTGTGCAGCTGGTGGAAGTAGTCGCGGGCGACGGCGACAAGGCCGGTGTTGCCGAGGCTGTTGCCGGTGCGGAACAGGATGAGGTGGCCGGCGTCGGTGGTGGTCCACAGGTGCCGGCCGGTGTGCTGGTGCAGGATGATCGTGTTGGCGCGCAACGGTTGGGCGGTGCCGGCGTCGGGCTCGTGGGCCGGCCACACCTCGTTGATGGCGTCGGCGGCGGCGACGGCGAGGTCGTGTTCGTCCTCGGCCGGGGTGTGTTCCCGCACGACGCGTTGCAGCAGCGCATGGACCCGGACGAGGCCGTCAGTACTGTCGGCCGGTGGAGCCGTGACGAGGCTGAGGCGGTGCAGGGCCCGCACGGCGTCGCGGGTGTCGTCGCCGTCGATCGGGTGCCCGGTCCGGGTGGTGCAGTAGCCGGTGACCGCGGCGGTGGCGAACAGCCCGGCAGGGATGCCGTTGGGGTCCAGCAGCGCGGCCAGCCGCAGCAGCAGGCCCGCGACGCCACCGGTGGCCCCGTCCGCCAGGTCGATCGACAGTGCCCACGTATCGGCGACGGCGGTGGGTTGGTCGTCGGGCAGGACCTGCGGCCGCAGGCTGTGCAGGCGGCGCCGGGTGAGGCGACGGCGGTAGCCGGCGCAGGTGAGGTCCTGATCGGCGATGTAGGCGGCGGCCTGCGCCAACGCCAGCGGGAGCCCACCCAGGTCGGCGGCGAGCTCGGCGGCCTCGTCGAGGCGGTGCGGCTGATCGCCGAGCCGGCTGTGCAGGTAGCCGACCGCCTGCCCGGGCGTGAACACGCCGACATCGATCAACGCCCGGCCGGCCAGCAGCGCCGTGTCGCGGCGCCGGGTGGTGACGATGGTGGCACCCGTCGGGGTGACCGGCGGCCACAAGCCCTGCAGATCAGCCGGGTCGGTCAGGTCATCCAGCACCAGCAGCCACCGCCGGCCGGTAGCCGCCAGCCAGGCCAACAGCCGCTGCGCCGCGTCACCCGGGTCCGGATCCTCGACCCCGGTCACATCGACGGCGGCCTGGGCGTAACGGGTCAGGACCGCTGCGCGGGACGTCGCGGTCACCCAGACCAGCAGGTCCACCTGGCGCTTGCGCCACCAGCGGTGCGCCAGACTTGCTGCCAGTTGGGTCTTGCCGACCCCACCCAGGCCGGCCAGGACCTGACACACCACCGCCGCCGCGCCGCCGGCGGTGACCGCCGCCTCCAACGCCGCGTCCACCGGCCGGTCGAGGCGGCCCACCGCGACCGGCGGGACGACCCCGACCAGGTGCGGCCACGACACCGCTCGACGCCCGGCGTAGTAGTTGGTCTGGGTGTTGTGGTCACCGACCTGCACGCCCCGCGCCGCACGGGCATCCACACCGCCCTGCTCGGCAGATGGCAACCGGTGAGGGTCAGGAGAAGGTGTTGTGCTGGGTGTTGTGGTCACCGACCTGGACGCCCTTCGCCTCCCGCGTATCCACGTGGTACTTGCCCGCTTGCGACCCGATCGGATCGGCCAGCGCCAACAGCGTCCGGGCCGCTGCCAGCACCTGCGGGTCCTGGTCGGCGCGAGCTCCGGTCAGGGCCTCGCCGAGTTCGGTCTGCCAGGTGCCAGGCTCTGCCTCGACCGCGTCCAGCACCGTGTCCGGACGGCCCTGCCGGGTCAATGCCCGGCGCAGCAGATCCCGCAGGCTGGTGTACGCATCAAGGACCGCAGACTGTGCCGCCGCTGTCACCCCGGCGGTCGTGCCCGCGGCCGTGTCGGCCATCAATGCGGTCAGGATCAGCTCGATCTCGGACACGAAGATCCCCTTCCGTTGATGGCACCGGCCGATTGTGTCACCACCTGTCGAAAGATCGTCATCACCGAACGTCCCATGACCACGACCCGACACGACAGCTGCGTATGGCCGCGCCATGCACCGTGCTGTCCGGTCTCAGAAACATGTCGAATGATCATGCGGTGAGCTGGGCTGCGACAAATAGATGGAGACGAACAAGGCGGCCCTGGCCCGGTCCGTCGCGTCACCGTGCGGCGTCGTGGCTCGACGTCCCGAGGATCATGTCATCGGTCGGCGCCCGTGAGCTGCGGCTCGACATGTGCAATGAGACACCGACGGCTGGCTTCTCGCTGCAGGTGGCGCTTTCGAGGTCGGCTGGCGCTCCAGCGCTCGGAAGAGGTCCGAACCATCGCTGATCCATTGAGACTCGCCAAGCTTACCGAGACGTCATTCACCCGGTCGGAGTACGCCAGCTGCACAACCGCCAGGCCGCCCGAGAATCTGCCGAGACGGCTACGCGGATCGCTGGGAAACTGCCAACTCCACTGGGACCGGACACGTGCTCGGCGACGCGCAAGGTAGGCCCGAACGGTGCAAGATCATGTGCAACCTAAGTGCGGACGGTGCAACCTAAGTGCGGACGGTGCAATCTGTCCGCGTACAGGACAGGCACCTTGCCATTATTTCTCACCAAGTTGTCGCAAGCGACATGTCCGGCGACATCTTCGTGAGAAGGCGACACCTTCATTGAGAAACTACAGAGGTGTGGGATCTCATCGAAGATGTCGCCGCACTGACGGCTGAGCTGGGCCTTCTCGGTCGTCTCACGTATTTGTCGCCGCGCTCTGTCTCACCGATCTGTCGTCTTCTTCATGACGCTGTCCTTTTGCCGGCTCTCGATGGTGGCTTGGCGGCGTTGACGGTGGCGTTGACGTGACAGTGGATGCGGGCTGCGCTGACGTTGCCGGACGGGGCGGTGTCGGCAGGGGTGCGTGGAAGCTGGCGCGTCTCGCGCACAGGGGTCCGGATGTCCGGCAGGCATGGGTTGGCACGAGCGCAGCCGACACGCAGGTACCGATCATCGGCATCGCGTGGCCGATCTACTACGTTTGAAAGCCGATCGAGGTAGCTGGCTCCACCGCTCGCATGGTGATGCGCGCGACATGTGAGCGCCATTATCATCTAATGACGGCTGCCGTGGTTGTGTCCCTGTTCGCTCTTGGCGTTTCGGGGATTGTGGCGCTTCGACAGATTGCCCAGTTCCATAGGGTCAACCATTTTTCCGTTATTGCACAATTGCTGGGAGAATTCCGCAGGGCGGAGTTCCATGAGCGGTACGACTACGTTGTAAATAAGCTCGGAAGTGACCATGCCCCTGACCTGGGCCTACTCAACCTTCCCGAGCCCGCGCGCACGAACGTAATGGATATCGCCTTCTACTTCCAGGAGTTTGCCTCGCTCAGGGCGTTCGGCATCCTCCACGAGTCTGAAAACCTCGGGAACTTGTATCGGCGAACTATTGAGGTTTGGGACGCGATAGAGCCATATGTGCTGGTTGAGCGGGGGCGTTCTCAGAATCGAGCAAACGAACACACCCTCGCCCTTCTGCAGCAATACGCTACGAGACTCAAGGCGCTCCGATCGCGCAAGAAACTTCCTGGCCTTGATGCCGCATAGCGTTGACGGTGGTGTTGCCGTGACGGTGGATGCGCCGGCTGCGCTGACGTTGCTGGATGGTGCCTGTGTAGGTCAGGCGGTGACGCGCGGGAGCCGTGCAGGGCGTGGATGTCCGGCTGGGCAAGGGTTTGCAGCAGGGTGGTGCCGAGCTTCGTGGGGCGGTGAGGCTCGCCGTCGGCAGTGGCGCGGTGGTAGAGGGGTTGGCCGAGGTCGGTTTCGAGGCGGCGTAGCTGTTCGATGAGGGTGGTCCGGTTGACGCCGATGGTGTTGGCGGCGGCGTTGATGGTGGGGTGGGCCATGGTGACGGCGAACCGTTCGAGCCTGGTCCAGCCGCTGGTCTGTCCTTGGACAGCGCGGAGCAGATGCTCGGGCAGGTCGGCGGGGACGGTGCGGGTGCCGGAAACCTCATCCGCACTGGTCACGGCCGTGTAGACCAGTTGGCTCGATCTCGGCGCGGTCGACCCTGTCGGGCTGCGACAGATCGCCGTGAGTCATTGGGAGACGATCCTGCAGTGCTGCTTCGACTGGCGTACCTCGGCGTCACCAACGCCCTCGCCATGCTGCGACTGCTGCCGATGAGCGATCGCGCCAAAGACGCCGAAATCTTGGCCCTCCGCCACCAGCTCACCGTTCTCGAACGGCAACTGCACGGCCAGAAGCCGCAGTTCACGCCGGCCGACCGGGCGTTCCTCGCCGCCCTGCTGCACCGACTTCCCCGCGACGTGCTACGCCGGATCCGGCTACTCGTGCGCCCCGAGACCGTGCTGCGCTGGCACCGCGACCTGATCACCCGCCGACACGCGGTGATCTCCCGACCCAAGCGTCCCGGGCGGCCACCCACCGTCCGGTCGATCCGCGTGCTGGTGTTGCGCCTAGCCCGCGAGAACAGTACGTGGGGGTATCGGAGGATCCACGGCGAGCTGCTCACCCTCGGGATCAAGGTCGCCGCCTCGACGATATGGGAAATCTTGAAGGACGCTGAGATCGACCCGGCACCCGAACGGACCACAGACAGCTGGGCGACGTTCCTACGCTCGCAAGCCGCGGCCATCCTCGCCGCCGACTTCTTCGAAACCGTCACCTTGACCGGAACCCGACTGTACGTCCTAGTGTCACGTGATCCTGGTTGCGTTATGTCGGGTGGGTCGTTGATGCTGGTGTGATGCTGACGGAGGCCCAGGCCGCGGAGTTGCGGGCGGTGATCAACAGTCGGGATGTCCCGGCGGTGGTGGCGACCCGGGCGCGGATCGTGTTGTGGATGGCGGAGGGCCGCCGCCGTAAGGACGTTGCCGGGTTGGCCGGGGTGTCACTGCCCACTGTGGACCGTTGGGTGCAGCGGTACACGGACAACGGGTTGGCCGGGCTGGAAGACGGTTCCCACGCCGCGCCGCGGGAGCAGGTCCCGGCCGCGGTCCGGGCCCGGATCCTGGCGTTGACCCGTGCCACGCCGCCGGTGGAGACCGGACTGTCGCACTGGTCGTCCCGGCAACTGGCCGCATACCTGAAGCGGGCCGAGGGCGTGTCGGTGTCCTGGCACTACGTCGCGAAACTGTGGCGGGACAACAAGCTGCAGCCACACCGGCAGGGCACCTTCAAGCTGTCGAGAGATCCCCGCTTCGCCGAGAAGGTCGCCGACATCGTCGGGCTCTACCTCGACCCGCCCGGCGGCGCGGTCGTCCTGTCGATCGACGAAAAAACTCAAGTCCAAGCCCTGGACCGGACCCAGCCGTTACTGCCGCTGGACTTCGGGGTGACCGAGCAGCGCACCCACGACTACCGACGGCACGGCATCACCAACCTGTTCGCCGCCCTGGACGTCGCCACCGGGCAGGTCACCGCCGACTGCCAGCCCGTCCGCGACGGCGCCCGGTTCCTGGCCTTCCTGCGCAAGGCCGTGAAACCCCACACCGGCAAAGAGATCCACGTGGTGCTGGACAACCTGTCCACCCACGGCACCCCCGAGGTCCGCGCCTGGCTGGCCGCGAACCCGAACGTCACGTTCCACTACACCCCGACCGGCAGCAGCTGGTTGAACATGATCGAGATCTGGTTCGGGCTGATCACCCGCCAGTCCATCCGCCGCGGCACGTTCACCTCGGTCAACGCCCTCATCGTCCGCATCCGCGACTACGTCGCGCACTGGAACACCGAAGCCAAACCCTTCACCTGGACCGCCACCGCCGACGAGATCCTCGCCAAGGTCCGCGGGATCCAGACCAACATCAAGCAACTCGTCGACAACAACGCGAAGTAGCAACACCAGAATCACGCGACGCTAGGCGGACCGTGCCGCGTCGAGCCGATTGCCCAAATCTTGGAGAAGAGCGTCGTACCGATCGGGTGTCAGCCACGTGCCTCCATCTCGCAGGGCCGATCCGAGGAGCACATACCTTACGCGTTGGATCGGGGTTCGGACTCGAGTTCCGTCTGTGAGCTCGATCCAGAGCCTCCCTGGGACGAGGATGTCCGGCGCGGTGTAGAACCGCAGCACCCAGTCCCAGGTGAAGGTACGTGTCCGATGCACCCATCGAATACGTACTCCTGCATCGGACACGACCAGGCCGGTTCGCGCCAACCGCCACGCGATCGTGAGCCATGTGCCTAGGAACGGCGGAACGATCAATACCCCAGCGACGGTTGCGCCTCGCCAGTGCGTTGCCATCATGAACGTGACGACCGCGGTGAAGGCCGTACCGAAGAGCGCCAGGCCGTACACAAATGGTCGCCAAGGGTCGATATACGGCGTCGTCCAGTTCGCCACATGACCATCATGTCAGTGATCGTCCACGCAGGACATCCGTCGGTCCCTGCCCGCTGCGGTCTCCAGCGCCCGTACGTATGCGGCTTCCTCGTTTGCGGCGTATGCACCCTTCGCCGCCAGCCGGGCTGCAACTCGGCGGGCCATCGGCAAAGTTGACACGGCGCCGCGCTTGGCGTAGCTCAGGTGAAAATATCCGCATTCAGGCAGCGTCCGAAGGTGTTGTTACTTCGCGTTGTTGTCGCCCGTTGTCCGTGTACCGCTGCACCCAACGGTCCACAGTGGGCAGTGACACCCCGGCCAACCCGGCAACGTCCTTACGGCGGCGGCCCTCCGCCATCCACAACACGATCCGCGCCCGGGTCGCCACCACCGCCGGGACATCCCGACTGTTGATCACCGCCCGCAACTCCGCGGCCTGGGCCTCCGTCAGCATCACACCAGCATCAACGACCCACCCGACATAACGCAACCAGGATCACGTGACACTAGCCGTCATCGAGCACGCCACCCGCCGTGTGCACATCCTCGGCGCCACCCCGCACCCGACCGCCGCCTGGGTCACCCAGGTGGCACGCAACTTGGCCATGGACCTGACCGACGCCGGCTGCCACGCCCGCTTCCTCCTTCGTGATCGCGACGGCAAGTACCCGGCCTTGTTCGACCAGATCCTCGCCGACGTTGGGATCCGGGTCGTCCTCACCGGGATTCAAATCCCCCGGATGAACTCGCTCATGGAGCGATGGATCCAAAGCTGCCGCAACGAGTTGCTCGACCGCATGCTGATCTACAACCAGGCCCACCTCCTGCACGCCCTGCACGAGTACGAACGCCACCACAACGCACACCGACCCCATCGAGGCATCGCCAACGCCCGCCCACTCGCGCCGCTGCCCGAACCAATCACAGAACCAGCCACGCTGACCCGACTCGACGTCCACCGACGCGACCGCCTCGGCGGCATCCTCCACGAGTACCACCAGGCCGCTTGACCTGCATGGACGGGGTATTCGGCACCCGCAGGCTCCACTGTGGAGTGTCGGCTCGTGCTGGCCGGTGTTCTCACATCCAAATGACATCGTAATGCTGCGTCAATACCGGCCTTGCGCGGAGACGAGGAGTCGCCGGTCTGCTGGTGTTCAGGCTGCAGTCAGCGCTCCGGCGACCGCGTACCTGGGCATCACCAACGCGTTCGCGTTGCTGCGGTTGTCGCCTGGGCAGCGATCGGGACAAGGACGCGGAGATCCTGGCGTTGCGCCACCAGCTCGCGGTGCTGCAGCATCAGCTCGACGAGCAGCGGGTCCGGTTCGACCCAGCCGACCGGGCCTGGCTCAACCTGACCCGCGCCCCGACGCCGTCCCACCGGCGTCCGGGGCGGCTCACGGTGTGGTCAGGCGCAGGCCGTTGCCGTCAGCGGCGGTCAGCGTCAGGTGGTTCGCGTCGATGGCGTACATGACCGTGCCGCGCAGCACACCGAGCACGACGGCCTCCACGGTGCCCCGCTCGTCCGTGCACGCCATCAGGGTGCTGCCCACAGCGGTGAAGCTGAGCTTCGCGCCGTCCACGGCGTACGTCCCGCCGAGGGAGTTGCAGCCGCCGGACCCGGTGACCTCGCCGCCCGCGGTGAAGGTCAGATGGGCGCGGACCCCGGCCGGCACCGAAGCGGCGGCCCCGGCACCGGAGGCCCCGGCCGACACGGAAACGTAGGACGCGGACAAGATCAGCGTGTCGACGGTCCACTCGGCGCCGACAAGGAGCCGGTCCGGGTCGGCGATCTCACGGTCCAGCAACGTTATGCTGATGCCAGCGCCGTCCAACACAAGCTCGTCGCCCGTCAAGCGCCACACCGGTCTGCCACCCAGGAACGTCGCGACCCAGACGTCCTGCTCCCCCAGTGGCGAAAGGCAGGCCATCGCGGTCACCGACATCTCGCCGACCACCAGCCAGTCGCCCTCCAACTGCGCCTGGGCTTGCATGGTGTTGCACCCTGCACGGACGACGAGCCTGCCGCCGGCGAACCGCAGCTCGATCCGGGTGCCAGCGGCCAGCTGCCGCGGCTTGCCCTGCTCCGTCACCGCCGTCGACAGGTACGTGTGCCCCCAGGGCGGACCCGCAGCGGGGCTGGCCGCGCCGCCACGGGCGCAGCCCGCCAGCACCAGCAGCATCAGGACGAGACCGAACCGTGTCATCCCCTTCCGACGCGGCGGCGGCCGATCCGGTTCCCGTCCGATCTTGTGCCTGGCGGAGCGGGCGCCCTACGGCGGCGGCAGGACCCAGGAATTGCCGCTTCGACTTGAGGCTGCCTGGTCGCGCCCGTGCCAGATGCCGAACCCGATGCCGGCCCTGTCTCCGGTCCTGTCGCCGGCGCCGATGCGTTTGTGGGATCGGCGGACGCGGTTATACCTGCTCCTGCACCAGATTCTGCAGATGCTCACCCACCTCGCCCGCGACGGCGGAGCAAAGGACGTCGAACTGCTGGTGCTACGGCATCAGGTGGCGGTACTGCGTCGGCAGGTGCATCGACCCGATCTGCAGCCTGCGGATCGGGTGGTGTTGGCGGCGTTGTCGAGGCTGTTGCCCCGACCACGCTGGTCGGCGTTCTTCGTCACCCCCGGCGACACTGCTGCGCTGGCATCGGCAGTTGATCGCCCGGCATTGGACCTATCCACACGCGCGGCCCGGCAGGCCACCCGTCGATCGGGACATCCGCGAGTTGGTGCTGCGTCTGGCCGCGGAGAACCCGACGTGGGGGCATCGCCGCGTGCAGGGTGAGCTGGCTTGTCTGGGGTACCGGATCGCGGCCAGCACGGTCTGGAAGATCCTGTTCGCCGCCGCGGGCATCGACATGATTCGCACACCACCCAAGCCCCACTGGCGAACGCCTACGCGGAACGCTGGGCCGGCACCGTCCGGCGGGAGTGCACCGACCGGATCCTCATCGCCGGCGAACGGCACCTGGCGAGCGTCCTTGACGAGTACACCAAGCATTACGACGGCCACAGGCCACACCGATCACTCGACCAACGACCACCGAACCCGCCACCACAGGTCGTCGACCTCACCACCGCCCGAGTCCAACGACACCCGATCCTCGGCGGCATCATCAACGAATATTCGCAGGCAGCGTAACCGAACCCCGTTTACAAGCCCCACACCGCCAGCGCCGCCGCGCCGGCGTTGTGCACCGTCACCACCTGTAGGTGCGGCTCCTGCCACATGACGTTGACCTGGTGCGCCGTCAGGATCGGGTTGGCCGGATATCGCAGGACGGGCGCGTTGAGCGACACGACCCCCGCTGTCCCGTCACCGAACTCCACCTCGCGCGTCGTCACAGCGTCTACGGTCGCATCCTGCGGGCCGCTCGCGCGGCGTCATCACGAACTGCGAGCGAACGGTGAACTCAACGAGATGGGAGCAAATCCGGACCGCCATTGCCGCCACCTGAGGAGAATCGAGGGCATGACGAACGAGCTGGTGGTTTTCATCGAGGCACGGCTGGCCGAGGACGAGTCAATCGCCAGCATGATCTCGGCTGGCGGCTATGCACCGCAGGTGTGGATCGTCAAACCGGACCAGCCCGGCGGCTGGCGAGAGATCCGATCGTCTGACCGTACCATCATCCAGGACCCTTGGCAGGCGCACGACGAGGGCGGTGAGCCGGTCGCGGTCGTGCCGGGCAGTCGCAACCAGCACACCCATATCGCCCGTCACGATCCCGCCCGGGTGCTCCGCGAGGTGGAGGCCAAGCGGCGGCGGCTCGAGCGACACAAGCCGGGTTATTCCAGCGGTCAACTCGAGTACGGCAAGCACTACGAGGTGTACCGGCGCGAGGACGGCAAGGCGATCGAGGTGCTGGTTCAGGACGACGAGCCGCGCGAGCCGAACTGGTGCCGAACCTGTAATGAGCCCACGCCATGCCGAGAGCTTCGCAATGAAGCAACGGTGTGGTCCGACCATCCCGACTACCCCGAATGGGCGATATGAGCCAGGGCCGGATCGTCGTTCACCGCCTGCCTCGACCGCGCGACCACGGCCTTCTGCTGGACGGTGCCGTTGCGTTTGCTGATCGGAGGGCGCGTTTGGGCGGGTGAGTGGCCGGTCTCAGATGGCGGTGGCGAGCTCGGTGAACGCCTGTCGGGCTCGTAAATCCGGTTGGGGCTGTGACGTGCGGTTTTGTGTGGAGTCTGCCCCGCGGTAGCGGCGACAATCGAGGTCGTGACCGCGTCGCTGGTGTACCTGCTCCTGCACCAGATTCTGCAGATGCTCACCCGACCCGACCTGCAGCCCGAGGATCGGGTGGTGCTGGCCGTACTGCCGCGGCCACTGCCCGACCGCAATGGTCGGCGTTCTTCGTCACCCCGGCTTCGACACGGTCTTCACCGCCGCGGGTATCGACGTACTCCGCACACCGCCACAAGCGCCGAGGGCGAACGCCTACGCGGAGCGCTGGGTCGGCACCGTACGACGCGAATGCACCGACCGGATCCTCATCGCCGGCGAGCGGCACCTGGCCAGCGTCCTAACCGAGTACACCACCCACTACAACGACCATCGGCCACACCGCTCACTCGACCAACGACCACCCAACCCGCCACCGCAGGTCGTCGACCTCAACGCCACGCGGGTCCAACGGCGCCCGACCATCGGCGGACTGATCAACGAATACACGCAGGCAGCGTAGCCAAACCGGATTTACGAGCCCCACACGCACCGACGGGCCGATCCTGCGCAGCACGCTCGGCACTCGGATGGACCGCCACGCCGCGACGCGCAGGCTCAAGCACCTGGCTGCCACCGCCGGAGTGCGTATGCCGCGCATGCACCCACACATGCTGCGGCACACGTTCGTCACGACGATGCTCGACGCCGGCATCAGCCTGCGCGACGTCCAGATCGCCGCCCGCCACGCCGACCCACGCACCACCATGCGATACGACCGGGCCGCAACAACCTCGACCGGCATCCGAACTACATCCTTGCCGCGTACATGGCCTCGGGAACGTAGCCGCGGCGTACGACTCTGGCTCCCCTCTATGTCAAAGACTTTGTGGTGATCGCGGGTTTCGGCTTGGTGCCGACGGGTCCGGGAAGTGACTTCGCCGAAGATCCGGCGTGGGGATGAGAGACGTGTCCCTGTATCCCCGGACCCGTCGCCGCGGTGTCGACGGCGTCGTTGATCATTTGTCAGTAGACGATGTCGGGCAGGCGCCGTTCAGGCATCGCATCGCTTCCATCGACGCCTTCCCGGCTGCCTTCCCGGCTGCCTTCCTGCGGTCGAAGCAGGCCCGGCCGAGGGTGGCGTTGCGGAGCTGGACGGTGGCCATGATCTGCCGGTTCCCCGCCCCTGAAAGCCGGTGTCGCACCTGGTTACAGTTGCGCCGTTACCTCATCGAGCGCGTCGTTGTAGGTTTTGACCGTGAGGCCGCTGTTTTGCAGGGCGTTGAGCTGCTGCTCGAAGTCGGCTTGGTTGGTGTCGTACTGGCCGCCGTCGGTTTGGCCACTCGGCACGACCCGGTGGTAGACGAGCACGAGCCAGGTGTTGGTGGCTTTGGCCTGGTTGAGCCAGCTCTGAAGCTCGGCCAAGGTGGTGTCGATCTCTATGTTCTGCACCCGGATGCGATAGATATCGAAGTTGTCCTTGCTGTTGAAGCCCTCATCCACCGTGCGGTGCGATCGGTAGGACTTCTTCACTTCGTCGAGTACGGTCGCGTTGTAATCGCCGTAGGGCGATGCAATGTTTCGCACAGCCTGACCGGAGACTTGCTGAAGGTATTGCTGCGAATGGGTCAACTCACTGCGGAGCTGGGCCAGGGGAATCTGCGAGAGGAATGGATGCGTGATGCTGTGCGAGCAGATCTCGTGACCGGCGTTGGCGAAGGCTAGGACATTCTCGGGGGCGCCCGGCACGCCCTCGATGGCCTCGGTCATGTAACACTGGGTGCTCTTGAAGTTCCGGGCCTGAAGTAGTGGCAAGGCCGAGGTGGCATTACTTTCGTGGCCGTCGTCGAACGTCAGCGAGACGAGTGGCCGGTTGAAGCCTGTGGGCGTATACGGCTCGAGGCTGTAGTCGTCGGTCTGCACCCAACCGTTGCCAGTGAGGAAAACGAAGACCGAGACGGAGGCGGCGTCACTCGGCACAGTGAAGGTGTCACTGTATTTTTGCCAGGTCGTCGCGGCGTTCGCGGGCGGCAGGGGTTGTGGCATGCCGAAGTACGCCGCCGTGCCGTTGCTGCGATTGAACTGGGCGACAACGTGCGGTTGTGTGTTGGTCTTGTACCACGCGCTGAACCGGTACTGTTTGTTGGGTTCGAGCGGTAGCGCCTGGTGCATCCATTTGGCGTCGCCGTCCGTGTAGTTACTGACGGTTACCTTGACGCTGTGGCTGCCCGTGTGGCCCTCGCCGACGTAGTCGAAGCTAGCGGTGTTGCTTCCCCACTTGCCGGTGCTCCAGGCCGCCGGGCTACTACCGTTAGCCGATTCGACCGAGGGGTTTGCAATGGGGTTGCTGGGGGTCGGTGCGGCAACGGTCAGGCTGGCATCGTCGAGCGTTAGCGAACCGTTGGCGGCAATGACGTGGAAGACGCTGAGCTTGCTGACGTCGGCCGGGATCGACACGGAAAAACTTGCCTGTTTCCAGGTACTGCTCGCCGCCGCAACGGCCAATGACTCGTAGTAGACAGTGCCGTCCGGCCTGGTGAATTGAACGATGAGTTCGGTCTGCACGCTGGACTGGTACCAGTCACTGAAGGTATAGGAGACGCCTGGGGTGACCGTCACGGGGGTGAAGTACCACTTGGCGTCACCGTCGGTGTAGTTGGTGACCGTAACCTTTACGCTCCGGGACCCGCTATGGCCGGTCGTGAGATAGCTGAACGCCGCGGTATTGCCGCCCCAGTTATTACTGGTCCAGCCATTGGGCTGGTTGGGGTTGGTGGCGGACGCTACCTCTACAGATGAGTTGGCAACGAGCTCGGCCGGCGGCGGGGGCGTCGTGGCTCCGGCCGTCAGGCTGGCATCGTCGATGGTCAGCGAGCCGACCTTGTCGAGCAGATGGAAGACGGTCACACTCTGGGCATTCGCCGGCGCGGTGAAGGTCTGCGTGGTCTGGCCCCAGGCGGTGCCGGTCGTGGCTGGCGCAGGGGTCAACTCGATGTAGCTGAGGCCGCCGCCGGTAGTCGTAAACTGCACGACGAGGCTGGTGCTCACGGTCGCCTGGTAGTAATCGCTGAAGGTGTAGGTGGCGTTTGGCGTGACCGCTACGGGCGTGAAGTACCATTTGGCATCGCCGCTCGTGTAGCTTGTGGTCTGGACCTTGACGCTGCGCGTGCCGCTATGACCGGTGTTGAGGTAGCTGAAGGTGGTTGCGTTCGTCCCCCATGCCCCTGTTTGCCAAGCCGTCGGCGTGGTTGCACTGGCTGCGGTTTCGACCGACGGGTTGGCGATGAGATTGGTGGCCGCCCACCCGCTCGGTGCGTGATAGAGCAGAGCACCCATTCCTATGAGTGCGGCTGATGTGATTGTGAGTAGTTTTCGCATGGTGCCGCCTTTGTCAAGTGCTTCGGGCGTATCGACCCTCAGACCCGACGCTGTGCATGTAGTGCGAATCTGACATAGCGTCTGTTTGCCGGCGATCGTCCCTGGCTGGAGTGAACTGCGACTACTGAAAGAAAGGCCATCTGCACACGAAGTGAGACCGCCTTGAGCGCTGGGACAAGTCGGTAAAGATTTCCTCCACTGGAAGATCAGACGGCTGCTCATGGTACACGGCCTCTACGTCGTTGTATGTCCGGCTCGATCGCTGGCCGACCGGATCGCGGTCCTCGACTACGGACGGGTGGTCGCCGAGGAATCGCAAAAAACTCAAGCGCCGCATCTCCAGGGCCTTTGCAGGACTCTGTTGGTTAATTCGCTGTGATCGGTTCCGAAACCAGCACCTGCTTGCCTTATGTCCTTTATGGGTAGCGCGCCGGGATGTCGATGAGGCCGAGGGCGTCGGACCCGGTAAGTGAGTGCCGTGAGCACTGCAGGCCTCAGCACCCGGTTGTCGGTCTGTATCAGCGTCCCCCTTTCGTGAGGCGGTGCGCGGCGGCTCGGGCAGTACGCCCCCTTCGCTGGTGCACCGATCAAGAACTCGACCCGCTCGCTGCGGTCCGGGTCGACATCGAGCGGTACCTGCGCACACCGCCGACCCGGACGTGATGATCGCCGAGGGCCAGACGGTCGTCGCCCGCCGCACGATGGACCTGGGCATGCAGATCCTCGAGCTGGCATACGAGCACGAGGGCGAACCGTGGCGGCAGGGCGTGTACCTCTCGCAGCGCCAGGAGGTTCTCGATGATGGCGGCGTCGGCGTTCGGGCCGAGGAGGCGGTCGCCGAGCAGCTTCAACCGGGCGGCCACGGTGCGGGACATGATCGGGGTGCTGACGATGAGGCCGTCGCAGTCGACGAGGTGTTCCCAGAGCCAGTCCGCGTCGTCCTGGGCACGGGACTCCGCGGTGCCGGTGGGCAGGCGCAGCTCGTCCAGGCGGATCAGTGAGACCGCGGCGCCCGAGGCCTGAACGGCCTGCAGCGCGGCCTTCAGCAGGATCTCGGCGCTGCCGCGGGCCGCGCCGCAGCTGAGTCCCAGGACGTTCACAGTGACACCTCCGCACCGACCGGTAGGACCCGTACGACGCCCGGTGGGGCGAAAGCAGACAGCATGCCCGTGTACTTGGCGGGGTCGGTGGTCTCGGCCTCGTGGATGGGCACCGCGACCCGGGGACCGACGCGGTGGATGTGCTCGACCGCCTCCGACAGCTTCAGCCACGGGCCGTCGACCGGCACCGCGAGGATGTCGACGTCACGGTCCGGCACGACGAACGCGTCGCCCGGATGGAGCAGGCCGTCGATGAGATAGGCGGTGTTGGTACACCCGGGGACGTCGCCGTACACAGGGGCGTGCAGGCCGCCGAACGCCTCGACCGTCGCCCCGCCGATTGTGAACCGGTCGTGGGCGGCAAAGTCGCCCTCGGACCGCAGCGTCGCCGAGGGGTTGGCGGCCAGCAGCGCGGGGAGGCGGGCCATGTCGACGTGGTCGGGGTGCTGGTGGGTGACGAGGACGGCGTCGAGGTCGCGGACGTCGTCGAACGCCGACATCGTGCCCGGGTCGATGAGCAGCCGGGCGCCGCCGGTCTCGACGAGCAGGCAGGCGTGGCCGAGGTGGGTGAGTCGCATCGTCACTCCAGCTCGCCGGTCCGCGCGACCGACCCCAGCCATCGCAGACTGGGTTTGGGGGTGCGGGCGAACGTGGTGCGGTCCACGGCGACCAGGCCGAACGTCGGGCGGTATCCCTCGGCCCACTCGAAGTTGTCCAGCAGGCTCCAGTGCAGGTAGCCGCGCACGTCCAGACCGTCGTGCAGCGCGGCGGCGAGGCCGGTGAGGGCGCCGCGGGTGTACCGGATGCGCTCCTCGTCGTCGGCGGTCGCGATGCCGTTCTCGGTGACCAGCATCGGCGTCCCGGCGCTCTGCGCGGCGACGTGCCGCAGCGCGAGGCCGAGCGCGGCGGGGTAGTACTCCCAGCCCATCTGGGTCGTGGCGGCCCCAACCGGCGGCACGACGCCGGACGCGCCGATCAGCAGCCGTGAGTAGCACTGCACCCCGACGACGTCGTCGGCCGTGCTCTCGGCCAGGAACTGGTCCTCGTACGTCCAGCGCATCGCGTCGGCGGCCGGGCCGTGTTCCGGGGCGGCGGGCTGCATCACCAGGTTCGCCACGGTCCATCCGGTCCGCAGGCCCGGCACGTCGGCGAGGACGGCGCGGGCGGCGCGGTGCGCGGCGATCAGCCCCTCGACCACTGGCGGGGCCGGCGGCGGCAGGAAGTTCGGCACGGTGGCGCCGGCGCGCAACGCCATGACGGCGGCGTGGATGTTCGGCTCGTTGATGGTGAACGCCCACGGGACGCCCTCGCGCAGGATCGGCAGCACGAAGGAGCAGTACCGGGCGAACAGGTCGGCGGCGTCCGGCGCGGTCCAGTGCCCGGCGTGCACGAACCACTGGGGCATCGTGAAGTGATGCAGCGTCACGACCGGGGTCACGCCGCGGGCCAGGCAGGCGTCGATCATGCGGCGGTAGTGGTCCAGGGCGGCCCGTGAGAAGTGCCCCGGCGACGGCTCGATGCGGCTCCACTCCAGGCTGAACCGGTACGCGTTCAGCCCGGCGTCGGCGACGATCGCGATGTCCTCGCCGTAGCGGTGGTAGCTGTCGCAGGCGTCGCCGCTGCGTTCGGGCACGAACGGTGGCGAGGCGTTCTCCGCCTCCCACCAGTCGTTGCCGACGTTGCCGCCCTCCACCTGGTGTGCGGCGGTCGAGGCGCCCCACAAGAAGCCCGGCGGTACGTTCAGGCTCCCTTGCCCGTCCACTCTCATTCTGCGAATGTTACTTCCACACAGTGAACACGGGAAGAGCGGAGACCGCCCATGGGCCGGCTCGATGGCAAGAAGGTTCTCATCACCGGCACCGGCGGTGGCATCGGCCGGGCCACCGCCATCGTCTGCGCCGCCGAGGGCGCCCACGTCGTGGGCTGCGACCTGCACCCGGACACCTCACAGGAAACGGTCGACCTGGTCCGCGCCACGGGCGGCCGGATGGACGCGATGGCGCCGGTGGACCTGGTCACCGAGGACGGCGCAAGCCACTGGGTCGAGCGGGCCACGCACACGGCCGGTGGGGTCGACGTCCTGGTCAACAACGCCTCCGCGATCCGGTTCGGCGCGATCGACGCGCTGTCGCTGGACGACTGGCGCTTCACCATCCGCAACGAGCTCGACACTCGTCTTCCTCGTGACCCGCGCCGCGTGGCCGCACCTCGTCGCGGGCGGCGGCGGGTCGATCGTCAACATCGCCTCGATCTCCGCGACCCGTGGCGCGTTCTTCATGCCGCAGAACGCGCACGGCGCGGCGAAGGGCGGCGTGCTCGCGCTGACCTACCAGCTCGTCGTCGAGGGCGGGCCGCACGGCATCCGGGTCAACGCGGTCAGCCCCGCGATGACCGAGACTCCGCACACCCGCCCGCTGCTGGCCGACCCCGACGGACCGGCCAGGGCGATCCGGGACCGGGTCCCGCTCGGGCGCTGGGGACAGCCGCGCGACGTCGCCAACGCCGTGCTGTTCCTGGCCTCCGACGAGTCGGCACACGTCAGCGGCGCCAACATCCCCGTCGACGGCGGCGCGGCGGTCGTCGGATGAGCGACCTGCTGTACCAGGGCGATCCCGGCTACGAGCAGGCCCGCGTCGGCCGCGTGTTCAACGCCCGGCGCCCGGACCGCTACCCGGTGGCAATCCTCGCGGCCCGCTCCGACGACGACATCATCGCCGGGGTCCGGGCGGCGGCCGAGCGCGGCTGGTCAGTGGCGGTGCGCTCCGGCGGGCACTCGTGGGCGGCATGGAGCCTGCGGGACGACACGCTGCTCATCGACCTGGGCGGGCTGCGCGACATCACCTACGACGCGGCCACCGGCGTCGCGCCCCACGGTCCGCGGCGGCCTGGACCTGGCGCCGTTCCTCGCCGAGCGGGGCCGGGCGTTCCCCGGCGGGCACTGCGCGTCGGTCGGGCTCGGCGGGTACCTGTTACAGGGCGGACGGGGCTGGAACGGCCGCGCCTGGGGCTGGGCGTGCCAGAGCGTCGTGGCCGTCGACGTCGTGACCGCCGGCGGCGAGCTCGTCCACGCCGACGAGACGCGCCACGCCGACCTGCTGTGGGCCGCCCGCGGCGCCGGACCCGGCTTCCCCGGCATCGTCACCCGCTTCCACCTGCGCACCTACCCGGCGCCCGCGGTGATGTGGCAGGACACCCGCACGTACTGCCTCGACGACACCGTGGAGCTGCTCACCTGGCTGCACGCCGCGCTGCCCGGCCTCGACCGGACACGCCGCACTCGTTCTCCATCTGGTACGGCCGGGCACCCCGGCGGGACCTGCCGGACATGGCGTTCTCCGTCGAGGGCGACGTGTACCTCGCCACGTACGCCATCTACACCGACGCCGCCGACGACGGGCGGTACCGCACCTGGGTCCACGACAGGACCGCCGCGCTCGCCCGGCACGGCGGCGGGGTGTACCTCGGCGACACCGACTTCACGGCCACGACCGACCGCTTCATGAGCGAGGACAACCTGCGCCGCCTCGAAGCGATCCGCGCGGGTACGCGACCCGCACGGCGTCTTCGCCTCCTACCTGGTCGCCGACGCCGAACGGCTCGACGTCCATGACTGAGCCGCGACTGGAGCCCGCCGAGGCGTTGACAGCACGACACGAGCCGGAAACACTGGCGGTGCGGAACAGGGAAAGTAACTCTCGGCTAGTGAAAGTAAGCAGGAGGAACTGACATGACGCGCACCGTGTTCACCGGCGGGCTGGTGTTCGACGGCACCGGAGCCCCCTCCTACCCGGGCGAGGTCATCGTCGAGGGCGGCCGCGTCGTCGGTACCCGCGCCGGCTGGCAGGACGAACACGAGCCCGGCGACACCGTCGTGGACGCGACCGGCTGCACCGTCATGCCCGGCCTCATCGAGTCCCACGCCCACCTCACGTTCCCCTCCGCCGTCGGGCACATCGACCCGTCGTTCAATCCGCCCCTGGACGTGAGCTTCTTCCACCACATCGAGGGCATGCCCAGCGAGCTGGCCCGGGCCGAGCGCAACGCCCGCATCCTGCTCGACGCCGGGTTCACCTCCGCGTACTCCGCCGGGTCACTGCTGCCGATGCCGACCGAGGTGATCCTGCGCGACAAGCTCAAGGCCGGCGCCGTCCCCGGGCCGCGGCTGCGGGCCGCCGGCCTGGAGCGCGACAACCACCCGCAGCGCCCCGACGGGCACGTGGAGCCGGACTGGCAGGGCCCCGACGCGTGCGCGGCGTTCGTCCGCGAACAGGCCGCGATGGGCTTCGACAGCATCAAGTTCCTGCTGAGCAACGACGACGTGTTCGTGCCCGGCGGCAGCCACATCACCCAGTACACCGCGGAGGAGGCGAACGCCGCCGGGGCGCAGGCCCGCGAGTCCGGCGTGTGGCTCAACTGCCACGCCCAGTCCGCCGAGTCGGTCAAGCTCGCGGTGCGGGCCGGGTTCCGCTCCATCTACCACTGCACCTACGCCGACGAGGAGGCCCTCGACCTCCTCGAATCGGTCAAGGACCAGGTCTTCGTCTCCCCCGCGCCCGGCATCATCTACGCCAACGTGCACGAGGGCGAGGAGTTCGGCATCACCCGCGACGTCGCCGAGAGGATGGGCTCCGTCGCCGCCCTGGAGGGCATGGCCGCCATCTACCCGGAGATCCGCAAGCGCGGCATCCGCGCCCTGCCCGGCGGCGACTACGGCTTCCCCAACAACCCGATCGGCCGCAACGCCCGCGACCTCGAGCTGTTCGTCGACGTGCTCGGCTACTCCCCGGTCGAGGCGCTGACCGCGGCGACGAAGCACGGCGGGGAGCTGATGGGCAAGGGCGACCTGCTCGGCGTCCTCGCGCCGGGGTACGTCGCCGACGTCCTCGTCGTGCGCGGCGACCCGACCGCCGACGTGCGCGTCCTGCAGGACCAGGACAACCTCGTCTACATCGTCCAGAGTGGACAGTTCTACAAGCAGCCCCGCCCGTGACGGCACTCCTCGACGTCGTCTACTCCCGCCCGGAGGGCTTCCGGCCGCTGAGCCTGGACCTGTACCTGCCGCCGGAGCCCGCCCGGACCCTGTGCGTGTACCTGCACGGCGGCGGCTGGCGGGTCGGTGCCCGCGCCGACGGCCCCGGCGGCGCGGGCAGATGGGAGCCGTCGTTCTTCCACCGCGTCGCGGGTCTCGGGCTCGCGATCGCCAGCGTCGACTACCGGCTCAGCGCCGAGGCCACCTTCCCCGCCCAGAGCGACGACGTCCGCGCCGCGACGGCGACCCGCGCTCGGCGTGACCGCCACGCGGACCGTCGCCTGGGGCGTGTCGGCCGGCGGCCACCTCGCCGCCCTGGAGGCCCTCGACCCGCGGGCGCCGCACCCGCTGCGGGCCGTCGCGTGCTGGTATCCGCCGACCGACCTGCTCGCCCTCGCCGGCGACGTCGACGACGCCGGCGGCACCGGCGACCAGGGCCCCACCTCCCGCGAGTCCCAGCTGATCGGCGCGCCGCTGCGCGAGCGGCCCGACCTCGCCGACGCGGCCAGCCCCGTGCACCGGGCGCACGCCGGCGCACCGCCGTTCCTGTTCCTGCACGGCACCGCCGACCGGATGGTCCCGCCCCGGCAGAGCGGGCGCCTGGCCGACGCGCTGACCGCGGCCGGCGGGGAGGCCACCGTCGAGCTGGTGCCGGGTGCCGGGCACCAGTTCACCGGCGTCGACGACGGCACCCTGGCCGGCCTGGTCGAGCGGACCGTACGCTTCCTGACGACCGCGGGCGCCGACCGAGGCTGAAATGAACGGGCGCGGCCGGACATGTAGAGGCGACACACCGCCTCCGCATGATGGGAGCCACTCTTGGCACGAGCGCCCAGCGCCGCCCGTTTCGAGGCCCTGTACCGGGCCTGCTACCAGGATCTGCTCGGCTACGCCCTGCGCCGCGTCGAGCGGCCCGAGTCCGCGGCCGACGTGGTCGCCGACACCTTCCTGATCGCCTGGCGCCGCATCGACGAGATCCCGGACGAGCAGGCCCGGCCCTGGCTGTTCGGCGTCGCCCGCAACGTCATGGCCAACCATCAGCGCGCCGACCGGCGCCGCGCCGACCTCGGGGCGCGCCTGCGGCAGGAGCTCGCCGGGGCCACCACGATCGAGCCGCCGGTGCCGCCGGAGATCGCGCACGCGTTGCGTGCCCTGCCCGAGGGCGACCGGGAGGTGCTGCGACTGGTGGCCTGGGAGGGCCTCACCGCCGACGACCTCGCCGTCGCGCTCGGCTGCTCGGTCAACGCCGCCCGGATCCGCCTGCACCGCGCCCGCCGCCGGTTCGCCGAGGCGCTGCGCTCCCCGTCCCTGACCAGCCGTGCCCGTACCAGCTTTGAAAGGAGCCACCGTGACTGACGTCGACGAGGAGCAGGACCACCTGATCCGGCTGCTGTCCCCCACCGTGCACATTCCCCCGTCGGCGCAGGCTGCCGGCGACGAGCTGCTGCACGACATCCTGCGCACCCCGGCACCGCCGTCGCCGTGGCGGCGCCGCCTGCTCGTCGCCGTCCCGGTCGTCGCCGGGCTCGCCGCCGCGGCGCTGGTCGTCAGCGCGCTGCTGCCGGCGTCGGCGCCGGTGGGGCCGATCGGGCCCGCGCCGGCCCATGCGGCGCTCACCGTCACCGAGGACGCCGGGTTCCTGATCGTCACGATCAACGACCCGGCCGCCGATCCGCAGCGGTACCGCGACGAACTGGCGAAACACGGGCTGAACATCAAGATCGAGCTGGTGCCGGCCAACCCGGAGGACGTCGGCAAGGTGGTTTTCGGGGAGCTCGGCGACACCGGCGGCGGACCGACCCTGGAGCCGATCGAGGACCCCGGACGGTGCACCGCCAACGGCGCCTGCCAGGTCGGGTTCAAGGTGCCGCTGAACTTCACGTCCTACGCGGTCGTCGAGTTCGGCCGGACCCCGCTGCCCGGCGAGTTCATCGAGGGCGGATCCGACCAGCAGAACGCGGTCGCCGACGCGCTCGTCGGCAAGCGGGTGTCCGACGCCCGCAAGATCCTCGCGGCGGAGGGCATGACCGCCGAATACCGGGTCGGCTGGGACTCCCTGCCCGCCACCGAGGCGCAGGTGCCCGGCGACTGGATCGTCTACGACACCGCGCCGATCGACACCAAGGTCCTTGTGCTGTGGGTGTCGGCGGACGGCAAGGCACCGCCGAAGCCGCGGCCGAGCGGGTCGGGCGCGGTCCCCGCGCCGAGCGTCAAGGCGGGCTGAGGCCCGCTCATCGCGCCGGGGGCGGGATCTCACCCGACCCCCGGGCGATGTACCGGGTCGGCAGCGTCACCGCCTCGGGCGGGCCGTCGGCGCCGTCGAGGCGGGACAGCAGGAGCAGCGCCGCGCGGCGGCCCATCTCGGCCGGGTCCTGCGCGATGACGGACACCGGCGGGTCGAGCATGTCGGCGAGGGGGAAGTCGTCGAAGCCGACGTGGGCGACGGTGTGGTGCAGCCCGAGGTCGACCAGGGCGCGCCGGGCGCCGACGGTCAGCCAGTTCTGCGCGGTGACGACGGCGGTCGGCGCCGGCGTGGTGGCGAACATCCCGGTCACCGCGAGGCGCGCCGCCTCGGCGGTGTGCACGTCGAGGCGCACCGAGGCGGCCCGGGTCCGGCAGCCCAGCTCCGCCATCGCGGCGGTGAAGCCCTCGTGCCGCTCGCGTGCCGTCCACAGTGAGCTGTGGTCGGCGACGAACCCGATCCGGCGGTGCCCGAGCGCGTGCAGCGCCCGCACGGCCCCGGCGACCCCGCCGCGGTTGTCGGCGGTCACGGTGTCCACGCCGGGCACCGGCGAGGCACGGTCGACGCACACGATCGGGGTGCCGTCGCGGTGCGCGGACTCCAGCTCGTCGTCGGGGGCGCCGGTCGGCACCACGATGAGCCCGTCGACCCGCCGGGTGCGCAGCACGCCCAGCAGCTCGCGCTCCCGCTCGGGCTCCTCGTCGCTGCTGCCCGCCAGGACGAGCAGGCCGCGCTGGACGCCGACGTCCTCGACGGCCCGGTGCAGGGCGGAGGAGAACGGGTTGGCCACGTCCTGCAGGACGAGACCGATGGTGTTGGTGCGCCGGTCGGCGCGGCGCAGGCTGGTGGCGGCCGTGTCCTTGCGGTAGCCGAGCTGCCGCGCGGCGTCCAGGACCCGGCCGGTGAGGTGCGGGTCGACCGGCACGCCGTTGAGGACCCGGGAGACGGTGGCCAGGCCGACCCCTGCGAGGGCCGCGACGTCCTTCATCGTGGCACGCACATGGACATTCATATATGGACATCTTCCATCGTCAAGCGCACACTGTCGAACACGCGTCAGGAAACGTTTCCACAACCTACCGGCACCGCCAGCCGGTGACCAGTCACCTTCCCGCCGAAGGGACCACAACCATGCGCACCGTTCGTCTCCGAATCCTGTCCGTGCTCGTGCTCGCCGCGGGCCTGCTGGTGACGGTGCTGCCCGCCGCACCCGCCGCCGCCAGCGCGTCCAGCGACTACCCGGAGTTCCCGTACCCGGCCGCCACCGGCTACGACGAGCCCTACCGGGGCCAGTTCCACTTCAGCTCGCGCAGCGGCTGGATGAACGACGTCAACGCACCGCTCTACTACAACGGCCTGTACCACCTGTTCTACCAGCACAATCCGCACGGCCTGGCATGGGACACCATGCACTGGGGCCACGCCACCAGCCCGGACCTGGTGCACTGGACGCAGAAGCCGATCGCGCTGGAGCCCGGCGCGCACCCCGGCGACCTGTTCTCCGGCGCCGGCGTCGTCGACGCGGCCAACACCTCCGGCCTGCGGACCGGGACGGACGCACCGATCGTCGTGTTCACCGGCACCAACGGCGTCTCGATCGCCTACAGCACCGACGGCGCCCGCACGTTCCAGAACTACGACCGCGGCCGCAAGGTCGTCACCCCGTCCGGCACCAGCCGCGACCCGAAGGTGCTGTGGGACGCAGCCCGCGGCCGGTGGGTCATGGTCGTCTGGTCCGACGGCGGCGGGAACGGCGTCAACGTCTACACGTCGGCCAACCTGCTCGACTGGACCTATCGCAGCCGGTACAGCGCCGGCTGGCTCTTCGAGTGCCCCGACTTCTTCCCGCTGCCCGTGGACGGCAGCACCGGCAACGTCCGGTGGGTCATGACCGACGCGTCCGGCGAGTACGTCACCGGCACGTTCGACGGCACCACGTTCGCCCCCGACTGGTCCTCCCCGCAGCGGATGGACCAGGGGCACAACGCGTTCGACGGCTCGTTCTACGCGGGCCTGACGTTCAACAACATGCCCGACGGCCGGACCGTGCAGATGGCCTGGCAGCCCGGCAACCGCGGCGGCACCTGGACCGGTAACGCGTCCTTCCCCGCGCAGCTGCGGCTCATCACCACCCCCGCCGGCCTGCGGATCACCCGCAACCCGGTCGCGGAGCTCGCCGGCCTGCGCGCCGACACCACCACCTGGTCCAACCGCACCATCACCGCCGACCCGGCCACGGACCCGTTCGCCGGGATCACCGCCGACACGTACGAGATCGTCGCCGAGTTCGACACGAGCACCGCCACCGCGGCACAGTTCGGCTTCCAGCTGCACCGCCGCGCCGACGGCGGCTACGACCGCGCGGTCACCTATGACCGGGCCGCACAAACGCTGTACGGCGCGCCGCTGCCACCGCTCAACGGCCGGGTGAAGATGCGGCTGCTGGTCGACCGCGGGCAGCTGGAGGTGTTCGGCAACGACGGGCGGCTGTCCTGGACCGACAACGTCAACTTCAACTCGGCGCAGGCCAGCCAAGGCATCCGGCTCTTCGCCACCGGCGGCTCGGTGCGGCTGGTCTCCGCCGAACTGCACCGGCTGCGCTCCGCGTGGGGGCAGGGCGAGGCGACCCTGGAAACGAACCTCGCCGGGCCGTGGCGGGCGGTGGGCGGGTCGTGGGGCGACGCCGCGACCGGCAAGCGGGGCACCGCCGGTGGTGACGCCTTCTACCTGAGCGCCACGACCGCCGCCGACTTCACCTACGAGGGCGACGTCACCATCGCGTCCGGGACCGCCGCGGCGCTCACCTTCCGGTCCAACGCCGACGCCACCCAGCAGTACACCGCGAACGTCGACGCGTCCGGCGTGGTGAAGCTGTGGCGCCCCGGCCGGGTCATCGCGACCGCCCCGGCGACGGTCACGCCCGGTCGGACCTACCACCTGAAGGTCGTGGCCGCCGGGGCGAGCATCAAGGTGTTCCTCGACCACGGCACCACCCCGGTCATCGACGCCACCGACATGGCATACGCCAGCGGGTACCTCGGCGCCAACGTCTTCAACGGCACCGCCGCCGTGCAGAACCTGACCCTCAACGGGCCCGGCTTCGCCACCAACCTCGCCGGGCCGTGGCAGCCCGTGAACGGCACGTGGACGACGGCGGCCCCGCGCCCCGGCGCGCACGGCAACGCCGCCGGCGACACCTTCTACCTCAGCAGGACCGTCGCCGCCGACTTCACGTACGAGGGCGATCTGACGATCGTCAACGGCACCGCGGCCGCGCTCACCTTCCGGGCCAACGCCGACGCCACCCAGCACTACACCGCCAACATCGACGCGTCCGGCGTGGTGAAGCTGTGGCGCCCCGGCCGCGACATCGCCACCTACGCCACGGCGATCGTGCCGGGGCGCACCTACCACCTGAAGGTCGTCGCCGCCGGCGCCGGCATCAAGGTGTACCTGAACAACGGCGCCACACCCGTCATCGACGCCACGGACACCGCGTACGCCAGCGGGTTCCTGGGCGCCAACGTCTACGACGGCACGGGGGTGGTGCAGCGGCTCAACCGCAGCTGACCCCCCGGCCGCCCGCGTGATCTCGCGCGGGCGGCCGCCGCCGGGTCACCCGGCTCGGGCCCGTCGTCCTGCAGGGCCTCCAGGGCGCCGCCGAGCGCGGCGCGGGAGGTGATGCCGAGCTTCGGGAACAGCCGGTGCAGGTGCGCGCCGACGGTGCGGTGCGACAGGAACAGGCGCTCGCCGATCTGCTTGTTGGTCAGGCCCGTCGCCGCGAGCGTGGCGATCTGCCGCTCCTGCGGGGTCAGCGCCCCGGTCGGGCCGCAGCTCGTTGCGGGTCCGCTCGCGCCGAGCTGTTCCAAGCTCTCCAGGGCCCGCCGCAGCTGGAGCCGGGCCGTGCCGGTGTCGCGGGTGCGGCGCAGCCATTCGCCGTAGGCCAGCCGGATCCGGGCCTTCTCGAACGGCCACTGCTCGGCGTGGGGCACGGCGAGCGCGGCCGCGTACAGCCGGTCCGCCTCGGCGTCGGGGGCGGCGAGCGCCGCGGCGCCGGCGGTGAGCAGTGCGGTGCGGGACGACACCTCGGTGAGCCCGGCCCGCCGTGCGGCGGCGACGTGCGCCCGAGCCTCGTCGATGTGTCCGATGTGGACGGCGGCCTCGACGAGGTCCAGCACCATCCACCGGCCGGGGATGCCGACGCTCGGGTGGCCGGGCGGGTCGATCCGGCCCGCCTGCAGGTAGGCGTCCTCGTAGTCCCTGCGGCCCAGCGCGGCGACGCCGCGCGCCTGCCGCGCCAGGGCCTCGGTCAGGCCGACGCCGCGCGGCGTCGCCCAGCGGGTGACCTCGTCGGTCAGCACCTGGGTGCGCCCGGCCTCGCCGCGCGCCGCCCCGATCAACGCCAGCCGGCACCGGATCTGCCCTTCCAGGAGGTGGTAGCCGTCGGCTTGGGCGTAGTCGAGCGCCTCCGTCGCCAGCCGCTCCGCCTCGTCCCACTGCCCGTGCGCGATCGAGTCGACGCTGAGCATCAGCAGCCCGGCGATGACGACGGTCACGATGCCGCCGTCGCGCTCCCGGTCGATGACCCGGTGGCACAGGTGCCGGTATTCGGCGAGGGCGTCGAGCTCGACGGCCGCGTAGGCCAGGGGGATGAACTGCCACGGCGCCGGATCGTTGGACAGCTCCGCGAAGGCGGCCGTCAGCCGTCGCCGCACCGGGTCCGCGGTCCCGGCCGGGTCGGTGTAGGCGTCGTAGCACAGCTGCAGCGCGGCGACTGCCCGCGGGTCGAACCTCGACAGCGCTGCCCGCAGCAGCTCCCACGGCTCCGGGCATCCACTGTAGACACACACGAACAGCAGGGAGTAGAGGATGCCGTAGGCGTCCCAGCCATCGGTGACGGACGGGGTGCCGTCGAGGTCGTCGAGCGCCTTGACCAGCAGGCGCTGGGCCTCCTCGATGTCGCCCTCGTCGTTGGTCAGCAGGTGCGCGGTGGCGGCGAAGACCAGCCCGGTCGCCGTGTCGGTGCTCTGCCCGGCGTCGCGCAGCAGCTGCGGCACCCGGTCGAGCTGCCCGGTCACGTTGGCGAGGAACGCGGCCTCGACGAGCCGCCGCGACCGCTGCCCCGGCCGGTCGCTGAGCTCGCTGGCGCGCACGAGCGCGCTGACCGCCCCGGCCGCCCCGCTGCGCCGCCCGGCCCGGCCGGCCCGGCCGCCCCACGCGGACTTGGCCACGTCGTCCAGCGCGCGGGCGACCGTCTCGTCCGGCCCGGTCGCGGCGTCGGCGAGGTGGCGGGCCCGGCGCTCCGGCACGGTGCCGCAGCACGCCGCGGGCGAGTCGGCCAGCGCCGCGGCAAGGGCCTCGTGCGCGTGCCGCCGCTCGTCGGCGGACGCCAGCTGGACGATCGCCGCGCGGATCAGCGGATGGCGGAAGACCAGCCGGTCGCCCGCCTCGTCGACGGTGACGAGACCGGCCCGCCGCACCGGTGTCAGGTCCCGCAGGTCGGCGCGCGGCCGGGCGGCGGCCCGCAACGTGGACAGGTCCGTCTCGACGTCCAGCGCCGCCAGCAGGAGCACGGCGCGGGCCGGCTCGGGCAGCGCCGCCAGCCCGGCGGCGAACGTCGCCTCGAGGCGGCCGTTCAACGGCAGGTACGCCGGCAGGGCAACCTGCCCCGACCGCTGCTGGTCCGTCAACGACTCCGGCAGCTCCACCAGCGCCAGGGGTTGCCGGCGGCGTCGGCGAGCAGGCGGCGACGCACGACGCCCGGCAGCCCCGGCCGGCAGGCGTCCAGCAGCGCGGCCGCCGCCGGCAGCGGCCCGACGGTGCGCTCCGGCAGCCGCATCTCGTCGAAGATGCCGGGTGTACCGGTGCGCAGGGCCGCGAGGAACCGCGCGGGGGTGCCGCCGACGCGGCGGGCGAGGAATCCGAGCACAGTCGCGCTGGTGGGGTCGATCCACTGCACGTCGTCGACCAGCAGCAGCAGCGGCCGGCCCGCGGCGACCTCACCGGTCAGCGCCAGCACGGCCGTGGACAGCACGAGCGGGTCGGCTTCGCTGGCACCGGTCCGGCCGAAGACGTGGGCGAGGGCGTCGCGCTGGTCGTCGGGGAGCCGTCCGGCGACGTCCCGGGCGGCGTACAGCATCTGGTGCAGCGCGGAGAACCGGATCCCGGTCTCGAACGGCGCGCCGGTCGAGCGCAGCGCTCGCGCGCCGGCGGCGCTCGCGCGGGTGGCGGCGGCGTCCAGCAGTGCGGTCTTGCCGGCGCCCGGGTCGCCGCGCAGCAGCAGGCTCTGGCCGGGAGGGTCGGAGCCGGCCAGCAACGCGTCGATGATGCGCAGTTCGGATGCCCGGCCGAGCAGGTCGCCACCGGGCGGCACTGAAACCTTCACCGTGTGCCCCCCTCGGGCGGGGTGCGTGTCGTGGCATGTGGCGTGTCCCACGGTAGTCCGGATGCAGTCATCTGACCCATGCCCGGACCCGGTGCCCGCCGCAGCATTCACTGGTAGCCACCCACCGGACAAGGAGAGACCATGCGGGTACTGATGATCGCCCCACCCGGAGCCGGAAAAGGCACGCAGGGCGCCCGGATCGCCGCACACTTCGGCGTGCCGCACCTCGCGACCGGCGACCTGCTACGCCGCCACGTCGCGCTCCGTACCGGCCTGGGCCAGACGGTGCAGCAATACCTGGACCGTGGCAGCCTGGTACCGGACCGGCTGATGCAGGACCTGGTCCGCAGGGCGCTCGCCGAGGCGACGGCCCATGGCGGCGGCTACGTGCTGGACGGCTACCCGCGCACTCCCGCGCAGGCGTGGGCCGCGTATCAGATCGCCTCATCGCTCGGGGCTACCGCACAGATCGCGCTGCACCTGCGCGTCGACGATGACGAGGTGGTGCGGCGGCTGCTGGCGCGTTCCGGGATCGAGCACCGCTCCGATGACACCGAGCCCGTCATACGGCGGCGGCTGGCGCTGTACCACGAGGTCACCGAGCCGATTCTGCAGTGGTACGACCGGCGCGGCATCCTGCTGTCCGTCGACGGGATGCCCCGCCCGGACCAGGTCACCGAGGACATCATCGCGGCGCTGCGGGACAGGCGTGGACACCACGCCGACCGCCCCGGGCCCGTCCCGGCGCTGCTGGCCGCCGCGTGATCACCACCGCGATCAGGAGGCGCGCAGGACCGCCACGAGGAAGTCGGCGCCGGGGGTGAACGGGCGCAGGTCCCACGTCGCCAGCAGCAGGTCCGGCACCAGACCCGCGGCCGCGGCGTCGGCGAGGAACTCGTCGAAGTCGTAGCCGCGGCCGGCACCGAACCCGGTCACGACGCGCCCGGCGCCGCGCAGGTGCACCCGCAGCCGGCGCAGCACCTCCCGGCGGGTGTCGACCGCGACGAATGTCATCACGTTGCCGGCGCAGACGACGGCGTCGAACCCGTCGGCGACGCCCTGCGCCGGCAGGTCCAGCTCCGACAGGTCACCGACGAGCCAGCGCGCCGCGGGATGGTGCCGCCGTGCCGCCGCGACCAGGACCGGGTCGAGGTCGACGCCGAGCACGTCGTGCCCCGCCGCGGCGAGGTGGCCGCCGACGCGGCCCTGACCGCAGCCGGCATCGAGGATCCGTGACCCGCGCGGCAGCATCGCGTCGATGAGGCGGGCCTCGCCGGCCAGGTCGGCGCCGGCCTCCGACATCGACCGGAACCGGTCGATGTAACGCTGCGAGTGCCCCGGGTCGGCCTCGACGAGCTCCAGCCAGCCGTTGCGGTGCGACATCCACGCCTCTTTCGTTGCAGTCATCCGGACTTCGACATTTTCGAAAGCCCAACCACACCAACGGATGCCCGTGGTTCGGCATGATGTCGACCATACGTCGTCCCATGGAGGTCCGTCCGGTGTCAGCGTCTCCCCCGCGCGCTTGGGCGCCGATCGTGTTCGCGTACGCCGCCTTCGTTCTCGTCGGTCTCAGCGCGGGCGTCGGCGGGGTCCTCCTGCCCGCGCAGATCCGCGACTACGGGCTGGACAAGGCGACGATCGGGATCACCTTCTTCGCCTTCTCGGCAGGGTTCCTGCTCGCCGGTGCGACCGCCGGGGCGCTGATCCAGCGGCTCGGGGCGCGGGCCGCGCTGAGCGTGGGCGGCGCAGCGTTCATCGCCGCCGGGCTGTACACCGCGACCCGGCCGGCGTTCGCCGCGCTCGTCGCCGTGCAGCTCATCGCCGGGTACGGCACCGGCGTGCTCGAATCGGTCCTCAACGCCCAGCTCGCCGCGCTGCCGGACTCGACCACGCTGCTGAACTGGCTGCACGCGTTCTTCGGCGTCGGGGCGCTGATCGGGCCGCTGCTGGCGACCTGGATGCTGGGCTTCACCCAGTGGACGTCGGTCTGGCTGGTCCTCGCGCTGGCGTGCGTGCCGCTCGTGATCGGTTTCCAGGCCACACTGCGGCCACTGCCCGTGGCGCAGCAGGACGCGCCACGGAAGGGACTGCTGCGGGTGGCGGCGCGGCGGCCCGCGGTCCTGCTCGGCGCCGCCTTCCTCGCGGTGTACGTCGGGCTGGAGATCAGCGTCGGCAACTGGGGATTCAGCTTCCTCGTCGTCGAGCGCGGCCACGGCGACCTCCTCGCCGGCTACACGGTCAGCGGGTACTGGCTCGGCCTGACCCTGGGCCGGTTCGTGCTGAGCCCGGTCGCGGCGCGGCTGCGCTGGACCGCGACCCGGCTCACCTTCGCCTGCCTGTTCGGCGTCGCCGGTGCCACCGGGCTGCTCTGGATCGCGCCGGTCCTGGCGGTGCCCGCGTTCGCCCTGCTCGGCTTCTGCCTCGGCCCCATCTTCCCGACCACGATGGCGGTCGCCCCGTCCCTGGCCACCGACGAACTGGCGCCGACCACGATCGGGCTGCTCAACGGGGTGTCGGTGCTCGGCGGGTCACTGCTGCCGTTCCTGGCGGGCGCCCTCGCCGACCGGGCCGGACTGTGGACGCTGCCACCGTTCGCCCTCGCGCTCGCCGCCGCGCAGCTGGCCATCTGGTGGCGCACGGTGCAGCACCTGACCACGCCGGCAAGGGAACTGGAGAAAGCTTGAGTGCGGCGCGCAGCGTCGCATGGGGGGTGTGGGGTGGGAACCCCCCACGCAACCGCGGGGCGTCAGCCCCGGGGAGCTGGAGAAAGCTTGAGTGCGGCGCGCAGCGTGGGGGTGGGGTGGGAACCCCCACGCAACCGCGGGGCGTCAGCCCCGGGAGCTGGAGAAAGCTTGAGTGCGGCGCGCAGCGTCGCATGGGGGGTGTGGGGTGGGAACCCCCCACGCAACCGCGGGGCGTCAGCCCCGGGGAGCTGGAGAAAGCTTGAGTGCGGCGCGCAGCGTCGCATGGGGGGTGTGGGGTGGGAACCCCCCACGCAACCGCGGGGCGTCAGCCCCGGGGAGCTGGAGAAAGCTTGAGTGCGGCGCGCAGCGTCGCATGGGGGGTGTGGGGTGGGAACCCCCCACGCAACCGCGGGGCGTCAGCCCCGGGGAGCTGGAGAAAGCTTGAGTGCGGCGCGCAGCGTCGCATGGGGGGTGTGGGGTGGGAACCCCCCACGCAACCGCGGGGCGTCAGCCCCGGGGAGCTGGAAACAGCCTAAATCGGCGGGGGCAATGCGGTGCTGCCGCGTTCGATGAGGCGGGTCGGGACGAGGTCGGTGCCGGGGTCGGCGGGCTCGTTGCGCAGCTGCCGCAGCAGGGCCTGCACGCAGCGGCGGCCGACCTCGGCGAAGTCCTGGTGCACGGTGGTCAGCGGGGGCAGGTAGGACGACGCGTCGGCGATGTCGTCGAAGCCGACCACGCTGACGTGGGCGGGCACCGGACGGCCGCGTTCGTGCAGGGCGCGCAGGACGCCGAGGGCCATCTGGTCGTTGGCGGCGAACACCGCGGTGCAGTCCGGCCGCGCGGCCAGCCGCAGCCCGGCCCGGTAGCCGGACTCGGCGGACCAGTCGCCGCGCTCGACCGGCGGCACGGGGCGGCCGGCCGCCTCCAGCTCGGCGCGCCACGCCTTCGCCCGCCGTTCGCTGGCGAACGACTCGGCCGGGCCGGCGACGTGCCACACCGTTCGGTGCCCGAGGTCCAGCAGGTGCCGGACGGCCTGGCGGGTGCCGTCGGCCTGGTCGGTGTCCACGACCGGATACCGGTCGCCGGCGTCGGAGTCGACCACGACGACGTGCACGCCGGGCGGGAGCGCCACGGTGCCGGCGTCCAGCAGGTGGATCTCGAGGATGACGATGACGCCGTCGACGGCCAGCTCGCCCATGCGCGTGAAGGCGCCCAGCACGTTGTCCTGGGTCGGCATGTCGACCGGGATCAGCGTGATGGCATAGCCCTCGGCGGCGGCGTGCGTGGCGATCGCCTCGACGGTGCGGCTGTTGCCGGTCGAGGAGAGCCCGAACAGGATGACGCCGATGGTGTTGAACTGCCCGTAGCGCAGCGACCGGGCGGCGCTGTTGGGCCGGTAGCCCAGCTCGCGCATCGCGGCGAGGACCTGCTCGCGGGTCGTCTCGATGACGCCGGGGTGGCCGTTGGAGACGCGGGAGACGGTCTGCGAGGACACGCCGGCGAGCGCGGCCACGTCTGCCATGGAGACCCGTTGCTTGCGCCGGCCGCCGGGAATGTCCGAGCCGCCGCGCTGCACGCCCGCGGCCACATCCATTCGGGTGCTCCTTGACGGTCCTGGTGAGGGGTGCCACTATACCGCGACGCACGTTTACGTAAACATCACATCCCGTGGTCAAGTAAGCACACATGACGCACGCTGCTTGCCGCGAGATGTTTACGTAAACATCCGAGGAAGGGGCACCGGCGGCGACGCAGGTCGTGACCGGCTGGACCATCCCGTAGCCGCGATGCAACAGGAGACGCTGTGCAAGAAGATCACGGTCACCGATGGCTGCGCTGGCCCTCGGATCCCACTCGGGCACGCCTCGGGTTCGGTGCCGACTACAACCCCGAGCAGTGGCCCCGCCACGTGTGGGACGAGGACATGCGGGCGATGCGGGCCGCCGGGGCGAACATCGTGTCCCTCGCCATCTTCTCCTGGGCGCGGATCCAGCCGAGCGAGGACGTCTGGGACTTCACCTGGCTCGACGAGGTCATGGACCTGTTGCACGGCAACGGCATCGCGGTGGACCTCGCCACGGCGACCGCGTCGCCGCCGCCGTGGCTGACCACCCTGCACCCGCAGATCCTGCCCGTGGACCACGACGGGCGCACCGTCTGGCACGGCGCACGGCAGCACTGGCGGCCGACCTCGCCGGTGTTCCGTGAGCACGCACTGCGCCTGACCCGCGCGCTCGCCGAGCGCTACGCCGGGCACCCCGCCCTCGCCGCGTGGCACGTCAACAACGAGCTCGGCTGCCACAACGTCTACGACTACTCCGACGACGCCGCGGCCGCGTTCCGGGTGTGGCTGCGCGAGCGGTACCGCACCCTGGAGGCGCTCAACGAGGCCTGGGCGACCACGTTCTGGTCCCAGGGCTACAGCGACTGGGGGCAGATCATCCCGCCGCGGATCGTGACATCGCACCCGAACCCCACCCAGCAGCTGGACTTCAAACGGTTCTCCTCCGACGCGCTCAAGGAGCACCTGCGAGCCGAACGGGACGTGCTGCGCGAGGTGACCCCGGGCATCCCGGTCACCACGAACTTCATGGTCATGGGCGAGACCAAGGGCATGAACTACGCCGACTGGGCCGCCGAGATCGACTTCGTCGCCAACGACCACTACGTCCTGCCCGGGCCGCAGTCCCGCGAGGAGCTGTCGTTCTCCGCCAACCTCACCGGCAACCTGGCCGGCGGGCGGCCGTGGTACCTCATGGAACACTCCACCAGCGCGGTCAACTGGCAACCGGTCAACGTGGCGAAGGCCTCCGGCGAGCTGGCCCGCGACTCACTCACCCACGTGGCGCACGGCGCCGACGCCGTGTGCTTCTTCCAGTGGCGGCAGTCCGCGGCCGGCGCGGAGAAGTACCACTCGGCGATGGTGCCGCACGCCGGCGAGGACAGCGCCGTCTTCCGCGCCGTCGTCGACCTCGGCGCGAGGCTGCGGGCGCTGGACGGGGTCGCCGGCACCAGCCGCACCCCGGCCCGCGCGGCCGTCGTCTTCGACTGGGAGTCCTGGTGGACGGCCGAGCTCGACTCGCACCCCACTGACCGCCTGCGGTACCGGCAGGAGGCGCTGGACTGGTACACGGCGCTGCTGAACCTGGGCATCCGCGCCGACGTGGTGCCCACGAGCGCGCCGCTGGAACGCTACGACCTGCTCGTCGCGCCGATCCTGCACGTGATGCCCGGCGCGCTCGCCGAACGGCTGCGCGGCTACGTCGCCGGCGGCGGGCACCTCGTCACCACCTACTTCTCCGGCATCGTCGACGAGCACGACCGGGTCTGGCTCGGCGGCTACCCCGGCGCGCTGCGGGACCTGCTCGGCATCCGCATCGAGGAGTTCGCGCCGCTGCTGGACGGCCAGAGCGTCGAGCTGGACAACGGCACGACGGGCACGCTGTGGACCGACCGGATCGACCTGACCGACCCCGCGACGGAGGTCCTCGCCTGGTACAAGACCGGCGAGCAGACGGGCCGCGCGGCGATCACCCGCCGGCAGGCGGGCGCGGGCTCGGCCGCCTACGTGTCCACCCGGCTCGGCGCCGCCGGCCTGACCACCGTCCTGGCCGACCTCGCCGCCCACGCGGGCGTCACCGGCGAACTGCCGGAACCGTTGCGCGGCCACGTCGAACTGGCCGTGCGCGGCGACTACTGGTTCCTCATCAACCGCACCGGCACGCCGCTGGACACCACCGCCGTCACGGGCGAGCGCGTCGGCACGGCACATCAACCGCTGGAGCCGCACGGCGTCCAGATCGTGTACAGGGGGGCGGGATGAGCACATGACCACGGCCACAGCCGGACCGGTGCTGCCTGCGGTGCGGCACCGGCAGATCCTGGCGCTGCTCGCGGAGCGGGAATTCATCGCGCTCACCGAGGTGCAGGAGGCGACCGGCACGTCGGCCGCCACCGCGCACCGGGACCTGTCGCTGCTTGCCGCCGCGGGCGCGCTGACCCGCATCCGCGGCAGGGCGACGCGGGCGGCGCCGCCACCAGCGGCGCCGCCCGGCGAGGAGGGTCCTGGCCGCCTGCCTGGCACAGGCCAGGCAGGCGGCCGACCGGCGCGACCTGACGGCGCTCGAGGGCGCCCTGGAGCAGGCGCTCACCACCTGCCGGCGGCTGCGACACCACCACCCCCACTGACCTATGGTGTCTGTGTGAGCGATCACATCGGAGAGGACCTACGGTGCTGAGACCTGGCATGTGTTCGGTAACATTGCGACAGCTGGATGCGACCGGGGTGCTCGAAGTGGCCGCGGCGGCCGGGCTGGCGTGCGTCGAGTGGGGCGCGGACCGGCACGTCCCGCCGGGCGACCCGCGGACCGCCGCCGACGTCCGGCGGCGCGGGCTCGACCTCGGTGTCGCCGTCGCGTCCTACGGCTCGTACTTCCGCGCCGGACCCGACGACCCCGCCGACTTCGGCGCGGTGCTCGCCGCCGCGGTCGCGCTCGGCGCGCCCCGGATCCGGATCTGGGCGGGCGTCACCGGATCCGCCGGCGCCACCGCCGATCAGCGCGGGTCCGTGGTCGCCGGTGCGCGGTCCGCCGTCGCGCGGGCCGCGGACGCCGGGGTCCAGGTCGCGTTCGAGTTCCACGGCGGCACGCTCACCGACGCCGTCCCCTCGACCCTCGACCTGCTCGACGAGAGCGGCGCCGCCACCTACTGGCAGCCACCCGTCGGCATGCCGGACGACCTGGCGCTCGCCGGGCTGGCGCAGATCCTGGACCGGGTCGCGGCCGTGCACGCCTTCTCCTGGTGGCCACGGCAGGAACGCCGCCCGCTGCTGGCGCGGGAGGCCCTGTGGCGTGGCGCCTTCAGCCTGCTGCGCAGCCACGACATCGACTGCCTGCTGGAGTTCGTCCCCGGCGACGACCCCGCCGCGGTCGCCGGCGAGGCCGCGGCACTGCGCCGGCTGGCCGCCGCATGAGCCTTCGCGGGCGGTGGGCGGGGTTACCGGACGACGTTCGCGCCGAGGCGGTGCACCGGGCCCGGGAGCGCGTGCCGGTGCCACACATCGACCAGCGGGAGGCGTGGGCCGGCGTGCCCGCCACGCCCGTCGACGACACGCCCTGGCCGCAGCCGCTGCTGTCGGACTACGCGCGGTACTGGCGCGACGGCAACCGCACCGCCTACGAGGACCCCGCCGCCCGCCTGCGCCACCGCACCGCCGCCGCGGTCCTTTCCGCCGCGGTCACCGGCGACGTCGACGCCGCGGCCGACGGGCTGTACCTGCTGTGCGAGCAGAGCACCTGGTGCTGGGCCGCACACGAGTCGTTCGCCACCGAACTCGGCCGGGTCGTGCCGGACCCGGACCGGCCGTACCTCGACCTGGGCGCCGCCGAGACCGCCGGCCTGCTCGCCTGGGCCGACCTGGTGCTCGCCCCGGCGCTCGACCGCCGGGTCCCCGGCCTGCGGGAACGGATCCGGCGCGAGGTGCGCCGGCGCGTCCTGGATCCGTTCCGCGGCGACCGGCGCTGGCACTGGCTCGGCCTCGACGGGCACCTGCACAACTGGAACCCGTGGATCCACGGCCACGTCCTGGCCGCGACGCTGTTCCTGGCACCCGACCCCGCCGTGGTCGACCTGGTCGTCGACGGCCTCGACCGGTACCTGGCCGCCCAACCGGCCGACGGCGGCTGCGACGAGGGGTACGCCTACTGGTGGAACGGCCCGGCCCGGCTCGCCGAGGCGTTGCAGCTGCTCGACTGGGCCACGGACGGCCGGCTGCGACCCTGGGACCTGCCGCCGCTGGCACAGCTGGCCCGGTATCCGCAGCGCGTCGACCTCGGTGGCGGCTGGGCGGTCAACGTCGGTGACTGCCCCGCCCGCCCCGACCCCGCGCAGCCGTGGGACGTGCTGCACCGGTGGGGCCGTGCCTGCGGCGCGGACGACGTGGCCGCCTACGCGGCCTCCCACGAGCGTCTCCCCGGCCCCGGGCTCGGCCGCACCCTCGTCGCGCTGCACGACCCTGAGTGGCGCAACGTCCCGCACCGGCGGGCGGATCTGCCGCAACGGTCGTGGCTGCCGGACGTGCAGCTGCTGGTCTGCCGGGAGCCGGGCGGGATGGCCGTCGCCGTCAAGGGCGGCCACAACGACGAGAACCACAACCACAACGACGTCGGCTCCTACCTCGTCGCCGTCGACGGTGTCCCCGCCGTCATCGACCTGGGCCAGCCGACGTACACCGCCATCTCCTTCACCGCCCGCCGCTACGAGCAGTGGGTGACCCGCAGCGAGTGGCACAACCTGCCGGTCATCGGCGGCCTTGGGCAGTCCCCCGGCCGCGCGTTTCGCGCCACCGCCGTCGAGGCCGACGGCGACGCGATGCGGCTCGATCTCAGCGGCGCGTACCCAGCCGAGGCCGGCTGCCGGTGGTGGCGGCGCGAGGTGCGGCTCGACCGGGACCGCGGCGCCGTCGTGGTGTCGGACCGCTGGGAACTCGACGACCCGGCGACCCAGGTGCGGCTGCACCACGTCCTGGCCGGCGAGCCCGCCGAGCACCGGCCGGGGTCGCTGGTCATGCGGTTCCACACCCCGGTGCGGCTGTCGTGGGACCCTGCCGCCGGCGCGGGCGTCCTGGAACGGCACCCGGTCGACGACCCCCTGCTGAGCCGCGTGTGGGGCGGCACCGTCCACCGGCTGGTGATCCCGGCGACCGGCACGTTCGAACTGACCGTCACCCATGGAGGCCACGATGGAGCCTGACGAGCGCTCCCCGTACACCGGATACACCCGCGAACACTGGGCGGCCGCCGCCGACCGGATGCTCGCCGCGGTGCGGCCGTTCGCATCGCCGGACCACGCCCGCATCGACCTGCCGGGCCGCGGCAGCGCCTACGGCCGCGACAGCGACGCCCTCGAAGGGTTCGCCCGCACGTTCCTGCTCGCCGCGATCCGGTTGCGGGGCGAGGACGGCGCCGACCCGCACGGCCTCGCCGGCTTCTACGCCGCCGGCCTGCGCGCCGGCCCGGATGTGTGGCCGCGCCCGGACCGGCTCGACCAGGCCAAGGTCGAGGCGAGCTCGATCGCGCTCGGCCTGCACCTGAGCCGGCCGTGGATCTGGGACCGGCTCGACGGCGCCGACCGGGACCGGCTCGCCGGCTGGCTCGGCACCGTCGTCGGGCAGCACTACCCGCCGATCAACTGGGTCTGGTTCCAGCTCACCGTCGAGGCGTTCCTGCGCGGGGTCGGCGGCGACTGGTCCGAGACGGACATCCACAGTGGGCTGGCGGTGCACGAGTCGCTGTACCGCGGCGACGGCTGGTACGCCGACGGCCCCGAGCGCTCCTACGACCACTACAACGGCTGGGCGCTGCACACCTATCCCCTGCTGTGGGCGGAGCTGGCCGGCGACCTGTGCCCCGGCGGGCTGCGCCAGGCGTGGCACGACCGGCTCCGGCGGTTCCTCGCCGACGCCGTGCACCTCGTCGGTGCCGACGGCGCGCCGCTGCTGCAGGGCCGCAGCCTGATCTACCGGTTCGGGGCCGCCGCGCCGTTCTGGATGGGAGCGGTCACCGGCGCGACGCCGCTGAGCCCCGGCACCACGCGGCGGGCGTGCAGCGGCATCCTGCGGCACTTCCACGAGCACGGCGTGCCGGACCGGCGCGGGCTGCTGACCCTCGGCTGGCACCGCGAGTGGCCGGCGATGGCGCAGTCGTATTCGGGGCCGGGTTCACCGTACTGGGCGGTCAAGGGCATGCTCGGCCTGCTGCTGCCCGCCGGGCACCCGGTGTGGACGGCCGTCGAGGAGCCGCTGCCCGTGGAGCGGTCCGACTTCACCCGCGCGATCGCAGCGCCGGGCTGGCTCGCCGCCGGCACCCGCGCCGACGGCGTCGTCCGCGTCGCCAACCACGGCACCGACCACGCCGTCGAGGGCGACGACGGCACCGACGCGCCCCTGTACGCGCAGCTGGGCTACTCGACGGCGACCTTCCCCGTCGGCCCCGGCAACGCCGTGGCGCTGCTCCGCAACGGGGAACCCAGCCACCGCAGCGGTTTCCGCACCCTGCAGTGCACTGTGGACGGTGCGGTCAGCGCCGCCCGGCTGCACTGGGTCGACGCACCCGACGACACCGCACCGGACCACGGCTCCGGCCGCACCGGCACCGTCACCCGGGGCCCGCTCGTGACGATGGCGTCGCTCGTCCGCGGCGCCGTGGAGGTGCGGGTCGCCCGCCTCGAGGAGCCCGCCGCGGACACGGTGCTGGAGTTCAGCGGCTGGCCGATCACGCCGGGGCTCACGTCGCTGCTCGTGCCGCTGCACGGGTTCGACGGCGCGGCGCTGTCCGAACGTACCGTCGCATCGCCGCTCGGCGACGACGTGCGGGTGCCGGCGTTGCGGACCGAAGCGGCACCCCGCGCCGGGCAGGTCTACGCCGTCGCCGTGCGGCTGAGCCGGGCCCCGTCGGGCGCGCTGCCCACCGTCACCGTCGCCGCGGAAACGATCGGTGTGCACTGGCCGGACGGGACCACCGCCCGGCTCAGCCTCCCGGCCTCGGCACCGACGAGTCCCGGATGACCAGCTCCGGGGTGATGAGCACGCGCTGCACCGGCCGGCGCGTGCCCTCCGTCAGCCGGGCCACCATCAGCTCGACCGCGACCCGGCCGACGTACCCCTTCGGCGGCCGCACCGCCGTCATCGCCGGCTCGGTCAGGTGCGCCACCTCATCGTCGTAGGACACCAGCGCGAGGTCGTCGGGAATGGACACCCCCAGCTCGATGCAGTACTGCGCGATCGAGATCGCGTCCGGGTCGCCGTGCACGATCAGGGCCGTCGTGCCCGACTCGCGGCAGCGGCGCATGATCCCGGCGATGATGTCGCGGTGGCCCGGCACGTCCAGGCCCACCGACTCGCGCACCACCAGGTCGTCGGGGATGCCGAGGTCCGCGCAGGCCAGTCCCCAGCCGATCGCGAGGTGCGCCGACGTCGGCGACGCCCGCGACAGCACCAGGCCGATGCGGCGGTGGCCGTGCTGATGCAGGTGCCGCACCGCCATCTCCAGGCCCAGCGAGTGGTCGCTGCGGACCCACTCCAGCTGCCGCCGGGTCGGCGTCCAGCGCGGCGCCTGCCGCTCGACCAGGATCGTCGGCACCGGCAGCCCGGTGATCCAGTCGACCAGCTCGGCGACCCCGTCGCCCTCCAGGCTCGGCGCCAGCAGCAGGCCCTGCACCTGCTCGGCCTCGATCAGCCGGCCGATCTGGCGGCGGTCCTCCTGCAGGTCGTAGCTGGAGCCGCGCAGCTGGATGTGCACGCCCAGCGCGGCCGCGGCGGCGCGGGCACCGGTGACGATCGACGGCCAGTAGTAGTCCAGCGACGGCACCACCATGCCGACCGTGAACCGGGTCTGCGGCGGGCGCGCCCGGCGCGGCGCCGCCAGCAGTTGCGTCGGCAGCGTGGCCCCGCCGTGGACCTTGGTCAGCAGGTTGCGCTCGGCGAGGGACGCGATGTCGCGGCGCACCGTGAGCTCGCTGACGCCGAGCACCGCCGCGAGGTCCTTGACCCGCACGGCTCCGAGACGCCGCAGCTCCTCCATGAGCCGCTCCTGGCGCTGGAGGTTGAACATCCGCTCCGCAGTCATCCGACCCTATCCGTGTTCGATTCTGAACGTTTCCGACCGAACGAGATCGCACTCTTCCGTACATGTTCGAGCACGGTTATCCATGTTCCTACACGAAATGCAACGGACACACCAGGTACACATCGGGGAGCTGCGTTGTCGAAGCCGAAGGCGTTGGTGGTGATGAACCCGGAGTCGTTCCGGGCCCACTTCGACGACGCGAGAACCGCCCGCCTCGCCGGGCTCGCCGACCTCGGCGACCCGGTGTGCCTGCACGAGATCGACTCGCCGAGGTCCCGCCGGCGGCTCCAGGACGTCGACGTGCTGCTGACGTCGTGGGGCGCCCCGGCGCTCACCGCCGAGCGGCTGCGGGACGCGCCGGCGCTGCGGGCGGTCTTCCACGGCGCGGGCAGCGTCCGGCCGCTCGTCACCGGCGAGGTGTGGCGGCGCGGCATCCGGATGACCAGCGCCGCGGACGCCAACGCGATCCCCGTGGCGGAGTACACCCTCGCGGCGATCATCTTCGCCGGCAAGAAGGCGCCGTTCATCGCCGCCGACCCCGAGGCGGCCTACCGCGGCTGGAGCAACCTGTCCGGCTACGGCAACCTGTCCAACTACCGGCGCACCGTCGGCGTCGTCGGGTTCTCCCGGACCGGGCGGCGGGTCGTCGGCCTGCTCGACCGGCTCGACTCCACGGTGTGCCTGGTGGCCGACCCGCACGCCGACGCCGCCGAGGTCGCCGCCGCCGGCGGTGTCCTGGTCGACCTGCCCGAGCTCCTCGCGCGCAGCGAGACCCTGACCCTGCACGCGCCGGCACTGCCCAGCACCCACCACATGATCGGCGCCGCCGAGCTCGCGCTGCTGCCGGACCACGCGACGGTCATCAACACCGCGCGGGGCAGCCTCATCGACTCCGGCGCACTCGCCGCCGAGTGCCGCTCGGGCCGGCTCTTCGCGATCCTCGACGTCACCGAGCCCGAGCCGCTCCCCCGCGACGACCCGCTCCGCTCTGCACCGAACGTCATGATCACCCCGCACCTCGCCGGCTCGCTCGGCACGGAGATCCTCCGGCTGACCGACCACGCCCTCGACGAGCTCGCCCGCTGGATCACCGGCGAGCCGCTCCGCGCCGAGATCACCCCCCAGGCGTTCGCCCTCAACGCCTGACCCACACCCCCAACAAACACCCCTGAAGGAGACCGCAATGCACCGCACCCGGCTCGTCATGGCCGCCGCGCTCGCATTCGCACTGACGCTCACCGGCTGCAGCTCCGGCGACGACCCCGGCACCAGCGGCGGCAAGACCGTGCTGACCGTGTCGCTCTGGAACTACGCCGCCACCCCGGAGTTCAAGGCCCTCATCGAAGGCTTCGAAGCCACCCACCCGGACATCGACGTGCAGCCGGTCGACATCCTCGCCGACGACTACGCCAAGAAGGTCACCACCATGCTGGCCGGCGGCGACACCACCGACGTCATCACCATGAAGAACGTCACCGACTACGCCCGCTACGGCACCCGCGGCCAGCTCGCCCCGCTCACCGACGAGGTGAACAAGCTCGACAAGAACGCCTACCTGGGCCTCGACCCGTTCAACCTGGACGGCAAGTACTTCGCGCTGCCCTATCGGTCGGACTTCTGGGTCCTCTACTACAACAAGAAGCTGGTGAAGGACGCCGACCTGAGCAACCTCACCTGGCAGGACTACGCACAGCTTGCGAAGGCGTCCACCACCGGCAGCGGCACCGACAAGGTCTACGGCACCTACCAGCACGTGTGGCGCTCGGTCGTGCAGGCGATCGCGGCCGCGCAGACCGGCGGCAACCTCCTCGGCGGCGACTACGCGTTCATGAACGCCCAGTACACGATGGCCCTCGACCTGGAGAAGGCCGGCGCGACCCTGCCGTGGGGCACCGCCTCGACGCAGAAGGTCTCCTACAACACGATGTTCTCCACCGGCAAGGCCGCCATGCTGCCGATGGGCACCTGGTACGCCGCCGCCCTGCTGCAGGCCAAGGCCGACGGCAAGACCAACGTCGACTGGGGCATCGCGCCGCTGCCGCAGGTCACCAAGGACGGCAAGGTGACCACCTTCGGCTCGCCGACGGCCTTTGCCGTCAACAAGAAGGCCAAGCACGCCGACGCGGCGAAGCAGTTCGTGCTGTGGGCGTCCGGCGAGCAGGGCGCGACCACGATCGCGAAGATCGGCGTCACCCCCGCCTACCACAGCACCGCGATCACCGACGCGTACTTCGCGGTCGCCGGCATGCCGAACGACACCCTGGCGAAGAAGACCTTCCAGCCCGACAAGGTCGTCCTGGAGATGCCGGTCAGCGAGAAGTCCTCCGACATCGACACCATCCTCACCGAGGAGCACCAGCTGATCATGACCGGCAGCAAGACGGTGACCGCCGGCATCGCCGAGATGGGCAAGCGGGTCAAGTCCGAGGTCGGCTGAGCATGGCGACGCAGGCCCTTTCCCGGCGCCGCAGGCGGACCCTGGTCGGCTGGGCGTTCATCCTGCCCAACTTCCTGGGGTTCGCCACGCTGACCCTGGTCCCGGTCGTCATCGCGCTGGCGCTGTCGTTCATGAAGTGGGACTCCTACTCCGACCCGGAATGGGTCGGGCTGGCGAACTTCCGCCGCATGGTCGGCAGCGACACGTTCTGGACCGCACTGACGAACACGACGTACTACGCGGCCGGCCACATCCCGCTCACCCTGCTCGCGTCACTGGGGTTCGCGGTCCTGCTCAACCGGAAGCTGCGCGGGGTGCGGTTCTTCCGCACCGCGCTCTTCTTCCCGTACATCACGTCGCTGGTCGCCGTGGCGGTCGTCTGGAACATGCTGTTCAGCCCCGAGTTCGGGCCGGTGAACCAGCTGCTGCGGGCGGTCGGGGTCGACAGCCCGCCCGGCTGGACGACATCCACCACCTGGGCAATGCCCGCGGTGATCCTGACCAGCGTGTGGCGGGACATGGGCTACTACATGATCATCTACCTGGCCGGCTTGCAGGGTATCCCGGCGTACCTGTACGAGGCGGCCGAGATGGACGGCGCCGGCCCGTGGCAGCGCTTCCGCCACATCACGGTGCCGGCGCTACGCCCGACCACGTTCTTCGTGGTCATCATGCTCACCATCTCCAGCTTCAAGGTCTTCGACCTGGTGCAGATCATGACCGAGGGCGGCCCCGGCCGCTCCACCCTCGTGCTGTCGCAGGTCATCTTCCGCGAGGGAATCACCGAGGGCAGGTTCGGCTACTCCTCGGCGATCGCGATGGTGCTGTTCGTCGTCGTGCTGGTCGTCACCGTCGTGCAGTTCCGGTTCCAGCGAAGGAGCGAACGATGAGCCTCACGCTGCCGGCGCCGGTGCGGTCGCCGCGGCTGTCCGCTCCCCCGCCCGCCCGGGGGCGCCGGGGCGGGCCGCTGCGGCGCGTCGCGCTGTACACGCTGCTGGTCGGGCTGGGCGCCGCCGTGCTGATCCCGTTCCTGTGGATGCTCGTGTCGTCGCTGAAGCGGGACAACGAGGTGTTCACCGTCCCCATCCAGTGGATCCCCGAGGAGTTCCAGTGGGGCAACTACAGCCGCATCTGGCAGGAGATCCCACTCGGCACCTACCTGAGCAACTCGCTGATCCTCGCGGTCAGCATCACCTTGCTGCAGGTGCTGACCGGCAGCTTCGCCGCCTACGGCTTCGCCAAGGTGCGCTTCCCCGGCCGGGACGCACTGTTCCTGGCCTACGTCGCCACCATCGCGGTGCCGTGGCAGGCATACATGGTGCCGCAGTACATCCTCATGGAGAAGGCGGGACTGGTGAACACCCGCACCTCGCTGATCCTGCTGCAGGCGTTCGGGGCGTTCGGCGTCTTCCTGATGCGCCAGTTCTACCTGAGCATCCCCGACGAGCTGATCGAGGCGGCACGGATCGACGGGCTCAACGAGTTCGGCATCTGGGCCAGGATCGCGCTACCGCTGTCCAAACCGGCCCTGGCGAGCCTCGCCCTGCTCACGTTCGTCAACACCTGGAACGACTACATGGGTCCGTTCATCTACCTGACCAGCAACGAGCTGTGGACCGTGCAGATCGGCCTGCGCTCCTTCGTCGGGGTCTACGACTCGGAGTACGCCATGATCATGACGGGATCCGTCATCTCCGTGCTGCCCATCCTCGCCGTGTTCCTGCTCGGCCAGCGGTACTTCGTGCAAGGCGTCGCCACCACCGGGATGAAGTGATGCTCACCCGGCTGACCGCACCCGCGGACACCTGGGAGCTGATCTGGACGTGGGTCGGCCGGGTCCTGGTGGTGAACCTGGGCCTGGCCGTCACCAACCTGCCGCTGCTGCTCGCACTGTCCATCGTGGACCGCCCGTGGCGCTACCCGCTCTTCTTCGGCGTCCTGTGCCTCGGGCTCGGCCCGTCCGTCGCCGCCGCGTTCGCCCACCTGCACGGCGACTCGTTCGTCCGGGCGTACCGGCGGCACTTCGGCCGGGCGGCGCTGCGCTGGTCGGTCGTCGTCGGCGGGGTCGGCGTCGTGGCCGTGGACGTCGTCGCGCTGCACGACGCCGACCCGGGCGCGCTGCTCGTGCCGATGCTGGTCGTCCTGGCCGTGCTGCTGCTCGCCGCCGGCACCCTGTGGCTGGCGATGCTGCCGCTGGAGCACGGCGGCGGCGTCCGCGAGGCGCTGTGGACCGCCCTGCGCCGGTGGCCGCTCAGCCTGCTCAGCCTGACCGTCCTCGTCGCCGCCGCGGCCGCGGTCAACCAGGCACCCGTGCTCGGCCTGGCAACGGTGCCCGGCTGCGCGCTGTTCGTCGTCTGGCACAACAGCCGGGCCGCCGTCACGGCCTGACCCCTGAGCTTTGGAGGAACCCATGAACCGTAAGCTCGCGGCACTCATTGCCACCTTCGCGGTGCTCCTCGGGGTGCTTGCCGCCCCGATGCCCGCGTCCGCCGCGACCGCCCTCATCTACGCGACGTTCAAGGGCGACGCGGTCGCCGACGAGGAGCTGTGGATCTACCAGTCCACCAACGGCGGCACCAGCTACAGCGTCCTGGCCGACACCAACTTCCGCGGTCCGAGCGGCGTGCTGCGCGACCCGGGCATCCTGAAGTACAACGGCCGCTACTACATCGCCTACACCGTGCAGTCGTGGACGACCAACTCGACCTACTTCAACATCGCCAGCAGCACCAACCTGACGAGCTGGACGAACGTCGCCAGCGTCAACTCCGGCATCGCCAACACGAAGTTCACCTGGGCACCCGAGTTCTTCGTCGACGGCAGCACCGTGAAGATCATCGCCAGTGTCGCGGCCACCACCTGTTCGGCGTGTTTCCGCCCGTACGTGTACACCGCGCAGAACACCGCGCTGACCTCCTGGAGCGGGCCGGCGCAGATGTGGGGCCTCGGCACGAACCACATCGACACGTTCGTCGTGAAGTCGGGCAGCACCTGGCACGCGTTCACGAAGAACGAGACGACGAAGTACATCGAACACTGGACCACCACGGCGAACCTCACCGAGGGCTGGGTCAACCGGGGCACCCTGTGGAGCTCCGGCTACGAGGGCCCGTCGCTGGTCCGGCTCGACAACGGCAGCTGGCGCATCTACGTCGACAAGTACACCAACGGCGGGCTGTGGACGGCGACGAGCTCCGACCTGAACACCTGGACCGGCCTGAGCGCCGTCGGCTGCTCCGGCTGCCGCCACGGCACGGCGATCCCCAGGTGACCGCGGACCGGCCGGCCGCCGGCCGGCAGTGGACCCGTCGCGTGGCGGCGTAAGGGTTCACCGGGGCCTGGCCATGCCGTCGTGTGGCGCGGCGGCACGGCCACGGCCGGGTCGCCACCAGCACCGCCGCGCGCGCCGGGCACCCGGAACGGCGGCGCGCGGCGGTGCCCGGCACCGCACCGACGCCCGCCCGGTCAGCTCACCAGCGGCACGTCCGCGGGCACCGCGACAGCACCGTCAGACCACCGGCAGCCCCGCCACACGCGCCGCCGCGGCATCGTCAGACCACCAGCGGCATCACTGCGGGCACCGCGACGGCACCGTCAGACCACCGGCAGCACCGCCACACGCGCCGCGCGGCATCGTCAGGTCACCAGCAGCACCGCTGCGAGCGCCGCGGCTGCGGAGAATGCGGCAGCGGTCCAGCGCCACCACCGGCGGCCGGCGGTCAGGGGCAGGTCGCGCCAGTGCGGCGCGGCGAGGCAGAGCGCCGCGGCGGTCGCGGCCACGCCGAGCGCCCAGACGGCGCCGGGGACCGCGAGCCAGTCGCCGGCCCGGTAGGCGAGCAGCAGCATCACCACCGACCACAGCGCCGAGGACGCCAGCCGGACCCGGTCCGTGCGGCCACGGGCGGCCAGCCACACCGTCGTGAACAGCCCGGCCGCGCCCAGGAGGCTCAGCCCCACCGCCAGCAGCACCGCCACGGCCGGCGCGGCGGCGCCGACGGACCGGCCGGGGTGACGCCCAGCAGCCGCCGGCCGATGGCGTCGACGTCGCGGTCCGTGTTGCCCAGCACCACGACACCGCGGCCGGTGGCCCGGTCCACGGCCAGGTAGGAGCGGAACCCACCCGTGCCCCCGTTGTGCCAGGTGAGCGTGGCGTTGTCGAAGCGGGTCGTGAACCAGCCGTAGCCGACCCGCTCCGTGCCGCCCGCGTCGAAGCGCGGCTCCAGCGCGTCCAGGCCCGGCGCCGTGCCTGCGTGCACGGCGCTCACCAGGCGGGCCAGGTCGGCGGCGGTGGACCACATGCCGATGCCGGCGGGCATCCAGCCCGCGCCCCGCCACGGCGAGACCCGGCGGCCGGCCGCGGTCGACCCGGTGGCGTGGCCCGCCGGCAGCGCGCCGCCGTCGGGGCTGACCGAGGTGGCCGCCATCCCGACCGGGTCGAGCAGCCGGCGGTGCAGCAGCTCCTGATAGGGGACGCCGGCCCGCTCCGCCAGGGCCTGACCGAGCACGGCGGCGCCGAAGTTCGAGTAGTGCACGGTGCCACGGCCACCGCCGGGTCGTTGCGTGGCGGCCGTGCGCAGCAACCAGTCGCGGTCCTGCCCGGTGTACGGGTCGGCGCCACGCAGCGTGGCGAAGTACAGCCGCAGCGCCTGACCGGCCGACACGACCGGGACGCTGCGCAGCCCCGAACGGTGGCTGGCCAGCTCCGCGACCGTGACGTCGCCGGACGGCCCGCCGATCGACGGCACCAGCGTCCGCAGCGGCGTGTCCGGCGCGACGGCGAGATCGGCCAGGAGCATGCCGGTGAACGCCTTGCCGATCGAGCCGATCTCGAACGGGGTGTCCGCGGTCACCGGGCGGCCGTCCCCGCGGTCGCCGACGCCGGCGGTCCGCACCCCGCCGGGACCGACGAGCGCGACGGCCAGGCCGCGGTAGCCGTCGGCGTCCCCGGCGGCCGACCGCAGCGCGGCGGCGAGTGCAGCATCCCCGGTGACGGGGCCGGCCAGGCGTGGTGGTCCCGGTGCGGTCAGGAGTGCCGCGACCCCGGCGAGCAGGACGATCACGGCGGTCACGACGATGCGGTTGCGCATGGTGGGACTCCTTCCGGACTCAGCGGCGGGCGGCCGCCAGGATCACCAGGAGCGGCACGACCCGCTCCGGGGGCACGCCGTACTGCCCGCGGGCGCCCGTGCGCAGCCAGCCGGCGGCGGTCAGCTGGCGCAGGTGGTGGTAGAGCTGGCCGCTGGTGCCGAGCCCCTCGACGCCGGCGAGGTCGTTGGCCGCGTGCCGGCCGCCGAGGATCTCCCGCAGCAGCCGCAGGCGCATGGGGTGGGCGAGCGCGGCGAGGGTCGCACCGAGGTCCGACCAGTCCTCGTCGAGCAGCCGCTCGACCGGCGTGCCGAGCTGCCACTCGTAGTGCTCGGCGGTCGGCAGGTCGACGGTGCCGGTGAAGAGCACCGCGCCGGGGCTCGGCGCCAGCTCCCGCAGCCGCTCCAGCGCCCAGAACACCGACGCCGGCCCGGCCGCCGACCGCTCCGGCGCCGCCTCCGCGAACACCCGGGCCTCCAGGGCCGCCAGCCGCTCCTCGACACTCGCCATGACTACGATAGTACGTAATTACGTATCAGCGTTCAACCGGTGATCCTTTTCTGCCCGAACGGGCCGATGTGGCGCCGGGTGGCCGGCCGTAGCGTGGCGTGCCATGACCGTGGATGTCGTACGTCCCCCGCGCCCGGCTCAGGTGACCGTGGCGTTCTGGCTGCAGCTCGCCGCAGTCGCGCTGCTGGTGGCGATCCTCGGCGTGGCCGTCGCGCACGCCGTGTATTACGACGGGGAGATCTCACGGGTTGCCGCGCTGGTGGGCGGCGTTGACCCCGGCGAGGTGCGGGACGAGCGCGCGAGCAACATCATGGCGACGCTGTTCATCGGCGTGCCGGCGCTGGTGCTGGCCGTCTGGTTCGGCGTGACCGCGCGGCCGGTGCTGCGCGGCAGCAACCTCGCGCGGATCTTCGTCTTCGTCGCCGGGGGCGGGCAGCTGCTGCTGGCCACCGGGCAGACCTGCGGCGGGTTCCTGCTGGCGCCACTGGCGTTCAGCGCGATGGACGCCGGCGCCGACGACGTCATGGATGACGGCGTGTCGTGGGAGAACTCGGAGTTCACCGACACCCTGTACTCCAGCACCGAGGTCTTCTCCGGGGTCCTCTTCCTCGGCGCGCTGCTGGTCGCGGTCCTCGTGCTGGCCATCACGGTGGCGGTCGTGCTGCTGCTGGCGCTGCCGCCCGCGCACCACTACTTCACCCCGAGGGCCCCGAAGCCCCCGGCGGTCTGGCCGCCGCACCCCGCCCTCGGGCCCATGCCCTACTACATCTGCCCGGACCCGTCGGCCCACCTCCCGGCCGCGCCACCGGCCACCGTCACCGCCGGACCGCCGGCCGCGGCACAGCCGGCCGCACCGGCGCAGGCACCGGACCAGCCGCAGGAGTGACCCCCGCGGCGGCGTCGTGGGCCTGCCGGGCGGCGAGCAGCCTCGGAAGGTGCTCGCCGCTCCAGGCCCGCACCGCCGCGATCAGGGTCAGCAGGCTGCGGCCCAGCTCCGTCAGCTCGTACTCGACGCGCGGCGGATGCTCCGGGTACACCGTGCGCACCACCAGGCCGTCGCGCTCCATCGCGCGCAGCGTCTCGGTCAGCACCTTCGGCGTGACGGCGCGCAGCGGCACCCGCAGCTCGGTGAACCTCCGCGGGCCGTCCTGCAGGCACAGCACGACCATCGCCGTCCACTTGTCGCCGATCTGGAACGGCAGGGCGCCCGACGGGCACACCGGGTCGAACATCTCCGGGTCGAGGTCCATCCCAGTACCCTTGCAGTAACCGGCACCGCAGTGGTTACCGTCCCCCCAGTCAGTGCGGCGACGGGCGGAGGAGCGGGATCATGGGCGGCATCGTCATCTTCGGGGCGGGCGGCAGGGCCGGGCGGGCGGTCACGGCCGAGGCGCTGCACCGCGGGCATCAGGTCACCGCCGTCGTGCGGGATCCGGCGCGGCACGCCGGTCTCGCCGGCGACGGGATCCGCGTCGTGCAGGGCGACGTCAGGGACCCCGCCGCGACGTCGACGATCCCGCACGGCCACAAGGCCGTGGTCAGCGCGGTCACCCCGTTCTCCGGTCCGGAGGCATTGGCCCGGTCGAGGCCGGACGAGCGGTTCTTCGTCGACGGGGTCGAGGCGCTCCTCGACGGCCTGCCGAAGGCCGGGGTGCGCCGGCTGGTGCTCATCGGGCTGTTCGCGAACCTGCTCGGCGCCGACGGCCGCCCGGTGCTGGACGACCCGGCGGCGTTCCCGGCCCAGCTGCGGCCCTTCGCGCTGTCGCACACCGCCGGCCTGGACCGGCTCAGGGCGGCCGGTGAGACCGAGGTCGACTGGCTCATGCTCACCCCACCGGCGGGGCTCGACCCGGACGGTCCGCGGCTCGGGCGGTACCGGACCGGAGGCGACGCCGCCCCGGCGACCGGACTGTCCTACGCGGACCTCGCGGTCGCCGCGCTCGACGAGATCGAGACCCCAGGGCACCACCGCACCCGGATCTCAGTCTTTCAGTGAGAGCACGGCCAGGTCCCGCTCGGCGTACAGGCGGTGCTCCCATTCCTCGTTGAGCACGACCGACACGCACTCGCGCACGGGGAAGCTGCGCGGCGGTGGCCATCCCGGCCCCTCGACCGGCACGGTGCGCACGTCCAGCGACGCGTCGGTGAGGCCGTCGACGACGGTGCGCACCGTCGCCCACCGGTCCCGCCGCAGCTCGAGCACCTCGTCCAGCGACGGCCGGACCGTGCGGTCGCGGGGCACGCCCGGGGTGTCCGGCATCCCGTCCCACGGCAGCGACAGCGGATGCCACGGCGCCGGGTCGCCGAGCACCGCGCGGAGCACCCACGCCTCGGTGGCGAACACCAGGTGCCGCAGCGTCTCCACGAACGACCACTCGCCGTCGACGGACTCGTGCAGCAGCGCGGGATCCAGCCGGCGGGCCCGCTGGACGGTGCCGTCCCAGAGTCCTTCCAGGATGTCCCACGCCTCGCGGAAGCCGGCCGCGTCCGCCGGTCGCATCCTGGCCCGCTGCGGGTGCCGCCGGTCGAGTTCGGCCTCGATCAGCGGCCCCACCTCGACGCCGTTGATCGTCAGGTTGCCGATCTCGCCGTGGATGTCGGCGTCGACCAGCTCGACGCCGCGCATCACCACGCCGGTGAGGTCCACGTCCTGGAACCGGGCGCGGGCCAGGCGGACCACCCGGAACTGCGCCTCCGACAGGTCCTTGTCCTCGAAGCGTTCGGCCATGCCGCGACGATATCGCCGGATCGCCGGCGCGTCTCGACAGGCCGCCCGCCGGAATAGATACTGCACTGGCAGTGCATAATCATGCCCGCCTATTCCAAGGGGACACTCAGCATGATTCGCCGAACTCTCGGGCTCCTGCTCGTCGCCGCGCTGCTGGCGACGCCGGACCCCGCCGCCGCACACCCCGCCCAGCAGCAGCACCGCCCGATCGTCTTCGTGCACGGCTCGGCCGGCTCCGCCCAGCAGTACCAGACGCAGGCCAAACGCTTCGCGAGCAACGGCTACCCGGCCGCGCTGGTGGAGGCGCACGAGTACGACTCCACCTTCACGCTCAACACCCTCGACCAGGTCTGGGCCGGCCTCGACGCCCGCATCGACCGGCTGCTGCGCGAGGCCGGCACCGGACAGGTCGACCTGGTCGCGCACTCGCTGGGCACGTTCGTCGTGCAGGGATACCTCAACAGCAGCCCGGCTCGCGCCGCCCGCGTCGCGCACTACGTCAACCTCGACGGGCGCACCGCCACCGCCCAGCCCGGCGGCGTGCCCACCCTCGCGATCTGGGGCGAGGGTGACCCGGCCCGTACCATCGCCGGCGCCACCAACGTGTCCCTGCCCGACCAGTCCCACACCCAGACGGTCACGTCCGTGGAGAGCTTCGTCCACGTGCACCGGTTCCTCACCGGCAAGGACCCCAGGACCACCCGGGTCGCACCGCAGCGGCGGATCGCGCTGTCCGGACGGGCCGTGCTGTTCCCCGTCAACGCCGGTGTACCGGCGGGCACGCTGCAGGTGTACGCGCTCAACGGTCTCGGCACCCGCACGCGGCTCGCCGCGACCGCTCCCCTGTCCGGCGACGGCGCCTTCGGCCCGATCCAGGCCGACGGCGGCACCCGGTACGAGTTCGCGGTGGTGCGCGCGGGCGCGGCGACCCACCACTTCTACTTCACGCCGTTCCAGCGCACCGACCGGCTGATCCGCCTGCTCACCAGCACCCCCGGCGAGGGCCTCGGCGCCCTGGTCGAGGTCGGTGACCGGCACGCCGCGATCGTGGTCAACCGCAACAAGGAGTGGTGGGCCGGCAGCGACCGCCTGCGCATCAACGGCCAGGACGTCCTCAACGAGGCGAACAGCCCCCGGGTCAAGCGGGTCATCGGCATCTTCGCGTTCGACAAGCACAGCGACGGCGTGACCGACCTGTCGGCGCCGCTGCCGGAGTTCTACGCGCAGACCTTCATCACCGGCATGGACGTCTACATCCCGGCCCGCGGCCGCACCGTGGTCACCGCCGTCGAACGCGGCACCGGCACGCTCACCGTCCTGCCGATCCCCGCATGGCCGTCGACCGGCCACCGCAGCACCGTCAACCTCTGATCGACCCGCCCGCCCCGACAGGGCAGAATCGGGTTCGATGAGCCCGGTGGTGTACGAACAGGCCCGGCTGGACCTGTGCTACGACAGCTTGCACGGCCTGTCGGTCGGCGACGCGCTCGGCGCCCAGTTCTTCATGGTCGGCCGGTCCGTCGCCGACCTCGCCGCGGGCCGGCCACCGGCGGGGCCGTGGAGTGGACCGACGACACCGAGATGGCCTGCTCCGTGGTGGCGCACCTGCGCGACCATGGGCAGGTCGACACCGCCGCCCTCGCCGGCGACTTCGCGCGGCGCTGCACGCCGCACCGGGGCTACGGCGTCGGCGCGGCGAGCATCCTGTCCGAGATCCGCGAAGGCCGGCCGTGGCAGGAGGCCGCCGCGGCCGCGTTCGGCGGCGGGGCTCCTGCGGCAACGGCGCCGCGATGCGGGTCGCTCCCCTGGGCGCCTACCACGTCGGCGCCGCACGGCGGGCGGCCGAGCAGGCGACCCGGTCCGCCGCCACGATCCACGCGCACCCCGATGGCGTCGCGGGTGTGCGGTGGCCGTCGCCGTCGCCGCCTGCCGGGCCGCCGACGGCAGGCTCGCCGGCCTGCGCCCGCCGCCGCGGCAGTTCCTCGACGCGGTCGTCCCGCACCTGCCCGACGGCCAGGTCCGGCGCGGCGTCACGCGGGCCGGCCGGCTGATCGGCCGCACCGTCACCGAGGCCGCCCACGACCTGGGCAACGGCTCGCGCGTCACGGCCCAGGACACGGTGCCGTTCGCGCTGTGGGCCGCCGCGACGTTCCTCGACGACTATCCCGCCGCGGTCGGGGCGTGCGTGGAGGCCGGCGGCGACATCGACACGACTGCCGCGATCGTGGGTGGCGTGGTCGCTGCGTACACCGGCATCGGCGACCGGCCGGGCAGTCGCGGCGTGCCGGCCGGGTGGATCGCCCGCCGGGAACCCCTCCCGCCCTGGTCCGAGCGCGCGCAGCAATGACGGGCGGTCCCGGCATGCCGACCGGCGCGCTGACGACCCGGCTGGTGGCCGCGGCGCGCCGCCTTCAGTGAGGTGCGGGAGCTGCACCCGGGCGAGTCGTTCTACTGCTACGCGCTGTACACCGACGCGTGCGCCACCTACATCCTGCCGACCTGCTGCTCGGAAGAAGGGCTGCGGAGGACGGCGGGCGCCGCGCCGGCTGCCGAGGTGCGCTGGAGCCCGCCGGACTGGCCGTGCCATCTGCTCGGCGAGGAGCATTTCCACGACGTTCTCGAACTGCTCGACAGCCGAGGCGACCCGTGGCAACGCGATGAGGATGCATTCGACGCCGAGGTCGGCGCCCGGTTCGAGGCGTGCTTCCGCGCGCTCGCCGTGCTGGACGCCGAGGGGGTCTTCGGCCGGGGCGCCGCCCGCGAGCAGGTGATCGTCACCGTGCTGCAAGGCGACCAGAGCAACCGGAGCCGGCTGGACAACGCCCGGCGGCTCAACCCACCGCCGGCGTTCGCGCGTCTGGAGCGCGACCTGCGACCACGAACGTGAGCTGCGGGCACGAACTCCGAACGGTGGTGTGTTGAACTCGCCCAGATCGCGGGATGCGTCGGCGCGGGCCCGGACCTCTTCGAGCGCTGGGAGGTCCCGGTGGGCCATACAATCGGTCCGTAATGTGGCGAAGAATCGGTTTTGATGGGAATGTCGGGGCGGCCCGTGCCGCGGCTGCCCTGTTCCTGCTCGCCGGGGTCCTCGCCGTGCTGGGGATGGCCCAGCCGCACAGCCGGCCGCGGGACCTGCTGGTGGTCGCGGTCGCCGACTTCGGCATCGCGGCGGCCGCCTGGTGGGTGCCGTGGCAGGGGCTGCACCCGCGGGCCACCGTGGCGCTGGCGGTCGCCGGACTGGCGGTGCTGGCGTTCTCGACGTGGGCGTTCGGCGGGACCGCCTCCGGGACCGGGCCGTTCTTCGTGCTGCTGTTCGCCTGGGTGGGGCTGCACCATCCGCCGTGGATCGCGTACGCGCTGACGCCGCTGACCGCCACCGCGTACGTCGCGCCGCTGGTCGCCACCCATCAGGCGCCAGAGGTCGTCGGCAGCGCGGTCGTCTTCGTGCCGGTGGTGACCGCCGTCGCGGTCCTGATCGCCGGGCGGGTGCGGCAGTGGCGGGAGGCGCGGGCCGAGGTCGCCGCGGCCGAGCGGTGGCGGGCGTCGCTGATGCTGACCCTCGCCCACGACGTACGCTCGCCGCTGACCGCCGTGCAGGGCGCCCTGGAGCTGCTCGACGAGGACGCCGGCCTGCCGCCGGAGCGCCGGGCCCGGCTGACCGCCGCCGCGCTGCGGCAGGTGGCCCGGATCGCGCGCCTGGCCAGCGGGCTGCTCGACGTCGGCAGGGTCGAGGACGGCGTGCTCCGGCTGGACCTGCGGCCGGTGCCGGTGCGGGCGGCGGCCCAGGACGCCGTCAGCCTCACCCCGCAGGCCGACGCCGTCATCGACGTCGATCCTGACCTGACCGTGACCGCGGACCCGGACCGTCTGGAGCAGATGCTGGTCAACCTCATCGGCAACGCCGTGCGGCACGGTGCGGCCCCGATCTGCGTGAGCTCCGCCGCGACGGACGGCTCGACGCTGTCGATCACGGTCCGCGACCACGGCCGTGGTGTGCCGGAGGCCTCGGTCGGCGGGCTGTTCTCGCGGTACGGCGGCAACGGCACCGCCAATTCCGTGGGCCTCGGGCTGTGGATCGTGCGGGAACTGGCCCGCGCGCACGGCGGAGACCTCACCTACGAACCGGCCGACCCCGGCGCCTGCTTCGTCATCACGCTGCCCCGGCAGGCCACGGCTCAGCCGAAGGGCTGATCCGACGACATGCGTGAGCGGGCGTGGAACCTTGTGGACTGCGCCGTCGGCAGGGTGAAGGACAGCCTGGCACCGCCGCCGGGGTTGTCGTTGGCGGCGATCGTGCCGCCGTGCCGCTCCACGACCCGCTGGCAGATGGCCAGGCCCAGGCCGGTGCCGGCGTAGTCGGCGGTGCGGTGCGCCCGGTGGAAGCCGGTGAAGATCGCGTCGTGCTCGCCCTCGGGGATGCCGATGCCGCGGTCGGCGACGTCGACGCGGACCCAGCCGGCGCCGTGCGGGGTCGCGCACACGTCGACGCGGGCCGGCTGCCCCGGCGGGGTGTACTTCAACGCGTTGCCGATCAGGTTGTCCAGCAGCTGTCGCAGCAGCGCCGGGTCGGCGTGGACCGACGGCATCGCGCCGACGAAGATCTGCGCGGGCGGGCTGGTCGGGTCGACGGCCTGCGCGGCGAGCCGCTCGGTGACCACGTCGTCGACGACGGCGCGCAGGTCGAGGTCGCGGGCGTCCAGCACGGCGTCGCGGGCCGCGGCGTAGCCGAGCAGGTCGTCGATGAGTCGCCGCATCCGTGCCGTCGTGGCCAGCGTGCGGTCCAGCACGGCACGCTCCTCGCGGTGCTCGTGGCCGGGACCGCCGTCGGCGAGCGAGTCGCGGACGAACTCGGTGAACCCGCCGATCGCCGTCAGCGGGCTGCGCAGGTCGTGGGCGACGATGCCGGCGAACGCGGTCAGCTCGGCCTCCCGCTGCCGCAGCGCGGTGATGGTGTACGACGATGCGACGGCGCCCATGATCCGGCCGTCCCGGCCACGCAACGGCCGGGCGTGCATCATCACCACCTGGTGGTGCCCGTCGGCGTTGGTCACGTGCGCCTCGACGCCGTCGACCCGCTGGCCGCGCAGCGCCACCAGCAGCGGCAGGTCGTGCTCGGCGAACGGCGTGCCGTCGGGCTGGGTCATCCGCAGCCGGCGGCCGCTCTCGACCACCGGCAGCGGCACGCCGGCGTCGGCGTCAGCGCCCGGACTCACGCCCGGGATCGCGGCCCGCGCCGCGCGGTTGGTGTGCACCAGCATGCCGTCGGCGTCGCAGGTGATGACGGAGACGTCGAGCGCGTCCAGGACCTGCCGCAGGTACGCCCGCTCCGCGGCGAGGTCGTCCCGCGCGGCCCGCAGCTCCGCCTCGGCCGCCTCCCGCAGCCGCAGCTCGTCGTCCGCAGCGCGGTGTTGGCCTCGGCGATCGCCCGGTCCGCGGCGGCGCGCGCCGTGATGTCGTGGAACACCGCCACCGCGCCCGGCCGCCCGGCGCTGCCGTGCAGCGGCCGCGCCGACACGGTGATGACGATCCCGTCCGGGTTGCCGGCGTTGCGGATCACCATCGGTACCTGGTCGCTGGCCTCACCGCCCAGCGCCCGGGCCAGCGGCAGCTCGCCGGTGGGGAACGGGGTGGTGCCGTCGGGGTGGAAGATGCCGTAGTGCTCCTGCCAGGAGGCTGCGCCGTCCTGGCTGTCCTCCACTCCCAGCAGGGCCTTGGCCGCCGGGTTGTGCAGCAGGAACCGGCCCTGCTCGTCGACGACCCCGACCCCGTCGCTGACGCTGTTCACCACGGCGGAGAGCAGGTCGGCGTGCTCGCGCGCCTCGGCCTCCGTGCGCCGCAGCCGCGCGGTCGCGGCCGCGACCCGGACGTCGGCCCTGGCCCGCCCGGTGCCCAGCACGAACGTCAGCGCGGCCAGCAGCCCGCCGAGGCCGAACCCCGCGGTCGTCATCGCCGCCGGGAACGGCCCGGCGCCGGGCAGGTCCGCGGCGACGACGCTGATCCGCAGCCGCCACTGCGCCTGCGCCACGTGGACGTCGACGGCGACGTCGTCCGTGCGGTGCCGGTCGGAGTCCGCGCGCACCGACGCGACGGTGCCGAGCGTGCCGTCGGCGTCGCGGGCCGTCAGCGTCACGTCCGCGGTGTTCTGGGTGCTGCGCCGCACGGCGGCGGCCATGAAGTCCTGTCCCCGCAGCCCCATCAGCACCCAGCCGAGAAACGGCCGCGCCCCGTCCGGGTCGGATGCGCGCGGTGTACCGGGCGTGCCGTACACCGGGGCGGTCAGCACGAACGACTTCTGCCGCTTGCTCTCGGGCAGGTTCTGGTCGCGGATGAGCAGGTAGGTGTCGGACCCGGCGGTCGTGCCGTCGAACGGCTCGCTGAACACCGAGAAGATGTGGGCGGGTCCGGGGCCTTTCGGCTTGAACGTCAGGTCCGGCGCGCCCCGCTGCCGCCACAGCTCCTGCACCCGGTCGATCTCGCCGTCCTGGGCGGGGACCATGAACGCGATCGACGTCGCGCCCGCGAGCCCCATGTGCCGCAGCGGGTCGATCGCCTGGGCGAACTTCGCGGCGGTCAGCGGCTCGAAGGCGCCGACGGACGCCGCGATGGTGCGCAGGGTGTCGACGTACCGGCCCGTCTCGTTGGTGACGACCGCGGCGACCGCGCCGACCTTGCGGTCCCGGGCCTGCGTCATCTCCCGCTGCTGGGCGCGGTCCAGCACCACCCCGGCCCCGGCGGACACCGCCGCGGCGAGGACCGCGACGAGTGTGGCGAGGACCCCGGCGCGTGACACGACGCGCCCGACCCGCCGCACGACGGACCACATACCGGGTTATCGGTCTGCGGCCGCCGTTCCTTCGGACTTTGCTGTTTCCAGCTCCCCCGGCTGACGCCCCCCATGCGACGCTCCGCACCGCGCTCAAGCCGAACGAATCTGCGGCAGGACCTTCGCGCCGAACGCGTCGATGAACTCGTCCTGGTGCTGCCCGACGTGATGCAGGTAGATCTGGTCGAAGCCGAGCTCCGTGTACTGGTGCAGGATCTCCGCGTGCCGGCCGAGGTCGGCGCTCACGTGCACGGTCTTGGCGACCTGCTCGGGTGTGACGTCGGCGGACACCACGTCGAAGTGCTCGGCCATCTCAAGATCCCAGCACACCGGCGGCGCGAAGATGTTGCTGCGCCACTGCTCGTGCGCGACGGCCAGGGCCTCCTCCTGCGTCGGTGCCCAGCTGACGTGCACCTGCAGGCACAGGTCGCCGCGGCCGCCGGCTTCCCGGTATGCGTCGATCATCCGGCGGAGGTGCTCGACCGGCTGGTTCACGGTGATCAGCCCGTCGGCCCACTGCCCGACCCAGCCGGCGGTCTGCACGCTGACGGCGGCGCCGATCAGCTTCACCGGCTCCTCCGGCCGGGTCCACAGCCGGGCCCGGTCGACGGTGACCAGGCCGTCGTGGCTGACCTCCTCACCCGCGAGGAGCGCCCGGATGACGTCGACGCACTCGCGGAGCCGGGCGTTGCGGACGTCCTTGCGGGGCCAGCCGCCGCCGGTGATGTGCTCGTTGCTGGCCTCGCCGGTGCCGAGCGCCGCCCAGAACCGCCCCGGGTACATGGCGGCCAAGGTCCCGATCGCCTGCGCGATGATCGCCGGGTGGTAGCGCTGCCCGGGCGCGTTCACGATCCCGAACGGCAGCTGCGTGGCCTGCAGCGCCGCGCCGAGCCACGACCACGCGAACGCCGACTGCCCCTGCCGCTCGCTCCACGGCGAGAAGTGATCGGAGCACATGGCGGCGGTGAACCCGGCCGCCTCGGCCCGCCGCACCGCCGCCAGCAGCGCGGACGGATGGATCTGCTCGTGGGAGTTGTGGAACCCGAAGACCGTCATGCGCAGCCTGTTACCCATCCGCCCCGCCTTGCCATGCACGCGCCGTCAGACGGGCGCCGGGTTGAGCCGTGCGAAGCCCTCCTGGCGCTGGTACGGGAAGTGCGGGTACGGCGCGGTCCTGGCGCTGGCCGCGTCGAGGCGGGCGACCTGCTCGGGCGTCAGCGACCAGCCGACGGCGCCGAGGTTCTGGCGCAGCTGGGTCTCGTCGCGGGCGCCGATGACGACGGTGGCCACGGTCGGGCGGTGCAGCAGCCAGTTGATGGCGATCTGCGGCACTGCCCGGCCGGTCTCGGCGGCGACCTCGTCGAGGGCGTCGACGACGGTGTAGAGGTGCTCGTCGTCCACCGGCGGGCCGAACGCGGCGGTCTCGTGCAGGCGGCTGCCGGCCGGCGGCGGGGTACCGCGACGGATCCGGCCGGTGAGCCGGCCCCAGCCGAGCGGGCTCCACACGACGGCGCCGAGGCCCTGGTCCAGGGCGAGCGGCAGCAGGTCCCACTCGTAGTCGCGCCCGACGAGGGAGTAGTACACCTGGTGGGCGACGTAGCGCGGGTGGCCGTGCCGGTCGGCGGCGGCCAGGGACTTCATGATCTGCCAGCCGGCGAAGTTGGACACGCCGAGGTAGCGGACCTTGCCCGCGCTGACGAGACCGTCCAGCGTCGACAGGACCTCCTCGACGGGCGTGCCGGCGTCGAACGCGTGCAGCTGGAACAGGTCGATGTGATCGGTGCCGAGCCGGCGCAGCGCGGCGTCGCAGGCGCGGATCAGCCGGGACCGGGACGAGCCGGCGTCCTCTGGGCCGTCGCCGGTCGGCAGGCTGGTCTTCGTGGACAGCAGGACCCGGTCGCGGCGGCCCTTGACCGCCTGCCCGAGGACCTCCTCGGAGGCGCCGCCGGAGTACACGTCGGCGGTGTCGAACATCGTCACCCCGGCGTCGAGGCAGATGTCGACGAGCCGGCGTGCCTCGCGGGCGTCGGTGGTGCCCCAGGCGCCGAACAGCGGCCCGCTGCCGCCGAACGTCCCGGCGCCGAAGCTCAGCGCCGGCACCTTGAGCCCGGACGCGCCCAGTCTCCTGTACTCCATGACCGTCCCCTTAATGGTGCTGTGGTTCCGTTAGTGCTTCCGCTACGCTAGCACCGGCGGCATGCAAACGGAACTGGAGCACCGTTATGACGGGGAACGCGCGGCCCGGGGGGCGCACCGCGCGGGTGCGGGGCGCGGTGCTGCGGGCGGCCGGCGACGCGCTCGCCGAGCACGGCCTGGCCAACCTGGACCTCGCCGACGTGGCGCGGCGGGCGGTGGTGGGCAAGACGACCGTGTACCGGCGCTGGGGCACCGTCACCGGGCTGGTCGCGGACCTGCTGCTGGACATGGCGGAGCAGTCGCTGCCGCGCGCCGACACCGGCTCGCTCGCCGGGGACCTGCGCGCGAACGCCCGTCTGGTCCAGCGGACGCTGACCGACCCGCGGCAGGGCCCGCTGTTCAAGGCGGTCATCGCCGCGGCCACCTCGGACCCGCGGACCGCCGAGGCGCTGCACGGCTTCTACCGCACGCGGATCCGGGAGTGGGCGCCGTGCGTGGACCTCGCCGTGCGGCGCGGCGAGGTCCCGGCGGGCACCGACCCGGACGAGGTGATCCTCGCCGTGTCGGCGCCGCTGTACTACCGACTCCTCGCCAGCGGCGACCCGCTCGACGAGTCCGCCGCCGACACGGCCGCGGCGGCGGCCACCGCGGCCGCCCGGGCCGGCGCCTTCGTCCGCAGCCCCGGCTGAGACGCACCGCCCCGGCTGAGACGCGGCGGCCCGGCTGAGACGCGGCGGCCCGGCCGGAATGCGGCGTTGCTGAAGTGCGGCCCGGCCCGGCCGGTGGTTACGCCGCGGTCGACGCCGAGGCGGACAGGCGCTGCCCGATCCGCGGCGCGAACAGCGCCGACGGCGGGTCGACCAGCGCGGTGACCCGGATGAACGCCTCCGCCAGTTCGGCGTCGTGCACCGCGGCCAGCTGCAGCAGCCGCATCGGCTCCGACGGGCCCTCCACGTCGGCGCGGACCGCGAGGGTCCACGGCGCGTCCAGCACCGCTGCCTGCGCGGCGAAGAACGCGGCCGGCTCGACCGACGCGCGCAGGGTCTCGGCGCACATCGCGGCGACCGACATGCCCTGGCCGTACACCGGGTTGAACGCGCAGGCGGCGTCGCCCAGGACCAGCAGACCGTCCGGGACCGTCTCCAGCTGCTCGTAGCGGCGCCGGACATACGTCGGGTAGCGGAACGCGACGGCGTCTGCGGCGGGAGTCGCTGCCCGTACCACATCCGCCGTGGCTGACACGGGCAACGACTCGGCATAGGCGGTGAACCCCGCGAGGTCGGCCGGTGCCCGCTCGCCGTGCACGCCGGCGAGCGTGACGAGGGCGCGGCCACCTTCCAGGCGCTGCATCACCGAACTGCGGTGCTGACCCGGGAAGCGGGCCGTGACCACCACGACGTCGCCGTCGAACAGCTCGTCGGGCACGTCGAAAACCCGGGAGGTGTACGCGAGGTCGATGCGCACCGACTCCTCCGGCGGGACGGGCAGGCCCAGGTCGGCGAGCCAGTGCGGGGCGCGGGACCCCCGGCCGGTGGCGTCGACGACGAGGTCCGCGGGCATGACCCGGGAGCCGCCGCCGTGCAGGCTGGTGACCCGCGCGCCGGTGATCCGGCCTTCCTTCGTGCACACGCCGACGACGTCGTGGCCGTCCAGCAGCGTCACGTTGGGCAGGGCCAGGGTGAGGTCGCGGATGGACCCCTCCAGGAGCGGCCGGCTCGCCGACAGCGCGGCCAGCCCGGTGTGCGCCTGCCGCAGCGGCAGGCCGTTGAGATACCAGCGGCAGTTGCCGAGGATGTCGCCCTGGTGGCCGCCGGCGGTGAGGACCCGCTCGGTGAACCCGGGCAGCAGCTCCTCCACGATCTGCCGCCCCCGGGGCAGCAGCCCGTGCACGTGCCGGCCCTGCGGCACGCCGCGGCGGTGCTCACGGTCGCCGCCCTGCGGCAGGATGTCGCGCTCGACGACGGTGACGCTGGTGAAGCGCTGTGCGAGTGCGGCGGCCGCCATCATCCCGGCGACGCTGCCGCCGAGGACCACCGCGCGGTCCGAATGGTGATTCGACATGTGGTGTGTACCTCCTTGACCGCAGACGATCCGCCGGTCACGGGGCGGCGTCTGTGTCGAAGGGCGCACCTGGAAGGACGGTAAACCGACGTATCAGTTGCTCAACTGTTCGGCGTAACGTCCGATATGACGAGTATGCCGGACCAGCTCTACCTGCTCGGCAACATCGTCATCATGGCTGCCTACGCGGCGATCATGGTGGCGATCGTCGTGCCGGTGACGCGGGCCGGTCAGCTGCGCACGAACAAGCTCGCCGTGGCCACCGCGCTGATCTTCTTCAGCTGCGCCGTCGGGCACGGGATCCACGCGCTGCTGTCCTACCGCAGCATCCTGCATGCCGGACACGGCTCGGCGGCGGGCTGGTCGTGGTCGGCGGCACTGTGGGACGCATTCACCGCCGTCGTCGGCGTCTACTACTGGACGCTGCGCCGCGGGTACGGCGTCCTGCTCGACAAGGGTGCCATGTACGTCGATCCGTGGCGCCAGCACCGCCTGGAGGTCGCCGGCGAGCGGGAACGGGCCGCCCGTGCCGCCGCGGAGAACCACCGGGCCACCCTCGCCGCGGTCGTCGAACACACCGCCGACGCCATCATCGGCTCGACCCCGGACGGCGTCATCACCGCCTGGAACGCCGGCGCCGAGCGGCTGTTCGGCTGGACCGCCGACGAGGCGATCGGCCGGCACGCGTTCATCGTGACCGAAGGCAACGGCACCGACGAGCAGGCCCGGCTCCTCTCCCGGATCCGCGCCGGTGAGCGGGGTCTTTCCTACGAGGCGCAACGGGTCCACAAGGACGGCTCGCCCCTGGAGGTCGCGTTCACCGTCGCCCCGATCGAGGACAGCGCCGGCACCGTCATCGGCATCTCCGTCGTCGCCCGCGACATCGCCGCGGCCAAGGAGGCCGCGGAGCGGCAGCGGGCCATGCAGGAACGCACCCACCAGGCGCAGCGGATGGAGAGCCTCGGCAAGCTCGCCGGCGGCGTCGCGCACGACTTCAACAACCTCCTCGCGATCATCGTCAACTACACCGACTTCGCCGTCGACCAGAGCGAGGGCGACGCCGCCGTGCGGGCCGACCTCGCCCACGTCCGCACCGCCGCCGACCGCGCGATCAACCTGACCCGGCAGCTGCTCACGTTCACCCGCGGCGACGCCATCCAGCTCCAGGACGTCGACCTCAACGCCGCCGTCGCCGAGGTCCAGACCATGCTGGAGCGCACCATCGGCGAGCACATCACGCTCATCACCGTGCCGTCGGCCCAGCCGCTGACGGTCCGCGCCGACCCCGGCCAGGTCCAGCAGGTGCTGCTGAACCTGGCGCTCAACGCGCGCGACGCCATGCCCGACGGCGGCACCCTGGTCATCGAGGCAAACACCACCGACCTGACCGGCAGCGAGCTGGACCTGCAACCCCAGCCGGCCGCCGGCCGCTACGCCCGCCTGCTCGTCAGCGACACCGGCGAGGGCATGCCTCCGGACGTCGCCGCGCACGTCTTCGAGCCCTTCTACACGACCAAACCGCGCGGCCAGGGCACCGGCCTGGGCCTGTCGACGGTCTACGGCATCCTCGCCGAGGCGGGCGGCAGCATCACCCTGTACACCGAGGCGGGCGTCGGCACCACGTTCCGGGTCTACCTCCCGCTCGTCACCCCGACCGGCACCACACCCAGCGCGGCCCCGCGCCACGACAAGCCGCCCCGCGGCGACGGCCGCACCGTCCTGGTCGTCGAGGACGAGCCGGCCCTGGCCCGGGTCATCACGCGCATCCTCGGCAACGCCGGCTACCACGTCGTGACGGCCGCGAACGGCGACGAGGCCCTGACCGCCGACCAGCAGCGCCCCTGCGACGTCCTGCTCACCGACGTCATCATGCCCGGCATGTCCGGTCGCCGGCTCGCCGAGTGCCTGCACGACCGCCGCCCCGGCCTGCCGGTGCTCTACATGTCGGGGTACAGCAACGGTCTGCTGGGCACGACCCACATCCTGGACGAGGACATCGCCTTCCTGGAGAAGCCGTTCACCGCCGACCAGCTGCTGTGCAAACTCCACGACGTGCTGGCCGCCAGCACCGACCTCGACGGCGCGCCGGTCGCCGGTTGACCAAGTGGAGCTTCGACGTCATGGACTTCGTCGACGACGTCAGGACACGGAGCAAGGTCACCACCGCGTGGTACCTGACCAGCATCCAGGCCGGCTTTCGAGCCCTGGGTCGGCGCACCGGCCTGGCGGTCACGACGTTCAGCGCCGCGGTGCGGTCACGACGTTCAGCGCCGCGGTCACTGCGGGCGTGCGGACACCGTACGGCTCCTCCCGCACCGTCGCGTTCGCACGCACCGTCGCGCTCCGCGGTGCCCGCACCCACCAGCGCCGCACCGTCCGTAAGCCCGAGTTCCGCCGGACCGGCACGGTTGTCGTGGTGCTGCTCCTGGCCGGCGGCTGGCTGTGGACCCGACGGCGACGCGGTCCCCAGCCCCGCTGACGCGCCTGCCGCAACCGAGATGGTCCACAATGGACAGTTACTGCCGATCCATGTGCAAAGCGTCACGTGTCGCAAAGCGTCAGGTTGGGTAGGACTTGGAGCGATTGCGACTGCGTAGCCGGCGAAACCCTGGGGTATCTGTATGCGTTTGCGTGGCCATAGTGCGCTGTCCGCCGTTTCGTCCCTGCTGCTGTGTGGACTGCTCGCCGGCGTGGTGGTGGCCGCTGCGACGTTCCCGGCGCTGGCCGTGTCGGGCCTGGCCGCCAAGACCGGCGCCGACCACTTCGAGAGTCTGCCGACCACGTTCGACGTGCTGCCGGCGCCGCAGATCTCGTACGTCTACGCCAGCGACGGCAGGACACTGCTGGCGATGATGTACGACGAGAACCGGCGGGACGTGCCGATCACCGACGTCGCGCCGGTCATGACACAGGCGATCGTGGCCGCCGAGGACACCCGGTTCTACCAGCACCACGGCGTGGACCTGAAGGGTGCGGCCCGCGCGTTCGTGAACAACCAGAACGGCGGCGATCAGCAGGGCGCCTCGACGCTGACGATGCAGTACGTGCGGCAGGTCTCCGCCTACACCGCGCGGGTGCCGCAGGAGGTCGTGGAGGCCACCGACAAGACGCCGGCCCGCAAGGTGCGCGAGATGAAGCTCGCGGTCGCGCTGGAGAAGAAGCTCTCCAAGGAGCAGATCCTGGAGCGGTACCTGAACATCTCGTCCTACGGCCACGGCGCGTACGGCATCTTCGCCGCGTCGCACGTCTACTTCGACAAGGACCCGAAGGACCTCACGCTGCCGGAGGCCGCGCTGATCGCCGGTCTGGTGAAGGCCCCGACGACCAACGACCCGGCCACGGACGACGGTCTGCCACGCGCGCTGGACCGGCAGAAGTACGTGCTCGGCCAGATGGTGACGATGGGCTACATCACCAGGCAGCAGGCCGACGAGGCGGCGGCCACCGAGCTCACGATCGTCGGCAGGCGGGCTCCCGAGGGCTGCGAGGCCGTCCAGCGCCCCGACCTCGGCGCCGGCTTCATGTGCGACTACCTGCGCCGGTGGTGGCTCGAGCAGCCGGCGTTCGGCGCCGACGCGTACGAGCGGCAGAACAAGCTGCGCTCCGGCGGCTACACCATCGTCAGCTCGATGAGCGTGCAGGCCCAGGCTGCCGCGTTCCAGTACGCCCAGAACCAGCCGGGCGTCGGCGACTCCGTCAAGATCGGCGACTCCGACGCGGTCATGCTCGCCGCGATCGAACCGGGCACCGGGCGGGTGCAGGCCCTCGCGACGAACCGCAACTTCAGCAACGACCAGACCCACAACGGGCCCAGCACCAACCCAGCGAAGAAGGGACAGAAGGGCAACTATCCCAACACGACGGTCCCGCTCATCACCGGCAGCCCGCAGCTCCCCGGCTATCAGGCCGGATCGTCGTTCAAGATCTTCTCCGCGGTCGCCGCGCTGGAGGCAGGTCTGCCGCTGTCGCACACCGAAAACGTCCAGAAACAGTTCGTGTCCGACTATCCGGTCGGCCCCGGCAGCCCCACCGCCTGCAACGGGTCGCACTACTGCCCGAAGAACTCCGGTGACCAGGCCGGCGACTTCAACATGTGGCAGAGCTTCGGCATGTCACTGAACACGTACTTCGTGCCGCTGCAGCAGAAGGTCGGCGCCGAGAAGGTGGTCGACGTGGCGCAGCGGCTGGGCATCCAGTTCCGGTCCTCGAACGACGCCAAGCTGGCCGCTGACGCCCACCAGTGGGGCGCGTTCACGCTGGGCGTGTCGGACACGACCCCACTGGACCTCGCCAACGCCTACGCCACCCTGGCCGCAGACGGCAAATTCTGCGCCCCGACCCCGATCGTCGAGATCCGGGACCTCAACGGCAACAAGATCGACGCCGGGAGCCCGCAGTGCAAGCAGGTCGTCGACCCGGACGTGGCCCGCGCCGCCGTGGACATGGCCCGCTGCCCGGTCGGCGACCAGTCCGCGTTCAACGCCTGCCCCGACGGTGGTACGGCCGCCGGCGTCCACGGCCAGGTCGACCGGCCCGTCGCCGGCAAGACCGGCACCACCGACAGCGAGAAGAGCGCGACGTTCGTCGTGATGGCCAAACAGCTCGCGGTCGCCGGCATCGTCACCGACCCCGACAACCCGCAGACCAACAAGACGATGTCGCACCCGGTCATCAACAACGCGGTCGCATACACGCTCAAGGGCGCCCTCGCCGGCGTGCCCGCGGTGAACTTCACCGCGCCGAGCCACGCCAAGGCGTTCGGCGGCTAACCATCCGTGCAGCTCAGGAAGCGAGGTCAGATCTGCGGAATGGCCAGCCAGGCAGACGGCAATTCACGTTGGGTAATGGTGCGTGTTAGACCGGCGGCACAGCCCGTCGAAAACGCGCCGGCCTGCTAGCAGCAGACGTGACCACCGGAAGCCCGCCAACGCCGCGGTGAACGCCTCCGGCATCCGGTCAAGGTCGAAGGCCTCCCTGTGGGCAGACCGCACGTTCCTCGCGGATAAACCGCAGCCATCATGCATCCGTCACGCTGCCGGACTGCTCGGTCAGGAGAGCCAGCCGGGGCGTACCAGGCCGGCCTCGTAGGCGAACACGACCAACTGCGCGCGGTCGCGGGCGCCGAGTTTGACCATGGCGCGTGACACGTGGGTCTTGGCCGTGGCGGGGCTGAGGGTCAGGCGGGCGGCGATCTCCTCGTTGCTCAGGCCGGTGCCGGCGAGGGCGACCACCTCACGCTCCCGGTTGGTGAGCTCGGCCAGCTTCCGCGACGGCGCCGGGCTCGCGGTCCGGGCCGCGAACTGCTCGATCACGCGCCGGGTGACGCTCGGCGACAGCAGCCCGTCGCCGGCGGCCACGACCCGGACGCCGTGGATGAGCTCGGCCGGCATGGTGTGCTTGACCAGGAACCCGGCGGCGCCGGCGCGCAGTGCCTCGGCGACGTATTCGTCCAGCTCGAACGTGGTGAGCACGACGATGCGCACCGCCGCCAGTGAAGGGTCGGCGGCGATCTGGCGGGTGGCGGCCAGGCCGTCGACGCCCGGCATGCGGATGTCCATGAGGATCAGGTCAGGGCGGGCCTCGCGGGCAAGGCGGACCGCGTGCGCGCCGTCGCTGGCCTCCCCGACCACCTCGATGTCCGGTTCGGCGTCCAGCAGCGCCCGGAAGCCGGCGCGGACCAGCGCCTGGTCGTCGGCGAGCACCACCCGGATCACTGGACGGCCCCCGGCGCCGCGGGCAGGCTGGCCTGGACCTGCCAGCCGCCGCCGGGCGCGGGGCCGGCGGTCAGCGAACCGCCCAGGGCGGCGGCGCGCTCGCGCATGCCGGTGATCCCGTTGCCCGGCGGCGCGTGCGGCACCGTGTCGGCCTGTGCCTGCGTCCCGCCGTCGTCGCCGACCCGGATCACCAGGGACTGCGGCAGGTATTCGATCGCGATGCCGGCGGTGGCGCCGGGGCCCGCGTGGCGGCGCACGTTGGTCAGTGCCTCCTGGACGATGCGGTACGCGGCCCGGTCGATCTCGGCGGGCAGCCGCCGGGGTTCGCCGGCGATCACCGTGCGGACCGTGAGACCGGCGTCGGCGGTCAGGCCGTCGAGCCGGTCCAGCCCGGGCGCCGGTTCGCGGGGCGCGGCCTCACCGGTCGGGTACAGCGTGTTGAGGACCGACTGGACCTCGCGCAGCGCCTCGGCGCTCGTCTCCTGGATCGTGTCGAGCGCGATCCTGGCCTGCTCGGGGTCGCGGTCCATCAGGTGCCGCCCCACCCCGGCCCGGATGTTGATCAATGAGAGGTGGTGGCCGACGACGTCGTGCAGCTCGGCAGCGATGCGCAGCCGTTCCTCGCTGGCCTGGCGCCGTTGCCGCTCCTCGGTCAGCCGCTGCTGCTCCTGCGCCGCGCGCTGGATCGCCCGGGCGGCCGGGGTGGCGAGCTCGGTGAGCACATAGCCGCCGACCACGAACGCCGCCGCGGTCAGGGCCCGGTTGAGGGTGGGGGTGGTGAGCGCCAGCCACAGCCCGTACCCGCCGGAGGTGACCGCGCAGACCAGCCAGCGGTGGCCGGCGGTGATCGCGGCCGACGCGCCGATCATCGGAGCGAGGAACGTGAGGGCGGGCAGGTGGCCGAGGATGTGGTACGCCGTGATCGCCCCCGCCACGATGATGAAGTTGCGGCGGGGGAAGCGGTGCCGGTCGGCCAGTGCCAGTCCGCTGAGGACCAGCAGCACGTAGCCCACGACGCCGACGTCGGCGGGATGGCCCCGGGTCGCGATCGCGGTGCCGGCGCCCTGCACCAGTGCGGTCAGCAGCGCCAGACCCGGGTGTGAGATCGACCCCGGGCGCTGACTGGATGCGGTCATGCGTCCTCACTCCGTTCCGGGCGCGTGACCTGAGCCTGCGCCGACGATGACCGGCCCGAGCCGCTTCGCTGGCCGGTCATGACAGCACTGTAGGCGTGCGGGACCCCGTTCGGCGCTTCCCGGTGGAGGCCGTCGGACTACTCCCTGCGGAGTAGTTCACGCCGGTTCTACCACCGTGGGAGCAGCCCGGGTGCCTCCGTCGGCCTGACGTGACGGGGGCGCCGGCGCCGACATGCTGCACGGCATGACAATCAACACGATCGACGCCTCCCAGCGCCGCGCCGCACGGGTGGTCGGATTCATGTACCTGCTGCTCATGGCGACCGGGGTGTTCGCGCAGATCTACGCGCCGGGCAGCCTGCCGGGCAGCGAGGCGGCCGCCGGCAGTGTCCGGGACGTCGCGGACCACGCCCGGTTGCTGCGGCTGGGTGCCGCGGTGGAGACCTTGACGTTCGCCGGCGACGCGGTCCTGGCCGTGGCGTACTACGTGCTGCTGCGCCCGGTGAGCCAGGGACTGGCCATGCTGGGCGCGTTCTGGCGGCTGGCCCAGGTCGCGATCCTCACCGCGTACACCCTGTGCACGGTCGTCGTGGTGCAGGTGGCGACGAGCCGGCGCCTCGACACCGAGCAGGCCGAGGCGCTGGTGTGGCTGGTGGCCGACGCGCACAACGTGGGCTACGCGATCGGTTTCGTGTTCATGGGACTCGGTTCGGCGGTCTTCGCCTACCTGCTGCTGCGGTCGCGGTACGTGCCGCGGTGGCTGGCGGGCCTGGGCGTGGTCGCCTCGACGCTGCTGGCGGCGGGCGGCGTGATCACGGTCGCCTTCCCGGAGGCGACCTCGGCCGTCAACCCAGCCATGTTCGCGCCGATGTTCGTCTTCGAGGTGACCACGGGACTGTTGCTGCTGATCCGTGGCGCCCGGGCGCCTCAGCCGGCGGCGACGGCGTCCTTGGTGAGCTCGGCGGCGGCCTGAGGTTCGGCCGCGGCGCGGGGCAGGGTGAACACGAAACGGGCGCCGTCACGGTACGTGTCGTCGAGCCGGATCGTGCCACCGTGGAACTCCACGACCTTCTTGCACACCGCCAGCCCGATCCCGGTGCCGGTGTAGGTCTCCCGGGAATGCAGGCGCTGGAAGATGACGAAGATCTTGTCGGCGAACTTGGGGTCGATGCCGATGCCGTTGTCCTCGACGCCGAACTGCCAGAGGCCGCCGGCCTCGTCGACCGTGACCCGCACGACCGGGTCACGGTCGGGGTGGCGGAACTTGATCGCGTTGCTGATCAGGTTCTGCCACAGCATCGTCAGCAGGGTCACGTCGCCGGGGATCGTCGGCAGGGTTGGGCGCTCGATGCGGGCCCGGCGCTCGGTGATCGCGCCGCCGAGGTTCGCCTCGGCCTGGGCGGCCACCTCGTCGAGGTCGACGGAGCGGCTGTCGTCGTACACCCGGCCGATGCGGGAGAACGTCAGCAGGTCGGTGATCAGTCGTTGCATGCGGGTGGCGCCGTCGACCGCGAAGGCGATGTACTGCCGGGCCTTGTCGTCGAGCTGGTCGCTGTAGCGGCGCTGCAGCATCTGGCAGAACGAGGCGACCTTGCGCAGCGGCTCCTGCAGGTCGTGCGAGGCGACGTAGGCGAACTGCTCCAGGTCGGCGTTGGAGCGGTGCAGCTCCAGCTGCTGCTGTTCGAGGGCTGCCCGCGCCTGCTGGCTGGCGGTGAACGCGTCCACGATCCGCTGGCGCATCGTCTCCACGTCGCCGGTCAGCTCGGCCAGGTCGGCGGGGCCCTGCACGGCGAGCCGGTGGTCGAAGTCGCCGCCCGCGACCCGGCGCACGCCCGCGCTGAGCCGGTCGAGGGGCTCCAGCACCACCAGGCGCAGCAGCACCGCGATCGCGGTGATGAACAGCAGCAGGAACCCGGCCATGCCGAGGAACACGCCGTCGCGCAGCCGGCGGGCCGTGTCGAGGTCCGCGCGGGCCCGCTCACGCACGCCGTCGAGGTGACCGTCCAGGGTCGCGATCCGGGTGCGGACCGCGTCGAACGCCGCCTTGCCGGTCAGCACCGCTTCGACCCCGGCCGCCGGGTCGCCGCCGTTGCGCCGGGTCACGATCGACGGGTCCGCCACGGTGGTCCGCCAGTCGCGGGCCTGCGCCTCGACCCGGTCGAGGTCCGCGAGGGCGACCGCCTCGTCGGCGAGCAGCTGCCGGATGCGGGCCAGCAGCGTCCGCTCGTCCGCGACGCCCTCCGCGTAGGGCTCCAGGAACCGCTCGTCGCCGCTGAGCAGGTAACCCCGCACACCGGTCTCCTGGTCGACGAGCGCGGCGGTGAGCTCCACCACGGCGGTGCGCGCCGGGGAGATCCGGTCGCTGAGCCGGTTGGACACCTCGGCGGTGTGCCCCAGGATCGCCGCGCCGACCGCGGTGCCGGCCAGGACCAGGACCACCATCGCGATCAGGACCGAGGCGAACCACCGTTGCGTGCTCCACCGGTGCCACAGCCGGGCGGGCGGGTATCCATCCGTGCCGATCACAGCAGCACGGTACGCGATCCGCGGCGGCCCCGCCCGCTCGACGCGGCCGGTCAGCCGTCCCGGGGTTCGTGCTGCGACGCGTCACGCAGCTCCTGGAACAGCCGCCGCTCCGGTTCGGTCAGCTTCGACGGGACCATGATCTTCACCTCGGCGTACAGGTCACCGGGGATGCCGCGCGGGTTGGGCAGGCCCCGCCCGCGCAGCCGCAGCCTGCGCCCCGACGACGTGCCGGGCGGCACGTCGACGCGGACCGGCCCGCCGGGCGTCTCGAGGGGCACCGGCCCGCCGAGGGCCGCCTGCCAGGCCTCGACCGGCAGGTCGAGCACGACGTCGCGGCCCTCGACCCGGAACCGCGGGTGCGGCGCGAGGTGCACGACCAGGTACAGGTCGCCCGGCGGGCCGCCCAGGACGCCGGGGTTGCCCTGGCCGGCGAGGCGGATCCGCTGGCCGTCCACGACACCGGCGGGGATGTTCACGTCGTAGCGGCGGGGGTGGCCGTCGGGGCCGGGCAGGGTCACCTGGCGCCGGCCGCCGCGGAACGCGTCCTCGACGCCGATCGTGATCCCGGCCTGGGTGTCCGCGCCGGGGACGGGGCCCGCGCCGCCGGTGCCGTACCGGCCGCCGAACATGCTGCCGAGCAGGTCCTCGAGGTCCACGTTCTGGCCGCGCCATCCGGCACCGGCGCCCGCGCCGGTCCGCACGACGTCGCGCTGGTCGTACCTGGCCCGGCGCTGCGGGTCCGACAGCACGTGGTACGCCTCGTTGATCTCCTTGAAGCGCTCCTCCGCGCCGGGTTCCTTGTTGATGTCGGGGTGCTGGCGGCGTGCCAGGGTCCGGTAGGCGCGCTGGATCTCCTCCGGTTTCGCGTCCCTGGCCACGCCGAGCACCTGGTACGGGTCGCGGATCTCAGCCACCGTCCCGACCCGCTTCCTGCCCGGTCAGGTCGGACGGCGCGCTCACCGCGACGACGGCCGGGCGCAGCAGCCGCTCGCCGTCGCCGTACCCGGGGCGCAGCACGCGCACCACGGTGCCTGGCGGAGCGTCGCTGTCGCGGACGACCTCGGCCGCCTCGTGCCGCACCGGGTCGAACGGCTCGCCGACCTCACCGACGGGCTGGAACCCGAGCCGGGCCAGCACACCCAGCGCCTGGTCCCGCACGCCCGCGACGCCGTCGAGGATGGTGCTCGGGTCGGCGTCGCCGTGTTGCAGCGCCAGGTCCAGGTTGTCCAGCACCGGCAGCCACGCGGCGGACACGGCGAGCCGCTCCTCCTCGCGTTGCCGGATCGCCTGCCGGTCGGCCCACTTGCGGGTGTTCTCCACGTCGGCCGCGGCCCGGCGCCACCGCTCGGTCAGCTCCGCGACGTCGACGGCCTCCTCGGGGGGCGCGTGATCCTGTGCCATGGCGTCACCCCGTGTTGAAGTCGGCATCGATGACGTCGTCAGCGCCCTGCGACTGCGCGGCCCCGGGTTGCGCGGCCTCGCGTCCGCTGCTCAGCGCCAGCGTCATCTGCCGCACGTCCTCCGTCAGCTGCCGCAGCCGCGGCGTCGGCGCCTGCTCCCGCACCGCCTCCCGGGCCTGCTCGATGAGCATCGTGGCACGGGCCCGCTCGTGCTCCGGCACGTCGCCGCGCTCCTGCAGGCCGCGTTCCAGCTGGTACGCGGCGCTGTCGAGCTCGTTGCTGGCGTCGACCCGCTGGCGGATCTGCTGGTCCTCGGCCCGGTGCTGTTCGGCCTCGCGGACCATCCGCTCCACCTCGGCGGCATCGAGGGTGCCGCTCTCGGTGATGGTGATCTTCTGCTCAGCGCCGGTGTCCTTGTCCTTCGCGGACACGTTGAGGATGCCGTTGGCGTCGACGTCGAAGGTCACCTCGACCTGCGGGGTGCCGCGCGGGGCGGGCCTGATGTTCTCCAGCCGCATGCGGCCCAGGACCCGGTTGTCGGCGGCGCGTTCCCGTTCGCCCTGCAGCGCGACGACGTCGACTGCGGGCTGGTTGTCATCGGCGGTGGAGAACGTCTCGGCCCGCCGGGTCGGGATCGTCGTGTTCCGGTCGATGATCTTGGTCATCAGCCCGCCGAGGGTCTCCACGCCCAGCGACAGCGGCGTGACGTCGAGCAGGACGACGTCCTGCACGTCGCCCTTGAGGACCCCGGCCTGGATGGCGGCGCCGAGCGCGACGACCTCGTCGGGGTTGACGCTCATGTTCGGTTCCTTGCCGCCGGTGAGGCGGCGCACCAGGGTCTGCACGGCCGGCATGCGGGTCGCCCCGCCCACGAGGATCACCTCGTCGAGGTCGCCGGCGGCGACCTTCGCGTCCTGCATCGCCTGCTTGACCGGCCCCATCGTCCGCTCCAGGAGGTCGTGGGTCAGCTCCTCGAACGTCGAGCGGGTCAGCGTCATCGTGAGGTGCTTCGGCCCGGTCGCGTCGGCGGTGATGAACGGCAGGTTCACCTGCGTCTGCGTCACCGACGACAGCTCGACCTTGGCGCGTTCGGCGGCCTCGGTGAGCCGCTGCAGCGCCTGCGGGTCGGTGCGCACGTCGATGCCCGTCTCCCGCTGGAACTGATCGGCGATGTGCTCGACGAGGCGGTGGTCGAAGTTGTCTCCGCCGAGGTGCGTGTCGCCGGAGGTCGCCCGGACCTCGACGACGCCGTCGCCGACGTCGAGGATGCTCACGTCGAAGGTGCCGCCGCCGAGGTCGAACACGAGGACCGTCTCGTGGCCCTTCTTGTCCAGCCCGTACGCGAGTGCCGCCGCGGTCGGCTCGTTGATGATCCGCAGCACGTTCAGCCCGGCGATCTTCCCCGCGTCCTTGGTCGCCTGGCGCTGCGCGTCGTTGAAGTACGCCGGCACCGTGACGACGGCCTCGGTCACCTTCTCGCCCAGGTGCTTCGCCGCGTCGTCGGCGAGCTTGCGCAGGATCTGCGCGGACACCTCCTCCGGCGACAGCAGCTTGCCGCGCACGTCGAAGCGCACCATGCCGTCGGGCCCGGAGACGACGTCGTACGTGACCCCCTGGGTCTCCTCGCCCACCTCGTCGAACCTGCGGCCGATGAAGCGTTTCGCGGAGGTGATCGTGCCCTTGGGGTTGAGCACCGCCTGCCTGCGGGCGAGCTGCCCGACGAGCCGTTCGCCGCCGTCGGTGTACGCGACCACGGACGGCGTGGTCCTGCTGCCCTCGGCGTTGGGCAGGACGGTCGGCCGGCCCCCCTCGAACGCGGCGATCACGGAGTTGGTCGTGCCGAGGTCGATTCCCACAGCGCGTGCCATGCGCGTCTCCTCTCGAGCCTTCAGCTGACATGCCGTATCCAACGCTCACCGCGCCGCCGCGGCCGTGTCTCACCCGATCGGAGTGACCGTGCCGGGCGGCGGTCCGGCCGCCGCCCGGCACGCCGGGGTCAGATCCTGGCGCCGACGTCCGCGCCGCTGGCGGGGCGCAGGAACGACGACGACGCGATCGCCCCCGACGACGTCCGCGGGCCGGTGATGACCGTGGCGTCGGTGCTCTGCAGCGCCCAGGTGCCGCCGAGGTCCCAGGAGTTGCCGCTGCCGGTGGAGGTGCCCATCGACACCTGGACCCGGTTGGCGACGGCGAGGTTCGCGGTCACCGTCGCGGCCGCGTCGGCGACGTCGAAGCCGGTGCCGCCGTTGCGCCACGCCGTGTTGTGCTCCAGTCGCAGCGCGCCGGGGTTGGCGTTGTCGATGAAGCCGCCCTGCGCGTTGTCGAAGGCGATGCTGTTGCGCACGACGTGCCCGGCGGGCAGGTCCTCGTCGCCGCCGCCGAGCTTGAAGCCGTTGCCGTCGCCGGCGAAGTCGGGGAAGTTCCACCGGTTGACGCCGTTGCCCCACGCGACCGACGACTCGATCGTGATCGGCGACAGGAACTCCCAGGCGTCGAAGCCGTCGTCGACGTTGTTCCACAGCCGGGCGCCGCGGACCACGTTGCCGGTGCCGGAGCCCTCCTTGATGGCCAGGCCGTCGGCGCTCTCGCCGTTCTTGCGCGGGTCGTGGTTGCCGTAGCTGTCCAGGTCGAGGATCTGGTTGTTGCTGGAGGCACCCTGGATGTGCAGGCCGCTCTCGTAGTTGTCGCGGGTGGTCAGCCGGGCGAAGACGTTGTTGCCGCAGTCGCGGCAGAAGATGCCGTAGGGGCCGTGGGCAATCTCGATGCCGGTGATACGCCAGTAGGACGCCTCGATGTGGATCGCGCCGCGCTCCGCGTTGGGGATGCTGGCGTCCAGTGGTGCCGGCGTGTGTGGCATCTGCTCCGCGTCCAGCAGCACGTGCTCGCCGGCGTGGTTGGTGATGGTGTACGGCGCGGCCGCGGTGCCGCTCTTCGTCAGCTGGATGTTGCTCGCCGGCGTGTACGTTCCACCGCGCAGCGCGATGGTCGTGCCCGGCCGGGCGAGGTCGACGGCGCGCTGGATGGTGCGCAGCGGCGCGGCGAGGGTCCCTGCGGCGGCGTCGTCACCGGTCGGCGCCACGTACAGGGTGCCGGCCGTCGGCGCGCTGGGGCTCGCGGAGGCACTGGGGCTCGCGGAGGCGCTGGGGCTGCGGCTGGCGCTGGCCGACGCGCTCGGCGGCGTGCTCGTCCCGCTCTGCGCGGTGACGTCGTCGAAGTCGGCCGACGCACGGAACGTCTGCACGCCGATCCGCCCGGTCGCCGACTGGCTCGGGCCGCTGCCGACGAGCGCGCCGTCGACGTAGCCGCGCACGGTCGGGCCGGACTCCTCCAGCCGCAGCGTGTACCAGCGGCCGGTGCTCACCGGCAGGCTCACCGAGCCCAGCACGGTGACCGCCCCGGAGCGCACCGCCTGCAGTTCGGCGCGGTTGCCGCTGAGCAGCACCACCCGGTCGTAGCTGGTGGAGCCGCCGGAGCGGGCGGCGAGGCCGGCGAACCGGTCGGCGGCGGTGCCGTCGAACGCGAGAGGCCGGACCCTGGCCTCGACGGTGTAGTCGCTCCAGCCGGTCTGCCCGGCGAACGCGCGGGCCAGGTCGCTGGCGGCCTTGGACTGCCGGTACACGCCGGAGCCGTCGGTGACGACGGACCACGTGCCGCCGGACTTCGACCAGCCGTTGGCGTTGCCGTCGTTGAAGTCGTCGGTGAACAGGGTGGCCGCGAACGCGAGCGGCCCGAACACGACCGCGGCGGTGGTGCACAGGGCTGCCGCGGCGGCCAGGAGGGGCCATCGGCGGCGGGTGGGGTGCGGGGTTCTCACGAGGGATCTCCACGGGTGGCGGCGGGCGCGCGCCCGGGGTGGACGGCCGGAGACTGGGCGGGTCTGCCGTCGACACGCGAGGAAAGCGTATTCCTGCCGCACACCGTAGCCACCGCCCCGCGAGGGGTCAACCTCGGTCGATACCCTCGGCCGGCCGCCCCCCTCCGGCGCGACCGCCGACGGGCCGGCGCGTAGCCTTGCCTGAGCAGCTACCCGAGGAAGGGCTCGATGGCCGGCGCCGCTGCACTGACCTTCCAGGTCCTCGGTCCCTTGCGGGTATGGCGTGACGGCGTCGAGGTCGACACCGGACCGCGGCAGCAGACCTACCTGCTGGCACTGCTGCTGCTGCAGGCGGGCCGGCCGGTCAGCATCGCCGAACTCATCGACCTCGTCTGGGACGACGGCATGCCGACCTCGGCACCGAACATCGTCCAGAAATACGTCGGGGCGCTGCGACGGCTGCTCGAACCGGACCTGTCCGCCCGGGCGCCCGGCTCCTACCTCCACCGCCGCAGCAGCGGCTACCAGTTCGACGTCGGCCGGGTGGCACTCGACCTGACCGGGTTCCGCCGGCACCTCGGCCTCGCCCGCGCCGCGCTGGACGCCCACCGGATCGAGGACGGCGTCGACGCGTACGAGGAGGCCTTGTCGTGGTGGCGGGGACCCGCGGGCGACGGGCTGACCCTCAGCGCCACCGCCGGCCCGCTGTTCGCCTCCGTCAACCGCGAGCTGCTCGACGCCTGCGTCGAGGCCGCCGGTGTCGCCGTGCCCCACGGCCACGCCAAACGCATCCTGCAGCCCCTGCGCCTGGCCGCATGGATCGCACCCCTCGACGAGACGATGCAGGCCACGCTCGTGACCACGCTGATGGCGGCGGGGCAGCGGGCGGAGGCCCTGTCCGTGTTCGACACGGTGCGGGCACGCCTGGCCGACGAACTGGGCATCGACCCCGGTCCGGCGCTTCGCGAGGCGCACCGGCAGGTGCTCCGGCAGGCCGGGGCCGCGACCCCACCACGCCTCGCCGGCCTCCTGCCGCAAGCCGCACCCGCACCCGGATCCGGGGCGCGATCACCGCTGGAACCTTCCGGCGGCCGGTCCGATCGTCTCGTGGGCCGGCACGAGGAGCTTGCGGTCCTCCGCCAGGCCGTCGGCTCGGCCACGTTCGCCGGAGCGCAGGTCGTGCTCGTCGAAGGTCCGCCGGGAGTGGGCAAGACCCGGCTGCTCGCCGAAGTCACCGGCGAGGCCGCCGCGGACGGTGCGCCCGCCTACTGGGGCCGGTGCCAGGACGGTGAAGGCACCCCGTCGATGTGGCCCTGGGTCCAGATCGTCGAGGCCCTGATTCCGGCGCTGCCGCAGGACGAGCGGGCGCGCTGGACGGCCGGCCTCGGCGACCTGCTGCAGCACCCCGCACGCGGCGCCGAGGTCCCGGTGCGGCCGGATGCCGGTGCGCAGTTCCGCCTGTACAGCCAGGTCGTCGCGTTGTGCGGCGCGGCCGCCGCACGGCAGCCCCTGATCGTGGTCGTGGACGACCTGCACTGGGCGGACCAGGCCTCGCTGCAGCTGTTCGCGCACCTGGCCGGGTCGCTCCCGGTCGGGAGCGTGCTGCTGGGCGCCCTGCGCGGCCATGCACCGACGCCGAGCCGGCACGTGGGCAGCATGCTGGCGGCCGTCGCGCGGCTGGAGCACCACCGGCGCATCGTTCTCGGCCCGCTCGACCCGGCCGACGTCGCCGAGCTGGTCCGCCAGGAGACCGGGCAGGCTCCCAGTCCCGGCGTCGCCCGGAGCATCCAGGCCCGCACCGAAGGCAACCCCCTGTTCGTGCGCGAGCTCGCGAGATTCCTGGCCGAGGAGGATCACCTGGCCGACCAGGCGGCGGCCCAGGCCGCCGTCCCGTCCACGGTGCGCGACATCGTCCGGGACCGCACGAACATGCTCGACGACAGCGACCGCCGCCTCATCGAGATCGCGGCCCTGATGGGCCGCACCATCGACATCCGCCTGCTGGCCGGCGCGTCCGGCCTCGACGTGTCGCAATGCCTCACCCGCCTGGAGGCGCTCGAAGCCATCGGCCTGATCGAGGCGGCATCCGGCGCTCCGGGGACCTGGCGGTTCGTGCACGATCTCGTCCGCGAGTCGGTCGCCCGCTCGACGGTCCGGTCGGCGGCGGGCCGGTTCCACCTGCACATCGCGGCCGCGCTCGCGCAGACCCGGGAGTCGGCCGAGCGTCACGGTGAGGCGCTCGCCCACCACCTGTACGCGGCGGGCCCGCTCGCCGAGCCGGAGCAGACGGCGCAGGCACTCCTGGTCGCGGGACGCATCGCGGCGAGACGATCCGCCTACGAGACCGCGGAGCAGCACCTCGGCACCGCGAGCCGGGTCGCACGCGGCGCCGGGCTCCTCGACCTGGAGCTCACCGCGCTCACCGAGCTGACCGCCGTCGCGGGCATCCACGCCGGCTTCGTCGGAACCACCATGGACCATCTGGACCGCGCCGAGGAGGTCGCGCGGTCGCTCGGCCGCGACCGGGAGGCCACCGGCTTCCTCTTCACCCGGTTCCTGGCCCACGCCCAGGGCATCCAGCTCGAGGCCGCCGGGCGCCTCGCGCTCCGGCTGCTGGAACACGGCCGGCACTCCTCGGACCCCGTGGTCGAGGCGTCCGGCCACCACGCGTGGGGAGTCCACCAGTGGAGCTCGGGCAACATCGGGGAGGCCTACCGGAACCTGAGCCGGTCCGACGCGCTCATCCAGGCCCAGCGGGACGCCGATCCGCTGCGACACCGGCTGCAGATGATGACGCCGGTCATGCTGGCGCTGAACACCGCGCTGCACGGCGACCCGGTCGCGGCGCGCCGGCTGTTCGACAAGGTTGAGCTCGACGCCGGCGACGACCCGTACGCCATCAGCATCTGGGGCTCGTTCGCCGTCACCGCGGCGGCCGCCGCGGGCGACTTCGCGTGGGCGCTGCGGGCCGCCGAGACGGCCGTCAACGCCGATCCGGACTTCTCCTTCACCTTCTCCGGCAGCTACCCGCGGCTCGCACGGCACTGGGCGAAGGCCATGTCCGGCGACGATCCAGGCACGGCGGCCGCGGCCATGGAGCGCATCATCGAGACCGCACTGGTCGACCCGCCTCGATCGAACCTGGCCACCTGGTATGCACTGCTCGCCGAGATCCGGCTCTGCGGTGACGATCCCTCCTCCGCCATGACCGCACTGGACAAGGCCGAGACGTTCATCGACCGGCACGGCGAACGGTACGCGGAGGGCCTGGTGCTCCTCATCCGCGCGAAGGCACTCCTTGCCGGCGGCGACGTCGGGTCCGCCGCAAGCGCCGCCCGTCGGGCGCTCACCCTTTCGCAGGAGCGCGGGGCCCTGCTGTTCGCGACGCGCGCCGCCGACCTGCTCGCCGAGCTCCCCCGGCTGGGGTGACGGCCGGCCCTTGCCGCCGTGTGCATTCAGTCGACGTCAAGTGCCTATTCAGTCCTGCTGTATACCGTCGGTCTCCTCGCACATCGAGCCAAGGAGCGCCCGCGATGCCTACCCGCGTCAATCGGCAGACCGTCGACCTGTCATCCTATCCGGACCTCGTGGTCGTCTATCTGGGCATGCGCGTCAACCGGCTCTACGGCCTGCGGACACTCATGGGCTACGGCCCGCAGATCGGCCGGTCCGCGACCGGCAGGCCCGAAGGCCTGCTCGCGCACGAGTCGCTGTTGTGGTCGCTGTTCCCCATGCACGTCGGCATCCGCCAGTACTGGCAGGACCTGCCCGCGCTCCTGTCATGGGCGCGCTCCGAACCGCACCGGCGCTGGTGGCGCGACTTCCTGCGGGACAGCGGCGGCACCGGCTTCTGGCATGAGACCTACCTGATCCGCGGCGGGATGGAGGCGGTGTACGACGACATCCCGAGACACCGCGGCTTCGCCGCCTTCGCCCCCGTGCATCCGGCGCGCGGGCCCATGTTCGGCTCGGCCGCGCGGGTCGGGCGCCCCGAGGACACCGTCGCACCGGTCGTCAGCGAGGAGGAGCTGTACTGATGGCTCCGTCGCGCAGGACGGCGTGCACCCCGACCACCTGGTTGACGATCTGGGTGACCCGCAGGTCGACCGCCACACTGCTGAGCGCGACCGCGTCCGCCCGCGCCACCCCGTGCAACCGCTCCAGCAGCGCGAACATCGACTCCAGCGCGGCATAGGCGGCGTCGTCGAGGGTCTCGCCGAGACCCATCGTGATCCAGGCGTCGGCGGTGCGGGCGACCGGTCCCGGCACCGGGAAGTCCTCGCGCACCCCGAACGTCAGCGTCACCCGGTCCATCGGGCACTCGATCGCGGTGCCGCTGACCTCGCCGTCGCCCTGGGCCGCGTGCCCGTCGCCGACGGAGAACAGGGCGCCGTCGACGGGGATCGGCAGCAGCAGCGTGGTCCCGGCGACCAGTTCCTTGCAGTCGATGTTGCCGCCGTGCACCCGCGGCGGGATCGTCGAGTGCTCCCCCGGCCCGGCGGGCGGCATGCCCATCACGCCCATGAACGGGCGCAGCGGCACCGTGTGGCCGTGCTGGTTGCGGCCGGTCATCGCGGCCGGGTCGAGCTCCCACGCGTGCACGACACCCTCGGTCTCCAGGTGGTACCGCCGGTTCGGGCCGCTCGGCCAGCCGCCGGCGACCGTGGTCCCCCACGTCGCCGGGACGACCGCGTCGACGCGGACCTCGAGGGTCTGCCCGGCCTTCGCCCCTTCGACGGCGACCGGCCCGACCAGCGCGTGGCCGTACTCGGGGCGGTGCTGCGGGACGCGCGGGCGGTCCGGCGGGTGCTCACCGGCGTAGGGGCCGGCGGACCACCAGCAGTCGAGGGTCCGGAAGGTGACGCTGTCGCCGGGCCGCACGGTCAGCACCGGTGGGTAATCCGCCGAGAAGTGACCGTGCAGCGTCCGGTCGTCGGGTTCCAGCACATGCTCCACGATGTCGCAGTAAACCAGGCGGGTCAGCGCACGCCGCACAGGGCGTGGTCGATGAGGTCGACCGTGATGTCCTTGGTCGGCGCGGGGACGCCCGGCGCGCGCTGGAACGAGTCGGTGTTCATCGACACTACGACGCTGCGCGTGCCGTCACCCGTGACACCGTTGCGGGTGCGGTACCCGTGGATGTCGCCGCCGTGGGACCAGGACCCGCCGCACGAGTTGGGGATCCACATGAGGCCGAGCCCGTAGCGGGCGCCGGGCCAGTTCTCGCGGAACTCGTCGTTCGTCGGCACGGTGCGGCGCATCTCGGCGAGCTCGGCCGGCCGCAGCACCCGTCCGCCGAGCAGGGCCTGCAGGAACCGGTTGGCGTCGCCGGTGGTGCTGATGATCGCCCCTGCGGCGCCGCCCCACGACGGGTTGAGCCTGGTCGCGTCGATCGGCTCGCCGTACTTCGGGTCGTCCTGCGTGCCGCCCGGCCCGGCGAAGCGCTCGTAGCCGATCGCGTGCGGGCTCGGGACGTCCGGGTCGGTGTCCGGGGCCGTGGTGTGGCGCAGCCCGAGCGGCTCGATGATGCGCCGGCGGACCTCGTGCTGCCAGGTGTGCCCGGTGACCCGCTGGATGATCAGCCCGGCCAGGGCGTAGTTGGTGTTCGAGTAGCTCCACTGCGTGCCCGGGGCGAACTCCGGCTGGAACGTCATGGCCGTGGCGACCGCCTGCTCCGGGGTGACGGTGTCGTACCGGTGCTGCTCGAAGCCCTGCTGGTCGAAGAGGTACGTCATCCCGGCCAGGTACTCCGGCAGGCCGCTGGTGTGCTGCAGCAGCTGCCGGACGGTCACGGTGCGCCCGTCGTTGCCGTTGCCCTGCACGACCCCCGGCAGCCACCGCTCGACGGTGTCGTCCAGCGACAGCCTGCCCTCGCCGACGAGCTGCAGCAGCGTCGCGGCCACGAACGTCTTGGTGTAGCTGCCGACGCGGAACCTGCCGTCCCACGGCACCGGGGTCCGCGCGGCGACGTCGCCGAAGCCGCTGCGGACCCGCACGTCGCCGCGGGCGGTGTCCAGCTCGACCTGTACCCCGGGCGCGCCCTGTGCCAGCAGCGCGTCACTGTCACGCTGCAGCACGGCGCGCACGTCCGGGCGGTGCTGCCGGGCCGCCTCGGCGACCCCGGCGGTGCCGAGCGTCGCGGTCACGGCGGTCACTGCGGTCACGGTCATCCATACGGTTCTCATGCCCTCGACGCTATGCAGCGCATCGACGTCCGTCGTCACTCTCAGACGGCAACCGCGGCTACCCTCCTGGGGGTAGGCGCGGATACCACCGCTGGTGGTCGATCCCGCGCCCGGCGGCGGATAGCGTTGCATGGATGCGGGTGCCCCTGAACACCGTCCTGGTCGACGTGCTGCTCGCGGTGGTCCTCGCGGGACTGAGCGTGGCGACCCTCGCCGGCCAGGCCGACGGCCGGCCCGACTGGCGGGCCGCGGTGCTCGGCGTGCTGACGGTCGCGCCGCTCGCGCTGCGGCAGCGGGCGCCGGTGCTGACGACGCTGGTCATCGTGGCCGCGCTCGCCGCGTACAGCCTGCTCGGCTACGGCGAGTTCCCCAACGGCGGCGTCGGCATGGTCGTGGCCATGTTCACCGTGGCGACGCTGCGCTCCCGGCCCGTCGCCGCCGCCGTGTTCGCCACGACGATCGCGGCGACGGCGATCGCGTACGCCACCGCGACCTCGGCCGTGGTGTGGTCGCAGATCGCCCAGTCGGTGCTGGTGATGCTCGGCGCGTGGGTCCTCGGCGAGGGCACCCGGCGGTGGGGGCGGCGCGCCGAGCGGCTCGCGGCGGAGGCGGCGCAGCTCGTCGCCGGGGAACGGGTCCGCATCGCGCGGGAGCTGCACGACATCGTCGCCCACCACATGTCGGTCATCTCGCTGCAGGCGGGCGTCGCGGAGTACGTGCTGGACACGGACCTTCCCACGGCCAGGACCGCGATCGCCACGGTCGGCGGCGCGAGCCGGGAGGCGCTGCTGGACCTGCGCCGCCTGCTGGACGTGCTGCGGGTCGACGACGTGGAGGGCTCGCAGCTGCAGCCGCAGCCGGGCCTGGCGCAGCTTCCCGACCTGGTGGAGCGCATCCGCGGCGCCGGCCTGCCGGTCGAGGTCGCGGTGACCGGCGAGGCGCGCCCGCTGCCGCCCGGGCCGGACCTGTGCGCGTACCGGGTCGTGCAGGAGTCGCTGACCAACGTGCTCAAGCACGCCGGCCCGGCCACCGCCCGGGTGCACGTCGAGCACGGCGAACGGACACTGACGGTGCGGGTCACCGACGACGGCGCGGTCCGCCCGCACCAGCGCGCGCAGCACCGCCCAGCGACGTCGCACGGCATCCGGGGCATGCGGGAACGCGCCGAACTGTACGGTGGCGTCCTCACCGCGGGACCTGCCGACGGCGGCGGGTTCGCGGTCGTGCTGCGCCTGCCGACTGAGGTGTCCCTGTGAGCGGTCCGGAGCGCAGCGGAGGTGACGGCATGACCGTCCGGGTCCTGGTCGCCGACGACCAGGCACTGATCCGGGCCGGGCTGGTGGCGTTGCTGCGGGCCGCGCCCGGGCTCGAGGTCGCCGGCGAGGCCGCCGACGGCGCCGAGGCGGTGGCGCTCGCGGCCTCCACCGCGCCCAACATCGTCCTGATGGACATCAGGATGCCGGTCCTGGACGGCATCGGCGCCACCCGCCGGATCCTGGCCGCCCCCGGGGAACACCGCCCGCGGGTCGTCGTGCTGACCACCTTCGACCTCGACGAGTACGTGTACGCCGCCCTCGCCGAGGGCGCCTCCGGGTTCTTGCTCAAGGACACCCCGCCGCAGCGGATCGTGTCGGCGATCCACACCGTCGCCGGCGGTGACATCCTGATCGCGCCGCGGATCACCCACCGGCTGATCGAGACGTACGCGATGCATCACCGCCGCGCCCCGGCCGGTACCCGCCTGGACGAGCTGACCGCCCGGGAGACCGAGGTGCTGCGGTTCGTCGGCAACGGCCTGAGCAACACCGACATCGCCGAGCGGCTGGTGCTCAGCGAGGCGACCGTGAAGACCCACGTGAAGCGGCTGATGTCCAAGCTGCGGCTGAGCAGCCGGGCGCAGGCGGTGGTCGTGGCGTACGAGAGCGGCCTCGTCGTGCCCGCACTTCGGGACGACAGGGAAGCCCCGGACACCGGAGGGCACCTGAGCGGGTGATGCGCGACGCACTGCGGCGGGTCCCGGATGCCATGATGGTGACCAGGACAGCTCCGGGGCGACGTGAGGGGTGGTGCGGCACGATGGCGATGTTCGAGGCGCGGACGTCGGCCGAGGACGGCCGGGCCGTCGTGTCCCTGGTCGGCGAGTGCGACCTGACCACGCGCGAGGAGCTCACGACCGTGCTGCTGGCGGCCGTCGACAGCGCGCCCGTCATCGTCGTGGACCTGACCGCGCTGCGGTTCATCGACTCCAGCGGCGTGCACGGCCTGGTCACCGGCCACCACGCCGCCCAGCGGCAGGGCCGCCGGCTGCACGTGGTCAACGCGGGAGGGGCCGTCGCCGACGTCCTGGAGATGACCGGGGTCGGCGAGCTGCTGGCGCTGCCGCCCCACGGCGCCGGGCAGGCTTCATGAGCACCGACGCGCCCGGCACGCTGTTCTACAGCGATGCCGAGGACCTCGGCGCGGTCCGGGCGTTCGTGCGGGACCAGGCCCTGGCGCTGGGCATGTCCGAGGCCCGGACCGAGATGCTGATGCTGGCGGTCAACGAGCTGGCCACGAACACGGTGCAGCACACCACCGGCGGCGGCCGGGTCCGGGTGTGGACCGACGCCGGGCAGATCGTCTGCGACGTCGTCGACCAGGGACCGCCGCGCACGTTCCAGCGGCCGATGCCGGCGCCGGACGCGGTGCGCGGGCGGGGGCTGCCGATCGTCGAGCGGATCTGCGACCAGGTCGACACGGTCAGCGGCCCGGACGGGACCACGGTGCGGCTGCGGCTGCACCTCTGACCTGCCGGCTTTCCGGCTTCCGGCCTTGCGGCTTCCCGGCCTCCCCGGCTTCCGGCCTGTCAGGTCTGTTGTCAGGGCAGGACGCGGACCGCCAGGGTGCAGGTGTCGTCGTCGGGGCTAGCGTAGTGCAGCAGGCCACGCAGGCGGGTCAGTGGCTGCGAGCCGGTGTCGGCGGAGACGTCGGCAAGGGTCTGCTTCACCCGGTCGAGCATCACGTCGATGCCGGACCCGCGGCGCTCGACCAGCCCGTCGGTGTAGAACAGGACCAGGTCGTCGTCGCGCAGGGTCGAGGCGAGGACCGGATAGGTGGCGTCGTCGCCCGCGCCGAGCAGCAGCCCGGCGGGCCGCTCGAGCTCGCTGACCGCGCCGGCACGGGCCAGCAGCGGCGGCATGTGCCCGGCCCGCGCCCACGACAGCGTCCTCGCGCCCGGGTCGTAGACGCCGATCGCGGCGGTGCCGGTGATGCCCAGCTGCAGGCACAACCGGTTCATGTGGGCGAGCAGCGTGCCCGGGTCGCGGATGCCGATCGACAGCCACGCCACCAGCGAGAAGCGCAGGTGCGCCATGCCGTTCGCGGCGTCCAGGCCGTGTCCGGCGACGTCGCCGACGGCCAGGGCCACCAGCCCGTCGGGCAGGGTCTGCGCGTGATACCAGTCGCCGCCGACCTGCACGGCGCTCTCCGCGGGCAGGTAGCTGACCACCGCCTGGAGCCCCGCGAGCGGGAACGGCTCCCGCGGCACCGGCTGGATCATGTTCTGCAGCTGCGCGGCCAGGCGGTGCTCGGCGAGCGCCGTCATCTCGCGGGTGCGCAGCTGGTCGCTGAGCCGCTCCATCGCCGAGCGGGCGTCCTCGCGGGTCGTGACGTCCTGCACGACGGCGTAGATCTTCAACGGCTTGCCGTCGGCGTCGCGGGCGACGTCGGACAGGATCCGCAGGTACTTCACCGTCTCCCCGGTCCGGAACCGCACGGTCACGTCGGACGCGGCGCCGCTGTCCAGGGTCTGCCACGCGGTCTCGCTCACGCCCCGGTCGTCGGCGAGCAGCGCCGCGGCCTGCTCCGAGCGCGACATCGCCCCCAGCGCCGGGTCCCGCTCGAAGATCCGGAACATGCCGGGCGACCACTCGCTGCGCCCGGTGATCAGGTCATACTCCGCCCAGCCGAGGCTGCCGAGCAGCTCCGTGTGCTCCATGCGGCGACGTGCCTCGTCGACGCGCTGCCACCACACCAGCAGCCCGCCGAGGACGGGATGCACGCTCACCGCGAACTGCGAGTCCGCCACGACCCCGGCCCGCTGCTCCACATACCGGAAGTCGGCCAGCTCGGCGGCCACCCCGTCGGCCTGGACCCGCAGATACAGCTGCCACAGCGGCCCGCCGACCATGCTCGGATACAGGTCGCTGACCCGCTCGCCGATCCGGTTGGCACCGCGGCGGTAGAGGTCCTCGCCGCGCCCGCTCACCGCCGCGACGAGGAAGTCGGCGACCCGGCCGTCCTCGTCGGTCAGCGGCAGCAGCCAGGTGCACCCCGCCGGCACCGCCGACAGCAGCGAGCGCACCACCGCCGCGACGGCGTCACCGTCGCCGCCCGCGGTGGCCGGCACGGCCCCACGCCGCGCACCGTCGTGTGCCATCACCGCAGTTTAGTGCCGAAACCACCGCACGGCCGCCCGGGCGCGTCGGGTGTCGGTGCTTCCGACATTCACCCTGCTATCCCGCCAACCCGCCCGATGGCGGCGTTACGGTGCTTGTGTCCCCCGCCCGTCCAGGACCGCTGAGGAATCCCCCATGACGCTGCCCGCCGTCGGGTACCGCAACCTCGTCGCCGACCACCTGCGCCGCTCCGACCGCCCATCCGGCGTGGCCGAGGTCATCCCCGGCGTCGGTGACCGGCTCGCCTACAACCCGTGCGTCGTGCGGCAGGGCACCCGCACCCTGCTCGCGGTGCGGATCGAGTCGCCGGACAGCTACTGGCGCGACGCGTCCTCGTGGGACCCGGAGATCTGCTTCTACGAGCGCGACGGCGACGGCTGGCGGCCCGCGCCGGACACCCCGGTCTTCACCGCGGCGGAGGATCCGTTCGCCGCGTGGGTGCTGGCCCCCGACGGCACGCCGGTGCTGGTGTTCGGGGTGGTCTCGCTGGACTTCCGGCACGACCCGCCGATGGTCGTCACCCGCTTCCACGCCGCGCCGGACGTGCAGCGGCTCGACCCGGCCACGCCGTTCCTCGAGGTGCCGCACATGAAGGACATCCGGCTGCTGCAACGCGCCGACGGCCTCGCGGTGTGCGGCCGCCCGCAGGGTGGCACCGCCGGCCGCGGCCGGGTGAGCCTGATCATGGCGGAGGACTACACCGAGCTGTCCGCGGAGCTGATCGGCAAGGCCCACGTCTTCCACGACCAGATCGCCGAGGACACCAAACTCGGCGTCAACGAGCTGTACGACCTCGGCGACCGCATCGGCGTCCTCGGCCACGTCGCCGTCGGCGAGGAGGGCGGCCCGCAGGAGTACGCCGGGGCCTGGTGGACCATCGACCCGGCCGCCTGCACCGCCACCACGCCACGGATCATCGCGATGCGCTCGGACTTCCCGCCGGCCACGCCGAAGCGCCCGGACCTCACCGACGTGGTCTTCCCCGGTTCGATGGAGGTCCTCGACGACGGCCGGGTCCGCGTCCACTGCGGCCTGAGCGACGCCACGGTCGGCTCGATCGTCCTGCCGTCGCCGTTCTGAGCGCGCTGCCGTTTCCCCGCGGCGTCGGTACAGTCGGCGCCGGCGTTCTCGGACCGGGCTGACGCGGGGAGGGCTGGGCGGATGGGGTGGCGGCACCGTGTGCACGCGCTGAGCACCCGCTTCTACGCCCCGGCCCGGCGCTACGAGCCGCAGTGGATCGCCGGCACCCGGGTCGCGATCGGCGCGCTGCCGACCCCGGCGACCCTCGCCGCGCTGCCCGGCTGCGGCGTCACGCACATCGTCAACTGCCGGGCCACCCACCAGACGTGGCTGTCACAGGACCTGGCGGTCGAACGGGCGCTGCTCGGCCCCGCGAACGTCGTGCACGCCCCGATGTGGGACGTACACCTGCCGCAGCCGCCGAGGCGCTGGTCCCGCGCGGCCCTGTTCGCCGCCGACGTCCTCACCCGCGACCCGGACGCCCGCGTCCTCGTACACTGCCAGCACGGCCGGCACCGCTCCGCCATGGTCGCCTACGCCATCCTGCGGCTGCTGGGGCACGCACCAGCGGACGCCGCGGCACTCATCCGCGAGTATCACCCGGAGGCCCAGCCGCTGCCCCGGTACACCCGCAGCATCGAGGCCTGGCTCGCCGCCGGCGCCCGCCCGCGCGGCCCGCTGCGCACCGGCTGAATCCTCAACGCGCCCCGTTCCCGGCCCGGCCGGCAGGGTTCGGCAGGTCGAGCGGGCGCGTTGTTGGGCGGTGCCGGCCGGCGACTGAGCGTGCGGTGCCGGCTGTACGGTATCGCCGTCGTAGGCGTCCTGCTCGCTGTCGTGCTGGGCGTGGTCGGGCTCACCGGGTACGCGCGGCGAACGAGGCCGAGGTGCGCATGGGCACCGTCCAGACCGTGACCCTGGAGGTCCTGGCGCTGCAGCACAAGGTGCGGGCGCAGGTCTGGTTCGCCCGCACCGTCAGCGCCGGCGCGGTCGACCGGCCCGCGACCGAGGTCCGCGCCGAGTTCGACGCCGCCGCCTCGCGCGTCCGCGACGAGGTCGTGCGGCTCTCGGCACTGCTGCCCGACGGCTCGCCCTTCGCGGCCCTGCGGGCGGCGGAGCTGGCGCTGCTCGGCGGAGCTGGCGCTGCTCGGCGACGCGGGCGGGATCATCGACAAGGCGTTCACCGACCGGCCGGCGGCCCTGGTGGACGCGGCGGCGTTCGAGGAGCGCGCCGACGCCCTCGACGCGCAGCTGTCGCAGCTGTCGGCCCAGCTCACCACGGACCGCGCCGCCCGGTTCGCCGCCGCCCGCGCCACCGAGCGGACCTGGAGCCTGGCCCTGCTGGCGGCGGCCCTGGCCGCCGCCGCGGCGATGGTCGCGCTCACGGCGCTGCTCGCCCGGTCCATCCTGCGCGGCCTGCACGCCCTCGCCGCGGTCGCCCGGCGGATCAGCGCCGGGGACCTGGACGCCCGCATCCCGGCCGGCGGCGCCCCGAAATCAACGCCCTCGCCGCCGCCTTCAACGACACCGCCGACACCCTGCGCGCCACCCTGCACCAGCGCACCGCCGAGGCCCAGCGCGAGAGCCTCGGCAGCCAGCTCGCCGAGGCGTTCGAGATGGCCGACACCGAACCCGACGCACACGCCGTCGCCGCCCGCGCCCTGCACACCCTCGTGCCGCGGCACCCGGCCGAACTGCTGCTCGCCGACTCCTCCAACGCCCGCCTGGACCGCCGCTCCGGCAACGCCCTGGACGCCCCGCAGCGCTGCCCCGTCACATCCCCCTTCGGCTGCGTCGCGATCCGCCGCGGCCACCCGATGGTCTTCGACGACAGCACCGCCCTGCACGCCTGCCCGAAGCTGCAAGGCCGCCCACAGGGCCCGCTGTCCGCGGCATGCGTGCCGGTCACGTTCATGGGCCGCCCCCTCGGCGTCCTGCACGCCACCTCCTCACCCGGCGCACCCCCGGACGACGCACGCCTCGCCGGCCTCAGGCTGCTCGCCGGCCAGGTCGGGTCGAGGATCGGCAACCTCCGCTCGTTCGAACAGGCCCAGCTGCAGGCAACCACCGACGCCCTCACCGGCCTGCTGAACCGCCGCGCGTTCGAAACCCGCGCCCGCAACCTGCTCGACACCGGAGAACCCCTCTCCGTCGTCATGGCCGACCTGGACCACTTCAAGCTCCTCAACGACACCCACGGCCACGAAGCCGGCGACCGCGCCCTACGCGCCTTCGGCCAACTCCTGCAAACCGGCCTGCCCCTACCCACTGGCACTTCCTCCCCCGACACCTCCTCCCTGACGACTCGTCCCCTGACACCTCCTCCCCTGACGGCTCGTCCTGTGACGGCCTCGTCCCCTGACGACTCATCCCGTGACGGCCTCGTCCCCTGACGACTCATCCTGTGACGGCTCGTCTCCTGGGAGCTCCTCTCACGACAGCTCTGCCCGTGACAGCTCGTCCCCTGACGGCTCTTACCGCGGCGGCTCACCTCCTGGCAGTTCCTCCCGTGGCGGTTCGTCCCCTGACGACTCCTCCCGTGACGACCCGTCCCCTGACAGTTCCTCTTCCCACGGCTCGTCCCCCCACGGCTCGTCCCCCCACGGCTCGTCCCCCACCGCTCGTCCCCACCGCTCGTCCCCCACGGCTCGTCCCCCCACGGCTCGTCCCCCGACGACCGGATCGCCGACGACCGGACCACCGACGGTCGGTCCCGTGACGGCCCGTCTCCCGGAGGACTGTCTCCCGCGGTCTGGCCCGTGGCGACCTGTCCGGCCGCATCGGCGGCGAGGAGTTCGCCCTGATCCTGAGGGCCCCAGACGTCCAGTCCGCCATGGCCCGCCTCGAGGCGCTGCGCGCCGCTGTGCCCCAGCTGGCCGTGGGCGGCACACCCGCGTTCACGGCAAGCTTCGGCGTCCGCTTCACCCCCGGCGGCGGCACCCTGAGCGACCTGCTCCGCGACGCCGACCACGCCCTCTACCAGGCAAAAGCCGACGGCCGCAACTGCATCGTCCTCGCCGGTGCCACACCCCGCGCGGTCACCCCCGCCCGCCGCCGCACCTTCGACGCCGACGACGCAGAGCACCAGACCCGCACGACAACGGCGGCGCGCGACGTCCTCGACCTGGCCGACCGCCTCCACCCACCCACCGGCGCCCACCGCGAACGCTGAACGCCCCGGCGCCTGAACACACCACCGCCCGCTGCTGCATTACGCAGTGATCGGGCCGCGGCTTCCGACCACCGCGGGCGGAGCCGTGGTGATACGGCGACGGACGTTCCGAGTTGCGGCGGGAGGCCGCGAGGGCAGAAGCGATGACCCGGGCCGGGGCAAGCAGGCAGGGATCGCGATCGCGCGGATGGGGGCGCGGATGCCGATTGGGGAGCACACCGGCCGCTGGTCGGCTGTCGCAAATGCCGGCCCGGCGACGCGGGCACTGGCCGAGCAGGCGCAAGGACGGTCGAGCTGGAACAGGAGCAGATGCCGACCGGCCGGCCGCGAGCGCCGGCCGAGCACACGCGGACGTTGGCCGATCTGGCGCAGGATCCGGTTGAGCAGACGTGCCTACCGGCTCCGCAAGCACGGATGCGGGCGCAGCGGACCGAGCAGTCGCAGGTGCTTGGCGCATGGATGCGGGGCGCGTGGAAGCGGACCTGGCAGAAGCGGACAGGGTAGGCGCAGCTGCTGGCGCTGGGCAGTCAGACGCAGGCCGGACAGGCCCGACCGCTTGCGCTGGGCGTGCTGGTGCGGGGCGGACAGGAGCAGGCCCGGCAGGAGCGTGCCGGGCAGGCGTAATTGCTGGCCCTGAGCGTGCAGGTGCGGAGCGGATCGGAACGGATCTGGCAGGAGCGGGTCGGACAGGCTCATGTGCTGGTGCTGGTGCTGGTGCTGGGCGGGCGCGTGGAGGCCGGGCAGGCGCAGCAGCCGGCGTCGGGCGGGCGACTGGAGGCCGGGCAGACGCAGCAGCCGGCGTCGGGCAGGCGACTGGAGGCCGGGCAGACGCAGCAGCCGGCGTCGGGCAGGCGACCGGAGGCCGGGCAGACGCAGCAGCCGGCGTCGGGCAGGCGACCGGAGACCGGGCAGACGCAGCAGGCGGGTGGGTAGGAAGAGGCGCTGGCTGAGCAGGCACGGGAGTTGGCCGGGCGGGCGTGGGCGTCGAGGTGATGACCAGTGAGTCGTCGGGTGCTGGGCTGCTCGGGGCAGCGCATGCCGCGCGCCTCGGCGGGGATGCGGAAGGCAGCGCCGCCACCGGCCCCGGCGTGGAAGGTCGTGCGACCACCGCCCCCGGCTCGGAGGACAGTTCCTCCAGCAACCGGGCGTTCCTCAACCGAGCCAGCTTCGTCGCATGACGGGCCGCCAACCCGTGCGACCGCGCCTCCGCGAACTCCGCCCTGACCCGCAGCCGCTCCAACCGGCGCCGCGACCACGAAGCCTGCGCCGCCGCGAGCCGGGCATCCCAGTCGATCGGCCCAGGAGCCGCAGAAGACCCGGAAGACGGTGCGTCCAAAGAGAAATACGGTCGTGGCACGTGCCGCCTCCCCCCGGGTAGGCGCTACCCGTCCATTCTCGAACCCGCACACCCCCGAGTCCAGCAGCGCGCCCCCGAGTCAACGGAACAAAGCCAGGCAACTACTCGCCGTCAGCGGGCAGGGAGAAGGCGTCCAGGAGAGCGGCGAAGCGGGTGGCGGCGGCGAAGAGGGTGTCGCTGCGGGTGCGGTCGCCGTCGAGGTGGGTCAGCATCTCGAGGCCCAGGTAGAACGCCATTGCGGCCATCGCCGCCTCGCGGCCCGGGATGAGGGCGGCGAAGGGGGTGTCGCCGAGGAGGCGGGCGATCAGGGCCTCGGTGAAGTCCTCCCAGCGGCGGACCTCGGCGCGCACGCCGTCGGCGAGGCGGGTGGAGCCGACCGCGCCGGCCACGAGCTCCTGCACGGCGGCGATGTGGCCGGTGGCGACGTCCTCGTCGTACAGCTCGCGCAGCACGGGCAGGAGCGCAGCCGCGCCGCGCACGTCGAGGGTGCGGGTGGTGTAGCGGTCCATCCTGCTGTCGCTGGTGTACCGCATCGCCGCCAGCAGCAGGTCCTCGAGGTCCTCGAAATGGTAGTAGATGACGCCCGGGGCGAAGCCGCCTGTGGCCGCGATGGCCCTGGCGGTGGTGGTCGAGAAGCCCTGCGTGGCCAGGGTGTCGACGGCGGCGCGCAGGATGCGCTCGCGGGTCTCTGTTCGGCGCGACATCACCGGCAACCGTAGGCGATGTCAGATCACCCGGTGCGGGCGGACTCCGGAGGCGGCGAGGAACGGGTCGAGGCGGCGGCCCAGCTCGGCGAGCTGGTGGCTGGGCACCTGGGGGTACAGGTGGTGCTCCAGGTGGTAGGTCAGCTCCAGGAACATCGCGGGGATCACCCGTCCGCGCAGCGTCCGGGTCTGGGTGAGCGGGGTGTCGCCGAAGTCGTGGTGCGGCAGGTAGACGGTCAGCAGCGGATAGACCCAGCTGCCCACCACGGCCACCGCGGCGTACCACAGCAGGGCAGGGATGAAGGTCCCGGCGGCGATGACGAGCACCGGCAAGGCGGCCTCGGCAAGCAGCCAGCGGCGTTGAGCAAGGGGGCGGCGGTACGCCCACCACCACAGCCGCACGAGAAACACCGGGCCGTAGCACACGGCGCCAAAAGGTCCCAGGTGCGCGGGGTAGCCCTCCGGGTCGTCGGACGGGGCGGACGGGAACGCGCGGTGGTGCTGCAGATGGGTGGCCCGGTAGGCGTGGCCGCTCTCCAGCAGGACGAGGCCGCACAGGAACAGCGCCCACTCGGTGGCGCGTGGCCCGAGGCCGATCGAGCGGTGCACGACGTCGTGGGTGACGGTGACGACCGCGACGAAGATCCCGAACATGATGAGCGGCGTGAGCCACCACAGCCCGAGCGCGGCGGCGAGCACGTAGGCGGCGACGCCGAGCAGCGGCCGGGCCAGGGCGAGCCGCCGCTGCCACCGGCGGGTGGTCAGGAGGTCCGTGCCGAGGTCGTCCAGCGCCGGCTTCACGACCGCAGCACCCCTTCGGCGACGATGCGGCTGCCGAGCACGCACGCGACGGTGCCGAGGCCGGGCCAGGTGGAGTCGCCGACCAGCCACAGACCTGGCACGGCGAGGCGGTGGGGTACGGCGTGCTGGTTGGCGTTGGACGGCCGCTGCCGCACGCCGCCGACGGCACCCCGGGGGCGGGAGGTGTACCGCGCGTAGGTCCGCGGGGTGCCGATCTCCCGGACCACCGCCCGTGAACCGAGGCGCGGGTAGACCCGGCGGGCTTCGGCGAGGAGCCGGTCGCCGAGCGCGTCGCGGCGCCGCGGGTATTCCCGGTCGTCGAGGTCCGACCAGCCGTCGAGGTCCGTGTGGGTGGACAGCATCACGGCGCGGTGGCCCGGTGGTGCGCTGTCGAGGTCGTCCGGCGCCGACACGGACATGAACATGTTGTTGCCGTCGCCGAGCCGCTCGGCATAGGAGCGCAGCAACTGATGATGGGTAAAGCGCTGCCCCTCGACCTCATCCAAGGGCACGCCGAGGCAGACCATCGCCGCGCCGCCGAGGTCCGGGGTGTCACGGCGCAGGAAGCCGGAGAGCGCGGGCCGGGCATCCGGGCACAGCGCAGCAGTCGTGGCGGCGGGCACCGCGCTGACGACCTGGGAAGCATGCACGGCGCCCCGCGGCCCGTCCACAACGAACCGTCCGGAGACAGCGGTGACGCGCCAGCCGCAGCGCAGGTCGCCGCCCAGCGACCGGTAGTGCGCCACGAGCGCCCGCCAGAACCCGCGCATGCCGCCGGTCGCGCGGGTGAGCCCGGCACCGCGGATGGTGATGCCGAGGGCCGCGTTGACCAGCGGCGCGTCGTCGACGGTGCTGTGGACCGTGTCCTCGACGAGCATCGACAGCAGCCCGACGAGGGCGGCGTCGTCGCGCAGGCCGTGCCGTCGCAGCGCCCCGCCGAGGGTACCGGTGACGTGCCTGGCCAGGTGCAGGTCGCTGACGCGCATCGCGCGGACGTTGTGGACCACGTCGGCGGGGCGCCGCACCGGCATCCGCGCGCCGGCCCGGCTGGCCCGCCAGAACGCGTCGGCGAGCCGGTCGAGCAGCGCCCAGAACCGCCGGTGCCGCTGCGTGTCGCCGAGCATCCGCAGCCGCTCGTCGTGCCACGCCGCGGGGTCGCGGTGCAGCACGACGGTCCGGTCGGGCAGCCATGCCACATACCCGGGCAGTGCCTCGCCGGCGAGCGGTGGCATGCCGACCGCGTCGAAGAGCTCGGCGCCGACGCCGCCCGGCTCGAAGTCGACGAGGGTGGTGGCGCCGACGTCGAAGGAGAAGCCGCGGCGCCGGTAGTAGCCCGCGCAGCCGCCGGCGTGCCCGTGTGCCTCCAGGACCACCGTGGCGCAGCCCGCCGCCTGCAGTCGCAGCGCGGTGGCCAGGCCGGCGAGCCCGCCACCGATCACCGCGACGTCGAACCGATCGTTCTGAACAGAAGTTCTGAACATATGTTCAACGTAGAATCGCGTCAATGCGGTGTCAACGGTTGCGCACCTCGATGACGGCGCCGGTGTCCAGGTCGACGCGGAAGCTGCGCCCGGGCGGCAGCGGCCGGTCCAGGGCGCGCACCCGCAGGTGCATGCCTTCGGGGGCGAGCGAGCGGGCGGCGGACAGCGCGTACTCGTCCGGGTCGACGTCCGGCGAGTCAGCGTCCTTGCCGGCCCGGGACGTCGTGACCGTGGAGAAGATGAACCCGGTGATCGCGTCGAAGACGATCCGGTAGGACTCCAGTTCGAGCTTCCCGTAGCCGGGAAAGACCGCGCCGGTACGGAAGACCAGCCCGGTGATGCCGGCCCAGCCCTGCTCCACGTACACGCGGAAACTGACGGCACGGCAGTCGTCGGATTCGGCGCGGGCCGAGACCGTGTAGTCCCAGCTGCCGGTCGCGCCGTCGCGGAACCCGACGAAGGCGTGCGCGCCGCCCCGCAGGTCCGACGGCGCCGACGGCACCCGCGGGAAGGGGAACGACGGCGGCTGGTGGTTGGACAGGTTCGCCACCGCGAGGACCTGGCAGCGCGGGATCCGCACGACGTGCTCGCCGATCACGTACGACTGGCAGGCCGGGGTGACGGAATAGTCGAGGATGTTGTCCGCACTGGCGTCGGCGCTGGCGATGAGATCCACGCCGCAAACCTAGGCAGTGACGGACGCCGATCACATGGACGCTGCCGGAAACCGGACACCGCAGGCGCCATGACAGGATGGGACGGCACCATCCGATCTTCGAGGGAGCATCGTGGCCGCACGTGTCGTCAGTCCCACCGGGCGAGGGTTCCTGCTGCTCGACGCGCACCCGACCGGTTGTTTCCGCAGCGTCGCCGACATGGTCGCGCAGATCCCCGCGCCGACCGGGACGGAGGCCGACCCGAAGGTCGCGCTCGTCATCGGCTCCAGCGCCGGCTACGGCCTGGCCGCCACCCTCGCGGGTCTGCGACGGCACGGCATCCACGGCGTCGGCGTCGCGTTCGAGCGGCCGCCCGGGCGGCGCACCGGCACCGCCGGCTGGTATCGCACGATCGCCACCGACGCGGTCGCCGCCGAGGCGGGCAGCGACTTCACGTTCGTCAACGCCGACGCCTTCGCCGACACCACCAAGGACGAGGTGCTGGACCTGATCGCGAAGCGCTTCGGTCAGCTCGATTTCCTGGTGTACAGCGTCGCCGCGCCCCGCCGGACCGACCCGCGGACGGGCACCACGTACGCGTCGGTCATCAAGCCGCTCGGGTCGGCGCACACGACGAGGACCCTCGAGTTCGACAGCGACGGCACCCCGCTGCTGCGGGAGGTGACCGCCCAGCCGGCCGGCGAGGCCGAGGCCGCCGACACGGTGCAGGTGATGGGCGGCGAGGACTGGTCCCGCTGGATCACCGCCCTGGAGGACCGCAAGCTGCTGCGCAGCGGGTTCCGCACCGTCGCACTGTCCTACATCGGCTCGAGCCTGACGGCGGCGATCTACCGCGACGGCACGATCGGCGCCGCGAAGGTGCACCTGGAGCAGACCGCCCGGGAGCTCGACGAGCGGCTCGCCGCGATCGGTGGCCGGGCGCTGACGTCGGTCAACGGTGCCGCCGTGACGCAGGCGTCGACCGCGATCCCCGGCATCGCCCTGTACGTGAGCCTGCTGCACGCCGTGCTCGGCGACGCGCTGCAGTCGCCGGTCGAGCAGTCGGTGCGGCTGTGGGACCAGCTCACCGGCGCCGCCCCGCTCGATCTCGACGAGCAGGGCCGGCTGCGGCTGGACCGGTGGGAGCTGGACCCGGATGTGCAGGCCGCCGTCGCGGAGCGCTGGCGGGCGATCACCCCGGAGACGATCGCCGAGGTCGCCGACGTCGACTGGTTCCGCGCGCAGTTCCGCGGCCTGTACGGCTTCGACGTCCCCGGCGTCGACTACGCGGCGCCGGTCGACCCGGACCTGGAGTGGCCCGCGCCGCGGTAGAGCACGGCACAGCAGGCCAGCCCGAGGACCAGCTCGACCACCCCGCCGAGCACCAGGCCGCCGGCGGGGGCGCCGTCCAGCGCGGCGGACAGCCCCCGGGACAGCGCGTACGCCAGATAGAACACGGCGCCGGACACCGCCGCCGCGAACGCCAGCCGGGCGACGAACGCCCCCGCGATCAGCAGCACGCCGACCGCGAGGACCGCACCGCCGGCCGACCTGGTCTCGCTGAGCAGGTTCGGGTCGTCGCCGATGCTGATGCCGTACTGGTCACGGAACGCCACCGGCGCGAACAGGCTCGCCGCGCCGACCGTGACCGCGACGAGTCCCGCCACCGTCAGCAGGATCCGCCGGATCACCGCCAGGCTCCCGCGGCCGCCGCGGCCCGGCAGTAGTCGGCGAAGTCGCGCGGCTCCCGGCCGAGCGCGTCGCGGACACCGGTGCCCAGCGTGGCGTTGCGGCCGTCGAACACCTCACCGCACAGGTCCGCGAACAGGTCCGCCTGCGGGTGCCCGGCGAGCGCGGCGCGGAACTCCTCGACGGTGACCGGCACGTAGGTCACCGGCCGGCCGGACGCGGCCGCGAGCTCCGCTGCCGCCTCGGCGAAGGTGAGCAGCCGCGGGCCGGTGACGTCGTACAGGCGGCCGGCGTGCCGCTCGTCCAGCAGCGCCGCGACCGCGATGTCGGCGATGTCCTCGACGTCGACGAACGGCTCGGCGACGGACCCGGCGGCCAGGACGACCGCGCCGTCCAGGACGCCCTGGCGCAGCTCGCCCTCGTCGAAGTTCTGCGCGAACCAGGCCGAGCGGACCAGGGTGTACCCGAGCCCGGACTCCCGCACGATGTCCTCGCAGCTCTCGGCGTGGTGCTCGCCCCGGCCGGACAGCAGCACGAGCCGCCGGAGGCCGGCCGCGGAGGCCGCCTTAGTGAACGCCTCGATCGCGGCGGGCGCCCCGGGTGCGGCGAGGTCGGAGTAGTACGAGACGTAGGCGGCCTCGACGCCGTCCAGGGCGGCCGGCCACGTCTCGGGCCGCTCCCAGTCGAACGGCGGGTCGGTGCGCCGGGAGGCGCCGCGGACGGGGTGGCCGAGGTCGGTGAGGCGGCGCACGATCCGCCGTCCGGTCTTGCCGGTCGAGCCGATGACGAGTGTTCTCATGCGGTCCAGCCTCGCCGGTACCAGCGAGATGTTGAATCATCAAAGCACCTGAAGTCTTTGCAGATCGTCCAATGTGCAGGACGATGGGGCGGTGACGACGATCCTGCCGCCGGCCGCGGACCCGCTGGGCGAGGCACTGCACCTGCTGCGCCTCACCGGCACGCTGTACTGCCGCTCGGAGCTGACCGCGCCGTGGGCCATCGACGTGCCGGCACTGGACGGGCTGATGGCGCTGCTCGTCGTGACCGCCGGCGAGGCCGTCCTGGAGGTCGACGGCGAGCCGCCGCGGACGCTGCGCCCGCGCGGGCTGACGCTGATCCCGCACGGCACCCCGCACCGCGTCCACAGTGGACCCGGCCACCCGAGGGCCACGCCGCTGTTCGACATCCCGGTCGAGCGGGTCAGCGACCGCTACGAGCTGCTGCGCCACGGCGGCGGCGGCGCGCTGACCCGGGTCACCTACTGCGTGCTGCGCTGCGACCACGTCCCGGCCCGGCGGCTCGTCACGCAGCTGCCGCCGGTCCTGCAGGTCGACGGGTGGGACGACGACGGCGGCTGGCTGCACAGCACCCTGCAGCTCATCGCCGCCGAGGCGACCGCGTTGCGGCCCGGCGGCGAGACGGTGCTGACCCGCCTCGCCGACGTCCTGGTGGTGCAGGCGATCCGCGGCTGGCTGGACACCGCGCCCGAGGCGCACCAGGGCTGGCTCGCGGCGCTGCGCGACGAGCACGTCGGCCGCGCGCTCACCGCGATGCACCGCGCGCCGGAGGCGCCGTGGAGCGTGGAGTCGCTGGCCCGGGAGGCGGCGATGTCGCGTTCGGCGTTCTCGGCCCGGTTCACCGCCCTGCTCGGCGAGCCGGTGATGCAGTACGTGACCCAGTGGCGGATGCAGCTGGCGCACACCCACCTGCAGCAGTCGCCGGAGCCGCTGTCGCAGGTGGCGCACCGCTTCGGCTACGCCTCGGAGGCCGCGTTCTCCCGCGCGTTCAGCCGCACGTTCGGCGTGCCTCCGGGCGCCGTGCGCACCGTCACGGATACCGCCAGCCGATGAGGTTCCACTGCCACACGAACCAGACGAGGGGCAGCATCCCCGCCAGCAGCGCGACCTGGTGGACCTTCGCCACGGCCCGGGCACCCGACGCGCGCCACGCCGTCACGGTGCCGGCCACGGCGAAGGCCCACGCGGCGAGGACCAGCAGCGGCAGCGCGAGCAGCAGCGTGAATCCCGCCGGCACGCCGTGGAGGAACGCGCCCGGGTTGAACAGCACCTCGGCGGCGAGCCCGACCAGGAACACCAGCCCGGTGAGGCAGGCCCCGGCGGCCAGGGCGCGCGACCACCGCCACCGGGCGCTGGTCCCGGTCCTGCGGCGCCACAGGTTCGCCAGTGCGGTGAGCGCGACGACGGTGAAGGCCAGCAGCACCAGCAGGTTGAACGGCAGCGTCTCGGCGCGGTCGAGCAGCTCGTAGGCGGGACCGTCGGTGGCCGCGTACCGCCGGCCGCCGCTGCCGGTCAGGAACACCAGGTGGTCCCGGCCGTCCTCGGCGGTGAACGTGCCGTCCGGCTGCCGCAGCCACGTCCTGCCCTTGAAATGCACGGCACCACCGGCGTCGACGCGCAGGCGCAGCGAGCCGAGCAGCGTCGTCAGTTTCTCCACTGTGGACTCGGCGTGCCGGGCCGGCTGGTAGAACCCCGCCGCCGGCGCGGACCGGGTCAGCTGCACCGGCCACGTCGCGGCGCCCGCCGGCTCCCGCACCGGTGCGGCCGGGGTGAAGCGGTCGAAGAACGCGTCGATGACCTCCCCGACGGCCTCGATGCCGCCGGTGCCGTTGGTGGACAGGAACAGGCCGAGGTCGCAGCCGGGCACCAGGATCAGCACGCTCTGGAAGCCTTCCCAGCTGCCGTCGTGCATGAGGACGCGGTGGCCGTTGCGGAAGCGTTCCATGAACCCGCCCGCGTACCCGCCGAGCACGGTGTCCGCGGCGAACGAGCGGGCCGGTGGCGCGGCGAGTTGCGACCGGGCGTACACGGCCATGTCGGCGGCGGTGGCGCTGATCGAGCCGTCCGGCGGCATCCGGTCGAACGTGAACGGGATCGCCGCCGGAGGCACCACGTCGGAGTCGTAGCTGCGGGCCAGGTCCCCGGCCAGCGCCGCCGGCACCGGCTCGGCGGCCGTCGTGTGCGTCATGTGCAGCGGGTCGAGGATGTGGGTCTGCACGTACCGGTCGTACGGCTCGCCGCTGACCCGGGCGACGACGTGCCCGGCGAGGGCGGCGCCGTAGTTGGAGTACGCGGAGATCTCGCCCGGCGGCCGGATCCGTGCCGGCATGTGCTCGGCGAGGTAGGTCTGCAGAGGTTCGACGTCGCCGGCGGTACGGGCACCGACACCGACGAAACGGTCCTCGAACCCGGCGGTGTGGTTCATCAGCGCCCGCAGCGTCACCGGCTGCGGGTAGGTGGCCGGGACGCTGAAGCCGCGCAGGTACGTGTTGACGTCGGCGTCCAGGTCGAGCCGCCCGGCGGCGGCCTCGCGCCGCACCGCCTCCCACGTGAACAGCTTCGTGATCGACGCGATCCGCACCAGCGACCGTTCGGGGTCGAACGGCACGGCACCGGCGACGTCGGCGGCGCCGTACCCCTTCGCGAAGACCGTCGCGTCACGGCCGGTCACGGCGACGACGGCACCGGGGACGTGGAACCGGTCCAGGCGCGGCGGCAGCATCTCGTCGAAGAATGCGGCGGCCTGCGCCGGATCGGTGCAGCCCGGCGGCGGCGCCGCCCGGGCGGCCGTGGGCGACACCTGCAGCAACGGTACGGCGACACAGATCGCCAGCAGTGCACGGCGCATCGGAACCTCCGAAGTGGACGGGACGGACGCTGCCGAGCCTGCCGCCGCGACCCGCCCCGGCACATCGCCGCCGGGTCGGTGCCCGGCTCCGACTTACGTCGGTGCCGCCGTCGACTCTCGACGCATGGGCGGCCGGCCGCGGGCTGTCTACGCTGCGTGGATATGAACCTCCTGCAGCGGCGTGGCGTGGCCGACGGCGCCCTGGTGCTGGCCTGCCTGGCGCTGACGGCCCTGGCGGTGAAGGCGTCGTGGTCGGCGCTGCCGGCGCCGGTCGTCGCGCTCGCCGGGGTCGCCGGCAGCGCGGCGCAGTGGTGGCGGCGCACGCTGCCGTGGCTGGCCGCGGTCACCGGCGCGGCGGCATACGCGCTGTCGGGCAACCCGGCGCCGCTGCTCGTCGGCGTCTACTCCGGCGCGGTGCACGGCTCCCGCCGCGGCGCGGCCGTCGCCGGGGTCGCGGGCTGGGCCGGGATCGCCGGCTGGTCGTGGATCGACGAGGGCCGTCTGCAGGCGGACGACCTGGCCTTCTCCGCCGTCGGCGCGGTCCTGCTCACCGGGCTCGGCCTGTACGTGGCGGCGTTGCGGGAGCTGCGGGCGTCGTGGCAGGAGCGGGCCGAACGCGCCGACACCGAACGGGTCCTGCGCGACGAGCAGGCCCGCGCCGCCGAACGCACCCGCATCGCCCGGGAGATGCACGACGTCCTGGCGCACAAGGTGTCGCTGATCGCGCTGCACGCGGGCGCGCTGGAGGTCACCACCGACACGGCCCGCTTCCAGCAGGGCGCCGGGCTGATCCGCGTCACCGCCCGGGAGGCGCTGCAGGAGCTGCGGACGGTCCTCGGCATCCTGGAGACCTCGCCCGCCGCCGCCACCGACGACGACGGGTTCGCCGACCTGCCGGCGCTGGTGCTCGCCGCGACGCGGGCCGGGCAGCGCATCGAGCTGCGGGAGCTGGCCGGGACGCTGCCGCCGGGGACCGCCCGGGTCGTGTACCGGGTGGCGCAGGAGGGCCTCACCAACGCCCGCAAGCACGCGCCGGGCACGCCGGTCACCGTGACCGTCGAGCGCCGCGGCGACGGTGCCGTCTGCGTCACCGTCGGCAACCCCGCGGGCGCCGGCGCCGCCCTGGACCTGCCCGGCTCGGGCGCCGGGCTGGTGGGCCTCGCCGAACGGGTCCGGCTCGCCGGTGGCACGCTGCACAGCGGACCCGTCGACGGCGGCTGGCGGCTGGCGGCGGTAGTACCGTGGACGGAGGCGACCCAGCGATGATCTCGGTGCTGCTCGTCGACGACGAGGCCCTGGTCCGCGCCGGCCTGCGGATGATCCTGGAGACCGCCGCCGACCTCACCGTCGTCGGTGACGCCGGCGACGGCCACGCCGCCCTCGAAGCGGTGACCCGGCTGCGGCCCGACGTGGTGCTCATGGACCTGCGGATGCCGCACCTCGGCGGGATCGCGGCCACCGCGGCGATCCGGGCCCGCACCGACGCGCCGGCGGTCGTCGTGCTGACCACGTTCAACACCGACGACGACGTGTTCCAGGCCCTGGCGGCCGGCGCCACCGGGTTCCTGCTCAAGGACACCCCACCGGCCGAGCTGCTGCACGCGGTGCGGATGGCGGCGGCCGGCGACTCGATGCTGTCCCCTGCCGTCACCCGGCAGGTCATCACCCGCCTCACCGCCGAGGACCTCGGCCGGCGCCGCCGCGACGCGCTCGCCCGGCTCGACCCGCTCACCGAACGCGAGCGGCAGGTCCTCGTCGAGATCGGCCACGGCCACCCCAACGCCGACATCGCCGCCCACCTGTACATGAGCGAGGCGACGGTGAAGAGCCACGTCACGCACCTGTTCGAGAAGCTCGGCACCACCAACCGGGTCCAGCTCGCCATCGCCGCGTTCCGCGCCGGCCTGGTCGACTGAACCGGACGGCACACCTGACGTCGACGACCGTGCGGACTGGCGCCGCGATCGATTCTCACGCAGGATACGGCGTGCAGGACGACGTCGATGCTTGGAGGCAGCCGGACGTGCAGGGACGGGTGCTGGGTGGCCGTTACCGGCTGGAGGATCAGCTCGGCAGCGGTGGGATGGCGGTGGTGTGGTCGGCGACGGACGAGGTGCTGGGGCGCCTGGTCGCGGTCAAGATGCTCGCCGGGCAGCACGCCGCGAAGCCCGAGTCCCTGCGGCGCATCCGTGCCGAGGCCAGGACCGCCGCGACCCTTTCGCATCCGAACATTGCCCAGGTCTACGACTACGGTGAGGCCGAGGAGGACGGGCAGACCGTCCCGTACGTGGTCATGGAGCTGGTCCGCGGGCAGAATCTCGAGCAGCGCATGGCCGAGGGGCCGGTCGAGCCGCGGGTCGCGTTCCGCATCTGCGCGGAGGTCGCCGCCGCCCTGACCGCGGCGCACGCCGCCGCGCTCGTCCACCGTGACATCAAACCCGGCAACGTGATCGTCACCGCGACGGGCGCCAAGGTCGTCGACTTCGGCATCGCCGCGTCCGTCACCCCCAGCGGCGACGGGGACCTGCCGCAGGAGGTCCTGGGCACACCGTCCTACCTGGCGCCGGAGCGGCTCACCGACGACGCGGTCGAGCCGGCCTCCGACGTGTACGCGCTGGGCATGCTGCTGTACAAGCTGCTCACCCGGCAGCTGCCGTGGCAGGTCGACAACACGGTGCAGCTGCTCGTCGCGCACGTGTACACGGAGCCGGCGCCCCTGCCGTCGCTGCCCGGGGTGCCCGACGAGGTCATCGACCTGTGCCACCGCTGCCTGCGCAAGGACCCTGCGCTGCGACCCGGCGCGCCCGAGGTCGCGGCGGTCCTCGCCGCCGCCGCCGGCCTGCGCGTCGTCGCGGACGAGCGGGCACACGCGGCGGCCGCCCCGGCCGTGGACGGCGAGCCGTCGGCGGTGCTCATCCCGCCCGCGGCGATCCGCGCCGCGTCGCCGCTGCCGCGCCCCGTCGAGCCGGCCGCCGAGACCGCCACGCCACGGCGCCCCGGGGGCTGGTGGTGGCCGGTGCGGCCGTCCTGGTCACCGCGGGCCTGGTCGCGGCGGCGTTCGCCGCCGGGCCACCCGCCGACCAGCCGAAGGCCGCCGCGTCGCCGACCGCCACGGGCGCGGCGAGCGCCGATCCGTCCATGTCCCTGTCCGGTGCCACCGCCGCAGGCAACCCGGCCGGCGGCGGCACGACCACGGCCGCCGGCGGCGGGCCCGCGGCCGGCGGTCCGACCGGCGGCGGCACCCAGCCCGGGCCCGATCCGACGGGAGGCGAGCCGGAGCCGACCGCCGCGCCGACCACGCCGGACGACGAGCCCCAGCCGCAGCCACGGACGCTGTCGTCGCCTGGCGGCCGGGTCCGCGCGACCTGCACCACCGACGGTCTCGCGCGGATCCTGTCGTCCGAACCGGCGGAGAACTACGAGATCCTGAAGGTCGAGCCGGGACCCGCCACCAGGGCGAGGATCGCCTTCAGGAGCGGCGACACCATAGTGCGGATGACGATCACCTGCGCCGGGGGCGTGCCCTCGGCTGTCATCACCACCAACTGAGCGTCACCGGTACGGGTCGGTGACCTCCCGCAGGTCGCCGAGGATGGCGCGCAGCTGGGCCATGCGTCCCTCGCCGAGCTGGGCGGCCCACTCGGCCTCGACCTCGGCGACCGCGGCGGCGGCGAGCGGGATCACCTCGGCGCCGCGGGCGGCGACGCGCACCAGGCGCGCCCGGGCGTCGGTCGGGTCGGCGACGCGTTCGACGTAGCCCGCGCGCTCCAGCTGGTCGACGAGAAACCCTGCGGACTGCTTGGTGATCTGCGCCTGCTCGGCCAGGTCGGTGAGCCTGCTGCCGTCCGGTGCGATGCGCTGGAAGACCCGTGCCTGCGCCGGGGTCACGTCGCCGAAACCGGCCTCGGCGAGCGCGGCGAAGACGCGGGCCTCCATCGCCCGGTACGGGATGAACAGCAGCAGCCCCAGGTTGAGCGGCACGGTCACCCTCCCTTGACGATAGTCAGAGCCTCTGACTACATTGGTCAGAGAATCTGACTATAGTAGCGGAGTCGTCATGGACGCTGAGACGAGCTGGCGGGTCATCGCCGAGCAACGGCGTGCCCTCGCCGACCTTCTGCAGGGGCTGACCGACGAGCAGTGGCGGACGCCGTCGCTGTGCGCCGGGTGGAGCGTCCGCGACGTCGCCGCGCACGTCGCGATGGCGCCGCAGCCGCCGGGCCTGGGCAGCATGATCCTGGAGGGCGTCCGCGCCCGCGGCAGCTTCGACCGGCTCAACCACGACCTGGCGGTCCGGCACGCGACCCGCCCCGCCGACCGGATCGTCGCCGAGCTGCGCGAGCACGCCGACTCCCGCCGCCTGCCGGCCGTGACCAGCTACCGCAACATCGTGCCGGACATCCTGGTGCACGGGCAGGACATCGCGGTCCCGCTCGGGCTGCCGCACCCCGTGCCGGTCGCGGCGGCGGTCGACGGCGCGACCCGGGTGTGGAGCATGGGCTGGCCGTTCTGGGCCCGCCGCCGCCTGCGCGACGTCCGCCTGGTCGCCACCGACGCCGACTGGACGGCCGGCACCGGCGGCGCCGAGGTGCGCGGCCCGATCGACGCCCTCCTGCTGCTGCTCACCGGCCGCCGCAAGGCCGCACTCCCCCGCCTGACCGGCCTCTGATCGACCCCAGGCCGGTCCCAGGCCGATCGCTTGCCGGCCCCAGGCCCGTCGCAGGCCGGCCCCAGGCCGGTTCCAGGTCGCCGCGCCGCCGGGACGATGTCAGCGGCGCCGGGCTCCGGCCGACGCTCAGCGCCGCCGGCCGCGGGACGACTTCAGCAGCGGGCGGGCGACACCGAAGATGAGCAGCAGCGCCAGCAGGAGCGACCCGCCGCCGACGGCCGCGGCGCGGATCGCGGGCGTGCCCAGGCCGTCCGGGCGCGCGGCGACGCGGCCGTGGAGGGCGGGACCGAGGGCCGCGCCGCGGACGGTGACGCGATCGGGCCGAGCGGGTCGGCGGTCACCGGCGGCACGGTCGCGGTCAGCGCGGCGTAAGGGTCGATCAGGCCGAAGCCGAACGCGTCGTCACGCCCGGCGGTGCCCTTGTCGCGGGCCGTGGCGAACAGGCGGTTCAGGACGTTCGCGGCATCCAGCGCCGGGTACTTCGACCAGATCAGCGCCAGCAGGCCGGAGACGATCGCGGCGGCACCGCTCGTACCGGAGCCGACCGCGAAACCCGAGGGGTAGCGGGACTTCGGGGCCGCGCCGATGATGTCCTGCGCCGGGGCGGCGATGTCGACGCTCCCGTCGGCGATCGAACCGTCCCAAAGCCCGCCGGCGCGGGTGGTGCCGGCGACGGTGACGACACCAGGGTAGCGGGCCGGCAGCGGGACGTGGTCGTCGCCCTGCGGGCGGTTGCCGCCGGCCGCGACCAGGATGGCGCCCTTGGCCCGCGCGTACGCGATGGCGTCGAGCTCGGGTTGCTTCAGCTCGTCGTCGGTGAGCGTGAACGACATGTTGATGATCTTCGCGCCGTGGTCGGCGGCGTAGCGGATCGGCTCGGCGAGGGTGCCTTCGGGGGTTTTCAGGGCCCGGTTGCCGATCGGGATCGCGACCGGGAGGAGCCTGGCCTTCGGGGCGATGCCGAGCACGTGGTTGGGGCCGTCGCCGCCGCGGCCGGCGAGGACCGTCGCCATCTGGGTGCCGTGGCCGTCGGGGTCGTCCCAGCCCTTCTCGCTGGCGACGCCGTTGGTGCCGGTGCCGGGCAGCAGCGCGCCGGCCAGGTCGGGCTGGGTGCCGTCGACGCCGGTGTCGATGACCGCGACGACGACGCCGTCACCCTTGGCGACCTGCTGGGCCTTCGCGATGCCGAGCGCGCCGAGCCACCACTGCTGCTCGCGGACGGTCTCGGCGCGGGCCGGCGCCGGCCGAGGGCGGCCGTGGCGCCGCCGAGCAGCACGGCTGCCATCAGCGACGCCACGGCGCTGCGCGTTGTCACGCCGCGACGGTACAGGCCGGGTCAGGACCACCACCACTTCTGGTTGAGCCCGCCGTGGCAGTCGTACTGCCCGACGGCCGCGAAGTCCGCGGTGCTGGACCAGGCGACCTCCAGGCACTTGCCGCTGTGCTGGTTGACGATCGAGCCGTTGCTCAGCAGGTACCACTTCTGGTTCGTGCCGCCGTGGCAGTCGTACTGACCGGCTGGCGCGAAGTTGGCGGTGCTGGAGTACTGGATCTCCAGGCACTTGCCGCTGTTGACGTTCTGCATGATGCCGGTGGCCGTGTTGTAGTTCCACTGCTCGACCGAGGTTCAGGCGGTCAGCGGGGACGGCGACTCGGCGCCGGGAATCAGCAGCTCAGGCGTGCCCGCGCCGTCCGCCGGGACCGTCCACACGTCGGGGCGGCCGTCGTCCTGCCGCAGCGTGTAGGCGAGGGTCGCGGAGTCCAGCCAGGCCGCCTGGTCGTCGACGCTTGCACGCTCCGCGGTCTGCGTCACGCGCATGCTCGCGAGGTCGAGGACCGACAGCCGCCAGCCTCGCATCGGGTCCGCGTCGATCGCCTGCTTGAACGCGATGCGGGTGCCGTCCGGCGACAGCGACGGGCACTCGACGTTGTCCCGCAACGTCTCCACGGTGCGTGCCGCGAGGTCGCCGCGGACGAGGTACCGGCGGCCCTCCGTCGACATGGTCGCGTAGAACAGGTTGTCGTCGGCGGCGAAGGTGACGCCCCAGAAGTTGACGTCGACGTTGCGGTACGGCCTGCCGTCACGGAGGACGGTGAACTCCTCGAGGGTGCCGACGGCCGCTCCCGTGCGGGTGTCGAGGATGCCGGTACGGGTGGAGAAGCCGCTGCTGGTGTAGGAGTCGCCGCCGACGAACACGGTCCACGCGACGAGCCGCCCCGACGGCGACACCCGCGCCCGGTTGGGCAGGCCCGGGACGGCGAACGTCTGGCGGGGGCGCAGGTCCGCGTCGAGCACCACGACCTCGTAGGCCCACGCGGTCTGCGGCCGCAGGCAGATCCCGGTGCCGGCGGCGGCGTACACCCGCAGGCACTCCACTGTGGACACGGTGCGCGGGCCGCCCGGGTCGCTCGCCGCCACCGTGGCCAGGTGCCGGTCGGTGATCGTCAGCAGCCGCGGCCCCGGGGTCAGGGTCAGCGTGCTGCCGGTGCCGCCGGTGCTGCTTCTGGTGGTGCGGTCCGCGGCCAGTGCCGTGTAGCCGGCCGCGACTCCCGCGAGCAGGACGACGGCGGCGGCGAGCACCGCGATCCGGACGCCGTTCGACATGGGCCTCATCGCACCGGACCTCGCTTCCGCAACAGCATCAGGGTCGCCACCACCACCGTGCCCACGACGGCCGCCGCGACCCGGCTGGCCGCCTCCGGGCCCCACGCCTGCCACGCCAGTCCGAAGAGGACGGACGAGACGAGGTACGCCAGCGCCTGCCCCGTCTGGATCAGCGCGATCCCGGTGGTGCGCAGCCGCGCCGGCAGCACCGGACCGGCGAACGCGACGAGCACGCCGTCCGTGGCGGCGTAGAACAGACCGTGCAGGGCCAGGGTCAGCACGAGCAGCGGCGCGCCGCCGAGCGGGCCGAACAGCAGCGCGTACGCCAGTCCCAGCGCGACGTAGCCGCCGAGGATGACCGGCAGCCGCCCGATCCGGTCGGCGAGCAGCCCCAGCGGCGTGGCGAGCAGCAGGTACGCCAGGCTGGTGCCGACGGCGAGGAGCGGGAACCACACGAGGCTCAGGTCTTCGCGGCGCTGGAGCATGAGGTACACGAATCCGTCGCCGATCGTGGCGAGGCCGAGCAGGCAGGCGGCCGCGACGAGCCGGCGCACCGGAGCGGCGCGCAGCAGCCCGGCCGCCTCCGCGGCCGTGACCTTCGGCGTCTCTGCCGGTTCGCCGGCCGGTCGATCGCTCCCGTCGCCCGGTCGTTCGCTTCCGCCGGCCGGTCGTTCGCTTCCGCCGGCCGGTCGTTCGCTTCCGCCGGCCGGTCGTTCGCTTCCGCCGGCAGGTCGTTCGCGGACGAACAGCACGAGGACCACGACGGCGAGCGCGGCGACGCAGAAGCTGGTGACGAACACGGCGTCGTAGGACTCCCCCGCCGCGGCGAGGACGGCGAGCGCGACCAGCGGCCCGAGGAACGCGCCGATGCCGTCCATCGTGCGGTGCACGCCGAACGCCCGGCCCAGTTCCTCCGGCGGCGTCGAGGCGGTGATGAGCGCGTCGCGGGGCGCGGTCCGCACCCCCTTGCCGAGCCGGTCGACGGCGATGACGGCCCCGATCGCGGTCATCGACCTGCCCGCCAGCAGCAGGCCGAGCTTGGCGACGGCGGACAGGGTGTACCCGATCCCGGCGACCAGTTTGCGCGAGCGGATCCGGTCGGCGACGAACCCGCCGACGAGCCGCAGCAGTGCGGTCGCACCGGTGTACACGCCGTCGACGACGCCGTACGCGAGCGGGCTGACGTGCAGGCCGAGCACCAGATACAGCGGCAGCACCGCGGTGACCATCTCCGCGGACACGTCGGTGATGAGGCTGACGGTGCCCAGCGCGACGACGTTGCCGCTGACGAGAGCCCTGCGGCGGGCCCCGCCGCCGGACGTGGCGGTGACCGGACTTGTCACGGTCGACAGATACACCCGGCTGTTCCCTTCCTGCGGCAGCGGTCCGCCATCGTCCGCCGCGGGCGGATCCCCTTGCAACGGACCGCGGGCGGCAAGCCGGAGTGCAGTTCGTGAACAGCGCCTTACATCGAATGATTTCGCTGCGCGTTCACCCGGCGGCACCGGATCCGTCCATCGATACCCCTATGTTCCTTGCGCTTCTGCACACGCCCAGAGAAGGGTTTCTGGATGGGCATCCGTCTCACCCGCCCCCCGATGACGATGGCGACGGTCGCGGTCCTGGTCGCCGCCACCGCCACCGTCGTCGTGGCCTCCGCGTCCCCGGCGTCGGCGGCCACCGCCACGTTCACGCCGGTCGCCGACACGTACGTCCAGAGCGACGCCACGTCCACCAACTACGGCACGACGACGCAGATCGTCGTGGACAACTCGCCGGTGCGCCGCCTGTTCCTGCGCTTCACGGTCTCCGGCGTCAGCGGCACGGTCACCACCGCCAAGCTGCGCCTGCGCACCATCAGCGGCAACGACGGCAGCGCCAACGGCGGCACGTTCAAGGCCATGAGCAACACGTCGTGGTCCGAGACGGGCACCACGTGGAACAACCAGCCCACGATCGACGGCGCCACCCTGGGCACGCTCGGCGCCGTCAGCCGCGACGGCTGGTACGAGATCGACGTCACGGCACTCGTGACCGGCAACGGCACGTTCAGCATCGGCGCGACCTCCAGCAACACCGACGGCGCCTACTACGACTCGCGGGAGAGCGGCGCCGACGCCCCGCAGCTCGTGGTCACCACCGGCACCACCACCCCGCCGTCGGGCGACCCCGTCTTCGTCGGCGCCGGCGACATCGCCAACTCCGGCTCGGGCGACAGCGCCACCGCGGCGCTCATCGACAACATCCCGGGCACCGTCTACACCCTCGGCGACAACGTGTACGACAGCGGCACGGCAAGCGAGTTCAACTCCTACTACGAGCCGACGTGGGGCCGGTTCAAGTCCCGCACCCGCCCCTCACCCGGCAACCACGACTACGTGACGTCGGGCGCTTCGGCGTACTACAGCTACTTCGGCTCGGTCGCCGGCCCGTCGGGTCGCGGCTACTACTCCTTCGACCTCGGCAACTGGCACATCGTCTCGCTGAACTCGAACATCAGCATGTCCGCCGGCTCCACGCAGGAGCAGTGGCTGCGCGCCGACCTGGCGGCCAGCACCAAGCCGTGCACCCTCGCCTACTGGCACCACCCCCTGTTCACGTCCAGCTCCAACCACGCCCCGTCCACGTCGACCCGCCCGCTCTACCAGGCGCTGTACGACTACAACGCCGACGTCGTGCTGTGGGGCCACAACCACGTCTACGAGCGCTTCGCCCCGATGAACCCCAGCGGCGGCCTCGACACCACCCGCGGCCTGCGCACCTGGGTCGCCGGCATGGGCGGCGCCAGCCACTACGCCTTCGGCACCATCCAGCCCAACAGCGAGGCCCGCAACAGCTCCGCGTACGGCGTCCTGAAGTTCACCCTGCACAGCAACAGCTACGACTGGCAGTTCGTGCCGGTCGCCGGCCAGTCCTACAGCGACACCGGCACCGGCTCCTGCCACTGACCGCACCCACGTGAACGGCGTGCGATCTACCCGCACCAGCGCACCTCGCGGGTAGATCGCACAACCGTGACCGCGGAACTTCACGGGGCTGGAGCGCCGCCGACGCTCCGCGATCACGGAGACGGGCATGCGCCGTCCCAGCGCTCACAAGGCCGGGCCCCGGGTCCGCGTTCCGCCTCGCCCATCGCAAGACCCGCACTCCGGTGATCGATGGCGACATCCGGCCATCCGGACAGCCACCCGGCGACTTCGATCAAGCCGTCCCAAGCCGTGAACACCCGCACCGGCCGCGAGTCTGGCGGAACGAACACGACAGCACATGACCCGCACTCCAGTGATCGACGGCGACATCCGGCCATCCGGACAGCCACCCGGCGACTTCGATCAAGCCGTCCCAAGCCGTGAACACCCACACAGGCCACGAGTCTGGCGGAACGAACACGACAGCACATGACCCGCACTCCAGTGATCGACGGCGACATCCGGCCATCCGGACAGCCACCCGGCGACTTCGATCAAGCCGTCCCGAGCCGTGGACACCCGCACCGGCCGCGAGCTTGGCGGAACGGACACGGCGGGACGTGCGATCGGACCGGGACGGGCCCGATGCCGCCGATCGTTGCGTAATCGAAGATCACAGCACGGGCAGGTCGGGCACCGGCCGGGGCTGCACGGGACGCTGGAGCACCGGCGTGTCCAGGACCGCGACCTCGAACCCGAAGCCGACCACCACACTGCCCGCGGCAGCCACCGAGACGGCGGTGACCGGCTCGGGAAACGGCCACTCCCGGCCGACCTGCTCCCCCGTGGTGAGATCCCACAGCCGCACCGTGCGGTCCTCGCCGCCGGTGACCGCCACCGGCCATCCGCCGCCGGACAGCACCGTCGCGACCGCGTTGACGGCGCCGGCGTGACCCGTGAGGGCCGGGCCGTGCTGCGTGCAGGTGCGCAGATCCCACTGCCGCACGACCCCGTCCACGTCGCCGGTCACCGCGTGCGTCCGCCCGGCGAATCCCACCGTCGCCACCGCCCGAACCCACCCGCCATGCCCGTCCAGCGGGCGCTGCCGGCCGGTGCCCAGGTCCCACACCCGCGGGACGGTCTCGGTCAGGCCGGCGGCAACCGCGACGGCCCGCCTGCCGACGACGGCGGTGGCCACCGAGGTGACGAACGATCCGTGCCCGGCAAGCACCTCGCCGACCCACGCCCCCGCGTCCCCGACCTGTCCACTCCGGCCGATCTCACCCGCCTGCCCACCGAAACCGACACCACCCGCCCCGACACCACCGGACCCGAGGTCGGCAGAACCGGCGCCGGTGGGCGGGTGATCGCCGGTGGGGAGGGCGACGACCCGGAGCTCGCCGCCCCACGCGCCGTCGTTGCCGACGACAACGGCGACCGGGCGGCCGTCAAGCACGGTGGTCGCCACGGACCACAGCCTGCGGCCGGCGACCGACGCGAGCAGCCCCGGCGCCGACCCGGCCTCCCAGCACCACACGTCGGTGCCGCCGACCCCGACGAACCGCACCCGCCCATCGGCGACATACGCGGCGACATCGGTGACGTCGACCGGCAACTCCCCGAGGTGCGCCGCATCGACGGTCCGCGCGGCCAGGTCCCATTGATGCACCGTGCGGTCCTGGCCGACCGAGACAGCGAACTGCCGCCCACCGGCCCGACCGGCCGCAGCCACATCCCCACCGGACACGGCCTCACCCGACGCAACCCCGTCCGACGCAGCCCCATCCGGCCCGGCAACCGTGGCCGTCGCGATGGCCGCCACCACTCTGCGATGGCCCTTCGCCGAGGCGGGCAGGGCACCAGCGCGTCCGGGCCGGGCCACCGAACCGCCGGTCTGCTGGTCCGCTCCTGGATCGGGGGTGAGGTCCCAGATCCGGACCGTCGTGTCACGCATCGCGGTGACGGCGACCGGCACGCCCTCCACAACGGACACGGCCAGCGCACCGACGCCGCGGGCGACGAACGGAGGCACCACAACGGCGCCGGTGACCGCGTCCCAGGCGCAGACGGCGTCGGCCGAGGCGGCCACCACGGCCGGGCGACCGGCGAGGTCGAGGGCGGCGAGGTGCACGGCCATGAAACCCGTGAGCGGCTCGCCGATCGGGGCGCCGGTGGCGAGGTCCCAGCGGCGCACAGTGCCGTCATGGCCGGCGGCGACAACGGCGGGGCGACCGGCCAGGACGGTGGTCGTGACCGCGGCGCTGCCGCCCGTGTGCCCCGCGAACGCCGGGCCGGTTGCCGCGCCGGTGGCGAGGTCCCAGACGCGCAGGGACCTGCCGGTGCTGCCGCCGGACACGACGACGGGGTTGCCGTCGAGGACCGCGGTGGCCACGTGGATGGCGCCGGTGTGGTCGGTGTCGATGACGTGCAGCGGGCGGCCGGTGGCGAGGTCGCTGACGGTGATCTCGGGCCACTCGCAGTAGGTGTCGGGGTCGCCGTCGTTGGTATACATGGTGGACGCGACGACCGGGCGGCCGTCGACCCACGCGGCGGCGAGGGAGCACACGAGGTCGCCCTCGCCGGCGTCGACGCGGCCGGTCGGGGCGCCGCCGGTGACGTCCCAGGTCTGGATGACGCCGTTGAAGCTGCCGGTGACGACGGTGGGCCGGTCGTGCAGGACGGTCGCCGCGAGCGCCCAGGCGTCCTCCTCGCTGGGGCGCAGCACCGCGGTCTGCGTGCCGGTCGCGAGGTCCCAGACGCGCACGGTCGCCTCGGCGAGGCCGCCGGTGACCGCGACCGGGCGGCCGGCCGCGTCGGTGGTCGAGACGACGGTGGACAGCGCCCGCTCGTGGCCGCAGAGGGTGACGCGCAGCCTCGTCGTGGCCTGGACGCCCGTCGACCAGCGCACCTGGGACCGCCCGACGGCCACGCCGAAGCGGGCGGCGTCGACGGCCAGCAGGAACGCGCGGGTCCACGCGTCGGCCGTGGCGTGCAGCGCGGCCGACGTGCGAGCTGCCGCGGCGAGCAGCAGTGACGTCATGCCGGGAACCTATCGCCGGGGTACGACAAGTTTCCAGAACGTGAGGTGCCCCGCGGCGTCCAGCACCACCAGCACGGAATGGTCCCCCGCCGTGGCGCAGACCGGCGCGGCCGGCAGCGGCACCGAGCCGACGACCGCGCCCGCCCGGTCGTGCAGCAGCACCGGACCGTCCCAGGTGGCACGCAGGCCGAGCGCCGGGAACACGGCCGGTGACGTGCGCTCCTCGATGCGCCCAGGGCCCAGGAGCACGCCGGCCGTCGACCACCGCAGGCTCCGCTCGCCGACCCTGACGACCACCTCCCCAGGGCGGGGCACATGCATCGCGAACCGCGGGACGCCTTCGCCGTGGCGCATCTGGTACGGCGGTGCCGAAACCCCCGCAGCCGCCGGATCCCAGTGGCAGACGGTCCCGTCGGCGGCGGCGGACAGCACCACCTGGCGGTCCGCGCTCACATCCAGAGCGGTGACGTAGCCCGCGTGCTCGCCGAGGCGGCGGCCGGCCGAGGGCGCGCCGGTGTCCCAGCGCATGACCGCGCCGTCCCAGCCGCCGGAGACGACGGTGTGTTCGTCCACGAAGGACAGTGCCTCGACCCACCCGTCGTGCCGGCCGAGCACGGTGGCCGGCGGCAGCGACGGCAGGCCGGACACGTCCCACAGCAGCACCTCGTTGTGCCAGTCTCCGGTCGCCAGCAGCCGCCCGGACGGGGAGAACCCGATCGCCGCCGTCGACCCCGCAGCCGGGCCGAAGGTGAAGGCCGGCGACAGCGACGGCAGCAGATGCACCGCGTGCCCGGCCCCGATGCTCCTGCCGACGACCACGAAGCGCTCGTCGGGACTGACCGCGAACGCGTGGGTGCCGGTCGTCGCGACGCTTGCCAGTACCGTGGCGGAGCGCGCATCCCACAGTGTCAGCGTGGACCCGTCGAGGGCGAGGAGCCGCCGCTCGTCCAGGAACCGCAGCATCGACGGTCCTTCGGTGTCGTCCAGCCGCCCGGCGGGCGCGAGCGACGGCAGCGCGTGCAGGGCGATGCCGCGGTGCCGGCGCACGGCGAGGAGGTCACCGGCGGGTGTCACGGCGAACGTGGCCTCGCCCTCGCGGGACTGCCCGGCCCGGCCGCCGATCAGCGGCGAGCCGTCCCAGGTCGTGACGGTGAAGAAGTGGTCGCGGTAGTACGCGACGTCGCCGGCGGGCGTGAACGCGGCGTGCTGGACCGCGAAACCGGCCGAGGAGCTGACGATGAGCGCCGGCGGGTGCTGCCGGGTCGACGCGGCCAGGGCGATCACCGACGCAGCGTGCCACACGGCACATGACGACCGGCCCGGAGGCCTGGCCGCCCGGCACTGCCGCCGGGCAGGGGCGCGACAATACGGTCCAGGGCATGGATCTCACGTGGTTTCAGCGGTTCGGCGCCGTCAGCGGCGTCCTGCTCGCGTTGTCGATCGGGGTGCCGGGCGCGGTCGAGGCGTTCACCGGCGAGACGTCGGCGACGAGCTTCGTCCTCGGCCTCGGGGTGGCGTTCTCCGCGCCCGCGGTCACCGCGCTCTACCTGCACCACCGGGCCACCGCCGGCCGGTTCGGGGCGTTCGCCTACGCCGCGAACCTGCTCGGGCTCGGGCTGTTCACCGGGGTCGCGTTCGCGTTGAACATGGTGCTGTTCTACCTGGATCAGTCCACTGTGGACACGCTCAGGGAAGGGCCGACGGGGTTGGCGTTGCAGATCAGCGCCGTGGTGTTCCTCGCCGGGACGATCCTGTTCAGCGTGTCGATGGTGCGCTCCGGTGGCTTCCCGAGGCTCCCCGCGGTGGGGTACGGCGTGACGCTGCCCCTCCTGGCCCTCCTCGCCCCGCTGCCGGACAGCCCGGCCACCAGCGGCGTGCACGTCCTGGCGGCGGTGTCGGTGGCGTGGCTGTCGCTGTCGGTGCTGCCGGCCCGCCGCGCCGCACCCGTCGCTGCGTAACCTGGTGGGCATGGGTCCGCCGCGTCCGGTGTCGTGGCTGCCGTACGTGGTGTACGGCGCCGTCCTCATCGCGGGCCTGCACGACCAGGTCCGCGGCCGGCACGGCGGCCCGGCGCAGGTGGCCGGGCTCGTCGCCGCGATCGGGGTGCTCGCCGCCCTGGAGCCGCTGGAGCGGCGGGTCACCGCGCCACCGATGGTGTTCCTGGTGGCCCGGACGGCGCTGTTCGTGCTGGTCGCGGCGCTGGACGGGTCGGGGTTGTCGAACCTGCTGTTCCTGCTGGTGCCGTTCACCGCGTACTTCGCCTTCGGCCGGCGGGTGGCGGTCACGCTCGCGGCGGCCGGGGTGGCGGTGCCCGTCGGGTGGGCGACGATCGCCGATCCGCACTGGTACCGCAGCGGCGAACGCGTCACGGACGTGCTGATGCTGGGCGTCGGCATGGCCCTGGCGGTCGCGATGGCGTCGGCCGCGGTCGGTGAGTCCGACTCCCGGGCCCGGCTGCGGCTGGCCCTCGCCGAGGTCGCGGAGCTGTCCGCGGCGGCGGAGCGCGGCCGGGTCGCCCGGGACATCCACGACAGCCTCGGGCACCACCTGACCGCGGTCAGCATCCAGCTGGAGAAGGCGACCGCGTTCCGGGACCTCGACCCGGCCGCGGCGGAGCAGGCGGTGCGCGACGCGCGGGCGTCGGCGGCCCGCGCCCTGGACGAGGTGCGCGGCGCGGTGCGGGCGCTCGCCGCGCCGTTCTCCTCGCCGGCGCGCTCGCCGACCTGGCCGGCGACGGCGGCGGCGGCCAGTGCGCCGTGGACGTGCAGGTGCGCGGCGAGGAGGGCGGCCTTCCCGTGGCGGCGCGGGTCGCGCTGTTCCGGGTGGCGCAGGAGGGGTCACGAACGCCCGCCGGCACGCCGGCGCCGGCCGGGTCACGGTCCGCGCGACGTTCGACGGTGCCACCGCGCGGCTGGTCGTCGCCGACGACGGGCGCGGGTTCGCCGACGGCACCGCCGACGGGTTCGGCCTGCGCGGCATCCGGGAACGCGTCGCCGCGGTCGGCGGCAGCCTCGACGTCACCGGCCGGCCGGGGGTCGTCCTCACCGTGACGGTGCCGGCCGCATGACGGTCGTCAGGGTGCTGGTGGTCGACGACCAGCAGCTGGTCCGCGACGGGATCGCGTCGCTGCTGGGCATCCAGCCGGGAATCGAGGTCGTCGGCACCGCCGCGGACGGCGCGGAGGCCGTCGCGAAGGCCCTGGAGTCCGCGCCGGACGTGGTCCTGATGGATGTGCGCATGCCCGGCATGGACGGCGTCGCCGCGACCCGGGCGCTGCGCCGCGACCTGCCCGCCTGCCGGGTGGTGATGCTGACGACGTTCGACGACGACGAGTACGTGACGCAGGCGCTGCGGGCCGGCGCCAGCGGCTACCTGCTGAAGGACCTCGGCGCGGCCGACCTCGCCGCCGCGGTCCGCCTCACCCACGCCGGCGTGGCGCCCTCGCCGCCGGGGTCGCCGCGCGGCTGGCCGTGGCGCCGGCCGAGCCCGGCGGCGGCGCGCTGACCGCCCGGGAGGTCGAGATCCTGCGGCTGGTCGCGAAGGGTGCGACGAACCGTGAGATCGGCCGGGCGCTGTTCGTCAGCGAGGGCACGGTGAAGAACCACGTGTCGCGGATGCTGAGCCGGCTCGGCCTGCGCGACCGCACCCAGGCCGCCATCTACGCCCGCGAACACGGCCTGCTCAACGAGTGACCGCGACGCCGCGGACGTAGACGGCGCGGATACGGTGCAGCGCGGATGCATCCTGCAGCGGGTCGCCGTCGACGGCGAGGATGTCGGCGTCGTAGCCGGCGGCGACGCGCCCCTTGCGGTCCCCCAGCCCGCACGCCGTCGCGGCCACGGACGTGGCGGCCCGCAGCGCGCCGGTCGGGGTCATCGCGATCTGGCCGAACTGGACGACGGCCCACCGCAGCACGTCGTGGGGTTTGATCGGCGCGATGCCGGCGTCGGTGCCGGCGACCATCACGGCCCCGGCGTCGTGCATCCGGCGCAGCCCCGCGATCATCAGCGGCATCCGGGACAGCACAGCCGGCGGCGGGACGATGCCTGGCACCGGCATGACGCCCAGGGTCATGCCGACGACGACCCGCCGCGAGACGATCGCGGTGAGCACCTCGTCGGGGATGGCGTCGACGCTGTCGGCGTTCATGAACGAGACGTGCTCGAGCCCGTCGACGCCGGCGGCCAGGGCGTCGACGATGGCCTGGGTGCCGTGCGCGTGCGCGGTGACCGGCAGGCCCAGGCGGTGCGCCTCGTCGACGGCGGCGCGCAGCTCGCCGGCGCCGAACTGGGACACCTCCGGCAGGCTGCCCGGCGTGAGGTTCCCGCCGCTCGCCATGATCTTGATGACGTCGACGCCGCGGTCGGCGTGTTCCCGCACGGCGGCCCGGATCCCGCCCTCGCCGGTGACGGCGGCGCCGCCGAGGTAATGGCAGTGCCCGCCGGGGGACGTGATCGGCGGTCCGGAGGCGACGATCGTCGGCAGCGACGGGTCGGCGGCCGCGGCGTCGCGCAGGCCGAGGGACAGGTAGCCGCGGTCGCCGAGGTCCCGCATCGTGGTCACCCCGCCCCGGACGGCATGCCGGGCCGCCACGGTCATCGCGGCGACGGCCTCGGCGTCGTCACGGGCCGCGAGGTTGCCGACCGGGTCGGCGGAGGCGTCGAACGCCAGGTGGACGTGGGCGTCGACGAGCCCGGGCAGGATCGTCGCGGCGCCCAGGTCGACGACGGTCGCGCCGTCGGGGACGGGTAGCGCCGTACCGACGGCGGCGATCGTGCCGCCGTCCAGAATCACGGTCGGGTCAGGCATCAGGGTGTCGGCGGTGCCGTCGAACAGCCACGCCGCGCGCAGGACGGTGGTCACGGCACCGAGCATGCACCGGGGCGGCGTGCAAAACCTCAGTGGAGGTACTGAACCGCTCAAACGGTGGACGCCCGGGCCAGCAGAGCGCGGCGTTCGTCGTCGCTGAACGCCGCCGCCGCGGCCCGCCGGAACAGCTCCGCGGCGCGGTCGCGGTCGCCGAGCCGGGCGGTGAGATCGGCCTCGACGGCGAGCGCGTGCGGGTAGCCGTCCAGGGCGCCGCCGGCGCGGGCCGCGGCCAGCAGCGCCAGCCCCGCACGCGGCCCGGACGCGTAGCCGTGCGCGACGGCCCGGTTCAGCGCGATCACCGGCGAGGGTTGCACGGCGGCGAGCCGGTCGTAGCAGCCGGCGATCCGGGCCCAGTCGGTGTCCTGCGCCGACGGGGCGGTGGCGTGGCACGCCGCGATGTGTGCCTGCAGCGCGTACGGGCCGCCGTCGGACTCGACCCCGGCCAGGATCGCGACCCCTTCGGCGATGGCGGCGTGGTCCCAGCGGGACCGGTCCTGCCGGTCGAGGGTGAGCAGGTCGCCGGCGGCGTCGCGGCGGGCGTCGCGGCGCGAGTGCTGGAACAGGAACAGCGCCAGCAGCGCCGGTACCTCCGGCTGGTCCGGCATGAGCCGCCCGAGCAGGCGCGCGAGGCGGATCGCCTCGTCGGCGAACGCGGGCTCACCGTCGGCGTTGTACCCCTGCGTGAACAGCAGGTACAGCACGGCGAGGACGCCGGGGAGGCGTTCGGTGAGCGCCGGTCCGGCCGGCACCCGGTACGGGATCCCGGCCGTCGCGATCTTCGCCTTGGCTCTGGTGAGCCGCCGGGCCATCGCCGGCTCGGCGACCAGGAACGCCCTGGCGATGTCGCCGGTCGGCACCGCGCAGATGGTGCGCAGCGTCAACGCGACCCGGGCCTCCAGCGGCAGCGCCGGGTGGCAGCAGGTGAAGATGAGCCGCAGCCGGTCGTCCAGTCCGTCCAGCCCCGTCACCGGCTCCCCCTCACCCGAGGTCAGTTCCAGCACCGCAAGGTCGCGCAGCTTGCGCTGCTCGACCTTCGCCCGGCGCAGCACGTCGATGGCGCGGTTGCGGGCGACCGTCATCAGCCACCCGCCGGGGTTGCCGGGCACGCCGTCGCGCGGCCACCGCTGCAGGGCGGCCGCGAGGGCGTCCTGGGCGCTGTCCTCGGCGAGGGTCCAGTCGCCGGTGACGCGGATCAGCGTCGCGACGATCTTCGAGTAGGCATCGGCGGCCGCGGCCGCGACGGCCGTAGCCGTCGCGGCCCGCCCGTCACTGTGCAACGGCCGCGTACGGGCGCAGTTCCAGCCGCCCCCAGCGCGACATCGGGTGCGCCCGGGCGACCTCGATCGCCTCGTCGAGGTCGGCGCACTCCAGGATGTCGAACCCGACGATGACCTCCTTGGTCTCGGCGAACGGGCCGTCGGACACCAGCAGCTCGCCGTTGCGGACGCGCACGGTGGTCGCGGCCGACGCCGGTGCCAGCTCGTTGCCGAGCAGCCGCCGCCCGGCCTGGTCGTTTTGCGCGACCCATGCGTCGATGTCGGGCTCGGGCGCGGTGTCCGTGTCGGGTTCGGTGTCGGTGCAGACGAACATCATGTACTTCATGGTCAGGCATCCTCCGCTGGACGGGATCTCACCATGGTGACGAACGCCGCCGCCGCATCCGGACACATCCGGCGGAAAATTTTCAGACGAGCTGGAACCGGGACACGATCTGCTGCAGCTCGGCCGACATGCGGGCCAGGTCGTCGGCGGCGGTGCGGGTCTGCGCGACGCCTTCGTTGGTCACCTGGCTTGACTCGGCGACGCCGCTGATGTTGCTGGCGATCTCGTTGGCGCTGGACGCGGCCTCGGCGACGTTGCGGGTCATCTCGTTCGTGGTGGCGCTCTGCTGCTCGACGGCGGCGGCGATCGTGGTGGCGTACTGGTTGGTCTCGTCGATGACGGCGGTGATCTCGGTGACCGCCGCGACGGCCGCGGCCGCGTCCTGCTGGATCGCCTCGATGCGGGCGGAGATGTCGCCGGTCGCCTTCGCCGTCTCCTGCGCCAGGTCCTTCACCTCGCCGGCGACGACCGCGAAGCCCTTGCCGGCGTCGCCGGCGCGGGCGGCCTCGATGGTCGCGTTGAGGGCGAGGAGGTTCGTCTGCTCGGCGATCGCGGTGATGGCCTTCAGGACGGTGGTGATCTCACCGCTGGAGTGCCCGAGCCTGCGGATCGTCTCCGACGCCGACCGGGCGGTCAGGACGCCGCCGCCGGCGACCCGGGCGGCGTCGGCGGCGCTGCGGGCGATCTCCGCGATGGCGGCGCCCATCTGCTCGGTGCCGGCGGCGACGGTCTGCACGTTGCTGGACACCTCCTCCGCCGATTGCGACACGACGCCCGCCTGGACGCTGCCCTCCTCGGCGCTCGCGGCGATCTGGTTGCTCACCGCGGACAGTTCCTGCGCCGCGCCGGCGAGGGAGGTGCTGCTCGCGCCGACGGCCTGCATCGACGCCCGCAGCTGTCCGGTGGCGGTGTTCAGCGCGCCCGCCATCGTGCCGAGCTCGTCGCGGCCGTGCACGTCGGCGGTGCGGGTCAGGTCGCCGACGGCGATCCCGGCCACGACGTGCGCGACCCTGGACACGGCGCGCACCAGCTGGCGGGCGACGAGCAGCGCGAACAGCACCGCGAGGGTGAGCCCGGCGCCCAGCAGCCCCCACGTCCAGCGCAGCGCGTTGCCGTACGCGGCGCGCACCCGGTCGTGGTGGCGCTCCGCGGCCACGCGCTCCGCCTCGCCGATGCGCTGCACCAGGTCCGCCGTCCTGGTGGCGAGGGGCCCGGTGACCTCGTCGCTGATCCGTTCGGCCTCGGGGAGGTCGCCGCTGCGGCTGGCGGGCAGCAGCTGGGTGTCGACCGCGTCGCGGTACTGGCCGAACACGGCGCCGAGGTCGTCTGCGAGGGCCGGCCCGCCGGTCGCCGCGCGGTACGCAGCCAGGTTGGCGGCGAACTTGGTGGCGGCGGCGGCGAACGCCTGCTCGTAGGTGGCCTTCTCCTGCGCGTCGGTGGTGTTCGCGTGGTTGAGCACGGCGACGCGCACGGCGGCCATGTCGTCGCGGACCTCGCTGAGCTCGGCGACCGGCAGCAGCCCCCGGACGTACAGCGCCTCGGCCTCGGTCTTGAGCTCGTGCAGGCGCAGGGTCGCGACGCCGCTGCCGGCGAGGGCCACGACGCCGAGGATCGCCACGACGAGCAGCACCTTCGTGCGGACCGCCCGGTTCGCGAGCCAACCCGTCATCACCGATCACCCCGTGGGTCGCAGGACTTCCCCAAGTGCAGATCGGTAGCGCGGCGGTGCGCCTGAGGTGAACCGCCGTTTCGGTGGGTCGGGAGGGGGCACCACTAGGACAGCGTGCCGCGTCGGCGGCGCCTGACGGACCGTCTGGGATTGGGGTTCGCTATGGGACTGAGCGACAAGATCGACAACCAGGCAGAAGAGGCCAAGGGCAAGGTCAAGGAAGGCGTCGGCAAGGCCACCGACGACGAGCAGCTGGAGGCCGAGGGCAAGGTCGACCATGCCTCGGGCAGCGTCAAGCAGGCCGGTGAGAAGATCAAGGACGTGTTCAAGGACTGATGCTCCGCATGAAGGGCCGGCACCTCACGGGGCGCCGGCCCTTCATGCGTCCAGGACCAGGATGCTCTCGGTGAGCAGCCGGCGGGTCAGGACGAGCCGGTCGTCGTCGTCGAGGCCGGGCAGGTCACCGACGCGGTGCACCCGGCCGTCGAGCACCGCGCGCACCGCCGCCGCGCAGATCGCGGGCATCGTGACGGTCCGGTCCGGCGCCTCGACCGCGACCCGGTCCGCCTCGGTGACGCGCACCGGCAGGCCGGGCCGCAGCCGGACCCGGTCGCCGGCGCAGAGCCGGGCGAGGGCCGCCGCCTGCGCGACCGGCCCATCGGCGCCGGCCGGGCGGCGGCGGTGGTCCGGCGCCACCGGCCGGCGACGGCGTGCGGGTCGAGGGTGTCGAGCCACTCGTGCAGCGCCTTGACGGTGTCGGCGAGCACGGGGCGATCGACGCCCCGTCGCCCGGGTCGGTGCCCATCGGCAGCCCGGCGCGCAGGGCCGGCTCGTCGGCGGCGAGGTCCAGCAGCGCCTCGACGACGCTGAGCCGGGTCGGTGCGCGCAGGCCCACCGTCAGGTGCAGCGACCAGTCGTCCTGCGCCTCGGCGGCGTGCAGCCAGCCCCGCGGCAGGTACAGCGCGTCGCCGGGTGCCAGCACGACGTCCAGCGCCGGCTCGCCCGCGGCGACGGCGGCGACCTCGTCGGCGCGGCCGCCCCACGGCTGCCGCTCGACCGGGTCGGTGACGACCGGCGGGTGGACCCGCCACCGTTTGGTGCCGGTGACCTGCAGCACGAACACGGCGTGGGTGTCGTAGTGGGTGGCGAAGCCCTGGTTGCCGGGTGGCGTCAGGTACGCGTTGATCTGCACCGGCACGCCCAGCTCGCGGCCCAGCCCACCGGCGAGGTCGACCAGCGGCGGCCATAGCCGGTGCAGGCCCTGCAGCACCAGGGTCGCGCCGCCGGCGAGGAGCTCGAAGACCCGTTCGTCGCGGACCTGGTCGCCGATCTCAGCGCCCGGCCCGCCGCCGCCGGTGTACCGCGCCGCCGGGATCACCTTGCCCGCCTGTGCCATCCGCACGAACGGCGTGCGCAGCGCCCGGCGGCTCAGCAACTCGTCGACGTCGTCGAGGTCGAGCAGGTCGGTGTAGTCGTCGAGCCGGCGCGACAGCAGCGGCGCGCGGTCCCAGTACCGCTCGGCGAAGTCGTCGGCGGGGAGTGGGACACACCGGCGCAGCGCGGACCGCGCGCCGCCGCTGCCGTCGGTCATTCGCTCGCGCCGCCGTCCGCGCCGCCGTCGGTTGCCCGCGCGTCCGCGCCGCCGTCGTTCGGGCCCTCGTTCGGGTCTGCGCCGCCGTCGGCGCCGCCGTCCTCGGCCTCGATGTTCGCGCCGCCGTCGGCGCTGCCCTCGTCCATCGTCGCGCCGCCGTCGGCGCCGCCGTCGTGCGCGGCCGGCACCGCACCGCCGTCGGCGGGTCCCTCGGGGCCGGGGCCGGGCGGGGTGGTGGTGATGTCGTCGTCGTTGAGCGCCATCGCTGAACTCCTCGTGGTGGGGTTGGAGTCTCCCCGGTACCCCACCCGTCACATGGTCAACCGGATCGACGCAGCCGTGCGGTCCCGGCCGCCCGCCGGTGCGCGATCGCGATGAGCTCCTCCAGGTCCGGGGCGGTCCGCGGGCCGGGGTTGAGGATGCAGACCCAGCCCTGGCGGCCGTACGCGGGGTGCGGCAGGACCGTGTCGAGGCGGGCGAAGTCGATGCCCGCCTGCCGCTCCTCCAGCTCCGCCGGCGGGTATCCGAGCAGCCGCTGGAACGCCTCGCGCCCGGCGTGGACGTTGACGCGGAAGACGCCCGGCCGGTCCAGCCGTGAGGCCTCGTCCCAGCCGGGGGTGTCCTGCCCGACGATCGTGGCGAACGGCATCCGCCGGTCCGGGCCGACGTAGAAGAACCGGTCGCCCCAGCTCGTGCGCGGCGCCCCGCCCTCCTCGGTCGCCAGGAGCAGTTCCACGCCGGGCATCGCAAGGATCCGTTCGGCGAGGTCGGCCGGTCGGGGCCCGTCCGGTGCGGCGGCGGGGACGTGCAGCACGGCGTCGCAGCCGGCGACGGTCGCCGCGTCGAGGGGGAAATACCCCTGCTCGGCGGTGACGTCGGTCCGCTGCCGCAGTCCACGCAGCGCGGCGGCAGGGGCCACGACGGCGGGACCGGCGGCCGCCAGGGCACCCTCGAACGTGTCGGGGTCCGGCGCGGCCAGACCGAGGGCGGCACTCGATCCGAGGCTGCCCGCGATGTACGCGTACCGCTCGCCGAGCAGGGTCGCGACGACGGCGCCGGCGCTGTGCCAGGTGAGGTCCATCCCGGCGAGGTGCCAGGTGCTCGGGTGCCGCTGGAGGTGCCGGTTGTGGGCGAAGACCAGAGTCGGGCCGCGGTGCCGCTCGCGGTCGCGGATGTCGAGGAGGTTGCGGGCCATCAGCGCGTCGCGGATCCCCAGCAGCCGCGACGTGCGCTGGGCCGGCGGGATCGGGTCGGCGGCCACGGCGTGGTAGCGCAGCAGCCCGAGCGCCGTCGTGCCGTGCACCTCGGCGTCCCGCCACGCCCGCGGTGAGGAGGCGGCGACCAGGCGGGGCGCCTCCGCGTACAGGGTGGTCAGCAGGTCGTCGGCGACGACCCGCAGCGTCACGGCGCCGGGACCGCCGCCGACGGACTTCGCGGCGTCCATGAGCGCGGCGAAGTCGCCCCAGCGGGTCTCGTCGCCGAGCAGTGCGGCGAGGTCGTCGTGGCCGTGCGCGAACCCGTCGGCGCCGAGGTGCGCGGTCAGGTATTCGTGCAGGTGCCGCAGGTACGGTCCGGGGCTGGGCGCGGTGGTCATCTCCAGCGGCGCGTCGAAGCCGTGGAACGCCACCTGGTCGCCGGGCGCGCGGCCGGCGTTGTGCTCACGCATCCAGGCGATGAGGTCGCGGTTGGCGTCGACCTGCCCGAGGCCGTGGCTGAGGCCGATGGCCGTCACCGCGTCGAGGGTGCCGTCGCCGCCGCGGACGAAGGCGTCGACGGTGAGCGCGGCGACGCGGTCGGACTCGACGGCGACGGAGCGGTAGCCGTCCTCGACGAGCGACCGCAGCAGTGCGTTGCGCAGCTGCGGGAAGGCGGGTTCGCCGTGCGTCGGCTCGCCGAGGGCAAGGAGTTCCGGCGGCGCGGGCAGCGTCGCGAGCAGGGCCCGGACCTGGGCGGCAACGGCAGTCATGACCTCAACCGTATCGTTGAACCGTCCTGTGAGACTTCCTCCGGACCTGGCACGGCATGGGCCGGAAAAGTCTCAATCAGCGGTGCACCTGCAGGGCGAGCAGGGCGGTGTCGTCGTCGATCCCGGTGCCGAGGTCGGCCAGCAGCCCCGTGAGGGCGTCGATGACGCCGGCGGCACCGGCGCTCGCATGGTCCGCGGCGAACGACCGCAGGGCCTGCGCGCCGAAGCGGCCGGTCGGGGTCCGCGCCTCGGTGACGCCGTCGGTGTACAGCAGCAGCGTGTCACCCGGGCCGAGCTCGACGGTGCGGGTGGCGATGGGTACCCGCGGGAGCAGGCCGATGATGGTGCCGCCGGTGGTGGGCTGGAACTCGGCGGTGCCGCCGTCGCCCAGCAGCAGCGCCGGCGGGTGACCGCCGCCGGCGAGGTCGGCGCGGTAGCCGGTCGCGGTCGGCGTGAGCACGCCGAACACGACGGTGCAGTAGTCGCCGGGGCCGGTGTCGGCGTCCTGGCAGAGCACGGTGTTGAGGTTGCCGAGGACGGCGGCGGGCGACGGGTCGTAGACGGTGGCGGCGCGCAGCGTGTACCGGGCCCGGGCGGTGACGGCGGCGGCCTGGACCCCCTTGCCGCACACGTCGCCGAGGAAGAACGCCCAGCGGCCGTCCGGCAGCGGGAACAGGTCGTAGAAGTCGCCGCCGACCTCGTCCGGTGAGGCCATGTGGTAGTGCGCGGCGGTGCGCATGCCGGGCGGGACGGGCAGGACCGCGGGCAGGAGGCTGCGTTGCAGGCCGGCGACGAGGCGCCGCAGCCGTTCGCGGTCGCGGTCGGCGGCCTGCCGGGCGCGCAGCAGCTCCCGCTCGTAGTCGCGGCGGTCGCGGGCGTCGAAGACGGTGGTGCGGATCAGGGCCGGGTTGCCCTCGGCGTCGTGCTTCACGGCCGAGGTGACCAGCACGGGCAGCCGCGCGCCGGTGGCGGTGCGCAGGTCGAGCGCGACGCCGCGGACCTCGCCCTGCATGTGCAGCAGCGGCGCGAAGTGCGTCTCGTGATACATGCGGCCGCCGACGGTGAGCAGCTCGCTGAAGCGGCGGTGGCCGACGACCTCGTCGCGGGTGCTGCCGAGCCAGCCGAGCAGCGTCGCGTTGATCTTCGCGATGGTGCCGTCGAGGTGGGTCGAGAGGTACCCGCACGGCGCGTTGTCGTACAGGTCGGCCATGTCGTCGTCCAGGCCGTCGCCCGGCGGCCCGGTCACGGCAGCGTCGACACGAACGATCTGATCGCCTCGGCCGTCTCGGCGGGGGCGCTGAGCTGCGGGCAGTGCCCGGTGGCGTCGAGGGTGACCAGGCGGCTGCCGGCGATCTGCGCGTGCACGAACGCGCCGACCTCCGGTGGCGCGATCATGTCCTCGCGGCACTGCAGGATCAGCGTCGGGAGCGTGACGCGGGCGAGGTCGGCGCGGTTGTCGGACAGGAACGTCGCCCGAGCGAACGCCGAGGCGACCGCCGGGTCGGTGCGGCAGAAGCTGTTGGTCAGCTCCGCGCCGAGCTCGGGACGGTCGGGGTTGCCCATGATGGCGGGTGCCATCGCCGCGGACCAGCCGAGGTAGTTGCTGTCCAGGGAGTCCAGCAGCTCTTCGATGTCGTCACGGCTGAAGCCGCCGGTGTAGCCGTCGTCGTCGAGGTACCGCGGCGACGGCGTGACCAGGACCAGCGCGGCGAACCGGCCGGGGGCGCGGTTGGCGGCGAGCACGCCGATCATCGCGGCCACGGAGTGCCCGACAAGCACGACCCGGTGCAGGTCGAGGGCGTCGCAGAGGGCCAGGACGTCCTCGGCGTAGCCGTCGAGGGTCGCGTGGCGCTGCGGGCTCCAGGCGGCCGGGTCGGCGCCGCCCGCCCCGGCGTGGTCGAAGGCCACCACCGTCGTGTCGCGGGCGAGGGTGGGCGCGACGAGCCGCCACATGTGCTGGTCGCAGCCGAACCCGTGGGCCAGCAGCAGCACGTGGCCGCCGCCGGGCCCGGACTCGGGCGCGGGGCCGCTGAAGGTCACGTTGTGCCGTGCCGGCACGTCCACGCGTCAGGCCGCCGGCTCGGTGCGGGGCATGAACAACCGGACCGTGACACCGCGGGCGGTGCTGGAGATGTGCAGGTCGCGGCACAGGTGGCGGACCATCCACAGGCCGCGGCCGCTGACCGCGTCGGGCGCCGGCAGCTCCTGCGACAGGTGCTCGGGCAGGCCGGGACCGTGGTCGCTGACCTCGACGCGGACGCCGTCGTCGGTCTGCTCGATGAGGATCCTGCCGCTGCCGCCGCCGTGGCGGACCGCGTTGGCGGCCAGCTCGCTGACCGCGATCACGAGATTGTGGGCGTTGGCGGCGGAGACCCCGGCGACGCGGGCGGTCTGGTCCACGAGGTCGCGGATGCGCCGGAGACCGTCACCGGTGAACTCCCTGGACACGGAGCGTAAGCGGTCGCGTGTCATCTGTCACCGCGCCCCTGCGCATAGATCGTGCCCTGCCATGTTGCCCCCGATCGTCACTGTACCCACACCGTGCATCAGCGAACCGTGGCGGGTTCGCGGCGGGTTCGTGACGGCCGGGGCGCGGGCGATACCATTCGCGCGGGCAAGATCAGACCTGGTCATGAAGGAGGCGGCATGGCGGCGTCGTACACCACCGGCGGCCCCCGACCGGACGGCACCGCGCGCCTCGACGTCGAGGGTGACCTGGACCTGACGACCAGGTCGGCGCTCGTCGGGCACGTCGACGCGCTACTGGAGGACGCCACGGTCACGGGCATCGTCATCGACGTGTCCGCGGTCGGGTTCATCGACTCCAGCTGCATCGGCGCGCTCGTGGGCTGCAAGCTCAACGCCGAGAAGACCGGCCGGACCCTGCGCGTGCAGGGCGCCCGGGGGCAGGTCGACGAGGTGTTCGAGATGACCGGCGTCACCGCGATCCTCAGCGGGCCGCCCGGGGCTTGAGGCGTGGCGCGCGAGCCGGATGGGTAACCGCGGTGGATGCCCGATGCCGAGCAGCGCCCCGCACCGTTGATCCGCCCGCCACGGCTGCTGACCGACGTGGACCGCGCCGCGACCCGGCTGGAGCTGTTCTTCGACCTCGCCTACGTGCTGGTCATCGCGGAGCTCGCGGCGCGGCTGGCCAAGGACCTGACGGCCGAGGGCGTCGCGGTGTTCGCCGGGCTGTTCACGGTCGCCTGGTGGTCGTGGGTGACGACGACGCTGTACGCGAACCGTTTCGACACCAACGACGTGCTGTACCGGCTGGGCAAGCTCGCCTCGACCGCCGCCGTGCTCGGCATGGCCGCCAGCGCCCCGGACGCGACCCGCGGCACGGCGACCGCGTTCACGCTGAGCTACCTGGCGACCAGGGTCGTGCTGTTCGCGTTGTACGCCCGCGCGTACCGGCACGTGCGGCAGGCACGGGCGACGATCGGCATCTACCTGATCGGCGCCGCGGCGGGCGCGGCCTGCTGGGTGGCGGCACTCGCGGTGCCGGGCGACTGGAAGTTCCTGCTGTGGGGCCTCGGGATCGCGCTGGAGGCCCTCGCACCGGTCGCCGCGACCCGGTTCGGCGACAACGTCCCGCTGCATCTGGAGCACCTGCCGGAGCGCTTCGGGCTGTTCGTGATCCTGGTGCTCGGCGAGTCCGTCGCCTCGGTCGTCCTCGGCGTCCACGACACGCACTGGACGACGGCGCCGGTGCTCGTCGCGGCGGTCTGCTTCGTGGCGGTGGCGGCGCTGTGGTGGAACTACTTCGACCTGGGCGGCGCGGCCGGCAAGCAGCACCTCGTGCACACCGACGACGAGCAGGAGAGCGGCGCCGCCGACGGTTACGTGTACGCGCACCTGCCGCTCACACTGGGCCTGGCCGCCGCCGCGATCGGCGTGGAGCAGCTGATCCTGCACCCGGAGGGTGACGTGTCGACGCTGGGGCGGTGGATGCTGCCGGCCGGCGCGGCACTGTTCCTGCTCGGCACCGCCGCGGTCATCGCCGGCACCGCCCGGCGCTGGCTGGCCGCGTGGCCGTGGCCCCTGGCCGCGGTGCCGTTCGTGGTGGCCGCCGGCGCACCGACCGCGTGGCCGCCGGCGGCGACGGCCGGGCTGGTGGCGGCGGCGCTGCTCGTGGTGGTCCTGGCCGGGATCCGGGCGCAGCAGCGCGGCGCCCTGCGCACCACCGAGACCTGACCGGCCGCGCACCGCGACGCCGGGCCGCAGCGGCCGGCCACCTACCGGGACGGCGGGCTTCGGCGGCCGGCCTCTCACACCGGACGCCGGGATCCGGCGGCCGGGCTCACCTCGGACGCCGGGAATCGGCGGCCGGGCTCACACCGGGACGGCTGGCTTCGGTGGCAGGGGGAAGCGCAGCCGGGCGCCGAGCCCGGGCAGGTCGGTCTCGGCGCGGATGTGCCGGACCGTGCCGCTGTCGTTGGTGACGGCCTCGATCAGCTCGTCGACGACGTCGGCGGTGGCGCGGGTGGCGCCGCCGCACACCGCGCAGGTGTCCCCCGTCAGCGCCATCCACCCGTCCCGGTCGCAGACCACGCCCGGCGCCTCGACACCGTCGGTCACCGCGAGCTTGTCGATCGCGGACACCGAGCCGGCCCACAGGCACGTCTCCAGGCCGAGCGCCGCCCACCGGCGCTCTGCGACCGCCTCGGTGATCTCGGCGACCAGGGCTTGCTGCTCCTGCTGCTCGTAGGCGTCCATGATGGTCTCGGCGGCCTGCCGCACGTCCGCGGGCGTGGCGGTGGCGGCGTCGACGGTGAAGGTCCCGGCGAGCCGGTCCCGCAGCTCCCGCGGCAGGAACCCGGTCACGGTCGACACCTGGTGCGATTGCCCGCCGACGGCGAGCAGGTCGAAGCCCTCGGCGCGGAACAGGTCGCCCAGCGTCGCCGCGACCCGCCGGTGGTGCCGCTTGGCGAGCTCCTCACCCTTGTTGTGGATGCGGTGCTCCACCATGCCGTACGCGTAGTCGGGCTTGCGCAGTGCCGGGTCCCGCAGCTGCCGGACCTCGCGGATCTCGCGCTGGTGCAGCTCCCAGATCTGCGCCGCCGCGTCGTCGGCGATCAGCACGCACATCCGGCGGTACTCCTGCAGGACGGCGAGCATCGGCCGCACCCACGGCGTGCCGTCCACGACGAGCCGGTCGCGGACCGGCCGCGGCAGCGAGACCTCCTCGAAGAAGTCGTGGCCGGCGCAGGAGAACAGCGCCATCATGCCGGGCTTCCAGCGCGAGTCCGCGGCGGCGCGGGTGATGCGGTCCAGGTCGCCGCGCAGCGACCGGCGCGCGCCGGCCTCCACCGAGCGGTCCTTCTCCCGGGCGCGGACGGGGTCCAGCAGGCTGTTGACGCGGGTCTGGACGTCGCCGTCGGTGTGCGGGGAGCCGTCCGGCTCGACCTTGACGTACAGCGACACGACGGGCAGCCCGCCGCCGTCGAACCGGATGATGCGATCGGTCTGCTCGTGCGTGGTCATCGACGCCTCCTCAGGCGGACACCTGCTGCCAGGTCGGTCGCAGCACGTCGCGGACCTGCAGCGACGCCTGCGGTACGCCCGGGCGCACCGGGCTCTCGGCGACGGCCCGGGCCTGCGCCACGCGCACGACGTCGCCCAGGTCCTGCAGCTCGCCGGCGGCGACGGCGAGCCGCAGCCGCGGGAACTCCTCGCGCAGCTCGCGGCGGATGTGCGTGGTGAGCATCTGGTGCAGCACGGCCAGGCCGTCCACCTCGCCGAGGTTGGCGGCGGCGTCGACGCGGACCATGTCGTCGAGGGCCTCGCTGATGCGGCGCTCCTCGTCGAGCAGGTGTTCGGCGAGGTGCTCGGCCGGGTCGAGGTGCCGGGTGATCGGGTGGATGACCTCCTCCTCGATCGTCTCGTGGACGGCGATCAGCCACGCGAGCTCACCGAACGCGGCGTGCCGCTCCTCGCCCGCCGCCGACAGGGTGCGCCGGAACTGCCGGTCGATGTGCTGCTGCTGACCGGCGAGCTCCCCCGGCAAGTCGGCGGGCTGCACCGGGTGTTCCAACAGGTTGAACATGAGGCCCTCCTCGGGATCGGTACGGAGGTGGGCAGCCGTCTGGCATGCCCGGGTGCGCTACCCCGCTTCTGCGGTGCGACACCTCATCCTCCTCCCGCCGGTGCACCGCGCGGGGCAGGATGGGCGGCATGCCCGCCGGACCACGCGAGACCCTGCTGCGCGCCCGCGAGGACGCCGCGGCGCAGATCGCCGCCCTGCACCGCGACCTCGACGGCGTCATCGACGCGTCCCGGTCCTCCAACGCCGACGACGAGCACGACCCGGAGGGCGCCACGATCGCGTTCGAGCGCGCGCAGGTGGCCGCACTGCTGGACGCCGCCCGGCGGCGGCTCGCGGAGCTGGACGCCGCCCTGGAGCGGGTCGAGGCGGGCACGTTCGGCCGGTGCGAGGTGTGCGGGCAGCCGATCCCCGCCGAGCGGCTGGAGATCCGGCCGTTCGCCCGGACGTGCGTCGGGCATTGACTTTTAGTTAAGTTTCTTTATCGTTGTGCCTCAATATACCTCGTCCTGGAGGCATTGATGGCGCTCCGACTCCGGCTGGTCCTGGCCGCCGCCGCGACACTCCTGGCGGCCGGTGGCACCGCCGTGATCACCACCACCCCCGCCGCCGCGGCCGGCTCGCTGACCGCGACCCTCACCTACGACTCCGACTGGGGCTCCGGCTACCAGGCGAAGTACACGATCGCGAACGGCACCACGGCGACCGTCACCGCCTGGAAGGTCGAGTTCGACCTGCCGGCCGGCTCGACGCTCGGCAGCTACTGGGACGTCCTGGCCTCCCAGTCCGGCACGCACGTCACGGCGACGAACCGGACCTACAACGGCACCCTCACACCGGGCGCGTCGACCAGCTTCGGCTTCCTGGTCACCGGGTCCGGCAAGCCCGCCAACTGCAAGCTCAACGGCGCGAGCTGCGCCGGCGTGATCGACACCCAGGCACCGACCGCCCCGGCGAGCCTGCGCAGCACCGGCGCCACCTCCAGCAGCGTCAGCCTCGCCTGGAACGCCGCCACCGACAACGTCGGCGTCACCGCGTACGACGTCTACCGCGGCGGCACCCTCGCCACCACCGTCACCGGCACCACCGGCACCGTCGGCGGGCTGTCGGCGTCCACCGCGTACACGTTCACCGTCAAGGCCCGCGACGCGGCCGGCAACACCTCCGCGGCCAGCAACCAGATCAGCGTCACCACGACCGCCGGCGGTGGCGGCGGAGGCGGAGGCGGCAGTCCCCTGCCCGTCGCGCCCTACGTCGACATGGGCGCGTGGCCGACGCCGTCGCTGGTGGACATGGCGACCGCCGGCAACCTGAAGAACTTCACCCTCGCGTTCGTCAACAGCGCCGGCTGCAAGGCGTCGTGGTTCAACGCGTACGACCCCCGGGCCGCGTGGGCGAAGGACCAGATCGACGCGATCCGCGCCCGAGGCGGCGACGTCAAGATCTCCTTCGGCGGGGCGAGCGGGATCGAGCTGGCCCAGGCCTGCACGACCGCAGCCGCGGTGAAGACGGAGTACCAGGCCGTCGTCGACGCGTACCAGCTCAACTACATCGACCTGGACATCGAGGGCGCGGCGGTGGCCGACCCGACCACGGTCGCGCGCCGCTCGCAGGCCCTCGCCCAGTTGCAGGCGGCCCGGCCGAACCTGAAGATCTCGCTGACCCTGCCGGTCCTGCCGGAAGGGCTCACCGCCGACGGGGTCGCCGTGGTCCGCTCCGCCCGCGACGCCGGGGTGAACCTCGACCTCGTCAACGTCATGGCGATGGACTACCAGCGCTCCAGCGGTGACTACGGCAACTTCGCCGTGCAGGCCGCGCAGTCGACGTTCGCGCAGCTCAAGACCCTGTACCCGGCGAAGACCGACGCGCAGGTGTGGCGGATGGTCGGGGTGACGCCGATGCTGGGCAAGAACGACGACGGCGGCACCTACGACCAGGCCGACGCCCGGCAGATGGTCGCCTTCGCGCAGGCCAACCACCTCGGGATGCTCTCGTTCTGGGAGACCACCCGCGACCGTAACGCCTGCACCGGCGCGCTCTACATGTGCACCAACGTCCCGCAGCAGCCCTACGAGTTCAGCCGGATCTTCGCCGCCTACACCGGCTGAGGCACCAGCACGATCTTGCCCCGGGTGTGCCGCTCGTCCAGGTCCTCGAACGCCTGCCGGACCTGGGCGAGCGGATACACCCGCGCGATCGGGACCTCGATGATCCCCGCCGCGACCAGGTCCGCCATGTACGTGAGCACCTCGGCGTTGGACGCGAGCACGCTCCCCTCCGCCTTCACCCCGACCTCCTCGGCCAGGTCGAAGGCGATGATCGTGTTGATGCGGTCCTTGGGCACGCCGAGCTCCAGCGCGAGCCGGACGTACTGCGGCCCGTACAGGTCGATGAACGCGTCGATCCCGTCCTGCCGGGTCGCGTCGCGGAGCCGCTGCGCGAGACCGTCGCCGTAGGGCACCTGGGTGGCGCCGTGCGCGGCCAGCCATGCCGCGTTGGCGTCCGACGCGATGCCGACCACCCGGGCGCCGAGATGCCGCAGCAGCTGCACGAGCACCGTCCCCACGCCTCCCGCCGCCGCCGACACGACGACGGTCTCGCCCGGCTTCACCTCCACCGCCCGCGCCGCCGCGAAGGCCGTGGCGCCGACGACGTACAGCGCACCGGCCACCTCCCACGACAGGGCCGCCGGCTTGTGGATCAGCTGGCTGACCGGCACCGCGGTATGGGTCGCGTGGCTGGACCTGGTCCAGGAGAAGCCGAGCACCTCCTCGCCGACGGCGAACGCGGTGACGCCCGCGCCGACCGCGGTGACGACCCCGGCGAGGTCGCTGCCCTGCCCGGACGGGAACCGAGCCGGGAAACGGGTCGCCAGGGTGCCGGAGCGGATGCCGGTCTCGCCGGGGTTGATCCCCGCCGCCCGGACCTCCACCACGACCTCCCCTTCCGCCGGCTCCGGCATCGGGATCGCGGCGAGGTGAAGCACCTCGGGTCCGCCGTACCGGTCGAACTGCACTGCCTCAGGCATGACGATGTCCTCTCAGTGTGCGCAGCACCTCGGCGAACTGCCCGATGTCCTCGGTCTCGAACCACCGGGCGAGCTCCGCGTCGAAGACCGGGCCGGCCAGCTGGAGCGCCGCCGCGCCGGCGCCGGTCAGCGCGACGACCGAGGACCGCCGGTCGGCGGGGTTGGCGCGGCGCTCGCAGAGCCCCCGGGCCTGCAACCGGTCGACCGCCTGGCTGGCCCCGCCGATCGTGATCGACAGCTGCTCGGCGATGTCGTTGACCCGGCACGCGGGGGTGCGCTCGATGACGAGCATGACGTTGAAGCTGCCCAGCGGCAGGTCACAGGACTGGCGGAGGGTGGCGTCGACGCCGTTCCACAGGTCCGTCTCGAACCTGACGAGGTCGTCGAAGAGCTGACGGTGATCCACACGAAGTACATTAGCACTAATCTGATTAGCGCTAATGTATGTTCGTCGTCACATGCGGCCAGGGGCCGGTCAGGCGCTGAAGGGGGTCTGCGGCGGGGCGGAGCGGCGGCGGCGGTCGTCGGTGTCCGCGAGGGTCTCCGCGGCCGGGTGCGAGAACACCGCGGGCGCGATCTTGGCCCGCGCGGCGGTCTCCTCGGCCTCCTCCTCGGCGGCGGGCTCCGGCGGCGCCTTGAACGTCTCCGCGGCGGGACGGGCAGTGCCGGCCTTGTAGGCACCCGGCGACTCGGGCGCCGACGCGCTGAAGGCGTTGTGGGACGCGCCGCGGGACTGGCCGGGCGTGGCGGCGGGCTGCTCCGCCCGCGAGGACGGGCCGCCGCTGAACGTGCCGCCCGACGGAGTGCCGGACGGGGCCGCGGCGGGCTTGAACGCGGCGGCGGCTTCCTCGGCGGACATCGCGCCGGAGGAGACCGCCCGCCACAGGGTCGTGGTGGTGCCGGCGGTGGTGACGACGTGCCGGTCCAGCGCCTCCGGGGTCGCACCGGCCGCGGCGAGGACCGCGGCGGCGGCCGGCTGCAGGTCGACCCATGGGCGGACCGTCGCGGAGTTGAAGCCGTGCGTCGCCCACTGCGCGGCGAGGCGGCTGATCCGCTCGGCGACCTGGGCGGGGACGACGTCGCGCCCGCTCGGCCGCTCACCCAGCAGCGCCCGGGCGAGCTCCGTGAGCTCCGTGATCGGCACCCATCGCACCGCCGTGTCGCCCCCGCTCACGTCGGTGTTCGGGGGTGTTGCCACTCGGGTGGCACGGCGGCCAGCGGTCGGTTCCATCAGCTCATGATCCCCCATCGCGTAATCGGACGGCTACGCACACCCCGGCACGGTGATGATCCCCGGCGTTGATAGGTTGCCCCCGATGAAGATCGACGCGGCCGGAGCCACAATCCTCGCCGCCGTGGCGGCTGGTGACGTCGAGCCACTACGAAGCCTACCCGGGTACACCGCCGCCGTCAGCGAACGGGTCCGGCGCACCGCCGACATGCTGCGCCGCCGGGACCTGATGCTCCACCTCGGCTGGACGCCGGAGGAGATCGTCGGCGCGATCCTGCGGGACCTCACCGCCGGCGCCGACCCCGCCGCGTGAGCGCTGGGAGACCCTCATCGACCTCGCCGACGGCGTGGACACCCGCACCGCGGCGCTGGACGGCTACACGTGGGGCGGCGGCACCGTCGAGCGGTTCGCGCCGCGGGCCGCGCTGGTGGCCGCGGAGCACCGGGCGGCGGTGTTCGCGGTGGGCTGGGCCCTGGGCCTGGCGCCGTTCACCGACCTCACCGGCTGGACCGCGTAGACGGGGACAGGGCGTAGCGCAGCAAGGGGCGGTAGACGCGGGCCGAGTCGGCGATCGAGCCGAAGTGCGAGGCGCCGTTGTCGCCGATGTACGTGGTCGTGATGACCGTCTCGGCGATCGGCCGGTCGGCGCGGGCGGCGTGCAGCAGGACGTTCATCTCGTACTCGAAGCGCTCGCCGGGTACCTCGCAGAGCCAGCCGAGCAGGTCCGCCGGGTACCCGCGCAGCCCCGTCTGCGTGTCCTGGACGGCGCAGCCGGTCGCGGCGCGGAACAGCAGCCGGGTGACGGTGTTGCCGAAGCGGCTGCGCAGCGGCACCCGGCCCTCGAACCGGCGGACCCCGAGCACCATGCGGCCGCTGACGTCCACGTGCTCGGCAACGCGCAGGATGTCCGCGACGTGGTGCTGGCCGTCGGGGTCGGCGCAGACGACGGCGTGCCCCGGGTGCGCCTCGGCGATGTGGCGGAACCCGGTCTTCAACGCCGCGCCCTTGCCCCGGTTCGTGTCGTGGCGCAGGACGGTGCAGCCGAGGTCCTCCGCGTCGCGGAGCATCCGCGCGGACGCGGGGCCGCTGCCGTCGTCGACGACGACCCGGTGGACGCCGGGCGCGGCGTCGCGCAGTGCCGTGACGGTCGTGACGAGGCCGTGGCTCGGTTCGTACACCGGCAGCAGGAAGATCATTGGGGCCCCTCACTCGATGTGGTCGAGTGGGTGTTACCCCGCGGCGCGCCGGCGCAACGACTCGACCATCGCCCGCTCGCGGCGCAGCAGGCGGGCGGGGTCGGTGGCGCCGAGGAACCACAGCCGCGACGCGACGTGTAGGGCCCGCTCCCGCCGCGACGCCGGCTCGCCACCGGTCGCCGGCACGTCCAGCAGCGCCGCGCCGCGCAGCCGCAGCACCTTGCGGGCCAGGAACCGGATCCGCGGCAGGTGCCACGCGTGCGAGACGAGCCCGAGCGGGTGCCCGGGGCCGAACACGTGCCCGTCCAGGAGCCCGTCGGCGGCGGTGTGCAGCAGGTTCTCCAGGGTGCTGCGGGAGCGGCACTCGGTCTTGAGCTCCGCGTGCGCCGACAGCCCCGCCGCGCGGGCCCGGGCGAGCATCAGGTCACCCTCGCGGCAGCCTTCGGGCGGCTGCGGCGCCCCCGCGACGCCTCGGCCCAGCCGCCGCTGAACACGACCAGGGGCGCCGCCGCGGCGGCGAACGCGCCCGGATGTGCCAGGACGTAGCCGACCGCGGCGTCGACCCTCGCCGCGCCGGCCGGGGTCAGCTCATACCGGCCGCCGGTCGTCGTGACGCCCCGCCCGAACACCAGCAGCACGGTGGCCACCGGTGCCGTCATGATCTCCACGGTACCGAAACGATCTGACGTTTCCGTCCGGCCGCAGTCACCTCAGCTGCGACGTCGTCGGCTCCGGACCCTGGTCTCCGGACTCCGGTTCTGCAGCGGCGCGGGGATCACTGGAACCTCAGGTACGGCAGGCGCTGCCCGGTGAAGGCGTCCAGCACGACGTCCGGCCGGGCCACGACGCTGTCCACGCGCACCACCGAGCCGGTCACCGTGACCGTGACCTCGTCGAACTGCGCGGCGATTGGCGTCTGGCCGTCGATCGGCGACCGGTACGACCAGTATGCGGTCTTCTGCGCCGCGGCCGCGCCCTGCGCCGCGCTCGGCGACGGCCACGCCGAGCACACCACGGCGTGGGTCCTGCCGTCGCCGGAGCGCAGCGCGCCGACGGCGATGGTGTCGGCGGGCGTGTCGGCGTACTGGGCGACCACGACCCCGCCGAGGCATTCGGCCAGCGAGCGCAGGACCGGGTCCGCGGCGAGCGACTTCGCCTGGTCCGCGGTGGCGAGCAGCGCGGCGTCCCTGCCCATGAGCACGTCGGAGCCGATGGCCCGCACCATCGGGTACGCGCCGCCGGCCGCCGCGGGCGCCACCAGGCGGTCGCCGTCGGCGGTCCAGCCCTTCGCGGTCAGCGCCGTCTTCACCGCGGCCGGGTCCTGCCCGCCGGACAGCACGGTCACGACGGGGCCGGTGACGGCCGGACCGGTCCCTGCCGTCACGGCGTACCGGGCCTGGGTGGAGCGGATGCCGGCGCCCTGCGCCTGCGCGAGCACCGCGTCGGTGGCGCCGTAACCGGCGAGCGCCGTCCAGTCCCCGCCGAGGCCGCCGAGCGCGGCGCTGTCGGAGAACCGGACGGCCGTGCGGGTGGCGTCGGTGGCGACGATCCGGCCGAGGGCGGTCAGGAAGACCTGTCCGGCGCCGGCGGCCCCGGGCGTGCTGCTGGCGCGTCCGGTCGCGCTGCTGCCGGTGGTCCCGGAGTTCTTCGACTTGGACCGCTTCGGCTTGGACGTGCAGGCCACCATGGAGCACACCAACGCGAAGGCGAGGATCACTCGCAGCGAATACATGGGCGCGATCCTAGAAGTGGCCGTCAAGCGCCGGCATTGACCGCGGTACATGGCAGCGTTACTTTGAGGATTGTTTACAGAAGGGTGGGGCGGTGCTGCCGAGGCACGAGCTGGACGTGCCGGACCCGGCGCCGCTGCCGTTCGCGATCGGCTCCTTCGAGTGGTTCGGGCCGATGGCGAAGGCCGGGTTCCCGCACCGGCACACGTTCCACGAGATCGCCTACGTCACCCGCGGCAGCGGCGCCCACGTGGTCGACCTCGCCGCGCACCGGCTGCGCCCACCGCAGCTGTTCGCGGTGGCGCCGGGGCAGGTGCACCACTGGCGGGACGTGTGCGGGCTGGACGGCTGGGTCGTCGTCTTCACCGACGACGCGCTCCTGCAGCACCCCGAGGACCGCCGCGCCCTGGCGGTGCTCGCCGGGTCGGGCGGGCTGCGGCCGGCGCACCGTGACGCCGCCGAGCTGGAGTCGCTGCTGACGGTCATGGCGCACGAGTACACCGAACGCCCGGCCGGCTTCGCCACGGTCCTTGCGGCACTGCTGCACGTGCTGGTCGTGCGGGCGCTGCGCATCGGCCCGCCGCCACGCCCCGGGCGGGAGGCGGGTGTCGCCGAGCGGTTCGGGCGGCTGCTCACCCACGACACCGGACCGGCGCCGACCGTGCGGGCGTACGCGGCCCGGCTCGGCGTGTCGACGAGCCACCTGACCGAGGCGGTGAAGGCGTCCACCGGGGAGCCGCCGGGCAGGCTGATCCGCCGCGCCCAGGCCCTGGAGGCGCGCCGGCTGCTGGCGCGCACCGGGCTCAGCGTCGCGCAGGTCGCGCACGCCGTCGGGTTCGCCGACCCCGCGTACTTCTGCCGTTTCTTCCGCCGCGAGGTCGGCGTCACGCCGGGCCGGTTCCGCGACCAGCACCGGCCCTGACGCCGACCCTCGTAGGCTTTGCGGGACGCAGAAGGGACCACAGCACATGCGCATCCTCGCCGTCACCGGCACCGAACTGTTCGTCACCGGCCCGCTGCAGGTCGTCCGCGTCGAGGTCTCGGACTGGCCGGGCCGGCTCGACATCACCGGAGACGGTGTCCACGGCCATGCCGACGTCCACAGTGGACCCTTCGTCGATGTGGGCGTCGCCTGTACGGCGTCGCCCGGCACCGCCGTACCGATCCAGGTGACCGCGGACGGCACGCAGACCGTCGGAGCGACGTTGGTCGTGGCCGAGCCCGGGTGGACGGTGTGGATGGTGTCGCACTTCCACTACGACCCGGTCTGGTGGAACACCCAGGCGGCCTACACGGCGACGTGGGACCGCGAGGGCCGCCTGGGCACCGGCTTCCGGTCGGCCTTCCAGCACACCGGCTTCGACCTGGTCCGGCTGCACCTGGAGACCGCGCGCCGCGACCCCGACTACAAGTTCGTGCTCGCCGAACTCGACTACCTCAAGCCCTACTGGGACAGCCACCCCGAGGACCGGCGGTACCTGCGGACCCTGCTCGCCGAGGGCCGCCTGGAACTGATGGGCGGCACCTACAACGAACCCAACACGAACCTCACCTCCGCCGAGTCGACGATCCGCAACCTGGTGCACGGCATCGGCTTCCAGCGCGACGTCGTCGGCGGCGACCCGCGCACCGCCTGGCAGCTCGACGTGTTCGGGCACGACCCGCAGTTCCCCGGCCTCGTCGCCGACGCCGGCCTGGACTCCTCGTCGTGGGCGCGCGGCCCGTTCCACCAGTGGGGCCCGATGCTGTGGACGTACGAGCCACGCGACGGCTGGGGTGACCCGTCGGGCATGCAGTTCAGCTCCGAGTTCGAATGGATCTCGCCGTCCGGGCGCGGGGTGCTGACCCACTACATGCCGGCGCACTACTCGGCAGGCTGGCACATCGACGCGCAGCCGACGCTCGCCGGCGCCCAGCAGAGCGTCTACGAGATGTTCCTGCTGCTGAAGCAGGTCGCCGCGACCCGCAACGTGCTGCTGCCGGTGGGCACCGACTACACACCACCGGCGAAGTGGGTGACGCAGATCCAGCGGGACTGGAACGCCCGGTACGTGTGGCCGCGGTTCGTCTGCGGGCTGCCGCGGGAGTTCTTCGCCGCGGTCCGCGCCACCCCCGGTTTCACCCCGTCGCCGCAGACCCGGGACATGAACCCGATCTACACCGGCAAGGACGTGTCGTTCATCGACACCAAGCAGGCGCAGCGGCACATCGAGGCGCTGCTGGTGGACGCGGAACTGTTCGCGACGGTCGCCGCCGCGCACGGCGCCGGCTTCCCGCACGCGGCCGTGGACAAGGCGTGGCGGCAGCTGGTGTACGGCGCCCACCACGACGCGATCACCGGCAGCGAGTCCGACCAGGTGTACCTCGACCTGCTGACCGGCTGGCGCGAGGCGCACGACCTGGCCGCGTCGGTGCTCGACGGTGCGCTGCGCCGGCTCGGCCCGCCGGACGCAAGCGGGCCGAGCCGGCACGACGGCCGGCGGGTGGTCGTGTTCAACCCCTCCGCGTGGTCCCGCACCGATCTGGTCCGGGTCCGCGTCGACCTGCCGGAGCCGGGCGTCGCCGGCGTCGGGGTCGGTGACCTGCCGGTGCTGCTGGAACACGCCCGGCACCACGACGACGGCACCCTCGCCTCCGCCGACGTCGTGTTCCGCGCCGCCGACGTCCCCGCGCTCGGCTACCGGGCCTGGTCCCTCGTGCCCGGCGGCGCCGCCGCGGGCTGGTCCGACGTGGACGGCCCGCCGGCCATCGGGAACGAGGCCTACCGGGTGGTCGTCGACCCGGCCCGCGGCGGCTGCGTGGCCGGTCTCGTCGACCTGCGCACCGGCCGCGAACTGCTGCAACCCGGGCAGGTCGGCAACGAGCTGCTGGTGTACGACGAGTACTCCGCCCACCCCCGCTTCCACGAGGGTCCCTGGCACCTGCTGCCGAAGGGCCCCGCCACCCACGGCTCGTCCCGCGCCCCCGCATCCGCGGTGCGGGTCGAGCACAGCCCGCTCGGCGAGCGGCTCACCGTGACCGGCGCGACCGGCCCGCTGCGGTACACCCAGACCCTGACGCTCTGGTACGGCGGCGACCGCCTGGAGCTGACCACCCGGGTCGACGACTTCACCGGCGAGGACCACCTGGTCCGGCTGCGCTGGCCGGCCGACGTCGCCGGTGGGCTGCCGGTCAGCGAGGTCGGCAACGCCGTCGTCGGCCGCGGCTTCGGCCTCATCGACGTGGACGCCGAGCGGGCGCCGTGGACGCTGGACAACCCGGCGCAGCACTGGTTCGCGGTCTCCAGCACCGCCCGCGTCGACGTGCACGACCTCACCGGGGTCCGCCGGCACAGCCGCGCGATCGGCATCGCCGAGATCGTCGCCGCCGACGCCGACCGGCCTGCCGTGCGGGATCTCGCCGTCGCCCTCGTCCGCCGCGGCGTCACCGCCACCACGTCCCGGCCGGACGGCACCCGGTACGGCCGGCTCGCCGTCGACTCCAACCTGCCCGACGTGCGGATCAGCGTCGGCCGGACGTCGTTCACCGCGGCGGTCCTCGCGGCCGCCGGCCCGGACTACGCCGACGAGGTCGACCGGCAGATCGCCACGCACGGGCGGGCCCGCGTACTGGTGCCGGCGACGAAGGCCCTGACCGGCGTGTGGCTGCCCGACGCGGACCTCACCGGCGTGCTGGACCTGCCGGTGCTCATCGTCGTCGGCGACGGCGCGACCGCGGCACTCAGCGCCGACCTGGCCACCGGGGTCGTGCCGGTGACGCAGCCGGCGACCGGCATGCCCGACCCGGACCTCGACGACCGGACCGTGGCACTGATCAACCGCGGCGTGCCGGGGTTCGCGGTCGACACCACCGGCGCGCTGCACCTGTCGCTGCTGCGCTCCTGCACCGGCTGGCCCTCCGGGGTGTGGATCGACCCGCCGCGGCGCACCGCACCGGACGGCTCGACGTTCCAGCAGCAGCACTGGACGCACACCTTCGAGACCGCGCTCGTCGCGGGCGCCGGCGACTGGCGCACCACCGGGCTCGTCCGGCACGGTCACGCGGTCAACCATCCGTTGCACGCCCGCGTCGCCGCCGGTACCGACGCCGCCGCCGGAAGCTACGTGACGGTGGAGTCCGCCGGTGACGTGGTCGTCGCGGCGCTCAAACCCACCGGCAACCCCCTGGCGGCCGGCGCCGCCGCCACCACCGTCGACAGCGTCACGGTCCGGCTGTACGAGGCCGCGGGCAGCCCCGCCGACGTCCAGCTGCGGCTGTGGGTACCTGCGACGGAGGCCGCCGCGACGAACCTCCTCGAGGTGCCCGGCGAGTCGCTGCCGGTGCGCGACGGCGCGGTGGCCCTGTCCCTCGGCGGCGCCGACATCGCCCAGGCCGTCGTCCGGGTCGGCCCCCTGCCGGCGGCGGCGGAGCCGGCCGCGCCCGCGTACGCGAAGTACTGGTTGCACAACACCGGCCCGGCGCCGACCGGGAACCTGCCGGTGACGGTGCACCTCGACCCGCCGGTCACCGCCGTGAACGGCCCGGTGTCCGTCACCGTGACCGTGGCGTCGGACCTGACCGCCGACCACGCGGCGGGCGCCGTCGAGCTGGAGGTGCCGCCGGGCTGGCGCGCCTCGCCTGCCGTGTTCCCGTACGACCTGGCGCCGGGCGGCTTCACCCGCAGGCAGGTCGCCGTCCACCCGCCGGAGTCGCCGGGGCGCGGCGTGTACTGGCTGCGGGCCCGCACCGAGGCCGGCGTCGAGGACGTGGCCCGGCTGCTCGTCGGCACCGACGGCCCCGAAACGGTGACGGCCACGTGGAGCGACCCCGCCGATCTGCTGCTGCGGCCCGGGCAGGAAGCGGCCCTGCACCTGGACCTGGCGACCGACGCCGCCGGCCCGATCACCGTCGAGGTGCAGCTGGTCAGCCCGTGGCACACCTGGGACCTGTTCCCGGTGGCGGAGCAGCGGGTGGGTCTGCCGGCCCGCGGCCGGGCCCGGCTGCGGCTGCCCGTCCAGGTCCCGGACGGGCACGAACCCGGCCGGTGGTGGGCGCTGTGCAAGGTCGCGCACGCCGGCGAGCTGCACTACACCGCGCCGGTCACGGTCGAGGTCGCCCCGTGACCGTCGCCGCCTGGGTCGCCGACCGGCCGCTCCTCGTCGCCACCGTCGAGGAGCGGCTCGACGCGCTGCGCCAGGGCCCGTACGCGTCCCGGCTCCCTCACCCGGGCACCGCCGAGGGCCGCAACCTGCGCCGCTGGCTGGTGCAGGTCCTCACGGTCGAGGCCGTCGTCGAGCACGAGGCCCGGGCGCGGGGGCTGTCCGCCGGCGACGACGCGCCGCGCCCGGTGACCCTCGCCGAGGCGCTGCGCACCGGCGGGGTGACCGCCGCCGTCGTGGCCGCCCACCCCCTGGCCAGGTCGCTGCGGGCCGCCGTGACGCCGCCGGTCCCGGCAACGGCGGCCGAGACGGCGGCGTACTTCGACCGCAACCGGGACCGCTATCCGCAGGATTTCGCCCCGGTACGGGATGAGCTCGCGGCCCGGCTCGGTGCCGAGGACGCCGAACGCCGGTTCGCGCACTGGCTCGACGAGCGCTGCGCGGCGCTGGTGCGGCTGGAACCGGGCTACGAGCACCCCGGCGACCCCCGGCACCCCGACGCCGTGCACCGGCACTGATCGGGCGCTGACCTGGCGCTGACCTGGCGCTGACCGGGTGTTGGGCGGGCGCTGGGCGGGCGCTGGGCGGGCGCTGGGCGTCAGCGCGTCAGGTCGAGTGCGGCGCGCACCACCGAGTCGGTGTCGATCCCGTGGTGCCGGTAGACGTCCTCGAGCCCGTCAGCCAGCCCGTGCCGGGCCTGTACCGCCTCGAACAGCCGGCCCGGGCTGGTCACGCAGACGACCTCGGTGTCGACACCGAGCGCGGCGAGCCGGTCCGCGGCGGCGAAAGCCTCGGTGATCATCGCGCCCATCCCGACGAGCGTGACCGCCGGTCGTGCGTCGTCCGCTTCCGTAGCGTGTACCCACGGCCAGCACCTGCCGCAGGCGCCGCTCCCGGGCGGCGGGGTCGATGGGGACGGCGCGACGGCGGCGGGCTGGCCGCGGTGCAGGCGGGCGGCGGCGCGGCACAGGCGCCCGGCGGCGGTGTCCGGCGCGAAGGCCGCCCAGGCTTGCCGGCGTCCGTGCCGTGCCCGGCGGCGACACCGGACGACCTCGGCGAGGCCGACCGGCTGCTGAAGGAGTTCACCCAGGCCGACGTCGACGCCGACGAGTCCTGGGAGATCCACAAATGCTTCCACCTCGCTGCTGCGACCGGCGCTGACCGAGTGGGACCTGCGGCTGCTGGAGCAGCTGTGGCACGCTTGCGACCGGTACACCCGGGTGGTCTACGAGACGTATCAGATCGACCAGGAGGAGCGGCGCCGCCGGGAGATCGCGCACCGGCTGCTAATCGACGCGGCCCGCACCGGCTCTCCCGCAGAGCTGAAGCTCACGGTCAACGAACACCCCGCCGAGCACGAGCCCGCCTGCCTGGAATGGATGACGGCACTCCCCCCGTCCACCTGACCGGCGCTACGATGGGTGACGTCCCTGATCCGATCCGTTCAAGACGGGCCGTCAATTTTTTCGACGGTGCTACGGTGCTTGGAAGCAGCCAGCCGTCACCGGGCCACGAGGCCGGACGCCACCCGATCGCGGCGAAGTTCGTCGTCGCCGCGGCGGAGAACGGCCGGACCGGGCCGGCGACGCTGGCGGTGGCCGGGCCGATGGGTGACGACTTCGAGCAGGTCAAGGCCGAGGTCGCGGCGGGCATCCAGGCGTCCAACGCATCGAGTTCCACAGCGACGGCCTGGTGGTCGGCCTGTGCTACGCCGACTACGCCGTAGGTCCAGACCACCAACGGGTCGGACTACACCCCGGTCGCCGCCGCCGGCAACCGCCTCCCGTACACCTGTCTGCCCAACGGGCAGTCGCTGTTCGACGTGCTCGGGCCGAGCTCACGATCATCGGCCCGGCCCGGCCCGGCCCGGCACATCGCCGGATTCGTTCGCCACGCCGATCGGCACGGCCTCCCGCTGGCCGTGCTCGACGATCCTGCGCTCGGGCTCGACGCGTTCTTCAGCGAACGACTGGTGCTGGCACGCCCCGACCAGCACATCGCATGGATCGGCGGTCCGGTCCCGGACGTCGAGGCCGGGCGGATCCTCGACGAGGCGATCCGCGGCCAACTCCATGCTGCCGCTGAAGCTCAGGCCGGTGTTCGAGCGGGGCGTGTTCGCGAAGCGAGGGTGAGCGCCACTACGGCACCACGTATGAGCTGGCCGGGCCCGGCCGGTACATCCGCGCACGAGCTCGGCGCGATCATCTCCCGGGTGCTGGGGCGGCCGGTCGAGGCGCGCCGCATCGACGCCGACACCTACCTCAGGGCGTGGGTCGGCGACGCGGACCCGGCCGAGGTCACCCACCAGCTGCGGGTGCTGCGCTCCATCACCACCTGCATCGGCCGCGGGCTCGCCGAGGAGCTGCGCCGCCGTGGCAACACGGTCACCGTCGCCGGCGCCGCCTGCCCGTCCTGCAGGAGGTCGCCGCGGCCTGCCCGGGTACGCGGTGCGTCCGGCTGGACGTGTCCGGCCCGGCGTCGATCGCCGCCGTGGCGCCCCGGCTGCTCGCCGAGCAACCGGACCTCAACGTGGTGGTCAACAACGCCGGCATCATGTTCGGCGACGAAGGCCTGACCGAGACCATGGCGGTGCTCGCCACCGACGAGGTCGAGGTCCTGGTGCGGCGGGCGGCGTCCCGACGAGGACGGGGTGACCCGGCGCTTCAACGACCTGATGCGCGGTGTGCAGGCATTGGCGGGCTGACCGGAAACGGTCATCGAGGTCCGCTTCCGGAGGGTTCCGTATGGAACGGAGTGTCCGAAACTGATCAGAACGGCGCCGGGCCGGTGCCGGCCAGCGACATCAGCACCTGGGTCGCGAGCAGGCGCCGCACGTTGGTGACGGCGACGGTGCCGATCTGCTCATACGGCAGCTCCAGCTGCAGCCCGTCCGTCGCGTTGCGGACCTCCGCGTTGACCTCGTTGGGCCGGAACGTGCCGCTCCAGCCGTTGAGGTTGCCGCGGTTGTTGGTGCCGAGCGAAGCCATGCCGGTGACCCGTGCCCCGTTGGCGAGGATCAGCGTTGCAGGTCCCGAGTAGGTGGTCATATGTGTGACCGTATCGGCTGGCGCCCGCCCGGGTCCACGTAAGCCCCACGCACGGTGTGGCGAATGCCGCCTGAGGCGCGCCTGAAGTGTGCCTTAAATGTTTCCCAGGGGTGTCCCTCGCGTTGACGCCCGCCTATCTTTCCTCTTCGATCGGACTTGTCGCACTTTGCGCGCAAAGCAATGGTCCTGGAGGCAACGATGCGAGTGTCGAGACTGCCCAGATGGTCCCGCCTGCTGGTCGGCGGGGTCGCCGCGGCGGGCGTGGTCGCCGCCGTCACGGTGGCGGTGCTCGTCCCGGCCGGCGCCGCGACCGGGTCGGCCATCGTCAGCGCCGCCTCCGGCCGCTGCCTGGACGTGGTCGGGCAGTCGCAGGCCGACAAGGCGGGCGTCAACATCTACGACTGCAACGGCCAGGCGAACCAGGCCTGGACGTTCACCGCCGCGGGTGAACTTCGGGTGTACGACACCCCGAAGTGCCTGGACGTGGCGGGCAACGATACAACCGCCCCGGCCGTGGTGCAGATCTACCCCTGCCACGGCGGCGCCAACCAGAAGTGGCGGATCAACGCCAACGGGACGATCACCGGCGTCCAGTCGGGCCTGTGCCTGGACGTCACCGGCGCCGCCACCGCCAACAGCACCCTGGTCGGCCTGTGGACCTGCAACGGGCAGAGCAACCAGCGGTGGACGACCACCGCGGGTGACACGCAGCCGCCGACGGTGCCCGGCAACGCCCGGGTGAGCAACCTGACCTGCGACGCGGTCACCTTCTCGTGGAACGCCTCCACCGACAACGTGGGCGTGGCGTTCTACGACGTGTTCCACGACGGGCAGCTGATGAAGTCGGTGACCACGCTGTCCACCGACCTGACCGTGGTCGCCGGGGTCACCTGGGGCCTGTACGTCAACGCCCGCGACGCCGCCGGCAACGTGTCGCAGGCCAGCACGACGGTGCCGATCACGCCGCCGCAGTGCCAGGTGGACACCACGCCGCCGACCGCACCGACGCAGCTGACCGGGTCGGCGTCCGGCACCACCGTGACCCTGCGTTGGACCGCGGCGACCGACAACGTCCAGGTCCGCGCGTACGACATCTACCGCGACAACGTGAAGGTCGGCACGATCACGGGCACCGCGACCACCACGCCCGCGACCACGTTCGTCGACAGCGCCCTGGCCGCGAACACCGCCTACGCCTACCAGGTCGTCGCGCGGGACGCGCAGGCCAACGTGTCCCCGCGCAGCAACACCGCCACCGTCACCACCGGCGCCGCCTGCGGCAGCTCCGTCTGCGCCGTCACCCAGATCGGCACGGACACCGACATCCCCTGGGGGCTGGCCACGCTGCCGGACGGCACGATCCTGTACACCCGCCGCGACGCGCACGACATCGTCCACCTCAACCCGGCCACCGGGGCGAAGACGAGCATCGGCACGGTGCCCAACGTGCAGAACACCGACGGCGAGGGCGGCCTGCTCGGCCTGGCGATCTCCGCGACCTACGCGAGCGATCACTGGCTGTACATCATGCACACCTCGCCGACCGACAACCGGATCGTGCGGATCAGGTACGAGAACGGCACCCTGAACACCGGCAGCGAGCAGATCCTGCTCAGCGGCATCCTGCGCAACAAGTTCCACGACGGCGGCCGGCTGCGCTTCGGCCCGGACGGCAAGCTGTACGCCAGCACCGGCGACGCGCAGAACGGCGACAACGCCCAGAACCTCAACAGCCTCAACGGCAAGGTGCTGCGGCTCAACGCGGACGGCACGGTGCCGTCGGACAACCCGTTCGGCAACTACGTGTGGAGCTACGGTCACCGCAACCCGCAGGGGCTCGCGTTCGACTCGCAGGGCCGGCTGTGGGAGCAGGAGTTCGGCAACTCGGTCATGGATGAGACGAACCTGATCACGAAGGGCGGCAACTACGGCTGGCCGGCCTGCGAGGGCACCAGCGGCACCTGCGGCACTGCCGGGTACATCGCGCCGAAGCGGACCTACCCGACCGCGGAGGGCTCCTGCTCCGGCATCGCGATCGTGCGTGACGTGCTCTACATCGCGTGCGAGCGCGGGACCCGCATGTACCGCGCCGTCATCAGCGGCACCTCGCTGACCAACGTGCAGTCGTACTTCAACGGCACGTACGGGCGGCTGCGCACCGTGGAACCGGCGCCGGACGGCGGACTCTGGCTGACCACCAGCACCGTCGGCGACAAGGACAGCATCCCCAACAACAGCAACGAGAAGCTCTTCCACGTCACGCTCGGCGCCTGACCCCGGCCCGGCCCGCCCCGGATGTCGCGGGGCGGGCCGGTCACCCGGTCGACAGGTGGGGCCAGACCTCGTCCCAGCTGAGCGTGAAGTCGTGCCCGGCGAGCCGGACCCGGTACAGGTCGACGTCGCCGGGGCGCCCCGGCAGCACCGCGACGACCCGCCGCCGGTCACCCGGCCGTGCGGGCAGATGCACCTCGTCGCCGACCGACGGCACCGGCGGCAGCTCGTAGCTCAGCAGCCGCCGCCGGAACGCCGCGGGGCGCCACTCAGCATCGGCGCGGCACACGGTCGGCACGTCCGGGACCGTCGCGGGCACCGGGTACGCCTCCAGCGCGGCGAGCAGCTGCGGCCCGTGGTACCGCCACGGCTGCCGACGCGGCAGGGTCAGGTCGCCGTCGAGGTGCGCGACGATCCGGTCGGCGACCGCGGCGGGCTCGGGCAGCAGCCCGTCGAACCAGTGCCAGATCCGCTGGCCGCCGGGCGGGAGCACGCCGCCGGGCGGCTCGATGACCGTCGCCCAGCCGCGGCCGGTGCCCCACTCGACGGCGAAGCAGGGCGTCACGGGGTGCGCGCCGACCGCCCTGGCCAGGTCGAGCACCAGCCGGCCGCGCAGGTCCAGCGACGGGCGCTCCAGCTCCCGGCACAGCACGCCGACGCCCCGGCCGGCGAGGGCGCGCTCGACGGCCAGGAGGTAGCCCAGCTGCGGATACCGGCCGTCGGGCAGCGCCGGGCCGGTCCCGTCCGCGGCGGCGCGCAACGCCATGAGGCCGGCGGTCGCCTCGAGCAACTGCCGGACGTCGCCGCCCCAGCCGGCCGCCAGGGTGCGCGCGGCCAGGTCGAGCTCGAAGCCTTCGACGTCGCGGACGGCGGCCAGCACGATGAACGCCTCAGCCCGCCGCACCGTCGACACGGCCGCAGATCGTACCCGGCGGCGGCGCCGTCGAATGCACCACGACTCCGGCGACCTGTCCATCGACCCACACCGATGCGGCTCCCTAGTGTCGGTCGGGCCCGGCACGACCGGGCCGACCAGCGAACCGAGGAGCCGGCAATGACAGGCCAGCGCAACGATCCGCACGACACCACCGGCGAGACCCGCACCGGTGGACCTGCCCTCACCCGCAAGCAGCTGCTGCGCGCCGCGCTCGTCGCGGCGCCGCTGCCGATCCTGCTCGCGGGGGTCCCGGCGCTCGCCGGGGACGCCACCAGCACCGACCTGGAGCCGACGCCGATGTGCGACGACGGCGACGACGAGACCCCGCCGCAGATGGAGGGCCCCTACTTCAAGCCGGACTCGCCGCAGCGCACCGCGATCGCGACCGGCCTGCCCGGCACCCGGCTCACCGTCTCCGGCTACGTCTTCGGTACGTCGTGCCAGCCGATCGCGGGCGCCCTGCTCGACTTCTGGCAGGCCGACAACGCCGGCGCGTACGACAACGCGGGGTACCGGCTGCGCGGGCACCAGTACACCACCGGCCAGGGCGCGTTCAGCCTCACCACGATCGTGCCCGGCCTGTACCCGGGGCGGACCCGGCACCTGCACGTGAAGGTCCAGGCGCCGGGCCGCCCGATCCTCACCACGCAGCTGTACTTCCCGGGTGAGCCGCGCAACGCCACCGACAGCCTCTACGACCCGCGCCTGCTGATGACGGTCCGCTCCGCCGGCGGCGGCCGGGAGGCGACGTTCGACGTTGTGCTCGACGTGCCGGGGGTCCCGCCGACCACCCCGCCCACCACGCCGCCCACGACGCCGCCGACCACGCCGCCGTCGACGCCGGGCGGGACCTGGGCCGCCGGGCAGACCTATGCCGCCGGCGCGCAGGTCACCTACGGCGGCGTGGCGTACAGCTGCCTGCAGGGCCACACCGCGCAGCCGGGCTGGGAGCCGCCGAACGTGCCCGCCCTGTGGCAGCGCCTGTAGTGCTTGCCTATTCATGGTAAGTCGATAGACTTTATAGGTATGTCGATCGACCACACCGACGAGCACGCATACGACGCGCTGCGCACGCGCCAGTGGCTGGCGGGTGAGGCCGACGCGCGCGGCTTCTCCCGCCGGCACCTGCTGCGCCTCGGCGCGGCCGCCGCCGTGGCCGCACCACTGGCGGCCGGCGCCGCCGCGGCACCCGCCTCCGCCGCACCCGCGGCCGCCGAGCCCGCCGCCGGGCCGATCCGGAAACCGCTGCCGCCGGAGCTGTTCCACACCTACGGCACGAACGCGGAGACCCGCTGGGAGGCCATGGCGGGGCAGGGGTACTACACGCCCGCCGACCGGTTCTTCGTGCGCAACCACACCAGCACCCCCACCATCGACGCGCAGGCGTGGCGCCTGCAGCTGTTCGGCAGCGGGCTGCGGCACGGGCCCGTCGAGCTGTCGCTGCGGGACCTGCGCCGCCTGCCGAGCGTCACCGACGACGCCGCGATCGAGTGCACCGGCAACGGCCGCAGCTTCTTCACCACCCAGCAGGGCCAGACCGTCAGCGGCACCGCCTGGAAGCTCGGCGCCGTCGGCGTCGGCCGCTGGCGCGGGGTGCGGCTGTCCACGGTGCTGCACCGCGCCGGGATCCGCCCCGACGCGGTCGACGTGCTCCCCGAGGGCCTCGACGACGAGTGGGTCACCGGCGGCGTCAACCTCGGCCGGGTCCGCCGCCCGCTGCCGGTCGCCAAGGCGATGCGCGACGTGATCCTGGCCTACGAGCTCAACGGCGAGCCGCTGCCGGCCGACCACGGCTACCCGGTGCGGGTCGTGGTCCCCGGCTGGATCGGCATCTCGGCCATCAAATGGCTCGGCCGCATCGAGGTGTCCACCGCCCCGCTGTTCTCGCCCTGGAACACCCAGTTCTACCGGAACTTCGGCCCCGGCTACCCGGCCGAAGGCGAGCTGCTCAGCCGGCAGGTGGTGAAGAGCGCGTTCGAGCTGCCGTGGCAGGCCACCCTCGCCGGCGCCCGGACCCACATGCTGCACGGCCGGTCCTGGTCCGGCAACGGCCCGATCCGCCGGGTCGAGGTCAGCACCGACGGCGGCGCCTCCTGGCACCCGGCGACGGCGACCGGGCGGCGCGGCGGGGCGTGGCAGCAGTGGAGCTACCGGTGGCGGCCGGCGGGCCCCGGCGCCTACACGCTGCGGGCCAGGGCCGTCGACGTGACCGGCGCCGGCCAGCCGGACGTGACGCCGTTCAACACCCTCGGCTACCTCTTCGACGCGGTCGTCGCCCATCCGGTGACGGTCGCCTGAGGCCCGCCACCCGGGCCGGTTCCGGTTCAGCCGGCCCGGGTGGCACCTACCCCGGGCCGGTGACGACGCCGTGCTCCCAGGCCCAGGCGGCGATCTCGACGCGGTTGCGCAGGCCGAGTTTCGTCTGGATGCCCGACACGTGGCTCTTGACGGTGCTCAGTGAGATGAACAGCTCCGCGGCGACCTCCAGGTTGGTGCGCCCCCGGGCGATCTCGCGGACCACCTCCGTCTCCCGGTCCGTCAGCGGCCGCGCGGCGGGTGACGGCGACGCCGGCACCGCCATGCGGCGCAGCAGCCGCACCGTCACCGACGGGGAGATGAGCGCGTCGCCGGCGTGCGCGGCGCGGACCGCCTCGACCAGCAGCGCCGGCCCGGCGTCCTTGAGCAGGAACCCGACGGCACCGCCGCGCAGCGCGCCGTAGACGTATTCGTCGAGGTCGAACGTGGTGACCACGATGACCCGCAGCGGGTCCGGCACGCCGGGGCCGGCGAGCGCCCGGGTCACCTCGAGGCCGCCGGCGCCCGGCATCCGGATGTCCACCAGGGACACGTCGGGTCGCAGCCGGCGGGCGAGGTCCAGGGCCGTGACACCGTCGGCGGCCTCCGCGACCACGGTGATGTCGGGCTGGTCCTCCAGGATGAGCCGCAGCCCGCCGCGGACCATCGCCTGGTCGTCGGCGATCAGCACCCGGATCGTCATCGCGCCACCGGGTCCCGCCCGGGCAGCGGCAGCGACCCGTGCACCTGCCAGCCGCCGCCGGGGCGCGGCCCCGCCGACAGGGTGCCGCCGAGCGCCTCGACCCGCTCCCGCATGCCGGCGATCCCGTATCCACCGTGGACACCGGGCAGGGCGCCGTCGCCGTCGTCGGCGACGAGGAACGTCACCGTCCGGTCCACTTCGGACACTGCGACGCTGACGCTGCCGGCGTGCGTGGCGTGGCGGGCCACGTTGGTCAGCGACTCCTGCACGACCCGGTGGACCGCACCGGCCACCTCGGCCGGCCACCGGTCCTCGTGCGGCGGCAGTTGCAGGTGTACGGCCGGCCCGACCCGCTCGAACCGGCTGACGAGGTCGGCGATCCGCTCCGGCCCCGCCGCCACGCCCCACGCGCCGGTGCCCGCGCCCTCGTCGTCGCGCAGCAGCCCGACGACCCGGCGGACCGCGGCGAGCGCCTCGGCGCCGGCGGCCTCGATCCCGGCGAACGCCTCCCCGCCTTCGCCGGGTCCTTGCGGGCGACCAGCTGCGCCGCCTGCGCCTGCACGACGATGCCGGTGACGTGGTGGGCGACGACGTCGTGCAGCTCCCGGGCGATGGTGAGCCGCTCGTCGCGGCGCACCGCCTCCACCGCGGCGAGCCGCCGCGCGTCGAGCAGCCGCAGCGCCCCACCGGTGAGCACGCCACCGGCCCAGGCGAGCACGCCGAACACGGTGACGGCGAACGCGCCGGACCAGCCGGGACGGGTGAACGCGCCGGCCGCGACGACCGCCAGGCCGGCCGCGGCGACGGCGGCGACCGTGCGCACTGGCGCGACCCGCGTCACGGACCCGATGAGCACGGCGAGGGCGAGCGCGGTCGCCGGCGCCGGCTCGGCGGGCAGCCCCGCCGCCTGCGCGACCACCACGGCGGCCGCCGCGACGGCGAGCCCCGCCAGCGCCGCCCGCAGCCGGCCGCCCCGGCTCCGGAGCAGGGCGGCCGCGCTGGTGAGGATCCCGGCGGCAGCGCCCGGCAGGAAGTAGGCGCCGCCCCAGCTGGCCGCGATCGCGACCGCCGTGCCGGCCACGACGGTGGCGAGCGCGACGGCGAGCCCGAGGTTCCCGACGAATCTCACGCCACCAGGGTACGAGCGTCATGATCCTCGGCGGACCGGTCAGAAGTACGGTCGCGGTGCCCCGTCGCAGGACCGATGTGCGCGGCGGGCGGGCTGCCGACGATGGGCGCATGGCCACTTCCGTCACCACACCGGCCCTCGCGACCGAGGGCCTCACCAGACGCTACGGGCGCCGGGTCGCGCTCGCCGACTGCACGCTGCGGATCCCGCCCGGCCGGGTCGCCGGGCTCGTCGGGCCCAACGGCGCCGGCAAGTCGACGCTGCTGCAGCTCGCCTGCGGGCTGATCGCGCCGACGTCGGGGACCGTGTCGGTGCTCGGCGCCAGGCCCGGCACACGGCTGGCGCGGGTCGGGTTCGTCGCCCAGGACACGCCGGTGTACGCGGCGTTGACCGTCGCGGAGCACCTGCGGCTCGGCGCCCGCCTCAACCCCGGCTGGGACGCCACGTTCGCCGCGCGCCGGGTCGCGGCGCTGGGCCTGGACCCGCGCCAGCGGGCGGGCCGGCTCTCCGGCGGGCAGCGCGCCCAGCTGGCGCTGACCGTCGCCACCGCGAAACGGCCCGAGCTGCTCATCCTCGACGAGCCGGTCGCCGCCCTCGATCCCCTGGCCCGGGAGCAGTTCCTGCGCACGCTGATCGAGTCGGTGACGGAGCTCGGCGCGACCGCGGTGCTGTCCTCGCACCTGCTGTCGGACGTCGAGCGGGTCTGCGACCACCTGGTCGTGCTCGCCGGCGGGCGGGTCCAGCTCGCCGGGGACGTCACCGCGCTGCTGGACGCCCACCACCGGGCGGAATCGCCACCACCGGGCGCGGACGTCGTGCACGGTGGGGTCGTGCGCGGGCCGGGCGCGGCGCCCGTCCAGCTGGAGGAGCTCGTCCTGGCCTACCTGCACCGTGGCGCCGTCGCGGGCGGTGCGCGATGACGTGGCTCGCCTGGCGGCAGATCCGCACCCAGCTGCTGGTGACCGGTGCCGCCCTCGCGGTGCTCGCCGTCTACCTGGTCGTGCTCGGCGTCCAGATCCGCGAAGAGCACCACGACGCGGTCGCATCGGGCTCCCTGCGGGAGTTCCAGGCTCGGTACCAGGCACGGCTGTACCTGCTCGACGCGCTGCTGCTGGTGACCCCCGCGCTGCTCGGCATGTTCTGGGGTGCGCCGCTGGTCGCGCGGGAGCTGGAGAGCGGCACGCACCGCCTGGTGTGGAACCAGAGCGTGTCCCGGCGCCGCTGGCTGCTCGTGCGGCTCGCCGTCGTGTGCGCCGCCGCCGCGGCGCTCACCGGGCTGTTCAGCCTCCTGCTGACGTGGGCCGCCAGCCCGTACGACGCGGTCGCCGCCGACCGGTTCACCGCCCTGCTGTTCGGCACCCGCAACCTCGCGCCGGTCGCCTACACCTGCTGCGCCGTCGTGCTCGGCGCCCTCATCGGGCTGCTGCTGCGCCGGACCGTGCCGGCGATGGCGTTGACGGCGCTGCTGTTCGCCGCCGTCCAGGTCGCCGTGCCGAGCGTGGTCCGGCCGCACCTCAGCACGCCGGTGCACGGGTCGCAGGCCATGTCCGCCGAGGTCATCCGCAACCTCAGCTTCCTCGGCGCGGAGGCGGACGTGGAGGGCCTCAGCGCGCCGAACGCCTGGGTGGTGTCCACCAGCAGGCTGCTGACCGCCGACGGCCGCACGGTGGACCTCGACCGGTACCACGGCTGCCTCTCCGGGCAGTTCGACGTGATGGCGCAGTGCGTGGCCGCCCTGGACCTGCACGTCGACGTCGCCTACCACCCGGGCGGGCACTACTGGCGGTTCCAGTGGCTGGAGTCGCTGCTGTTCCTCGCCTCGGCCCTCGCCCTGGCCGGCGTGGCGCTGTGGCGGATCAGGGTCGCCTGAGGGCGTCGTAGGCTGGGGCGATGGACGAGGCACGGGTGGACGCCTATCTCGACCGGATCGGCGTGCCCCGGCCCGCCGCCGCCGACCTCGCGACGCTGCGCACGCTGCAGCGGGCGCACCTGGCCACGGTGCCGTTCGAGAACCTCAGCGTCCACCTGGGCGAGAAGATCGTGCTGCAGCCCGCCGCGCTCGTCGCGAAGGTCGTCGACCGGCGGCGCGGCGGCTTCTGCTACGAGCTCAACGGCGCCTTCGCGGCGCTGCTCACCGCCCTGGGCTACGAGGTGACCCTGCACTCCTGCCGGGTGTGGACCGGCCGGCGGTTCGGCGTGCCCCTGGACCACATGGCGGTGCGGGTGCAGCTGGACGCCCCGTACCTCGTCGACGTCGGGTTCGGCAAGTTCGCGCACCACCCGCTGCGGATGGACGTCACCGACGCGCAGCCCGACCCGGGCGGCGTCTACGAGGTGCTGCCGCAGGGGCCCGACCTCGCGGTCCGGGGCGACGGCACCTGGGAGTACCTGCTCGACCAGCGCCCCTACGAGCTGCTGGACTTCACGCCGCTGTGCTGGTGGCACCGCACGTCGCCGGAGTCGCACTTCACCCGGAAGCTGACCTGCTCGATCGTCACCGGCACCGGCCGGGTCACGCTCAGCGGCCGGACGCTCATCACGACGGCGGGCGCCGAGCGTACCGAACGCATCCTGGACGACGCGGAGATCCTTGCCGTCTACCACGACGCGTTCGGCATCGCACTGGACGCCGTCCCGGCCGCTCAGGTCGAAGGCGCGACGGCCTGAGCCGTGACCGGCCGGTGTTCACGCAGCAGCAGGAACGCCGTCGCACCCGCGGCGAGGTAGAGGGCCGCCTGGAGGTTCAGCATGGGCATGATGCCGATCCGGTCGGCGAGCAGACCGGCCGCCAGCATCCCCACGCCGCTGCTGCCCTCGTAGATCGCGCCGAACACCCCGAAGGCCCTCCCCCGCACCTGATCCGTGGTCTCCTGCTGCAGCAGGCTGATCAGCCCGGTGAGCATGGCGATGCCGGGCGCACCGACCACAATGAACAGTCCGATGTAGACGGGCAGCGCGGTGGTCAGCGCCGGCCCGTTCCACACGACCACCGAGATCAGGCCGAAGGCGGCGGACCCCGCGGCGATGAGCGTGGCCGGGCCCGGGGTGCGCCGCCCGGTGGCCAGCAGCAGGCCGACCCCGATCGAGCCGATCGCCTGGACGCCACGCAGCAGGCCGGTCTCCGCGGCGCCGCCGCCGAGCTCGCGGACCACCCACACCACGAACAGCACGACGAAGATGCCCTGGGCGCAGCCCGCCAGGACCGCGACCGTCAGCCCGGCCCTGATCCGGCGGCCGGCGAAGACGCGCTGCCGCCCCGCCGCTGCCTGTGCCTGTGCCTGTGCGGCGTCGTCCCGGTCGCCGGTACCGGCGGCGATGCTCGCGATCAGGGCGGCCGCGGCGACGAACGTGACCAGGTCGACCGCGACAATCAGGGGCAGGCCGCTCACCACCAGCAGCAGCCCGCCGAGCGCCCCGCCGGCGAGCCGGCCCAGGTTCTGGTTCAGCCCGATGAGGGAGTTGGCCGGCACCAGCTGCTCCGCCGGGACCAGCGTCGGCAGCAGCGCGTTCTTCGCCGGGCCGAACAGCGTCAGCATGGCCGCCTCCACGGCGATCACGGCGTACAGGACCGGCAGGTCGGCGCGGTCCTGCACGAGCAGCAGCGGCAGCAGCGCGACCGCCTGGACCAGCGTGATGCCGACCAGCAGCCGCCGCCGGTCCCAGCGGTCGGCGAGGTGCCCGGCGACCGGCCCGAGCAGGACCGCCGGGGCCAGCTCGACCAGGAACGCGAACGACGTCTGCAGCGGCGAGCCGGTCAGCTGGAACACCAGGATCGGCAGGCTGACCAGCAGCAGCCAGTCGCCGCTGTCGGAGATGAGCCCGGCCAGCCACAGCCGGCGGAAGTCACGATGCGCCAGCGGACCCTGCTTCATGGGACGTCCCTTCGCTGTCGATGTCTGTGTCGATGCCTGTGTCTGTTTCGGTGTCTGTTTCGGTGTCTGTTTCGGTGTCGTCGAGAGGGAACCCGTGGAAGCCGAAGTGCACCGCCCCGGCATCGGCGGGCGCGTCGTCGCGGGTCGCCCCGATGTACGGGCGGATCAGCGCGTCGATCCGGTCGCCGAGGGTGCGCAGCTCGTCGGGGGTGAGCCGCAGCGTGTACAGCCCGTACTGCTCGGCGTCGCGCCACTGCGCCGGCGACCGGTCACGCCGGGCCAGGCGCTCGCGGACCAGGCGCTGGTCGCGCTGGATCGACAGGGCCGCGATCACGGCCACCTGCCGGCCGTCCGGCGAGTCGGGGTCGGCGTCGGGCGGCACCGAGAAGCCGGTGACCAGCGCCCGCCACGGCCGCTCCCGCCCGTCGGCCGAGTCCTCCGGCGCGACGAGGCCCGCCTTGGCCAGCGCGCGCAGGTGGTAGCTGCAGTTGGACGGGGTGTCGCCGACGGCCCGCGCGCACTGCGACGCGGTCGCGGGACCGGCGGCGATGAGATGGTTCAGCAGTTCGTAGCGCACCGGATGAGCGAGGGCCCGCAGCGCCTCCGGCTCGGTGATCGTGCGTCGTGCTTCCCGCCCCATGCCCGCGCCCTCCACGAAACTCTAAAAGTCTCTTTCAGACTGCCACACGTCCGGGCAGATGTAAAAGTGTCTTTTAGATCTGACATCCGCTGATGAGGACAGAAGCTGTCCGCATCCGTTGGCATCCTCGGGTGCAGGGGGCAAACGCCCGCAGTCGACGCTGAGGAGTCCGATTCATGAGCACCGACATCACGCCGTTCCGGATCGACGTCGACCAGGCGGACCTCGACGACCTGCGCCGCCGGCTCGCCGGGGTCCGCTGGCCCGTTCAGGTGCCCGGCACCGGCTGGAGCCGCGGCGTACCGGTCGAGTACCTCAGGGACCTCGTGGAGCACTGGGCGACGAAGTTCGACTGGCGCGCCGTCGAAGAGCGCATCAACCGGCACCCGCAGTACACCACCCGCATCGACGACCACGAGCTGCACTTCCTGCACGTCCGCTCGCCGCACGAGGGGGCGCTGCCACTGCTGCTGGCGCACGGCTGGCCCGGCTCATTCGCCGAGTTCCTCCAGGTCATCGAGCCGCTGACCAACCCCGCCGACCGGGCCGACGCGTTCCACCTGGTGATCCCGTCGCACCCGAACTTCGGCTTCAGCGGACCGGCGGGCGCCGGCTGGGACTCCCGGCGCATCGCGGGCGCCTACGCGCAGCTGATGGCCCGCCTCGGCTACGACCGGTACGGCGCGCAGGGCGGCGACTTCGGTGCCTTCATCGCGCCCGACCTCGGCCGGGTCGACCCCGGGCACGTCGTCGGCGTGCACGTCAACGCCGCCACGGTCGGGTTCATCCCGTTCGGCGACCTGCCCGAGGGCACCGTCCTCACCGACGCCGAGCAGGTCCGCCTCGACCGGATGCACCGGTACCTCGCCGAGGGCAACGGCTACTTCCAGATCCAGGCGAGCCGCCCGCACACGCTCGGTTTCGCCCTCGCCGACTCCCCCGCCGGGCAGCTGGCCTGGATCGGCGAGAAGTTCCACGACTGGGCCAATCCGGCCGGTTCGATCGACGCCGATCACGTGCTCACCCACGCGACCCTGTACTGGCTCACCAACACCGGCGCGTCCTCGGCCCAGATGTACTACGAGTCCATGCACACCCGGCACTGGCCCACCCCGTCCACGGTGCCGACCGGCGTGGCCAACTTCGCCGAGGACATCGCGATCCGCCGGTTCGCCGAGCCGCTGAACACCATCACCCACTGGGCCGAGTACGACCGCGGCGGCCACTTCGCCGCCCTCGAGGTCCCGGACCTGTTCACCGCCGACGTCCGCACGTTCTTCCGCACCGTGCGCTGACCTCGCCCCACCGCCGTGGCATGCTCGGCGGCCATGAGCACGTTCGCCGACCTGGGTGTACCGGTGCCGCTGTTCCTGGGCCCGCACCGGTACGCCGAGGGCGCCACCGACGGCCGCCGCTGCGTGCTGTGCGACCGGCGCGGCGTCTGCCTCCCGCTCGACGACGTCATGGTCCCCTGCGACGCCTGCGGCGGGCAGACCCGCGTCCGGACCCGCCGCCGCTCGGACACCTGCCACCGCTGCGCCGCGCCGGTCACCCTCCCGTTCGCTTCCGGCGTGCCGTTGCCGCTGCGCGGCTGCGTGGCGTGCCTGCGTGCGGGCCGGTGGGCGCAGTCCCACGTCACCGAGGCCGGCGTGATCGACGCGGAGCTCCTCCGCACCCCCCGGTACGCGACCTTCCAGGGCGAGCGCTGGTTGTTCTGCCACGACCTGCCCATGGTGTACCTCGGTGAATGGACCCGCCCGGACTTCGAATCCGCCCGGCCCGGCGCCGGCTACGACCTGTTCGCCGAGATCATCCGCGACGTCGACCCGGCCACCATCGCCGACGCGTGGGAGCACGGCCTGACCCTCCACCACGGTGAGCCCGACCTGCGCGTGTACGTGTTCCGCTGCCGGCACTGCGCCACCCTGCGCACCCACAGCGACTGCGGCTGAGACCTCACTGCTGCCACTCCCGGAGCACCTCGACCGCCACCTTGGTGTGGGTGTGCTCGGGCCCGAGGATCCGGCGCGAGTCGACCACCACCTGCCGCTGGACCTCGACCGCCTCATCGGTGCGGCCGGCCTGCCAGTACGACGCCGCCAGATTCGCGGACACCGCCAGCGTGTCCGGATGATCCGCACCGAACAGACGCGACGTGTCGGCCGCGACCCGCTCCTCCAACTCGATCGCCTCATCCGTGCGGCCGGCCTGCCAGTACGACGCGGCCAGGTTCGCGCACGCCGCCACCGTGTCCGGATGGTCCGCGCCGAAGCGGCGGCTGATGTCGGTGAGGAGTGCCTCCTCGATCGCGATCGCGTCCAGGAGACGGTCCGCCTGCGCGTACGAGGTGGCCAGGTCCGCCCGGACGGCCAACGCGTCGGGGTGCCGCGGGCCGTAGCCGGCGACGACGCTCTCCTGCAGCGCGATCGCCTCGGTGGTGCGGCCGGCCTGCTGGTAGGCCCGTGCGAGACCGCCGCGCGCCGCAAGGGTCGCCGGATTCCGGGCACCCCGGGCGCGTTCCGCACCGGCGACGAGGTGCTGCCATCGCGTCGCGGCGGCGGTCCGCTGGCCGACGTCCTGCAGGCTGGTCGCCGCGCGGCACTGCAGCCGGTACCCGTCGCCGTGCCAGCCGCGGTCACCGGCGAGGCCGCCCAACGTGTCCGCGTTCGCCCTCAGCGCGGCGGCCCGTTCCCGTCGACATGATCCGTCTCCGGCCAGAGTTCGAGCAGTGCCCGCGTCGCGGCGCCGACCGCACCGGGCACAGCGGCAGGTGCGGCCTCCCGGACGGCCCTCGCGGTCAACGCGTGCGTGCGCACGGTGGCTCCGTCGTTCGTCAGCAGCCCGTACCGGTGCAGCACCGCAAGGGTGGCGCGCACCTGGTCGCCGTCCGCCTTCCTGCTCAGCAGGCGGCGCCGCATCGGCCAGGTCCGGTGGCGCGTCAGGTGCGCGGCGATCGCCGGGTGCGCCCACAACTCGACCGGGTGACCGGCCGGGTCCAGGACCGACACCAGCCGCAGCGCCGCTGCGACGAACCCGTTGGGGTCCGCGTCGACCGCGGCGTCGATCGTGAGCAGCAGCGTGTGTGGCACGTGCCGGCCGTAGCCGTCGGCGTCCGCGTTCGGCGGCAGCAGCGCATCGAGGCGGACGGTCGTGTCGGACAGCAGCCGCCGGTACCGGGCGCCGGTCACCGCCTCGTTGATCAGATATCCCGCGGCGTGCGACAGGGCGAGCGGCAGGTGGCCCAGATCCTCGGCGACCCCGTCGAGCGCGTCGTCGATCAGGTCCGCCCTGCCCGCCTCACGCAACCGGCTCCGGAGGTAGTCGCGCGACTCGCCCGGACGGAACACGTCCATCGTGACCACGGTCCGGCCGCTGCCGGACAGGGCCGCGTCATCCTGACGCCGGGTCGTCGCCAGCACCCGCCCGGATCCGTTGCTGCCCGCCGGCCACCACCCGGCCAGCTGCGCCACGTCGGTGACGTCGTCGAGGACCACCAGCCAGCGGCGGTCCGTGGTGGCCAGCCAGTCCAGGAACGCGGCGGCGTCGCGCTCCTGGTCGCCGTCGGCGCTCACGCCCGGAACGCGGATCCGGCCGGCGGCCTCGGCGTACCCGTCGACCACGGTGTCCACCCGGCGCCCGTCGATCCACAGCACCAGATCCAGCCCGGACGCGGCCGCCTCGGCGCAGCACCAGGCGGCGAGCTGCGACTTGCCGACGCCGCCACCACCGGACAGCACCAAGGTCGGGGTACCTCGTCCGCCGTCAATGTCCATGATCGCCGGCGCTTCGGCCCTCGGCTGGAACGCCGACGCCTGAAGCGGGATCCGGCCGATCCGCATCGGCCAGGTCACCGAAGCCGGCGGCAATTCGAAGACATTGATCTGCGTGTTGCCCGGCGCCAAGTTGACCTGGATGCCCTGCGCATTCGAGAACGACATCGGCACCGACACGCCGTCCACACACCACCTTCGGGTCAGCGACCTCGACCGTGGGCACGAGTGTGACATACTCGCCGCCATGGGCCGACGCGACTTCCGCATGCGGGGGTTCCGCGTGTTGGTCGCCCTGTTGATCTCTTTCTTCGCCGGCTTGCGGTCCCGTGTGGCGCGCCTACGCCACAGCAATGACATGCCGCCGGTGCACCCGGCGCTCGTGCCGGTCGCCGTTGCCGCCGGCTTCAGCCTCAGCGCCGCCGGCGAGGCGGACACGTCCGCATCGGTCGACGTCGCCATCGCCGCTGCGCTGCTGTTGGCGGGCGCGGCCACCTACCGGTTCCCCGGTTTTCTGCACAAGGGGGGTGATGCGGCCTTCAAGAAAAAACATAAACACATACAGCGCCGCTTGTAGCTCGCCGTCGTGCAGTCGAACGTGCCCAAGAACGGGATCCTTGTCATGTGACAATGGATCCTTCTTCATTTGGCGCCGAGGAGGCGGGGAATGCCGATTCTGACTCCCATTCGGTGCCGGACCGCCCGAGTACCTGATAAGGCCCAGATCGACGCGTTCGGCACGTCTCCGCGGTGAGCACGGCAGGGAATCAGCCGACCAGCGCCGAGCCGCCGCCGCAGGTGTCCATCACCGCGAGCCAAGGTGTTCAGGTCGGCGATCACTCCACAATGAACAACCTGGGTGTGGACGCTGCGACACTGCCGGTGCAACGCGTCGCCGAGGGCACGTTCGTGCACAACCTACCTATCGCGTCCGGGGTGTTCGTCGGCCGTGACCTGGCCATGCTGGACAGGCTGCTGCATGACGGCAGCGCCGGTGTGGTCGTCGGGCAGGCCGCGGTGCACGGTCTCGGCGGGGTCGGCAAGACCGAGCTGGTGGTCCACTACGCCCGCGCCCACATCTCGCGGTATCGGCTGGTGTGGTGGGTGACGGCCGACACCGCTGAAAACGTCAACCTCGGCCTGGCCGCGCTGACCAGCCGGCTGCACCCGGTCGCGACGCTCGCCGACGCGCAGGCGTGGGCGGTGGGCTGGTTGCAGTCCAACACCGGCTGGCTGCTCGTCCTGGACAACGTGGAGAACGTCGAGGACATCACCGGTCTGCTGGGGCAGATCGCCGGCCGCGGGCACGTGGTGGTGACCACCCGCCGCGATCTGGGCAAGGCACGCTGGACCCGGCTGCGACTGTCCCCGCTCCAGCTCGGCGTCCTCGACCGCGCCGCCAGCATCGAACTGCTCACCGAACTCACCGGCCTCCACGACGATCACAGCGCGGACCGGCTCGCCGCCGACCTCGGCGACCTGCCGCTGGCCCTCGAGCAGGCCGCCGCCTACATCAGCCAGCACCGCCACCTCACGTTCGACACGTACCGCACCCAGCTGACGGCGCAGTTCGCGCAGCTCGCCGCCAACGGCGGGGAAGGCGGCGACGCGCACCGCACCATCGCCTCGGTCTGGCAGATCACCATGACCGCCATCCACACCAGATCACCGCTCGCCGGCGTCGTGATGGCCGTTTTGGCCTGGCTCGCCCCCGACGACATCCCCGAAGACCTGCTCCAGCCGCTCGCCGACAACCAGACCGACGTCGGCGACGCGGTCGCTCTGCTCGCCTCCTACAACATGATCACCTGCAATGCCGACACGATCAGCATGCACCGGCTCGTCCAAGCCGTCACCCGCACCAACACAGCGGTCCCCGAGGCCGGCGATCCCATCACCGGCCACGTCGGACGGCTCCTCGCCGCGGCGATCCCGGACGACCCGATCAACAAGTACAGCGGCTGGCCCCGCTGGAACACGCTCCTGCCCCACTTCGACGCGTTCCTGGCTCACCTGCCCGCCGGACACGACAACTCGACCTCGATCGTCCTCGGCAACCACGCCGCCACCTACCGCCAGCATCAGGGACAGATCAGCGCCGCCATCACGCAGTTCGAGCACACCGTCGCCGACGCCCGGCGCATCCTCGGCGACGACCACCCCGACACCCTGGCAAGCCGCAACAACCTCGCCGTCGCCCACCGGGTGGCGGGCCGTCTGGCCGAGGCGGTCGAGCTGTACGAACAGGTCCTCACCGACCGCCGCCGGATCCTCGGCGACGACCACCCCCACACCCTGACCACCCGCAACAACCTCGCCCGCGCCTACGCCACGGCGGGGCGCGTCACCGCGGCGATCGAGCTGTATGAACGGGTCCTTGCCGACCGCCGCCGGATCCTGGGCAACGACCACCCCCACACCCTCACCACCCGTAACAACCTCGCGCTCGCCTACGCGACGGCCGGCCGCATCGCCGCGGCGATCGAACTGTACGAACAGGTCCTTGCCGACCGCCGCCGGATCCTGGGCAACGACCACCCCCACACCCTCACCACCCGCAACTACCTCGCGCTCGCCTACGCCACGGCCGGCCGCATCGCCGCAGCCATCGAACTGTACGAACAGGTCCTTGCCGACCGCCGCCGGATCCTCGACAACGACCACCCCGACACCCTGACCACCCGTGACAATCTCGCCAGCGCCAACCTCACGGCGGGCCGGGTCACCGAAGCCATCCGGTCGTATGAAGCGGTCCTCACCGACTCTCAGCGCATCCTCGGCGACGACCACCCTGACACCCTGACGACCCGCAACAACCTGGCGCTCGCCTACGCCACGGCCGGCCGCGTCGCCGAGGCGATCGAGCTGCACGAGCAGGTCCTCACCGATCGCCGGCCCATGCTGGGCAGCGATCATCCCGACACCTTGGCCACCCGCAACAACCTCGCCCGCGCCTACGCCCTGGTCGGCCGCATCACTGAAGCCATCGAACTGCACCAACAGGTCCTCACCGACCGCCGCCGGATCCTCGGCGACGACCACCCCCACACCCTGAGCACCCGCAACAGCCTCGCCCGTGCGTACGCCTTGGCCGGCCGCGTCACCGAAGCCATCGAACTGCACCAACAGGTCCTCACCGACCGCCGCCGGATCCTCGGCGACGACCATCCGCATACCCTGACCACCCGCAACTACCTCGCGCTCGCCTACGCCACCGCCGGCCGCATCACCGAAGCCGCCGAGTTGCACGAGCGGGTCCTCACCGACTCCCAGCGCGTCCTCGGCAATGACCATCCCGACACTCTGGCCGCCCGCAGCCACCTCGCAGTCGCCTGTGCCGCGGCGGGCCGCATCACCGAGGCGATCGAGCTGCACGAACAGGTCCTCACCGACCGCCACCGAGTCCTCGACTACGACCACCCTGACACCGCCGACACCCGCAACAACCTCGCTGCGCTGCGCGCAAGGATGCAGCAGATCACCGCGCCACCGGCAGGCACCTGAAGCAGGGCGCCGCCTCCAGTGTTTCCGCGTTCCGACCGTGTTTCCGCGTTCCGATCGCCGGTTCCCGTGACCGACGGCCTACCGCACCTGCGGAGCGCCGATCTTCACCACGGTCTTTGCGTGCAGGGTCGGGGCGTAGCCGATCGCCACACCGACACCGTGGACGATCGTCAAGCGGGAGCCGCTCGACCGGACCGTCAGACGCTGCCGGCGCGCCGCCCACGCGACGATTTCGGCCTCTGACACGAGCTCGGCAGGATCGACGCCGGCCGCCACCTCGGCGACGACGTCAGGGAGGCGTTGCCTGGCGCCGTCCGCTTCGGGAGAGTTGGACAGGCACAGCGCCAGTACCGCCCGGAGCCGCGCATTCCGCAGCAGGACTGCCAGGCGGACGGGGCAGCTTTCCATGGTCTGCCGGTACGTGTTGCTGACCCGGTTCTGGTCACCGACCGAGACGCCGACGCAGTTCCAGACGTCGATGACGGAACCCTCGGTCAGGGTGCTCGACCCGACCGGCAACGCACCGCCGGCCCACTCGTACCCCCAGTGCGAGTGACCGAAGACGGGCCCGTCCGGCCCGATCTCCAACAGTTCGGCGATCTCGACGACCGGGTGCTCGACCTCGCACAGATGCACGACGTCCACCTCGTTGTCGGCACCGATGGTCACGCCCATCGACTTGCGGACCTCGACGGCCGACATGGCGCGGCGCTCGACGGGCCCGTCGAGCGTACCGTCGGCAGCGGGTGCGACCAGGATCTTCGGCGCGCCGTGGCGCTCGACCTGATTGGCCACCTCGCACAGGTCGCGCACCCAGTCGTTCAGCCCATCGAGCCGCTCGGCGCACCGCTCATCGCCGGTGATGTCGCGGAGCACCCCAGCGACGGCGCCGACGCAAGCAGCGGTGTCCGTCCAGTCGAGCCCCTCCAGCCGGTCGACCAGACCGCGATTCTTGCGCACCTCCGCCAGCTGGCGAACCTGCTCCACCAGCCGCTTGACCTCGGGCGGGACCAGCCGCGTCGGTGCGGTATCGCGCACCGCCTGACGCAGGACGTCCATCGCGAGCGTCCGGTGCTCCTTCACCAGCCCGGGCTCAGGATGCCAGCGGGGAGCCGGAGCCGGCCTGTCGAACCGGTCACGGTCGACCGTCGCCGGCCGATCACGGATCTCGTCCAGCTTGCCCGCGAGTTCGGGCGACGTGACCACCACATCGACCGCGTGTGACGGCTCGCCCGCTGCGTGCACAGGTTCATCGACCAACCGCAGGGCCGGCTCGGCCGGGGCCTCCGGCTCGACATCGTCCACCACGACCGCAGACTCCACGACCGGAACGTCCGGCACGACATCGTCCACCACGACCGCAGACTCCACGACCGGAACGTCCGGCACGACATCGTCCACCACGACCGCAGACTCCACGACCGGAACGTCCGGCACGACATCGTCCACCACGACCGCAGACTCCACGACCGGAACGTCCGGCACGACATCGTCCACCACGACCGCAGACTCCACGACCGGAACGTCCGGCACGACATCGTCCACCACGACCGCAGACTCCACGACCGGAACGTCCGGCACGACATCGTCCACCACGACCGCAGACTCCACGACCGGAACGTCCGGCACGACATCGTCCACCGCAGCCGCTGATCCCGCGGGCCGCCGGTCAAGAACCTCCTCCGGCTCCTCCGCGTCCTCGACCACCGTGACCCGCTGGGCTTCGATGACCTTCGCATCCGGGTCGTCACCGACATCCTGGACGCCGACCGGGACCGGGAGACGGACGGGGGGCAGCGGATACAGCAGGTGTGTGGCGGGCCCGGCCGCGTCAACATCAGACCTGGTGGCGGCAAGAAGACGAGCCCAATGTCGCGGCAGCGGCACACTGTCAGCGTCGCGGTAAGGCGGCGCGTGTCGCAGCGCATCGCCGGCCATGGCCAGCCACGCACCGCCGGATGGCACGTCCGGCACGTCCGGCTCGCTTGGTAGCTCTGGGACCGACGCGGATCGGGGCATGTCACGCATGGCCAGCTCCCACGATGCGTTGACAGACGAGTGCCCCATTGTCGCCTTGACCGGCCGGGCGCGCCGTCAACTACCGGACTCGCCGCCGTCGGAGGATCGCCGCGCACGAGCGGTCCCCCGACGACGGCGGCGCCGGCGCCAGTGGTGGTGGGTTGGTCAGGCCTGGGGGTTGAACGGGATCGCGGCGGGCTTGGAGGCGGTGAGGAGCGACTCGAACGAGCCGTTCTTGATTTTGATGGTGGCCGAGCCGAAGTCGGCGGTCATCAGCCGATCGCGCAGGGCCGTGGTGGGCCAGCCGTTCCAGTCGACCAGCGGCGGATAGCGCCACAGGTGGTAGTGGTTCTCCGGCGGGTCGTCGTTGGAGTTGGCGAGCCGGAAGAAGTGCGTGGACACGCCGTCCTTGTGGTACACGGTCTTGGGGTGGCTGCCGTCGAACCGGACCTGCGAGCGCGGGTACGTCACCTGGCTGCTGTGCTGCGTCGTGGTCACGTACTCGACCTGGTTGCTCGCCTGGTTGACCCAGGAGATGACGTGCTCCCAGTCGTGCCGGTGGCCGCCGAGGCTGATGCCGGGCAGCGCCTGGTCCTTCTCGAAGTAGCTGGCGTAGACGATCGCGCACCAGCCGTTGTTGCACTTCGACCGGGCGTACGTCTGGGTCCTGTCCAGGTCGGACTGGTCCCGGCAGTTGCCGTTGAGGGCGCCGGTGGGGTTCAGTCCGGGGTTGAGGGTGCCGGCCGGGCTGATGGCCGCGACGGCGTAGCAGCCGTCGGTGTCGTAGTCGTACGCGGGTGAGAACGACTGCTCATAGCCGCCGGCGTTCTGCGGCAGGTTGGGCAGCGAATCGGCGAACGCCGCCGTCGCGGGCAGCATGACGCCGAGCGCGGCCAGGACGGCCACGGTCCATGACACGGCCCGGCGGCGCCTCGGTGCGGCAACTGGTGGCGATGACACGTGTTCCAACGCATGCCTCTCGTTGATCGACACTCGTGGGCCGCCCCGATCGGCGGCCCACACGAATATCGATGATCGCGAGTATGTCACGCGACCGGCAAGGCGTGAACATCCCGTGACCGCCGGGCGAAACCGCCTCTGACACGAAGGTCAGCCAACGGTGAGGGCCGTCACGCGACAGGCCCGAACGGATCCGCCGCATTCCGCACGGCGTCAGCCCGTGGTCACCGCGCGGGCCGGGGAGGTCAGCGCCCAGCGCCACAGCAGTTGGACGGTCAGGGTCGCCGCGACCGCGACGATGAACGTCACCGGGGTGCCGAGGTGCTCGACGAGGACGGCGACCAGCAGGCAGAAGACGGCGAAGCCGAGCAGCCCGCGCGGGACGCCGCGCAGCGTGCGCACGGCGGCCTCGCTGCCCTGCTGGGCCAGGACGAAGGCGGCCACGACGCTCGTCGCGATCGGGAACGGGGCGAGGACGCCGGTCATCGACGGGCCGACGGTCGCCGCCGCCGTGGTCACCGTGACCACCAGGGCCGCGGTGGCGAGGGCACGGCCGGGCAGGTCCCACCACGGCCAGACGGGCGCCGCGGGCGCGGCAGCGGCCGGTGAAGGTGGCGGCGGGAAGGCCCGCAGGGCGAGCCAGGCCGCTGCCAGTACCACGGCGAACGCGGCGAATGCGGGGACGTGCAGGCGCGCCAGGCCCACGTCGAGGGCGAGGGTCACGAGCCAGGCCACCGACAGCGAGCCGGCCCAGCCGGTGCGGCGGGAGCACCAGGCGAACGCGACCGTGAACACCGCCAGGGAGACCAGGCCCAGCAGGGCCGCCGACGCGGCGCGGGCACCGAAGCGGGGGCCCTGCTCGAGGCAGGTGACGAGCAGGATCGGGCCGGCGACGATCGGCAGGGCCACGAGGGTGCCGGCGACCGGGGCACCCCAGCGGCGGCCGGCGAGGGACGAGCCGACCACGAGGAGCGGGCCCAGCAGGAGCTTCAACAGCAGTGCCACCGCGACAGCCTAGAGTTGCAGGTCATGGACCTCTGGGAGCGTGCCCCGGCGTTGGAGACGCTCGACACGCTGCTCAGGCGGGTGGCCGGGTCGCGGTCGTCGCCGGGGAGGCGGGGCTGGGCAAGTCGTCGCTGGTGGCGGAGTTCACGCGGCGGTGCGGGGCGCGGGCCAGGGTGCTGTGGGGCGGGTGTGACCGGCCGGTCACGCCGCGGGCGCTGGGGCCGTTGCAGGACATCGGGCGGCAGACGGGCGGGGCCCGGAGGTGGTGCGGCGCCTCGCGGGCGGCAACCCGTTGCTGGTGACGGAGCTGTTGAAGGCCGACGGCGACGCGGTGCCCGGCGCGGTGCAGGACCTGATCCTGGACCGGCTGCGATGGTCCGGTGACGTCAGGCCGAGGCTTCCTGCTCGGCCTCGACCTGGGTGTTCCAGTCGCGCTTGGAGGCCTGCCAGCCGTCCTCGTCGTGGCCGAGGCGCCAGTAGCCGGAGATGGACAGCCGCTCGAGGGGGACGCCGCGGTCCAGGCGCAGGTGCCGGCGCAGCTCCTTGACGAACCCGGCCTCGCCGTGGACGAAGGCGTGCACATCGTCGCCGCGCCACGCGACGGCGGTGACCGCCTCGACCAGGGCCTCGCCGTAGGGCCGCCCGCCGCGGCGCAGCCAGGTGACGCCGGGGATCTTCTGCTCCTCGCGGGCGTCGGCGACCTCGACGAACGCCTCGGCCGTCGCGCCCTCCGGGAGGCGCTCCATGGCCGCCGCGATCGCGGGCAGGGCGCTCTCGTCGCCGGCGAGGAGGTGCCAGGCGGCGGCCGGGTCGGGTGCGTACTTGCCGCCGGGGCCGCCGAAGGAGATCTCGTCGCCGGGCCGGGCGGCGATCGCCCACTGCGCGGCGATGCCGCTGTCGCCGTGGATGACGAAGTCCAGAGTGATCTCGCGGTCGATCGGGTCCCATGCGCGCACCGTGTAGGTGCGGGTCACCGGCCACTGCTCGCGGGGCAGGCCGTCCCGGATCGCGGCGAGGTCGAACGGGCGCGGGTAGACGACCCCGGCCGGCGGGAACATCAACTTCACGTAGTGGTCGGTGTACTGTCCGGCGTCGAACCTAATGAGGCCCTCGCCGCCGAGCACCACCCGGTGCATGTTCGGGGTGAGCCGCTCGGTGCGCACCACCCGCCCGGTGTGTGCCTGCGGTGCCCGCCGCGCCGGTTGCTCTGCCATCACGCGTCAACGGTATACGCCGCTACCAGGGGAACCAGCCACTGCCCTCGTACCAGTGACCGCCGGCGCCCAGATGGTCCAGGACGACCCGGCGCAGGGTCGTGTCGCGCGGGAGCCGGTCCAGCGGCAGGGCCGGGTCGTCGAAGACGAAGTCGAGGAGGTCCGTGTCCGTCGGGGTCTCCGCCTGGTACGCGGGGGTGAAGCGACGCTGGAAGGCGGTGATGTTCGACCCCGGTGGGAGCAGCGCCGCCAGCTGCCGGTCGAGCAGCCACGAGTGGCAGGTCGCCACGGCGGGCGCCTCGTCGGGGAAGTGGGTGGCGAAGAACGCGTGTGCGGCGTCGATCGACCGGTCGCACGCCGACGGGGTGATGGGCCCGCGGAAGTCGGGAATGTGCAGGTCCAGGCACGGCCCGCCGGGGTGTCCCGCGGCGGCGCCGGTGCGCCTGCCGAGCACGGCCCGCTGGAACTGCAGCCGGCCGAGCTCGAACAGCTGGCCGCGCAGTGCGTTGCCGAGCCAGTACGGCGACAGGACGCCCGGGACGCCGTGGCGGAGGCGGTGCTTGGCGACCTGCCGGCCGATGTCGGCCAGGGACCGGAGGGTGACCGTCGGTGCGATGCCGAGGGCGGCGTTGTGGCGCACGGTGTGCGGCGCGACCGCCACCGCGACGAACACGGCCAGCAGCCGGCCCGCGGCGCCCAGGGACGGTGGCAGCGCCCGCAGGTCGGCGTTGCCGTCGTACACGGCGCCGAGGCCGGACAGCACCGTCCAGGCGCACCGGTCCCGCAGCCGCGCCAGGTCCGGTGTCGCGCGGTGGACGGCGACGATGTCGTTGACGGCGTCGTGCGGCACCGAGAGGTCCAGCAGCGCGTCGGGCAGGTCGTCGGCGTCGGGGAACGGGACGTCCGGCCCTCGACCGGCAGGCGGTCGACCCACTCGGCCAGGTCCTCGGACTCGCGCCGGACCGTGTCCAGGAACGCCGTCATGCCCCCCAGCATTCCACGAGTGATGTCAAGCTGTGACGAGCGGAGTCGCCGGGGTCATGCCCGTCCCCGGCGGCTCCGCGCCTGACGCCGCGCGCTCAGGTGACCCGGTGCCGGATCCACCAGAACGACAGCAGGGTCAGCAGGGCGGCGAGGGCGAGCAGCAGGCCCGTCTCCACCAGTTGCAGCGGCCAGAAGTGGCTCAGCGGCTGGTACACCACCTTCTGTTGCAGGTGCTGTGCCTCGATGGCAGCCTCACAGGCCCGCATGCTGTCGTTCTCCCGCAGGCAGGGGGTCGGGTCGTCCAGCCGGACGAACGGCGTGCCGTCGGGCTTGACGGTGTCGTTCGACAGCAGCCAGGCCCCCGGGATGGTGACGTCACCGGTGATCGAGATCGACGCGTCGGGCCTGATCCCCAGCTCGTCGAGGTTGTTCATGTCGAGGGCGACGGTCGCGTGCACCGGCGGGACGAGGTGCTGCCGCAGCGCGAACGGCAGGGCGAGCTGGACCGCGGCGAGCACGGCCGCGGTGACCGCCATCGCCGGGACGGTGCGGCGCAGCAGCAGGCCGGCGGTGGTGCCGACGGCGAGCGCGAACAGCGCGTAGCCGACCGGCACGAGCCCGCGGGCGCCGAAGGCGGCCGGCGTCAGCCGGTCCAGCGCGGCGGCGTCGATCGGCGAGGCCCACCAGCCGTAGACGACGCTGGTCACGGCGGTGACGACGGCGGTGGCGAGCGCGACGGTGCCGTACCTGACGGCGAGCCAGCGGGTGCGGGTGATGCTCTGGTTCCACGCCAGGCGGTGCGTGCCGGTCTCCAGCTCGCGGGCGACGAGCGGCGCGCCCCAGAACACGCCGACGACGACCGGCAGCGCGAACAGCAGGGCGCTGCCGAGCTGATAGACCCTCGCCTCGTAGCCCTGCTTGAGGTCGGAGAGGAACAGGTCCGGGGTGCCGCTGGCGTTGCGGACGTTCACGATGTGGGCGGCGGTCGCCACGAGCAGCACCGCCACGACCGCGACGGCGCCCGCCAGGGGCCGGAACTGGCCGCGGAACTGTCGCCATGCCATCCAGGTCATCGTTGCGGCTCCAGGACTCGGGTGCGCCCGGCGGCGTCGGTCATGTACGCGAGGACGACGTCCTCGAGGCTGAGCGGCTCGACGACCCACGCCGGGTCGTCGATGGGGGCGGTGCTGCGCACGACGAGCGTCGACTGCTTCGTGGTGTGCCCCGCGTAGACGAGCTCCTGCCCGCCCGGCAGCGTGGCCGGGTCGCAGCGGGCGCCGGTGAGGCGGTGGTGGGTGCCGACGAGCTCGTCGACCTCGCCGGCGACCTGGACCCGGCCGGCGGCGAGCACGATCAGGTAGTCGCAGACCCGTTCGAGGTCGGCGACGAGGTGCGAGGAGAGGATGACGCTGGCCTCGTGCTCGACCGTGAACTCCATCAGGCTCTGCAGGAACTCGCGCCTGGCCAGGGGGTCGAGGCTGGCCACGGGCTCGTCGAGGATGAGCAGCTCGGGGCGTTTCGCCACGGCGAGGGTCAGGGCGAGCTGGGCGCGCTGGCCGCCGGAGAGCTTCCCGGCGCGCTGGGCGGGGTCCAGGCCGAGCGCGGCGATGCGGCGTTCGGCGACGCCGGCGTCCCAGCCGGGGTTGAGCCGCGCGCCGAACTTGAGGTGTTCGGCGATGGTCAGCCCGGCGTACGTCGGGGTGTCCTGCGCGACGAAGCCGACCTTGGCGACCTGGCCGGGTCCCGAGTTCGGCCGGCCGCCGAGGACCTCGATGGTGCCGGACGTCGGGCTCAGCAGGCCGCAGGCGAGCTGGAGCAGGGTCGACTTGCCGGCGCCGTTGGGCCCGACGAGACCGACGACGCGACCGGTCGGGATGGTGATGGTGCAGTCGGTGAGGGCCTTGCGCCGCCCGTAGACCTTCGTGAGGCCCTTGGCCTCCAGCACGTTGGTCATGCGCGGTCGCCGACCGGCTCGCGGAAGGTGCTGACGAACAGCGCCTCGATGCTCTCCTCGTCCAGCCCCGCGGTCCGGGCGTCGGTGAGCCAGCGGCGCAGGTCGCGGCGCAGCGGCTCGTGCGCCGCGAGGGTGTCGCCGCTCAGGGTCCGGGTGACGAAGGTGCCGATGCCGGGGCGGGCCTGCACGAGGCCCTCGTATTCCAGCTCTCGGTAGGCCTTGAGCACGGTGTTCGGGTTGATCGCCACGCCGGCCACGACCTCCTTCACGGTGGGCAGGCGGTCGCCCTCGACGAGCACGCCGAGGCGCATGGCCTGGCGCACCTGCTGGATCAGCTGCATGTACGGCGAGACCCCCGAGCGGGTGTCCAGATGGAACTCGATCACCGCCACCTCACTTCAACTAGGTTACTAGCACAATAGCTTCCCAGTTGTTTGTGTCAAGGCCGGTACAAGCGGTACAGCAGGAGCACACCGGCGACGACCGCGCACTCGTCGACGTGCGCCGGGTGGTTGTGGTTGCCGTCGGTCCACGCCGAGGTCGCAGCGCCCGGGCGTGCTCGACCGCGACACCGATCCGTGCGCCGATGCCCTGCCGCGCCACCCGTTCGGCGCGGGCGACGTCGCCGTCACTCACCGCGGACGGTCCACCGGCGTCCCGTACGATGCGCCGATGCCTGAGGACGACTGGGAAACCCAGCTGGCACAAGGATTCGAGATCCTGCTGCGGGCACCCCTGACCACGTTCGACCCGGACGCGACGTACGCCTTCCACCACTGGGACGAGGTCGTCTCCGACGACTTCTTCGACGAGGACCTCGACCTCGCGCTGCTCACCGGCGGCGCGGTCGTCGGCGCGCCGTTCGACGGGGTGCCCGCCCTTGCGGACCCGGACGAGGACGAGACCCTGTCGTGGAAGGACTGGCGGGTCGACCTCGGCCGGTCCGTGTTCCTCATCGACACCGACATCCCGAAGCTGGGCAAGCCCCGGCCCGGCACGCACGTCGGCAAGGTCCTCGCCGCGCGCGGCCTGACGGCCGAGGACCTCGCCGAGGACCTCGTGCACCTCGACGCCCGCATCCACACCGACGGCACGTTGTTCGACGCGATGCGCCACGCGACGTGGACGATGGGCGGCCCGGACCGCCTGGTGCCGTTCGACCCCGAGTGCGTCGTGCAGCCGAAGTGGGAGCGCCGCCTCGCCGCGGTCGGCCACGACGGGCTCCGCGACCACCTGCGCATGCTGTGCCTCGACGCGCACTCGGCCCGCTGCGCCGGCGCCCACTACGTCCGCAACCGCCACCCCGGCTTCAACGGCATGCGCAAGGCCGGCGGCCGGGTCGTCGCGGCCTGGGAGCTCGGCGAGGCCCAGGCGTACTCGGTCGTCACCGCCCTGCCGCCCGAGGCTCCCTGACCGTCCCGGGGTGCGGACGGGGTATACGGTCGACCGCACTCGATGGATATGAAGGGATGCGTCATGGGGTACGGCGTGATGGCCTACCGGGTCGACATCGACAAGCTCAGCGCGCTGTGCGGCAGCGGCGACAACCAGGTGCGGCGGGTGATCTGCGGCAGGTTCCGCACCGACATCGCCCGCCTCAACGACGACCTCGACTGCTCCAACGACCGCGGCGCGCCGTCGGTGTTCACCGCGATCGAGCACCTCGTCATGGGCGGCGACAAGACCCTCCCCGGGCACCTGTACGGCTACGGCTTCAAGTACATCGTCGAGTTCTCCGGCCGGTTCCTCAACAACGAGCACTTCTACCCGTGCCCGTCGTCCTACCTGGACAGCACCGTCGACCCGGCGCTGAAGGCCACCGGCGCCGGGATCACCATGTCGGACCTCATCTTCCGCGGCGCACCCGTCGACTTCCCGTCGCCGGACGACTTCCCCTCCATCGGATACTGGACGGCGGACGAGGTCGCCGCCGCCGCCGAACCGCTGCGGGCGGGCACGACGGACGAGGTCCGCGCCGTCGCCGCCTGGACCGCCGACGCCGCCGCCGAGCACAAGGGCATCATCGGCTTCTACCACTGATCGCCGGCGTGGATACTGGTCGACGGTGGCCGATGCGTTGAGTGCCCGACGGGCGGCCCGGCTCGCGCGCAGGGCGGGGACCGGACCGGGCAGCGGTGTGCTCGCCCGGCGCGCGTGGCGGCGGCTGCTCGCCGCCGGTGACGCCGGGGACCGCAAGGCGATCGAGGCCGTGTGGCAGCGGTGGCTGCGGGAGCCGCGGCCGGAGGCGTTCGAGGCGTTGCGCCGGTGGCGGCCCACCTTCACCCGCGACATCTGCGAATGGGCCGTCTCACCGGTGGCGTCGCCGGCCATGCGGGCGACGCTGGCGCGGCTGTGCATCGAGCACGGGCTGGCGCCCGGCGAGCCCGTCGAGCGGGTCGTGTTCCACCTGCTGACCGGGCAGTTCGAGAAGGTCCACGACAGCGACCCCGACGGCACGCTCATCACCGAGGGCTACCAGACGGCCGCGCCGGCGGTCCGCGCGATGCTGCGTGAGGCGCTGACCGCCGACGGGGACCTGGACCTGCCCGGGATCCTGGCCCGCACGAACCGGGCGGCCGGCCTCGCGGACAACGAGGTCGAGCTCCTCACCGGGCACCTCGCCGCGACCGGCGAATGGGAACGCCTGTGGCGGCTCACCACCGAGCTGCCGGTGCGCTCCGCGGTCACGACCGTGCGCCGGTTCGACGACTGGTGCCCCGGTGACGCGGCGGGACGGCAACTGTTCGCGCGGCTCGCCCGCGCCGACCCTGACATGTTGGCGCAGGCCGAGCGGGAGCTGGCGGCGACGCCGACACGCATCACCGTCCTGCCCGACCTGCGCGCCGCCGCGTTCGCACCCGACGGCCGCAGCATCGTCCTGGCCTCCAGCGACGGGATGTGGCAGGCGGACGCGGTGCGGCGCTTCTCGCTGCCGGGCGGGCAGCCGCTCGCCCAGTGGCCGGTCCCGCTGCGGGAGGGCGCGCTGCTGGACCTCGGCGACGTAGTCGTGGCCGAGGTGCACGACCGCTACCACCTGTACGAGCTGACCGCCGACGGCCACCGCCGGACATTGGCCGACGAGCAGCGCTACGACCGGGTCGGCAACGGCATGAACTCCCGGCCGCTGATCCCCTCCGGCGACGGGTTCATCACCATCGTCGACGGCAGCGAACTGCTCGTCGGCTCAGGCCGCCCACTGACGGTCCGGCGGATCCCGGCGCTGCGCATGCCGCCACCGCGCTGGGCGAGCTGCCACCCCCTCGCCGTCGATCCGGACAGCGGCCGGCTCGCCGTGCACGGGCACCGCAGCATCGCGGTGCTCGCCCCGAGCCGGCAGGCGGTCGCGTGGACCGACGACACCGGACCGGTCCACGAGGCCGTGTTCCTGGGCCCGGACCGGCTCGTCACCAGCGACCACGGCCGGCTGACCCGCTGGCAGGTCGACGGCCGCCGGCTGATCCCGGAGGCGACCGGCCCGAGCGTCGGCTGGCTCACCCACGTCACCGCGCTGCGGGACCGGGGGCAGGTCCTCGCGGTCGGGCCACGCACGCACGGGAGCCGGATGCGGCTGCGGCTGTTCGACGCCGAGACGCTCGACCCGGCCGACGACCTGCCGGCGCTGCTCGGCCGGCCGGCGTGGTGCGTGTGGGCGTCGCAAGACGGCGGCCGGATCGTGTTCTCCGACCGGGACCGGACCGCGCACGTGCACGACGTCGTCAGCGAGTCGGTCCTGGACGTGCTGACCCGCCCGGCGGCGCGGCTCGGCCCGGTCGACGCCGACCGGGTCGACAACGCCCGCCGGCGGGCGGCGGGCGGGACCGGGCCCGAGGGGTGGCGGCGCGACTACGGCCCAGCGGTCCACGAGGCCCTGGACGTGCTCGCCGCGGTCCTGCGCCACCGCCTGGAGACCTGAGCGTCGTTGGACAGTGCGGGCGGCCCCGGCAGGCCGCCCCGACACCACGACACCACGACACGACGACACCACGGCGCCTGGCGGGCGCCACGACAGCGACGGGGTGGCTGGATGCGGCGACGGCTCGTGCTCACCGGCGCCGCCGGTATCGTCGCGGCGGCGGCGCGCAACTGCAGGGCCGCGGCGGCCCGGACCCGGTCGTGCCGGACGCGGCGCTCGGCGACGAACGCCTCGAACAGCGCCGTTCCGAGGCCAGGGGCCGGACCGTCGACCTGTACACGTGCGTGCCAGCCGGACACGGCGACGGCCGGGGGCTGCCGGTGTGCCTGGTCCTGCACGGCGGCTCCAAGACCGCCCGCGACTTCCCCGCCCTCGGCCTCGGCCGGCACCTGACCGCCGCCGTCGACGCCGGCGCGGCGCCGTTCGTCCTCGCGGCGCGACCGGCGACCGCCTCGCCTGGCGGCCCGGCGGCACCGACGACCCGCAGCGCATGGCCCACGAGGAGGTCCCGCGGTGGTGCGCCGGACGGGGCTTCGACACCTCGCGGATCGCGGTGTGGGGCTGGTCGATGGGCGGCGCCGGCGCGCTGCTGCTCGCCGAGGCGTTCCCCGGCTTCGCCCGCGCAGTCGCCGCGTTCTCGCCCGCGGTCGCGCCCGGCGACGCCGTCTTCACCGGCGCCGACCGGCTCCGCGGCACCCCCGTCGGCCTGTGGTGCGGCCGCGACGACCCCCTGTACCGCGACGTCCGCGCACTGCACCGCTGGCTGCCCGAGCAACCGGCCGCGGGCGGGTACACCGGCGGCAGGCACAACTTCGGCTACTGGAGCACCGTCGTCCCTGCCGCGTTCGCGTTCGTCGCGACCGCCCTCACCCTCGGCTGAGGTTGGTAGGGACAGCCACACCCCCGCGCAGGGGGATGGCGGGACGCCGGGTCCGGGGGGCGGCGGCAATGTGCCGGGCACCCCCGGATTGGGACGCTGAGCGCATCATCAGCCCTCGATCGTGGAGTCCACCATGACCGGTCCGCAGCCCCTCCGTTGGCACCGCCCGCTGCTGTGGTTCGCGGCGGCGATGGGCCTGCTCACCATCGTCGCCGTCGCCGGCATCGTCGTCGACGACCGGCTCGTCGTCGGCAGTCCCGCATGGCTCAAACCGTTCAAGTTCGCTGTTTCGATGGGGGTGTACGCCGTCACCCTCGCCTGGCTGCTGCGCGCGGCACAGCGTGCCCGGCGGACCGGATGGTGGGCCGGCACCGTGGTCGCGGTCGCCTCCACCGCCGAGATGTGCCTGATCGTGCTGCAGGCGGTCCGCGGCGAACCCAGCCACTTCAACAACACCACCCCGTTCGACGAGGCCGTGTGGTCGCTGATGGGCAACATGGTCGTGGTGCTGTGGACGGCGAGCCTCGTCGTCGCGATCGTCGTCGCCCTCCAGCGCGGCGGTGACCCGGTGCTCAAGTCGGCCGCCCGGCTGGGGTTCGCGCTGTCCCTCGCCGGGATGCTGGTCGCGTTCCTCATGACCACGCCCACCGAGGAGCAGGACGCCGCCCTGGACCGGGGCGAGACCGTCGGCATGATCGGCGCGCACAGCGTCGGCGTCGCCGACGGCGGCCCGACCATGCCGGTCACCGGCTGGTCGACGACCGGCGGCGACCTGCGCGTCCCCCACTTCGTCGGCATCCACGCCCTGCAGGCGCTGCCGCTGCTCGCGCTGCTGCTGGCCTTCGCCGCCCGCCGATGGCCGGCCGGCGTGCTCGGGTCGCAGCGGGCCCGGCGCGGCCTCGTGCGGGTCGCGGCCCTCGGGTACGCCGGCCTGATCGGCCTGCTGACCTGGCAGGCGCTGCGCGGGCAGCCGGTCGCCGCGCCGGACGCCCGCACGCTGCTCGCGGCGGGCATCCTCGCCGTGACCGTGCTCTGCGCCGGCGGGATCGCCATGCGGCTGCGGGACCGGACCCCGACCGTCGCCGAACCGGCCCCGGCTATCGTCTGACGGTGACGATCGACGACCTCGAACTGGCCATCGCCGCCGCCGAAGCGGGCGCGGCGGTGGTCCGTTCCCGTTTCGGGACCCAGCTGGAGCACTACGAGAAGGGCGGCGGCGACTTCGCGACCGTCGCGGACATCGAGGCGGAACGGGCGATCCTGGACGTGCTGCGGGCCGCCCGCCCCGGCGACGCCGTCCACGGCGAGGAGAGCGGCCACACCGGCGGCGGCGACCGGACCTGGCTCGTCGACCCGCTCTGCGGCACCCTCAACTACGCGGCCGGCGCCATGCTCGTCGCCGTCAACGTGGCGCTCACAACACCCGCGGGCACCGCCGTGGCCGTGTCGGCCGACCCCTTCTCCCGCGAGGTGTTCTGGACCGCCGGCGGCCCCGCCCACGTGCGCAGCAACGGCAAGGACACCGTGCTCGCCCCGACGGCGCGCTCGACGCTCGTAGACGTGAACCTCGACCCGCCGTTCGCGAACGGCCCGGTGTTCCGGCCCGCCCTGCTGCTCGCCGACCCCGCCTTCGCCGAGCGTTTCCGGCCGCGGGTCGTGTCCACCACCCTCGCGGTCGCGTGGGTCGCCGCGGGCCGCCGGGCGGCGTACGTGACCGACGGCGACCTGCAGGGCAGCGTGCACTTCACGCCCGGCATCGCACTGTGCGAGGCCGCCGGCTGCGTCGTGACCGGCCTGCGAGGACAGCCGCTGCACACCGGAGCCGGCGGCCTCGTCGTCGCCGCGGACCAGCAGACCCACGCCGCACTCATCGAACTCATCGAGCAACAGTTCCAGCGCTGACCCTTCACCGAGCGGCACCTCCCGCCTGACCACCTCACCGGACGGCACCTCCGGCGTCGAACAGCTCACCGAGCGGCACTTCCGGCGCCGGACTGCCCGTCGAGCGACAGCCCCAACGCTGACCACCTCACCGGGCAGCAGTCCCACCGCTGGCCCTCGGCCGCGAGGTAGCCGGCCAGAGTCGGACCGCCCATCGAGCGGCAGCCCGAACGCCGACCACCTCACCGGGCCGTAGTCCCAACGGCGGCCCTCGGCTGTGAAGCCGGCGGCCAGCGTCGGACGGCCCACCGAGCGGCGCATCCAACGCTGGCCACCTCACCGGGCGGCAGCGCCAGCTCTGGCCAGCCCACCGGGCGGCAGCTCCGGCGCTGACTAGTGCGCTGACCAAGAACGTTCACCGGGTTGGTGACACGCCGGTTGCGGTGTGCCCGAATGGGCTGGTCCGGCCTCACCCTCGATAGCGATCAGGTCGTTGTCGAGGGGTGAGGTGGGTGGATGGCTGAGCCGGTCCGGGCGCGGCGGCTGAGCGATGAGGAGGGTCGCCGGCTACAGCAGATTGTGCGGCGGGGGAAACACGAGTCGATTCGGGTCCGCCGCGCGTTGATCATCATGGCGTCGGCGTCGGGGACGCAGGTGTCGGCGATCGCCCGCCTCGTGGCCGCGCACGAGGACACCGTGCGGGATGTGATCCACCGGTTCAACGAGATTGGGCTGCGTGCGCTGGACCCTAATTGGGCGGGTGGCCGTCCCCGCCGTATCAGTCCCGACGATGAGACCTACATCGTCGAGACGGCCAAGGCCCGGCCGAGGACGCTGGGTCGCCCGTTCACGCACTGGAGCATCCGCAAGCTGGCCGATTACCTGGCCACGAACAAGGTCCGGCGGGTGTACCTGGGACGGGAGCGGTTGCGGCAGCTGTTACGCCGTAACGACATCTCGTTCCAGCGGACCCGTACCTGGAAGGAGTCCACTGATCCGGACAAGGATGCCAAGTTCGACCGGATCGAGGAGGTCACGTCGAGGTTCCCGGATCGGTGTTTCGCCTTCGACCAGTTCGGGCCGCTGTCGATCCGCCCGCACCACGGCTCGGCGTGGGCACCGGCCAGCAAACCGCAGCGGTTGCCGGCCACGTACAAGCGCACCCATGGCATCCGCTACTTCCACGGCTGCTACAGCCTCGGCGATGACCAGCTCTGGGGTGTGATGCGCCGCCGCAAAGGCGGCGATCACACCCTGGCCGCGCTCAAATCGATCCGCAAGGCGCGACCGGACGGCGCCCCGATCTACGTCATCCTGGACAACCTGTCGGCGAACAAGACCCCAGCCATCCGCGCGTGGGCGGCCCGGAACAAGGTCGAGCTGTGCCTGACCCCGACCAGCGCGTCCTGGGCGAACCCGATCGAGGCCCAGTTCGGGCCGCTGCGCCGCTTCACCATGGCCAACTCGAACTACCCCAACCACCCCGTCCTGGCCCGCGACCTGCAGCAATACCTGCGCTGGTGCAACGCCAACGCCCGGCACGCCGACGTCCTGGCCGCCCAACGCCGCGAACGCGCCCGCATCCGCAGCGAACGCCAACAACGCTGGGGACGCCCACGACCGAAAGCCGCGCGAGCCTCAAACCCCGGTGAGGCGCCGCGCGGCGTCACCACGGTCTGGCGGATCGGGTTGTGGGGAAGAATCAGCCCATGATCTCTCCACTACCCGCCTATGCGGTGCCCGATGTCAAGCCCGCAGGCGGCACCGACGACCTGCGCAGGGTCTGGTACTGGGGCTCCCAACTCGCCACCTATGCACCGGTCGCGGCGGTCCTCGACCGTATTCCGGCGGTCATGACGACAATCGAGGAGGCGTGGCCGGGGCACACCCTCACCACTACCCGTGCCCAACTCTGCGCCGTAGTCGGGGTGGGCACCGGCGACGGCTTGCTCTGGGGGCTGAGCTTTTTTGAGGAGGTGGGGTTTCTCGTCCAGCCCTACCAGTCCTACCAGGAGTCCGACCCCGACCTGGTCGAGGAGGCGCTCGCCGCCCAGCCCGACGTCGACTCCGCCGATCAAGTCGACACGGGGCAATTCGAGGTGCGCATGGCCCGGGTGCACCGTGCCGACGAGATGGCCGCCCGCTGGCTCGACGCGATCATGACCGCCCACCGCGAGTTCGCCCGCCGCCGAGGCATCGACCTGCCGTACTGAGGCCGGCAACCGATCGTTCCCAGCGGCGTGGGAGCCACGCGGCCTTCGGCCGTTGGCCGTCTAACCCGGTGAACGTTCTTGGTCAGCGCACTAGCGCACCGAGCTCATCGGGTGGCAGTTCCGGCGCTGACCAGCTCGCCGGTGGGCAGCTCGGGCTCCTCGGCCCGCAGCTGCTCGCCCTCGACGTCGACGTTGGGCAGGAGCCGGTCGAGCCAGCGCGGCAGCGCCCAGGCGCGGCGGCCGAGCAGGGTCATCACCGCGGGCACCAGGGTCATGCGCACCACGAACGCGTCGAAGAGGATCGCCGCGGCGAGCGCGAACCCGATCGACTTGATGATCGCCTCCGGCGACAGGATGAAGCCGGAGAACACGCTGATCATGATGATCGCGGCGGCGGTGACGACCCGGGCGCCGTGGCCGAACCCGTTCACCACGGCCTCCTGCGGGGCGGCGCCGTGCACGTGCTCCTCCCGCATCCGGCTGACCAGGAACACCTCGTAGTCCATCGCGAGGCCGAACACGATGCCGATGAGCAGGACCGGCAGCAGGCTGACGATCGGGCCGGTCTGCTCGACGCCGATGAGGCCGGCGAGCCAGCCCCACTGGAACACCGCGACGACCGCGCCGAACGTGGCGGCGACGCTGAGCAGGAACCCGCCGATCGCCTTCAACGGCACCAGGAGCGAGCGGAACAACAGCATCAGCAGCAGGAACGCGAGCACCACGATCACCGTCAGGTACGGTCCGAGCGCCGAACCCATCTTCGTCGACACGTCGATGTTGATCGCGGTGGTGCCGGTGACGGACAGCGCCGCCCCGTCCGCGGCCGGCAGCGCCCGGATGGCGTGCACCAGGTCCGTGGTCTGCCCGCTGTCCGGCGCGGTGGCCGGGACGACCTGCAGGATCGCGGTGTCACCGGCAGGGTTGAAGGCCGGCGGGCTGACGGCCACGACACCGGGCAGCGCCGTGATGCGCCCGGCCGCCCCGGCCGCGGCACCCTTCGGGTCCGGACTGCCGGCGGCGTCGACGACAACGAGCAGCGGGCCGTTGAAGCCGGCGCCGAAGCCATCGGTCAGCAGGTCATACGCCTTGCGCTGGGTGGTCTGCGGGCCGGCCACGTTGTCGCCGGGCAGCCCGAGGCGCATGTCGAGGGCGGGGACCGCGACGAGCCCCAGGCCCAGCACCGTGATGACCAGGGTCAGCACGGGGCGGCGGGTGACCAGCAGCGCCCAGCGGCGGCCCATCGTGCCCTTCGCCTGGTGCTTGACGGCACGACCACCGGCGACCCGCCGACCCGCGAAACCGAGCAGCGCAGGCAGGAGGGTGAGCGCGATCAGGACCGCGACGACGACAGCACCCGCGGCGGCGAGCCCCATCTGGGTCAGCATCGGGATGTTGACGACCGTGAGCGCGGCGAGCGCGATGACCACCGTCAGGCCGGCGAACGTGACCGCGGACCCGGCAGTGCCCACGGCCCGCCCGGCGGCCTCGATGTCGGACCGGCCGGCCGCGACCTCGTGCCGGAACCGCGACACGATGAACAGCGCGTAGTCGATGGCAACGGCGATGCCGAGCATCAGCGCGAGCGTCGGCGTGGTGCTGCTGAGGTCGACGAAGCCGGTCACGATCTGGATGCCGGCCATCGCCGCGCCGACGCCGAGCAGCGCGGTCAGCAGCGGCAGGCCCGCCGCGACCAGCGAACCGAGGGTGATGATCAGCACCAGCGCGGCGATGAGCAGGCCGATGGCCTCACCGATGCCCTGCTCGGCCGGTGCCTGCAGGGCGTCGCCGCCGACCTCGACGGTCAGTCCCGCGGCACGGCCCGTGCCGGCCGCCGCGAGCAGCGCGTCGCGGTCCGCGTCGGTCAGCTCGATCTGATCCACCCGGTAGGTCACCTGCGCGTAGGCGACGGTGCCGGCCTCGTTGACGGTGCCCTGCAGCGGGTCGGTGACGTTGGCGACCTGTCCGCCGGTGCGCAGCGCGTCGACGGTCCGCCCGATCGCGGCGGCGTTGGCCGGGTCGGTGAGCTTCTGCCCCTGCGGCGCGGCGAAGACCACCCTCGCCTGGGCGCCGTCGGCACCGGCCTGTGGGAAGCGCTGCGCGAGCAGGTCCAGGGCCTCCTGCGCCTGTGTGCCGGGGATGGTGAAGCTGCCGGCGGTCGGCCCCGACAGGGTGGCCGCGCCGACGCCGAGGGCCGCGATCAGCGCCAGCCAGAGCGCGAGGACCAGCTTCCGCCGGCGGAAGCTCAGCTTCCCGAGCCGGTACAGGTAGGTTGCCATACCCTCACGGTCCCGGTGCGCGGGCCGGAAAGCGTCGTCCAGCCGTAGACACCGCCGTACCATGGCCGTGGTATTCGCGGCGGCGCCGGATACCACCGGCAGACGACGCGCCGGGACCCGCCGCCCGCGTACGGTGCAAGGGTGATGAACAGCAACGACACCGCACTCATGCGAGTGTGGAGACGCGCGGCGGCCAAGCCGTTGCTGCTGGACATGCTGCTCGCGCTCGTGCTGGCCATCGCTGTGCTGCGCGCCGCCGCGGACGCCCGAGCCACCACCGGCGACGTGCTCGTGGCGAGCGTCGCGTTCGTCGCCGTGCTGATCCGCCGGATCCGTCCCTTCGCCGCGCTCGGCATCGCCACCGCCGCCACCGTCGGCGCGGTCCTGCAAGGCGTCAGCAACCCCGGGCTGATCGTGGCGCTCGGGGTCACGACGTTCTCGATCGCCGCGCACACCGACCGGCGCAAGAGCTGGATCTGCGCGCTCAGCGCGTCCTCCGCGGTGTATCTGACGGGCCTGATCGTCGCCGCCGAGGACTGGTGGCGCGGCGAGACCCTCGGCGTCTTCGCGTGGATCTTCATGGCGGCGGCTGTCGGCGACGCCGCGCGCACCCACCGCGCCTATGTCGCCGAGGTCGAGGAGCGCGCCCACCGGGCCGAACGGACCAGGGAGGACGAGGCACGGCGCCGCGTCATGGACGAGCGGCTGCGCATCGCCAGGGAGCTGCACGACGTGGTCGCCCATCACATCGCGGTCATCAGCGTGCAGGCGGGCGCCGCCGCACACATCCTGCAGCGCCGCCCCGACCAGGTCGGCCCGGTCCTCGACCACATCCGCGAAGCGTCCGACACCGTGCTCAAGGAGATCCAGTCGGTGGTCGGGGTGCTGCGCAGCGCCGACGAGCACGAGAACACCGAGCCGACGCCCGGCCTCGCCCGGCTGCCGGAGCTGCTGGCGACGCTGGAGACGACCGGCTTCCCGGTGCAGCACCGGCAGGTCGGCGACGCGCGGGAGCTGCCCGCGATGGTGGACCTGGCCGCGTATCGCATCGTGCAGGAAGCCCTGACCAACGCCCACAGATACGGTGACGGCTCGGCCCGGCTGGACATCTCGTACACCACCGGCGACATCGAAGTCGAGGTCAGCAACCGGATGCGGCCGGCCGCGACCACCGGCTCCGGTTCCGGCTACGGGCTGCTCGGCATGCGCGAGCGGGCCACCGCCGCCGGCGGCAGCGTGACCGCGTGCCCGGTCGGCTCGCACGTGTTCCGGGTGCACGCGGTGCTGCCGGCCGACCCGCTCGTGCGGCTCCCGGCGGGACCGGCATGACGATCCGGGTGCTGCTCGCCGACGACCAGGCGCTGATCCGCGCCGGCTTCAAAATGATCATCGACTCGGAGCCGGAGTTCGAGGTCGTCGCCGAGGCCGCCGACGGGCGCGAGGCGGTCGACCTGGCCCGCACCGCACGCGCCGACGTCGTGCTCATGGACATCCGCATGCCCCGCATGGACGGCCTGGAGGCGACCCGCCGCATCGGTGCCGACGACAACCTCGCCGGCGTGCGGGTCCTCGTGCTCACCACGTTCGAGACCGACGACAACGTGGTCCTGGCGCTGCAGGCGGGCGCCAGCGGCTTCCTCGGCAAGGGCGTTGCCCCCGCCGACCTGCTGCACGCGATCCGGGTCGTCGCGGGCGGCGAGTCGCTGCTGTCGCCGCGGGCCACCCGGGGCCTCGTCAGCCGCTTCCTGACCAGCCTGCGCCCCGGCGCCGAGGGCGTCATGCCGGCCCTGGACCTGCTGACCGAGCGGGAGCGCGAGGTCCTGATCCTCGTCGCGCACGGCCTGTCCAACGACGACATCGCCGAGCGGCTGTATGTGTCGCCCCTCACCGCGAAGACCCACGTCAACCGCGCCATGACGAAACTCAACGTGCGTGACCGTGCACAGCTGGTGGTGCTGGCGTATCAGAGCGGCCTGGTCCGGCAGGGCGACCAACTGCCCTGAAAATCTTCGACGGTCCTGTCGAAACGCGGCGGCGCCGTTCGACGCGTCAGTGAGCGGCACGGAGGGCGTGCCGGCGACGGGAGGATCGGACATGTCGTTCCAGGCGTATCTCGACAACATCGAGACCAAGACCGGCAAGACCCCGCGGGAGCTGCTCGCCCTCGCCACCGAGCGCGGCTACGACGCGCCCGCCACGAAGGCCGGCACCATCGTCGACTGGCTGAGGGCGGACTTCGACCTGGGCCGCGGCCACGCCATGGCCCTCGTGCACGTCATCAAGCACGGCCCGACGATCCCGGGCAAGCATGTCGGCACCGCCGGCACCCACCGCGACGCCAGCAACACGCTGTGGCTGGACGGCGCCGCGACGCGACCCGCGTGACGGCGGCATCACCACCCGATCCGCGTGAGGGCGATCGCCACGAAGCCTCGCAGGGCGCGGCGGTCCCAGCCCGGGACGTCGGCGGGCAGGGGCCGGTCGTGGTCGGCGGCGACCGCGAGCAGCGTCAGCGCCGGTTCGGGCGTGGCCTCGCCGCGCCGGTACGCCAGCGCGACCGCCGCGGTGAGCGCAACCTGCCCGTCGGCCGCGGTGAGCAGCCCCTCAAGGCGCCGGTCGACGGCCGGGCCGACGACGGGCAGGTGCGCGAGGGCCAGGTTGGCACTGGCCCTGGCCGGCCCGGCCGGCACGTCGAGCAGCGTGGCGACGGCCTCGGGCGCCGGTGGAAACCAGGCGAGTAGCGCCGCCGCACGGGCCGCGACGTCCGGGTCGGGGTCGCGCACCCAGCCGGCGACGGTGCTGGCGTGGGCGGCCAGGGCGCGGTACGCGTCGCGCGCCCACCGGTCCGGGCCCGACCGGTCCCAGTAGAACTCCCCCACGGGTTCGTCGTCGCTGCCCTCGTCGAGCCACACGTTCAGCAGGCGCAGCTGCTCGTCGGTGATCGCGTCGGCCTCCGGATAGGCGGCGTCGGCGTCGAACGGGAGCCGGTCGTCACGGTGGTCACCGATTGCCACGGCCGCGAGCATCCGGACCAGCGCCGCCCGGTCCGGCGTGGCCGGGGCGTCGACGAGCGCGACGAGGAACGGCACCACGACACCGCTGGCCTGCCATCGGGTGCCCTGGTGGCACAGGTGGTTGAACAGCTCCGCGTACGCCCCGGCCGCAGGCTCCGGCCCCGCCAGGGCGCGCAGCAACCCCGGCACGTGACCGGAGGTGCCGTCGCAGCCGTAGACCGCGTCCCAGTCGACCCCGCTCACGCGGTGACCGGCCGCCCGTTCTCGAAGCGTTCGAAGGAGCCACCGGGCCGCACGTACACCCGGACCACCGTCTGATCGGTCGGCGTGACGTCGCACGGGAAGCGTGCACCCGCCACCACCTTGGCCACGTCGCGGTTGACGACCGTGACGTCGTAACGCCGGCGCCCGCCGCTGACCCCCGGCCCGCTGAGCGTCGCGTCGACCGTCAACCGCACGTCATACTCCCGGTTGATCTTGTCGTCGTTGGCGTCGCCGGTACGCCACTGCTCCTGCACGCCCGTCACCACCAGCTCCCCACGGACGGCCCCTCCGTCGTCCTTCGCCCGCAGCCGCAACACCACGGCACCGACCACGACGAGCACGACGAGCACAACCCCGATGATGATCACGGCTTCCACGCCGCCATCATCACGCCGCGACGCCGCCACCACCAGACGTGCCGCGTTGTTGACGGAATCCGGTCACTGCTCCCAGACTGGCCACCACACTGCTCACCTGCGAGGTGGTTGATGTCCTCGGACACCCCTGAGGTTGCCCAGCTGCTCGCCGATGACGGCTTCGCCGGACGGCTGGCCGAGCTGGCCACCTCGCTCGGGCGCGACCAGGACGAGGTGACGGCCGAGGCCACCGGCTATCTGCGCGAGATGGGCGCGATGCACAGCGCGCGGGCGATGAGCGCCTGGTTCAGGTTCACGAAGTGGATGTTCCGCGCCCACGAGCTGCTCGTGGACGAGGAGGCCGCGCGCCGCCTAGAAGGGCTGGACCGCAAGTATTCGCTGCTGTTCCTGTTCTCGCACCGGTCGTATCTGGACGGCGCGGCGGTCCCGGTGGCGCTGGACCGGCACGGTCTCAGCCCGGCGTACACGCTGGGCGGGGCCAACCTGAGCTTCTTTCCCGTCAACCATCTGGCGCGGCGCTCCGGCATCGTCTACATCCGCCGGTCGACGCAGGACCAGCCGGTGTACCGGCTGACGCTGCGCGCCTACATCGGCCAGCTGATCCGCAACCGGCAGAACCTCAGCTGGTCCATCGAGGGCGGCCGGACCCGCACGGGCAAGCTGCGGCCGCCGACCTACGGCATCCTGCGCTACGTGGTGGACGCGATCGACGCCGCCCCCGACACCGAGGCGCTGATCGTCCCGGTGTCCATCGTGTACGAGCAGCTGCACGAAGTCGGCTCGATGACCGCGGAGGCACGCGGCGCCAGGAAACGACCCGAGGACGTCCGCTGGCTGATCAACTTCGCCCGGCTCCAGGCCAACCGGCTCGGCCGGGCCTACCTGGACTTCGGCGAGCCCGTCCCCCTCCGCGAGCGGATGGCCGAGCTGCGCGGCGGCGACCAGCAGGGGCGGCACGTCGTCGAGCGGATCGCCCTGGACACGTCGCACCGCATCAACCAGGCGACCCCGGTCACCGTCACCGCCGTCGTCTGCCTCGCGATGCTGGCCGCCGACCGGGCGCTCACCCTGGACGGGGTGCTGCAGACCGTCGCGCCGATGGCGACCTACATCGAATCCCGGCGCTGGCCGGTGGCCGGCGCGGCGAACCTCACCGACCCCGGGACGCTCCGCCGCACGCTGCAGGAGCTGGTCGCCTCGGGCGTACTGACAACCTACGACGGCGGCACCGACCCGGTGTGGGTGATCGGTCCGGGCCAGCACCTGGTGGCCGCGTTCTACCGCAACACGGCGATCCACCTGCTGGTCGACCGGGCGATCGGGGAGCTCGCCCTGGTCGCCGCGGCCGAAGGCGGCCCGGACGGCCTGGCGACCGCGACGCAGGAGGCGCTGCGGCTGCGGGACCTGCTGAAGTTCGACTTCTTCTTCGCCCGCCGCCGGGACTTCGCCGAGCAGATGGCCCTGGAGCTGGCGATCATCGAGCCGGGCGACGGCGACGGGCTGCGCGAGTTCACCCCGGCCGACGCGCGCAACTGGCTGCAGCACGGCAAGCCGCTGGTCGCCCCGCTGGTGCTGCGACCGTTCCTCGACGCATACCACCTGGTAGCCGACCGGCTCGCCGCCTGGGAGGACGAGACGTTCGACGAGCCCCGGTTCCTCGACGAGTGCCTGCGCGTCGGCAGGCAGTGGGCGTTGCAGGGCCGGCTGGCCAGCGAAGAGTCGGTGTCGCTGGAACTGTTCAAACCTGCCCTGCAGCTGGCCCGCCACCGCGGCCTCCTCGATGCGAGCACGCCAGAACTGCGGCAGCGCCGAGCCGACTTCCACGACGAGCTGCGCGAGACGGTCCGCCGCGCCACCGTCGTCGCCGGCCTGGTGCGTCAGCCACCCGCATAGCGTCGGTGGCCCGGATCGACATCACCGTGCCGATGGAACTCGACGGCATCGAGGTGTCGCCGGTGCAACCACGGGCCGACTCAGCACCGGCTCCAACGACGTGCGGATGCGCGACGATTGCGGAATGCGAGGTGCGCCGACCGAAGATCTACGTCCGTTGTTCACCGAGCGAAGCGCTCATCGAGCGGCTACCAGGTCTACGAGGCGCGGGTCGGCAGGACCACCATCAGATCCTTGGCCCGATCAGGAGAACATTCGCCCCGGCGAGGGCGCCTAGCGTTTTCTGAAGCGGCGGACCGCGAAGACGACCACACCCACGACGACGGCGATGCAGCACAGCGTGCTGGTGAGGCGTCCGAGCGCGTACGCAACGTCTTCAACCGAGTCTCTGGACGTGTGTGTGCCGGAACCTGCCCAAGCCGGAGCGCCGACGACGGTCGAGACGACGACACCGGCGGCGGCAGCGCAGATGCGCGCGGAAAGCGCACGGAAGTTCACGATCCGGCAGCGTAGACGATCAACGTCGGCACCACCACGGTGAGGCACGGTCAATCTAGGGCCTGGTTCAGGTGCGGCGGACAGCAGCCAGCGGTCAGCGGCGGCCGGTGGACAGGGCGACGAGGAACTGGCCGCCGCCCGCGTCGACGCTTGCGGTCACCGGCAGGCCGGGCACCAGCCGGGAGAACCGGTCCACGAGCCAGTCCGCCGTCTCCTGGGCGTCCTTCTGGCTCGGGCAGCGGGCGACCAGCTCGCGGCCGCCCTTGCGCTCGAGGCGCTCGGCGACGGTGAGCAGCGGGGCGGGCTCCACCACGTGCAGGCGGTCCGGCCAGGCGATGACCACCTTGACCGCGCCCTTGCGGGTGTTGCAGGCGCGGTGCGCGAGCCGCTCGGTGACCTTGGCCTTCCTGTCAGCGGTGCGGCTGTCGACGCTGGGACCGCGCGGGTCGTTCACCGACATGTCGGCGTCGACCGGCTCGTCGCAGACCCAGCATCGCCAGCCGTCGCGCTTCGCCACGTCATCAAGACTCATCCGAGCAACCTAGTGCTGTGACCACGAACGTTCACCGGGTGGGTGGTGTTGTGGTTCCTCGCCGCGTGGTGCGGTCGAGCGACTCCCCACCGGGTTGGTGGTGGGGCGGGCCTCAGCCGGCCAACTGACCTTCGCTGCCCCTGTCGTGCCGGCCGCGACCGTTCTTGCTGGTGGTGGCTGGTGTGGTGGGGGTCGGCGTGGGTCACGCCGGGACAGTCCGGCACCGGGGAGGTGGCGTCCTGCTCGACGGTGCGTGAGCGTCCGCGGCGGCACAACCGCCGGGATGCTGGTGCCGCCGTCCGTGTCCTTGCCCGGTGACGGGTTGGGGGTGCGGGTGGCGATGGTGGCGGCCGCGAACAGGTCGCGGTGCCCGGTGAGCTGGCACGGGCGGCAGGTCATGGTCCGGCCGGCGGGTTTGGTGATCTTCTTGCGGCAGGTGGGGCAGGTGGATGAGGTGCCGCGTTCGTCGACGAGGTGCACGACGATCCCGGCGAGTTCGGCCTTGTCCCGCAGCATGGCGATGGCCCGCCCGACCTGCCACTGCCGCAGCCGCAGGTTGTGCCTGCGCCCAGCCTTCAGGTCGAGCACGCCGCGGGGGTCCCCGACGGTGAGTGTCCCGACCTGATGCTGAACGGCCCAGCCGATGACGGTCTTCGCCGCTTCGTGCTGCGCTTGGCGGATCCGGCGGCGGTGCCGGCCCTCGATGAGGCGGGCGCGGCGGCGTGCCTGCCGCCACCGCTGTGACCCGCGCTGGCCAGGTTTCGGGGCGTGGGCGGCGGTTGCCCGCTGCCGGTGTTTGGTGTCGGTGAGGTGCATGCGGTGTTCGGCGCGGATGGCGCGGCCGGAGACGAGCAGTCCGTGCCTGTCGGGTCCGGCGACCGCGTAGGGGTGGATTACTTCGAGGTCCACACCGGCGACCCGGCCCGGGTCCGGTGCGGCACCGGGCGGGTAGGTGGTGACCGGGACCTCGGCGGTGACCTCGACCCACAGTCGGCCGCCGTCTGCGAGGAGCGTCACCGACCGGATCTGCTCCATCGGGTAGGGCGGTTCCCGGTCCAGGCGCAGCCACAACGGCGCACACCCCGCAGCGGTCGGTAGCCGCAACCTTCGCCCGTCCAGGGTGAACGTGCCGTGGTAGTAACGCACCGGCAACAGCCCACGCCTGCGACGCGGGAAGCGGGCGGTGACGTCCCCGGCGTTGCGGCGTTTCGCCGCGGCGAACCACGCATCGGAGAACCGGCGCAGCACCGACCTCGCCCCGACCGAGTCGACGTCGCTGAACACTCCAGGTCCGGCCGTGGACAGTTCTCGGCACAGGGCCTGATACGACACCACCGGCGGCGCGTCATGCCGCCACCGCCAATGATTGACCTCCAGTACACACGACCAGACATCCCCGGCGGAGCGCAGCAACCCGAAGCACCGATCCCGCTGCGCCCGGGTGGCGCGCAGCCCGATCCGGGCGGTGCGGTGCACCACCCGGACCGCGTCGGGGTCGCGGCGTCGAGGCATGCCGACACTCAAGCACAGGGGTACGACAAAACCCGGCCAACATCTCTGGCCACAGCCCTAGCCTGTCAGTTCCTCGGCGGGTGCCAGACCGGCCGCGGCGACCGTCACGGCCTCCATCTTCCGGACGCAGGCCTCCAGCATCGCCGGGGACAGGTGCTCGGTGTCGCCGCAGATGTCGAGGTCCACCGTGTCGGGGGTGGCGCTGATGGTCAGGAACAGCCGCTCGTTCGGACGGTCCTGCCGGGCCATCCAGTGGAACCTCGTCTCGGCGAGCGCAGCGCGCACCTCGGCGGTGCTCGGCGCCGGGTCGGCGGTCGCGCCCTGCGGGCGGCGGTCGTTGAAGTAGCAGGCGATGTCGAGCTCCTCGCCCCGTTCCCGGCCGACCCGCTGGATGAGCGCGTCGAGCTGGTCCGGGTCGTAGTACGCGTGCTTGTACGCGGTGAGCGCTCGCCGCCCGGTCAGTGCCACTGCCTCGTCGAACGGCAGGCCGTCGACGTCCAGGACGCACAGCGCGGGCTGGCTGACCGGGCTCACCGAGCCGGCCAGCGTCCGGCGGAAACGGTTGCTGACCACCACCTTGACCACCGCGGGGTGGATGCCGGTCGCCTCGGTGAGCCCGACGGCGAACGCGGTCAGCAGCACCGTGGCCCGGTCCGTCCCGGTGCGCCGGGCAATGACCCGAGCCGCGAGGTGCAACGCACGGGAGGCGAACCCGGCCTGCCAGTGCCGCGGCCGGCGCGGGTCGACCGGGCCGGGGAAGCGCCGTGCCGGGATGGCGCGCAGCGTGTGCTCCCAGTGTCGCAGCGCCGCCGCGCACTGCCGCTGCCCGGCGGGCGAGCGCTGCCATTGGGCCTGCTCCAGCGGCTGCATGCCGTCGGGAGAGGCGTCCAAGGCTTCCGACCGGCGCCACCGGTCTACCTCGTCGACCAGCACCATCGCGCCGAAGCCGTCGGCGACCAGGTGGCACACCACCGTGACCTGGTGGGTCGGCGCGCCCCGGTGCCGGATGACCGCGGTCCGCACGGGCCAGTCCCGCTCGAAGTCGAAGGCGGTGTCCTCGAGGCGGCGCTGCACCTCCGCCGCGGTCACGGCCGGATCCCCGTCCTCAGGGGCGTCGACCACCTCCAGCGGCATCTCGCCGGCCTCGGACAGCACCTGCTGGGGCGGCCCGTCCGGGCGCAGCCGCAGCCGCGTGCGCATCGACTGGTAGCGCTCCACGACGAACCGCAGCTCGGCCACCACGTCGTCCACGCTGCTGCCGTCCAGCAACGGCACCACGATCCCCATGGGCATCCAGGTCCGCTGTCGGCGCATCCCGCCCCACAGCTCGCGCTGCCCCCAGCTCAGCTCGTCGACGCCGCTGCCGGCACCGCGGAACGGCACCATGATCCGGTCCGGCATCGCGCCTCCTGGCTCACCCGGCACATCGACGGAGGGAAGTTTACGTTCTCGACGGCCGTTCGCCATGATCCCCACTTCTCACGCGGGCGGGGTGCGCACGCCGCGGCGACGCATGGCAGGCTCATGGCGCATGATCGATGAATTCGCGAAAGCGTACCTGCACAACGACCTGCGCGAGATCCGCGAGACGATGGTGTGGAAGCTCGACGGGTTGTCCGAGTACGACGTGCGCCGCCCCCTGACCTTCACCGGAACCAACCTGCTCGGCCTCGTCAAGCACCTGTCGATCTGGGAGTCCAGATACCTCGGCGAGGTCTTCGACCGGCCGTTTCCCGAGCCCGTGCCCCGGTGGGACGACGCCGCCGAGCGTGGCACCGATCTGTGGGCGGACGAGCACGAGACGCGCGAGCAGCTCGTCGACCGGTACCGCCGCGTATGGGCGCACTCGGACGCAACGATCAGCGCCCTGGCCATCGATTCACCCGGTCGTGTGCCCTGGTGGCCACGCCCCGACGTGAACCTGTTCACCGTCCTCGTCCACCTGCTCACCGAGACCACCCGGCACGCCGGACACGCCGACATCCTGCGCGAACAGCTGGACGGCACGACCGGGGCGGCGGCCGGGCACCCCGCCCCGCGGCCCGACCCGGCATTCTGGCAGGCGCACCGCGCGAGGATCGAGAGCGCCGCCACGGCAGCCGCCGCCAAGGCCGATCACGGGAGTTCCACCACCGCACGGGACTGAACCGCCGCCCGCGGTATCACGCGGCGGATCTCGAAGCCGAGCGATCGGTAGAGCCGGATGGCGGTGACGTCGGCGCGCCCGGCGTGCAGGAACGGGGTCTCGCCGCGCGCGGATGGAGTTCCTTTCGCGAAGTGCTTTGGGCGAAGGCGAAGCGCGGGTCCGGGCGGGTGCCGTCGCCGGCGAGGTCGGCCAGGACGCGGCCGATCGCGGGGACGAACTTGAACCCGTGGCCGAAGACGTCGGCGTCGACGCCGGGCAGCCAGCGGCGGGCGTACTCGCGCAGCGCGGCCAGCCCCGGCGTGGCCAGCGCATAGACGCCTACTAAACCCATCGGATTACCGTGAGTTACGAGGCTTTTGTAGGATCCAGCGGTGGGCGACGATCTGCTGGACGACTTCATCTGCGCCGATCGCGAGCGCGGCCTGGGTATCTACGGCATCCACCTGCACCGCGAGGGCAGCCCGCCGGTCGAGCGGCGGGTGCGCTCCGACGACCGGGTGAACCTGTACTCGGTCTCCAAGACGTTCACCTCGGTCGCGCTCGGGCTCGCGGAGGCGGAGGGCCGGCTCACCGTCGAGGACCGGTTCCTCGACCACTTCCCAGAACTGCGGGCGGTCGCGGCCGACGGATTCGAGGCGGTGACGCTGCGCCAGCTGCTGACGATGACCAGCGGCACCAGCCACGAGTGGTTCGCCGACCAGCGCATCGACGCCGCCGACCTGCTCCACGAGATCGTCGCCGCGCCGCTGGACGCCGCACCCGGCACCCGCTTCGCCTACACCGACTCCGGGCCGTACGCGATCGGCCGGGTCATCGCCCGGACCACCGGCGCGGACCTGCGCTCCTACCTGCTGCCCCGGCTGTTCGCGCCGCTGGACCTGCACAACCCGGCCTGGCACACCTGCCCGCTCGGGTTCCCGTTCGCGGGCAGCGATCTCTTCCTGCGTACCCACGAACTCGCCCGCTTCGCGCAGCTGCTGCTGCAGGACGGCGAGTGGGACGGCCGCCGGCTCCTGCCCGCGGCGTATCTGCGACGGCTGACCGCCGACCCGGCCGACACCGGCGCCATCACCGAGGGCGAGCGGTTCACCTACGGCTACGGCCTGGGCGTCTGGCTCGACCGCTCCCCCATGTACCGGATGGACGGCCGCTACGGCCAGTACGCCGTCATCTGCCCCCAGCTCCGGGCCGCCGTCACCGTGACCGCCCACTCCGACCGCGAGGTCGAGCTCCTCGACGCCATCCACGAGCTGGTCATCGACCGCTTGGCGTGACGGGGAGCCACGGCGCGATCAGGGCCGGGTCGGCGACCGCGGCCCCGACCCGGCGGCGCTCGTCATCGGTGAGGGTGAGCCCCCGCAGCCGCTCGCCCCACTCCGCGACCCGGTCCGGCTCGTCGAGCGCCGTCGACAGCTCGATCAGGGCGGCGAGGGCGGTCGCCTGCTCCACCGGCGGCGCGCTGTCGCCGTGACGGCGCAGGCCGGAGTTCAGCGCCCGGAAGGCGGCCAGGTCGTCGTTCTTGAACTCGCGCAGGATCCGGGCGTTGTCCAGGACCTTGGCCAGCCCCTGCAGCTTCTTGGAGCCGCCGTACTCCACCTCACCCGGCTCGTCGCGCTGGATGAAGATGATCGAGTTGCCGGACGGGTCCATGACGGTGAAGCGTGAGGCGCCCGGCCGGAACCGGGTGATCCGCGGCAGGCCCTTGACCAGGATCTTGCCGTGCGCGGCGCGCATCGCCGCGACGAACGCCGCGTGGTAGGGCGCGACCGCGTCGACCAGGACCAGGCAGCCGCCGGTGGCCTCCTGCGCCGGGTCGACGCCGGCGGCGGCGCGTGAGTAGTGCAGCTCGAAGCCGCTCCACCGCAGCGCCAGGTACAGGTAGGGCTTCTTCTGCTCATACGTGACGGTGAATCCCAGGGCGCGCCAGAAGGCCAGGGTCTCCTCCGGGGCTGTGCACGGCAGCAGCGGCACGGTGGTCTCGTTGGGCGCAGGTCGCTCGTCAGTCACGCCATACAGTGTAGAGCGTTGCGGGATCGTCGATGTGGATGTTGGATGGCGTCGGCAGCGGCCAGCCCGGCGGCGGCCCGAGGAGGATGCGGTGCTTGCACTGCTCGGCCGGTGGACCGCCAACCACCGGATGCTGGTCCTCGCCGGCTGGGTCGTGATCACCCTCGCCGGCGCGGTGTTCGGGGGCTCCGTCTACGACCGGACCCAGTCGGTGGACAGCCTGCGGCCCGACGCGGAGTCCGCGGTCGCGCAGGCGCGCATCGACCGGCTCGCCCCGGAGGGCGAACGCGTCGTGGCCGTCATCTCCGGGCGGGACTTCAACGCGACCGCGCTGGTCGACAACGCCAGCAAGGTGATGTTCGAGATCCGGGCCATCCCCGGCGTCGCCAAGGTCATCGACGCCTACACCGCGGGATCCGGGCAGGTCTCCTCCGACAACCGCAGCTCGCTCGTCACCGTCGAGCTGCGCCCCGAGCTCAGCGACGACGAGGCCCTCGCCGTGGCCGACCGGGTCGCCGCCGCGCTGCACCGCATCGACGCGCCGCAGGTCCTCGTCGGCGGTGAACTGCTCGCCGAGCGCACCTTCGGCGAGCAGGCCGTCAAGGACGCCGCGTTCGGGGAGACCGTGGCGCTGGTGGTGCTCTGCGGCGCCCTCGCCGTCATTCTCGGTGGCCTGCTCGCGGGCAGCCTGCCGCTGCTCACCGCCCTTGCGACGGTCGCCGCGACGCTGCTCGCACTGACCGGGCTCGCCGCGGCGGTGCCGGTCAGTGAGTACGCGGTCAACGTTGTCACCCTGCTCGGGCTCGGTCTCGCGGTCGACTACAGCCTGCTGATCCTCACCCGCTTCCGCGAGGAACGGGCCGCGGACCGCAAGGCAACGGTGCCGGACCTCCTCGCCCGGACCGTCGCGACGGCCGGGCGGGCCGTGCTCGTGTCCGGGCTCGCGGTGGGCGCCGCCCTCGCGGGACTGTTCGCGTTCGCCGAACCGCTCCTCGCGGCGATGGCACTGGGCGGTGCACTGGTCGTCAGCCTCGCCACGATTGCCGGCCTGACGCTGGTACCGGCGCTGATCGCGGTCGCACATCAGCGGATCCCGGCGCCGGGGGCACGGGCGAAGAAAGCCCGGACGACAAAGACCCGGTCCGCGCAGCGCCCGCCGGGCCTGCTGGCACGGCTGGCCGGGTTCGCGCAGCGGCGCCCGGCACTGGTCGCCCTCGCGGTGACCGCCGGCCTGGTCCTGCTGAGCCTGCCGCTGCTGCAGGTCACCCTCGCCAACTCCGACGCGCGGTCGCTGCCCGCCGGCAGCGAGGAGCGGCTGGCCTACGAGGCCGTCGAGCGTGACTTCGGCAAGTGGACCACGCAGCCGGTCACCGTGCTGATCGCGGCGAACGCCGGCGAGCCGTCGGTGCCGCCCCTGCTCGACCGGCTCCGCGAACTGACCGGCGAGGCCGAGCTCGACCTGCGGACCGGCCTGCCGGCCGACGTCACCGTCGTCGACCTGCGCCCGGCCGGCCCGGCCGGCGGCGAACCGGCCCAGCGCCTGGTGCGGCAGCTGCGCGCCCTGGACTCCCCCGTGCCGGTCCTGGTCGCCGGGCCCGCCGCCGAGCTGATCGACGCGCGGGAGTCCACGGCGTCCCGGCTGCCGATCGCGGTCGCCGTCATCGTCGTCGCGACCGCGATCCTGCTCTTCGCACTCACCGGCTCGCTCGTCGTGCCGGTGAAGGCCCTGTGCATGAACATCCTGACGCTGCTGGCCACCCTCGGCGTCCTCGTCGCGGTCTTCCAGTGGGGCTGGGGCGCCCCGCTGCTGGGCTTCCAGCCGTGGGGTGCCGTGGACCTCACCACGCCGCTGCTGCTGTTCGTGTTCATCTTCGGGTTGTCGATGGACTACGAGGTGTTCCTGCTCGCCCGGATCAAGGAGGAATGGGACCGGCGGAGCACCGGCGACCGCGCGGCCAACGACCGCGCCGTCCTCGCCGGCATCACCGCCACCGGCCCCGTCATCACCACCGCCGCCCTCGCGATCGGCATCGTCTTCCTCGGCTTCGCCCTGGGCGACCTGATCGCCGTGAAGGAGATCGGCGTCGGCATGACCGTGGCCGTGCTGCTGGACGTCACCGTCGTGCGCGGCCTGCTGCTGCCCGCCGTCATGTCCCTGCTCGGCCCCGCGAACTGGTGGCGCCCAGGCCGCCGCCGTCAGGTGTAGTAGCCGTCCACGGCGACGCGGGCCTCGGCGTACAGCAGCGGCCCTTCCTGCGGCACCGGCGCGAACCCGCCGCCGGTCCTGAGCGCGCCGAGCTGCTCCCCGGACAGGGCGTAGACGACCCTGCCGAGGCCGGAGCGTTCGATGGCGCCGGTGCACATCCCGCACGGCTGGCAGCTGGTGTACATCGTGACGCCAGCCGCCACGTCGGCGCTCAGGTGCCGGGCCGCCCAGCGGGCGAGCTTGAGCTCCGGGTGGGCGCTGATGTCGCCGTCGGACAACACCGTGTTGTGCTCCTCGGCGAGGATCCGGCCGCCGCCGTCGGCCAGCAGTGACCCGAACGGCGCCTCGCCGGCGGCGCGGGCGTTGACGGCGAGCTCGATCGCGCGGCGCAACAGCCGCTCCTCATCCGCGGTCACGCGGCCACCTCCGCTACGCTCCGGCGTCCGCATGACGGCCTGCAACACCGATGCCCGGACCCTCCGCTTCGCTCCGGTCCGGTCATGCGGCCACCTCCGGCAGGGTCATCGTGCCGCGGGCCACGACCAGGCCCGAGCCGCTCACCTGTACCCGCGATCCGGCCACCGTCACAGTGATCCGGCTCGGACGGCCCATCGAGTGCCCCTGCTCGACGACCACGGTCGCCACACCCGTCGGCGCCGGCTCGACGACGCCGGCCGCGACCAGCAGCGCGCCGAGCGGGCCGGCCGCAGTGCCGGTCGCCGGGTCCTCCCAGATGCCCATCGCCGGGTTGAAGAACCGTGCATAGGCCGTGGCGCTGCTGTCCACGGTGTCGCCGGTGTACAGATAGCAGCCCTCGCCGCCGACCGCCTTCAGCGCGGCGGTGAGCCGCGCGCCGTCCGGTGCGGCGCGGTCGACGGCGGCGCGGTCGCGGACCGCCACGTGCAGGTGCCCGGCGCCGGTGTCCACCACCTGCGCCGGCCGGTCGGCGACCAGGTCGTCCTCGCGCAGGCCGAGCGCGGCGGCGAGCCCGGGCCGGTCGGTGACCACGGCGCCGAACACCGGCGGCGCCTGCTCCATCGCCACGACGATGTCGCGGCCGTCCACGCGGCGCACGTGGACCGGCAGGATCTCCTCGCCGATGTGCTGCGTGAACGTGGTCTCGTCGCCGTCCAGCCTGAGTTCGCCGGAGGAGGCGAGCCACAGCCAGGCGCCGAGCGCGTTGTGCCCGGCGCCGTACACCTCCTGGCCCGTCGGGGTGAACGAGCGCAGCCGCCGGGTCGCGGCGGCCGTGGTCGCCCGCTGCACGAACGTCGTCTCGGACTGGTTGAACTCGCGGGCGACGGCGCGCATCTGCTCGTCGGTGATGCCGTCCCCGTCGGTGACGAGGGTGAGCGGCGCCCCGGTGAGCGGCGTGGAGGCGAACACGTCGACGTAGACGAACTGGATATCGGTTCTATACACAACCACGACGCTACGACCGGCGGCGACCGTGGTGTAGTCCGTTCGTGCGGTATCGCGGCCGGTCCGCCGCAAAAACTGCGGTAGCCTGCCGCGATGACCGCACCCACGCTCGACGACGTGGACCGGCAGCTGCTCGCCGCGGTGCAGCAGGACGCCCGCGCGTCGCTGACCACGCTCGCCGCCGCGATCCACCTCGGCGTGTCCGCCACGCGGGCCCGGCTGCGCAGCCTGGAGGAGCGCGGCGTGATCACCGGCTACGCCGCCCGCGTCGACCCGGTCGCGTGCGGCCTGCCGCTGCGGGCGGTGGTGCGGATGAAGGTCCACGGCGCGCTGTACGACAAGGTCGCCGAGGTCCTGGCCCGCGAGCCGCAGATCGTGCGGTGCGTGCGGGTGACCGGCGAGGCGTGCTACGTCGTGGAGGTCCTCGCCGCCGACATGCCGGATCTGGCCCGCATCACCTCGGACCTGGCCCGGGTCGGCTCCATCACCACCGACCTGGTCTACGAGGTCCTGGTCGACCGCGCCGTGCCGTCCTGACGATGTTGCGTATGTCATAGCGCGGAAGGGCAATGGCGGGCGCGGATGTTGGTGGCGGCATGAGCCGACTCTTCGAGCCGCTGACCCTGCGTGGCGTCACCTTCCCCAACCGCGTCTGGGCCGCACCGATGTGCCAGTACTCGTCCGTGGACGGGCACCCCACCGACTGGCACCTGGTGCACCTCGGCGGCATCGCCCGCGGCGGCGCCGGGGCGGTCATCGCGGAGGCGACGGCGGTGCGCCCCGACGGCCGCATCTCGCCGCAGGACGCCGGCATCTGGTCCGACGGGCAGGCCGCCGACTACGCCCGGATCACCGCGTTCGTCCGCGGCCAGGGCGCGGTGCCCGCCATCCAGCTGGCGCACGCCGGGCGCAAGGCGTCGACGTTCGCGCCGTGGCGCGGCAAGGGCAGCGTGCCGCTGTCCGAGGGCGGCTGGCCGACCGTCGCGCCGTCGGCCGTGCCGTTCGACGGGTACGCGACTCCCGCCGCCCTGTCCACCGACGAGCTCTGGACGCTCGTGCAGGACTGGGGTGCCGCCGCCCGCCGGGCCGTCACCGCCGGCTACGACGTCGTCGAGGTCCACGCCGCGCACGGGTACCTCATCCACGAGTTCCTGTCGCCGCTGTCGAACCTGCGCACCGACGCGTACGGCGGCGACCTGCGGGGCCGTTCCCGGCTGCTGCTGGACGTCGTCGACACCGTCCGCGCCGCCGTCCCCGACCGGGTCGTGCTCGCCGTGCGGGTCAGCGCCACCGACTGGGTCGACGGCGGTCTCACCGTCGACGAGGTGGCCGACGTGGCCGCCGCCCTCGCCACGCACGGCGTCGACCTGGTCGACGTGTCCAGTGGCGGCAACAGCGCCGCCCAGCAGATCACCGCGTCCCCCGGCTACCAGGTGCCGTTCGCCCGGGCGGTCCGCGAGCGCAGCGGCCTGCCCGTCGCCGCCGTCGGCCTCATCACCGAGCCCGAGCAGGCGGAGAAGATCCTGCTGGAGGAGTCGGCCGACGTGGTCCTGCTCGGCCGGGCGCTGCTGCGCGAGCCGACCTGGCCGCAGCGCGCCGCGTTCGAACTCGGCGACGACATTGTTTGGCCGCCGCAGTACCGGGCAGGACGCCGGGTGGTCACGCCCGCGTGACGTCAGGATCAACCAGCCGTTCTGCCCCTTACCTGAATGGGTGTGCATGTCGACGCTTCCGCTGTCGCCCGACGAGCTGCTGACCACGACCCGCTCGGTCCGCAAGCGCCTCGACCTGTCCCGGCCGGTGCCGATGGAGCTGATCCGGGAGTGCCTGGAGATCGCGCTGCAGGCCCCCTCGGGGTCCAACGCGCAGAGCTGGCACTGGATCGTGGTCACGGACCCGGCGCAGCGCACCGCGATCGGCGAGGTGTACCGGCGCGCGTTCCGGGCGTACGCGGACGCCGGCGGGCCGAACCCGGATCGGTACGCCGGCGACCCGGCCCGGCAGGCCACGCAGGTGCGGGTCGGTGAGAGCGCCGCCTGGCTCGGCGAGCGCATGGGCGACGTCCCGGTCCTGGTCATCGCCTGCCGCCGCGTGGCGAAGCTGTCCGCCGACAGCCAGGCCGACGTGTGGGGCTCGCTGCTGCCGGCCGCGTGGAGCTACATGCTCGCCGCCCGCGCCCGCCGCCTGGGCACGGCGTGGACCACGCTGCACCTCGACCACGAGGCGGAGGTCGCCGAGCTGCTCGGCCTGCCGGACGACATCCGCCAGGGCGTCCTGATCCCGACCGCCTTCTACACCGGCGAGACGTTCAGGCCCGCGCCCCGCGAACCCCTCGACGCCGTCCTGCACCTCGACCGCTGGTGACCGGCCCGTCAGCGTAGGGGGCGGCGGCCGGCGAAGCCGAGGTCGGCGCGGTGATACCAGGCGATGTCCTGGTCGCCCTCCAGCCAGCACAGCAGCACCGGGACGCCGTCGAGCTCGGCGGGGAAGTCCAGCAGCAGCGGGGCCAGGCCCTTGAGGTGAATCCCGGTCTCCTGCACCTCGGTGACCAGCTCGTCGAGCCGGGCGGAGCTGGCCTTGTACTCGGGCAGCCCGCCGAGCGCGGTCGGGTCGCCGCCCGGGGCGAGCGCGGCCGCCAGTTCGGCGGTGTCCGCCCGGACGGCGATCAGCTCGTCGAGCAGCGGCCGCAGCCGGGCGAGCTCGGCCCGCGCCTCAGTCAGTGTGTACAGACCCATGCGGGTCAGCGTGGCACCCCGCCCCGCCGGGCGATGACTTAGGGTGCGTGCGTCGGCGACGGCACCGTGATCGACCTGCTGGCGCTGGTGCCGCTGCACGCGGACGAGATGGCGGTGAAGGTGCGGCGGGGCACGGACGCGCTCATCGACGTCCTCGACCGGGGCGGCGTCAACGAGCTGCTGGACCCGTCCCGGCCCTCGTTCGCCTGAGCCTCAGGCGGGCGCCGGGTCGTTGCTGTGGGCGCGGACCACGACCACCGGGCGGTCGGCCTTGTGCACCAGCGTGTCGGAGGTGCTGCCCAGCAGCAGCTCGCTGAGCTTGCGGTGGCCGTGCGCGCCGACCACGATGCCGGGGCTGTCCCGCTCCCGGGCGACGCGCATCAGCGTGTCGGCGACGGCCAGGGTGTCGGCGACGGCGAGGCCGGTGGCGTCGGCGAACCCGGCGGCCCTGGCCAGGCGCGCGCCGTGCCGCGCGGTGCGTTTCGCGGCCTCGTACAGCTCCGTCTCGGCGTCGATCGCGCTGCGCAGGTCCAGCACGGTCGGCGGCTCCTCCAGGCCGATCATCGGCAGGGTCGCGGCGTCGAAGCTCCGCCCTGCCTCCCAGACCGTGACGACGAGCGCCGGTTGGTGCCCGAGCAGCGGCGCCGCGTCGCGCACCGCCCGCTGCGCGGCGGCTGAACCGTCGAACCCGAAGATGACCGGTGCGGCAGTCGTCATCTTCCCCACCGTACCGACGGATCCGCCGCGGACCGGATGAGCCGCGGGTGGTCGGCGGCGGTTTACCCCGGCGCGCGGGTGGTAGTGCTGCGGCGACGTCACTTCGCGCATCGTGTTCGGGAGGTTGCCATGACCGTTGCGGACCGCGTCGCCATGGGGCCGGTGGGTGTGTGGCTGGGTGCGCTGCAACGCGAACCCGCACAGATCCAGCGGACCGTCGCACGCCGCGTCGAGGAACTCGGGTACGGCTCGCTGTGGGAGGGTGAGGTCGTCGGCCGCAACGACGTCTTCGCGCAGGAGGCGGCATGGCTGAGCGCCACCTCCCGGCTCGTCGCCGGCGCCGGCATCGCCAACATCTGGGCCAGGCACCCGGCGACCGCGAAGGCCGCCGCCGGCGCGCTCGGCGACGCCTGGCCGGGCCGGTTCGTGCTCGGGCTGGGCGTCAGTCACGCCGCGGCCATCGACCGGACCGGCATGACGTACGACCGGCCGCTGGAGCGGATGCGCGACTACCTCGACGACATGGACAAGACGCCGGCGGCGATGCCTGACACCGCCCCGGACGTGCCGGTGGTGCTCGCCGCGCTGCGCCCGCGGATGCTGCGGCTGGCCCGGGACCGCACCGACGGCGCCCACACGTACTTCGTCCCGCCGGAGCACACGGCACTGGCCCGCGAGGACCTCGGCCCGGACCGGCTGCTCATTCCCGAGCAGGCGGTCGTCGTGGACACCGACCCGGAGACGGCCCGGGCGACCGCCCGCCAGCACACCGCGTTCTACCTGGGGCTGCCGAACTACGTGAACAACCTCGAGCGGCTCGGTTTCAGCGATGACGACCTCGCCGGTACCGGCAGCGACCGGCTCGTCGACGCGATCGTCGCCTGGGGTGACGAGTCCACGGTCGCCGCCCGCATCCACGAGCACCACGCCGCCGGCGCCGACCATGTCCTCATCCAGCCCCTGGCGGCGGACATCGACGGCGCGGTGCGGCAGCTGGAGACCCTCGCGCCGCTGGTCAGCGGCTGAGCCACTCGCGGAGCAGGCCGCTGGTCCGCTCCCCCAGCCGCTCGGCGGCGCGGGCGGCGAGCAGATCCAGGTCGGCGCGTTCGGCGGCGGTCGGGGTCAGCTCGCCGTCGAGGCGGCGCCGCGCCCACGCGTCGGTGGCCGCGCGGGCGAGGTAGGTGGCGTCGGCGTGGCCCCGCCGGGCGAGGTCCGGGACGGGGTCGATGGCCAGCGTCAGCGCGGCCCGCAGCCGCACCAGCGGCGGGCCGCCGTTGAGGAGGCGGTACCCGGCTCGGCGAACCTCGGGCCGCCCGTCGGTGAGCAGGTCCCACGGGAGGCGGTCCGGCAGCCGTCCCGTGAACGGGCGCAGGGCGGTGGCGGCATCCCGTACCACGGCCGCCGCCGGATCCCGCAGCAGCGCGGCGAACCGGTCCGGGCCGGCACCACCGAGCCGGGCGACGGCGCGCACGGAGAGGGCCACGGGGATCGGGCCGGTCCTCTCCGCCATGATCTGCAGGTAGATCGCGGAGACGTGGGAGCGTTTCGCATGGTGGTCGACCGCGACAACGGCTTCGGGCGCCGTCGCGAGCAGCTGGACCGCCGCCCGGCCGCGCTCCTCGTCACCGGCCGCGTCGAGCTCGGCGAGCAGGGTGAGCAGCCGGTCGCAGGCCTCCGCGCCGCCGCCGGGGACGTCGGCGACCGCCTGCGCCACGGGCGGTTCCTGCCGGGTCCGCTGCCACCATCTGCGTCTCACGCCGCCATGCTGCCCGATTCGCGGCGGGAACGGACGGCAGTTTCCCGCAGCGGCGGCCGCCTACCAGGGCACCTGGCCGTCGTCGTCGTGGAACTGGCCGGTCGGGCCGGCGGCGTCCAGCAGCGCCAGGCGCGCCACGATGGCGGCGCCCTGCGCGGCGGTGCGGGGGCCGGTGTGCCGGTTCAGGTCCGTCGCGCAGTAGCCGGGGTCGGCCGAGTTCACCTTGATCGTGGTGTCCCTGAGGTCGGCGGCGTAGGCGACGGTCAGCCCGTTGAGCGCGGCCTTCGACGAGCTGTACGCCATCATCGGGATCCCGCCGTCCGGTGCCGCCAGGCGGGTCAGCGAACCCATCGAGCTGGACACGTTCACGATCCGCCCGGCGTTGCTGCGCCGCAGCAGCGGCAGCATCGCGTTGGTCACCGCCACCACGCCGAACACGTTCGTCTCGTACGCCTGCCGCACGTCCTGCACGGACAGGTCCGACGGCCTGCCCCAGCCGACGAGGACCCCGGCGTTGTTGACAAGGATGTCGAGCCGCCCGTGCTCGGCGCCGATCCGCGCCGCGGCCGCGGCGACCGACGCCGGGTCGGTCACGTCCAGCGGCAGCGGCACCGCTTCGAGATCCTCCGCGCGCAGCGTCGCGACGGCGGCACCGCCACGGCCGGCGTCGCGGGCGCCCAGCAGCACCGTCACCCCGGCCCGGGCGAGGAGCCGGGCCACCTCGAGGCCGATGCCCTTGTTCGCGCCGGTCACCAGCGCGATCGTCGTGTCGTCCATGCAGCGACCGTGCGGCAGGGGCGCCGCCGCCGGAAGAGCACGGCCGCATCCCCGGACCGGCCGCATCCAGGGACCGGCGGCATCCAGGGACCGGCGGGTCCCGGATGCGCGGGCCGGCGGCGGGCACGATGTGCGGGTGGACCGCCGTCAGCTCGCCGACTTCCTCCGCGCACGGCGCGACCGCGTCCGGCCCGCCGACGTCGGTGTCGTCGCGGGCCCGCGCCGCCGGACGCCCGGGCTGCGGCGCGAGGAGGTGGCACAGCTCGCCGGGATCTCCGTCGACTACTACACCCGCCTCGAGCAGGCCCGGGGCCCGCGGCCGTCGCGGCAGGTGCTGACGGCACTGGCCCGGTCGATGCGGCTGACCGACAGCGAACGCGAGCACCTGTTCCAGCTCGCCGGCGCCCGCGACGAAGCGCCGGCGGGCCCGCCGCGGGACGTGCCCGCCGGCATCCTGCACCTCATCGACCGGCTCGACGACACCCCGGCGTTCGTCATCGACGCCGTCTACAACCTGCTCGCGTGGAACCGGATGGCCACGGCGCTGCTCATCGACCCCACCGTGTGGCCCGTGGCCGACCGCAACCTGATCTGGCAGCTGTTCACCAGCCCGTACACCGACTTCGACGACCCGCAGGTCGACGAATACGCCCGGCACTGCCTCGCCGACCTGCGCCGGGCCGCCGCCAGGTATCCCGACGACCCGGGTGTCGCCGCGCTCGTCGCGCGGCTGCGCGCGACGGGTCCGGGGTTCGTCCAGCGCTGGGTCGACTATCCGGTCGACCCGCCCCGGTCCACGTCCACGAAACGGATCCCGCATCCGGTGGTCGGCGAGCTCGAGCTGGACTGCCAGTCCCTGCACATCACCGAACGCGACCAGCGGCTCATCCTGTACACCGCGGTCCCCGGCACCCGGTCGCAGGAGGGTCTGCGACTGCTGTCCGTGGTCGGCACCCAGCAGTTCTGAGGCTTCCCGCCTACCGGAAGACGATGGCGTGGCCGCCGGCGATGCTGGCCCGGCACGCCTCGTGCAGGGTCAGCCACACCGACGCCTCGATCATGAACGGGTCTGTCTCCGGCAGGTCACCGACCCGCCGCGCCTCGTCGTCGGTGAGCTCGCCGCCGTCGAGGGCGATGCCGAGCGCCGGTGCACAGCCGCGCAGCTCGTCGAGCAGTCCCTGGCTGGAGCCGACCATCCCGCCGCCGGCCACGCCCGCGTCCGGCGGCAGGAACAGCGGCTCGTCGAACGCGACCGGCACGTAGTAGCCCTCGCAGTCGGAGTGGCACAACAGGTGCGAGTCCAGCATCGAGGCCTCGTCGTCGACGGCGGCACGGTCCCCGGTGCGTGGCTCGAGCTGCTCGCCTCCTGACCGGATCCGCTGGTCCGCAGGGCGCTGGCCGGACATTCGTGGGAACGGCCGGGCCTGCTGCACGCCATCGCCACCCACCCGGACAGCCCGCCCGGCGCGGTCGAAGGCGTCGCGTGGCAGGAGACGGCGTCTCCTGCCACGCTGCAGGCGTGCCTGCGGGTCCCGTCAGCGGCGGTCTGCGTGGCCGGCAACCCGTCGCCGCCGCCCGTGATCCTGGCCGGGCTCGTCGCCCATCCCGACCCCCGCGTGCGTACGGAGCTCGCCAGCAACCCCGCCCTGCCACCGCAGGCCGTCCACGATCTGCTGGCTCACCCCCAGACCGTCTTGACGGACAGCTTCGGGTCGGACGCGATCGACGACTCCGAGTAGCGGCAGTCACGCAGCTGCTTGTTCTTGTACAGCAGCGTCTGGTCGGCGTAGTGCGGTGAGGCCGGGTCACCCGACTGGCTGAACGTCAGGATGCACCGCGCCGACGGCCCCGACGACGTGTACGCGAGCGTCAGCAGGAAGCTGGTGCCGTAGTTCACGACGTAGCCGCGGTCGGTCAGGTCGCTGCCCTCCACGAACGTGCCGGGGTTCATGAACGGTTCGCGGGACGAGCCCGGGAACGGTTCGTACTGCGCCATGTTGGCGATGCCGACGTTCTCCGTCGAGCCGGGCACCGGGATGCGCTGGCCCGCCTTCACCGTGTACTGCACCGACTGCAGCTGCACGTTCAGCGGCAGTCTCACGGCCCGCATCCGCAGCATCGCGCTGGCCAGGCCGGTGAGCAGCGGCGCCGGGTTGGTGGGTGCACCCCGCGGGGTGCGGCCCGGGTTGGCCGGGTCGAACGGCACACCGAACAGCGGCCCGGCGACGGTGAGCGCGTCCGGGTGCTCGGCGAGGACCGCGCCGATCGTCTCGCGCCACAGCACCGCGCCGCGGCTCGGCAGTTCGAACAGCCGGTCCCAGCCGGCGAGGGCGGTGCAGCCGGCGCTGATGTCGACCGGGGTGCCGCCGACGTACACCGGGCGGGTGCCCTGCGCGCGGCAGGACGTGACCACGTAGCCGGCGAGTTCGGCGGCGGTCAGCGAGTCACCGGAGAGGATCGCGGTGCCCAGGCCGGTCAGGTCGAACCGGCCGGTGCCGTTGATCAGTCGCAGGTTCTGCCGGGAGCGCGCCGACAGCGGCGTACCCTCGCCACCCTGCAACGGCGAGAACCCTGTCAGGAACTGGTTCTGGTTGGGCACCCAGTGGCTGTCGTTGGCGTTGAACACGTAGTCGCGGCGCTGCAGCTGCGGCTGCTGGGCGAAGGGGATCAGGCCGGGCGAGCGCGCGCCGGGCTGCACGACCCACGCGTTGGCGCTGTTGCTGCCGTCGAGCGCGCCGAGCGGATGGGCCGCCCACTCGGCGATCGAGGCGGCGGACAGGTTCGGCGTCGGCGACGAGTCCGTGTACCAGGCGTTGCCGGCCGAGTCGGTGGCGATCGTGTTGACCCACGGGATGCCCTGGTCGCGGCCGATCGAGGCGCGCAGGCCGGCGACGTCGGTGGCGCGGGCCATGTTGAGCCACACCCGCAGGAGCCGGTCGTTGTCGATGTTGGCGTCGCGGTACGTGTACGCCGTCGTGGTGCTCCACCCGAACGCCGGGTCGATGGCGGACAGGTCCAGGACCGGGCCGTAGCGGGTGAACCACATGGTGCGGGTGACGTTCTGCTGGCCGACCCGGATCGTCACCTGCTTGGACGTCATCGCCTCGGGGCGGCCGTCGATGTAGTAGGTGGTCGGCGAGCCGGGGACCAGGTCGACGGAGTAGAACGTGAACCGTGAACCCTCCGCGATGGTGTGCGTCCACGCGACCTTGTCGCTGAACCCGATCTGCACGCCGGGCAGCCCGCCGAGGCTGGCGCCGTAGACGTTGAGGTTGCCGGGCACGGTCAGCTGCGACTCCCAGAAGCGCAGCTCGCCCTCCCACGGGAAGTGCGGGTTGCCCACCAGCATGCCCCGCCCGGTCTGCGACTTGTCCGCGCCGAGCGCCCAGCCGTTGCTGGACAGTGCCCGCTGCTCCTGCAGGCCCTGCAGTCCTTCGGTGGTGACGGCCGCCCCGACCGGCAGCGCGCCGTCCAGGCTCGACGGCGGTGCGGCCGTGGCGATCGGGCCGAGCAGCGCGTCACCGCTGGCCAGGATCGCGATGTTGCGCTGGTACGCCAGCACGTCGACGGCGGTGATCGGCGCGATCCACGGCTGCCCGGCGCACCAGCCGGGCACCCTGGCCGCGCCGGTGGCCGCGAGGAACGCGTTGTAACCGCGCACGTAGCCGTTGAGGACGTCGCGCTCCTCGGGCTGCAGCCGCGTGAGCTGGTCGCGGGCGCGGTCGACCAGGCCGAGCGACTGGTAGGCGAAGTCGGTCGCCAGGTTGACGCCGTCGGGTCCCGGGCCGAACCACCGCGACCGCTCGCTGCGGACCTTGACGATCTGGTCGGCGAGGTCGCAGAACCGGTCCTCGGCGTAGGCCCACGCCTGCCCGAAGGCGGCGTTGCCGACGCTGGTGGCCAGCACGTGCGGCACCCCATAGCTGGTGCGCCTGATCACGGCGGTGTAGCCGCCGGAGGCGACGGCCTCGCCGTGCGCCGCGCCGGCGGCGACGCCGACGACCGCAGGGGTCAGCAGCACGGCTGCCGATAACAGTGTGACGATCCGACGGGCGCGAGGCACGGTTCCTCCGAAGTGACGCAGCGGACTGATGGCGGTTCGAATCCGTTGAACCCTGGTCGCATTCACCATGTGCAAGAAAGGCGTTTCGGTGACCAATTCGGCAATTGGCGCAGGTGACGGCCGCAGGGGCGCCCGCCAGGAGCGCAGCGGTGGTGGCGCAACCCGTGAGATCACCATATTGCACTCGGTGACCTTTGGACTACAGCAAATTGACCATTATTCATAGTCGATCTTGAATGGTGATCAAAAGCCACGTCCGATCGACCGTTCAGCCATTTCCCCGCCGCCCGCCCCCGGTTCGCAATGCCTTCCCCGCCGCACTTGATCGAAGGACACCCCTGGCCGCTGGGACGACCACCGCCGTCCTTCGATCACGGTCGCAAAATCGTCCGATGGCGGCCGTCGGCCGATGCGACACCCGACGAGGGGGAAACACCGATCACGGGCGGAATGGACCTGCGGCCGGCGCTCGGCCGGTGCCCGAACGCGCGACCACGGGCAAGGACGCTCTACGGGGCACCGTCGCGCGCTGCATTGCAGTGATCAACGGCGCGTGCTGGTCGCCCCGACGGCCGCGGGGCGACTTCGATCACGCGGCCGGGGTGAAGATCGCCGTCTCAGTGGGGGGCAGCGCCGACCCAGCGGGCGAACCGGTCGGCGTACGCGGCGGGGTTGAGCCGTCGGATCCGGGCGGGGTCGAGCCGTCAGGTCCCGGCGGGGTTGAGCCGTCGGATCCGGGCGGCGTCACGTTCAGGATCGTCGGTGTCGGGCGCTGCGAAACGTCGCCCTGACCGCGGCGAGGACCGCGCTGCGCGGCCGGCCGCGGTCGGCGCTCAGTGCACGGTCGCCGCGGAGGTCAGTCGTCGAGGTCGACGCCCTTGGCCTTGGCCAGCTCGACCACCTTGCGGGCCTGATCGGCGTCGGTGGCGACGACGTTCAGCAGCTTCGCCAGCGACTCCAGCGCGCCGCGGTCCGTCCCGTACGCGCAGAACATGCCGGCCTCCGGGTCGTAGGAGAACCGGCCTTCGAGCGCCGGTGCCTCGGTGCTGACCAGCAGCCGCGCGACGCCCGCCCAGAAGTAGCCGCCGGGGTCGTGCCCAAGGCCTTCGATGACCCTGTCGACGTCGGTGGTCCCGGCGTTGAGCAGCAGCGAAAACCTGCCCGGCGACGTCTCGACCAGTTTCAGTGCGCTCATGGTCGGATCTTGACAGCCCCCGCCCCGAAACAGCAAGCCGCCCGGCCTCGGGGACCGGGCGGCCGGCCGGACGGACTACGAGCAGAACCAGTTGCAGACGGGGAGGGACCCGTGCAGGATGCCGGTCTTGTAGGTGTGCGTGGCGGTGGTGCCGTTGGCGCGAACCTCGAAGAACACGATCTCGGCCTGGAAGGCGTTGTCGCCGTTGACCCGGTTGAGCCAGTCGTTCGACAACGAGTTGAAGCCGAACTCGGCGCTGAGGCCTGTGGGTTGGGCCTGCGGCCAGCCGTTTCGCATACCCAGGACCGTGATGAAGTGGCGACCGCCCCCGGTGGCGTGGAACGAGACCCCGAAGCTGCTGCCCCGGGACACGGCGGCCATCGCCTCCGACTCGGTCATCCGCAGGTCGATGCCCACGGTCGCCCTGGTGGAGAACAGCTGCCAGCTGGGCTCAAGGGTCAGGCAGGCGTTGTAGGTGACGGAATCGAAGGAGCAGGCTTGTCCGTAAGCCGAGGAGGAGGCGGCGGCGACCGGACGGACCCCGACGGTCAGTCCCAGCAGCAGCATGACGGCCGTCAACGGCGCGACGATCCAGCGCTTTCGACGCACAGCTGGCCCCTTCCAAAGGCAACGGTCAGAAGAGTTCGGCGAGCAGGGCGGCGGCGCGGGCGGCACCGTCGCCGGGCACCGGCAGGTAGGTGACCGGGCGGTCGATCTCCTCCGCGATCGCGGCGGCGAGGGCGTCGGGGGTCAGGGTGTCGTAGTCCATCCGCCGGCCCGCGCCGTGGCGGCGGAGCCGGTGGGTGACGTGGAACTGCTGCTCGAAGTGGTTGCGCAGCGGCACGTAGATGAACGGACGGCCCGCCGCGGTCAGCTCCATGCAGGTCGTCAGGCCGCCCTGGACCACGGCGAGGTCGCAGGCCGCAAGATGCCGGTCCAGGGACGGCACGTATGGCAGGACCTCCAGACCCGGCGGGGCCGGCACCGACGCCGGGTCGATGCGCGGACCGGCGACCAGGATCATCCGCAGCCCGGGGACCCGCCTGGCCGCCTCCGGGAACGCCGCGGCGACGAGCCTGAGCAGGTGCCCGCCGACGCCAGACCCGCCGACGGTGACCACGCAGACGCGCTCGTCGGCGCGATACCCGAGCGCGGCGCGCATCGCGGCGCGCGAACCCTCGTCCGGTGCGGGCTGTTCGGCGCCGGTGACGTAGCCGACGAAGTCGTAGTGCGCCGAGGTCCAGTCCTGGATGTACGGCAGGTCCGGGCCGAACCGTTCGTCGACGACGTCGCCGATGTCGCCGACGAAGATGGAGCGGTCGCGCAGCCGTGGATAGCGGGCGATGTGGCCGATCATCTCCGCGTTGTAGTCGGCGGCGACCAGGGCCTCCCGCTCGCCACCGGACGGCATCGGCAGGAAGCCGACGAAGTCAGTCAGCCAGGCATACGCCGACCGCTTCAGCTCCGGATTCTCGTGCAGGAAGTGGTCGACGTCCCAGGCTTCGTCGCCGACGACGAGGTCGTAGCGCTCAGCAGCGAGCAGGTCGTGGAAGACCATGAAGTTGGCGACGAGGATCTCGTCCATGCGCCGCAGCGCCTCGAAGCAGTGCAGGTCGTGCTCGCCGGACTCGCTTTCCACGTGCGCGGACTCGTTGACCAGGAACCGGCTCGCGGGGTGGACCCGCTCGCCGGCGTCGGCGAGCATGCGGGTGACGGGGTCCTGGGTGAGCCAGTCGAGCTGGACGCCGGGGCGCAGCTCGCGCAGCTTCGCGGCGATGGCGAGGTCACGCCGGGCGTGGCCGAGGCCGATCGGCGAGGACAGGTAGAGCACCCGCTGCGGCCGCGACTGCCAGCGGCTCCACACCGTGCGGGTCGGCGCGGGCGGGCGGAACCGGTCGGCGAAGTCGCGCACGAGCAGGTTGACCTGGACGGGGTCGCGAGCGATCGGGATGTGCCCGCCGCCCTCCAGGACGACCAGGTCGCCGCCGGTGAGCTCGGCGAGCGCCTCGCTGCGGGCGAGCGGGACGACCTGGTCGGCGCTGCCGTGCAGGACCAGCAGCGGGCTGGTCAGCCGGGCACACCAGGACTCGAGCGTGTCGCGGTCCGGGCGGTCCGCCTGGCTCTCCACGTCCAGCACCGCGCCGGTGGTCTCCAAGGCCCAGCCGACGCCGTCCTCGACCGCCTTCGTCGAGTGCGGCTCGCCGAAGCACTGACCCATGAAGAACCAGGCGAAGTCGTCGTGGTGCTCATGCCAGTAGCGGCGGTTGTACTTGCGCCAGTGGCTCGCCGGATCGGTGCCGAGTCTCGGCACCGCGGACGGTGGCAGGTCGAGGGCGGGCGGGTCGTCCAGCCCGCCGGAGGCGGCGCGGGCCTGGCCGGGCGCGGTGAGCGCGATCGAGGCGCCGATCGCGACCATGCCGTGGACCCGCCCGGGGTGCTCGGCGGCGAGCTCGAGGGCCCAGTTGACGGCGCGGGACAGGGCCACGACGACGGCCCTGCCGGTGCCGGTGGCGTCGAGCACGGCGAGGGCATAGGCGACCTGGGCCGCCTGCCCGTAGGCCGGTGGTGTCAGCGGCCGGTCGGAGCGCCCGTTGCCGGGGCCGTCGTACGTGACGACGCGGAAGTGCCGGGCGAGATACGGCAGCTGCATCTTCCAGATCCGCTTGTGCACGAGCGTCCACGTCGGCATCAGCAGGATCGTGGGGCCGCCATCCCCGTGCACCTCGAAATGGATCTTGACGCCGTCGTGCTCGATGAAGCCCTCGGCGTCCGCCAGTCTCGCCCGCATCCCGCCGGTCCCTTCCTCAGCGCACCGGGCGGGGCACGAAGCGCGGGACCCGCCGCAGATAGTCCTCGTAGGGCTCGCCGAGTTGTGCCTTCAGGTCGTGCTCCTCGAGCCGGACACCCACCATGATGTAGCCGGTCCCGGCGACGGCGAACACCAACCGGCCGACGCTGAGGTCGGGCGCGGCCCAGAACGCGATCAGGAAGCCGACCATCAGCGGATGCCGGACCAGCCGGTAGACCCACGGCTCCCGGAATCCAGGCTCGGCGTATTGCCGGTCGCGGGCCCGGTCGAGGATCTGCCGCAGGCCGAAGAGGTCGAAGTGCCCGACGGCGAACGTGCTGAAGACGAGAATGATCCAACCCAGTGCGTAGAGGCCCCAGAGGATGCCACGGGCCCACGCCGGGCCGACCGTCCACACCGTGGCGGGCAGCGGCTGCCACAGCCACAGCAGCAGGACCAGCACGGCGGTCGAAGCGAGGACATAGGTGCTGCGCTCGATGGCGGTCGGGACGATCCGGGTCCACCACCGCTTGAACCAGGGCCGGGCCATGACGCTGTGCTGCACCGCGAACAGGGTCAGCAGCGCGGCGTCGACGAGCAGCGCCCGCCACGCCGGGCCGGTCGTGCCGTCGTCGACGCCCTTGGGCACGACGACACCGGCGAGGAATCCGATCGTGTACAGCAGGGTCGCGAGGAAGCCCAGATAGGCCGTCGCGCCGTACACGAGGACCAGTGCCTTGCGGATCATGTGCGAAACACCTCCCTTGTTCGGTCGACCGACCGACAGTTCGCACGCTAACATTCGGTCGATCGGCCGACAAGCCAGTGTCGGGCAACCGGCAGAAGGGGGACGACGGGTGAACACCGCCGGCCGCATCATCGAAGCCGCGAGGACGTGTCTGCTCACCGACGGCTATGCCGCGCTGTCCACCCGCCGCGTCGCCGAGCGGGCGGGCGTGCCGCTGAGCCAGATCCACTACCACTTCGGCGGGAAGCAGGGCGTCATCCTCGCGCTGCTCGACCACGAGAATCAGCAGCTCGTCGAGCGCCAGGTCCGCATGTACGGTGCCGGGACGCCCCTGTGGAAGCGCTACGAGCAGGCGTGCGACTTCCTCGACGACGACCTCGCCTCCGGCTACGTGCGGGTGCTGCAGGAGATGATCGCGGCGGGCTGGTCCGACCCGCAGGTCGCCGCCCGGGTGTCCTCGATGCTCCAGGCGTGGTTCTTCGTCCTCGTCCAGGTCGCCACCGAGGCGGAGGAGCGCTTCGGCTCGCTCGGCCCGATGCGCCCGTCCGACGTCGCCGGCCTCATCGGCCTGTCCTTCCTCGGCGGTGAGGCCGTCATCCTGCTCGGCGGTGAGCACGACGACGACTGGAGCCCGCGGGTCCGCGCCTGGCTGCGCAGCGTCGGCGACCTGATCCGCCACTTCGAGGAGCGCTGAGCGCACGGGCACCGGCGCGCACGCGCCGCCGTGGTGTCCGCGAGCCGTCACGTGATCCGGGCGACCGTGTCGAGATCCTGACGGAGCGCGGCGATCCGGCACCGGGACCGTCGATGCTGTGGCCGTGCCGACCTCCCGCCTCACCCACGCCATGGGTGTCCTCCTGACCATCGCCGCACTGACCCTGGCCGGCGCCGCCCCCGCCGGCGCCGAGCCGCCGACCCGCGGGCCGGAATGCCCGGCCACCCGGGCGCAGCTCGCCGGCCAGCACATCACCACCGTCGAGGGCCTGCCCGACCTCACCTGCGCCGACCTGCACGACGCCGTCCTGGACGGCCTCGACCTCGGCCAGGCCGACCTGTCCGGCGTCGACGCGCACGGCGCCTCGTTCCGCAACACCGACCTCGTCCAGGCCACCTTCACCGGCGCCAACCTGCGCGGCGCCCACTTCGACGGCGCCGACCTCACCCAGGCCGACCTCGACACGGTCGACGCCCGCGACGCGTCGTTCGCCGACGCCGACCTCGGCCAGGCCGAGCTGACCGGCTCGGACCTGCGGGGCGCGGACTTCACCGGCGCGTCGCTGACCCAGACCGACCTCGTCAAGGCGGACCTGCGCGGCGCTCGTACCGTCTTCGCCGTGGCCATCCAGGCCGACGCGTCCGACGCCAAGGTCGACGTGCTCAACCCGGGCACGTTCCAGCTGCCGCTGCTCGCCGTCCTGATCGGCGTGGCCCTGCTGGTGAAGTCCCTCATCGACGTGGCCCGCGGCAAGACCCCCGGCGGGCGGAGCCTGCACCGCGGCCTGGCCCGGCTCGCCGTCTACGCCGTCGTCAACGTGATGGCCTGGCTCGTCGTCGGCCTGCAACTGCTGCCGTTGATGTACATCACGGTCCTCTACCCGCTGCTCGTCGGCGCGCTGTTCGTCTACCTGTCCGGTGCCGTGCGCGGCTACCGGCCGGCACGGTTCGGCCCGAGCGACCCGCACCGGCCCCGGATCGGCGTCACCATCCGCTAGGGGCGGCCCGCGCCACGATCGCAACGAGCAGCACCGCGGCCACGCACACCAGCGCGACGACCGCGAGCCCGACGATGAGCATCGGGCGCTGCGGCCCGCCGCGCGGGGGCGGCGGCGGAAGGAACGACGACCACCGATCTACTGCGCCCATGGACCGACGGTATTCGGCCCGGCACCGCCGTCGTGGCAGGTGCCGGGCGGACCCTGTGAAACATTCGTGAAGCACGATACCGTTGCGGCAATGGGAAACGGCCGGTCGTGGGGGATCCTCCTGTTCCTGGCCGCACTGGGCGTGTTCGGGCTGCTGACGGCGTGCAACGCGGGCGCGTTCCTGGCCGGGTTCGGCCCGCAGCGCACCGTCTACGTGGACAGCGTCCGCACCGATGAGATCCCGACGACCGACGGCAGCGGCATGCCGATCGTCACCACCGTGCGCGTCGGCGAGGGCTACTACCTCGACGGCGGCGGGCGGCGGCACGCGGTCGAGCTGACCGGGTTCGCCGGGGAGCCCGGCGACGTCGTGCGCACCCGCGGCCCCCTGCTGCCGGGCTGGCTCGCCCTGGCACCGCACCGCACCGGCCAGGCGGTCGGCATGCTCCTGCTCGGCCTGTTCCTGATCGCCGCGGGCGGCGGCGTGGGCACGTTCCTCTACCTCGAACTCGACTGAACGGCACCCGGCCGGCAGAGCACCGGCAGGGACGCCGGGCCGTGGACGGTCGGGTCGTGGTCGCGCCACGACAGGGTGGTGTCCCGCAGGGTCAGCGCCGGGAACGACGACAGCAGCGCGTCCAGGGCCGCGTGCGTGGTGAGCCGGGTCAGCGCGGCGCCCGGGCAGTAATGCGGTCCCAGCCCGAAGGACAGGTGCGGGTTGGGCGCTCGGCGGACGTCGACGGTGTCCGGGTCGGGGAAGCGGGCCGGGTCACGGTTCGCGGCGCCGACCATCGCGACGAGCTCGGCGCCCGCCGGGATCCGGGTACCGGCCACGGTGACGTCGCGCGCGGCGCGGCGCAGCACGCCGAGGACCGGCGGGTCGTAGCGGGCGAGCTCCTGCACCGCCTCCGCCAGCAGCGCGCGGTCCCGGCGCAGCGCGGCCCACAGCTCGGGGCGCCGCAGCAGCGCGTGGACCGCGTTGGCGATCAGGTTCTGAGTGGTCTCCACCCCCGCGAACAGCAGCATCAGGCTGTGCGCCCCGACCGCGTCCCGGTCGGCTCCCCACGCCGCGTGCAGCGCCGCCGGTACCGGTGGCGACGCCATGACCGGCGGCGCGGACCGCAGTGCGTCGGTCGCGGCGGCCATGGCGGCGAGGCCGGCGCGGCGGGCGGCCGGGTCGCGGGCGTTGGCCGCCGCGTGCTCAAGGGTCCGGGCGCGGGCCAGGAACGCGTCGGTCTGCTCCCCCGGCTCGCACAGCAGGTCCGCGATCACCCGCGCCGCCAGCGGATGCGCGACGTCGGCCACGACGTCGAACCCGGTCGCGGGCAGGCCGGCGACCAGTGCGCGGGCCACGGCCGCGCAGCGCTCGGCCGGGCCGGCGACGGCACGCGCGGACAGCGCCCGGGTCAGCGGCGCCCGCCGGGTGGTGTGCTCCGGCGGGTCGAGGAAGAACAGCCACCGCGCGGACCAGTCGGTGAACCCGGCGAGGGCGTCCCGGTCGCGGGGCGGCACCTGCGGCACGACGGCGGAGGAGAACGTGCCGGGGTCGTGCAGCACGGCCGCGACGTCCTCGTACCGGGTCAGCACGAAGCGCCGCAGCCGCTCGCTCCAGGACACGGGCGTGGTCGCGCGGAGCCGGGCGAACGCGGGGTACGGGTCGGCCGCGTACCCGGGCCCGAACGGGTCGCCGCCGCTCATCGTCCCGGCTGCGCCAGCAACGCGTCGACCGCTTCGACGGCGGTGGCCAGCCGCTGGTGGTAGTCGCCGCGGATCGGCACGAACGGGCGGCCGAGCCGGGTCAGCTCCGCCACGCAGCGGGCGTGGAAGGTGGCCCGCTCGGCCGGGGCGCCGCTGAACGGCTGGTCCGGCTCGGTCAGCAGGTACAGCTCGGCGGTCGGTGACTCGCTCGCGGCGCGCAGCCAGTCCGGCGCCGCCTCGTACAGCCGCTCGCTCCACAGCCGGACGGACAGCAGGTCGGTGTCGCAGAACATGACCCGGGTGGCGCGCCGGGCCAGGAGGTCCTCGGCGGTCTGCTGCGCGTGCGCGACCCTGGACACGTCGGCGGCCCGCAGCACCGGCAGCGTGCCGGCGTGCTCGGGCACGCGGACCGTGCCGTAGTGCTCGGCGAGGCGGCTCGACAGCAGCGTCTTGCCGGTCGCCTCGGGGCCGATCAGGCAGACCCGCCGCACGTACCAGGCGCGCACCGGCGGCGGCAGGTACCGTTCCCACGCCCACGGGTCGGCGCGGATCTTCGTGCCGGAGACGCGGACGGCGTGCCGGTCGACGGGCACGAACTGCGCGCCCAGCAGATGGGCGAGCGGCCCGCCGTGGTCCTCGCCGGCGAACAGGTAGCCGGGGTCGGCGTGCGCGCGGATCTGCGCCGTCCAGTGCCGCACGCTCTCGTCGCGGGTTGGGACGCCGGGCAGGTCCTCGACCGGCACCACGGTCACGTCCGGGAACAGCTCGGTGAGCCAGTCGCGGCGCACCGGGAACGGCACCGGGTCGGCCGCGCCGACGCGGACGAAGACGTGCACCCGCGCCGCGAACGCACGGGCGTACTCGATCAGGTAGCGGTGTCCATCGTGGACGGGCAGGAACCGGCCGAGGACCACGCCGCTGCTGTCGCCGCCGCCGGGCCGCGGCTCGAACTGCTTCGGCGAGAACCCGGCGAGCCTGCCGGCCCGGGCCCAGACCGCGGCGGCGTCGCGCTCCTCGTCGGTGCGCGGCTCGTCGTCGTAGTACGCGAAGCTCGACCCGTACCACGCGATCGGCGGCGGGGGCACGATGATGGTCACCGCCGAAGAATACTGAGGGAGGTCCCGTGGACGCCTTCGCCGGGTATCTCGCGTCACTGGTGGGTTCGTGGGAGGCCCTCGCGGCGCCGCACGCCGACGCGTCGGTGGTGCGGGGCGAGGGCTTCGTCGCGGCCCGGTTCCCGAGCCATCCCGTGCTGTGCAACGCGATCCTGCTGGAGCCGGCCGCCCTGCCGTCGATCGCGGGCGTGTACGGCGCGCTTGCGTCCTACGCGATCTGGTCCGCGGACCACGCGACGGCCGCGGCGCTCACCGGCGCCGGGTGGCGGCGCGACGAGACGACCGTGCCGATGCGGTGCGACCTGCGCGGCCTGCGATCGGAGCCCGCTGCCGGCGACGTGTCGGTGGACGCCGACCCGGGTGTGGTCGCCGGCATCACCGGGGTCGACGAGGCGCTGGTGCGCGGCGTGCCGGGGTTGCGGGTGTTCGCCTCGGCCGGGCGCGAGTCGTGCGTGGTGCTGATCGCGGTCGGCACGGACGTGAACGTGTCGTTCGTGGCGACGCTGCCCACCGCCCGGCGGCGGGGGCTGGCCCGGTCGGTGCTGCGCCGGGCGCTGCGCGAGGCGGCCGCAGGCGGGTTCGACACGGCGAGCCTGCAGTCCACGCCGATGGCGGAGCCGCTGTACGCGGCCGAGGGCTTCGTCCCGGTCGGCGCCTGGCAGGAGTGGCTGCCTCGCTCATGACCAGGCGAGCGCGGCGCGGTGGCGCCAATACGCCTCCGGCGTCTCCGCCTCCGGCAGCGGCCCGGGGTCGCGCACGTCCAGGGCCAGCAGGTTGCCGGCCAGCTGGGCCGTGGTCGCGGCGCCGGACAGCACGACGCCGGCCCACGGCTCGCGCAGTGCCGCCGCGATGACGGCCGCGTCGCTGCCGGCGAGCCTGCCGTTGGCCAGTGACTCCTTGACGATGACGGTGCGGCCGTCGGCGTGCGCCTCGGCGAGGGCGGGCCCGGCCGACGGCTCCAGCGGATTCCAGGTCGCCTGCACGGTGCGGAACAGTGGCGCGCCGCCGGCCTCGATGCGCAGCGCGGCGCGGATCGCGTCGGCCTGGCGCGGCCCGCTGGTCGACAGCCCGACGGTGACGCCCCGGGCGGCCAGGTCCGCGAGCCGGCGGTGCAGGACCCGGTCGGTGAGCGCGGTGCTGTCCGGTGTCACGGAATGGATCTGGTACAGGTCCAGCCGGTCCCCGAACAGTTCCATGGTCTCGGCGACCTGCCGGTCGAACGTGGCGACGCTGTGGTCCTTGGCCTCGTGCACCGCGGCGTCGACCCGCCACCCGGCCGTGTACGTGTACCCCCACTTGGAGCCGACGACCACGTCCCGCCGATCGCCGAGCCAGCCGGCCAGGAACTCCTCGGCGAGGCCATAGGAGCGGGCCACGTCGACGTAGCGCACGCCCGCGGCGTAGGCGGCGTCGAGCAGCTCGTGGCTGCGGGCCCGCAGCGCCTCCACCGACCGGTCGTCCGGCAGGTCCCGCCGGCGCCCCAGGTTGATGTACCCGGGCCGCCCGACCGCGGCGAGCCCGAGCCCGATCCGGTGCACCGGCACGCCGAGGTCCAGCCGATCGAATGCCATCGCCCGATCGTAGGCCGCACCGGTCAGCCGCTGACCTTGGGTGTCAGACCTTCCGGCGGCGGCGCAGCACCGTGAACACGGTGACGGCGACGGCGGTGAGGGCGACCGCGGCGAGCGCGAGCACCGTCGGCCAGATCGAGTACGCGCCGGCCGGCTGCGCGACGGGTGTCGTGGACTGGACCGGCGCCGTCGTCGGCGGCTTGGCGTGCAGCGCGGCCGCCTCCTCCGGGGTGACGAGGTGACCGACGGACGTGGCGGCGGGCAGCGCGAACCCCCAGTCGAGCAGCATCGTGCCCTGCTTCCAGGCGCGGGCCGGCACGATCTCCGCGCCCATGATGGTGACGACGAGGCGCCGGCCGCCCCGCTGGGCGCCGCCGACGTAGGTGTGGCGGGCCTCGTCGGTGAAGCCGGTCTTGCCGCCGATGGCACCCTCGTACATGGTGAGCAGCTTGTTCTCGTTCTGGATCTGGAAGCCCTTCGGGTCCTTCGGCGGCTGCGCCGGCCACTGGAAGACCAGGGTGGTGTCGTACTTGAGGAAGTCGGGGCGGGCGAAGTCGGCGCGTGCGATGAGCGCCAGGTCGTAGGCGCTGGTGAGCTGGTCCGGGGCGTCCAGGCCGGACGGGGTGACCGCGTGGGTGTCGTCGGCGCCGAGCCGGCGCGCCTCGGCGTTCATGGCCGCGACGGTCGCGGCGACCCCGCCGTCGCCGCCGGCCATGCGGGCCAGCGCGTTGGCGGTGTCGTTGCCCGACTGCAGCAGCAGCCCGAGCCACAGCGTCGACACGGGGTACTTCCCGCCGACGATCATGCCGACGGCGGAGCTGTCCTTGGGCAGCGCGAGGTCCTCGGCGGTGGCCTCCACGACCAGGTCCGGGTCGAGCTTCGGCAGCGCGGTCGCGGCGAGCAGCAGCTTCTGCACGCTGGCCGGGCGGCGGCGCAGGTGGGGCGCGCAGGCGCCGAGGACCTCGCCGGTGTCGAGGTCGGCGACGACCCACGACATCGCCGACAGCGTCGGCGGCGCCGCGGTCCCGGCCGCCACCGCGAGGGCGCTGGTGCCGAGCTGCCCGCCACCGACGGCCGGGGCGGCGGGGTCGAGCACGGGCGACGCCGGCGTCGGCGGGATGGTGGCGATCGAGGCGTACGGGCACGGCACGACCGGCGCCGGACCGGACGCCGGACTGCTCGACGGGCTCACGACGGGCGCCGGCCACGCCATGAGTCCCGCGCTCACCATCGCGGCCACCAGTCCCGTCGCTCCCATGGCGGCGAGAGTAGCCGCTGCGGGCCGTCCCGGTCTCGGGTGGTCAGGACGGCTGCGCCGCGGGGGTCGCGGCGGCGGAGGCGCGGCCCTCCTCGCGGGCGCGGTCCAGCAGCAGCGTGAGCCGGCGCCGCCGCCGGCGGGTCACCGTGCGGATCGTGAGGACGAGCCCGGCGAGCAGGGCGGCGAGGGCCAGCTGCGGCCAGGGCAGCGCCCAGGCCGTCACGGTCGCCGAGGTCGTGCGGAGCTCGGCGCCAGCCTGGTCGCCGCCGAGCAGGGCAGGGGTCACGTCGACGGTGGTGCGCACGTGGCCCAGCGCCCAGACGCCGCCGACGCGGGTCTCGACCGTCCGGGTGCCACCCGGCAGCAGCTCCTCGACGTCGGTGGTGATGCCGTGGCCGGTCAGGCCGAACAGTTCGGCGACGGTGACGCGGCCCTTCCCGGTTGCCCAGGCGTTGCCTTCGTTGGTGACCGTGTACCGGACCCGGACCGTGCCGCCGGAGAACGGGTTCCACGACGGCGTGTACGCGACGGTGAGGTCCTTGACGGGCAGCGCGGCGGTGACGGTGCCGCTGACGCGGGTCATGACCCGGAAGCCGACCCGGCTCTCGACGTTGACCGTGCCGCCCGCGCTGGTGACCGTGGCGGCGATGCCGGCCGGGTGGTCGCCCGGCGTCGCGCCGCCCGGCACGGTGATGGTGAACGGGACGACCTTCGTCTCCCCCGCGGCGACGGTGACCCGGTCCTGCACGGCGATCCAGGTGCCGCCGTCGACCGAGGTCTGATCGGAGGCGAGCATGTTGAAGCGTCCCTTGTCGGTGAGATAGCCGTCGGCCGCCTTGAGGGCGAAGACAACCGTGGTGTCGCTGAAGTTGCGCACCGCCAGGTGTTCGGTGACGCCCTGGCCGGGGTCGAGGGTGCGCTCGATCCAGCGGCGGCCGTCCGGGCCGCTCGCGCCGGCTGGCTGCACCGTCCACGTCAAGGTCGTCCCGCCCGGATCCGCCGCCGCCGCGACCGGCGCCGCCGCGACGGCGAGGCAGACGACGGCGACGGCCACGAGTGTCCGGCGCAGCGGGGAGATGACGGTCATGGCGGGGTCGATCCTTTCCACGGGCTCGGCGGGGGCCCGGTCAGGGCCCCCGCCGAGGCGGCTACTCGAACAGGGAGAGGGTGAGCGTGGAGGTGTACTGGCCGGCGGCGACGTCGGCCGGGGTGCGCAGGTAGAGGTCGGCGTTGACCGCGTACGCGTCGCCGGCGACGGCCTGCGAGTCGTACGTCGAGACCAGCAGTTCCTGGTCGGTGAGGCCGACGTTGTTGCCCGGCTGGGTCGGGTCGTCCAGGACGGTCACGACCTCTTCACCCTCGGTGACCAGGCCGGTCGACCCGCCGTCGACCAGCCGCGGCTTCCAGCCGAGGTGGTTGGCGGTGATCGGGGCCTGGCCGGCATTGCCGGTGAAGCTGGTGGCGCTGCCCAGCACCGCCCAGTTGGCGCCGCCGGGCACCTCGTCCGCGGTGCGGGTGTCGGTGACGGTGACCGTCGGCAGGATGCCGGTGAACTGCCGGACCAGCAGGGTCGAGCCGTTCTCCGTCAGCACGACGGCGTTGCCGGCGACGGACAGGGCGAGGACGCCCGGTTCACGGATCTCGGCGATGTCGACCGTCACCTGGACGTCGGCGTCGTCACCGGGTTCGGCGAAGGCGGTTGACGGCAGTGCCATCGTCCCGGCCAGGACGGTGCCGGCGGCGAGCAGCCGGTTCCACTTGTTCATGGGAATGCTCCGTTGTCGTAAGGGGGTCAGGCGCAGGTCGCGCCGGAGTGGGCTGCGGTGATGACGGTCGTGACGTCGGTGCCGTCGACGGTCCCGTGGGCCCGGACCGTGACGGTTCCGGCGGCGACCGTGCTCGAGCGGGTGGCGAACGACTGGTAGGCGTTCGCGCCCGGCGCCACGCCGGTGAACGTCCGGGTGCCGTACGGGGTCTCGAGCGTGATGTCGACGGGGGTGGTGTGGCCGTTGCCGGCCTGGACGGCGACGTACGCCTTGCCCGCGGTGCACCGTGTCTGCGCGGTCGCGGTGACCGGCAGGTCGGCGCGGCGGTCGAACTTCCAGGAGTCGACCTCGACGAGGTCCTGGCCGGCCGGGCCCTCGTAGGTGAAGTAGACGTCGTGCACGCCGGTGGCGCCGTCGAGCGTGGCGGTCACCTCCGACCAGCCGCCGGTCGGCGTGCCGGCCTGGATCGTGCCGGCCACCGGGCCGGTGACGCTGTCGAGCCGCACCTGGATGTTTGCGCCGGCAGCGAGCGCGCGGACCTTCGCCGTCACGGATTTCGCGCCGCCGGTGCCGAAGTTGACGGCCGACAGGGCCGTCCAGTCGCCGTTGTCGACGTCGCGCACGGCCAGGTTCGGGGCCGATGCACCGAACTGGGCGGACCCGCCGTCGATCTTGGCGGTGGCGATGCCCTTGCTCCACCCGAGGGTCTCGGCCTCGAAGACGCGGTACGGGTTGAAGTCGCGGACCTGGCCGACGCCGGCGTAGGTGCCGACGACCTGCTGGATCGTGCCGTCTGGGTTGAAGGCCAGTTCCTGGATGTGGGGGCTGCGGTACCCCTGGGTGGTGTTGCCGTTGATCCGCTTGTTCAGCGTCGGGGCGTGGTAGGTGAAGTAGTACTTGCCCTCGAACTCGAACACCGACTGGTGGTTGTTGCCGCCCGTGCCGGCGCCGAAGAACTGCGACTGGTTCGGGAACAGCACGCCCGCGTAGGTTTCCTTGGTCCACGACATCGGGTTGTCGGAGATCATGTACCCGATCTGGCCACCGCCCGGGTAGCCGGGCAGCGGCGTCTGGTTGCCGCCGAAGTCGCTGCCGCCGAAGTGCGAGGAGTACGAGAAGTAGTACTTGCCCTGGCGCTTGAAGACGTGCCCGGCCTCGAAGGCCACCGGCGCGTCGACCACGACGGCCGATCCCTGCGTGGAGACCATGTCGCCGCCGAGCTCGATCGCGCGGATGTTCTTCGGGTTGTTGAAGCGCTCGGCCGCCGGCATGCTGGTCGACGCCGGGCCGCCACCGAAGTACAGGTAGGACTGGCCGTCGTCGTCGACGAGCGGCGCCGGGTCGAAGCGCCAGACGAGGGGCTCGGCGCCGGGGGTGCTGCCGTTGATCAGCGTCGACGTGCGCTCGCTGCTCCACGGCCCGAGCGGCGACTCGCCCGTGATGACGTTGCTGGACCCGCCGCCGTTGGCGTAGTACAGGAAGAACTTCTCCTTGCCGTCGACCATCTTGCTGGCCATGCCGGGTGCCCATGAGTTGCTGGTGAACGGGGCGACCCCGCTCGGCCCGGCGACCTGGATCTCGCCGTGGTCGGTCCAGTTCACGAGGTCGTCGGAGGAGATCAGCGTGATCTGGTTGATGTTGCCGTAGTTGATGGACGCCGAGACGCCGGTGGCCGGGTCGGGCGCGTAGCCCTGGGTGTCGTTGGTCATGTACATGTACACCCGGCCGTCGTGGACGAAGCCGAACCCGTCCGCGCCGAACTTGTGCCCGATCAACGGGTTGTGCTCGCCGGGCAGCTTGCCGACGACCTCGACGGTCTTCGACGGCGGCGGGGGCGGCGGGGCGCCGATCACCGACACGTCGTCGAGCTTGAAGTCCATGAGGTGGGTGTCCGGGGCCGTCGACGGGGTCGACGTCCACGGCGTCTCGAAGAACAGCCGCGCGGTCGTCACGCTCTGGCCGGCCGGGATCGTGAACGTGCCGTTGAACTGGGCCCACTGGCCCTTGGTCGCCACGGTGCTGACCAGGTTGGTGTAGGTGCCGCCGCCGTAGTGCATGGTGGCGAAGAACTGCTTCGTCGCGGGCCCGGCGGCGTTCTCGTACTTGATGCGGGCGGTCAGGGCGTAGGTCTGCCCGGCCTGCACCTTGCCGCTGAGGTCCTGCATCGGCCCGGAGCCGGTGGTCGTGCGGCCGGTGACGAGCGCCGCGGCCGCGCCGGCGTAGGCGTCCGCGGTCGACGCGAGGGTGGCGCTGTCGGCGGCGTTGCCGTTGTTGACGAACCAGCCGGTGAGGCCGCTTTCGAACCCGCCGTTGACGATCAGGTTCTCATCGGCGGCCTGGACCGGGGAAGCACCGGCGACGAGACCTGCGCCGAGCAGCGCGCCGATTGCCGCGAACGCCACGGCCCGCCGGCGAGCCGCTCTTCGTAAGCGATGTACCACGGACATCCTCCTTGGTTTCGACGTGGAACTGGGGTGTGGGCACCGCGGGGCCGGTCGAGGACCGGTCCCGGGCGACGGATGCGGTGGTGTCAGGCGCAGGTGACGGCGGAGTACTGGACCGTTCGGACGGTGGTCACGGTCCTGCCGCCGACGGTCCCGGTGGCGCGGACCGTCGCCGTGCCGGCCGGCGCTGCCGTGGTACGGGTGGCGAACTGCTGGTAGGCGTTGCCGTCGGGAGCGACCGCGGCGAAGGAGCGCTCGCCGTAGGAGGTCTGCAGGGTGATGCTCACCGGCGCGTCGTGGTCGTTGCGGGCCTGCACGGCGACGTGTGCCTTGCCGGCCACGCACCGGGCCTGCGCGGTGACCGTGACGGGCAGCGCCGGGTCGGTCCTGAGCACACCGAGCCGGGCCAGTTGCAGGCTCAGCGCCCGCTCCGGCGCGTCGATCTGGTTCTGGGTGCCGAACTGCCCGGCCCGCGCGGCGGTCGCGCCGGCGAGTGCGTCCTGCATCGCGACCCACGCGTCGTGCGGGTAGGAGCCCGCGTCCAGCGTCTGCGCGTGGGCGATCGCCACGTCCAGGGCCGCGGTGTCCAGCGGCCGCTGCTGCGCGCTCAGCGTGTCGCTGAGGTTGAAGTAGTCGAAGTCGACGCGCCCGCCCACCTGCTGTGTCGCATAGTTGAACAGGCCGACCCGGTGGCCCATGAAGTGCGCGAGGCTGCCGTCGAGGGTCTGCGGGCCGACGCGGTTGCCCAACTGGTTCCACTGCCGGCCGTCCAGGCTGTAGGAGAACGTCGTCCACAGCTGCCCGGTCGGCGAGGCGAAGTCGAGGTCCGCCTTCACGTACACCTCGGTCGCGGCGCCCAGCGCCACCGTCGTGCCGGACACGAAGCTCTCCAGTGCCGCGGGGTCGAGGTCGACCGCGAACGGCTGCCCCCGGTTGACGACCCCCAGCGTGGTGACCCCGGCGGTGCGCTTGACCGCCACGTAGGAGAAGCCGCGGTTGAAGGCGGCCAGGCCGGCGACGTCGCCGTCCTTCATGCCGGAGATGTCCATCCTGGTCTCGGCCGACTGGCGAGGGCCGAACGTGCGCTGGGTGAGCATGTTGCGGGCCTCCTCCAGCCAGGCCAGCTCCGCGCGGTTGGACAGCTTCGTGTAGACGTACCTGCCGGTGACGACCTTGCCGTTGGTCAGCCGCAGCCAGCCGTCGTGGTCGGTCAGCGACCAGTAGCGGTTGTCGGGGGCGTGGTTCCACTGCCACACCGGGTCGAGCCGGGAGCCGTTCGGGGCGATCTCCGCGGCGGCCGGGTATTCGGTCGTCACGGCCTGCCCGACGATCGAGACGTCGTCGATGAGGTACTCGACGGTCGACGACGCCGGCTGGGGGTTGGCCCACGGGGTCTCCACCGCGAACTTGACGGTGGTGACGTTCGCCGTCGCCGGGACCGTGTACTGGCCCGACACCGTCGTCCACTGCCCGGCCGGCACGTCACCGGCCGCCATCACCTGGACGCCGCTGCCCCAGTCAAGGGCGAGGTTGAACCGGACGGTGGCCGGTCCGGACGCGTACCTGATCTTCGCGGAGACGGTGTAGGTGAGGCCCGGCTGCAGCTTGCCGTTGAGGTTCTGGTTCGGCCCCGAACCGTTGAGCGTGCGGTTGCCGACCCGCAGCGCCGCCGCTCCGCTCGCCGGGGCGGTGCTGTCCAGGGCGAGGCTCGCGCCGAACTGGGCGGCCCACGGCGCGGCCGTCGCGGCCTCGAAGCCGGGGTTCTGCAGCAGCTCGACGCCGATGAGCGACGCGTCGTAGGTGGGCGGCGCCGGGATCGTCCACTGCTCGTCCATGTACGCCTTGTGCGGCGCGTCGTTGTCGAAGTCGTCGGAGCCGACGAGGGACTTCTGCCGTTCGAGCAGTTCCTGCTCCGCGGTGAGCCGGATCGGCTTGGCGAAGACGCCGTCCACGGGCACGACCCCGCCGGTGCCGAACGTCGGCCAGCCGTCCTGCCAGGTGGCGGGGATGAGCGCAGGGATGCGCCCGACGGGGAAGGTGTCGCGGAAGAACATGCCGTACCAGTCGGTGCCGCCACCCTGGCGGGAGATCGGCACGAGGCTGCCCTGGGCGAAGCCGTTGGAGTTGAGCACCCCGCGCGCCTCGTACGTGTTCACGCCGCCCGCCGCGGTGTACCGCCCGAGCAGGTCCCGGGACCGGAACATGACGACCTGCCGCCCCTGCCCCGACGGCCAGGTGATGATGACGCAGTAGTAATAGCCGTCGATGTAGTAGAACTGTGCGCCCTCGAACAGGCCACCGATGAACGGGCGGCCGGCGTAGTCGGCGGCGGTGAAGATGTTCGGGTAGTCCTGCGCGATGGCCGTCAGGCCGGCGTTGAGGCGGACGGCGCTGGTGCCGCCGGAGCCGTAGAAGATGTACGGCGTGCCGTCGACGTCGAAGAACAGCGACGGGTCGTGCAGGGCGCGCCCGAGTGCGGTGCGCTGCCATGCGCCGTGCTCGATGTCGTCGGTGCGATAGAGGTACGCGCCGTTGAGGTTGTTGGTGTTGAAGACGGCGTAGAACGTGCCGTCGTGGTAGCGCAGCGACGACGCCCATTGACCCTGGCCATAGGAGTTCTGCCCGTTGCGCAGGGAGAATGCGTCGCCGATGCTGGCCCGGTCGAAGACGTAGCTGACGGTCTCCCAGTTCACCAGATCGTAGGACTTCATGATCGGCGCACCCGGGCTCAGGTGCATCGTCGTGCTGATCATGTAGTAGACGTCGCGGCCCTCGCCGTTGGCCGAGGCCGGGACGCGCTCGACGCTGACGTCCGGCACGTCGGCGTTGAGCAGCGGCACCGAGTACGTGCCGTCGCCCTTGTCCGTCGACGTGTAGGACGAACGCGGCGACCATGCGTCGGCGGCGTGCGCCGGGGCCCCGGGGTGCATGAGCCCCGCACACAGCAGCGCCGCGGCGACGGCGGCCAGGGTCCAGCGACGGCGGGCGAACACGGTGAGCACCTTGAACATAGCTGCGACTCCGAGCTGCTTGGGCACGGCAAACCGGCCGGAGACACCGGTCCCTTGTTACTCCAGGGGCCGGCGATCCGGACGCGAATGCGACGGGGACTTCATGATGTGATCGCTAACATCAATTGTCAAGACGCCTTGCTAACCGCCCGGAAATCAGCGCGAAATGCCCTCGGACGCGATTCGGGAACGCTCCCATTTGCCGTATCAATGCAGGTCGCGATCGCTGACCTGGGCAAATGTCGGCAACACAACTCAGCGACATCGATTCATTCATGTGATATTGATTGCGCCCACTGCTGCGACCGGAAATCCTCTCCGGCATAACAGGTTTTTTTGGCGAGAATATTGTTGTTATGCCGGGGACGGTGGTGCGGTCGCCGGCGGAGCGCGGCCTCAGGACAAGGGCGGGCGGACGCGGAACGCGCTGTCGGCGCGGAAGGCGGCGCTGCCGTCGCCCTGGTCCACCCAGAGCTGGTCGTCCTGCCGGTGGATGAAGTAGCCCCGGTAGTTCGCCGATTCCAGGAACACCTGGCCGTCCTCGGTGAGGATCGGGCAGAACGTGGCGTCGCCGCGGAACACGTGGCTGCCCTCGTCCCCGCTCAGCCGCAGCCGCCATGACAGGTGCCGCAGATACTGCCCGTTCGCCGCCCGGAACGAGTAGCAGGTCGCATCGGACAGGCCCGCAACGGCCTCGAACGTCGCCTGGTCCCGCGCCGCCGGGCTGGTGACGGCGGCCAGGACGCCGAACTGTCCATCGATGCCCAGGTAGCGTCCGGGCACGGCACTGGACTCGAACGACATCGGCCCCAGACGCAGCGTCGCCGGGGACGGCGCGGACGATGGGGGCCGGCTCGGCGGCGCGGCCGTGGTGGGCGGCGCGGCATCGCTCGACCAGGTCAGGGCGGTGGTGAACCCAGCGACGATCACGGCGGCGACCGTCAGCTTCGCGACCGGCAGGCCGGCCAGCCACCCGCTGGTGACGGCCGTCCCGCCCGCGGCCGTGGCCGCCGTCGCGGTCAGCGAGCCGCCGCCAGTGGCGGCGGCCCCGCCGGTGGTCGCGGCCGCGGCGGTCAGGGGCGCGTGCGCGGTGGTGGCGACCGCGCCGCCCGCGCTGCTCGCCGCCGGCCCGATGACCGGGCCATGGCCGGTCAGTGCGGCGGTGAGTGCCGCCGGTACCGGCAGCAGCGCGAACCCGGCCAGCAGCCGCTCGGTGGCGACCATCTCGTCGGCGGCGACGGCGCACGTGCTGCAGGAGCGGGTGTGCCGGCTGATCCGCTTGCGCCACAGCGGCCCCGGGAAGCCGTCCCAGGTCGCCACGACGGTGTCCAGCCATGGACAACGCGGCCGGGCGTCCAGCGCCGCGACCAGTGCGCGCGCCTGGTCCAGCCGTCGCCGCATGCGCTGCACCCGCACGCCGGCGTGCGCGACGCTCACCCCGAGCGCGGCGGCGAGCTCGGCGCGGCTCAGCTCCTCGCCGAGCTCCAGCCACCACAGCGACCACACCGCCCGGTCGTCCGGATCGAGCCACGCAACCGCCTGCCCGACCTGCCGGCGCTGCCCGGCGAGCTCGACGCGCAGCATCGTGAGATCCTCGAAGTCGACGGCGTCCGGCGTGCCCATCACGGTGTCCAGCGTGGCGGTCCGCCCGACGGTGAGCCGCTCACTGTGCAGCTGGGTCGCGGCCTGCCGGACGGCGATCGCGGCCAGCCAGGCACGGAAGCGCTCCGGGTCCCGCAGCGACCGGAGCTGGCGCAGTGCGCGCACCATCGTGTCCTGGACGACGTCGTCGACGGACGCCGGGTGGCCTGCCAGCGCGCGGCGCACGATCGAATACACCAGCGGCAGGTAGGCCGCCATGAGCTCGTCCCGGGCCCGTTCGTCGCCGGCCTGTGCCGCTGCGACCAGCGCCACCCTCTTCGTTCCTGCCCCACCCATGTGCCATCACCGATCCACGGACCCGGAGCCCTCCCACCAGGCGATCAGCATGCCAGTGTCGGACCGGCAACGCCACGTCACCACAATGGCGACCCTCGTGGCGGTCGGCGCATAACACATTTCCCGCCGGCAATTCCGGCGCTTTTCCGCGGCGAGGTCCGGTCGTATCGTTCTGGTCGATGACTGGGTTCGACACGGCGGCGGCGCTGCGGGGGCGGCTGGGCGAGCGGGCCGCGGTGTGGGAGTTCCTGCGGCTGTTCGCCGCCGTCTGGGACCTGCCGGTCTCGCCGGCCGTGGCGCACGAGCGCCTCGGGCCGCGACCGCCGGCGGCGCTGCGGGAGGCCTACGCGTGCGGCACCCCGCTCGACCCGCGCGGCGCGTCCGTCGAGGACGGGATCCTGGAGTTCCACTGGGCGGACCCGCTGATCGCGGAGACGGCGTGGGGCATCCCCCTGGACGGCGCGGACCTGCCCGACCCGCCGGTCGTCATCGACACCGGGTCCGGCTGGCAGCCGTACGTCGACCGGCTCTCCCTCGCCTGCGTCGACTTCGCGCTCACCGCCGCCCTCGACCACCCCGACGCGCCGTCCAACGCGTGCGAGCTGGCGCCGGACCAGGTGCCCGCGGCGATCGCCGGCCTCGACCGGCTGCCGCTGCCGGACCTGCCGATGTGGGTCGAGCTGGAGGAGTCGCCGGTGCGCTGGTACTCCACACCCGGCGGGCTCGTGCGCACCCACGGTGACGGCTGGGTGTGGCTGTGGGTCCGCGCGCAGACGGCGGCGGACCTCGACTCGATCTGCGCGACGATGCCGGAAGCCCGCTGGAGCTGATCCTGGCCGGCGGTTTCCCGGGCCGATGTGGCCTTGTGCGGTCGTGGACCGGTGCCCGCCGGGGCGCCGCGACCCGGCCCGGCGGGTCAGGGGCCGGGCGGGCCCAGCCGGGCGGCGTGCGCGGCGAGGACGTCCACGGCGGTGGCGACCGCGGGGCGGGCCGCGGCGCTGTCCCGCCACAGCGCGAACACCCGGCGGGCGGGCTGCGGGTCGATCGGCACGATGCGCACCGACGCCGGCACCGGATCGCGGCCGAGGCGCGGGATCACGGCCGCGCCGAGCCCTGCGGCGACCAGCGCCAGCTGGGTCGAGTGCTCCGACGCGGTGTGCCGGATCCGGGCCTGGGCGCCGTGCCGGCGCAGGGTCGCGGCGAGCCAGTCGTGGCAGATCTGGCCGGTGCTCCAGCCGATCCAGTCGTCGCCGGCGAGGTCGGTGACGGCGACGGCGGCGCGACCGGCTAGGGGGTGCGCGGCGGGCAGGGCGACGTCGAACGGGTCGTCGAGCAGGTGCCGCCGGGACAGCCCGTCGGGGACGGCGAGGACGTCGTCGGACCAGTCCTGCACGACGGCGACGTCGAGGTGGCCGCGGCGCAGGCCGGCGACCGCCGCGTCGGGCTCCAGCTCCGACAGCGACACGTCCAGGTCGGGGCAGCGGGTCCGCAGTTGCGCCAGGACGCCGGGCAGCAGCCCCCGGGCCGCGGTCGCGAACGCGGCGACCGCGAGGGGCCCGGCGACGACGCCGCGGTGCTCCGCGAGACCCGCCTCGACCCGCTCGACGAGCGTCAGCACGTCACCCGCGCTGCGGGCCAGGACGGCGCCGGCCTCGGTGACGCGGACGCCGCGGCCCTGCCGCTCCAGGAGCTGCTGGCCGACCTCCCGCTCGAGCCGGGCGATCTGCTGCGAGACGGCCGACGTGGTGACGTGCAGCGCCGCGGCGGCGCCGCCGACGGACCCGGTGGTCCACACGGTGTGCAGGACACGCAGCCGCTCCAGGTTCAACACCGTAGCGATGCTACGCGATTGGGTCCACAACCTGTCACTTGTCCTAATGGATCGCGCCCCGCAGGGTGGAATCCATGGAGACCACCACCTTCACCATCGGCGGCGACATGCCGGTGCACCGGCTCGGCTTCGGCGCCATGCGGCTCACCGGCCGCCCCGCGTCCCTGGAACGCGCCGCGGCGACCGCGGTCGCCCGCCGGGCCGTCGAGCTCGGCGTCACCCTCATCGACACCGCCGACGCCTACGATTTCGGCGCCAACGAGGAACTGCTCGCCGAGGCGCTGCACCCGTACCGCGACGACGTCGTCATCGCCACGAAAGGCGGCCAGATCAACCTCGGCCGGGAATGGATCCCGCTCGGCCGGCCCGAGTACCTGCGCCAGCAGGCGGAGCTCAGCCTGCGCCGGCTCCGGGTCGAGCGCATCGACCTGTACCAGCTGCACCGCGTCGACCCCAAGGTGCCCCTCGCCGACCAGGTCGGTGCGCTGCGGCGGCTGCGCGACGAGGGCAAGGTCCGCCACATCGGGCTGTCGGAGGTCACCGTCGAGCAACTCGCCGAGGCGTCCCGGATCGCCCCGATCGCCAGCGTGCAGAACCGGTACAACCTCACCGACCGCCGGTCCGAGGCCGTGCTGTCGCACTGCGAGCGGCACGGGATCGCGTTCCTGCCATGGCTGCCGGTCGCGCCGCTCACCGGCGCGGGCACCGCCTCCGCCGCCACCCGCGTCGCGGCCCGCCACGGCGTCACCACGACCCAGGTCGCCCTGGCCTGGCTGCTGCACCGCTCCCCCGCCGTCCTGCCGATCCCCGGCACGTCACGGCTCGCGCACCTGGAGGAGAACGTCGCCGCGGCCCGCGTGGCGCTCGACCTCACGGACCTCGCCGAGCTCGACACGGTGTGACCCTTCGCCGCCGGTACCATGGCCGCCGTGGTGGACGCCGAAGTCAGGGTCGGGATCGGGGTGTTCGTGTTCCGCGACGGCAGGTTCCTGATGGGGCGGCGCCGCGGCGCGCACGGCGCCGGCACGTGGTCCGTCCCCGGCGGTCACCTCGAGTTCGGCGAGTCGTTCGAGGACACCGCGGTCCGCGAGGTCGCCGAGGAGACCGGCGTCCACATCACCAACGTCCGCTTCGGCGCCGTCACCAACGACGTCTTCACCGACGAGCACCGCCACTACGTCACCGTCTGGATGCTCAGCGACCACGCGTCGGGCGAGCCGGCGATCCTCGAGCCCGACAAGTGCGTCAGCCTCGGCTGGTACGACTTCGACACCCTCCCCGCGCCGCTCTTCCTGCCGTGGCGGCAGCTGCTGCGTTCCCCGCTGTTCGGCGCCATCAAAAAGTCTGCGGATTTTGCTGCCGGGCCGCCGCCGGCCGCCGATGAAGCGGAGGAGTGCCCGATGGCGTAACCCGTTCAGGAGGCTGGACGACATGCACATGCTCCGGCGGACCCGGGTCGCGACGCGGCTGGCGGTCGGGTTCCTGATCGTCTCCCTGTGCGTGGTGGCCATCTGGTTGACGGCGTTGTCGTCGGCCGACGGCACCCGCACGACCGCGTCCAGCCTGTCCGCGGCGCAGGCCGAGCTCGACGCGGCGCAGCAGCTGAAGTTCCGCAGCACCGACGTGCTGGGCTGGCAGGCCGGCTACGCGTTCGACATCGTCCGCGGCGCCGAGGACGCGGCCGCGGACACCGCACCGTCGCGTTCGGCGTTCCTCGCGGCGATGGACAGCTTCAGCGCCGAGGTCGACGCTATGGCGGCGCTGCCGCTGACCGCCGGCCAGCAGGCGGACGTGCGCGCGATCCGGGCCGCCTTCACCGAGTTCCTCGACCTCGACGAGCGGGTCATCGCCGCGTACCGGGCGGGCACCGCGGCGCAGACGTCCGAGGCGAACGACATCGTCGCCGGCGAGGCGCTGGACGTCTACCAGACGATCAGCGACGGCGTCGACGACCTGCTCGCCGTCGCGCGGGAGAAGGCCACGGCCGCGCAGCACGCCGCGCACGACTCGGCGAGCACCACCAGCCGGACCGCGACCGTCGCCGGCAGCGCGGCCCTGCTGCTGTCGATCGTGCTCGCCGTCGCGCTGTCGCTGTCCATCATCAGGCCGCTGCGCGCGATCGGCGACCGGCTCGCCGACATCGCCGACGGCGACGGGGACCTGACCCGGCGCCTGGACGCCGGCGGCGACGACGAGTTCACGTCGGTCAGCCGGTCGTTCAACACGTTCGTCGCGAAGATCGGCGACACCGTCCGCGCCATCGGTGGGTCGGCCGCGACCGTCGCCGAGGCCAGCGCCAGGCTCACCGACACGTCGACCAGCATCATGACCGGCGCCCGGCAGACGTCGGACCGCTCGGGGCTCATCGTCGCCTCGGCGGACGAGGTGTCGGGCACCGTGCGGACCGTGGCGAACGGCGCCGCGCAGATGAGCGTCTCCATCCAGCAGATCGCCGGGACCGCCGCCGAGGCGGCCAGGATCGGCGGCCAGACCAACCAGCTGACCCAGGCGACCTTCGACCTGATCGGCCGGCTCGCCTCGTCCAGCCGCGAGATCGGCGACGTGGTCAAGGCGATCACCGCCATCGCCGCGCAGACGAACCTCCTCGCCCTCAACGCGACCATCGAGGCCGCCCGCGCCGGGGAGGCCGGCAAGGGCTTCGCCGTCGTCGCCGGCGAGGTCAAGCAGCTGGCGCAGGAGACCGGCCGGGCCACCGAGGACATCACCGCGAAGGTGCAGAGCATCCAGCAGGACACCGCGGCGGCCACCGACGCGATCAACCAGATCGTCGAGATCACCGGCCGGCTCGGCGACTACCAGAACACGATCGCCTCCGCCGTGGAGGAGCAGACCGCGACCACCGACGAGATCAGCCGCAACATCACGCAGGCGGCGACGAGCTCCGCCGACATCGCCGCGAACATCGCCGGGATCTCCGCCGCGGCGCAGAGCACCACCGGCGGCGTCCAGGACACCCGCGCCGCCGCGCACGAACTGTCGGCGATGAGCCACGACCTGCGCGAGCTGGTGGGCCAGTTCCGGGTGTGACCCTCCGCTCAGCGCTGCACGGTGACGGTGACGGGTCCGACCCGCAGGATGCCGTCGTCGAGCGGTTCGCAGCGCACGCCGCCCTTGCCGCGCAACGCCTTCCAGGCGCCCGGGCCGACGGTGACGTCCATCCACGCGCACGGGTGCGCGGCCCGCCGCACCCGCAGCCGGACCGGGCCGTCACCGGAGTCGAGGGTGAGCACCGCGCCGACGAGGTCGTCGACGGCGATGCCGGCCACCATGATGTTGCGCCGCACCTCGACCAGGCCCGCGCCGCCCGGCAGCGACTCCCGCGCGATGACGGTCACGCTCGCCTCCCGGTGCGCGGGTCTGCCGAAGTACCGGTCGCCGACGACGCCGAGCCCGGCACGGATCCGGATCTCCTCGACGAGCTCCCCCACCGGCGCCGGCAGCGGGCCGTCGGCGGGGCGCCCCACGTACCGGTGCACCGGCGAGGCCAGCAGCTGCACGATCTCCGGCATGGCCAGCAGTCTGCCATCGCCGCGATCCCGTGTATCGCGGGCGTATGCAAAACCGCATACGCCCCTGCAACGGCCCGCCGTCTGCAATGAGGGCATGAACCACAGCGCATCTCCGTCAGCGTCGCCCCGCCCCGCCCGCAGGATCGCGCCCATCGGCCTGGTGGCCATCGGCCTGGCGGGCGCGGTGTTCGCCGTGCGGCGGCCGCTCATGATGTCCGCCCCGGCGTGCCTGTCCGGGCGGTGGCACGGCTGCTACGACACGGAGAACGGCGTGCTGCTCATGACGCTGGTCGCGGTGCCGTTGGCCGCGCTGGCGGTCTGGGCGCTGGCAGCCGGCCGGCGCGCCGCCGGCGTCACGTCGGCGTGGCAGGTGTCGCTGGCCGAGGTGGGCATGGTCTACGGGACGGTGCCGTTCGTGTGGATGACCATGATGCCGGGCCCCGGGGCGGGCATCGTCCCCGGCCGGGTCAGCCTGGTCCCGCTGCGGGACCTGGTCACGATGGGACCGATCGGGATCGGCGGCAATCTGCTGGTCTTCGCGGCGCTGGGGTGCTTCGCCCCGGTGCGGTTCGCGGCGCTGGCGTCCGTGCCGCGGATCCTGGCGCTCGGCGCGGCCTGCTCGATCCTGGTCGAGACCGCGCAGTACGCCCTCCAGCTGGACCGGGTGTCGTCGGTGGACGACGTCCTGGTCAACGCGGCCGGTGCCGGGCTGGCCGCGCTGGCGTCACGCCCCTGGTGGCGCACGGCGGTTCATCGCATTCCGGTATGCGCGTACTGATCGTGGAGGACGAGCCCTACCTGGCCGAAGCACAGCATTGTCCGCGCCCACGCCGGGACCGTCGACCTCGTCCCCGGCCCCGGCGGTGGCCTCCTCGTCACGGTCCGGCTCCCGGGCTCAGGGACGGCGAGGCGATTTCCTCAGGGGCCGACCGGGGCCGTTCCCTGATGCCGTCAAGGGTCTGCCTGCCGCACGCTTGAGGCACAACACACAAGCGTGAAGGAGCAAGACGATGGAGACCGTGTACCAGTCGATGCGACAACAGGGCCTGGTCCGGCCGGCGCAGGGCCGGGTGCTCGGCGGTGTGTGCGCCGGGCTCGGGCGGCGCTTCGGCATCGACCCCTGGCCGGCGAGGCTGCTGTTCGTCCTGATCCTGCTGCTGATCCCGGGCAGCCAGATCCTGGTGTACCCGATCCTGTGGATCATCATGCCGGCCGAGCCGGTCACCGTCACCCCGCCCTCGACGGTGTGGGCGTCGAGCACTGACTAAGATCCACGGGCATGTCTGAGCAATGGCGTGCCCGGCTCACTCCCGCGTTCGAGGTGCTGCGACCCAGGTCGGCGACGGCCCCGAGGACCTCTTCGACTTCGAGGGCGACCCCGACGAGGAATGGGACGCGGCGCTCGCCGAGGCGGGCGTCGACGAGGGACTCCGCGCGCATCTGCGCTGGTGTTGCGGCGACGGCCTGATCGGCATGACGTACTTCGGCGCCGACGAGGCGGCGTTCGTCCCCCGCGGCACGATCGTCGGCTCGCGGGAGGACCAGAACGGCCAGTGGGACATGGTGGTCGTGCGGCTGTGACCGCCGTCCCGGCGTAGATCGACGATCGCCCACGATGTCGATCATGCTGTCTGCCGCGCCGGAAACCGCCACCGCCATCGACGCGTACCGCACGTGCGAGCTGCTGACCCTGTCCAAGGACGGCAGCCCGCTCGCGTGGCCGACGTCGGGCCTGCTGCTCGCGGACGGCACGTTCCTCATCACCACGTCGATCGGCTTCCCGCAGAAGGCGTTCAACGTCCGCCGGGACGCCCGCGTCGCGGTGCTGTTCTCCGACCCGACGGCGAGCGGGCTGGCGGACCCGGGCCAGATCCTGTTGCAGGGCACCGCGACCTGCCCCGACGAGATCCACACCGAACCCACCGGCGACCTCGCCGCGTTCTGGGCGCGGATGTTCCAGCGGCAGCCGAAGTCGCGCGCCTACCTCGACTGGCCGGCGACCCGGCTGACGGACTTCTACTTCATGCGCCTGCTCATCACCGTGACGCCGACGGCGGTGTCACGGCGGTCGCTGCCGGACGCCGCCGCCCCGCCCGCCGGCGGCCTTCTGGGTTCGGCGGTCCTCGGCGGGTACCGGACGGCGGTGCTCTGCGCCCGTGACGCGTCCGGCGCGCCGCTGCTGGTCCGCACCACGATCGGCGCGGACGCCCGCGGATACCGGCCGGCGGTGCCGCCGGACGTGGCCGTCGCCGAAGGCCCCGCGAGCCTGCTGGTCCACCGCCACGACGCCCAGTTGTCCGGGCTGCACAACGCCAACGTGTGCGGCGACCTGGTCCGTGACGGCGACGGCTGGCTGCTCGTACCCCGGCGGCTGATCGAACCCAACGGCCGCAGCCGGACCGGCGCCGGCGACGCGATCCGCACCGTGCGCACGTGCCGGGCCACGACGCGGCGGTACCTGCAGCACCGGTCCCTGTCCCGCCCCGAGGTGCCCTGGAAGGCGTACCGCGCGATCCGCGCCGCAACGCCGAAAGCCTGAGCGCGCCCGGATGCTACCGTCGACGCATCGACGTCGATGGAGGTGTCCATGGAGCACGTGCCGCAGTCCGAAACGGTCGGGGCCATCGAGCGCACCTTCGACGTGGCCACCGGCCGGCGGCTCAGGCAGGGCATCGGCTTCACCCTCGCCGGCGCCGTGGTCACCTGGATCGGCGTGACGATCAGCGCCGCGTACATCGCCGACGCGGGCCAGGGCGGGTTCAGCCCGCTGCCCGGCCTGGTGCTCGGCATCGGGCTGGTGCTGCTGATGTTCGGCGTGGTGCGCCTGGCGCAGAGCGCGCTGCGCCCGGCGGAGCGCTTCGACATCGGTGAGCGCGGCCTCGTCCACCACACCGCCCGCGCCGACCGGGTCGTGCCGTGGACCCAGATCACCGGGGTCCGCGAGCTCGGCGTGACCCGCACCGGCGACCTGGCCGTGTGGCTCGGCGTCGCCCTCCGCGCCGTCATCGTGGTCCGCGGCGCCCGCAACATCCGTTTCAACTCCCTCGCCGGCGACGCCAACCTGCTGCTGTGGACCATCCAGCAGCACACCACCCCCGCCGGCCGCCCCTAGCGCTCGCCGCGGCCTGTACAGACGACGACATCGAGGGCCACGCTGCTGGACGAGGCGCTCGATCGCGGCTGGCACCCCGCCGAGCCCGCGGCCGTCAGGTTCGACGGCTGGGTCCTGTGCGACGTCATGGCGGCCCGGCTCCGCGCGTTGCCGGCGTAGCGGCCCGCGGGCCTCACCGCTCCGGGCGGGTGTAGCGGTGCTTGACCTGCGGCGGGAAGTAGTCCGGGTCGCCGGTGGGGCGCAGCTCGACGTGCGGTGTCTGATATGCCGCCGGTACGTAGTTGGCGAACTCGCTGTTGAGCCGCAGCAGCTCCTCCCGGATCGCGCCGGCCAGCAGCCCGGCCCGCGCGGGCTCCACGGGTTCGCCGGGCGCCAGTTCGGCCACAATGGACAGATGGCGCTCCTCGTCGCTGTCGGAGACCACCTGCAGGACGAACTTGCCCGTCACCCAGTCGCTGATGCCGGCCCGTTCCAGCGCCACCGTCACGTTCTCCGGGTAGATGTTGGCGCCGAAGTAGGAGACCGTGAACAGCGACCGGCCGAAGACCCAGACGAACGGCAGGTCCGGGGCTGCGGCACCGTCGAGGCCGGTCGTCGGGTCGAAGCCGTGGGTGCGGCAGAACGCCAGCATCGCGTCGTGGGAGATCAGGCCGCCCTCGTCGGCGATGTGGTAGCGCACGAGAGGGATCCCGCCGTCGCCGGTGAACAGCAGCGTCCCGTCGTGCGTCTCGAAGTACCGCGTCGCCGGGTCGTACTGCACGAGCGTCGGCAGGCGCGGGTCGCCGAACAGGGCGCGGGCGGCGTCGGGGCGCCCGGCGAGGAACCGGCGGATCGCGACGCTCAGCGGCGTCTCGGTGCCCAGGACACCGGCGTCGGCGGTGCCGTACAACGAGACCGAGTCCGCCAGCGGGTCGGCCATCCCGGCGCGTGAGCCGACGAGCGTGCGCCACTCCTCGCTGAACACCTCACCGGCGAGCAGGAGCCGGATCGAGTAGGCCGGCCAGTCCACGCCGCGCTGCCGGCCGGCGTCGACGACGTTCTTCACGAACGGCGGGTAGCCGGCCAGGACCACCTGCTCGAAGTGCGGCCCGAGCTCCTCGACGACCCGCAGGATCTCGTCGAGGTTGTTGCCGGGCGTCGCCACAGTGATCGGATACCCCTTCGCGGCCAGGTGCCGGCACGCGGCGGCGGTGTACATGCCGCCGACCCAGGAGCCCAGCGCGAAGCAGACCACGACCAGTGTCCGCCTGCGGTCCGCGCGGAAGCTGCCGACCATCGCCTGCTCGAACCGGCGGGCGACGACCAGCTCGTCGAGCACCGAGCGCGGCCACACCGTGGGCTGCCCGGACGACCCGGACGACACCGCGACCGTCTCGGCACCGTCGAGGCGGCCGCCGCGGCACAGCTGCGGCAGTGGATACCTGCGGTGGTAGTCGGCCTTCGTCAGCAGCGGTACGCCGGTGAAGTCGGCCGCGGACACGACCGCCGCCGGGTCGATCCCGTGGTCCCGCAGGAACGCCTGGTAGGCGGGCACCGTCGCGGCGACCTCATGGAAGAGCCGCAGCGCGCTCCCGGCGCCGTCGCCGCCGGAGCCACCGGGCGACGCCGCGTAGAACTCGCGCAGCCCGGCCAGCACCCGTTGCGCCCGTTCGTCCACTGTGGATACCCCCGTTCATCGGTCGTCGTGCGCGGCGGACAGCCGGCTGGACAGCTCGGCGCTGCGGCCGGCGAACGCCCGCCAGCTGTCCGGCGTCCGGTCCAGGTACCGCTGCGCGTTGGCGCGCCGGCAGGTGCGCTGCGTCCAGGTCGACAGCCGCCCGCCGCGGATCTCGAAGCGGACCAGCAGGTCGTCGGCCCAGCCGTACACGTCGCTGTCCGGCTCGGTCAGCACGGTCACCTTCTGCTCCGCGACCAGCCAGTCGATCGCCTCGATCTCCTGCTGGATCCGCTCGGCGAACTCGAAGGCGAGCCCCTCGGCGGCCCGGTCCCGCTGCCGCGCGAGCTGCTGCCGCACGCCGTCGACCGCGTCCGGCAGGCGCTGCAGCACCGCGATCGTCGTGGCCAGGAACGTGTCGCGGTCGGTCGCGTCGACACCGCGGATACGGGCCATGTCCCGTGCGGCGCCGGTGAGCCGCTCGTCGGTGTACCCGAGCGGCAGCACCCGGCCCAGCCCGGACATCGCCAGCCGCGCCTGCGTCCCGCCGAGGTACGGACCGAACACGTCCCCGGGACGGTCGGCCCCGAACGGCCCGTAGTCGACCACCAGCCGCGGCACGCTGCCCTTCCGGTCGATGCGCAGGTAGATGGGGACCTCCAGGCCGCCGCGGATCCGGTTCCAGCGCGGCTTCGAGCGCTCCAGCAGGTTGCGCTCCAGCCACGCCGCCTCGTGGACGGAGTCACACGTGACCGCCTCGACCTGGGCGATCTGCGCCACCATCTTCGTCAGGTGCCGCCTGCCCCGCAGGTTGGTCCAGTAGGAACCGACCCGGTGCCGCAGCTCGGTGGCGCGGCCGATGTACAGCACCTTGCCGCGCTCGTCGCGGAACCGGTACACACCGGGTGCGTTGGGCAGGCTCGCTGCCGCCGTTCGAGGCGCCGTGCTCACCTGCGGCATTCTACGGTGCGCCCCGCCCCGCCCCGATGCCGTCGGCGGCACCACGCCGGGCGCCGGCCGGGCGATACTACGGTCATGATGGACGGCGCCGACTGGCTCGATCGGATCCTCACCCCGGCGCTGGAGCGCGGATCGCCGGCCAGGTCGATCCTGCGGGCCCAGGTGCACGCGCTGCAGGAGTGCGGCGTCCTCGACGCCGGCCAGGCGGCCGAGGCCGTGCGGCGCGTCGACGCGAGCCGGCCGTCGATCGGGCCACCCGCATCGGCCGCCCCGCCGCCCGCCAGCCGCCTGCAGCGCGTGCTGGCCCCGGCCCTGCCGGTCGCCGACATCGACCAGGTGACGTACGTGCTGACCAGCATCGAGCTGTGGGACCACGCGGTCGACGTGTTCGTCGCCGGGGTGCCCAGCGCCGTCACGGCCCGCCGCGAACGCGAGGCCGAGGCCGCCCTTGATCGCTGGGCACAGCGGCATCGAACGGGCCACGGCAACCTGGGGCCACCTCCCGACGCCATGCGCACGCACCACCTCGGCATCCTGGTCGGCATCGGCGACGACGTCGGCACCCGGTACCGCACGCTCCACGCGAGCGCGGGCGGGTCGGGCACGACTTGGCGCATCCACGTGACGTCGGCGCCCGGCGTACCGCCGACCGCGAACCACCTGGTGATCTCCGTGAACGACGACGACGGCCGCCCGTTGCACCGGCACGTCATCGAGCTCGCCGCTTGAGGCCACGGGCCTGCCCGGCGGATGAAGCCGGACAGGCCCGTGGTCCCGCTCAGCGCTCAGCGCTCAGCGCTCAGCGCTTGAGTGTGAAGGCGAAGTCGCCGGAGACCGTGCCGGTCAGCCGGACCGCCGACACGACCTTTCCCTCGGCGAGCAGCCGCTCGGCCTCGGCCCGTGCAAGACCGCAACCTTCAGCGATGAGCCGCACCGGCCGGACCGGGATCCGCGCCGCGAACCGGACCGACACGTCGATCACCTCACGGTCCAGGCGATCCGATCCGCCGGTGTCCAGGCGCCACGCGTTCTGCCAGTCCAGGGCGATTCGGTTACGGCGAAGCACCAGCGGATCCTGGAGCAGCTCGGCGGTCAGGCCGGGGTCGTTGCCATGCAGCCGGTCCAGCAGCTCGGGCCGTATGGAGCGCACCGTCACCCGCTCCAGGACCGTGAGCTTCGCGGTGTCCCCGCAACCGCTACACAGCACGAGCAGCCAGACGTCGATGAGCTTGTGGTTGGCGTTGACACGGAACTTGCCGCTCGCCCGGAACCGCTCGGACCCGCACGCGTGGCAGCGGCGGCGTATCAGCGGCAGGCAGGTGGGCACGACTATCCAGTTTTCGAGCACAGCAGTACACCGTTTCCAGTGAGAAGTCCGCAGCAGGAAGGCGCGCGGCGCACACGCGCGACGCGCAGATCACTCGGCAGGTCTCACAGGATGTACAACGGCACGGCCTTACCTAGACGACTCCGTCGCGCAGCACGGTAGCGGCGCACAGCGCCGCCGCTCCACCGGTTTTCGTCAGATCGGTGGTGGCCGTGGATCTCGGCGGCAGGCTGTCATCGGGGGCCGACCGTGAGCCAGGCGGCGCCCGGGACGGTGATGTCCTGTTCGACCGTGCCGTCCGGGGTGAAGACCTTGACGTGGCCGCCGTCCACGACGAGCAGGCGGGTCGGCGACGTCCAGCACGCGGAGTCCGGGTTGGCGTTCGCCATCGCGGGGAGGCGGGCCTTGCGCCGTCCGGTGGCGGCCTCGGTGATCTCGAGCCATGAGTCGCCGTTCTCCGGGCGCATCTCGGTCAGGACGTACCGTGCGTCGGTCGACCAGCTGCAGGCGCCGGCGACGTACCCCTTGACGGGCAGCGACCTGATCAGCGTGCCGGTCTCGGCGGAGATGACGTGGACGCCGGTCTGCTCGCCGGTGGACGGGTCGAAGACCGCGACGGTGGCCTCGGCGCCGCCCCGGAACCACACCGGGCCGCAGCCGATGGTGCGGTCGCAGCCGACCTGCGGCGCGTTGAACAGCACGTCGCGCCGCTCCCCCGTGTCGGCGTCGAGCAGGTGCAGCCAGCCGGGTGTCGCGCTGCCGTCCAGGAGCGTCCTGGCGTCCTGGCTCCACATCTGCCCGGACACGTTGTCCAGCTTCGGCCACGGCCGTGCGGTCAGGTCGCGCAGGTCGATCAGCCACGGAGCCAGGGTGGCTGCCCGGGCCTGCACGATCGCGCGGGTACCGGACGGCGCCAGCGACGCGTACGCGTACGGGGTGGCGACGAACGAGCCGGTGGCCCGGCTGTAGATCCACAGTGGCGGCTCGGCCGATGCGCCGCCGGACGGCGCCCCGATGGCGGTGACGGTGAAGCCGTCCGGCAGGTCCACGCGGGCCGGGGCGGGCGTGATCGTCAGGACCGGGACGGGCGCGGCATCACCGGTCCGCGTCGGCGTCGGCGAGGGCCGCGACGGGGTGTCGGCCCGCCCGCCGGCCAGTGCCGGCGCCACGAGCACGGCCAGCACCGGCAGGACGGCCGCCCCGGTGGTGAGGGCGGCGCGGCGCCGGCGGATGCGCCGGGCGCGGCGGACGGTGCCGCCGAGCAGCTGCGCCGGCCGGGACTCGCCGGCCAGGTCCTCCAGCACGTCGCGGACGATGTGGTCGAGCCGCTGCTCCGTCACCGTGCCTCCACTCCGTCGAGCTCCGGCATCCTGCCGCGCAGCGTCGCCAGCGCGCGCGACGCCTGACTGGCGACCGTGCCGGGCGACACGCCCAGCAGGTCGGCGACCTCACGTTCGCTGAGGTCTTCGAGGTACCGCAGCACCAGCACGGCCCGCTGCCGCGGCGGGAGCGTGCCGAGCGCGGCGCGCACCGCCAGCCGCATGACGGTGTCCTCGCCGGTGGAGACGCCGCGCTCGGGCGGGTCGGCCGTGAGCACCTCCGCACGCCGGCGCCGCCACCGCCACCAGGAGACGTATTCGTTGTACATGATCCGGCGCACGTACGGCTCGGCGTCGCCGTGCATCCGGGACCAGCGCAGCATCGCCTTGGCCAGCGCCGTCTGCACGAGATCCTCGGCCGCGTGCTGACTGCCGGTCAACGCGTACGCCGTCCGCAGCAGCGCCCGCCCGCGCGCCGAGACGAACTCGGTGAACTCCTGTGCCGCCCCGCCATCCATTCACGCCTCCCACCATCAGTACGCGCGCGGGCCCCACAACCTTGCACGCGAACCGCGGCGACTTTGCGCCGCTCACCGATCGAGGGAAGTTCGTACAGATGATCGAATCATGCCGTATGGTGATCGCATGGCGGACAGTGTTCTCAGCGATCGGCAGCAGCATGTCCTGTCCGTGATCCGGGGCTGGGTCGACGAGCACGGGTATCCGCCCACGGTGCGCGAGATCGGCGCCGCGGTCGGTCTGGTCTCGACGTCGTCGGTCTCGCATCACCTCAAGTCCTTGGAGCGGCTCGGATACCTGCGCCGCGACGGGCGCTGGCCGAGGGCGATGGACGCCCGCACGGGCGAGGCCGACATCACCGGCGGAGCCCAGGCGGCCTACCGCGACGCGGGCGTCAGTGTGCCGGTGCTCGGTGCGATCGCCGCCGGTCAGCCGATCCTCGCCGAGGAGCAGGCCGAGGACGAGCTGACGCTGCCGTCGTCGCTCGTCGGTCACGGCAGCCTGTTCGCCCTGCGCGTCAAGGGTGACTCGATGATCGAGGCGGCCATCTGCGACGGTGACTTCGTCGTGGTGCGCCGCCAGCCGGTCGCCGAGAACGGCGACATCGTGGCCGCGATGATCGACGGCGAGGCGACCGTGAAGGTCTACCGCCGCCGCGACGGCCACGTCGACCTGGTGCCCCGCAACGCGTCGTATGACGTGATCCCCGGTGACGAGGCCGTCATCCTGGGCCGCGTCGTCAGCGTGCTGCGCCGCCTCTGACCGTCACTCCCCGCGAGATCCGGCAACCCGGAGGATCTCCGGTCCTCTGACCCCGGCGATCCTCCGGGTTGTCGCGTTGCGCCCCAGGGGCGGCGGGGTCATGCGGCTCGGGAGACCGGGTCGGGGGTGCCGGCGCGTCGGCGCAGGGCATCGAGGTCCAGGACGGTCACCGATCGGCGGCCGGTCCGGATCCAGCCCTGCCGGCGCCACACGGCGAACGTCTTGGCGATCGCCTCGCGGGACACCCCGACCCAGTGGGCGAGGTCGTCCTGCGACAGCATCGGTCCGATGTGGACGGAGCCGGCGTGCGGGCGGCCGAAGCGGTCGGCGAGCTCGACCACGCGCGTGGCGAGCCGGTCCGCGGCGCTCTGCACGCTCAGCTCGACGCGGGTGCGGTCGGCGTCGCGCAGCCGGCGGGTGACCTCCCGCGTCAGGACCGTGACGACCCGCGGGTGCGCGTCGAGGTACCCGTCGAGCGCGGCCATCGGCATCAGCGCCGCCGTGACGTCGCCGAGCGCCTCGACGGTCCCGGACCGCGGGCGCCGGTCGATGGCCGCCAGGTCCCCGATCAACGCTCCGGGCCCGCAGATGGCGAGCATCACCGTGTCACCACCGGCGGTGTCGTAGGAGACCTTGACGTGCCCGGCGAGCAGCAGCGCCACCCACGCCGGCGCGTCGCCCTGGTGGAACAGCACGTCGCCGCCGCGCCAGCGCCGCCGGGCACTCCGGCCGTTGAACGCCTGCCGCTCCGCAGCGGTCAGGTGACCCCAGAATCCCGTCACGGCCGCGCCCCTCCAGCGATCGAGCGAACGGGCATGTTCGCTGGAATCAGATTCCAACGGCCGCCCGTCCCGCCCCAACCTCACTGGAACGATCCGCCGCATCGTTCCACCGGGTGGATGGCCGCGTCGGACCGGTGACCGCCCGGCTACCGGCGGGGCGCGACGAACAGGCTCTGCGCCGAGCGGCCGATCGGGCCGTGCTGGTCGTGCAGGGCGGTGTCGGCCAGGCCGATCCCAGCGGCGTCGATGGAGGTGACCGAGCGCAGGCACACCCATTCCCCGACCGGATGCCGCAGCAGGTGCACGGTCAGGTCCGCGTTCACGAACAGGAACCGCTTGAGCTCCAGCTCGTTGCTGATCCCGTTGCCGGAGTCGGCGGCGACCAGCACCCGGCTGAGCGGACCCGGCTCCTCACCGTCCACAAGGGACTCCCGCATGCGCATCCAGGCGGTCGCCGGTCCCCGCTCCAGGAACGAGCCCTCGGAGAAGCGGACCTCCATCGCGGTGTGGTAGCCGACGTCGTGCGTGGTCGGGTACATCGGCTTGACGGTCGCCCCGTCGAGGTGGACGGTGACGGGCGGCGTGGCGGCCGGCACCAGGTCCTCGCCGACCCGGATGAGCAGCGCCGAGCAGCGCATGAACGGGTCGATCGCGGCCTCCACGAGGGTGACGCCGCGGCCCTGCCGCACCACCCGCACGGTCACGTCGAGCACCGCGATCGGCACGGGCCGCGCGATCTCGTAGGTCAGCCGCGCCACCCGCATCCCCGGCGGCGCCACCGACTCCACGGCCCGTCCGAGCAGAGCCGCTGGCGGGCCGGCGTGCTGCGAGCCCGCGTCCCACGGACCACGGGTGTGCTCGGTGGACTCGAACCGGCCGTCGCCGAGCGGTAGGTAGAACGCCATCGGGACATCCTAGGTCGACCGCGGCCGATAGCCTGCGACGATGCCTGACCTGATTCCCGTCGGCCGGGCCGTGCCCGCACCCGATGGTGCACCGCTCGCCGCGTACGGCAACCATCAGGACTGGCGGGTGTCCTGGCACCCGCCGGGCTCACGCCCCGAGGGCCGCGCCCACGGCGCCAACGGCGTCTGCCTCGGCGCCGCCGGACTGGTCCTGATCAGTCACGAAGGCGTCCACTTCGGACTCCCCGGCGGCCGTCCCGAGGGCGACGAGACCGACCTGGAGACCCTGTGCCGCGAGATGCGCGAGGAGGCGTGCGTCCGCGTCGTCGAGGCCCGCCTGCTCGGCTTCACCCGCTCCGAGTGCGTCGCCGGGCACGAGCTCGGCCTGGTCCTGATCCGCTCGTTCTGGCGGGCCGAGGTGCTGATCGATCCGTGGGAGCAGCGGTTCGAGGTGCCGCACCGCCGGGTCGTGCCGGCCGCCGCCGCCCTCGACGAGGTGTGGGACCACGCCGACGGCCTGGCCCGCGTCACGGCCCGCGCGCTCGCCGAGGCCGGCCTGTCGCAGGCTCGGCCGGCACCCGGCTGAGCACGGTCGTCACTCGCTGCGGGCGGTCTCCGGGCCGGTGATGCGGCGCAGCAGGGGGACCGTCGCGGCGATGATGGCCAGCGACAGCACCAGCCCGCCGACGACGATCAGGCTGTACGTGAGCCCCGGTGGGTGCAGGTTGTACCGCATCTGCGCGGTCAGGAACAGCTGCGCGCCCAGCAGCCCGGCGCCGATCGCGAGGACGGCGGCGGCCAGCAGTGACACCGCGCTCTCCAGGGCCACCACGCGGTGCAGCACGCCCAGCGGTACCCCGGTGAGCCGCAGCAGGCTGAAGGGCCGTTTGCGGTCGGTGAGGCCGGCGATGACGCTGACCGCGAGGCTGCACCCGGCGATCGGCAGGCTGGCGAAGATGATCACGGCGGCCAGTTGCTGGAAGCCGGCCAGTTGCGAGTTCTGGTCGTTGGCGTGGTCCCACTCGGTGGCCGGCATGATCCGCACGCCGGGGAAGGCCAGCTGCAGTGCCGTGCGGGTGCGTTCGAGGGTGGCGGTGGCGCCGTCGGTGCTGACCACGACCTCGATGACGGGCTGCGCCGCGAGTTCGGCCTCGGTCGCGGGCGCGGCCGGCCAGACGACGCCGGGGCCGTGCGGGGCGCGGTACTGCATGAATCCCCCATCCACCCAGGCGACCGCCGCTCCGTCGGCGCAACGGCCGAACTGGGGCGACCGGGCGAGGTCAGCGCACGACACCATGCCGGCGTGGCCCGCGCCGGTGAACGGGTTGTCCCGGATGAGGGTCACGGACCGGACGTCGGCGGGTGACGCCAGCGCCGCGAGCACCGGGGCGGGGATGTCGCTGGGGTCCTGTTCGAACTTGGTGACCATCGTCGAGGCGGCGAGGGCGTCGACGTACGCGCCGCGTTCGGCGGTGATGCTCTGGATGATGCCGATGGAGACGGTGGTGACGAACAGGCCGATGACGACGCCGCTGATCGCGCGGAACGCGGCGGCGGGGTTGTCGGCGAGGCGGCGGGCGGCGATGAGGGTCGCGGGGCGCTGCGCCCGGCGGGCCAGGAGCCGGGCACCGAGCATCGTCAGCCAGGGGCCGGCGATCACCAGCCCCACCATGATGCACAGCAGGCCGGGCAGGAACACCGCGACCTGGGCGGTGGAGTGCTCCGGCACCCTGCCGATGAAGAACGTGAGCTCGGCGATGCCCAGCAGCAGCGGGATCAGCCGGTACCAGCGCGGCGGTTTCGGCGTGACCCGGCGCACGACGCCGAGCGGCGAGATGCGGACCCTGCGCAGGGCGACGCGGGCGGCGAGGGCCGCGCCGAGCGGGACGCCCACGACGACCGCGGCGGTCATCAGCGGGCCCAGGGTCACGTCCTCGGGGTGGAACGGCATGCCCGTGAACGGGATCCCGGCGAGCTGGACACGGAAGGCGAGGTACAGCGCGAACCCGGCGGCCGTGCCGAGCAGCGCGGCGACGGTCGACTCGACGGCGGCCACGACCGAGATCTGCCGGGGCGTGCCACCGATCAGCCGCATCGCGGCGAAGCGCTGCTCGCGGCGGGCGGCGGTGAGCCGGGTCGCGGTGCCGATGAAGATGAGCACCGGGAAGAGCAGGCCGCCGGCGACGACGGACAGGATCAGGTCGAGCGCGGCGACGGGGATGCCGGGCGCCTCGGTCGGGAAGGCCGTGACGCGGCGGGCGCCGTACAGCTGCGAAACGACGTCGGGAGTGCTGCCGACGATGACGGTCAGGGTGCCGGGGGACGGCAGCGCGGCGGCACCGACGAGCCCTGCCTGCCGGCCGGGGAACCGGTCCGCGAGCTGGTCGGCCGGGGTCGCCGCGATCAGGTCGGCGAGCGCCGGGGAGACGTAGTACTCCCCCGGTCCGGGCAGCCGGGGCAGGCCCTTCGGCACGGGCGCGCCGGCGGCGGTCGTGGCGAGGTCGATGCGCTGGATGGACCGGCCGTCGTAGTAGTCGTTGCGCTCGGCCCACCACAGTGGACCGTCGGCGGCGCCGGCCTGCGGGCTGAGCACGGCGAACCTGGCGAACTGGCCGTCCACGGCGTTGACCCCGGCGAGAGTGCTCAGCAGCAGCCACACGCCGAGCCCGACGGCGCCGGCCATGACGGCGAGGCGGAGCACGGCCTCGCGCCCACCGGCCACCGTGAGCCGCACCCCGAAGCGGATCACGACGCACCCCGGGCGGCGGCGAGGGCGTGCACCCGGCCGTCGCGGACGATGACCTGGCGGTCGGCGTACGCGGCGACCCTGGCCTCGTGCGTGACGAGCACGACCGTGGTGCCCTGCGCGCGGGCGGAGTCGACCATGAGGTCCATGACCTGCTCGCCGGTGAGCGAGTCGAGGGAGCCGGTGGGTTCGTCGGCGAACAGGACGCGGGGCCTGGCCACCAGCGCGCGGGCGAGCGCCACGCGCTGCGCCTGGCCACCGGACAGCTCCCCGGACCGGCGTTGCTCCAGCCCGTCGAGGCCGAGCCGGGCGAACCACGGCCGGGCCTCCTGGATCGCGGCGGCGCGGCGGGCACCGCCGAGCAGCAGGGGCAGCGCCACGTTGTCCTCGGCGGTCAGCTCCGGCACCAGCTGCCCGAACTGGAACACGAACCCGAACCGGTCGCGGCGCAGCGTGCTGCGGCGGGTCTCGTCGAGCCGGTCGACACGGTCGCCGTCGAACAGGATCTCCCCCTGGTCCGGCACGAGAATGCCGGCGAGGCAGTGCAGGAGCGTCGACTTGCCGGACCCGCTGGGCCCCATCACGGCGACGATCTCGCCCTCCTCCACGGCGAGGGTGGCCCCGCGCAGCGCGGGCGTCTGCCCGAACGACAGGTGCACGTCGCGTGCCTCGAGCATCATCGCTGTACCTCTTTCGTCAGCGCGCCCAGCCGCGCCACGGTCGTCTCGATCCAGTGCAGGTCGGCCTCGAGGTGGAACAGGCCATGGTCGGCGAGCATCGCGTCGACGAGGTTGCCGGCCCGCTTGACCTCGGTGAGCTGCTGCATGCGCCGCAGGTGCGCGCTGCGCTGCATGTCGAGGTAGTCCTCGGCGGAGCGGCCCAGCATCAGCGACAGCACGACCTTGGCGAACAGGACGGTCTGCAGGTGCGGCTCCGGCTCGACCGGTTCGGCGAGCCACGCGTCGACCTCGGTGGCGCCGACGTCGGTGATGACGTACCGCTTCCGGTCGGGCCCTTCCCCGGGCTCGACGTCGCTGATCACCACCTTGCCGTCGCGGGCGAGGCGGCCGAGCGTCGCGTAGACCTGCCCGAACGACAGCGGCTTGCCGCGGCCGAAGAAGGTGTCGTAGTCGCGCTTGAGGTCATAGCCGTGGCTGGGCTCCCGTTCCAGGAGCCCGAGCAGCGTGAGGGGAACGCTCATGAGCACCACCATACGCTGAGAGTATACGCCGCGTATATACCCTCAGCGCATGTACCGGAGATGCTCCGTTGGGGTGCTCGGGTCAGGCTCCGGTTGCCGGGCCGAGCAGGGTCGCCAGGTCGATCGCGACGATGCCGGCGGTCGAGCCGACATAGAGCGCGCCACCGGCGACCGCGAGGCTCCGCACCGGCACGCCGAGCGGCAGGTCGCGGATCAGCGTGCCGGTCCGCGGATCCCAGAGCGCCAGGGACACGTCGTCGCCGACGGCCAGCACCGTGGTGTCCGGCGCGGACCGGACCACGGCGAGCGCGTGCACCGCGCGGCCGCGCTCGATCGGCCGGGGCCCGGCGGCATACCCGCGGCGTGGGTCGTCCCAGAGCCAGACCCGGTCGCCCTGCGCGGCCGCGAGCACAGCGGTCCCGTCCGCTGCCGGCAGCGTCGCCAGCGCCCGTACCGGCCCGTCCCCACCGGTCGTCAGGTGCGCCAGCCGGCGACGGCGATCGGTGTCCCACAGGTGGACGACCTCACCGCCGGCCGCCGCCAGCAGCCCGGGGCCCAGGTGCGCCAGTGCACGGACCGGGCCTGGATGGCGCATGGATCCCCGGCGACGCCGGAGCCGTCCGCCATGCACGCGTTCCCACAGTTGCACGGCGCGGCCGGACGCCACCGCGAGGAGGACGCGGTCGCCGGGCGGCGACACGACGCCGATGGCCGTGATCGGGGTGCGGCGCGCCGCCGGTGGCAACACCAGGAGCAGCCCGTTCCAGGTCATCCAGCGGCGCCCGGACCACCAGGGGAGCCGGTAGGTCGACCGCGCCGGCCCCGGCACCGCCGTGTCGGGGTCGACGATGCGAAGCGTGCGGCCGCTGCCGACGGCGAGTTCGGCGCGCCCGTCCGGCAACGGAACCGGCGCGAGGGCGGTGGCCCCGGCCAGCCAGGTGATGGCGCCGTCCTGCGGCAGGACTGGCGCGTGCGCGAGTGCGCCGAGGTCGGCGTCCCACAGGCGGACCAGGCCGTCACCGCCGCCGGTGGCCAGCCAGGCACCGCCGGCGCGGCCCGGGCCCGCGGCGACGGCGCTGAGCGTGAGCGCCGCCGCGATGGCCTCGACCGGCTCGGCCGGCTCGGCGGGCTCTCCCGTGGACGGCGCGGTCCCCACAGCTGGACCGCGCCGTCCGCGGCCGCGGTCGCCACGAGCATGCGCCCGTCCGGCAGCGACACGCTGGCGACCGCCGACACGGCACCACGTCCGGCGGCAAGGTACTCGCCGGCGGGCTCGAGCCTGCCGCGTCCGCCCGCGGTCGTGCCGTCGCCGATCCACGCCCGGGTACCGCCGGCGCCCGCGGCGATGAGCATGACCCGGCCGCCGATGAGCGGCGCGACGCCCCATGCGGTGGCGTCGCGGACGCGCTCGACCGACAGCAACCGCCGCAGTCGCAGCGACGCGTCATACAACGAGAGCGTGTGCTCGAACGCCTCGCGCCGGACGATCGCGAGCGCGGTGCTGCCGTCGGGCAGCAGCACCGACGACACCGTCTCCGCGTTGCGGGCCCAACCGATCCGGGGACCGGACCGTGGTCCGGTCGGCTGCCCGAGGTCCAGGTCCCAGGCGAGCACGTTCTCCACGTGCCCGACACCGAACGGCGGGCCACCACAGGTCACGAGCAGTGGCTCGCCGGACTCGCGCGGCACCACCGCGATCGAACGCACGGCCGGCGGGCCGGTAGGTGCCGCCGAGTGCCCCGGCTCCAGCACCTTGGCCAGCTGTCCTGTGGCCGGATTCCAGAGTCTCACGGCGCCCGTCGGGCCGCCGACCGCGAGCAGTACGGCACCGTCCGGCATCGGCACCGCCGCGATGGCGTGCACCGGGCCGTCACCGGCCGCGAACGGCTCGCGTACGAGCAGCCCGCTCACCGGATCCCACAACCGCACCGTGCCGTCGTGGTGGCCCGACGCGAGCGCGAGCCGCCGGTCGGGCAGCGCCACCGGCGTCAGCGCCAGGACCCTGCCGGCGTACCCGGTCAACGGCTCGCCGACGGGGCGGGCGGTGAGCGGATCCCACAACCGCACCGTGCGGTCGTCGCCCGCGCTCGCCAGCAGGGTGCGGCCGTCCGGCAACGGCACGGCGGCGAGGGCCGCCACGGCGCCGCGGTGACCGGCCAGAACGATGTGCGGCGGGGCGGCGGCGAGCCTCGCCCATCGCACCGCGCCGCCGGCCGTGGACGCCCCCCGTCCGCCGGCGGCACGGTTCGCCGGGCGTGCGGTGGCGGCGTCCGTACCAGCACGACGCTGCGCGCGCCGACCTGCCAGCGCTGCCCGTCCGTCGCGCCCGCCGACCAGGTGTTGAGCGACAGGCCGGAGTCGTGCGGCTCGTGCGGCGGGAGGCCGCGGTTGGGTTCGACCGGCGGCGGGTCCGGACGCAACCGTGCCGCGGCGACGGCCCGCACGCTCGCGCGGTCGCCCGGCGGCACCGCGGCGAGCAGGTGATGGGTCATCAGCGTGGCCGCCACCTGCGGCGGGAGGTCGGCCCGCCCGAAGGCGCTGCGCAGCACCTCGGCGGCGACCCCGGCCGGTTCCAGGTGATCGAGCAGGTCGGGATGGCGCTCCAGTTCCTGCCACGCCTGAGCCCGGGCGGCATGCCCGGCGAGGTACCGGACGAGGTACGGGTGCGGCGGCCGCGGCAGGTCGGCCGCCGCGGCGCGCACCAGTGCCTCCGTGACCCGGCGGTGCCGGTCGGCGTGGCCGTCGCCGATCAGGAAGGTGGTGAAGCTGTGGTGCGCCAATCGGTAGACGCTCTGCCCGTGCTCGGCGTCGAGCAGCACGTAGGGCGCCGCCTCGCGCAGCAGCCGGTCGATGGCGTCCTCGCCGAAGCTCGCCTCGGTCAGCGCGCCCGCGACACTCAGCCAGATCCGGCCGGCGCGGGGCAGGCCGCGGCCCAGCGCGAGCGCGAGCGCCTCCAGCAGCGGCCGGGCGGCGTCGTCGGGTTGGGTGATCCGGCGCACGGCGGCGGCGAACAGGGTCCGGTCGTCGCTGTCCAGCAGGTCCATTCAGGCGCCGGCGGTCTCGTCGGGATCGATGCGGAGCAGTCCCTCACCGGTGGCCACGACCACCATCGGCCCCGAGGTGGCCAGCCCGGACACCGCCACGCCGAGCGGCAGCGCGCGGACCGCGCCGCCGTGCCCGGGGTCCCACCACCGCAGGGTCCGGTCCTCGCCGCCGCTGAGCAGCAGGCCGTGCCGGACGGCGAGCGCGCGCACCGCGCCTCGATGGCGGCCCACAGGCTCGCCGGACGGCAGTCCGGTGTCCGGTGTCCACAGCCGGACCACTCCGTCCTCGTCGCCGGTGGCGAGCAGCGTCGACCCGTCCGCCATCGGTACCGCGGCCAGCGCCCGCACCGCGACGTGGTGCACCGACAGCAGGGCCCCGGAGCCGGCGTCGCTGAACTGCAGGGTCGCGTCGGTCGCGATCGCGAGCAGCGGCGCGCCGGCGGGGCGCGGCAGGAGCGCCACGAGCCTGATGTCCTCGTCGGTCCTTGCCTGCGGTTCGAGCCTGCGCAGGCCGAGACGGCCGGTGGGCGCGAACAGCCGCACGGTCCGGCCGCCGGCGACGGCCAGCATCGCGTCGCCGTCCGGCAGCGCCAGCGCGGCCATCGCGACGACCGGGGCGAAGGCCGCGATCCGCTCCTCGCCCAGCATCAACGCGTTGACCGGCTTGTCGGAGCCACGCCACGGATGCCAGCGCACGGGGCCGAGTTCGGTCGCGGCGCCCGAGGCACCGGTCGCGGGGTCGACCAGCCGGACGATGTGGCCGCTGCCGGTGGCGAGCAGCGCCGACCCGTCGGGCATCGGCACCGCGGCGACCGTCGCCGTCCCGGTGAACCACGTCGTCCGGTCCGCCTGGGGGTCCATCGGCGGCTGGGCCGGCGTGCCGTGCTCCGGGTCCCACAGCCGGACCCATTCGTCGCGACTGGCGGTGGCGAGCCATGCCCTGCCGTCCGGCGACGTACCCGCGGCGACGGAGGTGACGGCGAGCGCCGGGTCGACGCCGGTGCTGGTCCGGAACCACGCGCCCTTGGGCGGCGCGGCGTACCCCCGGTCGCGGGCCGGGCTCCACAGCCGGATGGTGCCGTCGTCGGCGGCCGTCGCGACCAGCGCGCGACCGTCCGACATGGGGACGGCGACGACGTCGCGGACCGCGCCGAGGTGCCCGGTCAGCGCGTCGCCGTACGGTTCGACGCGCAGCCGCAGGAGGCCGCGGCGCACCGACCACAGCTTCACCACCCGGTCGACGGAGGCGGCCAGCAGCGTGTGGCCCCGCAACGGCAGGACCGACCAGCGGGCGACCCGGTGGCGGCGCTCGCCGATGCCGGGCCCGGCGATGCCGGTGTGCCACTCCCGGTTTTTGGCAAGGTCGTGCAGCCGCAGCGTCCGCTCGTCGCCGATGCCCTCCTCGACGACCGCCAGCAGCGTCCGCCCGCCCGCCGTCGGCATCGGCGCGACCAGCGCGGCCTTGCCGGACAGGCTCCGGTTCGGCAGTGTCGCCGCCGGGCCGCCGGGTTCGACCGGGTTCCACAGCTGCACCCGCGGGTCGCCGGTGAACACCGTCTCGTGACCGGTCGCGATCGTGATACGCCGGTCCGGGCCCGGCACGACGGCCAGATGCCGCACGGCGTACAGCGCGTGCGCGCCCGCGTCCAGTCGGCCCGGCGACTCCCCCGCTTCCGGATCCCAGAGCCGGACGGCACGGTTGTTCCCGCCGACGGCCAGCACCTCCCGCCCGTCCGGCAGCGGCACCGCCGCGAGCAGGCGCACCGCACCGGCCCGCTCGGTGAACTCCTCTCCGGCCGACTGCCCGGTGGTGGGGTACCAGAACCGCACCGTCTGATCCTCGCCCCCGCTGGCGAGCAGGAGGTCCCCGTCCGAGCGTCTGATCGGTGCCAGCGCGAGCACGGGGCCGTCGTGCCCACGCAACGGATCGCCGACCGGCTGCCCGGTCGCCGGGTTCCACAGCCGCACGGTCCCGTCGTCTCCGCCGCTTGCCAGCAGCACCCGGCCGTCGCCGACAGGCACCGTGGCGAGGGCCCGCACCGGCCCGTCATGGCCGGACAGCGTGACGTGCAGCGGGAAGGGCTGCAGCCGGGCCCAGCGCACCGCGCCGCCGCGTACCGACGCCTCGGCCCGCTCCGTCCGCTTGGGGGTCGCCCGCCGGCCGCGCGACCGGTGCACCACGATGATCGGGCGGCGGCCTTCCAGCCAGGCCTCGTGCGTTGTCAAGCCGTTGTCGGTCGCGGTCCGCTCGGACGACACCACGCCGGCCTCGGGCGCGAACGGGGTCGTGGGCGCATCCGGGTTGGTCGCCACGAAGTCCGGCTGCCGCGCCATCCGCGCCATCGCGACGGCCCGGACGCTTGCCCTGTCCTCGGGCGCCGCCCCAGCGAGGTCGTGTCGCGCGGCGAGCACGGCTGCCACCTCGACCGGCAGGTCCACGCGGCCGAACGACGCGCGGAGCACGTCGGCGGCCAGGCCGCCGGGTTCCAGATGGTCGATCAGCCGCGGCAGGCGCGCCAGTTCGTCCCAGGCATGCCCGGCGGCGGCGTGACCGGACAGGTGATGGACCAGGTAGGCGCACGGCGCCCGGGGCAGCCGCTGCGCCGCCGCGGCGCCGAGGGCGCGCACGATGCGGCGGTGCTGTGCGGGGCCGGCCCTGTCCCGGAAGTGCTCGACGAACGCCCGGTGCCCGAGCCGGTAGACGGACCGGCCGTGCTCGCCGTCGAGCATGATGTACGGCGCGGCGGCCCGCAGCAGCAGGTCGACGGCCTCCTCGCCGACCGGCCGGCGAACCAGTGCCTCGGCGACGGCGACCCAGGTGCCGTCGACCCGCGGCAGGCCGCGGCCACGGGACAATGCGAGGGCCAGCAACAGGGCCGGCGCGTCCCGGTGCCCCGCGGCCAGCCGTTCGACCGCCGCGCCGAAGAGCGCGTGCACGTCGCCGTCCACCGGCCTCACTCGCGGTCCTGATCGGCCCGGATGTACGTCTCCGGCTCGGCGAGGATCTCGGAGACGAGCATCTGGGCATCGAGGAACTGCCGACCGGGCTTGCCCGCTATGCGTTCGGCGAGGCTGCTGATGGTGGCGTCGTCGGCCGCGAAGGTGCCCGCCGCGCGCGCCGCCCTGAGCCGGCGCTCGACGTACTCCGCAAGGGCGGCGGGCTCCCGCTCGATGTGGAACACCGTCGTGGACCGGGCGCGGCCGAGTGCGTCGAGCATGTTCTCGTCCGCCGGCGTCGGGCCGTCCAGCTGATAGTTCGTGGACGCGCGGGTGCCGACCACGAGGCGGGTGTGAGGCAGCGCGGCGAGCCGGCGCAGCACGGAGCCCGCCACGGCGAGCGGCAGGACGGCCTCGTCGACGGCGTCGACCAGCAGCGTGAGCGGCGCTGCGCGTTCGCGGAGCCGGTCGAGCAGCCAGTCGACCCGCTCGCTGGTGCCGACCTCCGCGCCCGCCGGGGCGAGCCCGGCCGAGGCGGCGACCCGGGTCAGCAGGTGCTCGACGTCCAGACCGGTGAGGTGGATGAACGCGTCGAACACGCCGTCCGGCGGCCGCTCGTCCGGCGGCAGGTCCTCCAGCTCACCGGCCTGCACCAGCAGCGCGCGCAGCGCCGGGTCGGCGTACGCGAGCAGGTTGTCCAGCAGCGCGGACTTCCCCGATCCCGGCGGCCCGGTGACGACGGCCATCCCGGAAGTCGCGGTGCGCAACCAGACGCTGATGCGACGCCGGTCGTAGCGCCGCCCGGCGAAGAACCAGGAACGCTCGCCCTGCTTGCCGCCCTCCCCACCGGGGAAGAACTGCGCACGCCGGTCGGCGGGTAGCTCCTCGATGAACGCCATCAGGGCCCGGTAGACGTCGACGGGTGCGGTCACCGGGCTGCCCGCGTGCCCTGGGCGGGGCAGCGGCGTGGCCTCGTGCAGCCAGAACGACCAGACCGCGCCGCCCTGCAGCTGCCGCTTGAGGTGTGACACGAGATCGTCGAGGTCGATGGTCTCGTCGTTGACCGTGTACGAGGCGATCGTGCGGTCCAGCGCCGCGCGCAGCTCGCCGAGGTACGTCTGCCCGTCCCCGCCGACGCCGATCACCGCCATCCGCCGGGGCACCTCGGGCCGGCCGGCGAGCTGCCCGTTGAGGCGGGTTGCCACCATCTCGGCGCGGCACGCCTCGACCACCACGAGGCTCCACGTGTCGGCGTTGCGCCGCCGGCGCCACTCCGCCCGGATCGCGTCGGCGAGGGTGGTCAGGTTCACCGCGGTGTTGCTGCGACCCGGCCGGCTGTCGTAGACGGCGAGCCAGGCGTCCTCACTGTTGGACTCGCCGTGCCCCATCCACAGCAGCACCGAGCTGCGGGGCCGGTCCGGTTCGGTCCACTCGTCCAACCGGGCGGAGACGGCGCTGAGCGTGCGCTCCTGTGCCGGCACGTCCCAGTGCCGCGCCGCGCCGCCGAGCGAGTCGAACAGCGCGACCACCCGGCGCAGCTCGTCCTCCATGCCGTCCAGCTGTGCGTACTCCCGGAAGGCGCTGAACGCGACCGGGACCACCTCGAACAGCGGACCGTCCACTTCGGACGTCATGGCGCCGGCTCGCCGAGGTCCGCGGCCGGCACGGCCATCATCAGGTCGCTGACCGGGGAGGCGCCGCCGCCGTCGAGCTCCACCCGGTACATCCCGGGGCCGGGCAGCGTCACCGTCGCCGAGAGACTGCCGTCGAACAGCCCCACCCCCGGACGGTCCACGAGCGCACCGGTGGTCGCGTCCGTCACCTGGCACGTCACGACGGCCGGGTCCGCGCCGGTGATGCCGATGTCGAACGGAACCCCGACCGCGACGACGTCGGGCAGCCGCAGCCCGATCGCGGCGGCGCCCAGCGGCGGCCCCAGCGGCACCTCGGTGAGCACCGCCCGCAGGTGGGCCACCGCCTCGCGGGTCCGGGCGATCGCGGTGTGCGTCTGCGGCAGGTACACCGGTTCGACACCGACCGGCGCGGCGGCGTCCCGGTAGACGGTGCCGTCGCCGCCCCGGTCGACCCGCACCATCGGTCCGCCGTCGACGGCCTGGCAGGTGTATTCCCGGCCTTCCGCAACCCCGTCCGCCAGCACCAGGCTCTGCGTGGTCGGCTGCTCCACGCCCACCAGCGCCCGCAGCCCCTGGCCACCGTCGGCGCGCAGGACCGCCTGGGTCGCCATGGCCTCCGCGGCGAGTTCCGCGTCGCCGCCGAGGCCGGCGACGTCCGACGGGGTCAGTGCCCGGGCGGCGTCACCCTCGTCGACGCAGCGGTACGCCGGTAGCAGCGCGTACAACCCGGGCATGCGGCCGACCAGCCGCCGCAGCCGCGCACGCGGCAGGGGCAGCGGGCCGCCGCGTCCGGTGCTCAGGATGACCGCGGCCTTGGCGGAACCGAAGAACGGTGTGCCCAGCGTGAGCGTGTGCCGCGTCTCGCCGGCGCCGTGCAGCTGCTCGGTGAACCAGCGGGCGACCAGCCCGCCCATCGAGTGCGCGACCAGCACCAGCCGGGCCGAGCGGCTGCCCTGCCGATGCGCGCGCCACCGCCGCAGATGCGCCTCGGCGGCGTCTGCCAGCGCGGCCGCGTTGGCCGGCACGGGCAGGCGCCAGTCGTAGGCGAACTCCAGCACCGCGTCGGGATGCGGCGCCGCGTGGCGGACGCCGTTGAGCAGCGCCGTGTAGGGCTCGACGCCACGCAGCATCGGCGCGAACGCGGGCACCCGCAGCGCCCGCGTCGCCCGCACCCGGCCCAGGCGCCCGGCGCGCTCGTCCTCGGTAACGGCCAGCGCGTCCAGCCCGGCACCGGAGGTCCAGGCCCGCACATATCAGCCGGCGTCGGCCAGGCCCCACAGCACCCGCCCCGTGCCGGCGTCCACCAGCTCGCTGCCCATGATCCCGGGCAGCACGATCACCGCGTCCCGGCCGACCGAACTCGTGACCTCGTCCACCGCGTCCACCCGCCTGGAGTCACCGCACAACCACCCACGGCATCTGACGCACCCTAGCGTGAGCGCACTCGCACCGTACAGTGAACGATCCCGGCATCATCGGCCGCGGACCCTTCGCACCACCACCGCCGCGACGCCGACCCCGACCTCGCGTGGGGCCGGCGAGCCCGCTGCGGTCAGGGTGTGGCGTCGGGGCGCTCCAGCAGCGCGCGCAGCGCCTCGGCGTCGGCGGGATCGAGGTCGGCGGCGAACTGCCGCAGCACCGCGCGGCGGTCCCAGGGGCCGTCGAGCACCGCCCGCATCTGTCTGGCGGCGGCCGTCGTGGCGTCGTGGACCGGCCAGTACGCGTGGGCGCGGCCGGACGGCCGGCGGCGCAGCAGGCCCTTGTCGTGCATTCTCGTGAGGATCGTCAGCGCCGTGTTGTAGGCGAGAGTGCCCCCGGCGCGTTCCACGAGGGCCGCCTGCACCTGGCCCGGCGTCAGTGGCTCGGCCGCGGCCCACAGCACCGTCATGATGCCGGACTCCAGCGAACCCCGTGCCCGCCGCCGCCGTTCGCCCACCGGCACACGATATCCACAGTGCGCCGCTGGGCGGGGCCGTGACACTCCACCACCGAGGCCAGTTACTGCCCGTATCCGGGTCGTCACGGAGAAGTTGCACGTGTAGGGGCACCGAACGAAACGGGGATCAGCTTTGGACACGAACTACGCGCGGGTGTTCCAGGACATCGGCGCGGTCGACAAGTACGAGCACGTCACCTACGCACCCGGCAGCTACGCGTCGCGGATCAACGAGCGGCAGCGCGCCTACCTGCGCGCGCTGGTCCGGCGGGCGTTCCCGGGCGTCCGGCCCGTCCAGCACGACTTCGCCTGTGGCACCGGGCGGGCGATCCGCAGCCTGCACGGGCTGGTGCGGGAGGCGCACGGGTACGACACGTCCACCGACATGCTGGCCAAGGCGGCCGAGGTCGGCACCCGGGCCCGGCTGCACGCGGTCGCGGCGGACGGCCCCGTGCCCCGCCCGGCGGCGGCGGAGGGGCCGGCGCTGGTCACCATGTTCCGGCTGCTGCTCAACGTCGACGACACCGTCCGCGACAGGGCGCTCGCGTTCGCCGCGCTGGCGCTGCCCGAGGCCGGCTCCGGCCTGCTCGTCATCGAGAACCACGGCAACGCCCGGTCGTTGCGGCATCTGCGGGCGCGGCGGCTGCGGGGGCAGCGGTGGTTCGCCGAGCTGTCGCACGACGACGTCGACCGGCTGCTGCACCGGCACGGGTTCGAGATCGTGGAGCGGCGCGGGTTCTCGATGCTGACCCAGGGGTGGTACGAGCGGCGCGGCCTGGACCGGATCGCCCGTGGCGTCGACTCGGCGGCGAGCGTGCTGCCCGGCACCGACCGCTACGCCGTCAACGTCGTGTACGTGGCACGGCGCCTGCCGACCTGACCACGCGCCGGTGTGCGGCCGCGGCGGCGATCAGCGACGCCGCGGTGATGCCCAGCACGCGCGCGGACAGCACCGCGGGCCGGGGCAGCGGGGGCAGGAAGGGCACGATCCGTTCCCGTGAGGTCGGGGCGAGCACCGCGGCCGCGACGCCCGCCGCCCCGGTCGCCGCGGCCGCGCCCCAGAACACGGCGGGCCGGCGCCGGACCGCCGGCGCCGGCCCGTGCCAGGCCGCGAGCCGCCGCCGGCGGCCGACCCGGGCGGACAGCGCGAGCCACCCGAGCGCCCCGGCCGCGCTGGAGGCCAGGTGCAGCGGCATCCACGCCGGCACGCCCGGCAGCACCTCCCGCTTCAGGCGGGGCAGGCCGACCTTGGTGCCGCGCACCGAGGCATGGGTGACGTGGTCCCAGGCGACGTGGCTGGCGGCGCCGATGAGCGCCGAGCCGGCGGCGACCCACCACGGGTGCCGGACGCGGCCGAGCGCGCCGTAGTCCCCGACGGCGAACGGGCCGAGCCCCGGCAGGTGCGCGGCGACCTCCGGGGCCGCCCGGCGGACCAGCCGCGTCGCGGCCATCGTGGCGGGCACCGAGGCGAGGACGCCCCACCAGGTGTGGCCGTAGGTGTAGGGCGCCGGGCTGCTGCGCCCCAGGGCGTACGGCAGGTCGGGCGCCGCGGATCCGATGACCAGCGCGACGCCGTCGAACCAGGTCGGCTGCCACAGCTTCAGCGGCAGCACCGCCGCGGCGTGCGACGGGAACGTGGCCGGCATGATCAGGACCCGCAGCGGGCCAGGCCGGCCCGGATCTTGGCGCGCACGACCCGGGTGGCCGACTCTTTCACGCGGGCGGCGAACGCGGGGTCGGCCTTCGCCGCGGCGATGAGCGCCTCCGTCCACGGCCCGGCGTCGGACAGCTTCACCGACAGGGCCACGTCGCCGCCGGCCTTGATGAACCGCACGGCGCGCTGCCCGAGCGGCACGGAGCCGACCGCGACCGCGGCGCCGAGGTCGTCGGACAGGACGAGGCCGTCGAAGCCGAGCTTCTGCCGCAGCAGCCCGGTGACGATCTCGGTCGAGAACGCGGCGACGTTGGCGGGGTCCAGCTTCGGGTACGTCGCCGAGGAGATCATGACCGCCGCCGAGCCGACCTCGATCCCCTTGACGAACGGCTGCAGGGCCGGGTCGTCGGCGGTGGTCACGTCGTCGCGGGCGCCGGTGGACGTGTCGGTGTTGACCCGGACCCGGCCCAGTCCCGGGAAGTGCTTGAGCGTGGTGAGCACCCCGGCGCCCTGCATCGCGGTGACGACGGTCGCGACGTCGGCGGCGACGGGTTCCGGGGTCGAGCCGTACTGCCGGTCGAAGCCGCCGATCGGCGGGTTGGACCTGCCGACGTCGGCGGGGACCACGTCGGCGACGGGCGCCAGGTCGATGGTGACGCCGATGGCCTTGAGCCGCCCGGCCCACTCCGCGGTGCGGGACGTCAGCGTCGCGTCGTCGAGCTTGCCCTGGTTGACCGCCGACGGGATGGCCGGGAAGTCGGCGCCCTTCAGCGTCTGGACCTGTCCGCCCTCCTGGTCGACGCCGATCTGCAGGCCGAGGCCCGCGGACTTCGCCCCGGCCGTCTGCAGCTGACCGATCGCCTGCTTGAGCGACGCCGCCGAGGCCGTGCTGCGGCCCGCGAGGAAGATTCCGCCCAACTGGTACCGCTGGATCGGCTGGACCGCGTTGAGCGGCGTGCCGATCGGGGTCCCGATCATGAGCAGCTGCCCGACCTGCTGCTCCAGGGTCAGTTTCGCGACGATCTGCGCGGCGCAGTCGGCGCTCGGCGACGCGGAGCCGGCCACGGAGGACCCGGCCGCCGCGCCGGTGGCCGGCGGGCGGGTGCCGGCGTCAGGAGTACCACGGCCGTCGGCGACGAACCACAGCGCCGCGCCCCCGGCGAGCAGGACCACGGTCGCCACGGCGACGCTCCACCGGGATAACGGGCCGATCCGGCCACGATGGCTTGCCATGGGCCGCTCCGTCCGACGGTTCACGTGATGCCGACCGGGGGGACGTTACCCGGGCCCCGCCAGTCAACCGGCGGCGGACCTGGGGTAGCGGTGGTCGGGGAGCTGGTGCAGCCACAGGGCGAGGGCCCGGACGGTCTCGCGTTCGAAGGCGTCCTTGGCGCGGGTCACGGCCGCCGCCCCGGCCGCGTCGTCGGCGAGTGCGTTCATCCGGGCACGGGTGACGGCGAGGCCGTTGCGGACGAAAGTCTCGAACGTGGCCTCGTCGGCGGACTCGACGGCCAGCATCCCCCGCACGTAGACGTCCTCGATGCTCACGTCCGGGGTCAGGTCGCACAGCCAGGACCGCTGGCGCTGGCGGCCGGCGGCGGTGAGCGAGCAGGTGCGCCGGTTGCCGCTGGCCATGCGGGCCGGGACGGCGGTGTCGACCCGCAGGAAGCCGGAGCGCTCCAGCCTGGTGACGGCCGCCATCACCCGGACGATGTCCAGCCGGCGGGCGCTGCCGAAGATCTCGCCGTGGCGCTGCATGAGCTCCCACGCGCTGCTGTCGCGGCCGCCGAGCAGGGCGAGCAGGACGTCGTCCAGCACCATCGCCTGGCACCTCCCCCGCGAACTTCTACACGACGTAGAAGCTAACAGAGCTTAATCCTCGGGATGCTCCCGCAGCAGCGCCCGGAGGGTCTCCTCGTCGCGGTCGTCGAGGGTGCCGACGAAGCGGCGCAGCACCGAGGCCCGGTCGGGCTCGTCGGCGAGCAGCCGGCTCATCCGCTCGGCGACCAGGCCGGCGGCGTCGCTGAGCGCCCCGTAGCGGAACGCCCTGCCGTCGCGGTGCCGGGTGACGGAACCCTTCTCGTGCAGCCGGGTCAGCGTCGTGACCACGGCGCTGTAGGACAGCGCGCCGGTGGGGTCGAGCAGGTCGCGGACCTCGCCCGGGGTCAGGGGTGCCGGGGCCGCGCCGAGCACGGTGATCACCTGCGCCTCGAGCTGTCCGGGCCGGCGCCGCCGGTCGCCCGCGGGCGGGGTTGTGCTCACCGGCATGACTCTATCGACCGCCGGGCCGCCGTCACCGCCCCGGCGTGGCAGACTCGACCGGTCTGGACGGAGTCACATGTTCGATCATTTCGTGTGGTCGGTGGTCGTGGTGCCGCCGCTGATCGTGCTCGTGGTGCGGCTCCTCGCCGACCGGCTGCCGCCGGCGACCGCCGCCCGCGCCGTGGCCTGGTCCGCCGCCGTGGTCGCGGCCGCCAGCACGGTCAACCTGCTGCTGTTCGCGATGAAGGCGGTCGCCCAGGTCCCGGCCGTCGGCCGCGCGTTCGGCTGGTCCGCGCGGGTCGTCACGGCCGACACCGCCGCCGAGCCGTGGGTGCCGTGGCTCAGCGTCGTGCTGCTGGCCGCCGTCGCCGTGTCCGTCACCCGCCGGTGGCTCCTGCACCGTTCGGTCCTGGCGCTGGCCCGGTCCGCCGCCGACGGTCCGCTGGTCGTGCTCGACGACCCGACGGCCCAGGCGTTCGCGGTCCCCGGCACGCCCGGCTACGTCGTGGTCACCACCGGCATGCGGTCGCTGCTCACCGACCGGCAGTTCGACGCGCTGCTGGCGCACGAGCGGGCACACCTGGCCGGCCGGCACCACCGCCTCGCCCGGCTCGCCGGGCTGGCCGCCGCCGCCCACCGCGCTGTGGTGGGTTGCCCGGCACGTCGACTACCTCGTGGAGCGGGCCGCCGACGAGCAGGCCGCCGACGAGGTCGGCAGCCGCCGCACCGTCGCACACGCCATCGGCGTCGCGGCGCTCGCGACCGCCGGCACCGGCGCGTCGGCGGCCGGGTCGGCCCTGTCGGTGCTGCACGTCGCGACGCCCCGCGGGATGGTGCCGAGGCGGGTGTCGCTGCTGCTGACGCCCCGCACGTGGCATGCCGCCGGGCTGCTGCGCCTGCTGCCGGCGGCCGTGGCCGCGTTCTCCTGTGTCTGGTCCGTCGAGGCGGCCGTGGACCTGGTCGAGCTCATCGAGACGGCCCGCGGCGGCCGGTGACGCGCCGCCGGCCGGCCGGCACGCGGGCGCGCAGCAGTCCGGCGGCGACGGGCAGCAGCGACAGCACGACGACGCCGACGAGGAAGAACTCGATGTTGGACCGCACGAACGGGACCTGGCCGAGGACGTGGCCCAGGGTCGTGACGCCGGTCGCCCACAGCACGCCGCCGACGACGTTGTACCGGACGAAGGTGCGGTAGTCCATGCCGGCGGCGCCGGCCACGATCGGGGTGAACGTCCGCACGACCGGCACGAAGCGGGCCAGCACGATCGAGCGGGCGCCGTGCCTGGTGAAGAACTCCTTCGCCCTGGCGAGGTGTTCCCGCCGGAACAGCCGTGCGTCCGGCCGCCGGAACAGCGCCGGGCCGAGCCGCCGGCCGAACAGGTAGCCGACCTGGTCGCCGGCGACCGCAGCGGCCGACACCAGCAGGCACACCAGCCACAGCGGCTGGTGCAGGTACCTGCCGTCGGCGACGAGCAGCCCGGTGGTGAACAGCAGCGAGTCACCCGGCAGGAAGCAGCCGATCAGCAGGCCGGACTCCGCGAAGACGACCGCCAGGACGCCGAGCATCCCGAAGGCGGAGGCGAGCCGTTCGGGGTCCAGGAACGTCACGTCGGTTTCCTCACGGTCGTGGCGGCCGGTCTCCATGCATGGCCAAGTCAACGCCCCGCACCTGAGAATCCGGTGAAGGGCGGCTGCGGACCGGCTGCCGGTCGGGTAAGCGGATCCGGTCCCCGGAACGTATTCAGGGCGTGGGGCAATTGGAGTTCACAGAGTTCTACCGGTCCGACCGGGACAGGTGCCTCAGAGCGGTGCTCGCCGGCGTCGGCGATCGACAGCTGGCAGAGGACCTGGTGGCCGAGGCGTTCACCCGGGCCTGGATGTCGTGGCACAAGGTGCGGCGGCATCCGGCGCCCCGGGCGTGGATCGTACGCACCGCGCTGAACCTGCGGGTCTCCTGGTGGCGCCGACGGCGACGCGAGGTCGACCTCGACGACGGCCACGACGTCGCGGACATCACCGGCGACCCGGGCCAGGCCGCCGGGCTGGACCCCGCGCTGCTGCAGCTGCTGCGCCGGCTGCCGCAGCGGCAACGGGAGGTGATCGCGTTCCGGGTCTTCCTCGACCTGGACACGGCGGCCACCGCCAAGGCCCTCGGCATGGCACCGGGGACCGTCACCGCCCACCTGTCGCGGGCGATCGCGACGCTGCGCGGGCATCTCGTCGTCAACCACAACCAGGAGGGTGGATCATGAACGACCACGACACAGGGGTACTGGACACGCTGCGCGACGCCATGGACGGAGTGACCATGTCCACGCCGGTCGAGCAGATCGTGAGCGCCGGCCGCACGCGCCGGCATCACCGCCGGGTGGCGACCGTGGCGGCGGGCACGGTGGCGGTCGCCGGGCTCGCGCTGGGCGTGGCGACGCTGGCCAACCCGTCGGCCGCGCCGCCCGGGGGCGGGGACGACGTCCACGTCCGCACGGTCGCGTACAGCGTCGACAAGCTGGCCGACGGCACGGTCCAGGTGACCTGGACCAAGCGCCAGTACATCGAAGACCCCGCGGGACTCGAGGCGGCGCTGCGCCAGGCCGGCTTCCCGGTGCTGGTCAAGGTCGGCGAGTTCTGCGTGGGGCCGCAGGACGACCCGACGCTGGAGCGCGGCACCGGCCCCGGCGTGCAGAGCGTCGTGCAGCGGGAGGCCGACACGGACGGCGAGGTCACGTTCATCTTCGTGCCGTCGGCGATGCCCGCCGGGAAGCAGTTGTTCATCGGCTACCTCAGCCCGGCGCAGCTGGAGATCACGGGCGGCATCCCCGGATCGGTCGAACGGCTGGTGCCGATCGGCGTGCCGCTCGTCTGCACCACCGAGCTGCCGCCCGGGCACGGCGTCGCCGGCGTCAAGGGAGACCCGAACGCCAAGCCGTCCGGCGCGGAACGTCCGGGCGCGACGATGGACCCGAGCGGGAAGACGCTCAGGAACAAGTAACGGCAGCAGCAGGCCGCCCCGGTACCCGTCGGTGCCGGGGCGGACTGCTGTTCGGGGCGTCCTTGACAACCGTGATCCTCCATGACCATCATTCCACTAAGCACTTAATGGATTGAGGTTTTGGTGATCGACTTCCAGCTCGATGACCGGTCCGGTGTCGCGACCTATCTGCAGCTGGCGCAGCAGGTGCGGCACGCACTGCGGCTGGGGCTGCTGGAGCCCGGCGACAAGCTGCCGACGGCGAAGGAGGTCGTCGCGAAGCTCGCCATCAACCCCAACACGGTGCTGAAGGCCTACCGGGAGTTGGAGCGCGAAGGGCTGCTGGTGGTCCGGCAGGGGCTGGGCACGTTCGTGCGCACCTCACTCGCCCCGCGCGACCAGGCCGAGCAGCTCGAGCTGCAGCAGCGGCTGACCGACTGGGTGTCCGCGGCCCGCAGGGCGGGCCTGGTCGACGAGGACATCGAGGCGATGTACCGCGCAGTGATGCGCCAGGACACCCATGACACGGAGGGACTGCATGACACCCGCACTTGAGGCGGAGGCCCTTGGCCGCCGCTACGGACGGAAATGGGCGCTGCGCGACTGCACCCTGTCACTGCCGGCGGGGCAGGTCATCGGTCTGGTCGGCCCGAACGGTGCCGGCAAGACCACGCTGCTGAGCCTGGCGGTCGGCCTGCTGCGCCCCACCGAGGGCGAGGTGCGCGTCCTGGGCCGTGCGCCGCGCTCCCCCGGCACCGTCGCCGAGGTCGGGTTCGTCGCGCAGGACAAGCCGCTGTACCGCAACCTCAGCGTCGCCGACACGCTGCGCATGGGCGCCTGGCTGAACCCCGGCTGGGACGACCACGCGGCCCGCGACCGCATCAACCGGGTGAACATCCCGACCCACCGACGGTCAGGTCACCGGCGAACGCGACGAGGTCGAACGGCCCCGGCGCGACCGCCTCGACGGCCGGCAGAGGTCACTGTCGAACGTGGCGTCACCGGCGAAGAACAGCACGGACTCGTAGTGGCCCTGGAAGCAGGCGGACAGGCCGCCGTCGAGACGGGCGTCGGCTTCGTCGAACGTCAGCAGCTCCGGGATCACCCGCGCGATGCTATCCGGTGTACGACTACCGTCGGTCCATGCATGCACGACGATCCGGACTGCTCACCGCCGCGGCGCTGCTGGCGCTCGCGGCGTGCACCGGCTCCCCCACGACCACGACACCCACGCCCGGCGCGTCCACCACCGCCGCAGCCGGCCGCGACGACTGCGGCGGCGCCGTCACCAAGGTCCAGGAGCGTCTCGCCCGGCCCGGCGTGCAGGGGGTGAAGGCCGAGGGCCAGTGCACGACCGTCGTCGTCACCACCACCCTGTCCGACGGCGACGCCGGCACCGCCCGCCAGCTGTGCGACCTGGCCGCGGAGGTGGCGTACACCGGCGACGTCAAGGGCATCCGGGTCCTCGGCCAGTCCGGCAAGGAGCTGGCCCAGGGCATCTCCGGCGCGAAGTGTATTTGACCGCGCCGATCGACTACGGTCGTGATGGTGTTCGCCAAGCGTCTGACGCTGCCCGGCCGGGTCAAGGCCCTCACGGTGCCGCTGCCCGCCGGGAAGCACATCCGGCCCGACCTCGACGACGACGAGCCCGCGGTGCTCTGGCTGAGCAAGACGGCACCCCCACCCGGTCTCTGGGAGCAGCTGCGGGCCGCGCACCCCACCTCCGGCCTGTGGCCGCTGCTGCTGACGCCGCTGGACGGCGACGCGGCCCGGCCGTGGGTCGAGGGTGAGCTCGTCCCCGACGACATGTCCGACCCCGCCGAGCACGACCCCGCCCACCTGCTGTCGTCATGGTGGTCACAGACCGCGACGGGCAACGCCGCCTGGCCCGGCCTGGCACCGGCGACCACCACTGACGGCGCCGACGTGGCCAAGGCCGACGCGACCGCCGACCGCGAGGCAGCGGCCCTGCTCGCCTCGCGGCGCCCGTGGCGGCTCGGCCTGGTCGCCGCCGGCCGCGGCGCGGACGCGCCGACCGTCGCCGGCTGGGACGGCCCCGCCAACCACACCGACGACACCGCCCACATCTCCGCCGTCCTGCGCAGCTGGGAGGACCGCTTCGGCGCCCGCGTCGTCGGCCTCGGCTTCGCCGAGCTGTTCCTCAGCGTCGCCGCCCCGCCGGCCACCGCCGACGACGCGCTGCGGGTCGCCGCCGAGCACTTCGCGTTCTGCCCCGACAACGTGAGCGAGCAGCCGCTCGCCGAATACGCCGCAGGCCTGGTCGGCATGCCGGCCTGGCACTTCTGGTGGGACTGACCGGCTCCGGCGGCGTCACTGGTCGCGACGCCGCCCGGGCCGGTGTCGCAGGCCCACCGCGGTAGCGGCGGCAAGGCTCGCCAGAGCGGAGTCCAGCGTCGGCGGCCGCATGCCCCGGCGCGGCACCCGGAACCTCGCAGCGCCGCGCGGACCGTTGCGTGGCCATGCGCCATCGCCTTTGCGAGGGCCCGGGTGCTCGGCCCGCCGGCTGGAGGCGGGGCCGAGAGCGCGACCACAACGACCAATACGACGGCTGCGTTCACAATCGTGACCTGGGTCACCTGGTGGGGGATGGTCCGTAACACGTTCGCCTCCTCCTTGTGACAGGAGCACACCCCCATGTTGAAACGGAGCCTCGCGGTGGCGTTGCCGGCCGTGCTGCTGCTCGCCACCGGCTGCGCCAACCAGTCCGTCGGTGACTCCCCCGCGCCGTCGGGTGCGGGGGCCGTGGCGTACCCGACCAAGACACTGCAGATCATGGCGCCGGCCGGGGCCGGTGGTGGCTGGGACACCACCGCGCGGTCGATGCAGAAGACGTTGCAGGACGCCGGGCTGCTCAACGGGCAGTCGGCGGAGGTCCGTAACGTCACGGGCGCGGCCGGCACGATCGGGCTGGCCGAGCTGGTGACCAGTCACCAGAAGGACCCGCACCAGCTCATGGTCACCGGCCTGGTCATGGTCGGTGGCGTGGTCACCAACAAGTCGCCGGTCGACCTGGGCAGGACGACGCCGATCGCGACGCTGACGGCCGAGTCCGAGGTCATCGTGGTGCGCAGCGACTCGAAGTACACGTCGCTCAAGCAGCTGGTCGACGACGTCAAGACGAACCCGGCCGCGGTCAAGTGGGGCGGCGGCTCCGCCGGTGGGACCGACCAGATCCTCGTCGGCCTGCTCGCCAAGGCCGCCGGCGCCGACGCCAAGGCGGTGGCCAAGCAGTACGTGGCGTACTCCGGCGGCGGCGAGACCAAGGCGGCGCTGCTGTCCGGCGACGTGAGCGTCGCGGTGTCCAGCACCAGCGAGTTCGCGGACCTGGTCCAGGCCGGCAAGCTCCGGGCGCTGGCGGTGTCGAGCCCGAAGGGTGAGGACGCCGGGGCCGGCACACCCGCGCCGAGCATCAAGGAGTCCGGCTACGACCTGGATCTGCTCAACTGGCGCGGGGTGGTGGCACCGCCCGGGCTCAGCGCCGGCGACCGGGCCGCCGTGCTCAAGCTCGTCGACGACCTGCACAGGTCGGCGCAGTGGCAGCAGGAGCTGAAAGCCAAGAAGTGGCAGGACTTCTACAAGTCCGGTGACGAGGCCGTCGCTTTCTACCAGGCCGAGAGCACCCGCATCAAGACGGTACTGACCGAGATCGGTCTGGGCTGAGCGCTCATGACCGCAGCGACGCCTCCCGTTCCGGAGGACGCACCCCCCGAGGCCTCCAGCACGACGACCTCCGGCCCGCTGATCGTCGGCGGCCTGCTGCTCGCCGTCGGCGCCGTCCTGCTGTGGCAGGCGGTCGCCGCCGGCGTCGACAACGGCGTCACCCTCGGCGGCCCGACGCTCGCGCCGATCGTCGTGACCGCGCTGTGGGTCGCGGTGGCGCTCTGGTATCTCCTCGAAGCAGCCCGCAAACGGGCGAAGAGTGAGGCAGGGACAGTCGCGTGGCGCACGCCGCTGTTCCTGCTCGTGGCGCTCATCGTCTACGCGGTCGTCCTCAAGTACACGGTCCTCGGGTACGTGCTGTCGACCGCCGCGTTCGTGCTCGTCTCCGCCCGCCTGCTCAGCACCCGCCCGATCCGCGCCGTGATCGTGCGGGACCTCGTGACGGCGGCCGCGCTGTCAGTGGGCATCTACCTGGTCTTCACCAGGTTGCTCGGGATCGTCCTGCCCGCGGGGGTGCTGCCGCTGTGAGCTCGCTGATGGATCTGCTGTCGGGGTTCGAGACGGTGCTGAGCCCGCAGAACCTGCTGTACGCGGCGATCGGCGTCACCATCGGTACCCTCGTCGGCGTGCTGCCCGGTATCGGGCCGGCGCTGACGATCGCGCTGCTGCTGCCGGTGGCGCTGCGCCTCGACGACCCGACCGGCACGCTGATCATGTTCGCCGGGATCTACGCCGGCGCCATGTACGGCGGCTCGACGACCTCGATCCTGCTCAACACCCCGGGCGAGTCGGCGTCGGTGGCGACGTCGATCGAGGGCTACCAGATGGCGCGGCGGGGGCGGGCCCGTGCGGCGCTCGCCACCGCCGCGATCGGGTCGTTCGTCGCCGGCACGGTCTCCACGGTGCTGCTCGCGTTCGTCGCGGCGCCGATGGCGAGCCTCGCGGTGACGTTCCGCGCGTCGGACTACTTCGCCCTCGCGGTCCTGGCGATGGTGACGGTGACCGCGATGGTCGGCGCGTCGCTGGTACGGGGGCTGATGTCGCTGACGTTCGGGCTGTTCCTGGGCCTGATCGGGATCGACTCGCTGACCGGGCAGGCCCGGTTCACGTTCGGCGTGCCGGAGCTGCTCGACGGCGTCGACATCGTCACCATCATCGTGGGGCTGTTCGCGATCGGCGAGACGCTGTACATCGCGTCGCGGCTGAAGGTGCTGCCGGCCAAGGTCGCGCCGCTGGAGCCGGCGGGCAAGGGCTTCGCGTGGCTGAGCCGGGAGGACTGGTCACGGTCGTGGCGGCCGTGGCTGCGCGGCACCGCGCTCGGCTTCCCGTTCGGGGCACTCCCGTCAGGCGGCGCAGAGATCCCCACCTTCATGTCGTACACCTTGGAAAGACGACGCTCGAAGCGCCCTGCGGAATGGGGGCACGGCGCGATCGAGGGGGTCGCGGGCCCGGAGGCGGCGAACAACGCCTCGTTCTCCGGTGTCCTGGTCCCGCTGCTCACGCTGGGCATCCCGACGTCGGCGACGGCCGCGGTGATGCTGGCCGCGTTCGGGTACTTCGACCTGTCTCCCGGCCCGCAGCTGTTCGAGAAGTCCCCGACGCTGGTGTGGGGGCTGATCGCGTCGCTGTTCATCGGCAACGTCATGCTCCTGGCGCTGAACCTGCCGATGATCCGGATCTGGGTGAAGGTGCTGCAGATCCCCCGGCCGCTGCTGTACACCGGCATCCTCGTGTTCGCCACGCTCGGCGTGTACGCGGTGTCCGGCAGCATCGTCGACGTGCTCATCGCCTACGCGATCGGGGTCGTCGCGGTGTTCATGCGGCACTTCGAGTTCCCGATCGCGCCGGTGATCCTCGGCGTCATCCTCGGGCCGATGATGGAGATCCAGTTCCGGCGGACGCTGCTGTTGTCGGACAACGACCTCACCGTGTTCGTGCGGCGGCCGCTGACGCTGGTCCTGCTGCTCCTCGCGGTTGCCGCGCTCGGGCTGCCGCACCTGCCGAAGCTGATCGCCCGCGTCCGCGGCCGGGGCGACGCGCGCCGCCTGGCGTTCGGCGACGAGGACTGACGCGCGGGGCGGGGCTCAGGACGGCCGGCCGCGCCAGGCGTACCGGTGCTCCGGCCGGCCCGCCCCGCCGTAGCGCAGCCGCACCTCCGCCTTGCCCGTGCGCACGAGATGCTCGAGGTAGCGGCGGGTGCTCACCCGGGACAGGCCGGCCAGGACGGCGCACTCGGCCGCGGACAGGTCCGTGCCGCTGTCGCGCAGCACCGTGACGACCAGTTCCTCGGTCGCGGCGGCCAGGCCCTTCGGCAGCGCGCCCGCCCGGTGCGGCGGGGCGCCGAAGAGCCGGTCGACGTCGACCTGGGCCGGGCGGCGCGCCTCTGTCAGCCGCTGGACCGCCTCGGCGTAGCGCTCCAGGCGCTCGCGCAGCGTGTCGAAGCTGAACGGCTTGATCACGTAGTGCACGACGCCGCCGCGCAGCGCGACCCGGATGGTGTCGGCGTCCTGGGCCGCGGTGATCGCCAGGACGTCGACGGTGCTGGCACGCTGGCGCAGCCGGCGCAGCACCTCGAGGCCCGAGATGTCCGGCAGGTAGATGTCCAGCAGCACCAGGTCGGGGTGGAGCCGCTCGACCGCGTCAAGGGCGGCCGAGCCGGTGTGGGCCGTGCCGACCACCGTGAACCCGGGCACCTGCTCCACGAAGCTGTGATGGATGCGGGCCACCATGAAGTCGTCGTCGACCACCACGACGCGGATCATCCGGCCTCCCCACGACCGTTGACCGGCAGGCGGGCCGTGAACGCGGAGCCCTCGACCGTGACGGCGCCGCCCCTGGCCGCGCAGACCCGGCTGATCAGGGCGAGCCCGAGCCCGCGGTGGCCGTCGCCGGCCTTGGTGGTGAAGCCGCGGCCGAAGACCTCCTCGGCGTGCTCGCGGGCCACGCCGCTGCCCGAGTCGGCCACCGTCACCGCGATCTCGGCGCCGAGGTCCCGCACGGACACGCTGACCCAGCCGCCGGCCTGGACCGCGTCGACCGCGTTGTCGACGAGGTTGCCGGTCACCGTGACCAGATCCGCGGCGAGGCGGTCGCCGGCGGGCCGGGGCATCGTGGTGTCGTCGGTGATCCTCAGCTCGACGTGCTGCTCGGACGCCACGCTGGCCTTGGCGATGAGCAGCGCCGCCAGCGCCGGGTCCGCGATGCGTGACTGCACCTCGTGGTTGAGCGCGTCCTGGGTCTGCCCGGCCCGCAGGATGAACGTGACCGCCTCGTCGTACTGGCCGAGCTGCACGAGCCCGGAGATGGTGTGCAGCCGGTTGGTGAACTCGTGCGCCTGCGCGCGCAGCGTGTCGGTGGCGCGGCGGCTCAGGTCCAGCTCGCGCTCCAGCGACGTCAGCTCGGTCCGGTCGCGCAGCGTGGTCACCGAGCCGGCCGCGTGCCCGCGGACGAGGACCGGCATCCGGTTGAACACCAGCACCCGCGCGTCGTGGACCACCACGTGGTCCGGCTCGTCGGAACCGTCCAGGAGCAGGGCCACCACGTCCTCGGCGACGCCCAGGGCGCGCAGCGGCCGGCCGGTCACGTCGCCGGACAGCCCCAGCAGGCGCAGCGCCTCGTCGTTGGCGAGGGTCACCCGGCCTGCGGCGTCCAGGCCGATGAGGCCCTCCTTGATCCCGTGCAGCATGGCCTCGCGGTGCTCGACGAGGCCGGCGATCTCGACCGGCTCCAGGCCGAGCGTCTGACGCTTGATCCGCCGGGACAGCAGCGTCGAGCCGACGACGCCCAGCACCGAGCCGAGCAGCAGGTAGGTCAGCAGGTCCGGGGTCGCGGTCGCGAGCAGCTCCGGCCACGACGGGTAGGTCTTGCCGACCACGACCAGGCCGAGGACCTTGCCGTCGGCCGGGTCGAGCACCGGGGCGTGGGCCACCAGCGCCCGACCGTCGTGCTCGACCACGCCGAGCCAGGCCCGCCCATCCGCGCCGCCGCTGGCACCGAGCCTGGCCGGCTGCCCCCGCCGCGGCCCGTTCAGCAGCACGCCGCGGGCGTCGGTCAGCTCGACGAACGACGCCCCGGACACGCTGCGCGCGGTCTCCGCGCCGGCCGCCAGGGACTCGTACCAGATGGTGGTGCGCATGCCGGCCCGGATGATGTCGGTGGCGGCGAGGTTCTCCGCGGTCGAGCGCAGCTTGGCGCCCTGCTCCCGGCGGAACGCCGCGTCCGCCTCGGCCACGGACACCGCCGCGACCGCGCCGACCACCAGCAGCACGATGCCGAGCTGCAGCAGGAGAAACTGCCTGGCCAGGGAGAACTGCCAGCGCACGGCACCCTCCTCGCTGCGACGCCGCCTGGCGGAGCGGCTGCCTGGCGGTAGGTTACCCGCCGCTGCGGGCCCCGGGACACAACTATGGTGGGCGGGTGCACCGCCGTTCGCTGCTCGCCGCTCCGCTGGCCGCCCTGCTGGCCGGCGGGTGCGCCGCGGACGACGACCCGGAGCTGCGGCTGATGGTGCCCAACGCGCCCGGCAGCGGGTATGACATCACCGCCCGCACGATCGCGACGACGATGGACGTGGCGGCGGTCCGCCACGGCGTCGAGGTGTTCAACCTGCCCGGCTCCGGCGGGATGGTCGGCCTGCGGCGGCTCGTGTACGAGCAGGGCAACGGCGCACTGATGATGCTCATGGGCCTCGGGCTGGTCGGCGCGCAGCACACCACCCCGATCTCGGTCACGCTCGACGCGGTCACCCCGATCGCCCGGCTCATCGAGGAGCCGGAGGTCGTCGTCGTCACCAGCGACTCGCCGCTGCGCTCGCTCGACGACCTGGTGCGTGCCTGGCGCGCCGGCCCGGAGGGCCTGGCGGTCGGCGGCGGCTCCTCCCCCGGCGGCCCCGACCACCTCGCCGCGATGCTCATGGCGAAGGCCGCCGGTGTCGCCCCGACCACGGTGCGCTACGCCCAGCACGACGGCGGTGGCGTGCTGCTGGCCGCGGTGCTGTCCAAGCGGGTCGCGTTCGCGGTGTCGAGCCTCGGCGAGACCGCCAGCCAGATCGCCTCGGGGCAGCTGCGGGTGCTCGCGACCACCGGCCGTGACCGGGCCGAGGGTGTCGACGCGCCGACCTTGCGTGCGGCCGGCCTGGACGTCGTGTTCGCCAACTGGCGGGGGCTGGTCGCCCCGCCGGGCCTCGACGCGGCGCACCTGGCCGACCTCGGCACGGTGGTGGCGCGGCTGCGTGACTCGGCGACGTGGCAGCAGGCGATCGCCGGGCACCGGTGGACCGACAGCTGGCTCGCCGGCGACGGCTTCGGCGCGTTCCTGCGTGAGCAGGACACCCGGGTCACGCAGATCCTCGGCGAGCTGGGGCTGGACACCTGAGCCGGCCTAACGAGAATGGGCTCGTGCAGGTATCCCGCGGAGTGATGGCGTACCACCTGACGACGGTCAGCGAGGGCATGGACACGGTCGAGCAGACGCTGCTGGCCGCCGGGCTCACGTTCACCCGGACCCCGGTCACGGTCGTGTGGCCCGGCGGGCGCGGCGAGGGCGCGGAGTTCGTCTTCGTGCTGCCCGGCCCCAACCAGCGCACCGGCCTGGACGTCGTGCAGCGGCTGCGGTCCACGGTGTCGTGGCTGCAGGTACGCACCGTGGACGGTTCGGCGCCGACGTAGCGACGCACTGTGTTCACCATGCGTTCCTTTCCGCGTCACCGGCGTCTCCGAGGCTGCGTAGGAAATCAAGCAGCCATGTCTTTGGAGCGTGTCAGCGTGACAGTTTCTCGCCGTCAGATTCTCAGTGGTGGCGCCGCGGCGGGCGTCGGCCTGACCGTCGCCGGGGCGCTGCCGACCCTCGCCGAGCCGGCCGCCGCGCACGAGGCGCACTGGCCCGGCGGCGGCTCGTCGTCCGGTGGTCGCCCGTTCCCGCCGTTGAAGGACGACCCGAACGGCATCCTCGCCCTGCCCGAGGGCTTCACGTACAACATCGTCACCCGTGAGGGCAGCACGGAGATGTCGGGCGGCCAGGGCAAGACGCCCGGCTACCACGACGGCACCGGCGTCGTGGCGGACGGCCGCAACAAGCTGGTCGTCATCCAGAACCATGAGCTGACCCCACACCTGTCCGTCTACGGGGTGCCGCACATCGCCGGCACGGTCTACGACCCGGGCGCGGTCAACGCGGGCGGCTGCACCGTCATCACCACCGACGGCAACGGCCGTCGTACCGGCGAGTGGGTCGGCATCTCCGGCACCGTGCGCAACTGCGCGGGCGGCGTGACCCCGTGGGGCACGTGGCTCACCTGCGAGGAGACCACCATCAACGCGGGCGCCACCTGGACCGCGGGCGGCCAGACCGGCGTCTACGAGAAGAACCACGGCTACGTCTTCGAGGTCCTGCAGTCCGAGTCCGGCAAGCAGCTGCCCAAGCCGATCAAGGCGTTCGGCCGCTACGACCACGAGGCCCTCGCGATCGACCCGGACCTCAAGCACGTGTACCTGTCCGAGGACGCCAGCAGCCCCAACGGCCTGTTCTACCGCTGGAGCTCCACCGACGGCCGGCGGCTCGGCCTGGGCATCGCCAACTCGCTCAGCGACACCGCCGGCAAGCTCGAGGCGATGCAGATCCGGCTCGACGACGGCAGCATCCTGCCCGACGTCGCGTACCTCACGTCCGCGCAGCTCGGCCGGCCGTTCAAGGTGACCTGGCTCGAGGTGCCGGACCGGGAGGCGACCACCAAGCCCGTCCGCACCCAGTTCGCCGACGGCACCGTCACCCGCGGCAAGAAGTTCGAGGGCGTGTGGAGCACCCGCAAGGGCTGCTACATCGTCAACAGCTTCGCCTTCGGCGCCAGCGACCTGCCCGCCGACGCGACCAAGCACGACGGCATGGTCTGGTTCTACGACTACTCCGACCAGACGATCACGCTGGTCTCGTACTTCCCGCACAACGCCGCCGCCGAGGGCGAGGGCCCGGCGCCGAAGTACGCCGACCTGACCTTCGACGGCCCCGACAACGTCACCGTCACCCCGTGGGGCACCCTCGTCCTGGCCGAGGACGGCGTGCGCGCCTCGCACGTGCTCAGCTCCGTCCCGGGCGGCCCGACGTACGCGATCGCCCGCAACATGCTCAGCAACGGCACGTCCAACGGCTCGCCGACCTACTCCGAGTTCACGGGCCCGACGTTCTCACCGGACGGCAAGGTCCTGTTCGTCAACATCCAGGTCCCCGGCATCACGCTGGCCATCACCGGACCGTGGCAGCGGTACCTCGGCTGACCAGCACCACCCGCGTCACCGGGGGCTCCGCCGAGATGCTCGGCGGAGCCCCCGCGCCGATCGATCCCTGCCTGTCCCTCGGGTCCGGGTCTACCGTGCCTCCCGGCGCTTCAGGTGATCGCCCTGGCCGACCCGGTACGCCTCCGCCAGCCAGCCGGCGAAGTCGTCGTCGAGCTGCTCCAGCGAGACGACCCGGTAGCGGTTGACGAACAGGCGCTTGGTGTAGGGCGTGGAGCGGCGAATCCGTTGGTCCTGCAGCTGCCGCTGCAGATCGATGTATCCCTCCAACCACCCGTCGCTGAGGCTCGCACCGGCGAACCCACGCCTGCTTCCCTTCAGGGTGATCGCGGTCTTCGCCACGGCGTAGGTGAACGGCCCGCACGCCTCGGCCAGCTCGATGAACCGGTGGTACAGCGCGACGATCCGGGCGGGTCTGCCCGCCAGATGACGCTCCACGGTCCACTCGTCGTCATCCATGCGGCGATGGTACCGGCAGCGCCCCGCCTATCTGTTAAGAAACTGTACGATACTGCCGGGTGATCGATGGACGTCGCGGATCCACGGAAGGACCGGTGGCATGGCAGAGCAGATCATGGTCGCCTTCGAGGGTGAGGGCTCCGGCGTCGACGATCTGTCCTGGGGCCAGCTGGACCTGTGGATGGCGATGCAGCGCCAGAACTCCTGGCTGCCGATGGGCGGCGCGACGCCGTTGCCGGCCGGCACCACCCTCGCCGACACGGTGGAGAACCTCCGCTATCTGATGAGCCGCTACCAGACGATGCGGACCCGGCTGCGCTTCGACGCCGACGGCCGCCCGTCCCAGGTCGTCTCCGGTTCGGGCGAGATCGCGCTGGACGTCGTCGAGGCGGGCGAGGCCGACGACCCGGCGGACCTCGCCGACGCGATGCGCCGCCGATTCGAGGAGACCGGCTACGACTACGTGACACAGTGGCCGCTGCGCATGGGCGTGGTGGTCCGCGCCGGGCTGCCGACGCACCTGGTCGCCATCATGTGCCACCTGGTCACCGACGGTTCGGGCGCCGCGGTGATGCTCGCCGAGTCGGGCGCGCGGGTGACGACGCCGGTCACCGGGATGCAGCCGCTGGAGCAGGCCCGCTGGCAGCGCTCCCCGGCCGGCGTCCGGCAGAACGAGGCGGCGCTGCGCTACTGGGAACGACTCCTGCGCACCATCCCGTCGCGCCGGTTCGCCGGCTCCGACGACCCGCGGCAGCCACGCCACTGGCGGGGCGAGTTCAGATCCCTGGCACTGCACCTGGCGACGCGGGCGATCGCCGACCGCGCCGGCATGGACGCCTCGCCGGTGCTGATGGCCGTCTACGGCGTGGCCCTGCACCGCATGACCGGCATCAACCCCGTGGTGTTCCGGCCGACGGTGAACAACCGGTTCCGCCCGGGGCTCGCCGACGTCGTGTGCACCATCGCCGAAAGCGGCCTGTGCGCGCTGGACGTCGCCGATGTCCCGTTCCCGGAGGCCCTGACACGGACCAGGCGGGCGGCGATGACGGCCTACAAGCACGCCTACTTCCATCCGGTACACCTGGACGAGCTGATCGCGAAGGTGGCCCAGGACCGGGACCCGGACTTCGACCTCGGCTGCTTCTACAACGACCGCCGCATCACCACGCGAGCAGGCGCGAACGGCCCGGCACCGACCCCCGAACAGATCCGCGAGACGCTGTCCGGCGACCACACCACGTTCCGCTGGACCATCCAGCAGGACGATCCCTTCGAGCGCCTGTTCGTCCACATCGACGACGTCCCGGACACCATCCAGATCACCGTCTTCATGGACACCCACTTCGTCTCACCCGCCGACGCGGAGGCGTTCCTGCACGGCATGGAAGCGGTCGCCGTCGAGGCGGCGCTCGACCTGGCACCTCAGCCGGGCTGACGCAGTTCCGCCGGGATCAGCCCCCTGGATCAGGGCGCGGCAGGACGGCGGTGAGGAACTCAGACAGCAACGTCGAGTGGTTGAGTTGCACGAAGTACCTGGCGCGATTCGGGACGTGCCAGCCGTGCGCCTTGAGGGTCTTCACGAACTCGCCTCGGGCCTCCACCCGCGACGCGGCGCTGAACATGGATCTCGCACCGAGGTCCCAGTCCGGCGCGGCGGAGGACAGCAGCCGCCTGGGTTCGAGCACGTCGCTGTTGGTGACATAGCAACAGACAACCGTGACGCCCATTGACCTGATGCGCTTCAGCGCCCCGGATGGGTTGCCGTCGGTGGACTCGCCGTCCGAGACAAGGAAGAGGATCGAGCGCGCCGGGGCCTGGGCACGGGTCGACTCGCGCTGAAACCGCTCCGCCACGAGTTGCAGTGCCTCGCACATCGGCGTCCGGCCGTAGATGAAATCCTCCACGCTCATCACGCCGTCGTCCGACACGTTGAGCAGCGACGGGACGTCGGACATCGCAACGGTGGTGTCGCCCAGGCGGGCCATCTCGTCGACCAACGTCCTGCCGACCTCGGTGCGCAGGAGTTCGAACAACTCCCGCTCTTCCGCGAGCACCTGGTCCAGCGGAGCAGACGCCAGGGCCCGCACGAGCCGTCCCGCCTTCTCGATCTCGGACCGTCTGAAGGCCAGCCGTACCGCGTCGAAGCCGACACTCAAGGATTCTCCCCGACGGCTCTTCGAGAACAGCCCTTTGACCAGATTCGTGCCCACCGCCTGTGCGCCCTTGTCCCGGCTGACCCGATCGACAAGGTCTGCCTCGCCGGCCGAGACCTCGGGAAGGATGTCCTTGAGACGGCTCGCCAGGGCCGGATACTGCCGAAGGTTGGCCAGCAGCTGGTGTGCCTCATCGGCGGTCAGATGACGAGCGACCCACTCACGCCAGCCTGCGCGACCGTGTTCCTGGGCGATGTCTCCGATGGCCGCGTGCGGGTCCCGGGTCGCAGCGTGCTGCGCGGGCGTCTCGCCCGCGAGGTGGAATCTGGAGGCGGCCTTCGACAGGGACAGGAAGTCGCAAACGGCGACCGGCAGGTGCGTCAGTCCAAAGGCGTATGCGAACACATTCAGGATGGCGCCAGGGCCGGCGTCGCCGGGCCCGAAGGTCGAGCGGGCCTGTCGTGCCACATCGCGGATCGCGCCGCGCAGGCTGTCGAGCCGACTCAGATCGCCGTCCGTCTCGTTGGCGATGCTTGTCCTCATCGATGCGGACACGTCGATCGCCAGCCCCACGAGCACAGGGCCGCTCGCCTCGGTCTTCTCCCTCGAAAACATCATCACCCGTTCCGTACGCTCGGCGATCACCAGAACTTGTGTTTCCGCGACATCAGCTACGGCTCCAGGAGCATCTGCGCGATCTCGGCCAGCACGCTGGAGTGGTTGACCTGGAAGAACAGCCGGCCACCGCGCGGGAACGTCCATCCCCGCTCCGTCAGGTAGTCCAGGTAGCGGCCCTCGGGGACGGGCGAGGCCCAGCCGAACATCCGCCGGGCATCCACGTCCCAGGACGCGTCGGGCGCCATCGGGAGACGCCTCGGGTCGCCAGTCACATCCCGGTCTGTGACGAAACATGAGATGACGGTGATCCCGGCATCGCGCAGCGCCGCGAACCTGTCATTCGGATCGCCGTCGGTCAGCTGCCCGTCGGAGACGACGAGCAGCGTGGAGACCGGCCGGGCGTGCCTCTTGCCACGTCCGCGACGTGGTTGACTCCGCGCTTCACCAGGTCGGCGAACCGCGCGAAGGCGGCCGAGCCGTCCTCGGGCTCACTGCGGCTCAGCGCGCGCCAACCGTCGCGAAGTTCTCCCCAGGGAACGTCGGTCTTGAGGCGGTCGAACTGGTAGGCGATCCGCTCGCTGGAGAATCGCTGCGCTGCCCGGTCGACGGCCAGGCACATGGGCGTGTTGCCGTACAGCAGCTCCGACACACCTGCGCCGCCGAATCCCGCCCGGGACCGCCGGGCCAGCAGGTCGGCCAGCTCCGCCGGCGTGAGGGTGGCGAAGCCCGCCCGTTCCAGCCTCTCCGCCGCCAGCTCGGCGAAGGTGACCCGACGGCTCGACATGTCGCGGACAAGCTTCTCCGCCTGCTCCAGCCGGGTCTGGAAATCTTCGTCCGCCGCTTTCGCCGCCAGTGTCAAGGCGCTCCAGATGTCGCTCTTTCCTCGGATCATCGGACCGCCGCTTTGATGGTCCTTCGCGATCCGCGCCTGAGTCTCGGACATGTCCGGCAGAGTCCGGGACAAGCTCTGCAGCAGGGCCGGCGAATCGCGAAGGTTCGCCAGCAGCGTCGATGCCTCCGCGTCGCTCAGGTTGGCGCGAATCCATTGACGCCATCCGGCCTTCCCATGGCTCAAGGCCAGCCGGTCCAACTCCTCGTATGGATCACCATCGGCGAACGCTGTTACCGGAGCGCTCGCAGCGTCGGGCGGCTCGCCGTCCGCGTCGTGTTCGTCGACCAGGCGCAGCAGAGACAGCAGGTCGCAGACCTCGCCAAGCGCTTTCTGCACGCCGACCGCATACGCGAACACGCGCACCGGCGGGCCGGCGGTCTCGGAGGCGTCCCCGCCGGCTGCCCGCGCCGCGGCCTTGCGCAGCGCCTCGGCCCAGCCGTCGAGCCGGCTGCTCGCACCACCGGTTTCATTGCGCAGGCTCGCCCTCATCGATGCCGAGACGTCGACCAGCAGGCCGACCACGGCCGGTATCTGCGGGGTCGATGCGCGATGGTCCATGTCCGCATCACCGGCCCTTCGGCAGCAGCTCGGTCTCACCGGTGCCGGGGGTCGACAGCAGCCGGACGAACCCGTCGAGGGCCACCGAGTGGTTGACCTGCACGAAGCAGGCCGCGTCGGGCTCGACCTGCCAGCCCTCCGTGAGCAGATAGCGGCACAGCGACGAGTCAGCGTCCAGGCGCGACGCCATACGAAAGAGCTGGGCCGCGCCGGGCGGCCAGCCGGCCGCGGGTGTGGCCCGCACCAGTTTGGGCGAGGCCAGATCGACGTTTGTCAGGTAGCACGCCACGATGGTCACGCCCAGGTCCCGGATCTGTGCGGCAATCGGCTCCGGGTCCCCGTCCGAGGCATCGCCGTCCGATACCAGCAGCAGTACCGCCGCCGTTTGTCCGGCAGGGCGTTCGTGCAGCTCCCGCGCGAACCGGTCGCGGACGGCCTCCAGCGCCGCACGCATCGGCGTGTCGCCGTAGATCAGTGGCCCGGCATCACCGAGCCGGGCCGCACTGCCCCGCCAGAACTCGGCGAATTCGGACACTTCCATGGTCGTATCGCCAAGCTCGTCCAGACGACCGGCCAGTCGGTGCTGTACTTCCACCGCGACCCGGCGCTGCACCTCGTGCTTTCCGAGCCCTTCGGCGAGGTTGACCAGGCCGCCCAATCCATAGGCGCGGGCGACGCCGGCCAGTCCTCCGAGGCCCCCGCCGGAGTACTGCGCGCGCAACTCGTCCGCGTAACGCTCTGCCAGCGCCTCAGCCTCCGCCTTGCTCATCACCCCATCGGCAGCCGTCATCAGCGAAAGCAGGTCGCAGACGGTGCCGCTGCGGAGGCCGAACGCGTAGGCGAAGATGTGGACGGGTGGCGTGGGCCCGGTATCGCGATGCTCGATCTCCGCATCGGCGAAGCGTTCGAGCGAGGCCCGGACGCTTTCCAGCCGACTGCGCGTGTCGCTGTCCCGGTTGTCGAAACTGTCCTCCATCGAGCCCGACACGTCCAGGGCGACGCCGATGAGCGTGGCGATGTTCGTGGTGGGTTGCGCTGAACGTCCGGCCGGGCCGGAGGCATCCGGTTCGGATTGCACCAGGTGCCACGTCTCGCCTTGCCGCAGCAGTACCGGCGTAGCGTGCTCGGGACTGTTCAGCAGGCGTAGTTCGTGCACACCCTGCCGGTATGAGAACTCGATGTCCTTTCCCGCGCCGATCGAGTCGTAGAACGCCGAGGTGAAGGCGATCGCCGCGGTGTCGGAGATCGGCTTCTCCATGGCCACCGTGAACGGCAGCCTGAGCGACGTGAACCCGGCCTGTCCGACGGAGTAGCAGGCGTTGAGCACGACGCACTGCAACGGCGGTGCGTACTCGGCGAGCAGGTCGGCCAATGCCTCCTGCGGCGGAATGTACCGAGCGCCGGAATGGTCCTCGAACACCAGACCGAGGCGGGTGCCGTGGCCCGAGAAGTGCACGATACTGAAGTCATCGTCCAGCAGTGCCCTCCGGACGTCGTCCACCGTCGTGGCGTGCCGGATGGAGAGCTCGATCTCATTGCGGGACTGGCTGCGCCGTATGCATTCCCGGATGGTGCGATCCTCCGCTCCGAGCCGGAGCGGGTCGGTCCCTCTGGGATTGGCGAACAGAGCGAGGACCTTCATCGGCATGCCGAGGAGGATGCCGCAATGCTCACCGGAGTACATCGGCTGATGGGTCCGACGTGGGACAGTCGTCAGGACCTCAAGGAACTCGGCATACGCCCGGAAACGTTGCTGCCGACGTACATCGGCGGCCACCTCGCTGTCGTGCACAAGCCGCGTCCGCCGACCGGCGGACCTACTCGGACGCGCGGATCAGCATGTCCTCGACGTGCCGGAGCATGTCGGCGGCCGCTGGTGCCCAGGTGGTGTCGCTGTGGCAGGCGATCGTCAGCAGTGCCGCGGACGGGCGGTGCTGGACCGACAGGATGTAGCGTGAGCCGCCGGGGCGGTCGGGCTGTTCGGTGATCCGGTCCTGGACGGCCGGGTCGGTGAACGGGATGGCCTCGGCGCCGAGGGAGCGGCTGTTCGCCGCGCTGCCGACGATGGATGCGTCGATGTAGTTGAAGCGGGCCGTGGCCGCTCCCGTTCCGGCCAGGTCGCCGAGGACCTCGGCGGCGTGGGCGGCGGCGATCGCCGGGTCGAGGTTGGCGAACCGGTGGCCGTGCAGCTGGTTGCTGGCGGTGGCTGCCAGCCGGGCGGGCAGGTCGCCGGTCCCCGGCACGAGGACGGGTACGGGCATGACCGCCTTGCGGACGGACGCCTGCGTGGCCGCCGACAGCCGGTTCGCGGCCAGCGACCGGATGCCGGCGCACGGCGAACCCTCGACCAGGCTGATCGCCGAGCCGAACGCGGTCAGGTAGATCGCCGACACCGGCAGCCCGGTGCGGGTGGCGACGGTCTGTGCGGCTCGGGCGGCGTGCGCCGAGGCGAGCCACCGGGACTGGAGCACCGGGTCCGGCGGCGCGGTCCCGCCGTCCGGGCGCCAGCCGGTCAGCCCGTCGCGCAGCGCGTCCAGCTGGCGGCGCCAGTGGGTCTCGGCGCGCTCGGCGTAGGACCGGCCCGGTTCGGACGCCTCCCACTCGGCCGTCTCCAGGGGCTGCTCCGGCGCGGGGCGGCCGGCGAACGCCGCTCGTCCGCTCGTGCGGCTCCGCAAGGCTTGCATGAGGTCGCCGCGGAGCACCCGCATGCCCCATCCGTCGACCGCGGAGTGATCGACGACGATGCCGATGCGGTGCACGGTGCCGGCGGCGACCTCCAGCACGAACAGCACCGGCTGTTGCTCCGCGAGCCGGAACGCCGTGGCCGCGGCCGCCGCGATCGCCTGGTCCGCCTCCGGGCCGGCCGGCGCGACCCGCACCACCTCGCCGAGCCGCTCGGCCGCCGGGAGCACGTGCTGCTCGCGACCGCCGGCGCCGGTCGTGGGCAGCAGCGTCCGCAGCCCCTCGTGCCGGTCGAGCAGGTCACCGATCGCGGCCAGCACGACGCCCAACCGTGCGGCGGCGCCGTCGACCACGGTCGCGAAATTCGTGGCGTACGACCAGGGCGTGTCCGCGTCGATACCGACGTCCATGAACCACTCACGTTGCGCGCAGGTGAGCGGCCCACGTCGAGTCGAGTTCATTCCGGTTCCAGTCCAGTTTCTAAAGTAGGCTGCGTGAAATATTGCAGTACATCACTGCGCCATGCAACCCTGTTGCCGTGGTTTTGCACGCGGGTCCGACAACGGTTCCACGTCTCCTCGCCGACCGATCCGCATCGGAGCCGGACCGCGAGGCGCTGGTCGTCGACGGCGTCGGCGCCCTGACGTTCGGCACCTGGCAGCGCCGTGCGGCCGACCTCGCCGAGCGGCTGCGGCAGCGTGGTGTCGCGCCGGGCGATCGCGTCGGGCTGCGGTTCGGCGCGGCCGAGTGGCTCGACTACGCGGTCGCATACGTGGCGGTGCAGCGCCTGGGCGGGGTCGCCGTGCCGGTCCCCGGCGACGCGGCACCCGCGGAGCTGGCGCACGCGCTCGCCGACTGCGGTGCCGCCGGCCTCGTGCACGCGGGCGACGCGCCCGGCGGGACCGGTGGATGGACCCTCGCGGTCGACGACGGCGCGGGCGCGCGGTGCGGCGAGGATCTGTCCACACCGGACGGTCTGGCCCAGATCCTGTACACGTCCGGCACGACGGCGAAGCCCAAGGGTGTCGCCGCCAGCCACGCCAACGTCACGTACGGGTCGGGCGCCCGGCACCGGCCGTTCCGGCACTCGCGCCACCTGCTGCACGCGTTCGCGATCGGCACGAACGCGGCGCAGGTCATGCTGATGAACGCGCTGCTGGCCCACCCCGCCGTGGTGACGGTGCCGCAGTTCACCCCGTTGCGCTTCGCGCGCGCCATCGCACGCTGGTCCGCCGGCACGGTGTTCGTGGTCCCGGCCATGGCGATGGAGCTGCTCACCGTGGCCGGCGGCCACGACCTGAGCAGCGTGCGGCTGCTCGGCTCGGCCGCCGCGCCGCTGCCGGCGCCGGTCGCCGCGCGCCTCTCGGCAGCGTTCCCGAACGCGACGATCGTCAACTACTACACCTCGACCGAGGCCGCCCCGGCGCAGACCGCCATGACGTACGACCCGGAGCGCCCGGGCAGCGTCGGCCGGCCGATCGCCGGCGGTGGCCTGCGCGTCCTGCACGACGACGGGCGGCCCTGCGGGACCGGCGAGACCGGCGCCGTCTGGATGCGCTCGCCCGCCCCGGCGCGCACGTACTTCGGGGGCGGGAGCGGCACCACGAGGCACGACGTCCAGGACGGCTGGGTCCGGATGGGCGACGTCGGCTACCTCGACGCCGACGGCTACCTGTACCTCGTCGAGCGGGACAGCGACGTGATCAAGACCGGCGCCCATCGCGTGTCGACGCTGCAGATCGAGGCCGCCATCCACGAGCATCCGGCGGTCGCCGACGCCGCCGTCGTCGGGCTGCCGCACGAGGTGCTCGGCGTCGAGCTGGCCGCCGTGATCGTGGTCAGCGGCGACACGCCGCTCACCCCATCGGCGCTGCGGGCGTTCCTCGCCGAGCGCCTCGCGCCGCATGAGATCCCCTCCCGCGTCCACGCCGTGGACAAGCTTCCACGCAACCGCGGCGGCAAGGTCGACAAACGATCCCTGCAAAGGAGCCTGACATGATCCAGGCATCCGCGGCGCAGCACGGCATGTGGGTCGCCGCGGCCGGCGCCGCCCCCACCGCCTACCACATGCCGCTGGCCGTCACGTTCGCCCACGACCCGGACGTCGGCCTGCTGACCAAGGCGTGCGCCGCCGTCGTCGAACGGCACGCGCTGCTGTCCAGCGCCGTCGTCGACCGCGACGGCGTCGCCTACCTCACCCGCGCGCCTGCGCGTGCCGCGCTGCGCGGGCCGGGCGAGCCGGCCGGCGAGGAGATCGCGCGCCCGTTCGACCTCGCCGAAGGGCCGCTGGTCCGGTTCGCGCTGTTCGGCCGGACGCTGCTCGTCACGGCGCACCATCTGGTCTTCGACGGGCAGTCCAAGGAGGTGCTGCTGCGCGATCTCGCCGCCTTCTACGCCGGTGAGATCCCGGCGCCGTTACCCGGCACCGCCGAGGACGAGCTGGCCGCCGACGCCGCACGGCTGGCCGCCGGCCGGACCGCGGCGGCCGCGTTCTGGGAGGGCCGGTGGGCCGAGCCGCTGCCCGCGCTCGTCGGCGACCGCGTGCTGACCGGACGCGATCACGGCCCCGGACAGGTGCACGCGTTCAAGCCGCCATTACCCGACCTGCCCGGGCTGACCCGGTTCGAGACGCTCCTTGCCGCGATCCACGCGACGCTCGCCGGGTACGGCAACCCGCGCGTCACGACCGGCGTCGACCTGTCCACCCGGGAGCCCGGCCCGGCCGGCACCGTCGGCCCGTACGCGACGGAGCTCCCCGTCGACTCGCAGTCCGACCCCGACGCCCCGTTCGCGCAGTTCGCCGCGGCAGTGCGCGCCACGCTCCGCGCGATGTACCCGCACCGGTCGGTGCCCCTCGCGCGTGCGGTGCGCCGGCTGCGGCCGCACGCCGCCGTCGCGCCCGTCTCCGTCAGCTACCGCCGCATCGGCGCCGCGCCACGGTTCGACGGCGCCCCGGCGGACGTCGACTGGCTGGCGTTCGCCGGCAGCGTGCGGGGCGACCTGCAACTGCAGGCAGTCGACGACGGCGCGACCGTCACCGCGAGGCTGCGTTACTCCACCGCAGCGGCGCCGGTCGCCGCCCGGTTCGCCGAGGACCTGTGCGAGGTCCTCACCCGGGTCGCCGCCGCCCCGGCGACCCGGGTGCGCGACCTGTCCACTTCGGACGCGTCCGCACCACCCGTCGCGGTCGGGGCGCAGGAGTCCGAGCCGGCGCCGGCGGGAGGCGGTGAGCTCGTCGAGCCGGTCCTGGCCATCTGGCGCGACGTCTTCGGCAACGACGCCATCGGTCCCGACGACGACCTGTTCGACCTGGGCGGCGACTCGCTGACCGCGACGCAGATCATTGCGCGCATGCGCAGGACGCTCGGCCTCGACGTCGACATCGACACGTTCTTCGACCACCCGACGGTCAACGGAGTCGTGCATGCCGCCGGCGACCGCTGAAGCCACCGGCAAGACGGCCGCCGACCGGGCAGCCACGGACGGGACAGCCACGGACCGGGCAGTCTCCGACCGGGCAGTCGCCGACCGGGCGGCGATGCTGCTCATCCGGCACTTCGAGACGGCGCTGCTCGACCTGTTCGCGCGCGGCGAGCTGTCCGGGACCACGCACACCTGCCTCGGCCAGGAGTACGTGCCCGTCGCCGTGAGCGGCCTGCTCGAACCGGACGACCACGTGCTGAGCAACCACCGCGGTCACGGCCACTACCTCGCGCGGTTCGACGATCCGGAGGGACTCCTCGCCGAGATCATGGGCCGGGCGGGAGCCGTGTGCCACGGCGTCGGCGGCAGCCAGCACATCCACCGGCCCGGATACCTCTCGACCGGGGTGCAGGGCGAGAGCCTGCCGGTCGCGGCCGGGCTCGCCCTGCACCTGCGCCGGCACAAGCCGGGTGCCCTGGCATGCGTGTACATCGGCGACGGCACCTGGGGCGAGGGCGCGGTGTACGAGGCGCTGAACCTGGCCGCGCTGTGGCACCTGCCGTTGCTGGTCGTGGTCGAGCACAACGGCATCGCGCAGTCGACGCCCACCGAACGCGCCATGGCCGGCACCGTCGCCGGGCGCGCCGCCGCGTTCGGCCTGGCCCACACGCAGATCACCGCGACCGACCCGGCCACGATCCGGGCGGAGCTGGCGCCGCTGGTCGCTCGCGTGCGCGCCGGTGCGCCGCTGATCGCCGAGTTCCGCACCCCGCGTCTCGGCCCGCACAGCAAGGGCGACGACACGCGCCCCGCCGGCCAGGTCGCGGCACTGGCCGACTGGTATCCGGCCCTCGCCGCCGCCGCGCCGGACCTCGACCGGGCGCAGCGGGACCGCGTCGCCCGCGTCGTCGCCGAGCTGTCGGCCCGCCCGCCCGCCGAGTGGGCCGACCGGTGAGGGTCGCCGAGAACATCAACGCCGCGCTGCACGCCGTCCTTGCCGGCGACGAGCGGGCGTACCTCATCGGCGAGGACCTGCTCGACCCGTACGGCGGCGCGTTCAAGGTCGCGCGGGGGCTCTCCACCCGGTTCCCGGACCGGGTGCTGTCCACCCCGATCAGCGAGTCGGCGATGACCGGCGTCGCGGCCGGCCTGGCCCTCGCCGGCGACACCGCGATCGTCGAGTACATGTTCGCCGACTTCCTGACCCTCGGCTTCGACCCCCTCGTGAACTTCGCCGCGAAGTCCGTGACCATGTACGGCACGCGACTGCCGATGCGCCTGATCGTGCGCTGCCCCAGCGGCGGCGGCCGCGGCTACGGGCCGACGCACAGCCAGAGCCTGACGAAACACCTGCTCGGCGTGCCCAGCCTCGCGGTGTTCGAGATGTCGCCGTTCCGCGACGCGGCCGAGGTGTTCGCCGAGATGCTGGCGCTCGCCCAGCCGTGCGTGTTCGTCGAGGACAAGATCCTCTACACCCGGCGGATGCACACCGTGATCGACCCGTTCACGGTGCGGGTGCGTGCGGGGGTGGCGTACGTCGGTACCGCGGAACCGCCGGAACTCGTCCTCGTCGCGGCGGGCGGCATGGCCGAGCGTGCCATGGCCGCGCTGCGCATGCTGCTGGTCGAGCAGGAGATCGCCGGCCTGCTGGTGGTGCCGTCACGGTTGTACCCGGTCAAGCTCGACCTGCCGCCGGTCGCGCACGTGGTGGTGGCCGAGGACGGCACCGCCGGCGGCACGTGGGGCGCCGAGGTCGCGCATCACGTGCACGCGCGCCACTTCAAGGACCTGGCCGCGCCGGTGACGCTCGTGCACGCCGCCGACACCGTCGTCCCCGCCGCGCCGCATCTGGAGCGTCAGGTGCTCGTGAGCGCCGAGACCATCTACGACGCCATGGTGAGGACGGTCCGTGGCTGAGATCGCGGTGCCCAAGCTCAACACCAACGACGACAGCTATCTGCTGCTCGCCTGGCTCGCCCCCGACGGCCAGGCGGTGGCGGCCGGCGCCCCGGTCGCCGAGGTGGAGACGTCGAAGGCGGTCGAGGAGCTGACCGCCGCGACGGGCGGTGTGCTGCGCCACCGGGCCGCGACCGGCGCCGAGATCGCGCCGGGGCAGGTCATCGCGCTCCTCGACGATCCCGCCGTCCCTGCCGCGGCACCGGTTTCGCATCCGGCCGGCGCCGGCGGTCCGACGATCACCGCACCGGCCCGCGCCCGCATGGCCGAACTCGGCATCACCGAGGAGCGCGTGGTCGCGCTCGGCCGCCCGATCATCCGCCGGGCCGACATCGACACCCTGGCCGCGACACCGTCCACTTCGGATGGACGGCACCTCGGCGCGCCGGCCGTTGTCACGTCCACAATGGACGAACGTTCCACCGGCGCCACGCCCGCGACGCCGTCCGCGGCGGACGCGCCGTCCGTCGGACTCTCCCGCAACCAGCGTGCGGTCGCGCGCACCGTGGCACGCTCCGCCGCCACCATCCCGGCCGCCTACACCGCGACGACGATCGACGTCGGCGTCGCGCTCGACCAGGCGCCCCGGCTGGCCCGCGCGGTGCGGCGGCCGGTCGGCCTCGCCGAGCTGTTCGTCGCCGCGATCGGGTCGGTGCACGCCGGTCAACCGATGTGCTTCGCCCGGCTCGACGACGACGGCACCACCGTGCACCCGTCCGGCGCCGCCCACGTCGGCGTCACCGTCGACCTCGGCGAGGGCCTCTACGTCCCGGTGGTCCGGGGCGCGGACACCGCGACGATCGCCGAGATCGCCCGGACGCTGACCAGGCACCGGGTGACGGCGGCCGGCGGCACGTTCCGCCAGTCCGACCTCGACGGCGCGAACATCACGCTGACGCTGCACCTGGACGCGCACGTGAGCCTGGCGATACCGATCGTGTACCCGGGGCAGACGTGCGCGGTCGCGGTCACCGCCCCGCGTCCCGAGCTGTACCTCGACGACGACGGCCGGCCGGCGACCCGGACCGTGACCCAGGTCGGCCTGGCCTACGACCACCGCGTCATCAACGGCCGCGAAGCGGCCCGGTTCCTGGCCGCATTGGCGCGGACACTGCAGAACCCGCCACACGAGGAGCCGCGATGAGCGCACTGCGCGCCGCCCAGGAGCGACTGTGGTTCCTGCACCAGCTGGATCCGGCCGACGCGTCGTACCACCTGCCGCTCGTCATGCACGTGCGCGGACGCCTGGACCGGGCGGCACTGGAACGCGCGCTCGACGCGGTGACCGGCCGGCACGAGAGCCTGCGGACCCGGGTCGAGCTGCTCGACGGCGCGCCCGTGCTGGCCGCGGCGCCTGACGGCGTCCGCCTCGAAACCGCCGTCGCGACCGGCCTCGAGGCGGCCCGCGACCTGGTCGCCACGTTCGTGACGCGGCCGTTCGACCTCACCGCCGGGCCGGTGCTCCGCTGCCTGCTGATCGACGCCGGACCGGACGGGCACGTGCTCGCCCTGGTCGCCCACCACATCGCGGCCGACGGCTGGTCGCTGCAGGTGCTGCGCCGCGACCTCGACGCGCTGTACCGGGCATACGCCACCGGCGCCCCGGCCGTGCTGCCGAAGCTGCCGGACCTGCCGCCGGCGACGACCGAGGACGCGCCGGACCTCGGGTACTGGACCGGACGGCTGGCCGGCGCGGCGGTCCTGGAGCTGCCAACCGACCACCCCAGGCCCCCGGTGCGCCGCGGCCACGGCAGCTCCGTCGTCTTCGACATCCCCGTCGACCTGCTGCGCCGCCTGGAGGCCGTGGCCCGGGCCGAGCGCACCACCGTCTACACCGCGCTGGTCGCGGCGTTCTCGCTGCTGCTCGGCCGGATGAGCGGCCAGGACGACGTCTGCCTCGGCACGCCGGTCCTCGGCCGCGACGACCCCGACCTCGCCGACCACGTCGGCTGCTTCGCCGAGACCCTCGTCCTGCGGACGGACCTGTCGGGCGACCCGACGTTCCGGGCGCTGCTGCGGGTCGCCCGGCGGACCGTGCTCGGCGCGCTGAGCCACGCCACCCCGTTCGAACGCGTGGTGTCGGCGATCGGCGCACCCCGCGACCGCAGCCGCACCCCACTGTTCCAGGCCATGATCATGTACCTGCGGCAGGAGCAGGACCGTCCGCGCCTCGGCGACCTCGACGTCGCGTTGCTGGACCATCCGTTCGACTCCGCCCGCACCGACGTCTCCCTCGACGTCATCCAAGGCCCCACGGCCGCAGTCGGCGTGCTCACGGTCGACCGCGACCTGTTCGACCCCGGCACCGCGCAGCGGCTGATCCGCCGCCTGCTCGTCCTGCTCGACGACGCGGCCCGCCGGCCCGGCACCGCGATCGGTGACTTGCGCTGGTTCGACGACGACGAGCGGCGCGAAGCGCTGACCCGCTGGAACGGCACCGGCGCCGGGCACGTCACGCCGCTGATCACGCAGCTGTTCCAGGCGCAGGCCCGGTCCGCGCCGGACGCGGTCGCGGTCACCGGCGGCGGCGTCGAGCTCACCTACAGCGACCTCGACGCCGAGGTCGACCGGCTCGCCGCCCGGCTGCGCGGCCGTGGACCGCTGATCGGCGTCGGGCTGTCGCGGAGCCCGGCGATGGTGGTCGCGCTCCTCGCCGTCTGGCGGGCCGGCGCCGCGTACCTGCCGCTCGACCCGGCGTACCCCGCCGACCGGCTCGCGTTCGTCATCGCGGACGCCGGCGTCGGCACCGTGCTCACCGAGTCCGCGTTCGCGGCACGGTTCGGCGCGGCGTCGCTGCTGATCGACGCCCCCGCCGAGGTGGCGCCGGCCACCGCGCCGGAGACCGCCACCGCCCCCGACGACCCCGCCTACGTGCTCTACACCTCGGGGTCCACCGGGCGGCCCAAGGGCGTGGTCGTGCCGCACGGTGCGCTCGCCGCGTTCGTCGCGGCGATGGCCGATGTCACCGGGCCGCAGGCCGGCCGCGTGTGGCTCGCGCTCACGTCGCTGTCGTTCGACATCTCCGGGCTCGAGCTGTACCTGCCGCTCAGCCGCGGCGGCCGGGTCGTCGTCGCCGATGACGGGCAGACCGGCGACGGCGCGGCGTTGCGGGCGCTCATCGCCGGGCACGGCGTCACCGACGTGCAGGCCACCCCGTCCGGCTGGCGGATGCTCCTCGCCGCCGGCTTCGACCATGACGTGCCCGCCGCGCTGGTCGGCGGCGAGGCGTTGCCGGCGACCCTCGCCGCGGAGCTGCGCGGCAAGGTCGGCCGGCTGACCAACGTGTATGGCCCGACCGAGACGACGATCTGGTCGACGTCCTGGCCGGTGCCCGAGCGACCGGCGACGATCTCGATCGGCGGCCCGATTTCGGGCACCCGCGTGTACGTCGTCGACGGCCGGATGCGGCCCGTCCCCGCCGGTGTACCCGGCGAACTCGTCATCGCCGGCGCCGGCGTCGCCCTGGGCTACCTGCGCCGGCCGCGGCTGACCGCCGAGCGCTTCGTGCCCGACCCTTGGCCCGATCCGCAGGGCCCGGCGGGGGCACGCATGTACCGCACCGGCGACCGCGTCCGCCGGCGGGGCGACGGCACCCTGGAGTTCCTCGGCAGGCTCGACACCCAGGTCAAGGTGCGCGGCCACCGGATCGAGCTGGGCGAGGTCGAGACCGTGCTCGCCGGCTGCCCGGGCGTCGCCGCCGCGGTCGCCGCGGTCCGCGACGACGCGCTCGGCGCGTACGTCACGGCCCGCCCCGGCGCCGTCGCCGACCCCGCCGCGATCCGCGACGCGGCCCGCCGCACGCTCCCGGCGTACGCCGTGCCGTCCACCGTCACGGTCCTCGACGCGCTGCCGCTCACCCCGAACGGCAAGGTGGACCGGGCCGCCCTGCCCGACCCGCGACCGTCCGCCGCCGCCGCGTACGTGCCGCCGCGCACCGAGGCCGAAACACGCGTCGCCGCTGTGTTCGCCGAGGTGTTCGGCGCCGCCGAGGTGGGCGCGCACGACGACTTCTTCGCGCTGGGAGGCCACTCGCTGCTGGCCGCCAAGGTCGCGGCGCGGCTGCCCGGCCTGACCGTCCGCGATCTGTTCGACCATCCGGCGGTCGAGGCCCTCGCACGGCGGATCCCCCTTGCGGGCGACACCGGTGGCGACGCCTGGCTGGACGGCGCTGCGCCGCTGACCGACGCCCAGCGCCGCCTGTGGTTCCTGCAGCGCCTCGATCCGCACGACGCCTCGTACAACATGTTCCTGGTGCTCCGCCTCCGCGGCCGCGTCGACGGCGGCGCGCTGCGGCGGGCCCTGGACGCACTGGCCGCCCGGCACCTCGCGCTGCGGTGCGCCTACCCGGAGATCGAAGGCGATCCGAGCGTCGAGGTCGGACCCGCCACCGTGCCGTTCGAGGAGCTCGCCGTGGAGTCCGAAGCGGCGGCCCGCGCCGCCGTCGCGCGCAGGACGAACGCCCCGTTCGACCTGCGCTCCGGCGCGCCGGTGCGGGCCTCGCTACTGCGGCTCGGCCCGGACGATCACGTCTTCTGCCTGGTCATGCACCACATCGCCGGTGACGGCTGGTCGCTCAACGTCCTGCGTGGAGACCTCGCCACGCTCTACGCCGGGCATCCCCTCGCGGCGCTGCCACCGGTACCGGCGGCGAACGGCGACCCCGAGGCCGATCTCGCGCACTGGCGGGAGCGGCTCGCCGACCCGGCCGTGCTCGACCTGCCGACCGACCGGCCCCGCCCGGCCGAGCCCACGCACCGCGGCGGTTTCCTCGGCGCCCACCTGCCCCCCGACGTCACCACCCGCCTCGAGGACCTGGCCGGCCGCGCCAGGACCAGCCTCTTCGCCGTGCTGCTCGCGGCCTACCAGGTGCTGCTCGCCCGGCACACCGGCCAGTCCGACGTCCTGGTCGGCTCGACCCTGGCCGCCCGGGACCGGGTCGAGCTCGAACGGGCCGTCGGCTACTTCGCCCGGACCGTCGTGCTGCGCAACCGGATCGACCGGGCCGAGCCGTTCACCGATCTGCTCGGCCGTGCCCGCGAGTGCGTGCTGGACGCTCTGACCCATACCGAGGTGCCGTTCGAGCGGCTCGTCCCGGACGCCGGGCCGCTGTTCCAGACCATGTGCATCCTGCACACCCAGGACGAGGGCACCCCGGTCGAGGCGTTCGCCGACCTGCACGCGTCGTTCTTCGACTCCGGCTACGGCCACGCCAAGTTCGACCTGATGCTGGAGGCGTGGCGGGCGGCTGACGGCCTGTCGCTGGTCTTCGGCTACGACACCGACCTGCTCGACGCGGCGACGGTCGAACGCTGGGCGCGCCGGTTCGAGGTGCTGTGCGCCGGCATCGCCGCCGACCCGGCCACCGCCGTGGGCGCGCTGCCACTGCTGACCGCCGGCGACGAGGCCCTCGTGCGTTCGCTGTCCGCCCCGGCGACCGACGGGCCGGCGCCGCCGCCGGTGCACGGGCTGCCCCGCCTCGCGGCGCCGGACACGGTCGCGGTCCGCTGCGGCACCGGGGCGCTGACGTACGCCGACCTCAACCGCCGAGCCGACGCGCTGGCGGCCACGCTGCGAGCATCGATTGCCGCGGGCCCGGGGGTCATCGCCGTCGCCGCCCACCGCGACATCGACACCATCGTCGCGCTGCTGGCGATCTGGCGCGCCGGCGGCGCGTACCTGCCGATCGACCCGGCACAGCCGGCCGAACGGATCGCCCGGCTCGTCGCCGGCAGCGGCGCCGTGCTCACCGTCGGGGACGCACCGTGGCCGCCGCTCACGCCCGCGGAAGCGACCCTGGGCGGCGCCGCATACGTGCTGTACACGTCCGGATCCACCGGTACCCCGAAGGCCGTCGTCGTCGACCACGAAGCCCTGGCGGCCCGGGTCGACTGGATGCGCCGCGACTACCGGCTCGGACCCGGCGACACGGTCGTGCAGTTCGCGCCGCTCGCGTTCGACACGCACGCGGAGGAGATCTGGCCCGCGCTGAGCGCCGGCGCCACGGTGCGGCTCCTACCGGACGGCCCGCTCAGCCTGCCCGACGTCCTCGCCGGTCCGGGCGGCGCCGACGTCACCGTGCTCGACCTGCCGACCGCCTACTGGCACGACCTGGTCGCCCAGATCGACGCGATCGCCTGGCCGCCCCGGCTGCGGCTGGTCATCCTCGGCGGCGAGGCAGTGCACGCGGCGGCCGTGAGCCGCTGGCACGCCCGGTTCGGCGGCACCGTACGCCTCGTCAACACGTACGGTCCCACCGAGGCGACGATCATCGCCACCTCGACCGACCTCGGCCCCCTCGACACCGACGGCCCGCCGGCGATCGGCGTGCCGCTGCCCGGGGTACGCATCGCCGTGGTCGGCGCCGACCTGCGACCGGTGCCACCCGGCGCGTACGGCGAACTGCTGCTCGGCGGCGCCGGCCTCGCCCGCGGGTACCTCGGCCGGGACGACCTCACCCGGGACCGGTTCGTCACGTGGCGCGGCACGCGCTATTACCGCACCGGCGACCGCGTGCGGCTGCGAGCCGACGGCCGCCTCGACTTCGCCGGCCGCCTCGACGACCAGCTGAAGGTGCGCGGGTTCCGGATCGAACCGGCCGAGGTGGAGCACCACCTGCTCGCCTGCCCGGGCGTGACCGGGGCGGTGGTGACCGCCCACAACGGCGCCCTCGTCGCGTACGTGGCCGGTGTCGCACCGGCCGACACGCTCCGCGCCCGGCTCGCCGCCCAGCTCCCCGCCCACATGGTGCCCGACCGCTGGATCCCGGTCGACGCACTCCCCCGCACGCCCACCGGCAAGGTCGACCGGCGTGCCCTGCCCCCACCGGTGGACGGCACCTCCGCGGTGACCTTGCCGCCGCGCACCGACGCCGAGCAGCTGATCGCTGACGTCTGGGCCGACGTCCTCGGCCTCGACGGCGCCGGCGTGGACGACGACTTCTTCGCCCTCGGCGGGCACTCCCTGCTCGCCGTGCGCGTCGCCGCCCGGCTGCGCGCCATGACCGATCTCGACCTGCCCATCCGCCTGCTCTTCACGCATCGCCGGCTGGCCGACCTGGCCGCCGCGGTCGAGCAGCGGCTGCTCGACGACCTGGCCGGACTCACCGACGCCGAGGTGGCCGGCCTGCTGGAAGCGGAGACCCGATGACCGTGGATGACGCCCGCCAGGCGCTGCTGGCCCAACGACTGCGCCGGCGTACGGCGACCCGGACCATCCCCACCCGTCCGGCCGGCACGGTGCCGCCGCTGTCGTACGCGCAGGAACGGCTCTGGTTCATGGAGCAGTACACGCCCGGCAACCGCGCCTACCTCGTGCCGGTCGCCAGGCGGATCCGGCGCGCCGTCGACGCCGACCGCCTCGCCGGGGCGCTGCGCCGCGTCGTCGGCCGGCACGAGGCGCTCCGAACCCGGTTCCCGGCACGGGACGACGGGGTCCCGACGCTGGTCATCGACGAGGAACCGGCCGTCGACCTGGACGTCGTGGACGCCACCGACGAGGACGCCGCCCGGGCCGCGGTCTCGTCCCTGCACGCCCGGGGATTCGACCTCGCCGCCGAACAGCCGCTGCGCGCCTCGCTGATCCGGCTCGCCCCGGACCACGCGATCCTGGCCATGACCGTGCACCACATCGCCGTCGACGGCTGGTCCGTGCCGCTGTTGCTGACCGAGCTGATGACCGCGTACGACGACGGCGGCGACCTGCCACCCGTCGCCGTCCAGTACGGCGACTACGCGGCCTGGCAGCGCGACCGGCCGACGGCCGGCGTCGCCCGGTGGGCGCAGCGCCTCGACGGCGTCGAGCCCCTCGCCCTGCCGACCGACCGGCCGCGCCCGGCCGAACTGACCCACGACGGCGGCAGCATCGAGTTCGAGCTCGACGCCGGCCTCGCGGCCCGCGTCCGGGCCCTCGCGGACAATCACGGCGCCTCGCTGTACATGACGATGCTGGCCGCGTACGCCTGCCTGCTCGGCCGGCACGCGCGCCAGAGCGACCTCACGATCGGCTCCCCGGTCGCCGGCCGCGGCGCCCCTGAACTCGAAAATGTGATCGGCTGCTTCGTCAACACCCTCGTCATGCGCGTCGACCTGAGCGGTGACCCGACGTTCACCGAACTGCTGCTGCGGGTACGGGAGACCGCGCTCACCGCGTACGCCGACGCCGACACGCCCTTCGAACGCATCGTCGCCGACCTCAACCTGCCGCGCGACGTGTCCCGGTCACCGCTGTTCCAGGCGCTGCTCGCGGTGCAGAACTACGGCTCCGCGGGCCGCGGCGACGGCCTGGACGGCTACGAGATCACGGCGTGGGCGACCCGGTACGACCTCGAGCTGTACGTCAGCGACACCGCCGGCGGCGGGCTGTGGGGCCAGTTCATCTACAACACCGCCCTGTTCGACGCGGCGACCGTGCGGCGGCTGGTCGGCCATCTGACCGCGCTGCTGCGCGGCGCCGTCGCCGACCCGCTGTCGCCGGCGGCCGCGCTCGACCTGCGCGACGACGGCGAACGCGCCGCGCAGGCCGCCTGGAACGCGACCGCCGCCCCGTTCGACGCCGCTGCCACCCTCCCCGGCCTGTTCGCCGCGCGGGTCGCCGCGACGCCGGCCGCGCCTGCCGTGACGTTCGAGGGCGCCACGTGGAGCTACGCGGAGCTGGACCGGTACTGCGACCAGGTCGCCGCCGCGCTGCGGTCGGTGGGCGCCGGGCCGGGCACGCGGATCGGCGTGTGCGCGCCCCGCTCGCTTCAGCTGCCCGGCGCGCTGCTCGGCGTGCTGCGCACCGGGGCCGCGTACGTGCCGCTCGACCCGGAGTATCCGGTCGAACGCCTGGCGTTCATGGCCGCCGACGCCGACCTGCGTGCCGTGCTGGTGCTCGACCCGCCGACCGGGCTCAGCGAGGCGCTCCCGGTGATCCGCCTCGACGCGCTGGCTCCGGCGGACCCGCAGCCGGACGTCGCGACCGCCGGCGACACCGCCTACGTCATCTACACCTCCGGTTCGACCGGACGGCCGAAGGGTGTGCCCAACGGGCATCGCGGCGTCGTCAACCGGCTCACCTGGATGCAGGAACGCTTCCGGCTCACCGCCGGCGACGTGGTCCTGCAGAAGACCCCGGCCGGGTTCGACGTGTCCGTGTGGGAGTTCTTCTGGCCGCTGACCATCGGCGCGCGCCTGGTCCTGGCCACGCCCGGCGGCCACAAGGACGCGTCGTACCTGCGGACCCTGATGGACCGCGAAGGCGTCACCGTCGTGCACTTCGTGCCGTCGATGCTCGCCGCCTTCCTCGCGGAGGAGACCACGTCCGGCGGTGCCGCCCTGCGCGCCGTCGTCTGCTCCGGTGAGGAGCTGCCGGCCGACCTCGCCCGCCGCTGCCTCGCGGAACTGCCCGGCGCCGAGCTGCATAACCTGTACGGCCCGACCGAGGCCGCCGTCGACGTCAGCGCCTGGGCCGTCACCGCCGCGGCGCTCGGCTCCTCCTCGCGCGTGCCGATCGGCGCCCCCGTCGCCAACACCACGCTGCACGTGCTCGACGACCGGCTCCGGCCGCAGCCGGTCGGGGTGCCCGGCGAACTGCACATCGGCGGCGTCCAGGTCGCGCTCGGGTACCTGCGCCGGCCGCGGCTGACCGCCGAACGCTTCGTGCCCGACCCCTTCGGCGGGCCCGGCGCCCGGCTGTACCGCACCGGCGACCTGGCCCGCTGGCGGCCCGACGGCACGATCGAGTTCCTCGGCCGCATCGACGGGCAGGTCAAGCTGCGCGGCCTGCGCATCGAGCCCGGCGAGATCGAGGCGGTGCTGCGCGAGCAGGCGGGGGTGCGCGACGCCGCCGTCATCGTCCGCGAGGACCGCCCCGGCGACCAGCGGCTCGTCGCGTACGTGGTCGGCGCCGCACCGCAACGCGCCACACTGAAACGGCTGCTGCCCGACTACATGATCCCGGCCGCGTTCGTCGAGCTGGACGTGCTGCCGCTGTCGGCGAACGGCAAGCTCGACCGGCGCGCGCTGCCGGCGCCGGTCCGCACGGCAAGCGGTGGCGCCGCGCCGGCCACCGCGACCGAACGGGTCGTCGCCGACGTCTGGGCGGCCGTGCTCGACCTGCCGTCGGTCGGCGCCGACGACGACTTCTTCGACCTCGGCGGCCACTCGCTGCTGGCGACGCAGGTGGTGGCCCGGCTCCGCAAGGCCGGCGCGGCGGTCGGCGTCATCGACCTGTTCCAGAACCCGACGGTCCGGGAGCTCGCCGCCCTCATCGACCGGCCGGCCGACGGTCCGCGGGCGCTGATCCGCCGGCTCACGCCGAACCGGCCACGGGCCGACATCTCACTGGTGTGTGTGCCGTTCGGCGGCGGCAGCGCCGTGGTGTACCAGCCCCTGGCGGACGCGCTGCCGGAACGGTACGCGTTGTACTCGGTCGCCATCCCCGGCCACGACGTCGGCATCATCGAGGACCGGCTCGACTTCGACGCACTCATCGACCGCTGCGTCGAGGAGATCATCGCGACGATCACCGGGCCGATCAGCCTCTACGGCCACTGCGCCGTCGGGTCGGCGCTCGCCGTGGCCCTCGCGCGGCGGCTCGAAGCGGCCGGCCGCGACGTGCACGCCGTCTACGTCGGCGCGATGTTCCCGTTCGCCAACCCGCGCGGTCGCCTGGCCCGGACCCTGTCGAAGGTCGCGCGGATGGAAGGGCTGCGCAGCGACCGCGTCTACCACAACTGGCTGACGTCGATCGGCGCCGACCTCGGCGGCCTCGACCCGGCGGAGGCCCGGCACATCGTGCGCAACCTGCGCCGCGACTCCGTCGACGCCGAGCAGTACTACACCGAGATGTACGCGACCGGCGCCGAGCGGCTGCGCGCCTCGTTCGTCACCGTCGTCGGCACCCGCGACCCGGCCACCGAGTTCTACGAGGAACGGTTCCGCGAGTGGCACTTCCTGTCCGACCACAGCGCCGTGGTGGTGCTGCGGGAGGCCGGCCACTTCTTCCTGAAGTACCGCGCCGCCGAGATCGCCGAGATCATCGACACGCCGATGTTCTCCTCGGAGGCGCCGGCCGACGAACCGGAGCGCACCTGGTACCGGCACGCCGTGTCGCACGACCGCAACGTCGCCACCGGCCCGCAGCCGAGCCTGGGCCGGTTCGCGGCCGTCTCCGCCGGCCAGCTGGTGTCGATGTTCGGGTCCGCGCTCACCGAGTTCGCGATCCCGGTCTGGATCTACCTGACCACCGGGTCGATCGCGCAGTTCGCGGTGTTCGCGGTACTCGGCCTCGTGCCGGGCCTGCTCACGTTGCCGATCGCCGGGGCGCTCGTCGACCGGCACGACCGGCGGCGCATCGTGCTCGCCGCCGACCTTGCCGCCGGCGGAGTCCAGGCGGTCCTCGCCGCGCTGCTGTGGGCCGGGCACCTGAGCGTCGCCGCGCTCTACCCGGCCACGGTCGCGCTGTCGATCGCGTTGTCGTTCCAGCGCATCGCGTACACCTCGGCGATCCCGCAACTGGTGCCGAAGCGGCTGCTCGGCCACGCGGCCGGCATCGGTCAGCTCGGGGCCGGCCTGGCCCAGCTGCTCGCCCCGCTGCTGGGCGCCGGGCTGCTGGCCACGATCGGGCTGCGCGGCATCCTCACGCTCGACGTGGCGAGCTACCTCGTCGCGTTCGTCGTCGTCCTCGCGGTGCGGTTCCCGGCCACCATGCCGTGGCGCCGCCACGAGACGCTGCGCGCGGAGATCGCCGGCGGCTTCCGGTACGTCTGGGGCAACCGGAACTTCCGGCGCATGCTGCTGTGGTTCGCGGCCCTGAACGTGCCGCTGTCCGCGGCCTTCCTGATGATCTCGCCGCTGGTGCTGTCGTTCGGCGAGCTCCGCCAGGTCGGCACGGTGTCGTTCGTGTCCGCGCTCGGGGTGTTCGGCGGCGGCCTGGTGATGGCCGCCTGGGGCGGGCCGCAGCACCGGCGGATGTTCGGCGTCCTCGTCGCGACCCTCGGTCTGGCCGTGTGCGCGCTCGTGACCGGCCTGCGGGAGAACCTCGTCCTCATCGGCGCCGGCGCGCTCGGCATGGCCCTGGCCCTGACGCTGCTCAACGGCGTGTACACCACGATCATCCAGGTCAAGGTGCCGCAGCGGCTGCACGGCCGGGTGTTCTCCCTGAACACACTGATCGCGTGGTCGACGATGCCGATCGGGTTCGGGATCGTCGCACCGTTCGGCGCCGAACTGTTCCGGCCGCTGCTGCGCGACGGCGGCCCCCTCGCCGGCAGCGCCGGCCTGGTGTTCGGCACGGGCCCGCAGCGCGGGCTCGGCCTCATGTTCGCCGTGTTCGCCGTGGCCATCGCGGCCATCGCCGCGGCCGGGCTGTACACGCTGCGCCGCTTCGACGACGAGGTGCCCGACGCCCTCGCCGACGACCTGGTCGGCCTGGCCGTGCTGGACGCGCCGGCCACCGACATCCGCCACGCCCTGGACGCGGCGGCGCACGCCGCCGAACGCCGTCCCTCCTGAGGAGGACCCTGTGGACCACCGCGTAGTGATGAACGCCGACGAGCAGTATTCGGTCTGGGCCGTGGCCGACGACCTGCCGGCCGGCTGGGTCGCCGAGGGCCACCGCGGCACCCGGGACGAGTGCCTCGACCACGTCGAGCGGGTCTGGACCGATCAGACGCCGGCCCGCACCCGGATCCGCGCCTGGCTGGCCGGTGCCGTCTCGCAGGCGTCCGACGGCCTGCTCACACCCGGCGACGTCGCCACGGCCGGCTGCTCGTTCGTCGCCATGGGCGTGTCGTCGCTGGCGACCGTCCGCCTGGTCGACGCGATCGAGCTGGAGTACGACGTGACCGTCGACTTCACCCGGCACGCACTGGAGAACCTGGACACCCTGACCGACAGCATCGCGACCGAACGGCTCCGCCGCCGCGCACCCGTCGAGTGACAGGCCCGCGCCACCCGGCGGCGACCGGTGACCGATCATGGACCTGGACAGCATGGGAACGTACCGTGCGAGCATGTTCGAGAAGATGCTGGTCGCCAACCGCGGCGAGATCGCGATCCGTGCGTTCCGCGCCGCGTACGAGCTGGGTATCTCCACCGTCGCGGTCTACCCGCACGAGGACCGCAACTCGTTGCACCGCGCCAAGGCCGACGAGGCGTACCGCATCGGTGAGCTCGGCCATCCCGTGCGCGCCTACCTCGACGTCGACGAGATCATCCGGGCGGCCCGGCAGGCCGGTGCGGACGCGGTCTACCCCGGCTACGGGTTCCTGTCGGAGAATCCGCAGCTCGCCGCCGCGTGCGTCGAGCACGGGATCACGTTCGTCGGCCCGCCGCCGGCGGTGCTGCACCTGACGGGCAACAAGTCCCGCGCGGTCGCCGCGGCGCGGGAGGCCGGCGTGCCCGTGCTCAGCTCGTCCGCGCCGTCCACCGACGTCGACGAGCTCGTCGCGGCCGCGGAGGCGATCGGGTTTCCGGTGTTCGTCAAGGCCGTCGCCGGTGGCGGCGGCCGGGGCATGCGGCGGGTCACCGAGCCGGCGGAGCTGCGGGAGGCGATCGAGGCCGCGTCGCGGGAGGCGCAGTCCGCGTTCGGTGACGGCACCGTGTTCCTGGAGCGGGCGGTCGTCAACCCGCGCCACATCGAGGTGCAGATCCTCGCCGACGCCCACGGCGACGTCTCGCACCTGTACGAGCGGGACTGCTCGGTCCAGCGACGCCACCAGAAGGTGGTGGAGATCGCGCCCGCGCCGAACCTGGACGCGCGGCTGCGCGACCGCATCTGCGCCGACGCCGTGGCGTTCGCCCGGCACATCGGCTACGTCAACGCCGGCACCGTCGAGTTCCTGCTCGACGAGCAGGGCCGGCACGTCTTCATCGAGATGAACCCGCGGATCCAGGTGGAGCACACGGTGACCGAGCAGGTCACCGACCGCGACCTCGTCATCGCGCAGCTGCGGATCGCGGCCGGGATGTCGCTGGCCGAGCTGCGGCTCACCCAGGACCAGGTGAAGCTGTCCGGGGCGGCGCTGCAGTGCCGGATCACCACCGAGGATCCCGGCAACGGTTTCCGGCCCGACACGGGCACGATCTCGGCGTACCGCTCGCCGGGCGGCCCCGGCGTCAGGCTGGACGGCGGCACGATCCACACTGGCGCGGAGGTCAGTGCCCACTTCGACTCGATGCTGGTCAAGCTCACGTGTTACGGCCACGACTTCCCCAATGCGGTGCGCCGGGCACGGCGGGCCATCGCCGAGTTCCGCATCCGCGGCGTGGCGTCCAACCTGCCGTTCCTCGCCGCGGTCCTGGACGATCCCGACTTCCAGCAGGGCCGGATCACGACCGGGTTCATCGAGGAGCGGCCGCAGCTGCTGCGGACGCGCCCGTCCGCCGACCGTGGCACCCGCCTGATGACCTACCTGGCGGAGACCACGGTGAACAAGCCGCACGGCAACCGCCCGGCGGGCGCCGAGCCGGGCGGGAAGCTGCCGCCCGTCGACCTCGCCGCGCCGGTCGCCGCCGGCTCCCGGCAGCTGCTGCAGCAGCTGGGCCCCGAGCGCTTCGCCGAGCGGCTGCGCGCCCAGACCGCGGTGGCCGTCACCGACACGACGTTCCGCGACGCGCACCAGTCGCTCCTCGCGACCCGGGTGCGGACCCTGGACCTGCTCACCATCGCACCGTACGTGGCGCGGACGGTGCCGCAGCTGCTGTCGCTGGAGTGCTGGGGCGGTGCCACCTACGACGTCGCGCTGCGCTTCCTCGCCGAGGACCCGTGGGAACGACTGGCGGCGCTGCGGGAAGCCGTGCCGAACGTGTGCACGCAGATGCTGCTGCGCGGCCGCAACACGGTCGGCTACACCCCGTACCCGGCCGAGGTCACGGACGCGTTCGTGCAGGAGGCCGCGGCGACCGGGATGGACGTCTTCCGCATCTTCGACGCCCTCAACGACGTCGCCCAGATGCGCCCGGCGATCGACGCGGTGCGCGCCACCGGCACAGCGGTCGCGGAGGTCGCGCTCTGCTACACCGGCGACCTGTCCGATCCGAAGGAGACGCTCTACACCCTGGACTACTACCTGCGGCTGGCCGAGCAGATCGTCGCGGCCGGCGCGCACGTGCTCGCCATCAAGGACATGGCGGGCCTGCTGCGCCCGCCCGCGGCCCGCACCCTCGTCGCCGCGCTGCGGCAACGCTTCGACCTGCCCGTCCACCTGCACACCCACGACACCGCCGGCGGGCAGCTGGCCACCCTGATCGCCGCGATCGACGCCGGGGTCGACGCGGTCGACGCCGCGGTCGCCTCCATGGCCGGCACCACGTCGCAGCCCGCGCTGTCGGCGCTCGTCGCGGCGACCGACCACACCGACCGGGCCACCGGCCTGTCGCTGCAGGCGGTCAACGACCTGGAGCCGTACTGGGGCGCCGTGCGCAAGCTCTACGCCCCCTTCGAGTCCGGCCTCGGCTCCCCCACCGGGCGCGTCTACCACCACGAGATCCCCGGCGGGCAGCTGTCCAACCTGCGCCAGCAGGCCATCGCGCTCGGGCTGGGCGACCGGTTCGAACTGATCGAGGACTGCTATGCCGCCGCCGACCGCATGCTCGGCCGCCTCGTCAAGGTGACCCCGTCCTCGAAGGTCGTCGGCGACCTCGCCCTGCACCTCGTCGGCGCCGGGGTCCGGCCCGAGGACTTCGAGGCCGACCCGGCCCACTTCGACATCCCGGACTCGGTCGTGGGCTTCCTGCGCGGGGAGCTCGGCGAGCCGCCCGGCGGCTGGCCCGAACCCTTCCGCACGCGTGCGCTCGCCGGCCGTCCGCCGCGGAAACCGGGTGTGGCGCTGACCGACGAGGACGACGAAGGGCTGCGCACCGCCCGCCGATCCACGCTGAACCGGCTGCTCTTCCCCGCGCCGACCCGCGAGTTCCTGACCCACCGCGACACCTACGGCGACACCTCCGTGCTGTCCAGCGGCGACTTCTTCTACGGCCTGGAACCCGGCGTCGAACACACCGCCACACTCGATCCGGGTGTCACCCTGCTCATCCACCTCGAAGCGATCAGCGAACCCGACACCCGCGGCTACCGCACCGTCCTGGCCACCCTCAACGGCCAGCTGCGGACCTTCACCGTGCGGGACACCTCGATCACGACGGACTTCAAGCCCGCCGAGAAGGCCGACCGCACCGATCCCGGACACCTCGGCGCCCCGTTCGCCGGCGTGGTCACCCTGCAGGTCCGCGAAGGGGACACCGTCACGGAAGGCCAGACCGTGGCCACCATCGAGGCGATGAAGATGGAGGCCGCCATCACCGCCCAGCACGCCGGCAGCGTCCGGCGCGTCGCCATCGGCAAGGTCCAGCAGGTGGAAGGCGGCGACCTCATCCTGGACATCGGCTGAGCCACCGGCCGGGCGCGACCGGGCGACGCGGTCAGCCCAGCAGCCGCGCGACGCCGAACTCGAAGCGCTCGTCGAAGGACTCCTCGATCAGCATCGGGGCGACGCGCTGGAGGGCGGGGCGGGGCCCGACGTCGAGGTCGCGGGTGAAGCGCCCGGGCAACGCCTGCTCCTCCTGGGTCAGCCCGAGGACGAAGTAGACGAGGCTCCAGCAGGCCCAGGCGGCCTCCCGCTCCGGCAGGCCGCCGTCGAGCATCGCGGTGACCAGCGCCTCGGCGAAGTCCAGCGTCGCCGGCTCGGCCGCATAGGTGCCGGCCACGACCGCCGCGCCGTCGCGGCGGGCGAGCAGTGCGCGGCGGTAGCGCCGGGCGAGCTCCGCGGCCCGCTCCCGCCAGTGCTCCGGCAGGTCGTCGAGGGGGGCGGCGCCGACGATCGCGTCGGCCATCAGCTCCATCAGCCGGGCCTTGCTCTTTGCATGCCACAGCACCGTGTTCATCCGGACGCCGAGCCGCTCCGCGATCGTCCGCATCGAGACGGCGGCCACGCCCCGATCGTCGAGGATCTCGAGGGCGGCACGCACCACATCCCCTTGACTCTTGGTCACTGACCTAGTCTACTCGACGCACACTGTTGGTCAGTGACCAAGGAGGTTCCATGGACGATGTCGTCATCGTCGGCGCCGGGCCGACCGGCCTGTGGCTTGCCGGGGAACTACGGCTGGGCGGGGCATCCGTCACGGTCCTGGAGGAGCGGGAGACGCGGGACCCGAACTCGAAGGCGCTGACGATCCACCCCCGCACGGTCGAGATCTTCGACTGCCGCGGCGTGGCGGAGCCGTTCCTCGCCGAGGCGCTGCGCATCCCGAACGGGCACTTCGGAGGGCTGCCGGACCGGATGGACTTCTCGGTACTGGACACGCCGTACCCGTTCACGCTGGCGCTGTTGCAGGCCCGCACGGAGGAGCTGCTCGAGGCCCGCGCCGAGGGGCTGGGCGCGACGATCCGCCGGGGCAGCAGGGTCACCGGCCTCGCGGGCGGTGGCGTGGAACTGGCCGACGGCACCGTCGTCGAGGCCCGCTACGTGGTCGGCTGCGACGGCACCCGGAGCACCGTGCGCGCGGCGGCCGGCATCGCGTTCCCCGGCACGGACGCCACGACCTGGGGCTGGCTCGGTGACGTCGTGCTCGACTTCCCACCCGGACGCGGCTTCGCGAACCTCGCCGGCGCCGGCGGCGGCCTGATGATCGTGCCACTGCCCGGCGGCATCCACCGGCTCGTCGGCGGGGACCCGGGCAGCGACGGGGCGGCCTGGCCGGGCGAGCTCACCCTCGAGGAACTACGGGCGACGGTCCACCGCATCGCCGGCACCGACTTCGGCATGCGGGACCCGATCTGGCTGTCCCGCTTCGGCAACGCGACCCGGCAGGCCGCGACGTACCGCAAGGGCAACGTCCTGCTGGCCGGGGACGCCGCCCACATGCACTTCCCGACCGGCGGCGTCGGCATGAACGTCGGCATCCAGGACGCGCACAACCTCGGCTGGAAGCTCGCCGCGGTCGTCACCGGCCGGGCGGAGGAGACACTGCTGGACACCTACCACGAGGAGCGGCACCCGGTCGGGGCCGACCTGCTGCGGCACACCCGGGCGCAGACGGCCCTGATCACCGCGTACTCACCCGAGGGGCAGGCACTGCGGGCGGTGCTGAGCGAGCTGATCGCCACGGCACCGGACATGTCGCGGGCACTCGCCGAACGGCTGTCCGGACTCAGCGTTACCTACGCCACCGGCAGGCGGGTCCCGAACCTGCGGCTCCCCGACGGCGGCACGCTCTTCGAGCGGCTCCGCACCGGCGGGCACGTCGCGACCGAAGCGGGCCTGGTCCGGCCGGACGGGCATCTCGCATGAGCATCGAGCGCCTCAACCCCGCGGGCCTGTACGCCGTGCCGCACCTCATCAGCCAGGCGGTCAGGAGCACCGGCCGCACCGTCGTGCACCTGTCCGGTCAGGTCGCCTGGGACGTCCACGGCAACCTGACCGGCGCCGGCGACCACGCCGCACAGGCGGCAACGATCGCGGACAACATCACCGCCGCCCTGGCAGCGGCCGGAGCCGGCTGGGACGACGTGGTCAAGGAGACGATCTACGTCGTGGACCACCGGCCGGAACTCGTCCCGGTCATCTTCGCCGCCCTGCGCCGCGGACCGGCCCCGGCCAGCACTCTCATCCCCGTGCAGGCCCTGTTCCAGCCCGGATACCTCATCGAGGTCGACATCGTCGCCGCGGTGCCGTAGGCGTCCCGAGGGAAGGCCGCACCACGCTGCCGGGCACCCCGTGGTCGGGGCGCCCGGCAGGTCCGGGGTTACTGGTACAGCACCGCGGTGATCTTTGCGTCCTCGATGTTGGTCTTGTCGTACCAGTAGAAGCCGGTGTCGATCGACTTCGGCAGCTTCTCGCCCTTGATGGCCGCGACCGCCGCCTTGACGGTCTCGTAGCCGATGCCGACGGGGTTCTGAGTGATCGCGCCGTACATGGTGCCGGCCTTGATGGCGTCGATCTGGTCCTTGCCGGAGTCGAAGCCGACGATCACCAGCTTGCCGGTGAGGCCCTTCTCCTGGGCCGCGTGCAGCACGCCGATCGCCGCGCCCTCGTTGGAGCCGTAGATGCCCTTGAGGTCGGGGTTGGCGGTCATGATGGCCTTCGCGAGGTCGGTGGCCTTCAGGGGGTCGCCGCTGTACTGGACGTCGACGATCTGGATCTTCGGCTCGTTCTTCTTCATGTACTCCTGGAAGCCGTCGCGGCGCTGGACGCCGGTGACGCTGGTCTGGTCGTGGACGACCATGGCGATCTTGCCTTCGTGGCCGATCTTCTCGGCCATGTGCTTGGCGGCCTCGGCGGCGGCGGCGAGGTTGTCGGTGGAGGCGGTGGCGACCGGTACGTCGCTGTCGACGCCGGAGTCGAACGCGATCACCGGGATCTTGGCGTTCTTGGCCTGCGTCATGAGCGGGCCGGCGGCCTGGCTGTCGATGGCGGCGAAGCCGATGGCGGAGGGCTTCTTGTCGATGACGGTCTGCAGCAGCTGGATCTGCTGCTCGACGTTGCCCTCCTCCTGCGCGCCTTCGAACGTGACCGTGACGTTGAGCTCCTTGCCGGCCTGCTCGGCGCCCGCCTTGACGGCCTGCCAGAACTGGTGGCGGAAACCCTTGGAGATGAGGGCCACGTAGGGCTTCTTCTCCTCGCCGGGCTTCTCGGCGGCGTCGGAGCATGCGCCGAGCGCTAACGTGATCGCGGTCGCGCCGAGCAGCGCGACGAATGCCTTCCTGTGCATCGAACGAACTCCTTCAAGTGGGGGTGTGGGAGGGTTCAGGTTCCTTTTCTGCGCAGCATGTCGACGTAGACGGCGACGAGGATGACGCAGCCGACCACGACCGATTGCCACTCCTGCGGCACGGCGGTGACGCGCAGGCCGTTGGTGAGCACTGCGACGATGAGGGCGCCGACGACGGTGCCGGCGATCGAGCCGCGCCCGCCCTGCAGTGAGGTGCCGCCGATGACGACGGCAGCGATGGCCTCCAGTTCCAGGCCCATGCCGCCGACAGGTTGAGCCGAGCTGAGCCGGGATGCGGCCAGCACGCCGGCGATACCGACGAACAGCCCGGCGAGCGTGTAGATGGTGAGTTTCCAGCGCACCACGTTGACGCCGGACAGCGCGGTGGCCGCCTCGTTGCTGCCGATCGAGAACGCGTAGCGCCCGACGATGGTCTTGCCGAGCACGATCGCGGCCACGACGGTGAGGATCAGGAAGATCAGGACGCCGAGCGGGAACCGGGCGCCCGGGATCACCGAGTAGTTCATCAGCAGCTGGAAGTCGGGGTGTTCCTTGAAGTAGATCGGTTTGGTGCCGGAGATGACCAGGGACAGGCCGGACGCCACGAGCATCATGCCGAGCGTCGCGATGAACGGCGGCAGGCGCAGGACCGCGATGTTGAACCCGTTGACGAACCCGATCAGGCCGCCGAACAGGATCGCGCCGGTGACGCCGGCCCAGGCGGGCCAGCCCCAGTACGTCATGAACACGCCCGTCATGACCCCGCAGAGGATCATGCCGGTGCCGATGGACAGGTCGATGCCGCCGGAGACGATGACGAAGGTGGTGCCCAGGGCCAGGATCCCGGTGACCGTGGCGGCCATGAGGATGCCGACGAGGTTGCTCGGCGTGAAGAAGTACGGGCTGGCGAAGGAGAAGAACACGAGGATCGCGATCAGGCTGGCGAGGGCCAGCAACTGCTGCACGGAGCCACGGATCCGGGCGACGATCGGGTTGTTGGCGGAGATCTTGGCCGTGACTTTGGCGGGGATCGAGGTCACGAGGTCACCGTTCCTTCGGTGCTGAAACGGGTGGCGTAGTCCATGATTTTTTCCTGGGTCGCGTCGGTACTGCTGAGCACTGCGGTGATCCGTCCCTGGCACATGACCGCGATCCGGTGCGACATCCGCAGGATCTCGGGCAGTTCGGAGGAGATCATCACGATCGCCTTGCCTGAGGCGGCGAGCTCGTCGAGCAATGCGTAGATCTCGTCCTTCGCGCCGACGTCGATGCCGCGGGTCGGCTCGTCGAAGATGAGGACGTCGCAGTCGCGGGCGAGCCATTTCGCGATGACGGTCTTCTGCTGGTTGCCGCCGGACAGGTTCTGCACCAGCTGCCCCGTCGACGGGGTGCGGATGCGGAGCTTGGCGACGTAGTCGGTGGCGGTCCTGCCGATCATCCGGTCGGCGACCAGGCCGAGCCCGGAGGTGTAGCGGGGCATCGAGGCGAGCGCGATGTTGTCGCGCACGTTGCGGCCGAGCAGGACGCCGTAGCGTTTGCGGTCCTCGGACAGGTAGCCGATCCCGGCGCGGGCGGCGTCGGCGGGGTTGGCGATGGCGACCTCGCGGCCGTGGACGGTGACCGTCCCACCGTCCTTGCGGTCCGCGCCGACAAGGGCCCGGGCGAGTTCGGTGCGGCCGGCGCCCATCAGCCCGGCAAAGCCGAGGATCTCCCCTCGGCGCACCTCGAAGCTGACGTCGCGCAGGAGTGCCTTGGTGTGCAGGCCACGCACGGACATCACCGGCTCCCCGGTGGCGACCACGCCCCGGGGCCGCTGCTCGCCGGTGATCGTCCGGCCGACCATCAGCGAGATCACCTGCGGGACGGTGCTCGACGCGGTGTCGAGGGTGTCGACGTAGCGACCGTCGCGCAGCACCGTGATCCGGTCGGTGATCTGGGCCAGTTCGTGCATGCGGTGCGAGATGTAGATGACGCCGGTCTGCGGGGTGACGAACCGCCGGATGAGCCCGAACAGCGTGCCCACCTCGACCTCGTTCAGCGCCGCGGTCGGTTCGTCCATGACCAGCACCCGCGCGTCGAAGCTGAGCGCCTTGGCGATCTCCACCATCTGCTGCCGGGCCACGGTCAGGTCACCGACGAGGTCGGTGGGCTCCAGCGGCAGGCCGAGCCGGGCGAGCAGGTCCCTGGTCCTGCGGTTGAGTGCCCCCTCGGACAGCAGGATGCCGCCGACGCGAGGCTCACGACCGATGTAGATGTTCTGCGCGACCGTGAGATCCGGCATCAGGTTGAGCTCCTGATGGATGATCGAGATGCCGAGCTCCTGGGCGTGCCGGGGGCTCGCCGGGGTGTATTGGTTGCCGTCGAGGAAGAACTCGCCGCTGTCGGGCTTGTCGATGCCGGACAGCAGTTTCATCAGGGTCGACTTGCCGGCGCCGTTCTCCCCGACCAGCGCCAGGACCTCGCCGTGGCGCAGCTCCAGGTGGACGTCGTCGAGCGCCTGGACCCCGGGGAAGCTCTTGCTCGCGCCGCGAACCTCCAGCAACGTCACGTCAGGCTCCCCTGCCGTCGGCGCTGTGGGTCCGCGTCTGCCAGTAGCCGCCGTTGGGGTAGCCGAACTCCAGCAGCGACCGCTCGTGCATCTGTGCGCTGTAGCCGGGCGCCTCCGGCAGCACGTAATGGCCGTCGGCGATGATGCACGGGTCGACGAAGTGCTCGTGCAGGTGGTCGACGTACTCCGTGACGCGGCTGTCCAGGGAGCCGGACACCGCGACGAAGTCGAAGATCGACAGGTGCTGGACCAGCTCGCACAGCCCGACGCCGCCGGCGTGCGGGCACACCGGGACGCCGAACTTCTTCGCCATCAGGTAGACGGCGAGGATCTCGTTGACGCCGGCGAGCCGGGCCGAGTCGAGCTGGCAGTAGTCGATCGCGCCGGCCTGGAAGAGCTGTTTGAACAGCACCCGGTTCATGCCGTGCTCGCCGGTGGCGACGCCGATGGGCGCCACCGCCCGCCGGATCGCGGCGTGCCCGAGGACGTCGTCGGGGCTGGTCGGCTCCTCGATCCACAGTGGACGGAACTCGGCGAGCTTGCCGACCCAGTCGATCGCCTCCGGCACGTCCCAGACCTGGTTGGCGTCGATCATGAGGTTGGCATCCCAGCCGATCACCTCGCGGGCGATGCGCAGCCGCCGCATGTCGTCGGCGAGGTCCTGCCCGACCTTGAGCTTGACGTGGCGGTAGCCCGCGTCGACCGCCTCCTTCAGCAGCCGGCGCAGCTTGTCGTCGTCGTAGCCGAGCCAGCCGGCGCTGGTCGTGTAGCACGGGTAGCCGCCGAGGTCGCGCAGCTGCTGGAGCCGCTGCGCCCGGGTCGGCTCCATCTCCCGCAGCATCGCGAGGGCCTCGTCCGGGGTCAGCGCGTCGGTGATGTACCGGAAGTCGGTCGCGGCGACCAGCTCCTCGGGTGACATCTCGGCGAGCAGCCGCCACAACGGTTTGCCGGCGCGGCGTGCCGCGAGGTCCCACAGCGCGTTCATCACCGCGGCCAGCGCCAGGTGTACAACGCCCTTCTCCGGCCCGAGCCAGCGCAGCTGCGAGTCGGCGCCCAGCTCCCGGTACACGGCGCCGAGGTCCTGGCACAGCTCGTCCGCGTCGCGGCCGAGCAGCGGCTGCGCGCGTTGCCGCACCGCCTCGGTGACCAGGTCGGTGCCGCGCCCGATGGTGAAGGTGAAGCCGTGCCCGGCGAGCCCGGGGGTGTCGGTCTCCAGCACCACGTAGGCGGCCGAGTAGTCGGCGTCCTTGTTCATCGCGTCCGACCCGTCGAGTCTCAGCGACGTCGGGAAACGCACGTCGTGGACCCGTACTGCGGTGATCGTCGTCATGCGCACACTTCCGTCCGGCGCGCGGACCAATCCAAGCGGTGGCGAGGATTGATCCGATCTATTGGCGTCGGACACTAGCACCGCCGATGGTCGCTCGTCTCCACCGAATCGGCACATTCATAGGATGTTTTTTGCCAGCCGTGGCGGCAGCTCGTAGCAGGCACCAATTTGTCCGGGTTGACGTTTCGAGACGTCCCATGTCTAATCCCACCGACGCTCCACTAGACATCCGATGGCTTCGGTAGGGAGCCTGTGATGACCCGCCCCCGAACGCGAGCCGCCACCGCCCTGGCCCTGCTCGCGCTGATCGGCCTCACCGCCTGCAAGGGCCCCGAAGGCACCGGCACCGCCGACGACGCGACCGATTCCGGCGGGCGCATCACGGTGTGGGTCGACCCGCCCCGACTGCCCGCGGTGAGCGCCTTCCAACTGGCACACCCCGAGATCCCCGTCGACGTGATGACGATCAACGGCAACGTCGGCAGCACCGAGCTGCAGCAGAAGTTCGTGCTGTTCAACCAGGCCGGCACCGGCTGGCCGGACGCCATCTTCTTCCCGTCCAACGACGACATCGCGTGGGCCGCCAACTCGAAGATCAACTATGTCCGGGACCTCACGGACGACCTCGCCGACGTCATCGCCCAGTACGCACCGAGCTCGATCTCGCAGTGCCGCATCGACGGGCTGTACCGCTGCCTGCGCAACGACGCCGCACCCGACGTGCTGTGGTACGACAAGCAGCTGATGTCCGCCTGGGGCTACCAGCCGCCGGTCACCTGGGAGGACTACGGGAAGCTCAGCGAGCGCATCGCCGCGGAGCACCCGGGCTACGTCACCGGCTTCCTCGGCGACGCCTACGCACCCGACCGCTACCTGTGGGCGAGCGGCTGCCCCACCAACGACCGGCTCAGCGAGCGGCAGGTCCACATCAACCTCGCCGACCCGCGCTGCACCCGCGTCCGCGACCTGCTCGACCGGCTCGTCGCCGCCGGCGCCGTCGTCCCGGCCGGCATCTTCTCCCCCGACGCCGCCGCGCTCGGCCGGCGCCTCGTCATGAGCCCGGGGGCGGTGTGGTGGGGCAGCTTCCTGTTCCGCGACACGTGGAAGGTCCCGCCGGGCCGCATCGCCGCCGCCGCACCGCTGCGCTGGGCCGCGGATCCCACGCCGTTCACCAGCTCCGAGGGCGGCGGGCTGTGGGGGTTCTCCCGGCACATCAAGGGCACCCAGCTGAGCAACACGCTGACGTTCGCCCGGTTCGTCGCGGCCGACCCGCGCTGGCAGGTCGAGCTCAGCGTCGGGCTGCCCGGCGTCGGCCCGCTGCAACAACCGTGGCTGAAGCGGCAGCGGGAGGCCGGGTACCTCGCCGACTTCGACAGCGCCGCGGCCGCGTTCGTCCTGGCGAGCACCATCGTGCGGCCGGAGCGCGACTACACGCGCTACAACACCGGCACCGTGTGGACGCACACCGTCACCCCGGCACTCACGTCGAGCCGCTCCTTCGCCCACGCCTGGACCGTCTTCGGCGAACGGCTGGTCGGCGAGGCACGGTCGTTCGGCTACACCGTCCACGACAGCGCGGAAGGTGCACCGTGACGACGTACCAGAGCCGCCGGACCGAACCGTGGGCCCCGCGCCACCAGGTGCCCACGCACACCCAGCCAGCGCCGGTCCGCAAGGTCGGGCGGGCCGGGCGGATGGGCCGCCGCGCCGCCGCCGTCCTGGTCCTGCCGTACGTCGTGCTGCTGCTCGTCGGCGGCCTCGTCCCCGCCGGGTACGCCGTCGTCAAGAGCCTGCAGAACGAGTCCGAGACCGGCTTCGGCGGGATCAGCGCATACCGGCGGGTGGTGACCGACCTGCGCTTCGCCGAGACCTTCGGCAACGTGGCGCTCACCCTGGTGATCTGGCTGCCGCTGATGCTGCTCGGCGTCGTCGGGCTCGCGCTGCTCGTCGACGCGAGCCCCGGCCGGTTCGGCACCACCATGCGGTTCGTCTACTACCTGCCCGGCGCCCTGGCCGGCGTCGCCAACTTCATGCTGTGGCTGTTCCTGCTCGACCCGGGGCAGAGCCCGATCGCGTTCCTCTGGCACGGCTTCGGCTACAGCACCCTCAACGAGGTGGCCCAGCCCGGCAACCTGCCCTACATCCTCGCCGCCATGCTGTTCTTCCAGGGCGCCGGCACGTGGGTCGTGGTCCTCGGCGGCGGCCTGCACAGCATCCCCGACCACGTCCTGGAGGCGGCGCGGATCGACGGCGCGGGCGCCTGGGACATCGCGTGGCGGGTCAAGCTGCCGATGATCCGGCCGTGGCTGGGATACCTGACGCTGCTCAACCTCGCCTACGGCTTCCAGCTGTTCCTCGAGCCGCAGGTCCTCAGCCAGGTCACGCACGGGCTGATCGCGCCGCAGTGGACACCGAACCAGCTCGGCTTCTCCTACGCGTACCAGATCCTCGACACTCCGATGGCCGCGGCGATGTCGGTGATCCTCCTGGCGATCACGCTGGGCGTCGGCCTGCTGGTCGTGCGCCGCAGCGGCCTCTTCGACGACGGACGGTGACCCGATCATGTCCCCAACCCTCGGCCGTGCCGGCCGGATCGTGGCCCTGCTGGTCGTCGCGGCAGGGTTCGCCTACCCCGTCGCCGCGTTCGCGCTCGTCGGGCTGCGCCGCGACGACGGCACCGGCCCCACCGGCCTGGCGCTGGGCAACGCGCTGGACAGCTGGCGCACGGTGCTGCGGTTCAACGACGGGGTGGTGCTGAGCTGGCTCAGCAACTCGCTGCTCGTGGCCACCGGCGGCGCGCTCGTCGCCGTCCTCGTGGGCATACCGGCCGGCTACGCGCTCGCGCGGCTGCGCTTCCCCGGCCGCCGGCTGCTGCGCTTCTGCACGCTGCTGACGATGGTCGTGCCCAACACGGTGCTGGTGATCCCGGTGTACCTCGAGGTGAGCGCGATCGGGGCGGTGAACAACATCTGGATGGTGGCGCTGCTGATGGGTTTCCACCCGTTCGGCGTGTACCTCACCTACATCCACTTCCGGACCACGCTGCCGGTGCCGCTGCTGGAGGCGGCCCGCATCGACGGGCTGTCGGAGACCGACATCTTCCGCCGGGTCGCGCTGCCTGCGTCCAAGCCGGCGGTGGCCCTGGTCGGCTTCTTCAGCTTCGTCGCCAACTGGACCAACTTCTTCCTGCCGCTGGTCCTGCTGCCGCTGTCGTCGAGCACCACCATCTCGGTCGGCCTGCCGCAGCTGGTCTCCTCCAGCCCGCTGTTCGACCCGACCAACGCCGCCGGGCTCGACGTGCGGCTCTACGCACCCCAGCTGGCCGTCGCCACGTTCGTCACGGTCGCGCCGGTGCTCGCCGTGTTCGTGATCGCCCAGCGCGCACTCACCCGCGGCCAGATGCTCGGCGCCGCCCGGTAGGCGCCCCGCATTCCCTTCATGCCGTCGGTGTCCTGCCGATCTGCGGTGTGACGCCGTCGACGCCGGAGGGGGATGACTGCCGTGTTCGTTCGGGCGGTCGGCCGTGCCGCCGCGATGGCGTTCCGGCCGGCGGCCGCGCTGACCGGCCGGCTCCGGTATGCGCAGAAGTTCGTCGTGGTGGGCCTGGTGCTGGTGGTGCCGCTGCTGACGGTCGTGCTGCTCTACGTCGACGAGCAGCGCAACGACATCGCCGCGACCGCGCGTGAGCGGCACGGTGTCGAGTTCATCGGCCCGCTCACGATCCTGACGACCCATCTGGTGAACGCCAGGCACGAGGTCGCACTGTCCAACGGCACGGCCAGGCCGGACCTCTCCGCCGACCTGGCCCGGATCGACCTGCTGGACCGGCGGCTCGGCTCGAAGCTCGGGATCAGCGCCGACTGGCGCTCGGTGCGGCGTTCGGCCGAAGCGGCCAGGCAGTCCCCCGGCGGCGCGCTGGACCGGGTGAGGATCTACGACTCCGCGGTCGACGCCGTGCTCGCCTTCATCACCAAGGTCGGAGACCAGTCCGGGCTCACCCTGGATCCCGATCTGGACTCGTACTATCTGCTGCAGATCGTCCAGAACGACCTGCCGATGCTGCTGGACGCCGTCGGGCGGGCAACCGACCGGGCCTCGTTCGCCGACCCGCAGTCGTTGTCGCCGGACGCGGACGCCTTCATCGAGCTCGGCGTCTACAACGGGGTCGTGTCCAGCGCCCACAAGGCCATCAAACGGGCGTCGCGGACCGTCGCGGCGCTGACCGCCGACGAGGGTGTGCGGCGGACGGTGAGCAGCCACTTCGCCCGGCTGGACGTCGTGACCGCGGCCTTCGACCGGCAGCTGCAGGAGGCGGTGGGGACCCGGCGGGTCGGCGCCGCCCTGGCCAACGGCGCCGACAGTGTCCGGTCCGAGGCCACGTACTTCGCCACCGACTCGGCGGTCGCGCTGGACCGGCTGCTGCTCACCCGGATCGACACGCTCACCGCCCGCGCCGACCGGGTGCAGGTCGGCGCCGGCCTCGCCGCCGCGCTCGCGGTCTACCTGTTCGTCGGCTTCTACCTGTCGGTGATCTCGCCGATCCGCCGGATCGTGGCCGTCCTGGACGCCGTCGCGGACGGCGACCTGACCCGGCGGGTCACCGTCGACACCCACGACGAGCTCAGTTTCGTCGCCCGCGCCCTCAACGACACGATCGGCAAGACCGAGATCGCCACCGGCCGGCTCGGCCGGCAGGCCAGCCACGACACGCTCACCGGGCTGCCGAACCGGGCGTTCGCCCTGCGACGGCTCGACGAGGCGCTCGAACGGTCCCGGCGCGGCGACCGGTCCCCGATGGCGGTGCTGTTCATCGACCTCGACAAGTTCAAAATCATCAACGACACGCTCGGGCACGCCGCCGGTGACACCGTGCTGCGCACCGTCGCCGAGCGCCTGGCCAACACCATGCGCCCCACCGACCTGGTGGCCAGGCTCGCCGGCGACGAGTTCGTGGTGATCATCGAGGGGCTGGACCGGCCGGCCGAGGCGTGCCGGCAGGCCGTGGAGTGGCGGACGACCCGCGACGGCCACGCCGATCTGCGGATCTCGGTCAACGTGTCCGGCAGGCAGTTCGGCGAGCCCGCCTTCGTGCCCGCCGTGGCCGCCGCGCTCGCCGCCAGCGGCCTGGATCCCGACGCGCTCTGGCTGGAGATCACCGAGACCTCGATCATGTCCGACACGGCGACGACGAGAGCGACGGTCGACGCCGTCCGGGCGCTCGGCGTCCACCTGGCCATCGACGACTTCGGCACCGGGTACTCGTCGCTGGCCTATCTGCGCCGGCTGCCGGTCGACGTGATCAAGATCGACCAGTCGTTCACGGCCGCGCTGGGGCAGGATCCCGAGGCGGAGGCCATCGTCGCGATGATCGTGCAGCTCGCCGCGACGCTGCACATCCATGTGGTGGCCGAGGGAGTGCAGAGCGCGGACCAACTGGCCGGCCTGCTCCGGCTGGGCTGCAGCGCGGCGCAGGGGTTCCATCTCTGCCCACCCGCCCCAGCCGGGCAGGTCTGGGACCGCGTCGAGGAGTCAATGCCGCCAATCCGGTCCGAATTCGAGCAAGTCGGATAAAATGGGCATCGTACGGTGCCCGCAAGCGGCCCGTCGGGAGGACGAGCGGGACGATGAAGAGCGCCAGGGTCATCGCCGTGTGCGTGCTCGGCCTGCTGCCGTTGCAGAGCGCCGCCTGCGCCAAGGACCCGGACCCCGCCTCGACCGCCACGGGACCGGTCAGGATCGGGTTCATCACGAAGTTCCCGGGCGACTTCTACGGCACGATGGTCGACGCCGTGCGCAAGTACGACGCCGAGCACGACGACGTCGAGGTCGTGTTCGGCCAGGGCAAGAGCGGCACCGACGACGAGAGCGCGATCGGCTTCATCGAGGACATGATCCGTCAGAAGGTCAACGCGATCGCGATCACGCCGACGAGCCCGAACGTGCAGACCTCGCTCGACAAGGCGGTCGCGGCCGGCATCAAGGTCGTCCTCGTCGACAACGACCTGCCCGGCTGGACCGGCAAGTCGACCGTCGTGGCGATCGACAACCTGGCCGGCGGCAAGCTCGCCGGCGCATGGCTCGCCGAGCGGTTCCCGGCCGGCTCGACCGTCGGCCTGCTGCAGGGCCGGCTCGGAAACCCGTCGCTGGACGACCGGGTGAACGGGATGAAGGCGGGGCTCGGCGACAAGCTCAAGGTGGTCTCGGAGGTCGCCACCGACTGCGACCGGACGAAGGGGTTCAACGCCGCCCAGGACATCCTGGCGACCCATCCCGACGTCGTGGCGATCTACTCGGCCTGCGGCCCGCCCGCTCTCGGCGCGCTCGAGGCGATCAAGGCCGCGGAACGGCAGCAGCAGGTCGCCCTGGTCGGCTTCGACGCCAGCACCGCTGAGATCGCCGCCATCGCCGCCGGCGACCTGGCCGGCTCGGTCGCGCAGTTCCCGGCACGGATGGGCACCATGGGGGCGGAGGCGGCCGTCGCGGCCGCCAGGGGGCAGTCGGTGGCGCCGAGCATCGACACCGGCACCGAACTGGTGACCAAGTCCAACGTGGACGCGTTCCAGTAGCGGCGCGGCCGTGAAACCCCCGATGTCTGCGGTCTGAACTTCGGCCATAGACCGCCTTCCGTACAGGTCGACACCGATACATCCGATCAAAGTGTTGACAAGACGGCAATCCTCTTGCAAGGGTCCATTGAAGACGGCCGTATCCTGCGCACCCTCATCGCGGAACGCCGTTCATCCAGGTGCGTCGGCGCGCTCCTCCGCGATGTGCCGGAGTCCGCCCGTATGCCCGCGCGCCGATCCCGTTCGCCGCCGCTGCCCGCCCGTGTGGCCGGGGCACGGTCCCTGTCCTCACGAACGACGCGGAAGCCTGCAGCGCGGCAGGCGCCCACCGCCATGTGGCATTCCACCCGCGTTCCCGTCTGAAAGGACACCCCATGAGTCTCTCAAGACGCCAGATTCTGGTCGGCGGCGTCGCCGCCGCCGGTCTCGGTGCGACCGCGTACGTCGCCGGGACGGCCGAGGCCGCCAGCCCGCCCGGTGACGTCGTCGGCAAGATCTCCGTCGGCTACCAGGGCTGGTTCGCCTGCCTCGGCGACGGGTCACCGATCAACCAGTGGTGGCACTACAGCGCCAACGGCAGTCAGCCGCCGTCGCCGAGCAACACCACGCTCGTCTCCTGGCCGGACATGCGCGAGTTCACGAAGAGCTACACCACCGCGTACGCCAACCTGGGCAACGGGCAGCCCGCCAAGCTGTTCTCGTCCTACGACCAGCAGACGGTCGACACCCACTTCAAGTGGATGCGCGACTACGGCTGCGACACGGCCGCGCTGCAGCGGTTCAACCCGGTCGGCGGCGAGGGACCGATCCGCGACGCGATGACCGTCAAGGTCCGCAGCGCCGCGGAGGCGTTCGGCCGCAAGTTCTACATCATGTACGACGTCACCAGCTGGACGAACATGCAGTCGCAGATCAAGACCGACTGGACGACGAAGATGTCCGCCTACACCGCGTCGCCGGCGTACGCGCGGCAGAACGGCAAGCCGGTGGTGTGCATCTGGGGCTTCGGCTTCAACGACCCCGGCCGGCCGTTCGCGCCCGCCCCGTGCCTGGACGTCATCAACTGGTTCAAGGCGCAGGGCTGCTACGTGATCGGCGGCGTGCCGACCTGGTGGCGCACCGGTGTCAACGACTCCCGCCCCGGGTTCCTCGACGTGTACCACGCGTTCAACATGATCTCGCCGTGGATGGTCGGCCGCACCGGCGACGTCGCCGGGCTCGACTCGTACTACAACAACGTCAACGTCGGCGACCAGGCCGACTGCAACGCCAGAGGCATCGACTACCAGCCGTGTGTCATGCCCGGCGACCTGTCCAACGGCGCCCGCGCCCACGGCGACTTCTACTGGCGGCACATCTACAACATGACCCGGCTCGGCGCCCAGGGCCTGTACGTGTCGATGTTCGACGAGTTCAACGAGGGCAACCAGATCGCGAAGACGGCCGAGAACAGCTCGATGCAGCCGACGAACTTCGGCCACCCCGCCCTCGACGCCGACGGCGTGGCCTGCTCCTCGGACTACTACCTGCGACTCACCGCCGACGGCGGCCGCATGTTCAAGCGGGAGACGCCACTGACCGCCACCCGGCCGACCCAGCCGATCGCCGGCGGCCCGTCCACCCCACCGACCGGCACCGCCTTCGCGTTCCGGTCCCGGGCGAACAACCGCTACGTCACCGCACCCAACAGCGGCGACTCGCCGCTGATCGCCGGCGCCACGGCCGTCGGCAACGCGGAACGCTTCGAGGTGGTCGACCTCGGCGGCGGCAACATCGCGCTGCGCGCCAGGGTCAACAGCCGCATCGTCTGCGCGGAGAACGGCGGCAACGCGGCGCTGATCGCCAACCGTACCGCCGCCGGACCGTGGGAGACGTTCAAGCTGATCCGCAACAGCAACGGCACCGTCAGCCTGCTCGCCACGGTGAACAACCGGTACGTGTGCGCGGACAACGCGGGCGCCGCGGCGCTGATCGCCAACCGCACGGCGATCGGCGGCTGGGAGCAGTTCGACCAGCTCCCCGCGTAGCACAACAATGCGGGAGGGGGCGCCGACACCCCCTCCCGCACGGTTCCTCGTCAGGTCAGCCGTAGACCTCCATCTCGTACAGCGAGTAGCCCCATTGCCCGGACAGCTGGGTGCCTTGCATCCGGACGTACCTGGCCTGGCCGCTGACGGTGATCCGTTCGGTGCCGCCGGACGAGTTCGTCTGGGTGTAGAGGTCACGCCAGGTCGAGCCGTCCGTCGACGCCTGGAGCTTGTATCCCTTCGCGTACGACGCCTCCCAGACCAGGTCGACCTCGCTCACGTTGACGGTGCCGCCGAGGTCGACCTGCACCCAGTTGTTCACGTTCTGGTTGGCGGCCCAGCGGGACGACGCGTCGCCGTCGAACGCCTTCGCGGCGGTCTGCGTGGTGCTCGACTCCGACGACGCGGAGGCGGGCTTGCCCAGGGCCAGGTTGGTCCGGCCCGCGGTCGTGGTGATGTTGAGGGTGGTCGCCCGGCCGGCCTGCAACGGCACGACGCGGGCGATGTTGCCCAGCGGGGAGCTCTGCACTGCGCTGCCGTCGGTCGTGATCGAGGCGATGCCGTTGCGCTGGATCACCGTCAGGTTCTGGTTGATCTTCGACGTCAGCGTCACCTTGACCGTGTGGGCGTTGTTGTCCCACGTCAGGTTGTTGATGGTGAACTGGCCCTTGCCCAGCATGCCGTTGATGGAGCCCTTCGGCAGGCCGGCGGGCATCGCCGGCAGCAGGTCGATGGTGCCCGGTGACGTGGCGGCCGCCATCTCCATCATGATCGTGGGCACGGAGTTGACCACGTCGGTGGCGAACACGCTGTGGTTGTTGTAGTGGGAGGTGGCCATGCTGCTGTAGTAGTAGTCGTCCTTGGCGAAGCGCAGCAGCTTCGCGTTGACCGAGGCGGCGTTGTTGAGGTCGGCGGCGATCAGCGCGCCGTGCAGCAGTCCGTGGCCGGCGTTCTCGTAGCTGCCGGCGTCCTTCTTCTGCAGGAACACCTTGGCCGCGTTGAACTGCGCCTGGTTGGTCTCCGGGGTGAGCTCCCGGTACGGCCAGACGGGCATCAGGCCGCTGGAGTGCCGGTGCTGGTACTGGTTCTGGTTGGCCAGGCCGGGCCAGGCCCACTCGGCCAGCGCACCGTCGTTGTTGACGATGTACGGCGGCAGGTTGTTGAGCTTCTCCTGCCAGACCGGGATCTTGTCGGCGTCCCGGCCGAGCGTCTGGCTGGTCTTGATCAGCGTCGACAGGGCGAACCGGGCGCCGGAGATGTCATACACCGAGTTGTTGGCCAGCGGCACCCCGCCCGACGGGCGGTTCTCCGGCGAGATCGACCCGGTGAGGATGTACTTGCCGTTGGCGTCCTTCTTGACCAGGAAGTCCTCGTAGAAGTCGCCCATGTCCCGGATCAGCGGGTAGTACTTGTTGGCCAGGAACGTCGTGTCGCCGCTGACCTGGTAGTACTCCCAGAACGGCTGCAGCAGCCACGACTCGCCGCCGGTGACGTACTGATACGGGTAGTCGAAGTTGATGTTGGAGATGAGCCCTTCCTCGTTCGGCGTGTTGCCGCCGGTCAGCATCCCCCGGGTGCCCAGCAGCTTGCGGGCGTTGGTGCGGAAGTCGGTCTGCCACTGCTGGTTGAGGTAGAAGTACCCGGCCATGGCTTCGGGCATGTTGCCGACGTTGCCGTTGGAGATCTGCAGGTTGAGGTTCGCGTCCAGGTGGTAGTAGCCGTCCCAGCCGACGTTGCTGTCGCCGGTCCAGTTGCCGAGCAGGTCGGGTGCCGCCGTCTCGTTGCTGGAGGCGAGCAGGTGGTAGCGGCCGGCGTAGAACATCCGCTCGTACAGCGCCGGGATCGGGTTCCCCGACGCCTTCTGCTCGGACAGCAGCTGCTCGGTGGACTTGGCCCGGTCCGACGCGCTGGCACCGAGGTCGAAGGACACCCGGCCGAAGATCTCGCGGTGGTTGCCGGTGTGGCGGTTCAGCAGCGCCTGGTAGGTGTCGGTGATCCCGGACAGCCTCGACTGCAGCAGCTGCCGGTTCCATTCCGTCTCGGCGGTGACGCCGCCGTTGTAGGTGCCGTTGTAGCGCTGGGTGAGCGACAGCAGCGTCACGTAGGTCGCGTTGGCGACGACCACGTTGGTGCCGGACATCGTCTTCGTGCCGTCGGTCAGGATCCGGGTGACACCCTCGTATCCGGCGTTGTAGCTGCCGCTGGGGTACTTCGCCCGGATGTTGAGGAAGTTCACGTTGGAGTTGTTGGTGAACGTGACACCCTTGCTGGTCAGGTTCATGCCCGCGTCGACGGACAGGCCGAGCGTCACGTTCAGCCGCTGCCCGCTCGGCGCCGGCAGGTTCTGCACCGTGATGCCGTCGGTCCGCGACACGAACGAGTCGCGTTGCCAGCTGCCCTTGTCATCGGTCCATTTCACCGACACCACGCCGTTGGCGTAGTCGGTGGAGCGCACGTAGTTGCGGACCGTGCCGGCGTCGGGCATCTGCATGGTCATCTTGAAGCCCGGGTGCTTGCTGCCCTCGCCGCCGCCGCCGTATCCCTGGACGTCGGCCGCGAGCTGGTTCGCCGACTGGTACTGCCCGGCGATCAGCCGGTCGCGGATGGTGTTGATGTTGGCCGCGCTGACGGTGTTGAACGTGCGGTGCGGGCGGGCCTCCGACCGCGCCATGAAGAACCGCTTGTCGTTGAAGACCACGGTCTCGTTGCGCGGGTTGCCGAAGACGATGATGCCCTGCTTGCCGTTGCCCGCGAGGAGCCCGTTGGCCCAGTCGCCGTAGGTCTGCGGGTAGGTCGTCGAGGGCGCGACCGTCGCCGAGCCGCTGCCGCCGCCACCGCCATTGGGCGGGCCTTCGCCGTACACCTCGAACTCCCACAGCGAGTAGCCCCACTGCGTGTTCGGGGTGACGCCCTGCATCCGCACGTAGCGGGTGGTCCGGCCGATCGTCACCGTGTCCGAACCGCCGTCGCCGGTGGTGGTGGAGAAGACGTCCGTCCACTGTGTCCCGTTGTCGGAGACCTGGACCTTGTACGCCCTGGCGTAGGCCGCCTCCCACGACAGGACGGCCGTGGTCAGCGGGTAGGCGGCGCCGAGGTCGACGGTGATCCAGGCGTTGTTGTCGTTGTTGTGGTCGCTGGACCAGCGGGAGGCGCCGTTGCCGTCGATGGCATTGGCGGCCACGAGCGTGCCGTCCTGGTAGGAGGCCGTGGCACTGGCGGCGGAGTTCCGGGCGAGGTTGACGGTGTCGGCCAGTGCGGCGGGCAACCGGACCGCGGCGGTGCCGAGGATCAGCACGGCGGCGGCGATGCCGAGCAGCCGGCGAGCGCGAGGGCTCATGGGGTGTCCTTCTTTCACCGGGTGGCGATGCGCAGCGAGGAGATGGCGTCGTTGTTGCCCGTGGGCAGCAGGTTGGCGGTGTCCGCGGTGAAGGTCCAGGCGGTGCCCGCGAAGCCCGCGTCGGCGTAGCCCGTGACCTGGTAGCCGGCCGGCACCCGGATCGAGGAGATGCTGTCGTTGGCGATGCCCGCGGCCTGCAGCTGCGGCAGGTCGTAGCTGCCGACGCCGAGCGTCGCCGAGGTGCCGGCGTAGTTGTCGTCGCCGTAGACCGTCGGTCCCGTGCCGCCCGCCGGGGTGCCGTACACCTCGAACTCCCACAACGAATAGCCCCATTGGGTGTTCGGGGTGACCCCCTGCATCCGCACGTAGCGGGTGGTCCGTGCGACGTTCACCGTGTCGTTGCCGCCGTCGCCGGTGGTGGTCGAGAAGACGTCCGTCCACTGTGTCCCGTTGTCGGAGACCTGGACCTTGTATCCCCTGGCGTAGGCGGCCTCCCACGACAGCACCGCCGAGGTGACCGAGCAGGCGGCGCCCAGGTCGACGGTGATCCAGGCGTTGTTGTCGTTGCTGTGGTCGCTGGACCAGCGGGAGGCGCCGTTGCCGTCGATGGCATTGGCGGCCACGAGCGCGCCGTCCTGGTAGGAGGCGGCGGCGCGGGCCGAGGCGTTCCGGGACAGGTTCACGGGCACGCCGACCGGCGGCGCGGGCGGCTTCGGCACGGTCTGCCCGGCCGGCGGCCACAGCGTGAACGTGTTGCTGCCGGCGCGTGCGGCGGCGAACGGGCCCGCCATGGTGTTGGTGGCGCTGACCTGCGCGCCGAAGAAGTCGGTGGTCACGTCGGCGGCGATGCTCTCGTTCGCCCGCGGGATGACGCCGACCCTGGACCGGGTCACCGGGGTCAGGCCGGTGATGCCCGTGGTGTTGAGGTCGAAGCTCAGCGACATCGCCGTGTTGGTCGCCGTGTACCGCACGTTGGACAGCGCGCCGGTGGCGTTGCCCTCCTTCACGTGGGTCTTGCCGGTCGCGTTGTCGGGCAGGGTCGAGCCCTGGACCAGGTTGTTGTACCAGAAGTCCTTCTGCGGCGAGGTGAGCGCGGTCGACTCGTTCATCGTGCCCGGCTGGAAGTAGTAGGCGTTCCGGCCGCCGCCGTCGATGGCGAACCGGCCGTTGTCGACGAACAGGTTGTTGGCGAAGACGATGCCGGTGGCGTCGAGCGTGCGGATGTCGCTGTTGCCGATGAAGACGTTGTTGTCCACCAGGATCGGGCCGTGCACGGCCTCGGCGTAGTAGCCCCACGGGCTGTTCATGACGATGTTGCCGGTGACGCGGACGTTCTGGTTGCCCCAGTCGGTCCAGATGCCGGCGGAGTTGCCGCCGCGGGAGTTCTTGATGTAGTTGCCCTTGATGAGGCCCTCGTTCATGTAGTGCACCTTGATCGGGGCCGTCTCCGCGCCGCTGAACTCGTTGCGGTAGTTGGTGTCCTCGATCATGTTGTAGAGGATGTCGGAGTTCCACGAGAAGACGCCGGCGATGCCGGACTGCCCGGACCTGCCGATGTAGTTGTTGCGCACCACGTGCGAGCCGTACTTGCTGGTCTCGCGGAAGTTGGTGCGGGTGGTGCCGGGGCGGTTGCCGGCCCATTCGTCGTTGCCGAGGCCGATGTCGATGCCGATGGTGCGCGCGTTGACCACGACGTTGTTCTGGATGATCCAGCGCAGGCCGCCGTTGACGCTGATGGCGCCGGCCTGCCGCCGCGTCGGGCTGTCCGGGAAGTCGGAGTAGGTGTTGGCGGCGTGCTTCACGGTGAGGCCGTCGACGGTGATGTAGCCCAGGCCCCACGCGTCGGGGGCGAAGATCTGCCGCCGCACGTTGATCTCGGCCAGCTTGGCGTTCGGGTCGGCGCCGTTGAAGTTCGCCCAGACCGTCGTGTTGGTGCCGGCCACCTGTGAGTACCAGGTGTTCGCCGCGGCCTGCACGTCGCTGAGCGCGGGCTTCTCGGAGTACGCCTGCTCGTCGAGGTAGACGTCGCCGGCGTTGTAGCCGGGGAAGGTGCCTCCCCCGCCGCCCTGCGGGTGGCCGGTCGCGTACGGGTTGTAGGCACCGAAGAAGGTGTTGGGCAGCGTGACGCTCCAGACGTTGCCGGTGCCGCGCACCCAGGTGTTGATCTCCTCGGAGCCCTTGACCACGACGTCGCCGTCGCCGGCCTTGGTGTAGACGATGCGGGCCGACTCGCCGGTGCCGCCCCGGGCCGGTTTGACCGTCTCGCGGTACAGCCCGGCGTGCACGAGCACGGTGTCGCCCGGCTGCGCGTCCTGCGCGGCGCGGTTGATGGTCAGGTACGGCGCGGCGGCGGTGCCGGCGTTGGCGTCGTTGCCGTTCTTGGCGACGTGGATGGCCCGCGCTGCGTGCGCCGGGACTGCGGGCATCACGATCACGACGGCGGCGGCGCAGAGCGCCGTGATCCCGCCCGCGAGCAGTGTCGGGCGGGTCCTGCTGTGTCTCATGTGGGGTCCTTTGCGGGCGGATTCCCGCTGTGATCGCCGATCACAGCGAGCAGCGACGGTGGCAGGCGGCACGGCCGTCCGGGTGTGAGACGCCGTCCATCGCCGCCTGGCGAGGCCTCAGGCGGTTGGCGGGTGCGAAGAAGGGCCGACCGTGGCGGTTACGGTCGGACCGTGGCGCTCAAGGACCCTCGAGGCCGCCGATGACCTCGGGATCAAAAAGTTAGATTATTAATCTAAGCTGGTCACGGGTCGCCGTCAACCTGGCTGGTACGGCCGATCCGCGCACGCTACCCGGGGCCGGCCGGGCAGCGCTAGACCCGCGCGGACACCAGAGGGCCGTGGCCAGGGGCGACGGAGCCCTGCAGGACCAGGGCCGCGCCGCCGATCGCCGCGGAGTCGCGCGGATTGCTGGACAAATCGACCTGCACCTCGTGCACGTCGCGGGCGAACGCCCGCTGCACGAGCCGGCGGCGGATCTCGGTGACGTAGATCGACCCGGCGACGGCGAACCCGGGGCCGGCGAGCACGAGCGTGTCGATGTCCCACAGGTTGGCCAGCAGCACCGCGCCCTCGGCCAGCAGCTCCGCGGACTCGTCGATCAGCGCGGCCGCCTGCTCGTCGCCGTAGATCGCGGCGCGGGCGAGCACGTCGAAGGCCCGCGCGTCGGGGTCCTCGGCGCGGATGCGCAGGCGGTCGGCGAGGCCGGGGATGGCCCGGGCCCGGGCGACGAGCACGCTCGGCGCGGCGTACTGCTCCAGGCAGCCGCGGTTGCCGCAGTGGCAGCGCTCGCCGTCGCGGACCACCGCCATGTGGCCGAGCTTGCCGGCGTTGGAGCTCGCGCCACGGTGCAGGGCGCCGTCGAGCACGACGCCGGAGCCGATACCCGAGTTCATGTACAGGCAGCCGAAGGTGCGCTCCCGCGACACCTGCCGCCCCCAGAACTCCCCGACGGTCGCGGCGGCGGCGTCGCTGTCGACGAGCACCGGCACGCCGAGCCGGCCGGTCAGGGCGTGGGCGAGGTCAAGCCCGGCCGGGCGCTGCGGGCCCGGCAGCGCGAGGAACCGGCCGCGGGCCACGTCGACCGGTCCCGGCCCGACGACGGCCATGCCGGCCACGCTCTGCGGCGGAAGGCCAAGGCCCTGCGTGACCTCGTGATACAGGCCGGCGAGCCGGGCCACCACGTCCGTGCCGCCCTCCGCGGCGGCGACGAGCTGGCGGCCGACGGTGCCGCCGCGGGTGTCCGTCACCACGCACGTGAGGGTGTCCGCGCCGACGTGGATCCCCACCCCGTACGCCGCGCGGGAGTTGATGACCAGCATGGAGCGGGGCTTGCCGCGGGTCGCGACCATGTCGCCCGTCTCGCGCACGACCCCGTCGTCGATGAGGCGGCGCACGATGTTGGAGATCGTCGGCTGGGTGAGCCCCGTCGCGTTGACCAGCTCCACCCGGCTGATCGGTCCGGAGGACCGGATGAGGTCCACGATGAGCGCACGGCTACCGGGTCCCGCGGCCGCAGACTCCCGTCGCGCCACGCTCAACCGCCTCTCGTCTCGCCGTACGCTGTCGCACGACTACGTTACGGGGACGAAGGTTAATCCACGAGGAGGCACTCATGGCCGCGGCATCCACCGCCTCGGTGTCGAAGGGCACGCCGGTCGGCCTCGCCCTGGTGCGCGACGCGGAGGTCCTCGGCGCGGAGCCGTTCTTCCACGAGTTCATCGCGGGCATGGAGCGCATCCTCGTCCCGCTCGGCGTGCCGGTGCTGCTGCAGGTGGTGGCGACCGTGCCGCAGGCCGTCGAGCGGATGCGGGCCTGGGCGCAGTTCGGCCTGGTGCAGGGGGTCATCCTGATCGACCTGCTGCCCGGCGACGAGCGGGTGGCGCTCGTGCAGAAGGTGGGCCTGCCGTGCGTCGTCATCGGCGACCCGGTCACGGCCGAGGGGCTGCCGACGGTGTGGACACAGGACGAGGTCGCCATGCGCGACGTCGTCGTCGAGCTGGTCGCGGCCGGTCACACGCACCTGGGCCACGTCGGCGGCCCGGCGCAGATGGCGCACACCATCATCCGGCGCCGCACGTTCGAGGCCGTCGCCGCCGAGCACGGCGTCCGCACGACGTCGTGCGACGGCGACTACTCCGAGGCGGCCGGCGTGCGCGCCGTCACCGCCCTCGCGGCGCTCGACCAGCGGCCGACCGCGCTGGTCTTCGACAACGACGTCATGGCGCTGGGCGCCCTGCACGAGGCGGCCCGCCTCGGCCTGGCCGTGCCGGCCGAGCTGTCCCTGGTGGCCTGGGACGACTCGGCGTTGTGCCAGCTGGCCGAGCCGCCGCTCAGCGCCGTCAGCCACGACGTGCAGGAGCTCGGCGAGCTGGCCGGGAACACCCTGGCCGAGGCGCTGTCCGGAGCCGAGCCGCGCACGGTGCGGGCGGCGCCGGCGCGGCTGGTGGTCCGCCGCTCCAGCCGCTGACACTCCCGCGTACAGCACGAACATCGCTGGGTCTGTTGAGTTCATAGATTAAAAATCTTTGTTATTGACTTCGCCGGTGCCGTCGGACACGCTGGGTCCCAGCACCTCCCCGGGACACCCCCTCCCCACGCGTCACCCAGCGCCGGTCGTCACGTCGACGCGCTGTCACCCTTCCCTGCCCAGGACGTAAAGGAATCCTCATGGACCACCGCACCAGGCCGCGGGCCGTGCGCGCCATGGCCGCATTCGTCGTCAGCGCCGTCGCCCTCGCTCCCGCGCTCGTCGCCTGCGGCTCCGGCGAGAAGACCGCCGCCCCCGACTCCATCGACGTCGTCACCCGCTGGTCGGCCGGCAACTCCGCGGCCGCCGCCCAGAACCGCATCTTCCAGGCGTTCACCGCGGAGACCGGCATCAAGGTCAACGTCACCGAAGGTCTCGAGACCATCGACGACCAGGTCGAGAACGCCGTGGCCGCGGGCAAGTCGCCCGACCTGGTCATCGTCAACCTGTTCGACAAGACGCTCGGCTGGCTCGACGCCGGCGTCACCGTCCCCGCCGACCAGTACGTCAAGGACTGGGGCCTCGCCGACAAGATCAAGCCCGTGGCGCTGGACGAGTGGCGTGTCGGCGGCGCACCCGCCGGCAAGCTGCAGGGCCTGCCGTTCTCCGGGTTCAGCTGGCCGCTGTGGTACAACACCGACCTGCTGAAGAAGGCCGGCGTCGACAAGATCCCGGCCACCACCGACGAGCTCATCGCCGCGGCCCCGAAGCTGCGGGCGGCGGGCGTCGCGCCCCTCGCCGTCGGCGGCAACGACTGGACCGGGCAGAAGCTCTTCTACCAGATCGCGCAGTCCTACACCGACGCGGCGGCGCTGAAGCAGGTCATGCAGAAGGGCGGCTACTGCTCCACGCCGACGGTCCTGGAAGGCATCAAGCTGTTCACCCAGCTGCGCGACGCCGGCGTGTTCGTCGACAACGCCGCCGGGCTCACCGCCGACGCCATGTACGCGTCGTACTACTCGGGCAAGGCCGCGATCATGCCGGCCGGCTCGTGGGCGTACACCGAGTCCACGGCGTCCGGCACCGGCATCGACAAGCACACGACCCTCGGCGGGTTCCCCGTCCCGAGCGGCTCCACGTTCAAGAAGCCGACGGCGTACCGGGGCTTCACCGGCGTCGGCTTCATGATCACGAAGAAGGGCGCCGAGGCGGGCCGGATCGACAACCTGCGCAAGTTCATCACGAAGTTCTACGCCGACGCGTCCGTCGGTGACTTCGTCAAGGACTCCGGCATCCTGCCGCCCACCACGGGCGACTTCGCCTCATACGCCACCAACCCGCTGCTCACGCAGTCGCTCGGCCTGGACGCCACCGTCGACTACGCCGTGGTGCCCGACGTCTGGATCGGCACCGCGTCCGACCGGATCCTCCAGGTCCTGACCGGCGCCTACGGCAAGTCGACGCCGCAGCAGATCTGCGCCGGACTCGACACCGCCACCAAGGGCTGACCCCAGCCAGTCACGCGGGGGCCGCGCTGTCTCGCGGCCCCCGCCTCGTCGGAGGAACGATTGATGTCATCCATCAGCACCCTGGCCCGCCCCGGCGCCGTGCAGCCGGTCGGCGCCGGTCGCCGGAAACGCGGAGGCGGCCTGCACTCCCCGCGCGTCCTGTGGCTGACGGTGCCGTCCCTGGTGTGGTTCGCCGTCTTCGCCGTGGGCCCGCTCGCCGCGATGTTCGTCATCGCGACCCTGCGGTGGAAGGGCCTGCTGTACGAGCCGGCGTACGCCGGGACGGAGAACATCAGCAAGGTCTTCGCCGACCCGACGTTCTACGCCGCGGTGCGCAACAGCGCCGTGCAGGTCGCGATCGTGATCCCGCTGATGATCCCGCTGTCGTTCATGCTCGGCTACCACCTCAACAGCCGCCCCCGCGGCTACCGGGTGCTGTCGGTGCTGTACTTCTCGCCCGGCCTCATCTCGATCTCCATCACCGGGATGGTCTTCTACGGGGTGCTGTCCCCCGACGGCGGCGTCAACGGCCTGCTCCGCGCGGTCGGCCTCGACACGTGGGCCACCGCGTGGCTCGCCGACCCGGGCACCGCGCTGGCCACCCTCATCGCCATCGACCTGTGGCGTGGCATCGGCTGGACCGCCGTGCTGTTCGCCGCCCGCCTGGCGAGCCTGCCCGCCGACGTCCTCGAGGCGGCCCGCATCGACGGCGCCGGACGCCTGCGCACGATGTGGCAGATCGCGTTCCCGATGGTCAAGGACTACGTCCGCACCCTCACGATGCTGCAGTACCTGTGGACGCTGTTCACCTCGGCCGCCCTGATCCTGCTGCTCACCAAGGGCGGGCCCGGCACCTCCTCCACGACGCTGTCCTACCTGGTCTACGCGAAGGCGTTCGCCCAGCGGGACCTCGGCTACAGCCAGGTGGTCGGGGTCGTGCTCCTCCTCCTCGGCATCGCCGGGATGGCCCTGATCCACGTCCTGCTGCGCAGCCCCCGGGAGAACTCTCGATGAACCCCATCCGCCGCACGGGCGGGCCGGCCGCGACCGTCCTGTCCTGGCTCTACGCGCTGCTGCTCGCCGCGCCCCTGTACTACCTCGCCGTGAGCGCTCTCAAGACCAACATCGAGATCTTCACGCGGCCGTTCGCGCTGCCGGCGCACTGGCTGTGGTCGAACTTCAGCACCGCGTGGCGTACCGCCGACCTCGGACACGCACTGCTCAACTCGCTGCTCATCTCGGTCATCGCCATCGCGCTGACCCTGGCGCTCGCGGTGCCGGCGGCGTACGCCCTGGCCCGCCAGGACAACCGGCTGACCCGCGTCATCACGGGCGCGTTCTCGGTGGGCTTCCTCATCCCGCCGTTCGCCGCCCTGATCCCCACCGTCATCCTGGCGATCAAGCTGGACCTGTTCTACACCCGCGAGTTCCAGATGCTCTTCCTGCCGGCCAGCGCGCTGCCGCTGTCGGTCCTGCTCCTCACGCAGTTCATGCGCACCGTGCCACCGGCGCTGGTGGAGTCGGCCGCCCTCGACGGCGCCGGCCACTGGCGGCTGCTGACCAGCGTCTTCGTCCCGATCGCGATGCCGGGACTGGTCAGCGTCACGATCCTGCAGCTGCTCACCTTCTGGAACGAGTACCTGTTCTCCCTCACCATCACCGGCACCGCGCCGGACGTCCGCACGGTGCAGGTCGCCCTGCCCACGCTGATCTCCGACGCCACCAACTTCGGCGTGCTCACCGCCGGCACCGTGCTCACGCTGCTGCCGGTGTACATCACGTACGCGATCTCGAGCCGCCGCATGCAGGAAGCACTCACCGCAGGGGCGGTCAAAGGATGACACTCACCACGCAGGCAACGACCGCCACCGCCACCCGGCTCGACCTCGCCGGCACCTGGCAACTGACCTGGGTCGCCGGCCCTGCCACCGTGCCGGACGCCGTGCGCACGGCGACGATCCCCGCGCAGGTGCCCGGCGAGGTGCACACCGCCCTGCTCGCCGCCGGTCTCATCGACGACCCGGACGCCGGCTGGGGCGAACACGCGCAGACGTGGGTCGGCCATTCCCGCTGGAACTACCAGCGCCACGTGCGGTGGTCACCGACGCTGGGCGCCCGCACCGACCTCGTCGCCGACGGTCTGGACACCATCGCCGCCGTCTTCGTCAACGGGCTGCGCGTCGGCGCGGCGCAGGACCAGCACCTGCAGTACCGGTGGCGGGTCGACGACGTGCTGCAGCCGGGAGACAACCTCGTCGAGGTGCGCTTCTCCTCGGCCTGGGACGCGGCGTATGCGCACGAACGGGCGCACGGGCCGCTGCCCAGCCCGTACGACGAGCCGTACGCCCACGTGCGCAAGGCCGCGGCGAACTTCGGCTGGGACTGGGGACCGCACCACGTCACGGCCGGCATCTGGCGCGGCATCCGGCTGGAGACGTACACGGGCCGGATCGATCACGTCAGGCCGCTCGTCCGGCTCGCCGACGACCACACCACCGCCCACGTCACGGCGCACGTCCGCGTCGACGCGCCGGCGGGCGCCCTCATCCGGGTCGATCTGACCGATCCGGCCGGCCGGGCGGCCGGGTCCTCGACGGCGACGGTCACCGGGTCCGCGACGGGGACGGTCACCGGGTCCTCGGCGGCGACAGTCACCGGGTCCTCGGCGGGGACGGTCACCGGGTCCTCGGCGGCGATGGTCACCGGTGGCGAGGTGGCGGTCACCCTCACCGTCGACGACCCCGAACTCTGGTGGCCGATCGGGCACGGCGGGCAGCCGCTGTACCGCATCCAGGCGACGCTCGAACACGCCGGCGCCGTGCTCGACGCCGCCACCGCCCGCCTGGGCCTGCGATCCGTGACCGTCGACGAGTCGCCCGACGCGCTCGGCACCCGCTGGGCACTGGTCGTCAACGGCCGGCTCGTGCGGGTCCGCGGCTACAACTGGATCCCCGACGACACCTTCGCCTCCCGCGCCACCCCCGACCGCGTGACCACGCGCATCGACCAGGCCGTCGCGGGCAACGCCAACCTCCTGCGCGTCTGGGGCGGCGGCCACTTCGCGACCGAGGAGTTCCTCGACGCCTGCGACGAACGCGGCATCCTGGTCTGGCACGACTTCCTCTTCGCCTGCGCCGCGTACTGCGAGGACGACGACATGGTCGAGCTGGTCACCGCCGAGGCCACACAGGCCGTCGCGCGCATGGCCGCCCACCCCAGCCTCGTCCTGTGGTGCGGCGGCAACGAGACCGTCCTCGGCCGGCACCACTGGGGATGGGCCGACCAGCTCGGCACCCGCGGCTGGGGCGCGGCGTACTACCTCGACGTGCTCCCCCGCGTCCTGGCCCGCCTCGACCCGACCCGCCCGTACCTGCCGAACTCGCCCTGGTCCGGCACCCTCGACCGCGACCCGGTGGCCGACACCCACGGCCCGACCCACCTGTGGAACCCGTGGAACGACGCCGACTACGCGCACTACCGCGACCACGACCCGTCCTTCGTCGCGGAGATGGGCTGGTGCGGCCCGGCCGCCTGGACCACCCTCGAACGCGTCCTGGACGGCCAGACCCCCGGCCCCGGCTCGACCCTCACCCAGCACCACCTCCGCGCCATCGACGGCATGCACAAGCTCACCCGCGGCCTCCAGCCACACGTGCCCACCCCCGCCACCGGCGCCGACTGGCACTTCGCCACCCAGGTCGTCCAGGCCCGCGCCGTGGCCACCGGCGTGGAATGGCTGCGCTCCCGCGACCGCTGCGGCGGGGTCGTCGTGTGGCAGCTCAACGACTGCTGGCCGGCGATCAGCTGGTCCGCGATCGACCACGCGGGGATCGAGAAGCCCCTCTGGCACGCGCTGCACCGCTCGTACGCGCCCCGGCTGGCCACCGTCCAACCGGTCCAGCCGGGCCCGACCCACGACCCGACCGGCGCCGAGGGCCTCGCGCTGACGCTCGTCAACGACACCGGCGCCGCCTGGCATCCCCAGGTCCTGATCCGTCGGATCGGGCTGGACGGCCAGGAACACGCGCGGGCCCACCTGTCGCTCTCCTGCCCCGCGGGGCAGCTCGTCCACGTGCCCGTCGACCCCGGCGTCGCCCGGCCCGCCGACCCGCACGCCGAGCTGCTCGTCGTCGACGCCGACGGGGTACGGACCACGTGGAGCTACCGCCCCGAGCGTGAACTGGCGGCCCCCCGGCCCGCACGCCGGCTGGACGTCGCGGTCGCCGGCGGCGAGCTGCACGTCACGGTCACGGCCGTGACGGTCCTGCGCGACGTGTGCGTGTTCGCCGACCGGCTCGCCGCAGCCCTCGGCGTCGAGCCGTCCTTCCTCGCCGTCGACGACGCCCTCGTCACCCTCCTGCCGGGCGAGCAGCACGTCTTCCGGATCACCCGCCGCGACGGCACCGCGATCCGCCTCGGCCGGACCACCACCCTGCCCGGCGCCGCCCTGCTCGACCTCGCGGTCCGCTCCTTCGGCGAGGTCACCGGCTGGACAGCGGCGACACGCTGAACATCAACAGGTCGCTGGCGTTCGCCCCGTCAGGACAATGGCTGGAGGTGTCGTTCTCGGGCACCGAGCGCGACCCGGCGATCGGCTTCTGCGTCGGCGGCAACAACGACACCGGCTCCGTGGACGAGTTGCTGGACGCCGGCCGTGGCGGATCTGGCTGGTCACCGCGGTGGCGTCGGTGCTCGTGGTGACCCGTGCCGTGGTGTACGTCCAGCCGGGCGGGACCACGCACGCGCTGCCGCAGGACGCCGCCGCGGCCGCCTTGCCCACGCCGAGCGGGCCACCGCTGGAGCCGCGGCCGACCGGCGAGGCGTGCCGCGGCGTGCGGGCGGGCATGTGCGGCGACGATCAGGGCCTCGCGCCGATCCCCCGGGTCACGGTGAGGGACTGGCACGACCGGCTGCCGCAGCACGTCCGCCCGGACCACGAGCCGCAGACCCGCGACGGCCTGGTCAGCGGCCGGGTGTCGTACCCGGCGGCCGTCGAGGGCGAAGAGGTCGACATGGACGACCGGCCGTTGCCCGCCCCACCGGCACTCCCCGCACGATCGAGTGCCAGGTCGATCTGTACGCACCGTTCATCCTGGCGCCGACGGCCATGGATCTGCTGGACAAGTGCGTGCGGGCGGCCGTGACCGACGACATCGCCGCCGCGGCCAACGCATGGGTCGCACAGCGGCTGCGCCCACTTGAGGAGGAGTTCGACCCGGCGCAGGGGGTCGACCCGATGCACCCGATGCCCGTGGGCGGCCGCCGCCGGTGACGAGCCGCTTCGCGTGCGGCTAGCTGGCGCTGACGCTGACCGTCGGGTGCCAGAACGGCGCGGTCACGCTGTCGGCGCCGACCGGCCAGGTCGCCGCAGCCTGCGCCGAGGTCTCGCAGCGGTAGCAGCGGTGCCCGGCCTGTTCGGGCCGGACACCGCTGCGGTGCCTACGCGGCGCCCAGCCTGTTCGGGCCGGACACCGCTGCGGTGCCTACGCGGCGCCCAGCCTGTTCGGGCCGGGCACTGCGGCAGTTATGCCATGCCCGGCCACACGGGCCGGACACTGCGGCAGCCGTGCGGTGCCCGGCCGCGCGGTCCGGGCGCACTGCGGCGGCTACGCGGCGGGCTCCAGCACGACGACCGGGATCTCGCGGTCGGTCTTGCGCTCGTAGTCGGCGAAGCCCGGGTACGCCGCCTTCTGCGCGGTCCAGATCCGGTCCCGCTCCTCCCCTGCGGTGACCCGTGCAACGAGTTCCACGGTGCCGGTGCCGATCTCGGCGCTGACCTGCGGCTGGGCCAGCAGGTTGTGATACCAGTCAGGGTTGGTCGGCGCCCCGCCCTTGGACGCGAACACGGCGTACCCGCCGTCGACCTGCTGGTACATCATCGGGTGGACCCGCTCCTGGCCGGTGCGGGCGCCGACGGTGTGCAGCAACAGCAGCGGCGCACCCTCGAAGTTCCCGCCGACCCGGCCCTCGTTGGCCCGGAACTCCTCGATGATCTTGTCATTCCAGTCGCTCATGAACACCAGTCTTGCACCATCCCCCCGCCCGCATCCGTTGCCATGCACGGTCCTACTTGTCGAAGTGCATGCCGCTGGGCTCCAGTGCCTCACATGCCTTGCGTGCCTCCTCCCACCTCGGCTGGGCCGTGATCGGCGACAACTGCGGCGGCAGCTGGAAGTCGCCGTTGCTGTCGGGGTCCGGCAGGTCGGGGATGCCGTTGGTGCGGATGCAGGCGCCCCACTTGCGCAGCTGGGCGACCTCCTCGGCGGTGCGCTCCCGGCGCGGCGCGGAACCTTTTGCTCCCTGGAACAGCTCCAGGCACGCCGGCGGCGGGGTCAGGCCCGCGGCGGGCTCCGGGATCACCCAGAAGCCCTCGTCCTGGATCGGGTCGGGGAAGTCCGGGAAGCCGCTGGCGCGCATGCACTTGACGGCCTCGACGAGCTTGTCGTGGTCCGCGCCCCCGGTCGGCCGGGCGGCGGGTTCGCCGCTGCCACACCCGGCGAGGGCCGCGAGGGTCGCCGCCACGACGAGCACGCGGAGCTTGCTGGAGTCAGTGGTTCTTGCCATTGAGCGGACCTCCGTCGATCGTGATCGGGCCCGGCTGGAGCGGCTCGCACGCGGCGTCCGCCGCTCTCCACGCGGGGTTGTCGTCAAGCGGGAACAGCCGCGAAGGCACGTGGAACACGCCGTCGCTGTCCGGGTCGGGCCAGTCGGGCAGGTTGTTCGCCCGCATGCACTCGCCCCACTTGCGCAGCTTGGTGATCTGTTCTGCCGTCGCCGGTGTCCGGCTCGGCTCGCCGCCCTTGGCTCTGGTGAACAGCGCCCTGCACTCCGCGGCCGGGACGATCTCGTTCGCGGGCTCCGGGATGATCCAGCGGCCGTTGCGTTCGACCGGGTCCGGGTAGTCGGGGTAGCCGTGTCCGCGCATGCACTTCGCGGCGTCGACAAGCGCTGCGCGGTCCAGCCCGTCGGCCGGGGCGGCGGACGGCCCGGTGCCGGACCCGCCGCCGGCGTCACACCCGGCCAGAACGAAAACGCCGGCCAGAACGAGGACCCTGATCGGAGCGAGGAATTTCATCAAGCGGGGACCCCTAACCAAAGCGAGAGATCTGATCGAAGCGAGCACCCTTGCCAGGGTGAGAACCGGCGCCGCAGCGAGCACCCTTGCCAAGGCGAGGACCGGCGCCGCAGCAACGACCGGCACCGCGGGAAGGACCGGCACCGCGGGAAGGACTGGCGACGCGTGGAAGAGAGGCGCCGTGGCAACAACCGACGCCGCAGCAACGACCGGTGCCGCGCGGAGGACCGGCACCGTGGCGAAGACCGGCGCGGCGTCTAGAGCCGGCGCCGCGGAGAGCACGCGGAGCCACGCAGTCGTGCGCTGGCCGGTCATGACGTTCGCAGCGCGTCGGTCGGCGCCAGGTAGGCGGCGCGCAGCGCTGGATAGAGGCCGGCGACCGCACCGGCGGCGACCGAGACGAGCATCCCGCCCCACAGCGCCTCCGGTGGGATCAGCACCGTCCAGCCCTGGTCGGTGGCCATTGCGACGGTGGCCGCAGCGCCGATGGCGACGCCGACGGCGCCGCCGAGGGTGGCGAGCACGAGGGACTCGGTGATGAACTGCGCCGCGACGTGGCCGCGGGCCGCGCCGAGCGCCCGGCGCAGGCCGATCTCGACGCGCCGCTCCAGCACCGAGATGACCATGACGTTGGCGATGCCGATCGCGCCGACCAGCAGGGCGATCGCGCCGAGGCCGAGGAACAGGAACGCTCCTGCCTCCTTGACCTTCAGCTGGGCGGTGAGCGCGTCCGACGGGCGGCTCACCTCCACCCGCGACGGGTCGACGGGGTCGGCCGTGCGGGCGAGACGGGTCGCCACGTCCGCAACGTGGTCCGGGTGTGCGCGCAGATACAGGCGGCTGGGGTGACCGTTGTAGTCGAGGAACCGGGCGGCGGACTCGAACGACACCAGCGCGGCCTGGTCGAGCTCCGGCGCGAGGGGGAACGGGGTGAGGATGCCCACGACGGTGTACCAGTGATTGCCGAGCCACACCCGATCGGTGCCGGTGACACGGTCGATGCCGAGGGTGCCGGCCGCGGAGTAGCCCAGCACCGTGACGGGGGCCGGCCCGCCGTCGAGGAACTGCCCGGCGAGCAGCGCACCGTCGAGCGTGGCCAGCAGCGAGGCGTCGCAGGCGCGGACGCTGCGCCCGCCGGTCTGGCCGACCGGCACGTGGTCGTTGCGATACACGGCGGTCGTGCCGAGCTTGGCGGTCGGCGCCGCGGACAGCAGCTCGGGGATCTGCCGGATCATGGCGGTGGCGTCGGTCGGCAGCTCGGTCTCCAGGCCGTCGCGGTCGGTGCCGTTGGCGACGGTCAGCAGGTTGGTGCCGAGCTCGTCGAGCTGGGCGAGCAGGTGCGACTGGCTGGAGCGGGTGACGCCGAGGACGGCGACGATCGAGGCGATGCCGATCGCGATGCCGAGTCCGGACAGCAGCGCCCGCATCCGGCGGGACCGCAGGCCGAGCGTGCCGACCGGCAGGAGGTCCGCGAGCCGCAGCGTGCTGCGGGGCGCGTCATGCGTCCTCATCCGGCACCTGCACCTTCTGCTCCTCGGCGAGCCCGGGTCCGGTCACTTCGGCCAGCCCGGCGAACTCGTCGAACAGGACTGTGCGCACCGGCACGCGGCGGGTGCCCGAGCCGTCCACGACGATGACCTCGTAGCCACCGCTGGGTGCCGCGTTCAACGCGTTGATGGGCACGGCGAGGACGCCGCGGTGCGCGGCCACGGTGATGGCGACCTGGACCTGTGCCTGGTCGAGGAAGCCGGGTGCGGCGCCGTCGAGCCGGACCGCGACCGGGGCCGCCGGTTGAGGCGCGGGGCCGCCGCCGGTCGCTGCGGGCACGGTCACCGCGCCGATCGACGTGATCTGCCCGGTGCGGGTCGCGCCGTCGGGCAGGATGACCACGACGGGGTCGCCGACCTTTGCGGTCGGCAGCTGGCGCGGTGACAGCTGGATCGTGACCGCCGGGGTGTCGCTGGTGCCGTGCTCGACCGGCACACCGGGATCCAGTGGCACGCCGAGGGCGAGGTCGTGGCCGGCGACGCGGATCGCGTCGGGGACGAAGACGACCTGGCCGAGTGGCACCGCGCCGGTCACCGTCAGGCCGGCGGCGCGCTGCCAGCGGCGCACGGCGGCGGTGGTGGCCGCGGTGAAGTGATCGTCGACGGTCAGCCCGGCGCCGTGGCCGAGTGCGGTGAGGTTGTGCTCCAGCTGCCGGACGTCGACGCCGTCGGTCATGCCCGCCTGCAGCGGACGCCAGGTGGGTCGCTGGCCATACAGCAGGATCACCGGTTTCCCGTCGACCTCGTAGGCGGTCTGGCCGCGGCGCACCACCGTGCCCACGGCCGGCAGGCCGGTGAGGACGCCGGGCCCGGGCGCGGTGACCGTCGTGGCGCCTTCATAGCCGAGGGTCCCGGTGACGTGCTGGCGCTCCGAGACGTCCGCCCTGCGCACCTCGGCCGTCCCGGTCGCCACCGCGGCCGGCTGCGGTGCGGCGGTGCCGCCCGCCCGCAGCTGGATCGCGGCGATGACGGTGGCGCCCGCCAGGGCAGCGAGCCCGAGTCCCGCGCGTGTCCGATTCATGCCCCACATCGTGGCGGCGGGCGACCTGTCGCTACTTCCCCCAAAGGTGGCCGGACGGGACCCCAATTCGGGGGGCGAACCGCCGCCGTGCGCTCGATAGCCTGGGGCTCGTGAACTTCCGTTTCGGCCTCCGCGAGCGCATGGCCGTGTCCTATGTGCTCGTGTCGGCGGCGGCCGTCCTGATCGTCGAGGCGGCGCTGCTGGCAGTGATGATCCCGCGGATCCGCGCCGCCGGCGACAGCGTCACCGAGGCCCAGCGGCGTGAGGCCGCGACGGGCAGCGCGAATCTGCGGCTCAAGAGTGAGGTCGCGGCGTCGGATGTCGCGACCGCCATGAGTGACGCAGTCACCGCGATGGATGCCAAGGCGCAGGGCCGGTTCGGCGCGCCGGAGCTGCTGAGCAGTGCCGCCGCCGAGCGCTACCGGGCCCGGCACGACAAGCCGACGGGCGACGGCGACGCGATCGAGGTGGTCGCGACGACCGACGGGCGGGTCGTGCACAGCAACTCCACGGCGTTCCCGGCCGACTCGCGGCTCCCTGCCGAGGCCGACGGGGACGCTGCCGTGCCCCGCAGCGGCACCGCGGACGTCACGGGGATGATCGTCGGCTGGGCCACCCGACCGGTCGAGCTCACCGCCGCGTCGGGCACCTCCCGCACGGTGATCGGGATGGTCTTTGTCCAGACCCCGCCGAAGTCCGCCGGGAGCGGCACACCGGCGACATCCAGGATCGGGGCGGCGGTCACGTCCCTGCAGGCCGCACTCGCGGTGCTGGTTCTGCTGCTGCCGGTCGGCGCGGTGTTCGGGCTGCTCAGCACCGGCCGGGTGATCCGGCGGGTGCACCGGCTGGCCGCCGGTGCCACGGCGATGGCCGGCGGCGACCTGCGGGCCCGCATCCCGGTCGACGGCGCCGACGAGCTGGGCCAGCTGGAGGAGGCGTTCAACACCCTCGCGCAGCGCCTGGACGCGGCCGTCGAGGTCGAGCGGAGCATGGCCGGTGCGGAGGCGCGGCGGGCCGAGCGGACCCGGATCACCCGCGAGCTGCACGACTCGATCTCCCAGGACCTGTTCTCGGCGAGTCTGCTCGCCGGTGGGCTGCGCAGGGCGCTTCCGGCGGACTCGGAGCTGCGCCGGCAGGCCGAGGCGATGGAGGCGTCGCTCGGGCGCACGATGCGGGAGATGCGCGCGATGCTGCTGGAGCTGCGGCCCGTCGCGCTGGAGGACGCCGGCCTCGCCGACGCGCTGACCGAGCTGTGCCGGGCATACGAGGCACGCCTCGGCATCGCCGTCACGGTGCACGTCGATTCCGTGCCGCTGGAGCCGGCGGTCGAGCACGCGGTGCTGCGCATGGTGCAGGAGGCGCTGGGCAACGCCGCCCGGCACGGCGATCCCGGCGCGGTCGACCTGCGGGTGACGGCGGCCGACGGCACGGTGACGGTGACCGTCCACGACGACGGCAGGGGCTTCGACCCGGCGGACGCCGGGCGGCGGCACGGGATGGGGCTTGGGCTGATGCGCGACCGGGTCCGCGAGCTGGGCGGCACCCTCGACGTGGCCAGCGCCCCGCAGCAGGGCACCACGGTCACGGTGCTCCTGCCGGGCGGCGAAGGATGATCCGGGTCCTGATCGTCGACGATCATCAGGTGGTGCGGCAGGGGCTGCGGTTCGTGCTGGAGCAGGAGCCCGACTGCACCGTCGTGGGCGAGTGCGCCGACGGTGACGCGGCGCTCGCGCAGATCGACGCCGTGCGACCCGACGTGGTGCTGCTGGACATGGTGATGCCGGGCCTGGACGGCCTGGGGGTGCTGCACGCGCTGCGGGACCGCGCCGACCGGCCCGCGGTGGTGGTGCTGACGTCGTTCCCGGCCGACGATCTGGTGATGGACGCGGTGCGGGCGGGAGCCACGTCGTATCTGCCGAAGACCACCGCGGTCGACCGGGTCGTCGAGGCGGTCCGGGCGGCGGCGACCGGCGGCAGTGTCCTGGACCCGGGTGTCGCCGCGCTGCTGGTGCGCAGCGTCCGTGACGGCGGTGGCGCCGGTCCGCTGGCGCGGTTGTCGGCCCGGGAGCTCGACGTGCTGGCGGCGTTGTCGCGGGGGCGGTCCAACCGGGAGATCGCCAGGGCGCTGTCGCTCGGCGAGCAGACCGTGAAGTCGTACGTGTCGAGCATCCTGACCAAACTGGACCTGCAGGATCGAACGCAGGCCGCGATCTTCGGACTGCAGCAAGGGCTGGTGCCGCTACGCGACGCCCTGGAGCCCTGACGCCGCAAGGCCGCAAGCCGCGATCTCCGGACCGCAACAAAGCTGGAGCCGTGACGCCACCGCAAGGTCGCACGCAGGCCACGGCGACAAAGGGCGGTGCCCGGGAGCAAAGGTGCTACGGCAGCACCTGGCCGTCGCGCATGACAATCTGGCGGCGGCAGGCGTCGGCGACGGCCTCCTCGTGGGTGACGATCACCATGGTGGTGCCCTCGTTGTTGAGCTCCTGGACGAGGCGCATGATCTCGCCGCCGGCGACGGAGTCGAGGTTGCCGGTCGGCTCGTCGGCGAACACGACGGCCGGCCGGCCGACGAGGGCGCGGGCGATGGCGACCCGCTGGCGCTCGCCGCCGGACAGCTTCGAGGCCAGGTGCGTGAGCCGGTGGCCGAGCCCGACCCGCTGCAGCGCCCGCACCGCGGCCTCGCGCCGTTGTGCTCCCGGCACTCCGCGGTAGAGCAGGCCGGTCGCCACGTTCTCCACCGCCGTCAGCGACTCCAGCAGGAAGAACTGCTGGAAGACCACGCCGACCCGGTGCGCCCGCAGCCCGGCGAGCTCCCGGTCGGACAGGTCCTGCACCGGCTGCCCGGCCAGCAGCACCTGCCCGCTCGTCGGCCGGTCCAGCGCCGCCATCAGGTGCAGCAGCGTCGACTTGCCGGACCCGGAGGCGCCCCGCACGGCGAGCATGTCACCCGCCTCGACGGTGAGGTCGACCCCGCGGACCGACTCGACCGGCGGGTCGCCAGGATAGGTCTTGTACACGTCACGCAGCTCAAGCACGGCCATGCGTCGAGGATCGCCGCCGAGGCGGCGGCCGCGCCTCCCGCAAACGTGGTGCCGTCGCACCACAATCTGGGGGAGGCGCGCCCCGTCAGTTGGTCTTCCACCCCGCGTTGCTGGGGATCGACTTGCCGGCCACCACGACCTCGATGATGGATGGGCCGGTGTCGTTGGCGAGGGCGTCCTTCATGGCGACATCCAGCTCCGCGTACGTGCTGACCTTCCAGCCCTGGCAGCCGAAGACCTCCGACAGCTTGCTGTAGTTCCACGGGTGCAGGACGCAGGACTTGTAGAACGGCTTGTCGGTGGAGAAGACCGACGCGTCGGCGAGCCACTGCTCGACGCCGTAGACGCCGTTGTTGATCACGAAGATGATCGGGTTCAGGCCGAAGCGGGTCTGCGTCGAGAGGCACTGGGCGGTCATCTGGAATCCGCCGTCGCCGGAGAAGACCATCACCCGCTGGTCGTCGCGTTTGGCCAGGGAGAGGCCGGTCGCGGCCGCGGCGATGTAGCCGATCGCCGAGTACGACGACTGCGCGATGAAGCCTCTCGTGGCCGGCACCTTGAGCAGCAGGCTGCCGAAGTAGTTCAGGCTCGAGTCGCTGCCGAGCACGGTGTGCTCGTCGATGTACTGCGGGATGGCGTCGTAGAACCCCTGGTACGTGAGCTCGTCGTCGCCGGCGGGTGCGAGCAGCGCCTTGCTCGCCGGGCGCTGCGGCCGGCCGGCGGCCTTCGGCGGGATCCCGCTCGCCAGCAGCCCGTCGATGAGGTGCTCCAGGGCGATCTGGGGGCTGAAGTAGGTGCCCCACTTGACGGTGTCCAGCGACGCGAAGGCGGTCCTGTCGAAGTCGTGGGTCCAGCCCAGCGTGTTGATGTCCGTCAGCCAGACGCCCAGTGCCAGCACGAAGTCCGACCGCTGCGCCAGGTCCTTGACGTCGGCCGTGGACGCCTGGCCGTCGAACACGCCGGCGAACAGCGGGTCGTCCTCGGACAGGACGGACTTGCTCAGCAGTTCGGTCATGTACGGGACGTTGAGCTGGTGGATCAGGCGCGACGCCTGCTCGTGCAGGCCGAACCGGTCGACCTCCACCCCGACCCAGATGAGCGGGCTGGTGGCCGATTCGAGGCGCTTGGCGATCCGTGCGACCGACTGTTGCAGGTTCGCCTGATCCGACATGACCCTTGCCGGCTTCAGGGTGCCCACCGGCCGCTCGCAGGCGAGGTCGACCATGTCCTGGAGCAGCTCGATGTAGACCGGGCGTCGTTCGGTGATGCACTGCAGCAGCGCGTAGTCGATCAGGACCGGCGCGAGGTCGGGGTTGTCGACCCGCACCGCCGCGGCCGTCAGGTGCTCGAACGCCTGCAGGTCCGTCTCACTGCCGCTGATGAAGTGGTGCGCGCTGAAGCCGGTCTGCTGGAACGTGAGCGTCTTCTTGATGTCCGGGGTGCCGTTGATCAGGACGACCGGCACCTTCTCCACGTAGGCGCCGGCGATGGCGTTCACGGCGCACAGCGCGCCCGCGGAGTAGGTGACGCACAGCGCGCCGATGCCTTTGAGCCTGGCGTACCCGTCGGCGGCGTACCCCGCGTTGAGCTCGTTGACCTCTTCGACGATCTCGATCGTGCTGGGTTGGACGTAGCCGTTCACCCAGTTGATCGTGTAGTCGCCGGCGATGGAGAACAGGTGCTCCAGGCCCAGTTGCGAGAGGCGGTCGACCAGATACTGTCCGACGGTGTAGGGCTTGCCCAGGTCAGTAGTCACTTGCCCCTCCGAACAGCCGCGGCAGGTAGATGTCGAAGATGCCCGGGCACTTGCGCTCGGGGTACCGGTGCAGCATGAAGTCCTTGAATGCCTGGTTCGTCAGTCCGCCCGCGATCGCCTCGCCGGCCGCGGCGAGGTATTCGATGTTGCGGGCGACCTCGTTCTTGTCGGCCGGGAGGCCGTGGCCGGGCATGAACAGGTCGTAGTCCGACAGCAGCATGTCCTGCAGCACCCGGCTCCAGTGCCGCAGGTGGCTGGTCAGGTAGAGATGCGTGCCGCTGTAGATCAGGTCCTGGACGAACTGCACTCCCAGCTCAGGAAGTTTGATGGTGAGCATGGAGTCGATCTCGGTGTCCGTCACCTCCTCGAAGAGGTAGGTCACGCCGCCGATGATGGCTTCGCCGGGCTTGACCATCTCCTGAGGGACGACCACGGTGGAAGGTGCAAGATTGCCCAGCTTCCAGTGGTCGTTGCGGGAGTCCTCGCCGTGCTCCTTGATGAAGCCCGCGGTCTCGGTCAGGGCGTAGATCGGGACGTCGCCGAACGCGGTGCCGAGCCCGAACCAGTGGTCGGGGTGCCGGTGCGACACGTACAGCCGGTCGATCGGTTTGCCGAGACCGTCCGCGTAGTCCCTGAACTGCCGCGCGTACGGGGCGAGGAACTGCGCGTCGACGAGGACCAGGCCGCTCCGGCTCTCGATGATGTGCGTGGCGTTCGCGATGTTGTCGTCCGCGAACGACGCGACGAAGGTGTGGATGCGGACGTCGCCCGCGTGTCTCGCGACCATCGTGACGGGATCTGACAACTGGGCCGGCATCAGGCACCTCCGACGTGAGCGAGCTGCTCCCGCAGCGTCTCCAGCCCGGCGCGGGCGACGTCGTAGGCGCTGGCGCGGTTCGGCTCCGGTTCGTCCTCGCCGGGGCGCCAGAAGCGCCGGCGCGCCATCCGCATGGAGCTGTCGAACGGCGGGATCGCGTTGAACACCTCGACCAGGTACGGCCCCCGGTACACCGGCTCGATCTCGCCCAGGACGGTCTGCCAAGGGATCCAGCTGTCGTGCACCGCGCCACGGTCGGGCGCGGAGATGTGCACGTAGAACAGCCGGTCCTGCTGCACGGCCCTGGCCACGTTGCGCTTGAAGACCGACGGGCCCTGGCTCTCCATCACGACCTGGGCGGTGTCGACCGTCACGCCGCCCGGCAGGCCGTCGAAGCCGTCGAGGAAGTCCAGCACCTCCGAGACCATGTTGGGCGGCGGCGTCTCCCAGCTCTTGACGGGCTCGATGGCGAGCTTCACGTGCTTCGTCGCGGCGTACTCCCCCAGGTCCCGGAAGATGGATCGGGCCGCCAGATACCGCGGCTCCATCCAGTCCAGCAGGGCGTCGCTCCAGATCCCCTCACCGGTGTCCGTGAGCGGGAAGACGCCGTAGGGGTAGAGGAACGGCCCGGACATGATCGAGTCGCCGCCGAGCACCGACGTGATGTCGACCCGTGACTTCAGGTAGGACAGGGCCTCCTTGCGCTGCTCCTCATACGGCGACGTCGGGTCGAAGGTCCGCGTGGTGCCGACGTTGGTGGTGAACTTCGCGTCCTGCAGGCCCGCCTTGTCGAACGCCTTCTTCAGGCCGATGTAGCTGTCGACCTCGAGCTTGTGGTCGACGGACGCCGGCTGGGACGCGATGTGCAGGTCGAAACCGTCGTAGCCCATGTCGGTGAGGGCCTTGAGATGGTCGATCAGGATCCGGGTGTACTGCGTGTCGTCCGGCCGCAGATCGGCGGTGAACATGAAGAAGCTGCAGTAGATCGCTCGACGCATCGTTACCACCCCAGGATCTCGGTGAGATAGGCACGGGCCTTCTTGGCGTACTCGAGCGGGATCGCCTTGTTCGGGTCCTGCTCGGCCTCCACGACCAGCCACCCCTGGTAGCCGGCGTCCGCGAGCGCCTCGAGGATGGGCCGGAAGTCGATGGCGCCGTCGCCGGGCACGGTGAAGACGCCGAGCTCGACGCCCTCCTGGAACGACAGGCCCTCTTCCCGGACCCGGCTCACGACCTCGGGCCGGATGCTCTTCAGATGCACGTGACCGATGCGGTCGGCGTGGGCCCGGGCCAGGTCGAGCGGGTCGTCACCGGCGAAGGCGATGTGCGCGGTGTCCAGCAGCAGGTGTACGAGGGCAGGGTCGGTCGAGGCCATGAGCCGGTCGACGTCGGCGCGGGTCATGACCCCGGTGCCCATGTGATGGTGGTAGCTGAGCTTCATCCCGGCCGAGTTGGCGATCTTGCCGAGGTGCTCCAGGCCCGACGTCAGGGCGTCCCACTGGGCGTCGGTGAACACCGGCCGGTTGGCGAACACGTCGATCGGCAGCAGGTGCGAGGAGGCCCCGAACTCGGCCACGACCAGTTCGGTCCCGCCGAGGGCCTTGATGAGGGCGAGGGTCTCCTCGAAGCTGTCGATCGTCTTCTGCCGCATCTCGTCGATCGTGAAATAGGTGCTCGTCCACGGCTCGGAGATCTGCAGTCCCCGCAGGTCGAGCGCGGCCTTGAGCACCGCCGGCTCGGAGGGGTACTTGTGCCCGATGCTGCAGCCCTGGAAGCCGGCCAGCGCCATCTCGCTCACGGCCTGCCCGAAGGGGATGTCGGCGTCGATGGTCGGGAAGTCGTCGTTCCACCACAGGGTGCAGCAGACGCCCAGCTTCACCCGGTCCGGGCCGAGGCGCTCGGCCAGTAGTGCCGTCATGTCGCTGCACCTTTCAGGTAACGGTTGTCGATGCGGGGTGGCTGGGCCCAGGACCCGTAGCCGGGTGCCTTGGCACCCGGAGGGTTGGCCCCGATGGCCCGCCACAGCAGCCCTTCCTGGTAAGAGGCGGCGGTGACGGCGGAGGCTTCGGCGGCGGCCTTGGCCCCGAAGCTGTCGGTCCACTCGGGTGGCAGTCCGTACCACATCCCCGCGTACCAGAGCTTGATCACGGCGCGGGCCACCGGGCCGAGGCGGTCGTCGCTGAACACCTTGTGCCGCAGGGCCCGGTCGAGGCCCTCGGGGTCGGCCCGGGCCGCCCGGTGCGCGGCGAGCAGGTCGGCGACGACGGCGTCGCCGCAGGCGGCCCGCACCTTCTCCAGGTAGTTGTTCCCCAGGCCGGTGCCGAGCAGGTCGGTCTCCGGGAACGCGGTGAGGTCGACGGACAGGGCGAGGAAGTCCTCCAGTTCCGGCGCGGTCATGACAGCACCCCCTCGAGCACGGGCACCTCGAAGGTCGGGGCGGCGTTCAGCCCGTCGCTGCCGGGCAGCGGATTGCGCATCAGCCGGTTGAAGCCGTCGCGGAGCCGGAACATGTGCCAGACGGCCTCCTGCAGCCGGTCCGGATCGCCGTTGAACGCCGTGGTCAGCAGGGCGAGGAACACGGCGTAGTCGGCGTTGAACGCCTCGGCGGCGGCGGCCAGTTCCGAGCCCGGCGGGTAGTCGGACAGCCGCGCGTTCGTCTTCACCTTGAGGACCTTGTCCCAGTCGACGTCGAGCTCCGGCCCCGACGGCAGGTCGGGGTGGTCGCCGTGCTGGTAGTAGCGGCCGCAGTGCAGCTGCCGGAACCGGTAGTAGTGGGCGAGTTCGCCGTCGGCGTCGTACAGGCCGCTGTCCGAGCCTTCGCCCTGATCGGCGATGAACTGCAGGGCCTTCCGGGCCGTCTCCAGGTCGTGTACCGGGATGATCGCGCCGCCGCCGGAGTAGAAGTACTCAGGCCCGACCTGTCGGGCCGCGTCCCCGCAGAACAGTCCCGGGTCGGCGGCGGCAAGGCGTTCGAGCCCTTCGATGATCTCGGCGTAGAACTCGCCGATGCTGTAGAAGTGCATGCCGTCGACCGTCGGGCTCGCCGCCAGCATGGGTTTGCTGGCATCCGTGCGGATCAGCCGGGACCCGCGGTCCGGCGCCTTGCCGGGTCGTTCGATGTTGCAGAAGGTGTCCACCGCCGCCGGGGAGAACGACCGGAGGTCGACGGTGAAGTCGTCCTCGCCGTCGGGGAGGCGCGCCGGGTACAGCGGCACGAAGCCGGGGCGGGTCAGGTCGGGCCTCCCACCGACGGCGTTGAGGACGTTGGCGACGAGGGTGAGGTGCAGCATCTCCTCGACCGCCACCACCCGGATGATGTGGGCCGCGTCGGAGTTGGTGGTGGAGTCGATCGAGTAGTAGGCGGTGAGGTACGGCGGGATCGTCGCGTGCTCCAACGCCATCGCGGCGTCGAGGTAGCTGATGAGATCGTCCCGGTTGTTGATCGTCGACCCGGTCATGCCGCCACCTCCGCTACGCTCCGGCGTCGGCCTGACCCGAGACTGCGCCCATGGTGCCCGGCTCCTGCGCTGCGCTCCGGCCCGGTCACGCGCCCACCCCCTGCAGCTGCGCGATCTGAATGGGCGCCTGATCGGCGTCGAGCTGGGCGAGCATCGCCCGGGCGCTGCGCAGGCAGAGCGCGGCGACGGTGAGGGTGACGTTGGACGTCCCGATGGTCGGCAGGCTCCCGCCGCCGACCAGGTACAGGTTCTGGTGGTCCCACGAGCGCTGGTCGACGTCGACGACGGAGCTCGACGGGTCGATGCCCATCATGTGGGTCCCGGCCAGGTGGTTCCCGCCGCGTACCTCGTAGCCCTGGCCTTCGTAGGTGGCGTAGCCCCAGAAGTTCGGGTCGTAGTCCGTATGGTCCTCGGCGCCCAGCCGGGCGAAGATGCGCCTGGAGAGCTGGCGGGCGTAGGCGATGCCGCGCATGGTGTAGTCGGGCGTGGCATAGCTCAGAATCGGCCGCATGTTGCCGAGGTGGTCGGTGTACGCGGGGTCGACGCTCACCCGGTTGCTGGGGTTGGCCGGCACCTCGACCATGAACGCCAGCTGCAGCTGGCGAGAGAGCCGGTCGACCAGGCCCTGCCGGAGGGCCTCACCGTAGCGGCCGCCGTTGTCCACCAGGTCGATCAGGTCGGTCGTCGGCGCGCCGCGGGCCCAGCCCCAGCCGTCGTTGTGGATGTCGACGCTGAACGCCGCCTGCCGGCGCCGGAACCGGCCGCCGCGCAGGTCCGTGATACCGCCGGTGCAGTTCGTGCCCCGCCAGGTGCCGGCGACCTCCGGCAGCAGGGCCCAGGCCAGCAGGTAGGCGTGGTCCATGAAGTTGCGGCCCATCAGGCCGCTGGAGCTGTGCAGGCCGGAGGCCAGCATCAGGCGCGGGTTCTCGACCGCGTTGGCGGCCAGCACGTACAGCCGGCCCCGGGCCCTGACCGTGGTCCACTCGGTGCTGTCGGGACGCTCGTAGCGGCGGTACTCGATCTCCCGGACCCGGCCCGACACCTCGTCGACGTGCACCTTGTACGCCACCGCCTGGGCGACCAGGTCCACCAGCCCGCTGCGCAGCGCTGGGGCGAGGGTCTTGCCGGCGTTGTACTTCGCCTGCACCGGGCAGATCGGCACGCAGTTGTTGTTGCCCTGGCAGCGGCCGCCGACCTCGACCTGGTAGGTGCTGACCGCACCTCGGGGGACGTAGCCCTTGCCGCCGTCGTAGGCGGGGTTGGGGATGCCGTTGCGGCCCTGCGGGAACGGCCGCACCCGCAGCTGCGTCCGCTCGCCGTCGAGCTCGACCGGCATGCCGTCCACGTCCCTGGCCACCATCTTGTCCAGGTAGGACAGCGGCAGGCCCTTCATCGGGAACACGTAGCCGTCGTCGAAGGTCATGCCGAGGTAGGCCTGGTCCTCGACGTCGGCCGACACGCCGATCTCCCGCTCGGCCTCGTTGTAGTAGGGCGCGAGGTCGTCGTAGGTGAGCGGCCAGTCGTTGCCCTCGCCGTACAGGGTGCGCATCCGGAAGTCGTCGGGCAGCATGCGCAGCGTCTTGGCCTCCCAGTGCATGGTCGTGCCGCCGAGGACGCGCGTGTACGTCGTGTCGGTGGCGAACGGCCCGCTCTGCACGATGTACGCCGAGGCGTCCGGGGTGCCGGGGAAGATGCGGCGCGCGTCGGTCCCCCTGGGCATCGGCGCGTTCAGGTTCAACGGGTACGGGGACTGGTTGTCCTTGCTCGTCGCGGTGTAGAAGCGGTCGAGGTAGCTCTCGTACCCGCGCAGCGTCAGGTCCTCGGCCGGTCCGGCCTCGAGGATCAGCACCCGCTTGCCCGCCTCGCTCAGCCGGGCGGCGATGATGGCGCCGGCGATGCCGGCACCGACGATGACCGCGTCGTAGAGCACGTCGGCGGCGGCGTCGTGGTCGGTGCGGTTCGCCGCACCTTCGGGGAATTTCACGAACATGGCGCGGTCACCCTTCAGACGGCCGCGGCGCGGGCACGCATGGCCGACAGGTAGGCCGCGTAGCTCCACGTGAGGTTGTGGACGCTGCGCTCGTACCCCGTGGTGCCGTCGAACTGCTCGGACAGCTCGAAGTGGTCGCTGTGGTACACGACGGCCCGTACCATGGCGTCACCGGTCGCGACGAGGGCCTTGGCTGCGCCTTCGGCGGGGGTCGACCCGCTGATGCCCGACTGGGCGAAGAACGGCGCGGACACCTCGTCGAAGGGCACGCGGCCGCTCGACCTGATCTCGGTGGCCAGCCGGTAGTGCAGCTCCGCGCCGTTGCAGGTGGACAGGGCCCACGGGTGACCGCCCAGCACCGGGTGGGCCGTGTCACCGTCGTACACGTCGCCGGGGTAGCGGCCGAAGAGCGGGCCGATGCCCAGGCGCTTGTCGGTCTGGTTGATCGGGTAGCAGGCGATGCCGCCCTCCTCCCACTGCGCACGCAGCTGGGCGGCGGTCGCCAGCAGCTTGGGGTCGGTGCAAGGCACCGCGCCGTAGACGGACGCCTGGACGATGTCGATGTTGGGGTCGTAGCCGCTGACCACCGGGTGCTGCGGCGAGGGAGCGCTGCCGTCGCCGGGGTCGGCCACCATGCTGATGTACTTCGTGCCGTCCCAGTGCCAGTCGAGGGCCTGGCGCAGCCAGTCGACGGCCGCCTGCAGCCCGCCGGGCTTGTCGATCCCTTCGACCCGCGTGGCCTGCACCTCCATGAAGCAGCGCAGCTGGGCGGCGCGGGCGAAGAAGCTGTAGCCGACGTGCTCCTCCCACAGGTTGGTCGTGGGTTCCCGGTACACGTCGAGCAGGAAGGCCACATTGGCGTTGATGAGCGCCACGGCGGTCTTCTGGATGCCGGGGTCCAGCTGGTCGTAGGCCGCCAGGATGGTGACCGTCTGCAGGGCCGGCCCGTCGTTCTGCTCCGTCCACGGCCGGGCGTCCCCGGCGATGGTGAAACAGGCGTGGCCCTTGGTCGGCTGCGCGTTGGAGTGGCACAGCTCGGCGAACTGGACGTAGTCGTTGAGCGTCTGCGCCGACAACCCGCCCGTGCGGGCCGGCACGTCGGCCCTGGCCACCTCCATGGCGGTGATGGCGCCGTCACGGACCCAGTTGAAGACGTAGTCCTCGTCGATGCCGGCGGTGTCGGCCGGGAACGACGGTGCGGCGATGACGCAGCCCGGCTTGGAGTCCTTGGAGTAGTCGCCGGGCGCCTGCGGGTCGCTGAAGATGAACCCGTCACTGGCGATGTTCCTGGACATGAGCGCATACATCAGTGGCACAAGGGACGGCAGGTCGACGGTCCCGGGCGCCAGAGAGTTCTGGACCAGGGCCCGCGGCTGCGCCGTGGCTTCCGAGCGGTTCGTGCGGGCTGGCACGCTGAGCGTGGATTGTGACATTCGAGGTACGCCTTTCGTGTTCTACGAAACGGGAACAGTTGGGCGCCGGGATGCGGTCACTCGCGCCGGCAGATGATGCGCATGTCCTCGGGGACAGTCCTTCAACCGGTCGACCTTCCACCCGTTCCAGACGGGCTCGACAACCCAATCTTCCCAGGTCAGAAGGCTTCTGTCGGAGGTTTGATCACATCACCGGCACGACTCCGGCCCGGCCGTTGCCGACGGTGTCGAGCCCGTCGATCCGCCCCGGGCCGGCCCGGTCGCCGTCGCGTCCTATGTGGACAGCCACCCCGGCCGTGCGGACACTCGTCCGCCGGCGCGGACCTGCGCGACAGATCGGTGCGGTCCTCGCCGCCGCCGGCGGAGTCCGGCAGGGCTGACCGGGCGGTCCCCGGGGTGGAGCGGAGGGGGCGGAAGGGTTACGGTTCTCGATCGGTGGCAGGGTGCGGGGGCAGCTCACCGGGTGCGGCCCCGGCCATGCTGGATCGGGAGGCTGGTGGCATGGCGGCGAACGGTAACGGGTGGCCCCCGCCCGCCCAGCCCGGGCCGGTCGGCGACCAGGGGCAGCCGCGCTGGACCGCCCCGCCCGCCGCCGATGCCGCACCGGCCGACGTCTGGAGTCCGACGGATCCCGATGAGACGGGCACCGCCGAGCGGCCGCTGGTGGTGCCGTCCGGCCCGCCGCCGCTCTCCTACGGCCCCGCCGCCAACCCCGCCCCGCCGTTCCCGGCGCAACCGTCGCCCGCGCCGTCTGCGGCCCTGCCCGCGCCCGCGGCGCCGTTCGTTGCGCCACCGGTGCCGGCGCCGCCAGCCGTGACGCCGACCGCGTCGTCGTTCGCTGCACCACCATTGCCCGCGCCGCCGACCGTGGCGCCGTTCGTTGCGCCACCACTGCCCGCGTCGTCGTTCGCTGCACCACCATCGCCCACGGCATCGTTTGCGGCGCCACCGGTGTCGATGCCGATGGCCACGGCGCCGTTCGTGGCGCCGCCACTGCCCACGGCGTCGTTCGCGGCGCCCCCGGTGTCGGCGCCCCCGGCCGCGCCGTCGTTCGCGGCGCCACCGGTATCGGTGCTACCGGCCGCGCCACCGGTATCGGTGCTACCGGCCGCGCCACCGGTATCGGTGCTACCGGCCGCGCCACCGGTATCGGTGCTACCGGCCGCGCCGCCGGTGTCGGTGCCGGCCGCCGGTGTCGTGCCGGACGTGCCGCCGACGCCCTTCGTCGCTGAACCGGCCCCGGCGGTGCGCGGGCGCATGGGGATGATCCTCGCCGCCGCCGGGCTCACGCTGCTCGTCGTGGTCGGCACCGTCGTCGCCGTCAAGGTGTCCCGGTCCGGTGGTGGCGCCCCGCCGGCCGTCGCGCAGGACGCGGACCCGTCCAGGGCCGGCAACGAGGCCGCCGCCGCGTCCGGAGCCCCGGACGGCGCGCGTGACCCCGCGTCGCCGCTGCCGAGCGCCTCGGTGCCGCCCGCCCAGCTGAAGCCCGGCTTCCGGCTCAACGCGGGCCAGGCAATGCGCTCGGTCAACGGCAAGTACACCCTCACGCAGCAGCCGGACGGCAACCTCGTCCTCGCCGACGACGCGAAGAAGGTGCGGTGGTCGTCGCAGACGCCGTCGAACGCCGGCGCGTACACCAGCTTCACCCGCGACGGCGACCTCGTCGTGTACGCCAAGGGCGGCAGCGTGCTGTGGCGCAGCGCCACCGGCGGGAAGGGCGCTTTGCTGGAGGTGCAGGACAACGGCAACGCCGTGGTGTCGCAGGCCGGACGGCAGGAGGTGTGGTCCAGCCAGGCGGAGCAGGCGCGGCTGTACCCCGGCCAGGCGCTGATCTCCGGGCAGCAGCGGCGCACCGCCGACGGCCGGTTCGCCCTCGCGCAGCAGCCCGACGGCAACCTCGTGGTCGTCAACGCCGACAAGAAGGTCATCTGGAGCGCGCAGACCGGCGGCCACTCCGGCGCGTCGACGCGGATGCAGACCGACGGCAACCTCGTCGTCTACGGTACCGACAAGCAACCCCTGTGGTCGTCGAGCACGTACGGCAGCACCGGGGTCGCAGCCGTGCTCAACGCCGACGGCAACCTCGTCCTCAGCACCGGCGGAAAGGTCCTCTGGGCCACGACGACCGACGGCATCAGCAAGCTGACACTCGGCCAGCGTCTCCTGTCCGGGCAGTCCCGCGCCGCCGCGAAGGGCGGCTACACGCTGCTGCAGCAGCCCGACGGCAACCTCGTGCTGCAGAATTCGGCGAAGACCGTCGTGTGGCGCAGCGGTACCAGCGGACACCCCGGCGCGTCGACGCGGATGCAGACCGACGGCAACCTCGTCGTCTACGACGCCGCCGGCAAGGCGCTGTGGAGCACCAAGACCTACGGCAAGGCCGCCACGTACCTGCTGGTCCAGGACGACGGCTCGGCGGTGCTGTACACCGCGGCCAAGAAGGCCGTCTGGACGAGCAAGACCGCCTGAGCCGCCAACGCCCGGTGAAAGTTTCGTCGCATTCCCTGCGGATTTCCGCTCCCACCTTGCCGAAAAGGTTTTCGGCGCGCACCGTGACGGAGGTCAATATCCGACTCCATTGATGAAAGGGGATGCGATGCGGTATCGCGGCCTCTTGCTCGTCGCCGCCACGATCGGCCTCGTCGCGGGCGGCGCGGCGGTCGCCACCACGTCGGCCGGCGCCGCCGCGGCCGGCTGCCGGGTGGCCTACACGATCAGCTCGCAGTGGCAGGGCGGGTTCGGCGCCACCGTGGCGGTCACCAACCTCGGCGACCCGATCAACGGCTGGACGCTGACTTGGAGCTTCGCCACCGGCCAGAGCGTCACGCAGGCCTGGAACGCGACCGTGACGCAGAGCGGCACCAGCGTCTCGGCCGTGAACGCCGGCTACAACGCCGCGCTGGGCACCGGCGCGAGCACGTCGTTCGGCTTCAACGGCGCCTGGAGCGGCTCGAACCCGGTGCCCGCCACCTTCCGGCTCAACAACGTGGTGTGCACCGGCACCGTCGGACCGACCACAAGCGCCTCACCGACACGAACGGCATCGCCGTCGCCCAGCACCTCCGCCACGCCCGGCAACCCCGGCACGAGGACGGTGCGGGTGTTCTGGCTCAAGCCGACCAACGTCGCCTTCGACCAGCGCTACCCCGACGGCATCGCCAACGTCATGCGCGAGGCGCAACGCTACTACCGCCAGGAGCTCGGCAAGACGTTCGCGCTCAACGCCACCGTCGTCGAGACCGTCAACGGCGAGCACGACACCACCTGGTACATCAACACCAACTGCGACCCCGGCGGCGACCGCTACTGGTGCGTGGTCGCCAACATGCAGGCGGAACTGCGGCGCCGCTTCGGCCTCGCCAACCCCGACAGCCGCTGGCTGGTCGTCGGCGAGATCAGCGCCGAGGACGTCGGCAAGTCCGGCGGCGGCGCCAGCCCCGGCTGGGTCCTGCTCTCCGGCCACGACGCCGACGGCGGCGCCGGGCTCAACGGCCCGATGAACCGCTGGTACGGCGGCATGGTCCACGAGCTCGGCCACGGCTTCGGCCTGCCGGACTCCACGTCCACGGACGGCACCCCCATGTCCGCGTCGTTCTACAGCTACCCGAACACCCACTTCAGCCAGGCACAGAAGAACGCCATCCTCGCCGGTCCATACGGGAGTTTCCTCAGCTAGGGCGGCTCACGTCAGCGCCACGTCAGCGGTGGCTGCGACCGTGCCCGGCACGGGTGTTGAGGGCGGAAGCGACACGACGGCGACGGGCTCGGTGATCTCGTTGCCCAAGGGCGGCGGCGCGGTCGGCGGGTTGGGTGAGAAGTTCGCGCCCGACCTGTTCACCGGGGCCGGCACCTTCTCGGTGCCGGCCGAGGTGCCGGCCGGTCGGCTGCACGTGCAGCCGACCCTGGCGTTGGAATACAGCACCGGCGCCGGGAACGGGCCGTTCGGGCTGGGCCGGCAGCTCGCCGTGCCGGGGTCGCGTCGCTCGACCCGGCCGGCGCCGGGTCGCAGGTCAAGTACGACGAGCACGACCTGCTGCCCGTCATGGTCGTCGACCCGGCCGGGCTGCCGGTCACCGCAAGCCACGACCACCGGCCCCTTCGGGTCCGAACGACAACCGACGTCAACGGCAACACCACCGCCGTCACCTACTCCCCCGCCGGGCTGGTCACCGAGGAGTTCGTCCGCGGCAAGCAGGGCGACGGCGACCAGCGCGTGCCGTCGATCCGCACCTTCCACGATCTGGGCGCGTTCGACCGGCTCGGCGCCCGCGTCCGTGCGCACCGTGCGCCGCGTCCACCACGACGCCGAGCCGGGCGAGCCGGCCGCGGCGCTAGACGAGGTGATCGTGGCGGTGAACTACCACTACGGGTTCGGGCGGGTCGTACAGACCCGTGTGGTACGCGCTGAACAACCCGGACACCGTGGCACCGGCCGGGAGCGCTTCGACCGGCAAACCTCCGGCGGGCGGCCTCTGACCAGGGATTTCCCTACCGCGGGTGCCGCGCCGGTAGATCGGCACCCGCGCCGGTGGGCCCGTTCGGCGTGCCGTGCACCGCGGAACCTTGCCCCGAGCCTGGCCAAGGCCGACCGCGGGTCGCTATCTTCGTGGTCCATGACGCCTGCCGACGGAGACGCCGAACCGCTGCGCGTGCCTCCGTGGCTCGCGGGCAACGCTCCGTCCCCCGGGCCCGAGCAGCCCCCGGGTGCGCTGCCCGGGCCCGAGCCGGCGGACACCCCGACGCTGCGCACGCCGCCGCGGCGCCGGTCGCCCCTGGCCCCGCGGGCGGGTCGGAGGACTGGGCCGCGGCGCCGGACCGCGACGGCTGGCACGCCGCCGACGAGCCGCCGAAGCTCCGCGGCCTGCTCAGGCCCTGGCGGGCACGGCTGATCGTGGCCGGCGTCGCCACGGTGCTGTCGCTGCTGTCCATCGCGCTGGGGGCGGCGCTGTTCGGCGGCGACGACCCAGACCGCCGGGCCGTGCCCCCGGCCGGCGTTCCCTCCTTGACCGGTGTGTCCGTGCCCGGCCCCACGCTCACCGAGGCCGCGCCGGCCTCCGTGTCGCCGTCGGCCTCGCCGTCGCGGTCCGGTTCGCCGGCGGTGACGGCCACGCCGCGCTCATCGCCGCCGCCGACGTACGGGCCGGTCACGTTCGAGGCCGAGGCGGCCGGCAACACGCTCGGCGGGTCGGCGTGGGTGGACCGCTACCCCGGCGCGTCCGGCGGCTCGATCGTGCGCAACATCGGGGACTGGGGCAGCCGCGACGGCGACGGGTCCCTGCGGTTCGAGAACGTCAACGTCCCGGCCGCCGGCACCTACACCCTGCGGCTGTTCCACGTGAACATCGACAACGAACGGACCCGCACCGCCGTGGTCACCGTGGCCGGCCGGGACCCGCAGCCGGTCACGCTCAACGGCAGCGCGACGTGCTGTACCGGGTCGACGCTGAAGGTGCAGCTGCGCAAGGGCGGCAACGCCATCACCGTGTCCAACCCCGACGGTCACGCGCCGTCGGTCGACCGGATCGTGCTCAGCCTGCCCTGATCCGCCCTCGTCGGCGAGACCCGCGATCGGCCACCGAAACGGCCGGGGTGTCGCTACCGCTGCAGGCGTGCCGAGTCGCCGGGCCCGCCACGACGGACGAGCCAGGCGTCGGTGATGTGGGTGAACATCGCCTCGGCGGCCCCTTCGGGATCGTGCTCGGCGATGCGTTCGTAGACCCGCCGATGGCCGGCGTTGGACGCGACGCACAGCGCCCGTTCGGTGCGTCCCACGTAGCGGGCGGTGTGGATGACCTGGCTCTCCAGCGACTTCACCACACCACGGGCGATGCGGTTGCCGGACGCCTGCATGATCACGTCATGGAAGACGCGGTCGTGCTGCTCATACGTGACGTGGTCGCCCACCAGGTCGTCCATCTGCTCCAGCAGGCCGAGTAACCGCCCGAGGGTGTCCGCGTCGGCCAGCCGGGCCGCCACGTTGGCCATGTCCGACTCGAGCAGGCGCCGGGTGACGACGAGGTCGTCGAGGATCGCCATGGTCTCGTCCTCGGCGATGGTCGCGGCGAGGACGAGCTCGTCGAGCATGTTCCACTCCGTCTGCGCGGTGACGATGGTGCCGGTGCCCTGCCGGACCTGGACCAGCCCCTTCTCCTGGAGAATCTTCCCCGCTTCGCGGATCACGGTCCGGCTGACCGCGAAGGTCGCGCACAGCGCCGGCTCCGGTGGCAGCGGCGTGCCGGACGGGTGGAGACCGCGCACGATCTGACCGACCAGCTCCGCGGTGATCGCCTTGGCCAGGGTGGCCGGTCGCCGCGGCCAGGCGGCGGGCGCGACGGTGCTGCTCGCGGCGGCTTCGCGTGATGTCGTCATGGCCCCTCCGGATAACGCGCCGCTCCTTGAACGTCACGACTTGACCGTCAGCATACGGCCAGTGTGTTGACGTCTAACGTCATACGAGTTATGTTTCGGCCCACTCGCGAAGCGACCCCCGATCGCCCGGACACCCCCCTCTTGGAGAGTGATCAGCATGAAGCAGCGAGCGTTATGGTCGGCCGTCCTGATAGCGGCCCTGGGCCTTGCCGGCTGCGGTAGCGCCGGTGGATCAAAGTCCACCGACAGTGGTACAAGCGGGAAACTGGTCGTGTGGGACTGGAAGTCCAGCGACGCGAACGCGGCCAACTACGTCGCGAAGGCGAAAGCCGACTTCGCCAAGACGCACCCCAACGTCAAGGTGGAGTTCGTAGCGCAACCGTTCGACCAGTACTACACACTGCTCGGTTCGGCCATTCAGGCCGGCAAGGGCCCCGACGTCATGCTGTTCAACGGCGGCGGGCAGCTCCGGGACCGCACCGACTCGCTCGTCGCGCTCGACGAGTACGTCGCCGCCGACAAGAGCCGGCTCGCGGGCTGGGAGGCGTTCACCAAGAACGGCAAGATCTACGCGGCGCCGATCACGCTGCAGGGCCACCCGATCTACTACAACAAGGCGCTGTACGAGAAGGCGGGGCTCAACCCCGACAAGCCCGCCACCACCTGGTCCGAGTTCCTCAGCAACTGCGCCGCCATCTCCAAGGCCACGGGGACGAAGTGCCTGGCGATGGGGAACAAGGAGGGCTACGGCATCCAGTTCTTCATGTCGAGCTTCGGTCCCGGCATCCTCACGCCGCAGGAGTACACCGACTGGATCGCGGGCAAGCGCAACTGGGACTCGCCCAACGTCAAGAAGATCTTCCAGCTGTGGAAGGAAGCCGGCGACGCCGGCCTGAACACCGACGGGGCCAACTCGACCGCGATGTTCATGGACATGTTCGGGCTCTTCCAGGGCGGCAAGTCCTCGCACGTCCTCGGTCTGATGTCGGACGTGGGGGCCTGGAAGGACTTCAACGAGTTCCTGACGCCGCAGAAGGTCGGCGTCATGCTGTCGCCCGTCATCACCCCCGGTGCCACACCGGTCCTCGGGTACGACGGCGGCGTCGGCTACGGCGTGGCCAAGTGGACCAAGGACCCGAAGCTGGCCGCGGAGCTGGTGCGGTCGCTGACCTCGGGCGAGGCGCTGAAGGCGTACTCCAACGACGCAGGGTCCGTCCCCGCTGACACCTCGCTCGACCTGTCCAACGGCGGGCCGGCGCTCACCAAGATCGCATCGGAGATCAAGGCCGGCAAGCCCGCGCTGCACGTCGCACTGTCGGCGAAGACGCAGGATGTGATGGGGCGGCTGTCGCAGGCCCTGCTCAGCGGGTCGGTCACGGTCGACGAAGCGGTCAAGCAGCTCGCCGAATCCGACAAGACGGGTTGATCGGTGTCGTTCGGAGGCTCTCTCTCGTCGCTTCGCCCGGCGCAGGCCGGGCGGGGCGGCGAGGCCCTCGACGCGCAGCGTGCACGCGGTGGCAAGCGTGACTCGCGGCGTCCGAGCGGCGGAGCGCGAGCGGAACGCCTCGCGCCCTACATTCTGGTGGCACCGTCCCTGCTCATCATCGTGGCGCTGCGGCTGTGGCCACTGCTGCTGGGGGTCAACTTCTCCTTCACCGGCGACGCCGAGCGCGACGGCGAGGTGATCGGCCTCGACAACTATGTGACGCTCCTGCACGACCCCCTGTTCCAGACCGCGCTGCGCAACGTCGGACTGCTGGTGCTGCTGCTGCCGGTGGCGGTGGCGATTCCGGGCCTGCTGGCCACCTTCATCCACCTGCGGGTGCCGGGCCACCGGTTCTTCCGCAGCACGTACTTCTTCCCCGCGGTGCTCTCCCCGGTCATCGTCGGTGCGATCTTCAACATGCTGCTGGCCGTCGACGGGCCGCTGAACGAAGCGCTCGGGGCGGTCGGCATCGGACGGGTCGACTGGCTCGGCGATCCGGACGTCGCGATGTACACCGTGGTCGCCGTGCACATCTGGGGCAACTTCGGCATGGCGCTGGTGGTGTTCCTGGCCGGCTTCGCCGCGCTGGACGCCGCACTGCTGGACGCCGCCCGGGTCGACGGCGCGTCACTCCTGCAGACCATCCGGCACGTGATCATCCCGGGGCTGTCACGCACCATCCAGTTCGTCTTCGTCACCACGATGATCGGGATGCTGACGTCGATGTTCGGTCTGCTGTACATCATGACCGCCGGCGGCCCGGAAGGCTCGACCTACCTGCCCGAGTACTACATCTGGATCCAGCAGGGCCAGATGAGCCGGCCGGCGCTCGCGTCGGCCGCGTCGACGGTGCTCTTCTTCGTGATGCTGTTCGTCGGCCTGCTCCAGATGAGCCTGCTCCGCCGGACGGGAAAGGAGGACTGATGCGGCAAGCCCGCGTAGGCCGGTGGCTGGTCGCCGGTCTGATGACCCTGCTGGCGTTGGCGACCATTTATCCCCTGCTCTTCACTGCGAACGTCGCGATGAAGACCCGGCGCGAATACATTCTCGACCGGTTCTCGCTGGCGGACTCGCTTCGCTGGGAAAACGTTGCCACAGCATGGCAGAGCGCCGGCATGGACCGGTACTTCCTCAACTCACTCATCGTGGTCACGGCCGCGGTCGTGCTGTTGCTGGTGCTCGGATCCATGGCCGGGTTCGCGCTGAGCCGGGTGCGGGTCCGTGGTTCCGGGACGCTGTTCATGATCTGCCTGGCGGCGCTGTTCATCCCGTTCCAAGTGATCATGGTCCCGCTGGCCCGCACCATGGGCAGCACCGGGCTCGTCGACACCTACCCGGGACTGATCCTCGCCTACGTCGCGCAGTTCCTGCCGTTCACGATCTTCCTGATGACGAGCTACTACCGGACCGTCCCGACGGAGATCATCGACGCCGCGCGGATCGACGGGAACACCCTGTACGGCGTGTACCGGCGCATCATGCTGCCGATCGGCCGCCCCGCGCTGCTGTCGGTCGGCATCCTGAACGCGTTGTTCTGCTGGAACGACGTGCTCATCGCGCTGCTCATCATGCCGTCGCCCGAGCATCGCACCCTGATGGTCGGGGTCACCTCCCTGCGCGGGCAGTACTCGGCCAACATCCCGATGTTCGCCGCCGGCGTGCTGATCGCCGCGGTGCCGGTGCTGCTGACCTACCTGTTCCTCCAGCGGCAGATCGCCGACGGCGTCACCGCTGGCGCAATGAAAGGCTGACGTTGCACATCACCGGCTATCGCACGCTGACGACCGTCCAGGAGTGGGGCAGGCCCGTCGGTGACGCCAACGGCGTCTTCGCCGACGGGGTCACCCCGATCTCGATCGTCCTGGTGGACACCGACGAGGGCATCACCGGCGTCGGTCTGGGCCCACATCTCGACATCGACACCATCTTCGCGGCCATCGAAGGCGAGGATCCCCGGAGCGTGACCGCGCTCTACGACCGGATGCTGCGCCAGACCTTCAAGGCGGGCCACGCGGGGTGCGTGTTCGGCACGATCGGGGCGTTGGACACCGCGCTGTGGGACATCAAGGCGAAGGCCGCCGGCGAACCGCTCTGGCGCCTGCTGGGCGGTCGCGACCGCACCGTGCCCGCCTACGCCTCCGGCCTGGACATCGGCCTGACCGACGACCAGCTCGTCGCGGTCTACCGGGAGTACGCCGAGCACGGGCTGCAAGCGGCGAAGCTCAAGGGCGGGCTCGACGTCGAGCGCGACAAACACCGACTGACCCTGGTCCGACAGGTTCTCGCCGAGGCCGGGCCCGCGCGGCGGCCGGGCCTCATGCTCGACGCCAACGAATGCTGGACCCGCAAGCAAGCGGTTCGTCACGTCGGCGAGATCGAGCAGGCGATCGACCTGATCTGGGTCGAGGAGCCGGTGCGCCGCTGGGACGCCGACGGCCTGGCGGCGGTGAGCCGCGGGGTGCGCGCCTCGGTCGCCACGGGTGAGAATCTGACCGGGCTCGAACAGTACCGGCCGCTGATCGTCGCCGGCGCGGTCGACATCGTGCAGGCCGCCGCGGTCTGGGGCATCAGCCACTTCCTGCGGGTGGCCACGCTGGCGCACGCGCACGACCTTCCGGTCAGCCCGATCGGCACCACACCGATCGCGCTGCTGCACGCCGCGACGTCGGTGCCCAACCATCTGACCAGTGAGCTGCAGGACCTGCACACGCCGATCGGGGTGTCCGTCGACCTGGAGGTCGAGGACGGATCCTTCGTGCTGGGCGAGTCGCCCGGCATCGGGGTGACCGTCGACGAGGACGTCATCGCCGCCTCCACCCGACGGCCGCAGACCGCCGCGACGGACAGCCCGGGCGTCCGGCCGGAGCATGCCGGGCGGCGGCTGCTGGCCGTCGCGGAGCGGTGATGAGCGGCTGAACGCCGGCACCGGGCGGTCGGGAAGGAGCCGGCCGCCCGGTGGCCCGTTCGGGCCGGCGTCAGCGCTGTCGATTGCGCTTCAGCGGCGCAGGGTGAGCCGGAAGACGCACCCGTCGCCGGCCGGGCCCGGCGAGCGCAGCGTCAGCTCGCCGCCGTGCGCCAGCGCCACCTGGTTGGCGATGGGCAGGCCGAGGCCGGTCCCCCGGGTGTCGCCGCGCCCGCGCCAGAACCGCTGGAACACCCGGTCCTGCTGCTCGGGTGGGATGCCGGAGCCGTGGTCGGTCACCACGACGGCCACCATGTCGTCGGCCGTCTCGACCGCCGCGTCGACCGCCGAGCCCGCCGGAGCGTAACGGATCGCGTTGTCGACGAGGTTGGCGATCGCCCGCCGTACCGTCGGCTCGTCCACCGGGCAGCGCGCCGCCGGCGACGGACCGGCCGGTGCGGTCAGCCGGATTCCCTTCGTCTCGGCCAGCACCGCCGCATCGGCCACCACGTCGCGAACCAGTGCCGCGACGTCGGCGGGCGCCCGGGTCATCCGGCGGGCCCGGCCCCGCGCGTCGACGAGCAGCTCGTCGATGGTGGTCTGGAGCCGGACGGCGGCAGTGCGGGTGCGTTCCAGGCCGGTCCGGTACACCTCCAGGGTCGGCCGGGGATGCGCGAGCAGGACCTCGGCGTTGCTCATCAGCACGGCCAGCGGTATCCGCAGCTCGTGGCTGGCCTCCTCGATCAGCCGCCGCTGCGTCTCGGCGGCGGCGTCGAGCCGCGCCAGCATCGCGTCGAAGCTCGCGGCGAGCGCGACCAGCTCGGTCGGTCCCCGGCGCAGGCCGATGCGCCGGCTCAGGTCGGTCGCCTCGATGTCCTCGGCGGCCGTGCGGACGCGGTCGATCGGGCGCACCGCGCGGCCGGCCCACCACCAGGCCAGTCCGGCGGTGACCGGGCCGAGCGCGAGAACGGTCCACATGAAGGGGCTCTGCCGCGACGTACGGTCGACCGTCGGTGCCGCGTCGGCGCCCATGCGGGTCTCGACCTCGGTGGCGACGCCGACGCCGAACACCAGCAGGACCGGTGCGTAGATCGCGACGAATCCCAGCAGTGCCAGCCGCACACGCAGCGACGCCAGCGCGGTCCTCATGACGGCACCTCCAGCTGGTACCCCACGCCGGTGACCGTCACGATCAGCGGCGGGTCGCCGAGCTTGCGCCGCAACCGGCTCAGGATCACCCGCACCGATGCGGTGAACGGGTTGGCGTTGGCGTCCCAGACGTGTTCGAGCAGGTCCTCGGCGGACAGCACCTGCCCGGGGTGGTGCATGAAATACCGGAGCAGCGAGAACTCCCGCGCCGTCAAGGCGAGTGGTGTCCCGGACCGCCAGGCGCGATGACCGGTGAGATCGAGCGTCAACGGACCGGCCCGCAGCGTCGTGCCGTGCTCACCGTCGCGGCGCGCCAACGCCCGCAACCGGGCCAGCAACTCGGCGAAGTGGAACGGCTTCACCAGGTAGTCGTCGGCGCCGGCGTCGAGCCCGCCGACCCGGTCACCGACCGCGTCGCGGGCGGTCAGCACGAGGCACCGCCGCGGCCGGCGCAGGTGCCGGTCGAGGCCGACCCGCCGGACGAGGTCGAGCCCGTCCCCGTCCGGCAGGCCCAGGTCGACGCACGCCACGTCGTAGCTCGTGGTCGTGAGCAGATCCTCGGCGGTTGCGTACGTGCCGGCCACGTCGACCGCGTACGACTCGTTGCGCAGGCCGAGCGAGACGATCTCGGCGAGATCGGGATCGTCCTCGACGAGCAGGATGCGCACCATGTGCTCCTTGACGTGTGCCCGGATGGGCTCAGCCGGTCCGCCGGGCGATCAGTTGACCGGCCGGTGTGGTGATGCTCAGCTGGTCGGTGCCGAACCCGATTGTCACGTCGGGACCGGTGCCGGTCGGGTCGTCCGGACGGTACCGGTCGCCGCCGACGGGGACGAGGACCAGCGCCGGTGGTGTGGTCGGCAGTTCCGCCGCTTCGATGTTGCCGTGGTCGTTCAGCGCGTACCAGCCCAGCACAGTCCTGGCTCCGAACGCCACCGTGACGTAGGTGCGCATCTCGCTGTCCGCCACGACTGTCCCGGCGAGGCTGACGTCCGAGATCTTCCCGTACTGCCGCTCCAGCGCCGCGCGTTCCTCCCGCCCCTCCTTGGACTGCCCGGCGAGGAGCGCCTGGACCCGGCCCTCGTGCGCACGGAACCCGTCCACGGAAAAGCGCCTGCCGGGCGGGAAGAGTGCCCCGACCGCGTCGACGCCGCCCGGTGTGACCGTCAGGCGGTTGTCCGGTGCGCTCACCTGCAGGGTCCCGCCGGAGTCGAGCCGGTATGTGCCGACCGCCCTGCCGAGGTCGGCGTTGCCGGCCGGCGCCGACGGCGTCGGCAGCGCCGCACCGGTGACCAGGGCCGAGATCGTGGCGGACAACAGCTTTTCCGCCGTCAGCAGCGGCCGGTTGGACGCGACGACGACCACCTGGTCCCGCCCGGGGATCCACACCGCGGCCACGTTGTGGCCGACGTCGCCACCACCGCCGGCAATCCCCACGAACGGTTTGCCGTACACGGCGGCGTCGAACGCGACCATGCCGCCCACCGTGTGCGACCGCCCCTCCCCGACGTCGTACGCGCCGGCGGCGACGCTCCTCGTCGACTCCGGCGACAGCAGCCCTCCGGTGATCAGGGCCCGGGTCCAGGTCGCCACCTCGCGGGGCGTCATGGCGAGGGAGCCGTTGCCGTCCACCGCCCAGTGCGGTCCCGGGCGCTCGCCGGTCGGGCCCGGTTTCCCGTCGTCGAGGTACCCGAGCGCGCGCGGACCGGCAGCGGCCGGCAGGCCGTCCCAGAAGCCGCCCACCCGGCCGCCGGGCAGGGCGAGCGTCGTGGAGACCGTGTAGTCCCGGTAGCTCTGGCCGGACACGGCCTCCACGACGATCGCGAGCAGTGTGTATCCGGCGTTGCTGTACGCGTCGTCGGTGCCCGGCGCGAAGGCGAGGGCGAGCTTGTTGATCGCGGCGATGGCCTCGTCCCGGCTCAGCGGCCGGTCGTCAGGGCCGACCGAGCCGCCGATGCCGCTGGTGTGCAGGAGCAGGTGCCGGACCGTCGCGCCGGAGACCGGACCGGTGACCGCCGGTACGAGCGTGCCGATCCTGTCGTCCAGGGAGAGCTTCCGCTCGTCGGCAAGCTTGAGGATGCTCGCCGCCGTGAACATCTTGGTGACCGATCCGATGCTGTACACCGTGTCCGCCGTGTTCCGGGCGCCGGTCGTGTCGTTCGCCGATCCGTAGCCGGCGAGGCAGTCGAACCGGCCCGCCGTCGACACGGCGACGGCGCCGCTGAACCCGGCCCGGCCCCACGCCTCCAATGCCGCCCCGAGCGGGCCGGGGCAGCTGCCCGGGCCGGGAGCGGGGCCGGGGTCGTCGTCAGCGGTGCACGCGCTCACCCCGGCGGCGAGCGTGCCGGCGACCAGCACGGCGAGGCCGTATCGCACAGCGTCGGCCAGTCGGTGGCGCGCGTTGGTCATGACGTGCGGCAGTCTCATGCGGCCGACCGTAGGAGCGCCGCTGCGAACCTCGTGTAAACGACGATCCCGGCGCCGGTCCGGTATCCACCGGTAGGAACCTGCACCGGAGACCCGTGGACGCAAACGGCGCCCCGGTGCCGGGCTACCGGTGCCGACGCCGCCGGATCGGGGCAAGGACGAACACGCGCAGCAGCCGATCCGGGCGCATGAGTGCCGGCGGCGGGTCCAGCATGGCGGCGACCCGCGCGAACGCCACCGCCAGCGCGGTGTCCCGCTCGGCCGCGGCCAGCACCCGGCCCACGTAGGCATTGACCATCGCGACGGCGGCCGATCGTTCACCCTGGACGTCGGGAAAGGCCAGGTCCCCGCCGGCGGCCACCATCCACGGCCGGTCGACCACCTTGGCCGCGGCCCGCAGGAACCGCCGGGTGTCGGGTTGCTCCCGACGCCTGCATGCCCGGTTCAGCGTGTCACGCAACACCCGGGCCTCCAGCGCGGACACGCTCATCCCCTGCGCGTACGCCGGGTTGAAGCTGCACAGCGCGTCACCGATGACGAGCAGGCCCGCCGGGAACCGGTCCATCCGTTCGTAACGCCGGCGGACACTCTCGGGGAACCGGAAGCTTGCCGCCGCGCCGACCGGCTCGGCGTCGCGCACGGTGCTGTAGATCTCCGGCACCGCCAACGACTTCGCAAACGCGCGGAAGCCCGCGTCGTCGATCGGGGGGTAGTCACCGAGAATCCCGATCAGTGACAGCAGCGCGCGGCCGCCCTCGAGCAGTTGCAGCACCGCCCCACGCGGGTTCTCCGGCGTGCTGGCCAGCAGCACCACGTTGTCGCCGTCAAGCGCGTCCGGGCCGAGCCGGAACACCCGCGACGTGTACGCGAGGTCGATGCCCACCCGATCGGTCCCGACCTCCGGGTAGCCGCGCCGGGCCAGCCACTCCGGCGTGCGGGATCCGCGCCCGGACGCGTCGACGACCAGGTCGGCGTGGATCGAACTGGCGACCCGGTCACCTCCCCGCGGCACCACCCGGATTCCCGTGACCCGCGTGGCGTCAGGGTCCAGCACGAGGTCCACCACGTCGGTGCGCTCCATCACCGCGACCGTGGGGATCGCCAGAATCCGTTGCCGCACGAAGGATTCGAGCAACGGGCGGCTTGCCCCCACCGCGACCATGCGGCTGTCGTGGCGCACCAGCCGGTGCCCACCGAAGTAGTACCGGCCACGGCTCAACAGGTCGCCCGACGGGGCTCCGGCGGCCACGAGGTCCTCGATGAGACCCGGGAACAACTCCTCCAGCACCTCCCGGCCACTGGCGAGCAGGCCGTGTGCGTGCCTCCCCTGGGGAACGCCGCCCCGGGCGGCCGGATCGACCGGAAGCTCGTCACGATCGACGACGGTCACCCGGTCGTACGCGTCGGCGAGCACCCGGGCGGCGAGCAACCCGGCCATGCTGCCCCCCAGCACCACCGCATGCGAGCCGATTCGTCCAGTCACCGTGAGGATCGCCCCCTCGCAAGCCGGTGGGGCACTGCCCACCGTGCGTCGAGTAGATCAGTCGTGGTCCTGCCGAAACAGGTCGCTCATCGATACAAACGGCGATACACGAGGCGATACGGGCTCCCGTCGTCTGCGCGGTTCACAGGGCGCGGCGGTCATCCGAGCACGAGCGTCCGGCTGACGCGGCGCGGGATGCTGCCGTGCTCGGGGACGTCGCGCAGCTCGTCCGGCAGCAGTTCCTGCGGGACGTCCTGGAAGCAGACGGGGCGCAGCCAGCGGCGGATCGCGCTCGTGCCGACGCTGGTATGCAGGGCGTTGGTGGTGGCGGGGTAGGGACCGCCGTGGTGCATCGCCCACGCGACCGCCACACCCGTCGGGTAGCCGTTCCACACGACGCGCCCGGCCGTGCGCTGCGCGTGGTCCAGCAGCCGGGCGGCCAGCGGCCGGTCCCCGTCGTCGGCGTGGATGGTGGCGGTGAGCGCGGGCCCGAAACGGCGCAGCATGGCGAGGGCGTCGTCGTCGGTGTCGTACTCCACGACGATCAGCTCGGGCCCGAAGCACTCTTCCAGCAGCGGGCCCTCCAGCGCGTCCGGCCGGGCCCGCAGCAGCAGCGGCGTGCCCCGGAAGCCCTCGGCCGGGCCGTCGCCGCCCCGGGCGAGCACCTCGACACCGGCCGCGGCGAGCAGGCGGCCGGTGCCGTCGGCGTACGCGCCGGCGATGCGCTCGCTCAGCATGATGCCGGCGCCGGACGCGGCGACCCTGTCGACGAGCGCCTGCGTCAGCGCCGCACCGGCCGCACCGGCCGGAACGACCGCGATCCCCGGTTTGGTGCAGAACTGCCCGACGCCGAGCATGAAGGAGGCCGCGAGCCCGTCGCCGATCTGCGCGCCGCGGTCGCGTGCGGCGGCGCGGCCGACCACGAAGGCGTTGACCGCGCCGAGCTCGCCGTAGAAGGGGATCGGCGCCGGCCGGGCGGCGGCGAGGTCGGCGAGCAGCCGGCCGACGCGCAGCGAGCCGGTGAAGCCGACCGCAGTGATGTCCGGGTGCTGCACGAGCCGCGCCGCGGCCTCGTCGCTGTACACGAGCGACACCACCTCGGTGCTCAGGCCCGCGGCGCGGGCGCCGGCCAGCAGCGCGTCGCGGGACAGCAGCGAGGTGGCGGGGTGGGCCGGGTGGACCTTCGTGATCACGGGGCAGCCGGCGGCCAGCGCGGAGGCGGTGTCGCCACCCGGAACGGAGAAGGCGAACGGGAAGTTGGCGGCGCCGAAGACCGCCACCGGCCCCAGCGGGACGAGCATCCGGCGCAGATCCGGGCGCGGACCCATCGGGGTCGACCCAGCGTGGTCGATGGCCGCCTCGAGGTACGCGCCGTCGTCGAGCACGTCGGCGAAGAACCCGAGTTGGTACACCGTGCGGGTCAGTTCCGTGTTCAGCCGCTGCGGGCCCAGGCCCGTCTCGCGGTCGGCCACCGCCACCAGGTCCGTGCGGCGCTCCTCGACCGCCGCCGCCATGGCCCGCAGCATCGCCGCCCGGCCGGAGCGCCCGGCCCCTTCGAGTTCGTGGTGTGCGGCGTGGGCGCGCTCACCCAGTCGGTCGAGGTCCTCGGCGGGGACGTCGAGGACCTCGGCGGCGGCGCCGGTGCTCGGGTCGATACTGACGATCATGGTGTGTACTCCTGAGGGATTCCCCGCCGGACCGGGTTGGTCAACGTACCGATCGCGTCGATGGTGATCCGCACCGTGTCACCGGCGGCCAGGGTGAACGGCGCCGGCGGCACGAGACCCGTTCCGGTGGACAGCACCGCACCGTCGGGATGAACATCACCGCGCATGATGTAACCGACCAGCTCATCCAAACGCCGGTGCAGCAACGACGTGCTGGTACGACCCCGCCAATGCTCGCGACCGTCCCGCTCGATCGCGAGGTCGATCGCGAGGTCATACGGATCGCTCACATCCCAGGCAGGCGTGATCCACGGGCCGAGGGCACACGACCCGTAGTAGGTCTTCGCCTGCGGCAGGTACAACGGATTCGCGCCCTCGATACTGCGGGACGACACGTCGTTGCAGACCGTGTAGCCAACGATCTCACCGAACCGGTTGATCACAACAGCAAGCTCCGGCTCCGGAACATCGACCTCGGAATCAGCCCGGATGCCGATCGGCGCACCAGGACCACGAACCCGCCACGGCACCGACTTGAAAAACACCTCCGGCCGCTGCGCGTCGTACACCAGCGAATACACGTCCGCGGCCCGCTCGCTCTCCTCGATACGGGCCTCCCGCGACACCTGATAGGTGACACCGCACGCCCACACCTCGGTCGAGGCGTCGACCGGGGCCAGCAACCGCACCCCGGACAGCGGCACCACAGGACCCGACCCGGACCGGGACAACCGCGCCCGCAACTGCGTGGCCGGCAGATGCCACAACTGCGCCAGCGCCGAGACGCCCTCGACCTCGGTGACCGTGCCGTTGGCATGAAGCCCGACATGGACGTCGCCATTCAACTCGTACCTGACGATGTTCAAGGCCTGCACTCTCCGAAGTCGTACGTGCGATTCGCCAGTAGGTGGACCAGGTCGAAGTCGATGCCGAGACCGGGCCGCGGAGCTCAGCCCTTCACGGCGCCGGCGGTGAGGCCGTCGGTGAGGAAGCGCTGCCCGAAGGCGTACATGATCACGACGGGAATGCTGACGAGGAGTGACGCCGCGGCGAGTTGTCCCTGCGGGACGACGTCTCCGGCGATCATTGATTGCATGCCGACGGGGAGCGTCTTGTACTCGTCCTTTGTGATAAATACGAAGGCGAACAGGAATTCGTTCCAGGCGTTGGTCAGGGTGAACAGTGCGACGGCGAGGAGTCCGGGCCGGGCGAGGGGCAGCACCACCCGGCGGAACGCCTGGACGCGGGTGCAGCCGTCGACGAGGGCGGCCTCTTCGAGCTCGACGGGGATCGACGAGAAGTACCCCGCCAGCAGCCAGGTCGCGAACGGCAGCGTGAAGGTCGGGTACGTCACCACCAGCGACCACAGTGAGTCGGTGAGCCGGACTCCGATGAGGAGCTGGTAGAGCGGGATGAACAGCAGCGCGCCGGGCATGACGTAGGTGAGCAGGACGGTGACGGTGAAGGTCTGCGCGCCGCGGAACCGCAGCCGGGCCAGGGCGTAGCCGGCGAGGGCGGCGCAGACCAGTGCCGCTGCGGTGGAGGCCAGGGACACCAGCACGGTGTTGAGGTACCAGCGGCCGAAGGGCTGGTTGTTGAACAGGTCGGTGAACTGTTGCAGGGTCCATGGTGTGGGCCACAGGTCGCTGTAGTGCATGACGATCTGGTCTTCGGACTTGAAGGCCGTGACGGCGATCCAGTACAGCGGGCCGAGGACGAAGAGGAGCAGCCCGGCCAGCGCGGCGGCGGATCCCAGGCCCGACACCAGGGATGAGGTCCGGCGACGTCCCCAGCCGTGGAACGCGGAGGCCAACCGGCCGACCGCCGCGGCGACCAGCATGATCACGCCGAGGACCACCGCCGCCTTCCAGAAGATGTGCGGCGACGTCCAGAGCATCAGCAGGGCGACCGCGGCGGCGATGACCCACGGCAGCGCCTTGCGCACCTTGCCGGGCGGCCGGGACGGCGAGGGGGCGGCGTCCCGGCGCATCAGCCGGACCAGGACGAACACCAGCCCGCCGATGATCGGGAGCATCACGAGGGTGACCGCTGCTCCGGCGCCGTACTGCAGTTGCAGGATCGCTTTGGAGTAGGCGACGAGTACGTATGGTGCGGTCGCGTCGCCCGGGCCGCCCTGGGTGAGCAGCCAGATGAGGTCGAAGTTGTTGAAGGTCCAGATCGACGACAGGGTCACCGTGACGGTGATGACGTGCCGCAGCCCGGGCAGGGTCACGTGGAGGAACCGTTGCAGTGAGGAGGCACCGTCGATGGTCGCGGCCTCGTACAGGTCGGCCGGAATGGCCTTGAGCCCGGCGAGGAACGTGACCGTGAAGAACGGGACGCCCTTCCACACGTTGACGAGGATCACCGATGGCATGGCCAGCGACGCGTCGGACAGCCAGCCCGCGGGCCAGCTGTCCACCAGGTGCGCGCTGGCCAGCAGCGGCCCGATTCCGGTATCGGTGAGCAGGGTGTTGACGCTGCCGAAGATCGGGTCGAGCAGGGCGCGCCAGCTGAACGCGGTGACCACCGTCGGCACCACCCACGGCAGCAGGAGCAGCCCGGCGATCAGGGCCCGCCCGCGGCGGCGGTGATGCAGCAGCAGTGCCGCGGACAGTCCCAGCACCACCTTGAACACCTCGGCGTAGGCGGTGAACACGAACGAGTTCGTCACGCCGGTGCGGAACTGCTCGTCGCCGACGAGGGCGAGGTAGTTGTCCAGGCCGACGAAGACGCTGTCCTGCCCGTGCCGCTGCGTGGTGCTGGTGAAGACCGACCGGGCGATGGGCACGAGCACGAGCCCGCCGACCAGCAGGGCCATCGGCGCGAGGAACAGCGCCGCCAGCCGCCAGTCGCGGCCCAGCCGTCGCTGGGTCGTGGTGAGGGAGCCGGACCCCGGCGGCGAGGATGCCCTCGTCGCCGGGGGCGGCGCTGTCTGGACCGGTCTCACTGCGGCAGGCCCTGCTGGTTGAAGATCTGCACCATCTTCGCGTGGGCGGCGGTCACGGCCTTGGCGGGTGCGGTGCCCTGCACGACCTGCTGCATCATGTCGGTGAGGACGTAGGCGGCGACGACCGCCTGCTGGCCGGCGTTGGCCTTCTGCGGGAATGCCAGGCCGTTCTTCGTGGTCAGCGGCAGGGTCAGCTGGGTGATCTTGCGCAGTACCGGGAACGCGGGGTCGCCGCTGGTGAAGAACGGGTCGGCGTCCCAGACCTTCTCCCAGGCGGGCAGGGCCAGGCCGGGTGCCTCCTTCGCCACCCCGAGCAGCGCCTTGGCACTGACCAGGTACTGCGCCAGCAGCTTGGCAAGCGCGGCGTTCTTGGCGCCCTTGAAGACGACGAAACCCTGGGACTGGCCGAGCAGCAGCGGCTTGTCCGTCGCGGGGCCGATGCAGTCGGCGAAGACGTGCGTGTTGTCGTAGACGGGGTTCTTCTTCGTCTTGGAGTCCGCATAGACGCTGAACTGGTTGCGGGTGTAGCCGAGGATCCCGGCGAGCCAGTTCTCGTTGTTGCTGGAGTCGGTCCAGGCCGCCACACCCGGCGGCAGCATCGGCTTGTACTTCGGGTTGGTGTAGACGTCGCCCAGGAAGCTCACCGCCTGCACCGTCTCGGGCGAGTCGAAGATGACCTTCCTGCCGTCGTTGTCGACGATCGACCCGCCGTAGGCGTTGATCAGTCCCTCGATCATGCCGTTGGCGTCACCGGACCGGTTCACCGTCATGCCCCAGCCGTACCGGCGCTTCCCCGGATCGGAGATCGACAGGCACAGGTCCCGCAGCTCCTCCCAGGTGTAGATCTCCTTCGGGGTGATGCCCTTCTCCTGCATCCAGTCCTTACGCAGGAACGACCCGATCCCGATGAAGTGATACGGGATGGCGAACCACTTGCCGTCGAACACGCAGAAGTTCTTGGACTCCGCGGTGGGCTCGCCGTACTTGGCCGTCAGCGCCTTGACGATGTCCGTCACGTCCTCCAGGTCGCCCAGCGCGTGGAACTGCGCGACGAACCGGGAGTCGGTCATGAACGCCAGGTCCCGCGCCACACCGCCCTTCACCTCGGCGTCGATCTTCGCCACCACGTCACCGGCGTCGGCCTGGACCAGACTGTTCTCGATCTTCGTCCCGGTCGCGTCGGCGAAGGTCTTGATCGAGCTGTCGAGCGCCGCGTTCGCCGCCGTCGAGTACAACTTCTGCGACAGCACCCCCATCGAGGAGCCCTTCAACGACGCGGCGGCGTCGATGAGCTCCTGCGGAACCTCCGGCTGGACCTTGGGAGCCGACTTCGAGGGGCTGTCCCCGCACGCACCCAGACCAGCCGCGCCCAGCATCCCAACCCCCACCCCCAGAAAACCTCGCCGGGACCACAACGGTTTGTCCTCCATGGCCATTCGCCTCCTTCGTCTCGCCACTACTGCACGTCCAAGGGGTCCGGGAGGCATGTCGCCCTCTCCGGCTGGCACCTGCGGGGCCGCCGGCCGCCGCGGCGCGAGCTCCGGGGTAGGTCAAGAAACGACCCGAAGGCTCAGCGGTGCGGGGACGGTGATGCGCCAATTCCATTGCTCGGAACAGGGCCGAAACTTTCGAGCGATTTCCCCGATACATTTCGGGTGTGCCGCACGCTACGGCTACGGAACTGGGTCGGTCAATACTTCGAACACGACCGCATTGAAGAGTTACATCTGAATGACCTCTGATACCTGGAAAGGAATGCAAGACATTGACGCACGTGCCCAGCGATAGCACGGCGTCACGGTGATACCCGGTATTCGATTCAGGTGATGCGGCACTCCCTTCCGGAGGCGGGCACGATGGCGGCAATCGTCAGTCCACATAGGACACCACGGCCCACTCCGGCATGCCCTCGCGAGCACCCCTTCGGGACCTTGTTCGATATTTCGAACTGAGTTCGATATTTCGATTGGACGCGACGGTAGAGGACCCTGTGAGAGGTGTCAATGCGTTCGATGTGAGCTGCCGGCAGCGTGCGCCGGGCGGGCAGATCAGTGCGGTGTCCGGTACACCGGCCCGGCCGACGGCGCGGCCGGGGTACCCGTCCGGCGGCGGGTCCGGCCGCCTTCCGGTGCGGGGAGCTACTTCCTCGGCTCCGGGCCCGACGGCGCGGCGTGGTCTTCGCCCGCCGTGATGCCCGCCGTGCTGCCCGCCGCCGCAAGGCGCTGAGCACGGCCGGGCCGAGGCAGGTCGCGCGCAGCGGAACGAACACGGGGGGCCCCCGCCACACGGTGCTTGAAGCGTAGTGGCGCCTCGCCGACCTCGCGCTTGAACGCTGTGCTGAACGCGGCCTCAGACGCGTAACCCAGCTCCGCCGCGAGCGACGCGATCCGGACGTCGCCGTCGCGCAGGGCCCGCTGGGCGAGGAGCATGCGCCACCGGGTGAGGTACGTCAGCGGTGGCGCTCCCGCCACCTCGCGGAAGCGTACGGCGAACGTGGTGCGCGACATGGCGGCGGCGTGGGCGAGCTCCTGCAGGCCCCAGGCCCGGTCCGGGCGGTCGTGCATGAGGTCGAGGGCCGGCCTGAGGCGTTCGTCGCGGAGAGCCGCGAGCCAGCCCGGCGGCAGCTCGCTGGTGCTCATGAAGGCGCGCAGGACTTCGAGCAGCAGGAGCTGACCGTGCTGGCGGATCGCGAACGCGGCGCCGGGCCTGCCACCGGTCATCTCCTCGACGATGCGGTGCACGCAGCCCCGCAGCGAGGACGTGGCCGGGATCGACGGCCCGATGTGCACCACCGGCGGGAGCGCGTTGAGCAGGAGCGCCCGGCCGGCCGGGGTGAGGTCGATGCGGCCGCCCACGACCACGTCGTCTCGTTCGCGGTCGACGGCGAAGGAGAAGTGCTCGTCCGGCTGGACTTCGCGTGGCGGCTCGTCGCCCGTGCCGCCGTCGAGCCGCAGCCACGACCGGTCGTTGAGCATCGCGACGTCGCCGGGCCCGAGGAACAGCGGCGAGTCGAGGCCGTCGGTGCTCAGGCGGACCTGTCCGTACGGGACGGCGAGGAACTTGAGTGGCAGGTGCACCTCGCCGCGTGCGAACCACCGCCCCCGGGCGGCGAACCCGCCGGACAGCACTCCACGAACCTCGACCAGGTCGAACACCTCGGACAGCCGGTCAACAGCCACGTCCGTACTTTCACACAAGAAATACGAACCGACAACCATTCAACGTACACCGCTCAGCGCGCAGGCTGGAGGCGTCAACCACCATCCCGTCACCCCGACCTGCAGTGCACGCGGAACAGGAGTCGAGCACCATGAGCTCTGCCTTCACCGAGGCCGCCGGCTTCCCGGTCAACCGGGCCGGTCCCGTCCTCTCCTACGCCCCGATGGCCGTTCCCGTCCCAGGCCGTGCCGTCGACCTGCAGATCAAGGTCTCCGTACCCGAGACCGGCGGGGAACTGCCGGTCATCGTGCTGTCCCATGGCCACGGCCCGTCCAACTTCGTCTCCTCGATGTACGGATACGGTCCGGTCGCACACTTCTGGGCCGCGCACGGCTTTGTCGTCATCCAGCCCACGCACCTGGACTCGATGGCGCTCGGGCTGCGCGAGGCCGACAGTTTCGAGGCGCCGCTCTACTGGCGTACCCGGGTCGAAGACGTGCGTACGATCCTCGACGACCTCGACCGGATCGAGTCGACCGTGCCCGGTCTGAGCGGGCGTGTCGACCGTGGCCGCATCGCCGCGGTCGGCCACTCGATGGGCGGGCACACCGTGGGGATGCTCTGCGGCTCGACGGTCACCGACCCGGTCGACGGCTCGCAGGTCCACCTGCCCGACCAGAGGATCAAGGCGGGCGTGCTCCTCGGCGCACCCGGCCTGGGCGAGGACCTCGCGCCGTACGCCACCGAGCACTGGCCGATCCTCAGCGCCACCCGCTTCGACCGGATGACGACGCCGGCGCTGGTCGTCACCGGCGACGACGACACGAACACGTACTTCAGCGAGCGCAAGGACTGGCGTGCCGACGCCTACCGCCTGGGCCAGGGCCGCAAGAGCCTGCTGTGGCTGCACGGAGCCGGGCACAGCTTCGGTGGCATCAGCACCTACGACGCGGCGGAAACCACCGACGAGAACCCCGAACGGGTCGCCGCGCTCCGCGCCCTGGTGTGGGCGTACCTGCGAAGCGAACTCTATCCGGACGACAAGTCCTGGAACGATGCGGTGACCATGCTGCGGAGCATGGACACCCCGTGGGGCCGGGCCGAAACCAGACCCTGATCGCGCCGGCAGGGTCAGCTGCCGGTGACCCAGTTCATGTGTTCGATCCAGTGGTCGAGCAGTGCCCGATCCCCGAACAGGTCCAGCGCGGGAGCCGCGTGCAGCGGGCGGCGGCGGCTGAGGACGAGCAGCAGGTCGCTGGCTGGGCCGCGCACCGCGACGTCCGCCTTGATGTGCGCGTGTTCCAGGACGACCTTGTCCGGTTCCCGGCGTACCAGCCACTCTCCGGGCGCGTCGGTGGCGTGGAAGTGCAGGGTCTGGCCGTCGCCGCGCACTGCATCGGCGAAGTCCGGCCTGTTCTCCCAGTAGCCGCGGGAGGTCATCGTGTCCAGCCAGTCCTCGACGGCCGCGACGGCAGGCTCCGGCTCCAGCTCGTATCGCATGCCGAGCGTCGCGGCCGCGTCCGCGCGATGCACGCAGGCCTCGCCGAGCAGCCGGCGTGACCAGAACGGCACGCCCGCGGTGCCGCCGGACGGATCCCACACCGGTGTGTCGTCGGCGATCGATTCGAACGCCCGCTGCACCTCGGCCGCGCCGTCGGTCAGCCAGGCGCGCCACTGGGCCGAGTCGGCCGGACCCGGGACGTAACCGGCGAACGCCCTGCTCGGCTCGGTCATCCGCTCCCCCACGAGCATTGACACCATGCGCTGTGTCGCGCCGACGTGGCCGACGAGATCGGCCAGTGTCCACTTCGGACATGTCGGCACCGGGGCCGCCGCGTCCCGGCCGTGGACCCAATCGGCGAACGTGCCCGTCTGTTCGACAACGGCCTGCAAATACGCGGACGTGTCCATCGCTGCGCCTCCAGGTGCTCCGTCGATGCCTTTCAGAGGCGGCTGGTGGAGAGCTGGGATCATCATCGCCGCCTCACGCATGGTAACCATGACGACAGGTAACCTTTTTGTACCTAATGTAACGAGTGTGACTGGATGGTGCGGGGTGCGCTTCGCCGGACATGTCAACGGGCCGCTGCGGCACGCGGCGGTGCTGTTCGACGGGCTCTGCTCGGCGGCCCGCCGCACGCGCCGCGCCCTGCGCGGATACGCCACCGTGGACCGGTTCGCCGCCCGCGGCGCCGGCTTCACGTTCGACCCGGACGGGGTGTACACGTACGAGACGATCGAGGTCGGCAGCGGCGTCGATCTCGGCTACCGGCCGATCCTGATCGCCGCCCGGTCTCGCATCCGCATCGGCGACCACGTGATGTTCGGCCCGGAGGTGACCATCCGCGGCGGCAACCACAAGGTCGACCAGGTGGGCGTGCCGATGACCGCGGCCGCGAAGGATGCCGGCGACGACGACCTCGACCGGGGTGTGACGATCGGCGACGACGTCTGGGTCGGCACCCGCGCCGTGATCCTGTCCGGCGTCACGGTCGGCCGCGGTGCGGTCGTCGGTGCGGGGGCGGTGGTGACCCGGTCGGTGCCACCATATGCGATCGTCGCCGGCAACCCGGCCCGGATGATCCGGCTGCGCTGGCCGGTCGGCACGATCGCCGAGCACGAGCGCCTGCTCTACCCGCCGGACCGGCGGCTGACACCGGCGCAGCTCGCTGAGCTCACCGAGCTGACGGGCTTGGACAGCACGGAGACCGGGCCGGCCGACGGCGCGGGCCGCAGCAGTGTGAGGCGGGAGCAGATGGCGAGCGCGACCCAGGCCGCCGGCGACAGCTCCCAGTGCCCGGACATGTAGATCGGGCCCGACACGAGGATGAACGCGCCGACCAGCGGTGCGCGCACCGACGGGTCCGCGTCGCGGGTCGCGTGCACGACCGCGGCGTAGATCGTGCCGAGGAACAGCACGACGCCGACCGCGCCGAGCCCCGCACCCAGCTCGAGGACGACGTTGTGCGCGCCGATGCCGAACGGGTTGACGAACCGGAACGAGGCCGATCCGAGCCCGAACCAGAAGTGCTCGGCGATGACGTCGCGGGCGATCGGCCACGTCGTCAGCCGGCCGGCGATGTCACCGGTGGCCCGGCCCGACACGCCGTCCAGTGCGTTGAGGGTGTCGTCGATGGACCCGTAGGCGACCGCGAGGGCGAGGGCGAGCATGACGGTGGCGAGCACGCCGACACCGATGCGCCGAGCGGTGCGCCACACCAGCAGCCAGACGGCCGCGCAGGCCATGCCGAGGAACGCGGCCCGCGACCCGCACCACACGACGCCGAGCGTGAGGCCGGCCAGCGGCAGCACGAGCGGGAACCGGGCCGCCGGGTTGGCGACCATGCGGGACAGGACCACGATCATCACTGCGCCGAGCGCGAGCGCATAGCCGAGGTAGTTGTAGTTCAGGCCGTCGATGCCGTACCGGGCGCCGGAGGTCCGGGACAGGGTCAGCACGTGCAGGTTCTGCACCACGATCAGGGTGACGCCGTAGACCGCGCCGGCCACGTAGCCGGCCACCACGAAGCGCAGCTTCGCCGCGTCGGTGACGACCAGCCGCACGGTGACGAAGACGGCCAGCGCCGCCCACTGGTTCTGCACGGCGAGCAGCGTGCCGGCGGCGTCCACCGTCCAGTTCAACGACATGGTGGCGTACAGGGTGAGCGCGACCGCCGCCACGTCCGGCAACGCCGGTCGCAGCTGCCGCAGGTGCAGCAGCAGCACGACGGCGCAGGCGGCGGCGCCCCACCGCAGCGTCAGGGTCGGCTCGACGACGCTGCCGCCGCCGACCGCCGCGGCGAGGAGCGACCACCGATGGTCGGTGCTGTCCCAGATGGTGCGGAAGTGCGTGGGGCCACCGGGCCGGGCACGCAAGGTCGGTGTCCGCACCGCTCACCGCCCGGTCGCGACGGGCGTGTCCCGCCTCGCTGCCGAGGTCAGCAGCCGCTCGATCCGGTCGACGCCGAGCTGCATGCGCATGTCCGTCTGGTACGCCACCCGGGCCCGGGCCCCCGCGGCGCGTCGCTGGTCGACCGGCATCGCGGCGGCGTCCAGGAACCGTTGCGCGAGGGCGTCGCAGTCCTCGGGCGGGCACACCAGACCCGCCCCGGCGTCGTGCACGATGGCCGCGGCGTCGCCGGCCGCGCTGATGACGACCGGGGCGGCGCACGCCAGCGCCGCCGGCAGCTTCGACGGGATGACCGCGCGGAGCAGGGCAGCGCGCGGAGGCTGACGAGCTGGAAGTCCGCCGCCGTGTGCAGCTCGGCGACGTGCGCGGCGGGGCGGCGGCCGGCGAAACGGACGTTGCCGGCGCCGAGGTCCGCGGCGAGCGCGCGCAGCCGGGTCTCCTGCACGCCGGAGCCGACCAGCAGCAGGTCGACGCCGTCGCGGCCGGTCGCGTGGGCGGCCCGCACCGCGCTGTCCAGGCCCTGGAAGTGCCCGAGGTTGCCGGCGAACATGACCGTGCACCGTCCGGGTCGCACGAGGTCGTCGGCGGCGGTGCGCGGTCCCGGACGGAACACCGTCTCGTCGGTCCAGTTCAGCGAGGTGTGCACCTTGCCCGGGTCGACGCCGCGACCGATCAGCAGGTCGCGCATGCCCGGCGCGATGACGACGACCGCCGCGGCGGTCGCGTACAGGTGCCGCATGACCGCGTCGAGGGCGCCGTGCAGCAGCCGGCCGGCGGTGCCCGACGGGGCCATCGTCGAGGCCGTGACGGCGTCGGGCCAGACGTCCTGGACGTGCAGCACCAGCGGGGTGCGCAGGGCGAGGTGCACGAGCAGGGCGGCGGCGGCCGCGGTCGCCGGCGGGTGGTACACGTAGAGCACGTCCGCGCCGCGCAGGTAGGGCAGCGCCGCGGCGGAGCTGCTGGCGGCGAAGGACAGGTAGTTGCCGGCGCGCCGCAGCCCGGAGTTGTCGTGGCTGGCGAACAGCGGCACCCGGCGCACGGTCACGCCGTCGTGCTGGCGCCGGTGCCGCCATTGCTGCCGGAAGCCCGGATACACCACGCCGTCGGGATAGTTGGGGAACCCGGTGAGGACCCGGACGTCGTGCCCACGGCGGGCGAGCTCACCGGCGAGGCTGCCGGGGATGAACGCGGGCTCTGGCGGGAACCACTGCGAGACGATGCCGATCCTCATCGGTGCGGTTCGACCGCTTCCGGGAAGGTGTCCGGGTGTTCGGGGTCGAAGACCTCGTTGGCCCAGAAGAGGGTGAGCAGCTCGTCGGGGCCGACGTTGGTGATGCTGTGGGCCCACTTGGCCGGCATGTCGATCGCGTGCGGGTCGTCGCCGCTGACCCGGATCCGCACGACGGTGTCGTCCAGCATCCGGCGGAGCCTGATTTCGGCGGTACCGCTGAGCACGACGAACCGTTCGATCTTGTCGAGGTGGAAGTGCTGCCCGCGGGTCTGCCCGGGCGCGGTGGTGGACACGAAGACCTGTCCCCCGGCGCCGGTGGTCCTGGCCGCCTCGTACAGCTCGCCGCGCCCGTCGCGGTTGCGGGGCAGGCCGTGCCGGCCCGTGGCGTGCGAGCGGTACGCGTTGAACAGCCGCACGTCGAAGCGGTCCGCCAGGTGCGGGATGGTGCTGCCGCGGTAGCCGGCGGCGAAGCGGCCGAGGCGGTCGGCGAGGTCGCGCACGCCGGTGCGCACGCACGGTGCGAGCGGCCGGTCCGGGTCGAGCAGGTGCGCGGCGGCGTCGGTGGCGTGCAGCAGCTCGAGCTCGCGGTCGCCGTGGACGGTGGGCGGCTGCCCGTCGGCGAGCTGCCGGCAGAAGGTGGCGACGACGGAGTTGTGGAACGGCCGCCCGTGCTCGCCGAAGAGGTTGGGCAGCGCGACGTCGCGCAGGGTGCCGCCGGTCGCGGCCACCGTCGCCCGCAGCAGCGCCGCCGCGTGCTGTTTCGCGTCGCCGTACGGGGTGCCGTTGCCGGCCTGGACCGAGTTGGCGTAGACGACCTCGGCCGGTGGCCGGGCGCACCGGCGGATCGCGGCGTCGAGGTGGTGGGCCGGCGTGACGTTGCCGTCGCGGACGTCGGCCGGCTCGCCGCGGCACGCGCCGGCCAGGTGGTAGACGCGGTCGGTGCCCTCCAGCAGGCCGGCCAGCCGGTCGGGCGGGCCGGTGAGGTCGGCGCGGGTGATGATGCGGGGCTCCGGGTGTCCCTTCGCTCGCATCAGGACCCGCAGGTGCCAGCCGAGGAACCCGGACGCCCCGACGACGGCGACGGTCGCGGACGGGTCGCTCACGCGACGCCGATCAGGGCATGGGACGCGGCCAGCTCGGCGCGGATCTCCGGCAGGGACGCCAGGAGTGTCTCGAGCTCCGCGACGGTGAACCGGCGGGCGCTGCTGGAGTCGTAGTCGGACGGGGAGCCGTTGACGGCGTGCCCGTGCCCGTTGCTCTGGTGCAGCACGTAGTTGAGGTCACGGCCGTCGACCGGGATGCGGTAATACTCGCCGTGGTCCTCGGCGTGGGCGAGCTCATCGGCGGTGGCGAGGGTCTCGTGCAGCCGCTCGCCGTGCCGGGCGCCGATGACGGCGGTCGTGACGGGGACGCCGAAGAGGTTCGCGACGGCCTCGGCGAGGTCGCCGATGGTGGCGGCGCCGGCCTTGCGCACGAACAGGTCGCCGGGGCGGCCGTGGGTGAACGCGTGCTCGACGAGCCCGACGGACTCCTGGATCGACATGAGAAAGCGGGTCATCCGCGGGTCGGTGACGGTCAGCGGCCGGCCGGACCTGATCTGCTCGATGAACAGCGGGATGACCGAGCCGCGGGAATACATGACGTTGCCGTAGCGCACGATGGTCACCACGGTGCTGGAGTCGCGGCTGCTGCGGCCGTGCGCGCGGGTGAGCTTCTCCATGATGGCCTTGCTCATGCCCATCGCGTTGACGGGACGCACGGCCTTGTCGGTGCTGAGCAGCACGACGGTGCGCACGCCGTTGCGTTCGCACGCCTCGACCAGGTTGGCGCTGCCGAGCACGTTGGTGCGCACGGCCTCGAGCGGGAAGAACTCGCAGGAGGGAACCTGCTTGAGCGCGGCGGCGTGATACACGTAGTCGACGCCGCGCGAGGCGAACAGGACGCTGTCGAGGTCGCGGATGTCGCCGAGGTGGCAGCGCAGCCGGGGGTCGTTGAACCGGTCCCGCATCACGGACTGCTTCGTCTCGTCGCGGCTGAGGACCCGGACCTCCTCGACGTCGGTGGCCAGCAGGCGGGCGACCATGGCCTGCCCGAACGACCCCGTGCCTCCGGTGATGAGGAACCGGCGGCCGGACATTGCTGCGCTCATGTCAACTCCACCCCCGGATGATCTGACTCGCCCATTTTCGCATAAATTCAGACGTTAAACCCGGAAACGCTGTGATGTACGCAAAGCGAACTTTCTGCGCTTTAGTAGAAACGATCACGTAAATCCCGTATCGCAGTACCGTGGTGATATGCGGGCTACATGGCGCTTCGCCTGGTTGACCGGCCGGACGCTGTGACGGTGACCGGCCGGCTGCTGCGGACGGTCGAGCGCCGCCACCGGATGCTCGCCGCGCTGGTGCCCCTGACGCTCGTGCCGATCGCCGTCGTGGGCGGCCTCGGCGGACACGCCGCCCGGACCTACACCCACCTGCGCCGCGCCGCGGAGCTCACCACGATGCTGCAGCACGCCGTGGTGGGCGCCGAAGCGGACCAGGCCCGCACCCTCGCCGCCGCGCTGCGGCGGGAGACCGCCGCGGCACGGCAGGAGGTCGGCGGGCCCGGCTGGCGCGCCGGCACCCGCCTGCCCGGCCTCGGCGCCGACCTCGCCGCGGTCACCGACGTGGTCACCGCGCTCGACCAGGTTGCCACCGACGTTCTGCCCGCGGTCCTCGACACGGCGCACCGGCTGACCGGCGCCGCCCTGCCGGGTGGCCTGACTGCCGGCGGATCACTGGACCAGGCGGAGGCCGCGGCACGGCAGGCCAGCGCCCGGGTCGCCCGGATCGACCCGGACGCGCTGCTGCCGCAGCTGCGGGCGCCGGTGCGCACCGTCCAGCACCAGCTGGACCGGGCCGCAGGCATGGTCTCGGCCGGCGCGGCGCTGCTGCGGGTGCTGCCCGCGGTCCTCGGCGCCGCCCGGCCCCGGACCTGGCTGGTGCTGTTCCAGAACCCTGCCGAGCTGCGCGCCACCGGCGGGATGCCGGGCGCCTGGATGGTGGTCCGGTTCGCCGGCGGCGCGCTGTCGATCGTCGAGCAGGGCAACGCGAACATGACGCGGCCCTTCGACGCGCCGGTACTGCCGCTGGACCCGCAGCTCAAGGCGCTGTACGGAGATCGGATCGGCAGATTCCCGGCCAACGTCAACCTCACGCCGGACTTCCCGACCGCCGCCGCGCTCGCCGCGGAGATGCACCGCCGGCGCGGCGGCTCGCCGGTCGACGGCGTCATCGCGCTGGACCCGGTCGCCCTGTCGTATCTGCTGCGCGCCACCGGACCGGTGACCTTCCGGGCCGGCGCCGGCGCCGACGGACGGCTGTCGTCGGCCAATGCGGTGCGGCTGCTGCTGTCGGACGCCTACGCGCGACCGGGCTCGCCGACCGAGAAGAACGACTACTTCGCCGACGCGGCCCGCGCTGTCTTCGACACCGTGGTCAGCGGCCGGCTCGACCCGCGCGCGGCGCTGTCCGCGGTGCTGCAGATGGCGCAGGAACGCCGCCTGCTGCTGTGGAGCGCGCACCCCGACGAACAGGCACAGATCGAGCGGCTGCCGGTCGCCGGCCGGCTGCCGCTGCGCGACGAGGCCGGGCCCAACGTCGGGATCTTCCTCAACGACGGCAGCGGCGCGAAGCTGAACTACTACCTGCGCACCGCCGTCACGCTCACTCCCGTCGCCTGCGCGACCGAGCGCAGCCGCCGGATGCTGCGGGTGGAGACGACGTTCACCTCACAGGTGCCGCCGTCCGGCCTGCCCGCCTACGTGCTCGGGCTGGGACTCGCCGGTGACCCGTACACGATGCGGCTCAACGTGTCGGTGTTCGCGCCGACCGGCGGGGGTCTCGCCGAGGCACGGCTGGACGGCCGGCAGGTCACGGTCGCCAGCGGCTTCGAACGGGCCCGCCAGGTCAGCATGGCGACCGTCGACATCGCGCCAGGGGCGACCCGGACCCTGGTCGCCCTGCTGGACGCCGGCAACACCGAAGGGAGGCAGACGCAAGCACTGACACCGCAACTGTGGACGACCCCGACCGTCAACGGCTGGACCATCCGCACCGCACCGGCACCGGAAACCAGCCATGGCACCAGCCAGGCACCGGTGACGTCCGCGTGCTGAACCTGCCCAACCCTGAGGGATGCAACATGATACAAGTTCGTCTGTTCACCGCGGCGGTCCTCGTCGCGGCCGGGCTGCTGGGTGTGCCAGCGGCCGCGCACGCCACCGATCCGCTCTACCCGCCGACGGCGGTCACCGGCGGTGTCAACAAGCCGGTGGTCACCGCCGGCGGGTCCGTCTCATTCGGCGGTTCCGGCTTCAAGCCGGGCGAGACCATCACCGTGACGATCGAGCGCTTCAACCTGACGGAGAACGCCACCGGCGCCGCCTACACGGAAGGCACCGGCACCGTCCGCACGGCCGGGCTGGCGAACGTCGCCGGCGTGCCCGAGGTCGCCGCGGTGGCCGTGCAGGCCGGCGGAATCACGCACGAGACGGTCATCGCGGACGGTCTCGGTGCCTTCCTGCTGGCTGTGCGGGCCCGCGAGGTCGGCCGGTACGTGCTCACCGCGACCGGCTCGATCACCGGCAACCTGCTCACCGCCGAAGTGGTGATCCGGGCCAGGTCGGCCTCGTCGAGCGACTCGCTGGCGGTCACCGGGCCGGGCGCGGGGCACTGGGCCGGGCTGCTGGCGACGGGATTCATCGCGATCCTGCTCGGCGCGGTGCTGGTGCGGCAGTCGAGGCGGCGCCGCACGGCGGAATGACCGGCCGGGCACGGGGACACCGCACCACCGGGTGTCCCCGTGCCTACCGGGTGGCGGCGAGCTCCTCGAAGAACCGGCGCAGCCGCTGTCCCTGCCGCGCCGGGCCGCACCGGTCGCGGAGCAGCTCGCGGCCCTTCGCGCCGATGGCGCCGGCATCGGCATCCGGCAGCGCCCGGACCCGGGCGATCGCCGCGGCAAGCCCTGCGGCGGTGTCGGCCTCCGCGAAGACCATGCCGGCGCGGTACGCGTCCGGGATGCACGGCAGTGCGGTGGTGACCACGGGTACGCCGGTGTCCAGGTACTCCAGCAGCTTCGACGGGAACCCGTAGCGGGCCAGGTCCCCGTCGACGGGGCGGGGGTTCACCAGGACCCGGGCGGTGCGCAGCCGGTCGGGCAGCGACTCCCGGGGCACGAACTCGGGTGCGACGATGCGCGGGTCGGCCGCGGCCTGCCGGTGCAGCCAGGGATCGAGCCGGCCGCGCCCGAACAGCAGCAGCCGGACGTCGGGGTCGGGCATCCCGCGCACGGCGTCGACGAGGCGGTCCACGCCGTAGTCCCGGCTCAGGCCGCCCGCGTAGACGATGTCGAACGTCGCCCGCGGCGGCTTGACGGCCGGCGCCGGCCGCACCGGGCGGCTCCCGGGGCGGCCCTCCGGGCGGCCGATGATGCCTTCCATGAGCATCGATCTACGCCCGGGGGCGAAGTCTCGGGCGAGGTCCTCGGTGACGGTCACGACGCCGTCGTAGCGGCGCAGCGCCGCGCGGACCACGGCGACGTCGAGGCGGCGCAGCGCGGTCAGCACCCTGGGCTCGCCCGGCAGGCGGACCCCGGGCGCGTCGGTGAGGACCGCGACGATGCGGGTACCGGTCGCGGCGCGGGCCAGCACGCCGAGCCACAGGAACGGCGAGTGCACGCCGTGCACGAGCAGCACGGTGCTGCGCCAGCGGCGCAGGGCGGGCAGGCCGGTCAGGCAACCGCCGACGAAGCGGGTGGCGTGCCGCACCAGCGGCAGGTTCACGAACGGGATCAGGGCACCGTCCACAGTGTCCTGTGCGACGGCGCCGCCGCGGAACACCAGTTGCGGATAGCGGGGGTACGTCGACACCGGCGGGACCGACAGCACCGTCGTGCGGCACTCCGCGACGCGCAACGCGTCCAGGACGGCCCAGGCGAAGGCGTGCGTCTGCACCGGCATGGTCGGCTCCCGGCGCAGCACCTCGCGCATCATGGCATCCTCGACGGTGAACCCGAGCAGGGTGACCGCCGGCGGCGCGCCCGCGGTCACGGGCGGTCCACCAGCATCTGCTGGTAGAGGCCGTCGAGTGTGTCGATCATGTGGTCGAGGCTGTAGTGGTCGCGGACCACCTGCCGGGCCTGCGAGCCGAGCCGCTCCCGGGTCGCGGGGTCGCGTTCGAGCTCGGTGACCGCGTTGGCGATGGCGACCGGCGCCTGGGCCGGCACCAGCAGGCCGCCGCCGCGCTTGAGGATCTCGACGTTGCCGCCGACGGCGGTGGCGACCGCGGGCAGGCCGTGCGCCATCGCCTCGAGCAGCGCGTTGGACAGGTTCTCATGCAGCGTCGGGAACACGAAGACGTCGGCGGCCGCCAGGTAGGACGCCACGTCGTTGCACTGGCCGACGAAGCGCACCTCGGTGCCGGTGACGGAGGCGAAGTCGGCGCGGATGCCTGCCGCGTCCGCGCCGTCGCCGAGGACCAGCAGACGGCGGCGGTGCTCGGCGCGCGGCAGCAGACGCATCGCGTCGGCCAGGGAGCGGTACCCCTTCTCCCAGGTGAGCCGGGACGCCGTGACCATCACGAAGTCGGTCGCGGCGAAGCGGTGCTGGCGGCGGGCGGCGGACCGGCGGCGGGCGCTGGGCTTCGGCACCGGCACGCCGTTGGGCACGACCCCGGCGAACTTGCCGGCGAACTGCTCCAGGAAGCCGCGGTGCGCGGCCCGCTGGCTCACCGTGGCCACGTGGGTGGCGCTGCGCAGCGTGAACGGCTCGGCCAGCTGGGTCAACGCCTTACGGCGCAGGCTACGCGGCCCGAACTGCAGGTCCCGGACCGTGCCGTGGACCGTCACCAGGACGCGGGGGCAGCCGGCCAGGCGGGTCGCCACGGCGGCGTGGAAGCCTTCGTTCTGCAGCCCCCGGATGTGCACGATGTCGGGGCGCGTCTCGCGCAGCATGCGGATCCAGGCCCGGATCAGCGGCACGTCCACGAGACCGTTGCCGCGCAGCTGTCGCATCGGCACGAACTGGTACTGCATCGCCAGGCGCGACCTGAGGATCCGCTCGGCGGCGGTGGCCGGCCCGCTGGCGCCGGGTACACCGGCATAGTGCTGCACGATGACCGGCCGTGTCATGGCGTCACTTCAACGAACATAGCGACATCTTGGCTGAAATAGCGCAAAGTGTCCTCACAAACACTCATAGTAGCTGTTTATGAGCACCTGCCCGTCTCCGCACCTGCTCGCGATCAGCGCGAGCCGGTTCCCGCAGGGCGAGGCGACGGCGAACCGGCTGTTCCACCTCGCACGCTCCGTCTGCCATGCCGGCGGGCGGGTCACCGTCGCCAACGACGCGACCGCACTGCCGTCCGACGGGTCCTCCGGCACCGTCGCGGCCGGCACCCCGGACACCGCCGGCCTCGCGGTCGTGACCCTGGGCGGCCCGGTGCCGTCGCGGGTGCGCCGGCTGTTGCTGCGCTCGACCCGTCCGGTGCGGGTCCTCGTCGCGCTGCGCCGCGCCGGGGTGCGCCCCGGCGACCTGACCGCGACGCTGGTGCCCCTCGCGCTGCTCACCGTCGGCCTGTGGGCGGCGCTGCGGATCGCGTTGCGCTGCCCGGTCACCGTCGACGTCACCGAACGCCACGACCCGCACCAGTTCCGCCGTGGCCGGTGGGACCCGCGGTTCCTGCGCCACCGCTGGGCCGAGGCCCTGACCGGCTGGCTCGCCGACGGCGTCGTGGTGCCCTCCAGCGCGCTGGAGCGGCGCTTCGCGGCCCGCCGCGTCCCGGTGCTGCGGGTGCCGCCGCTGGTGGACTGCGCCGCGTTCCCGTCGCCGCAGCCACCGTCACTGGGCACCGGGCTGCGGCTGCTGTACGCCGGCACCCCCGGCGCCAAGGACCTGCTGGACGTCGTCGTCGCTGCCGTCGCCGCCGAGCCGGGTCCTGTCCGGCTCGTCGTGGCCGGTCTGGACGCCTCGGACGCGATCGGCGGCTCGGACCTGCGCACCGGTACCCTCGCGGCGGCCGGCGAACGGGTCGAGTTCGCCGGCCGGATGCCGCACCGGCGGGTCCTCGAGCTGCTCGCCGCGTCGCACTGCTCGGTCCTGGTCCGGCCGCCCGGCGGCTACGCCGACGCCGGCTACCCGTCGAAGGTCCCCGAGGCCCTCGCGGCCGGCTGCCCGATGCTGGCCAACCTCACCAGCGACCTCGCCGACACGCTCCAGGACGGCCGCAACAGCGTCGTCGTGGCCGGCATCCGCACCGAGGACGTCGCTGCCGCCATCGGCCGCGCGCTGACCCTCACCGACGCACAGTGGCGCGAGCTGAGCGCCGCCGCGGTCGCCGCCGCCGACCGGTTCGACTATCGGCGGTGGGACGAACCGGTGACGGCGTTCCTCACCGACCCGAGATCGCCGGCGGCGCCACGGCCCGCCACCACCAGGGAGCACGCGTGACCAAGGTCCTCACGATCGTCGGCACCCGGCCCGAGGTCATCCGCCTGTCCCGGGTGATCGACCGCCTCGACCACGCCGTCGAGCACGTGCTCGTGCACACCGGGCAGAACCGGGACTACCAGCTCAACGGCGTGTTCTTCGACGAGCTCGGGCTGCGCCGACCCGACCGGGAGCTGGGCATCCGCACCGACTCCATCGGCGTCATGCTCGCCGACGTGCTGGTCGGCACCGAGGCCGCGCTGCTGGCCGAGCGCCCCGACGCGGTGCTGATCCTCGGCGACACCAACAGCAGCATCGCCGCGGTGATCGCCCGCCGCATGCACATCCCCGTGTACCACATGGAGGCCGGCAACCGGTGCTTCGACCTCAACGTGCCGGAGGAGACCAACCGGCGCCTGGTCGATCACGTCAGCGACTTCAACCTGGTCTACACCGAGCACGCCCGGCGCAACCTGCTCGCCGAGGGTCTGCATCCGCGCCGGGTGCATCTCACCGGCTCGCCGATGCGCGAGGTGCTGACCCACTACCGGGACCGCGTGGAGGCAAGCACCGTCCTCGACCGGCTCGGCCTCACCCCGGGCAGGTACTTCGTGGTCAGCGCGCACCGTGCCGAGAACGTCGATGACCCGTCCCGGCTGACCGAGCTGATCGCCTGCCTGGACGCCGTGCGGCGCACCTGGGGCCTGCGGCTGCTGGTGAGCACGCATCCGCGGACCCGGACCCGCCTCGCCGGCCGCGCCGACGCCGACCTCGACGGCGTCACCTTCCACGAGCCGTTCGGCTTCTTCGACTACATCCGGCTGCAGCGCTCCGCGTTGTGCACCCTGTCCGACAGCGGCACCGTGAGCGAGGAGTCGGCGATCCTCGGCTTCCCGGCGGTGACGTTACGCGACTCGATCGAACGCCCCGAGGCGCTGGAGGCCGGCTCGATCACCGCCACCGGCCTCGACCCGGCCGGGGTCGTGGAGGCGGTGCGGTCCGCGACCGCCGGCGCCGGACCCGCCGCGTGCCCGCCGGACTACCTGATCGACGACACGTCGCACCGCGTCCTGCGCATCATTCTGTCCACGGTGCGCCGGCACCACGACTGGGCCGGGATCCGCCGTCCGGCGCCGCGCAGCCATGTATCTGCGCTCGAGGCGATCGGCCGCCGCCGGTGACCGTCCGGCTCGCCGCGACGACCCGTAACCGCCGGCTCGTCAGCGGCGTCGCGGCCTCGTTCGGCGCCATGGGCGCCGGCTCGGTCGCGTCGCTGATCGTCGCGCCCGTCATGTTCCACCACCTCGGACCGGCGCTGTTCGGCGTCTGGGTCGCGGTGACCGCGCTGACGAGCGTCGCCCTCTTCGCCGACCTCGGCATGGGCAACAGCCTGCTCACGCGGCTGTCGGCGCACCGTTCGGCGCCGCAGGACATGGCCGGCGCCGTCGCGGCCGCCTACCTCACCCTCGCCGGCACGGCCGCGGCGCTGCTGGCCGGCGTCGTGACCGTCGGCGTCGCCGTGCCGGTCGGCCCGCTGTTCGGCGTCACCGACCCCCGCCTCGGCGCCCAGGCCGCCGCGGTGCTCGTCGTCTGCTTCGGCGCGTTCGCGGTCAACCTGCCCCTCTCGCTCATCACCAAGATCCAGCTGGCCATGCAGGACACCGCCCGCAGCGCGGGATGGTCGGCGGCCACCGCCGCATGGACCGTGCTGGCGGTCGGCGGCGCGGCCGCCGCCGGCGCCGGCCCCCTCACCCTCATCGTCTGCACCGCGACTGCCGCACCGCTGGGCAACCTGTGCAACACCGTGCACTACCTCACCCGGGTCCGGCCCGGCCTGCGGCCGGCGCGGTGGGTGCTGCAGCCCGGCGTCGCCGGTGGGTTGCTGCGCCTGAGTGCCCGGTACTTCGCGCTGTCCCTGCTGAGCTCCACCGCGGCCAGCATCGACGGTTATCTGGTCGCGCGCTGGCTGGGCCCGGTGGCCGCCGCGCACTACGGCGTCACGGTCCGCATGTTCGTCCTGCTGAACCTGATCGTCACCGTCGTCAACACCCCGCTGTGGCCGGCCAACGCGGAGGCGCTCGCCCGCGGCGACCTGCCGTGGGTGCGGCGCACCACGCGCCGCATGTGCCTGCTCGGCGCCGGGCTGGTGGGCGCGGCCGCGGCCACCCTCGTGGCAGCCAGCGAACCGTTGCTCGCCGCGTGGATCCGCTCGCCGGACTTCCACGGCCTGCCGACCGGCGTCGTCGCCCTGCTCGCCGTATGGCCGGCCCTGCTGGCCGTCGCCTCGCCGATGTTCATGGTGCAGAACAGCGTCGGGCTGCTGCGCCCGCAGCTCGTCGGCTGGGGCGCATACCTGGTGCTGTCGCTGCCCGCCAAGGCGCTGCTGGTGCGCCACCTCGGCCTGGCCGGGGTGCCGCTCGGCAGCGCCGCGGTGTTCGCCGTCACCGTCCTGCCGGCGTGCGCCGCCGGCTACCGCAGCGTGGTGGCCCGGCAGGCGGGTCACCGGCGCCGCATCGCCGCACTGGCGCCCGGCCCCGCCTACGCACCGGCGCTGACCGGACCCGGACAACCAGCAAGGGAGGGCACGTGTTCGTAGCCGGCTATCTCAAGGTCGTGCTGAAACGCTGGTGGTGCGTCGCCATCGCGGTCGCACTCGCGGCGGGGGTGGCCTACGTCTACTGCGCCGCGCAGACGCCGCAGTACGCCACCTCGCTGACGTTCTTCGTCACCACGCCCAATCGCGGGGTCAGCGACGCCTACCAGGGCAACCTGTTCACCCAGCAGCGGGTCAAGTCCTACGCCAGCCTGCTGGTCAGCGACCGGCTGGCCGCGAAGATCGCCGGTGACCCGCTCATCGGCCTGGACGCCAAGCAGGTGCGGGCGCGGATCACGGCCGCCCCGGTGCCCGACACCGTGCTGCTGCGCGCCGTGGTCACCGACGTCAACCAGGCCCGGGCCGAACGCATCGCGGCCCGCGTCGCCACCGACTTCAAGGCGATGCTCGAGTCCCTGGAGACCCCGGCGGGCTCGACCGACACCCCGATCAAGGTCGAGGTGATCAGCGGACCCGAGTCGCAGGCCGGACCCGTCTCCCCCCGGCCGGTGCGGGACATCGGTGTCGCCGTCCTCGTCGGGCTGATCCTCGGCATCGCCCTGGCCATCCAGTTGGAGCTGCTGGACTCCAGCGTCCGCGACGCCGACCACGTCCAGGAGATCACCGAACGGTCCGTCATCGCACACGTGCCGTTCGACACCTCGGCCCGGCGTGAGCCGCTGCTCGTCGGCGAGGCGGGCTTCTCCGCCCGCGCCGAGGCGCTGCGCGGGCTGCGGACCAACCTGCAGTTCCTCGACGTCGACGACCCGCCGACCGCCGTCGTCATCACCAGCTCGCTGCCCGGGGAGGGCAAGTCCTCCACTGCCGCGAACCTCGGCATCGTCCTGGCCGAGACCGGCCAGCGGGTGCTGCTCATCGACGGCGACCTGCGCCGGCCGTCGCTGGCCGGCTACTTCGACATCGAGGGCGCGGTCGGGCTCACCAACGTCCTGGCCGGGCAGGTGAGCATCGACGAGGTCGTCCAGCAGTGGAACAGCAGCTTGTGGATCCTGCCCAGCGGCATCATCCCGCCCAACCCCAGCGAGCTGCTCGGCTCACGGCAGATGGCGGACCTGCTGACCGCCGCCAGGGCCGAGTTCGACATGGTGATCATCGACTCGCCGCCGCTGCTGTCGGTCACCGACGCGGCGATCCTCGCCACCCGCACCGACGGCGTCGTCTACGTCAGCCGCAGCGGCCGGACCACCGTCGCGCAGATGTCGGCGGCCATCAAGGCGATCAGCGCCGTCGACGCCCGCCTTCTCGGCACCGTGCTCAACATGGAGCCGCGCCGGCAGTCCAGCCCGTACCACTACTACCAGTACCCGGCCGAGGCCTCGGCGCAGCCGGCCCCGCACACGCACGAGCCGGCCCTGACCGGCGACCGGCACCGCTCCCGCACCAATGCCGGATAGCCCGCAACCGGGTCACCGCGGCGGTGCGTCGACCGCCGCGGCGTAGCGCGGGACGGTTCAGGCGAGCAGGTCGTCCATGAGCGCGCCGATGCGGCCGTAGACGACGGCCCCGGTGAGGCCGCCGGCTGCTGCGAGCAACGGCTCGCGGCTGCCGCGGTCGCCCAGGGCGGCGGCGAGCCGTTCGCCGCGGCCCTGCGGGAAGAACCAGCTGACGGTCGCGCCGACGCGGGTCCCCAGCGCCCACAGCTCGCGGGCGGTCGCGGTGTCGCCGCGGAAGGCGGCCAGTTCGGCGCCGCCCATCGCCCACGCGCCGAGCAGCGGGCGGTCGTGGGCGGTCAGTACCTCGGTGCGGGACTGCCGCAGCGCGTCGGTGGCCCGCGTGTCGGCGCCGGTGGGCGGCTGCGCCGGGCGGGCGTCGGCGACCCACAGGTGGATGACGGCGACCGCGATCCGGAACAGGGTCCGCGGCTGCGTCGGGTCGGGAGGGCCGGCGTCCGCGATGGCCCGCAGCACCGCGCCGGCGTGGGCCAGTGCCTCGTCGTGGCGTTCGCGTCGCCAGGCCAGCTGGGCCAGGCCGAGGTTGACCTGACAGGCGTCGATCTCGTCGAGATGGTCCGAGCCGGCCGCCTCCAGCAGCCGGCGTTCGGCCTCGGCGTCGCCGGCGAGCGCCAGCTGCGTGTCGAGCAGCACCCGGGTCGAGCGGGCGTCCTGGGCCGCGCCGACCAGCTGCAGGTGCCGTTCGCTGCGGCGCAGCCACTCGTCGGTGCGCGGGTCGGGGCCGGTGCTGGCCGAGTACCCGGCCGCCTGGGCGGCCATGCCCATCCCCCAGTGGTCGCCGACGGCCTCGAACCGGCGGTACGCCAGCTCGGCGTCGCCGGTCGCGGCGTGCCGGGTGCCGACGTTCTCGATCAGGACGGCCCGGATGAGGTGGCCCATCGCCTGGACGTACGGGTCGGGGTGGGCGATGAGGACCGCGGCGTCGGCCAGGCTCTTGTCGGGGTCGGCCTGTTCCAGCCCGGGCAGTGCCGCGGCCAGGGCCGCGTTGCGGGGCGAGACGTCGCCGGGGCGGGAGGCGAACAGGTTTCGCAGGGCGCGGCGGGCCAGCACGCTCAGGCGCATGGGGCCGGTGTTGCCCGCGCTGACACCGATCAGGACGCACAGCCAGGCGAGCCGGTCGGCGTGCGGCAGGGGGCGGCCGCCGGCCCGGCCGTGCAGGATCGCCGAGCGGCGGCGCGCGGCGGGGTCGTCGATGTGCAGCAGCATGCGCGACCAGGCACTGGCCTCCACGTGCTGGCCGCGCATCGTCCACAGGTGGAACAGGGCGGTGGCGACGTCGACGGCGGCCGGTTCGTCGTCGTGGTCGTGGCACCAGCGCAGGGCGGCGACCAGGTTGTCGTGGTCGGCCGCGCAGCGGTGCAGCGCCTCGATCTGGGTGGGGCCGATGAAGCCGGCGGCGAGGGTCACCGCCTGCCGCACGGCCCATCCGACCAGTCCGGCCATCGCGGTGTCGCGACCGCCGGCCGCGTCGAGTCTGGCCTCGCCGTACTCGCGGACCGTCTCCAGCATCCGGTACCGGGGGTCGCCGTCGCCTTCCTCCAGCCGCAGCAGTGACTGCTCGACCAGGATCGCGAGGCTTCGGCGTACACCACCGGCTGTGGCAATGGCGAGATCCGCCGTGAACGGGGCGGGGATGACGGACAGCCGCTCCAGCAGGTCCCGTTCGGCGGGCTCGAGCAGCTCGCGGCTCCAGTCGACCATCGCCCACAGGCCGGCGTGCCGGTCGGGCAGCCCGCGCAGCGCGTCGTCGAGCAGCGCGAACCGGTCGCTGAGGCCCGCGAGGACGTCGGCGATCGGCATGTGCCGGAGCCTGGCGGCGGCCAGCTCGAGGGCGAGCGGCAGGTTGTCGAGCCGGTGGACGAGGGCCAGTGCCTGGTCCCGCCGCCACGCGGGCGCCGATCCGCCGGCGCGGACACGGGCCTCGATCAGGGCGAGCGCCTCGTCGTCGGGCAGTGCGGGCAGCCGGTGCACGACCTCCGCGGCCAGGCCCAGCGGCGCCCGGCTGGTGGCGAGCACGCTGAGCTCGGGCGACGCGACGGCCAGCAGGTCGGCCACGACGGTCGCGGCGGCGTCCAGGACGTGTTCGCAGTTGTCGAGCACGAGGAGTCCGTCGAGGTCGGGGCCGGCGGCCCGCAGCCGTTCCCGGGGCTGGCGCGCGGCGGTCCCCTGCCGGACCGGCGGTGCCCGTCAGGGCGGCCAGGACGGCGGGCAGCACCTCGGCCGGCGTGCGCAGACCGGCCAGCTCCACGACGCGGACCGGGCGGGAGCCGCTGACGGAGCGGGCGATCTCGGCGGCCAGCCGGGTCTTTCCCGCGCCGCCGGTCGCGACCACGGTCACCAGCGGCGCCTCCAGCAGCGCCCTGCCGACGGCGGCGAGATCCGGCTCGCGGCCCACCAGCGGGGTCGCGGCCCGGCGCCAGGCGGCGGGGAGATACCCGGTCCGCTTCGGACGCGCGACCGCCAGCTGCCCGCGCAGCAGGGCCAGATGCGCCTCGGCGAGCACCGGTGACGGGTCGGCGCCGTAGCGGTTCGCGAGGTCGGCGCGGACCTGCTCGACCAGGTCGAGCGCCTCGGCGTCGCGTCCCTGCGCCGCGAGGACCCGCACGAGCAGTGCGGCGGCCGGCTCGTCTGGCGGGACCCGGGCCGCCAGCAGGCGCAGGTCCGCCTCGTCGAACGGGCCGCCGCCGGCCAGGGCGGCCTCCGCGCGCAGGGTCACGACGTCGCCGAACAGCCGGGCGCTGCCCGCCTCGGCCAGCTCCGGGCTCTGCGGGAACAGCGCCCGCGCCTCGTCGGCACACGCTTGCGCGCCGGCCGCGTCGCCCTCCCGCAGCGCCTGCCGGCCGCGGTCGGCCAGCACGCGGACCGTGACGGCGTCGATCTGCACCTCGTCGGCCGGGATGCGGTACCGCCCGGCGCGGCGAGCACCGGCACGCCGAGCCGACGCACCCGGCCGACCAGGGCCTGCACCGCGCCGACGGCGTCATCGGGCGGCGCGCCCTGCCAGACCGCGTCGACCAGGGCGCCGGTGGAGACGGTGCGGTCCCGGGCGTCGAGGAGCTCACGGATCACCGCGGCCAGCCGGTCGCCTCGCACCGGGCGGCCGTCCACCGCGAGGGGGCCGAGCGTCGTGATCCGCACGGCACCATCATCGCGCGCCGCCGGCCACCGGTGCGCTCCGGTGAGCCGGTGGCCAGCGGTGCGCTCCGGTGAACAGGCGGCTACCGGTCCGCTCCGGTGAACAGATCGGTGAGGTGCCGGGCCGCGTCGTCGCCCAGGATCATGGCGATGAAGGCGGCACCGTCGGCCGCCGCGGCGGCGCTGCGGGGAAACATCGCCCGCTCGTATTCGGTGAGCGCGGTCTCGATGTCGCCGGGGTACGCGGCGACGGCCGTGCCGAGTTCGGCGCCGTCCTGCATCGCCAGGTTGGCGCCCTTGCCGTTCGGGGGCTGCAGGTGCGCGGCGTCGCCGAGCAGGGTCACCCCCGCCACCCTGTCCCATCGGTGCTCGACCGGCAGCGTGTAGTGGGGGCGGTGGACCGGGTCGGTGTCGCTGCCGGTGACCAGCGCGGCCAGTTCGGGGGCCCAGCCGTCGACCTCCCGCGCGATGCGGGCCCTCGCCGCGGCGGGATCGGCGAAGTCGATGCCGTCGAACCAGTCCAGCGGCCTGGACAGCCACAGGTAGGCGTGCAGGTTCCCGTCGCCCTCCCGGTGCCCGATGAAGATCTTCCCGCTCGCGGTCGTGTCGAACGCGAACAGCGACCCGCCGCCGACCGCCTTCGCGGTGGCGGGGTGGCGGTTGTCGGCGTCGAACAGGAACGTCTCGACGGAGGAACTGCCGCTGTACTCGGGCGTGACGTCGGTGAGCAGCGGCCGGACCCGCGACCACGCGCCGTCCGCGCCGACGAGCAGGCTCGTGACGGCGGTGGCGCCGCCGGTGAAGGTCACCTCGTGGCGGCCCCTGCCGAGGGCGCGCACCCCGCTGACCCGGTGCCCCCACTGCACGGTGCCGGGCGGCAGCGAGTCCAGCAGCATCCGCCGCAGCGCGGCGCGCTGCACCTCGGGGCGCAGGCCCTCGCCGTCGTCGGGCCTGTCGAACAGGACGGTGCCGTCCCGCTCGACGATCCGGTACGACTCGCGGCCCGCCAGGACGAGGCCGCGGAACTCGTCCGTCAGGCCGGCCGCCGCGAGGGCCGGCTGCCCGCTGGAGTCGTGGATGTCGATCATGCCGCCCTGCGCCCGGGCCGCCGGTGATGCCTCCGCCTCGTAGACCGTGGCCTCGATGCCGTGCACGTGCAGGACCCGGGCCAGGGTGAGGCCACCGAGGCCGGCGCCGACAATGGTGACTGGAGTGCTCATTGTTGCTCCTTCGGCTGCTGTCGCGTGCCTCAGAGCCTGCGTGCCCCCGCCGACACGACAGCGATACGGCACCGACACACCGGCGTTCCTACTGCGTGGCCGCCGGCTGCCGGATCGCCGGGTGGTGCGCGGCGCGGTAGCGGCCGGGTGGCTGGCCGTGACGCCGGCTGAAGGCGCGGTTGAAGGCGTACTCGGAGGTGTAGCCGACCCTGCGGGCGACCGCACCGACGGGGGTTGGCGTTGCTCGACGCGGGCGTGGCGACCGTGTACGCCACGGCCGGCATCGCCGCCGGCGTGCGCGACGACCCCCGGGTCCGCACCCTCGTGCTGGACGTCACCGACGACGCGAGCGTCGCCGCGGCCGCCGCCGCGGCACCCGACGTCACGGTCCTGGTGAACAACGCCGGCGTGCTGCACTTCGGGGGTGTGCTCGACGGCGACCTCGACTGCATCGGGCAGGACCTGGCCACCAACTATCTGGGCCTGCTGCGGGTCAGCCGGGCGTTCGCGCCCGTCCTCGAACGCAACCGGCCGGCCACCCTGGTCAACGTCCTGACCCTGATCGCGCTCGCGCCCGCGCCACCCATGGCCGGGTACAGCGCGTCGAAGGCCGCCGCGCACTCGGCCACCCAGGCCCTGCGCGCGGAACTGCGCGACCGCGGCGTCCACGTGCTGGGCGCCTACCCCGGCGGCATCGACATGCTCGCCGGGATGGAGGCCGCCAAGGCCGCACCCGAGCTCGTCGCCGCCCGCATCGTGGCGGCCGTCGCGGCCGGCGAGAGCATCGTGTTCCCCGACGACGCCTCCGCCGGCGCCGGCTCGGTCTACCTCACCGACCCGGTCGAACTGGAGGCGATGCTCGCCGCCTGACCGGCGGCGGCCCGCCGCCGGGCGCTGCCATGCTGACCTGTGGACGCCCGCCACGAGACTGTGGAGCCGCACATGACCCAGCCGTCGTTGATCGTGCGTGCCGCCCGCCCCGGCGACGGTCCGGGCATCGCGGGCGTCGCACGCGGCAACGCGCAGCCCGGCCCACGGTCCGGCCCGCAGTCCGGCCCGCAGTCCGGCGTGGACGGCGGCTACCTCGGGCGTCTGCGCGGACGGGGCAGGCTCCTCGTGGCCGAACAGGACGGGGGCGTCGCCGGGTACGGCGCCACCGTCGGCGTCGGCGCCGCGAGCATGCTCACGGATCTGTTCGTCGACCCCGTACGCCACGGCACCGGGATCGGCAGGGCCCTGCTCGCGGCGCTGTGGCCCGCGGAGGATCGCGAGCCGGCCCGCTTCACCTTCGCGTCCCACGATCCCCGGGCGATGCCGCTGTACGTCCGCGCCGGGCTGATCCCCTACTGGCCGCTGCTGTACCTGCAGGCACGCCGACCGCGCCGCCCGCGGTGCCGCTGCGCGCCGTCCGCGTGACACCGGCCGAGGCCGCCCGTGCCGAGGCCCGGCTGACCGGCACCGACCGGGAGACCGATCTGGCCTTCCTCGCCGGTGACGACACGGTCGGTGGCCTCGTCGTCACCGCCACCCAGGGCGCCGTCACCGAACTGGGTGCGATGTCGCAGGACCTCCGGCGCCTGGTCGGCCAGTTCCGGCTGTGACCGGCGCGGCCGGCCGGGCATCGCATCCTCCCCGCCCGGGAAGCTCAGGGTCGGCGCGGCGGGTGTTGCTCAGCCGACGTGGACGTGCGGCCGGTGGCGGCGGTCGGGCTCCTGCCGGCGCAGCACCTCGCGGGTGACCGGCGCGACCTCGCCCTGACCGAAGATCAGGAAGCGGAGGAAGTTGGCGGCCGGGTTGCCCTCGGTCCACTCGAAGTAGATGTGCGGGCGCCGGCCGGTGCGGTCGCGGATGCCGAGCAGCAGCGCGGCGATGGCGCTCGCGACGGCCGGGCTCTGCAGGACCAGGACCCGGTAGCGGCCGTGCGTGACCTCACCACGGACGACGACGGCCGACGCGAAGTCGGAGGCGTCGGTGATGTCCACCTCGACGAAGATCACGTCGGCGTCGTCGGGGATGTCGTTGTCGGCCTGGATCTGCCGCAACTTGTCCCGGTAGTCGGCGGCTGAGCGGTGCGCGGGTTCCTTGGCGACGAGCCGGATCGTGCGCCGGGCGCAGTCGTGGATGAAGGTGCTGGCGATGTCGTCGAACTGCAGGTCGGTGACCCGCAGCTCGAACGACCGGCCGATGCGGGACAGCACCGACACCAGCACGATGCCGGCGATGAAGCACCCGGCGATCTTCACACCGTCCGGGCGTTCGGCGATGTTGGCGATCGTGGTGTACGTGAGGACGGCGGCGATGACCGCGAACATGCCGAACGAGCGGTACTGCCGGTGCCGGCGGGCGGACAGGGTGACCGCGACGGCGGCGGAGGTGATCAGGACGAGGACGCCGGTGGCGTACGCGCCGCCCTGGGCGTTGACGTCGGCGTCGAAGTAGAGGGTGATCAGGACCGCCACGGCGAGGAACACCAGGACCAGCGGCCGGACCGCCCCGGCCCAGTCCGGTGCCATCCCGTAGCGGGGCAGGTACCGCGGGACCAGGTTCAGCAGGCCGGCCATCGCCGACGCTCCGGCGAACCAGAGGATCGCGATGGTCGACAGGTCGTACGCGGTACCGAAGGCCGGGCCGAGGTGCTCGTGGGCCAGGAACGCCAGCGCCCGGCCGTCGGCCTTCCCGCCCGGCTTGAACGCGGCCGGCGGGATCAGGACCGTGGTGACGACGCTGGTCGTGAGCAGGAACCCGCTCATGATCAGCGCCGCGGTGGTGAGCAGTCTCCTGGTGTCGCGGATCCGCCCGGTCGGGTGTTCCTCGCTGTCGGCCGGATCGCCGCGCACGTGCGGCATCACCGCCACGCCCGTCTCGAACCCGGACAGGCCCAGCGCCAGCTTGGGGAACACGACCAGGGCGATGGCCACGACCAGCAGCGGATTGCCGTGCCGGGCCGTCAACGCGGCCGACCAGTCGGTGAGCATCGAGGGGCGGGTCGCGATCAGCCACAGGCCGTCGACGACGACGATCACGTTCAGCGTCAGGTAGATCCCGACGATGGCGACCGCGATGCCGACCGCCTCGGTGAACCCGACGAGGAACACCGCGCCGAGCAGGCCCAGCAGGAGCAGGGTCACCAGGACCTCGTGGTCGTGCAGGACCGCGGGCCAGAGCGGGTTCTCGTCCAGGTGCGCGGTCGCGTCCGCGGCGGACAGCGTCATCGTGATGATGAAGTCGGTGGCGGCGAACCCGAGCAGGACCAGGACGAACAGCTTGCCCTGCCAGAACGGCAGCAGCCGCACCAGCATCGCGATCGAGCCCTCACCGTGCGGGCTCTCCGCGGCGACCCTCCGGTACACCGGCAACGCGCCGAGCAGCGTGACCAGCACCAGCACCGCCGTCGCCACGGGCGACAGCAGCCCGGCGGCGAGCGCGGCGATCCCCGGCTGGTAGCCCAGCGTCGAGAAGTAGTCGACACCGGTCAGGCACATCACCTTCCACCACGGGTGGCGGCGGTCCGCGGCCGGTTTGGCGCCCGGTCCGGCGTGCTGCAGCGACCGGTCGTTGATGCCTGAGAGCAGCCAGATCCGAACCCAGGTCATCGCCGGTCGACCCGAGCGTCGGTTACGTCCCGCACCGCCGGCCTCTACCCGGCAGGCCCGGATGTAGCGACCACCCGGCGGATGACCGCCCGGCGCCGTGTCAGGCCGCCACGGGTGGCGTCGACGTCTCGGCGGAGGGGGTCGGGCCGAGCGGGATGGTGAACCACAGGGTGGTGCCGTGTCCGGGCGGGCTGGCGAGCCGGCTGCTGCCACCCAGGGCGGTCACCCGGTCGCCGATCCCGCGGATGCCGGAGCTGACGCTCGGATCGGCACCGCCGACGCCGTCGTCCCCGATGCGCAGCCGGAGGGTCTGCTCGTCGGCGGTGGCGTCGATGCGCACATACGAGGCGTGCGCGTGCTTGGCGGTGTTGGTGAGCGCCTCGGCGACGACATGATATGCACTGGTCTCGATATTCGGAGGCAGCCGGAACGGCAGGTCGACGTGCAGCTCGGCCGGCACCGGCGAACGGCGGGCCAGGGCCTTGAGCGCCGGCTCCAGGCCGCGCTCGGTCAGGATCACCGGGTGGATACCGTGCGAGACCTCCCGCAGCTCGTTGATGGCGTCGGCCAGGTCGTCGGTGACCTCGGCCAGGTCGTCGGCCAGCCCGGTCGGCTCCACCGGCGTCAGTGCGTGAATCCGGCGCAGATCCAGCAGGAGGGCCAGGAGCCGTTGCTGGGTGCCGTCATGCAGATCGCGTTCGAGCCTGCGGCGGGCCTGGTCGCTGGCTTCGACGATGCGGACGCTGGCGGCGGTCAGATCGGCGCGCGCCTGCAGGTTCGCGACGGCCAGGCCGACGAGATCGGTGAAGTCGGCCGTACGGGCCGCGTCCTGCGGCCGGAGCTGTTCCTCGCTCGCCGCCATGACGATCAGGGCCCCCCACAGGCTGCCCTGCATCACGATGGGCGCACCCACGGAGATCCTGATCCCGTGCCGGGCCAGGAACGGGTCGGGCACGGACGTGCCCTCGCCGACGCGGGTCCACCAGGACCGCTGACTGGTGTAGACGTGCATGGCGGCGCCGTCCGGCGGCAGCGCCGTGCGGGTGCCGACCACGATGGGCACGGCGTACTGGCTCCACCCCGCGACGACGACCGCCTCCTTGTCCGGCTCGTACCGCAACAGGAGGGTCATGTCGGCTCCCAGCAGTTGCCCGACCTCCTCGGTGACCGCGCCGAACACCGCGTCCGACGGCGACGCACGGGCCACGAGCGTCGCGATCCGCCGCAGGGCGCCCTGTTCGGCCACGAGCCGATGCAGGTTGTCACGGTGCGCCTCCAACGACGTGGCCATGGCGTTGAACGACCGCTGCAGCACGCCGATCTCGTGCGGCCCGTCCTCCGGCATCCGGGTGGACAGGGCACCGGCCGCCAGCTGATCGGCCATCCCGGCCGCCGCCGCGACCGGCCGCACGATCCCGCGGTTCACGAACGCCGCGAACATCACCACGACCAGCACCGACCCGGCGAGCGTGACGCCCGCCGTGGCCCACGCCCACGCGGTGTCCGCGTCGGCGCTGGCGGCCTGCCTGGCCGCATCGCGCATCTCTCTCGTGGTGAACTGCGCGAACTCCGCGTGGATCGCGTCGACGCGTTGCTGGCTGTCGAGCAGTTGCACGGCGTCGGGCGACCCGGGACTGCCACCCGCACCCGCCGGCCCCGACATATCGGCCGTGAAGGTCGCGATCTGCTGATTGAGATGCCGGACGCGCGCCTGCTGCTGCGCATCCTCGGCGACGAGCATCTCAAGCCGCACCGACTGCGGCGCTATCGCCGCACGGGCCTGTTGCCACGCCATCACGAACCGTGGGTCGTGGGTGATGACGAAGCCGCGCTCGGCGCTCTCCATCGACAGCACGGAGGTCTGCAACTGCCCGGCGGTGATGACCGCGGCCTGCGAGCTGCGCGCCGACCGTACCTCCCGATCCAGACTCGCCACAGCGGCCAGCATCGTCACCAGCGCCGCGCTCAAGGCCACCGCGCACACCAGGCACAGCACCATCACCCGGCGGGTCAGCCCGAAACTGCGAGTGTGTGCCTTCACCCTGATCTCCATCCAGCGCACCACCACCAACGGGCGGCGGGAGCGCACCTCCTGGAAGCCTACAACCGGATATGTCGACATTTTCCGCTCTGTACCAGAATGCGACATTACGGCTGGAAGTTCGCGACGCTGCTGCCGACCGCGTCCGCTTCCAAATGTTTCGAAAACACGGATCCGTATATTGGGGCGGGATTTCCAGGGATCCGCGGAATCGCCGAGGAGGGGCATGTCCAGCACGCCGCTGTCGTTGTCACTGCCGCAGCCGCCGGCGCGGGCGCCCGAGTTCGGCCGGGACGCGCTGATTGCCTGTGAGAGCCTCGTGCGCATCTATCAGACCGGGTCGGTCGAGGTGCAAGCGCTCCAGGGACTCGATCTGACCGTCGACAGCGGAGAAATGGTCGCTGTCGTCGGCGCCTCCGGCTCGGGCAAGTCGACGCTGCTGTCGATCCTCGCCGGGATCGACGCCCCGACCGCCGGCCGGGCCCGGGTCGACCGGTGGAACCTGCTGGCCATGTCCCGCGCCGACCGGGTTCACTACCGGCGGCACACCGTGGGGTTCGTGCGCCAGCAGACGGCCAGCAACCTGGTGCCGTACCTCACCGCCCGGCAGATGGTGGACCTGCCGATGACGGTCGCCCGCACCCCGGTCCGGACCCGCCGGGACCGCGCCGCCGAGCTGCTGGCCGCGCTCGGCGTCGCCGACTGCGCCGACCGGCGCCCCGGGCAGCTGTCCGGCGGCCAGCAGATGCGCGTCGCGATCGCGGTGGCGCTGGCCAACCAGCCGAGGGTCCTGCTGGCCGACGAACCCACCGGCGAGCTGGACTCCGCCACGTCCGCCGAGGTGTTCGGGGCGCTGCGGGACGTCAACCGGCACTTCGGTGTCACCGTGGTGGTGGTGACCCATGACCCGGCGGTGAGCGGCCAGGTCGAGCGGACCGTGGCCATCCGCGACGGCCGGACCAGCAGCGAGGTGCTGCGCCGCGCCACCGTCAACGCCGACGGCGACACCCACGTGTTCGCCGAGGAGTACGCCGTGATGGACCGCGCCGGCCGGGTCCAGGTCCCCCGCGACTTCCGCGAGGCCCTCGCCCTGACCCGGCGGGTCCGCCTGGCATTGGAATCCGACCACGTCACGATCCGCCCCGACACCGCCGACACCGCCGGCACCGCATGAGCGCCGACCGCACCACCGAGCCGGCCACCGACCCGGCCGCCGAGCCCATCGCAGGGCCGCTGCTGTCGGTCCGCGACGTCCACCGCCGCTTCGGCGCCGGACCGACCGTGGTCCATGCGCTGCGGGGCGTGTCGTTCGACGTCCGGCCCGGCACCATGGTCGCCCTCGTCGGCCGGTCCGGCTCCGGCAAGACGACCCTGCTCAACGTCATCGGCGGGCTGGACCGCCCGGACGGCGGCACCGTGCACATCGACGGCACCGACGTCACCGCCCTCGACGAGGACGGCCTGTCCCGGCTGCGCCGGGAGAAGGTCTCCTACGTGTTCCAGACCTTCGGGCTGATCCCGGTGCTGTCCGCCGCGGAGAACGTCGGCGCGCCGCTGCGGCTGGCCCGCGTCGCGCCCGCCGAGCGCGAACGCCGCGTCGCGCTGCTGCTCGAACTCGTCGGCCTCGCCGAGCACGCCGAGCAGCGGCCCACCGAGCTGTCCGGCGGCCAGCAGCAGCGGGTTGCGATCGCCCGGGCACTGGCCGGCTCGCCCCGGCTGCTCATCGCCGACGAACCCACCGGCCAGCTCGACGCCGAAACCGGCCTGGCGGTGATGGCGCTGCTGCGCGGGGTCGTGGAGTCCGAAGGCGTCACCGCGCTCGTCTCCACCCACGACCCGGTCATGATCGCGCTCGCCGACCGCGTCATCAACATCCACGACGGGCAGCTCGACTGATGCTCATCCTGCTCGCCCGCCGCGCCGGCGCCCAATGGCCGCTGCTCGCCGCGCTGCTCGGCGTCGTCACCGTCGGCGCCACGCTGCTCGGCACCTGCGCCCTGCTCACCACCCGCACCGCCGAGCGGGCCTACGAGGTCGCCGCCACCCGCGCCGCCCCCGACGCCGTCGACGTCACCGCGTACACCGGCACCGTCGAGGGCCACGACGCCGGCACCGTGGCCACCGACGCCCGCGACGTCATCACCGCGGCCCTCGCCCCGTTCCCCACCACCACCCACACCCGCGCGTCGAGCATCCTGCGGGCCCTGCCGGCAACCATCGCCGCCGGCACCACCGTCGCGCCCCAGGCCTACCTGTCCGGCATGGACGATCTGTCGGCCCGCGCCCAGCTCACCGCCGGACGCTGGCCGCAGGCCGCGAAGACGCCCCTGGAAGCGGTGCTGCTGGAGCAGACCGCACAACTGCTCGGCCTCGCCCCCGGCAGCCGGCTCCACCTCGGCGCCGAACTCGCCCACGCCGCCGTCCCCCCGCTCGACGTCACCGTCGTCGGCATCGTCCGCCCGCTGCCCGGCGCCGGCTGGGACCGCGACCCGCTCGCCGCCACCGGCTACGCCCCCGGCTACCTCGACGGCCGCTTCGGCCAACCGGTCAACGCCTACGGCCCGCTCATCGTCGACCTCGGTGACCTGCTCACCAGCGGCGCCACCATCGACCGCCTCCAGGTCACCGCCCACCCCGACCTGTCCCATCCCACCGGCCGCGACCTCGACGCCGCCGCCACCGCCGTGCGCGGCGCCGACCGCCACCTCGCCGGGGTGCTCGGCAACCGCGTCCAGCTCGAACGCGTCTCCTCCGCCCTGCCGCTGACCCTGCAGGCCGCCGACGACCAGCGCCGCGTCACCGCCGCCGTCGTCCTCGCCGTCGCCGTCCTCGGCGGCGTCCTCGCCGCCACCGCCCTCGCCCTCGCCGGCCGGCTCACCGCCGGCGTCCGCACCGACGAGACCGCCCTGCTCACCGCCCTCGGCGCCAGTCCCCGCCAGCTCGCCGTCGCCGCCACCGTCGAGGCCGCCGCGCTCGCCGCCGTCGCCGCCGCGCTCGCCGTCCCTGCCTCCTCCGCCCTGCACGCCGTCCTCACGCACCTGCCGCCGCTCGACGGCGCCGGGCTCGCCGCGGACCCCGCCGTGACCGGCGCCCAGACGCTCACCGTGGCGGTCGGCGCGCTCGCCCTGGCCGCGGTCCTCATCGTCCTGGCCGTCCGGCCCGGCCCGGCGCCCGGCGACCGCCGCAACCGCCGCGAACTGCTCGCCAGGTCCGGCGCGGACGTGCTGCTCGTCGCGTTCGCCGGGATCGGCTGGTGGCAGCTGTCGACCCAACCCGCCGACGCCACCACCCGCGCCGACGCCGTCCGCGTCCTCGCCCCCGCGCTGCTGCTCACCGCCGGTGCCGCGCTGGCCCTGCGGCTGATGCTGCCCGCCCTGCGCGGGGCGGACCGGCTGGCCCGCCGCGGCCGCGGACTCGTCCTGCCGCTGGCAGCGTTCGAGGCCGCCCGGCGCCCGCAGGCGGTCGCCGCCGGCCTGCTCATCGGCCTCGCCTGCGCCGCCGGCACGTTCGGCATCGCCTTCGACGCCACCTGGCAGCGCTCGCAGCACGACCAGGCCGACGTGTCCGTCGGCACCGACCTCGCGCTCACCCTCACCACCCCGCCCGTCGCCGGGCAGGGCAGCACCGTCGCCGCCGCCACCGGCGGCACGGTCAGCCCCGCCGTCAACCGCGGCATCGCCGTGGGGCAGTGGCTCGGCAGCGGCGGCGCCCCGCCCGCCTCGTCGCCGTGAACACCACCGACGCCGGCGCGCTGCTGCGGGGCCGGCTCGACGGCGACCGGAGCTGGACCGGCGTCGGCACCGCCCTCGCCCCGGCCACCCCCGCCGCCGGCATCGCCGTCCCGGCCGGCGCCGAGGTCACCCTCACCGGCACGACGACCGGCGACGCCCCGCTCGCCGTGACCCCCCGCCTGCTCCTGCAGGACTCCACCGGCCTGCGCAGCCCCTGCACCGGTGCCACCGTCCCACTCGACGCGGCCCCGCACCGGCTGCCGCCCTGCGCGACCACCGGCGGGCTCCAGCTCGTCGCCGTGTCCCTCAAGGTCGAGGCCTCCGAAGCGGACTTCGCGGGCGGCATCAGCAAGATCGCCGTCACCCTCACCGTGCCGGGCGGCACGCCACCGTCCGCCCCGTGGACCGCGACCTCCGCTCCGCCGGTGCCCGGGAAGGTGTCCGGACCGGAGGTCGCCGTCGCCGGCGCGGACCTGCACCTGACCGCGACCGTCGACTTCGGCGGCGCCCCGGACGCCGCCCGCACCGTCGTCGCCACCGCGTTCCCCGACCCCGGACCCGTGCCGGTCGCCGTCTCCGCCCGCTTCGCCGACGAGATCGGCGCGAAACGCGGGTCCACGCTCAGCATCACCGTGGGCACCACACCGGTGTCGATCAAGGTCACCGAGGTACTGCCCACCGTCCCCGCCGCACCGGGCGCCGTCGCCGTCCTCGCCGACCTCGACACCCTCTCCCGCGTCATGGCCGTCGCCGGTGACCTCACCTTCCCGGTCGACGCCTGGTGGGTCGGCCACCCCGCCGGCGATGCCGCCGACCGGGCCGCCGCCCTGCGCCTGGGCACCATCACCACCCGGGCCGACGAGACCACCCGCCTCAGCGCCGGCCCGCTGCGCGCCGGCCTGCCCGCCGTGCTCCGGCTGCTCGTCCCGGCCGCCGCGCTGCTCCTGCTCGCCGGCGTCATCCTGCACGTCACCTGCGACCTGCAGGTCCGCGCGCTGGAAGTGGCGCGGCTGCGCGGCATCGGCATGGCCCGGCGCGACATCCGGGCGGTCATGCTCGGCCAGCACGCCGGGGTGCTGCTGCCCCTGCTCGTCGCCGGCGCCGCGGTCGGCGCGCTCGCCACCCGGCTGGTGGCACCGCTGCTCGTGCGCTCCGACACCGGCGCCGCACCGGTGCCGTCCGCCGCACCGCTGTGGCCGTGGGTGGCCGAGACGGCCCTGCTGCTCACGCTGCTGGCCGGCTGCACGCTCGCGGTCGCCGCCGTCGTCTCCGTCCAGGTCCGCCGGGCCGACGCCACCCACCTGCGGGTGGCATCGTGAAGTGGCCACGCCTGCACCCGCCGGCCCTGCTGCTCACGCTGCTGGCCGGCCGCACGCTCGCGGTCGCCGCCGTCGTCTCCGTCCAGGTCCGCCGGGCCGACGCCACCCACCTGCGGGTGGCATCGTGAAGCGGCCACGCCTGCACCCGCCGGCCCTGCACTGGCCCAGCATCCGTGGCCGGGCCCGCGCCGACGCCGGACCGCTGCTGCTCGCCGCCGCCGTCGTCGCGGCCGTCGCCCTCCTCGCCGGTGCCATGCCGCCGCTGCTGCGCGCCACCGCCGACGACGCCGTCCAGGACACCGTCCGCCGGGCCGGCGACGACGCCGACGTCCTCGTGCACGCCCGCTGGGAACGCGACGACGGGCCCGGCGGCGGCCGGCTCCGCGCACCGCACCTCGCCGAGGACGTCGACGAACTCCGCGACCGGGCATCGTCCGAACTCGGCCCCGACCTGCGCGCCGTCCTGCAACCACCGGTCGCCGTCGTCACCAGCCCGGTGCTCAACGTCACCGACGGCAGCGTCCTGCGCACCTTCCAGCTCACCTACCTCGCGCCCGACGGCGGCGGCCCCGCCGTCACCTGGATCGCCGGCACCGCACCGGGATCCGCCGTCGGGACCGACCGGTCCGTCGAAGCGCCGTACGTCGGCCCGCCCTGGCCGGTCCAGGTCGGACTGTCCGAAGTGGAAGCCGCCGCGCTGCGCCTGAAGCCCGGCGACACCATCCCGCTCAAGGACGAGCAGAAGCAGGTCAAGGACGTCCGGGTGAGCGGCATCTTCCGGCCCGTGGACGGCACCGACCCCGCCTGGCGGCTCGCCCCGTCGGTGCTGCAGCCCGTGCCCGGCGCCGACGGCGTCGGTACCACCCGGCTCGGCGGCCTGCTCTCCCGCGACTCCCTGCCCGACGCCCGCCTCGCGTTCGACATGGACCAGCTGCAACGCACCATCCGCTTCGCCCCTCGGCCGGACGCCCTCACCTGGGCCACCGCGTCCGCGCTCGCCGCGACCGTCGTCGGGCTCAAGGCCACCTCCGGCGCCTCCAGCCTCTTCGACGAGTCGCTGCGCTGGGAATCGCGGCTCGACACCGTGCTGCGGGACGCGCAGACCCAGATCGACGCCGCCTCCGCCCAGGCGTCCGCCCTGCTCACCGGCGTGTTGCTGGCCACGGTGCTGGTCCTGTTGGTCGCCGCCGACCTGCTGGTGCACCGCCGCACCGCGACCCTCACCGCCGCCCGGCACCGAGGGGCGGCGCTGCCCGACCTCGGCGCGGAACTGTTCGTCGAGTCGGCCGCGGCGGCGCTGGCGGCGACCGCGATCGGCCTCGCGCTCGCCCGTGCCGTCGCCCCGGCGTCGCCGTGCTGTCGGCGCTGCCACTGGTCCTGGCCGCCGCCACCGCCGGTCCGGCATTCGGCACGCTCGCCGCCGCCCGGGCCACCAGCGACCGGCGTACCCCGGCGAACAGCAGCGCCCGCCGCTGGGCCCGGCGCACCGCGCAGCGCCGCGCCGCGCTGGACGTCGCGATCCTCGGCGCCGCGGTCGGCGCCCTCGTCGCGCTGCGCCAGCGCGGCATCTCCTGACCGGCGCGGCCGGCGGTGCCGCCCTGCCCACCAGCGCGCCGGCGCTCGGTGCGCTCGCCGCGGCGCTGGTGCTGCTGCGGCTGCTGCCCGCCGGCACCCGCATCGCGCTGCGCCAGGCGTTGCGCTCGCGCCGCCCCTCGCCGTCTTCGGCGCCGCCCGGGCCGCCGCCACCGCCGGCCGGATCCTCCGCCCCTGGCCCTGGTGACCGCCGCCGCGGTCGCGTCGTTCGCGCTCGTCCTCGACGCCTCCGCCGGTGCGGGGCTCGCCGACGGCGCGTGGCGCACCGTCGGCGCCGATGCCCGCCTCGACGTCGCCCCGGCGGCGGTGGCCTCGACACCCGCCCTCGCCGCACGCATCGCCGCGGCCCCCGGGATCGACCACGTCGTCGTCGCGCAGGTCACCGACCGGGCCCGGGTCATCGCCGACACGACGGTCACCGCACCGCGCCTGGTGATCGTCGACGCCGCCGCGTTCCAGCGGCTGCTCGCCGCCACCGCGCTGCCGGACGCACCGGCGCTCACCCGGCTCACGAACCCCGCACCCGGTGACGTCCCCGCGCTGGTGCTCTCCGGCGACGGCAGCCTCCGGCCCGGCATGCGCCTGCAACTGCCCCAGCCGGACGGCGCCCCGGCGATCCGGCTCACCGCGGTCGGCACCGCCCCCGCCGTCGGCGACGCCACCGAGGTGGTCGTCGTGGACGCCGCGAGCCTCGCCGCCGCCGGCCTGCCCGCCGCGCCCAACACCGTGTGGGTGGCCGGCCCCGGCACCCCGGGCCGTCGCCGGCAGCGACGCCGCCGCGAACGTCGTGCTGCGCGCCGACGTGGAGCACACCCGCCGCGACGCGCCGTTGACCGCGGGCCTGCTGCGGCTGGCACGGAACGCCGCCGCGGCCCTGCTGGTGCTGGGACTGCTCGGGTTCGCCCTGGGCGCGTCCGCCGGCGCACCGCAACGCTGGCAGACCCTCACCCGGCTGCGCACCCTCGGCCTGCGGCCACGGGACGCCCGCTGGATCGCGGCCGGCGAACTGCTGCCCCCGGTGCTGATCGCGGCGGTGGGCGGCCCGCTGCTCGGCATCCTGCTGGCCCGGCTCACGCTCGGCCCGCTCGAGCTGCGGCTGCTCACCCGGCAGGCCGTCGATCCCTCCCTCGCGCTGCCGTGGGGGTGGCTCACGCTGATGGCCGCAGCGCTGGTGGTGACGGTCGCCGTGGTCGTGCCGGTCGAGGCGGCGCTGCGCCGGCGCAGGCAGCTCGGCGAGGTGTTGCGCGCGGGCGAGTGACACCGCCCGGTGCCCGATCGGGTCCTGCGGGGCCGAATGGGGCGGCTTCAGTCCGCCGCCACCCGCAGCACGACCTTGCCGCGGCCTGCCCCGACGCGGCGAGCTCGTGGGCCTCGGCCGCCCGGTCCAGCGTGAACGTCGCCCGGACCGGGACCCGCAGCCGGCCCGCAGCGGCGAGCCCGGCGGCGACGGCGAGTCCGTGCCGTCCGTCCGGGTCGCCGGAGCCGGCGTGGGACAGCCGGACACCGTGCCCGCCGGCGGAGAAGTCGGCGATGGTCACGACCCGGCCGGGGTCTCCGGTGACGGACACCAGCGCCGGCAGCGATCCGGCACCGGCGACGTCCAGGGCCGCGTCGACACCCTCCGGGACGAGCTCGGCGACCCGGTCGGGCAGGCCGGGGCCGTAGGTGGTCGGCAGGGCTCCGATGTCACGCAGGAAGTCCTGGTTGCCGGGGGATCCGGTGCCGACGACCCGTGCCCCGCGGGCGACCGCGAGCTGGACGGCCACGCTGCCCACGCCGCCGGCCGCGCCGTCGACGAGCAGGGTCGTCCCGGCGCCGACGCCGAGCAGGTCGAGGACGCGGGTCGCGGTCTCCGCGCTCGTGCCGAGGGCGGCGGCCTGCTCCCAGGTCAGTGCCGCGGGGCGAGGCGCCCAGAACTGCAGGACCGCGTACTGCGCGGTGGCCCCGCCCAGCCGCATCACGTCCACGGCGCCGAAGACCTCGTCGCCGGGCCGGACGTCGCCGACGCCCTCGCCGACCTCGTCCACCACGCCCGCGGCGTCGACGCCCGGGACGTGCGGCCACGCCAGCGACGGTCGCAGCCTGCCCGCTCGCAGCAGGGCATCTGTCGGCGCGACCCCGGCGGCCCGCACGGCGATGCGGACCTGCCCCGGACCGGCGTGCGGCGCGTCGACGGGCCCGACCGTCAGGACGTCCGGGGCGCCGAAGCTGGAGTACTGCAGAGCGAACACGGCTGTTCCTTCCACGCTGTTGCGCCGGTGCGACCGCACCGCCACCGGAACCTAACGCTCGAAGTGGAACAGGGCGTCCGTCTTGTGCTGAACTGAGACGCGTGGACCGCGAAGTGACTCGGAAGCCTCGCTCGGATGCCCGGCACAACCGTGCACACATCCTGTCCGTGGCGCGCGCGACGTTCGCGGCCGAGGGGCTGGAGGTGACGATGCGAGAGCTCGCCCGTCGTTGCAGGCTCGGCGTGGCCACGCTCTACCGGCACTTCCCGACCCGGGAGGACCTCGTCGTCGCCGCGTTCGCCGAGCAGGTCCGCGAGTGCGTGGCGACGGTGGCGGGCGCGGCGGAGGATCCGGACGCGTGGCGAGGCATCAGCACGGTCGTCGAGGAGGTCTGCACCCGCCAGGCGCTGGACCGGAGCTTCAACGCCGCGCTGCTGGGATCGGCGGCGACCGGGAAGGTCTTCGCCGCCGAACGCGCCCAGAACATCCGGGTGCTGACCCGGCTGGTGGACCGGGCACGCCGCGAGGGGGCGGTGCGCCCGGACCTGACCGTCGAGGACTTCCGGCTCGTCCTCGCCGCGACAGCGACCCCACCCCGCTACCCTCCCGGCAGCGGGCGGGCCCTCGTCGAAATGCGCCGGCTCGCGGCGCTGCTCCTGCAGGGCATCCGCGCGCAGCCGGCCACCGCGCTCATCCCGCTGCCGGCCTGGCCCGCCGAACGGCAGCGTCGTTCAGTCTCCTGAAACGACCTGCCCGGCCCGCCGGGCGGTCCCGTCGAACGGCACCCGCGGTGCCCGACCTGCACCGGCCCTGACGCCGACCCCGCCGGCCCGCCCCCCGAACTGCGCCTGCGTCAGGCCGCCGGCGGACAGCTCACGTGGGCAGCGCACCCACGGGCACGGGCTGCGGCGCCGCCGCGTCGGCGGACTCTCCGGCCAGCCGGATCCTGCGGATGCGCCAGAGCAGCCAGCCGACGGAGATGATCCCGAGGACGCCGTAGGCGATGGGATTGCCGAAGCCGTCCCACGCCGTGTGCAGGATCACCACACCGGCGAACGTCGCGGCGAAGGCGACGGCCGTGCGCAGGCCCGGGCGGATCACGAAGGTCCAGAGCGCGGCACAGGTCAGCCCAGCCCACGCCGTGTGACCGGCGGGCGACAGCAGCCCCCGCACCAGCAGGATCTGCTCGACGGCGCCGATGCTGCCCTTGGACTGGATCAGCGTGACGAACGCGTAGCCCATCGTCTCCAGGACCGCGAACCCGAGCCCGCACGCCATGCCGATCATCAGCCCGTCGGCGGTGCCGCCCCGGCGCCGCCAGGCGGCGAGCAGCACCGCGACCGGGACGACCAGCTTTGCCGTCTCCTCGATCAGCCCGACCCCGGCGACGCCGAGCCAGGGCAGCTCACGCATCTCGTCGTATTCGAACCACCCGGCGAACACGATCCCGACCACACCCCCGACGAGGGCGATGAAGCCGAGCAGCCCACCGGACACCTGCCAGCCGGCGGTCCGGCCGGCCGCGAACGCGAGGAACGTCGCGGGGACGAACGCCGACCCCAGCAGGATCAGCGCCGGCACGAAGTTCGGGTTCTCCGTCGCGATGACCGTGACCAGCACGGCGATGTTCAGCATGAGCCCCCCGGCGAGGACCGCGATCCACGCGTACCGGCTCGGCCACCTGCGCTCGACCATGGCGCGAGTATGCACGGGTACCCGCCGGGGGCGCGACATCCGACGCCTAGGTGGCGTCGACCCCGCGGTACGGGCCCTTGGCCAGCACCAGGCCGCCGGGGGCGTCGCTGGCCTTCATGATGTACGACTCGCGGGTCGGCGGCACGCCGGCGGCGCTGTAGTCCAGCACCGGCGCCAGGCCGTTGGTGTCCACCTTGGTCAGTGACTGCCGGGCGTTGACCAGCCCCTGCCGGGTCAGGTCGCGCGACGCGCACGCACGCTCCAGCAGTTGCCGCATGACGTCGGCGCGCGCCCAGCCGTAGGAGATCTGCAGCGTCGGGTTGGTGCCGGGGAACTTCTTGAGGTACTTGTCCAGGATCGCCTTGGAGGCGGGCTGGTCGAACGGCGACACCGGCTGGGCGCCGAGGAAGTGGCTCTTGAGGTACGCCCCACCGGGGGTCTTGAGCGTGCCGGGCGCGAAGGTCTGCGTGTTGCCCAGCAGCGGCACCTGCATGCCCTGGGTGGCGGCCACCGCGGCGGCGGAGGCGAGCGGTCCGCTGCTCGTGGACATCACGATGGCCTTGACGCCCTGGGCCTTCATGGCGGTGACATGGGCGGTCATGTCCGTGTCGGTCGGTTTGATCTTGGCCTCGACGAGCTTGAGGTTGTGCGCCGCGGCGACCTTCTTGGAGCCGATGAGCCCGCTCTCGCCGAGCTCGCCCTCGAAGTAGATGTGGCCGATCGGGTCGCCGTCGGCGAGCTGCTTCTGCTCGAGCAGGTGGTCGAGCAGGTTCACCACCTCGATGTCGGTGGTGGCGCCGACGATCGTCATGAGCGGGTTCTTGAGCAGCACCGGCGCCCAGCTGGCGGGCAGGGTGACGATGCCGTCCTTCTGGATGTCGGCCGAGAGTGCCGCGTTCATCGGCGAGCCGAGGATCTGTTCGAAGACGAGGTTCTTGGTCTTCATGCTCGCGTACAGCGTCACCGCGTTCTGCACGTTGTATCCGTGGTCGCGCACGTCGAGGTCGACCTGGTAGCGGCCGTCGCACACGCCACCCGCGGCGTTGCGCTCCTCCCAGTACAGCTTCTCGGCGCCGGTGAGCTCGGTGGCCAGCGGCGCGAACTGCCCGGTCAGGTCCGTGAGGACGCCGAGGCTGATCCGGTTGCCGCTGACGCCGATGTCGGTCTTGACGTCACCGGTCGAGCTGGGGCGTGCGGTGTTCGCCTTCCCGCTGCACGCGCTCAGGGCGACGCCGAGGGTCAGTGCGGTGGCTACCGCCAGCAGACGGCTGGTTCTGTTCATCGGTACTCCTGGGGGGTGTCTGGCGGATACGGAGGCCGGTGGCGCGCACGAGCACGGCCGCGATGACGGCGATGCCGAACGCGTACCGGGCGGCATGGCCGGCGGTGATGCCGCCGCTGCCGGGCTGGGCGAGGAACGGCAGGTCGGCGGCGTACTCCTGGAGCAGGACGGGCAGTGCGGTGACCACGGCGGCACCGGCGATCGCACCGCCGATGGAGCCCAGCCCGCCGATCACGATCATGACGAGGTAGAGCACGGACACCTCGAGCGCGAAGGACTGCGGTGCGACGCTGCCGATCGCGACGGCGCTGAGGACGCCCGCCAGGCCGGCGTACATGGACGAGACGACGAAGGCGAGCGCCTTGTACGTCTGGACGGGAATGCCGACGGCGGCGGCCGCCGGTTCGCTGTCCCGCACGAGGATGAGGGCCCTGCCGACCCGGCCGTCGACGAGGTTCCGCGCGAACAGCGCGGCCAGGATCAGCGCGACGCCGCCGAGGTACCAGAGCTTCTCGTACTCGCCGAACGGCACCTGGGCGACCGTCGTGACGGTGTCGTCGACGAGGTCGGGGGTGCGCCGGCCGTTGAACCCTCCGGTGAGCGGCTGCGCGACGTTGAGCACGTGCTGGCCGATGAACACCAGCGCGATGCTGGCGATGCCGAGGTAGATGTGGCGCAGGCGCGCGGCGATGGGCGAGAACGCGAGCCCGGCCAGGCCCGCCAGCACCATGCCGGCGACCGCCGCGACCGGTGCGGGCAGGCCGAGCCCGGCCAGGCGGTCGCCGGTGGGCGCGGCGAGCACGCAGTAGGCCACCGCGCCGACGCCGAGGAAGAACCCGTGGGCGAGGGACAGCTGGCCGGCGGTCCCGGTGAGCAGGGTCAGGCCGATCGCGCCGATCCCGGCCGCGGCGACCGACAGGCCCAGCCGCAGCCAGGACTCGTCGAGGTAGTAGGGCGGCACGAGGAGCGCGAGCCCGATCGCGGTCCACAGGACGGCTCGGCGGATGCGCGGCGAAATCTCAGACACGGTTCGCCGCCCGGGTGCCGAACAGGCCGGTCGGCCGGACCAGCAGCACGCCGATCATCACGATGTACGGCACGACCTGGTCGAAGCCCCGCCCGAGCACGGACAGCTCGTCCTGGTAGCCGGCGGCGAGGGACTCCGCCACGCCGACGATGAGGCCGCCGGCGAGCGCGCCGGTGGTCGAGTCGAGGCCGCCGAGGATGGCGGCGGGCAGGGCCCGCAACGCGATGACGCCGACGGTCGGCGAGAGTCCGGGGGTCGGGGAGCCGGCGAGGAAAATCCCGGCGATGGCGGCCAGGGCGCCGGCGAGCAGCCAGCTCGCCGTGACGACGCGCCGCACCCGTACGCCGGTCAGCGCCGCGGCCTCGGGATCCTCGGCGGTCGCGCGCATGGCCGCGCCCCAGCCCGTCATGCGGAACGCCAGCAGGAACAGCGTGATGACCACCGCGGCGACGCCGAGCGCGACGATCCGGTTGGCCGGCACGGCGACGTCGCCGAACCGGACGGCCGAGCCGCCCCAGGGATGGCCGAGCACGACGATGTCCGGCCCCATCCGCCGGTTCAGTTCGGTCGCGAGCAGGATGTCGACGCCGATGGTCATGATGGCGAGATCGACCGGCGCCGCGTCGCGCATGCGGTCGGCGAGCAGCCGCTGCACCACCAGGCCGGCCGCCGCCGCGGCGGACAGGCCGAGGGCGGCGGCGACGGCGAACCCGAGCGTCTCCCAGGTCAGTGCCGTCACGTACGCGCCGAGGAGCAGCAGCGAGCCGTGCGCGAAGTTCAGCACGCCGGAAGCCTTGTACAGCAGCACGAGGCCGAGCGCGACGAGCGCGTAGACGGCGCCGGTGGACAGCCCGGTGAGCAGCATCGACAGCAGTTGGCTCATGCCGCCACCTTCCGCTGCGCTCCAGGCGTCAGCATGAGCCGAACCTGCGACATGATTCGCTCGCGGAGCTCGCTCATGCCGCCACCTTCCGCTGCGCTCCAGGCGTCAGCATGAGCCGAACCTGCGACATGATTCGCTCGCGGAGCTCGCTCATGCCGGTGCCCCCAGGTATGCGCGGAGCACGTCGGGGTGGTCCTGGATCGCTTCGGGTGGGCCGTCGGCGATGCACCGGCCGAAGTCCAGGACGGTGATCCGGTCGGCCAGGCGCATGACCATCGTCATGTCGTGCTCGACGAGGACGACGGTGACGCCGGCCTCGTCGCGCAGCCCGCGGATCAGCTCGGCGACGGCCGCCGTCTCGGCGGCGTTGAGGCCGGCGACCGGCTCGTCGAGCAGGATCAGGCGCGGGTCGGCGCACATCGCGCGGGCCAGGTCGACGCGTTTGCGGTCGCCGTAGGACAGCTGCGCCACGGGCCTGTCGAGGACACCGCTCAGCCCGAAGCGCCCGGCCTCGGCCACCGCCCGTGCCCGCTCGCGGCGCTCTTCCCGGCGCGCGCCGGGAAGCCGCAGCCCGGTCCGCACGGGACCGGCGGTCATGCGCTGATGGCAGCCGAGCAGCAGGCTCTGCAGGACCGTCTGGCCGCTGGACAGCGCCACGTTCTGGAACGAGCGCGCGATGCCGAGGCGGGCGATGGCGTGCGGCGGCATCCTGGTCAGCTCGTGACCGTCGAAGCGGATGCCGCCGCTCGCCGGCCGGTGCAGGCCGGACAGGACGTTGAGCAGTGTCGACTTTCCTGCGCCGTTGGGGCCGATGACGGCGTGGATGGTGCCCTGCGTGACGGTCATCCCGACCTCGGCGAGGGCGGCGACCGCGCCGAAGCGGACCGTGATGTCCTGCACCGTCAGGTACGGTGCCGCGGGCGCCGACCGTGCCGCTGGTTCGTGGACGGGCTCTGGGCCGGTCCCGGCCGCGGCGCTCGCCGCCGACGTGCCCAGGTAGAGCCGGCGCACCTCGGGGTCCTCGCGGAGCTGGTCACCGGGTCCGTCCAGCGACACCCGCCCCAGCTCCAGCACGTATGCGTGGTGGGCGGCGCTCAGCGCGACCGCCGCGTTCTGCTCGACCAGCAGGACCGCCACGCCGTCGGCGTTGAGCTGGCGCACCACGGCCATGACCCGCGCGGCGGCCTGCGGGGCGAGGCCGAGCGTCGGCTCGTCGAGCATGAGCAGCCGCGGGCCGGCGGCCAGCGCCCGGCCGATCGCGAGCATCTGCTGCTCGCCGCCGGAGAGCAGCAGGCCACGCTGGCGGCGGCGGGCGGCGAGCTCCGGGAACGTGTCGTAGACGCGCCGCAGCGCGGCCCGTTCCCGGCGCCGGCCGCCGGCTGCCGTCGCGAGGCGCAGGTTCTCCTCGACGGTGAGCGTGCCGAAGATGCGCCGCCCTTCCGGGACCTGGACGATCCCGCGCCCGAACGACTCCTCCGGTCCGCGGCCGAGCAGCGGCTCGCCGTCGAACCGGATCTGCCCGCTGGTGATCCGGCCGCGGTGCCGGCGCAGGTTCTGGCTCACCGCGCGCAGCAGGGTGGTCTTGCCGGCGCCGTTGCTGCCGACGAGGGCGACGATGGCGTGCTCCGGCACGGTGAGGCTGACGCCGCGCAGTGCGGCGATGCTGCCCTGATAGGCGATGCTCAGGTCGCGGATGTCCAGCATGGGACCCCTTGGACGTCGCCACCCTCACAGGGGTGGTTCGAGTGAATAGATACTACACACTTGTGTTACTGCTGCAACAGAACTGTCTCAGGTTTCGAGGCCACCGAGGACGCGCAGCGCGTTGTGCTTGAGGATCAGCGGGCGGACCTCGTCCTTGATCGGCAGCGCGGCGAACTCCGACAGCCACCGGTCGGGGCTGATCAGCGGGTAGTCGGTGCCGAAGAGCACCTTGTGCCGCAGGGGTCCGTTGGCGTACGTGACGAGCTGCGGCGGGAAGTACTTCGGCGCCCAGCCGGACAGGTCGATGTACACGTTGGCCTTGTGCGTCGCCACCGCGAGCGCCTCGTCCTGCCAGGGGAACGACGGGTGCGCCAGCACGACGGTCAGCTCCGGCAGGTCGGCGGCGACCGCGTCGAGCAGCATCGGGTTGGAGTGTCCGAGGCGGATCCCGGCGCCGCCAGGCATCCCGGCGCCGATCCCGGTCTGTCCACTGTGGAACAGTGCGGGCACGCCCAGCTCGGCGATCGTCTCGTACAGCGGGTACGCCATCCGGTCGTCGGGCGCGAAGCCCTGCAGGCTCGGATGGAACTTGAACCCGCGGACCCCGTGCTCGGCCACCAGCCGGCGGGCCTGCCGCACCCCGTCGGCGCCCCTGTGCGGGTCGATGCTGGCGAAGGGGATGAAGACGTCCGGATGCCGGGCCGCGGCCGCGGCCACGTGCTCGTTGGGGATCGGAGGGTGTCCCGTCACCGACTCCGAGTCGACGGTGAACAGGACCGCCGCGAGCCGGCGCTCCCGGTACACCTGCGCGATCTCGTCGATGGAGGGCGCCCGGTCGCCGGTCGTCCTGAAGTACTTCGCCGACGCCGCCATGTGGACCGCCGGCAGGCTCTCGTGCCCGTCGTCGGCCCGCTCGGCGTGGACGTGGAAGTCGATGGCGTCCACGGTGCCCGGATCGGGGCCTCGGTACCGGTGCATGCGCGGCTCCTTGCATCGTGGGACGGGGCCGGTCAGGGAAGCGCATCCTCGTGGGCCTTGGCGGCGAGCAGCCCGACGATCAGCCGGTCGCGGGCCTCGGCGAGCTCGGGTCCGGCCCGGTCGCCGAGCTCGGCCCGCACCCCCTCGACCAGTGCGGCGGCCAGCTCGGCGGTCAGCGTCGGCGTGGCGAGGTCCTGCCACCACCGCACCATCGGCGGGCCGAGGTGGGCCAGCGTGTGTGCCAGGCCGCCGGCGCCGCCGGACAGGTGCTGGTTGACGAACGGCCCGAGCACCGACCAGCGCAGCCCCGGACCGTTGGTGATCGCGGCGTCGACGTCGGCGACGGTGGCGATGCCGCGCTCGACGAGGGAGTACGCCTCGCGCCACAGCGCCGCCTGGAGCCGGTTGGCGACGTGCCCGGGGACCTCGTGCCTGACGTGGATCGGTCGCTTGCCGAGCCGGGTGTAGACGTCCATGGCACGCGCCACGGCCGCCGGCGCGGTGCGGTCGCCACCCACCACCTCGACCAGCGGGATGACGTGGACCGGGTGGAACGGATGGCCGACGAGCACCCGCTGCGGGTGGTGCGCGCAGCCGGCCTGCAGCGCCGTGGCCGGCAGCCCTGACGAGCTGCTGGCGATGATCGCGCCGGCCGGCGCCGCCGCGTCGAGCGTCGCGACCAGGTCCCGCTTGAGCGCCTCGTCCTCGGGCCCGTTCTCCTGCACCAGGTCCGCGTCGCGCACCGCGGCCCGCAGGTCGTCCACCACCGTGAGCAGGCCCAGATCCGGTTCGCCGGCGAAGCCGAGCAGCCGCATTGCCGGCCAGCTCGCGCGCACGGCGGCCGCGAGGCGTTCGGCGGCGCCGGCCGCCGGGTCGTACGCGGTGACCGGTACCCGGTGCGCCAGCAGCGTGACGACCCAGCCTGCGCCGATGACGCCGGTGCCGATCACCGCCGCGCTGCGCAGTGCCGCGGTGCCGGTCATCGCCCGGCGCTCCCGGGCCGCGGCCGGTCCCGCACGAACTGGTCCAGCGAGGACGGGTCGAGCAGCGCGTCGCGGCTGGCCGCGGCGTCGGGCGCCATGCCCTGGAGGATCCGTTTGACGGGAACCTCCAGCTTCTTGCCCGTCCGGCTGCGCGGCACCGCCGTCACGGCGTGGATGGCGTCCGGCACGTGCCGCGGCGAGAGGCCGTCGCGCAGTGCCGAGGCGAGCCGGTCGCGCAGCGCGTCGTCGAGCGTCACGCCGTCGGCCGGCACCACGTAGAGCAGCAGCTCGCCCGGGCCGCCCGCACGGTCCTCGAGGTGGACGACCAGGCTGTCCACGACCTCGGCGAACTCCTCGACGACGCGGTAGAACTCGGCGGTGCCCAGGCGTATCCCGCCGCGGTTGAGGGTCGCGTCGGACCGGCCCGTGATGACGCAGCTGCCCCGGTCGGTGTAGCGGATCCAGTCGCCGTGGCACCAGACGCCCGGATACCGCTCGAAGTACGTGGCGCGGTACCGCGCGTCGCCGGGGTCGTTCCAGAAGCCCACCGGCATCGACGGCAGCGGCCGGGCGATGACCAGCTCACCGAGCTCGCCGACGACCGTGTTGCCCTCGGCGTCCAGCGCCCGGCCGTCGACGCCCAGCAGGTTGCCGGTCATCTCGCCGGCCCAGACCGGCTGCATGGGGCTCCCCGCGACGATGCCGGTGCACAGGTCGGTGCCCCCGCTGCCGACGTTGAGCAGCACGTCCGGGCCGAACCGCTCGTGCGCCCACACGAAGCCCTCCAGCGGCAGCGGCGAGCCGGCCACCCCGAGCTGCCGCAGGGCGGAGAGGTCGTGCTGCCGGGCCGGGTCAAGGCCCTGCTTCCGGCACGCCATGAGATACCCGGGGCTCGCTCCGACGAGCGTGGCACGCGTCTGCGCGGCCAGCCGCCACTGCTCGCCGAGGTCCGGGTAGAGCGGGTTGCCGTCGATGAGCACGATGCCGGCGCCGAGCAGCAGGCCGGAGACCAGCGTGTTCCACAGCATCCAGGCCGTCGTGGTGAACCACAGCAGCCGGTCACCGGGGCGCAGGTCCCAGCTCAGGGCGAGGTTCTTGAGGTGCTCGACGAGGATGCCGCCGTGGCCGTGCATGATGGCCTTGGGCTTGCCCGTGGTGCCGGAGGAGAACAGCACGTACAGCGGGTGGTTGAAGGGGACCGGCTCGAACGCGAGCGGCTCGGTGGCCGCGAGCAGGTCCCGCCAGCCGACGGCGTCGGGGAGCGGACGCGCACCGTAGGCGACGTCGACCGTGTGCCGCAGCGTCGGCAGCGCGGCCCGGATGGCGGCGACGTCGTCGCCCCGGTCGATGTCACGGTCGCCGTAGCGGTAACCGGAGACCGCGAGCAGGACGGTCGGCCGCAGCTGCTCGAAGCGCTCCACCACGCTGCGGACGCCGAACTCGGGGGCGCAGCCGGCCCAGATCGCCCCGAGGCTCGCCGTGGCCAGCATCGCCACGACCGCCTCCGGGATGTTCGGCAGGTAGGCCACCACGCGGTCGCCACGGCCGACGTTGAGCCGGCGCAGCCCGGCCCGCGCCCGGCTCACCTGGTCCGCCAGGTCGCCGAAGGTCAGCGTGATCGGCGGGCGCGTCTGCGAGTACGCCAGAATCGCGTACTGCCCGTCGTCGCGCGGCCGGCCGACGGCGTGCTCGGCGTAGTTCAGGCGCGCGCCCGGGAACCAGCGGGTGCCGGGCATCCGCTCGCCCTCGATCACCGCGCGGTACGGCGTGTGCGCCCGCACCTCGAAGAAGTCCCAGATGGAGCCCCAGAACCCGGACAGGTCCGTGACCGACCACCGCCACAGGTCCGCGACGCCGGCGAAGTCGAGCGCGCGGCGGTCCCGCAGCCAGTCCAGGTATCGCCCGAGCTCACTGCTCCGGCGGGCACCGGGCGGCACCGGGCGCAGCAGCCGGCCCTCGGCGACGCTGCTCATGGTGCAGCCGCCCCCGGCCCGCCGGGCGCCCGCCCGTCCCCGCCGACCTTGGCGGCCCGGCCGTCGAGGAATGCCTGCATCCGCAGCTTGGCCTCGTCGCTGCCCTGCGCGACCGCACTCATCAGCGCCTCCAGCAGCATGCCGGTGGCCGGTTCGGCCGCGGCGATGCGGGGCAGCGCCTGCAGCACCGCGAACGTCGTGAGCGCGGCCGCGCCGGCGACCCGGCCGGCGAGGTCGAGGGCGGTGTCGAGCCCCTCGCCGTCGCCGACCAGGTATTGCGTGAGTCCCGCGGCATGCGCCTGCTCCGCCTCATAGACCCGGCCGGTCAGCATCAGGTCGACCATGCGGGCGGTGCCGATGAGCCGGGGCAGCCGCACGGAGCCGCCGCCGCCGACGAAGATGCCGCGCTGCCCCTCCGGCAACGCGTAGAAGGCGGACGGCTCACCGACCCGCACGTGCGTGGCGCACGCCAGCTCCAGCCCGCCGCCGATCACCGCACCGCGCAGCACCGAGATCACCGGCACCGTCCCGAACTCGATCGCGGCCATCGCCCGGTGCCACATCCGCGAGTGGGCGATGCCGGCCACGATGTCCGTCCCGCTCAGCTCGGCCAGGTCCAGCCCCGCGGAGAAGTGGTCGCCGCTGCCCGTGAGCACGACGGCCCGCACGCCGGCGGGCGGCGTGGTGAAGAACCGCTCGAGTCCCAGGAGGGTCTGGTCGTCGATCGCGTTGCGCTTGTGCGGGCGTGAGAGCGTGAGGACGGCAACGGCATCCTGGCGCCGGACGGCGAGGCCCGGCGGCAGATCGATCGGGTCGGACGGTGGGGCGGCACCCGTACCGGACATGCCGTCAATGCTAGACACCTTTGTCGATTGCAGTCAACGGACAGTCGAAGGTCCGGGGAGCGCGTAACCTGTCGGCGTGACCACGAACGAACTCGTCGTCGCCGCCGATCCGGCGGTCGCACAGGTGACCGCCGCGGTCGTGCTGCGGCCGCAATCGGTGCTGCTGACCTTCTTCGGTGACTACGTGCTGGACGGCGACGTGCTGGTCTCCGCGGGCAGCGTCGTCGACGTGCTCGGCCGCGTCGGCATCGGCGAGCACGCGGCCCGGGCCACGCTGACCCGGATGGTGCACCGCGACCTCCTGCGCCGGGAGGTGCGGGGACGGCGTGCGTATTTCGGACCCACCGAACACGGACGGCGCATCATCCTCGACGGCCGCAACCGGGTGCAGGACGGCGACATCGTGACCCGGCAATGGGACGGCACCTGGACCGTCGTCGGCTTCTCCATGCCCGAGTCATGGCAGCGCGAACGGCACGACCTGCGATCCCGCCTGCAGTGGGCGGGCTTCGGCATGGTCCAGGCCGGGCTGTGGGTGGCACCGCGCCGGGTCGATCTCGCGGCGGTGCTGGAGGACTCCCAGCTGGGCGAGTACGTGCACGCGTTCGAGGCCGCGCCGACCGGGCCGACGGAGCCGGTGCGCCTGATCGCCGAGGCCTACGATCTGCCGCCCCTGGCCGCCCGGTACATCGACTTCGCCGCGCGGTGGACACCGTTCGACGGCGACGCCCCCGCGGCGGACCCGGTCAGCCGGCGGGTCGTGCTGACGACGGACTGGCTGCAGACGGTCCGCGACGACCCCCGGCTGCCGCTGGAGTTCCTGCCGGCCGACTGGCCGGCGATGCACGCGGAGGTCCTGTTCCGGCGGATCAACGCCCGCCTGCGCCGTGCCGCCGAGCGCGAGATGCGGCAGCGCCTGGACGTCATCCCCGGCGCGGCACCGGAGTCCTCGGCGCCACAGGACGCCTGACCTCGCGATCGGCAGGACCTGAGGCCGGTCGGCGACATTGGGGTGGCGCGGTCGACCGCCGCATACCTGGATTTCCGGCACGGCACGCCGCACGGCGCCCGCGCCTACGTACCGGGGCGGGAGGAGCCCGTCCACCTCGGCCTCGACGATCTGCGCGACTGGGGCACCACGCTCGGGCGCCTCCCCGACGGGATGCGCCCACCCCGCCGCATCGAGGTCCACCACTCCGCGCCGCTGCTGCAGTTCCTCATCGAGGCCAGCAAGCAGGTCAACTTCGTGCTGTTCGCGTCCGCCGATCGACGTCGCACCGCTGCGCACGGCCCCGGGCCGGGGCCTGTTCGATTCTGAACGTACCTGACCGCTGCTGTTCGACGCATGGACATGTTTCGTTCTGCCGACGATATTGCGTTCGACAGTGGCGTGACCCTCGGAAACAGGCTCAGGAGAGGCGAGAAACATGCAGGCAGGACCAACCCGGTCGTTGCGTCGGTTGCTGACCGCCGTCGTGGTGACCGCACTCGGCACGCTGGGTGGTGTCGTCGCCGCCTCGGCGCCCGCCCACGCCGCCACCAGCCAGTTCCGGGGCATGAACTGGGCAGTCCTGGGCGACAACTTCAGCACGGGCCCGCTGGTCGTGCAGGGCCTGAGCCAGTCCGACAGCAACGCGACGGTGCGGGCCAAGGCCAACGCGCTCTACGACGACATGGCGGCCATGGGGGTCAACACCGTCCGGCTGCCGATCAACACCCACACCGTCGGCACGACGTGGTGGAACAACTACCGGGGCGCCATCGACGCCGCCACCGCCCGCGGCTTCAAGGTCATCCTCGCCTACTGGGAGGACGGCGCCGCGTCCGGCGGCCGGATCACGAACATCGCCGCGTGGAACACGATGTGGTCCCGCGTGACCAACATCTACGGCGCCAACACCAACGTCTACTTCGAGCCGATGAACGAGCCGCACGGCTACAGCTCGGCGGACTGGCGCAACGTCGCGGCGAACTGGCTCAGCTACCACTACTCCGCGGTGCCCAGCCGGGTGCTCATCGGCGGCACCGGCTACAGCCAGGACCTGCGGGACATCTGCAACGACAGCCGCTTCAGCGGCACGCTGCTGTCCTTCCACCACTACGCCTTCTTCTACAGCGCGATGACGTACGACGCCTTCCGCAGCCACATCCAGACCCGTCTTGGCAACTGCGCCTCCCGTGCGGTCGTGACGGAGTTCGGCGCGCCGATGTCCACCGGGCTCAACTACGCCAACGCGAGCAGCACCGACAACTTCGTGCGGCACATCCGGGCCGTCACCCAGGTCATGCGCGACAACCAGATGGGCGGCACCTACTGGCCCGGCCTCGGCGGCAAGCCCACCGGAAGCCTCGGCTACGACAGCTACTCGATGTTCTCCTTCAGCGGCAGCGGCACCGATCTCAACCTGACCGTCCGCAACGCCTCCGGCCGCGACCGCATCCGATACGGCTGGGGCCTGTAGAACCGGCACACCACGCCCCCGGCGCCGAGCTCCGTGCTCGGTGCCGGGGGCCTCGTCGTTCCCGCGCACCGAAACGTTCCCGGGCACCGAAACTGTAAGGGGTGTTGACAGATTTGGGGCCAGGTCGCAGTATCGGTGGGCACGCATCGACCTTGGGCGATTGCGTACCCCGCCGCCACACCCCGCACTTCCGCCGTTGCGCACAAGCGGCACGGCCGCACAATTGTTGAAACGTTCTAATTGAAACGTTCCATCAGGAGGCGACATGACGAAGCCGACCCGTCGTTCGATCGCGACGCGATTCTGGAGCCTGATACTGCTGGCCGGCGTGGCCGGCGGCGCGGGCCAGCTGCCGGGTTCGCCGACCTCGGCCGCCCCGCCCGCCGGCGCCCTGGCCGCCCTGAACTACGCGCCGACGTCGCGGACGGTGCGTCCCACGGCGGTCTATGGCACGTCGGGCACGGTCGCGAACCCGCAGAACGTGCTGTCGGGCGCCGCGACCCGCATCAGCGGCGCCGGTTCTGCGCTGTCACTGGACTTCGGCAAGGAGGTGGGCGGTCTGGTGACGCTGTCGTTCGGCTCGACGAGCGACGCGAACCAGCGCGTCGGCCTGGCGTTCAGCGAGTCGTCGCTGTACGTCGGCACGAGCAGCGACGCCAGCAGCGGCGGCAACGCCGACGGGGCCATCTACGGCGCGGCGCCGTCCGGCGGCACGTACACGATGCCGGCCGCCCGGCTGCGCGGCGGCTTCCGCTACCTCACCGTGTTCCTGTCCACCGGCGGCTGGGTCGACCTGCGGGGCGTGTCGCTGAACTTCACCGCCGCACCGGGGATGGCGGACCCGAGCGCGTACGCGAACTACTTCTACTCCAACGACGACCTGCTCAACCGGATCTGGTACGCCGGCGCGTACACCGTGCAGATGAACACGATCGCCTCGAACCAGGGACGGGCCTGGCCGCCGCCGCCGTCGGAGTGGGACAACGGCGCCACCGTCTCGGTCGGCTCGACCGTGCTCGTCGACGGCGCGAAACGGGACCGCACCGTCTGGCCCGGCGACCTCGGCGTCGCGGTGCCCACGCAGTACGCCTCGACCAACGATCTGGTGTCCACCCGCAACGCGCTCACGACGATGTTCAACGTGCAGGCCGCATCGGGTGAGATCCCGTGGTCGGGTCCGCCGTTCAACCTGACCGGCTCGGACACCTACCACACCTGGACGCTGCTCGGCTCGGCCACGTACTACACGTACTCGGCGGACCGGGCCTGGCTGGACTCGGTGTGGGGCAGGTACAAGCTCGGCATGAGCTTCATCATCAACAAGATCGACGGCAACAACCTGCTCAACGTGACCCGCACGCAGGACTGGGCCCGCAGCGGCCAGGGCGGCGAGAACATCCAGGCCAACGCGCTGCTGTACGCCGCACTCATCGGCGGCGTCAATCTGGCCACCGTGGAGGGTGACACGGCGCTGGCCTCGACCTACGCCGCGAGGGCCGCGGCGCTCAAATCGGCCGCCAACGCCCGGCTGTGGGACGCGAACGCGGGCATGTACCGCGACAACCCGACCAGCGGCATGTATCCGCAGGACGGCAACTCCCTCGCCGTGTGGTACGGGCTGACCGACACGACCGCGAAGGCGGCCGGTATCTCGCAGAAGCTGGCCACCCGGTGGAACATCTACGGCGGGGTGACCCCGGAGTGGGGCGGTGTCCACCCGTTCGCCGGGTCCATGGAGCTCAACGCGCACTTCGTGGCGGGCGACGACCACACCGGCCTGGCCCAGATCCGGCGCACCTGGGGTTACATGCTCAACAGCCCGATCGGCACGAAGAGCACGTTCTGGGAGGGCATCGCCTCCGACGGCGGGCTCGCCTACGGCGGCTCGTTCATGAGCCTGGCCCACGGCTGGTCCACCGGCCCGACGTCCGCGCTGACCTTCAGCGTCCTCGGCATCGCCCCGGAGGTCCAAAGTGGACAGTACCGGTTCGTGCCGCACCCGGGCGACCTGACGAGCGTCGAGGGCCGCATCACCATGCCGCAGGGCGCGGTCAACGCCTCGTGGTCGCGCAACCCATCCGCCGGCACGTACACCGCGCGGCTGAGCGCTCCCGTCGGCACGACCGGCCGGATCGGCGTGCCGAAGCTCGGCAGTTCCGGCGTCACGGTGTCCGTCAACGGCGCCGTGGTGTGGAGCGGCGGGACGTTCACCCCGCGGCCCGGCATCGGCGGCGGGACACAGGACGACAGGTACATCTACCTCACCGGCGTCACGCCCGGCACGTACGACGTCTCGGCGACCGGACTGGGCAACCCGGCCCCGCCGCAGCCCCCGTCGCTCGGCCCGGCCGGCCTTCCCGACGGGTACACCCGGTGCGCGGGAGAGGGCGGCCAGTGCACGTTCACGGGCACCCGCATGGTGGCGTTCGGCGCCGGGTCGTACGCGTACAGGACGGCGTCGTCCGGCACGGCGTGCACGAGCGCCGCGTTCAACGGCGACCCGGCACCGAACCTGCTCAAGTCCTGCTACGTCGCTCCGCTCGGCGGGCCCAGCGGGTACACCACCTGCGCCGCGGAGAACGGCACCTGCGCGTTCAGCGGCTTCGGACGCAACATCGCCTACGGCGCCAACGGCGCGTTCAACTCCCAGGTCCGCGGTGCGAGCACCACGTGCTCGAACGCGCAGTTCGGCGATCCGCTGCCCAACGTCGTCAAGAACTGCTACCTGCCGCCGGCCGGCGGGCCGGGCAGCGGCTGGACGCAGTGCGCGGCCGAGGGCGGCACCTGTGCGGCACTCAACGGCCAGCCGGTCGCGTACGGCGCGTACGGCGCCTTCAACCACGCCACCGCGAGCGGGAACACGGCGTGCTCCAACGCGATGTTCGGCGACCCGGTCAACGGCGAGGCGAAGGCCTGCTACACGAGGACGGGCGCCCCGCCCGGCTACGGCACCACCTGCGCCGCCGAGGGCGGCACCTGCGCCTTCACGGGCCAGCGAACGGTCGCGTACGGCGCCCGCGGGGTGTTCGTCTACAAGTCCTTCACCGGCGGCACCGCCTGCACCTCCGCGGCGTTCGGCGGTGACCCGCTGGCCGGCGCGGCGAAGTCCTGCTACCTGACGCCGTAACGGTTGCCCGGCGACGCCCACCGCTGCTCAGCGGTGGGCGTCGCCGGGCCCCAGCATGGTGCGCAGTTCCTGCTCGCGTTGCGTGCGCGTCTTCGGAAAGCCCGGCGCGTCCGGGCGGCGCTGCCACGGGTGCGGGCCCGCCGCCAGGCGGTACTCGACGCCGAGGGCGTCCAGCCGGTCGAGGTGCGCGGCCAGCCGGGCGTCGAAGCCGTCCGCCGGGCCCGACCACAGCACCTCGGCGAACGCGGACAGGCGCGGGAACGCGGCGTAGTCGACGGCGCGGGCCGAGGCGAGGTGCTCGGTCCACACGTTGCACTGCCCGCCGATCACCCTGGCCGCCTCCTCGGCGGTCAGGCCGGGCGGGACCGGGTCGAAGGCGTACACGTCCTGCACGGCGAGCCTGGTGCCGACCGGCACCGGCTCGTCGGGCGAGTCGGACTGGCGGTAGTCGAGGTAGGTCCACATGTCCGGGCAGGACACCACCCGATGGCCCGCCCGGGCGGCGCGCACGGCCGCCTCGGGGCCGCGCCACGCCGCGATGAGCGCGCCCTCGGGGGCGCCACCCTCGAGGATCTCGTCCCAGCCGTAGACGGTCCGGCCGTGCGCGGTCACGTGCGCGGCCACCTGAGCGACGAACCACGCCTGCAGCGCCGTCTCGTCGGGCAGGCCGAGCGCCCGCATCCGGTCCTGGGCGGCCGGGCTCGCCCGCCACTCGCCCTTGGGGCACTCGTCGCCGCCGATCCCGACGTACGGGCCGGGGAAGATCGCGCACACCTCGTCGATCACGGCGCGGCAGAACTCGAGCGCGGCGTCGGAGACGTTGAGCACGTGCGGGGAGACGCCCCAGCCGGTGCGGACGCCGACCTCGGCGAGGCCGTTGCCCAGGTGCGGGTACGCGGCGACGGCCGCCTGCATGTGGCCGGGCAGGTCCACCTCTGGCACGACGGTGATGTGGCGGTCGGCCGCGTACGCGACGATCTCGCGTAGGTCGGCGGCGGTGTAGCGGCCGCCGTGCGGGCGCTCGTCGAGGATGCCGTGCTGCCGCGACCCGCGCATGCTCGCCGGGCGCCACGCGCCGACCTCGGTGAGACGCGGGTATCCCGGCACCGGCAGCCGCCAGCCCTGGTCGTCGGTCAGGTGCAGGTGCAGGACGTTGAGCTTGTGCATCGCGAGCAGATCCACGAACCGCAGCACTTCCGCCTTGGGCATGAAGTGGCGGGCGACGTCGAGCATGCAGCCGCGCCATGCGTACCGGGGCGCGTCGTGGACCGTCACGGCGGGCAGGATCCAGTCGGCGCCGCCGACGGCGCCGCGGCGGTACACCGCTGGGGGCAGCAGCTGCAGGAGCGTCTGCACGCCGTGGAAGACGCCGGCCGGACCGCCGCCGGTGAGCTCGACGCCGCCGGCGGTGACGCGCAGCCGGTACCCGCCGTCGGCAAGCGCCGGGTCGGTGGACAGGCGGATGGCGTCGCCGGGCGGCAGGAAGCATCCGGTGGCCGGCCCGAGTGCGCCGCGCAGCCAGGCGGCCACCCGGTCCAGCCCCGGACCGGCGGCGAGCGTCGTGGCCGGGGTGAGCCGGAACGCACCGCTGCTCGGCTCCACTGTGGACGGCCGTGGCAGGAGAGCCGGGGTCACCCCTTCACCGCCCCGCCCAGGCCGGCCACGAGACGGTGACGGACCAGGAGGAAGAACAGCAGCACCGGCACGGTCATGAGCACGGACGCGGCCATGATGGCGCCCCAGTCGTTCTCATCGGGCTTGAAGAAGACGACCAGGGCCATCGGCAGGGTCTGGTGCTCCGTCGCGCTGATGATGAAGGTACGGGCGAACAGGAAGTCGTTCCACGCGGTGATGAAGGAGAAGACGCTCGTCGCGGCGAGGCCCGGCGCCACCAGCGGGAACAGGATCCGCCACAGGACGGTGAAGCGGCTCGCGCCGTCGATCACCGCCGCCTCCTCCAGTTCGTCGGGCACGGCGGCGACGAAGCCGCGCAGCATCCAGACCGCGAACGGCAGCGTGAACGCGGTGTGCACGAGCATGAGCGAGCCGAGCGTGTTCAGCCCGACGCCCGGCACGACGGCGCCGACGTCGCGGATGAGGAAGAACAGCGGGATGGTCAGCGCCTCGATCGGCACCATCTGGGCGATGAGGAACATGACCAGGATCGTGGTGCGGAACCTGAAGTGGTACCGGGTGAGCAGCACCGCGGCGAGGAAGGCGATGAGCGCGGACAGCGTGACCACGACGAGCGCGACGACCAGGCTGTTGAGGAAGTAGCGGCCGAAGCTCTCCACGCCGAGCACCCGGCGGAAGCTGTCCAGGGTCGGCGCGAGCGTCCATGGCCGCTGGTCGAGGGAGTGGATCTCGCCCGGCGGCTTGAGCGCCGACAGCAGCATCCAGTAGATGGGGAAGGCGGTCACGGCCGCGACGAGGACCGCGATCGCGTTGAGCGCCTGCCGTCGCAGCATCTTCACAGTGCCTCTCCGCTTCTGCCCAGGGCGCGCAGGTAGAGCACGGTCACCGCGAGCAGGATCAGCATCACGACCATGCCGATCGCGGAGCCGAGGCCGTACTCGGAGGCCGCGAACGCCTGCTGGTAGGCGTACACGTTGAGCACGAGGTTCTGCCCGGCGATCCCGCCGCCGCCCGTCATCACGTAGATCTGGGTGAACACCTTGAAGTCCCAGATGATCGACTGGATGACGACGATGGTGAGCAGCGGCCGCAGGATCGGCACGATGATCCGCCAGAACTGCTGCCAGGCCCCGGCGCCGTCGAGCGCGGCAGCCTCCAGGGTGGCGTCCGGGATGGCCTTGATCCCCGCGTACAGGGTGATCATCACGAACGGGAACGAGTGCCACACGACGACGGCGCCGACGAGGGAGAAGGCGCTGTACCGGTCGTACATCCAGTTGTGCCCGTCCAGGCCGAGCACCTGGTTGACCAGGCCGAGGTTGGCGTCGAACAGGAACATCCACACGGTGGAGCCGGTGACCGCGGGCGCGGCCCACGCGGACAGGGCCGCGACCGACAGCAGCATCCGAGGCCACCGGCCGATCCGGGTGAGCAGGACCGCCAGGGCCGCGCCGACGGCGAGTGTCGCCACGACACAGGCGGCGGCGAAGCCGACGGTGGCCAGCAGCACCGACCAGAACTGCCCGGCACCGAACAGTGCCGCGTAGTTGTCGGCGCCGACGAAGCGGGTCGGTTGCCCGCCGCTCACCTGCGCCTGCCGGAAGTCCAGCACGGACAGCAGGCCGAGCTGGTAGATCGGGTAGACGAACAGCGGCACGAGCACCGCGGCGGCCGGCAGCAGCATCCACCATGGGGTGCGCCGCCGCCCGCGGCGGCCCGGCGGGCGGTGGCCGGGCGCCCGCCACGACCGTCCACCGGCCCGCCGGGTGCGGGCGACCGGCGGGCCGGTCGTGCCCGGCCCGCCTCGTCCACCGGGAGCACCGTCACTTGAACGCCGCGTTCATCGCGGTCGCCGCCTCGTCCGTGGCCTGATCCACCGTCGCCTTGCCGGTCACGATCTTCTCCAGCATCGTCGGCACGACGGCCTGCGCGTCGATCTTGCCCCACCCCGGGTGCAGCGGCACGAACCGTGTGCCGGCCGCGATCGTGTCCATGAACGGCTTGAGGAACGGCTCCCTGCCGGCCAGTTCGGTCCGTGCCGAGGTCAGCGTCGGCAGGTTGCCCATCGCGGTGTACATCTGCTGCTGGTACTTCCTGCTCGCCAGGAGCTTCATGAAGTCTGCGGCGAGGGTGCGGCGCTGGCTGCTCTTCATGACGCCGAGGTTGTTGCCGCCGGCGAACGCGGGTGCGACCGACCCCGGTTTCGTGCCCGGCAGCGGCACGACCGCGTACTTGCCCTTGGCCGCGCCGGCCTCGACGGCCGCCCGGTTGAAGTTGCCGAGGATCGCCATGCCGGCCTTGCCGCTGGCGAACAGTTCCACGGTCTTGCCGCCGGTGAGGTCGGCACACTGCTGCGGCGGGCAGTTGTCGGCCTTGATCAGGTCGGTGTAGGCCTTCACGCCGACCCGCGACTGCGCCGAGTTGATCGCGGCGGTGTAGGTGTCGCCGGACTTCGTGGCGAGGTCACCGCCGGCGTCCCAGACGAAGGGCAGCGCGGCGAAGGTGTACTTGCCGCCGACCGCGAGCCCGAACAGCTCGGGCTTCTTGGCCCGGATCTGCCGGGCGGCGGCGACGAGGTCCGCCTGCGACGTGGGCGGGTTCAGGCTCAGCTCGCTGAACACGTCGGTGCGGTAGTACAGCGCGCGGACCCCGACGTACCAGGGCACGCCGTAGAGCTTGCCGTCGATGGTGGCGCTGGCCCGCAGGTCGGCGCCGAGGTCCTTGCCCTCGGCCCAGCCGTCGACGTCCTTGCCGACCTCGGCGAGCCCGCCGGCCGCCACGTATTCGGGCAGGTCCGTGTTGCCGTACTCCACGACGTCCGGCGCGCTGGACGGGTCGTTGAACGCGCCCTTGAAGCGCTCGCTGCGGGTGTTCACCGCGATATAGGTGACCTCGACGCTCACGTCCTTGTGCGCGGCGGTGAACTCGGCGATCGCGTCGTTGACCACCTTGTCCTTCGGGGCGCGGTTCGGCTCGTCGAACAGCCACACCCGCAGGGCGCCGGTCTGCTTGTCCGCGCCGTCGGTCTTCGCCGGTGCCGTGGACGGTGCGCACCCGGCCAGACCGGCGACCAGACCGGCTGCAAGGAGACCGGCGAGCGCTGTTGCGCGAAATCTCATGGAGGCTCCCTGGGAGTGGTAAATACGGACCTGGTTCGTATATAGTTCGTTGAACTGGCCCCTAGCCTGAGACGCCGGTCACTGCCGCGTCAAGAGGTCGGCACTCAGAAATACGTCCTCAGGACATCCGTTACCGTGCCGTCATCGTCGAGGACCGGGATCGCCCGCCACTTGTCGAAGGCGGTGCACGGATGGGAGATGCCGAGCCCGACGAGGTCACCCGGGCGCAGCACGCCCCGCGGGTCGGCGACGAACATGTGGTGGTCGTTGACCCTGGTCACGCCGAGGCCGTGGCCGGGCCGCCCACCGCCCGCCGCCGACCTGACGACACGCGGCACCGGCAGGCCCTCGTCGTAGGAGACGTCCCGCTTGCCGGCGCCGAGGATCGCCAGGCCCGGCTCGGGGGTGGACAGCACCTGCGCCCACAGCGTCAGCGCCGGCAGCAGCTCCCCCTCGACGCGGTTGAACGGGGTGCGCTCGCGGTAGAAACCCTCGTCGTGCGACAGGTACGCGCCGCTGCGCAGCACCGTCGTGACCCGGTGCCCGGGCGGCCACGGCCCGCCGGCGTCGCCGCCGAGCCGGGCGGCGACCAGGTCGAACCAGGCACTGCCGCCGGTCGCCACGATCACCTCCGGGCCGAGCAGCCGGTCGGCGGCCAGGGCGTGCACGGCGGCGCGCAGCCCGTCGAGGAACCCCGTCACGGCCGCGGCGTCCGGCAGGCCGCCCTCGTAGCCGGCCACCCCGGCCAGGCGCAGCGCCGGGTCGGCGGCCACCGCGGCGGCCACCGCGCGCAGCTCGCCGAGCGTGCGGCAGCCGGCCCGGCCGCCAGGGTGCCCGAGCTCCACCAGCACCGGCAGGGCGAGCCCCGACGCGGCCCGTACACCTTCGGCCGAGTCGACCTGGAACAGCACCTCGAATCCCGCCCCGGCCTCGGCGGCGAGCCAGCGCAGGACGCCCCGGTCGAGCAGCTGGCCGGCCACGACGACCCGGGCCGCACCGAGGCGGCGCAGCGCGAGGACCTGGTTGGCGGTGGCCGCCGTGACGCCCCACGCCCCCGCGGCGCGCTGCGCGTCCAGCAGCGACGGCGCCATGTGCGTCTTCGCGTGCGGCGCGAACGCGAGGCCGTGCGCGGCGCAGAAGCCCGCCAGGGTGCGCAGGTTGTGCTCCAGCGCGGCCCGCCGGGCGACCAGCACCGGCCAGGTGAACGCGCCGTCGAACAGCCCGGGCCGGCCGGCCAGGAAGTCGGCCGTGCGCACCGGATCCGGCTGCCAGAATCCCTTGGTACGCCAGTCCAGCAGATCTTCGTCCATGGCAACTCCCGCTTGATTCTTCGGCCGCGAACCCGCAAGCTTCAACGAGCTACTTACGAACCTGCTTGTGTTGCGCTGGATCATAATGGAAGGGGCTCCGCCGGTGCCGGTGCCGATGGTGATCGGGCTCGTCGTGCACGCGAGTCATCGCAGCCTGTTCCAGGACGCGGCGCGCACCCTGACCGGCGTCACCCTCGAATGGGTGGTGTACCAGCACGAAGGCCAGATCCGAGACGGCGTCCGCGCCCTGCTGGACCGCCGCACCGTCGACGGGCTGCTGCTCGGCCCGGTGCCCTACGCCCGCTGCCGCGACGTGCTGCCCGACGGCCTGACGGTCGCGGTGACCCGCTCCGCCGGGCTCGACCTCGCCCTCGCATGGAGCCGGGCGCTGATCCGGGGGCTGCCGGCCACGCCGGTGAGCATCGACACGTTCACCCAGGAGGCCGTCGATCAGGTCGCCTACGCCCTCGGCCTCAACCGGGCCGACGTCGCGTGCCTGCCCTTCGAGCCGGAGCAGGGCGTCGAGGAGATCGTCGCGTTCCACCGCCGGTTCCGCGAGCAGACCGGCAGCGCCTACGCCATCAGTGTCCGCACCGGCGTCATGGCCGCGCTGGACGGCGAGCTCCCGGTGCTCAGCGGCGTGGCCGGCCTCGCCACGCTCCGCGCCGAGCTGCACGAGCTCGCCCTGCGCATCCAGTCCAGACGGGCCAGCGAGCTGCGGTTCGCCGCCGGGGTGTTCCTCATCGTCAACCACTCCCCCGACCTCGACCGCGCCCGGGTCGGACTGATGAACCTGCTGCTCAACACGCCCGAGCTGGCCGACGGCTGGATCGAGAACCGCGACCGCCGCGGCGTGGTCGTCTTCGCCCACCGGGCGCTGTTCGAGACGCTGACCGGCAACTGGGTGAGCCTGCCGGTCCTCGCCCGCGCCCAGGAGACCCTCGGGGTGCGGGTGGTCGCCGGCTTCGGCGTCGGCGCGAGCGCACGGACCTGCGTCGCCCTGGCCGAACGGGCCGCGGCCCGCGCCGAGCACGACGGCTCGCCGGTCGCCTACCTCATCGAGGACAGCGGCGTCGTGATCGGCCCGATGGGCACCGCCGGGACGCCGCTCACGTACACCTACCGCGGGCACGGCGACGACCTGGAGACCCTCGCCCGCGGCATCGGCCTGAGCCCGGCGACGGTGTCGCGCCTCGCCGCGCTGGAGCGCACCCTCAACGGCCAGCCGATCTCACCGAGCGACCTGGCCAGCTCGCTCGGCATCACCGACCCGAGCGGCCGGCGGCTCATCCGCAAACTCGGCGAGCACGGCCTCGTGACCGCCGACGGCAGCACCCAGGTCACGCCGAAGGGGCGGCCGACCAGGCTGTACCGGCTGGCGATCAACGAGGCGATGGCCACCGATGGGCGGTGACCTCCTCCTGACCGGCGGCGAGGTGCTCGACCCGGCGGGGCGCTCGGGCCGGCTCGACGTCGCCGTGCACGGCGGGCGGATCGCCGCGGTCGGCCCGGACCTGCCCCGCGACGGCGCCCGCGAGGTCCTCGACGTGCGCGGCCGCCTCGTCACCCCCGGCCTGATCGACCTGCACACCCACGTCCACCCCGGGGCGACCTACTGGGGTATCGACCCCGACGCCGTCGCCTGGTACTCCGGCGTCACCACCTGGGTCGACGCGGGCTCCGCCGGCGCGTACACCCTGGAGGGACTGCGCCGGGCGGTGCGCACCATGACGGTGCGGGTGCCGGTGCTGCTCAACATCGCCGCCGTCGGGCTGACCGGGCGCACCGGCGAGAGCCGCGACCTCGACACCTGCGACGTGGACCTCGCGATCGCCACCGTCGCCGCCAACCGGGACCTCGTCGCCGGGATCAAGGTCCGCGTCGACCGGGAGACCGTCGGCCGGCACGGCACCGAGCCGCTGCGGCGCGGCCTGCGCGTCGCCGAGGCGTGCGGCGTGCCGCTCATGGCGCACATCGGGGCCGGCCCGCCCTCCGTCGACGAGGTGCTGGACCTGCTGCGCCCCGGCGACCTCGTGACCCACTGCGCCAGCGCGATCGCCGCCGGTCCCGCCGTGCTGCGGCCGTCGCTGCTCGAGGCGTACCGCCGGGGCGTGCGCTTCGACATCGGCCACGGCTCCGGCGGCTTCGCGTTCGACGTCCTCGAGGCGCAGCTGGCCGCCGGGCTCACCCCGTTCAGCGTCTCCTCCGACCTGCACGCCCGCTCCCTGTACGGGCCGGTGTTCGACCTTCCCACGACGATGGCGAAGCTCCTCGCGGCCGGGCTGCCGCTGGCCGAGGTGGTGGCCGCCGCGACGAGCCGGCCGGCCGCCGCGCTCGGCCTGCCCGGCGGTTCGCTCGCCGCCGGGGCCCCGGCGGACCTCGCCGTGGCAGGTCCTCGACGAGCCGTTCACCGTCGTCGACGCGCACCGGCAGCGGCGGACCGCCCCGGCACGGCTGGTCAACGAGGCGACGTTCGTGGCCGGGCGGCTGCTGCCCCGCGCCTGCCCGCCGATCCGCCGCCCTGGGTGCCGCTCACCCCGGCGCAACGCTCCGCCCTCGCGGCGCGGGCGGACGGGCTGCGGGCACTGCTGAGCACCCCCATCGTCGGCCCGGACGACCTCGCGGAGCAGTTCCCGCGCGGGACGCCGGCAGAGAAGAGAGGCTGACCCACATGCCCAAACGGATCGTCATGTCCGACCAGGCGGCGCCGCCCGGCGGCCCGTACTCGCACGCGGTCGTCGCCGGCGACACCGTCTACCTGGCCGGCGCCATCCCAGCGCTGCCGGACGGCACCCGCGTGACCGGATCGTTCGAGGAGCAGGCGCGCGCCGCGTTCCGCAACCTCGCCGCGGTCGCCGAGGCGGCCGGGGCGCGCCTCGACCAGGCCGTCCGCGTCGGCGTCTACCTGCGCGACTTCGCCGACTTCCCGGCGATGAACGCGATCTACAGCGAGTTCTTCGGCGCCGAGAACCTGCCGGTGCGCACGACCGTCCCGGTGCCGCTGGTCGGCTTCGACATCGAGGTCGACGCGGTGCTGTACACCGGCTGACCGCCGCTTCGCTCAGTCGCCGATGCGGTGCGTGAGGGCGGTGTAGCGCCGCCCGGCGCCCACGGTCCGCACGGCGGCGGCGAGGGCCCGGCGGGACCCGACGAGCACGACGAGCTTCTTGGCGCGGGTGACGGCGGTGTACAGCAGATTGCGCTGCAGCATCATCCACGCGCTCGTCGTCAGCGGGATGACGACCGCCGGGTACTCGGAGCCCTGTGAGCGGTGGATGGTCATGGCGTACGCATGGGCGAGTTCGTCGAGCTCGTCGAAGCTGTACTCGATGTGCTCGTCCTCGTCCGTGCGCACCGTGAGGGACTGGTCCTCCGTGGACAGTGCGGTGATGACACCCAGGGTGCCGTTGAACACGCCGGCCTGGCCCTTGTCGTAGTTGTTGCGGATCTGGGTGACCTTGTCGCCGATGCGGAACACCCGTCCCCCGAAGCGGCGTTCGGGCAGCCCGTCGCGGCCCGGGGTGAGCCGCTGCTGCAGCAGGGTGTTGAGCGCGCCGGCGCCGGCCGACCCGCGGTGCATCGGGGCGAGTACCTGGACGTCCCGGCGCGGATCGAGGCCGAACTTCGCCGGGATCCGCGTGCACGCCACGTCGACGGTCAGCGCCGCCGCCGCGTCCGTGTCGTCGCACGGGAACAGGAAGAAGTCGGTCATCCCCTCCAGCTGCGGCGGCTTCCCCGCGTTGATGCGGTGGGCGTTGACCACCACACCGGACTTCGCCGCCTGCCGGAACACCTGCGTGAGCCGCACCTGCGGGACGCTGTCCGCGGCGAGCACGTCCCGCAGCACCTCACCGGCGCCGACGGACGGCAACTGGTCGACGTCACCGACGAGCAGCACGTGCGCGCCGGGCGGGACGGCCTTCACGAGCTTGTTGGCGAGGATCAGGTCCAGCATCGAGGCCTCGTCGACGACGAGCAGGTCGACGTCGAGGGGGTTGTCCCGGTCGAAGGACGCGTCGCCGCCGGGGCGCAGCTGCAGCAGCCGGTGCACCGTCCCGGCGGGGTGCCCGGTGAGCTCGGCGAGGCGTTTCGCGGCCCGCCCGGTCGGCGCGACCAGGGTGACCTTCGCCTTCTTCGCCACCGCGAGCGTCACGATGGACCGCACGGTGAAGCTCTTGCCGCAGCCCGGCCCGCCGGTGAGGACCGCCACCTTCGACGTCAGCGCGAGCCGCACCGCCTGCTCCTGCTCCGGTGCCAGGGTGGCACCGGTCCGCGTGTGCAGCCACGCCAGGGCCTTCGGCCAGTCCACCCCGGCGAAGTGCGGCATCCGGTCCGCCCGCTCCCGCAGCAACCGGTTCAGCGAACCGGCGAGCGCCGTCTCCGCCCGGTGGAACGGCACCAGGTACACCGCCGCATCGACACCCGGCAAGCGCTCCCGGACGACGCCCTCCTCCGCGACGAGGGCATCCAGGCAGGTGCCGACGAGCACGCCCGGGACGTCGAGGATCTTCGCCGCGTCGGCGATCAGCTGCTCCTGCGGCAGGTAGCAGTGCCCGGAGTCGGTCGCCTCCGACAGGGTGTACTGCAGGCCGGCCTTCACCCGCTCCGGGCTGTCGTGCGGGATGCCGACCGCCTGCGCGATCGTGTCGGCGGTCTTGAACCCGATGCCCCACACGTCGGCGGCCAGCCGGTACGGCTCGTTGCGGACCACGGCGATCGAGGCGTCCGTGTACTGCTTGAAGATCCGCACCGCGAGCGACGTCGACACGCCGACGCCCTGCAGGAAGACCATCACCTCCTTGATCGCCTTCTGCTCCTCCCACGCCGCGGTGATCTTCGCCGTGCGTTTCGGGCCCAGCCCCGGCACCTCGATCAACCGGCCGGGGTGCTCCTCGATGATCTGCAGCGTGTCCAGGCCGAAGTGCGCGACGATCCGTTCGGCGAACACCGGCCCGATGCCCTTCACCAGACCGGAGCCGAGGTACCGCTGGATCCCCTGCACCGTGGCGGGCAGCACCGTGGTGTACGACTCGACCTCGAACTGCCGCCCGAACTTCGGATGGCTCGACCACCGCCCCAGCAGCCGCAGACTCTCCCCCGGCTGCGCGCCGAGCAACGCCCCGACCACGGTGAGCAACTCGTCGCCACCGCGGCTGGTCGCCACCCGCGCGACGGTGTAGCCGGTGTCCTCGTTGACGTAGGTCAGCCGCTCCAGCACCGCCTCGAGGACGGCGCCCGGCGGACGGTTCGAGGCGGCGGTCGCGGTCACGGCGACCATGGTGCCCGCTCACCCGTCCCGGCCGCCAGCACCCGGCCCGGTTCCTGAGCCCGCTGGACGTGTGTCTGCCCACCTCACGGTCGGCTCCGGGACTTCCAACACGGTCGCGCTGCTGCGCTGGCGAGAGGGCCGGGTCCAGCCGATACCGTTCGACAGCTCGCCGCTGCCGTCCTCCGCGGTGTACGCCGAGGTCGACGGCCGCCTGCTGACCGGCCGCGACGCCACCAGGGCCGCCCGCCTCGACCCTGCCAGGTTCGAACCCAACCCGAAACGCCGCGTCGATGACACCGAGGTCCTGTTCGGCGACGCCGCCGTCACGGTCGTCGACCTCATCGCCGCGACGCTGCGACGCGTCAACGACGAGGCCGTCCGCGCGCTCGGGCAGCGCCCGCAGACCGTCGTCCTCGGCCTGCCCGCCACCCCGACACTCATCGCCGCCGCGATCGGCGCCTGGCTCGACGAGCGCCGCGGTGTGGCCACCCGACCGGCGTGGCAGTTCACGGTCGTCATCCTCGCCGGCGCCACGATCAGCCCGCTCCTGCTCGCCGCAGCCCCGATCACCCTGGTCATCGTCGTCTGGCAACTCCGCAAACGCCGCCGCGCGTAGTCCCACGGCCGCGTGTCCAGCGCTCAGAACGCCTTCGTGCGCATCCCCGTCCAACCCTTTCGTGTCGCACCATCCGATCACGGTCGCTCCGTGCGCTGCCGTCGAAGAGTGAAATCCTGGTGTCCGGGGGCGGTTTGCCGTCCGGTTCGCGCACGCTGAGGCCGGCGGAAGGGGCCAGGATGCGGCGGATCGTGGACGGTGTGTGGGAGATCGGGATCGGATACGTCCACGCGCACCTGATCGAGGTCGACGACGGGCTCGTCCTCGTCGACACCGGGCTGCCGCGCAAGGCGGGGAAGCTGGCGCTGGCGATCCGCAGGACCGGGCACGACCTCGCCGACCTGCGCACGATCCTGATGACGCACCAGCACCCGGACCACATGGGCTCGCTCGCCGCCCTGCGGCAGCGCACCGGCGCACAGGTCGTCGCGCACCGTCAGGACGTCGCCGTCATCGCCGGGGAACGGCCGCAACCCCTGCACCACTGGGCGATGCGGCTGACGGCACCGTTCCTGCGGACGGACCCGTCGCCGGTCGACCGGGCCCTCGACGGCGACGGGCCGACCGGGGTTCCCGGGATCACGGCGGTGCACACGCCAGGGCACACCCCTGGGCACGTGTCGTTTCTGCTCGACCGGGCCGGCGGAGTGCTGTTCGTCGGCGACGCCGCCACCGCGATGTTCGGCCGGGTGCGGGCGTCGCCGAAGATGACCAGCGCCGACCCCGCCCTGGCGCTGCGCAGCGCGGCCCGGCTCGCCGAGCTCGACTTCCAGGTCGCGGTGTTCGGCCACGGCAAGGCCGTCACCGGCGACCCGGTGTCCCGCTTCCGCGACTTCGCCGCCCGCCACCGCTGACGATCCGGCGCAGCCCTTCTGCCGTCCCGCTCGGAGGCCGCCGCGGGTGGGTCCCGATTCCATGGCGCCCGTGCGTCGCCCGCCGCCTCCAGGGGCGGGTGGCCGGACGCGTCACACCGCCGGCCTCGCGGGTGGCAAGCGCTTCGCGGCCCAGCAAAGACAGCACTTCCGCGACAGCCCCAACGCCCCCGAAACTGTCAGACCCCACCGATAGGCTGACCACAGCACCATCGCAGAAGGCGACGACCCCCCGACCGAGCGATCGATGGGAACGGGCTGAGCAACGACGCAGACATGAAGGGCCGCACCAGCCGCAGGGCGGCCTCGGGAATGGAAAGTGAGCAGGTTCAACACTCGAGAGCACACGAAGCCGGACAAGGGCGAGACCACGGCCGGCCACGTGACATCAGGAGCAGCAACGCCGACCGCCCTTCGCGGCAACAATCCAGTGACGGCAGCCCAGTGACGGCAGCCCAGCGGCGACAGCCCAGCGGCGGCAGTGCAGCGGCGGCGGCATCAGGCGAGCGGCAGCGGCAGCGGCACCAGTCCGGCGGCGACAGTCCAGCGGCGCCTGGGCCCCGGATGCACGCGCAGCGAATCCCTGCCAGGCGGCACGCCGGCAGTGCGAGGCGAAGCCGACGCATGGGGGGTGCGGGGTGGCGCAGCCCCCCGCCTGGAGCGGCCGAAGGCTGCGCGGGGATCAAGCGGAGGAGGTGGGATTCGAACCCACGGCGCCCAAGGGGCGCCCGCCGTTTCCAGCGGCGGTTCCGAAGCCGGCCGGCTCCTCCAAGCGGGACGTCCCGTCGGCGCGAGTTGAACGCGCTGTCTCCTCGTTATCAGCGAGGTGCCTCTACCACTTCGGCCTCGACGGGGTGCCGGGAGGACCGCCGGCGGCGGGGCTCCCGTGGTGCGATGACGACCGGATTCGAACCGGCGACCTCGGCCGTGACAAGGCCGCGCTCTGGACCAGGCTGAGCTACGCCACCATGGGGTTGGAACGAAAAACCGCCCGGATCCCTGTGCGGGGCGGGCGGCGTCGAGGAGTGGTCCTTCTATCCTCGTCGCCGTCGCGGCTGATCGCTGATGCGGTCAATGGGCAGCGCGACGGAGCGCGCCCGCAGCTGCCGGATCTCCGTGGCGGTCCATGTCCTCATCGTGCGCTCCTGCCGTGAAGGTGTTCCTGTCTGCGTTCGACGATACGAGCGCGGCCACGGAAGCGAAACCGGTTTTCCCGCCGCGAACCCTGCGCCGTGGAGCGGGTGCGCATACGATCCGAAGGAGATGCCAAGGAGGCGGGGCTGACGTGGCGCGATTCGTGACGATCGGGTATGGCGACCAGGCGGGCTACGACCGCACCGACCCAGCGGTCCGTGACGAGGCGCACGCGCATGACGCCCGGATGCTCGCCGCGGGAGCCAGTGCGGGGAGGGCGGGGCCACCCGTACAGGTGCGAAACCATGACGCCAACGGGGTGAGCGTGCAGAACGGCCCCTTCATGTCCGCCGGGCTGCCGCTGGCCGGGTTCGGGATCATCGAGGCCGAGACCATCGACGAAGCGATCGAGCTCGCGTCGCGGACCCCGTGCGCGGTCGCGCAGGGCGTCGTCGAGGTCTGGCCCCTCCTCGAGTAGGCCGCTCAGCGCAGCGGCACCCGCGGCAGGATCGGGATGCCGGCGGCGGTGGACAGCCACGCGGCGAACGGTTCGGCTCTGGCGTCGGTGAGGGCCTCCTGGAAGATCTCGTTGTGCCGTCCCTGCGACGAGATCGCCCACAGGCGGACCGTCAGGGTCTCGTCCTTCTCGTCCTCCCAGAGCTGCAGCGCCGCGACCCGCTCCGGCGGGCGCCGGAACCTGCCGTTGGCGACCCAGGCCCGGCCGCCGAACAGCCCGGCGGGCGTGAGCATCCACGCGTCCTGGGTCGTGGCGATGACGGCGGTGCCGAGCGACCCGATCAGCACCATGCACACCATTCCGCAGAGGATCGGGCCGCGTTCGCCGTGCCGGTACATCACGATCGTGAGGGCGGCGAGCAGGAGCATGCCGGCGATCGCGGCGATCGACGCGGCGCGCCGCCAGAGCGGTCGCAGCCGCAGCAGCAGGAAGGGCCGGCCCGCGGGGTCGACGCGGTGCACGCCGTGCCAGCCCGGTGGCAACCTGGGCGGGGACGGCGGCGGCCAGGTCCGGGGCGCGGGTGCACTCACGGCCGTCATTGTGTGCGTGCCGCGCAAGGGCGCCTCGTAGCATTGCCGGCATGGCGACGCGGCTGGTGCAGATCAACATGAAGGCCCGGGACGACGCCGCGCTGGGCGGCTTCTGGGCGGAGGTCCTCGGCTGGGGAGTCTCCAGCGAGGAGCCCGGCGTGACGAACCTCGAACCGGAGGGCTTCGTCTATCCCGACCCCGTCGCCGTCTGCATCGACCTCGTCGCCTCCCCGGAACCCAAGACGGTGAAGAACCGCGTGCACGTCGACCTCGCCACCACCTCGGCCGCCCACCAGGCGGAGGTGGTCGCGCGCCTGCGGGGTCTCGGCGCGACGCCGGCTGACGTCGGCCAGGGCGACGTCGCGTGGACGGTCATGGCCGACCCGGAGGGCAACGAGTTCTGCGTGCTGGACCCGCGGCCGCGGTACCGCGACACCGGGCCGATCGCGGCGGTGGTGGTCGACTGCGCGGATCCGCGGGCCATGGCCCGGTTCTGGGGTGAGGCCATGGACTGGACGGTGCATGAGGTGGCGGACGAGATCGCGGTGCTGCGCTCCGCCAAGGGCGTCGGCCCGTATCTGGAGTTCCTGCGCACGCCGGACGTGAAGACCGGGTGGAACCGTGTCCATCTCGACGTGCGCCCGTACCCGGGCGACGACCTGGAGGCAGAGGCAGCCAGGCTCCGCACGCTCGGCGCCACCGCCGTCGACCTGGGCCGCAGCGATCTGCCGTGGAAGGTCCTCACCGACCCGGAGGGCAACGAGTTCTGCCTCCTCACCCCGCGCTAGGGCGGAGTCCGTTGCAGGCGATCTCGATCATGCGCTGCTGGGCGGTCCCGTCGTCGTCGCGGGCGATGCAGCCGGCGATGAGCGCTTTGAGGTCGGCGCTGTCGGCGTCACCGCGGACGGCGCCGGCCTGCTGCGCCCGGGTGAGCAGGCCCGCCAGCGCCGCGTTGAAGTCGTGGATGGCCGTGGACGCCGCGGACTGGAGGTCGAAGCCCGCGCCGGTGAGTGCGTCGCCGACGGCGTGATCGGCGGCGCTCTGGCGCACCAGGAACGCGAAGAACGTGAAGAAGGCCGTGGACGGGTGTTCCTTGGCGGCGATCTCTTCCGCGCTGTGGACGAGGTGCTCGATCCGGTGAAGTGCGACCGCCCGGAAGAGCGCCTCCTTGGTGGGGAAGTGCCGGGTCACGGTGCCGGTGCTGACGCCGGCCCGGCGGGCGATCTCGCGGATGGAGACCGCCGCACCGTGCGCCGCGAAGGCGGCGAAGGCCTCTTCCAGGACTCGCGCCTGATTGCGTCGGCCGTCGGCACGCTGGGGGGCGGTCGGCGCCGCGGTCGCGTCGAGGTGCGCGGCATGCGGGGTCCGGTCCGATGGTGGCATCCCTGTGATCGTATGCCGTGCCGCCGACGCGGCGTCAGGTTGCTCAGCCCTGGAGTGGGCGGGACCCGCTGATGTCGTAGCGCACGACCTCCACGCCGCGGACCTCCGGCATCGGCGGTGCCGTCCGTGCGATGCCGGCCAGATGGTCGGCGAGGTGCGCCTCGGACTCCCACCGCTCGTAGATGTTGACCCGGTCCGGCTCGATCGGGTCGGCCGCCACCACGTAGTCCAGGCATCCCGGCGTGGTCCGGGCCTGGCGCAGGGCGGGGGCGAGGCTTTCGAGGAGTGCGGCGCGGTGGTGGGGATCGACGTAGCCGGTTCCGGCGACGATCAGCATGACTGACCTCCAGAGTTGACGTCTCGCTGTCTGCGGGGCACTGTAGCAGCTAAACGGCACATGCGTGCCGGATAAGTTGATCATGATGAGGAGCATCCATTGCGCCTGGCTGTCTTCGGCGCGACGGGCCGCGCCGGCCGTGTCGTCGTCGACCACGCCCTGCGAGGCGGTCACGAGGTCGGCGCGCTCGCCCGCGACCCGGCCCGGATCCACCCGCATGCCCGGCTCCGCGTCGTGAGCGGCGACGTGCGCGACCCCGTGGCGGTGGCCAGGACGCTCGACGGCGCCGACGCGATCGTCAGCACGCTGGGCAGGCGGCGGCGCGGTGGCGACGTCTGCACCGACGGCATCCGCACGGTGCTGTCCGCCGCGGCCGGCGGCATCCCCCGTCGCCTCATCGTCCTGAGCAACTACGCGGTTGCGGACAGTCGCCACCGCACCGCGTACGTTGCCGTGTCGTGGCTGCTCCAACCGGCCGTGCTCCGCGACAAGGAGCAGATGGAGGCGCTCGTGCGCGACAGCGGCACCGACTGGACCGTCGTGCGCGCACCGGCCCTCACCGACGGGCCCCGCACCGGCCGCTACCGCACCGGAATCGACCTCCGGCCGTCCCTCACCGCCCGGGTCTCCCGCGCCGACCTCGCGGAGTTCATGCTCGCCGAGCTTCGCGACAACGCGTACGTGCGCCGGTCCGTCACCATCACCCCGTAGGCGCGGGCGGCTCCCCGGAGATCCAGCCGGGGGACTCCAGCTCGATGGTGGCGTCCCCGACGAACGCCGTGAGCTGGGCCTCGAGACGGGCGAGATCGTCCTGGCCGAGCTGGTCGGCCCACGCCTGCCGCAGGTCGTCGAAGATCGACTCGCCCTCCCGCATGACCCGGTGTCCGAGGTCGGTCACCCGGATCCGCTTGCGGCGCCGATCGGCTGCGTCGTCCTCGACCGCCACCCAGCCGCGCTCCATGAGGATCGCGATCGTCTTGGCCGCCGCCTGCTTGGTGACCGAGAGCGCCCGGCCGAGCTCGGACGCGCTCTCGGCGCCGAGATCGATCGCACTCATCGCGTAGTGCAGCGAGGGGCGGACGTCCTCGTAGCCGCGGGCCTGCAGTTCGAGCACGGCGGCGTCGACGAGCTTGCGGTAGCTGCCCAACAGCAGGAGCGCGAGGTTGGGCCCAGGTCTGCTCACCGGATCAGCGTAAGCGCAGGACTGGACAAGGACAACCGGGTTGTCTACGTTATTGGACAACCCGGTTGTCCAATAACTGAGGAGGCCCCACCGTGAGCACCATCGCCGCAGTCACGCACCACACGGCCGCCGTCAACGGCACCGAACTGCACTACGTGTCCGCCGGAGACGCCGGCTCCCCGATCCTGCTGGTCCACGGGTTCCCGGAGAGCTGGTGGGCGTTCCACAAGGTCATCCCCCTGCTCGCCAGGACCCACCGCGTGTTCGCGGTCGACCTGCGCGGCTTCGGCGACTCCTCACCCGCCGAGGACGACCACAGCAGCGCCACGGCGGCGGAGGACCTGCACCAGCTGATCGCCCACCTCGGCGTGGGGCCGGTGCACCTGACCGGCCAGGACATCAGCGGCGGCACGGTGTTCCGCCTCGCCGCCACGCACCCCGAGGACGTCGCGAGCTTCACGGCCATCGAGATGGGTCTCGCCGGGTTCGGTCTGGAGGGCCTCGCGGACGTCACGCACGGCGGCTCGTGGCACATCGGCGTCCTGGCCGCGCCGGGCGTCCCCGAGATGCTGCTGGCCGGCCGGGAGCAGGAGTTCCTGGGCGGCTGGGCGTTCCCCGCGATGACGGCCGTGCAGGGCGCCGTCACCGGTGAGGACGTGGCCGAGTTCGTCCGCGTCTACGCCCGCCCCGGCGGTTGGCGCGGCGCGATCGGGCTGTACACGTCGATGCTCGGCGAGGGCGAGCAGCTGCGGGCGCTGGCGGCCTCGGCGCCGCTGAGCGTCCCGGCCCTCGCGGTCGGCGCCGCCGGCGGGCCGTTCACCGAGAGCACCCTCAACCAGGTCACCACCGGGCCGGCCAGGAACGTCCTGCTTGAGGGCGTCGGGCACTACGTGGCGCTCGAAGCGCCGGAGTCCCTGGCCGCGGCGGTCCTCGAGTTCGTCGGCGACGTCGACGGCAGGTAGACCCCGGCGCTGCCCGTCAGCCGGGTTCCCGGGCCGGCGCGGTGCCGGTGCAGCACCTGCCGGATCAGCGCGACCCCGGCGTCGAGGCGGTCGAAGACGCCGATGCTGAGCGTGGCCTCGCGCTCGCCGCGGCCCGGGGTGTACGACGCGCCGCTGAGCTCCGCCCAGTTCCAGCGTCCGGGCACTGCCCGGGATGCGCATGCCCAGGTCGATCGTGCCGAGCCCGGCGCTGACGTCGAGCACGAGGGTGTGGCCGCCACCGACCGGGAACTGCGCGACCAGCGGCCCGGCGTCGCAGCCGTCGCCGCCCTCCAGGCCGTCGGCGAAGAAGTACGCACGCCAGAAGTCCGGATCGTCCAGGAGGGCCTGCAGCTCGGCGGGCAGCGGCACGCGGGGCAGCCTGAACATAGGATCGCCGGCATGCCAGTGCGACCGGTCCACGTGAACATCAAGGCCGTCGACGCCGCGGCGGTCGGCCGGTTCTGGGCGCGGGCGCTCGGCTGGAGCGTCACCAAAGAGGGCACCGTGACCACCTACGTTGCGCCGCCCGGCGAGTTCGTCTGGCCGGACCCGGCCGCCGTCTGCGTCGACGTCGTGACCGTCCCGCGGGCCAAGCCGGCGGCGAAGAACCGGGTGCACATGGACCTCGCCACCACCTCCGCGGCGCATCAGGCGGAGCTGGTCGCACGCGTCCAGGCGCTCGGCGCGACACCCGTCGACGTCGGTCAGGGCGACGTGCCGTGGGCGGTCCTCGCCGACCCGGAGGGCAACGAGTTCTGTGTGCTGGAGCCCCGGGAGGTGTACGGGGACACCGGGCCGATCGCCCGGATCGTCGTCGACTGCGCGGATCCGCGGGCCATGGCCCGGTTCTGGGGTGCGGCGACGGACTGGCCCGTGCACGAGGTGACCGGCGATCGCGCGGTGCTGCGCTCCGGCAAGGGTTCCGGCGCGTACCTCGAGTTCCACCGCACGCCCGGCGGGAAGACCGCGCCGGACCGTGTCCATCTCGACCTGCTGCCGTACCCGGGGGACGACAAGGCGGCGGAGGTGGCGCGGCTGCGGGCGCTCGGCGCCACCGACCTCGACCTCGGTCAGGGCGACGTGCCGTGGTCGTGCCTGGCCGACCCGGAGGGCCACGAGTTCTGCGTCCTCGCCCTGCCCTGAGGCCTCAGCGGCAGCCGGTCACGCCTCGGCCCCGTCCAGCCAGCGCCGGTACCAGCGGGCGAACCCGATGCGGTTGCCGGCCTGGTCCAGCAGCGGCCGGACGGGGCCGTCGCCGGCGGTGTCGTCGGCCCACATCTGGCCCCGGGCCGGGCCGCTGACGACGAGCGCCTCCCGGTACGCGCAGCCCTGGTGGCACAGGTAGAGCAGGCCGGGGATCGGCTCGAACGCGTAGGCGTCGTCGCCGTGCAGCTCCCAGTACTCCTCCTCGGCCGCCTCGTACTCCTCCTCCGTGGCGAAGTCGGCCTCGTCCGGCGGGTCCGGCGCCTGCTTCGCAAGGTAGAAGGCGCGCTCGTGCGGGAACGGCGTGGCCAGGGTGTCCAGGTCGGTGAGGTCCGCGCCGTCGCCGTCCCACCGCCACACACCGTCCGCCAGCAGCAGCGGGAACAGCCCGTACGCGGGGCCGGCGCCGCCACGGCCGGCCTGCAGCAGGAACGTGCGGTATTCGGCGGGCAGCTCGACCCGCAGCTGCGCCTCGACCGCGGCCAGCTCGGCGGCGGTCAGCGGCGCATCGAGCCGCCACCGGTGGGCGTCGGCGCCGAACACGGCACCGGGACGCGCGGCCAGCCGCGCGAGCCGGCCGGGCACATCGGACCAGGTCACAACCGGCACCCTACAAAGTCAGTTCGCGATCAGCGGGGGCAGGGCGAACAACATCACCATCGACCAGGTCACGTGGGTGAGGATCGGGGCGAGGACACCGCCCGACGCGCGGCGTTGCAGGCCCAGGATCACGCCGAGGAGCACGGCGGCGAAGACGAGCATCGGGTTGCCGGTGGCGACGGTGACGACCGCGTACACGGCGGTCGAGATGGTCACCGGCAGCACCCGGCCGACGGCGGCGAAGAGGGCGCCGCGGAAGAAGAGCTCCTCGGCGGCGCCGTTGGCGAGGGTGACGACGGTGATGAGGACGATGGAGCCGTAGCGGGCGTGGTCGAGCACGTCATCGGTGTACGCGCGCAGCGGCGGGATCTCCCGCACGATGAGCGCTCCGGCGACGAAGACCGCACCGGCGAGCAGCCCGGTGAGGATCGGGGTGGCCACGGGGCGGCGCAGCGTGTCGCGGAACGGGATGCGCCCCAGGTGCAGCGGCCCGGACAGCAGCGCCCCGGCGACCCAGGTCGCGGCGACGGCGAGGGTCATCGGGTAGAACAGCGCGTCGCCGGGCCGGATCGACAGCGACACCCCGAGCAGCACCGCCCCGGCGACCAGCGTCACCGCGGCCACGATCCGCCGCCGCCGGAACGCTGCGTCGGGCTGGCTGTGGTCGCGGGGTACCCGGCCGATGAACGCCGGACCGAGCAGGCGTCTCATCGGTGCAGCGCCAGCCGGACCGCCTCGTCGTGGCTGATGCCGCCGGCGCCGATGACGACCGCGGCCCGCAGCGCGGTCACCGGCACCGGCCCGTCCTGCAGGATGCGTTCGACGGCGCGGCGTGAGCGCAGGTGCGCGGACAGCTCGCCGTCGTCGGCGCCGAGCCCGCCGAGGTACACGATGCGCTCCAGTCCCGCGTCGGCGGCGGCCGCGGCGAACGTGCGGGCCGCGGTGGCGTCCTTGTCCTCGAAGTCGTCGGAGTCCAGGGAGTGCACCAGGTAGTAGGCGGCGTCGGCGCCGTGCAGGGCCTCGGCGACGCTGCCGGGGTCGAACACGTCACCCCGCACGGGGGTGCCGGCGCCGTCGTAGTGGTCGGGGTGGCGGGTCATCGCCCGCACGTCGTAGCCCTTGCCGGTCAGGGCACTGGCCAGATGCGACCCGATGAACCCGGAGGCGCCGGTCACGACCACAGTTCTTGTCACGCTCCCCTGGTACCCCACCCGGCCGGGACCACCGCAAATCGACGCAACGGCCTACCCGGGCGGGAGCGGCTCGCGGGCGTCGGCCCATTCGGCGGGCACCGCGTCCAGGCCGGTGCGGGCCGCGACGATGCCGCCGACGATGGCGCAGGTGGTGTCCATGTCACCGCCAGCGCTGACGGTCGCCCACAACGCCTCGACGAGGCTGTCCAGGTGCCGGGCCGCGCACCAGATCGCGTACGGCACGGGGTCGGGGGCGGAGATCAGGCTCCCGCAGCCGACCTCGTCGGCGATCCACTGCGGCTGCCGGGACAGCGGCCGGTGGCACAGCAGACGGAGCCGGGCGGCGACCTCGCCGTCCGGCGTGCGGGCGGCCACCTGCGGCAGCAGATCCTCCGCGGCGACCTGCCGCACCGCCAGCGCGGCGGCCACGGCCACGGCGACCGCGCCGGCGGCCGCCTCGGGGTGCGCGTGCGTGACCGCGGCGGACAGCGCCGCCTGCTCGACGACCCGGTCGAGGTCCTCGGCGAACCACGCGCCGAGCGGCGCGACGCGCATCGCGGCGCCGTTGCCCCACGAGCCCTGCCCGTCGAACTGCGCGGCCGTGACCGACTGCCACGCCTCGCCGTCACCGATGGCCTGCAGCACACCGTGCATGGACGGGCCGTAGTTGCGGTACGGATCGGCGGCGTACGCACTGGCGAACCGCTCCGCCAGCTCGTCCTGGACCACCTGTCCGTGCTCGCGCAGCGTCCGGTACAGCGAGACGGCCATCGCGGTGTCATCGGTCCACGGCCACGGTCCCTGCGGCACCAGCCGCTCGCCGATCAGCCACTGCATCTGCTCCGCGGGCCGGAAGAACCACGTCTCGCCGAACGCGTCGCCCAGCGCCGTGCCGTGCAACGACCGGGTCGCGGCGTCAACGTTGGCGATCATGGCCAGATCGTGACAGCCGGTCGCGCACCCTGTCGAACCAGTTCCGCACCCGCCTCAGCACTTCGGGGTCGACGGCGAGTTCTTCGGCCTCGGCATGGCCGCCTTCAGCGCCCGCACCCGCAAGCTGCTCGACTGGGCCCCGGCCGGCCTCACCCTGGTCGAGGACATCCTGGCCGGCGGCCACGGCACCGCGCCGTGACGTTGCCTGGCGTGGTTACCCTCGGGGCATGCTGATCGCGAAGCGGACCAGTGTCTGGCGCACGCGCTATCAGGTGAGCCAGGACGGTCACCTGGTCGCCGCGTGGGACGGATCGCTGTGGCGCAGTGGCGGTGACCTGAACGTGGCGGGGCAGGGGTTCCAGGTCCGCGGCAACGCGTGGGGCAGCCGCTTCTCGATGCTGGACAAGGCCGGTGGTGTCGTCGCCGCCGCGGACCGGGTCGGGCGGAAGCGGTGGACCGTGGCCGCGGGCGGGGTGACGTACCACTTCCAGCGGGCGTCGATCTGGAGCCAGGCGCAGGAGCTGTACGCGGACGGGCGCAAGGTCGGCTCGGTGCGCAAGACCAGCGTCTGGGGCAGCGACATCGCCGTCGATCTGCCCGGCGTGCCGCTGCCCGTGCAGGTGTTCGTCCTCGGGGTCCTCGTGACCATGTGGCAGGCGCAGGCGTCCGCCGCCGGTGCCGCCGGCTGATCACGGACGTGATCCCGCCGGCGGGCGCCGCGGACCCGCCCGGCGCGGTCAGGAGAAGGGCGTGACGGGGCGGTCGAGCGGCCGGCCGTCCAGGTGGATGTCGACCTTCTCGTTGTAGAAGCTGACGAGGCCCGCGATCGGCAGCAGCGCCGCGGTCGGGAAGTTGTAGGCCCACGCCAGGTCCTGGTGGACGGCCTCACCGGTCCGCACCGACCAGTAGTCACTGGTGCGCCCCTTGTACGGGCACGAGGTGCGGGTCGGTGACGCCTCCAGGTGGGTGAAGTCGACGTCGGTCCGGTTGAGGTAGTAGCGCGTCGGCAGGCCGGTCTCGAAGACCAGCACCGGCGAGGACGACTCGGCGAGGACCACCGCGTCGACGGAGATCCGCACGGTACGGGTGGAGCGCAGCGCGTCGACACGGCTGTACGGGTTGCGAGGGTGGACGAAGACCTCCTCGTCCTCCTCGTACCACGCGTCGAGGGAGTCCCATTCGAGGCGGGCGAGGCCTTCGACCGGGCCGTCGGCGTAGATCCGGCCGGCGGCGGGGCGGTCCTGGTCGCCGACCCGCAGCCCGATGCGGCGGGCGCTGCCGCGTTTGAGCCGCTGCACGTGGTCCTCGTCGACGACGGCGGCCGGGTCGAGGTCGGCGGCGGGGAAGTAGTACTGCGGATAGTTCGGCCACTCCCACAGGTACACGGCGCGGGTGGTGTCCAGGACGGTCCGGCCGTTGAGCACCGCGCGCACCCGGCGCGGCACCGGCTCGATGTGGTCGACCGGCACGATCATCTTCGGGTAGTCGGCTGTCACATCTCCCTGCTTATCACCACGGGGCCGATCCGGTGGCGCATCGGGCGGCGCTCCAACGCCGCGACGGCCTCCTCGACCAGGCGGCTCAGTGGATACGGCAGCTCCGCGTCGAACGCCTCGGCGGCCGCGACGGTGGCGGCCATCTCCGCCTCGATGACCGGCAGCAGCCGCGCCGCCCGGTCGGTGAGGTGCGCGATGCGCTGCCGGGCGTCCTCGCCCGGCTCCAGGCGGACGAGGTCCTGGCGCACCATCTCCGCGACGGTCTGGCTGGCCGCGGAGTGGGTGACGCCGATCGCGGCGGCCAGATCCCGGATCGTGTGCGGGCCGTGCCGCGCGAGGGTCCGCACGACCGGCGCGAACCTGGGCCGGACGTCGGGCAGGCCGAGGTCGGCGTAGACGGCGGCGACATCGCCGTCGAGCAGTTCGAGCAGGTGCCGCAGCCGGCTGCCGAGGAATGTCACAGCACTAATATAACAGCGCTGTTGTATTCTGCGTGCCATGTACCCGCTCATCGACCCGCACGACGAGGGCATGCTCGACGTCGGCGACGGCAACCTCGTGCACTGGGACGTCGCCGGCAACCCCGCCGGCCTGCCCGCGCTCGTCGTGCACGGCGGCCCCGGCACCGGCTGCACCCCGCGCACCCGCCGCTACTTCGACCCGGACCGCTACCGGATCGTGCAGTTCGACCAGCGCAACTGCGGCCGCAGCACCCCGCACGCGTCGAGCCTGGACGCGGACCTGCGGCACAACACCACCGAGCACCTCATCGCCGACATGGAGCTGCTGCGCGAGCATCTCGGCATCGACCGGTGGCTGCTGTTCGGCGGGTCCTGGGGTTCGACGCTGATCCTCGCGTACGCCGAACGCCACCCCCACCGCGTCGCGGGCATCGTCATCGACGGTGTGACGTCCACCCGCCGCCGCGAGATCGCCTGGCTCTACGAGGGCGTCGGGCGGTTCTTCCCCGCGCAGTGGGCCGCGTTCCGCGACTTCGCCTCACCCACCGGCGGTGACGTGGTCGCCGCCTACGCCCGGCTGATGCACTCCCCCGACCCGGCCGTGCGCGCCGCGACCGCCGAGGCCTGGTGCACCTGGGAGGACACCGCGGTGTCGCTCGAACCGAACGGCGTGCCCGACGCGTACCGCGGCCGCCCCGACGACGCGAAGCTCGCCATGGTCCGCATCTGCACCCACTATTTCGCCAACGCCGCGTGGCTGGAGGAGGGCGTCCTGCTGCGCGACGCGGGCCGGCTCGCCGGGATCCGTGGCGTCCTGCTGCACGGCCGCTTCGACATCAGCAGCCCTTTGGAGACGGCCTGGCACCTCGCGGAGCGCTGGCCGGACGCGGCGCTCACGATCGTCGAGGACTCCGGGCACACCGGCAGCGACACCATGCGGACCCTGATCCGGGAGGCCCTCGACTCGTTCGTCTGACCGGAGGGCCGGGGTTCACCGCTTTCCGCCCGCGATCGCCTCGCGCCAGATCAGGCCGGCGATGCTGGGGCGCACCTCGGTCGTGATCACCGCCATCGCCCGCCGCACGAATCGCGCCTCGTCCAGGTGCGCGACCATGCTCGCGGCGAGGTCCGGACGGGCCGTGAACAGACCGTCGGCCACATCGGCCCGCACCGTGTACCCGGTGACGGCCGGATGATCGAACAAGCCCGACGGACGCACGAGGGTCCAGTCCAGGTCGCTGTCGCGCACGAGGGCCTCCATGCGGCGCATGTCGTCGTGGACGGTGCGCCCCATCCGGCGGTTGAACAGCGGGTCCATGACCGTGTTGAAGAAGCGTTCGCCGGTGGGCCGCCACGCCGGGTCCATGACGCTGGAGCTGACGGCCAGGAGCCGCCGCACGCCGTGGCGGTGCATCGCGGCGACGATGTTCGCGGCGCTGCGTGAGTACACGGTGACGGGTTGCCGGGTCAGGGGGGTGCCGAGGCTGGACAGGACCGCGTCGGCGCCCGCGACGGCACGGTCGGCGGTGCCGGGGTCCAGGACGTCACCGGTGACGACGGTGAGCCGCGGGCGCGGGGCGAGGGCGTCGGGGCGGCGGCCGACGGCGGTGACGTCGTGGCCGGCGGTGAGGGCCTGGTCGACGAGGTGGCGGCCGGTGGGACCGGTGGCGCCGAAGATGACGGTTCGCATGCGGTTGACGGTGCCGCGGCCCCGGCGCAATATTCAACCGTGCTGAATAAACCCCGGGGCCGCCCGCGTGGCCGCCCGGACACCAAGGCGCGGATCGCCGCGGCCGCCCGTGAGCTGTTCCTGCGGCATGGATACCGGGGCACGACCGTCCGCGCGGTCGCCGCCGCGGCCGGGGTCGACCAGGCGCTCATCAGCTACCACTTCGGCTCCAAGCAGGGCCTGTTCGGCCAGTCGCTGGAGCTGCTGTGCGTGGAGCCGGCGGCGCTGGACGCGGCGTTGCGCGGGGACCGGGCCGGTCTCGCCGACCGGCTGCTGGACGCCGTCACCGCCCTCTGGGACGCCACGGACCCCGCCGAGCACCGCGTCGCCGCGCTGGACGACGCGACGATGCGGGTGCTGCGCGACTACCTGGACTGTGACCTACGCGTCCGCGTCGCTGAATTTCTCGGCGGCCCGGACGCGACGCAGCGGGCCACCGCCGCGGTCGGCGTCATCGGCGGTGTCATCTTCACCCGCTACCTGCAGCCGGTCCGTTCGATCGCGGCGCTGCCGGCGTCGCAGGTGCGGCTGCTGTTCGGCCCGGCGCTGCACGCCGCGCTGTTCCCACGGCTGCGTGCGCCTCGATGAAGGCGAGGATGCGGCGCCAGGCGTCGTCCTGCGCGCCGGCGTGCCCGGGCAGCTGCTCGTCGAAGAAGCCGTGCGGTGCGCCCGGGTACACGACGATCTCGTGCGGCACGCGGTGCGTGGTCAGCGCGGCGTCGAACGCGTCGACCTCGGCCGCGCCGATGCCCTCGTCGGCGCCGCCGAACATGCCCAGGATCGGCGCGACCAGGTCCGCCGCCCGCTGCGTCGGTCCGGGCCTGCCGAGCAGGACGCCGGGCATGCCGTAGAGGCCGATCGCGCCGGCCAGGCCGAAGCGCGCCGCGGCGGTGAGGAAGGCGAAGCGGCCGCCGACGCAGAACCCGAGCGACACCACCGCCTGCGCTGCGTGCCGCAGCCGTCCGATCGCGGCGGTGAAGTCGGCGGACAGCTGCTCCTCGCGCAGCTGCGCCAGGTGCGGCATCAGGTTGGCCATGTCGCCCCAGCCGTCGCCGCGGGCGGTGTGGTCGAGCCCGGCGGTGCGGCCGAAGTAGTCGATCGCCAGGGCGGCGTGCCCGTGCCGGGCGAGCTGGGTGGCCAGCTGCTCGTAGAAGCCGGACAGGCCCCGGTTGTCCGGCAGGACGAGGACTCCGGCTCCACTGTGGACGGCCGGTGTCGCGAGGAACCCCGCGAACCGCGCGCCGTCAGCGGACTCGAGGACGACAGCGCCGGCCTCGACCTCTACCTCGGACTCACTGGACTGCGGCGGGCGGGCGTCAGCGTCGTAACACACGAACATCTCCGATCGATCGGCGAACCTTCCGCACCGAACGATAGGAGACATTCACGCTTATCATACCAAATTGGGCATTCCAGATCCAGTACCGATGGGTCCGTCACACGTCGGCCGTTCGGTCATCAGGTGCCCCGTGGGGAATCAAGATCCGGCAGTCCCTTGGCACATCCGCTGCCCCAGTAGAACGGTCCCCCGGTCGGCTGGACCTTGATGCGCCAGCCGATCCGGTCGAGCTGCCGCTCCAGCGCCTCGGGCCGATGCGGGACCTTGACGATCCGGTACGCCGTCCCGTCGGTGAGCCGCCGCTGGATGACCGCCGAACCCTCACCCTCGATGAGCTCCTCCTCCGTGCGGTGCCAGTCGTCGACGAAGAACACCCGCCCGTCCGGCTGCAGGCAGTCGGCCACCAGCGACCAGAACGACGCGAAGCGCTCGGCCGGCACGTGCGACAGCCAGAACCCGAAGAACACGACGTCGTAGCGACGGTCGGGCCGCCAGCCGAACACGTCGGCCTGCACGAACCGCACCCGCTGCCGGCCCACCCGGGCCGCGGCGATGCCGAGCATCCCCGCCGAGGCGTCCACGGCCGTGACGTCCGTGGCGTGCCGCAGCAGCTGCCCCGTCCAGGTCCCCGGCCCGCAGGCGAGCTCGAGCACGCTGCCGGTCGGCCGGAACGCGTCCAGCGCCGCGGCCAGCTCACCCCCGCCGGCGAACGGCAGTGCATGGTCGTCGTACTCGGCCGCAACCGCCTGATAGAACGCGGCCTGCTCGTCCAGCAACGCCGCCAGCTGGTCCCCATCACCCATCTGCCGAGAATCCCGAACTCCCGCCCGGGCCGCAACAGGTCCGGTCACTGCGGTGACGCGCCGAAGGACAGGTCGGCCTCGATGCCGTAGTGGTCGGACAGGAACAGGTCGCGGCCGTCGGCGACGCGGACCGGGTCCTGCAGCACGGTGCGGGCGCGCACGGCCGCCGGGCGGTCCTCGACGGCGCGGATGAGGACCTGGTCGAGGGGCGGCGGCGCCGGCCAGCGCGGGGTGGGCCGGTATGTCGTGGACGTGTCGCCGGCGAGGACGTCGCGCAGGCCCGCGGCGGCGGCGAAGCGGGTGAACACCGGCGAGTCGCGCGGCACGTTGAAGTCGCCGACGACGACCGCGGGCAGCGACGGCTCGAACCCGGTCACCGCCCGCGCCAGATGGTCGAGTTCGCCGCGGATGATGCCGGTGTACCGGTTGCCCTCCGACCAGTCGTCGTCCCGGTTGGCGGACAGGTGGGTGTTCACGACCGCGAGCGGCCCCGCGGGCGTCCCGATCACGGCGAGCTGCGCGCCCTTGCGCATGAGCAGCTCGGTGCGCAGCGGCCGGGTCATCGGGTACCGCGCGAACCGGTACCGGCGGATCGGCCACCGCGACAGCAGCATCAGCCCACCGGCGAGCACCGTCACGCCGGTCGCGGCCCGGTGCGGGTAGCCGGGGGTGACCTGGCGCAGCAGCCGCGCGCTGCCGCGGTGCAGGACCTCCTGCAGGCACACGATGTCGTACCCGGACCGCTCCAGCACCGGGCCGAGCGCCCGCAGCCGGGCCGGGACGTTGTCGCGGATGAGCGCGTTGAGGGTGAGCAGCCGCACCTCGATCATCGAAGCATTCCATCACCCGGGCGGCGGCGCGCACCACATCACTTGCCGGGCCGGAAAGTGATCGCGTATGGTTTCCAGTATGGAAAGTGATGAGGTCCGGGAGCAGCTGGCGCTCGTGCAGCGGGCGGAGGCCGCGCCGTACATCGACTATCCGCGCACTCCCTGGTGGTACTCCCCCGCGGTCGGCACGTGGGTCGCCGCCATGATCGGCGCGTTCACCTGGTGGCGGTCGGACGCCGTCCTGTTCACCGGGTCCCTCGGCGCGCTGATCGTGCTGGAGCTGCTGTTCCTGACCTGGATGCGACGCCGGCACGGCGCGCTGCCGGTGCCGGGGCGCGGCACGCCGCCGCGGGAGATCGCGGCCGCCTGGCGCGGCTACGCGATCGCGCTGCCGGTCGTCGCCGTCGCCGTCGCGCTCACCTGGTGGCTGGCCGGCGTGCCCGTCGCCGCGGGGGTCGCGTTCGTGCTCGTCACCGCCGGGCTCGCCGTCTACGAGCGCCGATACGCGGCCGCCGCGGCGAAGGTCAGGTCGCGGCTCGCATGATCGACGGCATCGACCCCGTCATCCACGTGCCGAAGCGGCTCGCGGCGATGGCGATCCTGGCCAACGCCCCCGCCGCGTCGTTCCGGTTCCTCCGCGACCACCTGCAGATCAGCGAGTCGGACCTGTCGAAGCAGATGTCGACCCTGGAGAGCGCCGGCTACGTGCGCTCCACGAAGGACGGGCACGGGCGCGGCGGGAGCACCACGTACCGGATGACCCCCGCCGGCGAACGGGCCTACAAGGCGCACTGCGCGGCGCTGCGTGCCCTGCTCGACGGGGCGCCCGGGTCTGTGTCGCACCCGCCTGCCGGGTAGGAAGGGTCCGCGAGAGGCCGTCACAGCTGCGCGACGAGCGCCCGCAGCCGATCCGCCGCCGGCACGCCGAGCTCTTCGTACAACGCCAGCGCCTCGCGCAGGTGCGGCAGGCCGCCGGTGCCCAGGGCGAGGCCGATCCCGGTCTCGGCGTCGGCGCGCTGGTGCCGGTCGCCTGTCGCCGCGGCCACGGCGCGGGCGGCGGTGTGTGCCGCAGGGCCGCGTCCGCGTCGCCGGTCGCGCGGGCGGCGTCGCCCAGGCCGTTGAGGGCGGACGCCTCGCCGTAGCGTTCGCCGGTCGCGCGGTGGATGGCCAGGGCCTGCCGGTGCAGGCCGAGGGCCTCGGCGGGTGCGCCGCGCAGGGTGGCCGCGGTGCCGAGGTTGTTGAGCGTCCACGCCTCGCCGTCACGGTTGCCCGCCTGCCGGTACAGCTCCAGGGCCCGCCGCAGGTGCCCGTCGGCGCGGTCGTGGCCGCCGAGCCTGGCGGTGACGTCGCCGAGGTTGCAGCGGGCGGCGGCCTCGCCGATGCGGTCACCGGCGGCGAGGAACACCGCGAGCGCCTGCTCGTGCCGGCCGGCGGCGGCCCGGTACCGGCCGAGGCGCTCCTCGACGATGCCGAGTTTCGTCAGCGCGTGCGCCTCGCCGGTGCGGTCGCCGGCCAGCCGGGACAGCCGCAGCGCCTGCCGGAGCCGGTACGCGGCCGGGCGGTACCGGCCGAGGCGCTGCTCGACGTCGCCGAGCGCGGCGGAGGCGCGGGCCTGCCCGGTGCGGTCGCCGGCGCGGCGGAACAGGTGCAGCGCCTCCCGCAGATGTCCGGCGGCGGGCCCGTCGTCGCCGAGGCGCAGCCTGGTCTCGCCGAGCGCGGTGAGCGCCATCGCCTGCGCCGGCCCGTCACCGGCGTGGCAGGCGGCCCGGTGCGCCTGACCGTGGATGCTCAACGCGTCGCCGTGGTGCCCGCCGATGAGGTACCGGGCGAGCGTCGCGGACAGTTCGGCGGTGTGGGTGTGCCAGCCGTGGGTGGCGGTATAGGCGGCGACGGCGATGAGGTTGGGCCGTTCGGTGTCCAGCCAGCCGCGGGCGGCGTCGACGCCGGCGGGTGCGGCCACGGCCCGGGTCGCGATCCGCGGGCGGTGGTGGGCCTCGGCCGGCGCGAGGGCGTCCATGGCCGCGGCCGAGGCGGCGAGGTAATGGTCGAAGAGCCGGGTCAGCGCGGCCCGGCGTTCGGGCGGGGCGTCCTCGTCGCCGGCGCGCCCCGCGGCGTAGACCCGCACGAGGTCGTGCAGCGTGTACCGGCCGGGCGTCGTCTCCTGCAGCAGGTGGTCACGGCGCAACGCCCGCAGCCCTGCCCCGGCCGCGTCGAAAGCCGCCGCAGCGCCGGCACGGGCCACAGCACCCCGGCAGCAGCGTCACCGCCGGCACCGGCAGGCGTCGCGCCGGCACGGGCCACGGCATCCCCGGCAGCAGGGTCACCGCCGGCACCGGCGAGCGCCGCGCCGGCCGCGGGGCCGCCAGAGGAAAAGGCCGCCTCGACGCCGTCACCGGACAGGACCGCCCCACCGTCGTCACCGGACAGGACCGCCGCGCCGCGGTCACCGGCAAGGGCCGCCCCACCGTCGTCACCGGACAGGACCGCGGCGCCGTCGTCGCCGGCAAGGGCCGCCGCGGCGCCGTCGCCGGAAAAGGCTGCGTCGTCACCGGAGAGGGCCGCCGCGGCGGCGGTGTCGAAGTCCTGGCCGGGGTGCAGCGCCACGAGCCGGAGCAGCCGCTGCCGGTCCGCCGGCAGGTCCTGATAGGACAGTCCGAGCGCGAGTTCGACGCCGCTGTCGAGGCGCCGGTCGCGGTGCCGTTCGTCGAGCCGGTCGGCGTGGTCGGTCATCGTCCACCCCGGCTTCGCCCGGATGTGCCCACCGGCGAGCCCGAGCGCCAGCGGCAGGTGCCCGCACCGGGCGGCGACCCGGGCCGTCGCGCCGGGATCCCGGCCCGCTGGCACTCCCGGCGCCGCGGCCGTCAGGAACGCGACGGCCTCCTCCGCGCTGAACACGTCGACCGGGACGTCCGTCGCCGCGAGGCCGTGCAGCGCCCGGCGGCTCGTCACCAGCGTCACACACCCGTCGACGCCCGGCACCAGCGGCCGCGCCTGCTCCGCACCGGCCGCGTTGTCCAGCACGACCAGGCTGCGCAACCCGGTGAGGCGCTCCCGGAACGCGGCGGCACGGGCGGGCAGGTCGTGCGGGATGTGCTGCCCCGGTACGCCGAGCACCCGCAGGAACCCGTCCAGCACCGCGGCAGCGTCGGCGGGCGGCTGCCCCGGGTCCGGGTGGAAGCCGCGCAGGTTCACGAACAGCACCCGGTCGAACGCCCGGTCCGCACCGAGCAGGTGCCCCGCCTGCACCGCGAGGAGCGTCTTGCCGACCCCGGCCATCCCGGCGATCACGAACGTGCCCCCGTCGGCGGCCGCGGCCCGCAGCCGGTCGAGCACGGCGGTGCGACCAGTGAACTCCGCCAGCGGCTGCGGCAGGCTGTCCTGCACCCGGACCTGCGCGGCCGCCGCCGTCTCCCCGCCGACGACCCGCAGCGCCTGCTGCCACTGCGCGCCGTATCCGGGGTCGGGGTGCAGCGCCGCCACCACGGCCGCCACCAGGTCCGGGTTGAGGCGGCGCCGCCCGGGCCGGAAGCAGTCCGCGACGGTGGTCCGCCGGGTCAGCTCCCCCGGTGGCCGGCCCGCCGCCGTCCAGGCCGCGTTGACCCTGGCCGCGATGGTCTCGTAGGACACGTCACCGGCCCACACCTTCAGCGCGCGCAGACACCTGGCCAGGTCGTCGAGGGTGGTCGCGCGCCCGGGGTCGGGCGGCGCCGAGAACGCTGGGGTGGAGGGCATGCGTGGCTTTCCGGACGGGGGTCGGTCGGCTCCGCCAAACGTAGGCCATCGCCGCCGTCCGGATTCGTCCGGGATCCGCGCCGGGGCGGTCCCGGCGGCGCAGACTCGGTCCTCTACGGGGGCGTCCGCCGGGTGCGGCGCCGACGGGGGGTGGTGCGCCGGTCCCGGGCGCGCCACGACCGCCGCACCCTGCACCCCTGTGCACGCCGGCCGGCCGAGGGGAACGGCCGGCCGGCGTGCACGGGGTCAGGTGCAGGTGGTGCCGTTGACGGTGAACACCGCCGGGTTGGCGTTGGTCCCGGTGTACGAGCCGTTGAAGCCGAGGCTCACGGTGCCGCCGACGGGGACGGTGCCGTTCCAGGTCTCGTTGCTGACGGTCACCACCGACCCGGTCTGCGACCAGCGGCCGGACCAGCCCTGCGTGACGCGCTGGTCGCCGGGGAACGTGAACGTCAGCGTCCACGACGTCCACGCGGCCGGTCCGCTGTTGGTGATGGTGACGCTGCCGGTGAACCCGGTGCTCCAGCTGTTCGCCGAGTACGCGACCCGGCAGCCACCCGTCGGCGTCGTCGGGGTCCGTACCGTGACGGTCGCGGAGAACCCGGAGAACTGCCCGGCGGTGTCCTTGGCGCGGACCATCAGCACGTATTCGGTGTTCGGGGTCAGCCCGGTCAGGACCGTCGACGGCCCCGTGCTGCTGCCGAGGATCGACAGGGCGTCGCCCTGGATGCGGACGATCTCGTATCCGGCGATGCCGTGGTCGTCGGTGGCAGCGGGCCACGTCAGCGTCATGCCCGTCGCGGTCACCGCCGACGCGACCGGGGTCCCCGGCGCCGTCGGCAACGCGTCCGCGGGCGGGGCCGCGGTGGTGACCGTGACCGGCGCCGACGCGGCGGAGGTGAGCCCGGCACCGTTGCGGGCCGCCACCGTGAACGTGTACGCGGTGGACGGGCTCAGCCCCGTCAGCGACGCCGACGCGGTGGTGGTGGTCGCGACGACCGTCGACGTGCCACCGGACACCCGGCGCACCTCGTAACCGGTGACGCCGCTCTCCGCGTCGCTGGACGCCGCCCACGTCAGCCGCAGCCAGGTCGCGGTGACGTCGGACGCGACGGGGGTCCCCGGTGTGGTCGGCGGGGTCGTGTCCGGCGGCAGGATCGTGCCGGTGTGGTCGGCGGCCCAGCTGGCCAGGGAGGCCAGGCCCGAGTTCCAGTTGATGGCGACCTCGTTGACGGAGTACGCGCCGATGTCGTCGACGAAGCACTTCTGCGCCTTGCACCCGGCAAGCTGCGCCTGCGCGACCGGGTCCTGCAGGCCGCTGTTCGGGCCGCCGGACAGCGACCCGGGCGGCGCGGTCGGCAGCGACGCGTCGGACTGGTTGGCCCAGAACCGGTGGTGCACGTTGCGGACGGCCTTCTCGCCGTAGCCGGCGATGTAGGACTGGTTCAGCGGGTTGCGGCCCAGCAGGTAGTCCAGGGCCTGGAACGCGCCTGTGCGGTACTTGGCGAGGCCGGTGAAGTCGTGGGCGAGCCCGAGGACGGCGGCGTTGTTGGCGATCTGCCCGTCGGAGCCCCAGTTGTAGGTGGTGCCGCCGTTCGGCGCCGGGTAGCCCTGGGTCGCCATCTGGCTGAGCAGGCCGTCGGCGAAGGACGCGAACCTCGCCCGGGTCGCGGCGATGTCGGCGGCCGGCAGCCCGTTCGGGACGAGCGCGAGGGTGGTGTCGCCGAGCGCGGCGACCCAGCCCCACCAGTAGCCGCCCTGGTTGAACGCTGCGCCCTTGTACAGCGACGAGCCGGTCACGTCGGTGCGGTAGGACGCGCCGCCGGTCGTCGTGTACAGCTCCGCCGCCGCCCAGTAGAACTCGTCGGTGACGGTGGCGTCGTCGTACGCGCCGCCGCCGGTGCTGTCGGTGCCGCTGGCGAGGCGGTTCGGGTTCGCCTTCGCCGCCGCGTACGCCTTCTCGGCCGCCGTCAGCGCGCGGGCGGAGAACGCCGGGTCGATGGTGCGCCAGATCCGGGCGGCCTGCGCGGCGACGGCGGCGAGGTTGAGGGTCGCGGCGGTGCTCACCGGCGACAGCAGGCGCCGCTGCGGGTCGGCCTCCGGGCGCATCGGCAGCCCGGTCCAGTTCTCGTCGTGGATCTTGTGGTGGACCATGCCGGCGTCGGTACGCCCGTCCGGCACCTGCATCCGCAGCAGGAACTCGACCTCCCACCGCGCCTCGTCCAGGACGTCCGGGACGCCGTTGGCGCGTTCGGGGATGGCGAGGGTGCCGTCGCCGAGCGCAGCCCGGTCGCTGCCGGCGACGTTCGCGGCCCGCTCGTAGATGTTCAGCAGCTGCCACGCGGCGATACCGCCGTTGACGACGTACTTGCCGTGGTCGCCGGCGTCGTACCAGCCGCCGCGCACGTCCAGGGAGTAGCCGCAGCTCGTGCGGCACGGCACGGACGTGTCGCCCTGGTTGGGCGCGACACCCACGTGCCCGGCGGGGCGGGCGTAGCGGCTGCCGACGTACTGCGACTCGATCGCGATGCCGCTGCGCTGGTGGTAGAAGAACACCAGCGAGTCGTAGCGCAGCTGCTTGACCGGCGCGGCGGAGATGTCGAACGGGTAGCTGTCCGCGCCGCCGGCCGACAGCACGTAGCCGCTGCCCGGGGTGTCGTAGCCGGAGAAGTCCGCGACGTGCACGGCGTCGCCGGACAGCGCGTCGGCGCCCTTCACGCTCGTCTGTCCAGTTGCGACGGTCGTGCCCGCGCTGTTGCGCAACGTCCAGGTGATCGGCGCGGTGGCGGCGCTGACGACGGTCGCCTGCTTCGGCAGCCCCGGCACGTAGGCGACCTGGTTGACCTTGACCGGCGACCCCGGGTCCGGTGCGGCGGCGGCGGGCGGCGCGGACACTGCCAACCCCAGCAGCGCTCCGGCCGCGACGATCGCCACGGTACGGCGTGAGCTTCGACCCATCGGGAATCCTCCTGCGGAAAAGGTGCCGGCACTGGCGGGCGCCGGCGTGCCGGACCGTAGGCGGAGCCTCGACACGCTGTAAAGCGCACCCGGCATCGCGCGGCTTCGAACGGGCGTCGGCCATGTAACTTACGGACAGGGGGTTCGATGCGGATCGCGAGCTACAACGTCGAGAACCTGTTCAACCGGGCCAAGGCCCTCGACCAGCGCACCTGGGCGGCCGGACGGCCGATCCTGGAGGCGTTCCAGCAGGTGTGCGAGCTGCTGGAGGAGCCCGTGTACACCGACGAGGTCAAGCACGACATCCTGCGCGAGCTCGGCAGGCTGGGGCTGCGCAACGGTGACACGGCGAAGTTCGCGCGGCTGCGGCAGAACCGTGGCCGGCTGCTGGTGCGCCGGCGCACCGGCCGGGTCGAGGTCGTCGCGGGCGGGCGGGCCGACTGGATCGGCTGGGTCGAGCTGACCACCGACCGGGTCGACGAGCTGGCGCTGCTGAACACCGCGCGGGTCATCCTCGACGTCGGCGCCGACATCCTCGGCGTCGTGGAGGCCGAGAGCCGCCTGGCGTTGAAGCGGTTCGCGGACGGCGGCCTCAACGGCGTCTACGAGCACTTCATGGTCGTGGACGGCAACGACGAACGCGGCATCGACGTCGGCGTCATGTCCACTGTGGACTACCCGCCGGCCGGGCAGCGGACCCACGTCGACGACGCCGACGAGCACGGCCGGATCTTCAGCCGCGACTGCGCCGAGTACCACTTCCGGCTGCCCGGCGGGCAGATCCTCGCGGTGCTGGTCAACCACCTCAAGAGCAAGGGCTACGGCGGGAAGGTCGCCTCCGACGCGCGCCGCCGCCGGCAGGCCGCCCGGGTCGCGGACATCTACCGCGCGCAGGACACCGCGTTCGTCGCGGTCGTCGGCGACCTCAACGACACCCCGGCCAGCGAGCCCCTCGCGCCACTGCTGGTGGGCACCGACCTGCGCGACGTCAGCACCCACCCCGGTTTCGAGGACGGCGGCCGCCCGGGCACGTACGGGTACTGCACGGCCCCGAACAAGCTGGACTACGTGCTGCTGTCCCCCGCGCTGTTCGCCGCGACGACCGGCGGCGGCATCCTGCGCAAGGGTGTGTGGGGCGGCCGGCGCGGAGCCCTGTGGCCGATCTACGAGACGATGACGAAGCCGGTGCACGCGGGCTCCGACCACGCCGCCATCTACGCCGACATCGACCTGACCCGGCTCCGCTGACCCACCGTGGCGGCGCGGGCCTACCCTCGGCGCATGCCGACACGCGGCCGGTCCGGGTCCTCGGGGCGTGGCCGCGTCACCTGTTCGGGCGACCAACATCCGGTGAAAAGTCTGGGAAAAGCGCGCTCTTGGTAGCGGATCTATAGCGGTCCGTGACAACCTGGAAGTCGCGAAGATCAATGGGGGTCGGACGCTGCGGCGCGAGCGGGAGGAGGGGCGATGACCGCGACTGCGGCCGCGATGAGCCTTGCCTCCGGTGAGCCCCCGATCAACTTCGCGGCGCATCAGGTGCGGGCCGGCAACATCGCCGGCGCGCGCGACGACTTCGAGCAGATGCTGGCGATGCTGCTCGCGGCGATCTACCCGGGCGCGCGGGCGGTCACCGCCAACCCCGGCGACTGGGGCATCGACATCCTGCTCGGCGAGCTGTCCGGACTCGTCGTCATCTGGCAGTCGAAGTACTTCTGGCCCGTGGTCGGCCGTGCGCAGCAGGGGCAGATCCGCGAGTCGTTCGACTCCGCGCTCGCCGCGGCGGCCCGCAACGGCTACCGGCTGAGCCAGTGGGTGCTGTGCGTCCCGGCGAGCATGGACCCGCAGACCGCGCAGTGGTGGGACAACTGGCGGGCGCGGCGGCAGCGGGAGAGCGGCGTCGCGATCGAGCTCTGGCACGAGAACGTGCTGCGCAACCATCTGATCCGGCCGGACTGCGCGCACGTGCGGCGGCACTTCTACGACCCGTACGTGCCGGTGCAGGCGCAGCGGACGCCGGTGCGGGACCTCGCCGCGGACGACGCGGCCGCGCTGGACGAGGCGCTGTTCGTGCGGCAGCTGCGCGCGGCCGGGCACACCGAGGTCGGCGCGGCGAAGCGGGAGTACTTCAACGCCGAGCTCCTCGCCCGGGAGGTCCTCGACAAGCGGGTGCCCGCCGAGATCATCGCCCTCGGCGAGGCCGACGGGGTCGTGCACGGCATCTGGGAGGCGCGCTTCAACGCCATGACCGCGACCGTCGACCCGCGGCTGCCCGGGCTGCACGCCGACGTGATGCGCGAGATCCGGGAGTCCGGGGCATTCCCGGGGCAGCTGCGGGCCGGGCCGGTGCACCGGTGCGGGCTGATGCACCGCGTGGTGGAGGACCGCCGCGCCGGCTGGGTCAGGCACTGGCGGGAGGTCGCGTGACACCCGAGGACGTTTCGGTGTTCCGGCAGGCACGTGTCCTGCTGGTGCTGCAGTGCGCCGGTGAGCCGCTCGACGTCGAGCACCTGGGCGTGTACGACTTCCTCGCCGCGCACCCGCTGCTGCTCGCGCGGGCGGAGGACGACCCGGACCGCACCGCGCTGCGCCTGGCCGGCTTCGACGACCGGGCCGTCGCCTACGCCAGCCCCGCACAGCGGTTCGTCACCGCGCAGCTGCACCTCGCCGGCGACCTCGCCGCGCTCGTCGGTCGCGGACTCGTCCAGGTAACGGCCACCGGCCGGGTGACCTACCAGCTCACCCCGGAGGGCGCGAGCATGGCCGCTCGATTCACTGCGATGTATGCTCAGCTGTACCGCACAGCGGCGCGCATCGTCATCCGCCGCCTCCGCCGCCTGAGCACGCGGAGGTTGCGGGAAGGCCTGCGGCAGTGGCTCCTTCCGGCTCCTTCGTCCGCGCTGAAGGACCTGACATGATCGGTTTGCGAGCACACGGCATCCGGCTCAGGCGGCTGCGCCTGCACAGCGGCGACCGGACCTACGACGTGGACTTCCGCGCCCCCGACGACGCGCCGCGCCCGCTGTCCGTGCTCGCCGGCGCGTTCAGCACCGGCAAGACCACGATCCTCGAGTTCGTCGACTACTGCCTCGGCGCGTCCGACCATCCGCGGCACCCGGAGATCATGCCGAAGGTGCGGGCGGCCACGCTGGAGGTCGAGCTGTCCGGGTCGCCGTATCTCATCGAGCGGGCCGTCGGCGAGCCGTCGATGTTCGCGTACGTGCGGGCGGGGCGCCTCGACGAGCCGGGCGCCACCCCGCCGGTACGCCGGCCGCTGCGACCGGCAAGCCACCCTGAGAGCCTCTCCACGTTGCTGCTGTCGCACTGCAAGCTCGAAGGGGTCCGGCTGCGCGACACCCTCGGCCAGCAGCAGCCCGGTGGCGCGGACACGGACCCGTTGAGCTTCCGCGACCTGATGTGGCTGTGCTTCCTGCCCAACGAACGCCTCGACGACAAGGACCTGCTGTTCCGCAGCGTGCCGATGAAGCACCTGAAGCTGCGGCAGGTGGTCGACGTCGTCTTCGACGTCCACGACGACCATTCGGTGGAGATCGGCCGACGGATCCGGGCCGTGGAGTCCGAGCTGTCGGCGGCCCGGGCGGCGTACCGGGCGGCGGAGCAGATCGTCGACGAGCAGCACGTCGGCGACCGCGAGGACCTGGAGGCGTTGCACCGCACCGCGAAGGACGAGCTCGCCGCGTGCGCACAGGCCATCGCCGCGCTGGACGCGCAGGCCCGCGCCGACACCATGTTCGCCGAGGAGCTGCGCGAGCGGCACCGCGGCGCGGCCCTCGAGGCCCGCCGCACCGCGACCGAGCTGCGGGACCGGGAGACCCAGCTGCAGCGGATGCTGACCCTGCACGGCAGCTACGCCGACGACGTCGCCAAGTGGACGATGCTCGCCGAGGCCGACCACCTCTTCGAGCCGATGCGGGTGTCGGCGTGCCCGTCGTGCCTGGCGCCACTCGCCGGCGGGGAGGAGCGGTGCCCCGCCTGCCTGCTGCCGATCACCGACGGCGGCTCCGTGGACGTGACCGCCGAGCTGCGCTCCGCCAAGACCCGCCTCGCCGAGCTCAACCGGTACGTGGAGGAGCTGCAGGAGCAGCTGCCGCGGCTGCGGGACGCGGCGGAGCGTGCGCAGCAGGGCGAGGCCCGCGCCGCCGCGGAGGTCGACGAGGCGACCGCGCACACGATCACGCCGTTCCTGTCGCAGCGCGACGCCCTCGCGCGGCGGCGTGAGGAGGCCGCGGCGACGCTGCAGCGGGCGCTGAGCGGGCTGCGGCTGGTGCAGAGCCTGGAGCGGCGCGCCGCCGGCATCCTGCACCAGATGGACCAGGTCGCCGCCTACCGCGAGGAGCTCGCCGCGGCCGGCCCGCAGGCGCGCCGCGCGGACCGCACCGCCGTCGTGCGCCGGGTCAGCGAACGGTACCGGGAGATCCTGCAGGAGTGGCGGTACCCGAAGCTCGCCGACGCGTACCTCGCCGAGGACCTCACCCCGTACATGCGCGGCGAGCCCTACACGGCGGCCTCGTCCGGCGGGCGGACCCTGATCGCGCTCGCGTGGCAGCTCGCCCTGTTCGAGGTGGCGTGGGAGTCCCGGTCGTCGCATCCAGGGTTCCTGATGCTGGACAGCCCGCAGAAGAACCTGGGTGTCGCCGGTGACCTGGCGGACAGCCTCACCATCGAACGCATCTACCGGCACCTGGAGCAGTGGCTGGCCGGCCGCGGCGTCGGCGCGCAGATCGTGGTCGCCGACAACGCCCCACCGCCGGCGGCCGCCGACGACGTGGTCGTGCGGTTCTCCCGGCGGCCGGAGCAGCCGCCGTACGGCCTCATCGACGACGAGACCACCTGAGCCCTCGTCGGCGCCCGGCGGGGCGGCGATCTGTCTGCCGCCGCCCCACCGGATCGTCAGCGCAGTCCGGCCCGCCGGGCGACGGCGATGAGCCTGTCGGGGTCGTCGGAGATGATGCCGTCGACGCCGAGTGCGATGACCCGGTCCATCGTCGGCTCATCGTCCACTGTGTACGGAACGACCTTCAGCCCGTCCCTGCGGTGCAGCACGTCGACCGCGGGGCCGTGGAAGTAGGACGGGTCCTGCCGCAGGTACCGGTCCTCGGACACGACGGTGCCCTGGGCCGGGTCGTGCACCTGCCAGTTCGCCGAGACCGTCGACGCGCCGCTGGCCTTGACGAGCTTGCCGAGGTCGCGGAACCTCCACCAGTCCAGCGTGCCGGTCCAGGGGCTCTTCACCTTCGGATCGCCGTACACCGCCTGCAGCGAGCACTCGTCGGCGAGCGTCGCGCACTCCTTCGGCCCGTACTGCCAGACCAGTGCCACCGTCTCGATGCGCGGATCGAGCTTGCGGGACAGCTGGATCGTGCGCCAGTCGAACGACTGGATGGTGACCCGCCGCGCGAACCCGGCCCTGCCGACGGCGGTGACGAGCCGGATCGTGAAGGCCCGGTACGGCTCGGTGTCCGCGACCGTCGGGCTGATCTTCGTCTCGATGTTGAGCCGGATGTCGTCGCGGCCGCTGGCCTTCACGAAGGCGAACAGTTCGTCGAGGGTCGGGATGCGTTCGCCGGGCACGGACGCGTTGCCGCAGTCGACGGTCTTCACCTGGGCGAGCGTCAGGTCCTTGATGTTCCTGCCCACGTACGGGTACAGCGGGTCGCCGGGGCGTACCGGCGCGGTGTCGCGGCAGTGCCCGCCGTTGATCGCCCGGTCGTGGCTGACGACGAGGACGCCGTCCTTCGTCACGCCCGTGTCGAGCTCCAGGGTGGAGATGTCGGCGTTGCCCAGCGAGTTGCGGAACGCGGCGAGGGTGTTCTCCGGCCGGGTCGCCTTGCCGCCGCGGTGCGCCTGCACGTCGAACGGCGACTTCGTCCCGCGCGGCAGCGCGAAGCCCCGCTGCGCGGCGACGGCCCGCAGCCGGTCCGGGTAGTCGGTGATGAGCCCGTCGACGCCGTCGTCGATGAGCTTGTGCATCGTCGCCGGGTCGTCGACCGTCCACGGCACGACCTTGATGCCGTTGGCGTGCGCGTGCTGCACCATGGCCTTGGTGACGTACGGCTGGTAGCCGGTGTCGGTGACCTTGCCGTTCTGCGGGAGCCCGTGCACCGGCGAGAACGCGACCACGCCGAGCGTCTTCACCGCGGCGATCGGGTCGCCGCCGAAGTCGTCGATGTCCAGGCCGCCCAGCCACGGCGACGCGCCCGGCTGCCCGGTCTGCAGGAAGTCACGGTTGGTCAGTGCGACCAGCCCGAGCCGCGGCTCGACCTCCCGCATCCGCTTGAGCGCGCCCCAGTCGAAGCTCTGGATCGTGCGACGTCGTCCCGCTTGCCGGCAACACCCCGCACACGGTGCGCAACGAGTCCACGGCCGCCGCGGTCGCCTTCGTCGTCCACGCACCCGGCGCACCGATGGAGGGCTTCAGCCGCGCCGTCGCCGCGCTCGCCACGCCGGACATGGAGTCGGTGCTGAAGGCGGCCGCCGACAACGGCATCGAGCTGCTCGGCCCTATCGGCTGACTGCCCGCAGCACCCACGAGACGGCCGCCTCGGCGGAGTCGACCGTCGGGTAGGACGGACCGCCCGCCGGACGGGCGACCGTCCAGCTGCCGACCGCGACGAGCGGCCTGCCGATGCGCATCGCGAAGCCGATCTCGCTCAACGTCCCCCATCCGCCGCCGACGGCGATGAGCCCGTCCGCGGTCCTGGCGACGAGCCCGTTGCGCAACTCCCCCATGCCGGTCGGCAACGCGATCGTCAGGTACGGGTTGCCGTCGGCACGGTCCGATCCCGGCAGCAGCCCGACGGTGAGGCCGCCGCGCTCGTGTGCTCCCCGGCACGACGCCAGCATCACCCCGCCACGCCCGCCGGAGAGGACGACGGCGCCCGCCTCCGCCAGCAGCGCACCGACCCGCTCCGCGACCCGCTCCTGCTCCGGCGTGGCCTGCCCGGCCCCGATCACCGCGACGTACGCCCCACCCACCACCCGAACATACCGCCCGTGTCGTCACGGCGCCCCCGGTACGCCTGCCGACGCGTCGTGGCCGCGCCGGTCCGGGATACTGCGCTGATGGGGGACCGCGAGCAACCGCTGACCGGCGGCAGGATGACCCACAACATCGCCCGCCGCGGCGATCGGGTCCACCGGCCGCTGGGCTCGTGGTCCGCGGCGGTGCACGAGTACCTGCGCCACCTCGAGTCGGCCGGCCCGGCTCCGCCTGTTCGTGGACGCCTACGGGCTGCCCGACCGGCGGGCGATCCTTCCCGCCCTGCAACGGGCGAACCTGTCCGATCAGGAGCCGGTGAACTGCACTGCCACCTGGTCGGTGTCGTGCGGTCGGTCCATGAGGCCCGCCCCGAACGGGACGGGCCTCTCCTGCGGGCGCGATCCGGGTCAGGGCTTCTTCGAGTCCACGCCGAAGCCGTTGCACTGGCGGCCGCCGTTGATGCAGTACGACACCAGGTAGGCCTGGCGGGGCGCGTCCCAGCCGTTCATGAAGTCGTAGTGGAACGTGTAGCTCGCGCCCGAGGAGTACGCGAGGCCGGTGGTGTTGCCGTTGACCAGCGGGTAGGGAATCTTGATCTCGAGCATCGGCAGCGGCACCGGGTGGTCGGCCGGGCAGACGCCCTTGACCGGCCAGGCCATGTGGGACTTGTGGTCGGCGGTGTCGAGGTGGACGCCGTCCCAGCAGCTCGGGGCCTTCAGGCGGACCTCGAGCTTCGCGCCGGACGGGCAGGACGGCGGGATGTCGGCGCCCTTGTAGCCGGTGCACTGGAAGTTGCCGGTGAAGTGGGCGACGTCGGCGGTGCGGGCGTCGCCGACCAGGAGCTTGAAGCCGGCCGGGAACGGCTTGACGGTGCGGTAGTCCTTGACGCCGGACTTGTAGTAGACGGTCGACCGGGTCGGAAGGACCGGGGTGCCGTTCTGCAGCAGCGTCGGGAACCAGTAGCCGGACGCATCCTTCGTGTCCTCGCACGAGGTGGTGCCGCCGACCAGCGACTCCGGGGTGGACCCGGCGTTCGTCGACGGGTTGCCGATGAACGTGTGGTTGTGCGAGGCGCCGGCCAGGCCGGGGAAGACGATCGGGTCGTCGCCGAGCCGGTGGGTGACCGTGCAGTTCGCGTGCATCTCCTGGTACGGGGCGAAGGGCGGGTTGTCGGCTGCCACGGCGGTCGCCGTGCCGGCCGCGCCCACGGCGGCGACGGCGATCGCCAGCATGAGGACGGCGCGGGGCAGCCTGAAATTGATGCCCATGGAATCTCCTTGGCGGCGGGAAACAGGGCCAAGGCGCACGGTATGGAACATCGGCCTGGGACGGATGAGTCGGAAGTCCCAGAAGCGGCGAATCCGGGCGGGCCCCGCGTCACGGGGACGCGGGGCCCGCGGGATGACGGGTCAGACCCGGGTCCACTTCTGGTTGGACCCGCCGGTGCAGTCCCACAGTTGCAGCTGCGAACCGTTGGCGGTGCCGCGGCCGACCACGTCGACGCACTTGTTGGCGCCGATGTTGACGATGTCGCCGGCGGCGCTGACGGTGAAGCGTTGCGCGTTGCTGCCGTTGCACGTCCACAGCTGGATCGCCGTGCCGTTGGCGGTGCCGGCCGAGGCGGCGTCCATGCACTTGCCGAGCCCGCGGATGGTGCCGTCCGAGCCGATCGTCCACTGTTGCGCGCCGGAGCCGTTGCAGTCCCAGATCTGCAGCCGGGCCCCGTCCGCCGGGTTGGCGCCGGGGATGTCGATGCAGCGGTTGCTGCCGGTGCCGCGCAGGGCGTTCGTCCCGCCGGTCGGCGGCGTCGTGCCCGAGGTGCTGACGCGGACGTAGTCGATCAGGAACCGGTTGACCGACGGGGTGCTGCCGCTGGGACTGCCGGGGAAGTTCCCGCCGACGGCCAGGTTGAGGATGATGAAGAACGGGTGGTCGTAGACCCACCGGTTGCCGCGCAGGCTGGCCGGGGTGGCCCGGAAGTACTCCGAACCGTCGACCGTCCAGACGATCAGGTTCGGCGACCAGTCGATCGCGAACACGTGGAACGCGTCGCCGACCGGCTGGCCGAGGTTGCGGGTACCGCCGACCGCGTTGCCGCCGGAGTAGCCCGGGCCGTGCAGGGTGCCGTAGATCGTGTTCGGGTCGCGTCCGACGTTCTCCAGGATGTCGATCTCGCCGTCGGTGGGCCAGTTGCCGCCGCCGAGCATCCAGAACGCCGGCCAGAGCCCGGTGCCCTTCGGCACCTGCGCCCTGGCTTCGATGTGCCCGTACTGCTGGGTGAACTTCCCGGCGGTCTGGATCCGGCCGGACGTCCACTGGCACGTGCCGTACCAGCAGGTGCGGCCGCCGCTCTCCCGGCGGGCCTCGATCACCAGGTTGCCTTGGCCGTCCTGGTACACGTTGCTGGTGCCGTTGTTGTAGTACTGCAGTTCCTGGTTGCCGAAGCCACCGCCGCCGGTGTCGAAGTTCCACCGCGTGGTGTCGACGCCTTGCCTGGCCGGGCCGTTGAACTCCTCGGCCCAGACCACTGCGGCGTCCGCAGCGTCCTGGCTGGCCGTGACGACCACGCCGGCCGCGACGGCCGTTGCCGCGACCACGGCGGCGGCCAGGGTCTTGAGTTTGCGCAATTCAGGTCCTTTCTGGGCAAAAAGGACCCGCCATGGACCACGTCAGCCGAGGGGGTGGGAGTCCCGTGGCGGGCGGGAACCGCTCCTGCCGACCGGGTGGAGCCGGCAGGACGACCGATCTGTGAAGTTGCTTAACAGATCCACCGCAGGCTATGCCCCTCGGGATTTCGCGTCAATACGGGACTTGAATTAAGACCAGGATCGTATGCACCTGTCGATCAGGTCCACCCGTTCCTCGACGGTTCCGGCGGGTACGTCGACCAGTTCGAAGCCGTGGGAGCGGTACGCCTCCTCGTGGAACCGCTCGAACGCGACCGACTGCGCGAGGCTGATCCGGCGTACCGCTGTCGGGGTGATGAACCCGAGCAGGTGGACGAAGAAGATCCGGCGTTGATAGCTCGCCTCCGCGGTCACGCGGTCGATCTCCCCGGCAAGGACCGGCGTCACCGGCTGGCCGAGGTAGGCGGCCAGGGCGAGGGTGCAGATCGGCGACCGGTCGAAGACCTGGACGTCGGTTGCCGGTGGTGCGGGCTGCTCCAGGCGCTCCCGCTGCAGGAGCGTGATCGCGTCGATGAATTCCGGATCGCGCCACGCCTGGTCCCGGCCAAGGGCCTGCAGGCGGAGGTTGACGTCGGTCGCGGCCTCCTCGACCACCGCGTATCCGCGGCCCCGCAGCGCCGCCAGGATCGTCGTCTTGCCCGCGCCTGGCGCGCCGGTGATGATGTACCGCCGCATAACGGAACTCCTTCTGGGCATGGTGGAGGACCGGCGCACTCGACCGGCCGGGCCTGCAGGGTGATGGGGATTGCCGCGATGACGCAGTGGGCGGCGGGTGGACCGGCGATGCGGTCGGATGCGCTCCGGTGACGATCCGCGCGGCCGAGCCGCGCACCGGGGGGCCGTCGAATCACGGCCGAGGCGCGCCACCATCATAGGCCGCCGTCACGCCGCTCGCGCACCCCGCGGACCGGAAAGCACCCCAGGGCAATGTCTTGCGGCAGCGGCCCTGATATCGACGCGACTCGTCGCGTTCAGGCGGTCCTCATCTCGTTGCCGCACTGTACGCGCATGAGCACTGCCCTGATCCGGGTGACCGTCGCGACGCGGACGCGGACCTGGCCGCGGTGGGTGGGTTTCGCACTCACGCTGGCGGCGGTGACTGCGGCGTTCGTCCTGCTGCGCCGGTCCCTGCCCGACGCCGGCACCGTCCTGCGGTCGCTGGTCGACGCCCAGTGGTGGTGGCTGACCGCGGCGGCGCTCGTGCAGGCCGGGTCCGTGCTCATGTACGCCGTGCAGCAGCGCCGCCTCCTGGCCGCCTATGGCGGCGCGATGTCCAACGTCAGGGCGGTCGGCGTGTCACTGGCCCGCACGGCACTGTCCACCGCGATGCCGGCCGGTGGCCCGGTGTCGACCGCGTTCGCCGTCCGGCAGTTCTGCGCGCACGGCCTCACCAGCGCGCACGCCCTCGCCACCACGGCCCTGGCCAGCATGCAGGCGAGCGCGGCCATCGTGCTGGTGTACCTCACCTGGTACCTCAGCGGCCTGAGCACCGCCGGGCTGCTGAGCACCGCCGCCGTTGCGGCCCTGCTGTGGCCCGCCGCCGTCCTGGCCCGGCGTCTGAAGGACCGCCTGCGACACCACCTGGTACACCACCCGGTGCACCGTCTGGCGCACCGCCTGGCCGGGCAGAGCGCGGCCCAGCGCGCGCCGGGTGTCCCGGCGCCGCCCGACGGGCCGCTGCACCGCGGCGCCCGCGCCCTGATCCGGCTCGGCGCGGACACGTCCCGCGCCTGCTGGTCACTGCCGGGCAGGTACTGGCTCACGGCCGGCGGCGCGGCCGTCGCGCGGCGGCTGTTCGACCTGGCCTGCTTCGTCGCGGCAGCGCACGCATTCCGCCTCGACACCGCCACCACGGCCCTCGTCGGCGCGTACCTCACCGGCCAGCTGGTCCGGCAGATCCCGCTCGTCGCCGGTGGTGCCGGGCTCGTCGAGGCCGGCCTCCTGGCCTCGCTGATCGCCTCCGGCGCCGACCCGGCGGCAGCCACGGCCGCCGTCCTGACCTACCGGCTGCTGTCCTGCTGGTTGATCGCGCTCGCGGGGCTGCCCATCGTGATCGGTCTGGGCGCCGCCAAGCGGCCCGCGTCGGATGACAAAAGTCAAGGCAGGGACATCTCGCTCCCTGCCACTTCTAACGTATAGCGCACCGGGGGGCTTGCGGCAAGACCGGGGTGGTGCCGCAGAATCGGCGGCCGGACACGGCACCGACGAGGAACTGGGGGCGCGACGTGGGTGTGTTGCCGATGATCGAGCGGTACGTGCTGGACTTGCAAGAGGTCGACCAGACGCAGATTGCGGTCGTCGGCGGCAAGGCCGCGCACCTGGGCGAGCTGTCACGCATCGACGGCGTCCGCGTACCGGCCGGATTCTGCGTGACAACGGCCGCCTTCCGGACCATCATGGCCGAGGTGCCGGCGATCGACGACCGGTTGTCCCGCCTGCATCCGGATGACCGGGAGGCGATCCGCACGCTCAGCGCGGAGATCCGCCGGAGCATCGAGGCGGTCGCCGTCCCGGACGACCTGGCGGCGGCGATCACCGGCGCGCTGAGCCGCCTCAGCGAGGACGGTGGCGCCGGGCACGGTGCCTTCGCCGTGCGGTCCAGCGCGACGGCGGAGGACCTGCCGACGGCGTCGTTCGCCGGCCAGCAGGACACGTATCTGAACATCATCGGCCCGGCGGCGATCCTCCGGCACGTCAGCCGGTGCTGGGCGTCGCTGTTCACCGAGCGGGCCGTGACCTACCGCCTGCGCAACGGCATCGACCACCGTGCGGTCCACATGGCCGTGGTCGTGCAGCGGATGGTCTTCCCGGACGCGGCCGGCATCCTGTTCACCGCCGACCCGGTCACGGGCAACCGCAAGGTCGCCACCGTGGACGCCGGCTTCGGCCTCGGCGAGGCCCTGGTCTCCGGCCTGGTGAACCCCGACGTCTACCAGGTGCGCGACGGCGAGGTCATCACCAGGGCGGTCGGCGCCAAACACCTCGCGATCCGCGCCCTGCCGGCCGGCGGTACGCAGGAGGTGGCGCTCGACCCGCAGCAACAGCGGCAGCCCTCGCTGACGGATGCGCAGGCCGTGCGGCTCGTCCAGCTGGGGCGGCGGATCGAGGCACACTTCGGCCGCCCGCAGGACATCGAGTGGTGCCTGGCCGGCGGCGACTTCCAGATCGTGCAGAGCCGGCCGATCACCACGCTGTTCCCCATCCCCGCAGCCCGCGACCAGGACAACCACGTCTACCTCTCCGTCGGTCACCAGCAGATGATGACCGACCCCATGAAGCCGCTGGGCCTGTCCATGTGGCAGCTGACCGCGATGGCGCCGATGTACGAGGCCGGTGGGAGGCTGTTCGTCGACGCCACCCGGTTCCTGGCCTCACCCGCGAGCCGCGCCGGTTTCCTGGACATCGCGGGCAGGTCCGACCCGCTGATCAGGGACGCGCTGGAGACCCTCCTGGACCGTGACGGCTTCGTCCCGGCGCTACCGGACGCCGGTCCCGGCGGGCCGCCGGTCAGGGGCGCGTCCGCGGCGCTCGAGACCGATCCGGCCGTCGTCACCGAGCTGATCGGGCGCAGCGAGGCGTCCCTCGCCGCCCTGCGGCGCGACATCGCGGCGGTGAGCGGGCCGGCGCTGTTCGACTTCCTGCTGGAGGCCGTCCAGGAGCACAAGCGGGTCCTCAGCGACCCGTTGAGCATGCAGGCGATCATGGCCGGGATGGAGGCCACCTGGTGGCTCAACGACCAGCTGCAGGAGTGGCTGGGCGAGAAGAACGCGGCCGACACCCTCACGCTGTCCGCGCCCGGCAACGTCACGTCGGAGATGGGGCTGGCGCTGCTCGACGTCGCCGACGCGATCCGCCCGCATCCGGAGGTGGTGGCGTACCTGCAGGGCGTCGACGACGACGGCTTCCTGGACGAGCTGCCGAAGCTCGCGGGCGGGACCGAGGCGCGTGACGCCATCGAGGTCTACCTCGACCGGTACGGCATGCGCTGCGTCGGCGAGATCGACATCACGAGGCCACGCTGGCGCGAACGCCCCACCACGCTGGTGCCCCTGATCCTCGACAACATCAAGCTCTTCGAGCCGGGCGCCGCCGCGCGGCGCTTCGAGCACGGACGGCAGCAGGCGCAGCAGGCGGAGCACGACGTGCTGGCACGCCTGCGGGCCCTGCCGGACGGGGAGCAGAAGGCCGACGAGACCAGGCGGATGATCGAGCGGGTCCGGACCTTCATCGGCTACCGGGAGTACCCGAAGTACGGCATCATCAGCCGCTACTGGATCTACAAGCAGGCCCTGATGGCGGAGGCCGAGCGCCTCGCGCGGGCCGGCGTGATCGCCGAGCAGGAGGACGTCTTCTTCCTCACGTTCCAGGAGTTCCACGACGCGGTGCGCACCGGCCGCGTGGACGACCGGCTCATCCGGCAGCGCAGGGACGCGTTCCGGTCGTACCAGGTGCTCACGCCACCGCGGGTCCTCACGTCTGACGGCGAGGCCCTCACCGGCGCGTACCGGCGCGACGGCGTGCCGGACGGCGCCCTGGCCGGCATCCCGGTCTCCGCCGGGACCGTCGAGGGCAGGGCCCGCGTCATCCTGGACATGGCCCAGGCCGACCTCGAAGCGGGCGACATCCTCGTCACGGCGCACACCGACCCCAGCTGGTCGCCGCTGTTCGTCGCGATCACGGGCCTGGTGACGGAGGTGGGCGGCCCGATGACCCACGGCGCCGTGATCGCCCGCGAGTACGGCCTGCCGGCCGTCGTGGGCGTGGAGCAGGCCACCCGGCTGATCCGGGACGGGCAGCGGATCCGTGTGCACGGAACGGACGGCTACGTCGAGATCCTGCCGTGAAGGGCCGCGGCCCCGGTCCGGTCAGATGGTGAACCGCAGCCGTGACGGTTCGCCGCGGGCCAGCCGGTCGGCGTGTGCCGTCACGTTCAGGCAGTCGCCGAGGGTCGCGCCGGCGGCCAGCCGTTCGACGACCCGCGTCTCGGCCGCCATCACCTCGGCGGCGGCGGTCAGCTGGGCGACGGCACGGTCCGGGTCGAGCACCACGATGCCGTCGTGGTCGGCGATGACGATGTCGCCCTGATGGACGGGCACGCCGCCGCAGCTGATCGTCTCGCCCGGCGTCGCCAGGCGCGTCGTGGTGCCGGCCTTCGGGGACACGTGCCGGCTGTACACCGGCAGGCGGCAGGTGGCGATGAACCGCAGGTCCCGGTACCCGCCGTCGACGATGATCCCGGCCAGTCCCCTGGCCATCGCCGCCCGGGCGATCAGCTCGCCGGCCAGCGCGGTCTCCCGGCCGCCGCCGTCGACCACCAGGACGTCGCCGGCCTCGGCCCGCTCCATCGCCTGGACCACGCCGAAGAAGTCGTCGCGGCAGCGCACGGTCAGCGCCGGCCCGCACAGCACCGGGTCGGCCGACCGGCACCGCAGGGCCGGCGACACGACGCGGATGTCCGCGGCCGCGTCGCACAGCGCGGTGGTGTCGACCTCGGCAGCGAGCCGCCGGATCGTGGCCAGGTCAGCAGGTGGACGCTCCATGCCCGTGACGCTACCCGGACCACCCGCCACGGCAGAGCGCCGTCCTGCGGCGTGCCGTGCCGGCGCCGGCTCATCGCCGGTCAGCGACCGTCCACTGCGGTCAGGACCGCGTCGAGGGGCAGGTCCGCGGCGCTGGGCAGGAGCAGGTCCGCGGCCGTGAAGCGGGCGTGGTCCGCGTGCGGGTTCGGCACCGCCACGCAGCGCAGCCCGGCCGCGTGCGCCGCCGCCACGCCGTGCACGGTGTCCTCGAACGCGACCGCGTCCTGCGCCGGCAGCCCGAGGCGGTGCAGCGCGAGCAGGTACACGGCCGGATCGGGCTTGTGCACGGCCACCTCCTCGCCGGTCGCCAGCACCTCGAAGCGCGCCCGGAGCCCGGCCCGGTCCAGCATCGCGCCCACGTGCGTGATCGCGGAGCTGCTCGCCACCGCCAGCCGCAGCCCCAGCTCCCCGGCCCGGTCCAGCCAGTCGACGATGCCGGGCGCCGGCTCCAGCGCCGCATTCAGCGTCAGCCGGTGGGCCATCCGCAGCTCATGACTGGACCCGCGGTCGAACGAGGGTCCGACCGCCGCGGCGAGCGCCGCGTACCGCGGCTCGTTCGCGTCGCCGCCGTGGTCGGCGAAGAAGCCGGTCGGGTCGAGCTCCAGGCCGTGCCGGCGCCACTCCCAGCGCCAGCTCTCCAGCAGCGTGGTCTCCGTGTCCATCATCAGGCCGTCGAAGTCGAAGATCAGCGCCTTGATCGTCACAGCGGCAGTATCGCCTCCCGTGCCGGCTCAGTTCCAGTTCGAGGCGGTGCACGACGTGACGCGGCAGTCCTCGCAGATGTACAGGCTGCGGAACCCGTCGCCGTGGCCCCGGATGTGGTTCGTCACCGTGGCGACGTGGAACATCAGCCGGTCGCAGGAGCGGCACGACGGGTTCGAGTACACGCCGATCGGTGGCCCGCCCACCATGCCGTAGACGTCCGGCGTGGACAGGATGTGGCCGTTGCAGTAGACCAGCGTGTCGTCGAACGGCCGGAGCACGACCATGCCACGGCCGTCCGGCTCGTCGTTGTCGCGCTCGGAGTCCTCCGGCGGCCCCTCGGCTTCGACGCTCTCGTCATACCAGCGGCCGTCGTCGCCGACCGTGCCCGCGACCGCCCACCCGTCGTCCGTCTCGACCAGGTGCAGGCGTTCGGCGGGCCACGCGGGCACGCCGGGCAGCGCGGCGGCGCGCAGCGACAGGAAGTGCCAGTCGACCGGGGTGGCCTCCGGGCGGCGCACGACGCGGTCCAGCGGCAGACCGACGGGATGATCGGCCCCGAGCAGCTCCGCCAGGTCGGCCACCGGACGGCGCTGCAGGGCCAGCCGGTGCGACGAGAACCGCTGCCGCAGCGGGCCGCTCGGCGGCGTCCAGAACCCGGCGTTCTCCAGCTCGTCCGCGCCGCCGTGGCTCCGGACCACGTCGGCGGCCACGGTCAGCGCAGGCTCGGTCCCGATCGCGGCGAGCACGTCCAGATGCCATGGCGAGCGTTGGCGGCGCAGCTCGCGCTCCAGATGCTCCACGCAGCTGTCCGGCGCCCCGTGCAACAGGGCGCAGAGCGTGTCGAACGTGACCTGGAAGCCGCCGAGCAGCTCCACGACGACCCGCTCCTGGTGCGGGCGGAACCACTCCACGTGGACCCCCGCCACGTAGGCGAAGTGGTCGCAGAGCGAGTTGCGCAGCCGGTCGTCGGTGGCGGCCGGCCCCAGCAGATCGACCAGCGCGGCGACGTCCCCCGGGCTGTCGACGGGCAACGCGGGACCACGGACGGATTCGAACGGCATGCCCGGACCGTACGGTACGCCGCGTGCACCTGGCGTGCAGCGCGGTCAGTAGCGCCTGGCGTACACGGTGTCGTCGGAGCCGACCATGAACCGGATCCGGATGATGTTGCGGCCGGGTGGGTAGCCGTAGCAGATCGGCGGCAGCGGGCCGTCCTGGACGAACACCGCGCGGTCCTCGAGGCGTTCGCAGCGCAGGCCGGTGTGGTCGGCGAAGTCGCGGAACAGCGCCGTGAGCACCCCGTCCCGCGTATACACGAGCTTGCGGCCGCGCACCCGCAGCATCGACTCGTCGTAGGGGCTGCCCGGGTTCAGGCCGACGAGGTCGTAGACCCCGGTGTACACGTCGACCTCGGTGATCAGACTGTCGTAGTCGACGACGCAGCGCCGCCAGCCGTCCTTCGGCGGGTCCGGGCAGTTGCCGAACGTCGACTGCGGCACCCCGGCGACGTTCAGGACGAACTTCTCCGCCCGGGACCGCGCCAGGTCCGCCACGGTGCCGTCGAGGACCGCCGCCCGCTCGATGCGGACCGTCGCGACGGCGGGCGCGGTCACCGGCTCGCCGCGGCTCTGCCAGTCCGTGTGCTCGTCCAGGAAGATCCAGGCGGCCGCGGCGGTGAGCGCCGCGAGCACCAGTGCGACGGTGGCGACCGTGCTCCAGGCAGCCAGCTTCGAACCACGGTCGCGCCCCGATCGACCCATTCACATACTTTACCTGTCAGCGGTCGCCGGACGAGCAAGTTCGGCCAGTCGGGTCCACGCCGGCGACGACGCACCGACCGAGGCGGCGGCCAGCTGGCTGATGGCCGGGTCGACGTCACCGGCGGATTCGGTTGCCTGATACCGCATCGTGTACCAGCGGCGCGCCCGCGCGGCGAGCGCCGGCAGACCCGGGTCGTCGGGCGGGAGGTCGAACGCCGCGTCGTAGGCGAGGTAGATGGCCTGGAACTCGGGGTCGTCGAGGGCGTCGAGCTTGTCGGCGATCCAGCCGTCGGCGTCCTTCGGCGACACCGCGTGCAGCAGCAGCCAGAGGTCACGCTCCAGATGCACCGTGCGTTCGCTGATGCCCAGGCCCTGCAACCGTTCCAGGTACGTGGCGACCTCCGCGGCGACGAAGAGCCGGTCGCCGTTGCGCAGCTGCGCGATGCGGTCCCGGCTCCGGCGGATCTTCTCCGCCTGCCGGCGCAGGTCCCGGTCGATCTCGGCGATCGCGGCGGCGAACTCCTCGGCGCCCGCGGTGAGCAGTTCCTTGACGCGGGCGAGCGGAACACCCGCGTCCGCAAGGGTTTTGACCTTCACGAGCTGGATCGCGTGGCGGGCGTTGTACCTGCGGTACCCCGACGCGTCGCGCGGCGGCTCGGGAAGCAGGCCACGAGCGTGGTAGTGGCGCACGGCCTTGATGGTCACGCCCGCGTAGTCCGCGAGCTGGCCGATGGTGAGCAGGTGCCGCTCGTCGCTCATGGCCCGCATCCTTGTCAGCGCTCGCCCGGCGTGACGCGGCGGGTCATCCGCCCGCCCGCGCAGCGATGCGTCGGCCCGTCCCCGGTGTCGCCATGGTACGAGATGAGGTACTGCCGCGACGTGAGATCCAGCTCGCCGACGGGCATCCCGGCCGGCGCGAACAGATCCCGGCCGACGGGCGCGTACCGCATCGGCGGGACCACGAACGGCCCGCCGGCGAAACCGGTGAACGTCGCCTCCTGCACGCCGTCGGCGGGTTCGTAGGTGATCTGCTCCTCCAGCTCGCCGTCCACGACGCGCACGTCCACGCGGAGCTGGTCCGAGCGGTACGTGCCGGCGTAGCGCGCCAGGTCCGGCTCCGCCGGCAGCGGCCTGATCGCGGCGACGTCCAGGCGGCCCGGCAGCAGCGACGGCAGCAGCTCGTCGTGCAGCGCGAGGGCCCGCGGGTCGTTGCCGTACGCCGCGAACACCAGGTCGTGCTCGGGCGCCACGGCCAGCACGGCCACCCCGCCGGGTGACGCGCCGGTCATCGTCATCACGGTCGCGCCGCCGAACGTCGGCAGCAGCCAGCCCATCCCGACGGGTGGGAGATTCGGCGTACCCATGTCATGCGAAACGGTCCGCATCAGCCTCGCCGACGCTCCCCCGGCCAGATGGACCCGGCCGAGCGCGAGCAGGTCGGCGACCGTGCCGATCGGCGTGCCACCGGCCGGCGCCCACGTGTCGGGCAGCATGAACATGTCGGTGCGCCGCACCTGCCCGGTCACCGGGTCGGCGAAGTGCCCGACCGCGGTGCCGCGCAGGATCGCCTCGGCGGCGGAGGTGCCCGAGCCGGCCATGCCGACCCGCTCGAACACCTCGCGCCTGAGCAGTTCGTGGTATGGCGTGCCGGTGACCGCCTCGAGCAGCCGCCCGGCCACCATCATGCCGCCGTTGGAGTAGCTGACGTGCTCCCCCGGCGCGAACAGCGTGCCGCACTGCCGGGCGAGACCGGCGAGGTAGACCCGCAGTGCGTCCGGCCCGCCGCCCGCGGGGAAGAACAGGTCGGCGTCGATCCCACTGGTGTGTGTCAGCAGGTGGCGTACGCGGATCCGGCCGGCCGCGCCCGGTTCGGCGAGCGCGAACTCCGGCAGGTACGTGACGACCGGCTCGTCGAGGTCGACGGCGCCGCGCTCGACCTGCCGCAGCACGAGCATCGTCGTCATCACCTTGGTGATGGACCCGAACAGGAACCCGGTGTCCTCCCGCATCGGCGCGCCGGTGACGATGTTCGCCACCCCGTGCGCGAGGACACGCTGCTCGCCGTCGCGGTACACGCCCACGACGTACCCGGGGACCTTGGTGGTGTCGCAGAAGGCCGCGACCCGCTCGCTGATGTGCGTCATCTCGTTCATGCCGCCCATCGTCGAGCCCTGCCCCTGGGTCAAGGTCAAGCCCCGTGGCTCAGCCTTGTTGGGTGGGGACGATGATCACCTCGGCCAGGTTGACGCGGGTCGGTGCGGCGGCGATGTACGCGATCGCGTCGGCGACGTCCTCAGGGGTGAGGACCTCCATGGAGTCCCGCCACTGCGCGAGGGTCTCGCGCTGGCCGGGGTCGAGCATGCCGTCGCCGAGCTCGGTGAGGACGAAGCCGGGTTCGACGTTCTTCACCCGGACGCCGCGCGGGCCGAGCTCGGCCCGCAGGTTGCGGGTGAGGTGCGCGACGGCGGCCTTGGTGGCCGTGTACACGCCGTAGTTCGGGAAGACGGTGTGCCCGCCGATCGAGCCGACGTGCACGAGGTCGGCGGGCCTGCCGTCGGCCGCGGCGGCGAGCAGGTCGTCGATGAACGCCCGTCCGGTGTACAGCAGCCCGGTGACGTTCGTGCCGATCATCTGGTCCCACTCGGCGGTCTCCGCCGACTCGAACGGCGCGGCGAGCATGACACCCGCGTTTGCCACGACGAGGTCCACCCGGCCGAACGCCGCGCGGATGGTCGCCGCCGCGCCCCGCAGCGCGTCCAGGTCGCCCACGTCCGCGGCGACGGGCAGGGCGTTGCCGCCGATGTCCGCGGCGAGCTCCTTCAGCCGCCCCTCGCGCCGCCCGATGAGCGCGACGGACGCGCCGCCCTCGGCGAGCCGTTTCGCGGTCGCCGCGCCGATGCCGCTGGTCGCTCCGGTGACGACGGCGACGCGGCCGTTCAATGCGTTGGTGTTGGTCATGGATCCACCGTCGCGCCCGCACCGGGCGGCTGCCAGGACGGCGTCTTCCTAGGGGTACGGGGGCCAGGCAATCACCCGCGATGCCACCTAACCTGGGATGATGCACAGCGACAACCGCCTCGGCGAGTTCCTGCGGGCGCGCCGGGAGGTGGCCCGCCCGGAGGACTTCGGCCTGCCGGAGCCCACCCGCCGCCGCACCCCGGGCCTGCGGCGCGAGGAGGTCGCGCTGCTCGCGGGGGTCAGCGCCGACTATTACGTCCGCCTCGAACAGGGCCGTGACAAGCACCCGTCCGACCAGGTGATCGACGCCCTGGCACGGGTGTACACGCTGAACGACGACGCCGTCGCGCACCTGCGGGAGCTGGCCCGTCCCGTCGCCCGCCCCCGCCGCCGGGCCCGTCAGCCGGAGCGGGTCAGCCCCGGCCTGCTGCGCCTGCTGGACCTGTGGTCCGACACGCCGGCCCTGGTGGTCGGCCGCCACCTGGACGTCCTGGCAAACAACCGGCTCGCGGCCGCCCTGAACCACTGCTCGGTCAAGGGCCAGAACATGGTCCGTGCGATGTTCCTGGACCCCGGCACCCGCCGCGTCTACGCCGACTGGCCCCGCGTCGCCGTCGAGACCGTGGCGAGCCTGCGCGCCAGCGCCGGCACCGACCTCGACGACCCCCGCCTCACCGACCTGGTCGGCGAGCTGTCCCTGAAGAGCGACGACTTCCGCCGCCTGTGGGCCCGCCACGACGTCGCGGCGAAGACCGCCGGCATCAAGCGCTTCGTCCACCCGATGGTCGGCGAGCTGACCCTGTCGTACGACACGTTCACGGTCAACGGCGCCCCGGGCCAGCAGCTGCTCGTCTACCACGCCCCGCCGGGCACTCCGTCGGCCCAGGCCCTGACCCTGCTGGGCAGCATCGCCGCCGACCTGCCCCTGCCCCACGAGTCCCGCCAGGATGCCTGAGCTGCTACGGCAGCCGGTCGGCAGTGGCGCACCAATGTTCATACCGTTGTAGGCTGTTCAGTATGACAACGGTCAGGTTTACCGTATCCCTGCCGGAAGACGTCGCCGGGCCCCTGAAGGATCTGCCTGCCGGGCAGGTGTCGGCCTACGTCACCGAGGCACTGCGGCGCCGTCAAACCTTGGAGCGCATGCAGGCCGCACTGACCGCTGCCGGGCATCGGCAGTTCACCCCCGATCCGGCCGAGGCTGCCGCACTGCGGGAGCAACTGCGAGTGCCGGGACATGTCCGGGATGACGTCATCACCCGCCTGAAGTCCGAAGGCGTGCTTCCCGATGACTGGCAGCCGCGCAGATGATCGTCGAAGCAGTCCTCGACACAGGTGCCCTCATGGCATATGTGCACGGTGTCGACCGCGTAGGTGAGCTGCTGTTCCGTGCGGCCGAGGAAGGCTTCGGCGTGACAATTCCGAGCACATGCCTGCTCGAGGCCTATCAAGCAATGGACTACGACGGTGACTTGGACATGCTGCGAGTGCTGCGGCTGCATCCCGTCGTCCTGGTTGATGAGCCGCAAACCAACGTCAACGGTCCTGACGACCTTCCTATCATCGGGGGAATGGCAGCACGGGCCGGGCGGATCGGCGCGGGGCATGCGGCGTTGACGGCGGCGAGCCACTCCGCGGCCGTCTTCACATCACTCCCCGGACAGATCGAGGCCGTGCTCGGCAAGAGCTGGCCGATCGTCGAGGTCTGACGACCACCTGCGCTTGGTCGAGCCGAACGCCGCCCTGATCGGTGCGGCCGCGGGTGGCGGGCTCGGCCTCGTGCTCGCCGTCGTGCTCTGGCTGACGGAGCACCCGCGGGCGATCCTGCCGGTCGGCGCGGCCTTCGTCATCGCCCTGGCCGTGCTCGGGGCCGCGCTGTTCGGGCCTCAGGAAGGCTGGCAGGAACGGGGGTACGTCCGCCCTCGCGCGGCCGGTCAGGTGCTGCTCATCCAGCTCCGCGCGACCCTCTTCCTGTACGGTTTCGTGTCCCTCGGGTTCGCCTCCGTCGTCACCGTCCTCGTCGCGACGAGGGCCGCGCAGCACAGCGCCGCGGTCGCCGCGACCGTCAGCACGGCGGCGCGCTTACGGGCGCGGCTGATCGGCGGTGCCGGCAGGGGTGGCGTCGTGAACGAACTCATGCGGCCGATACTGGCAACGCAGGCGCCCGCGCCGCTCGACCTCGTCGCGATCTTGACAGAACTCGGCGATCGGGGTGAACGGTCAGCGGCCCTGGCGGTGGCGGCGCACCATGCCGGCGGCGAGGGGTGCGTCGTCGAAGGCGGCCGCGGCGAGGCGGGACGCCACGGTGCGGCGGACCATCGCGTCGGCGAGGGACGGGAAGTGGCGTGCCACGGCCATTTCCAGGCGGCCGCGGCGGGTGGTGGCCACGTCGCGCGGGGGTCTGCGGGCGGTGGCCGCGCGCAGGATCGCGGCGACGACGCCCTCGACCGGTTCGAGGCGGGACACGCCCTGCAGGGACAGGCCGGCCGCCGCGGTCGTGTCGTGGATCGGGGAGGCGACCATGCTCGGATACACGACGCTCACCCCGACGTGGCTGCCGACCTCGAGCCGCAGCGCGTCGGCGTAGGCGACCAGGGCCCGCTTGCTGACGCCGTAGGCGGCGGCGAGGGGCAGCGGCAGGACCGCCATCCGGCTGGCCACGAACACGACCCGGCCGCGGGCGGCCTCCAGCGCCGGCAGGGCCGCAGCGGTGGTCCGCCAGGCGGCGAGGAGGTTGACCTCCAGCTGCCGGGCGACGACCTCGTCCGGTGGCAGCTCCGCCGGTGCGGGGCCGCCGACGCCGGCGTTGTTGACGAGCAGGTCGAGCCCGCCGAGGTGTGCCACGGCGGCGGCCACGACGGCCGGCACGGCGGAGGAGGTCAGGTCGCAGGCGAAGACCGGCACGGGCGCGTCGACGGCCACGAGGTCGAGGCCGGCCACGACCGCGCCCTCGGCGGCGAGCCGCGAGCAGAGCAGCCTGCCGAAGGTCCCGTTGGCGCCGGTGACCAGCACCCGCCGGCCGTGCAGCGTGCTCATGTCGCCACCTTCCGCTGCGCTCCAGGCGTCGACATGAGCCAAACCTGCCACATGATTCGCTCGCGACGCTCGCTCATGCCCGTTTCCGTCCTGCTGCCAGCTCGCGCGCGGCGAGGTCGAGGTATGCGTCGAAGTCGATCCGCATCGCCGGGCGCCGGTCGCCCCACCGGTCCTGGGCGGCGCGCAGCTCCGCGGCGCACGCTGAGCGCTGCACGTCCGGGGGCGGCGGCGCGTAGGTGCCGGCCAGGTGCCCGGCGACGAGCCGGGCCTGCGCCTCGACGACCGGCAGGGCGGCGCCGGTGGACTGCATCAGGCCCACGAACATGAGGCCGGGCGCGTCGAGGTGGAACACGTGCCGGTAGAGCGGCAGCCGGTCGGCGCCGCCGCCGAGCAGCAACGGGTCGAGGAACGGCAGGTCGACGCGGTACCCCGTGCACCAGACGATGAGGTCGACCGGGTCCTTGCCGCCGTCGGCGAAGACCACGTCGGTGCCGTCGAAGCGGGTGATCGCCGGGCGCACCGCGATCTCGCCGTGGGTGATGCGGGGCAGCAGCGCGTCGGACAGCGTGGGGTGGTCCTGCAGGAAGCCGTGCGTCGGTGCCGGCAGCCCGTACCGGGTGGGCGGGCCGACCGCGAGCCGCAGCATCGTCTGGCTGATGCGCTGGCGGGCCCGCCACGGCAGGCGTTTGGCGAGGGCGCCGTTGAGCGTGTCGGACGGCTTGCCGAACAGGTACTTCGGCACGATCCAGACACCGCGGCGCACCGACAGCAGCGTCCGGTCGGCGGTGTGGGAGGCGTCGACGGCGATGTCCATGGCGGAGTTGCCGCCGCCGACGACGAGGACGCGACGGCCGGCGAGCTGCTCGGGTCCGCGGTAGTCGTGGCTGTGCAGCTGATCGGCGGTGAGCTCGCCCGGATACGGCGGGTCGGGCAGTCGCGGCACGGTGTTGTGCCCGTTGGCGACGACGACCGCCTCGGCGCGCACCTCGACCGTCCCTTGTGGACCCTCGGCGGTCACCGTCCAGCCGCCCGCCGGTTCCTGGCGGACCGCGGTCACCACGTGCCGGTGCCGGATCGCGTCGGAAAGGCCGAACGTGCGGGCGTAGTCGGCCAGGTACGCCGCGATCGTCGCGTGACCCGGGTAGTCGGGCCAGTCGGCGGGCATCGGGAAGTCGGCGAACTCGGTGCGGGTGCGGCTGGTGTTGAGGTGCAGCGTGCGGTACGCCGAGGAGTGCGGCCCGCCGTAGACCCACAGCCCGCCGGGCCGGTCACCGGCGTCGAAGCACACGGCCGGCACGCCCGCGTCGGCGAGGGCCTTGAGCGTGGCGAGCCCGGCCGGCCCGGCGCCGATCACCACCACCCTGTATTCCAACACGCGTTGGATTCTGGGTCACCGGTGTCGGGTGCGTCAAGGCCGCCCGTACATGCGGTCCAGCCACCGGTGCACGAACGCCCGCAGCGCGAACCGGCTGTCGGCGGGGACGTCGCCGTGCAGGGCGGTCACCGCGTGCGCGTGCACGGCCCAGATGAGGCTGCGCACCGCGAGGTGCGGCTGCGGCTCATGCAGCACGCCGGCCTTGTCGGCGGCGGCGAGGACCCGCTCCACCTGCTCGTACAGCGGCGTCGAGTACCGCTCGTCGAGGCCGGCGTGCCGGCCTGGCTCCAGCCACCGCCGCAGCCACAGCCCGGTGGTCTCCGGCCGCTCCTCCAGGAAGTCGACGAACGCGTCGAGCACCCGGTGCAGCGCGGCGAGGAGGTCACCGTCCGCGGCGGCCGCGATGACCGGTTCGAGGGCGCGGCGCTCGGCCTCGAAGACCTGCGCGAAGCACGACTGGTACAGCACCAGCTTGCCGCCCGCGTGGTGGTGCACCGTGGCGACGTCGACACCCGCCGCGTCGGCCACGGCCCTGATGCTGACCGCGTCGAAACCGTTGCGGGCGAACAGGTCCGTCGCCACCCGCAGGATCACGTCGCGGGTCGGTTCGGCGCCGTCCGCGCGGGGCCGGCCGGGCCGTCGTCGCGTGCTGTTCAGATCGTCCATCGTCGCCTATTATCCATCGCACGTTGGATTACGGGAGCGTGGTTGATGTCGAAGGTCCGGCTGCCGCTGCGCGGGCTCATCCCGTTCGCGACCGGCTCCGTCGGCATGGGCGTCTGGGTCACCGTGCCCGGCCTGCTCCTGCTGTACTTCCTCACCGACGTCCTCGCCGTCCCGCCGCTGCTCGCCGGGTTCGTGCTGCTCGCGCCGAAGGTCGTCGACGTGGTGCTGCACCCGTGGGTCGGCCGGCTCTCCGACGCCGACCTCGCCCGGCGCGGCCACCGCCGGCGGCTCATGCTCACCGGCTGCGCGCTGGCCGTCGCGTTCGCCGCGATGTTCGCCGTGCCCGGCGGCCTGCGCGGCGCACCGGCGGGCCTGTGGGTCGCGGTCGCGTTCATCGCCGGGAACCTCCTGTTCGCCGCCTACCAGGTCCCCTACCTTGCCACCCCGGCCGACCTGAGCATCGGCTACCACGAGCGGACCCGCCTGATGGGCTTCCGCATGGTGGTCCTCACCGTCGGCATCCTGCTCAGCGGCGTCGCCGCTCCCCTGATCGCCGGCCAGGACGACGCGACGGTTGCCGGGTACACCCGCATGGGCCTCGTCCTCGGCGCCGCCATGCTCGCCGCGATGCTGGTCGGCATCACCGGCGTGCGACGGCTCACCGCCGCCGCCCCGCTGTCCGTCGTGTCGGAAGGCAGCCGGCACGGGCTGCTGACATCGCTGCGCGACCGGCAGTTCCGCACCCTGACAGCGGCCTATCTGGCGATGTCGACCACGACCCACCTGGTGCTGGCCGCCGTCCCCTATTTCGCGGAGTACGAGCTGGGCCGGCCGAAGCTCACGACCGTCCTGGTCGCCGCCTTCGTGGCACCGGCGATCCTCGCGACACCGGTCTGGGTCGTCGTCGCCCGCCGCATCGGCAAGCAGCGCGGGCTGCTCGTCGCGCAGGCCGCGTTCGTCGCCGGCTCGCTCGTCCTGGCGCTCGGCGCCGCGGCCGGCCTGCCGCTGATCGTCGGCGCCGTCGCCGTGCTCGGCGTCGCGTTCGCCGCCATGCAGCTGCTGCCGTTCTCGATGGTGCCCGACGTGATCGCCGCGTCCGGGCCGGACGGCACGACCCGCGCGGGCAGCTACACCGGCGTGTGGACCGCGACGGAGGCCACCGGCGGCGCGCTCGGGCCGTACGTGTACGCCGCCTGCCTGGCCGTCGGCGGATTCGTGGCCAGCGCCGCCGGCGAGCACACCACGCAGTCCTCCACCGCGCTCGCCGCCGTCCGCTACGGATTCGCCGTGGTGCCGGCCGTGCTCATGACCGTGGCCGTCCTGCTGCAGCGCCGGTACACCCTCGACGCGCGTATTTGAACGGGTCTCCATGCAACGCAATGGGGAGCGGGCACGTCATGATCAGTGCGAACCCCGCGCGCCCCGGAGGTGGCCCCCCGTGAACGGATTGTCCCGCAGACGCCTGATCGGCGCCGGACTCGCCGCGACGGGCACCGCGCTCGTCACCGGCGGCTCAGCGGGACCGCACCGCCGACCGGCGACCGTCCCGGCCGCCTCGACCGATCCGGTCGCCGCGCCCGCCACGTCACCGCCGCCCGCGCCCTCACCGACGGCGACCGCCCTGCCGGCGCAGGAGCGACCGGTGTTCACGCTCTCGGAATACCGGCGGCTGGTGCCCGGCCCGGCGTTCCCCGGCAACGCGGTGGCCCTCACCATCGACGACGGCCCGCACCCCACGTGGACACCGAAGGTGCTGCGGTTGCTGGAGCGGTACCACGTGCCCGCCCTGTTCTGCCTCATCGGCAACCAGGTCCTCGGCCACGAGACCGTCGCCCGGGACATCGTCGCCGCCGGCCACCAGGTCGCCAACCACACGTGGAGCCACCCGGGGAAGATCGCGCATCTCGCCCAGGACCGCGTACAACAGGAAATCGACCGCGCACAGAACAAGATCTACGACGCGACGGGGAAGCTGCCGGCCATCTTCCGCTCCCCCGGCGGCGCCGTCTCCCCGGCCGTGTTCGCGGCCGCGGCGCAGGCCCGGATGCTGCCGATCAACTGGACGAACGACCCCCGCGACTGGACCCGCCCCGGCACCCGCTCCATCACCGACCGGCTCCTCGCCGCCCGCCCCGGGCAGATCCTGCTCTGCCACGACGGGGGCGGCGACCGCGCCCAGACGTGCGCCGCCCTGGAGACCGTCATCCCCGCGCTGCAGTCGCGCGGCTACCAGTTCGTGGTCCTGTCCTAGAGGTCATGTCTCTTAGAGGTCATAACCGCCGGACACCTCGATGTTCTGGGCGGTGATCCAGCGGCCCTCCTCGCCGAGCAGCGTGGCGATCACCATGCCGATGTCGTCGGGTTCGCCGATGCGCCCGAGCGCGGTCTTCGCGGCGAGCATGGCGATCGCCTCCGGGTACGCGTCGAACGCCACGACCCCGGCGGCGTCGGAGAGCCGGGTCCGGGTGGGGCCGGGCGAGACGGCGTTGACCCTGATGCCCCGCGGCGCGAGCTCCTTGGCCAGAACGCGGGTCAGCACGTTCAGGCCGCCCTTCATCGTGGCGTACGCCGAATATCCGGCGTCGACCAGGCCACTGGGCAGTGCGGAGTTGCTGCTGACGTTGACGATGGCGCCCCCGGCGGCCATCAGTGGCAGCAGCAGCTGCGTCAGGAAGTACGGCCCCCGCAGCAGGACCCGCATGAACTTGTCGAACAGCTCCTCGGTGGTGTCCTCGAACATGGCCATCCCACCGAACCCGGCGTTGTTGACCAGGTGGTCGAACGTGTCACGCTGCCACGTGTCGCGCAGCGCGGCGACAACCTGCGCGCGGAACGCCGGGAAGGTCTCCGTGCGGCCGACGTCCAGCCGCAGCGCGACCGCCGTGCGGCCCTCCTTCTCGACGGCGGTGACCGTGTCCTGCGCGCCGGCCTGGTTGCCGCTGTAGGTGAGCAGGACGTCGGTCCCGCGCTTGGCGAGCTGGACGGCCGTGCTCTGCCCGATCCCGGAACTCGCTCCGATGACGATCGCTACACCCATGACTGAACCTGCCCGTTCTTTCGCATCCGGCGATTTCGACAGTCCAATCACATCAGCCTGAGCTGCCAACACCATAGAACGATGCTCTCCAGGGCTTGCCTGATCCTCTCGATTTCGGGAGTATCTTCCTGTGGAAGAACTGCGCGCGCTGCTGGAGCGCCACGCCCGGCCCGACTGGACCACCGCCATCGACGGCGTCCTCATCGGCCGGGCCGAGCGGGCCCACGAGCCGTCGGCGTCGATGTCGGGCGTGGTGATGGCGCTCATCGCGCAGGGCGCCAAGACCCTGGCACTCGGTGATCGGGTGTACGAGTACCGCGCCGGGCAGTACCTGATCGCGTCCGTCGACCTGCCGGTGACCGGTCACTACACCGAGGCCAGCAAGACCCACCCGGCGCTCGGGTTCGGGCTGAGCCTGGAGCCGTCGGCGATCGCCTCGCTGCTGCTGCAGGCGCAGCCCGGCGATCTCACGCGCACCTCCGTCACCCCGTCCGCCCTGGCCGTCAGCACCGCGCCGGCCGAGCTCGTCGACGCCGCCGTGCGGATGCTGCGCCTGCTCGACCACCCGCGCGACATCCCGGTGCTCGCGCCACTGATCAAGCGGGAGATCCTGTGGCGGCTCATCACCGGCGAGCAGGGCGCCGTCGTGCGCCAGCTCGGCCTCGCCGACAGCGGCCTGTCCCACGTCGCCCACGCCGTCGCGTGGATCCGCGACAACTACCGCGAGGCGTTCCGCGTCGACGACGTGGCGAAGATGTCGGGGATGAGCGTGTCCGCGTTCTACCGCAACTTCCAGGCGGTGACCGCGATGAGCCCGATCCAGTTCCAGAAGCAGATCCGGCTCCAGCAGGCCCGGCTGCTGCTGTCCACCCACCCGAACGACGTGACCACGGTCGGCCACCGCGTGGGCTACGACAGCCCGTCCCAGTTCAGCCGCGAATACCGCCGCCAGTTCGGCGCACCCCCGAGCCAGGACGCCGCGCGCCTGCGCGACACGACCCCGGCCGCCGCCCAACTCGTCCCGTAGCACTTACGACCTCACCGCGTGGTCGCAGTACCTGTCCGACCACTCGATCTGCCATTCCGAGCTGTCGAAGACGCGGTGCAGTTCCTCCACGTTCTCCGCCCAGTGGTCACCACCGGCCGAAGGATTGTCGATGTCGTCGACGAAGTAGACGTAGTAGCCGCCCGTGTCCTTCGCGTCGAAATCGACGTGCAGGAAGTATCCCTCCTCCTCACCCGCCACGATTCGCCCGAACCGGCCGATCGGAATCTCGCGCACTGTGCCATCCCCTCGTGTCGCCGGCCTCAGAAGTCCGGAACGACCCGGAGCCGGTCGAGTTCGGCGGGGGCGTCGTCCGGCGCGGTCGACCAGCCCGGCAGGCCACCCCACGCGATCGACGTGCGCAGGTACTCGACCAGCGTGATCGGGCCGGTCCGCCACGTCACGCCGATCAGCGGCGGGTCGATGGCGCCGCTGGGCAGGTCGATGTCGTAGGAGAGGCCGCTGATGTTCGCCTTGGTCAGGTCGTCGGGCGAGAACGTGAAGCGGAACGGGCCCGGGTCGCCGTACGCGTCGCGGTGGTCGTCCCAGGCCTGCCGCAGCCACTCCACGCCGGGGATGACCAGCGGATCGGGCAGCGGCGTGTCCTCGGGCTCCATCTCCTCGTACGTGATGCCGAGCACGGGACAGTCGCCGGTGAACATCACCTGGCCGACGTTGCGCAGGCACGCGGACAGCGCCGCGGGCAGCCCGCCGATCTCCGCCTCGAGCCGGGGCAGGTCGGCGAGTTCCGCACCGGTCGGCGGCAGGTGCAGCGGGCGCGACGAGACCAGGCCGAACTCCTGCAGCGCGCCGGCGATCCGCCGGACGTGCACGGCGACGCGGCGCATCGTCTCGTCCGCGACCGCCGCCACGTCGTCGGCATCAACGGCTCCGGCGGCTGCTTCTGTTCCGGCGGGTGCTTCTGTTCCGGCGGGTGCGAGGCGGCCGAGCTCGGCCCAGACCTGCGCGTGCTCGCCGGCCAGGAACCGCTGGTGGTAGGACGTCACGACCCGCACCGTACAGCGTCGTGGATCATGCAGCATCACCCCCCGTCGACCACGGTTGGTTCAGAGGTCGTCGACGTCGTCGAGGTCGATGAGGCCGTCCTGCAGGGCCCGGGCGACCAGGGACGCCTTCGTCGGCGCCGAGCGGCCGGCCCAGGTCTGCGGGTCCGGCTACACCCAGCTGCACCGCCTGACCCTGAAGACCTCCTACGTCGGCAAGAAGACCATGACGGGCGTCGTCATCGACGTCATCGACGGCCGCGAGGCCCACGACAAGAACAACTACGAGTACTACGCCGACACCAAGGTCTACGCACCCCATCAGTGCGTGACCCACAACGGTTTCATCTACTCCGAGGGCAACTACGGAGGAACCTGGGCCGGCGCGGCCTACGGCCACTTCGACTGGTGTGACCGACCGACCACCCAGGGCCGCCCGCCGCTCCACCGGCGGGCGGCCCCAGCCCAGCCCCAGCCCAGCCCCGGCCCCGGCCCCGGCCCCGGCCCCGGCCATCTTGCCCGCAGGCTCAGACCATGACCGGAGGTCGCGGCACCGCGGTCACACGTCGAGCAGCTCGACGGTCACCGTGGCCACGTCGCCGACGTCGATGGATTCGGCCCTGCGGACCGGGCGCTTGAGCGGCAGCACGTAGGCGCCGCCGCCGCTGCCCGGGAAGATCGACGTCTTCCAGCTGGTGCCGCCGACCGTCACCCTGACCCGCAGGGACCCGAAGCCGCGCCGCACTCCCCCGGCCACGTCCCGGATCTCCTCGGACTCGTCGTCCGGCAGCGTCACGAACACCCAGCTGTCGGCCCGCCGTGCATCCCACGACCACAGCTGCCCCTCAAACACGACCACCACCCGCACACCTTCGCACGTGGGTACGACAAAACCGCCGGACCGACTGTGCCCCGCGTCACACTGATCCCGTGTCGAGAAACCCCGAGCCGGGCCGACCGATGAGTGACCGAAGCGATGACACAGAGGAGCCGGCCATGCGGAAGATCATCTACTGGGTGCACACGTCCGTCGACGGGTTCATCGACGGGCCGAACGGGGAGTTCGACTGGCCGACGATGGGGCCGGAGCTGTCCGCGTACTCCGACGGCCTCGACCGGCGGGTCGACACGCTGCTGTTCGGGCGGCCGGTCTGGGAGATGATGGTCGGGTTCTGGCCCACCGCCGACCAGATCACCGACGACCCGCACGTCGCCGCCTTCGCCCCGTTCTGGCGGGCGACCCCGAAGATCGTGTTCTCCCGCACGTTCCAGGGCGACGACTGGACCAGCCGCGTCATCGGCGACGACCTCCACGAGGAGGTGGCCGCGCTGAAGGCGCAACCGGGCGCAGACCTGCTGCTGACCGGTGGCGCCTCCCTCGCGGCCACGCTGACCGAACACCGTCTCATCGACGAGTATCACGTGGCCGTGCACCCCGTCGTCCTCGGCGGCGGCCGGCGGCTGTTCGCCGAACCCAAGCAGCGCCTCAACCTCAGCACCGTCGCCTCACAGCTGCTGGACGGCCGGATCGCCGTGACGCAGTACCGGCTCACGCAGTAGGCGCGTCCTCATCGGTGTACCGGGCGCTGACCTGCACCGTCCAGCTCATGAGCATGCCGGTCGCCGCGGGCGCCCCGCCGGAGCCGAAGAACCACGACTCCTGCGCGAGCGCCCGCCCGGTCCCCGGGTCCACGATCAGCCGCTGCTGACCCCAGCCGCCGTCGCCGCGCCGCGTGAACGCGACCGCCATGCCGGACCTGCCGTGGCGGTCCTGCACCACGCCGAGGAAGTCGACGCCCTGGAGGTCGGCGAGCATCCGGTACGCCGCCGACCGCACCGCCGCGCTCACCGGCAGCTCGGCGACCAGGTCGCGACCGGCGTAGAACAGCGCCAGGTCCTCGCGTTCCGTGCCGCCGCCCTGCCGCAGCCGCGCGGTCAGCCACGCCTGCAACGCGGCCGGATCGGTCGGCAGGGCCGCGAGGTCGGCGGTGGTGACCCGTTGGCCGGCGATCATGAGCAGCTCCCCGCCGGGCAGCGGCCGGACGGTCCGCGGACCGGGCGAGGTGGTCCGCACGATCGGCTTCGTGCCGGGAGGTCCGTTCTCGGTCCACTGTGTGGGCGAGCCGTCGGCCTTCCACGCGGCCTCGTCGGCCGCGGTGAGCGGAACGGCGCCCAGTGCCTGGCCCACGTCGACGGTGGGGTCACCGGCGCCGGTCGCCAGCCACCGCTCGATGCTCATGCGCGACGCGATGGCGTAGCGGCCCACGTCCTTGCGCTCACCGTACTCCTGGACCCGCACCCAGTACCGGCCGCTGCTCGCCGTGTCGCCCGCCGCGGTCTTCTCCGCGGCGACGAGCAGCAGCGCACGCGCCGAGTCCGGCGGGGCGGCGGCAGTGGCGTCCGGGGCGCCCGTGGCGGGTGTGGCCGGCGGGCTCGAAGGGCCGGTGCCGCCGCCTGTCAGTACCACCGCTGCGGCGGTCGCCGCGGCCACCAACGGCAACGCGCCCGCCAGGATCAGGCGCCGGGCCACGGGGCGACGGCTGCGTTCCACCGGAGCGGTGAACGGCCCCGGAGCAGGGCGGACGTCAGGGTCGAGACGCCCCGGCCGGGCGTCGGCGAGCAGCTGCATCACGTCGGGTCGGGTGCTCATCGGCTGTACTCCTCGGCGAAGGTGATCCCGGCGCGGCGGCCGGCGGGCGAAATGGCGTCCTGCAGTCGTTTCCTGGCCCGGTGCAGGCGGACGAAGAACGTGGCCGTCGAGCAGCCGACGACCCGTGCCGCGTCCCGGGCGGACAGGCCGTGCCAGGCGGTCAGGGTCAGCACCTCCCGGTCGTCCTCGCTGAGCGAGCCGAGCGCGATGAGGACCGCCGCCCGGTCGGTGACGTGCTCGGCCACGTCGTCGTCCGCCTCGCGGATCCAGGTCCGCAGCTCGGCGGCGATGGCGGTCTGGCGGACCTCGTCACGGAACCGCGAGCGGGCCACGTTGCGCGCGACGCCCAGCAGCCACGGCAGCGGAGCAGCCGGCATCTCGCCCACCCTGCGCCAGGCGACGAGGAAGGTGTCGGCCACCACGTCGTCGGCGTGCTCCCGCCCGGCCCGGGTCACCGCGTACGCGTACACCTGCCGATGATGCGCGTCATAGATCGTGGTGAAGCGTTCGGCATCTGTCACATGCTGCTCCTCGGATGGAAGGTACGCCGTCACGAGTAGTGCGAGCAGGGCCCGGATTCTTACCGCCGATCCTGGCCTTCGAGGACCCGTTCGTATATTGATAGACGGTGGCCGCGATGCGACTGGGTGTCGACTTCGGCACCTCCAGCACCGTGGCCGTGCTCCGGCGCCCGGACGGCACCGCGGCGCCGCTGCTGTTCGACGGCTCGCCGCTGCTCGCCTCCGCCGTGTTCGCCGCACCGGACGCGCTGCTCACCGGGCTCGATGCGGTCCGCGCCGCGAGCGGTGACCCGGGCGCATACGAGCCGCATCCGAAGCGCCACATCGACGACGGCACGCTGTGGCTGGGCCGCGAGGTGCCGGTGACCGACGCCGTCGCCGCCGTCTTCGCCCGCGTCGGCGCGGAGGCGCGGCGGGTGGCCGGCGCCGCGCCGGACGAGGTGGTGCTGACCCACCCGGCGGCGTGGGCCCGGACCAGGCTGGCGGTGCTCGCCGGGGCCGCCCGGCAGGCGGGCTGGGCCGAGGTGGCCTTCGTGCCCGAGCCGGTGGCCGCGGCAGCCTATTTCGCCGGTGTACTGGGCAGCGCCGTCACGGGCAACCGGTTCCTCGTCGTGTACGACCTGGGCGCGGGCACGTTCGACGTGAGCGTGGTGCGCGGCGGGCCGGTCGTGACGGCGACCGCCGGGCTGTCCGACGTGGGCGGCCTCGACCTCGACGCGGCGGTGATCGCGCACGCCCGCGCGCACGGCGGCGCGGTGGACGAGCCGTGGGGGCGGCTCTCCTGGCCCACCACGCCCGCGGAGCAGCGGGCCCGCCAGCAGCTGTGGCAGGAGGCGCGGGCGGCGAAGGAGCAGCTGTCCCGGCACGCCACGGCGGACCTGCACGTGCCGCTCGCCGACGTCACCGTGCACCTGACCCGCGAGGAGCTGGAGCGCCTCGCGCGCCCGCTGCTGGAGCCGACCGTCCAGCTCACCGTGCGGACCCTGCGCGACGCCGGCGTCGCGCCCGAGTCGGTGGCGGGCGTTCTGCTGGTCGGCGGTGGCAGCCGCCTGCCGCTCGCTGCCACGCTGCTGCACCGTTCGCTGCGCATCGCGCCGACGGTGCTCGACCAGCCGGAGCTGGTGGTGGCGACCGGCAGCCTGCACGCCGTGACGTCGGCCGCACCTGACCCGACCAATGCACCTGACCTGACCGCAGTGCCGGACCAGGCCACAGTGCCGGACCAGGCCACAGTGCCGGACCAGGCCACAGTGCCGGACCAGGCCACAGTGCCGGACCAGGCCACAGTGCCGGACCAGGCCACAGTGCCGGACCAGGCCACAGTGCCGGACCAGGCCACAGTGCCGGACCAGGGCACAGTGCCGGACCAGGGCACAGTGCCGGACGAGGGCACACCGCCCACGGCCACGCCGGACACCACGGCCGCCGTGGCCGCCGTGGCTGCCGTGGCTGCCGCGGTCATCGAAGCGCCGCCGGTGCCCGAACCCCTCACCGCGGCGGTCCCCGCTTCGCCGAACCGGGCGGGCCCGGTCCTGGCGGTGCTGGTGCCCGTCGCCTGGCTGGCGCTGCTGTGGACCACCGCCAAGACCGAAAACGCCGGCGAGTACTTCGGCTACGGCATCAAGGCGGCGCTCGCCCCGACCGCGCTCGCCACCGTGCTGCCCCTGCTGCTCCTGCTCGCGGCCACCGCCCTGCCCGACGGCAGCCGCGTCCCGACGGCGACGCTGACCGCCCTGGGCCTGCCCGTCCTGTTCGCCGTCGGCGCCGGCATCGTCCTGGCGACCCACGACTACCTCCCGGGCCTGGTCGGCTTCAACAGCGACGAGGACACCTGGGCGGCCGTCACCCATCTGCTGGCCGCGCTGGCACTGGTGGCATACGCCGTCCGCCTGCTCGTGCGCGTCTTCGCCGCCCAGCGGCGCAAGGCCGGCACCCGGCCGCGCCGCATCGCCGGGATGCTGCTGCTGGTCGTGGCGTTCGCCGGTACGACACTGTCCAGCATCTGGACCACCGACGTGCACCCGCCCGACCCGATGCTGGACCGCGACGCCTTCGGCATCTCGCTGTTCGTGATCGGCATGAGCACCGGCGTCCTGCACGGCATCGCCGTCAACGCCTGCTTCGCCGTCGGCCTCGCCATGACGCTCACCCTGCTCTGCGTGCCGGCCACCGTCGCGCGGATCGTGCTGCAGACCCGCTTCCCGGGCGCGGCCCGGACGCTGCGCATCGCCGCCGGCGGTGGTCTCGCCCTGGCCGGCCTCCTCGCCGCCCTGTTCTGGCGCCGCATCCTCACCGCCCCCGACGACGACATGGCTGCGCCGACCGGACCCCTCGACTGGGGCGTCAGTGTCTTCGGCGCGCTCGCCGACGTCCTGCGCGCCGTGTCCGTCCGCGAGGCCCTGGCGCTGATCATCCTGTTCGGCGGCGTCAGCCTGGCCCTGGAACGCGGCAGCGCCGGCCGCCGGGACACCGTCGCGTCGCCGGCAGACGCGGACTGACCCGCCGCCGGCGTCAGCCGATGCGGCTCGCGCGGCGTTCCTCGGCGGCGGCCTCGATGCGCTCCTCCAGGGCGTCGAACCACTGCCGCCCGAGGCCGCCGGCCTGCGCGGCATGGCGCTCGTGGACGTGATCGCCGTCGGCGCCGACCTGCGATCCGTCCGTGCCGCCGGCGCGAACCTCCTGCGCGCCGATCTCACCGGCGCCGACCTCGAACGGGCCGACCTCTTCACGCCTCCCTGCGCCACGCCGTCCTGCGCGACGCCCGCCTGCGCATGGCCCAGCTGTTCCAGACCGACGCCACCGCCGCCGACTTCCGGGGCGCCATCGGCGTCCCCGCGGTCCACGTCGGCATGAAGGTCGACGGCGCAAGGCTGACAGCCGAACTCCGCCGCGCACTCAGATCATCGTGAGGGTGGCCGCCTTCCGGCGGTGACGTCTCAGGCCTTCCCGGCCCAGAATCGGTCCAGCTGGTCGTAGATGAAGTCGGGCCGCTCCTGGAAGACCCAGTGACCGCACTGCTCGATGATGCCGCCGTGCGCCTCGGTCGCAATGGCGTTGGCGCTGTCGATGCAGTGCGAGCCGAAGGACGACCGGCCGCCCCAGGCCATCATCGGCACCGTCAGCCTGTCCTTGGTCAGTTGCCTCGTCTGCTCGGCGATCTGCGGGATGTATCCGTACAGGTTGAGGCTGGCCCGCAGGTTGCCCGGCTGCCGCATCTGCTGGACGTAGGCCTGGATCTCGGACTCGGGCACCGCGTCCGGGTCGTAGGCGAAGTCGCGGAAGAAGTGCCGCAGGTACTGCTCCTCGCGCCCCGCCACCAGGAGGTGGGTGATGTCCATGTTCATGTGCATGCGCAGGTGCCAGTAGGCGACCTGCGGTTCGACGTACCCCGGGTAGTCCAGGCCGAAGAACGGCGTCTCAATCGTCGCGAGTGACAACGCGCGGCCGGCGGCCAGGTATGCGAGCGCGACCGCGGGCGGTCCGCCGAGGTCGTGGCTGAGTATGTGGAACTGCTCGACGCCTTCGACCTCGAGCAGACCCAGCATGTCGGCCGCGATCGTCTTCGGCTCGTAGCCGCTGAAGGGCTTGTCGCTGTCGGCGCAGCCGCGCAGGTCCGGTGCGATGAAGCGGTACCGGTCGGCGAAGCGCTCGATGATGCGCAGATATTCGCGGTGCGACTCCGGCCAGCCGTGCAGGCAGAGCACCACCGGCCCCGACCCGGCGGTGACGTAGTGCAGCCGGACGCCGTTGGTCTCGGCGCGATGATGGCGTACTTCCATCAGGCTTCCCTCCGATCGCGGGTCGGCGCACAACAGCTCCTGCCCTACCCACCCAGGCACGGCCAAACAGCTGCGATCACATAAATTATTCCTTGACAAGAATATTCTCTGTGGAGAATACTTCGGAGCGTGGACGTACTCCTCACCGCCCTGGCCGATCCGGCCCGCTGGCGGCTCGTGTGCCTGCTGGCCGAGCGGCCCCGCTCGGTCGGGGTCCTCGCCCAGCTCACCGGGGCCCGCCAGCCGCAGACGACCAAGCACCTGCAGACCCTCGAGCGCGCGGAGGTCGTCACGTCCGAGCGGATCGGGCAGCGGCGCATCTACGCGCTGCGGCCCGGCCCGCTGCGGGACCTGGCGGCGGAGCTCGGGCGGCTCGCCGACGCCGCCGGCCGGTTCGGCGGCCCGAACGCGATCTTCGAGCGCCACGGGCTCAGCCTCGACGCCGAGCGGCTCGCCGCCGACGCCCCCGGATGGGCCGACGGCCGGTCGTTCACCTTCCACCGCTCCCTGACCGGCGACCCGGCCCTCGTGTGGCGGCACCTGACCGAGCCCGATCTGCTCGCCGCCTGGTGGACGCCGGACGACCTGCGCGTCTCCGAGCTGATCTTCGAGACGCGACCGGGCGGGCGGGTCGTCCTCGAATACCGCGACGCCGAGGACGCCGACGACTCAGATCTGGTGGCCGGGCGGGCGGAGGGCGTCGTCGAGGACGTGCGGCCCGGCGAGCGCCTCAGCTACCGCAGTTCACCGCTGCTGCCCGACGGCAGTGCGGCCTTCACCTCCCACGTCGACCTGCACCTGCGACCCACCAGCGACGGCACGGACCTCGAGGTGCTGCACCGGATCACCGGCAGCACCGTCGACTCCGCGGACTTCATCGCGGGCATCGAGCTCGGCTTCGGCCAGAGCCTCGACAAGCTCGCGGCAGCCCTCACCGCAACCACCGGCACCACCGAATCCAGGAGCGCGAAGTGACCGAGCAGACCGGCGGCCGCAGGGTCGTCACCAACATGAGCCTCTCCCTCGACGGCCGGTACGCCGCGCCGGAGAACCCCTTGGACATGCGCTGGGTGATGCCGTACGCGATCACCGACGTCGCCCGCGACCACCTGACGAGCCTCTGGAAGCCGGCGACGACGGCCCTGCTCGGGCGGGTCAACGCCGAGGGGTTCCTCGGGTTCTGGCCGACCGTCATCGGCATGGAGGGTGCCGACCCGCGCGACGAGGCGTTCGCGCGGTGGCTCGTCGACACCGAAAAGGTGGTCCTGTCCTCCTCCCTCGGCGCGGCGCCGTGGGAGCGCACGACCATCGCCGGCAAGCCGACCGCGGAGGTGGCCGCGGACCTGAAGGCGGCCGAGGGCGGTGACATCCTCGTGCTGTCCAGCGCGAGCGTCATCAAGGCGCTGCTGGCCGCCGACCTGGTCGACCGGCTGGCGCTGACGATCTTCCCGGTCTTCCTCGGCGGTGGCCCTCGCCTCTTCGACGACGGCCTGCCCGCCGGGCGGTGGACGCTCGCCAGCCAGGCGGCCGGCGAGCACGGCACCCTCGCGCTCGTCTACGACCGGGTCCGCTGACCCGGTCCCAGTCCCACCAGATCGGGTGGAGCGGCGGCGCGCCGCTCCACCCGTGGTCACCGAAGGGGCCATTCGTCCGGTCCCATGACCTCGCTGATGGCCACAAGGCTGCCGGGCGCCGGTTGAGGCATTCGACACAGTTTGATTGAACTTCGTGGCGGGTATCAGGTAGCCCGCAACGAAGGGAAGGTATGCATGCTTTCGCATGACGAACGTGAGTACCGCGAGTTCGAGCACGACGAGGACCTGTTGATCGTCGAGGAAGAGCACGTCAGCGGCCCGTACCGCGACGGTCGCCCGATCCTCTAGGCGGCGACCCGGTCCTTCTCCAGGACCGCGGGTCCGGTGGTCCGGCCGAGAGCGCTGGGCCACCACATGCGTTCACCGACGTCGAGGTTCAGCGCGGTGACGAGCACGGAGCGCACGACGATGGTGTCGAGCAGCACACCGAACGCCACCGCGAAGCCGATCTCGGCGAAGGCGGTGAGGGGCAGCGTGGCGAGGACCGCGAACGTGCCCGCGAGGACCAGGCCGGCCGAGGTGATGACACCCCCGGTGGCCGACAGTCCGATCAGGGCGGCGCGGCGGGTGCCGTGCTTGACCGCCTCTTCCCGCACCCGGGTCATCAGGAAGATGTTGTAGTCGATCCCGAGAGCGACCAGGAACACGAAGACGAACAGCGGCAGCGACGAGTCGGTGCCGCCGAAGCCGAAGACGTGGCGGAAGACCAGCGCGCTGATGCCGAGGGCCGCGCCGAAGGACAGCACGACGGTCGCGATGAGGATGACCGGTGCGAGGACCGAGCGCAGCAGCAGGATCAGGATCAGCAGCACCACCGCCAGGACGATCGGGATGATCAGGTTGCGGTCGTGCTTGGCGGCGCGCTGGACGTCGAGGTTGATGGCGGTGGTGCCACCGACCTTCGCGGCGGCGCCGGGCACGGCGTGCACCGCGGCACGGACCCGGTCGACGGTGTTGTAGGCCGCCTGGCTGTCGGCCTGGTCGACGAGTTCGCCGGACATGTACGCGAAGCCGCCCTGGACGGCCGGCTCGCTGATCGACGCGGGGTCGATGCCGGGCACGGCGGCGAAGGCGGCCCTGGTCGCGGCGGCGCCATCGGCGGTGCTGATGACGACGACGGGGCTGCCGGCGGAGCCGGCGCCGTGCCGGGCGAGGACCTCCTCGCCGACGATGGAGTCCTGGGTGTTGCGGAAGGACTCCTTGTTGGTGAGGCCGGTCGCGTCGAGCTGGACGACGCCGATCGCGGCGACGGCGAGGACGAGCGCGGTGGCGACCCACACGCTGCGGGGGCGGCGGGCGATGCGGTCGCCGACGCGGGCCCACAAGCCGGTCGCGGTGGGTTCGGCGGAGCCGACCTTGGGCCGCAGCGGCCAGAAGATCCACCGGCCGCAGATGGTGAGCAGCACCGGCAGCAGGGTGAGCATGACGGCGAGGCCGACCGCGATGCCGATGGCGGCGACCGGGCCGAGGCCCTTGGTGGAGTTGGTCTCGGCGAAGAACAGGCAGAGCATGCCGAGCACGACCGTGGCGGCGCTGGCGATGATCGCCGGTCCGGAGCGGTGCAGCGCCTCGGCCATCGCCTCGTGGCGGTCCTCGTGGCGGCGCAGTTCTTCGCGGTACCGGGCGATGAGCAGCAGTGCGTAGTCGGTGCCGGCGCCGAAGACCAGGACGGTGAGGATGCCGGCGCTCTGCGCGTTGACGACCAGGTCGGCGTGCTTGGCGAGCAGGTAGATGACGGCCTGGGCGGTGATGAGCGCGACCCCGGAGGAGATGACCGGCAGGAGCCACAGCAGGGGGCTACGGTACGTGATGAGCAGGATCACGACCACGACGGCGACGGTGCCGAGCAGGAGGCTGCTGTCGATGCCCTCGAACGCGGCGCTGGAGTCGGCCGCGGTGCCGGCGGGGCCGGTGACGTGCACGGTGAGCCCGTTTGCACCCTGCGTAGCGGTGTCGCGCAGGTGGTCGACGAGGGTGCCGGCCTTGGCCCAGCCGTCGGCGCCGAGGTTGACCGGCACGATGATCTGGGCGGCCTGGCCGTCCTTCGTCGGGATGGGGCCGGCGACGGTGCCGTCGAGCTCGGCGAGGCCGCCGAACGCGGCGGCGTCGGCCTTCATCTTGGTGTCGTCGTCGCCGGTGAGGCCGGAGGTGCGCTCGTAGACGATGATGGCGGGGATGGTGTCCGGCGAGGCGAAGCTCGACTGCACGTCGATGACCTGCACGGACTCGGCGCCGCCGGGCAGCCACGACTTGTTGTCGTTGCGCTCGACGTCGGTCAGCTTGCCGGCCAGCGGGCCGGCGAGGGCCGCGACGGCCAGCCAGAAGATCACGAAGACGTACTTGATCCGGCGGCCCGAGACGGCGCCGGCGACAGACTTCCCCATGCGTCGATGCTCGCATAGGTAGGCGCGCTACGCATTGTGACCCGGGACACGCTCCGTAACGCCCCGAGGCAGGGGGTTCTCCAGAGAGCGCTCTCCCGCGTATCGTTCTCGGCGGACCAGTGTGAAAGGAACTCCGTGCCAGCGCCTCTGCCCTACCTCGACCCATCTCTCGCCGTCGCCGAACGCGTCGCCGACCTGCTCGCCCGCATGACGCTGCCCGAGAAGGTGGGACAGATGCTGCAGCTCAACGCGCGCGACGGCGTCCGCCACCTCGTCGAGGACATGCACGCCGGCTCGATCCTGCACGCCTCGCCGGAGCGGGTCCTGGAGGCGACGGCACTGGTGGAGCGCACCCGCCTGCGGATCCCCCTGCTGGTCGCCGAGGACTGCATCCACGGCCACTCCTTCTGGAGCGGCGCGACGATCTTCCCGACCCAGCTCGGCATGGCCGCGTCCTGGGACCCGGCGCTCGTGGAGCAGGTCGCCCGCGTGACCGCCGTCGAGGTCGCCGCCACCGGCATCCACTGGACCTTCTCCCCCGTCCTGTGCATCGCCCGTGACCTGCGGTGGGGCCGGGTCAGCGAGACGTTCGGCGAGGACCCGTTCCTCATCGGCGAGTTCGCCTCCGCCATGGTCCGCGGCTACCAGGGCGACGGCCTGGGCGACCCGACCGCGATCCTGGCCACCGCGAAACACTTCGCCGGCTACTCCGAGACGCAGGGCGGCCGCGACGCCAGCGAGGCCGACATCTCCCGCCGCAAGCTGCGCGCCTGGTTCCTGCCGCCGTTCGAGCGGGTCGCCCGGGAGGGCTGCCGCACATTCATGCTCGGCTACCAGTCGATGGACGGCGTGCCGATCACCGTCAACAGCTGGCTGCTCGACGAGGTGCTGCGCGGCGAGTGGGGCTACACCGGCACCCTCGTCACCGACTGGGACAACGTCGGGCGGATGGTCTGGGAGCAGCGGGTCCACGTCGACTACGCGTCCGCGTCCGCGGCCGCCGTCAAGGCCGGCAACGACATGGTCATGACCACCCCGGGCTTCTTCGAGGGCGCCCAGGACGCGGTCGCCAAGGGCATCCTCGACGAGGCCGACATCGACCAGGCGGTCCGCCGGGTGCTGACGCTGAAGTTCGAGCTCGGCCTGTTCGAGCAGCCCCGCCACCCCGACCCGGACCGGCAGGCCGCGGTCATCGGCTGCGGTCCGCACGCCGCGGTCAACCTGGAGATCGCCCGCCGCAGCCTGGTCCTGCTGCGCAACGACGGCACCCTGCCGATGGCCGGCGCCGCGAAGACGATCGCCCTGGTCGGGCCCAACGCCGACGACCAGCACACCCAGCTCGGCGACTGGGCCGGCGCCTCCGGGCAGACGGAGTGGCTGCCCGACGGCCACCCGCGCCACCTGACCGAGACCGTCCTGGACGGCCTGCGCGCCGTCGTCCCTGCCGACTGGGCCGTCACGACCGCCCGCGGCGCCGACATCCTCACCGTCGGCCCCGACCCGGAGGGCGAGTTCTTCCCCGACGGCCAGCCCCGCCCGCACGTCGTGCACCCGGCCGCCGCCGACCCGGCGATGATCGCCGAGGCGGTCGCCCTGGCTTCCGAGGCCGACTACGTGGTGGCGGTGGTCGGCGACCACATCGAGCTCGTCGGCGAGGGCAAGTCGACCGCCACCCTGGAGCTCATCGGCGGGCAGATCGCCCTGCTCGACGCGCTCGCCGCCACCGGCACACCCCTCGTGGTCGTCCTGATCAGCTCCAAGCCCCTGGTCCTGCCGCCCTCGGCGCTCAACGCCGCCGCGATCATCTACGCCGCCAACCCCGGCATGCGCGGCGGCCGCGCCATCGCCGAGCTGCTGCTGGGCGTCATCGAGCCCACCGGCCGGCTGCCGATCTCCTTCGCGCAGCACTCCGGCCAGCAGCCCACGTACTACAACCAGGTCCGCGGCCAGCACGGCAGCCGCTACGCCGACCTGACCCAGCGCCCGACGTTCGCGTTCGGGCAGGGCCTGAGCTACACCACGGTCGAATACGACGACCTGCGCATCGAGCAGGCCGAGGTGACCGCCGCGGACACCCTGCGGGCCACCGTCACCCTGCACAACAGCGGCGCCCGACCTGCCCTGGAGACCGTCCAGGTCTACGTCAGCGACACCGTCACCTCCGCGACCTGGGCCGACAAGGAGCTCAAGACCTACACGCAGGTCCACCTGGCACCCGGCGAGCGGCGCACCGTGACCCTCGACCTGCCCGTCGCCGCGTGCACGTTCGTCAACGCCGCCGGTGCACGGGTGGTCGAGCCGGGCGCGTTCGAGCTCCTCGTCGGCTCGTCCTCGCGCGACGAGGACCTGCTGCGCGCCGCGTTCAACGTCAGCCAGCCCGTCCACCCGGCGCTGTGATCCAACCGGACGTCCCGGACACCGACCCGTCGTTCGTGGCGGCGGCGCACCGGATCCTGGCGGACCTCGTCCGTGGGGGCGCCGCGCTCGGCTGGGTCGAGCCGCCGTCGCTGCCCGAGGTCGCCGAGCTGCTCGCGCACGTCGCCGACGCGGCGCGGGCCGGGGACGGTGCGCTGCGGGCCGCGTACGTCGACGGCCGGCTCGCCGGGCTGGGGTACTGGCTGCGCTACGCCCGCCCGACCCACCGCCCGCACGCCGACCTGGAGAAGCTCGCGGTCGCCGCCGACGTCCACGGCCGCGGCATCGGCCGGGCGCTGACGGCGGCGCTGATCGACGACGCCCGGCAGGCCGGGATCGAGGTCCTGACCCTGGACGCCCGCGGCGACAACGGCAACGCGCTGCACCTGTACCGGTCACTGGGCTTCACCGAATACGGCCGGCTGCCCGGCTTCGTCGCCGTCGGCCCGCGCCGCTACGACAAGGTCCTGCTGATGCTGGATCTGCGGATCTAGACGCCCGCCGCCGGGGTCCACGTGAGCAGCAGGGCGGTCGCGTCGTCCTGCAGCTGGTCGCGCTGGTGGGCGAGCAGCGTGCGCACCATGCGGCGCATCGTCTCCGCCGGCCGCAGCTGATCCGCCAGGGCCTTCGTGACGCATTCGACGAGCCGGTCGACGCCGAACTGCTCGCCGTCCTCGGTGCGGGCCTCGATCACGCCGTCGGTGTAGAGCAGCAGGGCGTCGCCCGGCTCCAGGCGCTCCTCGGCGACGAGGGGGATCGGGTCGCCGAGGTAGCCCAGGCCGAGCGGCAGGGCGGTCGGCGCGGTCAGGGTCCGCACCAGCCTGCCGTCGCGCAGCAGCAGCTCCTCCGGGTGCCCGGCGCTGATCTTCCGATAGGTGCCGGTGGTGATGTCCAGCTCGCCGAGGACCGCGGTGACGTAGTCCTCCGGGTGCTGGGCATGCACCCACTTGTCCACCGACCGGTACGTGTCGACCAGGTCCAGTCCGCAGCGGCGGGCGTTGCGGTACGCGCTGATCGCCAGCGACGTCAGCGCGCTCGCCGCGATCCCGTGCCCGACCGCGTCGAAGACCACCACATGCAGCACGCAGTCGTTGATGGCGTAGTCGAACGCGTCTCCGCCGACGTCGTAGCAGGGCTCCAGGATCGCCGCGACCGCCGCGTCGGGGGTCGCGAACGTCAGCGGCGGCAGCTGGTTCCAGATGATCTCGGCGGCGAGCTGCATCGGCAGCCGCCGCCTGGTGCGCTCCAGGGCGTCGCCGTAGGTGCGGCGGGTCGCCACGATCCCGGCGAACGCCGCCGCGAGGGCCCGCAGGTCCCGGACGAACTCCGCGTCGTCGTCGGGCGGGCTGCTCAGGTGTGCGGCCAGGACGCCGAGCCGGTCGGCGCCGCTGATGACCGGCACCCAGATCCGCTCCCCGTCCGGGGTGCCGGCCCGCACCGGCTCGCCGCTGGTGTAGGCCCGGCCGGCGAGGGTGCCGTCGATGCGCACCGGCTCCCCCACGACGCCGTCCTCACCGGCCAGCGGCAGCAGCTCCACCTGCCCGTAGTCGACCAGGAACAACGCGATGTCCAGCGCCCCGAGCCCGGTCGCGACCCGGGACGCCACCGCCGGCAGGTCCTCCGGGCGGGCATGGTGCAGCGCCTCGACCAGGTCGCGGACCGCCTGCATCGCACCCGTCACATCGTCACCCCGGTCAGACCGTCACCTCGGCTGGTGCCCTCACGCCTCCCCGATGGTGCTGCACCATGCCCGAAACACCAAACGCGACGGCGATCACCAGGGCGGTTGTGACGACGCCGGTCTCGCCGGTGGTGTACGTGAACGCCACCGGCACCGACAGCGTCGCGCCCCGCATGACGGCCTCGTTGACGGTGTTGAACGTCTGGTGCATGAGCACCACCGACCAGACGCTGCCGCTGCGGTCGCGCAGCCACGCGTAGACGGCACCGGCCGCGGTCAGCGTCACCAGGAACACCGGGATGATGACCAGCGGGCTGCCCGGGATGCCGGCGAGGTACCCGGTGAGCAGGAACAACGGCAGATGCCACACGCCGTGCAGGAAGCCCACGACCAGCGCGCCACCGCGCGGCAGGCGCTGACGGACCAGCGGCAGCATGTATCCCCGCCAGCCGATCTCCTCGCCGAGCCCGAGGACGACCGTGATCGCAAGGCCGACCACGAAGTCGCCGACGACGTCGGTCTCGGCCATCGCGCCGAGGTCGAAGCCCGCCAGGCCGGCCGCGGCGGCGACCAGATAGCCCACGACCAGGATCGCGGTCGGCAGCAGCATCGCCACCGGCCAGCTGCGCAGGCCCAGGCGGTGCACGCCGAGACTTCGCCAGTGCTCCCGCCGCCGCCCGTCCGGCGTCACGACGAGCAGCATCACCAGCACGGCGACCAGCGGCGAGAACATGCCGAACAGCGCCGCGCCGTCCTCGCTGGGCACGATCAGCGCCAGGACCGTCGACATCGACAGTGCGATGAGGTAGAAACCGGCCGCCTTCTGCGGCGCGGTGAGGTTGGGGAACATGGTGGAATCTCCTCCGTCGGGTGTGCCACCACCATCGGACGGGGGGACCCTCCGGCGCGTCTGGCCACGGACCCGACCTGTCTCTGTCCGCAGACAGAGGCGGCCTCCACCGCGCGGAGGACGAACGGCGCCCGACCCGCGCGTACGGTCATGACCGTGACCCTGCGACCGTCGGCGACGTGGCGCGACGCGCTGCTCGCCGTCGCCGCCGCCGGTGCCGCCTGCCTGGTCCTGCTGCGCACCGACGTGCACGCGGTCGACCCCGCGCTGCGCGATCCCGACGCGTTCGCCACGGCCGTGACCGCCGGCGCCGGCCTGGCGGGATACTGGTGGCGCACCCACCCGGCCCGCTGGTTCGCCGCGACCACGCTCGCCGCGGTCGTCGTCGGCGGGGCCGGGCACTACGCCGGCCTGCTGCCGTGGCTGGCCACGGGGCCCTGTGCGCGGTCGCGGCCCGCCACCCCGCCGCTGGAGCCTGGCCGCGCTGGCGACCGCCTTCGCCGGGTACACCGCGATCAGCGCCGCCGGCATCCCCGACAACGCGGGCGACGCGTTCCTGTCCACGGTCGCGCTGCTCGTCGCGGCGTGGGCCCTGGGCGACGGCGTCCGCCTGCGCCGCGCCCGGGTCGCGGCGGACCTGCACGCGGCCCGCAGCGATGCCCTCGCGGCCCGGCAGGAGGCGGCCCGCGCCACCGGCGAGGAGCGGCTGCGCATCGCCCGGGAGCTGCACGACGTGGTCGCGCACAGCATGTCGCTGATCGCGGTCCATGCCGGCGTCGGCGCGCACCTCATCCACACCAGACCGGACCAGGCCGCGCGCACCCTCGAGGTGATCGCCGACACCAGCCGAGAGGCCCTGGCCCAGACCCGGTCGCTGCTCGGCCTGCTGCGCGACGACGCCTCCGACACCTCCGACACCTCGCAGGCGACGCCGCTGCCGGGCGCCGGCGGGCTGCCCGGGCTCGTCGAGGCCGTGCGCGGCAGCGGGCTCGACGTCACGCTGCACGTCCAGGGCGAACCGCCGGTCGGCGCGCCCGCGGTGGAGCTGGCCACGTACCGCATCGTGCAGGAGTCCCTGACCAACGTGGTGAAGCACGCGCACGCGACGACCGCCGCCGTCCGCGTCGAGCACACCGGCGCCGCCACCACCATCGAGGTCACCGACGACGGCACCGCGGGCGGTGGCGGCGGCTCGGCCGTGCCGGGTCACGGGCTGCGCGGGCTCACCGAACGGGCGGCGCTGCTCGGCGGCCGGTTCACCGCCGGCCCCGCACCGGACGGCGGCTTCCGAGTCCGGGCCACACTGCCCCTGCCTGCGTCGCGCGCCGGGACGGTGCCGTCGTGATCCGGGTCGCGGTCGTCGACGACCAGGCGCTCGTGCGCACCGGGTTCGTCATGCTCCTGGACGCCACCGACGGCATCGAGGTCGTCGGTGAGGCCTCCGACGGCGCCGAGGCCGTCGACGTGGTCCGCCGCACCCGCCCCGACGTGGTCCTGATGGACATCAGGATGCCCCGCGTGGACGGCATCGAGGCGACCCGCCGCATCTGCGCCGACCCCGCCTGCCACGGCGCGCGGGTCCTCGTCCTGACCACGTTCGACCAGGACGACCTGGTCTTCGCCGCGCTGCACGCCGGCGCCAGCGGCTTCCTGCTCAAGGAGACCCGCCCACAGGACCTGCTCCAGGCGATCGAGGTGGTCGCCGCCGGCGACGCGCTCCTCGCGCCCGGCGTGACCCGCCGGCTCATCGCCCGCTTCACCGAGCTCGGCCCCGCACCCGCCCCGCCACCGGCCGTGCCGGACCTCACCGGCCGCGAGCGCGACGTCCTCGCCGCGGTCGCCACCGGCCGGTCCAACCGCGAGATCGGCGAGGACCTGCACATGGGGTACGGCACCGTGAAGACCCACGTGAGCCACCTGCTCACCAAGCTCGGCTGCCGCGACCGCGCCCAGCTGGTCGTCTTCGCCTACGAACACCACATCACCGTCCCCGGCGACCGCCGCTGACCCGTAGCACTACGAGGAGTCCGACTACACCTCCTACGACCACAGCGCCGCCGAGACCGACCACGTCTTCGCCGCCGAGGGCTCCGAGCAGCACCACGCCGCGGAGTGCAACGAGCTCGACGCCCTGCACCAGCAGCTCGACTCGGCGTTCGCGTCGGCCACCGAGATCAACACCGTCTCGGCGTAACCCACCCGCACCACCCCGCCCCTGGCGTGAGGCCGGCCACCGACACGGTGACCGGCCTTCGCCATGCCGTCACAGGTCCAGGACGAGGTCGGTGCGGGGGCGGGCGCAGCAGATGAGGACGGTGCCGTCGGCGGGCGGGTCCAGGGGCTCCGGGTCCGAGTCGATGTCGCCGGACAGCAGGCCGGTCTCGCAGGTGTGGCAGACGCCGGTGCGGCAGGACCAGCGCACCGGCACGCGGCAGGTCTCGGCGAGGTTCAGGACGCTGCCGTCGTCGTCGGACCAGCCCGCGGTGACGCCGCTGCGCGCGAACGTGATCGTCGGACCGGGCCCGGGCCGGGAGCGGGGCGGGCCGGCTGCCGATGGGCGTACACCTGGCGCCAATGTTGCCAGAGCGGTGAACTGCTCCCGGTGGATCTGCGAGACGCCGGCCGCTGTCAGGGCCGCGGTGACGTCGTCCATGAAGCCGGCGGGGCCGCACACGAACGCGACCGCCGGCGGCGGCAGGTCCAGGCCGCGCAGGACGTGGGTGTCGAGGCGGCCGGCGATCGTGTAGTCGGTGCCGGGGCGGTCCTGCGGGCGCGGGTGGCTGTAGCAGATCACCTCCCGGGTCGACGGCAGCCGCGCGAGCAGGGCCCGGACCTCCCCGGCGAACGCGTGGCCGGCGCCGTCGCGGGCGCCGTGCAGCCACCAGACCGGGCGGTCGGCCCGGCGCTCGACGAGGTCGTGCAGCATCGCGAGCAGCGGGGTGGCGCCGATCCCGGCCGAGACGAGCAGCACCGGGTCGCCGGAGCGGTCGAGGGTGAAGGTGCCGCGTGGCGCGGCGGTGTCGAGCAGGACGCCGGGCCGCACATGGTCGCGGAGGTAACCGCTGCCCGCACCGCCCGGCTCGTGTTTGACGCTGATGCGGTACGACGGCCCGGCGGGTGACCCTGACAGCGAGTAGCTGCGCACCAGCCCCGGACCGAGGCGCACGGTGAGGAACTGCCCGGCGGCCGCAGCGGGCAGCGGCGCCCCGTCGGGCGCGGCGAGCCGCAGCGACGTGATGTCGGCGGTCTCCGGGTGCACGCCGGTCACCACCAGCGGCCGGAACCCTGGCCACGCCGGCGGTGCGGCGACGGCGGCGAGCCCCGCATTGCCGGCGTGCTCCTCGGGCTGGTCGAGCAGCGCCCGCAGCGACGCCTTCCAGCCGGGGCTGAGCGCGTCGATCCGCAGCGCCCGCGCGGCCAGGTCGCGGTCGTGGCCGCGCAGGTAGAGCAGCGCGTCGATCTCGGCGACGGTGACCCGCTGCGGGCCGTCGGCGACCTTGACGATGTCGTCGCCGGCGCGGACCTCACCCTCGGTCAGGACCCGCAGGTAGAACCCGGGCCGGTGGTGCGCGACCAGCAGCGCCGGCAGCTGCGGCTCGCCGAGGCGCAGCCCGACCCGGTAGCAGGTGACCCTCGGCTGGGTCACCTCGACGAGCGCTGCCCCGACCCGGAACCGGTCGCCGACGCAGACCTCGTCGTCGGGGAGGCCGTCGACGGTGAAGTTCTCACCGAAGCTCCCGGGCGTCAGGTCGTCCCGGCCGAAGACGCCGCTCCAGTGCCGGTAGGAGTCGAGCTGGTAGACCAGCACGGCCCGCTGCTCACCGCCGTGGCCGGCGAGGTCGCCCTGGCCGTCGCCGTCGAGGTTGAGCCGGCGCAGCATGACCGGCCCGTCGACCGGCGCCTTCCAGACGCCCGTGTGCACGGTGCGCCCCTGCCACGCGACGTCCTTCGGCATGCCCACGTTCACCGACACCAGCGTCGCCACGGTACCGACCGTAGCGGCATCGGTCGGTACCGCCCCACTCACCGGGGGTGACGTACACGGCCGCCCCGCCGCGGCGCGGACAGTGCCGGCGTCCCACCGCTGCACCGCCCGGTGACTTCTGCCTACGGTCAACAAACTTTCGCATTAGCCAGCGAAAGGTATGGACTTGTTGATTGAAACTGCCTAATCTTCCGGCGGGTGGACCAGTCGTCGGCGTCGATCGGCCGCCTGGGCTTCAGCGTCTCCTGACCGCCATCAGGGGGCGTTTCTCCATCCCCTCAGGAGGAAGCATGGGCATCAGGCCTTTGCGCTCGTTCACCATCGCCGCAGTCGCCGCCGCAACCATGGCCGCCATCGGACTCTGGGGCGTGCCCGCCAGCGCGATCCCCGCCCAGGAGCCAGGAGTGACGCTGCGCGTCTACGACGTGCAGACCGCGCTCAGCACGATCTGCACGCTCAAGACGGGCCAGACACCCAACGTCGACAAGCTGATGCCGACGATCAACTGGACCACGCCCGCCGACTTCGGGTTCGACAACCTCTTCGTCAGCCAGGTCCTCGGCAACGTCAACATCGCCACGGCCGGCAGCTACACGTTCCGGCTCAGCAGCGACGACGGGTCACGGCTGGCGATCGACGGTGCGACCGTCATCAACCACGACGGGCTGCACGGCGCCACGCCGCCGAAGGAGGGCACCGTCACCCTCACCACCGGGTACCACGCTTTGCGCATCGACCACTTCGAACGCGACGGCGGGCAGCAGATCACGCTGGAGTGGAAGACGCCCGGCTCGTCGGCGTTCGTGGTCGTGCCCAACTCGGTGCTCAGCACCGACGCCGGCGTCGTGCGGGTGACCGCGCCCGGCCGCAAGGAGTGCGAGGGCGCCGGCGACTCCCCCGGCGACGGGCTGCCGCTGACCTCGGTGCACCCCGGGTTCACGCTGACGAACCTGCGCCCCAACAGCAGCTTCCAGCCGAAGGTCACCGGCATGGACTGGCTGCCCGACGGGCGCCTGGTCATCTGCACCTGGGGCGGCAACGACCAGTCCGGCACGTCGCAGGCCGGCGAGGTGTGGATCCTCGGCAACACCGGCGGGGCGACCTCGCCCGGCAACGTCACGACGAAGCGCATCGGCAGCAACCTCAAGGAGCCGATGGGCCTGAAGGTCGTCAACGGCGTCGTGTACGTGTCGGAGAAGGCGCGGCTGACCCGGCTCGTCGACACCACAGGTGACGAGGTCGCCGACCAGTACCAGACCGTTGCCACCTGGCCGTTCAGCGGCGCGTTCCACGAGTTCGCGTTCGGCCTGCTGTACCGCGACGGCTTCTTCTACCTGAGCCTGTCGGTCCCGATCGACTACGGCGGCGCGAGCACCGTCCCGCAGCCCGCGGCCAACCGTGGCACCTCCGTCAAGGTGAACGCGACGACCGGCGCGGTGGAGTACGTCGCCGGTGGCCTGCGCACGCCGCACGGCATCGGCTGGGGCCCGGAGAACGGGCTGTTCGTCACCGACAACCAGGGCGGCTGGGTGCCCGCGTCGAAGCTGGTGCAGATCAAGCCGGGCCGCTTCTACAACCACTACAACACCCCGGCCGGGCCGTTCGACTACAACGCCGTCACGCCGCCGGTGCTGTACATGCCGCAGAACGAGATCGCCAACTCCCCGAGCACGCCGATCGTCATGCCGACCGGCGTCTACGCGGGGCAGCTGCTCATCGGTGACGTCACCTACGGCGGCCTGCAGCGCGCGTTCCTGGAGAAGGTCAACGGCGAGTACCAGGGTGCGCTCTTCCGGCTCACCCAGGGCCTGGAGGCGGGCGTGTCCGAGGTGAACATCGGCCCCGACGGCGCGGTCTACGTCGGCGGTGTCGGCGCCGGCGGCAACTGGGGCCAGGCCGGCAAGCTCACCTACGGCCTGCAGAAGCTGACCCCGAACGGCACCGCCACCTTCGACATCCTCGCGATGCGCGCCACCGCGGCCGGTTTCGAGATGGAGTACACCCAGCCGCTGTCCGCCGCCACCGCCACGGATCTGGCGTCGAAGTACAAGTTCAAGCAGTGGCGGTACGAGGCGACGTCCGCCTACGGTGGCCCGAAGGTCGAGGAGGAGAACCTGACCGTCACCGCCGCGACCCTGTCCTCGGACGGCAAGAAGGTCTCGCTGACCGTGGCGGGCCGCAAGCCCGGCCGGGTCGTGTACGTGCGCTCGCCGAAGCCGTTCAGCTCGACCAGCGGGCTGTCGCTGTGGAGCACCGAGGCCTGGTACACGCTCAACGCCATCCCCGGCGGCGCCACCGTCGCCAACCTGGCGCTCAACGCACCCGCCACCGCCGACAGCTCCTGCATCGCCGCGGAGAGCCCGGCGAAGGCCGTCAACGGCACCGTCTCCGGCGGTAGCAGCGACAAGTGGTGCTCCAACAGCGCCAGCAAGTGGCTGCAGGTCGACCTGGGCGCCGCGAAGCCCGTGGGCCAGATCGTGGTCCGGCACGCCGGCGCGGGCCGGGAGAACGTGGCGAACACGCTCAACTTCACCCTGCAGACCAGCACGGACGCCACCACGTGGACGACCCGCGCGACGGTCACCGGCAACACCGCGAACATCACCACGCACAACCTGTCGGGGGTGACCGCCAGGTACGTGCGGTTCACCACCACCGATGCGTACGCCCGCGTCTACGAGCTGGAGGTGTACTCGCAGACTGGACCGGTGTCCGGGCCGATCACCGGCATCGCCGGCAAGTGCCTCGACATCGACAACGCGGGCACCGCCGACGGCACGAAGATCCAGCTGTGGACGTGCAACGGCAGCGCCGCGCAGCGGTGGTCGCGGGTCGGCAGCACGTTCCAGGCGCTCGGCAAGTGCCTCGACGTCGACAACGCCGGCACCGCCAACGGCACCAAGGTCCAGCTGTGGACCTGCAACGGCACCGGCTCCCAGGTGTGGACGCCGCAGGCCAACGGCACGATCCTCAACCCGCAGTCCGGCAAGGTCCTCGACGCCGTCGGCGGCGCCTCCGCCGACGGCACCCAGATCCACATCTGGGAGGCCGCCGGGGTGGCCAGCCAGCAGTGGGTGGTTCCGACCGGCTGACCTGCGACGCGCCCGGCGTGGGCCACGGCTGGGGGCCGTGGTCTACGCTGGGCGCACATCACCCATGACGGAAAGGTCCAAGGACGGGCATGCCGTTGAACGAGGAGCTCGACACGACCGTCGCGCACTCCGCGCGACTGTGGAACTATCTGCTGGGCGGCAAGGACAACTTCGCCGTCGACCGTGAGGCGGCCGAGCAGGTCCTTGCCTACATGCCGGAGCTGGTGCAGTCGGCGCGGTTCAACCGGCAGTTCCTCGGCCGGGCCGTGCGGCACCTGGCCGGCGAGGGCGGCATCCGGCAGTTCCTCGACATCGGCACCGGCCTGCCGACGGCGGACAACACGCACGAGGTCGCGCAGTCCGTCGTCCCCTCGTCACGGATCGTCTACGTCGACAACGACCCGATGGTGCTCGTGCACGCCCGGGCCCTGCTGACCAGCCACCCCGACGGTGCCACCGACTACCTCGACGCCACCGTCCGCGACCCGAAGGCGATCCTCGCCGAGGCCGCCCGCACCCTGGACTTCACCCAGCCGGTCGCGATCATGCTGCTGGGCATCATCAACTTCGTGGTCGACGACGACGAGGCCGCCGCCGTCGTCCGCACCCTGGTCGACGCGGTCCCGTCCGGCAGCTACCTGGTCATGTCCCACCCGACCCGCGAGGTCAACGCCGCCGCGGTCGACCGGGCCGTCGAGATGTGGAACAGCAGCGGCGCCGCGCCCATGGCGGTGCGCGACCCGCAGCAGATCGCCGCCTACTTCACCGGCCTCAAGCTGCTCGATCCGGGCGTCGTCACCTGCTCCCAGTGGCGCCCCGACGGCAACGACACCACCCCCGCCTCCGAGTTCGCGGGCGTGGGCCGCAAGCCGTAACCGGATGCCATAGAGTCCGGCCTGTGCCACGGGGACTCGCACCGCTCGCGCTTGTAATTCTGTTCGCCGCCGGCTGCGCGCGACCCGGCACCGCCGACTCGGCGGACCAGGTGACGCCGCCGGCGCCGGCGGCCACACCGAGCCGCTTCGTCGCCGCCTGCGCCGATCCTGCCGCGTCGCCGGCGCCCGGGTCGGCCGCGCCGCCTGCCGCCACGCCGAATCCTTCGGATCCTGAGGAGCGGTTCCGGCAGAACAAGGCGTTCCGCAACCGCAACCCGCTGCCGCCGCAGGCCGTGGCGGCCGTCCAGCCGTGCGTGGAGAAGGTCAGGGCCGGGCTGGACCGGCTACGCGCGGAGGGCCGCTTCGACGGGCCGTCGATCGAGCGGGTGCTGACCGACGCCGGTCTGGTCGACGTGGAGAGCCGCAAGCCCGGCCGCCTGGACACCGCCGGCGGTGGCGGCCTGCTGTTCTGCGGCAACTCCGGGTTCGGGTACGTCTTCGGCGAGCATGGCCGGACCCTCACCAGCGTCGAGGCGGGCGGCGGGATCGCCGACGGCGGCTGCCTGCCGGCACCGGACTGAGTCCCCCGAAGGTGTCGGCTACCCGCCGGTCGCGAGCGGCACCGTGGCCGGAAACCTACGCTCCCGCCATGAGACGTGTGCGGAGTCACGCCGGCGCCTGGTTGCCGGTCATGGTCGTCGGCGTGCTGCTGCTCACCGGCTGCGGCGGCTCGGACAAGCCGGCCGCGAGCCCGGGGGCCGCCGCCCCGTCCGCCTCCGACGCCGCCACCGAGGCACCCGCGGAGGAGCCGCCCGTGTCGCTGCCGCCGGGCGCCCAGCCGGGCCTGGACGACTACGACGGTGACGGGCAGAAGGACCCGACCTGCTCCACCCAGGACTTCGGCGCCGGTCTCGTCCTGCGCATCCCGTGCCAGATCGGCAACGCGCACGACCCGGAGAACGACACCCGCCTCGTGAAGGACTCCCTGTACCGGCTGCCCGGCCCCGACGTCGACCTCACCGGCGTGTCCGGCTCGGTCCTGGAGGCCCGCGACCCCAACGGCGGGCACGTCTACATCGTCACGTTCAACAGCGACGCCCTGTTCGCCACCGGCAGCGCCGACGTCGGCAGCGCCGACACCCTCGACAACACCATCAAGGTCATCAACAAGCTGTACCCGAACGGCACCATCCAGGTCCGCGGCCACACCGACGCCACCGGATCGGCGGCGAACAACCAGGCCCTGTCGCAGCGCCGGGCGGAGACCATCCGCGCGTACCTGACCGGGCACGGGGTCGTCGCCGCCTCCGTCACCGCGGTCGGGCTCGGCAGCACCCAGCCCCTCGTCGAGGAGAAGAACGCCGACGGCTCGGCGAGCGTCGCCGGCCGCGCCTTCAACCGCCGCGTCGAACTGGTCATCCGCCTGCCGAAGTGACCCGGCTCCGGTGCCGCCGACGCGCTCGCCGGCGCGCGCCCGGCTTCGAGCGCGTGCGCCGCACATTTCGCAGGAGCGTAGCGCGCCTCCGGGCCGAGCGGGCCGCCGGCGGCACCGTCGAGCACCGCGTCGGGTTGGGCTCCAGCAGCCCGGGGCTCGCCATCCCCAGGTGCACCGCGTCCCGCCCGACGACCAGCCCACCATCCGCGTCGAGGCAGACCGCCGAAGGCATCAGCGGCGACCCGTCGAACAGCAGTGGCCGCGGCTCCCGCCCGTCGACCGCCAGCACCGCCACCGTCGTCGACGTCCCGAAGTCGACACCCAACCGCGTCACGCCACTACGGTACTGACCTCACGGCTGCGCCTGCTCCGGCACCGGCAGGGTGAAGATCTCGACGCCGTCGTCGGTGATGGCGATCGTGTGCTCGCTGTGCGCCGTCCGGCAGCCCGTCGCGCTGCGCAGCGTCCAGCCGTCGGCGTCGGTGACGAGCTTGGCCGTGTCCGCCATGATCCACGGCTCCAACGCCAGCAGCAGCCCGGGGCGCAGCGTGTACCCGCGACCGGGCCGTCCCGTGTTCGCGACGTGCGGGTCCTGGTGCATCGTCGATCCGACGCCGTGCCCGCCGAACTCGGTGTTGATCGGATACCCCGCCGCGCTGAGCACCGAGCCGATGGCGTGGGAGATGTCCCCGATGCGGACTCCGGGCCCGGCCGCGGCGATCCCCGCGCGCAGCGCCCGCTCGGTCACGTCGATCATCGCCACGCTCTCCGCGGGCCTGGCGTCGCCGACGATGAAGCTGATCGCGGAGTCGGCGACGAAACCGCCCACGGAGACGGCGAGGTCGAGCGACAGCAGGTCACCGTCGGCGAGCGTGTAGTCGTGCGGCCGCCCGTGCAGCACGGCGTCGTTCACCGACGTGCAGATGTAGTGGCCGAACGGCCCGCGCCCGAAGGACGGCTCGTAGTCGACGTAGCAGGACTTCGCCCCCGCCTCGGTGATCATGCTGTGTGCCCACGCGTCGATGTCCAGCAGGTTCACGCCGACCGCGCTGCGACGCTTCAGTGTCTGCAGCATCTCGGCGACCAGGGCGCCGGCGTCCTTCGCTCGCAGCAGGTCGGCAGGGTTCAAGATCTCGATCATGCAGCGTCTTCCTCGCGCACCAATAAGTATCCCGGCCATATTATCCCGGTATTAGAATCGGAGCCATGGTCAGGTTGCCGCTCACCCCCGCAGAGGTCGCACGCGGAGAGCGCCTCGGCGCCCTCCTGCGCCGCGCCAGGGGGCCGAGATCGATGCTCAACACCGCGCTGGACGCGGGCGTCTCACCGGAGACCCTCCGGAAGATCGAGTCCGGCCGCGTCGCCACCCCCGCGTTCCCGACCATCGCCGCGATCGCCGACGTCCTCGGCCTGTCCCTCGACGCGGTGTGGTCCGAGATCAACCAGTCGGACGGCGAGGCCGGACTCGCAGGATCGACCCGCACCGCACCCGAGCGACTGGCCTCGTAGCCCGGCGCGCGGGTTTCACGGTCAGCGACCGGCACCGGCAGCTACGTGACGCAGCGTCCTTGATGCTGGGGGCTCGCGGTCACCGACAACGGCACAATGTGACGGCCCACCGGCGGCGCTGCGGGGGGCGCAGGCGGCCGGTGGGCCGGTGCAGGTCCTGCCGGACGTCAGGACACCCGGCCGTAGCCGTACAGGGTGTCGATGTCGACCGGGGCGACCTTCACCACGGTGCGGCTGTTGGGGGCGTGGATGATCTGGTTGTTGCCGATGTAGATGCCCACATGCCCGAGGCCGTTGTAGAACACCAGGTCGCCCGGGGCGAGCTGGCTGCGGGAGATGTGGCGGACCTTCTGCCACTGCTGCGCGGCGTTGTGCGGCAGGGACACCCCGGCCGCCTTCCACGCCATCATGGTCAGCCCGGAGCAGTCGAACGTGTTCGGTCCGGCGGCGCCCCACACGTACTTCTTCCCGAGCTGCGCCCACGCGTAGCTGACCGCCTTGCCGGCCGTGCCGGAGACCGCCGGCGGCTTGCCGGGTGCCGGGGGCGCCGCGGTGGTGGTCGTCTTGGCCTTCGCCGCCGCGGCTGCGGCAGCGGCGGCCGCTTCGGCCTTGCGCTGCAGGTCGTCGAGGCGGGCGATGTCGCCCTCGATCTTCTTGCGGCGGGTCTCCAGCTCGATCTTCTGCTGGCTCTGCGCGGCACGGGTCTCGTTGAGCCGTTGCTGCTCGGCGTTGAAGGCGTCCTTCGCCGCGGTGTACGCGGCCAGGTCGCGCTGCTGGCTGTGGGAGATCTGCTGGAGGGTGCCGACGCGGTCGGTGAAGGCACCCGAGGAGCTCGCGCCGAGCATGAGCGACCAGGTGCCGAGGTGGCCACCGGTCTTGTAGGCGTTCACCGCGAGCGTGTCGGCGGTGACCTGGGCGGCCTCCATGGTCGCCTGCAGCGGTGCCAGGTCGGCCTGCAGCTTGGTGATCGCCGCCTGGGTGGCCTCGAGGTCGCCGTTGACCTTGTTGTACTGCTCGACGATGTGCTCGACCTCGTTGTTGCCCTTGTCGATCTGGGCCTGGAGCTCCTCCGGCGTCGGATCCGCGTGCGCGGCGCAGGCCGGAGCGATCAGCGCCGACACCGCCAGCGCGACGACCGCGGCACGCAGCGTCGTGCGTCCGTTGAACACGGCACAGTCCTTCTTCCTTTGACCGCCTACCGGGTTAGCTGACGGATTCGGGCGAGAAGAAGGCGCGCCCTACCGCGCCGCGGCGCGGATTCACCCCATGGGAAACCTGGTGGTTCCCCGGCTCATCGACCGTCGCCCGTATGCAGCGACGCGCGGCCGACGACTCGGCGGCGGCTGCCCGGCCACCCCGGCGGGGCGGGCGACATCCGGCAGCCAGGCCAAACGTAGCGGCCGCACAGACCGCCGGGCCTCGATCTAAGCCACACTTAACGAAGACTTGGCGAGGAGCTGCAGATCATCTACGGGGTGCCGGTCAGGCGGCTGGGCGCCCAGAGCTGATCGGCGTCGCCCGCGGCGATCCGCCCGCGGTACACGTCGATCTTGTGGTCGATGAGCTTGAGGTTCTCCTGGATCTCCGCGAGCCGGGCGTGCACGTCGGCGCGGTGCGACTCCATGAGCGCGAGCCGCTCCTCCTCGTTGCCGGGTCCGGCGGCCACCAGCTCGGCGTAGCGCCGGATGAACCGGATCGGCATGCCGGTGGCGCGCAGCTTCGTGCACACCACGATCCACTTGAGATCGAGGTCGTGATACCGGCGCTGGCCGCCGCCCGTGCGGTCGACCGGGGTGACGACCAGGCCGGCCCGCTCGTAGTAGCGCAAGGTGTGCACGCTCACCCCGGTGCGGCGGGCGGCCTCGGCGATGCTGAGGCCGGGCTGCGGTTTGACTTCGAGCACGCTCTAGATTTTAGCGTCGCGTGATGAGCGACATGACGCACGCGGACCGGCGGCGCCGGATGCTGGTGCTCGCGGTGTGCTGCACCAGCATGGTGGTGGTCGTGATGGACATCTCCATCGTCAACGTGGCGCTGCCGGCGATCGGCCGCGACCTGCACTCCCCGGTGTCCGGCCTGCAGTGGACCGTCGACGCGTACACCCTGGTGCTGAGCAGCTTCCTGGTGATGGCCGGGTCGCTCGCGGACCGGGTCGGCCGGCGGCGGGTCTTCCGGCTGGGGCTGATCGCCTTCGGGCTGGGCTCCCTGGCGTGCAGCCTCGCGCCCGGCATCGGCTGGCTGATCGGCGCGCGAGCGCTGCAGGCGGCCGGCGGCACCATGCTCAACCCGGTCGCCATGGCGATCATCGCCACCGCGTTCCCGGACCGCGGCGAGCGGGCCCGCGCCATCGGCGTGTTCGGCGCGGTCTCCGGCCTGGCGCTGGGGCTGGGTCCGGTGCTCGGCGGCGCCCTGGTCGACGGGTTCGGCTGGCGCTGGATCTTCTGGGTCAACGTGCCCGTCGTCATCGTCGCGCTCCTGGGTACGGCGCTGTTCGTGCCCGAGTCCCGCGCCGCCCGCCCCCGGCGCTTCGACCCGGTGGGCCAGGCGCTGGTGTTCCTGGTCCTGGGCAGCGCCGTCGCCGCGATCATCCAGTCCGGCGAGCTCGGCTGGACCTCCCCGGCCGTCGTGGCCCTGCTCGCCATCGCGGTCGCGGCCGTGCTGGGCATCCTGTGGTTCGAGCCGCGCCGCGCCGACCCGCTGCTGGACCTGCACCTGTTCCGCAGCCTGCCGTTCAGCGCGGCCATCCTCACGGCGCTGCTGGCCCTGTCCGGCTTCGGCGCGTTCCTGTTCGTGACCACCCTGTACCTGCAGGAGGTCCGCGGCCTGTCCCCGCTGCGGGCGGGCCTGTGCCTGCTCCCGGTCGGCGCGCTGATCATCGTGCTGTCCCCGCTCGCCGGCCGGATGGTCGCCGGCCGCGGCCCCCGGCGCCCCCTGCTGATCTCCGGCGTGGCCCTGGCGCTGGGCGGCGCCGCGTCGCTGCGGCTGGGACCGGCCACGCCGATGCCCGTCGTGCTCGCCGTCTTCCTCCTGTACGGCGTCGCCCAAGGCACCGTCAACCCACCCATCAGCAACTCGGCGGTCTCCGGGATGCCGGCCTCGATGGCCGGCCTGGCGGCCTCCCTCGCGTCCGCCGGCCGGCAGACCGGCATCACGCTGGGCGTCGCCGTCTCCGGCACGATGGTCGGCGCCGCCGTCACCCACGGCCAAGCGGCGTTCACGACCGCCGAGCACCGGGTGTGGTGGCTGGTGATCGCGCTCGGCGCCGGCATCACCGCCCTGGCCCTGCTCAGCACGGGCCGCGTGGCGGTACGCCATCCGCCCGGCCGGCACTGACCTGCCGGGTATGCGGATGTTGCATCTCGGGTTGCGGGTCACCGACCTGGAGCGCTCGCTCGCCTTCTACACCGCGGTCGGATACGCGAAGATCGGCACCGCCCCCGAGACGGGGTTCGGCAGCCTGACCATGCTGCAGCTGCCCGGCGACCTGTTCGTAAGCCTCGAGCTCGTGCACGACCCCGCCAGGCCGGTGACCGACATCAGCGCCGTCAACCACCTCGTCATCCAGGTGGACGACAAGAGCGCCACCATCGCCGGGCTGGCCACCAGGGGCGTCGAGGCCGAGCCGCCGGCGGACCTGGGGCCGGGCATGCGCTCGTCGTGGCTCACCGACCCCGGCGGCTACCGGATCGAGCTCGTGCAGTGGCCACCCGGTCATCCGGCCGGCATGACGGCGGCCGACCTGGGCTGACCGGCCTCCGGCACGGGCGGTTACGGTGATCGGATGGCATGCCGCATCACCGAACTGGTCCTGGACGCCCGCGATCCCGACCTGCTGGCGCGGTTCTGGTGCGAGGTGCTGGGCTATGTCGAGCTGCAGCGCATCGGCGCGGACATCGAGATCGGGCCACCCGGCGCCGGCTTCGGCGGCCCGCTGCCCACCATCGTGCTCAACCAGACCGACGAGCCCAAGACCGGCAAGCTGCGGCTGCACATCGACGTGAACGCCACCGACCGGGACCAGGACGAGGAGCTGGAGCGGCTCCTCGCGGCCGGCGCCCGGCGCGCCGACATCGGGCAGACCGGCGAGGAGTCCTGGCACGTCCTCGCCGACCCCGAAGGCAACGAGTTCTGCCTGCTGCGCCGACGGGTACCGGCCGTGTAGGCGGCGCCGGATGACGGACAGGACCGACCTCATCCAGGCTCCGGACTGGACCGTCACGCTGGTCTGTGGCGCGTCCGGCGTCGGCAAGTCGCGCATCGCGGTCGCGCTGGCCCGGCGGTACGGCGTACCGCTGAGCGAGGTCGACGACATCGTCACCGCGGTCAAGGCGTTGACCACGCCCGATCAGCTGCCGGCGCTGCATCTGTGGGACACGAGCGTGGCGGCCCGGGACTGGACGCCGGCGCGCATCGTCGGGCACACGGTCGCGGTGGCCGAGGCGTTGCGGCCCGGGATCGAGGCGGTCATCGCCGATCACGTCGGGTCGGCGGCGCCGGTCGTCATGGAGGGCGACTACCTGCTGCCCGAGTTCGCGGCCGGGTTCGGTGACGCCGTCAGGGCGGTGGTGATCTCCGAGCCGGACGAGGACCAGATCGTCGCGAACTATCTGTCCCGCGGGCCGGGCGCGGCAGCGCAACGGTCCCGGGCCGTGGTCAGCGCACGCTTCGATGCCGAGCTGCTGCTGCGGGCCGCCCGGGCCGGTGTCCCGGTGGTCGCCGCGCGGCCCTGGCCGGGAAACGTCGAGCGGGTCGACGCGGCGCTGCGACGCTGACCGTCACCGCGGGCGGACGCCGAACCAGAAAAGTCGAAAAATTCTCGCCTCCTGTTGACAGTCATCGGGGTCTATCAGACGCTGATCTGACTTCACACCGGCCCGCCGGATCGTGCGTTCCGGCACGCTTGAATGGGGCACCGCCATCATGTCCCTGTCGCTGCGCCACCCTGCCCGACTGACCTCCCTCACGTTCGGCGTCCTCCTCTCCCTCGTCGCGACCACGGTCGTCGCCGTGCCGGCCGCCTCCGCCGCGGCGATCACCGCCAACCCCGACGCGCTGGACGGCACCTGTGCCTCGCTGCGGGTCTACAACGGCTCCAGCTCCGTCGGTTACGTGAACCGCAGCGGGGCCGGCTACGGCTTCACGTCCTCGGCCTCCGGTGCCATGTCGTTCCGGTTGGAGGCCACCCAGCTCGGCCGTTACGAGGTGTTCGGCTCCGACGGCAAGCCCGCGTACCAGAGCGTCGTCGGCTTCATCATGGCCGGGGACTCCTACGGCGACCGGGCCGACTTCACCGTGACCAAGGTCGGCGACCGGTACCGGTTCACCGCGACGGCCACCGGCCAGGTCATGGGCTCGTTCCTGTGGAGCCTCGGCGCGGCCGGCTCCGCCTACACCGTGGCCCTCGCCACCGCGACGGGGTGCTACACCCCGCCCGACATCGACCCGGGCGTCACCGGGACCGCCGCACCGGGCGTCGACGGCAGCGGCAAGCTCGTCGGGACGATCGACGCACACGCCCACATCACCGCCGCCGCCGCGTTCGGCGGTCAGATGCACTGCGGCGAGGCATGGGCGTCCGGCGGCGTGCAGGTGGCGCTCGCCGGCTGCGACACGCACCGCAGCCTCAACGTGGGCGCGCTGTTCGAGGCAATCGTCGGCGGCACCGACGCGGTGAACTCACCGGAGGACGGCTGGCCGACGTTCGGCGACTGGCCGCAGCACAACTCGCTGCTGCACGAACAGTCCTACTACCGGGGCATCGAGCGGTCCTGGCGGGCCGGGCAGCGGGTGCTCAACGCGCTGCTGGTCGCGAACCGCGCCATCTGCGAGCTGTTCCCTTACCGCGACACCTCCTGCGACGAGATGGACCAGATCCGGGTCCAGTCCCGCTACCTGTACTCGATGCAGGACTACATCGACGCGCAGAACGGCGGCGCCGGCAAGGGCTGGTTCCGCATCGCCACCACCCCGGCGCAGGTGCGCAGCATCGCCGCGCAGGGCAAGCTGGCCGTGACGATCGGCGTGGAGAACTCGGAGATCTTCGGCTGCCGCGAGGTCAACGACGTCCCGCAGTGCACCACCGCCCAGATCGACGCCGGCCTCAACGAGCTGCAGTCCCTCGGCGTCTCCGGCCTGTACCCGATCCACAAGTTCGACAACGCCTTCGGTGGCACCCGGTTCGACGCGGGCCTCAGCGGGGCGTTCGTCAACCTGGGCAACCTGCTGTCCACCGGGCACTGGTGGACCGCCACCAGCTGCACCGGCCCGTCCGACAACGAGCAGCCGCTCGTCAACGACGACCTCGTCAAGCTGCTGGCCTTCGGCGTCGTCGGCCTGCCGCCCGGCACGGTCCTGCCGGTCTACCCCAGCGGCAAGATCTGCAACACCCGCGGCCTGACCAGCCTCGGCCGCTACCTCATCCAGGCGATGATGAACCGCGGCATGATCATCCACGTCGACCACATGAGCGTGAAGACCGCGCAGGCCGTGCTGGACATGGCCGAGGCGGCGCACTACCCGGGCGTGACGTCGGTGCACAGCTGGTCCGACCCGACGATGATCGACCGGATGCTCGCGCTCGGCGGGTTCGTGGCCACCTACGCGAACTCGGTGCCGGAGTTCCTCAGCGAGTGGCGCGCCAACCGCGCCGCGCCGCACGGCAACGCCATCGTCGGCTACGGCTACGGCACCGACGTCAACGGCCTCGGCGACCAGGCGAACCCGCGCCCGAACGCCGCCGCCAACCCACTGGTCTACCCGTTCACCGCGCCGAACGGCACCACGGTGACCAGGCAGGTCTTCGGGTCGCGCACCTTCGACGTCAACACCGACGGCGCCGCGCAGTACGGCCTGTTCGCCGACTGGACCACCGACCTCATCAAGCAGGCAGGCAGCGACAGCCCGCTGCTGCGACAGCAGCTCCTGGCGGGCGCCGAGGCCTACGTCCGGATGTGGGAGCAGGCGATCGCCTGGTAGGCGGCACTACTGTTGCTCCGCATGACCCATGCCGAGTTCGAGATCACGGCGGAGCTGGTCGGGGAGCTGGTCCGCGACCAGCACCCCGACCTCGCCGACCGCCCGGTGCGGCTGGGCGCGCGCGGCTGGGACAACCAGCTGTGGCGGCTCGGTGACGACCTCGCCGTCCGGCTGCCCTGGGCGACCGGGTCCGCGGACGCGCTGCTGCGCAAGGAGCACGCCTGGCTGCCCACGCTCGCCCCGCACCTCCCGCTGCCGGTCCCCGTCCCGCAGCGGCTCGGCGAGCCGTCCGCACGGTTCCCCCGGCCGTGGCTCATCACCACCTGGGTGCCCGGCGCACCCGCCGACCAGACCCCCGTCACGCGGGCCGCCGACGCGGCCACATCCCTGGCCACGTTCCTGACGGCGCTGCACCGGCCCGCCCCCGACGGCGCACCCACCGGCCGGGACCGCGGCGGGCCGCTGGCCGACCGCGCCGGCCAGTTCGCCAGAGGACTCACCGCCGCCACCGAACTGGGCCTGATCCCCGACCCGGACGCGGTCCGCACCGTCTGGCACGACGCGGTCACCGCGCCGCCGTGGGCCGGCCCGCCGCTCTGGCTGCACGCCGACCTGCACCCCGCCAACGTCCTCACCGCCGACGGCACCATCTGCGGCGTGATCGACTTCGGTGACCTGTGCGCCGGCGACCCGGCGTACGACCTCGCCGCCGCATGGCTCCTGCTGCCGGACGACACCATCGAGCACTTCTACGCCGCCTACCGGCCGGCCCCTGACACGGCCACCATGCGCCGCGCCCGCGGCTGCGCCATGGCCCGCGCCCTCAGCGGCATCCTCATCGGCGACGCCGGCGTCCACGGCCGCCCCGGCGGCAAACCCACCTGGGGCCCGCCCGCCCACGCCGCCCTGCACCGCCTCGTCGCCACCATCGGCTGACCCGGACCGGGTCACGCTCGGCGAGCTGCCGGCGGTCCATGCCCGCGACGACGCCGGCACGCTGGCCGGCAAGACGGTCATCGTGCTCCGACGCGGTCCGGCAGACTGCGTGCCATGACCGACTTCCACCCGCTCCCGGAACCGCGCGCGACGCTCACCCACGCCAACTGTGTGGTGTCGACGCCGGTGGGGTACCGCCCGCTGCATCTGGACCTGCACGTGCCACCGGGCGACGGGCCGTTCCCGGTGCTGCTGTGGATCCATGGCGGGGGCTGGCTGACCGGCAGCCGGGTGTGGACCGTCGATCAGCGGTTCCACGAGCGCATGGTGGCGCGGGGTTACGCGGTCGCCGATGTCGACTACCGGCTGGTGCTGGAGGCCACGTACCCCGCGCAGCAGGCCGACATCGACGCGGCCGTGCGCTGGCTGCGCCACCACGCCGCGGCGCTGCGGATCGACCCCGGCCGCTTCGCCGTGCTCGGCGAGTCGGCCGGCGGCCAGCTGGCGGCGATCGCCGCGCTCACCGGCACCGGCGACACCGCGATCCAGGCCGCCGTCATCTGGTACGGCCCCGCGGATCTGGCCGGCCTGCGCGAGCAGCACGACCCGTTCACGGCCCCGGCGATCCTGCTCGGCGGGCCCATCGCCGAGCGCGCGGCCTTCGCACGGCTCGCCAGCCCCCTGCACAACATCCACCCGGAGGCGCCGCCGTTCCTGCTCGTGCACGGCACCGAGGACGAGACGGTGCCGTTCGCGGAGGCCGCCGGCTTCGCCGAGGCGCTGCGGGCGCAGGGTGTGCGCTGCGACGTGCTGACCGTCGAGGGCGCGGGTCACGTCTTCACCGGCGCCGCCGTCGAGGTCGGCACCCTCACCGAGGCCGGTGCGGACTTCCTCGACGACGTCCTGCCCGCGAGGTGACGGACCCCGCATACGAGCTGGCCGTGCCGCCGCTGTTCGCCGCGCTCGCTCCGGCCCGCAACATTCTCATCGCCGGAGCGGGCGGCGGGTTCGACGTGTACGCGGGGCTGCCACTGGCGCTCGCCCTCTGGCACCGCGGCGCGCAGGTGCACCTGGCCAGCCTGTCGTTCTCCGAGCTCGAGCTCATGGACCGCGACGCGTGGGCGGCCGAGCACGTCGCGGCGGTGCGCCCGGACACGGCCAGCCCCGACTGGTACTTCCCCGAGCGGACCCTCGCCCGGTGGCTGGCGGCGCGGGAGCTGCCGTCGACGGTGTACGCGTTCCCGCCGCTCGGTGTCCAGACGTTGCGGGAGGCGTACCGGTACCTCATCCGGCACCTGGACATCGATGCCGTGGTGCTCGTCGACGGTGGCACCGACGTCCTGCTCCGCGGCGACGAGAGCGACCTCGGCACCCCGGTCGAGGACATCACCAGCCTCGCCGCGGTGGCCGCGCTGGACGTGCCGGTCAAGCTGGTGAGCAGTCTCGGCTTCGGTATCGACGCGCACGACGGCGTCAACCACGTCCAGGTGCTGGAGAACCTCGCCGCGCTCGACCGTGACGGCGGCTACCTCGGCGCCCTGTCCATCCCCGGCAACAGCCGGGAGGCGACGCTGTACCGCGACGCCGTCGCCGACGCCCACGCCGCCACCCCGCAGCGGCCGAGCATCGTGCAGGGGCAGATCGCCGCGGCCACCGGCGGCGCCTTCGGCGACGTCCGGTTCACCGGGCGCACCAGCGGCAGCACCCTGTTCGTCAACCCGCTGATGGCCGTCTACTTCACCGTCGAGCTCGACAAGCTCGCCGCGCGATGCCTGTACCTCGACCGCATCGAGAACACCATCGGCCGGCGCCAGGTGATCACCCGCATCCAGGCGTTCCGCGACGAGCTCGGCAGCGCCCGCATCCCCCGCGCGTTCCCGCACTGACCGTGCCCGCCGGACCGTGACTACCCGGCGGGCACGGCGCGGAACCGGTCGGCATCGCGACGCCACGAACGGCCGCTGATACGGCCTGACGCGACGCTGAACCGGCGGCTGGGTAACCTCCGTCCGTGGGTCACAACATCGTCGGGCTGCTCCTGCCCGGTCCGTGCGACCGGCGAGCGGTCACCGACTGGGACGTCACCGAGGCGCCCCTCGGGGGCGGGCTGAGCCTGGCGCACCTCACGCACTACTACACCGCCTACTGGCAGGCGCGACGGGGCGAGACGGGCCTGCTCGACCTGCCCGCCGGCCTGCCGCCGGTCTTCCCCCGGGAACGGGTCGTGCTGCGCCTCGCGGCGGCACTGACCGGGACCGCCGAGCCCACCTTCGCGCTGGTGATGACGGACTACTTCGGCGGGGCCGGCGACCAGTGGGCGTGCGTGTTCACGGCGGGGCAGCGCACCGGCGGCGTCCGGACCGTCAACGACGCGCTGCGCGCACTCGGCGTCCAGGCAACCGGCGGCACCGACGAGTTCGACACCGTCGGACTCGGCCGGCACAGGCACACCCCGGACCGCCTCGACCGCTACGAGGACCTGTGCGCCGAGCTCGGCATCTAAGGCGTGTGGGTGTCGGCGGACGCCGACCTCACCCCGTGGTCATGACGGCGAACACGGACGCTACCGGCACCGGCCCGGCGCACCGTGAGTCGTTCGACCTCGCGCGGTTGTCGCCCAGGACGAAGACGGTATCGCCCGGCACCGTCAACGGGCCGAACCGGCGCGGCTCACAGGAGCCCGGATTCGGCGGCACGTCCAGCGGCGCGTCCTCGGCCACGTACGGCTCGTCCAGGGGCTCACCGTTGACCGTCACCTTCCCGGCCACGGTGCAGCAGGCGACCGTCTCACCGCCGACCGCGACGACCCGCTTGAGCAGCGGCGACGAGCTGTTGACCCAGTGCGGTCCGTCGCCGTGGAACAGCACGACGTCGCCTCGCGTGGGCTTGTATCCACCCTTGAGCGTCCGCACGGTGATGACCTGGCCCGCCTTGACCGCCGGCTCCATGCTGACACCGCCCTGCGTGAACCGCTCGGTCCCGCCGTCGGCGGCGCTGTCTTCGGTGGCGCCGCTGCACCCGCCCGTCCCGGCGAGCGCAGCGACGACGAGCAACGGCCACAGCCTTCTCATCCGGCCGATCCTGCCAGAGCACGGCGGCACCGTGTTGCCGGATCATCGGCGCTGTATGGTGGTGGGGACCACGTTGTCGTCGATGGCCCGCGTGCGCCGAGAAGCGCGTCCCACATGACCTACGAATACTGGAGCGTCTCCGCTCCCCTGCGGTGAGTCCCGCGATCCGGGTCCGGACCCGGCGGGAGATCCAGTCGGCGCGACGCCCACGCCGGCACCGGTGCTGGGGGCATCTCGTCGCCGCGCCGCTCTGGCCGATGCACGGCGCCAACCTCGGCACGCTGGTGCGCACCTGCGACGCCGTCGGCGCGTGCATCGCGGTGCCGCCGTTCGGATGGGTGGACGAGGCGCTCGCCCGCGGCAACACGCTGCGGCAGCCCGCCTGCGTGCACCGGGTCAGCAGCCCGCTGCAATGGCTGGCCGACGAGCGCCGCGCCGGGTCCGCCGTCCTCGGGGTGGAACTGGCCGACGAGGCGGTGCGACTCGCGGACCTGCCCGCCGCCCGCCGCCGGACCGTCATGGTGCTCGGGCACGAGGCCACCGGCATCCCGCCGGAGGCACTCGACCTGCTCGACGGCGCGGTGGAGATCCCGATGATCGGCACCGGCATGAGCCTCAACGTGGCCGTCGCCGGATCGCTGGTGCTGTACAAGCTCGCGGGCCTCCTGTAGGGCCGCCACACCCCCGCGGCACTGCGGCCCGCCGGCGGCGCGTAACCACGGACGGTATCGGCCATGCCCTATATTGGCGCGGTGCTCGAGGGACTCGATGCGGTCGACTGGCCGGCGTTCGACGGGGCGTACGGCCCGGCGACGGACACCCCGGACATCCTGCGGGCGATGGCCGATCCCGATCCGGAGACCGCCCGCGAGGGGCAGCACGAGTTCGCCTCGTCAGTCTGGCATCAGGGCAGCGTCTATCCGGTGACCGTGGTGGCCGTGCCGTTTCTGGTCGAGCTGGCGACCACACCCGGCGTGCGGCACCGCGACGGGCTCCTCATCACGCTGGGCATGCTCACCGACCCGGAGCACAGCAGGGGCGATGACCTGCCGGCCGTGCAGCAGGCGATAGCGGCTCGCGGTGCCGCGCTGGTGCCGCAGCTCGCCGATCCGGACCCGGAGGTCCGGGCCGGGGCCGCGTACGCGCTGGGCCGCTGCGGGGCGGGCGCGCTCGAGGCGCTGCGCGACCGGTGGACGGTCGAGTCCGACGAGGCGGTCCGGGCCGCGCTGCTGCTGGGGATCGCCCATCACGACGGGGCGACGTGCGCCGAGCTGCTGCGGGCGGCGGCGGCTGGCGGTGCGGGACCGGTACCGGCGGCGGCAGCGCTCGCACACGCCAAGGCCGGGCTCCCGCTGCCGCCCGAGATCGTGGCCGCGGTGGCGGCGTCCTTCGCCGCGCACGATTGGCGCACCCCTTGGGCGGAGGGCGGCGCGCTGAACGAGACGCTGCAACGGCTCGACGCCGGGTCCGCCGACGCGCTCGCCGCGGCGATGCTGGCCGGCGGGGGCGCCGCCGACGGGCGGGTCCGCCTGGCGTGGTCCCTGCAGTCCCGGTTCCGGGCGAAGCGATCCGCGCCGGTGGCGCTATTACCCAGGCTCCGCACGCTGCTGAACGACCCTCACGACAAGGTCGTCGCCGCTGCCGTGGACGCCGCCGTGCACGCCGGCACGGCCGCGTCGGCGGTCGCCGGGGAGCTGGCCCGCATCGCCGCCGGTGGCCTCGCGGCCGACGCGACGCCGGCGGCGACGATGCCTTTCCGCCACGTCAACGGTGGGCTGACCGGGTACCCGGAACCGGCGAACACCGCGCTCGCCGTCCTGGTCCGGCTCGGTGACCGGCGCTGGCGGGACGTGGCGCTGCCCGCGTGGGAGGCCGGTCACTGGACGTCGGCCGACGGGCTGCTCGACAGGTACGTCCCGCAGTTCGACCCGGTCGCCCTGGGTGGGGTGCGCCGCCGGATCACCGCGCTGCTCGCCGCACGCGTGCCCGGCAACCCGATCATCGAGGCGGTGATGACGCTCGTGGGGTGGGGACCGGCCGCGGCCCCGGCGGTGCCCGAGCTCATCGCCGCGCTGCCCGCCGCCACGGCCGCCGTCCCGCTGGCCCTTGCGGCGATCGGGCCGGCCGCACGCGAGGCCCTGCCCGCGCTGCGCAAGGCCGGCGACACCCGCGCCGGACACGCGATCTGGCGGCTCACCGGCGATCCCGAGCCGCTGGTGACGGCCGCGGCCGCGATGCTGGAGCGCACACCGCCGTACCGGATGGACTACGAGCTGAGGCTGGTCGCCGACACCGGTCCGGCGGCCGCGCCGCTGGTGCCGCGACTGCGCCCGGCGCTGACCGGCACAGCCGACCGGACCGCCTCCGAACGCGCGGCCCAGATGGCCGTCGCCCGCCTGGTGTGGCGGGCCACCGGCGACGCGGCGGCGGTGCTGCCGACCGTCGCGGCCGTGCTGCCCGCCGGTGACGCATCCGCCCGGCCGGCCGCCGCGCTCGCCGCCGACCTGGCACCCGCCGCGGGCGGGCTGCGGCCACTGCTGCGCGACGCGTTGGCCAACAGCTGGGCCCGCGTCGACGCCGCCCGCGCGCTGTGGCGGCACGGCGTCGACCCGGCCGAGCTCATCGACGCGCTGCTGACCGCCGCCGCCGATCCCGGCGGCGACTCGGGGGCGGTGGCGCTGCTGGTGGAGATGGGCGCGACCGCAGCCGTGCCCGGACTCATCGAGCTGGCCGAGCGCGACGAGCGGGTCGTGCGCCACGGCACCTGGACCGACACCGTCTGGGCGGACGACACCCTCCGCCGCAACCTCTGGGCCGCGGTGACCACACTGAGCTGATCACGCCGCCAGACGCTGAGGTCGCACGCGGGGTTGGACGGGTCCGCTACGTCGTGACGACGGCTCCGCCGATCGCGGTGCGGCCGGCCACGGTGCCGACGAGTTCGACCGTGACGCCGGCGCGGACGTGCTCGCCGAAGACGTCGACGACGGCGTCCGTGACGCCGGAGGCGAGGCGGGCGACGATCTCGTCGGCGTCGGGGCGGCTGAACGCGGCTTCCCTGATGCCGAACGTGACGGTGGGCGAGGGCGCCTGCGCCGGCGCGCCGCCGATGCCCCAGCGGGTGGAGGGCAGGCCGATCAGGTGCACGACCACGGTGCTGCGGGCCCACTCCCCGTAGACGGCGACGACCGCGTCGGTCAGCTTCCCGATCAGCGCGGTCTCACGGCCGGCCAGGTCGCTCTCCAGGACGTGGACGCTGAGATGGGGCATACCATCCTCCGGGAACGAGTTTGATCGCAAATCAGCTTTGATAGCAAAGGTATTTGGAGGATGGGTGGATGTCAACGCCTGACACCACGGACGACACGGTCAGGGAGCTGCTCCTGGTCATGCCGAGGCTGGTCGGCAGGATCAAACGCCTGCCGCCGCCGGAGCAGCTGCGGTCGCTCGACCTGGCGCCGAGGCACCTGTCGATGCTGTCGCTGCTGCTGCTCGACGGGCCGCTGACCGTCTCGCAGCTGGCCGGGATGCTGGGTGTGGCACCGACCACGGTGAGCCTGATCGTGAGCGACCTGAGCCGCAAAGGGGTCCTGGTGCGGCGCGAGGACGACGCCGACCGCCGCCGGCGCATCATCGACATCAGCGACGAGAGCCGCCCCGCCATCGCTCAATGGCTGTCGCCGGGCGCCCGGGCGTGGCGGCACGCCCTCGCACCGCTGAGCCCGGCACAGCAACGGACGTTCGTCGACACGTTGCTCAGGTACGAGGCGGCGGCCGCGGCGGAGCGCGAGTAGGAGCGCACCGCGCCGTCAGGGCTGCAGTGGAACGCGGCGTGGCCGGACGACCCGGTGCGTGATCCTCCAGCCGCCGGCGCCGAGCTCGACCGTGTCCTCGTAGGTCCCGCTCGCGACGGACCCGTCCGTCATGACACCCAGATACTTGGACAGCGCCCGGACCGTGCCGTCCGCTGCCGCCTCGAGCACGATGTTCGTGACGTGATGGGCGAGCGGGTTTGCCTCGCCGAGTGCGAGCGCGGCCTCCCGCGCGTCGGCCAGCCCGGCGAGCACGCCGCCCCCGAGGGCGCTGACGTCATAGGTGACGTCCTCAGTGAACAGCGCGGGCAGGCCGGCGAAGTCGCCCCGATCGGTCAGATGCCCGTGCAGGTTGATGACGTCCTCGATGGCGAACCGGTCCTCCGTGGTCAGCATCGCTCGCCCCTCCACATAAGTGGGGATGTCCCCGTTTTGTTGCCGTACCATATGCGGGGATGTCCCCGGATAGCAAGCGCCGGCCCCGGTCCGACGCACGACACAACAGGGAACGCCTGATCGCCGCCGCTCGCGAGCTCGTGGCGGAGGTCGGCAGCGAGGTCGCGCTCGATGAGGTCGCGCGGCGCGCGGGCGTCGGCAACGCCACGCTGTACCGGCACTTTCCGACCCGTGCCGAGCTGCTCGCCGCGCTGTACACCGACGAGGTGCGGGCGCTGTGCGACCACGGCGACCGGCTCCTCGCCGCGCCGTCGCCGATCGAGGCGCTGTTCGCCTGGCTCGACGCGTTCGTCACCCATGTCGCGACCAGACGCCCGCTCGCCCTGGCGGCCACCGACGTCCCGGACGGCCGCCGGACGCCGATGTTCCACGAGTGGCACGCCGCGATCAACGCCACCGCCGCCGCGCTGGTGCGGCGCGCGCAACCGGCGCTCCGGCAGGACGTCACGCCGGCCGACGTACTGGCACTCGCCAGCGGCGCGGCGCTCACCACCGACGCCGAGAACGCACGCCGCCTGGTCGCACTGCTCCGCACCGGCCTGGCCGCCGACTGATCCAGGGGCGCGGCGGGGCACGCCGCCCGCCGTGGAGACGGCGGGCGGCGCATCGGGTCATTTCGACGCAGCGAGCGTGGCGGCCCGGCCCGCGAAGACGGCGGCCACGCGGGCGAGCTCGGCCGGCGCGGTCAACGGCAGCATGTGGTTGACGCCGTAGATCGTGGTGGCCGTGGCGCCCGGGATCAGCGCCGCCAGGTAGGCGGTCATGCGGTGCACCGCCGGTGAGCTCTCGCCGCCCTGCACCAGCAGCACCGGAGCGGCCAGTCGCGCCGGATCGAAGGGCCAGACGTTCACCGCCGGGATCTCGCCGGTGAAGAAGTAGCCGCTGCGGCGCTCGGCCTCCTCGACCGCACCCGGGCCGAGCGCGTCGGTCATCGCCCGGCGGTAGTCCGGGCCGCACACGGGGGACATGAAGGCGTCGAAGGCGGCCGGCAGGTCGCCGCGGGCCACGGCGCCCATCGCCGCGCCGATCGCCGGGCCGAGAAAGGCGTGCAGCGCCTCGTGGTCGGCCGGATCGGTCAGGGAGTCGATCAGTGGAGGCTCGCTCAGGCACAGCGTGCGCACCAGCTCGGGGTGGTCGAGGGCCAGCTGGAGCGCGAACGGCGCGCCCGACGAGTGGGCCACGACGTGGGCCGGGCCGGTGCCCAGCCGGCACAGCAGCTCGGCGGCGTGCCCGGCATGGTCGGCGACGGTCAGGCCGGCGGGCGCAGGCGCGGCGGTGTACCCGGCACGGATCAGGCGGATCACCCGGTACCCGGCGAGGGCTGGATCGGCGGCCATCGGCACGAACCAGTCGGCGAACCCGCCGGCGTGCATCAGCAGCATCGGCTCACCCGGGCCGCCGGAGTCGGTGTAGGCCAGTTCGGCGCCGGCGACGTGGCAGTACTCGATCATGAGGATCTCCTTCGCTAGAGTCAGCTCTAGTGAGTGACTAGAGTAGGCTCTAGCGGATGAGCGGGCCTGTCAAGAAACCGAAGAAACCCGACAGCCGGCCGACGCGGGCCGAACAGGCCCGGGCGACCAGGCGGCGCATCATCGCGGCGGCGGCCGAGCAGTTCATCGCCCTCGGCTACGGCGCGACGCGGCTGGACCAGGTGGCCGAGCGGTCCGGCGTCGCCGTGCAGACGGTGTTCTTCCACTTCGGCAACAAGCGCACCCTGCTCAAGGAGGCGCTCGACGTGGCCGCGGTGGGCGACGACGAGCCGGTCGCGCTGCTGGAGCGCCCGTGGATCGAGCAGATCCAGCAGGAGACCGACCCGCAGCGGATCATCGAGCTGTGGATGGTGACCGGCCGCGCCATCGTCGAGCGGGTCGCCCCGCTGATGCGGGTCGTGCGCGGCGCGACGGGCACCGACCCCGAGCTCGCCGCGCAGTGGGACACCAACCAGCAGCAGACCCGCACCGCCTACGGCTTCCTCGTGCAGCTGCTCGCCGGCCGCGACGCCCTCAGACCCGGCCTGGGCGTCGATCAGGCGGTCGACATCGCGTTCGTCCTCGGCAACGTCGAGACCTACCTGCAGTTCAGCGAGGTGTGCGGCTGGACCCTCGACGAGTGGCAGCAGCGCGTCGGCGAGCTGCTCGGCGCCGCCCTCCTCGGCTCAGCCGGGCGGTGATGCGTCCAGGCCGTTGAGCAGCAGGGCGAGGCCGCCGTGGAACTCCTCGTCCGGGCCGACCCGACGGGCCTCGGCGCCGAGGTCGCGCATGTTCGGGAACGACGCGGGGTCCAGGCCGGCGATGGCGACCGTGCCGGGGCCCGACAGCGGGCCGAGGTGCTCGAGCTGGATCGCGCCGATGAGGTACGACAGCAGCCCGCGCAGCGCGACGACCCGCCGCCTCGCGTCGCCGACGGGCTCCGACAGGATGCCCGCCACGGTCTCCGACCAGCGCAGGATGGCCGGCGAGCTGTGCCGGTGGGTCATCGTCAGCGGCACGACGGCCGGGTGGGCGCCGACCGCCACCCGCACCCGCTCCACCATCACCGTCACGCGCTCCTGCCAGGTGCCGCCGGCCGGGGGCGCCGGGTCCACGGCGCCCAGCACGCGTTCGACGATGAGGCCTTCGAGATCCTCGCGATCGTGCACGTACCGGTACAGCCCCATCGTGCTCATGCCCAGCTCGTGCGCGACGGCGCGCATGTTCAGCCCGCCGAGGCCGTCACGGTCGAGGACCGCGAGCGCGGCGGCGGCGATCTGCTCGGGTGTCAGCGACCGTGGGCGAGGCATGGCACTTGACAGCGTACGACCTACGCCTACTCTCGTAGGAGTACAACGTACGCTTACAGGAGGTTGCCGTGCACGCTGTCGATTCGCGCCGTCTGCAGGTCGTCGTCGGAGCGCCGGTCGCGCTGCCCGACCCGGACCAGCTGGTGCACCTGCAGTTCCGTCGCTTCGCCGGATGCCCGGTCTGCAACCTGCACCTGCGCTCGATCGTGCGGCGGCACGCCGAGATCACGGCGGCCGGCGTCCGCGAGGTGGTCGTGTTCCACTCCTCCGCGGCGGAGCTGCGTGAACACGTGACCGACCTGCCGTTCGCGGTCGTGCCCGACCCGCAGCGACGCCTGTACCGCGAATTCGGCGTCGAGTCGTCCCGCCGCGCCCTGCTGAACCCGCGCGTGTGGCCGACCATCCTGCGAGCGGTGGCCCGCAGCTCGTGGGCGCTGCTGCGCGGCCGCGAACGGCCCCCGTCGCTCAATCCGGCCGGCGGCCGCCTCGGCCTGCCCGCCGACTTCCTGATCGCCCCCGACGGCACGGTGCTGGCATCGAAGTACGGTGAACACGCCTACGACCAGTGGTCGGTCGACGAGCTGCTGCACCTCGTGAAGGGGACGGTCAGGCGAGCTTGAGCAGCAGCTCGGAGAGCTCGACCGGCATGGTGACCATGCAGTCGTGGCCGGTGGGCAGCTCCCACACCTGTGCGGGGGTGCCGTTGGGCTGCGTCGCGGGGACGGGCCGTCGTCCCGGCGGCGCGCCGGCGACGCAGTGGATGTGGGTGCGGGCGATCGCGTTCGCGGCCGGGTTGTCCAGGCGGACCCGTTGCTGGAAGCAGCGCACCGGCTCGTCCGACAGCATCGAGCGCACCCAGGCGACGTCCGCCGGGTCGGTGACGCCGAAGAGGCCCGCGGGCGGCGGCAGCGGCGGCAGCGGGGGGATACGCCACGGGGCGCCGGACCGTGCGGCCTGGTCGATCAGGAGCTGGGTCATGGGGATGACGTCGATCGCGTTCTCGCCGTCCTCGGGCACCATGGCGTCGAGGTAGACCAGGTGGGCGATCCGGTCCGGGATCCGATCGGCGACCGAGGCGATGATCATTCCGGCGTAGCTGTGCCCCACCAGGATCACCTCGGTCAGGTCCTCCCCGGTGATCAGCCGGACGATGTCGTCGACGTAGGTGTCCAGCCCCACCTCGGGGGCGAGCAGCTCGGCGCGGTCGCCGTGGCCGGTCAGGGACGGTGCGAGCACCAGGTGCCCGGCCATGCTCAGCAGGGGGACCACGCGATCCCAGCTCTGCCCGCTGTGCCAGGCGCCGTGTACCAACAGGTATGCAGACATGGTTGATCGTCCTTCGATGAGCCGTTGCGGTGCAGAAGGGCCGGCGGTTACCCGCAGTGCCTCGGTACCTTCCAGGAACTACACTCAGCATCGAGCACCCATCGCGGCCCGCGCAATCAGGCACATTGCCGTGCCCCGGTTCCCCGGAGGTAACCATGTCCGCAACGGATGACGAGCCCGCCCGGCGGACCGGGTGCCGATCCATCATCGAAGACAAGTGGGCGCTGCGGATCGTGTCGACCCTGGGCACCGGGCCGCGCCGGTTCACCGAGCTCAAACGCGCCACCGACGGCATCAGCCAGCGCATGCTCACCGTCACCCTGCGCAGCCTGGAGCGCGACGGCATCCTGACCCGGACGGTCTACAACGTCATGCCGCCCAACGTCAGCTACCGGCTGACGCCGATGGGCACGGCCCTGCTCGAGGCCGCCACCCCACTGCTGGCATGGACCACCGACGCCCTGCCGCTCATCGACGCCGCCCGCGCGGAGTACGACGCGCGCAGCCGCACCGCACCGTGACCCCGGGGGCGCTACCGCTCGGGCCGTCCGGCCGTGTCCCGTTCCGCGGCGCGGACCGCGCTGTCGCCGACGGCGCGGGCCGCTCCCGCGCCACCCAGCACCGCGCCGATGCTGACAACGCTCGGCAGGCTGAAGTCGCTCACGACCCGCCGTCCGGGCCACCGGGAGCGGCCGGCGGGTCGGCGCCGGCGAGCAGGGACACCGCCAGGCCGGCGAGCGACGGGTCCGCCAGCGGCACGGCGGCCAGGAACCGTGGGGTGTCCTGCTGGGTCGCCAGCGCGTGGGCCAGCTGGGTGCGGCACCGCCGCGGGTCCACCTCGACCCCGGCCCGCACGCAGGCGGCGAGCGACAGGTTGCCGCCCGCCCCGCCTTCGCGGGACAGCAGGCAGGCAAAGGCCTCGTCCATGACGGCGCGGGCGCGGCCGGGCTCACCGGCGCGGGCGTGCGCCACCGCCCGCGCGGCGAGTGCCGGCACCCGATGGTCCGGGTGGGCGTCCGTGAGCCGCTCCAGCAGGGCGTCCGCGCGGTCCGTCTGGCCCAGCTCGGCGGCCGTGACCGCGAGCAGGGACAGTTCGCCGTCGATCGCCCGCCGCACGGCGCCCGACCAGCCGAGGGCAGCGCGGGTGGCGAAGTCGAGCAGTGACCCGGCGAGGTCCGCGTCTCCCCGGGCGGAGGCGACGATGGCAAGAGCGGTCGCGGCGTCGGCGACCGGCCCGGTGCCGGCCGTCACCCGCTGCACCGCAGGCTCGATGTCGCCGCGGATCGCGTCGATGAGCGGATCCGCCGGCCAGTCCTCGGCCTCGGACGGCCGGACCAGTGTGCAGAAGTCGTCGAGCAGCGGGCTGCCGGCCCGCAGCGCCAGGACCGCGATCCGGGTCGCCGTGTGCTGCAGCCCCCGCCACTCCACCACGGACGGCGGCGACAGCTCCCGCAGCTCGCCGGCGCGGGTGAGCAGCGCCATCGCCGTGTCGAAGCGGCCGGCGCCGGCCGCGCCGACGGCGGCCTTGCGAAGGAGACCCGCCGCCTCGACGCCCTCGGCGAGTTCGTCCACAAGGGACAGACGGTCGGTGCGCCCGGCCGCCTCGGCCAGCGGCGGCAGCATCCGCACCCGCAGGTCTTCGTCGCCGCCGGCCAGCGCCAGCAGCGGCTGCGCCTGGTCCAGGCGGCCCACCTCGGCGACCGCCTCGGCCAGCGCCAGGATCTCCCAGAACGGCTGCCGGGGGTGGTACATCGACCGCAGGATCTCCTCGGCCCGCTCGGGTCGCCCGGCCTCGGCCAGCGCGACGGCGAGGTCCCGCCGCGGCTCGATCTGGCGCGGGCCGGGGACGGACCGGGCCACGGCAGCGGCCCGGTCCAGCAGCGCGCCGGCGCGTTGCTCGTCGCCGGACTCCGTCGCCGCGCGGGCCATCTCGATCAGCGCCGCCAGCCGGATGTCCGGGTCGGTGATGCGCGCGATCCGCCCGCACGCGGACGCGTGGTCGCCGAGCAGCTCGTACACCAGGGCCAGGCGGGCATGCAGCTGGTGCTGGCTGGAGTCGTAGCCGAGAAGCCGGATCGTCGGGCCGGCGCGCTGCAGACAGCCGAGGGCCCGCTGCGGGTCGCCGACCCGGGCCGCCGCCTCGGCGAGCTCGGTCAGCGCGATCAGCGTCTCCCGCAGCCGCAGCTCCTGCTGGCCGTGCACGACGGTGCCGTGGTCCAGGGACGGCAGGCTCCGCGCGGCCGCGTCGAGCAGCCGGCCGGCCCTGGTGCGGTCCCCGCCCCGGCGGCGGCGCGGGCGAAGGCGGCGACGACGCGGACCGTGTAGGCCGGGTCGCGCGGGTCCGGGAACGACCGTTGTGCCGCGTCCGCGCCCCGGACCTCGGCCGACGCGAACGCGATCAGCGACAGCCGGTACGCCCGCAGGTCGGCTGGGCGCAGCCCGTCGAGCTGCCGTTCCGCCTCGGCGATGAGCTGCCGGGCGTGCCGCCGAGCGCCGATCGCCGCGTACGCCTGGGCGACCGCCGCCATCGCCTCACCCCGGTGGTCGGCGTCCGGCGCGACGCTCGTGCGCCGCAGCACCGTCTCGGCCTCGCGCAGCAGGTCGCGGGCGAGGCCGGTGGCGCCCAGCCGCGCGGCGGACCGGCCGAGGACCGCGAGGTGGCGGGCCCTGAACCAGTCCGACGTGGACGGCCGCGCCGGGTCACGGGCCGCGTCCACCAGGCGCCGGAACCGTGGCACGTCGCCGTTGCCGGCGGCGACCTCGGCCAGGCCGGTATACGCCTCCATCGAGTGCAGGATGAGCGGCGCGACGTGTTCGGCGCGGCTCCAGTCGCCGAGCCGGGCCCACGCCACCGGGATCGCCGCGGGAAAGCTCTGGCCGCGGTCGGCGACGAACGCGATCAGCCGGTGCCTGCGCATCGCCAGGATGCACATCTCGCGCAGCGCGTCGCCGCCGGCCGTCGCGCTCAGCAGATCACCGAGCTGCTGGACGGCGGGCCCGTCAAAGCTGGGCTCCGCCCCGGACACGCGTCCAGACTACGGCGACTTTGCAAGAATTCTCCGGGCGGCGGTGTCGGATCGGGGCGGCGCCGTTCGTAGCAGGGATGAACGGCCGCCCACGAGGGGCGCCCGGACCACAGGAGATGATCGTCAGATGCAGTACCTGGTTTCCGTGATCTTCGACTCGCCCGGACTCGCCACGCCGGAGGAGATGGCGGCCATCGACGTGTTCAACGACCGGCTCCAGGCCGACGGGCACTGGGTCTTCGCCGGCGGCCTCGCGGCGCCCGCCTCGGCAACGGTCGTGGACAACCGGGGCGACGGGGAGGCGCTGTTCACCGACGGGCCGTTCGTGGAGTCCAAGGAGTTCCTCGCCGGCTTCTGGGTCATGGAGGCCCCCGACCTGGACGTGGCGCTCAAGCTCGCCGCCGACGGGTCGAAGGCCTGCAACCGGAAGGTCGAGGTGCGGCCGTTCCTGTGAGTGGGATCGACGTGCGCGAGGCGATCACCCGGGCGCACCGCGAGGAGTGGGCGCGGGTGGTCGCCGCCCTGACCAGAAGGTTCGGCGACCTCGACACCGCCGAGGAGGCCGCCGCCGAGGCGTTCACGACCGCCGTCGAACGGTGGCCGGCCGACGGCGTACCCCCGAATCCCGGTGCGTGGCTGACCACCACCGCCAACCGCAAGGCCATCGACCGGATCCGCCGTGAGGACAAGCGCGACGACAAGCAGAAGGAGGCTCAGTTGCTGCACGACGACGACCCGCCCGAGCCTGTCGGCGCCATCGACGACGAGCGGCTCCGGCTGATCTTCATCTGCTGTCACCCGGCGCTCGCGACGGAGACCCGCGTGGCGCTGACGCTGCGCATGGTCGGCGGCCTGAGCGTGGCCGAGATCGCCCGCGCCTTCCTGGTGCAGGAGACCGCGATGGGGCAGCGCATCACCCGCGCGAAGGCCAAGATCAAGGCGGCGCGCATCCCGTATCGGGTGCCGTCCGCGGACGACCTCCCGCGCCGGGTGTCCGGGGTCCTCGCCGTGCTGTTCCTGGTGTTCAACGAGGGCTATCTGGCGACCGGCCCCGACACCGACCCCGTCCGGCAGGACCTGACCGCCGAGGCGATCCGGCTCACCCGCCTGATCCGTGCCCTCCTGCCGCACGACGGTGAGGTGGCCGGGCTGCTGGCGCTGATGCTGCTCATCGAGGCCCGGCGCACCGCCCGCGTCTCGGCGGGCGGCGAGCTGGTCACGCTCGCCGAGCAGGACCGCGGGGCGTGGGACGCGGCGATGGTCGCCGAGGGCCACCGGCTGGTGCGCGAACGCCTGTCCACCGGCGTCGCCCCCGGTCGCTACCAGATCCTGGCGGCGATCAACGCCGTGCACACGTCCGCGCCCGATGTACGCGACACCGACTGGACGCAGGTCGTCGCGCTGTACGACCAGCTCGTCCGCCTCGACGCCTCGCCGATCGTCGCGCTCAACCGGGCGATCGCGGTCGCCGAGCTCGACGGCCCGGAGGTGGCGCTGGCGGCCGTCGACCGTCTCGGCACCGCGCTGGCCGGCTACCACGCCTACCACGCGACCCGCGCCGACCTGCTGCGCCGGCTGGGCCGCGGCGGGCAGGCACGGGCGGCGTACGACACCGCCATCGAGCTGGCGGGCAACACCGCCGAGCGGGCCTACCTGACCCGCCGCCGCAGCCAGCTGGGGTGACGCCGCGGGCTGCACATTTCCTGCAACCGCCGGCGCCGTCCGGGGGCCCCGGATTCCCCTAGAGTGACCGCCATGGATGAGGTGGCGGGCCGCCGCACCGTGTCGTTCGCCGGGGAAGGCTCCGGGGAGGGTGAGCTGTCCTGGGGGCAGCTCGACGTCTGGCTCAAGATGCGCAGGCTCGGCCGGACGTTCGCGATGGGTGGTGCGCGGCCGCTGCCGCCGCGCACCACCGTCGAGGACGTCGCCGGGGAGCTGGCGTACCTGATGGGGCGCTACCAGTCGATGCGGACCCGGTTCGTGCCCACCACCGGCGACGACCCGCCCCGGCAGGTCGTGCACGACCACGGCACGATCGACCTCGAGCTCATCCCCGCCGGGCAGGACGCCGAGGACGTGGCCCGGCGATACCGGACGACACCGTTCGACTACGCGGCCGAGTGGCCGGTGCGGATGGGTGCCGTCGTGGACGGCGACCGGTGCACCCACGTCGTGCTGGTCATGTCGCATCTGGTGTTCGACGGCGCAGGGGCGGTCGTCATGATGGCCGAGACCGCCGCCCGCACCACCGCACCGGTGCGCGGCATCGCGCCCCTCGAACAGGCCCGGCAGCAGGCGCAGCCCGCGGCGCAACGGCACAACGCCGCCGCGCTGCGGCACTGGGAGACGCGGCTGCGCCAGATCCCCGTGCCGGTCGTGCCGCCGTCGCGGGACGTGCGCAGCCCCCGCTACCACCACGGCGTGTTCCGCTCCACGGCGCTGCCCGCGGCCCTCTCCGCCGCCGCCCGCGAGCACGGCACGGACACCGCGGCGGTGCTCCTGGCCGTGTTCGCGATGGCGTTCGCGGAGGTGACCGGGGTCCTGGTCCTGCCGCTGCGGCTGATGGCCAGCAACCGCTTCCGCGCCGAGCTGGACGGCAGCGTCTGCCCCGTGTCGCAGAACGGCCTGTGCGTGCTGGACACCACCGGCGCGTTCGGCGACGTCGTACGGCGGGCCCGCGGCGCGGCGATGGCCGCGTACAAGCACGCCTACTACGACCGCCGGGCGCTGGAGGCCCGCGTCGCCGCCGTCGTCGCCGACCGGGGACCCGGGGTCGACCTGGACGTGAACTTCAACGACCGCCGGTTCGGCGGCTCGCTGCGGCCCATCCCGCTCCCGGCCGGGGCGGACAGCGAGTTCACCTGGGTCAGCGCCCACGACGACCCGCAGTCCGGCTTCTTCCTCAGCGTCGACGGCTCCGACGAGGTGCTGGAGATGACGCTGTACGTCGACAGCCACTTCCTCGCCCCCGACGACGCCGCCGCGGTCCTGCACGCGATGGAGACGGTCGCCACCCGTGGGCCGGTGACGCACGCGCTCTAGGATCGGCGGTCATGACCGAGCCCTATGAGCTGGCGACCGCGGTCCTGCGCCAGGATCCGGGGCGGGACCTGGAATCGCTGGGGATCGACCGGCTGCCGCTGCCGGAGCGGCTGATGGTGCGGGCGTTCGCGCTCGGGCTGGAGGAGTACCCGGAGGACAAGGCGCACGCGGTGTGGCTGTTCCACGAGGCGCTGGCGCGGGACCCGTACCATCCCGGCGGCCTCTACGACCTCGCCTGCGTCCTCGCGAAGGCCGGCGACCGGCGCGGCGCCGCGGTGGCGTTGCTGGACGCGATCCGTGACGGCGGCGGCGAACGCCTCGCGACCCGTGCCGCCGCCGACCCGGACCTCGACCTGCCGGCCGACGAGCTGACGCGGGCGGTCTCCGGCGGGGCGCACTGCCTGTCGGCGTTCCAGGTCCGCCCGGAGCACGACGGCGGCAGCATCCGCTTCCGGGTCCGGCCGCAGCAGCGCGAGCAGGCCCACGAGGAAAGCCTCGCGCTCAGCGTCAGCGGCGCTCCCCCGGCGACCGCCTCCTGGCCGAGGCGGTCGCCGCCGAGTTCGGCTGACGGCATGATCAGAACTGGGTGTGCGTCATCGTGTACCAGGTCGGGACGAACACCGTCAGCACCATCAGCACGAGCACGGCGACCGAGGTGAGGACCCGCCGGGTGGTGAGCGGCGCGGCCTCGACGGGTCGCAGGTCGGCCCGTCCGGCCGCGAGGAACGCGGCCACGGCGCCCAGCACGACGGTGGCGGGCACGAGTGCGTACTCGCCGCGCACGACGTGGAAGCCGGCGGCCAGCAGCATGGTGAGTGCGAGACCGGCGGCGGCCAGCGGCGTGAGCCTCGGCGCGACCCGGGTGATCGCGGGCAGGAGCAGGCCGATCCCGCCGAGCACCTCGACGACGCCGATGCCGACGATGAGCGGCTGCGGCACCGCGGCGTACCAGGCCACGGCGCGGGGTGCGGCGGCGTAGAGGGCCCCGTCGTACAGCAGGACCTTGCCGAAGCCGCTGCCGGCGAAGAAGAAGCCCCAGACGATCTGCAGTGCCCAGAGGACACCGTTGAGGGTGAACCAGGACCTGCGGATGGTGCCGGCGTCGGGCTGGTGCGCGGTGGCCTGTGCGTTCATGGCGTGTCTCCTGCGTGTCGTCCGGGTGTTGCTGACAGGAGCCATCCGAGCATCGAGGCGCCGGTGCCCGCGCCGCCCGTGGGACACCATGGGACACCGGCGAAGCGGGCCACCTGCGCAAACACGACCGTGTGCCGTTGCCGCCGCCTGGGACGGCACGGGTGTTGCAGAATTTGCCGCAGTCGGTGAGAGGTCGGACGGTGCGCGCACACGTACCGATCTGACAGGGTTCTCTCACGCCTTCTGGAGGGTGGCATGGCACTCGATCAGGACCCGCTGTGGACGCGCCTGCGCGACGGTGACAGCGGTGTGCTCGACGAGCTGTTCCGGCAGTACGCGCCGAAGCTGCGGCGGCACTTCGCGCGGGCGCTGCCCGATCGCGGCGAGGCCGACGACTGCGTGCAGGAGGTCTTCGTGCGGATCGCGGCGGCGGCCGCGGCCGAGGACCCGCCGCCGGTGCAGCGGATGGGGCCGTGGCTGTGGGGACTCGCCACCAACGTCGGCAACGCCCGGGTCGGCGCGTTCGTGCGGGCCCGGGAGAAGGCCCGCACGCTGGAGGATCCGACGCTGGCGCCGCCGTTGCGGCCCGGCGTCCATCACGACGCGCCGGAGCTCGACGACGACGGCAGGCAACGCGCGATCGACGACGCCGAACAGGTCATCGAGACCCTTCCGGCCAACCGGCGGCTGCTGCTGGAGACCGTCATGGCGGTGGTGCGGCGGGAGGGTCGCGAGGTTGTCGGTGAGGAGCTCGCCGGCGAGCTGGGCAACGGCCGGGACGCCGCCTGGGTGCACCGGGAGCTCAGCCGGGCACACGCCGACGTGCGGCGGAAGATGGGGATCCTCGCGGTGGCCCGCGCCGCGGGTGGGTGCGGCACCGCCGCGGGCCTGGTTCGCGCGCCGGGCCCGCAGCTGCGGTTCGCGCAGCTCGACCGGGCGGAGACGGCCGCGCTGGCCCGGCACGCGACGGCGCCGGTCGCGCACCTCGACGCCGCCGCCGACGGATCCGGGGACGGGTGCAAGCGGTGCACCATCATCTTCCGTGACGCGCAACGGGCCGGGCTGTACGCGTTCGGCCCGGGCCTGCTGCTGCTCGCGACCCAGGTGCTCGACGGCGACGGCCGGCCACGCCGCGACGCGCTGGTCGCGAGCGTCACCGAAGCCGTGGCGGCCACCACCGACCCGGCTGCTGCCGCCACCACCGACTCCGCCACTACCACCGCCACCGCCACCGCCACCGCCACCGCCACCGCCACCGCCACCGCCACCGAGGCCGCTACCACCACCGACGCCGGCACCGCCGACGACACCGGCGAGGGCACTGAGATCGACGCCGGCAAGGGCGCCGGGGTCGACCGGGCCGGCGGGGCGCCGGTCGACGGCGGAGCGCCGGCCTCGCTGCAGCGGGGCGGCGGTCTCCGGGCGTTGATCGACGCGGCCGCCCAGCGCGTCGCGAGCATGCCGATGGTCGGCAACGTCGTGCAGGTCGTGCAGGCCAACCCGGCGGTGCTGCGAGTGGCGGGCCTGGCCGTGGTGGCGCTCGCCGCGGGCGCGACCCTGGCCGCGTCCGGCCCGGGCGGCCTGCCCGTGGAGGTCGAGGGCGGGCCGGCCCGTTCGCCGGGCGCCACCGGCCCGGCCACGGCACCGGGGCCTTCGGCACAGCCGGGCGGCACACCCACCAGCCCGGCGCCGGGCGCCTCCACAGCCCTGGCACCGGGCCCGGCACCGGGCCCGGCGGCGGACCCGGTGGCGGGCCTGGCGGCGCGGTGCCCGGCCCCGGCGGCGGGCCGGGCGTGTCCCTGCCGGCGGTGTGGGCCTTCGGGCAGGTCCGCTGGGTCGACCACCCGATCGGGACCACGCACGACCTGGCACCGAACCCGGAGCACCCCACCAACGACGAGTCGAACTGGACGTACGGGCCGTGGCGCACGGGCGGGCCGGGCGGCGGTCGCGTCGCCACCGCCACGCACACCGACGTCGGCCGGCAGCGCATCGTCCTGCCCGGTGCCGGCGCCCCCGGGGGCGTCGCGCACGCCACCGCATACGACTACACCGGCGCCGGGGCGACCTGCCAGCCGTCGGCCTGGCACCAGGACGGCATCGACGAGGTCGTCGACGTGGCCTGCTTCGACCGGTCCGGCGGGCCGGCCGACGTCCCGGTCGACGTGCTGTTCCTGGCCGGCACGCCGGCCGGCGGCGCCCGCGGCTTCGTGCACGCCGCGAGACCGGCGGCGTCGTCGTACACGCCCGGCGCGCCGGACGCGTCGAACACGGGCCAGGTACGCCGCACCGGCACCGGCCGGTACACGGTCGCGGTGCCCTCCGGTGCCACCGCGGTGCAGGTGTCACCGGTCGCGGGCGCGGCCAGGTACTGCGCGGTCGCCGGCGTCGCCGGTGGTGCCGCGTCCGTCGTGTGCACCGGCCCGGGCGGCGCGGCGCAGGACACCGCGTTCGTCCTGAGCCACACCGGCCGGGAGAGCCTCCTCGGCGACCCGCGGGTGCCGTACGGCGCGTTCCTCACTGGCGCCGGCACGTCCGGTCCGGGTGACTGGTGGGCGGGGAAGCCGGGCGCCGTGACGGTGGACCGGACGGGCGCCGGCCGGTACACCGTGCGCCTGCCGGTCGGGCAGCTGCCGAGCTACACACACGTCACCGGGCGCGGCCCCGGGCACTGCGGCCTGGTGCTGCGCAACGACTACGGCACCAAGGACGCCGTCGTGCTGCACGTCGCGTGCTTCGCCGCGGCGGGCGCGCCGGCCGACGCCGCGTTCGACCTCACCTACGCCACGGCGTCGCCGTACGAGTGACCGGCCGGGCCGCCGCGGAAAATCTTGGCGCGAACCTGAGAGATCGCCGTAGCCGCAGCAACGACCACTGTGCACACGGCCGCCGACCCGCGCGGCCGGGCGAGGACAGGAGGTCCCGTGGACACCGTGGATTCGAGCACTCCCACCCCCGGGCGGCGGCACTCCCGCCGCACCGTCCTGCGCGGTCTGGCGTCGGCGACCGCCGGCGCCGGGCTGGGCGCCGCCTTCGGCACCGCCCTGGGCGCCGCCGGGGCGGCACCGGCGTCGGCCGTCGACTTCGGCACGGTCACCTGGTCCCCGGCCGACCGGGGCACCCCGATCAACGGGCTCGGTTTCCGGATCGTCACCGGCGACGACGACCTGCGCGGACCCGAGGGCATCGAGCCGGCGAGCAGCATCACCGCGTCGGTCGTCGTGCGGCATCTCGACCGCACCGTGACGGTCAACCGGTGGCTGAACAGCGACGGCGCGGGCTGGCCGAACCGGTCGACCCGGGACCGCTGGATGTCCTTCGCCGCCGCGGGCCTGCCGACGGTGCTCGCCGAGAACATCGTCAGCGTGCGGCTCACGTTCGTGCCGAACACCGTGTGGTCCCTGGACAACTGGAGCATGGCAGCCCTGTCGGTCTTCTACCCGAAGGGCGACGGCCTCGGCGACCCCGCGTTCGTCCCGGCCGCCAACGGCCTCGGCATCGACAACAGGTTCCGGCTGCTGGCCACCGGCGGCGGACAGCCGTGGCTGCACCGCTTCCGGCAGTCGTTCGACATCGAGGGCGGTCCGACGTTCGACACCGTCAACCCGCTGCACAACCCGGTGCTCGGGCAGCGCAACTGGCGCTGGTGCCGCCGGTGCCAGTCGCTGTTCTTCGCCGGCAACACGTCCTCCGGCGCGTGCCCGCTCGGCGGCGGCCACGACCGCACCGGCAGCGCCAACTACGTCATGCCGGCGTACAACGCGCCGCTGCCGCCGCAGGTGCAGAACGGGTGGCGGTGGTGCCGGCGGTGCCAGGGGCTGTTCTTCGGGCCGTTCGTCGGCCGCTGCCCGCTCGGCGGCGGGCACGAGGCGGTGGGCAGCTCCGACTACGCCATGTACGTCAACGACGGGCAGTCGCCGAGGATGCAGGTCGGCTGGCGCTCCTGCGGGGCGTGCCAGTCGATGTACTTCGCCGGCAACGGCGGCTCGGCCTGCGCCGCCGGCGGCGGGCACGACCCGACGGGCAGCTTCCAGTACCAGATGGCGTTCTCCTCCCGCGAGCCGTGACCCGGTGCGGGACGTCACCCTCGTCGTGCTGTGCGCACTGGCCGTCCTCGTGGCGGCCGGTGTGGCCGGCGCCCACCGCACCGTGCCCGCGGCGGTCGACGGGTTCACCTGGCACCGCAGCGTCGACATCCACGAGGAGCGCTGGGTGCGGCGCAGCTCCTACTGGGGACCGCCGGCCGGCAGCCGCAACCACACCCGGGAGACGGTCCACGTCACCCGGCCCGTCCAGGACGTGCAGTGGCGCACGGAGTACGTGTTCGGCAAGGCGCAGACCCGCGCCGTGTACAGCACCCGCTGGGTCCACGAGACTCGCACGCTGCACACGTACGAGATCCCGAAGCGCCACTACAGCCACACGGTCGAGGCGTCGGGCCGCTCCCGCGCGGACGTCGCGTGGCCCGCCGCGCACGGCGTGGCCGGTGCCCGGCGGGCGTCGTACCGGGTCCGGTTCACCGGCACCGACGACCGGCGGTACACGGCCCGCATGGGTGAGCGGCGCTGGCTGCGGCTCGACGAGCGCCGGGTGCACCTGCTGCGGGTGACCTGGTACGGCGTGGTCCTGCACGTCCGACCCCACGAACCGTGAGCCGTCAGGGGCCGGCGGTGGCGAGGATCAGGTGGCCGGCGTGGTCGGTCAGGGCGACGTAGGCGTCGTCGGCGAGGGCGTCGTCGGTGATGACGACGTCGGCCTCGTCGAGGGCGGCGACGGTGGCGATGCCGGTGACGCCCCACCGGCCGTGGTCGGCGAGGACGACGAGCCGGCGGGCGGACTCGACGAGGCGGCGGTCCACGGCCGCGGCGGCGAGGCTGCCGGCGGTGAAGCCGGCCCGGACGGTCATGCCGTGCGCGTCGAGGAACAGCGCGTCGACGTTGAGCCGGGCCGCGGCGTCCTCCGCGATCGGCCCGACCAGGGCGCCGGACGGCTCACGGACACCGCCGAGGACGACGACGGTGTGCCGGGCGGGCCGGGTGGCGTGCAGGACGGCGGCGACCCGCAGGGAGTTGGTGACGACCGTCGTCGGGGGGCGGTCGGCGAGGCAGTGCGCGAGGGCGGTGGTGAGCGGGCCGTTGGACAGGGCGATCGCGGCGCCGGGCTCGACGAACGCCAGGGCGTGCCGGGCGATCGCCGCGACGGCATCCGCCTGGGGAGCCGCCGCGGTGGTCCCGGCGGGGCGGGTCGCGCCGCCGTGGACCTTCTCGACCAGGCCCCGCTCGGCGAGGTCGGCGAGGTCGCGGCGCACCGTCATGTCGGACACGCCGAGGCGGTGCATCAGGTCGCGCAGCCGCACCCCGCCGTCGCGGTGGACGAGGTCGAGGATGATCGCCTGCCGCTGCTGGGCCAGCATCTCCGCTCAGTCCGCCACGGGCACCCGGGCGCCGCTCTCGAAGGAGCGGATGACGGCGCCGGCGAGCAGGACCGCCCGCCGGCCGGCGGTGATCGGCACCGGTGGCTCGCGGCCCTGCCGCAGCGCCGCGAGGAGGTCGTCGACGTGGCGGTCGAAGGTGGCGTGGAAGCCGCGGTCGGTGTCGTTGAAGTAGCCGGCCTGCCAGACCTGGGCGGTCTCGTCGCCGGCCCGCTGGAACGTGTACCGGCGCACCGTGTCCTGGATGAGGATCCGGCCGGCGGTGCCGTTGAGCTCGACCCGGTGGGTGTCGGTGTAGGCGTAGGAGGAGTCGTAGCTGCCGACCAGGCTGCCGACGGCGCCGTTGACGAACTGCAGCGCGACGACCAGCGTGGACCAGGCGTCGCCGACCGGGGACACCGCCTGTGTCATGACGGACTCGACCGGTCCGCACAGGTGCTCCAGCATGTCCAGGCCGTGGCACTGGGTCTCGATGAGGTTGGCGTGCGGGTGCCGGCTGGTGCCGGGCTCGCCGCCGAAGCGCCAGGTCGCGAACGTGAGCCGGCCGAGGTCACCGCGGGCCAGGGCGTCGGCGGCGAGGCGGACCGGTTTCGCGTAGCGGTGGTTGAAGTTGATCCCGACGAACCGGCTGTACTCCGCGGCCGCGGAGACGAGGACGTCGGCCTCGGCGAGGGAGAACACCAGCGGCTTCTCCAGCAGCAGCGGCACGCCGGCGCGGATGAGCCGCAGCGTCGGCTCGAAGTGCGCCTCGTTGGGCAGGCACACCGACACCAGGTCGGGCTGGTGCCGTTCCAGCATCTCGTCGAGGTCGACGTGGGGCGCCGCGCCGTAGGCGGCGGCCCGGGCCGCGGTCCGTGCCGGGTCGCGGCCGACGACGGCGACGAGGGTGGTGTCGGGGCGGCCGGCGAACAGTTCGGCGTGCTGGCGGCCCCACCAGTCGCCGGTACCGACGACCGCCACCCGGACCGGCGGACCTTCGTGGACATCGGGCGGGACGACGCCCGGTGCGTGCCGGGCGGCCCGGTTCACGACCGCCGCCTTCGGGCGAGCCGCAGCTGGACCAGGACCACCACGACGAGGAACGTGCCGCTGACCACCTGCTGGTAGTAGGCGGTGAGGGTGCCGACCTGGTTGATGAGGTTCTGGATCACCTTGAGCAGCAGGACACCGGCGAGGGTGCCGCTGAGCGAGCCCGCTCCCCCGGACAGCAGCGTCCCGCCGATGACGACCGCGGCGATGGCCTCCAGCTCCCGCCCTTCGCCGATGGTCGGCAGGCCCGACTGGGTCTGCGCGGCGACGAGGACACCGGCGACACCGGTCAGCACGGCGCTGAGGACGTAGACGAGGACCCGGACCCTCGCGACCGGCAGGCCCATCAGCTCCGCGGCCTCCTGGTTGTCGCCGACGGCGAACGTGGCCTGGCCGAACCTGGTCAGGTTGAGCAGCACCAGGCCGCCCGCGAACACCGCCAGAGCCAGCCAGACCGGTGCGCCGAGACCGAGCCAGCGGGCCTGGCCGAGCCGGGTCAGCGTGAGCCCGGCGGGGATGATGTACACCCGGTTGCCCTCGTCGGCGACGGCGAACGCGAGCCCGCGGGCGAACAGCAGCGCGGCGAGCGTGACGATGAACGGCGCTATCCTCGCCCGGCCGATGAGCAGGCCGTTGACGACGCCGAACGCGGCGCACACGGCCAGCGGCAGGGCGACCGCGGCGAGGGTGCCCCATCGGGCGCCGTACGCGGTGAGCACCCCACTGAGCGCGAGCAGCGAGCCGACGGACAGGTCGATGCCGCCGCTGAGGATCACGAACGTCATCCCGGTCGCGATCAGCAGCAGGTACGAGGCGTCCAGGGCGATGTTGCCGAGATTGCGGCCGCCGGCGAAGCTGCCGCCGAAGACGGCCGCGCCGCCGAGGACGACCAGGCCGAGCACGATCGGGGCGCCGGCCCGGTCGACCCGCCAGCGGGGCAGCGCGATCCGCAGTCCGAGGGTGGTCATGTGCGGCTCCGTCCACGTTGGACATACACGGCGGCGATGATGATGCCGGCCTGGATCATGCGGGCGGTGGAGTCGGGCAGGTTCTGCTGGATGACGGTGGCCGTGATGAGCTGCATGAGCAGTGCTCCCATGAGGGTGCCGAGGATCCGGACCCGCCCGCCGGACAGTGGGGTACCGCCGACGACGACCGCCGTGATCGCGCTGAGCTCGATGAGCAGCCCGACGAACGACGGATCGCTGGCGCCCTGCCGGGACGTGGACAGCACCCCGGCCGCGGCGGCGAGCAGTCCGCTGAGGACGTAGACGATGATGAGGGTCCGCCGCACCGGCAGCCCGGCGAGCACGGCGGCGGGCCGGTTGCCGCCGATGGCGAGGATCCGCCGGCCGACCGCGGCGTGCCGCACGGTGATCCCGGCGGCGGCGGTGACTGCGAGGAACAGCAGGACGCTGACCGGTATCCCCGACAGCGAGGCGTTGCCGAGGCCGGCGAGTGTCGGGTCGAACAGTTCGGTGAGCCGGCCGTCGGCGAGGACCAGCGCGAGGCCGCGCCCCGCGACGAGCAGGCCGAGCGTGGCGATGATCGGCTGCATCCCGGCGAACGCGACGAGCGAGCCGTTGACCGCGCCGACGGCGGCACCGGCCAGCAGCGCGATCCCGATCGCGGGCCAGGCGCCGTATCCGATGTACAGCGGCAGCAACGCCGCGCTGATCGCCATCGTCGAGCCGACGGACAGGTCGATGCCCTCGGTCGCGATGACCAGGGCCATCCCGATCGCGACGATCGCGACCGGCGCGACCTGCACCAGTTGCAGCCGCAGGTTGGCGGTGGTGGCGAAGTTGGGGGTGAAGAGCAGGTTGAAGACCACGACGACGGCGATCGCCAGGTACACCCCGCCGACCTGCAGCAGGCCCGTGACGTCTATGGGCCGGCGGGCCGCCGCCTGCACCGTCGTCATGAGGCGATCACGCGCATGACCGCCTCCTCCGTGATCTCGTCGCCGCGCAAGGTGCCGGCGACGGCGCCGTCGCGCAGCACGAGGACCCGGTCGGCGCCCTCGACCACCTCCTCCAGGTCGGAGGAGATGAGCACGACGCCGAGGCCCTGCTCGGCCAGGTCGTCGATGAGGGCCTGGATCTCGGCCTTGGCGCCGACGTCGATGCCGCGGGTCGGCTCGTCGAGGATGAGCACCTTCGGGTACAGGCACAGCATCCTGGCCAGCAGCACCTTCTGCTGGTTGCCGCCGGACAGCTCGCGGACCTTCTGTGCCGGGCTGGAGACCTTGATCCGGAGCCGTTCGACGAAGGTGTCGACGAGCCGGTCGCGGCGCCGTTCGGACACGAACCCGGCGACGCTGAGCCGGGGCAGCACGGCCAGGACGATGTTGTCGCGGACGGACAGCTCGGGGATGACGCCTTCGGCCTTGCGGTCCTCGGGGACCATCGCGAGGCCGGCCCGGATCGCGCCGGCCGGGTCCCAGCGCCTGCGTCGCTGCCCTCCGACGGTGACGGTCCCGGCGTCCAGGGGCGCTGCGCCGAAGACGGCCTTCACCGTCTCGGTGCGGCCGGAGCCGAGCAACCCGGCGAGGCCGACGACCTCGCCGGCGTGCACGTCGAGGCTCACGTCGCGCAGCCGGGGCGCCCGGGTGAGACCTTCGGCGTGCAGTACCGGCGGGCCGGCGGCGGTGCGGTGCTCGTCGGTGAACGTGGTGGCGCCGTGCCGTCGGACGAAGTCGACGTCGCGGCCGAGCATGGTGGCCACCAGCCGGAGCCGGTCGGTGGCGGCGACCTCGCCGGTGTGCGCGAGCCGGCCGTCGCGCAGGACCGTGACCCGCTCGCAGGCGCGGAACACCTCGTCGAGCTTGTGCGTGACGTACAGGACGGCGACCTCCCGCCGCCGCAGCAGGTCCACGACGTCGAGGAGGAGGTCGACCTCGCGCGGTTCGAGCGAGGACGTCGGCTCGTCCATGATGACGACCTGCGCGTCGGTGGCGAGGGCCCTGGCGACCGCGACCATCTGCTGGACGCCGAGGCCGAGCTCGCCGAGGCGGCTGCGCACGTCGACGGTGATGCCGTAGCGGGCGAGGATGTCGCGCGCCTCGCGGTGCATCCGGCGCCGGTCGATGAGGCCGAACCGGTTGACCGGCTCCCGGCCGAGGAACAGGTTGCCGGCGACGCTGCGCTGCGGGACCAGGTTGACCTCCTGGTAGATGGTGCTGATCCCGGCGGCCTGCGCCTCCCGGGGTCCGGCGAAGGTGACCGGGGCGCCGCGGTAGTGCACGGCGCCCCCGTCCGGCCGGTGGACCCCGGTGATGAGTTTGATGAGGGTCGATTTGCCGGCGCCGTTCTCGCCGACGAGGGCGTGCACCTCGCCGGGGCGCAGGGTCAGGGAGACCTTGTCGAGGGCCTGGACGCCCGCGAAGTGCTTGCGCACCTCGCGGACCTCCAACGTGGTTGAGTCCGTCATCAGTACGCGTTGACGAGTTCGGCCTGGGCGTTGGTCTTGGTGTACTCCTTGTCGGAGATGATGGTCTTCTCCGCGACGCCCTTGCCGCTGTAGAAGTCCTCCAGGGCCTGGAACGCCAGGGGTCCGAAGCGCGGGTTGGACTCGATGACGCCGGCGATCCAGCCGTCCAGGATGCCCTGCACCGCGCCCTTGGTACCGTCGATCGTGATGATCTTGACGTCACCGGGCTTCTTGCCGGCGCCCTTGAGCGCGGCGACCGCCCCGAGGGCCATCTCGTCGTTCTCGGCGTAGATGGCGGTGATGCCCGGGTTGGCGGAGATCAGCTGCTCGGTGACCTTCTGGCCCTTCTCCCGGGTGAAGTCGCCGGTCTGCTCGGCGACGACCTTCAGCTTGGAGGCCTTGGCGGTGAGCTGGTCCTTGAAGCCCTTCGTCCGGTCGACGGTCACGTTGACGCCGGACGCGCCGAGCAGGATCGCCACCTGCCCCTGGTCGCCGGTGGCGGCGATGAGCGCGTCGGCGGCGCGCTGCCCCTGGATGACGAAGTCGGAGCCGATCCAGCCGATGTAGTCCTTGCAGGCGGTCTTCGTGGTGAGCAGCCGGTCGATCGTCATCACCGGCACCTTGGCGTCCTGCGCGGCCTTCAGCGCGGGGTCGAGACCCTCGGAGTTCAGCGGCGAGATGATCAGCGCCTTGGCGCCCTGCGCGATCATGCCCTGGATGTCGGCGATCTCCTTGTCGAGGTCGGACTGCGCGTTGGTGGTGATGAGCTTGATGCCCCGCTTGGCCGCCTCGTCCTTGATGGACTGGGTCTCGGTGATCCGGAACGGGTTGGCTTCCTTCTCGGACTGGGCGAAGCCCACGGTGATGCCCTTGAGGTCGAGCTTCGGCACGCCGCCGTTGTAGCGCTCCGGCGTGCAGCCGGTGGCGCCCGAGGTCGCCTGGACCTGCTGGGCGGCGGAACCGGTGGCGGCGGGTGCGGCGGTGTCGCCGGCGGTCTTGGTGCAGGCGGTGCCGGCGGTGGCGAACAGGACCAGGACGGTGGCGAGGGCAGCGGAGCTACGGGACTGCGACATCTGGCTTTCCCTTCACGCGGGCATGGCGGATCAGCACCGCCGCTCGGGCACGGTGCCAAAAAGTGAAAGAGATTGAGTCGAACTTGCCAGATGGTAGCCAGGTGGTGCCAACTGTTGTCAAGAGTTGGAATTTGTTGACGTTTTCTGGTTGGTACTGCGGAGCTACGCGAGCCGCACGTCGACGCCCTCCGCGCGCAGCCGGCGCACGGTGTCCGGATCCGCGTCGGCGTCGGTGACCAGGACGTCGATCCGGTCGCAGGGCACCGTCTGGCACATCGTGTCGTGGCCGATCTTGGTGTGGTCGGCGAGCACGACCACCTGCCGGCCGGCGGCCATCAGCGCCTGGTCGGTGGCGGCGGCGAACACGTTGGGCGTGGTCAGCCCGCGCTCGGCGGTGACGCCCTCACCGGACAGGAACACCTGGGCGCCGCGCAGCGCCTGCAGCGCCTGCTCGGTGATCGGGCCGACCACGGCGCCGATGGACCGTCGCAGCGCGCCGCCGACGAGGACCACGTCGATCTGCGGCAGGTCGATGAGCGCCTGGGTCACGGCCACGGAGTTGGTCACGACCGTGAGCTGCTCGATCCCGGCCAGCCGGCGGGCGAGAGCGGTGGTGGTGCGGCCCGGGCCGAGCAGGATCGCGGTGCCCGGCACGATCAGCGTGGCGGCGTGCGCGGCGATCGCCTCCCGCTGCTCCGGAACCGGGTCGGCGCGCTGCTCCGGCGGCACCTGGGACGCGCCGTCGGCCGCACCGTCGCGGCGGTGCGCGGCCGCGCCGTTGGCCGGGCCTTCGGCACGGCCCGCGGGCCGGTCGGCGCCGACGTGACCGCCGCCGCGGTACCCGGCCGGACGCGGCTGCCGGATCGGGCCGACGCCGCCGCGGGTCGCGACGAGGAGCCCCTCGTCGACCATCGAGCGCAGGTCGCGGCGCACGGTCGACTCGGAGATCTCCAGGGCCTCCGCGAGCTCCCGGAACGAGACATAGCCGCGGTGGTGGACCTGCTCCAGCAGCAGCCGCCGCCGCTCGGCGATCAACACCGACGACACCTCCCCTTGCACACGCCGTACTTTGCAGAATATGTCAGATCCGGTCACCCGCGTCGAGCAGGGCGAGGAAGCGAGCGTACGCGTCGTCGGACCGGGCGCCGCCGGCCGGCTCGAAGCGGCGCGGCGGCAGCGACCGGGCGACGACCGCGCGCAGGTCCTCCAGGGTGCCGAGCCGCCCGTCGGCGCGGGCCTGCACGAGGAGGTTGCCGACCGCGGTCGCCTCGACCGGCCCGGCGAGGACGGGCCGGCCGGTCAGGTCGGCGGTGAGCTGGCAGAGCAGCGGATTGGCCGCGCCGCCACCGACGACGTGCACGACCTCGGCCCGGCGACCGGCAAGCGCCTCGGCCCGCTCCAGGGTCCACCGGTGCCTGCACGCGAGGCTGTCCAGCACGCACCGCACGAGGGCGGCCCGACCGACCGGCACCGGCTGCCCGGTGGCCCGGCACGCGGCGGCGAGCTGCGCCGGCATGTCCGGCGGCGCGACGAACGCGGGGTGGTCGGGGTCGACCAGCGACCGGAAGCCGGGCACCGCCGCCGCGGCGGCGACCAGGTCGGCGTAGGAGGTGTCGGCCCACGCCGCCCGGCACCGCTGCAACAGCCAGAGCCCTGTGCCGTTGCGCAGGAAGCGGGTCGTGCCGTCCACCCCCGCCTCGTTGGAGAACCCGGCGAGCCGGGCCTCGTCGGTGAGCACCGGCGCGTCGAGCTCCAGGCCGACCAGTGACCAGGTCCCCGAGGAGATGTACCCGAACCCGGGCCCGGTGGCGGGCACCGCGGCGACCGCGGCGGCGGTGTCGTGCCCGGCCACAGTCCACAGTGGAATCTTCGGGTGTCCGAGCAGCGGCCCGACCCTGGTCCCCGCGGGCACGACACCACCGGCGAACAGCCTCGCCGGGATGCCGAGCCGGTCGATGATGCCGCTCGCCCAGGTGCGGGTCGTGACGTCGAGCAGCTGGCTGGTGCTGGCGATGGTCTGCTCGGTGGCGAGCTCACCGGTCAGCCAGTAGCCGAACAGGTCCGGCAGCATGGCGAGCCGCTCGGCGATGTCGAGCTGCGGGGAGCCCTCCATCGCGACGAGCTGGCTGGCGGTGTTGATGGGCAGCGGCGGGGTGCCGGTCGCCCGGTACAGTGCGCCGGCGCCGACCCGCGCCGCGACGACGGCGGTGCTGGCGCTGGTCCGCCGGTCCCGGTAGTGGAACGGGTTGCCGATCAGGCACCCGGTCCGGTCGAGCAGACCGAAGTCGTTGCCCCACGCGTCGATACCGATCCCGGCGACGGGTTCGCCGCCACCGGCGACGGCGGCGGCGATCCCTTCGGACAGATCGGCGAACAGCGCGAGGGCGTCCCAGTGCAGCCCCTCGGGCAGCGCCACCGGCCGGTTGACGAACCGGTGCGCCTCGGTGACCGTCAGCCGGTCGTCACGCAGCGCACCGCGCAGCACGCGACCGCTCTCGGCGCCGAGGTCAACGGCCAGATAGTCAGGCACCGGCCGAGCTTAGCTCTGGTCATTTCCTGACCACCGGTCTGCCGTCGGGGCGCACGACGCTCCAGTTGCCGCCGACGCCCTCACCCTTCGTGTCCGCGGGCGACTCGTCCTGCTTGTACAGGTACAGCGGCCAGCCGTCGAGGGTGACCTGGGTGAGGCCGTCGGCCCGCTGGACCGAGCCGACCAGGCCCGGGTTGACGCCGGCGAGCTTGACGGGGGTGCCGTCGGTGAGCAGCGGCGGCCAGATGACCAGGCAGTCGCCGACGCAGTTCACCTTCGGCGGCTTGTTCTCGTCGGCCTCGAAGCGGTACACGACGCGGTCCTTGAACCGCACGACGTCGGCGTCGGTGCCGGCGACCTTCGCCTTGCCGGCGGTCAGGCCGATCGGTTCGGGCTTCGGCGTCGGGACGGCCACCGCGGTCCCGTCGGTGAGGTCCGCGCCGGCGGCGGTCGAGGCGGCCGCCGATGTGGGCGGGTTCGCGGCGGGCGTGGCGCCGGACCCGCACGCGGCGCGTGACGCTGCCGTCGACGAAGGCCCGGCCCCGCACCCCGCGGGACCGGGCCTTCCGGCTGCCGGCCGCGGCGTAACCCATAGAGGTTGCGCAATGGTCCCGGACGCGACCTGTGCCACGGCTCGATCGTTGAGCCCGCGGACCCAGGCGAAAGAGGCGGCCGATGCAGCACGTCCAGGTGTACCGCTACTGCGTCACCCTCGCGTGCGGCGACGAGGCCGCGGCGCTCGCCGCCACCACGGAGGCGTTGCGTGCCGTCGCGGAGCGAGGATCGGACGAGGACGACCCGGCGGCCCTGTTCGCGCTCGCCCGCGCCGCCGTCAAGGCCGGGCTGCGGCAGCGCAAGGAGGCCGCGACACCCGCCGCGGGCACCCTGTACGCCGCCCGGCCGGCCCTGGAGGAGCAGCACTGGAGCCTCCTCGCGCTGCTGCTGCCCGAGTACGCGGACCGTCCCCGCCACCGGCAGGTCGACCTGACGGCGGTCGCGGCGGCGCTCGGCAGGAAGGTGGACGTCACCCGGAAGGCGGTCGACCGGTTGGTGGAACCCGGCGGTTACCTCGACGTCGCCATGTTCACCGCCGACGCTTTCGCCGGCGGGACCGGCTGCCCGGAGCTGGCGGCGCTCGTCGCGGGCGCGAAGCGGCCACGACCCGCGCTGCGCAAGGCGGTGGCGGCGCATCTGCCCGACTGCGCGGTGTGCACCGCAGCGCTGGAGGCGCGCCCCGGAGCGCTCACCGTGCTCAGCGCCGCCACGGTCCCGGCCGTCCCCGCGGACCTCACCGGACCCGTTGCCACGCCGCCCCCTGCGGCCTCCCCTGACCTCGGCGAGCCCGTCGTGCCCGAGCCGGGTGAGGACACCGACATCACCGCGGAGATCCTCCTCGACGCTGACCGTCCACTGTCGACGGTCTACCACCCGGTGCCCGTGCCCGCCGTCGCGAGCGTGCGGCTGCCGCTGCTGCGGCGCCCGCCGGTGTTGCTGACCGTCCTCGTGATACTGCTGGCCGTCGCCGCCGTCGCCGGGTTCCTCGGCGTCCGCAGCGGTTCGCCGAAGGGCTCCGCCGGTGCCGCGGGGGTGCCCTCGGCGCCCGGCGCGGGGCCGCCGCCCGCCGCCCGCGCTGGTGCCGCCGGGCGTCGCGGTGTCGGGGTCGCCCGGCGCCGGCCGTACACCTGCCGCATCGGGACATGCAAAGGTCTCGACCAGTCCGTCGGCGCCCGGCGGGTCGCCGTCGGCGGGGAGCGCCGCGCCGCTCGTCCCGGCCGGTGACCGGCTCCGCGAGGTGCTGCCGCTGCTGGTGAAGGCGCCGGGGTGCCCCGGGCAGACGTTCAGCGGCTCGTGCTACTCGGTCCAGCCGTTCACGCTGCCGCTGTCGGTGGTCGTGCCGGCGGGGTTCGACGAGGCACGGCTCTCCGAGTCTCTCCAGTGGACGGTGCGGGCGCAGACGGTGCTCGGGCCGGTGGAGTTCCGCGGGCGCGGCAACCACGCGCGGGTCACGGTGACCGACGGCGGGCAGGCCACCCCGCCGACCGTCTGGACCATGCAGGCGGCCCTGACCGTCGACGGGGAGACCCACCTGAGCAACGAGGTGACACTCCGGGTGTACGCCACGACTGTCTGAAGTGGACGGTCAGGCGATCTGGGTGAGCTTCCGCCCGCGGACGCGCAGAGCCCGATCCGGTGCCGGTCAGCCGATGGCGACGACGTGGGCCCAGTCGGGCGGCTGGTCCGGCACATAGTCGGGGTCATCCTCGTTCCAGGAGGTGTGGCGGGGGAACAGCCCGACCACCGTCCGGCACTGCGGCCGGGCCTCCGGCCACGGCGTCTGCCCGTCGGTCAGCACCACGACCACGTCGGGGCGGGGCGTCGTGCGCAGCGCCTTGGCGAACCCGGCGCGCAGGTCGGTCCCGCCGCCGCCGATCAGCGGGATCCCCTCGGCCCGGCACAGCGGATAGGCGACCCCGGCCGCCGCGTCGCACGACATCACCCGCACCAGGTCGCGGCGGCCGCCGACGGCCCGGCCGATCGCGGCGACCTCCAGCAGCGCGCCGCCCAGCTCGGCATCGCTCACCGACCCGGACGTGTCGATGATGACGCACACCTGCGGCGGGCGGCGGCGCAGGCTCGGCAGCACCACCCCGGGCAGCCCGGCCGAGCGCCGCGCCGGCCGGCCGTAGGTGTAGTCGTCGCCCCGGCGGCGCTCGCCGCCGCGGAGCGGACCGCCGCGCCGAGCAGGTCCCGCCACGGCTGTGGCGGGTGGAACGCCTCGTCCGCCCACCGCCGCCACCCCTGCGGGACGTCGCCGGGGCGGGCGTTGATGCCCTGCGCGACCCGGAAGCGGACCGCGTCCAGCTCGTGGCCGCTGAGCCCGTGGGCGCCGTCCTCGCCGAGGTCCCAGGCCCGAACCTGGCCGTCGGCGCCGCTGCCGCAGTCCAGCCAGACCATGCCCGAGGTGTACGGGCCGAGCCGGAACTGCCCCAGGTAGTCCTCCATCAGCTGCCCCTCGTCCAGCCCGAGGTCCCGGGCCGAGACGGCACCCTCCGGGCGGGCGAGGCCGTCGCCGTAGATGTCGTCGTTGATCTCGAAGTCGGCGGCGATGTTCATCCGCAGCCGCTCCCCCGGGCCGGTCAGGTCGCGCTCCAGCGCCACCCGGTCGCCGCGGCCGTGGTGGTCGCGCAGCAGGTGGGACACCTCGTGGACCCAGACGCCGGCAAGCTCCTCGACCGGGGTCCGGGCCACGAACACCGGCGAGGCGTAACAGCGCCAGTGCCGGTCGACGGCCATCGTCGGTACCCGCCGCGACTCGACCACGTGCAGCGCGAACAGCGCGGTTGCGAGGTACGGCCGGGCCCTGGCGGCGTGCAACCGAGCGGCGAACAGCTTGTCGACGTCCAGGCCCGGCGCGGGTGCTGCCCCGGGCGGCATCAGGCGGCGACCCGCGCGGCGGCCCGGTCGGCGCGCTGCGACAGCGACACCGCGCCGGCGAGCCGCTCGATCAGCTCCGGCACGTCCCAGTCGACGCGGCGCAGCGCGGCGAGGGTGGTCGCCGGGACCACCACGAGATCCGGCGCGCCGGTGTCCACGGCCCGGGCCAGGATCGCCCACGCGGCGTCCCACCGATCCTTCTCCGGGCGTTTGCGGACCGCCTCGACGACGCCGTCGAGGACCGCCTGCCGCAGGTCCCCGCGCTCCGGCAGGTCCGCCGCCGCCGGGTCCGCCAGGAGCGTCTCGGGGTCCGGCAGGTCCATCCGGTCCAGGCCAGCCAGCAGTTCCAGGCCGGGGCCGTCGCCGACGGTGCCGCGCACCAGCATCGACAGCACGTCGCGGGACGTGCCGGCGGCGGTGGCGAACGCGGTCAGCCGCAGCGCCATGTCCCAGCTGCGCGGCGACGGCCACGGCCCGCCGCGGCGGGCCTCGCTGCCCGGCAGCTGGTGCACCAGCCGGGGCGGGCGGCGAGCAGCCCGCACACGGCCCGCCGGGCGAACGCGACCGCCGCGCCCAGCCGCTGCGGGTCCAGCCTCGGCAGCGACGCGCGGGGCCAGGTCCCGCCGAGGCCACGGACGACGACGTCGTGGTCGTGCGCCCACTGCAGGTGGACGAACCGGTTCGCCAGCGGTGCGCTCAGCTCCCAGCCGTCCGCCGCGGACGAACGGGGGTTCGCGGCCGCCACGATCCGCACACCGGGCGGCAGCCGGAGCGCGCCGACGCGGCGCTCCAGTACCAGCCGCAACAATGCCGCCTGTACCGCCGGGGGTGCGGTGGACAGCTCGTCGAGGAACAGCAGACCACGGCCGGCCCGCACGAGGCGCACGGCCCAGTCCGGCGGGGCCATCGGCACGCCCTGGACCGCCGGGTCGTCGCCGACGACCGGCAGCCCGGAGAAGTCCGACGGTTCGTGGACGCTGGCGATGACGGTGGTCAGCGGCAGGTCCAGCTCGGCGGCGAGCTGGGTCAGGGCCGCGGTCTTGCCGATGCCGGGCTCGCCCCACAGCAGCACCGGCAGGTCGGCGGCGACCGCGAGGGTCAGCGCCTCCAGCTGCGCGTCGGCGCGCGGCTCGGTGTCCGTGTCGTGCAACAGGGCGAGCAGTTCGGCGGCGACGTCGAGCTGGTCGGAGAACGTGGGCATGAGGCATCACCTTTGTGAGAGGTAGCAGCGGGAAGGGGGAAGGTCAGCGGGACGACGCGTGCCGCGGGTGCGACCGGGAGACGCGGCGGCCGGTGCGGTGTGCCGGGCCCGGGCCGGTGCCGGCCAGCCCGGCGCGGAAGAGCCCGTGCGCGACCTGGCGCAGCGCCGCGGTCTCCAGCTCCTCGCGCAGCGCGCCGTGCCGCAGCACCGCGTCCGCGCCGAGGAGGCCCTCGACGACGGCGAGGGCACCGGCGGCGTCGCCGTGATCGAGGCGGCCCCGCACGTCGGCGAGGCACTCCGGCCGGCGGTGCGCCTCGTCGATCGCCTGCAGGCACGGCAGCGGCGGGCCGCCGAGCGCCGCGAGCAGCTCCTCACGGCGGATCTCGCCCGGGTCGTGGTCCAGCGCGACGAGCACGCCGTCGACGAGGCCGATGCGGTGCCGGTCGCCGCGGCACTCGACGATCCGCGGCGCACCGGGATCGCCAGGGCCTCCGGGCGCGCGGCCGGCCCGCGGCCGGTCCGGGGCGAGCGCGGCGGCGACCAGCGGATGCAGCCGATCCGCGTCGAGCAGCCCGGCGCGCAGCAGCTCCACGTCCGGCGGCACCCACGTCGCCGCGTCCGGCAGGATCGGGCCGCGTCCACGTGCCGGGCCCGCGGTGACGTGGCCGTCGGCGCCGACGACCAGCCGGTGCCTGGCGCCGAGCCGCACGGTCACGGCGCAGCCGGGCCGCCCTTCGGCATGCCGCAGGATCGCGGCCTCCTCGGCCCACCGGTCGGCGGCGCACCCGAGCCCCGGCGGCACACCTGGCGCGGTGCCGCCGCGGCCGGCGCGGATGCGCAGCTCGCCGGCCCTGCGCGCGTCCCACAGGTGCGGGTGCAGGTCGAGACGGAAGCGCTGGTCCGGATGCGGATGGGGATGGGGTACGGCGCCGCGCGGCGCACCGTCCCACAGCGCGAGGCTGATCCGCTGGCCCGCGTCCGCCCACGCCGGCGGGGTGCGGGCGACGAGGTGCACCCCACCGCCACCGGCCGGGCCGTAGCGGGCCAGGGACACGGTCAGCCCCGGGCGCAGCAACCCGTCCGGAGCGATCCGCGGCATGTGCCACCGCAACAGGTCCGGCGCCAGGTGCCGCAGGTCCGCGCGGATCCGCGCGGACAGCTCCGCACCACCGGAGCGGGCCACGGCCCGCAGGTCGAGATCGACGTCGACACGCGCCGCCGCACACGCCCCGGCCCAGTCACCAGCACCACGGCGGACGGTCGCTGCCTCGATCATGGAGGGCGGCACGGCAAACTCGCGCACGCGCAGCCAGAAGGAACGGCGGGAATCCCCACTCGCGTCATGAGAGTGCATCAGCACTCACCTTGCGCGGATGGGACCCCCAATCTCTGACATGAGGTAGTCATCGCCGGGAGCATACAACGTACCCGGCCGCCGTGTCAGCGCCCCCGGCCCTTGCGCCACGGCCGGCGGGGGGGGTCACGGCACAGATCGCGGACCGGGGTGGGTCAGGGGCGGTGACCGTGGGACGCCCGCAGGTGGGCGAGGACGGCCAGGACCCGGCGCTGGCCGTCCTCGGACTCGGCCAGGCCGAGTTTGAGCAGCAGGTGCCGGACGCGGCGTCCACTGTGGACAGCAGGCGGCCCGTCGTGGCCGGGGCCGCGCTGAGCGGTCGCCGAGGCCTGTGGTCACCGACCCGGGCGAACCTTTCCTGCCACCGGCGGCGGGGCGAGCCGGCCAGGCACCCGTGCGGGTAGGTCGCCGACCGTGCCCGCCGCCCGCCGGACACCCGTCACCGTGCCGTCCGCACCGTTTCGAGGAAGCCCGCCACGGAGCGCAGGACCGGGTGGTCGGCGGCGACCCGGGGCGCGAGGATGCGGTGCGCCTCGGCCGCCATGGCGCGTGCGGCCGCGTGCCCGCCGCGGCCGGCGGTCAGGGCCGCCAGGTTGTTGAGCGTCAGCGCGAGCTCCGGATGGTCGGGCCCGAACGTGCGGCGTTTGCCGTCCAGGGCGCGGCGGTACAGCTCCTCCGCGCCCGCCGGGTCGCCGGAGCCGGCCAGGACCGCGGCCAGGTTGTGCAGGTTGGTGAGGACGTCGACGTGGTCCGGCCCGTGCAGGTCGGTGAAGTACCCGATCGCCCGGCGCAGCAACGGCTCCGCCTCCGCGTGGTTGCCGCGGGCCTGCAGCAGCGCCGCGAGGTGCGCCTCGTCGGCGACGACCGCGGGGTGGCCGGGCGGGAACGCGGCACGGTGCAGGGCGAGGGAGCGCCGCGCGTACGCCTCCCCCTCGGCCAGGTCGCCGCGGCTGTGCGCGAGGCCGGCGAGGTTGTGCCAGACCGCGCCGAGCACGGGATGCCCGGCGCCGTACGCGTCCTCCAGCACCGCCCGCACGATCGCGTACCGGGCCTGCGCGTCGTCGAAGCGGCCGGCGAACTTGTACAGCACCCCGAGCTCGTTGTGCAGCGGCACCATCTCCAGCGCGGTCCACGTCGCCGCCGCGTCGTCGCACGCGGCGAGGTACACCCGCTCGGCCTCGGCGTAGCGGCCCTGCCGGCGCAGGTTGCCGGCCAGGCCGAGGGCCGCCTGGACGCGCAGCCGCAGCAGCACGTCCGGCTGCGACGGCAGCGCGCCCATGATGCCGGCGGCCCGGCGGTGGTGCGCCTCGGCCTCCCCGTGCGCGCCGAGCTCGTCCTGCGCGCCGCCCAGCAGCGTCAGGACGTTGGCGACGTCGGGACTGCCGGCACCGGCGTGCGCCTCGAGCAGTTCGAGGGCACGCCGGCACAGGTCCGCGGCCAGCGGGTAGCGGCATTCGTCCCAGGCGGACAGCGCCCGGTCGTGCAGGGCGACCGCCTCGCCGACGGGATCCGGTGCCATGGTTCGCTCCCCGCCGTCCGCGTCGTGGATCAGACCAGCCGGGTGACGGCCTGGCTGTGGTTCGAGGTCAGGCCCCGCACGGTGGCCACGGCCTGGCTGTGGTTCTGGGTCAGGCCACGCACGGCGGTGACGGCCTGGCTGTGGTTGGTGGCGAGGCCGTCGGCCCGCACCTGGGTCCGGACGACGGGCGCCTCGGTGGTCGAACGCTGCATCGGAGTGCTCCTTGGATTCGGTTTCGTGGGCCCGGCGGGTGGTCCCGACCGGGCTCCATGAGCGTGCCCGGCGCCGCTTGGCCCGAACTTGCGGCGGACTTGGAGCCCGCCCGCCCGCGGCGCCAAGAGTTCGGCAAGGCACCCGGCACAGACTGCGCCGACACCGTCGAGAACCGCCCGCGGATCAGGAGCACACGATGCACGACACCCTGCGCAGACCCCGGCTCCCGGCCGCCCTGCGGCTGCTGCTGGCCGGTGACGTCGTATCGGCCGTCGGGATCGGGCTCACCCAGCCGTACCTGGTGATCCTGCTGCACTCGGTGAAGGGGGTGCCCCTCGTCACCGCCACCGCGATGACGTCGCTGCTGGCGCTCGCCAGCTTCCCCGGCAACTGGCTCAGCGGCGCCCTCGCCGACCGGTACCGCGGCCACCGCGTGATGACCGGCGGCCTCGCCGTCACCGTCTGCGGGCTGGTCCTCGTCGCCACCGGCGAGCATCTGCTGCTGCTCGGGTGCGCCGTGGCCGCCGTCGGGTTCGGCTGGTCGGTGACGCTGCCCGCCTACGCGACGCTGATCGCGGGCCTGGTCCCGCAGGCCGCCCAGGGCCGGGCGTTCACGCTGCAGTTCGCGCTGTTCAACGCGGGCATGGGCGCGGGTTCCGCCGCCGGTGTGCTGGTCGGAATCGGGGACCTCACCGCGCTGTGGTGGGTCGCGGCGGCCACCTGCCTCGTCGCGGTCGGCGCGGTGTGGGCCGCGCACACCAGGACACCCACCGGCGCGCCGGCCACCGCGGTCCAGGGCACCGCACCGGCGGCCGGCGGCGGCTACCGGGCGCTGCTCGCCGACCGGGCGCTGCTGCGGGTGCTGCTGGTCGCCCTGCTCATGTCCGCCGCCGGGTACGGCGTCTACAACGCCGGGCTACCGGTCGTGGCCGTCACCGGCGGGGACCCGGGTGCCATGTCGTGGGCGAGCGTCGCCAACTGCCTCACCATCGTCGCCGGTCTGCCCCTGGCGTTGCGGGCCGGCGCGCGGCTGCGACCCCCGCAGCTGATCGCCGCCGCCGCGGCCGTATGGTCCGCCAGCTGGCTGCTGTGCGCCGTCGAGGCCCGCTCGCACCTGCTCGGCGCGGGCGTCACGCTGCCGCTCGCGGCGGTGCTCGTGGGCGCCGGGGAGCTGCTCCTGGCCGGTGCGCTCCCGGCGCTGGTCAACGCCCTGGCGCCGGAGGCGTTGCGCGGCCGGTACAACGCCGCGCTCACCCTCGCGATGACGTCCGGCATGTGGGCCGGTCCGCTGCTGGCCGCGGCCGCCACCGGGCTCGGCCGGGTCTGGCTGCTGTTCGCCGCGGCCGTCGCGCTCCTCGCCGTCGTGACCCTGCTGGTGCGCCGCCCGGCCCGCACCGCGCCGGTCCCCGACCTCCAGCCGGCTACAGGTCCGCGCTGACGGCGGCGGCGAGGGCGTCGCGGGACATGGCGGCACCGCGGGCGCACTGGCGGTCGAAGCGGCCGCCGCCGAGCGCCGCGCGGCACAGGTCCGTGGCGGCCGCCGCTCCGAAGCGGTCGCGGCCGACACCGGCCGGCTCGACGCCGCACGGATCCGGCGGGCGGCGCCGAGCAGGTTCGCCGCCGCGACCGGCTCGGCGGCGGCGAGCAGCCTCGCGTGGCTCTCCAGGGCGTTCGCGGCCTCGCCGCAGTCACGGTCGGTGCTGTCCAATGCGGCCGCGAGCACCTGCCGCAGCGCCCCCGCCGCCGCGGGGCGTTCGCCCGCCGCGTGCAGCACGACGCTGTACCGCAGCCCGATGACCGCGAACGTGCGCCGGTCGTCGCCGGACTCGCCGAGCAGCGCGACCGCCTCCCGGACGGCGGCGAGGGCCTCGCCGGTCCGCCCGAGCCGCAGCAGCGCGAGCGCCCGGGTGGTGCCGGCGAACGCGGCGAGACGCGGGTGGCCGTCGCGGAGCGTCGCGGCCGCCGCCCGGGCGTGCTCCTCGGCGGCGCGGTGCCGCCCGGCGTCCAGGGCCGTCTCGGCGAGGTTGAACAGGGTCCGCCCGGAGTCGACGTCGCCGGCACCGCTGCGGCGCTTGGCCTCCAGCGCGGCGCCGAGGAGCCGGTCGGCGTCGGCGAGCCTGCCCAGCTCCATCGACAGGGTGCCGAGGTTGTTCAGTGCCCTGCCGATCAGCCGGACGTCACCGGCGCGGCGGGCGTGCACGAGCGCGGCACGCAGGTGGGTGCGGGCCGCGCGGCTGTCGCGGCGGTCGGTGTTGACGGAGCCGAGCGTCAGGTGCGCCGTGCAGCGTCCGCTGTGGTCACCGGGGTCCAGGCCGGTGAGTGCGAGCGCGGCGAGCCGGGCGGCGTCGGTGAGGTCGCCACGGAGCCGGGCGAGCTGACCGGCGCGGACGTGGGCGTGCGGCGCCCCGGCCGCGCCCGCCTTCGCCAGCAGGCCGTGGCCTTCGGTGAGGCGGCCGGTGCGCTCGTAGTAGGCGAACAGCGCGTCGACGGTGGCCGCGTCGAACATGCCCGGCTCGTGCGTGACCGCCCACGCCAGCGCGGACCGCACGTTGTCGGTGTCCTGGCCCGTGTCCTGCCCGGTGTCGCGGCCGCGCAGGCGGGTGACGTAGTGCACCGCCACGGCTCGGGCCACGCGGTGGCGGCCGGGCGACGCGGCGAGCCGCTGCGCGGCCAGTTCACGCATCGCGTCGGGCAGCCGGTACCGGGAGCCGCCGCCGTCGGTCGTGACCCGCACCAGGCTCGTGTCGACCAGTTCGGCGAGCGCGTCGAGCAGCCACGGCGGGTCGTCGCCGAGGGCCGCGGTCACCGCCTCCAGGTCGTGGAACGCGACCCCGCCGGCGAACGCGGCGAGACGGTCGAACAGGACCCCGGCGGGTGCGCCGACGACCGCCAGGCTCGACTCGATCGTGGCCCGAAGCGACCGGTGCCGGGCCGGCAGGTCGCGCGGCCCGCCGGCCAGCACGGCAAGCGGGTTGTCGAGCCGGTCGAGCAGCTCGGCGGGGGTGAGCAGCCGCATCCGGGCCGCGGCCAGCTCGACCGCCAGGGGCAGCCCGTCCAGGCGCCGGCAGATCGCGGCCACCTCGGCCCGGTCGGCGTCGGTCACCGCGAAACCGGGGCGCACCGCGGCGGCGCGGGCCTCGAACAGTGCGACGGCATCGGCAAGCCGCAGCGGTACGAGCCGGACCTCCCGCTCTCCACGGACCAGCAGCGGCCGCTGGCTGGTGGTGAGCACGGTCAGCCCGGCGCACCGCCCGGCGAGGGCCGCCACGTCGGGCGCGGCGCCGACGAGCCGCTCGAACCCGTCCAGGACGAGCACCGCCCGGCGGTCGCGCAGGTGCGCCGCGACCCGGTCGACGTGACCGAGGCGGGACGTGCCACCACAGCCGAACGCCTCCGCGACGACCTCGGTGACCAGGTCCGGCTCGCCCAGCGCCGACACGTCCACCACCCGGACGTCCAGGCCGTGCCGCTGCCGGGCCACGGCGGCGAGCGCGGCCGCCAGGCGTGACTTGCCGACGCCGCCGGGACCGGTGACGGTGACGATCCGCCGCCGCCCGACGGCGACGAGCTCCAGCAGCGCCCGCAGGGCCTCGTCCCGGCCGACCAGGTCGTCCAGGGCGGCGGGCGGCGGGGGCGGGGCGGCGCCGTCCTGTGCGGCCGACAGGAACGCCGTGAGCTCGGCGCCGTCGAGACCCACGGCCGCCGCCACGGCCCGCACGGAGTGCCCGCGCGGTCTGGCGGTCGAGCCGCGCTCGAGGTCGCGGATCGCGCGCTCGCTGAGCCCGGACAGTGACGACAGCTCCCGCTGGCTGAGCCCGGCGGTGCGGCGGTGGCGCCGCATCAGTTCGGCGAACGGTCCGGCCTCGGCACTCACACGGGTTGTCACGGCGCCGGTACGGCCCGGGTTCGGTCGCCTTCGCGACACCCGCCGCGGGCGGCCCGCCGCGCCGATGTCGCCCGGGTGACAGTCCCGGCCGGCGGACCGGCAGTTGACCGGAACTTTGCCGCCCGGCGGCGGCGCCGGCCGGTCCGCGGCGGTGACGGTGGTGGCGGTGGTCGCGCAACGTCGCCGGCCACCGCCGCGCCGGTGGACTCCCCCACCGGCCGGCCCGCCGATCGAACGTGAGGTACCCGGAATGCCCTTGATCCGCACTCTCCGCGCCGTGCTCGTCGCGGCAGCCCTGGCCGTGGGCGTGCTCGCGGTCAGCGCGACGCCCGCGTCCGCGAACGTGAACATCTTCGACAGCTTCGAGCCCCCGCCCGCCCTGCAGAACTGGTCGTTCTCCCACTCCGGCGACGGCGCGGGCGGCTTCAGCTCCCTGCAGGTGCGCACCGGTGTCCGCGACGCGTTCATCACCATCCGTGGCGACGGCTTCTCCTCCGTCAGCCGCAACGTGTTCCTCAGCCACCCGCAGACCTGCTCCGCGTCGGTCTTCGTCAACCCGGCGCCGACCGGCGGGTTCCAGCTGATCAACTTCGAGATCCTCAGCTTCGACTTCCACTACATCGCGCTGAAGTCGGCCACGCTGACCTCCGACGCGCCGTACACGAAGTTCAGCACCTCGTGGACGAACAGCCCGACGTTCTTCATGGTCCGGGTGTCGGTGGTCGGCAACGGCCCGGGCACCACGGTCGCGGCGTGGGTCGACGACGTGTCGGTCAACTGCAACTGATCCTCCCTCCCTCACCGGCCAGGCGGGCCCACCCCCGGGCTCGCCTGGCCGGCTGACTGATGCGGCGCCGGGCGCCGCGCGGCGACGACCGGATACCCCCGTTGATGCGTATCCGGTCGGCGCCGAAGCAGCGGTGGCGGCAGTCTGCCAAGGCCCGCCGCCGGGCCGCCAGCAGCGGCCGGCAGGTCGGGACGCTGGGACGGCATCCTCGTGCCGACCTGCGGGGATGTGCGAATCCTGGGACGGTCGGTACGATGCTGCACCCGACCCCTCTGGAGAGAAGACGGCGATGCCGCACCGTCCTGGCGACCTTGCCGCGCTGCTGAGCGGGCTCAAGGAACGCAGTGGGCTGAGTCATGTGCAGATCGGGCAGAAGGTCAACCTGAGCAAGTCGGCGGTGCACCGGTACATCGCCGGGCGGGCCGTGCCGCACGACTTCGGCACGGTGGAGCGGATCGCCCGGGCGTGCGGCGCGGACCGGGCCGAGCTCGACCGGCTGTACCCGCTGTGGACGGCCGCCCTTCGCCAGGCGTCGTCGGAAGCCGCAGAAGCCGCGGAAGCCCCAGAAGCCGCGGAGCAGGCATTGCCGGTGGAACAGGCATCGCCGGTGGAACTGGGCGAAGCGGTTGCGACGGTGCCGGCGGTGGCCGTACCGGCGAAACCCCGGCGCAGGTGGAGGACCGCTGCGCTCGCCACGCTGGCGGCCCTGCTGCTGGTGACCGCGACCGCCGTGGCGACGCGGATGAGCGTGGCTCCGGACCCCGCACCGAAGAACCTCACGACGAGCGCGAGCCCGACCGCGGCCGCGACACCGCAGTGGATCAGCGGACCGACCTGGACGCTGCCCCCGCAGCCGGTGCCCTCGGAGTACTTCGGGGTGACGATCAACAGCGGATCGGGTCACATGCCCGGCTTCACGACCGGGGCGGTGCGCCTGTGGGACAGCGAGACGACCTGGTCACGCATTCAGCCGGCGCGGGACCAGTTCGACTGGACGATCCTCGACCGGCTCGTCGACGGCGCGCGCAGCCACAATCTGCCGGTCCTGTTCGTGATGGGCGGCACGCCCGGATGGGCCGCGCCGAACGGCCCCCTGACCGTCTACCCGGACGGCGCGAGGTCGGCGCCGCCCGACGACCTGACGGCGTGGGACGCGTTCGTCAGCGCGCTCGTCGGCCGGTACCAGGGCCGCATCTCCGCGTATGAGCTGTGGGTCTTCGCCAACGACCCGAGGCTGTACAGCGGCTCGGTGGAGACGCTGGTCGAGATGACACGGCGGGCGAACGCCATCATCCGCGCCGCCGACCCGAAGGCGGTCGTGGTGTGCCCCGGCATGGGCAACCTGTGGAACGCCGAGGGCCAGAAGGTGCTGCGGCGCTTCGCGGAGCTCGGCGGGTACGGCCACTGCCACGCCGCCGGCATCAAACTGCACCAGCGCTCGCCGGAGGACCCGCCGGAGACGATGCTGGAGCTGACCGCCCTGATCGGCCGGCTCTTCCAGGAGATCGGCGTGCACCCGCCGCTGTGGAACACCGGCACGACCTACGACATCCCGCTGCAGGGCCACCTCGACGGAGAGCGGGCCCGCGACTACGCGGTGCGGTTCTTCCTGGTCGGCCTCCTGGCCCGCGCCACCAACCTGCAGCGGATGTACTTCTACAACTGGGGCGGCACGAAGATCCCCATCGTCCTCCAGCCGGACCAGGGCGCCCCGACGGAGGCCGCCCTCGCCGTGCAGCAGCTGCAACGCTGGGTCGCCGGCGCCCAGATCAGCGGCTGCGGCAACGGCCAGGCCGTGGAACTGCCCCCGTACGTGTGGCAGTGCGAGTTCGTCCTCTCCACCCCGGAAGGCAACCGCCGCGCCCTCATCCGCTGGACCCACGCCGCCCCGATCACCCTGCGTGCCGAGGCGGGCGCGGAGGCAGTGCTCCGCCTGGACGGCACCACACAGACCGTCGCCGCCGGCGCCGAGATCACCATCACCGGTACCCCGGTCCTGATCCGCTACAGGCTGTAGGGCCTCACAGGGCCGGCCATGCACTGCGGCATCAGTGCGCGGGGCCCGGGTGTGCCGACGTCATTACCATGCATGCATGGATGAGGCCGGTCAACGGATCGAGGCTGCGCTCGCCGCGCGTTCACCGGTCCTGGACCTGTCGCGGTGCGGGCTGCGGGAGCTGCCGGACGCCGTGCGCCGGCTGACCCATCTCGAGTCGCTCAAGCTGCCGTTCAACATGATCGACGACCTGCCCGGCTGGCTGACCGGACTCGATCACCTGGTCGAGCTCGACGTCACGCACAACGGCATCGAGGAGATCCCCGAGGTGATCGGCCACCTCACGCGGCTGCGGGTGCTCGACCTGAGCGAGAACAACCTGGAATCCGAGTCCCTGGACTTCCTCGGCCGGCTGACCGCGCTCACCACCCTGAACCTCATCGACACCCGCTCGGACCGGCTCCCGGACAGCATCGGCAACCTGGCCCGGCTCACCGAGCTGAACCTGTACCTGGGCTGGTTCCGGGACGAGCCGCAGAGCCTGCCGGACACCCTCGGACAGCTCACCGCCCTCACCCGCCTGGAACTGTCCGGCAACGGCCTGACGACGGTGCCGGAATGGATCCGCCGCCTGACCAACCTGCGGTACCTCGGGCTGTGGTGGAACGAGATCGAGGAGATCCCGGCGTGGATCGGTGAGCTGACCGCGCTCACGGAGCTCACGCTCCCACTCGTACCCGACGAAGCGCTCCGGGCCGTGCTCCGCGGCCTGCCCCGTCTCGAAAGGGTCACCTCCAGCGACGGAGACGTGGACCTCAGCTGACGCCGTGTCAGTGCGGGAAGGCGACTCTCGGCCGCGGGGTGATCTCGTCGCGGAAGCGTTCGATGGTGTGGCTGACCTGGAGCATGTCGTCGGTGGTGCGGATGCGGTCCAGGTACAGCGACCGCGCCGCCAGCCCCGCCAGGTCGAACGTGAAGTACATGGCCATGAGCGGGTTCACGAACAGTGGGGTCCCGCCGGCGCGGCCGTCGAGTGGCACGTCGCCCGCGGCGCCGGTCAGGGCGGCGGCGATCTGGCCGTTGACGATGCTGGCCCGGTCGGGGGCGATGGCCCGCGCGTGGGCGACCGCGTCGCGGTAGAGGGCCGCCTCAGGGCCGTGCGACGGCACGGTGAACGCGCCGAGGTAGGCGCCCGCGCGGTCGAGGGCGGCGATGTTCTCCAGGACCTGGACGTGGTTGACGCCGTGGTACGCGTCGACGCCGAACCCGATCACGGCGACCAGTTTCGTGGCCACGGGCGTGCCGTTGACGGCGGCGAGGCTCGTCGCGTCCTCGACCGGGGTGCCCAGGGCCGCCTCGTCGCCGCGCATGAGGATGTCGGTGCCGCCGTCCACCAGGATGATCGCGTCGAGGTCGAGGCGTTTCGCCAGGCGCCGGTACGCCGAGCGCAACGGCCGTACACCGGTGCGGGGGAACGCGAAGACGGTCGCGGGTAGCCGGTGCAGGGCCAGCCATCGGGCCAGGGCCCGTTCCGGGAAGTAGTCGCTGTAGGCGACGGTGTCCGGGGTGACCGCCGCGATGCCGGGCTCCAGCCACGCGCCCACCTCATACAGGTTGACGATCGACAGGTTTGCCAGGTGGACGGTCCGGCCGTCGTTCATGAGTGACAGGGCGAGCGGCAGCCCGGCGTACACGTCGAACCCGCCGCCGGCGCCCGCGATCAGGATGCGCCGGGCGTCGCGGAGCGCCTCGAAGAACGGTAGCCGCCACGTCATGCGGCGCCGCCGTCGAAGGCGACCTCGGCGTCGCCGAGCCCCCAGCCGATCCGCGCCGCGACGTCGCGGGCGTCAGCGCCCGCGACCGCCACCACCGTGAAGCTCATGCCCATCGACAGGGGAGACTACCCGCCGCCGCTCCGGTAGTCTCCGCTGGATTTCACCGCCGGGCGGCTCCAGGTCGGCGACGGACGTCCTGCTCCTGCTGGGTGATGAGCTTCTGCGCGAGCGCGTTGACGGACCCGACCGCGCTGCGCACCCCGAGGTCGTAGTCCGGCCTGATCCGCGCCGGATCCGGTGAGCCGGTCCTACGGACCGATTGCCGCGGCGATGCGCCGGACCCTGCGCGGCGGGCCCTGGACGGTGCGCTGCAGCTCGCGCAGCGCGGCCTCGCCGGGCGGTCCGCGCCGGCCGAGGACGTCGATGGCGGCGTTGACGGCCCGCTCGTCGACCGCGCGGCCGAGCGTGGCGGCCGTGGCGATCGCCGGCACCGCGGCGCCGGCGGCTGCCGCGTCCAGGGCGCAGGCGGACCAGAGCAGGCCGCGGACGGTGATGCCGTTGTCCGAGCCGACCCAGCGGGGCTCGAAGTCGCCGGACGCGTCCGCGTGGTCGGCCGGGTCGCCGGCGGCCACGGCGGTCAGCAGGTCGTGCACCAGCCGGTGCCCGTCGGGCATCTCGCGCAGCAGCACCCCGGCGCGCGCGGACCACGCGGCCGTCGGGGTCGGCGCGGCGCCGTCGAGGTGCGCGACGAACGGTCCGGCGGCGGCGGGCAGCCGTGCCACCGCGGCCTTCCCCAGCCGTCGCCGGCGTGGACCAGGTCGACCGCTGCCCCGGCCCCGGCCAGCAGGGACCGCAGCAGTGCCCGGAGCCGGCTCCGCTCGGTCGGCGTGAGCGACCGGCGCCGGTCCAGCCCCGTGAACACGGCCTGCGCCACGGGTACCAGCGCCCGCCGGTCCGCCAAATCCAGCCGCCCGGCGGCGCTGACGGCGGCCCGCACAATGGCCGGGATGTTGGCGTCGTCGAGGTCACCGACGAACCGGAGCAGCAGCGCCACGTCCGCCATCCGCCACGGCAACGCCCGCCGGCTGAGATCGGCGAGCAGCGCGCCGCCGCACCAGTCCGCCCGCCACGACCGGAGCATGTCACCGGTGACGACCACGACCGACAGCGCGACCTCGTCGTCGGCCTTCGCCACACTCCCACGCATCCGCCCGACGGCGTTGTCATACCGCCAGATCGTCTTACGGAACACGCCCGCGCCCAGGAATCCGTCGACGCGAGCCTGGTGCACCGCCACGGCGGCGGCATCGGCGTCCGGTTCTGCCACGCCGGCAGCATAATGGGAGCTGGAGGGATCATGAGGACACGGCGACTGGCACTGCGGCGGGCGGATCTGGACGGCGGCGTCTGCCCCGTGCCAGAGGAATGCGTCGAAGCGCTCCAGCACAGGGACACCGTCCCGCTCGTGCTCGACCACCGCCTCCGGGGCATCACCGCCGAGCGCCTCGCCTTCCACAGCGCCCTGCGGCAGGACGTCGAGTGGCAGTTCGGCGGCATCGAGTGGCCGGCCGACCTGCGGCCCGGGGTCCTGCTCACCGTCGCCTACCGGCCCGCCAAGGACGAGGTCGTCGTGCGCACCGTCCCCCTCGTGGAGCCCATGCGGGTCGACGGCGTCGACTACTTCCACGAATACGACCCGATGGTCGTCACCCGCGAACACACCCCGGGCAACGCGAACTGGTCGAAGGTCCTTTCCACCGTGCGGCGGCTGGGCCGCGTCTTCGACGACGGCAGCGCCGTGTTCCCCGAGGCCGACCTGCTCAAACGCAGCCGCCTCGGCCGCGGCGACCGCGCCGCGTTCCTGCTGCGCAACGCCGTCGAGCAGCTGCTCCGCGAAGGCTACGTCACCCGCGTCGTCGGCAGCGTCGACGCCACCGGGCACCCCTCCTACCCGGGCGTCGACGGCGAGGAGCCGGCCGAGATGCTGCTGTACGCCCCGCTGGTCGAACCGGCCCCCCACCCCGACGACGCCGTCCACGGCGAGGGCGCCGACCGCCGCGAGCACTGGGTCAACGGCTTCCTGCGCAAATTGCCACCCGGCGCCCAGCCCTCGGAGCGTCAGCTGTCACTGCACCAGCAGATCGTCGAACAGGAGGAGCTCGACGACGCCGAGCTCCCACCCGGCTACACCTTCGTGAAAAAGCACCACCGCAACGGCTGAGCCGGGTGAGCGGTGTCCGGGTCATCCAGCCGGTGCTGGTGCTGCTTCCGGGTCAGGGGAAATCGTCGGGGTCGTGTTGCGTGATGCCTGCCGGGAGGTGGGATCGAGGAGGCAGGATCGATCCGGTCCAACCGCGGGCGTTCGAGTAGCCGACCTGGATCACGCTGGACACCAGGGTCTCGCCGATCCCGGCCATTGCCTCCGGGTGGAAAGCATCGACGCTGTAGAGCGCGCAGCGCCTGGCCCCTGTCGCCGGGTGGATCAGCTGAGCCATGGTGTCGATGCCTGCCGGGTCAAGAACGCACGGTATGACATTCGGGGACCACTTCATGGACGTCAGTCCGACGAACGCTCGCCGCATTGCCTCTGGGTCGTCGGACGGTCGCCCGCCGCTGAGAAACCACACGATGGGCCGGTAGACGGCGTATCCATCGGCTCGCAGCTGGGCAACATTGATGTCGATCTCCTGATGGAGAACCTCGAACGCAGACGCGAAACACAAGCCTCCGCGAGGCGTGAGCACCGGCAGTTCGACATTCGGATCGAGCAGATCGCACAACGGGAGTCGGACCTGTGCGTCGTCGGCGAAGTCGATGAAACCGAACCGGATGTTGTCTGCCAGGACGGGATCGCGGCACAGTGCTTCCTGGACGGCCGGTAGGAACCGGTTCACCGCGTCCAGTCGCGCGCCCATCGACCAGGACACGTCAACCATGAGGTAGAAGGGAACCACCTTGGTTTCCCTCACCGGGCCTCCTGCCAAATGCTGCATCGTGACGTTCACCGGCTTCACAGGCTGTGGGCGACTTCGCCGTCAGCAGTGAGACCATACTTTCTCAACCGGGCCGCATCGTCCGGGCTGGTCCGCTGCCACAGCCAGGCGAGGTCGTGCAATGCATGCCTGTCGCCGCGGTTCACCGCCTGTTGATACAGCGCTGCGGCATGAGCGAGGTCGTCGGCGCGCTCCCACCACCGTGCGAGGTCACGCAGGGCACCGGTGTCACCTCTGTCGGCGGCGTGAAGTGCCGCCTCCTCCGCCCCTGCCGGGTTCTCCGTTCGCGTGCGCAGCCCGGCAAGGTCTCTCAGTGCGCCGATACTGCCGCGCTCTGCGGCATGGACATACGCCGCCTCTGCACCAACGAGGTCATTCACCCGCTCCCGGAATGCCGCCGCCAACCGCAGCGCCTCGGGATCGTTCGGATCGGTCGCCGCCTCGACAAGCGCATACGCCTCCGCGGTGTCCCCGGCCCGGATGTGCCGCAGTGCCAGTTGCCACAAGGAGCTCGGATCATTGCGAGGGGATGGCGTGCGGTTCTCGCCGCCCGGTTCGTTGAGACGGTCCAGGTCCCAGCCTGCGCTGGTGCTTCCTGCCGCAACGGCCCTGCGATACAGCGACGCCGCGCCGAGCAGGTCGCCGGCGCTCTCCCGTAACCGGGCGAGCCGCTGAACAGCGGCGACGTCACCGTGGTCCGCTGCCTGCCGGTACAGGTCCTCGGCGGCCGCATGATCACCAGCGCGTTCGCGCATGCCGGCCAGGTCCCGCAGGGCACCGCTGTCGCCGCGCTCGGCGGCGACAGCGGCGAGCGCCTCGGCGCGTTGTGCATCGCCGGCGCGTTCCAGCATTGCGACCAGGTCGCGCAGCGCTGCAACATCGCCACGATCAACCGCATGCTGGTACTGGGCCTGCGCGCCGGCAAGATCCCCAACCGCGGCCAGCAGCCATGCCAGTTCTCGCATGGCCTGCCGGTCATCGCGGTCAGCGGCCTGCCTGAGCAGCCGTTGAGCGTCCGCCAGATCACCGGCACGCTGGCGCCTCCGGGCGACGCGCCGCAGCGCGGTGGTGTCACCCTGTTCGGCGGCCTCTGTCGCGGCAGCCTGGGCCAATGCAGTTTCACCAGCGCGTTCATACAACCTCGCCAGGTCGTTGAGCGCCTGCGGGCCACCCCTTTGCACCGCCAGCCGGTACAGCGGCAGCGCGTGGCCGTATCGGCCGCGGCGTTCGGCGTGTGCCGCAATCCCGATCAGGATCTCGGGGGCGGTCACCGTGCGCATGACGGCGGACCAGAACGACGGGGGCGGGAAGACGTCGGCACGCTCGGCCCGGCCTACCTGATGCAGGTAGTCGGCCAGCCGGTAGTGCGCCTGGTCCGGTGATCGGTCGTCACCGCTGCGCGGCCGGACGAGGGTGACTGGTCCCGGCGTGCCGTGACAGGGCCTGCCGACGTAGCCAAGTGCCTGCTCGAACCATGTTTCGCCGGCCTGGTCCCACTCCGGATCGGTGAAATAGCCGGGGGCGGCATCCGCCAGCAGACCGGCCGGAATCGGCGCGGTGCAACCAAATCTGTGGGCGTCAATAGCTGCCAGAATCACCGCCCGCGCGGCCGGCGGCGCGGCACGGTAGCGATCCAACAGCAGAGGGACGCCGGCAAGGTGCTGCGTGACCCTGCCGTGAACTGCGTGCTCTGCGGCGTTGCGCAGCCGGGGGTCGCGCCGGCCCAACTGCCGCAGGGTCGTCATGTCGGTGTCGGTGAACGTCTCAGGCACGAAGATCACATGCCCCGAAAGCAGGTCACGCGCCTGCGAGTTCGGATCCGGGCGATCGGGGGCCGGACCGCTCATGGCCGCCTCCCAGAACTCCGGCCACATCGTGCCCAGCACGAGGACCGGCCCGCGATTCGGGTCAGCCAACAAGGCGCGAAGCCCGGCAGCGATGCGCTCCCCGAACTCGGCGTCCGCCGGCAGCAGGTAATGCTGGCTCTCGTTCAGCCACAGCACGGTGAACGGGTCGATCCGGTCCAGCGCCTCGACCAGGGCGCCCGGCCGGGTCGGATCGTAGGGGTGCCACAGCCGCCACCGGTCCGGCAGTGCCTGCACCGCCTCCCAGCAGGCGCGGGTCTTGCCCGTGGACGACCCGCCGACCAGCACGGCGATCCGGCTCGTTCCATGCGCAGCCGCGGCAACGACCTTTCCCAGGGCCGCGTCAAGCGGCCGCGTCACGTAGCCGGGTAGCACCGGCATACTGCCATCGTGGTCGAGGTCGATGGCCCGATGAATCTCCAGTGTGTGCGGATCGGTCTCGCCGATCGGCCTGCCGAGACGGGTCGATGCGGTCATCTTCGCTCTGATCCACAGGTCGCGGACGTGGTCGGCCACTGCCGCGCCGTCCCGACCGGCCATCCGGGCCAGCACCATTGCAACCGCTACGACATCGTGCTGCCCCGGCGGGACATCCGGTCCACCGATGATCCTTCCAATACTCGCCCGGGTCGGTACCCCAGGCAGGTCAAGGTCGTCGGCCATGGTCCGGATCGCCTCGGCGGCCTGGTCCAGCGTCGGCGCGCCCGCCCGCAGGTACAACTCGTACAGCGCGTCCTTGAGATCCTTTGACGGTCCGCTGAGGCCATGCGCACGATCGATCAGGCGGGGCCTGGTCCGGCCTTGCTGGTGCTCGTCGCGGCTCATCGCAACCCAGCATCGCGGAGTCGGCCACGACCTGACAATGGGCGTGCTGCCTGCGACCCTCGCCGTGCTGTCTTTCCGCAGCGGCGCGGGCCGTCGCCGTCCGGCCATGGCCATGGCGCCCCGCTGGGCCGAGTTCGCCAGGTCGCCGCGTCCGTCCGGTGGACGTGGGACAGCCACGTCGTCACCGTAGTGGCCGCAATCCGGTTGCGGGGGTCCATACGGTGGACGGGTGACGGATTTCGATGTGCGTGCGTACCGGGGCGACGACGCCGCGGCGGTTGCCGAGCTGATCAACGTGTTGTCCGAGGTCGGTGGCGGACACGGGGGGCATGTCGCGGCCGAGATCGACGACGTCGTGAACAACGAGGTCCGGGACCCGGCGGTGGACACGCGGGTCGTCACCGACGGGGACGGGCGGATCGTCGCGGTCGCGATGGTGCCGTTGCCGCCGGAGGGTGGGGATCGGCTGGAGCTGATCGGTGGGGTGCATCCCGACCGGCGCGGGGAGGGTCTCGGCCGGGAGCTGCTGGCGTGGCAGCTCGACCGGGCCGCGGCGCGGCACGCCGAGGTGGCGCCGGACGCGTCGTGGCAGGGGCAGGTCATCGCGGGTGACGCCGACACGTCGGCGACGCGGTTGTTCGAGCGGTTCGGGTTCGCCGTCGCGCGGTACTTCCTGGACATGGTGGCACCGACCACGCCCGCGCCGGTGGCGTCGCTCGCCGACGGGCTGCGGATCGCGCCGTACGAGCGGGCGCGGGAGCGGGACCTGCACGCCGTGCACACCGCGGCGTTCCGGGAGTTGTGGGGGTACCAGGAGCGCACGTTCGAGTCGTGGGCGCCGCTGACCGTGCACTCGGAGTCGTTCCTCCCGGAGCTGTCCCGACTCGCGCTCGCCGGCGACGCGATCGCCGGGTACGTGCTCTCGTACGCCAGCGACGTGCCCGGCCGGTTGTACATCGGACACGTCGGCACCGCCGGCGACTGGCGCCGCAAGGGTGTCGCGAGCGCAGTGCTCGCCGAGGTGCTCGACGAGGCCGGCCGGGCCGGCTACACCCACGCGTCGCTCGACACGGACGCCGAGAACCCTACCGGCGCCGCCGGTATCTATGCGAAGGTCGGGTTCGTGGTCGAGCAGCGCGTCGTCGCGTACCGCAGAGCCGTCTGAGCCACGACCGTCCGCCGGCGCCGCTCATCGTGACGGGCGGCTGCGGCGCCAGAACCGCACGGCGAAGACGACCGCGGCGGCCAGGAACGGCCACGACCGCAGGCCGATCGCCAGGGTGATCGCGGCGGCGCCGGCGAGGCCGAGCAGCACGTTCACCACGACCCGCCCGGTGCCCTTGCCGAGCAGGGCGGTGCGGCCCACCCGGGCGCGCAACCGCAGCCGGGCATGGCGCAGGCGGGACCGCAGGCCGGTGGTGCGGGACAGGCGCGGGATCTCGTCGGGGTCGCGGGCCGGCAGGTCGACGACGAGCCGTGCCGGGACCGCCGCCTCGATCGCCGCGGTGACCGACGCGGGCAGCGGGAACAGGGTCGGCTCGATGTGGACGTTGACGCCGTCGGCGCCGAGCAGCCGGCGGGCGCCGTCGGGCCAGCGCAGCAGTGCGACACAGTCGGTGTACAGGACGGTGGACGGGCCGGGCGGGGTGCTGAGGCTGACCCCGTCGGCGGCGTGGACGAGGGCGACCTCCGGGTCGGCCTTGCAGCGGATCCGCTTGCCGACGACGCTGAACCGGGACAGCTGCGGCGCCGCCTCGAACCCGGCCGGCGGCCGGCCGATCCCCCGCGGCAACATGAGCAGCGCGGAGTCGTCGACTGCGCGGGCGACCTCGCGCACGTCGGCCGCGGTGACCCGGCGCAGGTCGTCGGCGAATTCGGCCACGGTACAGCCGGCGAACCCGCTGAGCAGATCGGTGGCCCGGCGCGGCAGGAGCCTCGCCTCGGTCTCGGGATCCTGGCCGGGCTCCAGTTCCAGGGTGCGGATCGCGTCCAGTTCGCCGGCGTCGAGGTCCTCGTGCCGCAGGCGGCGCAGTTGCGCGGTGAAGTGCTCGACGACGGCCTCGGCGTCGCCGTCGCGGGTGTCGGCGACGGCGGTGAGGGTGGCGGTCGGGCGGCCGTCGGAGCTGTAGCCGGCCGCCGTCGTGTACGACAGGCCCCGCTCCTGGCGCAGCTCGCGGAACAGCGCCCGCTCCAGTGCCCAGGTGTAGACCGTGGCGGCGGCGGTGCGCGGTACCGAGGCGTCCAGAACCATCACGGGTGCGCCGCCGGGAAACGCGGCGGGCGTCAGCGGCAGCGCCGACGACGCGGCCGGCAGCGCCCGGCGCGGGCCGTCGGGCAGGTCGAGGCGCAGGCCCGCGGGCAGCTCGGCGCCGGTGAGCCACAGGACCGCGTTGCCACGGGTGAAGCGGGTGGCGGCCCACTCGAGGACCTGCTCGGCGGTGACGGTGTGGACGCCGTACTCGGGGAGACTGACCAGACCGTAGTCGCGGGCGCCGTGCCGCCAGAACGGCATCGACAGGTTGACCGGCGTGCCGCGTCCGGCGGCCTCGGACGCGATGAGCTTGCGCTCCACCGGTAGCCGGTCGACCGGCAGCGCGCGCAGGCCGGCGCAGACCCCGTGCAGGAAGCCGGTCACCGTCTCGGGGGTGCCCTGCGTGACGAACTGGGTGACGGTGGCGCTCGTCGAGCCGTTGTAGTGGTAGTCGGCGACACCGAGCCGGTGCAGCGCGAGATGCTCGACGAGGTGGGTGATCCCGACCGTGGCCGCGGTCTCGTCGGCGACGCCGACGCGGAACACCAGCCCGGCCCGCATCGGCCCGGGCGACGGGGCGAACAGGACCGGCACCCCGTCGACGTCCGGCGGCGTCACCGGGCACCCGTGGTGCGGCCCGCGTGCCGGAAGTCCGACTTCCAGGTGTTGCTCATCATCTCCCAGCCGTACGGCTTCATCCGGTTGCCCAGCGCCGCGAAGTGCCGTGCGGAGCGGGGCATGTCGCCGCCCTCGTACAGCGCGAACGCAAAGGCGCTGTGCGCGGCCACCCAACCGTGCCAGGGCTCGAAGCCGGCGTGCAGGACGGTGCGCGCCGCGGCGGCGCCGAGCTCGTCGCGGACCTTGCGCTGGTGCAGGTGGTCGCGGATGCGGTCGAGCAGGTTGCTGGTGAACGCGTGCTCCATGTGCGCGTCGGCCACCACCGCACCGGCGAGCGTGCCGGGCGGCCCCGCCTTCAGGCACTCCTGCGCGAAGCCGTGCATGGCCTTGGTCGACCCGCCCCACTTCGGGCAGAGGTTCTGGATGAACTGTGCCTGCGCGACGTACGGCACGTCGCAGTGCTCGGCCGCCTTGTCGTACCGGCGCCGCGCCTCCTGCGGCTCCAGCCCCAGGGCCCGCGCGGTGACGATCCGCTGGGTCCACGCGGCGGCGTTGCCGGGGTCGATGGCCACGGCGTCGCCGAGGAGCCGTTCGGCCCGGCCGACGTAGTCGTGGAAGACCCGCCACTGCGCTGCGGTGACATGCACCGCGAACGCGGCCGTGCGGGCCTCCCAGCCGATGACGACGCACCGGGCGCCCAGCAGGGTCCTGGCCAGGGACGAGTCCGGTCGGTGTCGACCGCCCGCTACAGGAACCGCTCGCTGCCCTTCACGTCGGCGACGACCCGCATCGCGACGGCGCGGTCGGCGCGCGGCGGCAGCCCGTCGAAGTACGCAACGACCGCCGCCCAGTCCCCCGCCTTCGCCACCCGGCGCAGGGCGGCCAGGTCCGGTGAGTGCGTGGAGTCGCTGGTACGCAACGGCTTCAGCAGATCGATCATCGACACGGCGGCGATCATACGGCCGGATCCTTGTGCTGTCCGTCCCTTAAACCTGGCCCCGTTTGCGCACCAGCGGCAGGTACACCTCGTCGATGATGTCGATGAGGACCTCGTCGGGCGCGGTGGGCACGCCGCGGGTGACGAACTCGTTGCGCAGCAGGACGATCGCGACGGTGGCGACCCGCGGGTGCAGCGCCGCAGGGTCCGCTTCGCCGCGGGCGACGGCACGCCCCAGGACGGTCAGCCACATGGCGGTCATGGCGTCGGCGGACTGCTCCGGCACTTGCGCCATAAGGCTTTGCGCGCCACCGGCGGCGCCGAGCAGCTCGCGCAGGACGGCGCCGAGCGGCGAGCTCCAGTGGCGGTTGGCCCGCCGCAGCAGCTCCAGCGCGTCGTCGCGCAGCACGCCGGTGTCGGGCGGCTCGATCGTCGTGGCGAGCTGCCGGTACGCGGCGATGCCGAGGGCGAGGCGGTCGGGCCATCGGCGGTAGATGGCGTTCTTGTTGGTGCCCGCCCGCTTCGCGACCCGGTCCATGGTCAGTCCCGCGAAGCCGTGCTCGATGAGCTCGGCGGCGGCGGCGCGCAGGATCGCGGACTCCAGCGTCGCGCCCCGGCGCCGGGTCTGCGTCGTCAGGTCGTCCCGCATGCCTCCCAGCATCGACTTGACCACCACCCCCGGTCAAAATAGGGTACGCGTCGTACCTAATTTCCCACGGGAAGGACCTTGGCGTGCGGCGCAACGGCATCACCTACGACACGGGGTTCGTCCGGCACGGCGTTCACTCCCGCCTCCGGTTCGACGCGGACCTGGTCGCGCGCGAGCTGCGCGTCATCCGCGACGACCTGCACTGCACCGCGGTCCGGGTGATCGGTGGCGACCCGGAGCGCATCGAGCTCGCCGCGGCGCTCGCCGTCGAGCTGGGCCTGGAGGTGTGGTTCTCGCCGTACCCTCTGGACCTGACCACGCACGAGACGCTGGCGCTGTTCGCGGACTGCGCCGAGCGCGCGGAGCGACTGCGGCGACGCGGTGGCGACGTCGTGTTCGTCACTGGCGCCGAGCTCAGCATCATGAACCATGGCTTCCTGCCCGGCGACACCATGGAGCAGCGGCTCGAGCTGCTGAGCCGGCCGGAGCGGCTCCGCGAGGTCATCGCCGAGGTCGGCACCCGCGTCAACGCCTTCCTCGCGGAGGCCGTCGCCGCGGTCCGCGAACGCTTCGGCGGCCGGATCACGTACGCATCCGTGCCCATCGACCGCGTCGACTGGGCGCCGTTCGACATCGTGTCGATGGACGTGTACCGCTCGGCCGAGATCGCCGACCGGTTCGCCGAAATGCTCGCCGACGGCATGCGCAGCCCCGCCCTGCAGAGCAAGCCGGTCGCCGTCACCGAGTTCGGCGCCGCCACCTACCGGGGCGCCGGCGACCGCGGCGCGCAGGGCCTGGAGATCGTCGAGTACGGCACCGACGGCCCCGTCCGGCTCACCGGCGACCACGTCCGCGACGAGGCCGGGCAGGCCACGTACATCCGCGAGCTCCTGACCGCCTTCGAGGCCGCCGGCGTCGACACGGCGTTCGTATTCCTCTTCGCCCTCTACGACCACCCGCACCGCCCGGACGGCGCCGCCCGCGACGACCTGGACCTGGCCAGCTACGGCATCGTCAAGGTCTACGAGGACCGGCACGGCACCACGTACCCCGACCTGCCGTGGGAGCCGAAGGCCGCGTTCACCGCGATCGCCGAGTACTACGGCTCCCACTAGACCGCATGCCGCGCGGAGGCGCCGAGGTCGATGAGGCCGGTGCCGGCCGGCAACGCCGCCGACCGGCGACGCATGCGCACCGCGGCCGGCCCGCCGTGGGTCAGGGGGCGCGCCGGGCGGAGGCGGCGAGGCGGGCGGCGAGGGCGGCGACGAGGTCGCGGAGCTCGTCCGGTCGTTCGATGGCGAACGGTAGGTCCAGCGAGGCGAGCACGCCCGGCAACCAGTCGAGCCGCTGCGCCCGCAGCTCGACGTGCAGCCAGCCGCCGGGCTCCGGTGGTTCGATGATGGTCGCGACGCTGGCGGGCAGGCGGGTGCGGATCTGCTCGGCGGTGCCGTCGATGCGCAGGGTCACCTCGTGCGGGTAGCCGGCACCGGCGAAGCCGGTGAGCAGGCGCTGGGCCGGATCGAAGTCGGCGGGTGGCTCGAACGCGCCGGGCAGGGTCCGCGCGTCGGTGATGCGGTCCAGCCGGAACGTGCGGTCCTCGCCGGCGTGCGGGTCGGCGCCCGTCACGTACCAGCGGCCGGCGTGGACGACGAGTCCGTAGGGGTGCACCACGCGGCCGCTGCGCCGGCCGGTGCGGTCGGTGTACGTGATCGAGACCGGCCGGTGGGCCTCGACCGCGGACGCGACGGTGAGCAGGATCGTGCTGTCCGGCGCGGGCGCCGCGGGCGAGGACGCCGTGAACGCGAGGGAGCCGAGGACGGCGTCGAGCCGGCGGGCGAGGCGGTCCGGGAGGACCCGCCGGATCTTGGCGGTCGCCGTCTCGTGGGCCGCCGACAGTCCGGCCCCGCGGCCCGAGACCAGGCCGAGCATCACGGCGAGCGCTTCGTCGTCGGTGAGCATGAGCGGCGGCATGCGGTAGCCGGGGCCGAGCCGGTAACCGCCGTACCGGCCGCGGACCGACTCGACGGGCACGTCGAGGTCGATCAGGTGGTCCACGTAGCGGCGCACGGTCCGCTCGTCGACATCGAGCCGCTCGGCGAGCTCCGCGAGGGTCCGCAGGCCGCCCGACTGCAGCAGTTGCAGCAACGTGAGCACGCGGGCAGTGGGTCGGGCCATCCCGGAAGTATCTCCCGGATACCGGGCGGAATCTGTCCAGTATCCCGCTTAGCGTGGCCGGCATGAACCTCGTTTCGATCCGCATCATCACCGCCGACGTCGCCCGTCTCGTCGAGTTCTACGAGCGGGTGACCGGTGTACCGGCGACCTGGTCGACGCCCGACTTCGCCGAGGTCAGGGCCGGCTCCGCCACGCTCGCGATCGGGAGCACCCGCACGGTCGCGCTCCTCGCCCCGGACGCCGCCCGCCCGGCCGACAACCGCTCCGTGATCGTCGAGTTCCTGGTCGGCGACGTCGACGCGGTACACCGTGACCTCACCGCCTTCGTGGCGGATTTCGTCACCGAGCCGACCACCATGCCCTGGGGCAATCGATCACTGCTGCTGCGCGACCCCGACGGCAACCTCGTGAACGTCTTCACGCCCGTCACGCCCGCCGCGGTCGCGAGGTTCGCCCGCTGAGCCTGCCGGCCCGCGTGCGGATCATGATCTCGCTGCTGTAGGCCGCTCAGGCGGACCGGGCCGCCGAGAGCCCTTCGACGACGGCCTCGAGGGCGGGGCGCCTGGCCTCCTCGGTGATGAAGCCGACGAACCCGCTGCCCTCGAAGGTCAGCGTGACCTGGACGAGGCGCTCGTTCGACTGCCCGTCCACAATGATCATCCGCGCAGGGTAGGGGACGGCGCCGGCCGTAGCATAGGGGTGTGGCCGGCGGGGTGGATGAGGTCGAGAGCAAGCATCTCGTGCCCGATCCGGCCGCCCTCGCCGACCGGCTCGCTTCGCTGCGTTTCCGGGCGGCGCCGGTGCAGGAGCAGCTCGACGAGTATTACGACACCCCCGACGGGCAGCTGCGGCGGCAGGATCTCGTGACGCGGCTGCGGGTGGTGGGAGGCCTCGTGACGGCCGGGTTCAAGGGCCCCCGCACATACGCGGACGACGGCACCTATCGGCGGGTCGAGGTGGAGTTTCCAGCCACCGGCGACGTCCGGGACGCGTTCGCCCGGCAGGGGCTGGTCGTCGTCTGGCGGCTCGCGAAGCGCCGGCGCGAGTTCCGCCGTGGCGGCACCGAGCTCGTCGTCGCCGTCGACGAGCTGCCGGAGCTGGGCACGTTCGCGGAGTTCGAGGGCGACCCCGCGCAGATCACCCTCGCGAGGGAGCAGGTCGCCGGGCTGATCGGGCCGCCCGAACGGCGCAACTACGCCGAGCTCGCCGCCGACTGGCTCCGCGGACACGGCCGCCCCGAGGCCCGCGAGCTGACGTTCTGATCCACCGCGAGCGACCCCGTGGGCGGGCCGCCGCGAGCAACCCGACGGGCACGCCGCCGCGAGCAACCCGATCGGCGGGCCGCCGCGAGCGACCCGTGATGCGCTACACCGTCGCGAGGCGGTTGTAGATGCAGATCGGGCGATGCCCGCCGTCGGACGGGCGCAGCGGGCAGCCCTCGCACGGCGACGTCGTGCGGGCCAGTTCGGTGTCGCCGGCGCGGCGCACCAGGGTGCCGTCCTGCCACCGGTACGCGGCGAGGGCCTCGTCCTCGAGGAGCATCCCGCACGCGAAGACCGCACCGCTGGGCAGGAACTGCAGGTTGGTGCCGTCCCGCACGGCGCAGACGCCCCGGTCGGCGCCCGGCACCGGGAAGTCGAAGGCGACCTGGCAGTCGACCGTGAACGACTGCCGCGACGGGCGGTACGCGGCGACGACGTCGAGGACCTTGCGCCGCCAGTCGGCGGCCGGCACGGACTGGTCCGCGGCGTGCAGCGCGCCGCGGCCGACGGGTGAGAACCAATGCATGTTGAGCCGGCCGGCGCCGCTGGCCTCGGCGTAGGCGAGCATGTCGGGCACCGTGTCGACCGTGTCGGCCAGGACGGTGCAGTTCAGGTCGAAGGGCACGGCGGCGGCGCGCAGCTCGTCGACGGTCGCGACGGCGTCGGCGAACGCGCCTCGGCCGCGCAGGCGGTCGACCACATCCGCCGACGGGGCGTCGAGGCTGACCGCCACCCGGCTCAAGGCATGCCGGACGGCGGGAAGGGCCGCCCGGAACTGACGGCTGCCGTTGGTGACGGTACGCACACGAAGAAGCGCCGCCGCAGTGTCACAGACGATGGACGCGAAGGAGGGGTGCAGCGCCGGCTCGCCACCCAGGACGGTGATCTCGGTGGCGGCGCCGGACGCCCAGCCGACGATCGCGGCGACCGTCGCCGGCGTCATGTGCTGGATGCGGTCGAAGTAGGTGTCGGGCAGGAAGCAGTACGAGCAGCGGCGGTTGCACCGCGACGTGATGTAGAGGTCGATGCTCTCAAGCTTGAAGTCCGAGGCGGCAAGCTTGGGCTCTGGAGCGGCAAGCCGGGTCACGCGGCGAATCATGCCATCGCCAGGGCCGGTCCGTGGCCGAACCGGGTCAGCGAGGCTTGAGCGAGTCGCGCTCGGCGAGCTCGAGCACCATGCGGTGCTCGTCCGGGTCGCCGGTGCGGATCACGCTCGCCGGGCTGCGGAAGCCCAGCGCCGGGTGCAGGTCGCGAACCCAGGCGCGGGCGACGCTGCCGAGGTCGAAGAGCCGCTGCACCTCCAGCACCAGCCGCAGCCGGGTGCGGGTGGCGGGATCCTGGATCGCGGCGTCGGCGGACCATCCGGCCAGGGGTGCGTCGAGCCCGGCACCGAGTAGGTAGGCCAGCAGATCGGGGCCCCAGACCTGCTCCGCGGCGTCCAGCGCGTCGAGCGCGCCGGACAGTGTGAGGTCGTCGACGTCGGTCGCGGCGGGGGAAGCGCCCATGCCCTCGACGGTACCCGCGGGCGCCGTACCGCGCATGGGCTGATCAGACCGACTCGTGCATGAGCAGCGCCGCCACCTCGCGGGCGATCACCCGGACCGTCCCCGGCCGCTGCCGGGCGTCGAGCAGCGCGGCACGGACGGTCTCCCACGAGTCGAGCAGACGCCCGTCGTAGGACAGCGGCGGACGGTTGCGCAGGTACCGGTGCAGCACGACCGCATGCTGCACGATCCAATGCAGGTAGTGGTCCTCGCGGTCCCAGCTCTCCAGCCGCATCGCCTTGCGCAGGTGATCCTCGACCTCGCGGAAGCTGCGGGCGCCGAGCATCCGGGCGTCCTGCCGGACGTTGGCCATGACCGGGTGGAACAGGTGGCCGACGGAGTCGGGGAACGTGTCGTGCCACTGGTCCCACATGACCGCCTCGTCCTCGCCGCCGAGGGTCATGACGGCCTCGGGGCGGGTGTCGCGCAGCAGGTACTGCAGGTACGCCCAGATCGCCGGGGTGCTCATGAGCCGCTCGGCGCGGGTGGTGCGGATCTGCGCGCCGACCATGGCGTCGTCGATGTCCAGGTCGCCGACGCCGGGGAACGCCTTCGCCGCGCGGGCCACGTCGAGGATCATGCGGTCGCCGCGGTAGTACTCCAGCTGCACCGCCCACGGGTGCGTCGGGCGGCGCAGCAGCTCCGGGTCCTGGAGCCGTTCGGCGACGCGGCCCGGCGAGCAGAACGACATCAGCGAGTCGACCTCCGGCGGCCGGGCACCCTCGACGAGGGCGAACCAGCGCTCGACCTCGTCGGTGAAGCGGGCCCGCCAGCTGCGGGTGTGCTGGTCGCCGGCGAGGTCGTCGAAGCAGAGCACGACGCGGACGCCTCGGGCGGACAGCGCCGCCGCGACGGTGGCCTGCACCGCGTAGATGAGGGTGGGCTGGCGCAGGCGCACCGGCCAGAAGACCAGGTCCAGGGGCGCGTCCGGGGTGTCGTCGACGCGCCGCCACCGGAACTCGTAGTCCAGCTGCCGCAGAAGTTCCACCGCCGATGGGCGCGTGCCGAGGATCGCCTCGAGTGTCGGCAGGTGTACGCGGTGCAGCGCGGTCCCCGACGGCACGGCGACGGGCGCCGTGGCGGTCCCGGCCGGTGCGGGCGTGACGGGTTCGGCAACGGCGGGTGGGGCGGGTTGGGCCCGTTGCAGCGATACGGGCAGGGCGGCGAGGCCGCGCCGTACCGCCGGGAACAGCCGGTCCACGTCGACGCCGGTGTAGATCAGTGCGGTGCCGGCCGGCGACGCGTCGTCGTCGTGCCGGGCCCACAGCACGTCGGACTGCTCGTGGACCGCACGGGTCAGCGCGTCGTTGCGGCCCGGCGGGTATCCGGCCACGCAGATCGTGTCGCCGCGCAGCGCCGCGGCCAGGGCCGCGACGATGACGGTGTCGTCGGCCCGTGGCGGCTCGGGGTCGTGCAGCAGCGAGCGCTCGTCGGTCTCCGACGTCGGCCGCCAGTACCCGTGCAGATGCAGCACGTCGATCCCATCGGCGGGACCGATCGGCCCGGCGAAGGTGCCGTCGCGGCGGAGGGTGAGGGAGCGCGCGGTGCCGCCTGCGCGGCGCACCGCGATCTCGATGAGCGGGTCGAAGTTGGTCGTGATGACCCGCCGCTCGAAGCGGTCCGGCAGGCCGGCGAGCAGCTCCCCCAGCGCCTCGACGCCCGGCGTCAGCGACCACGCGTCGCGGTCCTCCTCCAGCTGGACGCCGCGGTGGTAGCCGACGCGCTCCCAGCCGCCGACGGTGGCGCGGGCCGGCCGGTACGCCTCCAGGGTCGCCCGCTGCACGACGATGTCGAACTCGACCGGGGACAGCCACTCGGTGAACGCGCGGCGGTAGGCGGTGTACAGGGCGCCGCCACGGCGGGCGGCGCGCAGCCCGGCGAGGGCCGCCTGCAGGTCGCTGTTCTGCAGCGCCTGCCCGACGAACTCGTCGGCGAGCTCGATCATCCGCTCGACGCCCGGCACCACCCCGGCGGTCAGGCCGGAGCCGAGGACCAGCGTGACGTCGCGGCCCTGCCGGATCGTGGTGACGAGCCGGTTCACCAGACTCTGCTCCGTGCCGGTCATGCTGTCACCTCCGCCGCGCTCCGGCGCCCGCACGACGGACCGCAACCCTGATGCCCGGCCCCTCCGCTGCGCTCCGTGCCGGTCATGCTGTCACCTCCGCCGCGCTCCGGCGCCCGCACGACGGACCGCAACCCTGATGCCCGGCCCCTCCGCTGCGCTCCGTGCCGGTCATGCTGTCACCTCCGCTGCGCTCCGGCGCCCGCACGACGGACCGCAACCCTGATGCCCGGCCCCTCCGCTGCGCTCCGTGCCGGTCATGCTGTCACCTCCGCTGCGCTCCGGCGCCCGCACGACGGACCGCAACCCTGATGCCCGGCCCCTCCGCTGCGCTCCGTGCCGGTCATCGGCTCACCACGCCTGCTGCGGGTCGCCGAGCCAGGTGGCCAGGTCGGTGCCCGCGTCGACGAGGTCGCCGGCGGCCAGCTCGGTCTCCAGCTGGTGCGGCCGCCAGCCGAGGTAGCCGACGAACAGGTACGCGGCGGCGACGACCGTCTCCGCTCGCGCGGGGTCGGCGTCCAGCGGCATGACGACGAGCCCGGGGCCGAGGACCCGCCACCCGTCCGGCGGCGCGGCGCCGGTCCGCAGCACGGCGAGCAGCAGCACCACGTCGCGGACCGGACCACCGTCCAGGACCGCCGGGACGTGCAGGGACCCGGCGAGCTCGTCGCCGAGCACGTGCGCGGGCGAGCGGGTCGCGGGCCGGTCGAGCCGCACCCCGATCGCGCCCTCGACGGGCGAGTGGGCGAGGATCGCGATGGCCCCGGCCAGCTCCGGGTCCGTGACGCTCGCACCGCCGCGCAGGACCCGCCCGACGAGGGAGCTGTCGGCCCGCGGCGGGGGCTCCGGCTGCCGCGCCGGGGCGTCCGCGGGGCGCACCGGTCGCTGGGCGTTGACGACGATCGGGATCCGGTCGCCGCCGTTGCGGGCCCGAAGCTCCGGGATCGGGCGGCCGCGGGCACGCTGCACCCGCCGGATCTCGTCGTGCAGGGTGCCCAGGTCCAGCAGCGCCGGCCCGCCGTCGACCCCGTCGCGCAGCAGCTCGACCAGCACGCCGGTGAACGCGGTGAGCGGCTCGTCGGGCGGTGCGAGCGCGACCCGGTTGCCGGACGCGGCCACCATGACGCAGCTGCGGTCGATCTCGACCTGGGTGGCGAGCGCGGCGTCATCGGCGGCGCCGAGGCCGGGGATCGCCCGGCCGGCATAGCAGCAGTCGAGGATGACGACGCGGTGCGCGCTGCGGCTGCCCTGCACCAGGCGGCGCACCCAGTCGAACGGCACGGCGCTGGAGTACGCCGAGTCGGGCATGGTCTGCCCGACCGCGAGGTGCAGCACGCCGGTGTCGGGGTCGATGACGCCGTGGCCGGCGAAGTACAGCAGCAGCAGCCCCGACACGTCGACCTCGGCCGCGGCGCGGCGCATCACCGCGTGGACGTCGCGGGGCGTCTCCGGGTTGTGCACCACCCGGCACGCGTCGGGGTCCAGCCCCCACCGAGAAGGGTCGATCAGCACGTCCCGCAGGGCGGTGAGGTTGTTGGTGACCGCGGGGATGGCCGGGAAGTTGTCGTAGGTGCTGGACCCGACGAGCACCACGCGCGACCGCCGCGGGTCGGACAGGTGCGTCAAGACGCGGGCTCGCCGAGCCGCCGGTCCCCGGAACCGTCGCGCACCCTGACCAGCACCATGCCACCTTCCATCGATCCGCGTCGTCGGCACCGAGGGTATACGGTCGACGCCGGTGGGTGCTATCCGGCCGGCCTGGGTTCCCTCCGGTCGATGCCCGCGTCCATGAAGTCGAGCACGGCGCCGATGACCTCGGGCTCACGCAGCAGCCGGCGGTGCCCGAGTCCGGACGTGACGTGCAGCCGCGCGGTCGGCCACGCCTCGGCGATCGCGATGCCGTCGGCGACGGGGACGGAACGGTCGGCCCGGTCGTGCACGATCAGCGTCGGCGGCATCTGGACGGCCCGCCCGATCTCCGGCACGTCGAAGTGGTGCATGGGCGCCCCGACGCGCCGCTCGACCCGCCGGGTGAGCCGGGCCAGGGTCCGTGGCCCGAACCCGAGGATCCGGGCGAAGTGACGGGCGTGGGAGGCAGGGCTCGCCATCGGGGCGATCATGGCCACCCGCCCGGCCCGCAGCCCGTCGCAGAGCGCGATCGCGGCCGCGACCGAGCCGAGCGAGTGCGCGACGATGCCCGCCGCGGGCCCGTGCCTGGCGATCACGGCGGTCAGCGCGTCGGCGAACTCGGGGATCGACGAGGATCGGGGCCCGTACGCGCCGGGACCGGACTCGCCGTGGCTGGGCGCGTCGAACGCGACCACCCGGAACCCGCGGCGGACCAGGCCGGGCGCGAACGCCTCCAGCTGGCCGCGGTGCCCGGCCCAGCCGTGCAGCAGGTACACCACCGGCCCCTCACCACCCCAGGTGCCGCCGACGACGTCGGTCCCGCCGACGCGGATCGTGAACCGCTGGCCCGGATCCCCCGACGGCGCGAGCCGCGCGAGCGCGGACCGGGTGGTCGTCCTGGGCAGCCGGAACCAGATCCGCTCCGCCCACCGCGCGCCGATCGCGGGCGCGGCGCGCTCGAGGAACGAGAACGCCAGCCGCACCGGCTGTGGCGCTCGAAAAAACCGATCGTTCGTGCTTTTTTGAACCGCCACGACGGCCTCGGTGACCATGGGACTCCTCCAGTGGAGTGGGTGGGATCAGTTCCGGACGCGGTCGAGGAGGCTGTCCAGCGCCCGCCGCGCCCGCGGCTCGGCGCGCTCGTCCTCGAGCAGGTGGAAGGCCGAATGGAAGGCCAGGAGAATGCCGTTGAACTCGTAGGCGCACTGCTCGGGGTCGGTGTCCGGGCGGAACCCGCCGTCGGCGATCCCGGCCCGGAACATCGTGGTGATCATGTCGATCATGTCCCGCTCGCCGCGGACGACCTCGTCGCGCACGACGCCGGCCTGATGGTGGAACTCGGCCCCGGCGGTGACGAACAGGCACCCGCCGGGCACCCCCTCCCACCGCAGCCACCCGTCGAAGAGCACCCGCAGCCGCGGCTCCCCGCGCGGCGCGGCGATGGCGGGCCGGACCACCAGATCCACGAACCGCGCCCTGGCGTGCTGGAGCACCTGCAGCTGCAGGGACTCCTTGGACTTGAAGTGGCCGAAGAGCCCGCTCTTGGACAGCGCCGTGCGCTCGGCCAGGGTGCCGATCGTCAGCCCGCCGAGCCCGACGCCACGCGCCACGCTCGCCGCCTCGTCCAGCACCGCGAGCCTGGTCTCCTCGCCCTTCCCCATGCCCTAAGAAAAGCACGACCGTTCGCACCTGGCAAGACCCGGCCAGGCGGACCAGGCCCGCCGCGGCCCCGGCGGGCGTCGGGTCGCGTGGCTCAGGTGCGGAAGTGCGTCACCATGGCCTGCAGGTCGTGAGCCATGCGGCTGAGTTCGTCGACTGCCTTCTGCGACCGGGCCACGCCCTCCGTCGTGACCTCCGCCGCGGCGGCCAGTCCGGCGATGTTCGCCGCGATGCCGCCCGCGCCGTCCGCCGCGGCGGCAATGCCGCGGTTCATCTCGTTGGTCGTGGCCGTCTGCTCCTCCACCGCGCTGGCGATCGTCGCCTGGAAGTCGTTGATGCGCGCCACCACGCTGCTGATCTCGCCGATCGCGGCGACCGCGCCGCCGGTGTCCTCCTGGATCGCCGCGACCCGCCGGGCAATGTCCTCCGTGGCGCGGGCGGTCTCCTGGGCCAGGTCCTTGACCTCGCCGGCAACGACTGCGAAGCCCTTGCCCGCGTCGCCGGCCCGGGCGGCCTCGATGGTCGCGTTCAACGCCAGCAGGTTGGTCTGCTCGGCGATGCCGGTGATGACCTTCACCACCGTCGCGATCTCGGTGGAGGAGTCACCGAGCTTGTTCATCTGCGCCGTGGTCGACTCCGCGACGTGCACCGCGTGGCCGGCAACCTTCGCCGCCTCGGCGGCGCTGTGCGAGATGTCGCGGATCGAGGCGCCCATCTCCTGCGCGCCCTGCGCGACCGTCTGGACGTTGTCCGAGACCTGTCCTGCGGACTCCGAGACGCTGCGGGCCTGGCCGGAGGCGTCATCCGCGGACGCGGCCATGGACCTGGAGGACGAGGTCAGCTCCGCGGCCGCGGCGGCGACCGCCCGCGCGGCGGAGGACACGGATGAGACCACGCCGCGCAGGCCGCCGATCGCCTCCTGCAGTGCCGAGGCCATCTGGCCCACCTCGTCGCGGGAGGAGACCCGGGGGTCCACCGTCAGATCGCCGCCGGCCATGCCCTGCAGCGCGATCCGGACCCGAGCGAGCGGGCGGGTGATCGAGATGACGACCAGGCGCGCCAGGCCGCACAGCACGACGGCGGCGACGACGACGGCGATCAACATGATCCGCTTGGCGTTCGAGCGGCTGGCGGCGGCGTCCTTCTCCGCCAGCGCCACGGTCCGGGCGAACAGGGCCCGTTCGTTGTGCAGGACCGCGGAGGTGAGGTAGTTGTCGACGCCGATCTGCTCCCACGCCAGCCGGGCCTGGGCCTGGTCCACCGACGCGCTGTCGACGAAGCGGGCGACGACGGAGCCGTAGTCGGTGTACACGTCGTTGATGCGCTGCACCGCCCCGGCGAGCTTCGACGGCAGATGCATCGCCTTGAGCTGGCCGAGCAGTTCCTCGGCCTCGGCCTGCTGGGTCTTGAGCAGAACCCCCTGCGCGGCCGGATCGGAGCGCACCACGGCCTGAAGGCCGCTTACCTTGAGCTCGCTGGCGAGGCGGTCGAGGCGCAGCACCAGCGCGCTCGCCTCGTTGAGCCGCTGCAGCCGGTCGGCGGTGCGGTCGGCGGCGCGGTCGCCTATCAGGGTGACCACGAGGCACCCGCACAGGGCGAGCAGGCTGGCGCTGATCAGCGCGGTGAGCTTGGCCCACAGCGGCAGGTCGACGAAGACCCGGGCGACCCGGTTGCCGCGGGCCGGGCGGGGAGCGGTCCGGTCGGTCATCGCGGTTCAGCCACCGATCTGGCTAGCGGTGTAGTAGCCGCCGTCGACCAGGACGCGGCGGTAGTTCGACCTGTCGACGCTGACGGGCTGCAGGAGGAAGGTCGGGACCACCTTCACGCCGTTGTCGTACTGGCTGGTGTCGTTGACCTCTGGGCTGCCGCCGGTGAGCACGGCGTTGGTCATCTGCACCGCGACCTTGGCCAGCTCCCGGGTGTCCTTGTACACGGTCTGGCTCTGCTGTCCCGCCATGATCAGTTTCACTGACTCCAGCTCGGCGTCCTGGCCCGTGACGACGGGCAGCCGGCCCCCGCGACCGGCCGCCTTGAGCGCGTCGATGATGCCGCGGCTGATGCCGTCGTACGGCGAGAGCACCGCGTCGACGTGCACCGCGGCGAGCGGCCCCGCCAGCAGGCGCTGCATGCGCTGCTTGGCAATGTCGCCGTCCCACCGCTGGGTGGTCACCTGCGTGAACGCCGTCTCGCCGCTGCGCACCACGAGCGCGCCGGAGGCCAGATACGGCTTGAGCACGCTCATCGCGCCGTTGAAGAAGAACGTCGCGTTGTTGTCGTCGGCCGAGCCGGCGAAGAGCTCGATGGTGAACGGCCCGCGTGCGCCCCGCGCAAGTCCCAGCGCCTCGGCGATGTAGCTCGCCTGCTGCACACCGACCTTGAAGTTGTCGAACGTGGCGTAGTACGCGATGTCGGGGCTGTCGCGGATGAGCCGGTCGTAGGCGAACACCGGGATGTGTGCCGCGGTGGCCTTCGCGAGCACTTCCTTGAGCGCGGTCCCATCGATGGCGGCGATGATGACTGCCTTGTCGCCGTTCTTGATCATGGCTTCGATCTGCGCCACCTGCGCCGCGATGTCGTTGTCGGCGTAGGCGAGTTCCGGGCGGTAGCCCAGCAGCTCGAACTGCTTGCGCATGTTCTCGCCATCGGCGACCCAGCGCTCGGAGGTCTTGGTCGGCATCGCGAGACCGACGGCGCCGCGGTCGGGCGGCCCGGCGACGAGCGCCTCCTGGGCGTCCCCGCCGCAGGCCGCACCGCCCAGCAGCGCCACCGCGAGAAGTACTGCGATCGCCGGCAGCCTGTGGCGCCCGGGTCTCTTGCGTGTCATCTCGCCCACCTCTCCGGAGCGCCCGATACGCGGAGATTACCAACGTTCGCCCTGAAAGGGTGGTCTTTCATGATCGCCGCGGTGACGCGATACCGCCCATGCGGCCCGGCAGCCGGCCGGCCACGACGGCACAGTGCCCGGAGCCACCGGCTCCGGGCACTGTCAGTGTCCTGGCGTGAAGGGCTGGTCCATGCCCTCGATCAGGGGCTGGTGCACGAGATGTTGCCGGGTGCCGCGTTGGTGCTCCCATTGACCAGGAAGCCAAAGGTGGTCGAGGCGTTCGCGCCGAGGGAGCCGTTGTACTCGGCGTTGCGGACGCTGACCGTGCCGCTGGTGCCGGTGTTGATGCCGTTCCAGACGTTGACGATGGTCTGCCCGCCGGCCAGCGTCAGGCGTGCGGTCCAGCCGTTGAGGGTCGCGGCGCCCTTGTTGGCCACGGTGACCTCACCCTGGAAGCCGCCGCCCCAGCTGTTGACCATGAGGAACGTCGCGGTGCAGGCGCCCGGCTGCCCGCTGACGGGCGGTGTGCTCGGCGGCGTGCTGATCGGAGTGCTCGGCGGCGTGCTGATCGGGGTGCTCGGCGGTGTGCTCGTCCCTGGCACCGTGGTGGAGGCGGCATTGAGGGCGTTGAGGACGGAGGTGTACGCCGCCTTCGGGTTGCTGTTGCGGTCGAACAGCAGCGGGTTCTCGCCGCCGCGCCAGGAGTCGCTGTCCCGCACGCCCCACGTCGTGATGCCGACGCAGCGGGGGACGTTCATGCAAGCCTGGGTCAGACCCTGGTACTGGCTGGTCGAGGCATTGGTGACGTCGGCCTCGGTCAACGCCACGTCGACCCCGAGGGCGGCGAAGCTCGACAGCGTCTGCTGGAAGTTGCCCGGCAGCGAGCTGCCACCGGTGAAGTGGGTCTGGAGACCGACGCAGTCGACCGGGACGCCGCGGGACTTGAAGTCCCTGATCATGTTGTAGACGCCCTGCGTCTTGGCATACGTCCAGTTCTCGATGTTGTAATCGTTGTAGCACAACTTCACGCCCGGGTCGGCGGCACGTGCGGCCCTGAACGCCGCCTCGATCCAGTCATTCCCGGTGGCCTGCAGGTTCGACGACCGCCGGCTGCCGTTCTCGGCGAAGGCCTCGTTGACCACGTCCCAGTAGGCAAGCTTGCCCTTGTAGTGCGCCATGACGCCGTTGATGTGCTCGATCATCGCGGTGCGCAGGCTGCTGCCGCTGAGGGTGCTCCAGAACCTCGGCTGCTGTGCGTGCCAGGCCAGGGTGTGGCCGCGGACCCGCATGCCGTGCTGGGTGGCCCAGTTGTAGATCGCGTCACCGGCCCGGAAGTCGAACTGGCCGCGGTTGGGTTCGGTCGCGTCGGGCTTCATCTCGTTGACGGCCGTCATCATGTCGAACTCGCGGTTCGCGATCGTGAGGAAGCCCGAGTCGCTGAGGCGGTCTCCCCCCATCGCGGCGCCGAAGTACCGGCCACTCCGCTCGGCGGCCGCCTTCAACGTGGTCCCGGGCGGGCCACTGAGATCGGCGTGGGCGAATGTGGTCATGGCCACCGAGGAAACGGCGACCACCACGGCGCAGACACAGCCGAGCAGCAGTCTGGTGCGACGGCCGGTACGGCGTTTCGGGCGGGCGGGAACGTCTTTCATCTGTGCGCTTCCTCCTTGATGTGCTGCCGGGTGCCGGATGGAGACGTCGCGCACGCGACTCCCGCCATGATCAAGTCCGCTGCCGCTGAACCACGAACGCGGGTCGCGCGGTCATTTCCGCGGCGACCGATCCGGTCCGCCTCCCACGCTGGCGAAGGACCCCGGCGACCGAGGGGGAAGGTATTTCGTATGATGTCTGATGTCAATATTCGTACATAGAGCTACATGGATAGCTGGGCGCACGGTTGTAAGTTCCACGCGCGATGCGGGAGCCCGCACCTGCCCGCCACCGGAAACGCGCTGGGGTGCTAGCCGGCGGTGACCGCCGCGGACCGCCACAGCTCGGCGGGGGTGCCGAGGCGCAGGGACTCGACGGAGACCTGGCGGTACGCGGTGACCGTGGTCGAGTGGGCGAGCATGCCGCGGACGCCGTGCAGCTGCAGGGCGGTGCGGCTGGCGACCTGCGCGTGCTCGGCGATCGCCGCCAGGACCGCCGCCGCGGGCACCCGCTCGTCGCGGTCGAGGTCCCACGCCGCCTTGTGCAGCACCAGCCGCCAGCCGTCGGCCTCGCCCATCAGCAGGGCCAGGCGATGGGCGACCGTCTGCCGCTCCACCAGCGGGCGGCCCGACTGGACGCGGGTGTTGACGTGCTCCCGGGCGACTTCCAGGATGCGGTCGGCGATGCCCAGCAGCAGCGCCGCCTGGCGGATCTGCGCGGCGGCGAGGGCGTGGTCCCACTGCGCCGCGGTCACCGGCAGCAGCGAAGCGGTGGCGCCGTCGAAGCGGACGCGGGTGGCCGGGGTGCCGAAGTGGTCGAAGGACTCCACGGCGCAGGTGGCGGGGTCCGGGACGACCAGGTGCCACGCGCAGGCGCCGTCGTCGCCGGTGGCGCGCACCAGGCACAGCCCGACGTTGCTGCGGGGCAGCGGCTCGGACTCGCCCCAGACGGTGCCGCCCTCGCCCCAGACGGTGCCGTCGGCCTTGACGCGCACGCCGGAGGAGCCGCGGGCGCCGGACGAGCCGGAGCCCGGACCGCCGATGAGGACGGCGTGACGCGTGCCGTCGTACAGCGACGCGAGGTCCAGCTGCCCGGTCTGCACGCCGTCGCCGCCGAGCAGGTCGAGGGCGAACGCGGTCTCGCGGTAACAGCCGAGCGGCTGCAGCGCGTACCCGAGGCGTTCGTTGACCACGATGTCGGCGGTGAGGCCCAGCGCGAGACCGCCGAGGTGCTCGGGAGCGTTGAGCGCGGGCACGCCGATCGTCGCGAGCTGCGCGGACAGGTCGCCGGTGTGGGTGAGCACCGCGTCGACCGCGTCGTGCAGGCGCTGCTGCAGCGGGTCCAGCCGCGGGCCGGGCGCACCGCCGGCACCACCGGAGGAGTACACCCGCGCGCTGGCCAGGATGTCCAGCATCACCTCGGACGCCCCGCCGGAGATGGTCACCCCGGGCGACTCGCGCAGCGCCGCCTCCAGGATGCGGTCGCCGGCGTCGGGACCGGGCGTGAGCACGTCCGGGCCGAGCGCGTCCAGCGACCACCAGGCGATCCGCTGGGCGGTCTCGCTGCAGTGCCACTTGGCGAAGGACGACTCGGCGATGTCGGCGTTGCCCTCCTGCAGGTTCTGCATGACCTGGCAGCTGAGCAGCTTGCTGGCCGCGAGTCGGGTCCGGTGGCGGGCCAGGCCGACGCGGTCGCCGTCCTCGCCGAGGCGCTCGGCGATCATGTTCAGCCAGTGCCGGCCGCGGGCGTAGTAGTCCAGGCCGGTGCGTTCCGCGGCGAACATCTGGGTGATCAGTGACCAGCCGGCACCGGCCGGGCCGAACACCGCGTCGTCGCCGACGCGCACGTCGGTGAACCAGATGTCGTGGAACTGCTCGTTGGCCATGCTCGGGATGGGGCGGATGACCACGCCGGGCGTGTCCAGCGGGACCAGGAACAGGGTGATGCCCTCGTAGACGCTGGCCTGCGGGTCGGTGCGCACCGCGATGAGCGCGAAGTCGGCGTAGGCGCTCTTGAGGTTGTACGTCTTGCGCCCGTTGATGACCCAGCCGTCGCCGTCGCGGACCGCGGTCGTGGTGAGCGCGGCGAGGTCGGAGCCGTTGGTCGGCTCGGTGAACAGGATGCAGGCGGTGGTCTCCGCGCTCGCCATCGCCGGCAGCAGGGTCGCGCGCTGCGACTCGTTGCCCGACGCCAGGATCAGTGAGCCGACGTTCTGCACCGAGATGCAGTACAGGTTCTGCGGGATCCCGTGGGAGACGAGCTGTTCGAGCAGCGTCACGGTCGCCGTGTAGTCAAGGCCCCTGCCGCCGTACCCGACCGGCCACGAGGGCGCGAGGATGCCGGCGGCGCCGAGGTGCCGGTACAGCGGGCGGACGTCGCCGTCCATGCCGTCGCGCCGAGCGTGGACGTCCTGCAGCAGCCGCGCCGTCTCCGGCGAGCGCAGCACCTCGTCGACCTCGGCGGCGAAGTCGGCGGTCTCCTGTGGCACATCGAAGTCCATGCTCAGGCTCCTTTGAAGATACGGCTCAGACGCCCCGGACGGCGGCGTTGATGCCCCGCACGACCTCGGCGTGGTGCTCGGTGAGGAAGAAGTGCCCGCCCGGCAGCACCGACAGCTCGAACGGCCCGGACGTCTCGTCGCCCCACGGGACCATCGCCTCCGGCGGCACCCCCGGGTCGCTGTCGCCGCACCACGCGGTGACCGGGCACGACAGCCGCGGCCCCGGCCGCCGCCGGTAGTTCTCGATCATCGCGAAGTCCGCCCGGATCATCGGCATGAGCAGGTCCAACAGGTCCTCGTGCTCGAAGACCGCGTCGTCCGCGGCGCCGTAGTCGCGCAGCATCCGCAGGAACTCGTCCCGGGGCAGGTCGCTGACCGGCGTGCGGGGCCGCACGATCGGCGGCGCGGGGCGGCCGGTCACGAACAGGTGCCGGGCGGGGCGGCCCAGTGCGCCGAGCCGCCGGCCGACCTCGAACGCGAGGATCGCGCCCATGCTGTGGCCGAACAGCACCACCTCGGTGGGCTCGTCGGCGATCACCTCGGCGAGCTCGTCGGCCAGGCCGCACAGGTCGGTGGCCGGCGTCTCGGTCATCCGTGCGCCGCGGCCCGGCAGCTGCACCGGCACCAGCTCGACCCGGCCGCTGAAGTACTTCTCCCAGGCGGCGTAGTAGGTGGCGGAGCCGCCCGCGAACGGGAAGCAGTAGAGGCTGTGGGTCGCGGTGACGGACTGGAACCGGCGGTCGAACCATGCCCGGGCGTCACTGCGGTACGTCGGCGGGCTGCTCACCGGGCCGCCACCACCGTCTTGCGCGGCGTGAAGCGCACCGGGAGGCTCTTGTACCCCGGCACGAAGTGCGACGCGACGTGCTGCACCTCGCCGGCGATCTCGACGCGCTCCACCATGTCCAGCATCTCTTCGATAAAGATCTGCAGGGTCACCTTCGCCATGCCGGCGCCGATGCAGTAGTGCGGCCCGATGCCGAACGCCACGTGCCGGTTCGGCCGGCGGGTGAGGTCGAACGTGTAGGGGTCCTCGAAGACCCGCTCGTCGCGGTTGGCGGAGCCGAGCCAGGCGCTGACCGGCTCGCCGGCCTTGATGGTCTGCCCCTGCAGCTCCACGTCCTGGATGGCGTAGCGCATGAGCGCGGTGACCGGCGACGCCCAGCGCAGCACCTCGGCGAGCGCGACCTGGATGTTCTCCGGGTGCTGCCGCAGCTGCTCGAACTGGTCGGGGTGCGCGGCCATCTGCGAGAAGAGGGTGCACAGCGTGTGCGGCGTGGTCACGTTGGCGCCGATGAGCAGCACGTAGCCGTTGACCATCGCCTGCAGCTCGGTCATCGGGCCTTCGGAGAGGTCCATCTGGCGCATGACGCCGATCGCGTCGGGGTGCTCGTCGTCGCGGGTGCGCAGCGCGAACTGCTCCTTGAACGCCTCGAACACCTGGTGCCGGGCCTGGCGGACGGTCGCCTGCGCGCCGCCGGCGGAGTAGGACGGGTCGTCGTAGGCGATCATCATCATCACCAGGTGCATCAGCCGCTCCCAGGACTCCGGGGGCAGGCCCATGAGCGTGCCGGTGATCGACATCGCGAACATCATCGTGTCGTGGGCGATGTCGTAGACGTCGGCGTCCAGCGCCCGCTGGATCGCGTCGCGGGCCAGCCCGCGGATCAGCTCGTCGTGCGTGGCGACCAGCGTCGGGGCGAAGGCGTGGTTGAGCGGCTCGCGCAGCTCGCGGTGGCGCGGCGGGTCGGTGTCGGCGAGCATGTCGTCGGTCGCGATGTCGGGCGTGTTCAGGTCGAGCACGCTGAGGATCGTGCCGCGCCGGGAGGAGAACTCCGTGTGGGTGCGCAGGACCCGGCTGACGTCCTCGTGCCGGGTCACGACCCAGAACTGTTCCCGCCCGCCGCCCGGATCCGCCTTGTACACCGGGGCGACGTCGCGCAGGTGCGCCCACAGCGCGTGCATGTCCGTCGTGGCGTGGAACGCGGAGTTGAGCAGATCAGGGTCGTCGAACTGCACCGGACAGAACGGCGGCGTTGAGATAATCATCAACCATGCCTCTCGATATCGCCTGTGCCATGTCGTATATGTCGAGTGTTGACTAAGGCAACAGTAACCGCGGTGCCTACGGGCGGCAACCCGGAGACCGCCTCACGAGATCCGGATACGTCGATCCCACAGCCGCTCGTAGAACGGCAGATGATGCTCGTAGAAGCTGCGCAGCAAGGGATCTGTCTCGATCGTGCGGTCGTAGGCGCGCTCCTGGCGCTGCACCGTCGAGCTGGTGCTGACGTCGGTGTGCCAGCGCGCGGACTGGCGCCATTCGGACCGCTCCCCCGGCTGCCAGTGCAGTATGTCGTCACGGAACGGCAGACCCACCGCGGTACAGTATGCACGCACCGTCTGCGCCGGCCGGTCGACGAAGTCATCGGAGTCGACGACCACCGGCTCACCACCGGCGTCGAGCACCGCCTGGTGGATCCTGGAGAGGTACTCGACGCCGACCTCGCGCAGGGCCATGTCCGGCTTGATCGCCGCGTACGACGGGATGATCTCCCGCGGGTGCCGCAGCAGGAACGCGTGCCGCCCGCCCTTCAGGAAGTCCTGGCGGTCGAACACGGCGTCGTACTCGCAGTCGGTGGTGTCCTTGAAGAACACCGTGCGCTGCTCGGCGAGCCCGAGCAGGACGTCGACGAGGTCGCCGGGCGAGGTCACCGCGCGGTCGCCGACCTGGGTGGTGCCGTCGTTGGCGATGTTGCAGAACGGCTCGTGGAACGGCAGCAGGTCGTTGCGCTCCAGCATCATCCGGAAGAACACCGTGGACCGGGAGCGCGGCGCGCTCCACAGCGCGAGCAGCGGGTGTCCCATCACTGATCCCTGCCTTCCAGACGCTCCAGCGACGCGACGGCCCAGTCGACGATGTGTCCCGCGACGTCCACGCCGGTCGCGTCGATCGCGCCGTGGAACTCCGGGGTGTGGTTGACCTCGTTGGCGAACATCCGCTCCTGCTGGTCGATCAGGATGTCGACGCCGAGGAAGCCACCCCCGACGGCGCCGGCCGCCGCCACCGCGAGCTCGTTGAGCTCCGCGGTGATCGGGCACGGGGTGGGTGCGCCACCGATCGCGGTGTTCGTCCGCCAGTCGTCGACCGCGTTCTTGTAGATGGCGCACACCACCTCGCCGCCGGCGACGTAGGACTTGATGTCCCGTCCCGGCTTGTCGATGTGCTCCTGCAGGTAGAACACGTGCTGCTGCGGGTTCGGCAGCGCGGCGCGGTGCTCCAGCACGGTGCGGCCCTGCTCCTCGTCGTGGACCCGCGCCGTCAGGTGCCCCCACGAGCCGGTCACCGGCTTCACGACCACCGGATAGCCGAGCTTGGGCATGGCTTCCAACGCGGCAGGTGTACCCCACGCGACGCCCGCCTGTGGGATCGGCAGGCCCGCGTTGTGGAACGCCAGGGCCGTGCGCAGCTTGTCGCCGCAGGTGTCCAGCACCTCGGGCCGGTTGAGCGTGGGGACGCCGAGCGCGGCGAGGGTCGAGGCGACCGACGCGGCGCGGCTGTGGCTGACCTCGCGCATGAGCGCCGCGCGGTACGGCGGGCGGCCGTCGGCGAGCAGCACCGTCAGCTTCCGCGGGTCGACGTGCTCGTGGCGCAGCCCGCGCCGCTGCAACGTCTGCAGGATCAGTCGCTCCTCCCGGCGGACCCGGGAGGCGACCACGGCAATCGGCATGTCGGTTCTGTCCACGATGGCCCTTCTCGTTGCCGGCGGCGGTTCACGCCTGCCGGGACACGGCGTCCGCGGCGAGGTCGAGCTGTTCGAGCGCGACCTCGAGGCGGCGGATGAGTTCGGCACTGTGCGCGCGCAGCTCGTCGGCGCGGTGCCGCTGCCAGACCCGCGAGTGCGCGCCGGTCATGCGCACGCCGGTCCAGCCGTGCGCGACGGCGTCGACGCGGGCGGCGGCCTCCGCCAGCTCGGGGATCCTCCACCGCAGGCCCTGTCCGCGCAGGAACTCCGCGTGCAGCCCGGCCTGGGCCTGGATGTTCCAGCTGATCACGTAGAGCTCGCTCAGCGCCGCGTCGGCAGCCTCCGTGCCGGGCTCCGGCGCGCACAGCCCGCCGAGGTACCGGCGAAGGCCCTCGACCCCGGTCTCGGTGCCGGCCGGCGACGCGGCCCGGTACCGGGCGACGTTGTCCCGGATCACCCGGGCGAGCCAGGCCGGGCCGGTCTCCGGGACGGCGCCGCGCATGCGGGCGTGCAGCCAGCGCCGGTCGCTGGGGCTGGAGCTGAAGAACACGTCGGCGTCGTGCGCCGGGTTCGCCGAGTCCCAGCTGCGCAGGAAGTCCGCGATCGGGATCGGGCCCTGGAACGCCGGCGGCTGGGCGTCGGACACGTACACGTCGGTGTCGGTGATGCGGTACACCACCACCAGGTGCGCGGCGTGCACGTCGTGGAAGGCGGGCCGGAACGGCAGGTGGAAGTTGTCCACCGCGGCGATCGGCAGCACCCCCGCGGCGAGGGCGTCGCGCAGCTCGTCCAGCACGTCGCCGGGTCCGTCGCTGCGGTGCCAGGTCGACTCGAACGGGTGGTACAGCGCCAGCCGCTTGGCGAGGGAGTCCGGCTCGGCGAGGTAGTAGTACTCCTCGGTGGTCCAGGCGCCCGCGCGGCGGCGGAACTCCCACGGCGCACCCAGGACGGTGACCGGGTCGTGGCCGTCGTGCAGCAGCACGGTCGCCAGCGTCCCGTGCAGGCAGCTGCCCAGGTCGCGCGTCCAGAGCTGGACCTGCGGTGCGGTCTCGATCATGCCGGCGCGCCGTCCGCGAGGCGCACGTCGATGCCGGTCACCAGCGTGATGGCGAAGACGTGCAGGGCCACCAGCCGCGGCAGCCGCAGGGCCCGCGCCCGCCCGCGGCGGGGCATCCCGACCCGGGCCAGCCACATCGTGGTCGGCAGGTTCTCCTGGACGTGGTGCGGGTAGTGCATCTGCGCGGTCCGGAACGCCGGCAGCTCACCGAACGCCGGCGTGCCGTCCAGGAAGTCCGAGACCCCGACCCGCAGCGGATCGGCGTGCCCGTCCTCGTAGTGCACCCACAGCGTGTCCTCGCTGCGGCGCTCCGAGGCGGCCAGCAGGTAGATCCAGTCGTAGCGGCCGGACGGGATGTCGATGACCTGCCCCTCGGACCGGACGTTGTCGCCGGCGGTGTGCGCGTTCGGCCACACGAAGGGGATGCCGGCGATCTCGATCACCGCGCCGGGCTCCGGCAGCTCCCGCGACGGGAACGAGTTGCCCCAGGCGTTCAACCGGCCCGTGTCGAGGTCGTCGACGCCGGTCGTCGCGCGGTTGTTGAGCAGGTCGTCGATGCCGATGAGGCAGAAGTCCGGGTGTGCCGTCGTGCCGGGCAGCCGCTGCACGAGGCGGTCGTACGCCTCGGAGGTGAGCAGCGGATGGTCTGAAACCTGGCTCATGGAACCCTCCAATCACTGCAGCGAGCTGTGCGTGCGCCCCGCCACCTCGGCGAGGTCCGGCACGGTGTTGAAGTCGACGATCATGGTGTCGCGCCAGCCGCAGTCGCACTGTTCCTCGGTGCGGATCTCGCTGACGGCGTGCTCCATCGTCGTGTCGGACAGCGCCAGCGCCTCCAGGGGCTCGGTCATGGTGACCTGGTGCTGCGGCTGCTCCTCGCCGCGCCGGAAGACCCGGCTCTCACCCCCGACGCAGCGGTGCCGGTCGATCAGGTGGATCACCACGTACTCGTGGCCGTCGGAGTGCCGGCCCTCGGGCGCGGGCTCCGAGGCGTCCTCGGCGTCGGCGATCACCCGGATGAAGTGGATGCCGAGCTCCCAGTCGCGCTTGCCCGCCGCCTCGTTGACGATGCCGACGGACTCGCGCAGGATCTGGCTGAACCGCGGGCTGGCCAGGGCGTCGTCCGTCAGCGGCTCGAAGACGCGCAGCTGGTCGCCGAACGCGCGGTTGATCTGCTTGCTCTGGAAGAACTCGGTACCCACCAGCGGCTCGAGCGTGCCGTCGCGGTGCGCGAGCACCCTGCCGTAGCGCCGGTTGCGGCGGCACCGCGCGTCGCCGAGGTAGGCGTCAGGGACCAGGTCGTCCCACGCCGACGCGAACCGTTGCCATTCGCGTCCTTCGGTCGGCAGCGGCAGGCGGCCGTGCGCCCAGCCGTTCTGCGCGACGTCGCCGGCGCGGAGGTCTTCGGAGTTGTCCATCAGTGGCTTCCCCTCGATGGTTCAACGTGAACGGGTGCCTCGGGGCACAGACCCCACAGTCATTACCGGGAATCATATCGTGGACTCTGCAACGCGTCCTGTCGACTGTGCGCCGTCAGCGTCGCTTGATGGCCCTTTCAGCAGCTCAAGCCCATGTTGAAGTATATGTAGAGTCTTGGAATACGACGGGCCCGGGACGAGTGGGTCACACCGTCCCGGGCCCGGGTGGACCGGGGTTTCGAGATCATCTCCACCCCGGTCCGGTCTCAGGCGGCGGCCACCGGGGCTTCTTCGCGCCGGACCTGCGGCACCTGCCGGGTCAGGTCCGCTCCGCCGTCCGCCTGCGGCGCACCGGCCGGCTCAGCGCCGGCCTCGGCCTCGGCCCCGGTCTCGTCCTGCGCGCCGCCCAGTTCGCCGGCGAGGAATCCGGCGAGCGCACGCACCGTCGGGTTGCTCCACAGGATCGTCGGCGGCAGGTCCACCGCGAAGCAGCGGTGCAGCCGCACCCGCAGCGCCACGGTGAGCACCGAGTCGACGCCCAGCTCCAGCAGCGGCCGGTCGATCGCGATGTCCTCCGGTGCGAGGTTGAGCTCGGCGGCCACCTGCTGGTGCGTCTCGTCGAGGACCTTCTCCTCCAGCTGGTCCGCCGGCACGGCCGACCAGTCCACCGCTCCGTCGCCGTCGCTCTGCGCGTCGGCGTCGGTGACCGACAGGTGCGAGAACACCGGCAGCGTGTGGCCCGGCATCACCCGCATCACCGCGGCGTACGGCAGGCCGTACCGGTCCGCGTAGCTCCAGCTGCGCAGCGCCTCGGTGACGGTGATGCCGCCCAGGCCGCGGGACTCGGCCTCCAGGATCGTGGCCTTGCCCGTGGTCTCGCCCATGCCGCGGCCGATCCACTGCGCCCACGCGAAGCTGGTCGCGCCGGCCTCGCCGCCGGCCCGCCGCAGCGCGGCGAGGGCGTCCAGGAACGAGTTCGCCGAGGCGTAGCTGACCTGGCCGGTGAGCCGGGCGTACTGGCCGCAGGAGGAGAACATTGTGAAGAAGTCCAGCGTGCCGGCCGGGTACAGCCGGTGCAGGACCATCGCGCCGTCGGCCTTCGGCCCCATCGTGGTGTCGATGTTCGCCGCGCCGGTCTTCTCCACCAGCGCGTCGGACACCACGCCGGCGCAGTGCACGATGCCGCGGATGGGCGGCATGTCCAGCGCACCGGGGTCCAGCGCCCGGGCCGTCGCCTCGGCGTCGGCGATGTCCAGCCGCAGCACCCGGACCGTGGCACCGGCCGCCTCCAGGGCGACCACCTCGGCCACCTGCGCCGCGACGGCCGGGTCGTCGATCCGGCCCCACTCCGAGCGGGGCGGCAGCCCCCGCCGGCCGACCAGGACGAGCCTGCGGGCGCCCTGTTCGACCAGGTACCGCGCCGCCTCCAGGCCCAGCGCGCCGAGACCACCGGTGACCAGGTAGGTCCCGTCCGGGCGGCAGGTCGCCGCGTCGTCACGCTCGGCGGGCCGCTCGACCCGCTGCAGCCGGGCCGCGAACAGCCCCTCCGACGTCGCGGACAGCACGTCCTCGTTGGGCGGCAGCGCACCGATCACCCCGGCGACGGACGCGAGGTCCTGGTCGCCGGCCACGTCGATCGTGCCGCCCCACAGGTCGGGGCGCTCCCCGGCGACGATCCGGCCGGCGCCCCACAGCGGGGCGTGCGCCAGCGCGGCCTCGGTGTCGCCGTCGCGGACCCCCTTGGTGAGCACCCAGACCGTGGGCCTGCGCTGCTCGTCGGGGATCTCGGCGATGCGCTGCACCGCGTCGACGAGGGCCTTGGCGTTGCGGCGGGCGGCCCGCTCGGGCGCCTCGTCGGGCAGCAGCGCCGGCGGCGCGACGATCACCACGTCACCGGCGGCCAGGGTGCCGTCGCCGATCGCGGCCGCGTCGAGTGCCGAGCGGGCCTCGATGCCCTGCGCGGCGAGGGCCTCGACGAGCTCGGGACCGCCGTCCGGCTGACCCACCAGGAGGGCCTGCCGCGGCGCGGGCGCGTCGTCGCGCACCGTGACCCGCTCCCAGGCCAGCTCCTGCACCAGGTCGCGCGGGCCGACCGCGCCGGAGCCGATGTCCTGCACCTGCACGTAGCGCAGACCGCGCGCCTCGCACACGACCTCGCCGCTGTCGTTCGCCACGACCATGTTGATGGTGTCCGGCGTGCGCGGGTCGAAGGTGGTGTGCACGTGGATGCGGGCCGGCGGCGCGCCACGGTAGGACAGCGACTCCAGGTGCGAGCACGTCCGCAGCACCGAGGAGTCCTCGGTCATCACCCGTACGCCGCTGACGGTCAGCGCGGCGTCGACGACCGCGGTCCAGCTGGACGGGTGCCGCTTCGGCGTGTGGTCGACCTGGACCGTGGTGATCTGCTCGTCGTCGCCGCGCAGCAGCTCCTGCACCTCCCACGGGAACGTGTAGCCGTCCACGCCCATGCCCCGGAAGATGTCGTCGACCTTCGTCCAGCTCCACGACTCCGGGCAGCGGGCGCGAATGGTGTCCACGTCCTCCATCGGGGTGGCCCCGACGACCGGCTCCGGCACGACGGTCGCGGTGGTGTGGGTCAGCCACTCGTTGTCGTGGACGCCGCCGCTGCCCTCCTCGCGCTTGATCCGGCTGGCGAGGCGGACCTTGTCCTGCTCCATCACCAACTGCACCACGCGGGTCGGGTGCGCGGCCAGGGGGATGCGGAACACGATGTCGCGCAGCCCGTACCGCACGTCGCCCTCACTGGCGTCGGCGGCGGCGCCGATGAACGAGTTGAGCACCACCGAGGCGGGCACGGTCTCGACCCCGACGACCTTGTGCGACTGGGCGTAGGGCCGGTTGGACATGTCCAGCTCGGTCTGCCAGACCCGCTGCACCGGTGCGCTGGCCACGGTGGTGTACCCGCCGACCAGCGTGTGCGCCTCCGGGTCGTGGCCGCGGCCGGCGCCCTGCTCGGCCGGCGTGTCCGGGAAGATCCAGAACGGCCGGTGCTGCCAGCGCACCGCCGGCACGTCGACCAGCTCACCGGGGTACGACCAGGTCACCGGCGTGCCGAGACAGTGCAGCTTCGCCAGGTTGAACACCGCGGTGCGCTGCTCCGGCTCGTCGCGACGCAGGGTGATCGCGACCTGCGCGTCGGCGATCCCGGCGTCCAGCGCGGTCTCGGTGATCGAGTGCGCCACCACGGGGTGCGAGGAGACCTCCAGGAACACCCGGTTGCCGTCGTCGAGCGCGGCGCGGACGGCCTGGTTGAAGCGCACCGGCTCGGCCAGGTTCGTGGCCCAGTACTCGCCCTCGCGGGCCGCGCCGGAGCGCGGGTCCGTCTGCGCGGTGCTGTACAGCGTCACCCGCGGGTCGCGGGCGTGCAGCGCGCCGGCGGCCTGCCGGACCGCGTCGAGGACCGCACCCCGCACGTGCGGGCTGTGGAACGCCACGTCGGTGTTGACCTTCCGGGCCTTGATGCCCTCGGTCTCGAACCCGGCGACGGCGGCCTCGACCGCGTCGATGTCACCGGAGATCACGGTGGACAGCGGGCTCGCGGCGATCGCGGCGACGACGCCGTCACGCCCGGCCAGCTTCCGCTCGACCTCGTCGAACGCCATCGGCACCATCGCCATCGCGCCACGCCCGGCGACCTGCTCCAGGGCCCGGGCCCGCCGGCAGGCGAACCTGGCCGCGTCGGCGCGGTCGAGGCTGCCGGCGACGACCGCCGCGGCGATCTCACCGACCGAGTGCCCGATGACGGCGCCCGGGCGCAGCCCCAGCTCGGTCCACACCTCGGCGAGCGCGACCTGCATCGCATACGTCATCGCCTGGGTACGGGCCACCGTCCACGGCCCGCCCGCGTCGATCGCCTCGCGCGGGGTCCAGCCCAGCTCCTCGGCGAAGACCGGGCCCAGCTCGTCGATCACCCGGGCGAACACCGGCTCGGTCCGCAGCAGCTCCTGGCCCATCCCGGACCACTGGGCGCCGTGCCCGGAGAACACCCAGACGGGTCCCTCCGCGGCGGACTCGCCGAACGTGCGGGCCGCGCCCATGGCGACGGCCGGCGAGTGCTCCCCGGCGACCAGCGCGTCGAGACCCGCCAGCAGCTCGTCACGGTCGCCGGCGACCACGCCGGCGCGGTGCGCCAGGTGGGAGCGGCGCTCGGTCAGTGTGTGGGCGAGGGAGCCCAGGTCGGCGTCGGGATGCTCACGCACCCACTCGGCGACGGCGCCCGCGAGGTCGCGGACACCCTGACCGGCGGCCGCCGACACCGGGAACACCCACGGGCGGACGGTGTCCGTGCGGGTGACCGCATCGGTCTGGTGCGCCGGGGGCTCCTGGAGGATCGCGTGCGCGATCGAGCCGCCCACGCCGTAGCTGGAGACGCCGGCACGCATGCCGTGCTCGCCCTCCGGCCACGGGGTCGGCTCCTCGACCAGGCGGATCTTGCTGGACTCCAGGCCCAGCTCGGGGTTGACCTCCTCGTGCGGGCTCGGCGGCAGTTCGCCGTGCCGCATGCCGAGCAGCACCTTGATGACGCCGGCGATGCCGGAGGCGGCCTCGACGTGGCCCACGTTCGGCTTGAGCGTGCCGAGCAGCAGCGGGTCGTCGCTGTCGCGGTTGGGCCCGAAGACGCTGCCGATGGCCCGTGCCTCGGCGGTGTCACCGAGCTGGGTGCCGGTGCCGTGCGCCTCGACGTACTGCACCGTGTTCGGGTCGATCCCGGCCCGCTGGTACACCTCCTCCAGCATCCGCTGCTGCGCCTCGCTGTTCGGCGCCATCATCCCGTCGGAGCGGCCGTCCTGGAACACGCCGCTGCCCATGACGAGCCCGTAGACCGGGTCGTCGTCGCGGACCGCGTCGGAGAGGCGCTTGAGGATGACGACGCCGCCGCCCTCACCGCGGCCGTAGCCGTCGGCGGCCTTGTCGAACGCCTTGCTGCGCCCGTCCGGCGACGTCGCGGACGCGGCGTCCAGCGCTACGACGAGCGCCGGCGAGGACATGATGTTGATGCCGCCGACGATCGCCACGCTGGTCTCACCGCTGCGCAGGGCCTGGCACGCCACGTGCAGGGCGGTCAGGGAGCCGGCGCAGGCGGTGTCGACCGCCATGCTCGGGCCGTGCGCGTCCAGGAAGTAGGAGATGCGGTTGGCGATGCCGTAGAACGTGGTGCCGTTGACGGCCCAGGCGCCGGTGCGGTCCAGGTCCTCCAGGAGGCGGCGGCCGTAGTCGTTGGTGTTCGCGGCCACGTAGACACCGGCGTCGGTGCCCGCAAGCGAGGTCGGGGGCAGCCCGGCGTCGCACAGCGCCTCCCACGCCATCTCCAGCATGATGCGCTGCTGCGGGTCGATGTACTCGGCCTCGCGCGGCGTGATCTGGAAGAACTCCGCGTCGAATCCCTCGATGTCCTGCATGAACGAGCCCTTGCGGGTCGTCTGGCGCAGGATCGCGCGGGTCTTCGGGTCGGCCTCGTAGGGGTCCCAGCGCCGGGCGGGCATCTCGCCCACGGCGCTGCGGCCGGCCCGCAGGAACTCCCACAGCTGGCCGGGGGTGTCGAGGTCAGGGGCGAACCGGCAGCTCATGCCGATCACCGCGAGCGGCTCTTCGGTCGCGTCCGGGGTCCTCTGCGGCGTGTGCACCATCTCAGCCAACGTGCACACCCCCTTCGACGACGCCGGCGTGGCGCAGGCTCAACGGCCGCAGGTCGGTCCACACCTCGGCGATGTGCGCCAGGCAGGCGTCCTTCGGGCCCTCGAAAGCTCCGGCGCCCTCTGCGGCCCAGCCGTCCGGGACGTCCTGCCCGGCGGGCCAGATCGAGTACTGGTCCTCGTGGTTACGCACCACGAGATACGTGCGCTCGTCCGTGCTCACTGTCACTCCCATCGTTTCGGTTCCGTCCTTCTCGGCCGTGCAGGGGCAAGGGCTGGACATCCTCCCGGTCCGTTCCCGTCGTGGTCGTGGTCGCCGCCGACGGGTCAATCGCCGTCGAGCGTCCGGATGTACCCGGTCAGCTGGGCCGGCGTGTGCAGCGCCCGCGTCCGCAGGAGATCGCCCAGGTCGCCCTCGTCGGGGACGGCGAACCGGCGCAGGGTGCGGGGGGCGGCGGCGGACGGGTCCGCCGCCAGCTGGGCCGCGACGTGGCCGGCGATACCGGCCACCCAGACCCGGCCCGGGTCGAGCTCGCCGACCCGCGAGTACCACTCGCGGTCCGGGTGCGGGCGCAGCCGGTGCCCGGCGGCGCGGATCGCCTCCACCAGGTCCTGGGTCCCACCGATCACCGCCGGAACGGCGTCCACGTAGCGGGTGCCGGGCCGGGTGTGGCCCCGGTCCGCGAGCAGGATCGTCCGGGCCGCGGCGTCGGCGGGCAGGGCCTGGAAGAGCTCGTTGCCTTCCAGCGCGAAGCTCTCCGGGAAGGACCCGGTGTCGATCATCGCCCGGGACCAGCTCCACACCGCGTCCGCGGCGTTGATCTGGAAGCGCCGCTGGTCGCCGAAGACGCTCGGGATCCGCACCACGACGGCGGGCACGTCCAGCTCCTCGGCGAGGTCGAGGTACAGCTCGGCGACCGCCTTGGACCGCACATAACCGTTGGCCGCGGCCGGCAGGGCCCGCAGCGGGCCGGGCGACACGGTGTCGCCGGTGGGGTCGAAGACGGAGCTGGTCGACACCACGGTCAGCGCGCAGCGGCGGCCGGCGGCGGCGAGCTCCAGCAGCCCCGCCATGCTGTGCGTGTTGGCGGCGGCCAGCTGCTCGTACGGGTAGACGTGGTTGACCCACGCGGCGGCGTGCACGATCCGCCCGGCCCCGGTCGCCAGCCGGTCGTGGTCCACTGTGGACAGCCCGAGGCGCGGCGCGGCGATGTCGCCGTCGACCAGCTCCAGGCGGTCCGCGTGCTCCTCGCGCCACAGGCCGAGGTCGCTCATCCCGGCGACGAGGTCGTCGCGCCGGCCGGTCCCGCCGCGCACCAGGCACACCACGCGGGCGCCGCTCGCGAGCAGCTCCGCGAGCACGAACCGGCCGACGAAGCCGGTGGCACCGGTGAGCAGCACCGTGTCGCGGTCAGCGTCCTCGCGCGGGCCGGGCCGTGGGATCCCGGCGACCCGCTCGGCCACCTCGGCGCGCACGGCGTCGATCTCGTCGGCCGGCGCGGCACCCGCGGGCTCGCCGACCTCGTCGACGGCGTCGGCGAGGGGCTGCAGCTGCGGGTTGGAGAACAGGGTCTCCATCGGCACCTCGACGCCGAGCGCCGTGCGGATGCGGGCGACCATGTGCATCACCATCAGCGAGTGGCCGCCGAGCTCGAAGAAGTTGTCCTCGCCGCCGACCTCGGGCACGCCGAGCAGGTCGGTCCAGATCGCGGCGAGCGCGACCGCGGTGTCGCCGTGCGGCGCCTCGCCACGCGGCCCGGACGCGGCGGCCTTGTCGCGGCGGCCGGCGAGGGCCTTGCGGTCGAGCTTGCCGTTGCGGGTCAGCGGGAGCTCGTCGAGCACGGTCACCGACGCCGGCACCATCCACTCCGGCAGGGTGCGCAGCAGCGCCCGGCGGATGCCGGTGCCGGTGGGCTGCGCGTCCCCGGCGGGCACCGCGTAGCCGGCGAGGGTGGCGGCGCCGACCCGGTCGCGTTCGAGGACCACGGCGGCCCGGGCGACGTCGTCCAGCGCCGACAGCGCCGCCTGCACCTCGCCGAGCTCGATCCGATGGCCGCGCACCTTCACCTGGTCGTCGCCGCGGCCCAGGTACACCAGTTCGCCGTCGGCGCGGCGCACGGCGAGGTCGCCGCTGCGGTACATCCTGGCGCCGCGACGCCCCGCGAACGGGTCGGGCAGCATCCGCTGCGCGGTCAGCGCCGGGTTGGCGACGTAGCCGTGGCTCACGCCGTCGCCGCCGACGAAGATCTCGCCGGGGACGCCGGTGCCGACCGGGTGCAGAGACGCGTCCAACAGGTACAGCGACAGGTCCGGCAGCGGCGGCCCGATCAGCGACGCGGTCTCGGACAGGTCGTCCTCCCGGACGGGCCGGACGGTGACGTGCACGGTGGTCTCGGTGATCCCGTACATGTTGATGAGCTCCGGCTGCCGGTCGCCGTGTGCCCGCACCCAGGGGCGCAGCGCGGCGAGGTTGAGCGCCTCACCGCCGAACACGACGTAGCGCAGCGCCTGCGGCTCGGAGCGCTCCAGCAGCGCGGCGCTCACCTGGCCGAACGCGGACGGCGTCTGGCTCAGCACGGTGACCCGTTCGCTCAGCACGAGCTCGGCGAACACGTCGGGGGCCCGGGTGGCCCACTGCGGCACGATCAGCAGGCGGCCGCCGTGCAGCAGCGCGCCCCACAGCTCCCACACGGAGAAGTCGAAGGCGTACGAGTGGAACAGCGTCCACACGTCGTCGGGGCCGAACCGCATGTGCTCGTCGCAGGCGGCGAGGAGCCGCAGCACGTGGCGGTGCGCGACGAGCACGCCCTTGGGCTTGCCGGTGGAGCCGGAGGTGTAGATGACGTAGGCGGGCGCGTCCGGGGACACATCCACGGCGGCCGCTGCGGGCGCGGCACCGGACCAGGCCGGGTCCTGCCAGTCCAGCACGAGGGTCTGCGGGCCGCCGTCGGCGCCGAGCGCGGGCGCCTTCGCGGTGGCCGGGGTCGCGAGGACGGTGTGCACCCGGCACTCGGCGAACTGGTCGGCGGTGCGGTCCGCCGGGTTCTCCGGGTCGATCGGCAGGTACGCCGCGCCGGCCTGCAGCACCCCGAGAATGGCGGCGGGCAGGTCCACGCCGCGGTCGAGCACCAGCCCGACGATGCTGCCGGGCCCCTCGCCCCGCTGCTGCAGGGCGGCGGCGATCCGCCCCGCCCGTGCGGACAGCTCGGCGTAGGTGAGCTGCTCCCGGTCGTCGGAGACGGCGACGGCGTCGGCGTGCCGGGCGGCCCGCGCGGCGAACGCGGCGTGCAGCGTCGCCTCGAAGCCACCGGCGCCGGCCAGGCCGCGGGCGGGGATGACGGCGGGCTCGTCCTCGCCGAGCATCGCCAGGTCGGCGACCGGGACGTCCGGGTCGGCCAGGCCGGCGCGCAGCAGCGTCTCCAGCCACCCGGCCCAGCGGGCGACGGTCGCGGCGTCGAGCAGCTCGTCGTCGAAGGGCAGGTAGCCCACGACCTCGTCGCCCTCGCACCACAGCTCGGCCATCAGGTCGTAGTGGGTCGCGCCGCCCTCCAGCTCGAAGAAGCCGATCTCCAGGCCGGGCATCCTGGGCGGGGTGGGCGCGCCGTCGCGCAGCGAGAACGAGGTCTGGAAGATGGGCGTCACGCCCGGCTGCCGGGACGGCTGCAGCTCGCGGACCAGCATGTCGAACGGGATGTCCTGGTGGCCCATCGCGTCGGCCAGGGCGGACCCGGTGCGGCGCACCAGGGTGTGCAGGTCGGGCCGGTCACCGACCCGCACGTGGATCGGCAGCCAGTTGAGGAAGTAGCCGATCATCCGCTGCGTCTCCGCCTGCGGCCGGCCGGCCACCGGTACGCCGACGACGAGGGAATCGGCGCGCACCAGCCGGGACAGCAGCGCGACGTAACCGGCCAGGAACGCGCCGAGCAGCGTGGTGTCGTGCTTGCTGGCCAGGTCGCGCAGCCCGGCGACCAGGTCGGCGCCGAAGCGCACGTGGTGGAACCGGCCCTGGCTGCCGCGGATCGCCGGCCTGGGCCGGTCGGTGGGCAGGTCGAGGGCGTCCGGCGCGCCGTCGAGGCGCTCCCGCCAGTGCTCCAGGATGCGCTGCGTCGTCGCACCGTCCACAGTGGAGCGCTGCCACCCGGCGAAGTCCGGGTAGTGCACGTCCAGCGGCGCCAGCTCGACCGGCACGCCGAGCTCGTTGGCGTACAGGCGGCCGAGGTCGTCCAGCAGGATCCCCAGCGACCAGTTGTCGGACACGATGTGGTGCTGGACCAGCGCCAGCAGGTGCGTGCGCTCCCCGACGTGGTACAGCGTGCAGCGCACCAGCGGTCCTTCGGTCAGGTCGAAGTCCTCGGTGACCAGCTCCGACGCGAGGTGCCGGGCCGTGCCGACGGGGTCGGCCTCCGCGCGGCAGTCGACCCGGTCCAGCGGGATCGTCATGCGGTCCAGAACCAGCTGGTAGGGCTTGCCGTCGCGTTGGCGGAAGACCGTGCGCAGCGCCTCGTGGCGCAGCGCGAGCCGCTGCAGCGCCCGCTCCAGCGCGCCGGCGTCCAGGTCGCCGTCGATGCGCAGCGCGACCGGCACGTGGAAGATCTCGCGCCGGGTCAGCAGCTCGTACATGAACCACAGCCGCTCCTGCTCGAAGGAGCAGGGTGCCTCCGGCGCGTCTCCGGCGCGGCGGATGATCCCGAGGTCGGTGCCCTTGCGGGCCAGCATCCGCTCCACCAGCCGGCGCTTGTCAGGGCTCAGCCCGGCCAGCCGCGACCGCAGCGCGGCGAGGTCCTGCGGGGCGGCGCCCGCCCGGGTCTGCAGCTCGGTCGGCTGATCCATGACTGGGAACTCCTTGTTCGTCGAGGTGTCCGTCGAGGTGTCCGTGTGCTTCGGGGTGCCGGTTCAGCGGGCGGTGAAGCCGCCGTCGACCACCAGCTCGGTGCCGGTGACGCCGCCGGAGTTCGGGCTCGCCAGCCACAGGCAGGCGGCGGACACCTCGGCGGCGGTGACCAGCCGGCCGATCGCGTGCAGGGACGCGGACTTCACCTCGTAGTCGTCCAGTGCGGACCCGAGGGCCTCGGCGACCGCGCGGGTGCTGCGGGTGCCCAGCTCGGCGTCGTCGGCGACGGTGCTCGGGCAGACGGCGTTGGCGCGCACGCCGTGCCGGCCGTACTCCAGCGCGATCGACTTGGTCAGCCCGATCACGCCGTGCTTGGAGGCGACGTAGTTGGCGTACATCTCGAAGGCGACCTTGCCGCCGGTCGACGCGGTGTTCACGATCCGCCCGCCGCCCTGCCCGACCATGTGCGGCAGCACCGACCGGCAGCACCGCCAGGTGCCGCTGAGGTTGACGTCCAGCGCCAGCTGCCACTGCTCCTCGGTCAGCTCGTGCGCGCGGACCCCACCCGGGCCGAGCACGCCGGCGTTGTTGAGCAGCACGTCGATCCGGCCGAACTCGTCGAGGCCCTCGTCGACCACCTTGTCCACATTGGACTGGTCGCGGACGTCGGCGACACCGGTCAGCACCCGGCTGCCGAAGCGCCGGCACGAGTCGGCGGTCTCCTCCAGCTCGCGCCGCCCGGACATCGGGTAGGGCCCGGCGTCCGGATCGCAGTGGTCGACCAGGATCAGATCGGCGCCCTCGCGGGCGAAGGTCAGCGCGTGGGAGCGACCCAGCGCCCGGGCCGCGCCAGTGATCAGGGCGACGTTCCCGTCGAGCAACATCATGCCTCCAGTGGATTGGACCCGGCCAGTGCCGGTTCGAGCGCCGGCTGGAGCGGGCGGGACGTCACCCCGGCGAGCTGCCGGCCGAGCCGGGGCAGGGCGCACGTGAGGACGTCGATCGCGCGGTACAGCTCGCTGATCGGGATGTGTTCGTCGGTCGTGTGGTCCAGGTGGGCGTCCCCGGGCCCGTACGCGGCCATCGGCACGCCCCACGGGTCGAGGGTGTTCATGTCGGAGGTGCCGGCCTTGCGCTTGAACGTCGGGCGGGCACCCTGCGCGGCGATCGCCGCGCGCAGCTGGCTCACCACGGGATCCGACCGGGTCCGGGTCACCCCGGGCACCCGCTCGTCCACCCAGATCCGGCTGTGCGTGCGGCTGCGGGCGAAACGCTCCAGGGCCGCGAAGTCGAAGCCGGGCGGCACCCGGCAGGTCAGGAACGCCTCGGCGTCGGCGAGGTCGCCGCAGAGCCGGGTGAGGGTGCCGGCGGCGACGCCGAACGCGACCGGGTCCGGGTCATGCTCCGCCGACAGCCCCCGCAGGTAGTCCTGCACGTCGTGGGCGAAGCGGGCGGCGCGTTCCACCGCGGTCGGCTCCGGGCTGCTGGTGTGCAGCGGCGGCTGGTGCATCTCGTACCCGAGGCCGATGCGCCCTTTGTAACCCAGGCAGACCCCGTCCCAGCCACTCGGCTCGCCGATCACCACGGCCGCCGGGCGGGGCACGGTGTCCATCACGTGCCGGGCGCCGCGCCCACCGGCAACCTCCTCGCCGACCGCGCCGACGACGTGGACCCGCACCTCGCTGCTGCGCGCCGCGGCGCAGATCATCGTGACGAAGGAGCCCTTGGCGTCCACCGAGCCGCGGCCGTACAGCAGGTCACCGACCTGGCAGACCGGCACGTACCCGGGAACGGTGTCGATGTGGCCGAGCAGCATCACGGTGGGTCCGCCGCTGGGGCCGATCACGCCGTGCACGTTGCCGACCTCGTCGACGTGCGCGTCGAAGCCCAGTGTGTCCAGCTGCTCGGCCAGGAACCCCGCGAGCGGCAGTTCCTGCCCGGACACCGACGGGATGCTCAGTGCGGCGCGCAGCAGCCACGCCGGGTAGTCCTCGATCTGCTGCCGGTCAAGCATCCCGGTCCCCTTCGCTGACGAAGGTTCCGGTCCCTTCGAGGGCCTGCCGGATCGGCTGTGCCTGCTGTGCGGAGGCGATGGCGACCTGCTCGACGGTCCGGCTGGCCCGCAGCCCGGCGCGGACCTTGTGCCGCATCCGCCCTTGCACGATGTCGCCCTCCAGGTGCTCCGGGCCGACCTCCGCGAGCTTCGTCGAGGGGTCGGCGGGGTCCGCGAGCACCCCGCTCACGTCGGTGAGCAGCACCAGCGCCGAGGCGTCCAGGGCCACGGCGAGCCGGGCCGCGGTCTCATCGGCGTCGACGTTGAGCAGGTGTCCCTCGGCGTCGCTGGCAGGCGGCGACACCACGGGGACGTCGCCGTGCTCCAGCACCGCCTGGACCGAGGTCGGGTCGACCCGCTCGATCTGGCCGGAGCGGTCGTCGCGGATCAACACGGTCCGCCCGTCCTGCACGGACCGGATCGCCGGCTTGCGCTTCGCGGTCAGCATCTCACCGTCGGCGCCGCTGAGGCCGACCGCGCGGGCGCCGCGCGCCCGCAGGCCGCTGACCAGTTCCGGCTTCACCTGCCCGAGCAGGGCCATGGTGATGACCTCGAGCATCGGCTCGTCGGTGCGACGGCTGTGCGTGCCGTCCGGCGACCGGATCACCTCGCGCTCCACGCCGAGCTGGTCGGCCAGCTCGTCGGCGGCGGCGCCACCGCCGTGCACCAGCACCGTCGGCAGGCCGGCGGCGGCCAGCTCCGCGACCTCGTCCAGCACCGCGGCGGGGTCGGACCCGCCGCCGATCTTGACCACGATCACCCCGTCGGGGATCGAGCCACCCGCCCGGTCCCGACTGTTGTCCTGTGCCATGTTGCCCACTCACCTCCCGTCATGTCCGTGTCCGTCCCGGCCTGCGGCGGTCAGGAGGGATGCAGGCCCGGGAACTCCAGTCCTGCGTCCTCGGGCAGGCCGCGGGCCACGTTCAGGCTCTGCACGCCACCGCCGGCGGCGCCCTTGACCAGGTTGTCCAGCGCGGCCACCACGACGATGCGGCCGCCGTCCTCGTCGACCGCGCAGCCGACGTCGGTGAAGTTGGTGCCCGACAGGAACTGCGGGTCCGGCATCCGGTGCACGCCGCGGCTGCGGGCCACCACCCGGACGAACGGGCGGTCGCGGTACTCCTGCTGCAGCACCCGCAGCACGTCCCGCCTGGTGACCGGCTCCGGCGGCGTGACGTGGCAGATCACCTGCACGCCGCGCACCGCCGGGACGGCCGTCACGGTCATCCGCGGCCGTACTCCGGCGAGCGCGGCGATCTCGGTCTCGTGCCGGTGCCCGGTGGGTCGGTAGACCCGGAAGGCGTGCCCGCGCTCCGCGTGGTGCGAGGCGGGTCCCGGCTCGGCGCCGGAGCCCGACGAGCCGGTCCGGGCGTCCACCACGACGTCGCCGGAGACCAGGCCGGCCCGCTGCAGCGGGGCCAGGGCGAGCACGGCGGCGGTCGCCATGCACCCGGGGACGCTGATGCGTGCAGCGCCGGGAAGCTCGTCGGCGTACAGCTCGGGCAGCCCGGTCCGGTAGATCTCACCGGACGCCGAGCCGGCGCCGAAGCGGAAGTCCGGGCTCAGATCGACGATCGTCCCGGCGACCTCCGCGACGCCCGCCTCCACCTCGGCGGAGGCTCCCGACGGCAGCGCCAGGAAGGCGGTGTCCACCGGGCTCAGGTCCTGCGGCGGCTGAAAGGTCAGCCCGAGATGGTGCAGGTTCGGGTGCACCTCCGCGACGGGGCGGCCGGCGTGCCGTCGCGAGACGGCCTGCACCAGGTCGAGCTCGGGGTGGGTGTGCACCAGGCGGAGCAACTCCCCGCCGGTGTATCCGGCCGCGCCGAGAACACTCACCTTCACCGGACAGCTCCTTCCAGCTCGTGGTCGTCGTGTCCGGTTACTCGCCCCAGTCCTCTTCGACCTCGGGGGCCAGCGCGAGGACCACGGGCCCGGTCGCCACCACTTCGAGCTCGCTCGAACAGTGCTGGCAGATCACGATCTCGGCGACCATCAGTTCGTCGGAAACAGGGACGGCACCCGCACACTCGGGGCACTGCACAGTCACAGCAACAGTCATAGTTGCCTCCAGCAGATTGTGTGATTACTGTCTGTCCAACACTGCAGAAGCTAACACATGCTTCACGAGTGCACACCTCGGGAGACCATCTCTTCCCGATGCCCAACAGATCAGTGCCGATCATTGGAGCCGACGGTCGCGGGAATGGATCGGTGCGCGGAAAGTGCTGCTACACAAGGCTTTTGGCGCATCCGTACGACACGTGCGGACCGTGAAGATCGAGTTGCGGACGCCCTCGACCAGGACAATGCTGGCCGTCGAGGCTATGTTGTCAAGGCAGCAATACTGCACTAGTGACACAAACAGTCTACATTTTGTCTGTCGAGTGTCTGCGCGAATCGCCCGCCCGGAGGTGCACACCCATGTCTGAGACGACCCGCACCGCGAGCCGTCCACCGGCTGCCCGTGCCGACGGGCAGCTGGCCCTGCTCGGCGGCCCCAGGGCCGTGCCCAAGGACAGCGCCGGTGGCGTCTGGCCGATCGTCACCGAGGCCGATGAGCAGGCGGTGCTCCGGGTCCTGCGCAGCGGGCAGCTCAACGCCGCCTCGCCCGGCGAGCCGGAGGTCGGCCGGCTGGAGGCGTCATGGGCCCAGGCCACCGGGGTGCGCCACTGCGTCGCCGTCGCCTCCGGCACCGCCGCGCTGCACGTCGCCCTGCGCGCGTGCGGCATCGGCCCCGGCGACGAGGTGATCGTCCCGGCCCTGACCATGAACGCGACCGCCCACGCCGTGCACGCGGCGGGCGGCACAGCGGTGTTCGCCGACATCGAGCCGGACACCTACACGTACACGATGGACCCGCACTCCACCGCCGAGGCCGCCGGCCCGCGCACCGCGGCGCTGCTGCCGGTGCACCTGCACGGCCTGCCCGCGGACATGCACGCGCTGAACCGGCTGGCCGCCCGGCTGGACGTCCCGGTCGTCGAGGACGCCGCCCAGGCGCACGGCACGCAGCTGGACGGCGAGCGGGCCGGCGCGCTCGGCACCGCCGGCTGCTTCAGCCTGCACCCTCACAAGAACCTGCCGACCTGCGGCGAGGGCGGGCTCGTCACCACCGACGACGACGGCCTGCACGAGCAGCTCGTGCGGCTGCGCAACTTCGGCGAGCTGGCACCGACCGGCGCGCGCACGTACATCTCCCACCGCACCGCGCTCAACGCCCGCATGGCGCCGGTCGCGGCCGCGTTCACCCGCTCCCAGCTGGCGCGCTTCCACGACGACACCCGCCGGCGCGAGCCCGGCATCCGCGCCTTCCTGGACCGGCTGGAGCAGCTGCCCGGGCTGCACGTGCCGCGGGCACCCGCCGGCCGCACGCACTCCTGGCACATCCTGCGCCTGATGCCCGAGCCGGAGGAGCTCGGCCTGGACCCGGAGCACCGCGCCGGGCTGCGCGCTGCCCTGCACCGGGCGCTGCGCGCCGAGGGCGTGCCGGTCTCCCAGTGGCAGGTCGCGCCGCTGCCCGCGCACCCCGCGTTCCGGCCGGCCGGGCTGTCCGAGGACGCCGCGCTGGACCGGGTGGCCGAGCGCTTCCCGGTGACCGCCGACGTCGTGGACGGCTCGCTGTGCCTGCAGCGCCGGCACCTGGACCCCGACGCCGGGCCGCTGCTGCAGCGCTACGCCGACGCCTTCGAGAAGGTCTGGCAGCACTTCGACCTCATCCGCCGGATGGCCGGCTCCCGGCCCGCCCCGGGCTGGCGGGAGGTGCTGCGCCGAGGCTGACCCGCCCGACCCGACCCAGCCCGACATCCCACCTCGAAGGGAGCCAGACATGGCCGTGCCGACCACGACAGGCCCGCCGCACTCCCCCGCGGCAACGCTCGAACCGGCACAGGACCCGGCGGCCTCAGACCCGGCGGCTTCAGACCCGGCGCTGGACGCGGCGTCCATGGCCAGGCGCATCCGGCAGGACATCATCCGGATGGCCGGCGGGCCCGAGGGCGCGCACGCCGGCGGCAGCCTGTCCTGCGCCGACCTCATGGCCGTGCTGCACGCGGAACTGCTGCGCCCGGGCGACTCCTTCGTGCTCAGCAAGGGCCATGCCGCGCCCGCGCTGTACAGCGCGCTGAGCCAGCTCGGCCGCTTCCCGGCGGACGAGCTGGACGGTTACGCCCAGCCCGGCAGCCGGCTGTTCGGGCACCCGCGGTACGACCTGCCCGGCGTCGAGTTCGCCACCGGCTCGCTGGGCCACGGGCTCGGCCTCTCCGTGGGTCTCGCACTCGCCGAGCAGCTGCGCGGCGGCGACCGGCGCGTGTACACCGTCCTCGGCGACGGCGAGCTGCAGGAAGGCAGCGTCTGGGAGGCCGCGCTGCTGGCCGGCCACCGCAGGCTGCCGGGCCTCGTCGCGGCCGTGGACCGCAACGGGCTGCAGATCACCGGCCGCACCGAGGAGACCGTCGGACTGGAGCCCCTCGACGCCAAGTTCGAGGCCTTCGGGTGGCAGGCACGCGCCGTCGACGGGCACGACCTGCCGGCGCTGCGCGAGGCGCTGCTGCCGTCCGCGGACGGGCCGGTCGTCGTGATCGCCCGGACCGTGAAGGGCCGCGGGGTGCCGTTCCTGGAGCAGCGGGTCGCCGGGCACTACGCCAAGCTCAAGCCGGCGCTGGTGCAGCGCGCCCTCGCCGCGATCGGCCGGCCCCCGGCGGGAGGTGCGTCGTGACCGCCGTGGCCGAAACCGCCGAGGCCGTCCTCGGCCCGGATCCCCGCACGGCGTACCGCGAGGCGCTGCTGGAGCTGGCCGCCGCCGACCCGCGGGTGATCTGCCTGGACTCCGACACCGGCGGCCTGGAGGACACGTTCGCCGAGCAGTTCCCCGACCAGTACGTCAACATCGGCATCGCCGAGGCGAACCTGATGACGGTGGCCGCAGGGCTCGCCAGCCGCGGCTTCATCCCGTACGTGCACACCATGGCGACCTTCGCCACCATGCGCGCGGCGGAGTTCCTGAAGCTCGACGTGGTCGGCAACCGGCTGCCGGTGCGGGTGATCGCCACGCACGGCGGGCTGTCCGCCGCGCACTTCGGCACCACCCACTTCGCGCTGGAGGACCTGGCCGTCGCCCGCGCGCTGGCGGAGCTGGCGGTCGTCGTCCCGGGCGACGGGCGCCAGATCGGCGCCGCCACCCGGCAGCTGCACGAGCTGCCCGGCCCCGCGTACCTGCGGCTGGGCCGCTCGGCCACGCCGGTGCCGCCGGGCCCGGCGCCCGACTTCCGGCTCGGCCGTGCCAGGGTCCTGCGCGACGGCACCGACGTCACGATCGTGGCGACCGGTCCGCTGCCGCTGCTGTTCGCGCTCGAGGCCGCCGACGACCTCGCCGGCGACGGCATCGCCGCGCAGGTCCTGGAGCTGCACACGCTGCACCCGCTGGACCGTGACGGGCTCCTCGCGGGCTGCCGCGGCCGCGCCGGGGTGGTGACGGTGGAGGAGCACCGGCCGCAGGGCGGCATGGGCGACGCCGCCGCCGAGGTGGCGTCGGCCGACCTGGCCGTGCCGATGCGGCGGCTCGCGGTGCGGGGCACCCCCGGCGCCCGCGTGGCCAGCCAGCGCGACGCCCTCGCCGCGCACGGGGTGAGCACCGCCGCGGTGGTGGACGCCGCACGGCAGCTGCTCGCCCACGACCAGAACGAGCGACCGGCGCGCCATGGGGCCGCCGCCACGAGGACGAGGTGATGACGATGGCCACCACGGCCCTGATCCACGACGAGGACCGCATCCAGTACGTGCGGAGCGTGTTCCGCCGGGTGCTCAAGCTCGACCGTGAGGTGTCCCCCGACGACGACTTCTTCGCCCTCGGCGGCACGTCACTGACGGCCATGGAGGTGATCGACCTGATCGACGCCGAGCAGGGCCGGCGCCTGCCGGTGCGCAACTTCTACCAGGCGACCGTGGTCCGCGAACTGGCCGGCGAGCTCGCGCCCGCCGCCGAGACCGGTGGAGGTGCGAAGTGACACCGAGAACCGGAACCCCCATCGAGGCGAGAGTCGGAGGTAGTGAGGTGGCAACAACCGTACAAGCCCCCGTAGGGCCGGTCACCGAGGCGGAGCGGCGCAAGGAGAAGCTGCACTCCCTCACCGGCCTGCGGTTCATCGCGGCGTTCCTCGTCGTGCTCTGCCACGTCGGCATCAACCTGCTGCCGAACGTCGCCAAGGACCAGGTCTTCCTGATCCACGTCTTCTACGGCTTCGGCTCCGTCGGGGTGTCGTTCTTCTTCATCCTGAGCGGTTTCGTGCTGACCTGGGTCGCCCGGGAGAGCGACACAGTGCCGCAGTTCTGGCGCCGGCGGTTCTTCAAGATCTACCCCAACCATCTGGTGACGCTGCTCGCCGCGGTGCTGCTCGCGGTCACCTTTGCGCAGGCGCTGTCGACCCGCGACACCCTGGCCACGCTGTTCCTGGTGCACGCCTGGATCCCCGACCAGCAGCTGCTGTTCAACCTGTGGAACAACACGCCCACCTGGTCGCTGTCCTGTGAGCTGCTGTTCTACCTGGCCTTCCCGATGGTGCTGAACCTGCTGCGCCGGGTGCGCCCCGAGCGGCTCTGGCGCGGCTTCTGGTTCACGTTCGCCGCGATCGTCGCCGTGCCCTTCGTGGCGCTGCTGCTGCCCGCCGGCGGGACCCACCGCGGCACCGGCCTGCCCTGGCTGCACATGTGGTTCATGACGTTCTTCCCGCCGGTGCGGATGCTGGAGTTCGTGCTGGGCATGTTCACCGCGCTGATCGTCATCAACGGCCGCTGGGTGAAGCGCTGGCCGCTGCCCGTGGCGCTGTCCGTCGCCGCCGTCGGTGCCGTCGCCGCCGGTGGCGCCACCCCGCCCATCGCCGGTTTCGTGATGGTGTCCGCCCTGCCGCTCGTCTTCCTGGTGGGTGCCGCCGCCAATCGCGACATCAACGGCACCGGCAGCTCGCTCGGCAGCCGGCCGATGATCTTCCTCGGTGAGATCTCCTTCGCGCTGTACCTGGTGCACTGGCTCGTCGTGGTCTACGGCTGGATCGGCCGGCACTCCCCGACCTGGGGTGCGAACCCGGCCGACGCACCCACCACGTGGGGCACCGTGCTCACGTATGCGGGGCTGACGATCGTCACCAGCCTCGTGCTCGCCTGGGCGCTGTACACGTTCGTGGAGCGGCCCATCATGCGACGGTGGAGCCGTCCCGCCTCGAAGCGCGACACCCTGGAGGCCAGGACGGCCGACACGGGCTGAGCGCGGATGCGACGAAGCTCCCGCCCCGTGCGGCGGGAGCTTCGTCGCGTCTGCTGCCGGGTATGTGGACTCGGTATAGGGTGAGATTGACTGCAAAGGGGGCGACGTGAAAGTCACCTGGAAACAGGTCGCCACTTGGCGCATGCAGCGCCAATACGTGGACCCGCGCACGAAGCGCAGCGCCAGCGAGATCGTCGCAAGACTGTGTGGTGTGCAGGCGCAGGTGTGGAGCGCCGCCGAGCTGGCCGTCGCGCTGCGCCAGACGACACCCGACGGCGACGCCGTGGACCGCGACGTCGCCGACCTCACGCTGATGAAGACCTGGGCGATGCGCGGCACGCTGCACCTGCTGCGCCCGCAGGACGCCGGCGCCTTCCTGTCGCTGATGGCGGACGCGGGCAGCTGGCTCAAGCCGTCCTGGACGAAGGCGTCCGGCGTCAGCCCGAAGCAGGTCGACGAGCTGACCGATGAGGTCGCCGCAATCCTGGAGGACGGCGCCGAGCTGACCCGCGACCAGCTGGTCACCAAGCTCATCGCCGACAAGCGGTTCAAGAGCATGGAGGAGCGGCTGCGGTCCGGCTGGGGCTCGGTGCTCAAGCCCCTGGCCTGGCGGGGCGCCCTGTGCCACGGCGTCAACCAGGGCAACAAGATCACGTTCACGTCGCCGGCGAAGAAGTTCGGATCCGACTGGAAGGGCATCCCGGAGCCCGACGACGCCGCCCGCACCGCGATCGCGGCCTACCTGGGCGCCTACGGTCCCGCCCCGATGGACACCTTCGACCGCTGGCTGACGCTCAACAGCACCAGCAAGCCGAAGCTGCGCAGGTGGTTCGCGGACCTGGAGGACAAGCTCACCGAGGTCGACGTCGAGGGCCGCAAGGCGCTGATCCTGACCGAGCACGCCGACGAGCTCGCCGACGCCGCGCAGTGCTCGGGGATCAAGCTGCTCGGCCACTTCGACCAGTACGTCCTCGGCCCTGGCACGAAGGACGAGGTGCTGGTGGAGCCGAAGCACCGCACGAAGGTGAGCCGCGCCGCCGGCTGGATCTCCCCGATCGTCGTGGTCGACGGCAAGGTCGAGGCGGTGTGGGAGATCGACGGCAAGGAGCTCGTCGTCACCCCGTTCGACGGCGTCACGCTGCCGGTGAAGGACCTGCAGAAGGAGGCCACGCACGTCGGCAAGGCCAACGGCGTGAGCGGGCTGAAGGTCCGCGTCGCCTGAGCGTCAGGAGAAGTTGGCGCGGTACAGGTCACGCAGCAGGCAGATCTCCGCGCCGTGGTGCATGACCTCGCGGTTGACGTGCAGCATCAGGGTCGCCATCGGCCGCTTCGCCCACTCGCCCTCGGCCTCGCCGATCGAGCGGGCAAGCGCCGCGCCGTCTAGGCCGGCCACGGCGTCACGCCAACCACGGTAGTGCCGCTCCAGGGTGGCGACGGCGTCCTCGGCGGTGACCGGCAGCCGCGCGGTGTCCATGGTCAGCGAGCCGTCGCCGAAGTGGGCGCTGCTGCGGATGCCGAGCACGTGGAAGGCGACGTGGGTCATGCGCCACGCGATCGTGGTCACCGGCGGCGGATCGGGGACCTCGCCCATCCCGTCGAGGGTGGCCTTGCCGTCGGCGGCGGTCCGCAGCGACCAGCAGTCCTTCACCGGCTCCCAGAAGTACTCGTCGTCGGTGAGGCCGGCCAGTCTGGGCGCCAGGTGCATCTGCCAGTAGAGGTCGAGCTGGTCGACCACTTCGGCGCGCCAGATCATCCGCGGCTCCCGTCGGTTGAGGACGATGACTCAGATGTCTGCACCATAGAACGGCGGCCGCGGGGTCGGTGCCGGTTCCCTCGAACGGGATCAGCGCAGGTTCTGCAGCCGGACCTGGCCCCGGGCGACGAGGTTGCCCGCGGCGTCGAGGGTCTCCACCGTCCAGACCTGCTGGGTGGCGCCGCGGTGCACCGGCACCGCCGTCGAGGTGAGCCGGCCGTTGGCCGCGGTCACCGGCGCGTAGAAGTCGGTGGCGTTGCTGACGCCGACCACGGTGCCCTTGTCGCCGAGCCAGCGGTCGGCGGCAACGCTCGCGACGGACTCGACGACCGCGCAGTGCACCCCGCCGTGCAGGATCCCGTGCGGCTGCAGCAGGTCACTGCGGGCCGACCAGGCCGCGACCACCTGGTCCGGACCGACCTGCTCGAACTGCAGACCGAGATGCTCGATGTAGGGTCCAAGTTGCTGCGTCATGGCTTCAGTATCCCAGTGTCTGCATGACTCTGCAGGTCCACGATCAGGTGTCGAAGAACTCCAGCACGCCGTTGCGGCGCAGCCGGTCCACCCACGCCTGGGCGGTGTAGCGGGGGACGTCGAAGTGCCGGGCGAGCTGGCCGACGCTGCCGGTGCGGCGCAGCTCCGCGGCCACCAGCTCGGGGTCGGGCATGCGCCGGTAGGGCCGGTCGGGCTTGGCGCGGCGGGCGGGCGGCTGCTGCTCCTCGGCGGCGGCGGGCGTGCCGCTGAGGACGGTCGCGGCGACGGCGCTGCTCAGCGAGCGGGCCAGCATGTCGAAGTCGATCGACCGGGCGGCGTTGGTCGGCAGGGCGCCGCCTTCGGGCGCCATCACGGACAGCTCGACGACCTGCGCCTCGAGATTCTGGTTGATCCGGACGCGGGCGGTGATGGTGGCGGGCATCTTGTCGCCGTCCGGGCTCTCAGCCACGATCTTGACCGTGTAGTGCGTTTCAACGTACTCCTGATCGCTATTCATGGAGACCGCCTTTATTCTGTTGCGCTCCCCGGCGTTCCGAGGAAAAAGTGCGTGTCGGGTGCCGCCGAGTGGCGCAGCCACCCAGGCAATACTATACTGCGTCGAATCTTGAACGAGGTCACCCGTCGAGTGACGCTCCGAAGACGACGCGCGCCGACGCGAGGAAGTCTGCGACCGGACACTCACGCAGCGTGACGCACTCCGTCCAGGTCGCCGATCGGGGTGCGGGGCGCGCCCGCCACCGCCGCGATGATCTCCAGCACCTGGTCGATGCGCTGGTAGCCGGACGCGTGGTCCCACAGGTCCGTGTTCAGTTCCAGCATCGCCGACAGCCCGGACGGGCGCAGCAGCCCGTGGAAGGCCATGTCGTAGCGGGCCGTGCCGTGGGAGATGAACCGGTACTCGCAGCCCAGCCCCGCGAAGCTGGCCGGCATCCACGATTCCAGCTGCAGCTCGCAGGTGACCTGGTAGATCGGGTGCATCCCGGTGACCCGCTGCGGCGCGACGGTCTGCACGATGTCGGCGAACGGCGCCTGCTGGTGCTCGTAGGCGCGCAGCACGGCCGCACCGACCCGCTGCACCAGTTCGTCGAAGCGCGGGTTGCCCGACAGGTCCAGGCGGATCGGGATCACGTTGAGGAAGCAGCCGACCAGTTGCTCGGCGCCGCGCTGGGTACGGTTCGCGGTGGGGATGCCGATCACGATGTCGTCCTGGCCGCTGAGCCGGTGCAGCAGCACCGAGACCGCGGCGCAGAACACCGTGAACGGCGTGGTGCGCCCAGCGGTCGCCAGCTCCCGCAGCGCGCCGGCCGCGGCGGTGGACACGGGCCGCTCCAGGAACTCGCCCCGGAAGCGCGCCCGGTCGCCGCGCGGATGGTCGGTGGCCAGCCGCAGCGCCGACGCGCCGGCCAGCTCGCGGGCCCAGAACCGGCGCAGCCGCTCCCCCTCGGGACCGTCCAGCAGGTCCTGCTCGGCGCGCGCCAGGGTGGCGAAGTCGACCTCGTGGCGGGGCAGGACCGGCGCCCGCCCGGCGGCCCGGGCCTCGTACGCGGTGCTCAACCCCTGCATCAGCAGCGTCATCGACACCTCGTCGGTGACCAGGTGGTGGAACAGCAGCTGCACCTGATGCCGGTCCGGTTCGAGCCGGACGATCCGGGCCTGCAGCAGCGGCCCGCGGGTGATGTCGAACCCGGTGTACGCGATCTCGTGTTCGAGCCGCTCCCGCTCCGCCTCGCGCCCGGAGGGGTCCAGGCCGGTCAGGTCGTGCACCGGCACGTCGATCCCGGCGTGCGGCTGGATGCGCTGCACCGGCCGGCCGTCGACCTCGACGAACGTGCCGCGCAGGCCCGGCTGGTGCGCGACCACGTCGTTGACGGCGGCGGCGAACGCGTCCGGCCGCAGCGGCCCGGTCAGGTCCAGCACCAGCGGGATGGTGTGGGTCAGTGAGCCCGGGTCGGCCTGCTCGGCCAGCCACAGCTGGCGCTGCCCTGACAGCAGCGGCACGTCCACCGCGACGTCGGGTGCGCCGGCGACGGCGGGCTCCTCGGAGGCCGGCTCCTCTGCCTCCGGCAGCCCGGCCACCAGCTCCAGCATGCCGTCGATCTCCGGGTTGGCGGCGCGCACGGCGGCGGTCAGCTCGGCCGGGGTGGGATTCTCGAACAGTGTCCGCACCCGGACCCGCACCCCGAGCGCCTCCTGGATGTCGGCAACGAGCCGGGTGGCGAGCAGCGAGTGCCCGCCGCAGGCGAAGAAGTCGTCGTCCGGGGCGATCCCGGGGTGCTCCAGGGCCTGCGCCCAGAGCTCGATGACCAGGTCCAGCAGCCGGTCCGGCCCGGCCGCGGCCCTGCCGGTGTCCGGCGTCGCGGTGTCCGCCTCGGGTGCGGGCAGCCCGTCCACGATCTCCAGCCGCCCCCGCGCGTCGCGGCGGGCGGTGAGCCCGGTCGGCGCCTCGGCCAGCAGCAGCGCGGCGGGCTGGTGCGCCGACAGTCCGGGCTCCAGCCGCAGGTCCTCGGCGCGCGCACCGGACAGTCCCGTCAGCACCGGCCAGTGCTCCGCCCCACGGGTACGGTCCAGGCCGAGGGTGACCGGCGTGCCGTCGGGCAGGTCGATGCGCAGTTCCTCGGCCGGCCCGCCGTCCGTGGCGCCGGTGCCGATCGGCGCCGGGTCGGGTGCGTGCAGGTCCAGTTCGTTCAGCCGCAGCGTGGGCCGCTCCAGCCACTGCCGCAGCACCCTGGCGTAGTCCTCGACGAGCGCGCGGACCCCGGCGGGGGTGTAGAGGTCGCCGTCGTACTCCAGCCACAGCCGGACCTGCTCGCCTGCGAACTCGATCTCGGCGACGGTGTCGAAGCGGCCGCGGCCGCGCTCGACGTCCAGGACCCGCACCGGGTGCCCGCCGAGGCTCAGCTCGCCGACGGCGTCGACGCGGGGCAGGAACAGGTGCTGGATGAGCGGGGTCCGGTCGGTGGGGCGCGGGGCGGCCACGGCGTGCACGATCCGGGTAAAGGGCAGCCGGACGTGCTCGATGGCCGACGCGACCCGCACCGAGCAGCGTGCCACCGTCTCGGCGAGGTCCGGCGTACCGCCGAGGTCCAGGCGCAACGGGACGGTGTTGGACACCTGCCCGATCAGCGACTCCAGCTGCGGCACGCCGCGGTTCGCGGCGAGCACCCCGAGGATCAGGTCGTCGCGACCGGTGGAGCGGGAGATCGTCGCGGCCCACCCGGCCAGGCACAGCGCGTACGGCGAGCACGGCAGCTCCCGCGCGGCGCGGCGCAGCGCGGGGCCGTCGACGCCGGGCAGGACGAACTCGATGCGCCCGCCGACCCCGCGCCGGATGGGCGGCGCGGCCGGTCCGGGCGCACGTCCAGGCTGGTCGGCGCGTCCCGCAGGGTCTCCTGCCACCAGGCGGTGTCGGCGTCCTGGGCGGTCGGCAGCAGCGCCTCGCGCTCCCACTGCACGAAGTCGCCGTACTGCAGCTCGGGGGCGGACACCGGCGACGGCGCGCCCGCGAGGGCGGCGGCGTAGTCCGCGGCGAGCTCCGCCAGCAGCAGTCGCACCGTGGTGGCGTCCGCGACGATGTGATGCACGGCCACGGCGAGGACGTCCTCGCGGGCCGGGCCGCCGCCGTGCAGCAGCAGGAACGCGATGCCGCAGCCGGCCGCGGGGTCGATGCCCGCCCCGGCGAACCGGGTCAGCTCCCGGTCGCGGTCCGCGGCGGCGTCGGTGTCGGCCTCGCGGGCCGGCAGGTCGAGCTCGGTCACCGGCAGCGGGTCCGGGACCGGCAGCACGACCTGGCCCGGTGCGCCGTCGTGCACCCGCATGGCGCTGCGGAGGATCTCGTGGCGGGACAGCAGCGCGCGCACCGCGGTGTGCAGGGCCGCCGGGTCCAGCGGGGCCGGCACCGCCAGCGCCACGCACTCGGTCAGCGGCGCCTGCTCCGCCGCCGATCCGTCCGAGGACCAGAAGTGCTCCTGGATGACCGCGAGAGGCATGAAGTCTTCAAAGTCTCTCATGCAGATACGGTAACTCACTATGCAGTCATTGCGCATGGGTGACCGGTTCGGGTGGCTTCGCTGCTCTGAAGATGCGCTGTCTGCGGTCCAGTTGTACGGTGAGGCCGTCGGCAGTTGTGGTGTGTGGTCCGAAGACTCGATGTCGACCGCGAAGACACAACACACCCGAGCACCAATTCCTGCAGAGGAGCCATGGGGCATGACCTCAACAAACTCGCAAAACAGGACAGCAACCACACGGGCCGCGCGTCCCGCAGGGGTCTCCCCCAAGGCGCCCCCCGGTCCCTCCGGCACCGCGACACCCACCGCCGGAGGTGGTGGCGAGCGCCGGCCCTCGGTGCTGCGCAACCGCGACTTCTCCCTGGTCTGGGGCGGCGAGTCGATCAGCCTGCTGGGCAGCGAGATCAGCGTCATCGCCCTGCCCTCGCTCGCGGTCCTCGTCTTCGGTGAGGGCGCGCTCGGCGTCGGTCTGCTGATCGCGCTGCAGTGGATCCCGTTCGTGCTGCTCGCCCCCGTGATGGGCGTGCTCACCGACCGCCTCAACCGGCGGATGCTGATGCAGGTCGCCAACCTCGCCCGGTTCCTCATCCTCGGCTCACTGCCGCTGCTCTGGGCGCTGGACGGGCTGACGATCCAGCACCTGTACGTGGCGGCGGTGCTCAAGGGCGTCTTCGACGTCGTCTTCCAGCTCGCCTATCAGGCGTACCTGCCGCAGCTGCTGCCGCGGGAGGACCTGGTCGACGGCAACGCCAAGACCCAGCTGAGCCGCTCCGTCGCGCTCATCTTCGGCCGGAGCGCCGGTGGCGCGCTGGTCGGCGCGCTCGGCGCCGCGCGGGCCATCACCGCCGACGCCATCACCTACCTGCTCGCCGGGCTCAGCCTGATGTTCGTGAAGTTCCGCGAGCCGGCGCCGCAGCCCCGCCCGGGCGGTGTGAAGGCCACCCTCGCGGACCTGCGCGGCGGCGTGACGATGACCTTCGGCAACCGGCTGCTGCGCTTCCTGACACTGATGGCCACCTTCGGCAACACGGCCGTGTCCATGGTCCTCGCGATGATCATCGTGTTCGGCTACCAGGACCTCGAGCTCAGCGCCACGCAGATCGGTCTGGTCCTCGGTATCGGTGGCACGCCGGTCATCCTCGGCGCGATCCTGTCCCGGCGGATCAACGAGCGCCTCGGCATGGGCCGCACGCTGCTGCTGACCCACTCGATGCTGGTGGTGGCGTTCCTGCTGCTGCCCTTCGCGCAGTTCGGCAACACGACGACCGCCGTCATCATCCTGATCATCTCGCAGGGCATCTCGTCGTTCACCACGCCGGTGGGCAACGTCGGTGTCATGACCCTGATCCAGAAGGCCACACCGCCGCAGGCGATGGGCCGCGTCGGTGGCGTCGCCCTGCCGTTCGTCTGGGGCGCCAACGCCGCCGGGCCGCTGCTGGGCAGCCTGGTCGCCGTGACGGTCAACAACGTCGCCGCGTTCTACCTGGCCGCCGCGCTGGCCGTGCTCGCCCTGCTGTGGGTCGTGGCCGGCAAGGTGCAGAGGCTGCACGACGACGTCCCGGAGGACATGCGAGTGGTCGTCCCGGCCGCCCCGCAGTGACCGAGAGGAAGCCATGCTTACCCAGCAGGACGCCCCGGCGGTCCGGGAGACCGGCACGGACACGACGCTGGTCTCCCGGATCGAGGAGTTCGCCCGCACCACCCCGCAGGCCCCGGCCGTGCGGCACGGGGACCGGGCGCTGACCTACCACGAGCTCAACCAGCAGGCCAACCAGCTCGCCCACGACCTCGCGGTGCTGGGGGTGCGGCGCGGCGACATGGTCGCCATGTTCCTGGGCCGCTCCGTCGAGTGGGTGGTCGGCATGCTCGGCTGCCTCAAGGCCGGCGGGGTCTGCATGCCGCTGGACCCGGCCGTGCCGGTCGAGCGGTTCAACCGGGCGATCGATGCGGGGCGTCCGGCCGCGGTGGTGGCCGCGGCCCACTGCCCGGACGCCGGCGAGGTGCCGCCCGTGCCGGTGGGCCTGCCCGTGCCCCCTGCCCGGGCGGCGGCAACCCGACGCCGCCCGGACCCGCGGGGCTGCCCGTGGTGACCCTCGACGCGGGCGTCCCGGTCCGGGAGGAGCTGCCGGACCCGCGGCCCGCGGCGCGACCGGAGGAGCTCGCCTACGCGATGTTCACCTCGGGCTCCTCCGGCGCGGCGAAGATCGTCCTCGCCCAGCACTCCTGGCTCGCGCTCAGCGCGGGTCGCAGCGCCACCATCAACGCCACCACCGCCGCCGACCGCGGGTCCTGGCTCGGTGCCGCCGGCGCCGGGATCGCCATCCACGAGGTCGGCGGCCTGCTCTGGCAGGGCGCGCAGATCGTGATCGGCGACCACGACGTGATCGCCTCCCCGCCCGCGTTGCGCGACTGGCTCCTCGCCGAGCGGATCACCACGAGCTTCGTGATCACCCCCGTCGGGGAGGTGCTGCAGAACCTGCCCTGGCCGCGCGAGTGCGACCTGCGGCTGCTCACCCTCGGCGGGGACCGGCTCAACCGGTGGGGCCCGGCGGACCTGCCGTTCGAGGTCGCCGTGTCCTACGGCAGCCTCGAGGCGTTCCAGATCGCCAACTCCTGCCACCCGTGGCCCCGGAGGCTGACCCCGTCCACGGCCACCGACGCGGACCGCGAGACCGCCCCGCCGGTGGGCCGCCCGATCGACGGGGTCGCCGTCCACCTCCTCGAGGATGACGGCCTGACCCCGGTCGGCGACGGCATCGGCGAGGTGTGGATCGACTCGGACTGCCTGAGCCTGGGCTACCTGGACGACCCGGCGCAGACCGCGGACCGGTTCCGGCCCAACCCGTTCGGCGCGCCGGGCAGCCGCATCTACCGCTCCGGTGACGCCGGCCGGTTCCGCCCCGACGGCATCCTCGAGCACCACGGCCGCATCGACGACATCGTGAAGATCCGCGGCCACCGCGTCGAGCTCGGTGACGTCGACTGGGTGCTCGGCCGGCACCCGGGAGTCGGCCAGGTCGCGGTGGTGCCGACGATGGACGGCGATCAGCGGCGCCTGGTGGCCTGCTTCGTCGCCGAACGCGACATCCTGCCGCTGGAGCTGCGCAACTACGCCATGGAGCGGCTGCCGGACTGGATGGTCCCGGTCGCCTATGTGCAGCTCGACGAGCTGCCCCTGAACACCTCGAACAAGATCGACCGCCGCCGGCTGCCCCCGACGGACTGGGCCCGCGGCCGGCCGGCCCGCGCCTGGCGGGCGCCCGCGCCCGGGGCGGAGACCGAGCTTGCCCGGCTGTTCGCCGACCTGCTGCACATCGACCGGGTCGGCGCGGACGACAACTTCCTGGAGCTCGGCGGGGACTCGCTGCTGCTGGCCACGTTGCAGGGCCACATCGAGCAGGACCTCGGCACCCGGATCGAGATGAACGACCTGGTGACCGACCCGACGGTCAGCGGCCTGGCGCAGCTGATCCCGGCGGACGGCAGCGCCGGTGCCACGGCACCCTCGCTCCCCCCGATCACCCCGCGGCGTCGCTGAGCGTCACCCGTACCGCCGCCGAAACGACAACCGCAAGGACCCGGCTTGGAGGCTGGCATGGATGCTGCCGTGACCACGCAGTCCGCGGACGCTACCGACAGGTTGGTGACCGCGTTCGACCACCACGACCCCGAATACACTCCGCAGACCGCACCGCTGGTGAACAGCGCGATCCGTGACAGGGGGGTGACCTGGTCGCCCGCATACGGCGGCATCTGGATCCTGTCGCGCTACGAGGACGTGCGCGCCGCCCTCACCGACTGGCAGACCTACAGCTCGGCGCGCGGCGTGCACTTCCCCCGCGCCGAGGGCATGCCGATGTTCTCGCCGATCGACTACGACCCGCCGCAGCAGCGCGACATCCGGGACCGGATGGCCGACCCGGTGACCCGCGAGGCGATCGGGGGCCTCGAACCGCAGCTGCGGCGCATCGCCGCCCGGCTGCTGGCGCCGGTGGCCGGGCGCGGGCACGGCGACCTGATGGCCGAGCTCGCCGAGCCGTTCGCGATCGAGGTGCTGGGCGTGGCGTTCGGGCTGTCCGACGCCTGCCGCAGCCGGGTCCGCGAGGCGACGAAGACGATGTGGGCGTACATCTCGACCGACAACGACGCGAGCAAGTTCTGGCCCGCGTTCCACGACATCCTCGCCGAGGAGATCGAGCGGGTGCGGCGCGAGCCCGACGGCGGCTACATCGCCAAACTCGCCGCGATGCGGCGCGACGGCAGGCCGTTGCCGGACGAGGAGCTGTACTCGATCATCGTCAGCTTCTGCGTCGCCGGGCACGACAACACGATGAACTCGATCACCCGGCTGGTGCACACGCTGGGCCGGGATCCGGCGCTGCAGCTGCGGTTGCGCCGCGAGCCGCAGCTGCGCGCGGCCGTCGCCGAGGAGGCGCTGCGCCGCTGGTGCCCCACCGACCGGTTCACCCGGATCACGACCCGCGAGGTCGCCGTCGCCGGCACCGTCATCCCCGCCGGCGCCCGGGTGGTGCTGCTGTTCGACGCGGCCAACCGGGACCCGGAGAAGTTCCCGTCGCCCGACGAGTTCGACCCGGACCGCGGCAACTCGCACCAGCACCTGAGCTTCGGCCACGGCATCCACCACTGCATGGGCGTGCACCTGGCCCGGGCCGAGTTCGCCGCGGTGCTGGACGAGCTGGCCGAGCTGCCGGTGTTCGACCTGGACGGGCCCAGCGAGCTGCACTTCGAGAACGGCCGGCACATCATGTTCGACCAGGTGCCGGTGCGCTTCCGCACCGGGGAGGAGCGCTGAGATGATCGTTCACGCCGACACCGCGCCGCCGCCCACGCTGCTGATCGACCTGGCCACCGGCCTGTGGCGGTCGCAGACGCTGACCGCCGCGATCGAGACGGGCCTGTTCGAGACCCTCGCCGACGGCGGCGCCACCGCGCCCGAGCTGGCCGACCGGATCGGCGTCGGGGCGCGGCCCGCCGAGATCCTGCTGACCGCCTGCGCGGCATTGGGGCTGCTGGAGCTGCGCGACGGCCGCTACTACAACGGCGCCGTCGCCGACCGGTACCTGGTGCCGGGGCGGCCCGACTACTTCGCCGACTACGTGCAGATGGTGGCCAGGTACACCGCGCCCGGCTGGCTGCGGGCCACCGAGGCGGTGCGCACCGACGCGCCCACCAAGCCGGTGCCCGACCCCGACCGCAACATGTTCGAGGAGGGCAACCGCCCGCAGTCGTTCTGGGACGGGCTCTTCGCGTTCTCCACCCTCACCGCTCGCAGCCTGGCCGCCGCCGTGGACCTCTCCGGCGTGCGGCGCATCCTCGACGTCGGTGGTGGCGCCGGGGCCACGCTGATCGAGTTGCACCGGCGGTACGAGCACCTCCACGGCACCGTACTGGACCTGCCGCACGTGTGCGGGCTGGCCCGGGAGCGCATCGGCACGGCCGGCCTGTCGGAGCGGATCGGCACCGTGCCGGCAGACTTCTTCGCCGACCCGATCCCGTCCGGGCACGACGCCGTGCTGCTGTCGATGATCCTGCACGACTGGGACGAGGCGCAGAACCGCAAGCTCATCGCCGGTTGCCTGGACGCGCTGCCGTCCGGCGGCACGCTGCTGATCAGCGAGCTGCTGGTGGACGACGACAAGTCCGGGCCGGTCGACGCGGCGCTGATGAGCATGAACATGCTGGTCGGCACCTGGGGACGCAACTACACGGCGGCGGAGTACGGAGGCTGGCTGCGCGACGCCGGGTGCGCCCGGGTCCGCACGGTCCGGTTCGACTCGCCGGGCGCGAACGGCGTGGTGATCGGGGAGAAGGCGTGATGGACCCGCAGCAGCGGCGCTGGTTCCTCAACGAGCCGTCCGCCGACGCCGAGATGCTCCTGCTGGCCATGCCGTACTCAGGCTGCGGCGCCTCCATGTACCGGGCCTGGCCGGGCAGCATCGGCCCGGCCGAGGTCGTCCCGCTGCAGCTGCCGTGGCGGGAGAACCGGATGCGGGAGCCGCACTTCGGCACCTACCAGGACCTGGCCAAGGCGATGCTGGACGACGTCGGCGACATCGTCACCGCCCGCCCGTATGCGGTGTTCGGACACTGCGGCGGCGCGCTGCCGGCGTTCGAGCTGGTGATCCAGGCCGCCGAGCGCGGCCTGCCGGGGCCCCGGCAGATCTTCATGTCCAGTCAGGTCGCGCCGCAGGACGGCCCGTGGGGACGCTTCCTCGGCCTGGACGAGGCCGGGCTGCGGGCCGAGATCGCCGGGCTGCTGACCGCGATGGGCGCCGCCGCGCAGGCCGAGGAGCTCGTCGACCTGTTCATCGACGTGATGGAGGCCGACGTCGAGGCCAACCGGGTGTACCGGCGCCCGGCCGGCACCGTCCCCGGGCAGATCACCGCGATCGGCTGGGACGCCGACGTCGAGGTGCCGCACCACCTGATGACCGGCTGGATCGACTGGGCGCCCACCGAGAAGGAGATCCTCAAGGGCACCCACTACACGTTCCTGGAAGCGCCGCCGGACCTGCTCGAGCTGCTGGAGCGAAGGCTCGGCTGAGCGGTCCCGCCACCACGTTCGACCGACGGACCCCGGCACACCCGAGTGCCGGGGTCTCGTCGTTCGCACCGTGTCGACTGTGGAGTATCTGCACACTCCACGTGCCAATACCGTGAAGTCTGTATAGTCTGTAATGAATCGCACGCTGACTGGGAGGACCGTGGCATGCCTCAACAGAGCGAGTTGCTTCGTCGATTGCGCCAGCTCCCCGGCGACCGCCGGGACGAACTGCTGGCCCGGCTGGAGGGCGTCTCCTCGGGGATCCGATCGGCCCCGCTGTCGTTCCGGCAGGAGCAGCTGTGGCTGTTCGACCGGTTCGCCCCCAGCAGCCGGGCGTACGGCCTCGGGTTCGCCTTCCCCATCGAGGGCGCCCTCGACACCGACGCGCTCCGCGCCGCGCTGAGCGACCTGCTGCAGCGGCACACCGTGCTGCGCTCGACGTTCCCCGACGACGACACGCAGGGCACCCAGCACGTCCAGCCGGCGCCGGCCGAGCTGCGGCTGGACGTCGAGGACATCCCAGACGGCAAGCTGCGCGCCCGCGCCGACGAGGTCGTGCAGGACGAGCTGCGCCGCGGCCTGGACCTCAACTCCGGCCCTATGGCCCGCTTCCGGCTGCTGCGCACCGACCCCGAGCACCACCTGCTGGTGCTCACCAGCCACTACATTGTGCTCGACCCGCGCTCCGCCCGGGTGCTGCAGCGCGACCTGGCCGTCGCGTACCGCGCCCGGGTCGCCGGCACCGCACCCCAGTGGCAGCAGGAGCCCGTCGACTTCGGCGCCTACGCGAGCTGGCAGCGCGAATGGTGTGAGCAGGACGGCGTCCGCGACGCGAGCGAGCACTGGCGCGGCGCCCTCGCCGGCTGGGAGGGCACCGAGCTGCCCTCCGACGCCCCCCGGCCGCGGCTGCTCGACCTGAGCAGCGACGTGGTCCGCGTGCCGCTGCCGGCCGGCCTCATCACCGCCACCGAGGCGGTCGCCGGCCACGAGCGCGGCGACATCCTGCTCGCCGCGTTCCTGGTCGTCGTCGCCCGCCACACCGCCCGCAGCGACCTCACCGTCGGGCTGCCGTCCGACGTCGCCGGCCCGTTCGACACCGACCGGCTCGTCGGCGACATCGGCAACCTCGTGCCGCTGCGGGTCGAGCTGGACGAGGCCGACACCTTCGCCGCCGTGGTGGCCGAGGTTCGCGCCGCGCGGCAGGCCGGCACCGAGCACAACACCCTGCCCTTCAAGCTGATCCTCGACGCACTCGGCGTCGAGCCGGACGCCGGCCGGCTGCCCCTGGTGCAGCTCGGCTTCGCCGACACCGGCGAGCCCGCCGCCCCGGTCGAGGCCGGCGGGGTGCGCATCGGCTGCGAGCAGGTCGACGCCGGCGCCGGCACGTTCGAGCTGGCCCTGGAGGTCAGCGGCGGCGAGCAGCCCACCGTGGCGGTGCGCTTCGCGACCTCGCTCTACGGCCGCGCCACCGCCACCCGCCTGCTGGAGCGCTTCCTGCAGACCCTCGGCGCGCTGTGCGCGCAGCCCGACCGGCCGGTGGGCGACGCCCCGCTGGGCACCGCGCAGGAACGCGCGGACGTGCTGGAGCACTGGAACACGCCGATCGGCGAGCCCGCCGACACGACGCTGCACGAGCTGTTCGCCGGCGTCGTCGCCGCCGACCCGGGGCACACCGCGCTCGCCTGGCAGGGCGGCAGCCTCAGCTACCGCACCCTGGACAACTGGTCCTGCCGGATCGCCGACCAGCTCGCCGGCGCCGGCGTCGGCCTCGGCGACCTGGTGCCCGTCGTGATGGAGCGCGGCCCGGCGTTCATCGCCGCCGCGCTCGGCGTGCTGCGCGCTGGTGGCGCCTACGTACCGCTGGACATCAGCCAGCCCGACGAGCGGCTGGCGATGATCCTGGAGGACACCCGGGCCGGCACCGTCGTGGTCTCCCCCGGCACCGCCGACCGGGTGCCTGAGCCGCTGCGGCTGGTCGTCGGCACCGACCCGGTGCACGGCACGCAGGACGACGAGGACGCGTGCCACCGGTGCGCGCCGGCCGTCGTGCCGCCCGCCTCCGCCGCGTACGTCATCTACACCTCCGGCTCCACCGGCCGGCCGAAGGGTGTCATCGTCGAGCACCGCAACGCCGCCAACTTCGTGCGCACCGTGCGCGACATGTTCGACCTCACCCCGAAGGACCGGGTGCTGCACTTCGCCTCGCCCGGCTTCGACGTGTCGGTGTTCGAGATCTTCGGCTCGCTGCTCAACGGCTGTTCCCTGTACGTGATGGACGAGGACCAGCGCCGCTCGATCGACGTGCTCGACGCCGTGCTGCGCGAGGAGCACATCACCGTCGTGGACCTGCCGCCGGCCATCATGGAGCTGCTCGCCCCGGACAACTACCCCGACCTGCGCATCGCGTTCGTCGGCGGCGAGGCGTTCACCGGCGAGCTGACCACCCGGTGGGCCTGCGGCCGCGGGTTCTGGAACGGCTACGGCCCGACCGAGACCACGGTCACCGTCGTGGCCAAGAAGTGTGAGGGCGAATGGACGTCCTCGCCGCCGATCGGCCGCGCCATGGCCAACCACCGCGCGTACGTGGTCGACGGCGCCGGCGCCGGGGTCCTCCCGGCCGGCGCGATCGGTGAGCTCGCCGTCGCCGGGCTCGGCGTGGCCCGCGGCTACCTGGGCCGCCCCGACCTGACCGCCGACCGGTTCCGCCCCGACCCGGACGGCCCGCCCGGCTCCCGCCGCTACCTCACCGGCGACCTCGCCGTGTGGGACGACGCCGGCGACCTGCTCTTCGTCGGTCGCGCCGACCGCCAGGTGAAGGTCCGCGGCGTGCGGATCGAGCTCGGCGAGGTCGAGGCCGCGCTGCAGGCCGTCGACGGCGTCGCGCAGGCCGTCGCCGAGGTCGCCACCGACCCGCGCACCGGCGCCCTGCTGATGGCCTACGTGGTGCCCGAGCGCGCCGGTGAGCTCCAGCTGGACACGGTCCGCTCCGCGGTCGCCGGCCGGCTGCCGTCGGCCATGGTGCCCTCTGTGCTGGTGCCCTTGGACGCGGTACCGCTCACCCCCAGCGGCAAGATCGACCGGCGGAAGCTGCCGGCGGTCGAGTTCGCCGCCGTGGACGAGCTCACCGAGGCCGACGAGGAGAACAGCACCCCCACCGAGCGCACCATGCGCGAGGAGGTGTTCGCCCCGCTGCTGGGCGCCCGCATCGGCAACGACGTGAACTTCTTCGCCGCCGGCGGCACCAGCCTCCAGGCCATCCAGCTGTCCTCGCGGGTGAACGCCGTGTTCGGCGTCGCGGTGCCGATCGCCGAGTTCTTCGCCACGCCGACGGTGTCCGGCCTCTCGGCGCTGGTCGACGCGGCGAGCTCGACCCAGGGCTCGCAGCGCGACGCCCTCGCCGAGGCGCTGGACCTGGTCGAGGGCCGCAGCGACGAGGAGATCGCCGAGCTCGCCGCCTCGCTGGACGCTTTTCAGGACGCGTCTCAGGACGCTCGATGAGCGCAGTGACGTTTGCAACCGACTCGCAGTGGGTGCGGCGGGTGCCGCGCGACGGTGCCCGGCTGCGGCTGATCTGCCTGCCGTTCGCCGGTGGTGGCGCGTCGGTCTACCAGGGGATGGCGGCGTTGCTGCCGTCCTGGGTCGAGGTCCTGGCGGTACAGCCGCCCGGCCACGAGGACCGGTCGCGGGAGGACCCGCCGGCCAGCATCCCCGGGCTCGTCACCGCGTGCGCCATCGCCCTGCGCCCGTACACGAGCATGCCCTACGCGCTGTACGGCCACTGCGCCGGCGCGCTGCTGGCCTACGAGATCGCGCACGAGATGGGCAACCGGTTCGGCACGTGGCCCTCCCGGCTCATCGTCGGCGAGCAGCCCGCACCGCAGGCCCCGCCGCCGGCCGCACCGCTGCACCGGCTGCCGGACGAGCAGCTGCTCACGACCGTCCGCGACCGCGGCGGGCTGCCCGACGCGGTCGCCGGCAACGCGCAGCTGCTGGATTTCCTGCTCCCGGTGCTGCGCAGCCAGTTCACGCTCTGGGAGAACTACCGGCACCGGCCCCGCCCGCCGCTGCCGGTCCCGATCACCACGGTCCGCGGCGCGACCGGCTCGGTCGACGAGACCGCCATGGCCGGCTGGGACGAGCAGACCAGCGCCGGGCGCACCGGCGTGACCGTCGAGGGCGGCCACTACTTCATCGTCGGACTGACCGCGGCGGCGGCCCGGGACATCGGCGGGCAACTGCCCACCGGGCCATCGGCCACCGAGGACAGCGCCATGGACGGAAGGACACCCCCGTGAGCACGACCGCCGCCGCCCGGATCCCCTCGGCCACCATCGCCCAGATCGCCGCCGGCGCCGCCGGCGTCCAGGACGCCGCCGCCGTCTACGACCGCAAGCTGCGCGCCGCCGGCTCGCGCCGCACCGCCGAGCAGGGCGCCGGCGGACTCCCGGACGGCGTCGAGATCCCCGGCGACCGGCCGGCACTGGTCCGCGGGCCGGAGCCGGTGCTGCCGCCGGACGCCGTCGCGACCCTGCCGGAGGCCCTCGCCCGGGCCGCGCGGATCGCCCCCGGCCGCGGCACCACCTACCTGCTGCCCGACGGCGGCACCGACCGGCAGACCTACGCCGAGCTGTACGACGACGCCCGCCGCATGCTGGGCGGCCTGCGCCGGCAGGACCTGGCCCCGGGCGACGCCGTGCTGCTGCAATGCGCCGACAGCCGCACGTTCGTCACCGCCTGGTGGGCCTGCGTCCTCGGCGGCTTCATGCCGACCGCGGTCGCGCCGGCTCCGGGGTACGCCGGCGACAACGCGGCCGTGCGCAAGCTCGCCTCCGCATGGGAGCTGCTGGGCCGCCCGCCGGTCATCGCCGACCCGGGACTGCTCGACGGCGTGCGGTCCCTCGCTGGGCGCCTGCCGGGCGGCGAGGCGCTGCGCGTGCTGGACGCCGGCACCCTGCCGGACCCGTCGCCCGCCGACTGGACCGTCCCGGACCCCGACGCGCTCATCGTCAACCTGCTCACCTCCGGCAGCACCGGCACCCCGAAGTGCGTGCAGCACCGTCACCGCACGATCGTGGCCCGCACGTACGCCACGATCGCCGCGAACGGCTTCACCGAACACGACGTCTCGCTCAACTGGATGCCCCTGGACCACGTCGGCGGCATGATCATGTTCAACCTGCGGGACGTGTTCCTCACCTGTGAGCACGTCAACGTGCGCACCGAGTCGGTGATCCGCCGGCCGCTGCTGTGGCTGGACTGCGTGGACCGGTTCAAGGCCACCTGCACCTGGGCGCCGAACTTCGCGTTCTCGCTCGTGTGCCAGCACGAGGACGAGATCGCCGCCGGCTCCTGGGACCTGAGCAGCCTCACCAACATCTGCAATGCCGGCGAGGCCGTGGTCGCCCGCACCGCCCGCCGCTTCCTGGAGCTGCTCGGCCCGCACCGCCTGCCCGCCGACGCCATGGTGCCGTGCTGGGGGATGTCGGAGACCTCCTCCGGCGTGACCTACACCCACATGCACCGCGACGACCCGGCCGCCGGCACGATCGCGCTCGTGCCCGCGTCGCTGGACGGCAGCCTGCGTGAACTGCCCGCCGGCACCCCGGGCGCGGTCGTCGTCACCGAGGTCGGCGCGCCGATCCCCGGGGTGGCGCTGCGCATCGTCGATCCCGCCGACGCGGTGCTGCCCGAGGGGCGGGTCGGCCGGCTGCACATCTCCGGCACCACCGTGCAGCACGGCTACGCGCACAACGAGAAGGCCAACGCGGAGAGCTTCACCGCCGACGGCTGGTTCGACACCGGCGACCTCGGCTTCCTGCGCGACGGCCGGCTGTTCCTGACCGGCCGGCAGAAGAACATGGTCATCGTCAACGGTGCCAACTTCCCCGCGCACGAGATCGAGGCCGTGGTGGAGCAGGTCGCCGGGGTACGCCCGGCGTGCTCGGCGGTCGCGGGCGTGCCCGACGAGGACACCGGCACCGACGCCCTCGTCGTCTTCTTCGTCCCCGACACCGATGACGTGCCCGCCGTCGTCGACGCCATCCGCACCGCACTGTCGCGTGATCTGGCGCTGCGCCCGACGTACCTGGTGCCGGTGACGGAGCAGGAGTTCCCCCGCCAGAACGGCGGGAAGGTGCAGCGCGAGCGGCTCCTGGAGGGCTGGCGCGGCGGCGTGTTCGACGACCGCTGCTACGGCGACTCCGCCGCGCCGGACACTCCCGTCTCCGACACCTCGGCGCTCGCGGTCGTGTGGGAACCGGCGGGGACGCCGCTGCGGCCGCGGCCCGCCGGACCTGTGGTCGCATACGTCTGCGGGCCGGCCGCCGAATGGCTGGACCGGGCCGTCGACGCCCAGGTCTCCGATCCTGGACGGCTCGCTCCGGCGCTGTCCTCGGCGGCGCCGTCCACCGTCGAGGTCCAGGTGCCGCAGGTCCTGTTCGTGGCCACCGGCGATCCCTCGTCGGCGCCCGCCGACGGCGACACCGGCGTCCTCACCCAGTTCCTCGCCGTGGCCGCCACCCTGGCCCGGACGCGTCCCGACGCCGAGCTCACCGTGCTCACCCGTGGCGCCGCGCAGGCCGCCGCCGGCGACCTCATCGTCCCCGGCAGGGCAGGGCTGACGGCGCTGGTGCGCACGGCGGCCTCGGAGCGCCTGATCGCCCGCACCGCGCTCATCGACGCCCCGCCGACGCGGGCGACGACGAGCTGGCGATGCTCGCCGGCCTGCGCCACGACGGCGACGTGGTCGCCGTGCGCGACGGGGCGCCGCTGCAGCAGCGGCTGCGCACCGTGGCGCTGCCGGAGGCGTTCGACGTGCCCACCGGGGTGCTGCCGCGCGGCGGCACGGTCCTGGTCACCGGCGGGCTCGGCGGGCTCGGCCGGACCGTCGCCGAGCACCTGGTCGCCGCGCACGGCGCACGGCTGCTGATCGTCGGGCGTACCCCGGCGTCGCAGCTGCCCGACGGCTCCCGGGAGGCCCTCGAGATCCTCGCGACCGTCGGCGAGGTCCGCTACCGCGCCGCCGACGTCGCCGACCCCGACGCCCTCGCCCGCGAGGTGACCGAGGCGGAGCGTGCCTGGGGACGCGGCCTGGACCTGGTGCTGCACCTGGCCGGCACGCCGGTCGCGCCGCAGTGGGAGCGGTTGTCCGAGCATGAGCTGCGGACCGAGTCCGCCGGCTGGCTGTCGCGGATGCTGCGGCCCAAGGCCGGTGGCTGCGCTGCTGTGGACCGGCTGCTGGCCGCCCGTCCCGGCACCGCGGTCGTGCTCTTCTCGTCCGTGAACGGCCTGTTCGGCGGCACCGGCTTCGGGGCGTACGCCGCGGCCAACGCGGTCCTCGACGGCTGGGCGCAGCGCTGGGCCGCGACCGGCCGGCGGGCGCAGAGCCTGGCCTGGAGCATGTGGGACGGGCCCGGCATGAACCAGGGCAGCCCCCTCGTCGCCGCCGCCCGGCACCGCGGGCTCGCCCTGATCGACCCGGCCCGCGGCACGGTGGCGCTCCTCGGTGCCCTGCACGCCGGCGTGGTGCACCTCCTCATCGGCGCGGACCCGGAGAACGAGCAGATCAAGCCCTTCCTGGCGGCGGACCAGCTGCGCGGCGGCACGATCGCCGTGGCGGTGGTGCCCGGTCCCGGCGAGGACCCGCAGCGGGTCCGCTCCGCGGTCGCGGCACGCCTCGCCGGTGAGGGGATCTTCGCCCGGGTCGCGGTGACGTCACGGATCGAACGGGACCGCAGCGGCGCCCCCGACGCGGCGGCCGTCCTGGCCGCCATCGGCTCCGGCGGCGGCGGTTACACCGCACCCGAGGGCCCCGTCGAGGAGCTGGTTGCCGGTGCCGCGGTGGACGTGCTGGCGGTGCCCCGCATCGGGCGCGAGGACTCGTTCTTCAGCCTCGGCTGCGACTCGGTGCGCGCGTTGCAGCTCGCCGAGGCGCTCAGCGAACGCCTCGGCGCGAGGGTCACCGTCGGATCGCTCTACGAGTCGCCGACCGTGCGCGCGCTGGCCGCCACCATCGCCGCCCCAGTTTAGTCAATGAGGCTCCGGGTAACCGACCACCAACCGGAAGGGGGCCAACATGACAATCGCCAGCGAGCTGAAACACCTCGAGAAGGAAATGTGGCGCGCCAACCGCGAAGGCGACGGCAAGTTCTACGACCGCGTCGTACGGGATGACGCCCTGACCGTGAGCAAACACGGCGTCGCGAGCAAGGCGGACATCGTCCCGAACGTCACCAAGAACGAGAACCCGTTCCTGAAGACGGATCTGACCCACCTGAAGGTCGTGCAGATCGGTGAGGACAGTGCCCTGGTCACGTACAAGGCCACGGTGACCGCGCTGATCGACGACGAGAAGCAGAAGTTCGAGGTGCTGGCCACCAGCGTCTACGCCCGCGAGGACGACGAATGGCGCAGCGTGTTCCACCAGCAGACCGAGGTCTGATCACGGCGATCGGCACGGCCCCGGTCCCCCGCGAACACCGGGGCCGGGGTCGCCGCTGACGTCCTGCCCGGAACCGCCGCGCGGTGCACCTGCCAGGTGCCAGAGTTTGCACCGAGCGACGACTCAGCGGCGGCGCCCGACGACGGGGGTCCGCCGTGCCCGTGGCGCTGCGGGCGCGAAGGTGCAGCGCCTGGAGCGCTCCCTCGCCGAGATCGCGGAGGTCAACGCCCTCATCGCGTCGCCGGCCGACCAGACGAACCTGCTCGCCCTCAACGCCACGATCGAGGCCGCCCGCGCCGGCGAGGTCGGCAAGGGCTTCGCCGTCGTCGCCGGCGAGATCAAGGACCTCGCCCAGGAGACCGCGACGTCCGTGGAGCGGATCAGGACCGTCATCTCCGCCATCGTCAGCGAGACCACCGACGTCGCGGGGACCATCGCCTCCACCGCCGGTGCCGTCGACGACATGCACCAGCTGCAGATCACCATCGCCTCTTCCGTCGAGGAGCAGGCGACCGTGCTGTCCTCGGTCGCCGACCAGCTGTCGCAGGCGACCGCCGCCGCCGATCACGTCCTCGCCGGCCTCGAACGCCTCACCAGCGCCTGACGCCGCATTCCGGCTCGGATGCGCCGGCGTTCAAGAGGACAGGAAAAACACGCCGACTCGCGGTTTACCCGCGGCGTAACACATTTTTCGGCGGATGTCCGGTCGCATTGTGGCGCGGTTAGCATCGGCATTCACGAAAGGACGGTGTGAATGTGATGGTGCAGCGACGAGCGGCAGTCGTGTACGACGTCGCACGCCTTGCCGGGGTGTCGCATCAGACGGTGTCACGGGTGCTCAACGACCACCCGAGCGTCAGCCAGGCCACCCGGCAACGCGTGCTGGAAGCGGTCCGCCAGCTCGACTACCGGCCCAATGCGATGGCCCGGGGGCTGGCGGGCCGCCGGTCGCGGATCGTCGGCGTGGTCAGCTTCGACACGCTGCTGTACGGGCCGGCGGCGACCCTGCTCGGCGTGGAGCGTGCCGCCCGCGCCGCGGGCTACGGGGTCAGCATCGCCACCGTCGAGCGGATCGATCGCCAGGCGGTGGTGTCGGCGACCGGTGCGCTGGCGGAGCAGTCGGTCGCCGGGGTCGTGGTGATCGCGCCGCAGACGGCGGCCGCGGCGGCGCTGGGCAGCATGCCCGCGGGCATGCCGGCCGTGGCGGTGGAGGCCGACACCGACGGTGCCATCCCGACGGTCTCGGTCAACCAGTTCGCCGGCGCACGGATGGCGGTGGAGCACCTGCTGCGGCTCGGGCACCGCACGGTGTGGCAGCTGTCGGGGCCACGCGACTGGCTGGAGACCCGCGGCCGGATCGAGGGCTGGCGGGCGGCGCTCGCGGACGCGGGGGCGCCCGCGCCGCAGCTGATGACCGGCGACTGGAGCGCCAGGTCCGGGTACGCGGCCGGGATCCGGCTGGCCGCGCGCACCGACGTGACGGCCGTGTTCGCCGCCAACGACCAGATGGCGCTGGGCATGATGAGCGCCCTGCACGAGCGCGGGATCCGGGTCCCCGAGGACGTGAGCATCGTCGGCTTCGACGACATCCCGGAGGCGGAGTTCCTCTCGCCTCCGCTGACGACGGTGCGTCAGGACTTCGACGAGGTCGGCCGGCGCTGCATGGCGGCGCTGCTACGGCGCATCGAAGCGGACCTGCCCGACGGTCCGGACCGTCCGCCGGCGGACCCGACGGTCGCACCGTCGCTCATCGTCCGGCACAGCACGGCCGCGCCGTCCCGCTGACGCGAAACGCGCCGGAAAAGTGTTATCCGGTGCCGTTCCAACGAGTCGCAGAATGGCATCGAAACGCAATGCCCCCGAAAAGTTTCGGAAACTATTGCCTCGCCGATGGCTCCGTGTGAGCATGACCTGGCATTGAAGCCCACCGTTCTTCGGTCCGGGTTTGTGCGAATTCACCGACACCCCATGCACGTGCACGGCCGCCGCCGTGCGCGCGGTGGACCACGGCCCGGACACAGAACCGAAAGAGGAGGCCTTGTGCCAGCCCGTCCCCCACACAGACGTTCCCTGCGGGTCAGGACAGCGATCGGCGCCGCCGTCGCCACTGTCGCCGCCGCCGGGGCGATCATGATGATCCCGAACGCGAATGCCGCGGCGAGCACCCTGGGTGCCGCGGCCGCGCAGTCCGGCCGGTACTTCGGCACCGCCATCGCCGCCAGCAGGCTCGGTGACTCGACGTACAGCACGATCGCCGGGCGCGAGTTCAACATGATCACCGCCGAGAACGAGATGAAGCCCGACGCGACCGAACCCCAGCGCGGGCAGTTCAACTTCAACTCCGGCGACCAGATCTACAACTGGGCTACCCAGCGCGGCCTGAAGGTCCGCGGCCACACCCTCGCCTGGCACGCGCAGCAGCCGAGCTGGTGGGGCGGGATCAGCGGCTCCACCCTGCGCCAGGCGATGATCGATCACATCAACGGCGTGATGGGCCACTACCGGGGCAAGCTCGCAGCCTGGGACGTGGTCAATGAGGCGTTCAACGAGGACGGCAGCCGCCGCAACTCGAACCTGCAGGCGACCGGCAATGACTGGATCGAGGTCGCGTTCCGCACCGCCCGCGCCGCGGATCCGTCGGTGAAGCTGTGCTACAACGACTACAACATCGAGAACTGGTCCTACGGCAAGACGCAGGGCGTCTACCGCATGATCCAGGACTTCAAGTCCCGGGGCGTGCCGATCGACTGCGTCGGCCTGCAGACGCACTTCACCGGCGGCAGCTCGCTGCCGAGCAACTTCCAGACCACGCTGTCGAGCTTCGCAGCGCTCGGGGTCGACGTGGCGCTGACCGAGGTCGACGTCACCAACTCCTCGACGTCGCAGTACGCCGGGCTGACCCAGGCGTGCGTCAACGTGCCGCGCTGCATCGGGATCACGGTGTGGGGCGTGCGGGACAGCGACTCGTGGCGCTCCGGGGAGAGCCCGCTGCTGTTCGACGGCGGCGGCAACAAGAAGGCCGCGTACAACTCGGTGCTCAACGTCCTCAACAGCGTCGGCCCAACCAGCTCACCCCCCACGAGCGGCGGCACCACCTCCGCCTCACCCTCGACCCCGTCGGGCGGTGCGAAGCGGATCGTGGGGGCGCAGTCGGGTCGGTGTGTGGACGTGCCGAACTCGTCGCGGACCAACGGTACGAGGGTGCAGTTGTACGACTGCCACGGCCAGGCCAACCAGCAGTGGACGCTCACGTCGAGCCGGCAGCTGACCGTGTACGGCAGCGTGTGCCTGGACGCCGCCGGGTCCGGTAACGGCTCGGCCGTGCAGATCTACGCCTGCAACGGTCAGGCCAACCAGCAGTGGAACGTCAACAGCAACGGCACCATCACCGGTGTGCAGTCCGGGCGCTGCCTGGACGTCTGGGGCACCGGTAACGGCCAGCAGATCCAGCTCTACGACTGCAACGGCCAGGCCAACCAGCGGTTCAGCCTGAGCTGACCCGGACACACTGAAGCGGTGTGGCGGCGAACCTGCCGCCACACCGCTTCGCTGTGCGTCAGGCGATGGCGCAGGTGGTGCCGTTGAGCGTGAACGCCGCGGGGCGGGCGGTGTTGCCGGTGTGTGTGGCCTGGAAGCCGATGGTCGTCGACGCACCCGGGGCAAGCACCGCGTTGTAGGTCATGTTGCGGGCGCTCACCTGACCGCTTGCCGGGCTGTACACGGCGTTCCAGCCCGAGGTGATGCTCTGCCCGGCCGGCAACGTGAAGACCAGCGTCCATCCGTTGACCGCCTGGCCGCCGGTGTTGGTGATCGTGATGTTCTCGGTCAGGCCGGTGTTCCAGGCGCTCACGAGATCCGTGACCCGGCACCCACCACCGCCGGGCGGCGGGCTGGACACCGGCGGGCTCGACGCGGGCGGGCTGGACACCGGCGGGCTGGACGGTCCTCCCGAGGTGCTCGGCGAGCCGCTGGGGCCGGTGCCGGTGAGGCCGAAGAACGCGACGGCCTGCGCGGCCATGCCACCGGCCGGCAGGCTGTGGCCGGCGCCCTGGATGCTGTACGCCTCGACCTGCACGGTGCCGGACGAATCAGCGTAGCGGCGGCGGTTCCAGCCGGACTGCGGCGTGTCGGTCGACGTCGGCGTCTGGCTGAGCCCGGCGACGTTGGTCCACTGCTCGATCTCCTCCTGCAGCAGCCGGTACGGCACGAGCGTGTCGCTGGTGCCGTGCCACAGCTGCATCCTCGGCCGCGGCCCGGTGTACCCGGGGTACGCCTGGCGGACCGCGTCACCCCACTGCTGCGGGGTGCGGTCCATGTTGCCGCCGGTGCACTGGCTGGTGCCCGGCGGGTAGTCCGCGGCGTTGGCGAAGCAGTTGAACGGCACGCCCATGAACGCCGCGCCGGCCTTGAACACGTCCGGGTACAGGGCGAGCATCTCGTTGGTCATCATGCCGCCGGAGGAGCTCCCGGTCGCGTAGACCCGGTTCGGGTCGCCACCGTACTGGCGTTGCACGTAGGTCACCATCGACACGATCGAGACCGGGTCGCTGCCGCCGCCGCGCCGCTTGGCCGCGTCGGACCACGTGTCGAAGCAGTTGCCGAAGCCGGCCTGCTGCGTGGCGGTCGGGTAGATGACGATGTACCCGTACCGGTCGGCGAGCCCGGCGAACTCGCTGCCGGAGTAGAAGCCCGGCCCGGAACCGCCGCAGCCGTGCATGGCCACGACGATCGCCGGGTTGGCCGGCCGGGAGTCCGGCACGTACACATGCATGCGCATGCCGCCGGGGTTGGTGCCGAAGTTGGTGACCTCGGTCAGGGTGGCCGCGTACGCGGGGCGCAGCGCCACGATGGTGAGCCCGGTGCACACCAGCACCGCGACCCAGCCGAACAGGAATTTCCTTCTCAAACTCATGCGTCTGCTCCTTGGGGTGCCCGTGGCCGTGCGCCGCATGGCCACGGGCTCGCTGTCTGCGTCGGGAGTGGGTGGGTCAGCTCAGGCTGAACCGCTGGTTGGCCTGGCCGTTGCAGTCGTAGAGCTGGATCTGCTGGCCGTTACCGGTGCCCCAGACGTCCAGGCAGCGCCCGGACTGCACACCGGTGATGGTGCCGTTGCTGTTGACGTTCCACTGCTGGTTGGCCTGACCGTTGCAGGCGTAGATCTGCACGGCCGAGCCGTTACCGGACCCGGCGGCGTCCAGGCACACGCTGCCGTACACGGTCAGCTGCCGGCTCGACGTGAGCGTCCACTGCTGGTTGGCCTGGCCGTGGCAGTCGTACAACTGCACCCTCGTACCGTTGGTCCGCGACGAGTTCGGCACGTCCACACACCGACCCGACTGCGCCCCCACGATCCGCTTGGCACCGGAGGGCGGGGCCGAGGACGACGACGGCGGCGGGGAGGACGGGCCGCCGCCCGACGGGATGAGCGAGCACCTGGCCGTGTACCGCGAGACACTGCTGGTGTCCTTCAGCGTCGGGCACAGGAACTGGCTGTAGCGGGTGTCGTTGTCGACGAACGTCTTCAGCCACGGGATCTGGCTGCGCATCTCGATGTCGTTGGGCCGGGTGAAGAACAGGTGGTCGGCGCCGGACAGCAGCAGGTAGGCGCCCGGGGTCGCGGACGGCAGGGTCGGGTACAACCCGTCGAGGTAGGACGGGGTGACCGTGGTGTCGTTCTGACCGCTCAGAATCAGGGTCGGCACCCGGTTGTTGGCGAGGTTCCCGGAGGGCTTGAACGGCGCGAGGCCGATCGCCGCCTTCAGCGACGGACGCTGGTCCGCCGCGACCAGCGCGCCGCCGCCGCCCATCGAATGGCCGATGACGGCCAGCCGGTTACGGTCGACCCGGTCGCGCACCGCGCTCTGGTTGGTGAGGTAGTCCAGCGCGGCGAGCAGCTGGGTGCCCCGGGCGGCGTCGTAGTCGGTGCGGCTGTTGGTCTCGATGCCGATCACGACGAACCCGAACGACGCGAGCCGCGGCCCCATCCACGCCTCTTCGTCGGCGAACAGGGCGGTGTAGCCCGGCACGATCGCGACCGCGCCGTAGGTGTTGCTGGTATCGGTCGGGTAGTAGATGAAGCCGCCGTTGAAGCCGTTGCCCGGCGGCACCGTCATCTGCGCGGTGGCGAAGGTGCCGTAGGTCGCCGCGACGCTGGACACGGTGGGCTCAGGCCCGCGCTGGTACGGGTTGCCGGCGGGCGTGCTCGGCGAGGTGCTCGCCGACGGGCTGGTCGTGGGCGACGTGGTCGGGTTGCTCGGGGTGGCGGAGTTGAGGACGTTGAGGACGGAGGTGTACGCCGCCTTCTTGTTGCCGCCGCCGTCGAACAGCAGCGGGCTCTCCCCGGAGCGCCACGAGTCGCTGTCCCGCACGCCCCACACCGTGATCCCGATGCAGCGCGGCACGTTGACGCACGCCTGGGTCAGCCCGGCGTACTGCGACGTCGAGGAGTTGGTGACGTCGACCTCGGTCAGCGCCACGTCGACCCCGAGCGCTGCGAAGCTCGACAGCGTGGTCTGGAAGTTGCTCGGCAGCGAGCTGCCGCCGGTGAAGTGCGTCTGCAGGCCGACGCAGTCGATCGGCACGCCCCGGGACTTGAAGTCCTGGATCATGCGGTAGACGCCCTGCGTCTTGCCGTAGGACCAGTTCTCGATGTTGTAGTCGTTGTAGCACAGCTTCACCGACGGATCCGCGGCGCGGGCGGTGCGGAACGCGACCTCGATCCAGTCATTGCCGGTGCCCTGCAGGTTCGAACTGCGGCGGCTGCCGTCCTCGTTGAACGCCTCGTTCACCACGTCCCAATAGGCGAGCTTGCCCTTGTAATGCGCCATCACGCCATTGATGTGATCGATCATCGCCTGGCGCAGGTTGCTGCCGCTGAGACTCTGCATCCAGCCCGGCTGCTGCGCGTGCCAGGCCAGAGTGTGACCACGCACCTTCATCCCACGAGCGGTCGCCCAGTTGTAGATCTGGTCGCCGGAGCTGAAGTTGAACTGCCCGCGCTGGGGTTCGGTCGCGTCGGGCTTCATCTCATTCTCGGCCGTCACCATGTTGAACTCACGGCCGGCAACCGTCGTGTACGTCGAGTCACCGAGCCTCCCCGCGGCGATCGCCGTACCGAAGTACCGGTCCGACTGCGCCGCCGCCGCACCCAGCGTGCTCGCAGCGGCGTTCGCGGACGGGACCATCACGGCAGCCACCGCCACCGCCACGACGCCGACCATGCCGGCGATCACCGTGCGCAACAACGGCGGGCGTCTCCGTCCGGCCCTGCCACGACGGGCAACTTGACCCACCACCATCAGGAATTCCTTTCGTCACCTGCCAGAACGCTTCGGCGGAAACGACTGGACGTCGAATTACGGGATTCGTGCGCGTCGATACTGCTCCGCACTTCCGACACCGGCAACAGTTTTCGGAAATGTAAATAGCGGAGCAATGTCAGCACGTCGCAAACGGTTCCCGATTCGCGACCTTTCCGGACGCGGCGACATAACAGAAACTCGGGGAATTCCTCCGGCTAACCTGAGTGGTGGGCGCCCTCGGCGCCGGTCGGGGCGTCGGCGCGCTGGGCGAGGTGCGAGGACAGCGCCTGCCGGATCACGTCGGCCCGCTGCGCGTTGCGGACGCCGGCGACCCGGTCCAGTTCGCGCAGCATCGGCACCGGCAGCCAGATGTTCACCGGTGTCATCGGCACATCGGCCGAGCGGCGGGTCTCCAGGTCGAGCTCCGGCGCGCTCGGCGACAGGCCGGTGTCCACGGGCGGGTCGAGCCAGGCGATGACCTCATCCTTGGACATCCGGTCGAAGTCCGGTCCGTGCACGGGACTCTGCCTCCTTTGCCAGCCCTCCACGCCGGTGACCACGCCGGCCTTCGCGGGCCGCCGGGCGATTCGATCGCCCGGCGGCCCGCACCGCGTCAGCGGCCTGATCTACCGCAGCGAGACGTCGTCGAGGTAGAGGTTGTCGGTGCCGGCCGTGGTCTCGACGTAGAAGGTGGCACCGGTCAGGGTGCCGGTCCACGACACGGTGGCGGTGCCGGTCAGCTGGGTCCAGCCGTTGGCGTTGACGGCGGTCGCCGGGGCCAGCTGGACGTAGCTGGTCGTGCCGTTGGCGGTCACGGCCACCATGGCCTTCGCGCTCGGTGTGCCGCTCTGCGAGCGGACCCACACGCTGGTCGTGTAACTCTTGCCGTTGACCAGCTTCGAGGTCAGGTCCTGGCTGGCGCCGTTCCACGCGGCGGTGCGCCCGGTGACCTGCAGCGACTGGGTCCCGCCGTGCGCGACGGCGGTGCTGGACGACAGCGTGCCGCTGCCGAACATGCCCCAGCCCGACGTGCCGCTCTCGATGGTGCCGTTGGTGATCAGGTCCCCGCCGGAGCCGCCGCCACCGGTGAACTGCCACCAGTTGACGTTGAACAGGTTGCCGCTGCCGCCGGTGAACTTGAGGTACAGGTCGCGGGTACCGGTGGCGCCGCTGACCGGGCAGGTGACGCTCGTCCAGGTCTGCCAGCCGCCGGTGCCGCCGACGGTGCACGTGCCGACGAGCGGGCCGTTGACGTTGTCCAGGCGCAGCTCGATGCGGCCGCCGCTGGTCGCCGAGGCGACCCTGGCGGTGAACGTGGTCGCGCCCGTGCCGAACGCCGCGCCCTTGACCTTGATGGAGTCGTTGTTCTCGATCCAGCCGACGTTCATGCCGCCTTCGCTGGACGGTTCGGTCTCCACACCGGAGCCCCAGGCGATGGTCTCGGCCTCCTGGCGCACGTACGGGTTCAACGTGCCGACCTGCGGCGCGCCGCCGCTGCTCATGGTGATCGTCGGGATGGTGCCGTCGGCGTTGTAGGCGAACTTCTCCACGGCGACGGACCGCGTGTAACCGCCGCCGCCCGGCAGCGCGCCGTTGTGGTAGAAGAAGTACGAGCCGCCGTTGAAGTCGATGACCCCCGCGTGGTTGGTGAAGCTGCCACCCTGCGTGGGCATGACGGTGCCGCGGTAGGTCCAGGGACCGGTCGGCCCGGGAGCCGTGGAGTAGCCGATGAACTCCGAGCAGCACTTCGCGGCGAACACGTTGTAGTACGTATTCCCGCGCTGGTAGACCCAGGGTCCTTCCTCGTAGAGCGTCGGGCGGCTCGCGTTGCCGGTGCGGGTGCCGAACCCGGCGGTGGTGAGCGGGATCTGGGTCACGCCGCCGGAGTAGCTGATCATGTCGGTGTTCAGCCGCACGTACCAGAGGTTCGGGTTGCCCCAGTACAGGTACGCCTGGCCGTTGTCGTCGATGAAGACGGTCGGGTCGATCTCGTTGTTCTCCACGAGCGGCCGTCCGATGGCGTCGGTGAACGGCCCGGTGGGGCTGTTCGAGACGCCGACGCCGATGGACATCCGCCCGGTCGCGCGGTTCGTCACCGGCACGTACCAGTAGAACTTGCCGTTGCGGTTGACGACCTGACCGGCCCACGCGTTGGCGCTGGCCCAGCTGAACGTGGTGAGGCTCATCGGGGAGCCGTGGTCGGTCCAGTTCACCATGTCGGCGGAGGAGTAGACCCGCCATTCCTTCATGGTGAAGTAGGTCGAGTTGTCCTCGTCGTGTCCCGTGTACAGGTAGACGCGACCGTCGTACACCAGCGGCGCCGGGTCGGCGGTGTAGATCGTCTGCACGATCGGGTTGTCGGCCCGCGCCGACGGCATCGACACGGCCGCGACGGCGACGGTGCCGGCCACCAGCAGGAACCCCGCGGTGATCAGGCCTGCGAGGCGTCGCACACTCATCCTCTCGTCCAGCGCTGGTTGGCCGCGGCGGTGCAGGTCCACAGCAGCACGACGGTGCCGTTCGCGGTCAGGTTGTGATCGACGTCCAGGCACAGCCCGGATGCGACGCCGCGCACGGTGCCGTCGGTGTTGAGCGTCCACTGCTGGTTGGTGCCGCCGTTGCAGTCCCACAGCTGCACCTTGGCGCCGGCCGCGGCGCCGAGCGGCGCGTCGAGGCACTTGCCGAGGGCCTGGACCGTCTGACCGCTGACCGTCCAGCGCTGGTTGGTGCCACCGTTGCAGTCCCAGATGACCGGCTGCGTACCGTTGGTGGTGCTGCCGTTCGGCACGTCCAGGCAGCGTCCGGAGGAGGCGCTGACGAACGTCGTGCCCGTGGTCGGTGGCGTGCTCGGCGAGCTGGTGCCGCCGCCACTGACGCGGTACACCACCGTGCCGTGCGCGGGCACCGAGGCGGAGATGGCGCCGCTGGTGGTGCTGGTGCCGTTCGTCCAGGCGTCGCGCAGCGTGAACGAGCTGCCCGACTTGCCGACCGCCGCCGCGGTGGTGCTGACGGTCGTGGTCGAGCCACCCTGGTTGAACAGGGCGACGGCGACGTCACCGTTGGACAGCCGTTTCGCGAGGACCCGGCGGGTGCCGTCGTTGGACACCTGCGTCGCCTGCAGGCCCAGGCTGTCCTGGTTGATCGCGATCAGGTTCTGGTTCTTGAGGATCGTCGCGGTCGCGGAGTTCTGGGAGCGGATGTCGTTGCCGGCGATGAGCGGCGAGGCCATGACCGCCCACAGGGCGAAGTGGCTGCGCATCTCGGTGTCGTTCATGCCGCCGCGGCCGACCTCGAGCATGTCGGGGTCGTTGAACCGGCCCGGTGCGGCGTAGGAGGCGATCGGGACGGTGACGTTGACGATGTTCTGGATACCCATCGGGTAGCCGTTGGTCTGGCCGCTGTCCCACGTGTTGGTGATGTCCTCGGTGGTGCGCCACATGTTCGCCACGTCGCCCCAGTTGCGCTGCGGGCCCGTCTTGGCGTGGATGCTGTTCGGGTTGATGCTGTAGACGATCGGCCGGCCGGTTGCCGCGAGCGCGTCACGCATCTTCGCGAACGTGGTGACCTGCTCGCTGATCGAGCCGGTGGGCGAGCACCAGTCGTACTTGAGGTAGTCCACGCCCCAGGCGGCGAACTGGCGCGCGTCCTGCGCCTCGTGGCCCTGCGCGCCGGTCGCGCCCGGGTAGCTGTTGAAGTACTGCGCGCAGGTCTTGTCCAGCGGCGCCTGGTAGATGCCGAAGAGCAGACCGCGGGCGTGCAGGTAGTCGCCGAGGGCCTTCATACCGCTCGGGAACCGGCTGGCGTTGGCCTGCAGGTTGCCTTGGGAGTCCCGGGTGGAGTTCATCCAGCAGTCGTCGACGACCACGTACTTGTAGCCGAGGTCCCGCATGCCGCTGCTGACGATCGAGTCGGCCATCTGCTGGATCAGCGACTCGCTGATGTTGCAGCCGAACGTGTTCCAGCTGTTCCAGCCCATCGGTGGGGTGCGGGCCACGCCGTTCTCGAGGGCCTGCGCGTCGGGGCCGCGCAGCACGGTGGTGAGGCCGGCCACGAGCAGGAGGCCCGCGGCGAGCAGTCCGGTCAATCGTTTCATGATTATCTCCTGGTCCAGCGCTGGTTCGCCGCTGCGGTGCAGGTCCACAGCTGCACAAGGGTCCCGTTGGCGGTGGCGTTGCCGCGCACGTCGAGGCACAGGCCGGACTGCGCGTTGCTGATGGTGCCGTTGGTGTTGAGGTTCCAGCGCTGGTTGGTCCCGCCGTGGCAGTCCCACAGCTGCACCTTGGTGCCGGCGGTGGCGCCGGTCGGTGAGTCGAGGCACTTGCCGAGCGACTGCAGGGCCTGACCGTTGAGGGTCCAGCTCTGGTTGGCGTTGCCGTTGCAGTCGTAGATGATCGGCTGGACGCCGTTGGTCGCGCTGCTGTTCGGCACGTCCAGGCAGCGCCCGGACGCGGCGCTGACCAGCGCGGTGCCGTTGCCCGGGGGCGGGGTGGTGGGGGTGGACGGGTCGCCGATGCTGCCCGGCACCGCGCGCAGCGCCGTGTACCAGGTGGCGGCCATCTTGTCGTAGCCGCCCGCGGTCGGGTGGACACCGTCGATGAGGTCGCCGGTGCCGAGCGCGGCGTGCATGTCGACGAAGTGGACCCGCTTGCCGGCGTTGACCTTGCTCTGCACCATGCCGGGGATGGTGGCGTTGAAGTTCCGGGCCGCCGTCTCCTGGCCGCTGTTGCTGATCGGGATGATGCTGGCGACGAACACGTCGGCGTTCGGCGCGGCGGCGGTGATGTGGTCGACGAGGGTGGAGAGCCGGCCGGGCGCGCCGGAGACGTTGTAGTTCTGCAGCACGTCGTTGGTGCCGATGTGCAGCAGGACGGTGCGCGGGGTGGTGTTGCGCAGCCAGCCACTGATGTTGGCGTCGATCTGGTCGATCCGCCATCCCGGGTGGCCTTCGTGGTCGTGGTCTCCCAGGGACCCCGGGCCGTTGAACTGGGAGCCGACGAAGTCGTTGCGGTAGCCGCCGGCGGCGAGCCGCTGCCACAGGCCGATGCGGTAGCCGCCGGGGACCTGGGTGCCCTCGGTGATCGAGTCGCCGAGCGGCATGACCCGCACGCCGCCGTTGGACTCCGCTGACGCGGGTGCGGTGAGGACCGCGGCGCCGGCCGCGGTCAGTGCGGCGGTCATTGCCGCGGCGATGAGCCAATGTCGTGCCGTGCGCATGGCGGTGCCTCCTGGGGGATGAAAGGCCGGCCGCCCGGAGGCGGCCGGCCGGTGATCCGATGGGTTAGCGCTGCAGGGTCAGCACACCGGGGCGGTACGGCAGGAGGCCGTAGTCGCCGCCGGAGCTGGGGCTGCGGCCCTGGTACAGCAGCTGCAGGTTGCACGGGTCGACGGTCTTGGTCTGGTCGGGGTTGCTGCGGACCAGGTCGCCGTGGCTGATGTCGTTGGTCCAGGTCGCCCCGCTGTTGGCCTTACCGGCGAAGGGGTTGCTCTCGCTGGCGGCGTTCGGCGTCCACGAGCCGCTCAGGCTGGAGGACGTGAACGAGCGGAAGTAGCGGCCCTGGCTGCCGATCGCCTCGACGAGCATCAGGTACTGGTTCTGGCCCTGGACCTTGTACACCTCGACGCCTTCGAACAGGTTGTTGGTCGAGTCGCTCATGATCTGGGTGTAGGAGGAGCCGAAGTTGCCGGGGAAGTTCCCGATCGGCATGCTGGCCCGGTAGATCTTGCCGTTGTCACCGGCGAAGAACAGGTACATGTTGCTGCCGTCACCGATGATCGTCTGGTCGATCGGGCCGGTGCCGGAGCCGGAGATGCTGCCAGTGAACAGCGTCTGCGCCGAGGACCAGCCGTTGGCGTTGGTCGGGTCGCTGGAGGTCCGGTAGTTGAACGCCGCGCCGCCCCACTGGTAGGTCAGCACCCAGATGTTCTTCGGTGCGAAGTAGAACAGCGTGGGTGCCACGGCACCGAAGTTCATGCCGTTCTGGCTGGCCGAGCCCATGTCCGACCAGTTGGTGAACAGCCCGAAGTTCATCGAGCCCCACGTCGACCCGGTGTCGTGCGTCGTGGCGTAGACCAGGTGCCGGCCGTTGTAGACGACGTTGGTGAAGTCCTTCAGCGAGACCCACCCGGACTTCGGGTTGGCCAGGGAGCCCGTCGATGACCACCGGTAGGAGGACGGCAGCGTGCACCCGGAGCCGGTGGTGGTGCCCGGCGTGGTCGGGGTGGTGCCACCGACTCGGACGAGCTGCCACTGCTGGTTGTTGCCGCCCCAGTCGGCGTACTGCACGATGTTGCCGCCGTCGGCGGTGGAAGCGCCCTGAACCTCCAGGGCCTTGCCACTGTTGCGGTTGATCAGCCGCACGTAGCCACCGGACGAGTCCGCCAGGCGCCACTGCTGGTTGGTGCCGTTGAGGTCGGACCACTGCACGACGGACGCGCCGTCGGCCGTGGAGAAGTTGTACACGTCCAGGACCTTCGAGGACAGCTTCGACTTGAGCCGGTAGTAGCCGCCGCCGGAGTCCACGAACTGCCACTGCTGGTTGTTGGCGTCACTGCGTGCCCACTGGGTGATCCGCGCGCCGTCGTTCGTGGCGAAGTTGTACACGTCCAGGGCCTTGCCGCTGTTGCGGTTGACGAGGACGTAGGACGCGCTGGTGTCCACTGTGGCCGCCGAGGCGGTCGACATGTTGAGGACGGTCACGCCCGCGCCGGCCAGTACGGTCGCCACCGCGGCAACGGCGAGGCCGAGCCGTCGACGTGTTCGTTGCGTGTTCATTCGGGATGTGCTCCTTCGAGGGGTGTCTATCAGATGCGGACGAGCTGCCACTGCTGGTTGTTGCCGCCCCAGTCGGCGTACTGCACGATGTTGCCGCCGTCGGCCGTGGAAGCGCCCTGAACCTCCAGGGCCTTGCCACTGTTGCGGTTGATCAGCCGCACATAGCCGCCGGAGTCCGCGAGCCGCCACTGCTGGTTGGTGCCGTTGAGATCGGTCCACTGCACGACGGTGCCGCCGTCGGCGGTGGAGAAGCCGGAGACGTCCAGGACCTTGCCCGACTGCTTCGACTTGAGCCGGTAGTAGCCGCCGCCGGAGTCCACGAACTGCCACTGCTGGTTCGCGGCGCTGGTCCGCGTCCACTGGGTGATGCGCGCGCCGTCGTTGGTGGCGAAGTTGTACACGTCGACGGCCTTGCCGCTGTTGCGGTTCACCAGCACGTACCAGGCGCTCGTGTCCACGGGGCCACCCGTCGGGCCGGGGTTGGTGCCGGCGTTCAGCGCGTTGAGCGTCGAGGTGTAGGCCGCCTTCTTCGCGCCGGAGGCGGTGAACAGCAACGGGTTCTCGCCGGTACGCCACGAGTCGCTGTCGCGGATGCCCCACACGGTGATGCCGGTGCAGCGGGACACCGCGAGGCAGGCCTTGACCACGGTGGCGTAGTTGTTCGCCTGGTTGCTGCCGGCGATGTCGAGCTCGGTGATCTGCACGTCGACGCCGAGGTCGGCGAAGCGCTGCAGGTTGGCCTGGTAGTCACCGGACACCGAGTTGCCCAGGTGGGACTGGAATCCGACGCAGTCGATCGGCACGCCACGGGACTTGAAGTCCCGCACCATGTTGTAGATGCCGGTGCTCTTGGCGTTGATCCCGTCGGTGTTGTAGTCGTTGTAGCAGAGTTTCGCGCCCGGGTCGGCGGCGCGGGCGGTGCGGAACGCGACCTCGATCCAGTCGTTGCCGGTGCGCTGCAGGTTCGAGTCCCGCCGGCCGCCGCTGCCGCCGTCGGCGAACGCCTCGTTCACCACGTCCCAGGCGAACACCTTGCCCTTGAAGTGCGTCGCGACCTGGGTGATGTGGTTGACCATCGCGTTGCGCAGCGTGCTGCCGGACATGTTCTGCGCCCAGCCGGGCTGCTGGGCGTGCCAGGTCAGCGTGTGGCCGCGGACCTTCTGCCCGTGCGCCTGGGCGTGCGCGACGATCTGGTCGCCGCCGGTGTAACGGAACTGGCCCTGGGACGGTTCGGTGGCGTCCCATTTCATCTCGTTCTCGGGCGTGATCGCGTTGAACTCACGGTCGAGGATGCCGACGTAGGTGCTGTCGCCGAGCCGGCCCGCGGCGACGGCGGCGCCGAAGTAGCGGCCCTTCTCCGCCGCCGACGCGCCGAGGGTGGTGCCGGCGTCGGCGGAGCCGTTGAAGAACACGGCGGTGCCGGCGGCAAGCACGGTGGCCGCGACGAGTGGCAGGATCACGCGAAGTCTTCGAGCGGTCATGCTGTGGTGGCTCCTTTCGCTCACGGGGTGGTCTGCACGAAGCGGTTGACGGTGGCGGTGCCGCCGAGCGCCCGGGTGGCATAGTTGAAGATCGCGTAGCGGTAGCCCATGAAGAACTGCCACGCGTTGTTGAGCGTCAGCGCGGAGCCGAGCGCGATGAAGTTGGTGCCGTCGGTGCTGTAGGAGAACCTGGCCTGCCGGCCGCTGCCGGGCCGGATGTCGGCCGTGGCCCGCAGCCAGATCTTGCCGCCGGACACCACCGCGCTCGCCGCTTCCGTGCCGGTGCTGGCGGTCCCCCAGCTGCTGTTCATCGTCAGCCCGTTGACCATCGCGACCCGTGTGGTCGTGCCGTCGCGCCGGACGCCGATCCACGCGGAGGAGTCGCGCAGCATCGCCAGGCCGGCCCGGTCGCCGTCGGCGAGCGCGGAGTAGTCGAGCTCGACCGTCGCCGTGGACGTCGGTCCCTGGATGCGGTGGGTGAGGGTGTTGCGGGCCGAATACAGGTCGTTGGTGACGGTGGCGGTCTGCAGCCGCAGCCCGTTGCCGACCGAGAACTTCGACGTGTCGGGGTTGTGGTTCCACTCCCACTGCGGCCCGAGCGCCGTGCCGGTGAAGGTGTCGGCGCCGATCATCGGCTTGACCGTCTTCGACGTGGTGATGTTCGGCTTCGGGTACGTGGCGCCCCAGCCGCCGTTGACGGTCTGCACGACCGGCCAGCCGTCCGCGGTCCACGTGATCGGGGCGAGCGCGGGGACGCGACCACCGGGGTAGGCGTCCACAAAGGACATGTAGTACCAGTCGCCGTTCGCGGTCTGGACCAGGCCGCCCTGGTGCGGGGTGCCGCCGCCGGAGATCGGGCTGGGCATGTTGAGCAGGACCTGCTTCATCTCGTACGGGCCCCAAGGGCTGCTCGACTTGAGGATGTACTGCCCGTTGGCCGGCCGGGTCACGAAGATGTAGTAGCTGCCGTTGCGCTTGTAGAAGCGCGACCCCTCAAGGGTGCCGACGCTCGACGGGGTGGTGAAGACCTGCTGGGTGCGGACCTGGCTGAGCCCGTCCGCGGACAGCTGGGCGACGCTCAGGGTGCTGTTGCCGTAGGCGACGTACATGGTGTCGTTGTCGTCGACGAGCAGGCCGGCGTCGTAGTAGCAGTTGTTGATCTGCGACCGCTTCTGCCAGGTCCCGTCCACCGCGGACGACGTGTAGACGTAGGTGCGGTTGAACTCGACGCAGCCGAGCCAGTAGTACGTGCTGTTGCTCTTGCGGTAGTTCAGCGTCGAGGCCCAGATGCCCTTGACGTAGGCACGGCCGCCGCTCAGGTCGTAGTTGCTGGAGCCGAAGTCCAGTCTGGGCACCGAGTGCCCCGCGTATTCCCAGTTCACCAGGTCGTAGGAGCGCAGGATCGGCGCGCCGGGCGAGTAGTGCATCGTGGACGCCGAGTAGTAGTAGGCGTCGCCGACCCGGATGATGTCGCCGTCGGCGAAGTCCTGCCACACCACCGGGTTGTTGTACGTGCCGCCCGGGTTCGGCGGGTTCGACGTCGGGGTCGTCGTACCGACCCGCACGAGCTGCCACTGCTGGTTGGTGCCTCCCCAGTCGGCGTACTGCACGATGTTGCCGCCGTCGGCGGTCGAGGCGCCCTGCACCTCCAGTGCCTTGCCGCTGTTGCGGTTGAGCAGGCGCACGTAGCCGTCGGACGAGTCCGCGAGGCGCCACTGCTGGTTGGTCCCGTTGAGGTCGGACCACTGCACGACCGCTCCACCGTCGGCGGTGGAGAACCCGGAGACGTCCAGGACCTTCCCGGAGTGCTTCGACTTCAGCCGGTAGTAGCCGCCGCCGGAGTCCACGAACTGCCACTGCTGGTTCGCGCCGTCGCCCCGCGTCCACTGGGTGATGCGCCCGCCGTCGTTGGTGGCGAAGTTGTACACGTCGACGGCCTTGCCGCTGTTGCGGTTCACCAGCACGTACCAGGCGCTCGTGTCGACCGTCGCCGCCGACGCGGACGTCATGTTGGCGATGACGACCGCGCCGCCTGCCAGCACCGTGACGAGCGCAGCGATGATGCCCGAGCGCCAGCCGCGTCGCCGCTTCGCGACCGGCGGCGCAAGATCGTGGACGTCCATGGGTTCTCCTTCGGTCGGAAGCCGCATCGTTGGCATCGGTGCAGGTGAATTCTTGTTACCGCTCACATGCGGCAACCGATGCAGCGCAGCGCGTATTGCCAATGGCGGATCGGCATCTTGCGAGCGGGGGCGGGAGCGCTCACATCTAGGTCGCGAGATTGCCAGAACTTCTTCGAACATTCAAGTGGACGAGTGCGCCCCAGCAAGCCCGTGGCACCAGCACTCCGAAATTTTCATGGCCCAATGAATGCGACTGCAGCGGGCGCCCGCCGATAACACTTTTCGGGACGAACATGTTACGGCGACGTTTCGCCGCAGCTCAGCTGGGTGCCGGCAACCCGTGCCCACCGACGACACAGATCGCAGAATACTTTTCCGTTATCCGCGTGGAGCCGTCGGAGTCGTCCGTAAATACCGATATTCGCGAACGCGCGATCCCTTGACTCGGTCCTGCGGTTCACGCACATTGGAGACCCGTGACACGCCAATCCAGACAGACCATCCGCCGGTCGCCGCCGCATCGTCGAAATGACCATGCCGCCCGGTCGACCGCGCTTCTTCCGGAAGAGCGTTGATGATGAGGAGCAGGGACCCGGCCGGAGCCGGCGCCGCCGCGGAGCCGACGGACCAGCTCGCCGTGCGGCGCGCCAACCTCACCCGCACGCTGCGCTACATCCGCGCCAACGGGCCGCGCTCACGCGCCGCGATCGCCGCCGCGACCGGCCTGCACAAGACCACCGTGTCGAGCCTCGTCGACGAGCTGTCCACCCGCCGTCTGGTCCGCGAGATCGGTCTGGAGTACTCCGGCACCGCCGGGCGCCCGGGTCGCGGCGTCGCCCTGAGCCCGGACGTCGGCGCCGTCGGCATCGAGATCAACGTCGACTACCTGGCGGTGCACGGCACCGACCTCACCGGGCGCACCGTCATCCAGCAACGGGTCGCGTTCAACGCCATGCGCGGCGGCGTCGAGCGGTGCCTCGACGACCTCGCCGACGCGGCCCGGCGGTCCCTCGCGGAGCTGGCGCGCCGCGGGGTGACCCCGATCGGTCTCACCGTCGGGGTGCCGGGCCTGGTGGACACCGCGCGCGGCGTCGTCGTGCTGGCGCCGAACCTCGGCTGGAACGACGTGCCGGTCGCCACGCGGCTCGCCCGCGGGCTCGCATCCGACCTCTGGATCGGGGTGGACAACGACGCCAACCTGGCCGCCCTCGCCGAGCACGCCGGAGGCGTCGCCGCCGGCACCGACGACCTCGTGTACCTCACCGGCGAGGTCGGCGTCGGCGGCGGCGTGATCCTCGGCGGCCGGCTCCTGCGCGGCGCGGACGGGTTCTCCGGCGAGATCGGTCACCTGCCGGTGGACCCCGGCGGCAGCCGGTGCGGCTGCGGGCGGGTCGGCTGCTGGGAGACCAAGGTCGGCCTCGCCGAGCTGGTCCGCCGGGCCACCCCGGACGCCGCGTACGGCCTCGACCTGGACCCGGTGCCGGACCCGGAGGAGCGCATCCGTGAGATCGCGCGCCGCGTCGCCGCCGGTGACCGCGCCGCCGTCACCGCCGTCGCCGAGATCGGCAGGTGGCTCGGGCACGGCGGCGCCGTCCTGGTCAACCTGTTCAACCCGCGGGTGATCGTCCTGGGCGGCTACTTCGCCGAGTTCGCCGACCATCTCATCCCGGCCGCGCAGGCGGGGCTCGCCGGGCTCGCCATGGCCTCGACCGCGCGCCCCTGCCACTTCGTCGCGTCGCACTTCGGCTTCACCGCCGCCGCACGCGGCGGGGCCGGTGTCGTGGTCGACCGCATGATCGAGGACCCGACCGGCTTCATGCTCCCCCAGTCCCGGCCGCTGGCGGCGGTGTGAACGGGCCGCGCGCGGCGCGCGCCGGGACGCCGCTACCGGCGCAGGCGGTCGGGGTCCGCGGACCCGCTGCGCCGCACCAGCCAGGCGTCGGTGATGTGCGCGAACATCGCCTCCGCCGCGCCCTCGGCGTCGTGCGCGGCGACGCGCTCGAAGATGCGCCGGTGCCCGCGGTTGGCCGCCTCGCGCAGCGGACGGTCGGTCCTGCCCACGTACCGGTCGATGTTGGCCACCTGCTGATGCAACGACCGCACCACGGCACGGGCGATCCGGTTTCCGGACGCCTGCATGATGGCGTCGTGGAAGGCGGCGTCGTGCTCATGGAACGCGTCGGGGTCCGCGATGACCTCGTCCATGCGCTCCACCAGCTCCCGCATCCGCTCGACGGCCTGCGGGTCGGCCAGCCGCGCGGCGACGTTCGCCATGTCCGACTCGAGGACCCTGCGGGTCACGACCACGTCGTCGAGCACCGCCAGGTCCTGGTCCACGGCGATCGCCGCAGCAAGGACCAGCTCGTCCAGCAGGTCCCACATCGCCGGCGGGTTCACCACCGTGCCGCTGCCCTGCCGGACCTGGACCAGGCCCTTCTCCTGCAGGATCTTCACGGTCTCCCGCACGACCGTCCGGCTGACCGAGTAGGTCTCGCACAGCACCGGCTCCGGGGGCAGCGAGCTGCCCGGCTCGTGCGTCCCGCGCACGATGCGCTCCACCAGCTCGGCGGTGAGTGCCTTCGCGAGGCTGGCAGGTCCCCGGACCCACCCGGGAGGCGGTGCGCCGCCCACGGTCGAACGCTGTGATGCCGTCATCTACCCTCCGCCGACCCGCCGCGGCCACGTGCTGCGGGTCGGCGCAGAGTCTACCGAGCGGCGCGGGCCGGCGTGACGGCCAGTTGGCCACGGCGACGGACCCGGACCGCACGCACCGTCACGACAGGTGCCAGATCTCCTCGATGGGCTGCCAGAGGGCGCCGGGGATCCGTTCCTCGACGATGCGCACCTGGCACGGGTCGGTGTGCGTCCACCACTCGCGCGTCACCGGGTCCTCGCCGACCTTGGCCAGGTCGGCCTCGTGATCGTCGCCGACGTACTCGTAGTACGCGAACAGCATGTCACCGACGATGAAGATCGAGTAGTTGGTGATGTTCGCGTCGCGCAGGGTCTGTTCGACCTGCGGCCACACGGCGCTGTGCAGCCGCAGGTACTCCTCCCGGCGCTCCGGGCGGACACCGACGATGAGGGCGTGCCGTTCGACGCCCCGGGGCGCGCTCACGCCGTCGCCTCCGCCGCCGTCGCACCGAGACGCCGCTCGTGGCGGTCGTCGAGGGTCAGCCGCAGCCCGGCGCGGGCGGGCCGGACGTGCGGGCCGGCGACCGCGATCAGCGAGCCTGTGACCTGCAGCGCGGCGATGTGCGCCTCGTCGACCCTGATGCCGAGGCCCGGCTCGTCGCCGAGCACGATGCCGCCGTCCTGATACTCCTGGTCGACCGTGAGCCCGATCGGCGACGAGACGTCCTGGATCTCGAACGCCAGGTGGTTCGGCACGGCGGCGGCGGCGTGCGCGGAGGGGTTGGCGTGGTACGCCACCGCGCTGACGGGCAGGTCGTGCCCGTGCGCCAGGGCGGCCACCCGCAGGAAGTGGGTGATGCCCCAGACGTTGCCGACCTGGACGATGTCGACGGCGTCGGCGTCCAGCAGCGGACGGTACTGCTCCAGGCCGGTGAGGTTCTCCCCCGTGGCCACGGCGGCCCGGATGCCGTGCCGGACGGCGGCGAGTCCGGCGGTGTCCCAGCGTCGCACAGGCTCCTCGATCCAGGTCAGGTCGATACGGCGTTCCAGTGCCGTGACGAACCGTACCGCCTGCGTGCGGTTCCACGACTCATTGGCGTCGAACATCAGCGCCGGCTGCGCCGAATTGCGCCGCAGCACGTCCCGCAGCGCCTCCAGCCGGCGCAGGTCACGCTCGAGGTCACGGCCGCCCTTGAGCTTGGCGGCGCTGAATCCCCGGTCCGCGAAGCCCTCGTACAGCCGCACCAGGGCGTCGTCGTCCAGGGCGATGTCCAGCCCGGAGGCGTACCCGGGGACGAATCGGTCCAGCGCGCCGAGCGTGCGCCAGAGGGGCTCGCCGGCGGCCTTGGCCTTGAGGTCCCACAGCGCCATGTCGATGGCGCCGATGGCGCCGAACGTCGCGCCCGCGTGCCCGGTCTTGAACACCCAGTCCAGCATCCGGTCGTACAGTGCCGACACGGCCCGGGGATCCTCGCCCTCGACGGCGCCGAAGACCCGGCCGATGTCACTGTGCGGGCCGACGCCGACGCCTTCCAGCCCGCTGTCGGTCTCCAGGATCAGCACGTGGACATCGGTGCGGGGCTCGGACATCACCCCGTTGGCGTCGCCGATCAGCCGCCCCCAGTCGTGCTTGGTCGTCAGGCTGCGGTATCCGGTGACTTTCACAGGTGCTCATTTCCGACCATATTCGCGCCCTTCGTATCGAAGACGGTGACGATCAGCCGTTCATCGCCACGAAATATAAGGGCATACGTATGACGTCTGCAAGAGCCGGAAGAGATTCGTATTACGTCTGACGTCACTGGGCCCGTATACTGCGTAGCAGTCGCGACGCCGGTGCAAGGCGTGGGATCCGGGAGGCGTCATGACGGGATCACAGGTGACCGCGGCGGGCGCCGCGGCGCCACCGGGCTGGGCGCGGCGACCCGCGAACCTCGCCAAGGCCATCACCGCCGAGCTGGTGAGCCGCATCGTCCGCGGGCTCCACCCGCCCGGCACGCCGCTGCCGCCGGAGCCCGCCCTGTGCGAGACGTTCTCGGTGAGCCGGACCGTGATCCGGGAGGCGGTGAAGCTGCTGCAGGAGAAGGGACTGGTCCAGGTCCGCCAGGGCAGCGGCACCATCATCACGCCACCGGCGACCTGGAACATGCTCGACGAGCTCGTGCTCGCCGCGACCGTCGCCGAGGACGACACCCTCGCGGTCCTCGACGACCTCGTCGTCACCCGGCGCCTGCTGGAGTCCGACATGGCCAACGTCGCCGCCCGCACCGCCGACCAGGACACGATCGACCGGCTCCGGGCGCTCGTGGACCGGATGGATGAGCTCGTCGACGACCACGTCACCTATGAGGAGTTCGACCGCGCCTTCCACGACACGGTCATGCACGCGTCGGGCAACCGCATCGCCCGCGGGGTGGTCAAGTCGCTGGAGAGCCAGGTGATCCACACCGCGCGGTACGTGGGTCGCACCGAGCGGGCGCTCTGCGTGGCGTCCAACGTGGGTCATCGGCGCATCTGCGAACGCATCGCCGCGCACGACCCCGACGGCGCCGCCGAGGCGATGTTCGCGCACATCACCGACGCCTGGCTGGTGCGCCGCGGCGGGCCGGGCGACGCGCTGCGGCTGCAGCGGTAGCGCCCGGACCGGATCCCCCGGCCCTTCTGGGGCGCCCACGCCGCCGGCGCCCCAGAAGGTCGATGCTCAGGACGAGACCTTGGTCCACTGCTGGTTGGTGGCGCCGAGGCAGTCCCAGATCTGCACCTTCGTGCCGTTGGCGGTGCCGAAGGCGCTGACATCGAGGCACTTGTTCGCCCCGACGGCGGTGACGCTGCCGTTGCTGTTGAGCCGGAACTGCTGGTTGGTCTGGCCGTTGCAGTCCCAGATCTCCACCGCGGTGCCGTTGGCGGTCCCGCGACCGAGCACATCGAGACACTTGCTGCCGTTGTACATCCGCAGCTCCCCGGCCGCGGTCAGGGTGAACCTCTGGTTCGCGTTGGAGTTGCAGTCCCAGATCTGCGCGAGGGCGCCGTTGGCCTGCGAGGCGCCGGCGATGTCGAGGCACCGGTTCGACGCCGTGCCGCGCAGCGCGAACGTGTCCGCAGGCTGGGTGGACTGCACGCCGGCCGCGGCCATGATCGTGCGCGCCCCGCTCGGCCAGTTGCCGCCGGTCACGACGACCGTCCCGGTGTTGACGTTGCCCCTGGTCCCGTTGGTCACGTTGCTGCCGTTGTTGGTCGTCCAGTTGTTGGTCAGGGTCAGGTTGCCGGTGTTGTTGTTCGCCCACTCCTGCGTGTAGGCCCAGGTCCCCGTGTTGTCGAAGACGTTGTTCGCGGCGGACACGTAGCGCGAGCCCTCGTCGAAGTACAGGCCGAGCCAGCCGTTGCTGTTGCGGAAGTAGTTCTCGTTGACGGTCGTGCCGGGGCTGGCCGAGAGGTGGTAGAACGCGCCCGCATCCGTCATCTGCTGCACCACGTCGTGGACGTAGTTGGCCGTGACGCGGTTGTTCGCCGCGACGGTGGCGGTGGTGTAGCGCGGCTGGTAGTTGTAGAGGCCGCGGTCGATGTAGTCCTGGCTGCCGCCCGCGTCGTTGGCGCCCCAGCCGTAGCCGAGGGCGATGCCGGAGTAGGGCAGGTTGTAGAGCTCGTTGTGCGCCATCGTCGAGCCGGCGGTGTAGGTCATGAGCAGCCCGACGTGGCTGCGGTACTCGGTCGCGACGTCGTGCACGACGTTGTTGCTGACGTTGATGTTGCTGTTCGTCATCCGGCTGTCGCTGGGGTGGTGCGCGTCGGCCTGGACGCCGCCGACGATGACCGCCCCGGCGGACATGTACTCGAACGTGTTGCCGGTCACCGTGACGTCGCGGGCGCCGAGCCCGACGCCGGTGCCGTGCGCGTTGGCGTCGTTGCCGATGCCGAGACCGACCTGGCCGAGGTTGGTGTACCGGTTACCGGTGAAGGAGATGGTGTTGGCCGCCGACACCTGGACCGCGGCCGGCATCTGCCGCCAGGCGGGACGGGTCGCCTCGAAGAGCTGGCAGCCTGACTGGCACGACGTGAGCGCGTCGGCCGGCCTGTTCCAGGTGCCGTAGGCGTACGCGCCGGTCTGCTGGTCGGCGTAGCCCTGGTTGCCGCTGGGCTGCAGCCAGCTGGTGTTGGAGAACTGCAGGCCTGCGAAGGACAGGTGGTGCGCCGGCGAGGCGTAGGTGCCGCCGACCCGCAGCAGCGACTCGAGCCGCGGCAGCTGCACGTCGGCAGTGGCCATGTTCTGCCCGGACAGCGGCTTGTAGTACAGCGCGCCGGCGGCCGTGTCGAGATACCACTCCCCGGCGGCGTCCAGGAACTCACGGGCATTCACCAGGTACATCGGCCCGGCGCGGAACGGGCGGGCGAGGGTGTCGTAGCCCCAGTTGTTGTTGTTCCAGGCGGGCTGCTGCATGGTGAGCGTGTTGTTGCTGATCGTCTGCACCGGCACGTAGCGGTCGGTGAACGAGTTGACCGACTCCACCTCGACCCGGCTCTTGTTGGCGAGGTTGTTCAGGTAGGACAGCGCGCCGTTGGTGAACGTGAGCCCGGTCGTCGTGACGGTGAAGTCGCCGCGGTTGACCTGGGTGCGGGCCCTGGTGGCGATGCGGCCGTCGACGTAGAGCTGGCGGCTGTCGAAGCCGGTGCCGACGTTGGCCCGCCAGACGTTCTGCGCGGAGTCGGCGAGGGTCCATCCGGTGACCTTCTGCCCCCCGGAGATGATCGGGCGGGTGCCGGCCGCGGCCTGCCACACGACGGTGTTGCCGTTGGTGCCGGAGTCGGCGGCGGTGAACGTCAGTGGCGTGCTGAGCTGGTACGTGCCGCCGGCGAGCTGCACGACGACGTCACCCGTCATGCTCGGCACGATCGTCCGGACGTTCGCCTGCGCCTGGGTCAGCGAGCACGGCTGGGCGGAGGTGCAGGCGGTGCCGGTGCCGGTCGGCGCGGCGTAGACGGTCTGCATGACGGCGGCCGTCGCCGGCGGCGCCAGGACCGCGACGCCACCGGCGATGACGATCGCGGCGGCGACCCTGGTGAGCGACCGCAACCGGCCCGGTGGCCGCGGTGAGGGATTGGCGGATCTCGAGAGCACGAGGCGCTCCTTTGGTGGGGTGTGATCGTGAGGTGTCGGTGTCAGGGCGCCGCACCCTGACACCGTCAGCTCATCATATGTATGACGTCTTATCAATAACGCGATGCGCTACGGCAGCGTCCACTTCTGGTTGGCCGCTCCCGCGATGCACGTCCACAGGTGCACGACCGTGCCGTCGGCGGAGTTGTTGCCGGACACGTCCAGGCACTTGCCGGACTGCGGGTTGCGCAGCGTGCCGTCCGACTGCGCCGACCAGTTCTGGTTGCCGCCGCCGTTGCACGTCCACAGCTGCACCTTCGTGCCGTTCGCCGTCCCGCCGCCGTTGACGTCCAGGCACTTGCCGAGCGCCTGCAGCGTCTGACCGGAGCGGGTCCAGGTCTGCGCCGCGTTGCCCTGCTGGCACGTGTACAGCTGGATCTGCGTGCCGTTGGCGGAGCTGCCGCCACGCACGTCGAGGCACTTGCCTGCCAGGCCCTTGACCTGGCCGACGCCGGTCGGCTGGGTCCCCGACTCCTTGATCCGGATGTTGCGGAACGCGACGGTGTTCCCGCTGCCATGGTTCTGGATGCCGATGTAGCCGTCGAGGTTGCGGTTCGGGTCGGTGTTGGTGAAGTCGTTGATCAGCACGCTGTTGAGGTAGACGCGGATGCGCTGCCCCTCGACCAGCACCTCGAAGGTGTTCCACTCCCCCGGCGGGTTCAGCGCCGCGTCCCGGGCGGCGATGTCGGCGGACTTGACGGCGTAGATCGCGCCGGTGGTGCGGTCCGCGGCGTCGGTTGCGTCGATCTGGACCTCGTACCCCTGGGTCTGCGCGACGTTCGGGTCGTTGCCGGGGTTGGGGAACCCGACCTGGATGCCGGAGTTGCTGTCCCCGGTCATCCTCCAGTCGGCCTTCAGTGAGTAGGACGTGTACTGCTTGGCGTTGTACCAGAACAGACCCATGCCACCGACGGACGTCAGCGTGGCGTCGGAGTTGGTGAAGCTGCCGGGGCCGGACTGCGACCAGCCCGTGGTCGAGCCGTTGTAGAGCGCGGTGTACCCGGTCTCGGGCCGGCAGTCGGCGTTGGCCCGCTTGGCGGAGTACCGGATGCCGCCGAGCAGCTGGGCGCGCAGCGCCGTCTCCGCGTAGGACGCCTGGCTGTGCCCGAGCCCGGTGTAGAACGACCGTCCACTGTCGATCGTCTTGCACCACGTGATCGGGTGGTCGGAGCCCATCGTGCCGCCGGAGTACGACGACTCGTCCAGGGTGGCCAGGACCCGGGCGGTGGCGCGCGGGTTGCTCTGGTAGTTGTACAGCTCGTCGGTGCGGGTCCAGGTCTGCGGCAGGTGCGCCGTGCCCGGGTGGGCCCGGTTCTCGACCTTCACGTTCGCCTGCTGGATCGCCGGGTGCGACGCGAAGTACGCCCCGACGAGCTGGCCGTAGAAGGACCAGTTGTACTCGGTGTCGGCGGCGGAGTGGACGCCGACGTAGCCGCCGCCACCGCGGATGTAGGACTCGAAGGCGGTCTGCTGCGTGTCGTTGAGCACGTCGCCGGTGGTGCTGAGGAACACCACCGCCTCGTACTGGGCGAGGTTGCCGCTCGTGAACGCGGCGGCGTCCTCGGTCGCGGTCACCGTGAAGCTGTTCGCCGCGCCCAGGTCACGGATGGCCTGGATGCCGGCGGCGATCGAGTCGTGCCGGAAGCCGGCGGTCTTGGAGAACACGAGGACGTCGTAGGGCGCGTCGGCGGCAGCGGCGGGCAGCGACGCGGTGAGGGAGCCGGCGGCGAGGGCGAGCAGGGCGCTCGCACCGGCGAGAAGTCTGCGCATGGTTCCTCCGGTTTGCGGAAGGGTTGCGGAAGGTGGGAGATGGGCGCCCGCGCGGGGTGCGCGGGCGCCGTCGTCCTCAGGTCAGGGCAGGGTCCACTTCTGGTTGGCCGCGCCCGAGATGCACGTCCACAGATGCACGACCGTGCCGTCGGCGGAGTTGTTACCGGACACGTCCAGGCACTTGCCGGACTGCGGGTTGCGCAGCGTGCCGTCGGTGTTCGCGACCCAGTTCTGGTTCGCGCCACCGTTGCACGTCCACAGCTGCACCTTCGTGCCGTCGGCCGTCCCGCCGGCGTTGACGTCCAGGCACTTGCCGAGGGCCTTCAACGTCTGACCGGACCGGGTCCACGTCTGCCCGGCGCTGCCGGAGCACGAATACAGCTGGATCTGCGTGCCGTCGGCCGTGGCGCCGCCGCGCACGTCGAGGCACTTGCCCGCCAGACCCTTGACGGGGCCGACGCCGGACGGCTGGGTGCCGGTGCCGAACGTGAAGCTGTCCACGTCGAACAGCAGCCCCGTGCCGGAGCCCGCGAAGGTCACGTACAGCGACGTGGTGCTGGCGGGTGGGCTGGTGATCGGCACGGTGACCGTCGTGAACGTCTCCCACGAGCCGGTGACCGGGATCGTGGCGGAGCCGATGACGGTGCCGGTCGGTGAGCCGGTGCGGAACTGCACGGTGCCGCCGGTACCCCCGGACGACGCCCGCACCAGCACGGAGGTGGCGTTGTTCACCTTGTACGGGTCGAACTCGATCCAGTCGCCGTTGTTGATGTCGCCGACCGTCTTGCCGCCCTCGGCGGTCGTCTTGGTGAACGTGTTGATGCCCGAGGAGGTCTTGAAGTGCTCCGCCTGGCGGTGGCGGGGTTGCAGGATGTTCTGCGCGTGCACCGTCAGGCCGCCGTTGTCGGTGTAGGACGCGTCGAAGATCGGGAAGATGTTCGCCGCGTCGTCGTGCTCACCGTCGACCGGGATGGTGATCGTGCCGGAGCACCCGGTCTGCGAGGTGATCTGGTGCGCGTGCTGGTCGTGGCCGAGCAGGTAGGTCATCGTGACCTTCGAACAGTCGACCGTCCCGTCCTCGGGGTCGCTGACCGTGACGCTCCACGGCACGCTGTCACCGAAGGACACCAGCTGCCCCGACGCCGGCGCGGTGACCGTGACGGTCGGCGCGGTGTTGCCGACACCGATCTGGACGCCGGCCGACCCGGTGGCGCCCTGCGGGTCCCGGACCGTCAGCGTGACGTTGTAGGTGCCGTTGGCGGTGTAGGTCTTCGTGGGGTTCGCCGCGGTCGAGGTGGTGCCGTCGCCGAACGCCCACGAGTAGGACAGTGCACCACCCTCCGGGTCGCTGCTGCCCGCTGACGAGAAGTTGACCGTCAGCGGTGCGGCGCCCGATGTCACGTTGGCACCCGCGACGGCGGTCGGGGCCCGGTTGTTGCCGCTGCCGACATAGTCGAAGCGGTACAGCGCCGAGTTCGCGTCGCCGTTGCCGAAGCCCGCGCCGTAGTCCAGGACGTACAGCGCGCCGTCGGGGCCGAACTGCATGTCCATGACCTGCTTGCCGACCCACGGGAAGTTGTCGATCGCGCCGCGGGTGCCGTCGCTGTTGACAGCGATCGGCTTGATCCAGCCGCGACCGAACTCACCGGCGAAGAACAACCCGTTGAGCGAGGCAGGGAACTTCGTGGTCGACGGGTTGGCCGCGTCGTAGCGGTACACCGGACCGGCCATCGGCGACTCGGAGCCGCTGCCGAACTCCGACGGGCTGCCCGCGTCGCCGGCATAGCGGATCCACGCGGGACGGGCCGCGGGCAGCGTCTGCAGGCCGGTGTTGCGGAACGAGTTGTTCGTCGGCCCGCCGGTGCAGTTGAACTTGGACCCGGTGGAGTTCGTCGCGAAATTCCACTCGTTGTAGGTCTCGTTGGTGGTGTTGGTCCCGGTGCAGTACGGCCAGCCGTAGTTGCCCGGCGACGTGACCCGGTCGAACTCCACCTGCCCGGACGGCCCGCGGGTCGAGCTGGTGCTGCCCGCGTCGGGACCGTAGTCACCGACGTATACGACACCCGTCGCCTTGTCGACGCTCATCCGGAACGGGTTGCGGAAGCCCATCGCGTAGATCTCGGGCCGCGTGTTCGCCGTCCCCGACGGGAACAGGTTGCCCGACGGGATCGAGTACGTGCCGTTGGCGTTGACCTTGATCCGCAGGATCTTGCCCCGCAGGTCGTTGGTGTTGCCGGCGGAGCGCTGCGCGTCGTACGCCGGGTTCCGGTTCGTCCGCTCGTCCAGCGGCGAGTACCCCGCGGAGTCGAACGGGTTGGAGTCATCACCGGTGGACAGGTACAGGTTGCCCGCGGCGTCGAAGTCGATGTCGCCGCCGACGTGACAGCAGATGCCCCGGTTGGTGGCCACCTCCAGGATGTTGACCTGGCTGCTCATGTCGACGGTGAAGTTCGCGTTGAGCGTGAACCGCGACAGCCGGTTGACCCCGGCCCACGTCGCCCACGTCGCGTCGTTGCCCGTCGCTGGCGCGTCACCGGACGGGGTGCTCAGCGGCGGCGAGTGGTACAGGTAGATGTACCTGTTGGTGGCGAAGTTCGGGTCTGCCGCGACGCCCTGCAGGCCTTCCTCGTCGTGGGTGTAGACGGGGATGTTGCCGATCACGGTCGTGGTGCCGTTGGCGTCGGTGCGCCGCAGCGTGCCGTTGCGGGCCGTGTGCAGGACCGAACGGTCCGGCAGCACCGAGATGGTCAGCGGCTCGCCGACCTCCGAGAGCCCCTTCGCGAGCGTCACCTGCTGGAAGTCCGCGGCGTTGATGGCCGCCGCCGCCGGTGTCGCCGGCGACAAGGCGACGGCCGTGAAACTTCCACCGGCCAGCGCGAGCATCACCGCCACTGAGATTCGTCGATGTCTTTGGTGCTTCTGGTGCATGGAGAACCCTCCTGACAAGTGCGGGTCAGTTGGGCGCGCGCCGCCGCGCCGGTTGCAGTGCACCGATGGACGCCGGGTTCCGGCGCCCATCGATACATCGAAGCACGCTACAGGATTGACGACATACGTCATACGTTTGTAGCTTGACGGAAACACATCCCCCCGTCTCGACAGGGAGATCACGATGACCGATGTCACTCGAAGGCGGGTGCTCCAGCTCGGGGCGGTCGGCGCCGGTGCCGCGCTGACGCCCTGGATGGCGGTCGGTAGCGCCGCCGCCGCGCCTCCGCCGGAGGTGGGCGCCGCCAACGACCTGGCACTCTGGTACGAACAGGGCGCCGGCACCGACTGGCTGCGCGCCCTGCCGATCGGCAACGGGCGGCTCGGCGCCATGGTGTTCGGCAACGTCGACGTGGAGCGGCTCCAGCTCAACGAGGACACCGTCTGGGCCGGCGGGCCGTACGACTCCAGCAACCCCGCGGGGGCGGGCTCGCTGGCCGAGATCCGGCGGCTGGTCTTCCAGAACCAATGGAGCCAGGCCCAGAGCCTCATCGACCAGTCGATGCTGGGACGCCCGGCGGGCCAGCTGGCCTTCCAGACCGTCGGCAACCTCCGGCTGACCTTCGCCGGCGCCTCCGGCGTCTCGGAGTACTTCCGCCTGCTGGACCTGACCACCGCCACCGCCGTGGTGTCGTTCCTGCAGAACGGTGTGCGGTTCCGGCGCGAGGTGCTCGCCAGCGCGCCGGATCAGGTCATCGCCGTGCGTCTCACCGCCGACAGGCCGGGCTCCATCACGTTCTCCGCGCGGTTCGACAGCCCGCAGCGCACGACGCTCACCAGCCCTGACGGCGCGACGGTGGCGGTCGACGGCATCTCCAGCGACCAGGACGGCGTCGCCGGCAAGGTCAGGTTCCTGGCGCTGGCCCGGGCCGTCGCCGACGGCGGCACGGTCAGCAGCTCCGGCGGGACGCTGCAGGTCCGGGCGGCGAACAGCGTCACGCTGCTGCTGTCCATCGGCACCAGCTACGTCAGCTTCCGCGACGCCGGTGGCGACTACCAGGGCATCGCCTGGCGCCATCTCAACGCCGCCGCAGGCACGGCGTACGACGAGCTGCGCCGCCGCCACGTGGCCGATCACCAGCAGCTGTTCGGGCGGGTCACGCTCGACCTCGGCCGCACCACCGCGGCGGATCAGCCGACCGACGTGCGGATCACCCGGCACGCGAGCGTCAGCGACCCGCAGTTCGCGGCGCTGCTGTTCCAGTTCGGCCGGTACCTGCTGATCGCCTCCTCCCGGCCCGGGACCCAGCCGGCCAACCTGCAGGGCATCTGGAACGACGCGCTGTGGCCGTCATGGGACTCGAAGTACACCCTCAACGCCAACCTGCCGATGAACTACTGGCCGGCCGAGACGACGAACCTCGCGGAGTGCTGCGAGCCGGTCTTCAGGATGATCAACGACCTCACGGTCAGCGGCGGGCGCACCGCGCGGGTGCAGTACGGCGCCGGCGGCTGGGTCACCCACCACAACACCGACGCGTGGCGGGGCACGTCGGTGGTCGACGGCGCCCTGTGGGGCATGTGGCAGACCGGTGGCGCCTGGCTGGCCACCCTGATCTGGGAGCACTACCTCTTCACCGGCGATCTGACGTTCCTGCGGGCCAACTACCCCGCGATGCAGGGTGCCGCGCAGTTCTTCCTCGACACGCTGGTTGAGGAGCCGACCCTCAAGTGGCTGGTCACCAACCCGTCGAACTCCCCCGAGCTGCCCCACCACTCGGGCGTCAGCGTGTGCGCCGGCCCCACCATGGACAACCAGATCCTGCGCGACCTGTTCAACGGCTGCGCCCGAGCGAGCGAGGTGCTCGGCGTCGACGCGGACTTCCGCGCCCGGGTCCTCGCGGCCCGGGACCGCCTGCCCCCGATGAAGGTCGGCTCCCGCGGCAACATCCAGGAGTGGCTGTACGACTGGGTCGAGACCGAGCGCACCCACCGGCACGTCTCGCACCTCTACGGCTTGCACCCGAGCAACCAGATCACCAGGCGCGGCACCCCGGCCCTGTACGACGCCGCCCGCCGGACCCTGGAACTGCGCGGCGACGACGGGACCGGCTGGTCGCTCGCCTGGAAGCTCAACTACTGGGCCCGGATGGAGGAGGGCACCCGGGCACACGACCTGCTGCGCCTGCTCGTCACCACGGCGAGGCTCGCACCGAACATGTTCGACCTGCACCCTCCCTTCCAGATCGACGGCAACTTCGGCGCCACGTCCGGCATCGCGGAGATGCTGCTGCACAGCCACGCCGGCGAGCTGCACATCCTGCCGGCACTGCCGGCCGCCTGGCCCACCGGCCGGGTGCAGGGGCTGCGCGGCCGGGGTGGTCACACCGTCGGCGCGACGTGGAGCAACGGCCAGGCCACCGAGGTCCTCGTCCGGCCCGACCGCGACGGGGCCGTCAGGCTGCGAGGCCGGATCTTCACCGGCACCCATCAGGTGACCGACCTGACCAGCGGCGCCGCCGTCACCGTCACCAGGCTCGACACCGACCTCGTCGAGCTGCCCGCTCTCGCAGGCCGCACGTACCGGGTGACCGGCGTGCAGCAGCAGGTCTACTACTCGCGGATCACGAACGCGACCACCGGCCTGGTGCTGGACAGCGGCGGGAACGTCGCGTCGGGTTCGGTGCTCAAGCAGTGGAACTGGGACGGCAGCACCAACCTGCAATGGCAGCTGATCGACCTGGGCAACGGCTACCACCGCATCGTGAACCGGACGAACGGCATGGTCGTGGACAGCCGGGGCAACGCCGCCAACGGCGCCGCCGCCGCGCAGGCGCCGTGGAACGGCGGCAACAACCAGCAGTGGCGGCTCACCAGCACCGGCACCGGCCGCTGGCAGATCGTCAACCGCGGCACCGGCACCGCCCTGGACGGCATGGGCAACGCCACGGCGGGCTCGACCGTGGCCATGTGGGCGCCCAACGCGAACACCAACAACCAATGGTCGATCACGTCACTGTGACCGGCGGAATTCTTCCCCGATTTCTGTTATCCCCGGGCCGATCAGATGGTCGCGAGAGCCGAAACCCGGTCGCTGCTTGACGTGGCGGCCGGTCGTCGGTGACAGTCAACGACCATGCGGGAGGCCATACCCGCCATGAACGGCGGCTGGATGTCGGTTCTGTGACTGCGATGTGACGATGCGAACTACCGGCAGGGATTTCCCGCCCGACCTGGTGCTGGCGGCCCAGGCCGGAGACCGGCGGGCCCTGGATGAGCTCGTCGCCACCGGCCTGCCGCTGGTCTACTCCATCGTCCGCCGCGCGCTGGACGGGCACCCGGACGCCGACGACGTCGTGCAGGACACCATGCTGCGCGCCGTGCGGCAGCTGCCGGCGCTGCATCACCCGGAGAGCTTCCGTCCGTGGCTGGCGGCGATCGCCGTGCACCAGGTGAGCACCCACCTGCACCGCCGGTCCGCCGCGGCCCGCCGGGCCGCGCCGCTGGACGAGGCGGCCGGGATGCCGGACGCCGACGCCGAGATCGAAGACCTCACGATGCTCCAGCTGGAGCTGTCCGGGCAGCGCCGCCAGGTGACCAGGGCCAGCCGCTGGCTCGACCCCGACGACCGGGCGCTGCTGTCGCTGTGGTGGCTGGAGACCGCCGGCGCGCTCACCCGCGCCGAGCTGGCCGCGACGCTGGACGTCAGCATCGCCCACGCCGCCGTGCGCATCCAGCGCATGCGCCAGCAGCTGGACGTGAGCCGCGAGCTCGTCGCCGCGCTGGACGCGACGCCCAGGTGCGCGGTCCTGGACGATCTGGTGTCCGGCTGGGACGGCATGCCCAGCCCCCTGTGGCGCAAGCGCATCGCCCGTCACACCCGGACCTGCCGGGTCTGCGGCCACTCCGCGGAGGGCCTGATCAGCGCGGAGCGGCTGCTGGCCGGCCTCGCGCTGCTGCCGGTCCCCGTCGCGCTCACCGCGAGCCTGATGGGCAAGACCGCCCTCGGCGCCACGGTCACCGGCTCGCTGACGGCGGCAGCGGCCGGCACCTCCGGCGGCGTCGGGGCGACCGTCAAGGCCGGACTGTTCGGCCAGCTCGTCCAGGCAGTGGTGGCGCACCCGGTGGCCGCGGCCGTGGCCACCGCCGTCGCCGCCGGCGCGGCGGTCACCGTCGTCGCCCTGCCCACGCAGGCGCCGCCGTCCCACGGCGTTCAGGCGGCGCCGTCGACGGCCGCCGCGGTCCGGGCGACGCCCTCCACGGCACCGCCGGCCACCGGACCGCCGCCGAGGCCGCCGGCCACCACCACCGCGGCCGCCTCATCGACGCCTCGGACCGACTCCCTCGCACCGGGCCGGACCGTGTCGCTCGAGTCGGCCGACCAGCCCGGACTGTTCGTCACCACCGCCGACAGCCTCGGCGTGCTCGCGGCGGTCCCAGCGGACAGCACCGCCGCGACGCGGCAGCAGGCGACGTTCACGGTGCTCCCCGGGCTGGCAGATGCCGCGTGCTTCTCGTTCCGCGCCGAGGACGGCCGGTACCTGCGCCACTCGTCCTGGCGGTTCCAGCTCCACCGGGACGAGGGCACAGCGCTGTTCCGCGGTGACGCCACGTTCTGCGCGCGCGCCGGGGCGACGCCGGGCACGATCCTGCTGGAGGCGCAGATCTATCCCGGCTGGTTCCTGCACCACCGCGGCGACCAGCTCTGGGTGGACCAGCCCGACGGCAGCGCCACGTTCTGGACCGGGAGCTCGTTCCGGGTCCGGCCCGCGCTGACCGGATAGGACCCGACGCACCGACCGGTCTCCGCGCGCTTCGTGTTGACTGCATACGTCATACGAGTTACGTTTTTTGCCGCCCGGGGTCCCGGACAACCCACCGCACGGATGGAGTCCGATGAAAGTCGTCGTCTATCGCGGGGCACGCACCCTTGAAATCGAGGAGCGGCCCGAAGCAGAGCCCCGCCACGGCGAGCTGAGCATCGCGGTCGCCTACACCGGCATCTGCGGGACCGACCTGCACATCTACCACGGCGACATGGACGCCCGGGTCGGCGCGGACGCGGTGATCGGGCACGAGATGTCGGGGCGGATCGCCGGGATCGGCCCAGGCGTCACGGGCTGGTCCGTCGGCCAGCCGGTGACGGTGATGCCGACGCGGTCCTGCGGCGCGTGCGCCGCGTGCCTGCAGGGCCACTCCCACATCTGCCACGCCATGCAGTTCCTCGGCATCGACTCCCCGGGCGCAATGCAGTCGCGCTGGAACGTCCCCGCGGACCTGGTGCTCGCGCTGCCGGAGGACCTGTCGCTGGAGCACGCCGCCCTCATCGAACCGACCGCCGTCGCCGTCCACGACGTCCGCCGCGCGAACATTGCCGCCGGCGACCAGGTGGTCGTGGTCGGCGGCGGCCCGGTCGGCCTGCTGATCGCCGTCGTCGCCCAGCGCGGCGGCGCCCGGGTCATGCTCATCGAGCCGGACGGGTTCCGCCGCCAGGTCGCCGCCGAGCTCGGCGTCGAGGCGTTCGATCCGGCCGCGACGGACGTGGTCGCGACGGTGAACGAGCGCACCCAGGGCGCGGGTGCCGACGTCGCCTTCGAGGTCTCCGGCTCCGCCGCCGGGGTCGCCACCGCCGTCGACGTCCTGACCACCCGTGGCCGCCTCGTCATGGTGGCCATCCACCCGCAGCCGCGCCCCGTGAACCTGCACCGGTTCTTCTGGCGCGAGCTCGAACTGTTCGGCGCCCGCCTGTACCAACGCGACGACATGACCGAGGCGATCCGGCTCATCGCGACCGGCGCCGTAGACGCGAAACGGCTCATCTCCCGGGTCGGCGCGATCGACTCGGTCACCGACGCCTTCACCGCACTTGAGTCCGGTGGCAGCGTCATGAAGGTTCTCATCGACTGGCAGGAGCAGACCAGGTGACCCCGGCGTTCGATCTCTCCGGACTGACCGCCGTCGTGACGGGTGCGCGGCGGGGCATCGGCCTGGCCATGGCCGAGGCACTCGCCACGGCCGGCGCCGACATCATCGGCGTCTCCGCGCACCTCGAGCCGGTCGGCAGCGACGTCGAGCGGCGGGTCGGCGCCGCCGGGCGGAAGTTCACCGCGCTGACGGCCGACCTCTCCGACCGCGACGCGGTGCGCCGGCTCGCCCAGGAGCTCAACGCGCTCGGCGGCATCGACATCCTCGTCAACAACGCCGGCACGATCGCCCGGGCCCCGGCGGCCGAGCACCCCGACGAGTCGTGGGACCACGTCATCCAGGTCAACCTGACCAGCCAGTTCCTGCTGAGCCGGGAGATCGGCCGGGAGATGGTCGCCCGCGGCCGAGGGAAGATCATCTTCACGGCGTCACTGCTGAGCTTCCAGGGCGGCATCAACGTCCCCGGCTACACGGCCGCGAAGTCGGGTGTCGCCGGGCTGACCAAGGCACTGGCCAACGAGTGGGCCGCCCACGGCGTCAACGTCAACGCGATCGCGCCCGGCTACATCGCCACGGACAACACCCGGGCGCTGCAGGACGACCCGGTGCGCCACCGGGCCATCCTCGAACGGATCCCCGCCGGCCGCTGGGGCAGACCCGACGACCTGGCCGGCGCCACGGTGTTCCTGGCCGCGCCCGCGTCGGACTACGTCAACGGCGTCATCCTTCCCGTCGACGGCGGCTGGCTGGGCCGATGACCGACAGCGCGCCCCACGCACCGCGGGAGATCGTCGATGCGCACCACCACCTCTGGGTCCGCGCCGAGCACCCGCAGCCCTGGATCAACGCCACGACCATGGCGGCGATCAACGCCGACTTCACCGTCGACGACCTCACCCCGCTGGCGGCCGATGCCGGCGTCACGCAGACCGTCGTCGTGCAGAGCATCTCCTCGGAGGCGGAGACCACCGATCTGCTGCGCCTCGCGCACAGCACGGACCTCATCGGCGGCGTCGTCGGCTGGGTCGACCTCACCGCGGCCGACGTCGCCGACCGCATCGCCCGCATGCGGGCCGGCGACGGCGGGGACCGGCTCGTCGGCTTCCGCCATCTCATCCAGGAGGAGGCGGATCTGGGCTTTCTCGACCGGCCGGACTTCCGCCGCGGCGTCGCCGCGGTCGGCGCCGCCGGCCTCGTGTTCGACCTGGTGATCCGCCGCCATCAGCTGCCCGCGGCCGCCCGCCTCGTCCGGGACCTGCCCGGCGTGTCGTTCACGCTGGACCATCTCGGCAAGCCCTCGCCGCCGTACTCCAGGAACGGCGGCTGGGCACGGGACCTGCGGACCTTGGCCCAGCTGCCCAACACCACGGCGAAGCTGTCCGGTCTGGTGACCGAGGTGGACTGGTCCTCGTGGACGCCGGCGCAGCTGCGCCCGGCCATCGAGCACGCGCTGGACACCTTCGGCCCGTCCCGGCTGATGTTCGGCTCGGACTGGCCGGTCTGCCTGCTCGCCTCGTCGTACCAGCGCTGGATCGAGACGCTGGCGGCGCTGCTGGATCCGCTGGACGAGACGAGTCAGGCGATGATCTGGCGTGGGACGGCGCGCCGCGTCTACCGGCTGCGACGGTCATGACCCGCCGTTCCGCGCTCGGGCTCACCGCGCTCGGCTTCGGCACCTCGCGGGGCGGCAACCTGTACAGCGCGATCACCGACGAGGCCTTCGCGGCGGCGGTCGACGCCGCCTACGACGCGGGCATCCGCTACTTCGACACCGCCCCGCACTACGGGCTGGGGCTCGCCGAGCGACGACTCGGCGCGGCCCTGCGCACGCGGCCCCGCGCCGACTACGTGATCTCGACGAAGGTCGGCCGCCTCCTCGTCCCGTCGCCCGCGACGGCGCACCAGCGCGACCCGGAAGGATTCGACGTCGCGGCGACCCACCGCCGGCAGTGGGACTTCAGCCGCGACGGCGTGCGCCGCTCGCTCGACGAGAGCCTCGCGCGCACCGGCCTCGACCGGATCGACATCGTGTACCTGCACGACCCCGACGAGCACTGGCAGCAGGCCGCGACCGAAGCGGTGCCGACCCTGGCCGAACTGCGCGACCAGGGCGTCATCGGCGCCATCGGGGCGGGCATGAACCAGTCGGCGATGCTCACCCGGTTCGTCCAGGAGACCGACATCGACCTGGTGATGTGCGCCGGCAGGTTCACCCTGCTCGAACAGGGCGCGCTGCACGACCTGCTGCCCGCCGCGCAACACCACGGCGTCGGCGTCGTGGTCGCCGGCGTCTACAACTCCGGCCTGCTCGCCAGCGACCGGCCACCAGCGGATGCGACGTACAACTACCAGCAGGCCTCCGCCGAGCTCATCGACCGCACGACCCGTATCGCCGCGGTCTGTGAGGCGCACGGCGTGACGCTGCCCGAGGCCGCGCTCGCCTTCGTCCGGCGGCATCCCGCCGTCGTCTCCACGGTGGTCGGCGTCCACGACCGGGCCCAGGTCACCGAGACCCTGCGCCGCGCGGCCGTCACCGTGCCGGACACGCTCTGGCCGGCGCTACGGGCCGAGGGCCTCATCGAGTGACGATGAGGCCCCCGCGCCCGCGGTGCGATCAGCGGTAGCCGGCCGCGGTGATGTTGGCCTGGACCGCGTTCTCCGTCGCGTCGGACGGGTAACCCGCCACCATCGCACCCTCATAGAACGTGCCCGCGCTCTGGTTCGCACCACCATCGGGCTTGCAGCAGTCCCCGCCACTGCCCAGCACGATCGCGCCCTGCTTCTTCATCGGGCTGTACCCGTTCGGCAGGGTGCCGTCGTACAGCGTGAACAAGCTGCCCGACTGGGCGTTGCTGCCCTTCATCGCCATCCGCGACGTACCGTTGTTCTTCAGTGTCGCGGTGACGAACTTGCTGGTGAACGCCCGCTGGTTCGGGTTCCAGGCGCTGCTGCCACCGGGGAACAGCCCCCACTCCAGATCCGCCTGCACCCACGGCCCGGAGCCCGAACAGCCACCGAACCAGCAGCTCGTGCCGAAGTAGATCGCGTCCATCGCACCGGCCGCGTCGGCCTTCCGCGTCGTCTCGCTGTTGCCGTAGTCGAAGCAGCAACCGCTGTTGACATGCGTGCCACTGGTCACCATGTACATACCCTCAGGCGCACTCCCGGTCGGCACACCCGTCAGATGACCGTCACGCCAATAACTGTTCCCCGGGTTGATGTACAACGAGTACGCCTTACCACCGCCCACCGTCAACGACTCCGTCGTCGCCCGCGCCGGGCTGCTCTGCGGCGAACCAGGAACCACACTCGACCCCTGATACCACAGGTCGTTGCCACGCCCGGACTGGTCGAACAGCACCGTGATGACACACGTGGTGCCGGCACAGAAGGAGTCCTGGGTCGCCGCGTTCGCGACGCCGCCCGCGGCGACGACACCGATGTTCCTGGTGGTGTTGTCCGACGAGCGCCGCACCTGGTACAGGTTGCCGGTGTACGCGGCGAAGAGCGCCCGCGTGGTGCTGTGCGCTGCGACGCACGGCGTGCCGCCCGCGGCGTAGATGTCGCACGGACCGCCGGTGCCTCCGGTGGGTGGCGTCGTCAGGGTCCACTGCTGGTTGGTCTGGCCGGCGCACGCATACAGGATGATCTTCGTGCCGTTCGCCGTGCCACGGCCGGTGGCGTCGAGGCAGAGGTTCGACTGCACACCGGTGATGGTGCCGTCGGCGTTGACGTTCCACTGCTGGTTGGCCTGACCGTTGCAGTCCCAGATGATCACCGGGGTGTTGTTGGTGGTGCCCCGGCCGCTGGCGTCGAGGCACTTGTTGCCGTACACGGTCAGCTGCTTGGACGCGGTGTACGTCCACGACTGCCCGGTCGCGCCGTTGCAGTCCCACAGCTGGACCTGGGTGCCGTTGGTGGTGCTCGAGTTCGGCACCTCGAGGCACCGCCCGGAGCCGGTGCCGACGATCGGCTGGGCGACCTCGGCGGCCAGGGCGGCGCGGCTCAGCGTCACCGCGGCGACGCCGGCGACCACGAGCAGGACGACGGACGCCGCTACCGCGAGGCGGGCGCGGGAAGCGATCATGGTGTCTCCTTTACGGGAGGTGTCCCGGCCGGCGGTGGCACGGGCCACGGGGGGATCGACCGGCGCCATGGGCGGCATGGCGTCGCTGCGCGGGCCCATCAGCGCCGGGTCCAGCGCTGGTTGGCCGCGGCGGTGCACGTCCACAGGATCACCGGGCTGCCGTTGGCGGTGGCGGCGCGGTTGACGTCCAGGCACAGCCCGGACTGGACGTTGCGGATCGTGCCGTCCGAGTTGAGGTTCCACTGCTGGTTCGCCGCGCCGGTGCAGTCCCACAGCTGCGCCTTGACGCCGGCCGTCGCGTTCTGCGGGGCGTCCAGGCACTTGCCGAGCGACCGGAGCGTCTGGCCGCTCACGGTCCATTGCTGGTTGGTGCCGCCGTGGCAGTCCCAGATGTTCGGCTGGGTGCCGTTGGCCGAGTTGCCGCCGGGCACGTCGAGGCAGCGCCCGGACGCGACACCGACCAGCGCCGTGGCACCGGTCGACGGCGGCGGCGTGGTGGGGCCACCGGTGCCGTCCAGGCCGAGGAAGGCGATGGCGTACGCGAGCTGACCGGACATCGGCAGCTGGTGCCCGACGCCGGCGATGCTGATGCCCTCGACGGTCGCCTGGGTGCCGATGGTGCCGTAGCGGGTGCGGCTCCAGCTCGACTGCGGGTGGTCGGTGAACCCGGGTGTCTGGCCCAACCCGTTGAGGTTGGTCCACTGCTTGAGCTCCTCACCGAAGTTCGGGTAGGCGAGGGTGGTGTCGGTGGTGCCGTGCCACAGCTGCATGCGCGGGTACCGGCCGGTGTAGCCCGGGTACATCGAGCGCGCCTGGTCGCCCCACTGCTGGGCGGTGCGGATGATGCTGCCGCCGGAGCACTGGCTGTTCCAGAGCGAGCCGTTGGTGGTGGCGAAGCAGCCGGCGGGGACGCCGGAGAACGCCGATGCGGCGCTGAAGACGTCGGGGTACTGCGCGGCGAGAACGTTGGTCATCATGGCGCCGGAGGAGAAGCCGGAGACCACGATCCGCGACGCGTCGATCGGGTGGTTCGCGCGGGCGTACGCGACCATCGACATGATGCCGGTCGAGTCGCCGCCGCCGTTGCGCTGCAGCGCGGCCGGGGTCGACACGTCGAAGCAGTTGCCGCTGCGGGTGGCCTCGGGCAGCACGATGATGAAGCCGTAGCGGTCGGCCGCGCTGACGTAGTCGTGCCCGTTGCCGTTGAAGATGCCGCCGGCCGAGCCTCCGCAGTAGTGCACCAGCACCAGCAGCGCCGGCCGGGCCGCCACGTTGGTCGGCACGTAGATGTACATGTTGAGGCCGGTCGGGTTGTTGCCGAAGCTGGTGACCCGGGTCAGCCCAGCGGCCGAGGCGGGCCGCACCGACATCAGCACCGCGGCCACCACGAGCGGCAGCGCCGCGACGAGCAGCAGCGCCCGAAGTTTGCCTTGCATGAAGCCCTCCTCCTGAGGACGTGGCGTGCGGCTTGTCGTGTGAGCGCTCACTCGGGCGACAGGCGGGTCGGCACCGAGTTACCGGAACAATGCACGCCGGGATACCGAGACCCGACTATGTGCGCGGGTCTCGGATAACAGTTTTCCGCCGCTGTTCTTGCTGCACTTCACGCCGTTGCCGGTGGCACTTTGTGCCATTGTCAGGCTGGCGCGAGTGGCCGCCGCTCGTGCGGCGCGGGCGACGGCCACTGCGTCATTTCGGGAGTGCCATTCCCGTGTTCCTACTGCTGGGGCCCCTCAGGCAGGACGTACGCTACTGTCGTAATACGTCAGATGTCAATGCCGCACATCAATGCCGGGCCGCATGCGTCGCCGCGCGAATTCCGGGCGAAAAAGCGTTATCCGCAACGGCGCCGCAGAGTCGTGAGTGCCGCCCGGCGAATTTTCACGCCCCCTTTCCGCATTTACCCAGGCGGGTGGCGGTATCCGGCTTTCGCCCATTGACGGTCAGGAGCCCGCGTCCTAGCGTCTGACGTCTCACGTCATACCTTTACAGCGGCGTCCCGCCGGACCCCATCGACGTGTGCCGACCCTCAGGGCGGCAGAAGGAGTTGCGTGATGTCGAGACACAGATCCGTGGCCGGAGCGGTCGCGGTCGTGACGCTCGTCGTGCTGGGCATGGCCGCCGCCGTGGTCAGCGGCAGCATCGGGGGTGGTCCTGCGCCCGCGTTCGCGGCGTCGACCGCCGGCTGCGGCAAGGCACCGACACTGACGAGCGGTACGCGCACGATCCAGACCAGCGGCAAGAACCGCAGCTACATCCTGCGGGTCCCCGACAACTACGACGTCAACCGCCCGTACCGGCTGATCTTCGGATTCCACTGGAACGGCGGCACCGCCAACGACGTCGACTCGGGCGGAACCAGCGGCTTCCCCTGGTCCTACTACGGCCAGCGGGCACTGTCGAACAACAGCGCCATCTTCGTCGCACCGCAGGGCCTCAACAACGGCTGGGCCAACTCCGGCGGCGAGGACCTGACGTTCGTCGACGACATGGTCCGCCTGATCGAGGCCGGCCTGTGCGTCGACACGACGCAGCTGTTCGCCCTCGGCTTCAGCTACGGCGGCGGCATGAGCTACTCCATCGCCTGCAGCCGCCCGACGGTCTTCCGGGCGGTCGCGGTCTACTCCGGCGGCCAGCTCAGCGGGTGCAGCGGCGGCACGCAGCCGATCGCGTACATCGGCCTGCACGGCCTGCGCGACCCCGTCCTGAACATCTCGCAGGGCAGGTCGCTGCGTGACCGGTTCGTCAGGAACAACGGCTGCACCGCCCAGAACCCGCCGGAGCCGGCGCAGGGCAGCCTGACCCACGTCGTCACGTACTATTCGGGATGCCGGGCCGGGTATCCGGTGGCGTGGGCCGCCTTCGACGCGGGCCACACCCCCAACCCCGTGGACGGGTTCTCCGGAGACTACGAACCCGGCGAACGATCCTGGACCAGGGCCGTGGTGTGGAACTTCTTCGCCCAGTTCCAGTCCGGACCGTCGACGCCGCCCTCCAGCAGCTCCCCTCCCCCGGGCAACCCCCAGCAGAACGTCACCCTCGTCGGCGGCCAGTCCGGCCGCTGCGTGGACGTGCCGAACGCCACGACCGCCAACGGCACGCAGGCGCAGCTGTGGGACTGCCACGGCCAGACCAACCAACGCTGGACGTACACCTCGGGCAAGCAGCTGACCGTCTACGGCAACAAGTGCCTCGACGCCAGCGGCCGCGGCACCACCAACGGCACCGCCGCGATCATCTGGGACTGCAACGGCCAGAACAACCAGCAGTGGAACGTCAACACCAACGGCACCATCACCGGCGTCCAGTCCGGCCTGTGCCTGGACGCCGCCGCCCTCGGCACCGCCAACGGCACCAAGGTCCAGCTCTGGTCCTGCACCGGCGCCGCCAACCAGCAGTGGAGCCTGCGCCCCTGACCCGACGCGAGGCTCAACCACCAACCCGGGGATCGAGGCCGACCAGCCTCGATCCCCGGCCGCCGCGGGCTGCCAGCGGCTCGGGGTCCTGGCACGGCGTCCGGCGGCACGCATGAGCCGGGTGATGCGTTGACGGGCCGCGCCGCCGCCCAGTGTCGCCGAGTCCGACGTGGGGTGCGCGGCGCGCCGTAGGTCCCCCTGCAAGCGTTCTTGACCGCGACGATCCGCGAGGTCAGGTCAGCATCGGTGCGGTCTGGCCGGACTCGTGCCCGCGGCGGTACTCGGTAGCAGGCGGACCCGCGAGACCTCGCACGCGCGCTTGACGTCCGTGCTCGCCGGCCTGCTCCGCCTCGATGAACGGATACCCGTTGACCTGGTCTCCTCGCGGAGAAGGGCCGCCTCAAGCGACGGGGCGATGCACCACGCATCAGGCGGCCGGCACGTTCGTCTCCTCCTCATGGCGCCAGCGCTCGTGGTCGGCGTCGGTGGCTGGGCGGTAGCGGCCGGTGGTCTCGTCCTCGATGACGGCCGGCTGGTGCAGCGTGCCCTCCGTCCAGCCGCCCAGCCAGGTCGTGAGATCCAGGGACCGCCTCGAACACCAGATCCTCATCGTCGAACACGCGGTCATCATCGCAGCGGGGTACGACATTTCCGCGCGGCGATGCCACCATCGGTAGGGCCCCGGACCGTTGGAGGTTGCGCCGTGCGCTTCGGCCGTTTGCTGCTCATCTGTGCGGTCCTGACCGGGCCGCTCGCCGGATGTGAGCGTGGCGAGCCCGCCGGCCGCCAGGAGCCGGCCGCCGGTGCGGTCGCGGAGCGGACCCTGCAGCTGAGCAACGGCGCCGACCGGCCGTTGCCCACGCTGCTCGTCCACCCCACGACGGCCGGCCGGTTCCCGGTCGTGGTGTTCAGCCACGGGTACACGCGGCGACCGGAGGACTATCTGCGCCTGTTGCGCACGTGGGCGGCGGACGGGTTCATCGTCGCGGCGCCCGCGTTCCCGCACTCGGCCCGCGGGTCGCAACGCCTCGACGACAAGGACATCGTCAACCAGCCCGGTGACACCGCCGCCGTCCTGACCGCCGTGCTGGCGCTCGACGGCACCGCGGGCGACCCCCTCGCCGGTCGCGTCGACCGCGGCGCCGTCGCCGCGGCGGGGCACTCGCTGGGCGGCATGACGACCGTCGGCATGTTCACGAAGCACCGCGACGACCGGCTCAAGGCGGGCATCGTCCTCGCCGGTGGTCAGTGGCCGTTCGGGGTCGGCTACACCGGGGCGCCGGCGCCGATGCTGTTCGTCCACGGCCGCCAGGACACCGTCGTCAGGTTCGAGGGCGGCACCGAGGCGTACGAACCGCTCCCCTGGCCCAAGGCACTGCTGGACCTGCCCAACGGTGACCATCTCGCCCCGTACCTCGGACCGGACCCCGACTTCGACACGGTCGCCGCCGTCACGCTCGAGTTCCTGCGCTGGTCCCTGCGCGGCGAGCAGGCGGCCCGCACCCGGATGCCCGCCGCCGCGGGCAACCGCGGCAAGCTGGAGGACCGCCTATGACCCCTCATTCCGGGTGGCCGTGCAGATCCGGGACTCCAGCCGCCGCACCGGTCAGTCCAGCGCCGCGCGGGCCGCGCCGAGGAACGCGTCACGCAGGCCGTCGAGCTCTGGGTAGAGAGCCTCCATCGACGGTACGCCGTCCCAGACCGCACGGTTGAGCCGATGGTGATAGGCCCGGCCGGAGGCGTGCACGTCGGCGGGGAAGAGCACCTGCAGCATGCGCTCGGCGACCCAGAACCGGTGCATTGCCTCGTCTGCCGCGTTGGACCAGGCGTCGCCGACGACCCAGTCGTCGGGGCGGGCGAAGGCGACCCGCTCCGCGTCGGCCGCCGCGGCGATGAACCGCTCGAGATGGGTCAGGCGTTCGGCGCGACGGGCCTCGGTGCGCAGCGCGTCCTGCCTGTGCTGCTCGGCGCGCTCGCTCATGCGTTGCGCGGTGTGCTGCACCAGGTAGGACAGGCCGCCACCGAGCGCGACGCCGCCCAGCGAGATGATCGCGGTGACGAGCTGACCGTCCATTGTGCTCACTGTAGTGACACCTTGCGACTTAACCCGTTAAGTGCTCTACTGATGCGCATCGTCACTCGCGAATGACTCGGCACCGCCCGCCAGCGCTGCACTTCTCGCATCGACGTTACCCGCCCGTGGCCACGGGCGGGCGCAGCGCTGTCGACCGTCAGCTTCATCGGTTCAGTGCAGATCGGAGCTTCCATGAACCACTCACCCCGCCTCGCCCTCGCCGCCGTCGCCGCCGGGCTGCTCGCCGCCGCCGGGCTCGTCATCGCCGGGCCCGCCGCGCCGGCCGCCGCCGCGACCGGATTCCGGGTGTCCGGCACCAAGCTGCTCGACGCCAGAGGCAACCAGTTCATCATGCGCGGCGCGAACCACGGCCACGCCTGGTACACCGGCCAGACCCAGGTCTGGGCGGACATGAAGAACTCCGGCGCCAACACGATCAGGGTCGTGCTCACCGGCGGGCGCTACGGCTACAGCAGCGCGAGCGACGTGTCCGCCGTCGTCTCCCGGTGCCGTTCCTCCAAGCTGGTCTGCGTCCTGGAGAACCACGACACCACCGGCTACGGCGACCAGGGCGGCGCCACGACCCTCGACGCCGCGGCCAACTACTGGCTGGCGGTGAAGAGCGCGCTGCAGGGCCAGGAGGCGTACGCGATCATCAACATCGGCAACGAGCCGCTGGGCAACAACAGCGCCTCGCAGTGGGCGAACGCCACGAAGAGCGCGGTGCAGAAGCTGCGCAACGGCGGCCTGCAGCACACGCTCGTCGTGGACGCACCCAACTGGGGCCAGGACCACCAGTGGATCATGCGCAACAACGCGGCGAGCGTGCTGGCGGCCGATCCGCTGCACAACACCGTGTTCTCCGTGCACATGTACGGCGTGTACGACACGGCGCAGGAGGTGTACACCTACATCGACTCCTACTACAACGCGGGCCTGCCGCTCATCGTCGGGGAGTTCGGCCACTGGCACTCCGACGGCCCGGTGGACGAGGACGCCATCATCAACCATGCCAACTACCGCGGCATCGGCTGGCTCGCCTGGTCGTGGTCCGGCAACGGCAGCGGCGTGGAGTACCTCGACATGGTGTACGGCTTCAACGTCAACAGCCGCGCCTGGTGGGGCGACCGCATCATCTCGGGCACCAACGGCTGGAAGCAGACCTCGAAGCAGGCGACCGTCTACAACTGAACGGCCGTCACCGCTTCGGCTTCGCCGGCTTCTTGAGCTTGGCCGCGGGCCCGCCGGCAGGTGGGCCCGCGGCCGATCCCGCCACGTGCGGGTCGGTGCCCGCCGTCGGCGGCGTCGTGCCCGCCACGTGCGGGTCGGTGTCCGCCGTCGGCCGCGTCGCGTCGGCGCCGGTGGGTGCGGTGGTGATGAGCACCTGCCGGCAGGGGGTGCCGTTCAGCGCGAAGTCCGCCGGCAGCCCGGCCTCGCCCTGGTACACCCCGGAAATCGGCAGCTGCAGTGCCGTCCCGGACGGCAGCGCGGTCGCACCCACCACCTCGACCGCCGTGCCGTTCTGGCGCAGGTCGACGCCGTCCGAGCCGGTCAGCGAATGCCCCTGCGGCACCGCGAACCTGAGCGTCCATCCGGCGCCGGGCGAGTCGGTCGCGCTGGTCAGGACCAGATCGGCGGTGTACGTGCCGGCCGCCGCGGACCGGACCGTGTACTGCACCGTGCATCCCTCGGCGGCACCCGGGTGGGTGCCGGCAGCCAGCCGCTGCGAGCGGTCACCGGTGGACGGGTCCTGCGCCGCGCACGTGGCGAGCGCGCCGAGCGCCAGGACCGCCGCGCCGGCCGCCGCGAGCCGGGTCCGGTCGACGCGCAACCGGCGCCGCGGCACAGGTCGCTCATCGCGGCCGGCGGTGAGCAGGTCGCGGACGTCGGCGGCGGACGGCCGGTTGTTCGGGGCCTTGGCCAGGCAGCGCATGATCGTCGCGCCGACCGGCTCGGGCAGGTGCAGCGCATCGGGCAGCGGTGCGGGCCGCGTGCGCTGGTGCGCCTGCAGGACCTCGGTCGTGGTGCCGGTCGCCCACGGCAGCTGCCCGGTGAGGCACCGGTACAGCACCAGGCCGAGGGCGTAGACGTCGGTGGCGGGCGTCGTCGGGTCGCCGCGCAGCCGTTCCGGGGCCAGGTACTCGGGGGTGCCCAGGATCTGGTCGGCCGCGTCGGCGTGATCCCCGGCGACGGCCGTGATGCCGAAGTCGACGAGCTTCGCGCCGCCCGGCGTGAGCATCACGTTGGCGGGCTTGACGTCGCGGTGCACCAGGCCACGGGCATGGACCGCGGCGAGCGCGTCGGCGAGCTGCGCGCCGAGGCGGACCACCTCGCCGACCGGCAGGACGCCGGCGTCCTGCAGCGACCTGCCGGAGACCAGCTCCATGACGACGAACGGCGCGCCGTCATCGGTGTGCCCGAAGTCGTGCACCTGCGCGATGTGCGGGTGGCTGAGCAGCGCCGCCGCGCGCGCCTCGGCGAGGATCCGCTCGCGGTGCTGGACGTCGCTGATGCGTTTGAGCGCGACGGCCCGCCCGAGCACCTCGTCGTAGGCACGCCAGACGACGGACATGCCGCCCGTGCCGAGCGGCTCGATCAACCGGTAACGATCCACCATCCCTTGTTGCCCCGGCCGGTGGCACCTCACACCGGTGCGGGCCGTCGAGATGACGGCCCGCCCGGCGTGGCTACTGCGCGCGCAGGTGGTCGATGTCGTATACGCCGTTGCCGTCGAACCAGATGTAGACGGCCCGCACGTCGGCAAGGGCCGCCGCGTCGCAGGACATCGCGGTGCTCAGGTCCGCCTCGACGGTGATGGTGCCGCCCGCGCTGGCGTAGCCCCAGGTCGACTGGCACCACGTGTAGGCGTCGCCGGTCTGCAGCGCGACGCTGTACGAGGTGCCGGTCGCGCCGGTGCGCAGCTCGTACCGCAGCACGGACTTGCCGGACAGGTCGGCGCGTTCCGGCAGGCCGGCCACGCCGAACCAGCCGCCGTCGGCGGTGGTGGCCCGCAGCCCCGCGGCGCCCTCCGGATGGAACTCGGTCGTCTGCGTCACGGTGCCTGCGCCTGCCTGCCAGCTCGCCGGCGCCCAGCCCTCGGTGCCGGACTCGAACGACGCCAGGACCAGCGCGTCGCCGGGGCGGTTCTTCACGGTGACGCGCACCTCTGCCACGTTCGAGGTGCGACCGGCCTGGTCACGGATGGTGTACGGCGCCACGACCCGACCCACGAACCCGGCCGCGGGCGTGAACGTGACGACGCCGGCGCTCAGACCGAACCTGCCGCCCGGCAGTGTCACCGTCGTCTGCTGGCCGGCGACGGCCGGGTCGAGGTCGATGGTGGACGGCTTCACCTTGGTGCGGTACGCGATGTCGTTCGTCGCGGGCGACACCGTCACCGGCTCCTCGCGCAAGGTCTGCGCGGTGTCGTGGTCGGCGACCGGTGGGCGGGAGCGCTGACCGTGGCGCAGCTCGTCACCGGCGTTGGCGATCGTGGTGCACACCGGGCTCGGGCAGTAGACGGTGAAGCCGTCGTAGTCCGGGTAGTCGGTGCCGTCGTCCTGGACGCCGGACAGGATCCAGTACAGGAACCCGTCGATGCCGGAGCGCACGGCGGCGTCGGTCCACTCCTTGTACACGACGTTGCGCGTGGCCTTGTCCAGCAGCCCGAACTCGCCGAGCATCACGGGCTTGCGCAGCCGGTCCGCGAGGCGGACATGGGTGGTGATCCAGCCCGTCCCCCAGGCCGGGTCCTTCTTCCAGTGGTCCGGGTACAGGTGGAAGGACATGAAGTCGATCGCCGGCAGGGCGGCCAGGGCCGACGAGTCGACGCCGTCGGCACAGTTCAGTGTGAAGTCGGTGCCGGCGCGGTCGGTACACAGGAATCCCTCGTCGCCGGAGCTGATGAGGTGCCGCCCGTCGACGCCGTCGATGTGCGCGCTGATGTCGGCGGCCCATGCGGTGATCGTGGCGTCGGTGCAGGTCGCCGAGCGCGGGTAGACACCGGATCCGCCACAGCGGGGCTCGTTGGCCAGCTCCCACGCCATGACGGTGGGGTCGTCCTTGTACTTGACGCCGGTGAGGCTGTTCGTGCGGTTCAGCACGTGGCTGATCCAGTCCTTGTACCAGCCGCGGATCACCGGGTCGGTGTAGAACTGGTCGTGGTGGGTGCCGCCGCGCCAGCGCACGTACTGGTCCATGCCGCCGAACGCGCTCCAGTTGTTCGTGAGCGGGATGACCAGCCTGATGCCCTTGTCCCGGGCGGACTTGATGACCTGGTCGAGGTGCTGCAGGCCGTCGGCGCCGTCGTTGTAGGCCGGTCCCGTGCCGTCCCAGTACTGGAAGTAGACGCCGTTCTCCTTGTGGTGCACGGATCCGGTGTCGTCCTGGGCGCCGATGTCCAGGAATCCCCACGTCCGCAGGACGGTGAAGCCGGCCCCCGCGGCGTCGGCGAAGACGTCGTCGACCATCGCCGGGGAGCGGTACATCAGGTAGTAGTTGTTGGACCCGGCGAAGCGGAAGTCCTTCCCGTTGAGGGTCAGGTCGTCGCCGTGGCGCACGACGAAGCCGTCGTGCCTCGCTTGATGCTGGGTGCTCGCGGCTGCCTCACCGGTGCTCGCCACCAGGGCCAGACCGGCGAACAGGGCGAGAAGGCGGGCAAGGGGGCGTCTGATCATCGGTCGCCTTCCTGGCGGGGGCAGCACGCGGCTGCGAGGGGGACTTAACCGAATCAGGTCGCAGCGTACGAGTGCCTGTCTGTAGATGTCAACGATGTCCATCGCTGCGCGGGGCAATTGTCTTATACGCTTCAGTAATGGTCGACAGTGCTGGGCGCTCCTCCCGGGTCACGATCCGCCAGGTCGCCACCCACGCCGGGGTGTCGGAGGCCGCGGTGTCGTATGCGCTCAACGGCCGTCGAGGCGTGTCGTCGCAGACCCGCGCGAAGGTCCTCGCCGCGGCCGGCGAGCTCGGCTGGGCGCCGAACATCGCCGCGCGCTCCCTCGGCCTGTCCCGCGCCAACGCGATCGGGCTCGTGCTCGTGCGGCCGCCGCGGGTGCTGATCGTCGACTCGTACCTCACGCAGATGCTCAGCGGGGTCGAGGCCGAGCTCAACCGCAGCGGCATGAGCCTCCTGCTGCACCTGGTCGACGCTGTCGACGACAGCATGGACGTGTACCGCAAGTGGTGGGCCGGCCGCCACGTCGACGGCGTGATCGTGACCGAGGTCCGCGAGGACGACCCGCGCATCGCCGCGCTCGTCGACCTCGGCCTGCCCGCCGCCGTCATCGGCGGGCACCGGGGCCTGGACACGATCAGCAGCGTCGACGTCGACACCGCCGGGACGGCCGGCCGGATCGCGGACTACCTGCGCGCACTCGGGCACCGCTCGTTCGCCCGCGTCGCCGGTACCGCCGAGCTGCTGCACACCCGCCAGCGCGACGTGGCGTACCTCGACGCCCTGACCCGCGCCGGTCTCGACCGCGACCGCTACCGGGTGCTGCACACCAACTACAGCGCGGTCGAAGGCATGGGCGCCATGCTGGAGCTGATGAGCGACAGCTCACCACCGACGGCCGTGGTCTTCGACAACGACGTCATGGCGGCCGCCGCCCTGAAGGTCGTGCACGACATGGGCAGATCGGTCCCGGGCGACGTGTCGGTCATCGCCTGGGACGACTCGGACCTGTGTCAGATCACCGTGCCGGCGATCACGGCCGTGGAGCAGACCCCGGCACACCAGGCGGAGCTGACGGCCCGCGCACTGCTCACCACCCTGACCACCGGCGAGATCACCCACACCACGGTTCCCCCGGGCACGCTGCACGTCCGCCAGTCAACCCGCCCCCTGCGCCTGTAATCGACGGTACGAGGTTGTTCACGGGGAGTCATGGCGTTGGACATGGTGGTGTGCGGGTTCGAGAATGAGGGGGTAGCGCCTGCCGGGGGGAGGCTGCACGTGCCACGACCGTACTTCTCATTGGACGCACCGTCTTCCGGGTCTTCTGCGGCTCCCGGGTCGATCGATTGGGACGCACGCTTCGCCGCGGCGCAGGCCTCGTGCTCGCGGCGCCGGTCGGAGCGGTTGCGGGTCAGTGCGGAGTTCGCGGAGGCCCGGGCGCATGGGCTGGTGGCCCGTCATGCGACGAAGCTGGCCCGGCTGCGCGCCGCTCGGTTGCTGGCGCAGTTGGAGGCCTCGCCGTCGCCCAACGCGCCGCAGCCTCTGCCACCGATAGCCGTGACGACCACAGCAACGGCGTCGTCCGCGGCATCTCGGGCGCCGGAGGTCACGGTGCCTCCCCCCGATGACAGCCACGGCGTCCCCCGGCAAGAACAGTCGCGGCGTCCCCAGCGGAAGCGGTCACGCCGTCCCCCACGACGGCGGCCACATCATCCCCCGCAGGACGGGTCGGGGCGTCTCCCACGATGGCAGCCACGCCGTCCCCCGCGGGAAGGGTCACGCCGTCCTCAGCGGCGAAGGCTGCGGCCGTCACGCGGGCACCTGTTCGTTCGGCCTCGGTCGCTGCCTTCACAGCCAGGCCCGCCCAACCGCCCACGGCCGGCCCAGGACGCACGCCTGCTGACCGCTCACCGGCCGCAGTCGGCACGGCACCCACATCCGCTCCCCCGGAACCCGTCACGCCGTCGCGCACGCCTTTGACCGAGCAGCAGGACCGGCCACGCCGGCCCCCACGATGATGGCAGCCACGCCGTCCCCGGAGGGAACGGTCGCGTCGGCCTCAGCGACGCCCTCGACGGCGACGAGTTCGAGGTCGTGCCGATCGGCGAAGGCCAAGGCCGTCACACGGGCGCCCGGTCTCCCGGCCTCGATCGCTGCCCTCACGACCAGGGCCGCCCAACCACCCACGGCCGGCCCAGGACGCGCACCTGCCGACCGGCCGCCAGCCGCCGTCGGCCCGGCACCGACATCCGCAACCCCAGCGCCCGTCGCGCTGTCACCCGCGCCTTCTGCCCGGGCAACCGCGCCTGCGGGCTCAGCGCGCTCGGTCATCAACGTCGCGTCGGTCCGCTGCGGCGCGCCTGTGGCACGGTCGCCTCGGCGCCTCACCCGCCGGGCAACGCCGTTGTGCCGATGGTGCCCGATCGTCGGGGTGTCGCGGCTCGCGGCCAGCAGGTCACGCCTGGTCCGTCCTGGGCGGGCGCCTCCCGTGCGGGCCCGGGCGGCGCACCCGTCCGTGAGTAAGTTCGGCGTGAGGTCTGGTCAGCCGGCCGTGAGGTCGTTGGCGGTGCGGAGGGCGGGAGTGGTGCGCCAGGCGGCGTCGTCCGGGGCCGGCAGGGCGGTGGTGCCGGTGACGTGCAGGGTGACGGTCTCGCCGGGGAGCAGGGTGACGAGTTGGCGGTCGACGTCGGCGGAGGGATGGAGACGGTCGGCGAACAGGGTCAGATCGCGGACGAAGGTGCGGGCGGTCACCTCGACCAGCGCGCCGTCCGCGGTGGGGTGGACCACGACGTCCGTCGCCGCCGTCGGGTAGTGCAGGTCGATGTCTTCGGCGAAGTACCAGGCCGTGCGGTCTGGGCCGCCGTCGACGACGATCAGCTCGCGGCTGGGGTCGTCGGGTGTGGTGACCTCGGGCGGCAGCGGCAGGGTCAGTGTCCCGCCGGCCGGCACGTCGATGGTGATGGTGGTTTTTGCGCGGGGGTCGCCGTTGAAGGTGATGCGGCGGACGTCGATTTCTGTGTGCCAGGGTGTGGTGGTGTCGTTGATGGCGATGAGTGTGGGGACACCGTTGCGGGGTTGGATGGTGAGGAGGTGTGCGGTGTAGGCGTGGCGGAGGGCGTACCAGAGGGGTTTGCGGCGGCCGTCGCCGTCGATGGTGGACCAGGAGGTGACGGGCCAGTTGTCGTTGAGTTGCCACAGGATGGTGCCCATGCAGTGGGGGCGTAGGGAGCGGAAGTGGGTGATGCCGAAGGTGATGGCGCGGGCTTGGTTGAGTTGGGTGGTCCAGTGCCAGTCGTCGAACCCGGCCGGCGCGGGGAGGTGGCCGGTGAGGCCGCGGGCGAGTTTGCCGTTGCCGTCGGCGGCTTTCTGGTGGTGCAGGACTCCGGGTGACGTCGGCGTCAGCGGCTCGTCCGAGACGGCCCGGCGTAGCGTCGCGTATGCCGGTGGGGCCTGGAATCCGAATTCGGCGAGGAACCGGGGCCGGTAGGTGGCGTAGTGCCGGTAGTCGTGGGTGTTCCAGACGTCCCAGATGTGGGTGGTGCCGTGTGCCGGGTCGTTGGGGTGCAGTGAGGGGGTTCCGGAGTAGGGGCTGCCGGGCCAGTACGGGCGGGTCGGGTCGACGGCGGCGACGATGCCGGGTAGGAGGTTCAGGTAGTAGCCGGCGCCCCAGGTGCGGCCGGCGAGGGGTTCCTGCCAGTTCCAGTCCTCATGTCCCCAGAGGTTTTCGTTGTTGCCGACCCACATGACCAGGCTGGGGTGCGGCATCAGTCGCAGCACCTGCTCGTGGGCTTCGGCGGCGACCTCGGAGCCGAGGGGTTCTTCTTCGGGGTAGGCGGCGCAGGCGAACAGGAAGTCCTGGCCGATGAGGAGGCCGTGTTCGTCGGCGAGGTCGTAGAAGTCGTCGCTTTCGTATCGGCCGCCGCCCCAGACCCGCAGGTAGTTGACGCCTGCGTCGAGGGCCTGCCCGATGCGGGTGGCGTAGCGGGCGCGGTCGACGCGGGTGACGAACGCGTCATCGGGGATCCAGTTGACGCCCCGCACGAAGATCGGCACGCCGTTGACGATGAGGGTGAACGCGGTGCCGTCAGCGTCTGCGGTGGTGTCCAGCACCACGGTCCGGAACCCGATCCGCCGCTGCCACGTGTCCAGCAGGCCACCGTCCGAGGAGGCCAGGGACACGGTCAGGTCATACCGGTCGGGAGCACCGAACCCCCGCGGCCACCACAACCGCACCGACGGCACCCTGACAGTGACCACGGCCGAGGACGCGCCGGCGGCGACGGGCACCGACACCGTGACCCCGCCGACCGTGGCAGTCAGCGTCACCGGGTCCTCGGCGGCGCGTTCGACCGTGACGTGCACGTCGGCCACGCCGTCACCGCCGTCAACGGTGACCAGCGGCCGGACCTCCGCCAGCCGCGCCCGCGACCACTCCTGCAGGCCGATCCGCTGCCAGATCCCGGCGGTGACGAGGGTCGGGCCCCAGTCCCAGCCGAAGTTCGACGCCATCTTCCGGATGTACTGGAACGGCTCGTCATACGCGTTCGGCCGCTCACCCACCGCGTCCCGCACCGCCAACGCATACCCGTACGCCGAATCGAACCGCACCTCAAGACGGTTCCCGGTGGGACGGAGCACCTCACGCACGTCGAACCGGTACCCACGATGCATGTTCGCCGTCCGGCCCAGCTCCACCCCGTTGAGCGTCACCGTCGCCACCGTGTCCAGACCATCAGCGACCAGATCCACCCGATCACCACCCACATCGGCAGCGTCGAACACCGTCGAATACACCCACGCCGCCCGACCGATCCACGCCACCGACAGCTCATTCGCATCCAGATACGGATCCGGGATCAACCCAGCCGCCAGCAGATCCGTATGCACACAACCCGGCACAACCGCCGCGACGACGACATCGCCGAGCGGAGTCGGACCGGCCGGACGCACTGTCCAGCCAGAGTGCAGCGGACGCAGGACAGGCATGGGCACTCCCGTGATGGTGGTTGGACAGGGTGGAACGGGCCGATCAGCGGATCGACCGCTGATACTCGTGCTCGGCGAGGCCGAGCGCGCCCAGGACGCCGGAGAAGGTACCCAGGTCCGGCGGCACGATGTATTCGTCCATCCGGGCCGTGGCGGGCACCGCGTCCAGGGCCTTGCCCAGCCGGGCCGCGGTGGCGTCGCGGACGGCGTCGAGGAGGCCGGGGATGTTGAGCACGCCGCCGCCGACGACGATGCGGTGCGGCATCAACAGGTAGATGATCGACGTCATCAGCTGGGCGAGGTAGTGCGCCTCGATCGCCACGGTACGCCGGAGCTCAGGGCCGAGGTCCCGGGCGGGACGGCCCGCGCGGCGTTCGATGGCCGGGCCGCTGGCGAGCCCTTCGACGCAGTCGCCGTGAAACGGGCAGCTGCCGGCGAAGTCGTCGTCCGGATGCCGTTGGACGTGCAGGTGGCCCATCTCGGGGTGCAGCAGGCCGTGCAGCGGCTGCCCGTTGACGATGGCGCCGCCGCCGATGCCGGTGCCGACGGTGACGTAGACGACGGTGCCCTGGCCGCGGCCGGCACCCCAGCGATGTTCGCCGTAGGCGGCGCCGTTGACGTCGGTGTCCAGCGCGATGGGCACCCCGAGGCCGCGACGCAGCGCCCCGACGAGGTCGGTGCCGCCCCAGCCGGGCTTCGGTGTGGTGGTGATGCGGCCCTCGGCGAGGTCGAGCGGGCCGAACGACGCGACGCCGAGCGCGGCGATGTCACGGCCGGCGGCGCGCTGGCCGAGGAAGTAGCCGATGATCCGGTCGAGGGTCTCCCGCGGGTCGGTCGTCGGGATCGTGGTGCGGTCCAGGACGGCGTCCGGGCCGACCCCGACCGCGCACACGACCTTCGTCCCGCCGGCCTCGACACCACCGAACACAAGACTCACTTGCCCGCTCCAGCCGTGAAGCCGTTGTAGATGAACCGTTGCAGGGCCAGGAACGCGATCAGGGTGGGGATGATGACGAGGATGACGCCGGCGGAGATGACCTCCCACTGCGCCCCGAACGGGCCCTTGAAGCGGTACAGCGACGTGGAGATGACGCCCAGCTCCTGCGACGGCATGTACAGGAACGGGATGTAGAACTCGTTGTACATGGCGATGCCCTTGATGATGACGACGGTCGCGATCGCGGGCTTCAGCAGCGGCAGGATGATCTTCCAGTAGATGCCGAACGGGCTGGCGCCCTCCATCGCGGCGGCCTCGTCGAGCTCGCGGGGCACGCCGCGCAGAAACTGCTGGAAGATGTAGATGGAGATGATGTCGGTGCCGAGGAAGAGCACGATCGCGGACCATCGGCTGTCATACAGGTCGAGGGCGTCGACGACCTTGAACGTGGCGACCTGCGTGGTGACGCCCGGCACGAGGGTGGCGAGCAGGAACAGCGCCACGACCACCCCTCGCAGGCGGAACCTGAAGCGGTCGATGGCGTAGGCGGCCATCGACCCGATGAACACGGTGCCGACGAGCGAGGCGGCCATGATGATCGACGTGTTGACGAAGCCGCGGAGCATGTGCCCCTTGGTGAACGCCGTGACGTAGTTGTCGAAGTTGAGCCAGTCGCCGGGCGGGTCGAACGGGCCGCTGTTGAGGTATTCGTTGTTGGTCTTCAGCGACGCCATGACCAGCACGACCGGTGGCAGCAGCACCACCAGCGACGCACCGATCAACGAGCAGTACTTCAGCACACGCGCGATCACGACAGGTCCACCTTCTCGTCGGGCGCGATGCGGCGCTGCAGCCACGTCACCAGCAGGATGATCAGCAGCAGGACGACCGCCATCGCCGAGGCGAGGCCGAGCTTGTAGTACTTGAAGGCCATGCTCACGGTCTGGATGACGAACGTCTCGCTGCCGTTGGCGCCGCCGGTCATGATGAACGGGATCTCGAAGACCGACAGCGAGCCGGAGATCGCGAGGATGAACGACAGCCCTACGATCGGCCGGATGCCCGGCAGGATGATGTGCAGGAACTGGTCCCACCGGTTGGCGCCGTCGATCTCGGCCGCCTCGTAGAGGTGCGCGGGGATCGACTGGATCGCACCCAGGAACAGCACGAAGTTGAGGCCCAGGTAGCGCCAGATCGAGGTCCCGGCGAGGGAGTAGTTGACCACTTCGGGGTCGCCGAGCCACTGCTGGGTCGCGCCGCCGAGGCCGACCGCGGACATCGCCGAGTCCAGGGTGCCGCCGGGCTGGAAGAAGAACAGGAAGATCATGCCGATGGCGACGCCGTTGATGAGGTACGGGAAGAACAGCACACCCTTGAACAGGTTGCGGAAGCGGGTGTTGAAGCTCAGGATCGTCGCGAAGTAGAGCGCGAGCACGATCTGCACGACGGAGGCGCCGATGTAGTACAGGCTGACCTTCAGGACCCCGAACAGCTCCGGCCGGGTGGCGATCTCGACGTAGTTGTCGAACCCGACGAACTCCCGGCTCGGGCTGAGCCCGTCCCAGGACGTGACGCTGTAGCCGAACATGTTCACCACGGGGATGTAGGTGAACACGATCAGGAACGTCAGCGGTGCGACGAGGAACAGGTACGGCGTCAGCGTGCGGGCAAGGCCGCGGGAGGGCCGCGCCGACCGGCCGGGGGCGGCCTTGCGCGGCGAGGAGCGCCGGCGTCTGGAGTCGGACGCGAGGTTGGTGCCAGTAGCCATCGGGCTCACTTCCGGGCTGGGACGGCGGCGTGCGGACGATGGGTGGTTCGTCCGCACGCCGGTGCGGCGGGGTCCTACTTGAGCTTGGCCCGGGTGTCGGCCCACTTCTTGTTCAGGTCGGCGAAGATCTGTTCCTTCGTCTCCTTCTTCGCACCGCGGGCCGCGTCGACGATGCGCTGGCGGTACTTGCCGTCGAACAGCGCGATCTCGGCCGTGTTGCCGATCTTGTCGGCGAGCCCCTCTTCACCCTTCGGCGCCGGGTTCAGCTCGATGAACTCCGTCTTGGCCGTCTGCAGGTCGGCGAGGGACGCGGGTAGCTGTGCACTGGTCACCACCGAGACCCCGCCCTGGTCGGTGGCGTAGTTCGACTCGTTCGCGAACCAGTCGACCCAGGCCCGCGCGGTCGCCTTGTTCTTGGAGTTGACGTTGATGCCGTTCTTGTAGTCGCCGCCGACGACGGTGTAGAACTTGCCGTTGACCTGGTTCGGGAACGGCCAGTAGCCGATGTCGTCCTTGCTCGCGGCCGCCGCCTGCATCTGCACGACGGACCACGAGCCGAGCATCATCGTGGCGATCTTCCCGGTGCCCAGCATGCCCTTGGACTGCTCCCAGTTCGTCGTGGTCGGGTCCGGCTCGGTGTAACCGCCCTTGACCGCGTCGAACAGCAGCGAGTCGATGATGAACTGCTCCTTGCCCGGGCTCCACGGCGCGTCTTCCTTGCCGAGCTTGATCACCGCGTCGGGGTCGCCGCTGACGGCGCCGCGCGCGCCCTCCCACTGCCCAAGGGGCCAGCCGTCCTTGTAGTTGGTGTACAGCGGGATCACGCCGGTCTTGTCCTTGATGGCCTTCAACGCCGACAGGAACTCCTCCGGCGTCTTCGGCGGGGTGGTGATGCCGGCGGCGGTCCACACCTTCTTGTTGAACACGTAGCCCTGGGCGTTGCCGGTGATGGCGAGGCCGTAGACCTTGCCGCCGACCGTCTGCTCGGAGCGCACGAACCGGTACTTGTCCTTCAGCTCGTCCACGGTGCCCAGCGGCTCGAAGAACGACGGCAGCTGGTCGGCGGTGACGGAGTTCGGGATCGGCAGCACGTCGCCGTAGTTCTTCGTGTTCATCCGGACGCGCACCTCCCCCTCGTAGTCGGTGATCGCCTCGAATTTGACGTTCGTGCCGGGGTACTTGGCCTCGAACTTCTTCTTGTACTCCGGCAGCACGGTGTCGACCAGGTCGGTGCGCTGGGTCAGGACCGTGATGTCACCGGCGATCTTGCCGTCGGTGCTGCCGCCGTCATCGCCGTCGCCGCACGCGGTGAGGACGAGGGATGTCAGGGCGAGCAAAGCGATGAGGTGCTTCTTCATATGCGCGGTACCACCTTCCGATGTCTACGCTGCAGCACCGTCGGGGGGATGCTGCCGGGGCGTGGGGGTGTTATCGGTTGCGCTGTACGTGCCTCAGGTCGGTCGTTGCATGGGGTTACGGGGTGCGGGGCAGCGCCCGCTGCATGAGGTCGAGCAGGTGACGGTCGACGGCGAAGCCGTCGCGGTGCTCGAAGACGGCGCCGGGCCGGCGGTGCCCGACGATGCCGAAGGGGCCTTCGAACTCCCACAGCGCGAAGCCCCAGCCGAACTGGCCGAACACGTCGAACAGGTCGGCGAACCAGGCGCGGGCGACCTCGTCGGGGGTGTGCTCGTAGCAGCCGAACTCGCCGACGTGCACGGGCACGCCCGCGGCCTCCAGCTCGCGCCACGGCGCGTAGAACGCCCGCAGGCCGGCCTCGTCCCACCAGCGGCCGTCGTATTCGCACGGGTAGCTGGGCAGTGGGAGCCCGCGGTGCTCCGGCCACCACGCGGCCTGGTAGTGCGACACGCTCATCGGCTGGTAGCCGCGGACGCTCTGGGTGAGGCCCAGGTCCGCGAGCTCCGGCATGGCGAGGTTGCCGCCGTCGAGGCCGTCGATGACCAGCGGCCGGTCCGGTGAGATGGCCCGCACCGCGCCGACCGCGTGCCGGACGACGGCCTCGTGGGCGTCGCGGGTGAAACCGCGCAGGCCCAGCGCCGGCGGCTCGTTGACGAGGTCGAAGCTCAGGTCCTGCGGCGGGACGTCGGCATACCGCCGCGCGAACCGTTCCCAGGTCGCGACGAACGCGTCGCGGGCGGGCCGGTCCGTCCAGAGGTTGTACGGCTCGGTCTCCCAGCCGGTGATGATGTAGCCCGGCGCGCGGTGCAGGTTCAGTGAAAGATGCAGACCCCGCTGCCGGCAGGCGTCCAGGGTCTTGTCGACAAGGGCGAGCACCGACTCGTCCGCCCGGTGCGGGTCGCCGTCGATGCTCCACGACCGGTAGTCGGTCGGCAGGCGGATGAAGTTGAATCCCCACGCCGCGACGGCGTCCAGGACCCGTTCGTCCGGCCCTGACACGCCGGCGTGGGCGTTGAACATCCACTGGACGTTGAACCCGTGGTGGGACATCGCGGGAGACCCTTCAGGCGGTGCGACGCGGCCGACTCCGGCCGCACGGGCGCCGGAGGACGGGGGTGTGTCGTCGCGGCGAAGTGACTGAACCGGATAAGTTCCATCAACCTAGGCCCGCACTCTGAAGCTGTCAATCCCACGTTTCGCAACAGTTTCCTCACGAGGACCGGATGGTGCGCGGTCCCCGCCGCGCAGCCCTTCCGCACACCTCGCGCCCGGTACTGAAGCGCATAATCAGTGCGTCAGTACTTGAACTGGCCGACCAGGCTGTGCAGGGTCGCGCTCATGGTGGCGAGCTCGGCGACGGACTGCTGGGTGTCGCCGATCGCGGCGGTCGTGCTGGACGCGGCCGCCGCGACCCCGGCAAGGGTGCCGGCGATCTCCCGGGTGTTGCTGGAGGCGTCGGTGACGTTGCGGGCCATCTCCGCCGTCGTGGCCGTCTGCTCCTCCACCGCCGAGGCGATCGTCGTCTGGTAGTCGTTGACCTGCTCGACGATCTCGCTCATCCGGCCGATCGCACGGCTGGTCGCGTCTGCGTTGCGCTGGATGCGTTCCACCTGCTTGCCGATGTCCTCGGTGGCCCGCGCCGTCTCCTGGGCGAGATCCTTGACCTCGCTGGCGACCACGGCGAAGCCCTTGCCCGCCTCACCCGCCCGGGCGGCCTCGATGGTGGCGTTCAGCGCGAGCAGGTTGGTCTGCTCCGCGATCGCGGTGATGAGCTTGATGACGTCGCTGATCTGGGTGGAGGACTCGCCGAGCTCGGTGACGGTGTCGGTGGCGGACGTGGCGACCTGGACCGCCTCCGCGACGACCCGGCTCGCCTCGGAGGCGTTCGCGGCGATCTCGCGGATCGAGGCGCCCATCTCCTCCGCCCCGGACGCGACAGTGCTCAACGCCCCGCTCATTGTCTCGGTGGCGTCGGAGACCCGGCCGGCCTGACCTGACGTCTGCTCGGCGGACTCGGAGATCTGCCGGGTCGCGGTCGACAGCTCCTCCGTGGCCGCGGCGAGGGTGTTGGCCTGCTCCCCGATCCGGCCGATCGTGCCGGCCAGCTTGCTGACGAACCGGTTGAACGCGGCACCCAGCAACCCGAACTCGTCCCGGCGGGCCTCGTCGACCCGGCGGGTCAGGTCACCCTCGCCGTCGGCGATCTCGCTGAGCCGGGTGGTGAGCGCGGACAGCGGGCGCAGGATGCTGCGGCTGATCACCCAGGCCAGCAGCAGCACCAGGACCAGCGCGATCGTGGTGCCGGCGAGCACCGCGGTGCGCGAGGAGTCCGCGGCGTCGGCGGTGGACGCGGCCCGCACGGCGAGCAGGCTCGACTCGGCCTGCGTCAGTTCGGTCAGCTTCGCCCGGATCTGGTCCATGACCGTCTTGCCCTGATCGGTGAGCACGACCGCACGGGCGGCGTCGAACCCCTGCGTGCGGCGCAGGTCGATGGTCTGCTGCAGCTCGGCGAACTTGGCCTTGACCAGCGGCCGCAGCTGCGCGATCCGCTGCTGCTGCGCCGCGTTGTCGCTGGTCAGCGCGGCAACCGCCTGGATCTTGGCATCGATGGCGGCGCTGGCGTTCTGGTACGGCTCCAGGTACCGGTCCTCGCCGGTGATCAGGTAGCCGCGCTGGCCGGTCTCGGCGTCCTTGAGCGTGCCGGTGACCTCCTCGACGGCGCCCATCACCACGTAGGTGTGTTTGACCAGGTCACTGTTGCGCTCCAGCGTGCCCGTGTTGCGGTAGGCCAGCGTCCCGACGACGGTGAGCACGACGAGCGGCACAGCAAAGGCCGCCAGCAGCCTGGTGTTGACGCGGTACAACCAGCCCACGGGACACACTCCCAGCCGAATTTGTGAAAAACGCTCCGTGACGGTCGATTCGGGTCGGACGGCCCCTGCCTGAGGAAAACCGGAAAGAATTTCGCGGCGGTACAGTTCCTGCGGGCACGGCAGGAGGGCACATGGACATCGACGGGCTGACCAACCTGCCCGGCTACCTCGACGCGGACGGGCAACGCGACCTGCTCGCCACGATCGACGCGCTGCCGTGGCGGGACGACCTGCGCCGCCGCGTCCAGCACTACGGCTACCGCTACGACTACAACCGCAAGCGGGTCGACGCCGGCGCGTTCCTCGGGCCGCTGCCGGCGTGGGCGGGCGCCCTCGCCGGGCGGCTGCACCGCGACGGGCACGCGCCGGCACCGCCGGACCAGGTCATCGTCAACGAGTACCAGCCGGGGCAGGGCATCGCCCCGCACGTGGACTGCGTGCCGTGCTTCGCCGGCACGGTGCTGTCGGTGAGTCTCGGCTCGGCGTGCGTGATGACCTACACCCTGCCGAAGTCGGCGCAGCGGCTGGACGTGCTGATGGAGCCGGGCAGCCTGCTGGTGATGCGGGGCCCGGCCCGCTACGACTGGCGCCATGGCATCGCCGCCCGCAAGACCGACCGGTGGCAGGACGCCGTCATCACCCGCGGCCGGCGCGTGTCGCTGACCTTCCGCACGGTACTGCCGAGCTGAGCAGGACGTGACGCACGTGGGCCTCGACCGTCCGCTCGCTCACGACGAGCCACTGTGCGACGGCCAGCGGGCCCGGCTGACGTTCGCGCGGGCCCGCCGGTCATCGGCACCTGTTCGCTACACGTTGACGCCGTAGTCCTTGGCGATGCCGGCCAGGCCGGACGCGTAGCCCTGGCCGACGGCGCGGAACTTCCACTCGGCGCCGTTGCGGTACAGCTCCCCGAAGACCAGTGCGGTCTCCGTGGAGTAGTCCTCGGTCAGGTCATAGCGGGTCAGTTCGTTGTTGTCGGCGGCGTTGACCACCCGGATGAAGGCGTTGGTGATCTGCCCGAACGACTGACCCCGGGCGTCGGCGTCATGGATCGACACCGGGAAGACGACCTTGTCGACCTCCGGCGCCAACCCGGCGAGGTTGACCTTGATCATCTCGTCGTCGCCCTCGCCCTCACCGGTGAGGTTGTCACCGGTGTGCTCGACCGAGCCGTCGGGCGACTTGAGGTTGTTGAAGAACACGAAGTGCTGGTCGCTGAGGACCTTGCCGTCGGCGCCGAGCAGCAGTGCGCTGGCGTCGAGGTCGAAGTCCGCGCCGGTGGTGGTGCGAACGTCCCAGCCAAGACCGACGTTGACGTTGGTCAGGCCGGGCGCGGCCTTGGTCAGGCTGACGTTGCCGCCCTTGGTGAGGCTGACTCCCATTAATCCTCCAGGTGATGCCGGGCACGGGCACAGCCCGCTCTCAGTAAGCCATCATGCTCCGCCACCCTGGACATCCGCTGGGAGGGTTGCCGAACACGTCAAACCTCGTAGGGCTGAACCACCACGAAATGGCCCTGCAGTCCCATGAACTGCAGGGCGAGCCCCTCGGCCGGGCCGCCGGAATAGATCTGCCGGGAGACCCTGACCTGCGTCGACACCGAGACCCGCATCCCCGTGGTCCAGGCGACCACGGCGGCCATGTCGGCGAACGTCGGCCCCTGGCACTGCAGGGTCACCGGGGTACCCCGGGTCATGACCACCACCGAACCCTGGCCGGACACGACCAGGTGGAACACGCCGCCGCCGGGGATGCCGGGGCTCTCGATCCGCTGGATCTCCGTCTGCAGGGTGGCGTCGAAGGCGAGCACGTTGTTGGCGTTGATACACAGCGAGTTGCCCTGCAGCTCGACGATGTGCACGTCGGTGGCGTTCTCCGCGAGGAACACCTCACCCTGGCCCTTGCAGGTCATCAGCTTGAGACCCTGCCCGGTGACGGCACCCTCGAACATCGCCCTCAGGCCGCCGGAGCCCTTGTAGATGAACTCGACATCACCCTGGTAGGCGACCATCGAGCCGCGGCGCGCGTGGAACTCGGGGCCGAGCGTCACCTTCACCATCTTGCTGTTCTGCTTCGTCCACCGTCCGGTGGCCGGCACCTCCCGGTACTTCTGCAGGCTCACCATGACGCCCGGCTGGACCCGCTCGGCGGGCGCCGGCCGGACCTGCGGCGGTCCTGGGTGCTGGGGCTGGAAGCCCTGCTGAGGCGCCCCCGGCTGCGGCGCAAAACCCGGCTGCGGCTGCGGCGCAAAACCCGGCTGTGGTCGCGGCGGCCCTGGCGGCGGCGCAGCCCGGACCCGGCGGCGGCGCAAAGCCCTGGCCCGGATGCGGCGCGAAGCCCGGCTGCTGTGGCGGCGGGGGCGGCGGCCCTGGCGGCGGTGCGAACCCCGGCGCGGGACCGACGGGCGCGAGCGGCGGCGGCGACGACGGCGCGGGCGCCGGCTCATCGTCGACCGTGCCGCCGTAAGAGCGGATCAGGTCGGCCAGCCCGCCCGCGAAGCCCTGCCCGACCGCCCCGGCCCGCCACACCCCCTTGCGGTACAGGTCGCAGATGATGATCGCCCGCTCCGTGCCGAAGTCGGCGCCGGTGAAGCTGTACCGCATCACCTCCTGCCCACCCGCGACCAGCCGGACGTACCCCGACCGCAGCTGGCTGGCGGTGCCCGCCCCCTCGATCGCGGCGCAGAACGACAGCTTGGCGATCTTGTCGGGCACCCGGGCCAGCGTCGCCTGGAACGAGTCGGTGTCACCCGACTGCGGCCCGAGCTGCCGGATCGCCCCCTCGGGTGAGGCGGGCTGGTTGAAGAAGATGAAGTACGCGTCGTCGGAGAGCTTGTTGCCCGCGTCGAGCCCGAAGCACGAGACGTCCCAGGTGAGCCCGGGCCCGTCCAGCCGGATGCCGACGTAGATGTCGTCCGCCGGGGTCAGCGCCGAGAGCGGACTCTTCTGCCCCCGAGTGAATACCTGAGCCACCTGTACTCCCCCGGCTGCCGACGATGCGTCCGCGACCAACATATCCGGGCCCGCCTGTGCGGTCACACCAGTGCCGCCGGCCCGCGCGGATCAGCGCCGTCGCGAGCAGCTCACGCTCCTGCGGTCCGGTGGCCGGGGCCAGCACGGCGATCGCCTCGTCCGGAGGACCGGAACAGGCCAGCAGGGCGGCCAGCCGCTCGCGGGCGTACCCGCCTCCCGCGTCGGGATCCGCCCGCAGCTCGGCGACCGCCTGCTCGTGGCGGCCGGAGGCGACCAGCGCCTCGATCCACTCCAGGCGCACCATGACCGGGTCCGGTCAGGACGGCAGCGGGGCGCCGCCGAAGCCCATCTCGTTGCCGTCGGGGTCGCGGAAGGTGGCCTTGCGCACGCCGTTGGCATACGTCTCCTGCTCGGCGGGTTCCAGGCCGCGCGAGGCGATGTCGGGGATGCGGGTGTCGAAGTCGCTGAGGAACAGGGTGTGCATGGCGTGGCCGGCGTGGTCGGGGCGCACCTCGATGAACACGTAGCGGTGCTCGGCGAGCTCCCACACCGCCTCGGTGTCGTTGGGCAGGAAGGACGGTGGGGCGCCGAGCAGCTGCTCATACCAGGCCACCGCCGCGGCGTAGTCACGGACCGGGATGCCTGCGAACAGATCGACGGTCATGGGCTCATGATAGGCGTGACCGGGCCGTGGAAGGTGGCACGGCCCGCCGGGCCGTCCAGGGTGAAGGCGGTCCGGTCGAAGCGGCTGCCGTCGAAGCGGGTCGTGCCGTGGAACTGGGCGCCGGTGAAGTCGGCGTATCCGCCCTCGCAGCCGCTGAGGTCCAGGTCGACGAGTGTGGCGCCGCACAGCCACAGGTGCATGCCCTGCCACTGCCCCGGACCGGGCCGCAGCCGGGTGGCGAGCAGCTCCTGCGCCGCCAGCCGCAGCTGGAGCAGCGTCGTCTGCCCGGGTGTACGGCCACCGGCACGCAGGTCGAACGGGACCGGCATCCGCAGGAACGCGCACACCGTGGTCACGACCCGCTGGCGCAGCTCGGGGCGGTCGTCACCGAGCCGGGCCAGGATCCGCAAGCCGTCCGCACGGGTCGCGGGGTCGCCGAGCTGCCCGGCGTAGGGCAGCACCGCGGCGTCCCGCACGACACCACCGGCGCCGGGCGCCGTCCAGCCGAGCGGCCACACGGACCCGCCGTCGCCGGTGCCGCCCGCCCAGTGCGCGCCGGCGAGGTCGACCGCGGGCTGGTCGAGGTGGACCCGCCCGGCGAAGCGCGCGCCGGCGAACGCGGCCGCCGCCCCGAACCGGGCGTGGTAGAACCAGGCGGGGCCGTCGAAGCGGGCGTCGCGGAACGACGCGTCGCCGTTGAACCGTGCCCCGTCGCCGCCCTCCTCCCAGTCCTGGTAGTCCTCGATGAGCACGGCGACGGGCCAGCCCGGGTCGTGCTCGTTCGGCTCGTCCCACGGCGCCGGGTCGATCTCCTCGACCGTGTCCCAGGCCTCGTCGTCCTCCCACCACGTGTCGGCGCCCCGGCCGAACCAGGCCATGCCGCCGAACACCGCGCCGGTGAAGTCCGCCGCGCCGCGGAAGCGGGCCCGGCCGAACTCGGCGTCGCCGTCGAAGCGGGCGCCGGCGAAGCCGGTGTCGCCGTGGAAGACGGCGCGCTGGAACGCGGCGCCGCCCTCGAACGTGGCGCCGTCGAACGCCGTGGTGCCGTGGAACCGGGTGTCGGCGAACGTGGCGCCGCCGAGCCGGCAGTCACTGAAGTCGGCGTCGGTGAGCGTCGCGCCCGACAGGTCCACCGTGGCGCCGGCCCACGGCCCGCGCAGCGCGTCGGTGAGCAGCCGCAGTGCCGCGCGGACCTCGCCGTCCGGCAGGGCCCGGGTGCGCAGCCGCGAGCAGATCGCGTCCGTGGCCGGCTGCCCCGGCGAGGTCTCATCCACGGCGCGAGCCTACGTGCGGACCGGCTCGTCCGCGGGGGCGAACTGGGTGTGGTACAGCTCCGCGTACCGGCCGCCGACGGCGAGCAGCTCCGTGTGGGTGCCGCGCTCGACGATCCGGCCCGCCTCGACGACCAGGATCAGGTCGGCGGCGCGCACCGTGGACAGGCGGTGCGCGATGACGACGGCAGTGCGCCCGGTCAGCGCCTCGGCGAGCGCCGCCTGCACGGCCGCCTCGGACGTCGAGTCGAGGTGCGCGGTCGCCTCGTCGAGCACGACGACCTGCTGGCCGGCCAGGAGCAGCCGGGCGATGGTGAGGCGTTGCCGCTCGCCGCCGGAGAGGCGGTAGCCGCGCTCGCCGACGACGGTGTCCAGGCCGTCGGGCAGCGAGGCGACCAGGTCGTCCAGCCGCGCCCGGCGCAGGACCGCCCACAGCTCCTCCTCGCTCGCGCCGGGACGGGCGAGCAGCAGGTTGGAGCGCACGGACTCGTGGAACAGGTGCCCGTCCTGGGTGACCATGCCCAGCGTCGCCCGGATCGCGTCGGACGACAGGTCCCGCACGTCGACGCCGCCCAGCCGCACGGCGCCGCCGTCGACGTCGTACAGGCGGGGCAGCAGCTGCGCGATCGTCGACTTCCCCGCACCGGACGAGCCGACCAGGGCGATCATCTGGCCCGGCTCGGCGGTGAACGAGACCTCGTGCAGGACCTCGACGCCGCCTCGGGTGTCCAGGGTCGCGACCTCCTCCAGGGAGGCGAGGGACACCTTGTCCGCGGACGGGTAACCGAACCGGACCGCGTCGAACTCGACGGACACCGGGCCGGCGGGGACCGTGCGGGCGTCGGGCTTCTCCGCGACGAGCGGGCGCAGGTCGAGGATCTCGAAGACGCGTTCGAAGCTGACCAGGGCGCTCATCACCTCGACCCGGGCGCTGGCGAGGGCCGTGAGCGGCGCGTACAGCCGGGTCAGCAGCAGCGCGAGCGCCACGACCGCGCCGGCGTCGAGGCTCCCGCGCAGTGCGGCGACGCCGCCGACGCCGTACACGACGGCCAGGGCGAGCGAGGAGACCAGCATCAGTGCGGTGATGAAGACGGTCTGGTTCATGGCGGTGCGCACGCCGATGTCACGGACCCGGCGGGCCCGCTGGGCGAATTCCGCCGACTCGTCCGCCGGGCGGCCGAACAGCTTGACGAGGGTCGCGCCGGGGGCGGAGAACCGCTCCGTCATCTGTGTGCTCATCGCCGCGTTGTGCGCGGCGGCCTCCCGCTCCAGCCGGGCCAGGCGGTTGCCCATCCGCTTGGCCGGCACCAGGAACACCGGCAGCAGCACCAGCGCGAGCAGGGTGATCTGCCAGGACAGCGTCACCATCACCACGAATGTGAGCGACAGCTGGACGAGGTTGCTCACGACGCCGGACAGGGTACCGCTGAACGCCCGCTGCGCACCGATGACGTCGCTGTTGAGGCGGCTGACCAGGGCGCCGGTGCGGGTCCGGGTGAAGAACGCCACCGGCATGCGTTGCACGTGGTCGAAGACGGCGGTGCGCAGGTCGAGGATCAGCCCTTCGCCGATCTTCGCCGACAGGAGCCGGGCGAGCAGCCCGACCCCTGCCTCGACGAGGGCGATGACCGCGATGAGCACGGCGAGGGTCACGACGGTGTCGCGGGAGCCGCCGCCGACGATCGCGTCGACGACCCGGCCGGCGAGCACCGGGGTGGCGACCGCGAGCAGCGCGGTCACGACGCTCAGGGACAGGAACCCGGCGAGCCGGGCCCGGTGCGGACGGGCGAACGCCGCGATGCGTCGCAGCGCGGCGGCCGAGAACGGGCGCTTGTCCTGAGACGCGTAGATGGCGTGGTGCATCTGGGTCCAGGCGGTGACTTCCATACTCACGTCAGCCACCGTACGACCTCGACCACGGTTGAGGTCCAGTCGTTCATGTGCTCCTGAGGATGACGAGCTGCTGGGTGGCCCTGGTCATCGCGACGTACCGGTCGACGGCTCCCTCGATGCCTTCGCCGAAATTCTCCGGGTCGATGACGACGACCAGGTCGAACTCGAGCCCCTTCGACAACGATGGGGTCAGCGACCGTACCCGGGGCGTCGCCCGGAACGTCGGTGAGCCGATGACGCAGGCGATCCCGTCGGCGTGCGCGGCGAGCCAGGTGTCGAGGACCGTGTCCAGCTCCGCGACGGCGCCGTGCACGACCGGGACGCCGCCGCTGCGGATGGAGGTCGGCACGTTGGCGTCGGGGATCGCGGCCCGGATGACCGGCTCGGCCTCCGCCATGACCTCGGCCGGCGTGCGGTAGTTGATGCTCAGCGACGCCATGGTGACCCGGTCGACGCCGACCCGGTCGAGCCGCTCCTGCCACGACTCGGTGAAGCCGTGCCGGGCCTGGGCGCGGTCCCCGACGACGGTGAAGCTCCGCGACGGGCAGCGCAGCAGCAGCATCTGCCACTCCGCGTCGGTCAGCTCCTGCGCCTCGTCCACGACGATGTGCGCGAACGGCCCGGCCAGCAGGTCCGGGGCCGTGCCGGGCCGGGCGGCCTCGTCGACGAGGGTGTCCTGCCAGCCCTCGTGGCGCAGCATCGTCACCAGGCCGACGCCGTAGTCGTCGTCGAGGACGGCGCTGAGGTCGTCGACGACCCTGGCCCGCTGCTCGCGCTCGGCGGCGACGGCCGCGTCCCGCCCGCGCTGCCGCTGCGCCGCCTCCGGGTCGCCGAGCCGCTGCCGGGCCGCGTCGAGCAGCGGAAGGTCCGACACCGTCCAGGCCTTCGCGTCGGTACGCTGCAGCTGCAGCACCTCGTCGGGCCCGAGCCCGGGCGCGCACCTGCGCAGGTAGGCGGGGACCGTCCACAGGTCCCCGACGAGGTCGGCCGCCTCGATCAGCGGCCACGCGCGGTTGAGCGCCGTGTGCAGCTCCCGGTTGCGCAGTAGCGACGCGCGCAGCGCCTCGTCCGGCGTGTCACCGTCGTACCCGGCGATCAGCAGCGAGCACAGCTCCTCCAGGACCTGCTCGCGCGCCTCGTTGTGCGGGGTGCCGGGCTCCACCGCGTCGAACGCCTCGGCCCAGTCCCCGGGGCTCAGCCAGAGGTCGTCGGCGTCGGTCTCGACCGTCATCCCCTTGGCCGGTGGCCGCTCGTAGAACCTGACCGCCGCCTCGACCGCCCGCACCAGGTCCGCGGACGACTTCAGCCGAGCCACCTCCGGGTCCGTCTCGACCGCCGCCGACGCCCCCTCGGCGACGAGGTCCCGCACGGTGCAGGTCTGCACGCCCTCCTCGCCCAGGCTGGGCAGGACGTCGGCGACGTAGGCCAGGTACGGCTGGTGCGGGCCGACGAACAGCACCCCGCCCCGCCGGTGACCCAGGCGCGGGTCGGCGTAGAGCAGGTAGGCGGTGCGGTGCAACGCCACGACGGTCTTGCCGGTGCCGGGGCCGCCGTCGACGACGAGCGCACCGCTGGATCCCGCGCGGATGATGGCGTCCTGGTCCGCCTGGATGGTGCCGAGGACGTCGCGCATGCGCGCCGACCGGTTGCCGCCGAGGCTGGCGATGAACGCGGACTGGTCGTCCAGCGCGGCATGCCCCTCGAACCCGTCCGCGGTGAAGACCTCGTCCCAGTAGTCGCTGATCCGGCCGCGGGTCCAGCGGTACCGCCGGCGGCTGACCAGCCCCATCGGGTTGGCGTGCGTCGCGCCGAAGAACGGCTCGGCGGCGGGCGAGCGCCAGTCGACCAGCAGCCGACGGCCCGAGCCGTCCGTGAGCCCGAGCCGCCCGACGTACACGGGCTCAGGGTCGTCGGCGCTGACGATGTGCCCGAGGCACAGGTCCAGGCCGAACCGGCGCAGGGCGCGCAGCCGGGCGGTCAGCCGGTGCACCTCCATGTCCCGGTTCATCGCGGCCTCGCCGATGCCACCGGGCGCCAGCCGCTCGGCGTCGAGCCGGTCGGACAGCTCCGCGATGGATTGCGCGAGGCTCTCCGCGATGGCCGCGAAATGCCGGTCGTCGCCGGCGATCAACGCGGGGTCGGCTTTCGGGGAAAGATGCTCGGGAAGGTCGAACGCACTGGTGGTCAGCGGGGTCACGTGCATCAGCTCCGATCCTGGCTTCGACCAGCGATTCTGCGCCACGACCAGGGTCTTGCCACAAGCCCCCGGGTACGATATACGTTAAGAATGGAAGGAGTGGGTGAGCCTCCTTTCCATGCTTCGCGCACAATGCGCTGACAATGCTGCTCGCGGCGATCGGCTCAAGTTCGTGGCCGCCTCGCCGATCGGGGTGAAGTGGGCGTCGGACTGCGCGGCCAGCTCGACGACACCGTCCACGAGGTTCTGACCATGGTCGCCGCCGACGCCGGCCTATGACGTCCAGGGCCGCAGCTTGTCGGGGTTGAGCACCGCCCAGATGCGCGTGATGCGGTCCCCGTCGACGTCGAACGCCAGCACCGACACGGTCACACCGTCCAGCTGCGCCACCAGCCCGGGCTGGCCGTTGACGGTGCGTTCCAGGACCGTCACACCGGACACCAGCACGGCACGCTCGACGAAGAACAGCGCGATCTGCCCGGCGCCCTGCACCGGGCGCGGCGCGGCGCTGACGAGCCCACCGCCGTCACCGGTCGCCGTGGCGTCCGCGGCGAGCAGCCCGACGAGGGCGTCGATGTCCTTGGCCTCCCACGCCCGCTTGAAGTCGCGCACGACCCCGGCCCGCCGAGCCGCCGGCGTCGCGGGTGACCGCGCGGCACGCAGCCGCCGGCGCGCCGACGAGGCGAGCTGGCGGCACGCGGCCGGCGTGCGGCCCACGATCCCCGCCACCTCGGCGAAGGAGTAGCGAAAGACGTCGTGCAGCACGAACGCGACCCGCTCCGCCGGCGTCATCGACTCCAGCACGACCAGGAACGCCATGCTGATCGACTCGTCGAGGGTGATCCGCTCGGCCGGATCGGCGCCGCCGCGCCCGTCGGCCCACTCGGTCGGCTCCGGCAGCGGCTCGGGAATCCACTCGCCCACGTACCGCTCCCGCCGCACCCGCGCCGAACCGAGCAGATCCAGACAGACCCGCCCGGCCACCGTCGTCAGCCACGCCCCCGGCGACACGATGGCCTCCCGCTGCCCCGGCGTCATCGCGTACCAGCGCGCGTAGGTCTCCTGCACGACGTCCTCCGCGTCCGCCAGCGACCCGAGCAGCCGGTAGGCCACGTTGAGCAACTGCCGCCGCTCCCCCATGATCGCGTCCAGGCCCGGCTCCGGGCTGCTCATGGCGCCGGCTCCCTTCGGTCGTCCCGCCCTGCACCTGTCCGACGAGACACCACCCCGGACTGTCAGGTCACGGTGCGGCGGTCACCGGATCACAGGAGGCCGAGCTCGCGGGCGCGGCGGACGGCCTCGTGGGGGGTCGTGGCCTGGAACTTGCGCAGGACCTCGCGGATGTGGGTGCGCACGGTGCCGGCCGACACGTGCATCATCGCGGCGATCTCCTCGGCCGGGATCAGCGCCGACAGGTGCCGCAGCACCTCCGTCTGGCGGGCGCTGAGGACGGGCACCGGGTCGGCCGCCAGCGGGCGGGCCGGGTCCGTGGCGGGGTCGGACGTGGATGGGTGGGTCAGGGCGTGCTGGCGCAGCAGCCGGCGCAGGATCGCGTCGGACTCGTACACGGCTCGGGTGCCGCCGTCGTCCGCGGTGAACTCCACCGCCGTCTGCAGGGCTTCCGTGGCCCGTTGGTGGTCGCCCTGGCGGGCCGTTGCGGCGGCCAGCAGCAGCCACGCGTCGACGAGGACGCCGACCGGCAGGCCGAGCCTGCGCAGGACCCGGTGGGCGCACTCGACCGCGCGGGACGTGTCGCCCTCGGCGAGGAAGGCCGAGCCGCGGACCACCGTGACCTCGGGGCGCTCCTGGTCGAGCCGGGTCAGCGCGGCGCGGGCCTCGTCGTGCCGGCCCATCGCGACCAGGACCCGTAGCTCCGCGAGGTTGAGCTCGTCGCGGACCCACCTGCGGGGCGGCGCCTCGGCCGGTGCGCCGCGCAGCACCGACAGCGCCGCGGGCAGCTCGCCGCGGGCCCGCAGCAGCCTGGAGCGCACGATGGTCAGGGTGGCCGAGTAGGCGCTCTCCCGCGGGCCGGCGTCGGTTTTCAGGCCGGCCTCGGCGGCGTGCAGGTAGTGCCAGGCGGCGGCGGTGTCGTACCGCTCGGCCGCCACCCACGCCAGCGCGACGTCGGCGATGTGCCGCGGCCCGCGGTTCAGGGCCTCGGTGCGCGCCACGAGGTCGAACGCCCGCTGCGCCGTGTCGTACGCCGCCCGCAGCCGGCCCAGGTGCGCCTCGGCGAACGCGAGATGCTGGATGCAGTACGCGATGAGCGCGCCGCACCGCTCATCGGCCGGCGCCCGGACCGCCGCGGCGAAACCCGCCGCGGCCTCGGCGAGCCGTCCGGCGCGCAGGTGCGCGGTCGCGACCCCGGACAGCACGAACACCCACAGCTCGGGACGCGCGGCGATCCGGCCCGGGTCGACCTGGGGCAGCAGCTGCGCGGCGGCGTCCGTGACGGCGTGGAGCCGCTCGGCGTCGCCGGTCTCGTAGGCGATGCTCTGCTGCACCATGCACGCGGCGATCCGGCTCGGCAGCGGCGCGTCCGGGGCCGGCAGCCACGCGTCGCCGGCCAGCAGCCGCTCGGCGCGGACGATGTCGTCGTGCGCGAGCGCGAGCGCGGCGGCGACCATCACGCCCTCCGAGGTCGCGGGGGTCGCGGGCATGCCCGCCAGCAGGCCGGTGATCCGCCCGGCGGGCCCATCCATGATCACCTCGCCGATCGCCAGGTCGTCGACGACGAACCGGGCCGCGTCCTCCCACGCGCCCACCTCGGCGGCGTGCCCGACCGCACCGGCCAGGTCGCCGTGCCGGGCGCACCAGCGCGCCGCGACCAGCCCGGCCGAGCGCGCCTCCTCGGCCGGCAGCGGCAGCCGGTCGCGCAGCACCGCGCGGAACAGCGGATGGAACCGGTACGTGCCCTGCGCCTCGCTCGCCGGTTCCAGGAACGCGCCGGCCTCCTCGAGGTCGGCGAGCACGTAGTCACTCCTGGTGGAGCCGGCGACGGGCAGGCCGCCGGCGATCGCCGCGAGCTCCGGGGTGAACGTGTCGAGCCGCGCGACGCCGGCCAGGAGCCGCCGTTGTCGCGGCGTCAGCCCTTCCAGGATCTCCCCGGTGAAGTAGTCGACGACGTAGTCGTGGGTGGCGAGCGCCGGTACCGCGGAATCCCCGGCGTCCTGCATCGCCATCGCGCACAGCCGGACCCCGGCGAGCCAGCCCCGGGTCTGGTCCATGACGTCGTCGAGGGCCGCACCGGTCAGGTCGGTGCCGTGCAGCGCGAACAGCGCCTGCACCTCGGCGGGGCTCAGCGCTAGGTCGGCGCCGCACAGCTCACTGAGCTGGTCCGTCAGCCGGTACCGGTGCAACGGGAACTGCGGCCGGTGCCGGCCGATGAGGACCAGCCGGAGACAGCCCTGCGCGTGCCGCAGCAGGAAGTCGATCTCGTGCAGCTGCCCCGCGTCGAGCCGGGACGCGTCGTCGAGGACCAGCACCAGCGGGTGCTGGTGCCTGGACAGGACGGCCGCGACCTCGGTGACCGCCCGGTGCCCGTGCAGCGCCGACCACTCCAGCAGCGTCGCGGGCAGCAGCACACCGGCGCGGCGCAGCGCGGCCAGCAGATGCCGCCACATGCGCGCCGGCTGCCGCGTGTCGTCCTGGTCGAGGGTGAGCCAGGCGATCGTGTCCCAGCCGGGGCTGTCATCGGCCCACGCCGCGACCAGGTGGCTCTTGCCCGACCCTGCCGGGCCGGTGATCACGGTGACCGGCAGGTCGGTGAGGCTCCACAGCTCGTCGATGAGCCCTTCGCGCCGAAGCGTCCACTCCACGGGCTCGGGCCGGGTCAGCTTCGCGGACAGCAGCGGGGACGCGCCCGCCGGCTCGGGCGCGCCCTTCGTGACGCCTCCACTCATGTCGATAGACCACAGCATATGCAGCACGGCGGCTCCTGACGGTCCGTTCAGCAAAACGGCGACGGTCAGTGCACGCCGTTGAGCAATCGCCGGATCAGCGGGGTGAGCGCGGCGAGGGCGGCGCCGAAGACGACCGCGGCACCACCGAGCACGCCGAAGTACAGGGTTTCGTGCTCGGCGCTGTAGTAGCGGGCCAGGACGCCGGACATGGCGGTGCCCAGTGCGACGGACAGGAAGAACAGTGCGACGGTCTGGGTGCGGAACGCGGCCGGGGCGACCTTCGTGGCCAGCGACAACCCGACCGGCGACAGCAGCAGCTCCGCGACGGTGAAGACCAGCAGGATCCCGGCGAGGGCGAGCAGCGGGGTACTGTTCGGCCCGCCGCCCGCCAGCGGCAGGAACAGCAGGAACGCCAGGCCCATGACGACGGTGCCGGCGGTGAACTTCGCCGGGGTCGACGGCTGCCGGTCGCCGAGCCTGGTCCAGAGTGCCGCGAACACGCCGGACAGCAGGATGATGAACACCGGGTTGATCGACTGTACCCATGACACCGGCATCTCCCAGCCGAGGACGGTGCGGTCCAGGCGCTGGTCGGAGTAGATCGTGACCACGGTGAACTGCTGCTGGTACAGCGACCAGAACACCGCGCTGGCAAGGAACATCGGGATGAACCCGACCATCCGGCGCCGCTCGACCGGTGCGACGGCGCCGGAGGACAGGATGACCACGAAGTAGGCGACGGCGGCGACCGCACTGAGGACGACCACGGCGGTGGCGAGCCGACCGGCCGGCAGGACGCCGGTGAGCACGACGGCACCGGCCACGACGATCACCGCCGCGGCGACCAGCGCGACCAGCGGGCGGCGGGCCGGCGGCAGCGGGTTGGGCACCTCCCGCGCCGCGCCCGTCAGCTGCCGGCGGCCGATCGCGTACTGGGTCAGCCCGATCGCCATGCCGACCGCGGCGAGGCCGAAGCCGTAGTGGAACCCGGCCTTCTGCTGCAGCAGCCCGGTCAGCAGCGGCCCGGCCAGCGCGCCGACGTTGATGCCGAGGTAGAACAGCGAGAAGCCGGCGTCGCGGCGCGGGTCGTCCTCGGCATACAGCGAACCGACGAGCGAGGTGGCGTTGGCCTTCACGCCGCCGCTGCCGACGGCGATGCACACCAGCCCGGCGGCGACCCCGGCGAGCCCGGGCAGCACCGCGAGGCAGATGTGCCCGGCCATGACCAGCACGGCGCTGCCGAACAGCACCCGTTCCGGGCCGAACAGCCGGTCCGCGGTCCACGCGCCGAGGATGGTCGACAGGTACACGGCACCGCCGTACGCGCCGACGATGCTCGTCGCGGTGGTCTCGTCGATGCCGAGTCCACCCCGGTCCGCCCCGTAATACAGGTAGATGAGCAGGATGCCCTGCATGCCGTAGAACGAGAACCGTTCCCACAGCTCGACGCCGAACAGGTTCCCCAGAACCCTCGGTTGGCCGAAGAACGTGCGCTCCCGCGGCTGCGTCATACCGGTGACCCCTACCCGCCCGGCGTGCGGCTACCCGTCCGTCATGAAGGTCATAGGCGGCGAACGGCCGCACCGCACGAACCAAACGGTCACTGCAGGTGGTTGCGGCGACTCGCTACGTTGCTGGCGAACGCGGCGCGTGGCGGCTGCCACCGGCCGGTCGAACCGGGGTCGGGGGGACGATGCTTCGGCAGCTGGCGCGGCGGGTGCAGGCATGGTGGCGGCCGACGCAGGTGCGCAAGAGCATCGTGCTGGGCCTGGCGGCCCTGCTGCTGCTCGGATCCGACGCCGTGGCGGTCCTGCCGGGACACGACGGCCCGCCGCCGCACGCGCTGCCCTACCCGGTCGCGGCCCGGCCGGCGCACGAGACCACCGTCGCGGTCGGCTTCACGGAACCGCCCAGGTCCTGGCGCCCGGTGGCCGGCATGAGCTCCGCGACGACCGGGCCGGCCGCCCCGTTCGGGCAGTGCCCCGCCATCGGCGCGGCCACCGGCTGCGCAATGCTGCTGGAGGTGACCGGCGACGGCCGCGCCGCCATCCGCGCCGACCCCGACCAGTCCCCGTACGACGGCTCCAGCGGTGCCACGCTGATCGGGGTGCTCAACTCCAGCCCCGCCCCGGTCCGCGAGCTCACCTTCACCGCGGACACGGACCTGTTCGCGTTCACTGGCGGCGGGATCTGCGCCGGGCACGCCCCGCCGACGCCACGCGGCTGCCGGTTCGGCGACACCGGGTTCGAAGGGCCCGGCGTCGAGTTCACCAGGCTCGGCGCGGACCGGCGCACCGGCACCGTCCGCTTCGACCGGCCCGTCCGGCAGGGCGGCACCGCCTACTTCGCCCTCGCCCAGTCCCCCGCGCCGACGGTGCCGGCGGCCGGCAGCCCGACCCGCGCCGAGCTGGGCGGTGACCCGAGCCCGTCGCTGCGCACCGTGGCGTGCGGCGCGGCGGACGTCAACTGCGCCACCGGGGTGCTGCGGCGGCAGTTCACCGACATCTCCGTCGAGGGCCGCGGGGCACCGCTGCGGCTGACCCGGACCTACAGCTCGGACCGGGCCGCCGTGCCGTCCCGGTTCGGCAACGGCTGGGCCGACAGCTACGACCTGTCGCTGTCCGTCGCCGGCGGCACCGCCACCGTCCACGAGGAGAACGGCGCGGCGGTCGAGTTCACCGCCACGGGCGGCGGCGGCTTCACCGCACCGGCGCGGGTCCTCGCGACCCTGTCGAGGGATGCCGACGGCCGGTACCGGTTCACCCGCCACGGCACCGGCGTCCACCACCTCTTCGACGCCTCCGGGCGGCTGGTGGAGCAGCGGGACGGCAACGACGCCGTGACCCGCCTGAGCTACACCGGCGACCGGCTGGTGGAGGTCGCCGACGCCGCCGGCCGGAAGCTGACGTTCACCTACGACGGTACCCACGTGCGGCGGGTCGACGGGCCCGGGCAGCAGTCATGGACCTACGGGTACGACAACGGGGACCTCGTCGCCGCGACCGAGGCCGAGGACCACGGCAGCCGCACCTTCGCCTACGACGCGCACCGGCTGGTCCAGGAGACCCTGGGCCACGAAGGGACGTGGCGGACCTGGTACGGCGCCGGGGATCGGGTGGTCCGGCAAGAGGACCCGACCGGCGGGCAGACCGGCTGGGCGTACCGCGGCGACGGTGCGGCGGCCGGCGGCGGCACCACGACGATGACGAACGCGACCGGCGACGTCACCGTCCTCACGTACGCCGATCTGCGGCTGACCGAGGTCACCCGCGGCGCCGGCACCGCGGACGCGGCCACCACCCGGTACACCTACGGACCGGCGACCCTGGTCAGCTCGATGACGGACGGGAACGGGCACGTCACCCGCTACCGGTACGACCCGGAGGGCAACCCGACCACGGTCACCGACGCCCGTGGCTACTCCACGGTGTCCAGGTATGAGCACGGCCGCCTCGTCGAGGTCATGGACCCGCTGGGGCACACCACCCGGTACGGGTACGACGCCCGCGGCAACCCCGAGTGGTCGACGGACGCGTCCGGCAACACGACGAGGTACGAGCACGACCCGAAGCGCCCCGGGGACCTCATCGGGATCGTGGACCCGCTCGGACGCCGCACCGCGTTCACCTACGACACGTGGGGCAAGGTGCGGACCGTGACGGTCCTCCCGGCGGCCGACCGGCCCAGCACCGTCCAGTACATCCACGACGCGTCGGGCCTGCTGCGCTCTACTGTGGACGGTCCGGCGGTGACGTCGGTGGAGTACAACCGTTCCGGCCGGCCGACGAAGATCACCGACCCGGCGCTGCACACCACGACGATCGGCTACGACGACGACGGCAACGCGGTCTCGACCCTGGACCGCAACAACAACCTCACCCAGCATGCCTTCGACGCCGCGGGGCGGGCGCTGCGCGTGACGATGGCCGGTGCCAACGGCGGCACCAGCACCGGGACGGAGTACGACGCGGCGGGCCGGCCGAGGGAGCAGGTCGACCCGGCGGGGCGGGTGACCGGGTTCGGCTACGACGCGCTCGGCCGGGTCACCACGATGCGGGACCCGCTGGGGCGCACGACCAGGCTCGGCTACGACCGGGCCGGCAACATCACCGCGATCGTCGACCCGGCCGGCCGGACCACCGCGCTCGCCTATGACCGGACCGACAACCTCCTGTCGGTCACCTACTCCGACGGCGTCACCCGCCAGGTGCGCTTCGAGTACGACGCGGCGGGCCGCCGGACGTCGATGCGGGACGGGACCGGGCTCACCAGGTACACCTATGACGACGACGACCGCCTGCTGGAGGTCATCGACGGCGCCGGCGTCACCGTCGGCTACCACTACGACGAGGCCGGGCAGCAGGACGAGCTGCGCTACCCGGCCGGCACCGTCCGCCGGACCTTCGACGGCACCGGCCGGATCACGTCCGTCAAGGACTGGCGGGAGCGCACGACCTCCTTCGAGTACGGCCCCGCCGGGAACCTGACGAAGAAGATCTACCCGAACGGCGTCACCACCACCTACGAACCGTCCATCGTGGAGCGTCGCGGCGGCGAGCAGCTGGCGGGGTACGAATACGGCCGCGACTGGACGGGTCAGGTCAACTCGGCGACCACCACGTCGGGCACGGGCGCGAAGACGACGGTGCAGTACGGCTACGACAAGTCCAACCGCCTCGACCGCGTCGGCGACCGTGTGCTGACCTACGACGGCGCCGGCAACCTCACCGGCCTGCCCGACGGCACCACGCAGCAGTTCGACGAGGCGGGGCAGCTGAAGGCGTACACCTACGACCAGCAGGGCAACCGGCTCACCGCGCAGACCCGTGACGGCACCGTCCGCCTCGGCTACGACCAGGCCAACCGCCTTGTCACCGTCGGGCCGGACCTGGCGTACGGCTACGACGGCGACGGGCAGCGCACCACCGTCACCCGCCGCGGCGCCGTGCAGAACCTGACGTGGGACCGCTCGACGTCGACGCCGGTGCTGCTCGGCGACGGCACCAGCACCTACGTCTACGGGCCCGACGGGGTCCCGGTCGAGCAGCTCGACGCCGCCGGCAACGCCTCGTTCCTGCACACCGACGGTCAGGGCAGCGTCCGGCTGCTCACCGACAAGGACGGCACCGTCACCGCCCGCCGCGACTACGACGCCTTCGGCCGCACACTCACCACCACCGGCCCGGTTCCGGCGCTCGGGTACCGCGGGCAGTACACCGACGTGGAGACCGGGTTCCAGTACCTGCAGGCCCGGTACTACGACCCGGCGACCGCGCAGTTCCTGACCCGCGACCCGCTGCTCACCACGACCCGGGCGCCGTACTCGTACGCGGGCAACAACCCGGTCAACGCCTCGGACCCGTCGGGGCTGAACCCGTTCGACCCGCGGACCTGGTTCGCGAAGGGCGTCAAGCTGCTCCGCGCGATCGTCGCTCCCGTGGTGCGTTTCGTCGCCGACCTGGCCAAGGTCGTGGTCGCCTCCCTCGGCGACCTGGTCGGCGACCTCGTCACCGGCATCTGCGAGGCCGCCGTCGGCGTCGCGACCGGCGGGGCCGGCCTGATCGCCGCGGCCGGTGCGTGCGGCGCCCTGGGCGGCGCGATCGGCGGCGCCATCGACTACCTCGTCGCCGCCATCCAGACCGGCGAGTTCTCCTGGTCGGGCCTGGGCGGCGCGACCTGGGAGGGTGCCTGGCAAGGGGCCCTTTCGGGCTTCGGCGGCAAGGCGGTGACGGTGCTCGTGCGGTACGGCCGGAAACTCGACACGCGACCCGGCCCGCCGGTGCACGCGATGTGACCCCGATCCGGTCCGCTTCGGCTTCGGCTTCGGCTTCGGCTTCGGCTTCGGCTTCGGCTTCGGCTTCGGCTTCGGCAAAAGCTTGACCTTCCAGCTACTGGAACGGGTTGACTACGTGGCATGACAACGGGCGTCACCATCGGGGAGTTCTCGCGACTGTGCCACCTCAGCGCCAAGACGCTGCGGTACTACCACGACATCTCGCTGCTGGTGCCGGCCGGCGTCGACGAGGAGACCGGGTACCGGCGGTACGCACCCGCGCAGGTCGACGACGCGCACCTCATCCGGCGCCTGCGGGACCTGGACATGCCGCTCGCCGAGATCCGCGGCGTGCTCGCCGAGCCGGACGCGGCCGCGCGGCAGGACGCCCTCGCCCGGCACCTGGACCGGATGGAGGCCGAGCTCACCCGCACCCGGGACGTGGTCGCCTCGCTGCGGCGGCTGCTGGGCCCGGAGCCCGAGCTGCCGGTGCGGCACCGGATGGCGCCGGGATCGCCGGTGCTGCACATCGCGGCGCGGCTGGGCCGCACCGAGGTGGCGGACTGGTGCGGGCGGGTGTACCCCGAGCTGTACGCCGTCCTCGACGCCCTCGGCACGGACCCGGCCGGCCCGGCGGGTGCGACCTACTCGGCCGAGTTCTTCGAGGGCGAGTCCGGTGAGGTCGTCGCCTTCGTGCCGGTGGCGGCGTCCGCGGTGCCACCCGGTGACGACCGCTTCACCTCCCTGCCCGCGTCCCGCTACGCCGTCGCGGTCCACAGTGGACCGTTCGCCGACTGCGACATCACCTACGGGCGGCTCGGCCTGCACGTCGCCGAGCACGACACCGCCCTGCCCGACCCGATCGTCGAGCTGTACGTCGTCGGCCCGGACGACACCGCCGACCCGGACGGGCTCCGCACCGAGATCTGCTGGCCCATCAGTTGAACAAGGAGTTTCTCGCATGACCGACCTCGCCATCGCCCACGTGACCGTCGACTGCACCGACGCGGCCACCCTCGCCGGCTTCTACGCGGCGCTGCTGGACCGTCCCGTCGACCCGTCCCCCACCGAGTTCTTCGCCACGGTGGGCCGCTCGACCGGCGCCCAGCCGGTGCTCATGTTCATCCAGGTGCCGGACCGCACCCCGGGCAAGAACAGCATCCACCTGGACCTGCACACGACCGACCTGCCGGGCGAGGTCGCCCGGGCCGTCAGCCTCGGCGCCAAGCAGGTCGCCGACTTCGCCGAGTACGGCGCGGTCTGGACCACGCTGAGCGACCCGGAGGGTAACCTCTTCGACATCGGCGCCAGCTGATCTTCTGTCTGGGGGGCATGACGTGGACCGGCAACAGCGTTTCGTGGACCTCCACCGGGAGGGCTGCTTCCTGCTGCCCAACGCGTGGGACGTCGGCAGCGCCCGGGTGCTGGAATCGGCCGGGTTCCCCGCCGTGGCGACCACGAGCGCCGGGATCGCGTTCTCCCTCGGCCGGCCCGACCACGACTTCTTCGCCGAGCACGGCCCCCGGGGCCGCCTCGACCGCGACACCATGCTCCAGCGGGTCCGGGAGATCGCCGCGGAGGTCGCGGTGCCGGTCAGCGCCGACCTCGAGGAAGGCTTCGGCGAGACCCCGGATGCGGTGGCCGCCACGATCACGATGGCCCTCGCCGCCGGAGCCGCCGGCGGCAACATCGAGGACTTCACCGGCGAGCGGGCCCGCCCGCTGCACGACACGGCGCTCGCGGCGGACCGCATCCGGGCCGCCCGAGCCGCCGTCGACGCCACCGGCGAGCCGTTCGTCCTCGTCGGCCGCACCGATGCCCTGCTCGTCGGCGGCTCCCTCACCGACGCCGTCCAGCGCGCCAACGCCTACCTGGCCGCCGGCGCGCACTGCGCGTTCGTGCCGGGCGCCGCCGACGCCGCCACCATCGCCACCCTGGTCCGCGAGCTCGACGGCCCCCTCAACGTCGTCATGGGCCTCACCGGCAACGCCCTGTCCGTGGCCGACCTGCGCGACCTCGGCGTCCGCCGCGTCACCGTCGGCGGCAGCATCGCCCGCGCCATGTACCGCCACCTGCAGCGCGCCGCCCAGGAACTCGCCGAGCACGGCACCTTCACCTACGCCCAGGACCAGCTCTCCCAGTCCGACCTCAACGACCTCTTCCGCACGACCTGAGCCTGCGGTGGCGTGCGGTCACCCCCCGTTGAGGACCTCGCGGAGTTTCTGGGCGAAGGCCTCGGGCTTGCCGGCGTAGCCGTGCTCCCCGCCGAGGAAGCCGCCGTGGTGGCTGGGGAACACGGTCGCGGTCTGGCCGAGCAGCTCGGCGGTGGCGACCGCGGTGCGGGCCGTGAACGTGCCCGCGGACTCCTCGCCGACGGCGATCACGATGCGGGTCGGGGCGGCGGCGAGGGCTGCGGCGTCTGGGGTGTAGCTGCTGATCGGCCAGGACCGGTCGGACAGCAGGGGGTCGTCGCGGGAGCCGTCGTCGGTGGTGGGCATGCCGAACTGGGCGGGGTCCGGCACCGGCTGGGCGAAGTAGTCGTCGGTGTACTCGCCCTCCCATGAGGTCATCGCGATGAAGGCGGCCATGCCCGCGTTCGACCCGCGCGCCTCGTACACCTCGCGGATGCCGTCGCGGGCACGGAACACCGCGTCGGCGTCGGGGAGGACGGGGATGAGCGGGGGCTCGTGGGCCACGAGGGTGGTCACGTCGGTGGGGTGCGCCGCGACGAGGGCGAGCGCGGTGACCGCGCCGCCGCTGCTGGCGAACATCTCGACCGGGCCGGCGCCGAGTGCCTCGATGAGGGCGTGCACGTCGGCCGCCTGGACGGTCGGCGTGTTGTCGGTCCGGCCGTCCCGGCGCACGCTGCGGCCGAGGCCGCGCGGGTCGTAGGTGACCACGGTGCGGTCGGGGAAGAGCGAGGCGAGGGTGGCGAAGCCCCGCGCGTCCATCGGCTGGCCGATCATGAGCAGCGGCGGCAGCCCGCCGCCGGGCGGCAGCGGGCCGTGCACGTCATAGGCGATGTCCGCGTCGGCGATGGCAAGGATGTGCGTCGTCATGGCATTGCCCTCTCCCGTGGTGAGCACTCACCGGACCCTACCCGCGGGTGAGCCGGATCGCGGTCCACGACACCGCGGGCAGCGTGGCGTGCAGGACGCCGTCGGCCATGGAGACGTCGCCGGCCGGGTGCGGGACGACGCGGTCCGGGTCCGCGGCGGTGTTGGTGGCGCTCAGGTCCGCGTCGGCGAGGGTCCATGCCTCGGCGACCCGCAGCGGCGTACCGAAGGCGGACAGCGGCACCGAGAGCGGGACGGCGTCGGTCTGGTGGCGGTTCACCACGAAGACGGTCACGTCGCCGCCGGCAGGGTCGTGGGTGGCGACCGCGTCGAGCAGCGGGACCTCGCCGAAGCGTTTCGTGTGGTACGTCGGTGCCTGCAGCTCGACCCGCAGCACGTTGCCCTGGGCGAGGCGGGCGGTGAGGGCGAACGGGTGGAAGATGGTCTGCCGCCACGCGGGGCCGCCCGGTTCGGTGCGGATCGGGGCGATCACGTTGACCAGCTGGGCCTGGCAGGCGGCGGTGACCCGGTCGCTGTGCCGCAGCAGCGAGATGAGCAGGCCGCCGACGACCACGGCGTCGGTGACGTTGTAGCAGTCCTCGATGACCCGGGGCGCGATCGGCCATTCGGTGGACGCGGTCTCCTGGCGGGCCTGGAACTCCCGGAGGTACCAGACGTTCCACTCGTCGAAGGAGATCTGCAGGCGCTTGCTGCTCTTGAGTCTCGCCCCGACGCTGTCCGCGGTGGCCACGACGCTGTTGACGAAATGGTCCATGTCGACGGCGGAGGCGAGGAAGCTGCCGATGTCGCCGTCGACGGGCTCGTAGTAGGCATGCGCCGAGATGTAGTCGACGGCCTCGTAGGCGTGCTCGAGGACCTCGGCCTCCCAGGCCGCGAACGTCGGCATCGACGAGCCGGAGCTGCCGCAGGCGATGAGCTCCAGGTCCGGTTCGGCGGCGCGCAGCGCCCGGGCGGTCTCGACGGCGAGCCGGCCGTACTCGTGGGCGGTCTTGTGACCGGTCTGCCAGGGGCCGTCCATCTCGTTGCCGAGGCAGAACATCCGGATCCCGTAGGGCTTGTCGGTGCCGTTGGTCCTGCGCAGCTCGGCGAGGCGGGTGCGGTCGGGGTGGTTGAGGTACTCGTGCACGTCCAGGGCCGCCTCGACGCCGCGGGTGCCGAGGTTCAGGGCGTACATGACCTCGACGCCTGCCTTGTCGGCCCAGCGCATGAACTCGTCGATGCCGACCTCGTTGGTCTCCAGGCTGTGCCAGGCGAGGTCGCGGCGGACGGGCCGGTCCGCGACGGGTCCGACGCCGTCCTCCCAGCGGTAGCCGGAGACGAAGTTGCCGCCGGGGTAGCGCACCAGCGTGACGCCGAGCTCGCGGGTCAGCGCCAGCACGTCCTGGCGGAAGCCGTCGGCGTCGGCGGTGGGGTGCGTCGGCTCGTAGATGCCGGTGTAGACGCACCGGCCCATGTGTTCGACGAACGAGCCGAAGGTACGCCGGGAGACCGGCGCGACGGTACGGGCGGGATCGAGGCCGAGTGATGCGGGGTGCACAGGTCTCCCAGGGTCATTTGAGGCTGCCCGCCGCCAACCCGTCCTGCCAGTACTTCTGCAGGGTGAGGAAGGCGACGACCAGCGGGATGATCGAAACGAGCGAGCCGACGATGATGAGGTTCCACAGGGACTGCCCGCCGCCGTTGTTGGAGCTGGCGAGCTGCTCCCACAGGCCGATGCCGACGGTGAGCGGGTAGAGCTTCGAGCTGGACAGCATGGTCAGGGGCAGGAAGTAGTTGTTCCAGGTTGACACGACCGACAGCAGCAGCACGGTGACGACGCCGGGCCGCATGAGCGGCAGCGCGACCCGCACGAAGGTGCGCAGCTCGCCGGCGCCGTCGATGCGGGCCGCGTCGAGCAGCTCGTCGGGCACCGACGCCGAGGCGTAGACCCGCATCAGGTACACGGCGAATGGGCTGAGCAGCGACGGCAGGATCACCGCCCAGATCGTGTCGGTGAGCCCGGCGTTGGACATCATCACGAACGTCGGGATGACCAGCGCCGTGAGCGGCACCATCACGGAGCCCAGCACCAGCGCGAAGACCGTGTTGCGGCCGCGGAAGCTGAACTTCGCGAAGCCGTAGCCTGCCAGCACCGAGATGATCGTACAGCCGATGCCGCCGGCGAACGCGTACAGCGCGGAGTTGCCCAGCCAGCGCAGGTATTCGCCGTTGTTGTAGGTGAACAGGTCCGACAGGTTGTCGAACAGGTGGAACCCGGAGAACCACAGCGCGCCGGATCCGGAGAACAGGCCCTCGGCGTTCTTGGTGCTCGCCACGAGCAGCCACCACACGGGGACGAGGAAGTACCCGACCAGCGCGAGCAACAGCAGTTTGGCCCCGACGTGGCGGGGTCTGCGCCGCACGTCGTTCATGTGAACATGCTCCCTCGCTTGCGGGTGACGATGAGGAAGATCGCGACCGCGACGAACACGACGAAGCCGAGCGAGAACGAGATCGCGGATGCGTAGTTGAACTGTGCGTACCGGAACGCGAGGTTGAACGCGTAGATGTTGGGGGTGAAGTCGGGCGTGACCGAGCCGTTGGCGATCGGGGCGAGGATCTGCGGCTCGGCGAAGAACTGCAGGGTGCCGATCAGCGCGAAGACCAGGATGAGGATGAGTGCCGAGGACACCATCGGGACCTTGATCCGCAGCGCGATGTGCCGCGGGCCGGCGCCGTCGATGCGGGCCGCCTCGTAGATCGCGGGGTCGATGCTGCGCAGCGCGGCGTAGATGATGATCATGTAGTAGCCGGACCACTGCCAGGTGACCACGTTGAGCAGGCCGGAGAAGATGTTGCCCTGGCTGAGCAGGAACGGCGCCTGCACGTCGAACGCCGACGCGATCTGCTCGACCGGCCCGAAGCTGGGACTGTAGAGGAAGCCCCACATGAGCGCGCCGAGGACGGCCGGGATCGAGTACGGCAGGAAGATCATCAGCCGGGAGAAGCGGGCCAGGCGGCCGGTGACCTCGTCCAGGACCAGCGCCGCGACCAGCGCCACGATCATCTGCAGCGGGATGACGACGAGACTGAACCGCACCACCAGCCACAGTCCCTTGCGGAACGACGGGTCGTTGAAGGCGCGGGTGTAGTTGTCGACGCCGGCGAAGGTGGTGCCGGTCGCCAGGCCCTTGGTGTAGAGGCTGAGGTAGCCCGCGTACAGCAGCGGCGCGACCAGGAAGCCCGCGAACACCACCAGGAACGGGGCGATGAACAACCAGCCGGCCGCACCGCGGCGGGCGGGGCGGCGGCGGGACGGCGCTGCGGCGGGCGGATAGGGCAGGACAGCGCCCGGCACCGCCGGCCCGGCCTGGACGGCCATGTCACGTCTCCTTTCGAGCGTGCGGTCCGGGCGGCCGCGGCCGAGGCGGCCGCCCGGGGTCCGCGTCAGCGCACCGTGAAGCCCTGGCTCTTGGCGTACTGGACGATCTGGTTGTGCAGGTCGGTGGCGGCCTGCGCGCCGGTCGTCTGCCCGGCGTTGATCTTCACGATCTGGGCCTGCAGCTGGGCGTAGTAGTACACGGTGAACGGACTGTAGACGGCACCCTTGTACGCGTTCTCGGCCGGGACGTAGATGTCCTTGTTGGCCGTCTGCCCGTTGAAGAACTCGGTCCTGGCGTTGACGAACGCGTCGGACTTCAGCACGTTCTGGTTGAGCGGGAAGATGGTCTGCGTCTTCCAGCCGTCGGTGAGGGATGCCTCGTCGGCGTAGAGGCCGATGGCGACCGTGGCGGCCGCCTTCTTGTCGCGGGCCTGGTTGGTCACCGCGAAGGCGGAGCCGCCCCAGTTCACCGAGACCGGGTTCGCGGCGTCCCACTGCGGCAGCGGGGCCACCGCGAACTTGCCTTTCTCGTTGCCGCTGCCGACACCGGCGCCGCTGAGGTAGCCGGGCGCCCACGCCGCCGACACGTAGGTCGCATACTTGCCGCCGACCATGCCGGTGATGTAGTCGGTGGTGAACTGGTCCTCCTTGCCGACCAGGCCCTTGGCCGCCAGATCGCCCCAGTAGTTCAGCACGTCCTTGGTGGCCTGGTCGTCGAGCTTGACGGTGATGTTCTGCTTGTCGGCAAGGTCGTAGACGAAGGGCTGCGCACCCTTCTGGATCATGAGCGCGGTGGTCACGGCCGGCACGTTGCTGCCGAAGTCGCCGAAGACCGGGCCGCCCGCCGCCTTCACCTTCGCGGCCGCCTCGGCGTACTCGGCCCAGGTCTTCGGCGGCGCGGTGATGCCGTACTTCTCGAAGACGTCGGTGCGGTAGATCAGCGCCATCGGGCCGCCGTCGACGGGGATCGCGTAGACCGCGGCGCCCTGCGAGACGTCCTTCCAGGCGCCGTCGCTGAAGTTCTGCTTCACGTCGTTGGCGCCGAACTGCGACAGGTCCACCAGCGCACCCTGGATCTCGAAGCCGACCAGCTGGTCGGCCTCGAGCATGATGACGTCGGGTGCGCCCTTCTTCGCCGAGATCGCGGTCTGGAACTTCTCGTACTCGGGCTGGCCCTGGCCCGCGTTCGTCCAGCACACCTGGACGTCGGTGTGCCCGTTGTTGAAGTTGTCCACGACCTTGGCCATGTTCGGGTACCAGGCCCAGACGAGGACCCGCGCGGCGTCCTCATGGACGATCTTGTTGGTGCAGTTGGTCGGCTTCGCCTGCGTCGCGTCATCGCCGCCGCAGGCGGACAGGCCGAGCACGACGGCCAGGCAGCCGGTGGTCATGACGGAGAAACTCTTCCTGAAGCGCATTCTTCTGGCCTCCTGGTCAGCTCACGCGCCGGCGGTCACTGCGCCTGCGGCATCCTCGGCGTCGTCGTCCGGCCGGGTTTTGCGCAGGCGCCGATCACCGAACGTGACGCACGTTCGGCCGGCGGGGTGCGGGGCGGCGCATGGTGTCGGGGGTGGATGTGCCTCGCCACGGAGCAGCGTTCTGGGGTGTATGACGGATTGCAGCGCTGCAAAGGACTATGCCTCGACCCTTCGGCCCTGGCAAGAGGCAACCTCACGGAAATACGATGCGACCGTGAGCGATCTTCACGCACGACTTCGGGAAGGGTGATCCATGCCGGAAACTACGCTGCGTGATGTCGCTGACCTGGCGGGCGTCTCGCCCCGCACGGTGTCGAACGTGGTCAACGGCTATGCGCGGGTCACCGACGCCACCCGCGAGAAGGTCGAACGCGCCATCGCCCAGCTCGGGTACCGCCCGAACGTGCTGGCCCGCAACCTGGCCACGGGCCGCTCCGGGCAGATCCTGGTGGTGGTGCCCTACCTCGACACCGCGTACTTCGCCGAGCTGCTCCAGGCGATCATCCCGGCGGCGCGCAAGGTCGGCTACAACGTGCTCGTCGACCAGACCGACGGCGACCGGGCGCACGAGGGCGACCTGATCGGGCGGGCCTCCCGCAGGTTCCTGTTCGACGGGATGATCATGAGCCCGCTCGGGCTGTCCCAGGCGGACCTCGCCGTGCGCGACCCCGACCTCCCGCTGGTCATCCTCGGCGAGCGGACCTCGGACGGCACCTTCGACCACGTCGGCATCGACGACGTGGCCGCGTCCACCGACGCCGTGCGCCACCTCATCGACCTCGGGCGCCGCCGGATCGCCGCGATCGGCGACCAGCCCTACCCCACCGGTGAGGCCGCCCAGCTGCGCACGAAGGGGTTCCACGCGGCGCACGCGGCCGCGGGGCTCCCGGTCGACGAGTCCCTGATCATCGGCACCGCCCGCTTCAACCGGATCGACGGCGCCACGGCGATGGCGACCCTGCTGGACCGGCCCGATCCGCCGGACGCGGTGTTCTGCTACAGCGACCTGGTCGCCTCGGGCGCGGTCTACACGCTGCTGGAGCGCGGCCTGCGGGTGCCGGAGGACGTCGCCATCATCGGCTACGACGACATCGAGGACGGGCGCTACAGCCACCCCACGATCAGCACGATCTCGCCCGACAAGAACGCCATCGCCCAGCTCGCCGTCGAGCGGCTCGTCATGCGGATCGCCAGCTCCGGCGGGGTACCGGGGGTCGAGCTGCGGGCCGGCCACCGGCTGATCGCCCGGCAGAGCACCCTGGGGCGCGCCGGCGCGCCCGGAACCTGACCGCGGGCGTCAGACCCACTCGACCCCGCGGCTCTCGACGAACCAGCTCGCCACGACCGCCACGACGCCCCCAGGCCTCGTCCGCCATGCGCCGACGGTATCCACGAATGTCAACGCCATGCTCCCCGGCGGGATTCGGCGGAGGGTTGACCGTGATAGCGGCATCGACGATACTCGACGCTCGTTAGCGCTCACATAACACGACTGCAACTGTAATGAAATCTTGCAGAGTCAACGCGTGCGCGGCATGTTAGCGCTCACGTTCCGGTAATGGAGGACACGGATGTCCCTTCCCCGCGCCAAGATCGGACTGACGGCGGCGACGCTGTTCGTCGCGTCGCTCGCCGGGGTGACGCCCGCGGTCGCCACGCCGCCGGTGGTCCAGCCGGACTACACGATCACCGTCGACCCGGCCGCCACGGGCGCGGCGATCGACGACAGCATGTACGGCGTCTTCTTCGAGGACATCAACTTCGCCGCCGACGGCGGCCTCTACGGCGAGCTGGTGCGCAACCGCTCGTTCGAGTTCCTGCCCGCCGACAACGGCTCCTACACCGGCCTCACCGCCTGGACCGCCGCCGGTGCGACGGCGACCGCGGCCAACGACGACGGCCGGCTCAACGAGCGCAACCGCACCTACCTGAAGGCCGCGCTCGCCGGTGCGCCGTTCACGCTCACCAACGCCGGCTACAACCGGGGCTTCGCGGTCAGGGCCGGCGCCACCTACGACTTCTCGGTCTGGGCCCGCAGCGACGCGGCCGGCCCGACCCCGCTGACCGTCGGGCTCGACGCCGGCCTCAGCAGCCAGGTCACGTTCAGCGTCCAGGGCGACGGCTGGAAGAAGTACACCGCGACCCTGACCGCCACACGCACGACGGACGCCGGCCGGCTGTCCGTGCGGGCCGACGGCGCGGGCACCCTGCGCCTCGACGAGATCTCGCTGTTCCCCCGCGACACGTTCAAGGGCCGCGCCAACGGGCTGCGCAAGGACCTCGCGGACAAGGTCGCCGCGCTGCACCCGGGCTTCGTGCGGTTCCCCGGCGGCTGCCTGGTCAACACCGGCAGCATGTACGGCTACGACGCCGCGTCGAACTTCCCGCGGGCCCGCGCGTACCAGTGGAAGGACACCGTCGGCCCGGTCGAGACCCGCGCGGCGAACGCGAACTTCTGGGGCTACAACCAGAGCTACGGCCTGGGCTACTTCGAGTACTTCCAGTTCTCCGAGGACATCGGCGCGATGCCGCTGCCGGTGGTGCCCGCGCTGGTGACCGGCTGCGGGCAGAACCGCGCCACCGTCGACGAGGCGCTGCTGCAGCGGCACATCCAGGACACCCTGGACCTCATCGAGTTCGCCAACGGACCGGCCGACTCGACCTGGGGCAAGATGCGCGCCGACATGGGACACCCCGCGCCGTTCCACCTCAGCCGCGTCGCGGTCGGCAACGAGGAGAACCTGCCCAACGAGTACTTCGCGAACTTCACCAGGTTCCGGGCCGCCATCAAGGCGAAGTACCCGGACATCACGGTGATCAGCAACTCCGGCCCCGACGACCAGGGGTTCGTCTTCGACCTGCTGTGGCGCTACAACCGTGAGGCCGGCGTCGACATGGTCGACGAGCACTACTACAACAGCCCCACCTGGTTCCTGCAGAACAACAAGCGCTACGACGCCTACGACCGCAACGGCCCGAAGGTCTTCCTCGGCGAGTACGCCTCGCTGGACAACAAGCACTTCAACGCGCTCGCCGAGGCCGCCTACATGACGGGCCTGGAGCGCAACGCCGACGTCGTCAAGATGGCCTCCTACGCGCCGCTGCTGGCCAACATCGACCACGTGCAGTGGCGGCCGGACATGATCTGGTTCGACAACGACGAGTCGTGGGGCACCACCAGCTACCAGATGCAGAAGCTGTTCATGAACAACGTCGGCGACCGGGTCGTGCCGAGCAGGACGACCGGGAAACTGGCCCAGCCCAGGCCGATCACCGGCGCGCTCGGGCTGTCCACGTGGGCGACCGCCGCGACGTACGACGACGTCAAGGTCACCGCACCCGACGGCACCGTGCTGTTCAGCGACGACTTCTCGGGCGGGTCCGGGCAGTGGACGCCGGTGGAGCCGCGCGGCGCCTGGTCGGTCGTCGACGGCGCGTTCCGGCAGACGGACACCGCGGCGCTGGACACCCTGATCAAGGCCGGCAACATCACCGCGACCGACTACGACTACACCCTCAAGGCCACGAAGCAGGCCGGCGCCGAAGGGTTCCTGGTCGCCTTCGGCGTGCAGGAGTCGGGCGAGCTGTACTGGTGGAACCTCGGCGGCTGGAACAACACCCTCGGCGCCATCCAGAAGGGTGCCGGCGGCGGTAAGGAGATGGTCATCTCCAAGCCGAACACGATCGCCACCGGCGTCACGTACGACGTCAAGATCGAGGTTCGGGGCACCAGCGTCAAGCTGTACCTCAACGGCGAGCTGTGGGGCGGGTTCGACGACGACAAGGTCGCCGAGCCGTTCGCCCAGGTCGTGACCCAGGACCAGGCGACCGGCGACCTCATCGTGAAGGTCGTCAACGCCCAGGACACCCCGGCCGTCACGAAGCTCGATCTGGGCGGGCGCAAGGTGCGCACCACCGCGCAGATGACCGTCCTGAGCGGCGACCCCGGCGAGCAGAACACCCGCTCCGCCGAGCCGATCCAGCCCGTCACCTCCACGCTGCAGCGGGTGTCGTCGAACTTCACCCACACGTTCGCGCCGAACTCCGTCACGTTCATCCGGATCCGGACCAGGTAGGGGCCGTCATGTCGTATCAGATCAGCCGGCGGACCGTGATGGTGGGCGGCCTGGCCGCGGCCGGCGCCGTCGCGGGCCTGAGCTCCTCCGCCCGCGCCGAGCGCTCGCAGGCGCCGGTCCCGACGTTGAATCCGCTGATCGAGCAGCGGGCCGACCCGTTCATCACCCATCCGGTGCGCGGCATGTACTACTTCACCGGGTCGGTGCCGGAGTACGACCGGATCGTGGTGCGCGGCGCAGCGACGATCGAGGGGCTGTCGACGGCCACGGAGACCGTGATCTGGCGACGGCCCGCGACCGGGCAGATGGCCGGGCACATCTGGGCGCCGGAGCTGCACCGCATCGACGGCCGCTGGTACATCTACTTCGCCGCCGGCGACTCCGACGACGTGTTCCGCGTCAGGATGTACGTGCTGGAGTCCGCGCTCGCCGACCCGCGGGACCCGTCCGGCTGGACGCTGCGCGGGAAGATCGAGACCGAGTGGGACGGCTTCTCGCTGGACGCCACCACGTTCGAGCACCGCCGCAAGCGGTACCTGGTGTGGGCGCAGAGCGAGCCGGAGATCGCGGTCAACACCAGCCTGTACATCGCCGAGATGGCCTCGCCGTTCGCCCTCGCCACGAAGCCCACCCGCATCGCCACCCCGACCCGCAGCTGGGAGATCCAGGGGTTCCGGGTCAACGAGGGCCCCGCGGTGATCGTGCGCAACGGGCGGGTCTTCGTGACGTTCTCCGCCAGCGCCACCGATTCCCGCTACTGCATGGGCCTGCTCACCGCGGGCGCGGACGCGGACCTGCTGGACCGCGCGTCGTGGACGAAGACCCCCGACCCGGTGTTCGTGTCGGACGAGCAGACGAAACAGTGGGGTCCCGGCCACAACTGCTTCACCGTCGCCGAGGACGGCGTCACCGACCTGCTGGTCTACCACGCCCGCGACTACCGCAACATCGTCGGCGACCCGCTGTACGACCCGAACCGGCACACGCGGGTGCAGCAGCTGTACTGGCACCGCGACGGTACCCCGCTGTTCGGCGTGCCGGTCGGCAAGGGCGGGCCGATCGTGCGGCTCTCCCCCGCCGACGCGCCGCACGGGTTCGTCCGCCACGCCGCGTTCCTGCTGCGCGTCGACGCCGACGTGCGGGAGCTGGCGGACAGCCAGTTCCGGTTCGTGGCCGGCGCCGACGGCACGGAGGTGCTGCGGTCGGTGAACTTCCCGGACCGGTCCGTGACAGTCGCGGGCGCCGCGGTCCGCATCGAGCTGGGGCCGGGCACCGCCTTCCACCGCCGGTCCCGGGGCAAGGGCGTGACGCTGGAGGTCGCCGCCGCACCCGGGACGTTCCTGCGCCACGAGCGCGGCATCGTCACGGTGGGCCGGGAGACGACCTTCCTGCTCGGCTGAGTGGGGTGCCCCGGGTATGGGGCACCCCACTCACTCGCCGATGGCCAGGGCCTCGACGAGCGCATCCACTTCGAGGTGGCGCAGGGCGTCGGTGTACGCCGACGGCGGCGCGCCGTGCTGCAGGCCGAGCGTGATCGCGGTGGCCAGGGCGTCGGCCAGGCCGGCCAGCTCCGATCCGTGCACGCCGGCCCGCAGGTCGACCCGGCGCAGCCCGCCGTCGGGACCGTGGCCGGTGCTCATCGCGCCGGGCACGCCGTCGATCATGAACTCCACGGTGCATCCGGTGGCGCGGCGGTCCCGCGGCCCCGGCACTGCTGTGGTCCCCGTCATTCGATCCACCCGTCCGGTCAGGCCGGCACCCCGACGGCCGGCAACGACACCGAACCGTAGGCCATCCGGCACCTCGGCGACGGCACCGACACGAACGTCATGGGATGTATCGAACCTCGGGGAAAGCGCGGGACGGGCCCTCGAGGAGACGCTGCCGGCGGTGGCGCAGGTGCAGGTCGAAGAAGGCCAGCGGATACGCCTGCTGGATACGCACCCCTCGGGCCTGCTCGAGGGGGCCGATCCATTCCAGCAGCTCCTCGTCGCTCATCCCGACCGCGGCCGCCAGCTGCCGCACGATCACCTGGTAGTCGCAGTAGGAACGGTGACCCGCGCCGTCGGCCTGGATGTTGAGCCTCCACCCGGTCAGGTGCGACCATGCCTGGGCGACCGGCTCGGTCTCCCGGGTGTATTCGGCGGTCATCATCATGAAGGGCCGGTCGAGGTCGGTCTCGATGAGCGGCTCCATCGGGCCGTCGATGCCCAGCCCGGCGTGCACCCGCCGATCCTCCAGCATGGTCCAGGCGGTGGCCGTCGCCCCCTTCGACCAGCCGAACATGCCGATGCGGTGGGGGTCCGGGGCGCCGCGCAGCCCGGCCGGAAGCGGCCGGTGCCCGGCGTCGGGGTTCCGGCCGGCGGCGAGGTCCTCGATGCAGTCCAGGACGAACGGGATGTCGGCGGCGAAGTCCCGGGCGCCGAGGAAGAAGTCTCCGTCCCGGAGCGGTTCGAGGAGCCGGCCGTCCGGGAACACCGTGAACGCGTCGTAGGTGTGATCCACGGTGACCACCACGTACCCGTGGCTGGCCAGTTCCTGCACCACGATCGTGTACTCGGCGCGGTGGCCGTGCGCGCCGTGCGAGAACACCACGACCGGCAGCCGCTCGCCCGCCCGCCGCACCGGCGCACCCACGTGCCCGTCCGTGAACGCCGTCGACACCGCATCGGGCGGGAACCCGTTCTCCGCCAGCAGGGCGCGCACGGCCGCGTCGGCCAGCCAGGGCGCCCGCGGGAACCGGGCCACGTCGCGGGCCGGGTACCAGACGCTGACCATCAGCTCACGGTGGTGGCCCGAACCGGCGACGGGGTCGGGCCGGGAGCGGTCGACGAGGTGCAGCGCGACCGTGCCGACGGGGAAGGGCCCGGTCGGCGCGGGCAGGACGAGCCTCGGGGCGGCGGCCGCCCCTGCCCGGCCTGGAAGGCCGAACGGCACGGTGAGGCCGGCGGCGAGCGCGGCCGTGATGACGCCACGGCGGGACAGGTGTGCCCGGCCGATCGACGGGGTGCTGGTCATGGGGCCTCCTCTGGTTTCGGGCAGCACAGGGCCGCCGGTCACCGTCGGGGTGCCGGCCGCCGTGCGCAGGGATGGTCTGGTGCTACTGCCCGTTCGTCGTCTCGACGCGGGCGATGAGCAGCTTGAGTCGCGCGATCTCCTGGGCGAGCGCGGTGTTGCCGGCCGCGGTCAGGCTGATCCAGGTCCGGCCGCGCTTGCCGGCGTAGCCCTTCTCGACCTCGACCAGGCCCGCGGTCTCCAGCACGCCGAGGTGCTGGGAGAGATTGCCGGCGGTCAGCTCCAGCTGGGTGCGCAGGAACCCGAACTCCACCCGTCGGGCCTCGTGCGCGATGGTGAGGATGCCGAGCCGGACCCGCTGGTGCACGACGTCGTCGAGCCCGGTGACCGGGTGCGGGGATTCGGGCTCCTCCGGCGGCGGGATGTCGGCGCCGGTCACCGGGGTCCCCGCAGGCGTTGTGCCAGCGCGAATCCCGCGCTGCCCAGCAGCAGCACGCTGCCGCCGATGACCAGCATCGGCACGAACTGCCACTGGCTCATCATCGTCCAGCCGAAGTCGATCGGCACCAGCACCACCGCAAGGTACACGAGGGTGAACAGCAGCAGTGCGACGTGCCGCTCCAGCCAGGCCAGCACCAGCAGGGCCAGCCCGATCCCGCCGGCCGGGGCGAGCAGCCGGAACATGAACTGGGCGAAGGCGGACGGGCGCAGCAGGGCCTGCTCGTCCGGGACGATCCACTTCCCCGCGCCGGCCATGACGGCCGCGAACAGCAGCAGCGCGATCACGGCACCGGTGAGCGCGTACGGCAGCACCCGGGCGTCCACTCCCCGAGCCCGGGCCACCCGCAGGTAGCCGGCCGCGATCACCACGTACGCCAGCACGAGGGCCCCCAGCCAGTAGAACTCGGCCGGGAACCACACCTTGCAGATCTCGCCGCCCTCGACGGGCCGGCAGTCACTGACCTGTCCCTGAAGGAGCAGGTAGAACGGGATCGCCCCGAACGTCACCACCCCCAGCACCAGCAGCGGCAACCACGTCACCCGCTGGGCAAAACGGACCCGGCGCGCAAGGTTGCGCGCGTCGGCGAGGAGCCGGCGTGGGTCACCGCCGGCAGGAACCGAATCGGAAGTCATGCCAACAGGTTTCCATAACAAACCAATTGGCGCCAGTGCTTCAGCGGGCGGGCTGGAAAAGTTCGACGACGTTGCCGGACGGGTCCTCCAGCAGGATCTGCCGGCCGCCGGGGCCACTGACGATCTCGTTGCGGAACGTGAGGCCGGCCGCGCGCAGGCGGGTCACCTCGGTCGCGATGTCGTCGACAATGAGGTGGATCCGGTTCCACCCGCCGGGCACCGGCGTGGCGCCGTCCGGCATCGGGCGGCCCGCGGAGCTGGCCGGCCCGCTCAGCAGGAGGCGCAGGCCGCCGCGCACGACGTCGGCGAACGCCGGGGCCGCGCTGGTCCTGAGGGTGAACCCGAGGTGCGTGGTGTAGAACTCGACGGCGGCGTCGACGTCGTCGACCATGTACCGGACATTGACCATAGCTTCGAGGTCGGTCATCGCTCGCTCCTTGTGGTGGTGGTGTCGATGGCGTGCATCAGGAAGGTGATGCGCGTCCTGAGCTCCTCCGCGGCCCGCACGAACGGCGCGTAGCCGGGCTCCGCCGCCGGGTCGGGCATGCTCCAGTGCGCCACCGCGGGAGCGCCCGGAAACTGCGGGCACACCTCCCGGACGCGGTCGCAGAGGCTGATCACGTGGTCGAACCGCTGGCCGGCGAACACGTCGAGGTGCTTGGGGTGGCGGCCGCCGATGTCGATGCCGCCGGCCCGCATCGCGCGCACGGCGTTGGGGTGCACGGGTTTGGGGTGGCTGCCGGCGCTGGCGGCCACGACCCGGGCGCCGCCCTGCCGCTCCAGGAGCGCCTCGGCCATCTGGGATCGGGAGCTGTTGCCCGTGCACAGGAACAGCACCCGGACCGGTCGGCGCCGGCCCGGCGCCGCTGCCGGCGGGTGCGGCGCCGCCGGGACCAGCTGGAGACCCGGGTGCAGCGCGGTGCCGGCGCCGGCGAGCTGATCGCGGTATGCGGCGAGATCGAGGCTGTAATAGGTGTCGCGCCGGTCCGCGGAGCTGCGGCGCATGGTGACGAGGCCACCCTCGCGCAACTGGCCGAGATGGTAGGACGTCAGGCTCTGCCGCTGGCCGGTCAGCTCCACCAGCTCGTAGACCTGCCGGTCGCTGCGTGCCAGCTCACGCAGCAGCTGCCAGCGCACGGGGTGCCCGGCCAGGCGCAGCACGGCGGGCGGTGATTCCATGTCCCGAGTTTACATCAAATTCATTTGATCGATTATTGTGGCAGCGGTCCACCTGCAAGGGCGATGACGACACCGACGGCGCCGGCGCCGAGCAGGGTCGGCACGACGCCGCGGCGCAGCGGCAGCAGCAGGACCGCGGCGCAGGCGAGGACGGCGTACTGCCACGGCTGCTTCAGCGCGGCGGCGAGGAGGATCGCGGAGCCGAGGATGGCGCCGATCGCGGCGGGGCCGGCGCCGTCGAGGAAGGCCCGGACCCGCTCGTCGGCGCGGAGGCGGTCGAAGCGGTGCGCACCGAGCAGGATGAACGCGAACGACGGGCTGAACGCGACGACCGAGGCGAGCAGGCCGCCGCCGACGCCCGCGGCGGCGTAGCCGACCACCGCGATCGTCTGCACCACCGGCCCGGGGGTGATCTGCCCCAGCGCCACGGCGTTGAGGAACTGCGTGTCGCTCATCCAGTGGTAGTGCTCGACCGCGTCGGCCCGCATCAACGGGATGATCACGAAGCCGCCGCCGTATGACAGCGCTCCCACCTTCAGCGCGAGCCAGGCGACCGACAGCAGCACGCCGCCGCCGAGCCCCGCTCCGGCCAGCAGCGGCACCTGGAGGACCCGGCCGGGCCGGGCCACCCGTTGTGCGATCGTCTCGGCCACGCCGCACGCGAGCAGGACGAGGACGAGCCACGGGCCGAGGGTCGCCGCGGCCAGGATGCCGGCGACGAAGTACACCGCCCAGCGCACCCGGCCGCCGGCCTGCGACACGCGCCGCCAGCTCGCGGGCACCAGGCTGGAGCCCGCCTGCACGGCCACTGCCGCGACGGCGGCGCCCGCGCCCGCTCCGGCGCCGCGCACCCACAGCGGCGGGGTGCCGGCGAGGAACACCACCGCGAGGGCGAGGATGAGGATCAGTCCCGGCACGATGAACGCGGCGCCGCCGACGAGCGCGCCGATCCGGCCGCGGACCCGCCAGGCGCAGAAGATCGCCAGCTGGGTGGAGGCCGGGCCGGGCAGCAGGTTGCAGGCCGCGACGGCGTCCTCGAACTCGGTGTCGTCGAACCATTTCCGGCGCTCGACGCAGAGCTGGCGGAGCAGGGCGATGTGCGCCGGCGGCCCGCCGAAGCCGACGCAACCGATGCGTCCCCATTCCTTGAGCACCGTAAGCAGTCCCACCGGTTCCACGCCGCGGAGACTACACCAATCCATCTTGATGCGTTTGCCGACGGGCCGACCGCCCGGCGCTGCTGTTCGCGGCCGGGCCTGCGGCGCGTCTGGACCCGTCAGCAGGAGCGCGGGGTGAGGGGCGGCAGCCATTCCAGCAGCGCGGCGATGGTCTCGGCGGCGTACGGGGCGGCGTCCGGCACGACCGGCCGGAGCAGGCCGAACACCTCCATCGACACGAGCCCGTGCAGGCGGACGTACGTGTCGAGCCAGACGGCGAGGACCTCCACCGGCAGGTGTGCGTCGTGCCGCGCGGACCACGCCGACAGCTGCGCGGCGGTCTGCGGCGACACGGCGGCGGCGCGGCGGCGCAGGGCGGCCGGGTCGAACCGGCCCTCGGCGTGGGCGCGGGCGAGCAGGCCGAGGCCGAACCGGCCGATGCGGGTGCCGGGCCGGACGGTCCGCTCGGGCGGGGCGACGTAGCCGGGGACGGGGGAGCCGTAGGCGAGGCCGAACTCGGCCGGATGGGCGAGCGCCCAGGCCCGGTACGCGTGCAGGGCGCCGCGCAGCGCGTCGGCGACGTCGTCGTCCGCGCCGCCCCGCTCGACCGCGTCGGCGTGGGCGTCGAACGCCGCGACGATGAGGTCGGTGAGCAGCTCGTCGCGGCTCGGGAAGTAGCGGTAGAGCGCGGACACTGCGATGCCGACGTCGCGGGCCACGGCGCGCAGGGACAGCGCGGCGGCCCCGGAGCGGCGCAGCCCGTCGACCACGTTCAACCTGCGATGACCGCGGCCCTGCTCGCCCACGGCGGGCACGTCGCACCGCACGGCGGCACCGAGACCTTCGCCGGGGTCGTGCTGCTGCTCGCGGGCGCCGCCACGGCACTGTGGTGGGCCCGCCGGCGCAACGGGTGAACCCGCGGTGCCAGTCGATTCCGCCGCTGACGTGAGAGCGGGGCGCGGGCGGCACCGGCGTCCGGGTTGACCGGAGCCGCTGCCGCCCGCCTGGAACGCCTGGGTCAGCAGGCGTCGTACTTGTAGGTGCCGCTGCCCGGTGCCGTCACGTTGACGTCGCGCAGCACGATCGAAAGTGCCGAGCCATGGCTGCGGCACGCCTTCGTGAAGGCGCTCTTGGTGTACTCGATGGCGATGACGTTGTTGCCGTAGACGGCGGTGTAGTCGCCGCACTCGCTGTAGCGGCCGCATTCCTCGGCGACGGCGAAGTCCAGGCCGGCCGCCTTGCCTGCGGTGCCCAGGTCGGTGGTGTTCTTCTGGGCGATCGCCAGGCCCTTGTCGTGCGCATGCTTGGCGATCAGCTTCAGCAACGCGATCGCGTTGGCCTTGGTGAGCAGGCCGTCGGAGCGGTCGTAGGAGTCGATGTTGTCCGGCTCGACGGCCTTGAAGCCCTTGGTCGCGCAGCCGTCGATCCAGCCGTTGACGATCGCCGCCACGGCGGTGCGCTTGGCCGCGGTGGAGACGTCGATGAGGTTCTCGCCCCAGTCGCCGTCGATGACGTACTCGCCGTCGCCGTCGCGCAGCAGCAGGTCGTCGTGGTTCGCCTGCCACCACGCGATCTCGTCGGGCTGGGTCTGGAACACGTTGACGTAGCAGATGTTGTAGAGACCGGCCGCCGGTGCGACCGTCCGGTCGCGGCTGACGACCTGGACGCCGGCCGGCGGCGTGTAGGGGGCGCCGATCTGGTAGTCGAACTTGGCGTTGACCGGCGGCAGTGTGTAGGTGGCGGCATCGGCGGTACCGCTACCGAATCCGAGGCCGACGGCGGCGGTCGCCGCCAGGACGAGGACGCCGACACGGCGCAGTGCGGTTCTCACAGGAAGACTCCGAGGGGATCGGGATCTGCCCCGCCTCGGGCGCTGCAGCACCCTGGCGACCTGTGTGCCGGACTCGGGAGGGGTTCCGCTACCGGCTGGGCTCGATCGCGTCGTGCGAGCGATTCAACTGCACGAAACGACACCTGTCAATAGCTGTTTCCGCCCGAAAATGAGCTGTATGAGCGTGATCGACCAGCTGCTAGTGTCCATACGGACATTGAGCGAGGAGTGACGATGCGGCTCGACGTGCTCGTGGTCGGCGACGCCAACCCCGATCTGGTGCTGCGCGGTGACGTGCGCCCGCGGTTCGGCCAGGAGGAGCAGCTGCTCGACGCGGCCGACCTGGTGCTGGGTGGTTCGGCCGCGATCACCGCGGCCGGCTGCGCCCGCCTCGGGCTGCGCACGGGGCTGCTCGCGGCCGTCGGCGACGACGTCTTCGGCGCGTTCGTCCGGGAGCGGCTCGCCGAACGCGGGGTGGAGCTGCTGGTGCCGCACAAAGCGGAGGCGACACCGACCGGGCTGAGCGTGATCCTGTCCGCCCCCGGCGACCGGGCGATCCTGACCCTGCCGGGCACCATCCCGGCCCTCGCCCCCGCCGACGTCACGGACGAGCTGCTCGCCTCGGCCCGGCATGTCCACGTGGCATCGCTGTTCCTGCAGCCACGGCTGCACGAGGGCCTCGCCGCCGTGTTCGCCCGGGCCCGGCACCGCGAAGTCACCACGTCCCTGGACACCAACTGGGACCCGACGGGCCGGTGGTCGGCGCTGACGGAGATCCTCGCGGTGACCGACGTGTTCCTGCCCAACGCGGCGGAGCTGCTCGCGGTGACCGGCGGCGACCCCGCCGACGCCGACGGGCCGGACAGGGCAGCGGCCATCGAGGGCGCCGCGGCCCGGCTGGTGGCCGGCGGCACCACCGTGGTGCTCAAGGACGGCGCCCGCGGTGGCCGCGCCTGGTGGCCGGGCGGGAGTCCTCCGCGCCGGGGCTGCCGGTCGACGTGGTGGACACCACCGGCGCCGGCGACAGCTTCAACGCCGGGTTCCTGGCCGCCCGCCTGGCCGGCCGGGACATCCCGGAGGCGGTGGCCTGGGCCGCACGGGCGGGCTCGCTGAGCACCCGGGCCGCGGGTGGCACCGCGGCCCAGGCGACGATCGACGAGGTCACCCCTTCAATCCGCTGAAGGTCATCGTGGCGATGAACCGTCGCTGCGCGAACAGGAACGCCAGGATCAGCGGCAGGGTCGCCACGACGTTGCCGGCCATCAGCTGCGACCACTCGGTGCGCCGCATACCCTGGAAGCTGGCAAGCCCGACCTGCAGGGTGAAGCGGTGGTCGTCGCTGATCGCGACCAGCGGCCACAGCAGGTCGTTCCAGCTCGACAGCAGGGTGAAGACCGCGAGGGTGGCCAGCGCCGGCCGGGCCAGCGGCAGCACGATGCTGACGAAGGTGCGCCACACCCCGCACCCGTCGATGCGGGCCGCCTCCTCCAGTTCGATCGGCAGGTTCAGGAAAAACTGCCGCATCAGGAAGATGCCGAACGCCGACGCGAGCCACGGCACGAACGCCGCCGCGAGGGTGTCGACGATGCCGAGCCGCGCGAACATGAGGTATGTCGGGATCATCAGCAGCTGGATCGGGATCATCACCGTCGCGATGATCGCCACGAACGCGACGCCCCGCCCGGCGAAGCGCATCCGGGCGAAGCCGTAGCCCGCCGCCGAGCACAGCACCAGGTGCGACACCACGGACACGGCGGAGACCAACACCGTGTTGCCGAACCACAGCAGGATGTGTGACTGCGCGAACAGCTGCCGGTAGCCGTCCAGGTGCAGGCCGCTGGGCAGGAACCGGGGCGGGAAGCGGTTGATCTCCCCGTCGGTCATGAACGACGTGAGCACCATCTGCACGAGCGGCAGCACGAACAGCAGCGACAGCGGCATGAGCAGCAGGTGCCACGGGCTGAAGGGCAGCCGCAGCCAGCGTTTGCCTCGCATCAGAACGCCTCCTCGCCGCTGCGCCGGCTGCGCCAGATCACCAGGGCGGTGAGCAGCAGCGTCACCGCGAACAGCAGATAGGCCACGGCCGCGCCGTAGCCGAGCCGCCGGGTCTGGAACGCCAGCTCGTAGATGTAGTAGACGACCGTCTGGGTGCTGTTCATCGGCCCGCCGCGGGTCGTGGTGTAGATCAGGTCGAACAGCTGCAGCGCGGTGATGCTCTGCCAGACCGTGGTGAACAGCGTGACCGGGCGCAGCTGCGGCAGCGTGACGCTGAGGAAGATCCGCCATCGGCCGGCGCCGTCCATCGTCGCCGCCTCGACGAGCTCCCGCGGCACGTCCTGCAGCGCCGCGAGGTACACCACCGTGGTGAAGCCGACCTCGCCCCACAGCGCGATGACGCAGATGACCAGCAGGGCCTGCCGCGGGTTCTCCAGGAACTGCTGGGTGGGCAGGCCGAGCCGGCGCAGCGCCTCGTTCGCCGCGCCGAACTGCGGGTTGAACACGTAGCCGGCGAGGATGCCGGTGGCCGCCGCGGACGCGACGTAGGGCACGAAGATGCAGGTGCGATAGAACCCGATGAGCCGGATCCGCTGGTTCAGCGCGGTCGCGATGAGCAGGCCGAGCATGATCGACGCGGGCACGAACAGCACGGTCAGCACCAGCGTGTGCTGGGCCGCCGCGGCCAGGTCCGGGTCCTGCGCGAGCCGTTCGTAGTTGCGCCAGCCGATGTCCTGCGGTTCGGCGATGCCGTTCCACTTGGTGCGGGAGATGAAGAACGCCCAGACGGCCGGGAACAGCGACAGCCCGACGACGATGACCGTCGCCGGTCCGGCGAACGCCCAGCCTGTGAGCGTCCGCCGGATCGCCGGTCGCCGGGCCGGCCGCTTCGCCTTCTGTGCGCCGGCGCGAGCGGGGACCGCGAACGTGAATGTCACGAGTCCTCCAACACCCCGACCGACTTCTTGGCCGCGTCGTCGAGGGCCTCCTTCGGCTTGGCCGCGCCCTGCAGCACCTTGGCGATGGCGTCGCCGACGTTGCGGGACATCTCCTCGTAGCCGGCGAGGGTCGGGCGGGCCTGCTTGGCGTTGGCCAGGTTGTCGAAGAACTTCTGGCCGCCGGGGTACTCCTTGACGTAGGAGGCGAACTCGGGGGTGCCCTGCTCGCTGGAGCGCAGCGGGAGGTTACCGATCGCGAGGTTCCACTTCGCGTCGGTCTCCTTGCTGGTCAACCACTTGATGAAGTCGCGGGAGGCGCCGGCCCGGTTGGCGTCGGCGTGGTCGAACAGCACCCACAGGTCGGGACCGGACACGGTCTGGTGGTCGCCGTTGTGACCGGGCAGCTGCGTGACGCCGTACTCGAGCCCGGCCTCCTTGAGGTCCAGCAGCGTCCACGGGCCGGACATGATCATGCCGATGTGGCCGTCGGCGAACAGCGGCACGTACTTCTCGTCGGTCTGGTCGAGGTACATCGACTTGTCGTCGACCGCCATCGCCCGCAGCAGCTCCAGCGCGGCGACCCCGGCGTCGGAGTTGAACGCCGGCTTCTTGCCCTCAAGGATCTTCCCGCCCCGCTGCCACAGCATCGGCCACAGGTGCCAGGTGGTGTCCTCGCTGCCCGACACCGAGTAGGCCGAGCCGTACTGGTTCTGCGCCGTGTTCGTGAGCTTCTTCGCCGCGGCCCGGTAGTCGTCCCACGACCACTGGTCGGTGGGGTACGGGATCTTCGCGTCGTCGAAGAGCTTCGGGTTGTAGATGAGCGCGAGGTTGTCCACCAGCGCCGGGACGCCGATGACCTTGCCGTCGTAGGTGGCCGTGCTCCGGGCCGCCTCGGGGATCTCCTGCCACCCGAAGGACGGGTCGGCGACGTACTTGGCGAGGTTCTGGGTCTTCCCGCTGGTCGCGAGCTCCCCGGCCCAGCTGCCGTAGGCGTAGGAGATGTCGGGGTAGCTGCCGCCGGTGAACCCGGCCGACAGCTTGGTGAGCAGGTCGTCGGTGGTCGACGCGCCGGTCGAGGTCTTGATCGTGACGTTCGGGTGTGCCTTGGTGTATTCGGCCGCGAGCTGCTCGGCCGTGGCCTCCGCCTCGGTGGTCTGCCCGGTCCACCAGGTGATGGTCACCTGGGCGGCCGGGTCGTAGCCGTCGGCTGCGTCCTTGGTGTCGTCGGCCTTGGAGCCGCCGCTGCTGCACGCGCCGAGCAGCAGGGCGACGCCGGCGGCGCCGGCCAGCAGCCTGGTCCGTCGGATGGCTCGGGTGTGGACTGTCATCGCTGCACCTCTTCAGTGGGGGTTGCCGAGGGCTGTCGGTGCCGGGCGGGGGGCACTGGGGTGGGACGAGGGTTCAGGCGAGCACGACCGACCTGGTGAGCAGGCGGGGATGGTCGGGGTCGAGGCCGCGGTGCGCGGCCAGCGCGACCGCGAAGCGCTGGGCCAGGACGAGCTGGGCGAGCGGGTCCCGGTCGTCGCGGTACGGCGTGGCGCCGGCACCGCGCACGGCGTCGTCGAGCCCGCCGGGCACCGCCCCGAACGACCAGACGAGGCTGCGCGGCCCGGCGACGGCGACCGGGCCGTGCCGGTAGTCCATCGCGGGGTAGGACTCCGACCACGCCTGGGCCGCCTCGCGCACCTTGAGCGCCGCCTCGTGGGCCAGCCCGACGGTCCAGCCGGTGCCGAGGAACACGAGGTGGCCACCGCCGCCGGGTCCGCCGGCAGCGGCGCGGCGAGGGCGGCCTCGCCGTCGCCGACGAGGTGGCGCAGGTCCTCGCCGAACGCCGCCCGCGCCATGGCGAGCACGGTCGTCGGGAAGCGGGTCTGCACGACGCTGCGCTCGTCGGCGAAGCCGAGCAGGACGCGGGTGTCGGTGAGGTCGTCGACCGGCTCGCCGTCCACGGCCGTCACCGCCACCCGGTGCACCCCGGCGGGCAGCCGGCGCAGCGCGTCGAGCACCTCCGTCGACGTGCCGGACCGGGTGATCGCGACGACCCGGTCGTACCGGCGGCGCGGCACGAACTCCGACGCGCACACGGCGTCGGTCTCGCCGAGGCCGGCTGCCTCGCGCAGCTCGGCCAGGCTCTGCGCCACGAACCAGGAGGTGCCGCAGCCCAGCACGAGCGTCCGCTCGCCCGGCGCGGCGAGGGCGGCGCGGGCCTCACCGGCCAGCGTGAGCCCTTGCCGCCACACGTCCGGCTGACTGGCGATTTCCAGTGCAGTGTCGTTCATGCACGGAAACTATGCTCGTTTATGTTTGTGCCACAAGGCCATCTGCACAAGTGAACATTCTGCATTGCACGTTTCGGCCTAGAAGGCGATCCGCCCGCGCAGCGCCGGGGGCAGCAGGTCACCGTGCGCCGCGGTCAGGTCGTCGCACAGGGCCCAGATCTGCTCGACGGTCAAGGTGGCGGCGGTGTTCGGGTCGACCATCGCCGCCTGCCGGACCAGCCGCGGGTCGCCGTCGAGCATGGCCCGCACGGTCAGCTCGCCGACGCTGACGAACCCGCGGTTGACCGCCGCGCACTGCGGCGGCAGCGCGCCGACCCGCTCCGGGCGCACGCCGAGGCGGTCCACGACGCACGGCACCTCGACCGCGAAGTCCTCCGGCAGGTTGCTGATCAGCCCGCGGTTGGCGACGTTGGCGTGGATGCGGCGCAGGGTGCCGGTCTCCATGCTGTGGATCACCTGCGGCGCGTACTCGGTCGCGTCGCGGTGCAGGTCCAGCGGCTCGCCGGCGAGGACCGCGGCGCGCGTGGCGGTGTAGTCGGCGAGGTTCGCCTCGCTGATGCGCACGTACTCCCCGACCGGGATGCGCAGCCGCTCCACCTCGCTGTCGTGGTGCAGGTACCACGGCACGTACTCGGCGGAGTGCTCACTGGTCTCGGTCGGGAAGTGGCCGAGCCGCCGGTACATGTCCATCCGCACCCGGCGGCGCAGCTGCGGGTCCTCGGCGATGCGCGCGTCCAGCCGCGGGTACAGGTCCTCGCCGCGGTGCTCCCAGCGCAGCAGCCACGCCTGATGGTTGACGCCCGCCGCGCGGTAGTCGACCTCGTCGAGCGGCACGCCGATCAGGGCGCACAGGTCGTGCACGGTCCAGAAGACGGAGTGGCACAGGCCGACCACGTTGAGGTCGGGGGCGATCGCGGCCAGGTAGGCGACGTTCATCGCCATCGGGTTGGTGTAGTTGAGCAGCCACGCGTGCGGGCACACCGCGCGCATGTCGGCGGCGATGCCGGCCAGCACCGGGAAGGTCCGCAGCGCGCGGAAGATCCCGCCGACGCCGACCGTGTCGCCGATCGTCTGCCGCAGCCCGTATCCGGCCGGTACCTCGAAGTCGCGCACCGTCGCGGCGTGCATGCCCACCTGGATGGCGTTGATGACGTACGTGGCGCCGTCCAGCGCGGCCCGCCGGTCGAGGCTGGTGACGATCTTCGGCGCGACGCCGAGCTGCTCGGCGGTGCGGCGGGCGATCGCCTCGGCGGTCTCCAGCCGCTCCGCGTCGATGTCGTGCAGGGCGAGCGTCACCTCGCGCAACTCGTCGAACGCGAGCAGGTCGGCGAGCAGTTCACGGGTGAACACCACACTGCCCGCGCCGAGGAACGTGATCACAGTCATGGTTCGGATTGTCCGCAGGCGATACAGAAGCGCGCAAGGTTCTTTGACCTTCCGGACGGAAACGACCTATCCTGACTGCGCGTTTGATCATTGTTGGAATCGGAGCCTCCATGCCGCAGAGTTCCCTGCGCCGGGCCGACCGCGTGTCGGCCATCCTTGAACGCGTGTCGGGCCTCGGCTCCGTCGACGCCGGCGAGCTCGCCGAGGAGTTCGGCGTCTCGGCCGCCACCATCCGCCGCGACCTGCAGGTGCTGGAGGACCAGAAGCTGCTGTCGCGCACCCACGGCGGCGCCGTCGCCGTCGACATGGCCTACGAGCTGCCGGTGCGCTACCGGGTCGGGCAGCACCGCGAGGAAAAGGCGCTCATCGCCCAGCGGGCCGCCGCCCTCCTCCCCCGAGGCCCCCTGACGCTCGGCCTGACCGGCGGCACGACCACGCACATCCTGGCCCGCCTGCTCGCCGAGCGGGTCGACCTCACGGTCGTGACCAACGCGCTCAACATCGCCTCCGAGCTGGCCCTGCGGCCCCGGCTCAAGCTCATCATGACCGGCGGCGTGTCCCGCACCCAGTCCTACGAGCTGGTCGGCCCGATCGCCGACCAGGCACTGTCCGGCCTCAACATGGAGGTCGCCGTGGTCGGCGTCGACGGCATCAGCGCCCGCGGCGGCCTGACCACCCACGACGAGATCGAGGCCCACACCAACGCGGCGATGATCCGCCGCGCCGACCGGGTCGTGGTCGTCGCCGACGGCTCCAAGGTCGGCCGCAACTGCCTGGCCCGCATCTGCGCCATCACCGACGTGGCCGTCCTGGTGACCGACGCCGGCGCCGACCACGACCACGTGGAGGCGATCCGCCGCGCCGGCACCGAGGTCGTCGTCGCCGGATGAGCCCGCCTCAGTCGCCGGCGCGCGCCTCGAGGTAGCGCCGCTCCGGCAGGCTCAGGGTCCGCTCGGCGGCGCGGCGGTAGTCGTCGCGTGCCGCCGCCGCGTCCCCGGCAAGCTCGTGCAGGTGCGCGCGGACGGCGAACAGCCGGTGGTGCCCGCCCAGCGCCGGCGCGACGGCGGCGACCAGCTCCAGCCCGGCGCGCGGGCCGTGCACCATCGCGACGGCGACGCTGCGGCTCAGCGCCACCATCGGCCCCGGCGTCAGGTGCTGCAGCAGGTCGTAGAGGCCGAGGATCTGCGGCCAGTCGGTGTCCTGCGGCCGCCCGGCCTCGTCGTGCACGGCGGCGATCGCGGCCTGCACCTGGAACGGCCCGACCGGCGCGGTGGCCAGCACGTCGGCGACGAGCGCGGTGCCCTCCGCGATCAGGCTCCGGTCCCAGCGCGTGCGGTCCTGCTCCGTGAGCGGCACGAGCGCGCCGTCGGGGCGGGTGCGCGCCGGGCGGCGCGCGTCGGTGAGCAGCATCAACGCCAGCAGCCCCTTGACCTCACCGTCGCCGGGCAGGAGCCGGGCCAGCTGCCGCGTGAGGCGGATCGCCTCGCCGCTGAGGTCCGGCCGGTGCAGCGCCTCGCCGGAGGTGGCGGTGTACCCCTCGTTGAAGACGAAGTAGAGCACCTGGAGCACCGCCGGCAGGCGCTGCGGCAGCGGGGTCGCCGCGGTGCCGCCGAAGTCGGCGCCGTGCTGCCGCAGCCGCTGCTTGGCACGGCTGATGCGCTGCCCGACCGCGGCGTCCGGCTGCAGCAGCGCGCGGGCGATCTCGGCGGTGGTCAGCCCGGCGACCGCGCGCAGCGTCAGCACCGTCTGCGCGGCCGGCGGCAGGCATGGATGGCAGCACAGCAGCAGCAGGACGAGGGTGTCGTCGCCCGCCGGTACCGGTGGCGCGTCTGACGGCGACAGCGCGGCGGCGGTCTGCTCGCGCCGGCGACGGGCGACGTCAAAGCGGAGCATCTCGACGCGCCGCCGCGACGCGACGGTGATCAGCCACCCGGCCGGGTTGTCCGGCACGCCGTCGACCGGCCACTGCGCGGCCGCCGCGATCAGCGCCTCCTGCACGGCGTCCTCGCAGGTCTCGAAGTCGCCGTGGCGGCGCACGAGCACCCCCAGCACCCGCGGCACGAGCGGCCGCAGCAGGTCGTCCAGGCCGTTCACCGCACCAGGTCGGCGGCGTCGACCGCCGGCCGGACCTCGACCAGCCCGAGCGACGCCTCCGGCACCCGCCCGGCGATCCGCACGGCACGGTCCAGGTCCACGCAGTCGACCAGGATGAACCCGGCGAGATGCTCCTTCACCTCCGCGAACGGGCCGTCGGCGGACTGCCCCTCGGCCGGGAGCCGCCGGCCCTGCGCCGGGTCCGCGAGGGCGTGCGACACGACCAGCTCACCGGAGCGTTCCAGGTCGGCGGTGAGCTCGGCGTAGTACTGGATCCCGGCCTCCTGCTGTTCCCGGGTGAAATCCGACCAGATCTCCCGGGACAGCGGATTGCTGTGGATCAGAATCATGAACTTCATGCAAAAAGTCTGCCCCAGCTTCGACACCCCCGGTGACGTGCCCACGAAGGGTTCGCCGGTACAGATGAGGAGCAGGATTGTGACAGCACTGCGCACGCTGGTGTCGGGGCTCGCCATGGGCGAGTCGCCGCGCTGGCACGACGGCCGCCTGTGGTTCTCCGACATGGGGACGAAGGTGGTGACGGCGGTCGACCTCGACGGCCGCGCCGAGGTGGTCGCCGAGGTGCCGGGCATGCCGATGGGCCTGGGCTGGCTGCCGGACGGCACGATGCTCATCGTGTCCTCGGACGGGCGGCTCCTGCGGCGCGAGCCCGGCGGTTCCCTGGCGACCCAGGCCGACCTGACCGGCCTGTCCCGCTACCCGTGGAGCGACATGGTGGTCGACGGGCGCGGCAACGCGTACATCGGCAACATCGGCTTCGACTTCGGCGCCCGCGACGAACAGCCCGCGGGCGGCGCCCACCCCGGCACCGTCGCCCTGGTCACCCCCGACGGCACCGCCCGCATCGTCGCCGACGACACCGCGTTCCCCAACGGCATCGCCGTCACGCCGGACAACGCCACGCTGATCCTGGCCGAGTCGTACGCCAACCGGCTCACCGCGTTCGACATCGACGCGAGCGGCGCACTGTCCAACCGACGCCTGTGGGCCGACCTCGGCGACGGCGTCCCGGACGGCATCTGGCTCGACCCGCAGCAGGCCGTCTGGTACGCCGACGTGCCCAACCAGCGTTGCGTGCGGGTCCGTGAGGGCGGCGAGGTCCTGCAGACCGTCGAGGCGGACCGCGGATGCTTCGCGTGCGTCCTGGGCGGGCCCGGCGACCGGACGCTGTTCGTCATGGCGGCGCGGTGGCCGGACTGCATGGACGGCGACCTGCGGACCGGTCAGGTCCTCGCGATCGACGTGTAGACGCTTACCTCGGAGGGAATTGGTGTGCCGCACCGCGGCGCCGAGGCTTGGTCCATGACGACCTACCCGATCCACACAGTCGATTCGGCACCCGACGGTGCCCGGCAGGCGCTGCGGGGCCTGCAGCAGGCGTTCGGCCTCGTGCCGAACCTTGCCGCCACGATGGCGAACGCGCCGTCGCTGGTGAACGCGTTCGTCGCGGCGTTCGGACAGTTCGGCGGCACCCGCTTCACCGGCGGCGAACGGCAGGTGCTGCTGCTGTCCAACGCCGTGGCGAACCGGTGCGCGTGGGCGGTCGCGTTCCACTCGACGATGGCGCTCAAGGAGGGCGTCGACCCGGGCGTCGTCGACGCGGTCCGGCACGGGCGGCCGCCGGCCGACCCGCGCCTGGCGGCCCTGTCCGCGATCACGGGCCGGCTCATCGAGCGGCGCGGCCACCTCGACGAGGGCGACGTGAAGGCGTTCACCGCGGCAGGCTTCGACGACGTCGCGGTGTTCGAGGTGATCACCGGCCTGGCGGTCTCGACGATGGCGAACTACGCCGGCAACGTGGCCCGGCCGCCGCTCGAGCCGCCGTTGCAGGCGCAGGCGTGGCACGAGCAGCGGTGACGCCGGCACGTCGGCCGGGCTTTGGCGGCGGTGCTACGGTGCGGGCATGGCTGCGCGGCGGGTCCCGGCCGGCGGCGACTGCATCGTGGCGGCGTTCCCCGACACCGACACCGCAGGTCTCGCCGCGGCCGCACAGGCGATCACCACGTCGACCGGTTCGACGGTCGGCACCGCCTTGACCGACGCGCTGGACCCGCGGCACTGGCAGCAGAGCCGCTCGGCGATCGGTGGCCTGCGCCGCCTGGGCGTCGCGGCACTGGCCGCGGCGCCCGCGCTGGCCGGCTGGGTGAGGTTGTGCGCACCCGTGGCGGTCACGGCCGAGGAGCAGTACACCGTGAACGAAGGATTCCTGGCGCTGGCGGAGCTGCGGCGCCTGGCCGTGACCGCGCCCGAGGTGCCGCCCGCCGCGGTCGCCGCGGTGACCGGCTTCCTCGACACGACCTTCGAGGCGTCGCTGACCTCCCTGCTGGCGCCGCCGCTGCGGATCTGGCACCGGGGCGCCCTGGGCTACCTGCGCGGCCTGCACGGCGACCCTGAGCGCCTGCTGCCGCTGCTCCACGGTTTCCTGACGGCGCTGGACGGCCCGCAGGAGGCCGACCCGGACGCGGCGTGGCACGAGTACACCCGGATGGAGCTGGTCTCGGTGATCGCGGACCTCGGGCCACGCCTGGACCGGCTCCGCGTCGAACGCGGCTGGCAGGAGGCGTTCCGACCGGCCCAGCCGCCGGACCGGCCCTCGGGCAGGGCCACGGATCCGGCGACGCCGCCTGGCCTCACGCAGCCGGGCGGCGCCTCGGACCTGGCGCCGCCGGACCTCACGCCGCCGGACAGGGGCGCGGACCTGCTGGCGGAAGGGGCCCTCGACCCTGCGGCGCCGCGGGACGTCGCACCGCCGAACCTCCCACCGCCGGACCTCGCGGCGCGGGAGGTCGCGGCGCAGGGCCGGACTCCTGAGGCGCCGGCGGATCTCACGCAGTGGCTGATCGGTGAGCTGGCGGTGCCGTCGATCGCGCGGCGCCGGGCGGCCTGCGCCGCGCTGGTCACCCTCGGGCCGCGGGCGGCCGGCGCGCTGCCCGCGGTGCTCCGGCTGCTCACCGAGCTGGACGCCGCCCCGCAGGCGGTCGTGGGCGAGCTGCGGGACCAGGCCCTCGCGGCCGCCGTGGCCATCAGCACCCCACCCGCCTGGGACCGATGAGCGCCGGGCACGCCGTGGGCCACCTGCTGCAGCAGTGGCGGCGGACGCGACGGCTGAGCCAGCTCGCCCTCGCCGGCACCGCGAAGGTGTCGCCGCGGCACCTGAGCTTCGTCGAGAGCGGCCGCGCCGCACCGAGCCGCGACATGATCATCATGCTGGCGGCGGCGCTCGACGTGCCGCTGCGGGACCGCAACCAGCTCCTGCTCGCCGGCGGGTTCGCCCCGATCTACCACGAGACGCCGCTGACGGACCCGGCGATGGCACCCATCCAGGGCGCGCTGCGACGGGTGCTGCGCCACCACGAGCCGTTTCCGGCGGTGCTGCTCGACCGGCACTGGAACGTCCTGGCCACGAACGACACCGCCACGGCGATGTTCGCGTTCCTGCTCGCGGGCACCGAGGCGACCCAGCCGCCGAACGTGCTGCGGCTGATCTTCGGCCCGCTGCGCCCGTACGTCACCAACTTCGACGACGTCGGCCCCGGCCTCATCCAGCGGGTGTACCGCGAGGCCGTCGGCGGCGCCGTCGACGCGCGGACAGGGGCGCTGCTGGCCGAGGTCCTCGCGCTGCCGGGGATCCCGGCCGCGTGGCGCCGCCCGGACGTCACCGCCCCGCTGACCCCGATGGTGCCGGTCCGGTTCGCCCGCGACGCCGTCGCCGTCAGCTACTTCTCGATGGTCACGACGGTCGGTACACCCCAGGACGTGACGGCGCAGGAGCTGCGGCTGGAGTCGTTCTTCCCGGTCGACCCGGCCACGGAACACCACCGCTGGCGCTGACAACGTCCGGCGGGCAACCGGGCGTTCCACTCATGAGTCCACCAACGTGACAGCGCCGGCGGCATGAGCATCGGAGGCCCGATGAGCCAGCAGAGGCATCGCACACCGGTGGCGGCCGGCGCGTCGTTGCTGGCGGCGTTCCCGATGCTCACCGTGTTCGACCACGCCACCTGGGCGGTCAGGGCGGTCCTCGTCGTCGCGGCCATGTGCGCCGTGGCCCTGCTGGTCCGCAGCGTCCGCGCACACCGCTGGGCGCCCACCGCCGCCATGGCGCTCGCCGCGCTGCTCGTGCTGACCTGGCAGTTCCGCAGCGGCCGCGAGTACGCCGGGATCCTGCCCTCCCCCGCGACCCTCACCCACTTCGCCGCCCTGCTGCGCACCGCCGCCGTCGACATGGGCAGGTTCGCCGCACCCGTCAGCGACCGCGACGGCCTGCTGTTCGTGGCCGTCCTCGGCGTCGCCGTCGTCGCGCTGCTCGTCGACCTCTTCGCCGTCGTGCTGCGCCGACCGGCCCTGGCGGGGCTGCCCATGCTGGCCGTCTACTCGGTGCCGGTCGCCGCCACCGCGGGCAGCACCAACGGGCTCCCGTTCGTCCTGGGCGCCGTGGGCTTCCTGTGGCTGCTCGGCACCGACAACGTCGACCGGGTCCGCGGCTTCGGCCGCAGGTTCACCGGCGACGGCCGCGACGTCGAGCCCTGGGCGGCCTCGCCCCTTGCCGCGGCCGGCCATCGCCTCGGCGCCGTCGGTGTCGGCCTGGCGGTCCTGATCCCGCTCGTCCCGTTCGCCATGCCCGCCGGTGCCACCGACCGGCTGCGCGGATGGGGCGACGCCGGCACCGGCGGCCGGCCCGTCACCATGCTCGCCGAGTTCGCCGGGCAGCTGCACCAGAGCGCAACGTTCGACATGGTCAGGGTGACGGGCGCGACCGACCCCGAGCCGCACTACCTGCGCCTCAACACGCTCGATGTGCTGACCGACCGCGGCTTCAGCGACCGGCCGGTCACCGCGGGCACGCCACTGCACGAGGGCCTCGCCGGGCCGCCGTGGGACGGCCCGGTCAGCAGCACCGAGTACCGGGCCGAGATCGAGGTCACCGGCGGGCTCGGCGGCGGCTTCCTGCCGATCTACCCCTGGCCGACCGGGATCGGCAACCTCGACGGGAGCTGGACGTTCGACCGCCGGACCACCGTCGTGCACTCCCGGCGGCAGAGCGCGGCACGGCAGCGGTACACGCTCACCTACGTCCGCCCCCGGATCACCGCCGACGACCTGCGCGCCGCGGCACCGCTGGACCCCGGCGACCCGGCGCTCAAGGACCTGCTCGCCGCGCCGCCGAACGCGGTCGTCGCATCCACTGCGGAGCGACTGGTGCGCGGCAAGGCGACCGAGTACGAGAAGGTCGCCGCGATCCACGCGTTCTTCTCCGCGGCCAACGGCTTCGAGTACGACACCGGCGTCGGCCCGGACACCGACATCGCCGCCTTCCTGCGGACCCGGCACGGGTTCTGCGTCCAGTACGCCGCGGCGTTCGGCTGGCTGCTGCGCGCGGCGGGGATCCCGTCGCGGGTCGCGATCGGCTTCGCCCGCGGCACCAGGCGCGGCGGCACGACCACGATGACCAACCACGACCTGCACGCCTGGACCGAGGTGTACTTCCCCGGCTTCGGCTGGCTGCCGTTCGACGCGACCCCGGCGGCGGCCGTCCCCGGCTCGGCGACCACCTCGTACCTGCCGCGCCCGGACACCACGGCCGGCGGGGACGACCCCGGCCGCGGCGGACCTGCCCCGGTCCCCACCGCGGCCGATCCCGGTCCGAGCGGCGGACCGCAGACCGAGCAGCCCGGCCCGGCTGACCCCGGCGGACCCGGCCCCGGCGAGCCCACAGCGGACACGCTGCTCGGCGGCGTGGCGCGGTGGGCGCTCGGCAGCACCCTGGCGCTGCTGCTCCTGCTGTCCCCCGCGATCGCCCGCGCCCGCGTGCGCCGCACCCGGCTGGCACTCGCGACGGCCGCACCACCGGACGACGCGGCCGCGAGGTCCCGCGCTCATCACGCCTGGGACGAGCTCATCGACACCATGCTCGACCACCGGCTGCCCGTCCACGACACCGAGACGCCGCGGGCCACCGTCGAACGCCTCGCCGCCGACGGGCGGCTGGGCACGACCGCCCGGGCGGGTGTACGGCTGCTCACCGACGTCGAGGAGCACGCCCGGTACGCCCAGCACCCGCTCACCAGCCGGGAGCTGCGGGCGGCCCTGGCCGCGGTCCGCACCGACCTCGCCGGGCACGCGTCCGCCGCCACCCGGATCAGGGCCGTCCTGCTGCCGCCGTCGGTGCTGCGCCGCTGGCGGTCCCGCCTCCCGGCTCGCGGGACGACGGCGTTCCCGCCGGTCGGGCCGGTCCGGTGAGGAGGTCCCCGAGCAGGAACCGGCGATGGTCGGCCGCCCCGGCGAGCGGTCCGCCGTCGCACGCCTTCGCTCAACCGTCCGGCACAATGTCGCCGCCGGCCGCCGTGGCACTGCCCGGCGCGGCGCGTTCAACCGGGCGCCGTCGCCGGTTCACCGGTGGCGCGCGGCGAACGCCGTCAGGTCCTCCTCCGTGCCGCTGACCACGATCCGGGTCACGCCTTCCGCGGCCAGCGCGTCGACCTGTTCCGGCGTCAGGGCCGTGGACCCCCACCGGGTGTACTCCAGTGCGTCCGGGTCGCGTCCGGCCCCGGCAGCGGCGGCGCGGGCCAGGTCCAGCTGCCGGCGGCGCTCCTCGGGCGTCAGCAGGCCGCCCGGGAAGTAGCCGTCCCCGCGCCGGCCGGCCCGCCGTGCCGCGGCCGCGCTCGACCCGCCGACGTGGATCGGCAGGCCGGCCGCGCCGTGGGGCTTCGGGAAGCTGCACACCTCGTCGAGGTCGAAGAACTCGCCGTGGTGGCGCACGCCGCGCTCGTCGCCGGCCCACAGCAGCCGCAGCACGTCGATCGCCTCGTCCGCCCGCCGCCCGCGGGTGGCGAAGTCGACGCCCGCCGCGCGGGCCTCGACCGGCAGCGTCCCCAGGCCGACGGTCAGCAGCCGCATCCGGCCCTTCGACAGCACGTCGACGGTCGCCAGCCGCTTCGCCAGCACGACCGGATGGTGGTAGGGCAGCAGCAGCACCGCCGTGCCCAGCAGGATGCGGTCGGTGGCGGCGGCGACGAAGGCCAGCAGGTCCAGCGGATCGCCGTAGGGCAGCGACGGCGGGAGCTCCCCGCCGCCGACGCTGGCGCCCGGGTGCAGGGCGATGTGCTCCGGCACGTACAGCGCCTCGAACCCGCACGCCTCGGCGTGCCGCGCGTAGCGCACGAGCCGGTCGGGGTCGGTGCCGAAGCCCGCCATGCTGTACGACACCGCGAATCTCATGGCCGCGAACGTAAACGTTGCCACCGGCGTCAACGCAACACCGAGCGGCTGCGGCAGGATGCACGTGTGGCCGAGCAGACATGGGACGGGACGACACAGGCGGAGAGTCAGACGCGGCAGCGGCTGGCGGACTGCGCCAAACGCTACGACTGGCCGGAGGTGTTCGCGGTCCTCGACGCCGAGCCGGCGCTGGTCAACTCGGCCCGGCCCGGTGGCACGTCGTGGTTCGCGCCGCTGCACCAGGCCGCGCACGCGGGCGCGACCGTGGCGGTGGTGGAGCGGCTCGTCGGCCTCGGCGCGTGGCGCGGGCTGCGCACCGCCGCCGGGGAGCGGCCCGTGGACCTCGCCCGGCGCGGCAACCACGCGCACCTGCTCGACGTGCTCGAGCCGCCGCGACGGGTCGACGTGCCGGCCGAGACGCTGCGGCGCATCCAGGTGTACTTCCACGCCGTCATCCGGGCACGGGCCAACCATCTCGTCCAGGAGCATTCGCTGCGGTTGCCGGAGCTCGAGGTGCTGCTGGAGCTCGACCAGCCGCAGATGGTCTTCCAGCCGCCGGACATGCACGGGCGGTTCGAGTTCCGGCTCGAACCCGACGGTCCCGCCACCCGGCTCGTCGTCGATGTGTTCGCCGACCGGCACGAGGTGACCGCGACGGAGGTCCGGGTGCGCCAGCAGCCCACCGCGGCCCTGGTACGCGTACCCGACGAGCGGGCCGGCTTCCCGGTACTGGTCACGTTCGCGCACACGTACAACGGCTACGACCTGCACGGCGGGTCGGCGGGGCTGTCCGAACTGGTCATGCCGGTGCAACGCGAGTGGGAGCGGACCGCCGCGCTGCCCAACGACGTGGACCTGCTGCGGGCGTGCCTGTTCTTCCAGCAGCGGTCGCACTACTGGGACGGCGGCCTCTGGGACTTCGAGACGGCACCGTTCGTCGTCGCCCTGCTCAAGTGGATCCGCGCGCTGTCCGGCGGCACCGTGCCGGTGCGGTCCGTGAAACCGGCGCCGTAGGGCCGCTTCGGGGTGCCGTTGATCGGCGGCCACACCGGGCCGCCGCCGGCAGCGACCTCAGACATCTCACGTGCGCCCCGACGAAAGCGACGCTCTTCTCTGGCGCTCGAACACTCGCCGCCCGCCGCGGCCGGTGATGGCGACGGCGGAGATGATCTGTGCGTGCAGCACACGGTGATCGGCGTGCGGGGGCGGTGGCCGGCGCGGGGGACGTCGGGCTGGCGGTGGTGGTCGTGGCGGTGAGCGGGCTCGCGGCGGCCGCGGCGCCGTACCGGCCGGCGGACGGGTTCAGCGTCACGGTGGCGGCCCTCGCGGCGCTCGCGCTGGCGTGGCGGCGGGTCCGGCCGGTGTGGGCGGTGGCCGGCACCGGCGCGGCGGTGGTCCTGCTCACCGCGGCGGGTTACGACGTCGGGGTGGTCCCGTGGGCGACGTGGACGGCGTTGTACAGCTGCGTCGCCGCCGGCACGTTCCGCGAACGGGTGGCCGGAGTGGCCCTGGCCGTCGCCGGTGCCGTCGGCTACCTGGCGGCGACCCCGGACGAGCCGGGCCTGTCCGTCACGACCGGGGTGGTCGTCCCGACGCTGCTGGCGGCGCTCGCCGGCGAGGCGGTGCGCACCCGCCGGGCGTACGCCGCCGAGCTCGAGGCACGTCACGCCGCGCTGGAGCGCGCGCAGGTGCTGGAGCGGGCCCAGGTGCTGCTGGAAGGAGCGGGCGCGGCTCGCCGGGGAGCTGCACGACGCCGTCGGGCACGCGGTCAACGTCATGGTGATGCAGGCCGGTGTGGCGCATCGGGTGTTCGACTCCAACCCGGGGTACGGCCGGGAGGCGACATGATCACGGTGCTGCTGGCCGACGACGACGCCCTGATCCGCACCGGGCTGCGGGTGCTGCTGCAGGCCGAGGACGGCATCGAGGCGGCCGACGGGGAGCAGGCGGTCTCGCTCGCCCGGCAGCTGCGGCCCGACGTGGTCGTGATGGACGTCCGGATGCCGGTGCGCGACGGCCTGTGGGCCACCCGGGAGATCGTCTCCTGGCTGGAGCCGCGGCCGCGGGTGCTGGTGCTGACGACGTTCGACCTCGACGAGGTCGTCGACGACGCGTTGCACGCCGGCGCCGACGGGTTCCTGCTCAAGATGAGCTCCTCGCCGAGCAGGTAGTTGAACAGGATCAGCGGCGGCAGGACGCCGAGCAGCCACCACTGGCCCTTCGCCGGTTCGGCGAGGTTCTCGATCAGCGCGTAGTCCGGCGGTGCCAGGAACGGCAGCGCCCGGACCCAGGCGTCGTTGAGCCAGTCGAGCACGCCGAGGTTGTCCCAGGCGAAGAGGAACAGGATCGCCGGCACCGCCAGCCACAGCAGCCGGGCCGCCGGCCGGGCCGTCCGGGGCCGCACGGGGAGGTTCAGCCACAGCCTGCGCCGCAGGCCGGCCCAGGTGAACGGGCGTACCTCACGGCGCAGGATCAGCAGCGCCAGGACGCCCTGCCAGACCAGGCCACCGGTGATCAGCACCAGGTACGCGAACCCGGGGTGGACGTCGAGGTGCGGCACGAGCAGCGGCATGACGACCCAGAGGATCAGTCCCATCGGCAGGGCCGCCGCCGCCCAGATCCCGAGGATCTGTCCGATGCTGTACTGTCCGCCGAAATCCTGCGCGGCGCGGGCCGCCGCCGGTTCGACGTGTGTCGTTTCCATGGTGTGATCGTCGGGCGGGCCGGTCCGCGGGGCATCCCCGCGCGAGTGCATCGGGTTACCTCGCACGAGGGCATCGAGAGGAGCGCACATGGACGACAGGGCCGCCGTGGTCGCGACGGTGACGGACTACTTCGAGGGCTGGTTCGACGGTGACGCCGCACGGATGGAGCGCGCCCTGCACCCGGCGCTGGCGAAGACCGGCGTCAGAGCCGGCCCGGCCGGGGAGCTGCTCACGGAGTCGATGGGCGCCGCGGACATGATCGGCTGGACCCGCGAGGGCGAGGGCGTGGCGCGCAAACCGGCCGACTTCGGCTTCGACGTCACGGTCAACGAGATCTACCACGACATCGCGACCGTCACCGTGCACAGCCCGGTCTACCGGGAATACCTGCATCTCACCAGGACCGCGGACGGGTGGCGGATCCTCAACGCGCTCTACATGAACGTCCTGGAGAGCTGACCGCCGGCCAGCTCTGGCGGGCCGCGGCGGCGCTGCTGCCCGGCGGGATCGACGTCCTCCTCGAGTTCGTCCCGGGCGACGACCCGGCGCTCGTCGCGCCGGAGGCCGCCGCGCTGCGCCGGATCCTGACCGGCGCTCAGGCGCGGAACGTCCGGCGGTAGGTCTCCGGCGGCACGCCGAGCTGCTGGTTGAAGTGCCGGCGCAGGGTCGTCGCGGTGCCCATGCCGGTCCGCGCCGCGATCTGCTCGACGCTGAGGTCCGAGGTCTCCAGCAGCTCCTGCGCGCGGTGTACCCGCTGGGTCAGCAGCCAGCGCAGCGGGCTGAGGCCGGTCACGGCGTGGAAGTGGCGGGCGAGGTGGCGCTCGCTCATCCCGGCCTCGCGGGCGAGGTCCCGCACGGTCAGCGGCTGCCCGATGCGCTCCAGCGCCCACGGCAGCAGGCCGGCGAGCGCGTGGCCCGGGCCGTGCGTGACCGCGGCGGGGATGTACTGCCCGCCCGCCCTGCCGGTGCGGCGGCACCACGAGCGTGCGGGCGAGGGCGTTGGCGACCGCCGCGCCATGGTCGCGGCGCACCAGGTGCAGGCACAGGTCCATGCCGGCCGCCTTGCCCGCCGACGTCAGCACGTCGCCGTCGTCGATGTAGAGCACGCCGGCGTCGACCTGCACCGCGGGATGACGCTCCTGCAGCAGCTCGGTGTGCGCCCAGTGGGTGGTCGCCCGCCGGCCGTCGAGGAGCCCGGCCTCGGCGAGCACGAACGCGCCGGTGCACAGCGACGCCACCCGGGCGCCGGCCGCGTGGGCCGCCCGGACGGCGGCGACGAGCGCCGGCGGCTGCGGCGCCTCGTGGTCGCGGCACGACGGGACGATCACGGTGTCGGCGGCCGCCAGGGCGTCCAGTCCGTGCCGGATGCCGGCGGTGAGCCACCCGCCGACGGCAGCGCCGTCCTCGCCGCAGACACTGAAGTCGTACCAGGACCGGGTCAGCCCCCGGTCGACGCCGAAGACCTCGCACGCCGCGGCCAGCTCGAACAGCGGCGTGCCGTCCGTGACGGCCAGGGCGACGGATCGCATGTCCGAAACTGTACGTGGTACGTCGTTCCGGACACTGGCCGCACCGGATCACCGCGACGACGCTGGACGTCATGAACAACAAGCAGCGAATCGCAGTCCTCGGCGCCAGCGGTCACACGGGCGGCTTCGTCGTCGCCGAGCTCCGGCGGCGGGGCATGACGCCGGTCCCGTGCGGGCGCACGACCGACCTGGACGTGGCGTTGCGGGCCGCCGACGCCGTCATCAACTGCGCCGGGCCGTTCGTGGCCACCGCCGCACCGGCGATCGAGGCCGCGATCCGCGCCGGGATCCCGTACCTCGACGTCACCGCCGAGATCGAGGTCGTGGCCGACACCTTCGCCGCCTACGCCGGCGCCGCCGTCCCGATCGTGCCGGCCGCGGCGTTCTACGGCGGCCTCGGTGACCTGCTCGCCACCGCGGCGCTCGGCGACTGGCCGGCCGCCGACGAGATCACCATCGCCTACGCCCTCAGCAGCTGGCACCCGACCCGCGGCACCACCGCGACGGGCCGCGTCTCCGCGCAGCGCCGCGACGGCCGGCGGATCGCGTACACCGGCGGCCGGCTGCAGCACCTGACCGGCGACGCGCCCGACACGTCGTGGACGTTCCCGGCGCCCGTCGGGCAGCGGCCGGTCGTCGGCGAGTTCACGATGGCCGACAGCGCCACCATCCCCACCCACCTGGACGTGCCGGAGATCGCCACGTACATGACCCGTAACGCCGTGCAGGACCTGCGCGCCCCGGACCCGTCGGCCCCCGTCGCGGTCGACGCCCAGGGCCGCTCGGCGCAGACGTTCCTGGTCGAGGTCGTCGCGCGCTCCGGCGGGATGCAGCGCCGCGCGGTGGCGAGCGGTCGCGACATCTACGCGGTCACCGCGCCGCTCGTGGTCGAGGCCGCCTCGCTGGTACTGGCCGGCGAAGGCGCCTCCACGGGGGTCGCCTCGCTCGGCGCCCGCTTCGACGCCAAGGCGTTCCTGGGCGCGCTGAGCCCCCGGCACCTGACCCTCGGCTGACGCAGTGACGGCCGCGGCTCAGAACGGATCGAGTCGCAGGCGGGCGAGGTCGGCGGCCATCATGAGGGCGCTGACCGCCACGTATTCGTTGGCTGGCTCGCCCGCGTCGCCCTCCGGGCCGCACAGCCAGGCGTCGATCTGCTCCAGGTCGACGCCGTCGACCGCCTGGACGAGGTTGTCGAGCTCGATCGGCGCGGCGTCGTCGATCGCGTCCACCCGGAACACGTCGTCGGAGATGCCCCACCGGCGCGCCGGTGCCAGCAGCGACCGCAGCGGCGCCGGGACGCGCCCGGGATCGAGGTCGACGACCCAGACGCCGCACCACGCGCACGCCGGCTCGTCGGCCGGTGAGTCCCGGCGGCATCGCCAGCAGTTCAGCGTCACGCCGGTGATCCTGGCGGGACACTGCTCGATCCGCAACCGCCGAAGCGCCTTTCCTGTCAGGCGGTCTGCCGCTTGCGCAGCGCCTCGACGGCCTTGTCGGCGTGGGCGTCCATCCGGATCTCGCTCTTGATGACGGCCAGGATCCGCCGGTCGGTGTCGATGACGAACGTGATCCGCGCCGTCGGGGTGAGCCCGAGCGGCCCTCGTTTGACCCCGAACTGTGCCCGCACCACGCCGTCCGGGTCGGACAGCAGCGGATACCCGAGCCGGTGCCTGGTGGCGAACTCGGCCTGCCGCTCGACGGTGTCGCCGCTGATGCCGACCGGCTGCCCGCCGACGGCCTTGAGCTCGGTCGTGATGTCGCGGAAGTGGCAGGCCTCGGCCGTGCAGCCGGTGCTCAGGGCCGCGGGGTAGAAGAACAGGACCACCGGCCCGTCCGCGAGCAGCCCCGTCAGCGACCGGGTCACACCCTGGTCGTCCGCCAGCTCGAAGTCCTCGACGATGTCGCCGACGTCCATGTCAACCGCCCTTTCGTCCCCGCCCGCCAAGATCCGCGGCGGGATGGTCCATCCTGTTCGCTCGCTGGCCCGGGACGCAACTCGGCGCCGTCACCCGGCGCTGCCCGACCACGCCGCAACGGTTCGCCGCCCGCTACGAACGGACGCGCCGACCGGGGTGCACCCGCCACCTCCCGGAACAGTGCCAGACCCGCGCCGGCACGCGTCCGGGCGGCCGTTGCGTGCCTACAGTCCCGGCATGATCAGATCCCAGCAGCCGGGGCGCGGTGCGGTGGCGGTGCTGTCGGCGACCGCCGTGACGGCCTTCACCGTGCTCGTCGCGCTGCTGCTGTCCCTGTACGCGCCCGCCACCGCGCACGGCGCCGCCGGACTCACCCTCACCGGGCCGGTCGTCCGGCCCGGCGAGAGCCCCCTCGACGCGATCCGGGACGTCCTGGCCCGGCAGTCGGAGGCGCTGCTGCGCGGCGATCGCGACGGCTACCTGCGGGCGATCCCGGTGGAGCGGCAGGAGCTGCGCGAGCAGGCCGGCCAGCGGTTCGACTCGCTCACCGCGCTGCACGTGCGGCGGTGGACCCTGACCGCGACCACCATGCCCGAGCGGTACGGCGACGGGTGGCGGCAGGCGGTCGGCGTCGCCTACTGCTTCGGCGCGGACGACTGCACGACGGTCGACCTGCGCGTCGACACGGCATGGTCGGTGGCGCGTGGACGGCTCCAGCTCGTCGCGTACGAGCAGACGACCCGTCCGTGGGACACCACCAGGCTGACGGCGAAGGTGGGCGCCCGGGTCACCGTCGCCGGGCCGGCCGACGGTGAGCAGGTCTCACCCGCGACGCTGGACCTGGTGCTGCACGCCGCCGAGGCCGCCGCACCGATCGACGACCGCTTCGCCACCTCGTTCGAGGGCCCGCCGCAGCGGTACTTCGTGTACGTCGCCGGCGACGCGCAGTGGCTCCGCTGGTACGACGGCACCACCAGGTCCTACTCCGCCGCGTACGCCATGCCGCTGCAGCCGGGCGCGACCGACGTGGTCCTCAACGTCCGCGACGTCAGGTCCGACGCCGGCGCGACGCTGCTGCTGACCCACGAGTTCGCCCACGTGGTGACGCTCGGCGGCACGGTCCCGCCGGCCCAGGCGTTCTGGCTGACCGAGGGCATCGCCGAGTACATCGCCGACGGCGACGGCGCGGCCACGCGCCAGAACCTGCCGGCGGTGCGCGGCTATGTGACGGACGGCCGGTGGGACGGTTCGGTGACCCCGGCCCGGCCGGCGAAGGACGCGTCGCTGGACGACGCCACGGCCCGGTACGGCATCGCCCTGCTCGCCGTGCGGTACCTGGCGCAGCGGTACGGCGAGCCGAAGCTGCTCGCGTTCTTCACCGAGGTCGTGCGCCGCCGCCAGCCCCTGGACGCCGCGTCGCAGTCGGTGTTCGGCACCGACTGGCAGAGCGTCTCGAAGGACGCGGCGGCATCGGTCCGCGCCGCCGCGACCGCGTGAACGCCCATTGCGGACGGTCGATAGCATCGCGGCTGCCTCCGGGAAGGGAGCCAGTCTTGCGACCGATCGGACTCGCGCTGCTGCTCGTCGTGGCCGCGCTCACCGGGTGTTCGGGCGGCACCGCCGACCCGGCGCCCGCACCCCAGACCCGGACCCAGTCCCAGCCGCCGGCCCCGACGCAGGCGGCCGCGGCGGCGTCACCGGTGCCCGGCTGCGAGTTCTACCAGGCCGCCGACGCGAAGGCGGTGCTCGGCGCCGAGGTCGGGCCCGCGAAGTTCACCGACAACGAGCCGGGCAAGACCGACACGAAGTTCACCTCGTGCGTGTACTGGACCGCGGACGGCCAGCGCTACGCCAACGTCGGCTATCGCAGGGCACTGACCGAGGCCGGCGGCGCAGACAACCGGTCCCAGTTCAAGAACCAGCGCACGCCCGACGCGATCGCCATCCCGGGGCTCGGCAGCGACGCGTACTGGGACACCCCGAACGGTCAGATCCTCGTGCTGGTCGGCGACGCCCTGCTCGTCGTCTCCACCGGCGTCAAGGACGCCCCGAAGACCGGCCGCAGCCGCCCCGACACCGAGAAGCTCGCCACGCTCGTCGTCTCCCACCTGCCGAGGTAGTCACCCGGCATAGAGCCGGATCTCCTTCGGACCGTCGGTGTCCTCGATGCCGTCCGCGCCGGTCACCGCCCAGCCGGGGCCGGCGCCGAGCAGGTAGCCGCTGTCATCGGCGATCCAGTCCAGCCGGCCGGAGCCGAGGTCGATGACCCGCAGCACGTTGCGGGCCTTGCCGCCGACGCCGCTCGGAACGAAGTAGTACTGGTACAGGAGCCGGTCGCCGGTCGCGGTGACCCGGTCCAGCCCGACCGGCCTGCCGAAGCTCTCGGGCACCGCCGATTCCCAGCGGCGCCCGCCGTCGGCCGGGTCGAGACCGACGAGGCTCCCATTGCCGCCGTTGCGGGCGACGACGCACCGGTCCGTGAGGGCGAGCGCGTGCAGGTCCGGTCCGCCGGTCCACCGGACCCGGCCGCCGGCGAGCTCCACCAGCTGGACCCGTGCGCCGGCGGTCGTCACCGCCATCGTCGCGCCGGTGACCAGGGGCGCCCAGGCGGACCGCTCGCACTGCATGTGGCCGGCCCAGACGCCTTCCGGGAGGTGCCACTGCCCGGCCGCGGCGGTCCACGTGACCTGCCCGGCGCGGACGTCGTACGCGGAGACGGTGACGTCGCATCCGTCCGCTTCCAGGTCCCACGCGAGCATGGTGCGGGCGCCGACGATCCAGGTCGTCAGGTCGGGCATCGGGTAGCCGCCGACCGGGTCTCCGGTGGTGATGTCGCGGATCGTCACCTTCCAGGTGCCGTCCTGGGCGCGGCCCTCCCGGACCAGGACCACCTCCGCCGCCCGGGTCGCCATCGACTCGGCGCGCTGGTTGCCGCCCAGCACCATCGGCGAGCCGAGCACCTCCACGGTTTCGAAGGACTGCTCCCAGCCGGCCGGCCGCGGGTAGCTGCGCTGCCACCGCTGGCCGCCGGTGGTCATGTCGCGGGCGGTGATGCTGCACTGGGCCGCCGTCGCGGGGCAGTCGTTCACCACCAACGTCGAGGTGGTGACGGCCACGTCCCCGGTGAACGCCTGCGCGTAGCGCTCCTCACCCGTGACCAGGTCGTACAGCTTGACGGACTCCCGCGAGAACGTGGCGACGCCGCCGGCGCCGGTGCGCACCCGGCGGTGCCGTTCGAGCGGCCGGTGCCAGCGGATCCGGCCGTCGGCCTTGTCCAGCACGACGAGTTGGGTCTCCCCCTGCACCAGCACGGCGTCGCCGGCCACCATCGCGTCGCGGACCGGGCCGGTGCCGTCGACCAGCCGGGACCAGGTCGCCGCGCGCTTCGTGCCCTCCGGCTCGGACGGCTCCTGCCCGCCGCGCAGGATCCACCAGACGAAACCGGCGAACGCCACCACGACCACCAGCAGCACCGACAGCAGGATGCGCGCGACACGAGCCATGGTTTCCCCCAAACCGGATCGAACCATCGATCGTAGTCATCCCGTGCACCCTCACCGGCCGGTGCGGAAGATGACGACGAGGACCCGCAGTGCCAGGATCGCCGCGACCGCCAGCAGGTGGTAACCGAACAGCGCGTACAGCGACAGCGTCGCCGTCACCATCGGCCCGCCGGGGGTGCCGAGCAGCATCACCGCCATGATGCCCGCGACCCCGCCGAGCACGGTCAACAGCACCTGGTGGACGAGCGCGCTGACGTGCCGCCGGTCGCGTTCGTCGGCGAACAGCCGCACGTTGACGCCGAGCCGCCCGCGCTCCAGCGCCGAGGCGATCCGGTCGACCCGCCGGGGCAGCCTGCGCAGCACCGGCACCAGCGTGGTGAGCTCCTCGTCGACCTTGTCGGGGCGGGCCACGACGCCGAGCAGCGCGTCGGTGGCGCCCGCCGGGTCGCCGCGGTCCAGGGCCAGCAGCAACCGTTGCAGCGCCTCGCGGACGCCGCCGTCGAGCCGGCCGACGGAGCCGAAGTCGAGCAGCCCGAGCCGGCCGTCGGTGAGCAGCAGGACGTTGCCGGGGTGCGGGTCGGCGTGGAAGACACCGGCGACCAGGATCTGCCGCAGCACGCAGAACAGCAGGGTCCGGGCGAGCTCGGCGGCCGCTGAGCGGCACCCCGTCGAGGCGGCTCATGACGAGGACCTTCTCGGTGCACAGGGCGGAGACCGGCACCGGGAACGTCACCGGGCCGTCGGGGTCCGCGGCGGCGACGGCCACCAGGTTGCGCGCCTCGATGCGGAAGTCGAGCTCCTCGCGCACCGCCTGGGCGAAGCCGTCGGCGAGCCCGACGGCGCCGGCGGTGCGGCCCCAGCGGGTCCGCGTCTCGAGCGTCGCCGCGAGCCGACCGACGATGTCGAGGTCACGGTCCACAATGGACCGGATGCCGGGCCGCTGCACCTTCACCACGACCGGCGCACCGGAGCGCAGCGTCGCGGCGTGGACCTGCGCGACGGAGGCGGCGGCGAGCGGCTCCGGCTCGATCGAGGCGAACAGCTCACCCGGCGGCACCCCGAACTCCGCCTCCAGGACCGCCTGCACCTCGGTCCAGGCGATGGGTGTTGCCCGGTCCCGCAGGGTGCTGAGCTCGTCGACGAACCCGCCCGGCACCAGGTCGCGGCGGGTGGACAGGACCTGGCCGAGCTTCACGAACGTCAGCCCGCCCTCTTCCAGGGCCTGCCGCAGGGACCGGGCGGCCGGGGCGGCGCTGCGGCGCCCCCGCAGGTACGGGCCGAGCCCGTGGCGCACGGCGATGGTGAGGATCTGCGCGTAGCGGCGGGCGCGCCGCGACCGGGCCCGCAGGCCGCGCAGCCACAGCAGCGGCGTGACCCGCCCGGTCGGCACCAGCGCCTCGGCGATGACGAGGAACACCATGGCGACGATGAGGGACGCGATGACGGCCAGGATCAGCAGCCACAGCGGCGCCGTCGACGTCGTCTCGCGCGGCACGGAGCCGGCCATGCCGCGCGAGATGGGGCCGGACACGAGCAGCGCGAGCACCCCGGCGAGCAGCAGCCGGATCCGGCCGAACCGCACCCCCAGCAGGCGGCGCGCGGCGGCGGCCATGACGGCCACCAGCCCCAGCACCGTGACGACGACCGCGACCCAGACCGCCAGGCTCCCCATGGGCAACGACCGTAGTCGATCGCCTACCGGTTAGCGCCTGTTTCATAAGGGGGGTCGAGGCGAGGCGGCGTCTGGGCCCGCCGCAGCCCGGCCATCCCTTATGAAACAGGCGCTGACAGCCCCCGCAGATACGCCAGGCCGTCCAGGGCCAGCCGGTCCTGGGACTCCGCGAGGGGCCGCCAGATCGACGCGGCCGTCGCGATCGTCGCGTTCTGCGCCGTGAACGACTCGATGCACAGCGCGCCCGCGTAGCCGGTCTTGTCCAGCGCCGTCAGGAACCGCGGCCAGTCCAGGTGGTCGCTGCCGGGTGCGCCCCGGTCGGTGCCGCTGACCTGGACGTGCTTGATGTGCGGGCCGGCGACCGCCACGGCCGCGTAAGGATCACGTTCCTCGATGTTCATGTGGTACGTGTCGAGCATGATCCCCACGTTGGCGGGCAGGCCGGCAATGAGCTCGACGGTCTGGGCCATCGTGTTGACGACGCTGGTCTCGTACCGGTTGAGCGCCTCCACGCCGATGGCGACGCCGCGCTCACCGGCGTAGTCGGCGACCGGGGCGAGGCCGGCCCGGAAGTCGGCGTAGCACGCCTGCCGTTGCGCTGGGGTCATCCGCCAGGTGCGGCCGACGGCGGCGTAGACGGGGCCGCCGACGCAGGTCGCGCCGACGGCCGCCGCCGCGTCGACGCAGGCCCTGAGGTAGGCCTGGGTCGACGCGACGGTCGGCGCGTCGGTGCACACCAGGTCGCGGCCGGGCGGCGTGACCGCACAGACGCCGGCGGCCTGGATGCCGTGCTCGGCGAGCAGGTCGCTCGTGCGCGCCGGGTCCCAGTCGCCGACCTGTTCGATCGGCAGCTCGACCGCGTCGAAGCCCCATGCCGCCAGCCGCGGCACGAGCACGGCGAGGGCGTCGTCGTCGACGGGTGAGGACCAGATCCACGGGTTGGCACCGATGGCGTGCACGAGTGAATCCCCTACTTCCAGCGCTGCGGGTAGCCGGGCAGGTCGGTGCAGCCGCACATGGCGTAGTGCAGCGGCGGCATGTTCGCGTCGACGTACTTGTCGAGGTTGTCCTGGGTGATGGTCGGCTGCGGCAGCTTCCACGGGCTGGAGACCTGCTCGCCGGCCAGGATCTTCAGGGCCGCGATGATCGGGGTGCGCCACTGGTAGGTCGGGTAGGTCGGCGCGATCGCGGTGAGCTTCTTGTCCTTCCACAGCTTCAGGAAGTCCAGCTGGTCCTCGCCGTTGATCGGCGGGACGGGCTTGCCCGCGTCCTGGAAGGCCTCGACGGCGGCGACGGCGGTGGCACCGGCGTCCATCCAGATGCCGTCGATCGTGCCGTACCGCTGGATGTAGTCGTTGACGATCTTCTTGGTCTTGGCGGGGTCGCCGTCGGTGAACTCGACGCCGACGACGTTGACCTTCGCCTTGTCGAACTGGACCTTGGCGGCGGACCAGCGGGTCTCCAGGACGTCGACGCCGGGCAGGATGCGCAGCGCGAGGACCTTGCCGCCGGGCTTGACCTTCTCCGACAGGAACGAGGCGCCGACGTGGCCGAAGCCGTAGCCGCCGATGGGGTTGATGAACGTGACCGGGCACTTGGTGTCCACGCCGCGGTCGAAGACGATGACCGGCAGGCCCTTGGCGCAGGCGGCCTCGACGGCGGGGGTCAGGGTGGCGGTGGTGTTGGGTGAGACGATGAGCGCGTCGCAGCCCTTGCCGAGCAGGTCGTTGATGTCGGCGATCTGCTTGCTGTCCTTGCCTTCGGCGTCGACGTGCACGAACTCCTTGATGAGGCTCTTCTGCTTCTCGACCTCGGCCTGCATGACCTTGTAGCCGACCTGCCGCCACGGGTTGTTCAGCGCCGCGTTGGAGAAGCAGACCTTGTAGGGGCCGGCCTTCTTGAACTTCGCGGTGTCCACCAGCTTCGGGTTGAGCACCTGCTCCCACGGCTTGTCGGCGGGGCCGGTCGCGGTCGCCTGCAGCAGCGACAGCTCGTTGTCGTAGTCGGCCTGCACGAAGAACTTCGACTGCTCACCGGTGCCGGATCCGGCGGCGGCGCTGGACGAGGCGGCACCGGACGCGGTCGTGGTGGGTTCGTCGGTGGCGCAGCCGGTCAGGATCAGCAACGCGGCGCTCAGTGATGCAGCAGCCGCGACGACGGACGTGGTTCGTCTCACGTGTTCTCCTATGGATGGGGTGTCGGGGGTGCCCTCAGCGGCGGCGCAGTGCTCCGACTGCCACGGCGATGAGGATGATCAGGCCCTGCACGGTGGATCTGAGGGCGCCGGAGACGCCGTAGAAGTTCAGCAGCGCGAACAGCGTCTCGAGCGTCAGGGCGCCGAGCATGGCGCCGACGACGGAGCCGCGGCCGCCGCCGAGGACGACCCCGCCGAGCACGACGGCGGTGATCGCGCCGAACTCGAGGCCGGCGCCCGCCTGGAACGACACGCCGCTGTAGCCGCCGAGGAGGATCGCGGCGACGGTGGCGATGACGCCGCTGAGCACGAACGCGATCGTCTTGGTCCGCCAGACCCGGATGCCGGTGAGCTCCGCGGTGCGCGGGTTGCCGCCGACGGCCACCAGGGTCCGGCCGAAGTCGGACCGGGTGACGGCGACGCAGACGGCGGCGACGCCGAGCAGGATCAGCAGCGCGTAGGGCACCCGGCCGAGCAGCGGCACGTCCTCGAACGCGCGGCGGCCGAAGCGGCGGAACTCCTCGGACAGGCCGCCCTTGGGCGCACCGTCGGACCACAGGTAGACGGCGCCGACGAGGATCAGGTACATGCCGAGGGTCGTGATGAACGACGGGACCTTCAGCAGCGTGGTGACCAGGCCGTTGACGAGCCCGACGGCGACGCCGAAGGCGAGCACGACGAGCACGACGGGCCAGGTGCGGTCCGGGTCGCTGTCGATGAGCCGGGCCGCGACGACGACCTGCGCGGTGACGAGCGACCCGACGGACAGGTCGAACTCGCCGGAGACGATGACGAAGTACTGCCCGGCGGCGAGCAGGATGATGGGCGCGGACCGGCCGATGAACGACAGCAGCGACGCGGGCGCGAAGAAGTCCGGCTGCCGGAACGCGACCAGCACGAGCAGGATCGTGAGGATCCCGACGATCGGCGCGATCCCGCCGGGCTTTGTGAAATTGAGCCGCCGGCGCGGGCTCGTCTCGACAACGGTGGTCGTCATGCCGCCGCCTTCCGGGTCGTGGTGCGGCGGCGGTGCATCCGCCGGGCGTAGACGGCCACCGCGGCGATGATGATGACGCCGCGGATGACCTGCTTGAAGAACGCGTCGACCTCGAGCTGGTTGAAGATGCTGTCGATGCTGGCCAGCAGCAGGACGCCGCCGACGGTGCCCAGCACGCCGCCGCGACCGCCGGCCAGGGCGGTGCCGCCGAGCACGACCGCGGCGATGGACTCCAGGTCGTAGAGGCCTTCGACGCCGACCCGGGGCGCGCCGGAACCCAGCCGGCTGGCGAGGTAGATCCCGGCGAGGCCGGAGCACAGCGCGCACAGCACGTGGGCGGTGATGAGGATGCGGTCGTTGCGGACGCCGGAGAGCCGGGCCACGTCGGGGTCGCCGCCGACGGCGATGAGGTGGTGGCCGAAGCGGGTGTTGCGCACGACGAACCAGGCCGCTGCGGCGACGGCGAGCAGCAGCAGGAACGCGACGGGGACGGGCCCGATGCGCTGGTAGCCGAGGCTCTGCACGAACGCGGGCGCGGTCTTGCCGGCCGGGCCGTCGTAGCCGTTGTCGAGGTAGCCCTTGAGCAGCAGCCCGACGCCGACCGTGGCGATGAACGCGTTGATTTGCAGTTTCGTCACCAGCAGCCCGTTGAGCAGCCCGATCGCGGCGGCGACGAGCAGCACCAGGCCGACGGCGGGCAGGATGTTGCCGTCGCGTCCCGCCATGGTCTCGGCCGCGACGAGGGTGCTGATGCTGATCACGTACGCGACGGACAGGTCCAGCGAGCCGGCGAGGATGACCAGGGTCTGCCCGACGGCGACGAGGCCGAGGCCGGTCGCGACGTGCAGCAGGCTGACCACGGTGGACTGGTTGAACAGCGACCCGCCGTCGATGGCGACGACGAGCCACCCGATCGCGAGGGTCAGCGCCAGTGCGATGTAGACCCCGCGGGCGGGCCCGGCGGCGGACGCCCGGAGCCTGATTGCGGCGGTTTTCGCGGGTACAGGCGGGGCTACGGTCACGCTGTCACCTCGGTTGCGGTCAGGGCGCCGGTCGCGAGCCCGACGACGTCCTCTTCACTGGCGTCGGCGGGCAGTTCGCCGGCGACGGCGCCGTCGCGCATGACGACGATCCGGTCGCTCATGCCGAGCAGCTCGGGCAGCTCGGAGGAGATCATCAGCACGGCCGCGCCGTCGCGGGCGAGCTTGCGCACCAGGTCATGGATGGCGGACTTGGCGCCGACGTCGATGCCCCGGGTCGGCTCGTCGAACAGCAGGATCTTCGGCCCGAGCGCAAGCCACCGGGCGAGGACGACCTTCTGCTGGTTGCCGCCGGACAGGAAGCGGATCTCCTGGTCGTCCCCGGCGGAGTGCACCTCCACGGCCGCGAGCAGCTCGCGCACCTTGACGGTGCGGGCACCGCGAGCCCTCCACGAGGGAAAGACGGCGCGGCCGGCGAGCAGAGCGTTGTCGAGCACCGACTGGCCGGCCACGATGCCTTCGCCCTTGCGGTCCTCGGTGACGTACGCGATCCCGGCCCGGATCGCGGTGCGGGGCGAGCGCAGCTGCACCGGTGCGCCGTCGAGCTCCACGGTGCCGGCGGTGAACGGGTCGGCGCCGAAGATCGCGCGGGCGAGCGCGGAGCGGCCGGAGCCCTGCAGGCCGCCGATGCCGAGGATCTCCCCGGCGCGCAGCCGCAGGTCGACGCCGCGCAGTTTGTGGTTCGCCCCACCGTGGACGGCGAGCCGGACCGCGCCGACGTCGCCGGGGACGGCCCTGGGCGGGAAGTAGCCGGCCAGTTCCCGGCCGACCATGTGCTTGACGAGCTGGTCGCCGGTGGTGTCGGCGGTGGCGAGGGTGGTGACCCGGCGGCCGTCCTTGAGCACCGTGATCCGGTCGGACAGGTCGAACACCTCGGTCAGCCGGTGCGAGACATAGAGCAGGCCGATGCCGCGTTCCTGGAGGCGGCGCACCAGCGCGTAGAGCAGCTCGACCTCATGGTCGGCGAGGGCCGCGGTGGGCTCGTCCATGATGAGCAGGCGGGCGTCGAGGGCGAGGGCCTTGACGATCTCGACGACCTGCTGCTGGGCGACGCCGAGGCGGCCGACCAGCACGGCGGGGTCGAAGGACGTCTCGCCGGCCGCGGCAAGGAGCTCCGCGGTGCGCCGGTGCATGGCCTTGCGGTCCACCAGGCCGCGGCGGACGGGTTCGTGGCCGAGGAAGACGTTCTCGGCGACGCTGCGCTCGGGCAGCAGGTTGAACTCCTGGTGGATGATCCCGATGCCGGCCCGTTGCGCGTCGCGCGGGCTGCGGAAGCTCACGGTGGCGCCGTCGAGCTCGACGGTGCCGCCGTCCGGCGCGTACACCCCGGAGATGATCTTCATCAGGGTCGACTTGCCGGCGCCGTTCTCGCCGACGACGGCGTGCACCTCGCCCGGCCGCACGTCGAGGTCGACGTCGGCGAGGACGCGGACGCCGAGGAACGACTTACCGATCCCTCGCAGCCGCAGCAGTGGCTGTGGTTCAGGCATCGCAAACCCCTAACTGACCGTAACCATCGAAGACGGCCGTGATCGCGGTCGGGCATCGGTGGAGCACGTAGCGTGGGGACTTTCGCCGTTGAAGTCTGGAACTTTTGCTAGTTTCGACTAAAGGTCGCGGAGAGCAGAGTAAATGTTTCAATGTTCGGCCGCAACGGCGCAACGCCACCGAAACAAAGCCGTTGCCCGACCTCCACTGCTCGACCGAGTTCGACCGGCCGAACGGACGAGGCCAGTGAGAGCGCTTTACCGGCCGAGCTGGCCGGAAAGCGCCGCCTACCTGTGCATACTCGCCAATATATCGACTTCTGGAGATGGCTCTGGCACGCTTGGCGTCGCAGACATGGCCCGGGAACCCCGAGCGTGACTGTCCGTCGCGGCGAGCGACAGTCGATCCGGCCGGAGTCTCATGCTTCGCGCAACCCTGCGCAGCCACAGGATCGATGTGTCGTGCGCCCGTGACTGCATCCCGCCGGCCCGCCGAGAGGAAACGTTCGAGACGTCGCCGAACCGCTCCCGTAAAAATTGTTATGTCCATTCGCGCAACGGACCGCCATTCAGTGGGATCTTGACACCATCGTCTTCCGTCGCCACTGTGGTGGGCCGATGCACGACCCTGCGCATTCATGACAGCGATTGTGGGACCTGATATGCACAGACAGCGAGCCGGTGGGTGCGCCGCGTTGCAACCGACAGCTGGCCCACTCCTCGCGCCGTGAACCAGGGCGGACCGGCACCCCGGCTGCGGAAGCCGCCATCTGTACCGCCCCTGACCTTCCGGGGTGACTATGCGCCGCTGGTCATCGCCGCGCAGGCCGGCAGCAGGGACGCGCGTGACGAGTTGATCTCGGCGTGCCTGCCCCTGCTGTACAACATCGTCGGCCGAGCCGTGGGCAGGCCCGCCGACGTGGACGATGTAGTGCAGGAGACATTGTTGCTGGTGCTGCGAGACCTGCCGGGCCTGCGCAGTCCTGAGAGCTTCCGGCCGTGGCTGGCCGCTGTGGCGATGCATCAGATCGGCAGACACAGGAACCATTGGCAGTCCGCGGCAGCACGGACCACTGTGATCGAGGAGGCGGCCGACGTCGCGGACAGCGCGGCGGACGTCGAACGCACGACAGTGCTGAACATGCAGCTCGCGGAGCAGCGACGCCGGTTGGCCGAGGCCAGCCGATGGCTGGATCCGGACGACCGGACACTGCTGTCGTTGTGGTGGCAGGAGACGGCGGAACTCATGAGCCGCGCCGAGGTGGCCGAAGCCATGGCGGTGAACGTCGCTCACGCCGGTGTCCGTCTGCAGCGGATGCGCGAGCAGCTGGAGCGATGCCGGGCAATCGTCAGCGCCCTCGCCGCCGAGCCTCGCTGCGCCGGCCTGGACACCGTCGTGTCCGAATGGGACGGGCAGCCGTCGACCGTCTGGCGCAAACGGATCGCCCGGCACATCCGCGACTGCGCCGTCTGCACCGCGACCACGGCAGACCTGATCAGGATCGACAAGATCATCGCGGCCCTCGCCGTGCTCCCCGTTCCGGCCACGCTCATCGCTGCCCTCACAGCCAAAGGCCTGCTTCCGGCGGCCGCCACGGGCGCGGCGACCTCCTTCGCGCACGCCGCCTCCGGCGCCGCCGCGACCGGCACCGTGCACTTCTCGCTGACCGGCAAGCTCGCGGCTGCCGTAGCGGCACATCCCATCGTCTCCCTCGTCGCGGGCACGGTCATCGTGGCCGGTGTCGTCATCACGCCGATCGCGGTGTCCACGCCACCGGCGGAACCCGAGCCCGCCCGCGTCGCGGCGGCACCGCCGACGCCGCCGCGACCACCGGTCACCGCCGGGTCCATAACCAAAGGGCCGGCACCGGTCACACGCGGGCCCACCGCATCTTCGACACCGGGACCAAGTCCTTCGGGCACCACGCCGATCACCGGGCGGACGTGGACGCTGACCGCGGAGCACAGCGGCAAGCTCATGGACGTCGAGGCGCAGTCCGACACCGATCGAACCCCGGTCATTCAATGGCCCGGGACCGGCGCCGACAACCAGCGGTGGCAGGTCATCGACGCCGGCGGTGGCACCGTCAATCTGAAAGCCGTTCACTCCGGCAAGTGCCTGGACGTCGACGCCCGCTCCACCACCGCAGGGGCGTACCTGCAGCAGTACCGGTGCCACAACGACGACAACCAGAGATTCACCATCACACCGGTACCTGTCGCAACGCCGGCACCGACCCCGACGGCGACCGCGGGTGTCTACATCATCAGGAACGTCCTGAGTGGACTGTGCGTCGACGTCTTCGGCAACGCGGCGACCGACGGCACACGGCTGGTCCAATGGACCTGCCAGGGCACCACCAACCAGCAATGGCGATTCACGCGGGTCTGATCGGCATCCCGACCCGACCTCATTTCCAGCGCTGCGGGTAGCCGGGCAGGTCGGTGCAGCCGCACATGGCGTAGTGCAGCGGCGGCATGTTCGCGTCGACGTACTTGTCGAGGTTGTCCTGGGTGATGGTCGGCTGCGGCAGCTTCCACGGGCTGGAGACCTGCTCGCCGGCCAGGATCTTCAGGGCCGCGATGATCGGGGTGCGCCACTGGTAGGTCGGGTAGGTCGGCGCGATCGCGGTGAGCTTCTTGTCCTTCCACAGCTTCAGGAAGTCCAGCTGGTCCTCGCCGTTGATCGGCGGGACGGGCTTGCCCGCGTCCTGGAAGGCCTCGACGGCGGCGACGGCGGTGGCACCGGCGTCCATCCAGATGCCGTCGATCGTGCCGTACCGCTGGATGTAGTCGTTGACGATCTTCTTGGTCTTGGCGGGGTCGCCGTCGGTGAACTCGACGCCGACGACGTTGACCTTCGCCTTGTCGAACTGGACCTTGGCGGCGGACCAGCGGGTCTCCAGGACGTCGACGCCGGGCAGGATGCGCAGCGCGAGGACCTTGCCGCCGGGCTTGACCTTCTCCGACAGGAACGAGGCGCCGACGTGGCCGAAGCCGTAGCCGCCGATGGGGTTGATGAACGTGACCGGGCACTTGGTGTCCACGCCGCGGTCGAAGACGATGACCGGCAGGCCCTTGGCGCAGGCGGCCTCGACGGCGGGGGTCAGGGTGGCGGTGGTGTTGGGTGAGACGATGAGCGCGTCGCAGCCCTTGCCGAGCAGGTCGTTGATGTCGGCGATCTGCTTGCTGTCCTTGCCTTCGGCGTCGACGTGCACGAACTCCTTGATGAGGCTCTTCTGCTTCTCGACCTCGGCCTGCATGACCTTGTAGCCGACCTGCCGCCACGGGTTGTTCAGCGCCGCGTTGGAGAAGCAGACCTTGTAGGGGCCGGCCTTCTTGAACTTCGCGGTGTCCACCAGCTTCGGGTTGAGCACCTGCTCCCACGGCTTGTCGGCGGGGCCGGTCGCGGTCGCCTGCAGCAGCGACAGCTCGTTGTCGTAGTCGGCCTGCACGAAGAACTTCGACTGCTCACCGGTGCCGGATCCGGCGGCGGCGCTGGACGAGGCGGCACCGGACGCGGTCGTGGTGGGTTCGTCGGTGGCGCAGCCGGTCAGGATCAGCAACGCGGCGCTCAGTGATGCAGCAGCCGCGACGACGGACGTGGTTCGTCTCACGTGTTCTCCTATGGATGGGGTGTCGGGAGCTCTTGCCATGGATGACCTTGGAAAACACTTCGGAGCGTGAGCAACGAATGCGACGCCACAGCGATTTCCCCTAACGCCGTGTCACCTTCGGTGCGACCGCGTCTGCGTTCGCAGCCCGATGCAGCACTCAACGTAAGCAGCAAACTTCAAGTTGCTAGATCTTCCGGCAACCGGTACAGCACTTCTGCTGGATGAGACAAAAGATCGTGTCCGTCACGTTAAAGGTCTGAGCGTCGACTGGCAACGACGTAACCCGATCAAGACGAAACAGCTACGAAACCGTGCTCTCCCAGCGCAGAACTGAGCCGCAAAAAAGCGTTATGAGCTGCCCATCTGTTGTCCGTATTGACTTCAAAAGGTTCGCCGGAGCAGGCTTGGCGCCGCGAGCCATGACAGAAGATCCCATCGATGTGACTCTTCGTCACGGTAGCTGACGCGTCTCCATCCAGTCGATGTCACTGTCCGTCGCGGCGGACGGCAGTCGAATCGACCGGATCACTCACGCGCCACTCAACCCTGTCCACGGGGGTGCTGTCGTGCGCCCATGGCCCGCATCGCGTTGTCCCGCCGAGAGGAAACGGCATGCGAAGAAGCACGTTGATCTTGGGCACCATCGTCGGCATGCTCTTGTCGATGGCGCTCATCAAGCCCGCGGCGGCCGCGCCCGCGTTCCGCGCGCTGCTGTTCACCGGTACCCTTGGATATCGACACGATTCGATTCCTGCCGGTATCTCGATGTTCCAGCAGCAGGCCGCGGCCAACAACTTCGAGGTGGTGCAGACCGAGGACCCGGCCGTCTTCACGACCGCGAATCTCGCCACCTACGACGTCCTCATCATGTTCCAGACCTCGGGCATGGTGTTCACGACCGCCGCGCAGCGCTCCGCCGTCGAGGGCTTCCTGGCCAGCGGCCGGGGGATCGTCGCGATCCACAACGCCACCGACATGGGCATCGACACCGAGTACCCGTGGTGGGACCAGACGGTCAACGCGGGCGCCCACATGCCGGCGCACTCCCCCGGCGTCCTGGCCGGCCAGGCCATCGTGGCCGACAAGAGCCACCCGTCCACGGCAGGCCTGCCGGACCGGTGGAACCGCAGCGAGGAGTGGTACAACTTCGACAAGAACCCACGCGGCGACGTCCACGTGCTCGTCACCGCCGACGAGCGCACCTACACCCCCGGCGGCTCCGCCATGGGCAGCGACCACCCGATCTCCTGGTGCCGCAACACCGGCGGCGGGCGGGTCTGGACCACCGCGATGGGCCACGCGATCGAGTCCTACAGCGAGACCAACTTCCGCAACCACGTCCTCGGCGGCGTGCGGTGGGCCGCCGGCAACCTCGCCGGTGACTGCGGCGGCACCGTCTGGGGCAACTTCGAGAAGCGCACCCTGGACGACAACACCGCCGACCCGATGTCCCTCGCCGTCGCCCCCGACGGGCGGGTGCTCTACGTGCAGCGGGCCGGGCAGCTGAAGATCTTCAAGCCCAGCACCAACACCACTGTCACCGCCGGCACCCTGAGCGTCTACACCGGCGGCGAGGACGGCCTCACCGGCCTGGCGCTGGACCCGGCCTTCGCCAGCAACGGTTACGTGTACCTGTACCACTCGCCGTCCAGCAGCACGACCGACATCAACCGGGTGTCGCGGTACACGCTGAGCGGCGACACGCTGAACATGTCCAGCGGGGTCACCATCATCGACATCCCCGCGACCCGGGACCGCACGTCCCCGGAGCCCGGCCACACCGGCGGCTACATCGCCTTCGGGCCGGACGGCAACCTGTACATCGGCACCGGCGACGACGTCGCGCCGAACCTGGACACCAACTGGCAGGGCTACGCCCCGCTGGACTGGCGGGCCGGCAAGTCCCACCTCGACTCGGCGAAGACCGCGGGCAACACCAACGACCTGCGCGGCAAGCTGCTGCGCATCCGTCCCGCGGCGGCCGGCGGCTACACCATCCCGACGGGGAACCTCTATCCACAAGGGACCGCACAGACGCGGGCCGAGGTGTACGCGATGGGCTTCCGCAACCCGTTCCGCTTCTCCATCGACCCCTCCAACGGCTGGGTGTACCTCGCCGACTACGGCCCGGACCGCGGCCTGCCGACCACCAACCGCGGCCCCGAAGGGCTGGTGGAGCTCAACGTCATCAAGGCGGCCGGCAACTACGGCTGGCCGTTCTGCCACGGTGACAACCAGCCCTACGCCCCGTTCAACCCGGACACCGGCGTCGTCGGCGCGAAGTTCAACTGCGCCGCGCCGGTCAACAACTCCCCCAACAACACCGGCCTGGTGAACCTCAAGCCGGTCGTCGCGCCCAACATGTGGTACGGCTACGGCGCCTCGCCGAACTTCCCCGAACTGGGAACCGGCGGCTCGGCACCGATGGGCGGCCCCGTCTACCGCTACGACGCGGCGAACCCGTCGGCGACGAAGTTCCCCCAGTACTACGACGGGGTCCACTTCTTCTACGAGTGGTCCCGCAACTTCGTCAAGGAGGTCCACTTCGACAGCAGCACCGCCGTCACCCGCACCAACACGTTCCTGCCCGGCGGCAACTTCAACAAGCCGATGGACATGGAGTTCGGCCCCGACGGCTCGCTGTACCTGCTCGAATGGGGTTCCGCGTTCGGCGGCGGCAACAACGACTCCGGCCTCTACCGCATCGACTACGTCCAAGGTGGACGGTCGCCGATCGCCAAGGCCAACGGCACGCCGACCAACGGCAACGCCCCGCTCAACGTCCAGTTCTCCAGCGCGGGCTCGATCGACCCGGACCCCGGCAACACGATCAGCTACCTGTGGACGTTCGGTGACGGCACCACGTCGACGGCGGCGAACCCGGCCAAGACGTACACCACCAACGGCAACTACACCGCCCAGCTGAAGGTCACCGACAACACCGGCAAGACCGGCTTCGCCAACGTGCAGATCACCGTCGGCAACATCGCGCCGACCGTCACGGTCAGCACACCGGTCAACGGCGGCATGCTCAACTTCGGCGACCAGGTCTCCTACACCGTCAGCGTCACCGACCCCGGCGGCGCCGCGATCGACTGCTCCAAGGTGTACGTCAACCCGGCCCTCGGCCACGACGACCACCTGCACGAGACCACCGAATACCCGGGCTGCTCCGGGACCATCTCCACCGACCTGCTCGGCGGGCACCCCGACGGCGCGAACCTGTTCTACGCCCTCGTCGCCCACTACACCGACAACGGCGGCTCGGGCGGCGCGGCCCCGCTGACCGGCTACGGCCAGGCGATCCTGCAACCGAAGCACAAGCAGGCGGAGTACTTCACCGCACAGAGCGGCATCCGGGTCATCGACCAGGCCGGCGCGGAGAGCACCAAGCGCATCGGGGACATCTCCAACAACGACTGGATCTCGTTCAACCCGATGAGCCTGCAGGGCATCACCAACGTCACCTACCGGGTCTCCTCACCGACCGGCGGCGGCTCGATCGAGCTGCGCGCCGACTCGCCGACGGGCACCCTCCTGGCGACGACGACCGTCCCGAACACCACCGGCTGGGACAACTACCAGAACACGGCCACGGTCAACACGGCCGCCCTGTCCGGCACGCACACGCTCTACATGGTGTTCAAGAACAGCGCCGACAACGGCTTCGACCTGGACTCGTTCACCTTCGGCGGGGCCGGCGTCGGCACCCCGGGCACCGGCGGCGTGGCCGGGAAGACGTGGACGATCACGGCCCAGCACAGCGGCAAGCTCGTTGACGTCAACGCCGGCTCCACCGCCGACGCGGCCCAGATCATCCAGTGGGCGGCCACCGGCGGCAACAACCAGAAGTGGCAGGCCGTCGACGCCGGCGGCGGCGCGGTCTACCTGCGGGCGGTGCACAGCAACAAGTGCATCGACGTGACCGGCAGCTCGACCACCAACGGCGCGTTCCTGCAGCAGTTCACCTGCAACAACGGCAGCAACCAGAAGTTCACCGTAACCCCGACCGCCACCACCGGCGTGTACACGGTGAAGAGCGTCCTCAGTGGACTGTGCGTGGACGTCAACGGCGGCTCCACCGCCGACGGCGCCCGCCTGCTGCAGTGGTCCTGCCACGGCGGCACCAACCAGCAGTGGAGGTTCACCCTGGCGTGACCCGTTGAACCGGCGCCGGTCCCCGCAACGTCGCGGGGGCCGGCGCCGCTTGCCGTCGTCAGCTGAAGCCGGCGAGGTCCGCCCGGGCGTTGGCGAGGCCGGTCTCGTTGCCGAGCCGCTCATACACGTGGACCCGGTCCGCCATCGCCGTCCTGGCGCCGGCACCATGTACGTCTATGCCGCCACCGCCTACTGGAACTGCGCGAGGCCGAGCACCGCGGCCCGGCCGGAGGTCTGCCCGGCGTCCAGTGACCCGAACCAGGCCAGCACGTCCAGCACGTCGAAGACCCGCCGGAAGATCCGGCCCGTGGGGCGCGGCGGTGCCGGCGGCGGCGGGTGCTCGGGTCCCGTGCCCGGGTGCTGTTCGCCGCCGCGCGGGGGTATCGGCCCGCCGGGTGGCACCGGCCCGCTGTGCGGCACCGGGTCTGGTCGGCAGTGGGTCCGCGAACGGCAGCGGGAACCGGTTGCCGAAGGCCGCCAGCCGCAGCAGTGTGGTCCGGCCGTCCTCCAGCATCCAGGTCCGTTCGATCTCGAACGGGTTGCAGGAGTCGGCCCGCACCGCCGGGTTGTCCCTCCACGTCACCAGGTTCTGCCCGTACGCGATCATCGCCGCGTCCCGCTCGTCGATCGTGGCGCTCGGCCGGCCCTCCGGATCGCCGCGCAGGTAGCCCCTGCGGATGGCGACACCGTTGCGGACCGGGTCCAGGACGAACGTCAGCGGGTCCGTCGTGGCCCGGCGGATGAACTCGCGCCGGCGAGCCTCGTACCCTTCGAACAGCTGCCCGTACGGATCGCTCATGACGGCCCCCCGCATGCCACCACCAGGTCGGCGCCCCCGAGCTTAGGCACGAGGTGTGCGGGCAAGGTCACGCTTCGTCGACATGTCGACGCTCTGCACCGCCTGGGTGACACGGCGGACCGTCGATCGTTCGGGCGACGATGAAAGACCATGCAATTTATTGCCATCGATTCTATCCGTCCGTACCGTGCGGGGTCGATCCACGACGGAAGGAACACGAGCGTGTCGATGCGATGGTGTGCCGGCAGGCGGGCTCTCCTGGCCGGGGCCGGCGCCGCCGGGCTGCTCGCGGCGTGCGGGGACGACCCCGCGCCACCCGCCTCCGCACCTGCGGCGGCGGCCCCGGCGACGTCCGCGGCGCCCAGCGCGCCGTCCCCTGCGACCAGCCTGGCCAGCACCGCCGACGTCCCGGTCGGCGGCGGGGCCGTGATCGGCGACGTCCTGGTCGTCCAGCCGGTGGCCGGCACCTTCAAGGCCTACGACGCCGCCTGCCCCCACAAGGGTGTCAAGCTGGGCGTGCCCAAGGACGGCGTGGCCACCTGCCCCGCGCACAACTCGACCTTCGCCATCGCCGACGGCGCCCGCATCAGCGGACCGGCGACGAGCGGGCTCAAGGAGATCGCCATCAAGGTCGACGCGGGCCGGATCACGCAGGCGTGACACCCGCCGGTCCCCGTTGCCGAACTGGGACCGGCGGACGCCCAACCGCTACGCGAAGGACCACACCTGGCGGATCCAGGTGATGTCGTCCTGGTTGTCGTAGTTGCAGCCCGCGATGACGATCCGGGTCCGGTCACTGCCCGAGCTGTTCGCCGTCGCCATGCACTGCCCTGGGAAGCCGATGTTCTGCAACCCGAAGTACGGCCCGACGTTCCGCGTCGGGTTGACCCACCACAGCCCGTTGAAGAGCTCGTTGCAGGGCTGCTGCACGACGGCGCCGGACGAGATCGCGGCGAGGCAGAGGTTGCTGCCGACGTTGCGGATCTCGTAGTACGCGTTGCCGACGTCACCCCGGTTGAACAGCTGCCACCGCTGCGGGCTGCCGTTGCTGGCGTAGCCGTGGCAGTGGAACACCTGGACCGGGTTGTTGACGCTGTTGCTGCCGTTGGTGTTGTCCAGGCATTTCGAGGCCGACGTGTTGAAGTACGGCGGGTAGATCTCCACCCAGTCGGCCGGCGACGGCACGGTGTTGTCGGCGCGCGCGGCCGCACCGGCACCGACCGTGAAGGCGGCGGCGAGCACGAGCGTGAACAGCACACGCACGGTGTTACGGGTAACCATGAAGCCTCCTGTCCCTGTTACGGGATCGACGGTGCCGACACCGTCGCAGGAGCCGCTGACGCCGGACTGACGTGGCGCTCAAAGGTCCAGCTTCATGCCCTCGTGGCTGGCGACGAAGCCGAGCCCCTCGTAGAACCGGCGCGCGTCGGTGCGCCGCTTGTCGGTGGTGAGCTGCACCAGCGCGCAGCCACGGGCCCGCGCCCGGTCCACCACCCACGCCATGAGCGCCGCTCCGGCGCCGCGGCCCCGCCGGTCGGCGCGGACCCTGACCGACTCGACCAGCGCCCGCTCGGCACCGTGCCGGCTCAGCCCCGGGATGTAGGTCACCTGCAGCACCGCGACCACCTCGCCGCCGTCGTCCGCGACGATCAGCTCGTTGCGCGGGTCGTCGGCAACGGCCGCGAACGCCCGCTCGTACACCTCGTCCACCACCGCCTGGTCTCGGGTCCGGCCGAGCAGGTCATCGGCGAGCATGGCAACGACGGCGGGCAGGTCGGCGCGGACGGCCTCACGGAAACGCACCCGCCGATGGTAGTCACCGCGGCGGCGGTACATGGGGAACAATCGGCGTGATCCACCCGGCCCCGTCCCCTGGGAGCGTCCCGTGTCAGCAGCGCCGCCACGCAATGTCCTGGTGCGGGCGCGGGTCGCCACCGCGCTGCTGTTCCTGTTGTTCGGCATCACGCTCGGGGTGTGGACCGCCCGCATCCCCGCGATCAAGCGGGAGCTGTCGCTGGACGACGGCGCGCTCGGCATCGCGCTGCTCGCGTTCGCCGCGGGCGCCATCACCGGCATGCAGGCCACCGGCCGGCTCGTGGACCGCCTCGGCAGCCGCCGGGTGATGCTGCCGGCCGCGTTCGCCGAGGGCCTCGTGCTCATCCCGCCCGCCTTCGCGCCGACCCTCGCGGCCCTCGCCGCCGCGCTGTTCGTCTTCGGGGCGGTGCACGGCACGCTGAACATCGCCATGAACGCCAACGCCATCGACGTGCAACGTGCCTGGCAACGGCCGATCATGTCGTCCTTTCACGCGGTGTACAGCATCGGCGGGTTCATCGGCGCGAGCGCCGGCGGCCTGTTCGCCCACGCCGGCACCGGACCGCGCACCACGTTCACGGCCGTCGGCGGCGCGATGGTGGTGTTCGCCGCCTGGTCGGCGTGGTGGGCGCTGCCGCCCACGGCACCGTCGGCGCCCGCCGCCGCCGCGCTCCCGTCCGGCCCGGTGCGGGGCGTGCTCTTCCTCGGCGTCCTCGTCTGCTGCGCGCTCGTCGGCGAGGGCGCGGCCGCCGACTGGAGCGCCGTCTACCTCCGCGACGACCTGCACAGCTCGGCCGGGTTCGCGGCGGCCGCGTTCGCCGCGTTCTCCGTGGCGATGACGGTCACCCGCCTCGCCGGCGACCGCCTCACCGCCAGGTTCGGTCCCGTCCTTCTGGTCCGCGCCAGCGGCCTGCTGGCCGCCGGCGGCCTCGGCGCGGCCCTGCTCATCGGCGAACCACCGGCCGGCGTGGCCGGCTTCGCCTGCCTGGGCGCCGGCATGGCCCTCATCGCCCCGCAGGTGTACTCGGCCGCCGGCGACCGCAACCCGGAGGCCGCCGGGCGCGCCCTCGCCCGCGTCGTCGGCCTCGGCTACCTCGGGTTCCTGCTCGGCCCGGTCCTCATCGGCGCCGCCAGCAGGGTCACCGGGCTGCCCGGCGCCCTGGCGATCCCGGTGGTGCTGGCACTGTTCGTCGCCGCCACCGCCACCGCTCTGCGCCCCAGACCCCGCCACCCATCGACGACCGCACCGGACACGGCTGGACCGGACACGGCTGGACCGATGGCAACCCGCCCTGACGCGACCCGCCCCTGACCACCACCACGCCGCCCTGACCCGCCCCGCCCCGCACCGCACCGCCCGGCACCGCCGCCCCGCACTGCCCGATCTGCCTCGCACTGCCCGCACCGCGCACCGCGCGCTCCGCACAGCCCTCGCCCAACCCCGCACGGCCTCGCCCAACCCCTGCCGCGCAACCTCGTGCGCCCCCGACACCGCCCAGGCCCGACGCGGCACGGCACGGCACGGGCGCGGCGTGGAGCAGCGCAGCACGGGCCGACACGGGTGTGAGTGGTCAGGGGGTGGTGAGCGCTCCCGTGGCGGCGTCGACGGCGACCTGCTCCATGCACCGCAGCAGCGCCTCGGCGGCCGACGGGGGGACGTGGTGCGTGTCGATCTCGATGTGCAGGCGGACCGTCTCCGGTGAGGCGTCGTCGACGTTGAGGAACAGCCGCGGGTACACGTCGTCGCGCTGGATCGTCCACTCGAACACGGTGCGCGGCAACGCCTGCCGGGCCAGTTCCGGGTCGACGGGGTCGGCCTGGACGGGCGCACGGCGGTCGTTGTAGAAGCAGTTGAGGTCGAAGTCCGGGCCTCGTTCCAGGGTCACGGCCGCCGTGATCTCCTCCAGCCGTTCGCGGTCGTAGTAGCCATGCTTGTAGGCCACCATCGCCGCCCGCTGCACCCGGCCGAGCAGTTCGTCGAACGGTACCCCGGCCACCTCCACCGACCACAGGGCCGTCTGCGACACCGGTCCGACGACCTCGGCGAGGCCGGGACGGAACCGGTTGCTCGACACCAGCCTGGTCGCCACCGGGTCGACGCCGCAGATCCGGGCCGTCGCCACCGCGTAGACGGCCAGCATCACCTGCGTCGCGTCGACCTGGGTGCGGCTCGCGACGGCCCGCACCGCGAGGGGCAGCGCCGCCGAGGTGAGCTCGCCGCGCCAGTAGCGGGGCTCGTGCGGGTCGCCGTCGCCTGCGTACCGGCGCGGCGGGATGGCCCGCAGCATCGTCTCCCAGTATCGCAGCGCCGCCGCGCTCTGCCGCTGTCCTGCCGGCGAGCGCTGCCACTGCACCTGCTCCAGTGCCTGCAGGCCGTTGACCGGCGCGGTCTCGCCCCGCTCGCCCTCCTCGAGCATCACCAGCGCGCCGCGGCCGTCCATGACGAAGTGGGTCATGATGGCCACCAGGTGCGTCGCCGCGCCGCCCTGCACGATCACGGCCATCCGCACCGGCCATTCCTCGGCGAAGTCGTAGTCGGTCTGCTCGTATCGCAGCCGCACCGCCTCCGCGACCGCCTGCGGGTCGTCCGCACCCGCGTCGACGACCTCCAGCACGGTCTCGCCCGACGCGTGCACCACCTGCCGCGGCGTCCCGTCGGGCTCGAACCGCAGCCGGGTGCGCATCGACTGGTATCGCGACATGAGGTACCGCAGCCGCTCCTGCATGTCCTGCACGGTGGTGCCGGCCGGCAGCGGCTGCGCACCGCCGATCGGCATCCAGGTCTTCTGCTCGACCAGCGCCTGCCAGATCTCCCGCTGCCCCCACGACAGCTCGTCCTCGCCCGACCCCTCCCCGGCGAACGCGACGGGGATCAGGGTGCTACCGGCGGGCGGCGTCATACTGGTCATGTCGATCCTGTTCACTGTGGTCGGGGAAACCATCCCTGCCGATGTTACGGCGCTCCTGTCGTCACATTCACGACCGGAACAGTCCCCGCGGAGCACCCGGACATCGGATACCCGCGCCGCCGCAGTGTGCTGCGGGGGCGGCGAGCCAGGACGTTGGACCGCGGTGGCGTGCACGAGCACCGTGAACGTCAGGAAGCTCACGAACCGCACCGTCCACAGTGGGCCGTGCTGGTCGCCGGCGCCCGTAGGCCGCCCGCGCGTCCCGCCACGGTCCACAGCGGACACTCATTCTGCCGTGGTGCCCGCCGAACATCCGGCGCAGCCGCGCGGTGGACGCGACGCGGGCCGGGCCGGAGGTCGCGGCGGCGTGACTGTGTGCGGAGGTGGCAGGGAGGCCGTTCACGGCCGACCGGTGGCTGACGGGAGCGACGGTCGTGCCCACGACGGACCGGAGCCATGCTCTGCACCGGCAACGGCACGGCGGTCAGCGGACCACGTAACCGCCGTCGGAGGCCGCCTGCTCGTTGAAGGCGGCGAACTCGTCGACCCACTCACGCAGCTGCGTCGGCTGGTCGTAGTAGAACAGGGCCATGTCGCCGATCAGGTCGGCGGTGAGGGCGGCACGCAGGCGGGCCGCGATGAAGGCGCTCTGGGCGGCGGTCACCGGCCAGCCGTCGTTGGAGCTGAAGTGGCCCACCGGGACGGTGTCGGCGGACGGCGCGAACTGCTCATTGCCGAACAGCCGCTCGAGGCCGTCACCGGCGATGGCGCCGGCCTCCAGCATGACGAGGCGGACGTGACCCATCTGCCAGTCGTTGAGGCGGTATCCGGTGCCGGCACCGGAGAAGTCGTAACCCACCCGGCACAGACTAGTGGCAGTTCCAGTAGGCGGTGGCGGCATAGACGTACATGGTGCCGGCGTCGCCGAGGTTGACGTCGACGACGGCCTCGCTGAACTGCCAGAGGAAGTCCTTGGTGTACGTGTCGCCGGACCAGTGCAGGACCGGGCCGCCGATGCGGTCGGCGGACACGAGCAGGTCGTGCAGGTCGTCGAGGCCGGGGTCGACGGCGTCCTCGTCGAAGGTCGGGTCGAAGACGTCGTAGAACGCGCGGGCGGGCACGTCCAGCGGGTGCAGCCGGTAGGCGCGGGCCGGCGGGTCCTGCACCGCGGGGCCGGTCCATTCGCCCTTGGCGAGGTCGGCGTCGGTGAGCCGGACGAGCTCGGTCTCCGGCGTGCCGGCCTGGAAGGCCTCGTTGTCGGTGGCATTGGAGATGAACAGCGCCAGGGCGCGGACGCCGGGCACGCGCAGCTGCGGCACGTCGTCGAGGTCGACGGTGATCAGGTGTGCCATGAAGCCGTCCCGCCAGCGGGGGCGGGTGTGCTCGTCGACGCCGATCGGGGCGCCGCCGGCCCTGCGGATCGAGCCCGGCCGGTAGGCCCTGGGCAGCGGCTCGATCAGGTCGACGCGGACGAGCGTGTCGCCGGGGCGTGCGCAGCGGGCGGCCAGTTCAGCGGCGGCGGTTGAGTTGAACGGCATGGACAGTTACTGTACTACTTCATTATGCAGTACGTAACTGATGACGCGGGGCTCGTGTTCGATCCGGGGACGCGGGCGGCGCTGACCGCATTCACGGGAGCCGGGGAGCAGGCCGGCGAGCGGGCGCTGCCGCTGCTGGAGGCCGCCGCGGCGGTGCGGGCGGCGGCCGGGGCGATCGAGCACCTGCGCTCCGCCGGCACCGGTGGCCGCGGGCTCAGCGCCGGCGGGTTCGACCTGCTGCTGCGGCTGCGCCTCAGCGGCGACGGCGGGCTGCCGCTCGGTGAGCTGGCGCAGGCGCTCGGCGTCACGCCCCGCAACGTCACCGGGCTCGTCGACACCCTCGAGCGGGAGGGGCTCGTCCGGCGCGTGCCGGACCCCGCGGACCGGCGGTCGGTGCGGGCCGTCGCGACCGCGGAGGGCCTCACGTGGCTGGACGCGTTCAGGGCGCCGACCCGGGCGGCGATGACCGCCGTGTTCGCGGGGTTCAGCACGGCCGAGGCCGATCAGTTGCGGGACCTGTGTCTCAGGCTCGTCCAAGGTGTACGAGGATTGCGAGAGCGATGAATACTGTCGATGTTGTGCGGGCCTATCACGACGCGCGGTTCCGCGGGGACGCGGCCGCTGCGGTCGCGTTGACCGGGACGCCGTTCCGCTTCGAGAGCCCGATGCTGCGGTTCGACGACCCGGCCGCGCACCTCGCCGGCCTGCCCGGCTTCCTGCAGATCGTGACCGGGGTCGAGCTGCGCAGCGAGCTGTATGGTGCCGACGAGGCCACCCTCGTCTACGACGTGCACACCGCCACGCCGGTCGGCACGCAGCGCACCGCCGAGCACTTCCGGCTCACCGGCGGGCTGATCACGTCGATCACCCTCATCTTCGACGCGACCCCGTGGCAGGCCCTGCGACCCGCGGTCGCCGGCGGGTGATCGCGGCGCGCGGGTTCAAGCGGGGGCAGGTCGGGCGCGACGAGGTCGAGGCGGTGATCCGCCGGCACCGCGACCCGCGCAAGGTCCGCAACCTGTTGCAGGGCCTCGATGAGCTCGATCACTACGACGCCGACATCCTGGTCGTCGACGGGGACCTGCAGGCGGGACTTCCGGGCCGTGAAGCGCCGCGTCGCCGCGGGCCTGCCCCTGCGCACGCGCTGAGCTACACCGGGGCGCCGGCCGTGGACAGTTCGAGCCAGACGCACTTGCCCGCCAGCCGGTCACGGTCGACGCCCCAGCGGGTGGCCAGGGTCTCGACCAGCGCGATCCCCCGGCCGTGGTCGGCGTCGGGCGCGGCGTGCTGGGCAACCGGCGGGGCCGCGACGTGGTCACACACCGTGACCCGCAGGGTCTCGTCGGTGAGGCACAGCTGCACGGCGGTCACCCCGCCGGCGTGCACGACGGCGTTCGTGACCAGCTCGCACAGCAGCAGCTCGGTGTCGTCGTGCAGGTGACCGCGTGGGCGGCGGCCGACCAGCCGCGGCAGGGCCAGGCCCAGCCAGTGGCGGGCGCGGGTGACGACGGCGACGTTCCCACCGTCGGTGGGCCGCCAGACCAGCTGCGTGATCATGATCGTCGGGCCTCCCTCGGCATGGTGCGCTCCGGCTTGTTGTACCCACGTCACCCACGCTCAAGCAGAACGTGACGTGTCTGTACGTCGAGCGCCGTCGAAGTCCGGCGGCCAGGCGGGCGGGCGGCGGCGGTTCAGCAGCCACCAGGCGGTGCCGAGGTCCTCGGTGCGCCGCAGGTCGGGGCCGCACGTCGTGGTCCGGGGGTCGCTGACCATGCCGGTGCCGGGCGGCTCCGCCCCGCACGTCGCCGTCACCGGCCACGTCGGGCCGGCGGGCGTCGCGGAACCGGAGGTCCACGCGAAGATCCTCATCGATCCTCGGCGACCAGTGGGGCGATGACGTCGACGCGGTTGGTCCAGATGCCGCCCGTGTACCCGTCGGGCAGCGATGCCACATCGGCGGGCGTATCGAAGCCGGCGGACCAGCCGCCGTCGCCGCGTACCAGGACGACCCGGGTGTCGGCGGCGCGCATCCGGGCGATGAACAGGTTGGGCCAGCCCCACAGCCACCTGCCGTAGCGGGCCGGGAGGATCAGCTCCCGGTGCCGGCAGCTGTCCGGGACGTGGCCGGTCCAGCCGACCGCGGCGTAGTCGAGCAGGCAGTCCTTGATGATCGCGCGGGAGGAGACCCGCACCTGGGGGAAGCGGCGCTGGACGGTGGCGATCGCGGTGTCGCCGCCGGTCACCGTGACCGTGGCGAGCCGGTCGGCGGGCAGGGTCGCGAGGAAGTCCGCGACGGCGTCGGCGTCGGCCGGGTCGTCGCGTTTGAGGTCCAGTTTCAGCGCCCGGCCGGGCAGCGCGGCGAACACCTCGGGGACCGTCGGCAGCAGCCCGACCCCGGTCCCGCGCAGGGGGAACGTGGCGCCGCCGTCGGCGGTGTACCCGTAGCCGACATCGAGGCGGCGCAGCTCGTCGAGGGTGTGCCCGCCGACGGTGCCGGTGCCGTCCGTGCGGCACTCAAGGGTGGCGTCATGGAAGACGGCGAGGTGGCCGTCGCGGGTCAGCTGCACGTCGATCTCGGCCTGGTCGGCGCCCGCGTCGAACGCCGCACGCAGTGACGGCAGCGTGTTCTCCAGGTACGGCACCTGCGGCGGGTGGATGATCCGGGCGGTGCAGGTGTCGCCGGTGACGCCCGCCAGGTCGAAGGTCTGCGCGATGCCGCGGTGCGCGAGCAGGAACGGCCGCTGCCCGGTCTCGGGGCCGGCGATCGTCGAGCTGTTGCGCAGGTACAGGCCGGCGGTGACGACGAGCGCGACGGCCAGGACGACGGCGGCGCGCCGCGGCCATCGGCGGGCCCGCGGTGGGTCGGTGAGCACCGTGGCAGCCTGGCAGGGCGCCGGCGGCGGTGGGAAGCGGCGAAGGACGTAGCCCGACCGGTCCCTTGGTCCCTATGGTCCCTGGCGCGGTGGCAGGTCCCGGGCCAGCAGCGCCGCCTGGGTGCGGCTGGCCACGTCGAGCTTCGCCAGGACGTTGCTGACGTGGGTCTTGACGGTCCGCTCGGCGAGCGCCAGCTCCGCGGCGATCTCGCGGTTGCCCATGCCCTGCCCGAGCAGGTCCAGGACCTCCCGCTCCCGGGGCGTGAGCGCGCCCAGATCGGCCGCGACGGGGGCCGGGCCCGGGCGCGGCCACAGCAGCTCGGCGGCGGACGCGCTCAGCGGGCGGACCCCGGCATGCGCGCCACGCACCGCCGCTGCCAGCTCGGCGCCGGTGGCGTCCTTGAGCACGAAACCGTCGGCGCCGGCGGTCAGGGCCCGCTGGATGTCGGCGGCGCTGCCCACGGTCGTCAGCATCAGCACCTTGGCCTCGGGCTGCCCCGCCCGCAGCTGCCGCATCGTGGCGACCCCGTCGGCGCCGGGCAGGTAGAGGTCCAGCAGGATGAGATCGGCCCGGACCGGGTCACGCAGCAGGCCGGCGCCGTCGGCGAACTCGGCGACCACCTCGATGTCGGGCTCGGCACCGAGGATCAGGGCCAGACCTTCGCGGACGAGGGCCTGGTCGTCGACGATGGCGAGCCGGATCACCCGGCCGATGATATGTCAGGGGGTACGGATGCCGGTCAGCCTTCGCCGGCACTGGCGGCTCGCGATCGACGTGGCCCTCTACGTCACCCTGGTCACGCTGTACGCGCTGTCCGGCACGGTGCTCAGCGTGCCCCTGGCCGTCGCGCAGCTGGCGCCGCTGGTGTGGCGGCGCCGCGCACCCGGCACGGTGCTCGCCGTGATCAGCGTCGCCACGGCGGCGCACTCGCTGCTCGGGATGGGGCGTGCCGTGGGCTACCTGCCGGTGTCCCTCGCGATGTACACGGCCGCGACGCACCGCTCGCCCGCGGTGCGGTGGGGCATGTGCGGCGCCGCCACGGTCCTCGTCACGGTCGCCGGCGCGATCCGGCGCGGCCCGGTCGAGGGCGGCCTGCTCGCGGCCGTGGCGCTGACCGTCACCTGGCTCGCCGGCGTCGAACGCGGCGAGCACCTGCGCGAGCGCGCCACCGTCGCGCAGCTGCGCCTGGAACGGCGCCTCGCCGACCAGGCGGCGGCCACGGCCCGCTCGGGGAGCGGCTCGCCCGCCGCCTGCACGACAGCCTCGCCCACACGATGACGGTCATGGTGGTGCAGGGCGAGGCGCTGCGCACGACCGCCCGGCTCGCCCCGGCCGACGAACGCCGCCTCGACACCGTGCTGCGCGCCGGGCGGGACGCCCTCGCCGAGGTGCGCCTCGCGCTGGCGGAGGAGGCGGAGCGGGACACGGCGGCCACCCTGACCGCGCGCCTCGACGCGCTGCGGGAGGCAGGGTTGGTCGTGCCACCGGCCCTCGCGGACGACCTGGCCGTGCTGCCGGCGGGCGTGCGCGAGGTGGCGTTCCGGCTGGCCGGGGAGGTGGCCACCAACGCGCTGCGGCACGACGGCCCGGGCGCCATCCTCCGCGCCGACCTCGACCGGGCCGACGGGCACTGGACCCTGCGCCTCACGAGCCATCGGCCGTCCGCCGCGGGCGCGGCGACCGGACCGGCCGGCGGTGGGGGGTACGGGCTGCGCAGCCTCGACGCCGACGTGCGCGCCGCCGGCGGGACGCTGCGCTACGGTCCCCGCGACGCGGGCTGGCACGTGACCGCGGAGTTCCCCGACGGGACTCCGGGCGCTCATCCGGACGTTCACGCGGGAGGGTGACGCGGGTGCCCGACGGGCCGGGCGCCACCTACGCTGGGGTCCGACTCGGGGAGGTGGCGTGCAGGGACGGTTGCGGGCCGTCGCGCAGCTTGCCGTCGCCGTGCTGGTGGCCGCGCTGACCGCGATCGTCGTGAGCCACATGCCCCCACTGACCGGCGCCAGGCTGGTCGTCGTCGCGACCGCGTCGCCGATCGCGCTGCTCGGCGGGCTGTGGCTGGAGATCTTCGCCGTCACCCGGGACGAGCCCAGCCCCCGCCCGCGCCGCCGCGGGCTGCGCCGCCGGGTCCGCCGGTTCCTGCGCACCTGGCGTGGCGTGCTGTCCTCCATCGTGATCGTGGGCGTCGTCGTCCTCGTGCCGCTGCTGTTCGTGCACGGCACCTGAAACCACCGGGGCCTCGGAAGGGGCAGACTGGGCCCATGGTGAAGGCGCGGCCCGCGGCCGGCGGGGGACGATGGGTCGAGATCTCCCCGGAGCGGCTCAAGGGGTGGCTCGACGGGTTCTACGGCCGGCACGACGGCGCGACCGAGGACGCCCTGACCCTGACCGGGGCCAGCAACGGCGACACCGCGACCCTGCACCCACCGCCCGGCCTCGACGGCGTCCCCGACGTCGACGCGCTGCTGCAGGGCATCACGAAACCACCGCGAATCGGGCTGCTGCTCGTGCGGCGGGGCGCGGCGGCGGTCGGGGTCGCCGACGGCACCACCCTGGAGACGTCGAAGGTCGAGCGGTTCTACGTGCAGGGCCGCACGGCCGCGGGCGGGTGGTCGCAGCAGCGGTACGCCCGCCGCCGTGGCAACCAGACCGACGCCGCGATCGAAGACACGGCCGACATCGCCGCCCGCGTCCTGGGCGGCCGCACCGACCTCGCCTCGCTGGTCTGCGGCGGCGACCGCGGCATGATCGACCTGGTCCTGGAGGATCCCCGCCTCGAACGCGTCGCCGCCCTACGCCACCCCCACCTGCTCGAAGTCCCCGAGCCACGGCTCACCGTCATCGAGGACGCCGCGGTCACCGCGCGAAAGGTCCGCATCCATCTGGTGCCGTGAGCTCCGACCGTTACGCTGTCCTGGGTCGCGAGCCTTCCTTACGAAAGTGGTTCGTCGATGGTTGACGTGGTGGATCGGATCGACGTCGCATTCCGCGGCGAGGGCAGCGGCGTGGCCGAACTGACCTGGGGCCAGCAGTCGATGCTGCTGACCATGGACCGTGAGCGGTCCTGGCTGCCGATGGGCGGGCACCAACCCGTCGCGCCCGGCGCCACACTCGCCGACGTGGTCGACGAGCTGCGCTATTCGCAGGAGCGCTACCAGTCCTTCCGCACCCGGCTGCTGCATGACGGGCGGCCGATGCAGCAGGTGCACGCCGCCGGCACGGTGACCGTCGAGGTGTACGAGACCTCCGACGACCCGGTCGCGTTCGCCGCCGAGGTCGAGCACGCGTACCGCACCGCCCAGCCCGACCTGACCGCCGACTGGCCGCTGCGCGCCGCCGTCATCTGCCGCGACGGCCGCCCCGAGCGCCTCGTCGCGATCATGCCGCACCTCGTCACCGACGCCACCGGCGCCGGCGTCATGGTCGCCGAGGCCACCGCCCGCGTCGCCACCCCGGTCACCGGCCCGCAGCCGCTCGAACTCACCGCCTGGCAGCGCTCCCCCGCCGGCGAACGGTGCAGCACCGCCGCCGTCCGGCACTGGGAGCGGCACCTGCCGTCGGTCACGGTCCTGTCCCCGACGCTGCGGCCTGATCCTCAGCAGTTCCCGAAGGCCCGCTTCACCTCGCCGGCGATGGCGTCCGCAGCCCCGGCCGTCGCCGCCCGCACCGGCGTCGACCCGGCCACGATCCTGTCGACCGCGTTCATGATGGCCGTCGGTCAGGTCACCGGCACCGTCCAGGTCGCGGTCCGGCACCTGGTGGGCAACCGGTTCCGCGCCGGCCTCGCCGAGGTCGTCAGCCCCCTGGCACAGCTCGGCCTGTGCGTCGCCGACGTGGCCGTCCCGCTGGACGAGGCGCTCGGCCGGGTCGCCCGCGCGTCCCTGGCCGCCCACAAGCACGCCTACTACAACCCGCTGCAGCTCGCGGACCTGCTCGCCCGCACCGACACCGACACCACCCGCACCGTCTGCTACAACGACCGCCGCACGTCCCGCGCTGCCGCCCCTGACACCCCGGCCGGCGACGGCCTGTTCGAGTGGGTCGGCGCCTCGACGGGCCCGACGGAGCCGCTGTTCCTGCACATCGACGACGAGCCCGGCGCCCTGGTCCTCACCATCGACGTGGACACCGCGTTCCTGTCCCGCACCGACGCGGAGGCCATCGCCCGCACCATGGAGTCCATCATCGTCAAGGGCCGGACCGCATGACGCCGATGAACGACCGCGGCCTGCAGGTCCTGCTCGACGCCATCGGCCTGCTCACCCTGCGAGCCGACGGCAACCACCTCAACGTGCCCGAACAGATCGCCTACCTGAAACAGGTCTATGGCGACAACACCATCGCCGGCGCCGGCGCGATGACCATCGCGCTCGCCACCCTCTGCGAACACCTGATCAGCGACGTGGCCACCCTGCGCGGCATCACCACTGCCGAGGTCCTCCAGGAGCTGGCCGCCCGGTACATCACATGAACCGGGACGGTCACCCACATCGACCTCGGCCGAAGCCGCGTCCGGCGGCCGGCGCAACACGGCCGGCCCCTAAGCGGACAGTGCCTCGCGCAACCCGCGCGCGGCCAGCCGGTCGGCGCGCTCGTTCTCCGTGTGCCCGGCGTGTCCCTTGACCCAGTGCCACACGACCTCGTGCCGGGCGACCGCGGCGTCGAGCTCCCGCCACAGATCTTCGTTCTTCACCGGCTGGCCGGCGGCGGTCCGCCAGCCGTTACGCTTCCACTTCGCCACCCACGACATGATGCCGTTGCGGACATACGTGCTGTCGGTGTGCAGGTCGACGACCGAGGTGCGGGTCAGCGCGTCCAGCGCCCGGATCGGCGCCGTCAGCTCCATCCGGTTGTTCGTCGTCGGCGTGGCCTCGCCGCCGCAGAGTTCCTTCTCCACGTCGCCGTAGCGCAGCAGCGCTCCCCACCCGCCGGGCCCCGGATTGCCGCTGCAGGCACCGTCGGTCCAGATCTCCACCCGAGCAGTCATCCAGAGAACCTACGTCACGAACCCGATCCGGTACGCGAAGATCACCGCGTGTGTCCGGGCCCACGAACAGCTTCTCCGCATTGGACAGTCCTTCCGCGAGCTGCCACAGCACTCCGCCTCCCGCGGCGTCAGGTGGTCGGCCGGCGGCACCACTGCGTCCGGCGGCCACGACCCGATTTTTGTCGTACCCCGCTGGCATGCTGTCGGCCATGACACCGCTGACGGTCATCAAAGGCGACGCGACCAGCCCCCAGGCCGCAGGGCCCAAAATCATCGCCCACGTCTGCAACGACCAGGGTCACTGGGGCGCGGGATTCGTCCTCGCCGTGTCGCAGCGCTGGCCAGAGCCCGAGCGTGACTTCCGGCGGTGGCACCGGGAGCGCGCCGGCAACGACTTCGCCCTGGGTGCCGTCCGGATCCTGGAGGTCCAGCCGTCGTTATGGCTCGCCAACATGATCGGGCAGCACGGCATCAAGAGGGGCAGCTCAGGCCCGCCGGTCCGCTATGAGGCGATCGGCCGCGCCCTGACGACGGTCGGCGACCGGGCGCTGGAGCTGGGCGCGTCGGTGCACATGCCGCGGATCGGCTGCGGCCTCGCCGGCGGCCGGTGGGAGAAGGTCGAGCCGCTGGTGGTTTCGGCGTTGTGCGGTCGCGACGTGCCGGTGACGGTCTATGACTTCTGATTCCGTCTGCGCGTGGTGCACGAGGTGAGCTCCCCGTCGAAATCCGCTCCGGTGACCCGGCAACCCGCGCGGTCCGCGGCGACCTCGAAGGGTCGCCGCAGCCGGCCGCCACGCGGACCCGGTCCGCCTTCGGCCGCGCGCTGGCGTTGCAGACGATGGCGTGGTCGGCGGCGGGTCACTGACGCGGCGTCGTTGCCAGTGGCGCGGTCATGAACGACACGATCGCCGGCGGCGCGGCCTCGGCGGGCAGCGCCGGCACCGGCCGCGTCGCCTGAGGTCCGCGCCCGGTCGCGACGGAGGCTGACGGTGCGGATTCGGCGGCGGCGATGGGCGTTCCCGGCGCGGCAGGTTCAGCCGCCACGGACGCCTTCGCCTTTGAAGCGATCGTCGTGGCTGGCGTCGCCACGGACGCGGAGCCGGCAGGGGACGTCGCCGCGGTCGTTGCGCGAGCGGTCGTGGGCGGCGGCGCGACCGGGTCAGTGCCGTCAAGGAAGGCGGTCGCCTGACCGGCAAGCGATCCGGCGCCGATCGCGCCCGCCCATCGGGCAATCTCGGTGGCGAGGGCGACCGCGGCGGGTTCGTTGCCCGTGTCCCGGGCCAGGACCGCGAGGAGGAGTTGCTGCGACAGCGTCCCCGGCACGTTGCCGCCGGCGGCGCCCAGTTCGGTGGCGCGGTGCCACCGTTCGAGAGCACGGTCGTGGTTGCCGGCGTCGTGGTCGTGGCCGCCGAGGTGGCGCAGCGCCTCCCTGGCAAGGAGCGGATCGCCCGCGCCGGCCTCGAGCGCGGCGGCGTAGTGGGCGGGTGCGGCGGCCGGCCGGTCGAGGAGGTTGTCGGCGATCAGTCCCTGATACATCTCCGCCCAGCCGTTGCGCACCGCGTCCGGGGCGGAGGCGCCCAGCTCGGCCGCCCGGCGCAGGATCTCGTCGTCCGGGGCGGGTGCCTGCGTCGACCGGTCCGTCATCAGCAGCGTCCGGTATGCGTTGCGCAACTCGGCGAACGCAAGGTCCCACCGGCCCGCGTCGTCCAGGCCGTCGGCGAGCCGGGTGGCGGTGGCGAGGCGTTGCGTGGCGCTGGTCGTACCGGCGAACCAGTCCAATTCAATGGCCACCTGCGCCGAGGCGAGGGCCAGCAGCGGGTCTTCCGGTGGCGCCGCGTCGAGCAGGGCCGACGCGTCCAGCCACCGGCCGGCGTGGGCGAGGGCGCGTGCGGCGGACGCGATGGCCTGGCGGGGGACTGCGAGTTCGGTCATGCTGCGACAGTAGTAATCGAAAAAACTATCCTCAAGAAAACTACTTTGCGCGGGGAGCGGCGATGAAGGACGACGTCGAGCAGCACATCGACGCCTGGGAGCGGGAGCTGCCGTGGCTCGATCCGGTGAAGGAGGCGATCTTCATGCGGCTCGCGATGCTGGCCCGGCACACCCAGCAACTGCGTCGCGACACCCTGGCCGCGGACGGCCTGCCGCACTGGCAGTACAAGATTCTGATGAAGCTGCGGAGGTTGGGTCCGCCGTACGCGGCAAGCCCGTCGGAGCTCGCCGACACGCTCGGGCTGACCCGCGGCGCGCTGTCCGCACGGCTCGCGCCCATGGAGGAGGCGGGCCTGATCACCCGCGCGAGCGACACCGCCGACCGCCGCCGGGTCCACGTGCGGCTGACGGAGGCGGGCAGCGCCGCGTTCGAGCAGCAGGCGGGCCGGGAGGACCACGGCGAGGCCGCACTGCTGGAAGCCCTCACCGCCGAGGAGCGCCAGGTCCTCGCCGACCTGCTGCGCAGGCTGGTCCTCGCCGCCGAGGAACGGCCGGCGGCCTAGGCTCGCAGCGACTGCAGCAGCTTGCCGGCCGTCGGGTCGGTGCACATGGTGGAACTGCGCAGCGTGCGGGCCAGGTCCCCGATCGTCCACACCGATTCGAGCACCCGCCGCAACGCGTCCGGCTCGTCGCCGTGCAGCCACCACGCGGAGCCGTCGGCGTCGGCCGTGAGCTGGATGAGGGCGTCGGGCATCCCCCAGCATCGCGTGGGCCCGGCCACGCCCGGCGCGCCGTGCCGACGCGTCAGCTCCTCGACCACGGCGTCCGGGACGGGCAGGTCACGGGCCCGCGCCCACAGTTCGTTGCCGAACGGCAGGACCGGCTGCCGGTCCTCGGCGGCGTCATGATCGGCGTCCGGACCCCAGAACGACACCGGACTGCCCGTGTCGTTGTAGTACGACGCGAACCAGTCGAACAGCCAGCCGCTGAACGGCTCCGCCTCGACGCTCCACCCCTCGCCGCGCGTGTCGTGGTGCAGCACCGGATCGTCGCCTTCGCTTGCGAAGTACACATGATGGATCCGCATCACGTCGGCCTCGAAGCACACCTTCGGCTCTCCGGTCAGGATCTCGTCGAGTGTCCACAGTGTCGCGTCGCCGCTGAACTCGCGCCACAGGTCCGTGAACGGCAGCGTCCACGTGCCGCCGTCGGACAGCTCGAGGGACACCTGAGTGGTGTAGAACTCGCGGACCGCAGCGGGCAGCACCAGCCCCGTGCGCCGGCTCCACGCGTCGACCGTCGCGCCCGCGGCGGCGTCCGGAGCGGCCGTCGCACACATCAGATCCAGCGTGTCCTGGAGCCGCGAAACTGTCATACCCCGATCCTATGGTTGTCCCATGACCACCCCACCGCAGCCACCGCTCGCACCCGATGAGCTGGTCAGCGCGGCCGGCGAGCGCGAGGTGCTGGAGACGTTCCTCGACCTGTATCGCGCGATCGTCACCCGCAAGGTCTCCGGACTGTCCACATCAGACGCCACCCGCCGGCTGGTGCCGTCACGGACCACCCTCGCGGGGCTGGTCAAGCACCTCACGGCCGTGGAGCGTGAATGGTTCCATGGCATGCTGGGCGGCGCCCGCCCCACGCCCGATGACGACTGGGGCGTGCGTGACGACGACACCGTCGAGTCACTCGTCGCCGACTACCTCACGGCGTGCGCCACCTCGCGGGAGATCTGCCGCGGCTTCACGCTCGACGACACGGTGCCCTCGCCGCGCCTCGGCAGGGTGTCGCTGCGCTGGATCTATGTGCACCTCATCGAGGAGACCGCGCGCCACGCCGGACACGCCGACATCCTGCGGGAGCAGACCGACGGCGCGACGGGGTTCGACGCATGAGGCGCCTCATCCGCTGGGCGCTGTCGCGCCTCTCAGCTCTCCGGCCAGCTGTAGGCGAAGGACAGCGAGAAGGTCCGGTCGATCCAGTCCTCGGCACTCTCCCCCGGCGCCGGCTCCGGCCTGGTGCCGACGAGGCGGCTCCGCACCTCGGCGAGGTCCGCGGAGCGGTCGGCCGCCGCGGTCAGCGCGCCGCCGTCGAAGGCCAGCTCCCAGACACGCGCGAAGCCGTAGGCGGGGCGGAAGCCCATGTGCAGGTAGCCGATGGACACCGGCTCCGCCCCGATCAGCAGCCGACCCGTGAAGCCGACAGGGGCATTGAGGTCCACATAGGACAGCTGCCCGCGAAATGCCTCCGGATACGCCGAGCGACCGGGCTCGACGCCCAGCAGCGGGACCGGCGGCGTGCCGGGGGCCGCCCCGATCTCCGCAGCGTGCAGCACGAGGCGCCGTGCGTCGATGCGATACTTGCAGAGGCTGCCCCGGTGGCACGCCGTGCTCATCATCCTGGGCGAGAAGCCGTGCTCGGCGGCGTCGAAGAGGCCGGTCCCGTCCACGGCGGTGATGGCGTGCCAGGCATCGTCGTGCATGACCTCGTCGGCGAACTGTCCCGTCACCCGCCCAGTCTGCCACGCCACCGGCCGGCTCCTCGGGCGTCACACGAGGCGGTGCCCGCCGTCGACGTGCAGGACGGTGCCGGTGACGAAGCCGTTGTCCAGCAACGCGACGATCGCCCGGGCAATGTCGTCGGGAGTGCCGACCCGCCCGGCGGGCAGCCGAGCGGCCATCGCCGCGAGCCGTTCGCCTTTCGCATCGCCGGCGAGGACGTCCCAGATCGGCGTGTCGACCCACCCAGGCGAGACGACGTTGACCCGCACCGGCGCCAGCTCCAGCGCAAGCGACCGTGCCAGCGCCTCCAACGCCCCGTTGGCCGTGGCAATCATGCTCGCCCCCGGCCCGGGCCGGTAAGCCGCGACACCCGAGGTGAAGACGAGCGAGCCACCGGCCGGCAACGCGCCACCGAGGTGCTTCGCCACCAGCCACGGCCCCAACACCTTCGTGGCGAGCACCGCCCTGGCCGCCTCAACGGCAAACCCGGCCAGCGGCGCATACGCCCCAACCGCATCCGCCGCGGTCACCACCACGTGGTCGTAGGCATGCCCCGCAAGCGCCTCAACCTCTTCCTCCACACCGATATCAACCTGCACCGTCCGAAGCCGCCCGTCCACCTCACGCTCCATCCCGCCCACCGCACCGCCCGCCCCGCCATCTGGACCAGCCTCCGCACGACCCGTGCCACCCTCCGACCCGACCATCGCGCGCCGCGCAGCGCCGTCCGACCCGGCCACCGGACTGCCCCCGCCGCCGTCCGTCCCGGCCACCGGACTGCCCCCGCCGCCGTCCGTCCCAGCCGCCGCACCGCCCGTGCCGCCGTCCGGCCCGACCACCGCGCCCGCGCTGCCGTCCAGCCCGGTCGTCACGCGCCCGCCGGCTCCGTCGAGTCCGACCACCTCGCGCCCTGCGCCACCATCTGACCCGGCCACCGCACCGACCGACCCGGCCACCGCACCGACCCCACCTCCGTCCAGCCCGACCGGGCGAACTGCGCGGTCCGCCGTTGCGGGGTCCGGCGCGGTGGTGTCGCGGTCCAAGGCGGTCAGGTGGGCGGCTGCGGCGGCGAGACGGGTGGCGGAGCGGCCGGCGATGGTTACCCGCTGGCCGGCGTGCAGCAGGCGGGCGGCGAGCGCCAGGCCCATCCCCGAGCTGCCGCCGATCACGAGCACGTGCTGGTTCGTCATGTCCGGCAGCGTCGCGGGTTTGCGGGACGGGCGGGAGACCGGGGCTGGCCCGGGTGTGGCGGGAGGGGTCCTGGCAGGGCCACCCCTCGCGCCGGGGCGGCGGGGCAGAATGGCCGGGTGAGTCTCGGGGACTTCCTACGGAACCGGCGCGGCCGGGTCAGCCCCAAAGAGGTCGGGCTGCCCGACGGGGCGGGGCGGCGGCAGACGCCGGGGTTGCGGCGGGAGGAGTTGGCGGCGCTCGCCGGGGTGAGCATCGACTACTACACGCGGCTGGAGCGGGGGCGGGACACGAATCCGGGGCGGGCGGTCCTTGACGCGCTGGCGACGGTGTTGCGGCTCGATGACGACGAGCGGGCGCATCTGCATCGGCTGGCGCACCCCGGGGTCGGCAGCGTGGCGGCGCCGCAGGTCGTCCGGCCGGCGCTGGTGCGGCTGTTGGAAATGGTACGGCCGACGCCCGCGTACGTGCTCAACCAGACCAGCGACCTGCTCGCCGCCAACGCCGAGGGCCGGTGTCTGCTCGTCGGGGTGGCGGTGCCGGGCAACCTGGTCCGGTACGTGTTCACGCACCCCGCGGCCCGGGAGGTGTTCGTGTCGTGGCGGCGGATGGCGGAGGACTGTGTGGCGCACCTGCGCACGCTCGACGACAGTCCGGCCCGGGCCGCGCTCGTTGATGAGCTGCGTGGGCGCAGCGCCGAGTTCGCGGATCTGTGGGCGCATTACGACGTGAGGGTCAAGAGTGGCGCGCGGCGGACGTTCCAGCATCCGGAGGCGGGGCGGCTCGAGCTGACGTCGGAGATTCTGACCGCCGTCGACGGGCAGCGGTTCGTCACGTTCCAGGCGGAGCCGGGCACCCCCGACCACGCCGCACTGCGGCTACTCGGCGACGACAGCGACAGCGACAGCGACAGCGACAGCGACAGCAACAGCAACAGCAACAGCAACAGCGACAGCGACAGCAACAGCAACAGCAACAGCAACAGCAACAGCGACAGCAACAGCGACAGCAACAGCAACAGCGACAGCAACAGCAACAGCAACAGCAACAGCAACAGCGACAGCAACAGCGACAGCAACAGCGACAGCGACAGCGACAGCGACAGCGAGAAAGGCAACCACAGTGGACGGCCGAGCGCCGGCCGTCCACTGTGAGGCGGGTCAGACGACCGTGACGCAGGCCGCGAACTCCGACGTCGGCCCGACCGCCGCGCCCGCCGGCAGCACGGTTGCCGTAGCGGTGACCTGCTGGCCGACCGAGGTCGGCACGGCGAAGGTGTAGATGCCGTTCGCCGCGCCGGCCGCCGCGGGCGTGGTCACGGTCAGGGCGCCGAGGAACTTGCGGCCCTCGCCGTGGCCGCTGGCGGAGCAGGTGGTGTTGACGAAGAACTCGATGCGGTACGTGGTGGCCGGCTGGCCGTCCAGTGCCCAGGTGGCGGCGACGCTGGTCGAGGCGGCGATCACCGGGTAGTTCTGCAGGTCGTTGTCGCCGACGTCGACGTCGCCGGCGTCGTTGGCCAGGACGCCGGTGTTGCCCAGGTCGATGCCGAGGTCGGCATTGCCGTAGATGGCGTTACGGCGGATCGGGTTGTCGGTGCCGCTGGTGACGGTGACGCCGTCCAGCTGGTTGTTGGCGATGGTGTTGATCGGGACGGCGACGGTGCCCGAGCCGATCTGGTTGCCGTTGCCGCCGATGGTGACGCCGCTGCCGAGGTTGCCCAGGGCGACGGTGCCGGTGGTGTCGGTGCCGATGGCGTTGCCGGTGACGATGGTGTCGTCGGCGGAGATCTCGATGCCGTCGCCGGTGTTCGCGGCGATGGTGTTGCCGGTGAGGACGTTGCCGTCGCCGTCGACCTCGACGCCCGCGCCGGTGTTGGGCAGGGCCGCCGCGCCGGTGCGGTCGGTGCCGACGAGGTTCTTCTCGACGGTGGTGCCGGGGCCGAAGAGGTAGATGCCGCCGGCGCCGTTCGCGGCGATGACGTTGCCGGCGATGCGGTTGCCGGTCGCCAGGACACGCACGTCGACGCCGCGGTCGCCGTTGCCCAGCGGGTTGAGGCCGTTGCGGGTGGTGCCGATCAGGTTGGCCTGCACGACGTTGCCGGTGGTGACGTTGCCGAACTGCTCGTGCAGTTCGACGCCGTCGAGGAGGTTGCCGGAGATGAGGTTGCCGTCGACGATGTTGTTGACGCCCTCGATCTTGACGCCTTCGTCGTTGGCGATGGCGGTGTTGCCGCCGATGCCGGTGCCGATCGTGTTGCCCCGGATGACGGTGCCGTCGGCGGAGGCGTCGGTGGAGACGCCGCTGGCGCCGTTGCCCGAGATGACGTTGCCGGCGCCGGTGGCGGAGCCGCCGACGACGTTGCCGACACCGGCGACGAAGACGCCGTCGGTGGTGTTGCCGCGGTCCGCGGTGCCGGCGGCGTTGGTGCCGATCAGGTTGCCCTGCACGGTGTTGGTGTCGCCGTCGAGCAGGACGCCGTGGCGGCCGTTGTTGGAGATGACGTTGCCGGCGCCGGCGGTGGAGCCGCCGACGGTGCCGGTGTCGCCGACGAGGCTGACACCGGTCTCGCCGTTGCCGAACAGGCCGGCGCCGTTGGCGTTGAGGCCGATCAGGTTGCCCTGGATGACGGCGCCGGCGCCGACGGTACGGATGCCGTGGTTGCCGTTGGAGGAGATGACGTTGCGGTCGCCGGGCAGGGTGCCCCCGACCCGGTTGCCGGTGCCGTCCATGTCGATGCCGTCGCCGGAGTTGCCGAACGCGTTCAGGCCGGCGACGCCGAGGCCGATGTAGTTGCCGGTGATGACGTTGCGGTCGCCGCGCACGCAGATGCCGTCGTCGACGCACGGCGCACCGCCGGCCGCGACGGCGTTCGAGCCGCGGATGACGAGGCCGGACACCGTGCTGTCGGAGGTGGCCAGTTCCAGGCCGCGGGTCGTGTTGACCGCGTCGACGACGACGTCGAGCACGGCCGGGGCGACCGCGGTGGCCCTGGCGGTGCCGGGCTGGCTGTACCCGTCGACGGTGGCCCAGCCGGTCAGTGCCGGCAGGTCGTTCACCGGCGTGATGGTGTGCGGCCCTGCGTTCGGGATGTTGAAATTGATCTTGGATCGATTCGGCAGGGCGATGCCGTTGGCGGCCGTGATGGCGTCGCGCAGAGACCCCGCGCCCGTATCGGCTGTGTTGGTCACGGTGAAGATGACGGTGATCGGGATCAACGGCGGCGCCGCACCGAACGCGACGGAAGTGCCGACAGCACCGGAAGCACCGACAGCGGCCAGCACGACGGCTGCGACGAGTCCTGGACCGCGAATCTGGACGATCTGCATGCCTGCTCCTCTGTACCCACGGACCGGCAGAGGACCGGACTATGACGCGGGTCACAACCTCACAGCACGTCAAGAACCGTCGATGCGTTCGGCACTCGCCGGTCCGTAAACCGACAGGAGCTCACCAGGGCAGGCGGGAGGCGGTCAGGCAGGCCGGCCTCGCGGGGCTCACCAGAGCCCTGGCGCGCGAGGTCGGGCCGCGCGGCATCACCGTCAACACCGTGCAGCCGGGCCCCGTCGACACGGACATGAGCCCGGGCGAGGTGGCGAGCCTCGTCGCCTACCTGGCCGGGCCCGAATCGGCGTACGTCACTGGCGCCACGCTGAACGCCGACGGCGGCTACTCGGCCTGAGCCCGCCGGTACCGCAGCAGCACCACGCCGTTCGCGAACTGCCGCGACCCGTCCAGGGCGAGCCTGAGGGTCGTGCCGGGGCGGAAGAGCGGGTTGCCCGCGCCGATGACGGCAGGGTGCACGTAGATGCGGTACTCGTCCACGAGGTCGAGGCGCTGGAAGGTGGCCAGGAGGTCCGGGCCGCCGATGAACAGGTCCCCGGTGGCGGCCGACCTGAGCGCCTCGACCTCGGCGGGCACGACGTCACGCACGATCGTGGTGTTCCAGCCGGCCTCCCGCAGGGTGCGCGAGTAGGCGACCTTCGGCGTCTCGCGCCAGATGCGGGCGAACTCCGCCACGGGCTTCGGCGCGGCCGGGTCCTCGTCGGCGGTCGGCCAGGCCCGCGCCATGAGCTCGTAGGTGACCCGGCCGTTGAGCATGCCGCCGGCCGCGGCCAGCTCATCGTTGAAGTGCGTGTGCAGCTCGTCGGAGATGTCCTGCCACGCGAGGCTGTGATCAACGGTCTCGAAGTAGCCGTCCAGCGACACCGACATCATAAAGATGATCTTGTTCAAGGCGAGGTCCTTCCACAGATCTTGGGGGACGTACTCCCATACTGACGACGGGCGGTTCCCGAACTCATCGGTTCCGTCGCGACGGAGGGACGGCATGGCTGCGATCGAGGCGAACATCTCGATGTCCGTGGACGGCTACGTCACCGGACCGGACCTGGACACGCACCCCGGGCTCGGCGCGGGTGGCGAGGCACTGCACACCTGGGTCTGGACCGAGGACGGCAGGCGGCTGCTCGCGGACACGTTCGGGGCGTCCGGCGCCGTCGTCACGAGCCGCCGGGTCTACGACGCCACCGACGGCTGGGCGGTCGAGGACGGGTTCTTCGGGATGCCGGTCTTCGTCGTCACGCACCGGCCGCACGAGCCGGTGACGCGGGGCGGGACGACGTTCACGTTCGTCACCGGCGGTGTCGAGGCGACGGCGCGCGCGGCGGCGGCCGTCGCCGGCGAGCGCCGGGTGCACATCATGGGCGGGGCGAGCATCATCCAGCAGGCCCTGCGGGCGGGCCTAGTCGACCGGCTCAGCCTGCACGTGGCGCCCCTGCTGCTGGGCGCGGGCACGCCACTGTTCGCCCACCTCGGCGGCCCGGTCACGCTGACCCCGCTCGAGCCGCACCACACCGCCGATGCCACCCATCTGACGTACCTGGTGGGCTGACCGCCCTCGCCGACGCCGGCCGCGTCCGTGGTGCACGGCACGGTGATCGCAGGCGCCTGGATCGACCTCGCGGGGTCGCGGGACAGCCCGTCAGGCGGGCGAGGCCGGGACGTTGAGCAGGCCGAGCAGGGCGCGGCGTTCGGCGCCGAAGCCGGGGGCGTCGACCGCCCGCGGGCGCGGCAGCGGCACCGGCCGGTCCTCGGCGATCCGGCCGCCGTCCAGGACCAGGACCCGGTCGGCGAGCAGCAGCGCCTCGTCGACGTCGTGCGTGACGAACAGCGCCGCGAAGCCGTGCGTGGCGCGGAGCCGGCCGAACAGGGCCTGCATCCGCAGGCGGGTGAGGGCGTCGAGGGCGCCGAACGGCTCATCGAGCAGGAGGAGGTCGGGCTCGCGGACCAGCGCCCGGGCGAACGCGACCCGCTGTGCCTGCCCGCCGGACAGCTCGGCCGGCCAGGCGTCGCGGCGGTCGGCGAGGCCGACCTCGGTGAGGGCGGCGTCGACGCGTTCGCGCAGGGAGCCGCCGCGCACGCCGAGGGCGACGTTGGCCGCGACCCGCTTCCAGGGCAGCAGCCGGTGCTCCTGGAAGACGACGGCCGTGGATCCGGACGTGGTCACCGAGCCGGTCGCGTCGCCGTCCAGGCCCGCGAGGATGCGCAGCAGGGTGCTCTTGCCGGAGCCGCTGCCGCCGAGCAGAGCGACCACCTCACCGGCGCCGATGGTGAGGTCGACGCCGTCCAGGACGACGGTGTCGCCGAACGCGCGCCGCACCCCGAGGGCGGTGCTCACCGCGCCCGCAGTCCGTGGCGCCATGCCAGCAGCCTCCTCTCGCCGAGTCGCAGCAGCAGGTCGGAGAGCAGGCCGAGCAGCGCGTACGTGACCAGGCCCAGGACCACCACATCGGTCTGGCTGAACTCGCGGGCCTCCATCATCATGAAGCCCAGCCCGCCCTGCCCGTTGACCTGCTCGCCGACGACGAGGCTGAGCCAGCCGGCCGCGAAGGCGAGCCGCACGCCGAGGAACAGTGACGGCAGCGCGCCGGGCACGACGACGTGCCGGACCCGTTCGAAGGCCGTAAGCCCGCAGGTACGGGCCGCCTCGACCAGCCGTTCGTCGATGTTGCGGATCCCGGCGTAGGTGTTGAGGTAGATCGGGAAGAACGCGCCGAGCGCCACCAGGGTCACCTTCAGCGACTCGCCGATGCCGACCCAGATGATGAGCAGCGGCACCAGACCGAGGTGCGGCAGCATCCGGGCCATCTGCACGGTCGGGTCGACGAGGTCGTCGCCGAGCCGGACGAGCCCTGCGAGGGTGCCCAGCGCCAGCCCGAGCAGCCCGCCGATGAGCAGCCCGAGGACCGCCCGCTGGACGGAGTCGAGCAGGTACTCGCCGAGCGTGCCCTCCAGCGCCAGCCGCCGGCCCGTGGCGAGGACCACGCTCGGCGCGGGCAGCTTGTCCGGGTCGAGCAGCCCGCCGCGGACGCCGCCCTCCCACGCGGCGAGCAGGACCAGCGGCGTCACGGCCCGCAGCCAGCGGCGCCGGGCGGCGACCCGCCGCGGTGCCGATTTCCGCAGGGCCGGGCGCTCCAGGAGCGTCGTCATCGCAGGATGTCCGAGAACTGCTCGTCGATGCGCCCCTTGATGTCGACCTTGCCCGGGATGAGCTGCAGCTCGGTGAACCCGTCGGCGATCTGCTGCAGCTCCTCGCCGACGGCCGCGTCGATCGCGGCGAGGGGCTGGGCGCTGCGGTCCAGGGCGCGGCGGGCGACGTCCTCGGGGATGTTGAGCTCCGGCGCGAGGATCTTGACGCGCTCGTCCGGGTTGCCGATGCCCCAGTCGGTGACCTCGCGGTAGGTCTTGAGGAACTCACGGATCTTGCCGGGCTTCGACTTCAGCGCCTGGGGCGACACCAGCAGGTACTCGCGGTTGTTGGCAAGGCCGGTCGCGTCGACGAGCACCTTCACGCCGGGCGTCTCGGCGAGGGAGAAGTACGGATCCCAGATGATCCACGCGTCGACCTGGTCGTTGTCGAACGCGGGGCGGGCGTCGGCGGGCTTGAGGTACTGCACGTCGATGTCCTTGATGGTCATGCCGTTCGCCTCGAGCAGGCGCACGAGCAGCCAGTTGACGTTCGACCCCTTGTTCAGGGCGACCTTCTTGCCCTTGAGGTCCTTGAACGTGGTGTACCCCTTGCTGGCCTTGACCAGGACGGCCTCGCCTTTGGGCACCGGCTTCGACGTGCCGATGATCCTGAAGTCGATCTTCCCGGCGGCGGCGAAGATCGGCGGCGCCTCACCCACCTGGCCGATGTCGATCGCGCCGGCCTTGATGCCCTCGGTGAGCGCCGGACCGCTCTCGAACAGCGACCAGGTGGTGCCGGCGGCCTCGGCCTTGCGCGCCTTGACCAAGCTCAGCCCGCCGAAGCGCTGGTACCCGACGCGCAGCGGCTCCTCGGCGGAGCCGGGCTTCGCCGAGGCCGGCTCCTTGTCGGCGGCGCAACCCGCGGCCAGGGTGGTGCCGAGCAGGACCAGGACACCGGTCAGGACGACCGAGAGCCGACGCATCGATGACGCTCCTCATTAACGGACGTGTGTGGCGGCACTATACCCACTACACCTACCAATTGACTAGGATTCAACTTGCCGGCCTTGCCTCGGTGCCGCACACTGCGATCGTGACCTCACTCACCGCGCCGGCCGTCTCGCGTCCTGGGCGGGCATGAACGACGCCGTCGCCGCGGTCATCGCGCGGATGGAGAAGGGCCTGGCCCGCCTCGCGCCGGATGACGCCCGCCGTCATTTCCACGGTACGTACCTGCGCACCACGCACGCCGTCGCCGAGGAGATCGAGCGGGGCGGGTTCCTCGACGCCGACTGGCTGAACCGGTGGGACGTGGCGTTCGCGGAGTTGTACCTGGACGCGTTCGACGCCGACCTCAACGGCGGGCAGGTGCCGCGGCCGTGGCGGATCGCGTTCGACACCGCGCGGGACCGGCCCGGCCTGCCGGCGCTGCGACACGTGCTGCTCGGCATGAACGCCCACATCAACTACGACCTGCCGCAGTCACTGATCGCGGTGATCGAACCGGCCGAGTTCGACGACCCCGAGGTGCGCGCCGACCGGGAACGCGACCACACCCACATCGACACCGTCCTGCTCGCCAGGGTCGGCGCCGAGGAGGCCGAGGGCCGCGCCGCCAACCGTCCGAGCCTCCTGGACCGGATCCTCGCCCCGGCGAACCGGGCCGCGACCCGGCGGCTGCTCACCGAGGCACGGGCGAAGGTGTGGCGCAACACCGCCGTCCTGGACGCCGCGCGCCGGACGGGACCCGAGGCGTACGCGGGAGCCGTCCGCCACCTCGAGGACGCCTCCGCGGCGAAGCTCGACACGCTCACCGCCCCGGGCCAGGTCCTGCTGCGCCTCGCCCGCACCGGCTTCGGTGTCCTCATCCCCGGCGCGTAGAGCCCCGTCAGGGCAAATTCAGGGTCAGCCGACAGGAAAGCCCTGACGCGGTGTGCAGGTGCGCGGGCCAGACTTGAGCGCATGACCGTTCGCCGTACCTTGCAGGCCGTCGGCGCCGCGCTCGCCGGGGCCGTCAGCGCAACCGACACCGCCGCGCCGCCCGCCGACCCGCGCGCCGTGCGCGACCTGCTCGCAGACATCGGCCTGCTGCACCCGCGGGCGCCCGAGGCGGAGATGCCGCTGGTGCTGTGCCGCTTCCAGGCCAGGGCCGGGCTCACCATCGACGGGATCGCCGGGCCCCGGACCGTGCAGGCGCTGACCCGCGCCGCCCGCGAGGCCCGCCACATGCGGTCCCTCGGCCTGGCCGCGTAGAGCGCCGAAGCCCGGGCGCTACAGCCAGCGGTTACGGCGCAGCGTCCGGTACAGCAGCAGCCCGCTGCCGAACATGAGCGCGAGCGCGTAGAAGTACCCGTAGCGCCAGTGCAGCTCCGGCATGAACACGAAGTTCATGCCGTAGACCCCCGCGATGGCGGTCTGCAACGCGGCGAGGGCCGCCCAGGACGCGATCTTGCGCATGTCGTTGTTCTGGTCGATGGTCACCTGCGCCAGCCGGGCCTGCAGGATCGAGTTGAGGATGTCCTCGTGGTTGGCGACCTGCTCCACGACGCGGGTCTGGTGGTCGTTGACGTCGCGGAAGTAGCGGCGGATCTCCTTGGACAGCGCGAACGTCTGCTTGTCCAGCAGCGTCAGCAGCGGCCGCTGCAACGGCACCGCCGCCGTGCGGAACTCCATCAGCTCCCGCTTGAGCTGGTAGACGTGCTCGATGCTGGTGCCGCTGTCCCGGCGGAACACGGCCTTCTCCAGGGCCTGCACGTCCGTGTCGATGGCGGTGACGATGACGAGGTACGCGTCGACGATCCGGTCCAGGATCGCGTGCAGCACCGCCCACGGGCCACCCGCGAGCTGCGCCGGGTTCGCCTCCAGGTCCAGCCGGGCGGACCGCAGCTCACCCGCCTCACCGTGACGGACCGTGACGATGAACTGGCCACCGAGGAACATCCGGAGTGAGCCGGTGTCGATGACCTCGCTCGATTCGGTCAGTTCCCCGTGCGGCAGGTACCGGGCGGTCCGCGCGACGAAGAACGTCACGTCCTCGTACCGCTCGACCTTCGGCCGCTGCGGCGCCGGCTTCAACGCGTCCTCCACCGCGAGCGGGTGCAGCCCGAAGACCTTCTCGACCTCGGCGAACTGATCCGGATCCGGTTCGTGCAGCCCGATCCAGACGAACGCGTCCGGCTGTTCGCGGGCCCGTTCGTACAGTTCGGCGAGGGGCAGGTCGCCCGTTTGGCGGACCCCGCCGACGTACAACGCGCAGTCGACAACCGCAGGCCTTGCGTCCAGTTGCACCGGAAAAGCACCTTTCGTCGGGGCCTGACGTACTGCGGGGGCTGCTGGTTGCGTACCCACCCGGCTTCGTCCATGAACACCCGCCCGACCAGTGCCACGCCCGCTTGTCGGATCACCCGCAGCGACGACCGGCTGCCCGGCCACCGGCCGGTCGGATGGTGCCTCCACCTGGACAGGGGTTCACGGACCGTCACGGCGGACCGTATCGTCGCAGCATGGCAGCTCTCACGTTCGCGGTGGACCGACTCGCTGCCGCGACGGTGCTGACCTGTCACGGTGCGCTGGTCGCGGCCAGTGCGATGCAGCTGGAGACCGCGCTCTCACAGCTCCTGCTCCGCCCCCAGCCCAGGATCGTCATCGACCTGGCGAAGGTCACGGCCATCGACTGCACCGGCGTCATGATGTTGCGCGTCACTGCGGGTATAGCCCTTGAGCAGGGCGGATCGCTCGTCCTGGCGCTGCCGACGCCGCAGGTCGTCCACACGCTGCGTGAAGGCGGCACCCTCTCCACGATCGAGACCTACCGCAGCCTGGAAAGCGCTCTCGCCGCCGACCCGCAGGGCCTCATCACGGACGCCGACGTCGCCGCCCAGTCCACCGGCACCCAGTGGCCGATGAACGCCGACCGCCGCCGCTCCGCCTGATCAGAACCCGCCGCCGCCGCTCGGCGTGAGCCAAAGCCACGGCATGAGGACAACACGGCATGAGGACAACCCGGTGGCGCATCAGCTCCACCGGGTTGCTGAAGATCCGCCGGCCGCCCCCGTGACGCCCGGCGGGCCGGTCCTACACGGGCTCGCCGCGATAGGTCCCGAAGGACCACAGATTGCCCTCAGGGTCGCGGACGGAGAACTCCCGCGAGCCGTAGTCGGTGTCGTTGAGCTCCTTGTGGACCGTGGCGCCGGCGGCGACCGCGCGGGCGTACACCCCGTCGGGGTCGTCGGTCACCACGTAGGCGCCGAAGGTGCCGGGGCGCAGCGGCCAGCCCGGTCCGTCGTCGTCGCGGACGCTGCCGAGCATGATGCCGCCGCCGGGCGGCCAGGCGAGCTGGGCGTGGTCGACACGGTCGCCTTCGCCGTGCACCACGGTCTCCCGGAAGCCGAACGCGTCGACCAGGAACCGGATCAGGGCACGGGCGTCGGTGGCACGCAGTGTCGGCCACACCTGCGGTGGAGGTGTCATGCGGCCCAGTCTGCCGACCAGGGCGCGTCCGGGTCTTGGACGTTTCGGAACGGCGGCAGGTTCTCCTCGGCAAGCCACTTCGCCGGTGGGCTGCCGGCGAACCCGGTGAACTCGCGGGTGAGGTGCGCCTGGTCGTAGTACCCGCAGGAGGCCGCGAGCGCGGCGAGGGACGCGGCGCCGTCCTGCAGCCGGCGCCGGGCGAGGTCGAACCGGGCGACCCGGGCCGCCGCCTTCGGCGAGAGCCCGATCTCCAGGTTGAACTGGCGGCTGAGGTACCGCCCGCTCCACCCGACCTCCCGGGCGATGTCGGCGGTGGCGAGGGCGCCGCCGGCCTGCAGCAGCCGCCACGCGTGCACGACCTCCGGGCGCGGCAGGACCGGCGCGGCGAGGCGGCGGGCGAGCATCTCATCGACGATGCGGAAGCGGTCGGCCCAGGTCGTCGCGGCCCGGACCCGGTCGCGCAGCGCGTCGATGCACGGGCCCAGCACGTCGGAGGCGGTCACGTCGAGGTTGGCGAGCTCACCGGCGGGCAGGCCGAGCAGGGTCCGGGCGCCGAGCGGCGACAGCGCGATCTGGATCCCGGACTGCCGCCCGTCGTGCACGATCGTCGCGGGCGTGGTGTGCAGCCCGCCGAGGAGCGTGTCGTACCGCCCGGGCGGCGTCGCCGGATCGGGGTGCGACGAGATCTGCAACGGGTCGTCGAGGGTGACGATGAGCGTCAGGAACGGTGACGGGAGCCCCCGGTGCACGGCGGGCGCGACGCCGGTCTCGCGGTAGCCGGAGTACCAGCCCGCGAACGGCCGCACCCGCGGTCCCGCGGGCCGGCGCACGTATTCCGACAGCACGCCCTCACGGTAGCCGCCGGGCGGTGTGTTCGAGCAGCGAGGCGGTGAACAGCGGCCACAGCGGACGGGGCAGCTCGTGTCCCGCCCCGGGCAGGACCAGCAGCGACGCGCCGGGGATCGCGTCGCGCAGGGCGGTGCCGTGTCCGAGCGGGAAGACGGGGTCGCGCTCGCCATGGACGACCAGCGTCGGCGCCCTCAGGCCGGCGAGCAGTTGCGGGCCGGCGCCGCCGGTGTCGATGACGAAGTGGTTCACCAGGCAGGAGGCGATGTCGGTGGTGCGGGGGACGTCCCGTTCCGCGAGCCGGCGCACCGCGGGCTCGTCGAAGTACGGGGAGCCGCCGCCGTACACCCGCATGAGACCGACGATGAACTCGACGACGGCGACCGGGTCCGCCGGGTCAGGGCCGCCGCTGCCGGTGAACTCGACGAAGGCGGGTGACATCGGCGGCAGCCCCGGCAGGCCCGGGGTGGTGGTGACGAGGGTCAGCGTGGCGACCCGCGACGGGTGCTCCGCGGCGGCGACGGTGACGATCCCGCCCGCCATCGAACGCCCGACGAGGTGCGCGGCGCCGACGCCGAGCCCTTCGAGGATCCCGATCGCATCGAGCGCCATGTCCCGCATCGTGTACCCGGGCCGCCCCGGCGGGTAGGCGGTGGAGCGGCCCGTGTCGCGGTTGTCGTAGCGCACCACGTGCCGGCCGCCCGCCGCGAGCAGCTCGCACAGCTCCTCGTCCCACCAGAGCATCGACGCGGCCGCGCCGTGGACGAGCAGGATCGTGGGATCGGCGGGGTCGCCGAACGTCTCGACGCACAGCCGCGCGCCGCCGGTCTCAAGAAATCGCATACCTGTTCAACGCTGTGGAGGTGCCTAACCGACGGCCTTCTCCAGTTGCGCCTTGGTCATCTTGGAGCGGCCGTTGATGTTCTTGCGCCTCGCCTCCTCGTACAGCTGGTCGCGGGTGCGACCGCCGGGACCGCCCGAGCGGGCGCGCAACCCGCCGCGGCGGGCGGAGGAGATGTCCTGCGTCGAGGTGCGGCTCGCGGTGCGGGACTCGCCCGCGCGGGCGCGTTCCTTGTTCACGACCCGGGCCGCGATCTCCTCGGCGACGTCCTCCGACCGGCCCTGGGCCTTCTGCTGCCGCTTGATGTGCTCGTACTGCCGTTCCCGTTTGTTGCTCCATGCCGCCTGCGGCATGACCCACCTCCGATTTCTACAGGAATTCGCGCTTGTACAGGTCGATGAGGTCCGCGTAGTGGGGACCGATGTTCGCCACGTACACCTCGTCGAACCCGGCGTCCTTGTACTTCTTGAGCTGCGCCGCCTGTTTGGCCGGGTCGGGACCGCAGGCGATCGCCTCGCGGGTCATGTCCGGGGTGACGAGCTCGGAGGCCTGCTCGAAGTGCTTCGGCGACGGCAGGACCTGCGACAGTTCGCCCGGGACGCTCGCGTTCGCCCACAGCTCGTGCGCGATGCGTACCCCGGCGTCCTCGGTCTTCGCAAAGCAGGCCTTGAAGCCGCCCTGCACCGGCTTGTCCCCGCCGCCGCCCTTGCGGAACGCCTCGACGTGCTCGGCGACGGGCGCCACGGACATGAACCCGTCCGCGATCCGCCCGGCGAGTTCGAGGGCCTTCGGCCCGAACGCCGACATGTACACCTTCGGCGGGGTCTCGGGCCGCGTGTACACCTGGGCGTGCTCGACGGTGTAGTGCGTGCCGCGGTGGTTGACGAACCCGCCGTCCCACAGCTCCCGCATCACGTGGACCGCCTCCTCGAGCATCTCGAGGCGCTCGCCCGCGCTCGGCCAGGCGTCGCCGAGGATGTGCTCGTTGAGCGCCTCGCCGGTGCCGACACCGAGGACGAACCGTCCCTCGTGCAGGACCGCGCTGGTCGCGGCGGCCTGCGCGACGACCGCCGGGTGGATGCGCATGATCGGGCAGGTCACCGCCGTCGTTACGGGGATGGTGACCACCTGGCTCAGCGCCCCGATCAGCGACCACACGAGCGGCGCCTGCCCCTGCGCGTCGTTCCAGGGGTGGTAGTGGTCCGAGATCCACAGCCCGGAGAACCCGGCGTCCTGCGCGAGCTTCGCCTGCTCGATCAGCTCTGCCGGGGTGTATTCCTCGCTGGACAGGAAGTAACCGATTCGCATGCCGTCACTGATACCCACCCGCACGCGAGAGAAGCACACCGGCGACGAACTCCACGACGATCCTGTTCCAGCTAGTGACTGTTGGACATCGAGTGCAGGCGGTCCAAGAGGCGCTTGAGCTCGGCGAGGTGCTCCGGCGGGTACACCCGGCCGGCCGGGTCGACGACCCGTTGCACCGGTTGCAGCAGCCGCCAGGCCTCCGCCACCTCGCCGAGCTGCGCCAGGGCCTGCGCGTCCAGCCAGTCGCAGTAGTCACGGGCGACCCCGGCGCCGCGCAGCTGCGCGGTCAGCACCAGCACCGCCTCGTCCATGCCGGCGCCGAGCAGCAGCCGGGCCAGGGCGTCGGTGCCGAGGATCCACTGCCGGGTGCCGGGCGCCAGCTCCCGCAGCGTCTCGAACGCGTCGACCGCGTCCTGGGTGCGGCCCGCCCCGACCAGGCTGCGCCCCAGGTCCAGCAGCGTGTCCGCGACCTGCCCAGGGTCCGCCGAGCCGTCGGCGATGCCGTCCAGGACCGCCTGGGCCAGCTCGACGTTGCGTTCGGCCTTGCTGCGCCGCTCGTCGGGGTCCGCGTACCCCTGATGCTCCAGGCGGATCGCCTCGCGCGGCGCCGACGGCCACTCCGCGATCCCGATCCCCTGCACCGTCCCGGTGCCGTGGCCGGTGCCGACCCCCGTGCCGTGCCCCCGGTCGACAAAGACGTCCGGGGTCGGGCCGGCGCCCTTGACGCGGACCAGGTGCTCGTGGACGCGGCCCTTCCACCGCAGCTGCGTCGGGCGGAACAGGCGGGCGGTGCGGAACGTGTACGGCAGCTCGTCGTGCGCGTTGTCGATGTCGACCAGCAGCGCGTCGGTGGTGGTGGCAGCGAGGACCTCCCGCAGCTTGCCGGGCGCGGCCACGGCCCGGTCGTCGGCGTCGATGCTGAGCACCCAGTCCGCGGGCGCCCACGGCGTGCCCCTCGCCGCGGCGGCCTCGGCGAGCGCGGTGTTGCGGGCGGCGGCGAAATCCCCGGTCCAGGTGCCGTGACTGACCACGGCGCCGAGCTCGCGGGCCAGGGCCGGGGTGTCGTCGTTGGAGCCGGTGTCGTGGACGTGGATCGTGTCGACGACCCCGCTCAGCGACGTCAGGCACCGGGACAGCATGGTGGCCGAGTCACGCACGATCAGCACCGCGGCAAGGTTCACCTCCGCCCGATCGGCGGCCGTTCGGCCGACCTGAGCGTTTGTCCGGGCGCGGCACCATAGACACATGGCGATCGAAAGCGTCGATCCTGCGGACGAACTGGCGGTCCCCTACGTCCTCGACCACGGTGTCCTGGTGGAGGAAGGCACGCACGAGGAGCTGTCGGCGGCCGGCGGCCTCTACGCCCAGCTGTACGCCCTGCAGGCGACGGCGTACCAGGACGGGAATGTTCTGGACGATCAAACGCTTGACCACAGGATGTGACTGCAAACCCCGTCCGCCTGGTGCTGGTGCTCGGCTCGCTCATCGCCATCGGCCCGCTGACCATCGACATGTATCTGCCGGCCCTGCCGAGCATCACCGAAGACCTGCACACCACCTCGACGGCGGTGCAGCTCACCCTCACCGGCACCCTCGCGGGTCTCGCGCTGGGCCAGCTGGCGATCGGCCCCTGGTCCGACGCCGTCGGCCGGCGGGTGCCGCTGCTGGCCGGCCTCGTCCTGCACGTCCTGGCGTCGGTCGCCTGCGTCTTCGCCCCCGACGTCACCGTCCTCGGCGCGCTGCGCGTCCTGCAGGGTCTCGGCGTCGCCGCGTCCTCGGTCGTCGCGATGGCGGTCGTGCGGGACCTGTTCAGCGGCGCCGCGTTCGCCCGCTTGTTCTCCCGGCTGATGCTGGTCATGGGCGCCGCCCCGATCCTCGCACCCACCCTCGGCAGCGCCGTGCTGCGCTGGACCGAGTGGCGCGGCGTCTTCGTGGTCCTCGCCGTCTTCGGTGTCCTGCTCACCACCCTCGCCGCGCTCGCCCTGACCGAGACGCTGACACCCGCCCGCCGCCGCTCCGGTGGCGTCGTGTCCACCCTCGGCGTCTACGGTTCCCTGCTGCGTGACCGCGTGTTCGTCGGCCTGGTCCTGGTCGCGGGGTTCGCGATGGCGGCGCTGTTCGCCTACGTCGGCGGCTCGTCGTTCGTCCTGCAGGAGGTGTACGGCCTCAGCGAGGCCCAGTTCGGGCTGGCCTTCGGCGCCGGTGCGGTCGGACTGATCGGCGGCACCCAGTACAACGTGCGGCTGCTGCGCCGCTTCACCCCGCAGCGCATCCTCGTGTCGGCCCTGGCCGCCGGCACCGTCGCCGGTGCGGTCCTGGTCGTCCTCGCCGCCACCGGCCTCGGCGGCCTGCCCGCCCTGCTCGCGGCGCTGTGGGCGGTCCTGACCGCGGCCGGCCTGGCGCTGCCCAACGCCCCGGCCCTGGCGATGTCCCGCCACGGCGAGGCGGCCGGCACCGCGGCGGCGCTGCTCGGCGCGGTGCAGTTCGGCATCGGCGCGGTCGCCGCCCCGCTGGTCGGCGTCCTGGGCACGGGCGCGACGGCGATGGCGGTGGTGATCGCCGGCGGCCTGCTCACCGCGACGCTGACCCTGCTCGTGGTCGTCCGGCCGGGGTCACTCGTTACGAGCGAGGACGACCACGACCCGGCCGTCACCCTGGACCGTGCCCCCGCGGCGGTCTGACCGTCCCGCTCACCGCTCGATCGTGACCAGACAGCGGACCGCTGTCTGGTCACGACGGCTTCTGCCAGCGGCTCCCGGCGGTTTCGCCGGCGGCCCCGGCGGTGCTTGTCAGCGGCCGCCGGCGGCGGCGTGGTAGCTGTCGACGATCTCCTGCTTGATCCGGCCACGGTCGGAGACCTGGTAGCCGGCGCCCTGCGCCCACTCGCGGATGGCCCGGTTCTGGTCGCGGTCGCCGCGGGCGGCACCCCGGCCCCGGGCTCCCGATCGGGCCGCGGCGACGACCGCGCCCCGTCCGACCTTCGTACCGGCGGAAACGTAGGGCTTCAACGCGGCGCGCAGTTTCTCGGCGTTCTTCTTCGACAGGTCGATCGCATACTGCACGCCGTCGAGACCGAACTGCACGCTCTCGTCGGCCGGCTTGCCGTCCAAGTCGTCGATCAGTTCTTGAATGACGCGCTTGGCCATGACGGCGCCTCCTCGGCAACGGTACGGGTGACGGCGGCGACCGAACGGCCGGCCATCGGAGAAATAGTATCGCCCATTCTGCGGATTTGAAGTGCACTCTGTTTCAAATGGGCACCATCACCGATCGTGTTGGTTCAATTACCACCGGCCCGGCACGGTGCGCATGATCCGAGCATCGGCGAGACTCTACCCATGGCGAACACTTCCACACCCGATTGGGGCGACCTGCTCATCGGCCAGTTGGCGTTCTACTGGGACGTGCATCTGCGCCCCCGGCTGGACGGGCTCACGGACGAGGAATACTTCTGGGAACCGGTCTCCGGATGTTGGACGGTCGGGCCCGACGCCGCCGGAAATTACCGCGTGGAGGGCGGTCCGGGCGCAGACCCGGCGCCGGTCACCACGGTCGCATGGCGCATGATGCACATCGCGGTCGGTTGTTTCGTGACCCGGAGCAGCACGTTCTTCGGTGACGGAAGTGTCTCCGGCGACGCCGACATGTTCGACCCGCGGCACGTGCCCGCTGATCTGCCGCACACGGCCACGGAAGCGGTCGCGTTCCTGGACGACAGTTACCGAGAGTGGCAAGGGCACGTTTCCGGACTCGACGAGGAGGGACTGCGCGCACCTTTGGGACCGAAGGGCGCCTATTTCTCGCAGGAGCCGATGGCGGCGCTGATCGTGCACGTCAACCGCGAGGTGATGCACCACGGCGGGGAGATCGGGCTGCTGCGCGATCTGTACCGCGCCACGGGGGCGACCCGGCGCACGGATCACCTCGCCACAGCCGCGGCATGACATAGATCGAGGCCACCGTCTGCAAGACTTGCTGCCATGTCGACCATCGGTGGCCTTCTTTCCGTGCGGTCCGTGCTCCGGGCGCAGTACCTCGACCGGGGCACGCTCGACCGGCTGACCCTGGCCGGCCTGCGCGGCGCACTCGATCACGCCCGTGCCCGCGTGATGGCGTACGACGACCACCGCTACGACATCGGCGTCCCGCGCGACCTGACCGACTTCGCGCGCCTGCCGATGCTGCGCAAGGCCGACGTGCTCGCGGCCGGCGAGGACCGGTTCCGGGATCCGGCGTTCGCCCGCGACGCGGTCACCGTCTACACGACCAGCGGCACCAGCGGGCAGGTCCTCGAGGCGTGGCACGACCCCGCCAACCACGCCCACGACCGGGCCAGCAACATCCGCCGGTTCGCGGCCGCCGGCTGGCGGTACCGGCCGTGGTCGCGCCTCGTGCACTTCAAGCCGCACCCGGTCGGCGTCGCCTGGTACCAGCGCATCGGCGTCTTCCGCAGGTCGCTGGTCTTCAGCGCGCTGCCGGTGCGCACCCGGGTGGAGCGCATGCTGCTGGAGCGCCCGCAGGCCGTGATCGGCTATCCGGTGATGCTCCGCGACCTGCTGCGCGGCATGCGGTCCGACGAACTGGCCGCGCTGCGCCGCACGCTGCGCGTGGTGTTCACCGAGTCGGAGCTGCTGACTCCGGAGATCCGCCGGCAGCTCACCGACGGATTCGGGGTGCCGATCTTCAACGAGTACTCCGCGTTCGAGCTGCTGCACATCGCGTACGACTGCCCGGAAGGCCACCTGCACGTCGCGGAGGACCGCGTCCACGTCGAGATCGTCGACGCCGAGGGCAGCGCCGTGCCCGACGGCACCGAGGGGCACGTCGTCGTCACCGGCTGGCGGGAGCGGGCGATGCCGCTGCTGCGGTACTGGCTCGGCGACCGCGCGACCCGCCACACCGGCCGGTGCGCGTGCGGCCGGACGTTCGCCCGCCTCGAGCTGACGAAGGGGCGCGCCGACGACTACGTGCTCCTGCCCGACGGCGAGCGGATCTACGCCGGCACCTTCATCGGCATGGCGATCAACACGGCCGGCGTCGCGGAGTGCATGGTGCGCCAGGACTCCGCCGGCAACATCACCCTGTGGCTCGTCCCGGACGCCCGGGCCGGCCGCGACTTCGACGACCTGGCCCGCGACGCGCGTGCGTGGCTGCACGACAGCGCCGGCCGCCCGTTCGACCTCGACGTGCGCCGGGCGGAGACCGTGGAGCTGACGAAGGGCGGGAAGGGCCGCTTCGTCGTCTCGGAGTTCCGGCGCTGAACGGGTCCCCGGCGACGCCCTGCCCGCCTGACGGTCCGGTCGCTACAGCGTCACGGCGGCGTGCTGCGGCACCAGGTGGGCGCCCAGGTCGGACTTGAGCTCCGCCATGCCCTTGCCCAGGATCATGCCGCTCGCGCCGCGGTCCACAACCCGCTCCACCAGCCGGCGGAACAGGTCGAAGTAGAGGTGCCGGCGGCCGCCCTCCTCGACCGGCAGCGCGCCCCAGGACAGCCAGATGGGCCAGCTCGGATGGTCCAGGATCGTCGCCGCGCCGAGCAGGGCGCCGGCGTTGTCGCGGTAGGCCACGACGTGGACGTCGTCGCGGCCGGCGACCGCCTCCTGCCACAGCTGCGAGCGGGGGCCGCTGCGCAGCTCGACGCTGCCGGCCGAGTGCTTGGCGAAGTTGAGCCGGGTCAGGTGCGCCAGCTCCGCCGGGCTCACCACGTCACCGATCGCGCCGCCGCGCACCTGCAGGTCGGGGTCGCGGGCGACGAGCCGCTGGGTGCGCCGCACGCTCGCCCTGCGTTTCGTGCCGAGGCCGGCCAGCCACGCGTCCACGGACGCCGGCGCGTCGAGCACGGCGAGGGGCTCGGTGGGTCTGGTGTACCGCAGGCGGGGCAGCCAGGCGCCGTCGGCCGCGCCGAGCTGCCGCCACAGCGCCCCGCCGACGCCGGGACCGAGGGCCCGCCGGGCCGCCCGCCGGAACGCCCGGGACAGCTCCACCCGATCCTCCGCTGTGGACGACGCGGTCCACCATCCGGCCAGGGCGCTGCTCTGCGGTGCCTGGACGTGCAGGTACCCCAGCCGCGGCCAGCCCGTGGCGCCCTCGCGGCGGCGCAGCGGGACCACCGACGCCGAGTACAGCCCGACCGGTCCGTCCAGGTCGGACAGCACGGCGAGCAGCAGCGGGTCGGCGCCGGAGCGGACCCCGGCCCGCATCGCCGGCCAGGCCCAGTTGGCCCGCAGCCCGGCCCGGCACCGCAGGGCGTCCCAGCCGGCGGGCTCCGGGTCGGTGGCCGGGTTGTGCAGCCGGACCGTCAACCCCTCGGTCACCACAGCCATCTCCACCATCATGTTCCCCCGTGCCGCTGCGAACCGTCCCCGGGACCCTGCGGCAGGGGCCGCGCGGGGCGACGCCACCACCCGCTGAGGCCGACGTCGAGACTGAGCGCGCTCGCCCCGGCCGACAGCAGCAGCGCCGCCATCGCGCCCGACGACGCCGCGTGAGGCACCAGCACCGCCGCGGCGGCGGCCGCGACGACGAGACCGACGGTAGCCGATGCGGCGGTCAGCCGGGGGGACCGCCCGTCGGTGTTCTCCACCAGGTAGCCGGCGTAGGCGACCAGCGCGAACAGCGGCGTCTCCAGGCAGGTCAGCAAGGCCAGCAGGAGCGTGCCGGGCTCCAGCAGCAGCACCAGCGGCAGGCCCGGCAGGCACAGCAGCATCGCGACGCGCAGGACCCGCCGCGCCTTCGCCCGGCCCGTGCGCCCTGCCGGGCCGCGCAGCCGCAGGGACGTCGCCGGCTGGCGCAGCCGGAACAGGTAGGTCAGCGCCGCCGAGCAGAACCCGGACAGCGTCACCGCGACGTAGAACGGGCCGCTCTCGGTGCTGTGGCCGGCGATGCCGAGGACCACGTAGCACACGGCGAGGCACAGGCTGGCCACCAGCTCCGGCAGGCCGAGCAGGGCGCAGGTCCGCAGGACCAGCCGTGCCATCCGGCGGCGGCGCGGCGGCCCGGCCACCCGGTCCGCCCGGCCGGCGACCGACCAGCCGGGCGGCAGCCGCCACAGCAGGACCGCCGACGCGGCCAGCGCCGTCGCGGCGAGCAGGTTCAGCTGCCACAGCGGCGGCCAGGCGAAGTGGAACGTCAGCGCGGACAGGGTCAGCAGCGTGCCGGTCACCGCGGCGAAGGTGACCGCGTCGGTGCGGAGGTGCCCGCGCACCCGGTGCAGGCCGACGGCGACCTGGAGCAGGCCGAGCGCCGCGCTCCACAGCAGCGCCGCGGCGAGCACCCGCCCGCGGTCCAGGACGGTGGCGGCGGCGAACGCGGCTGCGGCGAGGACCACCGGCGCCGCCGCGACCCGCAGCACGACCCTGGCGATCCCCCCGCCGAGCCGGCGGGCGCGCGGCACCAGCTTCAGGGCGGCCTTCTCGCCGCTGGAGGCGAGGAACACCGTCCACATCGACATCCCGACCGCGCCGGCGTATTCGGCGAAGCGGACGGCGCCCCAAGGCACCGCGAGGGCGAGCGGCGCGAGCTGGATGGTCGCGCGGAACGCCCCGCGCCCGGCGAACAGCGCCAGCATCAGCCGGCCGCCGGGCGCGACGGTGCGGGCCTCAGCCTCCGGCGCGAGCAGCGTCATGACCGGCCGACGGCGAGCCTGCCGGGGCGTCGTCCGGGCCGGGGTCGGGTCCCCGGCCTGGCGTCCGGTGCGGGCCGGTGCCCGCGGTGGCGGCCCGGCGGGAGCGCGACGGCCAGCACAGCACCGCCAGGGCCAGCGCCAGGTGCACGGCGATGAACACGTATGCCTCGGTACGGCTGGCGACGTGGCCGAGCCGGACGGTCATGTGGTCGGCCCAGTCCCACCGCTGCGGGACGGGTTGCCCGCGCCACAGCCAGAACGACAGGTCCTCCAGCCCGGACAGCATGACGAGGATGCTCGCGTAGCTGATCCGGCGCACCGTCGCCGCGGGTGATCCGCCGAGCCGCTGGTGCAGCGCGAACGCCAGGATGAGCAGCGGCGCGAGGACTCTGACGAGGGCGTAGAACCCGTCGAAGTCCTCGGCGATGACCCGGTCGAACATGCGCGGCACGAAGCCGCAGAACACCGCCGTGAACGTGAGGACCCCGATCACCTCCGGCAGCCGCCAGCGCCGCAGCCACTCCGGGTCCAGCGCGGCGATCGTCTCGGCGGCGAGCACGAACGGCACCAGGTACGCCAGGAACAGCCACAACGAGTCCAGCTGTTTGCCGCCGGGGGCGAGCGCGACCAGCAGCACACCCGAGACGAGGGTGGCCAGGACGAGGGCGAAGAAGCGTTTCACGGGCGCACCTCGAAGCGCACGGTCGACAGCAGCCGGTCGGCCGCCCGGCGCAGCTGCACCGGGGTGTCCGCGGCCAGCAGGGCGTAGCCGAGCTTGCTGGTCAGGTCGATGGTGGAGGTGACATGGCGGCCCGGCTCGGCGAGCAGCACGATCCGCAGCACCTCGGGCCACCCGCGGGCCTCCTCGACGCCGTGGACGGCGGTGAGGATGCCGGTCTCGGCGGCGTTGAGCAGCTGCACCATCACCGGGTGCGGCACCGTCCGGGACGGGATCGGCGGCAGCGGCGCGCCGACCGCGACGCTGATCGACGCCTCGATCGGGTCGACGCCGTAGCAGTGCCGGGCGAGCTCGCCGAGGGGGTCGCCGCCGGTGCGGGCGCCCATCTCGATGAGGCGGGGCCGGCCGGCGGTGTCCACGACGAGGTCGAGGTTGAGCGGTCCGCGGCGGTAGCCGAGCCGGGCGCACAACGCGTCGACGGCGGCCACGATCTCGTCGTGGACGTCGTCGGGCACCGCCGCGGGCAGCAGGTGCGCGGTCGTCGTCGCCTGGGGCGGCGGGGTGAGGTGCCGTTCGGTGAGGGCCATGAACACGACCCGCCCGTCGTCGATGACGCACTCACAGCCGCAGTGCTGCCCCTGTACCTCCTCCTCGATGACGATCCCGGCGGTGTAGGAGTGCCGCAGCGCCTCCGCGATCGCCGCGTCCACTGTGGACTCGTCGGGGCAGCGGGTCACGCCACGGCTGCTCTGCGCGTCGACGGGCTTGACGACCAGCGGGAACCGCAGGCCGGCGGAGCGCCAGCCGGTGCCCTCGATCCAGCGGTACCCGGGCAGCCCCAGCTCGTCGCAGACGGTGCGGAAGCGCCGCTTGTCCACCGACGCCTCGACCGTCTGCTCGGTCAGCCCGCACGGTAACCCGAACCGTTCGGTGAGCGTGAGCTGCGTCGGCAGCGCGATGTCGCTGCTGGGCGCGAGGATCCCGGCGACGTCGGAGCGGCCGCGCAGGATCTCGGTCAGCGCGGGCACGTCGCGGGTGCTGACCGGCAGCAGCTCGTCGGCGAGGGCGACCGCCGGGGCGGTGTCGCGCAGGTCGACGGCGACGGTGCGGTACCCCAGCGCCCGAGCGGTGCGGTAGGTGGCCATCGCGCCGTCGGCGGCGCCGAGGATGAGCAGGCTCTTCATGCGGCGTCCTCACGCTGGGCGGGTATGAACGGCGCCGCGGCGGCGCCCGGGAACAGCTGGTCGGAGGCGTCCACGGGGATCGACGCCTCGCGGATGTAGAACATGGCGGGGCGCGGCTGCGCGTCGGCGACGAGCACCGTGTAGCGCAGCATGACCGCCGCCCCGGCGAGCGCGACGCACTCCGCCAGCAGGCCGCCGCCGATCGCGGCCGTGACGCCGAGCCAGCCGGCGAACGCGGCGACGGCCAGGCCCACGGTCAGCAGAGCGGTGAGCAGGAGCACGAACGTGACGGCGTGCACGGCGCGGCGGGAGAACGCGACGTAGAGCTCCAGCGCGTGGCCGATGAGCCGGCCGAGCCGGAACTTCGACGTGCCGCGGGTGCGTGGCCGGTGCTCGACCGGCACGGTGGCGATCCTGGAGGTGAGCAGCGGCACGGTGGCCAGGAAGTACGGCGTGCCGAGGCGCAGCTCGACGACCCGCCGGGCGAGTTCGGTGCGCAGCACCCGGAACGTGGTCGCGCCGGGTGGGATCCGGATGCGCAGCCGGCGGCCGAGCCAGTGGTAGCCAGCCGCGCCCCACCGGCGGTGCCATGGGTCGTGGCGGGTGCGCCGCACCCCGAACACGGCGTCGTACCCTTCCAGGGCCCGCTCGACCAGGTGGTGCACCTCGGCGGGCGGGAACTGCAGGTCGGCGTCCAGGTGCACGAGCCACGGCTTCCGGGCGTACTTGTAGCCCGCCGAGAACGCCGCCTCGAACCCGAAGTTGCGGCTGAACGACAGGTACTGCACGCGGGGATCGGCCGCGGCGAGCCGCTGGATCTCGGCGAGGGTGGCGTCGGCGCTGCCGTCGTCGACGAAGAGGATCTCGAGGTCGTAGCCGCCGAGCGCGGCCGTGATCTCGGCGTGGGTCTGCGCGATGCTGTCCGCCTCGTCGTAGCAGGGCACGACGGCGGTGAGGCCTAACGGGTGCATGGGCCGGCAGGGCTCAGCGGGCGGCGAGCGCGAGCGGCTCGGGCGCGGTCCAGTGCTCGCCCCTGGTGGCGATGAACCAGTCGATGGTGCGCTCCAGGCCCGCCTCGAGGGACACGAGCCCGGCCGGGTCGATGCCGACGGCGCGCAGCGTCTCGGCGTCGGCGCTGACGACGGCGCCGGGCTGCTCACCGGGGCGCATCGGCAGGTCCACGATCTCCACCCGCGGGTAGCCCTTGCGCTCGCACTGGTCGATGACGATCTCGGCGACGTGGCGGATCGTGGTCGAGGCGACCGGGCCGCACTCCACCACGTGGTCCAGCACGGTGCCGGCCTCGGCGGCCTCGAACGCGGAGACCAGCGCCCTGGCGACGTCGCCGACCCACACCATGTCGGAGATCTGGTGGCCGCCGCCGTAGAGCTCGACGGGCATCCCGCACAGCGCGCGGCAGACCACCGCCGGCGTGATCTTGCGGACCTTGCCCGGCCCGAACGGCGCGGCGGCGAGCTGCCGCGGCCCGTAGGCGTTGACGGCGCGCACGACGTTGACCCGGCTGCCGCGGTCGGCGTTGAACATCGACACGAAGCGCTCGACGGCGGTCTTGGAGATGGAGTAGCTGTTGTTCATCCAGTGGTTGCCGACGCCGATGTAGACGCCCGGCAGCTGGTACTGGGTGACGGCCTCGAGGAAGTTGAGCCCGCCGACGAGGTTCGTCTCGGCGGCCGGGCGCGGGTTGAGGATGGTCTCCTGGGTGCCCAGCACCGCGGCGAGGTGGATGATGCCGTCGCAGTGGGCCGCGAGCTCGACCATGGCGGTCGCGTCACGGATGTCGCCGAGCATCACCTCACGCTCGGGTGCCGCATGCGGCCCGCGCCGGCCGTGCGCGTGGTGGTCGAACACCAGCGCCTCGTGCCCTCTCGCTTCGATCTCCTCGCAGACATACCGCCCGATGAACCCGTTGCCCCCGGTCACGCCGATCTTCATGGGTTGTTTCCTATTCACTCGATGGGGCGGATCCTCGCCCATGGCCGGTATCCGGCAAGCCTTTCCACAGGGTGGTGCCCCATGTCAAAGAAGCCGATGAGCAGCGCAAACACCGAAGACACATTGATCTTAATGCCGAGTGATCTCATCCTCATGCGCCGGTCGCAATCTACCGTCCACTCGCCAGTGATCACAGTCCGAGCGCAAAGATTTATTGACTCTGTCGTATCTGAGGCAACGTTTTGCCGAGGTTGTCCGCCATCCGCCGTAATTTACGCGAAGCGATGTGATTTGAGCGCTGCCGTTGGACGCCGTTGGACAGCGGGCGGCGCCGCGCGACACCCGATCGGACGTCGCCGGGACCGGCGCCCTGCTGCCAGGCTGGTGTGAACCCCGGCAGAACCCTGGCAAACGCTCCGACCGGCGGGCTGGCGGTCGACGTTGACCCCGCCGGGCCGAACGGCGGCCCGGCAGTACGGCACCACGGATGGAGCACACGTGACCTCGATCAGCGGCATCAGCGGCATCTCCGGCTCGTTCGCCACCGCCCAGACGGCCCTGCGCCCCCCGCCACCGAAGGACGGCAAGGACCCGATGGCGGCGGTCACCAAGGCGCTCGGCCTGTCCGGCGACGAGCTGAAGAGCAAGCTGGACAGCGGCCAGAGCCTGGCGGAGATCGCCGAGCAGCAGGGCGTCTCGCACGAGGACCTGATCGCCGCGATCAAGGCCGGCAAGCCCGCCGACGCCTCCGCCGTCGGGTCGGCCGCCGAGGAGGAGCAGGACGCCGCCGCCGAGCGGATCGCGGCGCAGAAGGGCCGGCCCGGCCCACCGCCCGGCGGCCCCCGCGGCGGCGCCGCCGGCCTGACGGACGAGTCGAAACTGCAACAGCTCAGCATCCTGCTGGAGACCGACAGCGAGTCCCTGCGCGGCAGCAGCGCCACCGACGTCGTCAAACGCCTGCAGGACAAGGGCATCGACCTGTCCCAGCTCCGCTCGGTCCTCAACAGCGGCGACCTGGTCGACTACGCCGCCTGAGCCGGCGCTGGCTAGGCTCGGCCCCGACGCGGCGGCGCGGCGGAGCCCGCCGGCTGAGGACGGGGGCACATGCCGGTTCTGGTGGACGACGGGTCCGACGACGTCGGTGTGGTCGAGACACCCACGCCGGCGCGCGCCGGGACGGTGACGGACGTGGCGGCGATGACCGCCGGCGGCACCCCGATGTGGCTGCTGCTCAGCGAGGGCGGCCAGGTCGGGCGGTGGCACGTCGAGTCGGACGACTACCAGCGGCTGGCGGTGGCGTCGGTGCCGCCCGAGGCGGAGCGGGACCGGTGGGCCGACCGGGTCCCGCGCCCTCGGCTGCACGCGAGCGCCGACGGCCGGTTCGCCGCCGTGGTCAACGACTACGGCCGGCTCGGCCAGGTGCTCGACCTGCGCACCGGCGAGGTCACGATGACCCTGGACAACACGGGCGACGAGGAGGAGACCGTCCCCTTCTCCCTGGCGTTCCTGGAGCACGCCGGGCGGACCGTGGTGGTCCACCGCACGGCGTGGAACCGCCTGGACGCGTCCGTCGCGGCGACCGGCGAGCCGCTGACGGCACGCCCCGGCGACCCGTCCGACCACTTCCACGGCGCCCTGTACGTCAGCCCGGACGGCCGCCGGATCCTCGACGACGGGTGGATCTGGCATCCCGTCGGCGTCGTGACGGTGTCGGGCGTTCAGCGGTGGCTCGCGCGGGACGAGGACCCGGCGCTGCACGTCTGCTCCCGCGACTACTACTGGGACCACGCGATGACCTGGATCGACGAGACCCGGGTCGCGGTCGAGGGCATCGGTGACGACGACAACCGCATGCGGCCCGGCGCCCGCGTGTTCGACACGGGCCGGACCGCGGTCACGGCGCCCTTCCCCGCCCCGCACGCCGTCGAGGTCGCCACGATTCCCGGTCCGGCCGGGCGGTTCTTCAGCGACGGGGCCGTGCTGTACAGCGCCGACGGCGACGGGCTGCACTCCTGGGATCCGGCCGGGGGCGAGCGGCTCGGCACGGTGCCCGGCTTCACGCCGACGCACCACCACCGGCCCGCCGGAAGGTTCCTGGAACTGCGGGACGGCTCGGTGCGCATCCGCGCCTGACCGTCCGTGCCCGCCGCCGCGGTCGAGGAGATCGCCGTACAGCGGCCTCAGCCTGCATCGACGACTTAATTGGAGACTTAACCTAACTATTAGGGTTCTTTACCTTGTGGCGGCGTCATAGATGGCTGATGATGCGAGGGGAGCGGATCCGCCCGTCCCTCCACCTACCGAAGGACCCCTCGTGCTCAAGAAGCTCCCCTTGAGCGCGCGACGCCTCGTGCTCGCCGCGCTCGCCGTGCTGACCGCGCTGGGGGTGGGCCTGGTCATCAGGCCCGCCCTTGCCGCCACCCCGTTCAAGGTGCTCGCCTTCTACAACGGCACCTGGGACGCGGCGCACATCGACTTCGACAAGGAGGCCAGGGACTGGTTCCCGGCGCAGGCCGCGCAGAACGGCTTCACCTGGGAGGCGACCACCGACTGGAGCCGGCTCAACACCGGCAACCTGGCCCAGTACAAGGTCATCATGTTCCTCGACGACGCGCCGCCGTCGGGGCAGCGGGCCGCGTTCCAGCAGTACATGAACAACGGCGGCGCCTGGATGGGCTTCCACGTCAGCGCGTTCACCACCGATCCCGGCTCCTGGAGCTGGTACTACAACACGTTCCTGGGCTCGGGCGCGTTCCAGACCAACACGTGGGGCCCGACCCGCGTGACGCTGAAGGTCGAGGACCGCAACCACCCGTCCACGCTGCGGCTGCCGGCGACGTTCCGGTCGGCGGTGAGCGAGTGGTACTCGTGGAGCAACGACCTGCGGCAGAACCCGAACATCGACATCCTCGCCTCGGTCGACCCGAGCAGCTTCCCGGTCGGCACCGACCCCAACCAGTCCTGGTACAGCGGCTACTACCCGATCCTGTGGACGAACCGCAACTACAAGATGCTGTACGCGAACTTCGGCCACAACGGCATGAACTACTCCACCAACACCCGCACGTCGTCCACGTTCGAGAGCGCCGACCAGAACCGCTGGCTCATCGACGGCATCCTGTGGCTCGCGGGCCAGAGCACCACCCCGCCGTCGACGTCCCCGACGCCGTCGCAGAGCGCGGGACCGATCTCGCCGACCGCGTGGTACACCGTCGTCAACAAGAACTCCGCGAAGTGCATCGACGCGCGGGCGGCCGGCACCGGTAACGGCACGGCCATCCAGCAGTACACGTGCAACGCCTCCAACGCGCAGCAGTACCAGTTCCAGCCGACCAGCGGCGGGTTCGTGCGCATCAACAACCGCGGCAACAGCGCGCAGGCCCTCGACGTCACCAACGTCTCCAGCGCCGACAACGCGCCGATCCAGACGTGGACCTACGGTGGCGGCACCAACCAGCAGTGGCAGCCGGTGTCCGAGGGCGGCGGCTACTACCACTTCGTGAGCAGGCTGAGCGGCAAGTGCCTCGACGTGCCGGCCGCCTCCACCGCCAACAGCGTGCAGCTGGTCCAGTACACCTGCAACGGCACGGCGGCGCAGTCGTTCCGCGTGGCGCAGCAACCGTGAAAGTTTCGGCTCCGGCGGTTCGTTCGCCGCATTGACGTCCGGTGATGCATTGCCCGACCTGGGTCCTGGGGCTACGGTTCCGCCGTCCCGGGTCGGGCACCCGACCCGCCTTTCGCACAGCGAGGAGCGGATCGTGCGGTACTTCCACCATCGGCGGCGGATCGTCGCCTCCGTCGCGGTCGGTGCGGCCGTCGTCGCCGTCGCCGCGGTCGGCGTGACCGTCGCATCGGCGGCCGCATCCGGCTGCCGGGTCACGTACACCGTGACCAATGAATGGCAGGGCGGCTTCGGTGCCAACGTCGACGTGACGAACCTCGGCGACCCCGTCAACGGCTGGGCCCTCACGTGGGCGTTCCCGGCCGGGCAGGGCGTCACCCAGGCGTGGAACGCGACCGTCACCTCCAGCGGCGGCCAGGCCCGGGCCACGGACGCCGGTTACAACGCCTCCATCGCCACCGGGGCCACCGTGTCGTTCGGGTTCAACGGATCATGGACCGGGAGCAACCCGTCGCCCACGTCCTTCGCGCTCAACGGCGTCACGTGTACCGGCGCCGCCTCGTCCTCGTCGCCGCCCACCTCCGCGTCGCCGTCCGCCTCTGCGTCGCCGTCCGCCTCCACTTCCACTCCTCCCCCTCCCTCGGGCAACGCCAAGCAGATGGAGGACCTGGACCGCGGGCTCATCTCGGTCCGCTCCGGCAGCGGCAACCTCGTCTCCTGGCGGCTGCTCGGGACCGAGGCGCTGGCGACGGCCTTCAACCTGTACCGCGGCGGCACCCGCGTCGCGACGGTCACCGCCTCCACGAACTATCTGGACTCCGGCGCCGCCGCCGACGCGTCCTACACCGTGCGGGCGGTCGTCGGTGGCGTGGAGCAGGCCGCTTCCGGGGCGTCGCTGCGCTTCACCGGCGGGGGCTACCTCGACGTGCCGATCTCCTCGCCCGGCTCCGGGTACACCGCCAACGACGCCTCGGTCGGCGACCTGGACGGCGACGGCCGCTACGAGATCGTGCTGAAATGGGACCCCGCCGACGCCAAGGACAACTCCCAGTCGGGTGTCACCGGCGTGGTGTACGTGGACGCCTACCGCCTCGACGGCCAGCGGCTGTGGCGCATCAACCTCGGCCGCAACATCCGCGCCGGTGCGCACTACACGCAGTTCCAGGTGTACGACTACGACGGCGACGGGCGCGCCGAGGTCGCCATGAAGACCGCGGACGCCACCGTCGACGGCACGGGCCGCGTCATCGGCAGCGCGTCGGCCGACTACCGCAACAGCTCCGGCTACGTGCTCAGCGGCCCCGAGTACCTCACCATGTTCAACGGCCTCACCGGCGCGGCGATGTCCACAGTGGACTACGTGCCGCCGCGTGGCACCGTGTCGTCGTGGGGCGACAGCTACGGCAACCGGGTCGACCGTTTCCTGGCCGGCACCGCGTATCTGGACGGCCAGCGCCCGTCGCTGATCATGGCGCGGGGGTACTACACCCGCTCGGTCATCGTCGCCTGGGACTTCCGCAACGGGACGCTGACCCGGCGCTGGACGTTCGACAGCAACAGCTCGGGCAACAGCGCCTACGCCGGGCAGGGCAACCACCAGCTCTCCGTCGCCGACGTCGACCTCGACGGCCGCGACGAGATCGTGTACGGCTCGATGACCGTCGACGACAACGGCGCCAAGCTGTGGAACACCGGCAACGGCCACGGCGACGCGATGCACGTCGGGGACCTCGACCCGTCCCGCGCCGGCCTGGAGGAGTTCAAGGTCGACGAGGACGGCAGCAAGCCGTCGTCGTGGATGGCCGACGCCCGCACCGGGCAGATCCTGTGGAGCACGCCCGCCAACGGCGACAACGGCCGCGGCGTGTCCGGCGACATCTGGGCCGGCAGCGCGGGCGCCGAGTCGTGGTCCTCGGCCGCCGACGGCGTGCGCAGCCCCCGCGGGGTCGTCGTGTCCTCCCGCAAGCCCGGGTCGACGAACTTCCTCGCCTGGTGGGACGGCGACACCACCCGGGAGCTGCTGGACGGCACCCACGTCGACAAGTACGGCACCTCCGGCGACACCCGCCTGCTGACCGCCTCCGGGGTGCACTCCAACAACGGCACCAAGTCCACGCCGTCGCTGTCCGGCGACATCCTCGGCGACTGGCGCGAGGAGGTCGTCTGGCCGACCTCGGACAACACCGCGCTGCGCATCTACAGCACGCCCGACCCGACGTCGACGCGGCTGTTCACGCTGATGCACGATCCGCAGTACCGGTGCGCCATCGCCTGGCAGAACACCGCCTACAACCAGCCGCCGCATCCGTCGTACTTCATCGGCAGCGGCATGTCGACCCCACCGGCGCCGCTCATCTACGTCCGGTAGGTCCCCGTTTGCCGGGTCTCTGCGGACTCGGAACTGTCATACGGGGGCGGTAGGTTGTTGCGCATGACGTCGGCGAGCGCTGGTTTCACCCGCAGGGTGGATCACTGTCTGCTCGCCGGCGACGTGCCGATGCTGCCGGTGGTGCCCGACGGGTGGCTGGCCGTGCTGGTCGCCCCCGACCTCGAGGTGACCGCCGGCGACCTCGCCGAGCCTGTGCTGGCCGGGCTCGGCGGCGACAGCGTCCTGCTGCTCGCCGCCGGCCCGCTCGGCGCCGCCCTGGCCGTCGCCCTCGACCGGCCCGTGGTCGCGCCCGACGGCCCCGTCATCCAGACGCCCGGCGGCATCCTCGTCACCACCGACGTCGCCGGGGGCTGGTGGCGGCACCGCCCCGGCCGCCCCGCCGAGCCGCTCGGCCCGCGCTGGCCCGCCCCCGGCTGGCAGGACCTCGTGCCACCGTCGACGCAGTGGCCGGCCACGGTCATCGCCCAGCCCGTCCCCGCCGGGTGGCTGCTGTCCCCGGCCCGGTCGGCGCCGCGGCTGCCTTCGACGGCGTCGAGTTCGCCGTCGCCGTCGACCCCGAGCGCCCCCGCCTGCTGCTCGACCCCACCCTCACCGACGACCTGCTCGCGCTCGCCATGGCCGCCCTGCCGACCAGGGTCCGCCGCGTCGCCGACCTCGTCCCCTCGCCGCCGGCCAAGGCGCGGGCCGTCCGATCGCCGCTGCCGCCGCCCGCCGCCTCGGCGAGCCGGTCCACCTGGTCAACGGCGTGCCGCTGCACCCGCCCGCCGGGCCGATCACGGTCTTCGCCCTCGACGCCCACCGCCGCCCCGTCTGGTCCGAGCCGGCCTGGCTGCTGCGCCTCACCCCGGACGGCGCCGAGGAGGTCATCGCGTCCTCCCCGCCGCACACGTCCCTGCGCCTCATCGACCCCGCCACCTATGCGATGGACATGGGCTGGCAGGTGCGGCTGAGCGGCGGCGGCATCCACGCGCTCCCAGGCCCTCCCCCACCCCCGGCGAAGGGCCGCGCCTCCCTGCCGGACCCGTTCGACAGCACCCGTTCCCTGTCATTCACGGTGACAGTGCCGGGCGTCCTCGTCCCCAACCCACCGCCCAGCGGAGCCATCGCTTCCACGCACGCCGACGCGGTCACTGTCGTCTCCGACCCATCGCCCAGCGGTGCCGCTGCTTCCACGCGCGCCGACACGGCCACTGTCGGTGACGCCCGCACCGATGGTGAGGCCGGGTCCGGATCCGGTTTGACCGGGACCGGTGCTGGGCTGGCCGGGGTTGGTTTCGGCCATGGCAGGGTTGGTGACGACACAGGCATCGGCGACGGCACGGGCGGGCTCGGCGCCACTGCCGCCGTCGGCACGCGCTTCACCACGGACAGCCCCACGGCCACCCGCGCGGACACCGCCACCAGCTATGGCATCGCCACCAGCACGGACATCGCCACCGGCCAGGGCATCGGCCGGGGCACCGCCACCAGCACGGACATCGCCACCGGCCAGGGCATCGGCCGGGGCACCGGCAGCGGCGCGGGCACCAACAGCGGGGCAGGCATCGGCCAGAGCATCGGCCAGGGCATCGGCGGCGGCGCGGGCACCAACAGCGAGGTGGGCATCCGCGGCGACGCGCGTGACGCAAGCCCGGCCAGCAGCGGCACGCACATCACCAACGCCGGCAACGCCACCACAGACGCAGCCATCGCCACCGGCGCGGGCAGCGACAACGGCACGGCCATCGCCACCGGCGCGGGCGGCAACAACGGGGCGGCCACTGTCACCAGCGCGGGCGGCAACAGCGGCGCGGGCGTCGGCGCGGGGTGGCCCGGTGGTGTGGGGGGTCACCGTGGCGGCGGCACTCTGCCGGCGCAGGAGGAGCGGGCCGGGGTCTATCGGGTCGTTGTCGGCAGTGCCGGTGAGGTCATCGACGACCTGGTGTGGCCGCCGCTGTCGGCGATGTTCACCGCGTTGTTGACCGACATCCCGGCCGCCGTCGACCTGGTCGTCGAGGGCAAGTCGTCCGCGTGGGGCGGGGCAGCCGAGCGGGAGCTCGCCGAGCGGCACCCGGGCGCCGGCGTGGTCAGCGGGCAGGCGCGTGAGTTCCAGCGCTGCGAGCTGCTGCCCATGCCGCTCGAGCCGGAGGCGCCGGAGCCGCCCAGTGCGGTTCGCCGGGCGCGCAACGGGCTGACGCTGCTGGCCGCGGCCGTGGTCGTCCTGCTGGTGGCGGTGGCGGGGGCGGTCCTGTTCTGGCCGCGTGGCGGTGACGGCGCCGGCCTCGCGGGCGGCACCGATCCGCAGACCGCGGCGGTCCCCGGGGCCGGCGTCGCGGCCGGCAGCCCGGCGCCGTCGGCGTCCGCCGCGAGCGGGAGCGCCTCGCCGAAGGCCAGCGTGTCGGCGTCGGTGAAGGCCAGCGCCTCGGCGCTGGCGTCGGTGTCGGGGAGCCCAGGTGCGCCCTCGTCGGCGGCGAGCACCCCGCCGTTGCCGCTGGACACCGCCACCGACGTCGCGCGCGGGCGGCCGACGTCGGAGAGCAGCCACACCGAGGTGTACGGCTCCGGCCGCGTCACCGACGGCGACCCGATGAGCTACTGGGAGAGCCGCAACAACGCCCTGCCCCAATGGGTCCAGGTCGACCTCGGCGCCCCGGTCGCCGTCCGCCGCGTCGTGCTGCGCCTGCCCCCGTCCGGAGCCTGGCCCGCCAGGACGCAGAACGTCACGGTCCAGGGCAGCATCGACGGCGCCAACTTCACCAGTCTCACGAGTGCCTCGTGCCGCTTCGACGCCGGCAACGGCCAGCGCGCCACCATCAGCGTCAGCTCAGGCGAGCACCGCTACATCCGCATCGTCATCTCGTCGAACACGGTCCAGCCGGCGGGACAGCTGTCCTCGGTGGAGCTGTACCGCGGCTGAGCCTTCTGTGGCACTGTCTCCGTCTGCGGTCGTGCCTTCGTCCGCGGTGCCGTTCACGGCGCGGTGAGGCCGGACTTGCGGCGGTCGTAGCGGGTGGCGGGCACGGCGATCGCCTCGGTCGACCTGGCCGCGGCGACCGCGCCGAGCACCGGCCCGTGCCGGGCACCGCACGCCGGGCAATCCTGCGCGCCGAGCACCGGCCCGATGCCACACGCCGCACGCCGCACGCCGCACGCCGCACGCCGCACGCCGCACGCCGCACGCCGCACGCCGCACGCCGCACGCCGCACGATCCTGCGCGCCGAGCACCGGCCCGTGCCGGGCACCGCACGCCGCCCGATCCTGCGCGCCGAGCACCGGCCCGATACTGGGCACCGCACGCCGCCCGATCCTGCGCGCCGAGCACCGGCCCGATACTGGGCACCGTACGCCGGGCCATCCTGACGACGGTCGCCGCGGCGGGTGCCTCGACAACGGGTGAACACGCCGGGGGTCCAGGCGCCGACGTGACTACCGCTTCGCCAAGTTCGTCGACGTGACCCGCGCGCACGGCCGGTGCAAGGGCGCGGACCTGGTCAGAGAGCCGCGATCGAGTCGGGGGCGCGTTCGCGGCGGGCGAGGGCGCGCACCACGGGCAGTGGGCCGTGCCGCCAGGCAGCGAGCCGGCCGAGCAGGTCGATCGTCGCCCCGGTCGCGGCGGCGGGCAGGTCCGGCGTCGGCAGGTCCAGGCTGACCGCGAGGTCGTCGGTGTGCACGACCAGTTCGAGGACCCTGGTCAGCAGGAAGTCGTCGACGAGGAGTCCCCATCTTCCCAGGTCGACGACGCGCTCGGCGTGCTGGGCCGGCACCATGGTGCTCAGCTCGGCCAGGGCCGCGTCGACCTCGGCGGCGAGGTCGGCGGCGGTGGTCTGCGCGGCGGCCGTCTCGCTGCGCTCCAGGATGGCGGTGTTGTCGGCGCTGTCCGCGCCGGAGTTCACCCAGCCGGCGCCGGTGAAGTGGTCCATCACCGGGATCGCCGACGTGCCGGGCGGGGCGGCCAGCGCCGTGACCGTGCGGGTGACCTGGTTGGCGAGGTGACGGGCCAGGCCGCCGACGGAGAAGCCGGGCAGCGTGCTCGGCGTTGACCAGCGCGCGGCGACGGCGGGCTCCCGCAGCAGTGCCGCTGCGCTCTGCGCGGAGTCCAGGAAGGCGGATCGGATCATCGGCCGACCCTATGCGGCGCAGGACGTCGGCCGCGACCCCGTGGCGATGTCACCCGGATACCGCAGAGCACAGGAGCGGGTGTGAAGCCCAGGGGCGTCAGCAAACCCCTGGGCTTCACCCATCTCTGCCGGGTCAACGGCCCGCCCAGCCCGTGACCCGGCAGCCAACCATCCGATGGAGGGTCAGCGTGAGCGGCCGGCGCGGCGCTTCGCCCACACGTCGAAGGCGACCGCGGCCAGCAGGACCAGGCCCTTGACCAGCATGACGCGTTCGCTGGGTGAGCCGATGAGCGACATGCCGTTGTTGATGACGGCCATGATGAGGCCGCCGGTGATGGCGCCGACGACCTTGCCGACGCCGCCCTGCACGGCGGCGCCGCCGATGAACGCCGCGGCGATCGCGTCGAGTTCGAAGGCGTTGCCGGCGGTCGGGCCGGCCTGGTTGAGGCGGCCGGCGAAGATGATGCCGGCGACCGAGGCCAGCAGGCCCATGTTGACGAAGATCCAGAAGGTGACCGACTTGACCTTCACCCCGGACAGGCCTGCGGCCTGCAGGTTGCCGCCGACGGCGTAGATGTGGCGGCCGAAGACGGTGCGCTGGCTGATCAGGGTGTAGGCGAGGACCAGCGCGGCGAGCAGGACCAGCACCCAGGGCAGGTTCTTGAAGCGGGCCAGCTGCACGATGATGAACATGAGGACGACCGCGGCACCGGCGATCTTCAGGCCGAAGACCAGCGGTGTGTCGACGGCCTGGCCGTAGCCGATGCGGGCGCGGCGGGCCCGCCACTGCACGACGACGATGCCGGCGACGGCGGCGAGGCCGACGAGCAGCGTGAAGAGATCCGCGCCGCCGAGCACGCCCAGGCCGACGTTGTTGAGGAAGCCGGGGGTGAAGCCGTTGGCGAGGGTACGCACGTCGTCGGGGAACGGCCCGATGCCCTGGTTGCCCAGGACCGTCATGGTGAGGGCCCGGAACACGAGCATGCCGGCGAGGGTCACGATGAACGCGGGGATGCCGAAGTACGCGATCCAGAAGCCCTGCCAGGCGCCGATGAGCGCGCCGACGACGAGCGTCGCCAGGATCGCCAAGGGCCACGGCACGTCGAGGTCGACCATGAGGACCGCGGCGACGGCGCCCGTGACGGCGACGACGGAGCCCGCGGACAGGTCGATGTGCCCGGCGATGATGATCAGGATCATGCCGATGGCGAGGATCAGGATGTAGGAGTTCTGCACGACGATGTTCGAGATGTTCTGCGGCTCCAGCAGCGCGCCGGACGTGAGGATCTCGAACAGGACCACGATCGCGGCGAACGCGATGTAGATGCCGCTCTGGCGCAGGTTGACCGAGAACCTGGTCGGCGCCGCGACCACGGGATCGGTCTCGACCTCCACGATCGTCGTCATGAGAACTCCTTAGCTGAACGAGCCGTCATGAGCTGCATGAGGCGCTCGGGGGTCGCGTCGGCGCGGGACAGCTGTCCGGTGACCCGGCCCGCCGACAGGGCGTAGATGCGGTCGCAGATGCCGAGCAGCTCCGGCAGCTCGGAGGAGATGACGAGGATCGCCTTGCCCTCATCGGCGAGCCGGTTGATGATCGTGTAGATCTCGTACTTGGCGCCGATGTCGATGCCGCGGGTCGGCTCGTCGAGGATCAGCACGTCAGGGTTGGTGAAGATCCATTTGGCGAGGACGACCTTCTGCTGGTTGCCGCCGCTGAGCGTGCCGGTGACCGAGCCGACGCCGGGTGCCTTGATGTTGAGGCTGTGCCGGTATTCCTCGGCGACCTGGAACTCGCGGTTGTCGTCCACCCAGCCGCCCCGGGCGATGCGGGACAGCGCGGCACCGGAGACGTTGCGCTGGATGTCCTCGATGAGGTTGAGGCCGTAACGTTTGCGGTCCTCGGTGGCGTACGCGATGCCGTGCGCGATCGCGTCGCCGACGGTCCGCAGCTCCACCGGAACGCCGTCCTTGTACACCTGGCCGGTGATGCCGATGCCGTAGCTGCGGCCGAAGACGCTCATCGCGAGCTCGGTGCGCCCGGCGCCCATCAGCCCGGCCAGCCCCACGATCTCGCCGCGGCGCACGGACAGGTGCGCCCGGTCGACGACGATCCGGCCGTGCTGCGTCGGGCTCCGCACCGTCCAGTCCTCGATCCGCAGCGCCTCCTCACCGATCGAGGACTCGTGCGGCGGGAAGCGGTGCTCCAGGTCCCGGCCGACCATGCCGGAGATGATCCGGTCCTCCGACACGTCCTTGCCGCGCATGTCGAGGGTCTCGATGGTGCGGCCGTCGCGCAGGATCGTGGTGGTGTCGGCGACCGCCTCGATCTCGTTGAGCTTGTGCGAGATGATCACGCAGGTGATCCCCCGCTCCCGGAACTCCAGCAGCAGGTCGAGCAGGTGCCGGGAGTCCGACTCGTTGAGCGCCGCGGTCGGCTCGTCGAGGATGAGGAGGCTGACCTCCTTCGACAGCGCCTTGGCGATCTCGACCAGCTGCTGCTTGCCGACGCCGAGGTCCATCGCGGGGGTGACCGGGTTGTCCCGCAGGCCGACCCGGCGCAGGAGCGCGCCGGCGTCGGCGTTGGTGCGGTTCCAGTCGATCAGCCCGCGGTGGACCCGCTCGTTGCCGAGGAAGATGTTCTCCGCGATCGACAGGTGCGGGATGAGCGCCAGCTCCTGGTGGATGATGACGATGCCGCGCCGCTCGCTGTCGCGGATCCCGCCGAAGTGGCAGGGCTCCCCGTCGAACTCGATCTCACCGGTGTAGGAGCCGTGCGGGTACACCCCGGACAGCACCTTCATGAGGGTCGACTTCCCGGCGCCGTTCTCACCGCAGATCGCGTGGATCTCCCCGCGGCGCACCTCGAGGTTCACATCCTGCAGCGCGGCAACGCCGGGAAAGGTCTTGGTGATGCCGCGCATCCGCAGAATTACGTCGTTCATGATTACTTGAGGTCGCTCTCGGCGTAGTAGCCCGAGTCCACGAGGACCGCCTTGTAGTTGCTCTTGTAGACGATGACCGGCTCGAGCAGGTACGACGGGACGACCTTCACGCCGTTGTCGTAGTCCTTGGTGTTGTTGGTCTCCGGCTTGCCGCCCTTGAGCACCGCGTCGGCCATCTTGACGGTGACGTCGGCGAGCTTGCGGGTGTCCTTGTAGATCGTCGCGTACTGCTCACCGGCGATGATCGACTTGACCGACGCCTTCTCCGCGTCCTGGCCGGTGACGATCGGGTAGGGCTGGCCGGCCGTGCCGTAGCCGCTGCTCTTCAGCGCCGACAGGATGCCGATCGACAGGCCGTCGTACGGGGAGAGCACGCCCTGGACCTTGGTGCCGCCGACGTAGGTCTTGGTGATGATGTCCTCCATGCGCTTCTGCGCCGTGGCGGGGTCCCAGCGCAGGATCGCGACGGTCTTGAAGTCGGTCTGGGTGGACTTCACGACGAGCGTGCCCTTGTCGATGTACGGCTTGAGCGTCGCCATCGCGCCGTTGAAGAAGAACGTGGCGTTGTTGTCGTCCGGCGAACCTGCGAACAGCTCGATGTTGAACGGGCCGGTGGCGGTGCCGTCGGTGCCGTCCTCCTTCTTCAGGCCGAGGCCGACCAGCAGCGACGTGGCCTGCTGCACGCCGACCTTGTAGTTGTCGAAGGTCGCGTAGTAGTCGACGTTGGGCGAGTTACGGATCAACCGGTCGTAGGCGATGACCGGGATCTTCTTGTCCGCCGCCTGCTGCAGCTGCGTGGTGATGGCCGTACCGTCGATCGAGGCGACGATGAGCAGCTTCGCGCCCTTGGTGATCTGGTTCTCGATCTGGTTCACCTGCGTCGGGATGTCGTTCTCCGCGTACTGGAGGTCGACCTTGTACCCGAGCTTCTCAAGGGCCGCCTTGACGTTGTTGCCGTCGGCGATCCACCGCTCGGAGGACTTCGTCGGCATGGTCACGCCGATGAGGCTGCCCGCGCCCGCGGACGCTCCGGCATCCTTGTCGGCGGTCTTCTCGGACGAACCGCACGCGGTGACGCTGAGCGCCACGGCGAGGCCGAGGCCGACGGCCAGTGCTCTGGGGAACTTCATGGGGGTGTCCTCCACCTGTGCGCAGGGTGCAGCAACCGGTGACGCGCATGTGAGCGTTATCAACGGTCCTGGCAGAAATCTTCGGGTGTCTGGGTCATGTGGCGGCTTGAACGCCGGGAAACGTTTCAGGCCTATGGCGGGGGTGTTGCTCGGGACAGTGTTAACGCTCACAAAAGGAGGTGTCAAGACGGTGCCACATCACGAAATGGGAGGATGCTGCCATGCGCCTGATCGCCGGCATCACCGGCCCGGGATCCGCCGACCGGCCCGACGCGGTAACCGTCGCGGGACGGTCACTGTCCGCCGAGGCCCTGCTCGGCGCCGCTCTCGCCGTCGCCGATGACGTGCGCGGCGCGACCGCCGTCGCCGTCGACGCGACCCCGACCCTGGAGACGGTCGTGGCGGTGCTCGGCGGGCTGCTCGGCGGCGCCGCGGTGGTGCCGGTGCCCGCCGACGCCGGCCCGGCCGAGCGTGAGCACATCCTGCGCGACTCGGGCGCACAGCTCGTGCTGGGCCCCGGCACGGCCCCGATCGACGTCACCCGCCGGTCGTCGAGCACTCACCCCGCGCCGGCACCCGGGGACGCGGCGCTCATCATGTACACGTCCGGCACCACCGGCGCGCCCAAGGGCGTCGTGCACACCCACGCGTCCGTCGAGGCCGGGGTCGACGCGGTCGCCGACGCCTGGGACTGGACCCCCGAGGACCGGCTCGTGCACGGGCTGCCACTGTTCCACGTCCACGGCCTGGTCCTCGGTGTGCTGGGTGCCGTGCGGGCCGGCTCGCCACTCGTACACACGGGAAAACCGCAACCGGAGCGTTATGCGGCCGCCGGTGGGACCCTCTACTTCGGGGTGCCGACCGTGTGGTCGCGGGTCTGCGCCCAGCCCGCCGCCGCCCGTGCCCTGTCCCGCGCCCGGCTGCTCGTCTCCGGCAGTGCCGCGCTGCCCGTGCCCGTCTTCGAGCGGCTCCACGCGCTGACCGGCCACCGGGCCGTCGAACGCTACGGGATGACCGAAACCCTGATCACGATCAGTAGCCGCGCCGACGGCCCGCGCCGCGCCGGCCACGTCGGCTTCCCCGTCCGCGGCGTGCAGACCCGCGTCGACGCCGAGGACGGCGCCATCGGCGAGCTCTGGGTGCGCGGCCCGATGCTGCTGCGGGGATACGTGCATCAGCCCGCCGAGCTCACCGACGGCTGGTTCCGCACCGGCGACATCGCCCGCAAGGACCCCGACGGCTGGCACCGCATCGTCGGGCGCGCCTCCACCGACCTCATCAAGTCCGGCGGTTACCGCATCGGCGCGGGTGAGGTCGAGGACGCGCTGCTGGCCCACCCCGCGGTCCTGGAGGCGGCGGTGATCGGCACCCCGCACGCGGACCTCGGCGAGGCCGTCACCGCCTACGTCGTCGCGGCCGAGGGCGTCGGCGAGCGCGAGCTCGTGGACTTCGTCGCCCGCCACCTGTCGGTCCACAAGCGCCCCCGCGTCGTCCACCTGGTCGACGCCCTGCCGCGCAACGCCATGGGCAAGGTGCAGAAGAAGCGCCTCGGGAGTCCTATGCTCTGATGTGCCGGACCCAGCGGACGCGGGCCGGTTCGATGGCTGGTGGTGGTCGTGGTGGAGACAGGCAGGATCCTGCGGTTCGACGAGGTGCGTGGTTACGGGTTCATCGCGCCCAACGCGGGAGGCGAGGACGTGTTCGTCCACGCCAACGACTTCGGTGAGCAGCGGCACCTGGTGCATCCGGGGATGCGCGTCGAATACGAGGTCGAGGAGGGCGAGCGGGGGCTGAAGGTCGCCACCGTGCGCATCCTGGACGCCCCGGCCCGCCGGGAGCACGCGCGGCCCGTCCGGCCCGCGCACGACGCCGACGAGGACGCCGAGCCCGGCGACGACGACGGCCTCTGCGACGTGCTGAGCAGCCGCGAGTTCTCCGCCGAGGTGACCGAGCTGCTCATCCAGCACGTCCCGTCGCTGACCGGCAGCCAGATCGCGCAGGCCCGGCAGCACCTGGTCAGCTTCGCGCGCACACACGGATGGGTGGAGAGCTGAGTTGAAGGTCCTGTTCATCGGCGGCAGCGGCATCATCAGCTCCGCCTGCACCAGCCTGGCCGTGCAGCGCGGCATCGACCTGCACGTGCTCAACCGCGGCTCCAGCACCACCCGGCCGCTCCCCGACGGCGTCACCGTCCTGCGCGGCGACATCCGCGACCCTGAGTCGGCCCGCTCCGCGCTGGCCGGGCACACGTTCGACGCGGTGGTCGACTGGGTCGCCTTCACCCCCGAGCACGTGCACACGGACCTCGAGCTGTTCCGCGGCCGCACCGGTCAATACGTGTTCATCAGCTCCGCGTCGGCCTACCAGACCCCGCCGGCCCGGCTGCCCGTGGTGGAGTCCTCACCGCTGCGCAACCCGTTCTGGCAGTACAGCCGCGACAAGATCGCCTGTGAGGACCTGCTCGTCCAGGTGTACCGGGACAAGGGTTTCCCGGCCACGATCGTGCGCCCGTCCCACACCTACGACCGCACCCTGGTCCCGTTCGACGGCGGCTGGACGGCCATGGCCCGCATGCGCCAGGGCCGCGAGGTGGTCATCCACGGCGACGGCACGTCCCTGTGGACCCTCACCCACCACGAGGACTTCGCCAAGGGCTTCGTGCCCCTGCTCGGCCACCCGCGCGCCATCGGCGACGTCTTCCAGATCACCAGCGACGACGTCCTGACCTGGAACCAGATCGCCGAACACATGGCGGCCGCGCTGGGTGTGCAGGCGAAACTCGTGCACGTCCCCTCCGACGCGATCGCCGCCGCCGACCCCGATTGGGGTGCGGGGCTCCTGGGCGACAAGGCCCACTCCATGGTCTTCGACAACAGCAAGCTGCGCGCCCTCGTCCCCGACTACGTCGCCACGATCCCCTTCCACGCGGGGGCGCGGGAGATCGTCGCCTGGTTCGACGAGGACCCGTCCCGCCAGGTCATCGACGAGCGCCTCGACAAGGTGATGGACGACCTGGTCGCCCGCTACCGCGTCTGACCGGTCCAGGGGCAGGCCGGCCTCACGCCTCCACCGTCCAGACCGGGCGGACCCGGGCGCAGGCCGGCTCCCCCGCGGCGTCGGTCAGCCCGAGCCGGCCGACCAGGGTGCCGGCGCCCTCGTGCGCGGCACGCAGCACGTCGGTCGGGATCTCACCGAACATCAGCTTGGCCCGGCGGAACATGGCGAACCCGTCGCCGTCCACCGCGCCCCAGCTGAGGTAGAGGAACCGCGCACCCGGGCGGCCGTGCACCCACGGCCCGCCGACGTCGAGCAGCCCGTCCACCTCGCGGCTGGTCACCTCGAAGCTCCACCGCGCCTGCGCCGCGTCGGCCGGTATCCGCTCGACCACCTCGGCCTTGCGCTGCACCCCGACGTGCACGTTGTGCAGCCGCAGCCCGTCGGCGACCGCACCCGGCCGCCGCCCCGGCAGGTCGCTGCCCTCCAGCCGAATCAGCACATCCCGACTGTAGTTGACCCGCGGCGGCGTCAGACGGCACCCGTTTTCGCCGCCTCCGACACGGCTCGTGCCGCCTCCGGTGTACCGGCGGCCACCTCGTCGTCGAGGTCGTCGAGGCGGCCGAGCCTCACCAGCACGTCGACCAGCCGGTAGGCGGCGTTGCGATCACCAGCGTCGGCACGGTCGCGGAGCAGCTGCAGCGCCTCGTCCACGCGATCCTGCTCGACCAGCACATCGGTCAGCCGGTAGGGCGCATCCCGATCGCCGGCGTCCGCCCGGTCGCGCAGCAGCCGCAGCGCCTCATCCACCCGGCCCTGGCCGACCAGCACGTCGACCAGCCGGTAGGCGGCGCTGCGGTCACCGGCCTCGGCGCGGTCGCGGAGCAGCTGCACCGCCTCATCGGCACGGCCGAGGTCGGCCAGCAGGTCGGCCAGCTGGTGGGCGGCGTTCTCCGCGCCCGCTGCGGCACGGTCGCGCAGCTGCTGCAGCGCCTCATCCTTGCGGCCCAGCTGCCTCAGCAGGTCGCTCAGCTGCTGGGCGGCGTACCCGTCACCGGCATCCGCACGATCGCGAAGCAGCCGCACCGCCTGCTCCTGGCCGCCGCGCTGGATCAGCAGGCGGGCCAGTTGCTGGACGGCGCCGCGATCGCCGGCGTCGGCACGGTCGCGGAGGAGTCGCAGCGCCTCGTCCACCCGATCCGTCTTGGCCAATACGTCGGCCAGCTGATCGGCGGCCTGCACGTCTCCGGCGTCCGCACGGCCGCGGAGCAGCCGCAGCGCCTCATCGACACGGCCCTGCCCGGCCAGCATGCCACCCAGCATGCGGGCGGCGTACCCGTCGCCGGCGTCCGCACGGTCGCGGAGGAACTGCAGCGCCTCCTCCGTGCGCCCCCGCTGCATGAGCATGTCGGTCAGCTGGTGGGTCGCGTTCCGATCGCCGGCGACGGCACGGTCCCGCAGCAGTTGCAGCGCCTCGTCCAGGCGATCCTGCTCGACCAGGACGTCGATCAGGCGGTAGGCCGCGTTCCGATCGCCCGACTCCGCGCGCCTGCGGAGCAGCTGCAGCGCCTCCTCGACCCGGTCCAGCTTGCCCAGCACACCGATCAACTGGTTGGCCGCGTACCCGTCGCCGCCGTCCGCCCGGTCGCGGAGCAGCTGCAACGCCTCACCGACCCGCCCCTGCTGGACCAGCCTGTCGGCCAGCAGCCGGGCGGCATGCACGTCTCCGGCGTCCGCGCGGCTGCGGAGCAGCTGCAGCGCCTCCTCCGCCCGATCCAGTCCGACCAGCACGCCGACCAGCCGGTAGGCGGCGTCACCCACATCGGCGCGGCCACGGACGAGGTGCAGCGCCTCGTCCACGCGATTGAGCTTCGTGAGCACGTCGGCCAGCCGGTAGGCGGCGTACAGGTCGCCGGCGTCCGCACGATCGCGCAGCAGCTGCAGCGCCTCATCGACGCGACCACGCTCGAACAGCAGGTCCACCAGCTGATGGACGAGGTACCGGTCGCCTATGGCGGCGCGGTGGTAGAGCGTGATGGCGTCGTCGAGGCGGCCTCGGCGCTCGGCGTTGCCCGCGATGCGGGCGCAGTCATCGGGGTGATGATGCGCGATGAGGGCCTGCCACACAGCGTCGGGCAGGGCAACGGTGCGGCGGGTGCTTCGGGCGTGCTGATGCAGGTAGTCGGCGGTGACGTAGCCGGCGGTCTGACCCATGCCGGCCGGCACCGGGGCAAGACAGGCGGCGGCGCCGAGCACCCGGGTCGTCGCATATGCCAGGGCCTGGTCGAGCCAGTCGAGCGGGGCGGTGGCCTGCCGGTCCGGGGTGAGATAGGCGGGGGCGGCGGCGTCGAGAAATGCACGGGTCACGGGCCGATGCGCGCCGACACGGCGGGCGTCGAGCGCGGCGGTGATGACCGCCATGCCGTAGCACTGCCGGTCCGGAGCCTGCTCCCATCGCTGGATGAGCTCGGGCCCGGCGGCCAGCACCTGCGTGAAGCCCGCATCGGCGGTCTCCAGAGCGATCTGGATCCGTCGATCGGTCGGCGCGAGGACGGCGCCGCGACGGCGTTCGGTGGTGCTGAACGCCCCAGGCACCCGGACCACATGGGCAAGCCTGAGCACGTCGCGGTCGTTGGCGTACGGGTCGGGCTGGCCGGCCTCAGGGCGGACGGTCCGGATGTCGTACTCGTCCGTCCACAGTGTTGCGACGACCACCGTTCCAGCGGCGATGAGCTGCTGCATGACACCGACCGGCACTCTGGCCGCGTGGTTGAGATACCGCTGCAGCTCGTCCAGCCACAGCACCGTCCGCGGTGCCGGATCGGCGGCGTGGGCACCGATCCGGACGGCATCGGCGGGATGCACCAGCCACCACTCGGCCAGCACCGTCCGGATCGCCTCGAGCAGCGCACGCGTCTTGCCGACGGACGAGCCACCGACGAGCAGCACGAACCCGCCGTCGGCCGCGGCGGCCGTCACGGCGGTGCGCAGGTCGGCGTCCAGGTCGCGGGGCACGTACGGGGGCAGTTCGTCAACGTCGGGCAACTGGATCGCGGCATGCACGCCGAGGAGCCTCGGGCGGGCGTCACGGACCCGGACCGCCCCGGCCGGCCGGGCCTGGTGGCCGGTGCTGACCCGCTCCAATGCCGACAGCCAGGGTTGCTGCGACGCATCGCCGAGCCCGCACGCCTTCAGAAACGTCCTCAGGGTCTCCGGGGTCGGGATCGACCTGGCGTTGATCAGGTTGCTGAGCGTCGATGACGGCAAGGACCCGGGCGAGGCGTTTCGCCGCAGGTCGGCATAGGAGCGATCGGCACGCAGCGAGTTGCACGCCGCGGCGAACGCGGCCAAGGTCTCCACGGCATCCACGTCGGGCCCGGCGTTGTCGCCCGCAGCAACATCGTCGATCACGGTGATGCCCTCCTCGGCCGTCCGGCGGCCGCACCGGACACTGCCGCATCACCGTAGGGCCCATCGGTGTCCGGCGGCCATTGGCCGGTCACCTGATCGGGCGATCCATCGACGACCCGACCCACCACCCGGCGGGCCCGACCTCCGGCCGGCGGTCAGGCGCGGGCGGCGGTGGCCGTCGCGGCGGCGATGGCGCCGAGCATGGCTGAGCGGCGCGTGAGCCTGAACGGCAAGGTTCCTCCCCCGAAGATGATCAGCGGGAGTGTTCGGGCGACCGGCGCCAGGACGGCAGGACCGAATGACCAGGTTTCAGCGCACGACACGGCGTTGCGGGCGCGGTGCCGCCAGCGCGACCGGCTCCAGCACGATCGCGACCCGGGCGCCGCGCAGCGGGCTGCGCCCGACGACCAGACGGCCGCCGGCGGTCTCCGCGACCCGGCGGACGATGTCCAGGCCCAGCCCGGTGGAGCCGGCGCCGCTGGAGCCGCGGCGCAGCGCCCGCGCCGGGTCCGCGATGCCGGGGCCCGCGTCGTCGACGGTGAGGCCGCGCGGGGAGACGTGCACCTCGAAGCCGGCGCCCTCAGGGGTGTGCTGGAAGACGTTGCCGAGCATGCAGTCCACCGCGGACACCAGGTCGGACTCGGCGACCGGCACCCACACCGGCTCGTGGCCGCCGACGACCCGCCACGGGCGCTGCTGGTCCTCGGCGAGCACCGACCAGAACGCGAGCCGGTCCGCGACGACCTCGACCAGGTCGGAGCTCTGCGGCACCCGGTCCGCCGCGGACCGCCGCGCGGTCGTGATGATCTGCTCGATCTCGTCGTCGAGGGCGTCGAACGCCTGGCGCATCCGCTCCCCGATCGGGCCGGGCGGCATCGCGTCGGCGTCCAGGCGCAGCGCGGTCAGCGGGGTGCGCAGCCGGTGCGACAGGTCCGCGGCGAGCTCGCGCTCGGCGTCGGCGAACGCGACCATCTGGTCCGCCATCCGGTTGAAGCTGCGCGCCGCGTCCCGCAGCTCCGGCGGGCCGTCCGGCTCGACCCGCGCGTGCAGGTCGCCGTCGCCGAACGCCCGCGCGCCGTCGGCGAGCCGCTTCGTGGACTTCACGATCTGCGCGCCGAGCCGGTCCGCGACCAGGGTCGAGCCGCCGATGAGCACGACGGCGAGCCCGACCAGGGCCAGCCACGCCGCGCCGACGCCCCGGCTGAGGTCGGCGTCGGAGACGTACACCTCCACGACCGCGGTCCGGTCGCCGTCCAGGACCACGGTCTGCAGGTACGCCACGCCGCCGGGTGCGTCGACGGTCAGCGACCGGCCCTGCGCGGCGGCCCTGTCGACCTCCACCGCCGGGGCGTGGCTGGTGCCGACGGTCGGCTCGCCGAGCAGGTGCACGGCCAGCCGCCCGCTCTGCCCGGCCGGTACCGTGGCCACCGCCCGATCCAGGGCGCCCGATCCGTTGCCGGAGGTGGACGCGAGCGCCGCCACCATCGCGTCGGCCTGATAGCGCGCCTCGGCCAGGGCCCGGTCGTGCGCGATCTCCTTGGTGACATAGGCCAGCGGCACCAGGAACGCCAGCGCGATCATCGACGTGATCGCGAACGACAGGCGCATGAGCGCGTTCCTCATGGCTGTGCGGGGGGCTGTTCCGGGTCGACGAGCATGACCCCGACACCACGGAACGTGCGCAGATACCGCGGTGCCGTCGCGCTCTCCCCGAGCTTGCGGCGCAGCCACGACACGTGCACGTCGATCGTCTGGTCCTCGCCGGAGCTGTCCGGCCGCTGCCACACCTCGGTCAGCAGCTCACGCCGGCTCACCACCCGCCCGGCCCGCTGCGCCAGGAACGCCAGCAGGTCGAACTCCTTCTTCGTCAGCTGCAGCGGCCGGCCCCCGATCGACGCGAAGCGTTGCTGCGGGTTGACGTGCAGCGCACCGATCGTCACGCCCGCCGGCACCGTGGCCGGCCCGGGCGTGCCCTGCCCGCGGCGCAGGACCGCGTTGATCCGCGCCGACATCTGCGCGCTGGAGAACGGCTTCGTCACGTAGTCGTCGGCGCCGGCGTCCAGCAGCCGGATGATGTCACGCTCCGAGCGCCGTGCCGTGGCGACGATGACCGGCGCGTTGGAGATGCCGCGCAGCATCCGCAGCACGTCAAGGCCGTCCATGTCCGGCAGCCCGAGGTCGAGGATGACCAGGTCCGGCGGGTCGGTCGCGATGACCCGCAGCGCGGATCCGGCATTGCCGACGGGACGCACGACGTGCCCGGCGTCGGTCAACGCCCGCGAAAGGGCGCCGGAGACGGCGACGTCGTCCTCGACGAGCAGGATCAGCGGCATGGCAACACCGTAACGCCGGGTTTGCCACGCAAGGCAGCGCGGGTGAGAAGATCTGCCGGTGCGGGTCAGACGTGCGGCGGTGCCGGTGCTGCTGTGGTGCCTGGCGACCACGGCGAGCATCGCCGTGGCGTCGCTGGCGCTGCGCCCCGTGCTGCACACGGCCGTGCCATCGGACTGGCTGCCCGTGCCGGCCGCCGAGGCCCGCGGCCCGGGCGACCTCATCCCGCAGCCGGGCCTGCCCCCGCCGTCCTCGCCGCCCGGGTCCTCGCACGCCTCGAGCCCTTCCCCCGCCGCGCCACGCACCTCGTCCGCGCCCTCGCCGACCGCGAAGGTCACCACCGGCGCGCCCGCCCGCGTCGTGGACGGCTGGACCGTGACGACCGGCAGTGACGGCATCGACACATACCTGCGCTCGTTCCGCTCCGAGGGCGGCGACGCGGTCATCCGCATCCGCGACGGCGTCGTCTCCGTCGTCACCGCCACGCCCCGCGACGGCTACTCCGTGTCGCGGGGCCAGACGGAGCCGACCCGCCTCGTCGTGCAGTTCATCTCCGACGGCGGCAACGCCGCCTACCTCGTCGACGCCATGTGGTGGCAGGGCGCCCCGCACGGCAGCGTGACCCGCATCGGCACCTGACCCGCCTCAGGTGCTCATGTGCCGTTCGAAGCGGCGGCGGTACGCCAGGCTCGACGCGGCGCCCGCCAGTCCCAGCAGCACCACGTATCCCGCGAACGCCGGCACGAGCACGGTCGCGGTCGTTTCGATGTGGTGGCGGGGTCGCAGGACGGCGGCCGGCCAGAGCGTGACGTGGCCAGGGTCGCGGACGTAGAAGTCGGCCGGGCGAGCCGTGCCACGACAATCAGTCTGCGGAAAAGTTGTTATCGGCGGGGGCGGAAAACGTCGGGGGCGTCTGCGCGAATCTTAAAGTCCCTCTAATGCTCTCCGCAGGTCCGGGCGCTTACCGTCGATGCGTGACCACCGCCCGGACGGTTGCGGGACCATCACCCGTCACCATGCTGCCGCTCGCCCACGGGTGCCGCGGCGCGGGCACCGTGTCCACGGGTTCCCCTGGGGGTCAACCGCCCCATGGGAACCGCTCCGCGGCTGTGCCCAGCGCCGCGGCGCCGTCGGCCGGGGCCGCCACCCCGACCGCGGCGGACAGCGTCACCGCACGCCGGCAGAGCGTCGTGCGCCGGGAGAGCGTCGTGCGGCGAGGAAGTGGCTTGCGGTGACCGACGACAAGCCGGCCATGGCCGGAGCGGAGCACGCGACGGAGACGGCGGCCGGGACCGCAGAGGTCGCCGAGGCCACGGACGCCGTCGACACCGCCGAGGAGACCCCGACGACCGTGCCGGCCCCGGTGGCACAGCCGGCCGTGCCCGCCACGGAAACCGCCGCACCGGCCGGGGGTGGCACCACCGAGACCGCCCGCACGGGGACGTCGGCGGGCAAGCCGAACCGCAACGTCAAGCAGCGGACCGGCCGTGAGCCCATCGCCGCCGCCGGCAAGGCATCCGCGGGTGCCGGTCCGGCCACGGCGACCGGGACCGCCACGAAGACCGCCACGAAGACCGCTACGAAGGCGGCCAAGGCCACCGCAGCCGCGCCGCTCGACGACGCCGACGCCGACGACGCCGGTGGCGGCAGGGACGTCTGGCGGCGCGTCGGGGCGGTCGCGATCGTGCTCGTCGCCGCGTTCGCCGTCGTCGTGCTCTGGGCGCGCCCCGCGCACGAGCCGGCACCGCCCGTCGCGCAGCGCAACAGCGCGCCGCCGGCCGTCACGGTGCTCAACCCGACCGACATCGCCTACCTGCAGCTGATGATCTCCCTGGACACCAGCGCGGCGCAGCTGTTCGACCTCATCGTCGCCGGCGGGGACCCGGTCCTCGCACCGATCGCGCGCTCCGCCGCCGACGGTCACCGCACCGAGCTGGCGGCGCTGCGCAAGGCACTGGCCGACGGCGGGGCCATCGAGGACTCCAGCATCCACGCCGGGCACGACCTGCCCGGGATGGTCGTCGAGGCCGACATGACCGCGATCCGGGCGCTGCCCGCCGCGCAGCAGCCGGCGAAGGCCCTGGAGGTGCTCCGCGAGCACCTGACCGGCACGACGGCGCTGTGCGGCTCGGAGGCGAAGAACGGCGCCGACCCCGCCACGAAGGCCGCCGCCGAACAGGTCCTCGCCGCGCACAGCAAGCTCCTCGCGCAGCTCCCGGCGATGTAACTTTCGTAACAGAAACACGGTTGACCTGCGCAAACGCGCCACACAACACACGGCGATGGCCCGTCGAGCGGGCTGCTCCTAGCGTCGGCACGCACCCGCCGCCGGTACCAGCGAAACCACCGGCGACGGCAGTGTCCACTGAGGAGGGTGTGGTGAGAAGACTCTGGGCCGCCGTCGCGGCCAGCAGTATGGCCGTCGTCGGCGCGGTCGCCGTGATCGGGCTCAACAGCACGGCCGAGGCGGCCGTCGGTGGCACCGGCACCGGCTACCTGAGCACCCGCGGCAACCAGATCATCGACGCGGGCGGCAACCCGGTGCGGCTGACCGGGCTCAACTGGTTCGGCATGGAGACCGACAACAAGACGTTCCACGGCCTGTGGGCCCGCCCGTGGCGCGACCACATCGACCAGATCGCCAGCCTCGGCTACAACACGCTGCGGGTGCCGTTCTCCGAGGATGCCCTGAAGCCCGGCGCGACCGCCAACAGCGTCGACGGCTACACCAACCCGGACCTGCAGGGCCTGACGCCGCTGCAGATCCTGGACAAGGTCGTCGCGTACGCCGGGACCAAGGGCATGCGCATCCTGCTGGACCGGCACCGCCCGACCAGTGCCGGGCAGAGCGCCCTCTGGTACGTCTCGGCGACCCCCGAGTCCACGTGGATCGCCAACTGGCGCTCGCTGGCCCAGCACTACGCGAACAACCCGACCGTCGTCGGCGCGGACCTGCACAACGAGCCGCACGCCGACGGTACCGACCCCAGCGGCACCGGCTCCTGCTGGGGCTGCGGCGACGTGAACCGCGACTGGCGCCTGGCCGCCGAGCGCGCCGGCAACGCCATCCTCGAGGTCAACCCCAACTGGCTCATCGTCGTCGAGGGCGTCAGCTGCACCAGCGGCGGCAACGCCAACGCCTGGGACAACATCCCCGACGAGCCCTGCGGCTGGTGGGGCGGCAACCTGTCCAAGGCCGGCCAGTACCCGGTCCGGCTCAACAAGCCGAACAAGCTCGTCTACTCCGCGCACGAGTACGGCAACTCCGTCTACCACCAGGCCTGGTTCGACGACCCGGCGTTCCCGAACAACCTCCCGGCGATCTGGGACGGCTTCTGGGGGTACCTGGAGAAGCAGAACATCGCACCGGTCCTCGTCGGCGAGTTCGGCTCGACGCTGCAGAGCCCGCAGGACGTCCTGTGGCTGAAGAAGCTCATGGAGTACATGGGCACCGGCGTCACCGGCATGGACTTCACCTACTGGTCCTGGAACCCGAACTCCGGTGACACCGGCGGCATCGTCGCCGACGACTGGAAGACGGTCAACCAGCAGAAGCAGTCGATCCTCCAGCCGTACCTGATCCCGCCCGTCGGCGGCACCGGCCCGACCGGTTCCGCGTCGCCGTCGGTGTCGGTGTCCGTCTCCCCGTCGGGCAACACCGGCCCTGGCGCCTGCACCGCGACCGTCCGCATCGACAACGCGTGGCAGGGCGGCTACCAGGCCGCGGTCACGGTGAAGAACACCGGCTCGTCCGCCGCGAACCCGTTCTCCATCACGTGGACCGTGCCGTCCGGGGTGACCCTCGGCAGCGGCTGGAACGCCACCGTCACCCAGTCGGGCACCACGTTCACCGCGGCCGCACCGACCTGGGCACCGTCCCTGGCCGCCGGCGCCTCGGTGACGATCGGCTACACCGCCAACGGTCCGTCAACCCCGCCGCCGAGCAACGTCAAGCTCAACGGCGCGACCTGCTCCTAGGGGTCGGGTGGGGAGGGGGCCCGGGAAGCGCATGCTTCCCGGGCCCCGCGCCTTTCCAGCGTGCTCAGACGCCGACGCGGGCGCGGATGACGGTGATGAGGGCGTCCTGCACGTCGGCGAGGGAGCGGTCCGGCTCGAAGACGAGCCAGTCGACGGCGACCACGAGGCACACCCCGAACAGGGCCGCCGCGGCCATGCGCACGTCCAGCGCGGCGTCGAACTGGCCCTCGTCGACGCCGCGGCGCAGCACCGCGGCGATGACGTCGACGGCCTCGCTGCGCAGGAGTTGCAGGGTCTGGTGCCACTCGCGGTTGGTGCGCCACATCTCCGACAGCAGCAGCTGCGCAAACGAGCGGTGGCGCTCGATGTACGCCAGCTCCGCCCGGATGAGTGCGAGGACCGCCTCCGGCGGCGCGACGCCGTCGACCGCGGCACGGAAGTCGGCGGTGAGCAGGCCGACGCCGTGCCGCAGCAGCTCCTCGAACAGCGCGTTCTTCGAGGGGAAGTTGTAGTAGACGGTGCCCTTGGCGACGCCGGCGCGCAGGGCGATGTCCTCGACGGTCGTGGCGGAGAAGCCGTGCTCGGCGATGAGCTCCATCGCGGCCTCGTACAGCCGCTGCCGGGTGTCGGTGCGGCGCCGGGTCCGGCCGTCTCCCACGTGAAACCCCTCTACATCACCAGGTCCGGGTGCAGCTTCGACGGCGTCAGGCGGCGCCCCCGCCACGCGGCCACGGTCGTCAGCGCGAACGCGGCAGCGGCGAACCCGGCCAGGACCAGGGCCCCGGTGACGACCGTACCGCCCGGGCCGCCGTTGACGAGGTGCCGGACCCCTGACACGACGTACGTCATCGGCAGGAACGGGTGGACCGCCTGCAGGATGCCGGGCGTGGTCTCGATCGGGTACGTGCCGCCGGACGACGTGAGCTGCAGCATCAGCACGGCGAGCGCGACGAGGCGGCCGGCCGTGCCGAGGCGGGCGCCGAACCACTGCACGATCGCGGTGAACGCGACGGCGGTGAGGCACAGGAACCCGTACATGGCGAGCGGGTGGGCGGGGTGCAGCCCGAGCGCGAACCGCACGACCAGGAACAGCGCCGTCGCCTGGACCACGCCGACGATGAGGCCGGGCAGCCAGCCGGCGAGGGCCGCGCGGTGGGCGGGCGCGCCGGACACCAGGTGCCGGCGGGTCAGGGGGCGCAGGACCATGTAGCTGATCATCGCGCCGACCCAGAGGGCGAGGCCGAGGAAGTACGGCGCGAAGCCGGCGCCGTACGTGGCGGCGGGGTGTTCGGTGTCGCGTTCGAGGGCCACCGGGTCGCCGAGGACGCCGGCCCGTTCGGCGCGGGTGTCGGGGTCGTAGCCGGGGATCTTCGCCGCGCCGTCGGACAGGCCGCGGGCCAGCCGGCTGGCGCCGTCGGAGAGCTCGCCGAGCCCGCCGGCGAGCCGGTGCCCGCCGTCGGCGAGGGCGCCGAGCCCGTCGTCGAGCTGCCGGGCGCCGGTGGAGAGCCGGAACAGCCCGCCGGACAGGTCGCGGGCACCGTTGGACAGCGAGCCGGTGCCGGCGTGCAGCTGGGCGGCGCCGGCGGCGGCCGGTTGAGGCCGTCGGCGAGCTGGTCGACCTGCGCCCGGGCGGCGACGACGTCGTCGGCGAGGTGCGGTGCGGCGGCCGCGACCTGCCGGGCGATCCGCGACGCGCGGTCCAGGTCGGCGCGCACGGCGGCGAGGTCGCCGGTCTCCAGGCGGGTCTGCACCGCCCGCGCCGCGGTGACGGCGGTGTCCGCGGCCGTGACGGCCGTGCGGTACTCGGCGCTGTCGACGATCTGCGGGTACCGCCTGCCGAGCTGCTCCAGCGACGCCCGGGTGGCCGTGGCCCGCTGGGTGGCGGTCGTGGCGAGGGCCGGCAGCGCGTCGAGGTGCTCGCGCAGCAGGTCGGCGCCGTCGGCGATGCTGGTCGCGGCGGCCTCGATGAGCGCGGCGTTGTCGCGCAGCACCGGCTCGATCGCGCCGGCGGCCGCGTCGACCTTCCCGGCGAGCAGCTGCCCGCCGGCGGCGGCCTGCGCCGTGCCGTCGGCGAGCTGCGCGGCGCCCTGGTCGAGGGCGACGAGCCCGTCGTACAGCTGCCGGGAGCCCTTCGTGGCCTCGTCGAGCCCGGCGGCGAGGTCGCCCGCGCCGGTGCCGGCCTGGTCGAGGCCGCCGGCGAGGTCGCCGGCGCCGGTGCCGGCCTGGGTGGCGCCGTCGGACAGCTTGCCCGCGGCGTCGGCGGCCTGGGCGGTCTGCGACTTGAGGTCGGTGAAGCCGATCAGCATCCGGTCGAAGTAGCCGCCGGCGGCGGACGCCGAGGCGCTCGCCCGTACCTCGGTGAAGACGCTGCGCGACAGCTGTCCGGTGAGGTAGTTGGTGGCGTCGTCGTTGACGACGAGCAGCCGCCCGCCGGTCGGGTCGCGGTCCGGGTCGGGCGGGGTGACCAGCGACGCGGAGAAGTCCGCCGGGATCTCGAAGACCACCTGGAAACGCCCCTCCGCGAGGCCTCTGCGGGCCGCCGCGTCGGTGGTCTGCTGCCAGCCGAACACGTCGCGGCGCAGGAGCCTGGCGGTGAGATCGTCGCCCGCGTGCACGGTGCTGCCGTCGGTGGCGGTCGCGGGCCGGTCCGCGTTGACCACCGCGACGGGGATGTGGCGCATGTTGCCGTACGGGTCCCAGAACGCCCACAGGTACAGCGCCCCGTACAGCAGCGGGATCAGCGCCAGGACGGCGAGCGCGGCGACGGTGATCGGCGCCCGGGTGAAGCGCCGCAGCTCGAACAGCGCGAGCCTCATCGGTGTCCCTCCAGGGCGAAGACGCGGCCCGTCGCGCTCTCCCGGGCGGCGGTGATGACGGCGATCCCGTCGGCCGTCAAGGCCTCCAGCGCCTCGTCGAGGCCGGCGCGCTCCACCGTGGACAGTCCGCTGTCGACGTCGTCGACGACCACGGCGGCGGGGCCCGCGATGCGGGCGAGGGTGAGGCCGAGCAGGTGCCGGCCGAGGGCGTCGAGGTCGCGGCCGAGGGTGCCGGGGTCCAGCGGCGGGTCCTCGACGCGACCCCTGCCGCGGCGGCCGAGCAGGATGCGCCGCTCCTCGACGTGCTCCGCGACGGTCAGCGCGGGCTCCGGCTCGTGGACGCCGGGGACGTGCCCGAGAGCGACGACACCCCGCCGGTGGACGCTGCCGGCGCTGGTCGCGAAGTAGCCGGCGAGGGCGAGCAGCAGCGACGTGCGCCCGCTGCCGGCCGGGCCGGTGACGGTGACCCGCTCCCCCGCCTCGATGTCGAGGTCGACGTCCCGGAACACCCAGCCGCGCCGGGTGCGGGCACCGAGCCCGCGCGCTTCCACAACGGTGGTCACAACAGCCCCCTGACTTGTACTGACCAGTCAGTCTAAAAACATGGGACTGCGATGATGCAAATGGATGTGCCGGACCTCACCCGGCGCGCGCCTCAGACGCGGAAGCCTGCACCCGATGGGCGTCGACCAGGTCGAGCAGCGCACGGACCGCGGCGCTCGGCCGGCGGGCCGAGCCGGTCGCCACTCCGAACGTCCAGCGCAGCCTCGCCCCGGTCACCGGCAGCGTCCGCAGGCCGGCCCCCGTGCCGACGGAGAAGCGCGGCAGCAGCGCGACGCCGAGGCCGTTGCGCACGTACTGGGCGACGGTGGCGATGTCCGCGACCTCGAGGGCCACCCGCCGCAGCAGCCCGGCGGCGGCGAACCCCCGGTCGACCTCGGTGCGGTTGCCGTAGCCCGGCGGCGAGTCGACGAACGGCTCGTCGGCGAGGTCGGCGAGGGTCACCGCGGCCCGGCCGGCGAGCCGGTGCGCCGCCGGCAGGACCGCGACGATCGGCTCGGCCACCAGGACGCGCACGGACAGACCCGTCGGCGGCCGCCCCGCCAGGGACAGGAACGCCACATCGAGCTCCCCGTCCAGCAGCGACCTGGCCAGCCCCGCCGACCCGGTCGGCGCCGCCCGCAGCCGCAGGTCAACGGCGGGATGCTCGGCCCGGAACTGGCCGAGCAGACCCGGCAGGTCGACGAACCCGACCGAGATCAGGGTGCCGATCCGCAGCGTGCCCCGCAGCCCGCCGCGGACCTCGTCGACGGCGTCCCGGGCGGCCTGGGCGGCGTCGATCGTGGCCCGGGCCGCGGGCAGCAGCGCGCTGCCGGCGTCGGTGAGCGCGACCCGCTGCGAGCTGCGGTCGAACAGCTGCGCGCCCAGCTCCCGCTCCAGGGACCGGATCGCGGCGGACACGCCGGACTGCACCACCCGCAACCGCTCGGCGGCACGGGAGAAGTTGCGCTCCTCGGCAACGGTCACGAAGTACACGAGATGCCGCAGCTCCATTGCAGCACTATCGCATTTCGTGATGGTGCCCAGCACGAACATTCGTCGCAGGTGCTGATGCGCCGCGGGCACAGTGTCACCATGACCACCGTGCTGACCCGGCCCACCGACCAGACGGCCACTGCCGACGCCACCCGCCACGAGCGGGGCTTCTGGACGATCGCGGTCGCGTTCGCCATATCCCTGGCCTTCACCGTCGTGCCGACCCCGTTGTGGGCGATCTACCAGCGCCACGACGGTTACTCGACGATCGCGGTCACCGTCGCGTTCGCCGCGTACGCGGTCGGCGTCATCGTCAGCCTCTTCCTCGCCGGGCACCTGTCGGACCGCTGGGGCCGCCGACGGGTGCTGCTGCCGGCGATCCTGCTCGAGGCGGCCGCCGCGGCGCTGTTCCTGACCTCGACGTCGCTGGGCGTGGTGATCGTCGCCCGGGTCCTGTCCGGCCTCGGCATCGGCATGATCACCGCGACGGCGACCGCGCACCTGTCCGAGCTGCACGCCACCGCCCGCCCGGCCGCCGGCCGCGGACGCGCCGACCTGGTGGCGACGGTGGCGAACCTCGGCGGGTTCGCGTTCGGCCCGCTCGTCGCGGGACTCCTCGCGCAGTACGTGACGGCGCCGCTGCGCACACCGTACGCCGTCTTCCTGGTGCTCCTGCTGGCGGCCGCGGCTGCCGTCGCCCTGGTGCCCGAGACCGTCGCGCGTCCACTGCGGCGGCAGCGGTACCGGCCGCAGCGGGTCGCCGTCCCGGCCGCCGCCAGGCCCCGCTACTTCGCCGCCGGCGGTGGCGCGTTCGCGGCGCTGTCGGTGCTGGGGCTGTTCACGTCGCTCGCGCCGGCCTTCGTCGCCGGTACGCTGCACCACCCGTCCCGCGCCCTCGCCGGGCTGGTCGCGTCGATGGTGTTCGCCAGCGGCGCCGCCGCGCAGGTCCTGCTGCGCCGCGAGCCGGTCCGCCGCCAGGTCGCCGGCGGCCTGGTGCTCATGACCGCGGGCCTGGTCACCGTGACCGCGGGCGTGTGGGCGGTGAGCCTGCCGGTATTCCTGCTCGGCGGCGTGGTGGCCGGTGCGGGCGCGGGCGCGCTGCTCAAGGGCGCCGTGTCCACGGTCGTCGACCTCGCACCGCCGGCCACCCGCGGCGAGGCCCTGGCGGGGGTCTTCCTCGGCGGGTACCTGGGGCTCGCGGTCCCCGTCCTCGGGCTGGGCGTGGCGACGCAGTTCCTGCCGGCGAGGGTGGCGCTGCTCGGCTTCGCCACCGTCATCGTGCTCGTGATCGCCGCGGTCAGCCGCCGCCTGCTGCGGCGCCGGCGGTGACGGTGACGCCGGCGGGCAGCGTTGCCAGACCCGCGGACCTCGACTCGGCGACCTGCCGGGCGAGGTCCTTCACCGACGGGCTGGTGCCGTTGCTGAGCTCCGACCGGGCCAGGCTCGCCAGCTGGTCCAGGTGCCCCCGCAGGCATTCGGCGACCTTCCGGTCGAACTCGGCGCCGCCCGCCCCGCCGATCGCGGCGAGGGTGTCGGCGTCCACCAGCCCCGGCATCTTGTGCCCCGCGTGCGGATTGCTGTCGTCCAGCCCCGCCTTGACGCGCAGCGCCTTCAGTTGCTGGATCTCCGAGGTGTACCGGACGCGCAGGTCCGCAGCGAGCCGGGTCAGCGCCGGGTCGGCGGAGCGCTGCGACACCAGGTCGAGCACGGGCAGCAGCTGCTCGTCCATCGGGATCATGAGCTGCACCCATGCGATGTCGGTGCCGCCGAAGTCGGTCGCGGCGGCGGCACTCGCGGTGGGGCCGCCGGTGCCCGGAGGGTCGGCTGCGCCACAACCTCCGAGGAGCAGGACGACAAGGGCTGCTGCGGCAAACCGCCTGGCGGGACGGCAGGGTCTGGGTAGCACGGCTGCTGGCTCCTTCCGTGGGCCTGGCCGCGGTCCCGCAGTTGCGGCGGTCAGGGCGCCCAGAGCCCGGAACGACCGCCACAACTGCGGAATCGGTGCACGGGATGGTCGCTCGCGCGGCCGCCCCGCCGGCGACGACCCCAACCCGGTCGCCGTCGGTGACATGCAGGTGGGACTTCCGGAAAATGCCCGGACGCCGCACCCGGCCGACACCGTGGGCGCGGTCCGCGGGCCGTGACGGCCTCGGCAGACCCACCCGCCGGACGATCGTTTCGAGCAGCCCCCGCCTGGACGACCAACCCGAACTGCCAGTCCTGCGGCGTCGGTCAGGTGACCCAGCCAACCCCCGTCGATCCGTTCGAATCGTGTGGCCGGCCACCTCGGCGCTGCTCCCCGCCGGCACCCGACCCGGCTGGAGAGCGCTCTCCGTAAAGGAAGTTTCCCGCCTGCTCCGGGCAGGTGTCAACACCTGCACAGCCACTCCTGACCGAATCCTGATCTTTGCCTCCCAATGGCCACCCGGCTTGACGAACCCCATCCGCACCGGCAGACTCTGACCATCTCGGAGAGCGCTCTCCAAGACGCAGCCCACCCCACCGCACCCCCGCGCCCTCAGCCCGCGCGGCCCACGAGACTGCCGGCGCGCGTCACTGACTCCAGGTCGCGGCGCGCGCCGGTTCAGCGCGATCGGACGATCTTGCCGACGTGATCCAAGTCGCGTGCGGGCCCGAATCGCGGGGAAGTCGTGACCATCGATGACCGGACCGTGAAGTACCACGCTTCACGCGCCGATCTTCACCCCGCCACTTGATCGAAGGACACCCGTGGTCGCCGGCGCGGCCACTGCTGCCCTTTGATCACGCCCGCAAGATCGTCCGCCGGCGCCGAACCGCGGCCGCCGACAGAAACACTGCCGTGCGCGCGCCGCCACCTCGCCCCTGCGCCGTGATCCAAGTCCCGGACCGGCCGTTCGGGCAGCCAGACCACGACTTCGATCAACCGATCCGTGATCCAAGCCCCGGACCGGCCGCGCCGGCAGCCGCACGGAACGGTCGCGCGGGCGGCCACCGGACGACTCGACCTCACCGCCGCGGCGCCACCTCACCGCCGCGGCGCCACCTCACCGCCGCGGCGCCACCTCACCGCCGCGCCGCCACCTCACCGCCGCGCCGCCACCTCACCGCCGCGCCGCCACCTCACCGCCGCGCCGTGATCGAAGTCGCGGGCCGGTCGTCCGGGCAGCCAGACCACGACTTCGATCAACCGATCCGTGATCCAAGTCCCGGACCGGCCGCGCCGGCAGCCGCACGGAACGGTCGCGCGGGCGGCCACCGGACGACTCGACCTCACCGCCGCGCCGCCACCTCACCGCCGCGCCGCCACCTCACCGCCGCGCCGCCACCTCACCGCCGCGCCGCCACCTCACCGCCGCGCCGTGATCGAAGTCGCGGGCTGGTCGTCCGGGCAGCCAGACCACGACTTCGATCAACCGATCCGTGATCCAAGTCCCGGACCGGCCGCGCCGGCAGCCGCACGGAACGGTCGTCCGGGCGGCCACCGGACGGCTTGATCGAGAATGCGGTGATCAAAGTCGCCCTGCGGTTGCCCGAGCGACCAGCGCACGGCGTTGATCACGGCGGTGTGATGGGCGCCAGCCGGCGCCGGACCGTACGTGCCGGTGGATGCGAATTCGGGGCGGCCGACGACCTTGCTGAGCGTGATCGAAGGACCGCGGCGGTCGTCCCGGTGGCCACTGGACGACTTCGATCAAACCCGGCCGGACCGTGAACGTCAGGCGGACTGGCGCACGACGAGCTTCGGGTCGAAGATGACCGACTCCACCCGTAGTGACGGATCGTCGATGCGGGCCAGGACCAGGCGGGCGCTCTCCGCCGCCATGTCCTCCAGGGGATGCCGGACCGTGGTGAGCTGCGGCCGGGCGTCCAGGGCGGCGCTGCTGTCGTCGAAGCCGACCACCGCCACGTCGTCCGGGACCCGCAGTCCGCGGCCGCGCAGCGCCATCACGGCGGCCTGGGCCATGACGTCGTTGGCGACGAAGACCCCGTCCAGCTCCGGCTGCTGCTCGAGGAGCTCCAGCAGCGCGGTCTCCCCCGACTCGTAGGTGAAGCCGCCCTCGACCGTCGGGAACCAGGCGTAGCCGTGGCGGGCCAGGGCCTGGCGGAAGCCGGTGAGCCGGTCCTGGCTGGCGGGGACGTGCGCGGGGCCGGTGATCATGCCCAGGCGGGTGCAGCCGCGGCCGATGAGGTGCTCGGCGGCCAGGACGCCGCCGGCGTCGTTGGCGAGGTCCACGTAGCTGATCGGCACCGGCTGGGCCGGGCGGCCGACGAGGGCCGCGGCGATGCCGGCCTCGTACAGCTGGCGGGGCAGCGTGTCGTCGGGGTGCAGCGACAGCACGACCGCGCCGTCGGCCTGGCCCTGGCCGAGGTCGCCGACGAGCCGGCCGCGGGCCTCGTCGGTGCCGACGATCTGCAGCGCGAGCTGGATGCCCTTGGGGCGCAGGACCGACATGACGCCGCCGACGATGCGGCCGAAGAACGGGTCGGCGAAGAAGCGGCGCATGAACGGGTCGTCGTCGTGGCTGACCGCGTCGGAGACGACGAGGGCCACCGTCCCGCTGCGGCGGGTGACGAGGGAGCGGGCCGCGCGGTTGGGCACGTAGCCGGTGGCGTCGACGGCCTGCCACACGATGGCGTGCAGCTTCGGGTCGACGTTGCGAACACCGTTGATGACGCGCGACACCGTGGCCCGGGAGACGCCGGCGGCTTCCGCGACGTCTTCAAGGGTGGGTTTGCGGGCCGAACGTGGATCGCTCATGGCCGGTTTTATAGCACGGTGCATGGAGAGCGCTCTCCACTACATAGCACGAAATTCGCTGAAAAATACAGACGAAAGGGCGGGCGGCCGAGGCCGCCCGCCCGATTCGCGGGGCCTACCGGTACACGCCGAACTCCCAGAGCGAGTAACCGTAGGTGGTCGGCTTCGCCGTGCCGTTCATGCGCACGTACCTGGCGTTGCCGCTGACGTTGAGCTCGTCGAAGCCGCCGTTGCCGGTCGTCGTCGAGTAGATCGTCGTCCAGTTCGCGTTGTCGTCGGACGTCTGGATCTGGTAGCCGCTCGCGTACGCCGCCTCCCAGGCCAGGAAGACCTTGTTGAAGGTCTGCTTGCTGCCCAGGTCGACCGTGCACCACGCGGTGGCGACCCACTCCGACGCCCAGCGGGTGCCGTAGTTGTTGTCGGTCGCGTAGGACGGCAGCTGCGGGCCGTTGGTGCCGGTTGGCTGGTAGGACGACGCGGTCACGGTCTTGCCCTGGGCGATGTTGGTGCCGGCGATGACCGGCGGCACCACCTTGAACGACTTCGTCTCGATGCCGACGTTGCCCTGGCCGTCGAAGGCGTAGACGTAGACCTTCCACACGCCGAGGGTCTCCGGCGCGGTCACCGTGAAGGTGGAGCCGTTCTGGGTGAACCTGACGTTGCGGAAGCCGGTGTTGCCGGTGATGTGCTTGTCGCTGATCATCACGTTGTACCGGATGGTGTCGCCGTTGGGGTCGTTCGCGGCGACGTTGACGGTGAAGGTGCCACCGGCGGGCACGGCGGTCTGGTTGCCGACCGTCATGCTGGTGATCTCCGGTGCCGTGTTGGCCAGCGGCGTGCCGGTGTAGGCCTGCTTCAGCGCGCCGTACCCGAGCCGGCGCCAGCCGCCGCCGTAGGTGTTGAGCCAGACGCCGCCGAAGTCATTCTCCAGGCCGTAGTGGAACTCGGTCGCGCCGAGCGCCACGCCGGGGTGACCCTTGATCGCGTTCCAGCTGGCGGTGTAGCCCGCCCGCTTCTGCAGGTCGGTCGGCTCGGTGGGCACACCGTTGACGTCGTTCGGGACCTCCCACTCACCGGACGGGCCGGCCTCGGTGACCACGTACGGCTTGGTGTAACCGCCGGCGATCCAGTCCGGCTTGATGTTGTTGATCGCGCCGTAGGAGTTGACCGCGAGCAGGTCCAGGGCCGGGGCGTTGTTCTTGTAGTACGGCCACGCGCCGGTGTACGCGTCGGTCGAGGTGACCGGGTGGTTCGGGTCGGCGGCATGGATCGCGATCGCCAGCTCGTTGACGAACTTGGCGTACGCCACGCGGCGGGCCTCGACGACGTCCGCGGCCAGGCCGTGGTCCTGCATGGTCAGGATGACCTCGTTGCCGACGTCCCACATCAGCACGCCCGGGTGGTTCTTGAGCGCGTTGACCCGGTTCACGACCTCGGTCTTCGTGGCGTTCTTGTACGCGGTGTCGTTGACGTAGTCGGCGCCCTGGTTGAGCCAGTGCCCGACGATCACCTTGATGCCCTGCTGCGCGGCCCGGTTGAGCAGCGTCGGGGTGTTCGCGTCGTCCACGCCCCAGGTGCGGATCGTGTTGACGCCCATGTTCTTCAGGTCGCGCATGTACCCGTCGGCGGCGGCCTGCGGCGGCCCGTAGGTCAGACCGCGGATCTCCCACGGCTGGCCGCCGACCTGCAGCTGCCAGTTGCCCTGCGAGCCGGTGACCTTGACGACGCTCGGGCCGCCCGGCGTGGCCGGGTCCGTCATCGCGGCCGGCGTGGTGCCGGTCTGCTTGGACACCGTGACCGAGTCGACGGACAGGATGCCGCCGGACGTGGTCTGCGGGGTCGGGACGGTGTAGCCGGCGATCGCGTTCGGCCACGCGCCGCCCATGGCGAGGTCGAGCCGCAGGTAGAAGCCGTGCTGGACGGCCGCGTTCCACGCGGTGACGCCGACCTGACTCTTGCGCACGACCCAGGACTGCTTGCCGTCGAGGTAGAAGCGGATCTCCTCGTCGGTCTTCGTGCGGTCGATGACCTGGGTGTACTCGTGGAAGCCGGTCTGGCAGCCGGTGCAGCTGGCCAGGCCCGAGGTGCGGCCGTTGTACTCGCCGCACGGCCCGTCGGGGGCGGTGCCGCAGTGCAGGGTCTGCGACAGCTGGCTGCGGCCGTTGACCCCGGTCATGATGTCGGTCTCGCCGACGCCCGGCCAGTTGTTGTAGTTGCCGCGGTAGGCGGCGCCGGTGGCCCGGAAGCCCGGCCAGTAGCCGTCGCCGTTGGCGACGTCCGGCTGCTTGAGCACGGCGGTGAACTTGACCTGCTCGCCCGCGGCGGCCTGGAAGTCGGTCCGTTGGGTCTCGATGCGGCCCGACGTCCACGCGCCGGCGCCGTCACGGATGGCCTTGATGTTGAGCTTGCCGGCGCCGTCGAGGTAGACGTTGGCGGTCGACGCGCTGGAGGTCTCGACCGAGCCGGTGCCCCAGTTCGCGGCGCCGCCCGGGTACTGCGTGCCGGTCCGCAGCAGCCAGTTGGCCGCCGACGGGGAGGTGTTGGCCGGCCCGTCGAAGGAGTCGGTCCAGACCTGCGTCCAGTTGGGGTCCTGCGACGGCGACGTGCTCGGCGTCGGGCTGGTGCTGGTCGGCGGGGTGGTGGTGCTGCCGCCGCCACCGAGAGCGATCTTGAACTCCCACAGGGAGTAGCCGTAGCCGCCGGGGCGGGCGGTGCCGTACATCCGGACGTACCGGCCGGCGCCCGTCACCGGGATCGTCTGGGTGCCGCCGGTGCCGGTGCTGGTCGAGTAGACGTCGGTCCAGCCGGTCGCGTTGTCGGACACCTGGATCTGGAAGGCCTTGCCGTAGGCGCCCTCCCACTGCAGCACGACCTGGCAGACGTTCTGCTTGCTGCCGAGGTCGACCTGCAGCCACTGCGGGTCGCTGAACTGGCTGCTCCAGCGCGTGCCGGCGTTGCCGTCCACGGCGTTGGCGGCGACCACGTCCGCGCCCTCGACGCTCGACGCGGTGGCGGTCTTGCCCTGCGCGGCATTGGTCCCGGTGTCACACGTCCCGGGGTTGGTGGTGCCGTCCAGGGAGCCGTACACCTTGAACTCGTACAGCGAGTAGCCGTAGCCGGTGCCGCGCTCCGTGCCGCTCAGCCGCACGTAGCGGCCGGCGCCGGACACATTGAGCGTCTGCGTGCCGCCGGCGCCCGTCGTGGTGGTGTAGATGTCGGTCCAGGTCGTGTCATTGCTCGACGTCTGGATCTTGAAGGACTTGCCGTAGGCGCCCTCCCACTGCAGCACGACCTGGCTGATGGTGGCGGGACCACCCAGGTCGATGCGGATCCACTGCGGGTCGCTCCACTGGCTGCTCCAGCGGGTGCCGGCGTTGCCGTCGTTGACGAAGCTGGCGGCCACGTCGGGTGCCTGGTCCGACGACGACGTGACGGGCTTGCCCTGCGAGATCAGGCTGTCGGCGGCGCGCGCGAACGGCGCGACCACGACAGCGACGGCGGCGACGACGGCAACGACCAGGGCGATGCGCCATCGCGAACTGAGCAGTCTCCGCCAGGCGGGGGCGGAAGCATGTGCCGGATGCACGTGAGCTCCTTGCTGAGGGGTGAGGAGGCGCGGGCGGGGGGATCTCTTGGAGAGCGCTCTCCGATAGGTCGCAGTGTTGCCCCGCTGTTTCCCGTGTGTCAAGAGTCCTCGATTTCTTTGGTGGCATTTTGTCCGGTACGCGCAGAAGCGTGCTCCCTCGCACCTTGACACTCGGACACGCGACGTCGCAGTCTGGTCACACGGCTTGGAGAGCGCTCTCCAAGCCACCTATCTGTTGACGTTCGGGGAAGTGGTGGTGGGTGTGAGCACGACAGCGGTGCAGACCGCGAAAGGCGTCCTGACGTTTCCCTCGGACTTCTGGTGGGGCGCGGCGACCGCGGCCTACCAGATCGAGGGCTCCGTGGACGTCGACGGCCGCACCCCGTCGATCTGGGACACCTTCTCCGCCCAGCCCGGCCGCATCGACAACGGCGACACCGGCGCCCGCACGACCGGGCACTACCAGCGCTACCGCGACGACGTCGCGCTGATGCGGGACCTGGGGCTGTCGTCGTACCGGTTCTCGATCGCGTGGCCGCGGATCCGCCCCGCCGGTGGATCCGGGGTCAACGAGGCCGGCCTCGGCTTCTACGACCGGCTGGTCGACGAGTTGCTCTCCGCGGGGGTACGGCCCACCGCGACGCTCTACCACTGGGACCTGCCGCAGGAGCTCGAGGACGCCGGCGGATGGACCAACCGGGACACGGCGCTGCGCTTCGGCGACTACGCGGCGGCGGTCGCCGCCCGGCTCGGCGACCGCGTCGCGCTGTGGAACACGCTGAACGAGCCGTGGTGCTCGGCGTTCCTCGGCTACGGCACCGGCGGGCACGCGCCCGGCCGGCGCGGGCACCTCAACGCCCTCGTCGCCACCCACCACCTGCTGCTCGCGCATGGGCTCGGCGTCGCGGCGCTGCGCTCCGCGGGGGTCGCCGGGCAGGTCTCGGTGGCGTTGAACGCCGGCGCGGTGCGACCGTTCACCGACGCCCCCGCCGACCTGGACGCGGCGCGGCGCATCGACGGCCTGCTCAACCGCATCTACTTCGACCCGATCCTGCGCGGCTCATACCCCGCCGACACGGTGGCCGACATTTCCGAAATCACGGATATGTCGTATGTGCGGCCCGGCGACCTGGAGGTGGTGTCGCAGCCGATCGACGCGGTCTGCGTGAACTACTACCAGCCGGACCTGGTCAGTGCGGCCACGGACGGCACCCTCGACGAGGGCACCCCGTATCCGACGGCGCAGCACGTCCGCTTCCACCCGACCCCGGGCCCCGTCACACACATGGGCTGGTCCGTCGACCCGACCGGCCTGCGCGACCTGCTCCTGCGCATCCGCCGCGACTACGGCGACCGGCCGATCTACGTCACGGAGAACGGCGCCGCCTACGACGACCGCCCCACCCCCGATGGCGCGATCCACGACCCCGAGAGGATCGCCTACCTGCAGGGGCACCTGGCCGCGGTCCACGAGGCCATCACCGCCGGCGTCGACCTGCGCGGCTACTTCGCCTGGTCCCTGCTCGACAACTTCGAGTGGGCCTTCGGCTTCAGCCGCCGCTTCGGCCTCATCCACGTCGACTACGACACGCTGCGCCGCACGGTGAAGTCCTCTGGCCACTGGCTCGCCGAGGCCATCACCCGCAACGCCATCGACGCTCCGTGAGAGTTCAGGCGGCCGGCGCGGGTGGACGGGTGAGTGCTCGCGCGTGGCTCGTCGGCGCCGCTGTCCGTGAGCAACCCGAGGCTGCTTTTCGTACCATGGCGGAAACGAGCGCCACGGTCAGGCTGGTGTGCTGCGCCGCACGCTGATGAAGAACGTCTCGATCCGGCGCACGACGTGCATCAGGCTGGCGAAGTCGACGGGTTTCGCGATGTACGTGTCGACCCGCAGCTCGTGACTGCGCAGGAAGTCCTCCTCGGCCCTGGAGCTGGTGAGCACCACCACCGGGATGCTGTTGAGCTCGGGGTCGGCGTGGATCACCTCGAGGACCACGCGGCCGTCGACGCCGGGCAGGTTGAGGTCCAGCAGCACGATGTCGGGCCGCGGCGCGCCCGCGTGGACGCCCTGCCGGCGCAGGAACCGCAGCGCCTCGGCGCCGTCGGTGCAGACCGACAGCCGGTTGGACACCTTGTGCTCGGCGAACGCCTCGCGCGTGATGAGCACGTCGCCCGGATCGTCCTCGACGAGCAGGATCTCGATCGGCACGCCGGGCGGCGCATCGTCCACGGTGCTCATCGAGTGTCCTTCCGGTGCAACATGTCCCGGGCCAACGATAACGCCCGGCGCAAGACCGGCTACGGTCATACCGCTACCCACGAAGTGGAGATTGTCGGATGGCGTTCTCGATCTCGACGTTCAATGGGCACAGCGTGGTCCGGGCAGACGGCGAACTCGACGTCAGCACCGCACCGCAGCTGCGCCAGACGATCACCACCGCGCTCGACGAGGGCGGCGGCAAGGTGATCGTCGACCTGACCGCGGTCACGTTCATGGACTCCACGACCCTCGGCGTGCTCATCGGCGCGCACAACCGGGTCCGCGAGACCGGCGGCGCGCTCGGCCTGGTCTGCCCGGACGACAAGGTCCGCCGGGTGTTCCGGATCACCGGCCTGGACAAGGTCTTCTCCCTGCACGACACCCTGCCCGAGGCCGCCACCGCGCTGGCTTAGCGCCCGTGGGGCCGCCCATCCAGCGGGTGCGTCTGGCACCATCGGGGGGTGGAGCGTTCCCCTGCCGCCGGTTGCGAGGCCTTCCGCGAGGCGCTGTCCGCGCGTCTCGACGGTGAGGCCGAGCCGATCGACGCCGCCCTGACGGACGCGCATCTGTTGCGCTGCGCCGGGTGCCGCACGTGGCACGCCGACGCGGCGTCGGCCACCCGGCTGTTCCGGGTCCATCAGGTGCCCGCCCAGCCGGCCGGCTCCGACGACCTGCTCGCCGCGCTCGACGCCCACGGTGTCCTTCCCGCCGCGGAGGTACCGCCCACGCGGCGCTTCGCGGGTGCCTTGCGCAGCAGGTTCGCCGGGCGCCGGGCCCTGGTGGTGGGGTTGCGGGTGCTGCTCGGCGGGTTCGGGGCGGCCCAGTTCGTCCTCGGGATCGCCCAGGTCACCAACGCCGCCACCGCCACCGAGCTGCACGGCAACGGCTCGGGGCACCTGTGGCACGAGTCCGCCGCCTGGAACGTCGCCATCGGCGCCGGCTTCGGCTGGATCGCCAGCCGCCGCGGCCGCCCGGCGGGCGCGCTGCCGATGCTGACCGCGTTCGTCGCGCTGCTGGCCCTGCTCAGCGTCAACGACGTCCTCGCCGGGCGGGTCGAGACGGCACGGCTGCTCAGCCACGGGTTCGTCCTGGCCGGGTACGCGATCGTCGTCGCCCTCACCCGGCCCGCCCTCGACCCGGGCCGCCCGCCGTCGCGCCTGCCCTCTCCCCCGTCTTCGTCTTCGTCCTCTTCCTCGTCCGGGGGCGACGGCGGGGACGCTCCGCCGCGGCGACGGTTGCGGCTCGTTCCCGGGCAGACGACCGCCCGGGCCACGGACCGCGAGGCGGCCTGACCCTCGGCCGTCCTCGTCAGGGGCGTTCGTCCACCACGCGGCGCATCTTGCCGGCGGAGCGTTCCACGCCGCCCGGGTCCAGCACGCGGACCGTCACCGTCACCCCGATGACGTCCTTCACCAGGGACTCCAGCCGCGCCCCGGCGACCGGGGCGTCGCCGGGGTGGGTGTCCGGCCGCCGTTCGACCTGCACCGTGAGCGTGTCGAGCCGGTCGGGCCGCGTCAGCACGCACTGGAAATGCGGTGCCAGCGCCGGCACCCGCAGCAGCAGCTCCTCGATCTGGGTGGGGAACACGTTCACGCCACGGACGATCATCATGTCGTCGCTGCGCCCGGTGATCCGCTGCATGCGGCGCATCGTGCGGGCGGTGCCGGGCAGCAGCCGGGTGAGGTCGCGGGTGCGGTACCGGATGACCGGCATCGCCTCCTTCGTCAGCGACGTGAGCACCAGCTCGCCGACCTCGCCGTCGGGCAGCACGGCGCCGGTGACGGGGTCGATGATCTCCGGGTAGAAGTGGTCCTCCCACAGGTGCAGGCCGTCCTTGGTCTCGGCGCACTCGACGGCGACACCGGGCCCCATCACCTCGGACAGCCCGTAGATGTCCACCGCGTGCATGTCCAGGCGCGACTCGATCTCGGTGCGCATGTCACCGGTCCACGGCTCCGCCCCGAGGATGCCGACGGCCAGTGACGTCGCGGCCGGGTCGATCCCCTGCCGGTGCATCTCGTCGACGATCGCGAGGAGGTACGACGGGGTCACCATGATGACGTCCGGCCGGAAGTCCTGGATGAGCATGACCTGCCGCTCGGTCATGCCACCGGAGACGGGCACGACGGTGCAGCCGAGCCGCTCGGCGCCGTAGTGGGCCCCGAGGCCGCCGGTGAACAGGCCGTAGCCGTACGCGACGTGCACGACGTCGCCGGGGCGCCCGCCGGCGGCACGGATCGAGCGGGCCATGAGCGCGGACCACGTGTCGATGTCGCCGGCCGTGTACCCCGCGACGGTGGGCCGCCCGGTCGTGCCGGAGGAGGCGTGGACCCGGACGACCTGCTGCCGCGGTACCGCGAACATGCCGAACGGGTACTGCCGCCGAAGGTCCTCCTTGGTGGTGCACGGGAACGCCGCGAGGTCGCCCAGCTCGCGCAGGTCGTCCGGGTGGACCCCGGCGGCGTCGAACGCTTCGCGGTAGTGCGGCACCCGCTCGTAGACCGTCTGCAATGTCTGCCGCAGCCGTCCGAGTTGCAGGGCGGCGAGCTCGTCCCTGGAGGCGGTCTCGACAGGATCGAGCGTGGCGGGGTCGACGTCGATGTCGCGCACTCCTGCATCCTGCCGCACGCGTGTCGCGTCTCACCATCAATCCAGGTGTGATGATCTTTCTGAATCGATACAGTAGACGGCAGGACCACCCCAGATGAAGGAGTCGAATGATGGCCACCCAGACGACCGCGAGCCGGGTTCGCAACGCTGTGACCAGCCGTTTCGAGGCGCGCCGGGCACGGCGGACCCTCGCGCGGGAGATCGCCGCGTACCGGACGCCGGCCGAGCGCCTGGAGCTCGACCTGATCCTCGGCCGCCACACCGCCGAGGAGACCCGCGAGATCGACGAGATCCTGCGCAACCAGGCGGCCGCCTCGCGCTCGACCTTCCAGGCCCTGCAGGTCGAGCTGACCTAATGCTGTGTGGCGGTGTCCATTGTTGTACCAACTAGTATGTACAGCATGGACACCGCCGACCGCCTGGTCGAGAGCACCCGCGCGCTGCTGTGGGAGCGCGGCTACACCGGCACCAGCCCCCGCGCCATCCAGGACCGCGCCGGCGCCGGCCAAGGCAGCATGTATCACCACTTCCGCGGCAAGCCCGACCTCGCCGCCGTCGCCATCGAGCGCACCGCCTCCGAGTTGCGCGCCCGGGCCGGTGTCCTGCTGGACGGCCCGGGGACTGCGGTCTCGCGGATCACCGCGTATCTGACAGTGGACCGCGACGTGCTGCGCGGCTGCCCGGTCGGCCGTCTCACCCAGGACCCGGACGTCCTGGCCGACCCGGCGCTGCATGGCCCGGTCACGGAGACGTTCGCCTGGCTGTGCTCTGCGCTGTCGTCGGTGCTCGCCTCCGACCCGTCGCTGTCGTCCAAGCTCGATCCCGACGACACCGCTGCCGCGATCGCCGCCACCCTGCAGGGCGGCTATGTCCTTGCCCGGGCGGCGGGTTCCCGGGAGCCGTTCGACCGGGCGGTCCGGGGCGCGCTCGCCCTGCTGCGATCGGCGGCCGCCTGATGCTCGCGATGCAGTACTCGCTGACGCTGCCGGCGGACTACGACATGGGCATCATCCGGGAGCGGGTCCGGCGCAACGGGCACGCCTTGGACGACCGCGCGGGTCTCGCCCTGAAGGCGTACCTGATCCGGGTCCGCGGTGTCGACGGCTCCCAGGTGAGCCAGTACGCCCCGTTCTACCTGTGGAACTCCCCGGCCGCGATGACGCAGTTCCTGATCGGCGGCGGCGGCTTCCAGAACATCGTCCGCGACTTCGGCCGCCCACCCGTCTCCCAGTGGACGGTGATCGCGTGTGTTCGCGGCGCCGCCGGCGAGTCACCACTGGCCGCCTCCCGGCGGATCGTCGAACTCCCGCAACCGCCCCAGGGCGACGCGGCCGTTTCGATCGACGACGAACTTGCCGAGCTGGCCACCCTCGCCGACCACCCGGACCTGCACACAGCAGCACTGGCTTTCGACCCGAGGGACTGGCACCTGCTGCGCTTCACGCTTTGGCGCCACCAGGTGCCCGCCGGCGAACCTGCCGGCGAACGCTACGAGGTGCTGCACGTGTCCGCGCCTGAACTCGACCTGCACAGCGCCGGATATCGCGACTCCACCGATATGCACAAATGAAGGGTGGCGGGCCTCACACCGATCTGCAGGACGAATGTCTGCGGTACAGCTGATTGCGATACCTCAGCTCGCCGGCAGCCTCAGGCGTGGGGTCGGAGGGTCGGTGCGGGTTGCGGCGTCGCGGGCCCAGGTGACCAGGCCGTCGGCGTCGATTCCGTGCGGGACAGGGTCCTGAGCGGCGATGCGGTCGGCGGCGCGGGACAGCAGACGGGCCGCGCCTGTCGCGTTGCCGCGGCGCAGGTGGGTCAGGCCGACCGCCAGCTGTGCCAGCCCTCGCCACAACTCACGCTCCGGCGGTGGGGCGCTCTTCCACGCCGCCTCCAGCACCTCGTGCGCGTGGAACGGTCGCCCGGCGTCCAGCAGTTCCTGCGCCTGGGCGAGCGCCGTCGCGGGCGTGACCGTCAGGTCGTCGGGCATCGTCGGTACGCCGGGGGAGCCATACGGCAGCGGCCGGCCCAAGCCGTCGCGCGGGCGGGCGTTGCGGGCTCTGCCAGTGTCGTCGCGGTCCCGGTCCACGTCTCCAACGTAGTACCAGGCCACTGTTCCCGTTCAATGTCCGGCATGATGTACGGCGTGACGCAATGGGAGTATGCACGACTGGAGTACCGGGCCGCCGGGACGCTGGGCACGGACAAGTTCGAAGACTGGGACGCGGTGTTCCACTACCCGGGCGGGGTGCAGCGGTGGGGCACCGACGAGCGGTTCAACGATCTGCGGCATCTGAACAGGGCCGGGGCTGAGGGCTGGCAGGCGTATGACCGGGCCGCACTGGTCATCGGGCAGCCGCACCGGTTGCACGCCATCACGTACTCCCTGCGCCGGCCGATCCAGCAGCGGTAGTGGCGTTTCCCGAGGACGCCCTCGCCGGGCACTGGGGGCTGGCCGGCGCGGACGTGCGCCCCCACCACGGCGGGATGAACTCGGCGACCTGGTTCGTGCGCGCAGGTCAAAGGCGATTTGTCGCGAAGGCCGCGGATGGCTGGTTCCCCGGCGGCATCGCGGTCGCCGATGCACTGGCCCGGCGCGGGTTCGCCAGCGGCGCCCCGGTCCGCACGAAGGACGGGCGGCTCACGGTCGACGTGACCGGCGGCCACCTGGCGCTGCTCACCTTCGTCGACGGCGAGCCCGGCACGGCCGAGGACCAGCACGCGATCGGCACCACCCTGGCCGAGGTCCACCGGCTGCTGCGCGACGTGACGGTCGAGCACGAGGTCGCCATGGACTGGGTCGATCCGGACGCCGCGCACCTCGGGCTGCGGCCCTGGCTGCGCCCCGCGGTCGCCGCAGCGGTGCGCGGCCTCGCCCAGGCCGGGCCGCTCACCCAGGGCCTGCTGCACGCCGATCCGGCCCCGGAGGCGTTCGTCGGCGACGGGCTCATCGACTGGGGCGTCGCGATGCGGGGTCCGCTGGTGTACGACGTCGCCTCCACCCTCATGTACCTCGGCGAAGACGGCTAGACGTTCCTGTCCGCCTATGTGGCAGCGGGCATCGTCGCCGAGGAGGAACTGCGCACGGCGCTGCCGGTGCTGCTGCGGTTCCGGTACGCGGTGCAGGCCGACTACTTCGCGCGCAGGATCGCGACCGGCGACCTCACGGGCATCGCGGACGCGACCGAGAACGAAAAGGGGCTCGAGGACGCCCGGCTCGGGCTGCACAGCTAGGACACAGCCACCTGCCAAGGGCCCTCGCCACGTCCAGCACGATCAGCCGCCAGTGGCACGGACCGGAAGGGTTGCTGCACCACATCCTGGACCCGCGGACCGGGATGCCGGCGCCGCGGGTGTGGCGGACGGTGTCCGTCGCCGCCCGCAGCTGCGTGCACGCCAACACGCTCAGCACCGCCGCGATCGTGCGGGGGCGCGCGGGGCACGGGTGGCTGGCCCGGCAGGGAGCCCCGGCGCGCCTGGTGTCGCAGCGGCGCCAGGTGTACGCGACCGCGGGGTGGCCGGCATGAACGACGCCCTGTGGTACCTCGCACGAGGCACCGGCGTCACGTCGCTGGTGCTGCTGACGGTGGTGGTCGCGCTGGGGATCGCGAACCGGGTCGGCCGGCCGGCGTTCGGGCTGCCCCGCTTCGGCGTCGCGCTCGTGCATCGCGACGCCTCGCTGCTGGCGGTCGGGTTCGTCCTGGTGCACGTGGTGAGCCTGTTCTTCGACGTGTACGCGCAGCTGGAGCTGTTCGACCTGATCGTGCCGTTCGGTGCGACGTACCGTCCGATGTGGACGGGACTCGGCACACTGGCGGTGGACCTGCTGATCGCGCTGGTCGTCACGAGCCTGCTGCGGCACCGGCTGGGCCTGCGGGCATGGCGGGCGACGCACTGGCTGGCGTACGCGTGCTGGCCGGTGGCGTTCGCACACGCCCTCGGCACGGGCTCCGACGCCGGTACGTGGTGGCTGCGGACCGTCGCCGGCGCCTGCCTCGCGGCGGTCCTCGCCGCCGTCGCCTGGCGTCTGTCCACAAGCGAGCGCCGCACCGTCCCCAGTGGAGCTCCCCCTGTGACGACCCCTGAGACGACCGGCACCGTCCGCAGTGGAGGTTCACGATGAGCACGGTTTGACCGCCGGGCGGCTGCTCGGCGCCGCCCACACCGACCTGCGCTCGCACGCCGCCGCGCACGGGCCGCTGCCACGGCCGCCGCAGGAGGCGCTGATCGGCGCCGTCCGGGACGCCGGGCTCACCGGGCACGGCGGGGCCGGGTTCCCGACGCACCTGAAGCTGGCCGCGGTGCGCGGGCACGCCGGCGGGCGGCGGACGCCGGTGGTCGTCGGCAACGGCGCCGAGGGCGAGCCGGGCAGCGCCAAGGACCGCACGCTGCTGGAGCACTCGCCGCACCTGGTGCTCGACGGGCTGCAGCTGGCCGCGGCGGCGGTCGGGGCGGCGAAGGCGTACCTGTACGTGCGGCAGGCGTCGGCCGGGCACCTCGCGCGGGCCGTCGAGGAGCGCAGGGCGGCGGGATGGGATCGGGTGCCGGTGGCCGTACACCGGGCGCAGGAGACGTTCCTGTCCGGCGAGGAGTCGGCGGTGGTGGCGGCCCTCGGCGGCGGGCGGGCGGTGCCTCGCGACAAGCTGCGCCGGGTCACGGAGTCCGGGGTCGGCGGGGCACCGACGCTGGTGCAGAACGTGGAGACCCTGGCGCACGTGGCCCTCGTCGCGCGGCACGGCGCCGGATGGTTCCGGCAGGTGGGCACGGCACGGGAGCCAGGGACGTTCCTGGCGACGGTGTCCGGTCCGGTCGCGGCGCCGGGCGTCCACGAGGTGCCGCACGGCGTCGCCCTGGGCGAGCTGCTCGCCGCCGCCGGTGGACCGGTCGCGCCGCTGCGGGCGGTGCTCGTCGGCGGTTTCCACGGCGCGTGGGTGCCCGCTCCCCTCGCCGGTGTGCCGATGAGCCGCGAAGGTCTGGCGCCGTACGGCGCGTCGCCCGGTGCCGGGGTCGTCGTCCCGCTCGCCGTCGGCGAGTGCGGGCTTGCCAGGACGGCGCAGATCGCCGGGTACCTCGCTGCGGCCGGTGCGAAGCAGTGCGGGCCCTGCCGCAACGGCCTGCCCCGGCTGGCGGAGACCCTGGCGGCCCTGGCGAGGATGGCGGGCGACCGGGAGCTGCCGGCGGGCGTGGCCCGGCTGGCGGCGCTGGTGCACGGCCGTGGCGCCTGCGGCCATCCCGACGGCACGGTCCGCCTCATCCGGTCCGCGATGACGGTGTTCGCCGACGACGTGACCGCCCACCTGCACGGCACCTGCCTGGAAGGAGCCCGGCGATGACCGCCCTGCACGTCGACTGGACCGCCTGCGACGGGCGGGGGCACTGCACCGAGCTCCTGCCCGAGCTGCTCGCGCCGGACGAGTGGGGGTACCCCCGCAGCACCGACGGCGGCAAGGAGCCCGAGGTCCCGCCCGGCCTGCTCCCCCATGCCCGGCGGGCCGTCCAGCACTGTCCGCGGCTCGCCCTGCACCTGACGCAGCGGTAGGTCAGATCGAGCGCATGCACCACACGGCCTTGCCGTCGACCGTGGGGCGGGTGCCCCAGCGGTCGCACAGCGAGGACACCAGCTGCAGCCCGCGGCCGTGCTCGTCGTCGGGGGTCGGGCGCTGCTTGCGGGGCAGGTACGTCGCGGTGTCGTGCAGCTCCAGCACGACGTGGGTGCCGCCGTTGCGCAGCCGCAGCTGGATCGGCGGGCGGCCGTGCAGGACGGCGTTGGCGGCCAGCTCGCTCACGACGAGGACCAGGTCGTCGATGACGCGGGCCGGGACGTTCCACCGGCGCAGCGTGGTGCCGACGAGCTGGCGGGCGGTCCGCACGGCCCGCTCCTCGGCGGGGATGTCGTGGATGACGGACTGCTCCTCACCGGGCTCGGCGACGACCCGGGCGAGCAGCACGGTGATGTCGTCGTCGGGCCCGTCGGGCAGCAGCGCGGCGACGAGCCGGTCGGGCACGTCCGCGAGCGGGCCGGCGAGCTCACCGGCCGAGCCGCCCGCGACCGGCCCGGTGATCGTGCTGACGTGCTCGGCGAGCGCGTCGATGCCGGTGTCGAGGTCCCGGTCACGGTGTTCGACGAGCCCGTCGGTGTACAGGGTGAGCAGCGCACCGACGGGCAGCTCGACGCGTTCCTCGGTGAGGGTCAGCGGGCCGGTGCCCAGCGGCGGGCCGGAGACGGTGAGGTGCCGCACCGTGCCGCCCGGGAGCAGCAGCAGCGGCGGGAGGTGTCCGGCGTTGGCGTAGGTGAGGCTGCGCTCGCCCGGGTCGTACACGGCGTAGACGACGGTGACGATCTGGTCCTCGCTCAGGTCCCGCACGACGCCGTCGAGGAACTCCAGGACGTCGGCAGGCGGCAGGTCCAGCCTGGCGTAGGCGCGGACCGCGGCCCGCAGCTGGCCCATGACGGCGGCGGCGGGCACCCCGCGGCCCATGACGTCGCCCATGACCAGGGCGGTGCGGTCGGCGCCGAGCTCGATGACGTCATACCAGTCGCCGCCGACCTGGGTGCCCGCGACGCCGGGCCGGTAGTACGTGGCGACCTCCAGGTGCTCCGGGTCGAACGTGAGCGGCGGCATGAGGCTGCGCTGCAGCTCGTCGGCGATGCGGTGCTCGCGGGCGGCGGCCTCCTGCAGGCCGCTGGCGGCGGCGAGGGCCTGCTCGGCGCGGCGTTGCTCGGTGACGTCCTGGTTGGAGCCGCGCAGCCGGACCGGGGCGCCGACGGCGTCGCGTTCGAGCTCGCCGATGGTGTGGAAGACGCGCAGGGTCCCGTCGTGCTGGTACACGCGGACCTCGTAGTCCAGTGGCTCGCCGGCGATCGCGGCGGCCATCGCCGCCTCGACGAGTCCGCGGTCGTCGGGGTGGAGCCGGGCGTCGACGTCGGCGCGGGCGGCCGGGTCGAGCAGCTCGGCGGCGCTCATGCCCATCTGGCGCAGGAACTCCTCGGAGCCGTGGATGTCGCCGGTGGCGAGGTCCAGCTCCCAGCTGCCGACGGACGCGAGGCGCTGCGCCTGGTCCAGCAGCTCGCGGCTGCGCTGCAGCTCGTCGCGGGTGCGCCGGACCCGGTCGAACTCGAGGTTGGCCCGGACCCTGGCCCGCAGCTCCCGCGGCGAGAACGGCTTGATGAGGTAGTCGTCGGCGCCGGCGTCGAGCCCCTCGACGGTCGCCTCGTCGCCGGCCCGGGCCGACAGCATGATGACCGGCAGGTGCGCGGCGGAGCTGTCGGCGCGCAGCGCGGCGACCAGGCCGAAGCCGTCCAGCTCTGGCATCATCACGTCGGTGAGGACCAGGTCGGGCTGGGTGTCGTGCAGCAGCCGCAGCGCGGCCGCGCCGTCGGTGGCCTCCGCGACATGGTAGTCGGCCTCAAGGATGGTGCGGATGTAGTCGCGCATGTCGGAGTTGTCGTCGACGACCAGGACCGTCGGCGCGGTGGACCGCGCCACGGGCCCGCCGGTGGCCGCCGCGGGGGTGATCCACCGCTCGATCTCGGCGAGGAAGCCCGGCACGACCCGGTCGGCCGCCGCGGGCCGGTCCCCGAACACGCCGGCGCCATGATCGTCCGGACCGAGGCCGTTGAAGCCACCGCCGTCGGTGAAGCCCGCACCGGACGGCGGTCCGTCGCCGAACGGCAGCCGGACCGTGAACGTGCTGCCGGCGCCCGGCGCGCTGCGGACCCCGACCGCGCCGCCGTGCAGCGCGGCCAGCTCGGCGACCAGCGCCAGGCCGATGCCGGAGCCCTCATGCGTGCGGGAGCGGGTGCCCAGGATCCGGTGGAACCGGTCGAAGAGGTTGGCCTGGTCGGCCGGGTCGATCCCGACCCCGGTGTCGGTGACGCTGAGTTCGGCGGCACCGTCGGCGGCCGCGACGCGGACCGTGATCGACCCCTCGAACGTGAACTTCAACGCGTTGGACAGCAGGTTCAGCGTGATCTTCGCCCACATCTCGCGGTCGGCGTGGACCGGCCGCGGCAGCGGCGGGCAGTCCACGACCAGGCACAGACCCGCCCGGTGGGCCGCGGACTCGAACATGCCGGCCAGCTCGGCGGTGACCGCGGCCAGGTCGAGCGGCTCGAAGCGGGGCTCGACCTTGCCCGACTCCAGCTGCGAGAAGTCCAGCAGCGTGTTGACGAGCTTCAGCAGCCGCTCGGCGTTGCGGTGCACCACCTCGACGCGTTCGCGCTGCTCCGGCGGCAGCGGCACGGTCTGGTCGGTCAGCGCGTCCTCGGCGGGGCCGAGCAGCAGGGTGAGCGGCGTGCGGAACTCGTGGCTGACGTTGGTGAAGAACGCCGTCTTGGCCCGGTCGAGCTCGGCGAGGGACTCCGCGCGGCGCCGTTCGGCGGCGTAGGCCCGGGCGGTGCCGATCCGCGCCGCGAGCTGCCCCGCGATCAGGTCGATGAAGCCTGCGTACGCGGCGTCGAAGGGCCGGTAGCGGTTGAGCCCGACGACCAGGAACCCGTAGGGCCGGCCGCCGCCGGGCGCTGGCAGCGGGACGAGCCGCACCTCGGTCGGTGGCTCCTCCCACGCGCCGGCCGGCAGGTCGGTGTAGCCGCCGAGGGTGAGCGGCACGCCCCTGGCGAGCTCGGTGACGGGCCAGAACGGCTCGGTGGCCGGGTCGAGCGCGTCCGGTGCCATCGGGGTCCCCGCCGGCACGCCGGTGCGGCAGGCTAGGTGCGCGGTGTCGCCGTCCTCGTCGAAGAGGTAGGTCAGGGTGAACGGCAGGTCGTCGGCGCGGGCCGCGAGGTGCCGGGCGGCGGTGGCGAAGACGCTGTCCTCGGTCACGCCGTCCCGGTCGCCGCCCTCGGGGTCGGCGCCGAGGTCGCGCAGGGTCGCCATGCGGCGCTCGCCGATGACCCGGTCGGTGTCCTCGCTGACCACGCAGAGCATGCCGGCGATGACACCGTCGTCGTCGGTGAGCGGGCTGTAGGAGAACGTGTGGTAGGTCTCCTCGGTGTAGCCGCTGCGGCTGAGGAACAGGCGCAGCGCCACGTCCCAGGTGGCGGTGCCGGTCGCCATGACCGCGTCGATCCGGGGGCCGATCTCGGGCCAGATCTCGGCCCACACGTCGCGGGCCGGCTTGCCCAGCGCCCACGGGTACTTCTTGCCGAGGGTGTCGCGCCGGTAGGCGTCGTTGCAGAAGAACGTCAGGTCCGGGCCCCACGCCATCCACATCGAGAACCGCGAGCCGAGCAGGATCCGCACGACCGAGCGCAGGCTCTGCGGCCAGTCCTCGGGTGGCCCGAGCGGAGTGGCTGCCCAGTCGACCGCGCCGAGGTCGCGACTCACCTCGGAATCGTCGGTCATCGACCAGGCCGCCTCACCCACCTGACCAGCGTACGCAGTATCAGGGCCCTGCCGCGACGCTGAGCGGTGCGTCCGCGACCGGCGCCCCAGTGCGCCACCAGCGGTGCGGCCGCCCCCGTCAGCATCAGCCGCACCGCCGATGGCGAACCAGCTGCGGGAATGTGAGGATGACTCCGCCCTCCATCCGATCGTATATGATTGTGCGGGCGCCCGGCCCCTGTCAAGAGTGGAACTCGCACGTGCAGCCTGAGCACAACAGCACCGGGCCGTCCGGGCCCTCGAAGCACGAGCTCGCCTACCGCCGGATCCGCCAGCGCATCCTCGACGGCCGCTACCAGCCGGGGCACCGCCTGGTGCTCAGCACCCTGGCCCGGGAGCTCGACGTCAGCCCCGTCCCGGTCCGGGAGGCGATCCGCCGCCTGGAGGCCGAGGGCCTGGTCAGTTTCGAGCGCAACGTCGGGGCCCGGGTCGCCACGCTCGGCGACGACGACTGGGTGCAGCTGGTGGAGATGCTGGCGCTGCTGGACGGTTACGCGTTCGCGGCCGCCGCGCCGCAGATGACCGCGGAGCGGATCGCGATCGCCAGGGGGCTCAACGCGCAGCTGCGGCTGGAGCAGACCCACGAGCGGGTCATGGAGCTGCACCGGGAGTTCCACCGCACGATCTACGGCTGCTGCGGCAACCGGCACGTGATCGAGGCCCTGGACTGGATCTGGGACCGCATCGACGCGTCGCGGGTCCTGGCGTCGCTGTATCCACGGCTGCGGGTCCGGACCGCCGTGGACGAGCACGACGCGCTGCTGGATCAGCTGGAGGAGGGCGAGGACGACGCCGGACGGCTGGAGTCGTGCGCTCGCGAGCACAACCTGAACACGATCCGGGCGATCCGGGCGATCCGCTCGGCCGAGGCCATGAACAAGCCTGGACATTAAGAAGACCGGCATCCACGGGGGAAGATGCCGGTCTCGCGCTCAACTATACGACGCCCACACGATTCCCGCCAGTGGTCACTTCGGCGGAAGGCTCGTCCCGCGCCCCGGCCGGCGCCTTCGGGTTGCGCAGCCCGTGCGGCAGGGTCGGTTCGCTGGCGGCGATCTCGACCTCGATGAGGCTCGTCTCGTGCCGCTCGGCGGCGTAGGCGGCGTGACCGCCCCGCAGCCCGAAGAGCCGCTTCGACAGCAGGATGTAGAGCACGGCGACGATGTTGACCACCAGCGCGCCGATCCGCAGCCAGGTGACCTTCTCCGACAGCTCGTAGATCTCCACCGGCAGGCCCAGCGACGTGGCGACGACGGCGAAGTACTCGCCCCAGCGCTTCAGCATCCACAGGCCGACGCCCTCGACGACCTGCAGGACGCCGTAGAACGCCAGGCCGAGCGCGACCCACAGCAGGGTCTTGGACTCCGCCTCGATGACCGTCCGGATCGTGTGGATCATCGCGGAGTCCTCGAACTTCCAGCCGATCCGGTCCGCGAACGGCCGCAGCAGCGGCAGGTCCTCGTTGAACGCGCGCTCGACGCCGTCGCGGTGGGTGCGGAAGCGGTACACCCCGTAACCGGCCAGCAGCACCACGATGCCCTTGACGAACCGTTCGATCGACAGCAGCCGCAGCACGAGGGCGTCGCGCAGGGCCCGGCCGCGCAGCACGATCGGGGCGGCATCGGCGGGCCCGGCCGACTGCGGCTCGCCGATGACGAAGTCACCGCACCGCAGGCAGCGCCACGCCGCGCCGACGGGGGTGGTGGCGTGCAGCCGTTCCCGGAAGGGTGCTTCCTCGGGCGCGTAGGTGACATGGCCGCGCCGCGCGCAGGTGCGTAGATTCCAGTCCACGCGCTATTGGTACAACAGCCGCGCCCGTCCTGAGAAGATCAGGTCGGCTTTCCAACCTTCTGCGGCTGGCCGCTGCTGTCGGTGATGGTGTCGCCGAGCGTGGCCAGGTAGGCGGCCTCGCCGACGGCGAGGTACTCCAGGTTGCGCCGCAGCTGCACCGGGATCTTGGCCGGCGGCGCGTCGGCGGGCCTGCGGGCGCGCCCGACGGCCAGCATCAGCGCGCCGACCAGGATCGCGGCGATGATGCCGTCGAGCCAGTAGTGGTTGGCGGTGCCGACGACGACGACCGTCGTTATGACCGGGTGGGCCAGCCACAGCCAGCGCCACCGGCTGCGGGTCGCGACGATCAGCCCGCAGGCGACCACGAGGGCCCAGCCGACATGCAGCGACGGCATCGCCGCGTACTGGTTGCTCAGCGTGTCGGTCTGCGGCGGCCCGTACACCGAAGGCCCGAACTTCGCGGCGGTGTCGACCATCCCGATCCCGGCCAGCATCCTGGGCGGGGCGAGCGGGAACGCGAAGTGCATCACGAGACCCGCCGCGGTCAGCCACGCGAGGATGCGCCGGAACCGCAGGTAGTGTGCGGGACGGAAGATGTACATGAATAACAGGAAGGCGACCGTCGCCGGGAAGTGCACGACCGCGTAGTAGACGTTGGCGGAGCGGATGACGGCATCGGAGGCGAGCAGCAGGTGCTGCAGGTCCACCTCATCGGGCAGCCACAGGGCCCGCTCGGTGTGCCAGACGAGCTTCGCGTTCTCGTATGCCTGCCCGACCCGGCCGTCGACGAGCAACCGCCCCATCTTGTAGGCGAGGAACAGTCCGACGACCAGCAGCAGCTCGGCCCACGCGCGGGGGCGCACCCGCGTCCGCTTCTGGGACGTGGTTCGCGTGGCGGCGTCGTCCCGTTCACGCAACCCCGGCCCCGTGTTCACGATCGACAACGTACCTGATGTTGCCAACCCGGCAATATTGCCGATCGGACAGGACCCGCCATGTCCTGCGTCACAAACTTGTTTATCCTTCAAGGAAATAGTCGATGTTCAAGGGTTGAGGGAGCACGATGACCAGCCGAGCCGACCAGGCGATCGCCGCCCTGCGCAAGGGGCACGAGGACCTCACCGCCGTCGTCCGCGGGCTCACATCCGAGCAGCTCACTGGCCCTTCAGCGGCCAGCGATTGGGACGTCTCCCAGGTGATCAGCCACCTGGGCAGCGGTGCCGAGATCAACCTGGAGGCGGTGCGCGCCTCCCTGGAGGGGCGGCCCGCACCGGAGTTCGAGTTCAACAAGGATGTGTGGGCCCGGTGGGACGGCATGACCCCCGCCGAGCGCGCTGTCGAGTTTCCGATCGCCAACCAGCGGCTGGTCGAGGCGTATGAGGCCTTCGACGCCACCCAGCGCGCCGAGCACCGCATCGACGTCGGCTGGATGCCCGAGCCGGTCGACGTGGCGACGTCGGCGCTGCTGCGGCTCACCGAGTTCGCCTACCACGACTGGGACGTCCGGGTCGCGCTCGACCCGTCGGCGACGCTCGCCCCGGAGGCGGCCGTCCTGATCGACGACCGGGTCGAGGGGCTGTTCGGCTGGATCGCGAAGCCGGCCTACCTCGACGGCCGCACCGCCGACCTGCTCGTCACGCTCACCGACCGCGGCGAGCAGCGCGGCCTGCGCCTGGCGGACCCGGTCACGCTGATCGGGGCACCGTCCTCGCCGGACGGCGAGCTCAGCATCACGCTGGAGGCGTTCCTGCGCCTCGCCGCCGGTCGCCTGTCGCAGCGGTACACGCCGGCCGACGTGAAGATCACGGGGCCGATCAGCCTCGACGACCTCCGCGCCGTGTTCCCCGGTTACTGACCGCAGCCGGCGGTCCGGCCGCCGTCACAGCGCGACCCCGGGCACAGAGCGACCCCGGCACCGGAGATCCGGGCCGGGGTCGCAGGGGGACGAAAATGAGGGGTGGAGCCGTGCTCGGCGGCGCTGTCGTGCCGGACGGTGCCGCCGTATCCGATCAGCCGATCAGGCGGCCTTGAGCTCCTTGAAGCAGAGCACGTCGCCCTTCTTGCCGCTCTTGCCCCACCAGTAGAGGCCCGTCGCGTCGGGGAACGCTTGGCACACCGTCGTGTTGGGGTCGCGGGCGACCGACGCGTCCTGGTTGCCGACCTTGCCGACGACGCTGTAGTCCGCGTCGGAGCCACCACATTCGACGATCTTCAGTTCGTTCGTCGACACCTCGTGCAGGCAGTCACCGACCTTGGCGTTTGCCGCCGAGTCGCGGCTGAAGTACCACCCGACCCCAGCGATGACGATCAGCACGACGATGGAGACACCGAACCTAACAAGCTTGGACATGCGGACGTTTCTACAGGTCACGGAGCGTCAGCGTTGCCCCGCAGTTGTATCGAATTGATCACGGCGCAGTCTCACATTGGCGCAGGCGGACCGGTCGATGCCCGCCTGCGCCGTTGTGGGTCCTATGCGACGGTCACAGGGTGAGCGTCCAGGTGTCGATCCGGCCCGTATCGAGGCTGGCGGCGTCCCGGACCCGCAGGGTCCAGGTGCCGTCGGCGGCCTCCGAGGACAGGTTCACCGTGTACGTCTGGATGATGTTGTCGGTGCTGCCTCCGGAGCGGTTGTGCAGGTTGTAGACCGAGCCGTCCGGCGCGACCACGTCGACCACCAGGTCACCCTTGTAGGTGTGGATGATCGTCACGTTCACCGAGCTGGTGGCCGAGGCGTTGCGGCCGCAGCCACTGATCGTGATCGTGCTGGTGACCGTGGTGTTGTCCGGGATCGCCACGTCGTTGCCGTTGGTGCCGGTGCAGCCGGGCGCGCCGTTGACGGTCAGGCTGAACGTGGTGGTCCGGGTCGAGCTGGCGCCCGTGCCCGTGACGGTCACCGCGTATGTGCCGGACGGGGTCGACGCGGAGGTCGCGATCGTCAGCGTGGACGTGCCGCCGGCCGAGCTGATCGAGGCCGGGCTGAAGCTGGCGGTCGCACCCGACGGCAGGCCGGACGCGGTCAGCGCCACGGTCTGCGCCGAGCCGTTGGTGAGCGTCGCGGTGATCGTGCTGGTCACCGAGTTGCCCGGGTTGACCGCGCCGCTCGCCGGCGAGGCGGCGAGGGAGAAGTCGTTGCCGGTCGGGCAGGCGGCGTCGTTGCCCGCGACGTTGACCGCGGTCCACGCGGCCTGGACGGCCTTGTACTCCACGGAGCAGGTGCCGTGCAGGTCGGTCGCGGCGCGCAGCGAGTACGCCCGCGCGGTGTTGGCCGGGTTGCTGGTGTTCACGTACGACGTGCTGGAGGTGAAGTACACGTCCAGCGCGCGGTACCAGATCTTCTCCGCCTTGGCCCGGCCGATGCCGACGACCGCGGGGGCGGAGCCGCAGACCGGCGAGGTGCCGAACGCGGTGGCGCCGGTGCCCTCGGCCAGGTCGAAGAAGAAGTGGTTGGCCACACCCGAGGAGTAGTGGACGTTCTTGTTCTTCGTGCTGGTCGACCAGCAGCTGTCCGACGAACCGTCGAGCGAGGGGTTGTACATGTAGCGCAGCGGCGTACCGTTGCCGTTGATGTTGATCTTCTCGCCGATCAGGTAGTCACCCGCGTCGCTGGTGTTGCCGGCGTAGAACTCGACCATCGAGCCGAAGATGTCGCTGGTGGCCTCGTTCAGGCCGCCGGACTCGCCGGAGTAGACCAGGCCCGCCAGGGCCTCGGTGACGCCGTGGCTCATCTCGTGACCCGCGACGTCGATCGCGACGAGGGGCCGGCTGTTGCCGGAGCCGTCGCCGTAGGTCATCTGCGCGCCGTCCCAGAACGCGTTGACGTACGCGTTGCCGTAGTGGACCCGGCTCGGCACGCCCTGGCCGTTGCCGAAGATGCCGTTGCGGCCGTGCACGTTCTTGTAGTAGTCGAACGTGAGCGCCGCGCCGTAGTGCGCGTCGGCGCCGGCGGACTGCCGGTTGGAGTTCGCGCCGGTGCCCCACACGTTGTCCGCGTCGGTGAACGTCGTGCAGGTGCTGGTGCCGTTGTTCATGTCGCAGGTGCGGCCGTTGCCGTGGGACGGGTCGATCATCGAGTACGTCGAGCCGGACAGCGTCGTGTCGACGGTCACGGTGCCCGAGTAGAGGCTGTTCCCGGTGCCGTTGACGGTCTCGATCTCGTCGAAGGCGCCCCGGACCGCGTTGGTGTTCGCGTCGGTGATGACGTGCAGCTTCGACGGGGTCTGCCCGTCGCTCTGCCAGCCGCTGATCACGGTCTCGTAGGCCAGCACGCCGGTACCACCGCTGGCGTCGACGAACAGCTCGGGGCTGCCGACGGCGGTGATCGAACCGCTGAACGCCGACTTCGCCTTCGCCGCTCCGGCCGTCTTGGAGACCGTGGCGGTCGTGCCGACGGTGAGCGGGGCGTGCAGCCCGACGGAGGTGCCGGCGAACGTGCCGTCCGGCGCGGCGTGCACGACGAAGTCACCGCCGTAGACCCGCAGGCCGTGATACGTGCGCGAGTAGCGGGTGTGCGAGGCGCCGTTGGCGTCCTTCTTGCTGCTGGTGACCGTGTAGGCCTCGCTGTCGGCGGCGCGGATGTCGGCGCGGTGCGCCTGCAGTGTCGAGGGGGTTGGCGTGCTGGGCGAAGCGCTCGCTGGTGACGCGATGGCGGCCAGCATGCCGCCGGTGAGCAGCAATACACTGGCGGCGGCGATCGATCGTTTCACTCGGCCTCCCTGGCAGTGGAACGTCCCGTGACGGTAGTCACACATGTACATATAGCAATGGGATTTCAACCGCCTTCCATATCACTTGGTCCATACCATCGCCGCCGTCACCCGTTGGGGCGCGGATCACACTGACCTGCTGCGGCACCGGGGCGCGCTGACCCCGCAGCAGCGCCCGGCGGCGGCCGCGGCGCTCGACCCGGCCGGCCCGCGCCCGCTACCGGGCGGACGCCCGCACCTTCGCGGCCAGGTCCAGCACCGAGCCCAGCCGGCGGTCCCCGGGCACGTCGGCGACGCCCGCCGGGTCGATGAGGTACGCGGTCATCCCGAACTTCTCCGGCCCGGCGAAGTCGGCGGTGTACGTGTCGCCGACGAAGATCGCGGCGCCGGGCTCGATCCCGAGCCGCTGGACGGCCTCGGCGTAGATCGCCGGGTGCGGCTTGCGCCGGCCGACCTCCACCGACGTCACCACGGCGTCCATCGCGTCGAGGACTCCCATCGCCGCGAGGTGGCCGGGCACCAGGTCCGGCTGGTGCGTATTGGTGACGACGGCCAGCCGGTACACCCGCGACAACGAGCGCACCAGCGCCACGACCCCCTCCGGGTAGGAGACACCCGCGCTCCACTCGGCGAGGTAGCCCCGGATGAACGCGTCCACGTCGCCGGCCGCCGGGACCCGCCCGAGGACCTCGGTGAGGTAGGCCGTGCCGACCTGCGTCATCGAGAACTCGCGGTCCTCGGGCTCACTGCCGCGGTCGAAGACGGCGAACGTGCGGTCCCAGCCCTCGACGAAGTCCGCGTAGGACACCGTGGCGCCCAGCCGCACGAGCTCGGCGTGCGAGCGCGGATACCCCTGGCTGGTCCGCCGCGCGTCATAGCGGACGAGGGTGCCGAAGAAGTCGAACAGGATGTGCGTGTGCATCAGCGCAACCCTAACGACGCGCATAGACGGGTCTTGAAGCCTGAGCTACCCGGGAGTAACTTGACCGGATGCGAATGGTGGCACTGGTCATCGCGGCGGTCGGGATCCTCGTCGAGGGCGTGGTCGTCGGCGCCGCCCTGTTCGTGGTCGGCGGGGTGATCGGCGCGTATTCGATGTCGCTCAACGGCGCCGACCCCAGCCACGCGCAGGTCGCGATCCGCATCGCCGCCGTCGTCCTCGGCGTGCTCCTGGTCGCCCTGAGCGCACGGCTGCTCGTCGCCGCCCTGCGCCAGCGTGCGGCCCGGCGCTGGACGATCGTGGCGCTGGTCGTGCAGTGCGTGGTCGTCACGATCGCCGGGGTCGCGCTCGGCTGGGAGGTGTTCGCCGGCACGCTGCTCGTGCTGGGCACGCTCTTCTATGCCGTGCTCGACGAGAGCGACGAGCCGGCCCGGGCACTGTCCGGCAGCTGACCCCGGCACGCCGGGCCCCTCCACGATCAACGCGGTAGCGTGTCGCGGAGCGTGATGCTCGGCGCGAAGGGAGCCAGGGTGGAGCAGGTCAAGGTTGGCCGGCGGGTCGGCCGGATGATCGGGCGGATGATGCGCCACCTCCAGCCGGAGGAGGAGCTGCCCCACCTGCTCGCCGACGCCTCGCAGGACGACGCGGTCGTCGACTGCGCGCTCTACGTGCGCGGCGTGCGCCAGCCCGGCGGGCAGACGTTCCACGAGGCGTACGCCGCGGCCCGCCGCAGGCGCAACGGCTTCGTCTGGCTGGGCCTGTTCCAGCCGACGTGGGCGCAGTTCGCCGCCGTCGCCGAGGAGCTCGGCCTGGACGACCTCACCGCCGAGAAGGCCCTCGCGGCGGAGCGCCGGCCCGCGGTCGAGCGCCGCGGCGACGTGACGATGCTGGTGTTGCGCACCGCCAGGTACGTCGAGCACGCCGAGCTGACCGCCACGTCCGAGGTCGTCGACACCGGCGCGGTGACGTTGCTCATCGGTGCGCACTTCGTCGTGTCCGTCCGCCACGGTGGCGCCGGCGCCCTGGCCGACGTCCGCCAGCAGCTCGAACACCGCCCGGCCATGCTCACCAACGGTCCGTGGTCGGTCGCGTACGCGGTGTGTGATCGGATGGTCGAGCTCTACCACGAGGTCTCGACCGACGTGGAGCAGGACGTCGAGCAGCTGGAGCAGACCGCGTTCCTGCGCGTCGGCGGCTGCGACGTGCAGCAGATCTACCAGCTGAAGCGTGAGCTGGTCGAGTTCAAGCGGGCGGTGCTGCCGCTGCAGGCGCCGCTGCGGCGGATGAACGACCCGGCCATCGTGGAGCTGCCGCCGCAGCTGCGGCAGTACTTCGCCGACCTGCTGGGCCGGCTCACCCAGGTCGTCGACCGGGTCGCCTCGGACAACGAGCTGCTCGACTCGATCCTGCAGGCCCGCCTCGCCCAGGTCGGCCTGGATCAGAACAACGACATGCGCAAGATCGCCTCGTGGGCCGCGATCGCCGCGTTGCAGACCGCCATCGCGGGGATCTACGGCATGAACTTCGAGCGCATCCCGGGACTGCAGTGGCAGTACGGCTTCTACCTGATACTTGTGATCATGGCCGCCGGCTCGGTGGTCCTGTACCGCTCGTTCCGTCGATCCGGTTGGCTGTAGATGACCTCACCTGAATACCTCCTGCCGGCGAAGGTCGACAGCCCGGCGCCGCCGAGCCCGCCCGGCAACCCGCTCAGCCGGTGGCTGCTGGCGCACCGCGTGGCGCCGATCGGCCCGGAGGCCCAGGAGGGTCACGCCAAGCCACAGGCATGGTGGAAGGTCATGTCGCTGACCGGCGTCGACTACTTCTCCACCCTGTCCTACCTGCCGGCCATCGCCGCGCTCGCCGCGGGCGCCCTGTCGCCGCTGGCGACCCTGCTGATCGTCGCGCTGACCCTGCTGGGGATGCTGCCGATGTACCGGCGGGTCGCCCGGGAGAGCCCGCACGGGCAGGGCTCGGTGGCGATGCTGGAGAACCTCCTGCCGTTCTGGCGCGGGAAGCTGTTCGTCCTGGTGCTGCTCGGCTTCGTTGCGACCTCGTGGATCATCACGATCACCCTGTCGGCGGCCGACGCCTCCGTGCACATGATCGAGAACCCGGTCTTCCCGGACTTCATCCACGGCCATGAGGTCATCATCACGGTCGTGCTGCTGCTCATCCTCGGCGGCGTGTTCCTGCTCGGCTTCAGCGAGGCCGTCGCCGTCGCCATCCCCCTCGTCGCGGTGTTCCTGCTGCTCAACGCCGTCATCGTGGTCGTCGGCACGGTCGACGTCTTCACCACCGCCGGCGCGCTGGAGCACTGGCGGCACGCGCTGACCACCGAGCACGGCAGCGGCTTCGGCGGCCTGGTCCTGCCCGCGCTGGTCGCGTTCCCCTCCCTGGTGCTCGGCCTGTCCGGCTTCGAGACCGGGGTCAGCATGATGCCCCTGATCGCCGCCGACGGCACGACCGACGAGCAGCGCCGCGAGTCCCGGCTGCGCAACACGAAGCTGCTGCTCACCACGGCCGCCGTCATCATGTCGGTGTACCTGGTGGCGACCAGCTTCATCACCACGGTGCTCATCCCGGCCGAGGAGTTCCAGCCGGGCGGCGCCGCGAACGGCCGGGCCCTGGCCTTCCTCGCGCACGAGAAGCTCGGCAACATGTTCGGCACCGCCTACGACGTCTCCAGCGTCCTCATCCTGTGGTTCGCGGGCGCCTCGGCGATGGCCGGCCTGATCAACATCATCCCCCGCTACCTGCCGTCCTACGGCATGGCGCCCGACTGGGGCCGTGCCGTGCGCCCCATCGTGCTGGTCTACACCGCGATCAGCATCGGCATCACCATCGCCTTCGGCGCCGACGTCAACGCGCAGGCCGGCGCCTACGCGACCGGCATCCTGGCCATGATGGTCTCCGGTGCGGTCGCCGTGACCATCTCCGCCGCGCGCGCCGGCCAGCGCGGCGCCGCGCTCATGTTCACCGTGCTGACCCTGATCCTGCTGTACGCCCTGGCCGCCAACGTCATCGAGAAGCCCGACGGCATCACGATCTCCGGCATCTTCATCGCCGGCATCGTCGTGGTCTCGCTCGTCTCCCGGGTCACCCGCACCACCGAGCTGCGGGCCGACGCCATCGAGTTCGACGACACCGCCCGCCGCTTCGTCACCGACTCCATCGAGTACGACGGCGAGCTCAACCTCGTCGCCCACCGCGAGTCGGGCGACGAGGAGGAGTACGCGGACAAGGAACGCGAGCAGCGCGGCGTCAACCCGGTCCCCGACCCCGCCGACATCCTCTTCCTCGAGGTCAACGTCGTCGACCCGTCGACCTTCAGCGGCACCCTGCACGTCCGCGGCGTGCAGGTCGGCAACCACCGCATCCTGCGCACCGAGAGCCCGGCCGCGCCGAACGCGATCGCCGCGATCCTCCTCGCCCTGCGCAACGCGACCGGGGTCCGCCCGCACGCCTACTTCGCCTGGGCGGAGGGCAACCCGCTCGGCCACCTCTTCCGGTACCTCATCCTCGGCCGCGGCGACACCGCCCCGGTCGTCCGCGAGATCATCCGCTCCGCCGAGCCGGATCCCGCCCGGCGTCCCGGGATCCACGTCGGCGGCTGACGGTCACCCGAAGCGCACGGTGTCGTGTCATGTGGCCAGGTCCGTCAGACGGTCACTCGAAGCGCACGGTGTCGTGTCTTGTCGCCAGGTCCGTCAGACGGTCACTCGAAGCGCACGGTGTCGTGTCTTGTCGCCAGGTCCGTCAGACGGTCACTCGAAGCGCACGGTGTCGTGTCTTGTCGCGAGGTCCATGAACGGCAGGGCGACGAGGGACACCGCGAACGCCGCGAGGGCCCCGGCGCCGAGGCCGGCGAAGAAGCCGGTGCCCGGCCAGTTCCACTCCCCCGGCGGCACCGCCACCAGCGTGCCCACCAGCGCCAGCCCGACGCCGCCGAGCACGCTGAGCGCCAGCGGCAGCCCGATCTCCAGCATCACGACGCCGCGCAGCTGGCCCAGGCGCATGCCGGACGCGCGCAGCACCGCGAACGGGCGGCGGCGCTCCAGCACTCCGTTGATCACCGACACGGTCAGGCTGCACGCGGCGACCAGCAGGACGAACACCATGGCGTACGGCACCACGGTCGCCAGGCCGCCGACCGATCCGGCGGCGCTGCGCCGCGGCAGGTCCTGGCTGGTCTTGCTGCGCGACAGCGGCACCGTGGCCGCGGCGACGGTGCGGATGCGTTCCTGCGCCGCGACGGTGCCGTCGGTCGGGATGAACAGCGTCTGGATCGCCAGCTGACCGGCGTCCGGGCCCGGCTCGGCGAAACCGTTGGCGCCGAAGATGTGATCGGCGCCGCTCGCCCCCGGGTACGGCAGCGCGAACAGGTCCTCCAGGGCGAGATGGTCCTCGTTGCCCGTCGGACCCTCGACGTACCGAGGCAGCGGGCAGCCCAGGTCCGTCACCCTGGCCAGGTCGGCGCACGCGATCACGATCTGGCGGGACGGGTCGCGCCGGGCGACCGTCACGTCCCCGGTCATCAGCGGGGCGAAGAGCTCCTCGGGCACGCCCTGCACGTGGACCGCGACGACCCCGCCGTCCAGCACCGACGGGGTGTCCGCGGCGGCGGGTTCGCCCTGCGCCGCGACGAGGGCGATGCCGGTCGCCACGTAGACGGCCAGGGCGGCGCCGCTGACGGACCGGAACGCGCTGTACGGGTCCGCGGCGATCCGGCGCGCCACCATCAGCGTGGTCGGGCCGGCGCTGAGCCGGGCCAGGCCACGGGCCGCCCAGTGACACGCCCACGCCCCGACCAGGAAGAACCCCACCAGCATGGACAGCGAAGCGACGGCGGCGAGCAACCCCACGTACACGGGAGGCTCCTGGTCGGCGTCGTTGCTCAGCTCGGCGGAGTACCACGAACCGAGGATCCCGAAGGCGAGGGGCAGCAGCCGCCAGGCCCGCGGTGCTCTGCGCCGGCCGCGCCGGAACACGCCCAGCGGCATCGCCTGCACCGCGGTGAGCGTCACCAGCGCGGTGCCGACGGCGAGCACGAACACCGCGATGAGCGCCACCACCATCGGCGCCACCGGCACCCGGATGTCCTGCGGGAAGATCGGCATCCCATGGCCCAGCGTGATGCCCTCCGCGAAGACCGGCCGCAGCACTGCGAAAGCCCCGCCGCCGACCGCGATCCCGGCCAGCGCCGCGCCGGCCGTCTCGGTCGCGGCGAGCGTCGCGGTCTGCAGCCGGGTCGCGCCGGCCAGCCGGAGCGCGGCGAAACGCTGCTCGCGCCGGATGCCGCCGACCCTGGCGGCCATGGAGACGAAGACCGCGACGGGGCCGATGATGAGCGCGGCCAGCATCCCGAAGAGGACGCCGAGGATGGCGTACAGGTCGAGGCGCTCACCCGGCTGCTCGACGCCGTGGATCACGGTCGTGCTGGCGGTGGCGCGCATCTGCTCCGGGGTGCGCCCCACGATGCCCACCAGTTCGTCGGGCATGATGAGCCCGGCGTCGCCGATCGTGCCGACGACCCGCCCGGGGAACCGGTCGCCCAGCTGGTCGGCGGGCACGCTGCGCATCAGCTCGGCGAGCGCCGGCGACACCACCACCTCGCCCGGGCCCGGCAACCGGTCCACGCCGGGCGGCACCGGCGGGTGCTCCCCCAGCACAGCGACGTGCACCCGGATGACGTCCCTGCCCGCGTACCGGTCAGTGACGGCGAGCCACAGCGCCGGGTCGGGCGCGGTCGCAGGGCTGGCCGCGTCGGTGCGGTGCCACGCCAAGCGGTCGATGTGCTGCTGCATGATGGGCAGCGCGGTCAGGCTCAGCAGGAGCAGCACCACGCCGACCGCGACACCGATCGTCATCAACGCCATGCGGGCGACCGCCTCCCGCCCCCCGGCGAACGCCATCCTGATGCCCAGCAGGAGGTTCATGACGACCTCGACACGGATGCCGGCAGCACGATCCGCCCGTCCCGCACGATGACCTGCCGGTCGGCGTACGCCGCGACCCGCGCCTCGTGCGTGACCACGATGACGCCGGCGCCCTCGTCCTTCGCCGCCGTGACGAGCAGCTCCATCACCTCGTCGGCGGCGACGGAGTCCAGCGCGCCGGTGGGCTCGTCGGCGAACACCACCCGCGGCCCGGCGATCAGCGCACGGGCGATCGCCGCCCGCTGACCCTGCCCACCGGAGACGTCCCCGGCGAGCCGCTGCCCGACGTCCTCCAGTCCCAGCCGCGGCAGCCACTGCTCGGCGGCGCTCAGCGCGGCCCGCCGCCCCTTGCCGGCCAGCAGCAGCGGCAGCGCGATGTTCTCCAGCACCCGCAGCTCGGGCACCAGCTGGCCGAACTGGAACACGTAGCCGAACACGCTCCTGCGCAGCCGGCTCCGCTGCCGGTCCGGCATCCGGTTGATGTGCCGGCCCTCGAAGACCACCTCACCTTCATCGGGCCGCAGGATGCCGGCGAGGCAGTGCAGCAGCGTGGACTTCCCGGAGCCGCTCGCCCCCATCACCGCGAGCACCTCACCCGCGGCGACCTCGACGTCCACCCCGCGCAGGGCCGGCGTCGCCCCGAACGCCTTGTGCAGTCCCCGCCCGACCAACATGCTCACGGCCCGACCTCCATCTCGTCGGCGAAGTGGTCCAGGCGGCCGGCCGCGTGGTCGATCCACCGCAGGTCCGCCTCGATGTGGAACAGCTGGAAGTCGATGAGCAGCCCGTCACGCAGCGACGAGGTGCGCCGCGCCGACGTGAGCTCCCGCATCACCTTGAGGTGCGCCTCGCGTTGCGTGTCGAGGTACTCCAGTGCGGGCCGCCCCGCCATCAACGCCAGCAGAACCTTCTGGAACAGCACCGTCTGGAGCTGCGGTTGCGGCTCCTCCGGCTCGGACAACCAGCGCTCCAAGTCCGTCACCCCTTCCGCGGTGATCGAGTAGCGCTTGCGGTCGGGCCCGGCCCCCGACTCGACACCGGCGATCGTGACGAGACCGTCGCGCTGCAGTTGCGCGAGCGTCCGGTACACCTGGCCGAACCGCACCGGCCGCACGGCGCCGAACCGCCGGTCGTAGGACTGCTTGAGGTCATAGCCGTGCCGGTCGGCCTCCTGCAACAACCCGAGCAACGCGTACGACACCGTCATGCTCCGTGACTATACCCGGTGGGTATACCCGGCGGGAATAGTCACCGGACGACGCGTGCCTATGGCGCGTGCGAGCATTCGCACCGTGGACATCGACCGCTGCTGGGACATCATCGAGGCGGCCCGGGCCGAGGCGGCCGTCGACTGGAAGGGCCTGGGCGAGCACGACCTCGACGTCGCCCTGGCGACCGCGCTGATCGCGCGGCTGGCCCAGCTGGGCGCCGACAAGATCGCGGAGTTCGAGGTCCTGTCCTCCTCACTGCGCAGCCACCTCGACCGCGACGACGTCTACCAGGCCGCGTTCCTGCTGACGCACGGCTGCGGCGACGACGGCTTCAGCGACTTCCGCGCGGGCATCGTCGGACTGGGCCGCCACTGGTACGACCTCGTCCTGCAGGACCCGGACCACCTCGCCGACCACCCCGCGGTCCGCGGCATCGTCACCGGCGACGTCGACCAGCACGTCCTGCGGATGGAGGCCTTCCAGTACGCGACCACCGACGCCTACGGACAGGTCACCGGCGACGAGGACGCCCTCTACGACCACGCGGCCCGCATATCGGCCGAGGTCGACGACGAGCCGGAGCCGACACCGCCGTCCCCGCCACGGCGGCTGCCCCGGCTCGCGGCGATGTTCCCGGAAGCGCAACGCACCTACGACCACTTCCATCCACCCACCCCGCCGGCACCGTGACCACCACCCACGGCCCGCTCAGTCGTCCCGGCCGCGCCGGATCTCGCCGCACGTCACCCACATGACCGGCGGCAGCACACCCGGCGGACGAGCGCGCTGCCTGCGGCAGTCCAGGGCACGCTCGCCCGACCCGGTGGCACCGCCCCTTGGCCGTCAACCGCGACGAGCCGGTTTCACTCCGGTCCGGTGCCGGCCTGCCGCCCGATGCGTTCCCGGCTCACACCGCCAGAGATCACATTCACCCATGCGATTCTCCGGTCGTGGGCCATGTTCTGCCTGGCCGCGGCGAGCAGGGCCTCGGCGATCTCGGGCGCGTGCTTCTTCATGGCGGCCGCGCGCTCATACGGCGCCAGCGAGTTCCACGCCGCCCGCTCAGCGCTCTCGGTCGTCATCGGTCCCGTCCCTCGTTCGCCTGCCAACCGGGCGGGGGTCCGACCCGCAACAGCAGGTCGTCGTACCGGGCGAACGCCTCGTCGATCAGTCCGGGTGGCACGGATGCCTCGTCGACGGCGAGGGAGTCGATCGACGGCGCATCCTGCGGCCGGGCATCGGCGGTCGCGGGGGCGTCCTGTCGCTCGGTCGGCGCCTCCGCGGGACGGGTTGGCGGTCCGGTGGCTCCGACAGGTGAGGTCGTCGGCGTCGCGGACTGGAACGGTGTCGGAGACCGATCCGCGGTTGCGGTGCCGAATCCGGCTGAAGGACCGTCCCGGCCCGATTCGAGCGCCCGCATCAGCGCACGGCTGATGCGGCCGAACTCTGCCGCGTCACGCGTGACGGACAGTGTCACCCGCCGGCCCTGGTACTCCGCCGACAACACATGCTGACGTGGCCCGCATCGCACATAGGAGAAAATGGCTCCCTCCAGCGGCAGCAGAGCGACTGCCAGCAGCACGACGCCCACCGATCCGGCGGCGTTGCTCCGCGAGTCACCCCGGATAGATGCCTGATGAGAAATCGACCAGCTCACTGACAAAGACTTCTGATGTGACCAGGACGCCGTGCAGGGAGTAATGCGTGGGGGCGTGCCGGGTCATGCCGGAGACATCATCACTGCGAGTCATGGCGTTCCACCTTTACATCAGTGGCTCCGACTTCGCGGCGAACGCCGGCGGCACGATGCACCGGGCGACCCAATGGCGTCCTTCAGTGCGTGGGCGGACGCCGTGCCCCGCCGCGGCGGCCCAGTGGCGCCACGCGGGCACCGCACGGGCACGGTGGCGCCGCGCGGGCACCGCACGGGCACGGTGCGCCGCGCGGGCACCGCACGGGCCCGGTGGCGCCGCGCGGGCACCGCACGGTGGTCCGGTGACGCTGCGCAGGCGGCTTGCCCGCACGCCGTCGCGGGGCCGTGGGGCGCGGGCGGGCGACGTGTGTCCTCGCGCGAGCCGCCGCGGATCGTGGGTGCGGCGGCTCGCCGTGCTGGTCGTGGCGGGGTCAGCCGCGCTCGACGAGGTGGCCGACGATCTCCGGGGCGCGGAGCTGGGCGCCTGAGCCGTCGCGGCGCTGGTCGGGGGCGGGCAGGTCGCGGGGCTCGCCCTTGGTGGAGGAGGCGGCGGGGCGGGCGCCGACCCAGGCGAGGACCAGGTGGGTCTCGCCCTTGAGGAAGCGCTGGGCGCGGACGCCGCCGGTGGCGCGGCCCTTCGCCGGGTAGAGGCGCAGCGGGGTCATCTTGGCGTTGCCGATGGTGGCGGTGACGACCATGGGCTCGCCGTGCTGCGGGTCGTGGGTGTTGACGGCGCCGAAGAAGAGGACCTGGGCGCCCTCGGGGAGGGCGATGCCGGCCATGCCGCCGCCCTTGAGGCCCTGGGGGCGCACCAGCTTGGCGGGGAAGCGCAGCAGGGAGGCGTCGGAGGTGACGAAGGCGAGGGTCTCGGCGCCGTCGACCAGCCAGGTGGCGCCGACGACCTCGTCGCCTTCGCGCAGGCCGATGACCTCGAACTCGTCGGCGCGGACGGGCCACTCGGGGGCGCAGATCTTCACCATGCCGTTGCGGGTGCCGAGCGCGAGGCCGGGTGAGCCTTCGACGCCGGGGCCGCCGAGCGGGGCGAGGGCGACGACGGTCTCGCCGGCCTGGAGCGGGACCAGCTCGGCGGTGGACATGCCGCCGCGCAGGGAGACGGTGCCGGCCTGCTCGGGCAGGACCGGCAGGGGCAGGACGTCGACCTTGAACGCCCGGCCGAGGCTGGTGACGAGCAGGACCTGGCCGCGGGCCGTGGTGTGCACGACGGCGCGGACGGTGTCGTGCTTGTCGCGGCCGGCCTTGCGGTTGCCCTCGGGAGCCTCCTCCGACTCGGCTGCGGTGCGGGCGACGAGGCCGGTCGCGGACAGCAGGACCTGGCACGGGTCGTCGGACACCTCGAGCGGGCCGGCGGGGACGGACGCGGCGAGGACCTCCTTGAGGTCGCCGTCGATGAGGGTGGTGCGGCGCGGCTGGGCGAACTCCTTGACCACGGCGGCGAGCTCGTCGGAGACGACCTTCTTGAGGATCTTCTCGTCGTCGAGGATCTGGCTGAGCGCGGCGATCTCCTCGTTGAGGCGGGCCTGCTCGGCCTCCAGCTCGATGCGGTCGTAGCGGGTGAGGCGCCGCAGCGGGGTGTCGAGGATGTAGGTGGCCTGGATGTCGCTGAGGCCGAACTCGCTCATGAGCGACGCCTTGGCGGCGGCCGCGTTCTCGCTGGCGCGGATGAGGGCGACGACCCGGTCGATGTCCAGCAGCGCGACGAGCAGGCCGTCGACGAGGTGCAGCCGGTCCTGGCGCTTCTTGCGGCGGAACTCGGTGCGCCGGGTCACGACCTCGTAGCGGTGCGCCAGGAACACTTCGAGCAGCGGCTTGAGGCCGAGGGTCTGCGGCTGGCCGTCGACGAGGACGAGGTTGTTGACGCCGAAGGACTGCTCCAACGGGGTCAGCCGGTAGAGGTCGGCGAGCAGTGCCTGCGGGTTGACGCCGACCTTGCACTCGATGACGAGACGGGTCCCGTTTTCCCGGTCGGTGAGGTCCTTGACGTCGGCGATGCCCTGCAGGCGCTTGGTCTTGTTGACCTCGTCGGTGATCTTCTCGATGACCTTCTCGGCGCCGATGCCGTAGGGCAGCTCGGTGACGGTGATCGCCTGCCGGCCGCGGCTGCCCTCGAGCAGGCCGATCTCGATCCGGCCGCGCATGCGCACGACGCCGCGGCCGGTCTCGTAGGCGCGGCGGACCTCGTCGAGGCCGAGCAGCAGCCCGCCGGTCGGCAGGTCGGGGCCGGGGACGAACTCCATGAGCTTGTCCAGGGTGGCGGCCGGGTGGTTGATGAGCCAGCGGGCCGCGGCGACGACCTCGCCGAGGTTGTGCGGGATCATGTTGGTGGCCATGCCGACGGCGATGCCCGAGGATCCGTTGACCAGCAGGTTGGGGAACGAGGCCGGCAGCACCGACGGCTCCTCGAGGGAGCCGTCGTAGTTGGGCCGGAAGTCCACGGTGCCCTCGTCGAGCTCGCCGACGAGCAGCATCGCCTCCCGGGACATCCGCGCCTCGGTGTATCGGGAGGCGGCCGGCCCGTCGTCCGGGGAGCCGAAGTTGCCGTGGCCGTCGATGAGCGGCACGTTGAGCGAGAAGTCCTGCGCCATGCGGACCATCGCGTCGTAGATCGCGCTGTCGCCGTGGGGGTGGTACTTACCCATGACGTCACCGACGACGCGGGACGACTTGACGTGGCCACGGTCGGGGCGGTGCCCCTGCTCGCTCATCGAGAACAGGATCCGGCGGTGCACCGGCTTGAGGCCGTCCCGCGCGTCGGGCAGCGCGCGGGAGTGGATGACCGAATACGCATACTCCAGGTAGGAGTCCTCGACCTCGGTGACGAGCGGGTTGTTGAGGACCCGCGCGCCCGCCTGATCGAAAGCGGACAGGTCGGCCTTCATTGGTGTGGCCTTGCGTGCCATGTCGGCGGACTACCCTTCCTGACTCAGGCGTCGATGTTCTCTTGGTCGACCCGCGGCGCGGCGTCGATGAGCCAGTTGCGACGGGGCTCGACCCGCTCACCCATGAGCAGCTCGAGGACCTCCTCGGCCTTCTCGACGTCGTCGAGGGTGATCCGCCGCACGGCCCGGGTCGCCGGATTCATCGTGGTGTCCCACAGCTCGTCGGCGTCCATCTCACCGAGACCCTTGAACCGCGGGATCGGCGTGACGACCTGCTTGCCGGCCTTCTCCAGCCGGGTGACGGTGCTGACCATCTCCGCCTGCGTGTACGTGTAGATCGTCTCCGAGTTGCGGCCCTTGGTGACGATCTTGTGCAGTGGCGGCACGGCCGCGTAGAGCCGGCCGTCGGCGATCGCCGGGCGCATGTACTTGGCGAACAACGTGATGAGCAGGGTGCGGATGTGCGAGCCGTCGACGTCGGCGTCGGCCATGATCAGAATCCGCCCGTAGCGCATCGCCTCGAGGTCGAACGTGCGACCGGAGCCGGCGCCGAGCACCTGCACGATCGCGGAGCACTCGGCGTTGTCCAGGACCTGCTGGATGTTGGCCTTCTGCACGTTGAGGATCTTGCCGCGGATCGGCAGCAGCGCCTGATACTCCGAGGAGCGGGCCATCCGGGCGGTGCCGAGGGCGCTGTCGCCCTCGACGATGAACAGCTCGCTGCGCTGCACGCCGGTGGAGCGGCAGTCGACGAGCTTCGCCGGCATCGACGCGCCCTCCAGGGCGGTCTTGCGCCGGGCGGCGTCCTTCTGCTGCTTCTGCGTGAGACGCACCCGCGCCGCGTCGACGATCTTCTGCAGGACGGTGCGGGCCTCGACCTTGGTCTTGCGGGCCTCGACCCACGCCTTCACCTGCTGCTCGACGATCGCCTGCACGACCCTGGTGACCGGCGCCGTGGACAGCTCGTCCTTGGTCTGCGACGTGAACTGCGGCTCGGGGATGCGCACGTGGATGACCGCGGTCATGCCCTCCAGCACGTCGTCGAGGGTCGGCAGGTCCTCCTTCGGCCGCAGCAGGCCGCGGGTGTTGCGGATCGCGTCGGCGAGGGCCCGCAGCGCGCCGCGCTCGAAGCCGCGCCGGTGCGTGCCGCCGTGCACGTTGCGGATCGTGTTGGTGAACGACTCCACGATGCGCTCATAGCCGGTGCCCCAGCGCAGCGCGATCTCGATCTCGGCGCGGCGCTCGACGTTGGCCTTCATGACGCCGTTCTCGTCGGCGGCATTCTCCTTGTAGGTGCCCTCGCCGGTGATGTGCAGCATGCCGCAGACGGCCCGGTCGCCGGAGGGCGCCAGGAACTCCACCATGTCGGCGAGGCCGTTGGGATACTGGAACGTCTCGGTGGCGATCTGCCCGCCGGTCGCGTCCTTGAGCACATAGGCCACGCCGGGGACGAGGAACGCGGTGTTGCGCAGCTTGGTGCGGACCGTCTCGATGTCGAGCGTGGCGCCGGTCTCGAAGTAGCGGGCGTCGTGCCAGTAACGGATCGAGGTGCCGGTGGACTGGCCCCGCTTCATCCGGCCGATGACGCTGAGCCCCGAGCGGCGGGTGAACGGCGCGGCCGGGCCGGCACCGTCGAAGTCGCCGGGGACACCGTGCTGGAAGGCCATGTGGTGGACCTTGCCGCTGTGGCGCACGGTGACGTCGAAGCGGTGCGACAGCGCATTGACCGCGGACGCGCCGACGCCGTGCAGGCCGCCGGAGGTCTTGTAGCCGGAGCCGCCGAACTTGCCACCGGCGTGCAGCCGCGTCAGCACCAGCTCGACCCCCGACATGCCCGACTTCGCGTGCACGTCGACGGGGATGCCGCGGCCGTCGTCGTCGACCTGGACGGAACCGTCGGCGTGCAGGGTCACCTCGACGCGGGTCGCGTAGCCCGCGATGCCCTCGTCGGTGGAGTTGTCGACGATCTCGTTGAACAGGTGAGCGACGCCGCGGCTGTCGGTCGAGCCGATGTACATGCCGGGCCGCTTGCGGACAGCGTCCAGCCCTTCGAGGAGCGTGAGGTCGTCAGCCCCGTACAAGGTCTCGGGTTGTGCGGTCAACTCGATGCTCTCCAATGATCCTGGTGCGCTGCTGCCCGCGAGCGTAGCCGCAGGGTCTGACAATTCCGTGGCACCCTCGCCGGATGTGGTGCCCGCCGCGTCGTGAAAAGCAAACCCGCACCCGGAAAACCAACTGCAAGGTTGCTCCTCAGGTGCGGGCAGGTCTCGCCGATGTCCCGGTCAGACGCTGTTTCAACGCCGTTCGCCGAATGAGGTGCGCCCCCGTGACCGCTCCTACCGCTCCGCCGCGCTCCGGTCCGCTGCGCGCCTTCCACGACATGCGGGTCGGCAGCAAGATCTACCTTGCCGTCGTCATCGTCATCCTCGTGGCGGTCGGCGTCGGCGGGTTGTCGATCGCGCGGATGAGCACGCTCAACGACCGGCTCACCACGATCAAAGAGCAGAACGTCGATGGCCTGCGCTACGCAGACGCCGCGCGGGGCGGTATCGAGAACATGTACTCAGACCTGGCATTCTACTTTGCGGTCGAGGTCAACAATCCGCAGGGGCCGGACGTAGCGAAGTACCTGACGATGGTCCGCGCCGACGACAAGATCGTCGACGACGCGGTCGCGGCCTACCGGGCGGCCAAGAACGGCGCCAACGAGACGCCGGTGCGGGCGTTCGAGGCGGCCGCCACGCAGTACCGGGCCCTGCGCGACACGGTGGTGTTCCAGCAGCCGCCGGCCGGTGTCACCATCCCCACCGGCCAGGCCGAGGTGGTCAAGGCGTTCCGCGACGGCCAGGACCAGATGGACGTGCGGCTCCAGGAGCTCGTCGATGCCGAGGTGGCCAGCGCGGGCGCGCAGGTCAAGGCGACCACGGACACCTACCACGCGGCCGTGCGCCTGATCGTCGCCGTGATCGTCGTGGGCCTGCTGCTCGCGGTGCTGCTGGCCACGGCCATCACCCGGCGCATCGTGCGGCCGCTGCGTGAGGTGTCGCAGTCCCTGGCGAAGGTGGCGGCCGGCGATCTCACCCACACCGTCCCGGTCACGTCCCGCGACGAGGTCGGGCAGATGGCGGCGTCGCTCAACCAGGCCACCGAGTCGGTGCGGGAGACCGTCCGCGCGTTGCGTACGAGCGCCGACACGTTGTCGTCCAACTCCTCGCAGCTCACGTCGCTCAGCGACCGCATCGCGGTGAACGCCGACTCGGCCAGCACCCAGGCGAGCTCCGCGGCGAGCAGCGCCGACCAGGTGTCGCGCAACATGCAGACGGTCTCCACCGGCGCCGACGAGATGGGCTCGTCGATCCGTGAGATCTCCGCGAGCGCCAACGAGGGCGCCCGGGTCGCCGCGCAGGCCGTGGCGGTGGCACAGTCGACGAACGCGACGATCGCGAGCCTCGGCGAGTCCTCGGCGCAGATCGGCTCCGTCATCAAGGCGATCACGTCGATCGCGGAGCAGACCAACCTGCTCGCGCTCAACGCCACCATCGAGGCCGCCAGGGCCGGTGAGGCCGGCAAGGGCTTCGCCGTCGTCGCCGGCGAGGTCAAGGACCTGGCGCAGGAGACCGCGAAGGCGACGGAGGACATCTCCCGCCGGGTGGAGGCGATCCAGGCCGACACCGGCCGCGCGGTCGAGGCGATCAGCGAGATCGGCGACATCATCGCCCGGATCAACGACTACCAGGTGACGATCGCCAGCGCCGTCGAGGAGCAGACCGCGACGACGAACGAGATGAACCGCAACGTCGGTGAGGCCGCCGGCCTCGGCGCGGAGATCGCCGCGCACATCAGCGGGGTCGCCACCGCCGCGCAGGCGACGGCGCAGAGCACCGGCGAGAGCCGCCAGGCCGCCGCGGAGCTGGCGGCGCTGTCCGACGAACTGCGCGGCCTGGTGTCACGGTTCAGGTACTGATCGAGCCGCGGAACCTGGCGACCGTCGCGATGATCTCCGCCTCTGTGCGGTCGTTGAGCCGCAGCGGTACCAGATAGCGCACGCGGCCGCCGCCCACGGTGACGACGAGCGTGCGGGCGAGCAGGACCCGGCGCGGGCCGGCCCGCTCGACGGACTCCCACGGGACCCAGACCGCGCGGGCCCACATCGCCTGCGAGTTCCTGACCCAGAGACCGGCGTGGTCGAGGGCGAGCACCGGGCCCGCCGCGACGACCAGGCGGACGGCGACGGCGACCACCGCGGCGAACGCCAGCAGCGCGCAGAACCCGAGCGCCACGACAGCGACGAGGTCGCCGCCGGTGCGGTCCGGGGACTCGCCGGCGAGCAGGCCGAACGCCAGCAGGCCGGTCAGCAGCACCCAGATCGCCAGGAAGACCATGCCGAGGAACACCGCCATCCGCCCGGCGCTGCGCCGCACGACGAAGGGCAGATCGCCCGGAATCCGTTTCTGGGGCGCCGGCGGCGCACCACGCCAGGACGGCGGCCTCGGTGCAGTCACGCGAGCAGGATACGGTCAGCCGCTCGTGCGGTCGATCCACGAGCGGTAGCTGTCCCCGGTGCCGTGCGTCTCCATGTAGTACTCACGCAGGTCGCTGCGGGTGATGAAGCCGGCGATGAAGAACAGCAGGCCCGCCGCGAAGAGCCCGGCGATGCCGTGCACCCACAGATACCACTCCGGCACGGCTCGCGCGTACTCCTGCCGCAGCAGCTCCGGCTCGTCGCCGGTTGGGGCGACCGCCCACTCGGGGCCGCCGACGAGCCCGCACAGCAGGGCGAGGGCGAGCAGCGGGCCGATGACCCAGATCGCCGCCCTGATCTTCGGGCTGTGCCGGCGTACAACCAGCGCCAGCGCTGTCACGATCACGGCGCCGACGGAGGCGACCAGCAGGTTGTTGGTGTAGTCCGCCTCGACCTGCTGCAGCTGCCGCGGCGACATGAGCACGCTGTGCAGCGCCGCCAGGTCGCGCTGCACGACCGCGGTCACGGCGGCGTCGAGGACCAGCAGCACAGCGGTCGCCGCGACGGACCAGAACACCAGCCGCACCTGGGTACCCACCTGCATCGTCACACGGTATCGGGGCGACGCGGGCCGTCGCAGCCCCGTTTCGAACCCTCCAAAGCGACCGGCATGGTGCACAATTCCCCGGTGGATCCTGTGATGGCCCTGGCCGGGCTCGGTGTCGGCGTCGTCGTCGGCCTCACCGGCATGGGCGGCGGCGCGCTGATGACACCGATTCTCGTGCTGTTCTTCGGGATCCCTCCGCTCGCGGCGGTCTCCAGCGACCTGGCCGCGAGCGCGGTGATGAAGCCCTTCGGCGGCTGGGTGCACGCCCGCCGCGGCACGGTCAACTGGGCGCTGGTGCGATGGCTGTGCCTGGGCAGCGTGCCGTCGGCGTTCCTCGGCGTGCTGCTCATGCGGGCACTCGGCGACGGCGAGTCGGTGCAGGACGTCGTCCGGGTCGCGCTCGGCGTCGCACTGCTGCTCGCGGTCGCCGGCCTGCTGATCAAGGCGTACAAGGGGAGCAAGTCCGACAAATCCGAAATGCACCAGAAAATCGTGATCAGGCCGGTGCCCACCGTGCTGCTCGGCGCGCTCGGCGGGGTGGTCGTCGGGATGACCTCCGTCGGGTCCGGCTCGCTCATCATTGTGATCCTGCTCGCGCTGTACCCGATGCTGCGCCCCAACGACCTCGTCGGCACCGACCTGGTCCAGGCCATCCCCCTGGTCGCCGCCGCGGCACTGGGCCACGCGATCTTCGGTGACCTGAAGCTCGACCTCGCCGCCGCGGTCCTGGTCGGCTCGGTGCCCGGCGTGCTCATCGGCGCCCGGCTGTCGTCGCGGGCGCCGGCCGGCGTGGTCCGAGCGGCGCTGGTCATCGTGCTCATCGCCAGCGCGCTGAAGCTGTTCGAGGTGCCGACGCCCGCGGTCGGCGCCGTGGTCGGGGCCGCCACGGTCGCGGCCGTCGTGATCGCGATCCGCCGGCGTCAGGCATCTTCCGCGGGTGTACCGGCACCGCCCGCCGAACCGGTCGCCGTGCTCCTCACGGGGCGGGACCAACCGCAAGATCGGCGCACGGAGGACGAGACGGACGCGAAAGGGGCACAATCCCAGTGAGAGTGTGACCTCGCTGAAGGAGTGCTTGATGTCTCACGGCCGACTCAACCAACTGCCCGAGTGGGCTGCGCTGGCGAAACACCGCGCCGAGCTGGGTGAGGTGCACCTGCGGGACCTGTTCGCCGACGACCCCCGGCGCGGCGAGAAGTACTCCCTGCAGGTCGGCGACCTGTATCTCGACTACGGCAAGCACCTCGTCACCGACGAGACCCTCGGCCTGCTGCGCGACCTCGCCGCGGCGCGCGGGGTCGCCGGCCTGCGCGACGCCATGTTCCGCGGCGACCGGATCAACTTCACCGAGCACCGGGCGGTGCTGCACACCGCGCTGCGCGCGCCCCGCGGCGCGGTCGTCGAGGTCGACGGCGAGAACGTGGTGCCGAAGGTGCACGCGGTGCTGGACCGGATGGCGGCCTTCGCCGAGCGGATCCGATCCGGCGAGTGGACCGGCTTCACCGGTAAGCGGATCTCCACGATCGTCAACATCGGCATCGGCGGCTCCGACCTCGGCCCCGCGATGGCCTACGAGGTGCTGCGCGCCTACACCGACCGCAACCTGGAGATGCACTTCGTCTCCAACGTCGACGGCGCAGACCTCTACGAGGCGGTCCGCGCCGCGGACCCGGCCACGACGCTGTTCATCGTGTCGTCCAAGACCTTCACCACGATCGAGACGATCACCAACGCGACCGCCGCCCGCCAGTGGATCCTCGAGGCGTTCGGCGACGACGCCGCGGTCGCGAAGCACTTCGTCGCCGTGTCGACCAACGCCGGCGAGGTCGCGAAGTTCGGCATCGACACGACCAACATGTTCGAGTTCTGGGACTGGGTCGGCGGCCGCTACTCCTACGACTCCGCGATCGGCCTGTCGCTGATGATCGCGCTCGGCCCGGACGGGTTCCGGGAGATGCTCGACGGGTTCCACGCCATGGACGAGCACTTCCGCACCGCCCCGCCGGAAAGCAACGCGCCGCTGCTGCTGGGCCTGCTCGGCATCTGGTACCGCAACTTCCACGACGCGCAGACCCACGCCGTGCTGCCCTACAGCCACTACCTGTCCCGATTCACCGCATACCTGCAGCAGCTGGACATGGAGTCCAACGGCAAGTACGTCGACCACGACGGCCACCCGGTCGACTGGCAGACCGGCCCCGTCGTGTGGGGCACCCCGGGCACCAACGGCCAGCACGCCTACTACCAGCTGATCCACCAGGGCACGATGCTCATCCCGGCGGACCTCATCGGCTTCGCCCAGCCGGCCCCTGGCCTCGGCGTGTTCGCCGACCAGCACGACCTGCTGATGGCCAACCTGTTCGCCCAGGGCCAGGCGCTCGCCTTCGGCAAGACGTCGCAGGAGGTCGCGGCCGAGGGCGTGGCCGCCGCCGAGGTCCCGCACCGCACGTTCCGCGGCGACCGCCCGACCACGACGATCCTCGCCGACAAGCTGACCCCGTCGGTGCTGGGGCAGCTGATCGCCCTGTACGAGCACAAGGTCTTCGTCCAGGGCGCCATCTGGGACATCGACTCCTTCGACCAGTGGGGCGTGGAGCTGGGCAAGGTCCTCGCGAAGCGGATCGAGCCGGCGCTCACCGGGGCCGGGGACCTGTCCGCGCTGGACTCCTCGACCGCCGCCCTGGTCTCCCGCTACCGGGCGCAGCGCGGCCGCTGAGTGCCGGTCACCGACGACGAGCTCGCTCGGATGTCGCCGTCCGAGCGGGCCGACCTGGCCCGGCGCCTCGCCCGCCTGGCGCCGGCGCCGATCGCGTCCCAGACCGCCGCCGAGCACGCCCGGCGCCGGTTCGTCGTCGTGGTCGCCACCGCCAGCCTGCTCATGATCCCGTGGGTGGCGGCGCTGGCGTGGACGCTGCCGCCGCGGTACCTCGCCGGTCACTGGCGGGCCACCTGGGTGGGCTTCGACCTGGTCCTCGCCGCCGCCCTCGCGCTCACCGCGTGGGCGGCGGTGCGCCGCCGCCAGGTCGTCGTGCTGACCGCGGTCCTCAGCGCCGCCCTGCTGGCCTGCGACGCGTGGTTCGACCTCATGACGGCGGCCGGCCCGGACCGCTGGGTCAGCCTCGGCACCGCCCTGCTGATCGAGCTGCCCCTGGCGGGCTGGCTGTTCTACACCGCGCACGCCCTGGTCCGCCTGAGCATGCGCCACCTGCTGACTCTGGCCGGCGAGCCCGTCACCGACGTGCCGCTGCGGCGCATGCCGCTGTTCGGCGTCCCGCCGCGCCGCCGGCGCGGTCCTTAGCTACGGTGCGCGTATGGCGACCCACTGGACCCTCGGCTGCGACGCCGCCGACCCCGCCGCACTCGCCGCGTTCTGGGCGGCCGCGCTGCGCTACGTGCCCGAGCCCGGCTACGACGAGCCGGACGGCGCCTCGATCGTCGACCCGGACGGCGTCGGCCCGGCAATCGGCTTCCTGCGCGTACCAGAGGGAAAAACCGCCAAGAACAGGATGCACATCGACATCCGGGTGGCCGGCGAACCGCCGTGGGACCTGGCCGAACGGGCCCGGCTCATCCGCGACAGGGCCGCCGAGCTGGTCGCCGCGGGCGCCACGCTGGTGCGCGAGGTGACCTACGACGAGCAGCTCGGCAACATCGTCATGCTCGACCCGGAGGGCAACGAGTTCTGCGTCGCCTGAGCGGTCAGCCGACGCCTGTTCAGCCGCGCAGGTCCTCCACGAGGGTCGCCCGGGTCGGCGTCCAGCCCAGCGAGCGGGCCTTCGCGCCGGTCGCCTGCTGGTCCAGCAGCAGCGCGTCGGCGAACGGCGCACCGAGCCGCTCCCGGGACGCCTCGACGCTCTCCGGTGCCACCCCGGCGCCGCCGGACGCGGCCTCGGCGACCTCGCGGACCGTCGGGTTCACCCCGGACGCGGCGACCACGTAGCCGAGGCGCTCCCGCCGCTCGACCACGGTGACGTACAGCGCGGCCACGTCCTCGACGTGGACGCTCGTCCAGTGCTGGCTGCCGTCGCCGACCAGCCGGACCCGGCCCTGCTCGTCCCGCCCCGGCGCGAGCACCCCGGCGGGGATGCCGCCGCCGTGCCCGTAGACGATCCCGGGCGCCACGATGGTGGCCGTCAGGTCCGCGTCGAGGACCGACCGCTCGACCGCCCGCCGCCACGCGGTCAGCGCCGGCGGCGCGAACGGCGCGTCCTCGGCGATGTCGGCGTTGTCGCCGTACACCCAGACCCCGCTGGTGTGCACGTACGGCTTGCCGGTCCCGGACAGCGCCTCCACCGCGGCCGCCACGACCGCCCGGTCGAACTGCTCGCTGGTCCCGTCGCCGGGGGCCGCGGTGTGCACCACACCGTCGGCCGCCGAGAACAGCCGGGCCGTCCACGCCGTGTCGTACAGGTCCCCGACGGCCGGCTCCGCACCCGCCTTACGGACCTTCGCCGCGGCCTCGTCACTGCGCACCAGCGCCGTGACGGCGTGCCCGGCGGCGACGAGCTGCTCCAGCACCACAGATCCGATGTACCCGGTCCCACCGGTCAATACGATCTTCATGGAACGACCGTAGGGCCGGGCAGGAGTCCGGCGCAGCGTGACCAACGCCGCGCCGCTGACCGGGAATGCCCCCGCGACGAGGGTATTCCCGGTCACCGTCGTGACGATGGCGATCGTCCGGCCGTTCTCGGCGGCCGACGATTCCGTACCGTCGTCGCCCTCAGGTCAGGGCGGCCGCCTTGCGCAGCAGCACCGCGCGCTCCGGGGCGTTGCGGCACAGCCGGGCGGCCAGCTCCAGCTCCTTGCGGGCCTCGGCGGTGCGGCCGAGCCTGATGAGCAGCTCGCCGCGGACCCCCGGCAGCAGGTGCGAGCCCGGCAGCCGGTCGGTGGCCACGAGCTCGTCCACGATCGACAGCGCCCGCTGCGGCCCGCTCGCCATGGCGACGGCGACGGCCCGGTTGAGCTCGACGACGGGCGAGGGCGCGATCCGCCCGAGCGCCTCGTACAGCAGCACGATGTGATCCCAGTCCGTCTCCCCCACCGACGCCGCGGTCGCGTGGCAGGCCGCGATCCCGGCCTGCAGCCCGTACGGGCCGAGCCCCCGCCCGAGGTTCGACGCCGTGCCGAGCGCGGCGAGCCCCCGGCGGATCGCCGAGCGGTCCCACAGCCGCCGGTCCTGGTCCTCGAGGAGCACCGCCTCCCCGTCGGGCCCGGTGCGCGCCGGGAACCGGGCCGCCGTCAGCTCGAACAGCGCCTGCAGCCCGTACACCTCCGGCTCGTCGGGCAGCACCGCGGCCAGCATCCGGGCCAGCCGCATCGCCTCGTACGCCAGATCGGGCCGCAGCAGGTCATCCCCGGCCGTCGCGGTCGAACCCTCCGTGAAGATCACGTAGAGCACGCTCAGCACCCCGCCGAGCCGCTCCCGCCGCTCGCCCGCCGGCGGCAGCTCGAACGGCACCTTCGCCGCGGCGATCGTCTTCTTCGCCCGGGTGATCCTCGCCTGCACCGTCGGCACCGGCACCAGAAACGCCCGCGCGATCTCCTCGCTGGCCAGCCCGCCGACGGTGCGCAGCGTCAGCGCGACCCTGGCCTCGGGCGCCAGCACCGGGTGGCACGCCACGAACATGAGCGCCAGGATGTCGTCGTCGATGCGGTCCGGGTCCCACGGCAGGTCGTCGCCACGCACCGGCGGCGTCACGGCCCCCGTGGCCGCCTCACCCTCGGCGAGCTGACCGGCGAGCACCGCGTACCGGTCGTCCCGCGCCGACCTGCGCCGGTAGCTGTCGATGGCCCGTCGCCGAGCGGTCGCGAGCAGCCACCCCACCGGGTTGTCCGGCGCCCCGTCCCGTGACCAGCTGACCAGGGCCTCCGCCACCGCCTCCTGCGCGACGTCCTCGGCGAGCTCGAAGTCGCCGGTGTACCGGGCGAGCGCCGCCACGATCCTCGCCGACTCGATCCGCCAGACCGCCTCGACGGCCCGCCGCGCCCGCGCGTCGGCGACGGGAGGGCCGCCCGTGGGCGGCCCCTCGCTGCCGGTCGGCATCAGAGCTGGCCGGTCCGCTCGCGCCACGCCCGCTCCTTGACGATCCACTCGTTGTCCTGCGGGAACTCGTCGATGCTCGGCACCCGCCGGATCTCACACTTCGAGCCGGCGCCCGCCGGGAGCCGCTTGGCCCACTCGACGGCCTCTTCCTTGCTGGCCACGTCGAGCAGGTAGAAGCCGCCGAACAGCTCCTTCGTCTCCCCGTACGGACCGTCGGTGACCACCGGCGCCTCACCGTCGAAGTGCACCACCACACCGGCCGCCGGGTCGTCCAGCCCCTCGGCGGCGACGAGCACACCGGCCCGCATCAGTTCCTCGTTGAACCGGCCCATCGTCTCGAGCATCTCCTCGAACGGCGTCTCCATCATCTTCGCCATCGACTCGTCGGTGCCGCGCATGATCAGCATGTACTTCGTCATCGTGGTTTTTCTCCTTGCCTTTCGGGGTCGCCCCTCGACCCTCTCACCCCTAGGTCGAACGACGTGGCCACCGATCGACAGCGCCCCGAAGAAATTTCCCGGATCGGTCAGGGGGTGGTCCCGGCTTTGACCGCGGCGCCTGCGATGACCACTTCGAGGCAGTCGCGGAACAGGTCGTCGACGGTGCGGCCGGGGCGGAAGTACTCGGTGATGGCGGCCACGACGGTCGGGTGCTGCTCGGTGAATGTGGCCATGTCGAGGTCCTTGACCGCTTCGGCGTCGGGGCGGGGGGCTTGTTCCTCCAGGACGTGGCCGACGGTGAAGCGTTCGACGGTCAGGACGATGACGCGGGCATGTCGCAGGGGGACGCCGCGGGCCACCAGTGTGCTCATGGCCAGTTCGGAGATTGCTGCCATGGTGCGGGAGAGCTGGGAGGCGGAGATGACGCGGGCGCCGTCGGGGTGGGCGAGCAGGGCCCGGCGCAGCCGTCCGGCGAGCCCGCTCAACCAGTCCTGCCAGGGCTGGTCCGGCTCAGGTGGTGACATGTCGCCGAATTCCTGGTCGAGGATGGCGTCGGCGATCGCGGTGACCAGGGCCGCCTTGTTGGGCAGGTGCCAGTAGAGGGTCGGTGACTGCACGCCGAGCCGGGCGGCGAGCTTGCGTGTCGTCACGCCGTCGAGGCCCTCGGCATCCAGCAGGGCGACGGCTTCGGCGACGATCCGCTGTCGGTCTAGCGCCACTTGGTACCTCCCCACCGGCACTCTATCAGTGCTAAAGTCTCCCTATCACTGGTAGAGAGGGAGATCAGATGACCACCAGGCACCCGCTCCGCGACCTGCTGCACCGCACGACCCACCGCATTCCGGGAGTCCCCGCGCACGCCGACCAGCCGGCCGGTCACCACGGCACGACGGTCCACGGCCGCGGCACCGCTCGCCCTTCGCTGAACCACCGGTGGAACCACTCGCCCGCTCGTCCTGCCCGGTTCATGCCGGCCTGGCAGCGCCGGGTCGCGGCGTTCTTCGGCCGGGAGGTGTGATGAAGGCGGCGGTGCTGCACGAGATCGGTGGCGTCCCCCGCTACGAGGACTTCCCCGATCCCGTGCCCGGCGACGACGAGGTGGTCATCGACGTGAAGGCGGTCGCGGTCGAGAACGTCGACAAGCGCATCGCGGCCGGCACGCACTACGCGAGCCGGCAGTACACCGCCCAGCTACCGGCGATTCCCGCCTTCGACGGCATCGGCGCACTACCCGACGGCGCCCTGGTCGGGTTCGGCAACCCACGCCGGCCCTATGGCGCGCTCGCCGAGAAGACCGTGGTGCCCAAGGGCGCCCACATGCCGATCCCGGAGGGCATCGACCCGGCCATCGCGACCGTGCTGGGCACGGCGATCACCGGCATGTCCATCAGGACCGCCGCCGGCTTCGCGCCGGGCGAGACCGTGCTCGTGCAGGGCGCCACCGGCGTCGCGGGGCGGCTCGCGGTGAAGGTCGCCCGGCTGCTCGGCGCCGGCCGGATCATCGCGACCGGCCGCGACAACGCCGCCCTGGCCGAGGTGCGCGAAATCGGCGCCGACGAGGTGATCAACACCGCCGTTCCGGACGAAGCCCTGGCGCAGGCGTACCTCGACGCCAAGGGCGACGGCTACGACGTCGTGCTGGACTACCTCTGGGGCCGCCCCACCGAGATCCTGCTGCGATCACTGATCCCGGAGACCTTCGCGTTCCCGAAGCCGACCCGGCTGATCCAGATCGGCGAGTCCGCCGGCGCCGGCCTCACCCTCGCCGCGGAGAGCCTGCGCACCTCCGGTGTCGAGATCTGCGGTGCAGCCAAAGGACTCGACCCGCACACCATGCACGAGGCGTACACCCAGGTCGTGACATGGGCACGGTCCGGCGAACTCACCTTCGACATCGTGAAGGTCCCGCTCAGCGACATCGAGACCGCCTGGCAACGCACCGACCTCCGCGGCTGCCGGCTCGTCGTGCTGCCGTGACCGGCAGACCGGATCGGGGCCGGGGAGCGTGAAGACGGCGTTGCGCTTCAGCTGACGACTCTGGCGAGTCAGGTGCCGTGGTGAGGTCTTCGCGGAGCTTGCGTTCGTCGGCGGGGACGCGGCCTCGTGCGATGGAACGGACGTCCTTCACCCACGCCGCCGGCACCCGACTCGGCTCGCCACGTCATCCGCCGGTCCCAGCCCTTACCGCGCGACCCCAGGCGGCTGTAGAACAGGCACTCGGACGGCGATCTCCCCGCCCGACTCGTGATCGAGAGACAACCATGGCCGCCCGGACAGCCATCCTCGTCCTTCGATCATGACCGAGCCCCAGCCCGGAAGTGGGCAGTAACAGCGCCACCCGTCCCGCAGCCGGAGGCTGCGCGGAAACACAAAGGCCGCAGCCGTGACGGATTTTTCTATTACGGGCATGACGACCCGAACGCGAAGCGCGACCCACCCCCGAGGAAGGATCTCCAGGCGGGGGTGGGTCGCGCCGGCGGTCAGTCGACCTCGACGGCCGCGGCGGCGAACTGGGCGGAGTACAGCCTCGCGTAGGCGCCGCCCGAGGCGAGCAGCGACTCGTGGGTGCCCTGCTCGACGATCGTGCCGTGCTCCATGACGAGGATCAGGTCGGCGTCGCGGATGGTGGACAGGCGGTGGGCGATGACGAAGCTCGTCCGGCCTGCGCGCAGGGTGCTCATCGCGCGCTGGATCAGGACCTCGGTGCGGGTGTCGACGGAGCTGGTGGCCTCGTCGAGGATGAGGATCGTCGGCTCGGCGAGGAAGGCCCGGGCGATCGTGATGAGCTGCTTCTCGCCCGCCGAGACGCCGGCGCCCTCCTCGTCGATGACGGTGTCGTAGCCGTCGGGGAGGGTGCGGACGAAGCGGTCGGCGTGGGCCGTCTCGGCCGCGGCGACGATCTTGTCCTGGGTCGGGTGGTCGGCGCCGTAGGCGAGGTTCTCCGCGATGGTGCCCTGGAAGAGCCACGTGTCCTGCAGGACCATGCCGATCTGTTCGCGGAGGTCGTCGCGGGTCATGGTGGCGATGTCGACGTCGTCGAGGAGGATGCGCCCGGCGGTCAGGTCGTAGAAGCGCATGACCAGGTTGACGAGGGTGGTCTTGCCGGCGCCGGTCGGGCCGACGATCGCGACCGTCTGGCCGGGCTCGACGGTGAGGGTGAGGTCCTCGATGAGGGGCTCGTCGGGCTTGTACCGGAACGACGCCCCCTCGAACGTGACCTTGCCCCGCACCTGGGCGGGCCGGGACGGCTTGACCGGATCCGGGGACTGCTCGGCGGCGTCGAGCAGCTGGAACACCCGCTCCGCGGAGGCGACACCGGACTGCACCAGGTTGGCCATGCTCGCGACCTGGGTCAGGGGCTGGCTGAACTGGCGGGAGTACTGGATGAACGCCTGCACGTCACCGAGGGACAGCGACCCCGACGCGACCCGCAGCCCGCCGACGACGGCGACGAGGACGTAGTTGAGGTTGCCGATGAACATCATCGCGGGCTGGATGAGCCCGGAGATGAACTGGGCCCGGAACGACGCGGTGTACAACGCCTCGTTGTGCTCCTCGAACGTCTTCGCGGCCTCGGCCTGGCGGCCGAAGATCTTCACCACGGAGTGCCCGGTGAACATCTCCTCGATGTGGCCGTTGAGCTTGCCGGTGGTGGCCCACTGCCGGACGAACTGCGGCTGGGACCGCTTGCCGATGCGCATCGTGACCAGGACCGAGACCGGCACCGTGACCAGGGCGATGATCGCGAGCAGCGGCGAGATCCAGAACATCATGCCCAGGACGCCGATGATGGTCAGCAGGGACGTGAGCAGCATGCTCAGCGACTGCTGCAGGGTCATCGCGATGTTGTCGGTGTCGTTGGTGGCGCGGCTGAGGACCTCGCCGCGGGGCTGCTGGTCGAAGTAGCTCAGCGGCAGCCGGGACAGCTTCGCCGAGACCTGCTCGCGGAGCCGGTAGACGGTGCGCTGCACGACGACGGTGGTGAGCCGGGCCTGCAGCAGGCCGAGGATCCAGGCGCCGAGGTAGATGACGGCGACCCAGAGCAGCACCCGCTCGAGGCGGTCGAAGTCGATGCCACGGCCGGGCACGACGTGGTCCATCGCGGCGAGCATGTCGGCGTAGCGGTCCTGGCCCCTGGCCCGCGCCGCGGCGACGGCGGCGTCCTTGGTGACGCCCTCCGGCAGCTCCCGGCCGATGATGCCTTCGAAGATGACGTCGGTGGCCTTGCCGAGCAGCCTCGGCCCGATGACCGACAGCACGACGCTGCCGATGCCGAAGATGAGCACGGCGATGACCAGCAGCCGGTCGGGGGCCAGCATCCGCAGCAGCCGCTTGCTGGAGCCCTTGAAGTCCTCCAGCTTCGCCGGCGGCCCGCCGGCACCCATCATCATCCGGCCGGGGCCGAACGCGGGCGGCGAGGGCCGCGATCCACCGCCCGGCCCGCCGCCAGGACGTCCAGGTCCGGTCATGCTGCCACCTCCGCTGCGCTCCAGCGTCCGCACGACGGACTGCACTGCCGATGCCCGGCCCCTCCGCTGCGCTCCGGTCCGGTCATGCTGCCACCTCCGCTGCGCTCCAGCGTCCGCACGACGGACTGCACTGCCGATGCCCGGCCCCTCCGCTGCGCTCCGGTCCGGTCATGCTGCCACCTCCGCTACGCTCCAGCGTCCGCACGACGGACTGCACTGCCGATGCCCGGCCCCTCCGCTGCGCTCCGGTCATGCTGCTGCCTCCTGCTCGGTGAGCTGGGACAGGACGATCTCGCGGTAGGTCGCGTTGTCGTCCATCAGCTCGGTGTGGGTGCCTGTGCCGACCACGCGGCCCTCGTCGAGCACGACGATGGTGTGCGCGTCGCGGATCGTGCTGACCCGCTGCGCGACGATGACGACCGTCGCGTCGGCGATCTCGGCGCGCAGCGCGTCGCGCAGCGCGGCGTCGGTCGCGTAGTCCAGGGCGGAGAACGAGTCGTCGAAGAGGTAGACCTCGGGCCGGGCGACCAGCGTCCGGGCGATCGCGAGCCGCTGCCGCTGCCCGCCTGAGACGTTGGTGCCGCCCTGCGCGATCGGCGCGTCGAGCGCGTCGGGCATGGCCCGGACGAAGTCGGCGGCCTGCGCGACCTCCAGGGCCCGCCACAGCTCGGCGTCCGTCGCGTCGGGCCGGCCGTAGCGCAGGTTGGACGCGACGGTGCCGGAGAACAGGTACGGCTTCTGCGGCACCATGCTCACCGTCGCCGCCAGCAGCGCGGGGTCGATGTCGCGCACGTCGACCCCGTCGACCAGGACGGCGCCGCCGGTCGCGTCCATCAGGCGCGGGACCAGGTTGAGCAGGGTGGTCTTGCCGGCGCCGGTGCTGCCGATGATCGCGGTCGTCTCGCCGGGGCGGGCGGCGAGGTCGATGCCGCTGATGACGGGCGACTCCGCGCCCGGGTAGCGGAACTCGACGCCGCGCAGTTCCAGCTCGCCGTGGCGGGGCAGGCTCGTGACCGCCTTCGCCGGCGGCACGACGCTGGACTCGGTGGTGAGGACCTCCTGGATGCGCTCGGCGCACACCTCGGCCCGCGGGATCATGACGAACATGAACGTCGCCATCATGACCGCCATCAGGATCTGCATGAGGTAGCTCAGGAACGCGGTCAGCGCCCCGACCTGCATGCCGCCGCTGTCGATGCGGTGCGCGCCGAACCAGAGCACCAGGATGCTGGAGGCGTTGACGACCAGCATCACCGTCGGGAACATCAGCGACATCAGGCGGCCGACGGCGAGGGACACGTCGCGCAGGTCGCCGTTGGTCTTGGCGAAGCGGACCCGCTCGTGCTCGTCGCGGACGAACGCGCGGATGACCCGGATGCCGGTGATCTGCTCGCGGATGACCCGGTTGACGAGGTCGATGCGCTCCTGCATGGTGCGGAACAGCGGGCGCATCCGCACCACGATGACGGAGATGACGCCGATCAGGATCGGCACGACGACCAGCAGCAGCGCCGAGAGCGGCACGTCCTGCACCAGCGCGAGGATGATGCCGCCGACGCACATGATCGGCGCGGACACCATCAGCGTGAAGGTCATCAGCACCAGCATCTGGACCTGCTGGATGTCGTTGGTGGTGCGGGTGATCAGCGACGGCGCGCCGAACTGCCCGACCTCCCGCGCCGAGAGCTCCTGCACCTTGTCGAAGATGCCGGCGCGCACGTCGCGGCCGAGCGCCATCGCGGTGCGGGCCCCGTAGTAGACCGCGGCGGCCGAGCACACGATCTGCACGGCGGTGACGGCGAGCATCCAGCCGCCGATGCGCATGATGTAGCCGGTGTCGCCGGTGACGACGCCGCCGTCGATGATGTCGGCGTTGAGGGTCGGCAGATACAGCGTCGCGAGGGTCTGCACCAGTTGCAGCAGCACCACCAGCGTGATCGGCCGTTTGTATGGCCGTAGGTAGGTCTTGAGCAGTTGGATGAGCATCGTCAGGCGTCTCCCCCGGTGGTGTCGGTCGGGTGGACCAGCAGGCCGTCGAGCAGGACGGCGACCACGCCGTCGGCGTCGAGCGCGTCGGGCTCGGCCAGCTCCGACCGGACCGACGCGATGGACAGCAGCATGAGCATGCCGGCGGTGCTGCCGGGGCTGCGCCGCAGCAGCGCCCGGTCGGGCTCGATGATGGCCGCGACCGTCTCGGTCAGCCGTCGCCGGCCCTCCATCAGCTGCTCGACCTGCCGCCGGCCGACCTCCATCGGCAGCGTCCGGGCGACCATCATCAGCTGCGCGTTGGTCTCGAAGCGGCGCATCAGGATCGCCGCGGCGTCGCGCATGCGCTCCCGCAGGGGTGCCTGCGGGTCGATGGCGCTCAGCTGGCGCTGCACCGACTCCTGGTCGAAGGCGGTGCCGAGCGCGGCGAGGATCAGCGACGCCTTGTCGGGGAAGACGCCGAAGATGGTGCCCTCGGCGACGCCCGCGGCCTCGGCGATCTGCTTCGTGGTGACCGCCGCGCCGTGCGTGCGCAGCAACGGGATGGTCGCGGCGATGATCGTCGCCCGCCGCTCGTCCGGCGACAGCGCGGGCACGCGCCGGCGGCGGGTCTGCACGGGCTGCTGGTTCACGATGGCCACCCTAATGAGCGAGCACTCACTCGTACAAGCGAATTTCCGAAGAGGTCGAGAACCACACCCTAAGCACACCCACCGACACTTCCCGGCGGCCGCTACCACACGGCAACCGTCCGTGATCGCTGCAGGCACCTGGGTATCCCGAACCTGATGAAGCACCGTCGAGGCTGGGAGACGAGATGACGACACATGCTCACGACGAGGACGCCCGCCTCGCCGCGCTGCACAGTTACGGCGTCCTCGACGGCCCGCGCCCTGCGGCCCTCGACGAGCTGACCCGGCTGGCGAGCTCGATCTTCGACACCCCCATGTCGGCGGTCTCCCTCGTCGACCGGGACCGGCAGTGGTTCGCCGGCACCACCGGCCTCGCCGACGCCGAGACCCCGCTGGACGTCTCCTTCTGCGCGCGCACCATCACCGACCGGCGGCAGCTCGTCGTGCCCGACGCCCGCACCGACCCGCACTTCCACTCGTACCGCAACGTCACCGGCGACCCGCACATCCGCTTCTACGCCGGATCCCCGCTCGTCGACGAGGACGGCCACGCCCTCGGCGCCCTGTGCGTCATCGACGACCGCCCCGGCGACCTCGGCCCCCGCCAGCGCGAGGCCCTGGACACCCTCGCCGCGCAGGCCGTGGGCCACCTCTCGCTGCTGCGCAACCGGATCCTGCTCACCGAGCTCGGCGACGAGCTGGCCCGCGCCACCCAGCGCGAGGAGGACCTGATCGCGACCGTCTCGCACGAGCTGCGCACCCCCGTCGCCGCGATCCAGGGCTACCTGGAGCTGCTCGCCGAGGAGGAGCAGCCGGCCGCGTACGCCCAGCTCGTCGAGCCGATCCAGCGCAACGGCGAGCGGCTCATCCGCATGGTCGACCACCTGCTCACCGGCACCCGGCCGGCGCACGCCCCGAGCGAGCTGCACCGCACCCAGGTCGACCTGGCCATGGTCGTCGAGGCCGCGTGGCGCGCCTGCCGTGCCCTCGCCGAGCAGCGCGCGGTGGCGCTGACGGTGGTGCCTGCGCCGGCCCAGGTCGTCGTGCGCGCCGACGTGACCCAGCTGACCCACGCGGTCCAGCAGCTGGTGCGCAACGCGGTGCTGTTCACCCCGCCCGGCGGGGACGTCACCGTGTCCGTCGTCGCGGGCCCGGCGCCGACCGTCGAGGTCGCCGACACCGGCGTGGGCGTGCCCGCCGACGAGCTGCCCTACCTCTTCCAGCGCTTCTACCGGGGCCGGCACGCCCGCCAGCAGGCCGTCCCCGGCGTCGGCCTGGGCCTGCACATCGCCCGGCAGGTCGCGGCCGCCCACGGCGGCAACGTCACCCTCAGCTCCGGTGTCACCGGCACCACGGCCAGGCTGTCGCTGGCCGGCTGAACCACGGCGTACGTGGAACTTTCACGGCCCCTGCCTTGTCCCGGCGTACCGGTGACGTCGATGCTTGCCAATGCGCGAAACCCGTGGGAACACTGCGCTCACCTCATGTGAGGAGGAGCACATTGCGCCCTGTGTGGAGCGTCGTCGCGGCCATTGCCGTCGGCGCCGTCGCGGTCCTCGTGGTGCCCGCCCCGGCGGAAGCTCACGGTGTCGCGATGGTGCCCGGCAGCCGTACCTATCTGTGCTATGTGGACGGTCTGCGATCGACCGGCCAGATCGTCCCGACCAACCCCGCCTGCGCCGACGCCGTCGCGCAGGGCGGGCAGCAGCCGCTGTACGACTGGTTCGGCGTGCTGCGCTCCGACGCCGGCGGCCGCACCACCGGCTACATCCCCGACGGTCAGATCTGCGGCGCGGGCACGACGAAGTACGCCGCGTACAACGCCGCCCGCACCGACTGGCCGCTCACCCACCTGACCGCCGGCTCGACGATCCAGCTGCGCTACAGCAACTGGGCCGCCCACCCCGGCACGTTCCACCTGTACGTCACCCGCAACGGCTGGAGCCCCACCACCCCGCTCGCGTGGGGTGACCTCGAGCCGTTCTGGAGCGCCACCGACCCGCCGCAGTCCGGCCCGCCCGGTGCGCTGAACTACTACTCGTTCAACACCACCCTGCCGTCGGGCAAGAGCGGCCGGCACATGCTGTTCATCCAGTGGGTGCGCTCCGACAGCCAGGAGAACTTCTTCAGCTGCTCCGACATCGTCTTCGACGGCGGCAACGGCGAGGTCACCGGCATCGGCGGCACCCCGACGTCGCCGTCCGCGTCGGTGTCCACGTCGCCGTCGCGATCGACCTCACCGTCGGCGTCGGCGTCCGTGTCACGCTCGCCGTCACGGTCCGCGTCCTCCTCGCCGGCCCCGTCCGGCGGCGGGTCCGCGTGCACCGCGACCTGGAGGGTCGTCCCGAGCTCGTGGGCCGGGCACTTCCAGGCGGAGGTCACCGTCCGCAACAGCGGATCCGGCAGCCTCAACGGGTGGACGGTGCGGTGGCAGTACCAGAACGGGCAGGGCTTCGAAGGATCGCCGTGGAACGGCACCCTGGTCGGGCAACCCCCGAACGTCGCCGTGAGCAACGTCGACTGGAACAGGGTCCTGGCCGCCGGCGCCACCACGTCGTTCGGGTTCAACGCGACCGGCACCGCCCCGGCGACCGCTCCGACGCTGAGCTGCTCCAGCCCATGATCAAGTCCCCGTTGCTCCGACTGCTGACCGGTGTGGCGGCGGTGGCGTTGGTACTGGTAGGCCTCGTCATCGCCACCACCCGGACAGGTACGCCGGACAAGCCTGCCGAGAAGGAGCCGGTGCACACCGTCACCGGCACCCTCGACGGCCGGCAGGCGGCAACGCTCGAGGTGGTCACCGGCGCCGAGTCGGTGATCATCCACAGCGAGCCGATGGAGGGCTACCTGTACCGCGCCTCGACGCTGCCCGGCAGCCGGGTCGAACCGGCCGCCGCGGTGGACGGCGACGTGGTGCGGCTCAGCCTGAACGGCACCGAGATCGCCGGGCAGGCCACCGTCCACGTGTACCTCAACTCGACCGTCCGCTGGCAGCTCAAGCTCGCCGGCGGCGGCCTGCGGCAGGTCGTCGACTTCGCCTCGGGCCGCCTCGCGGGCGTCGACGTGGTCGCCGGCGTGCAGGAGCTCGAGGTCACCGTCCCGAAACCGGAGGGCGAACTGCCGATCCGGGTCGGCGGCGTCGGCAAGCTGCTGGTGCACGCGCCCGCCGGGCCGCCGGCCCAGCTGACGCTCGGCGCGGGCAGCACCGTCGGCAAGGCCACCCTGGACGCCTCCGCGAAGCAGAACCTGTCCGGCGGCACGGTCCTCGCGCTGCCCGGCTGGCAACAGGCCGCCGACCGCTACACCCTGCGTGTCGACGGCGGCGCGGCCGAGGTCCTCCTCGACCGCCGCTGAACCTGCTCAACCTCACGGCGAAGGCGCGGGCGTCAACCCCGCGCCTTCGCCGTCAGCGGATCCGGATGGTGACGAGGAGGGCGCCGGCGGGGCGGGCGCCGCGGCCGGGGATGCGCATCGTGCGGCCGTCCGGCACGTCCCTGGGCAGGCGGACCTCGACGGTGCCGGTGGTGGTCGGGACCGTGACGACGGCGCCGGAGCGGGCCTGTTCCCTGGTCACGTCGAGGGTGTACAGGAAGTCGTCGCCGCGGCGTTCGAAGCGTTCGTGCGGGTCGATGAGGACGCGGACGAACAGGTCGCCGCCCGGGCCGCCGGGGTCCGGGCTCGGGTGTGCCCGGCCGGACAGCCTGACCCGCTGGCCGTCGCTGATCCCAGCCGGCAGGCGCACCTTCATCGTCTGCTTGCCCAGCTCGCCGGTCAGCCCTGAGCCGCCGCAGGCGGCGCAGGTGGCGCCGCGGGCCGCACCGCCTGCGACACCGGTGCCCTTGCAGGGACCGCACAGGGTCGGCCAGTTCATGTTCAGCACGACGACGCCGGCGCGGGCCTGGGCCTTGGTGAGCACGACGTCGGTCTCATGGTTGCGGCCCGGCCGCAGCGGGGTGTCGCTCGTCCCGGACTTGAAGAACGCGTCGAGGATGTCAGCGAACCCACCGGGCCCGAACGCCTCCGGCGCCGCCGGTTGGGCGTCCGCCTCCGAGGCCGGCGGTGCACCCCCCGACGACACCGACGAGGCCACCGACGAGGCGGACCACGAGGTCGACGTGGGGTCCGCAGACGTAGGGCCCGCAGATGTGGTGGACCGTGAGGTCGGCGGCGGCGCGGGCCGCTGCGGTGCGGCAAGGGTGACCAGGCCGCCGTGCGCGACCACCAGCTCCGGCTGCTCGATCACGACCGGAGCCAGGCGCAGCGTCCGGTGCAGCATCGTGGCCACCAGCGGGGTCCGGCTCGCGCCGCCGACCAGGAACACGCCGGTGAGATGGTCCACGGGGACCCTGCTGGCGGCGATCGTGTCGCGGGTCAGGCGCACCGTGCGCTCCAGCCACGGCCGGGCGATCGTCTCGTACTCCTCGCGGGTGAGGTGCGCGTCGACGTCCAGGACCGGCACCGCGAGATCCGCCGTGGTGCCCCGCGAGAGCTGCTCCTTCGCGGCCCGCGCGTCGTCCCACAGGTGGCGGCGGTGGCGGCGGTCGGCCGGGCTCTGCGCGCAGCCGCTGCCACGCGGGGTCGCCGGGCTGGACGGTGCGCTGCGCCCAGTCCACGACGGCGGCGTCGAGGTCGATCCCCCCGACGTCGTCGAGGCCGTCCGCCGCGGCGACCTCCCAGGTGTCCTCGCCGGTGCGGCGGACCACGCTGACGTCGAACGTGCCGCCGCCGAAGTCGTACACCACGATCGCGTCACCGTGGCGGACCTGATGGCCCAGGACGGTGGTGAAGTACGCCGCCGCGGCGACGGGTTCGCTGACCAGTTCGACGCCGGTGAGGCCGGCCGCGGACGCGGCGGCGGACAGCAGGCCACGGCGGTGCTGGCCCCAGCCGGCGGGGCAGGTGAGCACGGTCCGCGGGGGCGCCGACCCGCCGAGGGTGCGGGCCGCCTCCTCGCGGACCCGGCGCAGCACGGCCGCGCACGCGTCGACCACGGCGACCTCGACGTCGCCGAGCAGCAGCGTGCCGTCGTCGAAGCGGCGTTTCGGGTTGGGCTCATACCTGGCGGGGTCGGCCCTGGCGGAGCGGTCCGCGTCGCGCCCGACCAGCAGCCTGCCGTCGGCGCCGGCGAACACGGCCGAGGACAGCAGCGGTGAGGCGTCGAACAGCAGCGGCTCGACCCGCCCGTCGTCCCGGGCGAGGACCGCCACGGTGTGGGACGTACCGAAGTCGAGGGCGAGCCCGGGCACGATCGACGTCACCGCAGCAGCCTATCGATGCCACGCTCGCCCGGCGTCCGCCGCGCGGGTGGGCGCGCCCGGCGCGGGGTGCGGCCGGAACCGGATACGCGCCCCGCAGGTACCGAAATCGGGCAGCCACGATAGGGTCCGGCGATGATCGATGAGGACGGCTATTTCGGGGAACGGGTCGCGGCCCGCTACGACGAGTCGTCGAGGGAGATGGCGGACCCCGCGGTGGTGCAGCCGGCCGTCGACACCCTCGCCGAGCTCGCCGACGGTGGCCGGGCGCTGGAGCTGGGCATCGGCACGGGCCGCATCGCGCTGCCGCTCTCGGCCCGTGGTGTGCCGGTGCACGGCATCGACCTGTCCCGGGCGATGGTGGCCCGGCTGAAGGAGAAGCCCGGCGGCGACGCGATCGGCGTCACGATCGGCGACTTCGCCACCGCGCGGGTCGACGCGGCGTTCTCCGTGGCGTACCTCGTCTTCAACACGATCATGAACCTGACGACGCAGGCGGCGCAGGTCGCGTGCTTCCGCAACGTCGCGGCGCACCTGCAGCCGGGCGGGCGGTTCGTCGTCGAGGTGATGATGCCGGACCTGCGGCGGCTGCCGCCGGGGCAGGACGTCGTGCCGTTCCACGTGAGCAAGACCCGCTGGGCCTACGACCTGTACGACGTCGCCACCCAGTCGATGAGCTCCAACTACGTCGAGGTCGCCGGCGGCCGCGGCGGCTTCCGGTCGATCCCGTTCCGCTACGTGTGGCCCGCCGAGCTGGACCTGATGGCGCAGATGGCCGGCCTGCACCTGCAGCACCGCTGGTCGGGCTGGCAGCGGGAGCCGTTCACCAGCGACAGCGCCCAGCACGTGTCGGTGTGGGAGAAGCCACTCCTGCAGGATTGACAGTCAACCCGTTTGACCATGGCGAGCGTGTCCCGGCAGGATGCTGCTCCATGCGGAACCGGCGGGTGAGCCTGCTCGACATCGGGCTGGACCAGTCGTTCGACGCGTCGATGGCGTTCGTGCAGTCCACGCTGCAGAGCATCAACGCCGGGCTGCCGGAGCCGATCGTGGACATCGACTTCGTGCGCTCCCGCGACCTCGACACGGTCCTGGCCGCGTTCACCGCGCAGTGCGACGTCCTGCACGTGATGGCGCACGGCGATCACGGCGAGACACCCATGTTCAGCAGCACCGACGGCAAGACCGCGATCACGCTGGAGGCGATCGGCGACTACTCCGCCGACCGCGGCCACGGCCTCAACGCGAGCACCGTGCTCGCCGACGGGTGCAAGACGGGCATCGGCGCATGGCAGCGGGCCCTGCGCAACTGCCTGCACGGCGAGATCGTCTACATCGGCGCGTCCGCCCTGGTCGGCTGGCATGAGAGCACCGTGTTCTGCTCGGCGTTCTACGGCGCGCTGTTCCGCAACAAGGGCAAGGGTGTCACCCCGGCGGAGCAGGCCTGGGACGCCGCCCGCCGCGCCATCGACGCGTACGCCGCGATCACCGACCGGGTCTGCCCGTACAAGGTGATGGTGCTGGAGCCGAGCCGCCGGGCCCGCCTGACATTGGGCGCTTAAGGGCGGATTTGTCGGGTAGGTCGGGCGCCGTGCTGACGAATCTTGCGCATCTGGACTCGTTGCGGGTCCGTGTCACCCCGCCGCCGCAGCCGGGGCACACCACGTTCCGCCTGGTGGAGGAGCCCTCGGTCGAGGTCGTATGGACCTACGCGGAGCGGCTCCCGGACGGCAGTTACCTCCCGGTCGGCGGCGGTCCCGTCGACCCCGACACCGGCCACTACACCCAGGGGGCGTTCAACGCCGACGACATCGCCCGGGCCGCGGTGGTGTACCTGCGGCACTGGCGGGCGACGGGCGCGGACGCGAGCCGGGCCGCGGCGCGGCAGCTGCTGCGCGGGCTGTGCTACCTGCAGACCGTCCACGACGAAGACCCGGACCACCCCTGCCACGGCAACGTCGTGCTGTGGCAGCAGCCGGACGGCACCCTCAACCGCAGCGGGATCCCCGCGGAGAGCCCCGACCCGTCCGACAGCGGCGAGTCGGCGTGGCTGGCCCGCACCGTGTGGGCGCTCGGTGAGGGCTATGCCGCGTTCCAGGGCGACCCCGACTTCGCCGCGTTCCTCCGTCGCCGGCTCCGCCTCGCGATGAGCGCGATCCGCCGGCAGGTGCTGCCACGGTACGGCCAGTGGCGCGTCGTGGAGGACTCCGCGACCCCGGCGTGGCTGATCGGCGACGGCGCGGACCTGACCGGCGAGGCATTGCTGGGCCTGTGTGCGTACACCGGCTGCAGCGGCGACGACGACGCCCGGAAGCTGCTGGAGCAGCTCGCGGAGGGCGTGACCGCCATGCGCACGGGCACGCCGTGGACGTGGCCGTTCGGGGCGGTCCTGCCGTGCGCCCTGTCGCGCAGCGCGTGGCACGCGTGGGCCGGGCTGGCACCGGCCGGGCTGGCCCGCGTCTACGAGGTCGCCGGTGACCTGGCGGCCCGCGACGCCGCGCTGGCCGACGCCGCGTCGTTCACCCCGCACCTGCTGGTGGAGGGCGGGCCGGACAACCTGCGGGTCGCGGTGCCGGGCGCGCGGGAGGCGCTGACGATCGACGGGGTGCAGCTGTCCTACGGCGCCCAGTCACGCGTCGAGTCGCTGCTGAGCACGGCCAGGGTGACGGGCCGCCCGGCGCTGTCGACCCTCGCCGGGATCGCCGGGTCGTGGTTCTTCGGCAACAACCCGGCCGGCGCGCCCATGTACGATCCGGCGACCGGCCGCACCTACGACGGCGTCGACATCCCCGACGCCCCGCCGCAGCAGCCGGGCCGCCGCGGCGTCGTGCACCGCGACGCGGGCGCGGAGTCCACGATCCACGGCCTGCTCGCCATGCTGGCCCTGGACGCCGACCCGCACGCGGCCGCCGTCGCGCGGATCGCCGAACCCGACGGCGACACCGACACCGGCGACTGCCGCAAGGGCGGCGAGGTGCGCTGCCTGTCGCTGCGTGACCCACGCACCGGGGCGCGGGTGACACTGCTGCGCAGCGTCGCGACCAGCACCCGCATCTGCGACGTCGACCTGGGCGACGCCGCCGAGGGCACCTCCACCGTCACCGTCAGCGACCCCGCCGGCGAGGAACTGGAGCACTACACGACGTCGGCCGGCCGTATCCGGGCCCTCGTCCCGGCCGGCGGGTTCACCATCGTCACGAGGATGCCGGAGATCGGCTGACACATCCCCGGAAGCGCGGACCAGGGCAGCCGCTACCCTTGGCCGCGTGTCTGATCAACCCGTCCGCCCCGGCGCCGTCCTCGCCGTCGTCGCGGTGGGCGGGTCGGCCGGCAGCGCCGCGCGGTACGGGGTGGCGCTGCTGCTGCCGCACGACGCCGGGACGGGCGTGCCGTGGGCGACCCTGGCGGTCAACTCGCTCGGCTGCCTGCTCATCGGGGTCCTCGTGGTCGTGGTCGAGGGCCGCCATCCGCTGCTGCGGCCGATGCTCGGGATCGGGGTGCTGGGCGGGTTCACGACGTTCTCCACCTTCGCGGTCGACGCGGTCGTGCTCGCCGACCGGGGCGCGGTCTGGACCGCTGCCGCCTATGTCGCGGGGACCCTGGTCACCGCGCTCGCGGCCGTGTCGCTCGGGGTGTTCGGAACCCGCCGGCTGCTGGGCCGGGTCGTATGACGCTGCTGCTGGTGCTGCTCGGCGGGGCGGTCGGCGCGCCCGCCAGGTACCTCGCCGACCGGGCACTGCAGGACCGCGCGCCGCTGGGGACGCTGATCGTCAACGTCTTCGGCAGCGCCCTGCTGGGCGTGCTCATCGGCGCCGGCGACGCGCTGCCCGTGGCCGTGAAGACCCTGGTGGGCACCGGGTTCTGCGGTGCGCTGACGACGTACAGCACGTTCAGCCTGGAGACGCTGCGGCTGGTCGAGGAGGGCATGCCGCGCAAGGCGGTGGTGTACGTCACGGCCAGCCTGCTGCTGGGGCTGGCCGCCGCGACGGCCGGGTTCGCGCTTTCATCGTGACCTCGCATGCAGCAGCTTTCATCGTGACCTCGCATGCAGCAGCTTTCATCGTGACCTCGCGTGCAGCAGGCGGAACAGGGTCAGCCACTGCTCCGGCCAGACCAGCCCGACGGGCGTGTCCGGGGCGAGCCGCACCGCCCGGAACGCCCCGGAGACCCGGCGCGGGTCGAACCGGCGGCACAGCGACGCGTGCAGCGACCCGCCCACGCCGCTGAACCCGAGGTCCACGAACGCCTCGTAGCCGTGCGCCGGGGCGAGCGGCACCGGCCGGCGGGTCAGCCGCAGGATGCCGCCGTCGACGCGGGGCACCGGCCGGAACGCCTCCCGCGGCACCCGCCCGGCCAGCCGCCAGTGCCACTGGGGCCAGGTGAGGATCGTCAGCCGGCTCCAGCGGCCGTAGTCGCCGGTGCGTTTCCGCGCGTACTCGAGCTGCGTCAGCAGCGTCGCCGCGGTCAGGCCGGGTGCGTGCAGGCACCAGTCGACGACGGCGGAGGTCAGCGCGTACGGGATGTTGCCGACGACCGTGAACGGCCCCGCCGGCGGTGCCGCGGCGAGGAAGTCCGCGACGCGGACCGTGACGCCGGGGCGGGCGGGCAGCGCGGCGGCGAGGTCCGGGTCGACCTCGTAGGCGATGACCCGCCGGCACCGGTCGGCGAGCGCGGCGGTGAGGTGCCCCCGCCCCGCGCCGACCTCGACGACCACGTCACCGGGGTCGAGTTCGGCGGCGTCGACGAGCCGCCGGACCGCGCCGGGTGCGGTGAGCAGGTTCTGCCCGTACACGCGGCGGCTTCTGGCCTGGGTGTTGCTGTGTCTGCGAGCGGATGGCGCCATGACCGTGGTCCCGTCTGCCGCCGCGGTACGGGCGGCGAAACACGGACAGGCGGCATCGCGGCCCGTCCGATTCCGAAGATGGACTCGACAGGGCCCTGGTGCGGCTCAGGTGGCGACGGCCCGTCCCGCTCGGCGGCGGGAGGGCAAGGACGTCAGACCGAGGACCTAGCGGACCAGGGCGCGACGCCGGATGCGCAGGCGCGCGGCCGGCATCGCCGCCGGCGCGAGGAGGGCATGCGTCATGGTCATGGCCATTCCGGCACCATAACGGACCGCGCGCCGCCCGGCACGCGATTATCCGCGGGGATCACAGCCGGCCGGCGTCGGTGATGCGTTGCAGGAACTGCCGGGTGCGGGGTTCGCGGGGAGCGCCGAACACCTGCTCCGGCGGGCCCTGCTCGACGATCAGCCCGCCGTCGAGGAAGCAGACCCGGTCGGCGACCTGCCGGGCGAAGCTCATCTCGTGGGTCGCGAGGATCATCGTGACGCCGTCGCCCTTCAGGTCGCGGATCAGGGCGAGGACCTCCCCGACCAGCTCCGGGTCCAGGGCGGAGGTGACCTCGTCGAGCAGCAGCAGCCGCGGGTCGTTGACGAGGGCCCGCACGATCGCGACCCGCTGCTGCTGGCCGCCGGAGAGCCGGTCCGGGTAGGCGGCCGCCTTGTCCGCGAGGCCGACGCGGTCCAGCAGGTCCATGGCCTTGGCCTTGGCCTTCGCGGCCGGCAGTCCGTGGACGTGCCGCGGGGCGAGGGTCACGTTGTCCAGCACGCTCAGGTGCGGGAACAGGTTGAACGCCTGGAAGACGATGCCGATGCGGCGGCGGACCTTGTCCGGGTCGGCGCGGGGGTCGGTGATGTCCTGCCCGTCGAGGTGGATGGTGCCGTCGTCGACCTGTTCGAGGAGGTTCACGCAGCGCAGCAGCGTCGACTTGCCGGAGCCGGACGCGCCGATGAGGGCGATGACCTCGTGCTCGTCCACGTCGAGGGACACCCCGCGCAGGACGGGATTTCCGTTGAACAGTTTGTGCACACCGGCAATCTGCAGAAGCGTCACAGCCGGTTGTCTCCTGACTGGCGGCGGGCGGCGCGCAGCGTGACCCAGTCCGTGACGGCGACGACCGGGATCGCCAGCAGCACGAACAGGACCCCGGCCACGACGTACGGGGTGTAGTTGTAGGAGCCGGCGGTCTCGATCTGCGCGGCCCGGATCGCGTCGATCGGCCCGGCGAGGGAGATCAGCCCGACGTCCTTCTGCATCGCGACGAGGTCGTTGAGCAGCGGCGGCGCGACCCGCCGGACGGCCTGCGGCAGCACCACGTGCCGCATCGTCTGGCGGTAGTTGAGGCCGAGGGACCGGGCCGCGGCCCGCTGCGACGGGTGCACCGACTCGATCCCGGCGCGGAACACCTCGGCGATGTAACCGCCGTAGGTGAGCACGATCGCGATCCCGCCCAGCACCAGCACACTCGGCGTGCCGCTGAGCCGCAGCCCCGGCACGCCGAACGCGAACAGGTACAGCGTCACGATCAGCGGCAGCCCGCGGAAGGTGTACGTGTACCCGGCCGCCAGCGCCCGCAGCGGGAAGAACACGGCGGGCCGGATGGTGCGCAGCGTGGCGATGCCGAGCCCGAGCAGCACCGCCGCGACCGCGCAGACCACCAGGAGCCTCACGTTGAGCCACAGCCCGCGCAGCACGGCCGGCAGCGACTCGCGGGCGACGTCGAGGTCCAGGAAGCTGGCGCGGAACCGGTCCCACCCGGGCGCGCCGGTGACGGCCGCGTACAGCAGGATCCCCACGACGAGCGTGGACCCGGCCGCGACCGCCACCGACAGGGTCGTCTGCCGGCGGCGGTACGCGTCGCGTTCCAGCTGTAACGGGCTGGGTTCGAACGTCATCAGGTGAGCGCCGGCGCGCCCTGGACGGACGACAGCCACTTCTCCGTCAGGGTCTTGAGGGTGCCGTCACCGCGCAGCCCGTCGACGGCCTGGCTGACGCAGCCGGTCAGCGGGGAGCCCTTGTCCAGGACCAGGCCGAACTGCTCCGGGGTGCCGGACGGCTGCGGGAGCTGCCCGACGATCTGCGCGTCGGTGATCTCGGCGCCGGTGATGTAGAACGCGGTCGGCAGGTCCACGACGAGACCGTCGATCTGCCCGTTCTGCAGGGCCTTCTTGGCGTCGTCGTTGTTGTTGTACACCTGCGGCTGCGCCGACGGCTTGATCACCTCGGTGATCGAGCGGTAGCTGGTCGTGCCGACCTGTGCGCCGAGCTTCGCGCCCTTGAGGTCCGCGACGCTCTTCGCGCCGGCGATCTTCGAGGACTTCAACGCGATGACCGTCTGGGTCACGTCGTAGTACGGGGCGGAGAAGTCGACGGCCTGCTTGCGCTCGTCGGTGATGGAGAACTCGTTGACGTCGAAGTCGAAGGTCTTCTTGCCAGGAGCGATCGCGTTGTTGAACGTGACCCGGGTCCAGACGACCTGGTCCTTGCTGTAGCCGAGCTTGCCGGCCACGGCGTAGGCGACCGCGGCCTCGAAGCCCTCACCGGACTCGGGTTTGTTGTCCTTGAACCACGGCTCGTAGACGGGTTCGTCGGTGGCGACGGTGAGCTTGCCCGCGGCGACCGTCTTGAGGGAGGCCGGAACGCAGGCCGCCGCGGAGGAGGCGCCGCCGGAAGCGGCCGGGGTGGTGGTGTCGTCGTCGGCCGGTGCGCAGCCGGCAGCGGCGGCGAGGGCCGCCGTCAGTCCGGCGGCGATGAGGAGAGTCCTGGTGCGCATGGCGGCGATCGTACCCACCACAGTGGTAGGAAATGGATCAACCGTGCGTCGGATCACCGTCACGGCAGCGGCGTCGTCCGCCGGGGCATGAGCAGCAGCGTCCCGATGCCGAGCACCGCCACGCAGGCGAGCGCGATGAACACGTGGTGGGTCGCCGCGTACAGGCTGCCCCGCGCGTAGTCCAGCACCGCCGGTGGGGTGTCCTTGGCCTTGAGCACCACGTCGGTCGCGTCGACCCCGCCGCCCAGCTGGTCCCGCACACCGTCCGGCGCCGCCGCGAACCGCCGATCCAGGGTCGCGTTGGCAATCGCCCCGAACACCGCCGCGCCGACGGCGCTGCCGATCGACCGGAAGAACATGTTGGTGCCGGTGACCACCCCGCGGCGGTCCCAGCCGACCACCGACTGCACGGCGACCAGGTTCGGGCTCGACGTCAACCCCAGCCCCACCCCGACGACGAAACAGGCGAGCGCGAGCACGGGGATCCCGGTGTACCGCCCGAGCACAGCACACAACACGGTGCCGGCGATGATGACCGCACCGCCCGTGAGCGCGGTGTCACGGAACCCGATGCGCAGGTACACCCGCCCGGACAGGGTCGCGGCGATCGGCCAGCCCAGCGTCATCGCCGCCACCACGAACCCGGCCACGACGGCGCTCGCGCCCAGCACACCCTGTGCGAAGTTCGGCACGTAGGACGTCAACCCGATGAGCAGCGCGCCGACGACGAGCGCGGTCAGGTTGCCGCCGACGAGCGTGCGGTGCCGGAACACCCACAGCGGCAGGACCGGCTCCGCGGCGCGCCGCTCCACGAACCAGAACCCGACCATCAGCACCACCCCGACCGTGAAGATGCTCACGCTCGGCACCGACGTCCACGCCCAGGTGGTGCCGCCCTCCAGGGTGCCGAGGATCAGCAGGGTGCAGCCGGTGACGAGCAGCGACGCGCCGAGGTAGTCGATGCGGTGCTCGCGCCGCTCGACGCGCTCCTTGAGGTTGCGGGCGAGCATCCACGCGGCGACGAGCCCGAGCGGGATGTTGACGAAGAAGATCCACCGCCACGACAGGTAGTCGGCGAAGACCCCGCCGAGCGTCGGGCCGATCACCGACGACACGCCCCACACCCCGGCGACGTACCCCTGGACCCTGGCACGTTCCTCGACCGTGTACAGGTCCCCGATGATCGTCATGCTCATCGGGGAGATCGCGCCGGCGCCGATGCCCTGCACGGCCCGGAACACGATGAGCGTCAGCATGCTCCACGCGAACCCGCACAGCACCGACCCGAGCAGGAACGCGGCGATCCCGGCGAACATCACCGGCCGCCTGCCGAGCACGTCGGCGAGCTTGCCGTACAGCGGTGTCGTCACCGCCTGGGTCAGCAGGTACACGGAGAACAGCCACGGGAAGTGCGAGAACCCGCCGAGGTCACGCACCACCGACGGCACCGCGGTCGCGATGATGGTGCTGTCGAGGGCGACGAGCCCGGTGCTCAGCATCACCGAGGCCAGGACCGGTCCGCGATCGGACCGCAGCCCCACCGCCCGCCGCTCGGTGAAAGTGGCGTCACTCATGCCGACACCTTACGACGGAGGCCGCCCGCAGTCCTGCGGGCGGCCCGAGGTACAGGGTTCAGGCAGGGACCGGCACCGGGCCGGCGGCATCGACCCTGGTCCGGGCGATGACCCGCAGCCCGGCCACGGCCATCACCGCGAGCATCGGCACGGTGCCCAGCGCCGGCAGGATCGGCGTGTCGTACGGCATGAACAGCAGCCCGGCGTACCCGAGCACGATCCCGCCGATCGCCCACCAGCCGAGCACCCCGGCACGGGCCAGGCCCGCGAACGTCAGCAGCAGCGCGACGGAGACGAGCGGCCCGGGGCTGAACGCCAGCTGCTGCGCGGGGTGCGCGAGGACCTTGTCCGACAGCGCCACCGCCTGCTCCACCGGCAGGTTCCGGCCGATCTCCATGTGGAACCAGTCCGACAGCAGCGCCCCGGACATCTCCAGCAGGGTCAGCGCCCCGAGCAGCGCCCCGACCAGGGTCATGACGGCCCCGCGGCGGCCCCGCACCAGCAGCGGCAGCGCGAGAAGCCCGGCGCCCATGAGCAGGTTGCCGTAGTGCAGCAGCAACGCCGACAGCTGCGTCTGGAACGGGTCGGCGGCAAGGGACTGCAGGTAGGCGGCCTTGTCGTCGCCGGTGCTCGGCGGTGACGTGGCAAGACCGGCGAAGAAGAAGGCGGCCCCCGCGATCAGCGAGACACCGGCGGCGTAAGGAAGGACCCGGCGAGCGGGATTCGAGGTGTTGTTCATGGCCGGAACGCTATGGAACAGCACCCCACCGGGTCTGCTGCCCGGCGTCTCGACCCGCGTCCCCCACCCGGCGGACACGGCACCGTCACGCTGTCCCCCACACGGCCGACCCGGCACGCTGACCAGCGACAATAGGATCACCCCCATGCACCGCACGCTCGTGCCCTGGGCCGCCGCCGCCACGCTGACCGTCATCGGCGTCGCCGAGATCCTCCTGGACAGCGCGTTCTCCGCCGCACCCGTCGTCCCCGCCGCCGCGCTGGTCGCCGTCGTGGCCGGCACCGCCCTCGCCGGCCGCCTCCCCGTCACCGGCGCCGCCGTCGTCGCGCTCGCCTTCCCTCGCCGTCGCCGGCGGCCTCAACGGCCCGACCGGCGCCGCCGTCCTCGGCTTCTTCCTGGCCCCCGGGTGGGCCGGCTACCTGCGGGCGACCGCGTCCTGGCCGGCGCCCCTCGCCGCACAGCTCATGGCGAGCCTCGGCACCTGGATCGCCGCCCGCGCCGCCGGCTCCACCGTCAGCGGCGTCGCCGCGATGGCGTGGGAGAACCTGTTCTTCGGCCTGCTGTGCTGGGGCGCCTGGGGCGTCGGCCTGCTCGCCCGGCGGCTGCGCGACCGCGCGGAGCTCCTCGCCCGCCTCACCACCGCCCTGGACGCCGAACGCGACGCCCGCGAGCACGCCGTCGTCGCCGAGGAACGCCAGCGCATCGCCCGCGACATGCACGACGCGGTCGCCCACTCGATCAGCGTCATGGTCCTGCAGCTCGGCGCGGTCCGCGCGACCCTGCCCGCCGGCACGCCCCAGGCCGAGATGCTCCAGGGCGTCGAACGCCTCGGCCGCGAGTCGGTCCGCGAGCTGCACACCTTGGTCGGCATCCTGCGCGACACCACCGCCGTGGCCACGGCACCGCAGCCGTCCCTCGCCCGCGCCGCGGACCTCGTCGCCGAGGTCCGCGCCGCCGGCCTGCCGGTCGAGCTCACCGTCGACGGTGACCTGACCGGCGTGCCCCGCGCCCAGGACATCTCCGCCTACCGGGTGCTGCAGGAGGCGCTGACCAACGTGCTGCGCCATGCCGGCACCGCGGCGACGAGCGTGCACGTACACCGGACCGCCGAACACATCACGATCACCGTCGACAACGCCGCGGGCAGCCCGCCGTCCCCGCCCGGCGGCGGCGGGCACGGGCTCATCGGGATGCGGGAACGCGTCGCCGTGTTCGCCGGCACCCTCGCCGCCGCACCGCGCCCCGGCGGCTTCACCGTGCGTGCCGTCTTCCCCCTCGGTACCGCGAGCGCACCGGCCAAGGCCCGCTCGTGATCCGCGTCGTGGTCGTCGACGACGAGGCGATGATCCGCGCCGGCCTGCGCATGCTGCTGGATCACCAGCCCGACATCGAGGTCGTCGGCGAGGCCGCGGACGGGGCCCGCGCGCTGGACGAGGTCCGCCGCACCGCCCCCGACGTGGTCCTGCTGGACGTCCGCATGCCCCACGGCGACGGCATCGAGGCCGCCCGGCACATCCTCGCGCTCGGCGACACCCGGGTGATCATCCTGACGACGTTCGACGAGGACGAGGCGGTCCGCCGTGCCCTGCGCCTCGGCGTGAGCGGGTTCCTGCTCAAGGTCGCACCGCCCGAGCAACTCGTCCACGCGGTGCGCACCGTCGCCGCCGGCCAGGCGCTGCTCGACCCGGCCGTGACGCTGCGCGTCATCGAGTCCTACGCCGCCGCCCCCACCGCCGACCCGCGGGCCGCCGCGCAGCTCGCCACCCTCACCGAGCGCGAGGTCGACGTGCTGCGGCTGGTCGCCCGGGGCCGATCCAACGCCGAGATCGCCGCGGCGCTGTTCCTCGGGGAGGCCACCGTCAAGACGTACATCTCGCGCATGCTCACGAAACTCGACCTCCGCGACCGCGTCCAGGCGGCGGCGTTCGCCTATGAGAGCGGCCTGATCCGTCCTGGGACCCCGTAGCGGTTCTGCGGCGGCCCACACCCCGACATTCAGGGTCGCCTCCGGGCAGACGCCGGATGCGTCTCGGTCCCGCCCCGGGCGAGGCTTGGCCGATGCAGGGCTTCGCCAGATCCGGCACGTCCCGGGCCGACCTGTGGGTCCTCGCCGCGTCGGGCATCGCCACCGTGTTGCTGACCCGCTGGTTCCTGGCCACGGCCGGCTACCCGAAGCTCGGCGGCGGAGGCCTGCACATCGCCCACGTCCTGTGGGGCGGGCTCCTGCTGGCCGCCGCGCTCGGCGTCGCGCTGGCCTACCCTGGCCGTCCCGCCCGGGTGACGGCGGCCGCCGTGGGCGGCGCGGGGTTCGGCCTGTTCATCGACGAGGTCGGCAAGTTCATCACCGAACGCACCGACTACTTCTACCGGCCGGCGGCGGGCATCATCTACCTGGTCTTCGCGGTGCTCGTGGTGCTCGTGGTCCGCCTCCGCGACCCCGGCCACCGCACCCCTGACGAACGCACCGCCGAAGCCCTGCGCCTGGCCCTCGACGGTCTCCCCGCCGGCCTCACCACCACCCAGCGCGCCGAGGCCCTGCGTCTGCTCGCACCCCCAGCCGACCTCCCCACCAACGCCCAGCCCAGCACCGACACCCGTCCCACGACGGACACACAGCCGGCGGCGGACGCTCAGCCGGCGGGGCACACTCGACCGGCGCCGGGCACTCGCCCCACGGGGGACACTCGGCCCACGGCGGACACTCGACCGGCGGGGGACGCTCAGCCGGCTGGGGGCGCTCGGCCGGCTGGGGGCGCTCGGCCGGCTGGGGGCGCTCGGCCGATGCCGGACGGCTCGTCCACAACGCACGCCTCGCCCACAGACGGCTCGCCCGAGGCTGACGGCCTTTCCCTTGTCGACGTCGCGTCCACGGCTCACGGCTCGCCGCCCGCAGCGGACGCCGGGTCCACGGCCGGTGGTCGGCGTGAGGTCGACATCGCGGTGGCGGCACTGGTCGCCGCGCTGCCCCACCGGGACAGTCCCTGGGCCGCCCGCCGCCACGCCCTCGCCGCCTTCGCCCGCCGGCTGGTGACCCGACCGGTCGTCGCCATCGCCGTGGCCGGCGTCTACCTCCTGCAGGTGCCACCCCTGGTCGGCGCCGCGGTCGAGGCCGCCACCGGCGAACTGCACCAGACCCGCGAACTCGGCGCGAGCCTCGCCATGGTCGCCGCCGCAGCCGTCGCCACCACCCTCGCCGTCCGCGCCGCCTTCCTCCTGCGCCCCGACCGCCCCCGAGCGCTGCGCCTGCTGCGCGCCTCGGTCCTGGTCGACCTGCTCGCCGGTCAGGTCTTCAAGTTCACCGCGCTGCAGTTCGACGCAACCGTCGGCCTCGGCCTGTCCTTGCTCCTCCTCGCCATCCTGACCGTCGAACTCCACCGCTCACCCGCACCCCAGCAATGACCCACCCGCCCCGCAGCATCGCCGACCTGGCCCTGGGCCTGACCACCGCCGACCGCGCCACCGAAGACACCGCCCACGACCACCGCTAACCTCGCCGTCGAAGACCACCACCCACCTCACCGCCAAATGGCTTCCGCCGCACCGCACCATCCCCGTCCCCCTCCCACCGATGAAGCAACCGCCCGCGACCGCGCCCTCCCCGCCCACAGACCACGCCGCACCGCCGGACCGGCACGTCGTCTCCGGGTCGCTGAACGCCCCGCACCGCCGCGGTCGCATCCCCCTCCCGGCCCGTCGAGCCGTGCTGACGTGGTCGCGAGCGCGGCGGCGCCGAGCGCTGGGTTGCGGCGCCGCCACTCCGGGGCTGTTTCAGGGTTCGCCGCGGCGGACGACGCCGGCCTCGTACGCGAAGACGACGACCTGGACGCGGTCGCGCAGGCCGAGCTTCATGAGCAGCCGCCCCACGTGTGTCTTCACCGTGGCCTCCGACAGTGACAGCGCCGCGGCGACCTCCAGGTTGGACCTGCCACGGGCCACCTCGACGAGCACCTCCCGCTCCCGACCGGTCAGCCGGTCCAGCAGCACGTCGGCCGGCGACGGTCCCGCCGACGGGTCCGGCAGGTGCCCGGCGAACGCGTCGATCAGCCGCCGGGTCACCTTCGGCGCGACGACGGCGTCGCCCTCCGCGACCGAGCGGATCGCGCCGACCAGCTCGACCGGCTGGACGTCCTTGAGCAGGAACCCGCTGGCGCCGGCCCGCAGCGCCGACCACACGTACTCGTCCAGGTCGAACGTCGTCAGCACCAGGATCTTCGCCGCCGAACCCGACCCGACGATCCGCCGGGTCGCCTCGATCCCGTCGGCGACCGGCATCCGCACGTCCATGAGCACCACGTCCGGCGCGAGTGCCGCCGCCATCGCGACCGCCTGCGCGCCGTCGGCGGCCTCTCCGACCACCTCCAGGTCGGGCGACGTCGACAGGATCATCCGGAACCCGAGCCGCAGCAGCGGCTGATCGTCAACCAGCAGCACCCTGATGCTCACGGCCCGTCCTCTCCCCCGCCGCCGTCCAGCGTCGCCCGGACCGACCAGCCACGGCCACCGGGCCGCGGTCCGGCCGTGAACCGCCCACCGTATGCCGCGGCCCGCGCGGCCATGCCCGTCATGCCCCGCCCGTCTCCCCGTCCTTCGACCGCCACGTCACCAGGCCCGCCGTCCCACCCGCCGTCCCGCCCGCCGTCCCACCCGCCGTCCGGCCCGCCGTCCCGCCCGCCGTCCGGGCCGCCGCCGCTCCCCGGCGCACCCGGCCCGTCGTCGGTGACCTCGAGTTCGACGCGTCCGCCCGTGTACCGCAGCCGCACCTCCGACCGGCTCGAAACCCCGGCGTGCTTGAGCACGTTGGTGAGCGCTTCCTGCGTGATGCGGTACACCGCGAGCTCCGCGCCCGCACCGAGGTCCCCGGGCACCCCCTCGACGGTGACCTCGACCCGCAGCCCTGCCGCGCGCACCCCGGCGACGAGCGCGTCGAGATCGGCGAGGCCCGGCTGCGGCTGGGGGGCGGGATGCGGGTCGGGGTCGGTGTGCAGCAGCCCCAGGACGCGACGCATCTCGCCGAGCGCCTGCCGGCCGGTGCCCGACACGTGCCGCATGGCGGCCACCGCGTCGTCCGGGGACGTGCCGGCGGTGAGCGTGGCCGCGTCGGCGAGGGTGACCATCACCGACAGGTGGTGCGCGACGATGTCGTGCATGTCGCGGGCGATCCTGGCCCGCTCGGCGGCGACGGCGATCTCGGCCCGCTGGTCCCGGTCCCGTTCGAGCCGGCGGGCCCGGTCCTCCAGCTCGGCCAGGTATGCCCGCCGCGTGCGCACCACCAGCCCGAGCAGCACCGCCGCGGCCAGCCCGAACGTCACGAACCCCACCGCCGTCCACTGCGGACCGGCGACGAGCGACGCCGACAACGCGAGCGTCTCGACCACCACCACGATCGGCACGAGGTGCCGCAGCGGGCCGTGCCGGGCGACGGTGTACACGGCGACGGCGATCACCGCCTCCGGATACAGCCCCTCGACCCTGATCCCGACGAGGAGCAGCGTCAGCAGCGACAGCCCGAACACGCTCCAGCACACGGCGACGGGCGCGGCCCGCCGCCACGCCAGGATCAGGTGGACCACCACGTAGCACGCGACGCCGACGACCCCCGACCCCTCCAGCGACCGGTGCGCGTTGACCAACCCGATCGCGGCGGCAAGCATGCCGTCGACCCACCGCGGATGCCGCACCACGAACGCCCGGACCTCCCCGAACCACCGGGCCCCGGCCGCACCCTCCACCGAGCCCCCGGCCTGCGCAGCGGACCGGGGGTCGACAGGGTCGGTGATGGGATGCACGGGCAGCAACGCTATGCGTCTCGGCGGCGCAGGACGAGCGTGCCGCCGAGCAGGAGCAGGACGGCCCAGCCGGCGAGGACGGCGGCCGAGCCCGCCGGGGTGAAGGTGTGGAACGGCGTGCCGGTGCCGTCGATGCTGTACATGGCCTGGGCGGCGACGGTCGGCACGAAGGGCATGATGTCGTCGGCGCGGGCCGGGGGCAGGGCGGCACCGAGCAGGGCGGGGCCGACGAACATCGCGGCCACCAGGGCGGTGATCGCGCCGGCGGAGTGGCGCAGGAGCGTGCCGACGCCGAGGCCGAACAGGCCGGTGAGGACCAGGCCGGTGGCGGCGCCCGCGATCGCCCGGGGCACCTGCGGGTCGGCGAGGGACGCGCCGTCGGCGCCGAGGAAGGCCTGGCAGATCAGGAACGAGCCGAGGCACACGACGCTCATCAGCGGCACCGTGACCGCGACCTGGGCGACGGCCTTGGCCGCGACGACCGGCCAGCGCCGCGGCACGGCGGTCAGGGTGGAGCGGATGGAGCCGGTGCCGTATTCGCCGGTCATCTGCAGCACGCCGAAGACACCGACGACGAGGACGACGAAGTCGACGGGGAGGAACCCGGCGCCGACGGCCTGAGCGACGCCGGGCGGTGCGTCGCCGCCGACGATGGAGCGGTGCACGCCGTAGCCGACGGCGCCGGCGAGGCCGACGGTGACGACGGCGAGGATGCCCAGCGTGAGCCAGGTGGAGCGCAGGGACAGCAGCTTCGTCCACTCGGAGCGCAGGACGCGCGGGAACGTGAGCGTCATCGGTATTCGACCTCCGACTTGGTGAGCTCCATGTAAGCCTCCTCCAGGGACGCGCGACGTGGGGTGAGCTCGTGCAGAGTGATGCCGGCGGCGCGGGCGACGTCACCGATGTGTTCGGCGGTGGCGGCGGACACGTGCAGCAGGCCGGGCTCGACGCCGGTGACGACGGCGCCGGTGGCGATCAGGGCGTCGCGCAACGCGGTGGCGGCCGGTGAGCGGACCACGACGGTGCCGACCCCGACCCGCGCGATCAGCTCGGCGACGGTGGTGTCGGCGAGCAGGCGGCCGCGGCCGACGATGACGAGGTGCTCGGCGGTGACGGCCATCTCGCTCATGAGGTGACTGGACACCAGGACGGTGCGGCCCTCGGCGGCGAGGTCCTTGAGCAGGGTGCGGATCCACAGGACGCCGTCGGGGTCCAGGCCGTTGACCGGCTCGTCGAGGATGACGACGGCCGGGTCGCCGAGGAGCGCGGCGGCGATGCCGAGCCGCTGCCCCATGCCGAGGGAGAACCCGCCGGCGCGACGGTGCGCGACGGACTCGAGGCCGACGAGGCCGAGGACCGCGTCGACCCGGGCCGCCGGGATGCCGTGGGTCTGCGCGAGGGCGAGCAGGTGCGCGCGGGCGGTCCGTCCCTTGTGGACGGAACGGGCGTCCAGCAGCGCGCCCACCTGCCGCAGGGGGTCGGGATGCGCACGATACGGCCGGCCGTTGACCGTCGCGGTGCCCGCCGTCGGGCGGTCCAGCCCGACGATCATGCGCATGGTGGTGGACTTGCCGGCGCCGTTGGGCCCGAGGAATCCGGTCACCTGCCCGGGCTTCACGGCGAACGTCAGTGCGTCGACGGCGACGGTGCCGCCGTAGCGTTTGCTCAGTGCCTGCGCCTCGATCATGCCTTCGACGCTAGGGCTCGCACCGATTCGCAACGACCGTCTCAGGTCGCGACCCGGACCCCGGGATGTCGTCCTCAGGGAGGACCCGCGTCCTACCCGGCGACGACGGGCAGCGCCGCGAGCCGCCACGTGCCGGGGTCCGGCACCCGCCGCGCGACGACGCCCGCGAGCGCGCCCGCGTCGCTGAGCGCCAGGTCCGGGAACCGGCGCAGCAGCGTGCCGAGCGCCACCTCGGTCTGTACCCGCGCGAGGGGAGCACCCAGACAGAAGTGTGGGCCGTGCGCATAGCCGAGGTGCGCCCCGGCGGACGTCGAGCGCAGGTCGAGCCGGTCCGGGTCGGGGAACACCCGCGGGTCCCGGTTCACGGCCACGATCGCGACCGTGACCGGTTCACCAGGGGCGACGGTCACTCCGGCGAGGTCGGCGGGGGCTTGCACGTACCGTGGAATCGTGAGCAGCTGAGGACCGCACCATCTCGTGAGCTCCTCGACGGCGCCCGGCAGCAGGTGCGGTTCGGTGCGCAGGAGCGCGGCGCGGGAGGGGTCCTCCAGCAGGGTCGCGACGGCGTTCGCGATGAGGTTCGTCGGGGTCTGCCCAGCGAGGACCAGATGCCAGACCAGGGTGATCAGCTCCTGCTCCGTGAGCCCGTCGCCGAACACGGCCGCGACCTGCGGGGCGGCGGTCCTCGCCCCGTCGATGATCGCCGGGACGGCCGCGGCGAAGGCGGGCCCGTTGCCCGCGGCGACGGCCCGGCCGTGCGCCAGCCACGCCGGACGCTGCGCCGCGGGGACGCCGACCAGCGCGCAGACGACCTCCATCGGCAGCGGCCCGGCGAAGTGCTCCAGCAGGTCGACCGGACCGTCGAGGAGCCGGTCTGCGACGTCGTCGAGCAGGCGGTCGACGATCTGCTCGACCGCGGGGCGGAAGCCGGTCGCCCGCCTAGCCGTGAACGCGGGCGCACTCAGCCGGCGCAACCGCTGATGCTCGGGGCCGTCCATCTCCTGCATGGTCCGCATGTACGGCCGGCAGTGCTCCGGCACGTCCGGGCGCTGATAGCTGGCGGCGCTGTTGCCGAACCGCGGGTCGGACAGCATGGCCCGCGCCTCGGCGTGCCGGGTGACGGCCCACATGGGGCCGAAGCCGGGTGCGACGAGCCTGGCGATCGGCGCGCGCTCGCGGGCCCGCCCGTAGACGGCGGCGGGGTCGTGCAGCAGCTCGGGGTCGGTGAGGTCGATCTCGGGCACAGTCGTCACAGGTACACTCCAAATGATCGCATCATCTGAATGGTGACAGTATCTTAAACACCATGGCCCGACTGACCCGCGCCGAGGCGCAGGAGCGCAACCGTGCGGCCGTCCTCACCGCCGCCCGGGCCGAGTTCGCCGAGCGCGGCTTCCGCGACGCGAAGATCGACGCGATCGCCGAACGGGCCGAGCTGACCCGCGGCGCGGTCTACTCCAACTTCCCGGGCAAGCGCGCCCTGTACTTCGCCGTCCTCGCCGACGACGTCCCCGCCGTCCCCGCGGCCGCCACCACGACCACGGCCCGGGCCGCGCTCGGCGCCCTCGCCAGGGCCTGGGTCGCCCGGCTCCCCCTGGCCACCGACGACACCGGACCTGCCGCCCGCCTCGCCGCCGACCTGATGGCCGAGGTCGTCGCCGACCCCGCCGCACGCACGGCCTTCGCGCAGCTCAAGCACCTCGACGCGATCGTCCTCGGACTCGCCCTGGAACGCCTGCGGCACGACGGAACACGGCAGGTCCGCCTCGCCGAGCTCGCCCTCACCGTGCTGCACGGCGCCGGCCAGCTCGCCGCGGCCGCGCCAGGATTCGGCGAGCCGTTCCACGTCGTGCGGGCCGTCGAGGAGCTCCCCGCCGTCGACGACACCTGGGTCCCGCCGCCGGCCGCGACCACCGCCCACACCACCGACGAGCCGTGGACCCCGCCGTCCACCGCGGACCTGCTGCGCGGCGCGCCAGTCGAGGCCCGACCCGACGGGATCGTCGCGATCGTCGGCCTGCACCGCCTCACGGCCGTCGAGCACGCCGCCCGCAGCGGGCTGCCCGTCACCGCGATCCTCGTCACCGATGCGCCGGACGAGCTGCTGCCGCTGGTCCGGCTCTCCCTCGCCGAGCTGCGGCACCACCTCGCGCACGCCGCACCGCCCGCCGCGTGGCCGGACCTGCAGGTCACCTACGACCAGCGACCCACCGACGACGCCACGGAGACCGCCCTGCGGATCGCCGGGGGCCGGGTCGTCGCCCGCGCCGACGGCTGGGGCGCCTGCCACGCCGTGACATCCATCTAGCCTTGCCATTTCAGCAACAGCCCTTGCCGCAGGCGCCAGGCCGAGCGACGCTCGGGTCATGCGGAACGAATACGACGTAGTGATCATCGGCGGCGGCGCGGCCGGGCTGAGCGCGGCACTGACCCTGTCCCGTGCCCGCCGCCGGGTGCTGGTCGTCGACGCGGGCAACCCTCGCAACGCACCGGCGAGCCACATCCACAACTATCTCGGCCGCGAGAGCACCCCGCCGGGCGAACTGCTGGCCATCGGCCGCGCCGAGGTCACACAGTACGGCGGCGAGATCCTCGACGGCACGGTCACCGCCGTGCACCCCCGGGGCGCCGACCTGCCCCGGTTCGCTGTCGAGCTCGCGGACGGCACGACGGTCGAGGCGCGCCGGGTCCTGGTCACCACCGGCCTCACCGACGAACTGCCCGACATCCCCGGCGTGGCCGAGCACTGGGGCAGCCGGGTACTGCACTGCCCGTACTGCCACGGCTGGGAGGTCCGCGACCGGCCCGTCGCGATCCTCGCCACCTCCACCATGGCCGCCCACCAGGCGCTGCTGTGGCGGCAATGGACCCCGGACGTCACCCTGCTGCTGCACACCGCCCCCGCCCCGACCGCCGAGGAGCTCGCGAAACTCGCGCGGCGCGGGATCCGCGTCATCGAGGGCGAGGTCACCGGGTACGGCACCGACGGCGCCCGGCTCGCCGACGGCACTCTGGTGCCCGTCGACGCACTGGTCCTGATGGGCCGCGTCGAGGCGCGTGTCGACGCGCTCGCGCCGCTGGGCCTGAAGCCGGTCGACTTCGAGGCCAATGGCCTGCGCCTCGGCACGCACATCCCCTCCTCCGGGCCGGGCGGCGCCACCACCGTGCCGGGTGTCTACGTGGCCGGCAACGTCACCGAGCCGATGGCCACGGTCATCGCCTCGGCCGCCGCCGGCGTCTCCACCGCCGGAATGCTGAACATGGACCTCGTCATGGAGGACGCCGCCTGATCCCCGCGGCGGCACCGGTTGCCTCAGCCGGTGCCGCTGTGCCCCCCGCCACGTCGCGCATTGCTTCCTAGGATGCTAGGATTCAGACATGAAGGCGGTGCAGCGGCTCGCAGACCAGATCTCGGAGGTCGTCCAGGGCGACCTCCTCGCATTGATCCTGCACGGATCTCTTGCCACCGGGGACTTCCTGCCCGGCCGCAGCGACATCGACCTGCTCGTCGTCGTCGGCACCGACCTCGCCAGCGACCGGGCCGGCGCGCTGGAGCGGCTCGTCCGGGGTGCGGACCTCGGCGACGCGGCGGGCATCGACCTGCACGTGGTCACCGCGTCCGCGGTCGCCGCACCGCAACGGACACCACCGCTGGAGCTGCACATCGGCCGGTATCCGTCCGGCGTCGAGGTCACGGATGCCGTCGACGCCGACGCCGACCTGCTGGTGGAGCTGGCCATGGCCCGCGACGGCGGACGGGCGCTGCACGGTCCCCCGCCGCAGGAGGTGATCGGCGAGATCCCGGCACAGTGGGTCCGCGACCGCGGCCGGCACTGGCTGACGACCTGGCAGGTGCTGACGGAGGACGACGAGCACGCCGCGCACATGGTGCTGACCGCGTGCCGGATCTGGCGGTTCGCCGCCGAGGAGCGCCACTGCGGCAAGGTGGACGCCGCGACCTGGGCCACGGCCCGGGATCCGAGCCTGGTGGCGATCACGGCCGCGCTCCACCGGTACACCACCGGAGAACGCGACCGCATCGAGCCTTCGGCGATCGGGCAGGTGCTCGACACGGTGCTCCGCGAGGCGGAGCGGCAGATACGGTGTGACCGTGACCGCATCCGGTGAGGAGCGCGACGGGGTCGCGCTGACGAACCTCGACCAGCCGCTGTTCGACGAGGCCGGGGCGACCAAGCGCGACCTGGTCGACTACCTCGACGCCGTCCGCGACCGGATCATCCCCGTGCTGCGGGACCGGCCGCTGTCGGTGATGCGGATGCTGCGCGGGCAGCAGCCCTTCATGCAGAAGAACCTGCCCAAATACACGCCGGACTGGGTCCCGAGGCTGACCGTCTGGGCGGAGTCGTCGAAGCGCAACGTCACCTACGGGCTGTGCGAGGACCGGCGGACACTGCTGTGGTTCGCCAACCAGCGGGCGATCGAGTTCCACCCGCTGCTGGCCAAGGCGCCGGACTTCGCGCACACCACCCACATGATCCTCGACCTGGACCCGCCGTCGCCGGACGCGTTCTCCCTCGCCGTCGGCGCGGCCAAGCTGATCCGCACCGTGCTCACCGACCTCGGCATGGACAGCGTGGTGAAGACCAGCGGCGCCAAGGGGCTGCACGTGTTCGTGCCCATCGACGCGCACGCGCCGATGGAGGACATCGCCGCCGCGACCCGCGCCGTGGCCGCTCGCGCCGCGCGGCTCGACCCGGATCTCGCCACGACCGCGTTCATCCGCGAGGACCGTGAGGGCAAGGTGTTCCTCGACCCGACCAGGGTCGGCGGGGCGACCGTCGCCGCCGCGTACAGCCCACGGCTGCGGCCCGGCACACCCGTGTCGTTCCCGCTGGCGTGGGACGACCTCGACGACGTGACGCCGGCCGACTTCACGATCCACACCGTGCCCGCGCTGCTGGGCGACGGCGACCCGTGGGCGGCCCGGATGCCGGCGCCGCAACGGCTCGACGCCGACCTCATCGCCGAAGGGCACACGATCCCCGTGCCCCGCGTGCAGGCGATGCATGAAGGGAAACGCCGCGCCAAGGCCAAACGGGACGCCGAGGTCGACGGCTGATGCCGATCGTCGTCGACCCGCCGCGGGAGGAGTGGGCGGCGCTCGGCCTCACCCTCGCCGCCCGGATCCGGCACGACCTCGGACCCGTCGCCGTGCGGGTCGAGCACATCGGCAGCACGTCGATCCCGGGGATGCCCGCCAAGCCCGTCATCGACCTGCAGCTCAGCGTCACGGACCTGGACGCGCCCGTGGCCGGGCCGCTGGAGGCGCTCGGCCTGTCCCTGCGGCCGTGGGTGCGCGACCACGTCCCGGCCGGCCTGACCGACGATCCGGCCCGGTGGGCGAAGCGGATGTGGAGCGGGCCGGGCGTCAACCTGCACGTGCGGCTCGCCGGCTCGCCGAACGAGCGGCTGGCGCTGCTGTTCCGTGACTGGTTCCGGGCGCACCCGGCGGCGGTGCCGGCCTACGGCGCGTTCAAGTCGGCCCTGGCCGGGGTCCTCGACGACGTCGGCGAATACAGCGACGTCAAGGACCCCGTCGTCGACCTGGTGATCGTGGTGGCGCAGGAATGGGCGGCGGCGACCGGGTGGTCGGTCAGCCCTCAGGAGTGAAGGCGCGGGGCTCGACGAGGACCAGCCAGTTGCCGGTGTCGTCGCGCATGACCGCTTCCACGCCGTACGGGCGGTCGGAGGGCTCCTGCAGGAACGTGACACCCTTCGCGGACAGCTCCGCGAACGTCTTGTGACAGTCGTCGACCCGCAGGCCGAGCGCACCCATCTGGCCCTTCTCCAACTGGCGGCGCACGAACGCGGCGGCCTCCTCGTCCAGCGGCGGGCCGGGAAGCATGAGCGTCACCTCCAGCTCCGGCTGGTTCGGGTGGCCGATCGTCAGCCACCGGTAGCCCTCACCCATCGTCACGTCCGTGCGAGGTTCGAAGCCGAGCAGGTTGACGTAGAAGTCGCGGGCTTTGTCCTGGTCAAGGCAGTAGACGGTGACCAGCGAGACGTTGGTAATCATGCCGGCGACGTTACGGACCGTCAGACACCGGGCGCTTCTCCAGAATTGCGCCCTTGTGCAGGACCCCGTTCATGAACAGGAAGCAGCCGGGCACGTGCGGCACGCCGCGGGCCGCCCAGCGGTCCCGGTACGCGGTCGGGCTCTCCCCCACGACCGCGGTGAACCGGGACGAGAACGAGCCGAGGCTGCTGAAGCCGACCATCATGCAGATCTCGGTGACGGTCAGGTTGGCCGAGCGCAGCAGGTCCTGGGCGCGCTCGATGCGGCGGCGGGTCAGGTAGCGCATCGGCGTCTCGCCGTAGGCCGACTCGAAGCACCGCACGAAGTGATACTTGGAGACCCGCGCGACGGCGGCGACCGCGTCCAGGTCGAGGGGCTCGCGGTAGTGCCGGTCGAGGTGGTCGCGGGCCCTGCGCAGATGCGCCAGCAGTTGCACGGGCACCGACTGCGTCGACGTCACCCCAGCACCTTACCGCGAGCCGATGGTCACTCCAGGCATCCATACATGCACACAGCGCTACAGGGGATGTGAAACCTGCCCGGATTCGGTTAGGTTGGCCGGACGTGCCGTTCACCGCCGTTCGCCGCCGTTCGTTCGAGGAGTGCTCAGGGTGTCCCGACGCAGGACCGCTGTCGTGTTGCTGGTGACGTCGCTGCTCGCCATGTCGGCGTGCGGGTCGGACAAGAAACCGGACCACTCGGCCGCCCTGCCCGCCACCGGCGCACCCACCGCCTCCGCGACCGACGGCCCGTCGCCGACGGCCGCGGCGTCACCGTCGGCCGGCCCGTCCGCGTCGAAGTCGGGCAAGCCGTCGCCGAAGCCGAGCGCCTCGACCGTGAAGGGCCCCGAGGGCACGTTCGTGATCCGCCCGCCGGGCACCGGTCACGGCGCCGCCGGCTCGCAGAGCCGCACCGGGTCCACCGCGGTCGCGCTGACGTTCGACGACGGGCCAGACCCGGTCAACACCCCGAAGATCCTCGACCTGCTGCGCGACACCGGCGTGAAGGCCACCTTCTGCCTGGTCGGCTTCCGCGCCCGGGACAACCCGGGCCTGGTCCGGCGGATCGCCGCCGAGGGGCACACGCTGTGCAACCACTCGTGGCAGCACCTGACGGACCTGGCGAAGAAGGAGCCCGGGTACATCGACTGGGACCTCAAGCACACCAACGAGGCCATCCGCGCCGCGGCCGGCGCCAACGTCCCGATCAGGTACTTCCGGGCGCCCGGCGGCAACTTCACCCCCGGCCTGATCGCGAAGGCCAAGGACATGGGGATGGCGTCGATCTACTGGGACGCCGACCCGGCGGACTGGAACCACTCGAAGGACTCCGACGACGCCGCCCACATCAAGCGGGTCATCGCCGAGGTGAAGAAGCAGGTCCGCCAGGGCTCGATCATCCTGTCCCACGACAACAAGCAGCCGGACACGATCATCGCCTACCAGACGCTGATCCCGTTCCTGAAGCAGTACTTCACCCTTGAGGCGCTCTGAGCCGCTGCACGCGGTGCAGGACGACGTCGCCGAGCGTGCCACCCGCCACGTCCGCGGTCATGAAGGTGGCGAACGGCTGACGCCGCCGGTCCGTCGGTGAGCCCGGGTTCAGCAGCCGCAGGCCGCCGGGCGTCACGGTGTCCCACGGGACGTGGGAGTGGCCGAAGACGAGCAGGTCCCTGCCCGGAAAGCGCGCCTCGCAGCGCTGCTCGCGGCCGGTCGCCGGTCCCGTCTCGTGGACGACGGCGACCCGCAGCCCGTCGAGCTCGACATCGGCGACCTCGGGCAGCCGCGCCCGCAGTGCCGGGCCGTCGTTGTTGCCGTACACGCCGACCAGCCGTGCGCAGCGGGCCTCGAGGCGATCCAGGAGCGCCTCGTCGACCCAGTCGCCCGCGTGGACGACGAGATCGGCGGCCTCGACGGCGGTCCAGACCGGTGCCGGGAGGTCGCGGGCGCGCTTGGGTACGTGGGTGTCGGCGATGAGCACGAGCCTCATCCGGTCAACGCTAGTGGCGGACCCGGCGCTGCGGGCCCGCCACCAGCACGTGACTGTCAGACCTTAGTGACGACGGTGCCGAGGATCTTGTCGCTCAGGGTCTGCCGCTTGGCGTCCCAGAGCGGGAACAGGAAGCCGACGAAGCAGATGATGGCGTCGACGAAGTGCACGATGTCCCGAACGAACGCCATGCCCGCGCCGATCGGCTGGCCGGTCTCCTCCTTGATCAGGCGCAGGCCGAGGAGCTTCTTGCCCCAGCTCTGACCCTGGCCGCCGAGGATCCACCGGTTGTAGACGAGCCAGGCGATGCCGACCGCAAAGCTCAGGTAGTAGACCACGTCGCCGATGAGCGAGCCGATCATGACCACGACGATGTAGGGGAGGAGGTCGACGATGTAGGCGCCGACACGCACCGGCCATGTTGCGAGGTTCATGGATCTCCTTGGAGAGAACATTGGGGGGGGTGGGGGTGGATGCTGCTCAGGCGAACCCGAACCGGTGCAACTGGAATGCCCAGCTCATGGCGGCGGCCACGAGCATCACCCGTCCCATCCGTGACCGGGCCCGGTCCGACCACGGCGCCGGAGCGCTGATCACGCCGAGCCTGCGCAGGAGGACCAGCGGCAGCGCCACGACAGTCACCGCCGCGAGCCCGAAGATGCCGGGGTTCGCGGCCGCGGCGCCGGCGAGGTGTCCGTGCACCAGCGCCACCGCGGCGGTGGTCAGACCACAGCCAGGGCACGGCACGCCGGTGACCTTGAGCAGCAGGCACGGCACGCCGAGGCCGGTGGACGACGTGAACGTCGGCCACAGCACCGCGGCCGCCCCGGCGAGGACGCCGAAACCGCCGATTCGTTCCGGGACGGAGAACTGCCTGCGCACGTGACCTGCTCGATCGACGGATGAGATCGCGATCGTATGGCAACAAACGGTCCTGTAGGTCATCCGAACGACCGACATCTCTGCCATACCCGGCTACAGCACTGCTCGCATATCGGTCTTTTCGGTCGGGCCATGACATCCGTCATGGGGTCGCGGGTGACGCCGCACAGATCCGCCGGGGTGGACAGCGGGCGATGCTCTCCCCATGACGAACGCAGCTGTCCAGTTGACCGGCCTGACGAAACGGTTCGGTGCGCTCACCGCCGTGGACGGGCTGGACCTCACGATCCGCCGGGGCGAGGTCGTCGCGCTGCTGGGCCCGAACGGTGCCGGCAAGTCCACGACGATCGACATGCTGCTCGGCCTGCAGCGGCCCGACGCGGGCACGGTCCTGCTCGACGGGCAGTCCCCGGCGAAGGCGATCGCCCGCGGTACCGTCGGCGCCCTGCTGCAGAGCGGCGGCCTCCTGCCGGACCTCACCGCCGGTGAGACGGTGCGCCTCACCGCGGCCCTGCAGCAGCGGTCGCGGCCGGTGCGGGAGGTCCTCGACCGGGCCGGCGTCACCGAGTTCGCCAACCAGCGCGTCGGTGGCCTGTCCGGTGGGCAGCAGCAGCGGATCCGCTTCGCGATGGCCCTCGTCGCCGACCCCGAGCTGCTGGTCCTCGACGAGCCGACGACCGGCATGGACGTCGAGACCCGCCGCGGCTTCTGGACCACGATGCGCCAGGAGACCGCGCAGGGCCGCACCGTGCTGTTCGCGACGCACTACCTGGACGAGGCCGACGCGTACGCGGACCGCATCGTCCTGCTGCGCGCCGGTCAGGTCATCGCCGACGGCACCGCCGCCCAGATCAAGGCCGCGGTCACCGGCCGGACGATCCGCGCCACCCTGCCCGGCGCCGACCTCGTGGGCCTCGCCGCCCTGCCCGGCGTCGACCGGGTCGAGACCCGCGGCGACGTGGTCATGCTGCACTGCGACGACTCCGACGCCGCCCTGCGGTCCCTGCTCGGCAGCACCGACGCGCACGACGTCGAAGTCACCGCACGCAACCTCGAAGACGCCTTCATCGCCCTCACCGCAGCCGGGAGCAGCAAGTGAACACCACCTACCTCCGCATGGAGATCGTCCGCCTGGTCCGCAACAAGCGGGTCGTCATCTTCTCCATGCTCATGCCGGCCCTGCTCCTGCTCATCATCGGCGGCGTCTCCGTCGGCGACGACTCCGACGCCAAGAAGTACGTCATGGTCAGCATGGCCCTGTTCGGCGCGATGACCGCCGCCCTCACCAGCGGCAGCACCATCGCCGTCGAGCGCGGCCTCGGCTGGAACCGCACCCTGCGCCTCACGCCCCTGTCCCCCGGCGGGTACGTCGTCAACAAGGTCATCGTCGCGCTGCTCGTCGCGATCCCCCCGGCCCTCTTCACCTTCATCATCGGCGCCGCCGCCCTGCACGTCCGGCTCACCGCCCTCGAGTGGGTCCTGTGTTTCGTCGGCGCCTGGCTGTCGGCGCTGCCCTTCGCCGCGCTCGGCGTCGTCATCGGCTACCTCGCCAAGCCCGACGGCGTCCAGCAGGTCACGGCGCTGCTCAACCTGACCCTCGCCGCGTTCGGCGGGCTCTGGGTGCCGGTCTCGCTCATGCCGCACTTCATGCAGCAGATCGCGAAGCTGACCCCGTCGTACTGGACCGGGCAGGTCGCCCGCAGCCCCCTCGACAACGGCCACATCGACGCCGAAGCGATCCTCGTCCTCGGCGCCTGGACCGTCGCGCTCGCCCTCGTCGCGCTGCGCAGGTTCCGCGTCGACACCGCCCGCGCCTGAGCGTCGTCGGTACCGTGTCCGACATGAGCACAACCGCCGCCCGCCGCCCCTTCTGGTTGTGGGCGGCGGTCTGGCTGTTCTACATGGCCGGCCCGATCGGCGACGCCTGGCGCCGGCCCGAGATCTGGGAACGGGTCGTCGGCCTCTCCGCGGCGACCGCCTTCTGCGCGCTCTACCTGCTGTCCTTCGTCGCCGCCCGCACCGCGATGAAACGCACCGGCGCCCTGATGCGCCTGCCGACGGCCCTGCTGCGGCTCGGGCTGATGGTCGCCCTGACCACCGTGCTGACCCTCATCGTCGGCGAGTCCGGCCTCACCTCCCTCGTCTACGTGGCCGTGATGGCTGTGTTCACCCTCTCCCCGCGCCTGGCGTGGTCCGTCGTCGTCACCGCCGCCGCCGCCGCCTTTGTCCTGCCCAAACTCGTGCCCGGCTGGGACGGCGGCATCGACCTCACCTTCGCCGTCCTGGTCGCCGCCCTGGCCGTCTGGGGCGTGACCCGGGTCGTGCAACGCAACGCCCAGCTGGCCGAGGCCCGCGAGGAGATCACCCAGCTGGCCGTCGCCGCGGAACGCAACCGCTTCGCCCGCGACCTGCACGACCTGCTCGGCCACTCCCTCACCGTCGTGTCCGTGAAGAGCGAGCTGGCCGCGCGCCTGGTCCGCCTCGCCCCTGACCGCGCCGAGGCCGAGCTCGCCGACATCCAGCGCCTCGTGCGTGAGGCCCTGGTCGACGTGCGAGCCGCCGTCTCCGGCTACCGCGAGATGTCCCTGGCGACGGAGCTCGCCTCGGCCCGCAGCGCCCTGGACGCCGCCGGCATCGAGGCCGACGTCCCCCTCACGGCCGAGGCCGCCGACCCCGACCGGCAGCAGCTCTTCGCCTGGGTCGTCCGCGAAGGCGTCACCAACGTGATCCGCCACAGCGACGCGAAGCACTGCTGGATCCGCCTCGAACACGCCGCCGTCGAGATCAGCGACGACGGCCGCGGCCCGACCGCCCGCTCGGCTGCCTCCCCTGCCACCACCCCGGCCGGCTCCCGGCCCACATTCGACGGCGCCGCCAGCCAGGGCCACGGCCTCGCCGGCCTCCGGGAACGCGTCGACTCCGCCGGCGGCACCCTGACCATCGGCAACCGCGACGGCGGCGGCTTCGTCCTGCGCGCCACCACCTGACCCCCGCCGCACCCTGCCCCAGCAGCCTGACCCGCACTCCCGTGACCGACGCACCGCCTGGCCAACGCACCGCCTGGCCAACGCACCGCCTGGCCGACGCACTCCCGTGACCGATGCACCGCCTGGCCGACGCACCGCGTGACGCGTGGCTGGCGAGTCACATGGGCGGCGAGTCGCATGGGCGGCGTGACGCGCGGCCGCGCAACGCATGGCTGACGCAACGCGTTGCCGACATAACGTGTGGCCGGCAAGTCGCGTGTGGGCGGGCGACCGTATCCACCGCGTGGGTCGAGGCGACCCGTTGAACCGGACCTGGCGCGGGTCGATCGGCCCCCTCCCCTCAATGCCTAATGCGGTTGCCGGGCCGCCGGGCGACGGGCAGGCTGCGGCCGGTGGACACGCTGCCGCCCTCAGACGGATCCCAGGACGTGACGGTCCCGGAACCACAACCCCCGACGCCCCCGCCGAGCGCACAACCCGCGACGCCCCAGGACGGCTGCACGACTGCTCCGGACAGCGCCACGACGACCCACGACGGTTTACGGCGCGAGGAGCCTGCAGTCGGGCCGCGGCACGAGGAGCCCACGGTCCGCACGGGGCGGCAGGAGCCCACGGTCGGGCTGTCACACCGGGCAACCGCGGACAGGCGACGACGTGCGGCGGTCGCGGAGGCGCTGCCGGCAACGGTGCGGGCAAAAGCCGAAGCCGCCGGCGCGCACGACTGGCTGCGGAGGTTGCCGGAGATCGTGGCCGAGATCGAGGAAGAGTGGGCGGTCGCGATCGGGAAGGTGTACGCCGACGCGACCGAAGCCCTGGTCGCCGACGCCACCACGGCCGACGGATCGCCCGCGGTCCTGAAGCTGCTCGTGCCGCGTCCCAGCGACGCGACCGCCAACGAGATCACCGTGCTGCGGCTGGCCGGCGGCGACGGATGCGCCCGGCTGCTGCGGCACGACGCCGCCAGGGACGCGCTGCTGCTGGAGAAGCTCGGCCCGAGCCTGTTCGAACTGGGACTGCCGGTCACCCGACGCCACGAGATCCTCTGCGACGTGGCCAGCCGCGTGTGGCGACGGGCGCCGAACGCCGGCCTTCCCACTGCGGCGACGAAGGGCGCGCGGCTCGGCGCCTTCATCACGGATCTGTGGGAACGGCTCGACCGGCCTTGCGCCGAACGCACCGTCGCCCACGCGCTGGCCTGCGCGGAACGCCGAGTCGCCGCCCACGACGACGCCCGGGCCGTCCTGGTCCACGGCGACGTCCACCAGTGGAACACCCTGCGCGCCGCGGACGGCTTCCGCCTCGTCGACCCCGACGGCTTGCTCGCCGAAGCCGAGTACGACCTCGGCGTCCTGATGCGCGAAGACCCGGTCGAACTGATGGCAACCGGCCCCCGCGACCGGTCGCGCTGGCTCGCCGCCCGCACCGGCCTCAACGAGACCGCGATCTGGGAGTGGGGCGTCGTCGACCGCGTGGCAACCGGCCTCGTCCTCACCCAGGTCGGCCTCCAGCCCGTGGCCGCCCAGATGCTCGCCGCCGCCGATACCATCGCCGCCATGCCCACCTGACGCCTCCTCCCGCGTCGCCCGCCGTTCCGCCGCTTTCACGCCGAGCCTGCTCGCCACCTACCCGTCCCGGACCCGCCGCCCGAGTGCACGCGGTGATTCGCGTCCACTGTGGATTCCAGGTCCCGCGCATGACCGGCAGGACTGCTCGCCGCTCGCCCCCGTTCACCTCCGAGCGTCTTCCGCAGTCTGACCACCCCATCCGCCTTCGCCCCAGGCGTGCTCGCCACCTGTTCGCCCGTGTCCGCACGCCAGGCTGCGCACCCCGGTCCGCCTTCGCCCGGCCCGGCCACGCCCGCCCACCTTCGCGCCGCGGGTCCACCGCCGACCGCTCACACCGACCCGCCTACGCCTTGCCCGCCCGGTCGGGTGCTGCGTGCACCAGGTGCGGCGCTCCGAGTGCTGTGCGCTGCTCGCCCGCGTCCGCCTTCGTGCAGCCTGGCCACCCGTCCGCTTTCGCACCGTGCGGCCCCCGCCTACCCGCCCGCGCCTGCACGTGCCGGGTCTGACCGTGTCCGTATTCACGCCACCGCCCACCCCGTTCCGCCTGGCCAGCGTTCCGTCCGGCCACCGCGTTCCGTCTTCGCGGCGCACCGGAGCGCTGTCGAGACGGCTCAGGGCGTGTCGTCCGCCTGCCGCCTCCCGGGGTGGTGCTGGTCAGCTGTGGGAGAGGAGCACGCGGGCGGCGGCGTTGCGGGTGGCGATGCCGAGCCTGGTCTTCGGGATCAGCATCGCCGTGGCGAGGCCGGCGGCGCGCTGCTTGGCGTCGGTGTGGACGCGGTGTGCTGTCTCGTATGCCCTGAAGGCCGACGTGTGGTCCTCCGGGCTTGCGGCCAGAGCGGCGGCGAGGGTGTGGGCGCCGGCCATGGCGAGGCTGGATCCGTCGCCGAACAAGGACACACAGGACGCCGCGTCGCCGAGCAGCGCGACCCGGCCATGCGACCAGGACGGCAGAGTAGCTCCGGCACGCACCAGCCGGCGTCCGCATAGGCCTCCGTCACGATGCGCTTGTGCTGGGCGGTGTCGCGGTGGTCGAACCCGTCGACCATCGGGCCGCGGAAGATGAACGCGACCATCGCCCGGCCCGTCGACGGGTGGATCGACACGAGCCTGCCGGGCGTGTTGTGCATCAGCACGTCGTGCGGATATTCGGCCGGGCCGTCCAGCGGCATGGTCGCCACCCAGACGCCCATGTGCCGCACGAAGTCGCGCTCCGGGCCGAACACGAGCCGGCGCACTGCGGAGTGGAGCCCGTCGGCGCCGATGACCAGGTCGAAGCGTCGCGGGGCCTCTCGCTCGAACATGACGTCGACGCCCGAGCCGTCCTGGCTCACCGACGTGACGGTGTCGTCCCACAGCAGCTCGGCGTCGTCGCGGGCGGCCTCCTGCAGGATCGCGGCCAGGTCGCCGCGGGGCAGCTCGACCTCGCGGTTGCCGGCCGCGCTCTTCGACGACGGCATCGGCACACGGCCGGCCGGGCGGCCCTTGGCGTCGATGACGAGCATCGACGTCGCGTGGGTGGCCGCCGCACGCAGCTGCGGCATGATGCCCAGCTCCTCGGCGACGGGCAGGGCCGGCCCGCGCACATCGACCGGGTTGCCGCTGGAGCGCTGGCCACCGGCGCGCTCCACGATCGTGGGCCGGAACCCGTGGCGGGCCATGAAGTGAGCGAGCGTCGGGCCGGCCACGCCGGCGCCGGAGATGAGGACAGTGGGAGGAGTCATGCCGACACACTATCTGCATCGAGTGCAAAAATGCAATGAGTGCAAGTCGACACTTGATGCGGTACCATGGCAGCATGACCTTGCGCGACCGCAAGCGCGCCCGCATCCGGCAGTCGCTCGTCGACGCTGCGACAGAGCTGTTCGAGCGGGACGGCTATGAGCGCACGACCGTTGCGGACATCGCCGCCGCGGCGGACATCGGCACGCGCACGTTCTTCAGCTACTTCGCCAGCAAGGAGGAGCTGCTTTTCCCCGAGAGCGATCACCGGGTCCAAGCGGCCATCGATGCGATCGCGGCCCGCGGACCTCACGACACCCCCGTCGAGGTGCTGGTCCGCGCTCTGCACCTGACCGGCGCCGACAACGACGACCTGACCGACCGACTGGCGGCGCTGCGGATGAGGCTGATCCGCGAGGTGCCGGCGGTGCGGGGCAGGGGGTTGCAGATCCAGCTGGACGCCCAGCAGCAGATCGCGGCACACCTGGCAGAGGCGTTCCCGGAGCAGTTGGACCGGGTGAGGGCGGGAGCGCTGGTCGGGGCGTTCGTCGGCGCCGTCACCGGGGCGGTGCAGGTGGTGATGGAGGACCTGCCGCCGCATCACGATCCGAAGGAGCTGCGGTCCGCGGTTGAGGAGGCGACGAGCATCGCGTTACGGCCATGGATGACGCTCCCGGCCGGCTAGAGCGGCCGGCGCCCCGGCCGCGGTGGGCGGTGATCCGGACAGGCGCCGGAACGGGAACCCGCACCAGCGAGCACTGCGGGCGGAAGGCGTCCGACAGGCACCGCGGGCGGGTCGTCGAGCCTCCGGCCCGGCCGGCCATCTGCCGCGGTATGCCCGAAGTCCGCCGCGCCCGGATCCGCCACCAGGCGACCGGCCTCGGGAGCGCCGGTTCAGGCGGACTCGAACGCCAGCGGACCAGGCAGCGCCGCTGGGCGCCCGGCAGAGGGAGCCGGACCGGGCTGACCTGCGGGGACCGTGCGATCCGCCAGGACGAGGGGTCGGACCGCGCAGACCCACGGCGAACCGTCTAGGCCACCAGGACGCGGGCCGGACCGGGCAGGCCCGCGGGCACCGCCTGAGCCACCAGGGACGCGGGGCAGACTGGGCAGGTCTCCAGGGGACTTTGTGAACCGCCAGGACGCGAGGCCCGACCGGGCAGGTTCTTAGGGGGCAGCAGAGGCACGAGCGACGGTTCGGGTGCCGGTGCGTCTGATTTGTGCGATTTGTCAAACCCTGCCACGCGACCACCGGGTCGCCTCGTCCGGGTGACCTGGCGGAGGCGGTCGGGCATGATCGTGGCAAGGTGGCAGGGGCGCTTGCCCCGTATCAACAGCGCGCACGCAGATCGGGCAAAGGGGGACGAACAGTGAACAGCTTCTTCGACCGGGTGAAGGATCTCGCGGACCAGCACGACGACAAGGTCGACGCTGCGCTGGAGAAGGTCGGTGACGTCGTCGACGACAAGACCGGCGGCAAGCACTCCGAGCACATCGACAAGGCCGTCGACGCCGCCCAGCAGCACACCGGCGACGGCGACACCACGAGGAGCTAGCCGGCGGCCTTCTTCGCCGCCGCGTAGGCCAGGTGCAGGAAGTCGGCGCCGGCGATCGCGCTCGCCACGCCCATCCCGAAGCGGGTCAGCCGCGGGGCGAACACGAGGCCGGCGCCGAGGCCGGACGCGACCCAGACCGCGGTGCAGAACGGGCAGGTCAGCAGCTCGCCGAGGGCGTGCTGCACGCCGTGGCCGCGGGGGCTCTCGTTGAGCTCCGCCGACCCCGCCGCGCTCTCGAACTGCGTGACCGGGGCGCGCAGCGGGCTGGTGATCGTGTCCTTGGTGATGAGGCGGGACAGCTTGTGGGTCGACACCGCCAGGAGCGCGACGTCGGCGAGGGCGGGGCGCTCCGGAAGCCGCTTTCCGGTGAGTTTGGCAACACCCCCGGCAGCACCCACGGCGGCGCCGAAGACGGCCATGACGGTCGCATACCCCCGCAGCGGACGCTCATCGGGCGCCTTCCGCGCATAGGAGGACGCCGGCCGGGCATCGATGTCTGCCATACGGCCCCGGCTACCCGAACCGTCCGAGCGGCAAACCAGGTGATCGTCTCGGGTACGATGACTCTGCAACGTCGACCCCCGCGCCGCGACCACCACCGTCAGCGCCGGGTTGGACGACCCCTCAGACGTTCGGAGACTTCATGGCGGTCCGCCGCCTCATCCCTTCATCCTCTTCGGCGACCTTCGCCGATCTCGGCGTCCCAGCACCGCTCGTCGCGGTGCTGCACGCCAACGGCGTGACTGAGCCGTTCCCGATCCAGACGGCCACGCTGCCCGATGCGATCGCCGGCCGTGACGTCCTCGGTCGTGGCCGCACCGGCTCCGGCAAGACGTATGCGTTCGTGCTGCCGGTGCTGATCCGGCTCGCCGCGAGCCGCGCCCGCAACCCGCGCCGCCCCGGCCGGCCGCGGGCGCTGGTGCTCGTGCCGACCCGTGAGCTCGCCACGCAGGTCGAGGCCGCGATGGCCCCCCTCGCGCAGGCGTTGTCGCTGCGCACGCAGGTCGTGTTCGGCGGGGTCGGCGCCAACCCGCAGATCTCCGCGCTGCGCGCCGGTGTCGACGTGCTCGTCGCCTGCCCCGGCCGGCTCGACGACCACGTGCGGTCCGGTCACGCGCGGCTCGACGACATCGAGGTCACCGTCCTGGACGAGGCCGACCACATGGCCGACCTGGGCTTCCTGCCGGTGGTCCGCCGGCTGCTGGACGCGACGCCGTCAGACGCGCAGCGGCTGCTGTTCTCCGCGACCCTCGACGCCGGCGTCGATGTGCTCGTCCGCCGGTATCTCACCGACCCGGTGACGCACAGTGTCGACCCGGTCGCCGCCCCGCCGGTCGACATGACCCACCACGTGCTGCACCTGCGCGACGAGGACCGGTTCCCGGTGCTGGTCGAGCTGACCGCCGCGCCGGGTCGCACCGTCGTGTTCACGCGGACGAAGCGCGGCGCCAAGACGCTGGCGCGCAAGCTCGTCATGGCGGGTGTACCGGCCGTCGAGCTGCACGGCAATCTCGCGCAGAACGCCCGCGACCGCAATCTCACCGCGTTCTCCGACGGCAGCGCCCGCACGCTCGTGGCGACCGACATCGCCGCGCGTGGCATCCACGTCGACGACGTCGCGCTGGTCATCCACGCGGACCCGCCGGCGGAGCACAAGGCGTATCTGCACCGCTCGGGCCGCACGGCCAGGGCCGGCGCCAGCGGCACCGTGATCACGCTGATGACCGACAAGCAGACCGGTGACGTGCGGCAGCTGGCCCGCGAGGCCGGCATCAAGCCGACGATCACGAAGCTGCGCCCCGGCGACCAGCTGCTGACCGAGCTCGCCCCGGGCAAGCGCACGTTCCAGGAGCCGCCCGCCGAGCCGGTGGCCGTGCCCCGGCAGCAGGGTCGCGGCCGCGCCAGGGACCCGTTCGACGACGGCGCCGACAGCGCGCGCACCGCGGGCCGCCGCTCCGGTCGCCGCAGGGCGCCGGCACGGGCACGGAGAGTGCCACAAAGACGGGCACGGGCACCGACACCCGGCGCGGCACGACGGCCGGCGAGGCACGCGGCACCGGGCGCTCCGACGGCGGCGCCCGCCGCGGGCAGCAGGGCGACGGCACCACGAGGCGCGCCGCGGACCAGACCGGCACCGCACGCCGGGCACCGGACCAGGCGGGCACGGCACGCCGGGCCGCCGACGACGGCGAGGCAGGTGGGCGTCCACGCGGCCGCCGCCCGTCCAACCAGCGGGAAGTTCAGCGCCAGGCGTCCACCGCGGCCGGCGCCGGGGCCACCGGCGGGGGCGCGGCGAAGACCGGCGGCGCGGCAGCGACCGGCAGACCGGCGAGCGCCGCGGCGTTCTCGTCGCAGACCAGAGTCGGCCGCCGCAGCGGCCGATAAAGCCCCGGCGGCCGATGAAAGCCGGTGAAAAGGCCGCAGCGGCCGATAAAGCCCCAACGGCCGACAAACGATGAAAGCAGCAGCAACCACGAACGACCCGGCAGATCCGCCGGGTCGTTCCTTCAACAGCGTCAGACGGGCAGGCCCCAGCGGACCAGCACCCGCTCCGCGCGGTAGGGGTCGACCTTCACCGAGACGCGCTGACCGATCCCGGCCTGCGCCGAGGCGTGCAGCGGCAGCATCGTCTCGACGGTGACGGGGTAGGGCGGCCTGCCGCTGTGCTCGACGAGCAGGTTCAGGCGCACCAGCGGCACCATGTTGATCCGCGTGCCGGTGTCCACGAGACCGAGGATCGTCGCCGCGCCGGGGGTACCGGTGTGCTCCAGCTCCAGGTCCGCGGTCTGTGCCTGCATGCTGTGCTGGGCCTGCTGCATCTGCGCCATGCCCGCCCGCATCTGCGCGCCCGGGTCGTAGGTGGCGTCGATCGCCCGCGCCTGCTGGTTCAGCTTGCGGAGGTCACCGAAGAGGCCCATGGCTGTCAGACCTGACCGAACAGGTTGCCGTAGTGCACGGCGAGCTGGGTGTCGCCACGCATGCGGGTCGGCCAGCCGGTGGCGGCCTCGTTCCACGCCTCGGCGGGCACACCGAACGACTGCGCCTTGAGGATCAGGCCGTCGACGTTGAGGCCCTCCTGCGAGGCGGCCTTGGAGATGCGCGCGTACATGGCCAGGTCGACGCCCGCGATCGGGGCCAGGCGCGGGTCGTCGGCGGCGATACCGGTCGCGACCGGGGCACCGTAGGCGTTGGCGGCGCCGTAACCCTGCATGCCGTACGCGGCCTGCTGCTGCGCGGCGTAGGCCTGCGCGGCGGCGCTGGTCTGCTGCGCCTGGGCGACCATGCCGGGGGCGGCGGCCACGACGTTCTTCATGTCCTTGAACTGCTTGAAAAGTCCCATGTCTCCCTCATCTGCTGCGTTGTCCTGCCAGACGGTAGAGATCCGGTTCATCGCGCAGCGTCAGGAAAGCGATCAAGGCACTGTCACCAAACCGCATCGTGCGCTGCGCCACAAAGGCTCAGGAGCGCGGTGGCGGCGCCGAGGTTGGTTGGTATGGCCCGAGCCCGCACCGAGTCCGCTCAGCAGATCGCCGAGCTGCTCAGGACCGCCCGTGAGGCGCTCGGGCTGAGCCTGGCGTTCATGACCAGGATGGACGAGACGACCCAGCACCTGGAGGTGGTGGAGTCGGCGATGCCGCTGCTGTTCCGCGACGGGACCACCCGCCCGCGGGCGAACTCGTTCTGCCAGAGCATCATGGACGGCAAGCTCCCGGCGGTGATCCCGGACGTCGGCGCGGGGTTCTCCTCGCTGCGGCACATCGTGCTCACCCAGCCGGACGTCATCAAGCTCGACCGCAGCATCGTCGCCGGGGTCGACGCCGACCCGGTGCTGCGGGTCCTCGCCAGGTCGCTGGTCGACCTGGCGGCCGCGTGCGGCGCCGCGGTCGTCGCCGAGGGGGTGGAGACCGAGGCCGACTCGCTCGCGCTTGCCGGCCTCGGTGTGCACTATGGTCAGGGCTGGTTCTTCGGGCGCCCCGGTGCCCCGTCGGCGCTGCGGCCCAGTTACGAGCTGAGGCAGCCGATCCTGGACGCGCCGACGGCGACGTCGTCGAACCACAGGGTGTCGTCGCCGACGCCGTAGCTCTCCCAGCCGAGCCGCAGGTCCGACAGCCGCGGCTGCCACACCCTCGACGACCACTGCTGGTCGATGTCGGCGGTCGGCACCCCGTCGACCTGCAGGCCGGGCACGGCGGTGCCGTTGAGCCACGTCGACAGCAGCCCGCGACCGTCCACCATGAACTCCACGCAGTTCCACTGCCCGGTCGGCAGCGGGCGGCTCTGCGCGACCCCGGCCGGGCTCTGCGCCGGCAGCGTCGCGTCGTCGGACTCACGGTTCCACTGCAGGGCGCTGTTCTGCCCGCCGAGGCGCAGGTCCTTGCCGTCCACGGTGTCCTTCAGCGCGGCGAACGCCACGTGCGCCTCGGGCAGCGCCGTCGTATGCCGCACGTACATCCGCCCGTACCACACCGAACCCAGACCGCTGAGGTCCTTCGTCGGCTTCAGGTAGACGTGGTTGCAGTAGCCCGCCTTGCCGTCGACCCGGACCGACTTCGTGCCGCTGTGCGTGACCGCACTGTCCACTGTGGCCGTCCCGGTGCCGGAGCAGTTGGCGTTGCTGACCGTCCACGCGCCGCTGACGGGGCCGCTGGTCTGGCTCTCGAACCCGTCGCAGAACGCCGCGCCGGTGCAGCCGGCGGGCGGCGGGCCCGACGACGACGTCGACGGCGACGGTGACGCCGACGACGGGCCCGGCGAGGTCGGCGTCTGGCCGTTCGCGGCACAGCTGAGCTGCGGCACCGAGCTGGTCCCGTTGGCCAGGAAGCCGAAGGTGGTGCTGCCGCCGGCCGGCACGGTGCCGTTCCAGGTCGCGTTGGCCGCGCTGACGGCGGCGCCCGACTGGGTCACCTGGGCGTTCCAGCCCTGGCTGACCTGTTGCCCGCCGGACCAGTTCCACCCGACGCGCCAGGCGTTGATCGCGGTGGTGCCGGGGTTGGCGACCGTGACCTGCCCCTGGAAACCGCCCTGCCAGCTGCCGGTCACCTGGTACGTGGCGGTGCAACCGGCGTTGCCCGCCGGGGGTGGCGGGCTGGAGGACGATGGCGGCCGCGGTGAGGCGGACGCCGACGCGGACGTCGAGGGGCCCGGGTCGGTGGTGCCGACGCCGGTCACCTCGCCGTGGCCGCCGTCGAACATGACGTCGGAGCAGCCGTAGAACGTCTCGGTGCTGTCCGAGCGCGACCACACGGAGTAGATGATGTGCCGGCCGGACTTCGCCGACGGCAGCCGGCCCGTCCAGTAGTAGTGCCCGTCGGCGGTGCCGGGCGAGCCGACCATCGGCGGGTTGGTCGCCTGCAGGAACGGCGTGGACTCCAGGTCCGACCAGCCGAACGAGCGCGTCGGGTCGAAGCCGTCCTTCGTGACGTACAGCGAGAACGTGCCCGGGTGCGCAGCCCAGTTACTGTAGTCGAACTCCATGGTGGAGCCTGACGTGAGGTGGGTTACCGGCCAGTCGGAGCGGTTCAGGTCGAAGCCGGAGAAGTCGTACACGGTCGCGCCGCCGCTGCACAGCTTCCCGTCGGGGATGAACCCGGCGGTGCGCCCGGCCCCGTCGGAGCGCAGCATCGCGAACCAGTTGTACAACGAGTTCGGCCCGCTCTGCGCGACTGCGGCGGCGCACGCCGGGTTCTTCGGCTCGATCGCCCCGGTGGTGCTCAGGCCGTCCTTCCAGCACAGATAGGTCCGGCTGCCCGGCACCATCATCGCGCCGTGCGCGGCCGCCGGGTCCGCCGCGATGACCACCGTGCCCGCACCGACGGTCGCCGCCGCGAGCCAGAGCGCGAGTCTTCGTCGTCGATTCAATGGAACCCCTCTCACAAGACATGCAACTTCGTGGATTGCACGGTGTGTGACGGGCACATGGCAACGAACCCGCGGGCAAAGGACGCATCGACGCTGGAAGGCCGTGAAACATTCACCGAATGGTCGGATATTTCGATACTTCAGGTGAACCGCTCGCGCGAGGGACGTGCGACCCTCGATGCTTACCGCCATGTCGAGCACTGGACCGGCAGCGGTCCTTGAAGCGGCGGAGCTCTGCTCTGCCGCCGGCGAGCACGCCGATGCCGCCCACCTGCTGGCGCAGGCCCTGATCACGGGCCCATTCGACCCTGCCCTGCTGCGCGCGCTCGCCGAGGCGCAGTTCGCGGTCGGCTGGGACGGCTGCGCGCTCACCCTGCTCGCCGAGGCGCAACGCCTCGCGCCCCAGGACGAGTCGGTGGTGGCCACCCGCAACCACCGCCTGCGGGAGCACGGCCGGTTCGCCGAGGCGCTCGCCGCGCTCGACACCCTGCCCGCGGACAGCGTCTGGGCGGCGGTCCTGCGCGCCGGCACGTACGACGCGATGAGCCTGCCCGTGCTGGCGGTCGAGTCGGACGCGGCCGGGCGGCGCGGGCTGTGGTGGCGCACCGGCGGGCCGCTGCCGTTCCTGCGGGCGAAGCGGCGGCGGCAGGAGCAGCGGTTCCTGGCCCGGCTGCTCGACTCGGCCGGCCCCTTGGCACCCGCACCGGTCGACCTGCCGGCGCTGCTCACCCGGATCGTCAACGGCACCGCGCAGGACCGCGACGCCCTCGCCGCCACCCGCGCCGCGGCACGCCACCTCGACGGCGACCGGCAGGCGGAGGCCGCCGCGGTCCTCGCCGAGGCACTGCGCCGCGACTCCACGCACCCGCTGCTGCTGCGGCACGCCGCCCGGACCGCCGAGGCGCTCGGACGGCCCACGCCGGCGCTCGCCCTGTACCGCAGGATCGCGGTGGACCCGACCCCGATCGAGGTTCTCGTGCGGCAGGGCGAGCTGCTGATCCAGCTGCACCGGCTGCCGGAGGCCGCGCTGTTCGTCGACACGCTGCGGGCCGACACCGCCCGGGCGGTCGACCTGCGCCGCGTCGTCGCGGACGCCTACGCCGACGGCGGGCTGCCCGCCGCCGCGGCCGACATCCGCGACCGGACCGGCGTCGCGGCGGACTGGCACCGGTCGCTGTGGTGGCGCAACGGCGGCCCGCTGACGTCCCGGCAGGTCCGGCTGTACGCCCGGGACAGCGCGCTGCTCGCCGAGTGGACGCCGCTGCCCGTCGAGGAGCTGCTCGGCCCCCTCGTGACGGTCGACGCCGCGGACCTCATGGACGCCGCCGCCCGCGCCGCGGCGGTGCTGGAACGGGCCCGCCAGGCGGAGGAGCGCGACGGCCCAGCGGCCACCGTCGACGTCCTCACCGCGGCCGCCACCGTCGACCCCGACCCGCAGGTCGTCAAGGAACTGGCGCTGCAGCTGTCATTCGCCGACCGCGAGGAGGAGGCGCTCACCTGGCTCGAGCGGGCCGCGACCGCGGACCCGAACGACGTGGACGTGGTCGACGGCCGGTTGATGGCGCTGACCTGGCTGGACCGCACCAGGGACGCCCTGGACACGCTGGAGGCGCTGCCGCCCGCCGTGCGGGCCGCGCCGGCCATCCGCAGCCGCGAGTCCTGGCTGTACGAGCGGCAACGGCTCTGGGCCTCGGCCCTGGACACGCTCGGGCCGGCCGCGACCACGCCGCCCTGGCACCGCCGGACCCGCCGGCAGCTCTGGTGGCGCACCGGCGGTCCACTGTGGACGCTCCGGCGGCGGGTGCGCGACTCCGACGAGCAGGCCCTCGCCGCCTGGCGCTCCGGGACCCTGCCGCTGCTGTCCACACTGGACAGCACGGTCCCCGCCGCCACCCCCGCCATGCGGACCATCGTGGACAGCAACCGGCTCAACCACGAGATGCTCACGATGCTGTGGGAACGCGCCAACGTGGTGGCCCGGCTCACCGCCGGCTACCTGGCGACTGCGGCCGCGTTCCTCGTCCTCAGCCGGATCGCCGCGACCGCGGTCGGGCTGTCACCCGGCTGGGCCACGCTCGCCGGCGCGGCCGCCGCGGGCCTGGACTACGTGGTCCTGTCCCGGTGGCTGTTCCAGTACACCCGCGCCGACGCGGGGCGTCTCGTCGTCACCCGCGCGGCCCCGCTGATCGTCGGCCTGGCCGTCGCCGGCACGGCGCTCTACCGGCTCGACCACTGGCAGGGCCTGGACGGCTGGCCGGCGTTCGCCGGCGGCACCGTCGCCGCGCTCGCCGTGATGGCGACCGCCCGGCTCGCCGCCGCCGCCGTCTGGCGGGTCGTCGCCGCCCGGGTGATGGGCCGGCTCCGGCGTCGCGAACCACGTGCCGCCGCACTCACCGAGACCCTCGCCCTGCTCGCCGAGCTGCGCGAACCGTCCCGGCGCAACGACCTGCGCTGGCGCCGGTTCTGGCTGGAGCGGCTGGAACGCATCGCGCACGCCGTGGAGCACGAACTGCCGGCCACCTTCGGGTTCGTCGACCCCGACACGCACCGGCAGCTCACCGACGGCGGCAGCGGCGCCGCCCGCGCGGTGCGGCAACTGAAGTTCCTCGTCGCCGCGCCGGCCTCCCCCGACACGTGGCGGCGGGTCGAGGACGTGCTGCGCCACAACACCGCCGCCCTCGCCACCGGCGAGCTGGGCCGGCTGCGGCGCGCCGAGCCGGTCACCGTGCCCGCCCCGGCGCCGCGCAGCCGCCGCGCGGTCGCCGTCGAGGTCCTGCGCACCGCCGTGTTCGCCGGGCTCCCCCTCGCCGTGGTGTACCTCGCGCAGCCGTGGCTCGCATTCTCCGACACGGCCCTGGACTGGGCGAAGGTGGTCGGTCTCGGCTGGGCGCTGCTGTACGTCCTGCTGACCCTCGACCCGACGCTGCGGGACAAGCTCAGCACCGGACTCGCCCTGGTCACCCTCGGCCAGGGCGGCGGGATCCCCACCGCCGAGGACCCCGTGGTGGTGGCACGTTCCCGGGATTCGGCGAGGTCGCCGGCTCCGTAATGTTCTGTGCATCGCAAGGAACACACCGCGAACCACAGACATACAAGGGGAAACGACATGAGCGAGTACGGCGAGATCGAGACCGGCGAGCAGCACGAGTCGGTGGACCAGCTGCACCAGGTCGACGCGAGCGAGCAGGACTACCAGTCGCAGTTCGGCGTGTACGAGCAGGACCACGCGGCCGCCGAGTCGACGTCCTTCGACCAGGGTCACCACGTCGAGTACTCCAACCCGAACGGCGAGCACTACGAGGAGTCGGACTACACCTCCTACGACCACTCCGCCGCCGAGACCGACCACGTCTTCGCCGCCGAGGGCTCCGAGTCGGCCAGCTCCAGCGAGTTCCACGAGCTCGACGCCCTGCGCGCCCAGCTCGACTCCGCGTTCGCCCAGGCGACCGTGGTCCAGGACGGCCCGGCCGAGCTGGCCGCCTCCTGAACAACTCCACAGCTGCACCCCTGAAGCGGTGCCGGTCAGCCTGAAACATGGCGGGCCGGCACTGACTCGTCTCCACCTCCTGGCGCCACGGCATTGTCGTGGCGCCATTTTGGTGCCATAGTGGCGCCATGGATTTGACGCCGTACGTGGAGAGCCTCCGGCACGAGCTTGCCGTCGCCGCGCAGGCCGGTGGGGACGAGGCGCGGGCCCTGGCCGAGCGGCTGTCGGCACCCCTGGACTCGGCGGTGCGGCTGACGCTGCTGGGGGCGCTGTCGGCGGCGATGGACGAGGTCACCCGCGAGCTGGCGCCCGGATCGGTCGACGTCAGGCTGCGCGGGGTCGATCCCGAGTTCGTCGTGACGCCTCCGGATCAGAGCCCGGCGCCACGGATGGCACCACCGATGGCACCAGTGGCGCCACCGGCGGGCGACGACGACGGCAACGCGGCGCGGATCAACTTCCGGCTGCCCGCGCACCTCAAGGCCAGGGTCGAGGACGCCGCCGGGCGGGAGGGGCTGTCGGTCAACGCCTGGCTCGTCCGGGCCGTCGCGACCGCCCTCGAACCCGTGCCGCAGGCCGGTCCCCGGCCGCCGGGCAGGAGCCGGGGGCGCGGCGAGCAGGGCTTCACCGGTTGGGTCAGCTGACCACCCCCGAGGCAGAAAGGGACCACCATGCCGAGCTTCGACACTCCCGAACCGATCTCCGTGACCCTCGAGTTCGACATCGGCTTCGCCCGGGTCGTCGGCGGGGCCCGCACCGACACCGTCGTCGAGGTACTGCCGACCAACGGCGCCGAAGACGCCGACGTGCGCGCCGCGCAGGAGACCAGGGTGACCTACAACGGCGGGGCGCTGCTGGTGAAAGGGGCGCGGAAGCGTTCCCTGTTCGGCCGGCCGGGCTCCGTGGACATCGTCGTCGAGGTGCCGGCGGGCTCCGACGTGCGCGGCACGACCGCGCTCGGCGACATCAGCTGTGAAGGGCGGCTCGGCGAGTGCCGCATCCGCACCGCGGCGGGCGCGATCCACGTCGAGGAGGCGGCGGCGGTGCACCTGCGCTCCAGCTACGGCGACATCCGGGTGCGGCGGGTCGGGCACGACGCCGACGTCACCGGCGCCGGGCAGATCGAGGTCGGCACGGTCGGCGGCGCCGCCGCGGTGAAGAACGGCAACGGGGACACGACGATCGGCGAGATCGCCGGCGAGCTGCAGGTCAGCGCGTCCAACGGCGGGATCACCGTCGGGGTCGCGCACGCCGGCGTCGAGGCGAAGTCCGCCTTCGGCAGCATTCGCGTCGGCGACGTCGCCCGCGGGCGGGCGCTGCTGCGCACGGCCGCCGGTGACGTCGAGGTCGGCATCCGCGGCACGACGGCCGCGTGGCTGGACGTGCACACCAGCCTCGGCAGCATCCGCAACTCGCTCACCCCGTCCGACGGGCCGGGCGAGGGCAAGGAGACCGTCGAGGTCCGGGCCCGCACCAGCCTCGGCGACATCATCGTGCGGCGCCCCGACGCCGGCGTCACCGGTACCGCCGCCGCCGCGAAGGGACAACGATGACCATCACCGCCACGGGACTCGTGAAGTCCTACGGCAGGAAGCCCGTCCTGCGCGGGGTCGACCTGGACGTCGCGGAGGGCACCGTCTTCGCGCTGCTCGGGCCGAACGGGGCGGGCAAGACCACCACCGTGCAGATCCTGTCGACGCTCATCGCCGCGGACGCCGGCGAGGCGCGGGTCGCCGGGCACGACGTGCGGCGCGACGGCGACGCGGTGCGCGCCGCGATCGGGGTCACCGGGCAGTTCTCGGCGCTGGACAACCTGCTCACCGCGAACGAGAACCTGATGCTGATGGCGGACCTGCACCACCTGGACCGCCCGGTCGGCAGGCGGCGCACCGCCGGGCTGCTGGAGCGCTTCGAGCTCACCGAGGCCCGCGACCAGCCGGTGGTCACGTTCTCCGGCGGGATGCGGCGCAAGCTGGACCTGGCGATGACGCTGGTCGGCAGCCCGCGGGTCATCTTCCTCGACGAGCCGACGGCCGGGCTGGACCCGCGCAGCCGCCGCACGATGTGGGACATCATCCAGAGCCTCGTCGCCGACGACCGGGTCACCGTCTTCCTGACCACGCAGTACCTGGAGGAGGCGGACCGGCTCGCGAGCCGGGTCGCGGTCCTCGACGGCGGGCGCGTCGTGGCCGAGGGCACCCCGCAGGAGCTCAAGCGGCGCATGCCCGGCGGGCACATCCGGATGCGTTTCGCCGGCGTGCCGGACCTCGACGCCGCCGCGGGACGGTTCGCGGCGGGGACCGCCGACCGGGAGGCGCTGACGCTGCGGATCCCGGGCGACGGGCGGCCCGCGACGCTGCGTTCGGTGCTCGCGGTCCTCGACGGCGTGCCGGTGGAGGAGCTCACGGTGCACACGCCCGACCTCGACGACGTCTTCCTCAGCCTGACCGGGGGCACCCGGTGACCACGATGCCCTACGCGGTCCGCGACTCGATGACCATGCTGCGCCGCAACCTCAAGCACGCGCAGCGGTATCCGTCGATGACCGTGTCGGTGGTGATGGTGCCGGTCTTCATCCTGCTGCTGTTCAACTCCGTGTTCGGCAAGGCGCTGGGCGTGGGGATCGGCGGCGTGCGGTACATCGACTACATCGCGCCGGGCGTGATCCTGATGGCGGCCGCGTCGGGTGCGCTGACCACCGCCGTGGCCGTGTGCGTCGACAAGACCGACGGCATCGTCAACCGGTTCCGCACCATGGCGATCTCGCGGGCGTCGTTCCTGACCGGGCACGTCGTGGCCGGCACGCTGCAGACCCTGCTGAGCATCGCGGTGGTCGTGGGACTGGCGCTGCTGCTGGGTTTCCGGCCGTCGGCGACGCCGGTCGAGTGGCTCGCCGCCGCCGGGCTGCTCGGCCTGCTGGCGTTCGCGCTGACGTGGGTGTCGGCCGGGATCGGCCTGGTGGCGTCCAATGTGGAGAGTGCCAGCAACCTGCCGATTCCGCTGCAGTTCCTGCCGTTCCTGGGCAGCGCGATCGTGCCGGCGGACGCGATGCCGGGCTGGCTGCGGTGGTTCGCGCAGTACCAGCCGTTCACGCCGGTCATCGAGACGCTGCGGGGTCTGCTGACCGGAGCGGGCATCGGCTCCAGCGGGCTCGTCGCGCTCGCCTGGTGCGCCGTGCTCGGCGTGGTCGGCTACGTGTGGGCGAAGCGGGTGTTCGCCCGCGGGGTGGCGGGGTAGGCAGACGGGCGGACCTCCGTGGGAGGCCCGCCCGCCGCGTCGTTGGTCAGACGGTGTAGGGGATCGTCAGGGTCGACTGCCGGCCGTTGGCGGCGGTGGCGTCGATCCGGACCGTGGTGGCGGCGTTGCCGATGGCGTTCCAGACCTCCAGGCGGACGCAGCCGTTGCTCATCGCGGCGAGGCTGCCGGTCGAGGAGGACAGGCCGACCGCCTGGGTGTACTGCTCGGTCCCGACGACCGGGTCGGTGGCGAAGTACCGGTAGGTCTCCGTCCGCCCGTAGCTGCCGCCGCCGGTGAAGTCGTAGGACACCTTGACCTGGATGCCCTGCCCGACGGTGTTCGCGGCGTCGACGTGCAGCGAGAACGCCGTCGCGGCGCCGTTCGCCGAGCCGGTGATGCCGCACTTGAGGTACGTGACGGGGTTGTGCGGCGTGCCGTCGTAGTTGCCGTTGGCGGCGCTGACGGTCTGGGTGCCCGCCGCTCCACCGGCGGTGGTGTTCAGCGCCGGCCCGCTGCGCAGGTAGAACAGGTTCGATCCGACCGGCGGCTGGGACGTCGGCGGCTGCGACGTGGGCGGCTGGGAGGACGGCGGGTTCGACGTGGGCGGCTGCGACGTCGGCGGGTTGCTGGTCCCGCCGCCGCCGACCCAGGTGTACGCGCCGGTGGTGGCGGTCTTGCCGGCGGGCACGGTCAGCGTCCGGCCGTCGGAGAACGTGACGTTCAGCGGCGAGCCGGTCAGGTTCGACGCGACGTAGGTCTTCGCGCCGTTCTTGGTGAACACCGCGTACAGCGGGGTGTTCGCGGTGACCGTGGTGTCGACCTGGCCGAGCGCGGCGAGGTTGCGCAGCCAGTGGAACGTGTGCGCCTTGCTCTCGCCCTCCTCCGGGGTGTAGCCGGAGTTGGCCCGGAAGTTGGCAAGGGCGGTGTCGCCGTTGCCGAGCGCCTGGAACGACCACAGGACGTCCTGCCACACGGTCGGCGGGCCGCCGTTGTTGGTGACGAGCTCGTTCCAGTTGGTGGTGTTGTAGGCCGGCTTGTAGCCCATGTACAGCGAGCCGCCGGTGATCGGCAGCATGTTGATGCCCTGGATCATCTCCGGCTCGGCGGAGAACCAGGTGGCGTACGCGCCGCCGTCGCCCCAGACCATGCCGACCGTGTTGTGCGCGAAGGTGCTCGGGAAGTTCTGGTTGGACGAGTCGAACCAGTACTCCTGGATCGCCTGCGCCTGCGTGGTGTAGATGAACAGGCCGGCGTCGCGCACGGCGGTGTTGCCGGTCGCCTGGCCCCACTGGATGAGGGCGTTGGCGAAGTTCATGCCCTCCGAGGAGGACTCCTGGTTGTTGCCGGCGCCGAACGCACCGTGCCCGGAGGCCCAGTCGTGGCCCGCGTAGATGTCGAAGTCCCGCAGGAACGGGAACATCGTGTCGTTGCGGTCGGGGTTGTTGGCGTCGCGGATGAGCAGGTTCACCATGCTGCCGTAGGCGCCGTTGGCGGCCCAGGCCGGGTCGAACTTCGCCAGGGTCGCGGCCGCGGCGATGTAGTAGCCGTAGTGGAAGTGGTGGTCGTTGAGCTCGCTGTCGGAGCCGTAGGACGCCGGGTAGCCGATCAGGGTGCCCCAGTTGGCGTCGTACACGAACAGCCGGGTGGCCTCGCCGGGGCTGGCGGTGAGCCAGTTGGTGAGCCTGGTGCGGATCGCGGCCAGCAGCGCGTCGCGCTGGGAGGTGCGGCCGAGCTGGTCGGCGATCTCGGCGGCGCGGGCGGCGCGGCCGAGGCCCTTGCCGGTCCAGTACGTGTCGTCGCCGAACCCGGCCAGCGGGTCGCCGGTCGCGACCTGGTCGAGGTAGCCGCCGAGGGTGGTGAGGTCGGCGCCGCTGCTGTCGGCGACCGCGGGAATCTCCGGCAGGACGCCCTGGTACTTGGTGCCGGTGGTGAACGACGAGACGCCGGTGAGGGTCTTCATCGCCCCGCGCGCCGAGACGTAGGTCTGCGCGATCGGCGTGGCGCCGGTGAGGGCCTTCCACTGGTGCGGGTAGAGCGACACGACGGTCCCGGAGCCGCTGCCCTCGCGGGCGGTGGTGGTGAACGTGTAGGTCGCGTTGACCGTGCTCGCACCCTGGTTGTAGGCCCAGCTGACTCTGGTGTTCGTCACGTGGTTGTGCGCGTACGTGCCGTACGTGTTGGCCAGGGCGGTGCGGTCGGCGGCCGACGTGGACGTGGTCGTCGGCAGCAGCGCCACCGAGTAGTAGTCCTTGCCCGCCAGGGTGGAGGTGATGGTGCTGCCGCTGACGGTCCAGGTGGCCCCGGTCGGCGCGTAGGCGACGTAGTCGTGGCCGCGGACGGTGAAGCCGATCCGGGCGCCGCTGTTGCTCCACACGGCGGGCGCGCCGCCGAAGGTGAGCTGGGCGCTGCCGCCGCTGGTGCGGGCGTACACGAACGGCAGGCCGTGGCCGATGGTGGCGCGCAGCGTGCGGGCGCCGTCGGACCAGTACGGGGTCACGGTCCAGTCGGTCCAGCCGTCGACCTTGGTGTCGGGCGAGTTGAGCCCGGCGACGCCGAGGGTGAACTCCGTGGTGTACGGGAAGTGGTACTCCCCCACGCCGGTCGCGGTGCCGGAGATGGCGGCCTCGGTGGTGTAGCTGACGCCGAGACCGTTGTTGGCCGGCTTGAACGCCATCGGGTGCGCCACGAGCGGCTCGGAGTAGGCGCAGTTGAACTTCTTGAACAGCAGCGATGACCACCAGTCGTTGGTGGGCACCGCTCCGGCGGGGGCGTTGGCGGTGACCCACTGGCGGGGGTTCGTGCCGATCGATCCGCAGCCGGCCGGTGGGGCCTGGCCGGCGGGACGGGTGGTGGCGTAGCTGCCGGAGCCGAGGGTGTCGGCCGCGGCGCTCTGCAACGCCAGGAACGTGACAGCGGTGGCGACCATCGCCAGCGCGGCGGCGCCGGCGAACAGCGGTCGGCCTCTGGAAAGACGCATCGGGTGGGACTCCGATCAGAAGTGGGCGGCTTCTTGGGGTCCCTGGTGATTTTGGGCAACCAGCGTGACTATTGTCAATGGTCAACTTGAGAGAGCGCTCTCAAACACCGCTCTGAGCTGCGGTTTTATGGTGAGAGCGCTTCCCGCCAGCGGGTCAGCAGGACGTGCAGGGCGTCCACCGTGCGCCGCCAGGACACCTCGACGTCGCGCGGGTCGTTGAAGCCGCCGCGGCACTCCAGGTCCACGAAGCCGTGGAAGGTGCTGCGCAGCAGCCGCACCGCGTCGGTGACGTCGGGCTCGTCGAGGCCGTAGCCGCGCAGCACCCCGTAGGTCAGCTCGACCCCGCGCCGGAACCCGGCCGTGTCGGGCAGCGCGGCGGGGTCGACCGGCTGCTGCATGGCCGCATACCGCCCCGGGTGCGCGCGGGCGTAGCCGCGGTACGCATCGGCGAACGCCACGAGGGCGTCGCGGCCCGACCTGCCGGCGACCGCGGGGCCGAGCAGGTCGGCGAACTCCCCGGCGGCGAGCAGCGCCACCCGTGAGCGCAGGTCGCCCAGGCCGCGCACGTGCGAGTAGAGGCTGGCGTCCTTGACCCCGAAGTGCCGGGCGACCGCCGACACGGTCACCCCGGCCAGGCCGACCTCGTCGGCGAGGTCCGCGGCGGCACGCGTCACCAGGTCGGCCGTCAGTCCCGCACGTCTCATGCTAGCCACAATAGTCAGTTGCCTAGGGTCATTAGGCATGGGTACGGTCGGCGACGTGAGACCACTGACCGAGCCCGACATCCGCGCGTCCTTCGTCAACTGCTCCAAGGGGGAGGCGAAGCGGCTCGCGCTCCCCCGCGACCTCGCCGAACGTCCCTGGGACGACCTCGACTTCCTCGGCTGGCGCGACCAGGGCGCCCCGGACCGCGCCTACCTGATCGCGCCGTGGCAGGACGGTGTCGTAGGGGTCACGCTGCGGCTGGCGTCGCAGCAGCGGGGATTCCTGCACCGCAACATGTGCTCGCTGTGCCTGACCACCCACGGCGGCAACGGGGTGTCGCTGATGACGGGCCGGCGTGCGGGCGAGGCGGGCCGGCGGGGCGACTCGGTCGGCGCGTACATCTGCACCGACCTCGCCTGCTCGCTCTACGTCCGCGGCCGCAGGACCCCGGACACGGGCACCCGCCTCAAGGAGACCCTGACCGTGCAGGAGCAGGTGGAGCGGACCCAGGGCAAGCTCGCGGCGTTCCTGCAGCGGCTGCTCTGACTCACCACCAGCCCTGACGCCGGGCCCAGGTGAGCAGGGTGCCGGACATGATGGCCATGACGACCAGGACGGCGACGAGGTGCAGCCCCTGGGTGTGGTCGTTGACGATGAGGTTCATGCCGAGCACCGAGGACAGCGCCGTGATCGGCAGGGTGACCGCGGCGATCACGGCCAGGCGCTCCGCGGCGATGGTCATCTTCGTCTCGGTCCGCGCCTGGTAGAACTCGATGACGCCCTGCAGGTACTCCCGCTCCCCGTCGGCGACCGACCGGACCCGGCTGAACTGGTCGACGACGTCGGCGATGTAGTGCTCGTCCTGCGGGTGGCGGGACAGGGCCGCCATCCGTCCGTAGATCTCGCCGCCCAGGGCCGCCATCGTCCGCACCGCGAGCAGGCCGTGGCGGGCCTGGAACAGCTCTTCCAGGAACTGCTCCGGGTTACCGAGGTGCCCGGCGGTGACCCGCTGCTCCAGCCGCCACACGTCGGCGGTCATGTCCTCGACGAGGGTTTCCTGCAGCCGGGTGATGCCGGACACGATCGCGTAGGACAGCTCGAACGGGGTGGCCGGCGCGAGCTTCCCGGCCTCGATGCGGCGCAGCACGTCGCGGGTCTGCCGCAGCGGGATGTCCGGCGGGACCGCCGGATTCGTCGGCCCGTGCACCGTCACCAGGAACCGCTTGCCGATGAACTGGTCCAGCTCGACGTAGTGGACGTGGCCGCGGGCGCCGAGGTGCGGCGCGTGCAGCACCACGAAGACATGGTCCTGATACGGGTGGATCTTCGGTACCCGGTTGCGCTGCGCGGCGTCGCGCAACGCGAGCGGGTGGAAGCCGAACACCTCGCCCAGCACCCGGGTCGCCGCCTCGTCGCACACCGGCACGTCGACCCAGAGCAGGCCGTCGCCGTCGAGGAGGCCCGGCAGCTCCTCGACGGCGTGCGTGCTCACCGCACCTGACCGGATGACCCGGACGTCCATGCGGCCACGATCGCACACCCCGGCCCGGTCACCGGCCCTGGGTGACGGCCACGGGGTTGCCATTGGCGTCGGTGGCGATGCCGGTGACCTTCCAGCCGTCCTGCGCGGGTACCCCGCTGATCCAGGCGATCCGCAACCGCGGATGGGCGCTCCAGCGGACCGAGCCGCGGCCGGTCGACACCGGGGCCGCCGCGGTCACAGTGGCCGCCGGCCCGACGTAGACGAGCAGCACGACCTTGGTGCCGCCGGGCTCGTCGAGCTCGGTGCGGCCGCCGTAGAAGCCGATGTCGAACGGCGGGCGGGCGAAGCGGCCGAGGCCCCGCAGCTCGGTGGGCTCGCCGCCGCCGGTGTCGCTGCCGGCGAACAGCCCCGTGGAGCGGTCGTCCCCGGCGAACCACAGGACGAGCTCCCCGCGGTCGGCAAGGGTCACGCCGGTGGGCATCAGGTCGCCGATCCGCACGGCGGTGTCCTTGATGACGACCTGGCCGTCGCTGCGCTGGACGTAGCCGCCGGTGGCGACCGTCGCGCCGGTGACGTCGCGGGCGGTGAACGCGAGGTTCGGGGTGGGGCCGCCGACCTGGCTGGTCGGTCCGACCGCGATCCCGGTGCGCCGGACCCAGAACAGGGTCGTCCCCGGCAGGACGGGGATCGCGGCGGAGGTCGCCGTGGCGTGCTGCCCGTCGAAGGTGACCTCGACGGTCACCCCTGGGGCGCCGACCACGCCGTAGTCCACGATGCCGCCGCGCCGGTCCTCGATCTCCATGATCGTGGAGAACTGCCCGGCGGCGGGCACCATGAGGCCGCCCTCGAACCTGCGGTACTGCGACGTCTTCGGGTTGTACAGCCCCGAGAACACGCCGTTCATGTCCTCGCCGCTGTAGCGCAGGACGAGCTCCTCGTCGGCGCCGTAGGCGACGCCGGTGCGCACGATCGGTCCGCTGCCCTGGAACTCGGCGCCGCCGGCGAGGTCGGTGACCACCGGCGTCGCCCCGGACGGCGGGTCGACGGGCGACGGTGACGGCCCGGCCGGCCCGCCCGCCAGGGCCGTCATGGTGACGCCGACGGGCACCAGTACCGCTGCGGCAAACGCGACCAGGCCGGTGAACCGGCGGCGCCGGGCCCGCTGCCGGATCTGCCCGAGCGTCACCCGGGGTGCGAGGTCGCGGGTCTCGTCGCGCATCGCCCGGCGGAGCTCCTCGATGCTGTGCATCACCATGCCCCCTTGGTCTGGCTGTCTGCGGCGGTCACGGTGTCCAGCGCCGGGTCGATGCGCAGCTTGCGCAGGGCCCGGGCGGTGGTGCTCTTGACGGTGCCGACGGCCACGCCGAGCTCGTCGGCGGTCTGCTGCTCGGTGAGGTCCAGGTAGTACCGGCAGACGACGACGGCCCGTTCGCGCCGGGAAAGCCCTTGCAGTGCCCGCGCCACGCTCTGCCGGGCGACGACGGCGTCGGCAGGGTCCCGCTCCGCGCGGCGGGGCTCCGGCACCTCCCCCACCGGGCGTTCCCGCAGGAACCGCCGCCGCCACCAGTCGTTGTGCAGGTTCACCAGGATCCGCCGGGCGTAGCCATAGGCCGCACCGGCGTCGATGCGGGCCCAGGCCGTGTAGGTGCGCACCAGGGTCTGCTGGGTCAGCTCCTCGGCCTGCGCCGCGTCCCCGGCGAGCAGGTACGCCACCCGGTACAGCCGGGGCGCGGCGGCACCCATGAAGCTCGCGAACTCATCGTCGTCGTCCCTCGGACGCTGCATGCACTCCATACTCCGCAGCGCCCCGAAAGGTTCTGCGGTGCGGTCAGAAGTCGGGGAGGGTGAACGAGAACGTGGCGCCGTTCCCCGGTTCGCTCTGCGCCCAGACGCGGCCGCCGTGGCGGTCCACGATGCGCTGCACGGTGGTCAGCCCGATGCCGGTGCCCGGGAAGTCGCTGCTGTCGTGCAGCCGGCCGAACGGGCGGAACAGCTGGTCGGCGCGCTCGGCGGGGAATCCGGCGCCGTTGTCGCGGATGTAGAACGCCGAGGGCGTGCACCCGATCTCGATGCGCGGCGACGGGGTCCGGCCCGTGAACTTCCACGCGTTGCCGACGAGGTTGATCAGGACCGCGCGGACCAGCTCGCCGTCGCAGGAGGCGCGCATCCCGGCCTCGACGGTGACCTGCACGTCGCGGGACGGGTCGCGCTGGCGCAGTTCCTCGACGACGTCAGCGGCCAGCGCCGACAGGTCGACCTCGGCGCGCTGGATCTGGCCGCGGTTGGCGCCGGCGAGCTGCAGCAGCGCGTCGATGAGCGCGTTCATCCGCTTCGCCGCCTTGTGGATACGCATGACCAGGTCCGTGGGTTCCTTCCCGCTCTGCTCCTCCAGCAGCAGCTCGCTGAAGCTGAGGATCGTCTGCAGCGGCGAGCGCAGGTCGTGCGAGACGGAGCCGCTGAACGCCTCCAGTTCCCGGTTGCGCCACTCCAGCTCCTCGACGAGCTCGGCGCGGGTCTCGGCGACCTGCCGGGCGGCGCGCTCCTCGGCCGCCTCCAGCTCCCGGCGCACCAGCTCGTCGCGGATGCGCCGGTTCTGCTCGTGCAGCTGCTGCCGGCGGATGTGGGCGCGGATGTGGGCACGCAGCGTGCTCGCGCCGTCGGTGCGGCGCACGTAGTCGTCGGCGCCGGCGCCGAGGCAGTCGAGCAGGGCGTCACCGGCGCCGAGGCCGATGACCGGCATGTCGCGCAGGCCCGGCACCGACCGGATCCGCGAGCACAGCGCGAAGCCGTCCACGCCGGGCACGTCCACGGCGAGCACCACACAGCCGGCGGGCTGCACGGCGAGCATGGCGAGGGCGTCGTCGGCGTCAGGCGCCGCGACCGGCTCGTAGCCCTCCTCCCTCAGCAGCTCCGCCGCCTGATCCAGGAACACCCGGTCGGGCTCGACGATGAGCACCTTCACCTGGCCGTGGAACGGGCCGGCCGCCGGCAGCGGCGTGTCGGTGCTCTTGCGCAGCACGGCGGCGAGCTTCGCCAGCACCACGGTCAGGCTCTCCTGCTTGCGCACGAACGCATCCGCGCCGGCGTCGAGGATCTGCAGCTCGGTCGCGTAGTCGTCGGCGGCGGTCAGCAGCAGGCACGGCACGTTGCGCAGCGTCGCGTCGAGCCTGACCCGGCGGATCACGGTGGCGCCGTCGATGCCGGGCAGCACGCCGTCGACCATGATCGCGCTCGGCGGCCGGGCGGCGGCGGCCCGCAGCCCCTCCTCGCCGCTTTCGGCGGTCTGGACGTCGTAGCCGGCGGTGGTGAGCAGCTGCCGCAGCTCCTCGCGGAAGGTGAGGCTGTCGTCGATGACCAGCACGGAGCGCTGGGCGGGCGCGTCGCCGCCGCGCTGGAGCAGCTCCCGGCTGCGGGCCACGACCGCGTGCGCGTCGTAGGGCTTGCCGACGTAGTCGTCGGCACCGTGCCGCAGCCCGCGCAGGCGGTCGCTGACCTCGGCCTCGCTGGACAGCAGCAGCGCCACCACCCCGGCGTGGCGCGGGTGGGCGCGCAGCTCGCCCAGCAGCTCGACCCCGTCGGCGTCGGGCAGCAGCACGTCGAGGAGCGCCACGTCGAACCGTTCGGCCTCGAACGCCTTGCGCGCGTCGGCGCCGGAGCCGCACAGCACGGTGCGGAACCCGCCGTCCTCGAACGCCTCGTGGAGGTCCATCCGGACGGTCAGGCTGTCGTCGACGATCAGGACAGTGCTCGCCATCCGACCTTCTCCGTCAGGCTCGCCGCGATCTGGTCCGGTGGCAGGATCTCCGCGGCCGCGTTGAGCGCCACGGCCTCCTTCGGCATGCCGTACACCACGCAGCTGGCCTGGTCCTGCGCGTAGGTGTGCGCGCCGGCGCGGCGCATCGCGAGCAGGCCCTCGGCGCCGTCGCGGCCCATGCCGGTGAGCAGGACGCCGGTCGCGCCCGCCCCGAGCTCCGCGGCGACCGACTCGAACAGCACGTCGACCGACGGGCGGCACGAGTGCCGCGGCGGGCCCGAGGTCAGGTGCAGGTGGCCGCCGCGGACCGTCAGGTGGCGGTCGGGCGGCGCCATCACGACCTTCCCGGCGATCGACTGCAGGCTCTCCCCGCCGCGGGCGTACCGCACGTCGTGCCCGGTCTGCTCGGCGAGCCACCCGGTGAACGCCTGCGCGAAGGACTCGTTGGCGGCGAGGTGCTGCACGTACAGCAGCGGGACCGTGAAGCCCGGCGGCACGCCCCGCAGCAGCGTGACGATGGCACCCGGGCCGCCCGTGGAGGCGCCGACCGCGACGAGCCGTCTCGGGATCTGGTGGGTACGGGCAGCGGGCGCGGACGGCGCGGCACCGCTCGCGGCGGGACGGTGCCGGGTCACCACCCTGATGCGGGACACGACCTTCACCGCGGTGCGCAGCCGCGCGCCCCACGTGTCGTCGGAGGCGTCGCCGCGCGGCTTCTCCAGCACGTCGACCGCGCCGGCAGCGAGCGCGTCGTAGGTGGTGAACAGCTCCTGCCGGGACGCGGAGCACACCACCAGGATCGGCGTCGGCTGGCTCGCCATGATCCGCTCGGTGGCGACGAGGCCGCTCATCACCGGCAGCACCACGTCCATGGTGATGACGTCGGGCCGCAGCCGCCGGCACAGGTCCACTGCCTGCGCCCCGTCGACGGCCTCGCCGACGATCTCGAAGCCGTGCCGCCCGGTGAGCGCCTCGCGCAGGCATTGCCGCACCGTCGAGGAGTCCTCGACCACCAGGACCTTGATCACGGCTCCCCCACGAGGTCGCGGATGTGACCGAGAAGCTCCTCCTGGTTGAACTCCGACTTCACCATGTACGCGCTGGCGCCGGCCTCCGCGCCCCGCCGGCGGTCCTCGGCGGACGCCCGGGAGCTGACCAGGATCGCCGGGGTCTCGCGCAGCACCGGGTCCTCGCGGGTCAGGGCGACGAACGTGAACCCGTCGATGCCGGGCATGTCGATGTCGACGAGGAACAGTGCGTACCGCCGCAGCTTGACGCGCTCCAGGGCCTCCTCCGCGGAGGCGGCCAGCTCGACGTGGTAGCCCGCCGACTCCAGGATGCTGCGCTCCAGCATCCTGGTGGTGAGCGAGTCGTCGATGACGAGGACCGGGTCCCGCGCGGGGGTGTTGCTCGCCTCGCCGGTGACCGGATCGACGACGGCGGCCTTTCCGGTGGCCGCGGCGGCCAGGCCGTGCGGGTCGAGCACGATGCGCGGGTTGCCCTCCGCGTCGATGGACAGGCCGTTGACGACCGCGCTGGCCGGGGCGAGCTCCGGCAGCGGCCGCACGACCAGCGCCGACGTGCCCAGCAGCCGGTCGACGCCGACGGCGACGGTGCGCTCGCCGGCGGCGAGGATGACGGCGACCGCGCCGCCGGTCAGGCCTGCGGCGCCACCGGACCCAGCACCCCGGCCAGGGACAGGAACGCGATGACGTGCCCGTCGTGGGCCATCGCGCCCGCGGCGCCGGCGGCGGCGACCTCCACGGCGTCGAGCAGGACGCAGGTGCGCACCGCGTCCAGGGGCAGCGACGCGAGGGTCCCGGCGGCCTCCACCACGAGACCCGACAGCGACACCAGCGACAGCGGCACGACCAGTTCGACGGTGGTGCCGCGGCCCGGCTCGGTGCTGACGTTGACCTCGCCGCCGAGCTGCTCGGCGACGTCGCGGACCGCGTCGAGGCCGATGCCGCGTCCCGAGATGCCGGTGACCTCGCCGGCGGTGCTGATCCCGCCGTGCATGAGCAGCCGCATCAGCTCCCGGACGTCGGCCTCGGCGCCGGACGTGACCAGCCCCCGGGCCTCCGCCTGCCGGCGCACGGCGCCCAGGTCGAACCCACGGCCGTCGTCGCGGCATCGGAACGCGGCGTTCGTGCCGCGGCGGTGCACCTCGACGGTGACGTGCCCGGCGCCGGGTTTGCCGGCGGCGAGCCGTTCGGTCTCGCCCTCCACCCCGTGGGAGACGGCGTTGCGGACCACGTGCAGCAGCGCGCCGGACGCGAGGCTCAGCACGTGCGGGTCCAGCCGCAGGTCGCCGCCGCGGCTGTCGAAGACGACCTTCTTGCCCTCGGCGCCGGCGGCGTCGTACGCGGCCCGGTGCAGCGTCGTCAGCACCGTGGCGACCGGCACCAGGCGGAGCCGTTCGGCGCGGCCGCGGATGTCGTCGAGCTCCCGTTCGACCTGCTCGACGGTCTCGGTGAGCTGCCGGCCCAGCGCGGTGAGGTCGGCGGCGAGCCGGGTCGCCATGCCGCCGGTCCGCCCGTCGGCGCCGTCCGGCTGCGCGCCGCGGATCCGCAGCTGCTCGGTGATCGCCTCGGCCGCGCGGCGGGCCCGTTCGACGGTCGCGACCTGCCGCCGCAGCGGCGCGAACCGGGCGTGTGCCTCACCGACGGCGTCGAGCAGCTCGTCGATGTCGGCGCTGTCGCTGCGCACGGGCGCGGCGGCGGGCCGTGGCTCGGTGTCCGCCTTCTCCGCGGCGGGTGGCGGTGCCTGCGGCGGCTGCGGCGGCTGCAGCGCGCCGGCCAGGACCGACATCCGGTCGGTCAGGGTGAGCAACGCGCCGACGGTCTCCGGCGGGACCGGGTCGGCGCCGTCGCGGTGCGGCACGAGCAGCTCTTCGAGCTGGTGCGCCGCGCCGGCGATCTCGCTCTGCCGCACGACCCGGGCCGCGCCCTTGAGCGTGTGCGCGTGCCGCAGCAGCCTCGCCACCGGCTCGCGGTCCGCGCCGTCGCGGGTCAGGTCGAGCACGCCCTGGCTGAGCTGGTCGACCAGCTCCCGGGCCTCGATCCTGAAGTACCGCAGCGGGTCCTTGGCCACCGCGGGCGTCGGAGCGCTCAATGCCGGTCTGTGCCTGCGGCGACCAGCCTGAGCAGCTCGTTGGAGAGCCCGGCGAGATGTGTCGCGGTCTGTCTGGTCTGCACGGCGCTGGACTCGCTCTCCTGGGTGACCCTGGCGGTGTCCGTCACCGCGACGTTGACCTGCTCGACCGCGGTCGTCTGCTGCTTGGTGGACAGCTCGATCTCGCGCGCCGACTCGGTCGTCGTCGCGACCAGGTCCGCGATCTGCTGGAACGACGCGGTGACCGCGCCGAACTGCCGGGTGCCCGCGTCGACGGCCTTCGCGCCGGTCTCGGTCGCCATGACCGTGGTGTTCACCGCGCCGCGGACGTCGTCGATGAGCGCCCGGATCTCCTTCGCGGAGCCGGCGGTCCGGTCGGCGAGCTTGCGGATCTCGTCGGCGACGACGGCGAAGCGGCGCCCCCACTCCCCCGCGCCGGACGCCTCGATGGTGGCGTTGATGGCCAGGATGTTGGTCTGCTCGGCGAGCTCCGACACCAGGTCGACGACGCCGCCGATCTGCTGCGAGCGCTGGCCCAGCTCCAGCATGTGCTGCACGATCAGGTCGACCTGCCGGCGGATCGCGGTGATCGACTCACGGGCCTGCTCGATGGTCGCGTCGCCGGAGTGCGCGGCCACGGCGGTCTCCTCGGCGATCTTCGCCACCCGCTGCGAGCCCTCCGAGATCTGCCGCGACGTGATCAGCAGCTCCTCGATCGTCGTGTTGATCTCGCTCATCGCGGTCGCCTGCTCGCGGGCGCCGGTCGCCTGCTGGCTGGCGGCCGCCTCCAGCTGCGCCGAGGAGCTCTGGATGTGCCCGACCGCGCCGGCGACCTGCCGGCCCAGCGCGCGGGTCAGCAGGATCGCGATGCCGACGCCGAGCGCCAGCGCGAGGACCGCGATGACGATCACCACGACGGTCGCCACCTGGGCCGTGTTCGACGCGGCGTCGCGCTGGTCCGTCAGGTCCTCGCGCAGCAGCGAGGCGAGGGCCTCGATGTGCTGGTTGAGGGCCTCGCGCTGCGGCACCACCGTGTCCTCGAACTCGTCGGCGATGCGCTGCGCGCTGACCGCCGGGTCCTGCCGCAGCGCCAAGACCGCCTGCAGGGCCGTCTCGTGGCCCTGTTCGGCCTGTACGGCGAGGTTGAGCAGGTCACGTTCCCGCTGGGAGTCCGCGACGTCGCGCAGCTGCTGGATTGCCCGGGTGAAGTCGGCGCGGGCGGCGGTGATCTGCGCCCGGAACGCGTCGTCGCCGGTCAGCAGGAACCCACGGGAGGCGCTGCTCTTCTCCTCGACCGCGACCCGCAGCTGCTGCGCCTCGACGAGGCCCTGCACGCCGATGTCGATCACGTGGTCCTTGCCGGAGACCACGGTGTCCAGCGCGCCGACCGTGACGCCGCCCGTGAGCAGGGTCAGCAGCACGACGACCGCGAAGCCCGCGGCGAGCTTGCGGCCGAACGTCCATTGTCGCCTCATCATTCCCCGTCTCTTGCTGTGCTGGTGTTGCCGGTGAGGGCCTGGATCGCGGCGCGGACGGCCGGCACGTCGACGATCGGGCGGGCGCCGCCGTCCAGCGGGACGATGCCGCGCAGGCAGCCCCGCGGGCCGTGGCCCGTCGACTCCTCGACGATGAGGTCTCGGGGCACGCGCAGGTGCCCGTCCAGCTCCTCGAAGGCGAGCGTGACCAGCGGCTCGCCGGCGGCCAGGACCAGCCAGCGGGCGGCGGCGACGGCCGGGTGGCCGAAGACGGCGCCGAGGTCGTAGACGGGCACGATCGAGCCGCGGAAGCTCGCCACGCCGAGCAGCGCGGGCAGCGGGCCGGGCAGCCGCGTCACCGGCCGGTCCGGGAACAGCCCGGCCGCCTGGGTGAGGCGCAGCGCGTACCGGTGGCCGCCGACCCGGATCGCCAGCAGGTCGGCGAAGCCGGCGACCTCCTCGCGGTGCGGGTCGGCGAAGGACCGGTCGAACGAGTCGCGCAGCTCCGCCAGGCGCTGCTGCATGTCCCCGCTCTGTGCGGTCTGGGCGGCGGTCATCGGGCCGCGGCCAGTTCGGCGTGGCACAGCGCGATCAGGGCGCCACGGCCGAAGCCGCCGCCGAACAGCAGGATGCGCTCGTCGCTCTCGTGCCGCAGCAGGGTCACGGCGCGGTCGAGCTCGCGTTCGGCGGTGCGCGGGTCGCCGCGGCGGCGGGCGAGCAGCCCCAGCCGCAGCCGCGGCATCGCGAAGGCGGCGTCGAGGTGCGCGGCCATGCGGTGGTGCTCCAGCGCCGCGGCGAGGTCACCGTCGCCCTCGAGGCACTCGGCGAGCAGGTGATGGGCGTCGGGGTTGAGCGCGTCACGGTCCAGCAGCCGCCGGCACAGGGCCGCCGCCCGGCCCGTGCGGCCGAGGTGGGCGAGGACCGCGCCGCGCACGAGCATGACGTCGGGCCGGTCCGCCTCGGCCGTGTCGATGCCGTCGAGGACGGTGAGGGCCTCGCCGAAACGCTCCTCCTGCACCAGTTGCAGCACCTGGTCCCGCTGCCGCACCTTCGGCCTTCCCCGCTTCGGTGGGCCGGGCCGGGCCGGTACCGGCGCCGGTCGTGCCGGCGGTACCACGCCTGCCTTCTGGTAGTAGAACGTGCCGTGGGTGTGCTGGACCGTCAGCGCGGTCGGCCGGCTGCCGAGCGAGTCGGTGTGGCCGAGGAAGAGGTAGCCGCCCGGCGCGAGGGCGCGGGTGACCCGGGCGACCGCGGCGGCGACCGTGGCCGGCGTCAGGTACATCAGCAGGTTGCGGCAGAACACCACGTCGTAGGTGTCCGGGGCGAACAGCAGCGGGTCGTCGTCGACGGCGTTGTACTCCAGGAACCGCACGCGCCCGCGGAGCCGCTCGTCGATCTCGACACCGTCGGCGACGGCGTGGAACCAGCGGTGCTGCGCGGCGGCCGGGGTCTCCCGCAGCGACCAGCGGGAGTACCGGCCGGCGGCGGCGACCCGCAGCGCGGCCCGGTTGACGTCGAGCCCGACGATCGAGGTGTCCCAGGCCGGGTCGACGCGCTCGGCGGCGACCATCGCCAGGGTGTACGCCTCCTCGCCGGTGGAGCAGCCGACCGACAGCAGCCGCAGCCGCCGCTCGCCGGACCGGGCGCGGACCCGCTCCGGCAGGACCACCTCCGCCAGCACGTTGAACTGTTCGATGTTGCGGAAGAAGTACGTCTCGTTGACGGTGACCGCCTCGGCGAGGGCGGCGAGCTCGTTGTTCCAGGCGGTGCCGAGGCGGTCGAGGTAGCCGCGGCCGGACAGGCCGTGCTGGGTGGCGCGCGCCCGCAGGACCTCGGCGAGCTGCGGGTCGCGCTTGTCGTCGAACGCCAGGCCGAGCCGCGCCGACAGCAGCTGCCGCAGCCGGGCGATGTCCTCGTCACGCTCCATCGGGCGGCACCTCGATGTCGGCCATGAGCCCGGCGTCAATTTCGGTTATCGGCCCGGCGTCAATTTCGGTTATCGGCCCGGCGTCTCGCAGGAACAGCAGTGGCCGGGAGTCCAGCACGCCGACGGCGGCGACGAGTCTGGTCGCGGCGGCGGCGAGCATCGGCGGCGGTGGGCGGCTGTCGTCGGGTTCGACGGGCAGGACGCCGACGACGGGTCCGGTGGCGTACGCGAGGGTGCCGCGCCCGGTCCGCGTCGTGACGAACCGGCTGGGCCGCTCCGCGCCCACTCCCAGGAGCCTGGCCGTGTCGACGACCGGCACCGCGAGGCCGCGGATCACGCTGACCCCGAGCAGGATGTCGGCGGTGCCCGCGAGGGGCTGCACGGGCAGCGGCCGGATCGTCTCCACCACGTCGCGCAGCGCGATGGCGCACAACAGGTCGCCGACGCCGAAGACCAATGACAGTCCCGGCGGCGCCTCCGTGACAGCTGTGATCGCCACGCGATCATGATATGTGGCATAGGTCGGTTTTTTACCACTATCGGGCGAGGCGGGTGATCAGCCGTTCCTTCACCGCCGGCCAGTCGTCGTCGACCATCGCGTACAGCACGGCGTCCCGCCACGAGCCGTCCGCTCGCTGCCGGTGCTTGCGCAGAACCCCCTCGCGGGTCGCGCCGAGCCGTTCGATCGCCAGCTGCGAGCGGGTGTTGCGGATGTCGGTGTACCAGACGACGCGTACCGCACGAAGGTCCTCGAACGCGAACGTCATCATGAGCAGCTTCGACTCGACGTTCATGCCGGTGCGCCACCAGCGCTGCCCGAGCCAGGTGTAGCCGATCCAGAGCGTGCGCTGCACGGGGTCGGGCTCGGCGAACGACGTCGTCCCGGCGAACTGTCCCGTCACGGCGTCGAGCTGGGCGTACGGCAGCCGCCGCCCGCGCGCCCGCGCCGCCAGCGCGGCGGCGATGTGCTGCTCGGCGTCGGCGACCGTGGCGGGCGCCTGGAGGCCACCGCCGGGTGGGCTCTGCCAGCGGAACACCTCCTGCCGCTGCTCGGCGTCACCGGCGGCGGCGAGGTAGCCGGGGGCGTGCTCCATGCTCAGCGGTTCGAGGCGGACCTTGTCCCCGGCGAGGGCGGGCATCGCGAACCATCGGGCGTCGTCGGTCGTCATGCCCGCCAGTCCAGCATCGTGGGGGTGCTCCTGTGGAACGCTTTTTGTCGTACCCCGGCTGTAGGTTCCCTCCATGGATGTGACCGCACCTGTCGCCCGGCTCGCCACCGCCGCCGCGCTCATGCTCCGGCTGCTGACGGCCCGGTCCCTGCAGCCGTCGCACGCGGGCGCCCTGCTGCGCGCCGACGACACCGGCCTGCACCTCATCGGCACCGACGGCGAGGTAGTCGTCCACCTGCGCGTCCCCGCCACGGTCCACACCCCGGGCGAGGTCGTCGTCCCCCGCCGCGCCGTCGCGGAGACCCTGACCGCGCTGGACGCGGCCGACGCCCGGCTGACCGTGCAGGGCGGCCGCCTGGCGATCCGGGTGCCGGGCGCCCGTTTCGCGCTGCCCAGCCTCCCCGGCGCCACGCCGCCCACCGTGCCACTGCCTCCCGCACACGGCACCGTCACCGGCGACGACCTGCGCACGGCGGCCGTCCCGGTCGCCGGCGCCGCCTCCCGCGAGCACGCCCTGCCGATGTTCACCGGCGTCCGCCTCCGCACCCACGACACGGCACTGACCCTGCTCGCCACCGACCGCTTCCGCCTGGCCACCGCCTCCATCCCCTGGCACGCCGCCCTCCCCCCGGCCACCGCCACCCCGACGGACACCGACGCTGCGTCCCGCGCCACCGCGGGCAGCATCGGCGCCGCGACGGGCGGCTCCCGGGTCGAGGCACTCGTCCCGGCCGCCGTCCTGGCCCGCGCCGCCCAGCAGCTGAGCCGCATCCCCGCCGTCCACGTGCACGCGGCCGACGACGTGTTCGCCCTGTCCTGGGACGGCGGCAGCATCACGACCGCCACCCTCGGCGGCGGCTATCCCGACGCCCAGCTCTCCCGCCTGCTCGACATCGCCCCCGCCTGCACCGTCGAGGTCGACGCCGACACCCTCGCCCACGCGGTTGACCGCGCCGCCGCCTACGGCGGCGCACACGGCCGCGTCACCCTCCAGGCAATCGACGGCGCCCTCCTCGTCCGCGCCGACGACCCCCTCACCGGCGAGTCGGAGCAGACCGTCAAGGCCACCACCGACGGCGCCCACACCATCCGCTCGTTCCAGGCCCGCCTGCTACTCGACGCCCTGCGCGCCTTCCCCCACCACACCGTCCAGCTGCGCATCCAGGAGGGCATGCGGGCGACCGCCTTCACCGCCGACCTCCCCGCCGCCACCCTCGACTACCTCGTCGTCCCGCTCCGCACCCCGCCCTCTACCGACACCTGACCCTCCCCGCCCCCCGCAACCGACCGGCGCCCGCCCCACCTCAGCATGTCGCGTCGCCGCACGCCCCGCCGCCCGACGCCCGCCACCTCGCGCCCCGCCATCTCGTACCGAGCGCCTCGCAACAACCCCGATCCGTCACGGCCATCGCTGCGGTCACGGCTTCCCGCCGCGCCGCGGGTCCGCGGCCCTCGGGGTCCACCGCATCGCAGGGGATCGACAGCGCGGGAGGTCCACTGCGGGCGCCTCCATCCGTCCCAACGTTGCAGGTTCACCGCCGGAAATGGTCGACGCGGCATCGCGGGTCCCTGGCGATCTGGTTCGCGAGAGCAGGAGCCAGATGCTCGTCACTTCTGCGCCATCTCACCAGCCGGTGCCGCACCAAGATCAGTGGGTGTTCGCCACAATTGGCGGATGGAGATCATCGCCGGCGTCGGTGTCGAAGCCGTGAGGATCGGTGACGTACGCGGAGAGGTCGAGCGGCGGCTTGGGCGTCCGGTCCATGCACTCGGTGACGCCAGGGCCCTCGCCCGCAGAGCCGTCTACGACGCCATGGACCCGATGCTGGTCGTGACCTACGACCGGGAAGACGTCGTTGAACTCGTCGAGGTCAGCTACGGCCGGGACGATCAGGTGTTCTTCGAAGGGGTGCAGCTGACCTACCGGTTCATGGACGAGGTGATCGCCGACCTGGCCGCCAACGGGCACTCGAGCACTCCGTCCGACATCGGGTTCGACGTGCCGGCCGGGTTCGCGATCTTCTCCATGGCGTCGCTGTCGCCCAGGGACCTGGACCCTGCCGCACCCGAGGAGGACAGCCGCCGCGTCGTCGAGGGCGTGTCCATTGCGCCGTATTCGTACTTCACCGCTGACAAGCCACCGTTGAACGGGACCATCGAAGAACTCGAAACCTGGCTGCGGCAGCGAGGCGTACTTCCGACGGAGTCGTGATCTGTCGCAGGGCGGGAGGTTCGTTGAGGGTTCCAAGATGGGGCGCGTGGCGTCACGGGATTCGTCGTTCTCGGACGTTTGTGGGGCGGCCCGCTTCCTGCACGCAGCCGTTTGCGCGTCTTCCGGCTTTCGCCCGTCGTCCATATTCCGAGACGCCTTGATCGAAGGCGCGGTGCGGCTGTCCGGACGGCCAGAGCTCACCGTTGATCACGGGATCTAGAACTCCGAGCGCCGGAGCCAACGCCGCAAAACCGAGCGAATTGGGCACCAAGGGACGACCGGGCGCGTGTCACGGTGCGTTGCCTGCGGGAGGCTTCGTGGTCTTCGGGGCTGGCGTCCTGGTCGTATTGGTGTGCGGGGGTCAGCGGGTCGGGGGTTCGGTGCTGATGGCGGCGAGGGCGGAGGTGGCGTCCTGGTCGATGGCGAGGTCGCCGAGGGAGACGATGCCGACGAGGTGGTCGCCGTCGAGGACGGGGAGGCGGCGCAGGGCGTTGGTGCGCATCAGTTCGGTGGCGGTGGCCACGTCGTCCTGAGGGGAGACGGCGACGAGGTCAGGGGCGACGATGTCACCGACAGCGGTGGTGGCCGGGTCGTTGCCGGTGGCGACGACGCGGACGGTGACGTCGCGGTCGGTCAGGACGCCGCGGACGCCGCTGCTGTCGGTGACGACGAGGGCGCCGACGTCGGCATCGCGCATCAGTTCGGCGGCGGCGGTGACGGACGAGCCGACGTCGATCGTGAGCGGTGCGTTGGTCATGATGTCCTTCACGTGCTGGCTCATACCGGTACGGCTACCCAGTGGTGGGCGGCGCAATCAGCAGTGTCGACGCGGCGAGGGTGTTGAGGTGGTCGGCGACGGTGTCGGTGGGCAGGCCACGGCCGGTGTAGAGGGTGTCGAACGTCTCGAATGCGGTGAGCAGCCACAAAGTGTCCACGGCGGTGGTGTGGGGCACGCGGAGCAGGCCGGCGTCGTGTAGGCGGTCGACGAGGTGCCGCAGGCCCCCGAGACGGGCCTCGCCGGCGCGGCGCACGGCGCCGTCGGTCGAGGCGGCGAGGGCGTGGAGTGCGGCGAGGGCGTCGCGCTGGGCGGCGTACATGCGGGCCGTGGCGGTGATGCCGCCGCGCAGGTGCTCGCGGGGGTCGGTGGCGCGGACCGCGACGAGCAGGTCAGCGTAGCCACCGCGGTCCAGGACGTCCTGGGCGAGGGCGTCGAAGAGGCCGCCGCGTGAGCCGAACACCAGGTAGATCGTGGAGCGGGCCACGCCGGCCTGGCGGGCCACGGCGTCGACGCTGGGCATGGCGGGCAGTTGGGCGTACATCGCGTCGAGGATGCGGCGGCGGGTCTCCTCCGCGGTGGCCGCGCGGCGGCGCTGCTCATACCGGCGCGTGGTCACCGCGCCCCCCCCCGCGCTGCGGCACCCGCACGGCGGGCGCCGGGGCAGGGCGGGCGCCGGAAGCGCGGCGGAGGGGGCGGTCATGCCTGAGAACGTATCGCGGTCAGTTGTCGCGCAGGGGGTCGAGGCCGCCGGTGAGGCTGGCGACGCCGCAGTTGGGGGCGGACCAGAAGCGGCTCGGGCGGCCGTCGACGTGGGTGTGGTCGTTGTGGTCGGGGTAGCCGGGGCCGAGGATGCCGGCGAAGCCGTGGTTGCGAGCGGCCTGGGCGAGGGTGCACAGCGAGTGCGGGCCGGCACCGAGGTCGGCGGCGTCGCCGTACAGGTGGCGGCTGGTCGAGGCGCCGCCGACGGCGTTGTTGCACGAGACGCTGCGGAAGCCGCTGGTGACCCGGAGCGGCTGGTCGCCCAGGGCGTGGCGCAGTGCCTGCAGCTTCCACATGGTGACGAGGGCGTTGGCCTTGGCGGTCGCGGCGGAGACGTTGCCGCCGGACCAGGTGCTGTTGCAGTTGTTGAGCTCGGCGTAGCTGAAGTTGACCGGGGTGCAGTCGTCGTCCTGCAGGGCATAGAGCTTGGAGAACGTGGCGGGGCCGGCGACGCCGTCGGCGGTGAGGCCGTACGCCGCCTGGAACCGGGCCACCGCGGACTTCGTCGCGGGCCCGAACTGGCCGTCGAGTCCGAGGACTCCGCCGGAGCCGGGGTAGCCGGCGACACGGATCTGCAACTGCCGGACCGCCTCCCCCGACGATCCCTCGGCCAGTATCCCGCTCCACGTGTAGCAGGCGTCCGCGTGTGCCGGCGCCGCCGTGGCGGCCACCACTCCCACCGTGGCCCCGATCGCGAGCAGCGCGGTGGTGAGCAACCGAATCAGTTTCTGCATAGAAGCATGCAAGTGTGTCAATTGGACGTTGTCAATGAGGAGGTGTACCAGCAGCATGGCTACGATCTGGTCGAGATCCCGTCCGGCCCGGTGGAGGAGCGACCCCTGTGATGCGTGACGGCGAGGCCACCACCTCCGTCGAGCTGGTGCGGCGCCTCGTCGCCGGGCAGTTTCCACAGTGGACGGACCTGCCCGTGGCACCGGTCGGCACGCCCGGCACCGACAACGCGATGTACCGGCTGGGCGACGACCTCGCGGTGCGGCTGCCCCGGCTGCGGGGCGGCGTCGCCCAGATCGAGCGGGACGGTCGCTGGCTGCCGCTGCTCGCGCCGCGGCTGCCGCTGCCGATCCCCGAGCCGGTCGCGGTCGGGCGGCCCGCCCACGGCTACCCGTTCGCGTGGACCGTCGGCCGGTGGCTGCCCGGCGACACCGTCGAGGCGTTCACGGACCGCCGCGCCGCGCTGGACCTCGCCGCGTTCGTCACCGCGCTGCGGGCCGTCGACCCTGCCGGCGCGCCGCCCGGCTACCGCGGCGGCGCCCTCGCCGACCGGGACGCCTCGGTCCGGGACGCGATCGCGCAGCTGCACGGCGACGTCGACACCGCCGCCGCGACCGCCGCCTGGGAGACGTCCCTCGCCGCGCCGGCCTGGGACGGGCCGCCGACCTGGAGCCACGGCGACCTGCACGCCGGCAACGTGCTGGCCGTCGGCGGGCGGGTCAGCGCCGTGATCGACTTCGGCTGCGCCGGGGTGGGCGATCCCGCCTGCGACGTCATGCCCGCCTGGACGCTGCTCGGCGCCGAGCACCGCGGCACGTTCCGCGACGCGGTCGGCGCCGACGACGCGATGTGGGAGCGGGCCCGCGGCTGGGTGCTGTGCATGGGCCTGGTCGCCCTGCCGTACTACCGCGACCGCAACCCGCCGTTCGCCGCGACCGCCAGGCGCATGCTCGACCAGGCCCTCGCGGACTGAGGCGTCACCGCGACGGTCCACACCACCAGCGGCAGCATCGTGGCCGGCGCCGGCCGGTGTCCGGATCGCGGCGGCGGCTTCGACGTCCCGCGGGCAGGGCCGGCACGTGGGGGCCGCTGCTGGTCGGGGCGCTCGGCGTCGGCCTGGTCGTGGCGGGCGTGTTCGTCACCGACGCGGGGCCGGATTCCCGCCGGGGGCACCGGAGGGGGCACCGCGGATCAGCTGGCACGGGTGGCTGCACGGGCTGGGCACGACGGTGTCGTTCAACGGGATGGCGGTCGGGTGCCTGGTGTTCGCGCGGCGGTTCGCCGGTGACCGGGAGCGGGGCTGGACGGCCCTCGCCATGACCGCGGCGGTGCTGCCGACCGCGCTCGTGGCGTGGCCGTCGGCCGAGGGGTTCAGCGTGCGGCTGCTCGTCGCGGCGGGGCTGATGTTCGCGTTCGTGGGGGCGCTCGCCTGGCGGTACACCCGGACAACGGGCAAAACGCAACGGCAGGTCGAAATGTCCAATTAGTCTGCCTGAGTGGATCGCAGATCGTTGCTGGTGGCCGGTGGGGTGCTCGCCGGGTCCCTGCTGGGTGGCGGGGTCGCGCACGCGGCCGTGCAGTGGCCGATGTTCGAGTGGGAGGTGCCGGGTGGGTTCTTCCCGCCAGGCGTCGGCGTGATGGTGCCGCCGCTGCTGGCCGTCTACGGCGACGGCGAGGCCTACGCCGATGCGGCCGCGCACCGGTACCTGTCCGGGCGGGACGCGCGGTCGCTGCAGGACCACGCCGTGCGGGTGCTGCGGAACCGGGCCGACACCAGGCGGCTGGTCGGCCGGGAGGGGCCCGCGGACGCGCCGACGGACAGGGTGCGGGTCCGCACCACCGACGGGCGCTACCTCACCGCGCACCTGGACGGGTGGGGCGACGGCGACGAGTCCCACGACTTCCCGAAAGCGCTGCACGAGCTGTACGACCACGTGCAGACGATCCGCAGGGCGGTGCGCAGGGACGGCGAGCCGTGGCGGCTGGACGCGGTGCTGCTGGTCGCGGTGCACCTGGACTTCGAGCCCGACGAGTACGAGCCGTGGCCCGGCGGCGTGCCGCTGCCGAAGGTCGACGCCGACCACCTCTACCTGGAGGCGAGGCTCGCCGGCGCGAAGGCCCGCCGGGTGCGCCGCAACCTGCCGAAGTCCGGCGACGACACGTGGCCGTTCTACCGGACCCCGGCGGGTGCGTTCGTCGCGGCGAACTGGCGCTACAGCCTGCCGCACGAATGGTGAATCAGAACCGCAGGTCCGCCAGGTACCGGTAGCCGTTGCGGGCCGTGGTCAGCGCGTCCGCGGGGGTGCGTGGCGGGGTGCCGGCGTCGTCGCGTTCGACGATGTACTCCACCAGGCCCGCCTCCCTGGCGTGCTGGAAGATCCGGCCGAAGTCGATGAGACCTGCGCCGGGGTCGGTGAACGCCGCCGCGGTGTCCATGTCCTTCACGTGGACCTGGCGGATGCGGCCGCGGTGGCGCTGGATGAGGTCGACCGGGTCGGCGGTGCCGCGCCAGGCCCAGAACAGGTCGACCTCCAGGTGGACGAGGTCGGGGTCGGTCTCGGCGGTGAGGATGTCGTACCCGGTGCGGGAGCCGCCGTCCTGCCGGACGAACTCCAGCTGGTGGTTGTGGTAGCCGAAGTCGAGGCCGGCCCGCCGGGCGAGGGCACCGGCGCGGTTGAGATCTCGGGCCAGCGCGTGATACTTGGCGCCGTCGCGGATCGGCTGGCCGGTGGCGGAGTCGATGCCGAAGAACGGGTGGACGATGAAGTGGTTGCCCACGACGTTGGCGTCGTCGAGGGCGCGCTGCCACGCCATCGCGTCCCACGGCTGCGGGACGGCGACGTGGCCGGAGGTGGCCTTCAGACCGGCGGCGTCCAGCGCGGCGCGGAACTGGGCGGCGGTCCGGCCGACGAACCCCGCGTGCTCGACCCTGGTGTAGCCGATCGCGCGCAGTTCGGCGAGGCTGGCGGCGAGGTCGACGCCGAGCTGGTCGCGCAGCGTGTAGAGCTGGACGCTGATCCGGTCGAGCGGCACCCGCGACTGGCGGTGGGCGGGTGCTGCGGCGGGTGCGGCGGCCGCGGGTGCGGCGCCGATGAGTGGTGCGGCGAGCAGCGGGGCGGCCGCTGCGGCGCCGAGCAGGTTGCGCCGGCTGACGGGGGAGCTGGGCATGCTTGCACTTCCCTCCGGAACGTCACGGACTTTCGTACATCTGAACCTTTCTATATTCGGATCAAGCACTTTGTCACGGGTGCACAGCAAAAGGGCGCCCGATGGGCGCCCTTTTGTCGGAAGCGGTACGAAGTCAGGCGGACGTCGTCTCGCCGCGCAGGTCGCGCTGGCGGGGCAGGTCCGCGTCGTCGCCGCGCAGCCAGCCGACGGCCGTGGCCCGGTCGGGCAGGACGACGAACAGGTGCAGCAGGCACAGGGTGTGCATCATCCGCCGCATGAACGGGGCGAGCCCGACCAGGCAGGTGTGACCGCCGGCCTGCGCGGCGCGGTGCCGGGCGGCGACGAGCAGCCCCAGCACCGACGAGTCCAGGGTGGTGACCCGGCTCAGGTCGATGACCAGGTGCCCGGGCCGGTAGCCCGCGGGCGACAGCGCCGCGCGCAGCGCCGGGCCGACCTCGATGTCGAGGTCGCCGCTGAGGGTCACCACGAGCGCCTCGTCGACGACGGCGCCGGTGACCCGCGGGTCGGTGACCGCCGTCGCCGGGGCGGGCTCGGCGGCGACGGGGGCGTCCGCCACGGCCGACGGCGCGTCCCCGGCGAGCCAGCCGACCGGGTCGGCGTCGGCGGAGGCGAGCGGCACCCGCGAGCAGCGCCCGCAGCTGTGCGGACCGGTCGCGAGCCGGGCGCCGGTCCAGCCGTGCCGGCGGAACAGGCTCCAGACGAGGTCCCAGTTGTGCATGGTCGCGCCGAGCCCGGTCACGCTCTGGCCGCATGCGTCGCAGATCAAGGTGAAATCGGTGCCGTCAGGTGTCGTCGCCGCGGTCACGGTCGCCGCTCCTCTCACTGAGCTGAGTCCGATCAGTTCACTGGGTCTCCGTCATCATGTCGTGTCAGTCGCCCTCCGGGACCATACGTAACACGTGATTTACATGCGCGATTTGCAACGTTCGCCGGACACGGGGTGACGGGGCGCGCAATGTGAGTCTTCCTCCGGATGTCCAGACCTGCCGATGGATGTCCAGCAGCATGCCGATCGCCGTCGCGTCGATGAAGGGGCAGCCGGAGAGATCGATGATCAGCTGCTCGGGATGCATCGTCAGCGCATCCTCGAGCAGAGCCCGCACCCGGGGCTCCGACCCTGCGTCCAGCTCCTCGGTGACCATGATCTCGACGAGCGGCGTTCCAGGGGCGTCGATGCCGGTGTGCATGGGACCGAGCCTCCGCCGCTCATGTGGCGGGCTTTCCGCGGAACTGTGACAGTTGTATGACAACGGACCCGGCCTGGCATGATGCAGTGGTGGCGGGCGTACTGGTCATCGAGGACGACGATCGGATCCGGTTGTCGCTGATGCTCGCGCTGGAGGACGAGGGCTACTCGGTGCGAGGGGTGTCCAGCGCCGAGGACGGCCTGGTCGCGCAGCGCGCGGAGCCCGCGGACACGGTGCTGGTCGACCTGATGCTGCCGGGCGTCGACGGGTTCGAGTGCATCCGCCAGCTGCGCCGCGACGACGACGTGCCGATCGTGGTCGTCAGCGCCCGCGACGACACCCACGACATCGTCGCGGCCCTTGAGGCCGGCGCCGACGACTACCTGGTGAAGCCGGTGGCGGTGAAGGAGCTGTCGGCGCGGCTGCGGGCGCTGCGCCGCCGCGGCCGCACGGTGCTGTCGGCGGTGTCGACGCTCGTCTTCGGCGACCTGGAGATCCTGCCGGAGGCCGGCGAGGTGCGGGTGGCCGGCGCGCCGGTGGCGTTGACGCGCACCGAGTTCCGGCTGCTGTGCGAGCTCGCCGAGCACCCCGGCCTGGTCCTGACCCGCCAGCAGCTGCTGCAGCGGGTGTGGGAGTACGACGTCGGCGACGAGCGCCTCGTCGACGTGCACATCGGGCGGCTGCGGCAGAAGATCGAGGACGACTCGCGGACGCCCCGGCGCCTGGTGACGGTCCGCGGCATGGGCTACAAGCTGCAGCGATGAAGAAGGCCGGGCTTCGCACACGGGTCATCGCGGGGTTCGCCGCCGGTGCGCTGGCGCTGTCCGCGTCGATGGCGTTCGTGTCCTACCAGCTGACCCGCAGCTACCTGCTCGCCGGCCGGGAACGTGCGACCGTGCGGGCCACGGCCTACGACGCGCGGATCATCAACGCCAGCCTCGCCGGCGACCGGCCCGACGTCGTGGCCATCCTCAAGTCGCTGGACACCGGCGGCAACCGGCGCACGCTGCTGCGCCGCGACGGCCGCTGGTACACCCGCAACGCCGACCCCGGCGCGGCCGACGCCGTGCCGGCCGAGCTGCAACGGCTCGTCGAGCAGGGCGGCCAAGGCGCCCAGTGGGTCCGCATCGACGGCGTCCCGGCGCTGGTCATCGGGGTGTCGCTGTCGCCGACCACGGCGCTGTACGAGATCGACTACCTGCGGGAGCTCGACCAGACGCTGCGCACCCTCGCATGGGTGCTGGGCCTCGTCGCGGCCGCGGTCGCGGCGGCCGGCGCGGGCCTCGGCGGGTATGCGACACGGTACGTGCTGCGGCCGCTGCGCTCGGTCGCCGACGCCGCGCAGGGCATCACCGACGGCGACCTGAGCGCCCGCCTGGACCCCGCGGCCGAGCCGGACCTGGCGCGGCTGACGGCGTCGTTCAACGGGATGGTCGACCAGCTGGCGCGCCGGCACGAGCGGGACCGCCGCTTCGCCGCCGACGTGAGCCACGAGCTGCGCTCCCCGCTGCAGACCCTGGCCGCGTCGGCGAGCGTCCTGCACCGGCGCCGGGAGCACCTGGACGAGCGGACCGCGCTCGCGGCGGGTCTGGTCGTGGAGGAGATCGAGCGGTTCCAGTCCCTCGTCGACGACCTACTCGAACTGGCCCGCAGCGACCAGCCGGCCCGCCGCGCACCGGTCGACCCGCACGACCTGGCGCGGCGGGTGGTGGAGGGCCAGGGTCTCGACCCCGACCTGGTGGAGCCGGCCGGCGACGACGCCTCGCGGTGGCTGGTCGACCGGCGGCGGCTGGAGCAGATCCTCGCGAACCTGCTGGACAACGCGGTCCGCCACGGCGGCGGGCCGGTCGCGGTCCGACTGGCGTGCGTGGCCGGGACCGGCCGGGTCGAGGTCGACGACGAGGGTCCCGGGGTCCGCCCGGCCGACCGGGCGGTGATCTTCGACCGGTTCGTGCGGGGCCGGTCGGCGGGTGCCCGCGGCGGCGACGGCACCGGCCTGGGCCTGTCGCTGGTGGCGCAGCACGCGACGGCGCACGGCGGCAGGGTCGTGGTCCTGGACCGCCCCGGCGGCGGCGCCCGCTTCCGGGTCGAGCTGCCCGGGGTCGTGGTGAGGCGCGCCCGGGTCCTCGCGCTCGCCGGGCTGCTCGGGGTGACGTGCACGGCTGCGGGTGCCCGAGGAGCGCACGCCGCGGCCGATCGAGCCGTCGCTGGTGATCGGCAGCCCGCCGCCGCAGGCCGCCGGGAACTCCGCGGGCGCGGTGGTCGAGCGGCTGTACCTGGTCCGGGACGACCAGCTCGTGGCGGTGGAGCGGCGGGTCGGCTCGACCGCCGACGTCGCGGCACTGCTCGGTGACCTGGTCGCCGGCCCCACGGACGCGGAGCGCGACGAAGGGTTGTCCAGCGCGCTGACGGGCACGGATCTCATCGCCGGGGTACGGCTCGTCGCCGGCACCGCAGAGGTGTCGTTCCGGCCGCAGGCCGGTGGGCGTACCGACGACATCCTGGCGATCGGTCAGATCGTGTGCACCCTGGACGCGCGCACCGACGTGGACACCGTCCGCTTCCTGCTGGACGGTCAGGTGCTCAAGGTGCCCCGCGCCGACGGCTCGCTCACGGAGCTGCCGCTGACCAGCGCCGACTACCGCGCGCTGATCACTGACCGGTGAGGCGGTCGATCACCAGGTAGTACTGGTCGATGCCGTTGATGAGCTTCGCGAGCTGGGCGAAGTCCACCGGCTTGCGGAAGAAGTGCTCGGTGGGGACGCCGAAGTCGCGCAGCATCTGCTCCTCCAGCGGCGAGCTGGTCAGGACGACGACGGTGAGGTCGGCCAGGCGGGGGTTGCTGAGGATCCGGTCGAGCACCACCCGGCCGTCGACGCCTGGCAGGTTGAGGTCGAGCAGGACGATGTCGGGCGTCGGCGCGTCGGCGTGGGCCCCGCGGTGCTCGAGGAAGTCGATCGCGTCCAGGCCGTCGCCGATCACGGTGACCTCGTTGCGGAGCCGGTACTCGCGGAACTCGTCGAGGGTGAATGCGACGTCACCCGAGTCGTCCTCGATGAGGAGGATGTGGGCGAGCTCCCCGTTCATTGGCCTCCTTCAAGAATGTTGCACTACTGCAATCTTCACGGCACACGATAGTGCACACCGGCGGCGGTATCCACCGTGCAACGATGTCCGGATGACCACCCGGGGGGAAAACGAGGCGCTCGTGCGTGCGCTGCTGGCGGTCAGTCGGAGCATGGTCGCCCTCGCGGCGCGCAACCTGGCGGCGATGGAGGCCGACGTGACGCTGCCGCAGTACCGGGCACTGGCGCTGCTCGCGACGGCCGGCCCGCAACGCAGCGCCGGCCTGGCCAAGGAGCTCGAGGTGGCACCGTCGACGCTGACCCGCATGTGCGACCGGCTGGAGCGCAAGCACCTGGTGCGGCGCTTCCACCGCGACAACGACCGCCGCTCGACGTGGCTGGCACTCACGCCCGCCGGCCGGGACCTGGTCGGCGTGGTGATGCGGGAGCGGCAGCGGGAGCTGTCGGCGATCGTGCACGAGGCCAAGGTCGACGCGTCACAGGAGTGCCTGGACCTGCTGGACCGCATCGTCGAGGCGTCCGGTGAGCTGCCCGACGCGGTGTGGTGGGAGCGCTGGGAGACCTCCGCGGACCCGGTCGACGGCGTGACGCTGCCCTGATGAACGATCCGGTGCTGCCCCTGGTCACCCTGACCACAGACCGCCTCCTGCTGCGCCCGTTCGGCCCCGCCGACGCCGCCGACGTCCACGCCGTGTGGCAGGACACGCGATTCATCGATTCGGCGCCGCTCGGATACGCCTACGCCGGCGCCGACTTCGATGTCGCCCTCGCCTGGTGCACGAGCGGTATCGAAGAGCGCCGCCGCACCGGCAAGGGCATCGGCTTCGCGGTGGTGCTCCGCGACGGCGGCCGCCTGGTCGGGCACGTGTCGCTGTTCGGCGCGGACTGGACGGCGATGTCGGCGGAGATGCACTACTGGACCGCACCGTGGGCGCGCGGACACGGCGTCGCGGCGGAGGCGGCCGCGGCCGTGGCCCGGTGGGCGCTGACGACGCAGGGCTTCGCCCGCATCGCCCTGCAGGCGGCACCGGCGAACACGGCGTCCCGGCACGTCGCGGAGCGGGCCGGCTTCCAGGCCGAGGGGGTGCTGCGCAACGTCGCGGTCTCCCGCAACGGCCGCCACGACCTCGTCATGTACAGCATGATCCCGTCCGACCTCGGGGTCATGTAGAGGAACCGCCTCTGGCCGCGGAGGAACCGCCTCGGCCATGGAAAGGAACTGCCTCGGGCTATGCATGAGGAACTGCCTCGGGCTATGTAGAGAAACTGCTGAGCCCTATGTAGAGTGCCGGATGTGGTGGCAGACGTGCGCACGACCGCGGCGGTGGCGAAGGTGCTGTCGGCGTTCCTCGCCGATCCCGGCGCGGACCGCTACGGCCTGGACCTCATGCGGGCGACCGGGCATCCGAGCGGCACGCTCTATCCGATCCTGCTGCGGCTGCAGCGGGCCGGTTGGGTGGACGCGCGCTGGGAAGAGGTCGATCCGGTCGCCGCCGCGCGCCCGGCCCGGCGCTATTACCGGTTGAGCCCTGATGGTGCGGTCGCGGCACGCATGGCCGTCGCGGAGCTGTTCGCGCGGCTGGCACCGGGTGCCGGCCCTGCGGGCACGGTCGTCACGCCGAGGACTGCAACGGGGGCGGCGTGACGACCGGCGACGGGGGCGACGGGGGCGATGGGCCGGTTGCGGACCGGATCGCCGAGGCGCTGCTCCGGGTGGCGGCGCGGCGGTGGCCCGCCGAGGTGCGCGAGGAGCAGGCCGGGAGTGGGCCGCCGAGCTGCACGAGCTGCGCTCCGAGCCGGGCAGCGGTGCGGCCGGCGGGCGCTCGGTCAGCTGCGGTTCGCGTTCAGCCTGGCCGCCGCGTCCCCGGTCGAGGACGAGTCGGGCGTGCCCCGCGGATGGCGGAGGGCCTGCCCGAGGTGAGTCGCGCGCTGCAGCCGATGGCGGTGCTGGCGGTCTTCGGCGTGCTGGCGGCCGGCCCGGGCGGCAGCGTCCTGCGGGGCGCCGCGGAGTGGCTCCTGGGCCTGTGCGGTGTGCAGGTCGGCTGGCCGGCCGGCACCGACGTCGCGACCGTGACGTCGGTGCCGGCGCTGCTGATCCTCTCGCTTCTCGCGGTGTGGGTCGGCCGCCGCATGCCCGTGCAATGGACCGGCCTGCGGCGACTGGCCGGCGCCGGCCCGGCGGCCGTCGCACCCGCCGCGCTGGCGGTCGCGTTCGCCGTGCTGACGATCGCGATGCAGAGCATGACCGGCCTGGGCAACCCCGCCCTTGCCGGCGGCCTCGGCGCCGCCGCGACGGCGTGGGCCCTGCTGGCCGCGGCCCTGGCCGTCGCCGTCGTGCGGCTGTCACGGCGGCGCGGGCGGTGGTGGCTGGCGGGGCTGCTCGCCGCGGTCGGCACGCCGCTGGTCGTGGAGCTGGCGGTCACCGCGGCGGTGCTGCCGTCCGGGGCGGGCCTGCCGGCCGCGCTGTCCTGGGCGCCCGACCTCGTGTCCGGCCGGGCCTGGTCCGACCTCGTCATGTCACAGCAGACGCCCGATGGCGCCGCGCTGCTCAACGCGACCAGCACGTTTCCGGTCCACCTGCTGCTGTTCACCGGGCTGGCACTGGGATACGGGCTGGGCGCGGCGCGACCGAGGCCGCGCCGCCCGGCGCCGCTGCCCGATGCCGCGCCCACGCGGCTGCGACCGCTGCCGGCCGCTGCCGTGGCCGGTGTCGTGTCGCTGCTGGCGGGGCTGCTCACGTGGGCGTACACCCTCGCGGTCCTCACCCCCGAGCTGCCGCTGATCGGACAGAGCGCGCCGATGCCCGGCGGCGACGGCGAGCTGTACATGTGGGGGGCCGAGCTGCGCTGGGCGGGCATCACCCTCGCCGCCCTCGGCCTGCTGCTCGCCGCGGCCGACCGGCGGGGCGCGTCGCTCGCCGCGGCGCTGCAGACCGTCATTCTGCTGGTCGCCGACGGCATCCTCGCCCGCGCCGGCGCCGCGGGCCCCGGTGGGCTGCGGACCGCCCTCGCCGTGGCGGCGGTCGCGGCGGCGCTCGCCTGGCAGGTCGCCGGCCGGCGGCACGGCGTGGACGCGCTGGTCGCCCGCCGCCGCCTCGTGTGGACGGCGGTCACCGCCGCCTGCTGCGGGCCGATCCTGTTCGGGCAGGGCACGCCGGCGGTCAACCATCCGTTCCTGCCGCTCGGCCTCGCGGGGGCGACGGCGCTCCTGGCCGCGACCTTCGCGGTCGTGGCCGCGCACGCCGCCGCGGCGGCCCGCCCGGTGCGGCCGTCCGTGCGGCGGCTCGCCGTGCACGGTGCCGTCCCCGCGCTGCTGCTCGGCGCGTGCGGCGCCGCGACGGGCGCCGGCGTGTCCAACGACGTCACCGCGGCCGGCATGCTGCTCGCCGCGCCGCTGATGGTGCTGACCGCCGGGACGCTGAGGGGTCCGCGCCGAACGGCCCTGTGGACCACGCTGGTCCTGGCGAGCCCGGTGCTCAGCGCGCTGGTCGTCGCCCTGGCGCTGCTGCTGTCGATCTTCGTGGCGAACGTGTTGTTCGCGGTGGCCGGCAGCAGCTGGGCGGCCGACGGGCTGTCGCTGCTGCCGGGCGCGGTGGTGCTGGCGGTAGGGGTCGGCGTGGTGGCCGGCCGGACGCTGGTCCGCGCCGATCCGGCTGCCGGGCAGCAGCCCGTCCCTGCCTGCCCGGATCCGGTGGGTCTGTAGCCATCCTTTTGCCGATGCGCTGATTGCCTCCGATCCAGGTTCGCGTGCGGTGCTCGTCATGCCCGTAAAAGGGTCAGCGCAGCAGATCCACAGCGGCCTCTTCCACGGCGCGAGCCTCATCGAGAAGGTCCGCAAGCACGGCGAACACCGCCGCCGGCTCCGATCCATCCGGCTCCCACGCCGTCGCCGACATCGCCGACCACACCGCGGCCGAGGTCCGGAACGCCGCGGCGGCCTCCGCGAGCCGGGGCCGGGACGTCACCGCCGCCGCCTCGTCCAGGAAGTCGGCGTAGATCGGGCGGGTGGCGCCGGGCGCCGTGTACTGCGCTTCGAGGCACTCGTGCACCCGGCGCAGCACGAACGCGAACGCTTCCGGTGACGCGAACCGGCGGGTGAAGCCGGTCCTGGTCCTCGTGTCGCGCAGCTGCGCGGCGAGGCGGGTCATGCCGGCGAAGCCGACGTTGGCGTCGAACGCGTTGCCGAGGACCGGGCCGGTCAGGTGGGCGGCCGTCTCCGCGGTCGCGGCGATGACGGCGGCGTCCAGGGCCACGGTCGGTGCCGCGCCGGTGACGACGAGACGGTGGTGGCGGCCCTTGCGGTGGGCGGACCACGCGTCGAGGAACCCGTCCACCGGCAGCCGGTGCGGGCCGGCGTCGTGCACGGCGAACCCGGAGCCGTCCTCGCCGGTGACGACGACGCCGTACGGGTCTGCGTCCACGGGCACGGTCACGGCCCGCCAGGGCAGGCGGGCGGCGGAGACGGTGCAGTACACCGGCCGTCCGAGCGCGAGGGAGGATCGCAGGGCCTTCAGTGCGGCGGCCGGGGAGGTGCTGTGCGCCTCGGTGAACGCGATCCCGAGCCGGTCCAGGACCGTGGGCGCCCAGGGCGCGGGGTGGTGCTGGGCGACGATGGTGAGGATCGGTGGCATGCCGCGGTAGTCGAAGACGGCGGCCAGGAAGCCGATGCCGCCGCCGAGGCCGCAGAGCATCGGCTCGCTCAGGTCGGTGCCGGCGGGCAGCAGCTGCCGCACCAGGTCGCTCGGCTGGTGCCGGACGGTCCCGTGCGGGCGTGCGGCCAGGACGTGGCGGCGGGCGGTGGTGTAGGACTCCCCCGTGCGGGCGCTGCGCTCCCGGACGAGTCGCTTGAGATGCTTGTGGTCGGTCATCACGGCTGCCTCACCGACGGTCGGGCCGCCTCGCATGCCCACGCGGCGAGCCGGCGACCGTCGTGCGGGTCGGGTGGTGGACCGGCCGTGCACGAGCTGACCGCGATGGCATGAGACCACCTTCTCCCCCGCACCGCCGGTGGGCGTGGGCCACCGGTCAGGGAGTACGGCGCGCGGCGGCGCCACATGTCACCATACCGTAGTGGCTGGTGAGCGGCGGTTCGTGGTGCAGCGGCACCGGGCGACGCGGCTGCACTACGACTTCCGGCTCGAGATCGACGGGGTGCTGGTCAGCTGGGCGGTGCCGAAGGGGCCGACCCTGGACCCGAAGGTGCGGCGGGCCGCGTTCCACGTCGAGGACCACCCGATGGACTACATCGACTTCGAGGGGGTCATCCCCGCGGGTGGGTACGGCGGCGGCGACGTCATCGTGTGGGACGCCGGCACGTGGGAGCCGACCAAGGACCCGGACCCGGCCGCCGCGGTCGCCGCCGGGGAGCTGCACGCGCGGCTGCACGGCGACAAGCTCCGCGGCACGTTCGTGCTGATCCGCACGCGGCGGCAGGGGTCCGGGAAGGACGACTGGTTGCTGCTGCACAAGCGCGACGAGCACGCCGTGGACGGCTGGGATCCGGAGGAGCACCCGCGGTCCGTCCTCAGTGGACGGACGAGCGACGAGGTGCTCGCCGACCCGGACCGGCTGTGGGACCCGCACACCGGCGCGCGCCCACTGAAGGCGAGCCGGGAGGAGCTGCGCGCGCTGGAGGAGGTCCGCGACGGCGACACGTGGCACGTCTTCGGCCGTGACCTGCGGGTGAGCACACCGGACAAGGTGCTGTTCCCGCCGTTGCCGGGGCAGGCGCCGGTCACGAGGCGGGAGCTGCTGCGGTACACCACCCGGTTGGCGCCGACCGTGCTGCCGTACGTGACCGGTCGCGCGCTCGCCCTGCGCCGCTTCCCGGGCGGCGCCGGCTCCACCGGGTCGTGGCAGCGCCGGCCGCCGCGGTGGGCGCCGCCCTGGCTCACCTCCCTGACCGTCACCGAACCCGCCGCCCTGGTGTGGGCGGCGAGCGTCGACGCGCTGGAGTGGCACGTGCCGGCGGCCGGGTTCGCGGTGATCGAGCTGGGTCACGGCACCGCGTGGGCGGATCAGCTGGTGCTCGCCCGGCTGTACCGGACCGCGTTCGAACACCTCGGCGTCACCGCGGGCGCGAAGGTCACCGGCGCGCGGGGCATCGAGCTCTGGGTGCCGGCCGCCGGCGACGCCGGCGGCTGGATCGACGCGCTCACCCGTTCGATCGCGGCGGTCGTGCCCGAGCTGGGCCGGCCCGGCACGGCGGGCGGGCCGTCGGTCGTCGCGCCCTACAGCCCGCTCGCCGCTCCCGGCGCGCCGGTGTCGGCCCCGATCGGCTGGGACGAGCTGGACGACCCGGCGCTGACCCCGGACGCATTCACGATCCGCACCGTCCCGGACCGCGGCGGCGACCCGTTCGCCGCCGTCCTCGGCCCGCCGCGGCCCTTGCCAGCGCTGGACCGGGTGGAGCCGTAGGGTCGATGGCATGGCGGAGACGCAGCGGCGGCCGGTGCCGCGCAACGACGGCGGCGAGCTGGACACGGCACTGGCGTTTCTCACGTTCGCGCGGGAGTCGGTGCTCATCAAGACCGAGGGGCTGAGCGACGAGCAGTTGCGGCGGGTCCTCGTGGCCACCGGGACCACGCTGCTGGGGCTGGTCCACCACCTGGCCGTGGGCGAGCGGTACTGGTTCGGGTATCACCTCGCCGGGGAGGGCCCCGACCGGGAGTGGGACTTCGGCATGGACGTGCCACCGGATCGGGACGCCGCGCAGGTGCTGGACGACTACCGTGCGGCGGTCGCGCGCAGCGACGAGATCGTCCGCGCGATCGGCGACCCCGACACGCCCGCCGCCCGCGCGGTCGACGGCCGACACCTGACGCTGCGGTGGGTGGTGGCGCACGTGACCAGCGAGACGGCCCGCCACGCCGGGCACGCCGACATCCTGCGGGAGCTGATCGACGGCACCACCGGCCGGTGAGGCCGGCGGCCCGCCACGCCCGGCCGAGCTAGGCGACCGCGGCCGCCGCTGCCCGCCCCGCGACCCGGCCGGAGAACAGGCAGCCGCCCAGGAACGTCCCTTCGAGGGAGTTGTACCCGTGCATGCCGCCACCGCCGAACCCGGCGGCCTCGCCGGCCGCGTACACGCCGGGCAGTGGGGTGCCGTCGTCCTGCAGGACCCGGGCGGACAGGTCGGTGTGCAGGCCGCCGAGGGTCTTGCGGGTCAGGATGTTGAGGCGCACGGCGATGAGCGGGCCCGCCTTCGGGTCGAGCAGCCGGTGCGGGGTGGCGACGCGGATGAGCTTGTCGCCGCGGTACGCGCGGGCACCCCGGATCGCGGTGATCTGCGCGTCCTTGCCGAACGGGTTCGTCAGCTGCCGGTCCCGGGCCTCCATGACGGCCCGCACGTCCGGCGCGGACAGCAGCTCCTCGCCGACCAGACCGTTCATGCCCGCCACGAGCTTCTCCACGGTGGGCGCCACCACGAAGTCGGCGCCGTTGCGCTTGAACGCCTCGACCGGGGCGGGCGCGCCGGGGCGGACCCGCTGCAGCACCTGCCGGACGCTGCGGTTGGTCAGGTCCGGGTTCTGCTCCGACCCCGACAGCGCGAACTCCTTCTCGATGATCTTCTGGGTGAGCACGAACCAGCTGTAGTCGTGCCCCGTCGCCATCAGGTGCTTGAGGGTGCCGAGGGTGTCGAAGCCCGGGTAGAGGGGCGCCGGAAGGCGCTTGCCGGTCGCGTCCAGCCACAGCGACGACGGGCCCGGCAGGATGCGGATGCCGTGGTTGGGCCAGACCGGGTCCCAGTTCTGCAGGCCCTCGGTGTAGTGCCACATCCGGTCGGGGTTGATGATCTGCCCGCCGGCGGCCTCGGTGATGCCGAGCATCCGGCCGTCGACGTGCGCCGGGACGCCGGCGACCATGCGCTTCGGCGGCGCGCCGAGCCGGGCCGGCCACGCCTTGCGCACCAGGTCGTGGTCGCCGCCGATGCCGCCGGACGTGACGATGACGGCCTGCGCGGTCAGCTCGAACGCGCCGGTGACCTCGCGCGAGCTCGTCTGTCCACGTTGGACGTCGCTGGGCTCCAGTGTGGACCCGCGGACCCCGGTGACCACGCCGCCGGTCTTCACCAGGCCGTCGACGCGGTGGCGGAAGCGGAGCTCGACGAGCGGGCTCGCCCCGACCCGCTTGGCGAACGGCTCGACGACGCCCGGCCCGGTGCCCCACGTGATGTGGAAGCGGGGCACCGAGTTGCCGTGCCCGTCGGCGGGGCCGCCACCGCGCTCGGCCCACCCGACGACCGGGAACAGCCGGTGGCCCATGGCCCGCAGCCAGGAGCGCTTCTCACCGGCGGCGAACTGCACGTATGCCTCCGCCCACCGGCGCGGCCACAGGTCCTCGTCACGGTCGAACGCGGCGCTGCCGAGCCAGTCCTGCCAGGCTAGATCGACGGAGTCCTTGATGCCCATGCGGCGCTGCTCCGGCGAGTCGACCAGGAACAACCCGCCGAACGACCAGAACGCCTGCCCGCCGAGACTCTGCGGCGGCTCCTGCTCCAGCAGGATCACCCGCTTGCCGGCGTCGGCGACCTCGGCCGCCGCGACCAGCCCCGCCAGTCCGGCACCGACCACGATCACATCTGCATCCACGCCCTCAGACTAGGCACCAGCATGCGAGAATCGTGGCGCCGGGAGCAGAATCTCGGCATCATTTTGTCACCGCGGTGACAATTCCGGGAGGTGTACGGTCGACCTCAGCCCGACGGTCCGGGACCGCTTGCGCGGTCTGCGTGGCCGGTTGCACGAGCACACCCTGGCCACGGTCAGCGCGGCGATGCTCGACCAGGGCCGGTCACTGACCGGCGGGCAGGGCCGCGGCCTCACCGTCGGGGTCGAGACCGCCGTCGACGCGTTCGTCGACACCTTCGTCGCCGGCGGCGACCTGACCCGCACCCGGGCCGCGTTCCACGAGTTCGGCCGCACCGAGTATCGCGAAGGCCACCGCATCGACGCGCTGCGCTCCGTGCTCACCGTCGGCGCCCGCGCCATCTGGTCCGCCGTCAGCGACCCGGCCTCGCCCCTCGACCGCGCCGACCTGTCCGCCGTGGCGCACGCCCTCTTCGGCTACGTCGACATGCTCGCCGGCGCCGCCGCCGAAGGCTACCTGGACGAGCAGCAGGACGCCGCGCACGACTGGGCCCTGCTCCGGCGCCGCCTGATCACCCTGCTGGTGCAGCCCGACCCGCCCACCGACACCGCCCTGCACGCCGCGGGCGAGGCGGCCCGCTGGCCGCTGCCGGCGGCGGTGACCGTCGTCAGCGTCGAGGGCACCGACGCCGAACACCTCGCCCGAGCCGTCGGCGCCGGCGCCATCGCCACCGTCATCGACGGCGCCACCAGCCTCGTCGTGCCCTCCCGCGCCGCCACCGTCCTGCCGGGCGCCGTCGCCCGCGGCCTCACCGGACGCCGTGCGGCGGTGGGCCCGGAGACGGAGCTGCGGCGGGCCCGTGTCTCGCACCGCCTGTCGCGCCGCGCCCTGCAACTGCAGCAGTCCGGCACCCTGCCCGACGGCGTCATCGGCTGCGACGACCACCTGGTCACGCTGCTCACCGCCTGGGAGCCCGGCGTCGCGGACCGCCTCACCGCCCGCGCCCTGGCCCCGCTCGCCTCGGCGACCCCGGCGTCCCGCGAGGTCCTCGCCGAGACGCTGCTCGCCTGGCTGCGCTGCCAGGGCCAGGTCATCCCGACGGCCGAGGCCCTGCACACCCACCCGCAGACCGTCCGCTACCGCCTCCGCAAACTCCGCGACGCCTACGGCTCCCGCCTCGACGACCCCGACGAACGCCTCGCCCTCCACCTCGGCCTGCTCTGATTGGTCAAGATCACCATGCGTGACACATCCCTGGGCGCATACCCAGGCCGTGCGCTGCGACGACGCATGCGGGCCGCCTGCCGATGCCCGTCGCGGCCCCTTGAGTCCGTGCCGCGCCCCCGGGTGGATCTTGTGGTTGATCGAAGTCGGGTACCGGTCGCGCGGACGGCCGCGGGGCGACTTCGATCACGACGACAAGATCGAGTCCAGGTGTGCAGGCGCGTGAGGCACGCAGGTCGCGCACCCGGCCCTGCCCCGGACCCCCGTGATCGCAGAACTTCGGTGGCGCCCAGCACCCAGTGAAGTTCCGTGATCACGGAGAAGTGATCGGAATCGATGACTGGACCGGACAGCACCACACTCCAGGCGGCGATCTTCACCCCGGCCGCTTGATCGAAGGACGCCCCTGGCCACCGGGACGACCACCGCTGTCCATTGATCACGCCCGCAAGATCGTCCGCTGGCACCGAACCGCGGCCACCGGCAGGAACACTGCCATGCGCGGGCCGCCACCCCGCCACTGCGCCGTACCGAGTGGTGCCAGCGCCTCCCGGATCGCTGCGAAGTTCGCGACCATCGATGACTGGACCGGTGGGTACCACGCTCCAGACAGCGACCTTTCCCCGCCCCGTTTGATCGAAAGACGCCCCTGGCCACTGGAACGACCACCGCCGTCCTTCGATCACGGTCGCAAGATCGTCCGTCGGCTGCCCGCCAGCCGCGGCGACACCCAACGACGGCAAACACCAATCTTCGTCGCAGGATCGTGCTCGTCTCGCGCTTGGACGTGAGCGCTGGGGCGGGGCAGCGTCGTGGGGCGACTTCGCGGCCGCCGCGCCCTGTTGCCGGTCGCTCACTGCGCGACTGAGGCCGCACCCTATATTGAGCGCCGTGGTACCAGTGAACGAGCGGACGACGGCGGAGCTGTTCGACGGCGCGTTGGCCGAGGTCGAGGACGACGACCCGGAGTGGCACTACGACCACCTGCTGGCGCTGCACGGGCGGCCGACGCCGGAGGTGTTCGAGACCGCCAGGGCCCTCACCCGCGACGCCGACCCCGCGCGGCGGGAGCTCGGCGTCAGGGTGCTGCGTGAGGTGGGGCGCCACGCCCCGGAGGCGGCGGCGCTGCGGCTGGGCAACGCGCCGCTGCTCATGGAGATGCTCGAGCACGAGCAGGACCCGGTCGTGCTGGGCTGGGTCGTGTCCGCCGCCGGCTACCACGGGATGGCGCAGGCGCTGCCGGTCCTGGTGCGGCTCGCGGGCCACCCCGACGACTTCGTGCGGTTCCACGTCGCGGCGAACATCCCGTGCGTGGTCGATCCCGGCGCGGCCGGCGACGCGGCGGTCACGGCGATGGAGGTGCTGACCGGCGACGAGGACGACGATGTCCGCGGCTACGCGATCTACGGCCTGGTCGTCGAGATGGGGGTCGACCCCACCCGGATCGCCGGCACCGTCGCGAGGCTCCTGACCGACCCGGACCCGCACGTGCGGTGGCTGGCGTCCGGAGCAGGGTCCGACCCGGACTCCTGAGCGCGGACCTACGGCGCCGGCACCCGCAGGCCGGGGCGGGCCGGGCGGAGCAGGCCGGCACCGACCGCGACGAACAGCACCGACGGCGGACCCCTACGGCGCCGGCACCCGCAGGCCGGGGCGGGCCGGGCGGAGCAGGCCGGCACCGACCGCGACGAACAGCACCGACGGCGGACCCTACGGCGCCGGCACCCGCAGGCCGGGGCGGGTCAGGCGGAGCAGGCCGGCACCGGCCGCGAGAGCAGCACCGACGCCAGCGGGGTGACCGGCACGACGATCAGCGTGGCGGTGCGCCCGGCGAGCACGCCGCCGAACCCGACCGCCGAGACGCCGAGCACGCCGGCGGTGCACAGGAGCATGCCGGCGGCGGCGAGCGGGGTCCGGTGGCGCCGGGCCGCGGCGCCGGCGGACGGCACCCAGGCCGGCCGGGGACGGTCCGCGCGGCGGAACAGGACCACCAGCGCCGCGGTCGGGACCAGCAGCAGCGCGATCCACACCGGCCGCCACAGCCACCACGCCGCCGAGCCGGCCGGGGGCTGGGCGACGCCGAGGGCGAGGGCGCCGGCGCCGATCACGAACATGCCGGTGAGGTGCCACAGGAACGTCGTCATCGACAGGCCGTTGGCGGTGACCACGCCCCGCCAGACGGCGGGACGCTGCAGCCACCGCGTCACCGGCCCCCGGGCGAGCAGCACCAGGCCGATCTGCAGCACCGCGCAGGCGAGCAGCGCGACGGTGGGCGGGGACATGTTCGACACCCGCTCGCCGGGCACCCCCACCATCGAGGTCGGGTACCCGCCGGCCGTGGTCAGCGCGACGGTGCCGGCGAGGCCCGTGCCCGCCAGGGCGAGGCCGTGCCGCAGGGAGCCGTCGGCATACAGGAAGCCGGCCTGGTGCACGGCGAGCCAGACGAACGCGACGTTGGCGAAGCCGATGAAGGGCACGCCGTAGCCGAACCGGGCCACATCCACGGCCACGGCCGCCGCGCCGAGCGCCACCGGGACCAGCGGCGCGAGGCGCCCGGCCCAGTGGTGCAGCCGGAGCATGAGCGGGGCGAGGGCGACCACGCCGAGGTACACGCCGATGAACCACAGCGGCTGGGCGACGACCCGGGTGGCGAGGCGCAGCACGCCGCGGTCGGCGCCGGCGAGCTCGATGCCGAGCGCCAGGACCAGCCACACCGCCGCGAAGGCCGCCGTCGGGCGCAGCAGCCGCCCGGCCCGGGAGCGGACGAAGTCCGCATAGCGTCCGCCCTGGCGGCGTACCGACGACCACGCCACGGCGTGGGAGAACCCGCCGACGAGGAAGAACACCGGCATAACCTGCAGCAGCCAGGTCGCCGGTTGCAGGGCGGGGACGAAGGCCAGGACGTTGCCGGCGCGGGCGACCCCGTCGTCGCCGACCGCGACGACCGCCATCAGCCAGTGGCCCAGGACGACGACGCCCAGGGAGAGCACCCGGAGCAGGTCGACGTAGCGGTCCCGGGTCACCGCGGTGGACTGGAGCTCACGCATGCCGTCCAGCGTCCCGCCGGCGCGAGCGGAACGGATCGGTGCTGCTGCTCAATCCTCCTGAGTACCGCTACCCGGTGTCAGAGGATGGCGAAGACCGCCAGGCCCTCCGGGGTCTCCTCGTGGACCTCGACGCCGGTCACGGACGCCTCGGTGGGGCCGTGCCAGGTCCACGCGACAAGCCGGTCGACCGCCTCCGGTGGTCCTTCGAAGACCGCCTCGACCCGGCCGTCGGCGAGGTTGCGCACCCAGCCGCCGACGCCCGCGCCGGCCGCGACCCGCCGGCACGTGTCGCGGTAGTAGACGCCCTGGACCCGCCCCGACACCAGCACCCGCCTGCGCTCCATCCTGCGACGGTACCCGCCGGCGTCACGACGACGGCCGGTCGGGCAGGAGCCGCTCCTCGTGGTCGAGCTCCCGTTCCAGGACGCGCAGGCCCTCGTCGGGGAGGGTGCCGGCGTCACGCCAGCGCAGCAGCTCCTCACGCTGGGCGTCCATCGCGGCACGGCGGATGCGCAGGGCCGCCTCGTACCGCGGCGACACCGGCATCTCCGGGGACTCGGCGCTCTGCAGCAGGTCGATGCGGCCCTGGTAGCGGGCCAGCCGCTGGGCGAGCAGCCCCCGCATGGTCTGGATCGCCTCAGCCTCGCTGGCGTCGATCCCGGGATCGCCGGCGTCGGGGTCTTCGCGGCGGTCCCGCTCGAGGTCGTCGAGGCGGTCGAGGGCCGCACGGACCGACGCCGAGCGGGCCTCGTTGCGCAGGCGGGCCTCGTCGACCGCGTCGGCGCGCAGGCCGAGGCGGCGCACCAGCGGGGCGAACGTGAGGCCCTGCCCCACCAGGGTCACCAGGACCACGGCCAGGGTGCAGAAGAGCAGCAGGTCCCGGTCGGGGGTGATGCGGGGCAGTGTGAACACGGCGGCGAGGCTGATGACGCCGCGGGTCCCGGCCCAGCTCAGGGCGATCACCTCCCGGCCGGTGAGCTTGTCGGAGTGCTGCCCGGTGCCCAGCCGTGAGTGCAGCGACCGGGGCAGCGACTGGGTCAGCAGCAGCCACAGCGGGCGGATGAGCAGCACCGCGCCGACGGACACGGAGACCGCGATGACGACCGTGGACGTGTCGTACTGCCGCAGCCCGCGGATCACCTCCGGCAGCTGCTGGCCGATGAGCAGGAACACGAAGCCTTCGAGCAGGAAGTCGACGAGGCGCCAGACGGCGTTGGTCTGCAGGCGGCTGGCGCCGGACGCGGTGCGGGGGGCGTGGTGGCCGACGACGAGCCCGGCGACGACGACCGCGAGGACGCCGGAGACGTGCAGGTGCTCGCCGAGCAGGTACGCGGCGAACGGGGTGGCGAGGGAGATCGCGTTGGCGGCCATCGGGTCGCGGGTGACCGGCCGCAGCAGGTGGACCAGGTAGGCGATGGCGGCGCCGGCCGCGGCGCCACCGGCGGCCGCGACGACGAACTTGACCACCGCCGCGGACGCGGAGAAGCCGCCGCCGACGACGGCGGCGGACGCGAAGCTCAGGATGGTCAGGGCGGTGGCGTCGTTGAGCAGGCCCTCGCCCTGGATGATGGTGACGAGCCGCTGCGGCAGGCCGACCTTGCGCCCCACGGCGAGGGCGGCGACCGGGTCCGGCGGGGCGACGGCGGCGCCGACCGCGATGCCGGCGGCGAGGGTCGCGCCCGCGACCAGGTGGTGGAAGCCGTAGCCGATCGCGAGGGCCGTGATGAGCACCAGGATCACCGACAGGCTCACCACGATGCGGACGTTGCGCCGGATGGCCAGCAGCGAGGAGTCCAGGGCGGCGCTGTACAGCAGCGGCGGCAGGACGAACGTGAGCACGATCTCCGGCTCGAGCGCGACGTTGGGGCCGGGCAGCACCGCATAGGTGATGCCGAGGACGGGCAGGATCGCCGCGGCCGGCAGGCCGGTCCGCCCGGCGAACCAGCGCACCCCGACCACGACCGCTACCGCGGCGAGGATGAACAGCAGCAGCGTCTCGGCACCCACCACTCCATTGTCAGGGGTGCAAGACCGTTACCGGGTCGAAGCCTTCACGGACGGTGATTTCGTCGGGGTCGTGGTCGGTGAGACGGCGGCCTGGTCGGCGTTGTTGTTGACGATCTCGGGGTGCAGCGCGACGAACGGGCCGACCTCGTCGCGGATGATCGCGGCCAGGAGCTCCTTGGCGGTGTCGTCGAGGATCTCGTAGGACTTCCCGCCGACCGTCTCGGAATGGAAGTCGCCGTTGTTCACCTTGAGCGTCACCATCTTGTCCGGGTCGATGCCCTTGAGGGTGAAGATCCAGTCGGTGAGCTCGATCTTGTTGTTGTAGAACGAGACGGCGTCGCCCATCTTGTTGAGCATCTCGGCGACCTTCAGCGGGTTGGTGATGACCCCCGCGCTGGTCGCCTTCTTCACCATCGCCTTGATGAACTGCTGCTGGTGGCGCTGCCGGCCGTAGTCGCCGTCGTTGTTGGCGAGCATGTCGCGCTGCCGCACGTAGTCCAGGGCCTCCCAGGCCGCCATGTCGTAACAGCCGACCTCGTAGATCTGGGGGCGCATGTTGGGCTTGAGGCTGGTGGGCAGGTCGTTGACGAAGTTGTAGGGCGGGCCTTCCTTCCCGGTCTTGGTGTTCCAGCCGGTGTGGATGGAGATGACCCGCTCGTCGACGCACATGTGCACGCCGCCGATCGCGTCGACCAGGCCCTTGAAGCCGTCGAAGTTGACGATCGCGGCGCCCTTGAACTTCAGGCCGCCGGCCAGGGTGCTGACGGTCTCGGCGAGCAGCTCGAGGCCGCCGACGCGGCCGCCGCCGTTCTGGAAGCCGCCCTGGAACGCGGCGTTGATCTTGTCGGTGCCGCCCACGAACTTCGTCTTCGGGTGCGGCGGGATCCTGACCTTCGTGTCCCGCGGGATCGAGGTGAGGTAGACGGCGTCGTGGCTGGCCGGCACGTGCGCGATGATGATCGAGTCGGCGCGGACGCCCATCTCGGTGTTGTTGACGCGCTCGTCGATGCCCACCAGCAGCAGGTTGATCGGGCCGTCGATGCTGTTGCCCTCGGCCGCGGCCGCGCCGAGACCGCCGGGATGGGTGATCTCGTCGCTGTAGTGGTCCAGCAGCAGCTTGCCGCTGATCAGCCCGCCGCCGCTGGCGACGAGCAACAGCGCGCCGAGCCAGAGCAGCAGCTTCGCCCACAGCGGATCCTTGCGCTTCTTCGCCACCACACGCCCTTCCGACCGTCGATCTCATGCTGAAGACGGAACCGGGGCGTGCAACGTTGCGTTCCCGCTTCTCGGGTCGGCCGCCTCCGACGATAGCGCCGCCGAGTTTCCACTGTTCTCCGTGCATTCACCTGCTGGACCGGGCACGAGTGTGGCAATGGTCACGCCCGATTCCCATCACCTCCGTCGTCGTCGACGTCGACGACCGCGACCGGCTCGGCGACGACCTCGACGGCGGCCACGGACGGTCGCCGGGGCGACACGGGAGCCGGTTCGGCACGGCCCGGCACGCCGATGCGCACGACCATCGCGGGGTGGCCGACGTCGCCGAGCATCCGGCGCAGCATCGCGCGGGCCGGCACGACCTCGACGAGATCGCTCATCGGCGAGGCGGCCAGGCCGTCGCCGGCGGCGGTGAGCAGCACCGCGGACAGCGCCTCCCCCGCGGCGATCCAGTCGCGGGCCAGGTCGCCGCCGGTGACCAGCACCGCGTAGCGGGCGTGGCGGTCGGCGACCTCGCCGCCCGCGTAGACGCTGGCGGGCTCGGCGGTCCCGGTGAAGTCGCGGATCGGCACCGGGCGCGGCCCGCCCGCCGCGGCGGTCTGCGGCGGCACCCGTCGGCGGCGCCGTCACGGACCCAGGCCGCGAGCTCCGCCCGGTACGCCGGGTCCTCGCGCTCGACGTCGGCCGCGTGGCCCGCGGCGACGACGACGTCGACCTGGTCCCGCGGGCGCACCAGGTGCAGATCGGCGCCGGGCGGCGGCGGCGGCCCGCAGCCGGTCGAGGGCGGCCTCGGGCACGTCCTGGTCGGCGAACGGCCGCCGGTCGGTGCGCCGGATGCTCATCGCCCGGCGCAGCCGCTGCGCCTGGGCGCCGCGCTCCACGGCGCCGGCGGGGTGCACGGTGGCGAGCAGGTCGGGATCGTCGCCGTCGGGCAGGTACGCCACCTCGGCGGCGACACCGTCGGCGGCCAGCGCGACCCGGACGTGGTGCAGCGCGGCGCCGCAGCTGAGCGTCAGCAGCCGCCCGTCCGGGTCGATCGTGGCCAGCTGCCGGGACCGGTCGGCGCGCAGCTGCGCGGTGTCGCCGTCGATGCGCCAGCGCCACGGCTGGGTGTTGAGGATCGACGGAGCGTCGAGCGCGGCGAGGACGGCCTCGGTCAGCGCCCGGCCGGCCGGGCTGACCCGCACGGCGGTGCCGCGGTCGGTGTACTGGATGGCGGCCATGACGGGCTCCTTCGAACGGTCGGCTGGTGACTTCCCCACCGTGGCTCCCCGGCATGGGTGGCGGGCAGTGCGGACCGGCCCGCACCGGCGGGACCTTCGGCCCCCGCCGGGCGGGACACGGGCGTGCACGCGGCCGGTCAGGCGGTCGCGGGCACCTGGACGCGGGTGCGGCGCAGGCGCGGCAGCCACCGCACGTCCTCGGCGGTGCGCGCATCCGAGCCGTAGGCGAGCAGGGTCAGGAACACCCCGTACACAGGCAGGTGGCCGAGCAGCTCGGGGGCGCCGAAGATGAGCAGCGTCGCGTTGAACGGCACCGCGGCCACCAGCATCGCCAGCTGCGGCATCGCGCCGGACAGCACCAGCAGGCCGAAGAGCAGCTCGGTGGCGCCTGCGACGAGGATGAACGTGTCGGCGGGCACGTGCAGGCCCAGGTAGGCGAAGACGTCCAGCTGCGGGTAGTGCTCCAGCGTGGCGCGGGCCATCGCCGGGTTCGCCAGCTTCTCGGAGAAGGCGAGCGTGACCAGGGCGGTGGCGACGCCGACCCGCAGCGCGAGCAACGCCCGGCGCAGGGCCCGCGGGTCGGCGGTGACCGCGCCGTGCCGGTCGCCGGACGGCGGCAGGAACGCGAGGAACCCGGCGATGCCGAGCAGGTCCGCGGCCTCCAGGAGGCTGACCGGCCCGGTGGCGGCGAGCGCGACGGGGCCGACGACGACAAGCAGCAGCGCGGCGGCCCGCAGCCGGAAGCCGGTGATGAACCAGACGCCCAGCGCGCCCTCGACGACGCCGAGCAGCGCGGACGCCGGCAGCTCACGCAGTTCGAGGTCGGCGGCGAGGAAGTACCCGCGGGCCGCGAGGGCGAGCAGGCTCACGCCGAGGTGGATGGCCAGCAGCCGCGGCAGGTACGGCGTGATCCGCCCGATCGGCCGCAGGATCGTCAGCTCCGGGGTGCCGACGCGCCGGGCGACCGCCCGCCACGCGACGGTCACCGCGACGACGAGCGCGAGCACCGCGAGGGTCACCGGCCGGGTCGCGAACGACCAGTCCGGCGTGTACGCCGAAGGGTCCCGCAGGAACCACTTCTCGTGCGCCAGTACCGTGTCCTCGAGTTGCATCGGGTCGCCTCCAACGTCCGCCGTGTCCAACCGCAATCAGCATCGGCAGGGGTGGCGCCGGTCCGCAGGGCCGAAGGTCCCGACCCCGTGGGACGTCAGGCACCCGGCCCGGCAGCTGGATGCCTGACGCAACGCCGGCCGACGCGGATCCGGGTGGGCGGGACGGACACGACTTGGACGTGGCCGTGGCCGCGCGGCCCCAGGAGCCCGGGTCAGGTCCCGCCTGATTCGAACGTCCCAGCCACGCGCATCGTGTCGAGCGCGGCGCGGACCGAGCGCGGGGTGAGCAGCAGCGCCTCCGCGATGTCGCGTTCACCGACGCCGGCGAGGTGCCGGTCCAGGATCTGCCGTTCGGTCGCCGACAGGGTCTCGGTCGCCGGTGGGCGGGCCGGCGCCGGCTGCCCGAGGGCGGCGAGCGCGGCAACGGCGTCGCGGTGGACCCCGTCGGCGCCGCCGGCCGCGGCGAGGGCGGCGGCCTGCCGCAGCGCCGCGACCGCCTCCGGCTCGGCGCAGACCCGGGCGAGGACACCAGCGCGCGGGCGTGCTCGACCCGGGCGTTGCCCCGTCCGAGCAGGTCGACCGCGGCGCGCAGGTCGGCGGCCCCGTCCCCGCCGAGCAGTTCGCCGCGCAGCCGCAGGGTCCGGCCGATGACACGGGGCGCTCCCCACGCCTCGGCGAGCTCCAGTTCCGCCTCGACAAGCTCAAGTGCGGCACTGGTACGACCCTGCCCCGCCAACGCACGCGCCCGGGCCGAACGCCACGGCCGCCAAGCGGGGTTCGCCACCCCCGCCATGATCGGTGCGACGCCGTCCAGGACGTCGAGGGCCTCCGCGTGGCGGCCCTCGGCGACGAGGAGCCGGGCGTGGGCCTCGCCGAACATGCGGGCGCCCTCGGTGATGCGCGGGTGCGACCGCACCTGCTCCAGGTAGGCGCGGCAGGCGCGCAGGTCGCCACGGTCCAGCAGCAGCCCGAGCTGGAACGCCTCGCCGTAGCCGGACGCGATCCCGCCGGCGCCCCACACGAACGACAGTTCGTTGCCGGCGGCCAGGGCCTGCGACGCCTCCCGCAGGTCGCCGCGGCCCCACTGCACGTAGCCGCGCCACAGGTGCATGCCGAGCGCGGTGAACAGGTCGCCGCGCTGGTGCGCCTGGGCCAGGCCGGCGTCCCACAGCCCGGTCGAGTCCTCGTCGCACAGGTCGAGGACCTGCCCGGCGATGACCCACAGCATGCCGGTGTCGGCGGAGAGCAGGTCGCCGTCGGCGACGCCGAAGCGGGCCAGCCGCACGGCCCCGGCCCGGTCGGTGCCGTCCATGACGGCCTCCCACGCGAGGGCCACGGCGAGCATCCGGGCGCCGCGGCCGGTGCCCTCTATCGCCGGCTCGGGGCGGCGCCGCCACACCGCGGGGTCGAGGTCGTGCAGGTAGCCGCTGATGCGTTCGGTGGCCAGCAGCGCCTGCCGGTCATCGGCGTACGGCGGATCCCCGGGCAGCGCCGCGCCGGCCTCGCGGGCGAACCGGGTCGCGGATCCGGGCGCGCCGACAAACACGAGCGTGCGGCCGAGGGTGAGGGCGAGGTCGGCTCGTACACCCGGATCCGTGATCGCGTCATAGGCTTGCCGCAGATGCGCCATCGCCGCCGGCGCGTTGCTGATCGCCTCGGCCTGCCCCAGCTCCAGCAGCACCTCCGGCAGGGCGTCGGCGTCCGGCGGCTCCTGCAGCGCACGGGTGAGCGAGGCGACCGCCGCGTCCGGCGCCGCGCGGTCGCGGGCCCGGGCGGCCGCGGTGCGCAGCACGCCGACGACCCAGGCGTCACCGCGCGGCGGCACCTGCGACAGGTGCGCCGCGACCTGTTCCAGGGCGGCACCGGCGGCGGCGAGGACCCGCGCGGCCCGGTCGTGCCGCAGCTGCCGCTGCCCTGGCGCCAGGTCGGAGTAGACGGCGTCGGCGACCAGCGGGTGCACGAACCCGAGCGGGTACTCGTCGCGCAGCACCTCGGCGCGCGCGAGGGTCGCCACCGCGACGGCGGCCTCGTCCTCCGGCACGCCGGCGAGGACCGCGACCGTCGGCAGCGCCGCCCCGTTGCCCAGGACCGCGATCGCCTTCGCCACCGCGGCACACGCCGGGGACAGCCGGCCCAGCCGCATCAGCACCAGCCCCGACACGGCCCGCGAGCCGATCGCGGTCACCGTCCCGGCGTGCGCGGCGTCCGGCGGGACCCGCTCGCTGTGCAGCGCCTGCAGCAGCTGGCGCAGCAGCAGCGGGTTGCCGGTCGTGCTGCGGTGGCAGGCGTCGACGAAGCTGTCGGCGGCCGCACCGAGCCGGCCGCGCACGACGCTCGCCGCGCCCTGCGCGCTGAGCGGCCCCGGGCGCACCGGCACGGTGATCGGGTCGGCGGTCAGCTCCTCCAGGATCGCCGCGTCGTCGTGCGGTTCGCCGGTCCGCAGCGTCGCGACGATGAGCACGGGCAGCCCCTCGACCCGCCGCACCAGGTACGCGAGGAACCGCAGCGACCCGCTGTCGCACCACTGCAGGTCATCGACGGCCAGGACCAGCGGCGCGGCGGCGGCGAGGTTGACGGTCAGCCGGTACAGCCCGTGCATGACGGCGAGGCCGCTGTCCTCGCGCTGCGCGGTGCCGGCCACGTCGAACACGGTCGCGGCGGAGGCGGCGGCCCCGTCGAGCACGCCCGGGGTCGCGGCGGCCTCGAACAGCTGCCGGATCGCGCCGAACCCGTACTCCTTCTCCAGGCGGCTGCCGCGTGCGGTGAAAACCTGCGCCCCGCGCGCCGACCCTCGGCGGCGGGCCTCGGTGAGCAGCCTGGTCTTGCCGATGCCGGCGGGCCCCTGGACGAGCAGCAGCCGCGCGTCGCCGCGCAGGGCGTCGGCCAGGGCCTGGTCGAGGTCGGCGAGTTCCCGGTCCCGGTCGACGAGGTCCTCGCCGCTCGTGTTCTGCGGTTTGACCACGGTTTCCGTGGGTCGTACGTCCAGCGAGTCGGCCTGAGCGTGCACCTCCGCCTCCAGGGCGCGCAGCGCCGGCCCCGGATCGATGCCCAGTTCGTCGGCGAGCAGCTGCCTGGCCCGGCGCAGCGCGGCGAGGGCGTCGGCCTGCCGGTGCGAGCGGTACAGCGCGAGGATCAGCAGCCGCCACCGCTCCTCCCGCAGCGGCGCCGCCGCGACGAGCGACTCCAGCTCGGCGACCGTCACCGCCGCCTCGCCTCTCGCGAGCCGGGCCGCGGCGAGCTGCTCCCGGGCGACCTCGCGCAGCTCGGTCAGGCGGGCGGTCTCCGCCTGGGCCCAGGGTTCGTCGGCGTACTCCGCGTAGGCGGGCCCGCGCCACAGGTCCAGGGCCCGCTGCAGGTCCTCCGCCGACGGCTCGCCGCCCGCGTCGCGCACCAGGCGCTCGAAGTGCCAGGCGTCGACGGCGTCGCCGCGCAGCAGCAGCGCGTACCCCCTGCCCTGGCTGGCGATCACCGACGCCCGGGAGCGGGCGTCCCGGCCCGGCTCGAGCCGGCGGCGCAGGTGCGACACGTACGACTGCAACGCCGCGACCGCGGCCGGCGGTGGCCGCTCACCCCACAGCGCGTCGATCAGACGGTCGGCCGCGACCGTGTCACCGCGGGCGAGGACCAGCATCCCGAGCACCGCCCGCTGCCGCCGCCCGCCCAGGTCCAGCGGCACGCCGTCACGAATGGCGGAGACCTCACCGAGCACGCCGACGACCAGCTGGTTCGGCACCGCACGTCCCTTTCATGGCCGGCCGCCGACTTCCCGGCGCGCCATGAATCTAGGTGATCCCCGGCCCCACGTCGTCCGCCGAACGGCTCTCAGCGCTCGACGGCGATCCAGGTCGCCTTGGCCAGGGCAAGCACGTCGCCGCCCGGCCCGTACAGCGTCGAGAGCACCGTCGCCTTGCGCCCCTCCGACGCGACGTGCCGGCCGGTGATCACGCATTGCGTCCCCGGCTCGGGTACCGCGTCGATGCGGGTGGTGATGCGGCCCAGCACGTACGGGCGGCCCTGGGTGAGCACCGACCAGCCACCGGGGCAGTCCAGCGCCGCCCACAGCAGCACCGGCGACACGTCCCGCGGGACGCGCCAGGGGGTGGCCGTGCGCCCGTCCGGCAGCGGGCCGGGGAACAGCGCCAGGCCGTCGGTGCGCTCAGGGCCGCACACGAAGCAGGTCGGGAACGGGTGGGCGGTGAACCCCGGGTAGCGCTCGGACGCCTCGACCGCTGCCGCGAACGACACCGCCGGCACGGCGTCGGGCCGGTCCCCGGTGTCGACGCGGGCGGACGCGACCAGCGCCTCACCGTCGTGCACCTGCACCGTGCCGCCGGTCTCATCCCCGACGGGCGTGCTGACGGTGAGCGGCGTGTCCAGCGGCGGCGGCCGCCGCAACGTCACCTCAACCGCGCCGCTCATCTGTGTCGCGATCAGCCCCGCCGTGTAGCCGCCGTTGCCGGAGCCGGGTGGACCGTTGAACCGCGCCGGAATGATCATGGTGCCCTTTCACGTACGCTGCCCGTATGGACGCCTTTCCGCGCTTCGACGTGCCGGGGCAGGTGGCCCTGGTGACCGGGGCCGCGCGGGGCCTCGGCCGCGCGATCGCCCTCACCCTCGCACACGCGGGCGCCGACGTCGCGCTCGGGCTGCGCGACGTGGACGCCGACGCGGGACTGGCCGCCGAGGTCACGGCGCTGGGCCGCCGCGTCCTGCCGCTGCAGATGGACGTCACCGACGTCGCGCAGGTCCGCGCCGCCGTCGACGCGGCCGTGACCCACTTCGGCCGCCTGGACATCCTGGTCAACAACGCCGGCATCGCCCCGGAGAACCTCGCCGAGGACGTGGTCGAGGACGACTTCGACCGGACCCTCGCGGTCAACCTGAAGGGCACCTTCTTCGCCAGCCAGGCCGCCGGCCGGGTCATGATCCGGCAGGGCTACGGCCGCATCGTCAACATCGGCTCACAGGCCGGCGCCGTCGCGCTGCCCGGCGAGGCGGTCTACTGCATGACGAAGGCCGCGATCGCGCACCTGACCCGCTGCCTCGCCGTCGAGTGGGGCGGGCACGGCATCACGGTGAACGCGGTGGCCCCGACGTTCATCCACACCCCCGGCACCGAGGAGTACCTCGCCGACCCTTCACACCGCCGCGACGTGGTCGAGCGGATCGCCGCCCTGCACCGCATCGGCGAGCCGGTCGAGGTCTCGGGCGCCGTGCTGTTCCTGGTCTCCCCCGCCGCCTCCCTCATCACCGGCGAAACCCTCCTCATCGACGGCGGCTGGACCGCGCGCTGATGTTTCCGCGGCGGCCTTCGCGCTGCATCTGGAAGACCCCGGCGCGAGAGGCTCCGCGAATCAGGTCGGCGACCACGCTTCGGGAGGCAAACCGGACACGCCTCGGTGGCGCCCTCGCCCTCGATCTCATCTGTTCGTGATCGAAGGACGCGAACGGCCGTCCCCACGACCACCCGGCGACTTCGATCACAAACCAACAGGTGAACGACGCCGAAACACAGGCGCGGCGGCGGCGCCAACGACACTGGGCGCCGCACCGGGACTTCCGCGGCCAACGCCGGTGATCCAAGGACAGCAACGGCTGCCCCAACAGCCGCCCGGCGACTTCGATCACGAACCAATGGGTGAACGACGCCGAAAGCACGGGCGCGGCCGCCAACGGCACTGGGGCGCGCACCAGCGTTCCACGACCAACGCTGGCGTTCCGCGGCCAACGCCGGTGATCGAAGACGCGAACGGCCGTCCCGACGACCACCCGGCGACTTCGATCACGAACCAACGGGTGAATGACGCCGAAAGCACAGGCGCGCCGCCAACGACACCGGCGCGCCGCACCGGCGTTCCACGGCCAACGCTGGCGTTCCGCGGCCAACGCCGGTGATCGAAGGACAGCAACGGCCGCCCCAACAGCCACCCGGCGACTTCGATCACGAACCAACGGGTGAACGACGCCGAAAGCACGGGCGCGGCCGCCAACGACACCGGCGCGCCGCACCGGCGTTCCACGGCCAACGCCGGTGATCCAAGGACAGCAACGGCCGCCCCAACAGCCACCCGGCGACTTCGATCACGGATCGGCGCGTGGGCTGGGTCGCGCGGGCTGGGTGAGGAGTGCCTGTCGTGGTGGGGTTCGGGATGCGGGAGGGGCGCACCGCCGGACATCCCGCGCCTACCACTCGTGATCCAAGGACGGGAATGGCTGCCCCGGCGGCCGCCCGGCGACTTCGATCACGCGGGGCGGATCGAGGCTGGCGTTGACGTCACTGTCAAGGTTTACGGTTTGTCGTATGCGGATCGGTGAGCTGGCGGAGCAGGCGGGGACGAGTGCCCGTGCGTTGCGCTACTACGAGCAGCAGGGGTTGCTCAGCGCCCGGCGGAGCTCCAACGGGTACCGGGACTACGACGAGGAGGACCTGCGGCTGGTGCGGGAGATCCGTGCGCTGCTGGAGATCGGGTTCAACCTCGAGGACACCCGGCCGTTCGTGGAGTGCATCCGTGAGGGGCACAGCTCCGGCGCGGAGTGCCCGGCCTCGGTCGAGGTGCTGACGCGCAGGCTTGCCGAGATCGACGACTACATCGTGCGGCTGCGGCGCATCCGCGCCACGATCGTGAAGGAGCTGGGCTGAGCATGCAGAACGTCACCGATGCCACGTTCGCCGAGGAGGTGCTGGGCAGTGAGCTGCCGGTGCTGGTGGACTTCTGGGCCGAGTGGTGCCCGCCGTGTCATCGGCTGTCGCCGGTGCTGGACGAGCTTGCCGTGGAGTATGCGGGGCGGGCGAGGATTGTGAAGATCGATTCGGATGCGAATCCGGAGACGGTACGGGCGTACGGGGTGATGTCGATGCCGACGCTCAGCCTGTTCCGCAACGGGGAGCTGGTGTCGCAGGTGGTGGGGGCGCGGCCGCGGTCGCAGCTGCGGGCGCAGATCGACGGGGCACTGACAAGCGTGAGCTGAAGCACCCTCATGCCGGACCCGCGGCCGCCGATGGTGCACAGGTGCGGGGAACAGAGCGGTTGTGGATGTGGTGGACGGTCGCCGGCCTGCTGGCGACCGCCGGCTACTTCACGCTGCCCAACGGGTCCCTCGCCGCGGGGCTGGTCTATGACGGGCTCGGGGCCTCCGCCGCGCTGGTGATGCTGGCCGTGGCCCGCGGCAGGCTGCCGTGGTTGCTGTTCGCGGCCGGTACCGGGCTGTGGGCGAGCGGTGACGGCGTCTACAGCTATTACGTGCACGGACTGCACCAGGATCCGTTTCCGTCGGTGGCGGACGCGCTGTACCTGATCGCGTACCCGCTGCTCGTCGCCGGGGTCTTCGCGCTCGTGCGGGAGCGGGCAGGACGCAGCCGCGCCGCGGTCCTGGACGCCTCGATCGTGGCGACCGGGGTCGGGCTGGTGCTGTGGACGTTCGTGATGCAGCCGATCGCGCACGACGGCAGCGTCGGCGTCGGTGCGCGGGTCGTGGCGCTCGCGTACCCGGCGTTCGACGTGCTGCTGCTGGCGATGCTCGCCCGGTTGTTCGTCTCCGGTGCCGTGCGCGACACCGGCATCCGGCTGCTCGCCGCCTCGTTCGCCGTGCTCACCTGCGCCGACGTCGCGTACTCGGTGTTCACCGCGTACACCTCCTATGACGGCGGGTTCTTCGACGCGGGCTGGCTGCTGTCCTACGTGCTGTGGGCCGCGGCCGCGCTGCACCCGTCCTCGAAACGGCCGGCGCGCAAGCCGGACACGGGCGAGGAGGGGCTGCGGTCCGGCTGGGTGCGGCTGCTGACCCTGGCGAGCTCGTCGCTGCTGGCACCCGGGGTGCTCCTGGTGCAGGGCGTCACCCGGCCCGAGGACATCGACTGGCTGCCGGTCGGCGCCTGCGCCGTGGTGTTGTTCCTGCTCGTCGGGGTACGCATGGCCGGCCTCGTCCGGCAGGTCCGGCAGCTCGCCATGCGTGACGACCTGACCGGGCTGGCCAACCGGCGGGAGCTGGAGCTGCGCATCCGTGCGGCGCTGGGCTCGACGACGACGGTGGCGCTGATCGACCTCGACGACTTCAAGGCCATCAACGACCGGCTCGGGCACGGCGTCGGCGACCGGCTCCTCGTGGCCGTCGCCGAGCGGCTGCGATCCGTGGCCAGCCCGGGCGACACCGTGGCCCGGCTCGGCGGCGACGAGTTCGCGCTGCTGGTGCCGTCCGGCGACGTGACCGTGTTCGCCGACGCGCTCGACCTGCCGTTCGTGGCCGGATCGCACCGGCTGCTGGTGCGGGCCAGCATCGGCGTCGCGGACTGCCAGGGCACCACCGAGGCGTTCGAGCCGCTGCGGCGCGCCGACGTCGCGATGTACGCGGCGAAGGTCACCGGCGGGCGGCAGCTGCGCTACGAGCCCGGCCTGGACCTCCGCGCCACGGAGCACGCCGAGCTCGGTGCCGACATCCGGACCGGCCTGGACGAGTCGCAGTTCTTCATGGTGTACCAGCCGATCGTGGCGCTGCCGTCCGGCGACACGGTCGCGGTGGAGGCACTCGTGCGCTGGCGGCATCCGTTGCGCGGCACGGTCAACCCCGTCGACTTCATCCCGGTCGCCGAGCACAACGGGCTGATCGTCGAGCTCGGCGCCTGGACCCTGCGCGAGTCGTGCGCCCGGATGGCGCACTGGCGGGCCACCCTGGGCGCGCGGGCCCCGCAGCGGGTGAGCGTCAACGTCTCGGCCCGGCAGCTGTCGGAGCCGGACTTCGCCGGTACCGTCGCCGCGGTGCTCGCCGTGACGGGCCTGCCGCCGCGGTGCCTGGTCGTCGAGGTCACCGAGACCGCGGTCTTCGACAGTGACACCGCGCTGGACACGCTGCGCGCGGTGCGGGCCCTCGGGGTGCGCATCGCCCTGGACGACTTCGGCACCGGGCACTCGTCGCTCGGCCTGCTGCAGACCGCGCCGGTCGACATTCTCAAGGTGGACAAGTCGTTCATCGATCACGTCGGTACCCCCAGCCGGCAGGCCGTCATCGCCCGGGCCCTGATCGACGTGAGCAACCACCTGGAGCTGACCGCGATCGCGGAGGGTGTGGAGACCGCGGCGCAGGCCGAGGAGCTGTACCGGCTGGGCTACCGCTACGTCCAGGGGTACCACTTCGGCCGGCCCGCGCCGGATCTCGCGATCTCAGACAGTCAGCACCAGCTTGCCGCGTAGGCCACCGGCCTCCAGCCGCCGGTGCGCCTCCGCCGCCTCCCTCAAGGGCAGGGTGCCGGCGACCCGGGTGATCAGCCCCGCGCCGAGCAGCCGCGTGAGCAGCTCCCGGTCCGGGGTCACGTGCACGGTGGCGACCCGCACGCCCCGCTCCGGAGCCGGCGTCGCCGGGTCGATCACCGCCACGAACGCGCCGCCGTCGCGGACCGCGGCGATCGCGCCCGGCACCGACGCCGCGTCGAGCACCCCGTCGAACGACCCCGGCGGCGGCGTGTCGGACCGCGACAGCACCGCCTTCGCGCCGAGCCCCGCCACGTACGCCTCGTCGCCGGTGGAAGCGACCGCGGTCACGTCGACGCCGGCGGCGACCGCCAGCTGCACCGCGAACCCGCCGACGCCGCCGCTCGCGCCGGTCACCAGCAGCGTCTGGCCGGCGGCGAGCCCTGCGAGGCGCAGCGCGTGCGCCGCGGTGACCGCGTTCAACGGCACCGTCGACGCGGTCGCCAGGTCGGCGGGCCGGTCATCGGGCACCGGCACCGGCGCGAACCACGCCGGGTCGGCGAGCAGCACCGATGCGTACGAGCCGACGGTGCCGCCCTGCTCGAACCACGGCACGAACCCGGCGACCGCCTGTCCGTCGTCGGTGACCCCGGCGAAGTCCCACCCGGGAACGAACGGGGCGGTCACGTCCGGCGCCGCCGCAGCCAGGTACCCGGCCCGCGTCGCCGTGTCGACCGGGTTGACCGTGACGGCGGCGACCCGCACCCGCACCCGGCCGCCGGCGGGTTCCGGTTCCGGCCGGTCCGCGACCCGCAGCGTGTCGGTCCCGCCGTACCGCTGTACCTCGACCACTCGCATGACTTCCCTCACTGTTCGATGGATCTGACGGGAAACAGCCTTACTGAGACAGGTACCGTGGGAAACCAGGCACCTAAAAGTGCCCTGGGGAGCCGGGAGGAACGTCGTGCCGAAGACCGCCGAGCAGCAGCGCGCCGAGGCGAAGGTCCTCTACGACGCGTACATGGCCGCCTGCCCGACCCGCGAGGTCTTCGAGACGATCGCCGACAAGTGGGCCGGCCTGCTGGTCAACGCGCTCGCCGACGGCCCGCGCAGGCACAGCGAGCTGCGGCGGCGCATCGCCGGCGTCAGCCAGAAGATGCTCACCCAGACCCTGCGCACCCTGGAGCGCGACGGCCTGGTCAAGCGCACTGTCACCGTCGCCGTCCCGGTCCGCGTCGACTACGAGCTGACCCCGCTCGGCAGGTCCCTCGCCCCGGTCCTCGGCGCGCTGAAGGCGTGGGCGGAGACCAACATCGAGCACATCATGGCCGCCCGCGACGCCTACGAGCTCACTGGAACAGGCCGACCAGGGCACGCGTGAGATGGCCGTCGTGGCGGGTGTCGGCCCAGGTCACCACGTCGACGGGCCGGCCGCTGGAGCGGCAGTAGGCGAGCACCCCGGCGGCCGCCGGGCCGTCGATGACCGCCAGGGCACCGTCCGCCCGGAGCCGGTAGGCGGCGTCCTCCGCGTCGCGCACTGCGTGGCTGCCGTCGTCGCCGAAGCCCGCCGCGACCGCGATCCGCCACCGTAGCCCGGTCACCGACCAGGTGCCGGCGGGCAGCTCCGGGGCCGCGGCGATCCGCACGTTCGCCCTGCCCAGCGCGTCGCACAGCTGGGTGCGGTACTGCAGGCCGCGCACCCGCGCTCGCGCCGCGGGTCGGTGACGCTCGTGACCCGCCGCCGCTCCTCGGCCGGCAGGGCGTCCAGCAGCGCCGCGAGCGCCTCGTCCGGCATGACCGCGACGACCGCGCCGAGCCGGGCGGTCGGCAACGCCGGGACGAGCGCCACCGCGTGCGCGGCGACCAGCGCCGGCAGCCGCTCGTCGGTGACCGCGGCGACCAGGTCGCGCCGCGCCGGGGCGCCGAGCGCCGGCACCAGCCTCGCCAGGTCCGCCGGGCGCAGCTGCGCCGCGAGCAACGGCAGCCGGTCGGCGGGCATGGACATCAGCAGGCCCGCCGCCCCCTTCGGCGGGGAACTGCGGATCATAGCGACGAGCTGGGTGACGGGCATCATGCCACCGGGCAGCATGCAGCGTTCATAGCATCGGCGATGTCACACGGGAAGGTCTTCAGCGCACTACTGACCGGCCGATGACGCAGGCATGGCCGGATCGACGATGGACACCGACGCGCGCGACGCGGTGCTCGCCACCCTGCAGGCGGAGCACCCCGACGCGTTCGTCAGCGCCGTCACCATCCAGGGCCTGTTCGCGCCCCTGCCGGAGGAGCTGCGGCGCACCGGCATGCGCCCCCTGGACGGGCCGACCTCGGCGCTCGGGCTCGTGATCGGCGACGACCACGCCGTCGTCGTCGACACCTGGCACCGGGCCCTCACCGAGGGCGCCGCAAGCTGCCTGTTCCACCCGAAGGCCGCGCCCGGGGCGACCGCCCGCATGCACCTCATCGACACGACGCACCGCTTCGGCCTGTACACCTGCTGCATCACCGGACTCGAGGCCCAGCCCGACGCACTCGGCATCGACGCGGTGCGGCCGCGGCTCGTCACCGTCCGCAAGGACCAGACGGCCGTCATCACCGACGCCGACCCCGGCATCGTGCGGCTGCTCGGCTGGACCGCCGAGGAGCTCGTCGGCCGCCGCGCCATCGAGCTCGTCCACCCCGACGACCACCAGCGGGCCATCTCCAGCTGGATGGACCTGCTCACCGTGCCGTCCGGGGAGGCCCGCCGGGTCCGGCTGCGGCACCTGCACCGCGACGGGCGCGCCATCTGGTTCGAGATCACCAACCACAGCTTCCTCGGCGTGCCGGACCATCCGCACGTCCTGGGCGAGATGCTCGACATCACCGACGAGATGGCCGCCGCGGAGGCGCTGCGCGCCAGCGAGCAGCTGCTGCGCCGGCTCACCGAGGCCCTGCCGATGAGCATCGTGCAGATCGACGCCGACCGCCGCATCGTGTACCGCAACGCGCGCGTCGCCAGTACCATCGGCATCCAGGAAGGCGAGATCCTCAGCGCCGCCGTCCTCGCCGCCGGTGTCATCCCCGGCGACCTTCCCACCGTGACCGACGCCCTCGACGGGGTCCTGCGCGACGGCGTCGACGTCGACCTCGAATACGGCTTCCGCCACCCGACCACCGGCCTGCGCCGCGTCGACGCGAAGGTCCGCGCCCTCGCCGCCCCCGACGGCCAGATCACCGGCGCCATCATCTGCCTCACCGACGTCACCGACGCGGTCCGGATGCGCGAGGAACTGCACCGGCAGGCCACCTACGACGCGCTCACCGGCTGCCGCAGCCGCGCCGCGACCCTCACCATCCTCGACGAGGCCCTGGCCGTGCCGGCCACGAACCGCGGCGTCGCCATCGTCTTCGTCGACCTCAACGAGTTCAAGGCCGTCAACGACCGCCACGGCCACGCCGCCGGCGACCGCCTCCTCACCCACGTCGGCTCTCTGCTGCGCGGCGCCGTCCGCGATGGCGACGTGGTCGGCCGCTTCGGCGGCGACGAGTTCGTCGTCGTCTGCCGCGACGTCGCCGGCCGGGCCCAGGCCCACCGCATCGCGGAGACCCTCGCCACCGCCCTCGCCGCCGACACCGCCGCCCTGCACTTCGACACCGACGCGGGCACCGTGCGAATCCTGCCGCGGGCGAGCATCGGCGTCAGCTGGGCCTGCCCCGGCATGCTCGACGCCGACACGCTCATCGCCCGCGCCGACGCCGCCATGTACGCGGCGAAGAAGACCCGCGCCGGCCGCGTCGCCCTGCAGGTCGCCTTGTAGCCCGGCGCATCGGCCGTCGATCCTTGGGACTGACCGACATCCCGCTCACCGCGACGGTCCTGCTGTACCACGGCGGCCGGGTCATGTTCGTCGGTGCCCACCCGGGCGGACTCCGCGACCCTCTTCCAACCGCCGCCGCACCGCCGCTGCCACGACCGCTGCTGGCTCCGCCGGTATGGCGTGGCCCGGCCCTCCGTACCGCCCCGCCGCCGTGATCGAAGTCGAGTCCTGGTCGCCGGGGTGCCCGTTCCCATCCTTCGATCAGCGACAGGCGGCGCCGGGCTGCCCGCTGACATAGCGCCCCGACCGCTCGGCGCACATCGCGGCCCGCGCTCCCCGCCGCCCGCGCTCCCCGCCGCCCGCGCCCACCGCGGGCCGCGCCCACCGCGGGCCGCGCCCACCGCGGGCCGCGCCCACCGCGGGCCGCGCTTCCCGCGGGCCGCGCTTCCCGCGGGCCGCGCCCACCGCGGGCCGCGCCCACCGCGCCGCCGCCGTCCCGGTCGGCGCCGTCCCGGTCGGCGCCGTCCCGGTCGGGTGATCGAAGTCGCCAGCGGGCCGCCCGGACGACCATCCCCGTCCTTCGATCACACCCCGCCGCGCGGCGTGCCCGCCACCCCGCACCCCATCGTTGCGCGGGTTGATGATCGAAGTCGCCAGCGGGCCGCCCGGACGACCATCCCCGTCCTTCGATCACACCCCGCCGCGCGGCGTGCCCGCCACCCCGCACCCCATCGTTGCGCGGGTTGATGATCGAAGTCGCCAGCGGGCCACCTGGACGACCATCCCCGTCCTTCGATCACACCCCGCCGCGCGGCGTGCCCGCCACCCCGCACCCCATCGTTGCGCGGGTTGATGATCGAAGTCGCCAGCGGGCCGCCCGGACGACCATCCCCGTCCTTCGATCACGGGCGGGTCACCGCGGGGCGGCGTGGATGCGGCTGCGATGTGCGGCGGCGAGCCGGGTCAGGTACGCGCGCTCGACCGAGCCCACGAACGCCGTCGGCTCTTCCTGGATCTGCAGCGGCGAGAAGTGCAGCACCAGCGCACCCGCCTCGGCGAGCTGCCGGTGCCGTCGCATGGTGCGCTCCCAGTCCTCCGGCGACAGGTGGTACGCCCGCGAGTCGACCTCGACCGCCAGGTCCACCTCGGCGATCCACCCGTCCGGCGTCGGCAGGGCAGCGCCGGCCGGGCCGGTCAGCCGAGGGTTCCACAGCAGCGCCGGCAGCACTTCAGACCCGGCGAGCAGCGCCCGCGCGTCGCCCTCGGCCACCGATCTGACGCCGGTCACCACCTCGTCGATCGCCCGCCGCAGCGCCGCGGTCCCGGCCCGCGGCGCTGCCCGCAGCTCGCGGAGCAGGTCCTCAACCGTGCAGTGCCCTACCTGTACCGCTTCGGCCACCCAGGCACGAACCCGCCGCCGATCCACCGCCGCCCGCGCCGCCTCGACCACCGCCCGCTCCGGCGACGCGACACGGAGCGTGCCGACGAGCCGTGCGAACGGGTCGGGCCGCGCCGTGCGGTGCACGCGCACGAAACCGGTCGACGGCACCCTCCGGTTGCACGGCACGACGATCCGGACACAGTGCTCGACCGGCACGCTGCGAAACCCGTGCACCGCCAGCGCCACCGCACCCGTGAGGCGCGCGTCGGGCCCCCCGTACAGCAGCGCCGCGATCATCTGCTGCTCGCGGCGCAGGTCACCGGTGAACGTCGCGAACACCCCTGGCAGCACGGCGATCCAACGCCCGGTGCGCAGCCGCCAGCGCAGCTGCGACCGCGTCACTCCTGCCGCTGTGACCTGAGCGCGGGACATGAGCCCCTGTTGCGCCTTGCTGAGCCGCTCGAACCCGCCGTCCCCCATCCGTACGACGCTGCCCCACCCCCGCACAGACCGAAACCCCGAACCGCATCCTGTGGACAACCACCCCGTGATCGAAGGACAGCACCGGCCACCCCGACAGCCACCCAGCGACTTCGATCACCGGGACGGAGCGGCAAGGGGGTGCGGGCAGGGAGCACGGGACATGGCAGGCACCGCGGGCACCGCAGGCACCGCGGGCACCGCAGGCACCGCAGGCACCCGTGCCGTGATCCAAGGATGGGATCGGCCACCCCGACGACCACCCAGCGACTTCGATCACGGGACCGGCGGAACGGCACCCAGATCGCCGGGCACCGTTCCGAGCACCGAGCACCGCACCGCGGGATAGTCGCGTCGCAGGGAGCCGCCCCGAACTGACGGACCCGACACCGTGATCCAAGGACAGGAACGGCCACCCCGACGACCACCCAGCGACTTCGATCACGGACCGGCGGAACGGCACCCGGAGCGCCGGGCACCGCACCGCGCACCGTTCCGAGCACCGCACCGAGCACCAAGCACCGCACCGCACCGCACCGCACCGCACCGGGCACCGCACCGCACCGCACCGAGCACCGCAGCGCGGGACGGTCGCGTCGCAGGGCGGCGCGCCCGAATTGACGCACCCGCCACCGTGATCCAAGGACAGGAACGGCCACCCCGACGACCACCCAACGACTTCGATCACCGGGTCGGGGACGGGTGCACGCCCGCCGGACGCCACGCCACCGGTCGCCCGCTGGGCCGCTCGGCGGCGGTCCAGGCAGACCGGCGGCAGGCGGCCGGGCGGGATCAGCCGGCCAGGTGCCCCCAGCGGTCCTCGAGTTCGTGCCAGGTGCCCTGGGCGGCCGCGGTGCCGTCGAGGAGGACGACGACGCGGTCGGCCTGGGTGAGGGCGGCGCGCTTCGAGGTGGAGCCGATGACGGTGACGCCGTGGTCTCGCAGGGCGCGCCACAGGGCGAGCTCCGTCGTGACGTCCAGCGCCGAGGAGACGTCGTCGGCGATGAGGAGCTCGGTGCGCGGGGCGAGGGCGCGGGCCAGGGCGAGGCGCTGCAGCTGGCCGCCGGACAGGCGGGTGCCCTTGTGACCGATGAGCAGGCCGAGGCCGGCGCCGGCGGCGGCGAGGTCGTGGGTGAGCTGGGCGGTGGAGACGGCGTCGTCGGCGTCGACCTCGTGGCCGAGGCGGATGTTGTCGGCGACGGTGCCGGACAGGACGCGCGGGAGCTGGGCGACGTAGCCGATCTGGTTGGGGCGCAGGAACATCTCGGGTTCGGTGACGGGTTCGCCGTTCCAGCGCAGGGCGCCGGTGTGGTGGACGATGCCGGCGAGGGCGCGCAGGAGGGAGGACTTGCCGGAGCCGACGGGGCCGACGACGAGGACGAGCTCACCGCGGGAGACGGTGAGGTCGAGGTCGCGCACGGCGACGGTGCCGTCCTCGTGCACGGCGGTGAAGCCGGCGAGGTCGAGGCGGCGCAGCGGGCGGCGGGGCGGGGTGACGGGGGCCGGCGCGTCACCGGAGGAGAGGTCGACGCCGGGGACGGCGGCGGCGTACTCGGCCTCGCCGGTCATCGCCACGGTGCGGCGGGTCCAGACGCGGGCCGAGGGCAGCTGCGAGACCAGCGACGCGGTCGTCCACGCGAACCAGCGGGCGGAGCCGAGGGTCGACACGGCGACGAGGGTGGCGCCGGCGGAGAGGCCGCCGCCGAGGAACATGGCCCAGGCGCCGATCGGCAGCAGGCCGCTGGCGATGGCGGGTGTGGAGCGGGCCCAGACCTGCATGGAGATCTCCCAGCGCTGTCTTGCGCTGCGGACGTCGTCCAGGCGGGCGAGGTGGTCCAGGACGGGGCGGGTGGCGCCGGCGAGCTTGACGGTGCGGGACGCGGACAGCGACGAGACCAGGGCTGTGGCGAACGCGGCGCGGGCGGCGACGGTCTTCGTCGCGGAGCGTTTCAGCACCGGGCCGAACAGCGTGGCGGTGAGGCCCGAGACGACGATCGTGGCGGCCATGAACGCGGCCGGGACCAGGGAGCCGGAGACCAGCGTCATCGAGATGAGGACGAAGACGCAGATCCACTGGTCGATGAGGTTGTCGGCGAGCACGACGACGCGTTCGGTGTCGCCGCCCTGGGCGACGACCTCGGCGGGGGTGTGGCTGCTGACCCGGCGCGGGCCGGTCTGGCCGTGCACGAGGCGCAGGCTGATGCGCAGCAGCTGCCGGACCCACCACTCGGGGAACCACTTGCCGGTGTAGTACGGCAGGGGCAGCGGCAGCAGCAGCCCGGCGACGATGCCGGCGGCGGGCCACAGGGTGCCGCCGGTGCCGTCGACGAGGTCGGCCCACAGCCACGGCAGCACGGAGCCGTCGAGGCCGAGGAACACCATCATGGCGAACATGGCGACGGACACGAGGCCGTACCGCGCGTCGTTGGTGGCGAGCTTGTAGATGTTCCACAGCGTGCGGGCGCGGGGCAGCTTCGGCAGCGGCGGCGGGTCCGTTTTGTCCGTCATCGACGAGACGAGCGAGCCCACAAGCGGCGCCGGCTCCAGCACGGCGATCGACGAGCCGGCCGCGACCGGCGCCGCAGTACGGACAGTGGAGGCGGCCAGCAGCGACGCGAAACGGGCCGAGGACGACATCGGGCCGGCCTCGACCACGGCGCCGTCGGCGAGGACCACGACCTCGTCGCACCGGCGCACCGACGACAGCCGGTGCGCGACGATGATGCCGATCCGGCCGACGAGGAGCCGGTCGGTGGCCCGCTGCACCTGCAGCTCGGTGACCGGGTCGAGCCGCGCGGTGGCCTCGTCGAGGATCACGACCTGCGGGTCGCGCACCATGATGCGGGCGAACGCCACCAGCTGCTCCTGGCCGGCGGACAGCTTGTGGCCGCCCTCGCCGAGTTTCGTCTCCATGCCGTCGGGCAGCTCGGCGACCCACGACGAGAGGCCGAGCGACTCCAGCGCGGAGGCGGCACGCGGCACCAGGACGGGGTCGAACAGGGCGATGTTCTCCGCGAGCGTGCCGGCGAGGATCTCGGTGCGCTGCGGCACGACGGCGATCCACCGGCGCAGCGCCTCCACGTCCAGGTCGAGCAGGTCGACGCCGCCGAGGAAGACGGTGCCGCGGGGCAGGTCGACGGCGCGGGTCAGCACCTTCGCCAGGGTCGACTTGCCGGAGCCGGTGCGGCCGACGAGCGCGTAGGACCTGCCGCGCGAGAACGTCAGGTTGACGTCGCGCAGGGCGGCCCGGCGGCCGGCGTCCTGGTCGCCCCTGGTGTAGCGGAACGTGAGGTCCCGCACGATCAGGTCGCCCCCGGTCGGCGCGAGACCGCCGGCGGGCTCCTGCGGCGAGTCGCGCAGCAGCTGGACGCGGCCCCAGGCGCCGAGCGCGTACTGCAGCTCCGGCACCATCCGGCTGGTGTGCTCGACGGTGGCGCCGAAGCCGAGGGCGAGCAGCCACACGGCGGTGAGCCTGGCGCCGTCGATGCGGTCGGTGGCCATGGCCCACAGCCCGGCGACGACGATGACGGCGATGCCGGCACGGACGGTCCCGGCGGCGACGGCGGTGACCGCGCCGGACCGGATCCAGACCTGCCGGCCGCGGGCGAGCACGACGCTGGCGCGGTGGGCGTACAGGCGCAGCACGTAGGGCCGGGCGAGGCTGGTGCGCACGTCGTCCTGGCCGTGGATGGACTCCTCCATCACGGCGGCCAGGTCGGACCAGGCCTCCTCCTCGCCCATGCGGGCGGTGCCGATCTTCGCTGTCGGCTTGCGCAGCACGACGATGAGGCCGCCGACGAGCACGATCATCGCGATGCCGGCGGGCCACCAGACATACATGGTGGTCGCGATCGACAGGACGCCGAACGCGAGCGACTGGGCGATCCGCACGCCGCTGCCGCGCACCTCGGAGGCGACCTGGTACACGTCGCCGTCGATGCGGTCGAGCAGCTCGCCGACGGGTGTCGTCTCCAGCGTCGGCAGGTCCTGGCCGAACGCGACCCGGCACAGCCGGCGGCGGACGTCGGCGGACCAGTCGGCGGTGAGCCGGGCCATGACGAGTCCGACGATCAGGTCGGTGAGCACGGCGGCGACGAGGGCCACGGCGAGCACCGCGAACATCGTCCATGATCGATGTATCAGGACCGATCCGGCCACGCCGGCCGCGGCGGCCTGACCGGCGGCGCCGAGGATGACCAGGAACACCACCAGACCGGTGCGGCGCGGCGACGTGGCCCAGAGGTCACGGAGCAGGCGCATGGTGGGATCCCCCCGGATCGTTGTGGCGGCCTCTCAGCGTGCGCCGCGACCCCGGGCATTTTCAATCCAATTACAGGAGATCGGCCGCGGTCTCGATCGTCGTGGCTCGACCCCTGGCGACCGCCGCGGCACGCTCCTCGGTCGTCAGCGCCTCGGATGCGGCGCTCGCGAGCGTGGCCAGGTGCGGCCGGGTGTGGTCGGGGCCACCCCGGATCTTCTCGGCGGCCGTGAGCAGCGTCACGGCCAGGGCGGGCTCGCCGTCCAGCAGCATGACCTCGGCGGCGTCCTCGAGCACCGCACCCGCGACGGGTCCGTCGAACGCGCTGCGCGCGTGTTCAAGAGCAACGGCGGCCATGGTACGGGCATCGCCCGGCGCTCCCTCCAACGCGCGCACGACCGCCAGTCCACCGTGGACCGCCGCGAGCATCTGCGGTGACGCGCGGTCACCGGCCAGGACGTCCGCCGCGCCGTTGAAGTGCCGCCGCGCGTCGTCGAGCCGGCCGGCCCGCAGCGCCCGCTCGGCGTACACGTACTCGACAAACGCGATCCCGTCGGGCAGCCCGACCTGCAGTGCCGTGCGCCGCGCCCCGGCCAGCACCAGCTCCGCCCGCTCGGGGCGGCCGAGCAGCTCGTGCAGCTGGGCGAGTCGCACCTCGGCGGCCGAACGGTCCTCGGTCGTGCCCAGCTCGCCGAACAGCCGCAGGCTCTCCTCCAGGTGATCGACGGCGGCCGCGTAGTCGCCGCGGCGGGCGAGGATCTCCGCGAGGGACTGCAGCGACGCCGCCGTCCCCCACCGTTCGCCGATCTCCTGGAACCCGGCGAGCGCCTTGGCGAACCTGCGGGCCGCGACGTCGTACGGGATGCCCACGTTCATCTCGGCGTGGCAGTACAGCAGCTCACCGAGGCTCGCCAGCCACGGATCGGGGTCGCGGGTGAGCCCGCCGATGTGCTCGAGAGTCTCGGCGGTCGACCCGTCCCGGAACAGCAGCGAGACCGCCTTGAACAACCGGAACATCGGATGCCGGCCCTGATACGTGAACGCCTCCTCGAACCAGGCGTTGACCTGGCCGGCCTCGCCGATGCCGTCGAAGCCGTTGACCGCGGCCACACCGCACGCCATCGCCCGCGCGTCCGGGTCCGTCGGCCCGTCCAGCGCGAGCGCGGCGACCGCCAGCCCGGCGCCCTCGACGCGGTGGCCGCGCATCCACCAGTACCAGCCGAGGACCAGCACGAACTGCACGGCCAGATCGGCGTCCCCGGCGGTGATCGCGCGCCGCAGCGCACCGTGCAGGTTCTCGTGCTCGGCGGACAACACCGCGAGCGACTTGAGCTGCTCGGCGGTGCGCAGCGAAGGCTCCAGCCGCCCGGCGAGCTCCAGGAACCAGGTCGCGTGCCGCCGCCGCAGCCGCGCGGTCTCGCCGCACTCCTCCAGCCGCTCCAGCCCGTACGCCCGGATGGTCTCCAGCATCCGGTACCGGCCGTCGTCCTCGACCAGCAGCGACTTGTCCACCAGCGCCGCGACCAGGTCCACCGGGTCGCCGAGTGTCCCGTCCGGGTCGCAGACGGCGGCCGCCGCGTCCAGCGTCGCCCCGCCCGGGAACACGGCGAGCCTGCGCAGCATCACCCGCTCGGCCTCGGTGAGCAGGCCCCAGCTCCAGTCGACGACCGCCCGCAGCGTCTGGTGCCGGGGCAGCGCCGTGCGGCTCCCCCGGGTCAGCAGCCGGAACCTGTCGTCGAGCCGGTCGGCGACCTGCGCGGCGGTCATCGACCGGCACCGGGCCGCCGCCAGCTCGATCGCCAGCGGCATGCCGTCCAGCGCGCGGCAGATCCGAAGGGCGGACCCGTCGAGCTGGAAGCCTGGTCGTACCGCCGCCGCACGATCCGACAACAGCCGCGCCGCCGGCGAGTCCAGCCCGTCCCCCGGCAGCGGCCCGACCGGCAGCAGGACCTCCCCGGTGATCCCGAGCGGCTCGCGACTGGTGGCGAGGATCCGCAGGTGGGGGCAGTCGCCGAGGAGCCGATCCGTGAGGGCTGCCGCGGCCCCGATGACGTGCTCACAGTTGTCGAGGATGAGCAGGATCCGCCGGTACGCCAGCGCCCCCGCCAACCGGTCCAACGCCACCGTCCCGTCGGCGGCGACGCGACGGCCCGGACCGGTGGCACCGGCCGGATCCCGCATGCCGAGCGCGGTCCACACGGCCTGGACGACGTCGGCCGGGTCGGCGACGTTGGCCAGCTCGACCAGCCACACCCCGCCGTCCGGCGCGTCCCGCAGCCACCGCCCCGCCTCGACGCTCAGCCGCGTCTTCCCGGCGCCACCGGGCCCGACGAGTGTCACGAGCCGGGCCTTCGCGACCAGGTCGCCGACCGCGCGCACCTCGTCGTCCCGGCCGACGAAGCTGGTCAGCGGGGCCCGCAGGTTCCCGGCCCGCCGGGCTCCCGCCACGTCGCCGGCCGCGCCGGCCGCCACCATCGGCGTGTTGCGCAGGATCGCCAGATGGACGGCGGCGAGGGCGGGTGAGGGGTCGGCGCCCAGCTCGTCGGCGAGACGGTCCCGGCAGCGGGCGAATGCCTGCAGCGCGTCGGCGGTCCGGCTCTCGGCGTGCAGGGCGCGCATCAGCAGCCCGACGAGCCGCTCCCGCAGCGGGTGCGCCGCGACCATGGCCTCCAGGTCGGCCGCGGCGCGGGCCCCCAGGCCGAGCTCCGCGTCGAGGCGGTCCTCGGCGGCGGACAACCGCAACTCGTCCAGCCGGGCCCGCCACGCGAGCGCGAACGGCGCCTCCCCGCGTCGGCCAGGGCCGGCCCGCGCCACAGTGCCTCCGCCTCGCGGAGCAGCTCGACGCCGGCCGCGGGGTCCCGGTCCAGCAGCGCCCGGGCACGGCCGACCAGCTCGGCGAACCGCACGTGATCGACGTCGAGGGGGTCGACATCCAGCAGGTACCCGGCCGGGCGCGCCACGAGCATCCCGTCGGGCAGGACCCGCCGCAGCCGCGACACGAGCGACTGCAGCGCGTTGCCGGCGTCGCCGGGCGGCGTGTCGCCCCAGACGCCGTCGGCGAGCCGCGCCGCGGTGACGGTCCGCCCCGGCTCCAGGGCCAGCAGCGTGACCAGGACCCGCAGGCGCGCGCCACCGACCTCGATGGGCGCGCCGGACCCGGCCCGCACCTCGAGCGGCCCCAGCACCCCGATCCGCACGCCACCGATTGTGCCTCCACCGCCCGGTGAACCGTCGAGCACCGTCAACGGCACGCCTCCGGCGAAAGCAGGGGTTGGAGGAAGCGTCGGCCGCTGGTACCGTGCCGAGAGAGCGCTCTCTCACTCATTCGCATCGACCATGGCCGATCACCATGGTCGGATTTCCCCTGGCCCGGACGAACCCCACCGGCCCGCCGATCCGCCATCGGCCCGCCGCCGCGTCCGCACCGGGTGGACCCCGCCGCGCTCCGCGCGTCCCGCCCCGAGGAGACCTCATGCACGATCCGACCCACCGCCGGCGCCGCTTCCGTGGCTGGACTGCCGCCGGCACCGCCGTCACCACGATCGCCCTGGCCGCGGTCACCGCCGTCGCGTACGCCGGCACCGAGGCGTCCACCGACGGCCTGCAGACCGCCCGGCTCGCCGCCGCCGCGGCGGTGCCCGCCCCGCCGGCCGGGTTCAACCTGACCTGGAGCGACGACTTCAACGCCGCCACGGGCACCGGGATCAACACCGCCAACTGGAAGTACGACACCGGGCCGGGCAGCAGCTTCGGCACCGGCGAGATCGAGACGATGACGAACAGCACCGCCAACGTGTTCCACGACGGCAACGGCCACCTGGTGCTGCGTGCCCTGCACAGCGGGACCGACCCGCGGGCCGGCTGGACGTCGGGCCGGATCGAGACCCAGGCCGCGACCTACGGCGCCGAGGCCGGCGGCGTGGTCCGCATGGAGTCCTCGATCCAGCAGCCGAACGTGACGACCGCCAACGGCGCCGGCTACTGGCCGGCGTTCTGGATGCTGGGCTCCACGCTGCGCACCGGCACCAGCTGGCCGACCAGCGGCGAGATCGACATCCTGGAGGACATCAACGGCCGCAGCTCCACCTTCGGCACCCTGCACTGCGGCACCAACCCCGGCGGTCCCTGCAACGAGTCGACCGGCCTCGGCAGCGGCGAACGGCCGTGCCCCGGCTGCCAGACCGGCTACCACACCTACGCGGTGGAGATCGACCGGTCCAAGTCGCCGGAGGAGATCCGCTGGTATCTCGACGGCGCGCTGTACTTCACGCTGCCGGCCACCCGCGTCGACGCCACCACCTGGGCCAACGCGGTGCACCATCCGTTCTTCATCATCTACGACCTGGCCATCGGCGGCGGGTTCCCCGACGCGTTCGGCGGTGGCCCCAACGCGGCCACGATCTCCGGCGGGCAGATGAACATCGACTGGGTCGCGGTCTACAACAAGGGGCCCGGCACCGTGCCGCCCACCAACAACATCGCGCAGGGCAAGCCGACCACGGCGTCGTCGACGGAGAACGCCGGCTCGTGCCCGGCCTGCGCCACCGACGGCAACCTCACCACCCGCTGGTCGAGCGCGTTCAGCGACCCGCAGTGGCTGCAGGTGGACCTGGGCCAGTCGTACAACCTGACGAACGTCAGCCTCAACTGGGAGGCCGCGTACGGCAAGGCGTACCAGATCCAGGTCTCCAACGACCAGCTCACCTGGGTCTCCGTCGCGGTAACCACCACCGGCGACGGCGGCACCGACACCTATGCCGTCAACGCCAGTGGCAGGTACGTGCGGATGTACGGCACCCAGCGCGGCACCGCCTACGGCTACTCGCTCTGGGAGATGGCCGTCGCCGGGACGCCGAGCACCAGCACCGGCGGCACACTCGTCTCGCAGGGCAAGCCGACCACGGCGTCCTCGGCGGAGAACGCCGGGACCGCCGCGGCCAACGCCACCGACGGCAGCACCGGCACCCGCTGGTCGAGCGCCTTCAGCGACCCGCAGTGGCTGCGCGTCGACCTCGGCGCGGTCGCGAACATCAACAAGGTGGTGCTGAACTGGGAGGCCGCCTACGCAAGGGCGTTCCAGGTGCAGACGTCCACCGACGGCACCACCTGGACGACGATCTATTCCACGACGACGGGCACCGGCGGCGTGCAGACCCTCAACGTGACGGGCACCGGCCGCTACGTACGGGTCAACGGCACCCAGCGCGCGACGGCCTACGGCTACTCGTTGTGGGAGTTCCAGGTGTACGCCATGACCTGCTGCACCCCGTAAGCCTTCGAGCGGCGATGTGCGGCCCGGCCGGATACCGGCCGGGCCGCCAACGAATCCGGCCGACCGCCTGACGCGCAGGGCGCAGTATCACAGGATGTGGCCGGCACCCCGGAAGTCCTGTGGGAGCAGGTCGCGGCCGGCACCGACCGGCTCGGCGCCCACCTGCGCGAGCACCCCGACGACCGGGCGGTGCTCGCCGCCGCACCGCACCCCGGCGGTGCCACCCCGTGGATCGGCGCCCTCGTCGGCAACGGCGTGCGCCTCGGCCTGATCGACCCAACCCCCGACGTCGGACTGCTCACGTCGGCGACCGCCGCGGTCATCGGCGCCGTCGACGCCTGGGCCCTGCGGCGGACCGGCGCGCAGCACGACGCGCTGACCGTCCTGGTGCGGCGGCTCTGGAACACCCGGGGAGAATGACCCGATGACTGAAGCGCCCCTGGACGTGCTCGTGCTCTGCGGTGTCGGTGTGGACACCATCGTCCGCGTGCCGGACCTGTCCATCCCGCCGGGCGACCTGCTGCACGTCGAGCCGGTCAGGGACTACGTCGCGCACTCGGGCAACGGGGTCGCGCTGGGGTTCCACGCGCTGGGGCTGCGCACCAAGTTCATCGACTTCCTCGGCGACGACGCGCAGGGAGCGCAGGTCCTGGCGCGCTATGCGGCCGTGGGCCTGGACTTCGAGCACGTGCCGGCGCCGAACGGCACGCCCCGCAGCGTCAACCTGGTCGACGCCGCCGGCCGCCGGTTCTCCTTCTACGACGGGCGGCACCCCGCGGACCTGCGCCTGCCGCGGGCGTCGTACCTGCCGGCGCTGGAGCGGGCCCGGCACGTCCACGTCGCCGGCAGGGCGTCGGAGGCGTTCGCCGACGCGCGGCGCCTGGGCATCACCACGTCGACCGACATCCACTCGTGGGACGGCGAGGCGCCGTGGGCGATGAGCCTGGCCCGGGAGGCGGACCTGGTCTTCCTCAGCGCCGAGGCGGCACCGCAGAAGATCGAGGACCTCATGCACAGCATCCTCGACGCGGGCCGGGCCTCGATGGTGGTGGCGACGGAGGGCGACGCCGGCTGCCGGGTCCTCGCCCGCGCCGACCGGCGGGTCGTCCGCTTCCCCACGGTCACGCCGGAGCGCCCGGTGGTCGACAGCAACGGCGCCGGCGACGCGTTCAGCACGGCCTTCATGAGCCGCTGGTTCGCCGGCCGCCCGCTGGAGGAGTGCGCCCTGGCGGGTGCGGTGTCGGGCGCGTTCGCGTGCGGCGCCCCCGGCACGCACGAGGAGCAGATCACCGCACCGCAGCTGGACGCCGCGATCGAGCGCGCCCGCCACACCGACCACTGGCGCAACGGCCGCTAGTTCGGCGTGTCAGGCCGCCGTCGTGAGTGGGCGTCCGCCCCAGCGGATGCCCTTCTCGCTGCGGATGCGGGCGCGTTCGCGGCGTTGGGCGGCGGTGCAGGACGCAGATCCGCGCACCGATGAGGTTTCCGCGCCGCGCCCGTCTGTACGTATGAGATCGACCTACGAGAGGCTGGCATGATGCGGAAACTGACCTTCGGCGTGAATGTGACCCTGGACGGCTACATCGCCGCGCCCGGCGACGACCTCGGCTGGAGTGGCGGTGAGGGACCGGACTCCTCGCCGAGCGACGAGCTGTTCCAGTAGTGGTCCGACCGGGTGGCGGCGACGGGCCTGGCGCTGTATGGGCGCAAGCTGTGGGAGGCGATGAGTTCCCACTGGCCGACCGCCGACCAGCCGCCCGGCGCCACACCGGCGGCGATCGAGTTCGCCCGCCGCTGGCGGGACATGCCGAAGGTGGTGTTCTCCTCGACGATCGACAAGGTCGACTGGAACACGCGCCTGGTCACCGGCGACACGGTCGCCGAGATCACCCGGCTCAGGGGGTGCTCATTCCGCGGTGACTTCGGTGACGCCGGCCCGTGGCGCTGGACTCGTCGACGACGGGGACTTGTCTGATCACAGCGTCGCGGGCAGGGTCAGCCATGGTTTGTCGGTGGCGTCGAATCCGGTGAGTTCGGCGATCTTCCCGTCGACGATGTGCAGGACCGCGATGGTGAACAAACGGTATTCCGGGTCGTCGGGGGTGCGGAGGTACAGCGCGGCGGCAGGCATGCGGTTGACCGTCGTGGCGGTGCAGCGCCAGTCGTCGTAGCCGTGCTGGAAGAGCCCGGCGGAGACCCAGCCGTCCACCGCGTCCTTGGCCGTGACGGTCACGGTGCCCGGGTCGGGCAGCATCGTGAAGCGCAGGTCGTCGCGCAGCAGGGCCATCAGCCCGTCGACGTCGTTGCGCTCATGGGCGTCGATGTACGACTTCACCACGCCGCGCTCGTCATCCGACAGTTCGTGCGTGGCAGGGCGCCGCCAGTCGAGGCGGCGGTCGGGCAGCTGCTCGCGCATCGTCACGCGCGCCCGCTGCAGCGCGCTGGTCACCGATGCGACGGTCAGTTCGAGGGCGTCGGCGGCCTTCGACGCCGGCCAGCCGACGACGTCGCGCAGGATGAACACCGCCCGCTGCCGCGGCGGCAGGTGCTGGACGGCGACGATGAACGCCAGCTCGATCGTCTCCCGCGCCACCGCCGATTCCTGCGGGTCCTCCGGGAGCATCAGGTCCGGGTAGGGCTGCAGGTAGTGCACTTCCGAGCCCGCGCCGGGCAGCTCGGCAGGCACGGGTATGCGGTCGTTGCGCTTGTCCAGGAAGTCGAGGCAGGCGTTCGTCGCGATCCGGTACAGCCAGGTCCGCAGCGCGGCGTGGCCCTTGAACGACTCCCGCTTGTTCCACACCCGCAGGAACGTCTCCTGCGTCATGTCCTGGGCGTCGTCGTAGTTCGCGAGCATCCGGTAGCAGTGCACGTGCAGCCCACGCCGGTAGCGCTCCGTGATCAGCGCGAACTGTGCCGCGTCATCTGAGCGGGCCGCCGCGATGAACGCGGCCTCGTCGTCGCCCAGCAGTCTGGCGTCGGTCATGGTCGTCAGTCCTTCCGCGGGTGGCGAGGGTTACCAGAACTGACGATGTGGCGGAGCATTTCTGAGCGGTGAAGCCGCTGACACCGGGAAAGGTCGTCCTGGTTGGGGCTGCCTCAGCGTCTCAGGCCGCCGTCGTGCGTGGGCGTCCGCCCCAGCGGATGCCCTTCTCGCAGCGGACGCGGACGCGGACGCGTTCGCGGCGTTGGGCGGCCGTGCTCATCGTGCCGCGCCGCACGATCACCAGGCCCATGCGCGGTCAGCGCCGGGTGGCGGTGGCCTGGGCGGCGAGGCCGGCGAGGGCAAGGACCAGCAGCGTCGCCGCGACTGTCGCCGCCGGCACCGCGAGCGGCGGCGGCCCGGTCCCCGTCAGGCCCGGCAGCGCGCCGCCGACCGCGACCCAGGCGACCGCGGCCGCGAGGACCCCCGCGAGTCCGGCCGCCGCGACGAGCGCCACGACCACGAACGGCTCCACCAGTGTGCCGGTCGCCCGCCGCAGGCCCTGCACGCGTAGCGCCCGCAGGTCGGCGGTGCTGGTGCCGATGGCGGCCACCGCCGGCCCCGCCGCGCCGAGCGCCACCGACAGGAGCCCGGCGAAGAGGTAGAAGCGCAGGCCGAGCGCGGTGCCGCCGGCGGCGATCCCGGCGCGGGTGTCGGCGACGGTGCGGCGGCCGGTGACGGTGAGCCCCTGCGCCCGCAGCGCGTCGACGATTGTGGGCGGGGCCGTCGCCGACAGCCACACCTCGGCGTTCTCGGCGCGGCCGTCGTCGGCGGCGAACAGGTCGGCGTACTCCAGGTCGACGAGCGCGCCGAAGGTCCCGACCCGGGGCAGGTGGGTGGCGGTCGACACCTCCGCAGGCACCGCCTTGCCGCCGAACGTCTTGAACGTGCCGTTCTCGGGCGGCGGCGCCGTGGTCACGACCGGCAGCTCGGCGGGGCCGCCCGCGGGGCGCAGGCTCCCGGCGGAAGGCTGCGAGGTCATCGGCAGGGTGAAGGTGACCCCGTCGGCACCGCTCGTCGCGGTCGCGCCCGGCGCGGTGCGCCAGTCGGCCGCGGGCGGTGAGTGCAGCGTGACCACGATCGCCGGTCCGACGTACGGCGGCAACCGGACAGCCAGCTCGACCAGTCGGCACCCCTGCGTGCACATGGTGGTTTCCGCGGTGTACGACTGGCGCCCCCGCACGAGCGTCCCCAGCTCGACGGTGGCGGTCGGCCGGCCGTCGAGCGGGGCGAGGGTGGCGGCGAGGACGACGTCGGTCCGATCGAGCGTCGCGGCGGTGACGTCGAGGGTGAGTGACGCGCCGGTGAGCATGACCGGCGGCGCGGCCAGCGGCGGGTGCAGTTGCGCCGCGACCTCGGCGACCGGGCCGCCACCGGCGGGCCAGAGCGCGACGGCGGGCAGCCGGGTTGCGTCGACGGCGACGACGCCAGGTTCGCCGTTCTCGGGGAGGCGGACCGGCACGGCCGCCATCGCGGAGCGGCCGTCGGGGTCGGCGGCCCGCACGGCGCGCAGCAGCTGGGTGCGGCTGGTCGCGTCGACGGTGAGCACGACCCGCGCGCCGGTGTCGAGGTCGGCCTGGTCCCGCTGGCGCTGGTCGACGGCGGAGGTGGCGGCCGCGGCGAAGGCGAGCGACCCGACGGCGAGGGTCAGCAGCGCCAGGAGGCGCGCGCCGACGGGCCGGCGGGCCAGCCGGAACCCGGCGAGCGCCCCGGCGAGCCGGAATCGGCCGACGGTCCGGCGGCGCAGCGCCCGGCCCGCGAGCAGTCCGCTGAGGATCGGCACGGCACGGCCGGCGAGGACGGCGCCGGCGAGCATGACGAGGGCCGGCGCGAGCAGGGCGACGCCGCCGGGGCGGCCGCGGACCTGCGCGACGGCGACGGCGGCGGCCACGACGAGGACGCCTTCCAGGGCGAGGCCGCGCCAGCGGGCGGTGTGCCGGTCGACCTGCCGCAGCAGCGAGGAGACGGGCGCGGAGACGGTGCGCAGCGCGACCGCGACCGCGACGGCGAGGGCGCCGAGGACGGCGACCGCCGCGTACGGCCAGGCACCGCGGGTCTGCCAGCCGCCGGCGGCGGTGAACCCGAGCAGCGCCCCGGCGAACACGGACAGCAGGGTCTCCCCCGTGGCCAGCCACCACCGCACGGGACGGGCGACGCCGCGCAGAGCGATGACGCCGTGCTCGAAGCGGCGGGCCCGGATGACGGTGGACACGGCGAGGGTGATGACGGCCCAGGCGAGCAGCAGCACCGGCGCGACCGCGAAGGGCACGGCGGCGCGGACCTCGGTGCGGCGTTCGGCGATGCGGTCCAGCAGCACGTCGAGGTCGGTGTTGAGCCGCGCATCGTCGGTGCTGCGGCGCTGCGCGTCGACGACCCATTCGCGCAGCGCGGGGAGGGTGTCGACGGTGATGGCGCCCGGCAGCGGGTACGCGTCGTAGGACTGCAGCTCGCTGGGGCGGGCGAACGTGTCCAGGGTGCGCCGGTCGACGTGGAACGCGTCGCGGACGCCGCCGGCGCGGCCCCAGTAGGGTTCCCCGCCGTCGCGGGGCTCGACGACGCCGACGACGGTGAGGGCGGTCGGCGGTCCGGCCGGGACGTACCGCTTGAGGTCGGTGTCGTAGCGGGAGCCGCTGAGCGCGATGGCGTCGCCGGGGTGCAGGCCGAGCCGGTCGGCGGTGCGCCCGGTCAGCACGGTGTCGCCGGTGCCCATCAGGCACCTGCCGGCCACGACGCGGACGTGCTCGCAGATGCCTTCGCGGAACAGCACGGTGCTGAGCTGGCTGGCGGATGCCTGGGGAATCTCGGCCGGTTGGGCGGCGAACTGCGCGGAGAAGACGGTGGCGTAGCCGGGGGTGTCGAGCCAGCCGCCGGCGAGGTTCTGGAACGTGTTGGCCATGCGGCCGCCACCTGAGGACTGGACCTCGCCGGTGATGAGGACGGTCCGTTCCGACGGCGCGGCCCCGGCGACCTCGGTGCGCACGATCCGGTCGTCGGACCGGGCGAGGAACACGGGGGCGGCGAGCGCGCCGGCGGTGGCGAGCGCGGTCAGGAGCATGACGGCGACGGCCCGGCCGCGCCGCGACCACAGCATGGCCAGGACCAGTCCGATCACCGGGACCTCCGGGCGCCGTCACGGGTGGGGTGGGACCACAGTGCGGGTGGCAGCAGTACCGCGAACACCACGACGGCCGTGGCGAGGATCGCGAGCCACTGCACCGGCTCCACCGGCACGGGCCAGCGGTCGGCGAACGGGCGGACCGGTGCCGGCGCGAGCAGCCGCAGCAGGACCGCCGCGGCAAGCCCGACGGGGACGGCGACGAGGACCGGCGCGGCCGCGGTCCACCGGCCCACGGTGCGCACGGTCGACGCCGGCAGGCCCTGGCGGCGCAGGGCGGCGAGCTCGGCGCCGCGCTGGCGCCGGTCGACGGCTGCGACGACGGCGGCGGTGACCGCGGCGAGCAGCAGGGCGATCGCGCCGCCGGCGAGCCCTGCGCCCAGGGTCACGGCGGGGCGAGGCGCGCCGCGCGGGCGGTGGCCGCGCCGGTGCTGTCGCCGCCGGCGATGGTGATCCCGGCGGCCCGCAGCCGGTCGGGCAGGTCGGCGGGGGCGGACGGGCCGAGCCACACCTCGAGGCGCTCCGCGGTGGTGGTGGGGACGCCGCCGGACGGGCCGACGACGTGGGCGGCGTATTCGAGGTCGACGAGCACTCCTTCGGCGCCGCCGCGCGGGACGGACGTGACGGAGCGGGGCGCCACCGGCACGTCGGCGCCGAAGACCCGCACGCGGGGCACGTCGTTGTCGGCGGACAGCGTGAGGTCGCCGGCGATCACGGCGGGCAGCGGGACCGGGGTGTCGACGACGTAGAGGCGGTTGTCGCGGGGGCGTTCGCTGGGCGGGTCGACGTCCTGCAGGCGCAGGCGGCCGTCGTGCTGGCCGGCCTGCACGGTGCTGACGGACCGGGCGAGGGTGGTCCGCCAGCGGGCCGGGTCGGCGAACGCGGCGCCGTCGACCACCACCGTGCCGCCGGCGCGCAGTTCGAGCAGGTCGACGGGGCCGCGGTTGGTCTCGACCGAGACGAGCCGGCAGCCGGCCGCGCACTGCGGCACCGCGACATCCACAGTGGACTCCGCGGTCGCCGCGGTGCCCGGCTCGGCGAGGAAACCGGGTGTCTGGAAGACGGCGGTGACGCGCTCGCCGGGGGCGGCCAGCTGGAGCGTGACCGTCGAGCCGGCCGACACCGAGCGCAGCGCCAGCGCCGTCGCGGTGAACGTCAGCGGCGCCGGTGCCTCGGCGCGCAGCGACGGCAAGGAGACGCCGGTGACCGCCCGCAGGCGGGTGGCGTCCACGGCGATGACCGGCGCGCCGGTGCCGCCGCTGATCGCGACGGCCATCGCGTCCCGGCCACCGGGGTCGGCGGCGCGGACGGCGGCGAGGAGCTTCTCCCGGTCCATCGGCGCGACCCGCAGCACGCGGTCGGCGCCGACCTCGACGGCGGCGCGGTCGGCGCGGGCGCCCGCGGCCCCGGCCCAGTCCTGCGCGGCGACGGCCAGGACGCAGGTGGCGGCCGCGATGACGGGCACGATCCGGTACGCGGTCCGCCGCCGTCCCAGGGTCAGGCCCGCGAGGGCACCGCCGACGCGGCCGCCGGCGAGGGCCGTCCGGCCGGCGAGCCCTGCGGCGGACAACAGCGCGCGGGTCGCCAGTACACCCGCCGCCAGAGCAATCAACAGCGCTGCGGCCTGGCCGAGACCGAGACCGGTGTCGCGGCGGACGTCGGCCGGCGGCTCCGCGGCGAGCTGGAACACGGCGGCGGCGCCGAGGGCGAGCACGCACACCTCGAGGGTGGCGGCGACCAGCTGGCGGCGGGGCTGCACGACCCGCAGCAGCGCCGGCACGCTCGCACGGGTCGCCGGCCACTCGGCGGCGACGACCACGAGGACCGCGATCGCCAGGGCCTGCCACAGGGCGGGGCGCACCGCGACGGCCCAGGCGGCACCGGCGAGCAGCGGCAGGAGGCTCTGCCCGGCGGTGCCGGCGAGGATCCGCCACGGCGGCAGGCCCCGGATCGCCATGCGGGCCGCATCGGCGCGGCGTTCCTGCGCGGCGTAGGCGGCGGCGACGGCAACCGCGATGCCGCCGCACAGCAGCACCTGCAGCTCGACGAGCAGCAGGCCGCGCCGCACGCCACGGCGGTCGGCGGCGACGGTCGCGGCGAGCGTCGCGGCGGCCGAGGAGACCTCGAGGGACCCGGCGCGCAGCCGGGTGACGGTGGCGGCGATCTGGGCCGGGTCGTCGAAGGCGGAGGCGGGCAGCAGCGCGTCGTAGGTGGCGACCGCGGCGCCGCCGGGTTTCGCGACGGTGCCGCGGGTGGTGTACGCGGCGAGGCCGTCCAGCCCGGACCAGTACCAGCCGAGCGGGTCGCTGGGTGCGAACAGCCCGACGAGGGTCAGCGGGACCACGGCGACGCCGGAGCCGCCGTCCTGGCGCAGCGGGTCGCCGACGGCGAGGCCCAGCTGCCGGGCCACGTCGGGGGGCAGGACGATCTCGCCGTCGCGTTCGGGGCAGCGGCCCTGCAGCATGGTGGCGTTGCCGCAGAAGCCGTCGACGGCGCGCAGCTCGATCGGCAGGCGCAGCTCGTCGCCGGCGCGCAGGACGCCGGAGTACCGCACGCCGAGCACGCTGCGTTCGGCGGGGACACCGGTGATCAGCGCCTGGAACCTGCCGACGATGTCGTCGGGCTGGGTGCCGAGGGCGACGGCGGAGCGGACGGACAGGGTGCGTTCGACCGGGGTGGCGGCGGCGATCCTGGCGGTGACGGCGTCGCGCTGCATCCGGCCGGACGCGGCGGCGGCACCGACGGCCGCGCCCATGGTGACCGCGGCGAGGACGAGCATGACCAGCGCCGCGGCGCGCCGGGCTCTCAGCGCGGCGACGATCAGGCCCAACACGTAGAGGACCTTACGTCACACCAGACTGTTTTCGGGGTCCAGAGCTCCGGGGGGTGCGACCTCGTGCAGCGGGCCGGCGAGGCCGTAGCGGTGGCCCTGGCCGTACCGGCAGCCCAGCGCCGCCATCGTGGCCTCCTGCCGGTCGGTCTCGATGCCCTCGGCGACGACCGTGACGCCCATGCCCGCGCAGATCGAGACGATGGAGCGGCAGATGGCCTCGCTGCGCCCGCCGTCGGCGAGGGTGAAGCTGCGGTCGAGCTTCACCTCGTCGACCGGCATGGCGTGCAGCTGGGCGAGGGCGTTGTAGCCGGTGCCGAAGTCGTCGAGGGCGAAACGGACGCCGAAGCGGCCGAGGCGCCGCACCGCGCCCGCGGCGGCGGACAGGTCGGGCAGCGGGGCGGTCTCGGTGAGTTCGAGCAGCAGCCGGTGCGGGGCGAGGCCGTGGCGCAGGATCGCGGCGCGGACGGTCTCCTCGTGCTCGGGGCGGCCGAGCCGGGCGGCGGAGGTGTTGACGTGCACGGCGATGCTGGCCCACGGGCCGCGGAACGCGGCGGCGTCGCGGCAGGCGCGATCGAGCACGAAGTCGTCGACGAGGCGGATCAGGCCGATCTCCTCGGCGGTGGCGATGAACATGTCGGCGGAGACGGGGCCGAGGCTCGGGTGGGTCCAGCGGGCGAGGGCCTCGACCGCGACGACGGTGCCGTCGTTGAGCCGCACGATCGGCTGGTAGTGCACGTCGAGGCCGCGGCCGTCGCGCAGGGTGTCGGCGAGCATCTCGGCGAGGTCGGAGCTGCCGGTGCCGTCGGGGAGGTCCACGCGGTACCGCACGAGGGTGCCCTTGCCCTGGCGCTTGCCGGCGTACATGGCGGCGTCGGCGCGGCGCAGGAGCATGTCGGCGGTGTGCACCGGCCCGTGCGTGCCCGCCTCGACGAGACCGACGGACGCGGCGACGGTGACCGTGGCGCCGTCGAGGTCGAAGGGTTCGCGCAGCGAGGCCATGATGCGCTCGGCGGGGACGCCGGGGTCGCCGCCGCCTTCGAGGAGCACCGCGAACTCGTCGCCGCCGACGCGGGCGATGGTGTCGCCCTCGCGGACGGCGCCGCGGAGCCGGTCGGCGACCAGGTGCAGCAGCCGGTCGCCGGCGTGGTGGCCGTAGCGGTCGTTGACGGCCTTGAAGTCGTCGAGGTCGAGGAAGAGCACCGCGAGGGGGCGCTGGTCGCGGTGGTGCAGGGCGAGCGCGTGGTCGAGCCGGTCCTGGAACAGCACCCGGTTGGACAGCCCGGTGAGGCCGTCGTGGAACGCCTGGTGGCTCAGCCGCGCCTGGCTGTCGGAGAGGCGGTCGAGCAGCACCGCGTTCTCGACCAGCGTGACCGCCTGCCGGATGATGAGCAGCGAGATGACGGCCGTCTCCACGACGATCTCGAACATGTCCATCGGCCGGCCCTGCACCAGCTGGATCATGAAGAGGACGCCGGTGCCCGCGACCGGCACGTACGGCAGCAGCAGGTGGCCCCACCGGTGGTGCGGGCGCGGGGAGCCGGGCGGCACCTCGCGGGTCGGGGTCGCGGCGGCGACGGCGACGAACGCCTGGCCGGCGATGAACCCGGCGTCGGCCAGCGGTGGCATGCTCTGCGCGCCGGCGGCGACGAGGTAGGCGAACACGCTGTCGGAGAAGGACAGGCAGAACAGTCCGATGCCGAGGATCGACAGCTGGCGCCGGTTGACGGCCGCGGACCTGGCCAGCAGCAGGATGACGATGACGGTGAGCAGCAGGTCGGTGACCGGGTAGGCGATCGCGACGGTGTAGGCGAACGGGGTGGCGGCGCCGGCGTGCATGACGGCGCCGAGCGAGGTGGCCCAGGTGAGCACGAACAGCGCGCCGACGACGATGAGCCCGTCGAGGACCATGACGAGCTGGGTGGCGATGCGGCGGGGGCCGCCCTCGACGGGCCGGTCGCCGGCGAGGGCGATGAGGGCCGGCAGCGCGAAGACCGGCAGGGTCAGGTAGCCGGCGTCGGCGAGGGACGGGGAGGGCAGGCTGTCGTCGCGGAACAGCTGATACCAGGACCAGATGAACTGCCCGATGGTCCAGCCGAAGGTGCCGGTGCCCATCCACAGGCGCCAGCGGCGCTGGGCGCCGGTGTGCCTGCGGGCGGTGATCCAGCAGGTGAGTGTGGCGGCGAGACCGGCGCTGAACTGCGCGAGGTCGTCGACGAACAGCGACCACCAGGGGCCGAGCACCCCCGAGCTGCCAAGGCCGACGGCCCCGAAGACCCCTGCAACGGCGACGGCGAGGGGCAGGGACACGGGTCTGCGCGACAATGAACGCATCCTCACCGGTGGTGATCACGACAACACGCGGATGACCTTCCGTACGGTACCTCAAGCCCTCGGTCCTGAGGCCATGAACACATTGGACACGCCTTGCATTGACGCAATGCAGGATGAGCGCTCAGCACGGCCGGAACATCGACCGTTATCGGGCGTTTCCGCCTGGTCTCGGACTTCCAGCTCGAATCGACAGCGTCGCCCGGTCCGGGCTACCATCCGACGTCCCCGCGGCCGGTCGCCGCGAACGTTCCACACCTGAGGAGCACCTCCACCATGCGACGGTTCCTGACCGCGGCATTCCTCGTAGCGATCGTCGGCACCAGCGGCGCCTGCGCGTCGACCGACGACACGGCGACGCCCGGCGCGTCGGCAGGCACGTCCAGCGCAGCCGCCCCCTCGAAGACCCCGTCGATCGACGTGGCGGCCAACACCAAGGACATCTGCGCCCGGTCCGAGGCGCTGATCAAGGAGGACGAGGTCCGTGAGGTCGGCCGGCAGGTCGGTCTGATCATCGCGGCCCGTCAGCAGAAGAACGCCGACGCCGAGGCGAAGGCGAAGGTCGCCATCCGGGCCAAGACCGACTCGTGGGCCAAGGACCTCGGCGTGATGCAGCAGGAGGCGGCCGACCCGGCGCTGAAGGCGGCGCTCGGCACGCTGATCACGGCGCTCACCACGCTCGGCAAGGACGAGTACCTGGCCGGCTTCAAGAGCGCCGCGGACGCCGCCAAGCTGGAGGCCACGCTGACCACCGCGACCGACGCGATGACCAAGGTCTGCGGCTAAGGACGGTCCGTGGGTGGGACGACCGGCCCCGACCGGCCGTCCCACCCGTTCGGCTCCCGCGACGGCCACCCCACCGGCGCCGTCGCGGGACCCGATCTGTGTCAGGCCGGAAGGACCCAGCGCTGGTTGGCGCCGGCGAAGCAGGTCCACAGCTGCAGCGGGGTGCCGTCGGTGGAGACGTTGCCGGTCACGTCGAGGCACTTGCCCAGGGCGCGCAGGGTGCCGTCCGTGCCGGCGGTCCAGGCCTGCGCGGCGCTGCCGTTGCAGTCCCACAGCTGGATCTTCGTGCCGTCCGCGGTGCTGGCGGCGTTGACGTCGAGGCACTTGCCCAGCGCCCGCAGGGTGCCGTCCGTGCCGACCGTCCACTGCTGTGCGCCGCTGCCGTTGCAGGTGTACAGCTGCACCACGGTGCCGTTGGCGGTGTTCGAGCCGGCGACGTCCACGCACTTGCCGGCCAGGCCGGTGACGGCGCCCGTGCGCCCGGGGTTGGGGTTGGTGGCGCCGGCCTTCCACGTGAAGGTCGCCGAGGTCTTCGTCGGCAGGGTGTACGTGAAGCGCTGGCCGCTCCAGTTCACCGTGACCTGCTGGCTGCTGGACGTGTTGTTGTACGCGATGAGCGCCCGGGTGCCGTCCGGGTTGAGGTAGGCGATGTTCGGCACCGAGCCGTTCGCGGTGGAGTCGACGCGGTACGCGCCCGGCTTCACGAACTTCGTCAGGTGGCCCATCGTGTAGTACTCGACGGTGTAGTCGACCTGCCCGCTGCGGCTGTCGCCGTTGTGCACGGTGATCAGGCCGGTGCAGGTGCCGCAGCCGCCGTAGTGCGGGCCCATGTTCTGGTCGACGGCGAGGCTCCACTTGATGAAGCTCTTGCCCCAGTTGCGCCCGTAGTTGATGAGGTTGAGCATGTCCTCCTGCTGCTGGTTGCCGATCCACGTGCCGCCGGAGTGCTCGGTGTCGTAGGCGTCCAGGCCGGGGTACTGGTTGTGCACGGTGCTCTGCTTGCCGACGTCGCCGCCGTACCCGTGCCAGGCGATGCCGCCGAAGTTCGGGTGGTTGCGCACGGCCGCGTTGTTGACCGACTGCGCGGCGTAGGCGTCGTAGGTGTCCCAGTTCCAGTCGTGCGCGAGCACCTTGGTCGACAGGCCGGCGCCCTGCAGCGCGGGCAGCAGGTTGCTGGCGGTGAAGTAGTCCAGGCCGGAGGCGTTCCAGCTCATCGACGGGTAGCCTGCGCAGCAGGTCGGCTCGTTCTGCGGGGTCACGAAGTTCACCTTCACGCCCTGCGCCTGGTACGCCTGGATGTACTTCACGAAGTACTGCGCGTAGGCGCCGTAGTACTGGGCCTGCAGCCAGCCGCCGTTGAGATTGCCGTTGTCCTTCATCCACGCCGGCGCGGTCCACGGGCTGGCCATGGTCGACAGCTGCGGGTTGAGCTGCTGCGCCTGCTTCGTCAGCGGCAGCACGTCGGCGAGGTCGTGGGCGATGCTGAAGTTCGCCAGGCTGGGGTCGGTCTGCCCGGCCGGGCGGTCGTCGTAGGTGTAGCCGAAGCGCGCGAGGTCCGAGGCGCCCATCGGGTTGCGCAGGAAGCTGACGCCGATGCCGTTGACCGGGTCGAACAGCTTCTGCATGACGGTGGCGCGGGTGCCGGCCGACAGGGCGCCGGAGCTGTTCATGAGCCAGGCGGCGGTGTCGGTGAACGAGGCGCCGCCGCCGGTGAAGGTCTGATAGCGGGTGGCGTCGTTGACGGTGATGTTCTGCCCGCCGCCGCCGGTGCCGGCGGTGAAGCCGACGGCGGGCTGCTGGGCGAGGCCGCGGGTGACGGTGCGGCCGCCGGCGTCGCTGGTGGTGGTGAGCCAGACGTTGACGGTCTCGCCGGCGGCCAGGGCGTCGGGGACCGCGATCCAGCCGACGGCGCCGATGGTGACCGCGGCGAGGATCGCGGCGGCGGTACGCCTGAACATAATGTCTCCTCGTGATGAGGACGGGGCGGACGTCCTACATTCGGCTGATGAAACAAATGAAACACCGTGTAACATCGCCAGGAACAGGAAACAGCGAGGCTCGTCAAACTGTCAAGAGTCCTTAATGAAGACCTATGAAACGGGGGACTGAAACGGATGCGCAAGGTCACGGTCAGAGAGATCGCGGCGGCGACGGGCATGTCGATCGCCACCGTCTCCCGCGCGCTCAACGACCACGACACGGTCGCCCCGCACACCCGCGACCTGGTGCACCAGACCGCGGAGCGGCTCGGCTCGCAACGGCCCGACCGCGCGCCGCGCCCCACTGGTGACCGGGTGTACCTGCGCTGCCCGTACGTGCTGACGGACTACTTCGGCCTGATCGTGTCCTCGATCGCGGAGACCGTCGAGCTGCACGGCAGGCAGCTGGTGCTCACCGCCGGCGAGGCCGCCCAGCGCACTCCCCTGCTGCGGGACCTGGACCGCCACGACGGCATCGGCGGGATCATCGTGATCCTGCCGCCCGAGCCGGGCGCGGACCTGGTCGAGCTGCAGCGTCGCCGGATCCCGTTCGTGGTCGTCGACCCGCGCACCACCCTGCCGCCGGACATCGTGTCGGTGTCCGCGGCGCACTTCGCCGGCGCCCGGAAGGTCACCGCGCACCTGGTCGGCCTCGGCCACCGGCGCATCGGCGTCGTCGGCGGCCCGACGGAGTGGCTGGCCAGCGACGCCCGCCTCGCCGGGCACAACGCCGCCCTCGCCGACGTCGGCGTGCTGCCGGCCGTCGAGCTGCTGCGGGCCATCGAGCCCACCACGGAGCAGGGCCGCCGCGCGGCCGGCGCGCTGCTGGACCTGCCGCAGCCACCGACGGCGCTGGTCGCGTTCAACGACAAGGCCGCCGTGGGCGCGATGCAGGCAGCGGCGGAGCGCGGGCTGCGGGTGCCGGACGACCTGTCGGTCACCGGCTTCGACGACATCGACCTGGCCGAGGCAACGAACCTGACAACGGTCCGCCAGCCGCTGCCGGAGATGGGCCGCATGGCGGTCTCGCTGCTGGTGCGGCTGCTGGAGCGGCACCAGCTCGACGCGCTGCACGTCGAGCTGGCCACGCACCTGGTGGTGCGCTCGTCCACAGCCGCGCCCCGGGCTTAGGATCGGCTTCGATGTCTCTGCCTGTACGCGGCCCCTGGGTCGTCACGCCCACCTCGTCGTCCGTCGACTGGGTGGTCGCCGCGGCCGCCCTCGCCGCGACCACCGACGGCACCGCGGCGGCGGTCGTGCTCGGCCCCGCCCCCGCGTCGCTGGCGTCGCACGTCGCGGCCCTGGCGGAGCTGCCCGCCGGGATCGGCCTGGACGCCGTCGCCGCCGTCGTCACCGACCTGTGCGCGGCGCACGACCGGGTCGTGGTGCTCATCGGTGACGGGGTCGTCACCCCGCTCGGCGGCGGCTGGACGGTGGCCGACCTCGCCACCGCCGTCCGCGCGCCGGTCGTCGTGGTCACCGGCACCGACGCCGACGCGACCGGGCACGCGATCCTCGCCCTGGAGGCCCTCGACCGGCGGCAGGTGCCCGGATCGGTGATCGTGGTCGGCGACGGCGGCGACTTCGACGCCCTGCCGGTGCGCCTCGCCGGGCGCATCCCCGCCGACCACGCCACCTACGGCGACCGCTTCGCCACCGAGGCGGCGCACTGGGTCGACCCGCTCGACGGCAGCCGCCCCGCCGCCGACGACGACCGGCCGGTCAAGACGCCGGGCCCGGAGGACCTGCAGACCCGCATCGCCCGGCGGGCGGCGTGGACCCTCGCGATCTCATTCCTGCTGGCGCTCATTCTGCTGTTCCTGTGCAACGGGTCCGGCTACACGGGCCCGTTCACCTGAGCCGATGCGTGCCGCGACGCCGGCGGCGATCGCGAGCAACGCGGCGCTGCCCGCGACGTCGAGCACGTAGTGGTTGCCGGTGGTGAGCACGACGGCCGTCATGACGAGCGGGAACGCCCACACCAGCAGCGCCGCCCGCGGATGCGTGGCGCGCAGCGCCAGCCACACGGCGTATGCGCACCACAGCGACCACCCCACGTGCATGCTGGGCATGGCGGAGAAGTGGTTCTGCCCGTTGCCGAGGTCCCGCGACGCGGTGCTGCCGAAGAGGTCGTGCTCGGCGACGACGTCGACGACGCCGGGCAGCGCGAACCGCGGGGGTGACATGGGCAGCGCCCAGAAGACCGGCAGCACGAGCACCGCCATCGCGAGCAGGGTCCGGCGGACCTGGCGGTACACCTCCGTGTGCCGGACGTAGACCCACACCAGCACGCCGAGCAGCACCGCGTAGTACAGGCGGTAGCAGTACACCGCCGGTTGGATCAGGGCCGGATGCCCGGCGAGCCAACGGTTCGCCGCCGGCTCGACGTCCAGGTGCAGGACGCGCTCCACGGACTGCAGGTGCCGCGCGTTGGCGGTGGCCGCGGCGCGGCTCGTGCCGGCGGCCGCGTGCAGGCGCGAGAAGAGCAGGAACCCGAGCACCAGCACGGCCGCTTCGGCCCACGCGGCGGGGCGCCGCCGGCCCGCTACAGACGGAGCTGGCTGGTCTTGCCGCACGCCGTGTCACCGCCCGAGTACCGCGCCGGCTTGCCGGCGTAGCTGGTCGTACCGTTGAAACTGAAGGCGACGGTCAGCCCGGCGTCACCGGCGGCGGCGTCGAACACGTGCTCCGTCGTGGCGCGGTTGTCGCCGCCGGACACGCCGGCCCCCGCGGTGCCGGCCGTGCCGGCGATCGGCAGGCGCCCGCCGGAGCCGGTCACCGTCAGGTCGGCGGCCAGGTCCGTCATGGCGCTCAGGTCGGCGTCGAGGGCGCCGAGCCGCACCTGCGGCTTGACCACCAGCCAGCGCCGGCCCTCGGGCGCCCAGCCCTTGTCCTTGAGCCACGGCATCAGCGAGGCGGTCAGGTTCAGCTCGACGGCTACCTGGTTGCCCGGCGCGTTGGTCAGCTTCACGCCCGGCTCGGTGATCCTGATCGGGCACTGGATGAGCGCACTACCTGAGCGCACGGGGTAGTAGCCGTCGATCAGGTCCGATCCGCGTCCGGTGCGCAGGTCCAGCTTCTGCGTCCGCCCGGCCGAGGTGATGTCGAGGCTGACCGGGCCGCCGACCGGGGTGTCCACGATCAGGACCGTGCCGACGACCGATCTCGCGACGGCGCGGTCACCGATGTGGAACACCACCTCGACGCCGTCGCGGGCATGGATCAGGCCGAAGCGTTCCGCGGCGGCGACGGCGAGGAATTCGACGCCGGCGGGCGCCGTCAACGGCTCCGTGCGGCTGCTCCGCAGCGTCCGCAGTTGCTCGGGGGTGAACCGGGTCGTGGTGCCGACCCGGGTCATCCGAAACGTGACGCCGGGGCCGACGAGCTGGCCCTGGCCGGTGGGCACCGGCTGCAGCGGAAGGCCGAGCGCGGCGATGTCGTCGTCATCGAGGTCGTAGTCCTCGACCGGGCTCGGCCCCGTGGGCGAGGCCGACGGCGGGGCGGCGGGGGCGGCGGTGCCGGAGCGGTCGGGGTGGCCCGCCGAGCAACCCGCCAGAGCCGAACCCACCACCAGGGCCAGAACAACTCGGCGCCACATTCGATACCCCCGGTGCGGTAGCTGTCAGCGGGAGACCATATCGCCGCGGTCGATGGATCGCTGGCCCGGACGAGTCACCCGCGTCCGTCAGTGTGTTGTGCGGTTTGTGGTAAACAGACGTGACATCGCGTGACGGGAGGGTTGCGGTGGTGAATGTTGGTGCAGTCGCCTGGGCGGTGGTGCCGCACCTGTCCGCAACGGCCTGTGCGCACGGCGCCGCAATGATGCAGCCGGCCAGCGACGTGACCGTACGGTCGAGTCAGCTGCAGGCGGCGACGGTGGACAACCACTTCGGCGGACCACGGCGATGAGCGAGGATGTGGGCGTGCCGCCACAAGGTGGATCTCTTCCCGACGTGTCCATCCACGACGGGCAAGGAGTGCAGGTCGGGGATGGCAACAGGCAGACCAACCTCGGCCAGGCCCGGTTGGGTGTGCAGGGGCAAGGTCTGCAGGTCATCATCAACGCCGACGGTCTGCTGGCCGACGAACACGAGCGCGGTGCCGGCTCCAACGCGGCGGTCGCGGTGGGCGACCGGGCTGGATCGACGCCGGGGTTGGTGTCGAATCTCGCCCGCCGCAACGCGGGTTTCGTAGGCCGTGACGCCGTCCTGGAGCAGATGCAGCGCCTGCTGCGGGAGCAGGGACGGGTGGTGACGCGCCCCCGGGCCCGGATGGGCGGCGTGGGCAAGACCCAACTGGCGGTCGAGTACGGTCACCGGTTCGCCGACGACTACGACGTCATCTGGCTCGTGGCGGCGGAGCAGGCCGAACTGATCGGTGGCCAGCTGGCACAGGCCGCGCTCGCGGCCGGTCTGATCGGCGCGGACGTGACGTCATCGGCGGCGGTCCAGGCGGTGCACGCGGCGGTGCAGACAGGCCGCCGCTGGCTGCTGATCTTCGACAACGCCGAAGAACCGCAGACCCTTGCCCCGTGGCTGCCGACTCGGGGCGGGCACCTCATCATCACCTCACGCAACCCGGGCTGGGACGAGATCGCCGCCCCGGTCGAGGTGAACCTGTTCGACCGCAGCGAGTCGGTGACGCTGCTCCAACGGCGGATTCCCGGCCTGCCCGCCACTGCGGCCGGCCGTCTCGCCGAGCACCTCGGTGATCTGCCCTTGGCGGTGGCGCAGGCGGCCATCTTCATGGCCGACACCGGCATACCCACCGACGAATACCTCGACCACCTCAACCGCCACGCCGCCCAGCTCCTGGACAACGGCCGACCCGGCGGCTACCCGACATCGCTGGCCGCCTCGATCAACCTTGCCGCCGACAGCCTCCTGCGGGACAGCCCGCCCGCAGCGCAACTGCTGAACCTCTGCGCCGTCCTGGCACCCGAACCCATTCCGTTGACGGTGTTCACCCGCTCCACAGCGCTGCCGGAGCCCTTGCGGACCGCGGCTTCGGACTGGTCGGCGTTCTACCACCTGGTCAAGACTCTCGGTGATCACGGCTTGGCGGACACCAGCCACCAAGGCATCCAAGTACACCGGCTCATCCAGGCCATCATCCGGGACAGAATCGATCCTCAGGACCAGGCCATTACGCGGGAACACGCCGCAGCGATCCTCGTCGAGGCTGTCCCGGGCGACACCGACGACCCGGCCGCCTGGCCGGTGTGGTCGACCCTCGCGCCACACCTGATCGCCGTCGACGCGGCTACCACCGACGACCCGCAACTCCGCACCGCCGGCGTCGACCTCGTCCTGTACCTCCTACGACGCGCCGAAACCCGATCCGCGCTGCACCTCGCCGAGCGACTCCGCCACCACTGGCACGACCGCCTCGGCCCCGACGATCTGCACACCCTGAAAGCCACCACCGAATACGCCCACGCCCTGCACGCCCTCGGCGAAATCCATCAAGCCCGCCCCATCATCGAAGACACCCTCACCCGCCGCCGACAGATCCTCGGCAACGACCACCCCGACACCCTGCGCTCCGCCCACGACCTCGCGATCAGCCTCAACACGCTCGGCGAACACACGCAGGCCCGCGACATGCACCAAGACACCCTGACCCGCTACCGACGGGTCCTCGGTGACGACCACCCCCACACCCTGCGCTCCGCCCACAGCCTCGCGATCAGCCTCAACGCGCTCGGCGAACACACGCAAGCCCACGACATCCACCAGGACAACCTGACCCGCTACCGACGGGTCCTCGGCGACGACCACCCCAACACCCTGGCCTCCGCCCACAGCCTCGCGATCAGCCTCGACGCGCTCGGCGAACACACGCAGGCCCGCGACATGGACCAGGACAACCTGACCCGCTACCGACGGGTCCTCGGCGACGACCACCCCAACACCCTGCATTCCGCGCACAGCCTCGCGATCAGCCTGCGCACGCTCGGCGAGCACACCCGGGCCCACGACATGGACCGAGACACCCTGACCCGCCGCCGACGGGTCCTCGGCGACGACCACCCCAACACCCTGCATTCCGCGCACAGCCTCGCGATCAGCCTGCACACGCTCGGCGAACACACGCAGGCCCGCGACATGCTTCAGGACACCCTGACCCGCCGCCGACGGGTCCTCGGCGACGACCACCCCGAAACCCTGACCTCCGCGCACAATCTCGCACGTGTGCTGTATGCCACCGGGGCGATCATGCCGGCTCGGAAGATGATCGATGACGTCGTGCAGCGGATGCGTCGGGTACTTGGCCAGAACCACCCTGACACGAAGCGGGCACGCGAAACTCGAGCCGTGATCGTCGGATCAATGGGAGGACGGACGGCTCCACCACAACGTCGGCCGAAGCGAAAGAACAAATAGCCAAGATTGCGGTGGAGGGTCACGTCCAGCTGTCGTCGCGGTGCTAGGACGCGCGGCGCAGGGGTGCCTGGCGGCGCTTGACCCTGCGGTCCAGCGGGACCAGGCGGCGGTGCCGGGGCCAGGTCAGCGTCAGCTCGGCGCCGATCTGCAGCCGCGCCCAGGTCTCCTGCGCCGCCCGTAGCGCCCAGACCGCCCGGCGGACGGCCGCCTTGTCGAGCTCGCTCAGCGGGTCGGCGCCCTGCTGGGCGGCGAGGCGGTCCAGGTCGGCGTCCGGCACGGCCGCGGCCCGCTCGACGAAGCCGCCGATGAGCTCGGCGCGCTGCAGGCGGTCGCGGTTGGCGCGGATCAGCTCCGCGGAGCGCTCCGCGGCGTGCGGCGGCCGGCGGCCCGACACGTGCGTCATGCTGCGGAACACGACACCGCCGGCGATCGCGCCCCAGATGCCGTCGGGCATGCCGAGGGCGTCCTCGACGGTGAAGTGGACGAGGTCGTGCGGGGCGTGCGAGGTCACCGGACCCGCGTGCATCCGGTAGACCACGCCGTCGTCGCGCTGGATCAGCACGTCGGCCCATTGATGGTCGGGCAGCCGGTGGAAGGTGACTCGCATCGCTCCACCATCCACCGAGGTGCCTGCTCGCTCAACCGATTTCACCGGTACGAAACGAGCGTCGATCAGCATTGGCGCATGGTGGACGAACGGGCCCAGCTCGAGGTCAAGACGCTCGGCGAGAGCCGCATCGACTCGCCCCTGGCGGCGCTGCTGCGCACCGGGCGCACCACCCAGCACTACGTCGACGAGTCCGACCGGGTCCTGCTGGACGACACGGTCTCGCTCGTCGCGGCGCGCGGCGTGCCCGTCGACGAGCTGCCCGGCTTCGAGCCCGGCGGCCCCCGCCGGAAGATCTTCTTCGACCCGTCGAAGACCCGCGTCGGGATCGTCACCTGCGGCGGGTTGTGCCCCGGCCTCAACGACGTCATCCGCGCGCTGGTCCTGGAGCTCACCAACCACTACGGCGTTCGGCGCATCTTCGGCTTCCGCAACGGGTACCAGGGCATGATCGCCCGCTACGGCCGTTCCGTGATCGATCTGGACGCCGAGACGGTCGCCGGCATCAACGAGTACGGCGGCACGATCCTCGGCACCTCCCGCGGCAACCAGGACCCGAACGAGATCGTCGACTGCCTCGAGCAGCTGTCCGTCAACGTCCTGTTCGTCATCGGCGGCGACGGCTCCATGCGCGGCGCGTTGAAGATCGCCGAGGTCGTCGCCGAGCGCGGGCGGCGCATCGCCGTCGTCGGCGTGCCCAAGACGATCGACAACGACATCCCGTACATCGAACGTTCCTTCGGCTTCCAGACGGCCTTCGCCAAGGCGACCGAGGCGATCCGCGCCGCGCACGTGGAGGCGACCGCGTTCCCGAACGGGATCGGCCTGGTGCAGCTGATGGGCCGGCACTCCGGGTTCATCGCGTGCTACGCGGCCCTGGCGAACAACGACGCCGACTACGTGCTCATCCCGGAGGTGCCGTTCGCCCTCGACGGCCCCGGCGGCTTCCTCGCGCACCTGCGCGACCGCGTCGTCGACCGCGGCCACGCGATGATCGTCGTCGCGGAGGGGGCCGGGCAGGAGTTCCTGCTCGACTCCGCCTCGTCGCTGGACGCGTCCGGCAACGTGCGGCTGCAGGACTTCGGCCGCTATCTGCGGCACCGCATCGCCGAGGACTTCGCCGCGGCAGGCGTCGAGGCGAACCTCAAGTACATCGACCCGAGCTACACGATCCGCAGCGTGCCGGCGAACCCCTACGACAGCGTGTACTGCATCCGCCTCGCCCACGCCGCGGTGCACGCCGCGATGGCCGGGCGCACGGAGATGGTCGTCGGGCGGTGGCGGGGACGCTTCGTGCACGTGCCGATCGCCCTGGCCATCAGCTCCCGCAACCTCGTCGACCCCGACGGCGACCTGTGGCTGTCGGTCCTGGAGGCGACCGGCCAGCCACCGGCGTTCGTGTGACGGTAGGTTGAGGTCGTGCTGTTCATGGTCATCGAACGCTTCAAGGACGGGCAGCCGCGCCCGGTGTACGAGCGAGCCGCCGCCGACGGCCGCATGATGCCCGACGGCCTGCGCTACGTCGACAGCTGGGTCGAGGCGAGTTTCGCCCGCTGCTTCCAGCTCATGGAGTGCGACGACCTGTCGCTGCTGATGACCTGGATCGCGCGCTGGTCCGACCTGGTCGACTTCGAGGTCGTGCCGGTCGTGCCCAGCGCGTCGGCCTCCGCTGCTATTTCCGGCGTCTAGCCGTTTTTTCTCCGGCTGGCCAGTTCGTCGAGGATGGCGGCGGTGGCGGTGGCGCCGAACCTGGTGACGCCGACGTCCGCCATGGCCAGGAGGATGTCGAGGGTCCGCACCCCGCCGGCGGCCTTGATTTTGACGTGCGGTGAGACGCTCGCGCGCATGAGGGCCAGGTCCTCCATGGTCGCGCCGCCCGGCGCGAACCCGGTCGACGTCTTCACGTAGTGCGCGCCGGCGCGCTCGGCCGCCTGGCAGCCGGCGACCTTCTCCGCGTCGGTGAGGTACGCGTTCTCCAGGATCACCTTCACCGTCGCACCGCCGGCGGCCTCGACGACCGCGCGGATGTCGGCCTCGACGGCCTCGGTGTCGCCGGAGCGCAGCCGGCCGATGTTGAGCACCATGTCGATCTCGGCGGCGCCCTGCCCGACCGCCAGGGCCGTCTCGGCGACCTTGACCGCGGTGGCGGCACTGCCGTGCGGGAACCCGGCCACGGTGCCGACGAGCACGCCCGTGCCCCGCAGCAGCGCCACCGCCTCCGTCACGTCGCACGGGCGGACACACACCGACGCCACCTCGTAGCGCGCGGCGAGCGCGCAGCCGGCCCGCACGTCGTGCAGTGTCAGCTCCGGCCGCAGCAGCGAGTGGTCGATCATCTTCGCAACGCTCTCCATGCGCCCCAGTCTAGTTGTCTATACAGCTTTGTGTGTACCGTCGACGTCGTGACCGACTTCACGCCGCACTACCACCGCATCGAGCAGGCGTTGCGTGCCCTGGTCGCCCGGTCCGCGCCGCACGACCCGCTGCCGTCGGAGCCGGAGCTCGCGCGGGAGCACGGGGTCAGCCGGATGACCGCCCGGGCCGCCGTCACCAACCTGGTCAGCGCCGGTCTGGCGTACCGCTCCCCCGGCCGCGGCACGTTCGTCGCCGTGCCGGCCGCGCCCCGCCGCGCCGACAACCTGGTCCGGTTCAGCGACGAGATGCGCCGGCAGGGCCGCACCCCGTCGTCGCGGGTCCTGCTCGCCGCGGTGCGGGCGGCCACCACCGCGGAGACCGCCCGGCTGGTGCTGCCCGCGGGCGCGGACGTGGTCGCGGTCGAGCGGGTCCGGCTCGCGGACGGCACGCCGGTCGCGGTGGAACGGGCCGTGTTCCCCGGCACGCTGGCCGCGCTGCTGTCCGCCGACCTGGCCTCCGGTTCCCTGCACGGCGCCGTGACCGCGCTCGGCCACACCCCGACGCGCGGGACGGCGACGCTGACCGCGGCGGCCGCGACCCGCGCCGACGCCCGGCTGCTCGACGTCCGGGCGGGCGCGCCGCTGCTGGTCGAGCGGCGGCTCATCCTCGACGACCGGGACGTGCCGCTGGAGCTGACCGAGTCCCGATATGCCGGCGACCGGTACCACCTAGACGTCGCCTTCGGTGTGGCCTTCGGGGTGGCCTTCGGGGTGGCCGAAAATGTCGGTGGGTCTGGCTAGTGCTATGGCCAGAGACGTTGGCCGGGTTTTGTCATACCCCTGTGCTTGAGTGTCGGCATGCCTCGACGCCGCGACCCCGACGCGGTCCGGGTGGTGCACCGCACCGCCCGGATCGGGCTGCGCGCCACCCGGGCGCAGCGGGATCGGTGCTTCGGGTTGCTGCGCTCCGCCGGGGATGTCTGGTCGTGTGTACTGGAGGTCAATCATTGGCGGTGGCGGCATGACGCGCCGCCGGTGGTGTCGTATCAGGCGCTGTGCCGAGAACTGTCCACGGCCGGACCTGGAGTGTTCGGTGACCTCGACTCGGTCGGGGCGAGGTCGGTGCTGCGCCGGTTCTCCGATGCGTGGTTCGCCGCGGCGAAACGCCGCAACGCCGGGGACGTCACCGCCCGCTTCCCGCGTCGCAGGCGTGGGCTGTTGCCGGTGCGTTACTACCACGGCACGTTCACCCTGGACGGGCGAAGGTTGCGGCTACCGACCGCGGTGGGGTGTGCGCCGTTGTGGCTGCGCCTGGACCGGGAGCCGCCCTACCCGATGGAGCAGATCCGGTCGGTGACGCTCCTCGCAGACGGCGGCCGACTGTGGGTCGAGGTCACCGCCGAGGTCCCGGTCACCACCTACCCGCCCGGTGCCGCACCGGACCCGGGCCGGGTCGCCGGTGTGGACCTCGGAGTAATCCACCCCTACGCGGTCGCCGGACCCGACAGGCACGGACTGCTCGTCTCCGGCCGCGCCATCCGCGCCGAACACCGCATGCACCTCACCGACACCAAACACCGGCAGCGGGCAACCGCCGCCCACGCCCCGAAACCTGGCCAGCGCGGGTCACAGCGGTGGCGGCAGGCACGCCGCCGCGCCCGCCTCATCGAGGGCCGGCACCGCCGCCGGATCCGCCAAGCGCAGCACGAAGCGGCCAAGACCGTCATCGGCTGGGCCGTTCAGCATCAGGTCGGGACACTCACCGTCGGGGACCCCCGCGGCGTGCTCGACCTGAAGGCTGGGCGCAGGCACAACCTGCGGTTGCGGCAGTGGCAGGTCGGGCGGGCCATCGCCATGCTGCGGGACAAGGCCGAACTCGCCGGGACCGTCGTGCACCTCGTCGACGAACGCGGCACCTCATCGACCTGCCCCACCTGCCGTCAGAAGATCACCAAACCGGCCGGACGGACCATGACCTGCCGCCCGTGCCAGCTCACCGGGCACCGCGACCTGTTCGCGGCCGCCACCATCGCCACCCGCACCCCCAGCCCAGCAGGCCAGACGGCAGCGGACGGCGGCACCAGCATCCCGGCCGCGGTCACGCTGCCGGGATGCTGGTGCCGCCGAGCGGGACGGCACCTCCCCGGTGCCGGACTGTCCCGGCGTGACCCACGCCGACCCCCACCACACCGACCACCACCAGCAACAGCGGTGGTGGCCGACGCGGCAGGGGCGGCGGCAAGGGTCAGCTGGCCGGCTGAGGCCCGCCCCACCACCAACCCGGTGGGGAGTCGCTCGACCGCACCACGCGGCGAGGAACCACAACACCACCAACCCGGTGAACGTTCGTGGTCACAGCACTAGGGTTGCGCCGTGACAGCTTCACGGATCGCAGTGCCGGCATCGTGGCGGCGCAGCATCCACCCGCGCCGCGGCGGCGCCCGCGTCGCCTATGCCCCGGTGACCTCCGCCGTGCCGGACTGGGCGGACGCCCGCGCCGATCTGCGGCTCTCCCTCGACGCCGAGCTGGCGGACGCGGCGCCCGCGACACCGCTCGGGGCGGCGGCCGTCGCCGCGATCCTCCTGTGGAGCCGGCGGGCGCCGACCTTCGATCAGCGGGCGATCGCCGACGGCTGGATCGCCGGCATGGGCCTGGAGTTCGCCGCCGTCGCGGGGGTCGAGCTCGCCGGCCTCCGCCCGGCAACCGTGCGCTGCGACAGGCCGAACTGCACCGGCCGGCACACCACGGTCGCCCGCCGCCTCGACGCGGCCGACGCCCAGAACGGCACCGGCGACATCGAGAAGGTCCTCGGCCAGATCCGGACGGCACTCGCCGCCGCCCCCGACGACCGCCACGCGGCCACGATCACCGCCCTGGCCGCGCTGCGCGACGGCATCCTGGCGCAGCGCTTTGCCGCGTCCTTCCTGGCCCCGGAGCAGTCCGCCTGGGTCGACGCCGACGCCCGCGCCCTCGCCACCGACGGCCGCCGCCACCCACACGCACCCCTGCTCATGGCCGCCGCTCACACCACCGCGCAGGCGATGCTCATCCGCCCTCAGATCCACTCCGTCGGCTGGCGCCTGCTGCGCGGCACGGCCATGCTGCACACGATCGCCGAGGCCCTCGGCGACGGCATCCTCGACGTCCACCAGGGCTGGCACCGCTGGGACTGGGGCTCCGCCACCGAGCAGCGCACGTTGATGCTGGCCCTCGCCGCGATCCCGACCGACCGCGCCTTCCAGGCCCTGCTGGACGCCGTCGACGTCCGCGGCGCCCAGGCCGCGGTCGAGGCGGCCGCCGAGCGCTTCCCCGCCCGGGCGATGCGCCTGCTGTCATCCGCCGCCTCTCCGGAGGCCCCGAAGGTCGCCGAGCTGCTCCGCCGCCACGTCGTCCGCCACCCTGCGCTCGCCCCCGCCCCCCTTCCCACCCCGCCCACCACCCTGCCGCCCGCAGCCACCACACCCGCGCCCCAGGCCACCACCCCGCCGTTCACATCCGCCACACCCCGCCTACCACCCCGCCGCCCGCAGCCACCGCACCCGCGCCCCCGGCCACCGCCCTGCCGTTCACATCCGCCGCACCCCCGCCAACCACGCTGCCGCCTGCAACCGCCACACCCCCGCCCTCGACCACCACCCCGCCGTTCACATCCGCCGCACCCCCGCCAACCACGCTGCCGCCTGCAACCGCCACACCCCGCCCTCGACCACCACCCCGCCGTTCACATCCGCCGCACCCCCGCCAACCACGCTGCCGCCTGCAACCGCCACACCCCCGCCCTCGACCACCACCCCGCCGTTCACATCCGCCGCACCCCCGCCAACCACGCTGCCGCCTGCAACCGCCACACCCCCGCCCTCGACCACCACCCCGCCGCCCGCAACCGCCACACCCGCCGCACCCCCGCCCCCGACCACCACCCCGCCGCCCGCAACCGCCGCGCCCCCGCCCACGACGACCGCCCTGCCGCCCGCAACCGCCACACCCCCGCCCACCACGACCACACCTCCACCCGCCTCGACCACCGCCCCGTCCCCCACGGCACCGGGCCGGGCCACCGACCCGCAATCCGCAGCCTCCGACCCAGCTGCAGGCCCACCACCCACAGCACCGGACGCGACCACCGGTCTGCCGCCCGCCGCCCCGCACCCGGCCGCGGGCCTGCAACCCACAGGGCCGGGCATGGCGGCGGCCCCGGACCTGGCCGTAGGCCCGCCACTCACGGAAGCGGACCCGGCCACCGGCCTGCCACCCGCATGGGCGGACCCGGCCACCGGCGCCCCGCTCACGGCACCAGACCGGGTCCCCGGCCCGCAATCCACAGCCTCCGACCCAGCCGCAGGCCCACCACCCACAGCACCGGACCCGGCAGCCGGTCCGCCGCCCGCCGCCCCGGACATGGCCGCCGGCGTGCCGCCGGCCGCGGTGGACCAGGCCGGCGCGGGTGTCCTGCCGGCGGTGTTGGTTGCGCCGCCGTGGACGGTGCGGCGTGTGGCGGCGAAGCCGGTCGTGCTCGCGCAGCTTCGTTGCGACGACGAGCCTGCTGTGATCTGGCCGCCCGGTGAGCGGGAGCGTCTGCTCGCCGGGCTTGCGACCGTGATCCACCGGGAGGACCCCGAGCAGCTCGCCTCGCAGCTGCGGGCCGGATCCCTCGATGACTGGCTCGCCGTCGACCTGTTCGAGGCCGGTCCCGAGGAGCTTGTCCGGCCGCTGCTGCCGGTGTGGAACCCGGTGCATCTGTGGGGTGCGCACCACTGGCTGCCGCGGATCGCCGCGCGGTTCGGGGTGGCGGCGCTGCCGCTGGTCCTGCGGATCGCCCGGCGCAGTCCTGGCGACGGCGGGCCGGCGCTGATGCCGTTCGCCGCGCCGGAGGTGGCGCTGCTCGCGGCCGACTGGCACGGGCGCTTGAAGGTGGCCCGGTCGATCGCCGTCGAGTGGCTGCGCCGGCACCCGGCTGCGGCGGCGAGGACGCTCATCCCCGCCGCCCTGGCCAAACCTGGCGCGGGTCGGCGGCACGCAGGGCAGGCGCTGCTCGCGCTCGCGTCGGCCGGGCACCGCGACACGGTCGTCGACACCGCAGCCGGCTACGGGCCGGAGGCCGCCGCCGCGATCCGCGACCTGCTGGACACCGATCCGCTCGACGTCCTTCCGCCGCGCATCCCGTTCCTGCCGTCGTGGGCCGACCCGTCGACCCTGCCGCCGGTCCGGCTGCGCGACGGCTCCCACGTCCTGCCCGCCGACGCCGCCGGCCACCTGATCACGATGCTGATGCTTTCGAGGCCCGGCGAGCCGTACGCCGGGATCGCCGCCGTCCGCGACGCCTGTGACGCCTCTGATCTGGCCCGCTTCGCCTGGGCGCTGCTGCAGCGCTGGGAGTTCGCCGACGCGCCGCCGGCTGACAGCTGGGTCCTCGACGCGCAGGCCGCACTCGGCGACGACGAGACCGCCGCCCAGCTCGCCGCCGCCGTCCGCTCCTGGCCGTATCAGGGCGCCCACAAGCGCGCGGCCGCGGGCCTCGACACGCTAGCCCAGCTCGGCACCGACGCGGCGCTGACCCAGCTGCAGGACATCGCCACCAAGATGAAGGCCAAGGCCGTCAGGAGCCGCGCCGAGCTGAAGCTCCGCGAGGTCGCCGAGGCCCTCGACCTGACCCCGGATCAGCTCGCCGACCGCCTGGTCCCGCACCTCGACCTGACCCCGGACGCGACCCTCACCCTCGACTACGGCCCGCGCCGGTTCGTGGCCTGCTTCGACGGGCAGCTCAAGCCGTACGTCCTCGACCAGTCCGGCACCCGGCGCAAGGACCTGCCCGCACCCGCGGCGAGCGACGACCCCCGCCGGGCGCCCGCCGCACAGCAACGCTTCGCCGACGTCAAGAAGGTCGTCCGCAAGGTCTCCACCGAACAGGTCCAGCGCCTGGAACGCGCGATGGTCATGGGCCGCCACTGGACCGGCGCCGAGTTCCGCCGGACGTTCCTGCAGCACCCGCTGCTGTGGCCGATCGCCCGCCGCCTGGTCTGGCTCATCCAGCCCCCGGCCGCCCCCAGCACGCCCGGCGTCGGGACGCCCGGCGCCGGCGCACTCGGCGTCGACGCACCCGGCGGCAGCGCCACGAGCAGTGATGGGAGCGGACGTGCCGCCGGCGGGGTCGGCGGTCTCAGCGCGATCGACGGTGACGACTTCTCCGATGACGACGGTGTCGGCGGCCTCAGCGCCATCGACGGCGGCGGCGCCGATGCCGACGTCAGCGGCGTCGCCGGCAGCACCGGCGCCAGCGGGGACGGCAGCGATGATCTGCGCGCCAGCGGTGGCAGCAGTGATCTGCGCGTTGGCGGTGGCAGCAGTGATCTGCGCGTCCGCGGTGACCTGCGCGTTGGCGGCGGCGGTGGTCTGCGCGCCGGCGGGGACGGCGGTGATCTGCGCGTCGGCGGTGGCGTCGTTGCCGTTCGGCTGGCCGAGGACCGCACGCTCGCCGATGTCGACGACGTGCCGGTCGTGCTCGCCGATGATGCCGTGGTGTCGGTGGCGCATCCCGTGCACCTTGACGTGCGGGCGTGGGCGGAGGTCTTTGCCGACTACGAGATCCTGCAACCGTTCCGGCAGCTGGGGCGCGACGTCCATGCGCTGGGGCCGGACGAGGTCGGCGCGGTGCGGCTGGAGCGGTTCGACGGCAGGAAGGCGATGACGGTCAAGCTGCTCGGTCTGGAGCGGCGCGGCTGGCGGCGGGCCGGGCAGGACGGTGGTCACCAGAGCCGGATGGAGCGTGATCTGCCCGGCGGGGCGGTGCTCATCGTCGAGCTCGACCCGGGCATCGCCATGGGGGTGCCGGCCGAGCGCCCGCAGCAGTCGCTGGACGACATCTGGATCTGTCCCGAGGGCGGCGATCGGTGGTCCCGTGAGCACACCGTGCCGTTCTCGACGCTGGACCCGGCGTCGGTCTCCGAGCTGCTCCGCGACCTCGAATCCTGCTGCTGACACGCAGGCTGGTAACCGGGTCAGACGCGGGCGGGGGTGGCGGCGGTGACGGTGGCGGACCAGTCGATCGGGTGGTCGAACTGCCAGCGCCACTTCTCCGGGTTGGCCAGCAGGCGCATCGCGACCGGCATCAGGGCGTCGCGCAGGACGCGGGCGACCGGGCCCGCGGCCTTGTCGCTGTTGGTCCGGGCCGCCGCGGCAATGACGCGTTCGACGCGGGCGCGGCGCAGGGACTCGTACGCCGTGAAGGCCTGTGGCAGGGGCAGGTCGCGCAGGCAGCGGGCGAGTTGCACGGCGCTCTCGGCGGCGAGGGAGGCGCCCTGCCCGGAGCTGGGCGAGGTCGGGTGGGCAGCGTCGCCGATGAGGACGGCGCGGTCGCGGTGCCAGACGGGCACCGACGGGATGTCCTCCAGGCCGCCGGTGACGACGAGGTCGGCGGGGGCGGTGCGGCGGATGAGGTCGACGGCCGGGATGCGGTCGCCGGTGAACGCGTCGGCGAGGATCGGCAGCCACTCGGAGGGGGTGAAGGCGGCGCCGTACGACGGGTCCTTGGAGGGCAGGTTGACGAACCAGCCGCCGTCGCCGCCGTCGGTCACCTGGTAGCCGAAGAACGCGCGGCGGCCGAAGACCAGGTGCATCTTGTCGCCGGTGGGCGTGACGCCGGTGCCGGGGCAGCGGGCGCCGAAGCCGAGCAGGCCCACGTAGCGCGGGGACGGTGCGGCCGGGTCGATGAGGCGGCGCACCGTGGAGCGGATCCCGTCGGCGCCGATGATGACGTCCGCCGACGCGGTGGTGCCGTCGGCGAAGGTCGCGGTGCCGCCGGTGAGGGAGACCAGCCGCTTGCCGTGGGTGATGCGGACGCCGCGGGCGACGGCCTCGTCGTAGAGGGCGCGGTACAGCTCGTGGCGCCACACCAGCTGCATCGGCGGCAGGTCGTCGAACGAGCCGAACTCCGCCAGGCGCTTGCCGGTGCCGCTCTGCATGACCATGCCCGACATCGGCGTGCCGACCCGCTCCACGACGTGGTCGGCGTCGACGGCGGCGAGCGCGGTGCGGCCGTTGGGCGCGATGCTCAGCGCGCCACCGACACCGTCGGCGAACCCGTCGTGGGCCTCGTAGACGGCGGCGTCGATGCCGGCCTTCTGCAGGGCGAGCGCGGCGACCGGGCCGGCGATGCCGCCGCCGATCACGATCGCGGACGTGACTGTTCCCATGACTACCCCCGGCGCGACGATTGGTTGATACCAACTATCCGCTGTCGACTAGTCAGAGTCAACTATTGAGTTCGTGGTACCCCGCCCACATCGGTCCCCAGCCGGAGACCGGGTCCGTGATCTGCTCGATGAACCGGTGCACGAACGCGATCTCCGCTTCGAGCAGGCCCTGCCGGTACACCTCCTCGACCAGGAACAACGGGTGCGGCGCGGGGCTGTCCACGAGGGCCGCGGCGGCGGCGCGCTGCTCCTCCAGCAATGCCAGGCGCTGCCGCAGCAGGTCGACGACCACGTCGGGGTGCAGGGCACTGATGAGCGACAGCGCCGAACCGAACGCCGGGAACTCGTGGCGGGGCGTGCCGACCAGGTCCCGCAGCCAGTCCCCCAGCTCGGCGCGACCGGCGGGGGTGATCCCGTAGACGGTGCGCTCGGGGCGCTGCCCGTCGCGGGTGGTCTCCTGCTCCGCGACCAGTCCGGCCTTCGCGAGCTGCTCGAACACCATGTAGACCGAGCCGTGGGTGAACTTGATGCTGCGGTCGTCGCCGTGTGCCCGCAGCGTCTTGGACAGCTCGTACGGATGCATCGGCGCCCGGCTCAGATACGCCAGCACCGCCAGGGCCAGCAGGTTGGCCACCTTGCGCTTCGTCATGAGGTGGCGAGCGCCGTCATCGCCTCGTCGTCGAGGGTGACCCGCCCGGCGGCGACGTTCTCCTCCAGGTGCTCCAGCGACGCGGTGCCCGGGATGAGCAGCGTGTTCGGCGCCACCGCGAGGATCCACGCGAGGGCGACCTGCGCCGGGGTGACGTCCAGGCGCAGCGCGGTGGCCTTCACCGCCGGGTGGCCGAGGACCCGTTCGCGTCCGAACGCCGCGCCGAGGGGGAAGAACGGCACGAACGCGATCCCGCGGGCGGTGCAGGCCCGCAGGACGTCCTCGCCGCCCCGGTCGACCAGGTTGTACGGGTTCTGCACGCACGCGACCGGGGTGCGGGTCAGCGCGTGCTCGAGCTGGGCGAGGGTGACGTTGCTCAGCCCGACCGCGCCGATCAGCCCCTCGTCGCGCATCGCGGTCATCGCGTCCAGCTGCGCGTCGAAGTCCGCCTCGGCGCCGGTCACCCGCAGGTTGACCACGTCGAGGCGCGGCACGTCCAGCGACCGCAGGTTGTCCAGCACGCCCGCGCGCAGCTGCTCGGGCTGCTGCGCCGGCAGCCAGCCGCCCCTGGCGTCGCGCGACGCACCGACCTTGCTCACCAGCACGAGCCGGGAGTCGTACGGGTGCAGGGCCGTGCGCAGCAGCTCGTTGGCGACGTCGGGGCCGTAGTACTGCGCGGTGTCGATGTGGTCGACGCCGAGCTCGACCGCGCGCCGCACGACCGCGAGGGCCTCGGCACGGTCCCGGGGCGGCCCGAAGGCGCCCCGGCCGGGCAGTTGCATCGCCCCGAATCCGATCCGGTGGACGGTGCGGTCACCGAGCGGGAAGGTCTTCACCCGGCCAGCCTACGACGGCGCCCGCCCTCACCGGCGGCGGCGACACCGGCGGGCGGGAGTTGTCAACTGCTGGCGGTTGAGTGCGCTGTGGTGTTCGTTGTGCGTCTTGGGTTGGTAGGGGCGGTGACGGCTGGGTCGGCGAAAGTGTCGTACCTGTGGTCGATGATGTTCGTGGGCTCGGTCGGGGAGGGGGTGGCGGTGGTGCAGGTGGTGCAGGCGTACCGGTTCGCGTTGGATCTCACCCCGGTCCAGGAGCGGGCCGTCCTGTCTCATGCGGGTGCGGCGCGTAAGGCGTTCAACTGGTCCCTGGCCCGGGTGAAGGCTGTGCTCGGTCAGCGGGAGGCGGAACGGTCCTACGGTGTGGCTGAGGAACTGCTGACGCCTGCGGTCGGCTGGTCGCTGCCCGCCCTGCGTGAAGCGTGGAATGCGGAGAAGGAAGTGGTGGCGCCGTGGTGGCGGGAGGTGTCGAAGGAGGCGTTCAACACCGGCCTGGACGCCCTCGCCCGCGGCCTGAAGAACTGGTCGGACTCCCGCCGCGGCACCCGCGCAGGGCGCAGGGTCGGGTTCCCCCGGTTCAAGGCGAAACACCGCTCAGCATCGAGTATCCGGTTCACGACCGGGGCGATCCGGGTGGAGCCGGACCGCAGGCATGTGGTGCTGCCGCGGTTGGGGCGGTTGAAACTGCACGAGTCGGCGCGGAAGCTGGCCCGCCGGGTGGAGGCCGGCACCGCCAGGATCCTGTCCGCGACCGTCCGCAGGGACGGCGGGCGGTGGTACGTCGCCTTCACCGTCACCATCAACCGCGCCGAACGCACACCGGCGCGGCCGAGCAGCATCGTCGGTGTCGACGTCGGCATCACCCATCTCGCGGTGCTGTCCACCGGCGAGTGCGTGCCGAACCCGCGGCATCTGCACGCCGCGCAGGCACGGCTGTGGTCGCTCGGCCGGGTGTTGTCCCGCAAGCGGGGCCCGGACCGGCGGGCCGGGCGGAAGCCGTCGAAACGGTGGCTGCGCGCATCAGCCCGGCTCAGTCGGGCGCACGCCCGGGTCGCGAACCTGCGCCGTAACGGCCTGCACCACCTCACCAGCCGGCTCGCCCGTGAACACGGCACGATCGTGGTCGAGGACCTCAACGTCGCCGGGATGCTCAGCAACCACAGGCTGGCCCGGCACATCGCCGACGCCGGGTTCGGTGAGATCCGCCGGCAACTCGATCCTGCTGGCCAATTGGGAGTGTTGTGGTGGTAGCTGTTCCGGCGTGACGGCGTGGTAGCTTCTGCGGCTTTCTGTTTGTTGGTTGTTGTGGAGGTGGGTTCGGCGATGTCGATGCAGCCGATGCCGTGGCCTGAGCCTGATCCGCAGGTCGCTGCGGTGATTCGTGCCATGTATGTCGGGCGTGAGGCTCCGTTGCCGGTGGTGGTGCGGGATCGGTTGGGGGAGCTGTTCGCCGATGAGGAGTTCGGTGTGGCGTTTGGGGTGAGAGGTCGGCCTGGCTGGTCTCCTGGTCGGTTGGCGTTGATCACGGTGTTGCAGATGGTGGAGAACCTGACCGATCGGCAGGCGGCCGAGGCGGTCCGGGACAAGCTGTCGTGGAAGTACGCGCTGGGACTGGAACTGACCGACACGGGCTTCGACGCGTCGGTGTTGAGTGAGTTCCGCGCCCGGGTGGTCGCTCAAGGCTTGGAGGAGCGGGTCCTTGATCTGCTGCTGGCCAGGCTGATTGGTGAGGGTCTGCTGACTGCGGGTGGCAAGCAGCGCACGGACGCCACCCATGTGGTGGCGGCTGTACGGGATCTGAGCCGGCTGGAACTGGCCGGGGAGTCGGTGCGGGCCTGTCTGGAAGCGTTGGCGGTGGCGGCGCCGGACTGGGTCGGGCAGACACTCGACGTGCCGGTCCTGGCGAAGCGATACGGGCAGCGGGTCCACGAGTGGCGGCTGCCGTCGTCGCGGCCCGCCCGGGCCGAGTTGGCCGACGTCTACGGCCGTGACGGGTTCGGGCTGTTGAGGGCGGTCTACGACCCTGCGAGCCCGGCGTGGTTAGCTCGTCTCCCGGCCGTGGAGGTGCTGCGGGTGGTGCTGCTGCAGAACTACGTCCGTGAGCGCGACGAGCACGGGCGGGAGGTGGTCAGGCGGCGGGAGTCCACAGTGGATGGTCTCCCGCCGGGAAGACAGCGCATCGCATCGCCCTACGACACCGACGCCCGGTGGGGCACCACCCGCGCCGCCGGCAAGGTCTGGCACGGCTACAAGGCCCACTTCAGCGAAACCTGCAACGATCCGGACCCGGCCGCAGATGAGCTGCCCAACCTCGTCACCAACGTGATGACCACCGACGCGACCGTGAACGACTCGGTGATGACGACCCCGATCCATGAACGGTTGGACCAGCGTGGGCTGCTGCCTGACGAGCACTACCTGGACTCCGGCTACCCGTCCATCGACCTGGTCGTCGCCTCCGCAGCTCGCTACGGCATTACGCTGGTCACCCCGTTGCGGAAGAACAACTCCGTCCAGGCGCGCGCTGCCGGCGGCTTCGACAGCACCGCGTTCACCATCGACTTCGACAACCAGCAAGCCACCTGCCCCCAAGGCCACAGCAGCGCCGTCTGGAGTCCGACCACGAACCTGGGCCACGATGTCATCGTCGTGCAGTTCGCCCGCTCGACCTGCCAGCCGTGCCCCATGCGTCAGCAGTGCACCACCGACCGCACCGGCCGCCGGAAGCTGACGATACGTCCCCGACAGGTCCACGAAGCCATCCAACAGGTCCGCGCAGAGCAGCAAACCCAAGCCTGGCAAGCGAAATACGCGCGGCGCGCCGGTGTCGAAGGGACCATCAGCCAAGCCGTCAACGTCACCGGCACACGCCACGCCCGCTACCGAGGACTGAACAAAACCCACCTGCAAAACGTCTTCAGCGCCGTCGCGATCAACCTGATACGACTTACCGCCTACTGGAACGACAACCCCCTTGAACGAACCCGCACCAGCCACCTCGCCCGACTCGCCCAAGCCGCATGAACCCAACAATTGGCCAGCAGGATCCAACTCGCGTACAAGAGCGCATGGGGCGGCGGCACACTGATCGTGGCCGGCCGCTGGTACCCGTCCAGCAAAACGTGCTCACAGTGTGGGGCGGGGAAAGCCAACCTGCCTCTGCGTGAGCGCACCTACACCTGCACCACCTGCGGTCTGGTCCTGGACCGCGACGTCAACGCCGCACGGAACCTCGCCGCCATCGCGGCCGGGACCAGCACCGAGCACAGCACCACCGAATTCAGTACCGCCGGGAGTGGCCCGGTGGCAGCACGTGGAGCCAGCCAGAAGACCCGCACACGCGGGCAGGAGGCGAAGAAACGTGAACCCGGCACGGCACCCGCCGGGCAGACCGGGACCGTCCCACCGCAAGGTAGGACTACCGATCGTGTACTCACTAGAGCGCGCTGAGAGGCAACGGTACGATCGGCGGCGCATCGTCCCAGATCGAAATGTGTGAGGTACCGGGTGAGCGAGACAGTCGAGCCGTTCTCCAACGGCGTCGAGGTCGGCCTGCGGCTGCCCGTCATCCTCGTCGCCCTGGCGGGTGTGGTGCTGGCGCTGGTGCTCATCCGCCGGCTCGGTGCTCTCGCGGGGCTCCTCGGCGCGGCCGGCGGCCTGCTCATCGCCGCCGACCAGGTCGTCAACATCGCCTGGGTGCTGCACCTGACGGCGATGGCGAACGGGGACGACTACGACGCCGACACCTACGTCACGGCGGGCAACGCCTACACGATCGCCGACGTCGTCCTCGTCACCCTCGGCGTGGCGCTGCTGATCGGTGCGGTCGTCGCCGCCGCCCTCAGGAAACCGGCCGCAACCGCACACCCGCAGCAGTCCCCGTTCCCTCAGCAGGCCCCGTTCCCGCACCCCCAGCAGGCCCCATACCCCCAGCCGCAGCAGCCGCTGCAGGCGCCACCCTTCGACGCCCGGTAGCGGAGGGGGCGGTTCCGGCGTTCGCCCGTCCCGGGTGACGGCGCCGCAATACGCTGCTCGCATGACGGCCCCCGCTCCGGCGTCCGTGGCCGGTGCTCTGCTCGACGCGGCGCCGGATGCCATCATCGCCGTCGACGAGGCGGGCCGGATCACGCTCGTCAACGCCCAGGCCGTCCGGCTGTTCGGCTACACCCGTGAGGAGCTGCTCGGCCAGCTGGTCGACGTGCTGGTGCCCGACGGGGTGCGAATCCGGCATCCCGTGCACCGGCAGGGGTACTTCGCCGAGCCGCAGCCGCGGCCGATGGGTGCCGGGATGCACCTCGCCGCGCGGCGCAAGGACGGCACCGAGTTCCCCGCCGAGATCTCGCTGTCGGCGATCGACACCGGCCGGTGCCGGCTGGTGTCGGCGGCGATCCGTGACGTGACCGAGCAACGCCGGATGGCCGAGACCCGCAACCACCTGGCCTCGATCGTGCAGTCCTCACACGACGCGATCGTCTCGACCACCCTCGACGGCGTGGTCACCGGCTGGAACCCCGGCGCCGAACGGTTGTACGGCTTCACGTCGGCGCAGATGCTCGGCGCCCCGATCGAGACCCTGTACCCCGCCAGGCACGCCGCCAGGGAGACGGCGGTGCGGGCCAGCATCGCCGCCGGGGAGCGCGTCGAGCAGTACCAGACGGAACGGGTGCACGCGGACGGCTCGACGGTGACCGTCTCCGTCACGATGTCGCCGATCACCGACACCGGCGGCGGGATCGTCGGCATCGCCTCGGTCTCCCGCGACATCAGCGAGCAGCAGCGCTTCGAGGCCCGCTTCCGGGGGTTGCTGGAGGCCGCCCCGGACGCCATCGTCGGCGTCGGCCGCGACGGTCGCATCGCGCTCATCAACGCGCAGGCGGCACGGCTGTTCGGGTACACGGCGCAGGAGCTCACCGGCCGCCCGATCGAGGTCCTGGTGCCGGAGCACGCCCGGGCCGTGCACCCGCAGCACCGCACCGCCTACTTCGAGCATCCGGCGCCGCGGCCCATGGGCGCGCACGGGATGCAGCTGGCGGCGCGGCGCAAGGACGGCACCGAGTTCCCCGCCGAGATCAGCCTGTCCGCGCTCGGCGAGGGCGACGACCAGATCGTCTCCGCCGCGATCCGTGACGTCAGCGAACGCCTGGCGTGGGCCGCCGAGCGGGAGGACCTGCGCGCCCAGGCAGAGCGGGAGCGCCTCGAGGGGCAGCTGCACCAGTCGCAGCGCCTGGAGAGCCTCGGGCAGCTCGCCGGCGGCGTCGCCCACGACTTCAACAACCTGCTCGCCGTCATGCTCAACTACACCGCCTTCGCCGCCGAGGAGATCGACGACCTCGCCGCGCACGCCCCTGACGGGTCCGCGGAGCGGTGGCGGGTCCTGCAACGCGACATCGCCCAGGTGCAGCGGGCCGGCGACCGGGCCACCCAGCTCACCCACCAGCTGCTCGCGTTCGGCCGGCGCGAGGTGGTCCGGCCCACGGTACTGGACCTCAACGCCGTCGTGGCCGAGGTCGAACAGCTGCTGTGCCGCACCCTCGGCGAGCACGTCCAGTTGCACACCGAGCTCACCCATGACCTGTGGCGCGTCCTCGCCGACGCCGGGCAGATGGAGCAGGTCCTGGTGAACCTGGCGGTCAACGCCCGCGACGCGATGCCCGACGGCGGCACGCTGCGCATCGACAGCGCCAACGTCGTCGTGCGCGGCGAGGCGCCGCAGGCCGGTCCGGCTGGGCCGGGCCGGTACGTGCAGCTGTGCGTCGCCGACACCGGTGCCGGCATCCCGCCGGACGTCCTGGCCCGGGTCTTCGAGCCGTTCTTCACCACGAAACCGAAGGGTGAGGGCACGGGACTGGGGCTGGCGACGGTGTACGGCATCATCACCCAGGCCGGCGGGCACGTGCGGATCGACTCGGTCCCGGGCACCGGCACCACCGTCACCGCCATGTTCCCGGCCACCGACGCCGGCCCGGAGCCCGCCGGCGAGCGCCGGCAGTCCGTGACCACCCAGCAGGGCGGGGAGACGGTCCTGGTCGTCGAGGACGAGGACGCGCTGCGTGAGGTGACCCGGCGGCTCCTGACCCGCAACGGCTACACCGTGCACGTCGCGGCCGGTGGACCCGAGGCGCTCAAGCTCGTCGACGAGGTCAGCCAGCCGATCCACCTGCTGCTCACCGACGTCATCATGCCGAAGATGCTCGGCAAGGAGCTGGCCGCCGCGGTCCTCGCGGCCCGCCCCGACGTGCGGGTGCTGTACATGTCCGGTTACGCCCAGCCGGTCCTCGCCGAGCGTGGCACGCTGGATCCGGGTGTCCGCCTCGTGGAGAAGCCGTTCACGGAGCCGGACCTGCTCGCCCACGTCCGCGAGGTGCTGGACGACCCCGGCGCCCGCTGAGGCGCCACCACATCTGCACACTTCGCACACCCGCTCGCCGCGGCCCGCCCATACGGTCGGTGACATGCGGGTGCTGATGATCCTTCCGGCCCTGACCGAGGCGACCAGCCCTCTGTTCCGGCCGATCAAGTACAGCCTCTTCCCACCGCTCGGCCTGGCGACGCTCGCCGGCTACCTGCCCGAGGACGACGAGGTGCGCATCGTCGACGAGCACGTCGAACGGTTCGACCCGGCCGCCGCCGAACTGCCCGACCTGGTCGTCATCCAGGCCTACATCACCTCGGCGCGCCGCTCCTACGAGCTCGCCGACTGGTACCGGTCCCGCGGCGTGTTCGTCGCGCTCGGCGGGCTGCACGTCACGTCACTGCCCGACGAGGCCGCCGTGCACGCCGACAGCGTGTTCTGCGGGCCGGGCGAGGACACCTGGCCGGTCTTCCTCGCCGACCTGCGAAACAGGGCGACGCTGCCCCGGTACACCTCGAAACAGCGCACCCTCGAAGGACTTCCGCCGATCCGGCGGGACCTGATCCAGCGCCACCGCTATCTGGTGCCCAACTCCATCGTCGTGTCGCGGGGCTGCCCGCACCACTGCGACTTCTGCTACAAGGACGCGTTCTTCACCGGCGGCAAGTCGTTCTACACGCAGGCGGTCGACGACGCGCTCGCCGAGATCGACCGGCTGCCGGGGCGGCACCTGTACTTCCTCGACGACCACCTGTTCGGCAACAAACGCTTCGCCACCGAGCTGTTCGCCGGGATGCGCGGCATGGGCCGGGTGTGGCAGGCGGCCGGCACCGTGGACACGATCCTGCAGCCGGACCTGCTGGAGCGGGCCGTGGAGGCGGGGCTGCGCAGCCTGTTCGTCGGCTTCGAGACCATCAACGCCGGCAACCTCGCCGAGCAGCGCAAGCGGCAGAACGTCGGCCGCGACTACGGCCAGGTCGTGCGCCGCCTGCGCGAGGCGGGGGTGATGGTGAACGCGAGCTTCGTGTTCGGCATGGACTCCGACGGGCCGGACGTGTTCGACCGGACCGTGGAATGGGCGGTGCGGCAGGGGATCGAGACCGCCACGTTCCACATCATGACCCCCTATCCCGGCACCGGGCTGTTCCGCCGCATCGAGGCGGAGGACCGCATCGTGCACCGCAACTGGGAGTTGTACGACACCCGTCACGTCGTCTACGAGCCGCGCGGGATGACGGCCCGGCAGCTGGAGGACGGCTACTGGCGCGCGTACAAGGACTTCTACCGCTGGGGCAACCTGTGGCGGGGCGCGGCCACCAAGGAGCGGCCTGGTGACCGGGTGCGGCACCTGGCGTACGCCGGCGGGTGGAAGAAGTTCGAACGGGTCTGGGACGTGCTGATCCGCTCCGGCCAGGTCCTGCACGCGCTGCCGCTGCTGGAGGCGGCGTTGAGCAGCTTCGGCACCAGGGCCCCAGGTGGGCACCGGCACCGCAGGAGTGCAACGATCGGAGGCGAACTCGTGAAGGAGGCGGCGGGATGACCGTGGCAGTGCTGGGGACCGGGATCATGGGCGCGGCGGTGGCGCGCAACTGGCTGCGCGCCGGCGAGACCGTGCGGGTGTGGAACCGCACGGCCGAGACCGCCGAGGCCCTGGCACCCGACGGGGCCGTCGTCTGCGACACGCCCGCGGCCTGCGTCGACGGCGCCGACGTCGTCGTGACCGTGCTGTTCGACGCCGCGTCCGTCGACGCCGCCATCACCGCGGCCGCACCGGCGCCCGGCACCCTGTGGCTGCAGCTGAGCACCGTCGGCGTGCCCGGCGCCGACGACCTCGCGGCCCTGGCGGCGAAGCTCGGCCTCGTCTACGTCGACGCGCCCGTCCTCGGCACCCGGCAGCCCGCCGAGCAGGGCAAGCTCAACGTCCTCGCGTCCGGCCCCGCCGACGCCCGCGACCGCGTCGAGGCGCTGTGCGCGCCGATCGCGGCGAAGGTGACGTGGCTCGGCGACGCCGGCGCCGGCAGCCGCATCAAGCTCGTCGTCAACAGCTGGGTGCTGACCGCCGTCGCGGGGCTGGCGCAGAGCGTCGCGCTCGCCGACGGGCTCGGCCTCGACCCGAAGCTGTTCCTGTCGCTGGTCGCAGGCGGCGCGCTGGACATGCCGTACCTGCACGCGAAGACACCGTCCATGATGGACCGGAAGTATCCGGTCGCGTTCCCGGTGAGCGGCGCGGCCAAGGACGCCGCGCTGGTCGGTGACCTCGCCGCGTCCGTCGGCGTGGACCGGTCCGTCGTGGACGCGGCCGCGGCGCTGCTGGCCACGGCCGCCTCGCGCGGGTTCGCCGAGGACGACATGGCCGCCCTGTACGAGGCCGTGCGGTCCCCCGACGCGTGAACCGCCGCCGGGTACTCGGCGGGCTGGTCGGCGCGGGTGTGCTCGCCGGTTGCTCGTCTCCCCGTCACGCGGGGCCCGCGGTTGCTTCGTCGCCGTCCCCGTCGCCGGTGTCGCCGTGGACGCTGCCGGTCGCCACGCCCGCACCGTGGCGGACCGGCGCGTCCCGGGCCGGGAGGCTGCGCGACGTGACGACGCGCTTCCTCGCGCCCAGCCCCGTGCACCCGCTGTACCCCGGCGGCGTGCTGTTCGCCGCCGTCGACGGTGCGGTCGTCGCGCACTTCGCGTTCGGCGACGCCGTGCGGTACGACGCCGCAAAGGCCGAACTCCCGGCCGGTGCACGGATTCCGGCGACCGTCGACACCCTCTACGACCTCGCCTCCCTGACGAAGACGTTCACCGCCGTGCTGGCGCTGCGCCTCGTCGAGCAGGGCACGCTGGCGTTGGACGCGCCGGCCGCCACCTACCTTCCGTCCTTTGTGGACAAGCCGGCGATCACCGTGCGGATGCTGCTGACACACACGTCCGGACTGTCCAAGGACGTGCCCCTGGCCGGATCGTCCGCCGCCGAACGGGTCGGGCACGTCCTGCGGGAGCCGCCGGTCGCGCCGGCCGGCAGCGGCTACCTGTACGCCGACCAGAACTTCATCGCCCTCGGCGAGATCGTCACCCGCCTGGCGGGCGGGCCGCTCGACCTGCTGGTCCGCCAGCAGATCGCCGGGCCGCTCGGCCTGGCCCGCACCGGCTTCCACCCGCCGGCGTCGCTGCCGACCGCGGCGACGGAGGGCGCGATCCACGGCACCGTCCACGACCCGCCCGCGGCCGCGTTCGGCGGTGTGTCCGGCCACGCCGGGCTCTTCGCCACCGCCGCCGACGTCGGGGTGTTCGCCTCCGCCCTGCTGTCCGGCGGCGGCCCGCTGCTGCGTCCGTCCACAGTGGACCTCATGCGGACGGACGCCAACGCGCGGTTCGGGCCGGCCGCCGCGCACGGACTCGGCGTCGACGTCGACCAGGCCTGGTACATGGGCAGGCTCGCCGGTCGCGGCGCCTTCGGCCACACCGGTTTCACCGGCACGTCGATGGTCTGCGACCCGCGCCGCCGCATCGTCCTCGTCCTGCTCACCAACCGCGTCCATCCCGACGCCACCTGGGGCAACAACAACCCCGCCCGGCGTGCTGTGGCGGACGCCATGCTGGTCTGATCCGGCTGGCCGCGCTATGTTGAGGGGGATGTGAGCCGCTGACACTTCCCGACCCGCGCCCGAGGCCATTGCCCGGCGGGTTTCCGACGTTCCTTGCCGGTGGTGTCAGCATGTCCTCATTCACCCTGCTCGCCCATGACCTCGTCCGCACGTTCGGCACCCGCCGAGTGCTCGACGGCGTCTCCCTCACCGCGTCGCCCGGCCACCGTATCGGCCTGATCGGCGAGAACGGCGCGGGCAAGTCCACCCTGCTGCGGCTGCTCGCCGGCGCCGACGAACCGGAGACCGGCACCGTCGTGCGCCCGTCCGACCTCGGCTACCTGCACCAGGAGATGCCGTTCGACGCGACCGCGACGATCGCCGACGTCCTCGCCGACGCGCTGCGCGAGGCCCGCGAGGACCTCGCCGCCCTGGAGTCCCCGGACTCGCTGACGCTCGAGGAATACGGCGAGCGGCTCGAACGCGCCCAGGCGCACGACGCGTGGGACGCCGACCGGCGCGCCGGGCTGGTCCTGGCCGGGCTCGGCCTCGGCATGCTGGAGCACGACCGCACGCTCGGCACGCTCTCCGGCGGGCAGCGCGGCCGGCTCGCCCTCGCCGCCCTGCTCATCCGCCGCCCGACCGCCCTGCTGCTGGACGAACCCACCAACCACCTCGACGACGACGCCGCCATGTTCCTGGAGGCGCAACTGCGCGAGCTGCCCGGCGCCGTCGTCCTCGCCAGCCACGACCGGGCGTTCCTCGACGCCGTCTGCACCGACCTCATCGACCTCGACCCCGCCGTCGACGGCCCCACCCGGTACGGCGGCAACTACACCGACTACCAGGACGCGAAACGCGCCGAGCGGGACCGCTGGCAACGCCGGTTCGAGGAGGAGCAGGAGGAGCTGCAACAGCTGCGGCACGCCGTCTCGGTGACCGCGCACCAGGTCGCGCCGGGCCGGGAACGCCGCGACAGCGAGAAGATGGGCTACGGCCACACCGCCGGCCGGGTCCAGCAGCAGATCTCCCGCCGGGTCCGCAACGCCGGCCGCCGGCTGGACGACCTCACCCGCACCCAGGTCCGCAAGCCGCCCCCACCGCTGCGCCTCGGCGTCCCCGCCCTGGCCGCTGCCTCGGCGGACGGCCTGCTGGTCTCGCTGCGGTCCGTGTCGGTCCCGGACCGGCTCTCGCTGGACGTCCTCGATGTCGCCGCCACCGACCGCCTCCTGGTCACCGGCGCCAACGGCGCGGGCAAGTCGACCCTGCTCGCCGTCCTCGCCGGCCGCCTGCCCGCCGCCGGCACCGTCCACCGGCGCCGCGGCCTGACGGTGGGGCTGCTCGCCCAGGACACCGTGTTCGACCGCCCCGACCGCACGGCGGCCGAGACGTACACCTCCACCCTCGGCCCGGACCGCGCCGAGGCGGTGCCGCTGAGGTCACTCGGCCTGATCGCACCCCGGGACATCGCCCGGTCGGTCGGCGACCTGTCGGTCGGCCAGCGGCGCCGGCTCGCCCTGGCGCTGCTGGTCGCGGACCCGCCGGAGCTGCTCCTGCTCGACGAGCCGACCAACCACCTGTCACCCCGGCTCGCCGACGAACTGGAGGAGGCCCTCGGCACCGGCCCCGGCGCGATCGTCGTCGCCAGCCACGACCGCTGGCTGCGCGCCCGCTGGCCCGGCCCCGAGCTGCGCCTGCGTTAGCCTGCGGGCGGTCGCAGCCACACCTCCGCCGTCCCGTCGCGCAGGGTGACCAGTCCGCCCTCGAAGAACTGGGCCGTGTCCCCGCTGCCGAGCGGTTGCACGGGACCGACCGGCGCACCGAGCCGCGCTGCCGTCGCCGCCGCATGGATCGGCAGCGGGACGGCCAGCGCGGCGTGCTGCGGCCGGCGGAGGATGACGCCGCCCTCGAAGTGCTGGACGGCGTCGCCGTGACCCGGCCCGGCGCTGTCGGCGACCGGGAACCCGAGCCAGCCCGTCGGGCCGCCGTGCTCGCGGTACAGCGCGAGGATCGGATCGAACAACGCCACGACGCCACCCCTGCTGCTGGTGTAGACAGCGGCCCGGCCGAAGCTGCCGGGGTCCGCGAAGTCCTGCGCGGATCCGGCCCAGCCGCCGGGCGACGGCCCTTCCGCCTGCTCATACGTCAACGCGCGACCGAGCGCCTCGCCGGAGGACCACCAGGCCTGACGGATGGCGCCGGCGACCGGAACCGGCATACCCCTGCGCCGGATGTGCACGTCTGCATACTCGAACCGCTGCACGCCGTCGCGCTCCGGTGAAATCGGGAAGCCCCACTCTTTGGGCCTGTGATACGCGGCGATTTCTCCGGTGACGGCCACAGCCCCGGTGATGGCACGCCAGGCGACAACTCCCCGCGCGCAGGCGAGCTGGAACGCCGGCATCGGGCGAGCGCCGGCCCGGACGATCGGGCCGGACTCGTCACCGAGCTCGGCCCGGGCGCCGTCGTGGACCTTGCGGATGGCGGCCGCGGCCTGTGGCAGGTCGGTGAGCCAGTCCGCGACGGCCGCGAGGCGGGTGGTCAGCTCCTGCGCCCGCGCCGGATGCATGCTGGTCAGGACGGCGACCGTGAGCGGTTCGTCGCGCAGGAGCAGCTCCTCCACCACGTCCGCGGCGTGTTGCACCGTCAGCTGCGCGATCAGCGCCGCGCTGTCTTCGGCCGGTAGGCCGAGGATCCGCTTCGCCGCCGTCCGGGGATGCAACGCCTGCAGGTCGGCCACCGCCGGTGACGGCGTCGCGAAGTAGCTGACCTGCACGTTGTGGTCGCCGACCTGAACACCGCGAGCGCCGCTCGCGTCCACCCCGGCGCGTTCGCCGGCCGTCTCACCGTCCGTCTCACCGCCCGTCACCGGATGAGTATCCCGGTTGGCGGCGATGCATCGACACAGCGTTGCGCCCGGGGTCCTTCGGATCGGCGGCCGGGCTGCCGATGCGGAGGGGAGATGGTGGTCATGGACGACGCGGTGACGCTCAGGTGCCCGAGCTGGTCGAGGCGACCTACATGGTGCTGACGTCCCGGCCGCCGGCGGACGTCCAGGCGGCGGCGCGCGAGGCGGCGCGGCGGCTGCCGGAGCCGCTGCGGGTCAGTGCCCTGCGGATGCTGGCCGGCCGCTGCTCAGCGTGACCATGACGCCGGTCGAGGACGCGCCGGCGCTGCCGGCGACGTTCCTGGAGGTGTTCGGCGCGTCGGCGGACCAGCTGCGGCAGGTGGCGGAGCAGAGCCACGTCATCGTGTGCCAGGCGGTGTTCGGGCCAGGGTGGCCGCCGGCGCACGAGTGGTACGCCAGGGGTGTCGCGGCCGAACGGCACGCCGAGGTGCGGCTGCGGCTCGACCCGCCGGACCGTTTTGACGGGCAGGCGTTCCTGACGGTGCTGCCGCCTGCGGCGTACGGGCGCTCCGGTGGCGAGTGCCTCGCGTCGGTGAGCGCCGCGCTGTTCGGGGAGCCGGCCTCGGCGGTGCGCCGGGCGCCCCGCGACGCGCGGATAAACGCCGCGATCGCCGCCGCCCGGGCCGCGCTGCCGGAGGCGCGGGCGCGGTTCCTGGGCGGGACGGTCGCGGCGTCGTCGCTGATCGTCAAGCACGGCCTGGCCGGGCACGGGACCCAGCGGGAATACGTGTGGTCCACCGTCACCGCCTGGCCCGACCCGTCGCGGATCCACGGGGTGAGCATGTCCGGCGCGGAGACGGACCCGGCGGTGCGCGCCGGCCGGCCGACGAGCATCGATGCCGCGACCGTCGTCGACTGGGGCGTCCGGGTCGACGGTCGCGGCATCATCGAGGGCGGCTGGACCAACCGGCTCCTGTCGTGAGGCCTACGCGCGGCGGGCCCGGACCGCCGCGGCAAGCTCGGCCAGCAGCGTCTCGGTGGTGTCCCACGACATGCAGGCGTCGGTGACGCTCTTGCCGTAGGTCAGTTCGCCACCGAGATCCTGGCGGCCCTCGACGAGGAAGCTCTCCAGCATCACGCCGGCGATCCCGGCCTGGCCCGCGGCGACCTGCTCGGCGATCTCACGGGTCACCGACCCCTGGCGGACGTGGTCCTTGCCGCTGTTGCCGTGGCTGGCATCCACGATCAGCCGCTGCGGCAGGCCTGCCTTCTCCAGCCGGGCCAGGGCGTCGCCGACGCCCTCCGGGCCGTAGTTCGGGCCCGAACGGGCGCCGCGCAGGATGATGTGGCAGTCGGGGTTGCCGGTGGTCTCCACGACCGCGGCGCGGCCGTCCTCGTCGACGCCGAAGAACACGTGCCGGCTCGCGGCCGTGTGGCAGCCGTCGATGGCGACCTGGACGTCGCCGTCGGTGGCGTTCTTGAACCCGACCGGCATCGACAGGCCCGACGCGAGCTGGCGGTGGACCTGGCTCTCCGGCGTGCGCGCGCCGATCGCGCCCCACGACACGGCGTCGGCGATGTACTGGGGGCTGGTCGGCTCGAGGAACTCGCACCCGACGGGCAGCCCCAGGCCAAGCACGTCGAGCAGCAGCCGGCGGGCCATCCGCAGCCCGGTCGGCACGTCGAACGTCTCGTCGAGGCCCGGGTCGTTGATGAGGCCCTTCCAGCCGACGGTGGTGCGGGGCTTCTCGAAGTACACCCGCATCACCACGCACAGGTCGGCGCTGTGCTGGGCGGCGGCGGCCGCGAGCCGGCGCGCGTAGTCGACGGCGGCGACCGGGTCGTGCACCGAGCACGGCCCCACGACGACGAGCAGCCGATCATCGGCGCCGGTCACGATCGCGTGGACCTCGTCGCGTGATCGTCGCACGACCTCGGCGCGGGCGTCGTCCATCGGCAGCTCGTCCTGCAGCTCGCGGGGCGTGACGAGCGGCCGGTATCCGGTGACGCGCAGGTTGCTGGTGTTCATGTCCCGTCTCTTCTCCCAGGTTGAGGCGGGTCCGGTGCTCCAGCCCGCCGTGTGACACGACAAAGGGCAGAGACGGTGGTCTCTGCCCTTGCTGGCTCCGGGTGATCTAGGTCAGCGCAAGCGCCCGCCGGCTCCACCCGGAGCCACGGTAAAACGCCGATAACCCAACATCACGACGCCATGGTACGTCATGAACACCCGCTGTCCACGGCTCAACCGCTGCGCAGTTCGACCAGGGTCACGTCGGGCGCGGCGCCGACCCGCACCGGCGGGCCCCAGAAACCGGCGCCATTGGTGACGTAGACAGGCATTCCGTCGACCACTGCCAGTCCGCTGATCACTGGCTGGGAGATGCTGGTCACATAGTGGAACGGCCACAGCTGCCCGCCGTGCGTGTGCCCGGACAGTTGCAGGTCCACGCCCCGCTTCGCGGCCTCGCGCGCCTGGACGGGCTGATGCGCGAGCAGCACCACCGGCCGGGCCGGGTCGCGCCCGGCGAGGGCCAGGTCGTAGTCGGGCGGGTCGCCGACGCTGCCACCGGTCGCGTCGTTGACCCCGGCGAGGTCCAAGCCGTCGAGCTCGACCCGGGCGTTGCGCAGCACCCGCAGCCCGAGGGTACCGACGTGCGCGATCCAGTCCTCGTGGCCGGAGAAGTACTCGTGGTTGCCGGTCACGAAGTACGCGCCCCGCCGGCTGCGGAGTGCCCGCAGTGGCTCCGCGGCCGGCGCGAGATCCCCGACGGTGCCGTCGACGAGGTCCCCGACCACGGCCACGATGTCGGCGTCGAGCGCGTTGACGGCGGCGACGACCCGCTCGGTGTGCGCCCGCCCCAGCAGCGCCCCGAGGTGGATGTCGGACACGAGCGCGATCCGGGTGCCGTCCATGCCGCGGGGCAGCTTCGCGAGGGGGATGCGTACACGGCGGGTGGTGGGCGGGCCGAGGGCGGTGGCCATGCCTTTCGTGGTGACCGCGGTCGCGGTGAGGCCGGCCGTGATGGCGACACCGCGCGCGATGAGCAGGCGCCGGGTGCGGTCGGCGGCCTCGTCCTCGGTGCCGCCGCGGCGCAGCACCGTCCGGGTCAGCCAGGCGGGCAGCTCCAGGGCCGCCAGGGCGAGGACGAGGTATCCGGCGAGGGCCAGCCACACGTACCCCGGCCAACCGACGACGCGTTCGAGCACCGGCTCATACCGGCGGGGCAGCGCCCGGTTCCCGACGGCCGTGACCGCGAAGAGCACGCTGAGGGCCCCGATCACCCAGCCGCCGGCCCGGCGGAGCGCCGAGCGGCCGGTCGTGGCCCGGACCAGCCGCAGCCAGAGATACCAGTGCAGCATCCCGACGGCGAGTACGACGATCCCGGCGAACACCATCCCGCGATCTTGTCAGCTCGCGGCAACGTGCCCCTCGGTCACGACGCGCCGATCCGCCGGGCGAGCGCGGGTCCGAGCGGGAACGGCCGCTCCGGCGGCAGGAGACGCTGCGCCTCCGCGGCCCGTCCCGTCTGCACGAGCGCCGCGATCTTCCGCACGGCCGGTGTGAGGTCGGTCAGGCCGACGACCCAGTCCGTGGCGTACTCGCGGATCAGCTCCCGCCCGACGCCGACCTGGATGCTGTAGTGGTTGAGCGCCGCGCCCCGCAGCGACCGCTCCGGGTCCCACTGCACGTGGACCCGGGCCTGCGCGAGCCCGGGATCGGTCGTCGGCACCGCCTCCGACAGCGCCCGCTCCCAGCCGGCCCGGCTGATCCGCACCGCCAGGATCCGCTCCTGGCCGGGCTTGCGCGCCCAGTTGCTGCGATGCATGAGCCACAGCAACGACGGCTTGATCCACGTCATCCGCCCGAACGAGAACGGCGCCACGAAGGTCCCCGCGGCGACCGCCGCGTCGGCGACCTGCGCCGGGTAGGCCTGGTAGACCACGATCGTCCTGGCGTCGAAGTCGGCCCGAACCTCACGCATCGCGGGCATCGCGCACCTCCGCACCCGACGATCGCGTGACCCGCCGCCCGCGGCAACCCGTTTCCGCGGGCCGGTCAGCCGTCGGCGCGGACGCGCTCGGCGATCGCCAGGGTCGGCTCGTCGAACAGGACCAGCCGGACGAGGTCCACGCCGTCCGGCAGGTCCCGCAGCGCCACCAGGGCCTGCCGGACGGCGTCGTCCTTCGGCCACCGGTACACCCCGGAGGACAGCAACGGGAAGGCCATCGACCGCGCACCCAGCCCCGCGGCCACCGCAAGGGAGTTCGTGTAGCAGTCGCGGAGGGTGGCGGAGCGGTCCTCGGTGGCGCTCCACACCGGCCCGACGGTGTGGATGACCCACGTCGCCGGCAGCCGCCCGGCGGTCGTGGCGACGGCCTGGCCGGTCTTCAGCCCCTTGCCCAGGTGCCCGGCCCGCAGGGCGCGGCACGCCGCCAGGATCTCGGGGCCGCCCTTGCGGTGGATCGCGCCGTCGACGCCGCCACCGCCGAGCAGCGACGAGTTGGCGGCGTTGACGATCGCGTCGACCCGTTGCGCCGTGATGTCACCGGCGACCAGTTCCAGCATCCGACGATGCTGCCACAGAAGGCGCGCTCAGCTGCCGGAGAACGGGATGATCTTCGTGGCGCCCTTGCCGAGGCGCTGGACGACCAGGGTCGCCGTCTCGGGGGTCAGGTTGCGGGCGTCGGCGACGTTCCACGCCTCACCGGCCGCGTAGGTCGCGCCCTCCCAGGTCGGGTGGACCACGGGGATGAGCGCCTTCATCACCGACTCGAACGCCTGCTCGTCGCTGACCCGGTCGAACGTGGTGATCGTGATGACCGTGCCCTCCAGGGAGCAGGTGCCCTGGTCGTGGTACCGGTACACGGACTCGTCGTGGTTGGTCGACTGGGCGTAGTTGTCGCACTTGAGGTCCGCGGCGATCGCGGCGGCGGGCTCGCCCATGTATGCCGGCTTGGTGAGCTCGCCGACGGCCCGCGGCGCCTGCCAGCCGATGACGCCGGCGGCGACGGCGACGAGCGCGAACCCCGCGGCGAGCCGGCCGCGGCGGCGGGGCGCCTGTTCCGGGAGCACATCGGACGGGAGCACATCGGACGGGAGCACGTCGGACGGGACGGAGGTCGTGACGGTCTCCGAGGTCTCCAGGGACGCAACCAACGCGGACCTCCTGCTGCTACAAGCGAAATTTGATGACATGTCGAATTTAGGTGCAATCGAGGTGCGGAGCTGTCCCCCGGGCAGACAGAAAGGCCGGCGCTGGGGGCACCGGCCTTTCCGCGTCCGAACGGTCGTTACATCGCTGAGGCCGGGACGAACGTGTAGCCGGCCGCCTGGATACCCGTCACGGTGTCCTGCAGGTAGCTGACGGGCACGTACGGGTGGAAGAAGAAGCTCGCCACACCGTCCCGCACGACCTTGTTGAGCTCCGCCGAGGCGACGATGTCGGCCGCCAGGTGCGCCGGGTGGTTGTTGAACGGCTCCAGCTCGATGTTGCCGATGTTCTCCGGCACGGTCAGCACCCCGTAGATGTCGCGCACCGTGTACGGGAAGAACTGGCCGAAGATCCGCGTGTTGTCCAGCGTGCCGCCGCCCAGCGCGCCGACGGAGTACAGGCCGCGGTCGTAGCGGGTCTTGAACGTCGCCGCGACGGCGCGGTTCGAGGCGTCGGAGCCGGCGTAGTGCGGGAACTCGAAGATGGTCGGCTTGGTGAGCCTGGCCGCGGCGAAGGCCGCGAATGCCCCGTCGATGCGGCTCTGCGCCCAGGCCTGCGAGTCGGTCGGCACGGGACCGTCGTAGATGACGTAGTTGGTCACCGGGTCGACGTGCGCGGTGTAGAACTCGAAGTCGTCGGCGCTGACCCCGTTGTACGGGTTGATCATGCTCTCGTACTGGTGCGTGTAGCCGTGCATCAGCAAGGTACCGCCGTGCGACTGCATGTACTTGAGCTCGGCCACGACCAGGGGACGGTCCGCGAGGGTGTAGTCCTCGGCCACGCCGCCGGTGTTGGCGCCCAGCGGGTCGCGGTAGCGGGAGTAGACGGCCACCGAGAACGGGATGTTCTTGCTGTACAGGTAGTTGGTGATCGCCCGCAGCTCGCTGGGTTCCGCGTCGGGGCCGACGTCCTCGATGCGGACCAGGGCCCGGTGCCGCTCGGTGGTCGCCGGGGCGAGCACGTCGAAGAGCATGTCGGAGAACGCGACGTACCGGTCGTCGGCGCTGATATAGGAGAACGGGATCTCACCGAGGTAGGTGAAGTTGCCCGACCGCACGCCCCACGGCAGCGTCGTGCCGTCGGCGCGGACCGCGGTCGCGACCGGCGCGGCCTTGGTGGCGTCGCTGATCGTGGTGTTCATGATGCCGGCGCCGTTCTGCGGGTCCCGGCTGAAGTTCTTCGCCTTGTACTGCACCTGCGACACCGAGGACACGTCGAAGCTGGTCCACGTGAAGCCGTGGTCGGCGACGAAGTTCGGGTCACGGGCGGTCAGCTGCCAGATGTTGTCGTAGATCCAGACGACCGGCTTCGTGGTGGCGGTCACGTCGTCGAGGAACGCCACGGGCAGCGGCTCGTCGTACGTGCTGCCCAGGTACACCACGGCCTGGAACTGCTCGAGTTCGCCGGCCACGTAGCTGGTCACCGGCTGGGCGGTCCAGTCGCCGAAGTGGGAGCTGAGGTTCGCGGTGGCGATGGCGTACTGCTCGCCGAGGAAGCCGTACGGGCCGGTGGTGTCGTACAGCACCAGGGTCTTGCCGGTGGAGCCCGGGATGCCGGTGCCGTTGACACCGTTCGCGATCGGCGTGGCCGGGGTCGTGACGACCGTGCTCGGCGACACCGCGGACGTGTTCGCGGCGGCGTCGGCGGCCTGGACGGTGAAGGCGTAGGCGGTCAGCGGCGACAGCCCCGTCAGCGTCACGCTGTTGACGGTCGAGGTGACCACGGTCGGCCCGCCGCTGATGGTGTACAGGCTGACGCCCACGTTGTCCGTCGAGGCGGCCCAGGTGAGGGTCACACCGGTCGACGTCAGGGCGCTCGCGACGGGGGCACCCGGCGCGCTCGGCGCGACCGTGTCCGGCGGCGGGGGCGGCGTCAGCGTGGTGAACTCGACCGGGACCGACGCAGCGGAGACGTTGTTCGCGGCGTCGATCGCCTTGACGGTCACGCTGTGCGCCGTGGTCGGCTCGAGGCCGGCGAGGGTGGTGGAGGTGCCGGTGACGGTCGCCTTCAGCGTGCCGTTGTCGAACACCTGGTAGCCGGTGACACCGACGGCGTCGGTCGAGGCGCCCCAGCTGACCGTGGCGCCCGTGGTGGTGACATCGGTGACGCCCGGCACGCCCGGCACGCTCGGCGCGACCCGGTCGGTGACGCCGGTCGTGAACGACCACGTGTAGGTCGACGTGCTGACCTTCACCGTCATCGTGTACTTCGTCGACTCGGCGAGCGCGGCCCGCGGCGTGAACGTGAACGTGTGCGTCGGCACGTCGTACGCGTAGTACGACGCGACGGCCGCGCCACCGCTGGTCTTGACGAACGAGTACCGCAGCGCGGCCGGGTCGACCGCGTCGGCGTAGGTGATCGTCGGGCGGACGCCGACGGCAATGCCGGTCGTCCCGTTCTTCGGCGTGACCCCGCTGACGGCCGGCCCCGCGGCGTGTGCCGCCGTGCCCAGGCCACCCGCGGCGATGGTGCCGACGATCGTCGACGCCACCAGCTTCACCACAGTGCGCACAGGTGCTCGCTTTCGCTCAGGTTTCAGGTGTACGGGTGGGAGCGGCCCGGGCGTGGGTGCCCGGGCCGCTCCGCGGGGTGGTTCAGCTGAAGCTGACGCAGGTGACCAGTGCGGTCACGGTGTTCGAGCTGCCGCTGTGCGAGAAGGTGAACTGCCAGGTCTTGCCGTCGGTCGACTGCTTGCCGCCGGTCTGCGTCACGGACCCGGAGCCGGACTCGGTCCAGGTGCCGAGCATCGCGATGCCGGCGTTGTCGCAGGTGACGTTCAGCGTGTTGTTCGACGACGTGCCGGAGTTGATGTTCAGCGTGCCCTGCTTGGTCCCGCTGGTGGCCGTCACCGTGGGCGTGGCGCCCTTGATGTTCGCGGTCTGCGTCCAGGTGGTCGCCGCGGTCTTCTTGTAGACGTTGGAGGTCGCGGTGTCCAGGTACAGGTCGCCGACCGCGCCGCTCGCGCCCGCCGGGGCACCCGCGCCGGTCAGCCAGACCGAGCCGTTCGCACCCGCGGCACCGGCCGGTCCCGCCGGACCCTGCGCGCCGGCGGCGCCCTGCGCGCCCGTCGCGCCCGTCGCACCGGTGGCGCCGTCGGCACCCGCGGCACCGGCCGCGCCGTCCTTGCCCTTGAGCGAGGCCAGCCACTCCTCCGGCGAGCCGGAGAAGGCGTTCATGTCGACGGCGAGCTGGTACGCGTCCTTGCCGTCGACGCCGTTCACGCCGACCAGCGAGGCGAGCCACTCCGCGGGGGTGCCGATGGTGGGGTCGTTGGCGAGGGCCACGTCGTACGCGCTGAGGCCGGGCATGCCCTGAATCCCCTGCACGCCCTGGATGCCCTGCGCGCCGGTCTCGCCCTTCTCGCCCTGAGCTCCGACGGTGCCGGAAGCGCCGTCGGCACCCGCGGCACCGGCGGCGCCGGTCTCGCCCTTCTCGCCCTGCGCGCCGGTCTCGCCCTTGTCGCCCTTCTCGCCCTGCGGGCCCTGGGCACCGTCGGCGCCGTTGATGCCGGGGATGCCCTGGAGGCCCTGCTCGCCCTTTTCGCCCTGGGCACCGGTCTCGCCCTTTTCGCCCTGGGCACCGGTCTCGCCTTTCTCGCCCTGGACACCGGTCTCGCCTTTCTCGCCCTGGACGCCCTGGGCACCGGTCTCGCCCTTCTCACCCTGAGCACCCTGGGCGCCGGCAGCGCCGGCAGCGCCGGTCTCGCCCTTCTCACCCTGAGCACCCTGCGCACCGGCAGCGCCGGTCTCGCCCTTCTCACCCTGAGCACCCTGCGCACCGGCAGCGCCGGCTTCGCCCTGAGCGCCCTGGGCGCCGGTCTCGCCCTTTTCACCCTGAGCACCTTGCGCACCGGCGGCACCGGCCTCGCCCTGGGCACCCTGGGCGCCGGCGGCGCCGGTCTCGCCCTTCTCGCCCTGAGCACCCTGAGCACCCTGCGCACCGGCAGCGCCGGTCTCGCCCTTCTCACCCTGAGCACCCTGCGCACCGGCAGCGCCGGTCTCGCCCTTCTCACCCTGAGCACCCTGGGCACCGGCAGCGCCCTGAGCACCCTGAGCACCCTGAGCACCCTGAGCACCCTGAGCACCCTGAGCACCCTGAGCACCCTGAGCACCCTGCGCGCCCGTCTCGCCCTTCGCACCGGCGGCACCGGCTGCACCGGTCTCGCCCTTGGCGCCGGTCGCTCCGGTCGCGCCCTTGGCGCCGGTCGCACCCGTGGCGCCGGTCGCACCCGTCGCGCCCTTGGCGCCCGCCGGGCCGGTGGCGCCCGGCAGGCCCCTCGCGCCGGTCGCGCCCTGGGGGCCGGTGGCACCCGTGGCACCGGTCGCGCCGGTCGCGCCCTTCTGGTTCCACTGGACCATCTGCTCGCTGTTCCTGCACCGCGTGCCGGCCTGGTAGTCGATGACCCGCAGCGCGCTGGTGTTCTTGTCGCGGCAACCGGTGATGACGCCGGTGTTGCTGGCCGGAATGGCGCCGAAAGCGGCGGAGCCGACACCGACGAGCACAGCCGCGGCGGTCGCACCGATGGCGGCGATCTTCTGCTTCTTCGAGCGGAACACGCAGTTCTCCTGGTTCTGTTGAATCGGGGCGGTACGTATGTCGGTGACGACTGCTTCGCTATTTACTGGTGATGACGACGCGTTCGGACGGCTTCAGCTGGTCGGGATTCGGGGGCGGCTGCAATTCGCTGCGGCTCGCCGGCCGGGAGACGACTCCGGCGTCGGCGGCCGGCGTCTGATGCGCCGCGGCCAGGTAGATCACGGCGGCCAGGGCCACCGCGGCAACTGCGGCTCCGACGCCGATCGCTGCTTTCTTCAGCACGGAAGACCTCCGGTTCCCGCCGTGGCACGGCATGCTTGAGAAACCCTCGAATGGACGAGGGCAAAGAAAAGGAATGACTGTGGTTCAGCGATTCATTGCTGCGCCTGAGGGCGCGTGGATACGCACACCGGTACTCCCGCGGTAGTCACCTGAAAACGGGTCCGGTTTCGCCACTGGCTCCCCACCGGACCAAACTGGCGACCAAGGACGCCCGGTGGATCATCGCTTTCCCCGCCAGCCCTGAATGGCTGGTCCACTTAAGGTAGCCGCCAGGGTGCGGTGAGGTTGTCAGCAACCGAGTGGCACCCTGCCGACCCGGTCGGATGACACCCGGCGTCGCACCGTGCCGGAGCGGTTACGGAACGTGGCCGGCTCTGGGCGTACCATAGCAAAACGCCACGCAGCGGGCGCCCAATGACCGCACAGCGGCGTGACAGCCGACGGGCGTCAGGTCGCTTCGGGGCGCACCGGTTGCGCGGTTTCCTGGAGCAGGGCGAGGCGGGTCGAGCCGAGGGCGACCGCGGCGACGGCGAGCCGCCACACGACGATGCCGAACTCGGTCACAGTGACGTGCCCGGCGCCGAAGCGCCCGCTCACACTCTCCAGGCCGGGGAAGCTGACGATCAGCATGATCACGGCCGTGGCGGCGGTCGCCGGCGCCAGCCACCGGCGCTGCGCCCGCTCGAACGCGACCCAGGCGGCGATCGCGACCAGCACGGTGCCGGCGATCAGGATCATCGCCACGGTCAGCGACACCGGCCGGTGACCGTCGAGGCGGCTCGCACCGTAGATGCCCCAGCCGGTCCACTCGACGCCACCGCTCAGCAGCAGCGTCTCGCCGCTCGTGGCGACGCCGGTCTTGTCCTCGCTGGCCCACGGCATGCTCATCGCGAGCACCGCGCCCAGGGCGCCCACGAGCGCGACGACACGGGCCCCCATGCCGGCCGAGGTGAAATCGGCGCGCTGTGGTGCGGTCATGGTCGTAGACCGTAATGGATACACCGGGCATCCGGTCCAGTCAGGGCCGCCCTGCGTCAGCGCTTCCGCCTGCCGCCGAGCTGACGGTATCCAGGGTGGACACCCGGAGTGAGACCCTGCTGGTCGGCGATGCGCTGCAGGAGCCCGGCGAGTTGCGTGCGCTCCTCGGCGTCCAGTGCCGCGCAGAGGTCGTCGTCGTGGGCCCGCGCGAGCTGCCGCATCTCCATGAGCACCTGCCGGCCGCCGTCGGTGAGGTGCAGCGCGTGGTGCCGCCGGTCGGTCGCGCCCTGCCGCCGCTCGACCAGACCCTTGTGATCGAGCATGTCGAGGATCGCGACGACCCGGCTCGGCACCACACCCATGTCGGCCGCGACCGCCTGCTGACTGCGCCCCGGCGCCCCGGCGATCATGCGCAGCAGCCCGACCTCCGGCGGCGTCAGGCCGAGATCTTCGACGCGCTCGGCGAACCGGCCGGCCGCGTGCGCACCGACCTGCGCGATCAGGAACGCCGCGCCCTGCGGGGGTTGCCCAGGACTACTCACCCCGCTAGTGTACTGAATCATTCATCCAAGTGAACCATTCATCCGACTGAAGGAACTTCCCATGGTCACCGCCCCCCGCACCACCACCCAGGGCGGCCCGCCGCTCGGCGTCCTCGGCATCGTCGTCACCGCCCTGTTCATCGCCGGCCTGGTGCTCGGCACGGCGCTCGCGGGCGGCACCCCGTTCCCGTCACCGTTCGGCGAGGCGGGCCCGATCGTCGCGTACTTCCAGGACCACGACCTTGCAGTCCGCGTCGGCGGGGCGCTCCAGTTCGCCGCCGCCATCCCCCTCGCCATCTACGCGGCGACCGCCTCGGCCCGCCTGCACCAGCTCGGCATCCGCGCACCCGGCGCCACCATCGCACTCGCCGGCGGCCTGCTCGCCGCCGCGTTCCTCGCCTGCTCCGGCCTGCTCAGCTGGGTCCTGTCCCAGCCCGCCGTGACCAGTACGCCGGACCTCATCCGCCCCCTGCAACTGCTCGCCTTCGCCACCGGCGGCCCCGGCCACGTGGTGCCACTGGGCCTGCTGCTCGCCGGGATCGCCGTGCCGGGACTCCTCGTCGGCCTGCTGCCCCGCTGGCTCGCCTGGGCAGGCCTGGCCGTCGCCGCCGTCGCCGAGCTCGCGACCCTGAGCCTGCTGCTCGAGGGCGCCGCCTATCTCCTGCCGGTTGCCAGGTTCGCCGGTCTTGCCTGGCTGATCGTGGCCGGTTTCAAGCTCCCCCTCCACCGAAACCAGGCCAACGCCTGACGCTCCCCACCACACCCCGGCGCTAGCGTGCCCGCCATGGCCATCCCCGACCGCGTGCCGATCGCGCACGTCCGCGGCTACCGCACCAGCCACATCGGCCACTACGCCGGCGGCCAGTTCTTCGGCTCCGTCACCGCCACCCTGGAGCCCGGCGCCGGCGCCGAGCCGGACTGGCGCCCGCACAAGCGCTGGTATGCCGTCCTGCACCGCTTCGACCCCACCGGCGCGCACACCGGTTCGCAGATCTGGTTCGCCGGCACCAGCGAGCAGGAACGCGCCGCCGTCAAACGCGCCAAGGCCCACCTCACCGAGCAGATCAAAGCCCTGCCCGACCACAGGTTCGGCAACATCGCGATCGGCCTCTTCCACGTGGAGGTGGACGGCCACGTGTTCGGCCTGGTCGACGGCTCAGACCTGTACGACGGCCACGACCACGCCGAGTTCCTCCCCGACACACTCGGCTTCGACCCACCCTGGGACGGCGCGTACGACACCTGACCCCATCTCCCCACCGACCACCCTGGCCACCACCGGCTCCGGGCCAGACGCCCACCACCACACCCGTCCCCGCTCGTCCCTGTCGCGCCAGACCCGCCCGGCCAATGGCGCCCCGCATCACCGCACCCGCGACGTATCCCATCGCCGCAACGGCCTCGCACACCTCCCGCATCAACACGCCACATCGCACCACCAGCCCCGCCGTGCCGCCGTGCCGCCGTGCCGCCGTGCCGCCGTGCCGCCGTGCCGCCGTGCCGCCGTGCCGCCGTGCCGCCGTGCCGCCGTGCCGCCGCCAGCATGACGATGCCGCACACCACCGCGCCGCACCACGCTGCACCGCATCAATGTGCCGCGCCGCATCACCGCGTCACGTCGCGCACTCACGCCCACCGCCCCGTAACACCGCGCCGCGCCCCGGCGCTGCCATTGCCGCATCACGACGCCACACCACATCACCGCACCGCGCCCGTATCACTGCGCCGCCTCGCGCACTCATGCCCGCCGCCGCATAACACCGCGCCGCGCGCCGCTACACCCACATCACGACGCCGCGCCACTCACCGCACCCGCCGCGCCACGCTGCCGGCATCACCGCGCCGCATCACCGGGCGTCCTGCCGACGCCGTGAGGGTCAGTGGGTGCCGCCCGCACCACATCACCGCACGTGGCCGCACCTGCATCACCACGCCGCATCGCCGCATCGCCGCCCCGGCAACCCGAAGGATCCCCGGTGCCCGGACCCCGGGGATCCTTCGGGTTGTTCGGCCATCGGCGCCGTGCGGGTCAGCGGGTGCCGCCACACCCGCATCATGGCGCCGCAGCACGTCACCGCGCCGCACGGCCGCGCCGCCGCAGCCGCATCACCGCGCCGCGGCGCATCTCCGTGTCGGTCCTGAGCGGTGCTCTCACGTTGCGCGTCGCGGCCGGGCTCCCGATGAGGATCCGTCGAACCTCGCGGTGACATGCGGTCGCGAGGCTGGGCAGAGCAGCCGCTGCTGGGTAGGGCTGTTGCACAGGCGTCGGCGCTGCCGGCCGTAGAGCGGCAGCGCCGAGCCGCTGGAACGTCCGGGGGCGATGCCACGTTGCAGAGATTCCGCGACGCCGGGTTGTCGAGCTGCACGGTCGGCATGAGCAGCCGCGGTCGCGCGACCGGTGAACGCGCGACGGCCGTGCGTTCAGCGTGAAAACGGAGGCCGCAGCGGGCGGCTGGAGAGCGAGTGAGACTGGAACTCCATGATCGAAGTCGTCCCGTGGTCGTCCGGGCAACCACAGGACGACTTCGATCACGACACCCGGCGACACCCGGCGACACCCCGCGACACGCGGCGGCACGCGGGCGGGGAGCGCGGGGTCAGCGGGGCGGGCGCTGGCTGCCGGTGGGGCGGGCCGTGGGCCTGCCGGCGCCGGGGCTGGTGGACGGGCGCAGCTTCGCGTCGGTGATCGAGGTTGCGGTCACCGTCGAGCCGGAGACGAGGCCGACGACGGTGACCTGGTCGCCGGTCTTCACATCGGCGATCTTCGAGTTGCCGCCGTTGACCTTCGTGGTGGCGTCAACGGTGAACGTGGTCTCGTGACCGTCCTCGCTCTTCGCGGTGATCGACGTGGCGCTGACGGCGGTGACGGTGCCGGACTGGAGGCGCTGGGTGACGTACTTGCCGTTGCTGTCCTTCACCACGTAGTCGCCGTGCAGGGCGCGCGACAGCTCCGCGCCCCCACGAACGCCGGCGGGACCCCCGCCGCCCGGGCCCCCGCCGCCCGGGCCCCCGCCGCCCGGGCCGCCGCCGCCGTAACCGCCCGGACGGCCGTAGCCGCCCGGGCTCTGCTGTTTTGCCGAGGACGTGGCGGCGTTGGCAACCGCCACGCCGCCGCCGACGACGATCACGGCCGAGACCGCGGCGACCACGCCGACCTTCCAGCGCGACGGGCGGGTGGTGAGTGGCGACGGAGGAGGCGACGGGTCCGCCCAGACGGGGGCACCGGAGGTAGGTTCGGTCATCGCTCGAGCGTCATGGCCACACCTGTGCGCAGCGTGCCATGAACATTCGGATTGCCTGTGAATCGTGCGGGTGGCATTGGCGCGGGGGTCAGTGCGACTCCCGGCTGACCCGCGGGCCGGACGAGCCGAGCAGGAAGTCGCAGTCTGCGCCCGTGTCGGCGCCGAGGACGGTGTCGACGTAGAGGCGTTCCCAGCCGCGGCGGGGGCGGGCGAGACTGTCGAGGAGCGCCTGCGACGGCGGGCGCGCGTCGAACTCGGCCTGCGGCACGTCCACGGTGAGCGAACGGCCGGCCACGTCCAGCACGACCGGGTCGCCGGTGCGGACGCGGTCGAGGGGACCGCCGGCCGCCGCCTCGGGCGCCACGTGCAGGACGACGGTGCCGTACGCGGTGCCGCTCATGCGGCCGTCGCAGATGCGGACCATGTCCCGGACGCCGGCGCGCAGGAGCTTCTCGGGCAGCGGCATGTTGGACACCTCCGGCATGCCCGGGTACCCCTTCGGGCCGCAGCCGCGCAGCACCAGTACCGAGGACTCGTCGACATCCAGAGCGGGGTCGTCGATGCGGGCGTGGAAGTCCTCGATGGAGTCGAAGACCACGGCCGGGCCGCGGTGCTGCAGCAGCGCGGGCGTCGCCGCGGCGGGCTTGATGATGGCGCCCGCGGGCGCGAGGTTGCCGCGCAGGACGGCGATCCCGGCATGCGGCTGCACCGGCGACGACCGCGACCGGATGACCGAATTATCCCAAATTTCGGCCGCCCCCAACGGCGACACGAACGGCTCGCCGGTGACGGTGATCGCCGACGGATCGAGCAGGTCCAGCACCTCGCGAAGCACGGCCGCCACGCCACCGGCGCGGTACAGGTCCTCCATCAGGTACCGGCCGGCCGGCTGCAGGTCCACCAGCAGCGGCACCGCGGCGCCGATCCGGTCGAAGTCGTCGAGGGTGAGCGGGACACCGAGCCGGCCCGCGATCGCCAGCAGGTGCACCACGGCGTTGGTCGAGCCACCCGTCGCCGCGAGGGTGACGATCGCGTTGTGCATCGACGCGGCCGTCATGACGGTGCTGGGACGGCGATCGGCACGGACCAGGTCGACGGCGAGCGCGCCGGTCGCGTGCGCGCGGGCCAGCAGGCGGCTGTCGGCGGCCGGGATGCCCGCGGTGCCGGGCAGCGTCATGCCGAGGGCCTCGGCGAGCAGGCCCATCGTCGAGGCGGTGCCCATCGTGTTGCAGTGCCCGCGGCTGCGGATCATCGAGGACTCCGAGTCCAGGAACCCCTGTGAGCTGAGGGTGCCCGCCCGTACCTCCTCCGACAGCCGCCACACGTCGGTGCCGCAGCCCAGCGGCACGCCCCGGAACGTGCCGGTGAGCATGGGGCCGCCGGGCACGACCACGGCGGGCAGGTCGACCGACGCGGCGGCCATGAGCAGCGCCGGGATCGTCTTGTCGCAGCCGCCGAGCAGGACGACGCCGTCGATCGGGTTGGCGCGCAGCATCTCCTCGATCGCCATCGCGGCCATGTTGCGCCACAGCATCGCGGTCGGGCGTACCTGTGTCTCGCCGAGCGACACGACCGGCAGGTTGTGCGGCACCCCGCCGGCCTCCCAGACACCGCGCTTGACGTGCTCGGCGACCTCGTCGAGGTGGCGGTTGCAGGGGGTCAGGTCCGAGGCGGTGTTGGCGATGGCGATCTGGGGGCGGCTGCCGTCCAGCGCGTCGTCGGGGAGTCCGCGACGCATCCAGGCACGGTGGATGTAGGCGTTGCGACCGTCGCCCGCGTACCACTCGGCACTGCGCAGTTCTGACATCTGACCTGCTTCCCGGAAGATGGAACCCGTGCGCGCATTCGTCATCATCGGCCCCCGGCGGGCTGAGGTCCAGGACGTCGCCGAACCGGCCGCCGGTCCGGGGCAGGTCGTCGTCGACGTGGAGCGGGCCGGCGTATGCGGCACGGACGTCGAGTTCTTCACCGGCGAGATGTCCTACCTGCACGACGGCCAGGCGCAATACCCGATCCGCATCGGCCACGAGTGGTCCGGCGTGGTCCGCGACGCGGGACCCGGCGTCGACGCGGGGTGGGTCGGGCGCCGGGTCACGGGCGACACGATGCTCGGGTGTGGCGGCTGCGGCAGGTGTACGTCCGGCCGCCAGCACCTGTGCAATGCGCGACACGAGATCGGCATCCGCCACGGGTGGCCCGGCGCACTCGCCGAGCGGCTCCTGGTGCCGGCCGGCGCGCTGCACGCCCTGCCGCCGACGGTCGACCCGACCCTCGGCGCGCTCGTCGAACCCGGTGGCAACGCGCTGCGCGCCGTCCGAGGTGCCGCGCTGCGCCCAGGTGAGCGGCTGCTCGTCCTCGGCCCGGGCACGATCGGGCTGCTCGTCGCGCAGATCGCCGCGGCCCAGGGCGTCGAGGTGCACCTGCTCGGCGTCACACCGGCGTCGGTCGGGTTCGCCCGCGGGCTCGGCTGCGGGGAGGTCTGGACGGCGGACACGCTGCCGCCGCTGCGCTGGGACGCGGTCGTCGACGCCTCGAACGCCGCCACGTCCCCGGCCACGGCCCTGGATCTCGTCGAGCCTGGCCGGCGGGTGGTGTTCATCGGGTTGTCGGGGACGCCGAGCCTGCTCGACTCGCGGACCCTGGCGCTCAAGGACGTGACCGCGGTCGGTGTGCTCAGCGCGTCGGGTGGTCTCGCCGGCACGGTCGAGCTGTACGCCTCCGGTGCCGTCGACCCGCGTCCCCTCGTCGCGGCGACGATCGGACTGTCGGAGGCGGCGTCGGCGCTGTCCGGTGCCCGCCCGGCCGTGTGGGGCGCCGCCCCGAAGGTGCACATCGACCCGTCGCTGCCGTGACCCGGCCCGCCGCGGGACAGGGCCGCGCGGGGCAGGGGCCGCGCGATACCCTGTCGCACGTGCGGCACATTCGACGGATCGGCGCTCAGGCGGTCGCCGGGCTGGTCGCCGCCTGCGCGGTGCTCGCGGTCCCAGGTCAGGCCGCCGCGGCGCCGTCGGCGTGCGGGCCGAGCTACACCGACAAGCTGACCGAGACGCCGTGGCCCCTGACCCGGCTGCACCCCGAGCTGGCGTGGCCGATGACGAAGGGCGACGGGGTCATCGTCGCCGTCATCGACTCCGGGGTGTCCACGATCCACCCGTCGCTGAAGGACCAGGTCCTGCCGGGCAAGGACTTCGTGCAGAGCACGGGTGTCGGCGACTGCGACCAGGCGGCGCACGGCACGTTCGTCGCCGGGATCATCGCCGGGCTGCGCCTGCCGGGTGCCGGGTTCTACGGTGTCGCCCCCGGCGCGAAGATCCTGCCGATCCGGGTCATGGAGAACGACCAGGAGTCGTTCGACCGGGACCTGCCGAACATCATCGCCACCGCCATCGACTACGCCGTCGACCATGGCGCGGGCGTCATCAACCTCTCGCTGGTGACGCAGCCGACCCCGAAGCTCGCCGCGTCGGTGAGCCGCGCGCTGAGCCAGAACGTCATCGTGGTCGCCGCGGCCGGCAACGACGGCACCGCGCAGAACGCCAACCAGCCGGCGTATCCGGCGGCGTACGACGGCGTGATCGCGGTCGCGGGCGTCGACGAGCAGGACAAGCACGTCGCCACCTCCACGTCCGGCGACTACGTCGACGTCGCCGCGCCCGGCGTGCGCATCCAGGGCCCGGCACCGCAGGGCGGCGGGTTCGGCCTGCGCTCCGGCGGCGGGACGAGCTTCGCCGCGCCCTACGTGGCCGGCACCGCCGCGCTGCTGCGCGCCTACTACCCGGACCTGACGCCGCAGCAGATCACGGACCGGATCACCGCCACCGCCGACCACCCACCGTCCGGCCGCGACCCGCAGGTCGGGTTCGGCACCGTCAACCCGTACCGCGCGGTCGCCGCGCTCCTCGACACCGGTGCCGCGGGCGCGGCTCCCCCGGTCGGCCTCGTCCGCGAAAGCGGCGTCAAGCGGCCGGAGTCGCAGCTGCCGGAGATCTGGACCGCGTTCGCCGCGGTGCTCATCGCGGCGCTCATCTGGGCCGGGCTGCTCGTGCAGCGGGCCCGTCGCAGGCAGCGCGGCGTGCCGGTCGCCGCACTCCCCCGCGGCGAGCGCAGGCCAGGGTCGCGGGGCCGCGACGACTTCGAGCCGACGCTCAACGGCCCCCTGAACGTTCGCCCCCCAACGGTGCACCGCAGCCCGTCGTCCCGCGGCCAGGCCAACGCGTCCCGCCGGATGACCATGCCGACGTCCAGCACCGGCGGCGGCAACCGCTGACCACCCCGCTCCAGGGCCGCGTGATTTCACCGTTCGCCGGTGTACACCGTCCGCCACTCCCCTGGTCGGCACCACCCACCGTTCCGCCCGCTCCGACCCCGCCGTGGGGTGATCGAAGGACGGTTGTGGTCATCGGCGCGACCAGCACGCACCTTCGATCAGGACGCGCCGACGCCCGGCCTCGCACCTTCGCCCGGCTGGCCTGACCGCGGCCGTGGGGCCTGCTGGTCAGCGCTGGTCCTGCTGGCCCGGCGGCGGCTCCCACCGCGGAGGCCTGGGTGCCGGCGGACCGGCCGCGGGCTGCGCCCCGGTCGCCGGGAAGGCACCCGTGCCCGCGGGCGGCTGACCGGTCGCCGGGAACGCGGCCGTCCCTGCCGGCGGATATCCGGGCGGCTGACCGGTTGCCGGGAACGCGGCCGTGCCCGCCGGCGGGTGCCCGGGCGGCGGCTGACCGGTCGCGGGGAACTGTGCGGTGCCGCCGGGGCGGAACCCGGCCGGGTTCGTCGGCGGGTTGCCACCCGGGAACTGCCCGACCGGCGGCTGCTGCCCCGTGACGGGTCCCGTGGGGTACCCGGGCGGCGGCGGATACCCGGCCGGCGGATAGCCCGGCGGCGGATACCCGGGACCACCTGGCGGGCCGAAGCCGGACCGGGCCGCGGCGGCGCGTTCGCGGCGGCGGTTCATCGCACGGATCGGCAGCACGATGGCGAGGATCACGATGGTGATGACCACCAGGCCGACACCGGCGACGATGGCCGTGCGGATCGCCGGGGTGCCGAAGTCGTCGTCGCCGGAGCCGGGCGCGGAGGTGGCACCGGGTGCGGCGCTGGCCGTGCCCGCCGCGACGGGGCCGAGCGGGTCGGCGGTGACGGCCGGCACGTCGGCGGTGACGGCGGCCAGAGGGTCGATGAGCCCCCAGCCGAACCGGTCGTCACGGCCGGCCGGGCCCTTGTCGACGGCGGTCTTGAACAGGCGGTTGATGACGTTGGCCCCGTCGAGCTGCGGGTACTTCGACCAGATCAGGGCAAGGGTGCCGGACACCATCGCGGTGGCGCTGCTCGTGCCAGATCCGGTGCCGAAGCCGGAGGCGGAGACCTTCTTGGGCATGGTGCTGATGACGTCCTGGGCCGGCGCCGCGATCTCCATGGTGTCGTCCTGCAGCGCGCCGCTCCACAGGTTGCCGTCGCGGTCGGTGCCGTTGACCGTGATGACGCCCTTGTAGCTGCCGGGGTGCGGGACGTGCTCGTCGCCCTGGGTGGTGTTGCCGCCGGCGGCGACGAGGATGACGCCCTTCGACCGGGCCCACGCGATCGCGTCGAGGTCGTCCTGGCGGACGACGTCGTCCTTGCCGCCGAACGACATGTTGATGATTTTCGCGCCGTTGTCCACCGCGTAGTGGATGGGTCCGCTGATGCTGCCCGCGAACGGGACCGGCAGCGCGATCGGCAGGATCTTCGCCTTCGGCGCGACGCCCAGCATCTGCATGTTGCTGCTGCCGCCCCGGGCCGCGATGATCCCCGCGATGATCGTGCCGTGGCCGTGCGGGTCGTCCCAGCCCTTGGCGCTGGTGCTGCCGAGCATGCCGGTGCCGGGCAGCACGGCACCCTTGAGGTCCGGGTGGGTCGCGTCGACCCCGGAGTCGATGACCGCGACGACGACGCCGTCGCCCTGCGCGATCTTCTGCGTCTGCGTCAGCTTCATCGGAGCGATCCACCATTGCCGCTCGCGGACCGAGTCGGCGTACGCGGCCCCCGGCGCGACGAGACCGGACGCGACGCCGCCGGAGAGGCCGAACAGGATCCCGGCGGCGACGACCGCGGTCATCCGCCGGACGAACCCGCCCACCGTCCGCCGCACACCGACGGCCGGCACCGAAACAGCCGCCACCGAAACGGATCGCGCCGCCACCGGAGCCGACCGCGCAGCGGCCGGAGCCGGCAGGGTCGGAGCCGGCAGGGTCGGAGCCGGCGCGGCCGGTCGTGCCACGAACGCCGCAATACGTCGTGCCAACGCCGGAGCCGACCGTGGCGTGGCCGGAGCGGGCGCGGTCGCCGACCGGCGGGGCCTTCCGGCCGCCGCCGGCATTTCAGGGTCGGGCACAGGGATCAGCCCAGCACCGAAGGCGGTGCTTCGCTGTCGGAGCCCCACGGGTCCTCGTCCTCCTGGAGCCACGTCGTGTGGTCCTCGCCCTCTCCACCGCCGTGGGCGCCACCGGCGCCCGGCATCATCCCGCCGCGGAGGCCGCCCGCGCCGCCTCTGCCCGCGCCCGCACCGGCGCCGCGGACGCCGCCCTTGCCCGCGCCCGCTCCGGTGACGCCGCGGCCGGCACCACGGCCGGCACCCGCGCCACCCATGCCCATGCCGGGCATCATGCCTGCGCCCATGCCACCGCCCATGCCACCGGCGCCGCGGCCGAGGCCGCTCGCACCGAGGCCGCCGGCGCCCAGGCCGCCGCTGCCGGGGCCGATGCCACCGGCGCCGGCGCCGAGGCCGCCCGCACCGGGGCCGGCGCCGACGAGGCCGCCGCCCGCACCGGCCAGGCCGGTGCCGGGCAGGTCGTCAGGGTCGTAGCCGCCGGGGTTGGTCAGGTTGGGGTCGGTGAGGTTGGTGCCGGGCGGGTTGGTCATGTCGTCAAGGTTTGGGTCGCCGCCGAGCTTGGGGTCCAGGCCGCCCGGAATCTTCGTCTTGGGCATGCCGCCGCCCCCACCGCCGGGCGGGCCGCCGAAGGTGTCCGGGATGGCGGGCTCGCGTGGATCGTTGAAGCCGACGGGGTCGCTGCCGGGGATCTGGGCCATCGTGTTGACGTGCTGCTTGGCCAGCTGGTGGTAGGCGTCCTTGGCCTTGTTGTCCTGGCTGGAGATCCAGTCACGCAGCTTGTTGGAGGCCCAGTCCCAGGTGAAGAACTCGCGTGCCTCGTCGAACCACTTGTTGCCGTACACCGGCAGCAGGTACTGGTAGATCGCGTTCGGGCCCCAGGTGTCGGAGATCATCCCGTGGTCGATGTAGCCCTGCTTGGCCGCCATCACCTCGGCGATCATGTCGTCCGGGATCGGGATCTTCGCGATCGCGCTCTCCAGGTCACCGGCCGCCAGGTGCAGGTAGTGCGGCAGGTTCGTGTTGTCGTCGATGACCTTCTGGATGCTGGTGGTCATCATGTCCAGATGGCTGCGGTACTGGTCACCGCCGGCGCCCTTCCACGTCTCCAGGTCCGACTTGACCGCCTTGAGCACCCGCTCGACTTCGGCGAGGCGGCTCAGCAGCGCCGTCCACTCGTCCGCGGCCTGCTTGATGCGCGCCGGGCTGCCGGGGATGACGACCATCGCGATGACGTCTTCCCAGGAGGGGTCGCCCTCGTTGGCGTAGGAGTCGCCGAACCAGCCGCCGTCCTGGGACTTCGTCGGCTCCGTGTACTGCTTGTCGGTGAAGCTGCTGGGATCGGTCTCGTCGCCCATGTCCTAGACCACCTCCGTGGACCCGGTGCCGGAGCCCGGCTGCTGGCCGTCGAACGACGCGGGCGCGAGGGTCGTCGTGTCGTGCTTGGTGATCGTGTGAGGATCCTGCGCCGCTGGGTCCGTGTCATTGCGGTTGTCCACCGCGGTCTGGTCGATCGCCGTGTACTTGCCCTCGTCGAGCAGCTTCTTGATGTCGGCCATGCTGGCGCGGTTGCGCTCCTCGGAGGTGCGGTAGTTCTGCGCGATCTTCTCCGTCGGGCCGATCATCTTGCCGAGGTGCTTCGCGAGCTCGTGCAGTGACTTGTTCACCGACTTGTACGCCCCGTCGGCCTTCGCCTGGATGCCGAACGCGCTGTAGAAACCGCCGAAGGGTGTCGCCTGCCCGTTGAGCTTCATGTCGACGGCCTCCATGTCGAGGCCGGACATGTCCAGGTGCTCGCGGATGTTCGTCATCTGCCCGATGCAGTACGTCTCCACGTAGCCCTGCAACGTCTTGAGCAATGCGGGCAGCTTCTCGATCTGCTCGACATTGACGTCGGAGTCCTTGGGCAGTGCAGGTGGCTCCCCCATGGCGGCCTTCCTCTCATGCGTGCGGACCGCGACGGCACGCGGCCCGCGAGACGGGACCGGCGTGGCACCGATGGTGCCACGCCGATCCGTTCAGCCGAACCGACCAGCGAAGCGGTCGAGGCTACGAACTACCAGACCCGAGCGTTTTCCATCTCGGTCGTGATGTAGTTGGTCCGGGCGATACCCACGGCCCCACCGATCTCGTTGAGCAGGTTGTTCATGTCCTTGACGGCGGCGTCCCACTGGGCCTGGTGCTGGTTGTAGGCCTCGCGGTCCTTACCGTCCCAGGTCATGTTCTGCAGCCGCAGGCGCAGCGTGTCCAGCTCGGTGTCGATCGCCTTGGAGATGCCCTTGATGGTGTGCGAGGCAGTTTCCATCTGGGCGTAGTTCGTCTGGAAGTACGACATCGCTATCCCCTCCGCTCTCAGCTGCCGTAGTTGAGTGAGTTGCCGTACTTGTTCATCATCGCGGTCTGCTGTTCCTCGTTGGCCTGGTGCGTGTTGGCACCCTTGTCGAGGAGGTCCGCGATGTCGGTGAGGGCGGTGAGCAGCTTCGCCGAGTCCTGGTCCCAGCGCGTCATCACCTGCGTGAAGCCTGCGGAGGCGTCACCCTTCCACGCGGCGACGAGATCATCGATCGCGCCCCGCAGTTCTGTCAGCTTGCCGTTGACGGTGCCGTGCGTGGCACGAACGTCCTTCGCGGCAGCGTGCATGGTCGCTGCATCGACTCTCGTCGGCTGCGTCACGCTCATTCACCCCTTCTCAGTCCGTCCCGCGGGACAAGGCACTTGGAAAGCCCCCGTACGGTCGCACCGCGGTCATCGACGATGGTGTTTCTCCATGTGACGGTATCGGAGTTGTGCAAGTTTGCGCAGCCCTGAACCGCCAACATCATGGCACAGGATCGATCCAGGCGGTCTGCACGAGCTGCCGGCCATCGCTTCTGCGAACGAGCGTACCGCGCCCCGGCGGCTGCGGGCTGGGGCGGAGGTCGCCGAACAGCGGGCCCTCCTCGCGGCTGCCGGACATCAGGAAACCGGGCGAATCCAGCTCGCGCAGGCGCTGGATGACGGGCTCGAACAGGGCGCGTGAGGCACCACCGACACGGCGGGTCAGGATCAGGTGCAGGCCCACGTCCCGCGCCTGCGGCAGCAGCTCCATGAGCTGGGTCAGCGGGTTGTTGCCCGGCAGCGCGACCAGGTCGTAGTCGTCGACCATGATGTACAGGTCGGGTCCCCGCCACCAGCTGCGGTTGCGAAGCTGGTCGGCGGTGACGTCGGGGCCCGGGAGCCGGTCGTTGATGGCGCCCCGGATGTTGGGCATCATCTCGTTGAGCGCCGAGTGGGACGGGGCGTAGTCCAGCAGGTACTCGGGGTCCACGACGCCGAGCAGGCCGCGCCGGAAGTCCGCGACGAACAGCCGCGCCTCGTGCGGGGTCTTCGTCTCGATGATGCTGCGGGCGATGAGCCGCAGCAGCCCGGTCTTGCCCGACTCGGCGTCGCCGAGTATGAGCAGGTGCGGCTCGGCGGCGAAGTCCAGGTGCACCGGGGCGAGGTGCGTCTCGTTGATGCCGATCGGCACCCCCTGGCGCGCCGGGCGCTGCTCGACGAGCTTCATCAGCTCGACCCGCGGCAGCATCTTCGGCAGCAGCCGTACCGGCGGCGCAGGCTGGAAGGGCCAGGCCTCCCGGACCTGACGGACCAGGTCGGCGGCGCCGGCGGCCAGGTCCTCGACGCCGTTGCCACCCTCGATGCGTGGCAGCGCCGCGAGGAAGTGCAGCTTGTCGTGGGTGAGGCCGCGGCCGGGCGAGCGCTCGGGCACGTTCACCGCGGCCCGGCGGTCGACCTCGGACTCCGTCGGGTCGCCCAGCCGCAGCTCGACGCGGGTGCCGAGCAGGTCGCGCAGGTTGGTGCGGACCTCGCCCCAGCGGTTCGCGGCGAGCACGACGTGGATGCCGAAGCCGAGGCCGCGGGCCGCGAGGGACGTGATGCGCGGCTCGAGCTCCTCGTAGTGCTCCCGGATCGTGCTCCAGCCGTCGATGACGAGGAACACGTCGCCGAAGGGGTCGTCGGTGACCTCGCCGGCGTTGCGGGCCCGCCGGTACGTGGCGATCGAGTCGACGGCCAGCTCGGTGAACCGGGCCTCCCGCTCGTCGAGCAGCGCTGTGACCTCGGCCACCGTGCGCCGGACCGCCTCGCCCTCGCGCCGGGCGGCGACGCCGCTGACGTGCGGCAGCCCGGCCAGGGAGCGCAGGGCCCCGCCGCCGAAGTCGAGGCAGAAGAACTGGACCTGCCACGGGCTGTGGGTCAGCGCGAGGGAGCTGATCAGCGTGCGCAGCGCGGTGCTCTTGCCCGACTGGGGGCCGCCGACGAGGACCACGTTGCCGGCGGCGCCGTCGAGCTCGACGACGAGCGGGTCGCGGCGCTGCTCGAAGGGCCGGTCGACCAGGCCGATCGGGGCGGTGAGCCGGCCGGTGCCGGGCCAGCCGGTGGCGACCAGGCCGCGGCGCTCGTCGACGGTCAGCGCGCCGAGCAGCTCGCCGAGGGTCGCGGACTCGCCGAGCGGCGGCAGCCACACCTGGTGCGCGGGCGTGCCGCGGCCGCGCAGCTTGCCGACGATCACGTCGAGCATGGTCTCGCCGCGGCCGGACTCGGCCTCCGGGACCTCTTCCGGCTCCTCCTCGGGCAGGTCCGGCACCGGGATGTGCTGGGTACCGTAGGGCACGATCTGCATCCGTACCGTCGCCTGCGAGCGCGGCACCAGGCCGGCCTGGCGGTAGGTGCCGGACACGTAGGCGGCCCGGAAGCGGGTCATCGTCGTGGTGTCGGTCTTCAGGTAGCCGTGGCCGGGGGCGCTGGGCAGCTCGTAGGCGTCGGGCACGCCGAGGACGACGCGGCTCTCCACGGCGGAGAAGGTCCGCAGGCCCACCCGGTAGGACAGGTGCGTATCGAGGCCGCGCAGGCGGCCCTCCTCGAGGCGCTGGCTGGCCAGCAGCAGGTGCACACCGAGGGACCGGCCGAGCCGCCCGATCATCACGAACAGGTCGATGAACTCCGACTTCGCGGCGAGCAGCTCGCTGAACTCGTCGCAGATGATGAGCAGGCTCGGCAGCGGCGCCAGCTGCTCGCCGGCCAGCCGCGCCTTCTCGTACTCGAAGCGTGACACGTAGTTGCCGGCGGCCCGCAGCAGCTCCTGCCGGCGCACCATCTCGCCGTTGAGCGCGGCCTGCATGCGGTCGACCAGCGGCAGCTCGTCGGACAGGTTTGTGATGACGGCGCTGGTGTGCGGCAGCACGTCCAGCGACGCGAACGTGGCGCCGCCCTTGAAGTCGACGAGGACGAAGTTGAGGTCCTCCGAGGAGTGCGTGATCGCGAGCGACACCACGATGGTGCGCAGCAGCTCGCTCTTGCCGGAGCCGGTCGCGCCGATGATCAGGCCGTGCGGGCCCATGCCGTCCTGCGCCGACTCCTTGAAGTCCAGGTCCACCGGCTGGCCGTCGGGGCCGACGCCGATCGGCACCCGCAGCTTCTCCCGGTTGGGCCGGGGCCGCCAGGTCAGCAGCGGGTCGACCGCGGCGGCGTCACCGATGCCGAGCAGGTCCGGCAGCTCGATGCTGCGCGACAGCGGCTCCTCCGACGTCGTCTGCTGCGACAGCCGGTACGGCGCGAGCTGCCGGGCGAGGCCTTCGGCGGCGATCACGCTGACCCGGTCCGGGACGCCCAGCGGCGTGAGCCGCTTGCCCTGGTCGGCGGCGATGCCGTCGGCGGTCACCTGCAGTGACAGCAGCCAGCGACCGGAGTCACGCGGTACCGTGCCGGAAAGATCGACGACGGTGGTGCCGTGCAGGCCGATGCCGAGCAGCTGGCAGGTGGGTGCCACCTCGCCGCCGTCGACCACCACGACCAGGTGGGGTGCCGTGGTGAGCGGCCGCAGCTCCGGCGCGAACCGGGACCTGCTGTGCAGCTCGTCCTCGAGGACGTCCTCGAGATCGGTCATCGAGTCGAACATCAGGCGCACCGCGCCCGCCGCGTCGGTCTGCCGGTCGTGCTGGGCGTGCGGCAGCCACTTGACCCACTCCCACTCCCCGCGCCGCTCGGGCGCGGCGACGACGGCGATCTTCACGTCGTCGGGCGAGTGCAGCGTCGCCAGCTCGCACAGCATCGAGCGGACCAGGTCGGTCACGACGGGCCGGTCACCGCGCGGCACGATCCGGCTGAACGAGCGGGCCGACACCGCGATCGGCAGGTCCGGCACCGTCTGCCGGGCGCGGATGAAGCGCCGCAGCGCGATCGCGGTCATCGGCTCGAGGTCCTCGACCGGCTTCGTCTCCGGCGGGATGATCGCGACCGCGAGCCGCTGGGCGCCCAGCGCGATGCGGACCTGGCCGAAGTCGTCGTCGGTGGTGCGCCGCTCCCACCGGCGCTTCGACGCCGCGACGGACCACAGCACGTCCGGCGCCGGGTGCTGCCACAGCAGCGCGGCCCGCTGCTGCGACGCGGCGCGCCGGGCCTGCCGGCGCACCTGGGCGAGGTAGCGCATGTAGTCGCGCCGCTCGGCGTCCAGCTCGGCCTTCGAGTCGCCGCCGCCGGAATTCATCGAGCCGATCGCCATGCCGATCATCGACACGCCGAAGAGACCACCGACGATCCACATCATGGGGCCCGCGCCGCGACCACCGCCGGTGTACAGGAACGCCATCGCCCCCACGCCGCAGATCATCGGCAGGATCATCAGCAGTTGCCCGAAGCCCTTCGGCAGCCGCTCCGGAAGCTCCGGGGGCGACTCCAGCAGCAGCTCACCACGGGGCAGCTGGGGCCCTGGGCGGCGGGGCGGCCTGCGGAAGACGACGGTGCTCACGTGTCTCCTCCTGTGCGTCGCGGTGCCTGGGGTCCGCCACTTCGAAGGAGACGGGGCACCGCGTGATGCGGTCATCGTATGTAGTCTGCCCAGGACGTGATGCCCCGGCGGGCCTCACAGGATCTGGCTGGACCGATGGAAGGGAGCTGTGACGTGGCCACTACCACCGGCGGCGGGATGAGCCGGGTGACGATCGTCGCACCCAAGACCCGGGTCGATCTCGCGCTGCCCTCGGACGTGCCACTGGCGGACCTGCTGCCCACCGTCCTGCGCTACGCCGGCGACGGGCTCGCCGACGACCCCGCCGGCCGCGACGGCTGGGTCCTGTCCCGCCTCGGCGGCGCGCCCCTCTCGATCGACCGCTCGCCGATGCAGCTGGACGTCGAGGACGGCGAGATGCTGTACCTGCGACCCCGCGGCGACGAGTTCACCGAGCCGATCTTCGACGACGTCGTCGACGCGGTCGCGACCTCCACCCAGGACCGTGCCGGCCGGTGGCGGCCCGCCTCGACCCGCCGCTTCGGTCTCACCGTCGGCGTGGCGACCCTGGCCATCGGGGCCGTCATGGTCCTGTTCTCCGGCCCACCGCAGCTGCCCGCCGGGATCGTCGGCATCGGCGTCGCCGCCCTGCTCCTGGCCGCCGCCGCGGTGCTGTCCCGCGCCCTGCGCAACAGCCGCACCGGCGTCGTGTTCGGGGTCGTCGCGCTGGCGTACGCGGGCGTCGGCGGCCTGCTGCTCCTCGCCGGCGACCACAGCCTCACCGAGCTCGACGCCGCCAACGTCCTGGTCGCCGGGACCGCGGTCCTGCTCGCCTCGGCGGTCGCCACGGTCGGCGTGGCCAGCGCGGTCGCGGTCTTCCTCGGCACCAGCATGACCGCGGTCGCGCTGTGCGCCGCAGCGCTCGTCTGCATGATCTGGGACGCGTCGCCGGCCGCCGCGGCCGCCGTCGTCGCCGCTCTCACCTTCTCCACGCTGCCGCTGATGCCGATGCTGTCCTACCGCATGGCCGGCCTGCCGATCCCGTCGGTGCCCACGGACGCGGCGGACATCCGCACCGACACCGAGATGGTGTCGAGCCGCCAGGTCCTCGCCCTCAGCGAGCGGGCCGACGAGATCCTCGCCGGCATGCTCGGCGCGCTCGCCGTCGTCGGCGGCCTGGCGTCGCTGACCCTGGCCTGGGACGGCGGCGTGCCCGGCGCCTCACTCGCCGCGGTGTTCGGGCTGGTCATGGTCGCCCGCGCCCGCTGGTTCATCAGCCGCCGCCAGCGCATCCCGCTGCTGGTGTCGGGGCTGGTCGCCCTGGGCGTGGTCGCGGTCGGCGCCTACTACGCCGCCGACCAGGTCCTGCGCCTCGCGGTCGGGGTCACCGGCACGCTCGCGGTCGCGGCGGCGGTCATCGCGTACGCGGTGGTCGGCTCGGAGAAGCGACGCTCGCCGATGTGGGGCCGGACCCTCGACATCTTCGAGACGATCCTGATCCTCGGGATCATCCCGCTCGCGTTCTGGGTCAGTGGCCTGTACGGCTGGATCCGCACCATCCGCGAAGGCTGACCCGCTGGGCGGGGCGTTGATCCTGGCCGGCTTGATCGAAGTCGCCCCCGTGGTCGCGCGGACGACCACCACGCGGCGTCGATCACGACACTCCGACGCGTGCTGGCCCACGCTCGGAGCGGTGCCTGTCCGGCGACGACCTTGCGACCGTGATCCAAGGACACCGCTGGTCGCCCCAACGGCCAGCAGCATCCTTCGATCAAGCAGCGAGGCGAAGGTCACCACCCGGAGCACCCACTGGCCGAACCCTGCACTGATCGAAGTCGCCCCATGGCCGCGTGGACGACCAGTGCACGACGTTGATCACGGCAGTGCTGCGCGCGGCGATCCGCGCGCCGGAGTGCTTTCTCGGTCGGCGGTCGCCCAGTCGGCGGTTGCGCGGTCGGCGGTCGCGCCGTCGGCAGTCGCGCCGTCGGCAGTCGCGCCGTCGGCAGTCGCGCCGTCGGCAGTCGCGCCGTCGGCAGTCGCGCCGTCGGCAGTCGCGCCGTCGGCAGTCGCGCCGTCGGCAGTCGCGCCGTCGGCAGTCGCGCCGTCGGCAGTCGCGCCGTCGGCAGTCGCGCCGTCGGCAGTCGCGCCGTCGGCAGTCGCGCCGTCGGCAGTCGCGCCGTCGGCGGAGCAGGCGCCGGGCGTGATCGGCGTTTCTTGTTGCCGGTGTCGCGACAGGCGGCCGGGGCGGGCGATCCTGCGGCCGTCGTCGAAGGACAGGGGTGGTCGCCCCGACGGCCACGGGCGGCCTTCGATCACGCACGCGGGGCGAAGACCGCCGACGACCGGTAGCCGGGGTGCAGGGGTCAGCGGCGGTCGAAGGACAGGGGTGGTCGCCCAGACGGCCACGGGCGGCCTTCGATCACGCACGCGGGGCGAAGACCGCCGACGACCGGTAGCCGGGGTCAGCGGCGGCGGAGGAGGAGCCAGCCGCCGAGTGCGGCCACCAGCAGCACCAGGAATCCGGCGCCGGCCACCACCACCAGGAGGTTCACGCGATCGCCGAGGCCCTTTCCCGCCTCAACAGGCGTGGCGGTCGGGGACGCTGCCAGCAGTGGGTTGGTCGCGACCGGTGCCACGTCAGCGGTGAGCGCCTTGACCAGGTTGAGCCGGCCGTAGCCGTAGTCAGGGTCGCGGCCGGGCGGGCCGGCGTCGTCGGCGGTGCTGATCAGGCGCTGGATCACGTCCTTCGCCGGCAGCTGCGGATACTTCGCGCGGATCAGCGCCGCGGCGCCGGACACGACCGCGGTGGCGATGCTGGTGCCGTTGGCGGTCGGGTAGTAGCCGACGACGCGGTTGCCGCCGGACGCGGAGACCAGCGGGATCGCCACGCCCGGCGCGGACAGCACCACCTCCGGGCCGCGGATCGCGCCGTCCCAGGCCTTGCCGTCGCGGTCGATGGCGGAGACCGCGACCACGCCGGGGAAGCGGGCGGGGGCGATCACGCCGCTGCCGGCCGGGAACTGTGAGGTGTTGCCGCTGCCGGCGACGATGACGACGTCGTGGTCCAGGGCGTAGCGGACCGCGTCCTCGGCGGTGCGGTCGATGACGGTGCCGCCGGTGGAGAGATTGATCACTTTCGCGCCGTGGTCGACGGACCAGCGGATGCCCTCGGGGATGTTGGTCGGGCCCATCTGCGAGCGGCTCGACGCGATGCGTACCGGCAGGATCTTCGACTTCGGCGCGATGCCGAGCAGATGGTCGGCGTTGCCGCCCTTGGCCGCGATGACACCGGCCATGGAGGAGCCGTGGCCGTCGTTGTCGGTGCGGAAGGAGCCGGGCTCGCCGATGTAGGACGTGCCGTCCAGGATCTGGCCGTCGAGGTCGGGGTGGGCGCCGACGCCGGTGTCCAGGACCGCGACCACGACCCCGTCGCCCGCCGTGATCTTCTGCGCGGCGGCGACGTCGAGGGTCTGCAGATACCACTGCTTGTCGCGCATCGTCTCGGCCCACGCCGGTGACACTGCGACCACCGGTGCGGCAGCCGCGAGGACGAACACGACGGCTGCGAACTTCCGGGAAGGCAGCGTCATTGCGGGCCGCCGAAGAGCTGCGTCTCGATCTGGGTGGTCGCCAGGCGCAGGTACCGCCAGGTCCCGGCCTGGTAGACGACGAGGCCGTCGGGCGGTGTGGCCTGCAGTGTCGCGGCCTGCATCGCGTCGAGGCGCATGAGCGTCGCCGCCGCCGCGAGCTGCCGCTCCGTCAACCGGCGCAGGATGACGACGTCGGCCTCGAACAGCGACTGCGCCACGTATTCGCCGAACCAGCCGGCGACCGTCAGCAGCGCCTGCCACGGGCCGAGGTCCGGCAGGCTCAGGGGGTGCCGTTCGGCCACGAACAGGACCGGGGCGGCGACGGTGCCGGGCAGCTCGACCTTCTGGTACGGCGGCGCGGCGTGGAACAGGTCGGGCCTTCCGGTGACGGACTCGCCGAATCCGGACCACAGCGGCTCGTCGGGGGTGTGCACGACGACCCGCGCGCCGAGGGCGAGGGCCCGCAGCATCAGCAGCCGCTCGACCCAGCCGCGGTCGATGAGCAGCACCCGGGTCGGCTGCGCGCGGAACAGCTGCAGGGTGACCGGATTCTGGTGCTGGTCGAAGCCGAGCAGCACCCCGCCCGGTTCGGTGCCGAGGGCGAGTCCGCCGACGCTGCCCTGGTCGCCGGTGAACTCCAGGCCCGCGTGCCGTCTCACGCCGCCACCTCCGCTGCGCTCCGGCGCCGGCTGGAACTGTCACATGGTGAGCGGCCCGAGCCGCTTCGCTGGTCGCTCACAGCATCCCCCCGCCGGTCGGCGCCGACGCGTAGACGGCGGGCTGATGCTGGCCGTGCATCGGTCGCAGCCGGATGCCGAGGGTCTTGGTGTATTCACGGACGGTGCCCACCGCGGCGGCGAGGCGCTCCGGTGTGGCGATGACCCGCACGACGGTGCGCAGCCCGATCTCGGTGCCGCGGCGGGCGGCGACGACGGACACGACGAGCTGCCCGGCGGGGATGGTCATCAGCGCCTGCACGGCCGCGGGGTCGAACGGCACGGGCCAGTGCTCGACCTCGAACGCGATCTGCTGGCGGCCGGCGGCGAGCCAGCCCTGCCACCGCTCGCGGGCGGTGAGGGGCGCGCCGGCGGGCAGCCCGTCCAGGCCGCAGGCCGCGTGCACGGCGCCGGTCAGCGCGGCCGGGTCGAGGATCTGGTACGTCACGCCGGCGGTGTTGAGTGCCTTGCCGAGGCGGCCCGCCATCGCGGCGAGGGCCCGGTGGACGCCGTCGACGCCGCCGCCCCGGTCCGCGGCCGCCTCGATTGCGTCGGCGGCGTCGAGCCGGGCCGCGACCCACGTCAGGTGCGCGGCAGGGCCCGTCTGCCGGCCGGTGGTCAGCGCGAGCAGCTCACGGTAGGAGGCCGCGGCGGGGCTGTTGGGTGCGGGCCCGCCGGCGGGTGCGGCGGTGCGCAGGCTGACCAGCTGCAGCGCCGACGGCCGGGCGGTGCCCTCGTCGAGCAGCCGCAGCAGGCGGTCCAGGCGCAGTGCCGGGCGCCGGTGGCCGAGGATCTCCTCGGCGCCGCCGACGGCGATCGCGATGAACCAGCCGTCGCGGTCCTGCCCGACGCCGAGCTGCGTGCCGCGGTCGTCGTAGCCGTACACCTTGAACGCGGGGGCGGGCAGCGCGGCGGGGCCGGCGTTGCGGCGGCGGCGCATGGCCGCGCGCAGGCCCAGCGTCTGATATGCCCATCGGCCGCCGGACCGGCTGAGGCCCACCGCGAGCGCGCCCGCGGCGACCGCGGCGCCGACGCCGAACGCGACCGGGCCGCCGGCGAACACCGCGGCGCCGACAGCGACGGCGGAGACCTCGATCGCGACGAGCTGTGCGGTGCCGAACTCGCCGGGGCCGCCCGGGGCGGGACGCAGCCGCCGCACCGGGGTGGTGCGGTCCGGTGGACGACCACCGGGGGTGGGGCGGGGGCCGGTCGCGGGTGGCCTGCCCTGAGCCGTTGCCGATGTCACCTGTTCCCCTGCTCCCTCCGCTGCGCTGCGACGCTCGATGAGATCCGGTCCGAGCCGAGGCGCCCACAGTGTACGGGCGGGACCGCCGCCGCGCGGTCCTCGGTCCCGCGGCGCGGACGCGGTCACCGGCGCGGAGCTGGACCGGCTACGATCGCCAATCGGTGAAGTGAGGCAGCCGCGCGCCGCTGTGTGAACGGCCGCGCACGGCACGGCGGCAAGGCGGGAGGCGCCAAGCATGGTCGCGCGCTACGAACAGGTGCGGGCGTACCGGTTCGTCACGCGCCGGATCGTCTCGGCGATGCTGTCCGGCGAGCCCGAGAGCAACGAGCTGCCGGTGCGGCGGCTCGGGATGTCGTTGTTCGGCAGCCTGCTCGTCGGCATGATTGTGCTCGCGGTCGTCGGGGTCTACGGGTTCATCAACCCCTCCGGCGGCAAGCCCGCGGAGAACGACATCGTGATCGAGCGGGAGAGCGGCGCGCGGTACGTCTTCATCGAGGGCCGGCTGCATCCAGTGCTCAACTTCACCTCGGCCCGGCTGATCGTCGGCAGCCCCAGCCCCAAGGTGCGCACGATGTCGCACAAGTCGCTGGTGAACCTGCCCGTCGGCCCGCCCGTCGGCATCCGTGACGCGCCCGACCCGCCGCCGCCGAAGAACACGCTGCTCGGCCTGCCGTGGAATGTCTGCGGGGTTCGGGTCACCGGCGCCGGTGCCGCCGCGACGCAGCTCGTCATCGGCCGCACCCCGTCCGGTGGTGTCCCGCTCGGCGAGGAGGCGCTGTTGGTGTCGACCTCCGCTGGCAACGATCTGCCGCTGTACCTGCTGTGGCACGACCACCGGCTGCGCATCGCCGACCGCACGACGCTCACGGCGCTGGAGCTCGCGTCGGTCACGCCGACGCAGATCGACCGGGCGCTGCTGGACGCGGTCGCCGCCGGGCCGGACCTCACAGCCCTGCGGATTCCCGGCGCCGGCCAGCCGAGCCCGAAGAAGATCGCCGGCGCGAGCCCGGAGATCGGCGCCGTGTACCGCTCCGGCCAGCAGTTCTACGTGGTGACCCGCAGCGGCCTGAACGCGATCGGCGCGGTCTCGGCGGCGCTGCTCACGGCCAACGGCAAGCCCGCGGTGGAGATCTCCGCCACGCAGGCCGGGGAGGTATACAACAACACCCCCGTCGAGCCGGAGGGCTTCCCGAAGGCGAAGCCGCCGGTGCGCTCGGCCGGCACCGACACGACCTTCTGCGCGCAGTTCGGCACGGCCGGGATCAGCGGGCAGCAGGCGCCCGCGCTGTCGGTGTACCCACCCGGCTCGGAGCAGCTGCAACTGGACCCGGACCGTTCCGCGGTGAGCGGCGGGACGACCGCCGACCAGGTCACCCTGCCCGAAGGTCGCGGGGCGCTCGCGCAGGCACTGCCGGGCACGGAGTCGCAGCCGACCGGCACCGTGTACCTCATCACCGACCAGGGCATCCGCTACCCGCTGCAGGACTCCGGCCAGGTGAAGGCGATGGCCGCGCTGGGCTATGAAGGTGTCACGCCAGTCGGGGTGCCCTCCAGCCTGTTGGCGCTGGTGCCGACCGGCCCGACGCTGGACCCGGAGGTGGCCCGCAAGTTCGTGGGCTCGGTGACGCCGGCCGCCACCCCGACGAAGGCACCGGCGCCGGCGAGCAGCACGTCCAAGCCGCCGTCGTCGGCGCCGCCGACCCCGACCAAGGCACCGTCGAGCCCGGCCGGATCACGGTCCGGACGGCGGGCTCCGCAGGCCAGACGGGGCACGCGGCCATAGCGTCGATCGGATAGGGTCGATTTCACTGGTATCGACCAAGTAGCCTGAAAGAGCGGCATCGAAGACGAGGACCGAGACGGGGATCTGATGGGCGACGGCACGAACAGAGTCGACCTCCTCACCCTTGAGGAGTTCCGGAGCCGGCTCAACAGCCGGCTGACCGACGCCAAGGCGCTGGTGCAGACGCTCAACACCATGAGCCGGCCCGCGCTGGGCACCTTCCAGGACGCGAACACCACGACCAGCGACTACGACCGCGTGCACCGCCAGCACGTGCAGCGGGCCAACCGCCTGGTCTCCGCGATCGAGGCGGCGCAGAGCGCGACGGACAGCATCATCCGCAACTACAAGACCACCGAGGCGCGCAACGCAGCCAGTCAGGCCGAGATCCGCCAGGCGCTGGGCGACGTGACCCAGAAGCTGGAGGGCGTGAGCAATGAGCAATGAGTACACGGCGCACTACGCGGGCAAGAGCCACCGTGAGCTCTACGACCAGCTCATGGCCGGCAACCCCGACCAGGTCGACCTCGTCTCCGTCGACTGGCGCACCGCGGAGTCCACGGCCCGGCACATCGCCAGCGAGATCGACAAGGACCTGCTGAAGCTGGACTGGGCCGGCGACGCCGGCACCGAATACCGGCTCCGCCTCGGCGTCGTGAGCGGCTTCTCCGGCAACCTCGCCGACGACCAGGGCGTGGTGAAGACGACGCTGACCACGATCGCCGGCGCGCTGCGCACCGCGCAGAAGCACGCCGACAACCCGGAGGACACCGACGACAACGACAGCATGTGGGGCGGTGCCGCGACCGGTGGCGCCGTCGCCGGGCTGCCCGGTGCCATCGTCGGCGGCTTCCTCGGCCACGAGCGCGACGAACAGCAGAAGAAGGAAGCCCAGGAGCGGATGGTGAAGCTGCTGGCCGACCTCGCCGTCGACTACGTGGTCAACCAGAACATGGTCGTGGAGCCGGTGGTGCCGCCGATCGCGCTGCCGGGCGGCAACCCTGGCAGCGACGTCGACCCGCAGGGCGGCCCGAGCGTCACGACGCCACGCAAGGCGTCCGGCACCAACGCGTTCGGCAACATCAAGACCGAGACCACGGCCGTCGTGGCCCCGGTGTCGACCGGCCCCGGCAGCAACGCCGGCGCCGACCCGTCGACGCTGGTCGGGCAGCCCCCGGCGGGCACGTCACTGCTCGGCGCCGAGACCGGCGTCGTCGGCGCCGGCGCCCTGGTCGCGGGCACGGCCCTCGCCGGGCAGCTCGTCACGCTCGGCGGCGGCGGTCCCGGCATCGGCGCCAGCACCAGCCTCACCAGCAGCGTGCCGGCCGGTGGCGTCCTCGGCCAGCCCGGCGCGGGCCGCGGCGACGGCAGTTCGCTGACGGGCCAGCGCGGCTCGACCGGCAATCTCCGGGAGAGCACCGGCCGCGCCGCCGGCGCCCGCCCGGCCGGTGAGCGCGGCCCCGGCGCGAACCGCATGGGCCGCATGGGTGTCCCGGGACGCGACGGCATGTTCGGCCCGCAGCGCGGCCCCGCCGCCCGTGGCAACGGCGACGGTGACGAGGAAGAGCAGTACGACACCTGGCTCACCGAGGACGACATGGTGTGGAGCGACGACGACGCCGCCCCGCCGCCGGTCCTCGGCGGCAGCGAACCGCCGCCGCCACCGCCGGCCAACTGAACGATCGACAACCTGTGCGGCGCCCGGTTCTCCGGGCGCCGCACAGTGTTGTGCGGGTCCGACGCTATGCGGGTCCGACGCGGTGATGCAGCGAAGGGCGCAGCTCCCGGCCGCGCAGAGACGACGCGCAGCCCCGGCTGCGGGACGACGCGAGACGCGGCCCGGCTACGCCGGGACGGCTCGTAGCGCACCCGGCCGGCGCCCCGCCAGCCGGTCCAGGGCGGCGGTCGCGGCGGCGTCGGCGGGCAGGTGCACGACGAGGCGCTGGTCGTCGTCGGCCGGCAGGTCGAGCGTCTCGTACGCCAGACGCAGCTCCCCCACCCCCGGGTGGACCATCCGCAGCACCCCGTGCGCCAGCGGCAGCCCCGGCAGCGTCGCCACCCGGCGGGTGAACGGCTCGCCCGCCGTCACGCTCAGCTCGTCGGCGAGCGCCGCCACCGCGCCGTCGGCGCGGAACGGCCCCTGCTTCAGCGCCGCGACCTGCTCATCGGCGACGTGCTCCCAGTCGGGGAACACCGTGCGGGCCCGCGGGTCGGTGAACACGAACCGCGGCAGACTCGGCGGGTCCCCGTCGGCCGAGGCGTCGAGGAGTCCGGCGGGCGCGGCGAGCCGCTCGAACGCGGGCGTGTGCGCGAGGATCTCGCCGAGCCGGTTGAGCAGCACCGCGGGCGCCGGCTCCAGCCGGTCCAGCAGCGCCCGCGCCCCGGCCCGCACCGTCCTGGCCGCGGCCGCCGCACCCCGGCACCGGAACGCGCCGTCGGCGGCCTTGGTCAGGATCAGCAGATGGTTGCGCTCCGCCGGGGTGAGCCGTAACGCGTCCGCAAGCGCCGCGAGCACCTGCGGCGACGGGCGGCGGTCGCGGCCCTGCTCGAGGCGGATCACGTATTCGACGCTGACCCCGGCCAGCGCCGCGACCTCCGACCGGCGCAGCCCCGGCGTCCGCCGCCGCGGGCCGGCCGGGAGCCCCACGACCGCCGGGTCCAGCGCCTCACGCCGCGCCCGCAGCAGCACCCCCAGCTCGTTGTCGCTCACGATTCCGACGGTACCGCGCGGCGCCGGGCGGATCGTGTCCCCGCCGCTACCAGCCTCCGCCCGGGCTCCCTGCGCGGCCCGCGGCGGGCGACGGTGGGCGGCATGACCACACACGACACACCTTCCGTGCTCGTCGTCGGCGGCGGGTACGGCGGCATCATCGTCGCCAAGGCCCTCGACGACGCCGCCGACGTGACCGTCGTCGAACCCCGCGACACGTTCGTGCATCACGTAGCGGCGCTGCGCGCGGTCGTCGACCCCGATTGGGTCGAGCGCATCTTCCTGCCGTACGACCGGCTGCTGACCCGCGGCAGGTTCGTGCGGGACCGGGCGGAGCGGATCGACGGGACCCGGGTGCGGCTCGCCTCCGGTGCCACGCTCACCGGCAACCATGTCGTCGTCGCGACGGGGAGCGGCTACCCGTACCCCGCGAAACTCGACATCCCCGACGGCGTCACCGCGAAGGCAAGGCTGCGGGCGACGCACGCCGAGCTCACGGCCGCCGACCGGGTGCTGCTGCTGGGTGCCGGTCCGGTCGGCCTGGAGTTCGCGGGCGAGATCGCCGCGGCCTGGCCCACGAAGCAGGTGACCGTCGCCGACCCGTCGCCGGTGCTGCTGCCGGGCGGCTACCCGGACGAGTTCCGTGCGGAGGTGCACCGCCAGCTCGACGAGCTCGGGGTGCGGCTCCTGCTGGGCACCCGTGTCCCGCAGCCGCCGACGGCGCCGGGGCAGGCCGGCGGGTTCAGCGTGGCAGGCATCGATGCTGACATCTGGTTCCGCTGCCACGGTACGCAGCCACGCACGGCCCTCCCGGTCGACGCGCACCTGCGGGTGCGCGGCGTGCCCGGGCAGTGGGCGGTCGGCGACGTCACCGACGTGCCGGAGCTGAAGATGGCCCGCCTCGCGCAGGCGCACGGCGAGGTCGTCGCGGCCAACATCCGCGCGCTGCTGACCGGCGCCGACCTGACGGTCCACGAGCCGTCCCCGGACATGCTGGTGCTGCCGCTCGGCCCGAAGGGCGGCGCCGGCTACGGCCCCGACTTCGGTGTCCTCGGCGCCGCGCAGACCGCCGACATCAAGGGCGGCGACCTGTTCGTCGGCTACTACCGCGACGTGCTCAACCTGGATCCGGAGGGCACGCCGCCCGGCCGCGCCGCGTAACACCGGGGTCACCTGGGCCGCTACTTGCTTGTACTACAGCAAACGCTGTACCGGACCTCGCAAGGAAGGGTTCGCATGTGAAAAGTCTCCGCCGCACCCTTGCCGCCGTCCTGGCGGCGGCCGCACTCGTGCTCGCCGGGGCGCTCCCGGCGCAGGCGATCACCGGCGGCCTGCCGGACGGTGACCTGCACCCCAACGTGGGCATCATCCTGTTCTACGACGGCGACGGGCGGTTCCGCTGCTCGGCGACGTTGATCTCGCCGACCGTGCTCATCACCGCGGCGCACTGCACCAGCGGCACGCTCGGTTCGACGCTCGTCTCCTTCGATTCGGTGATCGCGGAAGCGCCGCCGAGCCCGTTCCCGGTCGCCGCCGACCCCGGCGCCGGCTACACCCCTGAGGAGATCGCCGCGGCCGGGTACCTGTCCGGGACGGCGCTGACCCACCCGGAGTACTCCGACTTCACGGACCTCGACAACTGGAACGACGTCGGGGTCATCGTGCTGGACGAGCCGGTCACCGGCATCACGCCGGCGGTGCTGGCGCCGGGCGGCTACCTCGACCGGTTCGCCCAGCCGGTGCTGAACGACACCGTCTTCACCGCCGTCGGGTACGGCACCGAGGTGCGCAAGCCCGAGTCGGGGCCGCAGAAGCCGCAGCCGATGAGCTACCCGTTGATCCGGCGGTACACCACGGCACCCGGGCAGAAGCTCACGCCGCAGATCCTCCAGCTCAACGGCAACCCCAACGACACCAGGGGCGGCGGCGGGACCTGCTTCGGCGACTCCGGCGGGCCGATCTTCCTCAACGGTTACCTGGTGGCGGTGACCAGCTACGGGTACACCCAGAACTGCCGCTACCTCGGCGGCTACCAGCGGGTCGACATCCCGGTGGTGCAGGACTGGCTCGGCTCGGTGCTCTGAGCACCGGCAGGGCCCGGGAACACCGCGGCCCGGCGGCTGGACCGTTGCGGTCCGGCCGCCGGGCCGGTTTCTTGCCCGCGCCTTACCGCACGGCGTTGTAGGCGTCGACCTCACCGGCGCCGTAGAAGCCGTTGCGGTTGCCGCCGGTGCAGGTGGCCTCGTACCCGGTCAGCGCGGGCACGGGGTTGTAGACGCCGTCCGGGCACGGCAGCGCCTCGGCGGTGCGCTCCAGGGTCGAGGCGAGCGCGGCCGGGGTGAGACCGGGATGGGCGGACAGTGCCAGCGCGGCGACGCCGGCGGCGTGCGGGCCCGCCATCGACGTGCCCTGCTTGTAGCCCCAGCCGTTGGTCTTCGTCACCGTGTTGAACGTCGTGGACAGCACCGCGTCGGTGGTCGTCGACACGGCGCCGCCGGTGCGGAAGCGGGTGTCGCCGCCGGGTGCGGTCACGTCCACGACGCCCTGCCCGTAGGACGAGTAGTAGCTCTTCAGCCGGGTCGGGCCGACCGCGGAGACGGTCACCACGCCCGGGGCCTCCGCCGGCAGGTCCAGGCAGGCACCGGTGATCGTGCGGTCCTCCACGGGGAAGCTGCCGTCGTTGGGGCTGCCGCTGTCGACGAACTTGTGCTGCAGGTCCACGTTGGAGTTGCCCGCCGAGGCGACGGTCAGCACGCCCTTGCTCTGCGAGTACCGCAGCGCGCGCTGCACCGCGATCCAGACGGGGCGCTGCCGCTCGTCGTTGCGGCAGTTGAACTCCCACGGGTCGATGAAGTAGCTGTTGTTGGTGACCTGCATCCCGTGCTCGGCGGACCAGATGTAGCCGCAGACGGCCGCCTCCGGGTAGATGAACCCGTCGTCGTTGACGACCTTGACCGAGGCGACCTTGACGCCGGGCGCGACACCCGCGACACCGACGCCGTTGATGGCCGCGGCGATCGTGCCGGCGACGTGGGTGCCGTGGTCGGACGTGGTCGGGTTCCACGCCGCCTCGGTGGTGTCGACCACCCCGCCGAGACATGACGCGCTCTTGTCCTTGGCGATCTGCGTCGCGAGGTCGGGGTGGGTGCTGGAGATGCCGCTGTCCAGCACGCCGACGACCACGTCCGGGCTGCCGGTGGTCACCGCGTGGGCCTGCGGCACGTCGATCTGGGTCATGTCCCACTGCCGGCTGAACAGCGGCTCGCCGGTCGGGTCGCTGGTCGCCTGCAGCACCGCGGACTCGACGGTCGCCACGGTGGTGTCGTCGTCCACAGGGGTGCCGAGACCGGTCGTGGAGGCGACCGAGTCGACCCCGGCGCCGGCGACGGCGGTCTGGAACTCGGGGTTGGTGGAGCGGGCCACCAGGACCCCGATCTGGTCGTACTTCGCCACGACCGTTCCACCGGCCGCGCTGACCCGCGCGACCGCCTTCGCGGTCGAATGCCCCTGCGGTGCGAGGACGATGAAGGTCGTCTGCGGCCCCACGGCCCACGCGCGTGCTGGTGACACGGCGCTGACCAGGGCGCCGGCGGCGAGCGTCGCGATCGACGCGGCCGCCAGTGCCCTGCGACGAGAAAGTCTCACGGTGTTCCTTCCGTCGGACTGTCCTGAGACGGGCGTTGCTGAAGACACGCCCGTCGACGGAACCAGCGGGGCAGCCTCCCGCCGCGTTACGCGCGCGGTTCGCGGCCCTTAGGGGCAGGCTCAGTGGTGACCCGCATGTGTCGCGCACCGATCCGGGGCAGGCTGTGCACCTGGACACCTTGGAGGACGAGGATGCGAGCTGTACCCGCCGCCGTCGCGGCGCTGCTGGTGGTTTCCGTCGCCGGATGCGGTCTGGGCCCGCGGGAGACGGCGTCGCAGCAGTACCGCGTCGAGGAGCCGGTCACGACGCTCGTCGTCACGGGCGACACGATGAACGTCACCGTGAAGCCGGGCGACGGCCCGGTCACGGTCGTGGAGCACCGCCGCTGGCCGAGCGGTCGCGCCGCGCCGTCCACCGCGCACAGCACGTCGTCGGGGCGGCTCGAGCTGACGTCGACCGGTTGCCGCCGCTGCGACGTCACCCTGACCATCACGGTGCCCGCCGCGACCCGCACCGAGATCCGCGTCGACACCGGCAGGCTGACGCTGCGCGACCTGTCCGGCGACGCCTCGGCCGCCGTCGGCACCGGCGACGTCACCGGTTCGGGCCTGCGCGGCGCGACGTACCGCATGGTGGTGGACACCGGCCGGGTCGAGCTGACCCACGCCACCTCACCCACCGACGTCGTGGCCACGGTCGACACCGGCGAGGTCGACGTGCGGGTGCCGGGCGGCGCCTCGTACGCGGTCCGCAGCGACCGTGGACTGTCCGATGTGGACGTCACCCGGGACCCGTCGTCGCCGCACACGATCACCGTCAACGTCGACACCGGCCACGCCGTCGTCCACCGCACCTGACCGTCCCGCCGGCCGGCGGCACATAGAATCCTGCGGATGCGGATCGCGCTGGTGACGTCGGGCGGGTTTCCTGAGCCGCACTGGCACGACTCGGACCTGCCGCTGGTCGCGGCGCAGCTGCGCAGGCTCGGGGCCGAGGTGGAGGCGCCGGCGTGGGACGGCGACGAGGCCGTGCGGTGGGACCGGTTCGACGCCCTCGTGGTGCAGTCGCCGTGGAGCATGTGGCGGCGGCTGGACGCGTTCCCGGAGTGGTGGACCGGGCAGCAGCGAGCGGTGGTCGAGGAGGCGTACGCGGCGCTGTGCGGGCTGCTGCCGGAGGCCGCACCGACGCCGTTGTCGGTGCGGCTGGACTTCATCGTCGACCCGGCGGCGGCGCGGGGGTTGCTGCTGCTGGAGGTGGAGATGGTCGCGCCGGTGAAGTTCTTCGGGTTGTTCCCCGAGCAGTGCGCGCGGTACGCGGAGGCGGTCGTCAGCCGCGCTTCGTGACGGCCTTGCGGTAGTCGGAGTTGAGGCGGCCGATGAGGGTCAGCGGGATGCCCTTGGGGCACACGGTGGTGCACTCGCCGGCGTTGGTGCAGCCGCCGAAGCCCGCCTCGTCGTGCGCCTCGAGCATGCTGACGACGCGGGAGTCGCGCTCCGGCTGGCCCTGCGGCAGCAGGCCGAGGTGGCCGACCTTCGCCGCGGTGAAGAGCATCGCGGAGCCGTTGGGGCAGGCGGCGACGCAGGCGCCGCAGCCGATGCAGGTGGCGGCCTCGAAGGCGGCGTCGGCGTCGGCCTTCGGCACGGGGGTGGCGTGGGCGTCGGGGGCGGCGCCGGTGGGTGCGCTGATGTAGCCGCCGGCCTGGATGATGCTGTCGAAGGCGCCGCGGTCGACGACGAGGTCCTTCACAACGGGGAACGCGGCGGCCCGCCACGGCTCGACGTCGATGGTCTCGCCGTCCTTGAAGTGCCGCATGTGCAGCTGGCAGGTGGTGGTGGCGCGGGACGGGCCGTGCGCCACCCCGTTGATCATCATGCCGCACATGCCGCAGATGCCTTCGCGGCAGTCGTGGTCGAAGGCGATGGGCTCGTCGCCGGACAGGATGAGGCGCTCGTTGAGGACGTCGAGCATCTCCAGGAACGAGGCGTCGGGCGAGATGTCCGTCACCTCGTACGTGACCATCGTTCCAGCGGAAGCAGGACCGCTCTGGCGCCAGACGCGCAGCTTGAGGTTCATTACTTGTAGCTCCGCTGGCTCGGGTGGACGTATTCGAAGTCGAGCGCTTCCTTGCGCAGCACGGGCGGCTCGCCGGTGCCGGTGAACTGCCAGGCGGCGACGTAGGAGAACTCGTCGTGGCGCAGCGCCTCGCCGTCGGGGGTCTGGCTCTCGGCGCGGAAGTGCCCGCCGCAGGATTCGGCGCGGTGCAGGGCGTCGACGCACATGAGCTCGGCGAGCTCGAAGAAGTCGGCGACGCGACCGGCGCGCTCCAGGTTCTGGTTGAGCGTCTCGCCGGTGCCGGGGACCTTGACCCGGGTCCAGAACTCCTCGCGCAGCGACCGGATGAGGCTGATCGCCTTGGTGAGGCCCTCCTCGGTGCGTTCCATCCCGCAGTACTCCCACATGATGTGGCCGAGTTCCCGGTGGAACGAGTCGACGGTGCGATCGCCGTCGATCGACAGGAGCTTCGACAGGCGCTCCTCGACGGCCGTCCGGGCCGCAACGACCTCCGCATCGCCGGCCGACACGGCGGGGAACGGGCCGGCGGCGAGGTAGTCGTTGATGGTGTTGGGCAGCACGAAGTAGCCGTCGGCGAGGCCCTGCATGAGCGCCGACGCGCCGAGCCGGTTGGCACCGTGGTCGGAGAAGTTGGCCTCCCCCACGACGAACAGGCCGGGGATCGTGGACTGCAGGTCGTAGTCGACCCACAGCCCGCCCATGGTGTAGTGCACCGCCGGGTAGATGCGCATCGGGGTGACGTACGGGTCGTCGCCGGTGATCCGCTCGTACATCTCGAAGAGGTTGCCGTACTTGGCTTCCACCGCGTCGCGGCCGAGGCGGGCGATCGCGTCGGCGAAGTCGAGGTAGACGCCGAGCCCGCCGGGGCCGACGCCGCGGCCCTCGTCGCAGACGTTCTTCGCGGCGCGGGAGGCGATGTCGCGCGGGACGAGGTTGCCGAACGACGGGTAGATCCGCTCGAGGTAGTAGTCGCGCTCCGCCTCCGGGATCTCGGCGGGGACGCGGTCGTCGCCGGCGCGGACCGGCACCCACACCCGGCCGTCGTTGCGCAGCGACTCGCTCATCAGCGTGAGCTTGCTCTGGTGCGTGCCGGACTCGGGGATGCACGTCGGGTGGATCTGCGTGTAGCAGGGGTTGGCGAACAGGGCGCCCTTGCGGTGGGCGCGCCAGGACGCGGTGACGTTGCAGCCCTTGGCGTTGGTGGACAGGAAGAAGACGTTGCCGTAGCCGCCGGAGGCGAGCACGACGGCGTCGGCGAACTCGGTCGAGATGGCGCCGGTGACGAGGTCGCGCACGACGATGCCGCGGGCCTTGCCGTCCACGACGACCAGTTCGAGCATCTCGTGGCGGGCGTGCATCTCGACGTTGCCGAGCGCGATCTGCCGCTCCAGGGCCTGGTACGCGCCGAGCAGCAGCTGCTGCCCCGTCTGGCCGCGGGCGTAGAACGTCCGGGACACCTGGGTGCCGCCGAAGGAGCGGTTGTCCAGCAGGCCGCCGTACTCGCGGGCGAAGGGCACGCCCTGCGCGACGCACTGGTCGATGATGTTCACCGAGACCTGCGCCAGCCGGTACACGTTGGACTCCCGGGCGCGGAAGTCGCCGCCCTTGACGGTGTCGTAGAAGAGCCGGTAGACGGAGTCGCCGTCGTTGCGGTAGTTCTTCGCGGCGTTGATGCCGCCCTGCGCCGCGATCGAGTGCGCGCGGCGCGGGCTGTCCTGGTAGCAGTAGGAGCGCACCTTGTAGCCGGCCTCGGCGAGGGTCGCGGCCGCGGAGCCGCCAGCGAGGCCGGTGCCGACGACGATGACGGTGAGCTTGCGCCGGTTGGCCGGGTTGACCAGCTTGGCGCCGAACTGGCGGCGCTCCCAGCGGGTCTCGATCGGGCCGTCGGGCGCGGCCTGGTCGGCGATGGGCTCGCCGTCGGTCCAGTAGTTCACTTGATCGCTCCGATCGTGACGGCGAACGGCACCGACAGGTAGCCGACGACCAGGACGAGGGACAGCACCAGGGCGATCGCGCGGGCGCGGCGCTCACCGCGCGGCGTCTGCTGGCCGAGGGTCCGCAGCGCGCTGAAGATCCCGTGCCGCAGGTGGAAGCCGACGGCGACGATCGCGAGGGTGTAGAAGAGCGTGACGTACCAGCGTGACGGCGCGAAGTCCGCGACGACGTTGGCGTAGGGGTGCTGGGCGTCCCCGACCGGGTTCACGGTGCCCGTGGTCAGGTCCAGGATGTGGAAGATCACGAACAGCAGGATGATGACGCCGCCCCAGCGCATCGTGCGGGCCGCGTAGCTGCCCTGGACCTTGGGGCGGTGCGCGTAGCGGACCGGGCGGGCGAGCCTGGCGCGCCGCGCGAGGATCACCGCGGCGACGATGTGGCCCACGACCGCGACGGTGAGCCCGCCGCGCTGGATCCACAGGTACCAGGTGTGCGGCAGCAGCGGGGTGCCGATGTCGCGCAGCCAGTGCGCGTAGTGGTCGAAGGCGTCCGCGCCGACGAAGATCTTCAGGTTGCCGGCCATGTGTGCGAACAGGAACAGCACGAGCAGCAGGCCGGTGCCCGCCATGAGGAGCTTCAGGCCGACCGACGACCGGCGCGTCCTCGGCCGGGCCGGTGCCTTGATGGGCTTGACCGCTGTATCTACCGCCACGCAATCGACGCTAGGGACCGGTTCTTTCATTCGTCCAATGCATCGTGTACGCAGTGTCGATAGCCGTAGGCTATGAAGGTGCAGCTCCAACAGCTTCGATACTTCGTGTCCGTGGCCGAATCAGGACATTTCACGCGGTCGGCCGAGGCGCTCGGAGTGAGCCAACCGACACTGAGTAAACAAATTCACACTCTCGAGGCGACGCTCGGTGCGCCCCTGTTCGACCGTTCCCGTGGCGGCGTCATGCTCACCACGGCCGGCGAGACCCTGCTCCCCCTGGCCCGCAGGATGGTCGCCGACGCCGACGCCGCCCGCGACGCCGTGCAGGAGGTCGTCGGGCTGCGGCGCGGCCGGGTCCGCCTCGGCGCCACGCCCAGCCTCTGCACGTCGCTCGTGCCGGTGGTGCTGCGCCGCTTCCACGCCGCCCACCCGGACATCGCCCTGCACGTGGACGAGGGCGGCTCGCAGGACCTCGTCGCCGGTCTCGTCGCCCACCAGCTCGACCTGGCGCTCATCGTCGCCTCCGCGCACGGCACCGACCCGGCCCTCGAGGTCGTGCCGATCCTGCGCGAGGACCTGGTGGTCGCCTCCGTGCACCCGCTGCCGGACTCGCTGACCCTCACCGATCTGCGTGACACTCCGATGGTCATGTTCCGCACCGGCTACGACCTGCGCGACGTCACCATCGAGGCGTGCCGCCGGGCCGGGTTCACGCCGCGGTACGCGGTCGAGGGCGGCGAGCTGGACGCCGTGCTCGCATTCGTCGAGGCCGGTCTCGGCGTCGCGCTGGTGCCCAGCATGGCTCTGGTGAACCGGCCGCTGCTGCGCGCCACACCCCTCGCCGCGCCCGGCGTCCACCGGACGATCGCCCTGGCGAACCCGCGCGGCGCGGTGCTGTCCCACGCGGCGCGGGCACTGCGCGCGATGCTGCTGGAACAGACCGTGCAGACCCCCGGAGTGCGCCGCGTGCAAGCGCTAGAGTCCCCGGCAACCGAGGTCAGGGGGAGGCCGGGGTGAACGATTTCTTCGTCGATCCGAGCGGGTTGCGGGCGCTCAGCGGGCAGCTCACACGGGCGGGCGGCGACGCCCGCGACACGCTGGACTACACACGGCGGCACTGCGCGCTCAGCTGGGACCGGCGCGGGCTGCTGATGCTCGTCGCCGACCCGCACGGCAAGGCCTACGACCGGGTCACGACCGCGCTGGGCCGCCTGCGGGACCTCAGCGACGGCGCCGCGGTCCAGGTCGACCGGGCCGCCGGGCATTACACGACCGCCGACCTGGCCGCCGCGACGGCCCTGGACGCCACCTACCGTGGCGCCGCCGACCCGGGCGAGCTGCGCGGCACGCTGCACCAGTCCCGGCCCGACCTGCTGCCCGCGCGGGCGCCGTTCACCGACGTCCACGGCGTGGTGCTGCAGCCGCCGAGCTACGTCCCGCAATCCGACGCCTTCACGCTCAACCCGCTCACCGACCTGCTCAGCCCCGCCGCCTGGATCCGCCAGGTCGCGGTCTGGCTGTTCGGCGTCGACCCGTTCGAGCCGTGGCTGACGGCATACAGCGGCGACTGGCGCGCCTATGAGCACTGCATGCACGCGTGGCCGCACATCGGCGCCGCCGCCACAGCACTCGGCGGCAACCTCGTCACCGGCGCCGCCGACGTCCCGGCCGCCTGGCGCGGCAACGCCGCCGAGGCGGAGCAGGAGTTCCAGCTCACGCTCGGCGGCGCCGCGACCGCGCTCGGCCCGGCCTGCGAGGAATACGCGCGGCTCTACCCGAAGGCCGTCGACGCCTGCCGGCAGCTCTACGAGGCGACCGGCGGCCTCGTCGGCCAGCTCATCGACACGCTCATCATCGTCAACGTCGCCGGGATCCTCGGCACCGCCACCATCGAGACCGGCATCGGCGCCGTCACCGGCTACGCCACCGCCGCCTACTACACGTGGCAGGCCTACCAGCTGTATCAGGAGATCTCCCGGCTGTATGGCGCGGCCGAGATCACGATCCGCCTCCTCGCCGCCCAGATCGAGGCGGTGCAGGCGGGCGCCGAGGTGACCCGCCTGCCGTCCGTGCAGCCGTATCAGCACCCGGCGGTGCCCCGATGACGGCCGACCCGGTCGCGCTCGCGCTGCTGCGCCGCCTGTCCGAGCTGCGCCCGCCCGGCGACCCGCTGCACGCGTTCGCCGCGACGGTCCTGTCGGGCGAGGCGACGCTGCGCGCCGCGGCCGGCCACCTGGCGTTCTGCGGCGCCCTGGAGCGCCTGGAAGCAGCGCGGCGCGCGGAAGCCGGCCCGGTGGCGCCGCCGGGCGGGCAGCACGTGCCTCTCGGCCGGCCCGGTGTCGAGTCGAGCGGGACCTCCAGGTCGTCGAGGTTGTGACGGGAGCGGGGCACCGGCGCCGGTCGCCCCGCAGCTCCACCGGTCAGGACGGGTCGGCGAGGACCCGGTTGCGGCCGCTGCGCTTCGCGGCGCACAGGTTGCGGTCGGCCTGGCTGAGCAGCGCCGCCGAGGTGATCCGGCCGTCGGGGGTGCTGGACACGCCGATGCTCACCGTCACCGGCAGCTCGCCGGTCAGCTCCGACCAGGGGTTGGACTGGACCGCGGCCCTGATCCGCTCGCCGCGGGCCACGGCCTCCTGCGCGCCGGCGCCGGGCAGCACGACCACGAACTCCTCGCCGCCGAGCCTGGCCACCGTGGCGGGCTCGTCGACGGCGCCCGCCATGACGGTCGCGACCCGCTGCAGGACCAGGTCGCCGACCTCGTGCGACAGGGTGTCGTTGACCCGTTTGAAGAAGTCGATGTCGACCAGCGCGGCGGACACCGCCTCGCCCCGCTGCTCGGCGCGGCTGAGCAACGCCGGCAGCTGCGCATCGACGTCGACCATGCCGCGCTGCCCGCTCAGCGCCTGGCACCGCTCGACGGTGGCCCCGGCGCGGTCCAGCGCGCCGCCGAGCCGCTGGGCCTCGGCGAGGGTGAGCAGCACCTCGGGCAGCATGTTGCCCTCCGCGTCGCGCCGGGCGACGCTCGCGTCGACCAGCGGCAGCAGCGTGCGCTCGGCCTCCTCGAAGCGGCCCTGCAGCAGCTCGACCCGGGCGATCGTGTCCAGGTCCGGGGGGGCGCAGCTGCACGCCGGTCCGCTCGACCAGGCGGCGCATCCGCCCGACGAGCTTGCCGGCGGCGTCCGCGTCACCGTCCTGATACGCGGCGTACGCCATGTTGGGCAGCACCGAACGGCTCAGCTCGTGGTCGCCGGCGGCCGCGGCGATGTCGAGGGCCTCGGCGTGGTACGGCGGCGCGTCCGCCCGTGACGCCACGTCCACCGACAGGGCGAGGATCACCAGGTGTGCGCCGCGGACGCCGCGAGGTTCCCGCCGCGGGCCAGGGCGTCGGCGATGACGAGCCGGGCGCGGGCGGCCAGGTCGTCGCGGCCGAGTTCGACGGCGACGCGTTCGGCGGCCTCGGCCTGCTCGCGGTCGGCGGTGCGCCGGTCGACCTCCATGCCGAGCACCACGGCGGCGACCCTGTCGGCGCTGATCACTGCTGTGCCACTCATGACCCGAACCATCGGCACGCCGAGCAGGTACCTGAGCGCAATGCCACACGGGTGCCGCCTAGGATCGTGCGGGCGGCGCAGGCACGAGAGGGGATCCCGTGGAGATCTGGCAAGCGGTCGTGCTCGGCATCGTGGAGGGCGTGACCGAGTTCCTGCCGGTCTCCTCGACGGGTCACCTGACCATCACCGAGAAGCTGATGGGCATCCCGATCGACGACAAGGGCGTCACCGCGTTCACGGCGGTCATCCAGGTCGGTGCGATCATCGCCGCGATCATCTACTTCCGCAACGACATCGCGCGGTTCATCGCCGGGTTCGTGAAGGGTCTGCGCAGCAAGGAGGCGCGCCAGGAGACCGGCTGGAAGATGGCCATCAACGTGATCATCGGGTCGCTGCCGATCGCGGTCGTCGGGCTGCTGTTCAAGGACATCATCGAGGGTGAGCTGCGCAGCCTGTGGTTCGTCGCCGGGGCCCTGGTCGTGTGGAGTCTCGTCATGGTCCTCGCCGAGCATCTCGCCACGCAGAAGGTCGGCGAGGCCGACCTCACGTGGAAGGACGCGCTGATCATCGGGCTGGCCCAGTGCATCGCCCTGATCCCCGGCGTGTCCCGGTCGGGCGCCACGATCAGCGTCGGGCTGCTGCGGCACCTGGACCGGGTCACCGCCACCCGGCTGTCGTTCTTCCTCGGCATCCCCGCCCTGGCCGCGGCCGGGGTCCTGGAGGGCGTGCAGCGCGCCGGTGAGGTCAGCGACACGGTCGGCTGGGTGCCGGTCGCGGTCGGCACCGTCGTGAGCTTCGTGGTCGCATACGCGTCGATCGCCTGGCTGTTGAAGTTCGTCGCCAGCCACTCCATCGCCACGTTCGTGTACTACCGGGCCGCGCTCGGCGGCGTCATCGTCGCCCTGCTGTGGGGCGGCGTCATCAGCGCCACATAGTCAGGGCGTCATCATCGCCACGTAATGCGGGCGACGCCGGGCGCCGCGGTCGCGATACTGCTGCGATGCGGCACCTGGCGTATCCGAAGATCCCGACGGCGAAGCAGCTCGGCAGCGGCCGTGCCGCCGGCGGCACCTGGGTCGCCACCGAGAAGGTCCACGGCGCGCAGCTCGTGATCGCGGCCGACGGCGGCGGGACGAGGGTCGGCAAGCGCAAGGCGTGGCTGGACGGCGACGAGCCGTTCTTCGGCTGGCAGCTGCTGCGCGGCGCGTTCGAGCGGGCCGCCGCCGTCGCCCTGCAGGACGGTGCCGCGGCGGTACGCATCTACGGCGAGCTGCACGGCGGCCACTACCCGCACCCGGACGTGCCGCCGGTGCCGGGCGCCTCGGCGGTCCAGACCGGTGTCTGGTACTGCCCCGATGTCCGGTTCACGCTGTTCGACGTGCTGGACCATCAGCACCCCGACGACCCCGGGGTCTACCGGACGTATGCGCAGGTTGCGCGGGTCGCCGACGCCGCCGGGCTGGACATCGTGCCGCTGCTGGGCCGCGGCACCCGGGCGTCGCTGGACGCGGTGCCCGTCCGGTTCGAGACGCGGGTGCCGCGGCAGCACCACCTGCCGCCGCTGCCGGACAACCTCGCCGAGGGCGTCGTGCTGCGACCGGACGCCGCGCTCACGCCGCAGGACCGCACCGTCGTCAAGGCGAAGATCGACGAGTTCGACGAGCAGCGGTTCGGTGAGAGCCGGCCGTGGGACCCGTACACCAGGATCCCCGTTGACGACCTGCGCCTGCTCGCCGCCGGGCTGGTCAACGCGCCACGCATCGCCGGCGCCCGGTCGAAGGTCGGCGAGGCGCCGGCGGCGGAGCTGCTCGACGAGGTCGTGCTCGACGTCATGGTCGACCTGTCCGAGGCGTACCCGGCGGCCGTCGCGGCCCTCGACGCCGCCGGGCAGGCCGCGGTCGAGGACGCGGTGCGGGAGGCGGCGGGCAATCACCGCTGAGGCCGCTATCGTCGCGGTATGTCGTTCGACGTCGCACGGGCCCGGCGGGCCTACCCCGCCCTGGCCGAGGGATTCGTCCACTTCGACGGTGCCGCCGGCACACTCGTCGCGGAGCCGGTGGCGCGGGCCGTCGCCGGGGTCCTCGGCGGTGCCGTGAGCAACCGGACCACCGCGTTCGAGCCGGGGCGGCGGGCGCTGCGCATCGTCGAGCAGGCCCGCGCCGCCGTCGGTGACCTGCTCGGCGCCGACCCGGCGGGGGTGGTGTTCGGGCCGAGCGCCACGGCACTGACGTACACCGTGGCCCGCGGGCTCGCCGAGCAGTGGCAGCCCGGCGACAACGTCGTGGTGACCCGGCTCGACCACGACGCCAACGTGCGGCCGTGGGTGCAGCTGGCGGCGCGGGCCGGGGTGGAGGTGCGGTGGGCGGCGTTCGACCCCGCCACCGGGGCGCTGCCCACGGACGTGTTCGGGCCGCTCGTCGACGGCCGGACCCGGGTGGTGGCGGTGACGGCGGCGAGCAACGCGATCGGGACGAGACCCGACGTGGCCGCGATCGCCGGGATCGCGCACGAGGCCGGCGCGGTCGTCTACGTCGACGGCGTGCACGCGACCGCGCACCTGCCGGTCGACGTGGCCGCGCTGGGCGCCGACTACTACGTCACCAGCGCCTACAAGTGGTCCGGGCCGCACCTGGCGGCGTGCGCCGCGACGCCGCAGCAGTGGGAGCGCACGGCGATGCTGAAGCTGCTGCCGTCCCCGGACGCGGTGCCGGAGCGGTTCGAGCTGGGCACGCCGAGCTTCGAGCTGCTCGCCGGGGTCGAGGCGGCGGTCGATTTCATCGCGACCCTCGACGACGAAGCGTCCGGTTCGCGCCGCGACCGGGTCCTGCGGTCGATGGCCGCGGTCGACGCGTACGAGATGGACCTGTTCGACCGGCTGCTGAAGGGTCTGCGCGCGGTGCCGTCGGTGCGGGTGCTGCCGGCGCCGGAGGGTGGCTGCCCGACGGTGTCGTTCCGGGTCGGCGACCAGAACCCGGCGCGGACCGCCGGGCTCCTGGGCGAGCAGGGGATCTGCGTGTTCTCCGGCGACTACTACGCCGCGGAGTACTTCATCGCGATGGGGCTGCGGGAGTCCGGCGGCGCGGTGCGGGCCGGGCTCTACCACTACACGACCGCCGAGGAGGTGGACCGGCTCGTCGCCGCCGTGGCTCAGGTGCTGTAGCCGTCGGCGTATTCGGCGTGCCGGCCCTCGGTCCGAAGTGGACGGTCGGTGAGCACGGCGGCGCCGGCGAGGGGCCACCACCGCCCGACCTGTTGCATGGCGGCCAGGAGCGCGTCGAGCTCCGGGAACCCGGGCAGCGGCACGGTCCGCGCGGCGCTCTCGAACGCCGCGATGACCGACGCGGTGGCCCGCGGGTCGAGGTAGCCGCCGAACTCGTGCCAGAGGACCACGCCCTCGGGGTCCGGTGACGTGCCGACGACGTCGCCGACCCGGAACCCGGTCACGTCGCCCGGCGCGGGTGCGGACAGGTGCGTGCTGAGCCGGTCCGCCAGCTGCCAGACCGGGCCGAGGAACGCCTCGCCGCGCAGCTCGGTCAGCAGCGCCTGCAACGCCTCCCAGTAGTCGGCGGCGGGGATCTCCACGTCCATGTCGTCCCACATCGTGTAGGACAGGCGGTCGCCGCCGAGCGCGGTCAGCAGCGCCGACTCGAGCCGCCGGCCGAGCGGGTGCCACAGCGCCTCGCGCTGCCGGGCGGTGCCGTAGTAGGCGTCGGACACCAGGCGGCGCACGGCGTCATGATCCGCCCACGGGTCGATGGGCCCGTCCGGGTCGCCCCAGCCGGCGGGTAGCTGCGCGGCGATCGCCGCGACCGCGTCCGCGGCGACGTCGGCGACGTCCGCGGTGCCGGGCCTGGCGGCGAGCAGCGCCTCGCGGGCCGAGCCGCCCGCGCACCGCCCGGGCGGCGAGCGCACCACCGTAGGGCGAGTCCATCCACACGATGAACGCCGGTGCCGGCTGGCCCGCGGCCGTGTACGCCGCGCAGACGGCGGCCTCGGCGGCGCCGCGGTCGCACCGCTGCACGGACGTGCCGGTGCGCAGCCAGCGCTCGACGACTCCGGCCACGGTCGCCGCCTGCGCGTCGGTCAGCATGCGTTGACGGTACCCGCCGGCAGGCGCACCGTGACCCGCAGTCCGCCGCCCGGGTTGGGCACGGCGCTGGCGCGTCCACCGTGGACGGTAGCGATCGACGCGACGATGGCGAGGCCGAGCCCGAAACCGTCGGTGCCGGTGCGGGTGTGCCGGTGGAACGGCCTGAACAGCCCTTCGGCGTCGGCGGGGTCGATGACGGGTCCGGTGTTGGCGACGGTGAGCAGCGCCCCGCTGTCGTCGGCGGCCGTGGTGATCCAGACGTCGCCGCCGTCGACGTTGTAGCGGGTGGCGTTGTCGACCAGGTTCGCGGCGAGCCGCTCCAGCAGGATCGGGTCGCCGGACGTCGGGGTGGCCTGCAGCGACAGGTGCAGCCGGCGGTCGCCGGTGTCCTTGCCGTCCAGGACGTCCTCGACGCAGGTGGCGAGGTCGACGGGCTCCCGCACGGCCAGGCCGGCATCGGTGCGGGCCAGGGTCAGCAGGGCCTCGATGAGCGCCTCGGCGTGCCCGACCGCGGCGCGGACGTCGTCGGCCATGCGCAGCAGCTCGTCCCGCGACGGCGCCGGTTTCGCCAGGACCACGTCGATGGTGGCCCGCATGACGGTCAGCGGGGTCCGCAGCTCGTGGCTGGCGTTGGCGATGAACCGGCGCTGCCCGGTGAACGCGGCCTCCAGGCGGTCCAGCATCGCGTCGAACGTGTCGGCGAGCTGCCGCAGCTCGTCGCGGGGGCCGCCGAGGGACACCCGGGCCGCGAGGTTGTGCTCGGAGGCGGCGCGGGCGGCGGCGGTGATGCGGTGCACCGGGCGCAGCACCCGGCCGGCGACCAGCCAGCCGGCCGCCGCGGACAGCACGGTGACGACAGCGAGCGTGGTCACCGAGTAGCGCAGCAGGTTGTCCAGCGTCTCCTGGCGCTGGGTCCTCGCGCCGGCGACGACCCCCTCGTCGAAGGCCCGCTGGCACTTGTTGCGCATGCCGGGCTCCAGCTCCGGTGCGCCCTTGAGCACCGCCTTGCAGTCCTCGGAGAACTGCGCCGGCACCGGTTCCACGCCCTTGCCGGACGCCTTGTCCTCGGCCAGGCTCGCGGCGACGAGGGCGTAGATGATCGCGACGACGACCGCGCCGCCGGCCGCGAACAGCACCGTGTACAGCAGGGTCAGGCGGACCCGGACGGTCAACCTCACATCCGGTACCCCTTGCCCACGACCGTCTCGATGAGCGCCGGCGGGCCGAGCTTGCGCCGCAGCCGGGTCAGCGTCACCGACACGATGTTGCTGAACGGGTCGGCGTTGGCGTCCCACACGTGCTCCAGGAGGTCCTCGGCGCTGACCACCGCGCCGTCGGCGGCGACGAGCATCTCCAGGACGCCGAACTCCTTGCGGGTCAGCTGCAGCGGCCGGTCGGCGCGGCTGGCGCGGTGCCGGGCCCGGTCGACGGTCAGGTCGCCGCGGCGCACCACCGGCGGCGCCGACGGTGCCCGGCGGGCCAGGGCGCGGACCCGGGCGACGAGCTCGTGGAAGGCGAACGGCTTGCCGAGGTAGTCGTCGGCGCCGAGCTCCAGGCCGTCGACCCGGTCGTCCACGGCGGAGGCGGCGGTGAGCATGAGGATGCGGGCCGCGCCGCCGGCCAGGGACCGGCACACCTGGTCGCCGTGCACGACCGGCAGGTCACGGTCCAGCACGACGACGTCGTAGCCGGTCTCGGCGGCCCGGGTCAGCGCGGCGGCGCCGTCGGTGACGACGTCGACCGCCATGCCCGCGTCACGCAGCCCTTCGCCGATCCGCGCGGCGAGGGTCGCGTGATCCTCGACGACCAGCACCCGCATGGCGACCATTGTGCCGCGCCGGGCATGACATCCGTCCGACATGCGCGGTAGCGCCCGTGTCACCGGCGGCCCGGTACACCGGCAGCATGAGAATCGTCATCGCCTCCGCCGCGGTGCTCGTGCTCGCCCTCGCCGGCTGCAGCGGGTCGCCGGCCTCACCCGGCGTCCCCCGGCTGTCCGGCGCTGCCACGGCCGGCAACCCGCAGCAGCGCAAGGCCGCGTTGCACGCCGCCGCCGAATGCATCCGGCAGCACGGCATCACCGGCTACCAGGACCCTGTGCTGACGGCCGACGGCCACGTCTACACCGACTCCCGCAGCTACCGCGACGCCGAGAACGCCACCATCCAGGCGGTCGAGGACGCTTGCAAGAGCCTGCTGGACGCGGCGCAGTTCCAGCCGACCGAGCAGGCCCCGGCACCGCCGGCACTGGTGCAGGCCGGGGTCCGGTCGCGGCAGTGCCTGCGCGAGCACGGGCTGGTGAACCTCACGGACCCGACCGCCACGACGGAGTTCACGCCCGGGCACGGCTTCGGCGTCAACCCCGAGGAGATGCCAGGCGAGAAGACCGACCCGGTCGTGCAGCGGGCGCTCGACGCGTGCCGGCCGATCCTCGACGAGGAGGCCCGCCTGTCGAGCCTCGGAAGCCTCGGCGATGCGTAGGCGGGCCGTGGTCGCCGGTGCGGCCGTCGTCGTCGCGGCGACCGCCACCGGCGGCGGATGGTGGCTGCGCGCCCGGCCTGCGCCCGGCGCGGCGGCAAGCTCGGCGCAGGCGGCGACGGGCACCGTGCCGGTCGTGCGCACCGACCTGTCCACGACCACGCACGTGACCGGGGCACTCGGGTTCCGCGACGCCTACACGGTGTTCGCGCAGGGCCCCGGCGGCACGGTCACCGGGCTCCCCCGGCCCGGCCAGGTGATCGGCCGGGGCGAGCCGGTGTTCGAGCTGGACGGCCTGCCCGTGCGGCTGCTCTACGGTGCCCGCCCGGCGTGGCGGCCGTTCGCCGCCGGCATGACCGCGGGCGCCGACGTGCGCGCCCTGGAGGAGAACCTGGTGGCGCTGGGCCACGGGCGGTCGCTGACCGTCGACGACCGGTTCACCGCGGCGACGGCGGCCGCGGTACGCCGCTGGCAGCAGGCGACCGGGCAGACCGCGACGGGGCGGGTGGAGCTCGGCGCGGTCACGTTCCAGCCGGGCCCGGTGCGGGTCACCGAGCTCACCGCGAAGCTCGGCGCCACCAACCGCGGCGAGGAGCCGGTGCTGTCGGGGACGTCGACGGCGGCGGCGGTCACGATCTCGGTCCCGGCGGGCCGGAGCTACTTCGTGCACGCCGGTGACCCGGTCACCGTCACCATGCCCGACGGCGCCGAGGTCAAGGGCACGGTGGCGTACCTGTCCGCGGTCGCCGAGACGGCACCGTCCATGGACGGGCGCGCACCCCAGCCGATGATCACCGGGCTCGTCACCCTCGACGACCCGTCGGCCGCCGGCGACCTCGACCGCGCGCCGGTGCAGGTGAACGTCACCGGCAAGTCCGTCCGCGGGGTGCTCGCGGTGCCGGTCACCGCGCTCGTCGCGCTCGCCGGCGGCGGCTACGGCGTGTGGATCCGCGCGGGCGCGCAGCGGCGGCTCGCCGGGGTCACCACCGGGCTGTTCGCCGAGACGCTCGTCGAGGTGCGCGGCGACCTGCGTGAGGGCGACCTGGTGGAGGTACCGGTCGGATGAACGCGGCGCTGGAGCTCCACCTCGTCAACAAGATCTACCCGCCGCCGACCACCGTGACCGCGCTGCGCGACGTGTCACTGGTCGTGCGGGCCGGCGAGACCGTCGCGGTGACCGGCCCGTCGGGCGCCGGCAAGACGACCCTGCTCAGCATCCTGGGCACCCTGGAACGGCCGACGTCGGGGGTGGTCCGCATCGCCGGCACCGACACCACCGACATGTCCGACCATGAGCTGTCCGGGGTACGGGCGTGGCACCTCGGCTTCGTGTTCCAGCAGTTCTTCCTCCTGGAGCACCTCTCGGTGCTGGACAACGTGGCGACCGGCCTGCTGTATCGGGGGGTGCCCGCCGCGACGCGACGGGCGCGGGCCGGCGAGGTCCTCGAACAGGTCGGGCTCGCCGGGCGGCTCCGGCACCGCCCGGCGCAACTGTCCGGGGGCGAACGGCAGCGGGTCGCGATCGCGCGGGCGCTGGTCGGGCGGCCGGCGGTGCTCCTCGCGGACGAGCCGACCGGCAACCTCGACTCCGCCACCGGCGGCGAGATCGCGGCCCTGCTGGCCGGCCTGGCCGGCACGACGACGGTCGTGCTCATCACCCACAACGCGGAGGTGGCCTCGACCATGGCCCGTCAGGTACGGCTGCGCGACGGCCGGATCGTCGACGACCCGGGTGCGTCATGAAGCCGGTGACGCGGCTGCGGCCCGGCGACGCGGTCGCGGTGTCGACGGCGGGCCTGCGGGCGCGGCGGCTGCGGGCGGCGCTGTCGGCACTGGGCATCGCGATCGCGATCGCCGCGCTCGTCGCGGTCCTCGGCGTCGCGGAGTCCTCGAAGGCCGAGCTGCTCGACCAGCTCGGCCAGCAGGGCAACCTGCTCACCGTCGCCTCCGGCAAGACGTTCAACGGCGACCCGACACCCCTGCCGGTGACCGCGCCGGCGATGATCCGGCGCATCCCGCCGGTCCGGTCGGTCGCGACCGTCGGCGACGTCCGCGGCGTCACGGTCCGCCGCTCCGCCGCCGTGCCGGCGCAGCAGACCGGCGGCATCGCCGTCCTCGCCGCCCAGCCGTCCCTTGTGGACGTGCTCGGGGTGCCGCTGGCCCGCGGCGCGTTCCTGCCCCACCCGGCGTTCCCGGAGACGGTGCTGGGCGACGCGACCGCGCGGATCCTCGGCATCGGCGCCCTGGACGCGCAGACCCAGGTGTACCTCGGTGGCACGTACTTCACCGTCGTGGGGGTCCTGGCCCCGGCGCCGATCGCCCCCGAGATCGACACCGCCGCGCTGATCGGCTTCGACGTGGCCGACACGCTGTTCCACCTGGAGGGGCTGGCCAGCCGGGTGTACCTGCGGGTCGACCCCGACCAGGTCGCCGACGTCGCGTCGGTCCTCGCGTTCACCGCCGCGCCCTCGGATCCCCGCTCCGTCGAGGTCCGCCGACCCTCGGACCTGCTGCTGGCCCGGATCGCGGCGAAGGGCGCCTTCGTCGGGCTGTTCCTCGGCCTCGGCGGCGTCGCCCTGCTGGTCGCCGGGGTCGGCATCGCCAACATCATGGTGATCTCTGTCCTGGAGCGCCGCGCCGAGATCGGCCTGCGCCGGGCGCTGGGCGCCCGCCGCCGTGACGTCGCCGCGCAGTTCCTGCTCGAGTCGGCGCTGCTCGCGGGCGCCGGCGGGGTGCTCGGCGTCGGCCTGGGCTGCCTCGCCACGGCCGTCGTGGCGCACCTGGCCGGCAACCCGACCGCGATCCCGCCGGTGGCGCCGCTGGCCGGGCTCGCCGCGGCGGTCGCCGTCGGTGCGCTCGCCGGCGGCTACCCGGCGGTGCGGGCGGCCCGCCTCCCACCGGCGGACGCCCTCAGAACGTTGTGACCTCGCGGCGATTCCACTATAGTGGAATACGTGACAACCTTCGATCTGGGGGCGCTGGGCGCCCGCGTGCGGCGGGAACGGCACGCACGCGGGCTGACCCTCGACGACCTTGCCGCGGCCAGCGGGGTCAGCCGCAGCATGCTGTCGGAGGTGGAGCGGGGCAGCCGGACGCCGACCGTGCTCACCGTCGACCGGATCGCGACCGGGCTCGGCACCAGCCTCGCGCGGTTGCTGCGCGACGAGCTGGCCGACCCGGTCGTGGTGCTGCGCCACGGCGAGCAGGACGTCGTGCGGGACCCGGCCGGCTGGGAGCGGCGGGTCCTGAGCCCGGTGCGCACCGGCGTCGAGTTCGAGTTCATGCGCACGACGATCGGCCCGGGCGTCGACGCCGGCACGTTCGACCCGCACGCCCCCGGATCCCGGGAGCATCTCGCCGTCGAGTCCGGCCGGCTGCTGCTGACGCTCGACGGCACGCCGGTCCAGCTGGGCCGCGGCGACAGCATCGCCTATGCGGGCGACGTGCACCACGGGTTCGCCAACCCCGGCACCGAGCCGTGCGTGTATTACCTCGTCATGGACCTGACCCCATGAGCGCGCCGCTGCCTCCCTCCTGGCGGTGGCGGGAGGACGAGGTCCGCGCGCTCGGCGAGCGGGTCGCCGCGATCGTCGCCGCCCACCTGGCAGGGTTGCCGTCCGATCCCGTGTTCCGGCCGGTACCCCCGGCCGCCGCCTCGGCGTTCGCGACCGCGCCGCTGCCGCTGGACGGCGCTCCCGCCGGCGACGTGCTGGCCCGCTTCGTGGCGGACGTGCTGCCGTATCCGTTCGGCAACGGCCACCCCCGCTTCCACGCATGGGTCAACTCGCCGCCGCACGCCCTCGGCGTGTTCGCCGAGGCCCTCGCCGCCGCGATGAACCCGAGCGTCGCCGGCGGCAACCACGCCGCCGTGCACGTGGAGCGGCAGGTGGTGCGCTGGTTCGCCGACCTCGCCGGGTTCCCTTCCGGCTCCCCCGGCGGCACCGGCCTGCTGGTCAGCGGCGGGTCAATGGCGACCCTGACGGCGTTCACGGTCGCCCGCCACCGCGCCACCCGCGCCGCCGGCATCGACGTGCGCGCCGACGGGCTGCAGGGCCTCGGCCGGCGCTGCACGCTGTACGTGGGCGCCGAGGGCCACGGCTCCGCGCACAAGGCCGCCGAGCTGCTCGGGATCGGATCGTCCAACGTGCGGGTCATTCCTTCCGACGCCGCGCACCGGATGCGGCCCGGCCTGCTCCGCTCGGCACTCGACCGGGACGTCGCCGACGGGTGTGTGCCGCTGGCCGTCATGGCCACCGCCGGCACCGTCAACACCGGCGCGATCGACCCCCTGGACGAGATCGCGGACGTCTGCGCCGCGCACGGCGTCTGGCTGCACGTCGACGGCTCCTACGGCGGCCCGGCCGTCCTGCTGCTCGACCGGTACCGGCGGACCCGTGCCGCCCTGGCCCGCGCCGACAGCATCGCCATGGACCCGCACAAGTGGCTGTACGCGCCGGTGGACGCCGGGCTCGTCCTGCTCCGCGACGCCACGGCGGCCAGGGACGCGTTCAGCCTCGTCCCGGCGTACCTGCGCACCGACGGCGACCCGTCCGGCGTCGGCGGGCCGGTGTGGTTCAGCGAGTTCGGCTTCGACCAGACCCGGCCGTTCCGCGCGCTCAAGGTGTGGATGCTGCTGCAGCACCTCGGCGTCACCGGGTACCGCGACCTGATCGCGCACGACATCGCCGTCGCCGACCGGCTCGCCGCCGGGATCGAGGCCGCCGCGGACCTGCGGCTGCTGGCCCGCGGCCTCAGCGTCGTGTGCTTCCGCGCCGCACCGCCGGGGTGTCCGGCCGACGCGCTCGACGAGCTCAACCGCCGCGTGCTCACCGACGTCCAGCTCGGCGGCCGCGCGTTCCTCGCCGGCACCACCGTCGACGGCGTCTTCGCGTTGCGCGCCTGCGTGGTCAACCCGGGCAGCGGCGGCGCCGACGCCGACGCGGTCGTCGCCGAGGTGCTGGCGGCACTGTCCCGGCAGCGCTGAGGCCGACGACCGTCTGTTCACCGCAGTTGCGGTCGTCGTTCGCGTGGGCGTCCCCGCCGACATCGACCGCCGACGTGAGATGGCTGCGACATCCATCGACACGGCGTGGTGGGGCCGGCGGTGCCGGCGCGCAGGACGTCGGCGCCGTTCTGCAGGACGCGCTGCGCACCGGCGACGGCATCCATCAGCGCAAGTGGGCAGCGCACCGGCGGGGCGGCTCCGGGCGGCTCTGGGCGGCTCCACCCGTGCCGACTGCGCCGCGCGGCGGGATCCGGTCCGGCATACTGGCGCGGACCGGCGAACGGATGGAGGAGTCATGGCGACCTTCGGCAACGCCGACGACCTGCGGGGAGCGCGATTCTCCGACGTGGACCTCCGCGGCGCCCGGTTCGCCGGCGGCGACCTGTCCGGCGTCACGATCCGGGGTGTCGAGCTGCGCGGCGCGGAAATCGACTCACCCTGGCTGTTCGACGGCGACAACGCCCTGCGCGTCAACGGTGTCGACGTGCTCCCGTTCGTCGACGCCGAGCTGAACCGCCGCTTCCCCGGCCGGGCCTACCGGCGCGCCACGGACCCGGCCGGTCTGCGCACGGCCTGGGCGACGGTCGAGGACACGTGGGCGGCGGCGCTCGCCCGGGTCGAGGCGATGCCGGACGGCACGGTCGACGTGTCCGTGGACGATGAGTGGTCCTTCGCGCAGACGTTGCGGCACCTGGTCTTCGCCACCGACATTTGGCTAGGCCAAGCGGTCCTGCGGGCCGAGCGGCCGTTCCACCCCATCGGTCGGCTGGACTCGGGCACCAAGGCCGACGGCACGGAGCCACTCGCGCCGCGGGCCGAAGCACCGCCGTTCGCGGAGGTGCTGGCCGTGCGGGCGGGTCGCGTCGCGATGGTGCGAGACTTCCTCGCCGCCGTCACGCCGGACGTGCTGGCCGAGCCTCGCGCCAACCCCCACTCGCCCGAGCACCAGGAGACGGTGCTGTCCTGCCTGCACGTGATCCTCGACGAGGAGTGGGAGCACCACCGCTACGCGGTGCGGGACCTCGACGCGATCGAGGCGCGGCCGGCCGGTTCCTGACACAGGGCTGAGGCCGGTCACCGTGTTGGTGACCGGCCTCACGCCAGGGGTCGTGCTGTGGGTGTGGTGGTTGGTGCTCAGTTGGAGGCGACGCCGAGTTCGGCGGTGCCGCCACCGCTGTTGATCTCGGTGGCTGAGGCGAACGCGCTGTCCAGGCGGGCCTGGAGGGCGTCGAGCTGGGAGTACTCGGCGGTGTGCGAGGACTCGCTGCCCTCGGCGGCGAAGACGTGGTCGGTCTCGGCGGCGGAGTGGTCGTAGCTGGTGTAGTCGGACTCCTCGTAGTGCTCGCCCGACGGGTTGGAGTACTCGACGTGGTGGCCCTGGTCGAAGCTGGTGTTCTCGGCCGCGGCGTGGTCCTGCTCGTAGACGTTGAACTGGTTGTTGTAGTCGGCCTCGCTGGCGTTGACCTGGTGCAGCTGGTCGAGGGCCTCGTGCTGTTCACCCGCCTCGTAGTTGGCGTAGGTGTCGTTGCCGCCGTCGTAGCCCGCGTCGCCGGTCTCGTAGTCGCTCATCGCAGTATCCCCTGATTCGGTGGGTGTCCGGTGTGTGTTGCCGTCTCGGTGCTGAGACATACGTTAGGCACCCCGGCACCGGTTCAAATCCCGGAAACGTGCCACCGCCCGCAGGTCAGCGGGGCAGTGCGTTGCGCAGGCGGATGCCGCTGAACATCAGCGTGCTCACCGTGACCTCGTCCCAGAACCGCCACAGGTTCGGCAGCACCCGCAGCTGGATGCCGGCCTCGGCGTGCAGTGCGAAGAGGTCTCCGACGGGCTCGGGCGGCCCCAGCGGCACGACCGGCTCGACGGCGACGTGCGCGTGGTGCACCGGCGTGCCGATCGGTGCGAATGTCGCGGCCGGCAGCCGGTACGCGAACACCCGCGCCGTGCGCATCGCCTCCAGCCAGCCGAACTCCACGGCGTGCACCCGCTCGCCGCAGCCGGCGCCGACGATCCGGTCGCGGTCCTCGGCGGTGGTGTCCGGGCCGGTCCAGGCCATCGCCCGCGGGCACTGGCGCGGGAACCAGTAGTCCGGCGACCGCCCGTGGTCGACGGCCCAGACATACGCCTCGGGCTCCTGCGCGGTCGCCGCGACGTGCGGCACGAACCTGGTGATCGTCGGGTCCTCGGAGAAGTGCAGCACCTGCCCCGGCTCCGGTCGCATCAGTCGCTCTCCCTGCTTCCGCCGTGGTGGCGCTGGTAGTGCCGGGCGACGCGGGCGCGGTTGCCGCAGCCGTCGGAGCACCACTCACGGCGCGGATGGTTGCGCACGAAGTACAGCACGCAGCCGGGCGCGCGGCAGGCCCGCAGCAGCAGCCGGTCCGGCCCGGCGAACAGCGCCACGGCCTCCTCGGCGATGGCGGCGACGGCCGCGAGCGCCGGGTCGTGCGCCGTGCGCACCACCCGCCGGGGTCCGGTCTCGCCGGCCGGCCCGGCCTCGTCCGCAGCCCCGGTCTCGTGCTCCGTCGCGGCCGGGTCGTCGTCGCCGGGCCAGTGCAACTCGGACCAGGACGGCGCACGGGCGCACGCACGGTTGAGGGCGCCGACGGCCGCTTCCAGATCGGCCGCCGTCGGGTCCGCGGTGGGTTCCTGGTCGGCGATGGCTGCCACGGCCGCCTCCCGGTCGTCGCCGGTGGCGGCGGCGGCCAGGTGGCGCAGTGCGTCGCGGAGGTCCTGCAGCCCGGCGACCGCCTCCCGGCCGGCGATCCCGACCTCGGGGCGCACCGCGCGCAGCCAGCGGGCGGCGGCGGCCGGGGCGGCGATCGTGTCCTGCACGCCGTCGCGGTCGGCCCGCACGGTGTTCATCAGCTCAACCGGCAACGGCTCCACGGACCTAATGGTAAAGCATTGCGAAAACCATTTGGTCGTGTACTAATGGAAGCAGCACACTCCATCCGTTAGGAAGTGAGGCGGCCGTGTTTCACGAGGGGGAACTGGCGATCCAGGAGCGGGCCGGCGTCCGGCTCGAGGCGGCCCGGCTGTCCGGCATGCTGGCGCCCGGCGGACTGAGCCGCGGCGCGGGCGGGTGGCTGGCCGAGCGGACCCTGGCCGTGCTCGCCGGCCGCGACCGGGCCGGGCGGCTGTGGACCTCGGCGCTGACCGGCCCGCCCGGCTTCCTCGACGGCGCGGGGCAGCGGCTGCGGGTGGACGCGGCGTTCGCGCCCGGCGACCCGTTGCACGACCTGCCGGCGGGCCAGCGGGTCGGCCTGATCGCGATCGACTTCGCGACCCGGCGCCGGATGCGGGTCAACGGCACGCTGCTCACCGATGAGGCCGGGCACGCCGGGCGCGGTGGTCTCACCGTCGAGGTGACGGAGGCGTTCGGCAACTGCCCGCAGTACATCCGGCCGCGGCGGCTCGTCCGGGGCGCGACGGCGGCGCCGCCGGCGTTCGCGACGGTGCCCGCGCTCACCGCCGCCGATGCGGCGATCGTCGCCGGCGCGGACACGTTCTTCCTCGGCACCACCCACCTGGGCCGCGGCGCCGACGCCTCACACCGCGGCGGCCCGCGCGGGTTCCTCCGCGTCGACGGCGGCGACCTGTGGTGGCCGGACTACCCGGGCAACAACATGTTCAACAGCCTCGGCAACCTCGCCACCGACCCGTCCGCGGCGCTGCTCGTGCCCGACTTCGGCACCGGCCGCACGCTGCACCTGTCCGGCACCGCGACGGTCGAGTGGACCGAGGCGGGCACCGGCGCCGCCGACGAGCTGACGGGCCGCCGGGTCCGCTTCCACCCGACCGCCGTCGTCACCGGCGAACACCCCGCCCTCGTCGCCGCCTCCGGCTGACCGCGCCGCGTCCCGCACCGAGAGACGGCGCCGACCGGCCCGTGTTTCGGCTGGAGCGCACTCGGGAATCCGTCAGCTCAACTGGTCCCCCCACGGAGGTTTCCCATGTCGGCACAGGCCGTCCTGTACATCATCGCCATCATCCTGCTCGCCGTCGCGGCGCTGCCGGTGCCGTCCCGCGGCTTCAACCTGGCGATCCTCGGCGCCGCCTTCGCCCTCCTCGCCTACGGCTGGCCCGTCGTCAGCGCCTGACCGAGGCACCCGGCCACGGCCGGCCACCCCGCTCCCCGGGTGGCCGGCCGTGGCACGTTCCGGGGATTTGAACCGATCGCGGGGTGCCTAACGTCTGTCTCAACAAACGCGGCACACACCGAATCAGGGGAGATACGAACATGAGCGACTACGAGACCGGCGACGCGGGCTACGACGGCGGCAACGACACCTACGCCAACTACGAGGCGGGTGAACAGCACGAGGCCCTCGACCAGCTGCACCAGGTCAACGCCAGCGAGGCCGACTACAACAACCAGTTCAACGTCTACGAGCAGGACCACGCCGCGGCCGAGAACACCAGCTTCGACCAGGGCCACCACGTCGAGTACTCCAACCCGTCGGGCGAGCACTACGAGGAGTCCGACTACACCAGCTACGACCACTCCGCCGCCGAGACCGACCACGTCTTCGCCGCCGAGGGCAGCGAGTCCTCGCACACCGCCGAGTACTCCCAGCTCGACGCCCTCCAGGCCCGCCTGGACAGCGCGTTCGCCTCAGCCACCGAGATCAACAGCGGTGGCGGCACCGCCGAACTCGGCGTCGCCTCCAACTGAGCACCAACCACCACACCCACAGCACGACCCCTGGCGTGAGGCCGGTCACCAACACGGTGACCGGCCTCAGCCCCGTCCGGGGTGCGGGGACAGTAGGAGCATGAGCAACAACCCCGCACGGGTGTTCCGGATCGCCGCGATCGGGGAGGCGTGCTCCTGGCTCGGCCTGCTGGTCGGGATGTTCTTCAAGTACGTCGTGGTCGAGAACGAGATCGGCGTGAAGGTCTTCGGGCCGATCCACGGCGCGATGTTCGTCGCCTACCTGGTCGCTCTGGTGTGGGTGGCCAGAAGCGAGCGGTGGAGCTTCCTGAGGTTCGCCGTCGGCGCGGTCGCGTCGATCCCGCCGTTCACGACCCTGCTGTTCGAGCTGTGGGTGGAGCGGGTCAGGCGCGCCCCGGTGCTGGAACGCGCCTGACTGCGCACCATCAGGCCGGCAGGGTCCAGCGCTGGTTCTGACCGGTGCCGCACGCCCAGATCTGCAGCTGCGTGCCGTCGGCCGAGCTGGGCCCGGTGGCGTCGAGGCACTTGCCGAGCGCCCGCAGCGTGCCGTCGCCCGGCGCCGTCCAGGTCTGTGCGGTGCTGCCGTTGCAGTCGTACAGCTGGACCTTCGTGCCGTTCGCGGAGTTGGCGGCGGCAACGTCGAGGCACTTGCCGAGCGCGCGCAGCGTGCCGTCCGTGCCGACCGTCCAGGACTGGGCGGTGGTGCCGTTGCAGGTCCACAGCTGGATCTTCGTGCCGTTGGCGGTGGCCGCGCCGGCCACGTCGACGCACTTGGCGCCGTAGCCGGTGATCGGGCCGACCCGGGTGGACGGGGTGCCGCTGCTGGCGCCGGCCCACAGGTACGTGCCGACGGTCTTCGCCGGCAGCGTGCTGCTCACCTGCTGGGTGCCGACCCGCAGCGTGAACGCCTGCGAGGCCGACGTCTGGTTGACCACGACCGTGACGAGGGTGCCGTCGGGGTTGAGGAACGCCACGTTCGTGACGCTGCCGGTGCTGCCGTAGCCGGTGGAGACGCGGCGGGCGCCGGGTTTCACGAACTTCGAGAACTGGGCGATCATGTTGTAGTCGGGCAGCGCCCAGAAGGTGTCGCGGTTGCTGGTGCTCTGCACGAGCATCGTCGGGTCGGGCGAGCCGGACCAGCGTTCGGGGGCCCGGTTCTGGTCGAGCATGCTGACCCAGCCCTCATACAGGGTGGCCTGGTTGCGGAAGTACTGCACGATCCGGTCGGCGCCCGAGGTGCCCCACACGGAGCGCTCGGTCATCAGCATGTCCTTGTCCGGGTAGGAGGCCTTCACGGTGCTCATCGCGGACGGGTCGCCCGCGTAGTCGTGGAAGGCCACACCGTCCACGGAGGAGTACGCGTCGGAGTGGGCGCCGGAGCTTCCCAGTACACCTGCCGCATAGGAGACCGACTCGGAGAAGTTGTGGTCGAAGGCCCAGATGCGGGTGCCGAGACCGTTGTTCGTGAGCTCGGCACGCAGGGCCTTGGCGAGCTGCCGCTCCTGGTCCGCGGAGACGAGCATGCCGGGGTAGTCCGGCGGGGAGAACAGCGGCTCGTTCTGCAGTGTGAGGGCGTGGATCGGGATGCCCTGGGCGGTGTACGCCTGCACCGCGCGCCGGTAGTAGGTGGCCAGGGTCGGGATCTGGCTGGTGTTGAGGCTGCCGCCGATGATGGCGTTGCTGGTCTTCATCCACGGCGGCGCGGACCACGCGCTGGCGAACACCTTGATGTCGGGGTTGATGGCGAGCGCCTGCCGGACGGTGGCGATGATGCCGAGGTCGATGTCGCGCTGGATGGAGAAGCGCGACAGCGTCGGGTCCGCGGCGCCGTCGTCGTAGGTGTAGAAGGCACCCGACGTGAAGTCGCTGGTGCCGAAGGTGATCCGGATGACGTTGAATCCGGCGCCGGTCGCCGGGTCGACGAGCGCGCGCAGGGCCCGGTCGCGGGCGGTGGCGCTCATCCGGGACAGGTTGGAGACCGTGGACTCCTCCAGGGAGGAGCCCACGCCGAGGATCGTCTGGAAGCGGGTGTTCGTGTCGGCGGTGATGGTGGGGGTACCGGATGCCGCGACGACCGGCACGTCGGCCTGCCGCGACAGCTGGTAGGGCGTGCCGGCCAGACCGGTGGCCGGGTTGGTGTACCAGTTGCCGTTCTTCGGTTCGTAGCCGGCGGTGCGGGACTCGGAGCTCCAGTAGACCTGCACGCTGGTGGCGGCGGCCTGAGCGCTGGGCGCGCTCAGGGCGACGACGGACGCGGCGAGGACGCTGAGGACGAGCAACGGTCGGGTTGGGACCATGTGGAATGCTCCTGGCGGGGAGTGCACGGAAAACTTCAGGACTCGAAATAAGTCCTGACCGAACTCTCCGCAATAGGCAGCCAACCTGTCAATAGGTGGCCACGTTGAGCTTGCCCCTGGGGTCGAAGTAGCCGATCGTGTCGTGGAAGCCGTCGGTGGCCGCGCCGACGCCGGACGCCGCCGGCAGTTCCCAGGGGAACGTGTAGAAGCAGGTCGGCCGGCAGCCCTGGGAGTAGCCGCGGTGCACCGTGCCGTCCGGCGCGCGGAACCAGATGTACAGGTCTGACGGGTGCGAGGTGAGTGAGAACCCGCCGCCGGTGGACACCTCGCCGGGCTGCGGCACGCCGGAGCGGTTGGTCAGCGTGGCCGAGCCGGGCGTGAAGGTGGCGAGGTTGATGGCGTTGCCCGCGCCGGTCCAGCCGAGGATCAGGCCGTTGCCGGCGCCGGAGTCGTCCTGGACCAGCGCCGGTCCCGCGGCGCTCGTGTCGGCGAGCGTGACCCGGTCCAGCAGCGCGATGCCGTTGGGCACACCGTTGCCGCCACAGCCGGTGCTGTCGAGCCGGCCCAGGTTGAGCCGGCCGTCCGGCCCGGTCCACGCGATCCAGCGGCGGCCGAGGCCGTCGCGGGCCATCGCCGGCGAACGCAGCGTGCGGACCCCGGCGAACGCCGTGCGGCACTTCAGGCCGTTGCCGATGGTGTAGGCGACGCTGAGGGTGTTGGCGTTGTTGGCGGCGGACCAGGCGAGGTAGACCCCGAAGGCGTAGCCGAACACCCCGTCGGCGTCCAGGGCGGGACCCTCACCCTCCGGCACCCGCTCGACGACGCTGTTGTCCTTGGTGAAGGTGTGCCCGCCGTCGACGGACCAGCCGACGATCAGCTGCTTGCCGGACGTGCCGGACGTCGATCCGGTCCACGCGGCGTAGAGCCGGTTGTTCGCGAAGGCGAGCGCGGGCCGCCCCGAGCCGGTGTGGACGGTGGTGTACGCCGCCGCGGCACCCGGGAACGGGCCCAGGACGAGTGCGGCGGCGACGAAGGGCAGGGTGAGGCGTCGGACGTGCATCAGGCGTGGTCTCCACTCGGTGGCGGCGGCGGATGTGGCCGAGAGAGCGCTCTCTGAACGCCTTCAGTGTCCTGACGCCTTCACCGGCGGTCAATCCTTGTTGCCATCAGTTGCCATCGACCGACCAGACCTGGAACGCCGGCCCGTCGGACGGTGCGGTGGCGGCGCCGCCGTACAGGTTCACCGCGCGGTCGAGGCCGGGCAGCTGCACCGGCGGGCCCGACGCCCGGCGGGCGAACACCAGGATCCGCTCCTGCGCGGTCTCCCGCCAGAACGCGACGGTGTCGGCGTCGGCGTGCTCGAGGCGCAGCCCGCCGTGACGCAGCGCCGGGTGGGCGCGGCGCAGGCCGAGCAGCGCGCGGTACCGGGCGAGGGTCGGCCGGTGCCAGCTCGGCTCGTCGTGCCACGGCATGGTGCGCCGGGACTCCTCGCCCCACGCGCCGGTGAGGCCGAGCTCGTCGCCGGCGAAGACCATCGGCACGCCCGGCAGGGTCGCCAGGAGCCCCGCGGCGACCTCGACCCGGTCCGGGTCGCCCACGACGGTGCGGACGCGCGGGGTGTCGTGGGTGCCCAGCGCCGTCCACGAGTGCGTCCACGACCGCCACGACATGCCCGCCGCGGCGGAGCGCATCGAGCGCATGACGGCGTCGCCGCCGCGGCTCGGCACGCCCCCGGGGACGCCGAGGAAGTCCGGCAGCGCGAGGTCGGGCGCGCGCAGCCAGGTCCACAGCGGACGGGTGAAGCCGGCGTAGTTCATCGTGCCCTGCCAGCCGTCCAGGTCCAGGTCGCTGCCGGCACTGTGGGCGTGCTCGGCGACGAGCATCGCGTCGGGGCGCACGTCGCGCACGGCGCGGGCGACGAGCCGGGACACCTCGTGGGTCAGGTCGTCGGTGCCGTGCCGGCCGGTCATGTTGGCGACGTCGACCCGCCAGCCGTCGAGGTGCTCCAGCCACCGCTGCAGCGGGTCGACGAACGCCTTGCGCAGGCCGGTGGAGTTCCAGTTGAGCTTCGGCAGGCTCGGCACGCCCAGCCAGGCGGCGTAGCCGCCGTCCGGCGCGTGGTAGTAGCGGTCCCGCGCGGCGGGGTCGTGGAACCACTCGTGGCCGTCGCCGGTGTGGTTGGTGGTGATGTCGCCGATGAGCCGCATCCCGCGGGCGTGCAGGGCGTCGGCGAGCCGGGCGAGGGCCGCGTCGCCGCCGAGCAGCGGGTCGACGGCGTCGAAGGTGGACGCGTCGTAGCGGTGGTTGGAGCCGGCGGGGAAGAACGGTGTCAGGTAGACGGTGTCGGCGCCGAGGGACTGGATGTGCTCCAGGCGACCGATGATGCCGTCGAGGTCGCCGCCGTAGATCTGCCGGCCGGTGAGCTCGCCGCGGCCGACGACCGGGGTGTCCCAGCCGCACGGCACCGCCCATGACGGCAGCGCCCGTTCGGCGTAGGCGGGCGAGCGCGCGAACCGGTCGGGGAAGATCTGGTAGATGGTCGCGTCGCGGATCCAGGCCGGCGGCGCGGGGTGCGCCACCAGCCTGAAATCCGTGGCGTCCGAGACCTCGTGGTCCGCAAGACCGGCCGCGGAGTACCAGTTGCCGTCGACCAGGAACCGGTAGGGCGTGACGGGGTTGTGCACGGGCAGCGTGGCCCGCCACCACAGCTCGGCGCCGCGGCGTTCGGCGACCGCCTCGGAGAAGCGCGGCTCACCGTCCACGACGGACCGCACGTGCACCTGCGCGACCCCGGGCGAGGTGCGCAGGTAGACGTCGGCCTCGGAGTCCAGCGAGGGGGCCTGGTCCGGGACGTGCAGGGCCGAGCCGTCGTGGTGGATCATGGTTATCCCTTCACCGCACCCGCGGTCAGGCCGGACACGATGTACCGCTGCAGCGACTGGAAGACCAGCACCGTCGGGATCGCGGTCAGCAACGACCCGGCGCAGAACATGCCGAAGTTCGCGTTGCGCTGCCCGGCGATGAGGCCGTAGAGGCCGACGGCGAGGGTCTTGGAGTCGTCGGAGCGCAGGAACACGTTGGCGAGGAGCACCTCGTTGATGGTGCCGATGAAGCCGAGCAGCGCGGTGACGGCGAGGATCGGCGCGATCAGCGGCAGCGTGATGCGGAAGAACGTCTGGGCGTGGGTGGCGCCGTCCATGACCGCGGACTCGTCCAGCTCCCGCGGGACGGTGTCCAGGAAGCCCTTCATCAGCCAGGTGCCGACGCCGAGCGCGCCGCCGAGGTAGAGCAGCATCAGCCCCCACGGGCTGTCCAGGCCGAAGGACGGGTAGTAGTCGCCGATCTGCGAGAACAGCAGGTAGATGGTGACCACGGCGAGGAACTGCGGGAACATCTGGATGAGCAGCAGCGCCATCAGCCCGACCCGCCGGCCCGCGAAGCGCATCCGGGAGAACGCGTAGGCGGCGAGCACCGACAGGAACACCCCGGCGGCCGACGCTGTCAGTGCGATGACGACGGAGTTGAGGTACCAGCGGCTGAACGCCGTCCTGGTGAACAGGTCGGCGAAGTTGGTGGTGCTGGCGCCGGTCGGGTAGAGCTCGGTGGAGCTCAGCGAGCCGACCGGGTTGAACGCCGCGGACACCACGAACACGATCGGGAAGAGCGAGAACGCCACGGCCGCGATCCCTGCCGCGTGCCGCCATCCCATGCGGCGCATCCATTTCGTCACGAGTACACCTCCTCCTGCTTGCGGCTGCGGCGGAACCCGACCACGGACACGATCGCCACGATGGCGAAGATGTAGACCGAGATCGCCGCGGCGAAGCCGAACTGGGCGCCGGAGCCGCCGAACGCCAGCCGGTACGTGTAGGTGATGAGCAGATCGGTCGCGCCGACGCTGGAGTCGTCGGGCGGGAACGGGCCGCCCTCGGTGGTCAGGTAGATCGCGTTGAAGTTGTTGAAGTTGAACGCGAACGACGCGATGAGCAGCGGCGTCAGCGCGACCAGCAGCAGCGGCAGGGTGACCTGTTTGAAGCGCTGCCACATCGAGGCGCCGTCGATCGTCGCGGCCTCCGTCATCTCCTTCGGGATCGCCTGCAGCGCGCCGGTGGCGACCAGGAACATGTACGGGTACCCCATCCACAGCTGCACGAGGATGACCGCGAGCCTGGCCGTCGCCGGCTGGCCGAACCAGTCGACGTCGACGCCGAGGAGCCGGTTGATCAGCCCGAACTGCTGGTTGAACATGTCCCGCCAGACCAGCAGCATCGCGAAGCCCGGCATGGCGTAGGGCAGCACCAGCAGCACCCGGTAGAGGCTGCGGCCGCGCAGCTTGTCGGCGTTGAGGGCCAGGGCGCAGCCGAGGCCGAGGCCGAAGGTGACCAGGACCGAGCCGATCGCGAACGCGAAGTTCCACACCATGGTGCTCAGGAAGTGCCCGGAGATGCGGGAGTCGGTGAGGACCCGGGTGAAGTTGCTGAGGCCGACGGAGACCTTCCAGCCCTGCGGCAACCGTTCGCCGTCGGCGGCGACGAAGCTGCCGGCGTCGTTGTCGGCCTTCCACTGCTTGCCGGTGCCACGGTCGGTGATGCAGTCGCAGGCCTTGTCGTAGAACTGGGTGGCCTGGCCGTTGTAGGCGCGGGTGAGGCCGGACGCGCGGACCGCGCCCTCGCCGGTCGGCACGCTGAAGGCAAGGATGTCGTCGTTGCGGAGGTTGGCCTCGCCGAGGCTCAGCAGGGTGTACCCGTCGGCCTCGACGATCTTCCGGCCGTCGACGGTGAACTGCGCGGGGTGCAGCCCGGTGCCGTCGCCGACGAACGTCGCGCCGGTCTTGTCGATGAGCAGGAACACGATGGCGCCCTCGCGGGTGGCGACGGCCAGGTCGTACTCCTGGGAGCCGGGGATCTGCTTCACGGAGGCGCCCTGCACGGCGGTGACCGCGTCGGCCTTGCTGCCGCGGTGCCCGTCGCCGTAGTTGGTGAACGCGGTGCTGGCGGTGTACAGCACCGGCACGACCTGGAACGCGAGCAGGAACAGGGTGCCGGGCACGAGGTACTTGGCGGCGATGTGCCGCGGGGTCAGGTAGACGTAGAAGAGCAGTGCGGTGGTCACGGTGAGCACCGCGAGCCAGCCCCAGGCGTGGGCGTCGACCAGCGGGAGGGCGGCCGCGATCGCCAACGCCAACCCGGCGCCGAGCAGGGCGATCTTGATGGTGGGGCCGGCGAGCGAGCCGCCTCCCCGCTGGGTCGTCGTCATCATCGCTACTTGTTGATCGCTTCGGTGATCGCCTTGCCGGCGGCGGCGAGGGTCGTCTGCACGTCGGCGCCGCCGACGATCGCGGCCTCGGCCTTGCCGAACGGGTCCCAGACCGCGGCCATGGCCGGGATCGCGGGGAGCACGGCGCCGCCCTTGCCGGCGTCCAGCCACTTCTGGATGTCGGGGTCGGTGCCCTTGACCTGGTCGAGCGCGGCGACGAGCGCCGGCGGACGCGGGTTGGCCTGGTACAGCGCGACCTGCAGCTCGGGCTTGGTCAGGTAGTTGGTGATGAACTCGTTCGCCAGGGCCTTGCTACGACCCTTGCTGGCGACGTAGAACGCCTGCACGCCGACGAACGGCTGGGCGGGCTTGCCACCGGCGAACGCGGGGATCGGGGTGATGTCGTACTTGACGCCGGCCTTCTTGATGTCGGCGACGGCCCACGGCCCGGAGATGAGGAACGCGGTCTTGCCGCCGGTGAAGGTGGGGATGGCGTTGTCGCCGGTGATGGAGCGGGTCAGCGCGCCGCTGCCCTTCTCACCGAGGGCGGCGATCTTCTTGAACGCCTCGACCGAGGCGGGCTTGTCCACGCCGAGGTCGGCGGGGTCGTAGTCGCCGTTGGGCTTCTGGCCGAAAAGGTAGCCGCCGGCGGAGGCGTACAGCGGGTACGCGTGGTACGCGTCGCCGTTGGCGCCGACCTGCAGCGACATGATGTTGGTGACCTTGCCGGCGGTCTTCAGCGTCTGCCCGGCCTTGACGAGGTCCTCGATCGACCCGGGCGCGGTGGGCGCGAGGTCGGTGTTACGGATGAGGGCGAGGTTCTCGATCGCGTACGGCACGCCGTAGAGCTGGCCGTTGAAGGTGACGGCCTTGACCGCGACCTCGGCGAACGCGGACTTCTGCGCCTCGGGCAGCTGCACCGGGTCGATGGCGCCGTTCTGGACCAGGTTGCCGATCCAGTCGTGCGCGCCGACGACGATGTCCGGGCCCTTGCCGGACTGCGAGGCGGTGACGAAGTTGGTCTGCAGGTCCTTGGAGACCGCCTGGACCTCGACGGTGACGCCGTTGTCCTTGCCGAACTTCTCGGCGAACGGCTTCAGGGCCGCGGAGCGCTGGTCGTCGGCCCAGATGGTGAGGGTGCCGCCGGCGGCCTTCGACGCCGTGGACGACGGGGTCGTCTTGTCGCCGTCGCCGCAGGCGGTGAGTGCTAACGACAGAGCCGCAAGGGTGACGACACCCGTGATGCGGATGCGCATGGGGTTTCTCCTGTTCGGACAGGGAGGTGCTGGGGGTGTGCAGGGTGTGGTGAGCGGTCTCCGGACACGACGTGTCGGCGGTCGCTTGCGCAACCGCTGACGTGGTCTTGCGGAGCCACGGGAATGCCTGAACTTGGGGTGTGGAGCGGGGTGTGACGGACGGGTGTCGGGTCGCGATTCCAACGACACCCGTGCGCCGTGGCCGAACGCTAGCAAGACCTTGCGGCGAATGAAAGACCTTGCATCGACCTTTCACAAATGGCGGTTCGATGCTTTACAGTCGGCCTATGTCCACCGAGCCACCCCGTGCCCGGCTCGCTGACATCGCCCGGCAGGCGGAGGTCAGCGAGGCGACGGTGTCCCGCGTGCTCAACAACCGCGCCGGCGTCAGCGCGGACACGCGGCAGGCCGTCCTCACCGCGCTCGACGTGCTCGGCTACGAGCGCCCCGAGCGGCTGCGCAAGCGCAGCGCCGGCCTTGTCGGGCTGGTCACGCCCGAGCTGGAGAACCCGATCTTCCCGCTCTTCGCCCAGATCATCGAGTCCTCGCTCGCCCAGCACGGCTTCACGCCCGTGCTGTGCACGCAGACCCCGGGCGGCGTGACCGAGGACGAGTATGTCGAGATGCTGCTGGACCGGTCCGTCGCCGGGATCATCTTCATCTCCGGCCTGCACGCCGACACGACCGCGGACCACGACCGCTACCGCAAGCTGATCGACCGGCCCCTGCCGATCGTGATGATCACCGGGTATGTCGCGGGCCTCGACGCGCCCTGCATCTCCTGCGACGACCGGCTCGCCAGCCAGACGGCGGTCGACCACCTCGCATCGCTCGGCCACACCCGCATCGGCCTCATCTCGGGCCCCGACCGCTTCTCACCGGTGCAGCGCAAGCTCACCGGATACCGCGCGGCGATGCAGCGCCACGGCCTCGACGAGATGGTCGAGCTGTCCCTCTTCGGCGTCGAGGGCGGCGCCGCCGCCGCCGACCGTCTCATCGCGCGCGGCGCGACCGGCCTCGTCTGCGGCTCCGACCTCATGGCGCTCGGCGCGATCCGCGCCGCCCGCGCCCGCGGCCTGTCGGTGCCCAAGGACGTCTCCGTCGTCGGCTACGACGACTCGCTGCTCATCGCCTTCACCGACCCGCCGCTGACGACCCTGCGGCAGCCGGTCCGGGCGATGTCCAACGCCGCCGTGCGCGCCCTCGTCGACACCATCAACGGGCAGCCGACCCCGCACTCCGAGTTCCTCTTCAACCCGGAGCTCGTGGTCCGCGGCTCGACGGGCATCGTCGCCCGCTGATTTCTCCCCTCTTCAGCTCTTCAGCGCAAGGGACTCCTTCACTGTGCCTTCTTCGCACTGGTGGCGCACTGCTGCCATTTACGAGATCTATGTCCGCAGCTTCGCCGACGGCAACGGCGACGGCGACGGCGACCTCATCGGGCTGCGCGAGCGCCTGCCGTACCTGCGCGACCTCGGCGTCGACGCGATCTGGCTGACGCCGTTCTTCCGCTCCCCCATGGTCGACGGCGGCTACGACGTCGCCGACTACCGCGACGTGGACCCGCTGTTCGGCACCCTCGCCGACTTCGACGCGATGCTCGCCGCGGCGCACGCCCTGGACATCCGCGTCATCGTCGACATCGTGCCCAACCACACGTCCTCGCAGCACGCCTGGTTCACCGAGGCCCTCGCCTCGCCACCCGGGTCACTCGCTCGCGACCGGTACATCTTCCGGCCTTCTGCGGAGGAACCCCCGAACGACTGGGAGTCCATCTTCGGCGGCCGCGCCTGGACCCGCACCCCGGACGGCGAGTGGTACCTGCACCTGTTCGACCCCGGCCAGCCCGACCTCAACTGGGACAACGCCGACGTGCGGGCCGAGTTCGAGTCGGTCCTGCGGTTCTGGCTCGACCGCGGCGTCGACGGCTTCCGCATCGACGTCGCCCACGGCATGGTCAAGGAGGCCGGCCTGCCGTCCGTCGGCCACCCGCAGCAGATCGGCCTGCTCGGCCGCGAGCCGCTGCCCTACTTCGACCAGGACGGCGTCCACGAGATCTACCGCGCCTGGCGCAAGATCCTCGACTCCTACCCCGGCGACCGGATGGCGGTCGCGGAGGCCTGGGCGTCCACCCCGCTGCGGCTGGCCCGCTACGTCGCCCCCGACGAGCTGCACCAGGCCTTCAACTTCGACTTCCTCGCCGCACCGTGGTCCGCTGCTGAGCTGCGCGCCACGATCGACGCCTGCATCGAGGCCGCGGACAGCGTCGGCGCGCCGACCACCTGGGTCCTGTCCAACCACGACAAGGCCCGCCACGTCACCCGCTTCGGCTCCCCGCTGATCGCCCGCGCCGCCGCCCTGCTCATGCTGGCCCTGCCCGGCGCGGTCTACCTGTACCAGGGCGAGGAGCTCGGCCTCCCGGAAGTCCTGGACCTGCCCGACGACGCCCGCCAGGACCCCGTGTGGCACCGCTCCGGCGGCACCGACCCAGGCCGCGACGGCTGCCGCGTGCCGCTGCCCTGGGACGCCTCCCTGCCCGCCTACGGTTTCTCCTCCACCGGCCGCTCCTGGCTCCCGCAGCCCGACTGGTCCTCCCTGGCCGCGTCGTCACAGCAGGGCGTGCCTTCTTCGTTCCTGGAGTTGTACCGCTCTGCGTTGCGCCTCCGGCGCACGTTCACCGGCCCGCTGACGTGGCACCCCTCCCCCACCGACGTCCTGGACTTCCAGCGTGCCTCTCTGCGCTGCGTGGTCAACCTGTCGCCCGCAACGGTCCCGCTCCCCGCCGGCGACGTCCTGCTGACCAGCGGCGACCTGCCGGGCGGCGAGCTGCCCCCGAACACGGCGGTCTGGCTGGGGTAAACGGCCCCGTCAGGGGGCATCCGGGGCACGGCGGGTCGCATATGCTGCCCGCCGTGCCGTTTCAGATGCCGGTGCCGGAGAGCCAGCCGGTCGACCTCTTCAGCGAGCTGCGGCGCCTTGCGGCCGACGCCGACCGGGGTGACTGGCCCGCCGTGGCGGCGTTCCTCGGCAGCCTGCGCGGCCTCGACGACGTCGCCGTCGCGTGCGGGCAGGTCGAGGAGCGGCTCAGCGAGCAGGTGCTGCAGCGGGTGCCGGTCAGCGACCCGACGGGTGCGCTGGCGCAGACGGTCCGGGCGGTCGGCATCGTGCTGCGCGGCTGGAACATCCGCGGCACCGGCTGGGCGCGCAGCGTCACCGCACAGCAGTGGGCCGGCTTCCACGAGCACCTCAACCGGGCCGAGCAGTTGCTCATCGAGGTCACCGCGCGCCAGCCGGAGCAGGGCTACGCGTGGGTCGAACGAATGATCATCTGCCGGGGCATCTCGCTCGGTCACGACGAGGCCCGCCGCCGCTTCGACCGGCTGAGCCTGCACCATCCCCACACGTACATCGGCGGGTTTCAGCTCGTGCAGCAGCTGCTGCCGAAGTGGGGCGGCTCGTGGGAGAAGGTGGACGGCTTCGGCGCCGAGCTGCTGCGGACCGTCCCGGCCGGGTCGCTCGGGCTGCTGCCGGTGCTCGCCGGGCATCTCGAGCGCTTCACGGACGCCGGCTCCGACGCCGAGGGCGCCGCGTACCTGCGCAGCCCGGCGGTCTCGGCGCAGATCCACCAGGTCGCCGACCGGACCGTCCGGCACCCCGGGTTCCAGGGCGGCTACCGGCACTACACCGCGCACGACTACTTCGCGATGCTGTTCTCCCTGATGGGCGACCACGCGGCCGCGGCACCGCATTTCCGGGCCCTGGCCGGGCGGCGGACGCCGTTCTGGAACTGGTACTTCGACAACCCCGGCACCGCATACGCGAACCTCCGCGACCGCGCGCTGGCGAGAGGCTGACCCCATGCTGCACCGCACCGACGTCGGCGGCGTCCCGACGCTGCTCGCGCCGAGCTCCGGCCCGATGAGCGCCGGGCTGACCTTCCGGGTCGGCCTGGTCGACGAGGGCGCCGCCCGCATCGGCATCACGCACCTCGTCGAGCACCTCGCCCTGCACCGGCACGGCGTCGCCGACTACCACTACAACGGCGCCACCGGAAGCGTCGTCACGCACTTCCACATGCAGGGCAGCGAGAGCGACATCGTCACATACCTGGAGATGCTCTGCGACTCCCTCGCGAACCTGCCAGTGCAGCGGCTGGAGACCGAGAAGGCAATCCTGCGCACCGAGGCCGCCGGGCGCGGCAGTGGCGGCGTCAACCGGATGCTGCCGATGTGGCGGTACGGCGCACAACACTACGGCCTGGTCAGCTACCCCGAGTGGGGCATCGACCGGCTCGGCCCCGACGACGTGCAGGCCTGGGCAAGCGCCTGGTTCACCCAGGCGAACGCCGTACTGTGGATCTCCGGCGACCGGATCCCGCCGGGCCTGCGGCTGCGCCTGCCGGCCGGCACGCTCCGGCCGGTGCCGGTCGCCACGACGATCCTGCCGGCGGCCCCGTCCTACTTCACCGGCCCCGGCGGCGGCGTCGTCTTCGACGGCATCATGCGGCGGCACCCGGCCGGTCCGGTGTTCGCCCTGATGCTGGAGCGGGAGCTGTTCCGGTCGCTGCGGCAGGAAAGCGGCCTGTCGTACGCGGCGAGCGCCGCCTACGACCCGCGCGGCGACGGCTTCGCGGTCGTCACCGCGTTCGCCGACGCGCTGCCGGAGAAGCAGGGCGCGGTCGTCGGCGGTTTCGTCGACGTCCTCGCCGGGTTCCGGGTCGGCCGGATCACCCAGGCGGACCTCGACGCGGTCCGCACGAAGCACGACGAGGCGCTGCGCCACCCCGACGCGGTCGCGGGCCGGCTGCCGGGACTTGCCACCGACCTGCTCACCGGCGCACGGCTGCGCACCCTCGACGAGCTGCGCGCCTCCCTGCACGCCGTCACCCTTGCCGACGTGCACGCCGCCGCCCTGCAGGTCCTCGACTCCGGCCTGCTGCAGGTGCCGCAGGGCAGCCGCGCCGACTGGGCGGGGTTCACGCCGACGCCCACGACGTCGACGGACGCGATACCCGGGCACACGTACCGGGCGCTCGACGGCTCCGGCGCGGCGCTCGTCCTCGGCGCCGACGGGGTCAGCATCGTGGACGGCGGGTGCCGGGCCACGGTCCGGTACCGCTCCTGCGCGGTGGTGCACGCGTGGCCGGACGGCGCGCGGCAGCTGATCGGCCTGGACGGGATCGCGGTGCTGGTCGAGCCGGCGCTGTTCGGTGCACCCGCGGACACCGCCGCGCGCATCGACCGGTCCGTGCACCCGTCGATCGTCCTGCCGATGCCGGCCCGCAGCGCGCAGGACATCCCCCGCCCGGCGCCGACACCCGCCACCGGCGCGTCCCCCGTCACCCGCCGGCCGGTTCCCGTCACCCGCCGGCCCGATCCCGCAGTCCGTCGCCGTGCTCCCGCCCGACGGCGTGTTCCCGCGGCACGGCTGACTCCTGGGCTTCCAGCGAGGCTCCTTTTGTTGACCCGGCCCTGGAGTTGTCCCCCAAGAGGTCGTGGTCGTCCTCGTGCCGGGGGTTCGCGTGGGGCTACGCCGTCTGGAGTGGTCGTCTGGTGCATCCGGGTCTTGTCGGTGGCTCCGCACAGCCTTCGGCCGCGCGATGGGTAAGCGTGGTTGCGACTGCGCTGGATCATCGACAAAAGCCGGACGCGCCAGACGACCACTTCAAGCGGCGTATCCCCACGCGAATAGCACGACGGACCGGCGCTCGGGCAAAGAGCGCCGGGTCGTCGTCAAGCGATGTGCAGCTACTTCCAGGTGGCGTTCACCGCCTGGTTGGCGGTGCCCGTGTTCAGGGTGCGGTTGGCGCCGCTCTCCCACGTCACGTTCCCCGAGCCGTCCTTCTTGATGAACTTGTACTCCACCGCGGTGCTGGCCGGCATGGTCACCGTGCCGGACCAGACGGGGTAGGTGGCCGAGGACAGGGCGATCGCGTTCGCCGTGTTCCACGAGCCGAGGGCGGGGATCGAGCCGACGACGTAGACGTTCTGGCCGAGGACCGTGGTGACGGTGGCGTTGAAGGTCACCGCCGGCTGGGTGGTGGTGGAGCCGTTCCAGGTGGTGCTGACGGTGCCGGTGCCGTTCGCGGGGACCGTGTACGTGTGGTTGCTGCCCGGCTCCCAGGTGACGGCGCCGGCGCTGGTCTTGGTGATGAACTTGTACTCGACGGCGGTGCTCGCGGGCAGCGTCACGGAAGCCGTCCACGCCGAGCCCGAGGCGGTCATGGGGATGGCGTTGGCGGTGCTCCACGAGCCCAGCGCCGCGACGGAGCCGACCAGGTAGACGGGGTTGCCGGTCGGCGCGCCGGTCACCGTGAAGGAGACGCCCGACGGGTTCGGCGACTGCGACGTGGACGGGGTCGGCGACGGGGTGCCGCCGGTGACGCGGGCGTTGACGTGGAGCGCGACGGCGTCCTTGGCGTTGGCGCCGACGGTGGCCTGGCCGGAGCCGTTGACGACCACGGTCGGGCCGCTGCACGTGCCGGAGGAAGCGGTGAAGTCGCCGTGGATGACGTCGCAGTACGTGCCGGCGGGCAGGCCGGTGCTGAAGGTGCGGCTGGCAACGGTGCCGGAGCCGTTGTTGATGAGGGTCCAGCCGTTGGCGCCGCGGGAGAAGGCGATCGCGTTCGAGCCGTCGCTCCACCAGTTGCCGACGGTGGTGTTGGCCTTGGTGGCGTTGTGGAAGCCGACCATGTTGCGGATCGAGCGCTGGCGGTGCTGGCACTCCCAGCCGCTGCCGCAGGTGACGGCGGAGACGTAGCCATTGCCGTCGGCGGGTGGGGACGCGTCGGTGTTGGTGAAGGAGAAGGAGCTCATGACGTTGGGGGTGCCGTAGTTCCAGGCCAGCATGAAGACGGTGGCGAGGGTGTCGGTGCTGCCGTTCTTGTAGCTGAGGGTGGAGCCGTTGCGCTCGGTGTCGTGGTTGGACACGAACGCGGTCGCCTTGTCGGTGGGGCGCAGGCCCCAGCTGGTGCCGAACGTCTGCAGGTTGGCGATGTTGCCCTGGAACTGGCTCTTGAGGTTGGTGGCGTAGTTGAACTCCAGGACGCCGCCGGTGCCTTCGTAGGCGGCCATCGACAGGTTGCCGCTGCCGCCGGGCATGACCTCCTGGGTCCAGTACACGTTCTGGTTGGTGAGTTTGCCCTTGATGGCGGCCAGGTCGGCCTGCGGCATGTGCTTGGCCGCGTCGATGCGGAAGCCGTCGACGCCGACGCCGATCAGGTCATTCAGGTAGCCGGCGATCTTCGTGCGGACGTAGTCGGTCTCGGTCGCGAGGTCCGACAGGTGCAGCAGCTGGCAGTTCCAGACCTCGGTCTGGTTGTTCCAGTCGTGGATCTGGCCGTCCGACTGGGGGCAGGCGCCGCCGGTGTGGTGGAAGTCGTTGAACCCGTAGCCGGCGCTCGGGTAGCTGTAGTTGTTCGTGAAGGACGCCGGGCCGTAGGCGGTCGTCGAGGACTGGTCCGAGCCGGTCATGTGGTTGATGACGGCGTCGACGTAGACCTTGACGCCGGCCGCGTGGCAGGTGTTGACCATCGACGTGAACTGAGCGCGGGTGCCCATGCGGCTGTTGAGGTCGTAGGCGGCCGGCTGGTAGATGTCCCACCACGGGTGGCCGCTGACGCTGATCGAGTCCTCGGGCGGGGCGACCTGCACGGCGCCGAAGCCGGCCGGGCCGAGCACGTTGGTGCATTCGGTGGCCACCGACGTCCACGGCCACAGCCACAGGTTGGCGATGACGTCGTCGGAGGCGACGGACGCGTCCGCGGAGCGGTCGGCGGACACCAGCGGGTAGGCGAGCGCGCCGGACACGGCGAGCGCGACCGCGCCGATACTGAGCAAGCGTTTCACAGGGGTGTCTCCAGGAGGAAGAAGGGTCAGCGGAGGTACGGGCCGGCGGTGCCGACCTTGCCCGGCGCGGGGTTGCCGGGCAGCGACAGCACGTAGACGCGCATGGCGCCCTTGGCGGTCACGGTGGCGGTGAGGGTGCCGTTGGCGACGGTCTGCACGTCACCGGTGACGGCGTCGGTGTACGTGCCGTTGGGGATGCCGGTGAAGGTGGCGGTGCTGGAGACGGCGACGAGGACGAAGCTGTCCACGGTGCCGGCGGTGTAGCGGCGCTTGTAGGCGATGCCGCCGGAGACGCCCGCGGTGGAGTACTGCCCCATCTGCAGTGCGGGCACGGCGCGGCGGATCTGGTTGAGTCGCTGGACGTGCTGCACGAGCGGCTTCTGCAGGGTGGTGGCGACCGGGCCGCTGGCACTGGCGACGGTGCCGTAGCCGGAGGCGACGACCGTACCCTCCACATAGGAGCCGAAATAGGCGCGGCCGGTGTTCGCCAGGGGGCACGTCGGGCCGCAGTCGATCTGTTTGCCGGCTTGGAATTCGACCTCCGAGCCGTAGTAGAGGACCGGGACGCCGCGGAACGTCCACATGAGATCCATGTTCTCGGCCCACGCGTCCGTGCCGCCGGCGTAGCGGGTGGAGGACTTGTTGGGCCCGTAGTCGTGCGAGTCCACGTACACGGCGTTGTACGTGGCGTCGTTGACGCTGTCGTCGGAGTCCTTGCCGTTGTTGAAGGCGTTGGCGGCGTCACCGAAGTTCATGTGCATCCGCATGTCGATGATGTTCATGCCGGAGAACTGGCTGTGGTCCGGCGCGTGGTAGTCGTTGCCGTTGAGGAACGCGTTGGTGGACGTGGGCTGGTTGCCGGTGCCCTGCAGGTTCTCGTAGTTGAACTGGTCCAGGGCCGCCTGCACGTCGTCGGCGACGTAGGTGCGCCGCTCCTTCCAGGTGTAGAACTGCGCGGAGTGGTTGACCGAGCCGCGGTTCCACTTGTCGTTGACGAACGCGGCGACCTCGCCGAAGACGTAGAAGTCGTTCGCCTTCGCCGCGCCGTACTTCTGCGTGAGGCGCTGCTGCAGGGCCGGCAGGAAGCGCCGGTTCCAGGTGACCCGCGGGATGTGCACGGCGGTGTCGACGCGGAACCCGTCAACGCCCATGTCGATGTAGGAGTTGTAGGCGTCGATGAGGTACTGCTGCACGACCGGGTTCTCGGTGTTGAAGTCGGCGAGGTCGTCATGCAGCCAGCAGGAGCGGGCGTCCTCGCCTTCCCAGTTGCCGATCCAGCACTGGTGGTACAGCGAGGCGGGGAACATCTTCGCCGTCGGGCTGGGCCACTGGCAGTGGTGGTTGGCGTAGCCCTCGGGGCTGAAGGTGCCGTTGGTCTGACCGTAGTTGGGGCAGGTGTTGCCGGCCGGGGCGGTGGTCGACCACAGGTCGCCGTTGTAGGCGCGGCCCAGTGCGTTCTCGTTCAATGGGTTGTACGTGGCGCCGGCGACCTTCTCGCTGTACATCCAGTCCCACTGCCCGTCGCGGGCGCCCCAAACCGTCGGCACGTACAGCCCGCTGGCGCCCCACCGGGAGCTGTGGTTGTAGACCACGTCCTGGTAGATCTTCAGGCCCTTGGCGTGCGCGGTGTTGATGAGGTCCTGATAGGACGCGCCGGGCGACTCGAGGCGCGGGTCGACGCGGAAGAAGTCCCAGCCGTGGTAGCCGTGGTAGTCGTAGTCGGAGCGGTTGAGCACGACCGGCGTGATCCAGATGGCGGAGAAGCCGAGGCCCTTGATGTAGTCGAGCTTGTCGACGAGGCCCTTGAAGTCGCCGCGGAACATCGGGTCGTTGTTCGCGGCGTTGCCGGACTTCACGTGCTGGCTGCCGCCACGGTCGTTGGACGTGTCACCGTCGTAGAAGCGGGCGGTGAGGACGAAGTAGATGCTGTCCTTGCGCGGGTCGCCGCCGAGCATCGAGCCGCCGGCCGGCAGTGGCGGCGCGTCGCCGGTGGTGACGGTGACGGTGCTGGATGCGCCGGACAGGTTGCCGGCCGCGTCGACGGCTTTCACGGTGTACGTGTAGCCGGTGCGCGGCGCGAGCCCGCCGTCGATGTACCCGTTGGTGGCGCTGGTGAGCAGCACCGGCCCGGGGGTGCGGGTGAGCTGGTAGCCGGTGACGCCGCGGTCGTCGGTCGAGGCGGTCCAGGCGAGGGTGACGGTGACGTGGTCGACGGTCGCGGTGACGCCGCCGGGGATGCTCGGCGGGGTGGTGTCGGGCGGGACGGCCGCGCACGGGTCGGTGGCGCCGCTGGTGACGACTCCGCCCGCGACCCTGGAGGTGCCGGCGTTGATGCGGTAGTTGGCGCCGTTGTTGTTGTCCCAGGTGCCGGAGCCGTTGTTGAACACGGCCTGCATGCCGGTGGCGGCGCCGAGGGCGACGGTCTTCTTCACCCAGCCGGTGCAGGCGGTCTCGTTCATCGCCACACCGGGGACGGTGGTCCATGCCTCGCCGGTCGGCGCGTAGTGGATGTTCACCACCGGCCAGGTCCTGCCGGCGGTGGAGTAGAAGACGGTGGCGGTGTTGCCGGTGGGCGGTGGTGTGGTCGGGGTGGGCTGGCCGCCGCACGGGTTGCCGGTGCCGGCGACTCCGCCGGTGACGGTGACGTCGCCGCTGCCGAGGGTGTAGTTGCGGCCCGAGTTGTTGTCCCAGGTGCCGGAGCCGTTGTTGAACACCACCTGCACGCCGGTGGCGGAGCCGAGGTCGATGGTCTTGCTGTACCAGCCGGTGCAGGCGGTGCTCATCGCCACGCCCGGTACGGCGGTCCACGCGCCGCCGTTGGGGGCGTAGTGGATGTTCACGGTGGTCCAGGCGGCGGAGGGTTTGTAGTAGACGGTCACGGTGGTGCCCGCAGCGGCGAGGGCAGGGACGATGAGCAGGGACGCCAGCAGCGTCAGGACGGCCAGAATCAGGGTTCTTCTGCGGGACACGGGTGCTCCTTGCGTGCATCGATGCGGTGGCGGACCGACCGACGTGACAGCCCGGCGGGGGCATGGCAACGCGTGGAGGAAGACTGATCTGGAGGATTGACGTATGTCAAGGTTCTTGCAAAAATCACCGGTTCTTCACCGTGCGCACCGCATCTGAGCTGCTGAAACGCTGATGCCACCTTGCAAAGATCAACAGGTCTTTACCGGCGGGTTACGGGAAGCTAGCATCAGGGCGCTCTTGCAAGACTTTGCATAGCCTGCAAGTCACCTACAGTGGAGCGTATCCGTTGAAGCGTCCCCTCCTGCTCGCGGCGGTCCTCGCCCTGACCGCCGTCGGGCTCAGCGCCCCTCCCGCGGAAGCGTCCGGTTCCAGCAAGGACGTCACCGCGCACCTCTTCCAATGGCCGTGGCGCGACGTCGCCCACGAGTGCCGCAGCACCCTCGGCCCGGCCGGCTACGCCGCCGTGCAGGTCACCCCGCCGCAGGAGCACGTCGAGTTACCCGCCCAGGGCTATCCGTGGTGGCAGGCGTACCAGCCGGTCAGCTACAAGCTCGACAGCCGCTACGGCAACACCCGTGAGTTCGCCGCCATGGTCGACACCTGCCACCGCGCCGGAGTGAAGGTCTACGTCGACGCCGTCATCAACCACATGTCGGGCCAGACCACCGGCGGCACCGGCAGCGGCGGCACCCGCTTCGGCAAGTACGACTACCCCGGCCTGTACGACACCACCGACTTCCACCACTGCGGCCGCAACGGCGACGGCTGGATCCACGACTGGAACGACGCGTGGGAGATCCAGAACTGCGAGCTGCTCGGCCTGTCGGACCTCGCCACCGAACAGGACGACGTCCGCACCGACATCGCCGGGTACCTCAACTCGCTGATCCGCCTCGGCGTCGACGGGTTCCGCATCGACGCCGCGAAGCACGTCCCGGCCGCCGACCTCGCCGCCATCAAGGCCAAGCTCAAGCGCCCCGCGTACCTCTACCAGGAGGTCCTCGGCAACGCCCCGATCCCGAAGGCCGACTACCTGCCCAACGGCGACGTCATCGAGGACGCCTACGGCCAGCAGATCAGCCGCGTGGTGAAGTCCGGCAAGCTCAGCTGGCTCGACCAGTTCGGCGAGGCGTGGGGCTTCTCCCCCGCCGGCAGCGCCGTCGTCTACGTCGACAGCCACGACACCGAACGCGACCAGAGCGGCGCGACCCTGACGTACAAGGACGGGCCGCTGTTCGCGCTCGGCAACGCGTTCTCCCTCGCCTGGCCCTACGGGCACCCCCTGGTCCTGTCCAGCTACGGCTTCACCAGCACCGACGCCGGGCCGCCCGGCACTTCGTCCAACGGTGACGTCCGTCAGGTGCGGTGCGGTGGCGTCACCAGCGGCCCCGGCGGCTGGCTCTGCCAGCACCAGGACACCGCGACGACCGGCATGGTCGGCTTCCGCAACGCCGCCGGCGCCGCGCCGGTGAGCCACTGGTGGAGCGACGGCGACAACGCGATCGCGTTCGCCCGGGAGGGCCGCGGCTACGTCGTGCTCAACCGGGAGAACACCGCCGTCACCCGCACGTTCGACACGGGCCTGCCGGCCGGCACGTACTGCGACGTCATCCGCGGCGAGGTGCGCGGCAACCGGTGCACCGGCCCGACGGTCACCGTCACGAAGACGGGCCAGTTGACCACGACTGTCCCCGGTCTGAGCACGCTCGCGATCGACGTCAAGCACCGCGTGTCCCGCCCGGTCGCGGCGGCTGCCCCGGCGGTCAGCTTCTCCGCGTACGCCGTCGTCGCCCCCGGCGAACGGCTCGTCCTGGTCGGCAACGCCCCGGCGCTGGGCGCCTGGGACCCGGCCAACGGCGTCCGGCTCGCCGCGGACGACTATCCACAGTGGACCGCGCGGGTGCAGGTCCCGGCGGGCACGGCGATCGAGTACAAGTACGTGAAGGTCGCCGCCGACGGCACCGTCACCTGGGAGAGCCGCCCCAACCGCCTGGAGACGGTGCCCGCCGACGGCTGGCTGTCCACCTCGGACGGCTGGGAGGCCGGCGCGACCGTGCAGGCCAACGTGACGATGCACGTCGCCGAGGAGCCCGGGCAGCAGGTGTACCTCGTGGGCGCCGCACCGTCCATCGGCTCCTGGAACCCGGCGGACGCGGTGCCGCTGACGAAGTCCGCCGAGGCGACGTGGACGGGCCAGGTGACCCTGCCCGGCTCCGCGGTCGTGGAGTACAAGTACATCCGCAAGGACCCTGCCGACACCTCAGGGAGCACCGTGGTCTGGGAGAGCGACCCGAACCGCACCGTCACCACCCCGTCGGGCGGCACCATCACCCTCGACGAGACCTGGCGCTAGCGCGCTGACCACAACGTTCACGGTGTTGGACGGCACGCCGCCCGGCCTGCGGGCCGGGCGGCGTGCCCACGTTCAGGACGGCCCGGCCCGGCTCGCGGCCTTTTCGCGGGGTCGGCCGTGGCGTGCATTGTGTAGCCTCAATGCGTGACTTCGGGGGAACAGTTCGTCACCGTTGCGGTGTCCCGGCCGGCGCCGGGCCGGCGCCGGATCGGGCGCGGGTTCGCCGCGGTGGCGCTCGCCGTCGCGGTCACCGCCGCGGCGACCGGTGACCAGGCAACGCGTCCGGCCGTCGATCCGCTCGCCTTCGCGGCCACGACCTCCACCTACACGAAGCATCCGCCGGCCGGCGACGTCATCCTGCTCGCCGACCCGTCGACCCAGCACCACGTGCCGCGACGGCAACGGGTCACCTTCGTGGTCTGGTCCTCGACGACCGGCCAGCTCTGCGGGGCGTACGAGGACTTCACCCAACGCTCAAGCTTCTGCACGAAAGACAACTTCGTCGACCTGACCCCACCCGGGCAACTGGACTACGTGATGGCCGCCGGCATCGGGAACTTCTTCTGGTGCTTCGGCACCGTCCCGCCAGAGGTCACCGCCGTCACCGCCGTCAGCGGAACCGGCCGCCCGGTGACCACGAGAGTGATGACAGCAGACCTCGGCGCCGCCGCCCCGTTCCACTTCTACGCCATCACGCTGTACACCGGCGACCAGAACCTGGGCCTGCTCCGCTTCGAAGGCACCGACGCCTCAGGCCGGGCGGTCGTCACCAGCACCATCAGCAAGTACGCCTAGTACGGGCGGGCACCGGTCGCCCGTGCCCGGCTCGTTGTAGACGACCGACCACGGGCCCGGCGCGCCGACGATCCTGGCCGGGTGTGCCGGGCGAGCCTGCAGGACGTCGCCGGCGACCGCCGCGAAGCGGGCCGCGGCCGGGTGCGGGTTGCGGGCCGGCCACACCACCGACGTCTCCTGCCACAGCGGGTCACCGGTGAACGGCCGCCAGGCGACCCGCGGCTCACGGCGTACCAGAGCCTCCTGCTCCAGCGCGATGCCGAGGCCGGCCAGGACCAGGCCGCACAGGAACTCCGGGTTGCGGGCATGCCGGATGCGGCTCGGCGTGAAACCGTGCTCCCGGCAGGTGGCCAGCAGCAGGTCGTGCCACGCCGGAGCGGTCGACCGGGGGAACGTGACCAGTCCGTGCCCGGCGAGCTGCCCGAGGGCCAGCTCCGGCAGCCGGGCCAGCGGCGAGGTCCGGGGCAGCAGCACGCCGAGCCTGACCCGGGTCACCGGGCCGTGGACCAGATCCGCGGCGTCCACCGGGTGGTGGACGAGGCCGACGTCGAGGCGGGCCGCGGCGAGCTGCTCCAGCTGCTCGGCCGTGGACAACTCCTGCAGGTCGACGTCGAGCCCCGGCGCGTCCTGGGCGAGGCGGCGCAGCAGCTCGCCGAGCGCCGGCGCGGGCGTCTCCGGCGGCACCCCGGCGCGCAGCGTGCCGAGGTCGCCGTCGCGGATGCTGTGCATGAGCGCCCGCAGCCGCTGCTCCGAGGCCAGGAACCGCTCCGCCTCGTCACGCAGCGCGTGCCCGGCGACGGTGAGCTCGGTGCCGCGCGGCAGCCGGTCGAACAGGGTCACGCCGAGGTCGCGTTCGAGGCGCCGCATCGCCTGGCTCAGCGGCGGCTGCGCGATGCCGAGCAGCTCCGCGGCCCGGCTGAAGTGCAGCTCGTCGGCGACGACCAGGAAGTACCGCAGGTGCCGTGCGAGGTCCGCCATAGGCTGAGCGTATGTCGATCAAGGATGTGTTCGCCGAGGCCGGGGTGCAGGGCTGGCTGCACGCCCGCGACGTCGACACCGGGCGGGAGGTCGGATTCCGGGACGGGGAGCAGGTCGTGCTCGCCTCCATCGTGAAGATCCTCATCGTGCTGGAGTTCGCCCGGCAGGTGTCGGCGGGCGGCCTCGACCCGGCGGAGCGGGTCCTGGTGCGCACCGGCGACCGGCTCGGCGGCTGGGGCACGGCGGGGTGCGTCGACGACGTCGAGCTGTCGCTGCGCGACCTGGCGTACTTCACCATGTCCGTCAGCGACAACACCGCCGCCGACGTGCTGCTCGGCCGGGTCGGGCCGGACGTGGTGCCGCTGCTGGCCGCCGAGCTCGGCCTGCACCGGACCCGGATCGCCGGTGGGCCGCGGCAGCTGCTCGAATCGATGTTCGACGACGTCGGCGCCCGCGACGCCGCCGAGTTCGCACAGATCTTCCCTTCCCTGCCGCCGCAGCGGGTGCGGGCGTTGCGGGTCTTCGACCCCGCGCGGACGACGTCGAGCACGCCGGAGGAGATGACGCGGCTGCTCGGCCTCATCTGGCGCGACGAGGCGGGCCCGGCGGAGGCCTGCGCGGCGGTGCGGGGGCTCATGTTCCGGCAGCTGTTCTCGACCCGGCTCGCCGCCGCGTTCCCGGACGACGTGCGGGTGGCCGGCAAGACGGGCACGCTGCCCGGGCACGCGATGGAGGCCGGGGTCGTGGAGTTTCCCGGCGGTGGCCGGTACGCCGTCGCGGCCTTCGTGCGCGCCGAGGCGCCTCGTCCGACGTTGGACGCGACCCTGGCCCGGGCCGCCGCGCTCGCCGTCGGCATCCTGCGTGACCTGCGCTGATAGCCGATCGGATATGCCCTCAGCAGCCTTCTGATCTTGGACAGGTCGCGAGGTGCCCTGCTTGGGTGGCCGCATGCCAGATCGTCGTGATTTCATCCGTACCGCCGTCGCCGCCGCCGTGGTCCCCGCCGCGGTCGCCCTCCCCGCCGCTCCCGCGCTCGCGGCGCCGCACGCCGGCCGTGGCACCTTCCGCTGGTTCGGGACCGCGGGGTGGCGCATCGACGTCGGCGGGCGGACCCTGCTCGTCGACCCGTACCTGAGCCGGTTCGACACCGGATTGTTCACCGGCGCGTTCAACCCGGCGACGACGCTGACCGTCAGGGCCGACGTCATCGCGGCGAGGGTCGGCAAGCCGGAAACGGTCCTGGTCACGCACACCCACTGGGACCACTTCGCCGACGTCCCGCACATCGCCACGACCACCGGCGCCCGCGTCGTCGGCACCCTCACCGCGTACCACCTGGGCCTGGCCAGTGGCGTGCCGAGCGGCAAGCTGTGCCCGGTCAAGGGCGGCGAGGTCCTCGACTTCGGCGACTACACCGTCGAGGTCGTCGCGTCGCTGCACAGCCGCAACGCCGCCTACTCGATGGCGTTCCCCGGCGTGCGGGTCACCCAGCCGGCCGCGCCGCAGACGATCGCCGACCTGCCCGAGGGCGACACCCTCGCCTACCAGGTCAGGATCGCCGACGGCCCGGCGGTGTTCTTCATGGGCGGCAGCGACTTCGTCGAACGCAACCTCACCGGCCTGAACCCGGACGTGGCGATGGTCGCGCTGCCGTCCAGCACCGCCACCGACGACTACGTGCCCCGGCTCATCGAGGCCCTCGGCAGGCCGAAGGTGGTCGTGCCGGTGCACTGGGACAACTTCGAGACCGAGCTGCGCAACCCGCCGGCGGTCGCCCTCGCCGACGCCACCCGCCTGGACGCCCTGATCGCCGCGGTCCGCAAGGCCTCCCCGCGGTCCCAGGTCATCAGGCCTGAGTACGACACGCCGTACACCTTCTAGCACTGCTGCGCCCTGACCGGGACGGGTGCGGCGGTCGGCGCAACCGCCGCCCCGCCCGGCGTGGGCAGGCGAGACATATGATCCATGAAATTGCCCGTCTCAGCAGCAAGCACATGATGGCCCGTCCGGCCGCCTCATTGGCGACAGGTCGGTACGCCTATGGACGGTCATCGGAGGCATTGCCAGTGCCTCCGCCGTACTGGTAACACTGATTGTGTTCGTCATAGGCAAGCAAGGTTTGCCGCCGCCGGCAAGCACAGCGGCCGCAGCGCAGCCAAGCCTGACGCTGCCGCCTTCCAGCGACTCCAGAGCATCGGGCCCGCCTGTCGAGGCCTCACCCACAGCGGACTCGGCCAGTGCTACGGCGCCTGCCCCTGCTGAGCAGTATCTTGCTGACTCCAGCGTCTTTCAAACAACCGATCAACTGAACGTCACCTTCCCAGAAGCACGCGTCAACGGCGAGCCATATCCGCAGAGCGTTGCCGTCTACCTTTACTGTGAGGGGGAACGTGGCTTCGCGACGTACGTTCTCGGCCGCCAATACACGCGTTTCAAAGCAACGGTCGGCATTGAAGACGGGTCGAAAAGCGCCTTCAGGGCACGGGTGGAGATCTTTGCCGACAACCGCAAGCTTCTTCAGCGGACAGTAGGCAAAGGCGAGGCCGTTCCGGTGGATATTGACGTTACCGGCGTCTACTCGATCACCCTCGCCGCCACGTACCTCGGCCCGGGCGACGGCACGATTGCCTTCGGCGATGCGTGCACCGGGCGAGGGCGCGCAGCCGCGCGGATTCGCGCCGGTGGTGCCCGGCGATCTCGCGGGTGAGGATGCCGAAGAGCCACGGCCGGGCGTCGGGGCGGGTCAGGTCGTAGCGGCCGCGGGCGGCGAAGGCGGCGAGGAACGCGTCGGCGACCACATCGCGGGCCGTGTCCACGCCGAGGCGGCGCTGGGCATACCGGAACAGCTGGACGGCGTAGCGGTCATACAGCGGGCCGAACGCGGCGGCGTCGTGCCGGGACCGCTCGATGAGGTCCGCGTCGCTGGGTTGCGTGTCGACGTCCACGTCGGTGATGCTCCCGCCTGGTGGGGCCCGGTGTCAGTGGTGTATCTGCACCAGGCCCCGTTCAGGTTCCAAGGGTCAGGCGGGTTCGATCCAGATGTTGCGGTAGCGGACGTTGGCGCCGGCGTCGCCGTGGTCCTGCAGCCGGATCGGCAGGGCCGCCGGCGACTCGGCGGCGCCGTTGCCGGTCGGGCCGTCGATCTCGACGTCGTTGTGGACGGTGACGCCGTTCCACACCACGGTGACCCGGGCGTTCGAGAGCTTCGTGGTGCCGGTGTAGCGGGCGGCCCGGAACGTGATGTCGTAGGTCTGCCACGTTTCCGCAGCGGTGCCGGCGTTGCTGTCCGGGGCCCGTTTCAGGTAGATGGCGCCGCACTCGTTGTTGGCCAGGGTCGCCTTGCCGAATGTGTCGAGCACCTGCAGCTCGTAGCGGTCCTGCAGGTAGATGCCGCTGTTGCCGCGGGCCTGGCCGGTCACCTCGGGCGGCAGGTTCGGCAGCCAGAACTCCACGTGCAGCCGGAAGTCGCCGAAGGTCTGCTTGGTGCGCAGGTCGCCGCCGAGGACCTCCATCGAGCCGTCCGCGACCGGCCAGGTCGCCGCGGTGCCGTCGCCGGCGGCGAACGCGTTGAGGTTGCCGGCGTCGAACAGCTGGACCCGGCTGGTGCCGTTGTGCGTCCACACCTGGTGCGCGTCGCCGATCTGCAGCTGCGTGCCGTTGGCGGTGCCGCCGCCGGCCGCTTCAAGGAACCGGCCCGACTGCGGGTTGCGCAGCGTGCCGTCCGCCTGCGGCTGCCACACCTGCGCGCCGCTGCCGTTGCAGTTCCACAGCTGCACGAGGGTGCCGGCGGCGGTGGCGCCCCCGGCCACGTCGAGGCACTTGCCGAGCGCGCGCAGGGTGTCGCCGGTGCGGGTCCAGCTCTGCGCGGTCGTGCCGTTGCAGCCGTACAGCTGGATCTTCGTGCCGTTGGCGGTGCCGGCGTTGCTCACGTCGACGCATCGCCCGCCGGCGCCTGTGATCGTGCCGGTGCGGTCGGCGGGTGGCGGGCCGACGGTGATGCTGTCGAGGTTCACGTGCCCGATATCGCCGGTGTCCACTGTGTACGCGATGGTGTTGCCGCCGGCCCGCAGCGTCACCGTGTCGGTGCTGGTCGCCCACGTCTCCCAGTCGCCGGTGCTGGCGAGTGGCACCTGCCGGACCTTGGTGCCGTTGACGTACAGGCTCACCGTCTTCGTCCCGGCCGACGGGTTGGGGCCGTTGCTGTAGCGCAGGCCGACGTCGTACGCGCCGGCGGTCTGCGTGGTGACGCTGAACGTGGTGGCCGCGCCGGTGCTGTCGTAGCCGGCGACGAACCCGCTGCCGGTGTATCCACTGTGGTCGGTCGCGACGTGCGCGCTGCCGCTGAGCCCGGCGTGCTCCGCCTCGAGCCGGCCCGGCTGCGGCAGGGTGCCGTCGACGAGGCTGTTCAGCGTGTACCAGGCCTCGGTGCTCCACAGCGACGCGCCCGTGGTGGACGTGAACGGCCGCGGCGAGCGCAGGTACACGACCCGGCCGGGCTTCAAACCACTCAGCTGCAGCGTCACCTTGAGCCGGTCCGCGGACAGCGTCGCCGACGTGACCGGCAGGGTCTCCTCGTCGACCTTCGGGCCGCCGTAGGCGGGGGTCGGCACGTACCGCCACTGCTTGGCGGTGTAGTGCGCGGCGAGCTGCTCCGCGGTCGTGGTGGACACCGGTTGCGTGTACTCGACCTCGAAGCCGCCGGCGACCGCCCGCATCGCCTTGATCTCGAAGGCGGTGCTGCCGTTCGGGGTGAGCTTCTGCAGGCCGTAGGTGAGCTTGCCGTCCTGGCCCCAGTTGCCGCCGGCGCCGAGCCCACCCACGTAGAGCGCGCCGTCGGGGCCCTGGCTGAGCCGCAGCACGCCCATCTCCAGGCCCTGGGTGACGCGGAAGACGGCGCCCTGGTACTCGCCGTTGACCTTCTCCAGGTACGCGCGCTGGATGCCGCCGTAGGTGACGTCGCCGAAGAGCATCTGCCCGGCGAACGGTCCGCTGTTGAGCAGCAGCGGGGTGCTCGGGGAGTTGGCGATCTCGTTCTGCGGCAGCCACAGCACGGGTGCGGTGACGGACTGGTTGTCGAACGGCCCGTCCGGGTTGGTGTAGTGGCCGAAGAACCGGTCCTGCTTGATGCGGACCAGCTTCGACGCGGGCAGCCAGCCGCCCTGGTTGTCGGTGACGAAGATGTCGCCCTCGGGGCCCCAGCCGAGGCCGTCGGGGGTGCGCAGGCCGCCGGCGACGTACTGGACCACGCCGGTGCTGCGGTTGATCTTCAGGCTGGTGCCACGGTTCGGTGAGCCCTGCGGGTCGGTGGTCGCGCCGCCCTGGTTGATGGACACGGACAGGTTCAGGTAGAAGAAGCCGTCCTTGTACAGCAGCCCGAACGCGAACTCGTGGAAGTTGCCGTCGTACGGCCACGTCGCGACGGTGCGGTACTGGTCGATCTGTCCGTCGCCGTCGGTGTCGTTGAGCTCGGTCAGCTCGTGTTTCTGCGACACGTAGAGCTTGCCGTCGACGTACTTGATGCCCATCGGCTCCCGCAGGCCGGTCGCGATGCGGGTGTAGGTCACCTGCGCCGGCGACGTGGTGCCGGTGACGCCGCTGAGCAGGTAGACCTCGCCGACGGTGGTGTTGCTGCCGCCCCACGTGGTGATCGCGAGGCGCCCGTCGGGCAGCCAGTCCATGGCGCTCACCTGCGGCTGGAAGCCGGTCGGGCGCAGGTTGGTCAGCGTGTACCCGGGGTGCACGGCGTTGAGCGGGAGCCCGTCGCCGGGGCTGTCGGCGGCGCCCTCGCACTCCTTGCGCCCGGGGGCGGTGACCCGCACGACCCCGGAGTCGGTGCTGAGCACCGAGTTCGGCACGAGGGTGAACGCGCCGGCGCCCGGCGGCCGCCATTCGAGGGTGAGCTGCTGGCCGCCGGTACGCTCGAAGTAGTCGATGCGGATGGCGTGATACCCGGCGGTGAGGGTGACGCTGCCCTCCATGGCGGTCGCGCCGTGCAGCCCGTCGTGGTTGATGACGCTCGCGCCGTCGACGAGCAGCCGCGAGCCGTCGTCGCTGGTGAGCCGGAAGATGTACGACCCGGCGGTGGCGATGTTGACGTTGCCGATGACCTGCGCCTGGAACAGGTCCTCCAGGCCGAAGTCGGCGGCGGTGCTCCAGTTGACGGCCGGCATGAGCTTGTCGACGTTCGGTGTCTGCCCGGCCTTGAGGGTGCAGATCGAGCTCAGCGGCGTCTGCAGGTCGAAGACGCGCAGCGTGACACCGGGTTCCTGCGGCGGGACGGCGGCCCGGGCCTGGGTGGCCGGCAGCAGGCCGGCGATCAGGACCGCGGCCGCCGCCCCCAGGATGGTTCTCTGCATCGAGCGCTCCAGGGGTAGGAGTTGTCAGACGGCAGCGCCCAGCGCGGCCGTCAGGACCTCCCCGCGCGCTCGCCGAAGGGCGACACGGGTCATCGCCGGTCGCCAGGTTTGGCGGTGACGACCTTCGATGTGGTACGTCACGCTAGAAGACTTTCGCTCGCATGTCCATAACTTCTGTTCGGAAAGCCGAAAGTCGGTGTCAGTCCGCCTCGGCGTCTCCCTGATGCGCTTGAGCCCGGCCAGCACACGCGCGGGGACCGACTCGAAGGTCACCGCGGCGGGGACGGTGCCGCTGTAGCCGTAGGCGCTCAGGTCCGCTGTGCACAGCGGCCAGCCGTCGCAGGGCACCGACGGCCGGGCGATGCCCACGGTGAAGGAGTGGCCGTGCCCGTCGGACATCCGCACGACCAGCGTCGACCTGCCGATGTTGACGCCGTCGGCGTGGTAACCGGCGGCGACCGGCACGACCGGCCGCAGCCCCCGCTCCCGCAGCGCCCCGGCGAACCAGCGCTCCTGCGACGCCACCTGCACCGCGACGATCCCCGCGACAGCAGGACGAGGACCCCGGCGAGCGCGACCCGCCCCCGCCACCGCAGACCCCCGCCGACCGCGATCAGCAGGTGCGCGGCGACTGCGAACGCGGCCCAGCACGCGGTGGTCTCGACCCGGTCCCGCCACTGCGACCAGCCGAGGACGCCGACCGACACCACCGGCAGCAGGAACACGGGCACGAGCACGTGCGGCCACAGCCACGGGTTGCCGGTCACCCCGGCGTGGATCGCCCACACCGCCACGACCAGCGCGGTCGTCACACCCCAGACCGCCACGGTCTGCAGCAGCGGCGGCCCGGTGTGCCCCGATGTGCGCTACAGCAGGGTCTCCTGGTGCGGGAAGGTGAGCCGGGCGGTGGTGATGCCCTCGATGACCTGGTCGTCGTTGAGCTCGCGCTCCTGGACCTGGGCGTAGTTGCGGCCGCGGTGGTGCGTGTTGCGCATCCGCACCACATTGGGGAAGCGGCCGACCGCGCGCATGTCGCCGAGGCCGGACAGGAAGACGAGCTGGATGCCGTTGGCCGCGGCGACCCGCCGCTGCAGGTCCAGGAACGCGACGTAGTTGGCGGTGCCGAGCGGGTTGTCCATCGGCAGCACCCCGAGCCCCGGTACGTCACCGCCGCGGTTGGCGGCGCGCAGGCGGGCGAGCATGCAGAACAGCAGCAAGCTGATCGTGACCTTCTCCCCGCCGGACCATTTGCTCATCAGCTCGACCGGCTGCCGGTCCTCGCCGAGCTCGGTCGACGGCTTCAGCACGCGGGCGGTGAAGTTGCCGCGGCCGACGACGGCGGTGGTCGCCTCCCACACCAGGGTCAGCCCGTCGGGGATGTTCTCCTGCCGGGCGACGAGCCGCTCCACGAGCCGCTCGACCCGGCTGCGCAGCGTCGCGTCGGTGGTGTCCACAGTGGAGCGCGGGCCGACGTCAAGGAACCGCCGGTTGCGCAGGTGGTCGGCGAGCCCGGGCGGTAGCTGCGCGTGGTGCTGGGCCCGCTGCAGCGTCTTGAGCCCTTCGCGGACCTCGGCGCACAGCGCGGTCACCACCAGGTGCTTGTCCTTGTCGACGGCCTCCAGCTCGCCGGCGAGCGCGTGCCGGTAGGTGCGCAGCTCCTCGGCGAGGGACGCGGGCAGGTCCGCGGTGTGCTCGCCGCGGAACCGGTCGCGCACCTCGGCGGTGACGGCGGCGAAGCGCTCCTCGCCGGCCCAGCGGTCGACGCGGTGCACCTCGGCGGCGAGCTGGTTGCGGGCGGCGGCGACCGCCTTCTCGGCCGCCTGCAACGCCCTGCGCGCCGCGCGGCCGGCCTCCCGGGCGGCGTCCACGTCACCGTCGAACGGCGCCGCCTCCACGCCGCCGCGGTCGCCCAGGTCGGCCTCCAGGTCCCCGGCGAGCCCGTCGAAGTCCGCGGCGCGGCGGCGTTGCAGCTCGCCGGACTGCTCGGCCGCCGCCTGCCGTTCCCGGGCGATGCCGGCGGCGCCGACCGCGACGTCGAGCTGCTCGCGCAGGTCATTTCCGGGGTGTACGACCAATGCGAGGTCCTCGGGCGCGGGACGGTCGGCGGCCCGGTCGGCGAGGTCACGCCGGGCGGCGTCGCGTTCGGCCTCGGCCCGCGTGGCAGCCGCCCGCGCCGCGAAGTGCGCCTGCTCCGCCTCCTCGGTGTCCCGGGCGACCAGCGCCGGGTCGGCGGCCTCGGGTGTGGCGGCGAGCTGCGCCGCGGTCTGGTGTTCCTCGGCGGTGAACTGCCGCACCTGCCGGTCGAGGCCGTCCAGGCGCCGCCCGATCTCGGTGATCGTGGCCTCCAGGGCGTCGCCGGACGATCGCCGCACGTACGCCTCGTCCGCCGCCTGGTACACGCTCATCGCCGCGGCCAGGCTGGTCCGGTGCGCCGGCGCTTTCGTGTCGGCGATCCGGCGCAGCTCGTCGATCCTGGCGCGGTGGCCGCGGGCGGTCCCCCGGTGCTGCTCGGCGTCGGCGGTGCAGCGGGTCGCGACGCCGGCGTACCCGCGCTCCTGCTCCTCCGCCTGCTCCAGCTGGCGTTCCAAATCGGCGCGGCGGGCGGGCAGCTGCCGCAGCTCGGCCCGCTGCCGGTCGGCCTCGGGCGCCCGCCGGGACAGGTCCTGCAGGACGCCGAGGCGGGTGGCGAGGATCCGGCGCCGCTCGGCGAGGCGCTGCTGGGTCCCGCGGAGCCGGGCGGCGCGTTCGTCGAGCTCGCCGCGGGCGGTGTCGAGCTGTCGCGCGCGGTCCTGGGCGGCGGCGAGGAGCTCCCCGACGCGGTGGTGCTCGGCGTCGAGGTGCTCGCGGTGCCCGGGCGGGCAACGGTCGGCGAGCTGGCGCAGCTGATCCTTGAGCCGCAGGTCGTGGTCGCGGGCGTCGAGCAGCTCCTGGACGCGTTCGCCGCGGTCCCGGCGGCTGTCGGCGCGGCGGTCCGCCTCCCGCGCCGCGGCGGTGCGGTCGAACATGGCCGGCGCGGGCGCCAGCACAAACCCCACGTCGTGCGCCGTCGTGCCGTCGCCGGACCGTGCGGCTCCGTCGACGCGGGCGGCTCCGTCGAGACGGGCGACAGTGTCGGCGCCGGGCCGGGCGTCGTTGTCGAAACGGGGCGTCGCGTCGCCGCCGGACCGGGCCGCTCCGTCGAGACGGGCCGTTGCGTCGGCGCCGGGCCGGGCCGCTCCGTCGAGGCGGGCTGCGGTGTCGGCGCCCGGCCGAGCGGCTTCGTCGAGGCGGGCGGTGGTGGAGATCTGCACGGCGCTGGTCGGGAACAGCCGCGCCGCCTGCAGCGCGTCGCGGGCCCGGTCGAGGTCGGCCTCGTCGTGCAGGAGCAGCCCGCCGACGAGGTGCGGGGCACGCTCCACAGTGGACGCCCACCGGTCCTGCGGGACGCGGTCGGCGAGGTGGTGCCAGCCGGTGCTGGCCGGGATCCGTTCGGCGGCCAGGACGTCGGCGGCGCGGGCCAGGTCCAGCGCGGCCGGCAGCAGCCCGCGCGGGGACGCCAGGGCCTGCACGGCCCGGTCGTCCTCGGCGTCGGCGACGGCGAGCTGGATGCGGTGCCGGTCGGCGCCGACGATCGCCTCCGACAGCTGGTCGACGAGGAGCCGGTGCTCCGCGACCGGGTCGACGGTGTCGCGTTCGGTGAGCGCGGTGAGCCGCGGGTCGGTGGCGAGGGCGTCGATCTCGGCGAGCAGCGGCGTCCGCGTGCTGTCGAGCGTGGCCAGCTGCCGGGTCAGCTCGGTGACGGCGGCGTGCACGGCGGCGCGGTCCCGCTCGTGCGCGGCCCGGTCCGCGTCGAGCCGCTCCGCCTCGGCCGGCAGCTCCTCCGCAAGCCTTCGCGCCGCCTCCTCGTCGTCCCGGCGCGCGGCGGCAAGGGCTCCGGCGAGCCGCTCGACGCTGACTTCGTCGCCGGGCCCGTGCGCCGCGGCGCCACCGGCAGGCGTGGCGCTTGCGCGACCGCCGGCACCGGCCCCGGCTGCGGCGCCTGCTTCGGAGTCGCTTCCCGCGCGACCCGCAACACCGCCCGCGAGACCCGCAACCGAGGCAGAACCGCCGGCCACGACACCACTGGCCGGGCCGTCGCTCGCGCCGACACCGCCGGCTGGGGCGACGGTGGCGTCGGCGAGCAGTGTGTCGGAGGTGGTCAGGTGGCCGGCGGTGGCGGCGGTGTGCAGGTCGTGGTCGAAGGCGGCGAGGTGCTGCTCGATCGAGCGGTGCCGGCCGGCGAGGCCGCCGAGGTCGGCGCGCAGCCCGTCGGCGAGGGCGCGGGACTTCGCCTGCTGCTCGGCGGCGTCCGCGGCCTGCCCGGTCAGCGTCGCGACGGTGTCGTCGAGTTCGGCGCAGGCGTCGCGCAGCACCGACAGGTACACCGCGGCCGCCTCCGCCCTGGCCTGCCGCAGCGGGGCGGCGCCGGCCTCGGCCTCGCGCTGCCGGCCGCGGGCCGCGGCGAGCCGGGAGGTGAGCTGGTCGCGGTCGGTGAGGGCGGGCACCAGCTGCCAGGCGCGGTGCCGGCGGCGCCGGGCGAGGACGGTCTGCGCGGCGTCGTCGACGGCGGCGAGCGCCTCGGTGTGCCGGCGGGACGCGGCCTGCCACTGCTCCTCGCGCAGCAGCACGTCGAGGCCGGCGGCGCGGGCCTGGGCGTCGTGCGCGGCGACGGCGGCGGCCGCCGCTTCCGCCTCGTGCGTGGCGGCCTGCGACGCGGCGCGGGCGGCGGCGCCGGTGAACGCCGCGGCGAGCCGCAGCGCCGCCTGCCGGGAAGCGCCGGCCTCGGTCGTGGCCGCGGTGACGGCGGCGCGGGCCCGGTCCAGCACGTCGAGGAGGTCGACGGCCTCGTCGCAGAACGCCACCTCGGCGCGCAGGCGCGGCTGCCGGGCCAGGCGTTCGCGGGTGCCGCGCAGGATCGCGGCGACCTTCGTCGCGGAGGTCGGTTCGGTGACGAGGCTCAGCAGGTACTGCACGAAGTCGTCGGACGTCTTGAACTTGAAGTGGTGCTCGATGCCGCCCTCGGAGGCGTTGATGCGCAGGATGGCGGTGAACAGGCCAGGGTCGAGGCCGCGGTCGTGCAGTGCCTGCGCCCACCGGTCCTGTTTGGTGGTGACGACGGCCTCGGCGGTGGCGGGCAGCGCCTCGACAGTGCGGACGAACTCCTTGAAGTCGGCGCCGGCGAACGGGAGGCTCTCCACGTCGGGGCCGGGGGTGAAGGCGTACCAGCTCTGCTTGAGCCGGTCGTGCCCGGCGTTCGGGTCGGCGGGCTGGACCCGGTCGGTCCACTCGTAGACGGCGCCGGTGACGAGCCGCCGCCCCGCCGGGTCGGTCCACTCGACGACGACGTGGCCGGTGTCGGCGCCGAGGATGCAGTCCTCCAGGTGCCGGCCGGTCGTCGCGGTCGCCAGGAAGTCCCGCCGGTCGGGCCGGATCAGGGCGCAGACCAGGGCGATCAGTGTCGACTTGCCGCCGCCGTTGCGCATCCACAGGATCGTGTCGAGGGGTTTGCCGTCCCGGCCGGTCAGGTCGAGCCACACGTCGCGGAACCGCGCCGCGGGCGAGCCGACCCGGTCGAGGTAGATGCGGCGGATCTGCCAGAGCCGCGCGGGCGCCACCATCAGTCACTCTCCACAGTGGACGAGACCGGAGCAGCGTTGCGGCGCACCGCTCGCAGCGTCTCCAGTGCCTCACCACCGGCCACGTCCGCGACCAGCAGCCGGAACCGGTCGGTGAGCTGATACGACGTCGCCCCCATCTGCGGCAGCTGTCTGGCGGCGCCGCGCTCGACCAGCCAGCCCAGGACCTCCAGGACCGCGAACTGGGTGCAGCCGCGGGCCGGGCCGGGCAGGCGGTCCTTGGGTTTGAACGCGGCGGTGCGCCGGTACACCTCGGCGGCCTTGCGGGCCTGCCCGTCGGCGGTGTCGGGGTCGCCGGGCAGGGCGAGGACCCGGTCGATCGCGTCGCGGACGAACCGGTCCAGCGCCGCCACCTCGACGATCTTCACGTCGGTGCCGTCGAGGTCCACGTCGTGCGGGAACGCGTACGCGGCGATGCCGAGCACGACCAGGCCGGCGATGAGCTTGTCGTCGGCGGCCATGCTGCCGCCGCGCAGGTCCGCCATCCGCAGCGCGAAGACGCTGCCCGGCTGGGTGCTCAGGACCAGGCCGGTGCGGGCCGGTGCGCCGAGCACGACGAGGCCGAGGCCGCCGGCGACGGTGTCGACGGCGTCGCGGAAGCCGGTGTTGGTCCGGTACCGCTCCAGCAGCTGCCCGTAGGCGTTGCCGTCGGCCGGCCGGGCGCCGGTGCGCAGCCCGAAGGCGACCAGCTCGGCGGCCGCCCACACGTCCTCGATCGGGACCGTCACGGCTCAAGCCCTCCTTCGAAGCTGACCAGCAGGTCGTCGCCCCACGCGAGGGGATGCTCGAGGCGGCCGCCGGCGCGTTCCGCCGACAGCGCGGAGACCAGCGCGGTGAGGTCGGCGCCGCGTTCCTCGTCGGGGTCCACGGCGTCCGGCGCGTAGGACCACAGCGCGGTCAGCAGCACCAGTTCCCGCAGGTCGTCGCCGCCCGTCGCGGCCTCCCCGAGCAGGTCGGACAGCGCGACCGGCCGGGCTGAGGCGCGGCGCAGGATGCGGGTGGCCTCGGCGATCACCGCGGGTGGGTACGCCTGCAGGTCCACGCCCTCGACCTCGCCGGGGGTCTCGGGCTCCACGTCGTCGGGTTCGGCGGCGCGGGGCGGGGCGAGCAGCATGTCGACGAGCCCGTCCAGGTGCAGCAGCCGCGGCACCCGCAGCCCCAGTACCCGGTCGCCGAACGCCTCCGCGACGACCCGCGCGTCGTCGGCGGGCGCTGCCAGTACCGGATGGAACAGCTCCGGCTCGATGTTGAGCAGCCGCAGGTGGACGCGGCGGGCGAAGACCTGCGACAACTGGGCCTGCAGGAACACGCCGCGGGCGCCGGCGACCCGCTCGGCGAGGTCCAGGTGCACCCGGCGGATGCGGCGCAGGGTCTCCACCAGGTCGCCGGACGCCTGCCGCACGGCGCTGTCGGTCTCGGTGTCGATGCCGGCCGCGACGTGGTTGAGCACCTCGGCGTCGGCGGCGATGCGGGCCTCGACGTGGTCGCGGGCACGGGCGAGGCGGTGCGGTACATCGGTGATCCAGTCGAACGCGCGCACGTCGCGGCGGGTGGCGTCGAGCACGTCGGCGAGGGAGGCGGACATCGCCACCGACACCCGCTCGGCCTGCGTCGCGGTGCGTGCGGCGGCCTCGAAGCGCCGGTCCCGCAGCTGCCGCTGCAGCACCACGGAGAACGCGGCCTCGGCGTCGTCGACGTCCAGGTCGAGGCCGTTGAGGTACAGCATGACCGCCTGGTGGGAGGCGAGCACGACCGCGCCGTCGGGGCCGTCCTGCAGCTGCAGGAGCTTGAACGCGTACTCCTCGCGGCGGGGCGGTGACTGCAGCGCGTCGACGAACGTGTAGACGAACGCGCCCTGGTTGTCGGTGTCGTTGAGCAGCCCTTTGACGACCCAGCGGGCCGCGTCCTGGTGGTCGTCGCCGGTGCCGGCGGGATGCATGACGGCGGCGAGCTCTGCGGTCGACTCGATCAGCTCGGCCAGGGTGACCTGCCGCGCGAACCCCATCGACGCGACCGCGATGTCGACCGCCGCGAGCGCCAGCTGGCGCAGGTCATACGCCTGGTGGACGCCGGTGTGGGCGGCGTTGCGGACCAGCCGCGCGACCGGGTCGGTGAGGATCAGCGCCCGCCAGCGGGCCCGCATCGACGCGTCGGCGGCGGGTGAGCGGACCTCGGGCTGCTCGGAGCTGGTGACCGGGCCGCTGTCGAACAGGTCCGGCTGCCATTCCTGCGCCACGCTGTGCTGCTCCCCCGGGTCTGTTCCGCTGCGATCCGCTTTTGCTGCGATCCGCTTCGCTGCGAATTCGCTTCGCTGTGATCGGCAAGGATATCGGCCGAAACCGGCGGTCGTCACATCGCGGGCCGGTCCCGGCACGTCAGGGGGACGGCGCGCGTAACCTGCGGGGTGTGCTCGTCGTGCTGTTCGTCGCCGTGGCGTACACGGTGCTGATCGCCCTGCACGCGTGGATGATCAGGCACCATCGCCTCGAGGGTGCCTACGAGCCGCGGGCGGCGCGGTGGCTGGCGGCCAGGTTCGGCCCGCTGCCGCCCCCGCGCCCGGCGGGCAACGTCCTGGCCCGCCGGGAGGCGAAGGCGTTCGACCGGCTGCTGACCGGCGACCTGGACCCGGCCGATTACCGGGCGTTGATGGCCGCCGTCGCCGCCCAGGACGCCGTCGAGCGGCCGCTGCGGGTCCCGGGCCCACACCTCTGACCTGCTAGCCGGGCGGGCCGAGGGTGATCAGGCCGCGGCCGGGGGCGCCGACGTCGATGGTGGCGGTGGTGGTGCCGTCGGGTTTCAGGCTGAGCACCTTGCCGTCCTGCGGGGCGAGCAGCACGTCGTTGCTGACCCACATGGCGTCCTTCGGGAAGGGCTGGCTCTGGCCGGTGGTGAGGTCGAAGCGCCGCCAGCCCAGCGATGTGCCGGGTGGGCCGGCCAGGACGTAGCGGCCGTCGGGTGACCAGGAGAACGGGCCGGACGGCATCGCGGTGACCGGGAGTGACCGGGTGGGTGCGCCGGTGTCGGCGTTGAACAGTTGGAGGCTCGCGACCCGTTCCTCCGCCTCGCCGCCGGAGCGGTCGGCGATCGGCATGACGACCTCCGTGCCGTCCCGCGTCCAGGTGAAGCTGCACTGGCTGCAGTCGTACCGGTCGGCGTCGATCCATTGTTTGCGGACCGTGCCGGTGCGGGCGTCGATGATCGCGAACCCGATCTTGAACGGTTCCTTCTGGCTGACCCCGCCCGTCAGCCGGTCTCCCGCCGGTGACCAGCTGTAGTCGCCGACGAGGCCGCTGGTGTCGACGGTCACCGGGTTCGTGCCGCGCACGTCGGTCAGCCGTACCGACTCCGGCCCGTCGATGATCAGGATCCGGTTGCCGGTCGGTGCGGGCAGCATCGGTCCCTGCATGATGACGAACTCGCCGGTCGCGCGGTCGAGGGCCTGGTAGCCGGCGCCGGTGACGACCCAGCCGCCGGGCAGCACCCCGGACGCCACAAGGGCGGTCGGGGCGATCGGGGAGGTCGACACGGCCGGCACCGGGGGCGGTGCGGTCGCGTCCGGCCGGGACACCGCCGTCCATGACACGACGACGGCCACGACCGCCACGACCGCGGTGCCGGCCGCGGCGAGCCTGCGGGTCCGGCGGATGCGCCGGCCCTTGACCATGCTGCGCGCGGCGAGCCCGGCCGCGGGGGCGTGCAGCTCGCCGGCCATCTCGTCGATCGTCTCGTGCAGCAGCTGCTCGAAGCGCATCAGTGCCGTCCTTCCACGAGATCCGGGGACCAGTCGAGCTGCGGCATGAGGTCCCGCAGTTTCGCCAGCCCCCGGGAGGCCTGGCTGGCGACGGTGCCCTGGCGGCACGACAGCACCGCGGCGGTCTCCTCGACGCTCATGTCCTCGAAGTACCGCAGGATCAGCACGGCCCGTTGTCGGGGCGGCAGCTCCTGCAGTGCGTCGCGCAGCAGCAGCCGCAGCTCCGTGTCGGCCTCCATGTACCGGTGCCCGGCCCGCTCCGGCAGCTCCGCCACGGTGACCTCGGCCTGCCGGCGGCGGCTGCGCCACCCCGACGCGAACTCGTTGTAGATCATCCGGCGCAGGTAGGGCTCCGGCTCGTCGATGCGCCGCCACCGGGCGAACGCCTTGGCCAGGGCGGACTGCACGAGGTCCTCCGCGGCGTGCCGGTCACCCGTCAACGCGTACGCGGTCCTGAGCAGCGCATGCGCGCGCTGCTCGACGAAGGCCGAGAACTCGGCCTCCTCGGGTTTCTGCACGGCGGGCACCTCCTTCACCCTCTCTCACGCCGAGGGTGGCGGAAACTTTGCACGCCTCTCAGGAGCCGTCGGTGCGGATCCAGGTGGGCAGCGGCTCCCGGTGGGTGAGCCAGGCGGGCGGGATCGCGGCGCGGCCGGCAGCCGCGGCGACGACGCCACCGACGATCGCGGCGGTGGTGTCGACGTCGCCGCCGGCCTCCACGCAGGCGAGGATCGCGGCGCGGTAGTCGGACAGGTTGGTCGCGGCGGCCCACAGCGCGAACGGGACCGTGTCCTGGGCGAGGACCTGCGAGCCGTTGCCGAGCAGGTAGGCGGCCTCGGCCACGGACACGCCGAGGAGGTCCCGGGCGCGTTCCAGGCCTGCCTTCACCTGGCTGTCGACCTGGTACGCGAGCACCGCGTCGAGCAGCTCCACCGGCTCCAGGGGTGCCTCGACCAGCCGGGCCCAGCCCGCCTCGGCGGCCGCGACGGCGACGGCGACCGCGCCGAGGATGCCCTCGCTGTGGGCGTGGGTGACCTCGGCGGTGCGCATCGCGTCGAGCGCGGCGCTGCGGGAGTCCCCGGCGTGGAACGCGCCGAGCGGCGCGACCCGCATCGCGGCGCCGTTGCCCATCGAGCCGCTCCCGTCGAACGCGGCCCGGGCTGCCTCCCGCCACGGCACGCCGTCGCGGATCTGGTGCAGGATGACCACGGCGCCGCCGCCGTAGCCGCGGTACGGCTCACAGCGCCGCGCGAACGCGGCCGCGAGCCGGTCCCGGTCGATGCGGCTGTGGCCGGTGAGCTCGTCGACGATCGAGCAGGCCATCTCGGTGTCGTCGGTCCACGGCCAGGCGCCGGGCGGCTCGTCTGCCGCGGTGATGTGGTCAACGGTGGTGCCCGGCACGAAGAACTGGGCGCCGACCGCGTCGCCGACGGACAGCCCGTCGAGGCTTTCGTAACAGAGGTCGAGTGAGGTCATGTTGCCGGCAATGATGCCATGCGCGTGGCATGGTGGTCCGATGTCCGAGGTCACCACCGACGGCCGTCCCGTCGATCTGTACGCGGTGCTGCCCGCGACCGGCGAACCCGCCTTCGTGCACGCTCGGGTGCCGCCTGGCGCGGCGATCCTGGACCTCAGCGGCTGCGGCGGCCGGTTCGCAGATCCGCTCGCCGGGCTCGGCCATCCTGTCGTGGTCGCCGATGACTCGGCCGCGATCCTCGCCCAGGTGCGCGATGCACGGACCGTCCACGCCGCTCTTGAGACGTTGGACCTCGGCGAGCGTTTCCCGGTGGTGCTGGTCGCGAGCACCCGGGTCAACACCGCGGATCTCGCCGTGCGGACCGCGCTGCTCGAGGCGTGCCGCCGCCACGTCGCCCCGGACGGCCGGGTCGTCATGCACTGGCTGCCGCCGTCGTGGTTCGACAAGGCAACGTCGTACACCGGCCGCACCTGGCAGATCGAGGTCACCTTCGAGATCGAGTCCTTCGACGGCACCGTGCTGCACAGCCACGGGACCTACCGCCTGGACGGCGCCAGCTGGGAGCAGCGCGCCTCGGTGCGCCGCCTCAGCCGCGCCGACCTGCACGCCGCGCTGGCCGCCGCCGGGTTGCGCTTCGAGCGGCACCTGGGCGGCGGCCGGCAGTTCTTCGCCGCCGTGCCCCTCACCGCCCCGCCAGGGGCTTGAGGGTCCGCACGACGGCGGCGGCGTCGGTACCCCGGAAGAACGCGGCGTCGGCGGCCTCGACGACCTGCACCGCCTGCTGGGCGAGCGCCGCCCCGCGCTCGGTCACCTTCAGGCGCCTCGCCCGGGTGTCGGCGGGATCGACGGTCCGCTCGATGAGGCCCTTGTCCTCCAGCTTGCGCAGCACCTGCGACGTCATCTTCACGTCGGTGCCGGCGTGCCGGGCGAGGGTCAGCTGGTTCGGTGCCTCCCCTGCCTGGTTGAGCCACCAGGCGCTGGCGAGCAAAACGAACTGCACATGGGTCAGGTCCAGCGGGCCCAGCGCGGCCGCGATGTCCCGCTGCCACCGCAGCGTGACGTGCCACAGCAGAAACCCGGGACTCTCCTCCGGCCGCAGTGCCACGCCTACACCCCGACCTGCTCGTCGAGCGCCCGCTCCACGAGCGCGGCGACGACGTCGGGGAAGTCCGCGGTGATCGCCGGCCCGAGCTGCGGCCCGATCTCAGCCGCGGCCGGCCCGGTGATCTCGGTGCGGTACACGACCCGGGTCCCGCCTGTACGGTGCCAAACTGTGTTTCGGGCTGTGAGCTGGGGATTTGCAGGTGGATCAGGCAGCTCGGTGATACTCGTTGATGACGCCGCTCAGGACGCGGCGTCGCCGGATCGGTTTGTCGATCGCGACGACCGTGCTGGGGTCGTGGTCTGGTGGATGCTGGTCCAGGCTCTGGTGCGGCCGGTGCCGGTTGAAGTGGTCTTCGTAGTCGTTTACTGACCTTCTGGGGTCAGGGTCACTCGTTGGTGCAGGTCACTGATACGAGTGATTCCCGGCGGATCGGTGTTCGTGCATTGATGGAAGCATGCGCTACGGCGATGGTGGTGGGGTCGGACGGCAGGGGCGTGCGCGGCGTGAGCAGGTTCGTCTTCGGGCGGCGCGGATGTTCGCTGATGGGATGAGCGGTGCGCAGGTCGCTGCGGCGTTGGAGGTGTCGACGAAGTCGGCGTATGCGTGGCGGCGGGCCTGGCTGCGTGGTGGTGAGCACGCTCTCGCGTCGAGGGGCGCGCCGGGTCCTGACCCGGTGCTGTCGGCGGAGTTGGTGGCCAAGTTGGTCCGCAAGCTCGACGAGGGCCCGGCCGCGGCGGGTTGGGACGTCGACCAACGCTGGACCTTGGCCAGGGTCCGCACGCTGATCGGCCGGATGTTCCACATCACGGTCAGCATCGCTACCGTGGCGGAGATCCTGCACCGTGCCGGGTTCACGCCGCAGCAGCCGGTGCAGCGCGCCGCTGAACGCGATGAAGCGGCGATCGAGCACTGGCGGCGTCATCAGTGGCCCGCGGTAAAAGGGTCGCGCGCAGGCTGGGCGCGTGGATCTGCTTCATCGACGAGTCAGGTCTGACCCTTCGACCAGCCCGGGCCCGGACCTGGGCCCCGCGAGGGCAGACACCTGTCGTGAAGGTCGCCGGCCGCGGCGGACGCCGGGTCTCGGTGGCCGGGATCGTCGCCTACCGCGCCGGCCGGCAGCCGCGGATCATCTACCGCACGATGCTGCACCGCGGCCGCAAAGGCGAACCGAAAGGCTTCACCGAGCAGCATTTCGCCGCTTTGCTCGACGCCGCGCACCAGCACCTGGACGGCCCGATCATCGTCGTCTGGGACGGGCTACCCGCCCACAAGTCCGCGAAGATGCGCGCCCTGATCGCTGCCCGGCCCTGGCTGCGCGTCTACCAGCTTCCCGGCTACGCCCCCGAACTCAACCCGGTCGAGAACCTGTGGTCCAGCCTCAAACGCAGCATGGCCAACCTCGCCGCCGGCACCATCCATGACCTGCTCCGCACCGCGAAGCACCGACTCAAGGCCATGCAGTACCGGCCCACCCTCGCCCACGGCTTCCTCACCACCAGCGGCCTGAAACCACCCTGACCCTGACTCCAGAAGGTCAGTAGCACCGTCCGGGCGTGCTGCTCGTTGTAGATCAGGACCCGGTCCATGCACTCGGCTCTGACACTGCGCACGAAGCGCTCCGCGAACGCGTTTGCCCGAGGTGTGCGCGGAGGGATCTTCACGACGTCGATGCCTTCGGCTGCGAACACGGCGTCGAAGGATGCGGTGAACTTGGCGTCGCGGTCGCGGATCAGGAACCGGAACTGTGGCACACGGTCTCCGAGGTCCAGCGCCAGGTTGCGGGCTTGCTGCGTGGTCCACGCCGCGGTCGGGTGGGCGGTGACACCGAGAATGTGCACCCGCCGGGTCGCAACCTCCAGGACGAACAACACATACAACCGCCGCAGCGCGATGGTGTCGATATGGAAGAAGTCGGTCGCCAGCAGCCCGGACGCCTGAGCGCGCAGGAACGTTCGCCACCTGGTGTCGATCTCACGCGGGGCAGGCCCGACCCTCGGTCGGGGGAGGATGCGGCGGATGGTGCCGGCGCCGACCCGGTGGCCGAGCCCGACGAGCTCATCTTGGATGCGTTGATGCCCCCAGCCGGGGTTCTCCCTGGCCAGGCGCAGAACCAGGTCACGGATCTCGTCGCTGATCGGTGGCCGTCCCTGCTGGTTCGGATAGGTCCAATGTCGGCGAACCAGCCGGCGGTGCCAGGCCAGCAGGGTCGCCGGGGTGACGATCCGGTGTTGCCACAGTTCTCGCGGCAATGCCCGGACCAGCGCGGACAACACCGCACGTTCCGGCCACGACAGCTGCGGCCGGCCGATCTGGCGTCGCAGTACAGCAACCTCGTGGCGCAGCACCAGCAGCTCCGCGACCATCACGGACTCGCTCCGTGTAGCCTGCGGCAGCCAGCCGAACACCCGCACCGCGCTCAAGTACAGCAACCGAACGAACACCCCCGCCATCCTGCACCAGGGTCGCGAACAGCCGTGGTCTGCGGGACGAGGGACGGACTCGGACAGGGCTCGCCGCGCAGGCTGCGGAAGGGACGAGACAGCTCATCGACGCATGAGAGGTCTCCGATGCCAGCTCCGTCGATGCTCGAGCGTCTGTATGAGCCCGGATCTGATCGAGAGTGCTGGGCACGGCTCTCCTTCGCGTCTGCTGAGGCTCGGGCAGGGCCGCCCGGTGCAGCCCAGTCTGTCCCCCGTGCGAGCTAGCTGCGAATGTCCACCGTGCGGTGACTACAGCGAGCCGCTGGATCCATACCGTTTGGGGTAGCCCGCAGCGCTCCCGCCGCGGATTCTCACATAGGAGTCATCGTGCGTCTGGTATGGCAGCTCTTGGCGGTTGCCGCGGTATGGATCCTCGGCAATCTGGGCACGGCTGCGGTGAAGGACAACCCCTGGCTGGCGCTCGTCGCCGGTCTGCTGACGGCCGTCGTCGGGGTCCTGGTCTACGGCTGGGTGGTGCGGCGAACCGAGCACCGGGCCCCCGTCGAGGTGTCGCTGAAGGGAGCAGGTTCCGGGATCAGCTGGGGCACGCTGCTCGGCGTCGCGCTGTTCGGGGCAGTCATCGCGAACATCGCCTTCTTCGGTGACTACACGATCAACGGCCTGGGCACGCCGGCGAACGCCGTCGCCCTGCTCGGCATCATGGCGGGTGCCGCCGTGACCGAGGAACTGGTCTTCCGCGGTGTCCTGTTCCGCAACATCGAGCGCTGGACCGGAACCTGGATCGCGCTCGCGCTGACCGGCTCCCTGTTCGGCCTGATCCACCTGGCCAACGCGAACGCAACCCTGTTGGGTGCCGTCGCTATCGCCATCGAGGCAGGCGGGATGCTGACCGCCGCGTACATCGCCACCCGCAAGCTGTGGCTGCCGATCGGTCTGCACTTCGGCTGGAACATCGCCGCGAGCGCCATCTTCAGCACCGAGGTGTCCGGCAGCAACACCGCGCAGGGCCTGCTGGACGCGACACTGTCGGGTCCCGCGCTGGTCACGGGCGGCGACTTCGGACCGGAGGCCAGTGTCTACGCGGTGGTGTTCGGCGTGCTGGCCACCGGCGTGTTCATGTGGCTGGCCTACCGGCGTGGTCACGTGGTCCCCGTCCGTCGCGCGGCCCGGGCGGACGTGGCCGCTAGGCTCGCCAGGTGATCGAACTCCGGCGGGTCCTGGACCGGTGGCGTCAGATCGACGTCACGGTCCGAGACCTGCCGCTCGCATTGCTGCTGGCGGTCGCATCGTTCGTGCCGGCGTACCACGGGCTGGGGACGGAGGTCGGCGCGCTGCCGACCCGTCCCTTCGACGCGCTGGCCGTCGTCGCGATCGTTCTCCAGTGCTTCCCGCTCGCCGTTCGCCGGCGGTGGCCGTCCGCCTGCCTCGTCTTGGTGTTCCTCGGCTTCGCCCTCGATCAGCTCCGGGGTTACCACACGCTCGCGGGCGCCGGGCTCGTTATCGCGTTGCTGAGCGCGGGTGCCTACCTGGAACGTCGTCGCCGCACGGTCGCGATCCTCCTCTCGGGTGCCTACGTGGTGCTGGCGGTCGTGCTCGATCTGGTCGGCGGGGCCGAGCGGGCGGACGGGTACCTGACGTTCTACCTGGCGTTGGTCCTCGTGTGGGCCGCCGGCTCCTGGCTGCGCTCCACCCGGGCCGCCGAGACCGAACGGCGCCTCCGGGTCGCCGAGGAGACCCGCACTGCCGAACGCGTCCGCATAGCCCGCGAGCTGCACGACGTGGTGACCCACCACGTGACGGCGATGGTCGTGCAGACGGAGGCCGCCCGGTACCTGACGGGCGCACCCGACCGTCTCGAGGAGACGCTGAACGCCGTCACCGACACGGGCCGGCGGGCGATCGGCGACCTCCGGAACCTCCTGGACCTGCTCGACCCGGGCCACGACGTCGCCGCCCGGACGCCGTCCCTCCGGGAGTTGCACACGCTCGTCGAGCAGACCCGCCGGGCCGGGCAGCTGGTGGAGCTCACCGAGGATGGCACCCCGTCGGAGTCGGCCGGGAGCGCCGAGCTGGTCGCCTACCGCGTGGTGCAGGAGGCCCTGACCAACGCCCTCAAGCATGCACACGGCAGCTCGACGGCGGTCGGCGTGCGCTACGACGAACGGGAGATCACCGTGGAGATCAGCACTGCCGGGACCGGACCTGAGCAGGCCCTCGGCGGGGCCCGCCCTCGCTCACCCGGCGGGAGCGGCCGGGGGCTCGTCGGGCTCCGCGAACGGGTGAACGCCCTGGGCGGCGAGTTCGACGCGGACCGCGAGGCCGACGGCAGATTCGTCGTCCGGGCGCGCATCCCTACCGGGAGCCGGGCATGAGTGCGCCGATCCGGGTCCTGGTGTGCGACGACCAGGCGCTGATCCGCACCGGGTTCACGACGATCATCAACGCCCAGCCCGACCTCGAGGTGGTCGGCGAGAGCGGGGACGGGCGGGCTGCCGTCGACCTCGCCGGCCGGCTGAACCCGGACGTCGTGGTGATGGACGTCCGGATGCCGGTGCTCGATGGCATCGAGGCGACCCGCCTGCTCGCCGGCGTCGGGGTCGCGCACCCGGTCAAGGTGCTCGTGGTGACGACGTTCAACCTCGACGAGTACGTCTACGAGGCGCTGCGCGCGGGAGCCAGCGGGTTCCTGCTCAAGGACGCCCCGGCGGCGCAGCTGCTGCACGGCATCCGCACGGTCGCGAGCGGGGCCGCGCTACTGGCTCCCGAGGTGACCCGGAAGCTCGTCGGCAGGTACGCGGCGCGGATCCGCCCCGCCGAGAGCGCGGCCGCCGACACCGCGCTGACGCCGCGCGAGCTCGAGGTGCTGCGGCTCATCGCCAACGGCCTGTCGAACAGTGAGATCGCCGCGACGCTGGTGATCAGCCACGAGACCGTCAAGACGTACGTGTCGCGCATCCTGGCCAAGCTCGGCCTGCGGGACCGCGTGCAGGCGGTGATCCACGCCTACCGCAACGGTCTGGTGACCTGAGGGGCGATGATGATGCGGTGCCGTCGTGGTCGGGGTTCGGCTGGCGGCTGGACCCGGGTGCGTAGCCAGCCGGCCAGGATCGTTGCCAGGTTGTCGGCGTCCAGGCGGGTCAGCAGCCGCCACATGGTCGTGGTTGCCGGGATTCTGCGGATGAACCCGAGCCGGGCTCGGGCGATGTCGTCGAGGTCGTGGAGCCAGTCGGCGATCGCGGTGAATGACGACGCGCCGGCCATGACCGCACACACCGCGGCCGTCAGCAGCCCAGCCAAGGGGTAGCGCACGCCGCGGGCGGTGCGGGGGTCCGGGACCGCGGATAACGCGTGCAAGAGCCCGCCTTGTTCACCGTCGGTTACAGCACGCGGGGTCGTGTTGGTGGGGGTGGTGACTGCGGACAGTACCGAGATCGGGCATGCTGACATCGCGGGTGAGGTCCTCAAGGTGTCTGGGAGCGTCGAGAACTCCATGACCACCTATGGGGCCCCGCCTCCATAGAGGCCACCCAAGGCTCTGGGCGGTGGCGCCACGGCCGGGCCATTCGGTGCCGCCCCGGCCGGCGAGATCGTCATCCTCGCGGTGCTGTTCGACAGCGCCGTGCCGGCCGTCCGCGAGTTGGGGACGCGCTGGCCGGTAAAATCATCGTCGACATCACCAACCCCTTCAATGCCACGGGCACCGGGCTGGCCGTCCCTCACGACACTTCCATCGCGCAAAGGGTGGCCGAGGCCGCGCCCGCGAGTGCGCATGTCGTGAAGGCGTTCAACACCCTTTTCCGCCACGTCCTGGTCCAAGGCGGCCGGTGGACGTGGTCTTGGCCGGCGACGATGCGCAGGTCAAGGCGAGCGTGTCAGCGTTCATCGAGAGCCTCGGACTGCGCCCGCGGGACACCGGCGACCTGAGCATGGCCCACTGGGTAGAGGGAGCGGGCGTGTTGACGATGGGCTTGGCCCGCTACGGCGTGGGGAACTTCGACTTCTCCCTCGGCGTCAACAACCTCGAAGGAGCATCACGATGACCTCCTCTGCGCGCGAGACCTCGATAGAGCAGACGTCGACCTGACGGCCGCTTCGTCTCGGAGGCGCGCCACTGTGCGGTGATGGGCGTGGCTCGGCCTGGTCGCCCAGGCGGTCTTCGTCGCGAGCTGGCTCGTCGCGGCGTCCTGGCAGGGACCGCACTACAGCGCCGTCGACCACAGCATCAGCGACATGTACGCAGTCACTGCGCCACATGGAGTGTTCCTGGTGGTGGTCCTGATGTTGTCCAGCGCCGCCATGATGGGCTTCGCATTGCGTTCGGTGTGGTCGGAGCTGCGTACCGGCGGCTGGAGGGCAGCGACGGGTTCCGTCCTGCTTGCCCTGTCCGTCGTCGGGCTCGGCGACCTGCTCTCTCTCCCGCCGAGAGGCTGGCCTGCCGGATGGCCGACCCGGGATGCACCGCCACGCAACAGCTGTCCAACACGGGCGGACAGCTTGACAACGCCATCAGCTCGATCGGCCTCCTGCTACTCGTGATCGCCGCATTCTTCCTGGCCGCCGCGATGCGCCGCACATACGGCTGGGAGGGCTGGGTGCGCCCGACGCGCTGGACGGCAGTCCTGATCACCGCTTTCGCGGTGGCCAGCGTGCTGACGCAGGAGGCGGGCTACGCCGGCCTGTTCGAGCGCCTGGTCGCCGCCACGGGCGCCGCCACGCTCGCGGTGCTCGCGGTCGGGATCCTCCGACGGACCCGAGGCACGTCCTGACGGCCGTCGTACGAACACGGCGGACGCGTTCACATCCCTACGATCCGCGAGCATTCGGGGCCTAGTTGCGGGAAGCCTCTTCAGCAGCGCATGCGCTAAATAGGCCGCGCCTGTTGCGGGTCGTATCGCGACTTGCCGCTTCCCATCCGTGTTCGATCAGGCTGAAGATCTGGTCCAGCGAGCCGGGGCCGAGGTTCTGCGCAAGCAGTACGGCCTCCAAGGAGAAATGGACGATCGCGGCGCAGGCGGCGTCACCGTCGGGGGCTCTGATCTCCGCAGCGATTGCCGAGGCGACGGCCGCTTCGTGTCGGGCCCATGCCCGTCGCGGTGTTCGCAACGTGGTCACCGACACATCCGCGGCGTCCGCAACTTCCTTGACGCCGACCTGGTCGAAGCCTCGCTCCAGAAACAGCTCCAGCGCCGCATCGGCCAGCGCCTTCCGAGTGGCGCCTTTTGTACTCGCGGCGCCCGACCGTAAGGCGGTTATCGGGTGAGCCAGCGGTCCAGTTCGGCGAGGATGTTCTCGATCTGCGGGCGGAGCGCGTCGGCTATCTCGGCCGGGGTCTGACCTTCGCGGGCGCGGCGGCCCGATTCGCTGATGATGATCTGGAACACGCCGGCCAGCGCGATGCCCTGCAGGCGGGCGATGTCCGGGGTGATCGGGCTCGTGTCGCCGATGGCGGCGGCGAGCGCGGTGGCCTGACGGTCGGTCAGCTCCAGGGCCAGTCGGTTGACCGTGGGGCTGATGACCGCCAGGTAGCCGAGCGTGCCGCGGGCGATCTCCGGCTGCGTGTCGCGGATGGCCGACACGGTCTGCAGGACGAAATCGCGGATGGCGGCGGCCGGGCTGGTCCCCGCCGGCCGGGAGCGGATCAGGTCGTCCAGCTGCTGCTGTATCTGCTCTTCGCGGTCGGTGACCAGCTGTTCCTTCGTCGGGAAGTAGTTGTAGAGCGTCTGCTCCGCCACCTCGGCCGCGCGCGCGATCTCGCTGACCGTCACCCGCTCGTAGCCCCGCTCGGCGAACAGCCGGGCCGCGGTATCGGCGATGAGACGGCGGGTGCGCGCCTTCTTCAGCTCACGAAGTCCGGGTTTGGCCACCCCGAGAGTGTATCAAGCCACATTTTTGTGGTGGACAACAATTTTGTGGCAGACTCCATGCACGGTGCGGTCCAGAGATCGAGCTGATCTCCGCCTTCCGAATTCAGCCAGGCAGAGCGACCCCAGGGTCGAGAGCGGAGCACATGATGAGGGCAGCCCGTTTCAGCCAGTTCGGGGGTCCAGAGGTCCTCGAGATCGTGGATCTTCCGGAGCCGCATCCGGGGCCGAGGCAGGTCCGGATCGCGGTGCGCGCCGCCGGGGTCAGCCTGAGTGACTGGACGAAGCGCAAGGGCCTGATGGATCCGGAGCTCCCGCAGACCCTGGGCTACGAGGCGGCCGGGGTCGTCGACGAACTCGGCGAGGGCGTCACGGACGCGACCATCGGCGATCGCGTGTTCGGCGTCTGCGGCGACGGCGCGGCCCAGGCCGAGTTGGCGGTGTTGTCGGCCTATGCGCCAATCCCCCCGTCGCTCGACTTCCCGGCCGCCGCTGCGCTGCCTGCCGCCATTGAGACGGCCATGCGTGCGCTCGACCAACTCGGCGTCGCCAGCGGCAGCACGCTGCTGATCAACGGCGCGTCCGGCAGCGTCGGCAGCGCGGCGGTTCAGTTCGCCGTGGCGCGTGGTGCGCGCGTGATCGGCACCGCCGGCGCGGCCAACCACGACTACCTGCGCTCGCTGGGAGCCGAGCCCGTCACCTACGGCGAGGGCCTCACCGGGCGGGTACGGGAGCTCGCCCCCAAGGGCGTCGACCTCGCACTCGACGTCGCCGGCAGCGGCATCCTGCCCGAACTCATCGAACTCGCCGGGGGCGCGGAGCACGTCCTGACGGTCGCGGACTTCGAGGGCGCGCAGAAGTACGCAGTGACGTTCAGCCGGGGCGACTCCGGCCGCGCGCTGCACGCGCTCGCCGAAATCGGCGAGCTGATCGAGTCCGGGCGCTTCGAGCCCCCAGTTGTGCGGACCTTCCTGCTCGCCGAGATCGCCGAGGCGCACCGCGTCGGCGAGCAGGGCCACGGGCGGGGAAAACTCGTTCTGCTGATCGGCTGAGACTCCTCACACCACCACTCCCTCCGTATCCCTCCGTAAGGAGCGCTCATGACTGCTCAGCCTCACGACGACGTACTCGAACAACCAGCGATCGGTGCGCCCCAGTCGTTGCGGGCGGCGTGGGTGGCTCTGGCTGGGCTGTCCGCGGTGTTTCTCTTCGAGATGCTGGACAACTCGATCTTGAACGTCGCGTTGCCGACAATCGGCCGAGAGTTGCACGCTTCGACCACCGGGTTGCAGTGGGTGACGGGCGCGTACGCGGTCGTATTCGGCGGGCTGATGCTGGCGTTCGGCGCGATCGCCGACCGGTTCGGCCGACGACGGATCATGCTCATCGGCCTGATCCTGCTCGGCGCCGCGAGCCTGGCGACCGCTCTGGTCACCACCGCGGAGCAGCTCATCGCCGTGCGCGCGGCCATGGGGGTCGCGGCGGCAATGACGACCCCGGGTTCGATGGCCCTGGCCTTCCGCCTCTTCTCCGAAGACGGTCTGCGCGTCCGTGCGATGACCCTCATCTCGACCGTCGGTCTGATCGGGCTCGCGATAGGCCCGACAGTGGGCGGCTTCGTCCTCGCGATCGCGCCGTGGCAGGTCCTGCTGCTGGTGAACGTGCCGATCGCGGTACTCGCGATCATCGGCGTGCGCAAAGGCATCGCCGCGGACGTTGCCGCCGAATTGCACCGCGACCCCGTGGATGTTCCCGGAGCGGTGCTGGGCACCGTGACGATCGTTCTCGCGCTCGTTGTTCCGACACTGTTCGTGAACGAAGGCTCCGGCTCGTGGGCGCCGTGGACGGCCACCGCCGCGGCCGTCGCGGGCGCGACTCTTTTCGTCCTGCGTGAGCGCTCGGCGCGTTACCCACTCCTCGATCTCAAGCTCGTTGCTCGCCCGCTGGTGTCGAGCGGCCTGGCCTACAAAACCGCGTCCGGATTGGCGGTCGCCGGTATGGGTTACATGGTCACGTTGCAGCTGCAGCTCGACTGGGGGTGGTCGCCCGCACACGCGGCCACCGGCATGCTGCCGCAGGTCGTCGTCCTCGTCGCGGGTGGCGCGTTCGTCAATCCGTTCGTGCAACGGGTCGGTTTGGACCGGGCCGCCTGGATCAGTGCCGCGGCGGTCGTGGTCGGGCTCGCCGCCTACGCCGTGCTGGGACGCTTCGGATACCTGTGGATCGCGATCGCGCTCGTCCTCGTGGCCGCTGGGATTCGCGTGAACGGCGTTGTCGCCGGGACGAACGTGCTGCGCGGTCTGCCGGAGAACCGGACGTCGATCGGCGCGGCGCTCGTCGACACTGCTTCGGAGGTGGCCACCGGCGTCGGCGTCGCCGTTACCGGTACCATCCTCGCGGCGATCTTCACCGGCGACATCGCCACATCGAACTGGAGCACGCAGCAGACCATGCAGTTCCGCGACGCAGTCTCGGTCGCGGGCCTCACACTCACCGTCGTGGCCGCAACGCTGGTCGCCTGGGGGACCGTCCGCACGCGACGCGCCGCAGACAGCCAGACAAGCACGCCGAACGCCGACGTCATCGGCGGGTAGACAGGACTCATCGAGGGAGAAGAACCGCTCTGCCGGTCTTCGCCGGGATCGCCGTGCACGACGCGTGGGCGCCGTATCACCGCCAGCCGGGCCTCGACCGCGGCGACGTCCGGGGAGTGCCGCGAACCCAGGCCGCGGGTCAGCCGGGCCAGGCCGTCGCCGGCCGGCACGCTGCCACCGGTTGCCCTCACCACCAACCCACCACACACGCCGCAATGTGCTCGGCGCCCATGTCGGATCCGTCGCTCGTTTGGGTGACGTCTGCCTGCCTGTATTGCGCTCACCCTGGATGCCAGGACGGGTGAGGAGAAGGGCACGGCCATGGCGAACACAGGTGTGATCTTCAAACGATGCGGGTGCGGTAACGACGCCGGGCGTCGGCTGGAACGCTCGTGTCCCCGCCTCACGGAACGCGGACACGGCAGTTGGTACTTTCACTGCTCCGTCACGAACCTCCTCGGCCGTCCGGAAACGCGCCCGCCGGGGTGGCTACCCGTCGCAGGCAGCTGCCCGCCGGGGCCCGGGACGAGTGGCTGGCCACTGCCGGCGAGGACCGCACCGCCCGGTCGTGGACGGTGGAGCGATGGCTGCGGTACTGGCTCGCCAGCCACACCAGCATCCGGCCGACCACGAAGCTGCACTACACCCGCGACGTCGAACGCGTCCTCATCTCCACCTCGGCCGGCTGTGCCTGGCCGACCTCGACGCCCGACGGCTCCGCGCCGTCTTTGCCGAGATCGCCCGGACCACGAACAACCAAGGGCCAGCCGCAGTCCGCCTCCGCTATGCAGCACCTACGCACCATGCTGCGGGCCGCGCTCAACCTCGCCGTCCGCGAAGGCGTCATCGCCGCGAACCCGGCCCGGCACATCGAGGTCCCCGCCTACCGCAACCCGACGCGAAGGTATGGACCGATGGCCGGGTCGAGGAGTGGGAACGCACCGGCGAACGACCTTCGGTGGCGGTGTGGACCGCCGACCAACTCGCCACCTTCCTCAAACACGGTCACCGACGACGCCTTGTTCGCGCTCTGGTGGCTGACCGCGCTGCGTGGCCTGCGCCGCGGTGAGGCATGCGGACTGCGCTGGTTCGAGCTCGACCTCGAGCACGGCGTGCTGTTCGTGATCCGCAACCGCACCACCGCCGGCTACCAGGTCGTTGAAGGCGAGCCGAAGACCGCCGCCGGACGGCGGCCCGTCGCCCTGGACCGGCACACCGTGAAAACATAGGGGCATCAGCGCCAGCCGATAGGATCAGCGACAGGACAACCCGGGACTTTATGATCGCCGATACGCCCATTCGGTCAGAAGGCGATCCCGGTCGGCTAGTTTCAACGAGCCGCGTTGACCTGTTAGGAGTCAGGTGCTTACGTATAGTGGCCAAGATGGAACCGCTCCATATGCGCTGTCATTTCGAATAGGCACGCGCGCATAGCTGTGGAGGTAGACGTGGGTCTTTTTCGCCAGAAGCCGAAGGCTCCGCCACTGACTGATGCTTTGGTCAAGGAGCTCCTCCGTAGGGCCACAGTAGACATGGACTACGGAGCGGTGCTTCAACTGCACCGCATCTACGCCAACCAGGCGCCGCCGGGTGAACTTTGGACATGGTGGTTGGACCAGGTCGAGGTCCTGATGAGGTCGGGTGACCGGAGTCTAGCCACGACCGCCATCGACTTCGCCAGTAAAGCCAACATCGAGCCGTGGGGTTCATTGACCGGTGGCCACTACTCCCGGATGCGCTTCATCGAAGCGCTCTAACTACAGCGGCCAACGCTGGATGCGTGCACCTCGAATCCACCGCATCGCGACAGGGCCACCGCAGAAGCGCGCATTGTAGACGTATTCGACCAACAGGCTCAAGGGTGCGTCGTACAGGCAGTCGACGGGAGAGGTGACCATGAAATTGGCTCTGCCGCTCGGACGTCAGTCTATCCCCGGGCGAGGTCGATCAACGCGCCAGAAGATCACGACGTCCCCGAAGGTAACGCTGCCTGATGCAAACTATCCGGAGCCTGATCGTGGTCCGTCACACCGAGAATTCTCCGAATCGTCCCTGTACTCAGCGGTGTGGTCTCGCGAAGCCGGCCATTAGTCACTGGCACGGCGCCGGGATCCTGGGCCACCGTCCAGGAATAGCGGATGAGCCTCGGCGCGCACGGAGGCCTGACGGCTGTGTTCATCAACCACAACAGCTCCTACCTCAGAAGCGGTGGTCGCGTTGATCACGCCAATCAGGTCGCCCGGATCCTTCGCCGGTCGCAAATTTGCCCGGAGTGCGTTTCTCGCCGCGCTGTGGGCTTTGATTCTTGGCGCAGCGGCGGCCACGTTCGTGACGACGCGAACGAGGTACCTGCCCGGGCAGTACGCGGCCGGGGTTGGTGCCGTGGCTGCCTCCGGCGTCGTCATGTACTCGACCATGCTGATGGTCATCTTTTTGCGTGGCTACCGGCCACGGCGGTGGATGCAACATGCGATAGCCCTGGCACTCGGCGCCGGCGTCGGTGTGTTGCTCTATCCGGATCTTGCGTCCGGCCCATTGCCGGCGCTGCCGGCGAGCGTCGTGCTGTCGGCCGGTGCGTATGTTGTGGCGCTGCCCCGGGTCCGCCACGACGCCGCGTCCTCGTTGTCGACGATGTCTCGACCATTGATGAACCCGGCGGACGCACGGCAAATGCTGAAGGCGGCGGAACGGGCGCTCCGGCAGCGGCTGTCCCCGGAAGCACGCCGAACGGCGGAGGTGAACGCCGCCAGAGCCCGGCTCGCGCTGTCGGCCGCGCTCGGATCCTCCGCCGAGCTTGTGGCTGCTACGGACGGGTTGCAGGCGGTTCTCGCCGATGGTCCGGTCGACCCGTTGCTTGGTCTTAGCGCAGCGGAGGAACTCGTGACCGCGATAAGGATCAAAGTTGACAAGTTCGGTGACCTGGCCGGATTTGAGGAGGCGCTACGGGCATTGACGTTGGCTGCGGCCCGGATACCGGATGGTACGGATGCGCCGGCACGCGTCGACCGGGACACAGCGGAGTACCGTCTCGTGCTCGCAGAGCGGGCGACGACGAAGCGGCAGGCTGACGCGCACACCGATGCTGCGATCACGCTGCTCCGTCGGGCCGTTGCCGTGACCGTGCCACGCAGCCGCTCGCTTCATCCTGTGCTGCTAGCCCGACTCGGGCACAGCATCGCCCTACGCAACCGGTGGCCAGGTGATCTCGACCACGGAATCAGCCGTTGTCAGGAGGCTCAACGGCTGGCTGGGCCGCTGTTGTCGCGCCGGGCGCCGGCCGACCTGGCTCTCGCGCGGTTGCTTGTCCGTCGCGCCGGCCTACCTGGGCCGACGGCTGACCAGGACCTTGCCCATGCGCTCGCATTGGGCCGGCGGATCGCCCGGCATGGCCCGCCGTCGTTGCGTGCGGAGGCGTGGGAGACGATGGCCGAGGCACTCACCACGCGTGGGAAGGCTGCCAGCGGCCGGACGGATCTGACCGAAACATGTGCCGCCTGGCGCACTGCCGCGCATCATTCGACGCACGCCTCGGTGTCGGCCATGTTGCGGGTCGGCCGACGGTGGGTCGACTGGGCAGTCCAGGTCGCCGATGCCTCGTCGGCGGCCGAGGCGTATCACCACGTGATGTCGCTGATTCCGCGGGTCGTCGCGGCGCGCTACCTTCCCTCGGAGCGTGATCGTCTGCTCCGGGGCGTGCAGAGCACGGTAGAAGAGGCCGGGTACTGGTTGACGCAGGCGGGGCGCCGTCGCGACGCGGTCGTCGCCATCGAACTCGGTCGAGCGGTGTCGATCACGGATGTACTCTTGCGGGACCGTGACGACCTCGCTGACGTCGCGAAACTGCCGGGCGGTGTCGAGCTTCTCGACCGGTATTCACGTGCGGTGACAGCCCTGCGCGAGGCCGAGCGGGCCGGCCATGGCACATCCGCGGCCACCGCGGCGGCCCGGCAGCGGGCCCGAGCCGAGTACGAACAGGTGCTGGGACAGATCGACCGGCTCGCCGGTACGCGATTCGCAGACGCCCCGGCTACCTACCCGGAAATCGGAGCTGCCGCGGCGGCCGGCCCAATCGTCTATCTGGCTGCGGCCGACCGGATGGGCTACGCCCTGATCGTGACTGGTGAGGCCGATCCAGACTTTTGCTTGCTGCCGGGGCTGACCCGCCCGCGTGCCGCGATGGCGGTGGACCGCTTTCTGGCCGGCACTGACCGGCAGTCGGTATGCCGGACGTTGCGCTGGCTGTGGAAGAACGGCATCTCCGATCTGGTCGGGCAGCTGCCGGCGGGTGCCGTTGTCACCGTGATTCCGGTAGGTGTGCTGGGCCTGCTGCCGGTACATGCCGCAGGCGGCCCTGCCGAACCCACGCAGGCACCCCAGAACTGGTCCTTCGTCAGCGACTCGGTGATCGTCCGGTACGCGCCCAATGCGCGGTCCCTTTCCACGGTCCTCAAACGCGCTGCCGCGTTGGACCGACAGGATCTCCGGTTGCTGGCGGCCGCCGCGTCGGCCGGTGACCCCCGACGACCCCTGCCCTACGCGGACGCCGAGGCCAGAGCTGCTGCTGGACGCTGGGCCGCGGCAAGGGCAAGGGCGACACCGCTCCCAGACGCGACGTACCAGGCTCTACTGTCGGCCCTACCGGCACACCAGGTGTGGCACTTCGCGTGTCACTGCGAGGCATACCCGGATCGGATCCTCGACAGTGCACTTCTCGTTGACGGGGGTCGGCTCACCCTGCGGCAACTGCTCCGGCTACCCGACCGGCCGGGCCGGCTGGCATTTCTGTCCGCCTGCCACAGCCACCGGCCCAGTCGCGACCTGCCGGACGAGTCAATGGGTTTGCCCGGTGGACTCCTCCAGGTCGGGATGACCGGGGTCGTGGCATCCCACTGGAGTGTCGGCGACGAGTCGTCGGTCTTCCTCTCGTCCCGGTTCTACGACCTGTGGCGGGGACGAGGGCTGGCGCCCGTGAATGCACTTGCCACAGCCCAACGGTGGTTGCGTACGGCCACGTACGCCGACCTCGATGCGTACTTGCCGGGCACGCTCGACCCGCGCGGAGGACTGCCCGCCCGTGACTCGCCGGAATGGACCAAGTCCAGACCGTTCGACCACCCGCACGACTGGGCACCGCTCGCCCTGACCGGTGCATGAGAGAACTCACTAGGAGTGGAACTACATGGCTGACAGGCTGACTGTCGAACTTCCGGTCTCGGCATCCCCGGATCTAGCAGCGTTTGTCACCACCCAGACGGGTGTCCACACACGGGTGGTAGGCGCAACACGAGGATCAGATGTAGCCGTGGTGTGTGCGGTACTCGCAGGCGCACTCGTCCCGTTGCTCAACGGTATGCTCCAGCAATTCGGTACCGAGTCCGCTAACCGGCTCGTGGCCGTCGTAGATCGTCTCCGCAGAGAAGCCAGTTCCGGATCCCAAGGCGATCCGGTGGAGATCCGACTCGTCGACGAGGCGAGCGACGTCACCGTCGTAATCGACCAGAGGGTTGATTCCCGAGCTGTCGAGGCATTGCTCAAGATCCAAATGGACGCGTACGGGCCAGATACTGAGCTGTGCTGGGACGACCGCGCCCGTCACTGGACAGCCAGCCGCCCGACATGACAGGGCGGACAACGGCGGCACTCGTCTTCAATGGGCCGTTCCAAACCGCATTCTGGTGTGATCGCGTTCGGTCCATTGTGGACGACGTAACATGTCGAAACATCCGAAATCTGGCACGCGAAGTCAACCCGATCAAGGCTGTGACCAGCATCTGACTTGTCGGGCTCGTAAATTCGGTTCGGTGGCTGTGACGTGCGACTTTGTGCGAGGTTCGCCCAACGATGGCGAGGACGATCCAGGACATGGCGGCCTCGCTGGTGTACCTGCTCCTGCGTCAGCTCCTGCAGATGCTGACCCAACTCGCCCGAGACGGCGGCGCGAAGGACGTCGAACTGCTGGTCTTGCGGCATCAGGTGGCGGTGCTGCGCCGACAGGTGCACCGACCCGATCTCCAGCCCGCTGACCGGGTGGTGTTGGCGGCGTTGTCACGGCTGCTGCCCCGGCAACGCTGGGCGACGTTCTTCGTCACCCCCGCGACCCTGCTGCGCTGGCACCAGCAGTTGATTGCCCGACAATGGACCTACCCACACGCGCGACCCGGCCGGCCACCCGTCGACCGGGAGATCCGCGAGCTGGTGCTCCGCCTGGCAGCGGAGAACCGGACCTGGGGCCATCGACGAGTGCAGGGCGAGCTGACCGGTCTGGGCTACCAGATCGCGGCCAGCACCGTCTGGAAGATCCTGCATCACGCCGGCGTCGACCCAGCACCACGCCGAGCCGGACCGACCTGGCGACAGTTCCTCACCGCCCAGGCCCACACGATCCTCGCCTGCGACTTCTTCACGGTCGACACCGTGCTCCTGAAGCGGATCTACGTGCTGTTCTTCATCGAGTTGGCCACCCGCCAGGTCCACATCATCGGAGTCACCGCGCACCCGACCGGTGCCTGGGTGGCGCAGCAGGCCAGGAATCTGCTCATGAATCTCGACCAACGGGCCGACGGGCTCCGGTTCCTGCTCCGCGATCGCGACACGAAGTTCACCACGGCCTTCGACACGGTCTTCACCGCCGCGGGTATCGACGTAATTCGAACACCGCCACAGGCTCCGATGGCGAACGCTTTCGCGGAGCGCTGGGTCGGCACCGTACGGCGGGAGTGCACCGACCGGATGCTCATCGCCGGCGAACGGCACCTGGCGAGCGTCTTGACCGAGTACACCGAGCATTACAACGGCCGCCGACCACACCGATCACTCGGCCAGCGACCACCGAACCCGCCGCCGCAGGTCGTTGACCTCACCGTCGCCCGGGTCCAACGACGCCCGATCCTCGGCGGGCTGATCAACGAATACACGCAGGCCGCGTAGCCCAAACCCGATTTACGAGCCCCACACGATGGTCGATGGCGGCGACCGGCTCGGTGTGCTGGCAGTGCAGACGACTGCCCCGTTGAGCGCGGCGGTCGTTGAGGAGCTGCGGGAACTGGCGGCCGTGCTGGCGGAGATCTTGGTAGTGCGGCAACGGTCCAGTGACGCGTTGGAGCGGACCCGGCGGCGGTTGCCGATGCAGATCGCGGCCGAGATCATCTGGAATCTGCTGCCGCCGTTGACGTTCGCGACCGGCGACGCGGCCGTGTCGGGGATCCTGGAGCCGTGTTACGACGTCGGTGGCGATGCGTTCGACTACACGCTCAACGGTGACGTGTTGCATGTCGCCGTGTTCGACGCTGTCGGGCACGGTATCGCGGCCAGCGCGTTGACCGCGCTGGCGATCGCTGCGTACCGCAACGCCCGGCGCTGCGGCCTGGACCTGGTCGACACGTACCGCTCGGTGGACAAGTGGGTCCACGCGCAGCATCCCGACGACTACGTCACCGCTGTCCTCGGTGAGCTCGACGTCCGGACCGGCGTCTACCGCAGGATCAGCGCCGGACATCCGGAGGAGTTGCTGCTGCGGGATGCCCGGCTGGTGAAGGCGTTGGCCGGGCCGACGGCGTTGCCGCTCGGGCTGGGGTACCTCGGCGACCCGCTGCCCGACGTCGCGGAGGAGATGCTGGAGCCCGGTGACGCGCTGCTGGTCTACACCGATGGTGTGGTGGAGGCCCGCACCGTGACCGGGGATTTCTTCGGTGTGGAGCGACTCACCGAGTTCGTCACCAGAGCCCTGGCCGACAAGATGCCGGCGCCGGAGACCATGCGCCGGATGATCCGGGAGGTGCTGACCTATCAGCAGCACGAGCAGTTGCCGGACGACGCGACCGCGGTGCTCGTGGAATGGCGTCCATCATTGCGCTACGGCGCCGCGCTGGACTGAACCCGCTCCTGTCGACCACATGGGTGGCGTGTCAGTCGGGAGATGATCGTCGACGGCACCGATCGTGACGGCACCTTCCTGGACGTCGGATGCGCCAACGGTCTGCTCATGGAGTCGGTGCACCAGTGGGCCGCCGGGCGGGGCCTGCACGTCGAGCCGTACGGCGTTGACCTTGGCCCTCGGTCTGGTCGCGGCGGGGCAGGCCCGGCTGCCGCACTGGGCTGACCGGATCGCCGTCGGCAATGCCATCAGCTATGTGCCGGCTGACCGGCGCCGGTTCGCGTTCGTCCACGTCATCGTCGACCTCGTCCCGGCCGACCGACTTGCGGACCTGCTGCACCACGCCCTCGGAACGCTCGTCGAGCCGGGCGGCCGACTCCTTGTCAGCCGACACGCGCCGGCCGGCGGCACCGACCGCACCACCGCCGGCGACATCACGCAGCGGTTGGGGTTCCCGGTGGCAGACGAGTCCCGTGCGGGAACGAATGGAGAAGCGGCGTCGACAGCCTGGATCACCCGACAGCCCATATGAAGGTCCCGGTTCGATCTGTTGTCGGGCGTCCTGCTGTCCGGTACGCACGGCGGGCGCCGCGGCGGTGATAGGGCCTACGCACGCCATGCCAGCGATCGCAATGTGTTCCGTACGTGATCGGACGTTCAGCAATTGACAGGCACGCAAGGCCGTATTCCGGCACGTGCCCCGGAGCCGGGCGCTTCCCGAGTCGTGCCATGTCCGCCGCAAGCCGCGGACCAGCCGATACGTAAACCCATCCATCTGGACGGAGGGGTTGCCAAACGGCACGTTCGTGTGAGAAGGTCAGAGTGGTGGGGACTGCGGAAAGCATCTGACTACGGATCAGAAGGTTAGGGGTTCGAGTCCCTTCGGGCGCGCAACATTAAGAGGCGGTTGACCTGCGGAAACGTAGATCAGCCGCCTCTCTCGTTTCGTCCACTGTGGACTCGAAGTGTTCTGAAAGTGATCGGCTATTTCGGAAGGGTCCAGACCGGTTCGTGCTGGCCGGCGCGGTTCTGTGCCGCCTGGTCCACCGTTCCGAAAAGGGATCCGGCGGGTGACGGTCGGTGGGCGGCATCTGACTGGTTGTAGATTTCGGCGACTGTTGAAGACCCAACAGGGTGGCGGCAGACCGGGGTCGATCTCGGTGCCCGGGCCTGTGTCAGGTTGGGGCCGAGTGCCGGCCGGTTGTCGCCCGGCGGTGGCGCCGCGGCTCAGCTACGCCGCCCGGTGTCCAGCGGCGGAGCCGGTGCACTCATCTGCTTGATATGCGCGCACCTGACCTCATGCTGCTCGTAGTGGCTGCGGCAGCGGCAGAGAGGGCTGCCGAGCTGACTACGTCTTGGTCGCCTGCCCTCTGCTGCCGTTGACTGAGCGATTCCGATGCGACTGTAACAACAGGCCCCCGGCACGTCAGTCCTGCGCCTCCATCGCGCCTTTGAAGGCGAACAGGCTCCGCCGGGTGGGTCGACCGGGCGCCATTTCCGTAGACGTGCTCATGATCGACCGAACGGACGATCCGGCGATGCGTGTTCGGTCAGCTGGTCGGACACGTATCGCCGGACGCTTCAGATGGTGCTGACCAGGCCGCCGTCGATGATGACGTCCGTGCCGGTGATATTGCCCGCGGTCTCGGCGGCGAGCAGCAGCACCACCTGCGCGACCTCGTCGGCGCGGGTGAAGCGGCCCGTCGCGGTGCCGGCAACGGCGGCCGCCCGCACGGCCGCTGGGTCGACGCCCCCGGCCCGGGCGAGCGTGTCGGCCACGCCGCCTGGGCCCAGCCAGAGCTCGGTCTCGACCGGTCCCGGGCTCACCGTGTTGACCCGGACGCCTGACGGGCCGAGCTCCTTCGACAGCGACTTGCACAAGCTACGCAGCGCTGCCTTGGCCGCGCTGTAGTCGATGACGCCGGGATCGGGCAGGGTCGCGTTCACCGAGCAGACGGTCACGATGGCCGACGGAGCGCCGGCCAGCAGGTGGGGCAACGCGGCCCGGGTGGCTCGGACGGCCGAGAACACGTTGGCCTCGAGCGCCTGCTGCCAGTCCTCGTCGGTGACCGAAAGGAAGCCGCCGGTGCGCGGGTGGACGGCGCCGACGTTGTTGACGAGGAGATCGACACCGCCGAAGCGGGTCACGGCCGCGTCCACGATCGCGGCGCAGCCGGCCGTGGTGGTCAGGTCGGCGAGGACAACGAGGGCATCGGCCTCCTCGACCGTGGCGGTGAGTTCGGCCGAGGCGTGCCGGGCGCCCGCCGCGACGCGGGCGCCCTCCTGCAACAGCGCACGGGTCACGGCCAGGCCGATGCCCTTGCTGGCGCCGGTGACCACGGCCCGGCGGCCGGCCAGACCCAGGTTCACAGGGAGTGTTCCTTCAGCCAGGTCAGGCACGTGTCGGCGACCTCGCGCCAGCTGGCGTCGATGGTCAGCGAGTGGGCCTTGTCCGGGAAGGTCAGGATGTCGGTGACGGCCTCGGAGTGGCGGTACTGCTTCAGGGTCGAGCGGGTCACCGACTCCGGGACGGTGTGGTCCTTGCCGCTGGCGATGAGCAGGAGCGGGCCCCGGTTCTGGTTCTCGGTGGCGACCTTGGCCGGGGAGTGCGGGTTGAAGTTCGCGGTGGCCGCCTCGAAGAGGGGCTTACCCGGCGCCGGAATCGTCCAGCGCGCGTGCAACTCGTCGGACTCCTGCTCCGACACCGTGTTGGCGAACGCGAAGCGGAACTGTTGCGGGGTCAGCGACACCGCCCGGTGCACGTTGGCCGGGTTCTTGAAGACCGGCAGCGTCGCCCGCAGCGCTGACAGCGGTACCGGCAGCACGCCCTTGATCTGCGCGGCGTCGATGGCGATGGCGGCCCGGGCGCGGTCCTGGCCCAGCAGCTTCTGGGCGATCATGCCGCCGAACGAGTGCCCGATCAGGATCGGGGCTGACGGCAGCTGCTCGATGATGGCAGCGAAATGCGCCACGACATCGTCGATACCGTGATCGCCGATCGCCTCGGGGTTCGCGCGGGACGCCTCGACGGTCTCGCCGTCGCCGGGCCAGCCAGGGGCCTGCGGGTCATAGCCGTTGGCACGGAACAGGTCGGTCCACGGATCCCAGGACGAGGCATGCAGCCAGAGGCCATGGATGAAAAGCACGGGCGTGGTCACGGTTGTTCTCCACTCCTTACGATCACAGGCAGTCGTGATGACCGTAGGTGACACCGGCGCCGCAGGCTTCAGTCTTGAGTAGCGTCAAGTGACTGCACGTGGCTCGACAGCGCCTCGGCGAGCTGGCCGCGGGCGGCGATGCCCAGTTTGGGGAACATGCGGTACAGGTGCGAGCTGACCGTGCGGTGCGACAGGAACAGGCGCTGGCCGATCTCGCGGTTGGACAGGCCCTGCGCGGCCAGTTCGGCGATCTGGGTCTCCTGCGGCGACAGGCGGTCCCGCAGGTTGGCCGCCGGCTGCCAGCCGCGCTCACCCGTCGCCCGCAGTTCCCGGTCGGCCCGCTGCGCCCAGGTACGGGCGCCGACGGACTCGAAGACGGCCCTGGCCGCACGGAGCGGGTCGCGGGACTCGACGACCCGGCGCTGCCGGCGCAGCCACGAGCCGAAGGCCAGCTCGGCCCGGGCCCGGTGCCAGGGCAGCGTCCGGCTCGCGCCGTCGATGGCCGCTGTGAACAGAGGCTCGGCCGCGACCGGCTCGGCCAGGACCGCGCGCGAATACTCCAGCGCAATGATGGAGCCCGTCGCGGGTGAGGCGCCCGCGAGCCGCTCCATCGCGGCCAGCGCGTCGCGGCCCTCGGCGTGCCGGCCGGTGTGGACGGCGGCGTCGGCCAGGTGACTCAGCGCCCACACCTGCTGCTGGCGCTGGAAGGCCGGGTCGCTGGGCTCGAAGACACGGTGCAGCTCCCGGAATGCGGGGTCGGGCCGGTCGGCGCCCAGCTCAGCGACCCCTCGGGCCAGCTGCACGCCGGCCAGCAGCGACGACGCCGCGTTCGGGGTGCGCCGGGCCACCACCTCGGCCTCGGCCAGCAGGTGGTGCCGGGTGTCCCAGCCGTGCCCGACCCCGTCGATCAGGGCCACGGCGATGCGCGCGGTCGCGGCCCACAGCGACTGGCCGGTCTCGTCGGCGAGCCGCATGGCCTCGTCGGCCGAGCTCGCCGCGTCGAAGGTACCGAGGTAGATCTCGGCCCACGCCCGGATCGCCAGTGCCTCGGCGAGCAGACTCATCCGGCCCTGCGCCCGCAGCTCCTGCACCGGCGTGGACAGGAACGCGACCGCCCGGCCGAAGTCGCCGGTGCAGAACGCGGCGATGCCCAGCAGCCCCGCCAGGTCGGGCCGCCCACCGGCGTCGGCAGGCCACCGGGCCAGCTGCTCGATGACCGCCGGCCCCTGCTCGTGCGACTCGGCCAGGGCGAAGATCGCCAGCCGTCGCGGGTCGCCGTCCGGCAAGCCCAGGTGCTGGGCGGCCTGCACGATCTCGTGCCGCAGCCCCTCACCCGGGTCGCGCCACCACACCCGCCGGGCCGCGCCGACCAGCAGCTGCACCGCCAGCTCGACGTCACCGTCGACGGCCTGGCCGGCGAGGTCGACGAGGTGCCGCACCTCGGCGGGTTCCCCCGTCGAGCCGTCGTGGAAGACCCCTTCGAGCCAGATCAGCCGCGACCGGTCCCGCGCCCGCAGCGGCATCCCCGTGACCTTCGTCTTGATCTGCTCCACCTGGCTGAACCGGCCCAGTTGAAACCCGAGTTCCGCCGCCCCGAGCAGCCGGCCGGCCTGGTCCTGCGGGTCCGGGCTCAGCGCCGCCGCCCGCTCCAGCCACGCCGCCGCCGAGGCGATCGCCCCGCGCCGCTGGGCATTGCCGGCCGCCTGCTCCAACGCGGCCGCGATGTCCTCATCCCGCCCGGACACCGCCGAGGCCCGATGCCACACCGCCCGGTCCGGATGCGCCGCCAGCACCTGGGCGAGCGCCTCGTGCGCCAGACGCCGCGTGTCCGGCGACATCGCCTGCCGCAGTGCGGATGCGACCAGCGGATGACCGATCCGGTACCGCTCGCCGACCACGATCAGCAGTCCGTGCTCCAGCGCCGGCTGCGCCGCCATCCGGTCCAGCGGCGCCCCGTGCAGCATCCCCGCAGCCGCGAGCACATCGTGCAGGTCGTCACCGTCGTCCACGGCGGCGATGGTCAGCACCGCCCCCGCGGCTGCCCCGAGGTGCTCGGCCCGCGCCGCGAACGCCCGCTCGAGCCGTGTCGTCATGGGCAGGTCGTCGTCGAGCTCGACCCACGCGTACCGCCCCGATTCCAGCGCACCGGCGAACTCGACCAGGGCGAGCGGATTTCCACGGGCCTGCCGCAGCACCCGCTCCCGGGAGGCCGTCGGCAACCGCGGCGCCCGCTCGTCCAGCAACGCGGCCGCCGCCCCGTCGTCGATCCCGCCCAGCTCCATCCACTCGACCGCATGCGCGTCGGCGAACGGCAGCGGCCCGGGCCGCGACGCACCAAGCACAATGACCCGCTCACTGCCGATCCGTCGGGCGACGAACGCAAGCGCGTCGATGGACGGCTGATCCATCCAGTGCAGGTCGTCGAGCACCACGAGCACCGGCGTCCGCCGGGCCAGGTCGACGAGCAGCTCCAGCACCGCCAGAAACGCGAAGAACGGGTTCACCTCGCTGGAGCTCCCCATGGCGAAGCAGGCGAGCAGGGCGTCGCGCTGCTGGGCCGGCAACCGGTCGGCCCCGGCCAGCAGGGGCCTCAGCACCTGGTGGAGGCTGGCGAACGGCAGATGCGTCTCGGACTGGCTGCCCCGTGCGCTGAGTACCGTGAAGCCGCGCGCCCGGGCCTGTTCCACGACCTCGGCGAGCAACGCGCTCTTGCCGACGCCCGGCTCACCGATCACGCCGACCGCGCGCCCCAGAACGTCCACCCCGTCAAGGTGCCTGGCCAGAACCCGCATTTCGTCGTCCCGCCCGAGGAGCTGGCGAGAGGTGGGAGCGCTCACAGCACCGAGCTAACCGTGACCACGCCCCGCTGTCCATCGTGACAGACCTAACGCAGGGGCCGACACCGGAGCGCCTCGCCGAGCGATGCGCGGCGGCGGTACCGCGAAACCGCACCGCGCAGCTTCGTCGCGAGCCGGAGGCGGTGACCTTCGTCCGAGCGCGACCTCGTCCCCACCCGAGAAGCAGCGCGGCCACCGGGCCGCCCGACCGGCGCGCACCTCTGCCACGAACCTGCCCGGCGCCTGCGGCAGTGGTCAGGTCGGCGCGCGGGTGACAAACGTTGGCGGCCTGTCCTCAGCGTGGATTGGCTCGGCCGCGTTCGCTGTCAGAAGCTGTTCGACACCCGCGCAGTGCGGACATCCGCATCAGCGTGTCGGCCTCGCCGAAGAGGTTGCCGTGGTACCAGTACCGCATGCCGCTAGCCGCACTCCGGCAGCGTCAGATGCGCCCTATCCAGCGAGTAGCTGAGCATGACGTGGTCGCCGCTGCCCGGGTACTGCCGTGGGTCGTGCACTCGGCGCCACAGCACGACCACCGCCACAACGACGATCGCGAGCACGGTGAGACCGGCGACCCAGCGACGCGCATGCGAGATCTTCCCCACGGTCGCCGCCTGACGCAAGCGCGCTCCGCTGCGCTGCCGGTCAGCTTGATCACGTGCACGCTCATGGATCCCCTCTAGTCAAGGGGTGGCAGCGAGGTTTGTTCTACGCTTGGCGGTGGCGGGTCCGGGCTGTGACTTGTCCGAAGAGGTGGCTGTCGGGATTGGGCCGTCCGCGCTGGATTGCAGAGTCGCTCCCGAGTGTCCTCCCGGGCCCGTCGCATCGGTTCGTGCGCGTTTGGCGTCCTGGACCATCCGCTTGTAGACCACATCGGAGAGGTGCCGTTTGAGCGCCCGCAGCGCCTCCATGGTGGTCTTGCCTTCGGCCAGGCGGCGCCGGTAGTAGGCGCGGCCGGGGGTGTCGCGGCGGAGTTGGACGACAGCCATGATGTGCAGCACCCGGTTGACGCGTCGGTTGCCGGCGCGGGAGAGCCGGTGGCGTTTCTGGTCACCGGATGACGCCTCGATGGGGGCGGTGCCGTTCCAGGACGCGAAGTGCGCGGCGCTGCGGAACCGGTCGATGGCGCCGATGTCACCGATGAGCCGAGCGGACCCGGACGGGCCGATCCCATGCAGTTCGGTCAGCGAGCTGCCGGCCGCGGTCACGAGCTCGCGCAGGTGCTTGTCCGCAGCCCGGATTTTGCATCGATGACGGTCAGCTCGTCGATGAGCTCACGGGCCAGCTGATGGCGGGTCTGGGCCGCGACGCCGACCGGTGCCGGCGCCGTGCGCAGCAGGTAGCTGGCCTGGCCGCGAGTGAGGAACTTCTTCGCCCCACCGGGGATCAGCTCGAGCAACAGGTGGTGGATGCGGCTGACGGTCTCGGTCCGGGTCCGGCCGAGTTCGTCGCGGCGGTCGACCAGCAGGCGGATGGCGACGGTGACATCATCGGCCACCACGGGACGCAGGTTCGGGCGGCGCAGCCCGGCCACAGCCACGCTGTGCGCGTCGACCGGGTCGGTCTTGCGGCCCTGTCCGGTGTCGAACACCCGGACCCGGGCGGACAGCTTGGCCGGCACGTCGAGGACGGTTTCACCGTCGGCGACCAGACGCTGAGCGATGTGCCGACCGATCCCGTTGCAGCCCTCCACCGCCCACACCCGGTCCGGGAACTGTCGGCCGGCCGCGAGCATCGCCTGGTAGCCATCGGTATCCGTGCCGTACCGGCCCTGGGTAAGTACCAGCTCGCGCTCGTCGATGGCCTCGATTGTGGCCGACCGCTTGTGCGGATCCATCCCGATCACCACACGGCCCATCCGTTGCGCCTCCTCACTCGTACACAGTGGACGTTGTGGGGAGGGCAACGCTACTTTGAGCTGGGCGTACCCCTTGAGCCACTCCCACGGCGGTGACCGGCGGGCGCACGCCAGATGAGAGTCACACCCAAAGTGCCGTGGACACCCGCTGGAGAGAGCAACCCGCCGGCCACCTCGACCCAGCCTGGCCGGGCTGAGGTCGTAGATCCAACTTAGGGGGTGTCTGAGTTGGTGATTTTGGCGAGTCGGCGTTGGCAGATGAGGATGGCTGCGAGGTCGGCGAAGGCTTGGAAATGCTCGGCTTTGCGTTCGTAGCGGCGGGCGAGTCTGCGGTTGTTGGTGAACCAGGACAGGCATGACTCGACGATCCACCGGTGCCGGCCCAGCCGCTCGGAGGACTCCACGCCCTTGCGGGCGATGCGGACCCGGATGCCGCGGCGCTGCACCTCGGCCCGGATCGCCTTGTGGTCGTAGGCCTTGTCCGCGTGCAGCTTCTCCGGACGGTGGCGAGGGCGGCCACGCCGCCCACGCACAGGGGTGAACGCGTCCAGCAGCGGGAACAGCAGTTGCGCGTCCGGGGTGTTCGCGGCGGAGATCAGCACCTGCAACGGGATCCCGCGCCGGTCGCACAGGACGTGGATCTTCGAGCCCGGTTTGCCGCGGTCGACCGGGTTTGGCCCGGTCAGGTCCCCCTTTTCAAGGCCCGGACACTGATCGAGTCGACGATCGCCCGTGACCAGTCGATCCCGCCGGCCACCTGCAGCCGGTGCAGCAGTTCGTGGTGGATCCGTTCCCACAAGCCGTGCTTGGTCCACTCGGTGAACCTGCGGTGCACCGTCGGGCGGGACACCCCGAAGAACACCGCGGGCAGTTTCCGCCACGAACACCCGGCCTGCACCATGTACACGATCGCGGCCAGGACGGCCCGGTCGTCCGCCCGGCGCTTCCCACCGCCCTGAGGTCGTTTCGCAGCAACCGGAATCAACGGCTGTGCCACCGTCCACAGGTCATCCGGCGCCCACGTCTGGATCATGTCCTCGACAACATCCGCCACAAATAAAGATCATGCCCGAGGCCGCAACTTCACCAACTGAGACACCCCCTAAGTGGATACGGCACGACACGCGGACCTCATTACTTCAAAGTCTTTAGTGGGCCACAGCGACCCTCTGGGGTCCGGCCTGCAGTGCGATTCGCTGGAAGACCTCGGCCTGTGTCGGGTAGCAGTGAACCGTGTTGGCCAGTGCCTCCAGCGTCAGCTGGTTCGTGACTGCCAGCGTAAGCTCGCTGATCATCTCACCGGCATGCGCCGCCACAAGCGTCGCTCCCGCGATTACGTCGCTGCCGCTGCGCGTGTAGATCGCCCCGAATCCCTCCTCCTCGCCGTCGATGAACGCCCGCTCCACCTTGGCAAGGTCGAGCCGGTAAGCGTCGATGGCGACACCTTCGTCGCGGGCTCGGCGCGGAGTCAGGCCCACCTCGGCCACCTCGGGATCGGTGTAGGTGCAGTGGGGAATGACGAGCTCCCGTGCCGGGCGACGCGCTCCATCCAGCGCATTCGCGATACAGAGCCGCGCTGTCGCAATGGCCGCGTGCGTGAACTTCTGCGGGAAGGTTGCATCGCCAGCGGCATAGATGTCGGAGTTGCTGGTGCACAGGTATTCATCTACCTCCACGCCGTCTCTGGCGACGTGTACCCCTGTCGCGTCCAGGTCCAGGTGGTCTACGTTCGCCTTGCGGCCGGTGCCGAGCAGCAGCGCGTCATAGGGTAGCTCGTGTGTCCCGTCGGGGCCTAGCACCAGCAAACGGCCGGCGCCCGCCCGTACTGCCGTGAACCCGAGATGGAGTCGTATCCCCTCCTGTTCGAACCGGCGACGGATCAGCTCACCGACCTCCGGCTCATCATGGGCCAGCAGGGTCCTGGGGCGACTGACCAGGTCCACCTCGCTGCCGAGACGGCGGAAGGCCTGGGCCAGCTCGCATCCCAGCGGACCGCTGCCTATGACGATGAGCCTGGCTGGCAGCTCGGTCAGTGAGAAGACGGTCTCATTGGTCAGGTACTCGCCGGTCCGCAGTCCCTCGATGGGGGGCACCACGGGGTCCGATCCGGTGGCGATCACAGCCTTCCGGAATCGCAGCGTCCGGCCCTCGACCTCCACGGCATTCGGCGCGGTGAAGCGCGTGTGCCCGAGGTAGACCTCTACCCCCGCTTGCTCGGCCGCCTCGACCGCATCGCCTGAGCTGCTCATGGAACGCATCCTGCGGACCCGATCCATGACCGAGCCGAAATCAGTCTGGGGTGGGGCGTCGAGCCGAAATCCGAACTCGGCCCCGCGGCTGGCATCATGTACCGCGCGTGCGCAGCGAATCAGCGCCTTGCTCGGCGTGCAGCCGAAGTTGACACAAGTGCCCCCGGTCAATCGCTGCTCCGTCATCGCGACGCGGTGCCCGCCTGCAGCAGCAGTCATGGCAGCGGTGAGGCCGCCCGGTCCGCCGCCGAGCACCACCAAGTCGTAGTCACCACCTTCGCGGTTGACCCAGTCAGATGGGTGGCCCTGGCGGATCGTCCGCTGGTTGTAAACGTCGTCGGGATACAGCTCGATAGTCGTCATGGCGCATCATCCTCCGAGAGCCAGGTTGGCCTGTTCCAACAGCAGCGAGCCGACCGGTGGGGGTTGCGATCGGCTCACGCGTCGAGCCTCTTGTGCGAACTTTCCGGTTGCAGAGCCCGTAAACCTAGGGCCTCGCGTCCCCACATCAAGGGCCTCGGCGAAGCCCACTCGACCAGCCCAGCCACCGATGAGCCAGATTGGTGTCCTGGCAGTGCCGGCGTCGTCGAGCGCCCGGGTCAGCAGGCGATACGCGCCGTCGGCATGCAACAGGTAGACCGCTGTGGCGGCGGCGAAGACGGATCCGCTGCGCGTGCCCAAGACTGATCGGGCGTCATCTGCCTTTCGGGCGTCTGCACGCTACGACGCGAGTGCACCAACCGGGTGCTCATCGTCGGTGAACGACACCTTGCCAAGGTCCTGATCGAGTACACCGAGCACTACAACGGCCACCGGCCACTCCGACAACTCGGCCAATGACCACCGAACCCACTACCGCCCCCACAGGTCGCGTTGCTGAAGCCGGCGGGTCGTCGGTGATCCATGACGAGAGCCTGCTCAGCAGCGGCGCGTGTCGCGGACACCATGACAATCGCTCGGTCCGGGTGAGTCTGTCGGGACCTTGTGGATGTTGGTTGGTTTAGAAGGGATGGCGGAGTCATACAGCCGGGCGCCTGGCGGTGAGGTCGCAGAGGCCGGTACGCCTGCGGGCGGGGAATGCTCACGATGGCCGATGGGACGCCTCAAGGGACGTCGACGGTTGACCAACCGAGACGAAATCGTCCAGATGTGGCTAGGTGGCTGCACGCGTCCACGTTCACCTTCGCCGGTGCCCCTGCTGCGGCCGCGCCCGGCGCTGATGCCTTGACCTGGTTCGTGCGGCGGTCCTGTCAGTACCATGGCAGTGTGGAGGAGAGCTCGCAGACCGTCGCAGCCGCGCGGTTGACGGCGCGTGGCGCGAAGACGAAGTCTAAAATCGTCGCCACCGCCGCCGATCTGATGCGCGTGCGAGGAGTCGGTGGAACGACTCTGGACGACGTCGTCTCAGCGAGCAAAGTCAGTAAATCGCAGCTGTACGGACACTTTGAAGACAAGCCAGCGCTGGTACGGGCAGTGATCGAGTTTGTGGGCGAGCAAACGATAACCGGTGAGCGAGAACGCCTGGAGAAGGTGAGAACGTTCGCGGGCCTGCGACGTTGGCGGGATGCACTTGTCGCGCGCAATGCCCTGCAAGACGGCCGGTACGGGTGCCCTTTGGGCTCCCTGGCGAACGAGGTTTCCGATCAGGACTCGGTCGCACGCAGGAAGCTGCACGACCTGTTCATGGCCTGGCAAGAACTCTTCGAAGATCTCCTTCGCCGGTTTCAGCAGGAAGGTGTCATTCCGCAGGACGCCGACGTGGCCCAACTTGCGACGGGGTTCGTGGCGGCTGTCCAGGGCGGCTACCTGTTGGCGCAGACCTCCCGCGACGTCACGCCGATGGCTTCCGCAATCAACATGGCCATAACACATCTGCACCTGCTCGCCCGCGAGCAGGATGAAGCATCGTAGCGGGCATACGCGGGAAGTATGTGTTCGCTCATGCTGTCGTGCGCCGAGGATCACGGCCGGTGCGCGAGCACGCTGTCCAGAAGGAACTAGGGCCAATACCACTGACTTAATAGATCAACTGCTATGGTGGTCTTGCGCCGCGTGCTGGACAGGCGAAGCCGCCGACGGATGAGCGGTTGTCGGATCGCATCGCGATCGGAGTGTTGACGCGTGTGGTCCCGTCGGCGTTGGTCGACGAGGTGGTCGGGGCCATCGGCGGTGTCGACGACCTCGGCGGCCTCGACCTCGTTCCCCTCGTCGGCCAGCACGTCGTCGAGCGAGCAGGGATGCCACACGGCCCGCAACTGCGCCACCTCTGCGGACAGGAGGTCGGCGACGGTCTGCGGACGCCGGCGGCGGGTGATCCGCAGGTCCGGCGCGTCCGACGGAGGCTCGGCCGCGGGGCGCGGCGATGATGTCGCCGACGACGCTGCGGTGGGCGCTGGAAGGATCGGTCACCCGCAGCACCATAGGCGCTACCGTGCCCCGACGGCTGGCTGGCGGTGCCCCGTCCGCTTCCCGACTGCCCCGGTCCACCCGCTGCCCTGGGTGGCCGAGCAGCAGAGCCGTTGCTCACGGTCAGGTACAGCAGCCGAACAACCACGCAGAAACCCAAGGGCGGGCAGCCTACCGACGTCCAGAAGACCTACAACAAGGTCCACAACGGCCTCCGGGATATCGGCGAACGCGGCAATTCCCTGCTCAAGACCACCTTCAAGGCACTGCGTAACGTCAGCCCCTGCGACCGGAATATCGACAAGATCGTCAGAGCCGTACTTGTCGTCCTACATGTCGAGTACGGCCGAACCTCGTGACGCAGGGTCTCGTGGTTCACGCCGAGTTCTCGGCCAACCTCACGAATCGTTCGACAGGGCGACGAGCGGACCAGCTCGACCGCATCCTTAAGGTCCAGTTTCTTCGTGGCCTCAGCGTCGGTCGTGCAGTCTTCCGTTGAACACGCGGATGATCGATGAACCGGTGCCGATTATCCAGGCCGGTAGCCTTGCCTTTGTGACCAGGTCAGAGAGCGCCGGAGAGGAGTCGAGGCTGACACCTCGCGGCGCGGCGACGAGGCGGCGCATCATCGAGGCCGCGGCCGAGCTCATGTACGTGAAGGGGGTCAGCTCGACCACTCTGGACGAGGTCCGCGCCGCGAGCGGCACGAGCAAATCTCAGCTCTACAACCACTTCGCCGACAAGGAGCAGCTGGTCCGCGCCGTGGTTCTGCTCCGCGCGGAACAGGTCATGGAGCGCGAGCATGCTGCGCTTCAACGCCTCAGATCGTTCAATGGTCTGGTTCGGTGGAGGGACGCACTCGTCCAGCGCAACTCACTGCAAAAGGGCGCATACGGCTGCGTCCTCGGCTCGATCGCCGGGGAGGTCTCCGACCAGGACGAGGTCGCCCGCATGGCCGTGGCGGAGACCTTCGACGAGTGGGAAAAACTCATCGAGGCCGGCCTGCGTCGCATGCAGGATGCCAGGACACTCGCTGCCGACGCCGACCCTCGGAAGCTCGCGATCGGGCTGATGGCAGCGCTGCAAGGGGGCTACCTGTTGGCCCAGGCCGCTCATGACGTCACACCCATGGAGATTGCGCTCAACATGGCGCTCGATCATGTCAGGATGTTTCTCTCGGCCTGATAAGTGCAGTGCTCATCCGGCGGAATGCGAGCGAAGACAGCTCCGCGCCGCGTCGAGCGCGGCTTCCAGCGGGACGATGTCACGGGTTGTTTTCGCCAGCAGCGATCCGCCCTGCAACGCGGCTGTCAAGCCCGTCGCCAGTCTGGCCGGATCGGCGTCGACCGCCAGTTCGCCGTTCTCCCGCATTCGGTCGATGCCGGCTGCCAACAACGCCTCCAGTGTGGCGGTCGCGACGGGACGCGCCACTCGCGACCCGGCGCCGTTGCACGCGCAGCTGGCAACATCGGGCACAGCGGAGGTGCCGAGGATCACTTGCCGGTGCAGGTTGATGACCTCATCGCGCCAGCGCGCCAAGTCATCGAGTGAGTCCAGGCTGCACAGTAGCGGCCCTCCCAAGGCCAAGGCATCGCTGGGCGGGTCAGCGATAGCCCCTACGCGCGAGCATCCGCCGCGGTCCATCGGTGAACCCTCACGGTGGTGGTCTGTAGCATCCATTCGCAATCTCCGTTTTGGGCTCTCCCTGACTGTTGTGGACGATGTGGTCCAGCAGCTCGTCGGCCTCCAGCCGCCTGGCGAGTGAGGAGATGTCGATGTCTGCCCGGTTGCGGCATGCGCTCCGCGCCGTTCGCGCACCATTCGTCGGACTCTATCGTCCAAATCACGCCAGCTGCGTCAACTCCTTGGGTGAGGCCTGGGTGCGCGGCGGCGCGTTCATACCCCCACGTCAAGCTGCATCCTGTCACCCGCCAACGGCGCTTGCGAGCGAAGGCCTCGTTACTCGGGAGCCCCCAGATGGCACTTGGTGTGGACGAGATAGTCCATGTACGTTGGACCCCTAGCGCGCATGGAACGGCTAGGTTCCACGTGACGAGGAGGTGCCCGATGAAGGCGATTGTGGTGACAGATGAGGCTGCGGGAACGGCCGGGATGACGCTGGTGGAGCGGCCCGAGCCGGAACCGGCGACAAACGACGTCGTTGTTCAGGTTCATGCGTCGGGATTCACCCCCGGCGAGCTGACGTGGCCCGGAACCTGGACCGATCGCCTCGGCCGCGACCGCACACCGTCGATCCCTGGCCACGAGGTGGCCGGAGTGGTCACCGCGCTCGGCTACGGCACGAAAGGACTGTCGGTGGGACAACGGGTGTTCGGGCTCGCGGACTGGGCTCGCGACGGCACTCTGGCCGAGTACGTGGCGATCGAGGCGCGTAACGTCGCGCCCCTGCCGGGTGATGTCGACTTCACGGTGGGCGCAAGCCTGCCGATCTCGGGTCTGACCGCGTGGCAGGGACTGTTCGTGCACGGCCGCTCCGAGGTGGGCCAGAGCGTTCTCGTGCATGGTGCGGCCGGTGGAGTCGGCTCGATGGTGACTCAACTGGCCAGAGAGGCCGGCGCCTACGTCATCGGCACCGGACGTACCGCCGACCGGCAGATCGTACTCGACTTCGGTGCACAGGAGTTCGTCGACCTTGAGAACGACGCGCTGGAAGACGTCGGCGGCGTCGACCTGGTCTTCGACGTGATCGGTGGCGACATTGGGAAGCGGTCTGCGGGTTTGGTTCGAGCTGGCGGAATGCTGGTGACCATTGCCGGCTCGCCCGAAGCGCAGCCCGCGGACGGCCTGGCAGTCGATTTCGTCGTCGAGGCCGATCGCGCGCAGTTGAGTGAGATCGTCCAGCGGGTCCGGGACGGACGACTGCGGGCCAACATCGGCAACATCGCAACCCTCGACGACGCCGTCGCCGCATTCAACCCGACCGAGCGGATCAAGGGGAAGACGATCATCCGCGTTCGCCCCTAAAGGACTCGGCACACCTAAGAACAAGAACGAGCGGCCTCGGCCGGCGAACGAACTATCAACGAAGGGATACCCCCCCATGACCGACCCGACTGAGCCGGCCCGATACGCCTTCGAGTACCCCGATGAGGCCGGATACCTCGGTGGGAAGGGCGCCCTCAGTCAGGATCAGATCGTCCTCATCGACGAGGTAACCGACGATCCCCACGCTCCCGCGTTCGACTTCGCAGTCGTCAACGACGAGAAAACCGGCATCTACGAGGCCATCGTGGGCGACCGCGAGATTGCCGGCCTGCCATACAACGTCGCCGGCGACGACCGGCTCGTGTTGCTGGCCACCTCAGTGCTCCCCGAGTTCCGCAAACAGGGCATCGCCACAGAGCTGATCAGACACGTCCTCGACGACGTGCGGACGCAAGGCAAGACGGTCACCATCATGTGCCCGATGGTGCACACCTTCATCGAGCACAACCCCGAGTACGCCGATCTCATCGACCCGAAGCACCCGGGAGTAACCAAAGGCCACCGATGACCTTTGGTACTCCGCACCTGCTGGTGGTCGGCGGGAAGGCGTCGAGGAACGAGCGAAATCGTGACGTTGTAAGTAAGACGGCGTGACGAATCGGCACAAATCAGGTCACGGAGGACGCCATTCGTTGCGCCTTCTCGCTTACCGATGTCGCGTGGGTCGCCATCTGGCCTATTCGCGGCCGGCCTAGTTCAGAACAAGAGAAAGGCACCGCTCGATGCAGAACGTGGCACCAGTGATCAACAAGGTCAGCCGGGGCGGGTCGCTTCGGCTGGCCTTCGTATCTGCGGTGGGCTCCCTGGTGGCCGCGTTTGCCGCGGTAGGCTCGACGATCCCGCTTTTCAACGTCTACCGGGCCGAGGACGGGTTCACCAACGCCGGCATCGCGATGACCGTCGTCGCCTATTCCGCTGCCACTCTCACCACACTGTTGATGATGGGACGGCTGTCCAATCATCTCGGCCGCCGGCCCACCTCGATCGCGAGCCTCGGCCTGCTTGTGCTGGGCTGTCTGCTGCTGCTGAACGTGCACGACATCGGCATACTGATCGCCGGTCGGCTCCTGATGGGCCTCGGTGCCGGGCTGGCCAGCACCAGCCTCACCTCCTACATCGTCGATGCCGCACCGGCCAGGCCGGCCTGGTTGGCCTCCGTCGCCTCCAGCCAGACGGTCATGCTCGGCCTCGCCGTCGGCGCCATCGCCTCCGGCGCCCTGGTCCAGTTCGGCCCCTGGCCACGCGAGCTCATCTACCTGGTCGCCGTCGGCCTCCTTCTCCTGTCTGCCGCACTCGTCGCTGTCAGCCCGGAGACTGCAACTCCGTCGCCGGGCGCTTGGTTGTCACTGCGACCCCAGGTTCGCGTACCGGCCCGGGTCAGGCATCTGCTCCCCGTCGCGGCAGCGGTGTTCCTCGCCACCTGGGCGACCGGGGCCTTCTATCAGGCCTTCGTGCCAACGCTAGTCGAAGATCAACTCCACACGCGCAGCCCGCTCGTCCTCGGGCTGGTGTTCGCCGCCTACATGGCCCCCAGCGCTCTGGGCGCTCCCCTCGGCGGCCGGTTCACACCCGCGACAGCCCAACGCCTCGGCATGATCATCTTCCTGGCTGGATGGATCAGCATCATCACAGCAATCGCCACCGGCACACTCGTACTGTTCATCGCCGCAACCGTCGTCGCCGGCGTCAGTCAAGGCATCGCCATCAGCGCCGCCACCCGCGGCCTGCTGCACGGCAGCACCCTGGCCGACCGGGCACCGATGTTCAGCATCATCTACCTCATCTGCTACAGCGCGGCCGCCTTCCCCAGCCTCATCTCCGGCCAACTCTCCAACATCTTCTCGCTACCGCAGATCGCCCTCGGATACGGCGCACTTGCCCTCATCGCCACCCTGTTCACTGGCCTCGCTGCACGCCACCCGGACACCGACACGACCGGGAACAGCCAGCCCGGCGAGTAATCATGCGCGAGTCCATCTCGATTAACGAGCGCCTCCAGTCCGCCTACGCCCCGTACGTCGCGTACGTCATCCTTCCGCCGTTCGCCCTCGCCAACGCGGGCGTCATGCTGAGCCCCGAGATCCTCGCCGACGCGGCCGGCTCCACTCTGACGCAGGGCATCGCCGTGGGCCTGGTCGTCGGCAAGCTCCTCGGCGTCTTCGGTTCGAGTGAGCTCCTCCGGCGTCTGGGGCTCGGCGAGTTCGGAGCGGGACCCACCCTCGATCGCATCCTCGGCGGTGCAGCGCTGTGCGGGATCGGATTCACCATCTCGCTGTTCATCGTCGACCTCGCGATCGACGACGAGCTTGCGCAGAACGAAACGCGAGTGGGTGTGCTCGCGGCATCCGTCATCGCCTTCGTGCTCGCGATCGCGTCCCCGAGTCCTCACGGACGAACGCGGATGATCGTCTTCCCCTTGATCCGCTCAGTCGGGTTGAGGGCGGCGACGGCATCGTCGAGGGTTGCGATGTTGCCGATGTTTGTCCGCAGTCGTCCGTCCCGCACCCGGTGGACGATCTCACCCAGTTGGGTGCGATCGGACTCGACGACGAAGTCGATCGCCAAGCCGTCGGCGGGCCGCGCCTCGGGCGGCCCGACGACGGTCACCAGAGTTCCTCCGGCCCGGATCACGCCCGCGGACCGCCTCTGGATGTCGCCGCCGATGACATCGAACACCAGGTCGACGCCGCTGACGTCTTCCAGGGCGTCGTTGTCGAGGTCGACGCACTCCTGCGCGCCGAAGTCGAGCGCCTTCTGACGGTCGGCAGCGCGCCCGGTACCGATGACGTAGACGCCGAACTCACGTGCGAGCTGAGTCACCATCGTCCCGACTGCGCCGGCCGCGCCGTGCACGAGGACGCTCTGCCCCGCCTGAAGGCGGCCGTGCTCGAACAGCCCTTGCCACGCAGTCAGACCGCATCGGCAGGCTCGCGCCCACCGTGAAGTCGACGTCGCCCGGCAGCGGCGCGAGGTTGCGTGCCTCGATCGCCACATACTCCGCCAGCCCGCCGCCGCGATACGAGTCCGTGAGACCGAACACCCGCTGTCCCGTCGACAGCCCCGTCGTGCCATAACCGAGAGCGGTGACCACTCCGGCCAGCTCTTGCCCGGGAATCGACGGTGTCCGGTCACGATCGAGGCGATCGGTCCAGGTCGAGGGCCACGTCAGCTCACCCGAGGTGAATCCCGACGCATGAACCTGAACGACGACGTCGTTGATCGCGGCCGTCGGCTCGGGCCGCTCCACCAGCGTCATCCCAGCCGTTCCCGCAGCCTGGTCCGTCACCACGATCGCCTTCATCGGGCACCTCCCTGCACCCGGTCCTCGCCTACACGGCATTTTTCGGTTCACCAGTGTTAGTGGCACCAGACCTCGGTGTCTCACCACGCTGATCGGTAGGGGTTGTGGCGCGAGGGCGTCGTCGTCGAGCGATGCTTCGAAGCGGCTCAGCACGTCCTCGGCGTTGGCGTACGGTTGGCGTACGTCTGCCGCATCTGCTCCGCCATCGCAGAAACGTCGGTGATCGTGTTGTCCGTGTCGGCTGGTGCGGGCGCGTGGAACTGTTCGCGGCGATGTGAGAACTGTCCGGACATGTAGATCGTGTCACCGTGCCGCACGGCCTGTGCCGACTAGCCATGGTTACGCCCGGTGTTCACCCAGGTCGCGAACCAGTCCAATGCCGTTGTCCGGTACGACTTGTCTGATGGCTCCGCAGAGTGGACGCTGGAAAACTACGTACCCGGTCGGGTCGAGCACAAACCCGGTCGACTGCCGGCGAACGCATCCGGAAGGGCGAGTTGCTGACCACCTGGCTGGGTAAGGCCCAGGGCCGGGAACGGGTCTCCCGGGTTGAGCAGTGGCATCGCGTTTCCCTCATGATCGTCAAGCAAATATTGATTCACCAGCGTTTGCGCCACCAACCCCCGGCGTCTCACCACGCTGATCGGTAGGGGTTGTGGGGCGAGGGCCTCGAGGAACGAGCGCGATTCGCGAAAGTTGTCGGTAAGAACGGCGCGAAGGATCGACGCTCATGAGATTAGGTGCAGTCGCCATCGGGTGGGCCTTCTCGCTCATCAGGGTCGCGTGGTGCGCCATGTCGGCTAACCTCAGCCCTTCGTTATGGGCTGCCCACATGGTGGGTCAATAGAGAACAGGTGCCGTCTGAGCTGGGAAGATAGGACTTGTCTAGGGTCATATCCATCCCGCCCGGAGGGCACCTGCATGGTGAAGCGTACCGGAGCGCGCCCGAAGATCGTGGTGAGTGGTGACGGGCGTGGCGTGGTCAGCCATGCCGGTGCCCGGCTCCTCGCCGATGTCGCCGCAGTGACCGGCCTTGCCGACGTCAGATCGCGCTCGTCGAGTCTCCCATCGTGTCGAGGTCGCGGACGGCGAAGCTGTGGTGTGCCCACTCCTCGTTGAAGATGACCCGCAGGCACGCGGAGGCGGCACGAGGGGCCGGCGAAGGCCAGCCGGACGGCACCTCCGGCTCGCGGACCCGGTCCAGGTCCTCCTGGGTGGCGGTGGCGAGAAACTCCCGCACCTCGGCCACACGGTCGGCCCGGACCGCCGCTACCTCGGCGAGGCTCGGCTCGGCAGCCAGGTCCATGCCGAGGTCCGCGCCGTTGGTGATGAACGCCGCCGGCAGCCCGAGCGGATGGTACGGCCGGTCCCGCCCCAGCACCGCCTGGCCGAACCACAGGTCGGTGACCATCACCAGATGCCGCAGCGTCTGCACGAACGACCACTCCCCGTCCACCGACCGGTGAACGTCCTGCTCCGGCATCGATCCCGCCCGCGCCATCGTCGGCGCCCAGAACGCCTCGACCGTCTCCCATGCGATCCGCATACCGTCCGGTGTGGACGGACGCAGTCGCGTGCGCTCCGGGTGCAGACGGTCCAGCTCGGCCTCGACCAGCGGTGCAACCTCGACGCCGTTGACCCGCAGCCCGTCGATCACCCCGTCGAGGTCGGCGCCGTTGAGCAGGGCACCGCGGATCCGGACACCGCTAAGATCCACCTCGCGAAACACGCTGCCCGCAAAGTTTGTCTCGATGAACTCGGTGCCGCTCAGGTCATCCGGTCCGCTATAGGTTGCCATCGCCGGATCCTAGCCTCAGCCCTTCGTTATGGGCTGCCCACATGGTGGGTCAATAGAGAACAGGTGCCGTCTGAGCTGGGAAGATAGGACTTGTCTAGGGTCATATCCATCCCGCCCGGAGGGCATTTGCATGGTGAAGCGTACCGGAGCGCGCCCGAAGATCGTGGTGAGTGGTGACGGGCGTGGCGTGGTCAGCCATGCCGGTGCCCGGCTCCTCGCCGATGTCGCCGCAGTGACTGGCCTGACCGCGGCGTGCAGCGATGCGCTCGCCGGTGTGCGGCAGCGTCGCGGTGGTCACGATCCTGGTCGGGTCGCGGTCGATCTGGCCGTCATGCTGGCCGACGGTGGTGAGGCGATCGCGGACCTGGCCGTGCTGCGGGACCAGGCGCAGTTGTTCGGGCCGGTCGCGTCCGACCCGACCGCGTGGCGGCTGCTGTCCATGATGGACAGTGACATGCTGCGCCGGCTCGCCACCGCGCGGGCGCAGGCGCGGGAAACCGCTTGGGCGCAACGGATCGACGTCCGTAGTGGGCCGCCGGAAACGACCGCGGCCGGGCTACCCGTTCCCGGCCTGGTCCTCGATCTGGACGCCTCCATCGTCATCTGCCATTCCGAGAAGGAGGCGGCCACACCGACCTGGAAACGCTCGTTCGGCTACCACCCGCTGTTCTGCTTCCTGGACAACACCCGCGAAGCGCTGTCCGGGATGCTGCGTGAAGGGCGGGCCGGGTCGAACACCACCGCCGACCACATCACCGTCCTGGACGACGCGCTCACCCAGATCCCGGACCAGTTCCGGCACGGGACCCCGATCCTGATCCGCGCCGACTCGGCCGGCTGCACCCAGGGTCTGCTCGCCCACATCCGTGGCCTGCGCGGTGACGGTGTCGACGCCAGATTCTCCGTCGGAGTCGCGATCACCGAACCGATCCGGCAGGCGATCCTGACCGCCAAAACGTACAGTCGGTGGGTGCCGGCCCTCGACAGTGACGGGGAACCCCGTGACGGCGCCGACGTGTGCGAACTGACCGGTCTCGTCCCGGACGACGGCTTCCCGCCCGGGACCCGGTTCATCGCCCGCCGCGAAGTGCCGCACCCGGGTGCCCAACTGTCGCTGTTCGACACCGTCGAAGGCTTACGCCATCAGGTCATGGCGACCGACACCCCAGCCGGTGGCGGGTCGGTGCAGTTCCTCGAGGCCCGCCACCGCGGCCACGCCCGCGTCGAAGACCGCATCCGCACCGGGAAAGACACCGGCTTCGGCCGGTTCCCCTCCCGCGTCTTCGCCATCAACGCCGCCTGGCTGCAACTCGCGTTGACCGGCATCGACCTGCTCTCCTGGACCCAGATGCTGCTCCTGCACGGCGACCTCGCCGTCGCCGAACCGAAGAAGCTGCGCTACCGACTGCTGCACATCGCCGCACGCCTCACCACCTCGGCCCGCCGCATCCGCCTTCGCATCGCCGAACATTGGCCCTGGGCAACAGATCTCGTCGCTGCGTACAGTCGTCTCGCCGCACTGCCCCGACCGGTCGGCTGAACCAACCCAACCGACCCTGCGATCAGCCCTGGAGGAACCCGGCCACGCGCCGGACCACCGTCACGCCCAAACGCCGAACCCCGGACCAAGAAAGATCAACTCTCAGAACACCTCCCTTGATCAACACTTAGCGAAAGACCGAGGCTAATAGTGCTTTGTTAGGTTGCGTCGTGTCGTGTGGGCGTCCATTGTGGATGGTGGTTGAATTGCGGTGTGGCTCCACCGGAGATCGGGCAGGTACGTCCACGGCTGGTCGAGTTCACCGCGCGGATGCTGGAGGGGGCGGTCGCGCGGTCGGATCAGCGGGCCAAGAGCGGGTTGTATGTGCGTGGGCTGCTCACCGACGGCGCGCAAGTCGATGCGGCCGACGGCGGAACGCCTCGGCGTCGATCATCAGCAGTTGCAGCAGTTCGTGACCTCCTCAACGTGGGACTACACGACGGTGCGGATGAACGTGGCCCGGTGGGCGGTCGAAGCGATCGACCCGGCGGCGTACGTCGATGCCCGTACTTCGCTGAAGGCTCTGGTTCGTCTTGCGAAACTGCGGTGGCGGGTCGAACACGACTACCGTGAATTCACGACCGGTCTCGGGATCGACCATTTCGAAGGCCGCAGCTTCGTCGGCTGGCACCGCCACGTCACCCTCACCGTGCTCGCTCAAGCGTTTTGCACCCTGCTGCGCCTCGACCCAAAAGCGATGCGCCGGCCTGACCCTCTATGCCGTGCTGCGTGAGCTGCAACAACTGCTCACCGTTGTGGCTGGCGCATGCCAGACCCGCAAACGCCCATATGATGAAACAACCCAACGAAGTGCTACTAGACGCTGGCTGAATAAGTCGCTGTGTGGTTCGTGAGGGGCGGCGGTATCGCTACCTGCGGGCGTGACCGACAGCAGGACGTTCAGCCTTGTGTCGCGGTGTCGGTGTCGGCGTATCCGAAGGCGGCGTCGAGGCCGGTGAGGTCGACCGGCCGGCGCAAGTGTTCGGGAACGTAGTCGACCAGTGGGCGCATCGCCTTAAGCGCAACGATGATCTCCCGGCCGACCCTCGAGGCGGGGCGCATTGCGTCTACCGACACCAGGATGCCGCGCTCGGCGTACCACGCGAGGATCGGGTGTGTCACTTGGTGGTACAACTCCAGCCGCTGCCGGATGACGTCCTCGGTGTCGTCGGAGCGGCGCTCGACGACGGCCCGCGCCAACAGCCGTCGCGTCACCTCCTTGTCGTCGGCCGCCAGATGCAGCGCAATGTTCGCGGTCATCTTCAGCTCCACGCCGATCACGTACATCTGCCGGGCCTGGGCCAGCGTGCGCGGCACCCCGTCAACCACACACTCACTGCCGGCCGACCTGGCAGCGATATACCCCTCGCGGACCAAGTCCATCACGATCTCGTCGGGTACCAGTTGCCCACGTTCGAGGTGACTCTGAATGGCCTGGCCGATATCCGTCTGCCGGGCGACGTGATCGCGCAGCTTCTCGCCTATCACAATACAGGGGATGTCGAAATGAGCGGCGATCAGCGCGCCCTGTGTTCCCTTGCCCGCACCCGGGGGCGCGATCATCAGAATCCGCATGATCTCGCCTCCTCGCCCTCTTACCTCCTCGCTTCAATCATGCCAAGCCAGCCGCATCGGTGCCAAGCGCCACCGACGCCAACCCAGCTCGCCGACCATCGGTCCGTCGAGCACCGCTGCGGCAGTACCACGACTGCCCACACCGCAGCCGTCCTGACAGGCAGCGACGCCGACTGCAGGTCAGACGGCAGGATCGGTCTCGACCAGGGCGGCGAGGTCGACACCGATGCACCGCCTGCCGGGACACCCCGAACCGCTCGGCCACCTCGGTCACCGGAATCCCGGCGGATGGTGCCGGCGCCGACCCGGTGGCCGAGCCCGACGAGCTCATCTTGGATGCGTTGATGCCCCCAGCTGGGGTTCTCCCTGGCCAGGCGCAGAACCAGGTCACGGATCTCGTCGCTGATCGGTGGCCGTCCCGGCTGGTTCGGATAGGTCCAATGTCGGCGAACCAGCCGGCGGTGCCAGGCCAGCAGGGTCGCCGGGGTGACGATCCGGTGTTGCCACAGTTCTCGCGGCAATGCCCGGACCAGCGCGGACAACACCGCACGTTCCGGCCACGACAGCTGCGGCCGGCCGATCTGGCGTCGCAGTACAGCAACCTCGTGGCGCAGCACCAGCAACTCCGCGACCATCGCGGACTCGCTCCGTGTAGCCTGCGGCAGCCAGCCGAACACGCGCACCGCGCTCAAGTACAGCAACCGAACGAACACCCCCGCCATCCTGTGCCGGGGTCGCGAAACAGCAGCTCACACCAGGTGCGATGAATTGGCACAGTACACGCTGGATGTCGGTAAGGCCGAGTTCCTGGTGCTCCGTCACACCGGGCACGTACCCCATCGCTTCCGGGATCTACCGGCTCCGACACCTGGTTTCGGGCGTCCCTCCGTTTGGGAGCGAGAGGCAGGACTGGGATAGATCCACGGTCGGCTCGGGCGCCGATCCGGCCGCCGCGGCTGTTGCAAGTGTGAGCACTTTCGCGATGATCTCCGACCAGCACTCACAGACCTCGCCGGTGTTCCCCCGCGGAGATGAACGCGACCGGCTGGATGACCTTGTGCGAGCGGCCGGTCTCTCGTCACCACTGGCCATGCTGGCCGAGTCACGACTGCCTCGACTGCGCGCGGCGCCGTCCGCCGGGCTCGGATTCGCGAGGTGTCGCCGCGTCGGGCCGCGTGTGTTGTGCAGGTCGGCGAGGGCCACGCCCGGACCTCGCGGCCCGCGCCAGGGAACTGTACGTCAAAGGCTGACATTGGACGCGCGTGTCAGCCTGACGCCTCAGATGCGGCGGTCTGCCCGGCTGCTACTGAGGCTGAAGGGTCGAGGTGAGTCGATGTGGTGCGGCGTGTCGGCGTGACCCGGGTGTGGCGGGGGTTTATACCGGGGGTGTGAGGTACGCCGATGGTGGCGGGCTGAACGCGAAGGGCCGGGCCCGTCGGGAGATGGTACGGATGCGGGCCGCTGATCTGTTCGAGGAGCAGGTGCCGGCCGGGCGGGTCGCGGCGTGGCGGGGCGTTCTTCGCTTTGTCAATGTCTTTCTGGCTCGGTGCGCCCCCGCCGCCGCTGCCACTTCCCCGCCGCTGGTAGGCGGAGTGCCACCTGGTCCATACGGGTTGCGGTTATCGCACATCGTCGGGTCACTGCAGGGGATGGTCTTGTAGTCGCCTGCATCGTGGTCGTTCCATAGGCCGCTGGGGTCTGACTGGCGGCGACGCCTCGGACCAGCGATGCCACTGGCGCTCTACAACCGGCTGGCCTCGATGGCGGCAACGATACGGTCTCGCTTGAAGAGAACGAAGTGAAAAACAGCACCTGACGTCGTCGTTACGGAAAGTCCATTCGGGATGATTCTGAGATGGTTGTACTTCTGCACAGATGCGATATGGCCAAGCGGAAGGTCCAGCGGTTCGGTCTGGATGTTCAATGCATGCGCACGGAAAGACAAGCAGTCCCGAGTCAAGGTGAGGCGACCACCGACTGCCTCCCTACCACGCCACAAGTTTGCGTTAACACGCAACAACACGCCATCCTTGTCGTTCACGGGACCATCCTTATGTTCATCCGCCGAGAGCCTACTACCCGAGGCTGAAAGGTCGGTGATTACGGTTGTTCGGGTTGTAGGGCGAGTCCCGTTTCGGCGATGAAGGCGTCGAGGAGGTCGGGTCGGTACTGCATGCTCTTGAGCCGGGTCCGCACGATCACGGCGAGCTGATCGGTGCTGCAGGCGGCGAGGTTGCCCAGCCCGCGTTTGAGGTGCGACCACACGCCCTCGGCCGGGTTCAGCTCCGGCGTGTACGCGGGCAGCTGGACCACGCTCAGCCAGTCGTGGGCTGCGACGAACGCCCGCATCACCGTACTGACATGGTGATTCAAGTTGTCCCACACGAGGATCAGCGGTGCCCGCACCTGGGCGTGGACCGCGGTCAGCAGCCGCATGTAGTCGGCCTCGGACAGGCCCTTCGGCTCGTGTTTGCGGCCGTGGTAGACGTGGATGCGGAAGAACAACCGGGTCCGCAGCCCCGGCCGGGCGGCGATCAGCCCGGCCATCGACACCCGCCCAGAGCCCTTCCCCGACACCGCCACCACCGGCGTGCTGCCGCGCCTGGACCAGGTGCGGGCCTTCGGCGGCCGTAGTGACTGCCCGGCCTCGTCCTCGAAGCACACCCACGCCCCGAGCGCCCGGGCCGTCATCTGAGGCGCGGCCACGTCTCCTCCCGCCACACCGCCACCGCCGCCTCGTCCCGCTCGACCGCCCGGTGTACCGGCATCTGCGGGCTCCAACCCATGCGGTGCAAGAGGTACGACACGCCCCGCTCGGTGTACCGCACGTGAAACAGCCGGCCGATCAGCACCGCGACCCGCGGCAGCGTCCACCGCTGATCCTCCACCCAGCCATGCGCCGCCGGACCCCGCTTCAGCTCCGCCCGCAACCGCTCCACCCGACGCCCGTCCAACCGGCACCGGCCCCCGCTCGGACCCCGAGACCGCAACCCACCACGTCCCTCACGCCGCCAGGTCCGCTGCCACTGATACGCCGACTTCGCCGAGACCCCCAACCACACCGCGACCCGCCCGGCCGGCACCTGCTCCTCGAACAGATCAGCGGCCCGCATCCGTACCATCTCCCGACGGGCCCGGCCCTTCGCGTTCAGCCCGCCACCATCGGCGTACCTCACACCCCCGGTATAAACCCCCGCCACACCCGGGTCACGCCGACACGCCGCACCACATCGACTCACCTCGACCCTTCAGCCTCAGTACTCCTCGCGGCCGGGCCCCTCACCTCGGGGCGTGGTCGTACCTGTGCGTGGTAAAAGCTGCGTCGGAACCGCGCCGGGGTGGTTCCCGAGGCGGTGCGGAAGGCCCGGCTGAAGGCGGACTCGGATCGGTAGCCGACCCGCGCGGCGATCGCCGCGACCGTGTCGTCGCCGGAGCGGAGCAGTTCAGCGGCGGTCATCAGTCTCGCCCGCGTGACGAACGCCCCGACGGTCATCGCGGTGCTGTGCTGGAAGTGCCGGATGAACGTGGCGCGAGACATCGCTGCCACCGCAGACAGTCGACTGATCGACCAGTCGGCGCCTGGGTCGTCGAGGACGCGTTCGATGACAGCCGCGATCCTGTTGTCGCCGGCCGCGGTCCACAGGGTGGCCCCGGTGGCCAAACCGCGGGAGGTCCGCAACACCATGGCGAGGAGCACGGTGCTCAACGACGACAGGATCACCGCGGTGCCGGCGCCTTGCCATTGCGCCTCGTTGCGCATCAGGCTGCTCAACGTCTGCAGCATCCCACTCCCAGCCGGCTGTCCGAATGACGCATGCACCGGATCGGGCAGGCTGCGCAGCAGCATCGTGCCGGCGCCCGGCCCGAACGTGTAGTGCCCGCAGAACAGGTCGATCACGCTCTCGCCGCCGCGAGCGCTGCGCACGGTCGTGAACACGTCGCCGCTCGTCTTAACGACTCCTTGCGGACGTCCCCGGCCAGGGGTCGTGATGGTGTGTGGTGCACCGCTCGGAATCACGACGACGTCGCCCGGAACCAGGCTCAGCTTGCGCGAACCGATCCGGAGCAGACATGTTCCCTCCAGCAGGACATGGAACGGCGCCTCGTGCTCGTGGCACGCACCGAACTCGAACCGGGTGGCGCCGGCGAGCATGCAGCGCGTGTCCAGACTCGCGTCGATGCGGGCCAGACGGATCAGATGGCTGACGGTGTCCAAGTGAGACTTTCGAGCTGGAACGTGAGACGACACTGCCTTGTCGCCTCAAGTGTAGGTACCGAGACTTGGTGGCGTGGAAAGAACGATCAACACCCTCGCCGTCGACATCCTTGTCGTCGGCCTCGGCAACGGCGACAAGAACACCGCCGCGACCTTCGGGAGGCTCGGAACCGCTGATGCATACATCGCTCCAAACGCGACGGAGTGACAACCGTCGCCGACGTCAGCCCGTCGGCCCTGCACGCGGCCGCATCCAAGCGGCGAGGCAGGTGTGCACTCGCCTGATGTCGCACATCCTGCGTTCGAACCGGCCCCCGTTCGGGGCGGGGATTACAGTTGCGGCGTTGTTCGTCGTGGCGGAGACCCTGCTGGTGAATCCGTTCAAGCCGGTCGCGGCCGAGGGTGCCCTGGCCATGGTTTACGTGTCTGGCGTGCTGGTGGTTTCGACGATGTGGGGCTGGTGGCTGGGGGCGGTGACGTCTGTGGCCAGTGCTGCCGCCTTCAACGTCTTCCACGTTCCACCCATGGCGGGTGCCACCGCTCGCGGCCAGGATTGGCTGGCGCTCGCAATCCTCCTAGCCGTCGCGCTAGTCACGAGCTTGGTGGCGGACGTGGCCCGCATGCGCGCCGCCGAGGCCGTCGAGTGCTGCCAGGCGGCCGAGCTCTGCCGCCGAGAGGCCGACCTCACCGCGAGCCTGGCCCACCTCATGCTGCATCCCGACGATCTGCCCTCGGTGCTGCCGGAGGTGGCACGACGCATTGCTCAGGCGTTCGAGCTGCCGTGCGCGGCCATCGAGGTCGAGGCGGTCGCCTGCGACGAGCGTCGGGCGGCGATCCCGTTGCGCTACGGCGGTTCACTTGCCACCCTCCTGGTCCCCGCCGACCTGGCGGAGCCAACGCTGCAACGCCTCCGAGACCGGATCGGGCCCGCGTTGGAGATCCTGCTGCACGGAGTCTGCGATTGCGCGGCAACGCGTAGGTCTCTGACGACGAGCCACGACGAGCTGCGGGCGCTTGTCGAGGAACAGGCGGCGCTGCGGCGCGTGGCGACGCTGGTCGCGCACGGCGTCGCCCCCACCGAGGTCTTTACCGCGGTGGCCGTGGAAGCGGCGCGGTTGTTGAACGCAGACGACACGAGGCTGATGCGCTTCGAGCCCGGAGGTATTGCAACCATCGTCGGGGAGAGCAGCCACCCACCCCAGGGCAGTCTCGTCGGCAGGCGGCTTGTCGTGGACAGCGGTGCCGCGCGGACGGTGTTCCGCACTGGCCGCGCGGCCCGCGTGGACAACCATGAAAATTGTCCAGGCTCCATCGCCGCCCTCGTCCGTGAGCTCGGCCTCCGCTCCTCGGTCGGCGCGCCGATCCTCGTCGAGGGCCGTCTGTGGGGCGTGATGCTAACGTCGTCGGCCCGGCCCGAGCCGCCCCCGCCCGACGCCGAGGAGCGACTGGCCCAGTTCACGGAGCTCGTCGCCACCGCCATCGCCAACGCCGATAGCCGCGGCGAGCTCAAGGCCTCGCGTGCCCGCATCGTCGTAGCCGCCGACGAGGCCCGCCGCCGCATCGAGCGTGATCTGCATGACGGCGCCCAACAGCGCGTCGTGTCGCTAGGGCTCCAACTGCGTGCAGCGGAGGCTGCGGTGCCGTCCGAGCTGAACGGCCTCAAGACACAGCTGTCAGACGTGGTACACGGCCTGACAGACGTCTTCTACAACCTTCAAGACATCTCGCGGGGCATCCACCCGGCCATCCTTGCCCAGGGCGGCCTCCCGCCGGCGCTCAAAACGCTCGCACGCCGTTGCCCTATCCCGGTCGGGGTCCACATCAGCATCAACCAGCGCCTCCCCGAGCTTGTTGAGGTGGCCGCGTACTACATCGTGTCCGAAGCACTCACCAACACGACCAAACACGCGCATGCCTCCGAAGTGCACGTCGAGGTGGAATCGGACGCCAGCGTGCTGAGGCTCGTGATCCGCGACGACGGCATCGGCGGCGCCGACGCCGGTCAGGGCTCCGGGCTCACCGGCCTCAGCGACCGCGTCGAGGCGCTCGGCGGACAAATGACGATCGCCAGCCCCGCCGGAGGCGGAACGTCACTGCTCATCGAGCTCCCACTCGGAACCTGATGCGATGAAGGGGCGGGGCCTCCGTTCCTCGTGACAGTCGCCCCGATCGGGGGTTTCCTGTGGATCGTCACGGTCCACTTCGAAGAAGGAGGCCCCTTGTGGACGAATATGACGGCCGGTAGTACGTGGGCGTAGATCTGCACCGGCGACGCAGTGCGATCGTGCGGATGACGCCCGAGGGCGAGCGGCTGGGCCGGGCCGTGCGCATCGACAATGATCCGTTCACATTGGCCGAACAGGTCGCCTCGTGGGGCCAAAGCCCGGAGGTTGTCTTGGAAGCGACGTACGGCTGGTACTGGGCGCCCCACAGGCCGCGTTGCTGAAGTCGGCGGGTCGTCGATGGATCCATGACCAGAGTCTGCGCAGCAGCTGCGCGTGTCGCGGACAGCAGGACAATCACTCGGTCCGGGTGAGTATGTCGGGACGCTGTGGATATTGGCTGGTACAGAACTGGGGGTATCGGCTGCTACAGAAGGGGTGGTTGGTTTAGAAGAGCTTGCGACCACGGCTTGGGGACGCTGACGCGCCACGCCAAGATCCACGATCCACGGAGGTCATGGTGACCACCACGACCATCGATCTGGACACACTGTCGATCAACACCGTCCGTGGCCTGTGCATGGACGCGGTCCAGCGTGCGGAGTCCGGACACCCGGGTACGCCGATGGGGATCGCGCCGGTCGCGTACACGCTGTGGCAGCGGTTCCTGCGCTTCGACCCGGCCGATCCGATCTGGCCGAACCGGGACCGGTTCGTGCTGTCCGAGGGCCATGCGTCGGCGCTGCTCTGGTCGCTGTTCCACCTGAGCGGGGTGCGGGCGGTCGATCCGGATTACGAGGTGCTCGGCCGTCCTTCGGTGACCCTCGAGGACCTCAAGACGTTCCGGCAGCTGGACTCGCGCTGCCCGGGCCACCCCGAGTACCACTGGACCAGTGGGGTCGAGACGACGACCGGGCCGCTCGGTCAGGGCGTCGCGACCTCGGTGGGGATGGCCGTCGCCGGCCAGTGGCTGGCCGCCCGGTACAACCGCGACGGCTTCCGGCTCTTCGACTTCGACGTGTACGCCGTCGCCGGGGACGGCGACATGATGGAGGGCATGTCCTCGGAGGCGGCCTCGTTCGCCGGTCACCAGCGGTTGTCGAACCTGTGCTGGATCTACGACTCGAACCGGGTGACCATCGAGGGCCACACCAGCATCACGTTCACCGAGGACGTGGCCGAGCGGTTCCTGGCATACGGCTGGAACGTGACGAGCGTCGCGGACGCCAACGACCTCGACGCGGTGGAGCGGGCGCTGCACACCTTCCGGGCCGAGGACGAGCGCCCGACGCTGATCGTGGTGCACAGCCACATCGGGTACGGTTCGCCGGTCGAAGACACCGCGCAAGCGCACGGCGAACCGCTCGGCGCGCAGGCCGTACGGGAGACCAAGCGGTTCCTCGGTCTGCCCGAGGACGTCGACTTCTACGTTCCGGACGAGGTGTCCGACTGGTTCGCCCGAGGTATCGGCGCGCGCGGCAGCGCGGCGCGCGACGCGTGGCGGTCGAGCTTCGCGGGGTACCGCAGCAAGTATCCGCAGTTGGCCGACGAGATCGAGCGGATGCAGCGACGGGAACTGCCGGACGGCTGGCAGGACGCGCTGCCGACGTTCCCGGCCGATGCGAAGGGGCTCGCCACCCGTGACTCCTCCGGCCAGGTGCTCAACGCGCTCGCGCAGGCGGTGCCCTGGCTTTTGGGGGGCGCGGCCGACCTCGCCCCGTCCACCAGAACGCGGCTCACGTTCCCCGGCACCGGCGACTTCCAGCCCGAGGACCGGTCGGGACGCAACTTCCACCTCGGGATCCGCGAGCACGCGGCGGCGGCGATCGCCAACGGGATGGCGCTGACCAAGCTTCGCCCGTACTGGTCGACCTTCCTGATCTTCTCCGACTACGCCCGCCCGGCGATCCGGCTGTCGGCGTTGATGGAGATCCCCACGGTGCACATCTTCACCCACGACTCGATCGGGGTCGGCGAGGACGGACCCACCCATCAGCCCGTCGAGCAGCTCGCCTCGCTGCGGGCCACGCCGGGCCTGCTGGTGTTCCGCCCTGCCGACGCGAACGAGGTGGCCGAGACCTGGCGGATCGTCGCCGGACTACGGCACGAGCCCGCGGCCCTCGTGCTCACCCGCCAGCCACTGCCCACCCTCGACCGGACCCGGCTGGCCGCCGCGTCGGGGGTCGCCCAGGGCGGATACGTGCTGGTTGATGCGGACTCCGGCGAGCCGGACGTGATCCTGCTGGCCACTGGATCGGAGGTGGCGCTCGCGCTCGCGGCACGCGACGAGCTCACCGCCGGCGGCATCACGGCCCGGGTGGTGAGCATGCCGTGCTGGGAGCTGTTCGACCGGCAGCCACGCCGGTACCGCGAGCAGGTGCTGCCGCCGGCGGTACGGGCCCGGGTCGGGATCGAGCAGGCGTCCACGTTCGGCTGGCACCGGTACGTGGGTGAAACTGGCGCGGTGGTCGGCATGCACACGTTCGGCGCCTCCGCGCCCCTCAAACAGCTCCTGCGCAAATTCGGCTTCACCCCTGAACGCGTATCGCAGGCGGCCCGCGATCAGGTGGCCGCCAGCACCTGACCGCCACGGCGGCCCGCAGACCGGCGAGGAGGCGACGTGAAGGCAACCCAGACCCTGCACGAGCACGGGCAGAGCCTGTGGCTCGACAACATCACCCGCGGCATGCTCGACTCCGGCAAGATCCAGCATTACATCGACAGGTACGCGGTCACCGGGCTCACCTCGAACCCGTCGATCTTCGACAAGGCCATCGAGTCCGGTTACTACGACGACGTGATCCGCGAGAAGAGCGGCGCCGGGCTCTCCGCCGAGGAGCTGTTCTTCGACCTGGCCATCGAGGACCTGCGGCGGGCCGCGGACGAGTTCCTGCCCGTGCACGCCCGCACCGACGGCGTGGACGGCTGGGTGTCGCTGGAGGTGTCGCCGCTGCTGGCCTACGACACGGCCGCGACCATCGCCGCCGCCAAGGCGTTGCACGCCAGGGCCGCACGACCCAACCTGCTCATCAAGATCCCCGGTACGACGGAGGGCCTGCCCGCGATCACCGAATGCGTCGCGTCCGGCGTCCCCGTGAACGTCACCCTGCTGTTCTCGCCCGAGCAGTACGAGGCGGCCGCGGACGCCTACCTGACGGGCGTCGAACGCCGGCTGGAGCATCAGCTCGATCCCGCGGTCGGGTCGGTCGCGTCGGTCTTCATGTCCCGGTGGGACGTCGCCGTCGCCACCCGCGTGCCCGAGGAGCTCAAGGAACAGCTCGGCCTCGCGGTCGGGCTCGCCACCTACCGGGCGTACCGCCGGCTCTTGGACTCCGACCGGGTGCAGCGCGTGCAGAACTCCGGCGGGCGCGCCCAACGGCTGCTGTGGGCCAGCACCAAGACCAAGGACCCCGCGGCCTCCGACACGCTCTACGTGCACGGGCTCGCCGCCCCGTTCACGATCAACACCATGCCCGACGCGACGTTGCAGGCCTTCTACGACCATGGCGAGGTCGGGGCGCCGATGCCCGCCGACGGCGACGACTGCGACGCGATGCTGGCCCGCTTCCGCGACGCCGGCGTCGACGTGGCCGAGCTCGCCGAAGAGCTGCAAGCCGACGGAGCGAAGTCGTTCGTCGCGGCCTGGAACGACCTGATCGAACGGATCTCCGCACAACGCGCCGCGGTCACCTGATGCGTGGACAACCCGCCGAGGAAAACGAACTCCCGACCACGACGACCCGGTTATCACACGGACTGGAGGACGGTTCGATGACGGCTATGCCGCTGCGGAAGTGCTCGTCGTGGCAGGCGCTGGAGAGCCACTACGCCGAGATCGGCGGACGGCACCTACGGGACCTGTTCGCTGAGGACCCGCAACGCGGGGAGCGACTGTGCGCCGAGGCGGCCGGGCTGTACCTCGACTACTCGAAGAACCGGATCACCGACCAGACCCTGCAACTGCTGCAGCAACTCGCTCGGGAGTGCCAGCTGGAACAGCGCCGGGACATGATGTTCGCCGGCGAGCCCATCAACACCTCCGAGCACCGGTCGGTGCTGCACGTGGCGCTACGGACGCCGAAGGAACGTTCCCTCGTCGTCGACGGGGTGGACGTGGTCGCTCAGGTCCACGAGGAACTCGACCGGATGGCGGGCTTCGCGCAGCGGGTCCGGTCCGGAGCGTGGAAGGGCCACACCGGCAAACCGATCCGCAACATCGTCAACGTCGGTATCGGCGGCTCCGACCTCGGCCCGGTGATGGCGTACGAGGCGCTGCGCCACTACGCCCGGCGTGACCTGACGTTCCGGTTCGTGTCCAACGTCGACTCCACCGACTTCGTGGAAGCCACCCACGACCTGTTCGCGGACGAGACCCTGGTCATCATCTCGTCCAAGACCTTCGGCACCCTGGAGACGCTCACCAACGCGCACTCCGCGCGCGACTGGGTGATCAGCCAGCTCGGCGAGGAGGCCGCGGTAGCCAAACACTTCGTCGCGGTATCCACCAACGCCGACCGGGTCGCGAAGTTCGGTATCGACACCGCGAACATGTTCGGATTCTGGGACTGGGTGGGCGGCCGGTACTCGATGGACTCCGCCATCGGCCTGTCCACCATGCTGGCGATCGGCCCAGAGCGGTTCGCCGAGATGCTGGCCGGCTTCCACGAGATGGATGAGCACTTCCGCACCGCACCGCTCGACGCGAACCTGCCGGCACTGATGGGCCTGCTCACCGTGTGGTACGCGAACTTCTTCGGCGCGCAGAGCATCGGGGTGATGCCGTACGAGCAGTACCTGAAACGGTTCCCGGCGTACCTGCAACAGCTCACCATGGAATCCAACGGCAAACACGTCACCCGCGACGGGCACCGCGTGGACTACGACACCGGCCCGGTGTACTGGGGTGAGCCCGGCACGAACGGCCAGCACAGCTTCTACCAGCTCCTCCATCAGGGCACCCGACTCGTCCCGGTCGACCTGATCGGGTTCGGCCAGACCCTCAACCCGCTGGGCGACCACCACGACATCCTGTCCTCCAACGTGTTCGCCCAGGCGCAGGCGTTGGCGTTCGGCAAGACCGAACAGGAGGTGCGGGCCGAGGGCACCGCACCGGACGTCGCACCGCACCGGGTGATGGAGGGCAACCGGCCCACCAACGTCCTGCTGGCCGAGAAGCTCACGCCCCGGCTGCTCGGCGCGCTGGTCGCACTCTACGAACACAGCGTGTTCACCCAGGGGACAGTTTGGGGGATCGACTCCTTCGACCAGTGGGGGGTCGAGCTCGGCAAGGCACTCGCCGTGCAGATCGTCCCCGAGCTGACCAGCGACAACGAACCCGAACTCGGCCACGACTCGTCCACCAACGCGCTGATCCGCCGGTACCGCAGTCTGAAGGGCTGAGCGTGCATGTTCGAACGGAGAACTTGCGCTGAAGGACCTGCAAGGCGCCGCTTGAGGGGGAATTATGATGACGACGCAAAGACCCATGCAGGTCGGCATGGTCGGCCTGGGGCGGATGGGCGCGAACCTGGTCCGCCGGCTCATGCGCGACGGCCACCGGTGCGTCGGGTACGCCCTCACTGAGAGCACCGTGCAGCAGCTCGCCGGCGAGGGCATGACCGGCGCGACCTCGCTTGCGGATCTGGTGGCCAAACTCGACAGGCCGCGCGTGGTCTGGCTGATGGTGCCGGCCGCGGCCGTGCAGCCCACGCTCGACCAGTTGGTCCCGCTGCTCGACCCGGATGACGTGGTGATCGACGGCGGCAACTCGTACTACCGCGACGACATCGCCCGCGCCCGGCAGCTGACCGAGCACCGGATCCATTATCTGGACTGCGGTACGTCGGGCGGGGTGTGGGGTCTGGAACGCGGCTACTGCCTGATGATCGGCGGCGAGGAGGCGCCGGTCCGGCGGCTCGACCCGATCTTCAAGACCATCGCCCCGGGCCGCGGCAGCGCGGAGATCACGCCGAGCCGGACCCGTGACGGGACCGCCCCCGAGGGATACCTGCACTGCGGTCCCAGCGGCGCCGGCCACTTCGTGAAGATGGTCCACAACGGCGTCGAGTACGGGATGATGGCCGCCATCGGCGAGGGCCTTTCGATCATCCGGCACGCCAACGCGGGCAAGACCACCCGTCTCGTCGACGCCGAGACCGCGCCGCTGCGCGACCCAGAAGCGTATCAGTACGACATCGACGTCGCCGAGGTCGCCGAGGTGTGGCGGCGCGGTTCCGTCGTCGGATCGTGGCTGGTCGACCTCACCGCCGACGGGCTGGCCCGCTCACCCGAGCTGGATGACTTCACAGGGCGGGTATCGGACTCCGGCGAAGGCCGATGGACCGTCGAGGCCGCGATCGACGAGAGCGTGCCCGCTCCGGTGATCACCGCGGCGCTCGTCGAGCGGTTCGAGTCGCGAGGGCTCGGCGAGTTCACCGACAAGGTGCTCTCCGCGATGCGCAGCGAGTTCGGCGGCCACGCGGAAAAGCACGGCTGACGCGAGTCCGACGTGCGGGAGCCGGGCATGGCGTCCGCGGTTCAGGTGTGGACCATCCATGGGTTGGTGGTCGTTCATCATCGCCGGACCCGGGCGTTCGCCGACCTGCGACGGAGCGACGAGGAGGACAGAGCATGAGCGATACAGTCGCTACCTGGCGGCCCTCGGCCGCGGATCCGCTGCTGATTCTCGCGATGGATCATCGCGAGTCGTTTGGGCGCACCATTTTCGGAGTTGAGCACGACACTCCGAGCCGAGCGGTGGCGAGGTGCAGGTCTTCCCTGCGGGCTGCCACTCCTGTCGGCGGCCGTCTCGGGCCGCGCTACCTTCGCGCGTCGTGGACGCACTCTGCTCGTGGCGACTGTGGCGCGGCCCTGCCAGAGCAGAGTAGCGGCATTTCTCCGGTCCGCCTCCACAACCTCCGACACGGTGCGGCGTCGCTCGCCCACGAGGCGGGTGCGGACCTCAAGACGGTGCCGGACAGCCACCCACGGTGCTCCGCGAGGAGCGGCCCGTCCATGCACCGATCATCCGGGTCGATGCTTGATGGCGGCGATACGTGGGCGTTGGTCGCGCCAGCCGGGAAGCCATTCCACGTCGCTCAGGCCTGCTTGCTGGATCGCGTGGAGGTATTGCTCGTCGGTGAACAGGGTCAGGGTGTGTTCTTCGGTCCAGTGCCGGATTCCGGTGCCCGTGTCGCCGAGCAGGTAGTGCATGGTCATCGTGGAGGTGGTGCCGGTCTGCTGTGAGACGCACATTCTGGTGACGTGCCGCTGGCCGTCGGCGGCCGTGCCGGTGTCAACGGGTCCGGAGATCCATTGGTTCGGGGTGAACCATGGTTCGAGCACCAGGACACCGCCTGGTTCCAGGTGTGCGGCGAGGCAGGCGATGGTTTGGTTCAGTTCGTCGACCGATCGTGTGTAGCCGATGGCGGAGAACAGGCAGGTGACCGCGCTGAATGTGCGGGTGAGCCGGAAGTCGCTCATGTCCCCGGCGTGCACGGTGATCCCGGCGAGTCGCGTGATGGCCGCCTTGCGCATCGGGTCGGCGAGTTCCAGCCCCTCGACGTGAGCGAAGCTGTTGCGGAAATGGGACAGGTGCAGTCCGGTGCCGCAGGCCACGTCGAGGAGGCTGTCTGCCGTGGGTTGCCGTTGCCGGATCAGTGCGGCGATGTCGTCGGCTTCCCGTTGGTAGTTCTTGCCAGCGGCGATCACGTAGATGAGCTCGTATGCCGAGGCGAGGTCTTGGTCGTGGGGCACGTTTCCTTGTTCTTTCGTCGGTACGGATTCGGGTTGGGCTGCGGTCAGTTGCTGACGGGCAGGTCGCCCAGGTCGTGCCACAGGTCGCGGATGCTCGGGTATGGCTTGTCGTTGAGCCGTTGGAGGGCGGCGATGACTTCGGGGCGGGCGTGGCTGCTGGCGGCGTAGGCGAGCATGTTGTCGCGGGTGGCGGGGCCGCTGGCGAACGCGGCCTGGATGTGGTTGGCCAGTTCGGTGCGGGTGACGGTCATCTGATACTCCTGCGAATAGTGGGGGCGACGGCGATGTGGGCCGGGTGTGGCCTGGGTGTGGGCTGGTGCGGCGCGGCCCGCCGTGCGGCAGTGTGGACTGCGGCGGGCCACGCCGGTCCGGAGACGGTGGTAACGGTGTTATCGGGTGATCAGTCGGTGTCGCAGGGTGTCGAGTTCGGTCCACAGGGCGGCGGGCAGCTTGTTCCCGAAGCGGGTGAACCATTCGGTGATCTGCGGGATCTCGTGCTGCCATTCCTCGACATCGACGCGCAGCGCGGCGGCCAGATCGTCGTTGGTGATGTCCATGCCGACGGTGTCGATCGCGGCCGGGTAGGGCACCAGGCCGATCGGGGTGTCGAGGGCGTCGGCGGTGCCGTCGAGGCGTTCGATGACCCATTTGAGGACGCGGGAGTTCTCGCCGTAGCCGGGCCACAGGAATTTCCCGTCCGCCGCGCGGCGGAACCAGTTGACCTGGAAGATCTGCGGCAGCCGGGCCGGGTCGGTGGAGTGTTTGCCGATCTCGGTCCAGTGCCGTAGGTAGTCGCCTGCGTGGTAGCCGATGAAGGGCAGCATCGCCATCGGGTCGCGGCGTACCACGCCGACCTGCCCGACCGCGGCGGCGGTCGTTTCCGAGGACAGGGCGGCGCCCATGAACACGCCGTGGTTCCAGTCCCGGGCCTGCGCCACGAGGGGGATGGTCGTTCTGCGGCGCCCGCCGAACAGGATCGCGGAGATGGGTACCCCACGTGGGTCGTCGTATTCGGGGGCCAGGATCGGGCACTGTTTGATCGGGGTGCAGAACCGGCTGTTGGGGTGACTCGACGGGGTGCCGGATTCGGGTGTCCAGTCCCGGCCGTGCCAGTCGGTCAGATGCGCCGGGGGCCGGCCCATGCCTTCCCACCACACGTCGCCGTCGTCGGTCAACGCGACGTTGGTGAACAGCGAGTTGCCGCGTTGCAGGGTGCGCATCGCGTTGGGGTTGGTGGTCCAGTCGGTGCCCGGTGCGACGCCGAAGAACCCGTACTCGGGGTTGGTGGCGTACAACTGACCGTCGTCGCCGAAGCGCATCCAGGCGATGTCGTCGCCGAGCGTTTCGACCTTCCAGCCCTCGATGGTCGGCTGCAGCATGGCGAGGTTGGTTTTGCCGCACGCGGAGGGGAACGCCGCCGCGACGTAGCGCACCCGGCCCTGTGGGTCGGTGAGTTTGAGGATGAGCATGTGTTCAGCCAGCCAGCCCTCGTCGCGGGCCATCACCGACGCGATCCGCAGGCTGTAGCACTTCTTGCCCAGCAGCGAGTTGCCACCGTAGCCGGAGCCGTACGACCAGATCTCGCGGGTCTCCGGGAAGTGGGCGATGTACTTGGTGTCGTTGCACGGCCACGACACGTCGTCCTGGTCAGGTGCCAGGGGTGCACCGACCGAATGCAGTGCCGGCACGAAGTCGGCCTCGCGACCCATCGCGTCCAGCACGGGGGTACCGACCCTGGTCATGATCCTCATGCTGGCCGCGACATAGGCGCTGTCAGTGATCTCGACACCGAACTTGGGATCCTCCGCGTCCAGCGGGCCCATGCAGAACGGGATGACGTACATGGTCCGGCCGGTCATCGATCCCCGGTACAGGTCGGCCATGAGGCGTTTCGTCGTGGTCGGGTCCTTCCAGTTGTTGGTTGGTCCCGCATCGGCCTGCTCGGCGGAGCAGATGAACGTCTGTTCCTCGACCCGGGCCACGTCGGAGGGGTCGGTGCGTGCCCAGAACGAGTTCGGTTTGTGTTCCTGGTTGAGGGCGACGAGGGTGCCGGCCTCGACGAGCACTGCGGTGAGGGCCTGCCATTCCTCATCGGAGCCGTCGCACCAGTGCACGCGGTCCGGTGTGGTCAAGGCGGTCACCTCGGCCACCCAGGCGACCAGACGTGGGTGGGTGGTGGGAGCTGCGCCGGGCGCCATTGCCGTGTCAGTCATCGTCGATACCTTTCTCGTCGTGGCGCGGGCCGTGGTGTCGCATGTTGCGCTGCTGCGGTATGCCCGGCCGTTCGGTGTCGAGTTCGAAGCGTTTGTTCCAGGCCGCGTTCCGGCTGCGCCGGTTCGGGTGGTGCGGCCGGACCGTACCGATGGTGAGCAGGAACAGCCGATGCGCCATCGCGTGCGCGAGTGCGATCAGCGCCGGCCGGTCGCCGTGGCGGTACAGGCGGATGGCACTGCTGGCCGCGGCAGTGAGTATCGGACCGTCGTGGTCCCACATCGGCGCGGAGCGGCGGATGCGGACTGCGACCCCGCCCAGGCGCGGATTGACCTGCGCCCAGCCGTCGGTGCCGTGCTCACATTCCGGGTCGTACAGCACGGGAAGCAGACCTATGGTGATGGACACGTAGGCGTCCCACGCCGCTCGCTGCCCTGCCGGTCCGGTCGCGGCGTTCATCGGGTTCCCCTGGGGTTCACCGGGTGATCCGGGTCGTGTCAGCAGTGTCAGCCGCGGGTTCACGCCGTGGTGGCGGCACCATCACGCCCGTGTGGTGCAGCAGTTGGCGGGCGGCGGTGATCGCCTCGCCGGTGTGTGCGAACAGGCGCCCCTGCTCACGTAGCCGGTCCAGCACGGCCAGCGCGTCCAGAGCTTTGGTGTGGCGGTCGGGGATGCCGGACAGGTAGACGGTGATGCCGCGGCGTTCCAGCCGTTCGATCGCATCGCGGACCACGAGTGCTCCGGTGCCGTCGATGGTGGACACCCGCGACATGCGCAGGATGACCACCCGGACGTCGGCGACCTCGGACAGTTCGAGCAGGAACCGGTGGGCGGCGGCGAAGAACAGCGGGCCGTCGAACCGGTACGCCACGATGTGCTCGGCCAGCAGCGCCGCTTCTTCAGCGTGATGATCACCGGTGTCGAGGGGGACCTGTTCCAGGGTGGCGGCGCGGGAGATCTTGCGAATGGCCAGGAAGCAGGCCGTGGCGAGGCCGACGCCGACCGCGGCGATCAGGTCTAGGGCGAGGGTGGCCGCGGCGGTCAGCGCCATGATGGTCGCGTCCGAGCGGGTGGAGCGGGCCAGCGCGGCGAGCGAGCTCACTTCGACCATACGGATCGCGGTGGCCAGCAGTACCCCGGCCAACGCTGCGAGGGGAATGTGGGCGACGAGGGGCGCCGCGGCGAGCATGATGATTGCCAGCGCGGCGGCGTGGCTGATCGATGCCAGCCGGGATGAGGCCCCGGCTCGGACGTTGACCGCGGTGCGGGCGATCGCCGCGGTGGCCGGGACGCCACCGAACAGTGGGGTGACGAGGTTGGCGATACCTTGGCCGAACAGTTCCCGGTCGGGGTCGTGGCGCTGCCCGACGCTCATGCCGTCGGCGACGGTCGCCGACAGCAGGCTCTCCAACGCTGCGAGGGCCGCCACCGCCAGGGCCGAGGTAGCCAGCGTCGGGATCGCGGACAGGTCAAGGAATCCCAGCGATGGTGCGGGCAGCGTCGCCGGCAGCGCGCCGATGCGGGCCACGTCCAGGTGCCACACCAGCGCCACCATGCTCGCCGCGCCGACGGCGATCAGCGAGAACGGGATCCCCGGACGGATCCGGGCCCCGGTGAGCATCACCGCCGCCACGCCCAACGCCAGCGCGAACGCCGTCCAGTGCGGGGCGTGGGCGAAATGCTGCACCGACCGCCACGCCACGACCGTCACCTTGTCACCGTGCGGTGTGGGCACACCCAATGCAGCCGGAACCTGCTGCAGGAAGATCACCGCGGCGATGCCGACGGTGAAGCCCTCCACCACCGGGGCAGGCACGTAACGCACGAAACGGCCCGCCCTGCCCAGCGCGAGCGCCATCAGGATCAGCCCGGCGAGCAGTCCCACCGTGAGGACCCCGCCGGGCCCGTAGCGGGCCACGATCGGCACCAGCACCACCGTCATGGCCCCGGTCGGGCCGGACACCTGAAGGTTCGACCCGCCGAACACGGCGGCCAGCACGCCGGCGACGATCGCGGTGGCCAGCCCGGCTGCCGCACCCAGACCGGAGGACACCCCGAACCCCAGAGCGAGGGGCAACGCCACCACCGCCACCGTCAGTCCGGCCATCAGGTCACGGCGCGGTGCCCGGCGCATCGCCGTGACGTCTGCCCGGCCCGGCAACAGCGACCGAAGCCGATTCCCGCCGGCGCGGACGGCGCTGCGACCGGCGGCGACGATGCTCACGCGGGCACCGTCACCGACGCATCAGCTTCGTCGGTTTCGTCGGCGCCGCCTTCGTCGCGCAGCGCGTCGAGCAGCTCGCTCTGGCTGGCAAGCAGCCCGGTCAGGAACGAACGGGCCGCCTGCATCAGATCCGCGACATCAGGTCCGGCCAGGGCGTACCTGCCTTCGGGCAGTTTGTTGACGATCCCGGCTCGGCGCAGCACCGCCAGCTGCTGCGACATGCTCGTCGCCTCGATGTCCACCTGGGCGAGGAGGTCCCGCACCGCGAGGGGTCCGTCCCCGAGCAGTTCCAGGACCCGGATCCGCGCCGGATGACCCAGCGTGCGGAACAACTCCGCCTTGCTCTGATACAGCGGTACCGGCACCAGCCCACACCCTCACCCAAGACACGTCCTACGTTCTCGACAATTGAACACCTTTGCAACTTCACATAACGACAGCGGCCGCACGGTTGTGAAACATCCCACGGCAGCCGCATCAGACCCCTGTGTGAGTTGCCCTCTGTCGGGGTCTACGTCCGTGGAGGGCCACTCGACTCGACGCCACGCCTCAGCCGACCCACCGCCACCGTCTACCGCTGGCTGCTGGCCTGGACCCGCAACTTCGGCATCCTGGCCCGTGCTGGCGTGGAAGGCGCCCGCTCCTGCCGCGCCGCACTTACCCGGTTCCTGCGCCGCCACCACATCGCCGTGATCGAGGTCAACCGCCCGACCGCGCCGCCCGCCGCCGCGGCAACCTGACACCATCGACGCTGTCGCCGCCACGCCCGCCGTACTGCCTCAACGGGCCACACTGCCCCAACGGGCCGCGACCACGGCCAAGACCGCCGACGGATCGGTCGAGACCCTGCGCCTGCTTCGCCTCGCCGGGCTTCGCGGTGAAGTCCCGTACGCAGACGATCAGGAGTGCGAACTCCAGCAGCAGATCACCGCATGCCTCGACACTCACGCCCCCGCAACTGTTGCAACGCAATGGGATCGGCTCCGACAGGGCCTCCGCGCTCCTCCTCGCAGGCGACGACAACCGGGCCGCATGCACACCGAGGCCTTCTTCGCCGCGCTCTGCGGCGTCAGCCCCGCCAATGCCTCTTCCGGCAAACCCGCCGGCGGCGACTCAAACGTGGCGGCGACTGCCGCGCAAACGCCCTCCACCGCATCGCCATCACCAACGCCCGCGCCGACCGACACACCCGCGACTACCTCGACCGCCGGACCACCCGAGGGGGGCGCACCGCCGCGAAACCATCGGCTGCGTCAAGGGCTACATCACCCGCGAGGTCTACCATCTGATCCAACAGCTCAACACCGCAGGCCAACCTCACGAGCCGCTTGACCAGACATTGGGCATTGAAGCCCATCGGCGAGAGATCCCGACTGCTGCAGGCCACGAGCCGAGTCCGGCGTGGATGGAGGATCGCGATGATCCCCGACTGGGCGGTCTACCGCGCCACGGATGACAGCGTGACGGTGTTTGCTGTCCTGGAGCGAACTCAACGTTTACGCCGACGGGTCTGCGCCGGCGGGGCGGCCCTGGCCTGCCCGCAATGCGCCGGGCCGAACCCTGCACCTGGACTCGATCCACTTCGCCACCCACGACATCCCAACGGTCGGCGTGAGCGTCGACCTCCGCACCCGAACGATCCTTGCCAACAACCAGGCCCGCGCCCTGCACGCCAGTCAGAACAGCGGATCGATACTGACGACCGGCTTTCGGGGCGCGAAGGCGCGGCCAAGACCGCATCGAACTTCGCGAACACAAGGGGGCACCTCTTCGCCGCCCCGCACCTCACGACGGCCGAACGATCCGATAGGCAACCGCGACACCGACGTGGCTCACACGGGCCCAGGTGGCCTCGTCGCGCAATTCGCTCGACTTACGAGGCCTTGCACGGTGCTGGTCCATGCCGTCCCACAATCATTCCGGCGCCGGTGTCATCGCCGTTGGAGTGCCTGCACGATTTGTTCCGAAGTCTCGATGACAATCGTGTGATAGCTGTCGATCCGGGACACGATCGCCTCGCGGGGGCCGAGCCGCCAGGCGTCGCTGCCGTAGTACCTTTCCTCCTGCTCCTGATGCGCTTCAAGGGACGTGAACGCGCGCATCAGGTAGGCCTCCTCGTGCCCGTCCTCGGCCACCAGCGACGCGCCGTAGTCCACCACCCGAATGCCGGACGCCTCCAGCAGCGGAACGGACTCCTCCCGCATGACACGAACGAACTCGTCGCTGGTGCCTGGCTTCAGCCGGTACGTGCGGATTTCAAGAATCACGGGGCAACCCTTCACGGCATGGCTGGCGGTGGGCCACTTCGACGGTGACCGCACCATTGGCCAGGCGCAATAAGGTGAGGGCCAGATCTCCGCGGCAAAGGGTCGGACGCTGTGTGCCCGGTTCAAATACGGGACAGCCGGCCACCACTCGCTCGTACGCTGTGCGGATCTCATCAGCGCCGGTGGCGGTCTGACCGTCGGGTAACGCCAGCACTGCGTCCGGTTCGTAGAGTGCAACCAGGCCGTCGACGTCACCCGCGTTGAGCCGGTCGACGATGAGGCGGCTCAGTTCCTCCGGTTGCGTTGCGCGTCCGCAGCCTGTCTCCCGGTCCATGCGGCGAGCATCTCACCTACGTCTGACAGTTCGGCCGGCCTTCGGTTGAGTCAGCGCCCGTTCTCAGGGTGATCTATGCCACCAGATTTCAACCACAAATGCAGACACACCAACGGCTCGACAACACGGCGAGTGTCGTGAGAACGGGCGTTGTGCGAGCCAGCGGTGGATGCGGGAGCACCGCACGAGTCTGTCGCCGAAGTAGCGGTCTCGGTCAGCGGTCGGCAGGTAGAGCCGGACGCCCATGAGGACCCGCCCCGCCGGGGTGTCCGTGGCGCGTTGCTCCGCGCCCGAGCCAGCCGTAGCGGCGGGCGCCGGTCTCGGAGGTGTTGCGCTGGGTGCCGAACTCGATGGAGCCTCCCGCCGTGGCGAGACCCAGGTCGGTGTTGTGCACGATGGCGACGGCGTCACCGTACGGGTTGACCGGCTGCCGGCCCGTGTCGGTGACGCCGAACGTGCTGGTGACCGCCGCCGTGCCCGGCACCCGGCGGGCTCCGGCACAGCGTCGAGGTGTCCCGGCTCGCCTAACGCAATTGCGCACCAGGCCGTAGGCCAGCGAGGTCCCCGCCGACTGCCGCGGGCAGGCGGGCCACCAGCCGAGAAGCTCATTGTGCTGACTCACCGCGCCGACGACCTCGCGCCGCGGCGACCGGCCCGGGCGACCGGGGCCCGGCGACCGCGAACACCTGACGCCCGGACCGGTCCGGCGAGGCCAGCAGGGCTCGCCCGATCGGCAAGCCAGCCCTCGGAGTGGCGTAGGTCACATCGAAGCAGCGCGGATGAAATGGCAAATTGCAAAGGTCTTCAATTGCAGGTATCTGCGCCGGGTGGTTGGAGGGCATGTGTCGGTCCAGCCGAACAAGCGCAAGGCGGAATTCCTGCGCACGCTGGTACATCAGGTACATCCGCATTCGGGTGCTGGAACTGCTCAACGACCGGCCGATCGCGGTGCGGGACCTCCTCGCCGAGATCGCCATCGAGGCGGCGAGGCTGCCGCAGCAGCTCGCGGCGCTACGGCGTGCGGGCGTCGCGACCGCCACCCGCGAGGGACGCGCCGTCCCCTGCGCCGTCGCCGGACGGACATGGCCGATCTGCTCCACGCCACCCACAGCTTGCTGGCCCAGGTCCCGCCGGCCAGGCCGAACTGCACGAAGGCCACCGCGAGGAACAACGCCGGTGACCAGATGTCAGAGGATCCCACGCGATCGGAGAACTCAAACTATGGCCGCTCACTTTCCGATCAACCACCGCCTACGGCCCCTCTACCGGATGTTGTCCGGGGTGGCGGGCCTCTACATGCTGGTCTTCGGTGTGGTCGGCGTCGTCCAGACCTCCGGCGCGCCGTTCTTCACCCGTGACGAGGCCGAGTGGGCGCTCGGCCTGCGGACCAACCCGGCGTTCTCGCTGCTGTCGCTCGTCGCCGGTGTCGTCGTGCTCGGCGCCAACCTCGTCGGGCGCAACCTCGCGCACCTCGTCAACCAGCTCGCCGGCATCGCCCTGACGACCGTCGGCCTGGCGGCGTTGGCGGTGCTGCAGACCGAGGCGAACGTCTTCGCGTTCTCGATGGTCAACGTGATCGTCACCTTCATCCTGGCCGGTATCACGGGCACGGCCAGCCTCTACGACCGGGTGGGCACCACTGCCGCCGCTACGGCCGAGGAGGAGTTCCGCCACGCGCCACGCGCGGCTGACGTGCCCGGGGCCTGACGTGCCCTGAAAAAAGGGGGCGCCGTTGCCGGCGCCGCCTGCTCATTTGCCCTGCCGGGTCATCAGCGTCGGCTTGCCCTACATGTTGGGCAGGCCGTTCCAGGCCAGGTTGCGGCCAGGCTGCGGCCAGGTGTGCCGCGACGACCTCGTTCTACGGCTTGCGGACCTCCGGCCACCAGTGGCCGGTCAGCGCGACCATGCCGACGAGGGCCTGCAAGGACAGCTCCGCGGGCTTCGGGTGAAACCCGCGGCGTTTGGGCGCTCAACCTGATCAGCGACGGCACCACCGTGACCATGACCCGGGGCGCGCCCCGGCTGGCCGCCGCGCTGCGCGCCCGCGGCCTGCGGGTATTCGAACTCGACACAACCGAGTTCGCCAAGGGCGGCGGCGGCGTCCGCTGCACCGCCCTGACCCTCGACAACCCACCCCCGGTGAGTTCGACGTAACCACGGGCAGCCGCGCGCGGATCCACAGTACCGACCGCCTCGCGTCCGACGCGGGCCGCGTGTCGTCCCGGTTGCCCGGCCGTACGCACAGCGAGCCGCCGGTGGCGCTGGTGTACCGGGCACCGGCGTCGTCGCCCGACTGCCCGCAGGCGATGGCCGCGCTGCTCGAATCCAGCCGATGCGGCTACGACGTCCGCTACGTCGGCCCCGACAAGGACGTGCCCGTCTCCACGCTGGCCGTGGCCGGTGCGGCGATGTACGCCAAGCCCGGCGGGGGCGTTCGCGCACGGTTACCGGAATCGGCGCCGGCACCGCGCCGCGATCCGGGGGTTCGTCCACTCCGGTAGGCGGTATCTGGGGTTCTGCCTCGGCGGGTATCTCGCCGGGGCCACGTCCCGCTTCGGCCTGCTCCCCGGGGCACCGACCACTACATCGCCGCTCCCGCCGCCGCCATCGGATCGGCAGACAACACCCCTGGTCGCGGTCGCCTCTGGGATCTCGGGGAGGCACATGCCCCGCGCCGGTAGCGCGCGCCTTCCCCAGGGCCGGCCAGCGATCTCGCGAAAGGGCCCGCGGTCCCGGTCCGCGGTTCGGGGCGGGTGATCGTGTGCACGGTCGCCGCCTGTTCTCACGGCGGTCCAGCAACGGTGGTGGTGCCGAGCCGGGGTATGGCGACGTGGCCCGCCGGACGAGAGATGGAGCCGGTGGGCCAACTTGGTCTGTGGGGTTGTGGCCTGACGGGTTACCGGATGAGGAGGCGGGTTCTGAGGGTGTCGAGTTCGGTCCGCAGTTGGGCAGGGAGATTGTCGCCGAAGGCGGCGAACCATTCGGCGATCTGGGGGATCTCGGCGGTCCACTCGTGGACGTGGACGGCGAGCGCGGCTTCGAGGTCGGTGCGGGGGATGTTAAGGCCGCGGGTGTCGATCGCGCCTGGGACGGGGACGTAGCCGATGGGGGTGTCGAGGGCGCCGGTGGTGCCGTCGACCCGTTCGATGATCCATTTGAGGATGCGGGCGTTCTCGCCGTAGCCGGGCCAGAGATATCGGCCGTCGGCGCCGCGGCGGAACCAGTTGACCTGGAAGATCGCCGGCAGCTTCGCCGTGTCGGTGGCGTGGCTGCCGATCTCGGTCCAGTGCCGCAGATAGTCGGCGGCGTGGTAGCCGATGAACGGCAGCATGGCCATCGGGTCGCGGCGTACGACGCCGACCTGCCCGACCGCGGCGGCGGCGGTTTCGGACGACAGGGTGGCGCCGATGAACACGCCGTGGTTCCAGTCGCGGGCCTGGGTGACGAGAGGGACGGTGGTGTTGCGGCGGCCGCCGAAGACGATCGCGGAGATGGGCACGCCGCGCGGGTCGTCGTATTCGGGGGCCAGGATGGGGCATTGCCTGATCGGGGTGCAGAAGCGGCTGTTGGGGTGCGCGGCGGGGGTGGGTGAGTCCGGGGTCCAGTCGTTGCCGCGCCAGTCGGTCAGGTGTGCCGGCGGGCTGCCCATGCCCTCCCACCACACGTCGCCGTCGTCGGTGAGCGCGACGTTGGTGAAGATGGAATTGCCGCGGGCCAGGGTGCGCATGGCATTGGGATTGGTGCGCCAGCCGGTGCCGGGAGCGACCCCGAACAGGCCGTATTCGGGGTTGACGGCGTACAGCCGGCCGCCGTCGCCGAAGCGCAGCCAGGCGATGTCGTCGCCGAGGGTCTCGACCGTCCAGCCGGGAACGGTGGGCTCCAGCATGGCCAGGTTCGTCTTGCCGCAGGCGGACGGGAATGCCGCTGCGATGTAGTGGACCCGGCTATCCGGGTCGGTGAGTTTGAGGATGAGCATGTGTTCGGCGAGCCAGCCCTCGTCCCGGGCCGTCACGGAGGCGATGCGCAGTGTGGAGCAGTTCTTGCCCAGCAAGGCGTTTCCGCCGTATCCGGAGCCGTAGGACCAGACCTCGCGGGTCTCGGGGAAGTGGGCGATGTACTTGGTGTCGTTGCACGGCCACGGCACATCGGTCTGGCCGGGCCTGCGCGGTGCGCCGACGGAGTGCAGGCACGACACGAAGTCGGCGTCCTCGCCCATCACATCCAGCAGGTCGAGCACCGGCCAGCCCATCCGGGTCATGATCCGCATGCTCGCCACGACGTAGGCGCTGTCGGTGATCTGTACGCCGAACTTCGGGTGTGCGGCGTGCAGCGGGCCCATGCAGAACGGGATGACATACATGGTGCGTCCGGCCATGCAGCCCTCGTACAGTTCCGTCATCAGCCCCTTCATGGCGGCGGGAGCGATCCAGTTGTTGGTCGGTCCGGCGTCGGCCTCGTCGATCGAGCAGACGAAGGTCCGTTCCTCGGCCCGGGCCACGTCGGCGGGGTCGGTGCGGGCCCAGAACGAGTTGGGTCTGATCTGCGGGTTCAGCGGAACCAGGGTGCCGGCGTCGACGAGTTCGGCGGTCAACTGCTGCCACTCCTCGTCGGTGCCGTCGCACCACACGACCCGGTCCGGGGCGGTCAGCCCGGCGACCTCGCGGACCCAGGCCAGCAGCCGTCTATGGCTGGTCGGTGCGATCGGCGGCGTCTGTGCCGTGTCACTCATGATCGGGCCCTTCCCCGTCTGGACATCGTCGACGGTGTGGTGGGTTCGGCCGGCGGGCGGGCTGCGGCGGGCGGGCTACGGCGAGGTCGGGTCGCGACCGTCGCGCGGCGGTGGTGTCCGGCTGGCCGAGAGCAGGTACAGCCGATCCGCTGTGGCCTGTAGCAGGGCGACCAGGTCGTCGTCGTCCCCGGCGCCGTAGAGGCGGATCGCGGATCTGGCGGCCGCGACGAGCATCGGACCGTGCTCACCCCACAAGGGCGCGTACCGCATGATCCGGATCGCGACGCCACTCAGCTTGGTGTTGACGGTGCTGTCGGGCCGCTCCTGCCGGAGGGCCGGCAGCAGGTTGGTGGTCAGCGTGAGATAGGTGTCCCACGCCGCGCGTCGTGCCGGTGCCACCGTGTCGGTCGACCTCCCCCAGAGCGATGTTGCGCTGCGTGGATCTTGTGCGGGCTCCCAGGGCTCCCAAGGCTCCCAGGGTGGCGCGGACGCGACGTTGATGTGATGTAGCTGCGGGCGGTCCTGGCGGGTGTGCGGCGAGCGTTCCGTCGGGCCGGGTGGCGTGGATCAGGTCGGCCACGTCCGGTCCGGTAAGGGCGTATCGGACGGCGCCTCCCTCGCGGGTGGAGTTCACGATGCCGTGCGTCGTAGCTGCGACAGGCTCACCGCCTCGATGTCGATCTCGGCGAGGAGGTCCTGCACCGCGACGGCCCGTCGTTGAGCAGTTCCAGTACCGAATGCGGATCCGTACCGGCGTGCGGAGGAGCTCGATCTTCCGCTGGCTCGGCGGGACCGGCACGTGCCCTCCAATTCGGCGCAGATACCTGCAATTGAAGACCTCTGCAATTGACTAGGTCATCCGTACCCGATCTGATGTGACCCACGCCACCCTGATGGACAGGCTCACCACTCGGCGATTCCTGCCCGCCTCGGGCCGGTCCGGGCGCCGGGTGTTCGCGGTCGACACGCTCGGTCGCCAGGGCGCAAGGTTGCCGGCACGGTGAGTTTGTCGGCTGGCGGCCGGCGGCCGGCGGCCGGCGCCGAACCTTGGCGGCGTGCGCCCTGGTGCGCAATTGAGGGCGTGCCGGGATGGCGGTCGGCCGGCAGGAGTTGGGTGGCCGGGCGAGCCGGTGTCGGCGCAACGAGCAGTTGATCGTGAATTTGATGCTCACTCTCGTCCGCTTGCATCCGACCGGGCTGCCGTTCGGTAACCGCCTCAACCCTCCAAGGCCGACACATCCCAGCCGCGATCGCGGACCGGGCCGTTACCGTGGTTGGTCAGGCCCGACCGGATGGTGCGGGTCGGACGCTTCCGGCCACCGTGCGTCCGGGTCGTCGCGCATGACCCCGATGAGGTTTCCTTCGGTGTCAGCGAGGCAGACCAGCCAACCCACGCCGGTGAGCGGCATGCGGGCGATGAGGATCTCGCCGCCGGCGGTGCGGGCCGCGCGGGTGGTGGCGTCGAGATCTTCGACGTGGACGGTGGGGATGGCGATCCCGTCGGGCTCGGCCGCGACGCGGAGCCGAGGGTCGTCGCTGGGTGTGATGACCCAGCAGTGCCGGTCATTGTCGGTGGGCAGCGCCCATCCGAAGACCTTGTGGTAGAACGCGGCGGCGCGCTGCGGATCCTTCGCGTAGATCCGCAGGAGCACCGATCGGGTCACGACAACCTCCCACCACTGCCCTTTCGCGGACACCGCCTGAGCAGTTGCTAAAGTTTGCAACTGATGGATAGCATGATGGTACGCCGGGCGGGGGTGGATGGGATGAGTCGGCCGCTGTATCAGGCCAAGGCGGAGTTCTTCAGGACACTCGGGCATCCGGCCCGTATCCGGGTGCTGGAGTTGTTGTCGCAACGGGAGCATGCGGTCAGCGAGATGCTGCCCGAGGTGGGTGTCGAGGCGAGCAGCCTGTCGCAGCAGTTGGCGGTGCTGCGCCGGGCCGGTCTGGTCGCCTCCCGCAAGGACGGCTCCACGGTCTACTACTCGCTGACCAGCCCGCAGGTCGCCGAGTTGCTGGCGGTAGCGCGGCGCATCCTCACCGAGGTGCTGGCCGGGCAGGTCGAACTCCTCGCCGACCTGCAGGCGGCCACCCCGTCAGGTTCCGTACCGCCGCCCTAGGCCTTCCACGGCGCGGCCGGGGCGCGGTCACCCTGCCTTCCCCCGATGTTGGGTGACCGCGCCCCCCGGTCAGTTGTATCCGCAATGTTGTATCCGGAATCCTGCCGGCTCGAACCGTGGAGTACGACACCGATGGCCGTATTCAACCTGCTCCGCAAGATTCGCCGAACCGGGCGGGTGGCCGACGCCGCCCCACCCCGACCGGCTGGCCTGTCGTGCCCGAAAGCCGCCGCACTACACGGGTCGGTGCAGGTGCGGCACGTGGACGCCGGGTCGTGCAACGGCTGCGAGATCGAGATCGGGTCGGCGTTCGGCCCGGTGTACGACGCCGAGCGCTACGGTGCCCGTCTCGTCGCCTCGCCGCGGCACGCTGACGCGTTGCTGGTGACCGGGCCGGTGACCCGCAACATGGCGGTACCGTTGCTGCGCACGTTCGAAGCCGTGTCGGAGCCGCGGATCGTGGTGGCGGTCGGCGACTGCGCGATCGACGCCGGCGAGTTCGCCGGTGGACACGGCGTGCACGGTCCGGTCGCGGACGTCGTCCCGGTCGATCTGCGGATACCGGGATGCCCACCCGAGCCGGACGCGATCGTCGCCGCGCTGCGCGGGCTGACCGGCCGGTGAACATGATCGGCTGGGCCCTGGCCGTGGCGTGCGGGCTGGCCGGGCTGGGGGTGCTCGCCGCGGTCGTGTCCCCGCGCCGGGTCCGCGCGGCCCTGGTCGGCGCCGCCACCGCCGGGGTCGGCCTCGCCGGTCTGGTGGCGGGTGTGGCCGCGCTGCGCGGCCAGACGTACGGGGCCCGGATCCCCGGCCTGCTTCCGCTCACGGAGGCGCAGATCGCGGTGGACCCGCTGGGCGGCTGGTTTCTCACCGTCACCGGCGGCGTGTTGGCGGTCACCGCGCTGTACGGCATCGGTTATGCCGGCCACGGTCACGCTCCCGCCGGGCGTGGGGTGCAGGCGGCGCAGCCGGTGTTCGCCGCTGTGCTGCTGCTGGTTCCAGCGGCCTCGAGCGCGTCCACGTTCCTGGTGCTCTGGGAACTGATGGCGGTCACCTCGCTGGTCATGGTCCTCGCCGAGCATCGGGCGCGCCCGGCGGTGGCCGAGGCGGGCTGGTGGTACGCCGTGTTGACCCATCTGGGGTTCGTGGCAATCCTGCTCGGGCTGGTGCTCTACGCCGCGAACGCCGGTGGCGACGCGTTCGCCGACCTGCGTGACGCCGACCTGTCCCCGGCGCTGCGCGGTGTCGTGTTCGTGCTGGTGTTCGTGGGGTTCGGGTCGAAGGCTGGCCTGGTACCGCTGCACGTGTGGCTACCGCGGGCGCACGCCGAGGCCCCGTCACCGATCTCCGCGATGCTGTCCGCGGCGATGGTCAACGTCGGCGTGTACGGGATGATCCGGGTCGGGTTCGACCTGCTGGGCGGCGGCACCCGCTGGTGGTGGCTGCTCGTCCTCGCGGTCGGCGCGGTCTCCGCGCTGTACGGCATCCTGCAGGCCACGGTCGCAGCCGACCTCAAACGCCTCCTCGCCTATTCGACCGTGGAGAACATGGGCCTGGTCTTCCTCGGCCTGGGTGCCGCAGGCATCTTCCACACGGCCGGCGCGGTCACCCTCGCGGCCCTGGCCATGGCCGCGGCGCTGCTGCATGTGCTCAACCACGCCGGGTTCAAGGCGTTGCTGTTCACCGCGGCCGGTTCGGTGCTCCGCGCGACCGGCAGCCGCGACCTGGACGCCCTGGGCGGGCTGCGCTCCCGCATGCCGGCTACCACCGCCCTGTTCGCGGTCGGGGCGCTCGGCGCTTCGGCCCTCCCGCCGGGCAACGGGTTCGTCTCCGAGTGGCTGCTGCTGCAGTCGCTGGTCCAGGCGCTGCCGGCCGGCGGTGTGGTGACCGCCGTCGCGATGCCCCTCGCCGTGGCCGTGGTGGCGCTGACCGCGGGGCTGGCGGTCGCCACCTTCGTCAAGGCGTTGGGTGTGGGGTTCTTCGCCCGCCCCCGCAGCGACGCCGCGGCATCGGCCACCGAGTCGCCGCCGGTGATGCTGGCGGCGATGGGGATTCTTGCCGCGGCCTGTACCGGGCTGGCGCTCGCACCGCAGGCGCTCGGGCCGGCACTTTCCCGCGCTGTCGGCGCTGCCACTGGTACGTCCGGCACGGTGATGAGCGGCGGGGTGAGCCTGCGACTGGCCGGGATCGCCAGCACTATGTCCCCGCTGCTGACCGCGATCGCCCTGGTGGTCGCGGTGGCCGGCACGGCCGGCCTGGTCCGGCTGGTGACCGGGCGGGTCGCCCGACGCCGGGCGGTGGCATTGTGGGACTGCGGCGCCGGCCCACCCACCGCGCGGATGCAGTACACCGCCACCTCGTTCGCCGAGCCCTTGCAGCGGGTCTTCGACGACGTCCTCGCCCCGGAGACCGACGTCGACGTCACCCCGCACGCTGAATCCGCGTACCTGGTCGCCCGGGTGGCCTACCAGACACGGGTCCCCGACCGGGTGGAGCACGCCCTCTACACACCGCTGATCACCGCGGCCCGCCAGCTGGGCCGGTTGGGGCCGGTGCTGGCCAACGGCAGCGTGCACCGATACCTCGGCTACGGGTTCTTCGGCGTCACCGGCCTGCTGCTGATCCTGGCGGTCACCCGATGACCACGACAACCACGTCCGCGCTGATCGCCACCCTGCTCGCCACCGCGGCGCAGGTCGTCGTGGTGGCGGCCGGAGCACCGCTGCTGGTCGGGGTGATGCGCCAGGTCCGGGCGCGGTTGGAAGGCCGTGCCGGCGCCGGTGTCATGCAGCCGTGGCGGGACCTGCGCAAGCTCCTGCGCCGCCAGCCTGCCACGCCGGCCGGGACCGGCTGGGCGTTCCGGCTGGCCCCGCTGCTGCTGATGGGGACCTCGCTGGTGCTGGCCGCGGTGATACCGCTGCTGAGCACCGCTTCGCCCCTGGACCCGGTGGCCGACCTGTTCGCCGTCGTCGGGCTGCTCGCGCTGGGCACCGTCGTCCTCGCCCTCGCGGCCCTCGACACCGGGACGGCGTTCGGCGGGATGGGTGCCAGTCGGGCAATCACCATCCTGGCGTTGGTCGAGCCGACCATCCTCGTCGCGGTGCTCGCGTTGTCCGCCCGGGTCGGCTCCACCAACCTGGCCGCGATCGTCACCGCCACCCTGCACGACCCACTGCAGGTCGTCTCCCCTGCCAGCCTCCTGGCCGCGGCCGCCCTCACGATCGTGGTGGTGGCCGAGACCGGGCGGCTGCCGGTCGACAACCCGGCAACCCACCTGGAACTCACCATGATCCATGAGGCGATGGTCCTGGAGTACGCCGGCACCGACCTGGCACTGCTCGAGTGGGCGTCCTCGATCCGACTGACCGTCCTGCTCGGCCTGCTCGCCAGCCTGTTCGCGCCCTGGGGCATCGCCGGCACCAGCCTCGCCGCCCTTCCCCTCGCCATACCGGCCTTCCTGGTCAAAGTGGCGGTGTTGGGGGCCGGATTGGGCGTGGCCGAGGTGTTCATCGCCAAACTGCGCCTGTTCCGGGTGCCGGAACTGCTCGCCGGCTCCTTCGTCCTTGCCCTGCTCGCCGTCGCCTCCTCCTTCTTCCTCGCCTGAAAGCACCCATCGCCTGAAAGCATTGAGAAGCCTGACGTGACCGACACCCGCTATCCGCTGTTCCTGGACCTGGCCGCTGGCCTGTTCCTGCTCACCGCGATCGGTGTGCTGTGGCGCCAGCAGCTCTCCTCCATGATCCGGCTGTTCGGCCTGCAAGGCGCCGCCCTCGCGGCCATCGTCGCGATCCTCGGCCTCCACCAGCACAGCCTGGAACTGATCCTCGTCGCTGTCGGGCTGGGCGTGCTGCGCGCCGGAGTACTGCCCTGGCTCGCCCGGCGAGCGTTGGGCGACTCCCCGGGCGAGGCCCGCGAGACCCGGCCAGTGATCAACGTGGCCGCGTCCCTACTGGCCGCAGCCGCGCTGACCTTTCTGGCGTACGCGGTGACCCGGCCCCTCGTCACGCTGGCACCGTCACCGGCGACCACGATCCTGCCCGCCGCGGTGGCGGTGGTGCTGATCGGGTTCTTCACCCTGGTCACCCGCCGCCGCGCCCTGTCCCAGGTGGTCGGGTTCCTGCTGCTGGACAACGGGATCACCGCCACCGCGTTCCTGGCCACCGCCGGGGTCCCGCTGATCGTGGAGCTCGGCGTCTCCTTCGACCTGCTGCTGGTCGTCCTCGTGCTGCAGGTCCTGACCACCCGGCTGCGCACCGCCTTCGGCAGCACCGACCTGGACGAACTACGGGAGCTGCACGACTGATGACCATCATCCTGTTGCTCGCCCCGATCGGGTTACCACTCGCGGCCACTCTCGTGTATGCCGCCGCGGGCTGGCGTGGCCACAGCACCGCATGGGCGGGCGTCGTCACCACCGCCCTGCTCGCGGCCGACGCGGTGACACTGGCCACCACCGTCACACAGCACGGCCCGGTCCGCACCGCCGGCGGCCTGCTCCGCGCCGACGCCCTCTCCGTATGGATGCTGCTCGGCGTCGCGGCGGTGGCCTTGCTGGCCTGCTGGGCTTCCCCGGCGTACCTGGCCGCCGAGCACACCAGCACGAGCCGGGCCCGCTGGTACGGCGTCCTGCTGCACCTGTTCATCGCTGCGATGGCCACCGCGGTACTGGCCGGCAACCTCGGCATCCTCTGGGTCGCGGTGGAAGCAACGACGATCGTCACCGCGTTCCTGGTCGGGCACCACCGCAGCCGCACCGCGCTGGAAGCCGCCTGGAAGTACGTGGTCATCTGCTCCGCCGCCATCGCCGTCGCGTTCCTCGGCCTGGTCCTGCTCTACTACGCCGCCCGGCACGCCGGCCTCGGCAGCGAGCAGGCCCTGGACTGGGCCACGCTGACCGGGTACGCCCACCAGTTGGACCCGGCCGTCACCCGAATCGCGGTCGGTCTGGCCGTCGTCGGGTTCGGTGCCAAGGCCGGTCTCATCCCGTTGCATGCCTGGCTGCCCGATGCCCACTCCCAAGCCCCCGCTCCGGTCTCGGCCCTGATGTCCGGCGTCCTGCTGCCGGTGGCCCTCTACGCCGTGCTGCGGGTCAAGGCGATCGCCGACCCCGCCCTCGGCGCCGGCTACCTGCGCACCCTGCTGCTGACACTCGCCCTGGCCACCCTCGCCCTCGCCGCCGTGCTGCTGATCGGGCAGCGCGACTACAAACGGATGCTGGCCTACTCCTCCATGGAACACATGGGCCTGATCGCCCTGGCCGCCGCCATCGGCACCCAACTCGCGATCGCCGCCCTGCTGCTGCACATGGCCGGGCACGGCCTGGCCAAAACCGTCGCCTTCCTGTCCGCCGGGCATATCCTGCACCGCCATACCAGCAGCCAGATCACCGACGTCCGCGCCCTGGCCACCCGCATGCCGCTGCTCGCCGGACTGTTCGGTCTCGCCGTCCTCGCACTGCTCGGCTTCCCACCCGCCGCGCTCTTCGCCAGCGAACTGGGCATCGCCCGCGCCGGCGCCGGCGGCGGACTGATCTGGGCAACCGCCGCCGCGTTCATCCTCATGCTCGTCGCGTTCGCCGCCATCGCCGCCCACACCGGGCGGATGCTGCTGGGCCCCCCACCCGTCCCGGAAACAGTCACCGCTGACGCGAGCGACCCACCAGCCGCGTTCACCCTCACCGCCGCGACGCCACTGATCGCCGGACTCCTCGGGGTGGCCGCTCTCGGCATCACCCTTGGCCCCTTCGCCGACCTCCTGCACACCGCGGCCAGCATCGTGGCGGCATCATGACCGACAACACCGCGACCACCAGCCCACCACCGCTGCCCGGCGGCCAACCCGTCGGCCATCACCGCGTCGCCATCCCCACCACCGCCGCCACTCTGGCCGAACACGCCGACGTCCTGCAGCACCGCGGCTTCCGACTCGCCCTGGTCGCCGCGCACCACGACCATGGGCCAGACCGCGACACGCTGCGCGCCGTGTACCTCTACACCGCCGCCGACCCCGACCGGCGAGTGGAACTGCACCTGCCCATCGACCGCGACGACCCGGCCGTGCCGACCCTGGCCGGGCTGTCGTTCCCCGCCAGCCGGTTCGAACGCGAAATGCACGACCTCTACGGCATCCAACCCCTCGACCACCCACTGCCCCGGCGACTCATCCGGCACCGGCACTGGCCCGCCGGCTGGTACCCGATGCGCCACGACGCCGGCCCGCCACCGCAGTTCGGTGACACCGACGAGTCATTCCCGTTCCTCACCGTTCAAGGCCCGGGGGTGTACGAAATTCCGGTCGGACCGGTCCACGCCGGCCTGATCGAACCCGGCCACTTCCGGTTCTCCGTCGTCGGGGAGACCATCCTGAAACTCAAGGCCCGCCTCTGGTACGTCCACAAAGGCATCGAGCAACTCTTCCAGGGCCGCTCTGTCCAAGGTGGCCTGCCACTGGCGGAACGCATCTCCGGCGACACCGCTGTCGGCCACGCCCTGGCCTACTGCCTCGCGGTCGAGGACGCGCTGCACATCCGGGTCCCGGTCAAGGCACGGCGGATCCGGGCCATCCTGCTGGAACTCGAACGCCTCTACAACCACATCAGCGACATCGGCGCCCTCTGCAACGACGTCGGCCACGGCATCCTCAACGCCCACGCCCTGCGCATCAAGGAAACCCTGCTGCGCCTCAACAAGGACACCACCGGGCACCGGCTGCTCCGCGGCGGCATCCTGCCCGGCGGAGCCGACCTCCGCCAGGTCCCCGACCCGGCACACCTCGCCGCAATCGGCGCCGACATCCGCGACGTCACACGACTCGCCCTCGGCAACTCACTGGTCGCCGAACGCTTCACCGGCACCGCCGTCCTCACCGCCCAGCAGGCCCGCGACCTCGACACGCTCGGCTACGTCGCCCGCGCCAGCGGCCTGAACATCGACGCCCGCCGCGACCACCCCACCGGCATTCTCACCGACGACGGCCTGCAACTCGGTGACCTGCTGACCGTCCCCACCCACACCGGCGGCGACGTCCTCGCCAGGTTCCAGCAACGCGCCACCGAAATCGACGCCTCCCTCGCTGTGCTCGATACCCTGATCCGCACCGTCACACCCGGCGTCATCGACGGCTCGCCCACCGCCGACCGCACACCCCCAGCTGGTCCCGGAGCTTCCGGCGTGGGCATCGTGGAGAGCTGGCGCGGCACCATCGTGCATCGCGTCGAAACCGGACCCGACCAGCGCCTGACCCGGGTCAAGATCGTCGACCCGTCGTTCTTCAACTGGCCCGCCCTGCCCGTCGCGCTCGCCGGTACCATCGTGCCCGACTTCCCCCTCGCGAACAAAAGCTTCAACCTCTCCTACGCCGGCAACGATCTCTAGGAACAAGCGGGACACGGGCACACGTCCCAGCCAAGTACACGGGGTCACACCCCCGACCGGAGGAACGGCCGAACTCGCCGGAGTCGCCGGTGTGGTTGCCGAAAACCTCATCCGGGCAGGTCAAGCGGCGTGTTTGTATTCGTGGAGGATGCCGCCGAGGCGATCGTGTCGTCGGACGCGGAGCCTGGCTATCTGGTCCGGATCGGCGATCGGTGTGGGCAGTGGGTGCAGCGGTCGCGCGTTGGCGGGGCCTTGGTGTGGTCGATGTTCGTTGTAGAAGTGTTCGAATTCGCGCAGTGCGTGCAGGAGGTGTCGCTGGTTCCAGATCAGTGTCCGGTCCGGTAGTTCGTGGCGGCAGGTCCGTACCCACCGTTCCATGATCGAGTTCATGCGGGGTGTCTGGATGCCGCTGAGTACGACCTTGATACCGGCGTCGGTGAGCACGGCGTCGAACAGTTCGGGGAACTTGCCGTCCCGGTCGCGGATCAGGTACTTGGCGTTGGATCCGGCGTCCTCGAGGTCCATGGCGAGGTTTCGCGCGACCTGTGCTACCCAGGAGGCGGTCGGATGGGCGGTGGCGCCGAAGACCCGGATCCGGCGGCTGGCGTGCTCGATCATCGCGAGCACGTACATTCGTGTCCCGCTCAACGTGACCGTTTCGAGGAAGTCTCATGCCAGCAGGGCGTCGGCCTGCGACCGTAGGAAGTCATCCCAGGTACTGGAGGACTGTTCGGGTACTGGATCGATCCCGGCCTCTTTGAGGATTTCCCAGACCGTGGACGCGGCGACCTTGACTCCCAGCACGAGTAGTTCGCCGTGGAGACGTCGGTAGCCCCAGCTGGGGTTTCCTTCGCCAGGCGCAGCACCAGGACGCGGATGGACCGTAGCGTGCGTGACCGGCCGGGGCGCTTGGGTCGGGAGGCGGCTGCGTGGCGGCGGGCGATGAGGTCGCGGTGCCAGCGCAGGACAGTGTCGGGGCGGACGAGGAGCCGCAGTCGGTGGAGCACGTCGATGGGCAGTTGATGCAGCAGCGCTGCCAGGAACGCTCGATCGGTCGGGTCGAACCGCACCTTCTCGTTGCCCAACTGGCGTTGCAGCACCATGATCTGGTGGCGTAGGGCGAGGATTTCGGCGTCCTTGTCCCGGTCGCGATCGGTAGCAGCCGCAGGATCGCGAGCGCGTTCGTCACACCGAGGTACGCCAGTCGTAGCAACACGACGGGCCATCATCCCGCAGTTGTCCTCGGCCATGCGTGAGGACGGCCGTACTTTGAACGGGTCGAGATCCCTGATGGCCCGGTATGACCCTGACCAGGGTGGATGACATTTTCGGCAAGCACAACGTCCGGAGGGTGGCCGTTGAGGATGACCGGCCGTGCCGCCACCCCGCTGTTGGCCAGTTCCACCGCGACCAGGTCCTTGCCCCAGGCCACCAGCTGCCGGGTCGTCAGAGCGACGAGCTCGGCGCCGAGATGGTCCCAGTGCACGGCGTGGATCGCATGCAGCACCGCGCCCCGGACCCGAGCCTCTGCCGCCGCCGCCAGCGCCCGGCGGGAGTGTTCCGAGGTGTCCACCCCTGCAGCACCGCGCCCCGGACCCGAGCCTCTGCCGCCGCCGCCAGCGCCCGGCGGGAGTGTTCCGAGGTGTCCACCCCGACGATCACCCGCCCGGCGGGCTGCCCCGCTGGCGCGTGTTCCCGTACGACCGTCACCGGGCATCGCGCCGCCGCCAGGTAGGACCGGCTCACCGAGCCCCAGCAGCAGTCCGACGATCGGGTTGCGACTTCGGAATCCGGCCGCCAGGATGTCCGCTTCCCGGCAGGCGGCGACCAGGTCGGCGGCCGGTTTACCGCCACCGTAACGGAACACCACCGAATACCCTGCGGTCAGCGGCTCCACTGTCGTTCGCAGCGCAGCGAACACCGCCTCGCCGTCCACGGTATCGGACAACTGTGCGGCGGGTGCCGGCGTGCCGCCCTCCACGACTGTGCAGACGACCAGCCTGGCACCGTGCAACTTCGCTGCTGCGGCACCCCACCGCGCCGCCGCCAACGCGCTCGCGGAACCGTCAAAGCCCACCACAACCTGCTCGACCACTGCACTGACCCTTCCGCAACGCTGGCCTTCTCAAGGGCACCCCGGCTGGGGGTAGCGCCGGGACGGCGGTGACGTCATGACGGTGGCTCACCGGGACCGCAGCATCACCCGGGTCGTCGCTCGGCAACGATGCCGTACCGCCGTCACCGCCCGGTTCGTCCCCTGGAGCGCTGGCGCAGCACGGCATGTCGAACGGTGCGGCTGACGTCACTGGCGGACACGATGCCGACCAACTCATCGTTGCTGACGACCAGCGCCCGGCCATCCGCGCTCCCAGCCAGTCGTGGCAGCAGCTCCATGATCGGCTCGTCCGGAGCCGCGACGGCCACCCCGCTCAACGGGCAGGCCACGTCACGCAGCCGGGTGTCGGCCCGCCGCTGCGGCGGCACCTGCTCCATGCGCCGCAGCGTGACCAGCCCAGCCGGACCCGAACCATCCACGAGCGGAAACGTCGAGTGCCTCGCGCCCCACAGATAATTGTCGACGAAGTCCGCAACGGTCAGGTCCGCCGGCACGGTAGCGGGCCGCGGTGTCATGACCTCAGCGACCCGGACCCCGGCCAGCGCTGCGCCCTGCACCGTCTGCCGCTCCTCTGCCGCCGCGGCGGACACGATGAACCAGCCGATCAGCATCAGCCACAACCCGCCGAGCCCGGCATCGAACAGCACCTGTCCGAGACCCAACGCGATCAGCAGGGCACCGAACACCCGGCCAGTCCGGGCCGCCGCCACAGCAGCCCAGACGCGGTCCCCGCGCCACTTCCACAACCCGGCACGCAACAACCGCCCCCCGTCCAGCGGCGCCGCGGGCAGCAGGTTGAACGCGGCCAGTACCAGATTGATCCCCGCCAGCCAGCTCACCGTGCCGAACACCAGGCCATGCCACCCCGCCGCGGCCAGCGCCACCGCGACCGCGGCGAACCCGAAACCGATCAGCAGGCTGACGAGCGGCCCGACGCCCGCGATCCGCGCATCGGCACCCGGACCGGGCGCCTGCCCCCGCAACCTGGCCATGCCACCGAAGATCCACAGCGTGATGCCGTCCACTGCCATGCCGTTGCGACGAGCCAGCACGGCGTGGGACACCTCGTGCGCGAGCAGACCGGCGAAGAACACCATCGCCGCGGACAGCCCGGCCACGACGTAGGCCCACCCCGGCCGGCCCGGATAGTCGGTGGGAAGCCGGCTGGCCGCCAGCAGCCATGCAAGCAGCCCGAAGATGATCAGGACACTCCAGTTCACGCCGACCTCGACGCCGGCGACCCTGCCCAGGCGGAAGCTGGCAGTCATGTTGACCCCCTCACGCCACACCGCCGGACCGGCACTCGCCGACCGCCGGCAACGTTGCGATATCCGTCGGGCACAGGCACAAACCTCGCCGGCAGCAGCGTCACACGCGCCTCCGTCATCACCACGGCGGTACTCGGCAGGCGCGGCACAGCGATGGCCGTATCGCAACGACCGCCCCGGCCGTCGCCACAGTCGACAACGCGGGCCCGCCGCGGATCTCGGCGTAGCAGTCCGGACCGCAGCGCAAGACCCGCTCGCCACGGAGCAGTGTCGGGCAAGGCCGGCGCCGGAGCGAAGCGGGACGTGACGTCGACGTGCGAACATCCGCGCACACGCCCATCAGCGTGCACCGGCCCGTTCACCGCACGTCGTCACCGTTGACCGCCGGTCCCATCCCGCCGCCGTGACCGTGCACGGTCACGGCGGCGTAAACTCCTGTAGGGGCTCAATACTCCGATGTGGCGTTGACCAGCGGCGGCGTGGCAGGTCGGCTTGCGAGATGATGCCACACTGTGTCGCCTCGCTTGCTGTATCTGATCTTCTGCCGGGTGCTTGGCTGGCTCGTGCTGCTCGCCCGGACCACGGCCGCGAAGAACGCCGAGATCCTCGTTCTACGTCACGAAGTGGCGATCCTGCGGCGGCAGCATCCAAAGCCGCGCTTGTCCTGGCCCGACCGTGCCGTTCTCGCCGCGTTGATCCGGCTGCTGCCCAGGCAGTTGAAGGCCTTGCGGCTGGTGACCCCGGCGACGGTGCTGACCCGGCACCGCCGACTGGTCGCCCGGAAGTGGACCTACCCCAACCATGGCGGCCGGCCCCGCCTGAACGGTGAACTCGCCGATCTGATCGGACGACTCGCCGTCGAGAACCCGACCTGGGGCTACGTCCGGATCCAGGGCGAGTTGCGCAAGCTCGGCCACCGCGTCAGCCGCGCCACCATCCAGCGACTGCTTCGCCTGCGGCGCATCCCACCCGCCCCGCAGCGGTCGCAGACCACATGGCGGCAGTTCCTGCGCACCCAGGCCGACACGATGCTGGCCTGCGACTTCCTGCACGTCGACTGCGCTGTCACTCTCACACGCGTATACGTGTTCTTCGTGATCGAGGTTGGCACACGCTACGTCCACGTGCTGGGTGTCACGACGAACCCCGACGGAGCCTGGACCGCGCATGCGGCCCGCAACTTCCTGATGGACTTCGGCGACCACGCGGACCGGTTCAGGTACCTCATCCGCGATCGCGGCGGACAGTTCACCGCCATGTTCGACGCGGTCCTCGCCGGCGCGGGCATCGAGGTGATCAAGACCCCGCCGCGCTGTCCTCGGGTCAACGCGTACGCCGAGCGGTGGGTGAGAACGCTACGAAGCGAGCTCACCGACCGGATGCTCATCTTCGGGCAGCGACATCTTCGCCATGTCCTGGCCGAGTACGTGAAGCACTACAACGAGAGCCGGCCGCACCGGGCCCTGAGCCTGTCACCGCCACACCCACCGGCCACCGTCATTGATCTTGCGGAGCAGCGGCGGATACGGCGAAAACCGATCCTCGGCGGGCTGATCAACGAGTATCAGCGGGCCGCATAGATCCTCAAGAAGCCGTAGGTCACCACCGGTACGGGGTATTGAGCCCCTACACCCATCGATCAACCCAGACTTTCAAGATCTGTAGCGTCCGGCGCTGTTGAGTACGCCCTCGATTGTTGGCGCCGGTCGGTCTCGGTGCGCGGGATGATTGAGCTTTATCATGTACGGCGTGGGCGTTCGCGATTGGTTCGTCGGCCTGACCGCCGTCGTGGTCGTGGGTGGTGGCGCCGCGGCGTGCTCAGCGCGGCATTCGACGCACGCCACGATCGACGTAGATGCCGTGGTCGCCCTGGCTGATCAGCCCGTCCATGTGCGGGTGTCGGGCCTGCGGGCCCGCGAGGCCGTCACCGTCGCGTCGCAGGCCGCCGACGCCAAGGGTCAGCGCTGGCGCGGGGAGGCGACCTTCGCGGCGGACGGCGACGGCGTCGTTGACCTCGATCGGTCCGCGCCTGTGTCGGGCTCGTACGGCGGCGCCGACGGCATGGGCCTGTTCTGGTCGATGCGGCCGGCGACCGGCGATCCGGACGAGGCGTGGTTCAGTCCCGGGTACCCCGACGCGGCCGGGGCGTTCGAGGTCCGGTTGACCGTGACCGTGGCCGGTCGGGAGATCGCGGCGCGCACCTTGACCAGGCAGTGGAACGCTACCGGTGTGACCCACCGGACCCTGACGCTCGACGTCGACGGAGTGGCCGGAGTCCTGTTTCTGCCGTCCCCGGGTGCCGTACGCCGCCCCGGCGTGCTGCTTCTCGGCGGTTCCGAGGGCGGTGTCGGGCGGAAGTACGACGCGGCGCTGCTCGCCTCGCACGGCTACCCGGCGCTGGCGTTGGGCTACTTCGGTGTACCCGGTCTGCCCGAAACCCTGCGCGACATACCGCTGGAATACTTCGTGACGGCGGCGCGGCTCCTACGCGCGCAGCCGGGGGCCGATCCCGGTGGGGTGGTGGTCAACGGCTACTCCCGCGGCTCCGAGGCGGCGCTGCTGCTGGCCGAGTCCTACCCCGATCTCGTCCGCGGCGCCATCTTGTACGCGCCCAATGACGTCGTCTGGTCGAGCTTTCCCGGCGGTGGCAACGCCTGGACCAACGGCGGCGTCGCAGTGCCGCGCACCGCCATCCCGGTCACCCACGTGGCCGGTCCGGTCCTCGCCATCGCCGGCGGCAAGGACCGGCTCTGGCCGTCCGCCGCGCAGGCGCAGCGGATCATGCAACGCCTCGACGACGCCCACATCACCGCCGCGCACCAGGCCCTGGTCTATCCGGACGCCGGCCACGGCGTCGGCAGCTTCCCGTACCTTGCCGCGGGCACGTCGTCGCCGATCTCCCCGGATGCCGATATCGCCAGGACACTGGGCGGCACCCGCGACGCCGACGCCGCGGCCCGCAGCGACGGCTGGCCGAAGGTCCTCGCCTTCCTGGCCGCCTGAGCCAGCCCCCCGACCGTCTGACTGGCGTCCGACGCGCCTCCGGCTGCATCTACTCAAAGGACAAGCCACCCATCAACCAGCATCTACATAATGAACCCGGGCCGCCGTACTAGAGCGTTCTGCCCGGTTTTGGCCGAAATCTTGCTAGCGCTTCCGTTAGCGCGCGCTAACAAGAACTATCCAATGTGTACATCATGAGCTTGAATATTCCCAGCTCACACTGTCGGGACGGCGGGATTCGAACCCACGACCCCTTGACCCCCAGTCGTTGAAGGCCCCAGCGATGTGCTCAAGCACGTTCTCCCAGGTCACCGAAAGTATGAACCGGCCGAGCAAAGGGGTCTACGAATCATCTTGCCGTCGGAGCCCGGCCGCTGTCCGGAGGTGGCGTTTGTCGTTCATGCTGCGCTCAGCGCCTCGGCGGTCGGGGCGAAGTCCGGCGCGATGAGTCCTGCAAGGTCGTCGGCACTCTGGCGCCGGCGGCCGGCGTTGACCCGGGAGTAGTAGCGCATCAGCGTCGCCGGATCATGACCGAGACGCTCAGCCACCTCCACTATGCCGTACCCGAGGTCCAGCAAGTTCGAGGCGACCAGGTGCCGGATCTGGTGCGGACCGAGCGGCCGTCCCCGCCGACCGGTGAACATGTACCCCGGCGCCAACGCTTTCCTTCCCTGCGGCCTCGCACCGGTCACGACTGTGAGCGTCGCCGGGTCGAGCACCAGACTGCGGGTGCCGTTGTGCGACTTCGGCGACTTCTCCCGCACCCGACTCGTCGGCTCCTCAACCACCCGCTGCCGGCGAACCGTCAACGTCGCAACGTCCGGTTCGAGATCGCACCAGCGCAGACCGCACAGCTCGCCGCGACGCAAACCCGTTGTCAGCAGCAACCGCCACATCGGAAACAGTCGGTCGGCAGCAACATACTCGTGGAACGGCCGGACCTCGTCCACGGTCCACACCGCACGCAGGTCGTCGGACTCCCGCGGCTTGCACGCACCGGGAGGCCGACCGGTCTGTTCCCCGAACGCCTTACCCAGAACCAGAGTAGCTAGCAGTCTCCAACTGCTGATATGCGCGCTCGACCATCCGGCCGCTCAACCGCGACGCATGTACCCGACCCACCATCGGATAGATCAGGTTCAACAGGCGACCGTAGTTGTACACCGTGTTCGGCTGCAACTGCTGCACCCGACCCGCCAACCAGTCCTCACACAACGTCTGCACCGTGTCCGACAGCCGCAACCTCGGCCGCTGCGCGTCACGCTGCCGGCACAACCGCCGATACTCCGCCAGTGCCGCCCGCTCCGTGACGAACCCGCCCCGACGGGCCTGCAACCGCGAACCAGCACCATCACGACCCAACTCCAACCGGAAACCGAACAACCCAGTCACCGGACCCCGAACGATCACATCAACATCGGCCATGACAACCTCCGCTGCCGCTCAACGTTCTGGAATGAACCCTCCACTCCATCCGACCGCGACACAGCCCCAATCACAACAGCACTCCACACCACCGGAGGAACCCCAAAATCGAGTGCACCGTCTTGACGCAAAGCACCAGCGACGGGGATACGGTTCGCGTCCTGGTCGACCTTGCGCGGAATACACACCCTGAGTAGACGTCAGTACTTGGGCGGACTTCCTGCGGTCGCGGACCGCCGCCCGGCTGTGGCGCTACCGCGATGCCGCTGCCACGGCGTCAGTGATGGTCCGGACGACTCCGTCGTGGGGCGCCGCGGCATCCACTGTGGACACGTTCGGCCCGGCCTTTGATGTGCCGACGGTGATGAACCGCTTCGCCGGAAACGCCGGCGCGCCCTTCACGACCGCCCGCACCGGCAGGTCCCCAGCGGCGAAGATCAAGTCGCAGCCGCCCTGGGCGAGACTGTTGAGGAACGTGACCGCGTTGTCGACGGTCTGCGCATCGCTGATCTCGAGGTACTGCACCTTCGCCCGGGTCTGCAGCGAGGCGTCCTGCATCGCCTTCCACACCGGCTCCGCCGCCGCGTCGCGCACCCCGTCGCTGGGGGTAAGCAGGCAGGCGGTGAACTGCAGGTACTCCCGCTCCCGCAGCTCGGGTGCCCGGTCCGGCCACGACACGACCACGAGCACGATCGCAACCAGCAGCGCCGCGCCGCCACCGGCAAGCCACCGCTGCGGCACCGTCAACCGCCGCCACCCCACGGCCGGCACCGGCTTCGTACGCTTCATCGGCCCACACGCCATGACACCCTCCCCGTCGAACTACGAGCCGCCTCCGGTCCGCGGCGCAGACGGCAGGAGACCGCCGCCGGAGACTCCAGCGAGAGCTTCCCCACGGCCGGTCACGCCAAGGGTGCGGATTTCAGGCCGGCGAGCACGCGCGACGACCTTCGTCACCACCTTGGAGTAGCGGTCGGCACAGGCATCCGGCTGTCAGGTTGCGCCGGCGAGGGTGCCGTACACCGTGTCCTCGCCGTACTCTTGGAAGAGGGACTCCGCGTCGTAGGTCCGCACCGCCTCGGCCCACTGCGGCGGACCGGAGACGACATACCAGTCGTGCTCCTCGTGCAGCAGATACACACCGGACCCGGCCGACGCCGCGATGCCGTGCCGCGCGAGGATCTCCGCCTCCCGCCCGGCCGGGGCCTGCCGCAGGTATAGGTCCTCGAACACGGGCGGGAACGACATGAACTTCACGGCAGAGAAGCTCACCTCGAGCCGCTTCGGCAGGCCCGCCTGCGGCACGGCGTTGCTCATCAGGATGATCTGGCTGTGTGTCCGCGTCGCCCGGGCCAGCTGGAACTGCCGGCCCGGCGCCCGCAGCTCCGTCAACGAATCCATGGCAGCTCCGGAATCTTGAAGTTGATCCACTCGTCCTCGTTCTGGGGTAGTCGGGGCCTGACCGAGTCGCTCACGTCGACGCCATTCTCCCACCATGAGACCGTGTCGAGCGGCCGCGGCTGATGGCGGCCGATGCCGATGAACGACAGCCTGCCGAGGCTCACACGAGAAGTCATCGGCCGTGTCCCGCCACACGGACCATCGTTGAGGTACAGCCGGGTGGTCCTGCGGACCTGCGCCGCCGTGCAGGGTGGGCGTCGCCGCGGGCCGGGCTCATGGCCACCAGCAGCTTCGGCGGCCATGTCGCTGCGCCCTGCTTCGTCACGTTCCACCGGATGACCGGTCGGCCTCCAGACCCTGCCGGCCTTGGCCGGCCATGGGCAGCTTCACGTTGACAGACGTGCCAGCGCCGGCCGGGTTGGTCAGTGTGAATGTACCGCCGAGCGCCTCGACGCGGTCGCGCAGGCCAGCCAGGCCGGAGCCCTGGTTCGGGTCCGCGTCGCCGGCGCTGTCATCATGGACGGTCACGGTGAGGATCTCGCCAGGCGCCGACTCGTCGGCGACGACGTCGATCTCCACGGAGACCTCCGAGACGTCGGCGTGCTTGGCCGAGTTGGCGAGCGCCTCCGAAATCACATGGTAGGCGGCGACCTCGACGTAGCCGGGCAGGCGATGGTTCAGCCCGCCGTGCACCGCCACCGGGACCGCGCTGCGGCGGGCGAGCGCCTTGACCGCGGGGACCAGTCCGCCCTGGGAGAGGAGTGCTGGATGGATACCGCGGACGATCCGCTGAAGGTTCTCGAAGGCGGCGGACAGCCCCGCGGAGGTGTCCGACAACCGGGACCGTACCTCGCCGAACTCCTCGGGGATCATCGCCTCGGCGAAGCGCAGCTCCAGCCCGAGCGAGATGAGCCGCTGCTGGACGGTGTCGTGCAGCTCGCGTTCGATGCCGCGGCGGGCCTCGTCCGCGGCGAAGACGAGCCGGGCCCGCGACGCGGTGAGCTCCGCCCGGCTCTCGGTGTTGGCGATCGCGGTCGCGACGAGCTCGGTGAACTTCGCAAGCTCATGCTCGATGCCAGGCGGCGGCGGGCCGGCCCGGCGCCATAGGGCGACGACGACGCCCCAGACCCGGCCCTCGACGACGATCGGCGCGCCGACCGAGGCGTGCATGCCCCCCGCGTGGGCGAGATCGGCCAGCGGGCCGCTGCGGCCCTCATACGAGTCGATGCGGGCCGGACGGGAGCGGTGCAGCGCCAGCTCCGCGACGCCATCGGCGACGTCAACCTGTTTGCCCAGCGTCGACTCGGATCCTGGCTCTCTGTTGTACTCGGCGACGCCGGTCACCGTCCTGGGACCGTCCCAGCGCCAGACCCGCGTGGCGTCCGCGTTGAACAGATCGGCCGCCTCGATGGCGACCGCTGCGACGATCTCGGTGAAGGCGACGCCGTTGGCCACCAGCACTGCCACCCGGCGCAACGCCGCCTGCTGGGCGAGGAGGGCCTGCAGCCCGGCCCGGTTCGCCTGCAAGGATCCGCCGGCCCGCAGCACGGTCGACAGCCCGGGCACCACCCCGTCCCGCAGACGCCGCAGGACACGGTCCGGGATGTCTCCGGGGACGACGAGCGCGCCCGGGTCCAACGGCAGCTGGATCTGGCCCTCGCGCTGCGGTACCGGGTCAGGCTCGATCGCCGCATACGGCAGCTGCATGGCGTACGCGATCCGATCGGAGGCTTCCGGAAGTACAGCGCGCACATCGTCGGCGCCGAGGATGAGCCGGGTCATCTCGGCGACCGCGTCGGCCTCCCGTTTTCGTTCGATGGACTCGAGCGCCCGCGCGCGGGCCAGCTGCGCCAGCGAACCGGAAACCGTGGCGACCATGAGGTACACCGAAAGCCCGAGCCAGTCCCGCCAGTCCCCGGTCTGGAAGCGCCCGATCGGCGGGGTGTGGAAGTAGTCGAACGCGAGCGCGCTGAGGATCGACGTCGCCACACCCGACCACAGACCCCACACCGTGGAGACGACGAGGACACCGGGCAGGTAGACGAGAGCCAGGGCTTCCATCGGAGCAACCTGCCGCAGCGGGACGACCAGCAGGGTCTCCACGACGGTGAACCCGGCGCCGACTGCGATCCCTACGGCAGCTGACGGCCGGCTGACCCGCACCAGCCATGACGCTAGGCGTCCGTGCATCAATCGGTCCTCTTGTCGAACACATCGGTTCCGGCGTGGCTGGGCAGGCGGAGCCGGTCGAGCGGAGGCAACCAGTCGATGCTAGGACGGCACGCATCGAACGCCGGACTCGTTGCGGTCCGGGTGCCGCGGATCACCCCATGATTCACCTTGGGTGCGGCGCATCACCGCTCCGGATCACGCGTCCCACCGACACGGCACCGCCAACACATTGCCTTGCAGTTCCAGAGCACCGGCCGTCTCGGCGAGCGCCAGTGCACCGTTCTTGACGGCGTCGAACAGCGGCCCGCCGACGGGGTCTGGTCACTCGGCCAGAAATCCAGATCGCCCACGGCCCCCGGCAATGCCGCGCGGCAGCCGCCGCAGATGCTCCACCACGGTGCGGTCGAACCCCGATCGCCATCAGATCCTGCTGGATCGGGATGTCCACCTGCACATCGGGGCGGTACTTCTCGCTCGCCACGTCAACCTGTCATCGAACATGCGACCGCAGCCGGTCGGGGCCTAGAACAAGATCGCCCCACCAGAACCAGCGCCGACCCGCGTGCTGCGATCTGGCCAACTCGTCCAGCAGGTTGCTGCCCTGGACCAACTCGGTGTCGAGTATGGGGGTGACTCGGCCGGTTGGATTGAGGCCGATCAGCCCGACGAACTGGTCCGTGAGGCCTTGATCGGCGAGTGAGAGCGTCGGCTCGCCGGTTGAGCCGACAGGCCAGGCCTGTCCACCGGGCGTGCGGATGCGGCTTTGCCTTGTGCAGTCAGACGACCCTGACATCACGTGTCACTAGGTGTCACCTGTTGCCAGACTGGGCCTGTGGGGACGGCGTCCCCGCGCACGACGCAGCACGACAGCTGCAACTCGTTGCGCGGCTGCGCCGTGTTCAGCACCCCGTTCACTACACGCCGCAGCAGCGACTCACGGCGCGGCAGCGACGCCGACACTCAACGCCAACCGGCGTCGACGCCGGCGGTCGCAGCGGACCTGGGCGAAGCCGGGCAGCCGCTGCGACCAGGAGCGTGGCCGAACGTGAGCAGCTACCCGCAGGTGGATACGATGTCGGCGCGCTGACGCTGCAGGTGCCGGTAGACCTTGACAGCGGTGAGCAGCTCCCCGGCGCGGTTGGACGGTTCGGTGATCTGCCGCCAGCCGAACGGTTCGCAAGCGAGCCACACGTTGTGTCCGCCGCTGCCGCCCGGGCCGTCGTATTCGATGTCCACGACGTCGCCGGTCGACAGGGATCGGCACCCGATCAGCCGGTACACGCATGCGGCCAGGAATGCGGTCTCGCCCTCGGCGGCTTCCCGGTGGGTTTCGAGGTCGTCGAGGCCGGCGTTGCAGACGTGGAAGGCCCACTCTGCGACGGTGTGCGCGTCGCGGTCCGCGGTGTGTGGGAGCCGGTAGGAGGTCACGGCGGCGAGCAGCTGTCCGTCCTGGTAGGGCTCGAACCAGGTGCGCATGTTGTGGTAGACGGTGACCGTCGGCATTCAGGGTTCCTTTCGGGCACCGCCGCGTGGCCGGTGCGCCTGCGCCGTCCCATCAGGTGTGGTCGGCGAACCGGAGCAGCGGCGGTGCGGGTGGGCGATCCGGGCGGGGGATGCCGTCCTGGGTCACGCTGACCCGATGTGCGGACCGTCCCGACGGCCGTGGCCAGGCAAGGCCGCCGGACGCGGTGCGTCTTCCGTACGGCGGGTCCACGCCCTCGCAGTGCTGCGGTCCCGGGTGCTGGCCGGCGTGCCTTGCCGGGCGAGGACGGGGACGGTACAAGCACGGCAGGGCAGCAGCGCCCGGACGGCCCCCGACCGGCCGCCACCGCGACGGCAGTGCATCCGCGACGACGAACACCGGTGTGGTCGCGTCCGGTCGATTCCGGCGAGTCACCGCCACGAGGATTTCCCAACCCAACGGTCTCGCGTACCGTCTACTACGCGGCGCTGCGATCGTCAGGCCGGGCGGTGCAGTGCGGTGTGTCCCGGGTGAGCGTCGTCCAGACGGGTTCGAAACCGGGACGCTGTTTGTCGTCACCCCGGCGGGCGCGGCGACCAGCAGGTGTTCCAGCATCCGTGCGGTGGTCGCCCCAGGCCGAAGACCCGGGGCGACCTTAGCCTGAATCCACCGACCAACCGTGACGTCATGAGACGAGCAGGCATGGGAAATGCCCTCTGAACTGGACGAATGGCAGTTGTCTAAGCTTCCGTCACCCAGGTCGAGAGGTCATCTCGTAGGTGCGGTTGTTGCATGCTGCGCTCCGGCGACGACCTGAGCCAACACTGCACCCATGGTTCGCGCCCCCTCCGCTGCGCTCCGGACCGCTCACTGGACCATCCGCAGGCCGTCGGCCACGGCGCCGCGCAGGTCCACGTAGCCGGCGATGCGCCGGTACACGCCGCCGTAGGCGTCGCCCGCAGCGGCGACGTCGACGAGCCGGGGCTGCGGGTAGTACCGCATGAAGAACGCCCGCACGGTGACGTCGGTGACCCGCCACCGACCGGGCGCGACCTGGGTGAACGTGAAGCGGGGCACGACCGAGTCCTGGGTGTTCTCCTTCGACCCGTCCGCGAACCGGACCAGCAGGTTGCCCAGGCCGTAGGCGACCCACTTGTCGCCGATCTTCTCGAACGGCTGCACGACGTGCACGTGCATGCCGATGATCAGGTCGATGTCGGGGCTGGCCAGCAGCTCCCGGGCGAGGCCGAACTGGCCGCGGTCGGGCTGGTTCTGGTACTCCGTGCCCCAGTGCAGCGACAGGATGACGATCTCGGCGCCGGCCTGCCGGGCCGCGCGGGCCTCGGCGAGGATCTGGCCGACGTCGATGAGGTTGGCCATCCACGGCTTGCCGGTCGGCCGGTGCAGGCCGTTGAAGCTGAAGGTGTACGACAGCTGGGCGATCTTCACGCCCCGCACGTTGACGACGTCGGGGGTGGCGGCCTCCTCCGCCGTGCGGGCGGACCCGGTGTGCCGCAGCCGCACCCGGTCGAGGTTGTCCAGGGTGCGCCGCACGCCGGCCTCGCCGTAGTCGAGGGTGTGGTTCGAGGCGGTCGAGCAGGTGTCGAAGCCGCTGTCGGCCGCCGCGTCGGCGAGCTGCGGCGGTGCGCTGAAGATCGGGTAGCCGGTGAACGGGCCCTCGGGCGGGGCCAGCGGCTGCTCGATGTGGCAGATCGCGAGGTCCGCCTGCCGGACGGTCGGGGTGACCGCAGCGAGGATCTGGGTGAAGTCGTGGCCGGTCCGGCCGGCTGAACGGGCGTCGGCGGCGGCCTGTTGGCTCAGAGCGGGCTGGACGAACAGGTCGCCGGCGGCGACGACGCTGAGGTCGGCCGGCCGAGCCGGGGCGGCGAGCAAGCCCACGGACGGCCGATCCGACGTGGCGGGCTTGCCGGGGCCGCCGGCGCCAGCGGGACGGGCCGGATGCGGATGGGGGTGGATGGGCGCGCCCGTCGCCGGGACGGCCAGCACGAGGCAGAGCAGGACAGCGAGCGTTCTCCGCATGGCGCCACTGTCACCGGGGCCGGTGAGCGCCCACCGCGTTTCGGCCAGCAGCCATACTGCCTGTCACCCGATCGCATCCTGGCACCGTCCGGCCCGGGTCCCGGGACGGCTGCGGACCGTGGCGCGCGATGGCTCGCTCGCCGGCAGGTGCGCGGTCCGCTCACCCCGCGGTGCCGCCGGAAGGGGTGACGCCGCCGGCGGTGTTGAAGCGGCCCGGGTTGTCGGCGTGGAAGCTCTGGGTGAACCGCCGGGCGAGTGCTCCTGGCCCGTCCCGGCCTGACGCCTCGGTGCCAGCCTCGGCCACGAGGCGTCGGATCCAGTCGAGTTGCGGATGGATATCGACGCCTGTGTCCGGTCCGGCCGCAAGGTTCGCGAGGAGGAGACGCGGTTGCGCCAGCGCGTCGCCGAGGGCGTCGTCGAGTCCCTCCGGAATGCGCATGGGTCGGGGACTCTGCTTTTCCGTAGTCTCGGGTTCCGCTTCTCGGGAGGCGTCCTGGCGATCGACCGCAGACCATTGAACCGGTCCACCTCCGGCAGGAGGTATTCGTCGAGGAACCGCGCCGTCCAGCCGACCGTCGCCGGGATCCCGTCTATGTCCTGGCAGGTGCTGTAGAAACGCTCTTCCGAGAAGCCCGGGGAAATCTGCGCCACGCACGCACCGACGGTCAGCCGCAGCGGGTCGTAGTCGACGTCGGCGTACCTGGCGAGATCGCGTTCGACCCTGTTCCTGCCGAGAAATACATCCGTACCGGTCAGCAGGCATCTCGATCTTCGGGGCGGATCTTGGTCAGCTCCTCTCGTGCCCCCCGACTCATCGTCGTCGGCGACTACGCGATGATGCCGCTTCATGCTGTTGCGACTGGCGTACCTGGGTATCACCAACGCGTTCGCGCTGCTGCGGCTGCTGCCGGGCAGCGACCGGGACAAGGACGCGGAGATCCTCGCCCTGCGCCACCAGCTCGCGGTGCTGCACCGCCAGCTCGACGGGCAGCGAATCCGGTTCGACCCAGCCGACCGCGCCTGGCTGGCCGCGCTGCTGCACCGCCTTCCGAAACCCACCCTGCATAGCCTGCAGTTATTGGTGCGGCCCGACACGATCCTGCGCTGGCACCGTGACCTGCAGGCCAGCCGCCACGCAGCGGCGTCGCGGCCTCGTCGACGGGGCCGGCCACGCACCATCCGCTCGATCCGCGTACTGGTGCTGCGCCTGGCGCAGGAGAACCCGTCGTGGGGCTATCGGCGGGTGGACGGGGAACTGCTCACCCTCGGAGTCACGGTCGCCGCCTCCACGGTCTGGGAGATCCTGCGCACCGCCGGGATCGACCCGACGCCGGACCGGGTCGCCACCACCTGGGCACAGTTCCTGCGTTCGCAGGCCGAGGCGCTGATAGCGGCGGACTTCATCGAGACCATCACGCTGACCGGCATCAGGTTGTACATCCTCGCCGTCATCGAGCACGCCAGCCGCCGCGTCCGTGTCCTCGGCGCGACCGCGCACCCGACCGCCGCGTGGGTGACCCAGACCGCCCGCAACCTTGTCATGGACCTCGAGGACACCGGATGCCAGGTGAAGCACCTCATCCGGGATCGGGACGGCAAGTACCCGGCCCTGTTCGACGCCGTCCTCGCCGACGCCGGGATCACCTTCGTGCGCAGCGGCGTCCGCGTTCCCCGGATGAACGCCGTGATGGAACGCTGGGTGCGGACATGCCGACGCGAGCTGCTCGACCGGACGCTGATCTTCAACCAGCGACATCTGCTGCACGCGCTCCGCGAGTTCGAGATCTTCTACAACGGACACAGGCCGCATCAAGGCATCGCGAACGCCCGGCCACTCACGCCGCTACCCGAACCGATCACCGATCCGGACCGGATTACCCGTCTGAACATCCACCGACGTGACCGCCTCGGCGGCATCCTCCACGAGTACGAGCATGCCGCCTGACCTGCGCGGACCGAATTTCCGGCAACTACAGGGCTCGGCGGTCGAGGCCGTCACGGCCTGGCACTGGGACGGGCTGGAAGGGTCCATGCTCGCCGACACCAGCCCCCGCATCGAACGCGAGTTGGCGGAGCGGCTCTCGCAGCACGAACTGGACCGTGTTCTGGCCGATGCGGGGTCGTCGGGTCCGATCGCCCGGGCGGTCGTCGAAGGGCACCCGGTCAAGGTGCTGCTGGCCGCGGCCCGCCGCGCCCGCATGCTGGTGCTCGGCAGCCACGGCCACGGTCGGTTGCGCCACGCGGTGCTCGGCTCGATCAGCGAGGAATGCGTGCGGCACGCGACCTGCCCGGTGGTGGTCGTCCCGTTGCCGCCGGGGAACGTGGAGCAGCTGGACGCCGTTGCCGTGCCGGCCGGCCGCTGAGCCGGGGGTGCTGTCGGGCCCGAATCGGTCCGACCGCGCCCGTCATCGCCACCGGTACGGCACGACGATGTCCGCGATCATGGCGGTCGGGTCCCTGCGGCATCCTGTCCGGTAGTGTTCCCAGCTCGATCCGGTCGAGCGGAAACCCCTGACGGACAGCCAGGCCCGGAGTGCGGTGTGGGCGTCTTCGAGCTCGTCGCGGCCCAGCACGTCGAACGCCATGATCGCGGGGCCACCCGGCAGCCCGGTGACCCCGGCGCAGGTCAGCGGTGCGGCGTCCAGCGACGAGACCGCGTCCGGCACCTCGACAACGCCGCGCTCGAAGGCGACCGCGTATTCGGCGTATGCGCCGTTGACGGAGTAGCCGGTGTTGAGCTGGTGTTCGCACAGCGTCTCCCAGCCGGTCAGGCAGTAGCGGCAGCGTCCGCATGCGGCGGCGAGCCAGGGAATCGCCACCCGCTTACCCAGCCAGTCGCCGGCGACACCATCGCCGACCGCCTCGACCACGCCGACGCCCTCGTGGCCGGGAATGAACGGTGGCGTGGGCTTCACCGGCCAGTCGCCGCGCACGGCGTGGATGTCGGTGTGACACAGCCCGGACGCCGTGATGCGCACGAGCATCTGGTCCGGAGCGGGCACCGGCTGCGGGAGTTCCTCGATCTGCAGCGGTTGGTCGAATCCGTTGACGACTGCGGCTCTCATGACGGTACCTCCAGTGCTGGTATCCCCCCGTTTTCGGTGTGTTGCCGCGCGAGGCGTTCGGCGCGTTCCTTGATGCCGAGCAGCATCTTGCGTTCCATCACGAGGCTGCCCGGCTCCATCACCAACAGGTCGGCCAGCCGGTGGACAAGGGTGGCCTCCGGCACGGCGATACGGTTACGGCTGACGAGGCGGGTCGATGCCGCGTCCGGGTACAGGGCGAACGCCCAGACCCAGTGCCTGTCTTCCGACCGGAACGTCAGGGTCCGTTCGCGGTCGACGACCTCGGCCCGCATCCGCGGACCCTTTTCCCCCAGCGGCAGCAGATCGCCGCTGCGCAGGTGCTGAAATTCGGGCAGGATCTCCTCGGCGCTGTGCATGTCGAGGCCGAGCAGGTTCTCGATCCAGTCGTAGGTGTATGCGCCGCCGCGGCCGCTGCCCATCTGCACGAGCCACGGCCAGATCGCGCTGGACGGGGCGTCGATGGTGACGGCGCGGGTGGAGCAGATGTCCGGCCGTGGCAGCAGCTCGTCGCCGGGGATCGCCCGGGTGACCTCGTCGGCGGTGGCGCCCCAGGTCAGGCACCATCTGCGCAGCAGCAGCGGGTACGCCGCCGCCGTCAGACCGGCCGCGACCACCAGACCGGCTCCGAACCTACGGGTACGTTTCCTCATCGCCGGTTCCCCTTACACGTTCCGGGGAATCCTGCCGGTGCACGCCAGCACGCAGCGCATCACCTTGTGGCCGGGGTCCGCGGTCGGGTCGTACATCAGCGGGCAACCACCGTCGATCACGGTCATGCCGTGGCTGCGGCCGTACTCGGTGGCAGCCGCGGACACGCTGCCGGCGTCCATGGATCGGTGCATCCACACCTGCCGGATGCCGAGGCCGGCGCATTCCCGGACGGTCGCTTCGGCGGTCTCCGGTCGGGTGCCGATGACCACGGCGTCGACGCCCCCGGGGACGGCGCCGAGGCTCGGGTAGCAGCGGTCGCCCTCGACCTTGTCCGTGTTCGGGTTGATCGCGAAGACCTCGTAGCCGCGTTCCTTCAGCCGCTGGTACACGACGTTGCTGCCGTGGCCCTGCGCGGTGCGGGACACGCCGGTCACCGCGATACGTTTGCTGGCAAGGAACTGGGCCGCGGCCACTTTAGTTCGCATGTCGTCCTCCCTGTTGGCCTTTCAGTAGGTTGTGGGCCTGGCGGTGGTGAACGTGTCCCGGACCCGGGTCAGGAGCGCGGCGTCCGGCGGGGGTGTGTCGCGCAGCGCGAACGGGATGCCGAGCCGGTCGTATTTGGCCGCGCCGAGGCGGTGGAACGGCAGGACGTCGACACGTGCCACGTTGCCGAGGCCAGCGGCGAATCCGGCGACGCCGGCAACGTCGGCGGGGTTGTCGGTAAGTCCGGGAACGAGCACGTACCGCACCCAGACGGGAGTGCCGCGGTCGGCGAGGCGACGGGCGAAGTCCAGCGTCGGGCCGATCTGCGCGCCGGTGAGGGTGTGATAGCGGGCGGGGTCCCAGGACTTGATGTCGAGCAGGACGAGGTCGGTGACGTCGAGGAGGTCGTCGCCGGCGCGCATGCCGAGCGCCCCGGAGGTGTCCAGGGCGGTGTGCAGGCCGAGTTCCTGGGCACCGGTGAACAATGCGTGTGTGAACGCCGGTTGCAGCAGCGGTTCGCCGCCGCTGACGGTCATGCCGCCGCCGGTGGTCCGCACGAACGCGGCGAAGTTACGGACCTGGGCGATGATCTGCTCGGCGGTGGTCGCGGTGCCGTCGCGCATGCGCCAGGTGTCGGGGTTCTGGCAGTACAGGCAGCGCAGCGGGCACCCGGCGAGGAACGCAACGAACCGGGTGCCCGGGCCGTCGACGCCGGTGGAGACGTCCCAGGAGTGCAGCCGGCCCTGGGCCGGACGCCACCAGTCGGGGGAACCTGTGGCGTCCGGCCGGGCGGTCCCGTCGCGGGGGGTGGTTGACGGGACGGTCGGGTGGCTCATGTCGAGCCGTGGAAGGTGCGGTTGACCACGTCGCGCTGCTGCTCCGGGGTCAGCCGGACGAAGTTGACGGCGTAGCCGGAGACGCGGATGGTCAGCTGCGGGTACCGCTGCGGGTGTTCCATCGCGTCCAGCAGCGTGGCCCGGTCCAGGACGTTGACGTTGAGGTGGAAGCCGCCGGCTCCGGTGTACGCGTCGAGGATGCCGACCAGATTGGTGACCCGTTCGGCGTCGGCGCGCCCCAGGCCGTCGGGGGTGACGGTGCTGGTGAGGGAGATCCCGTCGCGGGCCGAGGTGTACGGCAGCTTCGCCACCGACAGCGCCGAGGCGACCATGCCGTGCGTGTCGCGGCCGTTCATCGGGTTCGCACCCGGGGCGAACGGCTCACCCGCGCGGCGGCCGTCCGGGGTGTTGCCGGTGTGCTTGCCGTACACCACGTTGGAGGTGATGGTCAGCACGGACTGGGTGTGGATCGCGCCGCGGTAGCTGGCGTTCGTACGGACCTTCTCCATGAACGCCTCGACCAGCCACACGGCGATGCTGTCGGCGCGCTCGTCGCCGTTGCCGTAGGCGGGGTAGTCGCCGTCGATGACGTAGTCCACGACGAGGCCGGTGGTGTCCCGGACCGGTTCGACGTGCGCGTAGCGGATCGCGGCGAGGCTGTCGGCGGCGACGGAGAGTCCGGCAATGCCGCAGGCGAGGAACCGGCGCACCGGGTAGTCGTGCAGCGCCATCTCGATGCGCTCGTAGGCGTACTTGTCGTGCATGTAGTGGATGATGTTGAGGGCGTCGACGTAGGTGCGGGCGAGCCAGTCGAGGGTCCGGTCGAACGCGGCGAGCACCTCGTCGTAGTCCAGGACGTCCCCGGTGATCGGCGGGGCGGCGGGTGCGACCTGCGCGCCGGTCATCTCGTCGCGGCCGCCGTTGATGGCGTACAGCAGTGCCTTGGCCACGTTGACGCGGGCGCCGAAGAACTGCATGTCCTTGCCGACGCGCATCGCCGAGACGCAGCAGGCGATGGCCGTGTCGTCATCGCTGTACTGCCGCAGCAGGTCGTCGTTCTCGTACTGGATGGCGCTGGTGTCCATCGACACCTTGGCGCAGAAGCGTTTGAACGGTTCGGGCAGCGCCGGCGACCACAGCACCGTGAGGTTCGGCTCGGGTGCCGGGCCCAGGTTGTACAGCGTCTGCAGGTACCGCAGCGACGTCTTCGTGACGAGGGTCCGCCCGTCGGCGCCCATGCCGCCGATCGACTCGGTGACCCAGGTCGGGTCGCCGGAGAACAGCTGGTCGTACTCGGGGGTGCGCAGGAACCGGATGATGCGCAGCTTCATGACGAAGTCGTCGACGAGTTCCTGCGCGCCGGTCTCGGTGAGCGCGCCCTCGGCGAGATCCCGTTCGAGGTACACGTCCAGGAACGTGGAGGTGCGCCCGAGCGACATCGCCGCGCCGTTCTGCTCCTTGGTCGCCGCCAGGTAGGCGAAGTACAGCCACTGCACGGCCTCCCGCGCGGTGCGGGCCGGGCCGCCGATGTCGTAGCCGTAGCTCGCGGCCATCTCCTTGAGCTCCTGCAGGGCGCGCAGCTGCTCGGCGAGTTCCTCGCGGTCGCGGATGACGTCCGCGACCGCGGCGTGCTCGTCGAGGGTGGCCTTGTCGAGGCGCTTCGCGGTGATGAGGAAGTCGACGCCGTACAGCGGCACCCGCCGGTAGTCGCCGATGATCCGGCCCCGCCCGTACGCGTCCGGCAGGCCGGTGATGACGCCGGCCTTGCGGGCGGCGAGGATCTGCGGCGTGTACGCGTCGAACACGCCGGCGTTGTGCGTCTTGCGGTACCGGGTGAAGATCTCCTTCACCACAGGGTCGAGCTCGTAGCCGTAGGCCTTCAACCCGCTTTCGACCATCCGCAGCCCGCCGAACGGCATGATCGCCCGCCGCAGCGGCGCGTCGGTCTGCAGGCCCACGATGAGCTCGCGCTCGCGGTCGATGTAGCCGGGCGCGTGCGCGGTGATCGACGCCGGGGTGTGCGTGTCGACGTCATAGATGCCGCGCTCGCGCTCCTGCGGGAACATCGCGGTCAGCAGACCCCACACGTGGCTGGTCCGATCGGTCGGACCGGTCAGGAATCCCTCGTCGCCCTCGTACGGGCGGACGTTGGCGCGCACGAAGCCGGCCACGTCGACCTGCTCACGCCACGAGCCGCCCTGAAAGCCGCGCCAGGCGGCGAGCTCGGCCGGGGCACTGATGGTGGTCATCGGTTCCTCCTCGATGGTTCCTGCTACGGATCAAGCCTTTCCCGGCACGGCCGGAGGCGGCAGGGCCGGAAGACCTGCCGCCTCGGGACCTGTCACGTGTTCACTTCAGCCACGGCGCCTTGCTGACCAGCGCCGTCTCCCCCCACCACCTGCCGAGGCCGAGCGTGTCGCCGGCCTGGGTCAGGGCGAGCCCGACGATGGTGCCGGCGTAGATGAGGTGGTCGTCCATGAACGGGTTGTTCGCCGGCGGCAGCACCGCGGTCCACATGAGCACCAGCAGCAGCGCCCCGGCGACAGCGGCGACCCGCATGCCGATGCCGAGGATCAGCGCGACACCAATGCCCAGCAGCCCGAGCATGAACAGCCAGTCCGCCCAACCGGCGCCCGCGATGCCGTTGTAGAAGTCTTTGAACGGGCCGGCGACCGCGCGGCCGAGGAACCCGTTGGTGGGGCTGCCGCCGTTGATCCAGGCGGCCTTCTCGGCGGTCTCGTGGCCGAGCCCGAACAGCTTGTCGAGGAACGCCCACAGGAAGACCCAGCCGAGCGCGATGCGCACGCCGGCGAAGACGTACCGCGCAGCGTTCGCGGACTTCGAGCCGGTCGTGGTGGTGTGGGTGGTGGCGGTCCGTGCGCCGCCGTGGGCGAGGGTGGCCATTGTTCTCGCATCCCTTCGGGGTGAGGTATCGGCCTCATGTGCTGACGTGACCAGGCTCGCGCCGATTGATGATCGTCAGCAGAGTCGACCGGTCCCCAGCAACGGGACGAAGGTCCTGCGGCGTCGACGCAGAGCCGAAGGTCCCGGGCTGGAAGGGCTGCATGGACGCGAACTGATGACCTTCGCCCCATCCGCCAGCGCGCGGTGCGCACGGAGGCTGACGGCAGCGTTCACACCTGACTGGAGGCCGCCGACATGGGTACACAGGCACGCACGACGTCTCGCCGGGTCCGGGAGGCACGGGCCCAGGCGCAGAAGCGCACCCAGACTCGGCACCGGTATGCGGCGATCGGCGGCGGGGCGATCATCGTCGTGCTGCTGGCTGCGATCGCGTTCGTGCTGGTCGACGCCGCTCGCGGCGAGCAGTCCGCGGCGCCGGCACCGTCGTCGACGGCCGTTCCCGCGGGGACCACCGCTGGCGGCGCGATCGTCGTCGGCAGTGGCCCGGTGACGGTGACTGTCTATCTGGACTACCTGTGCCCGTTCTGCGGCCGGTTCGAGCGGGCCAACAGCGCCGAACTGGAGCGGCTCGTCGCCGACGGTACCGTCCGCCTGGAGCTGCACCCTCTCGCGTTCCTCGACGACAAGTCGCGTGGGACGCGGTACTCGACCCGCACGGCGAACGCCGTCGCCACGGTCGCCGACCAGGCCCCAAGGGTCGTGCTCACGTTCAGCGACGCACTGTTCGCCCAGCAGCCTGGCGAAGGCGGTCCCGGCCTGACCGACGAGCAGATCGCGTCGATCGCGGCAGGAGCGGGCGTGCCCACGGACGTCGCGGCGACATTCACCGCACGCCGCTTCGAGCACTGGGTGGCGTCCTCCACCGACGCGGCGTTCCAACGTGACGGCGTCACCGGCACCCCGACGGTGAAGGTCAACGGGAAGCTGTTCGACGGTGACCTGTACACCGCAGGCCCGCTCACCGCCGCGATCACGGCCGCCAAGGGGTCGGCGTGACCGGAACGCTGGGCCGGGTCCGGCGGTTGCGGCACCGCGACGGCTGGATCTACGGCACGATGCTGCTGTCGGCGGTCCTGAGCCTCCTCGCCTCGTTCGTGCTGTCGATCGACGCGGTCAGCCTCGCCGCCGACCCCGCCGCCGACCTCACCTGCAACATCAACGCCGTGCTGTCCTGCGGCACGGTCGGCAGCTCCTGGCAGGCGCAGCTGTTCGGGTTCCCGAACGCGTTCTTCGGGCTGATCGCCGAACCCGTCGTCATCACGATCGCGGTCGCGAGCCTGGGCGGGGTGCGGTTCCCGCGCTGGTTCATGCTGGCCGCGCAGGTCGTCTACACCGTCGGTGTCTTCTTCGCCTACTGGCTGTTCTACCAGTCGTCGTTCGTCATCGGCGCCCTGTGCCCCTGGTGCCTGCTCATCACGGTGTCGACGACCCTGGTGTTCTCCACCCTCACCCACGTCAACATCCGCGACGGCAACCTGCCGCTCCCCCGCCGCGCCGCACCGGCGCTCCAGGCTGCACTGGACGCTGACCTGGACGCCATCGCGGTCACCATCTGGCTGCTCGTCCTGACGCTGATGGTCGTCGTGAAGTACGGCAGCGCGCTCGTCGCCTAGCCCTACGGAGCTGAACCCATGACGCACATGTTGATCGTCACCACCGTCGTCGTCCTGGTGTACGGCCTGGCAGCCGCTGCTGTGCTGGCCGTCTACCGGGCCGCCGACGACGCCGCAGGGACCCGCGCGATGCTGGCGGTGCGGCGGATGGCGCGGCGACGCGCGGAGCAGCAGCCGAGGCGCTCGGGCGATGAGCAGCTCGCGCTGGCCGAGGCCGCCGTCGCCCGGCGGGTGGTCGCCGGACGCCTCGACCCAGCCGCATACCAGCGGACGATGGCCGCGATCGCCGCACAAGATGCCGTCACGCGCCCGCTCTCCACGCCCGAACCGCCCCGATAGGGCCCGCTGTGAGTGACCTTCGGCCCGTGCGGCACGGGCAGCCGCAGCGCATCGTGGGCAGCGAAGGGGGTAGACCGATGAACGACCTACGCGTCCGAGATGTCATGAACCCGTCGGTGGTCGTGGTGACCGCCGACCGCACCTGCCAGCACGTCATCGACGTCATCACCGAATTCGGCGTGAGCGGCGTCCCCGTCGTCCGCGACGACGACCGCGTGATCGGCATCATCTCCGAGGCGGACCTGCTGCCGAGACTGCATCCGGCCGATGCCGCACCATCAGCCGGCGAACCGCCGGAAGTACACCGGAAGGCGGAAGCCCACACCGCCGGGGACCTGATGACCGCACCGCCGGTCACCGTGACCGCCGGCTCCCTTGTGAGCACCGCCGCCGGACTGATGGAACAGCACCGGGTGAAGCGGCTGCCGGTCCTCGACGACGACACCGGGATCCTCGTCGGCATTGTGACCCGGCGGGACCTGTTGCGTGGCGCGCTGCGATCCGACGAGACGATCGAACGCGAAATCATGGAAGAGTTGCTCGTCCATGGTCTGTGGTTCGAGCGAGCGGGCATCACCGCCGCCGTCCAGGACGGCGTGGTGACCCTGTCCGGCAGCGCAGAGCACCGCCGCGATGCGCTGACGGTGGTCAGTATCGCCGACGCTGTGGACGGCGTGGCGGCGGTGGTCGACAACATCATCGCAACCAGCGACGCAGCGCCTGTCGGTCCCGCCGGCCTCACCGGCACGGCCTGCGGATGAACGCCGGACCGGCGGCCCCGGCCGACTGCCTGACCGCGGACGGCCGGGTCGTCCGGGTCCGGGCCGTCACGGCAGCGGATATGCCGGCGCTACTCGCGTTGCACGAGGGCACGTCCGCGCAGAACCGGTACCTGCGGTTCTTCAGCGCGGGCGCCGGCCTAGACGCGGAGGTCCGACGGCTGACCAGACCCGCGGACGAGCAACACCTCGCGCTCCTCGTCGAGCACGGCGACGAGGTCCTCGCCGCCGGCTCCTACGAACGGGTGAGCACCAGTGAGGCCGACTTCGCTCTCCTCGTGCACGACGCGCACCACGGCGAAGGCCTCGGCACCCTGTTGCTGGAGCACCTGGCCGCAGCCGCCCGCCGTCAGGGCGTCACCGCACTCATCGGCGATGTCCTGGCCGGCAACGGCGCCATGCTGCGCGTCAGTCGCGGCGTCGCACCCGGCGTCCCACGCACGTCCAGCGACCCAGGCATCGTCCAGGTCAGGATCCCGACGCTGCCCGACGAGGCCGCCCTCGCCGCCGTCGACGAGCGCGACCGCACCGCCGAATACCAGTCACTCAGACCGCTGCTCGCACCGACCTCCGTGGTGGTGATCGGCGCGGGCCGGCAACCCGGCGGCGCCGGCCACGAGGTCCTCGCCGCGCTCATCGCCGGCAGGTACGACGGTGAACTGTTCGCGGTCAACCCGCGCGCCCGGAATGTCTGCGGCCTGCCCGCGCTGCCGTCCGTCGCGCTGGTCGGTGAGCAGATCGACCTGGCGATCGTCGCAGTACCCGGCAAAGCCGCACTCGACGTGCTGCGGGACTGCTGCGCGGCCGGCGTCCGCGCAGCGGTCGTCCTCACCTCGGATCTTGACGAACCAGTCCGAACGGAGCTCGTGCGCATGGCGCGGCGGCACGGCATGCGGCTCGTCGGCCCCGACAGCCTCGGCGTGCTCAACACCGACCCGAAGGTGCGGCTCACGGCAACGTTCGCCGCCGCGCTCCCCCCTGCCGGTGGGCTCGCCGTCGCGTCACAGTCCGGCGCGATCGGCGTGGCGATCCTGGAGGCAGCCGCACGCGACGGCGTCGGCGTGTCCAGTTTCGTGTCGCTCGGCGACAAGGCCGACGTCAGCGGCAACGACCTGCTGGCCTACTGGCACGACGACCCGGCCACCCAGGCGGTCGCGCTGTACCTCGAGTCGTTCGGCAACCCACGACGGTTCGCCACAGTCGCCCGGGCGATCAGCCGCCGCAAGCCGGTGCTTGCCGTGAAGAGCGGCCGGCACGCTGCAGCGGCGTCCGACAGTGCGGTCGACGCACTCTTCCGGCAAGCGGGCGTCATCCGCACCGACACCCTCGGCGAGCTGCTCGACACGGCCAGGGTCCTGGTCGGCCAGCCGCTGCCGGCCGGCGGGCGGCTCGCGGTCGTCGGCAACGCTCGCGGGCTCAACGTACTGGCGGCCGACACCGCCACGGCGGCAGGCCTCACACTGGCGACATTCGGCGCCGCGACCACGGACCGGCTCCGCCGGCTGATACCCGACGGGCAGGACCACGGCAACCCCGTCGACCTCGGCACCGCGGGCACCGCGGAATCCATCGCCGGCGCAGTCCGGCTCGTGGCCGCCTCCGGCGAGGCGGACCTGCTCGTCGTCACCTTCGCCGCGACCCGCACGAACGACAGCACAGCGACGCTACGCGCGTTGGCCGCGGCCGCCGACGCGGTCCCGGACCTGCCGGTCGCGGTCGTGGCGGTCGGTGTCCCCGATACCCCTGCCGCGCTCGGCCGTCGGAAGGTTCCGGTGTACCAGCTGCCGGAGCCGGCCGTGCACGCCCTGGGCAGGGCGGTGCAGTACGCCGCATGGCAACGTGCACCCCTCGGCGGGCGCCCTGTGCTGCCCGGCGTCGACGCCGCAGCCGCTCGTGACATTGTCGGCACGGCGCTGCGCGGCGGCGGCGGGTGGCAGCCAGCAGGTATCGCCCGGCAGCTGCTGCGGGCGTACGGCATCCCGGTCCTCGACGCCCACCTCGCCGACGGCGTCGCCGCAGCCGTGGCCGTCGCGGCGGGCCTCGGCTATCCGGTCGCCGTGACAGCAGCGGCACCCGGGCAGCGGCCGGGCGGCGCGGTCCGGCTCGGCCTGGTCGATGCGGCGGCCGTGCGGCACGCCTGCCACCTGATCGGCGCGTCGCTCGGCGAGGACGATCCGGCAGTGATGGTGGAGCGGATGGCCTCCCCCGGGGTCGAACTCCGCGCCGGCATCACCCACGACCCGTTGTTCGGTTCGCTGGTCACGGTTGGCGTCGGCGGGCCCGCCGAGTTGCACGGTGAGCCGGTCCTTCGGCTCCTGCCGGTCACCGACCAGGACGCCGCCACCATGTGGCGGTCGCTTCGCAGCGCCCCGCTGCTGACCGGCCACGCGGGTGACGCGCCCGCGGACACCGACGCGCTGGAAAACCTGCTCCTCCGGCTGGGCCGGCTGGCGGTGGACCTCCCCGACGTCGCGGAGCTCGCACTCGACCCGGTGCTGGCAGGACCGTCCGGGTGCGTGGCCGTCGACGTGCGACTCAGACTGTCAGCGGTCGGCAGCGAACCGGACCCGTACCTGCGGGATCTACTGCATCGTCCGAGCATCAACGGCAACCGGGAGCCGAACCAATGACACAACTGGAATTCGCGGGTCAGCCAACCGTCACGGGTCCCCACGGCACGATGCTGGCGCCGGTGGCGGAGCACCACGCCGACAGGTCGCGACCGGTCGGCGCGTTCGCCATCCACACCGACGGCACAGTGTCCTTCGTGCCGGTCACGGACCCACAGCGGCTCGCTTGGTGTGCCGTGGCCGGCCTCGCCGCCGCAGCAGCCATTGCCGTCGCCGGGGCGGTCAGGCGGGGCCGCGGCCCGTCGATCGGCGCCGTCCACATGGGTCCGGGCGGCTGGGTCAGTCTGAAAGGGGCTACACCGTCGCGGCTGTTGCCCGCACGGCGTCCGCGCCGCCCGTGGTGGGCGCGGCTGCTGCGGGCACACCGGCTCGTCGTGGAGTGAGCGCCTCCTGCTTCCCACCGGCCGGAGCCAGCGGCTCGGCGTGACCTACGCGGGGCCGGCGCGTGCGGTGTGGTTCGCCTCGGGCGACTGACCGCTCACCCGCCACGACATACGCCTGGGTGGTGACGCGGCCGCCGCGATGGCCGGCATACCGGCTCCGAGCGTGCCGCTTGCGGTGGTGGGCGGACGGCCCCCGGCCACCCGCCCACCTTGCCGCCTCGTCGGTCAGAACATCACGGGCGACTGATACCCGGCCGGCTGGTCACCGGCGTCGTCCAAATCGAACGACAGGTGGCTGACGACGTCGACGACCCCGTCGACGCGTTCGACCTGGCGGATCAGGGCCGGGATGAGCGAGCCGCGTTCGACCTCGCCGAGCAGGGTGACGATGCCGTCGTCGACCTCGACCCGCAGCTTGGATCCGTCGACGCCGACGAGCCCGTCCATGGCCTCGGCGACGATCTCGCGGCGGATCTCCTCATCGGGGCGCAGGAACACCTTCAGCAGGTCCCGGCGGGTCACCATGCCGATGAGCCGGCCCATGTCGTCGACGACCGGGAGCCGCTTGAGCGCCTCCGTCTCCATGATCCGCGCGGCGGCGACCACAGACGTGGTGCTCATGACCGTGACGGCCGGGGCGTTCATCAACTCGCCCGCGGCGGTCGCGTGCGCCTTGCCGCGGGCCTGGCGGGTGTGCCGGTTCTCGAACAACCGCAGGTGGTTGTCGTCACCCGCGAACTCGATCTTCGGCACCAGATCAGCCGACGACACCACGCCGACAACCCGGTCGAATCCGTCGACGACAGGGGCGGCGTTGATCTCGTGCGCCTCCAGAAGGTCGACGATCTCCTTGAACGGCGTGTCCTCCTGCACCGATATCGCGCCGATCGTCATCACGTCGGCGACGTTCCAGCGGCCCATGGCCTTGCCTCCTTGTCACGCTCATCTTTTCCAGCTCTTGTCCTGAGCCGACCGTATGGCCGGCCGGACATGCGCAGCAGGGCACAACGGCACCTCTGCGGGTGACGTTCGACCGGCCCCCGCATCCAGGTCCATCGGCCCTGTCCCGGGCAAACAGCGGTGCATAGCTTCGAGACGGACCCCTTGGAGGTGCGCCGTGGCGTTGACTGTGGCGACCAGGATGACCGCGGGAGCGGCCACCATCGGTGAGCATGCCTGCCTGCAGGACCTTGTCGACGTTGTCGACGGTCGCTGGGTGACCGGTGTCGCCGTCGTGGCCGTCGTCGACGACTTCGGCCGGCTGCTCGGAGCCATCGAGCCCGCTGATCACCCGGACCTGTTCGGCTGCACCGCCGGGTCACGTGTCGCCGGCACACCCCGGCACCGGCGCCGCCGAGCCGGCAAACGCCAGGCAGTCACCGGCGACCTCATGACAGCCGCCGTCATAGTGCCCGAGATGTGCCCGGTGAGCCGGGCGGCGCGGGCGCTCATCGCGGCCAGCGTCGACGCGGCGTTTGTCGTGGACGACCTGGGCGTCGTACGGGGCGCCATCACCACCCGCCAGTGCCAGCCGGCACCAGCGGTTCGTACCGCGCCGAAGGAGGCCGGCCGTGACCAAGTATGTGTATGACTTCGCCGAGGGCAGCAAGGAACTCAAGGACCTGCTCGGCGGCAAGGGCGGCAACCTCGCCGAGATGGCGAACCTCGGATTGCCGGTGCCGCCCGGCTTCACGGTCACGACCGACGCGTGCCGCGCGTACCTGCGCACCGGCGACGAGCCGTTCGGCCTCGCTGACGAGATCGACCTGCACCTGGAGCGGCTCGAACGTCAGGCGGGCCGCCGGCTCGGCGACACCGCCGACCCGCTGCTGGTGTCGGTGCGTTCGGGGGCGAAGTTCTCGATGCCGGGCATGATGGAGACGATCCTCAACGTCGGGCTGACCGACACGACCGTCATCGGCCTGGCCGGGCAGACCGGCGGCGACGAGCGGTTCGCCTGGGACTCCTACCGACGGCTGATCCAGATGTTCGGTCGTACCGTCTGCGACGTCCCCGGCGAGCAGTTCGACCGGGCGCTGGACGCGGCCAAGGCGGCCAAGGGCACCACCGACGACCTCGGCCTGGACGCCGACGACCTGCGGGCGCTCGTCACGACGTACAAGGAGATCTTCACCGCACACACCGGACGGGCGTTCCCGCAGGACCCGCGCGACCAGCTCGACCAGTCCATCCGGGCAGTCTTCAGCTCGTGGAACGCCGAACGCGCCGTGCTGTACCGGAGGCAGGAGCACATCCCCACCGACCTCGGCACCGCGGTCAACATCGTCGCCATGGTCTTCGGCAACCTCGGCCCCGACTCCGGCACCGGGGTGGCGTTCACCCGCGACCCGGCCACCGGTGCCCCCGGCGTCTACGGCGACTACCTCGCCAACGCCCAAGGCGAGGACGTCGTCGCCGGCATCCGCAACACCATGCCGCTGCAGGACCTCGCTGGTCTCGACCGGCGCTCCTACGACGAGCTCCTGGCGATCATGGCGCGGCTCGAGGCGCACTACCGGGACCTGTGCGACATCGAGTTCACCATCGAACGCGGCAAGCTGTGGATGCTGCAGACCCGCGTCGGCAAACGCACCGCGGCCGCCGCGTTCGTCATCGCCACACAACTGATCGACGACGGCGTCATCGACGCCGACGAAGCGCTCACCCGGGTGACCGGCGCGCAGCTCGCCCAGCTGATGTTCCCGGCGTTCAACCTCGCTGGCCGGCCGGAACGGATCGCCGCCGGCATCGCCGCGTCGCCCGGTGCGGCAGTCGGCGCGGTCGTCTTCGACGCCCGGAGAGCCGCGGAGGTCGCCGCGGACGGGACTGCGGTGATCCTGGTGCGCCGCGAGACCAACCCCGACGACCTGCCCGGCATGATCGCCGCACAGGGCATCCTGACCAGCCGCGGCGGCAAGACCTCCCACGCCGCCGTCGTCGCCCGCGGCATGGGCAAGACGTGTGTCTGCGGCGCGGACGGCATCGACGTCGACGTCCATCAGCGACGATTTACGGTGGACGGTCACGTGGTGTCCGAGGGCGACGTCATCTCCATCGACGGCACCACCGGCAGCGTCTACCTCGGCGCCGTCCCGGTCCAGCCGTCGCCGGTCGTGCGCTACTTCGAAGGCACCCTAACCCCGGGCGCCGACCCGCTCGTCGCAGCCGTTGACCGGATCCTCGGCCACGCCGACAAGGTCCGGCGGCTCGCGGTGCGCGCCAACGCCGACACCTATGACGACGCCGCCCGCGCCCGCCGATTCGGCGCGCAGGGCATCGGCCTGTGCCGCACCGAGCACATGTTCCTCGGCGAACGGCGACCGCTCGTCGAACGGCTGATCCTCGCCCGGACCGACAAGGAACGCGACGCCGCACTGGCGGACCTGCTGCCGTTGCAACGCGCGGACTTCGTCCAGCTGTTCCAGGCGATGAACGGGCTACCGGTCACCATCCGGCTGATCGACCCACCGCTGCACGAATTCCTTCCCCCGCTGGACGAACTGTCGGTCAAGGTCGCCCTGGCCGAGTCACGCGGCGAACCGGACGGCCACGACCGGGCACTGCTCGACGCGGTCCAGCGCATGCACGAGGAGAACCCGATGCTCGGCCTGCGCGGAGTCCGCCTTGGGCTGGTCGTGCCCGGACTGTTCGCCATGCAGATCCGCGCCGTCGCCGAGGCGACCCTCGCCTGCCGCGAGCAGGGTGTCACGGTCCTCCCCGAGATCATGGTGCCGCTCGTCGGCGCCGTGCAGGAGCTCGAGGCCGTCCGCGAGGAGGCGCTGCAGCTGCTGCGCACCCTCGGCGTCGACGCCCGCATCGGCACCATGATCGAGGTGCCCCGGGCCGCCCTCACCGCCGGTGAGATCGCCCGCGCCGCGGACTTCTTCTCCTTCGGCACCAACGACCTCACCCAGATGGGCTGGGGCTTCTCCCGCGACGACGTCGAAGGCGCGTTCTTCACCCGCTACCTGGAGCTCGGCATCTTCGGCGTCTCACCGTTCGAGTCGATCGACCGCGACGGTGTCGGCCGGCTGGTCCGCATCGCCGTCGACGAGGGCCGCCGCACCCGTCCGGACCTGCACATCGGCGTCTGCGGCGAACACGGCGGGGACCCCGAATCCATCCACTTCTTCCACGATGCCGGACTCGACTACGTGTCCTGCTCCCCGTTCCGGGTGCCCGTCGCCCGGCTCGAGGCGGGCCGCAGCACCGTCGCCGCGACCGGCTCCGACACCCGCTGACATGACCGACGTGCCTGGGACGAAGATCCCGGACGGTCGCGCCTCGATCCCATGACGCGCCAAGCTCGCCGCGCCAACCTGAAGACAGGAACTCGCAAGGAGGACGCCATGAACCCCCAACGGATCGTGGTCGGATACGACGGCTCCGACGAGGCACGCAAAGCGGTGGACTGGGCCGCCGCCGAGGCCGAACGGACCCACACCCCACTGCAGATCGTGCACGGCTACCACGTCGCATGGCCCAGCATCTACTACGACGTCACCGCCGAGCTCATCGAAGCGGCCGAACGCGCCGGCGAGCAGCTCGTCGCCGACGCCGTCACCCGCGTCCGGGAACACCACAACGGCATCGACGTCATCGGCACCGCCGTGCACGCATCCGGTGCGGCGACCCTGCTCGACCTGACCGACACCGCCGCAAGCCTCCTGGTCGTCGGCAGCCGGGGCGCCGGCGGCGTCAGCAACCTGCTGCTGGGATCGGTGAGCCAGCAGGTCGCGACGCACTCCCGCACGCCGGTCGTCGTCGTGCGCGGGCACGCCGACGCGGTCAGCGGGCCGGTCGTCGTCGGTGTCGACGGTTCCGCGTCTGGGGAAGTGGCGCTGCGCCTCGCGTTCGAGGCGGCCACGGCCCGCGGCGCCGAGGTCGTCGCGATCCGCGCCTACGTGCCACCATCGCCGACACTCGTCCTGCGGGACGCGGCCGAGGCGGCAGAGCGGGCCGCGCTGGAGTCGTCGCTTTCCGGTTGGCGTGAGCGGTACCCCGGCGTCAAGGTCGAGGCACTCGTAACCGCGGGCCGCACCGCGAAGGTGCTCATCGGCGTGTCGCACACCGCACAGCTCGTCGTGGTCGGCAGCCGCGGGCACGGCGGCTTCACCGGCCTGCTGCTCGGATCCGTCGGCCAGCAGCTCATGCACTGCGCGGAATGCCCGGTGCTGATCGCCCACGCACCGGCGGCGCCGTAGCGACGCTCGGCGAGGGCACCTGCGCACCCGCGCACGTGCCCTCGCCGTGTCCACCTGCCACCGACAGTCCAGTTCGCCTTGTCAGCGTGCCGGGCGAGGGCCCCGGCGGAGTGGGACCTTCGCCCCTGGCTGATGCTCGGGCGCGGTGTGATGGTCGAGATATGACGCCCACCCTGACGACGGTCCCGGAGGGACTCACCACCGCCGAAGTCACCGAAGCGCGCAACCGGCACGGCCGCAACGAGCTGCCCGTCGCCCGGCCGCCGTCGATTCTGGCGCGGGTCGGGGTGCAGCTGCGCGATCCGCTGATCGTCGTCCTGCTCACCGCGATGGTGGTCACGGCCGCGCTGCGGGACGTCAGCGACCTGATCGTGATCCTGCTGGTGATCGTGCTCAACACGACGGTCGGCGTCGTGCAGGAGCTGCGCGCCGACCGGGCGGTGGCCGCGCTGCGGCGTATGGCCGCGCCGTCGGCCCCGGGTCCGCCGCGACGGCACCGACGTGTCCGTCCCGGCCGGTGACCTCGTCCCCAATGACCTGGTCCGCGTCGAAGCGGGCGACATCATCCCGGCGGACCTGCGGGTCGTCGAGGCGGTCCGGCTGACACTGGACGAGTCGGCGCTCACCGGCGAGTCGATGACCGTGGCCAAGGACGTCGACGAGGAACTGTTCGCCGGCACCGTGACCGCCACCGGACGGGCCGCGGGTGTCGTGGTGCGCACGGGCCCGCATAGCACCTGCAGGCGCGCGCGCCACCCAGCCGGGCGGCATCAACAAGCGCCTCCCGCACGTCCGGCGTGACCGGCTCGTCGCTGACCACCCGGCGGTCCGTGCGCCGGACCAGCAGCAGTTGCAGGAGGTGCATCGCGTGTGGGTCCACCGAACCGGCCGCGATGGCATGGACGACGGCGAGCGGTTCGGCGGCGGGCCGTTCGACGCGGTGCGACCAGCCCTCGGCGTCCAGGGCGACCCGGGCGTGGTGCAGGGCCGCGCCGCAGCTGAGCAGCATCAGGCGGCCGGCGGGGTCCTGTTCGTGCAGCTGCCGGTCGGTCACCGCGTACAGTTCGAGCCGGTCGCCGCGCACGACCCACCGCCACGGCTGGGTGTTGTGCACGGACGGCGCCAGCCGGGCGGTGTCCGCCGCCCGGGCCAGCGCCTCGGTTGCCGTGGTCATCCCTGCTGTGCCCAGTCGCCGAGGGTCCAGTCGCGCACCTCGGGCATGTCTTCGAGGTGCTCCACCACGTACGCCTCGTGCTCGGCGAGTTTCTGCTCGCACCACGCCTTGAGCTCCGCGGCGCCACGGGGCAGCCGCTTGGCGTTGTTGATGGCGTCCATCACGAGGTGGTAGCGCGACGCGCGGTTGCGGACCGTCATGTCGAACGGGGTCGTGGTGGTGCCTTCCTCGATGAAGCCGCGGACCCGGAACCGGTCGGCGTCCGGCCGGCCGTGCACGAGCTGGTGGATCGCGCCCGGGTAGCCGTGGAAGGCGAAGACGACGTCGACACGGTCGGTGAACAGCTCCGTGAACCGGGTCGGGCTCATCCCGTGCGGGTGGTCCTTCGGCCGTGGCAGCGTCATGAGGTCCACGACGTTGACGACGCGCACCTTGAGCTTCGGCAGCCGCTCCCGCAGGATCTGGGCCGCGGCGACGGTCTCCATGGTCACGACGTCGCCGGCGCACGCCAGGACGATGTCGGGGTCGGTGCTGCCGTCGTCGGTGCCGGCCCAGTCCCAGATCCCGGCGCCCTGCGCGCAGTGCTCCACGGCCTCGTCCATGCTCAGCCACTGCAGCTGGGGTTGCTTGTCGATGACGATGAGGTTGATGTACGAGCGGGACCGCAGGCAGTGGTCGGCGACGGACAGCAGGGTGTTGGCGTCCGGCGGCAGATAGACGCGGGCGACGTCGCCGCGCTGGGTGAGCACGACCTGGATGAGGCCGGGGCCCTGGTGGGAGAAGCCGTTGTGGTCGTTGCGCCACGCGGTGGAGGTGAGCAGCACGTTGAGGCTGGGAACCTTCGCCCGCCAGTCGAGGCGTTTCGCCTCCTGCAGCCATTTGCCGTGCTGGACGGTCTGCGACGCGGACACCATCGCGAACGCCTCGTAGGTGGCGAACATGCCGTGCCGCCCGGTGAGGTTGTAGCCCTCCAGCCAGCCGTGGCAGTTGTGCTCCGACAGCACCTCCATGACCCGCCCGTCGCGGCTCAGCGCGACGTCGGTGTCGGTGACCCGTTCCATGAACGCCCGGTCGGAGACCTCGAAGACGGCGCCGAGCCGGTTGCTGTTGGTCTCGTCGGGGCAGAACAGCCGGAACCGGTCCGGGTTGCCGCTGTACACGTCGCGCAGCATCTCCCCCAGCCGTCGGGTCGACTCCGCGTGGGCGGCGCCCGGCGTCTTCACCTCGACGGCGTAGCCGCGGAAGTCGGGCAGGTCGAGGTCGCGGGTGAGCAGGCCGCCGTTGGCGTGCGGGCTGGCGCTCATCCGCAGGTCACCGTCGGGGGCGAGGCCGCGCACGAGTGGAACCGGCGCGCCGGTGGCGTCGAAGAGCTCCTCGGGCTGGTAGGAGCGCAGCCACCGCTCCAGCAGCGCCAGGTGCTCCGGGTTGTCCTTCACCCCGGACAGCGGCACCTGATGGGACCGCCACGTGCCGGTGACCTGGATGCCGTCGACCTTGTCGGGGCCGGTCCAGCCTTTCGGCGACCGCAGGATGATCATCGGCCAGTGCGGGCGTTTGCCGTCCCAGTCGCCGCCGCGGGCGGAGCGCTGGATCGCCCGGATCTTCCCCCATGCCTCGGCGAGGGTGGCTGCGAAGCGGTGGTGCATGCCGGGCAGGTCGGAGCCGCCGACCTCGAGCACCTCGTAGCCGTGGCCTTCCAGCAGCGAGCGGACCTCGGCCGGGTCCTTGCGCCCCAGGACGGTCGGCCCGGCGATCTTCGCGTCGTTGAGGTGCAGGATCGGCAGGACGGCGCCGTCGCGGGCCGGGTTCAGGAACGAGATGCCCTTCCAGGAGCCCTCCAGGGGGCCGGTCTCGGCCTCGCCGTCGCCGACGACCGCGACGGTGAGCAGGTCGGGGTTGTCCATCGCCGAGCCGAACGCGTGGACCAGGACGTAGCCGAGCTCGCCGCCCTCGTGGATGGAGCCCGGCGTGGTCACGGAGACGTGGCTCGGGATACCACCAGGGCTGGAGAACTGCCGGAACAGCCGCAGCACGCCCTCCTCGTCCTGCGACACGTCGGGGTAGACCTCGCTGTAAGTACCTTCGAGATAGCCGGCCGCCACCAGGGCGGGGCCGCCGTGGCCGGGACCGGCGAGGTAGATCGCCTCCTGGCCGGTCAGGCGGATCAGCCGTGACACGTGGGCGTAGATCAGCGACAGGCCGGGGCTGGTGCCCCAGTGCCCGAGCAGCCGGGGTTTGATGTCACCCGGTTCGAGCGGGCGGCGCAGCAGCGGGTTGCCCTGCAGGTAGATCTGGCCGATCGTCAGGTAATTGTTCGCCCGCCACCACGCGTCCAGTTGCGCGACCTCGTCGTCGCTTGGCCGGCCGAGCGCGCTGGTGAGGTTCTCGTCGGTGGTGCGGTCCGCGACAGCGGTCACCGGACGTCCTCTCTCGGATACATGCCTGTTCAGGCTCTGGTCGTGCGGTCAGCAGTCCATCCCGGGCATACGGACCCGAGGCTACGCCACCCGGATGAGGTGTGCGGCTCGGATCATCAGGAACATCACGGCTGCCCGGGTGAGCCGACGGTGTCGGTGCCGGAGCGCCGGATGGTCGGCGGAACCGGTTCGATGCCGTCGACGGGGGTGCCGATGCGCATGGCGATCGCCGGGTGTCCCACGCCGCCGAGCAGCCGCTGCAGCGCCACACGGGCGGGGAGGACCTCGACGACCTCGCTGATCGGCGAGGCGGCGAGCCCTCTGGCGGTGAGCGTGAGCCAGACGTCGGAGAGCGCCTCCCCTGCGGCGACCCAGTTCGCGGGCTCTTCGGCGTCGACGATGAGGACGACGTAGACGGTGCCGCGGTCGGTGCCGGTGCCGGGGGCGAGGGCGGCCGGCCGGGCCAGGTCGAAGTCCCGTGGAGCGATCGTGCGCTGCGTGGGCGGGACGGTGCTGCGGGCCGAGACGCCGTCGCGTTCCTCGCGGGTCCGGGTCGTCCAGGCGAGCAGGTCCTCGCGGAAGCGGAGGTCGCCGTGTTCGACGTCGCCGGCGTGCGCGACCGCCGACGCGAACGCGGTCACCTGGTCGGCGCGGACCACGTGCAGGTGGACGCCGTGCCGCTCGGCGGCGGCGCGCAGCTCGTCCAGGACCGCGTCGGAGGGCCGCTCATCGCCGAACGGGCGACGGTCGGTGCGCCGCTGATAGATCGCCCGGTACAGCAGATCGTCCGCCGCGCACGCGCTGCCCTGGCGGACCCGGGCGACCAGGTCGGGCCGGGCGGGGTCGGGCAGCCGGGCGATGTCGGCGTCGAAGCCGGCGGCCAGCAGCGCTACCGTCGCGTGGTGCAGGGCGGTGCCGCAACTGAGCAGCAGCAGCCTGCCGTCAGGGTCGAGACCGTCCAGCCGGCGGGACCGGTCTGCCCACAACTCGGCGTGGTTACCGGCCAGCCGCCACCGCCACGGCTGCGTGTTCAGGATCGACGGTGCGCGCAGCGCCGCGATCGAGGCCTCGGCGACCTGGTCGATCTCGGCTCGCAGGTGCTGTGTCATGACGGCCTCCCTATCAGTGGCTCACATCAACGATCGCGTGTACGCGGACCCGGCAGCAGGGCCGATGGTCACACCTTCGTGGGCCCGATGGCCCCGCTCAGGGCCGGCGAGGTCGTCGGGGCACGTTCCAGCGCGTGTTTGACGTCGCGGAGGAAGACGACGGCGTCGCGGCCGTTGACGACGCGGTGGTCGTACGCGAGGCCCAACGAGAACCAGGTGCGCGTCACGACAGTGCCGCCGGCACCGGCGACGGCGTCGCGGTGGGTGCCGGACAACGCGAGCATGCAGGTGGTGCCGGGCGGAATGATCGGCTGGGTGAGCAGCACGTCGGTGTAGTTGGTCAGTGAGAGGCCGATGTTTGCGCCGGTGAGCTCGTCGGCGCGGAAGGCACCGTGCCGTGCCTTGCCGGAGAACGCCGCCAGGACGTCACCGACCTGTGCGTGCGTCAACTCGCCGGCGTGCCGCACGACCGGCAGGTACAGCCCCGCGCCGGTGTCGACGGTGACGGCGACGTGGGCACCGTCGGGCACGAGGACCGTCGCGTCGTCCTGGTAGGCGCCGAAGCACAGCGGATACCGGTCGCGGAGCCCTGCCACGGCCTTGACGAGCAGCTCGACCACGCCGACCGGTCGCTGTCCGGCCGCCTGCAGCTCCCTGCGCAGCGCGGCCACCCGGGTGGCGTCGACGCGGATCGCCGTGTACGCCGCGGGGATCGACATGTGGGACCGGGTGACGACGTCGGCGACGGCGCGCTGCTGCCTGGACAGCGGATGGCTGGTGCCGGCGGGGGCGTGCGCGTCGGTGAGGAGCGCCAGCACGTCGCTGCGCCTGATCACCGTCCTGCCGAGGCCGCTCAGGCGGGCGGGGTCCACACCCGCCTGCTCGATCAGCGCACGGGCCGGCGCGGTCACGATCAGCCCGGGATCGCTGGCCGCGGCGCCGGTCGCGGCGCCGGTCGCGGCGCCGGTCGCGTTGTCACGCGGCGGCGCGGCGAGGAACACCGTCCGTTCGGCGTCGGACTCGAAGAGGTACGCGACGAGGTCACCGGGTGTGCATTCCGCCGGGGCGTCGACGGTGCGGTGCAGGATGCCATCGGCCGGGGCGATCAGGTCCTCGGCGGTCTTGGACGTCTCCACGAGCGCCACGGCCGTGCCCTCGGTGACAGGGTCGCCGTCCGCGCAGTACCACTCGAAGAGCGTGTAGGCGACATCGTTGCTGTTGAGTTTCGGCAGGCGGATCTCACGCACCGACGGCCTCCTTGATCTGGTCGTGGATCGTCGTGTCCTGCAGCAGCACCCGCCGCTCGAGGTGCACGGCGGCGGGGATGACACTGTCCAGCGAGGTCAGCCGCAGCACCGGCCGGCGCAGCCGTCCCCAGGCACGCTCATGCAGGTCCGCGGCGACCTCGTCGCCCCACGTGCCGCCCGGGGTGCTTTCCTCCGCGACCGTGACCTGCTCCGCCCCGGCGGCGAGGTCCAGCAACGGTGCCACGTCGAACGGATGCAGCTGAAAGGGCACGACGACCTGGCAGGCCAGCTCCGAGACCCGCTCGGTCCGGGCCGGCGCCGCCGTCATCGCCCGCTCCACGTCGCGAGCGGCCGCTGCTGCACATCGGTGACCACGGCGTCGATCCGGTCCCGTGCTGCGCGGTCCGACGCCGCGAACTGCTCCGGGAAACGGTCCTCGTAGCCGGTGCACCAGTCACGGGCACGGGCGGCTGCCACGGCCTCGGCGGGCCGCGCGTCGTCGCCTTTGCTGTGCGGGCCGAGCCGCGTGGTGCGGAACTCCACGACAAGCGGCATGGGCAGGTCACGGACCCGGCTGACGGCGGTGCGCAACTGCGCCCGGATCGTGTTGACGTCCGTGGTGTCGACGAGCTGGTGCTCCACCCTGAAGGCGGCGGCCCGCCCGGCGATGCTGCCCGCCAAGTGCATCGGCGTCGGCGTCGACTGCGCGATCCCGTTGTGTTCCACCAGGATGAGCAACGGCAGCCGCCACAGGGCCGCCATGTTGAGCGCCTCGTACACCGCACCCTCACCCCACGTGCCGTCACCCATGAAGACGGCGACGAGCGCGTGGCGACCGGACAGCCTGTGCTGCAGCGCGATCCCGGCGGCGATCGGCAGCGTCTGGCCCTGCACCCCGCTGGACAGGAACCCCTCCCGGTAGAGGTGCTGGCTGCCGCCGACGCCGTTGCAGATCGCACCGGCCCGGCCCATGATCTCGGCCAGCAGACCGGCTGGATCGTCGAACCTGGCCAGGTAGTGGCCGTGTCCGCGATGGTTGCTGACGATGCAGTCGTCGGCCTCGAGCAGTGGGCGCAGCGCGACCGGCACGTACTCCTGGCCGAGGCAGGTGTGGGTGGTGCCGTCGAGCCGGCCGGCGTCGAACAACTGCAGCAGCCGCGTCTCGAAGTGCCTGATGACCAGCAGTGTGGTGAGGTCCTCGTCCGCCAAGCGGGTCAACCCGCTGTCCTGACGCACGGGCGTGTCTGCGGTCAGCGTCATGTCGGTCCAATCAGGATCGGAAGGTGCCGGACCGACGCTATGGCTGTCGGTCGACGCCGCCGAGAGCCGAAGGTCCCGGCCCGGCAGGGACCTTCGGCGTGGGGTTCACCACCGCCCCGGGCTCATGACCGGGTGGTGCCGTAGTAGGCGGTCCGCATGATCTCGCGGAGGTCCTCGAGCATGGGCATCCTCGGGTTCGCCGGGGCGCACTGGTCGAGGTAGGCGTTCATCGCCTGCTGCGGCAGCGCGTCGAGGAACGTCTGCTCGTCGACGCCGGCGGCCTGGAACGACGGCTCGATGCCGACCTCTGCGCGCAGCCGCTCCACGGCGGCGGCGTAGGACTCGACGCCCTCCTCCGGCGTGCGGGCCGGCAGCCCGAGCGCCTGCGCGATCTGCTGGAACCGTTCGGGGGCGACGTACCGCTCGTACTTCGGCCACGCGGTCAGCTTCGCCGGCACCTGGCCGTTGTGCCGGATCACGTGCGGCAGCAGGATCGCGTTGGTGCGCCCGTGCGCGATGTGGAACGTCGCGCCGAGGGTGTGCGCCAGGGCGTGCACCATGCCGAGGAACGCGTTGCCGAAGGCCATGCCGGCGATCGTTCCGGCGTTGTGCATCTTCTCCCGCGCGACGGGGTCGCTGCGGCCGTGGTGGACGGCGGCGGGCAGGTGCTCGAAGATCAGTTTGATCGCGTGCAGGGCCAGGCCGTCGGTGTAGTCGTTGGCGTACACGGAGACGAACGCCTCGGTGGCGTGGGTCAGGGCGTCGAAGCCGCTGTCCGCGGTGACGTTCGGCGGCAGGTCGGCGGTCAGGACCGGGTCGATGATCGCGACGCTCGGGGTGAGCGCGTAGTCGGCGAGCGGGTACTTCATGCCGGTCTTGGTGTCGGTGATGACGGCGAACGGGGTGATCTCCGCGCCGGTACCGGACGTCGTCGGGATGCAGACGAGGCGGGCGAGCCGGCCCAGGGTCGGGAACGTGAAGGCCCGCTTGCGGATGTCGAAGAACTTCTCCCGCATGTCGGTGAACTCCACGCCCGGATTCTCGTACAGCAGCCACATCACCTTGGCCGCGTCCATCGGCGAGCCCCCGCCCAACGCGATGATCGTGTCGGGCCGGAACGAGCGCATGAGCTCCGCGCCGCGTTCCACTGTCGCCATCGTCGGCTCCGGCTCGACGTTGTCGAGGATCTGCACGGTGACCGGGTTGACGCTGCCGCGCAGGACGCCGCGGATGCGGTCGACGTAGCCGAGCCGGGTCATCGTCGCGTCGGTGACGACGGTGACGCGGTGCACGTCGGGCATGTCGGAGAGGTACCGGATGGCGTTAGGCTCGAAATAGACCTTCGGCGGGATCTTGAACCATTGCAGGTTGTTGGTACGACGCCCGATCCGCTTGATGTTGAGCAGGTTGACCGCGGACACGTTGCCGGACACCGAGTTGCGGCCGTAGCTGCCGCAGCCGAGCGTCAGCGACGGCAGGAAGGCGTTGTAGACGTCGCCGATGCCGCCCTGCGAGGAGGGCGAGTTCCAGATGATCCGGACCGCCTTGACCCGCTGGCCGTAGGCCTCCGCGGTCGCTGCGTCGGCGGTGTGGATGACCGCGCTGTGCCCGAGCCCGTCGAGCTCGACCATCTGCTCGGCGAGGCGGAACCCCTCCTCCTGCGAGCCTGCCCGCAGCATGGCGAGGACCGGGCACAGCTTCTCCCGGGTCAGCGGCTCGTGCGGGCCGACGCCGTCGACGGGCACCAGGATGACCGACGTGCCGGCGGGGACCTCGAAGCCGGCACCGGCCGCGATCCAGGCCGCGGAGCGGCCCACCACGTCCGGGTTGAGCTTCGCGCCGGCGCAGTTGCTGCCCGCCACGGCGCCGAAGATGAACTGCTCCAGCAGCTGCTTCTCGTGCGGGGTCGCCACGTGGGCGTGCAGCCGCTCGAACTGGGCCACGGCCTGCTCGGCGATGGCCTCGTCGAGGATGACGGCCTGCTCGGACGCGCAGATCATGCCGTGGTCGAAGGTCTTGGAGACCACGATGTCGTGCACCGCCCGCACCACGTCGGCGCTGCGCTCGATGTACGCGGGGACGTTGCCGGGCCCCACACCGAGCGCCGGCTTGCCGGCCGAGTAGGCGGCGCGGACCATCCCAGCGCCGCCGGTGGCGAGGATGACGGCCACCCCGGGATGCTGCATGAGCGTCTGCGTCGCCTCGATCGACGGCGCCTCGACCCACTGCACGCAGTCGCGTGGGGCGCCGGCGGCGATCGCGGCGTCGCGGACGACCCGCGCGGCCTCGGCGCTGCACCGCTGCGCGGCCGGGTGGAACGCGAACACCACCGGGTTGCGGGTCTTCAGCGCGATCAATGCCTTGAAGATCGTGGTCGACGTCGGGTTGGTCACCGGCGTGACAGCGCACACGACGCCGACCGGCTCGGCGATCTCGACGATGCCGTTGATCTCGTCGCGCGAGACGATCCCGACGGTGCGCAGCCCGGCGAGGCTGTGCGCGATGTGCTCGGAGGCGAAGACGTTCTTGACCGCCTTGTCCTCGAACACGCCGCGGCCGGTCTCCTCGATCGCCAGCTCGGCGAGGCGGCCGTGCTGGCTGAGCGCCGCGACGGAGGCCTTCTTCACGATGTGGTCGATCTGCTCCTGGCTCAACGCGGCGTAGGCGTCCAGCGCCTTCAGTCCCTTGGTCACCAGACGGTCGACCGCCGGTACTGTGCCTTCGACGGGCACGTCGAACTGTTCGGCGATCGACGGAGCGAGGGTCCCGGCCACCGTCATCACATCCTTCAACTCCGTGGGCGGCACGGACCGGTCCGGTCCACGTCTTCATCCTTTGACGGTCCCGGCATCGGGCACAGTGCCCGAAGGCCCGGCAACGAATGACCAAGGTCCCGCATCGGCGCTCGCGCGGCGACGGCAACCAATGCTGCGGCGATGCCGTATACCCAGCCCCAGACGTCCTCCGTGTCGCGAAGTCGACGTGCGGCACCCGCAGCAACGTTGCCAGCGCCGCTCGGGGAGCTGAGTCGTGCCGCACAGCGCGCCGGCAAGCGTGCGGTGCCCCACCGCTCGGACCGCGGTAGCCAGGTCTGAGGCCGACCGCGCCCTCGGCCGGGATCGGCGATGTGCCGATCGGTCCGCTGGAGAACAGCCACACCGCCGCGATCAGCGCCGCACCGTGCCGGCCTGCGAACTGTACGAACTGGCCGCAGCCAGCGCCCGGCATAGCCGGCGCTGCGCAGGACGACGACGCGGCAGGCGTTGAGGGCCGTCACGTCGTCGATAGCGGCGGTGTGCGTCCAGCCCGCACTCAGCGAGGGTCGCGCCGAGGTCGGCGGCGATCTTCGTCGTCGAGCCGTGCCTGCTGGCCGCGGTGGCAAGGATGACGCATGATGGCTGTCGTCGGGGCTTGCCGATTCAGCCGACGACGGCCGGACGCGGGATCGCCTGCCGTTGGGTCCGGACGACAGCGACCGGACACACCGCATTGCGGACCAAGGTCTCTGGCACCGCGCCGAAGCCGATGCGCGGCTCCCCGGCGCGTTCCCTGGCTCCCACGACGACGAGTGAAGCGTCCGCGGCCGCGTCGAGAAGGCGCGCCGCGGGGTCGACCCCGTGCAAGACGTCCAGCGCGACAGGAACGTCGGCGAACGCCGCGCGCCAGCTGGCCAGAGCCTGGCTGAGCTGCAGCCGCGCGTCGGCATCCTCGTGCGGGTCCTCGGTGCGGCCGGCGGGCTTGCTGATGTAGCACACCCGGATACTGGTGCCGCGGCGCTGGGCCGCCTCGAAGGCGTAGGAGATCGCCGTCGGCGAAGGCGCTGCCGCGTCGAGTCCCAGCACGACCGGACGTCGCAGCGCGTCCTCGCCCACGGTACCCACGACGACCACGGGGCACGACGCGTATGCCATCACATGCGACGCCACCGTGCCGATGTGCACGCGCTGAAACCCATCCCCGGCCGGGGCCCGGCCGTGACCGTGCCTGCCGAGCACGATGAGGTCGGCCGAGCGGGAGACTCGGACCAGCGCGGCACCTGGCGCCCGCTGCACAATCGTGCTCTGCACGTCAACGCCCGGACTCGCCTGGAGCAGTTCGGCGCGGGCCATGTCGAGCAGCCGGATCGCCTCTGCCTCACAGTCGGCGGTCAGATCGGGCGGCAGCAGGGTGGCGTACGCAACCCGGTCGAGGAGCGAATGCACCAGCCGGACCAGGCCGCCGCCCACGGCCGCTTCCACGACGGCGAAGCGGGCCGCCGCCCAGGAATCCACGGAACCGTCGAACCCCGCGACGATCCTGATCCGTGATGACATGTCGTCCTCCGTCAGATCGGAACAGCAGAAACCCTGGTCGTCGGTGGCCGGTCAGGCGTCGAAGGTGTGGCTGAGCCGGGTTGTCGTGTCGTCGAAGCCCCAGGTGAGGGCGTCGTCGGTGACGCCGACGACACCGTCGAGCCCTCGGATCAGCCGGACCACGATCTGGGCGCTGCTGCGCCGATCGATCCTCCCGGTGAGGGTGACGTGCCCGTCCGCGACGGTGACGTCGACCTCAATCGGGTCGATCCACATGATCCCGCGAAGGACGGACTCGATGACGTCGCCGCGGATGGCGTCGTCGGTGCGCAGGTACCGGCGCAGCAGGTCCCGCCGCGAGACGATGCCGACCAGGTTGCCAGCGTCGTCCACGACAGGGAGCCGCTTCACATTGCGGTGCTCCAGGAGCTTGGCCGCGTCGGTGAGGGTCGCCGTCGCCTTCACCGTGACCGCTGGGGCCGTCATCAGCGCTGCGGCCGTCTCACCGGACGCCTTCTCCTTCGCCAAGCGCAAGCGCCGACGTTCGAAGAGCCTGGCGTGGACCTCGGCGCCGTTGAACTCGACCTTGTGCAGCAGGTCCGCCTCGGACACCACGCCGAGCACGCGGCGGCGGTCGTCGACGACCGGCGCGGCGCTGACCCCGAACTCGATGAGGAGGTCGACGATCTGCTTGTACCCGAGATCGGGTGCGACCGTGACCACGCCGGTGCTCATCACATCACGTACCAACAGCGAGCTCATCGACCTGCTCCCTTCCATGGGGCATTCGGCTTGCCTTTCACCCTGGCCCCGAGACCGAAGCGGCGCACGGGCCGAAAGTCCCTGATCCCGGGCACACGACCCGTCGGCCAGATTTCTCTCAGCTTCCCGAGCTGCAGATATGCGCAACTGCTCGTCAGCAGGTCGTGGGCCACACGATCGGGGAAAGAGGTGGAGGAGCATGTCCGTGCCGCTGTATCAGGCGAAGGCCGAACTGTTCCGCACGCTGGGCCATCCAGTCCGTATCCGGGTACTGGAGCTCCTGCAGGACGGGCCGAAGCCGGTGCGCGACCTGCTGGCCGACATCGGCATCGAGGCACCGGGGCATATCACAGCAGCTTGCGGTGCTCCGGCCACCGACAACGAAGCGATGCTGTGGTTGCTGGAGCGACTCAACCAGGGGCAGGAGCCGCGAAGCGACGCTGCGCGCGCCCGGTATTTCCCGGCCGGGACCTGGGCACCCAGGCTCGCCCGGTTCGAGGCCGCCGGAATGATCGTCCGGGATTCGGACGGTCAGGTCGGGCCGACGGAGGCGGGCACCCGGCTGGTCCGTCGCCGGTTGTACGACGACGTCGACGGCCCGGCGAAGCTGCCGTTCGACGTGAGGGTCGGCCCGATGGCCTCCGGCAGCGCAGTCATGGGCGACGGCCGGATCTGGCAGCAACTCGCCGCCCAAGGCGTACGCAACATCACGGCGGTGGAGATGGAAGCCGCGACAATCGCCACGATCGCCCACCGCCGCGCCATTCCCTGGCTGGTCGTCAAGGGAGTGATGGACCACGCTGGAATGGGTAAGGACGACCGGTACAAGACCTTGGCTGCCCGCTGCGCGGCCGAGGTGTTGTACGCGCTGCTGGAGCAGGCGCGGCCGGCCCCACAGGTCGCGGACAACCATGCACCGTCAACAGGACCGTCGGCAGCGGTCCGGCCCAACGTACTCCGATCGGTACCGGCCGCTGTCACCGCTGCCGTCGTCCTTGCGGCAGCAGCCGCGATTCCGGTGACACTGGACCAGTTTCGGGACAGAGGCGCTCAAGGCAGCGAGGTCTACTACCCGTTCGATCTTTCATTGACGGGCGGGTTTGCATATGACATCGATGTAGATCCCGACGAATCACCGCTGAAGAACTTCGGCACCGCTGAGAACGAACCCGCCGACCTTGATCGGGACCTGTACCGGAGTGGGCTCGACACCGAGCTCGTGAATTGGATGATGTACGTGCCCGAGATGACCCGTCGGCGGGTCAAGTCCGAAATGCTCGCGACGCTGCCGTCGACAGAAACCATGTCGCAATGCCGCGGCCTCACCGTTTTCCCGACGGCCGCGATCGAAGGTAGGCATGCAGAAGTGGGAACAAGTTCTGCGTCCGAACCGGAAAAGGCCGGCGGGCGGTGCTTACGCTGATACAGCTGCCCAGCAAGCAGGACGCCTCCGTCAAAGTGCAGGTCACTCTGCTCCGCTGAGCGCAGGTTCGACGCGTGCCGGCTGGGACAGACGAAGCCTTCCGAGATCCCTGAACGGCGTCAGCGCTGGCGCGGCCGATCACCACTGCGGCAACGACACGAAACCGGGCTGCGGCAACAGGCTCTTTGACGTTCCGAAGACGACGTTCATGAACTCGCCCGCAGTGTCCTTGATGTCGTCGCAACTGGCCGCTCCAGGCGCAAGGTCCATCATGACCACCGCGGTTATAGTCGCGCCGACCGGGCGGCCCGCAGTACCAGGTGCCCCGGCCACACACCGGCGATGCGGACACTCGCCGTGACCTCGGCAGTGTCCCGCAACTCCTCAAGGATTGGTGCCGTCTCGCGCTCGGCGTGCAGGTATGCGGTCCAGACCTGCAGACGATGCCGGGCAGATGGAAGGCGATGACTGCAGTATCGATCGCGGTGCCAGCAGGGCCATGCTGACAACTCCTGATGTCGGTTGAGGTCGGCGCCCGTCACTGCGAATGGGCCAGAGTCCTGATTAGTCAGGACTTACGTGCCCGAATCGAACAATCGCCACGCGCGCTCGCCGTCCGATACCCGATCAACGGCTGGGTCAGACCGTGACCGGACTCAACTCGTAGCCGGTGACCAGGTCACAGTCGATGCCGATCACACAGTTCATCGGCTCGTCGACCCAGGGACGCAGCAACTGCTCGTACCGTGCCTGCAGGGCGGCGTCGAGGATCAGCCTCGCGGCGCCGGTGACGACCACCGTCCAACCCGTCTGGGCCTCCAGGTCGAACGTGTCGGCCTCGTATGCCACCACGACCGCGCCGCTCTGGGTGGCCGCGGACGCCAGCGCCCCGCCCAGGTTGCTGCGGATGACGATGGTGTTGCCGTCGACGAGGTGATTCACAGGCCTGATCGCCGGCAGCGCTCGCATGCTGAACACCACCCGGCCGACCGGCACGGAGGCCAGCAGTTCCAGACAGCGGTCGCGGCCCAATGGTCGCATCGACGCCATCGTTCCCCCTTTTCAATGCGGTGAACTCTGCTCCGGCGGACCGGTCCCGGGCCAGGGCACGACGGCCTGTGTCGGCAGGACCTTTTCCTCTGATACCGGCAACCACCCGGCGACCGTTCCGCAGGGGTCCTTGGTACGCCGAGACCGGTGCCGTTCGGCCCTGCTGCCGTCCTGCAGTCTGCGCGGCGCTCCGTTCAACGAGCGTGGCGCGACTTCCGGTGACCTGTCGGATCTGGTGGACGGAGACGGTGTTAGTCCTACGCGGGCCGACCGAGGTGGCCCTTCAGCGCACTGCGGGCGCGGTCGGCGCCAGCGCCATACCTCGCAAGGTCCGCAGCAACGCGATCACGGCCGCGGCGAGCACGACGCCGACCGGAATCACGACTAACCAACCAGGTTCGTGACCGCGCAGGTGCGCTACCAGCGGCGTGACCATGATCGGTACGCAGGTCAACGCGAGGAAGACCAGCTGGCCGGGCGCTGTGGCATACCCGAGCGGATGCCGGCGCAGCAACAGGACCCCGGTAGTGGCGACGCCGGGCAGGAACACCGCCAGGTCGAGCACGTGCACCGGGTTCGTCGGCACCTTCCAGTCGCTCGCGCTGCGCGACATACCACCCGCAAGCAGGTCTGCGACAATCTCGCGGAGCCAGAGCGCGGCGAACAACGTGGCGACGACGATGAGCAGCCACCCGACCACCGGCATCCGTCGACCCGCGTACCGTGCCTCGATCGCGGCGACGCGCAGACTCGACGTCCCCCCGACGACCGCAAACGTCGACAGTCCGAGCACCGCGAGCCACAGCAGGAACAGCGGACCGAAGTGCACGGAGAACGCATAGATCGCGTAGTTGTACACAGCGAACCAGAGGCATCCCAACCAGACAAGGTATGCGCCCGGTGACCCGCGCACCGCTGCCGTCCCGAGCAGGACGAGCAGCGGTGCGAGCAGCACCAGATTCACTGCATCTTGAGCCATCGCCGCGTCGGCCAGGACGGCGGTCTCCCCGCCGTAGATCAGGTCCCCGGCCAGCAGCCCGGCGATGCCGCCCGCTGCGGCAAGAGCGGCGGCGGAATGCGACAGCAGGCACCAGCGCCTCGGTAACCGGACAGACAGCCCCTGCCCCAGACGACCGCCCGGCACCGGGCGCGAACGAACCGGCTCCCCAACGGCAGACAGCGCGCGCCGGCCTTCCCGTTGCCGGCGGCGCCGCTGTGCCGCAGCCATCAGGCGGGATCGCCGACCCACGGGGCGCCGCGGTAAGACCATGACTGACTGCTCCTCAGAGGTAGACAGGTGCCGTTCCAACCCTGACCGATACCGCAGGCGTGCGGCAGGGCCAAAGTCACTCGCAGGGGCGCCGACCGGCCCGTCGTCGTCCCAGGCGCGGTAGGTTTGACCAAACACGGAAATGTCAGACTGATGTGCTATTAGCACCTTCTCAGCTGTTTTGCCGCTATGGCCGGGGGGAACTGCTGGGTCACCGATCGAGTTGCTGGTGCCGGAGAACGTTCACCACGCCCGTCCCGGGCACCGACAGCGGTACCTCAACGACGCCCGTCCGCGGCCGATGGGCGCCGGGGCACCCCCTGGGCGGACGACGCGAAGACGGCAGCCACTTCCCCGCCGAGATCTCACTGTCATCGATTGACACTGCCAACGGGCCGCTGGTGGTCGCCGCAGTGCGAGATGCCAGTGACCGCATCCGCGCCGAGGCAAAGTTTCGCGGCCTGCTCGAGGCCGCCCCCGATGCCATCATCGGCGTCATCACCGACGGCGCCATCGCGCTCGCCAACTCCCAGGTCGAGCGGCTGTTCGGCTATCAACGCGATGAACTGCTCGGTCAACCCATCGAGATCCTCGTTCCCGAACGGGCCCGCGCAGTACACCTGGCGCATCGTACGGGCTACTTCAGCCAGCCCCAGCCCCGGCCGATGGGCGCGGGCATGCAACTGGCCGCCCGGCGTAAGGACGGCAGCGAGTTCCCCGCGGAGATCAGCTTGTCCGCGCTGGACACTGAGGACGGCCCGATGGTCTCAGCCGCCATCCGGGACATCTCCGACCGGCTGGAGGCCCAGGCCGAACGCGAGCGGCTCAAAGCCGCCGCCGAGCGGGAGCGGCTCGAATCGCAGCTGCATCAGTCCCAGCGCCTGGAAAGTCTGGGTCAGCCCGCCGGTGGGGTGGCGCTGAGATCCAGTCCAGCCCCGGTGCGAGAACGGCGTTCAGCGCATATCTCCCGGCCACCGACCAGCAACCTGTTCAGGTGGAAGAGACCACCTCCACCACAGCCTACAGCCACGGCGGAGAGACGGTCCTCGTCGTCGAGGATGAGGCCGCACTCCGGGAAGTCATCCGCCGTATCCTCACCCAAAACGGCTACCACGTCCTGACCGCGGACAGCGGACCGGAAGCGCTCAAGCTCGCCGAACACAGCGGTCAGGCCATCCACCTGCTCCTCACCGACGTCATCATGCCGCACATGCTCGACAAGGAACTCGCCACGACGCTCTGCGACCGGTACCCCGACATCCGGGTGCTGTACATGTCCGGCTACGCCCAACCAGCGCTCGCCTCCCAAGGAACGCTCGACCCCGGCGTCATGCTCGTGGAGAAGGCGTTCTCCGAGGGCACTCTGCTCGATCGCATCCGGGCCGCACGCAGCACGGTCTGACTGAACCGCCTGACCCTGCATGCCGAGATCCGCAGCGACCGTCACGCACCCGAGCGCCACGCGCCTGACGACGGCTGCGCCCGCCGACCCAGCTCCCACGCGCTGAAGCAGCCGCACTGATCCTCGGCGTGGTGAGCCACCGTGTGCAACGGCAGGGGCCCAACGGCACGACATCATGAGTCCAATGCCTCCTGCCCACCGGACGTCGCAGCGACGACGCTGAATGCTGGCCATTCCGGCGCCCGACATTCAGGAGGCGGTCCATGGTGACGCGACGCATCATCGTGGGGTATGACGGTTCCGCGGCCGCCAACGCCGCCATGACCGCCGGGCCGCTGCTGATCCCCGACGCCCACGCGTGGGTCGCCCATCTATGGCAGCCGCCGTTCGCCGACGGCCAACTGCGCAAGCGCCTGTGGAGCGACCCCGGTCTCCTTGACGCGTTCGTCGACGCCGTCCGGCGGGAGGGTGCGTGGCGTGCCGATCAGCTGGCCACGACCGGAGTGACGCTCGCCCGGGCAGCCGGCTGGGACGCCGAGACGCTGGTCCAACCGGTGGACGGTGCGCGGGGCTACGGGCTGGCACAGCTCGCTCAGGCGATGGATCCGGATGTGGTGCTGGTCGGCACTCGTGGCCTCAGCAGTGTCCCCACCGTCACGGCGGTGCTCGGCGGTGTCTCCGGCGCACTTGTGCGCCACAGCCCGAAACCGGTCCTGATCCTGCCGTATCCGCTGTTCAGGTGTGAGCACGCTGCCCTGCAGGCCGGCCCGGTGGTGGTCGGTTGGGACGGATCACCCGGTTCGGAGGCCGCGCTCGTGGCGGCGAACCGGCTCCTGCCAGATCGGGACCTGCTGCTGGCATCGGTGCGCCGAGGCGGGGTCGAGCATGCCACCGCCGGTCTCTCCCCGGGCGGCGGCCGGAGCGTGGTCCCGGTGCGGGTCCGGCCCGGTCACGGGCCCCACGGCCGGACGGTTGCCGAGGCGCTCGCCGGATGCGCCCGGGACAATGCGGCGGCGCTGCTGGTCGTCGGTTCGAGGGGACGTTCGACCGCCCGGGAGATCCTGCTCGGCAGCGTCGCGATGGCCGCCCTGCACCACGCCCACCGCCCGGTCCTGATCGTGCCCCAGGAGGTCCCTGGGCGGGCGGAACACATGTCGCTAAAGGCTGGAGGTGACCGGCGATGACCCTGCGACCGGACGACGAAACCACCGGTACCTGGCTCGGTGCAGCGGTAGCCGCACCGTCGATCCACAACACCCAGCCCTGGCACTTCAACGTCCACGACGGTGGCATCGATGTGCGCGTCGACCCCGCCCGCAGGCTGCGGGTCATCGACCGCGACCACCGCTCGATGCTGCTCAGCGTCGGGGCCTGCGTCTTCAACCTTCGCCTCGCCATCGCGCTGGACGGGCGGCTGCCGGTGTTGCGGCCGTTCCCCGCCGACGGCCTGACCGTCGCCAGGGTCGAACCCGGTCGCCCCGGCAGACCGGGGCCCGGCCTGCAAATGCTCGGCACGGCACTGTTCCGGCGGCACACGAACCGCGGACCCTTCGCGCGGGCCGTCGTCCCGGCCCGCATTCTCGATGAGTTGCGGGCCGCGGCTGCCGCAGAGGGCGCCGAGCTGACAGCACTGGACCGGGTACGACGCGACGCACTGCTGGCACTCATGGCGACGGCGGACGCGGCACAGCGCCGCGACCCGGCCTACCGGCGCGAGCTTGCGACCTGGACGGCCGCAGACCCCTACCGCCTCGACGGGATACCCGCGGAGCTCATCGGTCCACGCGACGAGGAAGGCCGGCTGCCGTTACGCGACTTCGGCCTGGTGTCGGCCCGGCCCGACCGTCCCGCCGGACGGTTCGAGCCGCATCCGCAGCTGGTCGTGTTGAGCAGCCGCGCCGACAACCGTGCTGCGCGGGTGCGGGCGGGTCAGGCGATGCAACGGGTCCTGCTCACCGCCACGGTGCGGGGCCTGTCCGCCCAGCCGATGACCCAGGTGCTGGAGATCCCGCGGCTGCGACGGGCGATCGCCGACCCGGCGGATCCGTGGTTCCCGCAGATGATCCTGCGAATCGGCTACGGCATGCCCGTGCCGGGGAGCCCGCGAAGGGACTGGTCGGAGATGACGACGGTGTGAGCGCCTCCTCAGGCCACCGGCCGGCCGGTGGCCTCTTCGTCGACGGCTTTGGGCTGCACGTGGGCGTCGGGCCCGGGGAAGACGAGCGCCTCGTGTCCGTTGTCGAGCCACCGGACCGTGTACGGCGGCGTGTGGTCGCTGTGGTTGACCTCGGTGATGACACCGACCCGCCGGCCGTCGCCCACCCGGTTACCCTCGACGATAAGCCTGTCTCCGACATTCGCCTGCATGGCTGTTCCTCCTGCACTCGTTGCCCGCCGGTGGTCACCGCCGGGGCCTGGTGTTTCGTCAAATCGTGCGCAGGTGGCAGGGCCCGTACAAAGCCGCCCGCCCGGTCGTTGGACCGGATGGCTCTCGTGGTTGTCAGCCCGGTGTCAGACGTCGTGCTGCCGGTCGTCCGGATGCACCACTGCGACCGGGCACTCGCTGCGATGGGCCAACGCGTACGCCGCCGAGCCCAGAAGCACCCCGTGCAGGTCGCTGCGACGGTGTGAGCCGACGATGACGAGACCGGCGGACGCCGACGCTTCAACGAGGGTCCGGGCCACATCGAGGGTGTGCTCGACGTCCGCCAGGACTTTGACGGTCGGGAACTGCGCGGACCAGCCCGCGAGGACCTCGGCGAGGGCACGCTGCGCCTCCTCCCGTCCGGCCTCGAAGTCGTCGACGAACGGCCGGAACGGGTCGCCGTGTGGGTGATGGCGCAGCGTGGTCCAGCCGAACAGCGCTCGTAGTGGCACCGCCCGCAGCGCTGCCTCACGGAACGCGAAGCTCAGCACCGTGTCCGCCGGTTGCAACGCGTCGACTGCGGCGAGCACCTCCCCGCCTGGTTCGGGCACGCCGCGGACGATCATGACGGGGCAGCGGGCGTGGGACGCGACCTGTGAACTGGTGGATCCGAGCAGCAGGCCTGCGAACCCACCGAGGCCGCGGCTGCCGACCACCAGAAGACATGCCTCGGCCGAGATGCCGAGCAGCGTGATCGCCGGCGGCCCGTACCTGACCTGGGTGTCGACCAGCAGACCGGGTCGTTGTTCGGACGCGACGCCGGCGGCGTCACTGAGCACACGCCTCGGGTCCGGCGGCTGCCGGACCGGCGGGATGGGAACCCCCGCCAAAGCCGGATCCGCGCGGTCGACGACGTGGACGATCCGCAGCGGCCTGTGCCGTTCCGCTGCCTCGGCTGCGGCGACGACGACGGCTCCCATGCCGCCGACCGCACCGTCGACACCGACGACCACGGGCAGGTTCGTGTTCGCCATCACAAGCCTCCTCTGCTGTCTCCCATCATCAGCCTTGCCCGGTCGTGGCCGTTCCAGCAGGGCCGAAGGTCCCGGACCGGCCGGTTCGGGTCTGCCGGCGCAGGACGGCAAGGTCAGGTCCTTCGATCCGCCCCGGCGGGTCCAATGCCCTGCCTGCCACCGACCGCGGCGTGCTCTGCTGGAACAGGAGGAGAAGGAGGGCAATCATGCTGACCACCAGACTGCGCGCCACCCCGCTCATGTCGTTCGATCTCAACGGCCCGTCCTGGTTCCCGTTCACGGAGCCGGCGATCCGGATCGAGGACGACCTCGACGAGGACCGCTACACGGTGCGGGCGGAACTGCCGGGCATCGACCCCGCCAAGGACGTCGACATCACCTACGCCGACGGGACGCTGCGTCTGGCCGTCACCCGGATGGAGTCCCAGCGGGACAAGGGGCACTCCGAGTTCCGGTACGGCACGTTCCACCGCGCGATCCCGCTGCCCCCCGGCGCCAAGGACGAGACGCTGTCCGCGGTGTACAAGGACGGCATCCTCGAGATCACCGTCGCGGTCGGCGAGGCGCACCCCGTCGGCCGGCACATCCCGGTCGCCGTCGACACCGGCAAGCCCGTGAAGAAGACCAGCTGAGCGAACCCGCCCGGGCCCCGGCACCTGACCGGGGCCCGAACCGTGCCGTGCCGTAGTAGCGGCGCAGCGCTTCCCCCAGCGCCGTCGGGCCGCTTGGCCGTGTCTGGCGGGACCTTTGCCCTGACCGTCTGCGCCCGTCCGGCGGGATGGTGGAGATGAGGCCTCCGGGTCCGGACGGCGCTCGCGGCACGACGGAGGAGGTCGACGGCGATGGCCGAGGTGGAGCTCAACCATGTGAGCAAGCTGTTCGGTGCGGTACCGGCAGTCGACGACGTGTCGCTCCGCGTGCTCGACGGTGAGTTTCTCGTCCTGGTCGGACCGTCCGGTTGCGGCAAGTCCACGATCCTGCGCATCATCGCCGGCCTGGAGGAGGAGACCTCCGGGACGGTGTCGATCGGTGGTGCAGTGGTCAACGGCCTGCCGCCGAAGCTCCGCGACATCGCGATGGTGTTCCAGAACTACGCCCTCTACCCGCACATGAGCGTCGCAGAGAACCTCGGGTTCGCGCTGCGGTTGCGCAAGGTGCCGCGGGAGGACCGCGACCGCCTCGTCCTGGAGACGTCGCGGATGCTGGAGTTGGACGAGTTCCTCGACCGCAAGCCCAAGGCGCTGTCCGGCGGCCAGCGGCAGCGGGTCGCCATGGGCCGGGCGATCGTGCGCCATCCCCGGGTGTTCCTGATGGACGAGCCGCTGTCCAATCTCGACGCGAAGCTGCGGGTGTCCATGCGGGCCGAACTGCGCCGGCTGCACGGCCAGCACGCGAGCACCACCGTCTACGTGACCCACGACCAGATCGAGGCGATGACGCTCGGCGACCGGATCGCCGTTGTCGACCACGGCCGACTGCAGCAGATCGGCACGCCGCACGAACTGTACGAACGACCGGCGAACGTCTTCGTCGCCGGGTTCATCGGCTCCCCCAGCATGAACTTCACGCCCGCGCGGCTGCTGCCGGGCACTCCGCGGGTGCTCGCCGCCGGGCCGCTGCGCTGGCCGGTCGACGGCGACCTGGCGCACCGGCAGCCAGACCTCGCCGACGCCGGCGCAGGTGGCGCCGTCACACTCGGGCTGCGACCCGACGCCTTCGTCTGGCCGGCACCGACCGGCATGCCGAGCATCGAGGTGACCGCCGCCGGCGTGGAGGCGCTCGGGCATGAGAGCCACGTGCTGTTCACCCCGCCGGACGGCATGCCCGCATTCGACCCCGTCGACCCGCGCGGCGGCGAGGTGGCGCCGCTGTGGAATGCCAAGATCCGTGGACGGTGTGACATCCGGGTCGGCGACAGCGTCGTGCTCGGCGTCGACCTCGCCGGAGCGCACTTCTTCGACTCGACCTTCGGTGTCTCGCTCCGACCGGCGACCGGTGACCTGCCGGCCGGTGATCCGCTGCCGGCGCTGGCATCGTGACCAGGGACGGAGGACGGTCATGGGAACGCCACAACGGCCGGCGCGGCAAGCGCCGGCCGACCGGATCGGGGTCGGGTTCGCGGGTACGCCGGGTGGCCGCGCCGCGCTGGCTTGGGCGGTCGAGGAAACAGCCGCACGCAGCGCGACGCTGACGATCTGCCACGCCGGCAACGACGGGCACCCACACGTCGCCGCGACCGATCTCGTCGACCTCGAACTGCGCCGACCGGTGCTGGCGCGACAGCTCCGCGCCGCGCGGCAACGCCTCCACAGCCGCTCGTTCGTCGAGCTTCCGGCCGGTGACACGGCGGAAGCGCTGCTTGACCTTTCCCGGCGGGTGGACCTGCTCGTCGTCGGCGGCCACGACGGCGGCGATCCGCTGCACCACGCGGTGCCCACACGGCTCGCCGCACAGGCGTCATGCCCGGTCGTCGTCGTGCGCCCGGCGGTCGGACGTGGCCCGTTCGCCGGTCACGTCGTCGTCGGCGCCGACGGGTCCACCGCGGCCGCGGCCGCGCTGCGCGCCGGGTTCGCCCACGCTGAGCTGCACCACGTGCCGCTGGTCGTGGTCGAGGTCGACGGCCGCCGTCCCGGCGGCGACTTCTGGTTCGACGACCGCTTCCTCGAGACGCACTTCGCCACGGTGCCAGCATCGCTGGAAACACTGGCCGAGCAGGTCGAGCCACTGCTCACACGGCACCCCTCAGTCGCCGTGAAACGCGCGGTGTACGGCGGTGAACCGGTGACGGGGCTGCGCCGAGCCGCGGCGGGCGCCCGGCTGCTGGTCCTCGGGCGGCACGGCCGCAGGCTGCCCGCGGTGCTCCGGCTGGGCTCGGTGAGCAGAGCATTCGCCGAGCACGCCGACGGTGTCGTGGAGATCGTTCCCGACGACACCGCATGAGACCGGCTGACACCGCCTGCCCGCTCGACGCGCTCGCGCCGGAGTTCCTCGCAGGGCTCCGGCGCGCCGGTACATGATCAGCGTGGATGCTCGTCAAGGACCTCACGCAACCGGGCGGCGAACTTCAGCGACTCGCCGTGCTCGCGCTGCCAGATGTTCCGGCCGAAGATGAGGCCGGTGGCACCCGCCTGCATCGACTGCCTGGCCTTGTCGAGCATCGCCTCGTCGCCGGCCTTCTCGCCGCCGGAGATGAGCACGAGGGTCCGGTTGGCGGACCTGACCACGCCGTCGATCGCCTCCTGACTGGTGAAGGTGCCCTCGTAGGGCTTCTTGACCCCGTCGCGCTTCTCCGGGTGCGGGAAGTTGACCTTCACGATGTCCGCGCCGAGCTCGCTGGCGACCCGCGCGGCGTAGTCGACGGCGTAGAAGGAGTCCTTGCCGCCCTTCGCCTCGATCGCCGCACCCCGGGGGTAGGCCCACACGATGAGCGGCATCCCGAGACGCTGGGCGGCGCGCCGGACGCTCAGGTACTGCTCCAGGTCGCGGTCCTGCGCGGGGGTGCCGACGTACAGCGTGTAGCCGACGGCGTCCGCGCCGAGCCGGACCGCCTCCTCGACCTGCGCGTTCAACGGCGACAGCGCCGCCTCGTCGGACGGGATGTCGGTCTTGCCGTTGAGCTTGAGGATGAGCGGGACCTCCCCGGCGTACTCCCAGTAGAACTTCTCCGCCAGGCCGATCTGCACGGCGATGCCGTTGAACCCGCCCTCAACGGCCAGCCGCAGGATGTAGGACGGTGAGCCGGCCGAGGGGTTGGCGAAGAAGTCGCGGGGGCCGTGTTCCAGCCCCTGGTCGTAGGGCAGGAACAGCGCGGTGCCGTTGCGCGAGCCGTGCTGGTACAGGATCCGGTGCAGGCGCGCCTTCTTGCCCGTGCTCAGCCCCAGGTCACGTAGTGCGGTAGTCATGTCGGACTCCTTTCAGTCCGTGGTTCCGGCGGCCCGGGACCGGGCCGCCACGAGTACACCGGCCAGCGTCCAGACCGCCAGGACACCGAGATGGGTCCAGGCGACGCCGCCGCCGTCCGGTCCCAGGGCATCGAGCATCGCCCGGGACAGGTGCTTGAGGGGGAACACGTCCGCCGTGTACCGCAGAGCCGCCGGCAGCGGACCGCCGTTGCCGACGACGAACACGTCGGAGATGAAGCTCAGCGGCAGCAGCGTTCCCAGCGCGACCGCCGGCACGTACTGGCCGGCGCGCAGCGACGCCGCGAGTGCGAAGCCCAGGGCGGAGCAGCAGGCGACACCGGCGGTGAACGCGAGCACCGCGGCCGGCAGCCGTGCCGGATCGGGCCGGTAGCCGTTGGCGAGGGCGCCGGCCGCGACCAGCAGCACGGCGGTGCCGGCGGCGGTCACCGCGGCCGCGACGGCCCGGCCGGCGTAAAACGTCCACAGCGGAGCCGGGCTGCCGCGCAGCCGGTCCAGGACGCCGTGGTCACGCGCCTGCGCCACCGCCGCAGGCAGGTTGACATACGTCGCGACCGCGATCGAATAGGCGATCATCGACGGCACCATGAACTCGCCGAGCGGGACGCCCTCGAACCCGGCATCCGGGAACACCGCCGGGAACAGCAGCAGGAGCAGGACGGGGAACACCGCGGCGAAGAACACGGCCAGGGTGTCGCGCCGCATGGCGATGAACGCGGCCCGCGCCTGCACGCCGACCATCCGGGCCGGGCCCGGCTCGACGGGTCGCACGACGGCCGCCGTCAGACCGTACGCAGCCCCCGTAGCCGCGGCGACGCCGTGCCGTGCCTGCGGCGTATGGGCGCCGCGGCGTGGCTCCCAGCCGAACCACCGCACTGCCACCACCGCACCCGCGGCTCCCCAGGCCGCCATAACCGCCAGGTCGGCTGGCCGGAACCCGGATCCGGCGGCGGCCGGGTCGAACGTGGTGGCCACGGCGTCGGCGAAGTGCCGCAGCGGCAGGACGCGCCCCGCCCACGCCAGCGGTGCGGGCAGGTCGGCGCCGACGATGAAGACGTTGGAGACGAATGCCAGCGGGATGAGCAGGCCGTTGCTCAACGTCTGCGCCGCGAGCACGCTGCGGGTCAGCCCGACCAGCGCCAGGCCGAGCGCCGCGAAGCAGGCGACGCCCACGAGCAGCGCCACCACCGCTGCCGGCACCTTCCGCCACACGATCTGCACGTCGTAGGCCAGCACGCCGACCGCGACCAGCAGGGCCACGGACGACAGGGCCACCAGGACGGCGGCGCAGACCCGGGCGGCCAGCACGCTCCATGCCGGGACTGGGCTGCCCCGCAGCCGTTTGAGGACGCCGCCTTCGCGCAGGACAGCCAGGTCGATCGCCAGGACGCAGAAGACGGCCTCGACGGTGCCGAAGACCGCGAACGGCGCCACGAGGAACTGGCTGACCCGCACCGCACCGTCCTGGTCCACCGGCGCGTCCCCGACGATCGTGTTGACGATGAGGAAGAACGACAGCGGGAACGCGACGGTGAAGAACGCCGACATGGGGCTGCGGGTGAACGCGCGCAGCGCGTGGAGGGTCAGCGCGGCGGTCGTCCCCGCGCCGGAGCGGTCCCGGGAGGGGGCCAGTCGTGCCGGCGACAGTTCAGCTGTCGTCATCGTCGCCGCCGGTGAGCTTGAGATAGACGTCCTCGAGCGTGGGCCGGGTCAATGTCAGCTGCGGCAGCGCCACCCCGTGCTCGATCGCCCACCCGGTCACGGTGTGCGTGTCGCGCAGCGGGTCACGAGTGTGCACGACCACCGCCGCGTCGTGCCGCTGCACTCGTCCCGACAGCGTCGGCAGGTCACTCCATACCGTGCCTGCCGGCAGGGCGAAGCGCAGCACGTGCTCCGCAGCAGCGCCTCCGAGCTCGTCGGGCCGGCCCAGCGCCACCAGCCGTCCGGCCTTGATGACCGCGACCCGGTCCGCGAGGTGCTCGGCCTCGTCCATGTAGTGGGTGGTGAGCAGCACCGTCGTGCCGAGCTCGCGCAGCCGCCGGATGAGCGCCCACGCGTGGTGCCGTGCCGCAGGGTCGAACCCGGTCGTCGGCTCGTCGAGGAACAGCAGGTCCGGCGCGCCGATAATGCCGAGCGCGAGGTCGAGCCGGCGCCGCTGGCCGCCGGAGAGGACCTTCACCCGTGCGTCGCACTTGTCGGTCAGGCCGACGAGCTCGATGACCGCGTCGGTGTCGTGGACCCGCGGGTACAGTCTGCGTTGCAGGCCGACAAGCTCGCGCACGGTGAAGTCTTCCTCGAACCCGGCACTCTGCAACACGACACCGATGCGCCGGCGGTACGCGCGGCCACCGGTCTGCGGGTCGAAGCCGAGGACCCGGACGTCACCCGAGGTGCGGCGCCGGTGGCCGGTCAGGATCTCCACGGTGGTGGTCTTGCCCGCACCGTTGGGACCGAGCAACGCGAACAGCTCGCCCTCGGCGACGTCGAAACTGAGCCCGTCGACCGCTGCCAGGGCACCGTACTCGCGGCGGAGGTCCTGCACGACGATGGCGGCCATGACCCCACGCTGCACCTACCAGCATCGATGTCCCAGGGTCGGACGGCACAGTCGGGCAGGACCTTCTCCCCTGCCGTCAGCCGGGTAGGGCGGCAAAGGTAGGTGATGCGACACCCGCTGCACGGCGCAGGGGTCACGGCGAGCGGAACACCCGGGCGGCGGGTCGGGCCGCCAGGTTCACCATCACCAAGATGGTCACCGCACCGGGCTCCCCCTCGCGGCGGGTGTCGCTCTGCCGGCCGCACCGCAGACCGGGCGCGGCACGGCCGACCGACCGACCGACGGGAGACGTGATGCAGCACCGGGTGGGAGTCCTCCGCGAGTCCGCGGCCGCCGAACGTCGGGTGGCGCTGCCACCAGGCCTGGTCGGCAAGGTCCGCGCGCTCGGGCTGGCCGTCGCCGTCGAACGCGGGGCCGGCGAACGGGCGTGGTTCTCCGACAGCGCCTACCGGGAGGCCGGCGCTGCGGTGCTGACCGCCGAGGAAGTCATCGACAGCTGCGACACGCTGCTGTGCGTCGGTCCACCGGCGGTCAGCCGGCTCCGGCCGGGGCGGCTGCTGATCGGGCTGCTCGACCCGCTCCGCAACACCGATCTGGTCGCGGTGTGCGCCGCCCGCGGCGTGACCGCGGTCAGCCTCGACCTGCTCCCCCGGACACTGAGTCGGGCCCAGCCGATGGACGCGCTCACGTCGCAGGCGGCGATCGCCGGGTACAAGGCCGCCGTGCTGGCCGCCGACACGTACGGCGGCTACTTCCCGATGCTGGTCACCGCGGCCGGCACGGTGCGGCCCGCGACAGTCCTGGTCCTCGGCACCGGGGTGGCGGGGCTCGCCGCCATCGGCACGGCACGGCGGATCGGCGCGATCGTGACCGGCTACGACATCCGCCCGGAGGCCGCCGATGAGGTGCGCTCGCTCGGCGCCCACTTCCTCGACCTCGGCCCGGCCCCGCACGGCGGCGGCACCGGCGGCTACGCCCGGGCGCTGTCCGCCGGTGAACGCGCCGCGCAGCAGGACGCCCTGCAGGAGCGGGTCGTCGGCTTCGACATCATCATCACCACGGCACGGGTGCCTGGACGCACACCGCCGCTGCTCGTCACAGCCGAGGCGGTCAAAGGCATGCGGCCCGGCTCCGTCGTCATCGACCTGGCCGCCGGCGCCGACGGTGGCAACGTCGAGGGATCGGTGCCCGACACGAGCCTCATCGTCGGCGACGGCGTCACGGTGATCGGTGCCGGGAACCTGCCGTCGGCGATGGCGCCCGCCGCGACGGCGGCGTACGGCCGCAACATCCTCGCCGTCCTCACCCATCTCATGCAGGACGGAGCGCCGGTCATCGACCGCTCCGACGAGATCCAGGCGGCCATCGTCGTGCACGGTGCCGCGACCACCGATCGGGAGATCACCGCATGAGCACCCAGCTGATGTTCGCAGTGACCGTGTTCGTCCTCGGCGTCCTCGTCGGGTTCGAGGTCATCAGCAAGGTCCCGGCGACGCTGCACACGCCGCTGATGTCGGCCACCAACGCCGTGCACGGCATCATCCTCATCGGCGCCATGCTGCTGGCCGGGACCGTGCAAACCTGGCCCGGGTACGCGCTGGCATTCACCGCCGTAGCGTTCGCCACCGCGAATGTCGTCGGCGGGTACGCGGTCACCGGCCGCATGCTGAAGATGTTCCGGCGCCGCACCCCGGACGCCGGACACGCCCCGCCGCGGGCGGGACGACCGTCATGAGCACCTGGCAGACCGTCGAATGGGCCGCGTACCTACTGTCCACCGTCGCGTTCGTGGCAGGGCTGCACCTGATGAACGCCCCGGCGACCGCGCGCCGCGGCAACGTGGTCTCCGGCGCCGGCATGTCGCTCGCCGTCGCCGTCACCGCCGTGCACCTCGGCCGGGCGTCGACCATCACCGCCACCGGCGTCGTGGTGCTGGTCGCCGGTGCGCTGACCGGCGCCGGAGTCGGGCTGTACGCGGCCCGGCACGTGGCGATGACGGCGATGCCGCAGCTGGTCAGCGTGTTCAACGCGGTCGGCGGCGGTGCGGCGGCGATGGTGGCCGTCAACGAGTTCGCCGGACACGGCGCGGCACTGCCCGTCAACGGGGCCGTGACCGGCGCGGTCGACGTGCTCATCGGCGCGCTCACCTTCTCCGGCTCCCTGATCGCGGCCGGCAAGCTCCATGGGCTGGTCCCGGGCGGTCCCGTCGCCGTCCCCGGCGGCCGGTTCCTTGCCGCCGCGTCCGCCGGGTGCGCGGTGGGCGCCGGTGGCTGGCTCGTCGCCGCACCGTCCAGCGCCGGTCCGCTGGTCATGCTGGCCGTCTCGGCGCTCGCCTTCGGGACGCTTGCGGTGCTGCCGATCGGCGGCGCCGACATGCCAGTCGTGATCTCCATGCTCAACGCGCTCACCGGTACTGCGGTCGCAATGGCCGGATTCGTGCTGAGCAGCCTGCCGCTCATCGTCGCTGGGGCGCTGGTCGGGGCGTCCGGTGCGATCCTGACCCGGCTCATGGCAGTCGCGATGCACCGTTCGGTCGGCGCGATCCTGGCCGGCGGCTACGGCTCGGACGGCGCTGGTCCCGTCCTCGCCGGCGGGCCGGTCCGCGAGGTCGGCGCCGACGACGTCGCGATGCAGCTCGCCTACGCGTCCAGCGTCGTCATCGTCCCGGGCTACGGGCTCGCCGCCGCCCAGGCGCAGCGCCAGGCCGCAGAGCTCGGCGAACTGCTGCGGCAACGCGGCACCGCCGTGTCCTATGCCATCCACCCGGTCGCCGGCCGGATGCCCGGACACATGAACGTACTCCTCGCCGAGGCCGACGTACCATACCCGCAGATGCGCGAACTCTCCGACGGCAACGCCGACCTCGCACACGCGGACGTCGCGCTCGTCGTCGGCGCGAACGACGTCACGAACCCAGCCGCCCGCCGGCCCGGCAACGCCGTGTCCGGCATGCCAATCCTCGACGTCGACACCGCCCGCAGCGTCGTCGTCATCAAACGGTCCATGGGCCACGGCTACGCCGGCATCGACAATCCCCTCTACCACGATCCGCGCACCGGCATGCTGTTCGCCGACGCCAAGCAGGGCCTCACCGACATCATCGCCTCGGTGCGCTCGTTCGTCGGCTGAGCGTCCGGCCACCGCCCCGGAACACCGGGACCATCGGCCCTGCTCACCTCGACCCCGGAGGACGACGCTGGGGGACACAAGCAGCGCGGCGCCGACGGCGCACCGACCCCTGGAGGCATCGACATGACGAATCAGCGGTACGCCGGGCGGGTCGCCCTGGTCACCGGAGCAGGCTCCGGCATCGGGCAGGCAACCGTCCTGAGACTGGCGGCGGAAGGCGCGATCATCATCGGCTGCGACATCGACGCGGCCGGCCTCGAAGCGACCGCGAAGCTGCTCGACGCGGACGGGCACGACGCCGCACTGCTCACCGCGGACATCACGGTCCAGGCCGACGTCGACCGGGTCGTCGCGGCGCTGCAGGGCGCACCGGTCGACCTGCTGGCGAACGTCGCCGGCATCATGGACTACTTCCTACCCGTCACCGACCTCGACGACGCCGTGTGGGACCGGGTCATCGCCGTGAACCTGACCGCCCCGATGCGGCTGTGCCGAGCGGTCATCCCGGCGATGCGCACGGCCGGCACCGGCGCCGTGGTGAACGTGTCGTCGGTCGGTGGGCTCACCGGATCCGTCGCCGGCACCGCGTACACGTCGGCCAAGCATGGCCTCATCGGACTGACCAGGTCGCTGGCCTTCCTGTACGGACCGGACGGCATCCGCGCCAACACGGTCTGCCCCGGCGGTGTGCACACCAACATCGGCAAGACCGCGTTCGCCAGGTCGCAGTGGGCGTACGACCGGCTGGAGAAGTCCTTCCACCGGGCAACCCGGATGGCCGAACCGGACGAGATCGCCACCCTGATCGCTTGGCTGGGATCCACGGAGGCCAGCAACGTCAACGGCGCGATCGTCACCGCCGACGGTGGCTGGATGTCATGACCACCGTCGAACGCCCCCGCCGCGACAACCGCCCGGTGCTGCGGCTGCTCGCCTCACCCCTGCACCCCCTGCTGAGCAGCCGGGTCTGCACATTGTCATACCTGGGTCCCCGCACCGGCACCCGGCACGTGCTGCCGGTCGAGTACGCCCGGGACGGCGACCGGATCGTCGTCCTGGCCGCGGACGCCTCAACGAAACGCTGGTGGCGCAACTTCACCGGCGCCGGACGCACCCTCACGGTCACCGTCCGCCGGCACGCACACGCCGCCCACGCCGTGGCGCTCTCCCCGGGCGACCCCGGCTACGCCGATTCCCTGACCGCCTACCAGCGCCGCCACCGTGCCCCGCAGAACGCCGATCACCGCCTGGTGGTCCTCTATCTGCTGGGCGTTTGAGGGCCACCGCCGATCGGGCGATCTGCCGGAGTCGCGTTGCCGCTTCGGCAGGCCGCCCCGAACCTGTCCCCCTGGGCCGTTTGGCCCTGCCGACCTTGGACTACACAGGCGCAACCTGGATTTGATCGACTGCTTCCGATGCCACCGTCACAGTCATCTTCGCGTTGCGCGGCGGCGAACCGGCCAGGCACGCGCCTGCACCGTCGGCGTCGGCACCCGAGACCACCGTCGCGGCCGGCGACCTGGCGCTCGACCCTGCGGTCGACGGATTCCTGCACGGCACCGTCGCGGTGAAGTTCACGTATGTCCGAGATGCCCGGCCGGTCAGGATCGCGTTGAGCATCACCCACCCGCCCGGCCTCGAGCGCGACGGAACCGCATGGCCTCCGGTACGCGGCGACGCGCACACCGCATACATCGTCGATCTCGCTGCGCCACCTGCCCGCACCATGGTGTCGTACACCTTCGCCTTCAAGGGACCCGCGACGACCGACGGCCGATCACTGCAGCTGGACATCACTGCCCTGCGCGCCGACGGCGTCGGACTGAGCGGGGCCAACCCGTTCGACAACAGCATTGCTGTCGCCATCAGGACGGTCCAGTAGACCTGCCAGTGCAGCACGGTTGATGTCGTCCGCCGGCTACGGAACAGGGGCTTTCGGCTCTCGCCGTGATCAGCCCAGTCGCAGGACGCTGGACGTGTGGAGACGAGGGGAGGGACCATGGGATACCGATACGGTCCCGTCGTCGTCGGCATCGACGGATCGCCGACAGTATCGGCGCGCTGCGCTGGGCCACGGACGAGGCCCGCCGGCACGCCAGGGAACTTCACGCCGTGCACGTGCTGCATCCAGGCGCGCCTCCGGACGAGACCTCACGCGGCATTGCGGGCAGCGCCGCAGCAGAGGCCAGCCGATGGCTGCCTGGCGTGTACGCGACCGGTGTGACTGACACCGGTGACACCGTCGAAGTGCTGCGGCGTCACTCGCAAACGGCCCGCCTGATGGTGATCGGCAGCCACGGCACCGGCGGGGTCGACGGGAAACCGGTGGGTGCTGTCGCTGAAGCGCTGTGCCGTGCGGCGCACTGCCCGGTGCTGATCGTCCAGGCCGGAGGGCGGTGGGCCGATCCGTTCTCGGCGCTGCCCCGCACCGGGCCCGTCCTGGTCGGGTTCGACGGCTCCGACCCGGCCCGGCGCGCGCTGCGGCTGGGCTTCGAGGAGGCCGCCAGCCGGCGCAGCCGGCTCGTCGTCATCCAGGTCTGGCAGCACCCGGGCATGTGGCGACCCGGACATCACCGACACGGTCTCGACCTAGCCGCCGAACAGTCCGCCATTCATGCGGCGCTGCTTGAGACCGCCAGGCCGTTGCAGGCCAGGAATCCGCTTGTCGAAATGGAATTGCGCAGCGACCCGGGCGAACCGGCCGACGCATTGAGCGTCGCCTCGCAGTGGGCCACACTCCTGGTCCTCGGCCCCGGCCGGGCCGGAGACCCCGTCCGCGCGGCCGACCCGTCGGTGCTGCGCCAGGTGCTCAGGCACATGGCCTGCCCAGCACTCATCGCCCACGATCCCGGCCGGATGCCGACCGCACGGCCATCGATGCCACACACACCGCCGGATCAGTCACCCGTCCACCCGTTGCAGGAGGTCCGTCATGGAGAACCAGTTTGACGTCGTCGTCGGTGTGGACGGCTCAACGGAGAGCATGGCGGCCGTGGAGTGGGCCGCCTCAGACGCCGCACGACGGCACCGCCGGCTCCAGATCGTCCACGCCTACGCATGGCCGGTCGTCTACCCGCCGCTCGGCGCCCACCCGACGCCCGCACTGGACCAGGCGGCCCGGCAGGCCGCGGAGCGCATCGTGAACAGTGCGGTGGCGCATGCCCGCGCGGTCTCGGCCGAGTTGTCGATCACGACCGCCACCCCGATCCAACTGGCCGCCGCCGCACTGCTCGACGCGTCGCAACGGGCCGACACCGTCGTGGTCGGCAGCCGTGGACTTGGCGGCTTCAGCGGCCTGCTGCTCGGATCCGTCGGCGTGCAGCTGGCCGCCCACGCCGGCTGCCCGGTCGTCGTGGTCCGCCGGGACGCACGCGCCGGCGGACCTGAGGCGGGCCGCGTCATCGCCGGCGTGGACGGATCCCACGACGCCGACCGGGCCATGCGGTTCGCGTTCGAGCAGGCGTCGTTCCGTGGCGCCGGACTGACCGCGGTCCACACGTACCTGTGGCCCGACGCCACCGGTCCGGGCGACACGCTGCCACTCGTCTACGACGAGGACGACCTGCGCGACGACGAACAGCGGCTGCTCGCCGAGTCCGTCGCCGGCTGGACCGACAAATTCCCAGACGTCAACGTACGCCGGCGCATCGTACGCGGCACCCCCGCGGGGGTCCTCACCCGCCTGTCGCACGATGCCGAACTGCTGGTCGTCGGATCCCGCGGGCGCGGCGGCTTCACCGGGCTGTTGCTGGGCTCGGTCAGCCAGGCGTTGATCCACCACGCCGCGTGCCCGGTCGCGATCGTGCGGTAGCCCCCGGGCCGGTGGCTGGCCTCGGCTGCCACCCGCCCATACGAGGAGACGGTGACCTGCAGCGGGTGCTCCCGCGCGAATGCCAGCTCGTCGTGGCGAGTGGTCGCGGTATCGCTGCGCACGGACCGTTCCTGGAAGATGCGGTCGGCGTAGCTCAGCATCGGGATGTCGGTGAGGCGGATGCCGGCCACCGCACGCGTGCCGCTCCAGAGCCGGCAGCGCGACCGGCACCAGGTCACCCACGGAAGCGAGCAGGATCGCGGCGTCCCGCGGCTCCGGAGCCGCGGCCGCCACGTTGCCGGCCGACGCGGCCCCGAGATCCATCAGGGGCTCCTGCCCTGCAGTTGCGCGCCCCACACCGCACCGCGGGACGTTGGTCCTGCATGGTCTCGTGCTTTGTACCTTAGCAACGCTCCCACGCAGCGAGCACGATGGATGCGAGAGGAGCTGTCATGAACACCTCGTCCATCGCCGCCACCGCCGTAGTCGTCGGTGTCGACGGCTCAGCCGACAGCCTGCGGGCAGTTCGGTGGGCCGCCGGCGACGCCGCACGCCGGCACCGGCCGCTGCACCTGCTCCACGCACACAACTGGCCGGAGTTCGCATACCCACCCGCGGGCCTGGCGTTGCCGGTCGCCTACGAGAGCGACGCGCAGGAGACCGTGACTCGGATGCTCACGGACGCCGCCGCGCAGGCCCGCGACGTGAGCGAAGACCTGCAGATCAGTACCGAGTCGACCACCCGGCTGTGCGTGCCGGCGCTGCTCGCCGCCTCGCGGCGGGCCGCGCTCGTGGTGGTCGGCAGCCGCGGCCTCGGCGGTTTCACCGCGCTGCTGGTCGGCTCGACCGGCGCCGAGCTCGCCGCGCATGCCGCGTGCCCGGTGGTGATCGTCCGAGACGTGGACCGGACCGACGGACCGAACATCGGGCGGGTCGTCGTCGGCGTGGACGAATCCCACGACGCCGACCTGGCCCTCGCCGTCGCGTTCGAGCAGGCTGCGTTCCGGTCGACCGGACTGACCGCGGTCAACGCCTGTCAGTGGCAGGTCGCCGGTCAGCGGGACGGCGTCGCCTCGCCCATCTACGGCGAGCAGGACGCGCTCGCCGGCGCGCAGCGGGCACTGGCTGAGTCGCTCGCCGGCTGGCAGGAGAAGTACCCGCAGGTCGACGTCCGGCTGGACGTCGTCCCGGGCCGTGCCAGCAGCGTGCTTGTCGACGCCTCAGCCGGTGCGGAACTGCTCGTCGTCGGCGCTCGAGGTCACGGCGGATTCGCTGGGCTTCTGCTTGGTTCGGTCAGTCAAGCCGCGCTCCATCACGCCCACTGCCCGGTCGTCATCGCCCGCCGGCCGAGCTGAGGTACCACCCGGACCCGGCGCCAGCAACGGTTCGCAGCGCCGGGTCCGTACGACGTCTCAGCTTGACTTTTAACCTGCCAGGTCGACGATCTTCGATCATCGGTGCGGATCTGGCGTGTCGTAAGAGACACGGGTACGGCCACCCGTGATCCTTCGGAGTGCTGAAGCTTCGAGGGAGGGTGGCCGTGGGGCCTACTATGCCAGGTTTGCGTGCTGTGTCGGTGCCGGACCCGGTGGCGTGTCGTGGGACGTTGATCGATTTCCGGCGGAGTCTGTACCGGTGTTTCGGGCGTCGGGCGGACGCGTTGTTCGAGTTGGTGGACGCGGTCCTGACCGCGGATGCTCCGGTGTCGTCGTTGGTGGAGTTGTCGCTGGAGAAGGCGTTCCGGCGTGGTCATGGCGCGTTGTATGACGCGTTGGCGTGCGGCGAGGTCGATGTGGTGGCTGTGGCCGGGTTGCTCGCCGAGTCGTGGGAGCCGGTCGATGACGGGCCGGTGAAGATCGCGGTGGATGTGTCGCCGTGGCCTCGGCCGGACGCGGTCACGTCGGCGGGGCGGTGTCATTGCTACACGTCGTGCCGGCGGGGCGGTGTCATTGCTACACGTCGTGCCGGTGTGACGGGGTGCGGAAGACGATCCCGGGTTGGCCGTTCTCGTTCGCTGCAGGGCTGGAATGGGGTGCCTCGTCGTGGACGGCGTTGCTCGACGCGGTCCGGGTCGGTCCGGACGACGACGCCACGGTCGTGAGCGTGACGCAGATCGGTGCGGTGGTCGCTCGGCTGGCGGCGGCCGGGAGGCCGGCACCGGTGTTCGTGTTCGACGCCGGCTACGACCTGACCAGGATCACCTACCTGGCTGCCGATCACGGGGTGCAGGTCCTGGGCCGGGTCCGCAGCGATCGGGTGTTCTACGCGCCGGCGCCGAAGCGGCTGCGTGACGGCCGCCCGGGCCGGCCGAGGATCCACGGCAACCGGTTCGAGTTGTCGAAACCGGTGTCGCTGCCGTCGGCCGAGGAGCAGTTGTCCGCGGACAGTCCGCGCTACGGCGCCGTCGTGGTCAGTGCCTGGCACGGGCTGCACCAGCGGTTGTCCAAGCAGAGTGGCTGGGCCGGGTTTGTCGGCCCGGTGCCGGTCGTGCCCGGCACCGTGATCCGGATCCAGGTCGAGCGGCTGCCCGGTGACCGAGCCGCACCGCCCGGTGCGGTCTTCGACCTGGACCTGTTGTGGAAGACCTACCTGCGCCGGTTCGACCTGGAGCACACGTTCCGGCTCCTCAAGCAGGTGCGGGACAGCGTTTCGAGCGCCGCGTCCAAGTCGCCGCTCATGGCGAGCAGCCGCACAGCCGCCGGGCCGACGCATCGCCGCGCCATCGCATGAGCTCGCACCGCACCTGCTACGTAGGAGACTCCGCTGCCCCTCGTCATGACTGCACCCTCCCGGCGGCAGCACCGGCGTGGCAGGACTGAAGGGCCCGCCCGCACGGGCCCAACGGCCCTGCCCGCAGGGCACGGCGCCGCCTAGCGTCGCACATGCAGGATCCGATCGGTGGAGGTGGATACCATGGTGCCGACGATGATCTTTACCGCCCTTCTCGCGCTGACGTACGTCGTGTTGATCGCCCGCCAGCTGCGCTCACTGGGCGACGGCGGCGAACAGGCCGCAGGTGCGGCACCCCGACGAACGGTCTGGCTCGCCGCACGTTTCGGGCAGATGCCGGAGGCCGTGCCCGTCGACCGACGCCGGGCCCGCGCCGAGAGCGACGCCGTGCAACTGCTGGTGCGGGGTGAACTCAGCCAGAGCGGGTACCTGGCCGCGATGGCCGAACTGGCCGCCCGCGACGCCGTCGAACACCCGCTGGACGTGCCCACGTCCCGGTAGCGAACCACGACTGGACCGCCCGACGTCGACCTGCCGGCGCCGCCACCGGAGCGCGCGCCCGCCGGCGGCGCGGCACTGGTCGAGCCACCGCGGCCTACCGTGAGGCGACGCTCGCGGCGGCACGCCACGCGGCGGCCGCTGCGGCGCTGCGGGCGCTCGACACCGAGTTGGCCACCACCAGACAACGGGTCCGGGCGATCGAGCGGCATTGGATCCCCCGAGTGGAATTGGCCCTCGCGACGGTGTCGCTGCAGCTGGCCGAGCTCGAGGATGGCGACGCGGCCAGCAGACGGGCGGCTCGGTGACGCCCGGTGTCGCAGCGCACAGTACTGAGCCATCGTCCGCCGTGCAGGGGTTCGGCCAGGCAGGCGGGACCTCCGGCCCTATCCGGGGTGAGCGTGCGTGGACGAGAGTGATCGCAGACGTGCACCAAGGAAAGGTCGGGGTGTCCCTGATGAGCGGACCACTGACGGACCGGTCGATCGCGACCGGTCTGAGCGCCGCGATCGCTGCGCCGTCCATCCACAACACCCAGCCGTGGCGGTTCCGGATCCGCGACGGCGGGTTCGACGTGCTGGCAGATCACGACAAGGGCCTGGACGTGATCGACCCGGACCGGCGGGCGATGTACCTGAGCCTCGGCGCAGCCGTGTTCAATCTGCGGCTGGCGCTGGCGGCCGCGGGCCACACACCGCTGACGGTGCCGGTGCCGGTTGACGACCATCGGGTCGCCCGGGTCGAATTCGGCTCCCGCAAGATGCCCGCGCAGGGCACCCGGCTGCTGGCGGCCGCGATCCCGCGCAGGCGAACCAACCGGCTGCCGTACCAGGGTGCGCTGGTCCCGGCCGGGACCGTCGAGGAGCTGTGCGCCGCCGCGGCCGGCGCCGGCGCCGGCGCCGGCGCACAGCTGGCCGCCCTGGACCCGGTCGGGCGCAACGCCGTGCTCGGACTGACCTGGACCGCCGACGCGCGGCAGCGCAGTGATCCGGCGTACCGGCGGGAGATCGTGGCCTGGACGGCGCCGACCGGCGTCCGGCACGACGGAGTGTCCTCGGAGGCGTTCGGGCCGCGGCCGGCGATGTCAGCCGTCTCCGTGCGGGACTTCGGGCTGGGCCTGCCACCGGACGAACGTCCAACCGCCCGGTTCGAGACCGACCCGCAGCTGCTGATCCTGCGAAGCCTCGGCGACGACCGTGCCGCATGGCTGCGCAGCGGCCAGGCGCTGCAGCGCGTGCTGCTGACGGCCACCGTCCGCGGCGTCGCGGTCCAACCCATGACGCAGGCCCTGGAAATGCCGGACCTGCGCAGGACCCTCATCGGTCCGGACGGCCGCTGGTGGCCCCAGATGATCCTGCGGATCGGATACGGCCAGAGCGTGCCGAACAGTCCTCGACGCCCGATCTCCGCGTGTGTGGAGCCACGGCCGTGGCAACGCCGCCGGGTGTCCGCCGTCGCGGGGTGATCCAGTGCTCTCCGAGGTGACCGAGACCGTCCTGCAGCGCCCCGCCGCCGGGCCGGAGGTCCCCGTCGGGGCGGATCGTCCGCCTCTGTTCCGTCGGCAGGCATGGTCGCACGCTGACGTCGGATCCCCGAGGAGGATGCGATGGACGCACAGCGGATCATTGTCGGATACGACGGATCGGTCGAGGCCCGTGACGCGGTCGACTGGGCCGCCGCGGAGGCCGAGCGGACGACGTCCCGGCTGCACATCGTGTACGCCTACCAGCTGACCTGGCTCGGCACGCAGTACGACGGACCGGTCGCGGACCTGGCGGCCGAGGCGCAGGAGCGCGGCGACCGTCTTGTCGCCGGCATCGTCGAGCAGGTCCGCCGGCGGGGCACCGGCATCGATGTCGTCGGCACGGCCCTGCACGCGGCGCCCGCGCCGACCCTGATCGGCCTCGGCGATGCCGGGGCGAACCTGCTCGTCGTCGGCAACCGAGGCGGCGGCGGGATCACCAACCTGCTGGTCGGGTCGGTCAGCCAGCAGGTCGCCACCCACGCCCACGTACCCGTCGTCGTGGTCCGCGGACGGCACGACGCCGCGGCCGGCCCGGTCGTCGTCGGCGTCGACGGCTCCGCCAGTTCCGACGCCGCGCTCGGCATCGCGTTCGAGGCCGCGCGGCTACGCGGCACCGGCGTCGTCGCCGTGCGCGCCTTCGTCCCCGCCGCCGTCACCGCCCTGCCGTACAGCGTGATCGAGACATCCGAACGGGCATTGCTGGACGCGTCGGTGACCGGATGGCAGGAGAAGTATCCGTCGGTCAAGGTCGAGGCGCTGCTCGCGGACGGCCGCACGGCCGAGGTGCTGGTCGGCGCCTCGCACACCGCCCAACTGGTGGTCGTCGGCAGCCGGGGCCACGGCGGCTTCACGGGGCTGCTGCTGGGCTCGGTCGGTCAGCAGCTCATGCACCACGCCGAGTGCCCGGTGCTGATCGTGCACACGCCGAAGTCCGCCTGACCTCGGCGCCGGCGCAGGGCCTCACCGCCCTGCGCGTCGCGGAAACGGAGCAGCACATGACCAGCATGACCACCGCCGGGTCCGGCGCGATGGCGGCCCAGGACCCCCGCGAACCTCTGGACCTGCTCACGCGCGACCTGCGCTGCGGGCTGAATGGGCTGTCCTCACGGGAGGCGTCGCGCCGGCTTGTGGTGTACGGACCGAACGAACTGACCCGCCACGACGGCCGGCGCTGGTGGCGTGAACTCGCCACGCAACTGGTCCATCCGCTCGCGCTGCTGCTGTGGCTCGCCGCGGCCCTCGCCCTGGTGTCCGGCAGCACCGCGCTCGGTATCGCGATCGTGGCAGTGGTCGTGGTCAACGCGCTCTTCGCGTTCGTGCAGGAGCAGCAGGCCGAACGTGCCGTCGAGGCGCTCGCCGCGTACCTGCCGCAGCACGCGAACGTCATCCGCGACGGACGGCACACCGCCGTGGCCGCCAGGGATCTGGTGCCCGGCGACGTGCTGGTCGTCGAGGAGGGCGAACGCGTCTGCGCCGACGCCCGGTTGATCTCCGGCGCCGTCGAGGTCGACCTGTCCACGCTCACCGGCGAGTCGTTGCCGGCGTACCGATCGACGGACCAGGCGCCCGCCGCCGGGCCGGTCCTGGATGCACGAGACCTGCTGTTCAGCGGCACCACCTGCACCGGTGGTGAGGCACGGACACTGGTGGTCGCCACCGGGATGCGCACCGAACTCGGCCGGATCGCCGCCTTGTCCCAGCGCGTCGGCCGCGAGGAGAGTCCTCTCGAGACGCAGGTCAAACGGGTCGCATGGTTGATCGCGCTCGTCGCGGTGACCGTCGGAATCGCGTTCCTGCCGCTCGGCACCCTGGCAGCGCATCTCAGTCTCGCCGCGGCGTTCAGCTTCGCCATCGGGCTGCTGGTCGCCAACGTACCCGAAGGCCTGCTGCCGACGATCACCCTGGCCCTGGGCATGGGCGTGCGGGAGCTGGCCCGCGGCGGCGCGGTCGTGAAGCGGCTCAGCGCGGTGGAAACCCTCGGCTCCACCAGCGTCATCTGCACCGACAAGACCGGCACCCTGACCATGAACCGGATGCGGGTCACCACCGTCTGGACCCTGCCACAGGTGATCGACCTCGAGCCGGACGGTATCGTCACGGCGTTGCCCGTCGCGGCGAGGCTGGCGTTGGCCTGCTGGGCCTGTAACAACGCGACCCTGGACCTGCAAGACCCGGAAACCGCCACTGGTGACCCGACCGAACTCGCCCTGCTGCACGCCGTCGCCGCGCTCGGCGGACCGGACCGCGGCGGCGACCGTGGCCGGGATCAGCGCCGCCAGTTCCACTTCGACCCGGCCCTGCGCCGGATGTCCACGGTGGACGTCCGCAACGGTGCGCTGTGGCTGCACACCAAAGGAGCACCCGAGGAACTGTTGCCGCTCTGTACGCGCGTCGCGGACGCGGCCGGCGACCGGATCATCGAACCCGCGGACCGGGATCGCGTTGCCGCGACCGTGGAGGAGCTGGCCGGGCGCGGGCTGCGGGTGCTGGCCGTCGCGGAGCGGCGGTTGCCCGGTGACGCGGTCCCGGACCGCCGCGAGGAGGCCGAGCAGGAGCTGACCCTGCTCGGTGTTGTAGCGATGTTCGATCCGCCGCGGCCCGAGGTCGCCGGCGCCGTCGCGCGGTGCCACACCGCCGGGATTCGGCTCATGGTCGTCACCGGCGACCACGCGCTCACCGCGGCTGAGATCGCCCGGCGAGTCGGCATCGGCGGCGTGGCGCCGACCGTCGTCACCGGCACCGAGCTCGACGCGATGAGCGAGCAGCAACTGGACCGGATGCTCGCCGACCATCGGGAGCTCGTCTTCGCCCGCAGCTCACCGGAGGCCAAACTGCGCATCGCCGACGCGCTGCGCGCGCAGGGCCACGTTGTGGCCATGACCGGCGACGGCGTCAACGACGCGCCGGCCCTGCGCCGCGCCGACATCGGCATCGCGATGGGCCTGGCCGGCACCGACGTCGCCCGCGAGGCGGCCACCATGGTCCTCACCGACGACAACTTCGCCACGATCGTCACCGCCGTGCAGGCGGGACGGCGGGTCTACGACAACGTCCGCAAATTCATCCTGTACATCTTCGCCCACGCCACACCGGAAATCGTGCCGTTCCTCGTCTTCGCGCTGTCCGGCGGGGCCGTGCCGCTCCCGCTCACCGTCCTGCAGATCCTCGCCATCGACCTCGGCACCGAAACCCTGCCAGCACTCGCCCTCGGTCGCGAGCCGGCCGAACCGGGCCTGATGGACCGCCCGCCCCGCACCCGCGGCCAGAACGTCATCCACGGGCGCATGCTGTGGCGGGCCTGGGGGCTGCTCGGGCTCGTCTCGGCCGCGCTCGTCATGGCCGGATTCTTCGCCACCCTGCAGTCCGGCGGGTGGCACCTCGGCGCCCCCACCGGCCCCGGCACGCCGCTGCACCACGTGTGGCAGCAGGCGACCACCATGTCGTTCCTCGGCATCGTCGCCTGCCAGATCGGCACCGCCTTCGCCGCCCGCACCCAGACCGCGTCACTGCGGGCGGTCGGCGTCCTGACCAACCGGCTCCTGCTGTGGGGGGTCGCCTTCGAGGTCGCGTTCTCCGCCGCCGTGGTCACGCTGCCAGTTCTGCAGGACCTGTTCGGCACCGCGCTGCCGGACTGGCGGCAGCTGCTGATGCTCCTGCCGTTCCCGCTCGTTGTCTGGGGCGCCGACGAGTCCTGGCGGGCGTGGATGCGCCACCGCGACGCCCGACGGTGACACCGTGATCACGTCGATGCACGACCGTGTTGTCGACTTGCCCACCCGGAGCGTCACAGGGCCGTAAGTCCCGGGCTTGCATGGCCCAAGCCTCTACCCAGATGCGGATCAGGCCGGTTGGCTGGACGCAGGCACCACGACACCAGGCGGAGGTGAGTTCGATGATCACCGCACACGATCTGCTCTCGGCGCATCCGTTCATGGCCGGTGTTCCGGACCGGTTCCTGGAGCGAATGGCGCACTACTCGCATCGTGTCACGTTCCACGCCGGCACCCGCGTCTTCAACGAGGGTGGCCGGGCCGACCGGTTCTGGCTCATCCGTGACGGACTCGTCAACCTCGACACGCACCTGCCCGGCCGGGGCGACGTCGTGCTGGAGACGATCGGGCCCGGGCAGGTGCTCGGCTGGTCGTGGATGTTCCCGCCGTACCGCTGGCATTTCGGCGCCACGGCCGAGACCCCCGTCCCCGCGATCAGCTTCGACGGTGCCGGCATCCGCGCGATGTGCGCCGCGGAACCGGAGCTCGGCTACGAGCTGACCAGGCGGCTCATCGAGGTGGTCGTCGAACGCATGCAGGCAACCCGGATGCGGATGCTCGACCTGGACGCCGAAACGGGATGACCGTCACGACGACACCAGGTCCGCGACCGTCAGGTGAGCGTACCGGTGAGGAACGCGACGACTCGCTGCTCCCACTCGTCCGGGTGCGTGCTCAGCGCCTTGGTGTGCCCGGTGTTCGGGACCTCCCAGAGCTGCACGTTGGCGTTCCCCCGTTGAATGTGGCGGGCCGCGTGCGCCTCGTCGGGCACGTCGCCGGCCGTGATGAGCAGGAACTGCCGTGGGGCCGCGGCGGATGCGGCTGCGCGGAGCGTCACTGGCGGGCCAGCGTCGGTGAGCTGGTCCGTGCACACCGTCGTCAAAGCGTCGACGCGCTGCTGGATCCAGCCGTTGACGCCGTACACGTCGGGCAGGAACGCCTTGTCCGCGGCGATCCTGGTGGTGGCGCCCTCGGCGATGACGGCGCGGATGCCGGTGTTGGTCGCGGCCGCGCCGATCGCCTCCTCGCCGCCCATCGACATGCCGATCGCGGCGATCCGGTCGCTGTCGACGTCCGCCCGGGACTGCAGGAACGCCACCGCGCCGGCCAGGTCCTCGTCGCCGTACCAGCCGAAGTCCATCGCCCGGCCGCCGCTGCGTCCGTGTCCCCTCGCGTCGAAGAGCAGCACCCCATATCCGTGCCCGCTCAGCACGACGGCGTGGGCGAGCACGTCGGAGCGGGTGGACCCGGCGCCGTGGACGAGCAGGACCGCGGCCCGGTTGGTCGACGGGAGGTACCAGCCCGACAGGCGGACCCCGTCTGGCGTCTGGAGCCGCACGTCCTGATAGGTGCGACCCCGGTCCGCTGGCGTGGCCGAGCCGATGGCGGTGGCTGGCACATTCGTCGCGGCCACCGCCTGGACGCCTGACCACAACGACACGTACACGACGGCGAGCAGTGCCGGCGCCACCAGCAGTCGCCACCACCGGTGCGTGCGGCGCACGACGATGCCCGCGCCGGCGACCAGGAGGACCGCACCTGCACCGAGCGCGGCCAGACCGGCGAGCGTGACTGCTGACCAGCCGGTCTTGGCGAGGTGCGGCAGGCCGAACCCTGCCCCCGTCGCGGCGGCGGCCACGCCGGTGAGGAATGCAATGAGGCCGCACAGCCAGTCGGCTCCGCGGCGGATGACGCAGATCGCCGCCGCGGTGGCCGCGACGGTGATCAGGACTCGCACACCCTGCCAGATCGGCGTCCCGTCCCGGCCGGTCAGTACCCCGATGGACCCGCCCACGGCTACGACGGCGACCGTCAGCACGTCTCGCATCCGAAGCCGCTGAGCCGCGGGCATTCCCGTGCCCGCCGATGAGGTCATGATGGCCTCCTGCCCTACCCCTGTGCCAACCAGTCCCGGCATCGACGCTGCGCCCGGAAGGCGCGCTTGCGCAAGGCCGAAGGTCCCAGCCGCTGGATGCCATCAGCCGCAGCCGGACTGAGATCGCGACGCCACGGACTCGCGCATGCAGAACGAGTCAACCGGCCCTGGTACCGCCGGGATCTGCGGGGGACGCTCAGCACGGGACGTGAGACGCCCCGGCGTCCGCGAGGTCCGGCAGCCCAATGGATACACGCACGAGAGGAGTACCGCCATGACGTCCGAAGCACGGGGCCGGCGGCCGGGCATCGCTGCGCGACGGTTCGGCTACGCCGTCGCCGTCATCGTCAACCTCGTCATCATGTACCTGCTCGATGTCCGCCCGGGGTGGCAGGCCGCTTCGCCGCTGACCGATGCGACGACACAGGTGATCGGACTGGTGAACCTCTCGCTGCTGGCCGGCATCGTCGCCAACACCGTGTACGTCTTCGCCGACGGACCGGGGGTGAAACACCTCGGCGACCTCACCACGACGACGATCAGCATCGTCGTGCTCGTCCGGATCTGGCAGGTGTTCCCCTTCGACTTCGGCGCCTCGACACTGCCCTGGGGCGCCGCCACACGGGCCCTGCTGGTCGTGGCACTGGCCGGCAGCGGCATCGCCGTGCCCGTGCACGCCGTGACGCTGGTTCGCCTCGCGGTCGAACGGCTCGGTCACCCTGGTCCCGGTGGCTCCGGTCAGCACGCGCTCCGGTGACCGGCCGGGACCTTCGCCTCTGGGCCGGCCGGCCGCGGCGGTGGACGCTGGTGCCATGGTCATCCTCGCGTCCACCGGTTCGGTACCGATCGCGGCCCTGGCCCCGATCGCGATCGTCGCGATCGGCTTCGCCGGATACTGCCTGTACGACCTGAGCCGGTCCACTGTGCGCTATCTGCCGAAGTGGGTGTGGGCACTCATCTGCGTCGCGTCGATTCCGGTCGGCGGAATCGTGTACCTGCTGATCGGCAGGGATCAACGATGATCCTGACGACTGCCGGGCTGTCCAAGCGATACGGCGGCCATGTCGCCCTCGACGCGGTCGACCTCGCTGTGCCGGAAGGCGCCGTCTACGGCCTGGTCGGGCCGAATGGGGCTGGCAAGACCACGCTGCTGGCCATCCTGGCGGGCCTGCGCCGCCCGACCGCAGGCACCGTGTACTGTGGACGGTCGCGCCGGCGGGTCGCGCTGTTGCCCGACACGCCGCAGTTCGACCCATGGCTCACCGGCCGGGAGGTGGTCGCCCTCGCCCGGCACCTCGTTGCCCCGGAGGGGCCCGCGTCCCGCGTCGACGTGGTGCTGCGCGACACCGGCCTGGCCGACGCTGCCGACCGGCGGGTCGGCGGCTACTCCCGCGGCATGCTGCAACGCCTCGGCCTCGCCGCCACCGTGGTCGGCGACCCGGAGCTGTTGCTGCTCGACGAGCCGGCGTCCGCGCTCGACCCGGCCGGACGGCGCGAGGTGCTCGACCTCATCGGGCAGCTGCGGGTGCGGGCGACCACGCTGCTGTCCAGCCACATCCTGGCCGACGTGCAGGAGGTCTGCGACACCGTCGGGATCCTCCGCGCGGGCCGGCTGCTGTACCAGGGCACCCTCGACGCTCTGCTCGTCGGCCGGGCCGTTCCGGCGTACCACGTGCGCCTGCGCGACCCGGTGCGTCCGGTGGTCGACCGGCTGCGCCGCGAGGTGTGGGTCACCGGCGTCGACGAGCACGCCGGACCGTCCCTGCTCGTCGGGGTGCGGTCACTGGCCGAGGCCGAACTGCGGCTGCCGCAGGTCCTTGCCGCCTGCGACGCACGGGTGATCAGCCTCGCGCCCCGGGCCGCCGACCTCGAGGACGTGTTCCTGGAGTTGACCTCATGAGCCTCTGGCACCTCGAATGGCTGCGCCTGACCCGGACCCGCCGGCTGGTCGCGCTGCTGGGCGTGTACGTGTTCTTCGGCCTCACCGGGCCGCTGACCGCGCGGTACCTCAGCGAGATCCTCGGCTCGTTGAACACCGACGGCGTACGCGTCGAGCTGCCCGACCCCACACCGGCCGACGGGATCGCCCAGTTCGCCGGCAACGCCTCCCAGATCGGCGTGCTCGTGGTCGTCCTCATTGCCGCCTCCGCACTCGCCTTCGACGCGCGCCGGGAGATGGCGGTGTTCCTGCGCACCCGCATCACCGGTGTACGGGCAGTCATCATCCCCGCGTACACGGTTACCACCGGCGCGGCCGTGGCGGCGCTACTGCTCGGCACGCTCGCCGCCTGGTACGAAACGGAGGTGCTGCTCGGTCCGCTGCCGGTGGCCAGAGTGCTGGCCGGGATCGGGTTCGGCGCGGTGTTCCTCGCCTTCGCGGTCGCCGCGGTCGCCCTGGCCACTGCCGTCGTCCGCGGTGTCCTCGCCGCCAGCGGCGTCACGCTGGCCGTCCTGCTGTCCATGGCGATCGTCGGTGGTGTCGACGGCGTCGGACGGTGGCTGCCGACGACACTCTCCGGCGCGCTGGCCGGCATTGTCGGCGGCGCGGCACCGAGCTCCTACCTGCCGGCAACCGCAGTTACCGTCGCGTGCACCGCTGCAGCCCTCACCGGTGCGATCGTCCTTGGCGGGCGCCGCGAACTCTGAACTGCCAAGGTTCGCGGAATGACATGACGAACCGGCCGACCGATGGCCGGCCGCAGCGCCGCCACTGCGGTCGGGGAGCGAGAAGGTTCGGCATCCTGCGCGGCCTCGGGCGCTGGATGCGTGGGGCTACGTGGCGAGCGGTGGCCAAACCCCCCGACGTCCTACTGGAGCGTGGTCACACGCGGCTCACGGACGGCACAGGGTTCAGCACTGCCACCGGACACGCAGCACCGAGCATCGCGAACCGGGTGACAGGGCCGAGGAGCAGGTCGCTGCGAGCCTCGGACGACCGTGCGCCGACCACGAGCACGGCGGCACCCGCCGCCTGCCGGACCAGCTCCTCGCCCACGTTGGCGGCCAGCACCACTCGCCGCTCGACCAGGACGTCGGGAAACTTCTCCGACCAACCGGCGAGCCCTTCTGCAGGCACCCGGTCCGCCTCTGACCGCGCCACGGCGAGGTCGTACGCGAACGGATCGACGGTCGACAGCCCAGTGGCGGGCAATCCCGTCCAGACGTGCACGGCGACCAGCGGTACGCCGCGCAGCGCCGCCTCCGCGTAGGCAAAGTCCGCCGCTGCTGCTGAAAGGGTCACCCCGTCGACGCCGAGAACGACCGGCCCGCCGGCCTGGTAGCCGTGCCGGACCAGCACGACCGGCGCGAGGCAATGGCCCGCTATGCGCTGCCAGGCGTTGGTCGGGCCGCCTTCGGCGACGACCACGAGGGCGGCGTTACCGGAGCGGGCGATCAGCGTGTCAGCAAGGTCGCCCATCACCAGCGCCGTCTGGACCGACAACTGCGAGTGCCCGACCCTCACCGCGGCGACGGCGTCGACGAGCCGGCGGTGCGCGGCGGGTGCGCGGCGTCCAAGCCGCCGCCCGGCGCACATCGTCGGGTGCGGCCGGAAAGCGGCCACCAACTCAACAGGGTTGCCGCGCAACACAGCCTCCGCGCCGGCGAACCGCACAGCAGCCAAACCGGCTTCGGACCCATCGACTCCAACAATCACAGCACGGTCACGATGTCGCATCATGGCAGCCTCGCAATCAGGTCTCGACCTCAACTGGTGGGAGTGGCGCCGACCATGTCCACCCCAGCGCGCACTCGCACTCCGTCGTGAGACGGCGGCCTACCGCGCAGACCCGTGGCACTGAACCAGTCGTCACACATTGAGACTTGCCGAGGCAGCGCAGACCTGCCAGGGCCGAACGGCCCGGACGAAGCGGATGGCCTCGTCAACGGCAGGACGAGCAGCGTCGCAGCCGCCACGGGACTCGTCCATGCGCGCGAATTCCTGACCTCCAACCTTCTGATGGCGCCGGCGGGCGGGCATGTCCGGGGTGATGCGGACGCCACGCGATCAGTACGTATCAGACCTCGAGGAGCACCACGGAGAACACCGCGATGTAGACACCGACCGGACACGTAGAGACCCAGGCCGGCCATGTCCGAGACGATCGGCTTGCCTCTCCTGTCCGGCGACTACACGTTGTTCGGCGTAGCGGTCGTTGTCGCCGGGACCGCAATCATCAGCGCCGGCACGGATCTCTTGCTCCACAGCTACACCGTGCTCGGCGCAGCGGGCGTTGTCGGTGGGATTGCCGTTATCTGCGGCGGCATCACCATCCCGTATCGCATCGGTGCTATCGCCAAGGCCCGAGACGGCTGAGCGCGCTTACCCGGGAACCGACGAACGGCACCACGCCGCCCGCACGCGCTGTGCCACTGGGACCTCATCGCCGGGGCGGCCGACTGGCTGCGTGCAGGCCGTCGTTGGCGGCCTGCACGCGTCTTTTCGCGGTACCACGTGAACTGAACTGCCCTGCGCTGCCACCCGATCGGTGGTGCTTCGAAACTCAGGCCGGGCGACAGCTGCGGTGTCACCCGGTAAGGTCGGCGCGCGCCTGGGCGCCGCCGTTGGCGGTGACCGTCTTGGCCGTGGGCGGGGTGATGGCGGGGACCGGCCGGGAGGCGGCGGCCGCTTCGCGGGCGAGGAAGGTGCCGAGTTCGCCGATGGTGCTCATCAACGGTGCGGGGAACACGACCGTGGTGTTCTTGTCCACACCGATCTCGACGAGGCTCTGCAGGTTGCGAAGTTGCAAGGCGAGGGGGTGGGCCATCATCGTGTCGGAGGCGTCGCCGAGGGCCGCGGCGGCGAGGGACTCGCCTTCGGCGTTGATGATCTTCGCTCGCTTCTCGCGCTCGGCTTCGGCCTGCCGGGCCATCGCGCGTTTCATGCTGTCGGGCAGCTGGATGTCTTTGAGCTCGACCAGCGTGACCTCGACGCCCCAGTCGACGGTGGTGATGTCGAGGATCTCGCGGATGTCGACGTTGATCCGGTCGGTCTCGGACAGGGTTTCGTCGAGGGTGTGCTGGCCGACGACCTTGCGCAGGGTGGTCTGGGCGATCTGGTTGATCGCGGCGTGGACGTTCTCGATCGCCACGACGGACTTGGTCGCGTCCACGACGCGGAAGTAGGCGACGGCGGAGACGTCGACGCTGACGTTGTCGCGGGTGATGATGCCTTGGGACTGGATCGGCATGGTGACGATCCGCAGCGAGACGCGGTGCAGTTGGTCGACGATCGGGATGAGCAGCCGCAGCCCAGGCTCCCGCGCGCCGATCACCCGGCCGAGCCGGAACAGCACACCCCGCTCGTACTGCTTGACGATTCGGACCGCGAGGGCCAGCACCAGCAAGGCCACGACCGCCGCGATCACGAGGACGGTGACGAAGGTGTTCATTGACGCGCTCCACTTCGGTGTTCGCGTCCGGTCCGCGACCTGCGGGCACGGTAGGTGTGCGGCGCGGTGACCGGCGAGCGGGCCGTCCGCCAACGGTCCGGCCGCACGGTCAGCGCGCGCCGCTGCGACGTCCGGCACCGCGCCGCCTATGGGCGTCCTGTTCGCCGGACCTGCAGCCGGAGGGATCGACGTCTGACGGTCCTTCCAGGCCTCTACCGTCACTCGTGAGGACCAGTTCCGGCAGAGGCGAAGGTCCCGAGGCGACGGCTCACCTGACCGCCGCCCTCGGCCCGGGGCGGACAGCGCCGAACTGCCGCTTGTCGCACGTCGCGGCCGTCCGATCGGGCGCGTCCAGGCGCGCAGGCGGTAGCGTGGGAGTGCTGCCCCAGCCTTTGGCAGTCCGTCGGGAGCCCTGTCGCCTGCCCGGTGGAGTTTGAATTTGCCAGACTTGTGCGCGGCTCGCCGGCGTCGATGCCGGCGGTCAGGATGTGTCCGTCATGCGCGACTTCGGGATCGATGACCAGCACCACCCAAGCGCCGAGCAATTCGATGAGGATGCCGTAGGTGCGGTGACGTTCTCACAGGACGCCCGGCTGGAGCTGGATGATCTGCTGGAGGAGTTGATGCTGCGGGCGCGCGACGTGCAGGACACCCAGGGCCGGTTGCGTGGCCTGTTGCGCGCGTTCCTGGCTGTGGCTCGCGCCGACAGTCTCGACTCTGTCCTGCGGCACGTGGTCGAGGCCGCGCGGGAGCTGGTCGACGCCCGCTGTGCCGCCCTCGGCGTGGTCGACCGCGGCAGACTGACCCGATTCGTGCACACCGGCATGGACACCGACGTGGTGAGCAATGTCGGCCACCTGCCGGACGGCAAAGGACTGCTCGGCCTGCTGGTCGCCGCCGGACAGGACCGATGTCTCTCGATGGTGCCGCCGGTCACGGCGATGTTGGCGGGGGAGGGTCCCGAGGACAAGGAGGGCACGATGAAGCGAAGTGCTGCCGGCTGGTTCCTGGCTGAGTTCGGCATCGCGTTCGTCGCCGGCGTCGTCGGCGCGATGATCGCGGCACATCGGCACGCTGGAGCGGACGGTGCCGAGCATCACGGCACCAGGGCACTCGCGCAGGAGGCGGAGCCGGACCTGCTGCTGGTGTCCTGAGGCGCAACCGCCCGCGTTGCCCCGACAATGGCACCGGGCCCTGTTCGACGGCGTCTGTCCGGTGGCGGCCCGGCGAGGCAGCAGCAGCCGGCTGACGCTGTCATCGGATCAACGCCGGCTTGCTCCGCTCGCCGGCCGACCAGCCACGTCCCATTGGGGGGCGCGCCGTGTCGGCGGCGGCTCGTGGGTGTCGTCGTTTGCGTACGCGATCCGGTCGACGACGCCGACGACACCCGGCACCGCACGGGCGAGTTCCGACACCATCTCCGCCGTGCTACGCCGATCAGTCGAGCCTGTCAGCGTGACGACGCCATCGTTCACGTCGACCCGGACCTGCGGCGCCGTGTGCGCCAGGACCCTGCGCAGGACCGGCCCGGCCAGTTCGTCACGGCCAGCCCGGTCCGGCGCCGACCATGACTGCCGGACCTGATGACGGGTCAGGGTGCCGACAAACTTCCCGTCGCTGGTGACGACCGGCAGCAGTTCGAGTCGCGTCGCGTCCATGAGCCGGGCGGCGGAGAGCACTGACATCTCCGGAGCGACCGTCACCGGCACCGTGCGAGTCATCACGTCCCGCACTGTAAGCGCAGCCATCTCACCATCCCCGGGGCAATCCTCGACAAGTCAGCCTAATGTCCAATGTGGACGATATGACGCGAGCGTGCGGAGATAGTTGGCGCGCTCGTATGCCGCGGGGTCGCTCGTCCGGTCGCGCCGCGCAAGACCTCGCAGGCCGTCCACCGAGTCGTATCCGCGCTGAAGCATCCAGGCGGTCAGTTCGGCCTCCACCGTGCCGATGTATGCGGGGCCGTGGCGCAGGAGCGCGGAGGCCATCATCACCACGTCCGCACCCGCCAGCAGCACCTTTGCCGCGTCCTGCCCGGAGTGCACGCCGGTGGTGGCCGCGAACGACGTTGCCGGCAGGACCGGGGTGAGCAGAGCCAGCCAGCGCAGCGGAAGCCGCAGTTCACTGGGGTCGGACAATGCCACCCGTGGACGCACGTCGAGCGTGTCGAGGTCGATGTCCGGCTGGTAGAAGCGGTTGAACAGCACCAGGCCGTCAGCGCCTGCTTCGACCACCTGCCGGCAGAAATGCGCGGTGGCCGACAGATACGGGCTGAGCTTCACCGCCAGCGGCACCTCCACCGCGCCACGCACGAGGCGCACGACGTCGAGGTACCCCTCTTCGACACGGCTGCCGCTACGCCACGGGTCGGCGGCCACGGCGTACAGATTCAGCTCGATTGCGTCCGCGCCGGCCTGCTCCAGCTGCTGTGCGCACGACACCCAACCGCTCGGCGTCGTGCCATTGAGGCTCGCGATCACCGGGATGTGCAATGCTGCCTTGGCGCTCGCGGTGAGCTTCGCGTAGCGGGCAGGACCGCCGCCCTCGAACTCCAGATCCGGCAGGGAATCCGGGCGTACGGCGTCCGGGTCTGGCCATGTCGTCTCGTCCGCCTCCTCCTCGAACAGCGACGGCAGCACGACCGCCGCGGCGCCGGCGTCCTGCAACGCGAGCAGCCCGTGTAGGTAGGCGGTTGCCGGCGACGCGCTCGCCACGAGCGGCGAACGCAGCGACAGTCCGAGGTAGGTGGTGCGCAGGTCTGTCATGGCTCACCTATCGACCCTTCGGCGGCCGGCTGCCGGCGGCGCACATGTTCCGGCTCGCCCTGCGGCAGCCACGGATGAACGGCACCCGCCGCAGGGGCAACCGGACGGGAGTGCGGGTCCGTCCTGACAGCGGCGGACCGATGGTCCGATGCCTCGTGGACCACGTTCGCGCTCACCGCTTCCACCTCGTTCGCCATGTCGCGGCAGGTGCCGCATGCCCTAACCTCGCACAGCCCCCAGGACGGCGTTACGGCTGAACGTCCCGAACCGTATGGGACCTCCGGCACTGGCACGCGCGGCGGACCGGCATCGCAGATGACACGACTGCCGGATGCGGACCGCGACCAGTGACGATTGACCCCTGGACCCCGGGCGGTCCGGCCCTGCCGATCTGGCGGCTCGTGGCGTGTGATGTACGGCGGAGGAGGAGCCGTGACTGCATATCCCGTTCACGTGCGCGCCCGGCCAGATGCACCCAGCCGCTGGCTGTGGCTGATCAAGTGGCTGCTGCTCGTTCCGCACTACATCGTGCTGGCGGTGCTGTGGGTGGCCTTCGTCGCGATGACACTGGTCGGCTACATCGCCGTACTGTTCACCGGCCGCTTCCCACGCGGCATCTTCGACTTCAACGTCGGAGTGCTGCGGTGGAGCTGGCGCGTCGGGTACTACGGCTACCAGGTGCTCGGCACCGACCGGTACCCACCGTTCAAGCTCGCCCAGGACCCGGACTACCCCGCGGACCTGTACATCGACTACCCCGACCGTATTCCCCGCTACCAGCCCCTGGTCGCCTGGCTGCTCGCCCTGCCGCACGCGGTCCTGCTGGGCGCGATCGCAGGCTCCACCTGGCAGGTGTACGACAACGGGAGCTGGGTCGCCCAGACGCGGATCAGCCTCGTCGGCGCCGCGGTCCTGATCGCCGGCATCGGGCTGGCCGTCACCGGCGAGCACCCGCGCGGCCTCTACAACCTGCTCACCGGCGTCGCCCGATGGGGCCTGCGGGTGGTCGCCTACGTCGCGCTGCTCACCGGGCGGTATCCACCGTTCCGGCTGGACCAGGGCGGCGACGAGCCAGTGGATCGGGACGCGCCTCCGCCGGCAGGAACCGGCACGGTCGCGCCGTGGATCTCACCCACGGCACCGCAGCCCCCGCCGCCGACGCCGGCACCGGGATCCGCGGCCACCATCACCCGGGTGTTGGCGCTGTGCGTCGGCGTGCTGGTCATGCTGGTCGGTCTCGTCGCAGGTCTCGGCGGTGGCGTGCTGCTGACCGTCGATGCGGCCCGCAACGCCGACGGCTACGCCACCACCAGCAGCCTGACACTGACCACCCCGACCGCGGCGGTGACCAGCTCGGATGTGACGATCGAAGGCACAGACACGTGGCGGTTGCGCTGGGGCGACTTCGGCAAGGTCCGGGTCACCGCGACCGGGCAGGGCGAGACGCCGCTGTTCCTCGGTGTGGGCCGCGCTGCGGACGTGGAGCGGTGGCTGTCCGGCACTGGCCGCGACGAGCTCACCCGGGCCTGGGGCCAAGGGGACACCGCGGCCTACCGCCGCGTCGGCGCAGATGTGCGCCCGCTGAGCAGGCCGGGCGACCAGACGTTCTGGGTGAGCCAGACCAGCGGGACGGGAACGATCCAGCTGGAATGGGATGCGCTTGCCTCGACCGGCAGCTACGTCTTCGTGCTGGCGAACGCTGACGGCAGCCTCTCGGTCGCCGCCGGAGCCCAGCTGGGCGTCAACGTCCCCGCGCTGGTGCCGCTGGGCAGCGGCCTGCTGGTCACCGCCGGGCTGTTCATCCTCATCGGCTTCGCACTGATCTACGGCGGGGCCTCCGGCCTGGGCCGGCACCACAGTGGATCCCCGGCGGCGGTCGTCCCGACGCCGCCTGCGGGACCGACGGGCACAGCCACGGCCGGCCCCCCGGTCGGCACGGCCGAAGCGACCGCACCGAAAGCAGCCCCGTGACCGAAGGTCGGTCGGAGGACGCCGCACAGGCGGCCGGACGTGCGATGCGATCAGGGTGGCGGGCAGGTCATCGACCAGCCCGCCATCCCGCTGAGGATCAGCGCGCCTGAGCCCGGGACGCGGTTTGGTTCGTCGTTGTCATCGTCGAATTCCATGGATGCTCCCGTTTCGTTCGTCGCCGTGCAGCACCAACCGCGACCACAGATGGCCGTCTCACGGGCGGCAGCGACTGACGCGTCCAGCGAAAGGGCTCCGGTCGGCGGGCAACCGGCGTCAGGGTTGATGGGTCGCCGCTGGGTGCGTCGCCCCGGCGGCGGTTCGCTGTCTCACCCGGGGCGGCACGGCGGTGCGCGGCCGGCGATCGGCGAGGCCCACCAGCGTCGCCACAACCGCACGTAGCGATGCATCACCCGGCTCCGCTGCGGCCCGGACGCGCGATCGGGCGGGACGGACCCGGCCGGCTGGCGGACGCCTTCGAGCCAGCGCCACCACAGCAGCCCTTCCCCGGCCCCCGATACACACGTGCGCGGCGATCCCGGCGAGCAGCAGTGGCGAGGACGGCCGCGTCGCCGTACTGGCACCGAGCGGCACCCGGTCGATGACGACGAACGCGATGATCGACAGCCCGCTCGCCCACATGACGGCCGCGCGGGTGGCACCGCGACGCCCGGCCGCCGCGACGGCAGCCACCAGGGAGACCAGGACAAGGCATCCGGCTAGCGCGGACGCGGCGACCCGGTCGTGGACGTGCGGCACACCGGCGGCGATCCCGTGCGCGGCGTCGTGGGTGTGGGCCAGCAGCCGGCCTGTCAGCAGCTGGGCACCGAGGCATCCGAGCACACCGGCGGTCAGCGCCGGTGCCGCATGCAGGTACCGGGCAGCACCGTGGACGTACCTGCTGGTGGCCGTCACACGTCGCCCCTCAGGGTGGTCGGTCTGCCGAACGCACGTCGTAACCGGTACCTGACGGACAGCCGCCATGACCGAGGCGAGCCGCCTGCCGGATCAGCCGCCCGGTCCGTGGCCGCCGGGCGCGGTGCGCAGCACCTGCAGGCGGCGGGTGTACTCCTCGTCGTCGATCTCGCCGCGGGCGAACCGGTCGGCGAGCACCTGCTGCGGTGCGGGTGTCTGCCCGCCCGCCGGGCGAGGCCGCCCGATATAACCCATGGACCGTGCCAGCACCACGACGCCGGCGATGATCAGACCCCAGAACAGCAGGCCGCTGACGGACATGAAAAGCATGCCCCAGCCACCCATGCCATTGCCCCAGTACATCACGGCGATCCTCCATCCACCTGTCGGGCCGGCGCGCTGCGACCCGGGATCCCCGTCGTGGGGACACCTTCACCGTGCGCCCATCGATGCAAGCCGGGTACGGGCGGACGGCACGCCCGGCAGGGCCGAAGGTCTCCACCCCGCGGAAACCTTCATATGTGAGCGCGCCGCAGCAGGCGCGGGCGAGGCGGTGGCGACTGTATCTGTCGGCAGCCTGGCCGAGGTCGGTGGCTTACGAGGCGCCGGACCTGCCGCCGAGACCTCGGCCCCAGGCCGGCGCCTCGCCACGGCCAAACGGCCTGCCGGTTCGGGAATCCCGGCCCTGACCGGCCGCCGTGGCACGCGGGAACCTCAGCATGTGGCACCGGCGCGGTGCCCGTCCTCCGATCACCCGTGAAGGGTTGCCATGACCGTCGACGGCAACGAACACGCCCCAGGACTCCACAGCACTACGGCAACCGCGAACCACAAGATCGACGCGGCGGTTGCGAGCCGGGTGGCGGACACCATCCAGCGGCGTCAGCGCGTCATCGCGGCACTCGATCGCGCGGAGGCGCACGGCCACGCGGTCAGCATCGCCGAGATCACCAGGGTCGCCGCCATCCACCGGGTTTTCCTGTACCGGCACCGCGACCTCCTCGACCGCTTACGGGCGATGCAGACCGCGGCGCCGACCACCTGAGACCCGCTCGGACGGCGGCGGTGTCACGCACTCCACAGCGCGTGCTGTGCCCACACCGCACGCATCGCCTCGAGCACGGTCGTCACAGTGAACCAACCGACCGCCAACACGCATACCGTCAGCAGACACGCTCCGACGAGCGTCGCCGGTCCCGGCCTGCGCCGCGGCGAGAGCAACCACCAGACCAGGGTCAGCACCACGAGCAGCAGCGCCAGCGACACGAGGCTCAGCGCGTCGGCCTGGGCGGTGTGCGCCCGCACCGCTGCGGGCAGCGCCTGGCCGGCCGCGTCGGCACGGCCCTCCAGGTCTTTGAGCAGTTCCGCGCCGGTCGTCCCGGCCGCGAACGCCAGCGCCGCGTTCAATGCCGCGATCACCACCAGGGGCCAGCGCATACCGGCCCGCAGTTGCGGCAGCCATGCGTAGCCGAGCGCCAGCACCGCGGCGAGCGGGGCGGTGACGACCACGAGATGCCCCATGACGACATGCAACGGCATGGCGTTCACACCTCCTGTCCGTGGAGCGACCCTGCCAGCTGCCGGCCCCAGTCCATGGCACGTTGCTCCTCACCGTCGGCGAGCGGCCCCGCGGTGCCGGTGACGTAGAAGCTCGGGCCGCGTTCGGCACCCCGGAACCCCCGCCGGGTCAGTGCCTTGACCGCCGCCTTCGATGCGGATCCGAACGAGAACCTGCTCCGCACCGACGTGTCGAACGTGGCCACCCGAAGGTCCGGCCGCGGCGCGACCCGCGCTATCCACTCCCGGATCCCGGTGCCGTCGCCGCCCACTGCGCCGAGCTTTGCCGCCTGCTGGCGCGTCTGGTCCTTCGGCAGCGAGTACTCGTGGGTCGGTGCACCGACGACCAGCAACCGGAGCCCGGCCGGGATCTCGGCCGGAGCCGCACCGGGCCGCACGACGGTCACCAGACCCGCCGCGGACGTCTCGTTCAGTCCGGCCGCGACTGCCTGAGCGACGATCAGGGTGTTGCCGAACGCGGACTCCACCACAATCAGCACACTCATGCCGTCACCCCGTCCAGACCCGCCGGCGTCGCGGCAACCTGCCGCCCGCCTGTGCAGTGCTCCTCCACGTAGGCGAGGCACTCCGACCGCGTTCCGGCGGCCGCGGCCGCGAGCCAGCCCGGCGGAACCGCGGCGAACAACGGCCAGAGGCTGTACTGCCCTTCTCCGTTCACCAGCACGGTGTAGCTGACGCTGGGGTCCTCGAATGGTCCACTCATGACGCCCGTCCTTCCCATGTCATGTCGTCGAGTGCGTCGATGGCTGCCATCTTCGCGAGAAGCAATGCCTCGATGTCGAGGTCGTCGACGCCGGAGAGGTCCGGCGCGTCGTCCAGGACGGCCGACAGCGCGGACCCTCCGGCTGCGTCGACGGTGGCCGATGTCCGGTCACCCGGTTTGCCGGCTGCGCCCACCTGCGCCGGCGCCCCGTCCTGGTGTGCCAGTGCGATACCCATGCGCTCGGCGAGGAACGGCACGATCGCGTCCACGGTGGGATAGCGCCAGGCGAGCGTCGCGGGGAGTTCGACGCCCAACGTCCCCTCGAGGCGCTTCCGCAGATCCAGGGACATCAACGAGTCGAATCCCAGGCCCGCCAGCGGCGCGTCGTTGTCGACGGTAACCGGATCCAGTTTCAGCACGCTCGCGATCGTCTGGCGCAGATGCGACGTCAGGATGTCCCGCCGACGCCGCCCAGGTTCCACCGCGAGCATCCGGTCCCGAACCTGCGAGGACGGTTCGGCGACCTCGGCGGGCTCAGGCACGCCTGCCAGGTCCGCGAGCAGGTCGGGCAGCAACCCCAGAGCGGCTGCTTCGCGAAGCCTCACCCGGTCCAGGGCAAGGACCGCAACCTGCGCCGAGTTGGACCCGAGCACAGCGTCCAGCGCGGCGACGCCGTCCTGCGACGCGATCCCGGCGATCCCGCTGCCCGCCAGCTGACCGGCGCGGTCCGGCCGGGCCGCGAGCCCCTCCTCCGACCAGGGGCCCCAGTCGATGCTGAGGGCCGGTAGCCCGCATGCCCGGCGGTAGGTCGCCAGCCCGTCCAGGAACGCGTTGGCCGCCGCGTAGTTGCCCTGCCCCGGCGAGCCGAGCAGGGCCGCGGCCGAGGAGTACAGGACGAAGAAGTCAAGGTCCCGGCGCATCGTGGCGCGGTGCAGGTGCCAGCCGCCGTCCACCTTCGGTGCCAGGACCGCCTGGAGCCGCCGCCGGTCCAGTCCGCTGAGAATCCCGTCGTCGAGCACCCCAGCCGCGTGGACGATCCCACGCAGCGGCGGCAGGTCGCGGTCGATGAGGGCCATGACCCCGGCCACGTCCTCAGCCCGTGTGACATCGCCCCGGAACACCGTCACCGCGACCCCGCCGGCCCGCAGATCGTCGAGGTCCGCGGCCACCGAGTCGGCCGGCTCCGATCGGCTCATCAGCACGATCTGCCCGGCACCACGTCCGGCGAGGTACCGCGCGGTCCGCCGCCCGAGCGCGCCCAGGCCGCCGGTGATGAGATAGGTGGCGTCGGGCCGCACCGGCATCCGGCCGTCCGCGGCCGGCACCGTCTCGTCGCCGGTACGACGCAGCACGAGCTTGCCGATGTGCCCGGCCCGCATCATCAACGTGCCCGCCACCGCGGCCTCGGACAGGTCGAACACGGTGGACAGCGGTGCCGTGAACGCCCCGGAGGCCAGGCCGTCACCGAGCCGCCGCAACAGCTCGGCCACATGCGCCGGTTGATCGGCAAGACACGCTTCGAGGTCCACGGCGAAGAACGAACGGTTGCGTTTGAACAGTTCCAGGCCGAGGTGGCTGTTGGCGTATATGTCCTGCTTGCCGAGTTCGACGAACCGGCCGCCGGGTGCCAGCACAGCGACGCTGCGGCGCAGCGCGGCGCCGCCGAGGCAGTTGAGCACGACGTCGACACCGCGGCCACCGGTGTCCCGCATGATCTCGCCGGCGAAGCGCAGGGACCGGGAGTCCATGACGTGCCGGACGCCCAACGAACGCAGCAGGTCCCGCTTCTGCTCGGTTCCCGCCGTCGCGTACACCTCGGCGCCGGCGCGTGCGGCGACCTGCAGCGCGGCCAGCCCGACGCCGCCGGTTGCGGCGTGGATCAGCACCCGTTCGCCGGGCCGGAGCCGGGCCAGATGCTCCAGGGCGTGCAGCGCCGTCAGGAACGCGATCGGGCACGCGGCCGCCTGCTCGTGACTGAGGCCCGCCGGCCGGTGCACCACCAGATGCGCCGGCGTCGTCGCGTATGCCGCGAAGCTGCCCGCGGCGACCGCCAGCACGGGGTCTCCGGGGCCGTAGCCCTCGACCCCGGCGCCGACCGCGGCCACCTCGCCCGCGCATTCCGCGCCCAGCGCGACGCCTGGCGCTGCGGTGCTCACGCCGGGGTACAGGCCCGTCGCCTTGAGCACGTCGCTGAAGTTCAGCCCGGCCGCGTGGACCCTGATCTGGATCTCACCCGGCCCGGGCGGGCGCCGGTCGCACCGCGACGGCAGCAGACCCTCCAGCCCGGCCGCGCTTGCGACCAGCTGGAAGTTCCCGTCCGCGGCCTCGTCGAACAGCCTCCGGTCGGTGGCGTCGTCCGCGACCGCGCCATGCCCGTCCGGCTGCGGTCGGCGGACCAGGCTGGGGTGCAGGCGCCGACCGGCCCGCAGGCACACCTGACCGTCCCGCGGCACGGGATCCGCCCGCAGCAGCTCGTCCACCACCTGCTCCGTCTCGTCGCCGACGGGCCGGGGGTCGAGGTCGACGACCGCCGGGTGCAGCTCACCGTGCTCCAGCGCGATCACGCGGGCCAGGCCCCACAGCGCGGACTGGGCCACGCGTGGCACCCCGTCGGCGTCGGTGGCGCGCTGCGCGCCCCTGGTGAGCAGCAGCAGACGAGGCACGTCACCGAGCCCGCCCGCGACGAGTTCCTGCACGAGATGCAGCAGCGAGCCGCAGCCGAGATCCTCGACGGAGCGCACCTGCAGCGCCGCGTCGGCGTCGTCGAGACCGTCGTCGAGACCCGCGTCCAGCGCCCAGCCGTGCACGACGCCCCGCCAGCCGCCGGTGTCACCGTCTCGCAGCTGCCGGAGCAGGGCCGCGAGGTCCTCGCGGCTACCCGGATCCGCCTCGTACCGGTCGGTGGCGAGGCGGCGCAGCGAGCGGCCGGTCCGGACCGTCACACAGCTCGCGCCGCGGGCGGTGAGTGCCGCGGACAGCCGGTTCGCGACGCCGCCGGCGTCGGCGAGGATCAGCCAGCGGCCCGCGGCGTCCGACCGGGCGGCGGCGTCCGGTGCTGACTCGACCCAGCGCACGTCGAACGCGGTGGCGGCGACGCTGTCCTCGCCGGCGCCGTCGAGCCGGCGCAGCAGCAGACCGTCGACCTCACCCGCCCAGGCTCCGGTGTCGTCGTAGAGCACAACCCGCCCGGTGAGCGGATCGCCGGGCGACGTCGAGGTGCCGGTGACGCTCGCCGAGGCCCACCCCAGCCGGGGCCGGCCCGTTACCAGCGAGCAGCGGCCCACGGCCACCGGGACGTAGGTGTCCGTGGCCTGGGCGCCGACGGCTGCGGCCAGCACCTGCAGACAGCTGTCCAGCACCGCCGGGTGCACGGCGTACACGTCATCGCCGACGGTATGCCCGGCCGCTGCGCGGAGCCGCGCCACGGCCTCGCCGGGTCCTTGCCACAGCGCGTCGATGCCCCGGAAAGCACCGTCGTACTCGAGCCCAGCCGCCCGCAGCCGATCGTAGTGCGCGGCGACATCCTGCATGCCGGTGCACCGGGACCGGGCGGCGTCCAGGATCTCCGCGGGCGGCTCGGCCGGTGCCGCGCCGTATGTGCCCCTGGTCAGCGTGGTCCAGGTGGTGTCCGCGGCGTCGCCGTCCCGGCCGTACACCTCGAACGACCCGGTTGCGCCCGCCTCCGGTGTCACGACCAGTTGCAGCGTCTCCGCCGCGGCGTGCTCAGCCACGGTCGCCATCCGCACGAACTCGACGTCGTGCAGTTGGACCGTGTCGGCGCCGACGACCCGCCGGGCCGCGACCAGCGCCGCGTCCAGCATCGCGGCCGCGGGCAGCACCGCGGTCCCGCGGACCCGGTGGTCCCGCAGGTAGGGCAGTTCGTCAAGGTCGATGCGGGCCGACCAGTGGTGTGCCTTCGGTTCGTCCGCAGCCAGCAGGTGCCCGTGCAGCAGCGGATGCCCGTCGGCGGCACGGCGCGGGCGGACGACGACATCCTGCAGCCAGTACCGCTCCCGCTGCCACGGGTAGGCGGGCAGCGCAACCATCGCCGTGGCGGGCCCGTGGACGCGGTGCCAGTTCACCGGGAAGCCGGCGCAGTAGAGCCGGCCGAGCTCGGCGAGGAGCTCCGCCCGCACGCCGCGTTCACGGCGGACGGACGCGACCACCGCACCGGCGACGTCGGTGTCGTCGTCCTGCGCGGCGAGTTCGAGGCGTTCGCCGAGTGCCTCCTGCAGCATCGGGTGCGGCGAGATCTCCATGAAGGTGTCGTGCCCGCCGGCCGCCAGCTCCGCGACCACCGGGTCGAACAGCACCGGCCGGCGCAGGTTCTGCGCCCAGTATCCGGCGTCGAGTTGGTCTCCCGCGACGACCGCGCCGGTGGCGGTCGACCACATCGGGATCGCCGCCGGATGTGGGCGGAGCCCGGCGAGGCGGCGTTCCAGTTCGGTGCTGAGCGGCGCCATCATCGGGCTGTGCGACGCGAACGTCACCGATTCCAGCCGGCGGGCGAAGACGCCGTCCTCGTCCAGCGCGGCGACGACCCGGTCCAGCTGGACGGCGTCGCCGGACAGCACGGTGCTCGTCGGCGCGTTGCTGGCCGCCACCCAGACCGCATCGGGTCCGAGCCGGTCGAGCAGCTCCCGGGTGCGTTGCAGGGACAGACCGACCGCGGCCATGCCGCCTCCGCCGCCGGCCTGGCCGATCACCTGGCCGCGGTGCACGGCGACCCGCAGGGCGTCGGTGAGGTCGAGGGCGCCGGCCACGTGTGCGGCGGCGATCTCGCCGACGCTGTGCCCGACGACCGCGGCCGGTTCCACGCCCCAGGAACGCCACTGCGCGGCGAGGGCGATCTGCACGGCGGCCAACGCCGGTTGTGCGACGGCCGGTTCACTCAGACTGGACCCTTCGCCCGCGGCCAACTGCTCCAGCAGCGACCAGCCGACGTGCTCGCGCAGCACCGCGTCGCACCGTTGCAGCGTGTCGGTCAGGACCGGGGACGCCCGCAGCAGGTCCGGTCCCATCGGCCACCATCGCGCGCCCTGCCCGGTGAAGACGAACACCGGGCGCGGCCGCCGTCCGACCCGCCGCGCACCCCAGGACAGGCCCGGTCGGTCCTCGGCGCGGGCGAACCCGGCCAGCGCTTCCCGCAGTTCCTGCGCGGAGCCGCCCACGCAGGCGAGGCGATGCTCGTGATGGGTGCGGCGCAGCGCCGCAGCGGCAGCCAGCGATCCAAGGGCACCGGGAGTTGTGGGGATCCTGGCGAGCTGCTGGCCGTACCGCGCCGCCAGGTCGCGCAGGGCGGCCGGCGTCCGGGCGGAGATGGTGAGCAGCTGGACATCCGTGTCGGTGTCGTCACCGGCAGGGACCGGTGCGGGTGCGGGTGCCGCGCCGATGACGAGATGGGCGTTGGTCCCGCCGAATCCGAACGAGCTGACCCCGGCGACCGCCGGCCCTTCGACCGGCCACGGCTGCGGCGCGGTCACGACCCGGAGCCCGAGTTCGCCGAACGCGATGTGTGGGTTGGGCCGCTCGTAGTGCAGGCTCGCCGGGATCGTCCGGTGCCGCACCGCCAGCAGCGTCTTGATGAGTCCGGCAACGCCGGCGGCGGCCTCCAGGTGCCCGATGTTGGACTTGACCGATCCGATGAGGCACGGCCGGTCCGGGTCACGGTCCCGCCCGATCACCGCGGCCAGCGCCTTGGCTTCGATCGGGTCGCCGAGCAGCGTGCCGGTGCCGTGCGCCTCGACGTACCCCACCGCGTCGGGCCGCACACCCGCGTCGGCGTACGCGGCGCGCAGTACCGCCTCCTGCGCCGTCGGGTTCGGCGCCATCATCCCGTTGGTGCGGCCGTCCTGGTTGATCGCGCTGCCCAGGATCACGCCGTAGATCGTGTCTTGATCGGCGATCGCCCGGCGCAACGGTTTGAGCACCACGACGCCGGCGCCCTCTGCACGGACGTAGCCGTCGGCGCGGGCGTCGAAGGACTTGCAGCGGCCGTCGGCGGCCATCGCCCCGGCCTTGCTGAAGTTGATGGCCAGGGCGGGCGAGAGGATGACGTTCACACCTCCGGCGAGGGCCAGGGTGCAGTCGCCGGCGGCCAGGCTCGCGCATGCCTGATGGACCGCGACCAGCGACGAGGAACAGGCGGTGTCGACGGCCATGCTCGGGCCGTGCAGGTCCAGCAGGTACGACAGGCGGTTCGCGGCGATGCTCGCGGCGTTGCCGGTGCCGTAGTGGGCGTCGATGCGGGTGTAGTCGTCGAGTTGCAGCAGCGCGTAGTCGTTGGTGGCGATGCCCACGAACACTCCGGTCGCCGAGCCGGCGAGGTCCTCGGCCACGAGGCCGGCGTCGTCGAGCGCCTCCCAGGTGACCTCCGCGAGCAGCCGCTGCTGCGGGTCCATCCGTTCGGCCTCACGCGGCGAGATGCCGAAGAACTGGGGATCGAACCGGTCGACGCCGTCGAGGAAGCCACCCCACCGGGTGGTCGTCTTGCCCGGGGCCGCCGGGTCCGCATCGACGAAGTCTGCGATGGACCAGCGGTCCGGCGGGACCTCGGTGATGGCGTCGCGCCCGTCGTGCAGGAGTTGCCAGAACTGGTCGGGGCCGTCCGCGCCGGGGAACCGGCAACCGATCCCGATGACCGCGACCGGCTCCGCGGCGACGGCCTGCTGCTCGGAGCCGTGCCGGACCGACGCACCAAGAGGGTCGGCAGGCTCGGCAGGGATGTTGCCGTCGGTGGCGAGGAACGCGGCGACGGCCTCGATCGTGGGGTATTGCCAGATGAGTGTTGCCGGCAGTTCCCGGCCGACCATCGCCTCGAGCTCGCCGACCAGGCCGACCATCTCCACGGACGGAAGGCCGTAGGTGGCGACCGGGCGGGTCACGTCGATCTGGTCGGCCGTCACGTTCAGTCGCGCGGCGAGTTCCCGCACCAGCCGCCGTTCGATCTGGGTCCTGGTCGCCCCGTCCTGCTGGGGCGCCGGGGCACGTACGTCGGACATGGGGATCACGCCTTCCCACTCGCGGGACCGTCGCGCCCGGGGTCGCCGGGACGTGCGGTGATCATGATGACGGCGAGCAGCGCGGCGAGCACGAGGATGCCGATTGCCCACCAGGTCGCGACGGCGAAACCGTGCACCATCGCCTCGAGCCGCAGCGCCTCGGACGGGTCCGCCCCGCCGGTCCGACGCGTGCCGAGGTACGTCGCGGTGGCGCCCGCAGCGATGCTGTTGAGCAGCACGGTGCCGATCGACCCGCCGACCTCCTGGACGGCATTGACCATCGCCGAGGCGACGCCGGTGTCGCGCGGCTCGACGCCGAGTGTGGCGACACTCATCGCGGGCACGAACGCCGCGCCCAGGCCGAGCCCGATCAGTACACCCGCTGGCAGCAGCACCGACGGATAGGCGCTGCCGACCTGCAGCCCGGTGAGCAGCCACATGCCCGCCGCGGCGATCAGGAACCCGCCGCTGATCAGCACCCTCGGCGGCACGTGGGCCAGCAGGCGCCCGCCGAGCTGGGTGGATCCGACGACCATGCCGGCGACCATCGGCAGGAACCCGAGCCCGGCGACGACCGGTGAGTATCCTTTGACGGTCTGCAGGTAGTACGTCATGAACAGGAACAGCCCGAACATGGTCATGACCGACAGGCCGAGCGCGAGATAGACGCCGGCACGGTTGCGGTCACCCACCAGCCGCGGCGGCAGCAACGGCGCCCGGCCGCGCCGCTCCACGACGGTGAAGGCCGCCAGCAGGACCACCGCGGCGCCGGCGAGGCGTAGTGTGTGCCCGTTCGCCCAGCCGTCGCTGTCGGCTGCCGCGAACGCCAGCACCGTCAGCACCAGTCCGGTGCCGACCAGCGCGGCGCCGGGCAGGTCGAGCGGGCCGGCGCGCCGGCTGCGGACCGGTTCGCGCACGACGGCGACGGCACCGGCCGCGGCGACGACGGCGAACGGGATGCTGATGTAGAACGCCCACCGCCAGTTCAGGAACTGGGTCAGGACCCCGCCGAGGATCAGCCCGGCCGCGAGGCCGCTGCCGGCGACCGCGTTGTAGATCCCGAACGCCTTGCCGCGTTCCTTCGGTTCGGTGAACATCACGGTGACCATCGCGAGGGCCGCCGGTGACAGCAGCGCACCGAAGGCGCCTTGCAGCGCCCGGGCGGTGATGAGCATCGCGCTGCCGGTCGCGGCGCCGCCGAGCGCGGACGCCGCGGCGAACCCGGCCAGCCCGATGAGCAGCGCCCGTTTGCGGCCGAGCACGTCGGTCACTCGGCCGCCGAGCAGCAGCAGCCCCCCGAACGCCAGCGTGTACGCCGCGATGATCCATTGCCGGTCGCCGTCGGCCATGCCGAGATCGGCCTGGGTGGACGGGATCGCGATGTTCACCACGGTGGTGTCCACGACCACCATCAGCTGTGCCACGGCGATGAACAGCAGCGCCGTCCACCGCCGCGGGTAGCGCTCCGCCGTCTCGGACGCATCGACGACCGCGCCCCTTCCGCTGCGCTCCGGTCCGCTCATGAGAAACCGCCGTCGACGGCGAAGACGCCACCGGTGATGTAGGCCGCCCGGTCGGACACGAGGAACGACACCAGGTCGGCGACGTCGTCGGGCCGGCCGAAGCGGCGCAGCGCGATGTGCTCGACCGCGTGGTCGAGGAGACTCTCGGGCAGCCCGGCGAGCTGGCTGGTGGTGATGAAGCCGGGCGCGACGACGTTGGCGCGGATGCCGTAGCGGCCGACCTCCTGAGCCAGTGACTTGGTGAAGCCGATGATCGCCGCCTTGGAGGCCGCGTAGTTGGTCTGCCCGGCGTTGCCGCGCAGGCCGGCCAGCGACGACATGGTGACGATCGTGCCCTGCCGCCGTTTCAGCATGTCCTCGACCACCGCCCGGCAGACGTGATAGACGCCGTCGAGGTTCACCCGAAGGACGGTGTGCCAGTCGTCGGCCTCCATGAGCGCCAGCGGCCGGTCCCGCACCACCGCGGCGGATGCGATCAGTGCCGTCACCGGCCCGAGCGCGTCCTCGACGCCGGCGACGAGCGTCGTCACCTGCGCGGCTTCCGCCACGTCGGCGCGCCGGACGTAGACGCCGCAGCCGAGGTTGAGCAGTTCCTTCTCCAGTTGCTGGGCCGCGGAGGCGTCGTTTGCGTAGCACAGCGCGATGTCGAAGCCGTCCCGGGCCAGGTGCAGGGCGGTGGCCCGGCCGATGCCGCGCGACCCGCCTGTGATCAATGCGACCGGCTTGCTCATGGTGTCATCTCCTCCGTCCCCGGGTGCACCGGGCTTGAGTGGTCAGGTGGCCGGGACCACGATCTTGAGGTGGTCATCGACGGTGTCCTCCACCGCCCGCAGGATCTCCGCTGCGGCGGCGTTCAGGTAGAAGTGGTCGCCGGGGAACATCTGGAAGCGGCAGCCGGCGACGGTCTGCGCCTGCCAGCCCCGCAGGTCCGCGGGTGCCGTGATCGGATCGGCCCGCCCGCCGAACACGGTCATGGGCACGGCGAGCGGGGCGGTCCGACGGTATTCGTACGTGCCGAGCGCGGTGTAGTCGGCGCGCAGCACCCGGGCCGTCATTGCCATCAGTTCACGGTCGGCGAGCAACTCCGGTGGGGTGCCACCGAGGTCTCGCAGTTCGTCGAGGACCTCCTCGTCGCTGGCCCGGTACAGCGCGGTTCGGTGCGGTGGCCGGGCCGGCTCAGCGGTGGCGGAGATGAACAGGTGCGCCGGTTCTTGCCAGCAGCGCTCGCGCAGGGTCCTGGCCAGCTCGAAGGCCACCAGCCCGCCCATGCTGTGGCCGAAGAACGCAAACGGCCGGTCCAGCAGCGGCCCGATCTGGTCGGCGAGGTGGCGGACCAGGCCGGGCAGGCTCATGAACGGCTCCTCGTCGAAGCATGTGCCCCGCCCGGGGTACTCCACGCCGCAGACCTGCAGGCGGGGCGACGCGAGCCGCCGCCAGCTCTGGTACGCCGTGGCGCTGCCACCGGCGAACGGGAAGCAGAAGAGCCGGAGCCGGACGAGTGGACCCGTCTGTGGGCTGATCAACCATCTGCGGTTCACCGGGCATGCTCCTGTCGGTTGTCGGTGGCCTGCGGGCGCACGAGCCGCCGCAGGTCGGCGAGCGGGATGTTCGGGTCGCGGACGACCAGGTCGAGCAGGACCCGCCACTGGCGCATCAGCACGGTCATCACTCGGGGGTCGATCCGCTCCGGCTGGAACAGCCACAGGCCGCCGAGCTGTCCGTGCTGTTCGTGCATGATGAGGTACAGGTCAAGGTTGTACGGCTCCATCGCGGTCACCATCCGAGGGATGACCACGTCGTCGTCGCCGGCGCCGGAGGGCAGCGGTGATGCGTGCACGCCGCTGAGGTCCAGGGTGATGTCGGGGTAGTTGACCAGGTTGAACATGATGCGGAACGGGTCGTAGCCCGCGCCGACGCCACCGTCGAGGCTGCGCAGCGGCACCTGCTGGTGGGTGTGCGCGTCGAGGGTGCCGTCGCGCACCTGCGCCGCCAGGTCCAGGAAGGTCCGCGTGCGGGCCTGGTCGGTGCGCACCACGACCATGTTGATGAAGTAGCCGATCAGGTGCTGCGCCTCGGGCCGTTCCCGGCCGGCCACCGGGAAGCTGACGGAGATGTCGTCGCTGTCGCTGTACGCCGACAGCAGCGCCTCGTACGCCGACAGCAGCAGCATGAACAGGGTCACGCCGCAGCGGCGTGCCGTCTGCCTGAGCTGTTCGGTGAACGCCGCGTCGAACACCACCCCGTGGGTGTAGCCCTGCGCCGGTGGGACCTCGTCGAGGTCCGCGGCGGTGAACTCCGGTCGCGCCGGCAGGTCTCTCAGGGTCCGCCGCCAGTAGGCGACGTGCTCGTCGAGCGCCCCGCTGTCCAGCCGGCGGTGCTCCCAGGCGCCGAAGTCGGGGACCTGCACCGGCAGGTCGGGCAGTTTCGGCTCGCGGTCCTCGCACCTGGCCGCGTACAGCTCGGCGAGCTCCCGCTCAAGCTGCGTGTACCCCCACGGGTCGATGACGATGTGGTGCATCACCAGCAGCAGGACATGCTGTGCCGGTGCCGTGCGCACCAGGGTGGCCCGGACCAGCGGGCCGGTGGCGAGGGTGAACGGGCGGTGCTCCTCGTCGCCGATCGTGCGGCGCAGCCGCTGCTCGCGGGCCGGCCCGTCAAGGGTCCGCAGGTCCACGGCGGTCATCGGCCAGGTGCCGTCCGGGTCCACGACCTGGACCCAGGAGCCGTCCCGCCGTACGACACCGACCCGCAGCACTTCGTGCCGCCGCACGATGCTGTCCAGGCTGTGGCGCAGCGCCGCCTCGTCCAGGTCGCCGTCCAGCACGGTGGCGGAGATGACGTTGTGGTGTGCGCTGTCCGGTCCGACCGGCTGGTACACGTTCTCCAGTTGCGCGAAGGTCAGTGGCAGTCCCCCACCACGGGGCACGACCGGGATGGCATCGCGCTCGTCGACCCCGTCGAGGGTCTGCTCCTGCGCCGTCAGGGCCATGCCGGGACGGTCGGCGCAGGCGGTGAACGCCCGCAGGACGGTGAACCAGCGCTCGGCGAGGGCCGCGATGTCCGGGTCGTCCAACAGCCCGGCCGCCCAGGTCCAGTGCGCCACGAGCTGCGGGCCGTCACCGTCGTCGTAGGTCACGGCGTTGAGCTCCAGTGGGTGGGTCAGCAGCGTTCCGGCTCCGGACCGGGCCTGGTCCACCGCTGCGCTCGCCATCGGCTCCCAGGTCCTGGCGTCGGGGTCTGCGCCGCCCCCGGAGAACCGGCCGAGGTAGTTGAACGCGACCTGCGCCGCCGGCAGCGCCGCGAGCCGCGGGCCGGTGTCGGGGTTGAGGTAGCGCAGCAGCCCCCAGCCGAGGCCGTCAGCCGGCAGGGCACGCAGCTGCTCCGTGAGGCGGGCGACCGCGTCGCGCAGGTCGGCGCCGGCGTCGCGGACCTGGGACCAGCTCAGCGGTCCCGGGTCCAGCTGCACCGGTGCGATGCTGGTCAGCCAGCCGACGGTGCGGGTGAGGTCGGTGCCGGCGGCGAGTTCCTCCCGGCGTCCGTGGCGTTCGACGTTCACGGCGAGGGTGCCGTCGCCGCCGCGGTGGTCGCGCTGCCAGCCGGCCAGGGCGATGCCGAACGCGGCCAGCATCACGTCGTTGACGCCCGCGGCGAAGTTCGACGGGACCCGGGCCAGCAGCGGCGCGGTGTCTGCGATGGGCAGGGTCAGGGTCAGCCGGCCGCGCTCACCGGCCGGGTCGTGCCGCCCGGCGGTCAGCGGCTGCGCGTCCTGCAGTGCCGCGGACCAGGTGGCGAGTTCGGCGAGCCGGGCGGGTGAGGTGGCCTCGGTGGCCAGCAGACCGGCCCAGCGCCGCATCGACGTGCCGACCGGCGGCAGCGTGACCGGCCGTCCGGCGTCCACGGCGGTCCAGGCCGTGGCGAGGTCCGGCAGCAGGATCCGCCACGAGACGCCGTCGACGGCGACGTGGTGCACGACCAGCAGCAGCCGTCCGGGCCGCTGTGTCCCGGCGTCGAACCACACGGCGTCGAACATCACGCCCGCGTACGGGTCGAGCCGTCCGGACGCGGCGGCGGTCTCGCTCGTCACCAGTGCACGCAGACGGTCCTCGGGCAGGTCGGTGACGTCGACGCGGCGCAGCCGCCCGCCGGTCGTCCCCGCCGCGGGTGCTGGGATCTGCAGCGTCCAGCGGCCGTCAGCGCCGGCCACCAGCCGGGCGCGCAGCATGGCGTGGTGCTGCGTTACCGCGTCCAGCGCCGCGGTCAGCGACGCCGCGGTCGCGGTCGGCGGCACGGGCACCACCGCCGACTGGCTGAATCCGTGGATCGGCGTGTCCAGCCCGCGCAGCCATTCCATGACCGGCGTCGCCGGCATCTCGCCGTCGCCGGTGTCGTGGACCGTGACGGTCCCGGCGGTGCCGGTCGTCGCGGCCACGGCCGCGAGGCCGGCGGCGCTCTGGTGCACGAAGACGTCCCGTGTGCTGATCGCCAGGCCGGCGGCCTGGGCCCGGGAGACGAGTTGGATCGCCTGGATGCTGTCGCCGCCGAGGTCGAAGAACCGGTCGTCGGCGCCGACCTCGGGCAGTGCGAGCACCTGCGCGAACAGGTCGCACAGGATCTGCTCGACCGGTGTCGCGGGACGGCGGGCACCGACGGCGGCAGTGAAGTCGGGCGCCGGCAGTTGTTTGCGTTCGACCTTGCCGTTGACGGTCAGCGGCAGCTCGTTGAGGACCACCACCGCGGCCGGCACCATGTAGTCGGGCAGTGTCTCGCCGGCTGCCCGGCGCACCGCGGCGGGGTCCAGCGACTCGGCGACACCGGCGGCGGAGCGGGCCGGGGTCACGTAGGCGACGAGCTGCCGGCTGCCGGGGGTGTCCTCACGGGCCACCACGACCGCCTTGCCCACGCCGGCGCAGGCGGCGACGACGGCCTCGATCTCGCCGAGCTCCACCCGGAACCCGCGGATCTTCACCTGGTCGTCTGCCCGGCCGACGAACACCAGTTCGCCGTCCGCGGTCCAGCGGACCACGTCGCCGGTGCGGTACATCCGGGATCCGTCTCCGGTGAACGGGTCTGCGACGAACCGCGTCGCGGTCAGCGCCGCACGACCCAGGTAGCCGCGGGCGACGCCCCGGCCACCCACGTACAGCTCCCCCGGCGTGCTGGCCGGGACCGGCTGCAGGCAGCCGTCCAGGACGTACAGCCGCAGGTCGGACAGGCCGCGCCCGATCACGCTGACACTGCTGCCGGCGTCGGTGCGGGACAGTGCCCGCACCGTGGTGTGCACGGTGGTCTCGGTGATGCCGTACATGTTGACCAGCTGCGGCGCCCGGTCGTCATGCCGTTCGTACCAGCCGCGCAGCCGCGACGGGTCCAGGGCCTCGCCGCCGAAGACGACGTACCGCAGCGCCAGACGCGCGCCGAGCTCCGGGTGCTGCTCGTCGGCCTGGATGAGTGCCTGGAACGCCGACGGGGTCTGGCTGAGCATGGTGACGCCCTCGTCGGCGAGCAGCCGCAGGAAGTCGACCGGCGAACGGGACACCTCCTTGGACACCACGACGACCCGGCCGCCGCTCACCAGCGCACCCCAGATCTCCCAGACGGAGAAGTCGAAGGCGTACGAGTGGAAGAACGTCCACACCTGGTCCGGTCCCGGGTGGACCTCGGGCGCGAGCGCCTCGAACAGCCGGGTGACGTTGCCGTGCGTGACGATCACGCCCTTGGGGCGGCCGGTGGAGCCCGAGGTGTAGATGACGTACGCCGCGTCGCGCGGGTGCAGCGGTCCGCGGCGGTCGGCGTCCAGCACCGGGCCGGCGTCCTGCCCGGCGATCAAGTCGCGGACCGGTGCCGCGTCCAGGGCCAGCGCTGCGACGTCGAGGCCGTCGAGCTGGTCGGCGTGCGACTCGGTGCTCAGCAGCACGACCGGGTGCGCATCGCTGACGGTGTAGGCGATGCGGTCCGCCGGGTACTCCGGGTCGATCGGCAGGTAGGCACCGCCGGTCTTGAGCACGGCGAGCATCGCCACGATCATGTCCGCTGACCTCGGCAGCAGCAGCGCCACCAGGTCCTCGGGGCCGACACCGCGGCCGATCAGCAGCCGGGCGAGCCGGTTCGACGCCGCGTCGAGCTCGGCGTAGGACAGGGTCCGGGCACCGTCGGTGACCGCGGGCGCGTCCGGGTCCTCCGCCGTCCGCGCCGCGAACAGCAGCGGCACGGTCGTCGGTGTGGTGGCCGCGCCGGAGGCGTTGAACTCCTCCAGGATCCGCACCCGCTCCGCCGGTTCCAGCAGGTCGATGTGCGAGATCGGTGCGTCGGGGTCGCTCGCCACGGCGTCGAGGATCCGTTGCCAGCGCTCGACGAGCGTGGCGACGGTGGCCGCGTCGAAGACGTCGGTGTTGAACTCGGCGATCCCGTCGACGCGGGCGCCGGTGCCGTCCGACTCGGTCCGGCGGGTCAGCGTGAACGCCAGGTCCATCCGGGCGGTGCCGATGGTGACCGGCACGAGCTCCTCGCGCAGGCCGGACAGGCCCATGGTGACGTCGGTGAAGTTCTGCCACGCGACGAGCACCTGGGTCAGCGGGTGGTGCGCCATCGACCGGGTCGGGTGCAGCGAGTCGACGAGCACCTCGAACGGCAGGTCCTGGTGCTCGAAGGCGTCCAGGCTGCGGCCGCGCACCCGGGACACGACCTCGCGGAACGCGGGCCGGCCGGCGGTGTCAACCCGCAGCACCAGCGTGTTGACGAACGATCCGACCAGATCGTCGACGGCCACGTCGGTACGCCCGGCGACGGCCGTGCCGATCGGGATGTCGTCGCCGCCGCCGAGCCGGCTCAGCAGCACGGCGAGGGCCGCGTTGACGATCATCGACTCGGTGACCCCGCAGTCGCGGGCGAGCGTGGCCAGCCGCGCCGGCAGGTCGCCGCCCCAGCGGAAGCCGATGCTCGCGCCACGTTTGGACGCCTCCGGCGGGTGCGGCCGGTCGGTGGGCAGCGCGATGCGCTCCGGCAGGTCCGCCAGCGCGGTCCGCCAGTAGGCGAGCTGGGCCGCGGCCAGGCTGCCCGGGTCGGTGTGCTCGCCGAGCACCTGCCGCTGCCACACGGCGTAGTCGGCGTACTGCACCGGCAGCCGGGGCCAGTCCGCGGGACGCCCGGCGCACTGGGCGGTGTAGGCGGCGGCGAGGTCCCGCTGCAGCGGCGCGAGGGACCAACCGTCGGCGGCGATGTGGTGCACCACCAGCACCAGCACGTGCTCGTCTGGGGTGATGACGAACAGGTGCGCCCGCAGCGGGGTCTCGCGGGCGAGGTCGAAGCCGTGCCGGGCGGCCTCGTCGACCCGCTCGGCGACGTCGGCCGCGCCGATCCGGGTGACAGCCAGGTCGGGCCGGCCGGCGGCCGGGGCGAGGATGTGCTGGTACGGCACGCCGTCGCGGTCGGGGAACATGGTGCGCAGCACCTCGTGCCGGTCGGTGAGGTCACCGACGGCGGCGCGCAGGGCGTCGACGTCCAGCGGCCCGCGCAGCCGCACCGCCATCGGGATGTTGTACGTCGGTGACGGGCCCTCAAGGTGGTAGAGGAACCACAGCCGCTGCTGGGCGAAGGACAGCGGCACCCGGTCCGGCCGGGGCGTCGGCACCAGTGGCGCGTGCCCGCTGCCGCGGTACCGGCGGACCTGCTCGGCCAGGCCGGCCGCCGTCGGCGTCTCGAAGACGGTGCGGACCGGCAGCTGGACATCGAGGGCGGCCCGCACGTGCGCGATCAGCCGGGTGGCCAGCAGCGAGTGCCCGCCGAGGTCGAAGAAGCTGTCGTGCACCCCGACCTGCGGCACCCCGAGGACCTTGCTGAACAGGCCGCACAGGGCCTCCTCGGCCGGGTCGCGGGGGGCGACGTAGACGCTGCGCAGCTCCCGGCGGTCCAGCCCCGCCGCCGGCAGCGCCGCGCGGTCGATCTTGCCGTTCGGGGTCAGCGGGAACGCATCGAGGAAGACGAACGAGGTCGGCACCATGTAGTCCGGCAGCCGTTCGCCGAGCGCGGCGCGCAGCGCCGGGGTGAGGCGCCGCGACAGCCGCAGGCCGCTGCCGTTGACCAGGTGCCGCAGCTGCGGCACCGACTGACCGGCGTCAGCGGCGGGCAGCGCACACACCGGCTCGCCGTCGTCCCCGCGCCGACGGGCGATGAAATCGACCGCGCCGTCCTCGCCGTGCCGGGCCCAGTCCAGGTCGATCCGGTAGCCGGTCTGCTCCGCCAGCGCCCACAGCACGGCCGGGTCGACCGAGTCGCGGTCCGTGCCCGCACCGCCGGTGAGGCGGCCGACCACATCGGCGAACCGCTGGACGCGGGCGTTGGGCACGCCACGAACGGCGAGCAGGTCGGGCCGCTCCCCGGCGAGGCGGGCGCGCACGGCGTCGACGGTGAACCCGCCGGCCTGCCAGTCCAGCCAGGCGTCGTCGGCGGCGGGGGGCACCGGGCTGCCCGCGGTGAGCACCACGTCGTAGCGGAAGCGGGTCATCTCGTTGTCCGCGGCGGCCGGTTTGGGCATCACCCGGACCTCGGTGAGCTGCGGGAAGCGGTGCGGCAGCGCGGTGAAGAACCGCGGGTCGAGCACGAGTTCCTCGTCCTCGCCGGCGTGCCGCAGGACCCTTGCCCGCAGTTGCGCCGCCGGCAGGTCCGGCTCGGCGCGCTGCGACTGCACCGACAGGTGGAACGCCTCCAGCAGTGGCAGGCTGCGCACGTCGCCGATGAACAGCGACCCGCCCGGCGTGAGCCGGGCCACGGCCGCCTCGATGACCCGCAGCAGGTACTGCTCGTCCGGGAAGTACTGCACCACGGAGTTGAGCACGACGGCGTCGAAGCGCTGCTCGGGCAGCCGGCCGATGCCGTCGGCCGGGCAGTCGAAGAATGTGACGTTCGCCGGACCGTGCGCGTCAAGGTGTGCCTGGAGCCGGCCCAGCGCGACCGTGGAGATGTCGGTGGCCCAGTAGCGTTCGCAGTGCGGCGCGACCCGGCTCAGGATGAGGCCGGTCCCGCAGCCGAGTTCCAGCACCGAGCGGGGACTGCCGGCGAGGACCCGTTGTGCCGTCTGCGCCGCCCACTCGCGCATCTCCTCGGCCGGGATCGGTGCACCGGTGTAGCTGCTGTTCCAGCCGCGGAAGTCGTCGGCCGGGTCGCCGGGCTCCGCGGCGGGGTCGTAGGCGGTGTCCCAGATGTGCCGCCACTGCTCGACCCGGTCCGGCCATTCCGGGGACCGCGGGTCCATCTCGGTGCCGGTGTCGTCCTGCTCGCCGGGAACCACGTAGGCGACCAGCCGCTGGTCGCCGGGGGCGTCCTCGCGGACCATCACCACGGCGTCCTTGACGACGTCCTGGCGGACCAGTTCGGACTCGACCTCGCCGAGTTCGATGCGGAACCCGCGGAGCTTGATCTGGTGGTCCAGCCGGCCCAGGAACTCGATGCTGCCGTCGTTGCGGCGGCGCACGAGGTCGCCGGTGCGGTACAACCGCTCGCTCAGCTCAGGTTCGAAGGGCGCCGGCACGAATCGTTGCGCGGTCAGTTCCGGCTGGCCCAGGTAGCCGTTGGCCAGGCCGGCGCCGCCGATGTACAGCTCCCCCGGCACGCCCTGCGGCACCAGCCGCGCGGCCTCGTCCAGGATGTACAGCTGGGTGTTGGCGATCGGCTCGCCGATGGAGATCGGCCCGTCGCCGACCTCGGCCACCGCCGACCAGATCGTGGTCTCGGTCGGCCCGTACATGTTCCACAGCGGCAGGCCGACCGCCCGCAGCCGGCTGGCCAGCCCGGCGGGCAGTGCCTCGCCGCCGGCGAAGGCCCGCAGGCCCGGCTGGCCCTCCCAGCCGGCTTCCAGCAGGATCCGCCACGTCGACGGGGTCGCCTGCATCACCGTCGCGGCGGTGTCGTCGAGCAGTGCCGTCAGCCGGGTGCCGTCCGCGGCGACGTCCCGTGGCGCGACGACGACCCGGGCGCCGACGACCAGCGGCAGCAGCAGTTCCAGCATCGCGATGTCGAACGACAGGGTGGTGACGGCGACGAGGGTGTCGGCGGCCTCCAGGCCGGGGCGTTCCTGCATCGCGTGCAGGAAGTTGCCGAGGGCGCGGTGCGGGACCTCGACGCCCTTCGGGCGGCCGGTGGAGCCCGACGTGTAGATGACGTAGGCGGCGTCGGCCCCCTCGACCTGCTCCTCGACCGGTCCGGACGGTTCGGCGGCGAGTTCGTCGCGCAGTTCGTCCAGGCACAGCACGGTGGCGCCGACGTCCGTGAGGTGCTCCAGTACCGGGCGGGTGCTGATCAGGACCGGCAGGCCGGAGTCGGCGAGCATGTAGGCGATGCGGTCGGCGGGGAACCCGGGGTCCAGCGGCACGTAGGCGGCGCCGGTCTTGAGCACGGCGAGCAGCGCGACCAGCATGTCGACCGACCGCTCCAGGCAGATGCCGACCAGGACGCCGCGGCGCGCGCCGTGCCGGCGCAGCCGGTGCGCGAGCCGGTCGGCACGCAGGTCGAGCTCGCCGTAGGTGACCGCGTCGGCGCCGCAGCGCACCGCCTCGGCGTCCGGGGTCCGGCGCGCCTGCTCGGCGAAGCGGCGGTGCGCGAACGACGGCGCCGGCCAGTCGCGGACGGTGGCGTTGTGCGCGTGGCGCAGCCGCAGTTCCTCCTCGCCGGTCAGCATCGGCGCGTCGTCGATGATCGCGTCGGGGTCCGCGACGAGTTCCTCCACGAGCCGACCGAGGTGCGTCGCCATCCGCTGCACCGTGGCCACGTCGAACAGGTCGGTGTTGTACTCGAACCGGCCGGTGAGCGCCGGCCCGTCGAAGACCTGCAGTTCCAGGTCGAACCTGGCCGAGGACGCCTCGACCTCCAGCGGTTGCAGCGTCAGGCCGCCGGCGGCGAACGTGGGCATCTCGATGTTCTGGAAGATGAACGAGACCTGGAAGATCGGCGTGCGTGACACGTCGCGGTGCGGCTGCAACACCTCGACGAGCCGTTCGAACGGCAACTGCTGGTGGGCGAATGCGCCGAGGCACGTCTGCCGCACCCGCGCCAGCAGGTCACGGAACGACGGCGCACCGGACAGGTCGGTGCGCAACGCGAGCATGTTGACGAAGTAGCCGATCAGGTGCTCGATCTCCGGCCGTCCCCGGTTGGCGACCGGGACGCCCACGACGATGTCGTCGGCACGGCTGTACCGGTGCAGCAGCACCTGGAAGGCCGTCAGCATCGTCATGAACGGGGTGACGCCTTCGCGCCGGCTCAGCGCGCGCAGCTCGTCCATCGTGCGCTCCGGCAGCCGGAACGGCACCGACGCGCCGCGGGTGCTCTGCACCGCCGGGCGGAGCCGGTCGGTCGGCAGTTCCAGCGCCGCCGGGGCACCGGCGAGCGCACCCGACCAGTACTCGAGGTCGGCGGCGACGGCGTCGCCCCCCATCCGCTTGTGCTGCCAGGCGGCGTAGTCGGGGTACTGGATGGACAGTTCCGGCAGCACCGCCTCGGTGCCCTCGACGGCGGCGCCGTACAGGGTGACGAGCTCGTTGAGGAAGACCGACGTGGACCACAGGTCGCCGGCGATGTGGTGGATCGTCAGCAGCAGGATGTGCTCGTCCGGGGCGAGCCGGAGGAACTTCATCCGCATCAGTGGCCCGGTCCGCAGGTCGAACGGGCGGCTGAACTCGGCGCGCGACAGCTCACGCACCGCCCCGTCCTCCTGCGGCCCGCGCAGGTGCTCGCAGTCCACGACGGTGATCTCCGGCTCGGCGGTGGCGCCGACGATCTGCATCGGTTCGCCGTCCACGGCGCGGAACGTCGTGCGGAGCGACTCGTGGCGCCGGGTGATCTCCGTGACGGCGCGGCGCACCAGGTCGAGGTCGAGGTTGCCGTGGACGCGGGCGGCGCCCGGCACGTTGTAGGCGGTGTTCCCCGGCGTCAATTGGTCGAGGAACCACATCCGTTGCTGCGGGAACGACGCGGGGAAGCGCCGCTCGAGCTTCTGCCGGCGCAGCCGCTCGGCCAGCAGCGCCCGTTTCTGCTGCGCTGACAGGCGCTGCGTGTCCTCGACGTTCATCGTGGCATCCCCTCGTCCTCGGCCAGCAGCTGCTGCAGCTGTGCGTCAACCTCGTCGTCGGTCAGGGCGTCCAGGTGCGCGTCGAGCTGGGCGTCCAGCTCGGACAGACCCCCGCCGGGTTCGTCGCGGCGCACCGTCTCGATGACGTCGCCCACGACCCGTTCCTGCGCCGCCAGCAGTGCGGCGGTGTGCGCGACCGTCGGCGCGTCGAAGAAGGCGCGCAGGTCCAGTTCCACACCGAACCGGCCGTGGATCCTGGTGCCGATCTGCACTGCGGCGAGCGAGTGCCCGCCGAGGGCGAAGAAGTCGTCGTCGGTGCCGATCGGCTCGACACCGAGGATCTCCTGCCAGATCTCCACGACGGCGCGTTCGGCGTCGTTCGCGGGTGCGACGAACGCGGTGCCGAGATCCGGCCGTGGGTGCGTCGTCGCCGGCGGCGGCAGCTGCGCGATTTCCTGCGCCAGCGACGCCGGTGTGATCGACACGGCCAGCCGGTGCCGCGCGGCGAAGTCGCCGGGCGCGACGATCAGGTGCGCGGGCAGTGCCGCCGCGGCCAGGATCCGGCCGAACGCGGCCCGGCCGTCCTGTTCGCTCATCCCGGCGCTGAGCGCTGCGAGCGCACCGTCCGCGGGCGCCGGGCGTTCCGGTTGAGGCTCGCTCGCGGCGCGTTCGATCTGCTCCAGCAGCGCGGGGATGTCGTTGATCCGTTTCACGCTGAAGTCGGTGATCTGCACCAGCAGCCGGCCGTCGTCGTCGAGCAGGTCGATGTCGCAGGTCAAAGTCTCGCCGGTGGCGTCCGGTGCGTGCTTGATCTGCACCGCGCAGTGCACGGTCGCGGTGAGCGGGCGCACGACGCGCAGCGTCCGGTAGGTCAGCGGCAGGTAGTACAGGTCCTCGGCGTGCATGCGGAACACGCCGCCGGCCATGTCGAGGATCGCGGGGTGCAGGTCATAGCCGTCGAGGTCGGCGCGGAACGCCTCGTCCAGGCGCAGCGTGGCAAGCATCCGCCGGCCTCCGGTCTGCACCTTGCGCAGCAGTTGCCAGCGCGGCCCGAACCCGAACTCGAGCGGGCCGGCGCCCTTGGCGAACCGGTCCGTGCGGAACCGGCGGCGCAGTTCGTCCTCGGTGTCGACGACCTCGGTGACCTCGCACCGTGCCAGCACCTCGGCGAGGTCCCGCACGGTGTCCGGGCCGCGGCCGGTGAACGTCGCCCCGCCGGCGGCGTGCTCCTGCCACCCGGTGCCGTCGGCGGTCCGGCTGCGCACCGTGAACCGCAGCCGCCCGTCGTGCCGCTCGACCGTCGTGTACACGGTGCGGGTCTGCCCGTCGGGAACGATGACCGGCGACATGAACATGACGTCGTGCAGCTCGACGACCTCGTCGCTGGCCTGTTCGCGCAGCGCCGCGTAGACCAGGTCCAGATAGGCCGTGCCGGGCACGAGCCCGTGACCCATCAGCCGGTGGTCGTCGACGATCCAGTGCTCGGCGGTGCTGAACGTCGTCACGTAGGTCCACCGGTCCTGTGCCGCCTCGACTTGGCGCAGCAACGGGTGCCGGGTCGGCGTGCCTTGCCTGCCGGTGTCCGGCAGCGCGCCGCCGGCGGCCATCCCGATCCCCTCCCAGGTGCCCCACGCCACCGCGGTAACGGGCGCCCCCTGCTCGGTGCGGGCCTGCGCGTAGGCGTCCAGGAACGCGTTGGCGGCGGCGTAGTCGCTCTGGCCCGGTCCGCCGAGCACGGCGGTCGCGGACGAGCACAGCAGCAGGAAGTCCAGCTGCTCGGCGGGGCACACCCGGTCGAGCACCAGCGTCCCGTCGACCTTGGCGGCGAACACCGCGTCGGTGTCGCCCGCCGGCCTGGTCGCGATCATGCCCGACGCGGGCAGTCCCGCGGCGTGGATGACACCGTGCAGGGCGCCGAACTGTTCCCGCAGGTGCTGCACGTGCCGGGCCGTGGCCGGCTCGTCGGTGACGTCGCCCTGCAGGACGACGACCCGCGCGCCGAGCCCCGCGATCCGCTGCAGCCGCCGGATCCGGGTGCTGGTCGGGTCCTGCGCCGGGTGGGTGTCGAGCCACCCCGGCCAGTCCGGCTCCGCCGGGAACGCCGAGCGGCCCGACAGCGCAAGGACGGGCCCGGTGCGGTTCGCGGCGATGTGCTCGGCCAAGGCGAGGCCGATTCCGCCGAGGCCACCGGTGATGAGGTAGACGCCGCCGTCGCGGAGCCGGGTCGCGCCGTCCGGCAGGGCCACCACGGGCGCCCGGTCGAACTCGCGCCGCCACCAGCGCCGGCCGCGCAGGGCGAGGGTGCGTTCCTCGGTCTCGCGGGTGAGGATCGTGTGCACCGCCCGGACCTGCGCGTCGCCGGGGGCCTGCGGGTCGGTGCCGGACACGTCGAGCAGCCGGCACACCGCGTCGGGCAGTTCCTGGGCCAGGACGGTGGCCATCCCGGTGAGGGTGGCGTGCTCCGGTTGCGGGGACTCGTCGCCGGTCACGGTGTGGACGCCGTGGCACAACACGTCCACCGTCACCGGGACGCCGATGCGCGCGACGGCGAGCGTTGCCGCCACTGCCCGCAGGCTGTCGAAGCCGAGGGTGCGGGCCTCGCGGACCCGGCGGCCGTCCAGCCAGCCGGACGGGTCGCGGTCCGGCAGGTCGAGGCTGCGCAGGTGCACGACGTGCAGGCGGTGCACGGCGTCGGTGATCAGCGCCGCGAGCGTGTCCTGGTCGGCGCCGGGGCTGACCCGCACGGTGGTGGCGCCGCCGTCACGCAGCCGCTGGGCCAGCGCGGTGGCCAAGCCGGACTCGCCGAGCACCAGCCAGGCCTGACCGGCCGGGTCGGCGGCGTCGCCGGTGACGTCCGGCAGCCGCTTCCAGCCCGGGGTGTGGCACCATTCGGTGCCCGCCGGCGCGACCGGCGCGGCGGGGGCGGGCTGCGGCTCGACCCAGAAACGCTGCCGCTGGAACGTGTACGCGGGCAGCGGCACGACCCGGCCGGGACCGGGAGCGATCGCGGGCCGGTCGATCGGGACGCCGGACTCCCACAACGCGGCCGCGGCGCGGGTGATGACCACCCGGTCGTCGGCCATCTCACGGGGGTGCCGCAGCGACGCGACCACGGTCGGCGAATCCTGTGCCCAGGCGCCGTGCTGGCGCAGCAGGCCGCTGAGCGTGGTGCCCGGCCCGACCTCGACGAAGACCAGCGAGGCGTCCTCCAGCAGCCGGCCGGCCGCGTCCGCGAACCGCACCGGGCGGCGCAGGTGTCCGCCCCAGTACTCGGGGCTGGTGGCCTGCTCGTCGGTGATCCACGTACCGGTGACGCCGGAGATGAACGGGATCGCCGGTGCGTGCAGCATGACGGCACGCAGCTCCTCGACGAACGGACCGACGGCGTCGTCCATGCTCGCGGAGTGGAACGCATGCGACGTGTGCAGGCGGCGGCAGCCGACCCCTGTGGCCTTCAGATGCGCCTCGAGGGCGTCGATGGCGCCGGTCGGGCCGGACACGACGCTCAGCCCGGGCGCGTTGACGGCGGCCAGTTCCGGTCCGTCGCCGCGGCGCCGCTCCAGCAGCCGCACGACATCGTCCTCGGGCAGCAGCACGGAGAGCATCGCGCCCGGCGGCATCGACTGGACCAGCCGGCCGCGGGCCGCCACGACACGGACGGCGTCAGGCAGGGTGAAGACACCCGCCAGGCAGGCCGCCACGTATTCGCCGATGCTGTGCCCGGCCATGGCGGCCGGGCGCACGCCCCACGACGCCCACAGGTGGGCCAGCGCGTACTCGACGAGGAACAGGGCAGGCTGGGTTGTCCGGGTCTGCTCCAGCGCCGCCGCGGCGGCCTTGTCGGTGGGCGGGGCGAACAGCAGGTCGCGCAGGTCGACGCCGAGATGCGGCAGGAACAGCGCGGCGCACCGGTCGACCACCGCGGTGAACACGGGCTCGTGCACATACAGGTCGCGGGTCATCGACACGTACTGGGCGCCCTGGCCGGGGAACAGGAACGCGACGCGGGCGTCGCGCTCGGCGGCGGTCACCGCGTCGGCGGGTCCGATGCGCCGCAGCGCGGCCACGGCCTCCTCCCGGTCCTGGCACACGACCGCCTTGCGCTGCCCGAAGTCCGTACGCCGGTGGGTGAGGGTGTGCGCGACGTCGCCGAGCGGCAGGTCCGGATGGGACTCCAGGTGTGCCGCGAGCCGCTGGGCGTTGCCGGCCAGGGCCGCGGGTGTCTTCGCCGACAGCGGCAGCATCAGCAGCGGCCGCTGCGGCGCCGCGGGCGCGGATGCGGGTGCCTCCTGCAGGATCAGGTGCACGTTGGTGCCGCCGATGCCGAACGAGCTGACGCCGGCCCGGCGCGGTTCAGGCCCGCGCGGCCAGGGGCGCAGTTCGTCGTTGACGTAGAAGGGGCTCGTCGACAGCCGTAGTTCGGGGTTGGGCCGCTGGTAGTGCAGCGTGGGTGGCATCGCCTCCCGGTCGAGCATGAGCACGGTCTTGATGAGCGCGGTGACGCCGGCGGCCGCGTCGAGGTGACCGACGTTGCTCTTCACCGAGCCGATCGCGCAGCTGCCGACGCCGTCGGTGTCCTGCCGGAACGCCCGGGTCAGCGCGGTGAGCTCGATCGGGTCGCCGAGCACCGTGCCGGTGCCGTGCGTCTCGACGTAGCCGATGCTGCCGGCGGTTACCCCGGCGACGGCGAGCGCCTCGGAGATGACCGCGGCCTGGCCGTCGACGCTCGGTGCGGTGTAGCCGGCCTTGAGCGAGCCGTCGTTGTTGATCGCGGTGCCGAGGATGACCGCGACCACTGTGTCGCCGTCGGCTTGCGCGTCCTCCAGCCGGCGCAGCACGACGACGCCCGCGCCGTTGCCGGGCACCGTGCCGCCGGCGTCGGCGTCGAAGGGCCGGCAGTGCCCGTCGGCAGACAGGATGCCGCCGGATTCGAAGGTGTAGCCGTGCCGCAGCGGGGAGCTGACCGCCACCCCACCGGCGATGGCCACGTCGCATTCGCCGTTGAGCAGGCTCTGGCAGGCGAGGTGCACCGCGGTCAGCGAGGTGGAGCAGGCCGTCTGCACCGTCAGCGACGGGCCGGTGAGGCCGAGCTTGTAGGAGACCCGGGTGGCAAGGAAGTCCTTGTCGCTGGCCAGCATGGTCTGGTACCGGCCGGCGGAGTCCACGACGGCGCGGTTGGCCATGAGGTTGTGCAGCAGGTAACTGTTGAGCCCGGTGCCGCCGAAGACCCCGATCCTGCCGTCGAACCTGCCCGGCACGCACCCGGCCGTCTCCAGTGCCTCCCAGCAGCATTCCAGGAACACGCGGTGCTGCGGGTCCAGCAGCTGCGCCTCCCGCGGGTTGTAGCCGAAGAAGGCGGCGTCGAACTGGTCTGCGCCGTCGAGCGTGCCCTTGGCCTTGACGTAGTGCTCGGCATCGCGCGTGGCGTCGTCAACGCCGGCCGCGGCGAGTTCCTCGTCGGTGAAGGCGGCGATGCCTTCCACGCCGTCGCGCAGGTTCGCCCAGAACGTGTCGACGTCGGGCGCACCGGGGAACCGGCCGGCCATGCCGACGATCGCCACCTGTTCGGTGCTTTCGCGCAGCTCGGACATCAGGTCACCTGCCGTTCGGTCTGTCGGGATCGGGCGTCCGCCAATTGACGGCGCCGCTGGTGCGACCGGCGACGGTGTTCGGCGCGTTCCCGCGCGTCGTCCAGTGCGGTCTCGGGCGCGTCCGCCGCCTGCCGGAGGAATCCGGCGAGGGAGCCGACCGTGGGGTGCTGGAACAGTTCGACCATCGTCACGTCATGGCCGGTCCTCGCCGCCAGTTCGGCGCGGAGCGTCGCCATCAGCAGTGAGTGCCCGCCGAGGTCGAAGAAGCTGTCGTGCATGCCGACGCGTTCGACGCCGAGGATCTCGCGCCACAGCCCGGCGATGGTGTCCTCCAGGTCGTCACCGGGTGCCACGTACTGCGCGGCGAGGTCCGCGCGGAGACTCGCGGGCTCCGGCAGCGCTTGGCGGTCGGCCTTGCCGCTGGAGGTCAGGGGGAAGGCGTCGAGGACCTCGAAGCAGGCCGGGACCATGTACTCGGGCAGCCGCTGCCGCAGCAGGCCGACCAGTTCGGCGGTGCTCGGCGGTACATCGCCGGCCGGAGTCAGGTAGGCAACCAGCCGCAGGTCGCCGGGGCGGTGCTCGCGGGCGACGACGACAGCCTCGTGCACCTGAGGGTGCACGGTCAGGGCCGCCTCGATCTCGCCGAGCTCGATCCGGAAGCCGCGTAGCTTCACCTGGTGGTCCAGGCGCCCGAGGAACTCCACGGCGCCGTCGGCGCGGAATCTGGCCAGGTCACCGGTGCGGTACACGCGGGCGCCGGCGGCCTCGTCGAACGGGTGCTCGACGAACCGCTCCGCGGTCAGGTCAGGCCGGTCCAGGTAGCCGCGGGCGACGTTCCGGCCGCCGATGTACAGTTCACCGGCCACACCGGTGGGAACGACCTGCCGGAACCGGTCCAGGACGTAGATCTCGGTGTTGGCGATCGGCCTGCCGATCGGCACCGGCCCGTCCGGTTCGTCCGGGCGGCACGTCCAGTGGGTGACGTCGACGGCTGCCTCCGTCGGACCGTACAGGTTCACCAGCTGGGCGGCGGACCTGGCCAGGAACCGGTCGCGCAGGTCCCGTGGCAGTGCCTCGCCGCTGCAGATGACCCGTCGCAGGCTGGTGCACTCCTGCACCGGCTCCTGCAGGAACACCTGGAGCATCGAAGGCACGAAGTGCACGGTGGTCACCCGCTCCGCCTGGATGATCCCGGCGAGGTAGGCGGCGTCGCGGTGCCCGCCGGGGCGGGCGACGACAAGCGTCGCGCCGGTCATCAACGGCCAGAAGAACTCCCAGACGGAGACGTCGAACGAGAACGGCGTCTTTTGCAGGACACGGTCGACGGGCGTCAGCCCGAATTCCTCCTGCATCCACAGCAGCCGGTTGCGGATGCCCGCGTGGACGTTCATGACGCCCTTGGGGGTCCCGGTCGACCCGGAGGTGAAGATGACGTAGGCGAGGTCCTCGCCGCCGACCGCGACGCGCGGGTCGCCGTCCGGTTCGGCGTCCAGCGCGGCGCCGAGTTCGTCCAGGCACAGGACCTCGGCGCCGGTGACCGGCAGGGCCTCCAGGATGTGCTGCTGGGTGAGCAGGACCGGCACCCGCGCCGCGGCCATCATGTGCTCCAGCCGCGCCTTGGGGTACTCGGGGTCCAGCGGGACGTACGCACCGCCGGCCTTGAGCACGGCGAGCAGCGCGACCACCAGCTCCGGTGAGCGTTCCATGGCGACGCCGACGAGCACGTCACGGCCCACACCGGCGCGGATCAGCCGCCAGGCGAGCTGGTTCGCCCGGCGGTTCAATACGGCGTAGGTCAGGCCGTGACCGTCGAAACGCACCGCTTCGTCGTCGGGCTGCTCGGCGGCGCGGCGTTCGAAGCACTCGTGGATCCAGCCGTCGCTGTCCGGCCACGTCCGCGCCGGCCCCAGCGACGTGGCCAGCAGCGAGTTGCGCTCCTCGGCACCAAGAAGGTCGAGCAGGTCGATCGGCTGTCCCGGGTCGGCGACGACCTGCGCGATCAGGCGCTGGAAATGCCCCGCCATGCGCACGATCGTCGACTCGTCGAACAGGTCGCGGTCGTATTCGAACCAGCCGCCGAGCGCGCCGTCCCGGTCGAATGTCTGCAGTTCGAGGTCGAACCGCGCGCCGCCGCTCTGCACCCAGATGCGGGTGAGTTCCGTGTCGCCGAGGGCGAACGTGGGTGCGGGTTCCCGCCCGTGGGAGAAGCTGACCTGGAAGACCGGTGGGCGACTCAGGTCCCGGATGGTCTGCAGGTCCGCCACGATGACGTCGAACGGGACGTCCTCGTGCGTGTATGCGGCGAGGGTGGCGGTCCGGACCCGGTTGAGGATCTCAGTGAAGGGCGGATTGCCGCGCAGGTCGGTCCGGATGGGCAGGGCGTTGACGAAGTACCCGATCAGCGACTCGATCTCCGGCCGGCCGCGCATCGCGATCGGCATCCCCACCACCACGTCGTCCTGGTTGCTGTAGCGGTGCAGCAGGACGGTGAAGGCGGCGAGCAGGGCCATGTAGGTGGTCGCACCATGCCGATGGGCGAGTTCGCCCAGCCTGCGCAGGAGCGGCTCCGGAACGTGGACCGGAACGAAGGCGCCGTTGAAGCCCTGCACGGCCGGTCGTGGCCGGTCCGTCGGCAGTTCCAGTGCAGACGGTGCGCCGGCCAGGTGCTGCCGCCAGTATGCGAGGTCCCGGTCCCACTCCCGGTCCCGCAGTTGTGCCTGCTGCCAGACGGCGAAGTCACCGTACTGGATCGCCGGCGCCGCCAGCGTCGGGGCGCGTCCCGTTTGAGCCGCCTCGTACAGCTCGGCGATCTCGGACATGAGAATCGCGATCGACCACCGGTCGGAGATCAGATGATGCAGCGCCAGCACGAGGACGGCCTCGTCCCGGCCGGTCTGCAGCAGCTTGAGCCGCAGCAGCGGGCCTTGTTCGATGTGCATGGGCTCGCCGAGCGCCTCGCTCACGATGCGTGCCTCGAGTGCCGCGCCGGTGGGAACGGCCGGCCGCAGGTCGATCTCCGGCAGCTCCAAGGGCATGCTGGCATGCACCACCTGTTTCGGCTTGCCGTCACGCAGTTCGAACGTCGTGCGCAGTGCCTCATGGCGGCGCACCACCTCGTTGGCCGCGTCGAGCAGCGCCACCCGGTCCAGTGGTCCCCGGATGCGCAGCGCGCCGGGCACGACATAGGCGGGGTTGTCCGGTCGGAGTTGTTCGAGGAACCACATGCCCTGCTGCAGCACCGACAGCGGGAAGAGGTTCTCTTGCAGTGCGGTCGCCTGCGGTCGCAGGCCGGAGTCCAGCATGAGCTGCTCGAAATGGGCCCGCTGTTGCGGTGTCAGTGAAGCCAGCCGGTCTGTCAGGTCAGACATTGCCGAGCTCCGTCCCGCTGGCAGCAGCGCCCACCATCGCCTCAGGCGTCTGCTCGACGACGGCGAGTAGTTGTTCGGCCAGGTCCTCGACCCGCGCCACCCGGCGGATCGCCGTCGTGCCGTCCGGGGCGCCGGTCGGCGACGCCTGTCGCTGCTCGACCTGCGTGATGATCTGCTCGGAGACGCTGCGGATCGTGGCCCCGCTCAGCAGCCCGGCGATCGGGATCGACACCTCGAGCCGTGCCTGGATTTCGTTGCGGAGCTCCACCGCCATCAGGGAGTCCAGGCCGAGGCCGGACAGCGGCGCTTCCGGGTCCACGGTCGCCGAGCCGGCGCCGAGTGCGCGCTGGACGCTGCGGAGCAGTTCGGTGATCATGGCGCCGGTCCGTTCTGCGGGCTGGGCCCTGAGCAGGTCCTCGGCGGACGGCAGCGAGCTCGCCCAGCCGCGGACCGGCACTGCACCCGTGCGTCCCTGCTTGGGCAGGTCCGGGGTGTTTCCAGCGGCCGGCGTGGGTGCCGCGCCCGCAGCGGCGAACGGCGTTGCCGTGCCGAAGTCGTGCCAGCACCGGACCTTGTCGAACGGGTAGAGCGGCAGCCTCGCCCGGGCACGGGTGTAGTCCTTGTCGAAGCCGGCCCAGTCGATGTCGGCGCCCTGCACGTACAACCGGCTCACGCTGTCCAGCAGGACATTCCAGTCGCCCGCCCTGGGACGCAGGCTCGGCAGCATCAGCATGTTCGAGCCGGACGGCACGATGTCGCCGAGCAGACCCAGCAGCGTCGGTGCCGGTCCGACCTCGAGGAAGGTCCGGTAACCGAGCTCCAGCAGCGCGCCGACGCCGTCGGCGAACAGCACCGGCCGGCGGGCGTGCTGGCACCAGTAATCGGCGTCCAACGCCTGATCCCACGGCCACAGCCGGCCCGTCAGGTTCGACACCAACGGCACGCGCGGTGTGCTGAACCCCACCGCCGACAGCGCCCGCCGCAGCGGCTCCAGCACCGGTTCGACGAGCGGGGAGTGTGACGACGTGGAGATGTGCAACCGCCGGACGTCGACGCCGCGGGCCGTGAACGCCGCGCAGACGTCGGTGACCGCCTGCCGGGTGCCGGAGATGGTGGTGTTCGCGGGCCCGTTCGCGGCGGCGATCGCGACGAGGTCCGGGTCGTGCCGGTCGAGCTCACGCTGGACCTCGTCCGCGGAGGTGAAGACGGCGGCCATCGTCCCGGTGTCGGCGAGTTGGTGCAGCAGCCTGCCGCGCTCGGCGACGAGGCGCAGACCGTCGTCGAGGGGCAACGCTCCGGCGAAGCATGCCGCGGTGTACTCGCCGAGGCTGTGCCCGAGCACGGCGGCCGGCTCCACGCCCCATGAGCGCCACAGCTCCGCGAGGGCGTACTCGACGGCGAACAGGCCAGGCTGCGCGTAGGCCATGTCGTTGATCAGGTCGCAAGCCGGGTCCTGGGGGTAGATCGCTGACAGCAGCGGCTCATCCAACACGGGGCGCAGCACCTCGTCGCAGTGATCGAGCACCCGGCGGAACGTCGGCTGGGTCTCGTACAGTTCCCGGCCCATCCCGGCCCGTTGCGGTCCTTGCCCGGTGAACAGGAACACCACGTCGGATGCGGCGGCGTCGGCGGCCCGCCCGGACAGCACCCCGGCAGCCGGCTCGCCGCGGGTGTAGTCGGCGAGCCGCGCCGCGAGCTCCTCGGCGGACCCGCCGACGGCAGCGAGCCGGTGCGGGAAGTGCGCGCGACCGGTGTTGGCCGAGAAGCACAGGTCTGCAGCCGGGACCGGGGTGCCTGCCGTCAGCCTGCGGTGGTAGCGGCCGGCGAGTTTGACCAGCGCGGTCTCGGTCTTCGCCGATAGGGCGAGCACTGAGCGCGGCCGCCGGTCGTCGGGCGCCGGGGCGGCGGCCTCCGGGGCCTGTTGCAGGATCACGTGGGTATTGGTGCCGCTGAACCCGAAGCTGCTCAATCCCGCGAACCGTGTCCCGGTGACCGGCCACGGACTGCGGACGGTCGGCACGGCGAAGGTGGTGCCGTCGAAGGAGATGTGCGGGTTGAGCTGATGGAAGTGCAGGTTCGGCGGGATCTCCCCGTGTTCCAGGCACAATGTCGCCTTGATCAGCCCGGCGATGCCGGACGCCGCCTCCATGTGGCCGAGGCTCGACTTCACCGCACCGAGGTAGAGCGGGGCGCCCTCGGACCGGCCGTACACCTCGGCGAGTGCCTCCACCTCGATCGGGTCACCGAGTTTGGTGCCGGCGCCGTGCGTCTCGATGTAGCCGACCTGCGCCGCTTCCACCCCGCTGACCTGCAATGCCCGCCGGAGCACCGCGCGTTGCGCAGCGCCGTTGGGCGCGGTGAGGCCCGAGCTTCGCCCGTCCTGGTTGACGGCGGAGCCGCGGATGAGGGCATGGATGCGATCCCCGTCGCGCACCGCGTCGGACAGACGCTTCAGCACCACTACGCCGCAGCCTTCGCTGCGCACGAAGCCGTCAGCGGCGGCGTCGAACGTCTTGCACCGGCCGTCGGCGGCAAGCATCTCCGGGAACTGCGAGAACGAGATGCTCAGATGCGGCTGCAGCACCACGTTGACCGCGCCGCAGATCGCCATGTCGATGTCGCCGAGCCGCAGCGCCTGTCCGGCCTGGTGAACTGCGACGAGTGAGGAGGAGCAGGCCGTGTCGATCGACACGCTCGGGCCTTTGAGATCCAGCAGGTACGACACCCGTCCGGTCGCGATGCCGTGCGAGTTGCCGGTGCTCGCGTGCGCCTGGATGCCCTCCGCGGACTGGAACACCTGGCTGGAGTAGTCGCTGCTGCACAGTCCCATGTAGACGCCGGTGGCGCTACCGGCGAGACCGCGTGGAGGCAGGCCGGCATCTTCCAGGGCCTCCCACGTCACCTCCAGGATCAGCCGTTGCTGCGGGTCCATCATCACGGCCTCGCGGCGGGAAATGCCGAAGAAGTCATGATCGAACCGGTCGACCCGGTCCAGGTATCCACCCCACCGGCTGATGGACTTCCCGGCCCGGAACGGCTCCGCGTCGTAGTACCTGTCCACATCCCACCGGTCTGCAGGGATGTCGCCGACGGCGTCGCGGCCGTTGCTGAGCAGATCCCAGAACGAGTCGGCGTCCACCACGCCGCCGGGGAACCGTGCGGCGAGCCCGACGATCGCGATCGGCTCGGACCTGGCCCGCTCGTGCTCCGCGATCCGCTGCTGGAGGCGTTCGATCGTCGCGTACGCCCGGCGCATCGTCGCCGTCTGCGGCGGCTCGTTCGCCGGCGCGGGCTGGGGAAGCGGTGCCGGCGCAGGACGCGGCGCGGACTCAGGAAGCTGCGCAGGCCGGGGAGGCCGGATCGGCTCGGGCTCGACCGGTTGCGGTGCGGGCCGTTCGGGCGCCTGGCCGGCGGTCACGCTCCATGCGGCCACGACGTCCAAGGCATCGTGCAGGAACGCGTCGCGGCATGCCCCGCGTTGGAGCTTGCCGCTCGAGGTCTTCGGGATGGTGCCCTGCTTGATGAGTACGATGTCGTGCACGGCCAGTCCGTGCTGGACGGCCACCGCGGCCCGGATAGCTGCGACCGCCCGGTCGGGGTCCAGCCGGGCCCGGTTGCCGGCCACCTCCTGCACGACCACCAGTTGCTCTTCGCCGTCGCGCTCGACGGAGCAGGCCACGCCCGAGCCCGGTCGCAGCGCGGTGTCGCTCTGCTCGACGGTGCTTTCGATGTCCTGCGGGTAGTGGTTCTGCCCGGCGATGATGATGACGTCCTTGCTCCGGCCGGTGACGAACAGTTCGTCGCCCACCATGCAGCCGAGATCTCCGGTGCGCAGATACTGGCGGTCGTCGCCGCCGGTGACACGGGCGCGGAAGGTTGCCGCGGACTCGTCCGGCTTTCCCCAGTACCCCTGCGCCACGCTCGGCCCCGACACCCAGATCTCGCCGACCTGCCCGGCAGGCAGCCGTACACCGGTCTCCACGTCGACGATGGCGACGTCATGGCCGTCGGCCGGCTGGCCCGAACCGACGACGGTGCGGGATTCCTCGCCGGCTGCGGCGTCGACGGCGAGATGCCGGGTCAGCGCGCCTGCCTCCAGGTGCCGGACCGTCGGTCCGGTCAGGCCGGCGTTGCCCGTGACGAAGAGCGTTGCCTCTGCCAGGCCGTAGCACGGGTAGAACGCGTCCCGACGGAACCCTGCCGGTGCGAACGCCTCGACGAAGCGCTGGACGGTGTCCGCACGGACAGGTTCGGCGCCGCAGAACGCCTGCCGCCATGTGCTGAGGTCCAGTTCGGCGCGCTGCTCCTCGGTGATCTTGGCGGTGCAGAGGTCGTATGCGAAGTTCGGTCCACCGCTGAGCGTCGCACGGTGGTCGGAGATCGCCTTCAGCCATCGCAGCGGTCGTTTCAGGAACGAGACCGGCGACATGAAGGTCACCGGGAACCCCCCGTACAGCGGCTGCAGCATCCCGCCGATGAGGCCCATGTCATGGTACGGCGGCAGCCAGCTGACCAAGTGGGTGTCCTCGGCCCCCCGCACGAACCTCCGGTTGGTGACATCGAGATTTGCCACCAGGTTGGCGTGGTTGAGCACCACACCTTTCGGGCTGCCTGTCGAGCCCGAGGTGTATTGCAGGAACGCGATGTCACCGGCCTCGAAGGCTGGGCGCGTCCAGTCGCCGGCGAGGTCCGCGCCGACCTGGTCGACCGCCTCCCAGCGCAACGCCGCAAGGCCGGGTGCCTGGCGGGCGATCTCGGCGGCCATTGCCGTCACCGCGGCCGGCGCGAGTACCACCGCCGGTCGGGAGTCCTCGATCACGCTCACCAGGCGTGGCAGGGTTCGCTTGAGCAGCACCGGGTTCGGCGGGTACACGGGCACGGCGACGACTCGCGCATACAGGCAGGCGAGGAACGACGCGAGGTAGTCCACGCCGGGCGGGCAGACGATCAGAGCCCGGTCACCGGCGTCCACGTGCTGACGGAGGCGGACCGCGAGGGCTCGGGCGCGCAGGTCGAGGTCACGGTTGGCGATCCCGGCCGGCGCACCCTCGCCATCGGCCAGGAACCGGTAGATCTGCGCGTCCGGCGCTGCGGCCAGCACCGCCTGGAAACGATCGACCAGCGCCGAACGTCCGGAGGTGTCCCCCGCTACCGAAGCCGAACTGCTCATGAGTTGCTCCTCCTGACATTCCCGCCGTGCCGCAAACCGAACAATCTTGCGGACACATTCGATTCGAAGTCGAGGCGGTGTCCCGGCCGGTCGCACACCGAACCCGTCCCGTTGTTCATTTCAATTCTCCAGAAACGCAGATCCAGTCCTGGAGCACGATGATCGACGATTTCCATCGTCGCCCGCATCAGTCCGACCACCATGCTGCACAGCCCGTGACAGCAATGTCAACCATGGCAAATTGTCAATATCTTGAGTGTTCCCTGGCATCATTGTCGGCCGATCTCGACATTCGTCCTGCACGCGGGCGAACAGTGCCACTCAAGCCACTGAAAAGGAAAACGTGCGCAACAAGATCAGATATCCATCGAATCAACCGTTCGGCCGATACCACCCTGACCTGACCGTCAAATCGTCCGGGTACAGTGCCCCCTGACATTCATGACCTGCCCAGACGCCACGCGTGCCGAACGCCTCTTGACAGACGCGCAAATGCCCGATCCGGCGGAACGGTCCGGGCGCGCACGGGAAGAAATAGACGCCAAACGGCGGAGCACGAGTTTTCGGGTTTCCAGGAAAGCGGCGCCATGCGCACTACAGTTCCCGGACGTCGGCAATTCTTCCAACGCGTCGGCCCAAAGGATACGGTCCGGCCCGCCACCCGGCTCAAAATACGTCTGGAAGACTACCGGACGTCGATTCCTGGGCTGTCCCGACCGGCCGCACGCAGCATCCGCCATCAGATGACTCCGGCCTGACGGTCAACCTCCATGCAGAGGTCCGCAGGCGACCGGGCCACGCGGGGCACACATTCGGCCAGGACGATCCGCGCGTCCAGGGGCGACATCGCCACGGACCGACGTATGCCGTAGGCCGCCCATTGACGTGGCGGCGGGTGGGCGACGCAACGCATGCCGTGCCGCAGGAACCTCCCGGCCGCAGGTCCCTGGCACGCCGCGACATCGGTAGCGATCTGCTACAACCGGAGGGCTCCCTACCGGTGACCGTCCGGTGACACCGGCCGCGCCGGCCCCCGGGATGGTGCCGGCGCCGCTCATGCCTCGGCAGCCGGACTCCGTCTCCGCACCGCAGCGAGCTCGTCGTCCCGCAGTTGTTCCAGATCACGATCGGTCACCGCGGCGGCGTCGCGGCCCCGTCCGGCGAGCCGATCGATCCACCGTGGGAGGTACCACGTGCGGTCGCCGAGCAATGACAGGATCGACGGCAGGAGCACCGCGCGGACGACGGTCGCGTCGAGCAGGATGGCGACCGCGAGGCCAACTCCGAGCTGCTTGAAGTCCTGCATGGACAACGAGCCGAGGACGGCGAACACGCCGACCATGATGATCGCGGCGCTGGTCACGACTCCCGCTGTACTGCGGATACCGGCAAGAATCGCGGCACCGGTGGGCATGCCGCTGTCGTGGGCCTCGCGGATCCGGGACACCACGAACACGTGGTAGTCCATCGACAGCCCGAACAGGATGACGAAGGCGAAGAGCGGGATCCAGGATTCGACAGCCCCGACGCCGGTGGTCCCCACGAGGCCGGCACCCCAACCGTGCTGGAAGATCGCCACCAGCACGCCGAACGCCGCACTGACCGAGATCAGGTTCAGCACGATCGACACCACTGCGATGGTGAGCGACCGGAACGCGAAGAGCATGACCAGGAACGCGATGCCCATGACGAACCCGAGCACCGGCACGATGCTGCGGCCCAGCTGGTCGTTGAAATCCGAGGAGAAGGCCAGGTCGCCGGCGACGTACGCGCTGACACCCTGCACATTCGTGAGGGTTGCGGGAATGACGTCCTTGCGCAGCACGCGCAGCGCCCGCACGGACGTCGCGTCGGAGCCGCTGCCGGCGAGCGGAACCTCGATCTCGGTGACACCGGACGGGCTGCTGGCCACGACCCGGATCGGCGCACGGAACAGGCCGGTGGCCGGCGCGGCCGCTGTAAAGTCAGCTATCGCCTGTTGCACCTTGGCCGTGTCGACGCCGTCGGCCCGCACGACAACGCGTGCCGGCGCCGGACCACCGGGAAACGTCCGGGCGATGTTGTGGTAGGTCCGCACGATTGGCGTGTCTGCTGGAAGCTGCTTGTCGAACGACAGTTTCTCGGTGCGCATCCCGACCATCGGCGCGGCCAGCACCAGCAGAAACAATGTCGAGGCAATGGCCGATGCCCACGGTCGCGCCAGCATCGCCTCCCACACTCGCGACGCGCGGCTGCCCTTGCGGTTCTTCTGGCGGCGGCGCAGTCCGGGAATACGGCCGAGGTCGACCTTGGCACCGAGCACCGACAGCAGCGCCGGCAGGACGGTCACGGAGCCGAGCATGGCGATGAGGACGACGCTGATGGTCGCCACGGCGAAACCGTTGAACAGCAGCATTCCCGACAGGAACATGCCGGACATCGCGACGACGACGGTCGCGCCGGAGACGAGCACCGCCCGCCCGGAGGTCGCGGCGGCCACCTGGAGCGCTGTTGCGGGATCCTTGCCGGCCTCCCGCTCCTCCCGCTCCCTGCGCAGGTAGAAGAGGCAGTAGTCGACGCCGACCGCCAGCCCGACGAGCAGCATCACGGAACTGGCCGTGCTGTCCACGTGCATCCGGTGACTGATGATCGCGAGCAGGCCGTTGGCGGCGAAGAACGCGGTCATCGCGAGGCCGACGGGGAGCACCGCGGCCAGCAGCGCCCCGAACGCCACAACGAGGATGCCGAGAGCGAGTGGGATAGCGGTCCACTCGGCACGGTGGAAGTCCTTGAGCACGGTGTCGTTGAACCAGCGACCGGCACTGGCCTCGCCGAACTGCTCGACTGTCACCTCAGGATGCGCCGCTCGGACCGCGGCCACGGCGTCCAGAATCGGCTGCACACGCTCCCAGGCGGTGTCGGAGCGGCCGGACATCGAAAAGCGGATCAGCGCGCTGTGCCGGTCCGCCGACAACAGGCCCGCCGCATACGGATCGATCACGTTGGTGACCTGACCGGTCTGCTGGACGGCGGACGCGAGCTCACGGACCGCGCCCTGGAACGCGACGTCGTCCACGGTCATGGCGGCGCTGCGCACCATCACCATCTCGCCGGCCGGCTGGCTGATGCCCGCCTGCTCCAGGATGCGGATCGCCTGCGCGGACTCACCCGCGGCGTACTCGTCCACGGTCATCTGCCGCTGTCCGGCCACCGAGCCGAGGATCGTGGTGACGACCACGACGACGAGCCACCCGCCGATCGCGGCGACGCGATGGCGCACGCTCCAGCCGCCGAGCACGGCGGCAAGGTTCCGTCCTGCGGTCATCGACCCGTTCCCCTCGTTGGAGTGTGTGCTGCCACACCTACCCTCGCCCGCTCGGCATCGACGCACATGAGGCTCAGGTCCCTGTTGCGGCGGGACTTTCGGCCCTGCGCGGCGCGGACCGGTTTCGGCTCGCCGCCGTCCGCGAGGGCGCTGTGCGCACGAGTTCAAACCGGGATACTCGTCGCCATCAGCTTGGCGGCCGGGCCGGTGGTCGAGTATGAAGGGCGGCACAATTCGGGGTTATCTGCTCGACGATCACGAAGTGGTCCGCTTCGGCCTGCGCGAGATGCGCGGAAGCGAAGGGCGACATTGGAGTCGTCGGCGAGTCCGGATCCGCGGTCAACGCAACGCACCGTATCCCGCGCTGAAGCCGGCCGTCGCCCGTCCTTGACGGTCGCCTCCCGGACGGGAGTGGTATCGACGTCTGCCGTGATGTCGTTCGGTCGACCCCTTGATCAAGCGCTCATCTTGACGTCGTATGACGACGGAGCCCTCTTCGCCGCCATCATGGCCGCTGCGGAGCTCCTCGCCCGGGTCGGTGCGGTGGTGTCCAGCCGTGGGCGGCTCCAAGCGTTGCTCCATGCAGTCGTCGGGATCGGCTTCGACCTCGGCCTGCACCGCACCCTCGACCGCATTCTTCCTGCCCAGCAACGGCGTCCGCGAGCACCCTGCCGGCCGTCTGGGCCGTTACGGGATATAGCGCTCGTAGTAACGCGATCCCGATCGCCATTCCGATGCATTGAGCGCCGACGAAGGCCGCCACCGAGCCTGCGGCGATGCCGGACGAGGTGTCAGTAAACACGCGTCCGACCGTGACGGCGGGATTCGCGAATGAGGTGGACGACGTGAACCAGCAGGCTGAGCCGATATAGGCCCCGACCGCGGCCGGCATCGCGGCGGCTCGGCCGGCACGGGCCAGTGCAAAGACAAGCAGAATCAACCCAGCGGTGGCCACGACCTCGCCCAGCCACAGGTTCTTGGCCAAGCGATCTGTTGCGGACAATTGCACGGCAGGCAGACCGAACATCAGGTTGGCAAGCACCGACCCGCACACCGACCCGGACACCTGTGCTATGACGTACCAGGCCAGATCGCCTCCGGCGAGGCCGACACGAGTACCGCGACCGAGGAACCAATCGGCCAGAGACACCACCGGGTTGAGGTGCGCACCGGAGATCGGCCCGAGCACCAGGACCAGCGTAGCCAGCGCGAGCGCGACGGTGGTTGAGCATTCAAGCAGCTGCAGCCCGGCATCGAGCGGGGACAGTCTCGACGCCATGACGCCGGAACCAACGACGGCGGTGACAAGCGCCGCTGTACCGACGAACTCAGCGGACAACCGTCGCCACAGCTCAATTGCGATCATGGAAGGTGCTCCGGTCCGCTCTATGGCCTGAGTTGCGGTGGCTGCTCAGGATTGTTCAGATTCGGCCGCCTTCACCCTGACAGCCGGCGCCAAGGCTGGCTGGTGCTGAATGTCCCGTCCAGGACGGGACCTCTGACCCAAGTCCGTCCCATCCGAAGGCCCACCTACTCGGCGTCGCCGCAAAGGTGTGGCGTTCGCCGGCCAACAATGCTGCTTCTGCCACGGTTGCGCGGGGCAAAGGTCCCGTGCGGTACAACCGTCTGTCCCCTGGCCGTCAGACGCGCCGACGCCGACGCCGAGACGGCAATGGTCAGAACAATCGAGGACCGGGCCACGGAGGCCCGCCGCCTGCTCGACCTCGCCCGCAACTACCTGTACCACCAGCACAAAAGCCTGCGGGTTCAGGTGTACATCGCCGACCGGCCGGCCGACGCGTTGCTGATCGGCGAGGCGCACGCCGCCGACCTCGTCGTCGTCGGCCGCCGCGGCCGGGGTCGCCTGCCGGTCCACCTCGGGTCGGTGAGCGCTCAAGTGGCGCGGCACGCCGAATGCCCGGTCGCCGTTCTCGGCGCCACCCCACACCATGCCGGAGGCCCGGTCGTTGTCGGCGTCGACGCCGCAGCGCCCCTCCGACGCAGCGATCGGATACGCCTTCGACACCGCCGACCGGCACGGCAGCGACTTGCGCGCCTGCTACATCACACCGGCGCAGCCCGGTGACCGGACAGCGCAGGGTCTGCTCGACGAGGTCCTCGCCGCCTGGCGAGCGCGGTATCCGTATGTCACTGTCCGCAGCGACGTCGTTCACGGCGCCGGTCCGGCGCGCCTGCTGCTGCTGGAGGCAGCGGACGCGTCGTTGCTGGTGGTCGGCTGCCGCCGGCAGGACGGCCTGCAACGCCTGCTGGCCGGATCTGTCAGTCACACCTTGGTGCACCACTCGACCACGCCGCTGCTCGTTGCCTCCGCCCGTGCCACGACGCCCGTCGCGCACGCCCCGACGGGGACCTGACGTCTTTGTCTCCTGGGCGGGTTCCTGCGGATCCAGTTGGCAAGCGAGTTCCTTGGCATCCCTCGTAGGTCGGTTCCGGCCGGCAGGTAGCTCCTGGCGAGTGCGGCCAGGCCGCGGCGCCGTCACCGCCGGCGGCCGGCCGGGCGATCAAAGCGGGCCAGTTGTCGGGCCATGCGGCGGCAGGGTCCGAACGGGACCTTCATGAGGTCTCCGCAGCTCGTGCCCGTGCGGCAAGCAGGTCGAGCAGACAGGTAGCGATCGCGTTGACCGTCGGATGGTCCCAGGCCAGCGTCGGATCCACCACGAGGGCGTACTCGTCCTCGATGTCGCCGCACAGGGACAGGGCATACACAGAGTCCAGTCCGTAGCCGACGAGCTTGGCGTCAGGGTCGATCTCCGCCGGTGTCCGCTCGATGTAATAGGCGACCCGGCTGAGCACCCAGGTGCGGATGTCGTCCAGCTGGGGTACGGCCCCCGGCCGCGAGGCAGTCGTCCCGGTCATCGCGTGGCTCCGATCATTCGGTGGTCAAACTGGCGATGTGTGGTGCTGACGGCTCGGCCGACGAGGTCGAACGCCCGCCCGTGCTCGTACCGTTCGAAAACCTCCGTGGCAACCCCGTCCGGCAGGTCCGCCGCGCCGGTCGGCCGGCCGATCCGGCGGGCGAGGCGGCTCAGCGCGGCCACCACCCAGATGTCGTCGCGGAAGAACGGATCGGGATGCGTCCGGTTGTGCTGCCAGACACCCAGGCACGCGGCGGCGGCCAGCACCATGGCGTACCGGTGCGCGATGGTGAACGCCCCGGGCCCGGCGAGCGGACCCTGGTCGCGTGGGGCGAGCGCGGCGCAGCGGCCCTTCAGCTCGCCGATCTCGGCGACAAAGGCGTCGCACAAGCGGCGCAGTGTCCCGTCCGGCGGTAGCGCGTCCCGCAGCTGCCAGAGGGTGGCCAGCACCGCGTCGTCGCCGGTGGCGATGACCGACAGTCCCGGCAGGTCCAGGTCCGGCAGCGGGGCGTCGAGCCCGAACAGCTCCGGGCCTGCCGCTGCGGCCCGCAACCATGTGCGGCTCAGCGAGCGCAGCTGTGGAATCATCGTCGCCTGGCAGACCGTGCCGCCGGCGTGGACCAGCGCGGCGACCGGCAGGTCCCGCAGGTGCTTCTGGAACACGGCGTGCGGACCGGACCGCAGGAACGACCGTGCGCCCAGCACGACGGCGAGGTCGTCGACGGCGTCGCGCAGCAGCAGCGGCACCGCGTATTTCACCGCCGCCGAGTACATGGCGGACTGGTGTGGCAGCACGTGGACGGCCCGGCACGCCGTCGTGGCGAGACTGTCGCAGATCAGGGTGTCGACGAAGGCGCCGGCGAGCACCGCCCGGGCATGCGGCAGGTCGGCGACCCGCCGGCCGTACAGCCGCCGGGTCGCGCTGAAGGCGGCCACCGTCCGCAGTGCCGAGTCCATGCCGCCCAGCGCCGCCGACGGCAGCACGGCCCGGGTCACCTGGAAGGCCCGCAGGATCGTCTCGAGGGCGTGACCCGGCTCGCCGACGATACTGCTGGCCGGCACGGCGCAGTCACGGAAGGCCATGCCGCCGAGGTACATCGCGCGTACCCCGGCGGTCCGGTAGCGCGGCAGCAGTTCGTAGCCGTCGCGGGGCAGTGCCGCCCGGTCCAGCAGCAGCAGGCTGTGGCTGCGGCTGCCCGGCTCCTCACCGGTTCTGGCCAGCACGGTGATCGCCTCGGCGCGGGCGAGGTTGTTGATGATCTCTTTCCGGCCGTTGAGCAGCAGCTGGTCGCCGTCACGGCGGGCGCTGAACGCGGAGCGGACGACGTCGTTGCCGGTCGCCAGGTCGGTGTACGCGGCGCTGACCCGGCCACCGCCGAGCAGCAGGTGGGCGAGGCCCCGCTGCTGCTTGCCGGACCCGTCTGCCCAGACGTTCACGGCGCCGACCAGGTTGCTGGCGCCGTAGCCGAGGGCGAGTGCGGCGTCGCGGCTGAACACCGGCCGCAGCAGCCGCCCGAGCCGGTCCAGGCCGGCCAGCCGTCCGCCGAGGCGCTGCGGCACGAACTCGGCGTTGAGGGCGTACGCCGCGAGGAGGCGTTCACCGGCCGGCAGCAGTTCGCCGCGCTCGTCGGCGTCCAGGAAGGCCGCGTCGCCGAGCGGATTCGCCGGGTCCGCGGAGTCGCCGAAGTACTCCTCCAGCGGATCGGGGCGCTCCAGCATGTCGAAGATCGGCAGGACCCGGTCAGCCACGGTCATCACTTCCGATCCTCGGGTAGGGCAGCAGAGACGCCGTCAGGCCCGCGGCATGCTGCGCCTGCAGTGCAGCGATGAGACGCTCGTAGACGTCGCCGCCGGGCTCCGTGCCCGGCTCGAGCTGCTCGCGCAGCCGGGTGAGCACGGCCTCCAGCCACAGACCACCGGACCACAGCGGTGCGGTCGGACCGGCGCCCACCGGGCCGCGGTTGGCCGCCCACAGGTGCCCGGCCGCGGCCGCTGCCAGGCATCGGGCGAAGTCCTCGGCCAGCCGGAACGCCGCGGGCGGCTGGTCCCGGGCGGTCGGCCGCAACGCCTGCATGGCGGCGGACATCTCGCCGGCCCGGGCGGCGACCGCGGCGGCATGCGCCGCCGCGGCGGCCGTGCCCGGATCGCCGGTCAGCCGTTGCGTGAGCGCGGGCAGTGCATTGACGAGACTGCAACCCTGCCGCGGCAGCAGCACCAGCAGCCGCGGGTCGAACGCCGGCAGGTCCACGGCCAGGTCGGTGGCCGCGGTCAGGCCGGCGGTGTCGACCCGGTCGCGGTGCCGGACGAGGAACGGGAACTGGGTGATCAGCGCGTGCAGGTTGACCACGGTGCTGCCGTCGAAGATGCCGACCAGCCGATGGTCGCGGCACAGCTTCTGGAACCGGCCGTCGGCGAACGTGTCGTCCGACAGCAGCGAGCGGGCGCCGAGCACGTCGCCCAGCGCGGTGAGCATCCTCTGCACCACGGTGGGCACCAGATACTTGACGGCCGCGGAGATCGGCGCAAGCTCGGCAGGCAGCGCGTGCACGGCTCGGCCGGCGACGATGGTGACCGCCTCCACCAGCAGCAGGTCGGCGGCGGCGCGCCCGAGGATCCGCCGGGTCTGCGGCAGCTCTGCCAGGGTCCCGCCGAAGCGCCGCTGCGTCCGGGAGTACTGCATGGCGAGGCCGAACCCGTGGTCGGCTGCGCCCAGCGACAGCCCGGTGCACAGCACCCGCGTCAGCTGCAGCGTCTTCAGCACCAGCTCCAGGCCTTCCCCGGCGCCGCCGATCAGCGCGTCCGCAGCCACCCGGGCACCGGTGAACCGGATGCCGCTGATGTCCGCACCACGGATGCCGTGCAGCCGTTCGGCAGGCAGCGGCTGATGGCTGCCGTCGGGCAGCGCACGCCTGTCGACCAGGACGACGCTGAAGGAGCGCGGCCCCGGTTCCGGTCCGGCCCGGGTCAACACGCAGACAAGGTCGCCGCGCGTCGCATTGTTGATCAGCCACTTCTCGCCGGTCAGGCGGTAGCCTCCGGGCTCCGGCACCGCGGTCACCTCGCCGGCGAGCAGGTCGCTGCCGTGGTCGCGTTCGGTCAGCGCCCACGACACCACGGCACCGCCGGCCACCGCCGTGCCGAGGTCACGTCGCTGCTGCTGCGAGCCGCCGACCCAGACGCAGGCCGCCCCGAGAAACGTCTTGCCATGCCCGATCGCCACGGTGAGGTCACGCCGGGCGATCACCCGCAGCATCTGCAGGGCACGGTCGTATCGGTCCAGGGCACCGCCTGCCTCGACCGGCACGTAGTATCGCGGGACCCCGAGCCGGTCCAGCTCGCGGCAGGCGTCGGCGGGGAACTCCTCGTGGGCGTCGAGCGCCGCGCAGCGCCGGTAGGAGAGGACCTGGGCTGGGTCGCCGGGGTCACCGAGGCTGCGGTCCAGCTGCAGCGCCGCAGCCGACAGCGGGTGGCTCATGCGGACCTCCCGGCGTCGCAGCGGGCCCGCACGCCGGCGGTGAGGTCCTGGTAGACGATGCGGAGCTGTCCGGCGAGGAACAGTTCGCGCGTGCTCAGCCGCTCCACCTTGCCGCTCGTCGTGCGGCGGACCGATCCGGGCGTCACCAGGGCGACGTTCGCCACGGCGACGCCGAGACGCTCGGTCAGCGACTCGCGGATCGTGCGGGCGAGGACCGGCAGCTCCGCGCCCGGGACCGCCGCTGGGCGCAGCTCCTGCACGGCGACGGGTTCTTCGCCCTGGCCGGAGACGGAGAAGAAGCAGCCGTTGAGGCCGTGGAAGCCGGCGTGCAGGTCCCGCATGAGCCGTTCCGCCTCGTACGGGTAGATGTTGCGGCCGTGCACGATGACGACGTCCTTGCAGCGGCCGGTGATGAAGAGTTCCCCGTCGTGGAAGGCGCCGAGGTCGCCGGTGCGCAGGAACGGTCCGGCGCCGTCAGCGGTACGGGCACCGAACGTCGCGGCGCTCAGCTCCGGCTGCGCCCAGTAGCCGGATGCGAGGCTGGGGCCGCGGGTCCAGACCTCGCCGACCCGGCCGTCGTCCAGGACGACGGAGGTGTCCGGGTCCACCACCAGCACCTGCATGCCGTGCGGCGTGCCGCTGCCGACGAGTGTGACGCGCCCGCCGGGAGACGTCTGCGCCGCCGCCGGCAGCAGCTGATCCCGGCCGAGCGCCGGCGCGTCGGCGACAATCGTGCGGTACCGCCGGCCGCGCGGTGTCGCGGTGACCAGGAGCGTGGACTCGGCCAGGCCATAGGCGGGCTTGAGTGCCCGCCGGTCCAGGCCCGAGCCGGCGAACCGGTCGGCGAAACGCTCGATGGTGCGCTCGTCGATCGGCTCCGCACCGTTGAGGATCACCCGGAGGCTTGACAGGTCCAGTCCGGCGGCCTGCTCGGGCGTCACGCGCTTGCAGCACAGGTCAAGGGCGAAGTTCGGCGCCGCTGTGTAGCCGGCCCGGTACCGCTCGATGAGCTGCAGCCAGCGCAGCGGATGGCGGATGAACTGCGCCGGGGACATCATCACGGTGGTGCCGCCGCCGTACAGCGGGGTGAGCAGCTGCCCGACCAGGCCCATGTCGTGGTGCAATGGCAGCCAGCCGCAGAACACCTCGCCGCCGCGCCCGCCGGTCAGTCCGAGAATGGCGCGGGCGTTGTCGGCCAGCGCGCCATGGCTGATCATCACGCCCTTCGGCGCGCCCGTCGAACCGGAGGTGTACTGCAGGAAGGCGAGTGCGTCCGGGACGACCGGCGGCGGCTGCCATCCGGGCGTGGCGTCGTCCGCGTCGGCGCTGTCGGAATCGCTGCCGGAATCGCCGGCGGCGTCGGTGACGAGACACGGCGTGCCGCCGTGGGAGCACGCCCGCAACAGTGCTGCCGTGCTCTGCCACCGGCTCGCAGCGGTCAGCACGACAGCCGGCCGGGCGTCGCCCAGCACCGCCGCGGCGCGCTCGATCTCGTGCGGGCGGCCGTGCACCGGCAGCGCCGGATTGAGCGGCACGACGCTGGCATACAGGCAACCGAGGAACGCGACGACCTGATCCATGGTGTCGGGGTAGACCAGCAGCGCCCGGTCGCCCGGTGCACAGTGCCGCCCCAGCCGGGCGGCGAGAGCGCCGGCGTCGCGGTCGAGCTGCGCATACGTCAGCTCGGCGGTTGATGGTTCGTCTGCGCCGTAGCCGACGATCCGCACCGCGACCCGGTCCGGGGTGGTGAGGGCGTGGCGGCGCACGGCGGCGACGACGGTGTCCGGCCGGTCGTGGGCGGTCATGTCGCACCGCCCGGCGCCGCGGCGCGGGCGCGGACGCTGATCGGGCGGAGATCGGTCCACACCGCAGCGATCTGGTCCAGACACGCCTGCCGGTCCGCGGGCGGGCCGACCGCGGTCCAGCCGGCCGGCAGCGGCAGATCCTGCCACCACACGGAGAACTGGCCCTCGTCGTTGCGTACGACCAGGAACGTGTCCTCGAAGTTGTCGGCGATGTCATCGTGCACCGTCATGATCGGTCCTTTCCACAAGGTCGGATCCGTTGCCGCGCATCAGCTCTGCCAGCTCCGCCGCGTCGAACAGCGGTGTGCGCATGACGGCCCGGTCGGGTTGGGCGGCGGCAGCCGCGAGCAGCCGGCGGTAGGACTCAGCCAGCCGGGCCACGGTCTCCGCCTCGAACAGGGCGGTGTCGTAGCGCAGTTCGACGCTCATCGAGTCGCGGCCGTGCTGGATGTGCACGGCGAGGTCGAGCTGACCCTCCGACTGCGGCACCGTAAGCGGCTGCACGAGCAGGCCGGCGTAGGGCACCGGCGTCGTGGTGCTGTCCGGGTCCAGCAGCAGGCGCAGCAGCGGCTCCGGGTGCGCGGTGCCGATCAGGTTGAAGGTGATCCGGCACAGGACCGCCGCACCTGCGGATCGGGCCGGTCGCACCACCGGGGGCAGCAGCGCGAACGGGAACCCGGACGCGCGCACACCAGCACCGACCTGCTCGTACGCGGCGGTCGCCAGCTCCAGGAAGGTGGTGCGCCGGTTGATGTCGGCCCGGAACAGCAGGGTGTTGACGAAGTTCCCGGCGACGTCGCGGCTGCCGGCGGTGTGCCGCACCGAGGTCGGGCAGCCGAGCAGGAAGCTGCGCTGCCCGCCGTAGCGCGCCACGAGCGCCTGGAAGCAGCCCAGGAGGAAGGCGAACAGGGTCACCTCGGCGCCGGCGGCCGCGCTGCGCAGCGCAGCGAGCTCCGCACCGGTGAGCCTGATCCGGTGGGTCGCACCGACGCCCGGCCGGGCCGGGCGGCTGTGGTCCACCGGCAGCTCCCCGGCCGGCACACCTGCGCAGGTGCGCTGCCAGTAGGCCGCCAGGTCGGTCCGCCGCGCAGACGCGAGCAGGGCCGCCTCCCGGGCCACGAAGTCCTGGTAGGTGCCGGCCGCAGAAAGGTCGGCGGGTTCGCCGCACCGCTCCTGGCGGTACAGCTCCAGCAGGTCACGGATGAGCAGCCAGTTCGACCAGGCGTCGGTGGCGATGTGGTGCGCGGCCATGACGAGCAGGAAACGCCGATCGTCGAGGTGGACGGCCACGAACCGGAATGCCGCGGCGTCGAGTTGGAACGGCCGGTTGACGAGCCGCTGGGCCAGGCTCCGCACCGCGGCGTCGTCATGGTGGTCCGCGCGGGACACCTCCAGCCGCACGGACGCCGCATCCTCGAGCACGCAACGGATGCCGCTTTCAGGGGCTGCTGCGGTCTGCGACCCGATGTCAGCGCTGAGGTCCGCGCCGGCAACGGTGAACGTGGTGCGCACCGTATCGTGGCGCCGGGCAAGGCGGGTCACGGCCCGCTGCAGCGCCGCCGCGTCCAGCGCGGCCTGCACCACCAGTGCGGCGCCGGTGTGGTAGGCCGGGCTCACCGGGTCGAGCCGGTGCAGCAACGCGAGCGCCTGCTGCGCGTGGGAGACCGGCAAGGTGTTCACAACAACCTCCGCAGCGCCGCCGCGTCGACCTTGCCGTTGGCGGTCAGCGGAATGCCGGGAACGTCGAGCACGGAGGCCGGCACCATGTACTCCGGCAGGACCCGCGCCAGGTACGCCCGCAACCGGTCCGGTTGCACCCGCGGCCCGGGCACCGTGACGATGAACGCATGCAACACGGTGCCCGGCCCGGCCCGGCTCGCGAGCACCACCGCGTCGCGGACCTGCGGATGGCCGCACAGCGCCGCACGGATCTCGCCCGGTTCGATCCGGTAGCCGCGGATCTTCACCTGGTCGTCGGCACGGCCGAGGAACTCCAGGGTGCCGTCCGGCAGCCAACGGGCGACGTCGCCGCTGCGGTACAGCCGCGCCCCGGGCGCGCCGTACGGGTCAGGCAGGAACCGCTCCGCGGTCAGATCCGGACGCCCGAGGTAACCGCGGGCGACACCCACCCCGCCGATGAAGATCTCGCCGGGAACGCCGACCGGGACCGGCTCGAGCCGTTCGGTGAGCACGTACATGCTCGTGTTGGGAATCGGCGCGCCCAGCGGCATCAGCGACGTGCGCCGGTCCACGCCGACCGGCTCGCCCGAGTTGCCCACCGTGATCTCGGTCGGACCGTACTCGCTGGCCAGCCGGGTCCCTGCCGGCCCGGCCAGGGCGATCCACCGCTGCACGAGTGACCTCGGGAAGGCATCACCCGCGGCGATCACCAGACCGGCCAGGTCCCGCGCCTGCTCCGCGGTGAGCTGATGGGTCAGCAGGTCCAGGTGGCCCGGAGTGAGCTTGATGAAGCTGTACGGCCCGCTGGCCGCGAGGCGGCTGCCCAGCTCGGCGACGTCCAGCGGGTCCGGGAGCAGATGGACCGGCTGACCGATCAGCAACGGGGTGAACAGGTTCGGGATGCCCAGGTCGAAGCCGATGGAGGAGAAGACGGGTGCGCCGCCACGGCGGCCGGCATACGTCCGCACCGTCCAGCGCAGGTAGTTGAGCAGTCCCCGGTGCTGCACCATGACGCCCTTCGGCGCACCGGTGGAGCCGGAGGTGTGGATGACGTACGCCAGCTGATCCGGATGGACCCGGGCGGGCCGTAGAAGCGGCTCCCCGGGATCCCCCGCGTCGTCGCCGTCGTCGAGCAGCACCAGCGTGCCGCCGAACACCCCGGCCAGCAGCGGCACCTGCGGCGACGCGCTCACCACGACGGAGCAGCCGGCGCCGGTCAGGACCCGGCCGAGCCGTTCACCGGGCAGCTGCGGGTCGAGCGGTACGTACGCTGCCCCCACCTGCCAGACACCCAGCAACGCCGGCACCAGGTCGGCACCGCGGCGCAGGCAGACACCGACCAGCGACTCCGTGCCCGCCCCGCACGCGCGCAGCCGCGCGGCGACCTGGGCGGCACGGCGCACCAGGTCGCTGTAGGTGAGCGTCACGCCGCCCACCCGGATCGCCGGTGCGGAGGGCGTCGCCTCCGCCTGACGGAGGATGACGTCCAGGGTCGTGTCGTCGCTGGGTGCGGTGACCGGCCCGCGCGCCCACGCGCCGAGCACCCGCTCCCGCTCGGTCACGGGCATGTCGACAATCTGGGCGTCGCCGGCCGCGAGCGTTGCGTGCACGTCGTCGCTGTGGTCCGGCCGACGCGCCTCGCTCAGCACGAGGGGCACCGCGCCGTCGGGGATCACGCCGGGCTCCCGGCCGGCTGCGCGCCGGCCGGCAGGAGCAACTGCAGGTATCGGTCGAGCAGCTCCGGGCCGACCACCGGGCAGTCGATGCCGGACCCGGCCAGCGCCGCTCGCGCGCCGGTCGCGTCGTAGCGGCGGGCCGGCAGGATCCGTTCCTGGTCCGGTGTGTCACCGACGAGCGTCGCGGCGGGCAGGGCTGCGCTGTGCGTGCCGTCCCGGCGGGCCGTTGCCGCCAGCCGAAGAGCCCACTGCTGCGGTGACACGTCCTGCAGTTCGACGCCGGCCGCCCGGGCCCGGTCCAGGACCGAGCTCAGCCGGGTCGGCACCGGGTTGACCAGGTGGTACGTGCGCCCTTCGGCGTTGTGGTGGGCGCACAGGTAGATGATGGCGCGCGCGACGTAGTCGACCGGCACGAGGTCGGCGGTCGCGGTCTGCCATCCCGGTCCGTCCGGCACCGCCCCGGCCTCCATCGATCCGCGCAGTACCGTCCAGAAGGCGTCGTCGCGGCCGCAGATGCCGTTGACGGTGTCACCGCTGATCCGACCAGGCCGGTAGACGGTGACCGGCAGGCCGCGTCCGGCAGCCGCCCGGACCAGTTCCTCAGCGGCCCACTTCGACCGCACGTAGCCGTAGGGGCCGACCTGCGCGGCGTCGAGCCGGTCCGTTTCGCCGCGCAGTGGCGGTGCGGTCCCCGAGCCGGCCAGTACCGCCGTGCTGGAGACGAAATGCACCGGGACCGCCCGCGGCGCCGCCAGCCGCAGGATCTCCTGCGTGCCGGCCACATTCGGGCCGTACAGCTGCTGGAAAGGCTCCACCAGGTTGATCCGCGCCCCGTTGTGCAGCACCAGATCGAGCGATCCGGCCAGTGCGTCGAACTCCTCCTGGGACAGTCCCAGCCGCGGCCGCGCCAGGTCCCCGACGACCACCGTCACCCGGTGCCGGTGTGCATCGGTCCACTGCCGGTAGTGGCCGGCCGCCTCGTGCAGCCGGCGCCACGCCTGATCCCGGTCCGTGGCCCGCACCAGGCAGATGACGGTGCTGTCCGGCCAGGTACGCAGCAGCTCCGCGAGCAGGAAACTGCCGAGGAAGCCGGTGGCTCCCGTGAGCAGGATCCGCCGCGGTGGCCGTGCCGGGACCGGCGCCCGGGTGTGCACGACGATCGCCGGGTCGAGCGTGGCCCCGGCGACCAGTTCGGCCTCGCCCGTGGGTGCGGGGTCCGGGGACGGCTGCGCACCGGGGTCGAGCAGCGCGGCCTGCTCACTGAGCGTCGAGGCGCGGAACAGCGCGGCGAGCGGGACGTCAGCACCAACAGCCGACTGCAGCCGGCCGGCCAGCGCCGGGACGAGCAGGGAATAGCCGCCCAGCGCGTAGAAGTCGTCACCGGCCCGGCTCGGCCGGACCCCGATCAGCGCCGACCATGCCTCCGCGACCACGAGCTCACCGGGGGTCAGTGGCCGGTCGTCCTTCGCCGGGACCGCGGTGGCCGGCGTCGGCGACGGTGCCGGGGCGTCCAGCACCTGCAGGGTGCCGTCGGCGAGCCAGCGCGCCCGGGCCACGACACCGAGCATCCGGCTGCCGGGCGAGCCGAACGGGTCCGGCAGCAGGTGTCCGGCGTTCGTCGGCGCGTCGCCGTCCACGGCGAGCGGCACGCAGCTGCCGCCTGCGAAGAGCTCGCCACTGACACCCGGCGGGACCGGTGACCCGTACTCGTCGAGCACCGCCAGCCGCACCCCGTCGACGGGACGGCCGATCACCGCTCCGTCACGCGACGGACCGTCCAGACGGCGGGCGGCCAGCACGACCCCGGCCTCGGCGAGCCCGTACAGCGACCACTCCGCCAAATCCGCACCGGCACCGGCACCGGCACCGGCACCGGCAGAACCGTGCCGGTGCAGCACGAGCCGCACGGGACCGGTCGTCGGCACCGTGACGCCGGCCGGGGGTGCCACGATCGTCGCGCGCTCCACGCGGGCCGTCTCCGCGACGTCGGCCAGCGGCGGCGCCCAGACCACGCAGGCCCCACCCGCCAGGGCCAGGAAAGCGTCGAAGCACAGCTCCGCCGGAACGGTCGAGGTGCACAGGACCCGGTCCTCGGGCGTGACGGACCAGCGCCGCAGTGCCCAGGACACCTGGCCGGCGAGGGCCTGATGGCCGACCACGACGCCGGATGAGGACGGCGTCCGGTCGACGAACGCGGCACCCGCAGGCACGGTGCCGCCGGTCCACGACAGCAGCTGCGGCGCCCCCCAGACGGCGACCGCCCCGAGCCGCCACACTGCCAGGACCGCCACGACCATCTCCGCCGCGGGACGGGCCGGGACGCCGACCGGGTCACCGGCTGCCACGCCCGCGAGGGCCAGCCGCCCGGTCTCAGCCTGCACCGCGGCGTCCAGCTCAGCGTAGGTCAGCCGGCCCCCGGCACCGGCGCAGGCCCAGCGGTGCGGCGCCTGCTCGCGGCGCGCGTCGAACAGCTCGAGCAGCGTTGGCGACACGTCGGGTTCCTCTCGAAGACGGGACACAGCATGTGGACGGTCACGGCGCCGGCGCGAAGACCAGCGTCGCGTTGTGACCGCCGAAAGCGAACGAGTTGCTCATCGCGGCCGCCGGTTCCCAGAGCCGCGGCGCGAGGACGACGTCGAGGTCGATCAGGGGGTCGACCTCGACCGTGCCGGCAGTCGGCGGGAGGGCACGGTTGGCGTACGCGAGCACCAGCGACACGGCCTCCAGCGCACCGGAGGCGCCCAGCGCGTGTCCGGTGACGCCCTTGACCGAGGTCACCGCCGGCCGCAGGCGACCGAAGACAGCGGCGATCGCCTGCGCCTCGGCCAAATCGTTGAGGACGGTCGACGTGCCGTGGGCGTTGATGTGGGTGACGTCCTGCGGACACAGGCCCGCGTCCTGCAGCGCTATGCGCATGCACCGGGCCGCGCCGACGCCCCCGGGAGCCGGCGCCGTCATGTCGTATGCGTCGGTGCTCGAGCCCGCACCGACGATCTCGGCGTAGACGTGGGCGCCCCTGGCACGGGCATGCCGCGCTTCCTCGATCACCAGCACGCCGGCGCCTTCGGAGGCGCAGAAGCCGTCGCGTGCGACGTCGAAGGGCCGGGAGACGCCGGTGGCCGACAGGGCGCGCATGTTGGCGAAGGCGGCGAGCGGCGTATCGGCAAGGCAGGCTTCGGCGCCTCCGGTGACTGCCAGGTCCGCTCGGCCGGTGGCGACGGCCCGGGCCGCGGCGGCGATCGCGTGGGTGCTGCTGGCGCAGGCGGTCGCGACGGCTTCGCTGGGCCCGAACAGCTGCCAGCGCAACGCCACCGCGGCCGGTGCGGCGTTCGGCATCACCATCGGCACCATGCGCGGCGACACCGCGCGCGGACCGAGGTCCCGCCGCTTGCGCGCCTCGGGTTCCCACGTCATGACGCCGCCGATACCGGTGCCGAACACGGTGGCGCACCGCTCGCCGTCGACGCCGTCGAGTGGGCCGGCGGCGTCGGCACGGTCGATCAGTCCCGCGTCGAGCAGCGCGCCGGCTGCCGCGGCAAGACCGAGCAGGGTGAACCGGTCCATTCGTCGGCCCTGTACCCGGCTGACGCCGTACAGCTCGGGCTCGAGATCCAGGACACGGCGGACCACGGCCGGCTCCACGTGTTTGGTCAGGCCGGTCCAGTAGTTGCCCAGACCGGTGCCACACGGTGCGACCACTCCGAGGCCGGTCACCACGACCCGTCGTCCATGCTGGGACTCGCGCATCTCGCCTCCACCCGGCCGTCACGCCCGGACATCGATCATGATGAAGATTTACATGCCCACAGGTTCCCGACGCACGCCGTGAACGGACAGTGCCGGAAGACCCTCCGGACGAGGGCCTTCCGACACTCCGGCGACCGACCGGCACCGGCATACGCTTCGATGGATGTCGCTCGTCCCCAGGTGACGTCCGTCCGCGCTGTCGCGTGGACGCGCCGACGAACCGAGGTCCCCATGATCGAGCGGAAGCACCCATCGCACGTCCGATCCCTCGCCTCGAGGGTGGGCCGGCATGTTCGTCGCCTGGCGTGACCTCAGATCCGCAAAAGGCAGATTCGCGCTGATCGGCGCGGTGGTCGCACTGATCACCCTGCTCGTCGGGTTCCTCTCCGGCCTCACGGCCGGGCTCGCCGACCAGAACATCTCCGCCGTCACCGCGATCACCGCGGACCGCATCGTCTTCTCGAACGCCGGGTCGCAGACGCCGCCCAGCTATGCGGACTCGTCGGTCACCCCGGACCACGAGGCCGTGTGGGCCGCCCGGCCCGGCGTCGAAACGGTGCGCCCGTTGGGGATCAGTCAGATCAAGGCTCACGCCGGCGGCCGGCAGACCGGTGTGGCCGTGTTCGGCGCCGACGCCGGCTTCAAGGGTCGGCCGCCCATCGCCGACGGGCACGTCACGTTGCCGCGGACGGCCGCCGACGCGCTGCGGGTCGGCGACGGCGGGACAGTGACGCTGGGCGGATCGAGCTACGTGGTCGACTCGGTGACCGCCGACACGTGGTACTCGCACACCGCCGTGGTCTGGATGACCCTGCCGGACTGGCGGACGGTCGCCGCGAGCATCGGCAGTTCCGGCGCCTTCGCGACCGTGCTGGCCGTCACCGCGAAGGGGACGGACTTCGCGGCAGCCGACGCCGCCGCCGGCACCACATCGGCCGGTGTCCTGGCGTCGCTGACCGCGTTGAGCGCCTTCCGCTCGGAGATCGGCTCCCTGCTCCTGATGGTCGCCCTCCTGTTCGGCATATCCGCCCTGGTCACCGGCGCCTTCTTCACCGTGTGGAGCATGCAGCGTCAGCCGGACGTGGCGATCCTCAAGGCCCTCGGGGCGTCCAACAGCATGCTCGTCGGCGATGCCCTCGGCCAGGCCGCCGTGGTCCTGCTCGTCGGCGTCGTCGCCGGCATCGGACTCACCGCACTGTTCGCGGCGATCCTGGGCACGGCACTGCCCTTCGTCCTCAGCCCACTCACCACCGTGCTGCCCGCCTCGGCGATGGTCATGCTCGGCCTGGCAGGTGCCACGGTCGCCCTGCGCTCCGTCACCCATGCCGATCCGCTCACCGCGCTCGGGAGCAACAGATGATCCAGCTCGACGACGTCACGCTCACCTTCGCCGACGGCGACAGCCGGGTCACGGCCGTCGACGCCGTCACGCTCGGCGTGGAGCGCGGCACCGTCGTGGGCATCACCGGCCCGTCAGGCTCGGGCAAGTCGAGCCTTTTGGCGGTCGCCGCCACCCTGATCAAGCCCGACAGCGGAACGGTCGTCATCGACGACGTCGACGTCACGCGGATGAGCCTGTCCAGGCGTGCCACCTTGCGCCGGGAGAAGCTCGGCATCGTCTTCCAGCAGTCGAACCTGTTGTCGGCCTTGACGGCCCAGGAACAGCTGATGGTGATGGGCGAGCTCGGCGGCCGCGGCCGGCGCCGGACGCGGCGCGACACCCGCGACCGCGCGCTGGAGTTGCTGGAAGCCGTCGGCCTGTCCGACCATGCCGCCAAGCCCCCGGCACGCCTTTCCGGCGGTGAGCGCCAGCGTGTCAACATTGCTCGCGCGTTGATGAACCATCCGACCGTGCTGCTCGTCGACGAGCCGACGAGTGCGCTGGACAGCGAACGCGGACGGAGCATCCTCGACCTGATCGTGCGCCTGAGCACCGAACAGCACACGGCGACCCTGCTCGTCACCCACGACCCGCACCTGCTCGCCCGGGCGTCCCGGTCGTACACAATGGCCGACGGCACGGTGACACTCCACCCCGCGGCCGCGACCGGCACAGCAGATCCCGCAGCGGCAACCCGGCACAGGCACACTGCCGCCGACACCCCCGTGGCGTGACCGCACGAGGCTCCAGCACGTGGCCGCGGGACGAAGGACGGGCCGAAGGCCCCCGGCGGCGTAGTTCCTTCGCTCCTCCCCCACTCATGAACTCATGGACTCGACTGGAGCCGGTGGAGAAGCACTGCAACGGACTTTGCCGCCCGGGGAAGCGGGGCAGCTGGACGCGGTTGCTGTGCAGGTCAGGCAGTGAGCCGGGGGTGCGGTCGGGCCGAAGCGGTCCGACCGTGCCCGTCATCGCCACCGGTACGGCACGACGATGTCCGCGATCGTGGCTGTCGGGTCCCTGCGGCATCCCGTCCGGTGGTGTTCCCAGCTCGATCCGGTCGAGCGGAAACCCCTGTCGGACAGCCACCCGCGGAGCGCGGTGCCGGCGTCTTCGAGCTCGTGGCGACGCAGCACGTCCACCGCCATGATCGCGGGGCCACCCGGCAACCCGGACGCGACGACGTCGCCCGGGCGGACCCTCGGGTCACGTGGATGGGCACCGGCCGCGATCCGCACGATCGCCGGAACCGGCGGGACGGCGTAGGTGTGCTGCACGGATGCCGGCCCGTCGTGGGGCCAGTCCCCTTGTAGTCGACCCGCGGACAGATCACCCCCGTTCCCGGTGCCCCGTGGTTCTGGTCGTACCGGGACTGCGATGTCGGCGGCGTCGGCGGCAGCGATTCCGTGGTCGGCGTCGTCACGACCGGTGCGGATGCCCCGGCGTCGGCTGATCGCCCTGGTTGCGACTTCGCGCATCCGACGGAGGCGATCAACGCCACTGTCAGCGCCGTAACGACTGCTGGGGTACGCAAGATGCGCATGAGATGTTCCCATCTGCGCATATTGATGCTGCACTCCCATCACACGCCGGCTGCAGCCTCACGGTCAGAGACGACCTGTCCATGGTGGAGAGCCGTCCGCCCTCGTCACCGGCGACGCACCGGACCCGGGCTCCCAGTGGGAGGCCCGGGTCGGGTGGATCGCGTCGGGTCAGGCGGTGACGAGTTCCTTCGCGCCCGGCTCGGGGACCGCGAAGCCCTTCGTCCCAGGGGTGGCGGCGGCGTGGACGAGGCCAGCGGCGCCGAGCAGGAGGAGCAGGCCGGCGGCGAAGTAGGCGACGAGCGCGGCCTGGCCGGCCTTGACGCCGAACTCGCTGAACCCGTACGAGGTGAGCAGCAGCCCACGCAGCGTCTCGCCCTTGAACACGGTCTCCCGCGCCGCGGTCATGTCGGTCAGCTGCTTCTGCAGGTCGGTGACGGCCGGGTCTTCCTTGGGCAGCGCGGCGATCTGGGCCCGCAGCCCGGTCTGCACGTCGCCGATCTGGGCGTAGGTCTTGCCACCGGCGATGGACTTGAGGTGCAGCCCGATGAACTCGTTGGCGTAGCACTCCGCCTGTTTGCCGGTGGTGAGCTGCTGCCCGGCGTACCTGACCAGGCACGCGGACTGCTTCTCCTCCGCGGTCAACGTGTCCGCGGTCTTGAACGTGATCTGCTGCTGGCCGAGCTGGTCCTTGACGTAGTCGTTGGCGAAGTTCGCGTTGCTGGTCAGCACCAGACCGGCGACCAGCAGCAACCCTGCCAGGACGACCAGACCGAGACCGACGAGGATGTCGAGCGTCTTACGCTTCATGGCGTGCCCTCCAGGGCTTCTGATCGTTCCGCTGTGTGATGTCAACAGCGTCCGGCACCGGACCGAACAGCCGCAGAGGACAACCACCCATGTCGACGGGACCTTCGCCCCTTCGCCCCTGGGACCTCCGGCACCCTCGATCGCAGCGCGTAGGCGGGCCGGCTTGGACGGGGCGGCGGCTTGGTGGCCACGCTCGCCTGGCGGGCCTCGGGCCGAACGGCCCTCCCCGTGCGAACTTCCGGCCCGGTCGGCGGCGCCCCCGATCCGTCACGCTTGACCCATGGGCACAGCGATCGTATTGCGTGAGTCGTCCACACCGCCGGACGTCGTCGTGCCGGACGGTGTGAACGCCAGCGATGACGTGTTCGACAATGCTGCCCGGCGTCCGGAGCACATCGTCCTGCAGCGCAAGGCCGGCGGTCGATGGCATGCGGTCACCGCGAAGCAGTTCGCCGAGGAGGTCACCCGGCTCGCCGGTGGCCTGATCGCCATCGGCATCCAGCCCGGTGAACGGGTCGCGCTGATGTCGGCCACTCGATACGAGTGGGCGCTGTGCGACTTCGCGATCCTCGCCGCCGGTGCGGTCACGGTGCCGATCTACGAGACCTCCTCCACGGAGCAGGTCGCCTGGATCCTGCGTGACAGCGGGGCCGTCGCCGCCTTCGTCGAGGACGCCGGTCTCAGCGACGTCGTCGGCGCCGCGGGCCCGGCCTCGCTACGGCATCAGTGGACCATGGAGCACGGTGGACTTGATCCGCTCATGGCGGCCGGGGCACTGGTCCCCGCCGAGTCGGTGCGGCAGCGGCGCCGGGCGAACGCCGACGACCTGGCGAGCATCGTCTACACCTCGGGCACGACCGGACCGGCAAAGGGCTGCATGATCAGCCACCGTAACCTGGTGTCCGAGGTCCGCAGCGTCTGCGGTGCGGCCGGGGTCACCGAGTCTGTGCTCACGGACCGGGCCAGGATCCTGCTGTTCCTGCCGCTTACCCACATCCTCGCCCGGGTCGTGCAGCTGGCCGCGATCCACAACGGCGCCCGGATCGCGCACACCAGCGACATCCGGCACCTCGCCGCCGAACTGCGCGACGTGCGACCCACCGTCCTGCTCGCCGTGCCTCGCGTGTTCGAGAAGGCCTACAACACCGCCCAGCGCACCGCGATCATCGGCGGGCACGGCCGGCTGTTCCGAGCCGCCGACGCCACCGCGACCGCCTACAGCCTGGCGCTGGACCGCGGCGGGCCGGGCTGGTGGCTGCGGGCACGACGACGGGTCTTCGACCGGCTGGTGTACTCGAAGCTGCGCGCCGCCATGGGTGGCGACGTCACCCACGCGGTCAGCGGCGGCGCGGCACTGGGCGCCCGGCTCGGTCACTTCCTGCGGGGTGCCGGCTTGACCGTCCTGGAAGGTTACGGATTGACCGAGACCAGTTCCGGCGTGACGCTGAACCTGCCTGCGGCCCAGCGCGTCGGCACCGTCGGGCGCCCGCTGCCCGGCTGCTCCGTACGCATCGCCGCCGACGGTGAGGTGCTCGTCAAAGGCGTCGGCGTCTTCGCCGGCTACTGGCGCAACGGGCAGGCGACCGCCGACGCGTTCGACGAGCAGGGCTGGCTGCACACCGGCGATCTCGGCGGGCTCGATGACGGTTACCTGTGCATCACCGGCCGCAAGAAGGACCTGATCGTCACCGCCTCGGGCAAGAACGTCGCCCCGGCCGTCCTCGAGGACCGGCTGCGGGCGCACCCGCTCGTCGACCAGTGCGTGCTCGTCGGCGACGGGCGGCCGTACATCGCGGCGCTGCTCACCCTCGACCAGGAGACCGTCGCGCAATGGACGGCCGAGCACCGCGGCCCGCACGGCGTCATCCCTGCGGCGCTCCATGACGACCGCGACCTGATCGCCGCCGTCCAGACTGCCGTCGACGAGGCCAACCGTGCGGTGTCCAACGCCGAAGCCATCAAGCGCTTCCGCATCGTCGCCGGACCGTTCGCGGTCGGCGAGGAACTGACCCCGACGCAAAAGGTCCGCCGCGGGCTTGTGCTGACGAAGCTCGCCGGTGAGATCGACGCGCTGTACGCCGGATGACCGGGCACCGGGTGGGGACTTTCGACCTTGTGGTCGTCGGGACCTTCAGCCCTGCACCCGCCTATCGGCACACGGCAAGCTCGACACCGTGACGAGGCCCGAGCTTCCGGGCCGCAGCGATAGGGCCATAGACACATGCGGGTAACTGGGACCGGTCACGCCGGCATGCTGATCGAGACGGCGGCGGGCAACGGCTGGAAGTTCGACCTGCCGACCGGCCGGTGCGAGACCAGCGCGGGTCATCCCATCCGAGCCCGGCGCATCAACGAACCCCCGGCGGCCGGATGACCCCGGCACGGCTCAGCTCTGTCGCGCCACCAGCACTGGTACATCGGCGTGTTCGAGGACCTGCCGGCTCACCGCACCCAGCCGCATCCCTTCGAATCCCCCGCGTCCGCGGGCGCCGAGGACCACCATGAGCGCGCCCCGTGCCGCGTCGAGCAGCACCGGCACGGATGGGCAATGCTCGACCCGCAGGTCGACGGCGACGCTCTCGTACTTGGCCTGCCACGGTTCCAGGTCGGTCTCGAGCTCGCGCCGGGTGTTCGCGGCCAGGACGGTGCGCCCGGCGGAGAGCCCCCACCGGTGCTCGGGCTCGTGCCAGGTCCGGACTGCGACCAGTGGCACCGTCCGCGCGGCCGCCTCGGCGAACGCGAGTCCCAGCGCGAGCTCGCCGTCGGCGGACCCGTCCGCGCCGACGACGACCGGCCGGCCGTACGGCAGCGACGACTCCGGACCCGACCACCGCTCGGCGTGGTGCACGACAAGTGCCGGGCAGTGCGCATGACCGGCGAGGTGTATCCCGACCGAACCGACCAGCAGCGAACTGAACCCTCCGCTGCCTCGACTGCCAACGACCACGAGGCGGGCGTGCCGGGACAGTTCCACGAGCACCCGGGCCGGCTCCCCGTACCAGGAGGCGGTGGTCACGTGCAGGCCAGGGCTCAAGTGGCGGATCTCGTTGGCGGCGTCGATCGCGAGCCCATGCTCGTCGACGTCCTCCTCGAACGGGCCGTGCATTTCCAGGGCGTGAACGATCTTCAACGGCAGGCGCAGGCGCACCGCCTCGTCGGCCGCCCACCGGACCGCGCCGAAGCTGGCGGGCGATCCGTCGATTCCCACGATCACTGGTTGACGGTTGGTGGCCATGACGCCCTCCTGATGCAGGAACGGGTCCTTCACGTTCACTCTGCCCACTCGAAGGCTGGCCGGGGAGGGCGCATCGTCCCTACCCGAAGTGACCTTCGGCGGGCCGCCGCACGGCAAGGGAGCGCCCGCGAACGGCCACCGCGAGGTGACCTTCGGCTCTGGTATTCACCTCTTGTCCGGAGCACCGTGAATTCGAGGAGGTGAATGCAATGAAACTTCACCTGCGCGGTTACATGACGACGCTCCGCCACGCGCTGCACCACCGCCAGACAGCGGTCCCAGTCGCAGAACGACTGCTCGAAAAGCACCGGGACGAACTGCCGCCGCGGTTGTACGTCAGCTGACGGCATCCGCCGGACGGCTCGCAATACGTCCGTGTGATCTCCAACGAAACCCGGGTCCGCCTGATCGTGCGTCCGGCGTTCTGACGGGTGTGGCGGCAACGCCCGTCAAGTTCCATCACCGCGACTCGTCGCGTCACGGCTGGGTGCGATGTCCCGGCACACCAGCCGGAACCGGGTCGCCTGCATACGCTGCAGCATGACCGCCAGGAAACGACTCGTCAGGTCATAGCCGAAAGCCAACTCCGTGTCGCACAATCCGCGAACCTTCGGCCCGTCCAAGGCGATCGCGAGCACCGGCTCGACGGCAACCGCACTGAAGTGCCAGCGACACGGCGGGAACAACCACGACCAACCGAGCACCTGACCGGGACCGATGGTGTCCACCACAACCTCACCGCGATCGGCGATCCGGACGGTCAGGTCGACATAGCCCTCACGCAGCAGGTACCAGGTGCCGGCGGGCTCGCCCTCACGGATGAGCTGCTCACCGGGACGGGCCGTGGCCCGTCGCGCGAATCCTGCGAGCCGTTCCACGAATCTCGGCTGGACACCGGCCAGGAACGGGTGAGCGGCGAGGAGGTCGACGTCGGTCAGCATGACGTCACCGTGCAGACCCGCTGCACACACGCCGCGCTGGAATGCATCATCCCGCACCTCGCTTCGCCCGCCGGAATCTCATGCCCCCGTGCCCGGGAGCATGACGCCGCGCGGCCCAGCGCGCCAGGGCTGGAGTACCTGCTCCTGACATCCTTGTGGCATGACCTGGCCTTCCGCTGTGCACCGTCATGTCGCAGGACAGGACTTGTGGCACTGTCTGCCCGGCTGCCAGACACGCGACGGTGATGACATCCGATGTACCGGAGGTGAGCGACATGACGACCGCATTGATCGTCCTCGGTGTCGTCGTGGGCATGTACGGCCTCGCGGCCGTCGTCGCGCTGGGCGCGGAGCGCAGGCTGCATCCGCAGGAGGCCGTGCCGACCAACCGCAGGCTGGCCGGTCGCGAAAGCGATGCAGTCCGGCGGTTGATGGACGGCAGCCTTGATCGTGCCGTCTATCACGCGAGCATGGCCTCGATCGCGGCGCAGGACGCCGCCGAATATCCACTCGACGTGCCGAAGCTGCGACAGTGATGCAGCGGCAGGCGGGCCCCACGCAGGGTCCGCAGCTGACGGGACCTACGGCCCTGTTGGCCCGGCGGGGACAGAGCAGACTCGGAACGCGAGCAGGCACCCACGGGCGTTGGATGCGTCGGCCCGCACAGCTGTGGCACAGGGAGGTGCAGGGATGCGTAGCGTGATCCGGACCTGGGGGCTGACGAAGCAGTACGGCCGGCGGCCGGCGCTCGTCGACCTGGACCTCGACGTGCCGCCGAATGTCGTCTTCGGCTACCTGGGCCCAACGGCGCGGGTAAGACCACGACGATCCGGCTGCTGGCCGGTCTGATACGCCCCTCGCGCGGCCGGGCCGAACTGTTCGGGGCCGACACGGTCCACCAACGCGAGTCGGCGCAGCGGCACATCGGATACCTTCCCGGCGAGTACGTGGCATACCCGAATCTGACGGCAGGCCAGTACCTGACCTACCTGGCGCGGCTGCGCGGCGGTGTGGACACCGGCGTCGTGCACAGCCTGGCCGAGCGGCTCGGCCTCGACCTCAACGACCGGATCGGCGCGATGTCGCACGGTACACGGCAGAAGGCCGGTCTCGTGCAGGCGTTCATGCACCGACCCGATCTGCTGATCCTCGACGAACCCACCAACGGTCTCGACCCACTGATGCAACGCGAGTTCCAAGCGCTGGTACGCGAGACCCGCGAGGCCGGACGGACCGTGTTCCTCTCCTCGCACATGCTCAGCGAGGTGGAGGCGGTCGCCGACATGGTCGCGATCCTGCATGCCGGCCGGCTCGTGGTGGTGCAGTCCGTGGACAAGCTGAAGGCGCAGGCGCTGCGGCGGATCGAGCTGACGTTCGACACGCCGGCGCCGACGGACGCGCTGCGAGGCGTCGCCGGTGTGCGGGAGTGCACCGTCAGCGGGGCCACGGCCCACCTGGTGGTCGAGGGCTCCACCGCCGAGCTGCTCGCGGTGGCAGCCCCGCACCGGGGCAGCACCATCGTCACCCACGAGCCCGACCTCGAGCAGATCTTCATGGCCTACTACGGCGCGGACGGAGCGTGACGTCATGCTATCGACCGTGATCCGCAAGAGCCTGCGCGACCAGCGTCGCGCGCTGATCGGCTGGGCGACCGGCATCACCTCGATGGTCGCGCTCATGGCGGCCGTCTGGCCATCGTTCCGCGATATGCCGAACCTGGACCAGTTCCTGGAGAACTACCCCGAGCACGAGGAGAGCCTGTGCCTGCGGATCCCCGATCCGCGCGGCAGCCTCACAAGGCCCGAACGGCTGCGGTTCGCCGCCGTGCACCCCGGCACCGCCCGGCCGCGGCTCATCCAGGCCACCGGCCTGCACCGACCTGTGCAGCCATTGGCTCGCCTCATGCGTCCCATCGTCTGGTGCGCCGAGACGGACCGGGTCCGCGACGTCGCCGAACGCATCGGCGCGGCCGGGCTGTCGTGTGCGCTCGTCCGCACCGACGGGCGCATCGGCATCGTGACCGACCTCGACTTCCGCCGGAAGGTCGCAACGGGCCAGGTCGGCGTCGACGCCCCGGTCACAGCCCTCGTCACCGTGCCCGCGCTGACCGTCGAAGACACCGCCACGCGGGCCCAAGGGCTGCTGCGCATGATCGAACGTGGTGTGCACCACCTCGTGGTGGTCGACCAGACAGGCCGACCGGTCGGCGTGCTCCGCGCGGTCGACCTCGCCGGCGCCGAGGTCCGCGACCCGTTGCTGATCCGGTCGGCGATCGACGAGGCCCGCGACCTCGAGGAGCTGGCCGCGGCGTGCCGGCTGCTGCCCAGCATGCTCGGCGAGCTGTGCGACGACGCCGTGCCCGCAACACACATCGGGGCCGTCCACGCCGCCGTCGTCGACGCCGCGATCCGGCGTATCCTGCGCCTGCAGCAGCATCCGGTACTCGACGGCGTGCGGCACTCGTGGGTCCTGCTCGGCTCCCTGGCCCGGCGGGAGCCGCTCCCGCTGTCCGATGTGGACACGGCGCTCGTCTGGGCCGACCCGCCCGCGGGAGGCTCCAGCTCTGACCCGGACAGCGCCGACGGCATCCGCGCCGAGGCGCGCGAGGTCCTCCGCGGGCTGCAGCGCTGCGGGTTCACGCTGTGCGCCAACGGCGCCAACGCGCACAACCCGGTCTTCAGCCGGGCGCGTTCCGGCTGGATCGCGGCGGCCCGCGACTGGCAGCACGACCCGACCCAGGAAAACGCCCTGCTGCTGTCGCCATGGTCGTCGACAGCCGTCCGCTGACCGATCCGCAGCTCGGCGGCGCGCTCACCCAGAGCATCCGGTCGCACACCCGCACCAGCCAGTTCCTGCGCGCACTGCTCGACGAGGCGTTGGGCTGGCGCCCACCCGCCGGGTTCATCCGCGACTTCGTCGTGCACCACAGCGGTGAGCACCGCGGCCAGCTCGACCTCAAACCCGGCGGCCTGACCCCGGTCGTCGCCCTCGCGCGGTGGATCGCCATCGCCGCCGGCGACGCCAGCGGCACCACGGTCGAACGGCTGCACCGCGGCACCGCGCTCGGCCTGCTCACCACCGACGAGGCCGACACCCTGGCAGGCGGATTCGACAACGTGTACGGGCTGCTGCTGCGCCACGAGGTCCGGGCGCTGCGCGCCTCAGGTACGCCGACGAGCACATTCATCGCACCGAAGGACCTGGACTCGCTCACCCGCCGGCACCTGCGTGAGACGTTCCGGGCGATCGCCCTCGTCCAGTCCCGGGTGGACCGGGCATGGCTCACCCGACTGCCCGGCTGAGCCGTGATGCGACCGCGCCGCCGTGTGTCGCTGGCCGGCGTCGGCCCGCGCACTCCCTGGCGGGAAGCGGAGTTCTGCGTCGTCGACGTCGAAACGACCGGCCTGGACCTGCGCCGCGACGACGTCATCTCCTACGGCGCGGTGATCGTCCGGCAGGCCCGGATCCCCTGCGGGCAGGTGGTGTACCGGGAGCTACGGCCGACCCGCCCGATCTCGGTGGCCGCGATGACGGTGCACGGCCTGCGCAGCGCGGACCTCGCGGACGCCCCACCGATCGGCGACGTCCTCGACGAGCTCATCGACCTGCTGGCCGGCCGTGTGCTGGTGGCGCACGCGGCCTGGGTCGAGCGGGCCTTCCTCGACCGGGCCCTGCGGCCGCGCGGGCGCCGGCTCGGCCGGACGGTGATCGACACCGCGGCACTGCTGCGTGCCTGCCGCCTCGCCGATCCCGGCGCCGGGCACGAACCGAATCTTGAGGCCGCGGCGAAGCGGCTGGGGTTGCCGGTCCACACGCCGCACTACGCCCTGGGCGACGCGTTCACCACAGCGCAGCTGCTCCTGGCCCTCGCTACGCGCCTGGAACGCGCCGCGGGCGACCGCCCACCGCAGCCGCTCACTGTAGGCGATCTCTACGCCCTGTCCCGGCACCACAGGCGTTGAACCACGCAGCACACCGGGAAGCACGGTCTCACCAATGCCCACCGAACCCGCCGGCGCCGCGCCGCTCGACCCGGCTCGTCATCCGCCGCGATCATGCCCGGGCCGCCACCGCCGAACGGCGCCGCCAGGTCGTCCATCTCGACGCACACCCCCAGTCTCTACGTGGCCCGCCGCGTTCGCCTGGCTGGACAAATCTGACGCATCTCCAGTTGGCGCTGGCACGCAGATCGCCGACACCTTATTCTGCTTGGCAAGACCGGCATCTCCCCCCGTGGATGCCGGTCTCCAAACTTGGCTGGCGGTGGCGGTCGCCGGACACCTGATCGGACAGGCGTGCGCCGGCGCGATCCGGTGCGGTCCTCCGACCAGGCCGCCCGCGGGCGGCGCGTGCCGCCGACATCCGCCCTGACCGCGGCAGCGGGCATCCCGTGGGCACCGAAACCGGTGCCGGCTGCTCCGACGGCGTACACGACCGGCCGTTCAAAGAACCTGCCCAGCATGGCCGCTACGATCGCTTTGCCTGGGTCGCTGACGTACGCGCGTGGCCATTCGACTGCCGGTGCGCGGCCGCGGCAATGACCAGCCGGCACCTGAGTCAAGCGTGCTGGGGAAGGCGGTCAACCCGGGTCAAAACGTCCGGATCGATGTCGAGGGTCGCCAGCAGGCTGCGGTTCCTGCCGATATCGACAATCTCAGACAGCTCACGTTCGAACCAGTCTGCTCGCGCGAGCTTCCCCCTGGATCGCAGAATCGACACGATTTCAGCTCTGCTGACCTGCGCGGTGATCATCGCCGGTCCTCCTCAATCTCTTGGTGCGTCCGGCGCGTCCTTGCGCACCGAAACCATCACGGCCGGCCGATGTCCAGCCTGCCGGGCGCTCCTCCCATTCCTACTGACAGCGTGCGCCGAGCCGGTCGCAACAGGCAGAGTCGTTCGACCCGCAACGCCGGGACATTTGAGGCAACCATCGACGCACCAGGGCTTCGGCCACTTGGGGTGACTGGCAACGGAGACCGGGTGCTGGGCGAGGGCCATGGCTGGCTCGGCCCTTCCGGCAAGACCCCTCACGCCACGATCGAAGCCAGGGTCCTCGCCGGCCGCGCCAGCACAGTACATGCCGAAGTCATACGGACTTTCGCCATCAACTTGGCGGCCAACCGACGTACGAGTATGAAGGACAATATGATTCGGGTTTACCTGCTCGACGACCACGAAGTTGTCCGCTTCGGCCTGCGCGAGATGCTCGAACGCGAAGGCGACATTGAAGTCGTCGGCGAGTCCGGATCCGCGGTCGATGCCACCCACCGCATCCCGGCGCTCAAGCCGGACGTCGCCGTCCTCGACGGCCGCCTCCCCGACGGCAGCGGCATCGACGTCTGCCGGGATGTCCGCTCCGTCGACCCGTCGATCAAGGCTCTTATCCTCACCTCCTACGACGACGACGAAGCCCTCTTCGCTGCCATCATGGCCGGCGCCTCCGGCTATGTCCTCAAACAGATCCACGGCAATGACCTTGTCGATGCCATCCGCCGTGTCGCCGCCGGTCAATCGCTGCTCGATCCCACCCTCACCGCCCGTGTCCTGGAACGGATCCGCAACGGCCCCCAGCAGCCCGACGAATTGAAGAACCTCACCGACCAGGAGCGCAAGATCCTCCAGCACATCGCTGAAGGCTGCACCAACCGCGAAATCGCCGAACGCATGTTCCTCGCCGAGAAGACCGTCAAGAACTACGTCTCCAGCCTCCTGGCCAAACTGGGCCTCGAACGGCGAACTCAGGCCGCGGTCCTCGCCTCCCGTCTGCTCAACAAACACTGACCCGCATACGATCACCGGTGTGACTGACGATCAGGCCAGCTGGCAGCCTTCGTTGCCGTCGCTGTCCCGGGTGGACCTCGACGCGCTGCTGCAGGAGCTTCTCACCCGTGTCGGTGAGGTGATGACCAGCCGCGAACGGTTGCGGGCGCTGCTGGACGCGGTCGTCGGGATCGGCTCCGACCTGGACCTTCGCAGCACCCTGGAACGCATCGTGCAGGCCGCCTGCCAACTCGCCGACGCGCGGTACGGGGCGCTGGGCGTCATCGGTCCGGACCGGATGCTGGTCGAGTTCATCAACCACGGCGTCACGGCACAGGAGCGCGCCGAGATCGGCGACCTGCCCCGCGGCCACGGCGTGCTGGGACTGCTGATCGAGGAACCGCGCCCGATCCGCCTCGAGGACATCACCAAACACCCGCGCGCCTACGGGTTCCCGCCCAACCATCCACCGATGCACAGCTTCCTCGGCGTGCCGGTCCGCATCCGCGACCAGGTGTTCGGCAACCTGTACCTCGCCGAGAAACGCGGCGGCGGACAGTTCACCCAGGACGACGAGGACCTCGTCGCAGCCCTGTCCGTCGCGGCCGGCGCCGCCATCGACAACGCCGGCCTGTACGCGCAGGCCGAACGGCGGCAGCGCTGGCTCATGGCGGCCGCGGAGATCACGTCGGTGCTGCTCGGCGAGGTCCGCCGCACCGAGGCCCTCGAGCTCGTCGCCACCCGCGCGCGGGACGTCGCCGACGCCGACCTGGCCATGGTGCTGCTCACCGACGAGCCGGCGGAACGTCTCACCGTCGAGGTCGCCGTCGGCGGACCCGACGACTCGGCTGGCTGGTCGGTCGCCGTGGACGGCAGCGAGTTCGCTGAGGTGCTCAACAGGCAGCAGCTGTCCGTGGTCACCGACCTCGGGGCGGCCGCGAGCTGGCCGGTGCTGCTGTCGACCGGCACGGCGCTGCTCGTCCCCCTTGCCGTCGGTGGTGTCGCCCTCGGCGTGCTCGTCGTCGCGTACCGCAAGGACAGCGTCCCGATTGCCGAAGGGTTGGAGCTGGCGATGGTGGAGACGTTCGCCGGGCAGGCGGCCCTCGCCCTGGAACGCGCCCGCGCCCAGGACGAACGGGAGATGCTCGCCGTCGTCGGCGACCGGGAACGCATCGCCCGCGACCTGCACGACGTCGTCATCCAGCGGCTGTTCGCCGCCGGGATGCAGCTGCAGGGAGCCACCCGCCTGTCCGGGCAGCCCGACGTACAACAGCGCATCGACCGGGTGGTCAACGACCTCGACACCACCATCCGCGACATCCGCGGCGCGATCTTCGAACTGCGCGGCCCGGCCCAGCACAGCTTCCGCACCGAGATCCGCGACCTCGTCGACGAGGCACGCGAGGCACTCGGCTTCCGGCCCGGGCTGCGCATCGACGGGCCCGTCGACACCGCCGTGCCGGACGCTTCGCGCACCGCGCTGCTCGCGGTCCTGCGCGAGTCGCTGAGTAACGTCGCCAAGCACGCACGGGCCCGCACGGTGAACGTCACGGTCGCCATCGCACGCGGCAACCTGTCGCTGGTGGTCGAGGACGACGGGCGCGGCATCGCGACCGGCACCGCCGAGCCGACCGGTCACGGGCTGCCGAACATGCGGGCCCGGGCCGCCGACCTGCGCGGCGACTGCACGGTCGAGCCCGCCTCGCCCGGCACCCGCGTCACCTGGCACGTGCCACTCTGACGCCGCGACCGGATCAGCCGACCGCATCCGCGACGATGACGTCGGCGACCGGCCGCCGGTTGGTGTAGCAGGTCGTCGGTGCGTACCCGAAGCGCAGGACGAGCTGCGGGCTGTGGGCCCGGCGCACGGCCAGCCGCAGCCGTTCGCGTACGACCGGCATCTCGATCGGCTGGGAGTACATGGCCACGGCGAGCCCGAGGTCGGCGGCAAGCAGCAGCAGCCGCTGCAGCACGATGCCGGCCCGAATTTCGTCGACGGCGTGGTCGCCGTGCACGCCGAACACGGCAACCGCCGGGCCGCGGGTGGGGTCGCGGGTGTCATCGTGTTCCGGCCCGCCGAAGTCCCGTCGGGGCATCAGCTCCGCCGGATGCGGGGCTGCGCCGGCGGCCTGCCGCCCGACTCCCTCCACGGCCAGGTCGGCCGACTCGCTCCAGGCCCGCAGTTCGGCGACGTAGCGGGGGTTCACGCGCAATTGTGCGTCGGCCTGCCTGGTGAGCGCCGCAAGGGAGGTCAGCGTCGGCTCGTCGGCGGCGAAGTCCAGCCAGCCGCCCTCCCGGGCCACCGCCTCTTCGAGCTGCGTCACGACACCTGCATCGACGTGGGTCTCGGCGAACGGGGCTCGGTTGGTGTGCCGGCGCCGGATCTGCCGGTGCAGACGGCGTTCCAGTGGGGTGGCCGCCCGGCCCACGTCCCGCGCCAGGTGCACCGACGCCCCGCCCGGGCGCACCGTGCAGACGGCGGGCGCTCCGGCGACCGCGAGGGCAAGACCGAGGTTGAATACGGTGGCACCGCACGACACCCGCGCAGCGCGTCCTTCGGGGTCACTGACCGGCAGCACCCGGCGCTGATCGACCAGTACGTCGACACCGTCCTCAGTGCGGCGGAACCGCCATGGCTGGCTGTTGTGGATCGACGGCGCCCACACCGCGTCGCCTACTGCAGCAGCGAAGGTTTCCTGGTCCCACGTCGCAGGGCTGTTCATGATGACTCCGGCGTGCCAGGTGGAGGGGTGACGGCCGCCGGGGGCAGCGTGGCCGGCCGGGCGCCGACCCGGCCTGCGACGCCGACCCGGATGGCTGCGGCGGGATACCCGTCGGCCGTCGGCTGGTGTGACGCCCCGTGCCGGGCGATCGCCGTCACGTCGCTGACCGCCGCTGTGGCAAGACCGGCCGCGACGGCAGTGAGCAGCACCGCCGAGACAGCTTCACCCGCCGTCACCCAGTCATTGGTGGCTGCACCCGGTGTGGTGATGACGACGTACGCGGTGTCGTCCGCGCTTCCGGGAAGGTCTTTCCCGGTCACCGTGTACGCTGCGGCACCGACCTGCTCCGCCGCCTCCCTGAGGAGGGTGAGGTCTCCGCCGGGCATGTACCCACCGGCAAACGGACGTCGGTCACTGCGCCGGACGGCGATCGCCCGGAACAGCGCCCCGCTCCCTGGGGCCCGCTCGGCCGGCCCGGTGTACCGCAGCTCGGCCAGCAGATCCGGGTCGCCGGAATCGGGAAAACGCAGCACGTCGACGCCCACGCCCTCGGCCGCCAGCGCCACGCGGGTGTGGTGCAGGGCCGCGCCACAGCTCATCAGCAGCAGCCGTCCGTCCGGGTCGATGTCAGCCAGCCGGCGCCTCCAGTCGGCGTGCAGCTCGATGCGGTCCTCGTCGATACGCCACCGCCACGGCTGCGTGTCCAGCACGGACGGCGCGCTGAGCGCGGCGAACGTCGCCTGTGTCAGGGACCGGCTGACCGCGCCGGCCCGGGCCACGGCACCGCCAGCGGTGTAGTGGATCGTCACCATGGCGCTCCTCAAGGACTCACATCGTCAGATACCCACCACGGTCCCGGAAAACCGCCGTCATCGGCAGGGACGAAGGTCCTCTACGGCCGTGCCCAGCGGTACCGTTCCCGCCATCGCGGCCCGGTCGGCCCTGCCCCAGGTGACCTTCGGCCCGTGCGGGTGGGCTCACCCGCGGGTGATGGTGAGAGCGATGGGGCCACTGCGGTCCCACGGCCGGGGCACCAGGAGGACGCCATGACATACCGGATCGCCATCAACGGATTCGGCCGGATCGGCCGGGACTTCATCCGGTGTCTCGTCGAGCGCCGCCTGCTCGGCGACGCCTACGCCGTCGTCGCGATCAACGACCTGTACGACGCCGGAACGCTCGCCCATCTGCTCCAGCACGACTCGACCTTCGGCCGGCTGCGCGCCACCGTGGACCTCGACCCGTCCGGCAGCGGCATGACCGTCGACGGCCAGTACATCGAGGTGCTCCGCCAGCGGGATCCGTTGTTCCTGCCATGGGCGGACCTCGACGTCGACCTGGTCATCGAGTCGACCGGCAAGTTCCGCGGCCGTGACGACGCGGCGTCGCACCTCAAGGCCGGCGCCCGCAAGGTGCTCATCTCCGCGCCCGGCAAGGACGTCGACGCCACCGTCGTGCTCGGCGTCAACACCGGCAGCTACGACCCGGCGCAGCACGACGTCGTCTCCGCCGCGTCCTGCACCACCAACTGCGCGGCCCCGATGGCGAAGGTCCTGCACGAGGCGTTCGGCATCGAGCAGGGGTACCTCACGACCGTGCACGCCTACACCAACGACCAGATGGTCCTCGACGCACCGCACAAGGACCTGCGGCGGGCCCGCACCGCGGCCGTCAACATCATCCCGACCAGCACCGGCGCGGCGAAGGCGATCGGCCTGGTCCTGCCGGACCTCGCCGGCAAGCTCGGCGGCGTCGCGCTGCGGGTGCCGGTCGAGAACGGTTCGATGACCGACCTGACCGTCCGGCTGGCACAGCCCGCGACGGCGGAGCAGATCAACGCCGCGTTCGCCGCAGCCGCCGCCGGGCCGCTGGCCGGCATCCTGCGCTACAGCGAGGCGCCACTGGTCTCCCGCGACATCATCGGCGACCCCGCCTCGTGCGTCTTCGACGCCGGCCTCACCGCCGCCGACGGCCACCTGGTGAAGGTCTTCGGCTGGTACGACAACGAGTGGGGCTACACGAACCGGCTGGTGGACCTGGCCGAGCTGTTCGCCGGGACGAAACACTGACCGGTGACGATGCACACGAAGACACCGCGACCGGCAGACTGACGCTCGGATGAATCGCCGCCGACGGCACCGGGCGGAGTGTGGAGACGGGGATGGACGACAACGCAGGCGCGGCCATGCCCGATCAGGACCGGACGGATGTCCGGTTCGCCGGTGTCGCCCGACTCGAGCTCGACGAACTCCTCGAGCAACTCGTCGAACGGATCCGGGACGTCCAGGGCACCCAGGGACGGCTCCGCGGGCTGCTGCGGGCCAACCTCGACATCGCCCAGGGCGTCGACCTCGAGCACGTACTGGCCGCGCCCTCATTGCTGGCGGTCTAGGCGTAACGCCGTGACCCTCGGCTAGCCTCACGCGTTCAGTAAGGGTGCGGCGGAGCAGCATCCAACGCGAAAGTGCCCTCTGATCTGGGAAGATAGGACTTGTCTAGGGCCTTATCCATCCCGGCGCAGGGGGCACTTCCAAGGTGGAGGTTACCGGTTCACGTCCGAAGATCGTGGTCAGTGCTGACGGCCGGGGTGTCGTCGGGCATGCCGGTGCTCGCCTCCTCGCTGACCTGGCCGACGCCACGGGCCTGACGTCCGCGTTCAGTGATGCGCTCGCGGGATTGCGGGTGCGGGAGTCCGGTCATGACCCGGGCCGGGTCGCGGTCGACCTCGCGGTCCTGCTCGCCGATGGCGGTGCTGCGCAACGAACCCGGCCTCTTCGATCCCGTCGCGTCGGACCCGACCGCATGGCGGGTGCTGTCCAATGTGGACGGCGCTGGGCTGGCCCGGCTGCGTGACGCCCGCGCCCAGGCGCGGGAACTGGCCTGGGCGCAGGCATCGGAGACCCGAACAGGGCTGCCGGCCTCGACGGCGGCGGGACAGCCGGTGCCCGGCATCGTCCTGGATCTGGACGCCACGATCGTGATCTGCCACCCGGAGAAGGAATCCGCGACCCGGACCTGGAAGAAGACATTCGGCTTCCACCCACTGCTGTGCTTCCTGGACGGCTCCCGCGAGGCGCTGTCCGGCCTGCTCCGCGAGGGCCGGGCCGGGTCGAACACCACCGCCGACCACATCACCGTCCTGGACCGCGCCCTGCACCAAATCCCCGACGCGCACCGGCACGGCACCCCGATCCTGATCCGCAGCGACTCAGCCGGCTGCACCCAAGGATTCCTCACCCACATCCGCAGCCTGCGGAAGGACGGACTCGACACCCGGTTCTCCGTCGGGATGGCGATCACCGAACCGGTCCGGGCCGCGATCCGCCATGCCACCGACTGGATCCCCGCCCTCGACGCCGACGGCGACTTCCGTGACGGCGCCGAGATCTGCGAACTCACCGGCCTCGTCCCGGACAACGGCTACCCGGCCGGGACCCGATTCATCGCGCGCCGGGAACGGCCGCACCCCGGCGCCCAACTGTCCCTGTTCGATACCATCGAAGGCCTCCGCCACCAGGTCATGGCCACCGACACCCCACCCGGCAACGGCAACATCCAGTTCCTGGAAGCCCGCCACCGCGGCCACGCCCGCGTCGAGGACCGAATCCGCACCGGCAAAGACTGCGGCTTCGGCCGGTTCCCATCCCGCGTCTTCGCGATCAACCAGGCCTGGCTCGAACTCGCCCTCACCGGCATCGACCTCCTCGCCTGGACCCAGCACCTGCTCCTGGACGGTGAACTCGCCACCGCAGAACCCAAGAAGCTGCGCTACCGGCTCCTGCACCTCGCCGCCCGCATCACCCGCACCGCCCGGCAGACCCGGCTCCGGATCACCGCAACATGGCCCTGGGCAACAGACCTCGCCACCGCGTTCACCCGCCTCACCGCACTACCCCGCCCGATCGGCTGACACCCGCGCTGCATCGCGTCGACACCGCACGGAGGGACCCGGCCAGCGCGCCGGGTCATCAACACGCCACCTCCACATCAGCAGACCAAACGAAGATCAACAGGCATCCAGCTGCCATGATCGACTACTAGCGAATGAGCGAGGTTAGCGGAAACCAGGCAAGATCTTGAGTCTTGCCTGGTCAGCCATGGTCGGGACGGCGGGATTCGAACCCACGACCCCTTGACCCCCAGTCGTCGGAGGCCCCAGCGACGTGCTCAGGCACGTTCTCCCAGGTCGTCCTCATCATAAACCTGCCGAGTAAAGGGGTCGGTGTCAGAAAAGCTGCGCCTACGCCGCTTCGGCCTGGCTGCCGAACCGACCGGCGACGACCTTCCGCAGCACCTCGAGCGCTTGCTGCGCGTCATCAGGTCCTACCGCCGCCGTCTGCTCCCTGATGTAGGACGCAAGCGCCTCCCTGACCCGCATCCGCGGCGGCGCGGCCCGACCCCCGCCGCACGCGGCGAAGAGCGCCTCCTCGCCGCGTGCGCCAGGCCTTGGACCGCCGCGACCTGACCACGGTGAAGATGGCCCCGCACCAGGCTCTGGACGCCTGCACCCGCCTGCGCCGCGCTTCGTGATTCGCGCACCGGTAGCGGCACGACCACGCCCACGAGTGGAACTCGCCGGCGACTGACGCCGTCCGGGTGCCTCGGCGGCACTCGGCCGGGGCACTATTGGGCTACACCAGGCCGGACATGCGCGCTATCGCGCCCGTCTGGAAGCGGCTCGACGCCCCGATTGCATCCATGATGTCGGAAATATGCCGCCGGCAGGTCCGTACGGAGATGCCCAGCCGCCGTGCCACCAGCTCGTCCTTGGCACCGGTCGCGAGTAGCCGCAGGATGGCCCGCTTGACGTCGTCCAGCACGTACGCCGGCTGCGGCTCGACGGCCTCGAACGGCACCGCCCGGCTCCACGTGCTCTCGAACAGGTCGGCGAGCACCGAGACAAGCAGCGGCTGGCGGACGACCACCGCCATGGCCGGCGGCGGCCCGCCGGGCGATGCCGGCCCGTCCGAGGCGATCAGGACAGCGCTCCTGTGGTCGAAAATGAACAGCCGAAGCGGCAGCTCGTCGACGGTACCGAGCTCCGCGCCGGCACGTGTGAGCATCTCCATGAGCTCCGCCGCTGGGCCGCTGTACCGAACGGCGTGCTGGTGGACCGCCCGGTAACGCAGCCCGCGCTCGCAGGCGTCGAGGTAGCCGGCGGGCGGCACGCGGTGCGTGCCGGGCTCGAGCACGGACACGCTGGAGACTGATCGCGACAGCTCGTCGTCCAGCAGGTCGGCAAGGGCCGTCTCATCGCCGACGATCTCCAGCGCCTGCCCGTACTTGGAGTGTTGCAGCTGTTCATGGACGGGCACGAGCCGCTGGAGCTGATGGCGCAACCGCGCCGCTTGGGCCGCTCGCCGGCGGGCGTCCGCCTCGATCGGCGACACCAGTCGCGCCATCGCCACGTGCGGCGACACGGCGGTCCAGCCCCGGCCCCGCTCCGGGCTGGGCTCGATGACCCGCAGCGCGGCCAGGCTGCGCAAGACGGCGTCGAGATCCTCTACCGCGGCGCCGGTGACGGCACGCAGGCTGTCGTCGTCCCAGCCGCCGGTCTCGGCGATCTGACGGTAAGCCGTCACTGTCAGGTCGTCCAGTTGGTCGACGACCCCCTTGGCAAGGTCCACCACTCTTATCTCCTTCCACGCCATCAGTCGACTTAACGACGGACTCCATCGGTTCTGTCCGGTTGATGGCGCAAACTCTGCACAGGTCCCGTTACGGATACCAGCCTGGTCACGACCGGAGGCGCCGTCCTGAGTAGGCGGTACTCAATCGAACCGGCCCAAAGGCGACGCCGTTAAAGCATTGAACGAGAGGGTGTACAGCCGAATGCCGCCACATGTCGATGCTGCTCAGAGCCCCTGCCGGCGCGGTCCGGCGGGCGAGAATCCAGCGGCGGCGGCGTCGACTGAGTACCGAAAGGACAGGCTTGCGCATGGGTGACGGAGAGATGACAGCGCGGGATCACCGGCTCGTCGGCCGGATCGAGGAACTCGCGGCGGTGCGACGATCGCTTTCCGCGGGCACCGGTTCGGGAGCGCTGTTGACCGGCGAGCCCGGCGTCGGCAAGAGCTGGCTGCTCGGGGCGGCCCTCGACCAACTGGAAGGCGACGGCTTCGGCATCGTGCGCGTCAGCGCGACGCCGTCGTGGCAGGACGTGCCGTTCGGCTCCGTGCCCGGGTTCGCACCGCCGGACGACTCTGACCTCGCCGGGGCGTTCCAGCACGTGAGAGGGAGGTTCACTACGGGCTGCCCGACCGGTCCGATGGTCATCGGCATCGACGACGTCAACTGGCTCGACGACGCGTCCACCGCGTTGCTGGAGCGGTTGCTCGCCGACCGGCTGGTCAAGGTGCTCGCCACGGTGCGCAGCAACGCGGTCAATTCGCGTGTCGTAGCGCTGGTACGCCGGGCCGGCGCGCTCGACCGCGTCGACGTGCCGCCACTCGACCGCGCCGGCCATGACGACCTGGTGGCGGCGGTGCTCGGCGGCCCGGTCAGCGGCCTGACCCTCGACGCGCTGTGGCGGATCACGCTGGGCAACCCGCTGTTCGTCCGGGAGACGCTGCGTGCCGCCGCCGCCGAGGGCACCCTCGTGGCCCAGGAGGGCGTCTGGACCTGGCGGCCGAGCGGTCGCGCCATTCCCAGGCTGTACGAAGCCGTCGATCTGACGGTCGGGATCCTGTCGGACGAGGAGGCGGCCGCACTGGCGTACGTCGCCTACGCGGAGCCGCTGCGGCTCGCCGTGCTGGACCGGCTCGTCGCACCGGCGGTGGCCGAGCAGCTGGAGGATCGAGGCGTCATCAAACTGGTGGATACCGGCGGTGTGTTCGTGCGACTCGGTCATCCGCTGTTCGGCGAGGCTATTCGAACCCGGACGAAGCCGTTGCGCCGCCGGCGCCTGCTGCGGGAGCTCGTCGAGGCCATGCAGGACGATGTGGTGTCGGTCGAGGACCGCATCCGTGTCATGTCCTGGCGTTGCGAGGCGGGCCTGCCGGTCGACCTCGGCGATGTGCTGGCCGCGGCCGACGCCGCGCTGGACCGGGGCGGCGCATCCCTGGCCGAGCGGCTTGCCCGGGGCATCCCCGGTCCGATGGGTGCGTGGTATCTGGGGCGGACGCAGGTCGCGCTGGGCCGGCCACAGGACGCCGAGGTGTCGTTGGCGACGGCGTACACGCAGCTCGACGCCCCACTGTTGCGGGCTCGGGCGGCCGCGTTGCGCGCCCTGAACCTGTTCTGGGGATTGCGGCAGCCGGACGTCGCGTTGTCGCTGCTCGAAGAGGCCCATCGGGACCTGCCGGATGAGGTGCACGCGGAGATGCTCGTCGCCGAGGCCGGCATCGCGGTGTTCTACAAGGCCGACATCAACGCCGCGGCCACCGTCGTCGCCGCGTGGGAGAAACCGCCGCAGGAGCCGCTGCTGGCCGGCGCGCTGACCCCGCTGCTGCCGTTCGTCCTGGTGTACGCGGGAGCGCCCAGACAGGCCGCGAGCGAGCTCGCGGGCGGCGTGTCACCGCAGCCGAGCTGGCCGACGATGCGGGCCGCGACCCAGGCCTGCCACATCCACGCGCTCGTGATGTGCGGGCAGTTGGAGGAGGCCGCGCTCCTCGCCGAGCGGTACTACGAGGATGCGGTGGCGCACGGCTCCCCCGACGGGGTCGGCCTGCTCGCCATGATGGTGGGCGTCTGCCACGGCGAGCAGGGCCGGGTCGAACAGGCCGCGAAGTGGACCAGCGAGGCGTTCGCCCTCACCGACGCCCATACGCTCTTCCCCATCCGAGCGAACATCCTCGGCATGCAGGCGTGGTGGGCGGCGCACCAGGGCCACGTCGAACGCGCCACCCGGGCCCTGGCCGCGATCGATGACCTGCTGCCCTCCGCGGACAGCCGCAGTGGCGACTACGCCCAGCTCGCCCGGGCCCTGCTGCTGGCCAGCACCGACCAGCCGGCGATCGCCGTGAAGATCCTGCGGGACCTGGCCGAGCAGTTCATCGGCACAGGCGTCGTCGGCTCGGCCATGGAGGCGTTGCACCTGTGGTCCCGGGTCGAACCATCGGCCGAGGCCGCCGCCGAGGTCCGGCGAGTGGCGGACATGTCGGACAGCCCGCTGTTCTCGTGGTATGCCGATTACGCCGCCGCCCTGGCCGGCGCCGACCGAGGCCGGCTGGAAGCGCTGAGCCTGGATTGGGAGCAACGCAACTACACCGTGCTCGCCCTCGAGGCGGCGGTGCGGGCGCGGCAGGCGTGTCCGGATTCGGACCAGCGTGCGGCGGGGCGGCTGACGCGACGGATCGCCGAGCTGCGAGACCGCTGCGGCGGCCACTGGCCCGCGTGGCTGGTCGAACCGGTGGCGGTGTCCGGCCTCACCAGGCGGGAGCAGGGGGTCTGCGCGCTGGCGGCGGCCGGGCTCAGCAACACCGAGATCTCCGTGCGGCTGGTACTGTCCGTCCGTACGGTGGAGAATCACCTGCAGCGCGCCTACGACAAGCTCGGCATCCGCCAGCGCAGCCAGCTCGCCCAGGTGCTGTACGTGACGGACCCGAACCCAACACCGCAATGATCGGCCATCGTGGCGACGCGCGGCCGCACCCGGGGCGAGGGGTTGCGGCCTGGCAGGTTGTTCGACCGGTGTCACCCTGCCGGCGCCGGGGCTGCTCCCCTAGCGTCGAGCCGTGCGGAAGACACTCGCGTTCGAGCAGCCGCTCGCCTACGGCTTCTTGTTCTACGCCGCCCCCCTCGGCATTCTGGCGGCCCGTCCGAAGGCCACGGACTGGGTACTCAGCAATTACGTCCAGGTCGTTTACGAGCATTCAGGCGAGGCCGCACCCGTGCCGTTCGCCTTCTACGTCCACGACTACTCGGTCAGCCCGTGGCTGGAGACGCTCCGGCTGAACCGGGACTGGGTGAGCCGGCAGGACCGGGGCATCGCCGGTATCGTACGGGACGCGATCGAGTTGGACTTCTACGTCTACCTCGGCCTCAACGAGCGGTACGTCCCGGAACGGCTGGCCTACGGTCGCAACGACTACCCGCACGAAAACCTGATCCGCGGCGTCGACGACCGGGACGACTGCTTCGAGCTCTACGGGTGGGACCAGCACCAGGTCTTCCGCGCCACGCAGCTGCCGCAGGACGACCTGCCGATCGCGTATCACAACAACGGCTCCGGCCCGTTCTACGACGTGCCACTGACGCTCTACCGGTACAACGACGCCGGCGAGTACACCTTCGACCTCAAGTACGTCGAGCGCGGCGTCATCGAATATCTGGAGTCCTTCAACACCTCAACGCACTTCCAGGCGCAGCGGGACCCTTGGGACCGGGCGTACGGGCTGGAGACCTACAACCTGCTCGAATCCTACCTGGACGGTTACGCGGCCGGTCGCGAGGAGTACAACCCCCGCAACGTGCATGTCCTGTGGGAGCACAAGCGCCTGATGGTGGCCCGGTTGAGCCGCTGCGCCGAGCTCGTTCCCGCGGTCGGGGACCTGGTCGAGCCGTACCGGCAGGTCGAGCGCATGGCCCGAGCCCTGCGCATGATGACGATCGCGCACGCCGAGGGCCATGGCACCGACTTCCGCGCTGAGGCCATCGCGCTGCTGCGCTCGATCAGGGCCCAGGACGAGCGGCTGCTGCGACGGTTCGCGGCGTGCCTGGCGGACGCCCGGGAGGCCGTGGCATGAGATGCCTGTTCGTCACCCAGGAGTACGCGCCCTACTTCGCCGAGGGCGGCCTCGGCCTGACCAGCAACGCGCTGCCCGCCGCGCTCGCCGGGCGGCACGGCATCGAGCACGATCTCGTTCTGCCGTACTATCCGCGACTGGTCCACCGACTCGGCCTGCGCACCGAGGCGGTGCTGGAGCTGCCGGAGCGGGCGGCCACCGTGCACCGGCTGCTGGACGGCACGCCGGCCGGCAACATGTACCTGATCCGCGCCGACCGCTGGTACGACCGGCCCGGCATCTACCGCGACGACGACTACGTGGCGTTCGCGGACGAGGCCGAGCGGGCGGCCTACTTCGGCCTGTGCGTCGCCGACTGGGTGTCGGCGACGGCCGCGGGCTCCGCGGCGCACACGCTGGTGCACGGCAACGACTGGCAGTCCGGCGCCGCCATGGCCCATCTGCGCGAGCGGTTTCCTCACCTGCCCCAGCTGCTGACCATCCACAATGGACTGTACCGGGGCGACCTGCGCGGGCGCGACCCGGTCGTGCGGGGTCTGCCGGACCGCGTCGCCCGGCGGCTGCGCGACGACTCCCGTGGCCGGCCCAGCCTGCTGCTCGCCGGGTTGTTCGTGGCGGACGCCGCGGTGACGTGCAGCCCGACGTACGCCGACGAGCTGCGGGCACCGGTCGACGGCGACCCCATGCCTGAGGCGCTGTGGCGGCTGGAACTGTCCGGCGTCCTCTTCGGCGTCGACGAGCGGCTGTGGGACCCCGCCGCCCCCGGCCGCTCGTCCACGGTGTACGACGCGACGACGGTCGAGCAGGGCAAGCGGTCGAACAAGCTGGCCCTGCAGAAGCGGCTCGGGCTGCCGCAGGACGACATGCTGCCGGTGGTGGGGGTCTGCTCGCGGCTGGTCCCGGAGAAGGGCTCCGACCTGTTGGTCGCGGCACTCGCGCCGCTGCTGCGCGCGGGGCGGCTGCAGCTGGTGCTCGTCGGCCCCGCCACGGCCGACGTGCGACGGCAGATGCGGGGGCTACCCGGGCTCGCCCACGTGCCGGGCTACGACCAGGACATAGCGTGGCTGACGTTCGCCGGTGCCGACCTCACCGTGATGCCCTCACGGGTCGAGCCGGGCGGACTCAACCAGCTCATCGCGTTTCGCTACGGCACCGTCCCGGTGGTCAGCCCGGTCGGCGGCCTCAACGACACGGTTGCGGATCTGCGCCGCGACCCGGACCGCGGGACCGGCTTCGTCATCGCCGAGCACACGGTGGCTTCGGTGCGCGACACGGTCACTACCGCCCTGGACTGGATGGCCGGCGACCCGGGGCGGCACACCGAGCTGCGCCGCAGGATCATGGCCGACGACTGGTCCTGGGCCCGCACCGCGGCCCACTACGCCGCCGTCTACTCCCGGCTGAGCCGAGGGTGAGCGGGTCGCGGCGGGTGGCGCCAGACCTGCCGCTCGACGCGAGCCGCGCCCGGCCGATGGCTCACGTGGTGGCTCAGGCCGCCTCCAACGAGGCGGATCGGCGGCTCTCGATCTCCAGCAGGCGCAGCAGCAACGCGCCGGCGAGGCCGTAACCCGCGCCGATGAGCGCCTCGGTGATCAGCAGATGGCCGACCCCGGCCAGAGTCGCTCCGGCGACCAGCGCGCGGGTGGCCGCGATGCCGTGCGTCAGCGGCATCCACTCGCCGATCGCCGCCATCCACGACGGCAACGCGCCCGGCGGGATGTTGGCCCCGCTGAACAGCAGCAGCACGCCGAACAGCAGGTTCGACAGCACCGCGGTGTCGAGCAGCCGCAGTCCGAAGGCCGCGTTGACCAGTCCGAGGCCGATGCACGAGCCCGAGCACGTCAGAACTGCCAGCACGACGGGCCCGATCGCCGCGTACGGCACCGCCACCCCCAGCAGCGCGCCGCCGGCGAACAGCCCGAACAGCGCAACCCCGAAGCCGTTGACGAGGACCGGCAGCGCCCGGCCCAGCACGAGCGCCAGCCGGGACGCCGGCGAGACGAGAACGATGCCAAGCGTGCCCTGCAGCCGCTCGCCCGCGATGGTGCTGGTCATCCCGAACAGGCACGGGATGGCGGCGTACTGCACCGCGTTGCCGACGACGAAGAACGTGTCAGTCTCAAGGCCGGCACTGCGCCCGATGTAGGCGAACAGCATGATCTGCGCCAGCGGCGCGACGACCAGCGACGGGATCAGGATCCACGGGGAGAGCCATCCGAACAAGGCACGGTAGCTGGTGACCCCGCCGACGACAAGAATTCGAAGCCAGTTCATGCGGCCCACCGTTCAGCTGAGGGACAGGGCGGCGTTCTTCCGGGCGGAACGCAGGATCGTCTCCGTGAGCCACACGCCGAGGGTGCCGTAGGCCACCGCGAGCCCGGCACACAGCGCCAGCTGCCGCCACGGGTTGGCGCCCTCGACCGTGGCCCTGATCGCCGCCATCCCCCAGGAAGGCGGTAGCGCCCACGACAGCGGCCGCAGCCACTCCGGCAACAGCCCGGTTCGCACGAGGAACCCGCAGACCAGCCATACGGGGTACTCGAGCAGGCCGCTCAGAGCCCATGCGACGCGGTACCGTACGACCGTCACGCACAGTACGAAGCCCAGGACCGCGAAGGACAGCACGGTCGCGGCGACCGCCCCGGCGAACAGCAGGGGCCGGCCGAGGTGCAGCTCCACGCCGAACAGCAGGCGCGCCCACACCAGCGTCGCAAGCATCCCGTAGCTGCCCACGGTCGAGACCGCGGACACGATTGCCGCGATCGACAGCGGGAACGGCGCCGGGGCCGCCACCAGCAGCTCCAGCGTGCCGAACCCGCGCTCGCGCTGCAGGACGGCGCTCGCGGTGGTGCTGATCGCGGTCCAGATCGTCATCACGCTCGCGCCGAGTGCCGCGTAGACGAGCGCGTCGGCATCGCCGTGGACCCGGTAGATCAGCAGCGCTGCGGTGGCGAAGAACAGCGGCCACACCACCTGCATGACGCCGTCGAACACCGATCGATGCAGCATCTTCATGTGCATCCGCCACGTGATGGCGAAGACGCGCAGCACGCGGCCGGCGGTCATGACCGGCCCACCAGCTCGACGTAAGCGTCTTCCAGCGTCGGCTCGCGGGTCAGCACGCTGCCGATGGTGACGCCGTCGAGACAGGCCAGCACCGCCTGCGCCACCTCGGCCCCCGGCTCGGTCCGCACCAGCAGCGCCTGCGCCTGCGCCCGCTCCTCGACGGCGACCGATCGCACGCCTGCGAGATCGCCGATCCGCTCGACCGTGCCGTCCGGCACCCCGTAGACGACGACGTCGAGGACGGTGCTTCCGGACGCGCGGGCCTTGAGCTCCGCCGGGGTTCCCTCGGCGACGATCGACCCGTCGCGGATGACCGCGATCCGGTCGCACAGCTCGTCGGCCTCGTACATGTAGTGCGTGGTGAGCAGCACCGTCTTGCCCACGGCCGTCAGCGCCGCCACGGTCGCGCGCAGCTTCCGCGCGCCGATCGGGTCGATGCCGATCGAGGGTTCGTCGAGGAAGATCACGGGCGGGTCGTGCAGCAGGCCGCGAGCGATGTGCAGGCGCTGCCGCATGCCGCGGGAGAAACCCTCGACCCTTTCCCGTTGCCGGCCGGCAAGGTCGACCGTCTCCAGCACCTGCGCGATCCGGCGCCGCTGCTTCCGGGCCGGCACGCCGTACAGTTCGGCGAAGTAGCGCAGGTTGTCCAGCGCCGACAGCCGGTCGTAGAGGCCGCGGTCGCCGCCGAACACGTAACCGACCCGCCGGCGGACCTCGGTCGTGGCGGAGACCACGTCGTGGCCGAGCACCCGTGCCGATCCTGAGGTGGGCAGCAGCAGCGTGGTCAGCATCTTGATGATGGTGGTCTTCCCGGCGCCGTTCGGCCCGAGCAGGCCGAACAGCTCACCCTGCCGAACCGCGAAGCTGACCTCGCGCACCGCCTCGGTCTCCTGGCGCTGCCGCCACAGCACGCCGGTGCGGCTGTGGTACCGCCGCGAGATCCGGTCGACCTCGATCCCGGCCACTAGACGTGCTCGGCCCGAGCCGCGGCGGCAGCCTTGACGCCGGCCTGCCACCGCAGCAGTTCGCGCGGTGTGGCACCCGGCGGCACGGCCACGGTCCGCTCCTGGAACCACGAAACGACCTCGTCCATGCGCTTGAACAGCTCCGCGCGGGAGTCCGCCGCGAACAGCACATGACCCATTTTCATGATGGTGCTCACCATCGGCTCCATGTCAAAGCCGATCGGCCACTCGACCATGGCGTATTCGACGTTCGGCAGCGCCATCAGCTCGTGCTCCGTCGGGTGGGACACGAGCAGGCCGGGCACGTAGGGCAGGAAAGCCGCACCGACCGCGGCGGGGCGGATCTCCGGCTTCAGGGTCGGCTCGATGCCCAGCGCGCACTGGGCCGCGGCCTCGGCGAGGCTGACGCCGAACTTGTGGAGGACCTCCTCCTCGACGCATCCACCGCCGCGGCGGGCCGCGCACTCGCCGAACGTCAGGCGTTCGTGCTCCGCGTCGTAGAACATCTCCATGTGGAACACGCCGGCCCGCAGCCCAAGCACCCGTAGCGCCTGCTCCGCCATCGGGGTAACCCGCTCGTAGACGGCCGCGTCCTGGACCGGGTCGAACACGAACGTGCGCAGCCACTGATTGTTGGACACCGCGGTCAGGCAAGGCTGCACGTAGCCGCCAACGCTGAGGAACCGCAGCTCGCCGTCGAACACCACGCCGTTGAGGTGGTACTCGTCCCCGGGTACGAACGACTCGAGAATGTACGTACGGAAGCGCCGGTCGGCCCGCGCCCGCTTCGCCGCCTCCTGCAGCTCCGCGCTCGACCGGATGACGGACGTGTAGTAGGTGGCACCGCCGGAGACGGGCTTCAGCACCGCCGGGGCGAACGGCACCTCGAAGTCGGCCGGCAGCTCGCACAGGTCGTCGATGACGATGAAATCGGCCGTGGGCACGCCGGCGGCGGACAGCGCGGCCTTCGCCAGCGATTTGTCCCGGCACAGCGCGGCGACGCGTGGCGACATGGACGGGATACCCAGCGCCTGGCCGAGGAACGCCGCGGCGGTGACGCCGCCCTCGTCCGTGGAGTACACGCCGTCGAAGCTCGACGGATCGATTCCGGCCCGGTACAGGCCGAGCAGCACGGTCTCGACGTCGTGGGCGCTCTCGAGGAAGAGCTGCCGGTCGGCGGACGGGATCGCCACCCGGCCGAAGTCGGCCTGCGGCAGTCCACAAGCGACGGTGAGATCGACGCCGAGGTCGGCACAGGCGCGTACGACGTGGGCATCGTCGCTGAGCATGAGCAGAGATTTCCGAGTCATGGGCACAGTCCCATCCGAAACAGTTCAGGGCAGATTCGCTCGCTGCAAGCCGATGCTAGGCCCCCGCACGGGCCCCCGGCCCGTCTCCGTGCGCGGTACAAGTTGCCTGTCCGCAACTGCCACCGGCAACGGCTGGCCCGCGGTCCGTGCCGCGCCATAGCTTCGGTGCTCATGGACTTCCGCGTCTTCACCGAGCCGCAGCTGCAGGGCGCGACCTATGCGCAACAGGTGACCGCCGCCCAGGCCGCCGAGGATCTCGGCTACACCGGCTATTTCCGATCCGACCACTTCCTGGCCTTCGGCCCCGGCAGCGACCGGGCCGGGCCCACCGACTCCTGGCTGACTTTGGCCGGCATCGCCCGCGAGACCCGCACGATCCGGCTGGGCACGCTGGTGTCGGCGGCCACCCTGCGGCTGCCCGGCCCGCTGGCGATCCAGGTGGCGCAGGTCGACGAGATGTCCGAGGGCCGCGTCGAACTGGGACTCGGCGCGGGCTCCCACGAGGACGAGCACACCGCCTACGGCATCCCGTTTCCCGCCCGGCGCTTCGACCCGCTGGAAGAACAGCTGGAGATCCTCAAGGGCCTGTGGTCGACGCCGGCCGGTTCGACGTTCGATTTCATCGGTAAGCACTACCGACTCCACGATGCCCCGGCGTTGCCCGGCATCCGGCAACGCCCGCATCCGCCGCTGATCGTCGGCGGGCACGGTGCCCGCCGCACGCCGCGCCTGGCGGCACGGTTCGCCGACGAGTTCAACATCGGCATGGCCGGCATCGAGAAGACCGCGACAGCGTTCGAGCGGGTCCGGGCGGCCTGCGCTGAGACCGGCCGGGACCCGCGAGACCTCACGTATTCGGTCGCGCTCACCATCTGCTGCGGCGGCACCGACGCCGAGGTGACCACCCGCGCGCACCGCCTGCAGCGGGGCACCGCCGAGCTGCGCTCGACCGGTCTCGCCGGGTCACCGGCCGAGATCGTCGAGAAGGTCGGACGATACGCCGAAGCCGGCGTCCAGCGCTGTTACCTGCAGTTCCTGGACCTCACCGACCTCGACCACCTGGAGCTGGTCGCGCACCAGGTGCTGTCACAGGCTCGCTAGCGCAGCGGCGGTGAGCTCGACGTAGGGCGGCACAGCCGGTCCTGCGCCGGGCCGCAGCCGCAGCCGCCGGACGAGTTCGCCGCTACCGCCGTCGCCGGTCTCGACGAAGCCGGCGAGCCGGTAGACCATGTACATCGGACGGTTGACGTCATTGGGCAGGAAGTCGGCGGTCAGGATGCGTCCGTGTGTGCTGGCCTGCTGCGCCAGGTAGGCCAGGACCGCGCCGCCGATGTTGCGGCCCATGACCCGGCACGACATGAGGAAGAGCCGGATCCGCCACTCGTTGTCGTCGAGGCCGAGCAGCACGATGCCGATCGTGCCGTACGAGCCGAACCGATCCTCCAGCGACATCGTCAACAGCGCCTGATCGGCGCGCGGCAGCAGCGCCGCCAGCTCGTCGGCCGAGAACGTGAGACCCGTGGTGTTGAGCTGATGGGTCCGCTGGCTCAGCTCGGCGGCGCGCAGCAGATCGTCCACCGTGGCCGGTGCGATCGTGAGCCGCATGCCGAGCGTGGCCAGGAAGTCGTTGCGCGGCCCCTCGAAGGTCTCCTCGTAGGCGCGCCTGGTCTCCTCCTGCCGGTACATCAGCCGGCGGTTGCGCGACTCGGGCGTGACCGCCGCCGCCAGCCCCGGAAGGGCCAGCAGCTCGTGCAGGTCGGCGGCGTCGACGCAGCGCACCTGCGGGCACACGTGGGCCACCTCGGCCCGCTCGAACGGCGAGTCGTCGACGAACAGCAGCGTGTCCAGGCCGATGTTCAACGCCTTCGCGATGGCCTGGACCAGCTCCGACTTCGGCTGCCAGGAGATCTGCGGGTACAGGAAGTAGTCCGCTACGCCCAGTTCGCGAAGCCGTGCCATCGCTCGTTGCGGCTCGTTCTTGCTGGCGATCGAGTGCAGCACGCCCCGTTCGTCGAGGGCGGTGAGGATTTCGGCCAGCCGCGGGCGCAGTTCGGCGCCGCCGCCCTCGGCCAGGATGCCGGACCACACAGTGTCGTCGAGGTCCCAGACCACGCACTTCACGCGGCTGGATGGCGCTGGGGACAATTCCTCGATCCTTTCAACGGGACGGTGGCGGCTCAATGTGGCCGGTGGTGCGGAACCGCGCGAGCTGCTGCTCCGCGATGAGGTGCTGCAGCAGCTGGGTGCTGCCCTCGATGATCTCCATGACCCGGGCGTCGGCCACGTGCCGGTCGACCGCGCTGCCGGCGACGAGGCCCTCCGCGCCGTGCAGCTGGGCGGCCGTCGCCGCCGCGGCCGATGCTGCGCGGCTCGCCGCCAGCTTGGCGGTGAGCACGTGGGCGACGGCCCATTCGTTCCGGTCGTCGAGCGCCCGGGCGGCCCGACGGCACAGCAGCTCCGCGGCGTCCACGGCCACCGCGCTGTCGGCGAGGAGGCCGCGGACGAGTTGCAGCCGGTGCAGCGGGCCGTCGAACTGCTCGCGGCGGATCGCCCGTCCGGTCGCCGCGGACAGCGCGGCCCGGGCCAGCCCCCACGCGCCGAAGGCCACACTGAGCCGGCCGACGATGAGCGCGTCCGCCGCGATGTGCGACAGTGCCGTTCCCGGCCGGCCGAGGAGCCGTTCCGCCGGGACGTGGCATCCGGCGAGCTCGACGTCGGCGAGCCGGGAGCCGCGGAAGCCGCTGGTGGCCGGGGCCGGCCGGGTGCGCAGGCCGGGGTCGTCGCGCCGGACGAGCACCGCGACCGGACCGGCCGGGGAGGTGGCGAAGACCAGGAACAGGTCGGCGGTCTCCCCGAAGGTCACCCACCGCTTCCGTCCGGTCAGCTCCCACCCGCCGGCCACCGGCCGGGCGGTCGTCGTGATCCGGCGCACGTCACTGCCGGCGTTCTCCTCGCTCAGCGCGAAAGATGCGGTGGCGGTACCGTCGGCGAAATCCGGCAGCAGGGACTTGCGGAGCTCCTCCTGGCCCCAGCGGGACACCGCCCGGCAGACCATGCCGTGCACGGTGAACAGGCTCTGCAACGACGGCGACCGTTCGGCGACCGCGCGGTTGAGCTCGCCGAAGCGGGCGTAGTCGAGGCCGAGACCGCCGTGTTCGCGCGGCACGAGCGCGCCAAGCAGACCGGTGCGGGCGGTGTCACGGACGAACTGCGCCGGGAACTGCGCCGCGGGCTCCTGGATCGAGGCGAGGAACCCGGCCAGCGCCACCGGCAGGCCGTCGTCGGCGGTCACGTGCCGACCTTCCGGCCGACGAACGCGACGATGGCCGCCACGCTGTCGAAGTTTTCGATGTCGAGGTCCTCGTCGTCGACGGTCAGGGCGAACTGGCGTTCCAGCTGCGCGATGAGCTCCACGGCGGCGAGTGAGTCGAGCAGGCCGCCGGTGATGAGCCGTTCGTTGTCGATGAGGGTGGTGTCGTCGACGTAGCGCGCCAGGAAACGGGTGACGACACCCCGGATCGTCGCCTGGTCCGGTGTTGTGGACGGCGCGGACGAGATGGTCATGACGCCTCCCCGGCGTAGATGTAGAAGCCCCGGCCCGTCTTGCGGCCGAGGTGCCCGTCTCGCACCATGCGCAGCAGGCGGGCGGAAGGGGTGAAGCGCTCGGGCCCGTAGGCGTCTGTGAGGACGCGCAACGTGTGCACGATCGTGTCGATGCCGATGATGTCGGCGGTGCGCAGCGGGCCGGTGCGGTGCCCGACGCACCCGCGGAACAGCCGGTCGACCTGCTGAGGGCTGGCCACGTCGTCGTCCAGGACGGCTGCGGCCTCGTTGATGAACATCATGAGGCAGCGGTTGATGACGAACCCGGTGGCGTCGGCGACCACCACCGAGTCCTTGCCGAGCCGACGGACGAGCGCGCCGAGCCGGTCCAGCGCCCACTGCGCGGTGTACGGCGTCCGGATCACCTCGACCATTGACGACGTCGCCACCGGGTTCATGAAGTGGGCGCCGACGACCCGCTCGGGGTGGCCGGTCACCAGCGCCAAGCCCGACACGGCGATGGCGGAGGTGTTGACGGCCACGACCGCGCCCGGGTCGAGGATCCGGTCGAGCCGGTCGTGCAGAGCCTCCTTGACCCGCGCGTCCTCGGTGACGTTCTCGATGACCAGCGCGCAGTGTGCGAGCTCCTCCGTCGCCGTGACGTAGCTGAGCCGTCCCGGGCCGTCCGCGGGGCCACCGGATCCGCCCGCGGTAAGGCGGGCCAACCGGTCGCCCGCGGCGATCCGGTGGGCGGCCTCCTGCAGGGCCGCGGGATCGGCGTCCTGCAGCACGGTGGCGACGCCGCGGGCGGTGAGGGCCTGGGCGAGGCTGGCGCCCATCACGCCGGCGCCGACGACACCGACGACACCGCTGTCATCGGCCACGCTGTCCATGGTTGCGTTCATCGCGCTGTGTTCCCGTCCCGCCATGCGCCGACGTGTTTGGCCATGCCTTCGAGTGACGACGCCTCGAAGGCCACGGTCGCGGGCACCCTGACGCCGACGGTGCGCTCGATGCCGGCGAGCAGCCGGACGCTCATCATCGAGTCGCCGCCCAGCTCGAAGAAGTCCGCGGCGGGGCCGAGGTCGGCGACGCCGAGGATCTCCCGCCACAGCCCCGCCAGGACGGTGCGGAGCTCGTCCGGGTCCTCGTCGGCGGTAGCCGTCGCCGGGCGCTGTGCGGCGGTCGGTGGGCCGGCGGGCGCGACGGGTGCCGCGACCATCGAGCCGGCCGGCGCGACCAGCGTCCAGCCTTCGGCGATGTAGACGCTGCGGTCGTCGGTGGCGGTCGGTGGCGCACTCACCCGCTTCGGCGGGCGGCCCGGCCGCAGCGCCTGCCAGTCGGGTTCGGTGCCGGTCTGCCAGAGCCGGCCGAGCGCCCGCAGCAGGACGGCGGCGTCGGAGTCGTTCTGGTACTCGCGGCGAACCGTCGCGACGACCGCCGTGCCGCCGAGCTCGGCCCTGGCCTGGGCCACGAGGGTACGTAGCTGGCCGGGTCCGATCTCCAGCAGGACCCCGCACCGCTCGGCGGCGGTGCGTAGCGCATCGCTGAACAGGACCGGTGCGGTCAACTGCCGGTGCCAGTAGCCGGGCAGGCGGATCTCGTCGGTGCTCCAGGTGCCGGTCAGATTGGCGATCATCGCGACGTCCGGTGCCGCGATGGGGATGTCGGCGAGCAGTTCGGCGAGCTGGCGCCCGGCGTCGTCGAGCATCGGCGTGTGGAATGCGTGCCGAGCCGGGAGCAGCCGTCCGGGCATCCCTTGCTGGTCGAGCCGGTCGGCGACCGCCATGACGGCGGGCCGCTCGCCCGCCAGAACGCAGCTGCGGGGTGAGTTCACGGCCGCCAGCCAGACACCGGGGCCGGTCAGCTCCTCGGCCTGCGTCCTGGGCAGGCTGACGGCGAGCATCACGCCTTCGGGCTGGGCCGCGACGAGGGCGGCGCGCGCGACGACGATCCGGAGTGCGTCGTCGTCGCTGAACATGTTCGCGGATGCGGCGGCGGCCAGCTCACCGAGGCTGTGCCCGGTGACGGCAGCGGGCTGGACGCCGATCGCTCGCAGCGACCGGGCCAGTGCGAGCTGCACCGAGAACAGCGCCGCGTGGACCGCGACCGGATCAGTCAGCGCGGGGTCCTGGGTCCGGCGGCCGTCGACGAGCCGCCGGAGGTCGACGGCCGCACCCGTTCGCCGCGCTCCCGCAGCCGGTGCCCGCAGGATGCCGCGCAGGTCGCGCCCGGCGTGGTCGCTGCAGACGCTCAGGTACCGCTCGACCAGGTCGGCGAAGCCCGGCAACAGCTCCGCCAGCCCGCCGCACATGCCCGGATAGTGGTCACCGACGCCGGGGAAGACGAAGCACACCTCGGATGCGGGAACCGCGTCGTGAGTGTGGCCCGTGCCGTCGTCGAGCTCCGCGGCCAGCTCCGCGCCGTCGTGGCCGATACCGAAGCGGCGGTAGCGGCGTTGCCGGCGACCGAACTGCGAGACGTCGGCGGCCTCCGCGGGAGACATCCGCCCGGCGGTCACCGCAGCACGCCATGCCGTCGCGGTACGGTCCGCGGCGGCGGCCGAGCTCGCCGACACGAGCACGAGCGACGGTGCGGCGCCGTCGGTTTCCCGGTCTGCCGGCAGCGGCGGCTGCTCGACGATGACGTGCACGTTGGTGCCACCGAGGCCGAACGAGCTGATCGCGCCGCGGCGCAGGTCGGTGTCCGCCCAGTCCCGGGCCACCCTGGCCAGCTGCAGGCCGGACCCGCGCCCGACCGCCTGCGCCGGTGTGCCCACGTGCAGGGTCGGCGGGATCCGTCCATGGTGGACACTGCGCACCATACGGACGAAGCCGGCGAGCCCGGAGACCTCGCGCACGTGCCCGATGGAGGACTTCACGGAGCCGACGAAGGCCGGACGCTGCCCGCCGTACACTGCGGACAGGGCCGCCCACTCCACCGCGTCGCCGAGGGGGGTGCCGGAGCCGTGCGCCTCAACGGCACCGATCTGCTCGGCGTCCACCTCGGCGAAGAGCAGGGCATCGCGGATCACCCGTTCCTGCGCCTCGGCGCTGACCATGGCGTAGCCGCTCTTCGCACCGTCGTTGTTCACCGCCGAGCCGCGGACGACAGCGTAGATCCGGTCACCGTCGGCCCGGGCGTCGTCGAGGCGCTTCAGCACGACGGACACGACACCGTCGCCGCTGACCGTCCCGCTCGCACGGGTGGAAAACGGTCGGCAGTACCCATCGGGTGAGCCGATACCGCCGGCCAAGTAGAGATATCCGAACTGGTCGGGCAGGCGCATCGTAGCGGCGGCCACGACGGCCACATCGCACTCGTAGCCGCCGAGGCTCTGCCCGGCCTGGTGCAGGGCCACGAGGCCGGTCGAGCAGGCCGACTGCACGGTGATCGCGGGGCCACACAGGCCCAGCCGGTACGCGACCTTGGTTGCGCTGTGGTCCTTGTCATTGCCTACTTCGAGCGCCAGTTCGTCGACCGCTTCACCGTTCGCGGCGAGCACCCCACGCACCAGCTCCTCGTGCCGGTTGCGGCCGACCCCGGTGAAGACGCCGATGGTGCCGGCGGTCCGCTCGGGCACCACGCAGGCGTCCTCGAGGGCGTCGTGCACCACGCTCAGCAGCAGCCGGTGCTGCGGGTCGGTGATCAACGCCTCCTTCGGCGACATGCGGAAGAACGCTGCGTCGAAGTCGAAGGCGCGGGAGAGGCGACCCGACGCACCGACCCACCGGGGGTCGTCGAGCAGGTCGTCGGGGACGAGGCCTCGCAGGTCGGCGGCCGGCGTGCGGCTGATCCCGTCCCGCCCGCCGAGCAGGTTGTGCCAGAACTCGTCCAGGGTGTCGGCGCCGGGGAGCCGGCCGGCCATGCCGATCACGGCGATTTCTGTCATCGGTCACCCACCTTCCGTCCTGTCTCGTCGGGCTCTCTCGGGTCGGGCTCACACACGGCTGTCCACCCGCCACTCTGGGGTCTCGGCCTCGTAGTGCTCGGCGAATGGCCGGAAGAACAGGTGATCGGCGGGCCGGCCCTGGTTGCGTATCCGCCGGATCATCCAATGGCAGAAGAGCGGGGTGAGCCGCATGATCGCGGCGGAGTCCGCGCCGGTGAGCCGCGCATAGCGGTCCAGGGCCTGGTCAACGGCGAGCCGGAACGCGCCGGTGCCGTGGAACACCTGCTCGAACAGCCAGCCGAAGCCGCGTTCCCGATAGTCGGGGTGGGCGATGAGCGCCGCCGTGTGCACGACGTTGAGCACGTCGAGTGCCGGCAGGCCGGTCGGCTGGTAGTCCTCCCAGTCGATGAGCGAGATCCGGCCACGGCCGTCGACGCGCAGATTCCACGGGCCGAGGTCGCCATGGGCGGGGCCGACGGCGGCGCCGTCCAGACCCGCCAGGGCGGAGCCGGGCAGGCGGTCGAGGTCGGGCAGGTAGGCGGCGGCGACGTCGATCGCGGTGACCGACGTCGAGGCCGGCGCGCTGCGGTGGACCGTCGCGGCGAGTTCGAGTGCATCGCCGAGCAGTTCCGGCCACGCCGCGGGCGACGCGGCGGCCATCCGGTCCGGGAAGTCGACGGCCGCCACGTAGGTCATGACGAAGCCCCGTCCGAGCCGCCGGACGGCCCGCGGTCGCAGCGTGTCCAGTCCGCGCAGGCCCGACAGGATCTGCCACTCGCGCTGGACCATGCCGTCCTGCTCGTCGAGCGGGACTTTGGCCACGTATCGCGGGGTTCCGTCGAGCGTGGACTCCACGAAGAGCCGTTGCCGTTGTTTGCGCTCGCTGTGCGGCGTCCAGGACCGGAAAGTGATCCGCTCCTTGGTGGCACCGTCGGTGTCGCGGTGAACCGCGAGCAGCGCCTCGGACACCTCGGCGACGGTCGGAGCGGGCCGGCCGGTCATGATGTGCTCCGCGCAGTGGCTCCGACCGGCAGCAGCCGGCCGAGCAGCTCAGTGAAGCGCTCGCCGTGGAACAGCGATCGTAGTTCGGCCGCGCCGGTGGCCCGCTCGTCCGCGCTCAGCGCGACGAACGCCTCGATGCGTTCGTTCATCCCGCGCCGGAACCTGCGGTACGCCGCGTCGTCGGTCAGCAGCGGGGCGACCTGTGCGATGATCGCGGCGGTGCCCTGGTAGTCGTGGTCGGGCACGGCGTAGTTGTCGACCATGTCGGCGAAGCGGCTGCCGCACTTCGCGAACAGGGTCCCGCGCAGGCCGGCGAGGTTGACGATGTGACCGTAATGCTCCTCCGGCAGGGCCATCGGGAACCGGTCGAGGACCGTGGCCTCGTGAATTGCCGTCAACCCCGGCGTAAGCATGCAGTGCCGGGCGGACGCCAGGAACCGCATGAACGCCGGCTGGGCCAGGCACGTCAGGTCCGCCCGCCGGTCGCCGACCGAGACAGAGCCGGCCCGGTCGCCCGCGAATCCGCCCGAGCACGCGACCACCCGCTCGAACCGGGGCCAGTCCGCCAGCAGATCGCTCATCCATCGGGCGATGAGCCGCAGGTACTCGTTGTTGTGGTCGAAGTCGAGCAGGAAGTTCTTGTACCCGCCGAGGCTGAGCAGCAGGTCCGGACCCGCACCGGACCCGGCGGCGACGGCGAGGCTCTGCTCGTCCACGATGGAACCGGTGAGGTGGATCCGGCCGTCGTACACCCGCTGGATCTCGGCCAACCGCTCGGGGACCCCGGGGAAGTTCTGCACCGCCGAGGCGTCCGCGAGCAGATGCGCGGCGTATTGCCGCTCGTGCGGCGACAGGCCGCCGAGGTGATGTTCGAGGGTCCCGAAGCCGGCGCGGCGCACCTTCGCGCACAGCTCGGCGATCGCCGCGGGCTCCCGCCGCAGCTGCCAGAACGCGAAGAGACTGTCGACGTAGAACACCGGACGGCCCAGGGCGACCGCTCGGAACACCAGGTCGGCATCCATCACCGAAATGACGTAGTCACTGTCGAGGATCAGGCCATCCAGTGCGGTCGGTGAGCTGTCCCGCGGGGCCACCACCTCGTCGAACGCATCGGCGTTGATCCGGGCGAAGTCGGCCCGGATCGTCGTGCCGGTCAGGACGCGGTGGTGGCCGGCCAAGGCCCGGGATATCGCGGTGAGCTTGGATATCGGGCCGAACCCGAAATCCGACGCGCCTAGGACGATGCGCACGGTGCTCTCCCTGCTCGTGAGTGCGTCAACTCGAGCACGGTCCGCGCGATCGTGGCCGCGTTGATGCCGTAGAAGTGGTAAAGGTCGTCCCGGTCCAGTGCCGGGGCCGGCCGGTCGTCGACCGCAAGAGCGGCGAAGGGCAGGTGGTGCCGTCCGGCGAGGGTGAGCGCGACCCGGCCGGCGATGCCGCCCAGGGCGAAATGGTCCTCGACGGTGACGACCACGGTCGCCGTGCGCACAGCGTCGAACAGCGCCTGCTCCGGGAACGGATGCACGGCCGTGAGCGCGAGCACCCGCACGGGTCCGGCCGCGTCGCGCAGCAGCTGCGCGGCGTGCAGTGCCTCCGCGACGGTCGACCCGGTGGCCACCACGAGGGCGCCGCCGGGGGGCCCGAGCAGCCGCGGCTGCAGCGCCGAGAACGGCTGGGCCTCGTCGTGGACGACCGTGTCGGCGCGGGCACCGAGACGGACATAGCCGGGGCCGTCGCCGTCGACCGCCTCCCGCACCGCCCACGCGGCGTCGTGGACGTCGGCCGGGCAGAAGACCCGGACACCCGGCATGGCGGACATCGCGGCCAGGTCCTCCGGCACGTGGTGGCTGGCGCCGAGGCTGCCGTAACTGAGACCGCCGCCGACGCCGAGGAACGTCACGTCCAGGCCGGGGCGGCACACGTCGATGCGGATCTGCTCCGCCGCCCGGCGGACGAGGAACGGCGCCATGGCGGCGACGACCACCTTGCTGCCGCCCCGGGCGAGTCCGGCGGCGACACCGACGAGGTTGGCCTCGGCGATACCGACGTCGACGGCCCGGGCGGGATGTCGCCGCTCCACCCCCGCCGTGAGGGCTCGGGCGTCGGCGGTGACGACAACGAGGTCGGGATGCCGGTCGCTGAGGTCGACGAGCACCTCGGCGACGATCGGCCGCATGCTCAGCGTCTGCGTCGTGGTGGCCGGCTCAGCCATGCGCCACCGGGGCCGGGTCGCCGAGGCCGCGCAGAGCCGTGCTGAGGAGGTCCGGAGTGAGCGAGCCGACGTGCCATTCGGCGCTGTGTTCCATGAATGAGACGCCGCGGCCTTTGACGGTGCGGGCGAGGACGACCGTGGGCCGGTCGCCGTCGGCGGCCGCCGGCAGGCAGCGGGTCAGCGCGGCGTGGTCGTGGCCGTCGACCGTCGCGACATTCCAGCCGAACGCCCGCCACTTGTCGTCGAGCGGCGCGAGGTCCAGCACGTCGGCCGTGCGCCCCTCTTGTTGCATGCCGTTGACGTCGACGATCGCGGTGAGGCGGCCGAGTCGCCGGTGCGCGGCAAACATCGCGGCCTCCCACACGGAGCCCTCGTTGAGCTCGCCGTCACCCAGGACGACGAACGTGCGGTGGGCCCGTCCGTGCAGCCGGGCCGCCATGGCCAGGCCGGCGCCGATCGACAGACCATGACCGAGTGCGCCGGTGGCCGCATCGACGCCGGGGGTGCCGTCCGCGGGGTGGCCGGGCAGGAGTCGTCCGGGGCCGAGGTCGAGCAGGCCCAGCTCACTGAGCACGGCATAGAGCGCCCAGACAGCGTGCCCCTTGCTCAGGATCAGCCGATCCCGGTCAGGGTCGGTCAGGTCCTCCGGCGTCAACCGCATCACGCCGTGGACGGCGACGAGAATGTCCACGACGGACAGCGACGATCCCAGATGGACGCTCTGGGTGGCGGCGAGCCGGAGCAGCGCACGCCGCGCGCCGACGGCAACGTCGGCGGCCGGACGGAGCGCCTGCGGTGCGGTCATTACGTGTCTCCTCTCCTTTCGAGGATCAGCCGGGCAGGCGTTCGAGGACGGCCGACAGGTCGTCGTCGAACTCGGCGACCGCACGATCCAGCGGTCCGGTCGCCTCGGGAAGGATCTCGGTGGCGTCGAACTGGCTGTCCAGGAGGAATCGGCCCGGGCAGATCCGTCGTGCGCGCATGGCGGTGAGGACCGGGTGCAGACCGTACGCCAGCGCCAGCGCATGGGCCGGTGAGCCGCCGGTCGCCAGCGGCAGCACGCATTTGCCGGCGAGTGCGTGCCGCGGCAGCAGGTCGAGAAAGACCTTGAGCAGCCCGGAGTACGACGCCTTGTAGATCGGGGTACCGATGACCACGCCGTCGGCGTCGCGGACCAGGTCCACCGCCATACGCACCGGCGGGTCGTCGGCCCGGCCCTGAAGCAGCGCCTCAGCCGGGAGCTCGCGCAGCTCCAGGTGGCCGACGTCGTGGCCGCGCGCCAGCAGCCCGCCGCGCACGTGCGAGACGAGGCACGACGTGCGCGAGGAAGGCGACGGCGACGCGGCCAACGTCACGACGACGGCCATCAGTGGTACCCCCGTTCGGTTGCAGGACTGGCGACGGCCGCGAAGCCCAGGTCGCGGCGGGAGGTCAGACGGTCTCGGCCGTGTCGCCGGCGAGCCGCTGCAGGTCGCGCTCGCTGAACCCGGCCAGCGCTCGCAGCTCGAGGTTGGGCTTGCCCCGGCCACGGAACGCCATATGGTCGGTCTCGCGTTTGGCGTAGTCGCCGAGGCCGACCTCGTCGACGATCTCGTTGTGCCGCGCCAGGCACCGCTCGGTCGCCGCTTCGACGGCCAGGTCGTCGCCGTCGTAGAGGTGCCGCAGCCACCGGTTGGCGTACGTGACGTGGCGGACCTCGTCGGCGAGCACGTGGTCGAACATGATGCCGACGGACTCGTAGCCGGCGGCGCGGAGCCTCGGCACGGCGTTGGAGAACACCTCGATGGCGGCGTCCTCGCCGGTGCGGCTCAGCACGATCATCCGGTGGTCGAGCGGCTGCCCGGCCATCGCCGAGTAGAGGTCCGGCTCGCGGTACGGAAACTGGCGGTAGTCGACGCCCATCGCAACGAGGTGCTCGACGAGCAGGTCGGTGTGCCGCAGCTCGTCGTGACCGTGGCGATTCATGTCCAGGTAGAACCCGAGCGGGAGATCCTCGAAGTCCGCCATGCTGCGTAGCGGCACGTCGGTCGCGATGAACTCGATCTGGATGCTCTTGCGCAGCAGGTAGACGACCGTGGCGTCGTCCAGCTCGCCGAACGACGGGTCGGGCGTCGCCCCGCCGATTGCCGGCACGCGCGGTGCCCAGCTCGGGTAGCTGCGGTGCGGGCACGGCGCGGGCCGCAGCGCCACGGTACCGGTCGGGGTCACCGACGGGCCCGGCTGGTGCTCCGCGCGCAGGATCGCGCCGATGCCGACGTCCGGCAGATCGACGCCGCGGTAGTAGTCGAGCCCGTCCTCGGCGAGGGCGAGGCAGCGAAGGTACAGCCGCTTGTCGTGGAAGGTCGTCTCGGCCTCGCACTGGCCGCCGGCGGTCCGGTACAGCTCGGCCAGACCGGCGAGCAGCGTGCGGCTCCAGGCCAGTGCCCGGGCGGGGTCGTCCGCGTCGAGCAGGGCGGTCACCTCGTCGATCGCCTCCGGCGACGGCCGGCCCAGGTTCCCCGGCCTGACCCGCAGCTCGTGGGCGCGGGCGTGCAGCAGCTCTGCCTGCAGGATCAGGCTGTGGACGCCTTGCACCAGCGCGCGCCTTGGTTCGAGGTCGCCGGTCCGGGGCGCGAACGCGGCCAGGACGCGCCCGGCGAGCAGGGTGGCGTGGAACAGCGTGAGATCGAAGGCGGCGAGGTCACTGATGAGCATCGCATCGATCCGCTTGCTTCGGGTGTTGGCACTCATACGAATCGCTCTCCTATCGGTCCGCGACACCCTCGACGGTAAGGACTTTCGCGGTGGCGATGCCACGGATCCGTTGCGGGACTAGAGGCCTGGCAGCAACTTGCGCCGACGTCGCGGCGGACTCATTGAGGGCGGGCGACCCACGCGTCGTGGAGGGCGGCGTACGCACCGCCACGGCGCAGCAGCGCTTCCGGTGGGCCGGACTCGACGATCCGCCCGCCGGCGAAGACCAGCACCGTGCCGGCGGTCTGCGCGGTCGCCAGGCGGTGCGCCACGACGATCGCGGTGCGGCCGGCCGTCAGCCGGTCCAGCGCCCGCTGGATGCGTTCCTCGGTGGCCGGATCGACGGCCGAGGTGGCCTCGTCCAGAATCAGCACGGACGGTTCGGCGGCGTGTGCGCGAGCCAGTGCCACCAACTGCCGTTCGCCGGCCGAGAGAAGCCCGCCGCGCGGCCCCGTCGGCGTGCCCAGGCCCAGCGGCAGCGCGGCCAGCCAGGCGGCCAGGCCGAGGTCGGCGAACGCCTGCCGGATCGTGTCGTCGGTCGGCGACGGCGCCCCGAGGCGGACGTTCTCGGCAATGGTGGTGTCGAAGAGGTACCCCTCCTGCGGGACGACGACGATCCGCCGGCGCAGCGAGTCCCGGCTCAGCTCCCGCAACGGCACGCCGCCGATGCTGACCTGACCGGCGGCGGGCTCGAGCAGCCCGCAGGCGAGCTTCGCGAAGGTGGTCTTGCCCGCGCCGGTCTCGCCGACCACGGCCACCCGCGCGCCGGCCGGCAGGGTCACCGACAGGTCGTCCAGCACCGGACGGCCACTCGGGTAGGCGAACGTCACGCGATCGAAACGGATCTCGGCCGGCCCGGGCCCCAGGACGGCGGTGCCGAGGCACGACGCGTCGCCGTCGCTGGGCCCGTCGTCGGCCGGCTCGTCCAGCACCCCGAGGAGCCTGCGCCAGCCCGACAGCGCGCGCTGCGCCTCGGTGAGCGCGGTGACGCTCAACCGGGTCGGGGTCACGAGCAGCACCGACAAGAACAGGAACGCCGCGAGATCGCCGACGGTGAGCGTGGCGCCGGCGACGAGCCGGGCACCGTACAGCACGAGGGCCGCCGTGATGAGGCCGGGGACGATCTCGGCGACGATTTGGGCGCGTACCGTTCCCCACTGGGCGTGCAGCTGGGCGGAGCTCACCGCGTCGATGGCGGCGTCGGCCCGGCCGGTGACATAGCGCTGCGCGGCGTGGGCGTGGACCGCCTCCGCCCCCGCCAACATCTCCGACGCGACACCGAGCAGGCCGGCGACGCTTTCCTGGAGGCGGCCGAACCGTGCGGCCAAGGCCCGCTGCGCCCGGCTGAGCAGCACGATCAGCGGTAGCTGGAAGGCCCAGACGACGAGGGTGAGGCGCAAGTCGTACCAGGCCATCACCGCGGTCGTGGCGATCAGCTGCAATCCGCTCAAGGCGAGCATGAGTCCCTTGTACTGCAAGAAGCCGCTTACCACGTCCACATCGGAGGTGACACTGGCGACCAGCGCGCCGCGCGGCTTGCGCTCCTGACGGACCAGCGGCAGGGCGTGGATGTGCCGGAACACGAGCGTCCGGACGTCGGCCAGGCCGGCCTCGCTGCTGCGATACAGGCGGACACTTACCAGATAAGCGCACGTCGCCGTGGCGAGCACCGCGCCGGCGGCGAGAAGGACCGGCCCGGCGACGTCGGCCGCGCCGGACGTGTCGGTGGCCGTGACGGTATCCAGCGCCGTCTGGACCGCCACGGGGAGCGCGACTCGGCCGGCCGCGGCGACCAGACCGAGCACCGAGGTCGTGACGATCCCGGCGTGCAACGCCGGCGACAGCCGGAAAGCGCGGCGGAGGACGCTCAGAGCCCCGCCGGTGGTGGCGGCCCGGTTCACCGCGGCAGGTCCACGTCGACCGCGCAGCGGTCGCGATCCCGGCGATACGCCGAGATCAGCGCGGCGTAGGCGGTCCGGCGGCGCAGCAGCTCGTGATGCGGACCGCGAGCGACGACGGTGCCGCGGTCGAGGTACACCACCTCGTCCGCACGTTGGATCGCAGGCAGGCTGGAGGCGGCGAACACGATGGTCAGGTCCGGTCGCAAGGTGTCGAGTCCTTCCAGGATCGCGGCCTCCACGCGGGCGTCGACCGCCGACGTGGCGTCGTCGAGGACCAGCAGTCCCGGGCGGCGCACCAGCGCGCGGGCCAGCGCGATCCGCTGCCGCTGCCCGCCGGACAGGGTGTGCCCGCGCTCGCCGACGAGCGTGTCGAGACCGCCGGGCAGGGCTCCGACGAACTCGTCGGCCTGCGCGAGCCGCAGGGCCGCCCAGATGTCGTCTTCGGGCGCGGCCGCGCCGAGCAGGACGTTGGCGCGGATCGTGTCCCGGAACAAGAACGGCTGCTGCGGTACCAGTGAGATCCGCCGGGTCCGGAAGTCCTCCGCCGTCCGATGGAGCTCGGCACCGTCGACGCGGACCGTGCCCGTGCCGGGCTCGCCGAGCCCGGCCAGCAGCCCGCAGAGGGTGGACTTGCCCGAGCCGGACGGTCCCACGAGCGCCAGCCATCCGCCGGGCTCGGCGGTGAGCGAGACGTCGCGCAGCGCCGGCTCCCGCGCGTCGACGTGGTGGAACGTGACCCGGTCGAGCCGGACCCGGGCGGGTCCCGCGGCGACCGGCCCCGGCTCGGTCCCCGCCGATGGAGCCGGCGTGCCGAGCACGGTCATGACCCGTGCGTGCGCGGTGGCATTGAGCGGGAACTCGCTGATGATCCAGCCGAGCGACACCAATGGCAGCGCGATCAGGGCGACCAGGAACGCAACCCGGACCACGTCACCCGGCTGGACCGCACCGGCGGCGGCCCCGTGCGCCCCCACCAGGACGACCGTCAGCACGCTCAGGCTCGGCAGGGCCTCCATGACGGGGTCGAAAACCGACCGGACCCGACCGGCGGCCATGGCGGCCCGGCGCAGGCGTTGCGCGGCCGCGCCGAACCTTTCGCCCTCGGTACGCTGCCGTCCCATGGCCTTCACCAGCAGCGCCGCCTCGAAGCTCTCGAGCGCGACGGCGGCGAGGTCACCCCGCACCGTCTGCTGGAACGCGATCCGTGGCCCGGCTCGCTGTTCGTAGGCCACGCTGAACCCGACGGAGCACACGAACAGGGCCACACCGACCCAGCCGAACATCGGGTGGGTGAGGAACATGGCGGTCAGGCCGCCGGCGAGCATCAGCAGGGCGCTGCACGCCGACGGCAGTTGCCGGACGGCCTGCCAGGTGACCTCCACGTCGGTGTCTACGATGGACAGCAGGTCCCCGGCGGACCGCCCGCGGTGCCAGGCCGGCGGCAGCGCGGCGAGCCGCCGCACGAGGCGCCGGCGCAGGTCCGCCTGCAGCCGGAACCGCATGACCGCGGAGAGCGACTCGCGGCACACGAAGCCGGCCGCCTGCAGTACCGCTGCCGCCAGCAGCCACCCGGCGATGGCGCCGAGACCGGCTGAGGTCCCGGTGCCCGCGATCCGCACCAGCTGGTCGGTGGACCGGCCGAGCAGCCACGCCGTCGCCACCGTGGTGGTCGCGTAGACGGCGCTACCGGCGAACGCACAGGCGAAGCTGACCGGTTCGGCGCGCACGGCGGACATCAGTAGTCGCAGGCCGTGCCGCGACCGCGAGCCCCACGACTCCACGCTCAGCACGCCGCCGGAACGCGGCTCGCGTAGGCCTGGTCGTAGAGGTCGAGCACGGTGTCCAGGGTGTCGGCGGCGGCGGCGGCCGGCACCATCATGGCGGCGCCGGTGGACACCGCCCGCCCGAAGTCCGCGATCTGCCGCCGGTGCGAGATGCCGTAGTAGTCGATGCCCGGCGCCGTTTCCTCGTGCGACCGCGCACGCTCCAGCTCCGCGCGGCGCAGCAGGTCCGCCGAGCCGGCGCAGTGGTGCAGCGTGCCTGGGTGGTCGAGGTCGATGACCGCGGTACCGTCGCCGCCCACGACTTCGAGCCGGGTCCGCCAATCGACCCGGCCGGCCACGGTGACGTGCAGGGTCACCGGCACGTCGGCCGCCTGGAGCAGACCCACGATCGTGTCCTCCGTCTCCAGGGCGTCGCCGAGGAACCGGGCCGATGCCATGGCGTCGCGCACGGTGAGGTCGCCGCAGATCCACCGGATGGCGTCGAGGCAGTGGTACCCCTGGTTGATCAGCGCCGATCCCCCTTCGCCGGTGCGCCGACCCCGCCAGTAGCTGCCGGTGTAGTACTCGTTGGTACGGCGGGCCTGCAGGCTGGCGGTGACGTACACGAGGTCGCCGAGCAGTCCCTCCCGCACCCATGACCGCAGGGCGAGGACGAGCGGGTCGTAGCGGTGCTGCGCCACCGTGGACAGCACCAGCCCGCGGTCGGCGGCGAAGGCCACCAGTTCACGGGCCTCCCGCCGGTCGAGGCAGATCGGCTTCTCTACGAGCACGTGCTTGCCGGCCTGCAGTGCCTGGCGAACGAGCGGCCCATGCTGGGCGTGGTCGACGGCGATGGAGACGCTGCCCACGCTCGGGTCCTCGAGCACGTCGCGCACCGACTGCGTCCAGCGGGGGATGCCGTGCGCCGCGGCGAAGCGCGCCACGGCCGGGTCGCGGTCGCAGGCGACGTCCACGGACCAGCCGGAAAGCTGACCGAAGCCGTCGACGTGATTCGGCGCGACCCGCCCGCAGCCGATGATCGCGTGGCTGCGTTTCGCGGGCGCCGTCGTGTCGGTCGTCATGTCGTCTCCACTCCTACGAAGCCCTGGCTCACAGGTAGCCGTAGCTCAGCCAGCCGCCGTCGACGACGAGCGTCTGGCCGGTGACGTACTCCGCGGCCGCGGAGCACAGGAACAGCACCGGGCCGCTGATGTCCTCCGGGCGCCCCCGGCGCCGCATCGGGATCCGGCCGACGATCTCGTCCTCGGCCAGCGTGCCCGCCTGGACGGCCGGGTGCGGCGTCTCGACGGCGATCATGCCCGGAGCGACCGCATTGACGGTGATACCGCGGGCCGCCCACTCCACGCCGAGCACCCTGGTCAGCTGCAGCACGGCGCCTTTGCTGGCCGCATACATCGCCCGGCCCGGGAACGCGGTGAACGACAGCAGGGAGGCGATGTTGACGATGCGCCCGCCGCCCTCGGCCAGCATGTGCCGCCCGACCTCCTGGCACATCAGCATGGTGCCGAGCGTGTTTGTGGCCAGGAGTTCCCGCGACGCATCGACCGGAGCCTCCTCCGACGGGCCCATCGCGAAGATGCCGGCGCAGTTGACAAGGACGTCGATGCCGCCGAAGCGTTGCCGAACCGTCGACACGGTGTCCCGCACACGGTCCACGTCGGACACGTCGCACGGCACGGCGAGCGCCTCGACGCCGTGCTCGGCGATCTCCCGCGCGACCTTGCCGAGCTGGTCGGCGCTGCGGCTGGCCACCGCGACCCGCGCGCCTTCGGCGGCGAACGCGAGCGCGACAACCCGGCCGATGCCCCGCCCGCCACCGGTGACGAGTACCCGGCGGCCGGCGAAACGCCCGGCCCCGACGGCCATCACCGCCTCCGGAACAGGCCGAGCCAGTGCCATTGGTCGGGTCGTTTCTCGGTCGGCAGGTTGCGGAACCGGCGCAGCTCCTCCACCGCGAAGTGCGGCAGCAGCGGCTGGACAATGTCGTCGGAGGTCAACCGGATCGGTCCGGTGCCGGGCGTCATCCGGTCGGAGAACCCGACGAGGACGAACAGGCCACCGGGTGACAGCAGCCGCGCGGCCTCGGCGGCGTAGAGCCGCCGTGCGTCCGGGCGCACGTTGTGGTAGACGAACGAGTCGTGGACCACGTCGGCGCCGGCGTCGGGTAGCGGTACGGCAAGGATGTCGCCGCTGATGAAGTCCGCCTCCACGCCGTAGAGGCCGGCCAGCGCCCGGGCCTTCTCCAGCGCCGCGGCGGACCTGTCGACACCGGTGACTCGCATCCCGTGCGCGGCGAGGAACGTGGCGTGGACGCCGGGCCCGCAGGCCAGGTCTATGACCCGGGCACCGCGCGGGATGGTCTGGTCGATGACGAGTTGCTGCAGAGCCGGGCTGACCGAGGTGGTCACCCAGGAGATCGTGCCGAGCCGCTCTGTCTCGTACAGCGACGAGAACCCGGCGACCCAGCGGTCGGTGAACGCTTCCATCGGCAGATGCCCCTTCAGCTGAGCAACGGTTTCATGAGCTACTGGAACGGCGGGCGGCCTGCGCGCCCCGCAGCGCGCCACGCCGTTGCCGCTCGGCCGCGGCGAGTGCACGCGACCCGCCGCCGGGTGGTGTGACGGCCGGCGCGGGAGCCGCGGTGACGGAACCACCGGTCAGCAGTTCGGCCTGGGCCCGGATGGTCGACGCGCCGAGGAGCAGGGCCAGCTCGACGGTGGTGCCGAACTCGTCCTCGATGGCGGAGCGCAACACCAGCACACGCAGGGAGTCGCCGCCGAGCTGGGTGAAGTCGTCGTCAATGCCGACCGGCCCGGCATGCAGGACCCGCTGCCAAAGCTCGCGTACCCGGCGCTGGGTCTCGGTGCCGGGCGGGGCGGGCGGGCCGAGGTCTTCCGGGCGAGCCGCCGCCGGCGCGCGTAGCGCCTGCCGGTCGACCTTGCCGCTGGGCAGCTGGGGCAGCCGGGCCAGCCGGACGAGGTAGCGGGGCACCATGTACTCCGGCAGCCGCTGCCGCAGGAACCGGCGCAGGTCGTGGTCGTCCGGGGTGGCCCCGTCGACGGGCACGAGGAACGCCACGACCATGCCGCCCTGCTCGGCGTCCGGGTATCCGACGACGGCGACGTCGTGCACGCCCGGGTGCTCCCGCAGGTGATGCTCGACGTCGGTCGGCTCGACCCGCTGACCCCGGACCTTGATCTGCAGGTCGCGTCGTCCGTGGTACTCCAGCAGGCCGTCGGGGCGGTGCCGGGCCAGATCTCCGGTGCGGAACACGATCGGCGCCTGTGGATCGCCGAACGGGTTGGCGATGAACCGCTCCGCGGTGCGGACCGGGTCACCGACGTAGCCGGACGCGAGGCCCGGGCCTCCGACGAGGATCTCGCCGACGACGCCCGGCGGCACCAGCCGGCCCCGGTCGTCGCACAGATAGACGCGGGCGTTGCGAGGCTCGCCGAGCACCGATGCGCCCGACCCGCCGCCCGGAACCGGCTCGCCGCGGCTGGCGACGTGGTCGGCCTCGGTGAGCACGTAGGCGTTGTCGACGCCGTACCCCATGGCGCGCAGGCTCTCCTCGAGGTCGGGCGGCAGGGCCTCGCCGCCCACGAAGATCTGCCGCAGGTCGGCACAGGCGGCGAAGCCTGCGTTCGCCGACAGCACGCGTAGCATCGACGGCACGAAGCTGATCACCGAGATCCGCTCGCGCCGAATCAGCTCCACCAGGTAGCGATCGTCGCGCTCGCCGCCCTGATCCGCCACCACCGCGGTGCCGCCGGTCGTCAGCGGCAGGAACAGTTCACGAGCGCTGATCACGAGCTTGAGCAGGTGCCGGTCCGCCGATCCGAAGCCGTAGAGCCCACTCTGCAACAGGATCGTGGAGGTGTGCAGCCGGTGGGAGCGCAGCACGCCCTTGGGCACGCCGGTCGACCCGGACGTGAACAGCACGTACGCCGGATCCTCCGGGCCGACCACCACGTTGGGTGCGGTGCGCGGCATCGACGGGTCCGGGGCGGGCAGCGCATCGAATTCCACGACCGGCAGCGCGGTGGCGGGCAGGACCGCACCGGGGCCGCGCAGCACCAGCCGGGCGTCGCTGAGGTCGAGGAACTCCGCGAGCCGTGCGGCCGGCTGGTCCGGGTCGAGGTAGAGGAACACCCCACCTGCCTTCAGCGTGGCCAGCAGCGCCACGAACAGTCCGATGCGGCGTTCACCCGCCACGGCCACGACGCCGCCGGGCGGGACGTGGGCGGTCAGTCGGTGGGCGAGCTGGTTCGCGGCGATCTCCAGCTGGCGATAGGTCATACTCGCGGTGCCGTGCCGGATGGCCTCGGCGTCGGGCGTTCGCCACGTCTGCAGCGACACGAGCTGGTGCAGGGTCACCGGCGGGTGGTCGGGGAGTTCCGCCGGGGTGCCGCCGTTCACCGCACGGTCCTGCGGGGTGAGCAGGTCCAGCGCGGACAGCGGTAGGTCGGGGTCGTCGGCCAGTTGCGCCGCGAGCCGCTCGAGGTGGTCGAGGATCCGCTCGACCGTGCCCGGTGGATAGGCCGCCGGGCGGAACGCGACCTCGACCTCTGCGTGTGCCGCGGTGAACATCAGGTCTGCGCCAGCGGATTCGGTCGCCTCGATGCCGACCACGACTGATGGAGCGTCGGCCGGCCCGTCGGACAGGCCGTCGACGGCCCTCAGGAGGTCGGCCCAGCGCAGCGTCCCGGCGTCGGCGGCGAGCAGCCGCGCGGCTTCCGCGCCGGCACGCACCGACGCGCCGGCCCCGTACCGTTCGAACTGGACCGCGAGCAGCCCGCGCAGCAGGCGGTCCGGCGCCTCGCCGGTGTCACACAGCGCGGTCCAGCCGGCGGCGGTCCACCGTCGGCGGGCCAGCGGCGCGGCGCGGTCGGGGATCCTGGTGGGTAGCTCGAGCACGACTCTCCTCAGCCCCGCAGGATCGCGTCGGCCGCGGCCAGGCCGGTCGCGGCGCCGTACGTCACACCGATGATCTTCGACGAGCAGTCGCCGGCGAAGTACAGGCCCGGCCGGTTGCTGGCCATGTCGGCGGAGAGCTCGATCTCCGGGTACACCTTCTCGACCACGGGTGCGGCGACGACGGTCCGCGGGCCGACGATGTCCGGGAGGATCGCGGCGAGCCGGTCCACCATGCCCTCGATGTCGGCGACCCGCTGGGGGCCGAGCGCCGCGGCAAGGTCGGTGTACGCCGCCCGGATCAGGCTGCTGTGCACCGGGGCGTCCACGCGGCCCCGGCCGAGCAGCTCCACGAGCGGTTGAACAACCGGAAGCCCGGCGCCCGCCATGTTGACGCGGCGGGCGAAGTCGATCCCGTGGTCCGTGCCGTCCTGCGTCTCCGGCACCGCGACGGTGCTGACGATGCCGAAGTTGGTCCGCTGCGTCGGCGACGTCAGGCAGTGCTGGCCGTCCAGCACCACGGTGCCGGCGAACTCGTACTGCATGATCCGCCCGCCCTCGCAGACGCAGAACGTCCGTACCGGCTCGTCCCGCTCGTTGATGAAGGTCAGCTTCGGGTTGTGGCACGACGCGGTGAGCGGGGCGGCGATGTCGCGGTCGGTCTCCAGGCGCACCCCGACGTCGACCTTCCGGCTGGGCCGGTGCGCGACGCCGAGGCGCTGCAGGAGCGGACGCAGCCAGTCCAGGCCGAGCTTGCCGACGGCGAGCACGACCGAACGGGTCGTCAGCGCGCCCGAGCCGTCGGCCAGGCGCACCGTGAAGCCCTGCGGTGCGTCCGTGACGTCGTCCACCCGCCGGCCGAGGTACAGGCGCATGCCGTGGTCAACCGCCTCGCGGGTCAGCGCGTCGACCATGCCGAGCGCGTCGTCGACGGTGATGGCCTGCGACGCGGCCTGGTCGGCGAGCGCGAACGGCGCCGTCGCGGGCACGGCTTGCTGTTCGGCTCGAAGTGCCGTGCCGCCGACGCGGGGCAGCCCGAACCCGTACATCAGCCGGTACACGTCGTCGACCGCTCGCGCGGCCCGGGCGAAGTCACCGAAGACGCGCTCCAGCCCGCTGTACGACCGGACTCCACCGTGGCCGTCCGTCTCGATCTTCGATCGGGACAGACCCTGCACGTAGCCGAGGTTGGTGTCGAAGTGGAACGCCGCACCGCCGAGTCCGGTCAGGCAGTCGCAGCGTTCGCACTGCAGCCGGAACTTCTCGGCCGGCCGTACCGTCTGGCCCCGCACCCGGGCGGTCACCCGGGGGCACAGGCTCTGGCGCATCCCACCGCCGGCCTCGACCAGTGCGACCCGGGCACCGCCGACGGCGAGCCGCCACGCGGCGAACAAGCCGGCCGGGCCGCCACCGACCACCACGGCGTCGAGCAGGTCGTCGTTCATCACGACTCGGGTCGGCGGAACACCGACACGACGTTGCCGGACTGCGCGGTGAACGGTTCGCCGGCCCATCCGCCGAAGCGCTCGATCGGTTCGAGGCCGGCCAGCCGCGCCATCAGGTCCATCTCGGACGGCCAGGTGTAGCGCAGGAAGGCCGGGAACAGCTCCGCCTTGCCCTGCCGGAAGTGGATGTGCTGCTCCAGGATCCGTTGCGTCGACGGGTCGTGCTGATCGGCTTCGATCAGCACGTGGTCGAGGCCGACCTGGTGCACCTGGGTCCATGAATTACGCCGGAAGCGGGTCGGGTCGGGCATGAACGCCTCGACGACGAAGTGCCCGCCCGGGCACAGGGCGGCGGCCACACTGCGGAAGCAGCTGAGCTGCTCCTCCTGGGTTTGCAACGCGTACAGCGTATTGAGCACCAGGAATGCGAGGGCGTATTCGCCCTCCACGGTGAACGCCGCGATGTCGGCCGTCCGCACCGGGATGTCGGCGCCGCCGTCCTTTGCCCGCAGCTGGGCCACCATCTCCGGCGACGTGTCCAGTCCGTGCACCTCGACGCCCCGCTGCACCAGCGGAATCGCGACGCGGCCGGTGCCGATCGCCAGCTCCAGCGCCGGGCCGTCAGCGGCGAGCTTCGCCAGGAAGTCGACCGCCGCCGTGGGCTCAGGCCAGGGCAATCCATCGTAGATCTCGTGCCACCGGCTGCCGTAGGTCTGCGCGTCCCACACGTCCATTCGGTTCCCTCATTCCATTCCGTGGCGGAAAGCTGCCCGTATGCGGGCGCGCGGCATCACCGGCGGAGGCGTCTTCGGCGCTGTGCCGGTGAATGCGAGCAGTCGATGTCGAACTCCGGTTTTGCGGTGGTACGTCGATGCTAGGACGGCCGAGGCGGGCCGACGACGCCCTGCGCGGCCGCACTAGTTGCTTGGCCGCTTGTTCGCCGCCGGGCCGGCCACGCGTCTGGCCGTTCGTTCGCCGGGCCGATCACCGGCGCCGGACGCCCAGCCGTTCGGCGGCGGCGACGCCCTCGGCGCAGGCCCGCCGAGCCTCGTCGGTGGTGAGGGTCCGCCAGGGCGAGCCGAACTCCAGCCGTACGGTGACGGCGCGGTGGCCGTCGGGCACGCCGGTGCCGAGGTAGACGTCGGCCACGTGCCCGGACAGCAGCAGGGGCCCACATGCGCGCAACGCTCGCAGAACGTCGGCGGTGTGCACCGTGTCCGGCACGACGAGACCGATGTCGAGGCGTACGGCCGGCCGGCCGAGCGGCGCTGCCACCTCGGGCCGGCACTCCGGCAGCTCCAGGACCGTGTCCAGGGCGATCTCCGCGGATACCGCCCGCTGCCCGGCCGCGGTGCCGGTGAGCCCGTGGACGGCCAGGTGACCGACCGACCGGCCGGCAACGGTGACGAGGGCGCGTATCTCGTCCTCCGCATGCGGGTCGGGGCTCAGGGTGATCTCGCAGTCGGGCCGGCCGGCGGCCGCCAGTGCCGCCGAGACGGTCGCGGCGACCTCGGCGAACCGGTGGCCGACCGTTTCATCGGTGGTGCCCTTGCCGCCCACCGTCCGCAACACCGCGAGCGCGACGCCTTCACCGCCTGGTCGCACCACGGTGCCGAGTTCGAACACGGCGCGGTCCGGCCGCGTCGGCGCTCCAGCGGCCGCGACGGACTCCAGCCCGGGCACCAGGCGGCGCCGCAGCACGCGCGGCGCCCCGTTGACGCCGACGGCGCAGCAGCTCCCGGCCCGCGTCGTTCGGCCGGCCCGGGCGGGCGTCGACCGCGAGCGGAGTGACGAGCTCTTGGTATCCGCTCGCCACCACGGCCGCCCGGGCCCGTTCCCGCCGCGCCCGGCGCGTGTCCCGGTCGACGACGACGGGATCGGCCGGCACCGTCGGCGGCAACCGCCGGAAGCCGAGCAGCCGCACGATCTCGGCCATCAACTCCGCGCCGGCCGTCAGGTCGGACCGTGACGCCGGGATGGCGACGGACAGCCACCCGCCGGCGAGCGGCTCGACCAGGGCGCCGATCCGGGCCAAGAGCCCAGCGATCTCGGCCGGGCGCAGCGCAACGCCGACGACGTCGGCGATCTCGGACAGTCCGATGTGGACGCGGATAGGAGGCGATGCGGGACCGGTGGCCGTGACGGGGATCGACCCGACCGGTCCGGTGCGGCACGGGGACAGCAGTTCAGCCAGCCGTTGGACCGCTGCCCGGCATCGCGCCCCGCCGTCGGCGGCCTCGGTCGGGGCCGCGGCCAGGACGAGCAGTCGACTCGCCGGGTCCCGGGCACCTTCGACGGCCACGGGCAGTTCGACCGGCCAGCCCAGCTCCGCGGCCGGGGCGGCGGCGAGCGCCGATCCTCCGACCACCGCCCGCACGCCGGCGTCGCCGGCCGGAAAGGCGGCCAGCCGCACACCATACTCGAACGCGGTGACGTTCAGGGCGTCCCCAAGAGCGTCGTTGCTCCAGAGCCCCGCGAGCGTGGCTTGCGGCCGGATCCGCTCCAGCGCCGGCGACGGGCCGTCGTGCGCGACGACCGAAGCGCTCACCGTCCAACCTGGACGATCGACCGCGAGCCCGTCCGGCGGTGCGGCGGTGCCGTCGGAACGCGGGGTGACGCGTGCGGTGCCGGCGCGCGGCGCGAGCTCACCGGCGAGACCCCACAGCCCGGCCGCGTGGACGAAGGTGTCCGGCACGGTGACCTGCAGCACCTCGGCCCGTGGACCCGGCGGCAGTACCTGCGCGACCGGAGTACCGGGCCGGGAACCGTCCGGCAGCGTGTACGGTCCGCTGTCGTGGCCGAGGCCGAGGTCGGCGGCGGTGCAGATCAGGCCGACCGGCGACGGGTCGTGGCGCGAGCGATCGATCCGCCGCACGCCCTGCCGCCCTCGCGGGTCGAACAGCTGGGCGCCGGGCAGCGCCACCGCGACAAGGGTGCCGGGGGGCGGCGGGCCGGCCGGCGCGCTGACGCGCTCCGGTGTCGGTACCGACGCCGTCACGCAGCAGTCCGATTCGGGCGGTTGCGCCTCGACGCGCCCCACGACCACGCGGGGGTCACCGGCGCCCGGCGACGAGACCCGGGTGACCGCGATGCCCGCCTCTCCGAGATACCGGTCGGCGTCAGCGGCGGTCACCGGCCGGGCGAGAAAGTCGTTGAGCCAGGACAGAACGACACGCGGCACGGGCGTCTCCTCAGCGGAACTGGTTGAGCACACGCGGGTCGTTGCGCAGGAAGTGCCGGATGTCACCGAGCCCGTGGCGGACCGCCAGGACCCGTTCCAGGGACACGGCCAACGCCACGGCGCGCAACTGAGGTGGCAGGCCCGCGGCTCGCAGGACGGCCGCAGTCAGCAGGCCGCCGCCGATGACCTCGACTTGTCCGCTCCCCCGGCACAGCTCGCAGCCCACCGTCCGGCACGCGGTGCACGGCACGTCGACTGCGAGTCCGGGGGAGACGTACGGCAACGAACGGAACCGTAGCCGCGCCTCCACGCCGCTACCGAGCGCCGCGGCGACATAGCCGAGCACCAGGCCGGTGAGATCGCTGATCCGCACCGCGGGACCGACCGCAACGGCCTCCACCTGGTGGAACTGGTGAACGATCCGCGCCGACGGCACCGCGTTGCGATGGCACGCGCCGGCGACCGTGAATCGCCTCGCGCCCGTTCCACCGCGCAGGACGCGGAGGGCGGACGAGGTCATGTGGCTGCGCAGGAGCGCCCCGTCGACGGTGTAGAACGTCCGGGCCGATGTGCGGGTCGGATGGTCGGCGGGGACACCGAGCAGGTCAAACGTGAACCAGGCGTCCTCCAGCTCCGGCGCCTCGCGGGGAGAGAACCCGAGGTCGGCGAAGTGCCGAACTGTCTCTTCCAGCAGCGCCGTCACGGGATGCAGCCCGCCACGGTGCGACCCGTCCGACGGTGCCATGGGGTCGACGCGAAGCCTGCTGCCCGGCATGAAGACGGTCCTCTCCGACAAGGGACCTCCGACGCTACGAGCGCCGCCTCCGCCGTGCCAGCGGCCCCACCCCCGGAGAACCTGCCTGGCCTGAAGTGCCCCGGGCCGGCAGGTCGGGAGCCCGCGTGGACAAGAACGTCGAGATTCTTACGCTGCGCCACCAAGTCGCCATGCTGCAGCGTCAGATCGACAAACCTCGCCTCACCCCGCCCGACCGGGCGTTCCTTGCCGCCCTTCTGCACCGGCTACCAAGACCGACGCTGCGCCAGCTACACCTGATCGTCTCCCCTGGCACCGTCCTGCGCTGGCACCGCGACCTGCTCCGACGTCACCACGCCAAGGCATCCCGCCCGAAACAGCCCGGCGGGCGCTGTTGCGTTTGGAGACCGTAGGGGCGCGTGTGAGCGCGTGTTGCCGGTCTTCAGATGGCGGTAGCGAGCTCGGTGAACGCCGCGGCGACGCGGAGCCCGCGTGGGGCGTCGAGTCCGAGTTCGTAGTGGCCGCGGCGTAGGTTCTGCATGAAGGCGTGTCCGGCGATGACGGTCTGTGCGGTCCGGTCGGTTCGTAGGCCGCGCATCGGTCTGAGCCGGTGCTTGAGTTGGCTGTGGTAGGCCTCGATCCGGTTGTTGGCATGCCGTTCGACGTGGTGCCACGCCGAGGGAACCAGTTCATCGAGGACCGCCGGGTACACCGGTGCCGCGTCAGTGACCACCTCGGTGGGTCGCACCTTCAACATGGTCATCGACCTGCGAAGGAACCGGCGTGCCGCGGCCGCGTCGCGGCGGGCGGAGACGAGGACGTCGATGACCTGGCCGCCCTGGTCGACGGCCCGGTACACGTACCGCCAAACACCGCTGACCTTCACGTACGTCTCGTCGACATACCACCTGTCACCGGGTGCGTGCCGGCAGAACCGGGCCGCGTCGGCCAGCAGCGGGGTGAAGCGTTGCACCCAGCGGAAGACGGTGACGTGGTCGACCTCGACACCACGCTCAAGCAGCAACTCCTCGACGTCGCGGTAGGACAGGTCGTACCGCAGGTAGAGCCGGACCGCGACCACGATGACGTCGGGCGGGAACCGGAATCCGGCGAACGCCGACCGAGGTGGCAGGGACGGACGCCGACGGCTCGATTACTTCATCGTTCAAGGCTGCCTGACGTGGGAACGCTCAACGCAACGGACCCGTACAGTCCGCTCCGCGCATTATTCGTCGCGAGCCGTGCTCGGTACTCCCGTACGGTGCCTGCCCACCTGTTGCCGTGCGGCTGGCCCCCTCCCGTCCGGCCTCCCGGGTCGGCAGAATCGGCTCGGAGGTGTTTCGCGGTGGCTGTTGTCCGGGTGCTGGTGGTCGACGACCAGGCGGCGTTCCTGCGCGCCATGGCGTCCGTCGTCCGGGAGACTCCCGGTTTCGAGGTCGTCGGCGCGGCGTCGTCCGGGGAGGAGTCCCTGGTCGTCGCCGCCGAACTGTTGCCGGACCTCGTGCTGATGGACGTGAACCTGCCGGGCATCGACGGGCTGGAGGCCACCCGGCGGTTGCTCGGGCGCGACCACCCGCCGGTGGTGTTGCTGCTGTCCACCTACGACGAGGACGCCGGCGAGGATTTCGTCGCCGAGTCCGGGGCCTCGGCCTATGTGACCAAGTCGGCGTTCGGGCCGGACCAGCTTCAGGAGGCGTGGTCCGCCGCTGCGCGCTGATGCGTCGCCGGCGCGCGGACCTCGATGACGGTCTGTCCATGTTCCCCACTGATGGAGACCGAGCCGCCGGCCGCCTCGACCCGGTCGCGCATGTGGTCCTGTGGCAGGCCGCCATGGTCACTGCCGCTCACGACGAGGGATAGTTGGTCGTCGGGAGCGTCCAGCACCACCACGATCGGGCCGTCGAGGTTGCGCATTGCCTCGGCCACGCAGAAGTACGCCGCGGCTTCGATCCGGGGGTCGAAGCGTCGGCCGGCGGCGGGGGTCTCCACGACGAGCCGCCCGGTGCTGCCGGTGCGGCCGAGCAGCGACGCCAGCGCTGTCGCGAGACCGGAGCGGGCGAGCTGGGCCGGGAACACTCCCCGGGTGATCTCCCGCAACTCCGCAAGGGCGGTGTTCACGGTCTCGACCAGAGGCCCGAGCAGCGCAGCGTCCACCGGGACCGTGGCCCGGTGGCCGGGGCCGGACAGCTGGCGCAGCCGGTCCGGAAGTGGGGCGAGGTGCCGGATGACCTGCCGGGCGATCGCACGTTCGAGCCGGCTCCGTTCGGCGTCGCCGGCGCTGATCAGCCGACGGCGGGACTCGGCCAGCTCGTCGGTGCGATGGCCGAGTTGCGCCACCTGCCCCGACAGTTCGGCGGTCAGCCGGGCGTTGCGGAATGCCAGACCGGCCTGGTCCGCCAGGTCGGCCAGCAGCCGGTGTTCCCTGGCCTGCAGCGGGCGGCCGGTCCGCATGTCGACGGTGATGCTTCCCAGCCGTTCCCCATGGTCGATCACCGGCAGCGCGACGCCGACGGGCGGCGGGTCGTCCGGGCTGGACAGCGGCCATGCCACCGTCCGGTCGGGACCGGCCTCGACGTGGAGCACAACGATGACCCGGCTCGCTGCGACCGCGCGCGCGGCCGCGTCGGCCACGGCCGGCAACAGGTCCGCCGGGTCGGGGCGGTCGCCGAGGCGGCGGCTGAAGTCGGCGAGTGCCTCATAGGGGGCAGCCGCCGCGCCGAAGGCCAATCGGTCGGCGAGCCGCACCACGCGCCGCCGTAGCGGCTGGAAGATCAACGCCACCAGGGCTGTCGCGAGCAGCGAGGGCCAGAAGCCGCCGGTGCCACCGCCGACCGCAAGGCCCACCACCACGACAACAAGCACGTAACCGACGGCGACCAGCCCGGTGGCGAAGGCGAGCAACAGGGCCCGGTTGACGATGAGGTCGATCTGGAGCAGGCGGTGCCGCAGCACCGCGACCGCGACGCAGACCGGGACCGCGAGTAGCGCAAGCCGCAGCGGCAGCCCGGCCAGCCAGGTGCCCTCCGCCCCCTGGATGCGCGGGACCACGAGCACGACCACGACACCGAACGCCAGGAAAGCGGCGGACGAGGCGATCCACAGCAACTGCCGCCGTACGTCGTCGGTGGCCTTTCGCAGGCGCAGCGCGATGGATACGGCCGAGATGACCAGGCCCGCCGCGACGAGCAAGACCCCGACGGTCATCAGCGGCTCCGAGATGCCGCGATTGCCGTAGTCCTCCCCGTACACGAAAGCGCCGGGGTCGATCGTCAGCGTGCCCACCGTATGCAGGCCGAGGCCGGCCATCGTGACCCAGACCACCCAGCGCCACCTGGGTGACGGCAGGTGGCCGTCGGGTGCGAAGAGGAAGATCATGATCAACGCGGTGAAGGCAGGCCAGCCCAGCAGAGGCGACGCCCAGGCCGACACGTGCGCCCAGCGTTGCGAACCGGGGCCGTCACCGTCCAGAACCCACATGCTGTACGCGTCAACGGCGAGTGTCACCGAGAGCAGGCTCGCCGCGGACAGAAGCCAGCCGAGCAGCTGCCCCGGGTGGCGCGAGACGATGAGCGCACCCATGAACGCGCAGCCGACACCGGCCAACGGCGCCAGTGGCCATCCGTGGTCCGCCCACGTCGCCTCGCTCAGCAGCGAACGGTGAGCGGCCGTGAAAACGGTGTCCAGGATCCCGGCGAGCGTGGTCAGACCGAGAACAGCCCAGGCGATCCGGGCACGCACCTCAACTCACCTGTCCCTCGGGACCACGGCGGTGACCGTCGTACCCGAGCCGGGCACCGATCCGACGGTGACCGTGCCGCCGACCGCGTCCAGCCGGTCGCGCATGTTGGCCAGCCCCGCTCCCGTCCCCGCCGCACCGGCTGGCGCCTGATCGAAACCGCCCCCGTCGTCCTCGACGATGAGCAGCCATCGGTCCCGGTTCGCCGCCAGCCGCACCGACACACTCCGCGCTCCTGAGTGCTTAGCGGCGTTCTGCACCGCCTCCATGCAGCAGAAGTACAGCGCCGCTTCGACCGCCGCCGGAAGACGCCCGACACCGATCGCATCAACGGTGACCGGGACAGGACTGGTCCCGACCGCGGACAGCAGGGCCGCAACCAGCCCTTCACTCGAGAGCAGCCTCGGGTAAATGCCGCGCGACAGCGAGGAGAGGGTCTCGATGGCGACGTCCGCCGCGTCGGCCTGCTCGGCCAGCACGCGCGCCGCGCGTTCCGGGGAGCGAACTGCCATCCGCTGCGCCAGTCGCAGGCTGACGGCCAACGCCACCAGGTGTTGCTGCGCGCCGTCGTGGATGTCGCGCTCCAGGCGACGCCGCTCGGCGTCCTGCGTCCTGATCAGCCGCTGCCGGGACACCTGCAGCTCGTCCGCCTGCGCCATCAGCTCCACGCGGCGGACCTCGAGCTCGGCCCGCAAACCCACCATCCGCAGCACCAGCCCGGCCTGCGCCGCCAGCCCGGCGAACAGCCGCTCCTCGACCGCGGTGAGTGCCAAGCCGGGTCGCTCCTGGAGCCGGAGCACCCCCAGCAGCCGGCCACCGTGCCGCACGGTCAGGGAGCGCCGGCCCACTGCCCCGACGTCCACCCCGCCGGGTTCAACGGACGGGGCGGTCCGGTCCTCCTCGGCGTTCGCGGGCCAAGTGGCCGCCAGGTTCAGCTGGCCCGAAACCATCAGCCACACCTGCGCCCACGCGGCCCCGGTGCCCTGAGCGAGCAGCATCGACATGCGCGCGGGAAGCGCTCCGGCCGGGTCGCCGTCCGTGACCGATTCCGAGAATCGACGCAAAACATCGTACGGCGTAGCCACCCCGCCGTATCCCATCCTGGTCGCGACCCGTTCGAGAGCGGCCGTGACAGGGGCGAACAACAGCGCCACCGCGGCGGTCGCCAACACCGCCAGGTACGGGCTGGGTGAGTCCGTCCGGCCGACGAGCGCCCCGCCGCCGAGCACGACGGTCACATAGACCGCGACCACGAACCCGGCCAGGCCGACCGTCACCACCAGCCGACCCTGCCCGCCGCGCCGCAGCCAACCGATCACGCGACGGGTCTGCATGTGGTCAGTGTGCGCCCTTCGGTCATCGGCCGGAGCCGGTGGCCTCCAAGTAGGCAAGGACCGCCATCACCCGCCGGTTCACCTCGTGTTCGTCGACCAGGCCCAGCTTCTGAAATACCGACCCGATGTGCTTCTCGACGGCGCGGTCGCTCATGAACAACGACTTCGCGATCGCCGCGTTGTTCCGGCCAGCCGCCATCTCCCGCAGGACCTCGTGCTCCCGCGTCGTCAGCCCCAGCAGCGGACCGTCGCCGGCCCTGCGCGCGAGCAGCGCCTCGACCACCTGCGGGTCGAGCACCGACCCGCCACGGGCCACCTCCCGCAGCGCACGAACGAGCTCATCGAGCTCGGTCACGCGCTCCTTGAGCAGGTAGCCCATTCCGGCCACGCCGTCGGCCAGCAGCTCGAAAACGTAGTCCTCCTCGACGTACTGCGAAAGCACGACGACGCCGACACCCGGATGCTCGGAACGGATCCGCTTCGCGGCCCGGATGCCCTCGTTCGTGCCGGTCGGGGGCATGCGAATGTCAGTCAGCACCACGTCCGGCGAGTGCTCGGCCACCGATGCGATCAGCGACCCCAGGTCGGTCGCGGTGGCCACCACATCGACGCCCTCGGCCTCCGCCAGCAGCGCCGAAACACCCTCGCGAACCAGGTAGTTGTCGTCGGCGAAGATCACTCGAAGGGCCACGACCTCGACTGTAGCGACCGCGGTGGTGCCAGCACCCACGCGCAGGTGTGCTAACCCCCGCTCTCCGTGCTGCCTACCCCATCGTGGCGGGCACCGCTGCTTCCTAGTGTCAGGGACGCGGCCGGCGCACCGGGTACTCAACCAAGGAGAGTCATGTCAAGAAGGATGATCGCGGTCACCGTAGGCATTCTGTTCATCGTCCAGATGGTCACCGCCATGGTAGGCACCTCACTGATCGAAGCATTCCTGAACGGTGACACCGCAAGATCACCGCTGACGGTCGGCGTGCTGCTCATGATGTGTTCCGGCGTGGCGGTCGTCGGCATCGGCCTGCTGATGTACCAGGTCTTGAAGCCCGTCAACCAGCGACTGGCGTTCTGGTACACGGCACTGAGAATCGTCGAGTGCGCCGTCTCCGCCGGATGCGGCGTCTACCTCCTGACGCAGTCGCATGTGGTCCCGAACCACATGCTGTGGGTCTACATTCCGACCGGCTTCGGCGGCGTGATCCTCACCTACCTGCTCTTCGTCTCCCGGCTGGTTCCCCGGCCCATCGCGGTGCTCGGCCTTGCCGGATACACGCTGCTCACCCTGGGAGTGCCGCTCGACCTCCTCGGCATGCTCAACATGAACGAAGGAACCGGGCTCGCGCTGCTGGCCCCCGGTGGGCTGTTCGAGGCGGTGTTCCTGCCGATCTGGCTGATCGCCAAGGGATTCAGATCACCGTCGCCCGCGACAGCATTCGCGGCGCCTGCACTGGCGTCGACCCGATGAACAAGGTCTGCGTCGTCGGGGCGTCGGGGAAGCTCGGACAGTACATGATTCAGCACGCGCTGGATCGCGGCTTCGAGGTCGTCGGCGTCTGCCGCGAGGCAAGCGTCAAGAAGCTCGATCGGTTCAGCGGCCGCATCACCATCATCCCGGGAGCGACGAACGACCCCGAGGTCATCAAGCGGGCGGTCGCCGGTTGCGACGGCGTGCTCACCGTGCTGGTCCCGCCCGGGACCGACAACTACTCGTCGGGAACGGCCCAGGCGGTGCTCGACCATGCCGAGCCCGGCGCACGCCTCGTGTTCTCCTGCGGATGGCACATCACGCGCGACGGCCGTGACGTGTACACATGGAAGGTCAAAGCCCTGGTGTTCGCCGCCCGGCTAGCGAAGCTCGCCCGCCTCGCGGACCTCGACGACCAGGTCGAGGCGTGCCGGCGGGTGTTCGCCAGCGACACCCGATGGACCGTCGTGCGCGGCAGCAGCCTGGAGGAGGGCGCCAGCCAGGGCCTGCCGGTATGGAGCCGCCACGCGGGTGACCCGATCCTCAAGAGCGACCTCACGCGCCGCGTGGACTTCGCGCTGTTCATGATCCACGCCCTTGCCAACGACGAACTGATCCACGAGGCACCAGCAATCGTCGGCAGCCGAACGCCGTCGGCGCTTGCCCACGCCTCCGCGACCCCGTCGCCGTAGCGACGATGCCGACGGCTCAGGTACCGAATGCTGAGCCGCTCCCTCGGCGAACACATCCACCTGATCACCAGCCTCGATCGGCAGTTGTGGCCGCTGTACGCCGACGCCAGCCAACTCGAACAGATCCTGGTCAACCTCGCGGTCAACGCCCGCGATGCCATGCCGACCGGCGGCACCCCGTCCATCGACACCAGCAACGCCGAACTCGGCAACGACGCCGGGACACCGCTGCAACCGGGCCGCTACGTGCGCCTACGGGTCAGCGACACCGGCACCCCAGCGACCGCCGCACCGGTCAGCCACCAGACCACCGAGCCGGCGACCCGCACCTCGCCCCACGAAACCATCCTCATGGACGAAGACGACCTCCGCCAGATCACCGCCCGCATCCTGACCCGCGCCGGCTACCAGGTCCTCAGCGCCACCGGCGGAACCCACGCGATCCACCTCGCCCACACCCACCCGGGCCCGATCCACCTGCTCCCCACCGACGTGATCATGCCCAAGATGCTGGGCAACGAAGTCGCCGCCCAGGTACGACAGCGCCGCCCCGACCTCTCCGTGCTCTACATGTCCGGCTACGCCGGACCGGTGCTCACCGAGAACGGCACCCTTCCCGACGGCGTCACCATCGTCGAGAAACCCTTCACCAGCCGCGAACTCCTCGACCGCGTCTACACGATCCTGCACACCGCCACAAGAACCAGGGACGCAGTCCGCCAGTAGCTCCCAGCGACACCGCGGGAAACGTCAAGCCCTCCAGATAGCACTGATCCATCGAGACTCGCCAGATTGTCCGAGACGTCTGCCAGGCATACATGTACATATCGGTCCTCTGCCGCCACCGTGCACGAGAGTCGGCCGGGAAGCACGCCTGCTGTCTGACGCTGGAAGCGTGATCTAGGGGCCCTGCATTGTTGCTTCGAGCACGCGAGTCCGCCTCTGTCCTTGCCCCGTACCGTTCCCGCGGGTGACCACCCTGTTGCTGCGTGAATGAAGGGTGGTACCGGTGGAAGAGGTCACCGAGGAGCCGGTGCAAGTGGTCGCGCGGGTCTGCGCGATCGACATCGGTAAGGCAGGTTTGGTGGCGTGCGTGCGGGTGCCGCACCCACGCCGGTCGGATCGGCGGGTGCAGGAGGTCCGTGAGTATGCGACGGTGACGCCGGCGTTGCTGGCGTTGGCGGACTGGCTGCGGGTCGAGCGGGTCCAGTTGGTGGCGGTGGAGGCAACGTCGGATTACTGGAAGCCGGTGTTCTACCTGCTGGAGGCGGAGGGCTTCACCTGCTGGCTGCTCAACGCCAGACATGTCAAGAACGTGCCCGGCAGGCCGAAGACCGACCGGCTCGACGCGGCGTGGCTGGCCAAGGTCGTCGAGCGGGGGATGTGCCGGCCCAGCCTGGTGCACCCCAAGGCGATCCGCCAACTACGGGGTGTGACTCGTTACCGGCGCAGTCTGGTGCGGGAGCAGACCAGAGAGAAGCAGCGGCTGGAGAAGACCCTGCAGGACGCGCAGATCAAGCTGGACTCGGTGATCAGTGACCTGCACGGGGTGTCCGGTCGGCAGATGCTGCAGGCGATGATCGACGGGCAGCGCGACCCGAAGGTGCTCGCGGAGATGGCCTACGGTTCGATGCGCCGCAAGATTCCCCAGTTGCGGGAGGCGTTGACCGGCCACTTCGACGACCATCACGCGTTCATCTGCGCCACCATGCTGCGCCGCATCGACGCTCTCGCCGCCGACATCGCCGAGCAGGACACCAAGATCGAGGAGTTGATCGCCCCTTTCGCCCAGGCGGTGGAGAAACTGGATGAGATCACCGGTATCGGCGCGCGGTGCGCCCAGGAGATCATCGCGGAGATCGGGGTCGACATGGCCGTCTTTCCCACCGCCGCGCACCTGGTGTCCTGGGCGAAGTTCTCCCCGATCGACGCCCAGTCGGCCGGCCGGAAGAAGGGCAACTCCACCGGCAAGGGCAACCCGTGGCTGGCCGGTGCCATCGGAGAGGTCGTTGCCGGACTTGCCCGGACCAACACCTTCCTCGGCGAGCGTTACCGGCGCCTGGTCCGCCGGCGGGGTAAGAAACGCGCGATCGTCGCGGTCGGCAACTCGGTGCTGACCATCGTCTGGCACCTGCTGTCCGACCCGGACGCCCGCTACCACGATCTCGGCCCTGGCTACCACGAGTCTCGGATCAACAAGCAGCGCCGCCAACGTGACCTCACCCGTCAGCTTGAACACCTGACTGGCCAGAAGGTCACCCTTCAGCCTCAACCCGAACTGCCCACCGCGGCCTGACCGCAACCAACCACGAGCCCGGCTCCGCTGCGCTACGCCGGGCGCTACCGCCTGCCCGCTCACTCACCGATTTTCGAGTCAGGCAACAGAGTCGTACAGGTGCACCACGACGAAGAAGTTGAACACGCTGTCCCGCCAGGCGTCGCCGCTACCCGGCGCCGTGCCGCCGTAGATCGCGATGATCTACGCGTGGTAGCGCTCGACCCGGCGCCACTGCTCCTGCCACGGCCGGCATGGCTTATAGATCACGGTGGACGTGATCTCTGCGCGGATTGGCCCGATGCGGGCGCTTGCAGTCGTGTACAGCCGACGCGTCAGCCCGCCGCAGGACGGGCAAGCTATGCCCCCGCATCGTTGAGCACATGCCTCAGGCCCGGCCTGCCGTCGACGAGGCTCTGCGCCTCCTGGACCGTCAGGACTTCTTCGAGCTGGCCTTCGCCACCGCAGTCTGCTGGGGCCGCAAGCCAGCACCGCATCAGCCCGCACACCAGCACTGAGCCACCGCCTCACACCCCGCCCAGGCCCGACCGGCGGCATGGCGCGCGGCCGATCAAGCGGTCCAGGCAATGGCGGCTGTGCTGTTGTCGCTGTCGGTTCAGACCGCGGTGAGATGGACGAGCATGATCGTCTCCGGGCGCGGCGGCGGTGCCGGGAGCCCGACATCGCCCAGGACCGCGCCGGAGCAGCGCACCCCTTCGCCTCGCCACGGCGGCGCGCCGGATGCCGGCAGCAGCTGCCGGGCGACGTAGTCCTGCCCGGCCGGCAGCCCGGGGACGCGGAGCGGCTCGGGCTCGTGCACCTGATCGTCGAGCTGCACGTACGCGATGACGGCCGCGCTCGCGTCCGGTGCGACGACGCCGTGCGTGAACACCGCGGGCTGGGTGGTGTCGCCGCGGAAGGCGCGCCCGCCGTGCAGCAGCCCACGCAGCCGCCGGTGCTCGGCGATCCACTCGGCCAGCCGGGCCAGCTCCTGCGGGCCGGCCGCGGTGAGGTCCCACTCGATGCCCATGCTGCCGAAGAACGCCGTGGCGGCCCGGAAGTCCAGCGACAGCCGCCGGCCGGTCTGGTGGTTGACCGGGGCGCTGACGTGGCTGCCCAGGTACTCCGGCGGCACCAGCTGCCCGGTCCATCGCTGGATGAGCTGCCGGGACAGCGCGTCGGTCATGTCCGAGGTCCAGCACCGCTCGACCCGCTCGATCACGCCGAGGTCGATGCGCCCGCCGCCGGAGGCGCAGCTCTCCCACTCCACGTCCGGGTGGGCTGCGCGGAGCCTGTCCAGCAGCGCGTAGAACCCCAGGGTGGCGGCGTGCACCCCGGGCGCGTCGCCGCGCGGCGTCGAGCCCGCGTCGGCGAGGGCCCGGTTGTGGTCCCACTTGACGAACCGGATCGGGTATTCACGCAGTACCGCGTCGATCCGCGCGAAAAGATGTTCGCGGACGTCCTCCCGGCCCAGGTCGAGCACGAGCTGGTGACGCGAGCGGCGGGGCGGCCGGTCGCCGACGGACAGGACCCAGTCCGGGTGGGCCCGGTACAGCTCGGAGTCGGGGTTGACCATCTCCGGCTCGAACCACAGTCCGAACTGCATGCCCCGGTCGGCGACCCGCTCGACCAGCGGGCCGAGCCCGTCGGGCCAGACGTCTTTGGAGACGTACCAGTCGCCCAGCCCGGTGGTGTCGTCGCGGCGCCCGCCGAACCAGCCGTCGTCGAGCACGAACCGCTCCACGCCCACCTCGGCGGCGAGGTCTGCGAGCGTGGTGAGCCGGTCGAGATCGTGATCGAAGTAGGTCGCCTCCCACACGTTGTACACAACGGGCCGGGGGGTGCGTGGGTGGGCCGGCATGGCCCGCACGTGCTCGTGCCACTGTGCGGCCAGCCCGTCGAGCCCGTCGGTAGACACGGCCAGCAGCACCTTCGGAGTCGTGTATTGCTCGCCCGGCGCGAGCACCAGCTCTCCGGGCAGCAGCAGCTCGCCGCCGCGCAGCAGCGACAGGCCCGAGGGCAGCCGCTCCAGGGCGTAGCGGCTGTTGCCGCTCCACGCCACGTGCAGCCCGTGGACCAGCCCATGAGCGAAGCCGAACCCGGCGGTCCCCGCGACCAGCACCGTGGGGCTGTCGAAATGCGGCCGGCCGGCCCGGCCCTCGCGCAGCCAGAGTCCGTCGGTGATCGGGTGGCGCTGCGGGCTGCGCTCGCGGGCCCATCGCCCGGTGAGGTCGAGCACCTCGGCGACCCGGTCGGCCACCGGGTACACCACCTCCAGGTGGTCCACGACGTAGTCACCCGGGGCGGTGTTGGTCAGCGTGTGCCGGGTCTGCAGCACGCCGCCGGGGCACGCCTCGATCTCGGTCAGCAGGTGCAGCCCGGCCCGCTCGTCGACCGCCTCGACCCGGACGGCGCTCACGTCGCCGGTCAGGGCGGTGGTCACGAACGCGGTCGCCCAGTCCCGGCCGGTCGCCGGCGGCGAGCCGCCGTGACGGTACCCGGCGAGCCCGGGTCGGCCCAGCCAGAGCCGGGACGCCTCCGGCAGCAGTGCCGCTCCGGTCCGGTCACCCCGTCGTCGTCCGGCCGGGGCCCGCCCCCGCGGACCGCGGCGATCTGCGCCGGGTCCAGCCCTCGCCGGGCCGGGCCGGTCCAGACCAGCCGGGGCAGCCCGGTCGGGTCCGGCACCAGGACGGCCACAGTGCCGTCCTGCGTGCCGGCACCGATCAGCGTCGGCGTCCGAATGGGGGTCAGGGGCACGAGCCCTCCTTCGACGTCGTGTCGTGCCGGACCGTCCGGCGTCATCCCTTGTTGGCACCCAGCGTCAGTCCGGAGATGAACTGCTTCTGCAGGGCGAAGAAGACGATCAGCGTGGGCAGCGCCACCATGACGGAGCCTGCCGCCAGGAGGTTGTAGTCGGTGAAGAACTGACCACGCAGATTGTTGAGCGCGCTGGTGACCGGCAGCTTGTCGCCGCTGCTCATCAGCACCAGGGCCCACAGGAAGTCGTTGTAGATCCAGGTGAACTCCAGGGTCGCCAGCGCGCCGAGGGCCGGGCGGAGCAGTGGCATGGTGATCTGCCAGTACTGCCGCCAGACACCGGCACCGTCGACCACGGCGGCCTCGGTCAGCTCCACCGGAATGGTCTGCGTGTAGTTGTACAGCACGAACACGCAGAACCCGGTCTGGAACGCCACATGGATCGCGATCAGGCCCAGGTACGAGTCGTACAGCGTCAACGAGCTGGACATCCACTCCGGCAGCGGGATCTTGGTGTACGCGGTGTAGAGCGGCGTCACCATGACCTGCGGCGGCAGCAGGTTGCCGGCGGTGAACATGACCAGCAGCGTCTTGCGCCCGGGAATCTTGAACCGGGCCAGCGCGAACGCCACGAACGAGGCGAAGAACAACGTCAGCAGCACGGCCGGGACCGCGATGAAGAACGTGTTGCGGAAGTAGCGCGGCATCTCCGCGCCGCTCCACGCCTGCTGGTAGTAGTCAAACGACAGCTTGTGCGGCCAGGAGAAGTAGCCGTACTGGGCGGTCTCCTGGTACGGGCGCAGCGACGCGTACAGCGCCAGCAGCAGCGGCGCCAGCCAGCCCAGTGCGACCACGGTCAGGAAGATGTAGAGAACGATCCGCGCCGGGCGCAGTGGTCGCCGGGTCCGCCGCGCGGCCGGTTCGGCGCCGGTCGGTGTGGTGGCGCGGGTGGCGGCCGCGATGCTGCTCATGCCGGCCCGCCCAGGACTCGCTGGCTCATTGCCGTTCCTCCCGGATGATCTGCGAAAGGTAGACGACCACGAAGCCGATCGACGTGGTCAGCAGGATGACGGCGATCGCCGAGCCGAAGCCGATCCGGCTGGCCTCGCCCACGATGTTCTGGGTCACCAGCACCGACAGCAGCTCCAGGCCGTTGCGGCCGGAGTTGATCGCGTAGACGATGTCGAAGGCGCGCAGCGCCTCGATGACGGTGATGACCAGGACGATGATGTTGATCGGGCGTAGGGTCGGGAAGATCACCCGGAAGAACAGCTGCCGCTCGTTGGCCCCGTCGAGCGCGGCCGCCTCCTTCAGCGCCGGGTCGACGGCCTTGAGCCCCGCCAGGTACAGGATCATCACGTAGCCGGTGTGCCGCCAGACGGCCGCGACCAGGACCGCCCAGATGTTGATCTTCGGGTCGCCGAGCCAGTCGGTCGGGTGTTCGGCGTTGCCCAGCAGCACGTTGAGCGCGCCGTGGTCACGCGAGTAGACCAGTTGCGCGATGAAGCCCACCACGGCCAGCGACAGCACCACCGGCATGTAGAAGACGCTCTGGTAGAACCGGGTGAAACGGATCTGCTTGTCCAGCAGGAACGCGAAGAACAGCCCCAGCGGCGTCGCGATCAGGCCCAGGACCGCCAGCCACAACAGGTTGTTGCGGACCGCGCCCCAGAACGGCTCGTAGATCGTGACGATCTGCGTGTAGTTGCGCGTCCCGATCCATTTGACGTCGGTCACGCCGTTGTAGCTGGTGAACGACAGGCCGATGGACGCGGCCGTCGTGGCCCAGATCAGCGCGAGGCTGAGCAGGGTCGGGATGGCCAGGAGCACCGAGAGTACGGCGACGTCCCGGCGGGTGAGTTTGCTCAGACGGCGGCGCCGGCGCCCGCGGACCTTTGTGGTCCGCGGGGCCGGCGCTTCGGCCGTGAGGGGTGAAGACGTCACAGGACCGCCTTGTCATCGGCCGGCAGGAGTTTCCGGCGGTGGTGGATCAGCCGGTGTAGATGCTCTTGGCCTGCGACTCGATGCTCTTGAGCAGCCCGTCGATGTCGTTGGGGTCGCCAATGAACTTCTGGATCGCCGGGATCATGACGGTCGAGGCGAACGTCGGGTTGGCGTCGCGGTCCAGGAACTGCGAGATCTGCTTGGCTTCCCCGATGAACGTGGCGGCCTTCTTCTGCAGGGCGTTGTACCCGCCGCTGTCGGTCTTCGAGTTGGCGCCGACGTCGCTGGGGTCGCTCTTGAGGTAGGTGTTCTGCGCCTCGGCGGTGCCGAGGTACTTGAGCACCTCCTTCGCGCCGGCGGCGTTCTTCGCCTTCTTGGAGATCATGAAGCCGTCGATCGGGGCCTCCACCGCCCCGGTGCCGATGGTGGAGTCGACCTCCGGGAAGCCGAAGAAGTCCAGGTCATCGAGGTCTGCGCCCTTGAACTGCTGTGCGACGAAGCTGCCCAGCAGATACATGCCGGACTTCTTGGCGCCGAGGTCCTGCGCGGCCTCCTGCCAGGTGCGCCCGTTGGCGCCCTCCTGGTGCAGCGGCAGCAGCCCCTTCCACAGGTCGAACACCGCCTTGACCTTGGGACTGACCCACGACTCCTTGTGCGCCATCAGGTTGATGTGGAAGTCGTAGCCGTTGAGCCGCATGTTGAGCTGGTCGAACGTGCCCATGGCGGGCCAGCCGTCCTTGTCGGCGAACCCGATCGGGACGAGGCCGTCGGTCTTCATCTTGGCGCCCAGCGTCCGCAGCTCGTCGATCGTCTTGGGGACCTGGTAGCCCTTGGCCTGCCAGACGCTCTTGCGGTAGAACAGCGCCCACGGGTAGTTGTAGAACGGCACGAAGTACTTCTTGCCGTCGTCACCGGTGGATGCCTTCTTGAACGCGTCGCTGTAGTTGGCACCGATGGTTTCCCAGACGTCGTCGATCGGCTGCGCCAGACCCTGCGCGGCGAAGTACCGCATGCGGAAACCGGCGAACCAGTTGTAGGCGTCGTCCGGATTGCCCTGCAGGTACCGGGTGATGTTCTCCTGGAAGGAGTTGTGGTCGACTGTGTTGACTTTTGTCGTGAACCCTTTTTCAGTGTCGAACTTGGCCAGCGTGTCCGCGAACGCCTTCTTAGGGACCTCGTCGGAGTAGTTCGAGCCGAAGGTGACGGACTTGTTGGTGCCGTCTCCGCTCTTCGAGTCGCTGTCTCCGCAGCCGGCCAGGGCGGCGGGGACAGCCAGTGCGCCGGCGCCGAGCAGGGAGCCCCGCAACATGGTGCGCCTCGACAGGGAGTGGGCCATACGTCCTCCTGCAGTGCGGGTGGGTGGGGTGTGGGGTGTGGGTGTGGTGTGGGGTGTCTCGATACGCCATGATCGATATTGCGATCCAACGCAAACGATCACGACGCTACACAATCCAACGCCGCAGCTCTGAGGCTGTCAATAGACCGCACAATCATGTTTCGTTGATGTGATCTACGGGCGTCCGACCGCGTGCCGGACGAATGGTCGAGGTCCGGCTTGTTGCCTTCTGTTGACTTGCGATCGATCAACGCTGCACCCTGTACGCCATGTATCCGCCGCGGACCGGACGCCTCTGCTTCGGCGCCGACTACAACCCCGAGCAGTGGCCGGCCAGCGTGTGGCGTGAGGACGTGGCGCTGATGCGCGATGCCGGCGTCACGATGGCGACCGTCGGGGTCTTCAGCTGGGCCTGGCTCGAGCCGTCCCCGGGGCGCTACGAGTTCGGCTGGCTGGACGAGGTGCTGGATCTCCTCGGCGACAACGGCATTGCGGTCGACCTCGCCACCGCGACGGCGTCGCCTCCGCCGTGGCTGTCGCAGGCGCACCCGGAGGTGCTGCCGGTCGACCGGGACGGCCGCCGGCTCTCCTTCGGCAGCCGGCAGGCGTACTGCCCGAGCTCGCCGTGGTATCGCACCGCGGCGCTGAGCCTGGTGGAGCGGCTCGCCGAGCGCTACCGCGAGCACCCCGCCCTCGCCATGTGGCACGTCAACAACGAGTACGGCTGCCATGTGACGCACTGCTATTGCGACGCCAGCGCCGCGGCCTTCCGCGACTGGCTGACCGCCCGCTACGACAAGGACCTCGACGCGCTCAACGCCGCCTGGGGCACCGCCTTCTGGTCGCAGCGCTACAGCGACTGGGCGCAGGTCCAGCCGCCGCGGGCCACACCCAGCTTCAGCAACCCCACGCAGGAGCTGGACTTCCGCCGGTTCTCCTCCGACGCGCTGCTGGCCCTGTTCACCGCCGAGCGCGACATCCTGCACCGGCTGACCCCGCAGATCCCGGTGACGACCAACTTCATGGCCGGCATCTTCGACCGCCTGGACTACTGGCGCTGGGCGCCGCAGACGGACGTCGTCTCCACCGATCACTACCTGACCGCCGCGGAGCCGGACAACTACCTCGGCCTGGCCTATGCCGCCGATCTGACCCGCTCGCTGGCCGGCGGGGAGTGGCTGCTGATGGAGCACTCCACCAGCGCGGTCAACTGGCAGCCCCGCAACGCCGCCAAGCGACCCGGTGAAATGGTGCGCAACAGCCTCTCCCACGTGGCCAGGGGCAGCCAGGGCGCGATGTACTTCCAGTGGCGCGCGTCGCGGGCCGGCGCGGAGAAGTGGCACTCGGCGATGCTGCCGCACGCCGGCACCGACTCGGCCGTGTGGCGCGACGTGGTCGCCCTCGGCGGCCACCTGGCCGCGCTCGCCCCGGTCCTGGGCTCGGGCGTCGACGCCCCGGTCGCCCTGCTGCACGACTACCAGAGCTTCTGGGCCGAGGCGCACCCGGCCCAGCCCAGTGACGACATGGCGCCCGAGGCCGAGATCAGGCGCTGGCACGCCGCGCTGCTGCGGCTCGGTGTCACCGCCGACCTCGCCCACCCGGGCGCGCCGCTCGGCCGGTACCGGGCCGTCTTCGTCCCGAGCCTCTACCTCATCAGCGACGCGGACGCCGCCAACCTGGCCGCCTACGCCCAAGGCGGCGGCACCGTGCTGGTCGGCCCGTACAGCGGCGTCGTGGACGAGCACGACCAGGTGCGGCTCGGCGGCTACCCCGGCGCATTCGGCAACCTGCTCGGCGTCCGGATCGAGGAGTACTTCCCGCTGCTGGCCGGCGAGTCGGTCGCCCTGGATGACCGCACCCGCGGCACGGTGTGGACCGAACGCGGCCGCACGACCGGCGCCGAGATCCTGGCCCGGTACGCCGACGGGCCGCTGGCTGGGGCGCCCGCGCTGACCCGCAACGGGCGGGCCTGGTACGTGGGGACCCGTCTCGCCGACCCGGATCTCGGGCGCCTGCTGGCCACGGTGTGCGCCGAGGCCGGCGTGGCCGCCCCGGTGCCGGATCCGCCGCCCGGCCTGGAAGTGGTACGCCGCAGCGCGCCCGACGGCTCCGCCTACCTCTTCCTGCTCAACCACTCCGGCGCCGAGGCCGGACTTGAACTCGCCGGCACCGACCTGCTGACCGGCACCCACCACGACACTGTGCGGGTGCCGGGCGGCGGTGTGGTGGTCCTCGCCACCGACGGCCCCGGCCAGGACGACAAGCGGTAGGACCGTCGGGTTCGTGGCTGGGCCGCCGGTAGGACCGGTGGCGGGCGGGCTGCCGTCACGTTGGGTAGCGAGCGCTCCGCGCAGATGTGTGCACTGATTGTGGTGCGTTTTGGCAGTTCCATCATCGCGGGGCGGCGGATCGCCCCGTCCGGGCCCGGTGGCGGGTGGACCGGCGCAGGTGGTGGCGCCGCCGCCGTACCATGCGCATCTTCCGGAGCGGGCTCGCGGGCGCCGCCGGGGTCGTTGCGGGACGGTTCACCGGCAGGGCCGCGTCACGCGCTGCGGAAGGTGTCACCGTGGCCTTGCTGCGCTGCGCGGGAATCGTCACCGCGGCCTCGACACCCGCAACGGGACCGGCCACCGGCGCCGGTCGGCGCGACGCCATGCGGCGGCCCCGGGTGGCCAGCACGATGACGATCGCCTCCAAGGGCCCACGGCCCACGGTGTACCGGATGGCGAGCGCGATAAGGACGACGGCGATGAGTTGCACGAGGCAGCCGGTCGTCGCGCTGTACGTGTCGTCGTCGGAGTTGATGAACAGGACGTGCGCGGCGTAGAAGGTGAGGGTCATGCTGCCGGCGGCGGCCAGCGGTACGAGGATCGCCCCGGCCAGCCACCGACCGACCCGGTGCCGGAGCCGGCCGATGAGCAATAGCAGGCCCAGGACGGCGACCGCCGTGCTGGTGGTGCCGAGCAGGTCGAGCGGTGTGCTGGTGTGCGGGGCGTCGATCGCGAGCCACCACCAGGTCGACGAGGGTGTGTTGCCGTTGCCGCCGAGCTTGAGCAGTCCGTTGGTGCGCTCGACGCTGACCCCGCTGGCCGGCTGCGCGGCCCAGATCCGGTCCAGGCCGTGGTAGCGGTGCAGTAGCAGCCACGACGCGGCGCCGGATGCGACGGCGAGCACCGTGCCGCCGGTGAGCAGCGTGACTGCGACCCGCGCCCGGGCGAGGTTCAGCCGCCCGATCACCACGCCGACGCTCATGTACGCAAGCCACGCCGGCGACGGGTAGAAGCCAGTGAGGGTCAGTTCGGTGACCAGGCCGACCGGATCGTCGAACAGCCAGGCGAAGGTCGGATTGACAAGCTCGGGCTGAGGCAGGTGAGGCAGCAGCAGGTGGGCGCCCGCGGGACCGGCCGTCAGCAGGGTCACGCCGATCGCAGCCACCGCCCAGGTCGGCAGAAACACGAGCGGGATCGCCAGGAGAAACACCACGGCGAGGTAGGCGAGGATGACCGCGTTGAGCATGCTGTCCGCGGCGCCGAGCAGTAGGCCAATCGCGCCGATGGTCAGCGCCCGGACCGCGAGCAGGGCCACGGTCGAGCGGGCGTCGGCGGGCCGGACCCGGCGGCGGCCGGTCGCCAGCGCGACGCCGACCCCGGCCAGCACTGCGAACGCCGCCGCGGCTCGGCCGCTGAAGACGGTGTCTGACCAGGTCGGGTTGCCGGCCGCGTCGGACTCGTACAGGGAGTGCAGGGTGATCATGCCGAGCAGTGACACGCCGCGGGCGGCGTCGACGCCTAGCAGCCGGGCCCGCTGCTTCGTCGCGGGCGCTTGTGAAGACGAGACTGAGGATGCCGGCACGGCCGACGCCGACACCACCGGCGAAGAAGGTCCGCCATCAAGCGTTCGCGACGTCATGGCCGCTTCACCGCATCCATCAGGTCGATGCCGAGCCGGTCGCCGGTCAGCCCGGGGGCGATGAACCGGTCTCCAGTGGTCTTCGGGTGTCGATCAGTGTCGGCCCGACCGTGCCCGAACCCGGCGGCGATGGCAGCGCCGGGGCCGTTGGGATACATGGCCACTACGGTCGCGGGCCGCGCCAGGGCCCCGGCAAAGTCGTGATTGGTGTCCGGCTTGAGGTGGTTGGTGTAGACGCGCCCATGCTGGAGGCGGCAGGGCGGGCATGACCCGTTTAGAAGAGTCGAGTCGGCATGGGGCGCGGTGCCGGGCTTGCGCCTGGTCCGTTTCCCCATGCCGCTCGCCGAACCCGCCGTACCGGTTTCCCGGTAACGGGCTCTCCACGGGGTCTGCCGTCGGGTTCAGCTGGCCGGGCCCCAGGGGGTCGGGATGCTGTTGCCTCGGTACTGGTATCGGGTGATCGGCACCTTGGCCAGGTTGAACAGCTCGATCCCGTCCGCGGTGATCGGTTTCCACCGCCCGGTTGGGGTGGTGAAGTGCCGGCGGACGTCCGTCCAGTTCCAGCGGTGTCGTTGTCTGAGCCACCGGATCACCCGCTGCCAGACGAACCTGGCGAGGGTGGACATGGTGTGCTTGGCTACGGCGTGCCGGAAGTAGTTGGCCCAGCCACGCATGACCTGGTTCAGTCTGGTCAGCACGAATCCGGGGTTCCGCTGTGTGGTCCTGCCGGTCAGTGCACGAACCTTGTCCTTCAACGACCTGACCGGGCGGTCGGCGATGAAGGTATACACGTACCAGTTCCTCGTGCCGTACTTGCGGCGCCACCGGATGTGGAACCCCAAGAAGTCGAACCCGTCGCTCATGTGCACGATCCGGGTCTTGGCCGGTGACAGCCGCAACCCCAGCGGATCGAGAACCTGAGCGACCTGTTCCCGCAACGCCTCAACGTCGTGGCGGCCGCCGTGTACGAGCACGACGAAGTCGTCGCAGTAGCGCACGACCCGCCAGGTCGGCTGGCCCTTGCCCCGACGTGCGTTACGGCGGCTGGACGTACTCATTGTCCCGCCGGGCCGCCAGGGCCCGTGCAGGTGTTCGTCCAGCACCGTCATGGCAACGTTGAAGATCAGCGGTGACAGGATCCCGCCCTGCGGCGTGCCGGTGCGGCTTTCCCGGTACTCGCCGAGTTCCGTCAGGATCCCGGCCTTGAGGAAGGCGTTCACCAGCGACAACACGTGCTTGTCCTTGATCCGCAGTCGTATCCGTTGCAGGAGCGCGGGATGCGACACCCGATCGAAGGCCGCCTCGATGTCCGCGTCCAGGACCCACTGGTAGCCGTGGGTGCCGTAGAAGTGGATCTCGGCGACGGCGTCGTGCGCCCGCCGTCTGGGCCGGAACCCGTAGGAGACCGGCAAGAAGTCGGCCTCGAAGATGGGCTCCAGCACCAGTTTCAGAGCGGCCTGGACGACCCGGTCCGCGATCACGGGGATTCCGAGCTCACGGACCTTGCCGGACCCGCCCGGTTTCGGGATCGTGCGTTGACGCACCGGCAACGGCCGGAACGTCCCCTCCCGCAGCCGGGTCCGCAGATCGTCCAGAAACTGTGTCACACCGATCTTCTCCTCGACCAGCGCGACCGTCATTGCATCGACGCCGGGCGTGTTCGCGCCACGGTTGCCCGCGACCCGGTCGAACGCCACCATCAGCGTCGCCGGGTCGTGCACGAGGTTGAACAGATCAGCAAACCGGCGGCCATCATCGGCCGCCGCCCAACGGTGAAGTTTGGTCTGCATATTCGATACCCGCCCGAACGGCCCCACCGGGCCGTCCGTGCTGGCGCCGGTATTCACCGGCGCGTCTTTCGATGTTGCAGCATCCACGCTTCGCAACCTCCGCTGCCGTCCTTTCCCATGTGACCGGCTCTCCCGGCCTCGGAGTACTACGACGGCTCCGCCCCGTCCCGGACCGTTCGACCGACGATGGGTTTAGCCCTGCAACCGTCCACACCGGACGTGTGGTGGCGGGCGGACCCGGGACGGTTCCCGTGTTCACTGTGATTCGTTCGACGAAGGAGGAGCCCAGCTTTACCCCTGCGGCATCGCCACGAGTACGCCGCAGACCTTCCTCGTGGCCTCCCGGCCAGCCGATGAATACCAGCCCAGAAGTTCCCCGCCCGACGACGGACGGATTCGCACCGCGCCCGGCCCGTATCCTCCAGGTTTGAGCCGGTAGAGAATTGAGGGGCGTAAAACGCTGGTTCCTCGCGTACTCCTCTTCATCTCGCTTGCCGGACCCGCACCATCTGGTGGTACTGACACGTCCCGGCGTTGTCAGGGCCGCTTGCCACCCTCCCCGGCATCTCCCGGATCAGGCTGCCCCCAGCTTCAACCGCCTTGCTGCGACGAAACGGCGGTAGGGCCTTGCACCCCACACGAACCAACAGCGCTTCACGGCGCACTCATCGAGGTTCTCTACGCCTTGTTGATCGCTTCCGAAGTGAGTCATGCCCGCATCGCCATCATTGCTGATCGCCTCGTTGTCGGCCGCACCGGCCGGACTCTGCCCGCGGGAGTTGACCCGCGGCCTGCCCACAGCCCTGGCTCGGGTGCCGGATCCACGCGCCCGGCGGGGCATCCGTCATCAACTCGCGGTCGTCGTCACCGCAGCGGTCTGCGCGGTGGTGGCCGGCTACCGCTCCTACACCGCGATCGCCGAACGGGTCGCGGATCTTCCCACCGACACGGCAGTGCTGCTCGGAATCGCAGCGGACCGTCGACCGTCCGAGGCGATGATCCGCCGGCTGCTGCAGGCCGTCGATCCCGAACTGCTCGCCACAGCGATCGGAACCTGGCTTGCAGCAAGGATTCCCGCACCTGCGCCCGGCTGCAGGCAGGCTCTCGCCGTGGACGGAAAGACCCTGCGTGGCTCGAGGACCCGCGACACCACCGCCCGGCACGTCCTGGCCGCGGCCGACCAGCACACCGGCATCGTCCTGGCCAGCACCGACGTTGTCGGCGCTCACGTAATTCGGCTCTGGCACTCATTCGGTGATCGACAGATCTTGATGGTTCGATCGTTCCCTTGTGGAGCTTGTTGGCGCGTTGTTCCCGCATCTGCATGGCGTCGTGGTGGACCGGGTCGTGCTGGCGGAGTCCAGCGTTCATGTGGAGGCGCGTTGCGTCGCGTCGGCGGCACCGTGTCCGAGCTGCCGCGGGTCATCCGTGAGGGTGCATAGCCGGTATCGGCGTCGGTTGGCCGATCTGGCGATCGCCGGGCGGCGGGTGCTGATCCAGCTGATGGTGCGCAGGTTCTTCTGCACCGATGCCAGCTGTGACCGGAAGATCTTCGCCGAGCAGATCGGCCTGGCCTCCCGGTATGCGCGCCGAACCGACCTCGCTGGCGGCGTTCTGGAGACCGTCGCGTTGGCGCTGGGCGGACGGCCGGGCGCGCGGATGACTGATGCGCTCGAAGTCCCGGTCAACCGGATGACGTTACTGCGTGTCATCCGCCGCATCCCAGACCGCCCCGTCCAGGCGCCGGAAGTGCTTGGCGTCGACGACTTCGCGATCAAGAAAGGCCAGAACTACGCGACGATCCTGCTCGATATGGCCACGCACCGGCCGATCGACGTCCTGCCCGACCGCACCGCGGACACCTTCGCCGCGTGGCTGCGCCAGCATCCGGGCGTTCGCGTCATCTGCCGCGACCGCGGCGGCAACTATGCCATCGGCGCCCGAGCCGGCGCCCCGGAAGCGATCCAGGTCGCCGACCGCTACCACCTGTGGGCCAACCTCGGCGAGGCCGTCGAGAAGACGGTACTGGCACACCGGGCCTGCCTGCACCCGCCCGAACCCACCACCGGCAGGCAGACCGAACCGGCACCCGTCCAGACCGCACCGCCGCCTGACGGAGTCCGTGACGTTCACGGCCGCGACCGACCGCTGGTCACCCGAACCCAGGAACGCTACGCCGCGGTGCAGACTCTGCTGGCCCAGGGCAAGTCCCTGAGCGCAATCTGCCGGGAGCTCAACCTGGAACGGGGAACGGTCAGACGGTTCGCCCGCGCCGAAAGCCTCGACGAGCTGCTGTTCAAGGCAACGCACCGGGTGACCAAACTCGACCCGTTCAAGGCCTACCTGATCGAACGCTGGAACCACGGCCAGACCGACGCCGCGGCCCTGTTCCGGGACCTGCTCGAGCAGGGCTACCAGGGCGGCAAGCTGACCGTCCGCCGCTTCCTGCACCAGTTCCGCGGCCACCAACACGTCCCGCGACCCGGGCCGCGTCCGATCAAGCCTCGCCACGCCACCCGATGGATCATGACCAGACCTGACCGGCTCAAGGATGCCGACCGCGCCTGTCTCCGCCAGATCCGGGACCGCTGCCCCGAACTCAACCGCACCGCCGATTACGTGCGCGCCTTCGCCGTCATGATGACCGGACGGCAAGGCGGCAACCTCGAGCACTGGCTCACCACGATCGAGGGCGACGACCTTCCCGCGCTGCGGTCCCTCGCTATCGGCATGCGCCGCGACCAGGAGGCCATCACCAACGGCCTCACCCTGCCCCACAGCTCAGGAGCAGTCGAAGGCGCAGTCACCAGAGCCAAAGCCATCAAACGCGCCATGTACGGCCGCGCCAACCTCGACCTACTACGCAAACGCATCCTCGCCCAGCACTGATATCCCCATCCGTCGATCATCGAATGAGTGCCAGAGCCCGTAATTCCCCAGCTGTAGCGGTCTGCCGCTCACGTAATTCGGTTCTGTCACAGGAAGCGTGGTGGGGTGGGTCGAGTGCAGCGGCGTCCAAGTGGTGGACCAGGACTCTTGATGTTGTCGATTGTGGACAAGTGCGCGGTTCCAGCGGGCCAGAGCGGTTGACCAGCAACGCTTTGCGGACGATCCGCAAGCCGCGATCATGTCGCGGTGAATGATCAGATCGTTGGCGGGTTCGTGTTGCCGCACCTGGACGGCGTCGTGGTGGATCGGATGGAGTCCACCGCTGAGGGCACCGTCCTGTTCGTCCGGGCCCGCGCGACCGCCGCGCCGTGCCCGGCCTGCGCGACGGTGTCCGCCTCGGTGCGCAGCCGCCACCATCGGCGACTGACCGACACGCCGGTCGGCGGGCGCCCCGTCTGGCTGCAGCTGGCCGTACGCCGGTTCAACTGCCGCATGGCCAACTGCCCCACCGGCACGTTCGTCGAGCAGATCCCCGGCCTGACCGTCAGACGCCGGCAGCGCAGCCAGCCCCTGCAGCAGTTGCTGCACGGCATCAGCGCCGCCCTGGCCGGCCGCGCCGGCGTTCGGCTGGCGGCCAGACTCACCATGGACGTGTCCCGCAGCACCCTGCTGCGGCTACTGCGCAGCGAGCCGGAACGGGCGCTGACCACGTCGCCTCGCGTGCTCGGCGTCGATGACTTTGCTCTGCGCCGGGGACAGGTGTATGCAACGATCCTGCTCGATATGGAGACGCACCGGCCGGTCGATGTGCTGCCCGACCGGGAGGCCGGCACCCTCGCCGCGTGGCTGCGCGCCCATCCTGGCGCCGAGATCATCTGCCGGGACCGCGCCGGTGCCTACGCTGACGGCGCCCGCACCGGTGCGCCGGACGCGATCCAGGTAGCTGATCGGTGGCATGTCTGGCACAACCTCGGCGAGGCCGTCGAGGCTGTCGTCGTCGCCCATCGTGCCAGCCTGCCCGACCCGTCCGCCGAGGCCGTCGCGCCACCCACGCCGGAACCCGGACCTCGAGTCCAGCTCGAACAGCCCGTTGCGCCGCCGGGCAAGGAGCTGCGTCTTGTCACCCGCACGCATGAACGCTATGCCCAGGTGCAGCGTCTGCTGACTGACGGCGTCTCCCGCGGCGAGGTCGGGCGCCGGCTCGGCTTGGACCCGCAGATCGTCCGACGGTTCGCCGACGCGACCAGCATCGACGAGCTGCTGGCGAACACCCGCCGGGAAAGTGTCCTCGACCCGCACAAGACCTACCTGCACCGAAGGTGGAACGCTGGCTGCACTGACACCGCGACGCTGCACGCCGAGCTCCGCGAGCGTGGCTTCCGCGGCAGCGTGCAAACCTTGCGCAGGTTCCTGCAGCCGTTACGCCCGATCGAGGGCAGCACCCGCCGGCGTCTGGCTGCTCCGAGCGCGCCGACGCCACCGAAACCCCGCCGGGTCGCTAAATGGATCATGAGCGACCCAGCCAAGCTCAAAGCCGAGGACCAGCAGAAGCTCGACGCCATCCGACAGCGCAGCACCGCGCTCGACGCACTCGCCGGCCACGTCCACGACTTCGCCGACATGATGCACAAGCTGCGCGGAACCCTGCTGCCGCAATGGATCACGGCGGTACTCGCCGACGACCTGGAGCAACTGCACTCCTTCGCCAACGGCCTGCAACGCGACCTCGCTGCCGTCACTGCCGGCCTGACCCTGCACTGGAACTCAGGCGCCGTCGAAGGCCAGGTCAACCGAGTAATTCTGTGGAATCAGAGTTTGTCGATGAATACTGCTGGTGCGTTCGGCGCCGGGGTTGGTGGCAGCACGGTCAGGGGCAGTTGTCTGCCAGGCTCGGCGCGTAATTGGTTCGGCGTCGGGCCGGCGGGGGTGGCGATGTCGGCGAGGCGTTGCAGGAGGTGGTCGACGGCGGCATGGTCGTTGTCGACCGCGGCGCGTTCGTCGTCGGTGAGCGGGATGCCGATCAGCATGCGTTGCAGGCCTGTCTTCGCCTCGAGTAGCTGAGCCGTGCTGGAGGTTTTCGGGGTGTAGAAGTCGCAGTGGGCGCAGGCCATCCGGTGCTGGCACTGTTCGAAGAACGTGTAGTTGCAGTAGCCGTGGCCGAGGTCGTAGTGCTGCCAGGGTTCGCCGTTGGTGGTGGCGCCGGAGGCGACGGCGTCGCGGTCGATGAGGACTTCGATGGTGCGCACGTTGCGGGCGAAGTAGCCGGCGTCTTGGTAGGCGCGGGTCAGGGTGGTGGGGCTGATCTTCGTGTAGTACTGGGTCGATTGCGGGGACCGGTGGCCGAGCCAGGCTTGCAGCTCGAACAGGGTCATCGGTTCCTTGGCGTTGTAGAGCTGGCTGGCGATGGTGGATCGGGCCCGGTGGCTGGTGATCGCGCCGCGCACGTCGGCGGCTGGGACGCCGCCTTTGCGGCAGAGCATCGGGATGATGGTGTTGTTGATGTAGGCGGTGGACACCCGGCGGGCGCGGGCGGCGAACAGCAGGTTGACGCTTTCGCCGGTGCGGCGATCGGTGAACGGCGGCTGGGCGGGTCGGATGGCCTGCCAGGCGTCGATGGCCTGGCCGAGGATCGGATCGACCGGCTTGGTGAACGCGGTGCCGGTCTTGTGGGTGGGGACGTCGAGCAGGCAGACGGCTTCGCTGGCCAGGACGTCGGCGGCGTCGCCCGGGATCGGGCTGCCATGGTGTTGCCAGCGGATGCAGCCGACGCGCAGCCGGGCGATTTCGTCGCTGCGTTGGCCGGAGAACAGCCAGGTCAGGGTGACCGCGCGGACCAGCTCGAACGGGTAGTAGGGGCCGGACTGCGTGGTCGGCAGGTCGTCGGCGGTCAGGTTGAGCCCGGCCCAGAGCAGCTTCGCCCAGATGTCGTCGGCGATCACGCGCGGGTTCGGGCCGAGCAGGGCAGCGATGCTGCGTGGGACGGCCGGGGCGCGTTGTGGGTCGAACCGGCGGGGCAGCCATTCCCATTCCTGGCAGTCCCCGAAGAACCTGCGCATTGCGCTGATCTGCCCGGCCTTGGTCGCTGCGGTCAACGGCTGGCCCATCCGGTCTCCGAGGCCGGCGGTGCGCTGGACGAAGTCACCGACCCGCATGCGGTCCAGCGCGGCGATCCACGTCGCGCAGGTCTGCCGCGTCCACGCCGCTGGGTCGGCGACCTCGGGGTGTTCCGCAGCCAGCCACCGACCGGCCTTGAGCAGGTTCGCGCGGACACTGCCGCGGACCCGCGGGGTGAGCGTGGATGTGTCATACCAACGGTCCGCGGCCTGTTGCCAGGCCTCAGCGCCGCCGGTGGCCCTCGCGTGCTGGGCGGTGCGACCGGGCGGGGCCGCGCAGAACCCGAGCTCGGCGACCGCTCGCTGCACCGCGTGGACGGTGTTGAGCCGGACGCCGTCGAGCAGCCGCTGCTCGCGGACCCGGTCGAACAGGCCGGTGGTCATGTCCTGCAGGTGCGGGCTGCGGTTGGCCAGCATCAGCTGCGCGACGGTCAGCGGCAGCAGCGGGTCGGCGGGCCGGCCGAGTTGGTAGCCCCAGCCGCCCAGCACCCGGCGGAGCTGACCGAGTTCACCGTCGACGCGGTCACGGCCGAAGATCCGCCAGCACAGGACCAGCCGTTGGAAGCTGCCGAGCCGGTGAAATCCGGTGAACCCGCCCAGCAGGAACGCGTGCGCCGCCAGATAGGGGCGGACCTCGTCTCCCACCCAGGCCGGCGCGGCGGCGCGGAACTCGGCCACGGTGCGGCCCAGCATGGCCTCCCACTGCTCGGCGGTCCAGTCCCAGTAGCTGCCGGCATCGGGCTGCGCGCAACGCGTCAGCAGCAAGGCGACCACATCCAGCATGGCGCGGCGCCGGTGCGGGGTCGGCGGGGAGTCCAACCCGGCGTTGACCGCGTCCAACGGCCGCACCAGCCGAGCGATGACCGGCCAGCCCGGCGCGGCCGGATCGCCGGTCTTGAGCCGGCGCAGCGTGACCAACCCGAGCTCGCCGATGGCGGCGGATTCCTCGGCCCGCACGACCACCCGCAACCGCGGACGGGTCACCGACGGAAGCCACCGGCCCGGTCCCGTCGGCGACGGCTGCGACATCGCCGCGCTCATCAGCTTGAACCCGTGCTGGCCGTGCCGGCGAGCATTTCGATGCGCCAGGCGTGGATGTGCTGCATCCCGGCGGTGAGCTTGTCGGCCAGGTCCCGGCCGGACAGATGAATGTATTGCAGCGTGGAATCGGTATGCCGGTGGCCGGCGAACGCGGCGATCGCGTGAATCTCCCAGCCCATCCGGGCCAGATCCGTCAGACACAGATGCCGGGTGGTATGCGTCGAGAACCGCGGCAACCCTGCCGCCGACGCGACCCGCCGCACCACCTTCGACCAGGTCCACAACGTCACCGGCTGCGCCGTGTTGCGCCGCGACTCCGACAACAGCAACGGGCCCCGGGCACGGCTCAACGTCGCCCGGTGCCGCAGATAATCCGCCAGCAACACCCCGGTCGGCGCCGAGTACGGCACCGCGCGTTCGAGGCGGTTCTTCGTCGTCTCCGCCCGCACCCGCAGCATCCGCCGTCCCGGATCGAGATCGTCGGTCCGCAGTGAACACAGCTCCTCCCGCCGCAACGCTGCGTCATACGCCAACGCGAGCATCAACCGATTCCGCGCCGACTCGCCGCGGAACACCGTCAGCAACGCCAGCCACTCGGCCTCGGACGGGATCCATGGCAGCTTCGTCAGCCTCGGCACCAGACCGCGCTGCTGCCCACCGAACCGGCGACCAGGGGTATAGCGGCCCCGCCCGACCGGGTTCGACTCGCGCACACCCTCCTCGATCAGATAGTCGAAGAAGAGCCGCACCGGCACCAGCCGCTGCTGCAACGTCGCGTTCGACAACCCCGAACCCGAGTCGATCGACACCACGTTCGCGCCGTGCCGACTCGGCCGCGACGTCAACGTCCGAACGAACACCGCCACATCCGCCCGCGACGCCCGGACCGGATCAACGCCAGCGCCCTCGCACACCTCGAGGAACTCGGCCAAGCCCCGGGCATACGCGTCGATAGTCCGAGCCGCACGCCCCAGATCGGTCCACACCCGAAGCCACTCGGCCGCCCGCTCGTGGCGGACCAGGACTGGCCACTTCTCCTCGAGGATCATCAGAGGCTTCAACCGCGGCACCACCGCCTGGCAACGCCTTTGACCAGGGGTTCAGTCCACCGCGTGATTCCAAGTAACTTTAAAGATGCTGAAGAGACAGATGTATCGCCGGGCCAAATTCGACCTGCTCCGACAACGCATTCTCCAACCCAACTAATACTGCAACGGCGGGTCGCTACCTCGTGTGGTTCGCGATGGTGGTCTTCATCGCCAGCTACGCATTCTCGCTCGGCCCCGTGGTGTGGACCGTGATCAACGAGATCTATATCCGAGCACGATCCGCGGCCTCGGGGTCTCCGCGGCAACCGCGGCCAACTGGGCAGCGGCCTGGCTGGTGACGCAGTTCTTTCTCAGCCTCACCAGCTGGATCGGCGAGTCCGGCACCTTCGGTGTGTTCGCCGGGATGTGCGTGGTGTCCTTTGTGTTCGTGTGGAAACTCCTGCCGGAAACCAAAGGCAAGACACTCGGCGAGATCCAGCAGATGTGGGTCGACCGGACCCGACACGTCGCAACCGAACCCTGAAAACCCCGGTGGAAAAACCCCAGGACGGGTCCAAGGTACCCGGAGCGCCCCTTCCATGAGTCGCCCCGCTCCCCTTGACCCGCCCAGGTCTCCCGCGTACCCCCCCCGGTCGGGCACGAAATTGAATCGGCCGATTCGGCGCCTACGTTGCCGTTCGTGCAAGCCCGTCGGGCATCGCCTGACGTACCGCGCGCTGTTGTTCGGCGCGGTTGGTCAGGGCACCGAACAGCAGGCCGAGGGCTCCCCACAGCACGAGCTGGACACCGGCCGAGGCCAGCCGGAAGCGCCACAGCAGGGTCGCCGGGAAGTCGGCAGGGATCTCGTTGACGGCCGGCAGCAGCAGTCCGGCGAGCGCGACGACGGCAACATACGCGCCCGCGGCGACCAGCACCGCGTTCCAGTTGCCGAGCCGGGGAGCGAGGCTGCGGGCGACCAGCACCGAGCCGACCGCGGCCAGCAGGCTCACGCCCATCATGATGAAATACAGGGCGGTACGCCGTCCGATGGTGTCCGGTTCGCCGACCGCGGGCGGATTGGCCGGGTACTTCACGAACGGGACCAGGAACGTCGCGATGAACCCGAGACCGCCGACCAGCAACGCCGTAGCGCGCGGCTGAAGCGTGCCGACGCGTCCGTGGCAGAAGGCGAACATCATGGCGAAGACACCGCCGATGGCGGTGCCGTAGAGGAGCAGGGCGACACCCAGGCCGATGGTGGATTGCACGGTGCGGCTGACCGGCTCCGGCTCCGCCACGTCGGCGTGCTCCGGCCCCGTCGTGTCGGTGTGGACGTGTGCGGGTGCGTGGGCGTTCTCGAACGCGATCGCACCGTCGATTTGAGGTTCCCCGACCGTGCTTGCGAAGGCGAAGGCCAATGCGGCGGCCATCACCCCGACGAGCATGCCGCGTATCAGGAGTTTACCTGCGGTCATGTCTTCGGCCCGTCAGTGGCAGGGGAAGGACAGCAGGTGCCTGCCGTCGTGCGTGAACTCGTGCACGAACGTGCCGGAGAAGATCGAAGTGGCGCCCTGTTCGGCGCCGACGAAGTAGACCGCCAGGACGGCCAGGAGCAGGCCGAAGACCGCCCAGGGCAGTAGCTGGCGCAGCGGGATCGCCGCCGGTAGCGACGGGTGGACGGGTGTCGGCAGGGCTGCGGTCTGGGACACTGTGAACCTCCGTAAGATCTGAAGGCGGCCGGTCAGGTGTCGGCCCCCGGTTTCGGATCACGCACTCCCCCGCGATCCAGGTTGCAAACGCCGCAGAAGGGATCTCGCCGGGGTACCCGACCGGCACACCCGGTTGTCGCGGAGCACGATCCTCGATGCGTTCGGCCCGGTGGTCCGTAACACCGGGGGCAGGCCGGCCGCGTCGCTCATCGCCGGCGACGCAACGACCGCAGCGTCAGCATGAGCGCGACGAGCACCGCCGCGGCGAGGGCGAAGGTCAGCATCGGACCGATTCCGACCAGCGCGCCGACGAAGCTTCCGCTGACGTAGCCGCCGATGCCGAGCAGCCCCAGCAGCACGCCCTGCGACGCCTTCCGGCGAGCCTCGCCACGGCCGGTGATCCAGGCGACGACGCGGGTTCCGATCTTCGTGACGGTCCCGGACTGGTACGTGATCGTGGTGGCGATCCCCGCGGTCCGGGCGAACAGCCCTCCCAGGCAGCCCATGAAGAACGCCCCGGCGGCGGCGAGCACGGCCCGCCGGTCCAGGCCCGGCGCTCCCCGGTCGAGCGCGGCGCCCACGACCGCCCACAGCAGCAGGGCGGCGAGCGCCAGGCAGAACCCAGCAACAGCAGGATCCGGCCGGTGACCGGGATCGCAGGTGCGGCGCACCCCGAAGGCGACCCCCGCGCCGAGTCCGAACGCGCCGATCGAACACGCCGAAGCGAGCCACAACGGGTCGCGGCCGGCCAGGCCCATGCCCACATGGACGAGATTGCCGGACTGGTTGGCTACGAAGACGCCGTACCGGGTCACGGCCAACGCGTCCATGAGACCCGCGATACCCGTGGCCACCGCCAATGCCAGCACCGGGAACCTGAACTCCACGCGGGAGTCCGCGGCGGCCGGACCGCCCGTCGCACCCACCGGCTCAGCGCCTCGGCCCAGCGACGGTGACCGCCGTCGCCTCCTCGATCCGCACGACCAGCACGACCACCCACGCGCCGACGGTTAACTTGGTGACCAGGAACGCCACGGTGGCCACCCCGGTCGTGGTGAACACCCCGGACGGCGTACAGCGGGATCAGCCTGATGGTCTGCCCGCGCACCGCGACGAGCAGCACCCCGGCCAGGCCGGCCAGCGTCCAGATGCCGACGGCGAACACCTGCCGCTCGTCGCGCAGCGAGAACAGGTGCGGCAGGTAGTTGTCGTGGGCCAGCCGGCTGGTCAGCACCGGCAGTCCGCCGAACGAGGTGTTGGCGGCCAGCATGAGCACTACGGTGATGGTCACGGCCATCACGTAGTACGCCCAGTTCCTGCCGACGGCGAGGGCGATGACCTGGCTCAGGATGGTCTCACCGGACCGGGGGCCGAGGTGCCAGCGGTCCGCGAGCACGGCCAGGCCCAGCAGCATCGCGCCGAGGATGCCGCCGAGCAGCAGTTCGGTCCGCTTGGCCCGGGCCACCCGAGGCTGTTTGAACAACGGCACGCCGTTGGCGATCGCCTCCACCCCGGTCAGCGCGCTGCACCCCGCCGAGAACGCCTTCAGCACCAGCAGGACACCCACGGCCTCCAGCCCCTCGGTGGGCGCGAGCGGCTGCCCCTGGCGCGGTGTGTGCAGCGCCAGCGGGTGGATCAGGCCGATGCCGATCACGACCAGCAACCCGGCGATGAACGCCATGGTGGGCAGCAGGAACGCCCGGGCCGTGTCGCCCAGGCCGCGCAGGTTGAGCGCCGTGACCAGCGCGAGGATGGCCAGGCAGATCGGGACCGTGGCCGGGGTCAGACCCGGGAAGGCCGACGTCAGCGACCCCACCCCGGCGGCGATCGAGACCGCGACCGTCAGCGTGTAGTCCACGACGAGCGCCGCGGCGGCCAGCACGCCGACGCTGGGCGGGAAGTTCGCCCGGCACACCGCGTACGTGCCGCCGCCACCCGGATAGGCCTCGATGACCTGGCGGTAGGAGAACACCAGGATGGCCAGCAGCACGACGATCGCGACCGAGATCGGCAAGACCAGCTGCAGCGCGACGAGCCCGGCCGGCGCGAGCACGACAAGGATCGCCTCCGGCCCGTACGCCACCGACGTCAGCGCGTCCAGGGAGAGGGCAGGAAGCCCCTCGACCGGCGTGATCTGCTGCTTGGCCAGCTGCCGTGCCCGCAACGGGGGCCCGACGAGGAACCGCCACACCGCCGCCACCGCGCCCATGGTCTGACCGCCCGCCTCGCCCGTCGGTACCCGCTGCGCCACCGCCCTTGCCGGCACCGCCCTTGCCGGCGATCGCCTGCCCGCAGGCCGGCACTCGGTGCCAGCATGCAATGCGGAGAGTCGCCGGCATGTGCGCTGGACGCCGCCGGCGGCTCAGGCGGCCCATCGGGCGGGCCAGCCGACGAGGTCAGACATCCTCAAGCCTGGCGCGGACCTGCGCCATCTTCGATCGCAGCTCCTGCTCGTCCAGGATGCCCTGCTCGATCAGCAGATGGGCGACCACGAGCGCGGATCGGGCCTGCACGGGATAGTCGACGTACACGGTCTCGCCCAGCCGGTCCTCGGTATGCCGGCGTTCGAGGTTGTCGAGGGCGCCGCGCCACGACAGGCATTCGCAGGTCGCCTGCATGCTCGACTCCCACGGGTCCGGCATGCGGTCCAGCTCGGGCAAGCTGCGATCCTGGCGGCGAGCCTGGGTGCTCATGATGTCAATCAGAGGATGGCCCGCTGTCGCCCCGGTCATCGACGTCCACCGATCTTCTCGTTCGGCGGGTTCGCGGCGGTCCACTCAGGGTTCGGCAGGGCGACACCGATCATCGTGTCCCTTGTCACGATCGACGCGAGCTGCTCCTCGGACCACCCCTCGGTGCCTTCCGGGCGCATGGGCATCACCATGAACCGGGACTTCTGGTTCGAGTCGTGCACCCGCACCTCGACGTCCGGCGGCAGGTGGAGCCCGAACTCGGCCAGCACCTCACGCGGCCGGCGCACCAGCCGCCGCCGATAGTTCGGCGTCCGGTACCAGTCCGGTGACATCCCGAGGACGGGACGCGGGTAGCAGGAGCACAGCGTGCAGACAATCACGTTGTGGACCTTCGGCGTGTTCTCCAGGACATAGAAGTACGTGTAGTCGCTGGGCGTGCCCTTCCCGGTCGGGTCGAGCCAGTCGACGCCCACCGCCTTGCTCGCCTCGGTGCCGTCGCTGAGCAGCTGCTGCTTGAAGGCGGGATCGAGCCACGCCTTGGCCACCAGCTGGGAGCCCTTGGCCGGCGTGCGCGCCTCGGCCCATTCGGCGAAACGCCGGTGGTCCTCGGCGGAGAACAGGCCGTGTTCGATGGCGAGCTCACGCACCGCGCGCTCCAGCACCTCGAACTCACTGACCTCGGCAGGTCCCTCAATGTGCTCGTGTTCGGTATGAGTCACTTCGTGGCCACCTTCTCGGGTTCGAGCCAGCGTTCGGAGCACTCGGTCTCCAACGTGTCGACGTCGAAGCCGGTGTAGTCGGGCCAGAGGTCGGTCTGCCGGAAGCGCACGACGTAGAAGGGCTCGTGGCGGCCGTCCTCGTCACGGCCCCAGGCCTCATCCTCCGGAATGACCCACTCGGGCCGGTATTCGGTGACGACACCGGTCCGCCCCCTGGCGAACCGCTGTGTCCTGGTGTGGAACAGGCTGGTGGCGTCCCGCACCGTCACCCGATCCCCGATCGAGAACCGTCGCTGTGTCATGACTTCTCCTTCATGCGCGCCCGTACCTCGTCGATCTTCGAGGACAGTTCGTCGGGCGTGATCAGCCCCTTGTCGATGAGGGTCTTGGCGGCGACTGTGATCCACCGCGCGTAGTACGGCAGACCGAAGTAGAGCGTTGCTCCAAGGTCGTTCTCCGCCCTGCGCCTGATCTCTGCGTTCCACGCACCACCCCACGCCAGGCACTCGCAGGTGACATAGGTGTTCATCTCCCAGGCTTCTTCGCCCTTCTCCTTGTACGGCTCCGGCAGCGCGGGTTGTCCACCCACGTCGTGCAGGACGCTGCGGAGCGCCGCGTACGTCTCGTTCGAGATCTCGTAGGGTGAGTCCAGCGGGATCCGCTCGACGGGCAGGATGCCGGCGATCCCTCGCGTGATCTCCTCGAAGCGGACATTCAGGCTTGCCGTGCTCATCGTTGCCTCCGTCGCTTGGTCGCAAGCGGACTGCGTTCCCGGGGCGATGACGATCACGCACGGGCTGGTCGACGGCACCGACGAGTGCCGCTGGCCGCCCAGATGTGCGGCCATGACGACCGTGCACATGATTGCAATGCACGATGTGTGCGTGATTCTCGACGAGCCCTGCGCGGGACCGTCGCATCCCCAGGCCCACGCTACCCAGGCAGCCACGACGACACCGCCGATCGGCGCATCTGTTCGGCGTATCCTCCTCGCCACCACCCGCGGCGGGCAGGCCGGACCATGCGTGGTCGCGCACGACTAGTGGCCGGCGTGGACCTTCTCCGCCGCCTCGGCGCCTACCTGATGCGTGCCATCGTCGACCTCGGCAACGACATCAACCCCGTCCCGCTCCCCTGCAGGGAGGACGGTGACGACAACGCATCCTGACCGCGGTCGTGGCGCACGAGGGCCGTCACGGCTCCGCCGACCGCTCGCGCAACCGGGGGGAGAGAGAGTTCACCCCGCCCGCCTCCAGACGGCCTGGAGCCCTTCGCTCCGCCGCATCCAGAAGTAGCCGTAGGCCGGGGTGCTGCCCAGATCCGGCCCGATCTCGCGGAGCAGCACCTTCGTGAAGCTCCACCCTCGGACCGGACACCCTGAAACCAGACAGTTGGTCTGGGGAAGGATGTCCTGGTGCCACGTCCATCGAAGTACCCTGAGGAGTTCCGCCGGGACGCGGTCGAGCTGGTCCGCTCGTCGCCGGCCGGACGATTCGTGAGATCGGCCGAGAGCTCGGCGTGAACCACGAGACCCTGCGCAACTGGGTGAACGCCTCCAAGCGGACCGAGCAGTCCGATCGGGCCGAGGGCAGCGCTGAGCGCGACGGGCAGGTCAGCGTGGACGAGCGGGAGGAACTGCGCCGGTTGCGGAAGAAGGTCGCGGAGCTGGAGTTGGAGAAGGAGATTCTCCGTAAGGCGGCCCAGTATTTTGCCAAGGAGATGGGTCGTTGATCCACCGCTACCGGTTCATCTCCGAACACCACGCCACCTACGGCGTCACGCGGGTGTGCCGTGTTCTGGCGGTCGGTCGTCGGCAGGGCTACTACGAGTGAGTCGCCGCCCAGCCCGCCCGTCAGGAGCGTGCTGAGGCCGAGGACGACCTCGCTGCCGAGATCCGCGCCATCCACGGCGAGCACAAGGGTTCCTACGGCTCGCCGCGTGTGACGGACGAGCTGCGCCGGCGCGGCCGCCGGGTCAACCGCAAACGGGTCGAACGCATCATGCGGGAACGCCACATCGTCGGCATCACCCGCCGCCGGCGGCGAACGCTGACCAGGCAGGACAGCACCGCCGCGCCTGCACCGGACCTGATCGGACGTGACTTCACCTCGCCGGCGCCCGGGCACCGGCTCGTCGGCGACATCACCTACCTGCCTACCCAGGAAGGCTGGCTCTACCTGGCCACCACCATCGACCTGTTCAACCGCGAAGTCGTCGGCTACGCGATGGCCGAGCACACGCGCGCCGACCTCGTGTGCGACGCGGTCGAGCTGGCCCACCGGCGCGGTCTGGTCAAGCCACAGGCCATCTTCCACTCCGACCGCGGCTCAGTACACCTCGGCCGAGTTCCGCACCACGCTCAAGACGCTCCACATGAGAGGGTCGATGGGCCGCGTCGGATCGTGCTACGACAACGCCGTCGCCGAGTCGTTCTTCGCGACCCTGAAAGCCGAGATAGGCACCCGAGTCTGGGCCACCCGGGCCGAGGCACGCCGAGCCGTGTTCGCGTACCTTGCCTACTACAACCGCAACCGTCTACATTCGACACTCAACCATCGCACCCCGTACGAGGCCCGCGTCTGCTACCGTCAGGCCATCGCCCTCGCGGCATGAAACCCCGGTGTCCGATCCTGGGGGTGGAACTTCATTCTTCGCTGTGGCGTTGACCGCCAACCTATACGACATGGCAAACCTCGTGGTGCGCGTGGGTGTGCACCCCGACAACGCCCTCTATGTCAACAACCTCGTCGCCGGCGCGGTGCTGCTGGCGGCCGGTGTCTACTTCGCGCTCCGCGTCAGGGGATCGAAGGCGTCGTGACGCACGTCAGCCAGGACCTGGACGACACGGTCCACCAGCGCACGAGGCTGGGGATCCTGGTCGTCCTGGCGGAAGGCAAGCGGGTCCAGTTCGGCTTCCTGCAGGAGACGCTCGGCCTCACTGACGGCAACCTGTCCCGCCACGTAGAACCCCAGCTCAAGAGGCCGTCACCGGACTACGCAATCGCCCTGCCCGCCCCGGGCCGAATCCGGCCGGGATCTTGGCATCCGGATCTGCCGCAGGTTTCGCGCGACCGCCGATACGGAGGTCGTCATGCTTCGTGGCGGCAGGTTCGGCGACGGACCACGGCAGCAGTGCTCGTTGGTGCCGGAAGTAGTGCGCTCGTGGATCGACATTGCCTTGTCGCGAGACGCCCGGAACATGGCAAGGCCTTGGACGGGGCTCAATGGCTGGATTCGGCAACGAGGCGCGGCGCGCGATACTACGGTGGTGGTCGACGTGGACGTCCGAAGCCGATTGGCGGGCATCGCCGACTACGACGGCTGAAGGGGTCGCGCTGAGCCCCACGCCAAGCGGCCCGGCATGTACTTCATCGTCACTGCTTGCCCTTGGTTGGCAAGGCGCTCCGGTTGCCGCACTACGACTCGCTGGAACGGTTGCGCAGGCCCTGGCCGACGTGCCCGTGCCGGCCGGGCGCGGAGTCATTGCACTGTCGGCACGAGATCGGGCCGCACCCCATCGAAAGCGAGGCCGAGGCCCGGAACTGCCGAATAGCGTGAATGTCGGCGGCTCGGCACACTGCGGTGGTGGACGCGGAAGACGTGGGCGCGCGGTTGGTCGATCGATTCGGTCCCGAGGTCGAGGGGTGGCTCGCTGAGGTCCCGGCTCTGGCTGTGCGTTGGTGGCTTCGATCGCCCCGATGTAGTTGGCGCGTTGTTTGAGCATGGTCTTGCGGTATGAGCCGACGATGCACCGCTCGGCGTCGAGTCGTTTGGATTCGGCCGGCGGCTCGAACGTCAGGACGTAGGAGAGCAACGCTCCTTGCGGTGAGTCGCTGCCCCGGCTGACCGCGACCGTGACACGGATGATCGGCACAGCGATGAAGGCGAATGGTGCGCCGAGGCAGACCGCCAATACGCCGCCGATAATGACCGCCAGAATCGGGGCCATCGTCGGCGGCGATGTGTTGGACGCGTCTCGGTGGGCCGATGAAGCCTGGGTCGACTACCTCGCCCTCGATGACCTTGCCGCAACCCTGCTGTACATTCACAAAATCGAAGATAGCCGATGACACTCTCCGCACACGCGGGCATGAACCGTTTCTGCCTTGATAATCCGAACCTGTCATGCCCGCGTGGGGTCAATACCGGGTCAATACCCAGCTAGCGCGCCCTAGTACCAGTACCAAGTCTGGCGGTTATCAGCATTCATTCCATTGTACAGCAACACGGTTCCGTTGAAATCCGTTGACAGCCAGCCCCCGGTATTGAAGCTTTTGAGGTTAAAGGGCCAACCACCGGAATAGAGGTCTCCTGGGGTTCCGTACCAGCGGAACGAGACAGACACACCGCTGCAAGGGGCAGTGACCACATGTTCGTAGTCCACCTGCTGCAGGCAGCGTCCGGTCACCTTGTTCTGCAGCACATATGTGCCATACCAGGGATCATTCGGATAGATCTGAATTGCCCGCCACTGCTGGTTGGCGTCGTTGCAGCCGCCCCAACTGTAGACTTGGGTGCTCCAGTCGGTTGCCAGGCAATACCCTGTCTCTTCATTTCGCAGATAATGCCAGTCCCCGTAGAAGTCGGCGCTTGCCGGTGCGACGGATGAGACGACCAAGGCTCCTGTGACCGCGATGCTCGCCAGCAGTCCCGCGGCGATACGGCGCAGCGAATTCCGCATTGCCAACCTCACTTCTCACCTTCTCTCGATTAACGCTCTCATGCACACGCACAGGTTGACCGTTGCCGCAGGCATGGGCTGTTGTGTCCGTTCGGAAGGGCGTCAACGAGTTCAGGCAGCCTGGTCAAACGCTTCGAGCGCTTCCCATGACACGAGCAGCCGTCATGACCTATGCAGGTGGCATCTACACATAGTGATCATTGTATACGTCGGGCTCCATCCGCACTACCCCAGATTTATAGGTCTGGATTACCTCCAATGGCAGTGTCGATGTACGAGCCAGCCGCCCAACCGAGGTGCCTGGTCTGGCATGCCTGATCTGTCCTGGTCTGGCTTGGTCTGGTCTGGCATGGCGTGTTCCACTTGACCCGTTACACATCAGCTTCAGTTGACGGGTGACAGTCGGCCGGATCTCTCCGGTTCTGCTGTCACAGTGCGTAACCGGCGTGCCGTCCTATCGCCGGGGTTGGGATCCTCGACGCCGGTCAAGACGCGCGGTCAGCGGCATAGCGGACGTTCGTAGCGTGTCGGGTACACAGCGTTTGCGACCGTGGCCGGTGGTGGGGCTCACGGTCCTGGTGTTGTTCCTCATCGGCACGGCGGTACTGGCTGTGTTGCTCTCCCACGCGAATGCCGAGGTCGTCGGCGTTGTCGTGTCGATCGCGACCGCGGTGGTCACGCCATTGATCACCGCCATCGCGGTCCAGCTGTGGCGGCGCCGGTCCTGGGCGGAACTGGATCTGGCGGCGGCGCTGGCCGGAGCGGGAGACGATCTCGCCGAGGCGGTGCGGCGGCAGTGGGAGCCGGCGGTGATCGATCGACGCCTGCGCGACCCGATCCCGGTGCGCTGGGCCTGGTCGACCCGGCCCGTGACGGGGCGGATCAATGAGGTGGTCGGTGTGGGCGACGGGTTGGGCATCGACCGGCTCGAACAGCTGCCCGGGACCGTGCGACTCACCGCCGAGGCGGTACAGGCCGGTGGGCTGGCGCAGCTGTTCGCCGTCTACGCCGGTCTGGGCTCCGGCCGGACGGTCGTGCTCGGCGCTCCCGGTTCCGGCAAGTCGGCGGCGGCGATCCTCATCCTGCTCGAAGCCCTCAGGCATCGCCGGGCCCTCGATGCCGACACCCGCGCACGGGTACCGGTTCCGGTCCTGTTCACGCCGCAGACCTGGGATCCGCATCGCGAGTCGCTGCACGGCTGGCTGGCCCGGCGGATCAGTGGTGACTTCCGGTTTCTGCGCGACGCCAAGTACGGCCCCGACGTCGCCGCGCGGTTGATCGGTGACAATCGCATCGCGCTGTTCCTCGACGGGTTCGACGAGATGGCGCCGCAGTACCGGGCGGCCGCGCTGGAGGCGCTCGACGATCAGGCCGACCTCCGGCTGATGCTGTTCAGCCGGAGCGAGCGGTACACCGAGGCGGTCCGCGGTCGACACCTGCGCGGCGCGGCGGCGCTGGAACTGCGTCCTGTGCCGGCCGTCGAGGCCGCCCGCTACCTCGCGCGCTGGCAGGTCGCTGACCTGCCGCCGCCGTGGCGCCGGCTCATCGAGGAGCTCGAAACGACACCGGACGGCCCGCTGGCCCGGGCCCTGGCGTCACCGTTGACCGTCACGCTCGTCCGGGACACCTTTCCGGACCCGTCCGAACTCGAGGAACTCCTCGTACCGGGCCGGTTCAACACGCCGGTCGAGGTCGAGGACCACCTGCTCGACCGGGTGCTGCCAGCCGCCTACCGTCAGCGTCCGGGGCAGCCGCCCGCGCAGTACGACCTCTCCCACGCCCGTCGTTGGTTCGGCCACCTGGCCGCCGAGATGGCTCGCCGGAACACCAACGAGCTCGCGTGGTGGCGGATGCATCAGTGGGCGCCGTCGTGGCTGCGGGTGGTCGTCACGACGCTCCTGGGGGCTTCACAGCGGCGGCGACGGCCGCCGTAATCGCCTGGCTCACCGAGGACTTCGGGGAACGCGACACGATCGACCCCCCGCCGGCTGCGATGGTCGGGATCCTACTCGGCGCGGCGATCGGCCTGGCGCAGGAGCGCCGGGAATCCCCGGTCAGTGGGTTGACCGGGTTCCGCGGCTCCCGGTTCAGCCCTGCCATGGGCCTGGTGTCCGCGCTGGCCGCCGGGATCGCCACCGCGCTGACCGTCGGTCCGATTCTCGGGCCGTCCGGGCTCGTCATCGGCGTTGCCGCCGCGGTTACCGCGGGGACCGCGACGGCCTTCACGTCGCGGGCCGGAGCGCAGCGCCACACGGAGGCCCTGCCGCCGCAGGCCGGCATAGCCGGAACGCTGGGAACGGGACTCACACGGGGCCTGCCCGTGGGGTTCGCCACCGGCGTGGCGCTCGGGACCTCCGCGGGATTGACCACCGGCCTGGTCATCGGGCTGACGTTCGTCGTGGCCTTCGGGCTGGTGGACGGCTTCGCCACCGCGGCCATGAGGGTCGCCGCGGTGCTCGACCCGGCCTCCGCGTGGCGGCAGGACCGCCGCCGCAGCCTCGCCGTCGGCGGTGTCTTCGGCGCAACCGTGGGTCTGGCCGCCGGGATCACGGACGCGATGGCCATGATCAGACACGACCCGTTCGTCGTCGCCGCGGTCGTCGGGCTCGTCACCGCCGTGGCGGTCGGCGTGGCGTTGACCATAGCGGCGGCCCTGGCGGTGTCCACGACCTGGCGGACGGCATTGTTCTTCCTGCAACTGCGCGCCCGCGGCCACGGCCCTGTCCGGGGCATGGCATTTCTCGCGGACGCCCACCGCCGCGGCGTGCTCCGCGTGGTCGGTTCGGTCTACCAGTTCCGCCACGCCCGGCTCCAGGACCGTCTGGCCCGCCACACCCCCGACGCAGGGCCGGACTCGTAGGGACGGATCGCGTCGGGCAACGGGCAGGCAGGCCGGTAGCCCGTGACCGTCTCGTCGCCTACCGTTCCGGTTCCGGGGGACGTGGGTGTCGACCGGTGAAATGGCGCCATTAGGTCATCCGCCGGCCGACCGTCGCCCGGATACAGAATGTCGAAGCACGCGCCGGCCGCGCCGACATCGGCCGTCCGAAGGTCGAGGGGGCCCGAGACTGGGCGGCCCGGTGCGCACCGACGGCCTGCGCACCCTCGCCGCCCCGGCGGTGGCGGTCGTGCCGTCGTCCCTCGCGCTCCTCGGCGCCGCCCGCGGCGGCCGGCGGATCCTCAGTGCCGCGGTCCGGCGGCGGCGGACCAGCACCTCCGGTGCACAAGCAGCCTGACGGCCAGGCCGTCGAGGTACTCGTCTCGGCCCGCCGGGCGCTGACCACGTCCAAGGTGACCCACCGAGGTCCTCACCGACGGCTGATGATCGTTTTCAGGCGCTTTCATCGTCACCGCGCCGGTCGGCACGGGCCGCGCACGCCATCCACCGCGATTGATTGACGTTGGTGCGGCGCCCCTGCCAGCATCCGGCTGCCCGCCGACCGGCGTGGCACTCTGCCAGGGGGAAGGACCGCCGTGACCGGATCTGTCACATGGCGCGGACGCGCGGCGGCGCTGGTCGCCGTCCTGCTGCCGCTCGCCGGCCTGCCGTTGTTCGCGGACGCCGCGTGGGCGGCGCCGACCGAGCACATCGAGAACGGCACGTTTACCGACGGGACGGACCCCTGGTGGGCGGGCGGCACCACGCTGTCCGCCCGCGACGGCAGGCTCTGCGTCGACGTCCCGGCGGGCGCTGCGAACCCGTGGGACGTCAGCATCGGCCACAACGCCGTGCCGCTGGCCGACGGTGCCCGGTACACGCTGCGGTTCACCGCGCAGGCCAGCGCGCCGGTGACGGTCAAGGCCAACGTGCAGCTCAACGAGGCACCGTGGACCACCGTCACCAGCCACGACGTGGCGCTGACCAGCCAGCCGAGCACCCACACCTATGAGTTCACCGGCGGTATCGACTCGGCCAACGGCACGCTGACCTTCCAGCTCGGTGGTGCCGCCTCCGCGTACACCTTCTGCCTCGACGACGTGTCGCTGGCCAGCGAACCGGGCGAGGACCCCGGCGGCGGCCCGGAGCAGATCGACAACGGCCGGTTCGACGAGGGCACGCTGGCCTGGTACTCCTACGGCACCTCGAACACGGGGGTCACCGACGGCGCGCTGTGCGCCACCGTGCCGGGCGGCCTGGCGAACCCGTGGGACGCCGGCGTCGGCCAGAACGACGTGGCGCTGGTCGCCGGCGCCCAGTACACGCTGAGCTTCCGCGCCAAGGGCAGCTCGGCGGCGTCGGTCCGCGCCGCGGTGCAGCTCGGCGAGGAGCCGTACACGGCGAGCCTGGCGCAGGCGCTGACGCTGGACACCGCGTGGAAGAGCTACTCCTACACGTTCACCGGCGCCGGTGACAGCGCCAAGGGGCAGGTCGCGTTCCAGCTCGGCGGCGGCGCCACCGACCTCACCTTCTGCCTCGACGACGTGTCGCTCGTCGGCGGCGAGGCGGAGGAGCCGTATGTGCCGGACACCGGCCCGCGGGTACGGGTGAACCAGGTCGGTTACCTGCCGGCAGGCCCGAAGGCCGCCACCATCGTCACCACCCGCACCGAGGCACTGCCGTGGCAGCTGCGGGACGCGGCCGGGGCGCTCGTCGCGTCGGGCACGACCACACCCCGCGGAGTGGACGCCGCCTCGGGGCAGAACGTGCACACCGTCGACTTCAGCGGCTTCACCCGCCCCGGCGCCGGGTACACGCTCGTCGCCGACGGCGAGACCAGCCACCCGTTCGACATCTCCGCCGAGCTGTACCGGCGGCTGCGCTCCGACGCGCTGCAGTTCTTCTACATCCAGCGCAGCGGCATCGCAATCGACGGCGGGCTCGTCGGTGAGCAGTACGCCAGGCCCGCCGGCCACCTCGGCGTCGCGCCGAACCGCGGCGACACCGACGTGCCGTGCCAGGCGGGCGTCTGCGGCTACCGGCTCGACGTGCGCGGCGGCTGGTACGACGCCGGCGACCACGGCAAGTACGTCGTCAACGGCGGTATCGCCACCGCGCAGCTGCTCAGCACCTACGAGCGGACGAAGACCGCAGCGACCGGCCGGTTCGGCGCAGCCCTCGGCGACGGGTCGCTGCGGGTGCCGGAGCGGGGCAACCGCATCCCCGACGTGCTGGACGAGGCGCGCTGGGAACTGGACTTCCTGATGCGCATGCAGGTGCCGGCCGGTCAGCCGCTCGCCGGGATGGCCCATCACAAGGTGCACGACCAGGCGTGGACCGGCATCCCGATGCAGCCGCAGGACGACCCGCAGCTGCGGGAGCTGCACCCGCCGTCGACGGCGGCGACACTGAACCTGGCCGCGACGGCGGCACAGTGCGCCCGGCTGTTCGCCCCGTACGACACCGTGTACGCGCGCCGCTGCCTGACCGCGGCCCGCACCGCGTACGCGGCGGCGAAGCAGCACCCGGCGGTGCTCGCCGACCCGAACGACGGCAACGGCGGCGGGACCTACGCCGACGGTGACGTCAGCGACGAGTTCTACTGGGCTGCGGCGGAGTTGTACCTCACCACCGGGGAGGCCGGCTACCTCGGCGATGTGACCGCCTCCCGGCACCACACCGGTGACGTGTTCACCAGCTCCGGCTTCGGGTGGGGCTCCACCGCCGCACTCGGCCGGCTCGACCTCGCCACCGTCCCCAGTGGACTGTCCACTGCGGAGCGCAACAGGATCCGGCAGTCCGTGCTCGACGCGGCCGGCCGGTACCTGACCACGCTCCGCGGCCAGGCGTACGGGCTGCCGATGCCCGGCGACGCGGGCGCCTACTTCTGGGGCGGCAACAGCAACGTCATCAACAACGCGGTGGTGCTCGCGACCGCGTTCGACCTGAGCGGCCGGGCCGAGTTCCGCGACGGCGCGGTGCAGGCGATGGACTACATCTTCGGCCGCAACGCCCTGAACCAGTCGTACGTGACCGGGTGGGGCGAGCACGCGTCGCAGAACCAGCACAGCAGGATCTTCGCCAACCAGGCCGACGAGCGGCTGCCGCACCCGCCGGCCGGTTCCCTCGCGGGTGGCGCCAACGCGGGCCTCGACGACCCGTACGCGGCGAAGCTCCTGCGCGGCTGCAAGCCGATGTTCTGCTACGTCGACCACATCGAGTCCTACGCGACGAACGAGGTGGCGGTGAACTGGAACTCCGCGCTGGCATGGATGGCGTCATTCCTCGACGACCAGGGCACAGCGGCGCCGGCAGTGGCCGCCTGCACCGTGCGATACATCGACTACGGCCGCTGGCAGGACGGGTCGGGCTTCACCGGCCAGGTGGAGGTCACCAACACCGGGACCACAACGGTCGACGGCTGGACGCTACGGTTCGCGTGGGCCACCGACCCGGTGCTGCGCGAGGCGTGGATGGCGAAGACGACCCAGGACGGCGCGACGGTGACGGCGACGAACGAGACCTACAACCGGCGCATCCAACCGGGAGCGACGGTGATGCTCGGATTCAACGCCACCACCGCCTTGGGACTCGCGAAGCCTCCACCGGGGTTGTTCACCCTCAACGGCGCGGTCTGCGGCAGCGGCTGAGCCACCGGTGACGTGGGTCCTCCCGGGAGTCCGGGAGGGCCCACCACCGCGGAGCCGGCCGCTCCGAGTCGTGCTCATCTCCGGCCGCGGGCCAGCGCCGGGCCGCGTTCGCGCTGGAGTCGTTGCAGGGCGAGCTGGCGCACATCGTGGGGCCCGGCGGTGGTGATCCTGTGCGCGTCGACGATGGGGTCCGGCACCACGACGCTGCTCAGCGGCGTCGACCTTGCCATCGTCGCCACGCTCGAGGAGGCGGGCCAGGCGTCCTGGGCCGCCGCGGTCGTGGCCGTGTTCGGCGTCGCGTCGGTCGCCGGCGGGCTGACCAGGCCGACGGCGAGGTGTCTGCGAGGCCTGCCGGCCCGTATCCGGTTTTCCGTACGCGGACGATATGTGCCGGCTCGTAGCATCGGAAGCATGCGTGTCTTGGTCGTCGAGGACGAGCCCTACATGGCGGAGGCCATCCGCGACGGGCTGCGCCTGGAGGCGATCGCGGCCGACATCGCCGGTGACGGTGACACGGCGCTGGGGCTGCTGAGCGTCAACGCCTACGACATCGCCGTCCTCGACCGCGACATCCCCGGCCCGTCCGGCGACGAGGTCGCCAAGCGCATCGTCGCCTCCGGCAGCGGCATGCCGATCCTCATGCTCACCGCCGCCGACCGGCTCGACGACAAGGCCTCCGGGTTCGAGCTCGGCGCCGACGACTACCTCACGAAGCCGTTCGACCTCCGCGAGCTCGTACTCAGGCTCAGGGCACTCGACCGCAGGCGGGCGCACAGCAGGCCGCCGGTGCGACAGATCGCGGGCCTGCGGCTGGATCCGTTCCGCCGTGAGGTGTACCGCGACGGCCGCTACGTCGCGCTCACCCGGAAGCAGTTCGCCGTCCTCGAGGTGCTCGTCGGCGCCGAAGGCGGTGTCGTCAGCGCCGAGGAGCTGCTGGAACGGGCGTGGGACGAGAACGCGGACCCGTTCACCAACGCCGTGCGCATCACCGTCTCGGCGCTGCGCAAACGCCTCGGCGAACCGTGGATCATCGCGACCGTGGCCGGTGTCGGCTACCGCATCGACACGGCACCCGGAGTCGGGTGTGAGGGAGTGGACCGTGGATAGGCCGCCCGGTGTGAGCGTTCGGGTCAAACTCACCGCCAGCTACGCCGGATTCCTCATGCTCGCCGGCGTCCTGCTGCTCGCCACCGTGTGGGTGTTCCTGCTGCGGTACGTGCCCGATGTGGTCACCCAACCCGGCCGGCGGCCGATGGAGCCCTCGACCCCGCTGCTGACCGGACCGAGCCGCTCCGATCTGCTGCGCGCCTTCGCCCCGAAGGCGGCCGTCGTCCTGGTGTTCCTGCTGGTGTTCGGCCTCCTGGGAGGGTGGATCCTCGCCGGTCACATGCTGGCGCCCCTGACTCGCATCACCCAGGCCACCCGCGTGGCCGCGAACGGGTCGCTCTCCCACCGGATCTACCTGGAGGGCCGCAAGGACGAGTTCCGCGAGCTCGCCGACGCCTTCGACGCCATGCTCGCGCGGCTCGAGGCGCAGGTCGCCGAGCAGCAGCGATTCGCGGCCAATGCCTCCCACGAGCTGCGCACCCCGCTGGCGATCACGCAGACACTGCTGGACGTGGCCCGCAACGATCCGAGCCGCGACACCAGCGAACTTGTCGATCGCCTGCACTTCGTCAACACCCGGGCGATCGATCTCACCGAGGCCTTACTCCTGCTCAGCCGCGCCGACCGGCGGTCGTTCATCCGGGAGCACGTCGACCTGTCCCTCATCGCGGAGGAGGCCACTGAGACGCTGCTCCCGCTAGCGGAGAAGCGTGGCCTCACCATCGAGACCTCCGGCGATATCACCCCCACCGTCGGCTCCCACGCGCTGCTGCTGCAGATGACGACGAACCTCGTGCACAACGCGATCCTGCACAACCTGGCCGAGCGCGGCACGGTGTGGGTCACGACGAGCGTGCACCTCAAGACCGTGGTGCTCACGGTCGAGAACACCGGTGAGCAGCTCTCCCCGCAGTTGGTCTCCACGCTGGTCGAGCCGTTTCAGCGCGGCACCGGACGGATCCGCGACGGTCACCCGGGTGTCGGCCTCGGCCTGCCGATCGTCAAGAGCATCGCCCAAGCGCACGACGGAACACTCACCCTCACCCCTCGCCCCGATGGGGGGCTCCGCGTGACGGTCCGGCTGCCCGCCGCGCCGGCGCACACCGGTACGTGATGACCGCCGGCGACCACGACGCGCGGCGCCGTCACCGCCGTGCCAATTGCCTGCGCCGGCTCGACTCGGTGATGGGAAAGTCGAAGTAGGTGTCAGGGTAGGGCTCGTCCCGCAGCGTGTAGTGCCACCACTCGCGGTCGTAGCGGTCGAAGCCGGAGGTCTCCATGATGGAGCACAGGTGGTGCCGGTTGCCCGCCTCGGCCGGCGTGATCGCTGCCGCCCCGTGATGGGAGATCGCATCCATCAGGTCGTGGTCACCGCCCATGGGAGCCAGCTCACCGGTACCCAGGTGGTAGAGCGTCAGGTCGACGGTGCTGCCGCGGCTGTGGCCTGACCTGGCGGCGACGTATCCCTGTTCGAACATGGCGTGCCGCTCGATGTTCGGGTAGTGCCGCAGTTTCGTCCGGCCGTCCTCGGGCTGTTGCGACCAGCGCAGGAAGCAGTCCACGGCGCGCTGGGGGCGGTACCCGTCCCAGAGCAGCAGGCCGAAGCCGAGGGACGCGGCCGCTTCCTGCGCCCTGTCCAGGGCCGCGCACAACGCCGTCGTGCCGACGATCCGGTTGGCCAGATATCCGTCGACAGGTTTTCCGGTGAAGTTGTCCCACGTCGCGTACTTGGCGTCCCACCGGATTCCGGGCACCAGCTCGTCGACGAAGACGAAGTCGTCGTTCACTGCTGTTTTCCCGTCAACGCCAGCGACACCATCCGGTCGATCACCTCGGTGAGCGGCAGCCCGGCGGCCGCCATCATCCTCGGGTACCGGCTGTACGAGGTCATGCCGGGCAAGGTGTTGACCTCGTTCAGCACGACGGTTCCGTCCTCCTTGAGGAACATGTCGACCCGCGACAGCCCCCGGCATCCCAGGGCGCGATAGATGACCTTCGCTGTGTCCTGGACCAGCGTGCGTGAGGCGGCCGGGATGTCGGCGGGGACGACCGGTGTCGAGTTGTCGGAACCGGTCTCCGGCGCTCGCTCCTGGTGGATCCTGAAGAATCCGTGCGACAGGACGATGCGATCCACCTCGCCGGCGATCAGGTCCGGGTCGTTGCCCAGGATCGCGCAACCGACCTCGCTGCCGACGACGGCCTCCTCGATGAGCACCTTCGAGTCGTACTGCCGAGCGCTGTCCACCGCAGGCGCGAGCTCTTCCTTGCGGGACACTTTGCTGACGCCGAACGACGATCCCGAGCGCGCCGGCTTCACGAAGACGGGAAAGGTGAGCCGGTCGGGATCGATGTTCTCGTTCGCCGCGACCGTCCAGAAGTTCGGCGTGGCGACGCCCGCGCTTCCGGCGACGGCGTAGGCCAGGGACTTGTCCATGCACAGCACGGAGCTCTGGACGTCGCAGCCCACGTAGGGGATGCCGGAGAGCTCCAACAGGCCCTGCATCGCACCGTCTTCGCCGAGCGTGCCGTGCAGCACGGGCAACACCAGGTCCAGCCTGATCGTCTCGTACCTTCCGTGCTCCAGCACCAGCAGCCCGTGGACGCTGCGGTCCGGTGACAGCACGGCCGGGCGGCAGCTGCCGTCGTCCCAGTCCGCGTCGGGGCCGTCACAGAGCCTCCAGGCGCCGTCCTTCGTGATCCCGACCCAGAACGGTTCGTACCTGCCGGTGTCGAGGGCCTTCGCGATCTCTCGCGCGGATTTGACGGAGACCGGGTGCTCCTCGGAACTGCCCCCGAACATGATTCCGATCTTCAACCTATCCACGCCGGCTCCTGCTTTCAAACCTCAGGCAATTGATCAGGGACTGTTCCACGGTGTCGCTCAGGGCGTGGTCCGTGTAGTACGCGATATGCGGACTGACCAACGCATTCGGCAGCGCCCGCAGTCGCAGCAGCAGCTGGTTGTCCAGGGGTCTGTTGCCACAGTCCTCGTAGAAGACGCCTTCCTCCCCTTCGAGGACGTCCAGCGCCACGCCGCCCAATCTGCCGCGTTCCAGGGCCGCGACGAGCGCTTCGGTGTCCAGCAGCGAACCGCGTCCGGTGTTCACGACGAACGCGCCGTGCTTCATCAGCTCGATACGCCGGCGATGCAGAAGATGACGGGTGTCCGCGTTCAGCGGGGTATGGAGCGTGACGACGTCGCTCTGCCGCAGCAGTACGTCGAGCGCGACGTAGCGGGCAGCGGTCGTCGGGTGGCTGTCGTTGGCCAGCACCCGGCAGCCGAAACCACGCAGCCGGTCGATGACCGCGGCGCCGATGCGTCCCGTGCCGACCACCCCGACGGTCAGATCGCGCAGTTCCCTGCCGCGCGCCTCGGGCAACCGGTAGTCGTGGACATCCGCACGGCGGACGACGGTTCCCGCATTCCGCACTGCCATCAGGATCAGCATCAGGGTGTAGTCGGCCACGCTGTCGGGCGAGTAGGCGACGTTCTCCACGCAGATGCCCACGCTCCCGGCGTATTCCACGTCGATGTGGTTGTACCCGATGCTTCTGGTCGAGACGTACGTGACGCCGGCGCGGCTCAGCGCAAGCAGCGTGGAGTTCGCGACGTGCGTTCTGTGGCCGACGCTGATGCACCGGTTTCCGGACGCGAGGTGGACGTTGGCCTCGGACACCGCCGCCTCCGTGATGGTCGGCATCACGCCGAAGCGGGGCGCCATCGCCCGGAACAAGGCGCCCTCGTCCTGCCCGCACCCGTACATCGTGATTCCCGTCGTCGGCGCGGCGGGGGACGGCGCCGGCGCTCTGGTGCGGCGGGACGCTCGTGCTTGATCGCTGTAGGTCACGCCGTCCAGTCAAGGCGGCGGGGTGTTGCAGGCACGTATCCGGTTTCCGATACGCCGACGATATGCTACTGACCGGTAACCGATGGGAGTTCCGCCGGTTCGGCGGCGGCATCGGATCGCACAGTGCCGAAGGTCCAGCCGCCGCAGGTCCCGTCGTACGCGCCGGCACTGTTGAAGACCGCTGCGGCGTTCGACGTGCCGTCGCGGTTCGACCCGTACGTGATTGACGCGGGCCCCGCATCGCCGCGGCGTTCACCGAACTCGCCACCGCCATCTGAAGACCGAGCCCGGCCCTCGTCTTCACCGCGTTCCGGCGCTCCCCTGGGCGGCCCTGGACACGTTTCAGATCGGGGTAGCGACGGGGAGACCGGCGACACAGCGCACGTTGAGGCGGAGGTGGACGGCGAGCAGGTCGATCTCCACACGCGCCGTGTCACGGGCGCCGCCCTGGACGCTGACGACCTTCGCGCCGGGGGCGGGCAGCACCTCGACGACGCTCACCTTCCCGTCTGCGCAGCCGGCGACGACGACGCCGCCGAGGGTGGACAGGCGGACGGCGACCAGCGCCGACGTCGTGGTGGCGGGCGTGCCAGCGGCCGGCGGGGCGGTCGTGCCGCCGGGTGCCGGGTTGGCCTGACCGCCATCGCCTGTGGCGTTGCCCGGACGTCCGGCGATGGCGTCGGACTCGACCCGGTGATCCGGGTTCGTGTCCGTCGACGGACCGCTTCCGGTGTCCGTGGACGGACCGACGCCGGTGCCGGGATCGACGGGAGGCTCGCTCGTCCAGTCCGGCTGTGCGGGACCGGTCACGCTGGGCATGCCTCCCTCCGGGCCTGCCAGCCCCTGCGGCGGGTCGGCGTCACCGGACAGCAGGAAGGACGCCAGAATCACCGCCGCCGTGACCGACATGGCGAGTGCGAGCCGCAGCTGGCGCCGGGTGTGGAACTCCTCGATCACGTCGTCCGCCGGCGGGCCGGCGAAGATGCCGATCGCCCGGACCGGGCGGTCCGGGAGCGGGCTGCCAGCGGCCGCGGCCAGCAACACTGCGTGACGATCTTCGTGTCGGCGCGGCGCGATCTGTGCGGCATGTTCGGAAGCGTGATCATGCGGGTTCGGCGGCATGGGTGGAACCGCTCGTCGGCCGTGGGCCGTACCCTTTCGTTGTGCCGGTGGCCGGAATCCGCACCCTCCTTGTGCATCTTCATCTTCTGTGGGATCGCTCCCGGCACCGACGGGCGGCTGACCTGTGCGCGTAACGCTGCGGTCGTACTCCGCGACGCTGTCCTGGTCATACGATCCGGACGTGCGCGTCGACGTGACGCCGCACGGTGCCGCGGCGTGCTCGATCGCGCTACGAGTCGGCGACCGGTGGTACGACCTCATGGCCTTCAATGACCGCGAACCGCAGTGGACGACGATCGCGAACATCGCCGGTGTCATTCCCCGTGGCGGGCTCCTGCCACGATCCCGCGGTCTGGAGATCGCGCGGACGGCCGCGACGGACGGTCCAGAGGCCTTGCGCACCGCGCACAGTTGGCGCCCGGTCCCGTCGTGGGTGGCCGACCGCGGTGAGTACCTGGTCCGCGACATCGCGGAGGCCCTTCTCGACCAGGCAGGCGATGAGTTCATGACGATCGCCGGTCACGCGGACAGGACCAGCCACCCACCGGCCGGCGTTCAACGCTTGGCGTACCTGCTGGGCTTCCACAACGAGGCCATGAGCAGCGGCCTCGGCTCCGCCCTCACCGAAACGCCGGCGGAATCATGGGGCGAGGCGATCAATGCGTGCGACGATCTCGGCCTGACCGACGTGGCCGGCCTGCTGCGCCGCCTCGACCCCGGCGAGCCCGACCTCGGACTCACCACCGGGATGGACAGCGAGTACATCCAGCTCACCATGGTGGGCGGATGGCACGGCGACGACGCGATTCGCACGGCACTGCGGCGCCGGGTCGAGCAGACACCACCCGAGTACGGCATACACGAGACGCCGCCGCCACCTCCAACAGCGCGATACGACGAACTCCTGCCGAGAGGGTCCGGAGCTTTCCTGCAAAGCCTGGCCGAGCTCACCGAGACGTAAGCGGCGACCGGACGCGCTCCAACCGCAGCCGCAAGTCCATCACGATCCCGTGGCGCCCGATCAGCGGCATTTCCGCGCATCCGATCATCGTGTTGGTGCTTGGGGTTCACGCTCGCCATCCCGTCGGAGGGAGCGGCGGTTGAGGGATGTGTTCTGCCAGGCGCAGGACGCGTGGGCTGACGCAGCCAGGTGTCACCGACCTTGCCCTCGTCGGAGGGCGACGAACCGAGCTCTATATGCTCGCGCCGTTTCGATGACGACGGGGAGGTACGAAGCGGTGCGGATCTTCATGGTTGCAGGGGTTGCCGCGGCGGTGCTGGCACTGGGCGCCGGGTGTGCGGACGAGGGCGGGGCGACCGATGCGGCGGTGTCCGCGGCGGCCACAACTGCGGCGTCGCCGTCGGTGGCGGACGGGGAGGCTGCTTGTGAGCCGATCAAGGCGTTGCAGGTGCAGTACTTCGACAAGGTCATCGCCGCGTTGCAGAAGGCTGGGCAGGCCGCCCAGAGCGGTGACTCAGCCGGCGGCGCCGCGGCACTCACGGACGCCCGGAAGCTTGCCACCGAGTGGGCCGGCAAGCTCGAGCCGGTGGCAGGCCAGGTCAATGACCCGGAGTTGAGATCGGCAGTGTCGCAGTTCCTGGGTCAGCTCAAGCAGTTCGGCACCGGCCAGGCGAACATCGCCCAGATCCAGACGGCCGCGCCAGCCCTGACCTCCGTGCTGCTCAAGGTGTGTCCGTAGGGCTGACCAATCTGGTCGGGTGCGCGCACATCGGCATGTTCGCTGCGCCGCGAGGCGTCCTGTTGTATCCCCAGCGCAGCTGGGAGGAACTCGGAGGGAGGTTCCTGGGTCTGATGGCTGACCTGGATCCGAAAGGTGAAGGGGACAAGAGCATGCCAGGAAAGCAGTGGTCGCGCCCAGGCGTCAGGGGCGGTGCGCTGCGGGACCCGCGGAATATGGCGAGAGCTGGATTGCCCGAAGCCCAATCTCCAGACGATGCAAGCCGACATCCACCGGCAAGACGCCCGAAGCCGGTGCCGTGCCGTGCGCTGGTGTTCCGGATTCGCCGGCGCAACCTTCGGGGCACAGGGCGATGCCCAGTGAGGGCATTCAAGGAGATGAGTGGGCCGCCTACGTTCCGCTGTCACGTACACCAGGGACGAACGCGGGATCGCCTACGGGACGCGAGTCCTATGGCGACGGAGGCCTCGTAGTAGTCGGTGCGCCATGAGGTGCACTGGTGTATCGCCCGTGCAGCGGGCAGAGACGGGAGGAGATGTCTCTGGATCTGATGGCTGACCCGGCCCTGAAAGGGTAGTCGGGGACAACAGCATGCCAGGAAACCGGCAGTTCATGCCCAGGCGTATGGGGTGGCGTGCCGGGGGATCCGCGCGACATGGTGAAAGCCATACTGCCTGAAGCCTAGTCTCCAGAAGGTGCAATACGGAACCTACCGGAAAGACGCCTGAAACCGGTACCGGCCCCTGCGGCGAGTTGGCGACTAACTCGCTGCAATCCTCTTGGGGTGCTGGAGCGATGCCCTGTCAGGGCATTCAAGGAGACGGACGGGACGCCTAAATCGCGCTCGACACGTACAGCAGTGATGAACATGGGATCGCCTACGGGACGCGAGTCCTATGGCGACGGAGTGCCCACAGTAGTCGGCGGGGTAACGTCCGCCCAATCTGGAGACCGCTAATGACGGTCCACAGGGCGAAGGGGCACAGGCGATGAACGGGAAGCAACCATGAGGGATGCGTAATGCAGGAAGCCGTAGTGGTACTTGACGTTCTCCGCGAGCGCGGCAGGAAGGGCCTGCCGTTCACGCAACTGTACCGGCAGATGTTCAACAAGGAGTTGTACCTGTTGGCGTACGGGAACATCTACTCCAACCAGGGGGCGATGACACCCGGGGCCAGCGCGGAAACCGCTGATGGCATGTCCGAGGACAAGATCGACCAGATCGTCGAGGCGATGCGGCACGAACGGTACCGGTTCTCCCCGGCCCGCCGCGTCTATATCCCGAAAAAGAATGGGAAGCTACGGCCTCTGGGCATGCCGTCATGGTCCGACAAGCTGGTTGGTGAAGTGGTTCGCCTGCTCCTTGAGGCGATGTACGAGCCACGGTTCTCCGACCGGTCCCACGGGTTCCGGAAAGGGCGAGGGTGTCATACCGCACTGCGGGAGATAAACAACACCTGGAGCGGGATAACGTGGTTCATCGAGGGTGACATCTCCGACTGTTTCGGGAGCTTTGATCATGATATTCTTCTCGGAATACTGGCGGAGAAGATCCAGGACCAACGGTTCCTGCGGCTTATTCGAAACATGCTCAAAGCCGGGTACCTGCAAGACTGGGAATACCACGACACGCTCAGCGGATGCCCGCAGGGCGGCGTGGTTTCACCAATCCTTTCGAACGTTTACCTGGACAAGTTCGACACATTTGTTGAGCAGAAACTGATCCCGCAGTACACGCGGGGAGCGCTTCGGGCCGCCAATCCCGCCTACCGGCAGATAGACGCTCTGCTCAGGAGGGCACGGCGACGCGGGGACCGGGCACAGGCCCGGCACCTGATGAAGCAGATGCGCATGCTCCCCTCCACCGACCCGATGGACCCGGGCTACCGCCGCCTGCGCTATGCGAGGTACGCGGATGATCATCTGCTGGGGTTCACCGGGCCGAGGGCCGAAGCCGAGCAGATCAAGGCCAGGCTGGCGGAGTTCCTCCGGGAGACCCTCGGACTCGAACTCAACGACAGCAAGACCCTGATCAGCCACGCCCGCACCCAGCCGGCGCGGTTCCTCGGCTACGACATCATCGTCCAGCACTCCAGCACGAAGATCACCAGAAACCGGAGATCGGTCAATGGCAGGATCGCGCTGCGGGTGCCGCCGGACGTGGTCAAGGCCCAGTGCGCCCGCTACCGGCAGCACGGCAAACCGTCGCGCCGGACCCGGCTGCAAAACCAGGACGACTACGACATCGTCCGGGTCTACGCAGCCGAATACCGTGGCGTCGTCAACTACTACCTACTCGCCCAGGACGTCTGGCGGCTCGGCACGCTGCGCTGGCACGCCGAGACGTCCATGCTGAAAACCCTGGCTGCCAAGCACAAGTCCACCGTCACGAAGATGGCCGCCCGTTTCCGGGCGAAGGCCACCACCAGCGACGGGCTGCGGACCTGCTTCGAGGCCAGACGGAAACGGCTGGGCAAGCCGGACCTGGTTGCACGATTCGGCGGGATCATCCTGCGGCAAGACCGGCGGGCGGTCATCAACGACCCTGCCCCGGTCCCGGTCCGTGTTCCTCGTAAGGAACTACTCGCTCGGCTCCACCAGCGGGTGTGTGAGCTGTGTGAGACCGGCGCCACGGTGGTTGTCCACCAGATCGCCGCTCTGCGACAGCTCGGGAAACCAGGACCGGACCAGCCCGCGTGGGCCACCGTCATGGCCAGGATGCGACGCAAGACGCTCATCGTCTGCGCACCCTGCCATGGCTGGATCCACGCAAACCCGGTCGCGAACGCGGCGTAATCGCTGGAGAGCCCGGTGCCTGGAAAGCGGGCACGCCGGGTTCGGAGGGAGGCTGCCCGGAAAAGGCCCAGATTCGCTGGGACCTCGTCGGGCAGCCCACCCTACCAGGAGTCACGACCTGCCAGGGGGTCCGGGAGAGCCGGACACAGGGCGAAGGGGGCCAGGTGATCGGACACCACGATTCCGGGAGGTATGCGTAATGCAGAACGCCGAAACGGTACTGGATGTCCTGCGTGAGCGCGGTAGGCGTGGCCTGCCGTGTACCGAGCTGTATCGACAACTGTTCAACCCGGACCTGTACCTGATGGCCTACGGGCGCATCTACGCCAACCACGGCGCGATGACGCCCGGGGTCGACGGGGAGACCGCCGATGGCATGACCCTGGGCCGGATCGGGCGCATCATCGATGCGTTGCGCCACGAACGTTACCGGTTCATGCCCGCGCGCCGTGTCTACATTCCCAAGAAGGACGGGAAGAAGTTGCGGCCGTTGGGTCTGCCATCATGGGCGGACAAGCTCGTCGGTGAGGTGGTGCGGCTGCTGTTGGAGGCGTACTACGAACCGAGGTTCTCCGCCCGGTCACACGGTTTCCGTCCCGGTCGGGGGTGTCACACGGCGTTGACCGAGGTGGCGACCTGCTGGTCCGGGACAACCTGGTTCATCGAGGGTGATCTCGCCGACTGTTTCGGCAGCTTCGACCACGAGGTCATGCTGTCGATCCTGGCCGAGCACATCCACGACAACCGGTTCCTGCGGCTGCTGCGTAACATGCTGCACGCCGGGTACCTTGAGGACTGGGAGTTCAACGCCACCCTCTCCGGTGTTCCGCAGGGCGGGGTGGCTTCGCCGGTATTGAGTAACATCTATCTTGACCGACTGGACCAGTTTGTCGAAACACAGCTCATCCCCGAGTACACCCGAGGCGTGAGCCGGGCACACAACCCGGCCTACGGGCGGGTGAGAGCCGCGATCGAGCGCGCCCGGCGTCGCCGCGACGTCGAAGCAGTCCGCCAGCTGCGGCAGCAGCTGCGGACCCTGCCGCGGGGCAACCCCCGCGATCCCGACTTCCGGCGGCTCCGGTACACCAGATACGCCGACGATCACCTGCTGGGATTTACCGGACCACGACAGGAAGCCGAGTACATCAAGGCCCGGCTGGCGCAGTTCCTGCGCGATGACCTCAAGCTGGAACTCAACCAGGACAAGACGCTCATCACTCATGGGCGTACCGGCGCGGCGAGGTTCCTCGGCTACGAGATCACCGTCCAACACGCCGACCACAAGACCACCCGTGGTCACCGGTCGGCCAACGGGAAGGTCGCCTTGCGCGTCCCCCGGGACGTGATCACTGCCAAGAGCGCCGCGTTCATGAAACTCGGCAAACCCGAGTTGCGCCCCGAACTGCTGAACCACCCCGATCACGAGATCATCGGCAGGTACGGGGCACAGTGGCGCGGCTATCTGCAGTACTACCTGCCCGCGCAGGATGTGTGGAGGCTCAACCGGCTGCAATGGGTCATGTTGACCTCCATGCTCAAGACCCTGGCCGGCAAGCACCGCTCGACCGTGTCGAAGATGGCCGACAAGTACCAGGCCACCATCGACACCCCCGCAGGGCGACGGGTGTGCTTCCAAGCCACGGTCGAACGCGCCGACAGGAAACCGCGGGCCACACGGTTCGGCGGTATCCCCCTCAAACGGCAGAGGAAAGCGGTCCTCGACGACCGTCAACCCGCCCCACTGGCCGGCCGACGCAACGGCAGCGAACTACTCGCCCGCCTGCGCCGAGGCTGGTGCGAACTATGCGAGCAACGCGCCCAGGTGCAAGTCCACCAGGTCGCCAAACTCGCCCAACTCGCGACCCCGGGACGAACACAACCGGTATGGGCGCAACAGATGGCCAGGATGCGGCGCAAGACACTGATCGTCTGCCCACCCTGCCACAACAGCATCCACCACCGGCAACCTGCCAACACGCTCACGTAGCAGTCACTGGAGAGCCCGTTGCCGGGACAACCGGCACGGCGGGTTCGGGCCGGGGGTCGCTGGAAAAGGAACCGCGAACAACGGAAACCTCGCCAGCGACCTACCGGTGCGGAGCCGGGCGACCCAACTTGCCGTGACGTTCCATAGCGAGCTGATCGCGGCATGTGCGCGCAGCTGATCAAGCCGTCCTGGTGGTCAACGTCGTGCACGGCACCCGGCATGATCGAGTGCCTTGGTATACACGTGCGACGCATCGTGGAAGGGAACCGTCGTGGGTTACGAGACTACGTTCACCGGCCAGGTGACGATCGCTCCTGCGCTGAACCAGCACGAGGTCGACTACCTGCTGGCGTTCGCCGAGACCAGGCACGAGCCCCGGTCCACCGGCCCCTACGCCCTCGGCTACGGCGACGAGATCGACGGCGCCCCGGACCCGGGCAAACCTGGGTACTGGTGCAAGTGGGCGCCGACCGCCGACGGCACCGCGATCGCCTGGAACGAGAACGAGAAGTTCTACGAGGCCGATCTCTGGATGGGGTACCTGGTGCACACGTTTCTGAAGCCCGATGCCACCGTCGCGCGGGAGCGGGTCGACCCGGTGGCGGGCCGGGTGTATCCGCCCGCGCTGGACAGGTTCACCTTCGACCACGTCGTCGACGGCGTCATCGAGGCCGAGGGCGAGTGGCCCGACGACCGGTGGCGCATCGAGGTGCGCGCCAACGCCGTCTACGTGGTCCGGCTGCTGACCGAACCGGACCACGCCGAGTACCCCCGCACTCACCGCGACGACTGGACCGACGAGCAGCGGGCCGACTTCGCCGCGCGGACCCGACACAATTTCGTGTACCTGGTGCGGGACGGGCAGTTGCACGAGGTCGGCCTGGCGGACGGGACATCGTTCGACCCGATCCCGGCCGACGTGGACTGAGCGCCGGCCCAGGCGTCCGTGTGGGCAGGACGGGGTCGCGTCGGGCTGGTCAACGATGAACAGCTCCCGTGCGAGGAACTCGTGACCACCCCCGCGCTTTCGCTCAGCGCGCGGCGACGGCGCGCCGGCTGGCCAAACTCGATCTTCGGCTCGATTGCGACCAATACGTGTACTGAGTCGCATCGTTCCCCACAGCCCGACGGCTCACCAACCTCCGGCAGGCGGATGCCGTGCGTCACTGGCGCTCCGGCGCGGCCGGCTCGACGTCCGGTCATCGGCCACAAGCGTGCGCGGACTTGCAGATCAGGTCGCCTGGCGGGCGTACGGAGCGTGACAATCACCGGCGAGCCGTAGCGCCCGACCGGCGGCATGAGCGGATGCCATGATCGTCGCCCTGGCTGCCTGGGCGTCTACTTTGGACGGCGAGTTGCCAAGTTGCACACCGCGTCCTCGTCGGGAGCATGTTTCGAGTTGGTGGCGCTCGATCAGATGTCGCCCATGGGCGCCGCGAACGTCACGTCCGGCCGCTGACCCGGCCCGCCGACCCACTCCGAGCCGGCCGGGACCGGCCTTGGGAGCCGTGGAAGTTTCACGACGGGCGGCGCGCGGCAACGCCTTGCATCGACGCTCGGCGATCCGACGTTGACGCGCTGTCCGGACGTTCCTATGGTTCGGGTCAGCAGGGCCCGACGATGCCGTCGACCGCGGCGCACGCCGGTTCTCGTCCCACCGCAGGGAAGGATGCGTGTCATGGCTGTTTCCGGGCGTTCCGCAGCCCTGGCCATTGTCGGGGTCGCCGTGAGCACCGGTGCGCTCGCGCTGATGATGACGCCGGCCATGGCCGATGGCGCGCCGCTCATGACCGGCAGTGCGGCAGCGCCCGCCCTGGCAGGTTCGTGCAGCGCGACCGCACACGTCGACACGCAGTGGTCCGGCGGTGAGATCGTCACCGTCACGATCACCAACACGTCGACGTCGGCCGCAACGAAATGGTCCGCGACCTGGACACTCGCCGCCGGCCAGCGGGTCGTGTCGGCGTGGAACGCCTCCGTCACCACGACCGGCAGCACGGCGATCGCGGTCAACGCCCCATATAACGGGGCGCTTGCGCCGGGCGCGTCGACCACCTTGGGCATGCAACTCGCCGGTCCCACCTCGACCCCCACGCCGAGTTGCACGAACGACGCCGCGGGCACATCCACCGGCGCCGACGTCACCGTCACCCGGTCCGACAACGGCCGCACCCTCACCCTGTACGTCGGGCAGACGCTCGGAGTGAGCCTCGGATCGGAGTACCTCACGCCCACGGTCAGCGGCACCGCACTCGCCCAGGTCTCGGCGAGTGGCGGCTATCCGAGCGGGCAACCCCTCGCCACGCTGTACCGCGCGGCCGCGCCGGGCTCGGTCGACGTCACCACGCACTCGGACTACGCCTGCCTGCACGACCCGCGGCCGTGTGCCGTGCCCATCGCGCTGTGGACGGTGCACGTCAACGTCGTCGACGTACCCTCGACCGGCCAGACCGTACCCTCACCCAGGCCGACAACACGCGCAGCGTGAGCCTGCACGTCGGCGACCTGCTCGTGGTGAATCTACCCAGCATGTACCAGCCACCGAGGCTCTCCACCCCCGGCATCCTGATCCAGCGCGACGTCACCGGCGGCTACCCCACCGGCCAGCCGCTCGTCGCCCGCTACACCGCCGGCGCACCGGCCGGGACCGACCTGTCGACCATCACCGACAACACCTGCCTGCACCAGCCCACGCCGTGCCCGTCACCCCAGGTTCCGTGGACAGTCCACGTCACGGTGACCGCCTGAGACTCGAGGGAGTCCTGCCGGGCCATCGTCCCGTCACAGGAGCCAACGCATACGCCGCGCGCCACGCATCTGCGACCCGTCCGGAGCGATCCCCGATGCCACGAGCGCGCCGCTCGGACCGCCCTCGACAGGTAGTGCCGCCAGTGGGGTGGTCTGCAGCACGGCGGCGACCTCGGACAACCCAAGCACCATGATCCGATCGTCGCCCGACGCATGCCGCCGTCAGGAGAATCGCGCCGGGCCGTCGAGGCCGAGCAGCGGCGACGCTCCGTCGCCTTCCAGCCACAAGCAACGCACAGACAAAGACACTGGACAGCACCTGAAACGCCAAGATCACGTGCACTGCATTCGGCATGTTCGGCTGCTCACCCCACCGACACGTTGCTACGGTCGGTGACGGACCCGCAGGTGGACGTCCGCGCCGTGACAGCGGCAGATGAGGGCACTGCGCCGACAAGACCGGGTGGCGTCAACGCGCCGTGCCTACACGTGATCAGGCAGACTCGCGGCGTGTCTCACGAGTTGTACCGCGACGTCGAGTTTCCGTTCCCAGGCGGCCGCTTTCCGCACCAGCTCGGGGCGGTCGTACAGCGCACCGTGTCCACCGGCGCGGAGCCGGCCCGAGAGGTTGTCCACACTGATGACAACAGTTGGCTCGTCGGCGACGGAGTCAACGACCCGAACCAGCCCGGAGCGGTGCTGATCGACAGCATGAGCCACCTTGCCGACGACGATCCCTCGATCGCCGAACTGGCTGACATGCCCCGGGCCACATCGCTTAACGCGCCGGGCCACATGCACCCTACTGACCTTCTGGAGTCAGGGTCAGGGTGGTTTCAGGCCGCTGGTGGTGAGGAAGCCGTGGGCGAGGGTGGGCCGGTACTGCATGGCCTTGAGTCGGTGCTTCGCGGTGCGGAGCAGGTCATGGATGGTGCCGGCGGCGAGGTTGGCCATGCTGCGTTTGAGGCTGGACCACAGGTTCTCGACCGGGTTGAGTTCGGGGGCGTAGCCGGGAAGCTGGTAGACGCGCAGCCAGGGCCGGGCAGCGATCAGGGCGCGCATCTTCGCGGACTTGTGGGCGGGTAGCCCGTCCCAGACGACGATGATCGGGCCGTCCAGGTGCTGGTGCGCGGCGTCGAGCAAAGCGGCGAAATGCTGCTCGGTGAAGCCTTTCGGTTCGCCTTTGCGGCCGCGGTGCAGCATCGTGCGGTAGATGATCCGCGGCTGCCGGCCGGCGCGGTAGGCGACGATCCCGGCCACCGAGACCCGGCGTCCGCCGCGGCCGGCGACCTTCACGACAGGTGTCTGCCCTCGCGGGGCCCAGGTCCGGGCCCGGGCTGGTCGAAGGGTCAGACCTGACTCGTCGATGAAGCAGATCCACGCGCCCAGCCTGCGCGCGACCCTTTTACCGCGGGCCACTGATGACGCCGCCAGTGCTCGATCGCCGCTTCATCGCGTTCAGCGGCGCGCTGCACCGGCTGCTGCGGCGTGAACCCGGCACGGTGCAGGATCTCCGCCACGGTAGCGATGCTGACCGTGATGTGGAACATCCGGCCGATCAGCGTGCGGACCCTGGCCAAGGTCCAGCGTTGGTCGACGTCCCAACCCGCCGCGGCCGGGCCCTCGTCGAGCTTGCGGACCAACTTGGCCACCAACTCCGCCGACAGCACCGGGTCAGGACCCGGCGCGCCCCTCGACGCGAGAGCGTGCTCACCACCACGCAGCCAGGCCCGCCGCCACGCATACGCCGACTTCGTCGACACCTCCAACGCCGCAGCGACCTGCGCACCGCTCATCCCATCAGCGAACATCCGCGCCGCCCGAAGACGAACCTGCTCACGCCGCGCACGCCCCTGCCGTCCGACCCCACCACCATCGCCGTAGCGCATGCTTCCATCAATGCACGAACACCGATCCGCCGGGAATCACTCGTATCAGTGACCTGCACCAACGAGTGACCCTGACCCCAGAAGGTCAGTAAAGCATCCGCGTCGACAGCAACCGCACACAGCTCGGCGGCAACGTCATCTCGAGCCGCCGCTCAGCCTCGACGATCCCCTGCGCCGCCACCGCCCGCCCCGAATCACAGTTCTACCCCTCCATGCCGCTCGTCCTGAAGATCGTCGCGGCCCAGGAGACTACGACGTCCTCGCAACGAACGGCCGTCAGGGCACAGGCCTGCTCACGTGCGCGAACTGCAGGCCTGCCGACCATGCCGCGGACGTCGCGCCGTGCTGCCGATCCAGGTTCCAGGTGTCCAAGATCACGGGTCGACTTCCCGTACGGCATCACCCGATTCTGCGGACACACGGTATTCGCGGCGATCCCTACGATGAGCGCGTGCGAAAACTTCTCGGCATGCTCTGCGGTCTCTCGCTGCTCGTCGTCGCGGGTTGCGGCGACGAGGCCACGCCCACCGCGAAGGCGAGCTCGTCGTCTTCGGCGGCCACCTCCGCCGCCCCGCCTGCGTCACCTCCGCCGTCGCCGTCACCCTCGTCGTCGGCGCCCGTAGATCCGGCAGTCGCCGCCAACACCCGCCAGGTGTGCGACGAGCTCAAGAAGGTCAACTTCGACCAGACGGCCGCGTTCATCAGCGGGCTCTCAAAGCACGGCGACATCAAAGCGATCACCGACCCGGCGAAGCAGCAGGCCATCATGAGCGCGGCCAAGAACGGGCTCACGGCCTGGGCGACGACGATCCGCCCGATCGCTGCGAAGGCCATCAACCCCGCCCTGCGCAAAGCGATCGACGACCATGCCGCGGCGCTGGACGACACCGCCGCGACCCTGCGCACGTTCGACCAGGTGACGTCGGTGCTCGTCGCGCCACCGATCGCCGTCGCCGAACGCGAGACGCGGGAGATCTGCGGCTGACCCGCCGATCAGTGCGGGAAGAGCGGTAGGAACAGCCGGCACCCACGTTGCCCCGGCTCCTTGATCGCGTTTCCGCTCATCGGCAAATGAGTAAATTGATCAAGGTCTCTAGCGTCCAGTTCGATGACGCTACGTAGTCGCCGGTGTCGGGGGTCGGGCTTTGCGTCGGTGCGAAGCCCCGGTGGCGGGTCGGCGTGGGCTGGCTCTGGCGGAACGGGTCGCGTTCCTGCGTGGCCGTGTGGTCGTTGTTCTGGTCATGTCGGGAGCGAAGCGCCGCATACCGGTCGTGGTGGTGCGAAAGCCGAGGACGGCACCTCGTTCGGCGGAGGATCGCCGGGAGTCGGTGATCGCCTTGGCCGTCATGATCCACCAGTGGTGGTCGGGCGGCCGGGGCCGCAGCGCCAGAACTGTTCGCGGATCGGATCCGTCCGGCGGCGCTGCGGCTGATGGCCATCAGTGAGCTGGTCAGGGTAGGCGTCGGCGTACGGCCGTCAGGGTGATGATTGGACCCTGAACAGGGTGAATGCGGTTCGTGTTCTGCCACATCGGGTCCACCACGGGATGTGACCTGGGGAAACGTGAATCCGTTTGGGTGCCCGAACCGTCTTCGCGATATGTCCCGTGGCTGATGCGGTAAGCGGTGACAGCCGGTAGCGATCGGATCGCGGCCATGAGCGGATGCCGTGATCGTCGCCGGATACCTCGATCCCCAGGTCTCAGCGAACTCCAGGAACCGCTCCGTCGAGGCGGCCTCGGTCGCGGCCGCGCGCTGTCCTCGTCATCGGGTCGCTGCCGACCATCGGCGGGGAACCCGCCTGCGGCGTCACCACAGAGGCACCTGGCCCGGGTCCAGGGCGGCCGGGCCCCGCCGGCGCTCCTCGGCCTGTTCGCGGGTCCAGGACTCGGGCCCGGTGACTGCGGGCGCCGCGTCGTTCACGTGCCTGGATCAAACGCACAGCTCGTGGACCAGCGGACACTCCAGACACTGCCCATTCGGCACGGATTCCCGACACGTCCGCCGGTTCCGCAACGCAACTGTGCCGCTCGGCTCACGCGGCGAGCGCCGCACGAAGGACCGCCGTCGCTCGTGACGACCACAGCACGTGTGCGGCCAGGTCCGGCCCGCCCCGCGCGTCCGTCATGAGCATCAGTTCGTTGGCCATGTCGACGCCGGAGGAGTCCGAGCCGACGGCGATACGGGTACCGTCCAGACCGTGCTCGCCACCGTGCTGGGCAACCCATGCTGCGGCGACGTAGTTCTCCTCGATCGCTACCGGGATGCGGGCGTTCGGGGAAAGGGAGTAGTCGACGACGACGACCGCCGCCCGCACCTCCGCCGCCATTCTGAAAGCCTGCCAATGGGTGTCAGCGTCGCTGAACGTCGCATCGCCGCCGTGCACGTAGATCACGACGGGCAGCGGTCCGGGCGCGCCGAGCGGCCGGAACAGCCGCAGCCAGGTCTCACCGGCCGGGCCACCAGGCACCGTGATGTCCTCGCCATTGGCGATCCCGCCGACGGCCGCGGCCGACTTCCGCGAAGCGGCCGGGCTGCGACGCGGCGCCAAGGCCGGCTTCGGCGCGGTAGGTGCGAAGGCATGCGAGGCACGCCTCGGCGCCGGTACGGCAACGGTCTTCGACATCGTGGTCATCGCAACTCCAATCCGGCAGCCGCCGAGTGAACGGCAGCGGCTCCTGGCCAGTTCCTGGCCTGACAAGAGAAGCGTGCGATCGCCGTAACTACCCGGGCATGGGTCATTTGACCGCATTGGTACTGCGGGCCGCGGCGATCCTGTCCGAGGGCGGCCTGCGGCCCGCACTCAATGCGCTGGCCCGCCGTTCCGCCGTCGCGATAGACCTCGACCTCCACCTCAACGGCCGGCTCGCCGAGCCCGTCGAGATGGCGGCGTACCACATCGTCGCCGAAGCACTCGCAACCCCACCAAACATCCGCACACTTCGCTCGTGCGCATCGACGCGGCAGTACTTGATGGTCGCCCGCACCTGTCAATCGCAGACGACGGCGTGGGTGGCGCCGATCCGGCATGCGGTACCGGCCTCATCGGACTCACCGACCGGGTCGAAGCGTTGAACGGCACAATTATGATCAGCAGCCCGGCCGGGCAAGGGGCGCTGTTGCATTAAGCGATCCCGAGCATCTGACGCCGCAGATCGTCCGCTGAGATCAACCGAGGGTCTACCTGCCTGCAGGGCGTGATGGCTTCGGAGGCGGTGTTTTGCCCGTTTCGTAACCACTGCGGAGCGTGGCACTCCCTGCCGATGCGACGCGCGTTATCTGCGGCATGGTTGTCCGGCAGGACCCGCCCCGGTCCGGAACACCGCTGCTGCCTGAACTTCAGCGGGCCGCCCACGACAGGTCCGGCGGCTGGTAGGCCAACTCCTCGACCAGGCGGAGGTTCTCCTCGAGCGTCGTGTGCCACTCGGCCGGATAGCTGCCCTTGCGGCCCTGAATGGAGACGAGCACCCCGTCGGGCATGCGGACCCAGGCGCCGTCGGTCGCGGTCACGTTGCCCCGTTGGCCGCGCAGCGTGACCGTGTCGACCGTCTTCTCGAGCGGGTCGGGCCCGCCGAGCGCGGCCACGATGGTCACCGATCCGCGGTAGTCCAGTGTTCCGCGGCCGAGGAACTGCGACCAGCCAGTCAGCGTCCTGGTGGCACCGAACTGCTCGTAGCCCTGCATCCGGTCCGGGACCCACGGCAGGTACATGGTGGAGCGCAGCGCGGTCCGGTCGTCGGGCGCGATCGACCGGGCGATGCGCAGGGCGGTGTTTGTGTTGTCGGGCAGGCCGAAGACGCTGAGCACCATGCTGGGTCCGCCGCGAGGCTGCCACTCCACGATGGTGTCCTTCGACGTTGGTACGCGGAGTCTGCCGGTCACACCGTTGACGGTGACGCTGGTCCCGGCGTTGTCGTCGACGCGCTCGCCGATGCTGAGCTGGACCCCGACCGTGCCGGGCTTACCGAGGTCGGCGGTCCCCGGGGCTGCCCACAGGCGGGCACCGCGCGGCGCGTCGGGGGCGAGGTAGACGGCCCGGTGGTACTCCACCAGACCCGATGGGAGCCAGTCCGCCCGGTACCCGAGGAGCCGGGCGGGCCGGTCGGGCAATGTCGGGGTCGAGGACACCGACGGCACCGGCGTGGTGGGTACGCCGTGACCGGACACCTCGGAACTGGAGCCGTCGGGTCGGTCGCGGCGGGCGGCGAGCAGGAGGGTGGCCGGGCCCACGGTCGCGGTGACCGCCGCTGCCGCGCCGACCCCGATGAGCACCGTGCGTCGTTGCCGGCGGACGCGAACCCGGGACTGGATCCCGTCCCGCACCCGGTCGACCGCCGGTGCGTCTGCGGCGATCCGCTCGTACGCGGACTGGATCAGCTGTTCGTCGATCATCGGTTCCTCCCGGATTCGTCGATGGGAACGGTGATGCGTTTGCGGAGGGTGGCCAGGCCGCGCGCAGCGTGGGAGCGGACGGTGGCTACGGCGCAACCCAGGACGTTCGCGATCTGGTCGTCGGGCAGGCCCTCGTAGTAGCGCAGCCCGATGACGATCCTCTGCTGGACCGGCAGGCCGGCGATCTGCTGGATGAGGGCGTCGCGTTCAACGATCCGGTCGGCGGCGTCGCCGACCAGGCCGCCGATCACGGCGAGCGCCTCGTGCGATAGTGGGATCACCCGTGAGGCGCGACGCCGCCGCCACGAGATCAGCTCATTGATGATCATGCGCTTCACGTACGCCTCGGGCGCGTCAGCCGCAGCGATCCTGCTCCAGCGGGGATGGGCGCGCGCCATCACCTCCTGGACCACGTCCTCGGCGAGGTGTGGGTCGCAGGCCAGGACCGTCGCGTATCGCAGCAGCGCGGACAATCGTGCCGTCAGGAACTCGTCGAAACTCAAGCCGCTCCCTTCCGCCCCTATGACGCATGCGAAGGCGGATTTGTGCAGGGGGCGGCGAGATTTTCCGACCAGGAGCCGTAGACCCCGAACTCCCGGAGCGAGGAGCCCCACCGGGTCCCGCGCAACGTACCGTCGATCCTCGCGTGCCGACCGGTGACCGACTGGTCGCCGCCCCCGCCGTCGTTGAGAACACCACCAAGGTCCAGGTGATGCCGTGGCGGCCCGCATTGACGACTGCCCGTTTTGGCAGGCGGCGGCTGGACCCCGCGGGCGGTGCGCCGCGTTACCAACAACGCCGCACCGCGTTAGGTGGTCGGCTGGCACGCGCTGCGAGCGAACCGGGCCGTTGTACCGCCGGTCGAGCCGCCCGGGCTGTGGAACCCGCGGTGGGAGGCCGCCGTCGCGGCGCCGCTGGCCCGCCGGCTGACAGTGTCGGCCGCTACACGGGTGACTCCCGCTGACGGCCTTGTCGCCGACACCTTCCGCCGAGCACCCGACACTGTGCGACACGCTCCGCCGCCAGATCACGGGCCGACACGAAGACATACGCGCCGCGTTCGGCGAAATCTTCGGCCAAATCCCGTCCCGTGTCGCGCGCGGTACGGGTGACAACCACACCCGGTATGAGCAACTCAAGCGCGATCTCGCGCAAGCTCACGGCGCCGACCTCATGGCCTATGCGCGCAACAAGGACGACTTCGTCAACGAGGTCCTCGGCGTGCGCGACAAGACGGAAGCTCCGCTCGTCGGCGCCCCCCAGAGACCGTGACGGTCTCCGACACCCGACGGATAAGGCCGACATGATCGGACTCGCCGGCGTCGAGTTCGTCCTGGGCTCGGGTGGGGTTCATCGCACTGATTCGAACCGCGCGAAGCCAATCGGGTCCTCGTAGTGCAAGCCGTCCAGTTGGACAGCGGCCCTGCAGCATGGAACCGTCACGTCCAGGTGATCAAAGCTCAAGCTGCCGTTCTGCCTGACCAGGTCGCCCAGCCAGTCCAAGCCTGTGTTCCTCCCACCGGCGCACCGCGTTGTCGAGCAGCACACGTGAACCGGACCTCGGCGCGCTTGCGGATTACAGCGGCGCCTCGGCGTGTATCCGGACGGCGGGTCGTTCGACGGCTGGGAATCGCAACTCGATGAGGACGCCGGGCGAGCCGACCGTGGCCGGTGTGCAGGTCACAGTCGCGCCATGGGCCCGAAGGATCTCCGCGACGGCGCGCGGCACAGGGTCATCGGAGTGCCGCATGCCGGTCAGCTCCGCGTACCAGTCAGCCGTCATCGCCCCACCCGCGTGGGCGAACTCGATCGACGGCACAGGCGTGTCACGGACCCGTACGCCGACCTGCCCGTCGGCTGGGGCGACCTTGAGCGCTGTGAAGACGATGTATCCGAGCACCCGGGACAGCTGCCGCGGATCAGCACGTAGCGGAGCGCCGTGTTCCACGATCAGCGTGATGCAGATGTTGCGTGCGTCGGCGATGCAGCGGAGTCCCTGGACGTAGTCGTCGGTCAGGTAGGCGAGATCGATGGTGAGCGCCGGTTTCACGTCGAGCTGCGCGGTGACGATCAGCCGCCGTAGCTCCAGCAGTTCGGTGACCTGGTGCGCCAACGCCCGCAGGGCGCGCATCCGGTCGAGGTTCAGGCGGTGCGGCGCGTGGTCGACGACGCAGAGTGTGCCGAGCGCGGCACCCCCGCTCGTCATCAGGGGAGCGCCGGCGTAGAAGCGGATGCCATCGTCGCCGCGAACGTACGGGTTGTCAGCGAACCTGGGGTCCCTCGTCGCATCCGGTACCACCAACAGGTCCCGGCCCATGATTGCATGCGCGCAGAACGCCGCCTCGCGCGTCTCCGCAAACGGGACTTCGCCGATCGTCGCCTTGAACCACTGCCGGTCCGTATCGACCAGTGTTACCAGCGAGATCGGCGCGCCGCAGATCTCCGCGGCGATCCGGACGATGTCGTCGAAGTCGGTTTCAGGCGGCGTGTCGAGGACCGCCACGGCGCGTAGGGCGAGAATCCGCTCCGCCTCGTTGTCGGGCATCGGTGTTTCCATACCGGCCCCCCCAAGTGCTTGGTCCACTGGGCCAGACAATTGTGACGCCTCTTTCCGCCGACGGCCACCGCCCGGGAGCTGGCAGCATCGAGTCGGTGATCCCCAAGCAGATCACGCATCCTGCCGCTGCTGGTGCTCAGCGACCTGTCCAACCTCACCCTGTCGCTCGGCATCACCGCGTGCCAGTCCCAATGCTCCCAGGACACTGCCCGGATCCTCGCCTGCATCGCGGCATCGACAATCCCCGCGATCGGCTTCGCCGGAGGGCGGAGGTCGCCTGAGCGAAGGGTGTGACGTCTTGCGGCAGTAATCCGCTCTTCTGAATGATGCGAAGTATGTCGACCTGAGGAGGATCTGTCGTGCGGCATCTTGGAACCCTGATCACCGCGATCATCGTCGCCCCGCTCGCCTGGGTGTTGTTGGCGATCGGTCAGCAGCGGTCCGTCGCGGCGTTTTCTGGGGACCTGCAGCCCGCAGAGTTCGTGCGGCCCTTGCTGGTACTGGCGGCAGCCGGACTGCTCCTGGGCGTGCTCGGCACCCTGCGGTTCTCTCCGCTCGGCGCGATGGCGATCGGCATCGTGTACATCTTCAGCAACACGATGCTGCTCGCCTCCCCGTCGACCGTGATGCGCGTGTTCACCGACGATCTGCATGTCGCGGGTCGGCACATCGACCTGACCGCGCCGATCCGGACCGGCACGACGATGGTGCTCGGCGTGCTGCTGCTGGTCGGGGCGACCAGCGTGCAGCGGTGGCGTCGCTGGCCACGGCCTGCGGGCGACGGGGCGCCCGCGACGGGGGTTGAGGACCGTCCACTCGGCGTCGACGGGCTCGGCCTGGACATTCCGCAACAGGACACCGAGCCCGAGCCGTCCGTCCGGTACGTAACGAGCCCTGATCCCTATGCGACCTCGCGGCGCGGCACCTCGGCAAGCGACGCCCCCTACGGCTGGTGAGCCAGCAACCGGCCACGCCTTCGCGCAGAAGTCCCCCGCATCGGTGAACCGCATCGATGGCTTGACATCAATGGAGAAACATCCTACGTTCCGCCCTAGACGCCTGCGGCCACCGCCACGGACCGCGGGCGCAACTGCGCACTGCTGCCCTCAGTAAAACGCACAAGGTCGCCAATGAGTCGGCGCTCGGCGACCGCCATACATCCCATGTATGTCCGCCGAAAGGAAGCAGATGCTCCCGAGAGTCCGACGCAAGCCCCTGCTCATCGGGGCAACAGCAGTAGTCACAGGTGCAGCGGCCGGGTTCGCGCTGATCCTGCCCATGCCGCAGGCCTCGGCGGCGACCGCGGCGACCTTCTATGCGTCGCCGGCCGGTGCCGGGTCGGCGTGCACGCAAGCCGCTCCGTGCGCGCTGGCGGGCGCGCAGAGCGCGGTGCGCGCCAAGCTCGCGGCCGATCCCGGCGCGGACGTCCAGGTGCTGCTCGGCGACGGCACGTATCAGCTGTCGAGCACGTGGAAGTTCACCGCGGCCGACTCGGGCAGCGCCGGACATCCCGTGGTGTGGCGTGCCGCGCCCGGCGCCTCGCCGCTGATCTCCGGCGCGACCCGGGTGACCGGCTGGGCACAGGACGGCACCAGCGGCGTCTGGTCCGCGCCGGTGCCGGCGGGCAGCGAGACCCGGCAGGTGTACGTCGACGGCGTGAAGGTGCCCGTGGCCGGTGCGACGGTGCCGGAGCTCGGGTGGAGCGGCAGTTGGGCCGGGTCGTCGACCGGGTACACCATCAACGGCGACGCCACTGCGAGGGCGTGGTTCGGCGCTCGCACGGCGGCCGAGGTGGCGAAGGTGGAGTTCGACTATCCCGGTGGCAACGGCCCGTGGACGCAGTCGCGGTGCCGGGTCGCGGGCTACTCCGCGAGCACCGCGACGCTGACGATGGCGCAGCCCTGCTGGACGAACGTCACCAACCGGGCCGCCTTCAGCCAGGGCAGCGGCGGCCTGCCGTCGATGTCGGTGAACACCAAGCCGGCCCGGGTCGACAACGCCAGGGCACTGCTCAGCCCCGGCGAGTGGTTCCTGGACTCGGCGGCGAACCGGCTGTACTACCAGCCCCAGTCCGGGCAGCAGATGCAGAACCTCGACGTGCAGCTGCCCCGCCTGGAGTCGCTGCTGCAGGGTGCGGGCACGCTCGCCAGCCCGCTGCACGACATCACGTTCACCGGGTTGCAGTTCTCCTACGCCACGTGGAACGACCCCTCACGCCCGGCGGGCTTCTCCGACGTGCAGAGCAACCTGCGCATCACCGAAGCCCGCAACCAGGGCATGTGCACGTTCGCCAACCCGGCGGGCAGTTGCCCGTGGGGCGCGCTGACCCAGCCCATGGCCAACGTCGCGTTCACCGCCACCACCAACCTCACCCTGGCCGGCAACCGGTTCGTCAACCTCGGCGGCGCGGGTCTCAGCGTCATGTACGGCGCCCGCAACACCCTCATCCAGGGCAACGAGTTCACCGCCATCGCCTCGACCGGGCTCCTGCTGGGCTGCACCTACGACCCGACGCCGACGAACGCTTCCGAGGCGCAAGGGATCAAGAACCACTGCACGCCCGATCCCTCGGCGGTCGCCGGCGACAGCATCGGACTCAACGAGATCCTCACCGACACCACCGTGTCCGACAACGTGATCCACCACATCGGCACCGAGTACACCTCCGCGTGCGGCATCACGCTGCTGTTCTCCCGCGGCACGAAGATCACGAACAACGCGCTCTACGACCTGCCCTACACCGCCATCACCGCGGGCGTCATCCAGGGCCACGTGGATCAGGCGAGCACGCCGCAGAACTCCACCAACATCAACGAGCGCAACACCATCAGCAACAACCTGTTCCACGACTACATGTCGGTGCGCAGCGACGGCGGCGCGATCTACGTCGAGGGCCACCAGGCCGGCTACGTCAACAGGTCCGACGGCACCATCGACCCGGTCGCGACCCTGGCCAAGGGCCTGCAGGTCAAGGGCAACGTCGCCTTCAACGGGCGCAACACCAACTTCACCTACTACGACGACGCCGGCGCCGAATGGATCAACTGGGAAGGCAACGTCGCCTTCAACGCCGGCGGGTCCGCGCAGGGCGGCTGCAGCCCCACCGGCCACTTGTGGATCCGCAACAGCTACTTCTCCGCCCCCACCCAGTCGTACCCCTGCGCTCAACCGGTCGACTCGAACGCCTCCGGCAACGTCTCAATACCAGCGGCACCAGGTCCCGGTCACATCCCGGCCGGCATCCTCGCCGCTGCGGGGCTGACCTCCGCATACGTCGCGCAGCCGAACGCCGGCGCTCCGCAGGTCCGGTACATCTCGGCGACGAACGCCGCGCAGGTCCTCATCGGCGGGCACGGCTTCACCGCCGCGACCCCGGTGTTCGTCAAGAACGTGCGGGTCACGGGGGTGCAGTTCGTCTCCGGCGGGTTCCTGATCGTGCCCGTCCCGGCCGGGACCACGGCGGGCGACATCCGCGTCGGCGACGGCGGCGGACCGGCCACCGCGGGGCGCATCGACGACACCGACAGCCGCATCATCTACGGCGGCTTCAGCCAGCAGTCCGGGCGGACCTTCGGCGACCTCAACGGCGACGTGCACTTCGCCACCGCCAACGGATCGACCGCCACGCTGACGTTCACCGGCACCGGCATCGCCGTCTACGGTGAGCAGAACACCGACCAGGGCAACATCGGCATCAGCATCGACGGCGGCACACAACAAACCGTCAGCACCCTCCCCACCGACGGCGTCCGCCACGCCAACGTCGCCGTGTACAGCAGAACCGGGCTCAACGCCGGCACCCACACCATCGTGGTCACCAAACTGTCCGGCAGCTACGCCGTCCTCGACGGGTTCGCCGTCACCTCGGCCTGACCGTCACGCCCCCAGGGCCGGGTGATGGCGTGCCACTACCACGCCATCACCCGCGGGTCCGGCCTCATGGTCGTCATCCGCGCGACGAGACGAGCGGAAGCACCGTGACCGCGGCGCTCGAATCCGGCTCGGCGAGCGGGATCTCCGCGCTCAGGGTCGTGCCCTGCGCCGGCGGGCTGACGATGCCGAACCGGCCTCCCAACGCCTCGACGCGGTCGCGCAGGCCGACAAGTCCCGTTCCGCCGTCTGGCTTGGCCCCGCCGATACCGTCGTCGCAGACCGCCAGCCACACGCGCCGCGCGTCGGCGTTCACCGTGACACAGGCGACGGATGCCCGTGCGTGCTTGACGATGTTGGTCAGCGCCTCCGAGACCACGTAGTACACGGCCACCTCCACCCGCTCGGGAAGCCTGCCCGCGACCTGCAGCCGCAGGTCGACCGGCACGACGCTGCGCCGGGCCAGTGTGCGCAGCATCGGGCAGATCCCGCCCTGGCTCAGCAGTGCCGGGTGAATGCCACGGGCGAGGTCGGTCATGCACTCGTGGATCTCGGTGAGATTCCGGACGGTCTCGGACACCAGCCGCCGCGCCGCCGGCAGGTCGTCCAGCGTCGAGTCCTCCGCGATGCGCAGCCGCAGGGCGAGTGCGACGATGCGCTGCTGCGGCCCGTCGTGGAGGTCCCGTTCGATGCGGCGCCGGGCGTCGTCCGCCGCGGTGACCAGCCTGACGCGGGATGCGATGAGCCGGGCGCGGTTCTCGGTGTTCGCGATCATGGTGGAGACGAGCTCGGTGAAGGCGAGCAGGCGTCGCTCCGCGGCGTCGGGGATCGGCTCCGGCTCGTAGGACATGACGAGCGTGACCCCCCACAGCTCACCGTCGACCACGATCGGCACGCCGAGGCCGCGGTGGAGGCCGCGGGCCTGCAGTTCCCTGGCGATCGGCCCGGTGGCGGTGTCGTAGTCGATCCTCGCCGTGCTGTGGGTACGCAGGATCGTGCCGACGATGTTCTCACCCGCAATGGGCAGCCTCGGTTGGTTGTACAGCAGCTGCCCGCTCTTGTCGCGTTCTGAGATCGCCGTGACGGTACGGTCCGGCTCGTACCGCAGCAGCGCGGTGTGGAACCCCGGGAACAGGCAGTGCAGTTCGGCCGTCACCGCCGCGAACACCTCTGCGGACGGTCCGCCCGTGGCCACCATCGTGGCCACCCGCTTGAGTGCCGCCTGCTCCGCCAGCAGCGTCTGGGTCGCCTGCTGACTGGCCCGCAGGGTACCGATGAGCTCCTGGCGCTCCACGGCGGTGTGGACGATCTCCTCCAGTGCGGGGCCGAGCCGGTCGCGGAGGCGGTCCAGCGTCGCCGGCGGGGTGGTGCCGGGAACGACGAGCCGCACCACAGGGCGCTCCCTGGCACCGAGTTCGAGCACGGTCGCACCGGCGATCCTGTCCACTGTCGATGCGTCGCCGACCTCGATCGACACGCGCGGGAGGCCGAACCTGGTCGCCAGGCAACGGGCTCCCGCCTGGAGCCCGGACGGCAGTTCGTCCTGGCCGAGGATCTGGCGGGCGACCTCGGCGGCGATGTCCGCCTCGGCCGCCCGCTGTTGCGCCTCCACCGCCCGCTCCCGGGCGAGGTCGGCCAGCCCGCCGCTGGCCAGCGCGACGATCGCGAAGATCACGGCCCGTGGGACGTCCTGCGCCAGGCTCAGGTGCAGCCCGCTCGGGGGAACGTGGACAAGGTTGAACACCACCGCGCTGGCCAGCGCGACGCCGACGCCGAGCCGGGCGCCCCACACGGTCGTCAGCGCCACCACGCCGAGGACGTAGACGGCAGCATTCGGTTGGCTCTGCGGGTCCACGGCATGCAAGGTCGAGAGCATGACCGTCTCGGCGACGACGACCACCGCCGCGACGGCGACGCCGACGAGGAGCGGTGGCGGCGTCGTCGGCAACCACGCCGTGAGCCTGCGCCGGACACCGTTGGTCACCGTCATACCGCCTCCCGGGCGGCGAGGTCGCGTCTGGAACCCGGGCCGTGCCGGGACCGGTCCGGCATGCACACGTCGACCGTTCGCCTTCGTACCGACGGTCAACACCACCCGATGCGGGTGACATCCCCCCGCCGCCCGGTGCGGTCCGGACGGGCGCCACGTCCTGCACGACATCGGTGGTGTGAGTGCCGCCACCGGGGGGAAGAGCCGTAGCACGGCGGGCTCCCCCGCCGAGGAGCCTGCGCCGACCGGCGTCCGAAGCCGCCGCACCGCTACAGGGAGGTTGACATGTCAACGGCCAAACATTGGAGCGTCGACGTCTACATCGGCGAGGACGACGGACGGACGTCGGCCGAAGCCCGTTTGCAGACCGGCGATGCCACCCAGCTCCGCGGATACGGCGTGGCGCGCCTCAATCCCGCGGACGAAGACGTTCCGGAGATCGGCGACGAGGTGGCGGTGGCGCGGGCGCTGACCGACCTCGGCCATCGCGTGCTGCTCGCCGCGGCGGCAGACATCCAGGCCACTTCCGACGCACCCGTGAGCCTGCACCGGTAGTCCGGTCGAGGTGGCCCGGTCGCCTGCGGGTGGCCGTCAGGACGCGGGAGACCGGGCGTGGCAAGGAGCCGCTCCGGCCCGCCGGCGCCGAGCTGGACCCTGACCGCAGACGTGCACGGCGGGCGGGGCGGGGTGGGCGTGGAGCTGTCCGTCGGGCCGGAGTCCACCACCGCGATCATGACCGCCGTCGTGGTGGGCCCGCTCGCCGCCGCACTCGGCTGGATCGTCGTCTACGCCGCGCTCAAGCTGATCGAGGTTGCCGGATTCCGGCGACTCGCCGCGTTCCGCCGCAGCGAACTGCTCCTCGCGCTCGCCGCACTGGGTGGCGTCCTCATCCTGGACATTCTCTACGGGGTGCTGCTCGCGGTCGCGCTCTCCGTCACCGAGATGCTCGCCCGGATCGCCCGTCCCCACGACGCGATCCTCGGCATCGTGCCGGGTCTGGCCGGCATGCACGACGTCGACGACTACCCCGCGGCGCAGACCACACCGGGTCTCGTGGTCTACCGGTACGACTCGCCCCTCTTCTTCGCCAACGCCGAGGACTTCCGCCGCCGCGCCCTCGCCGCTGTCGACGACCATCCCGGGCCGGTCGCCTGGTTCGTCCTCAACGCCGAGGCCAACATCGAGGTCGACATCACCGCACTCGACGCCCTCGAGGCGCTGCGGCGCAAACTGGACAGCCGCGGCATCATCTTCGCGCTGGCCCGGATCAAGCGGGACCTCCTCGACGACCTCGACGCGTTCGGCCTCACCGCGTCCGTCGGCCCCGACCGCATCTTCCCCACGCTGCCCACGGCACTGGCCGCGTACCACGACTGGCGACGCCGGCATTCCCCGACCGAACCCACCGGGCATTGATGCGGGCCGCCGCTCGCGCACCCGGCGGCACGTGGTGCAGGGCCGGCCCGACGACTGCCGTGCTGCGGGAGGCGATGACTCCGGCGGATGTCATCCTGCGGTTGGGCCGACCCAGCTTCCAATCAACCACGCTGCGATGTCGCCGTCGTCGGCCTGGCCGCTCGCCGTGGGTCGATGATCGGACACTTCCCTGCCGTCGAAGCGTCGACCCCGGTCGAGTGAACGGCGGGCCACGCCACCGGGCGCTGCGAGCCTGAGCAGGGAGTCCAGATCGCCTGCCCGGGGTGAGCGAAGACCGGCCATGATCGTGTTGTGTGCCTGATAGACCTGCAAGCAAGGAGAGCGCCGTGCCCACCAAGATCACGTTGATCATCGACAACCCCACCGACCCCGACGAGTTCGAGCGCGCGTACGCCGACGTGAAGGCGGCCGCCGGGGCGTTGCCCAAGGTCCAGCGGGTCGAGTCGGCCAAGGTGTGGCCGAAGGAGGACGGCACGCCCACGCCCGCGTACCGGACGCTCGACCTGTACTTCGCAAGCTACGAGGACGCCTCCGCCGCAGTCGCCACCCAGGCTGCCGCCGCCGTCTTCGGCGGGCTCCAGGCGACGCAGGCGACGTTCACGGGGCTGTTCTCGGACATCGAGTAGCCCCCGCTGCACCGACGGCCGTCAGAGGTCCAGCACGAGCCGGGGCGAGCGGGCGCGGCCGACGCAGATCATCATGACCTCGCCGCGCCGGCGTTCGGCGTCGGACAGGACGGTGTCGCGGTGGTCGGGGACGCCGGCGAGGACCTTCGTCTCGCAGGAGCCGCAGTAGCCCTCCTGGCAGGAGTACGCCGCATCGGGTACGGCGTGGAGGACCACGTCGAGCAGGGAGCGCTGCGGCGGCACGACCAGCACCATCCCGCTCTGGCGCAACTCCACCTCGAACGCCTCCCCACCGGGCGGGGGCGGCGCGGCGGTGCCGGTGAAGCGCTCGAGGTGCAGCTCCCTTCCGGCGGCCGCGCACACGGCGGCCGCGGCGTCCAGCATCGGGGCCGGACCGCAGGCATAGACGACCGTGTCCGGGGCGGTGGCCGCGACGATGTCGGCCAGCGGCAGGAGTCCCCCGGTGTCCTGCGGCCGCAGATGTACCGCGCCGGTCGGCAGCTCCGCGGTGAACGCCATCGCCGAGCGGTTTCGCCCGCCGTACCAGAGCGTCCACGGCACCCCGGCAGCGGCGGCCGCCCGGGCCATCGTGAGGATCGGTGTGATCCCGATGCCGCCGGCGAGAAACAGGTAGCGCGGCGCGGCGGCGAGTTCGAAGTGGTTGCGCGGCCCGAGCACCTCGAGGATCCGGCCGGCGAGGGCCGTCTCGTGGATCTCGCGGGAGCCGCCCCGGCCGTGGTCCTCCCGCAGCACCGCGATCCGGTACGAGGTCCGGTCGTCCGGGTCGCCGCACAGTGAGTACTGCCGCAGCTGGCCGCTGGGCAGCCGCAGGTCGATGTGCGCGCCCGGCCGCCACGGCGCGAGGGCGCGCCGGACGGTTCGGCGAGGCGCAGGGGAGAGTACCGCGTCGGCCTCCCAGGTGACCTGGGTGATCCGCAGCCGTTGGACGGCGCCGCTCATGGCCGGCCGAACCTGTAGATGTCCATGGTGGACTCCCCGGCCCGGATACGCCGCAGGTATTCGGACTCGGTGAGGCCCGCGCCTCGGCGGCAGCGGTGACCCGGGCGAGCAGCGGCGGCGCGTAGTCGAGCCCGTCCAGCGCATGACGGGGTCCGGTCGCAGCGGCCGCCTCGGCCCGCCAGTCCGGCCGCTCGAGCAGTGCGCGCAGATCCGGGTGGCCCAGGTCGACCGCGCCGTCCTCGTCGACGCGAACCGCACGGGTGCGGCCCCGCCGTGCGAATCGTGGCCAGCCTCATCGCCGGCACCGCGTCGGGCTGCGGCGCCTGCGGCATCGGCCCGCCCGTTGTGTCCACAGTGGATTCAGGTCGGCGTCGGCGAAGTCCTGATACGGCGGGTCCAGGGCGCTGGGCTCGCGGACGTCCACGGCGGCAACGTACGACCGCTGCGCGCAGGGCGTCCATCAACACCGACGCTTTTCCGCAGGGCGGAACCCACCCCGGCCCAGGCGGTCACGGGTTCCGTGCGCAACGCCACCGGGCAGGCGTCCGCGGGCGGCGGAGCCCGCCCGGTGCAGTTTGTGCCAGCACAGCTGCAGTGGCAGGACCCACAGGCCGCGGAGCTTCTCCTTGTCCAGGCGGAAGGCGACGACAGCGGTGAGGACCTGCTCGCACTTCCTGCGCCTGGCGGTATTCAAGCCGATCGAAGGCAGAAGGGGTGCCCGGCCGGGCTGGCGTAGACCCGGCCGCCCTTCAGCGCGGCGGGGTCGACGTCGTCGGTGGGCGCCAACCGGCGTGCACCGGCTTCGAGAGCCAGCCCGTCCGCGGCCGCGAGGTCGTCCGTCGTCAGGTCGACGTGCATCTGCTGGGCGTTGCCCTGCGGCCACTGCGGGGGGACGTGGCCCGGAGCCAGTTGGATCACGAATGCGGGGAACCCGTCGATGTGCAGGAAATGGTGGGTTGGGGTCTTCGCGATCGAGCCGCCCAGCAACCGGTACCAGAACGCGCTCTCGGCTTCCAGTTCGCCGGCGTCGATGATGACGGCGCTGAGGTTGATGTTCATGCTCGTTTTCCGTCCTGCCTGCTCGGTCTGGGCTCAGACCACCGGGATGATGCCGCCGTCGACGCGGAACTCGGCTCCCGTGAGCCACTTCGCGCGCTTGGAGGCGAGGAACGCGATCATTTCCGCTACGTCCTCGGGATCGCCGGGCCGGCCCATCGGCACGTTCAGGTGATCCACGATCTGCTGCGTGACGTGCTTCACGCTGGTGTCCTGCTGATCGGCGATCCGTCGCAGGTGCTGGGTTGCACCTTCGGTGACGACGAAGCCGGGGAGGACACACACGACCCGTACTCCGTGTTGTCCCACTTCGGTCGCCAGCTCGCGGCTGTAGGCGTTGAGGGCCGCCTTCGCTGCGGCGTAGGACGATTCGGTGCGCTGCGGCAGCCGGCTCGCGATCGACGAGACGTGCACGACGACGCCGGAGCCCCGCTCGACCATTCCCGGGACCAGGGCCCGGTCGAGCCGGACGGCGCTGAGCAGATTCATCGCCAGGTCCGCATGCCAGGCGGCCCGGGTGACCGCGCTCGTCCGCGACGCCACCGCGTCCGGGGGCGAGCTGCGCCGGATCGGCGCCGCGGCGACCGTCGAGCAGCTCGACGGCGACTTCGACTTCGTGCTCGACGCCGTCGGCGGCGAGGTGTTCGGTCTGGCCATCGAGCATCTGGCGGCGTATGGCCTGCTGGTGAATGTCGGCACACCGAGCCACGACGCGACGGTCACCTTCCGCGCCAGCCGGCTGGACCGGGCCACCGGCGCGGCCATCCGCACCCTCAACCTGCCCGACGAACTGGTCCGCCACGCCAGCGGCGCCGCCGACCTGCGCCGGCTCTGCGAGCTGGTGCTCGACGGTCGCCTCGATCCCCAGATCGGCCACGAGGCCTCCTGGCGGGAGATCGCGGACGCGATCGACGCGCTGCTGACCCGCCGGGTCGGCGGGAAAGTCGTGCTGCACGTGGACTAGCGGCGCCGCTCTTGCAGGGCTCCGGCGACTGAACGGACAGCGTCTCCATGATCGGGTGCGCTCGGTAACGGCCACTGGCCGTCGCAGGTTCAGCTGTCCGTGAAAGCTCGTGTTGTCGACGGCACCTCAGGGAGGTGCCCCTCCTGACGTTTCCGTGCAGGAAGGGCACCTTCGTGCCACCCACGAACAGTCGGCTTGATGACGTCAGAGGTCCAGGACGTTGATGGAGATGCGGTCGGTGCTGGACGGCCAGTTCGGCACCGTGAACTGCTGGACGCCCCCGCCGGCCCGTGAGGTGATGTTGAGGGCGATCGTGCCCGACGCGGTCGGGCTGGCCGGGATGTAGATGTCTGCCCCGGTGATGAACGTTTCGTCGAAGTCGGCGAGCGCGGTGGTCAGGTTGGTCTGCTTGTCGGTGTTCTGGTCGTGCGCGAAGATCCCGATGGCCCGCTTGTCCCGCGGTGCGGTGACCGGGTTCAGGATGTTTGTGCCGTTGATGGCCAGCACATCGTTGCCGGACGAACCCTGGTCACCCCACCATTCCTTGTAGCGGCTGATGGAGAGCGCGCTGTGGGCCGGACTGACCGGTACCCGTGCGCCGATGCCCTCGCCGGGACGGTTGGTGAGCAGGCGGATCAGCTGGTCGGTGCGTTGGAACGGTTGGAAGTACTGGTGCTGCACCTGTCCCCCGCCCTGTTCGATGGCGAACTCGTACCGGGCCGCCGGGTTTGCCGCGAAGGCCGGGAACGAGCCGTCACCGGCGAGTTGGAAGGTCGCCACGGCCTGGCCGGTGGTCCGCTGTCCGGTGGCGGCCGCAACCTCGTACACGGTGACCCGCATGCCGGAAGCGCCTGCGTTGCTCGGGAAGAGCACCACCTTGCCGGAGAGCTGCACCGTGCCGGTCTGCGGCGTGACCGCCGTGGTGGCCGGGTTGGTGCCGTTGAAGAACCGGTACATCTGGGTGAAGCTCTGGGTCGACGTGACGGTCTGGGTGTGCGACTGGTCGCGCTGGTACACGTTCGTGGCGCCACCGATCCGGCGCAGGATCGAACCCTCGCCCCAGATCGCCAGCGTGGGCACCCCGCCAGGCTGCCACAGGGCCGTCGAACCGTCCAGGTTCACGTAGTGCGCCACCTTCGCCGCTCGCGAGGGTCTGTCGAGGTAGCTCTGGCTGAGGAAGGTGCCGAGGGAGTGGGCGACGAGTTCGACCTTGTCCGCGCCGGTCTGCTGCAGCAGCGCGTTGATGCGCTGTTCCAGGCGGTTCAGCACGGCCGTACTCGACTCGGCGGCGAACGTGTAGTCGTAGTCGATGGCGTCGATGCTGGTGACCGGATAGCCGTTGCTCGCGAAGCGTTTGGCCTGGGTCTCGAACTGGGCGGCCGAGCCGGCGGCGCCGTGGACGAAGATGACAGGGCGGACAACGGCGGCGGCCGCCGGCTCGGCGCTCGGGATCATGATCGCGAGTGGCACCACCACCAGCGAGATCGCCGCGGCGACGGCGACCGCGAGGCGGCCCTTGCGATGTTGAGACATGCCTGTGCCTGGATGCATCGATACCTCCGAGAGCGGGGCCTGGCGTTGCAGTGTGCCCCGGCAGCCCTGTCGGCGGCATCGGCATTGGTATCGGCTATTTTGCCAGTCCTGACCGGATCGGCAGTTCGGGCCCAGCGGCCGTCGCCGGCGCCAGGCGACACTCCACGGCAGGTATGCGCAGGTCCTTCACTGCTGGTCACGAACCAACCGTGCAGGCGGGCAGCTCACTTACGGGGTGATCGGCGACCTGAGCCCTTTGACCGGAGCGGTGGAGTCCCAAGCCGGCTCCATCTTGGACAAGATCAGGTGCGAGTTCATCGGCACGAAGGCGCACCGGCCCTGCAAACCTCGCCGCCTGCGCGGGTGCACGGACCGTGACAGTCACCAACGAGCCGCCGTACGCGGTCGGCGGCACGAACGTCAGGCGATGCGGCGGATGCGGCGGACGGCGAGCCAGAGGAGCAGGGCGGCGAGAGCTGTGAAGAGGCCGGCCTCGATCAATTGGAAGGTCAAGTACCGGTCGGCGGGTTGGAGGACGTGGTGGTTGTAGGCGCCGGGCTGCAGGCCGAGTCCGGTGTCGGCGGGGCATGAGGTATTGCCGGTGGGGCAGCGGATGCTGCCGGTGGTGACGACTGTGCCGTCGGGTTGGCGGACGTCGCTGGACAGGAGCCAGCTGCCGTCCGGGACTGTGGTGGTGCCGGCGCCGAGAATCTGGTCGGTGACGGTGGGGTGCTGGTAGTGCGGCCGGGCGAGTAGCGCCACGAGCGCGCGGGTGCTGATAAAACCCGCCAGGGTCAGCGCCGTCGCTGGCAGGGTCTTCGGCACGACGGTGCCGGCCAGGACGCCCAGGGCAACCGCGAACAGTGTGTAGCCGACGGGCGCGACGCCCTGCAGGTCGAAGAAGACCTCGGTGAAGCGGCTCTCGCGGACATCGATGTGACTCAGGGGTGCGTACCACCAGGAGAGGCCGGCGCCGTAGGCGACGGCGAACATGGTTACCGCGGCCCCGAGCAGGCCGCATTTGACCAGGGCCCAGTGCCGACGGCTGATGCCCTGCGTCCAGATCATCCGGTGGGTGCCAGCGGATCCGTGCGCTGTCAGGGCGCATGACCTGCGCTCAACGACTACTGAGCGAGACGACGCCGACGTACGCCAGGCCACCACCGCAGGAACAACACTGCCGTTGCACCTCGGCGCCGTCTCCCCACCCGCACATCGAATACCCCGGCACGGCGACCGGTCTGCGGTGGTGCTCTACACGGTGCCCGGCGACGGCCACACCATCCCCGGCCGCGTAAGGCACCGGCCACCCTCGGCCGGACCAACCAGGACATCAGCACGGCCAACCTGATCGGCGAGTTCTTCGGCCTGTCGCGGTAGGCGCCGGCACGGAAACTCCTTGCGGCACGGCGTCGGCCAGGGTGCGCGTGGCGCTGTCAGGCACCAACGGCGATGTCGGTGCTGGTGGCGAGCTGCTGGCCGGCCTCGATGTCGTCGCTCAGCGCCTCGATGCGAGCCTTGGCCAGGCCGTAGGAGTCCGAGCCGAGGATCTGGTGCAAGGGGGCGACGCCGGTCCGCGCGATCGTGATGATCGCGGTGGCGGCTTTCGCGGGGTCGCCGAGCTGGGTTCCCGGCATCGCCAGATGGGCGTCGGTCATCTCTCGGATGGCGTCGTAACCGTCGGCGACCCGTGTGGGCAGGCGCAGGCTGTCGGTACGCAGGAAGTCGGTGCGCATGTAGCCGGGTTCGACCAGATTGACGTTGATGCCGAAGGCGGCGAGCTCGCCGGCCAGGGAGCTGGTGAGGCCCTCCAGAGCGTATTTGGCGGCGCAGTACGCGCCCCAGCCCGGGAAGGCGGTCAGCCCCAGGATGGAGGAGATGTTGAGGATGTGGCCCTCGCGGCGCTCCCGCATCCCCGGCAGGACGGCACGCAGGACGTTCCACGTGCCGAAGACCTGAACATCGAACAGTTCCCGCGCCTCGGCGTCGGTGACCTCCTCGACGGCGCCGAGCAGGCCGTAACCGGCGTTGTTGACCACGACGTCGATAGCGCCGAACCGGTCGGTGGTCTCGGCGACGGCCACGCCGACAACCTTCTCGTCAGCGAGGTCCAGCGGCAGGATCAGCAGCCGGGACGTGTCCGCGGAGCCCAGCGCCGTGCTGAGCCGCTCGGGCGAGCGGGTGGTCGCGGCGACGTTGTCACCGCGCTGCAGCAGCTGCTTGACCAGCTCGAGACCGAGCCCGCGGGAAGCTCCGGTGACGAACCAGGTTGCGGGTCGGGTGGTGGGGTACGGCATGGGAATGTCTCCTTGACGGTGTGCGATCGATGGCGTCCCCGCGGCGGGGTTGCCATTTCATGCTGGCTCGCCCCGCTGGCCGCCGACACGGTCAGCCGAGCCCTCTCATGCCTGGGAACGACGTGCCCACGCAACGTCTGGCCGCCGCATCTTCCACGGCGTCATCATTGAGGAATGGCAGGACAGGCAGATCTGGGTGACTTCTTGCGCAAGTGCCGGGCCGATATGACGCCGGAGGCCGCGGGCATCGCCGGCTACGCCGGCGAGCCCGGCCGAAGGGTGCGCGGCCTACGCCGGGAAGAGGTCGCTCAGCTCGCCGGGGTGAGCGTCGACTACTACACCCGGCTGGAGCAGGGTCGGCACGCCAGCCCGTCGACCGCGGTGCTCGACGCCTTGGGCCGGGTCTTTCAACTCGAGGCGGCCGCCCGCGCTCACCTCGCCGATCTGGCCCGACCGTCCCGGCATCGCGCCACGCAGATACCGGCCCAGCGCGTCCGGCCGGCGATGCAGCAGCTCATCGCGTCGATGATCGATCACCCGGCGTTCATCGTCGGCCGCCGGACGGACATCCTCGCAGCCAACCCGCTCGCGCGGGCCCTGCTCGCCGACTGGCCCAGCTTGCCTGTCCGGCAGCGCAACTACACGCGGTGGGTCTTCCTCGATCCGGCCGCCCGGGAGGCCTTCGTCAACTGGTCGACCGTGGCGGCCGAGGTGGTCGGCACCCTGCGTCTCTATGCCGGCCGGTTCCCCGACGACACCAAACTCAACGAACTGGTCGGGGAACTGACCATCAAGAGCCCGGAATTCCGGTCCTGGTGGAACGGACACCAGGTGCACGAGCGTACGCACGGAACCAAGCACATGAAGCATCCCACCGTTGGACCGATCACCATCCGCTACGAGGCGCTGGCACTGCCCGGCGACGAGGAACAGACGCTCTTCATCTACTCCACGGATCCCGGCAGCCCCTCGCACGACAACATGCGGCTCCTCGCGCTCTCCATCCAGCAGGGGCCGGACGCCACCAACGCCCGCCCCACCGCGGCACCCGACGCTGTCCGGCGCTCATCCCCGTACGACGCCATGACCGACTCGGTCTGACGGGCGTCGCGGCTCAGCGCGCGTGCCGCCGGAGGTCATTGAGGTAGTTGGCCACCGCGTCGCGGTTTCGGGTCAGGACATCGATGCGCTCGGTGAGCTTGTCCCGCTCCCGTTCGAGCGCGGCCACCGTCTCGGGGGTGACGCCTTCGAAGATGATGGGATCACGGGGTGATTCCAGGCAGGGCACGATCGCAAGAATGAGCTGGGTCGACAGGCCGGCTTTGAGCAGTTCGCGGATCTGCTGGACGCGGGCCAGGGTCGTCTCGCTGTAGTCACGGTAGTTGTTCGATCCACGGGTCGAGGTGATCAGGCCCCTCGCTTCGTAGAACCGCACCTGCCGCGGGGTCGCGCCCGCTCGCGCGGCCAGTTCACCGATACGCACCCTGCCGAAACTACCGCTTGACCTTGACACAAACGTCAAGGTTCGACGCTGTCGGCATGACTGAACTGCATGGAACTGTCAGCGGGTCGTTCGAGCCCGTCCGCCACGTGGTGCAGGAGCACCTGCGCGGCGCTGAGGTGGGGTTGTCGCTGGTCGTCGACCTTGACGGTGACCGGGTGCTGGACCTGTGGGGTGGCTGGCGTGACGCGGCCCGTACGCAGCCGTGGCAACGCGACACGATCACCAATGTGTGGTCCATCACGAAGACGGCGAGCAGTCTGGCTGCTCTGCTGCTCGTCGATGCCGGCGAACTGGACGTCTCCGCACCGGTGTCGCGGTACTGGCCCGAGTTCGCGGCGAACGGCAAGGAGCACGTCGAGGTGCGGCACCTGCTGTCCCATACCTCGGGTGTCTCGGGCCTCGATCACCCGGCGCAGCTCACGGGCCTGTACGACGTCCGGGCCGCGGCAGCCCGGATGGCGGCCCAGGCGCCTTGGTGGCAGCCCGGCTCGGCCTCCGGATACCACGTCCTGAACTACGGCCACCTGGTCGGCGAGCTGGTGTACCGCCTGACCGGCCTGTCGCTGCGTGAGTTCGTGCACCAGCACATCGCCGGGCCGCTCGGCGCCGACTTTCAGATCGGGCTGCGCGACGACGACGTTGCACGGGTCGCCGACGTCCTCACGCCGGCGGTCGACTTCGATCCCTCGGTACTGGATCACAGCACCGTGGCGTACAGGACGTTCACCGGTCCCTCGTTCAGCGCGGAGGTGGCCAACACCCCGGCCTGGCGCGCCGCGGACCTCGGCGCGGCCAACGGCCACGGCAACGCCCTGTCCGTGGCCCAGATCCTCGCGCCCGTCTCCCGCGCCGGCGACGCCGCCCACGGTCAGTTCCTCAAGCCCGCCACCGTCGAACGCATCTTCGACGAACAGTCCAACGGGCCGGACCTCGTCAGCGGGCTGCATGTGCGATGGGGCGTCGGATACGCACTGGCTGACCGTCGTACCCTGCCGTGGTTGCCGGGCGGCCGCATCGCGTTCTGGGGTGGCTGGGGCGGCTCGATGGCGATCATGGACCTCGACCGGCGCATGACGATCAGCTACGTCATGAACAACATGGGCGCCGACATCCTGGGCTCGGCGCGAGCCGCCGCCTACATCCGTGCCATCTACCGGGTCCTCGGCGTCGGCGATCAGTCCTGACCTGCCCGCTGCCGCCGGGGTGCAAGCACGGGGCGTGGTGCCGGGGTCAGCTGATGAGGCTTGCGCCCAGGGCGAGGACGGCCAGGCCCTGCAGGACGGCTCGGGGGACGATGATGCGGTCCCAGTCCCGTTGCAGGGTGCGCGCGTCGCCGGGAGTTTCGTGAGCGTCGGCGGCGGCGGTGAGTCTGCGGTTGATCGGTGCACTGATGCGCAGGTAGAGCAACACCCAGGCGACCAGCAGCAGGAATGCCGCTCCCGCGGTCGCCGATCCGGCGGGGTGGCCGGCCACCGCGGCGAGCACGGACGCGGCAGCGGCGGCGATGACGCCCAGGATTCCGGGAGCCGGCATTCGCCGGTCGGCGAAGCGGTGCAGGTTTCCCATGACCGTGGTGAGGGTGGCGTCGTCGACCTGCGCCAGTGCGGATCGTTGCACGAGCGCGCACCCTGGCCGAGCGTGAAGGCTGGGAGGCGGTCACCACGCGCAGACTGTCCACCGAGATCGAGTACAGCCAGCCGGTGCTGTACAAGCATTTCGGATCGATGGAGGACATCGTCGAAGCGGTCGCGCTGGAAGGCTTCAGCGAGCTCGCCGAGACACTGCGCGCGGCCCGTCGCGACAGCGCCGCGCCCGGCGACGAGATCGGCCGGGTTGCGGCCGCTTTCAGCGGCTTCGCCGCGCAGAACCCCGCGCTCTACGACGCGATGTTCACCCGGTCCACGCGACTGCACTTCGGTGTGGAGGACACCCCGGCGCCGCCGGCCGAAGCATTCAGTGAACTGCGCGAGGCAGTCGCCACCGTCACCGCTGCGCGCGACATCGACACGCTCACCGAGGTCGTGTGGGCGGCGCTGCACGGATTGGTCGTGCTCGGCCGCAACGGTCGGCTACGCCCGGGACATGACGCCGACCGCATCGAGGTCCTGCTCGCCCAGTTCCGCGCCGCCGGGTCCTGAAGTGACCACTTCGACAGCAAAGAGGCGATCCTGCAATCGCTGTTCGAGGAGCGCGGCACCGAGACCGAACAACTGCTGACCTGGCTGCGAGCGCAGCCCTGCACCCCGCAACTGCTGGAGGCGGCGAGGTCGTCATCGCCGTCGCCCAGCGGGCCGCGCGAGCCGTCCTCACCGAAGTCATGAGATGAGCTGACGACCGTTCCGCCCTGCAACCGCCGCCCTGGACCGCACCTCCGGCACGACGGCCCACACCACCCCGCTCACCGCCGGAACCGCCGTCTGCCAGTTCCTCGGCGGGGTTCCTGACCGTCGCCGGAACAGCGCGGGCTGCGGCCAGGCCGGCAGCAGAACGTGGTGCAGGGCCGGCCCGACGACTGCCGTGCTGCGGGAGGCGATGACTCCGGCGGATGTCATCCTGCGGTTGGGCCGACCCGGCTCCAATCAACCACGCTGCGATGTCGCCGTCGTCGGCCTGGCCGCTCGCCGTAGGTCGATGGACACGGCGTCGACCGCGGATCCGGTGCGCAACGCCGTGCGGGAATCCGCGGGCGGCGCCGCCCGAGGGGCTGGGGCGGCTGCGGCGGCGGAGCCCGCCCGGTGCAGCTTGTGCCAGCGCAGCCGGGCGCCGGTGAGGGCCGTGCCGAGGGACTGCAGCAGCACGAGGTACATGAGCTGGCGGTAGGCGATCTGCTGCAGTGGCAGGACCCACAGGCCGCGGAGCTTCTCCTTGTCGAGGCGGAAGGCGACGACGGCGGTGAGGACCTGCATCGCGAACATGGCCAGCCAGGCGGCGGTGGTGACCTTCCAGCTGGAGAAGCACAGGCCGTACACCAACATGACGTCGATGAGCGGGGCGAGCAGCGGCAGTGCGATGCCGAAGAACGCGACCAAGGGCAGGCCGACCCGCCCGAACCGGCCTGACGGGCCACGGTCCACGATGGCCCGGCGGTGCTTCCACATCGCCTGCATGGTGCCGTAGCTCCAGCGGTACCGCTGCAGCCACAGCTGCCGCAGGGTGGCCGGCGCCTCGGTCCAGGCGCGGGCGCGTTCCTCGTAGACGACGCGCCAGCCGGCGCGGCACAGCGCCATGGTCGCGTCGGTGTCCTCGGCGAGGGTGTCGTTGCTGATCCCGCCGATGTCCTGCAACGCCTCGCGTCGGAACGCGCCGATCGCGCCCGGGATGGTCGGCATGCAGCGCAGGGTGTCGTACAGCCGGCGGTCGAGGTTGAACCCGATGACGTACTCGATGTGCTGCCACCGGGCCACGATCGACCGGCGGTTGCCGACCTTGACGTTGCCCGCCACCGCGCCGACGGAGGCGTCGGCGAACGGCTGCACCAGGTGCCGAATCGAGCCGGGTTCGAAGACCGTGTCGCCGTCGACCATGACGATCAGTTCGTGCCGGGCCATGGCCACCCCGACGTTCAGCGCGTTCGGCTTGCCGCCGTTGGGGACCCGCACCACCCGAACGTTGGATAATCGCATCGCCTCCACGAGCGCCGCCGTGCCGTCGGTCGAGCCGTCATCGACGACCACCACCTCGATCCCGCCCGGATGGTCGCCGCCCGCGAGGGACCGCACCGCCGCCTCGATCCCCGCCTTCTCGTTGTAGGCCGGCACGATCACCGACACCGGCAGGCGCACCGGCGGGCCCCACCGCCACGACGCGGCCCGCCGTCGCCGCGCGTGCCGGCCCGCGAGCAGGAGCATCGTCACGGTCCGGGCGATCGTCAGCAGGCCGGCGGCCAGGAACAGCACGCGGAACGCGGCCGTCACCCAGTCGGCCAGCACGACGGCCGTGGCCAGTGCGAACGCGCGCCGCTGCTCGACCGCGCCCGTCGGCGCGCCGACGACGACCGCCTGTCCTGCGAGCGTGCGGGCCAGGCCCTGCGACAAGGTGGTGAAGGTGTAGCCGCGCCGCTGCATCATGGGTATGAACCTGTCCAGCGCCGCGACCGTCTGCGCGCGGTCGCCGCCGCCGTCGTGCATGGGCACGATCGCGCCCGAGTCGCCCTGCGGGGTCGCGCCGGCGATGATCGCGTCGACGCCGGGACTGCTCCAGTCCCGGCTGTCCGTGTCCGCCAGGATCGACAGATAGCCGAGCCGGCCGGCCTCCTGGATCAGCGGCCACTGGATGTCGTCGACGGCACGGACGCTGGAGGTGTACGGCAGCCGCAGCAGCGCCGACTTGGTGCCGGTGGCGTGCACGACGGCGAGCTGGGTCTGGGAGTACTCCAGCTCGCGCCGCCACCGTGGCAGGCGGTCCAGTCGCGGGTGCGTGAAGGTGTGGACGCCGATCTCGTCGCCGGCCCGGGCAAGCTCCGTGACGACCTCCGGGTGCCGGATCACCTGGGCGCCGACAACGAAGAACGTGGCGTTGACGTGGTGCCGGCGCAGCACCTCCACGACCCGCGGCGTCCACTGCGGGTCCGGGCCGTCGTCGAAGGTGAGGGCGATGGTGCGGGCCGGCAGCCGGTAGGAGCGCACCGTGCCGTTGCGGGTGTCGATGATCGGGCCGCCGTCGATGACCTCGGCCGGCACCTTGGTCCGCTGCCCGGGCTTCGCGGTGTGGTCGGGGCGGAACTCGGCATTGGCGTACGCCTCGACCAGCAGCGCGCCGACCAGCACGCTGAGCGCGATCACCCCGAAGATCAGCCGGCTGAACGACACCCGCCCCCGCGCCCGGGTCACGCCGGGCCCACCACGACGAGCACGGTGACGGCGGGGGCGGAGCTCTGCTGCGTCGCGGCCGGCGTGGCGGACGGGCTCGGCTCGGCCGGTGGGATCGACGGTGACGCGAGGGGCGCCACGCTCGTCGTCGCTTCGGGCGTCGGCTCGCCGGTCGCGGAGCCGCTCGGCCCGGCGGACGCACTCGGCGCGACCGGCGTGGGGCTGCCGCGGCCGGGGAGGCCGCCGGTGGTGCGCTTGCCGGCCTGAACGGGCGTCGGCGTGTTCTGGCGGGCCGGCGCGGGCGCGGACGCGGTCTGCCCCGGCGCCGGAAGCGACAGCAGGTCCAGCGGGCCGGTGAAGAGGAGCGCGGCGATCACGACCAGCACCGCATAGACCGACGCCGCTCCACCGGCCAGATGGAAGACGAATCGGATTCGGCGTCCACGGCGGCCCGTGGTGTCGACGAAGACTGGCGCTGACGCCTCACCGGCGGCGGCGACGGTGATGTCGTCCGCCTCACCGGCGGCCGGGGCTCTCACGGACACCGCGACAGCTTAGGAGCGACCTGCCGCCGGAATCACCGGAAGAACGGGCGTTGTCGAATCTCCTACCTCACTCACCTCGCGACCGCTCCGGCCTCACCCCGGCGGTCTCACACCGCCGGCACCGCCTCACACGACGCCGCTGTGAGACCCCGCTGACCTGGGGCCGGATCAGCGCGGAGCCATGCGCAGGGCGCCGTCGAGGCGGATGACCTCACCGTTGAGGTAGTCGTTGGCGACGATGGACAGCGCCAGGGCGGCGTACTCGGCCGGGGTGCCGAGGCGGGCCGGGAAGGGCACGCCGGCGGCGAGGCCGGTGCGGTACTCCTCCGAGACGGTCTCCAGCATCGGGGTGAGCATGATGCCGGGGGCGATCGTCATGACCCGGATGCCGTGCTGGGCGAGATCGCGGGCGGCGGGCAGGGTCAGGCCGACGATGCCACCTTTCGAGGAGGCGTAGGCGGCCTGACCGATCTGGCCCTCGTACGCGGCGACGGACGCGGTGTTCACGATCACGCCCCGCTGCCCGTGTGCGTCGGGCGCCGTCGCCGCCATCCGCTCGGCGGCGAGCGCCATGACGTTGAACGTGCCGATCAGGTTGACCTGCACGACCTTCGCGTACATGGCGAGGTCGTGCACCCCTGCGCGGCCGAGGATCCGGGCCGACGGGGCGATCCCGGCGCAGTTGACCACGACCCGCAGCGGTTCGGGTCCGGACGCCGCGACCTCGACCGCCTCCCGGACGGCGTCCGGGTCCGTCACGTCGACCCGGACACCAGAGAAGTCGGCCAGGTCGAAGCCGTGCACGGTCGCTCCCGCCGCGGTGAGCGCGGCGGCCGTGGCCGCGCCGAGGCCGGACGCCGCGCCGGTGACGATGGCGGCGGTGTTGGCGAGTTCCACGCTCAGTCCTCCGTGTACTGGATGTCGGTGACCCGCAGGCCGGCGTGGGCCTTGTACCGGCGGTTGACCGAGATGAGGTTGGCGGTGAGCGCCTCGACCTGGTGGGCGTTGCGCAGCCGGCCGCCGTAGATGCCACGGACGCCGGGGATCGTCCCGGCGAGTTCCTGCACCAGGTCGGTGGCGGCCCGGTCGTCACCGAGCACCAGCACGTCGGTGTCCACAGTGGACCGTGACGGGTCGTCGAGGTGCACGGCCGAGACGTTGTGGAACGCGCCGACCACGGTGGAGGCGGGCAGGATCGCCGCGGCCTGCTGCGCGGCGGAGCCCTCCTCGACGGGCAGCGCGTACGCGCCCTGCTTGTCGAAGCCGAGCGGGTTCACGCAGTCCACCACGATCTTCCCGGCGAGGACCGGGGCGAGCTCCCTGAGCAGTTCGGCGTGCCCGTCCCACGGCACCGCCACGACGACGATCGCACCGGCCGCCGCGGCGTCCGCATTGGACATGCCGAAGACCCGGCCGGGCAGGCCCGATGCGGTGAGGACGGCGCGCGCCGGATCCCGCGAGCCGAGCACGACGTCGAGCCCGGCGGCGGCGAACCGGCGGGCCAGCCCGCGCCCCTGCGGCCCGGTCCCGCCCAGCACGGACACCGTCATGTCGGCCAGGGCGGACCTGCCGTCACCCCCGCCGGTCACGCCGTCACCTCCGCTGCGCTCCGGCGCCGTCCTGACCTGAAACTGCGCCTCTGATGACCGGCTCCTCCGCTGCGCTGCGGGCCGGTCATGCCATCACCTCCGCTGCGCTGCGGGCCGGTCATGGCAGCCGCTCGTACAGCACGACCGGGTTGCCGCCCGGGTCGGTGACCAGCGCGCGCCGCTCGTGCGGCCCGGTCACGGGTGCCGAGGCGGTGGCGCCGGCCGCGGTCAGGCCGGCGATGCTGGCGTCGAGGTCGTCGACCTGGATGCTCAGCACGGTCCGCCCGGCGACCGGCTGCTGCGACGCGTCGGCGAGGCCGATGGTGACGGTGCCGTCGGTGACCGCGGCGTACCGGTCGCCGTCGCGGAACCGGGTCGTCAGCCCGAGCGCGGTGTAGAACGCCAGCTGCGCGTCCAGCGAACCGGCGGGGACGATGACGTGACCGATCTTCATGGGCGGAACCTCGGCATGACCTCGCGGGCGAACCGCTCGACGATCTCGATCGAGCGGGCGATCGGCAGCCCGAGCCACTGGGCCCGGAAGACGAAGTGGTTGTAGCCGGCGTCGGCGAAGTCCTGCACCTTCGCGGCGATGTCGTCGGGCGAGCCGAAGAACAGCGCCTTGCTCTCGATGCCCTCCCACTGGGTCTCGAAGTAGTCCATGCCGTACTGGACGTACTCGCCGTAGGAGCGGCGCACGGCGGTGCCGGCGATGGCGTAGGCGGCGTCGAACGAGTCGGCGACGCACAGGTCCCGGTGGATCGGGAACACCGCGCCGTTCTCGGAGTGTCCGGCCTCCGCACGGGCGGCGCGGTAGTCGGCGAGGTTGCCGACGGCCCAGTTGCGGCGCACGTTGGACGGGGCGAGCCACGGCAGGCCCTGCCTCGCGATCCGGGCGATGCCGATCGGGCCGTTGGCGCCGACCCACACCGGCGGGTGCGGCCGCTGCGCCGGCAGCACGCTGCACCGCACCCCGTCGAGCTCGAAGTGCTGGCCCTTGTGGGTGACGGGCTCGCCGGTCCACAGCTGCCGCATCACGTCCAGCGCCTCGTTCATCCGGGACACCCGGGTACGTCGTTCGATGCCGAACGAGGCGAACTCGTCGTTGCGGTAGCCGGAGCCGATGCCGAGGACGAACCGGCCGCCGGACATCTGGTCGATGGTGGCGATCTCCTCCGCCCAGTGCACGGGGTGCCCGAGCGGCAGGATGAGGATGCCGGTGCCGAGCTCCATCGTCCCGGAGTGGTCGATCAGGCGCGACAGCAGCGGCAGCGGCTGCGGCGTCGACAGCGACGACAGGTAGTGGTGGATGCCGAAGACCGAGTCGTACCCGAGGTCGCGGACGTGCTGGACGTACTCGACGATCTCACCGGTGCGCCGGTGCAGGTCGTCGCCGGGCTCGTACTGGTGGTCCAGCAGGATGCCGAACTTCACGAATCGGCCGAGTCTTCGCGGGACCGCGACTCGCTGAGCCGGAAGTACGGCGCGACCATCCTGTCGCGGTCCTCGAGGGCCTGCCGGATGCCTTTCTCGCGACGCTCCTTGAGGAAGTTCCAGTCGCCTTCCTCGAAGCTGACGTTCGTGGCCCAGCCGTGCCCGACCCAGCCGGTCATCGCGCCGAGGCCCTTGCCCCGGGCCTCCATCACGATCTGCATCATCGACTTGCCCATCATCAGCGAGTCCAGCGGCATGACGGCGATGGCGTCGGCGTAGTCGTCGACCCAGCGTTGCAGGTCCTCGCGGGGGACGACCTTCGTGACCAGGCCCTTGCGCTCGCCCTCCTCGGCGCCGATGGCGCGCATGGTGAGCATGACGTCCTTCATCGTGGTCAGGCCGACCTTCTCGATCCAGTGGTACATGTCCTGCGGGGCCGGGCCGAGGTAACGGAACGCCGGGTGGGTGAAGCGGGCGTCGGGGCTGGCGATGACGATGTCCGCCGACAGCGCGATCTGGAAGTGCCCGCCGTAGCAGTATCCCTGGACCTGGCAGATGGTGGCCTTCAGCGACTCGATGATGGGCCGGGTGAAGCCGGAGCTGAGCACGTTGCGGTCGGGCAGGATGCGCTGCCGTTGCGCCGGGCGGCGCCGCGACGCCTTGTCGGTGCCGGCCTTGTAGCCGATGTAGTGGCCGAGTTCGGCGGCGTCCGCGCCGGTACCGAAGTGCTCGCCCTCGCCCTTGAACACGATCACCTTGACCCGGTCGTCGGCCTCGGCCTCGCGGACCAGGTCGCCGACCCGCTCGAAGGCGGCCACCGGGATGGCGTTGAGCCGGTCCGGGCGGTCGAAGGTGATGGTGGCCACGGAGCGCGGCTCGTCGACGTCGTACCGGACGTACTTGGCGAGGACCTCCGGGTCGACCTCCATGTTCTCGACGTCCCACTGGTTTTCCAGGAGTTCGGCTTCGGTCTTCTTCACGGCGATTCCTTAAGGGCGGAAAGCGGGGAACACTTCGGAGGCGAACAAGCGCAGCGAGGCGCGGACCTGCTCGGTGGGCATGCCGAGCCAGCCGGGCCGGAAGATGAGGTGGTCGAAGCCCAGGTCGCGCAGGGCGCCGATCCGTTCGATGAGGAACTCGGGCGAGCCGAGCAGCAGGGTGTTGCGGACCAGTTCGTCGAAGCGGTCACGCTGCCAGCGCAGCGCCGGGTACTCGGCGTAGGTGGAGTACTCGACCCGGGCGTGCGGCAGCGCCTCCTCGACGGCCCGTTCGGTGCTCGGCGCGCAGTACAGCTCCACGCCGACGGGGCGCGACACGGTCGACGGGTCGCGGCCGTACTCGGCGAGGGCGTCGTTGTAGACGGCGAGGTGCTCGGGCAGGAAGCGGCGGCTCGGCGAGTTGCCGGGCGCGTACCAGGCGTCGCCGAGCCGGGCGGCCCGCCGGACGGCCTTCTTGCCGCCGGCGCCGATCCAGATCGGCGGCCCGCCCGGGGTCAGCGGCCGGATGCCGATGGTGGCATCGGTCTGCGGGTAGAACTCGCCGTCGGTGGTGACCGGTTCGCCGCCCCACAGCGCCCGGATGAGCCGCAGGCTCTCGTCGAGGCGGCGGAACCGGGTCTCGGGGTCGATGCCGAACGCGGCGAACTCGTTGTCGCGGTAGCCGGCGCCGACGCCGAGGACGACCCGGCCGCCGGACAGGTGGTCGAGGGTGGCGAACTCCTCGGCGATGTGCACCGGGTGGAACATCGGCAGCAGCAGGATGCCGGTGCCGATGAGCATGGTTCCGGAGCGCGGGATGAGGCTCGCGGTCATCGAGATCGGCTGCGGGGTGTTGAGGTTGGACTGGAAGTGGTTGATCGTCCAGACCGAGTCGTAACCGAGCTCGGCGGCCAGTTCGACGGTGCCGAACAGGTCGCTGAGGTGCTTGCCGAGGTCGTCGCCGTGCGGGTACTGGTGCGACGCCATGATCCCGAACTTCATCGGTGCTCCTCTGCGGCGGCCCGGCTGATCTTGCCGGTGGTGCTGCGTTCCAGGGCGGCCACGAACTCGATCCGCCGTGGGGTCTTGAAGTGGGCGAGCCGGTCCCGGGCGAACGCGACGAGCTGGTCGGCGAGGTCGTCGTCGGTGACGGTGTCTGTGTTGGTGTCGGCGCGCACGACGAGCGCCACCGGGATCTCGCCGAGCCGGTCGTCGGGCCGGCCGAGCACCCGCACGTCACGGACGAGCGGGTGTTCCCGCAGTTCGTCCTCGATCTCCTCGGGCCACACCTGGAACCCACCACATTTGATCATGTCTCGCTTGCGCCCGACGAGGAACAGCACACCGTCGGCGTCGACGTAGCCCATGTCGCCGGTGTGCACCCAGCCGTCGCGGACCAGTTCGCGGGACGCCTCGGCGTCGTCGACGTAGCCCTTGGTCAGTTCGGACCGCACGACCACCTCGCCCTCGGCACCGGCCGGCAGGGCCTTGCCGTCGCCGTCGCGGATCTCCAGGTCCACGCCGGGGTAGATCCGGCCGGCGGAGCCGGGTTTCCACCGGCCGGCCTTCATGTCCCGGCTGTTCCAACCGGCGATGTGCCCGGCCTCCGTCGAACCGTAGTTGACCAGGATCGGCACGTGGTAGCGCTCCTCGAAGGCGCGCCGGACCGGCCACGAGATCGCCTGGCCGGCCACGAGGACCGACTTGACCCCTTGGAACGGCAGGTCCCGGGCCGAGTGGACGATGTCGTAGACCATCGTGGGCAGCAGGAAGAAGTTGTCGAAGGCGAACCGGTCCATGAGGTCGGCGAGCCGGTCGACGCCGAAGCGTTCCCAGACCACCACGGGCCGGCCGACGAAGAACGCGAAGAGCAGCGAGTGCTGGCCCCCGCTGTGGAACAACGGCAGGGCGATGAGGTTGGCCTTGGCGTCGGTGGCGGCGGTACCTTCGGCGTCGCTGCCCGTGGAGACCCTGGCGAGGCGCTCCAGGGAGGCGCGGGTGCCGCCGTGGGTGACGCGGACCGACTTCGGCCGCCCGGTGGTGCCGCCGGTGGACAGGATGCAGGCCTCGGCGTCGTCGGCGACGTCGACCGCGGGCACGCTGACCTGCTGCCGCCAGGCGAGTTCCGCCACCCCGGCGACCGGCCCGTCCACCGAGCGGACCGGCCCGTCCACCGAGCGGACCGGCACGGCGGAGGCGCCGCCGGTGAGGAACGCGGCGATGACGTCGGGCCGGCGGTCGTCGACGAGCAGCAGCCGCGGCCGGGCCTTGGTCAGCGACTCGTCCAGCTCGGCGGCGTTGTACAGGCTGCTGACCGTGACCGGGACGGCGCCGATCTTCCAGGCGCCGAACAGGAAGAAGACGATCTCGGGGCCGTTGGTGAGATAGCAGGCGACCCGGTCCCCCGCGCCGATCCCTTCGGCACGCAGGGCCGCGGCGACGCCACCGGCGAGCCGGTCGACCTCTTCGAACGTCCAGGAGCGGCCGTCGTCGCCGTACAGGGCGGGCACGTGCGGCCGGTCCGCGGCGCGGCCCTCGAGGATGCGGGCGAGGTTGGTCACCGCGGCACCCCCGCACTCACCCGCGGGATGATCTCGGCGCCGAAGCGGGCGAGCTGCTCCATGGCCTCGTCCTGGCCGGCGCCGACGAACTGGTGGCGCAGCGACACCTCGGTGATGCCGAGGTCGGTCTCCCAGCGGCGCAGCTTCGCCACGACCTCGTCCGCCGACCCGACCAGGCAGTCCTCCGCGAGGTACCGGTCCACGTCGATGGCCTGCGCGTCGTCCCAGGACTTGTAGCCGGCGTACTGGCGCTGCAGGTGCGGCCGGACGGCGGCGGCGGCGGTCGCGTACGTGTCGCCGACGCATGCCTCACGGCTCATCGGGTATTCCCGGACGGGGTCGTGACCGTGCTCGGCGAGGGTGTCGCGGTAGACGCCGAGCAGCCGGGCGAGCTCGGCGTCGTCGCCCTTCGGGCCGATGAGCCACGGGGTGTCGAGGCGGGCGGCGCGGCGCACGGCGGCCTCGGCGAACGCGCCGATCCACAGCGGCGGCCCGCCGGGCTGCACTGGACGCAGGGCCAGGGAGGCGCCGGGGACCTCACCCCAGCTGCCCTGCGCGTCGACGGTGGCGCCGCTCCACAGCGCCCGCAGCAGCGGGACGTAGTCGCTGAGCCGGCGCAGCCGGTCGTCCCACGCGACCCCGAAGGCGGCGGTCTCGCGTTTGCGATAGCCGGCGCCGAGGCCGACGGTGAGCCGGCCACGGGACAGCACGTCCAGCGACGCGAGCTCCTCGGCGAGCGCGATCGGGTTGAGCAGCGGGGCGAGCAGGACGCCGAAGCCGATCCGGACCCGGCTGGTGGCACCGGCGAGGTAGCCGGCGAGCGGGACCGGCTGGACGAACGCGGACCTGGCCAGGTAGTGGTGGCCGAGGTAGACGGCGTGGAACCCGGCCGCCTCGGCCGCGGCCGCCTGGGCGAGCACGTCGTCGATGCCGTCGGTGGCGGAGACCGAGGGGTCGAACTGGGCGCTCAGGAAGCAGCTGATCCTCACCCGACGACCGCCGCGGTCTTGCCACGATTGTCGGCCTGCGCGCGGAAGTGCGGGATCACCTTGGCGGCGAACTCCTCCATGGAGCGCAGCGCGGCCGCACGGTCCAGCGTCGGGATCCGCAGCCAGCCGATGTAGTGGTTGATGCCGAGCTGCTCGCGCAGCATCTCGATGGTGTCGATGACCTGCTGCGCCGAGCCGAAGTTGCCGCCGTGGGTCAGCGTCTGCTCCAGGGTGAGCAGCTCGATGTTCTTGGCCACCGCCGCGTAGTAGGCGCGCTCCTTCTCGATCGCCTCCTCCGAGCCGGGGATGACCTTGCCGACCGACTTGTAGTACTGCATCGCGGACTTCGCGGCCTCACGCAGCCCCGTCTCGCCGTCGCCGCACCAGACCTGCTGCATGAACGGCAGGTCGTAGGTGGAGATGTCGAAGCCGTTGTCGCGCATGGCCTGCTGGTACAGGTCGAAGTTCTTCTGCATGATGCCCAGCGGGGTGAAGTTGGGCGAGGTGATGATCGACTCGCCGGCCGCACCGCGTTCGCGGAAGCTGTCCGGGGAGACGGTGCCCTGCAGGATCGGCGGCCCGCCCGGGGTGAACGGCCGCGGGTAGGTGGTGATGTTGTCGTAGTGGAAGATCTCGCCGTGGTAGGAGAAGTTCTCCTGCGACAGGGCGAGCCGCAGGATCTCCAGGCTCTCCTGGTAGCGCTGCTTCGACTCCTCCAGGGGCACGCCGAAGCCGGCGAACTCCGAGGGCTGGTAGCCCCGGCCGACACCGATCGACACCCGGCCGCCGCTGAGCACGTCGAGGGCGGCGATGTCCTCGGCCAGGCGCAGCGGGTGGTGCAGCGGCAGGACGAGCACGGCGGTGCCGATGGTGATGCGCTTGGTCCGCTCCGCGACGGCCATGCCGAAGTTGATCGGGCTGCCGAGGATGCCGTACTTGGAGAAGTGGTGCTCGGCCAGCCAGATCGAGTCGAAGCCGAGCTCGTCGGCCAGCTGGATCTCCTCGAGCGTCTCCCGCAGCACCTGGTGGTCCGACGTGCCTTCGTTCACCGGGAACAGGTTCATGATGCCGAACTTCACGATCTCTCCTCGTTTATTCCGACCAGACGGAATGTTACTGCCACCGCGCTGGCCTTCGCAAGATGATGCAGGCCAGGGCCTATGCCGAACGAGCTGCCGAGCGGGCCGCGACCCGCAGGGCGCCGACCCGGCGGCGGTGCCAGGCCCCGGCGCCGAGCACCGCGTCGAGCACCAGCGCGCGGCGCAGGAACAGGTGCGGGTCCGCCTCCATGGTGATGCCCATGCCGCCGTGCACCTGGATGCAGCGTTCGGCGGCGAAGACCGCGGCCCGGCCCGCCGCGGCCTTGGCGGCGTGCACCTGGATCTCCGCGTCGGGCCGGCGGTTGTCGACCGCCCAGCCGGCGTACAGGGTGAGGTCCCAGGCCGCCTTGCGCGCCGTGGCCGCCTCGGCGAGCTGGAACGCGACCCCCTGGTAGGAGCCGATGACCCGGCCGAACTGCTGGCGGGTGCGGGCCTGCTCGGCGGCAAGGTCGATCGCCCCCTGCGCGACCCCGCACAGCTCGGCCGCCACGACCAGGGTGGCCCGCCACGGGCCGGCACCGGCCGGCACGAGCCCGTCCGGCTCGGCCGGGGCGACGTCGGACAGCGGCACGGACGGATCGAGCGACTCGCGTGGCAGCACGCCGGAGACCGGGGCGATCCCGGCCTCGCCGTCGCGCAGGACCGCCAGGCCGTCGGCCTGGGCCGCGTACCGCACGAGGGTGGTCCCGTCCATGACCGGGGTCAGCACCCGCGCGCCCTCCAGGACGTCCACGGGCAGCGCAGCCCCGCTCAGCAGCTGCACCGCGGCCGCGTGCGCGGGGAACCGGCTCGGCACCAGGTGCTCGCCGAGGACCTCGACGGCGACGAGCAGGTCGATGAGGTCCGAGCCGATGCCACCGGCCGGCTCCGGCACCCCGAGGAGGCCGAAGTCGCGCAGCAGCGGGCCGTCGCACGCGGGAGCCCGCCAGCCGCCGTCGAGCGCGTCCCGGGCGGTGACCCCCTCCCCTTCGGCCAGGGACCGGACGGTCTTGGCGATCTCCAGTTGTTCCTGGGTGAATGTCGCGCGCATGCCGGGCTCCGCTCAGCGTGAACGGGGCAGGTTGAGCACCCGCTCCGCGAGGATCGACTTCTGGACTTCCTCGGTGCCGCCCTCGATGGTGTGCGCGCGGGCGCGCAGGTAGCGGCGCATCCGGGCGGCGGCGCCCGCGCCGTCCAGCAACACCCCGCCACCGTCGTCGAGCTGCACCGCGAGCCGGTTGGCGTTCTGCACGACACCGGCCCACAGGCTCTTCAGCGCCGAGGTCTCCGGGCCGGGGACGCCGCCGGCCCGGGTCTCGCCGAGCATCCGCATCGAGCCGATCCGGACCGCCTCGGCGTCGCACTGCAACTGGCCGACCGTGTCGAGGAACGCGGTGTCACCGGCACCGTGCCGATCGATGACGCCCCGCTCGATCGCGACGTCGATGACCCGATCGACGGCCTGCCGGGCCCACACCCACAGGTTCAGTGCCATGCTGCCGCGCTCGAACGCGAGGGTGGTGAGGGCGACCTTCCAGCCATTGCCGACCCCGCCGAGCACATCCTCGTCGGGGACGAACACATCGTCGAGGAACATCTCGTTGAACTCGGTGTCCCCGTTGATCATCACCAGCGACCGCACAGTGAACCGGTCCATCGGGGCGAGCAGGTAGCTGATCCCCTGATGTTTCGGCGCGGCGACGTCGGTACGGGCGAGCAGCAGACACTTGCCGGCATTGTGCGCGTTGGAGGTCCAGATCTTCGAGCCGTTGACGAGCCAGCCGCCGTCCACCTTCGTCGCGGCGGTGCGCAGGCTGGCCAGGTCGGAGCCGGAGCCGGGCTCGCTGAAGCCCTGGCACCAGTACTCGTCGCCGCGCAGGATGCCCGGCAGGTGCCGGGCCTGCTGCTCGCGGGTGCCGTGCGCGATGATCGTCGGCCCGGCCAGCATCATGCCGACGCCGTTGAGCGGGTACGGGGCGCCGCGGACGGCGGCCTCCTCGTTGAAGATCGCCTGCGCGAGCGCGTCCAGGCCGCGGCCGCCGTGCTCGGCCGGCCACGACAGCCCGGCCCAGTTGCCGGCGCACAGCCGGTCCTGCCAGACCCGCGACCAGTGCTCGCGCTGCTCCTGGCTCAGGTCCTCCTGGTCGGGCACGTCGCGCAGCGCCTCGTCGAGCCAGCCGCCGGCCTCCCGCCGGAATGCCCGGTCGGTGTCGCTGTCATCGAAGTCCATTGGCCGGTACCCCCTCAGCCGGCTTCAACCGGGTCTTGTAGAGCTTGCCGTTCGGGTCCCGTGGCAGCGCCTCGTGCAGCACGTAGGTCCGCGGGCGTTTCGGTTTCGCCAGCCGGGTCTCCAGGTGCGCCCGCAGCGCCGCGATCACGGTCTCGCGGTCGGGCGCTTCGTCGCGCAGGGCGAGGTGCGCCTGGGGTACCTCGCCGAACTCGGGGTCGGGCGCGCCGACGACGGCGGCGTCGGCGACCCACTCGTGGGTCAGCAGCGCCGCCTCGATCTCGGCCGGGTAGACGTTGACCCCGCCGACCAGGATCAGCTCGGCGGCCCGGCCGGTGATGTACAGGAAGCCGTCCTCGTCGACGTGCCCGACGTCCCAGACCGTCATGAGGCCGTCGCGGCGGGCGCCGTCGGTCTTGCCCGGGTCGTTGTGGTATTCGACCTTGTCGCTGCCCTGGCGCATGTACACGATGCCGGTCTGCCCGACGGGGACCTCCCGGCCCTGCTCGTCGAGGATCTTCAGGGTGGAGATCGAGGCGGGGCGCCCGACGGTGCCGGGGTGGGCGAGCCACTCGTGCGGCCGGGCGACGGTGGTGCCGACCTCGGTGGAGCCGTAGTACTCGTAGACCACCGGCCCGAACCAGTCCAGGATCTGCTGCTTCACCTCCCGCGGGCACGGCGCGGCACCGTGCAGCACGTAGGCGATCGAGGAGATGTCGTAGCGCTCGCGCGTCTCGCGGGGCAGCTGCAGCAGCCGGTAGAAGTGGGTCGGCACCATGCTGGTGCCGGTCACGCGCTGGTCCTGGACCCGGCGCAGGAAACCCTCCGGGGTCCAGCCGTCCATCAGGACCAGGGTGCCGCCGGCGTGCAGCGCGCCCATCGCCGGGGTGATGTTGGCGGAGTGGTACAGCGGTGCCGACACCAGCCATGACGCGAACGCGGAGCGCTGCATCCCGAACTCGTTGAACAGCCATACGTACGTGCGCGCGCCGGCGTCGGCGTCGATGCCGCTGAGCGGGCGCTTCACCCCTTTGGAGCGGCCGGTGGTGCCGGAGGTGTACATCATCAGCGAGCCGGCCGGGGTGTCTTGCGGGCTGGTGTCCGGCATGCCGGCGGTGAGCTCGGAGAGGTTCTTGCCGTCGACGTACACGCGGACCCTGTCGGGGGCGGCGGCAACGACGACATCCTCCACCCGCTGCGAGGCGACGACGACCTTGGCGCCGCTGTCGCCGAGGATGTAGGCGACCTCGGGCTCGGTCAGGTGGTAGTTGAGGGTCACCAGGTACAGCCCGGACTGCATCGCCGCGAGGTACAGCGCGACCATGCCCGGGCTGTTGGTCATCACCGCCGCGACGGTGTCGCCGACCCGCAGCCCCGCGTGGGTCCGCAGCCCGTGCGAGAGCCGGTTGACCTCGGCGAACAGCGCACCGTAGGTGATCTGCCGGTCATCGGCGGTCACGATCGCGCACAAGTCCGGTTCGGCGGCTGCCCACAGCCGGAAACCGGTCCGGTCCTCCGTCATCGGACTCCTTGAATTAAATTCCGACCATCCGGTATGTTGTTGCCCAACAGTAAGGGAGCTCCCCCACGATGTCCATACCCGTGAGCGAGGCACACGCCGCCAGCTACCGCGCCCGTGAGGTCCCAGCCCCCGCCCAGGTCATCGACGGTGTCTGGGCGGTTCCGGTCCCCCTGCACGGCAGCGCGCTGCGCGCCGTCACCGTGTTCCTGATCGAGACCCGGGCGGGTCTGGTCCTCATCGACGCCGGCTACGACCACCCGTCCTGCTGGGCGTCGTTCCGGCGTTCCCTGACCGCGATCGGGCACACCGTCGAGGCGATCTCCACCGTCCTCATCACCCACAACCACCCCGACCACGTCGGCTTCGCCGATCAGGTCCGCACCCTGTCCGGTGCCCGCGTGCTGATGGGCGCCGCCGACGACTTCGCCACGATGCACCGGGTCCGCGGCGCCTTCCTCGACCAGCTCGGCACCGCCCTGGACCTGACCGGCGCGCCACGCGACGTCGTCGACGGCATGTACGCCGACGCGGTGAAGGTCGCCGAGCACCACGAGCGGCTGCGCCTGGACACCGCCCTGATGGGTGACACCGATCTCGACTTCGGCGACGTGACGATCCGCGCCGTGCACACGCCCGGCCACACGTACGGGCACACCGTGTACTACGACAGCCGCGGGCTGGTCTTCACCGGCGACACGATGATGGCCGAGGGCCCGACCCAGCTCGCCATCGTCAGCCGCCCCGGCGACGACCCCGCCGGGGACCTGCAGCGCTCCCTGGACCGCATCCGGGACCTCGGCGCCACCATCGCCTGCCCGGCCCACCAGTTCCCGTACCGTGACGTCGCCGGCCGCGCCGAGCAGCTCAAGGCCTTCCACCAGGCCGAGGCCGACCTGGCCCGCGGGCTCATGGGCCCGGACGCCACCGCCTGGGACGTCGCCCGCCGAATGCCGTGGAAGAAGCCGTGGGACGAGCTCGGCCCCGGCACCCGGCGCTTCTCCCTCGTGCACACCCTGGCGTTGCTGCGCAACGCGCAGGCCCGTCAGCTGCCGTAGGTCCAGTCCGGACGCATGGACGGCCGCAGGTCCCGCAGCGTGCGCTTGAGGACCTTGCCGGACGGGTTCGTCGGGAACTCGTCCACGAGGTAGATCTCCTTCGGGACCTTGAACTTCCCGAGCCGCTGCCGGGCGTGCTCGACCAGCGCCTCCGCGGTCAGCCCCGGCCGACCGATGACAAACGCGACCGGGACCTCCTGCCACGTCGGGTGCGGCGCGCCCACCACCGACGCGGCGAGGACGAGGGGGTGGTCCGCCAGGACGTTCTCGATCTCGGCGCTGGACATGTTCTCCCCGCCGCTGCGGATCATGTCCTTGAGCCGGTCCCGGATGTACAGGTAGCCGTCCTCGTCGAAGCAGCCGACGTCACCGGTGTGGAACCAGCCGCCGCGGAACGCGTGCGCGGTGGCCGCCGGGTCGTCCAGGTAGCCGGGGCTGACCTTCGGGCCGCGGGCGACGACCTCGCCGTTCTCCCCCACCGGGACGTCGTTGTCGTCGGCGTCCACGACCCGGACCTGCACCCACGGCACCGGGATCCCGACGGAGCCCTGCTTGGACTCCATGTGGGCCTCGTCGAGGTACGTGAGGCCGCTGCACGTCTCGGTGAGCCCGTAACCCTCGATCAGCCGCGCGTTCGGGAACAGCTCCCGCGCCACGGCGAACAGCGCGGACGTCACCTGCGAGTAGATGAGCCACCGCACCGAGCCGAGGTCGGCCTCGGTGCCGGTCTCGCGGCGGACCATGTCGAGCATCGTGGCGGCCATGACCATGCCGGTGATGCGTTCGGCCTCGATCGCGCGTCTGACCGCGGCCGGCTCGAAGCGTCGCTGCAGCACCATGCAGCCGCCGACGTGCCAGATGCCGTAGCCGGGCAGGTCGGTGCCGCCGACGTGGTACAGCGGCGCGAAGTTGAGGATCCGGTCGGTCGGGCGCAGGCCCAGCTCGACGATCTGGGCGTGCATGTTCATGTTCACGTTGCCGTGGGTGAGCATGACGCCCTTGGGCAGGCTGGTCGTGCCCGACGTGTAGATGATCCGTTGCAGGGCGCCGTCGTCGAGTTCGGCGTCGGCGACCCGCTCCCCCCGGTGTGCCTCGACGACTGCCCGCAGGTCGGTCCAGCCGTCGATCGGCTCCAGCGCGAACCGCTCCACGGCGGGCAGGCCGGCGATCGCGGCGGCGGTCAGCTCGGCGAACTCCGGGACGGTCGCGACCGCCTGCACCCCGGCGTGCCCGAGCAGCTGCGCGAGCTCACCCGCGGTGAGGCGGTAGTTCAGGGGAACGAAGACGGCGCCGAGCTTCGACAGCGCCAGGGACAGGATCAGGAACTCGGGCACGTTGTTCGCCACGATCGCGACCCGGCTCCCCCGCCGGACGCCCTCGGCGGTCAGACCTGCGGCGAGGGCGTTGACGTCGTCGTCGAGCTGCCGGTGCGTCCACCGCCGGCCCTCGAAGACGAGCGCGTCCGCGTCGCCGAACCGCAGCGCGTTGCCGCCGAGCATGGCGGCGATGTTGGCAGTGCTCATGCCGCCACCTCCGCTGCGCTCCGGCGTCGGCCTGAGCCAACACTGCACCTCTGATGAGCGGCCCCTCCGCTGCGCTCCGGACCGCTCATGACTCGCGCAGCTCCCGCTTGAGGACCTTGCCGGAGTCGTTGCGCGGCAAGGATTCCACCACGTCGACGTACTTCGGCACCTTGAACCCGGCGAGGTTGGCTCGACAGTGGTCGCGGATGTCCTCGCCGGTGGTCGTGGCGCCGTCTCGGAGGATGACGAACGCCTTCGGCACCTCGTCCCACTGCGGGTCGGGGACGCCGATGACGGCGACCTCGGCGACGTCCGGGCACTGCGCGATGACCCGTTCGATCTCGGCGCCGGCGACGTTCTCCCCGCCGGACTTGATGAGGTCGGTGCGCCGGTCGACGAACCACAGGTAGCCGTCGGCGTCGATGCGGCCGACGTCGCCGGTGAGGAACCAGCCGTCGCGGCGGCTGCGCCGGTTGGCCTCCTCGTCGTTCCAGTACCCGGGTGAGATCTTCTCCCCGCGGATGATGATCTCGCCGTCGGTGCCGGGCGGGACCTGCCGGAAGTGCTCGTCGACGATCCTGATGTGCACGCCGGGGAACGGGGCGCCGAGCGCGCCCATCTTGCGCTCCTCGTGCGCGGCGTCCATGTAACAGACGCCGTTGCACAGTTCGGTCATCCCGAACGTGTCGATGAGCCGCACGTGCGGCAGGCGCTGCTTCACGCTGCGCCGCACGCTCGGCGCGACCCCGGCGAACAGCAGGTAGCGCAGCGCCGACAGGTCCGGCTGCTCGGGCAGGTCGAGCAGGCCGAACAGGATCTGCGCGGCCAGGACCATGCCGGTGATGCGTTCCGCGGCCGCGATCCGCGCGATGTCGTCGGCCTTGAACGTGGGGGTGAGCACCATCGTCGCGCCGGCCGTGAAGATCGCCAGGCCGGGTGCCTCGAGGCCGCTGACGTGGAACAGCGGCGCTGAGATCAGGATCCGGTCCTGCTGGGTCAGTTCCAGTTCGAGGACCTGCGCGAGGTGGTTGGCGGTGAGGTTCCCGCAGGTGTGGATGACGCCCTTCGGGTGCGCGGTGGTGCCGGACGTGTACAGCAGCCGGTGGATGTCGCCGGGCGCCTTCTCCGCGTCGGGGATCCTGATCCCCGCCGGTTGCCGGTCCAGCAGCGCGGCGAGCAGGTGCGCGCCGGGGACGGCCTTGTCCCCGTTGGCGACGGCGATCCGGATCCCTGTGGTGGCGACCAGGTCGGCGGCGGTGCCGGCGAAGTCGTCGTCGTACAGCAGGCCGGCGATCCCGGCCTGCTCGATGACGTAGGTCTGTTCGGTGGTGTGCAGCCGCCAGTTGAGCGGGACCGAGATCGCGCCGATCCGGGCGAGGGCGAGCAGTTCGATGACATAGGTGGCGGTGTTGCGGCCGAGGACCCCGACCAGGTCGGCGGCGGTGATGCCGGCGTCGAGCAGGGCCGCGGCGTGCCGGTCGACGTCGGCGTCGAGCTGCGCGTAGGTCCAGCGGCCGGCGCCGTCGACCAGGGCCTCCCGGTCCGCGCGGCGCAGCGCCTGCAGCCTGAGCGTCTCGGCGAAGTTGCTGGCGGCCATCAGCTGCCGCTTCCACTTCGGTACGCCAGGATCTCCTCCCGGCTGGGCAGCGACACGAACTCCAGCAGGTTGCCGTCGAGGTCGCGGGCCGCGAACGCGGTGATGTACCCGTAGTTCTCCAGCAGCACCCGGTTGGGCTCGCCGAGGCACTCCGCACCGAGCTCGGTCATCCGGCGGTGCAGGTCACCGATCTCGTCGATGGGCACCTCGAAGCTGAGCAGGAACGTGCCGAGCTCGAGGTGCCCGGCGGTCGCGGTCCTGGTCTTGGTGCCGCTCCACTCGATGAGTTCGAGCTGCCCGATCCTGCTCGGGCCCTGCATGTACTGGACCCGTCCGGTGGTCCCGGCGGGCAGCCCGAGCGAGACCTCGATCCCGGGCCCGCCGACGTCGGTCCGCAGGGTCTTGCGGTAGCCGAGCGCCTGTTCGTAGAAGTCGGCGGCCCGGTCCACATCGGACACCGTCATCGCCACGTGATGCACTTCGCTGACCGGCATGCGGTGAACTCACTTTCCGGAGAGAACCTTCTGGATGAGCTCGACTTCGTCGGCGCCGCTGTCGGGCACGATGAAGTCGTCGAGACGGCAGATCTCGTCGATGGATCCGAGGATGTCGTCGGGAGTGGCAGGCGAAGCACCGCCGTACCAGCCGGGGGTGACGCCGAGGAAGATCCGGCCGACGCGGCCGCCGCCGACGGTGAGGATGTGCCGGTTGAGGGTGCACTGCTCCGAGGCGAGGAACGTGCCGACGGCGGCGACGTGCCGCGGGTCGAACCGGTCGGCGAGGTCGCCGAGCAGGCCGTCGGTCATCCGGGTCGCGGCGGTCGGGGCGATCGTGTTGACCAGGATGCCGCGCCGGGCGCCCTCCAGGGACAGCACCTGCATCAGCCCGGCCAGGCCGGCCTTCGCGGCGCCGTAGTTGGACTGCCCGAAGTTGCCGAGCAGGCCGGAGGACGAGCTGGTGAGCACGATCCGGCCGTACCCCTTGCCGGCCATGATCGGCCAGGCCGGGCGCAGCACGTTGAACGCGCCGGTGAGGTGCACGTCCAGGACCGCCTGCACGTCGTCGTCGGTGAGCTTCGCCAGGGTCCGGTCGCGCAGGATGCCGGCGTTGTGGATGACGGCGTCGACCGTGCCGAACGCGTCGACCGCGCGCTGCACGAGGGCCGCCCCGCCCGCCGAGGTCGCGACGGAGTCCGTGGATGCGGTGGCGGTGCCGCCGGCCGCCCGGATCTCCTCGACGACGAGTGCGGCCGCGCCGCCGGTGCCCGTACCGTCGAGACCGCCGCCGACGTCGTTGACCACCACCGACGCACCGTGCGCGGCGAGGGACACCGCATGCGCGCGGCCGATGCCGTTGCCGGCGCCGGTGACGATCACGACCCGCCCGTCCAGCCTGACCGCGCTCATTCGCCCTCCGCTTCGCCCTCCGCTTCGCCCTCCGCTTCGCTCCGTGCGCCCGAGCTCCGAACTGTGCCCATGATGAACGGCCTCTCCGCTACGCTCCGGACCGTTCATCGCTCGCTGCCCAGGACCGCGACGAACGCGACGCAGGAACCCGGCTGGCCGCCGAGGTTCTGCGCGACGGCGAGCTTCGCGTCGGGCACCTGCCGGGCCCCGGCCTCGCCCCGCAGCTGGGTGAAGCACTCGAACATCATCCGCAGGCCGGTCGCGCCGATCGGATGGCCGAAGGACTTCAGGCCGCCGTCGGTGTTGACCGGCAGCGCCCCGCCGAGGTCATAGCGGCCGTCGAGCAGGTCCCGCCACGCCTTGCCGCGCTCGGAGAACCCGAGGTCCTCCATGAGCACCACCTCCGTCGGGGTGAAGCAGTCGTGCACCTCCGCCAGGGAGATCTGCGCGGCCGGGTCGGTGACGCCCGCCTGCTCGTACGCCTGCCGGGCCGCGGCGACCACCTCGGGGAAGGTGGTGAAGTCATAGCCGTCAGCGGCCAGGCCCGCACCGGAGCCGGCAACGAAGCTCATCCCCCGCAGATAGACGGGTCTGCTCGTGTACCGGTGGGCGTCCTCGGCCCGCACGATGATGGCCGCCGCGGCGCCGTCGGACACCCCGGAGCAGTCCATGACGCCGAGCGGACCGGCGATGCGCGGGGAGTTCTCGACGGTCTCGGCGGTGACGGCCTTGCGGAACTGGGCACGTTCGTTGAGGGCCCCGTTCGCGTGGTTCTTCATCGCGACCTTCGTCAGGGCGCTGCGCATGTCGCGGGCGTCGACGCCGTACGCCTGCTGGTACGCCGGGGCGAGCAGGGAGAAGCCGGCCGGCGCGGTCCAGTCGACGTCGGTGCCGTCGGCCGGCGGGTACACCGCGGACAGCCCGGAGTAGGAGGAGTCCTTGAGCTTCTCCACGCCGGTGGCCATGACCATGTCGTAGGCGCCGGAGGCGACCGCGAACACGGCATTGCGGAACGCCTCCGAGCCGGTCGCGCAGTAGTTCTCGACCCGGGTGACGGGCTTGCCGACCAGGCGCAGCGGCCGGGCCAGGGTCTGCCCGGACATGCCGGAGCCCTGGGTGCCGACCCAGAACGCGTCGATGTCGTCGAGGGTGACCGACGGCAGCGACCCGACGCACTCCTGCACGGCGTCGACGAGCAGGTCGTCGGCGGAGGAGTTCCAGTGGTCCCGGAACGGGGTGCAGCCCATCGCGACGATCGCGACGTCGTGGGTGGTGCGCCTACTGCCCATCCGTGGTGTCCTTCCGTGGGCGGAGTTTCCAGAAGTAGTTGTGGATCGCGTCGGTGGTCCACAGCCGCCGGAACGTCGGCGTCATCGGCATGCCGACGGTGACGTCGCCGGGCGGGATGTCCGTGGCGTAGACGCTGAGCCGTCCACCGCCGTCGACGTCGGCGATGACGACCGCGACCTCCGGCTCCGGCATGGTGGTCAGGTGGTCGCGGGTCACGGAGACCACCCGGGCGGTCCTGTCCCGCAGCGACACCTTCGCCTCGCCCGCGCCGGCGATGCCGCACGCGGCGCAGACCCGGCTCGGCGGCGTCGTGATCCGGCCGCACGCGCCGCACTGGCTGCCTTCGAGGCGGTACTTCCAGCCGGCCCGGCGGTGCATCGGTGGCGCCGCCGGCGCGGTGCCGCCGGGCGGGCCGGTCCCTGCACGTCGAGGCCCGCGCCAGCGCAGGTACCGGCCGTACCCGAGGTGCTGCCGCGCGGCCAGCTGCTCGCGCACCGGCGGCCCGGTGCGGGCTTCGCGGATCCCGTCGCCGGCCCGGAACACAAACGCGTCGGCGCCCTCGGTCGCGGACAGCAGCAGGATCGTCTGCCCCGGATCGGCGTCGTCGAGGGCCGCGGCGAGCAGCAGCCCCGGGTGGGCGGCGCCGGTGAAGCCGGTGGCCCGTTCCAGGGCGGCGTCCTGCCCGGCGCCGCGCAGGCTCTTGCGGAGCGCGGCGGCGGCCCGCGGGTTCGAGGAGGCGACCACGACGTGGTCGACGGCGTCGAGCGACGCCTCGGCGAGCGCGCGCCGGGCCGCGTCGAGACCGGCCGCGGCGAGGATCTCGGCGGTGAACCGCTCGTCCCAGACCCGGTCGTGCCGCTCGCCGGGCAGCCGCCACCGCTCCAGGATCTCGGTGGTGTGCCCGGCCCGGCCCAGCAGGACCGCGGCCCGTGCGCCGCCACCGGCGAACGCGGCAGCGGCGTCGCCCTGGCCGAGCTCGTCGGGGGCGCCGGGGCGGGTGGTGCGCACGTCGGCCGCGGCGGCGAGGGCACCGGCGCGCAGCACCAGGTCCAGGGCGGTCGCCCCGGAGCGGTGCCCGCGCAGGTCGGCGGCGCTGACGCCGGGGTCCAGGCCGAGGGCCTCGTGCACGATCCCGGCGGCCGTCTTCGCCTCGTAGGGCGCGCTCGTCGTGGCCAGCAGCAACGGCCCTGTGGAAGCGGTCAGGTGCCGCAGCGCCTCGACCGCCATCGTGACGACGTCCTCGTCGAAGCCGGCGACACCGCGGGACGGGCCGCCGGTCCTCGGCGGGCCGTCGGCGTCGAGGCGGTTGTCGGTGAGCACGTAGGCGGGCAGGTAGGCCGCGTACGCGTCGATACCCTGGTCTGGCACAAAAGGCTCCACGGGGTTCAGGTCCACGAGGGGATCGCGGCGAGCAGCCGCCGGGTGTAGTCCTGCTGAGGGCGGTCCAGCACGTCCTCGACGCCGCCCTGCTCGACCACCCGGCCGCCGCTCATCACCGCGATCCGGTCGCAGAGGTCGCTGGCCAGCATCAGGTCGTGGGTGACGAACAGCAGGCCGATGCCGAGCTCGTCGACCAGGGTGCGGAACAGTCCGACGACCTTGGTCTGGGTGGTGACGTCCAGCGCCGTGGTGCACTCGTCGGCGATCACGAGCGCCGGGCGGGTGACCACGGCCAGGCCGATCGCGACACGCTGGCGCAGCCCGCCGGACAGTTGGTGGGGATAGCTGTCCAGGACCCGGGCCGAGTCGCTGATCCGCATCTGCTCCAGGACCTCGACCGAGCGCCGCTGCACGTCGGCCCTGGTGATGCCGCGGACGTGCCGGCGCAGCACCTCGCCGAGCTGGGTGCGCACCTTCATCAGCGGATTCAGCGACCGGGACGCGTCCTGGAAGACCATGCCGACGGCGGTGCCGCGGATGCGGTCGGTGCGGTCGACGCCGTGCGCGACCACCACGTCGCCGGCGAGCTCGATGGTGCCGGACTCGACGGTGACGTTGCGTTCGAGCAGCCCGACGACGGCGCGGGCGAGCGTGGTCTTGCCGCTGCCGGACTCGCCGACGACGCCGACGATCTGGCCGCGGCCCACGTCGAGGTCGACGCCGTCGAGCAGCCGGAGGTGCCCGGCGGCGAGCCGGGCCGAGATGGACAGGCCGGACACGTGCAGCAGGCTGGTCATCGGCGCCTCTTGCGGGGGTCGTAGTGGGTGAGCAGTGCGTCGCCGAGGAGGTTGACCAGCAGTACGAGGACGGTGACCGCGAGGCCGGGGAAGAACGCGATCCACCAGGCCGTGCTCAGCTCGTCCTGGCCGGCGGCCAGCAGCGAGCCCCAGCTGTTCATCGGGGGTACCACACCCAGGCCCAGGAAACTCAGGGCGCTCTCGATGAGGATCGCGGTGCCGACCTGCAGGGTGCCGAGCGCGACGATGGTGCCGCCGAGGTTGGGCAGGATGTGCCGGAACACGATGCGCAGCTCCGACGCCCCGGCGGCGCGCAGGCCCAGCACGAACTGGCGTTCCCGGATGGCCATCGTCGCGGAGCGGGTGACCCGGGCGCAGACGGCCCAGCCGGTGAGGGCGAGGACCAGGAACAGCACCGGCAGGGAGCTGCCGCGGTTCGCGATGATCGCCAGCGCGACGAGGATGAACGGCAGGGCGAGCTGCGCGTCGATGAGGACCGAGATGACCCGGTCGACCCAGCCGCGGAAGTAGCCGGCAAGCAGGCCGAGCAGGGTGCCGGGGCCGATCGCGACGATCGCGCCGACCAGGCCGATCATGATGGTCAGCCGGCCGGCCTCGACGAACTGCGTGAGCAGGTCCTGGCCGAGCTTGTCGGTGCCGAGCGGATGCGACCAGGAGCCGCCGGAGAGGAAGCCGGGAGGCCGGCGGGTCGCGTCGAGGTCCTGACCGGCGTCGGGGAGCAGGCCGGTCAGCGGCAGGACGAACACGGCGACGGCGACCACGGCGATCGGCAGTGCCAGCCAGAAGGCCGACGTGCGGCCGCGCCGGGCCGGCGGCTGGGTCGCCACCTGGAGCTCCAGTTGGCTCACGTGGTCACCTCACCCTCGGGTCGACGATCGAGTGGATGACGTCGACGAGCAGATTCAGCAGGACGAAGACGAGGGCGCCGAACACGACGATCGCCTGGACGAGGGGGAAGTCGCGGAACTGGATGGCCTGCAGGGCGAGCTGCCCGAGGCCGGGCCAGGAGTACACGTATTCGACGGCGACCGCCCCGGACAGCAGGATGCCGGTCTGCAGCACGACGATGGTGAGGATCGGCATCATGGCGTTCTTGAACGCGTGCCGCCACACCACCCGGCGGCCGGTGATGCCGCGGGCCTTGGCGGCGTCGATGTACGGCTCCGCGAGCGCCTCGCTCATCGAGGCGCGGGTGAGCCGGGCGATCTGCGCCATCGGGTACACCGACATCGTCAACGCCGGCAGCACCAGGTGCGCGGGGGTGCCGGACTGCCCGGCCGGGAGCCAGCCGAGGTTCACGGCGAACAGCACCACCAGCATCATCCCGAACCAGAAGACCGGGACGGACTGGCCGAGCAGGGCGACGGTGGACGCGGCGCGGTCCCACCAGGTGCCCTCGCGGGTGGCGGCGAGCACGCCGAGCGGGACGCCGACGAGGATCGCGAGGGCCATGCCGGCCGCGACCAGCTGGAGTGTGAACGGCAGCCGGTCCATGATCATCGAGGTGTTCGACTGGTAGAACTGCAGCGACTGGCCGAGGTCGCCGGTGAAGACGCCCTTGAGGTAGTCGAAGTACTGGACCAGGAACGGCCGGTCGAGGCCGAGCTCGTGGCGCAGCGCCTCGCGCTGCTCGGGCGGTGCCATCGGCCCGAGGATGGTGATGGTCGGGTCGCCGGACAGCCGGCCGAGCATGAACGCCATGCTCAGCGCGATGAGCAGCGACGCCAGCAGGGCCGCGAGCCGGGCGCCGGCACGGCGCAGCGCACCGATCCGTCGTGACCGGCCGCTGCCCGCCGCGGCGACGGTCGACCGGCTCGCCACCGCTGTTGTCTCCGCTGCTGTCCCCACCGCTGTTGTCTCCGCCGCCGCTGTCGCCGGCGGCGCCGGGTCGTGCGTCGCCGGGGTGTCCTTCGCCGGCGGAACCGGGCTGGTTTTCACTGCCGTGACCTCCATCGCGCTCCTGGCATCGCGGCGAGCAGCTCGCGGGTGTAGTCGTTCCCGGGCCGGGCGAAGACGGTCTCGCAGGGCCCGGACTCCACGACCCGGCCGTGGTACATGACGTGCACGACGTCGCAGAGCGAGCGGACCACCGCCAGGTCGTGGCTGATCATGAGCAGGGCCGCGCCGGTGGTCGCGCGGATCTCCTTGAGCAGGGCCAGCACGTCGGCCTGCACGGAGACGTCGAGGCCGGAGGTCGGCTCGTCGGCGACGATGAGCCTGGGCCGCATCAGCAGCGCCCGGGCGATGCAGACCCGTTGCGCCTGGCCGCCGGAGAGCTGGTGCGGGTAGCGCTCGAGGATCGACGGCTCGAGCCGGACCCGCTCGAGCAGGTCGGTGTCCTCGATCCACGAGGTGCGCTCCGGCTGCAGCGCGCGCAGCTCCCGCAGCCCGGACCGCACGGACTGCCGGGGATCGAGCGAGCCGTGCGGGTCCTGGAAGACCACCTGCGCCTCGGGCCGCAGCCGGCGCAGCTGCTTGCGACCGACCGCCGACAGCGAGTGCCCGAGCAGCCGGATGTCGCCGGCGCCGCGGGGGCCCAGCCCGGTCGCGGCCATCGCGAGGGTGGTCTTGCCCGAGCCCGACTCGCCGACGACCGCGACGCTCTCGCCGGCGCCGATGCGCAGCGACACGTGGTCGACGGCCCGGAACACCTCGCCGGTGCGCCGGTTGCGGTGCTCGACGACCAGGTCGTCGACCTCGAGCACCGGCGGGTCCTGAACCGGGGCACGGTCCGGGGTGCGGTCCACGGCGCGGGGGTGCCGGGCGTCGCCGCCCGGCATCCCCTTCTGCACGACGTCGGACATTGTCAGCGGGTCGTCTGGGTGAAGTCGACGGTGTTCAGCGGGCCGAACACCACACCCTTGACGCCGACGGCGGTCGCGTAGCTGAAGACCTGCCGGTACAGCGGCACGTAGCAGTGCTTGTCGACCACGCCGATCGTGTTGAGCTGCTCGTAGATCGGGGCGGCCGCCGCGGCGTCGGACTGCTCCAGTGCCTTCTGGGCCAGGTCGTCAATCTGCGGGTCCGGGCAGTTGCCGGTGATCGACTTGGCCTTCATGAAGCCGCTGGCGAAGAAGTCCGGGACGGCGACGTTGGGAACACCGGCGAAGATCGCGATGCCGGGGACCTGACGGCCGACCACCCGCTTGACCAGCGTGCCGTAGTCGATCGGCACGTAGGTGACCTTGAAGCCGGCCTTCTCGAGGGCACCGCCGACGGCCTGCGAGACCTCTTCGATGTTGGTGTACTGCGCCGCCGGGTAGTGGATCTGCACCGCCGGGGCGGCCGCGCCGACGAGTTCCTTGGCCTTGGCCGGGTCGGCGGACACGCTCTGCGCGGGCTTCTGGCCGGGGCTGACGTTGAGCAGGCCGGCGTCGGCGACGGCCTGGCCGTCGAAGATGCCCTTGACGATCGCGTCCCGGTCGATGGCCAGGGCCGCCGCCTCACGCAGCTTCGGGTCGTCGAACGGCGCCTTCGTCGAGTCGAGGAACGCGATGATCTTGATGGCGGTCTCGGTGCTCGTCACCGCGATGCCGGCCTTCTTGGCCGTGGCGGCCTGGGCAGGGGGCAGGTCGAAGGAGACGTCCACGCTCTTACTCTGGATCAGTGCGAGCCGCTGTGCGGCCTCGTTCGCCCAGGTGAACGTGATGCCCTCGTTGATCGCCTTCTTCGAACCCCAGTAGGACGGGTTCTTCTTGACCGACATGTCGCGACCGGCGTTGGAGCCGGCCCACACGTAGGGCCCGGTGCCCACGGGGGCGGCGGCGAAGCCCGCCGAGCCCTTCTCCGCGTAGTACTTCGGCGGCACCAGGTAGACCGTGGTGAGCAGGTCGGCGAAGTTGTACTGGGAGGTCTTGGTCTTCACCACGACGGTGGTGGCGTCGGGCGCCTCGATCCCGACCACGTTGGTGAAATACGACTTCAGCTGCGACGCCGCGGCGTCCCTGGTGAGCGTGAGGGTGTTGGCGACGGCGGCGGCGTCGGCCTTCTCGCCGTTGCTGAAGCTGATGTCGGGCCGCACCTTGAACGTCCAGGTGGTCGCGTCGGTGCGGGTCCAGCTCGTGATGAGGCCGGCGTCGGTGGGCTTGAGGGAGGAGTCGGTGGTGATCAGGGGCTCGATCATGGTGGCCCAGACGATCTGGGCGGAGCGCGCGCCGACGATCGGGTCGAGGGTCGCGGGCTGGGCCGCCAGCAGCGCCCGGACGGTGAACGGGCCGGCCGACTGGGCGGTGCCGGGCTCCGAGCCGCCACAGGCGGTGAGACCGGCGCTCGCGAGGGCAAGGGTGGCGACCAGCGCCAATGGCCGCCGGGATCGCAAGGAGTTCATGAGCATGTATGGACGTCCTTCACAACGATGGACCCGTCATGTCGCCGCGAGCCGCGGCCGTGACGCTCGCCACAAAGTACCGACCAGCCGGTATCAAGTCAACAGGTCGAACGGGTGTCGCGTCCGTGACGACCGTGTGACATACCCCTACCTGCCTGCGTCGTTGTCTTCATACCGACTGGTATGTATGATCCGCCCGTGGCTCTCAACCTGACCCGCGAACACGACGGTCGCGTCGTGCGCGTCCGCTACGACAACGCGGCCCGCGGCAACTGCTTCGACGACGACGCGCTGCACGGACTCGTCGCCGCGATGGAGACCGCCGCCGCGGACGACACCTGCGCGGTGATCCGGCTCGACATGGCCGGCCGGCATTTCTGCGGCGGCTGGGACACCACGTCGTTCGCCGCCCTCGCCGGCACCACCCAGGAGGCGGTCGCGGCCGGGCTGCGCGACAGCGACGCCGCGCTGCACCGCATCCGGCAGCTGCCGGTGCCCGTCGTCAGCGCCGTGCGCGGGCAGGTCATCGGGTTCGGCGCCGGGCTGCTCAGCGCCGTCCACCTGCCGGTGGCCGCCGCCGACGCCCGCCTGTCGCTCCCGGAGGCCCGCTTCGGCTTCGCGCCCGCCGGCGTCGGCTACACGATCGCCCGGGCGCTGCCCCGGCCGCACGCCTACGCGCTGCTGACCGGCGCGAGCACCGCGACCGCCGCCCAGCTGCTCGGCTGGGGCCTGGTCGCCCGGGTCGTCCCCGCCGACGACCTGGACGCCGAGGTCGACGCCCTCGTCGAGGCCCTGGCAGCGGTGCCGCCGCGCACCCTGCGCGCGGTCGTCGAGGTCGTCGAGTCGAGCCTGGCCACCGGCACCCCGGAACACGCCTACGACGTCTCGGCCCGCACGATCGTCGCGAGCGTGACGGCATGACGGAGGCGTTCCAGGCCGGCGAGGCGGTATGGGTGGAGCTGTGCACCATCGACCCGCAGCAGGCCGAGGAGTTCTACACCGCGCTGCTCGGCTGGACCGTGCGGCACGAGCAGCTCGGCGCGACCACGTACCGGATGTGCAGCGTCGACGGTCACGACGTCGCCGGCATCTCCGACGCCGCGGGCCTGCACGGCGGGCGGCCCCGCGGCTGGATCGCCTACTTCGCCGTCGACGACGTCACCCGGTCCGCCGAGCAGGCGGTCACCCTCGGCGGGGAACTCGTCACCCAGCCCCGCTACCTGCCGGCGGCCGGCACCGGCGCCGTCGTCATCGACCCGTTCGGCGCGGCGTTCGGCCTGTACCAGGGTGAGTCCCGGGCGGGGGTGCAGACGCTCAACACGGTCGGCGCGCTGTGCTGGAACGAGCTGGACACCGGCGAACCGCAACGGTCGGTGGCCTACTACCAGGACCTGTTCGGCTACACCACCCAGCAGCGCGACGACTCGCCGACCGCCCACCCGTACACCGTCCTCATGCTCGCCGACGTCCCGGTCGCCGGGGTCCTGGAGCTGGACAACGAGTGGCCCAACATCATCCCGTCCAAGTGGATCACGTACTTCAACGTCGGGTCACTCGACGAAGCACTGACGCGGGTGTCCGACCTGGGCGGCATGCCGACCGTCGGCCCCGTCGACAGCCCGCACGGGCGGCTCCACCTGGTGAAGGACCCCGGTGGGCACACCCTGTGCCTGGTGCAGCTCGAAGGCGGCCTGCGCCCTTCCCGTGCCGTCTGCGACCTCTCCGACCCGGCGGTGGACCGATGATGACCGAGCCCCTGTTCGACTCCGGCGAGTTCCGCCAGGTGTGCGGGCACTTCCCCACCGGGGTGACCGCCGTGACCGCGACGGCGCCCGGCGGTGCCGTGGCCGCGCTGACCGTCAACTCGTTCACGTCGGTGTCGCTGTCCCCGGCCAAGGTGCTGTTCTGCGTCGCGACGTCGTCGTCGAGCTTCAAGGTGCTCGTCGCGGCGGACCGGATCGCGATCCACATCCTCGGCCAGGACCAGGAGGACATCGCCCGCCGCTTCGCGACCTCAGGGCTGTCCGGCGCGGAGAAGCTCAGTGGGGTGCCGTGGGCGCCAGGTCCGGATGGGGTACCGCTGCTGCCCGGCACCCCGGCCATCCTCGCCGGCGTGCGCGACGACGTGATCACCAGCGGCGATCACGTGATCGTGCTGCTCGACGTCGACCACGTGCACCTGAAGCCGACGAAGGTCCCGGCCCTGTCGTTCTACCGCGGCCGCTTCGTCGCCCCGACCGGCCCCACGGAGTAGCTGCATCCGCGCCGTTACTGCGGCAGCCCGCGCCGCACCGGCGGCAGCGACGCGTAGTCGGGCAGGTCCAGGTCGGTTGCCCGGTCGTCGGCCAGCTTCAGTTGCAGGGCCATCAGGGCGGGCCGGTTGAGCAGCCAGTTGCGCGTCCTGGCCGCCCATGCCCGCCGGGGCGCGAGGAAGCGGCCGGTGGTGTCGCCGCCCTTCTGGGTGCGCCGGGCGTAGTCGCGCAGCAGCCGCTCGTAGCGCGGGAACGCCACCGTGTGGTCGCCGCCGGCCGCGACCAGTTCGCCGGCCAGGGCGTACGCGGCGACGAGACCCGTCCCGGTGCCCATCCCGCCGATGGTGGCACCGCACGCCGCGTCACCGACGAGCGCGACCCGCCCGCGCGACCACGGGGTGATGTCGACCCGGCAGATCGCGTCGAAGTACAGGTCGGGGGCGTCGTCCAGCGCGGCGAGGAGCCGCGGCACGTGCCAGCCGACGCCGGCGAACCGCTCACGGAGGATCGCCTTCTGCGCCTCGGCGTCGCGCCGGTCGAAGTCCAGCCGGGGGGACGCGAACGCCACGAACGCGCCGGCCCGCGCCGGGTCGCGGTGGTCGCCGCCGACGCTCGCCATGCGCCCCGGCACGTTGTACAGCAGCGACGTGCGGTCCTGCAGGCCGAGATCGTTCGGCACGCTCCAGGTGGCGACGTGGTAGCCGAGGTGGCGCACATACCGCGACTCGGGGCCGAACACGAGCCGTCGCACCCCCGAGTGCACCCCGTCGGCGCCGACCACCAGGTCGAACCGGCCGCGGGTGCCGCCGGTGAACGTCACGTCCACCCCGTCGGCCGTCTCGTCGAGCGCGGTGATGCTGTCGCCGAAGCGGAACTCGGCGGTCGCGCGGCCGTGCTCGTACAGGACCCGGGCGAGGTCGCCGCGCAGCACCTCGATGTCGCCGCCGGCGAAGTCCGCGGGCAGCTCCATCAGGCGCCGGCTGTGCTCATCGACGAAGCGCATCGCCGTGCCGCCCGTCCGCACCCGCTCCAGGTCGGCCAGGATGCCCATCCGCTCCAGGATCGAGCGGTGCAGCGGGCCGCGGAAGTCGACCGCGTTGCCGCCGGTGCGCAGCGTCGGGGCGAGCTCCACGACGGTGGTGTCGAAGCCGGCGCGGCCGAGCCAGTGGGCGAGCACGAAGCCGGCGACACCGGCGCCGGAGATCAGGACGGTAGGCATCGAACAGGTCCCCCCAGTAATTGTGTCCTGCGGACACGGTTCTTTCTGTGTACGGTAGACGCAGTTTCCGGACCGGGCAAGGGTGACCACGATGTCGAGCGATTTCCTCTGGACGGACCGGCCGCAGCCGACCCGCGGGCCGAAGCCGGCGCTGACCCCGCAGCGGGTCGCCGACACCGGCATCGCGCTCGCCGTCGCCGAAGGGCTCGGCGCCCTGTCCATGCAGCGGATCGCCGCCGAGCTCGGCTTCACGAAGATGTCGCTGTACCGCTACGTGCCCGGCAAGGCCGAACTCGTCGCGCTCATGGTCGAGCGGGCGATCGGCGCGCCGCCGGCGGTCGCGCCGGCCGACTGGCGGGCCGGGCTCGGCGCCTGGGCGTCAGGCATGCTGGACCGTTTCCTTGCGCACCCGTGGGCGCTGGAGGCGACGCTCGGGCCGCGCCCGATCGGCCCCAACGAGCTGGCCTGGATGGAGGCGGCGGTGTCGGTGCTCGTCGGCACCGGACTGACCGGAGCCGAGCGCTTCGACACCGTCGCGGTGATCGCCGGACACGTGCGGATGATCGCCCAGCAGGCGGCGGTCGCACGCCCCGGAGAGGCCGAGCTGCTCGACGCGATCGGCGCCGTCATCGGCCGGCACGCCGATCGGTTCCCGGCCCTCGCCGCGACGCTCGCCGACTCGGCCGAGGGGCGCGACCAGGCGTTCACGTTCGGCCTCGACCGCATCCTCGACGGCGTCGGCCTGCTCATCGCCCGCCGGGGCGGTGCCCCGGCGGCGGCCGGTCAGCTGTAGTAGCGGAACAGGATCTCCGCGGCGCAGCACGTCTCGCCACTGGCGGCGAACTCCACCACGACCGACGCCTTGGCCTGCACCCCGCCGGGGCGGCCGTGCTCGGCCTCGATCGGCTTCGCCGACAGCAGCGTCGCGGTGCCCTGGATCTGCACCCCCGGCGGCAGCGGCTTGACGAACCGGACCCGGTCCAGGCCGTAGTTGACCCCCATCGAGTAGGTCTGCACCTCCAGGATGTCGGCGAGCAGGCGCGGTACCAGCGACAGCGTCAGGAAGCCGTGCACGATCGTCGTGCCGAACGGCCCCGACCGGGCCCGCTCGACGTCGACGTGGATCCACTGGTGGTCCTCGGTGACGTCGGCGAACAGATTCACCTGCTCCTGGGTCACCACCTGTGGTTCGCTGGCGCCGAGTTCCCGGCCGGTGAGGCCGAGCAGGTCGTCGGGGGCGGGCACGGTGGTGCGCTGGACGGGTCGCATGATCACTCCGGTTCGGTGGCCTGGCTGGCGAGGTGTTCGCCGAGGGTGTCCCATTCGCGGTCCCACGCCTGCGCGCCGATGACCGGCCGGGCGACCCGCAGCATGCGCCGCACCGCCGCCTCGTCGAGGGCCGCGATCCGCTCGGCGAGGGCGTCGACGTGCCGGTCGAGATCCGCGGCGGGGACGGCCTCGCTGACGAGTCCCCGCCGCGCGGCCTCCTCGCCGGTCCAGGTCTCGCCGGCGATGAGCAGCCGCCGGGCGAGCGCCGGCCCGACGGCGTGCGGCAGTAGGACGCTGGAGCCCCAGCCGGGGACCTGGCCGACCGCGATGTGCCGGTCGCCGATCCGGGCGGTGTCCGCGGCGACCGCGATGTCACAGGCGAGCAGGAGTTCCAGGCCGCCGCCGAAGGCCGCACCGTTGACGGCGGCGATCGTCGGTACACCGGCCGCCATGACCGCACGGACCAGGCCGCGGCCCCGGTCGAGGAACGACCGCAACGCGGGCAGGTCACCGAGCAGGGCCGTGGCCTCGGTGAGGTCGGCGCCGGCGCAGAAGCTGCGGCCGGTGCCGGTGAGCACGAGCACCCGCACGCCGGGATCGGTCGCGGCGGCGAGCCACTCCTCGAGGCGGCCCATCACCTCGGAGCCGCACGCGTTGCCGGCGCCGGGCCGGTCGATCCGGGCCCAGAGCGCGGGCCCGCGGCGAACCAGCGCGACCTGGGTCATGCCACACGCACGCAGAGTTTGCCGAAGGCGTCACCGGCGAGCATCCGGCCGGCCTGGGTACGGATGTCGGCGAGATCGACGGTGCTGTCGACGGCGGGCCGCAGCCGGTGCTCGGTGACGAACCCGACCAGCGCCCGGAACTCCGCGAGGGACCCCATCGTCGACCCGCGGACCGTGATCTCGCGGGCGAACAGCCGCGCCAGGTCGAGGCTCGCCGTGAAGCCGCTGGTGCCGCCGCAGACCACGATCGTCCCGCCGATGCGGGTGGACCGGGTCGAGTGCTCGAACGTCGCGCTGCCGACGGTCTCGATGACCACGTCGGCGGGCTCCGGGGTCCGTGCGCCGGTGTCGAGGGCCGCGGCGGCGCCGAGGGCCAGGGCCCGTTCCCGTTTCCCGGCCGACCGGGAGGTGACGATGACGGTGGCACCGGCCGCGACGGCGAGGCTCACCGCGGCGGTCGCCACTCCCCCGCCGGCGCCCTGCACCAGCACCACCTGCCCGGGGACGAGGCCGGCCTTCGTGAACAGCATCCGGTAGGCGGTCAGCCACGCGGTCGGCAGGCTCGCCGCCTCCGCCCAGTCCAGGTGCGCCGGTCTGGCCACGACGTGCCCGGCCGGGACGGCGATGTGCTCGGCGAGCACGCCGTGGCCGGCGTCGGGCAGCAGGGTCGCGTGCGCGACGGCCCGGCCGCCGGGCGCGGGCAGCACCGGGTAGACGACCACGTCCCTGCCGCCGGCCACCCCGGCGGCGGCTGCCCAGCACGTGCGGGCCGGCGTGCGGCCGCCGGGTGACGCCGCGCAGCGTCCACAGGTCGTGCATGTTGAGTGCGCCGGCCCGCACGTCGACACGGACCCAGCCGTCGGGGACGGCGGGGACATCGAGGTCGCCGACCCGGATGGCGGCGACCGGGTCGGCCTCGGACGGCTCGGCGACGAACGCGGCCCTCACGCGGACCCAGCCCGCTCCCCGGGGCCGACCGGGTCTGCGGCGGACGGCTCGGCGGCGGCGGGCGCGGACCCGGCCCGCTCGGTGGCGCCGTTCCAGAACGTCACCTCGGCGAGGTCGGCGCGGGCGGCGGGCCGGAAGTCGAGGCCCTTGGTGTAGGCGACCGGCAGCAGCGTGATCGGCCGCCAGTCCTCGGGCAGCCCGAGCACCTCCTGCACCTGTCGCGCCTTGTGCGCCAGCGCGGTCGCCATCACCGAGCCGAGGCCGCGGGAGCGCAGCGCCAGCTGGAACGACCAGGCGAACGGGAAGATCGAGCCGTAGTAGCCCGACGCGGTGCCGCCGACGGGGCGCTGCGGGACCGGTTTGGTGCTGCACAGCACGACCAGGACCGGCACCTCCTCGAGGTGGTCGACCAGGTACTTGACCGCGGCGAGGATCCTGGCCTGCCGGGCCTGCGACACCGGGTCGGGCCGCACCGACGGCGACAGCCGGGTGGTCGTCGCCGCCTCACCGCCGGCCAGGGGCCCTTCGACGGTCTGGTGCCAGACCTCGGTGTACAGCGCACCGATGCGGCGTTTCAGCGCCGGGTCGTCGACCGCGACGACCCGCCAGTCCTCGAGGTTGGAGCCCATCGGCGCCTGCTGAGCCAGGCGCAGGCAGTGCTCGACGACGGCACGGTCGACGGGCCGGGTGAAGTCCATACGGTGGCGCACCGCGCGGGTCGTGGTCAGGACCTCGTCGATGTCGGTGATCACTGCCGGGACGTTCATACGGTGTCCTCTCCCGTCAGGCGGTCGACGGATTTGTCCTCGTACGGCAGCGGGTCGCCCCACCGGTCGAGGAAGGCGACGCTGCTGACCGGCTTGCGGGCGGCCACCTTGAAGTCGGTGCCCTGGGTGTAGGCCACCGGGAGCATCGTGATCTGCACGGCGTCCTCGGGGATGCCCAGCAGCGCGGCCGCGGCGGCGGCGTGATGCAGGTGCAGGGTGGTGATGACGGTGCCGAGCCCGCGGGCCCGCAGCGCGAGGTTGAACTGCCAGATCGCCGGATACAGCGACCCGTAGACGGCCGAGTGCGTGCCGGGGCCTCCCTTGGCCGGGTTGGGCCGGGTCGCGCACGGGATGACGAGGAACGGCGCCCGGCCGAGGTGGTGTGCGAGGTGCTCGGCGCCGCTGAGGATCCGCGCGGTCCGGGCACTGACGGCGCCGTGCTCGTCGACCCCGCCGAGGCGCCCCCGCACGATCCCGCTCTCGGCACCCTCGGCGCTGTGCAGCGGCTTGTGCACGTACTCCAGGTAGGCGTCCAGGTACAGCCGGGCCAGCTCGGCCTTGCGCGCCGGGTCGCCGACCACGACCCAGCGCCAGTCCTCCGCGGCGCCACCGGTCGGCGCCTGCAACGCCAGCTGCAGGCACTCGCCGATCACGCCGAGCGGCACCGGGCGGTCGTAGTCCAGCCGCAGCCGCACCGACCTGGTCGTGGTGAGGACGTGGTTGAGGTCCGTGAACGGCAGCCCGGTCATGCCGCCACCTCCGCTGCGCTCCGGCGTCGGCCTGACCCCAAGACTGCACCCATGATGACCAGCTCCTCGCTCCGCTGCGGGCCGGTCACGCCGCCACCTCCGCTGCGCTCCGGCGTCGGCCTGACCCAAAGGCTGCACCCATGATGACCAGCTCCTCGCTCCGCTGCGGGCCGGTCACGCCGCCACCTCCGCTGCGCTCCGGCGTCGGCCTGACCCAAAGGCCGCACCCATGATGACCAGCTCCTCGCTCCGCTGCGGGCCGGTCACGCCGCCACCTCCGCTGCGCTCCGGCGTCGGCCTGACCCAAAGGCCGCACCCATGATGACCAGCTCCTCGCTCCGCTGCGGGCCGGTCATGCGTCATAACCCATCAGGTCGGCGATGTGCAGCGTGTCGCAGTACTCGCGGACCTGTGCGATGCCGTCCGGTCGCACGTCGACGACCCAGAGGTAGCGGTTCTGGTACCGCAGGCCGCCGCCGAGGGTCGCGTCGCCGCTCGCCTCGATCGCGACGAGGGTGTCGTCGGCGACCCACCGGTGCGGGGTGACCGCGACGGCCGCGGACGCGTAGGCACCGGAGGCGATCCTGGCCCGCATCGCGGCGAGCTTGTCGGCCATGGCGACGACGCCGTGGAAGGGGCCGTTGGCGGCGATGTCGCCGGTACGGTGCAGCCGCCCGCGCGCACGGTCCCGGCCGGAGTCCGTCCACCAGGTGGCCCCGTCGGCGAAGAGTGCGCCGAACGCGTCGATGTCCCCGTGCTCCAGGGCGGGCCACAACGCGAGCGCCTGCCGCTCCTGCGGGCTCGACGGCCGTTGCCCGGCGGGTCCGGGCACGTGGTCCAAGGCGGTGCGGGGCACCGGGGCGGCGCCGCCGACGACGTGCTGGGCGTGGATGGTGTCGAGGTACTCGCGCACCGACACGATCGCCCCGGCCTCGTCGACGTCGAACACGAAGGCGTAGCGGTTGGCGTACTCCAGCCCCGAGGCGTGCACGCCGTGGCCTTCGACCTCGATGACGCACACGCCGGTGCCGGCGATCACCCGGCGCGGGACCTGCCGGCAGCCGGTCGGGAACGCCGCCGGCCCGAGCGACCGCATCAGGGCGAGCTTGTCGTCCATGCGCATCAGCCCGTGCAGCGGGAACCGTCCGCTGCCGCCGGGCGACACCGCCGGGTCGCCGCCGCGCCGGTCCGGCCCGCTGTCGACCCACCAGGTCGCGCCGGGCGCACACAGCCGGGCGAGCCCGCCGAGGCTGCCCCGGTCCAGCGCCGTGACGAAGTCCATGCCTGCCCGAACCGCTCGTGTCATGCACCCCTCCGTCATACCGACTGGTAGGTATCTACCACACCGAGTGCGGCACACTCAAGGGTTCGCCCCGCTCATGCCTCTTGCCGGTCAGGCGTACAGGCCCTCCAGGACCATGGCGCTGAACTGGCGGGCCACCTCGTCGACACTGAGCGGGCCGCTGAGGTTGAGCCACTGGTACGCCCACGCGCACATGCCGACGAGCCCGAAGGTGGCGATCCGGGCATCGACGTCCGCGCGGAACACGCCCCGGGTCACCCCGTCCTGAACCATCCCGGCGAACGCGGCCTCGACCAGGTCCCGCTTGCGGGTCACCTCGGCGAACAGCTCACCCGTGAGGTACCGCCGCTCCTGATAGAAGATCGTCACGTGCGCCCGGTACTCGGCCACGCTGGTCAGGCTGAACCGGATCAGCTCGGCCACCCGCACCTTCGGGTCGTCGCTGGCGGCCTCGATCTGCTGGATCGCGGTGAGCTGGGCCTCCAGGTACTCCTCCTGGATGTGCCGCAACAGGTCGTCCTTGCTCTCGAAGTGGTGGTAGAACGCACCCTTCGTGAGCTGCGCCTGGTCCGCGATCTCCTGCACCGACGTCCGGTCGAAGCCGCGCTTCTCGAACAGGCTCAGCGCGCTCGTGACCAGCGACCTGCGGGTGTTCTCCGGGTCGTATCCGTCGACCCACCGCTGCCGGCGGCGGGTCGACTCCGGCCGGGCGGACGTCGCACGAGCCATCTACAGCCTCCTGAATCACTGCGGAGCCTCCCAGCCTACCGTCCGGTCGGAAGGTTTACTGCGGAACCCCTTGGACTTTCGTTCGGACACGTTACGGCGTCACGCCGCAGTTCGCGGCCCCGGCGACGTTCGCAGCCGTCGATGCTACGCGGTCACGTCCAGGGTTGCCTTCGCGGAGCGCTTGCTCTTGGCGCCGGTGAGCTCGACGGTGGCAGTGCCCTTCTTCAGGGTCCCGGTCGGCATGCTCCACTCCACCGCGCCGGTGGCGGTGGCGGTCCTGACGATCTTCTGGGTGCCGTTGACCTTGATGGCCACCTGCTCGGCCTTGTCGAAGCCGGTGCCGGTCACCGTGACCGAGGTGCCGGCCTTGACGGAGTCGGGGACGAGCTTGACCGACGTGGTGGCGGCGGCGGTGGAGCTGCCCGACTTCGCGGGGCTCGCCTTGGTGGACGTGGAGACCGCGACGGTCGGCGTGGCGGACGGGCTGCCGGTCCACTCGCTGATCTTGTCACGGCCGGCGCTGAGCAGGCCGCGACCCCACGGCGTCAGGGCGAGGACGATGACGACGGGCACGGCGATGAGGCGCAGCCGCCAGAACATGCGGGAGATCGAGAACCCCGAGCCGCCGCGGCGGGCGCGGGCCGGCGGCTCCTCGGGCGGTGCCGGAGGCTCGTCGCGGGTCCGGCGGTCGGGTTCGTCGCGGGCGTACTGCGGCATGAGGTCTTCGTCGCCGTAGATGGCGACGTTGCCCTGCATCGTCACCCCTGGGCCGATGATGACCGACGGCCGTTGCGGGCGTTGCTGCGGTACGACCGGCTGCTGCTGCGGCGCGTAACCCTGCTGCGGTGCGTAACCGTCCTGCGGCGCGTACCCGGCCGGTGGCGGGTACGCGGCCGGTGGCGGGTACCCGGCCGGCGCCCCCTGATACGCCGCCGGCGCCTGATACGCGGCCGGCGGCGCCGAGGCCTGATACACGGGCGGCGCCGACGCCTGGTATGCGGGCAGCGCCGAGGCCTGGTACGCGGCGGGAGGAGCCGAGGCCTGATACGCCGCCGGCGGCGCGGACGCCTGGAACGTCGACGACGCGGGCGCCTGGAACCCGACCGGCGCCGTCTGATACGCCGCGGGCGGAGCCGACGCCTGATACGCGGCCGGCGGCGCCGAGGTCTGATACGCCGCGGGCAGCGCCGACGTCGGATACCCGCCCGCCGGGGTGACCGGCGCGCCATGGCCCGTGCCCGCGGTCTGCGTGTTGCCCAGCAGCAGCGCCCCGTAGGCGACCGGCAGCTCCGGCTGCTCCGGCACCACCGGTGCCAGCCCGAACCGGGCGTGCAGGCGGCTCGCCACCAGCGGCAGCCGGCTCGACCCGCCCACGAGCAGGATCGCGTCGAGCTGCGACGCCGGTACACCGGAGCGCTGCAGCACACGGCGCGTCTCGTCGACCGCGCGGTCCACGAGCGGGCCCGCGACCCGGTCCAGCTCCTCGCGCGTCAGGTGGGTGGCCTGGTCGACGCCCGGCACGTGCACCGGCGCGGTGGCGGACCTGGACAGCATCTCCTTCGCCGCGCGTACCTCGGACCAGAAGTTCATCCGGTCGCGGAAGTCCGCCGGGGTCTGCGGGTGCTGCAGCCGGCGCCACAGCTCGCCGTCGTGCGCGGCGACCTGCTGGCCGAGGTGCCCGACGAGCGCGGCGTCGATGTCGGTGCCGCCCAGGTCGTCGAGGCCGCCGGTGGCCAGGACCCGCAGCCCGCCGTCGGGCAGGGCCTGGGCGACCGTGACGTCGAGGGTGCCGCCGCCGAAGTCGAAGACGGCGACGCTGCGGCCGGGGGCGATCCGCGAGCCGAGGACCCGCATGCAGTACGTGGCGGCGGCGACCGGCTCGTCCAGCAGCGTGACCCTGCCGAGCCCGGCAACCCCGGCGGCCTCGGACAGGACGGCCCGGCGGCGCGGGCCCCAGTCGGCGGGGCAGGTGAGCACGGTGGTGCCGCCGGCCAGGACGCCGGTCTGCGCGGCCTCGGCGGCGACGCGGCGCAGGATCGCGGCGAGCAGCTCGACGACCGGCACCTCGCGGTCGCCGAGGAGGATCAGCCCCTCGTCGATGTGCCCCTTGGGGTTCGGCTCGTAGCGGGCCGCGTCGGTCGCCATGTGCCGCTCGGCGTCGCGCCCGACGAACACGGTCCCGAAGGCGTCGGCGAACACTGCGGACGGCAGCAGCGGGTTGCCGTCGAACAGCAGCGGGCGGGGCGTGCCGTCGCCCCGGTCGACGACGGCCACCGTGTTGGAGGTGCCGAGGTCGACGGCGAACCGGACCTGACCCTGCACGAACAACCCCCCAGCCGCGGGACCCGGACGCCGAATGGTACGCCACCACGCACCGTACTCAGTACGCAACTGAGTACGAACGCCGATGCCCCGGCGGGCGGCGGCGGCAAGGATCTCGGCATGGAGAACGACCGCACGCAGTACGGGGCGAGCCTGCTGGTCGCCGTCGGCTGGTTCCTGACCCCGGTCGCGGCGTTCGCCGTCGGCCAGTGGTCGCTGCCCGACGGTCCGGAAGCGACGGACATGGACTGCGGCTCCGGCGGCTGCGGCTGGTCGCTGATGGACTTCCTGCCGGCGCTCGTGGTCGTGGTGGGTGTGCCGCTGCTGCTGATCCTCATGGCGGCGACGGCCGTCGTGACCCGGCTGCGCATCCCGGCGGCGCTGGCCGGCACCCTGTCCGCGCTCGCGACGGTGCTCTTCGCCGCCTTCGGTGTCGCGCTGTACTCGGCCGCCGTCCGATGAGACGCGCCGGCCTGGGCGTGCTGTTCTACATCACGATGTACGGCGCGCCGTTCCTGCTCATCGTGGCACTGGTCCGCCGGACCACGGTGATCTGGCTGCCGACCCGCGCGGCGGCGGAGGCGTTCGGGGCGACCACCGACACGCTGTTCATCTCGGGGATGGCGGCGGCCGTGGCGCTGCCGGCGCTGGGCATCGCCCTCGCCAAGGCCGCCGACGAGCCCGGCTGGGGCCGGCACTTCCTCGGCGCGCTCATCGCCGCGCCGCTGCTGTTCATCGTCCTGGCCGTGGTGAGTGCCAGGGCGAGCACCCCGCTCATCGGGCACGTCCCGGGAAACCACGGGCTCCCGGCGCCGGTCACCGTGTGCGCTCATGAGTGCCCAGGCGGTTAGCCTGTTCCGCATGCCGGTGTTGTACGTCGTCGCCTGCGGTGGCCGCCCCGCCGCGGACCTGCCCGACTTCGTCGCCTCCGCCCAGCGGGACGGGTGGGTGGTCTGCGTCGTCGCGACCCCGGACGGGCTGAAGTTCGTGGACGCCGGCGCCCTCGCGCGGCAGACCGGGTATCCGGTGCGGTCGCAGTACAAGCAGCCCGACGAGCCGGACGTGCTGCCGCCCGCCGACGCGTTCGTGGTCGCGCCGGCCACGTTCAACACGGTCAACAAACTCGCCGCCGGGATCAGTGACACCCTGGCCCTGGGACTGCTCAACGAGGGCATCGGGCTGGGCAGGCCGGTCATCGTCGTACCCACGCCGAACGTCGGGCTGTCCAACCATCCGGCGTTCCAGGCAAGCCTGCGGACCTTGCGCGGGTGGGGCGTGACGGTCGTGTTCGACCCGGCGTCGGTGCCGCCGCTGGACAGCGATCCGACCACCCCACCGCCGCCGTTCCCGTGGCCGGCGACGCTCGACGCGCTGCGGGCGCTCCCACGATGAGACGACTCGGCGTCCTCGGCGTCCCGGGCTCGGACCGGGAGACCGTCGCCGAGGCCATCGCAGCCCGTCTCGCCGTCCCCCTCATCACCATGCGCGACGTGATCCAGGCGGAGTTCCGGGCCGGCACCGCGGCGGCGGCCGAGGCCGACCGCTGCATGCGCTCGGGCAACCTGGTCCCCGAGGACGTGACGCTGTCCATGGTGCTGACCCGGCTGGGGCAGGACGACGCCCGCGGCGGCTTCGTCCTCGACAACCTTCCCGGTCCGGTGTTCCCGGCCGCGAAACTCGACGCCGCCCTCGCCGGTCGCGGCATGCCGCTGGACCGGGTCGCCGACGTCGTCCTGTCCGATGATGACGTCATACGCCGCCTGTGCGGCAGGCGCGTGTGCCGCGGCTGCGGCCGGTCGTGGCACGTCGAGTTCGACCCGCCGGCCGTCCCGGCCCGCTGCGACCGCTGTGGCGGCGAGCTGTTCCAGCGCGAGGACGACACCCCGCACACGGTCGCGGTCAAGCTTCGCATCTTCCGGTCCGCGGTCACGCCGACGGTGGAGCACTACCGGTCGCGGGGGCTGTTGGTGTCCGTCGACGCGACCCTGCCGACCGGGGAGATCGCGGAGGCCGCGACGTGCTGACCGACGACGGGTGTCGACTGTGGACGGAGGCCGGCGGTGAGGGGCCGCCGTTGGTGTTCTGCCACGGCGGGCCGGGGCTGTGGGACATGGCCGGTGACCTCGCCACGATGTTCGCCGGGCACTACCGGACCGTCCGGTGGGACCAGCGCGGGTGCGGCAGGTCGCAGCGGCGCGGGCCGTACACGTTGGACCGCAGCATCCGCGACCTCGACGCGGTGTTGGACCAGTACGCCGGCGGGCCTGCCACGCTGCTCGGGCATTCGTGGGGCGCGCACCTGGCCCTGGAATACACGCTGCGGCACCCGGATCGCGTGCGGCGCCTGGTGTACGTGGCCGGCACCGGCGTCGACGACGAGGACACCTGGAAGCCCGCGTTCCGGGAACGGGTCCGGGACCTGCCGCGCGGCCACGACCGGGCGTCGGTGGTGCGGCAGTGGAGCGCCGAGTTCCCCGACCGGGAGCGGGCCGTCGCGCACGCGGAGGCGATGGCGACGCCGTGGTTCGACATCAACGGCGAGTGCAACGTCACCCTCAACGCCGAGATGGCGCGGCGGCTGCGGGAGACGGACCTCGCCGCGCAGTGCCGGAGGCTGCGGGTGCCGGTGCTCATCATCGACGGCAGCGAGGACCTGCGGCCCCGGTGGGCGGTGGACTCCCTCGCGGCGGCGCTGCCGGACGTGCGCCGGGTGGTCCTGGAGGGTGCCAGCCACCTGCCGTGGGTGGAGGACCCTGACGGCTTCTCAGGGACGGTTCTCGGGGACCCGCGGAGGTAAACCCCGGATGCCCGTGCGGCACCGCCGGCGACAGGGTGGGAAGTGACCAATTTCCACCTATCGTTGGAGGTGTCCGCTTTGCGCAAACTCAGTGCCGCCCTGGTCGCGGCAGCGCTCGTCATCGGAACGGCCGGCACCGCGAACGCCGGGGAACCGGGCCTGCACCGCTGCACGACCGTGGCGGACGGGACCCCGCTGCGCAATGCCCTCGCCGGGCTGCCGGACGAGGAGGCGTCCGGGGCGCTCCTGCTGCTCAACGACGCCGACGGATGCCGCCAGGGCACGGCCGGCGTCGCCGATGTCCGCAGTGGACGGACGGTCCCGATCGACGGGCGCTTCCGCATCGGCAGCATGACCAAGACCTTCACGGCCGTGGTCGCGTTGCAGCTCGCCGCGGAGGGGAGGCTCGGCCTGGACCAGACCGTGCAGCACTACCTGCCCGACCTCCTGCCCGCCGGGACCGCGCCGATCACGGTGCGGCAGGTGCTCACGTACACCAGCGGCATCAACCACGTCCCGGTGCCGAACAAGCAGGCGGAGTGGTTCCTCGCGCACCGCTACGACCACTGGGCGAAGGGCAGCCAGATCGACACCGCCGAGCCTCTGGCGTTCACGCCCGGCACGAAGCAACGGTACGGCAACGTCGACTACATCGTCGCCGGCCTGCTCATCGAGAAGGTCACCGGTCGCAGCTGGGAATCGCAGATCCAGCGGCGGATCATCGACCGGCTCGGCCTGCGCGGCACCACCGCGCCCGGCCGGGACGTCGAGGTGCACGGCCCGCACGCGCACGGCTACGAGGCAACCGCGGACGGCTGGGTCGACGTGACCCGCGCCGACACGTCGCTGCAGTGGTCGGCGGCGTCGATCATCTCGACGGCGCCGGACCTGGACCGGTTCATGGTGGCGCTGTTCAGCGGGCACCTGGTGCCGGAGCCTCAGTTGTCGGAGATGTTCACCGTGCCGGCCGGGGTGAAGCTGTACGACGGCAACGACGACGACACCGACGACAAGGACGCGGTCTACAGCGCCGGGCTCACGAAGCTGCTGGACCTGCCGTCGTCGACGGTGTGGGGCAAGAGCGGCGACCGGCCCGGCTACAACAACGCGATGGCCGCGACCCGGGACCTGTCCATGCGGCTGGTCTTCTCCGTCAACACCCTGCACATGGGCGGCACCGACCAGCCGCTGCGTTCCCAGCGCATCGTCGGAGCGGCACTGCAGAGCATGTGATCAACGGCGGCCCCACTTGCTTCTTCTCTACTTATACGACAGGACTTGCAGACTTTTGCAACGCCGATCGCATCGAAGTAGGGAGCGCCGTGAACGCCGAGTGGGGCCGCCGGATCGGACTGCGGGTGGTGGCCGTCGCCGTGCTCGGGGTGCTGTGGCAGGTCACCGCTGGCGGGCCGGCGACGTGGCCGTGTGGGACAACCGCAGCACCGCCCACTACGCCGACCGCGACTACGGCACCGCCCACCGCGTCACGCACCGCATCACGTTGCGCGGCGACGTCCCGCGAGGCCCACACTGAGGGCATGCCCCAGCGCCTGCTCGCCGTCCTGCTCACCGCGGTCCTGCTCACGCTCACCGTCACCGGGTGCTCGCTCAAGGAGCGGATCTGCCGCTCCGGCGAGCACCCGGTGAAGGCCGTCGGCAACGCCACCGGCCGCACCTGCGTCCGCGACGGCACCGACCCGCCGTCCGGCTACGTGCCCTACCCTGCCGGCAAGGTCCCCGTGCACGTCGATGACGAGTGGGACCGCTACTGGAGCGACAAGGTCCTCGACGAGCGCGGCCTCCTGGTGTCCCCGTCACCGGCTTGAGCGATTAAGGTGTCGCCGTGATCCGTATCTGGTTGATGCCCCTGGCGTTCGTGGCGTGCGGCGCGGCGGTCGCCGCCAAGCAGGCCGCGGACGGCTCCGTGACCGGTGCGGTGGTCCTCGGGCTGGCGTTCCTCGCCCTCGCCGTCGTCTTCTCCCCGCTGTCCTTTCCCCGGCACGTGCCCGCCGCCGTGGCACAGGCCGCGGGACGCCCCATCGTCTACTGGCGGCCGGGCTGCCAGTACTGCCTGCGGCTGCGCCTGCGCCTGCTCGGCCGTGCCCGGCACGCGTCGTGGGTGAACATCTGGCGCGACCCCGACGGCGCCGCCGCCGTGCGCCAGGTCGCCGGCGGCAACGAGACCGTGCCGACCGTCATCCTGCCTGACGGCGCCCACGTGAACCCGGACCCGGCCTGGCTGCGCACCCAGCTGGCGCACGCCCCGGCGTAATGACCCGCGGCGTGGCGGTTTGCCGGGCGCCGTGGCGGGGGACGCAGTGCAGTCATGGGCGAGATCAAGGTGGGGACCGCCTCCTGGACCCACAGGACGCTGCTCGAATCGGGCTGGTACCCGCACGACGCGAACAGCCCCGAGCGGCGGCTGGCCTACTACGCCACCCAGTTCCCGATCGTGGAGGTCGACTCGACCTACTACGCGCTGCCCGCCGAGCGGAACACCGCCCTGTGGGCGCAGCGCACCCCGGCCACCTTCACGTTCAACATCAAGGCGTTCGGCCTGCTGACCGGCCACCCGATCAGGGTCAGCACGTTACCGAAGGACCTGCGGCCCGACGCCGGCAAGCAGCGCCTGTACGCGGACGACCTGCCGCCGAAGACCTACGAGGAGGTATGGACCCGGTTCCTGGCCGCGCTGGACCCCCTGGTGCGGGCCGGCAAGCTGGGCGTCGTGCTGTTCCAGTTCCCGCCGTGGTTCACCGCCCGCGCCGCCAGCAGGCAGACACTGCTCGACGTCGTGGCCCGCTGCCGGCCGCTGCGGGTGGCCGTCGAGTTCCGGCACGCGTCGTGGTTCGACGGTGACTCCGAGCAGGCAACGCTGCGCTTCCTGCGCGAGCGCGACATCCCGTACGTCGCCGTCGACATGCCGCAGGGGCACCGCTCGTCGGTCCCGCCGGTCGTCGCGGCCACCTCGGACCTCGCGGTCGTGCGCTTCCACGGCCGCGGCGACCACTGGACCAGCACCGACATCGACGAGAAGTTCGCCTACCTGTACTCCGAGCACGAACTGGCCGACTGGGCCACGAAGCTGCACGACCTGGCCGCGCAGACCGACGAGACCCACGTGCTGCTCAACAACTGCTGCGCCGACAACGCCCAACGCAACGCAGCCCAGCTGATGGAACTGCTCAACCAGCCATGACCCTACGATTCCGGCGTGGGCTTCGATGTCGGTATCGGACTGTTCCTGTGCGACGAGACGTACTGGCCGTTGGAGGAGCGGCAGCGGTTCCTGGACGAGCTCAACGCGGACCTGCAGCTGCTCGGGCTGCCGCCACACCGGGAGCCGCTGTCGGTCACCGCGATCGAGCCGCCGCTGCCGCCGGACACCGACCCGTGCCTGCTCGGCGCGTCGATGGGGTCGTACTCGTCGCATGCCCGGCGGGTCGACCGGCTCGACTGGTTCGCGCGGCACGTCGCCGTCCGTGGCACGGCCCCCGCCGAGGCCCCGCCCTACGGGCCGGATCTCTACCAGGCGTATGACACCCTGGCCGACCGCGCGACGGCGTTCGACCACCTGCTCGCCGCGTGCGGCGACGGCGTCGTCATCCTGCCGAGGCCACTGCCCGGCGTGCTCTTCGGCGAGCACGGCTGCATCGTGTCGGCGCACCGCCTCCGGGCCGAGGCGGTGGCGCTGGGCTACGTCCTGCGCACCGGTGACTCACCGGTCACGGACTGGGTCGCCGGGACACCGGTGGAGGACCGTTCGTTCGAAGACCTCACCGCCCGCATCGCCGATGACGACGACGTCTGGCAGGGCTGGGCCGAGGAGTCCGACCTCTGCCACCGCCTGCTCACCTCCGCCAACGATGTGCTGCGCACCGGCGCGCTGGGCCGCACGAGCTGACACCGCGGCGCGGTGGTCCGGACGATCGGCCGTGCCGGGGCTGCCGGGTGGCCAGGCCGGCCTGGATGATCGTCGATCGTGTCGCGGCCGTAGCGCGCTGCCCATCGGGTACGGACTGTGCTGGACTGTTCCCATGACGTTGGACCGGCTGTTCGACCGCCGGTTCACCGCGGTCGACCTGTTCACCGACCGCGTCCCGGAAAACGAGGCATTCCACGACGCCGTCCTGCGGCACCTGGAGCGGGTCGTCGACGGCACCGCGGTGCTCGACGAACCCGTCCGCCGCAACGTCCTGACGTTCTACGGGATCGGAGGGGTCGGCAAGACGGAGCTGTCCCGCAGGTTGGAGCGCTGGCTGCACGGCGAACTCCCGCCGGACACCGACTGGGGCGCACCACCCGCACTGGACCATCCCGTCTGCACCGCCCGCATCGACTTCCACGGCAGCCGCGTGGTGAGCGCCGTCGACGTCGTGCTGAGCCTCCGCGCGGCCGTCGCGGCGCGCGGCCGCCGGTTCCCCGCGTTCGACCTGGGACTGGCCGCATGGTGGTCGCTCGCCCGCCCCGGCACCGCCCTGCCGCAGCTGAAGACCTCCACCGGGTTCGACGTCCACGGCCAGATCATGGACACCCTCAGCGACGCCATCGCCGACGCGGGCGCACAGCTCGGCCTGGGACCCCTGTCGGTGCGGACCGGCATCATGCTCGTCGACGCGATCCGCAGCCGCCGCCTCAGCAACCGGATGCTGCGCGACTGCCACGCCCTCGAGGCGATCGTCGAGGCGGCCAGCCGGGACGCTTCGTCCGAGGTCGCCTCGTACCTCCCCGGGCTGCTGTCCTGGGACCTGGAGCGCCTGGTCCGAGGCTCCCGGCCGCTGGTCGTCGCGTTCGCCGACGCCGTGGAATACGTCCAGGGCGGCGACCGCGAACAGGAACGGCTGTTGAACCGGATCGTCCACCTCACCCCGGGCGTGCTGTGGACGGTCACGTCCAGGCGGAGCCTGGACTGGGCGGACCCCGCGCTGTTCGGGGTCCTGCCCGAGGTCGGCGCGAGCGTCTGGCCGGGCCTGAGCCTGCTGTCCACCGCCGAGCCGCGGCAGCACCTCGTCGGCGACCTCGCCGACGAGGACGTGCTGCGCTACCTGGCGCGGGCGTCCGGGGCCGGCGGCAACCCCGTCCTCGGCGCCGACGTGACCGAACGCATCCGGCGCGGCGCGCACGGCCTGCCGCTGTACCTCGACCTGTCCCTGGCGATCGCCCGCTCGGCCGGACCCGGCGCCCTGGACCCCGGCACCTTCGGCGGTCCGCTGCCCGCCCTGGTGACCCGGGTCTTCGCCGATCTGCCGGACGAGGAACGCGCGATCGCCCGCACCGCCAGCCTGCTCCCCCGCTTCGACACCCGGCTGCTGGCGTCGGCGGCGCGCCGGCTGGAGGGCGACGCGCAACGGTTCTGCACCAGGGCACTGGTCCGGGGCGACGCTCACCCGGTGTTCCCCTACCGGTTGCACGACGCGGTCCGCGCCGCCCTGGCCAAGGAGTCGGTCAGCAGCCCCGGCGCGTTCACCGCCGCCGACCGCCTCGACTGCGCCCGTGCGCTGCTCGACGTCCTGCGGCAACGCCACGACGAGGTGATCGAGGACGTCGACCGGCGGCTGGACGTGCTGGAGCTCGCGGCCGGCCTCAGCGCCGAACACGATCTCGAGGTCCCGTGGCTGGCCACCGCGCTGGTCGAGCTGCCCGGCATGGGCCGCACCGCGGAGCGCCTGCCGCCACCGGACACCCGCACCTGGATGGGGCAGCTGTCACGCTTCTTCGACGCGTGGCGGGGAAAACACACCGACGAACGCATCCGCCACCTCGAACAGCTCCTGGCGACCCCGCTACCGGCCGACATCACCCGCCGGGCGAAGGTGTTCCTGGCATATTCGATCCGGGTCAGCGGCGACCCAGGACGCGCCCTGACCCTGCTGCGCGAGTTGCTGGCGGCGGAGCCGGACTCGTCGGTGCTGCGGTATCAGGTCGGCCGCACGCTGCACACGTTGTGCCGGTACGACGACCTGGACCGGCTCCTGCGGGAGACGCCGCCGACCGTGCCGACCGAGCTGCAGCGGCTTCGCAGCGACCTCGCGTTCGAGCGCGGCGACCTGGACGAGGCGATCGCGGGCACCGTCAGCCGGGCGGCGTTCCTCAACGATCAGGGCCAGCACCGCATCGCGCTGGAGAACACGACCGCCGTCACCTGGCGCTCCGCCCTCGCCCGCCGGATCACCACCGCGGAATGCGACACGGTGATCGCGCAGTGCGACCGCTTCGGCATGCACCTGCAGATGCGCACGTCGGTCGCGGCCAAGGCGGTGTGCCTGCTCGGCGATGACGCCGCCGTCATCGCCGCGCTCGACGAGGCGAACGCCATCATCCAGGCGGTCTCGGGCCGGCCCGGCTGGCGGGAGTGGACGGTCGAGTTGCTGCTCGGCCTGCACCGCGGCGACGCCGACCGGATCGCCCGCGTCCGCGGATCGTGGCTGCGCCGCGCGCCGGCCTGCACCCCGAACACCAGGCTCGTCGACCGGCTGTTCCGCCATGCCGGCTACCCGGCGACGTTCCCGTCGCTCACCGCGGCCGGGGGCGTCGATCCCGAGCAGCGGTGGACGGACATCATCACCGCCCTGGCGGGGCCGCCGCGGACGCCGTGACGGTGCGGAAGCCGGCGTTGTGGTAGCGGTTGCAGCAGGAGTTGTGGCAGAGGTAGGAGCGGCCGCGCGCGTGGACACCCTCGACGGACACGACGACACGTTCGAGGCGCTGGTCGGGCCCCTGCGCAACGAGCTGCTCGCACACTGCTATCGCATGCTGGGCTCGCTGCACGACGCCGAGGACGCCGTGCAGGAGACCTACCTGCGGGCGTGGAAGGCGTTCCCGGACCTCACCGATCGCGGCGGGGTGCGGCCCTGGGTGTACCGGATCGCCACCAACCGCTGCCTCACCGCGCTGGAACGGCGGGGCCGCCGCGAGCTGCCCGCGGATCCGGCCGGCGAGCCGCTGTGGCTGCAGCCGTTCCCCGACGCGATCACCGGGATCTCGGTGGAGCTCGCGTTCGTCGCCGCCCTGCAGCATCTCGCGCCGCGCCCGCGGGCCGCGATCCTGCTCCGGGAGGTCCTCGGCTTCTCCGCCGCCGAGACCGCCGACCTGCTCGGCACGACGGCCGCCGCGGTCAACAGCGCCGTCCAGCGGGCCCGCAAGGCGCTGCCCGCGCCCGACGCCGCGCCCTCCCCCGACGTGCGGGACGTGGCCCGCGCCTATCGCGCGGCGTGGGAGGCGGGCGACGTCGACGCCATCGTCGGGATGCTGGCCGACGACGCGAGGTACTCGATGCCACCGCTGCCCGAGGTGTACCACGGTGCCGCGGCCATCCGCACGTTCCTCCTCGAAGGTCCGGCCCTGCACCGGTGGCGGTTCCTGCCGACCCGCGCCAACGGCCTGCCGGCGTTCGGCACGTACCTCCTCGCCCCCGGCGGCGGGTTCGAGGCGGCGAGCATCGACGTGCTGACGGTCCGCGGCTCCCGGGTCACGTCGGTGGTGTCGTTCCTCGGCCCGGCCCTGTTCCCCGCGTTCGGCCTGCCCGGGTTCCTCGATCCGCGATGAGTCCGGGCGCCACGCCGGGTTGTATCGGTGACGGACACACCGACGCGGAAGGAAGCACCATGCTGCTGGCAGGGAAGAACGCGATCATCTACGGGGGCGGCGGCTCGGTCGGCGGCGCCATGGCCAGGGCGTACGGGCGGGCCGGTGCACGGGTGTTCCTCGCCGGGCGCACCCTGCGCGCGCTGGAGCGGGTCGCGGCGGACGTCCGCGCGGCCGGCGGGACCGCGGACACCGCCGTCGTCGACGCCCTCGACGAGCGGGCCGTCGAGGAGCACGCCGCTGCGGTCGTCGCGGCCGCCGGACGGATCGACGTGGCGGTCAACGTCATCGCCGACGCCGACGTGCAGGGCACCCCGATGCTCGACATGAGCGTCGAGGACTACCTGGCGCCGGTCGTGCAGTCGGTGCGGTCGAAGTTCATCACCTCCCGCGCCGCCGGCCGGCACATGGCCCGCGACGGCGGCGGCGGGGTGCTGCTGTTCTTCGGCGGGTCCGGCGAACCGCCGCGCGACTACCACCTCGGCGGCCTGCAGACCGCCTTCGAGGCCGTCGAGCAGATGCGCCGCCAGCTCGCCACGGAGCTGGCGGCGCACGGCGTGCGGGTGCTGACCCTGCGCACCGGCGGCGTGCCCGAGGGCATCCCGGCGGACCTGCCGGGCCGCGCGGAGATCGAGGCGGGCATCACCGGCCAGACCCTGCTGGGCCGGGCCGCGACCCTGGAGGACGCCGGCAACCTGGCCGTCTTCGCCGCCTCCGACCTGGCCCGCACGATGACGGGCACCGCGCTGAACATGACCTGCGGGGCGATGCTCGACTGAAGCTATGCCGGTGCGGCCCGCCGGCGGGAGCGGCGGGCCGCGACCACGCTGATGACGCCGGCGAGGAACCCGGCGGTGGCGTAGCTCAGCGTCCAGCTCTGCATGAACGCGTGGGCGCCGAGGGCGGCATAGAACAGCAGCAGCGCCGCGACGAGGCCGAACGGCACCGCGAACGCCAGCCGCAGCGCGGGACCCGCCGGCGTCCAGGCCGGGGTGCCGAGCGCGGTCCAGCGGCGGGCCATGAACAGGGCGGCCAGCAGCGCGGCGCCCGCGAGCGCCACGACCACGAACGGGAACCGCGCCCCGCCGGCGGGCACCGTGGCGAGCTGGCTCTGGTAGAGCGCGGCGCAGTCCAGGCCGGGCGTGCCTGGCACCCACGGCCGCTCGCACATGTCCCGCTGGCTGCCGAACCGGTCGGTGGCGATCATCAGCTGTGCGAACGGCCGGCCGAGGAGCCAGGTGACGGTGCCGCTCGCGCCGTACCAGGCGAGCGCGGCGCCGGTGACGGCCCACGCGCCGACGGTGAGCCTGCGCAGCGCCACCCGCAGACCCGCCGGGGCGGGCCGGACCTGCCGGGCGATGTCGGTGGCGGTGCCGAACCTGGCGACGGCCTCCCGCTCGGCGGCCATCGGATCGAGGCCGCTGGCGATGCCGTCCTCTGCCGCGGCGAGCAGGTGGGTCTCGGCCTCGGCGAGGATCCGGCGGCCGGGCGCGCCGGTGCCGGCCAGCCGGTCGAACATCTCGTCGAGGTACTCCTCGACCGGGCTGCCGCCCTCCCCGGTGGTCATGCCGTCACCGGTCCGGCGGCGGGGCCGATCACGGACTGCACGCCGCTGACGAAGCTGCGCCACTCGCTCTGCTTCGCGACCCTGGCCTGCCGGCCGTCGCTGGTCAGCGCGTAGACACGGCGGCGGCGGGGCACAGCCTGCTCCCAGTGGCTCACGACCAGACCGTCGCGCTCGAGGCGGTGCAGCGCCGGATAGACGGTGCCCTCCGGCAGGTCGAACACCCCTTCGGAGCGGTCCCGCAGCGCGGCGATCAGGGCATAGCCGTGCACGGGGCCGGCGTCGGCCAGCACCGCGAGCAGCAGCAGGTCGAGATGACCCCGGACATCCATACCTAGGCAACCTAGGTATGGATGTCGTCGATGTCAACTACTGTCGGACCGGTGCAGATCGCGTTCCTCGTCCTGGCGGGCATCCTCGGCGGGGTGGTCGGCACGGCGGGCGGGATCGCGTCGCTCGTCACCTATCCGGCGCTGCTCGCCGCCGGGCTGAACCCGTTGCAGGCGAACGTGTCCAACACCGTGGCGGTCATCAGCGGTGCGGTCGCGTCGTCGGCGGCGTCCCGGGAGGAGCTGCGGGTCCACCGGCAGCGACTGCCGGGGTGGGCCCTGGTCGCGGTGGCCGGCGGCACCGCCGGGGCCGTCCTGCTGCTGGTCACCCCGCCGGGAGTGTTCGCGTGGATCGTGCCGTTCCTGATCGCGTCCGCCGCCGTGCTGGTGCTGGTGCGGCCCGCGGTGGACAAGACCTCCGCCCCGGCGGCCGCCGCCGCGGGCACAGCGGCGGCCGGGTCCCGGAGCCGGCTGGCGACGGGACGCCCCGTCGCGACGTGGCGCCCCGTCGAGACCTGGCGGATGGTCGTCGCCGCGGTGGCGCTGTGCGCGGTCTGCGTCTACAGCGGCTACTTCGGCGCCGGGGCCGGCATCCTCACCCTCGCCATCGTGCTGCTGCTCGTCGACCCGGACCTGGTCCGCGCCAACGCCGTGAAGAACGCCCTCACCGCCTGCGCCGGCGTCATGCCCGCGGTCATGTTCGCGGTCCTCGCCGACGTCGCCTGGTGGGCCGTCGTCCCGCTCGCCGTCGGCTCAGGCATCGGCGGCGCGCTCGGCCCCGCCGTCACCCGCCGCCTCGACCCGCGCGTGCTGCGCACCGCCGTCGCCGTCATGGGTTTCGGCCTCGCCGCCTGGCTGCTCGTGCGGGCGGCCGGTTAGCCGGCCCACTCCTTGGCGAGCAGCTCGAAGGAGCGCACCCGGTCGGCGTGGTCGTGGGTGATGGTGGTGACCAGGAGCTCGTCCGCGCCGGTGACCCGCCGCAGCGTCTCCAGCCGCGATGCGACGGCGGCCGGGTCGCCGACGAACTGGGTGTCGAGGCGGTCCTGGACGAGGGCCTGGTCCTCGTCGGTCCACGGCGCCGCGGCGGCCTCGGCCGGCGTCGGGAAGGGGATGGCGCCGGCGCCGGTGCGGATGCTGCGGACCCAGTGCCGGTACGGCGACGCGAGATGCCGCGCCTGCGCCTCGTCGGGTGCGACGACGACGTCGGCGGAGACGAGCACGTACGGGCGGTCCAGCACCACGGACGGGCGGAACGCGGCCCGGTACGCCTCCACCGCCTCCAGCACGGTCGCCGGCGCGACGTGGTAGTTGGCGGCGAACGGCAGCCCCCGCTCCCCCGCGACGGTCGCGCTCTGCCCGGCGCTGGAGCCGAGGATCCACAGCTCGACCTTCGCGCCCTCGCCGGGCGTGACGTGCACGTCGAGGTCGCCGCGGGTGTAGGTGCCGGCGATGAACGCCTGGATGTCGTCGACGACCTGGGCGAAGTCCGGCGCCGTCGCCCCCGGCTGCTGCAGCAGCTCCGCGAACAGCGCGAAGCGCGGCTGCACGACCAGTTTCCCGAAGTCGAACGCCGGCGGGATGAGCAGCCCGTCGACGACCCGGGCCGGCGCCGGCGCCGGTGGCGGCGTGGACAGCGCGGCCAGGGCCTCCGTGCGCCGCTGCCCCGAGCGGCCGAGGCCGAGGTCGAACCGGCCGGGGTGGACCGCGTCGAGGAGCCCGAACTGCTCCACCACCGACAGGGCCGTCTGGTGGCCGACCTGGACGGCGCCGGACCCGACCCGGATCCGGTCGGTGGCCGCCGCGATGAGGCCGATGAGCACCGCCGGTGCGGCGCTGGCGACGCCGGGCGCGAAGTGGTGCTCGGCGACCCAGTACCGCTGATAGCCGAACGACTCGGCGTGCCTGGCGAGGTCGATCGTGTTGCGCAGGGCGGCGCCCGCGTCGCTGCCGGAGCTCAGCGGGGCCAGGTCGAGGACGGACAGTGGAACGGTCATGACGGCACCGCCAAGGATGGGAACGGGCGACTGGGGATCTCACGGCGCAGCACGGGGGCGACCTCGGCCTGGAAGAGCTCCAGGGAGCCGCGGTGCTGTTTGTCGGTGAGCCCGTCGGCATCGGCCTGCACGTGCATGACCTCGTGGCCGAGCCGGGCGTGATACCGGTGAACCTTGTCGATGATCTGCTGCGGGCTGCCGACGAGGATCGAGCTGCGTTCGATCGCGTCCTCGAGGGTGTGGAACACCGGCTCGACGCCGACGCGCTTGAACAGCTCCAGGCGCTTGTTGAAGATCGGCCGGTACACGTCGGTCGCGTCCTGGGACCGTTCGGCCACGTACGTCCCGGCGGAGCCGGCGCCGACGAGCGCCGTGGACGCGTCGTGGCCGTGGAAGGCGAGCCGTTCGCGGTAGTACGCGACGAGTTCCGCGTAGGGCTCGACCGGGTTGGTGACGTTGGCGGAGAAGAGCGGGTCGCCGTGCAGGGCGGCCAGCTCGACGGAGGCCTTGCTGGTGGCGCTGCCGTGCCAGATGCGAATCCGCGGCTGCAGCGGCCGCGGCCACGCCTCGGCGTCCTCCAGCGACGGGCGGAACCTGCCCGACCAGGTGACCTTGTCCTCGCGCCACAGGCGGGTGAACAGCTCGTAGCCCTCGCGGTTGCGGTCCCACTGGTCCTCGGCGGTGACGTGGAACAGTTTCGCCTGCGCGGCGCCGTTGCCCTTGCCGACGATGAGTTCGAGGCGCCCGCCGGACAGGTTGTCCAAGGTGGAGTAGTCCTCGAACGCGCGGACCGGGTCCAGCAGGCTCAGCGTCGTCACGGCGGTGAACAACCGGATGATGCTGGTGCGGGCCGCGATGTGGCTGAGCACGACCGGCGGCGAGGAGGAGATGAAGGGCCGCTCGTGGCGTTCACCGACGCCGAAGCCGTCGAAGCCGAGCTCCTCGGCGAGGACCGCGTTGTCGACGACCTCCCGCAGCCGTTCGCGGGCGGGTTTCCTGCCGTCGGTGACGATCAGGGTGATGGCGAGGAACTTCAACGCAGGACCCCTTCAGCGAACGTGTACGCCTCTTCCAGGTGCGGGTAGCCGGACAGGATGAACTCCTCGATGCCGACCGCGCGGTATTCGTCGATGCGGGCGGCGACCTCGGCGTGGCTGCCGACGAGTGCGGTGCCGGCGCCGCCGCGGACCAGGCCGATGCCGGCCCACAGGTTGGGTGCCACGACCAGCCGGTCGCGGTCGCCGCCGTGCAGGTCGAGCATGCGGCGCTGGCCGACGGAGTCGAGGCTGCGCAGGCTCTCCTGCCGCTGCCGGATCGTGTCGTCGTCGACACCGGCGATGAGCCGCTCCGCGTCGGCCCAGGCCCGGTCGGCGGTGTCGCGGGTGATGACGTGCAGCCGGATGCCGAAGCGGATCGGCCGGCCGGCGGCGGCACGGACCTTCTCGACCTTCTCCGCGACCTGCTCGACGGGTTCGCCCCAGGTGAGGTACACGTCGGCGTGCCGGGCGGCGAGCCGGACCGCGGCCGGCGACGACCCGCCGAGGTACACGGTCGGGATCGTCGGTGGCGGCTCGCGCAGCAGCCCGCCCTCGATCTCATAGAACACGCCGTCGTGGTCGACCCGTGCGCCGGTCCAGGCGGCGCGCACGATGTCCAGGAACTCCCCCGCCCGTTCGTAGCGGGCGTCGTGGTCCAGGGGGTCGCCGTAGCCGCGCTGCTCGGCGGCGCTGCTGCCGATGACGACGTTGAGCAGCAGCCGCCCCGCCGACAGCCGCTGGAACGTGGCCGCCATCTGCGCCGCGAGCACCGGGGTGATCAGCCCCGGCCGGAACGCGACGAGGAAGTTGAGCCGCCGCGTCTCGGCGATCAGCGCGGCGGTGGTCAGCCACGCGTCCTCGCAGTGCACCCCGGTCGGGGTGAGCACACCCGTGTAGCCGAGCTGGTCGGCGGCGCGGGCGATCTGCGTCAGGTAGTCCAGGGTCGGCGCCCGGTGGGTCGCCGAGCGCGGCAGCGGCGTGGCGTCCTGGGCGCCGATGATCCCGCCGTGGGTGCCGGCGCCCACTGCGTGGTCGTCGCCCCCGGTCGGGAGAAACCAGTGAAAGACCGCGTCAGACATCGTCGAGTCCGAGGTGCCCGCGCAGCGTCGTGGTGGTGTACTCGGTGCGGAACACCCCGCGCTCCTGCAGCAGCGGCACGACCCCGTCGACGAACTCGTCGAGGCCGCCGGGCACCAGGTGCGGCACGAGGATGAACCCGTCGGCCGCGTCGGCCTGCACGAACTCGTCGATGGTGGCCGCGACGGTCGATGGGGTGCCGATGAACGTCTGGCGGCCGGTCACCTCGATGATGAGGTCGCGGATGCCGAGCCCCTGCTCCTCCGCGGTCGCGCGCCACTGCCGGGCGGTGGCGAGGGGGTCGTCGAAGAGCCGGGTGCGGCCCTTGATGATGGAGTCGTCGTCCAGGACCGGGTCGAAGGCCGGCAGCGGCCCGTCGGGGTCGTGGTCGCTGAGGTCCTTGTTCCACAGCTGCTCCAGCAGCAGGATCGCAGTCTGCGGGCTGACCTGCTGCCGACGGATGTGGTGCGCGCGTTCAGCGGCGTCGGCCAATGAGGAGCCGAGGACGAACGTGCTGGCGGGCAGGATCTTCAGCTCGTCGGGTCGCCGGCCGTGGCGGGCCATGCGGCCCTTGACGTCGGCGTAGAACGCCTTGCCGGACTCGAGGGTGCCGTGCCGGGAGAAGATCGCGTCGGCGTCGCGGGCGGCGAACTCGCGGCCCGGGTCGGAGTCGCCCGCCTGGATGATCAGCGGCCGGCCCTGCGGGCTGCGGGGCACCGTGAAGTGGCCCCGGATGTCGACGTGTTGTCCACTGTGGACGAATTCGCCGGGGTCCGCGGTACGGGTGAACCTCCCGGCCTCCCGATCGGCGACGACCTCGCCGGACGGCCAGGTGTCCCACAGTTCGCGGGCGGTGTGCAGGACCTCGGCGGCGCGGGTGTACCGGTCCGCGCGGTCGAGGTAGCCGCCGCGGCGGAAGTTCTCGCCGGTGAACGCGTCGTAGGAGGTGACCACGTTCCAGCCGGCGCGGCCGCCGGACAGGTGGTCCAGCGAGGCGAGCTTGCGGGCCAGCTCGTACGGCTCGTTGAAGGTGGCGTTGACGGTGCCGGTGAGCCCCAGGTGGGTGGTGACCGCGGCGAGTCCGGCGAGGACGGTGAGCGCGTCGGGCCTGCCGACCACGTCCAGGTCGTGGATGCGGCCGCGCTGCTCGCGCAGCCGGAGCCCCTCGGCGAGGAAGAAGAAGTCGAACTTGCCGCGCTCGGCGCTCTGCGCGAAGCGCCGGAACGAGTCGAACGCGATCTGGCTGCCGGCCGCCGGGTCGCTCCATACCGTGGTGTTGTTCACGCCCGGGAAGTGCGCCGCGAGGATGACCTGCTTCTTCGGGTGCGTCATGCGGTGACCTCCGTGCGGGCGTAACGGTTCTGCGCGGCGGGCAGGCCGAGGTGCCCGCGCAGTGTGGTGGCGGTGTAACCGGAGCGGAAGGCGCCCTCGGCCTGCAGCAGCGGCACGAGGTCGTAGGCGATGGCCGACAGGTCCGCGGGCAGCGCGCCGGGGCGCAGCCGGAACCCGTCGATGCCGGTCTCCCGCCACGACAACAGCAGCTCGGCCAGGCCGGCGACGTCGCCGGTGTAGACGTACGCGTCGCTGGTGTACTCCGCGCCGTCCAGCGCGTCGAGGCGGGCCTTGCGGTCCGGGTCGAGGAACACCACGACGTCGGCGAAGACCTTCGCCGGGCCGAGCGGGCCGAGCGAGCGGACCTCGGTGACGATGCCGGCCGCGTCCGCCACGCTGGACGGCGTCACGTACAGCACGTCGGTGCCGAGCTCGTAGCCGGCACGGGTGTGGGCGAGCGCGGTGACGACCGGCTGGCCCTGCGGCGGTCGCGGCGTGATCGACGGGCCCTTGACGCTGAAGTGCCGCCCGGTGAAGTCGATGTAGTGCAGCTTGTCCCGGTCGATGAACCGCCCGGTGGCCACGTCGCGGATCTCGGCATCGTCCTCCCAGCTGTCCCACAGCCGGCGGACCACCTCGATGTGGTCGGCGGCCTCGGCGAACAGCTCCGCGATGTGCGCCTGGGTGGCGGGCTCGTCGAGGTGGTCCAGGTCGAACGGGGGCAAGGTGCGCCGGCCGAAGTGCCCGGCCTCCGCGGGCCGGCCGGACACCTGGGCCCGCCAGCCTGCGCGGCCGGTGCTCAGGTGGTCGAGGGTGGCGAGCTGGGTGGAGACGTGGAACGGCTCGGTGTGGGTGACGGTGACCGTCGGCACCAGGCCGATGTGGGTGGTGACGGGGGCGACCCGCGCCGCGATGAGCAGCGCGTCGAGGCGGCCCTTGACGTGGTCGGCCCGCCCGTCGAGCCCGTCGTAGCGGCCGGACTGCAGGCCGAGGGCGTCCTCGATGGTGACGAAGTCCAGGTTGCCGCGCTCGGCGAGCCGAACCAGACGCAGCCAGTACCCCGGCGAGAACAGCTCGTCGGGCAACGCCGACGGATCCCGCCAGGCGGCTGGATGCCATCCGGCGCCGTCCAGCGCGACGGCCAGGTGCAGCTTCCCAGTCATGCCGGGATCCCTTCGGGACGGCGCGCGGGAGCGTTCCAGTCGAGCAGCTCGTTGCCGGGCGCGGTGAACGTGGTGAAGTCGGTCGTGTCGCGGATCACGGGGGTCGCCACGTGCCGGAACCGGGTGGCGAAGTCGATGCCGATGCCCTTGAAGTCGTTGCTGACCACCCGGGCCGTGGCGCGGTCCCACAGCGTCGGGACCGAGACGTGGCCGTCGAAGCCCTCCTCGGTCGCCTCGTACGCCTGGCGCAGCAGCGTGAAGCCGTTGACCGGGTCGGGGCCGTAGCGCTCGCGGAACGCCCAGCCGCGGCCGTCGCGCGCGTTGTCGACGTAGGACACCGTGACGACGTCGCGGAGACCGGCGAGGGCATGGGCGATCGTCACTCGCTGCGACCACGGGCAGAACCAGCCCGCGTAGAGGTGGTAACGGCCCGGTTGCGGGTCCTCGACCACGTGGCCGGAGAAACGGTACAGCGGGCGGGGGTCGTCGGGCTGTCGAGCAATGCGGTACTCGCCATGGGCCGTCGTGTCAACGGGGCTGGCCAGACGGCTTGAACGCGGCAGTTTCGGCATGCGGTCCTCCGCGGATCCGGAGCTAGATAGCCGACTAATCCTACGTGCAAGATATGAAATTATCCAGGGGTACGTGACATGGCCGACAGGACTGCCCATCGACCGTTGACAGTCACGCACAGCCACTGCTGCACTGGCCCGACGAGACGCCGCTGACCACCCGCCGGCGACTGCCGGCAGGGCGCAACGGCGGCGTTCGCCGGTCGCGAACTCCGGTCGCGAACTCCCATTGAGGATGTCCCATGCGTAGATACCCCTTGCCCAGATATCTCGCGTCCCTCGCCGTCGCGGCCCTGCTCCTCGGCGGGTGCAACGGCGCCGCCGCCGAGGACCCCGCCGCCGACGGCGCACCCGTCCAGGGCGGCAGGCTCACCTGGGCGATCGAGACCGAGCCGATCACCTTCAACCCGCACCAGTACGCCCAGGCGAAGGCCCGCCTGCTGGTGTGGAACAGCTTCGAGGCGCTGCTCACCCACGACGACAAGGGCGGCTACCTGCCCTGGCTGGCCACGTCGTGGGAGGCGTCCGCCGACGGGCTCACCTACACGTTCAAGCTCCGCGACGGCGTCACCTTCCACGACGGCGACACGTTCGACGCCGCCGCCGTCAAGGCCAACCTCGACCAGCTCCTGGTCGCCGGCTACAACCCGAGCGTCGCCACGACCCAGCTGAAGAACTTCAAGGACGCCCAGGTCGTCGACCCGCTGACCCTCGCCGTGCACCTCAAGCAGCCCGACGTGCTCGTCCTGGACTTCTTCGCCTCCCCGCAGGGCGCGCAGGTGTCGCCGAAGTCGCTCAAGAGCCCCGATCTGAAGGCCGGCGGGCCGTCCGTCGCCGGCACCGGGCCGTTCATCCTGGACCGCTACACCAAGGGCCAGGAGGTCCACTACAAGAAGAACCCGGCCTACGCGTGGGCGCCCGCCAACGCCGGCCACCAGGGCCCCGCCTACCTCGACGAGATCACCTACCGGTTCCTCAAGGAGTCCTCGGTCCGCGTCGGCGCGCTGACCTCCGGCCAGGTCGACGTGATCGAGGGCGTGCCCGCCACCGAGCAGGAACTGGTCAGGAGCGACCCGAACCTGAACTTCGCCAAGCAGCTCAACAGCGGCACCTCCTACAACCTCTACTTCAACCAGACGCACGCGCCGTTCGACGACATCCGGGTCCGCAAGGCGTTCCGCGACGCGGTCGACGTCGACGCGGTCCTGCAGGGCGTGTACCGCGGCACCGCGACCCGGGCGTGGAGCATCCTGAGCCCGTCCAGCCCGTTCTACGAGGCGTCGGTCGAGAAGACCTACGGCAACAACCCCACCCGGGCCAACGGCCTGCTCGACGAGGCCGGCTGGGCCACCAAGGACAGCGAGGGCTTCCGCACCAAGGACGGCAAGCGGCTCACCGCGCGGATCGTGCTGTCGGCGCCGTTCGTGCGGGACAAGCGCGACATCCTCGCCCAGGCCGTGCAGGCCGCGGTGAAGCAGACCGCCGGCATCGACCTGCAGGTCAAGGTCGTCGACCAGGGCACCGCCGCGGACGCGCTCGCCAAGAACGAGTTCGAGGTCTTCGACAACTCCCGCGCCGACACCGAGGCCGGCGCCGCGCTCAACCTGATCGTGCCGAAGGGCGCCCCGATCAACCGGCACGGCTTCACCGACCCCGAGCTGGAGAAGCTGGTCGTCGAGGCGCAGGCCACCAGCGACCAGGCCAGGCGCAGGGCCGCGTACTCGACCGTGCAGAAGGTCTTCACCGACCAGGCGGTCCTGCTGCCGCTGTACGCGCCGGCGGACCAGGTCGCGTCGCAGAAGAAGGTCGGCGGGGTGGGCTTCGAGCCGACCGCGGGCGTGCCCGGCAGCGCCTACAACGTGTGGATCGGCAAGTAGCGATGCTGAAGCCGATCCTGCGGCGGCTCGGCAGTGGGGCGGTGGTCCTCTGGGCCGCCGCCTCCGCGGCCTACCTCGCGCTGCGCCTCGCCCCGGGCGACACCGTCGACACCCTCGTCGGCGACGGCCCGGACACCCCGCAGATCCGCGCCCAGATCGCCCGGGACCTCGGCCTCGACCGGCCGGCGGTGGTGCAGTACGCCGACTACCTGTGGCGGCTGCTGCACGGCGACTTCGGCCGCTCCTACGTGCTGCAACGCCCCGTCATCGACGTCATCGGCAGCCAGATCTGGCCGACGGTGAAACTGACCCTCCTCGCGACCGCGTTCAGCGCCGTCATCGCGGTCGGCCTCGCGATTCTCACCGCCGGCCGCGCGAAGTGGCTGCGCGGCCTGGTCTCCGGCCTGGAACTGTCCATCGTGTCCGCGCCCGGGTTCCTCATCGGCATCCTGCTGCTGAGCGTCTTCTCCTTCCAGCTCGGCTGGTTCCCGGTCTCCGGCGACCGGGACGTCTCCGCGCTCGTGCTGCCCGCGGTGGCTCTGGCGCTGCCGATCGGCGGGCTGCTCAGCCAGGTCATCCGCGAAGGCCTCGAACGGGCGCTGGACGAGCCGTTCGCGGTGACCGCCCGGGCCCGCGGGCTGACCCGGTTCGCGCTGCTGTGGCGGCACGCCCTGCGCCACGCGCTGCTGCCGGCGGTCACCCTCGCCGGGACGCTGATCGGGTTCCTGCTCAGCGCCGCCGTCATCGTCGAGCGGGTCTTCGGCCGGCCCGGCCTCGGTGAGGTCGCCACGGAAGCGGTCAGCAACAAGGACATCCCCGTGGTGCTCGCCGTGGTCATGCTGGCCGCCGCCATCTACGTGGCGCTGAGCACCCTGGCCGACCTGGCGTACCTGCTCATCGACCCGCGCCTGCGGAAAGGCTGACCCCTCATGTCGATCGCCTTGCCCTCACAGGCCACCGCGCCGGCCGCGGTGGCCACCGAGTCGCCGTCGCGCGGCCGGGCCCTCGCGCCGGGGCTCGTGGCCGCTTCGCTGGTGCTGCTGCTCGTCGGCGTCGCCGCCGTCGCCCCGAAACTGCTGACGGGCACCGATCCCCTGGCCGCCGACCCGTTCGCCAGCCTGGAGGCGCCCAGCGCAGCGCACTGGTTCGGCACCGACCAGCTCGGCCGCGACGTCTTCACCCGGGTCGTGCACGGCGCCCGGTACTCCCTGAGCATCGGCGTCGCCGCGACCCTGCTGTCGGTGCTCGCCGGTGGGCTGCTCGGCCTGCTCGCCGGGCTGTCGCCCCGCGTGGTCGACGAGGTGCTCAGCCGCGCCCTCGACGTGCTGTCCTCCTTCCCGGAGGTGCTGCTGGCGCTGCTGTTCATCGCGTTCACCGAGCCGGGCACCCCGAGTCTCATCATGGCCATCGCGTTGGCGTTCGCGCCCCGGTACGGCCGGATCGTGCGCGCCCAGACGCTGCTGGTGCGCCGATCGGGTTACGTCGAACAGGCCGTCACGTTCGGCTTCTCCAGAGCCCGCCTGGTGTGGCGGCACGTCCTGCCCAACGTCCTGGGCCCGCTGCCGATCCTCGCCACCATCGGCCTGGGCAGCGCCATCGTCAACGCGTCCGCCCTGTCGTTCCTCGGCATGGGACCGCAGCCACCGTCGCCGGAGTGGGGCGCGATGCTCGCCGAGAGCCGCAACTATCTGCGCGTCGCGTGGTGGGCCGCGATCCTGCCCGGCGCGACCCTCACCGTCACCGTCATCTCGCTGACCGCCGTCGGCCGGCGGCTCCAGCGCCGCTTCGAGGGAAGGCGCTGACGTGAGCACCGACACCGCCCCGCTCGTCACCGTCACCGACCTGCACGTCACGTTCCCCGGGCCGGTCCACGCCGTACGCGGCATCAGCTTCACCGTCCAGCGCGGCGAGTGCGTCGCGATCGTCGGGGAGAGCGGCTCGGGCAAGAGCGTCACCGCCCGCAGCCTCGTCGGCCTCGCCGGCCCCGGCGCCGACGTGCGGGCGTCCGCGCTCGTCGTCGACGGCCGCGACACCACCGGCTACACCGACCGGGACTGGCGCCGGCTCCGCGGCCGGGTCGCCGGGCTGGTCCTGCAGGACGCCCTGGTCTCCCTCGACCCGCTCAACACCGTCGGGCAGGAGATCGGCGAGGTGCTGCGCACCCACCGCGTCGGCTCCGCCGCCACCCGCGACGCCCAGATCGCCGCGCTGCTGGACGCGGTGCACGTGCCGGAGCCCGCGGAACGCGCCCGCCAGTATCCGCATCAGCTGTCCGGCGGGCTGCGCCAGCGCGCCCTGATCGCCTCGGCGATCGCCGCCGACCCGCCGCTGCTCATCGCCGACGAACCCACCACCGCCCTCGACGTGACCGTCCAGGCGCAGCTGCTGCGCCTGCTCGCGGAGCGCCGCGCGGCGGGCTCGACGCTGCTGCTCGTCAGCCACGACCTGGCCGTCGTCGCCGGCATCGCCGACCGGGTCCTCGTCATGCGCGACGGCGTCATCGTCGAGCAGGGCCCGACGTCGCAGATCCTCACCGCGCCGCAGCACGACTACACCCGGATGCTCCTCGCCGCAGTGCCGACCGCCGCGTCGCGCGGGCACCGGCTCAGCACCGCGACCCGCGAGCCGCTGCCGGCACCCGCCGTCGACCCGGGGCAGACCGTCCTGCGCGCCGACGGCCTCCACAAGCACTTCGGCGCCCGGCACGCCGTCGACGACGTCAGCTTCACCCTCGCCCGCGGCGAGATCCTCGGCGTCGTCGGCGAATCAGGGTCGGGCAAGACGACTGTCGCCCGCATCGCGCTGGGCCTCCTCGAACCCGACGGCGGCACCGTCCACCTCGGACAGACACCGTGGACCGGCGTCCCCGAACGGCGGCGGCGCCCGCACCGGCGCCGGCTCCAGGTCGTCTCGCAGGACCCGCTCAGCTCGTTCGACCCGCGGTACACCGTGGAGCAGCTCGTCGCGGAACCCCTGGACCTGCGCGGCGCCGCCCGCCGGGACCGGGTCGTGGAGCTGCTGGAACGCGTCGGGCTCGGCGCCGCGCACCTGCGCCGCCACCCGCGGGAGCTGTCCGGCGGGCAGCGGCAGCGGGTCGCGATCGCCCGCGCCGTCGGACCCCGCCCCGACGTCCTCGTCTGCGACGAGCCGGTGTCCGCGCTCGACGTGTCGGTCCAGGCGCAGGTCCTCGACCTCCTCGCCGACCTGCGCGCCGCCGACGGCACCGCGCTGCTGTTCATCTCCCATGACCTCGGCGTCATCCACCACCTGGCGGACCGGGTCCTCGTCATGCACGACGGCAGGCTCGTCGAGCACGGCCCGGTCGAGGACGTCTTCGCCCGGCCCGAACACCCGTACACGCAAACCCTGCTCGCCGCCCTTCCCGTCCTCACCGCCTGACCGGAGGGATCAGATGCACATCCTCGACAACCCGGTGTGGGCCGCGCTCGGCGGCCCGCACCGGCGCTTCGCCGAGCGGGTCGGTGACGCCGCGCGCTACCAGACCGACGTCGCCCCGTTCATCACCGTCGCGCCCGGCGCCGGCCCGGCCGTCTGGGCCGATGTGGCCGCGCTCGCCGGCGCCGGCGAGGTCGTCACCATCACCGGCACCGCACCGGCCCCACCGGAGCACTGGGAGGTGGTCATGGAGGCCGGCGGCGTCCAGCTGCTCGACGTCTCCCTCGATGCCCGGCCGGACCCGGAGGCCGTCGAGCTGACCGCCGCCGACGTGCCGGAGATCCTCGACCTCGTCGAACGCACCCAGCCCGGGCCGTACCGGCGGCGCACGATCGAGCTCGGCACGTACCTCGGGATCCGCCGCGACGGCAGGCTCATCGCCCTCGCCGGTGAGCGGCTGCACCCTCCCGGCTGGACCGAGATCTCCGCGGTGTGCACCGACGCCGCCCACCGCGGTCAGGGCCTCGCCACCCGGCTCGTGCGGGCCGTCGCGCACGGCATCCGCGCCCGCGGCGAGCACCCGTTCCTGCACGCGGCCGCGACGAACACCAACGCGATCCGCCTGTACGAGTCGATCGGCTTCGAGCTGCGCCGCCGCACCACGTTCCGCGCGGTGCGGGTCCCGTCGCTCGTGGGAGGTCCGACCTGACGCGGGAGCGCGGCGTGCACCGCACCGCGTACGAGGGCACCACGCTCCGGGAGCATCTGGAGCTGCCGCCGCTGCGACCGCGACCGGGGATGTACCCTCACGTGCAGTGCACTGAGAGACCAGCCGGGGAGCACAGGTGGCCGCAGCAGCGAAGGACACCGGCGCAGAGGCGGCCGGCCAGGCCCGGGTCACGATCCGCCAGGTCGCCGTCCACGCCGGGGTGTCCGAGGCCGCGGTCTCCTATGCGCTCAACAACCGCCCCGGCGTGTCCGAGCAGACCCGGGCGCGGGTCCTCGCCGCCGCCCGGGACCTCGGCTGGGCCCCCAACATCGCCGCCCGGTCCCTGGGCACCGCCAGGGCCAACGCCGTCGGCCTCGTGCTGGTCCGCCCGCCGCGGGTGATGATCGTCGACTCCTGGTTCACGCAGATGCTCAGCGGGGTCGAGGCCGAGCTCAACCGCAACGACATCGCCCTGGTCCTGCACCTCGTCGACCGGATCGACGACACCATCGACGTGTACCGCAAATGGTGGGCCGGCCGGCACGTCGACGGCGTGATCCTCACCGACCTGCGCAAGGACGACCCGCGGCTGGACGCCCTCGTCGAGATCGGCCTGCCCGCGGCCGTCATCGGCGGCAAGCCCGGGCTCGACGGCTGCAGCACCGTCGACGCCGACGTCGCCGGCACCGCCCGCGCCATCGTCGGCTACCTGCGGGCCCTCGGGCACCGCACGATCGCCCGGGTCGCCGGCACCGAGGAGCTGTTCCACACCGGGCAACGCGACGCCGCCTACCTGGACGCCCTCGACCACGCCGGCCTCGACCGCGCGCTGTACCGCGTCGTCTACACCAACTACAGCGCGGTGGACGGCATGCGGGCGATGCGGGAGCTGATGAGCGGCGCCGAGCCGCCGACCGCGGTCGTGTTCGACAACGACGTGATGGCCGCCGCGTCGCTGAAGGTCGCGCACGAGATGGGCCTGTCCGTGCCGGAGGACGTGTCGGTCGTCGCCTGGGACGACTCGGACCTGTGCCAGATCACCGTCCCGGCGATCACCGCCGTGCAGCAGACCCCGGCGCACCAGGCGGAGCTCGCCGCGCGGGCCCTCCTCGTGACGATCAACGGCGGCGGGATCAGCCACGTCACGCTGCAGCCGGGGACGCTGACGGCTCGCCAGTCGACCCGGCCGCTGCGCGCCGCCCGCACCGCCTGACGCGCTTCAGCTCACTATTGTTGACACTCTTAACATCTGCATCCTAAGGTCATGCTTCCGCTACTTATCCGCTTCAGTGCGGGTTGTGATCGAGGGAGCACACATGCCTGTCCTGCGCCCACTGCATTCCGGGTGGACCCTGCGCGCGGCGGGTCCTGCCCCGCTGGGTGCCGAGCCTGTCCCGGCGACGGTGCCGGGCTGTGTGCACACCGATCTGCTCGCCGCCGGCCTGATCCCCGATCCGTACGTGGACGCGAACGAGCTTGAACTGGCGTGGATCGGCCGGACGACGTGGGTGTACGAGACGACGTTCGACGCCGAGGACGTGTCCGGTGACCGGGTGGATCTCGTCGCTGATGGTCTGGACACGGTGGCGACGGTGACGCTCAACGGGGTGGAGCTGGGCCGGACGGCGAACATGCATCGTGGGTACCGGTTCGACGTGCGTGAGGTGCTCCGTCCCACCGGGAACCGTCTTGAGGTGCGGTTCGATTCGGCGTACGAGTATGCGTTGGCGGTGCGGGACGCGGTGGGTGAGCGGCCGAACGCGTATGACGAGCCGTTCCAGTACATCCGGAAGATGGCGTCGAACTTCGGCTGGGACTGGGGCCCGACCCTCGTCACCGCCGGGATCTGGCAGCGGATCGGCCTGCAGGAGTGGTCGCGGGCGCGGCTGGCGGAGGTCCGGCCGCTGGTCACCGTCGACGGCGGCGACGGCGTGGCCGACGTGCACGTCACGGTCGAACGCGCCGGCGACGACCCGCTGACGCTCACCGCCACGGTCGCCGGCGTCACCGCGACGGCCACGATCCCCGCGGGCGAGACCGAGGCGACGGTGCGGGTGCGGGTGCCGTCGGTGCGGTTGTGGTGGCCGCGAGGGTTCGGCGCTCCCGACCGGTATGACCTGACCGTGTCCCTGGCCTCCTCGGACGGTGGCCTGCTGGACACGTGGCAGCGGCGGATCGGGTTCCGGACCGTGGTGCTGGACACCACCGCAGACGCTGACGGCACCGCGTTCACCCTCATCGTCAACGGCGTGCCGATCTTCGTGCGGGGCGTCAACTGGATCCCCGACGACGCGTTCGTCACCCGCGTCGACCGCGCCCGCTACGCCACCCGCATCGGGCAGGCCCTCGACGCAGGCGTCAACTACCTGCGGGTCTGGGGCGGCGGCCGATACGAAAGCGACGACTTCTACGACCTCGCCGACGAACACGGCCTCCTCATCGGCCAGGACTTCCTCTTCGCCTGCGCCGCCTACCCCGAAGAAGAACCCCTCGGCTCCGAGGTCGCCGCCGAAGCCCACGAGCAGGTGCTGCGACTGATGCCACACCCCAGCCTGGTCATGTGGGTCGGCAACAACGAAAACCTCTGGGGACATGAGGACTGGAACTGGCAGGAACCCCTCGCCGGCCGCACCTGGGGCGCCGGCTACTACCTGAACCTCCTACCCGGCATCGTCGCCGCCGTCGACCCGACCCGCCCGTACTGGCCCGGCAGCCCCTACTCCGGAACCCCCTCGCTACACCCGAACGACCCGGCACACGGCACCACCCACATCTGGGACGTCTGGAACACCCACGACTACCGGCACTACGCCACCTACCGGCCCCGGTTCCTCGCCGAATTCGGATTCCAGGCCCCACCGGTGTTCGCCACGCTACGCCGGGCCGTCTCGGACGAGCCGTTGACGCCGACGTCACCCGGAGTCCTGCACCACCAGAAAGCCGCCGACGGCAACACCAAACTCGCCCGCGGCCTCACCGGCCACCTCCCCGCACCGGCCGGGTTCGACGACTGGCACTGGACCACCCAACTCAACCAAGCCCGCGCCATCACCTTCGGCATCACCCACTTCCGCTCCCTCCGCCCCCACTGCATGGGCACCATCCTGTGGCAACTCAACGACAACTGGCCCGTCACCTCCTGGTCCACCATCGACGGCGACGGCCGCCGCAAACCCCTCTGGTACGCCCTCCGCCACGCCTACACCGAACACCTCCTCACCATCCAACCCCGCAACGGTGTCCCCACCCTCATCGCCGTCAACGACACCACCACCCCCTGGCACACAGAAATCGACGTCCGCCGCATCACCTTCAACGGCGACCCCCGCGCGAAGACCACCATCACCATCGACGTGCCGGCCGGCGGGACACTGACCCTGCCGCTGCCGCCCGAGGTCACCACACCCGACGACCCCAGCCGCGAGCTGATCGTCGTCGACGGCGGCCCAGACCGCACGGCCTGGTACTTCGCCGAAGACATCGACCTGCACTACCCGACGGCGGCGACGGACGTCGTGGTCCACCCCACCGCGGACGGCGCGCTGGTCGAGGTGACCGCCCGCACGTTCGTGCGTGACCTGACCCTGTTCGCGGACCGCCTCGACCCGGCGGCGACCGTCGACGAGCAGCTCGTCACGCTCCTGCCCGGCGAGTCGGTGACGCTGCGGGTCACCGGCGCCGCGCTCCCGGCCGCGGACGACCCTGCCTGGCGCACCGCACCCGCCCTGCGCACCGCCAACGACCTGACAACCCGCTGACCGCACCGCCCCCGGAACGAGGCGCCGCCCGGATGCGGTCAGCCGGCTCCGGGGGCTGGCCTGCGCGACACGGCGACCGCCGCGACGAGCAGGCAGACGATGGCGGGGGCGATCGGCGCCGGGATCAGCCCGCCCTGGCCACCGTCGTCCCAGTGGCCGACCCAGCCGAGCGGCGCCGCGAGCAGCAGCAGCGCCGCCGCCGCCCAGCCGGCCACCCGCCACCGGTGGGCACGGCCCCGGGCGGCGACCGCCGTGCCAAGGGCGATCATGACCCCGCCCGGCGAGACGGCCAGCACCATCAGCGCGGCGATCTCCTCGTTCCCCTGAAACCCCTGCTCGTTGATGAAGCTGCCGCTGCTGGCAACGACCATGGAGCCGACCAGCCCGAACAGGTACACCAGCAGCCCGGCGGCGGCAAGCAACGTGCCGGCCACGCGCCCATTGCCGCGCGCCGCCCGTGGCGCCGTCGCCCGTACCTGCGGCGGCGGCCCGGCGGTCGCGGCCGGCGGCACCGTTGCCGGCGGGGTGGGCGGCGGCACCAGCGGTACGCCGGGCGGCCGAGCAGCGGACGCGACGCCATCCGGGGAGCGGCGCGGCAGGCGGGCCCGGCGCAAGCCGCTGGGCCGGCGCGGAGCCGGCACCGGACGGCGCGGCGACCGTGGCCGCCGGCGCGGAGACGCCGGCGGACGGCGCGGAGACGCCGGCGGACGGCGCGGGCACAGCAGCGGGCGGAGCGGGAACGACAGCGACCGGTGCGGAGACGGCGGCGGACGGCTCGGGGACAGCGACGGACGGCGCGGGGGCAGCGGCGGACGGTGCGGAGGCAACGGCGGACGGCGTGGCCTCGGTGTGCAGGGCGCCTTCGGCGACGACCAGCTCGGGCTGGTCGATGACGGTCGGGGCGATCCGCAGCGCGCGGTGCAGCAGCGTCGCGGCCAGTGGAATGCGGGACGAGCCCCCGACGAGGAACACGCCGGCGACGTCCTCCGGTGGAACGCCGGCGGTGCGCAGCACGGCCCTGGTCAGCTCCGCGGTGCGGTCCAGGTGGATGCGCGCGGCACCCTCGAACTCGTCCCGGGTCAGGTGGATCGCCCGGTCGACCAGCGGCAGGTGCAGATCGCCGCTGGGATGCCTGGACAGCTGCTCCTTCACGGCCCGGGCACCGGCCCACAGGCTGTGCCGGGCCAGCTGGTCGGCGGCGGTCTGCGGCCAGTCCAGCCGCTGCCAGGCCGCGGCGTCGTCGCCGGTGACGGTGCGGGCGTGGCGGACCACCGCGGCGTCCAGGTCCAGGCCGCCGACGTCGGACAGGCCGTCGGAGGCGACGACCTCGAAGCCGCCGGCCGTCGGACGGACCACGCTGACGTCGAAGGTGCCGGCGCCGAAGTCATACACCACGATCGACGCGCCGGCACGGACCCGGTGCTCCGTGATCGCGGCGAAATACCCGGCCGCGGCGACGGGCTCGGCGACGAACCGCACCGGCCCCAGCTCCGCCCGGTCCGCGGCCTCCGTCAGGATGCCCAGCCGCTGCCGCTGCCACGTCGCGGGGTGGGTCAGCACGACCTCGTCGGCGCTGCGGCCCGCGACCCGGCCGGCCTCCGCACCGACCCGGGCCAGCACGGCGGCGACGAGCTCGGCGACCGGGACCTCCCGCTCGCCGAGCCAGACGGTGCCGTCGTCGATCCGCCGCTTCGGGTTGGCCTCCAGCCCGGCGGGCGACCCGACCGCGGCGCGCAGCGCGTCCGCGCCGACGAGAAGCCCGCCGCCTGCGGCGGCGAAGACCGCCGACGGCAGCAGCGGCGAGCCGTCGAACAGCAGCGGGCGGACCCGCCCGTCCGGGGCGGCCAGTGCCGCGACGGTGTTGGACGTGCCGAAATCGATCCCGAGCCGGTGCCCTCGCGCAGCCACGAGTGTCACTGTATGGCGCCCGGCCCGGCGCGAAGACCCTCCGATCGGCCCGTCCGCAGCCGCTGCCCGCCGGACGGCAACCGCCTACGCCGCCGCCGGCATCACGGCAGGCGCCGAAGCGTCACGGCCGGCGTCGCGGCGGGGTCGGATCGCTTGGCACGGGCGGGCCGCCGGGGCCCGCGACGGGTGCCGGCTCCCGCGAACCACGTTCACGCGGCGGGTCGAGCGCCGGACGGGCCGGCGATGCCGGGGCGTGTGGGATGTCCTTGCGTGCCTCCGGGTCGCTCACGAATGCTCCTCGGGGTCGATGGGCGGTGTGGCCACGGCTACCCCGTGGTCCGCGCGCCCAACGCGAGGTGATGGTGGGCTTCCGGGTGACCGGGGGGATGCCTGCGACGGCACCCCCGGGCCGGGCTGCCGTCAGGACTGCTTCGGTGGGGTGGCCTCGATCGTCTTGCGCTGCTGGCCGGCGTCGGCGGCGCGGACGGTGACCTTCTGCGGCGGCAGGACCGGCTTGGTGACGTTGCGGATCCGCAGGCGGAGCATGCCGTTGTCGGACTCCGCCTCGACCTGGTCGGCGGTCACCCCGTCGGGCAGCTGGAACGTGCGGCGGAACGCGCCGTAGCGGACCTCGCGGACCAGCATCTTGCCGCGGCGGTCCTCCCAGCGGTCCTTGCGCTCGCCGCTGACCGTCAGCAGGCGGTCGGCGACCTCGATGTCGACGTCGGCCGGGTCGACGCCGGGCACCTCCAGGGTGATGAGCACGTCGGCGCCGTCGGTGGCCATCTCGACCGGCGGCACGAACTGGTGCGCGGCGGTGCCGAACGTGCGGCGGACGACGGAGTCGAACTCGTCGTCGAGACGGGCGAGGGCGGTGAACGGGTCCCATCGCATCACAGGCATGGTGAAAACACCTCCGAAAGACTTCAGGCTCTTCGATCGGCTGCGTTAGCACTCTCGCTCGGCGAGTGCCAGCTCTCGAACCGATGACAGGACTCCCCGGCGAGATCGTTCAAGTGACCTCCGCAAGCCGCCCGGCCAGGAATTCCCGCTCCGCGTCGTTGCCGCACAGGGCGAGGGCCTCCGTGTACGCGTCGGCCGCCTCGGGCAGGCGTCCGAGCCGTCGCAGGAAGTCGGCGCGGGCCGCGCTGAGGTAGGCGTACGCGGCGAGCGCCGGCTCGTCGAGCAGCGGGTCGAGGGCTGCCAGGCCCGCGGCGGGGCCGTCGCGCAGCCCGATCGCGACGGCGTGGTTCAGGGCGACGACCGGCGACGGCCAGAGGCGCAGGAGCACGTCGTACAGGGCGACGATCTGCGGCCAGTCCGTCGCCTCCCACGAGGGCGCCTCGGCGTGGACGGCGGCGATCGCGGCCTCCACCGCGTAGCGGGTCGGCTCCCGCCGGCGCAGCGCCGCGGTCAGCAGGTCGGCGCCCTCCCGGATCTGCCGGGCGTCCCACCGGGTGCGGTCCTGCTCGGACAGCAGCAGCAACCGGCCCCCGGCGGTGCTGCGGGTGTCGCGACGGGCGTCGATCAGCAGCATCAGGGCCAGCAGCGCGGCGACCTCGGCGTCGTTCGGCAGCAGCAGCCGCAGCATGCGGCCCAGGCCGAGGGCGCCGTCGACCAGGTCCTGCCGGACCAGGCGCTCCCCCACCGGCGCGGCGTGGCCGGTGGTGAAGACGAGGTGCACGACCTCGAGCACCGGGCCGAGCCGCGAGGGCAGTTCGTCCGGCGACGGCACCCGGTACGGGATCCGCGCGGCGCTGATCTTCCGCTTCGCGCGGGTGACCCGGGCCGCCATCGTCGCCTCCGGCACCAGGAACGCCCGAGCCACCTCGGCGGTCGACAGCCCGCACACCAGCCGCAGCGTCAGCGCGACCTGCGCCTCCCGCGACAGCGCCGGGTGGCAGCAGGTGAAGACGAGCCGGAGCCGGTCGTCGTCCTCCCCAGGACCGGGCGTGGTCTCCTCGGTGACCAGCAGCGGCAGCGCCCGCCGCAGCGCGGACTCGCGGCGCAGCACGTCCAGGGCGCGGTTGCGCGCGACGGTGGTGAGCCACGCGCCGGGGCGGGCCGGGACGCCGTCGACCGGCCATGCGCGCAGGGCCTGCGCGTACGCGTCCTGGACGCACTCCTCGGCGAGGTCGAGGTCGCGGGTGAGGCGCACCGTCGCGGCGAGCACGCGGGCCCACTCGCGCCGGTGCGCCTCGGCGACGGCGTCGCTCACCCGTGGTCCACGATCGGCCGGATCTCGACGCCGCCGTGGCCGCTGGACAGCTCCGGCAGCAGCCCGGCGAGGGCGATGGCGGCGTCGAGGTCTGCCGCCTCGATCACGTAGAACCCGCCGAGGGCCTCCTTCGACTCCAGGAACGGCCCGTCGGTGATCAGGCCGCCCCCGCGCAGCGTGGTGGCGGTGCTGGACGCCTCCAGCTCCTGCCCACCGAGGACGCGGGCGCCGGCCGCGGCGTTGAACGCCCGGTGGCCCTCATCCTTCGCCCGCAGCTCCTGCTCGGTCTCGGCGTCCCAGCGCTGCTCGTCGCCGTAGATGAGAATCAGGTACTTCGCCATCGTCCGTCCCATTCGTCCGGGGCCCGTGTCGTGCCCGTCTACCTGTACGACGTTCCGGGTGGCACGGATTTCGACAGTTCCCGGTACCTGCCGCCGGCGAACACCAGCGGCGCGCCCGTGCCGATCGCGTCGAACGCGCGGACCCGCCCGACGCACACGTCGTGGTCGCCGGCCACGTACACGGTCTCCAGTGTGCAGTCGAAGTACGCCAGCCCGCAGTCGAGCACGGGGCTGCCGGTGCCGGGTCCGGGCGTCCAGCCGGTGTCGCCGAGCCCCGGCGGGCGGGACGGGTCGGCGAACGCCTTCGACACCGCGCCCGCGCCGGCGGGCAGCACGGTCACGGCGAACGCGCCCGCGACCGGCAGCAGCGCCGCCGTCCGGCTGGAGCGCCGCACACAGAACAGGACCAGCGGAGGCTCCAGCGACACCGTCGTGAAACTGTTGACCGTCATGGCGTGGCTGATGTCGCCGGTACGGACGGCGACGACCGTCACCCCCGTGGGGAGCCGCCCTGCCACCGCCCGGAACTCCTCCGGCGCCCTGGTCCCCCGGCCGGCCGGGCGGACGTCGACGGCGGTCATCCCGCCACCGCAGCGACCGACAGGGCGGCGGCGCGGTTCGCGCGGGCGATCGGGTCGTCCTCGATGGCGAGGGCGCGGTCGAAGCAGCGGACCGCCTCCGCGGCGTCGCCGAGCTCGAACACGGCCGCGCCGAGGTTCGTCCACGCGCCCGCGAGGTCCGGCTCCGCGAGCAGCGCGGCCCGGTAGTCGGCGACGGCCGCGGCGAGGTCGCCGGTGTCGGCGGCGAGCATGCCACGGGTGCACAGCAGGTGCGGCTGGCCCGGTTCCAGGTCCAGGCCCGCGGCCACGTCGGCGCGGGCACCGGCGGCGTCGCCGACCTCGTACCGCAGCGCCGCCCGGTTGACGTAGGCGGGGAGGAAGTCCGGTTCGAGGTCGAGGACCCGGTCGAAGTCGGCGAGGGCGGCGTCGAGGTCGCCGAGCTCGGCGTACAGGTCGCCGCGGTTGTAGTGCGGTTCGACGTCGGGCAGCCCGTTGGCGATCGCGGCGTCGTAGTCGGCGAGCGCCTCGGCGAACCGCCCGAGGCGGCGCAGCAGCCCGGCGCGCTCGGCGTAGTAGTCGGGGTGGTGTGGGTCCAGGCCGATGACGGCGGTGTACTCCAACACCCCGTCGGCCGGTGCGGCGCGGGCGATGAGCTGCGCCCGGTTGTACCGCAGCACCGACAGGTGCAGGTCCCGCTCGCCGTCGGTGAATGTGGCCTGCATGCGTTCGATGCCGGCGTCGATGAGGCGCATCGCCTCGGCCGGATCGCCGAGGTGCATGGCGATGAGGGCGCGGCCGTTCTCGTTGAACGTGAGGTTGTAGGCGCGGCGCCGGTCCTGCGGCAGCAGCGACGCCAGCGACACGGCGGTGTTGACCCAGGCGCTGGCCTTGCGCAGGTCGCGGCGGGCCTCGCCGAAGTAGCGGGTGTACAGCATCGCGCGGCCGTATGCCGCCTGCATGTGGACGCTCGGTGAGGTCGAGCGGGCGCACGCCTCGTCGTAGAGGGCCATCGCCTCGTCGGCGCGGCCCATCGTGGACAGCGCGATCGTCATCTTCACGGTGGCGAGCCAGCACGCCTCCGGCTGGGTGGTCCAGTCGGCGAGGTCGAGGCAGCGCCGGCCGAGGTCGAGGACCGCGTCGTAGTGCCCGGCGAGGATGCAGTCGCCGAGGGCGTCGCTGAGCGCGGCGACACCGGCGCCGCACGGGTCGCTGCCGTGCTCGCGGTGGTGACAGACGGCGCCGAGCCGCAGCAACGGCTCCCCCAGTGTCAGCAGTTCGTCGGCGCGCCGGTCGTGCAGCAGCGCCCGCTCCGCCGGGTCAAGCGCGGCGTAGGCGGCGAGGAGGACCGGGTCGTCGCTGACGCAGTCGCCGTCCACATAGGACCGCGCCGGGTCGCCGGTCGGCGCGCCGTGCGCTGCGGCACCGTGCACGATGGCGAGCAGGGCGGGGTCGACGCGGCGGGCCAGCAGGGCGAGCCACTCGGCGTCGGTGCGGTCGGCCTCGCCGGCGTGCGTGACGACGAGCGTGCGGGGGCCGAGGTCGGCGAGCACGGCCTGCAGCAGGTCGACGAGCCCGTGTCCGATCTGGACGGTCCGGGCGTACGGGTAGTACCGGGTCCGCGACTCGGGTGACGCCTGTGACGTGAGGGTCTCCCGCTCGCATGTCAGCAGCGTCGCGAGCTCCGGCGCCGCGGCGAGGATCTCGATGTCGTGCGCCCGCACCAGCTCCGGATGGGTGCGCAGCAGGCCGGGGACGATCTGCCGCAGCAGGGTGCCGGCGGCGGTGAACGGGCCCCGCAGGCGCCGATGGGCGTCCACTGTGGACAAGGTTGGTGACATGACGACTCCTCAAGGGCTTGCGCGGGTTCAGGGCTTGCGGGAGCGACGGCGGTCGCGGACGGCGAGCGCGGCGGCGAGGACGAGCTGGCCGGCGGAGGCGACCAGGAAGAGCAGCGCGTCCCAGAACCGGGCCACGGGCACGGCGGGGTCGGTGACGGCGGCGACGGCGGTGCCCAGGAAGTGCCACGCCAGCGGCAGCGCGACGAACACGAGCACGGCGAGCATGGCGGCGTAGCCGATGGCGTACAGGGGTGCGTACCAGCGGGCCACGGCACGGTCGCGCGGATCCCAGCGGGTCTCGTCGGCGAGCCGGTCGGTGCGCCCGAGCAGCCGCCACATCCGGTTGTGCAGCAGTTCACGGGCGGTGGCGTGCAGGTCGACGCAGCCCAGGACGGTGGTGATGAGGTGGTACACGTCGGTGCGCAGGAAGAAGTACAGCTGCGCGAGGATGCCGAGCAGGGACATGAACGCGACGGCGAGGCAGGCGCGGCCCGCGACCGGGATGGTGCCGTCCGGCTGCCGGGTCAGCCACGCCACGACGGTGAGCGCCGAGGCCGTGAGCACGTCGGCGATCACACCGGCGAGGATCGGCAGGTACCGCTGCCGCCGCGGGACGACGACGAGCCCGTCGAGTTTCGTCTCGGCCACGAGAAAGTAGAGCCGGTGGCCCAGGTGCATCGAGGAGTGCAGGCCGAGCCGGCGCCCGGCGAGCATGTGGAACAGCTCGTGCAGCACGACGAACGGCAGCTGCCCGAACAGGATGGTCAGCTCGACGACTAGCAGGTAGTCGGTGAAGAACACGTTGCCGCGGGTGGGCGCGAGCCGCGGGTCGGCGACGCAGGCCGCGACGGCGGCGGCGACGAGCGCGGCGTAGCAGGCCCAGGCGACCGGTGAGAACAGGGCCGCGCCGAGGCGCTGCCAGCGCGGCGGGGCGGCCCGCTCCCCCGCGCCGTCGGGGCTCAGGAAGTCCAGGTCCCGCAGGGTGTCGAGGAACTCGTCGATGTCGACGGGTTCGCCGTAGCGGTCGGTGTACCAGGCGGCGGCGTCCTGCGGCGGGCGGCCTCCGGCGACCTCCCGGAGCAGTGCGGCACCGTCGGGCGGAAACACGCCGTAGGAGTCGCAGTCGGTGCGGCCGACGACGACCCGGTCGCCCTCGTCGAGGTACCGCAGGTCGTGCAGCGCCACTGAACCGGTCGGCATGCCAGATCTCCTCTGCTGGTGGGACCCCGGCCGGGGGTGAGGGTGGGTTGCGCCCCCGGCCGGGTGTCCCGCGGTGTCGGCCTACCGGTGTGTCGTCAGCCCAGGAACTCGGCGCAGCAGCACATGCCGTAGCAGTAGTTGTTGCAGAGCCTGGTCAGCCGCACCGCGCCCGCCTTGCGGACCACGATCTTCTTCATCTCGGTGCTGGTGCCGGTTTCCGTGGTGGCCTGTGCCATTGGGATTCGCCTCCTCAGACGATGGGTGGATCACGTTGCGTAATGAGAATGGCACGCAGCGTAACTATCGTGGAGTCACCCGGATGACACTTCGGCCCTGCCTAGCCGACAGCTACCAGCGGTCGTGATGCAGCGCCTCGACCAGCGGAATCCTGCTACGCCAGCCGTGCCGTTCGAGGTCCGGCACCGCCTCCAGGTGCGTCACCGGGCCGAGGCACAGCCACGCGACGGGGCGGATGCCGTCGGGGATGCCGAGCAGGTCACGGACGAACGGCTCGCGGTAGAACGACACCCAGCCCACGCCGAGACCCTCGGCGGTGGCCGCCAGCCACAGGTTCTGGATGGCGAGGCAGACCGAGTACAGGCCGGCGTCGGCGATCGCGTGCCGGCCGAGCACCGCCGGACCGCCGCGACCGGCGTCGTAGGTGACGACCACGGACAGGGTCGACTCCAGTACACCGTCGATCTTGATGCGGGCGAACGTCCCGGCGGCCGCACCGTCCAGGGTGGCGGCGAACGTGTCCCGCTCCTGCCGCACGTGGTCGTGGAACGCGCCGCGCAGGCCGGGATCACGCACGAGGACGAAGTCCCACGGCTGCGACAGCCCGACGCTGGGCGCCGCGTGGGCCGCGCCGAGCACGCGGTCGAGGACCTCGGCGGGGATCGGCGCCCCGGTGAACTGGCCGCGCACGTCGCGGCGGCGGTGCACGACGTCATACAGGTCGGTGCTCATGTGGGCAGGCTCCCGCTGCTCAGGCCGGCCCCGGCGCGGGGCGGGCGGTGAACGCGAGGCCGGTCTTCGGACTCTCGGATCAACGCCTGACCGTCCGCCTTCCCAGCCCGCAGGCCAGTGACCGCACACGTTGTCGCGCGTGCATGGACGGCAGCTCCCCGATCACCGCGGCGGGCCCGTGCCGGATTCACACCGGCTTCCCGATTCTCCCCGGTCGCCCGGGGCACCTCGCATCAGTTCATGCCGCCGGTGAGCTTAGACGCACAGCCGGAAGTGTGTCGTGAGGCGGCCGTCCCGCAGGAGGTGGAACGCGAGCGCCGGCGGCGCCTCCGGCCGGTCCGGTGGCTCCCAGGGCAGCAGCATCGTGGACTCGACGCCCGGTGCGGCCAGGACCGGCACGCCCGCGAACGTGCTCACCGCGGCGCTGTGGACGTGGCCGCAGAGGACGGCGACCACGTCCGGGTGCCGGCCGAGGACCTCGGCGAGCCGGCCCGCGCCGAGCTGGCGGACCTGGTCCGCGGCGGGCTTGCCGACCGGCACCGGCGGATGGTGGCAGCACACGAACGCGGGCGTGCCGGCGGTCGCCGCGAGGGTGCGGTCGAGCCAGTCGAGGGTGTCGTCGTCCAGCCGGCCCTCGGCATGCCCCGGGACGCTGGAGTCGCACAGCGCGAACACGGTCCCGGCGACGGTCTCGACCCGGTTCACGGGACCGGTCGCCGGCGCCTCGTCGAGGAGTTCGCCACGGAACACGGACCGGTCGTCGTGGTTGCCCGGCAGCGCCAGCACCGGCACGCCGAGCTGCTGGAGCTTGCCGAACAGCGCGTACTCGGCGGCCAGGCCGTGATCGGCGACGTCGCCGGTCACCACGATCGCGTCGAGCGGGCGCTGCAGGCCGCCCAGGTAGGCGACGACCCGATCGAGGCGGTCCGGCGGCTCCGATCCGATGTGGAGGTCGCTGAGGTGGGCGATGAGCACCCCATCCGGTTACCCCAGCAGCGCCGCGCTACCCGCGGCTTCGAACGCGGCGCGCACGTCGTCGGGGCCCTCGGTGAAGTGGGCCCAGCTGTCGACGTGGACGGGCAGGACCGTCTTCGCGCCGAGGAGGCGGGCCGCCTCGAGCATGCCGGCGGCGCCGAGGGTCAGGTCGGCGTCGCCGAGCAGGACGGTGCGGGCCTTGCCGCCGAACAGGATCGCGACGTCGACGGCCGGGAAGCGGTCGGCGATCCGCGCCACGACATCCAGGGAGGCGTTGTCGCCGCTGACGTAGACGGTGGGCAGGTCGTCGCCGTGCAGGACGAAGCCGGTGACCGGGCCGGTGAGGTGCTCGGTGCCGTCGGGGCCGTGCTGCGCGGGCACGGCGGTGACCCGCACGAGGCCGCCGCCACCGGGCCGGGGCAGGTGCACCTCGGTCCACGGCGGCAGGCCGACCGCGGGGCCGCCCAGCCGGGCGGCCGCTGCCGGAGTGCTGAGGATCAGGGGTACCGACGCCGCGAAGGCCCGACCGGAGTGGTCGAGGTTGTCAGGGTGCTGGTCGTGGGACAGCAGCACGACGTCGACGGTGCCGGCGTCCGCCGGGGTGCCGGACGCGGCCGCCGTCTTGGTCAGCACCCGGTTGCCGAGGGGGTAGTCACCGGGCGGGTCGAACGTCGGGTCGGTCATGAACGTGACGCCGCCGACGGTGAACACCGCGGTCGGGCCGCCGAACCGGCGGATCTGGAAGGTCATGCACCCCACTCTCCTGCCTTCCGGCCGCCACCAGGAGTGGCCGGAACGCCATCCCCCGATACGATCAAGCCATGAACCGCGCGCGCACGACAGTCGGGGTGCTCATCGGCGACGGCGCCCCGATGCTGGAGGTCGCGGTCGCGCCGCGGGTGTTCAGCGTCGTCGGCGCCGGCTTTGCGGTGCGCACCGCAGGGGAGCATCCCGGCCCGCTGTCGACGACCGCGGGCATCTCGATCAGCGCCCCGCACGGCCTCGACGACCTCGATGCGGCCGGCGTCGTCATCGTGCCCGGCTGGCGGCCGCCGGGTGGCGCCCCGGTCGCCCCGGGCATCCTCGACCGGCTCCGCCGCGCCCACGACGAGGGTGCCACCGTCGTCGGTCTGTGCCTGGGCGCGTTCGTCCTCGCCGAGGCCGGGCTGCTCGACGGGCGGCGGGCCACCACGCACTGGAAGCACCTGCCCACGTTCGCCGCCAGGTTCCCGGCCGTCGAGGTGGTCGACGACGTGCTCTACGTCGACGAGGGCACGGTCGTGACCAGCGCCGGCAGCGCCGCCGGCCTCGACGCGTGCCTGCACCTGCTGCGCCGCGACCACGGCCCCGACGTGGCCAACACCGCCGCCCGCGCCCTCGTCGTGGCGCCGCAGCGGGCCGGCGGGCAGGCGCAGTTCATCGAGCGCCCGGTCCCCCAACTCCGCGCCGGCGACGCGGTCGGCGACGCGATGCGCCACGCGCTGGAGCGCCTGGAGGACGTCACGCTCGACGTGGATCGCCTGGCCGCGGCGGTACACCTGAGCCGCCGCACGTTCGATCGTCGCTTCCGGGAGACGACGGGCTCCTCGCCGCTGCGGTGGCTGCTGCAGCAGCGGGTGCTGCGCGCCCAGCACGTGCTGTCCACCACGGACCTGGACATCGACGCGGTCGCCCGCGCCTGCGGTTTCACCGACGGCGTCGCCCTGCGCCCGCACTTCCGCCGCCTCGTCGGTGTCCCGCCGCAGTCCTACCGCGCGAGCTTCCGCGCCTCCTGACGCGGGAGCTCCGGGCGCCTTTGCGATTCCACTGACATGGTCTTATGCTCATATTCAATTCGACGCCGGTCAGGCGTCGTTATGCTTCGAGAGTGGACAGGAGGAGCGACATGAGCCCAGCGGCTATCGCTGCCCACATGCCGGCCACCATCAGTCTCGACGACGTCGCAGCCATGGCGGATGCGGATGAGCGCCACCGCTATGAGCTGAGCCGAGAAGGGGTGTTGTCCATCATGCCGCCGGCCGGCCCGGAGCATGCGCTGGTCGTGGCCAGGATCATGCACTGGTTCTTCGCCAACGGATTCGGGGCCGAGCAGGTCACCGCGGACTGCGGCATCGACGTCGGCGGCGGGCGCCAGCCGGACCTGACGGTCTGGGCCAAGGGGATGCCGCCCCGCCCGGCCCGGTCAAGTTACGCGGGCCGTGACGGCCTGCTCCTGGCCATCGAGGTGATGTCATCCGACAGTGAGATCATCGACCGGGTGGTCAAACGCGACGAGTATGCGGCCGCAGGCATCCCCCGCTACTGGATCGTCGAGCGCGACACGGCAACGACCGTGCACGCTCTGACCCTGGTGCACGGCGAGTTCGTGGCGGAGCGCGAGCCCCTGCCCCTCGCCTGGTTTCTCAACGGGCCGGTGCCCGAGCTCAGTTGACGGTGAGGACGAGCTTGCCGGTGGTGCGGCGGGCGAGCAGGTCCTCGTGCGCCCGGCGGGCGTCCTCCAGCGGATAGGCGGGGCCGACCTGCGGGCGCAGGACGCCGGTCGCGGTCAGGTGCAGCAGTTGGGCAAGCGGGCCGTGGAAGGCGTCGGGGCGGGTGAGGACGGGGCGGAGCCAGAAGCCGGCGACCGCGATGCTGCGGGTGGCCAGGTCGGCGGGCTCGACGGGTGGGCGGCCGCCGCGGGAGGCGTCGCCGTAGGTGACGAGGCGGCCGAGCGGGGCGAGGGCCGCCAGGGCGGCGGTGAACGTGGGGCCGCCGGTGGACTCCAGGACGATGTCGACGCCGGCGCCGCCGTTGGCGGCCAGGACGCGGTCGGTGTAGCCGTCGGGGTCGCTGTCCACGGTGGCGTCGGCGCCGAGGGACGCCGCCAGGTCGCGTTTCGCGGGGCTGGAGGCGGCGGCGATGATCCGGCCGGCGCCGAGGTGGCGGGCGAGTTGCACGGCGAGGGTGCCGACGCCGCCGGCGGCCGCGTTGACCACGACCGTGTCGCCGGGGCGCAGGGCGGCGCTGCCGTGCAGCAGGTGCCACGCGGTGAGGCCCTGCACCAGCAGCGCGAGGGCCGGGCCGTCTGCGACGGCGTCCGGCACGTCGACGGTGTCCACTGTGGACACGGCGGCGCGGGCGGCGTAGCCGCCGCCGGCGAAGGTGAGCGCGGCGACCCGGCGGCCGTCCGGGGCGCGGCCGACGACCTCGGTGCCGGGGATGAAGGGCAGGGCCTGGCCGCCGCTGTACGTGCCTGCCGTGCGGGACGTGTCGGCGTAGTTGATCCCGGCCGTGCTCACGTCGACGAGCACCTGCCCGGGGCCTGCAACGGGGTCGGGGACGTCGGCGGGCACGAGGACTTCCGGACCGCCGAAACGGTCGCAGCGGATGGCGCGCATGATCCCAACCCTACGACGTGATCAGCTCCACGATCCGCCGCCAGGCGTCGGTCGCCGGGTCGGGGCGGAACGTGGGCGGGCCGGGCAGCAGAAAGGCGTGCGGCGTGCCGGGGTACACGACGATCTCGTGCCGCACGCCGGCGTCGCGCAGGGCCGCGCCGACGGTGGCGACGTCGGCGGCCGGCACCACGTGGTCGTCGGCGCCGACGAGGAACAGCAACCGGCCGGTGATCGCGGGCGTCAGGGTCACCGTCGGCGCCGGGCGGCTCAGCGCGATCTGCGGGCCGGTGAGCCAGCCCGGGTACAGCACCGCGGTCGCCGCCAGGCCCAGGCGGGCCGCCGCGAGGTAGGCGACGTGCCCGCCCATGCTCAGCCCGACCATGCTGACGCGGGCCGGGTCGCCGCCCAGGACGTCCACCGCCCCGGCGACGTCACGGACCACCTCGTCGCGGTCCAGGGCGTGCAGCAGCTCGAAGCCGCGGGCCCGCCCCGCGTCGTCCTGGGCGAGCTCGATGCCGGGTGCGGTGCGGTGGTACAGGTCGGGCACGGCGACCAGGCAGCCGGCCGCGGCGAGCCGGTCGGCGAACGCACGGACGGGCGCGTCGACGCCGAAGAGCTGATGGCCGACGACGACCCTGTGCCGCGCCGCGCCGGTCGGCGGCCGTGCGATGTACATGCCGGCCACGCTAACGACCAGGGCACGGCGGCGACCAATAGCCGCGTCGATGGCCGCGATCAGTCCTCGGATGGCACCTCGCGGAGCTTGCCGGTGGCGACGTCGTAGACGAAGCCGCGGACGGACTCCTTGCGCGGGATGAACGGGTCGTCGAGGATGCGGCGGACCGACTGGCGCACGTCGTCGTCGAGGTCGGTGAACGCCTCCGCGGACCACGGCGGCTTGATGCCGACCTCGGCCTGGATGCCGGCCTTGAACTCGTCGTCGGTGAAGGTGAGCATGCCGCAGTCGGTGTGGTGGATGAGGACGATCTCGCGGGTGCCGAGCAGTCGCTGGCTGATCGCGAGGCTGCGCAGCTCGTCGGCGGTGATGACGCCGCCGGCGTTGCGGATCACGTGGGCGTCGCCCTCGGCCAGGCCGAGGAGGCCGTAGGGGTTGAGCCGGGCGTCCATGCACGCGACGACGGCGATCTGCTTCGCGGGCGGCAGCGGCAGGTCGCCATTGGTGAAGCCGGCGGCGTAGCGCTCGGCGTTGGAGAGCAGCTCATCGGTGACGGTCATGCCCGTACCATAAACCCATTACTCATATCGGAGTAGTGGTCTACTTGCTCAAACCCGATCCAGCGAGGAGACCCGGTCCAGCGTGGAGAACAGCAGGGTGCGATGGTCAGCGACACCCGCCGATCGTATGCCTATATTTCCCATCGGAAATAGCGTCATAGACGTCACCCGTATGATCCGCACCCGTGACGGTGCAGGGGGTTCTGCTCGACCTGGACGGCACGCTGCTGGACCACGAGGCGGCGGTGACGACGGCGCTGCTGCGGTGGCTTCCCACCGTAGGGGTCGAGCCGGCCGGGCCGGCCCTGGCCCTGTGGCGCACGGTGCAGGAGCGGCACCTGAGGGACTGGCGGGCTGGACGGATCACGTTCCAGCAGCAGCGCCGCCGCCGGGTCCGGGACTTCCTGGTCGCGGTCGACCGGCCCACCGGCGACGACGATCGGCTCGACCTGCTGTTCGCCGGGTTTCTGCGGGGGTACGAGCAGTCCTGGGCGCCTTACACCGACGCCGCACCGGCGCTGGAGGCGTTGCGCCGGGCCGGGCTGCGCACGGCGGTGCTGACCAACGGCATCGAGGAGCAGCAGACCGCCAAGCTGGCCAGGATCGGGCTGCTCGACCGGGCCGGGCCGGGCCGGTCTACACCGCGGAAGCGCTGGGGCTGTTCAAGCCCGACCCGGCCGTGTTCGCCGAGGCGTGCCGGCGGTGGGGCCTGCCACCCGCCGCCGTGGTGAGCGTCGGCGACCGGCACGACCTGGACGTGGTGGCGGCGCGGGCCGCCGGGCTGCACGCCGTGCACCTGGACCGCGACGGCGCCGGGCCGCTCGACGAGCCGCACCGGGTCGCGTCGCTGACCGAGCTACCGGGGTGCCTGCACGCGTTCGGCTGAGGGCGCCGACGCGGAGGCGAGCAGCGCCAGCTTGTCCGCGTCGGCCGAGCCTGCATCGGGGTGGTAGACGACGAGCATGATGCCGTCGGTGCTGCCGACCAGGAGCTTCTCCCGGTTCAGGCGGATCTCGCCGACCTGCGGGTGGTTGAAGGGGATCACCGCGCCGACCCGAGGGCGCACGTCGTGGCGGGCCCACAGCCGCCGGAACAGCGGGCTGGCCAGGGACAGCTCGCCGACCAGCTCGATGCAGCGCGGATCGTCGGTGCCGGTGGCCTGGCGGAAACCGGCGACCAGGCCGGCCGCGGCCAGCTCGAAGTCGGGGAACAGGGCCTGCTCGGCCGGGTCGAGGAACACGTCCCGCAGCCGGTTGCCGCCCCGGACGAGGCGCGGCGAGAGGGCCGTGGCGAGGGGGTTGGCGGCCAGGACGTCGAGGTACCGCCCCTCGATGAACGCGGGCAGCGGGAGCATCGCGACGAACTTGGCGGTGCTGGGCGGGACGGCCTCCTTCCGCGGGCGTGGCCGGCGGCGGGACTTCGCGGCGGCGAGGCCGAGCAGGTACGCCGTGGTGTCCTCGTCGAGGCGCAGGACCCGGGCGAGGGACTCGAGCACCTGCACCGACGGGCTGCGGTCCCGCCCGCGCTCCAGGCGCAGGTAGTAGTCGGCGCTGATGCCGGCCAGCATCGCGACCTCCTCGCGGCGCAGGCCCGGCGTGCGCCGCACCCCCACGACGGGGACGCCCGCCTCCTCGGGGGTGACGAGCTCCCGGCGGGCGCACAGGAACGCGCCCAGCAGGTTCGGCTCCTCGCTCATGCCGTCACCTCCGCTACGCTCCGGCGCCGGCCTGAGCCAACCCTGCACCCCTGACTCGCGATCTCTCCGCTACGCTCCGGACCGCTCATGCAGCCAACGGTAGGCCGCGCCGGGGCCCGGTGAGGGGGTCCTGCCGGACCCCTGGCTGGCCGGGGCTCTGGCTCGGTCCGGCCGGGCGCCGGACCGTGGTCGCATGACCACGAACCAGCAGCGGGTACTCGTCACCGGCGGATCCGGTTTCATCGCCGGGCACTGCATCCTGCAGCTGCTCGACCAGGGCTACCTCGTGCGCACGACCGTGCGTTCGCCGCAGCGGGAGCGGGTGGTGCGGGCCGTGCTCGCCGACGCCGGCATGGTGCGCGGCGACGCGCTGAGCTTCGTCGCCGCCGACCTCACCGGCGACGCCGGATGGGCCGAAGCGGTCAGCGGATGCGACTTCGTGCTGCATGTGGCGTCGCCGGTACACCTCGGCAAGGTCAAGCGCGATGACGACGTCGTCGTCCCCGCCCGCGACGGCACGCTGCGGGTGTTGCGCGCCGCCCGCGACGCCGGCGTCAAGCGGGTCGTGCTCACCTCCGCCTTCCACGCGGTCGGGTTCGGCCACCCGCACACCGACCGCACGTTCACCGAGGACGACTGGTCGGTGCTCGACGGGCCGGGCGTGGACGCGTACGGCCGGAGCAAGATCCTCGCCGAGCGCGCCGCGTGGGACTTCATGGCCGCGGAGGGCGGCGCGACGCAGCTCACCACGATCCTGCCCGTCGCCGTCATGGGGCCGGTGCTCGGCAAGGACGTCTCCGGTGCCAACCACATCGTGCGGCGGATCCTTGACGGGCAGCTACCCGGCTACCCGAACCTGTGGATCCCGATCGTCGACGTGCGCGACGTGGCGCACGCGCACGTGCTGGCGATGACCGCGCCCGGCGCGCAGGGGCAGCGGTTCCTGCTCGCCGGCGGTCCCTCGATCGCGATGCGGCAGATCGGGGCGATCCTGAAGACGCACCTCGGCGACGCGGCCGGGCGGGTGCCGACCCGGGGCATCCCGGACGCCGTCGTGCGGATCGCCGCCGTGTTCTCCGCCGAGTTCCGCCCCGTCGCGGCCGACCTCAACTTCGTCAAGAAGGTCTCCACCGACAAGGCACGCCGCGTCCTGGGGTGGCGGGCGCGCCCGCCGGAGGAGGCCGTCGTCGCCTCCGCCGACAGCCTGATCGCCAGGTCGCTGGTCAGGCGGTGAGCCGCAGGTGCCGGTCCAGGAACTCCAGCACGGCGCCGGTGAGCTCCAGCCGGTGGTCGGACAGGGCATGGTCGGTCGGGAACAGCACGTGCTCGAGGCGGATCCGCGGGCTCGCCCCGTACACCTGGACCAGCGGCACATGGTGCACCTCGTGCGGGGCGACGGGGTCCAGCCCGGTGCCGACGAGCAGCACCGGACGGTCCTCGAACGCGGACGCGAGACCGGCCAGCCGCCACGCCGGGCCGGCCGCCATCATCTCGCCGACGAGGGCCTCGCCGCTGGTGCCGCGCAGCGGAAGCAGGTCGCTGCCGAGCGCCTCGACGCACGCCGCGCGGGTCGCCGGGTCGGCGCACAGCTCGGCGGCCCTGCCGACGTCGAACCCGGCCACGGAGACGGCCGCGCGGAGCGCCGGGTCAGCGGCGGCCGTCATCAGCGCCGCGAACCCGCCGAGACTGTGCCCGGCGACCGCCACCCGCGACGGGTCCAGGCGGTGCGTGGCGGCGAACGCCTCGGCGCGCACGGCGGCGACGACCGTGGCGGCGTCCTGCAGGACGTGCCGCCAGGAGTAGTCGCCGCCCATGCCCCACGACCCGCGGTAGTGGAAGACCAGCGCGGCGTAGCCGGCCCGGCGCAGGGCCTGCGCCAGGTCGAAGTTGCGTTCGTTGCCGGGGAAGCCGTGCAGCAGCACGACCGTCGGGTGCGGGCCGGGGCCGGCGGGCAGGTGCAGGACGCCGGCGAGGGTCTCGCCGCCACTGGTGAAGGAGACCGCGGGTGTGCTCGCGGCCGGGACCGTCGTCATCGTCGGGACGCTAGCACAGAGATCGAACCGTTCGGTACCATCTAGGGCGTGCCAGTCACCAAGGGAAGCGCGATCGACCCGGCCCGCACCCGCGCCGGCATCCTCACCGCCGCCACCGAGCTGCTCTACCGGCGCGGCCTGGACGGCATCGGCGTGGCCGAGCTGTGCGCGAGCATCGGGGTGTCCAAGGAGACGCTCTACCGGCACTTCGGCTCGAAGGACGGCCTGGTCGAGGCGGTGCTGCAGGAGCGCAGCGACCGCGTGACGCGGTGGCTGGCCGACGCCGCGGCCGCCGCCGGCGAGGACCCGTGGGCGCAGCTGGCGGCGGTGTTCGACGCGCTCGGGCGGTGGCACGCGGAGCCGTCCTTCCGCGGCTGCGCGCTGCTGAACGCGGCGACCCAGTGGCACGAGGGCACCGCTCGCGCCACCGCCGCACGGCACCTGGACCGGCGCCTCGACCTGCTCACCGGGATCGCCCGGCGGGCGGGGGCGCACGACCCTGCGGCGTCGGGCCGGCAGCTGCTCACGCTCGTCGTGGGCGCCACGGTGCTGGCGGATCTCCACCCTGGACCGGACGCCCCAGCCACCGCCTCAGCCACCGCCGCGGTCACGGCCGGGCAGGCCGCGGCGGCGCTGCTTCGAGCGGGTTGTCCAACGGTGTCCAACGATGGGCGATCGACGGGCATCACATCGACAGAATGACGATATGGCGGCGGCTCAACTGGTACATGACGAACTGTATTGGAACTATCGGGAGCAGACCCGGACATCGGGGATGCTCTTGCGCACCGGGCGGTTACGCGCGTGGCGCGAGGACGGCGGCAGATTACTGGCGATGCTGACCGTCCAGCCGTACTTCGAGGACTACGGATGCACGATCCCGGAGCAGGTCCGGGCCAGGTTCCCGTTCTCCGGGCGACTCGTGGACGTGGTGTCCTACGAGCCCGGATGGTGGGGCGGCAGCTGCCGCTACCACGTCGCGGACCCGGCCTATGCGGCCGTGCAACGGTGGATGTACGTGGACGCCCGGACGATCGGCCGAAGGATCGGCCCGGGCTTCCAGATCGACGACGAGGCTGACACGACGTTCGGCCAGCTCGGCGCTTGACCATGCACGAAGCGGCTCGCACGGGGGGCCGCCCACTTGGCGTAGATATCGGGCAAAACGCTATGAAGGCCGCGGGGCGTCCGTAGCGTTGGGTTGATGAGGATGGTTCACAGGCTGACGGCCGCACTGGCCGCCGTCGCGGTGACCGGTTCCCCGGCCACCGCCGCCCACGCCCACACCGCTTCGTCGGCCACCGCCGCTCACGCTTCTTCGCCGGCCACCGCCGCCCAGGCCCGGGCTTCCGAGGACCTGCGGCCCGCGTTGCTCACGCCGGCCGACCTGCCCGAAGGCTTCGTGCCGGTCGCGGTCGCCACCAGCGACGACGGCGCGGTCACCCTCGGCGGCAACTTCCCCGGCTGCCCGTCACTGGACCCGGTGACCGGCGAGGGCACCACGGCCGCCGCCGTCACCTACAGCAAGGGCGTCGTCGGGCCGTACCTGACCAACGCCCTCGTGCACTTCCCGGCCGGCGGCGCCGCGACCGCGATGGACCGGGTCGCCGCCGCCGTCACCACCTGCAGGTCCTTCAGCCAGGAGCTCGCCGGCATCACGGTCCGCTTCACGCTGTCGCCGACCGAGGTCCCCGCGACGCTCGGCGACCGCGCCTTCGGGGTACGGATGACCGGCGACACCGACTTCGGCATCGCCGTCACCGCCGACATCGTCGCGGTCCGCCGCGGCGAGTTCGTGCTGTGGCTCAACGACATGGCCGTCGGCACCACCGGCGCCGGCATGGTCGGCACCCTCGCCGAGGCCGCTGCCGACCGCTGCGCGCAGCGCGTCAAAGTCTGCTGACGGCGAGCACGACCTTCCCGGCCGAGCGGCCGGTGGCGACCCGCTCGTGCGCCTCCGCGACCTCCTCCAGCGGCAGCACCGCGTCCACGACGACCCTCAGCTGCCCCCGGTCGACGAGGTCGGCGAGGGACCGCAGGCCCGCGTGGTCGGGCTGGACGAGCAGGAACCCGGCCCGCCGGCCCTGACGGCGCGCCACGTCCGCCAGGTACGCCTCGGCGGGCGAGGCGAGGGACACCAGGATGCCGCCGGGCCGCAGGGCCGACAGGGACCGTGGGCCGTACTCGCCGCCGATCGGGTCGACCACCACGTCGAGGTCGGCGACGGCGTCCTCGAACCCGACCGCCGTGTAGTCGATCACCTCGTCCGCTCCGAGCCCGCGGACGAGGTCGTGCTTCGCGGCCCTGGCCGTACCGATGACGTACGCGCCCCTGGCCTTGGCGATCTGCACGGCGAGGTGCCCGACACCACCGGCCGCCGCGTGGATGAGCACCCGCTGCCCAGGCCGGACGTCGGCGGTGTCGACGACCGCCTGCCACGCGGTGAGCCCGGCCAGGCCGAGCCCGGCGGCCTCCACATGCGACAGTCCGGCCGGCTTGCGGGCCAGGTGCCGGGCCGGCGACGTCACGTAGTCCGCGTACGTGCCGGCGGCCTCCGGCAGGCGAGGCATGCCGAACACCTCGTCGCCGGGCCGCAGCCAGGTCACGCCGAGCCCGACCTCCTCGACCACCCCGGACACGTCCCAGCCGAGCCGGACCGTGGTGCCGAGCAGGCCGCCCGTGCTGCGGTGCCACAGGTCGGTGGGGTTCACGGCGGTCGCGTGGACCCGCACGAGCACCTCCGAGATCCCCGGCTCGGGCCGGCCCACCTCCATCACCCGCAGCACCTCTGGCCCACCGAACGTCTCCTGACCGATCGCGCGCATCGCATTGTTTCCCATACGCCAGAGCCTCGCCGTGACGGGCATCGCATTCCAGTGGCCACATTGCCAGTATGTGCAAGGATCTGGCCATGGCCGCGCACCGTGTCGTCGTCCTCGCCCTCGACGGCGTGTATCCGTTCGAGCTGAGCATCCCGAGCCGGATCTTCGGCACCGCCGGGCCGCTGTACGAGGTGGTGACCTGCAGCCTCGACGGCGCCCCGGTCCGCACCGGCTACGACTTCAGCGTCACCGTGCAGCACGACGCGGCCGCCATCGACACCGCCGACACGCTCGTCGTGCCGCCGTTCGTGTGCGCGCCCGACGGGCCCCGCGACTGGCTGCCCGCTCCCCTGGCGGCGGCGCTGGGCCGGCTGCGGCCCGGCGCGCGGATCGTGTCGATCTGCACCGCCTCCTACGTCCTCGGCGCCGCCGGGCTGCTCGACGGCCGCCGCGCGACGACGCACTGGAACGACGCCGAGCACTTCCAGCGCACGTTCCCCGCCGTCGACGTCGACGCCTCCGTGCTGTTCATCGACGACGGCGACGTCCTCACCGCCGCCGGCGCCGCCTCCGGCATCGACGTGTGCCTGCACCTGATCCGCCGCGACCACGGCAGCGCCGTGGCGAACCGGGTCGCCCGCCTGTGCGTCGTGCCGCCGTGGCGCGAGGGCGGCCAGGCCCAGTACATCGACCGCCCCGTCCCGTCACCGGCCACGGCGACCACGGCCGCGACCCGGCAGTGGGCCCTGGGCCGCCTGGACCGTCCGATCTCCCTCGCCGAGCTGGCGGCCCACGCCCAGATGAGCGTCCGCACGTTCTCCCGGCGCTTCCGCGAGGAGGTCGGCATGACCTCGGGGCAGTGGCTGACCCGGCAGCGGATCGAGCATGCCCGGCGCCTGCTGGAGACCACCGACCTGCCGGTGGACCGGGTCGCCGCCGAGGCCGGGTTCGGCACCGCCGCCTCCATGCGCCAGCACCTCGCCGGCGCCATCGGCGTGCCGCCGATGGCCTACCGCAACACCTTCCGCGCCGCCACCGCCCCGGCCTGACACCGTGCCGCGCCGGCGGCGCTCGCACCTGTCCGCGGGCGCCGCCGGCTGGGTCGCTCAGCCGTTGAGGAAGTCGTACACGGCCGCCGGCGCCTCGATCACCGCTTTGCCCGTGGGCCTGGCCGGGATCGTGACGGTGCCGTGCTGGGTCACGGTCATCTTGAGCTGGTGCGGCTTCGTGGGACCCGCGGCCGGGACGTCGATGAGCAGCTCGGTGAGCCGGCCCTCGGCGTCGAGGGTCGCGGTGAACGGCACGGTGGCCGCCTTGGCCCCCAGCGCCTTGACGACGGCCTCATCGGTCACCGGCGTGCGTACGCCAGCTTCCTGGGCGCGTCGACCGCTGCCGACCCTGAACTGTCGCTGGCCCGCGGCTTCGGGGTGGTCGCTACGGGCGCAGGCCGGACTGGACGGCGAAGACGACCAGCTGGGCGCGGTCGCGGGCGTGCAGCTTCAGCATCGCCCGGCTGACGTGGGTGCGGACCGTGGCGGGGCTGACGACCAGCGCGGCGGCGATCTCGTCGTTGGACCGGCCGGTGGCCACCCACGCGACCATCTCCCGCTCCCGGTCGGTGAGCCGGTGCAGCTGCGGGTGCGGCACGGGCGGTGGCGACCCGGTGGCGCCGAAGCGTTCGATGACGCGGCGGGTCACCGACGGCGACAGCAGCGACTCGCCCGCGGCGACGACCCGCACCGCGCGCAGCAGGTCCTCCGGCGGGGCGTCCTTGAGCACGAAGCCGCTCGCCCCGTCGCGCAACGCGGTGAAGATGTACTCGTCGAGCTCGAACGTGGTGAGCATGACGACGCGCACCGCGGCGAGGGCCGGGTCGGCCGTGATCTGCCGCAGCGCCGCCAGGCCGTCGAGGACCGGCATCCGGATGTCGAGCAGGACGACGTCGGGCAGGCAGCGGCGTACCGTGGCGACCGCCTCCATCCCGTCGGCCGCCTCGGCCACCAGGTCCACATCGGACTCGCCGCCGAGCAGGGTCCGCAGCCCCATGCGGACCAGGGCCTGGTCGTCGGCGACCACGACGCGGATCACGGCGCTCGCTCCACCGGTGGCTCCAGCGGCAGCCGCGCCGTCACCGCGAAGCCGCCGCCGGGTCGCGGGCCGGCCTCGAGGGTGCCGCCGGCGCGTGCCGCTCGGGTCCGCATCCCGGTGATCCCGCTGCCGCCGGTCGCCGCGCCCGCCGCCCGCCCGTCGTCGTGGACCTCGACGAGCAGGTCGTCGCCGTCGCGGGCGACCCGCACCCGGGCGTTGCCGGCGTCGGCGTGGCGCAGCACGTTGGTCAGCGCCTCCTGCAGGATGCGGTACGCGGCGACGTCCACCTCCTGCGGCAGCTCCCCCGCCCAGATGTCGGCGGCGACCGCCAGCCCACCGGACCGGATCCGCTGCAGCAGCACCGGCGCCTCGGCGAGCCCGGCCGCCGGCCGCCGCGGCCCGTCGCCCTCGCCGCGCAGCAGCCCCAGCTCGGCCCGCATCCCGTCCAGGGCGTCGCGGCTGGTCGCCCGGATCGCCTCGAGCGACTCCCGCGCCTTGCCGGGGTCGCGGTCCAGCACGTGCAGCGCGACCCCGGCCTGCATCGCGATCACGGCCAGGCCGTGCCCGACGGCGTCGTGCAGCTCGTGGGCCATCCGCGTCCGCTCGTCGGCGACCACCCGCAGGACGTTCGCCTCGTGCACGTCGGCGAGCGCGTCGCGGCGGGTCCGGACGTTCACGCCGATCGCGGCGGGCAGCGCGACCGCGAGCAGCACCAGCAGCGGCCAGGTGCCGGCGACCCCGCTGTAGGGCAGGCCGAAGCGGAGCCCACCGGCCACGTAGACGGCGAGCCCCAGCGCGACGTTGGCCGGCACCGAACGCCCGGCCGGCCACGCCACGGCGACGCCGGCCGCCGCGACCGGGACCGCGACGAGGATCGGCCCGACGGGATACCCGGCGGCGAGATACGCCACGACCGCGGCGCCGCACCCGGCGAGCGTCACCGCGGGCAGCCGGCGCAGCGCGAGCGCGGCGGCCGCCGCGGCCACGACGAGCAGGTAGGCGGTCAGGTCCGGCGAGCGGGTCCAGCCGAACTCGCCCTCGCCGGCGTCGCCGGTGCCGGCCAGCCCGGCCCCGGCGATGAGCAGCGCGGGCCACACAACCCGCCACGCCCGCGACACCATCGGCCGAGGATACGTTGATTTGCGTACGTGAGGTGCCGTCCGCACGCTGACGCGGTGCCGCCCGCCGGCGCCGATGCTCGGATCATGACCGAGACGATGGTTTCCACCGACCGGCTGACCCGCCGCTACGGCACCCGTGCCGTGGTCGACGGGGTCAGCCTGACCGTCCACAAGGCCGAGGTGTACGGCTTCCTCGGCCCGAACGGCGCCGGCAAGACGACGACGCTGCGCATGATCCTGGGACTGGTCCGCGCCTCGTCGGGCACCGCGACGGTCGCGGCGCGGCGCACCGGCGCGCTGATCGAGGGGCCGGGGTTCTTCCCGTACCTGTCCGGCCGCGACAACCTGCGCGTGCTCGCCCGGCACCGCGCCCTGCCGGACTCCGCCGCCGACGCCGCCCTCGACCGGGTGGGCCTGGACGGGCGCGCGGCGTTCCGCACGTACTCCCTCGGCATGAAGCAGCGGCTCGGGGTGGCGGCGGCGCTGCTCGGCGACCCGGAGCTGCTGGTGCTCGACGAGCCGACCAACGGCCTGGACCCCGGCGGGATGGCCGGGATGCGCGGGCTGCTGCGCGACCTCGCGCGGGAGGGCCGCACCGTGCTGCTGTCCAGCCACCTGCTCGGCGAGGTCCAGGACATCTGCGACCGCGTCGGCGTCATCAACGGCGGGCGGCTGGTCGCGGAGAGCACCGTCGCCGCGATCCGTGGCGCCGCAACCCTGTTCGTGCGGGCCGCACCGCTCGACGCGGCGCTCGACGCCGCGACGCGGGCCGGCTTCCCCGTCTCCGTCGCCGACGGCGGCCTGCGATGCGCCACGGAGGCTCCGCCGCTGGTGCGGGCGCTCGTGGAGGCGGGGGTCATGGTGTACGAGGTGCGCACCGTCGAACGCTCCCTCGAGGACGTCTTCTTCGACCTGACCGACGGGGGTGTGGCGTGAACGCGGAGCTGCTGCGGCTGCGGAAGTGGCCCGTGCTGTGGGTGCTGCTCGGCGTCGGGCTCACCCTGGACCTGCTGTTCGGGTACGTCTTCGACTACCTGTCCTACCGCACCGGCAGCCGCCCGGTCAGCGAGGACGCCCCGCTGCTCGCCGGTCTGCTGCCCGCCGGGGTGCCGGTGACCACCGTGGAGGGCATGCCGATGTTCGGCGGGGCGATCCTGCTGGTCCTGGGCGCGCTCGCGGCCGGCAGCGGCTACGGCTGGGGCACCTGGAAGACGGTCCTGACCACGTCCCCGTCACGGATCCGGGCGTTCAGCGGCCTGGTCGGTGCGCTCGGTGCCGTCGTCATGGGCCTGGTCGCGGCGATGTTCGCGCTGAACTTCGCCGCGGCCGCCGTCATCGCCACCGCCGAGTCCCAATCCCTTGCCCCGCCGGGGTTCGCGGACCTCGCCCGGACGGTCGGCGGCGCGCTGCTGACGCACGCGATGTGGACGGCGTTCGGGGTCCTGCTGGGCATCCTGGCCCGCGGCCCGGCCCTGGCCGTCGGCCTGGGCATGGTCTGGGCCCTCGCGGTGGAGAACCTGCTGCGCGGCACCGGCAACGTCCTCGCCCCGGTCGGCGCGGTCGCGGACCTGCTGCCGGGCACGGCGGCGGGCTCCCTCGCCGGCGCACTGGGCGCCGCCACCTTCACCGACGGCGGCACCCCGGGCGTGCTGTCCACATTGGACGGCGCTCAGGCGGCGCTGCTCCTCGCCGCCTGGACGGCGCTGTTCGTCGTCTCGGCCGGCGCCCTGCTCACCCGCCGGGACGTCACGTGACCGCCCGGGCTTCGAGGCGGCCCGGTAGGCCGCCTCGAAGCGCTCGGTCTCCACGGTCCACCGCACCCGGTACCGGTCCTGCGGTGGCATCCGCTCCAGCAGCCCGGCCGCGACGTCGCCGGGCAGCGCGGCCAGGATCCATCACGGTCAGGAACCGGGCGGCGACGTCCGGCGGCCGCCATTGCAGCTGCGATGCCGCCGCCAGCGGCGGCATCGCGCACAGCCGGTCCGTGGCGTCCTCGGCGCTCATCAGCAGCAGGACCTGGTCGCGCTTCGGGCGGGGAAACCGCTCCGCGGCCACGGCCGGCGGCATGGCCGCCAGCAGCTGCGCGGCCAACGGTTGCGGCATCGAGTTGAACATCCACGCCGCCGAGCGGACGTCCATCGCCGCGATCGCGGCCGCCACCGTGGCGGCGTCGCCCATGGCGGCCGCGATCCGGGCCGCCGGCGCGGGTTCGAGCGCCTCGAACACCGCCGCGGCGGCCTCGGCGGCGGGCAGTGCGGCAAGCTCCGGCGCGGGCCGCGGACGGGTGATCGGCACGCCGTGCGTAGCGCTGCCACAGCAGGTCCAGGTGCCGCTGCAGGGCCGCCTCACGGACCCCGGCGTCGGCGGCGACGAGGTCGAAGACCCAGGCGTAGGCGTCCAGCGCCCTGATGTCGAAGCGTTCCGGCACCGGGTCAGGGTCTCACCCGGGCAGGTCTCACTCGGACAGCAGTGCGGAGACCTGCGGGGAGAAGGTGGCGTGCAGCACCAGGGCGGCGCCGCCGACAACGGCGGCGTCGACGCCCAGCGGGGACAGCGCGACGTCGACGATGCGGATGTGCCGGGCCAGGGGCCGGGTCGCCAGCGCCCGCACCACCGCCTGGCGGAAGCGGGCCTCGACGTGGCGGATGCCGTGGCCGCCGAGGATGACCAGGTCGACGTCGACGATGTTGACGACATTGACGACGACCGTGGCGAGATGCTCGGCGGCGGCGTCGATGACCGTGCAGGCGAGGGGGTCGCCGGCCGCGGCGGCGAGACAGATCGCCGGGTGGTCCACGGCGAGGGGGTCCGCGCGGTACACCTCGGCGAGCGACGAAGCGGGCGGGTCGGCGGCGGCGAGCAGGCGGTGCGCGGCGGCGACGATCGCGGGCGGGTTGACGAGGCTCTCCAGGCAGCCGCGGTTGCCGCAGTAGCAGCCGGGTCCGTCGGCGACGACCGAGGTGTGGCCGAACTCGGCGGCGTTCATCGAGCCGCCGCGGTGCACCTGGTGGCCGAGGACGAGGCCGCCGCCGACGCCGGTGCCGAGGAAGAAGTAGGCGAAGTTGGCGACGCCGCGGCCGGCGCCGGCCCAGCGCTCCCCGACTGCGGCGGCGGTCGCGTCGTTGTCGAGGGTCACCTCCAGGCCGGTGGCGGTGGCGAGCATCTCCTTGATCGGCACCCGGCTCCAGTTGGCCAGCTGCGGCGGGGAGATGACCATGCCGACGTGCTGGTCGATGGGGCCGGGTGCGGCGAGGCCGAGGCCGAGGACCTGGCTGCGCTGGACGCCGGCCTCGGCCAAGACCTCGTCGACGAGCCCGGCCATGGCGGCGGTGACGCTCACCGGGTCGACGGGGCGTGGGGTGGGGCGGCGGGCGGTGACGAGCGGGCGGCCGAGGAGGTCGACGACCACGGCGGCGAGCTCGACCGGGTCGAAGTGCAGGCCGACGGCGCGGCCGGCGTCGGCGTTGATCCGCAGCACGGTGCGGGGCTTGCCGCCGTTGGACGTGCGGGCGCCGTCCTCGTGGACGATGCCCTCGTCGATCAGTCGGCGGACGATGCCGGACACGGTCTGCGGGGTGAGCCCGGTGTGCTGTGCGATCTCCACGCGGCTGACACCGTCGGCGAGCTGAATCTGATCCAGCACCACAGCCCGGTTATATTGTCCTACTTTAGGGAGATTGGTCCCTACCTGTCGCACGCGTCCCCGCCTTCGTTCAGTTGCTGATCACATGCTGATCACATCCTCTCTCAGCACGTTGACTTTGTAAAACAATTTGATTTAGGCTCGGACACACGCAGCTAACCGCCCGGACACGAGGCAGTGGCTCTCGCCCCGCTCGCGACGCCGCGTCATTACCGGATTGTTACCAACCAGTCCAGCTGGTGGCTTTGCAAAGTCTGCGATCTGAAATAAGTTGGTCGCCACAACAAATGTGCCAACTGGCGTTCCCCCGGAGGCAACATGACGAGCAGCGCTCCGGTCTTGCTGGAGATGCGTTCGATCACCAAGGAGTTCCCCGGCGTCAAGGCTTTGGCCGACGTCAACCTGGTGGTCCGTTCCGGCGAGATCCACGCCATCTGCGGCGAGAACGGTGCCGGCAAGTCCACGCTGATGAAGGTCCTCAGCGGTGTCTACCCGTATGGCTCCTACAGCGGTGACATCATCTACCAGGGCGCCGAGACCCGCTTCCCGGACATCCGCAGCAGCGAGCACGCCGGCATCGTGATCATCCACCAGGAGCTCGCGCTCGTGCCGGGCATGTCCATCACCGAGAACCTGTTCATGGGCAACGAGCCCAAGAAGTTCGGCGCCATCGACTGGCAGGCTGCCAACAAGAAGGCCAACGAGCTGCTGGCCCTGGTCGGCCTCAAGGAAGACCCCGACACCCTCATCAAGGACATCGGCGTCGGCAAGCAGCAGCTGGTGGAGATCGCCAAGGCGTTCGCCAAGGACGTGCGGCTGCTCATCCTCGACGAGCCGACCGCCGCGCTCAACGAGACCGACTCCCGGCACCTGCTGGACCTGCTGCGCGGCTTCAAGGAGCGCGGCATCACCTCGATCATGATCTCGCACAAGCTCAACGAGATCGAGGACATCGCCGACACCATCACGATCCTGCGCGACGGCAAGACCATCGAGAGCCTCGACGTCAAGGGCGACGGGGTCGACGAGGACCGCATCGTGCGCGGCATGGTGGGTCGCGACCTGAGCAGCCGGTTCCCCGACCACACGCCCAACATCGGCGACGTGTTCTTCGAGGTCCGCGACTGGACGGTCCGCCACCCCATCTCCGCCGACCGCCTGGTGTGCAAGAACTCGAGCTTCAACGTGCGCCGCGGCGAGATCGTCGGCTTCGCCGGCCTGATGGGTGCCGGGCGCACCGAGCTCGCGATGAGCATCTTCGGCCGGTCCTACGGGACCTGGCTGTCGGGGCACATCTTCAAGGACGGCCAGGAGATCGAGCTCAAGACGGTCGCCGACGCCATCAAGCACGGCCTGGCCTATGTCAGCGAGGACCGCAAGGCGATCGGGCTCAACCTCCTCGACGACATCAAGACGTCGATGGTGGCGGCCAAGCTGTCGAAGATCTCCCGGCGCGGCGTGCTCGACCAGGTCAAGGAGCACACCTACGCCGAGGAATACCGCAAGAGCCTGCGGGTCAAGACGCCGACGGTCGACGAGGGCGTCACCAAGCTCTCCGGTGGCAACCAGCAGAAGGTCGTGCTGGCCAAGTGGATGTTCACCGACCCGGACCTGCTGATCCTCGACGAGCCGACCCGCGGCATCGACGTGGGTGCCAAGTATGAGATCTACGGCATCATCCAGAAGCTCGCCGACCAGGGCAAGGGCGTCATCGTCATCTCGTCCGAGCTGCCCGAGCTGATCGGCCTCTGTGACCGCATCTACACAGTGTTCGAAGGCACCATCACCGGCAACATCGACCGCCGCGACGCCAACCCGGAACTCCTCATGAAGCAGATGACCTCCACGAAGACGATGCCGACCACGAAGAAGATGCCGACGCCATGAGCCGATTCAAAGACCTGCAGAAGAACCTCTTCGGGGGCTCGACCTCCAACGCCCGGCAGTTCGGGATGATCTTCGCGCTCCTGGCGACCATCCTGTTCTTCCAGATCAAGACCGACGGGCTGACCCTCACGTCCGGCAACCTCATCAACGTCGTCAGCCAGTATTCGTACATCCTGATCCTGGCCATCGGCATGCTGATGGTGATCGTGGCCGGTCACATCGACCTGTCGGTCGGATCGGTCGCGGCGTTCGTCGGCATCGTGGTCGCCAAGGCCATGCAGGAGTGGGACCTGCCCTGGTGGCTGGCCATCCTGTTCGGGCTCGGCGTCGGCGCGCTCGTCGGGGCGTGGCAGGGCTTCTGGGTCGCCTACATCGGGGTGCCCGCCTTCATCGTCACCCTGGCCGGCATGCTGCTGTTCCGCGGCGCCAACCAGTACATCGGCAACGCCGACTCGGTGCCGGTGCCGGAGGCCTTCAAGAAGATCGGTGCCGGCTACCTCAACGAGGTCGGCCCGGACACCGGGTACAACAACCTGACGTTGCTCCTCGGCCTGGCGGCCTGTCTCGCCGTGGCCTACCGGGAGTACCGGGCCCGCCAGGTCCGCGTCCAGATGGGCGCCGAGCCGGCGCCGGTGTGGGTCTCGCTGATCCGCCTGGCCGTGATGCTGGGTCTGATCATCTTCGCCACGTTGCGGTTCGCGGGTGGCCGGGTCGGCACGAGCTTCCCGATCTCCGGCATCATCCTGGCCGTTCTGGTCCTCGCGTACGGCTTCTACACCCGCAACACGGCCGGCGGCCGGTACATCTACGCGGTCGGCGGCAACGCCCGCGCCGCGGAGCTGTCCGGCGTGAAGCTCAAGCGGGTCAACTTCTTCGTCATGATGAACATGTCGGTGCTCGCGGCACTGGCCGGCATGATCTTCGTGGCCCGTTCCGGGGCCTCGGGCCCGCAGGACGGTCTCAGCTGGGAGCTGGACGCCATCGCGGCCGTCTTCATCGGCGGCGCGGCGGTCTCCGGCGGCCTCGGCACCATCAGCGGCTCCATCGTCGGCGGTCTGGTCATGGCCCTGCTCAGCAACGGCCTTCAGCTGATCGGCACCGGCACCGACAAGGTCCAGATCATCAAGGGCCTGTTCCTGCTCGCCGCCGTCGCGTTGGACGTCTACAACAAGAGCCAGGGTCGCTTCTCGATCATCGGATCGTTGAGTAAACCCTTCCGCCGGGAGTCAACCGGAGGTCCGTCCGCACCATCCGGAACCGGACAAGAGGCCGCCAAGACCCCGGTGGCCGGCTGACGCCCTGTCCCGCCCCAACACCCGCACCACCATCCGAAGAAAGGCACTCCCCAACATGCGCAAGTTCCTCACCAGGAGCCTCGCCGTCAGCGCGGTAGCTCTGCTCGCACTCACCTCCGCCGCCTGTGGCGACTCGGAGCGCGAGGGCAGCAGCAGCCCAAGCGGTGCCGCCAAGGGCTTCGCGGCCGACTCCCTGATCGGTGTCGCGCTGCCGTCGAAGACGTCGGAGAACTGGGTGCTCGCCGGTGACCTGTTCACCAACGGCCTCAAGGACGCCGGCTTCAAGTCCGACGTGCAGTACGCCGGCGCGTCGACCACGGTCGCCGACCAGCAGGCGCAGATCTCCGCCATGGTCACCAAGGGCGCGAAGGTCATCGTCATCGGCGCCACCGACGCCGCGCAGCTCTCGACCCAGGTCAAGGCGGCCAAGGACGCCGGCGCCAAGGTCATCGCCTACGACCGGCTGATCACCAACACGCCGGACCTGGACTACTACGTCGCGTTCGACAACTTCAAGGTCGGCCAGCTGCAGGGCCAGGCCCTGCTGGACGGCATGAAGGCCAAGAAGGCGACCGGCCCGTGGACCATCGAGCTGTTCTCCGGCTCGCCGGACGACAACAACGCCGGCGTGTTCTTCAACGGCGCGATGGACGTGCTCAACCCGCTGATCGCCAAGGGTGACGTCATCGTCGGCTCCGGCCAGAAGGACGTCAAGGCCACGGCGATTCAGGGCTGGAAGGCCGAGGGTGCGCAGCAGCGCATGGACTCCCTGCTGACCTCGACCTACACCGCCGGCAAGACCCTCGACGGCGTGCTCTCGCCGAACGACACCCTGGCCCGCGCGATCATCACCTCGGTCAAGGCCGCAGGCAAGCCGGTCCCGGTCGTCACCGGTCAGGACTCCGAGGTTGAGTCGGTCAAGTCGATCATGGCCGGCGAGCAGTACTCCACGATCAACAAGGACACCCGCAAGCTGGTTGCCGAGACCATCAACATGGTCAAGGCGCTGCAGGGTGGCAACGAGCCGACCATCAACGACACCAAGTCCTACAACAACGGTGTCAAGGTCATCCCGTCGTTCCTGCTCGCTCCGGTCATCGTGACGAAGGCCAACGCCGCCGAGGCGTACGCCAACGACCCGAAGCTGTCCCCGCTCACCAAGTAACACCAGGCACCTGACGTCGTGGGTCCCCGGAACGCCGTTCCGGGGACCCACGACTGTTTCGCCCCGGGTTTCCGCCGAAGGGACTGCCCGTGTCCACGAGCCCCCAGCGAAGCACCCCCACCCAGGATTCGGTCCGCCGCCAGAACCTGGGGGCGCTCCTTCGATACGTCCACGTCAGCGGCGCCACCTCCCGCGCCGAGCTGACCAACCAGCTCGGCCTCAACCGCAGCACCATCGGCGCGCTCACCGCGGACCTCGCCGGCGCCGGGCTCATCGACGAGGGCACCCCGCAGGAGACCGGCCGCGCCGGCCGCCCCTCGCTGGTCGTGCGCCCCCGCTCGTCGCGGGTCTACGGCTACGCCCTGAGCATCGAGGTCGACCGGCTACGCGCCGCGCGGGTCGGGCTGGGCGGCAAGGTCCTGGACAGCCGCGAGCTGCCCCGCCCGCACGGCACCGCGGTCCGCGACACCGTCGCCACCCTGGCCGGTTTCATCCGCGACATGCAGCGCGCCGCGGCCGCCGACGCGGTCTTCGTCGGCAGCGGCATCGCCGTGTCCCGCATGATGCGCCACGCCGACGGCATCGTGCGCATGCTACGCACCGGCGACGCCATCGACGGCGGCACCGGTGACCTCGGGGACATCGGGGAGGCGCTGGGGCTGGACCGGCCGCCGATGGTCGGCAACGTCGCGGACCTCGCCGCCCTCGCCGAACACACCCGGGGCGCCGCCACCGGCCTCGACAACGTCATCTACCTGCACGGCGACGCGAGCATCAGCGCCGGCATCATCGCCGGCGGCCGCCGCGTCACCGGCCACGGCGGCCACGGCGGCGAGGTCGGCCACATGGTCGTCAACCCGCAGGGCCGCGAGTGCGGCTGCGGCTCCCGGGGCTGCTGGGAGACGGAGATCGCCCGCCACGTCTCGCTGGACCGCGGCGCCGTCCTGGCCTGCGTCGAGGCGGCCCGGCTCGGCGACCCGGCGGCCCGCGCCGCGGTCCGGCAGGCCGCGGAGTGGCTCGGCTTCGGCGTCGCCAACCTGGTGAACATCTTCAACCCGACCGCCGTCGTGTTCGGCGGTGCCCTGCGCGAGCTCTACCTCGCCGGCGCCGCCCACGTCCGGGGCCGCCTGTCCACGATGGCCCTGCCCGCCTGCCGGGAGCACGTCCGGCTGCGCACCCCGCTGCTCGGCGACGACGCCCCGCTGGTCGGCGCGGCGGAGCTCGCCTTCGAACGCCTCCTCGCCGACCCTCTGGAGACGGCCGAATCCTGACCGGCACAATGATCAACCGTGACCCGGCCCTTGTGCTCCCGCTGCGACGCCGGCCTCATCGTGTCGGACACGTCGCCGGCGTGGTGCCCGGCCTGCGAATGGGGTCTCGACGCCTTCGACCGGCACCGGGCCCCGCGGCTGTGGGGCCTGCGCGCCGGTGACCGGGCCGACCACTGGCTGGCGGTGCGGCTCAACCGCCGGCAGTACACCTCGCTCGCCGGCCACCGCGTCGCGCGGCGCGGCAACCCCCTCGCCCGCGTCGCGATGCTGCTGCTCGCCGCGCCGCTGCTGCTGGTCGCACCGTTCTTCCTCGTCGCCGGGGTCTTCCTCACCGGCTTCGGCAACCTCATCACCATGCTGTTCGGGCCCGTGCTCATCATCGGCACCCTCGTGCTGGTCTGGCCGCGCCGCCGCGAACGGCACTGGCAGCCGTGGACCGTCGACGCCGGCACCGCGCCGGCCCTGTTCGGCCTGCTGGCACGGGTGGCCGAGGCCGCCGGCACGCCGATGCCGCACGAGGTGCACCTCGACCACGACGTCAACGCGTCCACCGGCGTGCACGGGCTGCGCCGGCGCCGGGTCCTGTCCCTCGGGCTGCCGCTGTGGGCCGCGCTCGACCCGCAGGAACGCGTCGGGCTGCTCGCGCACGAGTTCGGCCACTTCGTCAACCATGACGCCCGGCGAGGGGTGGTCGTCACGGGCGGCATCCGGGTCCTGCGCAACATCCTCGACGTGCTGACCGGCTCCGTCCGGCAGGGCAACCTGTGGGTGCTGCCGGTGACGGTCGTCGTCGCGCCGGTGCTGTGGCTGCTGTCGGTGGCGCTGCTGGTCCTCGCCGGCCGGGACAGCCAGCGCGCCGAGTACCTCGCCGACCAGATCGCCGCCCGGGTCGCCGGCACGGCGGCCATGGCGGGCCTCTTCGACGGGCTGCTGGTCGCCGTCGACCTCCGCGCGGCGGTCACGGCGGCCCACCGCAACCTCGCCGACCCGCGCGGCTGGCGGGCGGCCGCCGTCCACCTGCGCGGCGCCGCGACCCTGGACACCGCGCGGCTGCTCAGCCTCAGGAACGACGCGTCCCTGCTCGGCTCGCACCCGCCGACCGGGCTGCGCCGGCGGATGGTTTTGTCGTGGCCGGTCCAGGAGCCGCAGGTGGCGCCGGGCGAGCAGGAATGGGCGGCGATCGACGCCGAGCTGAGCCCGTGGTTCGCGAAACTGGCGAACCGGCTCAGTGGATGAGCATCGCGAGGTGCTGGCAGGTCGGCCGGGCCTCCAGGTGCAGGCGGGCGACGTTGAGCCCGTCGCTGCCGAGCACGGCCAGCAGCGTGTTGCCGTTGACGGCGTACACGGTGAAGTAGCCACCCTCGTTGCGCATCGTGGCGTCGCGGAACGGTGACTGCCCGAGCACCAGGCTCACCTGCCGTCCCAGCCCGAAGGTCGTCGCGGCGAGGGCGGCCAGGTCGTGCGGTTCGACCTCCGGGCCCAGGTCGTAGGTGACCAGCAGCCCGTCGACACCGGCCATCACGCTGCCGCGCACGCCGGGCACCCGCAGCCGCAGGTCGGCCATCGCGGCGCGGACCGGGGTGAGGACCGCGTCGTACGGCTCGGGCCGGTCCCCGAACGGGGCTGGTGGGAGCTGCCCCACCGCGCCACCGTGGTCGAGGCTCTCCCGGCGCGGCAGGCCACCAGGGTCGCCGGAGTCGCCCCCGAAGAAGCCGGATGTCACAGTTCGAGGCCCACTTCGATCTGGCGCAGCTGGTGACGGGCCAGCGCGAGGTTGGCGCGGGCCTTGGCCAGCGCGACGTACAGGAACAGGCCGTGACCGCCGCGCGAGTGCAGCGGGCGGATCAGGTGGTACTGGCTGTCGAGCGTGATGAGGACGTCCTCGATCGGCTCATTGATGCCCAGCATCTCGATGGTGCGCAGCTTCGCCCGCACGACATCGGTGTTGCCGGCCGCGGCCACGGTGATGTCGAAGTCGGGACTGCCGCCGAGGGTGCCCAGCGTCATGCCGCTGGTGTAGTCGACGAGGGCGACCGCGAACGCCCCTTCGATGTTCATTGCGCTCTTCAGCGCGACGTCCAGGTTGTTGCTCAAGCGTGCCTCCACGAGCTGGTGCGGTTCCCACGGCCACCCTCGCACAAGACGATCTTTTCTCGCATCGTCCGGCGCCGCATTTAGCCGGTCGGCTCATGGCCAGGTGGCTCGTCGACCGATGCGCCCGTGACCGCACGCGAGCCCCTCTTCACGCAGCGTCCCGCTCGCCGGCTTCATAAACAGTTTTGACGACGCGAATCGCCGGCGTCTGTTCACCGGGGTGACCACCGGTGGCCGCCCGCTCCTACCTTCTGCTGCAGCCCTCCGGGGTCGGTGTCAACGGGACCCGGCCACGGAGCTGGCATCCCCTCGGAGGAGGTCTCACCGTGTTGCACCGAATTACGGCGGCCGGCACCGCGCTCGTGGCGGGGCTGGTCGGCGCCCTCGCGGCGGCCGGACCGGCGCAGGCCGTGCCCGCGGTCGGCGCGATCCTGTACGCGGACAGTCCCGGCGCGGTGCCGGGTCGCTACATCGTCACCCTGAACGACGGCTCCACCTCGATCGCCACCCAGGCGCAACGACTGACCGGCCGCTTCGGCGGGCAGACGCGGCACGTGTACGACCCGGTGCAGCGCGGCTTCTCGGCGAGCATGTCGGCGCTGCAGGCGCAGCGGCTGGCCGCGGACCCGGCGGTCGCCTCGGTGGAGGCGGTCCAGCGCATCACGATCACCGACACCCAGAACAACCCGCCGAACTGGGGCGACGACCGCATCGACCAGCGGAGCCTGCCACTGAACCAGGCGTTCACGTACCCGGCGAACCCGGGTCAGGGCGCCACGGTGTACGTGCTGGACACCGGCCTCAACGCGAGCCACACCGACTTCACCGGCCGGGTGCGGCAGGGCACCGACATCGTCGACGGGGACAGCAACCCCGCCGACTGCCACGGTCACGGCACGCACGTCGCGGGCACGGCGGTCGGCACCACGTACGGCATCGCCAAGAAGGCGGGCCTCGTCTCGGTCCGGGTCCTGGACTGCCAGGGCACCGGCACCAACGACGACCTGATCGCCGGCATCAACTGGGTGCGCGCCAACGCCCAGAAGCCGGCGGTGGCGAACTACTCGATCGGCTGCGGCGGCCGGTGCAGCAGCCAGGCCATGGACAGCGCGGTGTCGAGCCTGATCAGCTCGGGCGTGCAGTTCGTGCAGGCGGCCGGCAACAACGGCGACGACGCCTGCTACTACAGTCCGCAGGGTGTCGCCGCGGCGATCACCGTCGGCAACAGCAACAGCTCCGATGCCCGCAACAGCACCAGCAACTACGGCTCCTGCCTGGACCTGTTCGCACCCGGGACGAGCATCGTGTCGGCGTCGTACTCCAGCAACACCGGCAGCGCGACGATGACCGGCACCTCGATGGCCTCGCCGCACGTGGCGGGCGCCGCGGCGCTGTACCTGGGCGCGAACCCGAACGCCACACCGGCGCAGGTCCGGGACGCCCTCGTCGGCAACGGCACCACCGGCAAGATCACCAGCGTCGGCAGCGGGTCGCCCAACGTCCTGCTGTACGTCGGCTCCACCTCCGGCAGTGACCCCACCGTCACCAGCCCGGGCAACAGGAGCTCTGCCGTCGGCCAGTCGGCCGACCTGCAGATCCAGGGCAGCGGCGGCACCACGCCGTACACCTGGAGCGCGTCCGGCCTCCCGGCCGGGCTGTCCATCGGCGCGTCGACCGGTCGGATCACCGGCAGCGCGACGACCGCGGGCACCTCGAACGTCACGGTGACGCTGAAGGACGCGGCGAACAAGACCGCGTCCACGACGTTCACCTGGACGGTCACCACCGGTGGCGGCGGCTGCACACCCTCGCAGCCCGTCGGCAACGGTGGTTTTGAGAGCGGCACCTCGCCGTGGACCGCGACCGCGAACGTGATCGGCACGTGGTCGCAGTACCCGGCGCGCAGTGGTACCCGCAACGCCTGGCTCAACGGTGGCGGGCAGGTGCAGACCGACACGGTCTCGCAGCCGGTGGCGATCCCGTCCGGCTGCACGAGCGTGCAACTGCGCTTCTGGATCCGCATCACCACCGCGGAGACCGAGAACGTGGCCTACGACAAGCTGACCGTCACCCTCGGCGGCACCACCGTGGCCACGTACACGAACCTGAACAAGACCACCGGGTACGTGGAGAAGGTCGTCGACGCCGGCGCGTTCGCGGGGCAGACGGTCACGCTGAAGTTCAACGGCGTCGAGGACTGGTCGCTGCAGACCAGCTTCGTCCTCGACGACGTGTCGATCGCCGCTTCATAGGGGTTACTCCCACTCCCAGCGCATGCCGACAATCCCGGGGGGAACGTCGGAGGCGATGACGTGGGCACCGTGTGTGGAGCCGATCCAGGTCTCCCAGACGCCCTGGTCCGGCGCGTTGAGTCCCCGGCGTTCAAAACGCCGGCAACGCGCCGGCACCGCGTCGTGGTCGAACTGGACCAGCAGCACGTACTCGGTGACCGGGGTGGAGAACCCGCGGTAGTAGTTGTCCGTTGTGGACAGTGAGTCGCTGCGGTACTGGTACTCCAGCACCACCGTCTCCCCCTGCGCCAGCATCCGGTCGAAGATGATCTCGGCGGCGACGAGCCCGCCGGCGTCGGAGCGGACCCGGCCGATGCGGCAGTTGCGGATCGCGCTGATGCTCACGTGCGCGGCCGGGTCATCGGTGAGGAAGACCGCCACGGTCCGCGAGACCCGGTCGATGTTCGCCCGCAGCACCTGCCGGCAGGTGAGGCTGATCTCCTGCCGCTGGGCGCCGACGAGATACAGGTCGTGCAGGCTGAGCCTGGTCAGCTCGTGATACATCCACCGGTCGAGCTCGGCGACCATCCTGGCCACGCTGGTGCCGTCGCTGAACAGCCGGTCGATCTCGATGGTCCCTGGCGGCTGGCTCAGCCACCGCCCGCGCGGGCGGCGCGGCCCGAGCTGGACCATCAGCGACTCCTCGGGCAGCGCGAGGATCTGCTCGAGCAGGCGGACCGCCTTGAGCGACTCGGGTCGTTCGGGTCTGCTGCGACCCCGCCGCCAGTAGCTCAGCGTGGTGATGCTGACGCTGATGCCCTTGCTGGCCAGCTGCTCCCGGATCTCGTCGAGGCGGATGCCCCGGTCCTCGATGGCCAGGTGGAGCGCGGCCGAGAACGGGCCCGTGCGCAGCGCGTGCGCGAGGTCGCGACCCAGGCCCTTCTCCATGCCCGGTGAGTATCTACCGTCACCTTTCAGTGAGCAAACGCCCAGCGAGCACTACTGACGACCCCTCAGCACCTTTTCCAATGCCGCGGCGACGGTGCGCGCCTCCGCCGGCGTCATCTTGCTGGTGAAATGGGCCTCGATGCCGGCGAGATAGGTGGGTGCGGCGGCACGCAGCCTGGCCCGCCCGGCGGCGGTGATCCTCGCGAACGCGGACCGCCCGTCGACGGGGTTGGCGACCCGCTCGACCAGCCCGGCCTTGGTGAGCTCGTCGACGACGCGGCTGGTCCGGCTGCGGCTGACCACCGCCTTCGCGCCCAGCTCCCCCATCGTGAGCCGGCGCTCCGGGGCGGAGTTGAGCTCCAGCAGCACATCATACCAGGTCAGCGGCAGGCCATGGGCGGCCTGCAGCTCCTGGTCCAGCACAGGGACCAGCGCGGCGTGCACCCGCAGCAGGCCCGCCCAGGCGGCCGTGTTGTCCATCGTCACACCGTACCAACTCTTGTGCGCGCGCACGCATCTGGCTAACTTAGTGCGTGCGCACACACTTTCTTTCGGAGGTCTGACATGGTCAAGCTGCTGCACATCTCGGCGTCCCCGCGCGGCGCCGGTTCGGAGTCACTCGCGCTCGCGTCGCGTTTTCTGCAGGTGTACCGCGAGCAGCACCCCACCCACACCGTCGCCGAGTGGGACCTGTGGGACGGCACGCTCCCCGCGTTCGGCCCGGCCGCCGCCGGCGCGAAGATGGACGTCTTCGCCGGCGTCGAACCCACCGGCGAGCGCGCCGCGGCCTGGGCCGCCGCACGCGCCGCGTTCGACCGCTTCGCCGCCGCGGACAAGCTGCTCTTCTCGGTGCCGATGTGGAACGCCGGCATCCCGTACATCCTCAAGCAGTTCATCGACGTGGTGAGCCAGCCCGGCCTGGTCTTCGGCTTCGACCCGTCCGCCGGTTACAGCGGCCTGCTCACCGGGCGCAAGGCCGCGGTGATCTACACCAGCGCCGTCTACGGCGAGGGCCGCGGCCCCGCGTTCGGCGCCGACTTCCAGCGCCCGTACTTCGACGACTGGCTGCGCTGGGCCGGCATCACCGACCTCACCACGGTCACGTTCCGCCCCAACCTCGCCACCGCCGACGCCGACGCGGGCCGCGCCCTGGCCACCGCCGACGCCGTCGAGGCCGCCAAGCGCTTCTGACCACCCGCCGCGAGGTGTGAAGGCCGCGCCCGCGCGGCCTTCACACCCCTTTCTCAGGCGGCCATCGCCGGCAGCGCCGGGATCGTCCCGGCCAGGAACCCGTCCGGGTTCGCCGTGAAGTGCGGCGCCGCCCGAACCTCCCACCACGACCGCAGCGCAGTCACCGTCTCCTGCACGCCCGTCCGCTTGTGCACGAACGTCACGGCCCGCTCCCCCGACGCCTTCACCACCACCCGCCCGCGCTTGCACCCGGCCGGATAGTCGTTCCAGTTGATGCCGCGCTCCGCGAACAGCATCTCCTGCGCCTGCCCCGAGTGCACGCCGTCCAGCTGCCGGTGCGGGAAGACCGCCCGCGCCGCCATCGAGATGCTGTTGCGCACCGCGTCGCGCTGCCGCCAGATGAAGTACCCGGCAACCTCGGCAGGGTCCGCGATCGTGAACACCCGCGCGTCGAACATCGCCGGCTTCCCGGGCCGCCGCGTTCAGCGTCGCCGTCGCCGCCGACGCCGCCACCGAGCACCACTTCTGCACCTCACCGCCGAACCACGGCTGCGTCCCGGCCGTCGCGAAGTCGACGGCAGGAAGCACGGCCCCGAACGGACCCCGCCGTCCGTATGCGGCGAGGTCCAGCGGCACCCGGTCGCCGGGGGCGCCGGCCGGCGACTGGCCGGCCATGGGTTCAGTCCTCGCGGAAGCCGGAGGCGAAGGTCCAGGACGGGAACGTGGCGCGCAGCAGGGGAAGGCGCTCGTCCCAGGCGGCCGGCGCGACGTGTACCGGGTGGATGAAGGTGAACTGGCCGTCGCGGCGCTGGAAGCCCCAGCTGAAGCCGATCGCGGCGTGGACCCGGCGGCTCATCACGGCGTCGGGGCTGAAGCACAGGAAGGTGTACGCCAGCCAGTCGAGGTCCTCGGCGCCGGCGCGGAAGGGGGCGTCGAAGAAGATCGGCCTGATGCCGAAGAACGCGTACGGGGTGTCGATCCCGCGGAACAGGGCGAGCGGGTCGAGGGCGAACCCCGGGCCGCCGTCGGTGCTGCGGACGAACTGGATCCAGCCGCACGCGGCGGCGTAGCCCTGTGCGGGGTGCTGGACGCGGGCCGTACACACCGGAAAGCCGGACGCGGCGGCGGCTGGGACCGACGCGTCGAGCAGGCCGCAGCCGAGCTCGACCGGGTGGTTGTTGCGGACCAGGCCGGCCTCGACCGTGCCGGCGGCCGACCGCAGCCGGAACGGAATGCTGGAGGTGCTCATCGATGCATGGTGTCAGCTCCCGCGCGGGTCGACGTGCAGGAGGCAGAACTCGTTGCCCTCGGGGTCGGCCAGGACGGTGAAGGGTTCGGCACCGGACTGGCCGACGTCGACGGGGCGGGCGCCGAGGCCGACGAGCCGGACCACCGCCGCCTCGACGTCGCCCTCCGCGATGAGGTCCAGGTGGATGCGGTTCTTGGCCGGCTTCGGAGTCTCGGCGCGCTGCAGGAAGACCGACGGCGCGCCGGGGGCTCCGAAGAGGTGGACACCGCCCTCCTCCTCGGGGCCCGCGGCGTAGCCGAGGGCCGCGGACCAGAACCGGGTCATGACGACCAGGTCGGTGACGTCGATGGCGCACTGTGCGATGTGTGCGGACATACACCGTCTGCTACCCGGCCGGAGCCGGGCCCAACCGGAGCAATCAGGGGCTGAAGCGCAGGCGGACGATGACGTTGTTGAGCACCGTCGGCGTGCCGCCGTTCATGTCGTTGTTCGTCGAGGTGAGCCAGAGCCCGCCGTCCGGGGTCTTGACCACGGTCCGCAGCCGGCCCCAGGAGCCGTTGAAGAACGCCCGGGGCGTGTCGGTGGTGCTGCCGGTGATCTTCATGACCCACAGCCGGGTGCCGCGCACGGCGGCCATGTAGATCCAGTCGTTGACGATCTCGATGCCGCTCGGTGAGGCGGACGAGGTGCTCCACTGGCGCACCGGGTTGACGAAGCTCGGGTTGCTGCAGGTGCCCTCGCAGGTCGGCCAGCCATAGTTGGCGCCGGGGGTGATCAGGTTGAGTTCGTCCCAGGTGTTGTCGCCGAACTCCGAGGACCACAGCCGCCCCTGGGAGTCCCAGGCCAGGCCCTGGGGGTTGCGGTGGCCGAGGCTGTAGACGCGGGTGCCGAACGGGTTGCCGGGCGCGGGCGCGCCGGTGGTGGTGACCCGCAGGATCTTGCCGTTGAGGGAGTTGAGGTTCTGCGCGCGGCTGCTGTCCTGGCCGTCGCCGGTGGTGACGTAGATGTAGCCGTCCGGGCCGAACTTGACCCGCCCGCCGTTGTGGAACCGGTTCTTGGCGATGCCGGTGACGAGGGCCTCGCGCGGGCCGATGGTGCCGTTCTCGAACTTGAAGCGGACCAGGCGGTTGTCCGACGCCGCGGTGTGGAAGGCGTACACCCAGTGGTCGGTGGCGAAGGTGGGGCCGACGGCGAGGCCGAGCAGCCCGCCCTCGCCGGTGGTGGTGACGGCCTCGGAGATGGTGCCGACGACCGTCTTCTGCCCCGCGAGGGTTACCCGGACGATCTCGAACCGGTCCCGCTCGGCGACCAGAGCGCTGCCGTCGGGCAGGAAGGCGATGCCCCACGGCAGGTCGAGCGCGGTGTTGACGTTCCGGTCGAAGATCGGGTCGCCGCCGCCGGCCTGGGTCGACGTGGTCACGGCGAGGGCCGGGCCGGCCGGTGAGGTGTTGCCGTTCGCGTCGTAGGCCAGGACGGTGTACTGGTACGTGGTCGCGGCGGTGAGGCCGGTGTCCGACGCGGTCAGGTCCGGCACGTCGGCGATCTGGGTGCCGTTGCGCGACACCCGGTAGCCGCGGACGCCGACGTTGTCGGTGGCCGCGTTCCAGGCCAGCGTCACCGTGTTCGCGGTGATCGCGGTGGTGCGAAGGCCGCCAGGCGTGGTGGGCGGCTGGGTGTCGGTGCCGGGCGGGGTGGTGACGGCCAGGTTGTTGCTGCCCTGCGACGGGTTGCCGGCCGCGTCGTAGGCCAGCACGCTGAGCACGTAGGACGTGTTGGGCTGCAGTGTCACCGTGGCGGCGACGATGTTGCCGCCGACCTCCGCGATCACGTTGCCGCCGTTGTAGATGACGTAGCGGGCCACGCCGACGTTGTCGGTGGAGGCGTTCCAGGCCAGGTCGGCGCCGTTGGGCCGGACCGCGCCGACCACCCGCAGGTTGCCCGGGGCGGTGGGCGGCTGGCTGTCCGACGGCGCGGTGACCCGCAGCCGGTCCAGGTTGGGCCCGCCGTTGACGGTGGTGGCGGCCGCGCGGACCGTGTTCGTGCCGGCGACCAGGTTGGCGCTGACCGTCTTCTCGGCCCAGGTCGGCCATGCGCCGGTGCCGGGGAAGGACAGCCCGGGCGCGGCCGGCGTGCCGTTGACCGTGACGTCCATCGGCCGGTCGACGGTGGTGCCGTTGGCGTACCGCAACGTCAGCGGGTAGTTGCCGGCGGCGGTCACCGACACGGTGAACTGGACGTAGGACCCGGTCACGTTGTCGTAGTTGACGAATCCGGTGCCGGTGTAGCCGGCGTGGTTCGACTCGACCACGCCCTGCGAGATCGTCGCGCTCTCGGCCTGGTAGTCGGTGAACGCGGGCGGCGGCCCGGTGGTCAGGTTCCACTGCTGGCTGGCCACGGCGGCGTTGCAGGTCCAGATGTGCAGCTTGGCCGCGTCGGCGGTGCTGCCGCCGACCACGTCGAGGCACTTGCCGGTGACCGGGTTGACCAGGGTGCGGTTCGCGCTGCTGTACGTCCACTGCTGGTTGGCGTTGGCGGCGGCGCAGTCCCAGATCTGGACCTTGGTGCCGTTGGCGTTGACGCCGCCCGCGACGTCCAGGCATTTGTTGCCCAGCGCGCGGATCGTGCCGTCGGTGCCGACGGTCCAGGTCTGCGCCGCGCTGGCGTTGCACGTGTAGATCTGCAGCTGGGTGCCGTTGACGGTGCTCGCCGACGGGACGTCGATGCACTTGCCGGACGCGCCGCCGGTGATCGGCCCGACGGTGTCGGCGGAGGCCGGCGTGGGTGCCGTGACCGCGAGTGCGGCGACGCAGGCCGCGGTGGTGAGGACGGCGAGGATACGCCTGGTCGATGGGCGGTGCATCGGGTCTCCGTTCCTGGCGCGCCGGCTCCGCGGGGCAGCGGGTCATAGTTGTTAGTTAGGTTTACTTATAGACGTTGCACAATATGTACCCCCGGCAGCCCGGTCAAGAGGGCGGCCCGGATTGGCACACGGCAGGTGCACGGCCTGCCTTGTCGAGTTCGTGTGGCGCCTCAGACGGGAGTCGAACCCGCTACACGCTGTTTTAGAGACAGCCGCCCGACCGTTGGGCTCCTGAGGCCTGGATGGGGTGGCCCCGCCCCGTAGCCGGGGCCACCCCAGTGTGATCGATCAGGGCAAGTGGGTCTCGTCGATCCGGTCACGCAGCTGGTCGTCGGCGACGCGGGCGCGGGCCGTGCGGAACTCGTCCGCGGTCAGCGACCGGCCGAGTTCGTCCAGCGTGCGCAGCACGAGCCGCTGGGACACGACGCGCCGGTTGAGGGTGTCGAGCGCCGCGGCCTGCCGCAGCACCTTGGCCTGCAGCCAGCGGATCGCCTTCGGCAGGTCCGAGGGGTCCGCGATGAGGTCGGTGGTCATGGTTTCACCTCCCCTCGTGCACCACGAAGGGCAATGGGGAGGTGCGAGAGAAGCCTGTACGCGGCCGGTTCGAGGGCTGCGGCGGTCAGCGCGCCGCCGAGGTCCGGTTCGTGGAACCTGACGTGGCGGTGGCCGGCGGCGGATGCCTTGGCGCACAACCGGTCCAGGGCGTCCTCGTCGCGCGCGGCGACCAGGACGAGGGTGTTGGATTCGGCGTGCCAGTCGCGGAAGGCATCAGGGTGCGCGACGGCGAAGTCGAGTGCGGCATGGGTCGCCTGCGTGGCCTGGGTCCCGGGCGGCAGATCGGCGCGGGTGACCAGATAGAGACGCGGGATGCGAACCTAGAAGTGCGGCATGCCATCGATGCTAGCGATGCCAGCCCGTCAGCGCCAGCACCGAAGCTGCGAGTTCGCTGACGGTTCTGCCGTCGGTGGGGATCCGGTGTACCGACGGCGGCGCGAGCATCTCGAGTGACCGTGCCGCGGCGTCGCTGCGCTCCACGTGGCGCTGCAGGGCGGTGCCGATCTCGCGGCGGGCCAGCCGCTCCCGGGCCGTGGTGTCGGAGGAGGTGAGCAGGACCGCGGTGACGCGGGGGTCGTCGCCCATCGCGGCGGTGAGCTCGGCGACGTACCGGACGCTGACGGTGTTCGTGTAGATCATGCGCCGGTAGCCGAGGGCGCGGTAGTTGGCCCACATCGCGGCGAGGTTGCGCTCCGCGAGATGGTGCTCCCACGGCGGCGGGTGGGCCAGGTCGAGGTTGTCGCCCTCGATGACGCAGTGCCGCACCCCGGCGTCGGACAGCTGGACGTGCAGCTCGACGGCGACGCTGCTCTTGCCGACCCCGGACCTGCCGCCGAGGAACAGCACCTCGCTGCGGTCGCTCACCGCCGGTGCGGGCAACGGCCGGTGCTGATGACGACCCGGGTGGGGCCGTCGAGGATGACGTAGACGTCGCCCTCGACGATGTTGAGACGGCCGCCGGGCATCGGGTCACCCGAGCAGTAACTGGGCACGGGCAGCCGCTGGGCGGCGGCGACCGGCACGGGCGCGGTGGCCGGTGCGGCCGCGAGGAGCGCGAAGACCGCGACGGTGGCGCCCCTGGTGAGGCCGTGGCGGCGGGCCACCGGTGGCCGCGCGGGCACCGGCGTGTCGAGGTCGATCACGACGTCGGTCATCACCACCGATGGTAGCCCCGGCGCGTGGGAACGCCGGGGCCACCGAAGGGGCATCAGGTCGCGGTGCAGGTGACCGTCGCCGGGTTGGTGTTGGTGCCGGTGACCGAGCCGTTGAAGCCGGCCGCCGTCGACGCGGTGGGCGCCAGGGCGCCGTTCCAGTCGGCATTGCGGACGGTGACGGCGGCGCCGGTCTGGGTCCAGACGCCGGCCCAGCCGTTGGTGACGCGCTGGTTGCCGGGGAACGTGAACGTGACCGTCCAGCCGGTGATGGCCTGGCCGCCGGAGTTGCGCACGGTCACCTCGCCGTTGAAGCCTTCGCCCCACTGGTCCGTGACGCGGTAGGTTGCCTCGCAGGACTTGCCCGTGCTGGTGCCGGTCGTGGTGACCGTGACGGGGTCGGACGCCGTGGACAGGTTGCCGGCCGCGTCCCGGGCGCGGATCGCGAACTGGTACGCCGTGGACGCCGTCAGCCCGGTGACCGTGGCGGTGGTGCCGGTGGCGGTGGCCACGACGACCGGTCCGGCGGTGCCGCCGAGGCGCAGGACGTCGTAGCCGGTGACGCCGACGGCGTCGGTGGACGCGGCCCAGGTGAGGGTCGCGCCGCTGCTGGTGACCGCCGACGCGACCGGCGTACCGGGCTTTGTCGGCGCGGTGACGTCACCGGTGGACGCTGCCGTGGTGACGGTACCGGCCGCCGAGGCTGCCGACGCGTTGCCCGACGTGTCCACGGCGACGACCGTGAAGCTGTACGCGGTCGACGGCGTCAACCCGGTGATCGCCAGCGACGTGCCGGTCGTGGTCCCGACCAGACCCGTGGGCGAGGAGACCCGGTACTGCGCGACGCCCACGTTGTCGGTGGACGCGGCCCAGCCGGCGGTGACCGACGTCGACGTGACGTTCGTGAATGCCGGGGTGCCGGGCGTGGACGGCGGGGTGGTGTCCACCGGGCCGGTGCCGGGGGCGTCGCCCCAGACCTTGGTGGCGCCGTCGTACAGCGTGATGTGGCTGTTGGGTGACTGGACGGCGCCGCCGGTCGGGAACGACCAGTCGTTGGTGGTGTCCCAGGTGCCCGCCGAGGTGATGCGGAACTGGACCTCACGCCGCCACGCGGACTGCCCGGCGGGGGCGATCTTCTGCCCCACGCAGCTGACGGTGACGTAGTACGTGCTGCCGCTGACCAGGGTCGGCCCGGACGGCGCGGAGCACTGGTTGTAGGCGCTGGTCAGCGAGATCTGCGACGGCGTGGTGCTGCCGTCGAGGGTGAAGTAGTAGCGGAACGAGCCCTGGTCGAGGGTCCGCGCCGGCCACGCCGACTTGTTGTAGACCATCGCCTTGACCTCGGTGAAGCCGGTGCCGGTGGTGTTGAGCGACGACTCGACGTACATCTCGGGGCCGTCCGGGGTCTCCGCGACCGGGAAGCCGGTGAGTGCGGTGCCGCCGTACTCGCGGTACATGCGGGCCAGGGCGGACGTGAGCCCGGAGTTGTAGTCGGTGGCGACCTCGTTCATCACGTAGTCGGAGCGGCTGTCGGTGTAGGCGTCGTTCGGCGACGAAGGTCCGCCGACGAGCGCGCCGTACAGGGTGTGCCGGGAGATCGCGGGGTTGGTGATCTGGTCGGTCCAGGACCCGTGCGCGGTGCGGTGGTGCGGGTTCTTCGGCGGGTTCGCGCCGAAGCCGATCATGTAGCTGGCGTTGCGCGGGTTGTCGCCGAGGATGTAGTTGATCTGGCGGACACCGAAGTCGTGGTACCGCGCCTTGCGGGTGGCGTCGGTGAGCCAGTCGCTGTACAGCAGCGCCACGAAGGAGGTGTTGGCGGCGTACCGCAGCGATCCCCAGCTGTCCAGCACCGCCTGACCGCCGGGCGACGTGGGCACCTTCTGCCCGTTGACGCCGATGGTCCAGTAGTCGAGCCAGCGGTTGGCGTCGTCGACGTAGCGCTGCTTGCCGGTGAGGCGCGCGAGGAGCACGTAGGCGCCGTAGGACTTGTCGTCCCAGGCGATCGTCCACTTGTAGGACTTCGTCGTGGTCTGGTTCTCGTTGCTGAGGTTGTCGTAGCCGGCCTCGGCCTTGGCGAGGTAGGTGGCGTCGTTGGTGGCGCGGTAGAGCCAGATGGCGCCCCAGACGAGCTCGTCGTTGAAGCCGCTCCACGAGTTGTAGTAGCTGGCCGCGTCGGTGATGCACTCGCTGTACTTGCGGCGTACCGCGTCGGCGAAGGCGTACAGCTGCTTGGCGTGGGTGACGAGCTTGTCGGCGTAGGTGGCGTCGGTGGGCCGGATCACGATCGACGAGGCGGCCATGGCGGCGGCGGTCTCACCGGCGAGATCGGATCCGCCGCAGGTGGCGTCGATCTTGTATGAGGGGCGCGTCATCGGCATCACCTCGGCGGGACCCCACCAGGCGTGGTCGGGGTTGCCGGAGCCGATCTGTCCATAGAGGACGTTCGCGGACGGGTGCGCCTTGATGAAGTAGTCGTTGACGTAGCGCAGGTTGTTGACCAGGTTCGTCAGCTGGCCGGACTGGGTGTAGGCGTCGCGGTACTCCACGGCGCCCCACGCGAGCATGGTGGTCGAGAACGCCATCGGGAAACCGAACTTGACGTGGTCGCCGGCGTCGAACCATCCGCCGGTCAGGTCGAGGCCGACGTCGGCGCCGTCGGTGGTGGCGGCGTTGCCGCGCCAGCCGACCCGGCTCCACGAGGGCTTCGGCCCCGCCTGCTGCGCCTCGTAGAACCAGATGGACTTCTGCAGTGCCTCGGCGTAGTTGTACGCGGGGGCGGCCGCGGCCGGGGTCGAGGCGGCCACGGCGATGACCGTCGTGGCGGCGGCGACCCCGAGCGCCGCGACTGCGCCGAGAATCCTCCTGCGCATGATGGTGCTCCTCTCCGGGTGCGGTGCGCGGATTGAACCCCGCCACCGCCCGGAGCGGGGGTTTCACCGTCGTGCGGCGCTGTCCGCCCAGGTCGCGCCGTGAAACTTTCGCAGCACCAGCAGGTGCGCCACGACCAGGGGCACGACGCCGACCGGGTACCAGGCGAGGTCGACGGGGTCGAACTTCACACCGAACACGTACCGGGCCAGGAGGCTGCGGCCGGACAGCTCGGCGGGGACGCCGGTGAGCTGGAAGACCTCCATCGCCCAGCAGAAGGCGATCGCGACCGCGCCGGCGACGAGCGGGGTCGTCCGGGGCCGGATGAAGAACACCCCGGCGTAGATCATCGACGCGTACAGCGCGGTGCCGGAGTACTGCCGCAGCGCCCCGTCGTCGACGGCCCGGATCGCGAAGGCGACGGCCAGGGCGAGCCCGGCGCCCAGGAGGGCCCAGAGGCGGCTACGCACGGGCGGGAATCTTGACGGCGCGGCCGGTGCGCAGGTCGACCGCGGCGCCGCCCTGCTTCGGATCCCCGGCGGTGAGCAGCACGACCTGTCCCACCGGGACGCGGACCGCGACGATCGCCGACGTGATGGGCTTGCCGTCCTGCGAGTCGACGAGCGGCGCCGATCCGTGGCGGGTGGGGACCGCGCACGGCGCCGGCGATCTCCCACTCGGGTCGGCCGCCGGGCAGACGATCCGCCAGGCGTCGGCGAGCCGGGTGGAGACGATCACGGTGGTCACCGGACGGATCTTGGGGTCGCCCGCGGGTAGCCGGGTGACGAGCGCGAGGACGTACTCGTGGGTGTCGTCGTTGGCGATGAGCCCGTCGCCGTCCTTGTTCCAGGCGGTGTCCTTCTCGGTCGCCGCGTCGAGCTGCCTGGTGGTGACGACCGCGTCGACCCGCAGCGTGTCCAGGTCGCCGCCGGTCACGGGCGTCACGGGTACCCCGGCGAGCTTCTCCAGCGTCGCGCGGTCGGCGCCGACGCAGCACTCGTCATAGTCGGCCGGGGTGTCCTGGACCGCCTCGTCGAACGTGTCCGCGAAGGGGCCGATGCACCCCAGCAGCATCAGCGCCGCCAGCGCCAGCAGCCATCCGGTTGATCGGGTCACGGCGCCGAGTATGCCTGCCCCTCGCCACCACCTTCAGTTACCTGACTATAGTCAGACATGTGAACGATGACCTGGTGGCAACCGTCCGCCGCTTCAACCGCACCGTGACGCAGCGCGTCGGCGCGCTCGACGACGAGTATCTGTCCCGCGGCCGCCCGCTCGGCCAGGCCCGCCTGCTGTGGGAGATCGGCCCCGCCGGCGCCGAGGTCGCCGCGCTGCGCGCCCGGCTCGGCCTGGACGCGGGCTATCTGAGCCGCCTCCTCAGGTCGACGAGGGCCGGGCCGAGTGGGCGGTGCTCGACCGCGAGTCCGACGACCTGGCGCACTCGATCCTCGGCCCGCTCAGCACCGGCCAGCGCGACCGCCTGGCGGCCGCGATGGCCGAGGTGGAGCGGCTGCTCATGGCCTCGATGGTCGAACTGGCCCCGTGCCCGCCCGGCGACCCGCGGGCCCGCTCGTGCCTGCGCGCCTACGCCCGCGAGCTCGCCCAGCGCTTCGACGACGGCTTCGACACCGCGGTCAGCAACCCCGTCGACGACGATGACCTGGTCCCGCCGAAGGGCCTGTTCCTGCTCGCGACCCTGTCCGGCGAGCCGGTCGGCTGCGGCGCGCTGAAGCTGCACCCCGGCGCGCCCGCCGAGATCAAGCGCCTGTGGGTCTCCGGCACCGTGCGCGGCCTCGGCGTCGGCCGGCGCATCCTCGGCGACCTGGAACGCCGCGCCGCTTCGGCGGGCTGGAGATCGGTGCGCCTGGACACCAACCGCAACCTGGTCGAGGCGATCCGCCTCTACCGCTCCAGCGGCTACGAGGAGGTCCCCGCCTACAACGACGAGGCCTACGCCCACCACTGGTTCTCCAAGCGCCTCTGACCCGTCTTCGTCGACCGTCGCTGACGACGATCGCGCCGGACGAGGAGTCCATCGCCCGGCGCGCGCCATGACGGCGGTGATACGCCGACCACTGATTGCTGTACGTAACGCCACCGGGGCCACCGCCGCCACTTCGGTCGCAAGACTGAACTCGCGTCACGTTCCCGGAGGCTCCGTTGTTCATGCCCCATCGGCTGCCGCTGCGCAGGCTGCCCCGCGTTCTCGTGCCCGCCGGCGCAGCGCTGGCAGCGCTCCTGGCCGCCGCGCCCGCGGCCGCGTCGATCACGCTGCCGCTGCACACCGCGCACCGCGGCGCCACCGCCACCGGGTTCGGCACCCACAGCTGCGACCAGATCCCCAGGCAGTACCGGGGCGCCGGCGTCGACGGGTTCGTCTTCGTCCTGCCCGGCAACGACGCCGACTTCGTGTCGCTGACCCTCAAGTTCCGGCCCACCGGCGGCGGCGAGGTCACGGTCCACGTCGCCGACCCGTCCGACGCGTACCCGGACGGGATCGTCGAGGACAACGGCGCGAGCAAGGCGTGGGTCGTCGTGCCCTCCGGCTGGAAGCTGCTCGACGGCACCGCGGTCGTCGACAACGACCGGACCAGGGCCGACGACTTCAACCTGACCCACACCTGCCCCGGCGGCGGCGCATCGCCGTCCCCGTCGCCGTCCAGGTCCGCGTCGGCCTCACCGTCGCCATCGGTGTCGACCGGCGGGTCCAGCAGCCCGGCACCCAACGACTCGGGCTCGGTCGAGGGCAGTTCCTCGGTCCCGTCCAACCCGGCCACTGCCACGCCCGGCGGCGGCGGGAGCGGCGGCGGCAGCCTGCCGGTCACCGGCGTCGCGCTCACCAGCATGACCGTGACCGCAGCCGGCCTGATCGCCGCCGGCGTGGGGCTGCTGATGGTGCGCCGCCGGCGCGAGGCGACCTTCGTGGCCGACGGGCCGGCATCGGCCGCCGGCGACGACGGGTCGGAGCCGACCCCACACGCCTGATTCCCCATCATGGGCACGCAGGCCCGCGTGGACGCCACCCACGCGGGCCTGCGTGTGTCCGGCGGCGGGCGACCGCCCCGGACGCCGTGTGCGCCGACGTCTAGTACGTCACGACGGCCTTGAAGCGGACGTCGCCGGCGGCGACCTTCTCGTAGGCCTCCGCGACGCGCTCCTTGTCGAACAGCTCGATCATCGGCCGCACCGCGCCGCGGGCCACCAGGTCCAGGGCCTCGACCAGGTACTCCAGGCCGTTGTGGGCGGAGCCGATGACCTGGTAGCTGTTGGAGACCAGCGGCAGCGCCGGCAGCGCCAGCGCATCGGTGGCGATGCCCATCATGACCACCTTGCCCCACGGCCGCAGGCCCTCCATCGCGCTGAGCACTGCGGCGTGCGAGTTGCTCGTGTGCATGATGACGTCGGCACCGCCGGCCGCCTTGAGGCCGGCGCCGTCGGCGACGACCTCGTCCGCGCCGAGCTGCCGGGCGACGTCGCGCTTGCCGGGGCTGTGGGTCACGGCGGTGACGTGGAAGCCGGCGGCCTTGGCGTACTGGATGGCGAGATGCCCGAGGCCGCCGATGCCGACGACGGCGACCCTCCCGGCCGGCCTGGGCGCGGCCCGGCGGATCGCCGCCCAGACGGTGTAGCCGGCGCACAGCGTCGGCGCCGCCAGCTCGTAGGGGACCGCGTCGGGCAGCAGCACCGTGCCGTCCACGCCGGCGACGATGTACTCGGCGTCGACCCGGCCCGCGCGGGGCTGCCGGCCGACGGACGGATCCGGCGGGTGCCCGGGCTGCGCCGCGAGGAGGTGGCGCTGCTGGCAGGCGTCTCGACGGACTACTACACCCGCCTCGAGCAGGGCCGCAGGATCACCCCCTCGGCGACGGTGCTCAACGCGGTCGCGCGGGCGCTGGATCTCGACGCGGCCGGGCGCGCGCACCTGGGTCACCTCGTCGGCTCCGAGACCACGGCGCGGCCCCGTGGCGTGCCCACCGTGCAGCGGGTGCGCCCAGGGCTGTACCAGTTGCTCGAAGCGCTCGACGGCAGTCCCGCGCTCGTCCTCGGCCGCCGCGCCGACATCCTCGCCAGCAACCCGCTCGCCCGCGCGCTGCTGACGGACTTCGAACGGCTCCGGCCCGGTGAGCGCAACTACGCCCGGTGGATGTTCCTGGCCGGCGAGGCCCGCGAACGGGTCCTCGACTGGGACGTCCAGGCCAGGGCGGTCGTGGAGAGCCTGCGGTTCGACGTGGGCAACCATCCGGACGACCGGGCGGCGCAGGAGCTCATCGGCGAGCTGCGGCAGCGGTGCCCCGAGTTCCGCGACTGGTGGCAGGAGCATCGCGTGTACCAGCGGACCTTCGGCTCGAAACGGTTCCGCCACCCGGTCGTCGGGGACCTCACCGTCGACTACGAGACCCTCACGCTCCCCGGCGATCCGGATCAGACGCGCTTCGTCTACACGACCGAGGCGGGCTCGCCGTCCCGCGCGGCCATGGACCTGCTGATCGCCTGGACGCTCATGAGTAGCCGGCCGACGCCGGGAGGGTGACGGTGACGGTCAGGCCGCCGCCTTCCCTCGGGAACGCGACCACGTCGCCGCCGTGCGCGCGGGCGATCGAGCGGACGATCGACAGTCCCAGCCCGGAGCCCTTCGCCGTCACCAGCCGGTCCGCGCCCAGCCTCCGGAACGGCTCGAACAGCGCCGGCACGTCGTACGCCGGCACGACGGGACCGCTGTTGCTCACCTCGACCATCACCCGGCCGCCCGGGACGGTCCCGGTGACCACGCGGACCCAGCCGGTGCCGTCGGTGCGGTTGTGCCGGACGCCGTTCTCGACGAGGTTGTGCACCAGCCGCTCCAGCAGCAGCGCGTCGCCGCCGGCCGGTGCGGCGCCGGCGGCCTCGGAGACGGTGACGTCAGCCTCGTCGGCGTCTGTTTTCGTGTGGGCCACCACGTGCGACACCACGTCGGCGAGGTCGACCGGCGAGCGCTCGGCGAGCTCCTGCTCGGAGCGGGCCAGCAGCAGCAGGCCGGAGATGAGCCGCTCGTGCCGCGCGTTGATCTGCAGCAGGCTCTCGCCGAGCCGCAGGACGTCGGGTGAGGCGGTCCTGCGGTGCATGGCCAGCTCGACCAGGGCCCGGTTGAGCGTCAGCGGGGTGCGCAGCTCGTGGGAGGCGTTGGCGACGAAGCGCCGCTGCCCGTCGAAGGCGTGGTCGAGCCGCTCGACCATCCGGTCGAACGTATCGGCCAGCTCCTTCACCTCGTCGTCGGGGCCCTGCAGGTCGATGCGCTGGTGGAGGCTGCGGTCGGTGGCCGGGGCGGCGGCGATGCGGCGCGCCGTCGCGGTGACCCGGTGCAGCGGTGCGAGGACCCGGCCGGCAACGACCCAGCCGGACACCCCGGCGACCGCCCCGACGGCGAGCAGCGCGATCGAGCCCTGGGTGAGCAGCGATGTCGTCGCGGCCGCCTGCAGGTCGGCCTGCTGCCGGCGCATCCACTCCAGTGCCGCGTCGCCGGTCAGCACGGTGTCGTTCTCCCGGATCATCATCTGCCGGTCGCGGCCCGGCGGCCCGTCGACCAGCTCCGCGGCCGAATCGGACAGCTGCTGGCGGAACAGGACGTAGGTGACGCCGAGCAGCGACATCCCGGCCAGGAAGAACAGGCCGGCGTAGACGAGGGTGAGCCGCAGGCGCAGTGTCGGACGTGGCCGCCTCATGCGATCCGGTACCCGACGCCGGGCGTGGTCTCGACCACGGGAGGGTCGCCGAGCTTGCGGCGCAGCTTGAGGATCGTGAGCCGCACGGCGTTGGTGAACGGGTCCACGTGCTCGTCCCAGGCCTTCTCCAGCAGCTGCTCGGCGGACACCACCGCCCCGTCGGCCCGCAGCAGCTCCGCCAGCACCGCGAACTCCTTCTTCGACAGCGGGACGTACCGCCCGTCGCGGGTCACCTCACGCCGGGCCGGGTCCAGGGTGATCCCGGCGCGACGCAGCACCGGCGGCGCGACCGGGCGGGACCGGCGGCCCAGCGCCAGGACCCGCGCGGCCAGCTCCTGGAACGCGAACGGCTTCGTCAGGTAGTCGTCGGCGCCGAGGGACAGCCCGGTCACCCGGTCACCGACCTCGGCCGCGGCGGTGAGCATGAGCACGCGGGCCGTCGACCCGGAGCCCAGCATCTCTCGGCACACGTCGTCGCCGTGCACGAGCGGGAGATCCCGGTCCAGCACCACCACGTCGTAGTCGTTGACCCCGATGCGCTCCAGCGCGGCCGCGCCGTCGTTGGCCACGTCGACCGCATGGGTCTCCTCGCGCAACCACTCGGCGATCGCGTCCGCGAGCATCCGCTCGTCCTCCACCACCAGCACCCGCATCCGATCAATGCTGCCACCGGCCGTGTTTCCTCCGCGTTTGCATCCACGCAAACGCCGAGGAAACGGGCCGCCGCGTTGCATGACCACCCGACAGCGGCCGGCGCCGTGCCGGCAGGCGGAGAAGGAGATCCTGGACATGCGACGACACCTGTACGCCGCGACGGCCGTGTTCGCGCTCGCGCTCGCCCTGACCGGGTGCGGCGGCGACGACACGGGCGGCACGCCGGACGCCGGGCCCACGGCCACCGCGAGCCTGGACGCGCAGGCGAAAGGCGTGAAGTTCGCCCAGTGCATGCGGGAGCAGGGCCTCGACATGGCCGACCCGGAGCCGGGCAAGCCGGTCCTGATGCAGTTCAAGAACGTCGACCAGGCGAAGGTCGAGAAGGCCATGGAGGCCTGCCGCCAGTGGGCGCCGGAGGGCATGACCAGCGGCAAGCAGGACCCGCAGCAGGCCGAGCAGATGCGCAAGTTCACCCAGTGCATGCGGGACAACGGCGTCGAGTCCTTCCCGGACCAGGAGGGCAACGGCATCCGCATCGACGCGAAGGTCGCCGAGGACCCCGACTTCAAGGCGGCCAACGACAAGTGCACGAAGGAGTTCATGCCGGGGCTCGGCAAGTGACGTCCGTGCAGGGCCCGCCCGCCCGCCGGCGACGCGGGCGCGCCGGCAAGGTCGTCACCGTCCTCGTCGTGGCGGCCGCCTGCGCGGCGGCCGCCGTGGTGATCGGGTCGCGCCGCGGCGGCACACCCGAGCGGACCGCCGGCGCGCTGCCACCGGCCACGGCACAGGTGACCCGGCAGACGCTGCGCGAGACGCTCGACGTGGACGGCGAGCTGGGCTACGGGCCGACACTGACCGCGACCAGCCGCCGCGGCGGCACCGTCACCTGGCTGCCGGCCGGCGGCACCGTGGTCGGGCAGGGGCAGCCGCTGTACCGCATCGACAACGCACCGGCGGTGCTCATGCTCGGCTCGATGCCCGCCTACCGGGCCATGGCACCCGGCACCGAGGGCCCGGACGTCGCCCAGCTGGAGCAGAACCTGCGCGCACTGGGGTATCAGGGTTTCACGGTCGACGACGAGTACACCGACTCGACGGCCGACGCGGTGCGGCGCTGGCAGGAGAAGCTCGGCCTGCCCGAGACGGGCGTGGTCGAGCTCGGCCGGGTCGTGTTCGCCTCCGGGACCGTGCGCGTCGACTCGCTCGAGGCGGAGACCGGCCAGGCCGCCGCGCCGGGGCAGCGGCTGCTCACGTACACCGGGACCGCCACCATCGTCACGGTCGACCTGGACGTCGAGGACCGGGCGGTCGCCAAGGCGGGCAGTGCCGTGTCGATCACGCTGCCCGGCGGCCGGCGGGTGCCCGGCAAGGTCACCGAGGTGGCCACCGTCATCGAGCCCGGCTCCGGGCAGGACCCCGAGCCGACGACCCGCGTCGAGGCGCTGGTCGCGCCCGACGACCCGAGGGCGGCGGACGACTTCGGGCAGGCGGCGGTCGACGTGACGTTCACCGCGTCGGAACGCCCGGACGTGCTCACCGTCCCGGTCGCCGCGCTCGTCGCGCTCGACGAGGGCGGCTTCGGCGTGGAGGTCGTCGACGGCGCGACCACCCGGCACCTCCCGGTCACCACCGGCCTCTTCGCCGGCGGCCGGGTCGAGGTCACCGGCGACGGGCTGGCCGAGGGCATGACCGTCGGGATGCCGGCATGATCGTCCTGTCCGACGTGACGAAGGCGTACGGCGGCGGGGTCACCGCGCTGGACCGGGTCTCGATGCACATCGAACGCGGCGAACTGGCCGCGATCGTCGGCCCGTCGGGCTCCGGCAAGTCCACGATGCTGAACATCATCGGCACGCTGGACCGCCCGACCTCGGGGATCGTGCGTATCGACGGGCACGACGTCGCCGCCCTCTCCGACAACCGGCTGTCGGCGCTGCGGGCGACCCGGATCGGGTTCGTGTTCCAGCAGTTCCATCTCGCCGCCGGCACGAGCGCGCTCGACAACGTGGCCGACGGGCTGCTCTACGTCGGCCTGCGCCTGGGCGAGCGGCGGCGCCGGGCCGCCGCGGCCCTGGAGCGGGTCGGGCTCGGGCACCGCATGTCGCACCGGCCGCACGAGCTGTCCGGCGGCGAACGGCAGCGGGTCGCCATCGCCCGGGCGGTGGCCGGCGACCCTCCGCTGCTGCTGGCCGACGAGCCGACGGGGGCGCTGGACTCCCGGTCCGGCGGCGGCATCATGACGCTGCTGCGGGGGCTGCACGCGGCCGGTACCACCGTCGTCGTCATCACCCACGACCGGGAGATCGCGGCGAGCCTGCCGCGGCAGGTCCGGATGCACGACGGCCGGATCGTGCCGGACCCGGCTCCCCTGCCCGACGAGGTGCCGGCATGACCGCGCTCGCGCCGGCGCGGCTGGGGCCGCGGGACGTCCTGCGCGTCGGCGGGGTCGGGCTGCGGACCCGTCCCATGCGGGCGTTCCTGTCGGCGCTGGGCATCGCGATCGGCATCGCGGCGATGATGTCCGTGGTGGGCATCTCGTCCTCGTCGGGCGCGGAGCTGGACCGGACCCTGTCGGCGCTGGGCACCAACCTGCTGACCGTCGGGCCGGGCCGCACGATCCTCGGCGACGACGCGGAGCTGCCACTGGACGCCGAGGCGATGATCGGCCGGATGGACGGGATCGGTGCGGTGTCGGCGATCGGGCGGGTCGGCGGGGACGCCAAGGTGTACCGCTCCGAACGGATCCCGGACGTGCAGACCAACGGCATCGTCGCCTACGCGGCGCGCACCGACCTGCTCGACACGGTCGGTGCGACCATCCACAGTGGAGCGTGGCTGAACGCGGCGACCGAACGCTTCCCGGCGGTCGTGCTGGGCTCCCGCACCGCGCAGCGGCTCGGCATCGGCGCGGCCGGACCGGACACCCAGGTGGTCGTCGGCGGCGTCCGGTGCACCGTCGTCGGCGTCCTCGACCCGGTGCCGCTCGCCGAGGAGCTCGACAGCGCCGCACTGGTCGGGTGGCCCGCCGCGGCGCGGTGGCTCGGCTTCGACGAGCATCCGACCACGGTGTACACCAGGCCGGATGAGTCCTCATTGGCGTCGGTACGCGGGCGCCTGGCCGCCACCGCCAACCCTTCGGCACCGAACGAGGTCGACGTGTCACGGCCGTCGGACGCGCTCGCCGCCAAGCAGGCGACCAGCCAGGCGTTCGCCGGGCTGCTGCTCGGCGTCGGCGCGGTGGCCCTGCTCGTCGGCGGGGTCGGGGTGGCCAACACGATGGTCATCTCGGTCCTGGAACGCCGCCCGGAGGTCGGCCTGCGCCGGTCCCTCGGCGCGACCCGGGGCCAGATCCGCACCCAGTTCCTCGCGGAGTCGCTGCTGCTGTCCGCGCTCGGCGGGGCCGGCGGGTTGCTGATCGGCGCCGCGGTGACCGCCGGCTACGCCACGTACAAGGCGTGGCCGGTCGTGGTGCCGCCCTGGGCACCGGCGGGCGGGCTGGCCGCGACGCTGGCGATCGGGGCGGTGGCCGGCCTGTATCCGGCGATGAAGGCGGCGCGCCTGTCCCCGACGGAGGCGCTGCAGACCCCCTGAACGGCGGCGCCCGCCAGCATGTGGGACGGCAGGCTACCATCCTCGTCGGGAAGTGACGACCATCGAAGGGAGACGGCCGGTGCCGGAGGCCGGACTGGACGAGGCGCTCGAGGAGCACCTGTCGGCGTTGCAGCGCAAGGATCTGGACGCGTACGCGGCGACGCTCTCCGACGAGGTGGTGCTGATCCTGCCCGACGGCACCGTCCTGGACGGCAAGCCTGCGGTGGTCGAGCTGCACCGGGAGATGTTCGCCGACGACAGCTGGACGCAGGAGCGCACCGTCCGCCGGGTGATCGTGGCCGGCGGCACCGGCTGGGTCCTCATCGAGTACCGCTTCGTCGTCGTGGACACCGAAGGGCAGGTCGTGTCGGACCGCCGGGCGTATTTCACGCTGACCTACGCGCTCGTCGAGGGCCGGTGGCTGGTCATCGCCGACCAGAACACGCGACTGCCGTGACCGCGCCGCAGCCGCTGCCGGGCAACCGGCCCGAGGTGTTCGCCGCCCCGCGCCCCTGACCGCCGGTGGCACCCGGGTCCCGGGCGCCACCGGCACCGGTTCAGAGGTTGGACTTCGGCAGGCCGGGCGGGTTCACCTGGGAGGTCTGAACCGCCTCGGTGTCCAGGTTGTACGCGGCGAGCCACTGCTGGTACCGGCCGTTCTGGATCAGGTGGTTGATGGCGTCGGCCAGCACCTTGGCCAGCTGGTTGTCCTTCTTCGTGGTGGCCGCGATCAGCCCCTGCAGGGACTCACCGGCGCCGGAGTGGACACCGGCGTTGCGCACGGCGTCGGCGGTACCCTGGGTCCGGCTGATCTGGAACGCGATGCCCGGGTTGGGACCGAAGTAGGCGTCGATCTGACCGGACGCGATCGCCTTGAACGTGGTGGACGTGTCGGCGAAGTCGGTGTGCCTGCAAGGCGGCCGCCGTGCAAGCACCCGCCTACTGGAAACCTAAAGAGACAGGAATAAGTTGTCAATCCCTATCGGGTAACTAGCAATTAGCGCCATCGGTCAGGCGCCGGAGCGGCGGTGGCGGGCGGCAGGGTCGCGCCGGCCAGCTGCGCGCGCAGGCGCCGGGCGTGCAGCGCGTAGGCCCGGCACCGGCGCCCGGCACGTGCCCGGGGGCTCAGCCGGCCCCGTAGCAGACGAAGCCGGCGCTGCTGTAGCGGTCGTCGCCGTCGGCGGCGAGCTGGGCGGCGGCGAGGGCGGCCGCCTCGGTGCAGCCCGTGCCGAGTCGCTTGTGGAAGTCGGTCATGAGGGTCCGCGTGGCGTCGTCGTCGACCGGGCCGGTGCTCGCCACCACGGTGCGGGTGCCGAGCTGCAGCAGCGTGCTGGTCAGGCCGAGCAGTTCCTCGCCGGGATGCACCGCGGACAGGCCGGTGTCGCAGCCGGACAGCACCAGCGTGCCGGGGGCCCGGTCCAGCACCGACAGGTCGTACATCGTCAGCGGGCCGTCGGTGAGCCGCAGCGCGGAGAACAGGGCATTGTCGGTGCGGAACTGGCCGTGGCAGGCGATGTGCCCCATGCCGGCGCCGTCCAGGGCGCCCAGGACGTCGGCGACGAGCGCACCGGGCCCGGCGAGCAGCCGCGCGCCGGGCGAGACCGCCGCGATCCCGGTGACCTCCCGCAGCGCCTGCGGCGGGTCGGCGGCGCCGACGAACACGGCGGGGCCGGCCGGGCGGGTGCGCTGCGCCCGCCACCACGTCGCCGCCGACGGGGTGACCTGCACGGCGCGGCCCCGGCAGCGGGGCAGCAGCGACCACGACAGGGCCTGCAGCTGGCCGGTCGGGGCGAGCACCAGGTCGCGGTCGCCGACGAGGTCGTCGAGCGGGGCGAGCAGCATCCGGTCGAGGCCGGCCGCGGCGTGGTCGGCGGCGAGGGTCGCGGCGCCGCGGTGGCCGCGGCCGGTGACCAGCCGCCGCAGGGCGAAGCGCAGCCCGGCGAGCTCGTCCAGGACCGGCTGGACCGGGCCCAGCGGCCGGTGGGTGACCCGGCCGCCGACGAGCACCAGGGCGTGCAGGCACGCGTCGACCGCGAGCAGGTCGACGAACGCCAGGTCGCCCAGGGCGGCGGCGAGCACGTCGAGCGGCGGGCCCGCGGCGGTCGCCTCTTCGGTGCCGTGCGCCTGCCAGGACCTGCGGCGCACCTGCTCCTCCAGGTCGTGCTGGCGCTGCAGGAGCCGGCGGGTGTGCGCGGCGCCGATCGGGGCCGCGGCGAGGTCGGCGTGGACGCTGCGCAGGCGGGCCAGGTCGCGGGCGATGACCGGGTCGCCGCTGGGCCGCGCCGGTGGCAGCCACAGCGTCGCGGCCCGGCAGCGCTGCGACCACAGCAGCATCTGCTCGGCCGGCTCGTGCGCGACGGCCAGCCGCAGCCGGAACGCGGCCAGGTCGGCGACGGTGCCGCCGCTGCGGACCCGCAGCTCCGTGGCGCCGAGGCTGGCCCGGTGCGCCTCGAACTCGCGCAGCCCGGCGTCGGCGCAGCGGGCCGCGGCGGGGGTCGCCGTCGGCGAGGCTCGCGACCGCCCGCAGGTGCCACCACCGTGCCCGCAGCGCGGCCGGGCCACGGCGGGCGGTGCCGGCGGCCCGAGCCAGGCTCTCCGCGGCGCCGGGCCGGTCACCGACGGCGAGGGCCAGTTGCGCGGCGTCCAGCCACGACTCGCAGCCCGGCAGCAGCCAGCCGGCGGCGGTCAGCTCCGCCGCGACCGCCCGGACCGCCCGCAGAGTGCCGCGGTGCGCCCGGCCGGTCGCGATGATCGCGCACAGCTCCACGGCGCGGGCCCGCGCGGCCGGCAGCAGCCGTCCCTGCGTGGTGAACGCCCGCCGCGCGGCGCGGGCCGCGTCGCGGGCCTCGGCGGCGTTGCCGCGGGCGAGGTGACGCGGGCCAGCAGCAGCCCCGCCTCGCCGCGGGCGGCGTCGAGGCGGCCGCGGCGGCACGCGTCGACGGCGTCCTGCGCCGCCTGCTGTGCCTCCGGCAGCAGCCGCGCCGAGCGCAGCAGCTCGGCGAGGTCGAGCAGGGCGACTGCCTGCGGTCCCTCCCGGGACAGCACGTCGCGGGCCTGCTCGTACCGGGCGAGGGCGAGGGGAACGTCGCCGGCCTGCGCGGCGATGTAGCCCAGGTTGTGCCGGACCTGCGCGGCGGCGGCCGGCAGGTCCAGTTCGGCGTAGATCGCCGCGGCGGCGGACAGGTCGGCGACCGCGAGGCGGTGGCTGCCGTGGTAGCTGTGCAGGATGCCACGGTTGTTGAGCGCCCGGGCCTGCCAGAGGCGGTCGCCGGCGCGGCGGAACACCCGCAGCGCCGCCTGGTAGCCGCGCATGGCCTCCTCGTCGTGGCCCAGCCGGCGCAGGATCAGGGCCCGCTGCATCACCGCCCGCCCGCGGCGCAGCCCGCGCAGGCTGCGCAGCGCGACGTCGATCTCGCGGACCGCGGCGGACGGCCGGCCCAGGTCGTCCAGGACGAGCGCCAGGCTCATCCGGGCCTCCGCCGCCAGGGTCATCCGATCGTGGCGTCCGGCGACCCGCAGGGCGGCGCGCAGGTGCCGGGCCGCGGTGTGCGCGTCCTCGTCGGCGCGGGCGGCCAGCCCGAGTGCCCGGTTCGCCACCGACGCCGCGTCCGGGTCCTTCGCCCGGCGGGCCGCGACCAGCGCCGATGCCGCCAAGGCCCGGGCCTGGTCCGGATCGGCGGCGACCGCCTCGACGGCCCGGGTCGCCAGCGTCAGCGCGTCGGACATCGGGTGCAGGGATGCGGGCTCCACACCCGCCGATCCTGCCATCGACGGGAACTGTCGTGTACCCGACGTATCGACGGTGTCACTCGAACGTCACGTTGAACATGACTGACTTCCAAGGTGGACCCGACCCGACCCGGCGCCTCGACCGGTGGCGGCAGCGACGCGCGGCGCACCTGGCCGGCCTGCAGTGGCTCGGCACCGAGACCACCGGCGGGCAGCCGGTCCGCTACGTCAGCGGCGAGCTGCTCGTCGTCGACGAGCACTACGACGACGCCCGCAGGGTCGTGGAGGGCCTCGGGCACCGCGCCGCGGACGTGGCGACCGACGAGCCGCTGCCCGGGGTCCGCCGGCTGCGGGCACCCGGCCTCGACGCGGTCCGCGCGACCCGGCGGACCCGCGAACGGGCGTCCGACGGTGGCGTCGCCGGGCCCAACCACGTGCTGCTCGCGTCCCCGTACGAGCAGGGCGGCCCGTTCGGGCGGCCGGTCGCGGCGGCGGCAGCGGCGATCGACGGCTCCCCCGCCGCCGACGGCGCCGCCCGGGTCGTGGTCATGGACACCGGCGTGTGGGCCGACAGTCCCCTGCCGGCCAGCCGGTACCAGGTGGCCCAGGCCGACTACGAGACCGACGTCGACGTCGACCGGGACAACGTGATCGACTCCGACGTGGGGCACGCCAACTTCATCGCCGGCGTCGTCCTGCAGGGCACCCGCCAGGCACAGGTCCGCATCGTCAAGGTCCTCGACACGTTCGGGGTCGGCACCGAGCTGCAGCTGGCGCTGCGCATCGCCGCCCTCACCGACGTCGACGTGCTCAGCCTGTCGCTCGGGGCGTACACCGTCGACGGCGAACCGCCGGTGCTGCTGCGCTGGGCGCTCAACCGCTTCCTGCTCGGCCGGGACCGCGTCGCGGTGGCCGCCGCCGGCAACGACGGTGTCACCGACCGGCCGTTCTGGCCCGCCGGGTTCGCCGGCGCCGACGTGCCGTGGCGCCAGCAGGTCCTCGCCGTCGCCGCCCACGACGGGCAGGCGCTGTGCCCGTGGAGCAACAGCGGCCCGTGGGTGACGCTCGCCGCGCCCGGCGCCGACGTGGTCAGCACCTACATCCACCACCCCGAGTTCGGCACCGGCTGGGCCGCGTGGAGCGGCACGTCCTTCGCCACCCCGCACGTGGTCGCGCTGATCGCCGAGCACGCCGCATCGACCGGAAGCGTGCTTTCGGCGGCGAAGCAGGTGATGTCATCCTCGCCACGATCGATCGGCGGGTACGCTGCTGTGCTGTGACGGCATTCGATCCGACCATCGCCCTGATCGAAGCCGCAGACGGCGACCAGCGTGCCTGGGACGCACTCGTTGCCCGCTACTCCGGCCTGGTCTGGGCCGTCGCACGCAGCTTCCGCTTCAACGACGCCGACGCCGGCGACGTGTTCCAGGCAACCTGGTTCCGGCTGGTGGAGAAGCTCGGCCAGATCCGCAACGGTGACGGTCTCGGCTCATGGCTGGCCACGACCGCCCGCAACGAGGCGATCGACATGCTGCGCCGCCGCGGCCGCGAGTCACCGGCCGACGTCACCGAACACCTCGACCGGGCACCGTCCACCACGGACCTGCCGGAAGAGGAGGCCCTGCGCTCGGAGGAGCACCGGCTGCTGTGGCAGGCCGTGCACCGGCTGCCGGAGCGGTGCGGCCGGCTGCTGCGGGCGATGGGCGCACACCCGGCCCCGAGCTACGCGGAGCTGGGCGCGGCGCTGGACATGCCGGTCGGCAGCATCGGCCCGACCCGCGCCCGGTGCCTGGAGTCGCTCCGCGGCCTGCTCACCGGCGAACTGCCGGCCCCGGGCCTGGCGCGGCAGCGGACCATTGGTGAACGGAGGCAGGCATGACGCACCCACCCGCGGGTGAGGAGCTCGGCGAGGCGGTGACGCGGATGTTCGTGGCCGCCGACCCCGTCCCCGCCCGGCTCCTGCAGGCGGCGTCGAGCGGCCTCGCCTGGCGCGACCCCGACGCGGCCCTGGCCGCACTCCTGCTGGACAGCGCCGTCGCGGGCGCCCCTGCCGGGGTCCGGGCCGACCCCGACGACGGGCAGCCACGGGTCCTGAGCTTCGACAGCGGCGACACCGTCATCGACGTCGAGGTCATCGTCGACGGCGCCCTGGTGCGTCTGGTCGGGCAGGTGAGCCGGCCGGTCGTGGCCCCGCTCCAGGTCCGCCACACCGGCGGCGAGTGGTCCGGCGCCACCGACCACCTCGGCCGCTTCTCGGTCCCGGACCTGCCGGTCGGCCCGCTGCGCATCCGCTGGGGCCCGGCCACCCCGGACACCGCCGCGGTCACCACCGCCACGTTCCTCACCTGACCGCACGGCCGCATGAAAGCTGAGGATCCTGCCCGTCCGGGTACGTCACGTCGCGTGGCCGTTCCTGCTCCTTGTCAGCACTCGGGCGGTTCCTCGGCATCGTCGGTGTCGCAGGTCGCGGGAAAGGTGGAGAAGCCGATCCGGTTCCCGAGCGCGACCGCCGTATGCAAGCGCGCCGCCAGGAAACCTGTGTTCGCCCGGACGACGGCGGCCAGCCCGGAAAGCTCGGCGACGAACGCTCTGGACCGTGCCCAGTTCAACGGGGGGCGCCGTCGGGGGGTGAGACGCCCGACCGTGTGGCGTCGAGCAGTTCCCCGATGCGGGAGGCGAGGACCAGGTCCAGGGCGCCGTCGAAGCGGACGTCGATCGTGTCCCGGGACTGCGGGCGGGTGAGCCGGGCGGTCAGCGGTGGGGTGCCCGCGAGAGGGTACTCGAACGAGGCGCCCGGGTCGTCGAGCGCGCCGGTCAGTGCCGCCTCGTCCAGGTCGTCGTACGTGTAGCCGATGTGCCGACTGACCTGCCGGAGGAGCCACGCGACGCGGTCGCCGGCGATGCGGCCGGCGACGTGCCCGATGTCGTCGAGGTCGGCCTTCGCGGGGGTGGCCGGGCCGGGGGAGGTCAGCACGTCGCACTGCGGGTCGTAGCAGTCCATCCCGTACGCCCCGGCGAGGACCGGCAGGGCGGTGGTGGCGTGCCAGCTGAACGGGAGTGTGAGCACGACGTAGCGGTGGGCGGCGTCGGAGGGGCCCGTGCCGCGCTGCCAGTCCTGGTCGGTGTGCCACGGGCTGAGGTAGCGGGCGACGTCCGGCCAGCGGCGCACCAGCTCGGCGCGGAACGCCAGCACCCGGGGGTCCGGCACCAGGCGGCCGGGCCTGTCCTCGGCGAGCCGGTCGGCCGTGCGGCGCGGGTTGCGTGCCGCCCCGGCGGGCCAGAAGTACAGGTCGTAGCTCACCTCCGTCACCGTAGAGGTTCACAGGCCGGCCAGGAACAGCGCGCCGGCCACCAGGAGGCCGGACTCGACCAGGGTCACGAACACCTTGTCGCTGATCCGCCCGACGAGCTTCCTGCCGGCCCAGGCGCCCAGCAGTGCGGCCGGGGTCAGCGCGGCGCCGTACAGCAGCACCTCGCGGGTCAGCAGCGCGCCCGCTCCGTAGCCGGCGATCTTCGACAGGTGCAGGACCAGTGCGGCGGCGGCCTCGGTGCCGATGTACGCCGCGCGGGTCAGGCCGTACGCCAGGAAGAACGGCGCGGTGAGCGGCCCGACGGAACCCAGCAGCGCAGAGCCGAGCCCCGACGACGCGCCGACCGCCGCGAACACGCGGGCCGGTGAGCGCCGCGGCTTCGGGTCGCGCTGCGGCTTCGGGTCGCGCCGCGGCTTCGGGTCGCGCCGGCGCCACAGGACCATCGCGATGAGGAACGCGCCGAGCAGCCGTTTGAGCGGACCCAGCGGCGCGTGCGCGAGCAGCAGCCCGCCGCCGGCGGCGAACGGCACCGCGCCGAGGGCGAACCAGCCGACCAGCGGCCAGTGCACGTCGCGGCGGTTGAGCCAGACCCGGGAGCCGTTGCTCGACAGCTGGGTCAGGGTGAGGATCGGCACCGCCACCCGCAGCCCGAACAGCGCCGTGAACACCGGCAGCAGCAGGACCCCGCCACCGAACCCGGCGACCGCCGACAGCACCGCGAGGGCGAACGTGGCCCCGGAGGCGACGGCAAGAGTGACGAAAGGGTCGGACACGGCACCGGTGATTCTACCGATCCCCCCGCCCGGGCCGGCTGTTTTGATCGAAGCTCACCTATTAATCACGGCCTGGCTGCGGTGGCACCTGGCCGGCGAGGGGTTCCGCCGCACCACGGACTTCCTGAGCCCCGCCTGCACGTTCTGCGACCTCGGTGCCGTGCGGTACAAGAACTGGTGACACCGGCCGGGCGGTGCCGTCGCGTGACGGCGCCGCCCGGGTGTCCGGGTCAGCCGGCGTCGTACTCCACGGCGACGTCGAGCACCCAGGTCACGCCGAAGCGGTCCCTGAGCATGCCGTACAGCGGGGCCCATCCGGCCGGGCCGAGGTCCTGCACGACCGTCGCGCCCTCGGACAGGCCCTTCCAGTACGTCGTGAGCTCGTCGCCGTCGCCGGCCCGCACGGAGACGAAGACCGGCTTGTCGCCGGGGCTGTAGGACTGGTTGCCGGGCACGTCGTAGGCCATGACGTGGAAGCCGTTGCCGGCCTGGACCTGACCCCACATGACCTGGTCGGCCTCGGCCGGGTCGGAGACGCTGTGGGCGTCGGCATAGGTCACCAGCGTCAACTGGCCGCCGAACACGGACCGGTAGAACTCCAGCGCCGCGCGGGCGTCGCCGCGGAAGTTCAGGTGGGTCGTGGTGGTGATGCTCATGAGGGCTCCCATCGGAAGGTGTGTCACCGAGATTCGCAGGAGTAGGTGACAGGGTGTGGCACCTACTCCTGGCAGAATCGGTCGCATGCCGAAGACCTCCGCGCGGCTGCTGGCGCTGCTGTCGCTGCTGCAGGCCCGCCGGGACTGGCCGGGCACGCTGCTGGCGGAGCGCCTGGACGTCAGCCTGCGCACCGTGCGCCGCGACGTCGACCGGCTGCGTGAGCTCGGGTATCCCATCGCCGCCGTCAAGGGCCCCGACGGCGGCTACCGGCTCGGCGCCGGCGCCGAGCTCCCGCCGCTGCTGTTCGACGACGAGCAGGCCGTCGCGCTCACCGTCGCGCTGCAGGTCGCCGCCACCACCCCCGGCAACGGCCTCGCGGAGGCCGCGGCGCGGGCGTTGCACACCATCCGGCAGGTCATGCCCGCCCGGCTGCGCCGCCGCGTCGACGACCTGCACGTCACCGCCGTGGAACGCCCCGCCAGAGATGCCGCGCCGGTCGACGGCGGCGTGCTCCTGGCGATCAGCGCCGCCGTCCGCGCCCGTCAGGTGCTGCGCTTCGACTACGGTGCCGTCTCCGCGGACGTGCCGCCGCGCCGGGCCGAGCCGCACCACGTCATCACCTGGGACGGGCGCTGGTACCTCGTCGCGTGGGACCTCGACCGCGACGACTGGCGCGTCTTCCGCGCCGACCGGATCGCCCTGCGCACGCCCAACGGCCCCCGCTTCACCCCGCGCGCACTGCCCGGCGGCGACGTCGCCGGCTACGTCGTGGCCACGTTCCGCGGCTCCGCCGACGCCTCCGGCGCCTGGCCCTGCCAGGGCACGGTGATCCTCGACCTGCCCGCCGCCACCGTGGCCCGCTACACCCGCGACGGCGTCGTCGAGGACCTCGGCGCCGGCCGCTGCCGGCTCACTCTCGGGTCATGGTCGTGGCCCGGCCTCGCCGCCGCCGTCGCCCGGTTCGACGCCGACATCGACGTCGTCGGCCCCGAGGACCTCGCGCACGCCTTCGCCCACCTCGCCCGCCGCTTCACCGGCACCGCCGACCGGTTCATCGGCGCACGCCACCGGCGCGATCCACCACGGGGAGCACAACGCGAGCGGTGACGCCGAGACCGTACGCAACGTCGACGTCCTGCCTGGGAACGGCGGAGATGCTCGACGTGTTCTGTCGCGGCACGGTGCGGCGGGCGACACGGTATGCGGTCGGGCTCACCCTTCGCGCTCGACCCGGCCACCGGCGCGACCCGCTGCGCGCCGACGTCGACGACTTCGACGCCGACGACGTGGTCCTCGCGAGTCGACGTTGGTGATCGGCCGCCGGCGGCGCCGGCCACGTCACCGGCCGTGCCACGCCAGCGGATCAGATCACCGGTGGTGTACAGGATGTCGGGGTGCTGCGGGCCGAGGTGCTGCCGGGCCTCGGCGTGCAGCTGCCGGAAGTAGCGGACGGCGTCGGCGACCAGGCCGACCTCGCCGAGGCTGTTGCCCGCCGTGCGGAGCACCGGATGCACGCCGGCGTCGCGGTCCCACAACAGCGGGCCGGCGTTGTCGTGCAGGGCCGCCGTGCTGGCGCGCAGCAGCTGCCCGAGCGCGGCGTCGTGCTCCGCCGCCTGCCACACCGCGTCCAGGACGTCCGCGGCGGTGACGGCCGGCCCGGAGCGCAGCTCGCCCGGAGTTGCCTCACGGACCGCCCGCTGCACCAGCGCGTGGACACCGACGGTACCGGCCGCGGCGTCGAGGTTGACCAGGTTGAGCCGGTGCAACCCATGCAGGGCGTCGGTGACGTCGTCCCCGTCGCACTCGTGGCCGCGCCGCCGCCCGAGATACGTCAGCGCCGCCGGGACGGTGAACGCCGCGATGGGCACGGCGTTCGGGTCGACCAGCGCGGCGAGCTCCAGGACCGGCTTGGCGAGCCCCACGGGCGTGAAGGTGTCCACCAGCTCGACCGACAGCGACCAGGTCACGGCGATGGTCGCCCTGTGCTCATCGGGCAGCGCCGGCGGCTCCGGCACGAGATCGGCGAGCTGCATGCGCCGGTCCGCGACGCGGCGACGGTACTCGGCGCAGCCCAGCCCGCGGTCCAGCATGAACGCGGCGGCCTGGGACAGCGCCAGCGGCAGCAGGCCCAGATCGGCGGCGAGAAGCTCGGCGTCCGCCGCCCGGTCGGGACTGCCGGCGAGCTTCTCGCGCAGGTAGCCCACCGCCTCCGCCTCGGTGAACAGGCCCACCGTGAGCAGGTGCCGTCCGGCGGTCAGCGCGTGGTCGCGGCGGCGGGTGGTCACGACGGTGCGACCGTGCCCGGTCACCGGCGGCCACAGGCCGTTGAGGTCGCTGGGATCGGCGAGGTCGTCCAGGATGATCAGCCAGGACCGGCCGTGCGACCCGGCGAGCCATCCCAGGAGCCGGGTCGCCCCGGCGGCGGGATCGTCGGCGACGATCCCGGTGACGTCCGCGGCCGCGGCTGCGTAGGTCGCCTGGATGCTGTCGCGGGAGGTGGCAGACACCCAGATCAGCAGGTCGACCTGGCCCCGGTCCCACCTGCGATGCGCCGCGGCGGCGGCGAGCTGCGTCTTGCCGACCCCGCCCAGCCCGGACAGCACGAACGCCGGCACCGCACCGGCATCGGCGGCCAGCGCCGCGTCCAGGTCCAGGTCGGCCGGGCGCTGCTGGCGGCAGTGCACCAGCGGCGGCACCGCACCGGCCCGCACCGGCCAGGCGGTCTCCCTCGGCGCGAGGTGGAACGCGTTGTGCTGCGTGTTGTGGTCGCCGACCTGCACCCCGCGGGCGCCTCGGGCGTCGACGACGGTCGGCTTCCGGGAGTCCATCCGGCCTCCGCCTGGTCAGGGGTGGGCGTTCGGACAACTGCTGACGGACAGGGTCTCAGTGTGCGGCTGGCACGGTAGTGCCCTCGATGGCCGGCAGGTGCAGCGCGGCGTCGTCCAGCCGCAGCCCGGTGAGCACGGCGCGCCATTGCCGGTGGTACTCCACTGCGGCGGCCTCGTCGCCGGACGCGGCCGAGACCCGTTCGAGGCGGGCCAGGCCGCGGGCGGTCTGCACCGCGGCGCCGATGCGTTGCCAGATGTCCACGGCGTGCCGCAGCGCGGTGACCGCGTCCGGCCAGCGGCCCTCGGCGGCGGCCAGGTCACCGGCGGCGCGCAGGGTCTCGGCGAGTCCGTCGGGGCGGTCGAGCTTCTGGTGTCCCGCCAGCGCCCGGTCCAGCCGCTGCGCCGCCTCGGCCAGCCGGCCCTGCCCGACGGCCACGTCGGCGAGTGCCTGCTCGACGTACGCCGTGCCGAGATCGTCGCCGACCGCGAGGCTTGTCCGCATCGCCGCGGTGAGCGCGCGCTCGGCGTCGTCGAGCCGGCCGGCGGCGGTGAGCGCCAGGCCGTAGTGGTAGCGGCGCAACGCGGTCCGCAGCGAACCGTCCGCGACCTCGTCGACGGCGAGCGCCTCCTCCAGCACCGACACGGCCGTCGCGGCGTCGCCGGTGTCCCAGCGGGCGAAGCCGAGGCTGTCCAGGCTGTCGCTGAGCAGCGCGCCCGCCACCGCCCCGCCGCGGGCCGTCGCCACCGCCCGTTCCAGGTGGTCGAAGGCCTCGTCGAACCGTCCGAGGCGCAGCGCGGCGAGCCCGGCGTTGCGCAGGGCGAGCACCTGCAGCTCCGCGTCGCCGAGCGCGCACGCGACGGCCAACTGCTCGGCCGCGACGGCGGGCAGCCGGGCGTGCTCGTCGCGCTGCAGGTGGGCCTTGAACAGCCCGTCGAGCAGCCGGGCCAGCAGCCGGTCCGATCCGGTGGCCCGCACGCCCGAGATCGCCGTGTGCAGCGTGTGCTCCCAGTCGTCGGTGTAGCACCGGTTGCCCAGGAAGGTCGACATCCGCAGGGCGAGCGCACCGGCGACGTCCGGCAGGTGCGAGCGGCCGGCCTGGTCGACGGCCGCGACCAGCCCGGCACGTTCGGTCTCGAACCAGTCCAGGGCGCCGGCGCGTACCGCCCGCACGCCGTCCTCCGGCGGTGGTGCGACGCTCAGGCCCGGGCCGCCGGTGGCGTCTCCCAGCAGCTTGTCGGCCTCGCCGGCCAGCGCGAGCCAGCCGTCGAGCAGCCGGTGCAGCGCCCGGTCCCGTTCGGCCACCGCCTCGTCGAGGGGGTGGCGTTCCCGGGCGTACTCGGCGACCAGCTCGTGCAGCCGGTACCGGTCCTGCCCGGCGGCGTCGCGGCCCAGCGGCTCGACCAGGTGGACCTCCGTGAGCCGGTCCAGCAGCGTCCGGGCGTGCCGGGCCGGCGTGTCCAGCAGCGCCTGCGCGGCCCACGCCGGCCAGTCGGCGGCGACCAGGCCCAGCCGCAGGAACAGTTGCCGCGCCTCGGCGGGCAGCGCGTCGCAGCTCAGCGCGATGCTGGCCCGCACGTCGAGGTCGCCGACCGCCAGTTCGTCCAGCCGGCCCGCTGCGCGGCCAGGCGCCGGCGCAGCTCCTCGAGGGTCGCGTCGGGCCGCACGGCGAGCCGGGCCGCCACGATGCACACCGCGAGCGGCGGCCACCGCAGAGCCGCACGATCTCGTGCGCCGCGGCCAGGTCGGCGGCGACGCGTGCCTCACCGGCGCCGGTGGCGAGCAGCCGGACCGCGTCGCCGGCAGATAGTGCCGGCACCACGAACCGGGCCACGTGCAGCAGCGCCGCCAGTTGCCGCCGCGAGGTCACCACGGCCCCGCCGGTGCCGGGCAGCAGGGGTCGCACCTGCGCCTCGTCGGCGGCGTCGTCTAGCACCACCAGCATCCGGCCGCCGGCGACGTGGCTGCGGTACAGCGCGATGCGTTCCTCAGGGTCCGCGGGCGTGTCCGCGCCGGGCACGCCCAGCGCCCGCAGGAACCGCTCCAGGACCCGGAACGGGTCGGCCGGGGTGTCGTGGCTGCCCCGCAGGTCGGCGTACAGCTGCCCGTCCGGGTACACCGTGCTCAGCCGGTGCGCCGCGGCCACGGCCAGTCCGCTCTTGCCGACCCCGCCGGGGCCGACCAGCAGCACGACCGGCGGGGCGGCGGCGGTGTCGTCGAGCCGCTCGACGACCTGTTCGAGCAGCGGGCCCCGCCCCGACAGCTCGACCGCCGGCGGCAGCTGCCGCGGCACCGGCCGCGCGGCCGGCGCGTCCACCTGCCGTCCCCGCAGGATGAACCGCTCCGTCCCGCGCAGCAGAGGACCCGGCTCCACCCCGATGTCGTCGACGAGACGCCGGTACGCGCGGCGGTAGACGGCGAGCGCCTCGGCCCGGCGACCCGCACCGGCCAGCGCCAGCATCTGCTGGCGGTACAGCCGTTCCGCGTACGGATGCGCGGCCACCAGCGGCTCGACCTCGCGCAGCACGGTGTCGTGGTCGCCGAGCGCGAGCGCGGCGTCCAGCTTCAGCTCGGCCGCCGCGAGCCGCTCCCGGTGCAGCGCCTCGCGGGCCTCCCCGGCGGACGGGCCGTCGAGGTCGGCGAGCGCCGGTCCGCGCCACAGCGACAGCGCGCGGTCCAGCAGCGCCACCGCCGCGGTGTGGTCGCCCGCCTCGGCCGCGGCCCGGCCCCGCCCGGCGAGCCCCCGGAACTCCACCAGGTCCAGCCGGTGCATGCCCAGGCGCAGCGTGTACCCGGTGGGGCGGGTCTCGATCAGCGCCGGATCCTCGGCACGGAACCGGCGGCGCAGCCCGCTGACCAGGTTGTGCAGCTGGGCCTTCGCGGATCCCGGTGGGTGCTGCCACAGCCTGGCGATGAGCAGGTCGGTGGTGCTCAACCGGTCGGCGTCGATGAGCAGCGAGGCGAGCACCAGCCGCGCGCGCCCGCTCCCGGCGGGCAGGAGCCGGCCCTGCGCACGGACCTCGACCGGTCCCAGAACTGCGAACTCCACAGGCCATTGATACCGCACCGACGGCGCTAACAAGCCGCTAACAACGACCGGATCGCGGCGTCGAAGCTCCGTTACGCTCGCCGACGTCCCATGGGTCGAGAGAACGGTGAGAGATTTCGTGTCGACGGACGCAGGCCCGTGCTACGTCGGCCCGGCGGACGCACTGCAGCGCTACGAGCTCGTGGAACGGCGCGCCGCCGGCGGCGAGGGCGAGGTCTGGCTCGCTCGTGAGCATCACGGCGCCGAGTCGTTCCGGTACGCGGTGAAGATGATCCGGATCGATGACGACTCGGTCGCCGAGCGCCAGTTCGAGGATCTGCGGCTGCAGGCGGCGCTCGCCACGCAGGTGGAGCATCCGGCGCTGGTGAAGGTGAAGGAGGTCTTCATCGGCGCGCCGCCGCACGCCGCGGGCGAGGACGCTCCCTCCGGCCGCCGCCTCTACTTCGTGATGAAGTGGATCGAGGGGCGCAACCTGCAGGAGGCGCTGGAGCGGGGCGAGGTCCGCGGACTCGACGTGCTGGCGCCGCTGGAGCGCGTCGCCGAGGCGGTCGACCACCTGCACAGCGGACGGGACACCGACGGCGCCGCGGTGATCCACCGCGACATCAAGCCCGCGAACGTCCTGCTCGCCACCGACGGCCGGGTGTACCTCGTGGACTTCGGGCTGGTCCGGCTGCGCAGCACCGACCGGACCTCACGGATCTTCGGCACCGCGCCGTTCATGGCGCCGGAGTCCCTCGCCCGCGGCGAGTACACCCCGGCCACGGACCGGTACACGCTGGGCGCGACGGTCTACTACGCGGTGACCGGCGAGGCCCCGGTGCCCGGTGACGTGGACGGCATGGCCCAGCGGCTCGCGGCGGCGCTCGGGCCGGGCAACGACCGGGAGGTCCGTGGCATCCTCGCGATGCTCTCGACCCGCCCCGACGCGCGCCCGGCGTCGGCCGCCGGCTGGATCCGCGCACTGCGGGCGGCGCCGCTGCAGACCACCGCCGGGCCGGGGCTTGCGGCGCTGCCACCCACCACCGGCCCGAACCTCTCCACGCCGCACACCACCGGCCCGAGCCTCTCCGCGCCGTCCACCACCGGTCCGGGCCTTTCCGCGCCGCACACCACCGGCCCGTGGCGCTCCGTGCCGCCCATCACCGGCCCGGGGCCTTCCGGGCCGCCCGGGTACCCCTTGCCGCCGGGCTCGTTCAGCGGCGCGCCGGCATCGCCCCGGCCGGTCGGCTATCCGATGCCGCCGTCCACCGGTGGGCAGCCCGGCGCCGCGCCGGCGAAGAGCAGCACCGGCAAGGTCCTGCTCGTGGTCGGCGGCGTGGTGCTGCTGGCCGTCGCCGGCTGCTGCTTCTTCGTGAACAAGCTGGGTTCGGCCGTCGACGGGCTCGGCGGCGGGCCCGGCGCCGACGGCCGGCCCGGCGCCACCCGCTCATTCGACAAGAGCAGGCCGCCGCCACCGGTGACGGAGCTGCGCTCGGCGCTGGTGTCGGTCGGCGACATCGCCACGGTCATGAGGGTCGCGCCCGACTCGGTCGACACCCGGTCCGACAGCTCCTGGCTGCAGGGTGGACTGTCCAAGCTCAAGCTCTGCGCCGACGGCGCGGTGGCCGGGGACGCCATCGCCGGCGCCGAGACGAACACGTTCAAGGCGTCCAGCGCCCAGGGGTACCCGTACGTGAGCTCGGCGGTCGCGGGCTTCTACAGCGACGAGGCGAAGGCCTTCTTCGGTGCGCTGCGCACCACGGCCGGACGCTGCGGCTGGTCGGAGATGCAGACCGCGAAGCTCGGCGAGGAGAGCCTCGGCGTCTTCACCGACGGCGGCGACAGCAGCAAGCTCGCCATCGTCTTCGTCCGCAGCGGTCAGGTGGTCATCGAGGTGGCGGTGACCGGGGCGTACTTCCTGGGCGACACCCGCGGCAGCTACCAGTCCGACGCGATCCAGCTCGCCACGGCGATGGCGAAGCGGCTGCCGAAGGCCGGCCCGTGACCGGGACGGCGCTGCTGATCGGCACCCCCGACGGGGAACGCCGGATCGGTCCGGAGGAGGAGGTCCTGCGCATCGGCCGGGACCCGCTGTGCCGCATCGTGGTCGAGGACCCCCGGGTGTCCCGTGAACACGTCGAGCTGCGGTTCCGGGGCGGCGGCTGGCGGCTGCGCGACCTGGGCAGCCGCAACGGGACCTACGCCGCGGGCGCGCGGGTGGACGAGCTCGACCTCGCGCGGCCGTGCCAGATCCGGCTGGGCGCGCCCGACGGGCCCACGCTCACCCTGCGTCCGGAGCCGGCCGCGCCGCCGCCGACGGTCGCCGCCGCTTCCGCACCGGGCACGGCCGCGTCCGGGCCGCGGTTCGAGGCGGGCCGGGTGCCCTCCGCGACCTACCGCGCCGCGCACCGCACACGGATCGGGCGCGCCCCGGACAACGACATCGTCCTGGCCGACCTGCAGGTGTCGCGGCACCACGCGGACCTGTTGCGCACCGGGGCGGGGCTGAAGCTCGTCGACCTCGGCACCCGCAACGGCACGTTCGTCAACGGCCGCCGGGTCAGCGACGCCGACCTGCGCTCCGGCGACCTGCTGTCGTTCGGACGGCACCAACTCGTCGTGGACGGCACGCAGCTTCGGGAGTACGTCGACACCGGCCGGGTCTCGCTGCGGGTGGACGGGCTCGGCGTCACGGTCGCCGGTGGCAAGCGGCTGCTGGACAACGTCGGGTTCGAGCTCGGCGAGTGCCGCCTGCTGGCCGTCGTCGGCCCGAGCGGCGCCGGCAAGTCGACGCTGCTGGGCGCGTTGACCGGATACCGCCCGGCGAACGAGGGCGCGGTCGTCTACCAGGGCCGCGACCTCTACGCCGAGTACGACGACCTGCGCCAGCGGATCGGTCTGGTCCCGCAGGACGACATCCTGCACGCCGCGCTGAGCGTGCGGCGGGCCCTGCGGTACGCGGCCGCGCTGCGCTTCGGCACCGACGTCACCGCCGCCGAGCGGGAGCAGCGCATCGACGAGGTGATCGGCCAGCTCGGCCTGACCGGCCAGGCGGACCAGCGGATCGACACCCTGTCCGGCGGCCAGCGCAAACGCACGTCGGTGGCGCTGGAACTGCTCACCGAGCCGTCGCTGCTGTTCCTCGACGAGCCGACCTCCGGGCTCGACCCGTCACTGGACCGGGATGTGATGGTGAGCCTGCGGGACCTCGCCGACCGTGGCCGGACCGTCGTCGTGGTCACCCACAGCCCGCTGCACCTCAACGTCTGCGATCGGGTGCTGGTGCTCGGGCGGGGCGGCAAGGTCGCCTACTTCGGGCCGCCCGGCGACCTGCTGCCGTTCTTCGGCGCCGACGAGTACGCCGACGTCTTCAAGCAGGTGTACGACGACCCGGACGGCTGGGCCGCGCGGTACGCCGTCACGGTGACCCCGCACCCCGCCGGGGCCCCCGGCCCGGCGGCGCCGCAGACGCCACCGGCGCAGGCGCCGCCGCCCCGGCAGAGCTGGTGGCGGCAGCTGGCGATCCTGACCCGGCGGATGGCCGCGGTGACCCTCGCGGACCGGATGTACGCGGCCCTGCTGCTCGGGTTGCCGCTGGGCCTCGCCGCTCTGCTGTACGTGATCCCCGGCGACGACGGGTTCGCCCGCCCGGACAACCCGCTCGGGCGCAGCGCCGAGGCGTCGCAGCTGGCGGTCGTGCTCATCATCGGGGCGGTGTTCTTCGGACTTGCCGGCGGTGTGCGGGAACTGGTCCGGGAACGCCCCATCTACCGCCGGGAACGCGCGGTCGGGCTCGCGCCGGGCGCGTATCTCGGCTCGAAGGTGCTCGTGTTCGCCGCGGTCAACGGGGTACAGGCGGCGCTGTTCGTGCTCGTCGGCCTCGCCGGGCGGCCCGGGGCGCAGGACGCGCTGGCGCTGCGCTGGCCGCTGCTGGAGCTGATCGTGGTCGTGTGGCTGACCGCGCTGGCCTCGACCGTGACCGGCCTGCTGGTCAGCGCGTACGTCTCCACCGGTGAGCAGACGATGCCGATCCTCGTGGGGTTGGTGATGGCGCAGCTGGTGCTGTGCGGCGGCCTGTTCGCGGTGGTCGGACGTGCGGGCGTCGAGCAGCTGTCGTGGCTGGCCCCGGCCCGGTGGGGGTACGCCGCAGCGGCCGCCACCGTCGACCTGCGCGCGCTGGAGCTGAACCCGAGCGCCGACGCGTTGTGGCGGCACACCGCCGCGGCGTGGTGGTGGGCGATGGGCGTCCTCGCGGTGCAGGCCGTGGCGGTCGCCGGCGCCGGCCGGTGGGCACTGCGGCGCCACGAGCCGGGCCGCTGACCGGCCGGAAGAGGAGGCACCGGTGCGACGCAAGACGGACGACGGGCAGCACACCGCCCTGCGCGAGGGCTGGGACAGCGCGTGCCGGCTGTACGGGTACCTCGACGCCGGCGGTGACCTGACCGGGCTGCCGCCGGGCGCGGTCAGGCTGAACCCGGACGAGGTGGCCTACGGCGACGCCCTGCTCGGCTACGCCCGCTTCTACGGGACCACGGCGACGTATCAGCAGAGCAGCACCCTGCTGCTGGGCTCCGCGACGTTCGTGGCCGCCGGGCTGGCCGCGAACGCGATCGCGAACTCGTCGGCCCGGCAGCGCGCGCAGGCCCAGGCGGCACACCAGTGGCGCGACCACGCGACCGTCCGCACCATCCTCACCAGCCAGCGCCTGCTCTGCGACTACCGCGGGCAGTGGCTGAGCTTCTGGCACACGGGCGTCGTGGAGCTCCAGGGCGACGTGGCGCAATGGCTGTTCGTGCTGCGCTACGAGGTCGGCGACCCGCTCATGCTGCACGGCCCGGCGGCACCGTGGTTCGCGGTGAGCGTCGCCCGGCTGGTGTACGGCCGTGGCGGCCTGCAACTGCCGGCCCTCGCCCCGCTGGCCCGCGCGGTCGCCGCGGCGACCGGCCCTCGGGCGCTGCCCCCGGCGTAGCGGCGCCACACGCTAGGGTTCGGCCGATGAGCCGTGACGCGCCGGAGAGCCGGTCATCGGCGGTGCTGCGCGGATTGGCGAGCAACCCGGCGGTGCCGTCCGATCCCGCCGTCGAGGTCCGCACCGCCGTCTCGGTCCGCGCCGGCCTCACCGAGCGGCAGCAGGCCGACATCGACGTCACGGCGGCCTACGGCGACGGCCGCTACGGTTCCATCTCCCCCGGCATCATCCACAGGCCCCACCGGCGCTGCTCCTGCGCTGCTTCCTGGAGTGCCAGGGCTGCGGCCGTCATCAGCTCACCGGTGGTCACGGATCCGAGATGTCGAGGGTGACCTTCGACAGCGGGCAGCCCACGCAGGCCAGCACGTAACCGTCGGCCCGCTGTCGCGGGGTGAGGCAGTTCGGCTCGTGCTGCGCGATCTGCCCGGTGCGCAGCCGCACCATGCACTCGCCGCAGTTGCCGACCATGCACGAGTACGGCATCGGCAGCCCCGCCGCGAGTCCCGCGTCCAGGAGCGTCTGGCCGGGCTCGACCACCACGGTCGGGCAGGTCGTCGATCGCTACGGCCTGCACTGGCTCAACGGGTACGGGGCCGACCGACCTCGAGCGCCGTGAGCCGTCCGGCCAGGACGTGCCGCCTGGTCGCCTCGGGACCGGCGGCGGAACCTACGCGGTCAGCGCTATGTACTTCTCCTCGAGGTACTCCAGGATTCCTTCGGAGCCGCCCTCGCGGCCGAGACCGCTCTGCTTGACGCCGCCGAACGGCGCGGCCGGGTCGCTGACGATGCCCCGGTTGACCGCGATCATGCCGGCCTCCAGACGGCGGGCCACCCGGATCGCCTCGCGTTCCTCGCCGAAGACGTACGCCATCAGCCCGTACTCGGAGTCGTTCGCCATCCGCACGGCCTCGTCCACGTCGTCGAAGCGCACCACCGCCGCAACCGGGCCGAAGATCTCGGTCGTGTTGACCGTCGAGCCGTGCTGCACGCCGGTCAGCAGGGTGGCGTCGTAGAAGGCGCCGTGCCGCGACGCCCGGCCGCCGCGCAGCAGCGTCGCGCCCTCCGCCACCGCGGTCTCGACGAGGGCCGCCACCTTGTCGCGCTCCTGCACCGAGACCAGGGCGCCGAGGTCGTGCGAGCGGTCGAGCCCGGGTCCGAGCGAGATGGCGCCCAGCGCGGCGTCGAGGCGCGCGACGAACTCGTCGTGGACGGAGCCGTGCACGTACAGGCGGTTGGCCGCCGTGCAGGCCGCGCCGCCGTTGCGCATCTTGGCCTGCAGCGTGCCCTCGACCGCCGCGGTCAGGTCGGCGCCGGGCAGCACGATCAGCGGTGCGTTGCCGCCGAGTTCCATCGACGTGCTGACGACCCGGTCGGCGCAGGCGTGCAGCAGTTGGCGGCCGACCTCGGTGGAGCCGGTGAAGGACACCTTCCGGACCTCGGGACGGTCGATCATCTGTTGCACCAGCGCGCCGGTCGGCACGGGTGTGACCAGGTTGACGACGCCGCGCGGCACACCGGCGCGGGACAGCACGTCCACGACGTACGCCGCGGTGAGGGGCGTTTCGCGGGCCGGTTTGAGGATGGTGGTGCAGCCGGCCGCGAGGGCCGGGGCGAGCTTGCGGGTCGCCATCGCGGCGGGAAAGTTCCACGGCGTGATGAGCAGTGACACCCCGATCGGCTGGCGGTCCACGATGATCCGCTTGTCGCCGCCGGGTGAGAGCCGGTAGTCGCCGGGCACCCGCACGGCCTCCTCGGCGAACCAGCGGAAGAACTCCTTCGCATAGTTCACCTCGCCCACGGCGTCCGCCCAGGACTTGCCGTTCTCGCGCACGATGACCTCGGCGAGATCGTCGACCTCGGCGCTGAGGATCTCGTACGCGGCACGCAGCACCTCACTGCGCTCGCGCGGTGCGGTGGCCGCCCAGGCGTCCTGCGCGGCGGCGGCCGCGTCGACGGCGTCCATGCAGTCCTGCCCGCTCGCGGCCGCGAAGCGTGCGACGGTGGACAGGTCGGCGGGGTCGACGACGTCGAAGCGGCGGCCGTCGGATCCGGGCCGCCACCGCCCGTCGATGAACAGGTCGGCGTGCATGCGCATCCTGAACCCTTCCGCAACGAGAACGACGGCGCCGGTCGCGCTTGAGCATCTTGTCGTACCGTCATACAATTTTGCAATGCCTGACGACGACGTGGCGCCGAAAGCCGATCTCGCGACCGCCCAGCCCGACGGCTTCGACCGGCTGCTGCGCGGGGCGATCGACCTCCACGTCCACGGCCGGCCCGATCTGTCGCCCGGTCTGCCCAACCGCGGCGACGACCTCGCAGTGGCACGGCTGGCACGGGCGTACGGGATGTCGGGCTGGGTCCTGAAGTCGCATCTGTGGGCGACGACGGACCGGGCCCGGTCGCTGCGGGAGTCGATGGCCGGCACCGGGTTCACCGTGCACGGCAGCATCACCCTCAATCCCCCGGCCGGCGGCCTGGAACCCGCCGTCGTCGAGCTCGCGGCCGCGCACGGCGCCCGGGTGGTGTTCCTGCCGACCTGGGGTTCCGCCGCCGACCTCGGCCGCGGCGGATACATCCCCACGCTGCTGGGCCGCATCGCGCCGTCCTTCGGCGAGTACGCCGCCCGCACACCCATCGCCCTCTGCGAGCCGGACGGACGCCTGTCCGGGCGCACGCGGGCGGTGATCGACGCCTGCCGGGCGCTCGGTGTCGCCCTGGCGACCGGGCACGCCTCGCTCGAGGAGAGCCGGGCCGTCGCGGCGTACTGTGCCGAGGTCGGGCAGCGGCTGCTGGTCACCCACCCGCTGCACTACACGACGGACCCCGCCGTGCTGCGGGAGTTCGCCGACCTGGGCGCCTATCTTGAGTTCTGCAACGCGCCGCTGGTACATCCGGACGGGCACCTGACCGTCCGGGACGTGCACGAGGCGCTGTCCGCGGTCGGCCCCGAACGGGCGGTCCTCACCACGGACGTGTTCTCCCGATGGGTGCCCCCCGAGCCGGAGTGCCTGCGTATGTTCGTGGAGCAGCTCGCCTATCTCGGCTGGACCGCCGAGCAGATCGCCACCATGGTGTCCGCCAATCCCCGCTCGTTCCTGGGAGAACCCGCATGAGAATCGACGCCGTCGACCCCGCGAGCATGACCGGCGACCAGCGGGCGCTGTACGACATCTACACCACCGGGGCCCGGGTGGCGCCGGACAGCCCGTTCACCCTCGTGGACGCCGACGGCCGGCTCCTGGGCCCACCCGCGATCTGGATCATCAACCCGGTGTTCGGCAAGGCGCTGCAGCAGATCGGCAGCGCCGTCCGGTTCGGCTCGCAGCTGCCGGCCCGGGCCCGCGAGATCGCGATCCTGCTCGTCGCTCACCACCACCACAGCGCCTTCGAGCTGTACGCGCACGAACGCGCCGGCGCGGCCGCCGGCCTGACCGAGACCGATCTGGCGGCCCTGGCCGAGCGGAAGGAGCCGGCCGGGCTGTCCGAGGTGGAGGCGTGCGTCCTGCGGACGACCGTGCGCATCCTGGACGCCGGCACGCTGGACGACGACGAGTTCCGCGACGCGGCCACCGCGCTCGGCGAGCCGGGGCTGCTCGAACTGACCACGATCGTGGGCTACTACAACATGGTCGCGTGGCAGCTCGCGATCTTCGACGTCCAGCCGCCGGCATCCGCGTGAGCTACTCGATCTGGATCCTCGAGTACGGCTACGTCGATCGGTTCCCGGCAAGCAACCTGTTCGCCGCGCAGCCGAACGAGGGGCACCGGCGGATGCCGTACTGCTTCGGGCTGATCCGCTCGGCGGACCGGTGCATCCTGGTCGACACCGGCTTCGCCGACCCGGCCGTCCACGAGCGGCTCACCGCCAAGTACGGCGAAACCCGGTGGTGCACGCCGGTGGACGCGCTCGCCCGCGTCGGCGTGCGGGCCGAGCAGGTCGACACGATTCTGCTGACTCACAACCACTTCGACCACGCCGGCTGCGTCGACGCCTTCCCCGGCGCGCACGTCTACATCCAGCGGCGCGAGATCGAGTCCTACGTCGCGGCGGCCGCCCGGCCCCCTCGCTTCGAGTTCCTCACCAGGTCGTGCCAGGCCGATCTGCCGCAGCGGCTGGCGGCCCGCCGCGCGACGCTGGTCGACGGGTTCGCCGAGGTCGCGCCGGGCATCGAGCTGCGGCCGGCCCACGACACGCACACCGCCGGCTCCCAGGTCGTCGCGGTCACCAACGCCGATGACGGCACCTGGGTGTTCGCCGGCGACAACGTCTACAGCTACGAGAACCTCGACGGCCTGCGCGGCGACGGTGTGCTCGCGCCGATCGCGATGACCACCGGCAGCGCGGCGACCTGGCTCGACTTCACCGACGGGATGCTCGCCGGCGTCGGCGGGGACAGCCGGCGGATCCTGCCCTTCCACGAAGCGGCCGTCTGGGACCGGTTCCCCTCCGCGACGTGGGACGACGGGCTGCACGTCGCGGAGGTGTCACTGGCCGGCGGGCACGTCAGCGCTGCGTCCGCAGACCGAACCGGGCGGTGAGCCGGGTCGCCAGCGCATAGGCGAGGTGACCGGCCGGCCACTGCGTCACGTTGTGCCCGGCCGGGTCGTGGTAGTAGTTGTGGCAGCCGGAGTTCATCGCCGACGCGCTGCTCGCCAGCCGCCGGTCGACCCAGTCGACGAACCGGCGGGCCGCTGCCGGCACCGTGTCGATGCTGCGCCGGCGGGTGCGTTCCATCCGGCGCACGGCCCGCACGACGACCTCGGCCTGCCGTTCGAGCTGCGCGATCACCGAGACGCCGCCGTTGGTGTTCGGGCCGTACAGGATGAAGAAGTTGGGGAAGCCGGGCACGGTGATGCCCAGGAACGCGCTGGCACGCTCGCGCCAGACGTCGTGGATGCTGCGCCCGTCGCGGCCCTTGACGTCGAGGCTCGCGAGGAACCGGGTGGGCTGGAAGCCGGTGCTGAGGATCAGCACGTCGACGTCGCGCACGGTCCCGGTCGCGTCGACCACGCCGGTCGGGGTCACCTGGCGCACCGCGTGCGGCACCAGCTCCACGTTGGCACGGTTCAGCGTGGGATAGAACGTGGAGGACAGGACCGGCCGCTTGCAGCCCCAGGGGTAGTCCGGCGTCACCGCGGCTCGGGTCGCCGGGTCGGTGATGCTGCCGGCGATGAACGCTTCGCACAGGGCCCGCATCCGCCGCTGGCGCGAGGATCCGACGTCGTAGCCCCGGAAGCGCCGGTTGCCCTTGTGGAAGATCCAGGCGCGGTGCAGGCGCTGGGCGAGCGGCACGTTGCGGAACAGCCACCGCTCGCGCGGGCTGTACTCGCGCTCATGCTTGGGCTCGACCCAGCCGGGCTCACGCTGGAAGACGTGCACCCGGCCGGCGGTGGGCGCGATCGCCGGGACGATCTGCACCGCGGTCGACCCCGTACCGACGACCGCCACGGACTTGCCGGACAGGTCGTGCTCCTCCCACCGCGAGGTGTGGAAGCAGGGACCCGAGAACGTCTCCAGGCCGGGCCAGTCCGGGTAGCGCGGCACGCTGAGCAGGCCGAGCGCGGAGATGACGACGTCGTACTCCTCGATGTCGCCGTTGCCGGTCGACAGCCGGTACGTGCTGGTCGGCTCCTCCCACACCAGGTCGGTGACGCGGGTGTTCAGGCGCAGGTGCGGCGTCAGCCCGAACCGTTCCACGACGTGCTCGGCGTACTCGAGCAGCTCGGACTGCGTCGCGTGGGTGCGTTTCCAGTCGTACTTGAGGAAGGACAACGAGTAGGCGTGGGAGTGCACGTCGACCTCGCATCCCGGGTACCGGTTGTCGTACCAGGTGCCGCCGACCCCGGCCGACTGCTCGAAGATGACGACCTCGGCCGACGTGCTCCGGCGGAGTTTGACCGCTGCCGCGATGCCACCCATCCCGGCGCCGATGATGGCGACCCGGAGGCGCTTGCGGGTCATCGGCCCTCCTGCGCCGGGTAGTCGGCGGCGTTGAACACCCAACCCTCCATCGCGGAGAAGTCGACGCGCGGCGGGCAGAATACGTCGATGAGGTGGTTGGTGCCCGGGCTGACGGCCTCGCTGGTGTGCAGCGACGGCGGCGGGATCACGGTGACCGACGGCGCGACGACCCGCTGGTGCTCGTCCTCGCGCCAGTTGGCCTTGTTCGTCGTCCACGGCCAGCGGATGTGGTGGACGTACTCTCCCGCCAGCACGATCGAGCACTGTTCGAAGTCGTCGTGCTTGTGCGGCGACAGCTTCGACGGGTCACGTGGCCCTTGCTTCGGGTCGATGAAGTTCACCATGAAGGTGGTGCAGCGGTAGAGCCGGAACGGGGGGTTCGGCAGCGCTGGGACGGTCAGGTCGTAGGTGCGGACCCGGTAGCCGCCGACCGGCTCGGGCCAGGGCCGGAACGGTGGGATGTTCTCGTGCGGCTCGGTGTACGAAGCGGCGTTCACGGCCAGGTCGGCGATGTCGGCGGACCGCGTGGTGAGCAGCCGCAGCACCCTGCCCTGGCCGGTGACCGTGACCGTGCTGTCGCCGGGCGGCACGACGATCATCGTCCGGCCGGATGCGGAGACCTCCTCCCCGGGCGCCTGGACGGTCGCGGTCAGCCCGTCGTCGGCCAGCAGCACCACGTACTCGTCGGGCTGTGCGCTGCGGGCGAAGGTGGCCGTGCCGTCGAGGTCGGAGTAGCCGATGACGAAGTTCTGGCCGCGGGCGTACCAGGTCACGACGTCGCCGGTCTTGTCCGCCGGCGCGAAGTCACGGAACTGAACGTGCTCGGCGCCGGAGAACTGTTCGGGGGTCGGCGGCGTCGCCGCATTCGACGGCAGGGTGGAACGCAGATCGCCTTTGTCGTACGCCATCGGGGTTCTCCTTTCGTTACGGGAGCCGGCCGCGGAAGCCTGCGACGGCGGATGCCGCGGCGGACCTCAGCAGGCTGGTGTCGTTGCTGACCATCACGTACGAATAGCCGCGGTCGGCCGCTTCACGTGCCTGTTCGGGGGTCTGCACGGCGGTGCCGGCCGGCACCGCGCGCGCCCGCGCGGCGGCCAGCAGCCGGTCGACGAGCTTCTGCAGCTCCGGGTCGGACTGCGGCAGGCGGGAGGACAGCTGGAGGTCGCCCATGCCGAGGAACACGCCGTTGAGGCCGGGGATGTCGAGGATCTCCTCGACCCGTTCGATCGCGGCACGCTCCTCCAGCTGGACCGCGCGCATGACCTCTTCGTCGCCGAAGCGCAGGTACTCCTCGCGGGGCGTGCCGCCCCAGCGCCCGGCCCGGGAGGTGATGCCGATGCCCCGGTCGCCGCCGGGTGAGAAGAGCATCTGCCGGACCACCGCGGACGCCTCCTCGACGGAGACCACCCGCGGCACCAGAATGCCGTCCACGCCGGCGTCCAGCAGCCGCTGGAGATGACTGCCGCTGCGGTCGGGGACACGGACCAGGACCGACATCCCGGCGCCCTGCGCCACCACGGTCGCCTGGTAGGCGAACTCGAGGGTGAGCGGGGCATGTTCCTGGTCGATGACGATGTAGTCGAAGCCGGCGTCGGCCAGGATCTCCACCGGCTCCAGCGCCGGGATCTTGAGCCAGGTGCCGATCAGTGTACGGTCGGCCGAGGCCAGACGACGAGCGAAACCCAACCGCGCCATCATGCTCCTCACGAGGGGTTTTGGGTTTCGAGATTGTAGCATCGTCATACGATTTGAAACAACGGCGAGCCCGGCCTCCACGGCTGGGTACGATGTCAGGCAATCGCGCACAAGGAGGACCGGTGACACGGGCGAATGTGTTACGCATCGAGCGGAGCCCAGCACTCATCCGCTCGCAGGTCCTGGAAACCCTGCGGCAGGCCATCCTGGACCGTCGGCTCGCGCCCGGCCAGCGCCTGATCGAGCGGGAGCTGGTCGAGCTCACCGGCGTCTCCCGCACCAGCGTCCGCGAGGCACTGCGGGAGCTCGCGGCCGAGGGCCTGGTGACCGCGATCCCCAACCGGGGCACCATCGTCACCAGCGTCAGCGCCGAGGAGGCGCGACAGCTCTACGAGGTGCGCTCGTCGCTGGAGGCGCTGGCCGGCCGGCTGTTCGTCGAGCACGCGAGCCCGGCCCAGCGCAAGGCGCTCGCCCGCGCGCTGGAGCGGGTCGAGAAGCTGGTCGCCAAGGGCCAGCCGATCCTTGCGGCGAAGGACACCTTCTATGACGTCCTGTTCGACGGCGGCGGCAACGAGGCGCTGAAGTCGGTCGCCGGCAGCCTGCACGCCCGGGTGAGCGTGCTGCGGTCGCTGTCGATGACCGTCCCGGGCCGGCTCGAGCACAGCGTCGCGGAGCTGCGCGCGATCGTCGCGGCCGTCGACGCCGGCGACGCCGAGGCCGCCGCGGCCGCCTGCGCGCGGCACGTCGAGGAGGCCGGCCGGGCCGGTCAGCTCGCGCTCTCCCAGCAGGACAAGGCCTGACGCACTTCCACAGATTGTATGATCGTCGTACGCTGTCCCTGCCCATCGGCAGAGACAGGAGCGGTCCATGAGTGTTGACGAAGGCCGGATTGAGCGCGGCAACCGGGTACGGCGTGAGGTCCTCGGGGACGCCCACGTCGACCGGTCGATGCTGCGGGCGACGGAGTTCACGCGGGTCGTGCAGGAGTACGTCACGGCGAGCTGCTGGGGCGACGTCTGGTCCCGGCCGGGGCTCGACCGGCGCACCCGGAGCCTGCTCAACCTGGCGATGCTCACCGCGCTGAACCGTCCGCACGAGTTCTCGGTGCACGTGCGCGGCGCCCTGAACAACGGCTGCACCGAGGCCGACATCCAGGAGGTCCTCCTGCAGACCGCGGCGTACTGCGGCGCACCGGCCGCCCTTGAGGCGTTCCGGCTCGCCGAACGGGCCATCGCGGAGTGGCACCAGGAGTCCGAGCCGGCCGGAGTCGTCGCCGGATGACCCGGCGGACCGGCGCCCGTGTCGTCGCGGACATGCTCGACGGCTACGGCGTCACCCACGTCTTCCTGGTCCCGGCGATCCTGCGCCGTACCCTCGCCGAACTGGAGCTGCACCACCCGCACATCGAGCGGGTCGTCACCCACGGCGAGAAGGCGGCCGCCTACATGGCCGACGGCTACGCCCGCGTCTCGGGCCGCCCCGGCATCGCGGCGGCGCAGGTGGTCGGCGCCCTGAACCTCGCCGCCGGCCTGCGGGAGCCGTTCCTCGCGGGCTCCCCCGTGATCGCCCTGACCGGCGGCCGGTCGCCCGCGACCAAGTTCCGGCAGGTCTACCAGGAGATCGACGACCTGCCGGCGTTCGAGCCGGTGACCAAGTTCAACGCGACCGTCGATGACGCCGGCCGCTTCCCCGACATGCTGCGTCACGCCTTCCGGGTCGCCACCACGGGTTCCCCCGGGCCGGTCCACCTGCAGATCCAGGGCAACGAGGGCCAGCTGGACACCGACGAGACCGACGCGGAGCCGCTCGTGGAGCCGGCGTTCGCGACCGTGCCGCCGGTGCGCCCGGCGCCGGACGACCAGAGCGTGACGGCGGTGCTGCAACTCCTGGCGGCCTCGGCGCAGCCGGTGATCGTGGCCGGCGGTGGGGTGCGATGGTCGGGAGCGGGCGCCGAGCTCGTGGCGCTGGCCGAGGCGTTGCAGATCCCGGTGGCGACCTCGGCGAACGGCAAGGACACCTTCCCGGGTACGCATCCGCTGTCGCTCGGCGTGGTCGGGACGTACTCGCGGGAGTGCGCGAACCATGCGGTCGCCCGCGCCGATCTGGTCTGCTTCATCGGCACGCAGACCGGCAGCATGACCACGCACTTCTGGGCCGTGCCGCCGGAGGGGACCCCTGCGGTCCAGATCGACATCGAGCCGTCGCACCTCGGGCGCAACTATCCGTTGCGGGCCTCCGTCGCCGCCGACGCCCGCGCGGCGCTGGCCCGGATGCTGACACTGGCGGCGCGCGAGCCGCAGCCGGGTCGGTCCGCCTGGCTGGCCGAGGTCGAGCGGGTGCGGGCCGACTGGCGGTCCCGCTATCGCGAGGTGCTGACCAGCGACGCGGTGCCGATCCGGCCGGAGCGGATAGCCGCCGAGCTCACCAGCGGCCTGCCCCGGGACGCCGTCCTGGTGGCCGACACCGGTCACGCGGGGATGTGGATGGCCCAGTTCCACGACGTCACCTCGCCGGATCAGGGCTATCTGCGCAGCGCCGGACATCTCGGGTGGGCGTTCTCGGCGGGTGTGGGCGCCAAGTGCGCGGCGCCCGACCGGCCGGTCGTGGTCTTCACCGGGGACGCCGGCCTCTATTACCACCTCGGGGAGATCGAGACCGCCGTGCGCCGGAGGGTCAACCTGATCACCGTCGTGAACAACAACCACGGCGGCAACCAGAGCAAGCGCGGCTTCGACCGGGCGTACGACGGGCGGCCCACCGAGCAGTCCCGGGAGCTGTGGACGTACGAGGAGGTGGACTTCGCCCGGATCGCCGCGGAGATGGGCGCGCTGGGCCTGCGGGTGGACAAGCCGGGCGAGCTGGCGCCGGCGCTCGATCGTGCGCTGTCGGCCGGCCGCCCGGTCGTCATCGACGTGCACACCGACATCGGTGTGGTCGCCCCGCCGCCGGTCAGCTTCTAAGGCCACAGAGGCTAGGGCCGTAGCGGGCCGGCGCCGTAGAGGGCTTCGTCGTGCGCGGCGAAGTCCCACGCGCCGGCGCCGCCGGACGGCCGGACGGTGCTGACGATACTCGCGCCGCCGTCCACCGAGACGACCTCGCCGGTCATGTAGGCGGCGTCGTCGCTGAGGAGGAAGGCGACCACCCCGGCGACGTCGTCGCCCGTGCCGGCCCGGCGCAGCGGCGTGCTGCTCGCCCGGCGGGACATGTCGTCCTTGCCGCCGGCCACGTCGGGCGTCGCGGCGAACAGGTCGGTGGGCACGATGCCCGGGGCGACCGCGTTCACCCGGATGCCCAGGGGGCCGCCGTACATCGCGGCGCCGTGCAGGATGCCGAGCACGGCGTGCTTGGAGGTCTGGTACGCCAGCAGGTCCGCGCTGCCGCGCAGGCTGCCGATCGAGCCGGTGATCACGATGTTCCCCGGGGTGCCCTGCACCGCGTACTGGCGGAAGGCGGCGCGGGCGCCGAGGAAGACGCCACGGACGTTCACGGCCATGACCTTGTCGAACTCCGCCACGGTGAGCTCGGGCAGCGTGGCGAACGATCCGGGGATGCCGGCGTTGAGGTGGTGCAGGTCGACGCGGCCGAAGCGCTCGACGGCCGCCCGCAGGTATCCGGCCACGCCGTCCTCCGTGGACACGTCGGCGCGGACCCAGAGGCTGTCGGTCGGCAGCGACTCCGCGACCTTGCGCAGGCGTTCCTCGTCGAGGTCGACGGCGACCACGTGCACACCCTCCTCGGCCAGGCGCCGGGCGGTGGCCGCGCCGATCCCGCCCGCGGCGCCGGTCACCACTGCGACCCTGCCTGTCAGTCCGCGCATCTGCGTACCTCCGAATCACCTGTTCACACTGGTCAGGATTGTAGGTCAGTCATACAATCTTGTCACCGCCACGATTTAACTTGGCAGTAGCAGACAGGAAATCTCTCCCGGACCTTGACATGCGGCGGGATGGATCACCTACATTCCTCTGTACCGGATACACGGACGGCCACCCCGCAATGCGGGACAACGCCGGAACGCAAGGGGGGCATCATGACCAGCACCTCTCGGGGTCCGCGCGCCGCGGCCGACGGGCTGGAGATCGCCAGCGGCGACCTCCAGGTGGTGTCGCGGGTGGTGCAGCTCCTGCGGCTGCTCGCGGCAAACGACACTATCGACCTGGTGTCGGCCGCCGAGGAGCTGGGCGTCGGCAAGTCCACCGCCCACCGCTACCTGGCGTCGATGGAGAACCACGGTCTCCTGCAGCGCCGCGACCGCAATCAGTACGAGTTCGGCGTCCTGCTCGCCGAGCTGGGCACGATGGCGCTGTCCCGGCTCGGTGTCCTCGATCTCGCCGGCCCGGTGATGAACGACATCAGCATGCGCGTCCGGCTCACGATCGTGCTCAGCGTGTGGAACGGCACCAGCCCCGTGGTGGCCCAGGTGCGCGAGGACAGCAGCCGCACGGCGCACGTCTCGATAGCCGTCGGCAGCCACCTCGGGCCGGACGCGGCACAGACGATGGCCTTCTGGGCCTTCCGCGACGAGTCCTACTACCGGTTCCGCGACGGCGCGCCGCCCGTCAACGCGACCGAGGCGGAGCTCGCGGAGGTCCGCCGCACCGGGATCGCGTTCCGCAAGAGCCCCGAGAACGGCATCAGCGCCGTGGCGACGGTGATCCGCGACCCGTCCGGCCAGGTCGTGGCCACGCTGGCCGCCGTCGACATCGCCCAGTTCGTACCAGACGGCACCGACACCGAGGTGGCACGTGCCCTCCTGTCGGGCGCCGAGACGATCAGCCGGCGCATGGTCAGCCCGCTCGACACCGCAACGGACTGACAGCGCCCGGGCCCAGGCCCGGACGGTTCACCGGACGGATTGCCGTCCCCCGATTCACCGTGCGCGAGAACGGGTGAAGAGCCCGATCGAGAAAAGGCGATACATATGAAGACGTACCGATTTCTCACGACGATAGCGGTAGGCGCCCTCATGCTCTCGGGCTGCGGCGTCGGCGGTGACTCCGGCAGCGCAGGCTCCGACGAGAAGGCGCTGACCTGGGCCAGCACCGGCGGGCAGTTCCAGGAGGACGAGAAAACCGCGCTCCAGGTGCCGTTCACCACCAAGACCGGGACGAAGTTCACCAACATCAGCCCGGCGGAGCAGGCCCAGGTGCGGACCATGGTGGCGTCCGGCAAGACCATCTGGGACCTGGCGAACATGAGCTGGATCTACGCCGGCGCCTACTGCGGCGAGCTGTTCGAGAAGCTGGACAACCCCGCACTGGACCGCAGCAAGTTCCCGAAGGGCACGACCGGCGACTGCTTCGTGCCGACCTACCGCTACGCCAACATCTTCAGCTACAACGCCGACATGTTCCCGGGCGAGAAGCCCACGAAGATCAACGACTTCTTCGACGTCAAGCGCTTCCCGGGCAAGCGGATCGTCTACGACTACCCGAAGGCCGGCCTGTTCGAGGCCGCACTGGTCGCCGATGGGGTGCCGCCGGAGCAGGTCTACCCGATCGACCTCGACCGGGCCTTCAAGAAGATCGACACGATCAAGGACTCGCTGGTCTTCGCGCCCAGCTACGGCGCGATCCAGCAGGCGATGGTCGACAAGCAGGCCAGCATGGTGCTCACCGTGACGGCCCGCACGATCGTCTCGGCGCAGAGCGGCGCGAACCTGGTGCCGGTCTGGGACTTCAACACCACCGACATCGGCGCCCTGGTCATCCCGAAGGGCGCACCGCACAAGGCACTCGCCCAGGAGATGCTCGTGTTCGTCACCGAGCCCGCGCAGTCCATCGCGTACGCCAAGCTGACCGGCACCGCCCCCGCCCGGCCCGACGTCGACCTCAACTCGGTCGGCTACACCGACGGGCAGAAGAAGTTCAACGCCTTCCTGCCAGACCGCGGCCGCACGCTCGAGCAGGACAAGCAGTGGTGGATCGACAACACCGACGCCCTGGTCAAGCGCTGGACCGCCTGGAAGGTCAGCTGATCATGGCTGTCTCCACCGCCACCCCGGAGGCGCCCGCGACCGGGCGCCCCGGGCCGGCGCGGGCGGGCCGGGTCCGCCCGCGCGGCTGGCTCCTGCTCGCCCCAGCCCTGATCGCCCTGGCACTGCTGTTCGTCCTGCCGCTGGCGACCCTGGTGGTGGACAGCTTCACCGAGCCGGAGACCGGGCTGGGTAACTACGCCTCGCTGTTCACCGACGGCTACACGATCCGGGTGCTCGGCCGGACACTGCTCATCGCGCTGGTCGTGTCGGTGATCGGGCTGCTGCTGGCGTACCCGTACGCATACGCGATGACCCTGGTCGGCCCGACCATGCGCGGCGTGCTGATCACCGTCGTGCTCGTGCCCTTCTGGACGAGCATGCTGGCCCGCAACTTCGCGTGGCTGGTGCTCCTGCAGGACGGCGGCGTGGTGCAGGACATCCTGCGGCCGTTCGGGTTCGGCGAGGTACGCCTGCTGGGCACCTCACTGGCCGTCGGCATCTCGATGACCCAGGTGCTGCTGCCCTTCCTGGTGCTGCCGTTGTACAGCGCCATGTCGCAGATCGACGGCAGCCTGGTCGCCGCCGGGCAGAGCCTCGGCGCCCCCCGGGCACGGGCCTTCCGCCGCATCTATCTCCCGCTGTCCACCCCGGGCATCGTCGCCGGCATGTCGCTGGTCTTCGTGCTGTCGCTGGGCTTCTACGTCACGCCGGCCCTGCTCGGCTCGAACCGCAACGCGATGATCGCCCAGGTCATCAACGTGCGCGCCAAGGAACTGCTCGACTTCGGCGGTGCCGGCGCGATGGGCATGCTCCTGCTCGTCGTCACCCTGGTCGTGCTCGGCCTGAGCCGCCGCCTGGCGGGGCAGACCGTGGCGGTGACCGCGGCCGGCGGCCAGCCGACGCGCGCCGCCTCCACCTCGGACCGGGCGGCTCCCGTCCGCCCGTGGCTGAGGATCCACACCACGGTCGTGGCGATCATCCTGGTCGCGCCGACACTGGTGGTCATCCCGATGAGCTTCTCGTCGGCCAAGACGTTCCGGTTCCCGCCCGACGGCTGGTCGCTGCGCTGGTACGAGAACCTGTTCACCTCACCGGAGTGGACCGCCGCGATCCTCAACACGCTGCAGGTCGGCGCGTACACCGCGGTGATCGCGACCGTGCTCGGCACGATGGCCGCGTTCGGCCTGGCCCGCCTGCGCCCGCGATGGCGTGGCACGGTCAACGGTTTCCTGCTGTCACCGATGATCGTCCCGCACATCCTCGTGGCGCTGGTGGTCTTCTCCGCGTTCCTGCGTCTCAGCCTGAACGGGACCCTGATCGGCATCATCCTGGCCCACACCGCCATGGCGCTGCCGTTCGTGGTGATCGCGGTGACGGCCCGGTTGCAGGGCATGGACAGCCGGCTGCCCGGCGTCGCGGCGAGCCTCGGCGCCGGCCCGGTCTCGACGTTCCGGCGGGTGACCCTTCCGCTGGTCCTGCCCGGCGTCCTCTCCGGCGCCGTCCTGGCGTTCGTGACCTCCCTCGACGAGGTCGTCATCGCCCTGTTCCTGCAGGCGCCCGGGGCCGTGACGCTGCCGGTCCAGATGTTCAACAGCGTCACCATTCAGATCGATCCGACGATCTCCGCCGCGTCGAGCCTGATGGTCGTGCTGGTCAGTGTTCCCATCCTGCTCGCCCAGATCGTCGGCGTGCGACGCGGAAAGAGAGGCACCCGATGAGTAGCCCGACGGCGCCCACGATCGGCGCCCGCGGCGCCCGGGTCCACCTGGTCGAGCTCTGCAAGCGGTACGGCACCGCCGAGCCGCCCGCCGTCGACCACGTGGATCTCGACATCCGGCCGGGCGAGTTCCTCACCCTGCTCGGACCGAGCGGCTCGGGAAAGACGACCACGCTCAACATGATCGTCGGCTTCACCGAGCCGACGTCCGGACGGATCGAGCTCAACGGCAAGGACATCAGCCGTACGCCGGCGCACAAGCGCAACTTCGGCATGGTGTTCCAGAACTACGCGCTCTTCCCCCACCTCACCGTGGCCCAGAACGTGGCGTTCCCGCTGCGCGAGCGCAAGGTGCCGGCCGCCGAGACGGCCAAGCTGGTCGGCGAGGCGCTGGACCTGGTCGACCTGGGCGGCATGGGCGGGCGGCGCCCGCACGAGCTCTCCGGCGGTCAGCAGCAGCGCGTCGCGCTGGCCCGCGCGGTGGTCTTCTCCCCCAGCGTGCTGCTGCTCGACGAGCCGCTGAGCGCGCTGGACCGCAAGCTGCGCCAGTCGTTGCAGCGCGAGATCAAGCGCCTGCACCAGGAACTGGGCCTGACCTTCGTCTTCGTCACGCACGACCAGGACGAGGCGATGACGCTGTCGGACCGCATCGCCATCTTCGACCACGGCAGGATCGTCGCCGTCGGCACCCCGGTCGACCTGTACCACCGGCCCACGACCCGGTTCGTGGCCCGGTTCCTGGGCGAGTCCAACGTCTTCGGCGGCCGGTACCGCTCGGCGGACGTCTACGAGTGGCACGACCGCAAGTGGACGGTCGGTGAGCCGGGCGACGACAGCGAGCAGCAGTGGCTGATCGTGCGGCCGGAGCGCATGCGGATCGCCCCCGACGAGGAGTCGGTGCCGGCCGGGAGCAACGTCGCCCCGGCCACGGTCACCGACATCTCCTTCTACGGCACGTACTACCGCATCGAGCTGGCCTTCGGCGACGACTCCGTCGGCAGCGCGGTGCTGCCTGTCGGCGCGCCGGTAGCGGTCGGCCCGGGTGCCCGGGTCATCGCCCACTGGCGGCCCGAAGACCAAGTCCTGGTGTCCGAGTGACGGTGAGGAAACAGATCATGATGACAGTCGACTACGCGTTCGACCCCGATGCCGACGAGGACCGCAAGGTGCCCGACGAGCAGGCCGACAGCCTCCTGGTCGGCGCGGTGGACCTGCACCAGCACCCGGGCCCGAGCCCGTTCCCGCGCCGGATGAGCATCCTCGACGCGGCACGCGACGCGTCGAACGCGGGATTCCGGGCGATCGTGGCGAAGTCCCACCACCACAGCATGGTCACCGACATCCTGGCGCTGCGTTCGGCGGGGCTGGCCGAACTGCCGACGCAGGTACACGGCGGGGTCGCGCTCAACCGGACGGTGGGTGGCCTGAACCCGTACGCGGTGGAGCTCGCGCTTCGCATGGGCGGGCGCATGGTGTGGTTCCCGACGCTCTCCTCCGCCGCCCACGTCAAGCACCACGAACACCACGACACCGGCTTCCCGACGTCCGAGGTGGAACTGAGGCCCAACGAGATCATCTCGATCCTCGACGACCGGGGCGGCGTGCTCCCCGAGGTCCGCGACATCCTGTCGGTGATCGCCGCTGAGGACGCCGTGCTGACCTGCGGCCACCTGGGGGTCGAGGAGTCCCAGGCGCTGATCGACGCCGCGCTCGAGGCCGGCATCGGCCGCATCGTGGTCAACCACCCCATCTTCGTCGTCGGTGCCTCGGTCGAGCAGGCGGTGGCGTGGGCGCGGCAGGGCGTCACCATCGAGCACTGCATCGTCATGTACTTCGGCCACGAGCACCGCCGGCGCGACCTGGACGAGCTGCTGACCTTCATCAAGGAGGTCGGCGTCGAGCGGACCATCCTGTCGTCGGACTCGGGCCAGAAGAACAACCCGCTGCCGGTGACGCTGTTCCGCCGGGCCGCCCGCGGGCTGCTCGACGCCGGCATCGCCGAGGACGACATCAGGCGGCTGGTGGGGACGAACGCCGGGCAGCTGCTCCTGTCATGACGGTCGCGCCCGGCTCGGACCAGTACCAGGTGACCATCGTCAAGTACGGGACCCGGCAGACCGTACGCAGTGACGTCTACCTCAACTACCACCTCTATGGCGAGCCGGACGGCCCGATCGGGATGGACTACTTCTTCTGGGTCGTCCGCAACGCGCACCGCACGATCGTCGTGGACACCGGGTTCTCGGCCACCGGCGGCGCCAACCGCAAGCGCACCACGCTGATCGAGCCGGCGGCCGCGTTCGACGCCCTCGGGGTCGACCGGGCCGCCGGGCCGCCGGTGGTGGTCACCCACGCGCACTACGACCACATCGGCAACCTCGACCTGTTCCCCGGGTCGGCGCTGATCGTCGCCGCCGCGGAGTACGACTTCTGGACCGGGCCGTACGCGACCCGGACGCTGGTGCACCACTCCGTCGAGGACGAGGAGATCGACCACCTCCGGCAGGCCGCACGGGACGACCGGCTGCGGACCTTCGACGACGAGGTCTCACCGGCCCCTGGCGTACGCGTGATCCGGGTCGGCGGGCACACCCCGGGACAGAGCGTCGTCCTCGTGAACACCAGCGAGGGCGCCGTCCTGCTCGCCTCGGACTCGGTGCACTACTACGAGGAGTACGAGCGGAACATGCCGTTCACGCAGGTCGCCAACCTCATCGACATGTATGCGGGCTTCGACCGCATCCGCGCCATGCGGGCCGACCACCTCGTCGCCGGCCATGACCCCGACACGCTCGGCCGGTTCACCCCCTGTGATCTCGCGGGCATCACAGGTCTCGCAGCCACCATCGGAGAGGAGCCCTGATGAGGATCGGTTTTGCCGGCCTCGGCAACATGGGCGGCCGCATGTGCGCCTGTGTCGTGCGCGCCGGCCACGACGTGCTCGGTTACGACCTCCGCAAGGAGAACGTCACCACGGCCGGTGCCAAGCCGGCGGCGTCGGTCGGCGAGGTGACCGACGGCTCCGACATCCTGCTGCTGTCGCTGCCCGACAGCCACGTCGTCGAGGCGGTGGTGCTCGGCGACGACGGCGTCCTCGCCCACGCCCGTCCCGGCCTGATCGTGGTCGACCTGTCGACCGCTGCACCCGACTCGACCACCCGGCTGCACGGGATGCTCGCCGAACGCGGCACGGCATACCTCGACGCCGGCATCTCCGGCGGCGCCGCCGCGGCCGACAAGGGCGCGCTCACCCTGATGGTGGGCGGCGAGGCGGACGTGCTCGACCGTGCCCGCCCGGTGCTGGACCTGTTCGCCGCCAACATCTTCCACTGTGGACCGAGCGGGGCCGGCCACACCGTCAAGCTGCTGAACAACTTCCTCAACGCGATCGCGCTCTCGGCCACCGCCGAGGTGATGGTCGCCGCGAAGAAGGCGGACCTCGACCTCGAAACCGTCCTCGCCGTGCTCAACGCCGGCTCCGGCGTCAACTTCGCCACCCGGAACCGCTTCCCCAGCATCATTCACGGTGACTACCTCAAGGGCGGGCTCACCAACACGCTGATGCTCAAGGACGTGAACCTGTACGTCGAACTGGTCGCCCGGCTGGGGGTGGCAAGCCCCAACTCGGCCGGCCCGCTGGCCAGCTTCGGCCTGGCCCGCGCCCTCGGTTACGCCGACCAGATCAGCAACACCGTCGTCGACGCCCTCGGGGACCTGTCGGGCGGCGTACGCCTGCACACGAAGGAGGACCCCGCCGCATGAACATCGTCCACGGCCACGCCGAGCACGGCCCGTCCGAGCACCGCGCGACGGTCACCGGCCAGGCCTGGTTCGAATCGGTGCTGCCCGCGACCGACGGCACCACGATCGCCACGGTGACCTTCGCGCCGGGCGCGCGCACGTACTGGCACAGCCATGAGCACGGCCAGATCCTCCAGGTGGTCTCCGGACGAGGGCTGGTCTGCTCCGAGGGCGGCCGGCCTGAGGTGATCCAGGCCGGGGACAGCATCTGGGTGCCGCCCGGCGAGCGGCATTGGCACGGGGCGGCCCACGACGCATTGATGACCCACACCGCGATTTCGCTCGGCACCACCTTGTGGGCCGAGGAGGTCACATCGGCCGACTACCCGGCGCCGGTGCCCGAATGATCGGCTTTCTGGGTCTCGGCAACATGGGCGGTCCGATGTCGGCCCTGCTGGTCCGCGCCGGCTACCGCGTCCAGGGTTACGACCCGGCCGCACCGGCCCGGCAGGCGCTCGCCGAGGCGGGCGGCATCGCAGCCGACGACCTGGCCGGCGCCGTCCGCGGCGCCACGGTCGTCGTGCTGATGCTGCCGAACTCCGACATCGTCGAGAGCACCGTCCGCGACGAGCTGTTCAAGGTGGAGCGTGGCGCGACCGTCATCGACATGGGCTCGTCGGAACCGACGCGCACACGGGCCCTGGCCGCCGAGCTGGCGGACCGAGGCATCACGCTCCTCGACGCTCCCGTCTCCGGCGGGGTCGCCCGTGCCCGCACCGGGAAGCTGACCATCATGACCGGCGGCGAACCCGCCGATCTCGAGCGCGTGGAACCGATCCTCGCCTGCCTCGGCACGACCACACGGGCCGGCGGAGTCGGCAGCGGCCACGCCGTCAAGGCGCTCAACAACCTGCTCTCCGCGACCCACCTGCTGGTCACCTCCGAGGCGATCCTGGCCGGCGAGCGGTTCGGCCTGGACCCCGAGACCATGCTGTCCATCTTCAACAGTTCCAGCGGCCGCAGCGGCTCGACCGAGAACAAGTGGCCCAACTTCGTCCTCCCCGGCACGTACGACTCGGGCTTCGGCCTGCGCCTGATGCTCAAGGACATGCGCATCGCCACCGGCCTGGCCGACCAGGTGGGCGCCCCCGACCCGCTGGGCCACGCGGCGGTGGAGCTGTGGGCGCGAGCCGCCGAGGCGCTCGAGCCGTCCGCCGATCACACCGAAATCGTCGACTGGCTGCGAAGGACCGATCGCTGATGACGCTCACCGCCCGGCAGCAGGAGATCAAGGACGAGTTCATCCGCGTGCGGGGAACCTGGAGCGACACCTGGGAGGGAGTGCTCCGGCTGGACCCCGAGTTCCTGAAGGCGTACCTCGGCTTCTCCGCCGTCCCGTGGCGCAACGGCGTGCTGGAGCCGAAGGTCAAGGAGTTCATCTACATCGCGATCGACGCGAACGCCACCCACATGTACCTGCCGGGCGTACGCCAGCACATCAGGGCCGCCCTGGCGCTGGGTGCCACCCCGCAGGAGATCATGGAGGTGTTGGAACTGTCGGCGACACTGGGCATCCACGCGATGAACATCGGCGTGCCGGTCCTCGTCGAAGTGCTGCAGGAGAAGGGCCTGCGCACCGGCCCGGCGCCGCTCACCGAGGAGCAGGAGCGGCTCAAGGCCGACTTCACCAAGACCCGCGGCTACTGGCATGCCTTCTGGGACGAGATGCTCGAACTGGACCCGGCGATGTTCGCCGCCTACACCGAGTTCTCCTCGGTGCCGTGGCGCACCGGGGTGCTGGAGCCGAAGGTCAAGGAGTTCGTCTACATCGCCTTCGACACCGCGGCCACCCACCTGTACGTCAAGGGCCTCAAACTGCACATCGAGAACGCCATCGGCTACGGCGCCACCGCCCGCGAGATCCTGGAGGTCATGGAGATCGCGTCGGTGCTGGGCATCCACGGCGTGACCGCGGCGGCGCCGATCCTCCTGGAGGAGATGGAAGCTCACCGCGCCACGTAACCACCGTCCACGCTCAGAATCGTGCCGGTGATGCCGGCCGACTCCGGCGAGGCCAGAAACACGATCGCGCGGGCCACCTCATCGGGCGTCGACAAGCGCCCGATGGGGTGGTTGCCCAGGGTGACGGCCAGGCTGGCCGCCGGATCCGGATCGGCGCTCCTGGCCTCATCCATGAACCCGGTGTCGACGGCCCCCGGCGCGACGGCGTTGACCCGCACTCCGCGGGCCGCCCATTCGACAGCAAGCTGCCGGGTCAACTGCACGATCGCGCCCTTGGTCATCGCGTAGACGACCTGGTTGGGCACACCGATCAGCCCGGAAATCGACGCCGTGTTGACGATGCAGCCGCGGCTCTGCGCCAGATGCGGCAGGGCGGCCCGCGCAAATCGAAACACCGGCCGCACATTCGTGGCGAACAACGCGTCGAAGTCGTCATCGCTCGTCTCGAGAATGGGCCGCCGCAGGAACCGCGCCGCATTGTTGACAAGCAGATCAAGCCGCCCGAACTCGACCGTCGCCCGCTCGATCACCGCGCCCGGCGTCGCGTCCGCCGCGACGTCCGCGGCCATCGGCACCACCCAGCCGTCCTCCGCCAGGTCGGCCACCGCGGGCGAGACGTCAACCGCCACCACCCGATAGCCCGCACCCCGCAACCGAACCACGACATCCCGCCCGATCCCCCGCGCGGCCCCAGTGACTACAGCGCTCAGCTCCATACGTCGCCTTCCCTGCCTCGTGTGCCTCAATCAGATCGTACGACGATCATACATTTTCAGGACGCGCGGAGAAGACGTTGGACGCTGCCGCGTTGCGGGACCGGCGGACAGGCCAGCCCGGAGCGGTGGCGCTCCAAGACGTCGCGTGACCTGCGCAGATGCGGCAGCGCACACCCCGGCACAACGGGTTTGGCGCGGTATGACCGTGGTAGTTGAATCAGGCGCCGTCCCGAGACCGTGGAGGTGGAACATGACTGTCGAGATGACCCGCCTGACGAACGAGTCGACGGAGTGCCGCGTCGCTCGCGAGGAGCTACGGCTGGCCGAGATCGACCTGATGCGCCAGCGCGAGCGGGTGGCCGAGTTACGCCGCAGGATGCCGCCGGGGACGGTGGTCGAGGACTATGTCTTCGATGAAGGCCCGGCCGATCTGGCGGCCGGGGATGAACCGGTCCGCCAGGTCAGGCTGAGCGAGCTGTTCAGCGGACCTGACCGATCCTTGATCGTGTACCACTTCATGTACGGCAAGGCCCAGCACTCGCCGTGCCCGATGTGCACGATGTGGATCGACGGGTTCAACGCCGTGGTCGACCATGTGGCCCAGAACGCCGACTTCGTCGTCGTGGCTGCGGCCGGCCTGCCGGCGTTGCGGTTCCACGCCCGCGCTCGCGGGTGGACCCGGCTACGGCTGCTCAGCGCGGGGACCGGCACGTTCAAGTACGACCTGGCCAGCGAGGACGAGGCGGGGGCACAGGACTCGACCATCTCGGTTTTCACCCGGGCCGCCGACGGAACGGTCAGGCATTTTTACACGAGCCATCCGTGGATGTCCGACGAAATACGTGAGCGCGGCGTCGACCTGTACAACCCGGTGTGGCACCTGCTCGACCTGACACCGGCGGGGCGGGGCGAGTGGTATCCGGAGCTGCACTACAAGCCCTGAGCCCCAGATCCTGGGTGTGGGCCCCGATGGGCACGTCAGGAATGACGCCGGCGACGTAGCGTTGCAGGCGAGAGGTCCACCGGCTCCCACTACGGCAACATCGGAGAGGAGTGGTGATGACGACGTTCGACAAGGCAAAGGCGTCCGCCAAGCGTGGCGTGGCGCGCGGCCGGGAGCGAATCGACTTCGTACGGGCCCAGCGGCGGCGTAACGAGCTGCTGCAGGAGCTCGGTGAGGCGTACTACGCCGAGTACTCCGGAACGGCAACGCATGAGGCCGTGGCCGGCAAGCTTGCCGCCCTGGACACCCAGGCGGAGGAGCTGCGCAAATTGTCGGGTCGACCGGGCCTGACCCGGCGGGCAAGGGACATCATGCACCCGGGCACCGAGTGCGTCGGCGAGAACGACAGCATCGAGACCGCCGCGCAGAAGATGCGCGACCTCGGTGTCGGTTCGCTGCCGATCTGCGGCACGGACGACCGGCTGCACGGCATCATCACCGACCGCGACATCGCCGTGAGGTGCATCGCGGAAGGCGACGACCCCCGCGAGGTGACGGCGCGTGATCTCGCCCAGGAGAGGTTGTTCTGGGTCGAAGCCACGGCCGACGTCAGCGAGGTGCTGCAGGTGATGGAGAGCCACCAGGTCAAGCGGTTGCCGGTGATCGAGAACCGCCGCCTGGTCGGCATCATCAGCGAGTCGGATCTGGCCCGCAACCTCGACGATCACCGGCTCGCCGAGTTCGTCGAGCGGGTCTACTCGACGTCGTAACCGCAGAGGAACCCATTCGCGGCCGGGCCACGCCGTGGCTCGGCCACCACCCTCCGGGCCATGAGGCCGCGGAGCAGTGCCGAAGCCCTGACATCGCTACTCTGCGTAAACCTGCTCCGCGTTAAACTCGGAATCGTGATCGTGGACCTGTCGCACGAGATCGCCGCCGGACTCCTCACCCGCGCGCTCGAGATCGAGTCGCTGGGCCTGCTCGGCAATACCGGCACCTACCTCGACGCGCCGTACCACTACCACGCCGACCGGGCCGACCTCGCACAGCTGCCACTCGAACGGCTGGTCAACGTATCGATCACGACCGTACGCGCCTTCGGCCGGACCTCAGTGACCGCAGCCGACCTCGGCAACCCCGACCTGCTGTGGGGACGCGCTGTCCTGGTGCACACCGGCTGGGCCCATCACTGGGCCACATCCCGCTACCTCGACCTGGACTGCCCGCACCTGGCCGCTGACGCCGTCGACAAGCTCGTTGACGCCAACGCCGCGCTCGTCGGCATCGACTCGCTCAACATCGACGACCCGACCGACCCGAGACAACCCGCCCATCAGCGGCTGCTCGGCGCCGACATCCCGATCATCGAGCACCTGACCAACCTCGAGTCAGTACCCGACACCGGGGCCCGCCTGACCGCCCTCCCAGCGCCGGCACGCGCGATGGCGTCGTTCCCCGTGCGCGCCGTTGCGGTCTACAACGGTTAGGTTGCGGGGTTTCCATCCGGGCGGAGCGAGGCGCTCCAAGACGCAGCGACGCAGCGACACGCACCACGCACGCCGCGCTATAGTCGCTGTTGGGACCCCGACGCGCACGGATGGTGGCGACTTGCCATGGGTCCATTGCTCATAACACTGCTGCTCCTGGCGATAGCCGGATATGTGGCCAGTGCCCGGATCGTCCGGCAGTTCGAGCGTGGTCTGATCTTCCGGCTCGGCCGTCTGCGGGACGAGACGCGTGGGCCGGGTCTGACCCTGATCGTGCCGCTGATGGACCGGCTGCAGAAGGTCAACCTGCAGATCGTCACCCTGCCGGTGCCGGCACAGGATGGCATCACCCGCGACAACGTGACCGTCAAGGTGGACGCGGTGGTGTATTTCCGTGTCATCGACCCGGTCCGCGCCGTCGTCAACGTGCAGGACTACATGTTCGCGGTCCTCCAGGTGGCACAGACGTCCCTGCGTTCGATCATCGGCAAGAGCGACCTCGACGAGCTGTTGACCAATCGCGAGCGGCTCAACCAGGGTCTGGAGGTCATGATCGACAGCCCGGCGATCGATTGGGGCGTCCACATCGACCGGGTGGAGGTCAAGGACGTGTCGCTGCCGGAATCGATGAAACGCTCGATGTCCCGGCAGGCCGAGGCGGAGCGTGAGCGGCGCGCCCGGATCATCACCGCTGACGGTGAGCTGCAGGCGTCGCACAAGCTCGCTGACGCCGCGGCCACGATGGCGCGGACACCGACCGCGCTGCAACTGCGGCTGCTGGAGACGGTGGTCGAGGTGGCGGCCGAGAAGAACTCGACGCTGGTCCTGCCGTTCCCGGTCGAACTGCTGCGCTTTCTGGACAAGCCGGAGTCGGCGCAGGCCCGGGCATTGGAGACGGAGCACGCCTCCGAGCTGTCCGGGTCCACGCCGCGCGCCGCCCTGCGCGGCCGCGAACACGGGCAACCCGAGTTTCGGCGCCGCACACGGCGCAAGGACGTAGCGCGGTCAGGGACGTAGCCCGGCGACGCAGAGCGGTAGGGACGGTTCGACCGGATGCGACTGCGTGCCTCCCCGCCGGCTGCTCCGTGGCGGCGACACTCACGCCGGAGGTGGCGGCCCTTCCGGCGGTGTCTGCCGCGACGGCAGTTCCGCCTGGATGCGGCGCCAGTGGTAGAAGTACACGGGACCGGCGATCAGCAGCAGCGCGCCGGAGCTGATCACGCCGAGCACGGACTGACGCTGCTGCGAGTCCCGCGCCGCCCGGTCGAGGCGCTCCTGCTCCTCGGGACCGAAGCTCGGGTCTTTCACGGGCGCCGGGATGTAGTACCCAGGGTCGGGATAGAAGAGTTCGACCGCGCTGCGGACGAGGTTCACCGCGGCGAAGATCGAGATCACCAACGTGATCAGGCAGACCAGATACAGGTAAAGGTTGCGCAGGCTGAAGCGCTCCTGAATCGCCACGACGGCCTCTTCTCCACGGGTGGCCCGGGTCACCGCATTCCTGCGGTCGTCGTCCCGCTCATGCGGCCGGCGGGACACTACCCGTTCGCGGCCCGGCCAAGCCCCTGTCGCGGCTGTGATCGATCCGGAGCGCCCCATCGGCTCAGGTCCGCGCGAGCGCCGGGCTGGCAGGTATTACACACCGCGGGCAGCCCGCCGCAGCGTCAGGACGGCAGCGGGAGCCAGGCGAGGACGTCGCGGATCTTGTCGTCCCAGTGGGTCCATTCGTGGGTGCCGGCGCTGAACCGGGACGTCAGCGGGATGCCTCGTTGCGCGCAGGCGTCGCGGAAGCGGACGTTGCCGTCGTACAGGGCGTCCTCGGTGCCGCACCACTGGAACAACGGCGGCGGGTCGGCGACCTTGTCCAGCAGCGCCAGCAGGTCGTTGTCGCTGCCGTCGAACGGGGTGTCGCCGAAGACGCGCCGCCACATGAGCGGGTCGACCTCGGACACCATGGTGCGCATCCGGTCGCCGAGGTCCAGGACACCGGAGAGGCTGGCCGCCGCGCCGAAGCGCTCGGGGTGGCGCAGGGCGAGCTTGAACGCGCCGTAGCCGCCCATCGACAGGCCCGCCACGTACGTCTCCTCCGGGCGGGACGACAGGCGGAAGAAGCTGCGCGCGATCGCCGGCAGCTCGTCGGCCACGAACGTCCAGTACGGGCGGCCCCACGCCTCGTCGGTGTAGAAGCTGCGCTGCACCTGCGGCATGACCACGGCGATGCCCAGCTCCGCGACGTACCGCTCGATCGACGTGTGCCGGGTCCAGATGGTGTCGTCGTCGCTGAGGCCGTGCAGCAGGTACAGCGTGGGCACGTCACCGTCGCGGCCGCTGCCGGACACGCCGATCTGCGCGGTGGTGCGCTGGGGCAGCACGACGGTCATCGACGTACTGAAGCCGAGGACATCGGAGAAGAAATCGCAGCGCATCAGAGCCATACCCCACCCTAAGGTGGGTGAGTGGAACGCCGTGCCGACGCCGCCCTCGCCGCGTTGTCGGTGGCCACGTTCACGTTCGTCACCGTCGAGGTGATGCCGATCGGGTTGCTGACCCTGATCGCCGACGACCTGCAGCGCAGCCGCGCCGAGGTGGGGTTGCTGCTCACGGGGTATGCGGCGGTCGTGGTGCTGCTGTCGGTGCCGATGGCGGCGCTGACCCGCAGGATGCCGCGGCGGCTGCTGCTCGGCACGACCCTGGGGGTCTCCGCGGCGGCGACCGCGGTCTCGGCCGTGGCGAGCACCTACGAGATGCTGCTCGGGGCGCGGCTCGTCGTCGCGCTGACCCAGGCACTGTTCTGGTCGATCGTCGGGTCGACCGCGACCGCGATGTTCCACCCGTCGCAGCGCGGGCGCACGGTGGCCCGCATGTCGATCGGGGCGTCGCTCGCCCCGGTGCTCGGCGTGCCGCTCGGCACATGGCTGGGGCAGCAGCTGGGGTGGCGGGCCGCGTTCGGGGTGATGGCCGTGATCGGCGCCGCGACGTGCGTGGCGGTCGTGGCGCTGCTGCCCGACGCGCTGCCGTCGGGTGCCGCCTCTGCCAGGGCCGCCACGCCGGACCGGCGGCGGTATCTGCTGCTCCTGCTGGTCACGACGCTGGTCGTGGCGGGGGCGATGACCGCACAGACCTACGTGACGCCGTTCCTGCTGGACGTGACGCACTTCGCCGCGGCGTCGCTCGGGCCGCTGCTGCTGGTCTCCGGTGCCGGCGGGGTCGTCGGTACGCTCGTCGTCGGCCGGTTCCTGGACCGGCACCCGTGGCCCGCGCTCGCGGTGCCGGTGGCGCTGCTGTGTGCCGCGGCCGTCGTGCAGTACGCGGGCGGCACCGTGCCGGCCCTGGTCATCGTGGCCCTGGCCGCGACCGGCGCGGCGTATGCGGCGTTCGCGGCCGCGGTGCAGAACCGGGTCCTGCAGGTCGCGCCGGGCAGCACCGACATGGCGTCGGCGGGCAGCAGCTCCTCGTTCAACATCGGCATCTCGGGCGGCTCGTTCGTCGGCGGGCTGATCATCGAGGACGTCAGCGTGCGCGCGGTCGCGCTCGCCGCCGCGCTGCTCATCGCCGCGGCCCTCGCGGCGCTGCTGCTCGACCCGCTGCTGTCGGCGGGGGACACCCCGGCCGGGGCGGCGCCGACGCACGAACCGCTCAAGGCCACCGCATGTCCGGAAAAGTCCGGTAATCCGAACGTGTGACCGCTGTCGGATCTCCTACATTCTGATTTGTATCAACCCGAAAACAGCGATAACGCGTCTCAGCTGAACCGCTTCCACCTGCCGAAATGCTGGCACGGAAATACACCTGTACCAATTCGGAATCGGCCGGAAGTGTACTCCGCGCAATAGGCGGCCTCGCCTACGATCGGGCTGGTTCAGGCAGTTTTCCAGGGGATCAGCGTGAGGGGGCAGGCAAGTGGCGGACGAGCAGGCCGCGACCGTCCGCACCACGCCCGCCGAGAAACGAGCGTTGGCGCGGCGCCTCCGCGACGCAGACACCCACCGTGCCTACGCGGCCTGCAACACCCTCACCGGCCCCCTCACCACCCCTGCCGGCCCCCACTTGCCGGTCGTGTACAGAAGCACGGCCGGGCCGGCGCAGCGGTTCATGCTCAGCGTCCTGATCTCGCTGAATTTTCTTACCGCGATCGTCTTCATCGGCTGGCTCGCCCTGCCACGGCACATCCCCGGCGCGATGTCCGGCGCCGACGCCACCGACTGGCACGTGATCGTCGCCCGGGTCGCGTTCTGCTTCGTGATCCTCGTCGAGCTGGTGCGGTTGCTGCAGAACCTCGCCGTGTGGGTGTTCGCGTGGAAGGCCGCCGACCCGGTGCCGATGGTGCCGGAGCCGGGGCTGCGCATCGCGATGCTCACCACGATCGTGCCGGCGAAGGAGCCGATCGACGTGGTCGAGCGGTCGCTGAAGGCGATGCAGAAGGTCCGCTACCCGGGCCACGTCGACATCTGGATCCTCGACGAGGGCAACGACCCGCGGGTGAAGGCGATGGCCAAGAAGCTCGGCGTGAAGCACTTCAGCCGCCGCGGCAGGCCGGAGTTCAACCAGCCCGACGGCCCGTTCCGTACCAAGACGAAGGCCGGCAACCACAACGCGTGGCGCTTCACCCACGAGCACGTCTACGACGTGGTGGCGCAGATGGACCCCGACCACGTCCCGCTGCCGAGCTTCCTGGAGCGCACCGTCGGCTACTTCCGCGACCCCGACGTCGCGTTCGTCGTCGCCCCGCAGGTGTACGGCAACATGTACGGCGGCTGGGTCGTGCACGGCGCGTCGGTGCAGCAGTACCTGTTCAGCGGGCTGATCGAGCGCGGCGGCAACGGCCTGGGCGCGCCGCTGCTCATCGGCACCAACCACCTCTACCGGCCCCTGGCGTGGGCGCTGATCGACGGGTACCAGGACAGCATCATCGAGGACCACCTCACCTCGATGGTCGTGATGGGCTCGAACAACCCGCTCACCGACCGGCGCTGGAAGGGCGTCTACACCCCCGACGTGATCGCCGTCGGGGAGGGCCCGACGACCTGGACGGACTACTTCAACCAGCAGAAACGCTGGGCCTACGGGGTGTGGGAGATCCTGCTGCGCCGCAGCCGCCAGCACCTGCGCAAGCTCAGCGCCGCGCAGCGGCTCTGCTACGGCCTGGTCCAGTCCTACTACCCGAGCGTCGCGCTGTCCGCGGTGTCCGGGACCCTCGCCACCGCCACGTACCTGGGCTTCGGCATCGGCGCGATGCGGGTCGAGTGGCAGCTGTGGCTGATCCTGTGGTCGGCGAGCATGGGCAGCTGGGCGCTGCTGTGGCTGTGGCTGCGCCGGTTCAACCTCGCGGAGCACGAGCGTCGCGAGCTCGGCGTGCACGGCATGCTGCTGGCCTTGTTCGCGGTCCCGGTGTACGTCGTTGCCGGGGTCGCCGCCCTGCTGCGCCGCCCCCTCGCGTACGCGGTGACCGCGAAGGGCCGCCTCGCCAGCGCCGACGGCCCGCGCTCGTTCCGGCTGCATGCCGCGTGGGCGGGGGTGTCCGCGGCGCTGCTCGGGGTCAGCGTGTGGCTCGGTCACCACTCCGACGCGCTGCGGTTCTGGTCGGCGCTGAGCATCGTCGCCGGGATCTCACCGCCGCTCATCGCCTGGATCACGTGGCTGCGCAACCGGCGGATCACCGTGCAGGAGGCCGACCTGACCCAGCAGACCGGCCCACTCGTGATGACCGTGCGCGGCAAGGCCGCCGTGGTCCGCGAGTCGATCACCACCACGTCGACGATCCGGCTGTCGGACCTGCCGCACGTGCCCGGACTCGACCTCATCGTCCCTGGCGGCCGGCCCGCGCCCGTGGTTGAGAAGGAGCCGGTGTGATCACGCTGCCCCGGCTCATGCTCGCCGCGCTGCTGCTCGTCGGCGGCTACACGTTCGTGGTCGCGCCGCGGGTGGCCGCCGAGACCGGCCCCGCGGTGCGCTGGGAGACCAAGCGGGTCGAGCCGCGCCCCACGTTCACGCCCGGCCCTTCCCCGTCGCGCCAGGTGACGTTCCCGCCGGCGGGCAAGGCGTTCTTCGGCGTGTTCACCTCGCGCGGCCCGGCCGACCTGACCGAGTACGACGGGTTCGCCGCCGCCGCCGGCAAACAGCCGCAGGTGATGATGTTCGCGCAGGGCTGGGCGGTGGCCAAGACGTTCGACCGGCAACCGTTCGACCGCATCACGAACCGGGGCATGCTGCCGATGCTCGCCTGGGAGCCGTGGAACTTCCGGTCCGAGTCCAAGCAGGACCGGCAGCGCGGCGAGCAGCCCGACTACAAGCTGTCGAAGATCACCGGCGGGGCCTACGACCCGTACGTGAAGGCGTGGGCCGAGGGGATCAAGAACCTCGGCTACCCCGTCGCGATCCGCTTCGCGCACGAGATGAACGGCTACTGGTATCCGTGGTGCGAGTCGGCCAACGGCAACCGCAAGGGCGACTACGTCGCGGCGTGGCGGCACGTGCACGACCTGTTCCGCGACGCCGGCGCCCGCAACGTCATCTGGGTGTGGAGCCCCAACGTCGCCTACGACGGCTCGCCCCCGCTGCAGCAGCTGTACCCCGGCGACGCCTACGTCGACTGGGTCGGCCTGTCCGGCTACTACGGCACCGGCGGCCTCGAGGCGTATCAGACCTTCGACCAGATCTACCGCAAGACCCTCACCGAGGTCAGGAACATCAGCAAACGGCCCGTCGTCGTCACCGAGGTCGCCGCCACCGACGCCGCCGGCCGCAAGGCCGAGTGGATCACCGACCTGCTCAAGACCCTGCCGAAGCACCCGGAGATCATCGGGTTCCTCTGGTACGAGTCGGTCAAGGAGACCGACTGGCGCATCGCGGCGACCCCCGCGGCGTCGAAGGCGTTCGCCGCCGGCATCGCCCAGCCGTACTTCACCGCCACCTACTCGCCCGACATGGTGCCCCGCACCGCGGCAAGGAGCACACCATGACCGGTCAGCGAAGCGGCTCGGACCGGTCATCATGTGGCAGCGTTGCGTCAGGCCGACGCCGGAGCGAAGCGGAGGTGGCGGCATGACCGGTCAGCGAAGCGGCTCGGACCGGTCATCATATGGCAGCGTTGCGTCAGACCGACGCCGGAGCGAAGCGGAGGTGGCGGCATGACCGGTCAGCGAAGCGGCTCGGACCGGTCATCATGTGGCAGCGTTGCGTCAGGCCGACGCCGGAGCGAAGCGGAGGTGGCGGCATGACCGGTTACGTCGTCGGCATCGACCTGGGCACCTCCAACACCGTCGCGGTGATCCGCTCCCCCGACGGGCGGCGCCGCCCTGTGCTGTTCGACGGCGCGCCGCTCATGCCGTCCGCGGTGTTCCTGCAGGACAACGGCCAGCTCGCGGTCGGTCGTGACGCACAGCGCCTCGCCCAGCTCGACCCGGCCCGCTACGAGCCGAACCCGAAGCGCCGCATCGACGAGACCACGGTCCTGCTCGGCAACACCGAGGTCCCGACCCGGGAGATGCTCGCCTCCGTGCTGCGGGCCGTGGCCGTCGGGGTCGCGGAGGTCGCCCGTACCCCACCGCCGGTCGTGCTCACGTATCCGGCGTCGTGGGCGCACACCCGCCGCTCCCTGCTGCAGGAGGCGGCGGCCGCGGCGGGCTGGCGGCAGGTGAGCCTGGTGCCCGAGCCGGTCGCCGCCGCCCGCTACTTCATCAGCGCCCTCAACCACCCGCTGCCCCGCGGCGCGGCCATGGTCGTCTACGACTTCGGCGGCGGCACCATCGACATCGCCGTGGTCCGCCACGACGAGGCCGGCTTCACCGTCATCGGCGCCGGGGGTCTCGAGGACGTCGGCGGCCTCGACATCGACGCGACCCTCGTCGAACACGTCGGAAGCCTCCTGCGCCGCACCGACCCTGCCGTCTGGCAACGCCTGCAGCACCCCGTCACGTCGCAGGACCGCCGCGACCGGCGGCTGTTCTGGGAGGACGTCCGCGGCGCCAAGGAAATGCTGTCACGCACCGCCACCGCGCCGATCTCCGTGCCCGGCGTCGAGTCGGCGCTGCACCTCACCCGCGACGAGCTGGAAGCGCTGGTCGAGCCGATGCTGCGCCAGACGATCGCGGAGACCGCCCGGGTCGTGGCGAGCTGCAAGCTGGCGCCGAACCAGCTCACCGGGATCATGCTCGTCGGCGGGTCGTCACGGGTGCCGCTGGTCGCCCGCATGCTGCACCGCTCGCTCGGCATCGTGCCGACCGTCCTGGAGCAGCCGGAGCTGCCGGTCGCCGAGGGCGCCGTCGTCCACCCCGCGGAGCTCGCCGGGGCACCCGCCACCGGCACGGCGTCCGTCGGCGGCCCGCCGCGGCAGAACGTGTACCAGACCCAGGGCTACCCGGCGCAGCAGGTCACGGGGCACAGCGGCGTCGTCTACGGCACGCAGGCCTCCGCCGCGGTGCCGGTCTCCCCCGTCTCGCCCGTGTCCCCCGCCGACGCACCGGTGTCGGCGGTGCCCGTCTCCGGGATCCCGGTGTCCGCCGCGCCCGTCTCGGGTTCCCCGGTGTCCGCTGTACCGGTGTCCGGTGGGCCGGTCTCCGCACCGCCCGTGCCCGTGCCCGGTGCCCCGGCGCCGCCGCCGGGGAAGCGGCGCCGCCTTGCGCTCATTGCGGCGGCCGTCGTGGTGCTGCTGCTCGTCGCCGGGGGTGCCGCATGGTGGCTCACCAGGCCGGACCTGCTCGGCTCCTGGGAGACCCTGCCGCAGGTGCCGACCAAGCGCGGAGACACCCCCGTCGACATCGAGGGCGCCGGCGCGGCGTTCCTCAACGACAAGCTGTACATCATCGGCGGCTACACGGCCGACAACCCGCGCGAGCAGCTGAACACGGTGTGGGTCTTCGACACCAGGTCCGGCAAGTGGGAACCGGGGCCGCCGCTGCAGTCCGCGACGACCCAGATGGCGGTGGTGGTCACCCCGGAAAAGGAGCTGTACATCCTCGGCGGCTACACCAAGAGCGGCGCCACCGCGAACACCTACCGGCTCGACGGCGACACCTGGAGGGAGATGACCGAGCTGCCCGAGCCGCGTCTGGCCGGCGCCGCGGTCTGGGACGGGACCACGATCATCTTCGCCGGTGGTGTCGGCGCGGACGGCGACGCGAAGGACACCATCTGGAAGCACGAGGCCGACGGAGAGTCCTGGACCGTCGCCGGCAGGCTGCAGCACCCCCGCACGAAACTGACGGCGGGCACCGACGGCGCCGGCACCGCCTGGTTCATCGGCGGCAGCGACGACAGCCAGACGTACGCCGACATCGACGTGCTCATCAAGCAGACGGTCACGCCGAGCACGATGCGGCTGCCCGAGGCCCGCGAGGGCGCCTCCGCCGTCGTCCTGGAGGGCTTCGGCCTGTGCGTCCTCGGCGGCGCCAACGGCGAGAAGTACTTCCAGTGGTGGTGCGCGACGAGCGGCGTCGCCGATCGGCTGCCGAAGCTCGCCGTCCCTCGCGCCGGGATGGCCGTCACCACCACCGGCAGCACCGTGTACGCCGTCGGCGGCTACAACACCGCGAAGAATTCCAAGGGCAGCCGCGACGCGGAACGCTTCACCGCCACGGAGTCCTGAGCGCTACCGCAGGTTCAGCCCGCCGTCGAGGAGGATCACCTCGCCGGTCAGGTAGGCGTTGCCGATCACGGCGGCGATGAGGTCGGCGACGTCGGACGGCTGGGCCGGGCGGCGCATGGGACTGGCCGTGTTCCACAGCGCGTGCGCGTCGGCCCAGTCCTTGGTCAGCGGCGTGTCGACCAGTCCCGGTGCGACGGCGTTGACCCGCACGTCCGGGCCGAGGGCCGCGGCCAGGAGCTTCGTGACGTGGTTCAACGCGGCCTTGCTGGCGGCGTACGCGACCGAGCTGCCCTTCGGGCGAACACCGGCGTGGCTGGTGACGTTCACGACGCAACCCTGCGACTCCCGCAGCGCCGGCAGCGCCGCCGTGCACAGCAGCCACGGCGCGATCAGGTTGACGTCCAGCAGCCGCCGCCAGTCCGCGGCCGTCAGCGCCTCCAGGTCCGCGTGCGGCACGGGCCAGCTGATCCCGGCGTTGTTCACCAGCACGTCGAGCCGCCCGTGCTCGGCCAGCACCCGCGGCACCAGTCCGGTCGCGGCCTCGTCGTCGGCCAGGTCGGCCTGCAGGTAGGTCCCGCCGAGCTCGGCCGCCAGCGCGGTCCCGGCCTCCCGGCTCGACCGGGAGTGGACCACCACGGTCATCCCATCGGCCGCCAGCCGCCGCGCCGTCGCCGCCCCGATCCCCGACGCCGACCCGGTCACCAACGCCACCTTCCGCATCGCGCCAGCCTAAGGCGTGCCGGCCCCTTCGACGGGTGCTTCGGCGGGTGCCAGGATGTCCGGATGTCTGTGCTGACCGACTACTTCGCCGCCGCGTCCGACGAGGTGGCGGCGACCGCCGCCGACGCCGACGCCGGACAGCCGCGGCTGCTCGATCTCACGCCGGAGGACGTGGCGGCCGGCAAGGCGCTGTACCGGACGTCACCCGACGAGGCGGCGCGCCCCCGGGTGCAGGTGACGCAGTCCGGAACGCTGGTCGTGCAGAGCCGGAGGATCGACCCGGCCATTGCTCTGGTCGGGCTGGAGAGGATCCTCACCGACCGGGCGTACGCCGAGGTCCGCACCGACCCCCGGCAGTCCGCACTGATCGGACCGGCCCGGGAGGAGGAGATCGACGGCGACGTGGTGCTGTCGGTCACGGACACGCTGCGCGACGCCCTGGCGTCGCTGGAGACGGCGGCGCTGCCCGAGGTGGCGCGGCAATGGGCGAAGGCGGAGTTCGACGCCGCCGCGGCGGACAGTCTGGCGGCGTTCCTCGTCGCCCTGACAGACCTGGCGCGGCGGGCCGTCAGCGCCGGCAACCGGCTCTACTGCCATGTGACCTTCTGAGCGTTCCTGCACGCGGCCTAGCATGGTCTCGATGACCACTTCCGGAACGCGACCCGACGCCGTCCCAACCGATCGAGCCCGGGTCGAGGAGGCCCTGCGACTGCTCTCCGGCACGCCGGCCGGACTCGGCGTCGCCGTCAAGAGACTCAGCCGCGGCAGTGGCGTCTACGCCTGGTGGGCCGCTCCGTCGGTCTTCCCCGATCTCCCCGGGCCGCCGAACGGCAGCGACCCGTCGCTGCGGCTGCTGTACCTCGGACGGGCGACCAGCCTGCGGGGCCGGATTCTGCGCAATCACCTGCGGCGTTCGGGCAGCTCGACGCTGCGCCGCACCCTGGCCGGCCTCCTGGTGTCCGAGAGCTACCGGACGACCTGGACCGATCGCGTCGTCCTGGTCGCCGAGGACGAGACACGGCTGACCGCGTGGATGCACGCACACCTGCGCCTCACCTGGGCGGAGGACAAGGAGCCGGCAACCATCGAGGCCGAACTCGTCCAGCGGCTGCACCCACCGCTCAACGTGCACGGCGTCGATCCCGAGCACCTCCAGGCGGCCGTGGTCGCCGCCAAGCACTCGTACAACACCAGCAGCCACCCGCCCGAGCCCGCGCAGACGCCGTAACCGCCTGCTCGGCCACACCGAGGGCCGGCACCCTCGAACGGCTGCTGGGCGGAGATCGTGCGGACGCGAACCGATTCAGGCATGCAGTGCAGCGTGCCTCGTCTTTGCGGATCCGCGACGCGTACGACCGCGACAGCGGCGGGTTCTGAGCCTACGATGCGTGCCGTGGCGCACGTGCTGGTGGTCGACGACGACCCGCCCCTCGCGGACTCGCTGCGCCGTGCCCTCGTCTACGGCGGCCACCGGGTCACCGTCGCGGCCACCGGGCCGGCGGCGCTCGACGCGGTCGCCGCGGAGCGGCCCGACGTGGTGGTGCTCGACCGGATGCTGCCCGGCCTCGACGGGGTCGGGGTGTGCCGGCGGCTGCGGGCGACCGACCGGGACCTGCCGGTGCTCATGCTCACCGCCCGCGACGCCACCGCCGACCGCGTGGAGGGTCTGGACGCCGGCGCCGACGACTACCTCGTCAAACCGTTCGAGTACGACGAGCTGCTCGCCCGGGTGCGGGCGCTGCTGCGGCGGGCCCGGCCGGAGCGCCTGCAGTTCCAGGACGTGTGGCTGGACCCGGCCGCGCACGAGTGCCGCCGCGGCGAGGCCGTCCTCGACCTGACGGCGCTGGAGTTCCGGCTCCTGGAGCACTTCCTCGCCCACCCGCGGCAGGTGCTGAGCCGGGCGCGGCTCCTCGAGGCGGTGTGGGGCATCGACTTCGCCACCGGCAGCAACGTCGTGGACGTCTACGTCGGGTACCTGCGGGCGAAGCTCGGAGAGCCGCGCCTGCTGCACACGATCCGCGGTGTCGGCTACGTCCTGCGGGCACAGACAACGGCGGAGGCGGGCGGCTGATGTCGATCCGGCTGCGGATCACCCTGTTCGGGCTCGGCGTCGCCGGCGCCGTTCTCGGGCTGTTCTGCGCCGCGGTGTACCTGCTGCTCGCCGCCGGTGCGGCCGCAGGGCAGGACACCGCGCTCGCCGCCCGCGCCGACGCGGTCGCGCGGTCGATGACCGGGCCGCCACCCGCCGCGCAGGGCCCGGCACCGGCGGCCGTCGACGTGCGCACCAGCGCCGACATCTTCGTCATGGTCATGGACCCGCAGGGCCGGACGCTGTTCAGCACCGGCACCCTGGACGGCGGCCTCCCGTCGGTACCGGCGGCGACGCTCCGACTGAGACAGTCCACTGTGGACATCGGGGTGCCGGTGCGGGTCGCGGTGCGCGAGATCCCCGGCGGGCGCGTCGTGGCGGCGCAGACCACCCGGAAGGTCACCGACGACCGGCGTGGCCTGTTCGTGCTCGTGTGCGTCTACGCCGTCCTCGCGCTCGCCGCGGCCGCCGGGGCGACGTGGCTCGTCACCGGCAGGGCGCTGCGGCCGCTGCGGCAGCTGACCGGGCACGTGGAGCAGATCGGGCGGGAGCAGGACTTCTCCCGGCGGCTGCCGCCGGTGCCGGTCCGCGACGACGTGGGCCGGCTCACCGCCGCGTTCAACACGATGATGGAGCGGCTGCAGGGCAGCTACGCCGCGCAGCGGCGGTTCGTCGCCGACGCGTCGCACGAGCTGCGCACGCCGCTCACCACGATCCGCAACAACGCCGGGTTCCTGCAACGGCATCCGGGCGCGGCACCCGAGGACGTGGCCGCGGCGGTGCGCGACATCGCCGGGGAGAGCGCCCGTATGAGCCGTCTCGTCGAGCACCTGCTGACCCTCGCCCGGTCCGACGCGTCGGGGCTCGACCTCGCCCCGGTCGACCTGGGGTCCCTCGTCGCCGACGTGTGCCGGCAGGCGGAGGCGCAGCACCCGGACCGGCGGTTCCACCGCGCGATCACGCCGGCGCCGCCGGTGCACGGCTCCCTCGACGCGCTCACCCAGCTGGTGTGGATCCTGCTCGACAACGCGGTGAAGTACTCCGCGGCCGGCGGCAACGTGTGGGTCACCGTCACCCAGCGCGGCGACCGGGCGCAGCTCAACGTCACCGACGACGGCACCGGCATCCCGCCCGGCGCCGAGCGGCAGATCTTCGAACGGTTCCGCCGCGGCGACGAGGCCCGCACCGGCCCAGGCGCCGGACTCGGCCTGGCCATCGCACTGTCCATCGTGGACGCGCACGGCGGCACGATCGTCGCGGCGAACAACGCCACCGGCGGCGCGTCATTCGTCGCCGACCTGCCGCTCTCATCGTCTTCTTAACCTCGGCTCATCGCCGGCTCATCGTCGGGGGTGATGCTGCACGGTATGGCCGTGCTGCGGGGACTGCTCGTGCTGCAGGGTGCGTTCGGGCTCACCAGCACCCTCGGCGTGCTCACGCTGATGGGGTTCAACCCTGTGTACGCGGTCGCGCCGGTCGCGCACGCCGCGCTGCTCATGACCCTCGGCGCGCTGCTGGAGCGCCGGCGCTGGGCCCTGGTCACGACGATCGTCGCCGAGGTCCTCGCGGTCGCCGGCTGGCAGCTGCAGCTGGCGCTCGGCCTGCTGCCGCAGCTGGACTTCACCGTCAACCTCACCGGCCTGCTCACCACCCTCGCGCTGCCGGTGACGGTGCTGGTGCTGTGCGCCCGGCGGGTGACCGCCCGTGCGTGACTTCTGGCTCGGCGTCGCCCCCGAACACCGCGTCGGCCTGCTGTGCCTCATGGCATCGCCGCTGCTGCTCGTGCAGCTGCGCCGGTGGCGGGCCGCGGCGTTCGAGGAGCGGTGGTGCTCGGGTCTGCTCGGCACCCTCGCGATCGTCCACCTGGGACTCCCGCTGTGGTTCGGCTCGGTGCTGTCGGCCGGCCTGTTCGGGTGGCTGGCCGTGCGGTGCCTCACCGGCCGGTCATGGCGGGTCCAGACAGGGTTCCTGGTGACCGCACAGCTGCTGCTGTTCGTCGCCGCGTCCGGTGTACAGGCGGCGACCCCCGATCAGGTCGGCCTGACGGTGGCGGTGCTGGAGCTGGCGCTGCTGTCCATCTCCTGCCGGCGGGCTCTGGCGCGGGTGGGCACCGTCGCGCTGGTGTTCGTGTTCGGCACCGCGATGTGGGTGGTGTCCATCGCCGGGCACGACCATGACGGCGTCGACCGCATCCAGGCCGGCACGGTGCAGCGCCCGGCAGGCCCGCCGCCGACCGCCGTGGAGCGGGCCGCGGCCCGGGACCTCGCCGCGCAGGTCCGCGCGTCCACCGCCCGGTACGCGTCCCTGGCCGTGGCGGAGGCCGACGGCTACCACGCCACCGGCCCCCGGACCGGGACGCAGGTCCACTTCGAGCACAAGGGTCACCAGAACGACGGCCGGGTCCTGGACCCCGCGGCGCCGGAGCAGCTGGTGTACGCGGTCCGCGACGACCGGGCGCGCCTGCTCGGCGTGGTGTTCCAGGTGCCGGTCGCCGGCGCGGCCGGCCCGGCGATCGGCGGCGCCGACACCCGGTGGCACGCCCACGACGTGTGCGTGAGCCTGCTGCCGCCCGGGTTCGGCGTGGTGTCGCCGTTCGGGTCGTGCCCGGGGCTCGCATTCGCCACGACGATGCCGGAGATGATCCACGTGTGGGTGGTGGACCCGCCCGGCGGGCCCTACGCCGAGCACCTCGACGACGCCTGGGTCAACGCCTTGCCCTGATACTACGAATCCGTATAATCCTAAACCGTGATACTTGAGCTGCAGCGTGCCACGCACGCCACCCTGCAGGTCCTGTCGGCGCGCCTGGTCGACCTGGACCTGACCCCGTCGGAGCTCAACGCCCTCGGCAACCTCGCCGACGGCACCGGCCGCACCGTCTCCGAGCTCGGCGCCGCCGTCGGCAGCCGCCCCACCACCCTCACCGGCGTGCTCGACCGCCTGGAGCGGCGCGGCCTCATCACCCGCGGCACCCGCCCCGGCGACCGCCGCGCCGTGCTCATCACCCTCACCGACGACGGCGCCGCCACCGCGGCCGTCATCACCCGCGCCATCGCCGACCTCGAGGCGGAGACCCTCGCGGGGCTGCCCGCCGCCGCCGTCGAGGGCGCCCTGGCCGTCCTGCGGGCTCTGACGCGATGAGCGCCGCGTTCGACACGCTGTTCGCCGAGGTCGTCGGCGACACCGGCCGGTTCGGGCACCGCGAGCACGTGCACGTCACCTGGCTGGCGGTGCGCCGCTTCGGCACCGCCGAGGCCGTCGAGGTGATCAGCGACGGGATCCGGCGCACCGCCAGGTATGCCGGTGCGCCGCAGAAGTACCACGCCACGATCAGCCGCGCCTGGGTCGAGCTGGTCGCCTGCCACTCGGGCACGGGCGAGGAGGACTTCGACGCCTTCCTCGCCCGGTATCCGGACCTGCTCGACAGGCGACTGCTGGCCCGCTTCTACCGCAGCACCACCCTCGCCTCAGTGGCCGCCAGAAGCGGCTGGGTCGAGCCGGACCTGCACCCGATCCCCGTCTGACGGTGCGGCCCCGCTCTGGCGCCGCACGAACAGCATCACCAGCACCCCCGCCGCCAGGGCGAGGGCCCCCGCGACGAGCAGCGTCTGGTCCAGGGCGTCGGCGACGCCCACACGCGGGTCGCGGTGCGCGGCCAGGCGGTGGCTGAACACGGCCCCGAACACGGCCACCCCGAGGGCGAAGCCGAGCTGCCGGAACGTGTTCACCGCGCCGCTGGCCATGCCGCTGCGCTCCGGCGGTGCCGCCGCCAGAGCCGCCGAGGCGAGCACCGGCAGCACCATCGCGACGCCGACACCCGCCACGATCAGGCCCGGGATCAGCGCCGTCGCCGGGCTCGTCGCGGTCAGCCGCGCCTGCAGCAGGTCCCCGGCGCCGACGAGCAGCAGCCCCACCCCGATCGTCCACCGCGGCGCGACCCGCTGCAGGAGCCGGCCGCCGAACGCGGCGACGACGAACGCCGCGACGCTCATCGGCAGCGCGCCGAGCAGCCCGGCGTCGACCGGGCCCTTGCCGAGGAACTGCTGCAGCCAGACGGTGACGAACGGCAGGTACGCGAACGCCGCCGCCTGCGCGAGCACCGCCGCGACCATCAGGGTGCTGAACGACGCGCTCCGGAACAGCCGCAGGTCCAGCATCGGGTGGTCGGTGGACCGTTCCACGAGCACGAACACGACGAGGGCGGCCGCGGAGACGCCGAACGCGGTCAGGGTCGACGCGGCGGTCCAGCCGGCCTCGCCGCCGCGGATCAGGGCGTACGTGACCGCGGCCGCGCCGAGCGTGAACGCGACGGTGCCCGGCAGGTCGAAGCGCGCGTCGGTGCGCCCCTTCGACTCGGTGACGCCGCGGACCGTGAACCACAGCGCGAGAAGGCTGACCGGGAGGTTGACCAGGAAGATCCAGCGCCAGCCGAGATGCTCGGTGAGCAGCCCGCCGACGATCGGCCCGGCCGCCGCGGCGGCGCCGTTGACGGCACCCCAGACGCCGAAGGCGATGCCGCGGTCCTTCCCGCTGTACGTGACGCTGAGCAGCGCCACGGTGGTGGCGAACATCGCGGCGCCGCCGATGCCCTGCAGGAACCTGGCCGCGACCAGGACACCGGCACTGTCCGCGACGGCGCACAGCAGCGACGCGGCGGCGAACACCACCGTCCCTGCCAGGTACATCCGGCGCCGGCCGTGCCGGTCGGCCAGGGCGCCGGCGCCGAGCAGCAGCGCCGCGAGGGCCAGGGCGTACCCGTCGAGGACCCACTGCAGCCCGTCGAGGGACGCGTGCAGGTCGCCGGCGATGGCCGGCAGCGCCACCGTCACGATGGTGACGTCGACGAGCAGCATGAACGTGCCGATGGACACGGCGATCAGAGGGGACCATTTCCGCATGCCGACGACTGTCCGGCAACCCTGACCTCTACGCGAAGCCGGCAGACCGGATCCGGCGGATTCCGACATGAGCTACGGTTCGGTGGTGGAAATCGACACGCTGGACCGGCAGATCGTGGACGCGTTGCGGGTCGACGGGCGGGCCGGCTTCAGCCGCATCGCCGAGGTCCTCGGCGTCTCCGACCAGACGGTCGCCCGGCGGTTCCGCCGCCTGCGCGCCGAGGCCGGCGTCCGCGTCGTCGGCCTGCCCAACGGGATCCGGCTCGGCTACGACAAGTGGATGATCCGGGTGCAGAGCACCCCCGGCGGGGCGTCGGCGATCGGCGAGGCACTGGCCCGCCGCCCCGACACCACGTGGGTGACCATCGCCTCCGGCGGCACCGAGGTGACCTGCATCGTGCAGAATCCCGGCACCGCCGACCGCGACGCCCTGCTGCTGCAGAAGCTGCCGCACACCCCGCGGATCGTGTCCGTGCGCGCGCACTGCCTCATCCACTACTTCGCCGGCGGCGCGGTCGACCCCTCGGGCCCGACCGCCCTCACCCCGGAGCAGGCCGCGGCGGTCCTTCCACCGGCCGGCGACGACCCGGCCGTGCTGCTGGACTCCGACCAGCCCCTCGTCGCCGCCCTCGCCCATGACGGCCGCACCGGCCTGCCCGAGCTCGCGACCGCCACCGGCTGGTCGGAGTCCACCGTCCGGCGCCGCCTCGAGCACCTGCTGCGCACCGGCGCGCTGTTCTTCGACGTGGAGGTCAACCCGGTCCTGTTCGGCTACAACGCCCGCGTCCTGCTGTGGATGTCCGTCGCCCCCGCACACCTGGAGACCGTCGGCCAGGCCCTGGCCGGCCACCGCGAGGTCGTGTTCGCCGCCGCGACGACCGGCACGACCAACCTCGTCGCCACCGTCATCTGCCCCGACATGGCCGGCCTGTACGAGTACCTCACCCACCGCATCGGCCCCCTGCCCGGCGTGGAGCGCGTCGAGACCGCCCCGGCCCTGCGCCACGTGAAGCAGGTCGGCGCCGTCCCGGCAATCACCAGACCCTGAACGCCACTTCTTGTGTCGCTCACGGCGCCCTGAGAGGGTGAACCGGCACCTTGACGGTCGGAGAACGGCGCCGGTTGGAGAACGATGCAGGACGTCGACAGCGTTGCAATGACCATCGCCTCGAACGAATACCAGCGCAGGATTCAGCAGGCCCAGGCGGCAGCCGGGCGGGTCGATCAGACACCGGTCATCCTCGGCACTGGATTGACACTGATGCTGACTGCCGCTGCCGCCGCGCTGGCAGTGCTCTGGCCCACCAGGACCTCGGTGTTCTGGGTGTTCGCGGCAATCTTGAGCCTCAGCGCCGGGCTGTTCACCGTGCTGGTGTTGTACCGGGACTTTGTGGCACGAGTGACATTGACCGATGCCGAGAAGGCTCAGACCAGACTTCGAAACTATTTCGTCAGTCGAGCGCCCGAGGTCGAGCCGTACCTGTCGGACACCATCTACGACGACTGGCCGACGCCGTTCAACAACCCGTGGCGTAGCAAGACGTTTGCCGCCTGGCTGGTGCTCGCCGCGGCCGCCTCGATCTTTCTCGGCGGCGCGGTCACATTCGCCGCCGAGAGCGCGGCACCGCGCAGCGATGCCGGCGTCTTCGCGGCTGGATTCGCCGTCGCCGGGCTCTCCATGTGGCTGCTGACCATGGGATTGGTTCGCATGGCCCGCCGTCGAGCCAGACTCGACCGACCACTGTTCCCCCGGCCGGACCCGCCATCACCTCCGACCTGACCGCCCGGCGGGACGGACCTTAGGCTGGCCTGATGCGGAAGGTGGCGTCGGTGACCGGGTCGGCGTCGGGGATCGGGGCGGCCACCGCTCGGCGGCTGGCGGCCGACGGGATGACCGTGGTGGTCCACTCCCGGTCGAGCCGGGAGGCCACGAAGCTGTACCTCAGGGCCGCCGAACACGGCCACGACAAGGCGTTGTACGACCTCGGACTGCTGCTGGACCAGCCGGCGAGCACGCCCGGCCCTCGCCGTCTGGCAGCAGGGCAACGACGACGGCTCAGGCGGCGGCCACGCCGGCCCCGGCGGGCAGCGCCACGGGTGGCCCGGGCACGCCGGACGGCGGCACGGGCACCGGGACGCCCGGCTGTCCCGTGACCGCGGCGGGCCTGCTGGCCGCGCTCAAGGCCGCCGGGGACGGCGCCTACCGGCGGTATGGCTCGCCGGCGACCCTCGACCGGGTCGCCTGCTACCAGGGGTATGCCACCGGCTGGACGCCCCCGGGCGAAGGGCCAGGCGGCGGGATCCTGTTCCACTACGAGACCGCGACGGGCACGTGGCGTCCGCCGAACGTCGGCAGCGGCGGCTTCTGCGAGGGCTACGCCGCCCGCGAGATCGCCGACCACCTGCCCGGCTGCTCCTGGTAGCGGCGCGGGAGACGGGATGGACCTGACCTCTGACCCGGCCCCGCTGCTGCGGCAGCGGTGGCCGCGGTTCGCGACCGAGCTCGACGCGGCCCTCGGCGCCGCCGGCGAGCAGCGGCTGCGGAGGAAGGCCGGCCTCCTGCGGGTCGTGGCGATGTGCTCGTGCAAGGACGACTTCTGCCAGAGCTTCCACACCGTGCCGCCGACCGGCAAGCCGTACGGGCCGGGACACCGCAACATGTGCCTCGACCCGCCTTGGCCCGGCTACCTCATCCTCGACGTGGTCGGTGCCGCGATCGTCCACGTCGAGGTGCTCTACCGGCCGCCGCTGTCGTGAAGGTCAGGCCTTGCGCAGCCAGAAGGTGAGGCCGAGGGACTCGTCGGTGAACGCGGTGGCGTCCGGCCACGCCGGTTCGCCCGTGGCGTAGCCGGTGGCGAGGACGTCGTCGGTGACCAGGTCGCGGTGCTCCGTCAGGGCGAGGGCCGTGTCGTCGCGGGTGGTGGTGTAGCGCAGCTCGATCCGGTCGACGACGTCGAGGCCGCTGGACTTGCGGGCCTCCTGGATCTGCCGGACGGCGTCGCGGGCGAGGCCGGCGCGCTCCAGCTCCGGGGTGAGCCGCAGGTCCAGGGCGAGGGTGGCGCCGGAGTCCGCGGCGACCGTCCAGCCCTCCCGTGGGGTCTCGGTGATGAAGACCTCGTCCGGGGTCAGGTCGACCGGCTCACCGCCGACGACGACCGTCGCCGTGCCGGTGTCGCGCAGCGCGTCGCGCAGCACCAGCGCGTCGGCGGCGGCGATGACCTTGGCGACGTCCTGGACGCCCTTGCCGAACCGCTTGCCCAGGGCCCGGAAGTTGGCCTTGGCGGTCGCGTCGACCAGCGACGAACCGGCGGCGTCGACGGGGACGACGGCGGCGACGTTGAGCTCCGAGGCGATCTCTGCGAGGAGGTCCGCGGGGAGCTTGTCGAAGCCGCTCGCGGAGGCGAGGGCCCGTGACAGCGGCTGGCGGACGCGGATGCCGGAGTCGGCGCGGGCGGCGCGGCCCAGCTCGACCAGCCGCCGGGCGAGGGTCATCTGCGCCGACAGCGCAGGGTCGACCAGGGTGGCGTCGACCGCCGGGTACGCGGCGAGGTGCACCGACGGCGGCGAGCCGGGCACCGCGGCGACGACGATGTCCTGCCAGACCTGTTCGGTGATGAACGGGACGATCGGGGCGAGCAGCAGCGTCACCGTCGACACGACCTCGTGCAGGGTCGCCAGGGCCGCGGGGTCGCCGCGCCAGAAGCGGCGGCGGCTGCGTCGCACGTACCAGTTGGACAGGTCGTCGACGAACGCGGCGAGGAGCTTGCCGGTCTCGTGGGTGTCGAACGCGTCCATGGCGGCGTCGACGCGACCGACCAGGGTGTGCAGCTCCGAGAGCACCCAGCGGTCCATGACGGGCCGGTCGGCGACGGCGGGGTCCGAGGGCGACGGTGTCCAGCCGGCGGTGCGGCCGTACAGGGCCTGGAACGCGACCGTGTTCCAGTAGGTCAGCAGGGTCTTGCGGACCACCTCCTGCAGGGTGGTCGGCCCGACCCGGCGCGCGGACCAGGGTGAGCCGACGGCGGCCATGAACCAGCGGACCGCGTCGGCGCCGTGCTGGTCCATCAGCGGGATCGGCTGGAGGATGTTGCCGAGGTGCTTGGACATCTTGCGGCCGTCCTCGGCGAGGATGTGGCCGAGGCAGACCACGTTCTCGTAGGAGGAGCGGCCGAAGACGAGGGTGCTGACGGCCATCAGCGTGTAGAACCAGCCGCGGGTCTGGTCGATCGCCTCGGAGATGAACTGTGCCGGGAAGCGCTTCTCGAACAGCTCCGCGTTGCGGTACGGGTAGCCGAACTGCGCGAACGGCATCGCGCCCGAGTCGTACCAGGCGTCGATGACGTCCGGGACGCGGGTCGCGGTCGCGCCGCAGTGGCAGGCGAAGGTGATCTCGTCGATGAACGGGCGGTGCGGGTCCAGGTCCGCCAGGTCCCTGTCCGCGCGCTCCCCCAGCTCGGCCAGGGAGCCGATGCAGGTCAGGTGCTCCTCCGGGCAGCGCCAGATGGGCAGCGGCGTGCCCCAGTAGCGTTGCCGGGACAGCGCCCAGTCGACGTTGTTGACCAGCCAGTCGCCGTAGCGGCCGTGCTTGACGCTCTCCGGCTGCCAGTTGGTGCGCTCGTTCTCCCGCAGCAGGTCGTCGCGGACGGCGGTGGTCCGCACGTACCAGGACGGCTGCGCGTAGTAGATCAGTGCGGTGTGGCAGCGCCAGCAGTGCGGGTAGCTGTGCTCGTAGGGCACGTGCCGGAACAGCAGCCCCTTCGCGGCGAGGTCGTCGACCAGGGGCGTGTTCGCGTCGCGGAAGAACAGCCCGCCGACGAGCGCGAGCCCGGCCTCGAACGTGCCGTCGCGGCGCACCGGGTTGATCATCGGCAGGCCGTACGCGCGGCAGCTGGCGAGGTCGTCGGCGCCGAACGCCGGCGACTGGTGGACCAGGCCGGTGCCGCTGTCGGTGGTGACGTAGGACGCGAGGATCACGATGTGCGCGTCGGGCACGTCGACGAGGTCGAACGGCGGCCGGTACGTCCAGCGCTCCAGCTCCTTGCCGGTGAAGCGCTCACCGGTCAGCGTCCACCCCTCGCCGAGCACCGGCGCCACGAGCGGCTCGGCGAGCAGCAGCTGCTCGGTGCCGTCGGTCGCGACCACGTACGTGACGTCGGGGTTGACGGCGACGGCGGTGTTGGACACCAGCGTCCACGGCGTCGTCGTCCACACCAGCATCGCGACCCGGCCGGCGAGGGGGCCGGAGGTGAGCGGGAACCGGACGAACACCGACGGGTCGACGTCGGTCTCGTAACCCTGCGCCAGCTCATGGTCGGACAGCGCGGTCTGGTCCCGCGGGCACCACGGCGCGACCCGGAAGTCCTCGACGAGCAGGCCCTTGTCGAAGATCTGCTTGAGCGACCACCACACGGACTCGATGTAGGGCGGGTCCATGGTGCGGTACGCGTCGTCCATGTCGACCCAGTAGCCCATGCGGTGGGTGAGCTCGGCGAACGCGTCGGTGTGCCGGGTCACCGACTCGCGGCACTTCGCGTTGAACGCGGCGATGCCGTAGTCCTCGATGTCCTGCTTGCCGGTGAACCCGAGCTCCTTCTCCACGGCCAGCTCGACCGGCAGGCCGTGGCAGTCCCAGCCGGCCTTGCGCTCGACGTGGAAACCCTTCATCGTCCGGTACCGCGGGAAGACGTCCTTGAACACCCGCGCCTCGATGTGGTGGGCGCCGGGCATCCCGTTGGCGGTCGGCGGGCCCTCGTAGAACACCCATTCGGGCCGGCCGCGGGACTGCTCGAGGCTGCGGGCGAAGACGTCGTCACGCTGCCAGAAGCGCAGGACGTCGTGGTCCAGAGCGGGCAGGTCGACCTGGGCGGGCACGGCACGGTACATGTCAGGGCATGCTACCCGCCGCGCCGGCCGGGGTCCGCTCACCTCCGGGCGGGCGCTGCCGATGGCTACCGGAAGGCCACGAAAGGGAGGTCACGGGTGCCGGCTGCGTGGGGCCTGCCGTCGTCGCGGCGGCTCGTCGGTGCGGTCGCCGGGTGCCTGCTCGCCGGGGCCAGCTGGACGGCGCTGCCCGCACCGGCACTCGCGGCCCGCCGTCAGGGGGCATAAACCGAACCGTTCGTCGATACGATCACCGTCGATTACCGTGCAACGATCCAAGCCTGCGTTCTCCCGCGGTCTTCCGCTGTGCCTGGAGGTTTGTCAATGGTGGATCGGATCGTCGTGACCTTCGAGGGTGACGGGGCCGGCGTCGGCGGCCTGACCTGGGGGCAGCAGCAGGTGTGGCGGGCGATGGTCGAGGTCGACTCCTCGATGAGCATGGGCGGGGTCGTGCCGATCACCGACGGCCGTACCCTGCCGGACTTCGTCGAGGAGCTGCGGTTCCTGATGAGCCGCTACGCGGCGCTGCGCTCCCGCCTGGTCTTCGACGAGCCGTGGCACGCCACGTCGGTCGACGCGTGCCACCTGGTGCGGCAGGAGATCGCCGCCCGCGGCGAGGCGTACCTGGAGGTCCACGACGCCGGCCCCGGCGAGGACCCGGCCGCCGTCGCCGCCGCCGTGTTCACCGCCTGGAAGGCCCGCAACTTCGACTACGCCGCCGAGTGGCCGATCCGCGAGGCCGTCGTCCGGCAGGACGACACGATCACCCACGTCATAGTGCTCGTCTGCCACATCGCCGCCGACGGCAGCGGCCTCGGCACGATGATCCGCGAGATGGGCGAACGGGACCCCGTGACCCGGCAACCGCGCCGGCCGTACACCGCGATGCAGCCCCTCGCACTCGTCGCCGCGCAGCGCGGCGCGCAGAAGCAGACCGACACCGCGCTGCGCTACTGGGAGACGCAGCTGCGCTCGATCCGGCCGCGCCGCTTCCCCGTCACCGTCGACCGGGGCGAGCCGCGGTGGCGCCGGGTGGTGTGGCGTTCCACGGCGCTCATGCTGGCGTCGGAGCGGGTCGCCGCCGAGCTGGGCATCGACACCGCGCCGGTGCTCCTCGCCGCGTACGGCGCGGCGTTCAACACCGTGACCGGGCAGACGGCGCCGTTCGCCACGCAGGTCATCGTCAGCAACCGCTTCCGGCCCGGCCTCGCGGACGTCGTCACTCCCCTGGCCCAGAACGGCCTCGTCGTCGTCGACGTCAGCGGGGTCACCGCGCGGGACGTCATCGGCAGGGCCCGCCGGGCGTCGATGAACGCCTCGAAGCACGCCTACTACGAGCCGGCCGCCCGGCTCGCCCTCATCGACAGGATCGGCCTGCTCCACGGCGAGCCGGTCGACCTCGCCGTGTTCTACAACGACCGGCGGGTCGGCGTGCTCCAGGCCCCCGACCCGCTGGACACCGTGCCGAGCGACGCCGACATCCGCTCGGCGCTACCGCTGACCGAGCTGGTGTCGGAGACGCCGATGGTCTACTTCAACGAGAAGCTGATGGTGAACGTCGACGACGTCGTCGGCACGATCCAGATCACCGTCGAGGTCGACACGCACCACCTCGCGATCGAGGACCTGTACCGGCTGCTCGCGGAGATGGAGTCCTTCACCGTCTCCGCGGCCACGTCCGTGGATCAGGCGGTCGCCTCGATGTAGATGCTCTCGTCGTTGCGCAGGACCTGGTCGAGGTCGGCCACGTCCTGCCGCGCGCCCTCCCGGTACGCGCGCACCGCGATCCCCTCGGGGTCGAACCCGGCCGCGGTCAGCACGTGCCGCAGCTCCTCGAGGTCGTAGATCCAGCGGTGCCCGTACACGTAGAAGAGCTGGTTGAACATGAACGCGCCCCGCGGCGGCATCTTCGGCGCAACACCCGTCAGCGCCCGGTCGACCCGGCGGCGGTGCTTGCCGAAGAAACCGTCGCCGTTGACGTAGCTCTGCGCGTAGATCTTCAGGTCGGGCGTGGTGATCCGGACGAACCCGCCCGGCTTCAGCACCCGCTTGACCTCCTTGAGCCACGCGATACCGATCTTCATCGACACGTGCTCGATGAGGTGCTCCGCGTAGACCCAGTCGACGGCGTCGTCGACGACCGGCAGCGTCTGCGAGATGTCCATCTCGGCGAAGAACGCCGACCCGTCGACCCGGTAGATGTGACCCCGCTCCGACGTGAGCTCCGGGCTGCTGACCGACACCAGGTCGGTGCCGAGCGCCTGCGGATGGTCGGTCTTGAACGCGGCGAACTCGATGCCGGTGATGCCCAGCTGCTCGAGGTGCTCACGGGTGATGAGCTCGGTGCTCAGCAGCAGCTCAAGCTTCTCGCACTTGCCGAGATCTGCGGTGAACGAATCGACCACCGCCTCGATCCCCTGCGGGTCTTCCCAGTCCCAGGCTAAGGCCGGCGTATCGGTCGACATCGTTGGGGATTCCTTCCATGCAAAAGTTGATTGATCTAAACATGTCGTGCAGTGGCCCACAAGCAGCGGAGCGTGACAGCCCGTCGGGCACTATTAGGCCCATGAACATCACCTGGTGGGGCCACGCCACGGTGGCCGTGGCCGACCGCGGCACCACGATCCTGACGGATCCGGTGCTGCGCAACCGGCTCGCCCACCTGCACCGCCGCCGCGGCCCCCGCCCCGTCCTGGACACCGCCCCGGACGCCGTGGTCATCTCCCACCTGCACGGCGACCACTGCGACCTGCCGTCCCTGCGGACCCTGCCACCCTCGACCCTGCTGCTGGTCCCCCGCGGCGGCGGTGCCTTCCTGCGCTCCCGCCTCGGCGCCGGCCGTCACATCGTCGAGATCGCCGCCGGCGAGTCCGTCGACGTCGGCGAGCTGCACGTGCGCGCGGTGCCCGCCAACCACGACGGCCGCCGCGCCCCGAAGTCCCGCATCCAGGCCTCCGCCCTCGGCTACGTGATCGAAGGCACCCGCTCGGCGTGGTTCGGCGGCGACACCGGGCTGTTCGACGAGATGCAGTCCCTCGGTCCGCTGGATCTGGCGCTGGTACCGGTGTGGGGCTGGGGCTGGACGCTCGGCGCGGGGCACCTCGACCCGGCCGGCGCGGCGGAGGCGATGCGCATCATCAACCCCGCGCAGGCGGTCCCCATCCACTGGGGCACCCTGTGGCCCGTCGGCTGCAAGCGGGTCCGCCCCGACCGCTTCCACCGCCCCGGCGACGAGTTCGCCTCGCTCACGGCGGCCGCCGCGCCGAAGACCGACGTGCGGGTCCTGGCCCCCGGCGACTCGTTCACGGTCGCTGCGTGACCACCTTCGCAGGCCTGCTCGCGGCCCTGGCCGGACTGTTCGCGGTCGTCGCCGTCGGCTCGACGGTGCCGATCCTGCCCACCGGCGCCGCGGTCAGCGCCACCGCGGTCGTGGCCGCGCACCGCAGCCCGTTCGCGCTCCTGGCCGTCGTGGCGGTCGGCGCGCTCGGGGCGTACTGCGGCGACGCGGCCACCTACGCCATCTGCCGCGCCGGCGGCGAGGCGCTCACCCGCCGGCTGCGAATCCTGCGCCAGCCGGTGCAACTCGCCGAAACGGTGAAGCGCCGCCTGACGGCCCGCCCGGTGAGCGCGCTGCTCGTGTCACGCCTGGTGCCCGGCGGTCGCATCCCCGTCCTGCTCACCGCCGCGATCGTCGGCCTGTCCTGGCGCCGGTTCGCGGCCGCGAACGTGGCGGCGTGCGCCTTGTGGTCCACGACGTACGCGGCGATCGGCCTGCTCGGCCGCAGCGTCTTCCCGCAGCCGTGGCAGGGCGTGGTGGCGGCCCTGGTCATCGCGCTCGGCGCCACCCAGCTGGCCGGCTGGCTCCGCCACCGCCGCGAACGCCGCTCCGCCGACCAGCCTCCACCGGAGACCGCCTGACCCTCCGCACGGCCCGGTGAGCTCGGGCTCAGTGCGGGCTGTCGGCCGGTTGCAGTGGGCGGTCCGGCTCCCGGGGTTCGGGCAGCGCCTTCGGGGCGTCCTGAGGGCCGCTGGGGGCGCTGCGCAGGCCAAGGTCGTCGAGCCACTGGACCAGCTGCCGGTGCACCGCCGCCGGGCCGACCGGGGCGCGGTCCAGGCATGACCAGGCGGCCGGGTAGACCAGGACCGCCTCGGTCTGCCAGCCGCCGATGCCGCCGTGCGAGCCGACCAGCTCCTCGAACGCGGCGACCTCGTCGGTGCCATGGTCGACGCGGCTGACGAGGACGAGGTCGCCGACGTTGGCCATGGCCTGGTGGGCGAGCAGGTCACGGGCGGCGCGCGGGCCGTACGGCAGCAGCGGGTCGACGCCGTCGACGTGGCCGTCGCGGAGGCGGTGCCGGCCGCCCGGGCCGAAGGCTACAGGGCCGTCGACGCCGGACAGGCCGACGACGAGGCCGATCCCGGGGTGTTCGGAGAGGCCCTGCACGAGCGCGGGCCGGGCGGCGCCGATCTCCTCGACGGTGGCACGGCCGGGGTGTTCGGTGAGGTAGAGCATCGCGAGGTTGCCGGAGGCCACGGTGACGACAGGGGCGGGCGGGGCCGGCGGCGTCGAGCGGTCGGGGCGGCCCGCGACGGCCAGCAGCAGGTTGTGTGCCCGTGCGCGTTCGTCGTCGTTCGGGTCAGGGACCGAGCAGACGACATGGCCCGCGATGGAGGCGACGACCTCCTCGAGGGTCTGGCCGTAGCGCTGCTTGAACGTCGCGCCCTGGCTCTGGCCGTGGTCGGAGAGCACCACGATCTCGTACCGGCGGCCGGCCACCTGCGCCAGGCGGTGCAGCGCGCCGAGGACGCGGTCGAGGCCCTCCAGGGTCTGCAGCGCCTCGGGGCGCAGCGGGCCGGCGTGGTGGGCGACCTCGTCGTAGTCGACGAAGTCGCAGAAGATCGCCGGGGCGCCGCGGGTCATCTGCTCCGCGATGAGCGACACGTTGAGGTCGCGCAGCAGGACGTTGGTGACGGCCCTCAGCGCCACGTACGCGCCGGTGCGCGGCACTCGCGGGTACACGTTGCGGAACCGCTGCCGGCGGGCCTGCTGGATCTCCTTGAGCATCTCGCCGACCGACAGGACGATCGCCCGGGCGAAGCCGTACGGGCTGGCGACGAACGCCAGGTAGCCACGGGCGGTGCGGCCCGGCAGGCCGGCGTTGCTGAAGGTGAGCAGGCTGGTCGGCGCGTCGCCGGAGAAGACGTTGCTGATGCTGGCGCCGCCGTCGGCGAGCAGCCCCCGGCCCGTGGAGATGCGGGCCTCGACCTCGGCGGCGTCCCTGGGGCGGTTGGTGACGACCAGTCGGCCGGTCGACTTCTCGTACCAGCGAAACGCCGGCACCTCCGACTCGCTGCCGTGCAGGATGCCGGCCTGGCTCGCCGGGGTCGTCGCGGGCATCCCGGTGTGCCAGGGCACCAGCGCGTGGGTGCCGGTGCGCAGCCACTTGCCGAGGTTGGGCAGGTTGCCGGCCTTCACCGCCCACGACAGCAGCGGCGCGGACAGCCCGTCGAGCTGGACGAAGAGCACGCCCGGCTCGGTGGCGGGACGGTCGTGGTTGCGGCGCACCATCTGCCGCAGTGTCTGGCCGAGGAACACGTCGTCGCTGCCGGCGTCGGCGAGCCAGTTGACCAGGGCGGTGAGGACGGCCGCGGTCCAGCTGGCCACCCACGCGTCCAGCACGCTGCCGACGGAGATGCCCTCGGCGACCCGCAGCGCGGTGAACATCACCCCGGTCTGCAGCAGCACCCCGACGAGCAGCACACCGAGACCGCCGACGACGACGGCGACGCCGAACAGCACCAGGCGCATCAGGGTGCCGATGAGGGCGAGCAGCACGGCGAGCTCCACCAGTGCGGCCGGCCCGCCGGTCGCGGTGACGCCCGGCAGCAGCCAGAAGGTCGCCGCGAGGACCACGACGGAGGTGACGCCGCTGCGCAGCAGCGACTTGCCCCAGGTGACGGTGAGCCGCCAGTCCCGCAGCATGCGCGCGGCGAAGCGGACCCGCTGCCCGATCACGGACGACGTCACGGCACGCATCAGCCAGCTCACCTGACCAAGGTTACGTCCCACCGATCACGCGCAATTCCGAACGAAACACCTTGGAAACAGTAAGCTCGTTCCAGAGGGTGACGCCGGGTGCGTCCCGCGATGCGTCCTGGCCCCGAACGCACTGTCGCCCCCGCACCGATGACGGAGCGGGGGCGACACAGAGCGGGCGGAGCTACTTCTTCTTGCCCTTCTTGCCCTTCTTGTCCTTCTTCGACTTCTTCGCCATGGTGCACTCCTCTCCCCGGGAACGGTGCGGCGTCCAGACCTTCAACGAGCCTGAATCGGTGCGCTGCCAACACCGTAGCCGCATACAGCCGTCAGCGACAGAGAAAGAGGCCACCTTTTCTTGGCCTGCTGTTTACCTTTTCGCGACGACACGTTCGCTCGGTAGGGTGTCAACATGGCCGAAAAGCTTGAGGTGGAACGGAAGTACGAGCTGCCCGACGACTTCGCGATGCCCTCGATGATCGGAATCGCTGATGTGGCCAGGGTTACAGCCCCCGATGACCAACATCTGGACGCAACCTACTACGACACCGCCGGACTGCACCTCACCTCCGGAAGGGTGACCTTGCGCCGGCGCAGCGGCGGCAACGACGCCGGCTGGCACCTCAAACGGCCGTCGGGCGGTGAGCGCAGCGAGCTCCAGCTGCCCGCGAAGCCGAAGCAGCGCACGCCGCCGCCGGAGATCGCCACGCAGATCCGCGCCCTCACCCGCGGCGAGCCGCTCCGCCCCGTCGCACGCATCCGCACCCATCGCGTCGAGCAGGGCCTGCAGAACGCCGCCGGCACCACGATCGCCCTCGTCGCCGACGACACCGTCGACACCGAGTCGCTGATCGGTGCCGGGGTCACGCAACGCTGGCGGGAGCTGGAGGTCGAGCTGGTCGACGGCTCCCCCGCCGATCTTGCCCGCATCGACGAGGCGCTGCGCGCCGCCGGCGCCCGCCCGTCGGCGTCGCCGTCGAAGCTGTCCCGCGCCCTGGGCCCCGACCACCCGAAGCCGCCGGCCGCCGCCGCGAAACTCGGAGCGGCACGGCACGCCGTCGTGGACTACGTGACCGCCCAGCGCGACGCGGTCGTCGGCCACGACCCCGAGGTCCGTCTCGGTGACGCCGAGGCCGTGCACAAGATGCGGGTCGCGACCCGCCGCCTGCGCTCGACGCTGCGCACGTTCGCGCCGCTGCTGGACGCCTCCGAGGGCGACCTGGACCGTCTGCACGACGAGGTCAAGTGGCTCACCGGCCTGCTCGGTGAGGTCCGCGACGGCGACGTCATGGCCGAGCGCCTCGCGGACCTGCTCGCCGCGGAGCCGCCGGAGCTGGTCCTCGGACCGGTCGCGGCGCGGATCGCCCAGCTGCTCGCCGCCCGCACCGAGGGCGCCCGCCGGCGGCTGATCGCGGGTCTGGACAGCCAGCGGTACGTCACCCTGCTCAACGATCTCGACGCGCTCGTCGTGGCGGTCGGCGAGGGCCGGGTCGCGAAGCGGGAGCTGCGCCGCCTCGCCCGCCGGGCGGTCCGCCGCGCCGATCGCCGCCTCGCGTCCGCGGACGCCGGCCCGGCCGGGACGACACGGGACGAGCGCCTGCATGAGGCGAGGAAGGCCTACAAGCGCGCACGGTACGCCGCTGAGCTCGCCACGCCCGTCGCCGGGCCGGCCGCGGCGGCGCTCGCGGACCGGATCACCGACCTCCAGGACGTGCTCGGCGCGCACCAGGACGCGATCGTCACGGCCGAGCTGCTGCGGGACTACGGGGTGCGGGCGTTCGGGGGCGGGGAGAACGCGTTCACGTATGGATTGCTGCACGCCCGGCAGGCCGAGCACGGGCGGCTGGCGCTGGCGTCGCTGGCGCGGGTGCGGCGGCGGGCCTCCCGGCCCAAGGTTCGCCGCTGGATGGCCTGATCCGTTCGCCGACGCCCGGTCGCCTTCCGCTGATCTTCGCGTGCGGTGCCCGGCATGCCCGTCATGGAAGGGCCGGCACGGCCGCGGCGGCGCGAACGGGTAACCCGGTCACCGCCGGGCCGATGCGCCGGACGACGGCCATGGTCGTCCGGTTGCGCCGGCGGCCGCGGGGAATGAGTGAAGGCATGCGGTTGCGGCGCAGCGAACCAGGCAAGGGCGGCTACCGGCGCACAGGGCGCGGGCGGGGCTTCAGCTACCACCGCGAGGACGGCGCGGCCGTCACCGACGCCGGTGAGCTGGAGCGGATCAAGGCGCTCGTCATCCCGCCCGCCTGGCGTGACGTCTGGATCAGCGACGACCCCCGCGGTCACATCCAGGCGGTCGGCACCGACGCGGCGGGACGGCGCCAGTACCGCTACCACGACGTGTGGCGGGTCAAGCGCGACGCCGCCAAGTTCGACCACGTCCTGGAGGTCGGGGCGCGGCTGCCCGCGATCCGCAAGCAGGTCGACACCCACCTGCACACGCGGGGGCTCGGCCGGCACCGGGTGCTCGCCACGGCCGTGCGGTTGCTCGACGTCGGCTGTTTCCGCATCGGCGGGGAGGCGTACGCGGCCGGGGAGGCCGGCACGTTCGGCCTGGCCACGCTGCTGCGCGAGCACGTCGCCCTGCCGCGGGGCACGGTGCGGTTCTGCTACCCGGCCAAGGGCGGCATCGAGCGGTCCGTGGACGTGGCCGATCCCGACGTCCGGGTCGTCATCCGCAATCTGCTGCAGCACGACACCGGGCAGGACGAGCTGCTGGTGTTCCGCGACGGGCGGCGCTGGGTCGACGTGCGCAGCGGCGACATCAACGACTACCTGCGTGACGTCGGCGGCATCGAGGTCTCGGCGAAGGACTTCCGCACCTGGCACGGCACGGTCCTGGCGGCGCGGCTGCTGGCGCAGGAGAAGAAGGTCACGAAGCGCGCCGTCCCGCGGGTGATGCGGGAGGTCGCGCGGTTTCTGGGCAACACGCCCGCGGTGGCGCGGGCGTCCTATGTGGACCCGCGGGTCGTGGACCTGTACTCCGACGGCGTGACGATCCCGAGGCCGGCCGCGGCTACCGGGCGGCGGGGCGAGGCGGCCGTGCTGGACCTGCTTGCCGACGCTGAGGGTCGATGACAGTATCTGCGGGTGCGGCTCGATCTTGCAGGACTTCGTGACACGTTCCACGGCACGCTGGTGACCCCTTACGACCCGGGGTACGAGGCGGCGCGGGTGCTGTTCAACACCCGGGTGCGGACCCGGCCGGCGCTGATCGCGCAGTGCGCGGACGCCGGCGACGTGGCCGCCGCCATCGCCTTCGCCAGGGAGACGGGGCTGCCCCTCGCCGTGCGCGGTGGCGGACATCACGCGGCGGGGCTGTCGCTGGTCGAGGGCGGCGTCGTCATCGACGTCGGTGGCCTGCGGTCGATCAGCCTGGACGCGGCGGCGCGCACCGTGACGGTCGGGCCGGGCGTCGGGTGGCGCGACATCGACAAGATCACCTACGTCGAGCACTCGTTCACCGGCGGCGACGGCCTGGAGTACGGCCTCGCGGGACCCGGCGGGGAGTGCCCGACGGTGAGCAACGCCGGCTACAGCCTCGGCGGCGGCTACGGCCCGCTCGGGCGCACCTACGGGCTGGGCTGCGACCACATCGTCGCCGCGGAGGTCGTCGACGCCGCCGGGACGCTGCTGCGGGTGTCCGCCGAGGAGCACCCGGAGCTGTTCTGGGCGCTGCGGGGGGCAGGCGGCGCCGGGTTCGGGGTGGTGACGTCGCTGACGTACCGGCTGAACCCGCTGCCGAAGACCGTGGTCGGCGGGGTCGTGGCGTGGCCGCTGTCGAAGGCCGGGGAGGTCTTCCGCGCCTACCGCGACCTGTATGAGGGGCGCACCGATGAGCGGCTCGCGTTCTGCCTGCTGCTGACGACGGAGCCGTACCCGGACGGGGAGCCGGTCGTCGTCATGTACGGCCTGTACGTCGGGCCGCCCGCGGAGGCGGCCGAGGCGCTCAAGCCGATCGAGGCGCTCGGGGAGCCGCTGTTCAGCTCGATCGGGGAGACGTCGTACTTCGACCTCATGCAGGGCATGGGCGAGGAGATCGTCTACGGGCTGCAGTCGAAGTGGCTCGGCGGCTACTTCACCCCGGCGGGCTTCGACGAGCCGGCGTTCGCCACGATCCTGGACAACTTCCGGCGGATGCCGTCGGGCTACTCCATGGTCCGCTTCGACCTGCTCGGCGGGGGCGCGATCGGCCGGGTGGCCCCGGACGCGACCGCGTTCGTGCACCGGGCGCCGCTGCACTATATCTCCGTCATCGCGCAGTGGCAGGGCGACGAGGAGACCGACGCCAACGTGGCCTGGGTCGACGACTTCGTCGAGCAGCTCGCGCCGCACCTGACCGGCGAGGTGTACCAGAACTACGCCAGCCGCGACCTGACCGACTGGGCGAGCGCCTACTACGGCGCGAACCACCCCCGTCTGCAGCAGGTGAAGCTGCGCTACGACCCGGAGGACGTGTTCTGCACCCCGCAGTCGATCCGGCTGCCGTAGCGGGCGGCGAGCGACGCGGCGGTCGCGGCCACCCGGGCGCGCAGCTCCGGCGGGGCCAGGACCTCCAGGTCGGCGCCGAACCGCAGCAGTTCGCTGTGCGTGTGCGTGAGCGACTCGATCGGCCAGGCGACCTCCACCCAGCCGTCGGCGCCGGGCGGCCCGGCGGTCGCGAGCACCGCCCGCGCGACGGCCGGCGGGCACAGGTCCGGGAGGCGCCGCATGCCCTCGCCGGACAGCCGGACCGTGGCCGTGCCGGTGTGCCGCCGGTCGGCGAAGTCGTCGAGGTACCGGCGCCAGTGGGCGGCGAGGTCGAAGCCGTCCGGGCGGTCGAACCGCTCCCCGGTCGTGACGGCGCTGAGCAGGTTCGCGACCTTGTAGGTGCGCACCTGGCCGTCGGTGCGGGCCACGACGTACCACCGGCCGCCCTTGAGCACCAGGCCGAACGGGTCCAGGGTGCGGGTCACCTCCTGGGGTTCCTTCCAGCGGCGGTACACCACCCGCAGCCGGTGCTGCCGCCACACGGCGTCGGCGACGGGGACGAGCAGCGGCTGGTCGTGCTGCTCGGCATACCAGTTGGGCAGGTCGATGTGCAGTCGGCCCTGGACGTGGTCGGCGCGGGCCCGCAGGTCGTCGCTGAGGGCGGCCCGCAGTTTCGTCGCCGCGCCGGCGGCGGCCGCGCCGAGGCCCAGGTCCGCGGCGGCCGCCGGGAGCATGCTCAGCGTCAGGGCCGCGGCCTCGTCGCCGGTGAGGCCGGTGAGCTGGGTGCGGTAGCCCGGCAGGAGCCGGTAGCCGCCGTCGTGGCCGGGTTCGCCGTGCAGCGGCACACCTGCGCCGTGCAGGGCCTCGATGTCGCGGTAGACGGTGCGGACCGACACCTCCAGCTCGGCGGCGAGCGCCTCGGCGGTCATCCGGCCGCGCGCCTGCAGCAGCAGGATCACGGAGACGAGTCGGCCGGCGCGCACGCCGCCATTTTCCACTGACAGAGGATGTCAGGGAACCCCGGGTAGCGTCCGTGCCATGAACAACTTCGACTTCATCGTCGGCACCTGGACCTCGACCCAACGCCGGCTGCGCAAGGTCCTCGCGGGCAGCGACGACTGGTACGAGTTCCCCGCCACCTCCCGCGCCTGGAACGTGATGGGCGGAGCCGGCAACGTCGACGAGATCGACTTCCCGACGCAGGGCTTCAGCGGCGTGACGCTGCGCCTGTACGACCCGGGGACGCAGCTGTGGTCGCTGTACTGGGCAAGCAGCCGCACCGGGCTGACGCTGCCCCCGATGGTCGGCCGGTTCGGCGAGGACGGGCGGGGCGTGTTCAGCGGCGACGACGTGTACGACGGCGTGCCGATCGCCTGCAACTACATCTGGTCGCGGATCACCCCGGAGTCGGCCCGGTGGGAGCAGGAGTTCTCCGCCGACGGCGGGCAGACCTGGGAGACGAACTGGGTCATGGACTTCACCCGGGCCTGACGGCGGGATCGAGCGCATGATCGGGCGCGAGGTTGAGGGCGGCCTCGACGGCGGCGGACTCGATGCCGCGGGCGCACGCCTCGACCTGCGCCGGTGACAGGCGGTGCGTGTCGGCCCAGATCGCCAGGCCGACCGCATCGTCGACGGCGTCGACCTGCAGGTAGAAGGTGCCGTCGTAGGTCGGCAGGGTCCGGTCCCAGCGCAGTGTGGTGCGCGGCAGCGCGGCGCGGACCTGCCCGGCGGTGGGCGGCACCTCGGGCAGCGCCGCCGCCGGGCCGCGCCGGTCGTTGACGAAGCACGAGATGTCGATCGGCTCGCCGCGGTCGGCGGCGAGGCGCTCCAGCATCGCCCGGTGGTCGGCGGGGTCGAAGTAGCCGTGCAGGTAGGCGCTCGTCGCGGCCCGCCAGACCCGCCTGGCGACGGTGTCGAGATCGCCGTCGACGTCGATGACGCAGATGCCGGGCTGGGTCAGGTGGCAGACCGCGTCGGCGAACCCGGGGCGGAACCGGTTGCTCACCAGGACCTGCGCGACGCTCGGCGCCCGGCCGGTGACCCGGGCCAGGGCGACACCGTAGGCGGCGAGCAGCACGTGGCCGGTCTCCACGCCGGTCCGCGCGGCGACGACCTGCAGGGCCAGGTGCAGCGCCGGCGAGTGGCAGACCAGCTCCCAGAAGCGGGGCGTGCGCGGGTCGTCGGACGTGCCGAACCTGACCGCCGGCAGGTCCCGCAGCGCCGCCTCCCAGTGCCGCAGCGACTTCGCGCTGTGCCGGCGTTCGGCGGGCAGTGCCTGGCGGTGCGCGAGTTCGAGGGCGCGCACGCCGCCGGCGGGTGCGGCGGCGTCCAGGTGCGGCAGGTCCCGCACGAGGGCCTCGATGCCGAAGCCGTCGACGGCGAGGTGGGAGTACTGCACGACGAGGTGGCTGGGCACGTCGTCGACGGTCACCACGCCCCACCGCACCGGGAACTCGGTCTCCAGGTCGAACGGGGTGAACTCGTAGTGGCTGCGCAGCGCCTCCGCGGCCGCCTCGGCACCGTCCGATGTGGACACGACGACGTCGAGGCCGACGACGCCCGACGCGGCGACGATCTGCCGCGGCGGGTCCTCGGCGAGGCTCAGGCGGGTGCGCAGCGCCTGGTGCCGGCTCACCAGCCGGCCGAGCGTGGCGGCGAGCTCCGCGACGGTCGCGTCCGCGCCGAGTGCGACGGTGCCACCGATGTTCAAGGTCCGGCCGGTGCGCCGCATCGTCTGCCAGATCTCCCGCTGCCCCCAGGTCAGCGGGCCGGCGCCGGTGCCGTCACCACGGAACGGCACGGCGAGGCAGGACGTGGCAACGTGCATCGGCTACTCCAAGAGCGCGGCGGCGACCACCAGTTCCTCGATCCCCCGCAGAATCGCCACCAGATCGTCCGGCGCCACCCGCTGCGTGTCAACGCGCAGGGTGATGTCGACGGTGTCCGGCACCGCATTGATGAGGAAGAACACCGTGGCGTAAGGATCGTCGGAGTTCGTGCCCCACCGCAGCCGGCTTTTCGGCAGCGCATCGTTGATGTCTTTCGCGCTCGCCTGCGGCAGCACCTCCGCCGTCGCCATGGTCCGGCGCCGGTCGTTGAAGTAGGACTGCAGGTCAAGGGTGGCGCCGCGCTCCTCGCCGACCCGGTCGATCATGTCCCACAGGTCGCGGGGGTCGTAGTAGGCGTGCAGGCCGGCGGTCAGCTGCGTCTTCCAGACGCGGGCGACGACCTCGTCGAAACTTACATCCGCGGTGTCCACGACGCACAGGGCGCTCTGCGCCAGACCGGCGACGGACTCCTTGAAGCCGGGCCGGAAGCGGTTGCTCACCAGCATCCGCACCACGGTCGTGGGGTCGCCGGAGATCCGCGCCAGCATGAGCACGTACGCGGCGAGCAGGATCGTGCTGCTGTGCGCCTTGGTCCGCTCGGCGATCCGGCCGAGCGCGAGGTACGCGGCGGGCGACTCGTAGCTCGCCTCCCAGTACCGCGGCGACGGCGGGTCCGGCACCGGCGGGAAGCGCTCCGCCGCGATCTCGCGCAGCTGCTTCTCCCAGTGCCGCAGCGACGCGTTGTGCTGCCGCCGCCCCGCACCACCGCGCTGCCGGCGGGCCAGGTCGGCGGGCTGGACGCCGGCGACCGGGGCGAGATGCTCGCCGGTGGCCCGGTCCAGGTTGGCCATGTCGGCGATGAGCGCCTCGATGCCGTAGGCGTCGATCGCCATGTGGGAGTAGAGCACCAGGAACCACGCGGGGGTCCCGTCCCGGCACACGACCGCGGCGCGCACCGGCCAGTCCTCGGCGTTGTCGAACGGCGCGTCCTGGTAGGCGACCTCGAGGGCCGCGGCGACCTCGGCCGGATCCTCTGCGCCCGCCTCGACGACCTCGATGAGGACCTCACCGGAGTCCGACAGCACCTGCCGGGGCAGGCCGTCCTCGCCGAGCCGGTAGCGGGTCCGCAGCGACTGGTGCCGGCCGATGAGGAACGCGAGCTCCATGACGATCTGCTCGATCGTCTGCCCGTCGAGCAACGGCATCGTGCCGCCTGCCCAGTCGACGCGGCCACCGCCGAGCTCCATGGATCTCCAGGCGGCCCATTGGCCCCAGGTCAATTCCTCGACACCGGATCCTTCGCCCTGGAAGCGGACCGGGATGCGCTGCGCCGTTGCAGTCTCCGCCATGACCTCTCGCCTCGTGATCGTCGGTGTACGCGAACGCCGAAGGGACTGTGTGGCGGCCGGTTGACATCGCCTGCGCCGTGCCGTCCGGCCGCCACGACAGGTTTAGAGCCGGGCGTTGCGGAGCTGAGCGTTGTTGCCCCGGAGCTGAGCGTTGCTACCACGCAGTTGAGCAGCCTTCATTTCGCACCTCCCTTGCCTGGTCACTGGAAAGTGCTCGAAAGGGACCATCGCGCGTTGTCCGGTTCCTGACCTGTTCGGACCCGGACGATCGCGCGGGCCCACCCTGCAAGCACTGCGTCGAAGCCTATCGGCTGTCTTCTACCTGACGAAAGGGGAGAATATTGATCTCATCCAATCAATGCCTGAAGGTCCGAATTTTAACGATCGTTATGTCCGATTTCCGTGGAAGCGCCTGGGAAATGCGGAACGCATTGAAAACTTCCTAAGTCTTTGGGTGCGCGGTTGACACGATCCACACACGGGGTGATGCTTCTGGCGGTCATAGACTTCGGTCGTTCAAAATGACCGCAGGGGCTTCTGCAGATTCGTCGTGAACTCGACGGATGGGGTGTGCCCTGCCATTCCATATCGCACTGTGATGTGCCAAACGATATGAGGAGGTGAAACTCATGCGCGTTGTCTCCAGCCGGGTCGTGTCCAGCCGCGTTGTCTCCAGCCGGGTCGTGTCGGGCGGCTGATTCCAGCCCCCGCATTCCGCAGACGCACCACCGAGTAGACGCACCACCGAGTGAGCAGGAGCCCGTGCCGGCACGGGCGGGACGGCACCCGACGGGCATGGGTGTCACCCGCATTCCGGCGCGGGCTCCCCTCGCACCGAGCCACCGAACCGCCGCAGCACCGCACCACCACTGCCACGGGGGCACCGAAGGATCACCACATCGAACACCCCCTGGAGGCGCACCTTGTCCGGCGACGAGACGTATCCGGCCACCGTCGGACAGCTGTCCGTCTGGCGCGACATCGAGAGGTTCCCGCCCGACCGGCTGTGGGAGGCCAATCTCTCCTTCGTCTGGGACCTGCCGGACGGCGACTGGAGCGAGGAACAGGTCTGGTCCGCGCTCGGCGCCGTCGCCATGCGGCACGCCTCGATGCGCACCACGTACGTCATCGACGACGAGGGCTTCCCCCGCCAGCGGATCGCCGCGGACACCGCCGAGGAGGTCCTCGCGCAGGTCCGGCAGGGCACCGCGGACGTGGCCGACCGCGAGACCAAGGACGCCGAGGAGATCCGCCGCGGCATCGACGCGCTCAGCGAGCTGCCCTGGCGGGCGTGGATCCTGCTGGACGCGGGCGCCCCCCGGCAGGTGCTGGTCGTGGTCAACCACATGGCCGCCGACGGGGTCGCCTCGGTCGTGCTCCGCGAGGACTTCGAGGCCATCCTCGGCGGCACCGACCTGCCGGCCGCGCCGGGACCCCTCGAGCTCGCGCTCAACCAGCAGGGCGAGGGCAGCAGCCGGCTGCGCAACGCCGAACGGTACTGGCGGCGCACCCTCGGCGCGGCGCCCCGCCGCCACGAACCCGAGGACGTCAACACCCTCGGCGCCGTGCTGCAGACCGGCATCCCGATGCCGCTGGCCCACGAGGCGATGGGCAAGTATGACGTCACCCTCGCCAGCCTGCTGCTGGCCGCCTACTACCGCGGCATCCAGGCGGCCACCGGCGAGCGTGAGGTGCTGCTGTTCCCGATGTCGGCCAACCGGTTCGACGAGCAGCACGCCCGCGTCGTGACCAGCCTCAACCAGTGGGCGCCGCTGCTGCTGGACCTGGAGCCCGACGAGCCGTTCGAGGCGATCCTGCCGAAGGTGCACTGGAAGGCGTTCAACGCGCTGAAGAACGGCGTGTGCTCCCCCGACGCGATCTGGCAGATCCGCGACGAGCACACCCGCCTCGACCCGCCCGTCGACCGGGGCTTCTACTACAACCCGATGCTCGCGCCGCCCGGCTTCCCGTCCGAGGACCGCCTCGACGCGCCGAAGATCGAGTGGTTCGAGCACGGCCGCACCACCGGACCCGGCTTCTACCTGATCGTGCGCGGCCTGACCTCGCTCAACCTGATGTTCCGGGTCAACCGGGGCGGCATCGACCGCGAGGCGCTGACCACCGTCATGACCACGATGCAGGCGTGCCTGGCCGAGACCCTCGGCGGGCAGCGGTTCTGAGGCGCGCACGAGGGCGCGACCCCGGCGGGTCGCGCCCCCTCGCACGTACTGGTGGCGGTCAGTCGCGCAGCGAACGCCCGGTCTTGGTGAGGAAGACGTCGTCGAGGGTCGGGCGGTGCAGCCCGATCGTCTCCAGCTTGATCCCGGCGCCGTCGAGGGTCCGCATGATCTGCGGGATCGCGGAGTCGCCGGCGTCGACGTTGAGCCGCACCTCGTTGTCCTCGCGGACCTCGACGCCGTTGGCGAAGGGCTCCTTGCCCAGCACCTCACCGGCGCGCTCGGCCTCGTCGGCGACGACGACGGTGACCACGTCGCCGGAGATCTCGCGCTTGAGGTCCGACGGGGTGCCCTCGGCGACGATCTCGCCGTGGTCGATGATCGCGAGCCGGTCGCAGAGGGCGTCGGCCTCGTCGAGGTAGTGCGTGGTGATGAAGACCGTCATGCCCTCGGCGCGCAGCCGGCGGATCTCGTCCCACATGTGCGCCCGGCTCTGCGGGTCCAGGCCCGAGGTCGGCTCGTCCAGGAACAGCACCTGCGGCTGGTGGATGACGCCCATCGCGATGTCGACGCGGCGGCGCTGACCACCGGAGTAGGTCTTGCATTTGCGGTCGGCGTACTCGGTGAGGTCGAACGCCGCCAGTGCCGCCTCGGCGCGCTTCTCCGCCTCTGCCTTGCTGATGCCGTACATGCGCGCCTGCAGCACGATCTCCTCGCGGCCTGTCACGTCGTCGGTGGTGCCGCCGCCCTGCGCCACGAAGCCGATGACGCGCCGCACCGCCTCTGGCTCGGTGCGCAGGTTCGCCCCGGCGATCGTCGCCTCGCCGTCGTCGGCGGACAGCAGCGTCGCGAGCATCCGCAGCGTGGTGGTCTTGCCGGCGCCGTTCGGGCCGAGGAAGCCGAAGATCTCGCCCTGCGCGACGTCGAGGTCGATGCCCTTGACCGCCTCGACGCTGGTCGCCTTCTTGCCACGGCCCGACTTGTAGACCTTCTTCAGACCCTTGATCTTGATCATGATCCTGCTCCCTTACCGGACCGAACGCGAGAATGTGCGGGCCGACCAGATCACGGCGACCACCATGAGGCCGGCGGCGATCAGGATGCTCTGCCAGATCGCCGGGTTGCCGGTGTCCCCGATGAACAGCGCGCGCAGGCCCTTGGCGGCCCAGTTGAACGGGTTGAAGTCGGCGACCGTGCGCAGCCACAGCGGCGCGAGGGCGAGCGGCAGCAGGGTGCCGGACAGCAGCATCAGCGGCTGGGCGATGTTGTTGACGACCTGCCCGAGGACGCTGGGGTTGGCGACGCGGATCGCGATGCCGTAGGAGATCGACGCCGACGACAGCGCGCACAGGGCCAGGATCGCGTAGCCGAGCAGCAGGCTGCCGATGTTGACGAATACGCCGAACGGCAGCGACAGGACGGTGATGATGATGCACTGCACGACGACGGTGACGACGTCGCGCAGCGACCGGCCGAGCAGCAGCGCGACCCGGCTGACCGTGGTCACCCGGGACCGCTCGATGACGCCGTTGGCGAGGTCGCCGAGCAGCCCGAAGCCGACGTACAGGCCGCCGGCGAGCGCCAGGGCGACGAGCATGCCCGGCACGTAGATCTTGTACGCGTCGCTCATCGTCTCCGCGCCGACCGACGCGAGCGCCGGCTTGAGCAGCGGCGCGAAGAGGATCAGGTAGACCGCCGGCTGGGCGACGCCGAGGACGACCCACAACGGCGACCGGAGCATCAGCAGCATGTGCCGCTGGAAGATCAACCAGGTGTCACGCAGGAGTTTCACGCGCTTGCTCGCTTTCAGACGTCGTGCTTTGAGGGAGGAACTGGATCAGTGCCGTCGCGGCGGCATCGGCGCCGCCGCCCGCGAGCAGTCGCTTGCCGGTCGCCCGCGCCGCCTCCGCGTAGCGGGGGTCGTCGAGCAGGTCGAGCAGCGCGGCGCGCAGCGCCCCGGGCCGGCTGTGGTCGATCGAGACCCGCAGCCCGGCGCCGGCCCGCGCCACCGCCGAGGCCATGAGCGCCTGGTCACCCTTGATCGGGGCGACCAGCAGCGGCACCCCGTGGACCAGGGACTCGTTGACGGTGTTGGCGCCGCCGTGGCTGACCACCGCGTCCAGCCGCGGCAGCAGGTCCAGCACCGGCACCGGGCGGCGCACCAGCACGTGCCCCGGCTCGCCGGTGATCGTGCCCTGCGGCGCCACGACGACCGCCTGGAGCTGCTCGCCGAGCGGTTCGAGGGCGGCCAGGATCCGCGGGTAGAAGTGCGCGGCCTGGTCCATGTTGAGCGTGCCCATGGTGACCAGGACGTGCTTGCGGGCCGGGTCGAGCCAGTCGAACGGGAAGTCCGGATCCGGCGTGCGCGGCGCGATCGACGGCCCGACCGTGACCGTGTTCGGCGGCAGCTGCGACGGGTCGTCCAGCAGGTCCTCGCCGAGGAAGCTGATCAGCAGGTGCGGGGAGAACCGCAGGTCCCACGGCGGCTCACCGTCGTGGCCGGCGGTGCTCCACGCGGTGCGCATCTGCTGCTGGATCCACTCCTCCACGCGAGGCAGGCGCCGGGCGAACGGCCTGGTCAGCTCCATCGCGCTGGACGCGACGGTCACCCACGGCAGGCCGAAGCGGTGCGCCACGATCGGGCCCGCGATCGCGTGCTGGTCCACGACGAGCAGGTCCGGCCGGAACGCCTCGACCGCCGCCTCGACACCCTTCCGGGTGTACTTCGTGTGCGGCAGGATGTAGCCCTCCCACCGCGAGCGGGTCGCGTCGAGGCCGCGTTCGGCCTGGCCACGGTGCGCGCGCAGCGGGATCGGGTGGATCGCCGCGGCAGGACCGGCAAGGGGGCGCAGGAAGGACTCCGACCCGGCCCACAGCACCTCGTGCCCGCGCGCCAGCAGCACGTTGGCCACCGCGACCATCGGGTGCACGTGGCCGGTCAGCGGCAGCGACAGGAACAGGAACCTGCTCATGGGACCAGCCCCGCCAGGTCCCCGACGGTGAGCTCGATCAGCTCGGGCAGCTCCAGGCCGGCCACGTATGCGGTGAGGTCCACGCCGTACGCCTGCCGCAGCCTGACGCTCAGCTCGACCAGCTCGAGGCTGTCGATGAACAGGTCGGTGTCGACCCGGGTGTCCGGCGTGACCGCCGCCGCCCAGGTCTCGTCCTCGCCGGTGACCTGGCGCAGCAGCTCCACGATCTCCCGATGGACGGCGAGATGCGGCGCCGTGGTCACGGTGATCAGTCCCCTGCCGCCGGCTTCGTGGCACGAACCGCGCCGTAGGTCACGGCACCGGTCTCGAAGCCCTTCAGCATCAGCGGCCCGGCGTAGAAGAAGCCCAGCACGTCGACGCCCCGGTCGCGGGCCAGGTCACGCATCATCGACCGGCCGTTGTCCAGCCCCTTGACCTGGGCGAACCCGGGCTCCCAGGAGTTGGCGACGTTGGCGCTCCAGTCGACGATCGCGATGTCGGTGAAGCCGGCCGCGGCGGCGAGCCGCTCGTGCTCCTCCAGGGAGGAGAAGCTCGGCATCACCTGGTGGCGCAGGATCTGGTCGACGACCCGGGTCTCCTCGGCGTTCAGTTCCCCGTCCCGGACCGACCAGGTGGCGATGGCGACGATGCCGCCGGGTCTGAGCACCCGCAGGACCTCGGCGAAGAACGCCTCCCGGTCCGCGATGTGCATGAGACTCTCGACGGCCCACACCGCGTCGAACGACGCGTCCGGGTAACCGCCTTCGAAGAAGTCGGACTGGCGGAAGTTGGTCCGCTCGCCGAGGCCCAGCTCCGCGGCCTTCTCGTTGGCGCGGGCGGCCTGCGCGGCGCTGAGGGTGACGCCCTCGACGGTGCAGCCGAGCGGCCCGGCCAGGTGCATCGCCGGCCCGCCGATGCCGCAGCCCACGTCCAGGACCCGGGCGCCGGCCGGGATACCCGCGAAGTCGACCAGCTCGCGGACGAGGCGGTCGGTCGCGGCGTGCCGGTCGTCGTCGTTGCCGGGGCGCTCGCCGATGTCCCAGAAGCCGTGGTGCACGTGCTGGCCCCAGAGATCCTCGTACAGGTCCAGGGTCGTGTCGTAATACCGCTCGACGGCGGCGTTCAGTCCGGGCCCGGCAGGTGCGGACGGGTATGCGGAACTGGCATTAGCTTTCACAGTCGCAAATCTCCGAATGGGATCACCAGCTATGGGCGCGTTCCCGGATAGGGACGCACGAGCCCGGCCATTGTATGGGCGACGCGCCGACGCTTGTCAATGCACGTTACATGGCTCGCCACCGGCCCCGGCCTGCACTGTCGGAGATCGCGCAGGCCGACGCTCATCGTGTCGCCATACATGGCGAAACGGTATATCGGCCCGGACGGACGTTCACGGGTGTCAATCGTGGCGGTTGCGCACCGTAGCGCATGGCAATGGGCGGGTGGCGAGTGTTCTCAGGGTAGATACCGGTTGTATCCGGTGCGCCGCTTAGTGGCGCATATTGCCCCATTTGGCAGTCGTCGGATGTCCCCCGAACCGGTACTGACCTCGCAGTTTTGTTGGACGGGGCAGAGACCGAACCTAATGCAGAACGTATCGATGCAAACGATTTTTAGCGGTCGTAGGCATGGCAGAACGGACAAACGGCGGCACGGTCGGGTTGTGCACTCTTGTAAAACGGCTTTGATTGCGTAAGGTCTATGGCTAGTCGAGCTGACTAATTCCTGAGCATTGTGTCCGGGCGTGATTCGCACCGGCGGCTGCAGGCCCGCTCGACGTTCGCCAGTGTGTTCATTCGGGGGTTGCACACGCTGATCGCCGGCCAACGTGGGCCGTCCGGTCAGCGGGGCAACCGTGTGCGCAGAAAGGGGTTCCGGGTGACCGACGCCGTTACCGACATCCATCGAACCCGGGGCATCGACCCGTCATGGGTCGACGAGGTGCTGCTGTCCGGCCCCGCTGACCAGGTCGCCCTGGTCTTCGAGGCCCCCGTCACCCGTGCCGACCTGCGCGCCATGATCTCCGCCAAGCAGTCCGTGCTCGCCGCCGCCGGGCTGGGCCCCGGCGGAGCCGTCGCGCTGTGCCTCGCCCCGTCGCTCGCATTCGTCACCAACCTGCTCGCCGCCTGGCGGCTCGGCGCCCGCGCGGCGCTGCTGGATCACCGCCTCACCGCCTATGAGGTCGACAACGCCCTGCAGCGCCTGGCACCGCAGGTCGTGGTCACCGCCAAGCACGTCACCGGCGGGCCGCTGCGCGGCTTCGTCGAGATCGAGGAGCGCGTCGCCACGTACCCGGGGCGGCCCGCCGACACCGCGCACGCGCTCATCCAGCTCAGCTCCGGCTCGACCGGCCCGTCGAAGGTCATCGCCCGCACCGCGGCGGACCTCGTCGAGGAGGTCGGGCGCTACGTGAAGATCGGCGCCGGTGTGCCGCAGTGCGGCGAGCGGATCGTCTCGCTCGCGTCGATGGTGCACGTGCTCGGTCTGGTCGGCGGCCTGCTCTACGGCCTGCACGCCGGCGTTCAGCTCGTGGTGCCGGCGCGGATGACCGCCGACGGCATCCTGTCCACGGTCGCCGCGGGACCGGAGCCGACGACGCTGCTCGGCGTCCCCTTCCACATCGAGCTGCTCTCGTCGGTGCACGCCCCCATGAAACTTCCACAGCTGACCGGCATGACCACCGGCGGGGAACTGGTCCGCGCCGAGGTCTACGGCGGCTTCGTCGACCGCTACGGCATCCGCCTCGGCAACATGTACGGGATGACCGAGGTCGGGGTCATCGCCACCGACCTGTTCGGTGAACACCGCCCTTCCCTCACCCCCGCACCCGGCCTCACCGTCCGCGAGGAAGCCGGCGAGCTGCTCGTGTCGCTGCCCGCGTCGCCGTACCTCGGCCTCGTCGACCCGGCCCGCTGGGCCGACGGCTGGCTGCACACCAAGGACGCCGGCAGCGTCGACGAGGCCACCGGCCGCGTGCGCATCCACGGCCGGCGCGACTCGCAGGTCTCCGTCGGTGGCCTCAAGGTCGACCTGACCGAGGTCGAGCACACCCTCGCCGCGCTGCCCGGCGTCGCCAGCGCCGTCGTGACGTTCGACAAGGCCATCGAGGCGTACGTGATGCTGCGCGACGGCGCCACCGCGGCGCAGGTCCAGGAGCGGCTCGCCGAGCGGCTGGCCGGCTTCAAGCGGCCGCGCGTGCTCAAGGTCGTGGATCAGCTGCCGCGCACCGCCACCGGCAAGCTCGTCCGGGACCGCGCCGCCCTGCTGGCCGCCGTCCCGGCGCCCGCGATCCCGGCGGCGATCCCAGGGCAGCGTGCGGGAGAAGACGTGACCGATGGCGCGACCGACCCGGTCGCGCCGGCACCCGTGAAGGAAGGGAACCACTCACGATGAACGACACGACGAATCAGGAAATTCGCCAGTTCCTGCTGGACTCGTTGACGGAGATGAACTACAGCACCGAGGACGTCGACGACGACACCGCGCTCGGCCCGGCCGGCGCCGACCTCGAGTCGCTGTCGCTCGCCGAACTCGCCGTGCGCGTCGAGGACCGCTTCGGCGTGCGCTTCGACGACGACGAGGCGGAGAAGCTGGCCGGGATGACCGTGGGCGAGTTCATCGCCGCGGTTGCCGAGCGCCGGTCCGCCGCAGCAACGGCGGGCAGCTGAGCGTGGCCGCTGCGCCAACCCGCGACGACGTCCTGGCCATGCTCGCCACGTACGGCGACCGCTCGCCGGCCGACATCGCCGAGGGGATCGACTCCCTGGAGCTTGCCTGGCTCGTCCACCAGCTCGAACAGCACTACGGTGTGCCGCTCGACCTCGATGACGAAGCCCTCGCCCGGATGTCGACGGTGAGCGGGACGCTCGAGGTCCTACAGGAACTGAAGGTCGAGACGGGTTCGCGATGACCGCCACCATGACCGCTCGGCGCGGTCCGGGTGCGGTGGTGCTGACCGGAGCGGCCGTGCTGAGCGCGTTCGGCCGGGGCATGACCGCCCTCGCCGACGGGCTGGACGCCGGTACGCCGGCGTTCCAGCCCGTGGACCGCTTCGACGTGACGGGACGGCGGGTCGGGGTGGCCGCGGCCATGCCCGGCTCCCCCGCCCTCACCAACGAGCTCGTGCGGGTGGTCGACGAGGCCTGTGACGAGGCCAAGCTCAGCACCGCCCAGCGCGCCGCCGCGCCGCTCTTCCTCGCCCTGCACGGCGATCCGGCGCTGGCCCGCGTGGCCGAGACGGACCGCCGGCAGCACAGCAGCACCGCGTTCACCGCCGCGCTGGCCACCAGCACCGGGCTGGCCGGGGACCTGCCGCTGGGCGCGGGGATCCGGGCGTACACCTCGGCGTGCGTCGCGGCGAGCACCGCGGTCGCCGACGCGGCGGCGGCGATCGCCCGCGGCGAACTCGACCGGGTCGTCGTGGCCGGTGGCTACCTTGTGGACGCTGATCAGTTCTCCCTCTTCGACGCGGGCCGTGCACTGTCCACTGACGGACAGGTCCGGCCGTTCAGCGAAGGACGGCGCGGCCTGCTGCTCGGCGACGGTGTCGGCGCCGTCGTCGTGGAGTCCGCGGCCGCGGCCCGCGACCGGGGTGCCACGGCGCTCGCCCGGCTCGCCGGCTGGGGTCGCCAGCCGCACGCGCGGTCTCGGCCTCGCCCGTGCGGTCACCGCCGCCCTGCAGCGGGCCGGGATCGGGCCGGCGGACGTCGGCTACGTCAACGCGCACGGCTCCGGCACCGCGCAGAGCGACGTCGCGGAGTCCGCGGCGCTGCACATCGCGCTCGGCGAGCACGCCGGCACCGTCCCCGTGTCCTCGACGAAGTCGTTGCACGGCCAGGCCCTTGAGGCATCAGGGGTACTGGAGCTGATCGTCACCCTGCACGCGCTGCGCACCGGCCGGCTGCCGGTCAACGCCGGGTTCCTCGCCGCCGACGAGCACTGCGAGCTGAACCTGGTCCTGGACGGCTTCACCGCGGCGGCACCCACCTACGCGCTGTCGCTGAACGCCGCGTTCGGCGGCGCCAACACCGCACTGCTGGTGGGATCGGCATGAGCGGCCCGGAGCGAAGCGGAGAGGCCGCTCATCATGGGCGCAGTGTTGGCTCAGGCCGGCGCCGGAGCGCAGCGCAGGTGACGGCATGAGCGGCCCGGAGCGAAGCGGAGAGGCCGCTCATCATGGGCGCAGTGTTGGCTCAGGCCGGCGCCGGAGCGCAGCGCAGGTGACGGCGTGAGCGGATTAGTTCTCGACCCGGCGGAGCAGGGTCTCGGCGCGGCGGAGCTCTTCGTCGAGGAGATCCCGCCGTTGACCGCGCTCGCCGCGCGGGCCGGCCTGGAGGTCCTCGCCGCCGCCGACTGGCCGGAGCCGGGTGACGAGGAACTGCCGAAGCTGGCCGGCTTCGTGCACTCCACGTTCAACCCGCTCGTCGCCGCCACGGCCGGCCGCTGCCTCCAGCGCCGTGCGGAGAGCGCTCCACCGGCGGTGACCGCGATCGTGCTCGTCACCTCCCTCGGCGACGTGGCCAGCGCGACGCACGTCGCGGAGGCCGTCGACACCGGCGGCCGGGTCGGGCCGCTGTTCTTCTTCCAGTCCGTGCCCAACGCCGTCGCCGGGCACGTCGCCTCCCGCTGGCGGCTGACCGGGCCCGTCGTGTGCGTCGACAGCACCGACGCCGGGCTGACGGTGGCCAGGCTGCTGCTCGCCGACGGCGACGCCGACGAGGTCCTCGTCATCCTCCTCGAACAGGCCGCCGTGCCCGAGGCCATCACCGGAACCAGCCACGACACCGCCGCCGCGGTGCTCGTCGCCGCCGGAACCGCCGAAAGAACCGCCGAAAGAGGGACACCATGAGCAGATCCATGGCCATCACGGGGATCGGGCTCGTCACCCCCGTCGGCAGCACCGGCGCCGAGGTCTTCGACGCGATGTGCGACGGGCGGTCCGGGCTGTCCCGGCCCGCCGCCGACCATCCCCTCTTCGGATCGACCGACGTGGCCGCGTTCTCCCCGCCGATCGACCCGACGTCGGTCCTGCCGGCGCCGGAGACGCGGGTCGTCGACCGGTACATCATCATGGCGATGACCGCCGCCGAGCAGGCCCTGGCAGACGCCGGCATCGAGGTCGGCCGCGACGTCGACCCGTACCGCATCGCCATCATCCTGTCCGGCACCGGCGGCCTCGCGACCCTCGACGCGCAGGCGGTCCTGCGCTCCCAGAAGGGCCGCCTCGGCGTCAGCCCCTACCTGCTGCCGGGCATGCTGCCCAACATGGGCGCCGCCCGGGTCGCGATGCGCCACGGGATCCAGGGGTACAGCTCCTCCATCGGCACCGCCTGCGCCGCCGGTGCCCAGTCGATCGGCGAGGCCGTGCGGCTGCTGCGCGCCGGCGAGGCCGACATCGTCGTCGCCGGGTGCAGCGAGGCGCCGCTGTTCCCGACGCTCGCCGACACGTTCGGCAACGCCCGGGCACTCGCCCGGGGCTGGGACGACCCGACCGCCGCGAGCCGCCCCTTCGACCGCCGCCGCAACGGGCTCGTCCTCGGTGAGGGCGCCGGAGTGTTCATCGTCGAACGCGCCGAGCACGCCGAGGCCCGCCGGGCGCGCCGCTACGCCGACCTCGTCGGCTGGGGCGCCACCAACGACGCACACCACCCCACCACCCCCCGCCCCGACGGGTCGGCCGCCGCCGCCTGCATGAGCCGGGCCATCGCCGACGCCGGGATCGAACCGGGTGACGTCGGCTACGTCAACGCGCACGGGACCAGCACCAAACTCGGCGACGTGGCCGAGTCCACCGCGATCCGCGCGGTGTTCGGTGCCGACACCCCGCCGGTCAGCTCCACCAAGGGCGTGACCGGCCACATGCTCGGCGCCTCCGGGGTGGTGGAGGCCGCGGTGTCGGTCCACGCCATGCTCCGCGGGCTGCTCCCGCCGACGCACAACCTGGACGAGCCCGATCCCGCCTGCGACGTCGACCACCTCCGCAAACCCCGCCCCGCGGAGGTGACCCACGTCCTGTCCAACTCCTTCGGCTTCGGCGGCCACAACGTGAGCCTGATCTTCGGCCGGCCGGAGTCGGCGTGGACACGCACGGCGTGACGCCCGCTCGTCACCGCCATCTGGCAACGATCGATCAGAACCCGAAAGGGAAGCAGGCCATGGAGATCCTCGACACCGACCACATCGAAATGTTCGTCGGCGACGCGCGCCAGGCGGCGCACCAGTTGTGCGCCACGTACGGCTTCCACGTCTACGGCCACGGCGGCCCGGAGACCGGCCTCATGGGTCAGCGCAGCGTGCTGCTGGGGCAGCGCGACATCCGGATCCTGCTCACCTCCGGCCTCAGCGGTGACCACCGCGCGAGCCGCTACGTCGCCCGGCACGGCGACGGCGTGTCGGTCATCGCCTTCGGCTGCACCGACGTGGAGGTCGCCTTCAGCGAGGCCGTCGCGGCCGGCGCCACCCCGCTCCAGCCGCCGCAGCGCCTGGAGCACAACGGCTCGACCGTCGTGACCGCGGAGGTGTCCGGCTTCGGCGACGTGACGCACCGCCTCGTCCAGCGCACCCCCGGCGACGGGCAGTTCCTCCCCGGCGCGATCGACATGTCGGTCGCGCCCGGCGCGCCGACGGACGCGGACCTGCTGCACACCATCGACCACGCCGCGATCTGCCTGCAGGCCGGCGAGCTCGACCCGACGGTGCAGTACTACGAGCGGGTCTTCGGCTTCACCATGATCTTCCAGGAGTACATCGAGGTCGGCGAGCAGGGCATGCAGTCCAAAGTGGTGCAGAGCCCGTCGGGCGGCGTGACGTTCACGCTGATCCAGCCGGACCTGAGCCGCCGCGCCGGCCAGATCGACGACTTCCTGTCCTGGCACGAGGGCGCCGGCGTGCAGCACATCGCCTACAGCACGCACGACATCGTGACCGCGGTGCGCGCCTACAGCGCCAAGGGCGTCGAGTTCGCGCAGACCCCGGCCAGCTACTACGACATGCTCGAGGCGCGGCTCGGCGCGGTGGACGTGCCCGTGGAGCAGCTGCGGCCGCTGGGCATCCTCGTCGACCGGGACCACTGGGGCCAGATGTACCAGATCTTCGCCAAGTCGACGCACATCCGCCGGACGTACTTCCTCGAGCTCATCGACCGGCACGGCGCCCGGACGTTCGGCACGAGCAACATCCCGGCGCTGTACGCCGCGAAGGAGCGCGAGCTCGCCGCGGTGCGCGACACCACAGACGGCCTGCGCAGCTGACCCCGCCCCCTCTCACGACCTCGAAAGGACATAGACCCTTGACCATCTCAGCGACCCGGGCGTTCACATTGTCCGATGACGAGCTGGCGCTGCTGCCGTCGGACGACGACGTCGAGCACTACGCCCAGCACGGCTGGTACCTGACGAAGAAGCTCTTCACCGATGACGAGGTCGACGAGCTCGTCGAGGTGACCGAACGCTTCTACGCCGGTGAGCGGTCCCGCACGCTGCCGGTGCGCCCGCCCCGGCTGGCGTACTGGGAGCCGTCGCACGGCGACGTGCAGCGCCACCACGACTACGTGCACTACGAGAGCGACCCGATCGCGCGGATCCTGCGCAAGCCGCTCATCGGCGCGGTCGCGGCGCGGCTGGCGAAGGCCGACGAGATCCGGGTCTTCCAGTCGACGCTGATCTACAAGCCGCCGATCGTCGGTGAGCCCAGCAACGTGGTCCCGTGGCACTTCGACCGGCACTACTGGTCGTCCTGCACGTCGGAGAACATGCTGACGGCGTTCATCCCCTTCCACGACTGCGGTGAGGAGATGGGCACGATCACGATGGTCGACGGCTCGCACCGGTGGGAGGAGATCCTCGCCGACGACACCACGACGAAGCACTTCGCCGAGCGTGACCGCGACGACCTGGAGGTCATGCTCGCGGAGAACGCGGCGTACAACAACGTCGAGGTCGTCAAGATCCCGATGGTCATCCCCAAGGGACACATGAGCTTCCACCACTGCCGCACGTATCACGGCAGCGGCCCCAACCGCAGCGACAACCCTCGCCGCGCGGTCTCCTTCCACCTGCAGGACGGTGCGAACGAGTACCGCCGGTTCGAACTCAGCACGGGTGACGTCGTGACCTACAACCACGACGTCCTGGTGCGGCGCACCGAAGACGGCCGACCCGACTACTCCGATCCCGAGTACTGCCCCGTGTTGTGGCGTACGCCCTAACTTCTCAGGAGGCTCACATGTCCCGTTACGACTGGGGTCAGCGACACCCGGGCATCGATCGGCTGGAGGCGCTGATCGCCGATGCCCGCAACGAGGTCGTGTCCCACCCGATCTACGCCCGGCTGGACAGCCTGCCGGCGATCCAGACGTTCCTGGAGCACCACGTCTTCGCCGTGTGGGACTTCATGTCGCTGCTGAAGTCGTTGCAGCGCAACCTCACCTGCGTCGAGGTGCCGTGGATCCCGACCGGCCCGACCGGCAGCCGGCGGCTCATCAACGACATCGTCCTGGTCGAGGAGAGCGACGAGCTGCGTGGCGGCTTCATCAGCCACTTCGAGCTGTACCTGCTCGGCATGCGCGAGGCCGGCGCCGACACGACCGTCATCGACACCTTCATCGAGCTGCTGCGGGACAGGACCGCCGTGCCGGCGGCGATGGCGGCGGCCGGTGTGCCCGAGGCGTCCGCGGAGTTCGTCGGGCTCACCTGGCACCTCATCGACACCGCGCCGATCCACTGCCAGGCCGCGGCGTTCGCGTTCGGCCGCGAGGACCTGATCCCGGACATGTTCACCCAGGTCGTCAAGGTCAACGAGCAGGGCGGCGGGCAGCTCGACACGTTCGTCGACTACCTGGAGCGGCACATCGAGGTGGACGGCGAGTTCCACACGCCGATGGCCATGCAGATGGTCACCGACCTGTGCGGCGACGACGAGAGCAAGTGGAGCGAGTGCGCGGAGACCATCAACCTCGCCCTCGCCGCCCGCGCCAAGCTCTGGAGCGGCATCCTCGCCAAGATCGACGAGAAGGTCCTCGCGGCGTAGTCGCCGTTTCGAAGAAGGAGCACACGTGACTGACGCCGCCGGGCTGTACCGGACGGTCCGCCTGATCCGCAGGTTCGAGGAACGCGCCATCGAACTGGTGCGGGACGGCACGATCGTCGGTGGGATCCACCCGTACCTCGGGCAGGAGGCGATCGCGGCCGGGACCTGCGGAGCGCTGCGCCCCGGCGACGTCATCACCAGCACCCACCGCGGCCACGGGCACGTCCTGGCGAAGGGCGCCGACCCGGCCCGGATGCTCGCCGAGCTGACGGGCCGGGCCACCGGGCTCAACGGCGGCCGCGGCGGCTCCATGCACGCCGCGGACTTCAGCCTCGGCATCCTCGGCGCCAACGCGATCGTCGGCGCCGCCGTGCCGATCGCGACCGGCGCCGCGTGGGCCGCCCGGCGGGCCGGCAAGGACACGGTCGCGATCACCTACTTCGGTGACGGCGCCGTCAGCCAGGGCGTCGTGCTGGAGACCATGAACCTCGCGTCGCTGTGGAAGGTGCCGGTCGTCCTCGTCTGCGAGAACAACGGCTTCGCCACCACCACCCGGGTCGAGCAGGCCGTCGCCGGCTCGATCACCGGCCGCGCCGAGGCGTTCGGCATCCCGGCGTCCACAGTGGACGGCAGCGACCCCGAGGCGGTCCTCGCCGCCGCGCGGGACGCCGTCGCCCGGGCCCGTTCCGGCGGCGGTCCGTCGTTCATCGAGTGCGTCGCGTACCGCTTCGACGCCCACCACACGTGGGAGCACAGCGCACGGCCGCGGTACCGCACCGACGACGAGGTGGCACTCGGCATGCGGCGCGACCCGGTGGCGTTGCAGGGCGCCCGGATCCCCGTCGCGGACCGGGAACGCATCGACGCGGAGATCGAGGCGCTGCTCGACGAGGCGGTCCGCTTCGCCGTGGACAGCCCCATGCCGGACCCGGCCGGTGCGCTGGACCATCTGTACGCGGACGGCCTGCGGGCCAGGGCGGGGGTCTCCTGATGCCGAACCTGTCGTATCTCAAGGCGCTGAACCGGGCCCTGAGCACCGAGATGGACGCCGACCCGGCCGTCTGCGTCTTCGGCGAGGACGTCGGCGTCGCGGTCAGCAACGTCACCACCGGCCTGCTCAAGAAGTTCGGCCCCGAACGGGTCGTCGACATGCCGATCTCCGAGCAGGCATTCACCAGCTTCGCCACCGGCGCCGCGATGGCCGGCCAGCGCCCCGTGATCGAGTTCCAGATCCCGGCGCTGCTGTTCCTGGCGTTCGAGCAGATCGCCAACCAGGCCCACAAGTTCTCCCTGATGACCGGCGGTCAGGTCAGCATCCCGGTCACCTACCTGTTGCCGAGCTCCGGCTCCCGCGGCGGCTGGGCCGGGCAGCACTCCGACCACCCGTACAGCCTCTTCGCCCACGTCGGCGTGAAGACGGTCGTGCCCGCGACCCCCGCCGACGCCTACGGTCTGCTGCTGACCGCGATCCGCGACGACGACCCCGTCATCGTGTTCGCGCCGGCGGGCGCAATCGGGGTCCGCGACAACGTCGACTTCGCCACCCTGGCCCCGGTGCCCCTCGGGTCGGGGCGCATCCACCGCGCCGGTGACGACGTGACGGTCGTCGCCGTCGGGCACCTCGTCCACGACGCCCTCGCCGTCGCCGAGGAACTCGCCGGGACGGTGTCGGTGGAGGTGTTCGACCCGCGGACGCTGCACCCCTTCGACTGGTCCGGGCTCGCCGAGTCCCTGGAACGCACCGGCCGGCTCGTCGTCGTCGACGACTCCAACCGCTCCTGCGGCATCGGCGGGGAGATCCTGGCGACCGCCGCGGAACAGATGCGCCTGATCGCGCCGCCGAAACGGATCACCCGCCCCGACGGGGCGGTGCTGCCCTTCGCCCGCGAACTGGACCTGGCGCTGCAGCCGACCCGGGCCCAGATCCGCACCGCGATCGAACAGGTCGCGAAGACCTCATTTTCAACGCAGAACGAGGAGTAGACCCATGGCGTCCACGAGCATCCGGGCGGCGCTCGCCGCCGACCCCGACGTCGGTGCCGGCAACGTGCTGCACAAGCTCATCGAGCACGGCGCGGCACTGGACGGGCCGGGCATCGCCTTCGACGTCGCCGTCGACGGCTTCCCCGCCTGGCAGGGCCTCACCCTCGGCGAGCTGCGCGACCGGGCCGCGGCCCGCGCCGCGTGGCTGCACGCGTACGGCATCAGCCGCCGCGACCCGGTCGCCATCTACGTGACCAGCTCCGCGGACTGCTTCCTCAACTGGATGGGCCTGGTCTGGCTCGGCGCGATCCCGGCGCTGATGAACCCGAACATCCCCGGCGACATCGCCGCGGCGTACATCGCGAAGCTGCGCGCGACCGCGCTCATCACCGACGCCGCACACATCGAACGGCTGACTGGTGGCGAGATCAAGCACGACGTCGGCATCCCGGTCCTGGACGCGGCCGACACCGGCACCGGCGACCCGGCGCAGGCACCGGCGCCGTTCAAGCTGCACGCCGACGACCCGATCGCCATCACCCATTCCTCCGGCACCACCCGCATGCCGACCGCCGTCGTGCACTCGCACGCCAGCCTGTTCCACGCCACCCGCAAGATCCGGCTGAGCGGCCCGAGGGCCCAGGGCACCGAGCGGATCCTCAGTGCCCTGCCGGCCCCCCACGCGGCCGGCATCATGACCATCAACCACGCCCTGAGCAACCGCTCCGAGCTGCTGTTCCTGTCGCAGCAGAGCGACGGCGGCGTGGTGCTGGACGCGATCGAGCAGTGGAAGCCGACCGGCGTGTTCGGTTTCGCCGTCACCTGGTCCGAGCTGGCCCGCTTCGACCTCGAACAGCACGACCTGGACTCCGTCGCGCTGTGGTTCAACACCGGCGACTGCGCGCACGAGCCGCACATCCGCAACCTCGTCAACGTCGGCAGCCGCAACACCGTCACCCGTCAGGTCGGGTCTTCAGCTGGTGCAGCCGTCGAGCGGGTCAAGGGCTCCATGTTCGTGGACGGGCTCGGCTCGACCGAAATGGGGCACTCCGCGTTCCACATCACCCACCGGCCCGACACCGAACGCTACGGCCGCTGCGTCGGCGTGCCGCACGTCTTCGCCGACGTCGCGCTGCTGGACACCGAGACCGGCGAGGAGGTCCCCGTCGGCGCGGTCGGTCACTTCGGCCTCAAGTCGCCGACTCTCGCACCCGGCTACTGGAACGACCACGTGAACACGTACCGGAACCGGCTCAACGGCTACTACCTGACCGGCGACCTGATGTTCCGCGACGAGGAGGGGTACTACTACCACGTGGACCGCGCCGTCGACTCCGTCGACCTCGGCGACGGCAACTGGCTGTACACCGCCATGTCGGAGGAGCAGATCCTGCGGGCCGTGCCCGACGTGCGCGACTGCACGATCGTGTCGGTCACCACCGACACCGGGGTCGTGTCCGACGTGCTGCTGTCGCTGCACGCGAGCGCCGACCCGACCGTCGACCACACAGAGGCCGTCCGCGCCGCGCTGACCCCGGCCGCTGCGGCGACGCTGCGCAAGGTCGTCGTGTTCCCCGACGAGAACATCGTGACCGGCCCCACCGGCAAGGTCCGCAAGTTCCTGATGCGGCAGCGGCACCTCGCCGAGATGGCGAATGCCTGACACGTACCTGCCGGCCCCCGCCGACACCACCGGGATCCGCGCCACGACGCGGATCCCGGTCCGGTTCTCCGGCGACGGCGCCGGCATCGGGCCGCTGTCCTGGGGACAGCGCGAGATCTGGCTGACCATGCTCCGCCAGCGCTCCTGGCTGCCCATCGGCGGCTGGGCGCCGCTGCCCGCCGGGACGGCCATCGAGGACGTCGTCGCCGACCTGCAATGGGCGATGCACCGGTACCCGACGTTCCGCACCAGGCTCCGCTTCGACGCCGGCGGCGAGCCGCTGCAGACGGTCGCCGCGCAGGGCACCATCGGCCTCGACGTGTTCGACGTGCCGCCCGGCGCCGACCCGGAGGCGTACACGGCGGCCGTCGACGCCCACTACCGCGCCCAGAGCTACGACTTCGTCGCCGACTGGCCGGTGCGGATGGGCGTCGTGCGGGTCGGCGGCAGCCCCGCGTACCTGTCCACCGTCACCTGCCACCTCGTCACCGACGGCGTCGGCGGGCGGCTCATGCTCCGCGAGGTCGCCGCGCGGGCGGAGGCCGCGCCGACCACCGGGCTGCAGCCCCTCGACCAGGTCCGCTGGCAGGCGTCGCCGGACGGGCTCAAGCAGCGCGAGCGGGCGCTGAAACACTGGGACCGGATGCTGCGGCAGCTCCCGCCGGCCGGCCCGCTCGCCGAACGGCCCGGGCCGCGACACCACCGCGGCGAGTTCCGGTCCGCCGCCCTGTACACCGCCACCCACACCGTCTCGACGATCGCCGACCTCGACACCTCGCAGGTGCTGATGACCTTCCTGGCGATCGCCCTCACCGACCAGGCCGGCGACGGGCGGCCCGCCGTCATCCGGCCGATGGTCGACAACCGGTTCCGCCGCGGCCTCGGCGACGTCGTGGCCATGGTCGCGCAGCACGGGATCTGCGTCGCGGACGTCGCCGGCCGGCCGTTCGCCGACGCGCTGCGCCAGACCGGGATCGCGGCGATGCTCGCCTACAAGTGGGCCTACCACGACCCGGCCGCGGTCCAGGCGCACGCGCGCACCCTGGCCGGGACGCTCGGCATCGACCTCGACGCGGGGATCTGGTTCAACGACCGGCGCACGATCAGCCGGCAGATGTTCCCGGGCGACGCACCGACCGCGGAACAGGTCCACGCGGCCGCGCCGGGCGAGTTCCGCTGGACCGCCGCACAGGACGACCCGTACGACCCGCTCAACATCGACGTCGACGACGAACCCGGCCACTTCCTGCTGACCTGGTTCACCGACACGTGGCGCAATCCCCCGGCCCGGGTCGAGGCGCTCGCCAGGTCGGTCGAGGCGATCGCGGTGCACCAGGCGCTGCAGGCACTGTCAACGGCTGCTGAAACGAGGACCCCGTGACCGCTCTCGTCGCCATCGGCACCCACGTGCCGGCGGGCCGCGTCCCGATCGAGTCCCACGCGGACGAGTACGGCCTGACCCCGATGCAGCTGCGGGTGTTCCGCCGGTACCACAAGCTCGGAACCGCCTCGCACGCACCGGACACCTCGCTCACCGAGCTGCTCCGCCTCGCGGTTGCCGACCTGCGGCTCACCACGGCGCAGACCACCCGGATCCGGTATGTGCTCTACGCGCGGACGATGCCCGGCGTGGTCCCCTACCCGCACAACCCGCTGCACGACGTGTGCCAATCGTTCGGCCTGCAGCACGCGCAGGCGTTCGCCGTCGGCCACCACGCATGCGCGTCCGGCCTCCTCGCCGTCGACCTCGCCGGCCGGCTCCTGGCGACCGCACCCGACGACGCGCTCGCGCTGATCCTCACCGGCGAGAAGACGTTCACCCGCGAGGCCCGGCTCGTGCCGGAGACGACGATGTTCGGCGAGGGCGCCGCCGCCTGCCTCGTCGCCGCCTCCGGTCCCCACGACCGGCAGCTCAGTTACGTGGCGCGGCTGCGCGGCGAGTTCGACGAAGAGCTGGCGCAGGTCGACGGCGAGTTCCAGCGGATCTACCACGACGCCCTCGGCGAGGCGGTCACCAGCGCCGTCGAGCAGGCCGGCCTGACGCTGGACGACATCGCCGTGATCCTGCCCCACAATGTGAACGCGGTCGCCTGGCAACGCGTGTGCAAGCGGATCGGGTACCCGCTCGACCGGGTCCTGCTCGAGCACGTCGCGGAATACGGCCACGTCTTCTGCGCCGACGCGTTCCTCAACCACCGCACCGCCGTGCGGCGGGAGCTGCTACGGCCCGGCGACCGCTACGTCATCGCCGCCGCGGGATCCGGCCTGGGCGCCACGTTCTCCGCCATGGTCTTCGAGCATTAGCTCCCGCCCTCGCTGCAAGCCCTCTCTTCAAGGAGCCTCTTCATGACCGACACCACCACCACCGTCGACCCGGAGCTGCGCCAGCAGGTCGTCGACACGATCTGCGAGCTGCTGCCACGCGTGCTGAAGCGGGAGGTCACCGGCGCGTCGGAGACCACCACGCTCATGGACGACCTCGGCATGAGCTCCACCACCGGCCTGGAACTGGTCCTCGAGCTGGAGGACAAGCTGGAGCGGGAGATCAGCGTCGAGGACATGGGCCGCGACAACTTCGAGACGGTCGGCAGCCTCGCCGACTACGTCGCCGGAAACCTGCTCCCGGAAGAGTGAGCATGCCCGCCGAAGACCGCTGGGGACTCCGGCGCGCGGTGTCGCGCCGGTACTCCTCGCCGGCCGTCCTCGCCGCCGACCCGGATCACACGGCTCGCCTGTCGGCGTACCTCACCGACCTCGTCGGCCAGTACGGCCTGTCGCTGACCCCTTCCGCGCTGGACCCGGTGCGCGGCCAGTCCTACGGCGAGATGGCGGTCGAGCTGCTGCCGGACTCGCCGGTCGACCTGCTCGTGCTCGCCTACGACGTGCCGGACATCTCGCCGGGGCGGGCGGTCAGCACCTACCTGACGCACGTCTGCCCGGGCGAGCCGATGTCGTTCGCGGTGTCGGACCAGGGCCGGGCGGCGGCGTTCACCGCGCTGTCGCTGATGAGGGCCTACACCGCGACGCACCCGCGGGCGCTGCTCATCGCCGTCGAGCAGACCGACCTGCCCTACGACCCCGGGGTGCCCGTGGCACTGCCGGCGGCCCATGCCGGAGTCGCCCTGCACCTGGACGCGACGACCGCCGCGGCGTGCGTGTCGGTGACCGTGACCCCTGACTCCGACGCCGTCCTGGACAATCTCGACGCGTCCACGGTCGTGCTCGGCGGCGGGCTGGCCGCGCTCGCCGACGACGTGAAGGCCGACCTGGTCGTCCTCGCCGATCCGGCCCAGCCGATGACCGGCGTGTGGGAGTCTCTGGCGGCGCTCGACCTCGGCACCGCGGGCCGGATCGCGGTCGCCGACTACGACCCCGCCCTGCGCTACCTGTGCGTGGCCACCTTCGGCTGACGGCGGGGTGCACGACTCGACCAGCACAACACAATCCGGCCCGCCGGTCCGGAGCCTCGCGATCCACGCGGCCCGACAGCGGTGCCAGTTCATCGACGTTGATCATTTATAGGGCTATCATCGGCCGGGCCGGTGGAGCTGTCGGACACGATGGGGGAGGCTTGCCTCGATGCAGACCGTGATTGCGTTGAAGGATCTCTTTTCGGCCGAGGGTCGGCGAGACCCGTATCCCTTCTACGCAGATCTGCACCGGCAGGGCCAGGCCGCGCCGCTCGACCCTGCCGTGGATCGGTACGCGGCCGTCGTGCACGGGTGGGAGGCAATCGAGCGGGTGATGCGCGACCCGACATTCCGCATCCTGGACGCCGCATACCTGGATCAACTGGAGCACCGCGCCGAGCCGTTGTGGCGGCGCCATCTGTCGCTGTGGGTGTTGAAGCAGTCCGTCTTCTTCCTCAATCCGCCGGACCACATGCGGGTGCGCCGGCCACTGGCGCAGGCCTTCTCGGCGCGGCGCGTCGCGCAACTGGAGCCCGCGATCGTCCGGCACATCGACCGCCGCCTCGATCTGCTCGAGGAGCTGGGTGCCGGCGGGCGGCCGGTGGACTTCATGGCGACATTGGCGTATCCGCTGCCGAGCGACGTCATCGGCGAGCTGATCGGCGTGCCCGAGGAGGACCGGGCGTGGTTCCCGTCCCAGTCGGAGCCGTTCTCGCTGGTGCTTGAGCCGGGTCCGCAGAACTGGCGGTACCTGCAGGCGGGCAACAAGGCGGCGGCCGAGCTGACCGCGTACTTCACCGATCTGATCGCGACGCGCCGTGCCGCTCCGCAGGACGACCTCATCAGTGCGCTCCTGCAGGCTCAGGCGTCCGGAACGGCCGAGTTCAGCGATGCCGAGCTGGTGGTCAACCTCATCGGGCTGTACAACGCGGGATTCCTCACCAGTGTCCATTCGATCGGCAACGGGCTCACCCTGCTGCTCGATCGGCCCGAGGCCCGCGCCGAACTGGTCGACCGGCCGGAGCTGTCGCCGGCATACGTCGAGGAGATTCTCCGCTTCAAGACGCCGCTGCAGTTCACGGTCCGGTGGGCGTCGGAGGACACCGAGATCATGGGCGTGCCGGTGCCGGCCGGCAGCGAGGCGCTCGTCCTGCTCGGCGCCGCGAACCGGGACCCGCTGCGGTTCCCGGAACCGGACGTCTTCAACCCGAGCCGGCCGAACAACCAGACGATGTCATTCGCGGTCGGCCCGCACTACTGCCTGGGTGCGGCGCTCAGCCGCCTGGAGCTCCAGCTCGCGCTGCCGATGCTGCTGCGCCGGTTCCCGAAGCTGGCGCTGGCCGGCCCGCCGCGCACCCTGGACCTGCTGACCTTCCACGGCTACAAGGAAATCGCGGTCACGATCTCCTAGCGGCTCCAGGTGACGGGCCGCCCGCCGGCAGGGGCTGCTCGTCCTCGTACCGCAACGGCTCAGGCAGCCTCGCAGACGTGCTGGGTGACGGTGAACGGGGCGTCGCCGGCGAGGGCCACCGCGGCGCGGAAGCCGTCCGGGGCGTCGAGGTCCTCGATCCGGAACGGCCCGTCGTGCTCGACCACCACCGGCGCCGGACCCGCGACCGGGGTGGCCAGGCCGCGGGTGAGCCGGGCACCGGCGGCCTTCACCAGGGACTCCTTGCGGGCCCACAGCGCGGCGAAGCGCTCGTGGCCGCCGTCGCCTGTCACCAGGTGCGCCTCGGCGGGCGGGTAGAACCGCCGGGCCATCGCGGCGCAGTCCAGGGTCGGCATCACCCGTTGCAGGTCGACGCCGACGGGCCGACGGCCGGACACGGCGACCATGACGAGATCGCCGGAGTGCGACAGGTTGACCTCGACACCGGTGTACGCCCCGGTCAACGACGGTTTGCCGTTGGCGTTGTGTGCCCAGCGCAGCTCGTGCGCCGGCGCGTCGAGGGCCGCGCCGACGATCCGGCGGGTGACCGCGTGTGCCACGACGAACCGGCGCCGGTCGATCGAGTGGACGATGGCGGCGTGGCGGCGTCGCTCGTCGTCGTCCAGGAGCGTGAACATGGCCGGCAGCGCGGTGTCGGGCACCAGCGCGTCGGCGAGCCAGACCTGGACGGCGTCCACGGTCACGCGGTCGCGATGAGACGCGCGAAGCGGCGGACGCCCTCCTCGATCTGCGCCGGCTCCAGGGCGCTGCACGACAGCCGGATCGCGTGGCTGCCGCCGCCGCCCAGGTAGAAGAACCGCATCGGGGTCCACAGCACCCCGTGCTCGCGGGCGGAGACCTCCAGGAGCTCCTCCGACGCGTCGACCGGCACGTCCACGACGACGAAGAACCCGCCGCTCGGGCTGTTCCACCGCACCGGCGTGCCGCTGAACTCCTGCGAGAGCGCGGCGAGGAGGGTCTGCAGGTTCTGCCGGTAGAAGCGGATCTTCGCCTGGTTGGCGCCGCGCAGGCTGAACCCGCTGTCCAGCAGCATGCCGCCGACCACGGCCTGGGACAGGGCGGAGGTGTTGACGGTGAGCATGCTCTTCACCGTCGACAGTTCCTCGGCCAGCAGCGTGCGGCGGCCGGTGGCGTCGACGACCGCCTGGTCCGCGACGAGGAACCCGACCCGCACCCCTGGGAAGTACGACTTGGCGAACGAGCCGAGGTAGATGACCCGCTGGTCCGTGTCGAGGGACTTCAGGGTCGGGCGCGGCTCGTCGTCGAGGCCGAACAGCCCGTACGGGTCGTCCTCCAGGATCAGCAGGTCCGCCTCGGCGGCGACGTCGAGCAGCGCCCGGCGGGTCGGCACCGGCAGCGACACGCCCGACGGGTTGGCGAAGTTGGGCACCAGGTACAGCGCCTTCGGGGTGCGCCCGCCGGCCCGGACCGAGGCGGCGACCGCCGCGACCGTCTCCGGGCGCAGGCCGTCCGGAGACTCCGGCACCGGCACCACGTCGATGCCGAGGATGCGGGCCGCGCCGGTGAACCCGACGTAGCACGGCTCGGCGGCGAGGACGACGTCACCTGGGCCGGCGCACAGGCCGCGCAGGGCGATGACCATCGCCTCCTGGCAGCCGGTGGTCACCATGACCGCCTCGTCCGGGACGCGGATGTCCTCGTCGACGTCCAGCATGCGGGCGATGAGGCCGCCGACGTGGCCGTTGGTCCGCCCGTACTGGGTCAGCAGCTGCCGGCTCTGCGCCGCGCTGAGGCCCCGCTCGCGCAGGTGCGTCAGGTACGCCTGGACGTGCTTGTCGATGTCGGCGACGGAGTGGAACTCGTCGAAGGGCCGGCCCGCGGCGAGGGAGATCGCGTCCGGGAACCGGCCGGCGACCTCGTTGAGGAAGTTCATCGACGCGGACACCGGGTCGGAGACCGACACGTGCAACGCTTCCCGCCGCAGTTCCACCATCACAGCTCGCCTCCTGGTTGTGCCCGCACCGTCGACCGGTCCAGCCCGGCGAGGCGCGGCCGGCCGGCGAGCGCCATCGCGTGCGCCAGCTCCTCGGTCGTGGTGCGCAGCAGCCCTTCCACACCCTCGGCGCCACCGGCGGCGAGGCCCCACAGCGGTGGCCGCCCGAGCAGCACCAGGTCGGCGCCGAGGGCGAGGGCGGTGAAGGCGTCCGTGCCGCGGCGGACCCCGCCGTCGAACAGCACCGGCAGCGCGCCACCCACCGCGTCGACGACCTCGGGCAGCGCGTCGAGGCTGGCCACGGCGTTGTCGAGCTGGCGGCCGCCGTGGTTGGACACCACGATCCCGTCGACGCCGTGCTCGACGGCCAGTGCCGCGTCCTCGGCGGTCAGGATGCCCTTGAGCACGATCGGCAGGCTCGTCTGCTCCCGCAGCCAGGCCAGGTCGGCCCAGGTGACGGCCGCGTCGAACGACTGGGCGGCGTGCTCGGCGATCGCCGAGTGCCCCTCGTCGCTGTGGTGGGTCAGGGCCATGACCGCCGCGTCGATGTTGACGGCGGCGACGTCACCGCCGATCGCGAACCCGTTGCGCATGTCGCGCCAGCGCCGGCCGATGCGCGGCGCGTCGACGGTGAGCACCAGCGCGCCGAAGCCCGCGTCGGCCGCCCGCCGGATGAGGCCGGTCATCACCTCGCGGCGGCGGAACCAGTACAGGTGCAGCCAGAGTGTGCCGGAGGTCGCCGCGGCGACGTCCTCGAGGGTGCGGCTGGCGAACACGCTCACCACGAACAGCGCACCGGCGGCGTCCGCGCCGCGGGCCGTGGCGACCTCGCCCTCCGCGTCGACGAGGCGGTGGTAGGCGGTGGGCCCCACGCCGACCGGTGTCGCATATTCGGCCCCGAACAACGACACGGTGGTGTCGACTGTGGACACGTCGGTCAGCACCCGCGGGCGCAGCCGCCACCGGTCGAACGCGGCGACGTTGGCCCGCAGGGTGCGCTCGGACTCCGCGCCGCCCTCGATGAAGTCCCACACGTCGGAGTCGACGAGGTCACGGGCGAGCTGCTGGTAGTCGGAGGCGGTCAACACCGGCCCGGTCCGAGGTCGTGTCACCGGCGCTCCATAGGCGGTAGCCTATCGGAACCAGGCAACGACCGACAGGAGCCGAAAGTCTTGCATGGGCACCGATAGCATGCTGATCGCCGAGACGTCCGACCCGTTCTGCCTCGCCGCCGGGGAGGCGCAGGCCCTCCTCGAGGGGCACCCGTGGCACCGGTTCGCGATCCTCGGCGACAGCGTCGCGGAGGGCCTGACGGAGCCCGTCGACGGCTATCATCCCCTCGCCTTCCCCGACAGGCTGCGGGTGGAGCTGGCGCGGCACCGGCCGGGTCTGGCGCACCGCAACCTCGGCCGGCGTAACCTGCGCGCCGCCGAGGTCCTGGCGACCCAGCTCGACCCGGCGCTCGCGTTCCGCCCCGACCTCGCGCTGGTCGTCTGCGGCGCCAACGACGCGATGCGCCCCGGCTACGAGTCGCGCGCCGACGCCGTCGACGCGACGCTGACCGCGCTGATCCGCCCGTTGCAGGACGCCGGTGCCCGGGTCGTCACCGTGTCGTTGTTCGTGATGCCGCACTACCCCTCGATGCCGGCCTGGCTCGGTCCCGCGTTCTCGCGCAGGATGACGCTGCTCGGCCGGCGCACCGCCGCACTCGCCGAGACCCTCGGCACCGTCCACGTCGACCTCGCCACGCACCCGGCGATCGCCACCGGTGACGTCCTCACCGGTGCCGACGGCCTGCACGGCAACGCTCGCAGCCACGCCATCGCCGCGGCGGAGATGATCCGCCGCCTGTCCCGTGAGATCCAGGGAGCCTAGAGATGCCACTCGACCCCCAGCTGCAGGCGATGCGCGACCAGCGCGAACGCGACGGCGTCGCCCCGCTGTACTCGATGACCCTCGAAGCCGCCCGCGCGGCCGACCTCGCCTCGATCAAGGCCGGCGGCGGTACACCGGAGCCGGTGCACGACGTCACCGACCACACGATCGAAGGGCCCGGCGGCGACCTGCAGGTCCGCGTGTACCGCCCGTCCGGGAGTACCCCGCTGCCGGTGCTGGTCTACTTCTTCGGCGGCGGCTGGGTCCTCGGCACGATCGACACCGCCGACGGTATCGCCCGCACCCTCGCCAACAGCGCCGGGTGCCTCGTCGTCGTCCCCGGCTACCGCCTCGCCCCGGAGCACCCGTTCCCCGCGTCGATCGAGGACTGCTACGCCGCGGTCCGCTGGGTCGCGGACAACGCCGCCGAGATCGGCGCCGACCCGGACCGCATCGCGGTCGGCGGTGACAGCGCCGGCGGCAACCTCGCCGCCGGGGTGACGTTGATCGCGCAGGAGGCCGGCGACCTGACCCTCGCCGGTCAGCTGCTCGTCTACCCCAACACCGACCAGCTCGCCGACGACGAGTCGATGCGGGCCAACGACGACCCGTTCCAGTTCAACCACCACTCCGTCGCCTGGTATCGCAAGCATTACCTGATCGACCCCGACGACGCCGAGAACCCGCTCGCCTCGCCGCTGCGGGCGGAGACCCTCAAGGGCCTGCCGCCGGCGCTGGTCATCACCGCCGAATACGACCCGCTGCGCGACCAGGGTGAGCGCTACGCGAAGCGGCTCGCCGACGACGCCGTCCCGGTCACCCTCGCCCGCTACGACGGCATGTCCCACGGCTTCTTCGCGATGGCCGGCACCGTCGACGAGAGCCGCGTCGCCCTCGCCCAGGCGGCCGCGCAGCTGCGGGCGTGGTTCGCATCCTGACGGCGGCGCTGGCGCGCAACGTCGCCGGCGTGTGGGGTGCGGCCGGCGAGCGCTGGCTCGCGGACCTGCCCGGCCTGCTCACCGGCCTCGCCGCGGACTGGGAGCTGACCCTCGGTGCACCGTACGACCTGACGTTCCACTACGTCGCGGCCGTGCGGTGCGCCGACGGCACCCCGGCGGTGCTGAAGGTCGGCTTCGAGCTGGCGGTGGAGGCGACCGCGCTCACCGCGTTCGACGGTCGCGGCGCCGCCCGCCTGCTGCGCGCCGACCCGGCCCGGGGTGCGCTGCTGCTGGAGCAGGTGTCCCCGGCGGCCGCCTCCGCGACCTCGTCCCGGCGCGCGACCCGGAGGCGACCGCGGTCCTCGCCGATCTGATGCGACACCTGCACGTGCCGCCGGTGCCGGGGCTGCCCACGGTGCTGTCCCAGGTGAGCGCCCTGGACGGGCACCGCGGCGCCGTCCCCGCCGACCTCGTCGCCGAGGCGGCCGCGCTCATGCGTTCGCTGTCGGCGACCGCGACCCGCGAGGCGGTCCTGCACGGCGACCTGCACCACGACAACGTGCTGCGCGGCACCCGCGAGCCGTGGCTGGCGATCGACCCGCACGGCGTGGTCGGCGACCCCGGCTACGAGGTCGGCTCGATCCTGTTCAACCCGCACCCCGACGACCGTGACCCAGCCCTCACCGCCCTCGTCCCGGCCCGGCTGCGCCAGCTGTCGGCGGCGCTCGGCGAACCGCTCGACCGGCTCACCGCCTGGGGATTCGTCAAGGCCGTCCTGTCCTCGGTGTGGACCGCCGACACGGGCGGCGCCCCGTCCCGCGCCCTCGACGTGGCCCACCTGCTGCGGCCCTGAGCGCCGCCTGCTACGGGGCGTCGGGAAGGCGGGACAGCAGGCCCTCGCCCCAGGTGTACTCGGAGTCGCCGATCAGCGCCTCGGCCGCGGCCCGTTCGGCGACGGCTGCGGCGACCCGGCCCTGGGTGTTGAGGACCGCGGCGACGCGAAGCCTGGCCTCGCCCTCGCGGATGCGGTCGCCGAGGCGGGCGTAGCGTTCGGCGCCCTCCCGGTAGCGGGTGAGGGCGGCGCCGAGGTCGTCGCGGCGCTCGGCGATCAGGCCGAGCCCGACCAGCGCTCCGCCGATGGCGGCGCCGTTGCCGACCCGTTCGGCGAGGGTGCGCATCTGCGTGAAGTCGCGTTCGGCGTCGTCCCAGCGCCCGTCGCCCTCGGCGGTCCACGCCAGTTCCTGGTGGTAATACGCGAGCAGGTGGTCGTCGCCGGCCCGGGTGGCGATGCCGGGCACCTCGGCGACGACGGCGTCGGACTCGGCCCGGCGGCCGGCGAACCGGTATGCCAGGCCCAGCACCAGCCGCACCCACCCGGCCTGCGCGTCCTCGGCGGCGGGCAGCAGCTCGCGGGCACGTTCCATCATCGGCACGCTCAGTTCGTGGCGCCGGAAGTTGTTGTACAGGGTGCCCAGCGCCGTGCGTACCGCAACCTCCTCGTCGACGCGGCCCACCTCGACGAACAGGTCCAGGGCCCGCAGCAGCGCCGCTTCGGACTCGGCGAAGCGGTGCAGGTCCCGCAGCGCCTCGCCGCGGCGGCGCACGGTCTGCGCGGTCTCCCACTGGTCGCCGGCGGCCTCGGCGAGGGCGAGCGCCTCGTCCGCCGGGGGCAGCGCCCGCTGGACCTCCCCGCGATCGTCAGCGAGTGCGACACCCAGCGCAGCGCCCGGGCCCGCGCCAACCGGTCGCCGCCGGCGGCCTCGGCGGCCGCGGTCCACATGGCGAGGCGGTCGAAGGGGTCGGTGACGTCGCCGTGCACGGCGTCGACGAGCGCCGTGACCGCCTGATGCCGGCCCGTCCCGACGCCTTCGGCGAGCACGGCTGGCAACCCGGCGATGTCGCGGGTGCCGGCGGGTCGGGGCAGGAGCCAGGTCAGCAGGCGCTGCGAGGCGTCGGCGTGCTCCTGCGCGGTGAGGGTCTCGGTGGCGAACAGGCGCAGCAGGTCGTGCAGGTGGAACCGGTCCGGGCCGGGCGACTCGACCAGGAACGCGTCGACGAGCCGGTCCATCGCCGCCTCCGCCTGCGGCACGTCGACGCCGGCGCGGGCGGCCGCGGCGGCGAGGGTGAACACCTGACCGGGGTGCGACCCGGCCCGGCGGAACACGAGGCGGTCCACTTCGGACAGTTCGGCGTACGCGGCCTGGAACGTCGAGCGGATCGCCAGGTCGCCCTGGCGCAGCTCGTCGAGGCGCCGGTGCTCGCCGGCGAGGCGCTCCGCGAGTGCCGACGGTGTCCACTGTGGACGGGCGCGGAGCCGGCCGGCGACGATGAGGACGGCGAGCGGCAGGCCGGCGCAGGCGGCGACGAGGGCCCGCGCGCCGTCGGGGTCCCGGCGGACCGTGTCGGCGCCGGCGACGCGCACGAGGATCTCGATGGCGGCGTCCTCGGGCAGGGCGGCCAGGGTACACCGTGCGCGTTGGCGACGCCGGTCAGCTGCCGCCGGCTGGTGACGATCGTCGCGCACCGCGCGCCGCCCGGCAGCAGCGCGGCGACGTGCGCGGCGTCGCGGGCGTCGTCGAGCAGGACCAGCACCGCCCGGTCGGCGACGGCGGAGCGGAACCGTGCGGCGAGCTCCTCGGTGCTGCCCCGCCGCTCGTCCTCGGGCACGCCGAGCGCGGTCAGGAACCGGCCGAGGACGGCCTCGGGCGCGACCGGCTCCGCGGACGCGCCGCGCAGGGTCGCGAACAGCTGCCCGTCGGGGAACCGGGGCCGCAGCGCGTGCGCGGCACCGAGCGCGAGGACGTCTTGCCGGTGCCGGGGCGGCGGCGAGGGTGACGACCGGGGACTCGCCGCTGAGCACCCGGACGATCTCGGCGACCTCGGCGTCGCGGCCGAACAGCGGGGTCGCCGCGGGCAGCTCCGCCGGCGCCGGGGTCGGCGGCGGGTCCGGCACCGGGGCCGGACCGGCAGCGGCGGCGCCGGCGGTGGGGCCGACTGCTGCCAGAAGGCCAGGCCCGCGCCGGCCACGCCGAGGACGCCGACGGCCGGCCAGGCCAGCCATGACACCTCGTCGAGCGGGGCCGGCAGCGTGCCGCCGGTGGCGACGTTGACGGCGACCGCCAGCAGCACCGAGAACAGGCCGGACACGACCGCCAGCAGTATGCCCAACCGACTCCGCATGCAGCGATCTTCGCCGATCCCGCGCCGGGTCACCAACCCCGGGCGAGGGAGACGGACTCGGCGAGGCGGATGACGTCGTCGTCGGTGAGCGCCGCGATCGCCGGGTCGACCGCCGGGGTCGGGGTCTGGACCTCGACGTAGCCGGGCACGACCAGCTGCACCTCCGTCGCGGTCCGGTTCAGCCAGCCGATCTGGCCGCGGACGATGACCCGGTGGCCGTTCGCGGCGAGGGTGTGCGCCGCGTCGCGCACCTGCACGCACCGCGGCGTGTGCTGGTTGTCCCCGGCCCGCGGGCACCAGGCCTCGATGTTCGTGCCGGCCTGGACCAGCACGTAGTCGCGGGGCACGAGCCCGAACCGGATCGGTCGGTCCAGCTCCATGGGCCGGTCGACGAGGCCCTGCGCCACCTGCCGCGCTGGCGCGCACGCGACGCCGGGCGTGACACCCTCCGCGCGGACGAACACGGTGAGCCACAGCTGCGGCCGGTCCTGCCAGGCCAGGGTGCACGACTGGTCCTCGTGCGACCGGTCGATGCTCTCGAACTCGGTCGCGAGCTGCCCGCGCACCGGCACCCGCGGCTCGGTGGGCGTCGCGCTCGGCGACTCCCGCGTGGGTGGTCTCGTGCTCGAGTGCACCTGGACGGCGAGGATGCCGCCGGCACCGCCGAACTCGTACGAGATCGCGCGCATCCCCTCGGACAGCACGGCGTCGGCGAACGTGCGGGTCACCGCCGCCTCCGGCAGCCACTTCGGGGTGACCGGCAGCGTCACGGCCGTGTCGCCGGCCGCGACGAGCGCCTCCTGCCGCGGCGTGTCGTCCTCGTCGAGCAGCACCGGCACGGTGGCCAGCGCGGCGAGGACCGCGAGCGCCGCGACGGCCTGCCGGCGCCGGGTCCGCTGCCGCCGCACCGGGATGCCACGCAGGATCCGGCCGGTGGTCCGGTCCGCGTCGGGCGCGAACGGCTCCCGCTCCGTGAACATCTGCCGCAGCTCGTCGTCGATCATCGTGCATCACCTGTCCGGTGGGTCAGCGGTACACCGCGCTCCCCCGCGCGCTCCGTCGTGCCTTGCGTCGTTTCGCGCAGGGTGGTCAGGGCCCGGGAGATCTGGGACCGCACGGTGCTGACCGAGCAGCCCAGTACGTCGGCGATCTCGGTGTCGTCGAGGTCCTCGTAGAACCGCAGCACCACCGCGGCCCGCTGCCTGGGCGGGAGGGTTGTCAGGCGTTGCCAGAGCTCCTCGCGTACCGCCGAGGACTCCGCCGGATCGGGGACACTGCCGCGTTCGGGCACGTCGGCGACCGGCACGGACCGCCGGAACCAGCCGCCGCGCCGCCAGCCGAGGTAGGTGTTGGTGACCATGCGCTTGACGTACCGGTCGGGCAGGTCGGCCCGCTGCACCCGCCGCCAGTGCACGTGGGCGCGGACCATCGTCTCCTGCACCACATCCTCCGCCAGGTGCGGGTCACCGGTGAGCATGAGCGCATAGCGCAGCAGCGCCGGCAGCCGCAGCGCGAGGTAGGCCTCGAACGTCACGCTCTCCAGATGCGAGCACCCCCACCGAACATTGACGGCCGTCGGCAACGATTTGGTCTCGGCCCGAGCACCGTGTCCGGGTCGGCGTCGTGCTGCTCGAGTGCGTCACGCAACTGGTGGACGTGAGCACGATGCGCCGCACGTGCGCCGAACGCCGCTCCATCCGGGCGATGCGCCCCCATCGGCTCGAGGCGGCAAGCAGCGCGTCGGACAGCACGTCCTCGGCGAGGTGCCGGTCGCCGCACAGCGCCCCCGAGAACCGGGCCAGCCCGGCCATCTCGGCGTGCAGGAACTCCTCGAACGTCATCGGTCACTCACGTCCACACCAGTACAACGTCATGAGCGGGCCGCAATGTGCGGGCGCGGCGGCGGGTCGTGCTCCGCCGCCGCGCCCGCCGTGATCAGTTGGCTCCTATTTACCTCCGCGATGATGCGTCCGCGGGGACCGCTGCGTGGTGACCGCCGGGATGCCGACGGCGGCGGGCCTCGGCTTTGTGTGCCGGGACCCGCCGTCGGTGTCGGCCGCTCGCCTCCGCAGTCGATAAGGCGGTACGGGGGCTGAGGGCTCACCCCTGTCGTTGCCGTACGGATCGACGTTCAAACATCACCTTCGCCGTCGATGCGTGGCGTCAGCCTTCCGTGGCGGCCGCCTCGGTCGCCGCGAGGAGGTCGCGCAGGAGGGTGGCGAGCTGGCGGCGGCGCGGCTCCGGCAGTCGCTCCAGGACCTCCCGCTGCGCGGCCAGGCCCACCGCGACGGCCTCGTCGATGAGGGTCCGGCCGGCGGCGGTCAGCGTGATGACGAGGCCGCGGCGGTCGGCGGGGTCGGGCGAGCGGGCGACCAGCCCGGCCCGCTCCAGGCGGTCGAGCCGGCCGGTCATACCGCCGGAGGTGAGCATCATCGCCGCGGTCAGCGCCTTCGGCGACAGCTGGAACGGCTCACCCGAGCGGCGCAGGGTCGCCAGCACGTCGAACTCGCCGCGGTTAATGCCGAGCGCCCCGTAGACGCGCTCCTGCCGGTCGCCGACGACGCGCGCCAGCCGGTAGATGCGACCGAACACCGCCATCGCGTCGGTCTCCAGGTCCGGCCGTTCACGCGCCCACTGCTCGATGATCCGGTCGACGTCGTCTGCCACGTACACCATCCTCGCATATCTTGCTTCTAAGTAGCTTAGTGCTAAGCTACTTACTCATGAGGAACCTTGCGCTCGCCACCGCCGTCGCACCCGCGCTGTGGGGCACCACCTACCTCGTCACCACCGAGCTGCTGCCCGACGGCCGTCCCCTGCTCGCCGGGACGCTGCGGGCACTGCCCGCCGGGCTGCTGCTGATCACGGTCGTCGCGGCCCTCGCCGGCCGCCGCGCGCTGCCCACCGGCGCCTGGCGGTGGCGGGCCGCGGTGCTCGGCTTCCTGAACATCGGCCTGTTCTTCGCGCTGCTGTTCGTCGCGGCGTACCGGTTGCCGGGCGGGATCGCGGCGGTCCTCGGCGCCATCGGCCCGTTCGTGGTGGCGGCGCTGGCGTTCGCGCTGCTCGGCCAGCGACCGGGGCTCCGCGTGCTGGTGGCCGGCGCGGCCGGCCTGGCCGGCGTCGCCCTGCTGGTGCTGCGCTCCGACGCGGCCTTGGACCCGCTCGGCCTCGCCGCCGCGGCCGCCGGGATGGTGTCGATGTCGTTCGGCACCGTGTTGGGCCGCCGCTGGGGCACGCCTCCCGGCCTGCCGGACCGGCGCACGGCGCTGCTGGCGCTGACCGGCTGGCAGCTGACGGTCGGCGGTCTGCTGCTCGCCCCGGTGATGCTGCTCGTGGAGGGCCGGCCTCCGGCGCTGACGTGGACGAACGTGAGCGGCTTCGGCTACCTGTCCCTCGTCGGTACCGCCGGCGCCTACTTCCTGTGGTTCCGCGGCGTGACGGCCCTCGCCCCGGCCCGGGTCACACTGCTCGCGCTGCTGAGCCCGGTGGTCGCGGCGCTGCTCGGCTGGATGGTGCTGGACGAGTCGCTCTCCCCCGGCCAGCTGCTGGGCGCCACCGCGGTGCTCGCCGCCGTCATCGTGGGCACCCGCACCCCGGCCGCGCCGGTGGCAGTGCCCGCGGTCCCGAACCTGTGCCGCCCGCCGGCGCTCGGTCCGGCGCGCTGAAGCGGCGAGGCCACACCGTGGCAGACGCGTACGCTCGGCCCGTGGCGACCGACCCCTTCCTTGCCACCGGCGACGTCGTGCAGGCCGGCCACCCCGCCGTCCGCGCGGCAGCGACCCGGCTGCGCCGGCGGCACACCGACACCGGGTTCGCCCGCGCCGCATACGAGTTCGTGCGCGACGAGGTGCGGCACTCCTTCGACGCCGGCGACGCCCGGGTCACCGTCACCGCCACCGAGGTCCTCGAACACCGCGTCGGCCTGTGCTACGCCAAGTCGCACCTGCTCGCGGCGCTGCTACGGGCCGGCGGCGTGCCCGCCGGCCTGTGCTACCAGCGCCTCGCGACGACCGGCGGCGGCTTCGTGCTGCACGGCCTGGTCGCGGTGCACCTCAACGGCGACTGGCACCGCCAGGACCCCCGCGGCAACAAGCCGGGCGTCGACGCCCAGTTCTCGCTCGACGGCCCGCGACTCGCGTTCACCGTCGACCCGGCGTCCGGCGAACGCGACTACGAGCCCGTGTACGCCACCCCCGACCCGGGCGTGCTGGCGGCGCTGAGCGCCACGACCGACGTCCTGACCCTGCGCACCACCGGCCTCCCGGACGACCTGACGCTCCACGGTCAGTGAACGCCCGCTGCTCGGCCGCCGCGGCTGCGCCCGTTATGCCCTGAATATGGGATGACGTCGATGGCGGGCGGAGGGTGTGGCGAGCGGGGCGGGCGGTGTGTCGGTACGTTCAAGGGCATGTCTCTGCGGTGTTCCACGGTGCGATGACGGCGGCGGGTCGCCGGGAGGCGCGGGCGTTGCTGGCGCGGGCGGGCGAGGTGCAGGCCGATGCCGAAGCCGTCGCCGAGATCCTGGGCTCCGGCCGCGCGGAGGTCGTCGCGGCGTACGAGATCGCGCGGGAACCCCAGGTGTGGACCGCGATCGGGAAGATGTCGATCGAGACGGTCAAGGACACCGTGGACGGCCGGGCCAAGCTCGACGAGCTGCCCGCGCACGGCATCTGCTCGGTCGCCGACGTGCTGCGGGCCGGGCCGGAGCGGCTGGTCGCCGTGCCCGGCATCGGCGAGGGCACGGCACGCAAGACCATCCACGCGGCCGAGCAGCTCAAGCGGGCCGCGCGGGACTCGCTGCAGTTCCGGATCGAGTTCGACCCGAAGAACGCGGACATGACCCGGCTGCTGCGGGCCCTCGCGCACTGGGGCGGGGTGTGGCACGCGGCCGGGGCGCACGAGGCCGACGCCGGCCGGCTCGCCGAGGAGCTCGCCAGGCAGCGGCCGCTCGCCGCGCCGGCCGGGGCCGGGCCGCTGCGCCGGTTGTTCCTGCGGGCCGCGGACAAGGCCGCCGCCGATGAGGCATTGCAACGGATCCGCACGATGGTGGACACCGCCGAGGCCGACGGGCTGCCGCGGGGCGCCCAGGAGGCACGCGCGGTGCGGACCCCGGGCGACAGGAAACTCTGGCGCGACTTCGAGCAGCACTCGGCGGACTACTACGGTCTGCTCAGCCAGGTCGTCGGTCTCGGCGGCGACGTCGCGGCGAGCGAAGGGTATCTGCCCGCCGACATCGTCAACCGGGTCGGCGCGCAGCAGCTGGACACGTCCCGGCTCAGCGACAACCTCCGGCTGCGCGGCTACCAGTCCTTCGGTGCCCGCTTCGCCCTGGTGCAGCGGCGGGTCGTGCTCGGCGACGAGATGGGCCTCGGCAAGACGGTGCAGGCCATCGCGACGATCGCGCACCTGTCCGCGCGGGGCGCCACCCATTTCCTCGTCGTCTGCCCGGCCAGCGTGCTGATCAACTGGGGCCGGGAGATCGCCCGGCACTCGACGGTCCCGGTCATCACCCTGCACGGCAACGGCCGGGCCCGGGCCGCGGCCCGGTGGCGGGACCTCGGCGGAGTCGGGGTGGTCACGTTCGGCTCGCTCGGCGCGCTGAAGCTCCCACCGCCGAGGCCCGCGCTGCTGGTCGTCGACGAGGCGCACTACGTGAAGAACCCCGACGCCAAGCGGTCGCAGGCGGTCAACCGGATCGCGGCGGAGTCCGACCGGGTGCTGTTCCTGACCGGCACGCCGATGGAGAACCGCATCGACGAGTTCCGGGCCCTGATCGAGCACCTGCGGCCGGAGGTCGCCGCCGACATGGGGCCCGAGCACGCGGCGATCAGCGTCGAGGCGTTCCGTCGCGCGGCGGCACCGGTCTACCTGCGCCGCAACCAGCCCGACGTGCTCACCGAGCTGCCGGAGCTGGAGCAGGTCGACGAGTGGGAGGAGTTCGGCGCCGAGGACGGCCGCGCCTACCGGGCCGCGGTCCGCGAGGGCAACTTCATGGCCATGCGCCGGGCCGCGTTCGCCGTGCGCCGGCCGCACGACTCGGCGAAGCTGACCCGCCTGCTGGAACTGTCGCACGAGGCCCTCGCCGCCAAGCGCAAGGTCGTGGTCTTCTCCTACTTCCGCGACGTCCTCGCGGTTGTCGGCGCCGCGTTGGGTACCGATGCCCGAGGGCCGATCACCGGCTCGACCCCGGTCGCCGAGCGCCAGCGCATCGTGGACGAGTTCACCGCCGCGACGAAGCCCGCGGTGCTGGTGTGCCAGATCGAGGCCGCCGGGGTCGGCGTGAACATCCAGGCCGCCTCGGTGGTGATCCTGTGCGAGCCGCAGGTCAAGCCGTCCATCGAGGCCCAGGCCATCGCCCGCGCCCACCGCATGGGCCAGGTCCGCACCGTCCAGGTGCACCGCCTGCTCATCGCCGACTCGGTCGACGAGCGGATGATCGAGATCCTCGGCTCGAAGGCGCAGCTGTTCGACGCGTACGTGCGGCACAGCACCATCGCGCAGGCCGCCCCGGGCGCCGTGGACATCTCCGAGGTGCAGCTGGCCCGCATGATCGTGGCGGAGGAGCAGCAACGCCTGTCCGGCACCCCGGAGCCGCCCCGCCGCCTGGCCACCACCACGACCAGCCGCCCCCGCTGACCGCCTCAGTCGCGGGCCAGGGCGGAGACCTGCTGGTGGTTGATGGTGTGCACCAGCGGGTCGGCGTGCCGGTGCAGCAGGGTCCACTCGCCGTCCTGCCTGCGGAAGACCAGGGTGACCCGCAGCGACCAGTCCTGCTCCGGCAGGCCGCCGACCACGCCGTGCTGCCGTTCGATCGCCACGATCACCGCCAGGTCGCCCGAGCGGTCCGCCCGCACGACCTCCAGCTCGGCCTCGCCGCCCTGGAACCAGCGGGCCGTCGCGTCGAGGGACGCGTCGGAGTGGTCGAAGCCGTGCCGGACGTCGCCGTACGGCGGCAGGAGCGTGTAGTCCCCGGCGTGCGGCAGGAGCGCGATGTAGGTGCGGATGTCGCCGCGGATGAAGGCCGACGCGGCCTCGGCCGTGCGCCGCACCAGCGCCGCGAGCTCCTCGTCGCTGTGGTCTGTCACCGTCATGCCCCGGTACCACGCAGCGCGGGCCCCGGACGTTCAGTCGTCGAGGAGCCAGTCGATGACCTCGGTGGCGGTGCCCGGCTGGTCGGCGTCGCACGCCGCCGACCGGATGTCGATCTCCTGGGCCTTCGCCTCGGCACGGGCCCGGGCGTCGCGGTCGAGGAACGCCGTGTGGTCCGGGGCCAGCAGCATCAGCAGGGTGTCGTCACTCCAGTCGGCGGTGACGGTCACGATCCCGTGGTCGCCGGCCGCCATGAACGCGGTCAGCCCGCGCAGCACGGTGCAGGACCAGATCAGCGACGGCAGCCGGAAGTCGACCCGGGTGGTGAGGTCGACGGCGAGCGACCCGGTGGCCTCGTCGAACCGGAACAGCAGCTCGTCTTCGTCCAGCTCACGGAACACGGCCGCGGCGTCGCCGTCGATCCACCGGTCGCACTCGGCGATCGCGGCCGGCAGCTCGTCGCGGGAGCCCCACGCGCCGCCGGTGACACCGGCCCACTGCGGATGCGGCCACTGCGACGCGGGCAGGGCCGGCGCGCTCAGGTACGCCCGCAGCCGCGGCTTCGCGACGGACACCGCCGCCGTCAGGAACAGCGATTCAGACACCGGGCGACGATAGCCGCACGGCACCGGTCAGCGTGGTGCGAGGGCGGGTTCGCGGACGGTGGCGCGGCGGGCGGTGCGGTCCTCGACGCGGAAGCTGATCGCGGCGAGCGCGAGGCCGACGACGCCGAGGGCGACGCCGACCCAGGCCGGCGCCACGTAGCCCCAGCCGCGGGCGATGACGAGGCCGCCGAGCGCGGCGCCGAGGCTGTTGGCGATGTTCATCGCGGACTGGTTGACCGCGGCGCCCATCAGCTGGGCGGTCGGGGCGACGCTGATCAGGCGGGACTGCATCGCCGGGCCGAGGAAGAGGCCGCTGGCGCCGATCAGGAACGCGCCGGCGAACAGGCCGACGGCCGAGCCGGCGACCAGGGCGAAGACGACCATCGCGAGGATGAACACGGCGAAGCCGCCGAGGATGCTGCGGCGCAGGTCCCGGTCGGAGAAGTATCCGCCGGCGGCGTTGCCGACGGTCATGCCGAGGCCGACGGCGACGAGGACCCACGGCACGGCGCCGGTGGACAGGCCCGCGACGTGGGTGGTGACGGGTGCGATGTAGCTGTCGATGGCGAAGAACCCGGCGAAGCCCAGCGCCGCGACCGCGGCGACCAGCCACACCTGCGGCGCGCGGAACGCGGCGAGCTCGGCGCGCGGTGAGCCGTCCACCGCCGCGGCGACCGCCGGGACGGTGGCGAGGACCGCGAGGAGCGTCAGCAGGAACATGATGGCGATCACCATGTACGCGGTGCGCCAGCTCGCGGTCTGGCCGAGCCTGGTGATGGCGGGGACGCCGACGAGGTTGGCGGCGGTGAGGCCGCCGAGGACGACCGCGAAGCCCTTCGCCTGGTTGCCGGGGCCCATGATCGCGGCGGCGAGGAGACCGGCGGCGCCGAAGTAGGCGCCGTGGGGCAGCGCGGCGACGAACCGGGCGACCAGGACCAGCTCGAACGTCGGCGCGAGCGCGGAGGCCACGGTGCCCACGGTGAACAGGGCGAGCAGCCCGGCGACCAGCCGCTTGCGGGGCACCCGGGCGGTCAGCGCGGCGATCGTCGGTGCGCCGACCACGACGCCGAGCGCGTAGACGGTGATCATCCAGCCGCCGTGGGCGACGGCCTTGGCGCTGGAGCGCTCGTACAGCGACGGCAGCAGGTTGCGGGCGATGTCCGGCAGGAGCCCCATCGCGACGAACTCGGTGAGCCCGATGGCGAAGCCACCCAGGGCGAGCGCGAGCAGCGCCGTCCAGCGCCGGGACGCGGTGAGGTGGTCCATGCGGGCAGTTTAGCAACGCTGTTGCGTAATAGGATGTGGGGATGGACACGCCCGGCGCTCACCTGGAGCACCTGCGGGACTACAACGAGTCCCTCATCATCGCCCTCGCCCGGGCGAGGGCCGAGTTCGACCGCGCCGGCGTCGCCGAGGCGACCGGGCTGACCCCGCAGGCCGTGTCAAAGGTCCTCGGCCGCCTCGTCGAGCACGGCCTGGTCGAGATCTGCGGGGTCCGCCGGCAGGGCGTCGGCAAGCCGGCCAGCATCTACCGCCTCGTCCCCGGCAGCCGGCACGCCGTCGGCATCCACGTGGCCCGCCGGACGCTGCGCACCGTCCTGACCGACCTGGCCGGCACCGTGCTGTCCTCGAAGGTCACGCCGCTGCCGCCGGACTTCACCCCCGGGCTGCTGCTCGACGCCATCCGGGGCGGTGTCCGGGACGCGGGGGGCGCTCCGGTCGGCGTCGGCATCGGGATGGTCGGCCCACTGGATCACGCCGCCGGGATCGTCCGCGACGCGCACCGGCTGCGGCACTGGCACGACGTGCCCCTGCGTCAGCTCGCGCAGGAGGCCCTTTCCCTGCCCGTACACCTGGACAAGGACGTCACGGCGGGCGTGACCGCGGAGGCCTGGCGGCGCGGACCCACCTTCCGTGACGGCGCCCTCATCATGGTCGAGTCCGGCATCGGTGCGGGCCTCTGGCTCGGCGGCGCCGCATACCGGGGCGCCCACACCAACGCCGGCGAGTTCGGGCACACGGTCCTGCAGCTGGACGGCCCGCGGTGCGTCTGCGGCCGGTCCGGCTGCCTGGAGATCCTGCACGACACCGCAGTCGCGGACGGGCAGATCGGCGCCGCCGCCCAGGTGCTCGCCACCGGCATCGTCAACCTGTTGCAGACCACCGACGTCAACCACGTGGTCCTCGCCGGCGCCGATCTGTTGCGGTTTTCCGAGGTGTACGCCGCCACGACCCGAGCCACGATCCCCCGATCGCACTGGCTGGACGTGTCGGTCACCCTCGCCGACCTCGGCGCCGACGTGATCGCGGCCGGTGCGGCGATGCAGGTGCTGGACGCCGCGTACGGCATCCCTTCAAAAATGGGTGTTCGTTCATTATTGTGAGCGGTGTGATCGACCGCAGCAGCCGCACCGCCGAGCACGTCGCGCTGTTCCGCGCCCTGGAGACCGTCCGCCCCGGCGGTGGGTTGTTCCAGGACCCGCCCGCCCGGCGCCTGCTCCCGCGGCGGCACCGCACCGTCGTCGCCCTGTCCCGGCTGCCGGGGGTGCACGGCGCGCTGGTGCGATACATCGACCGGCGCTGGTCCGGCGGCCCGCGCGCCTCCGCGGTCGTGCGGACCAGGCTGATCGACGGGTGGCTCGCCGCCGGCCAGGTGGTGCTGCTCGGTGCCGGCTTCGACAGCCGCGCCCACCGCACGACCCCGACCGGCGGCGGCGCGGTGTTCTTCGAGATCGATCACCCGGCGACGCAGGCGACCAAGCGGCGGCGGCTCGGCCGTGACGCCCGGCCCGGCGTGGTGTTCGCGCCCGCCGACCTCACCGTCGACGACCTCGGCGCGGTGCTGCGCGCGGCCGGCTTCGACCCCGCGCTGCGCACCGCCGTGATCTGGGAGGGCGTCACCAACTACCTGGACGCTGCCTCCGTCGACGCGACGCTGCGCACCCTGGCGGCGCTGTGCCCGCCGGGCAGCACCGTCATCTTCACCTACGTCGACCGCGGCGTCCTGGACGGCACCGCCACGTTCGACGGCGCCGCCGAATGGCACGCCGCCGTGCGCCGCGAGGGCGAGCCATGGACGTTCGGCCTCGACCCCGCCGACGTGCCCGCCTACCTGCGCGAGCGGGGCCTGGACCTGGCCGAGGACCTGTCGACCCGGACCGCGGCGCGGCGCCTGCTGCCCGAGTCCCGCCGCACCGAGCCGACCGCCGAGTTCTACCGCGTCGCCCGCGCCGTGGTCCCCGCCGGGCCGGCCGCCTGATGCCGAAGGTCGACGACGCCCACCTCGCCGCGCGGCGGCGGCAGATCCTCGATGCGGCCGCCGCCTGCTTCGCCCGTGAAGGGTTCCACCGCACGTCGGTGCAGGACATCGTGCGCGAGTCGGGCGTCAGCGCCGGCCTCGTCTACCGGTACTTCACCGGCAAGGACGACATGATCGCCGCCATCGTCGCCGAGCGGCACGAGCAGCGCGAACGGCGGCTGCGCGAGGATCCGGTCGTGGCGTACGCGGACCTGCTGCGCGGCCTCGGCGACCCGGCCGGCCGCGACGGCCTGCGGCTCGCGCTGCAGGTCTGGGCCGAGACGGTGCGCTCGGCGCCGATCCGCGACCTGGTCCGCTCCGGCGTGGACCGCCCCGCCCGGCACGCCGCGGACCTCCTCGCCGGCGCCGCGCTGCCCCCGGGCGTCGACGTGGACGCCGTCATCAGGATCTTCATCGCCGTGTACCAGGGGCTGCTGCTGCAGACCGTCCTCGACGACACCCTCGACCACGAGCGGCTCGCCACCGCCGCCGAGCACCTGCTGCGCGCCGCGCTTCAGCCCGCCGGCCTGACAGCGCCATAGCCGCTGCACGGGCAGCGCGCGGCGGGCCGTGGATGGCAGGATCGGGCGATGCGGGTGCTCTTCGACGGCGCGGCTCCGGTCGACTACGGCCAGATCTATGTGACGAGTCGTGAGCTGCCGGACATGCCCGGGGCGTTCGCCGGGCAGGTGAACGGCCTCTGCGGGGCCGGTGCGCCCGGTGCCCTGTTCCTGATGACGGGCACGCACTACGGGCGGGTCCGGTGGACGGTCGAGCTGCACGACGCCGAGCCACCGCCCGCCGGGCCGCAGTGGCAGGACGTGGTGGAGGTGTCGTTCGTGCCGAGGACCGCCGCCGTCGACCTGGTCCCGTGGGGCGACGGGCCGCTCGCCCGGCTGCCGCTGCTCCCCGACGGGCACGACACCGGCGCGCTGCCCGTGTTCCGGGTGCGGTACTGCGCCGCCGGCATGGACGAGGGACGGGACCCGTACGGCGGCCACCACCCGGACGGGCTCGACGAGGACGACCACAGCTACCTGGACGACCGGCCGGACCGCTACCTGCTGTGCTTCTGGCCGATCGGCGCCGCGGACCCGGCCGGCCGCGCCGACGCGATCCTGCGGCAGACCAGCGGCGCCGCCGCCCATCGGCACGGCTGGGCCGCGGCGCTGCCCGTACCGCCGCCGCTGTGGGAACAGGTCGAGGCCGAGATGCGGCGGCGGCTGGAGCGCGAACGCCGCGACGAGGAGCACCGGCGGCGGGACGAGGAGCGGCGCTGGGGCGGGCGGGCGCCGTCGGAGCGGCTGCGGCGGGTGCGTGGCAACGTGCACGGCATCGCGCTGATGGACCGGGACCTCGTCGACGGGATCGCGGCGGCCGACGACGCCACGCAGCGGCGGATCGCGGTCTGGGCGGCGCGGCAGGCGTTCACGGTCGCCGGCGTCGCGGACCTCGACTGGATGGCGCCGGCCTGGGCGGCGCTGGACCGCGGCGAGCCGCTCCCGGCCGAGTTCACCGACATGATGGCGCTGCTGGCACGGATCGGGGGCAAGCGGGCGGTCAGGTATTCCATCAGCGCGCTGCGCCCGGCGGGCCGCCGCCGCGGGACCGGATTGCTCGGCACCGGCCTCGGCGCCCAGGTGGACCCGGTGGCGATGGCGCTGCCGGCGCTGACGGCGGCCGCGGCACCGGATCCCCTGCAGGCGGCGCTGGAGGCGGTCTGGGCGGCGGCCACCGCCCACGGCTCCCGGCACGCAGCGTTGCTCGCCGAGGTACGCCGCGTCTTCCCGCTCGTCGATCGCCGGGAGGCGTGAACGGCGCGTTGGTTGCCTGCTCATCGCCCGTGGCAGAATCTGCCGGGTGCAGATCGGGATGCTCGGGTCGTTCGAGGTTCGCACGGACGACGGCACCCCCGCCGACGTGCCGGGCGCCCGGCTGCGCGGGCTGCTGATCGCGCTCGCGCTCGAGCCCGGCCGCGTGGTGCCGAAGGCGACGCTCGTCGACTGGATCTGGGGCGAGCACCCGCCCGCCGACGCGACGAACGCCTTGCACCGCCTGGTTTCCCGGCTGCGCAAGGCACTGCCGGAAGGATCGATCGAGGGGCACACGGACGGCTACCGGCTGACGGTGGAGCCCGACGCGGTCGACGCCGTGCGGTTCGAGCGGCTCGTCACCGCGGGCCAGGTCCGCGACGACGACAACGCCCGGCGGGTGCGGCTGCTGCGCGAGGCCCTCGCACTGTGGCGTGGTGCCGCCATGCAGGACGCCGGGCTGCCGGAGAGCGCCGCGTTCAACGCGGCGGTCACCCGGCTCGAAGGGCTGCGCCTGCGCGCCCTGGAGGACCGGTTCGACGCGGAGGTCACCGCCGGGCACGGTGCGCAGCTGGTCACCGAGCTGACCGACCTGGTCGCCGCCCATCCGGTGCGGGAGCGGCTCGTCGCCGCGCTGATGCGTGCGCTCGTCGCCGCCGGCCGTGACACGGACGCGCTGCTGGCCTACGAGCGCACGAAGGAGGCCCTCGCCGACGCGCTGGGCGTCGACCCCTCGCCGGAGCTGTCCGCGTTGCACGTCGCGCTGCTGCGGGGCGAGCTCGGCGGCCGGCGGGAGGAGCACCGCAAGACCAACCTGCGGGCCGAGCTGACCAGCTTCGTCGGCAAGGACGCCGACGTCGCCGTGGTCCGCGAGCTCGTCGCCGACCACCGGCTGACGACCCTCATCGGACCCGGCGGCTCCGGCAAGACCAGGCTGGCCACGGAGACCGCGCGGACGCTGCTCGACGACCTGCCCGACGGGGTCTGGCTGGTGGAGCTCGCCGCCATCGGCGCCGACGGTGACGTGGCGCAGGCGACGCTCGCCGGGCTCGGCCTGCGCGACACGCTGCTCGGCGGGTCTCCGAACGCGGAACCGGCGGATCGGCTCATCGCCGCGGTCCGCGACCGGGAGGCGCTGCTGATCCTGGACAACTGCGAGCACGTGATCGAGGCGGCGGCGGCACTCGCGCACCGGGTGCTCGGGGAGTGCCGGCGGCTGCGGATCCTGGCCACGAGCAGGGAGCCGCTCGGCATCACCGGCGAGGCGATGTGGCTGGTCGAGCCCCTGGCCCTGCCGGAGCAGGACGTCGGCGCCGCCGAGATCGAGTCCTCACCGGCCGTGCAACTGCTGCGGGACCGGGCCGGCGCGGTGCGCAAGGACCTCACGGTCGACGCGCACGCGTTGCCGACGATGCTGCGCGTGTGCCGGGCGCTGGACGGGATGCCCCTCGCGATCGAGCTGGCCGCGGCCCGGTTGCGCACCATGTCGCTCGAACAGCTCGCCCACCGGCTCGACGACCGGTTCCGCCTGCTCACCGGCGGGAGCCGGACCGCGCTGCCGCGGCACAAGACGCTGCGGGCCGTGGTCGACTGGAGCTGGGAGCTGCTCAGCGACGCCGAGCGGATGGTCCTGCGCAGGCTCTCGGTGTTCTCCAACGGGGCGAGCCTGGAAGCGGCGGAGCGGGTCTGCGCCGGCGACGCGGTCGAGCCGGACGAGGTGCTCGAGCTGCTCACCTCGCTGACCGAGAAGTCGCTGCTGCGCACCGAGGGCGACGGCGCCCCGCGGTACCGGATGCTCGGCACGATCAAGGAGTACGCGGGACACCGGCTCGCCGAGGCGGGCGAGACGGAACTGGCGCGCCAGGCGCACCTCGCGTACTTCACCGACCTCACCGAGACGGCCGAGCCTCAGTTGCGCCGCGCCGAGCAGCTGCGGTGGCTCGCCACGCTCGGCGCCGAGCACGACAACATCGGCGCCGCGATGCGGGGTGCGCTCGCCGCCGGCGAGGCGCAGGCGGCGATGCGGCTCGCGGCGTCCGCCGGCTGGTACTGGTGGCTCGGCGGGCACAAGGCCGAAGGCATCGAGCTGATCACCGCGGCCACGTCGACGCCGGGCGAGGTGCTCGATGAGATCCGCGGCATGGTGTACGCCCTCGTCGTGCTGTTCGAGAGCTCCGGCCGCGGCGACGAGCGCCAGGTGGAGGACTGGATCCACAAGGCGTACCGGCTCGGCGCGCCCGGCCGGCGCCGCTACCCGCTGGTGGAGCTGGTCGCGCCGCTGGAGCGCATACTGCGGGCGCCGCAGGAGTTCCAGCCGGCGTGGGAGCCGCTGCTGGACAGCGAGGATCCGTGGGTCCGCGCGCTGGCCCGGTTCCACCTCGGCAAGATGCGGATCGCGTTCGGACAGGACGGGCTGGAGGCGGACCGGTATCTGGAGTCGTCGCTCGCCGAGTTCCGGGCGCTCGGCGAGCGGTTCGGCATGTCGCTGGCGCTGACCGAGCTGGCCGAACGCATCGTCGGCCGCGGCGAGCTCGCCAGCGCCTGCGAGCACTACGAGCAGGCGATCGTGGTCCTCACCGAGGTCGGCGCCGTCGAGGACGTCATCCGGGCGCGGTCGCGGCAGGCCCAGCTGTACTGGCTGCTCGGCGACCCGGAGCGCAGCGCGGCCGCCATCGCGGAGGCGCAACGGTACGCGGACCGGGTCACCTGGCCGGACGCGCTGTTCGAGCTGGCACTGGCGAAGGCGGAGCTGGCCCGCTGGGCCGGCGACACCGCCGAGGCCCGCCGCCAGGTCGGCGTCGCGGCCACCGTCCTCGGCGACGGCGCGGACCTGCCCTACATCCGCGCCGTCACACAGGACCTGCTGGGCTACCTCGCCGACGACCTCGGTGAGGCCCGCGCGCACCGGGCGGCGGCCTGCGAGGCGGCGGGCCAGACGGGCCACGCGGCCGGGCTCGCGCAGATCCTCATCGGCGTCGCGGACCTGGCCCTGCGATGCGAGCAGCCCGAGCAGGCCGCGCGGCTGCTCGCGGCGAGCACCGCCGTGCGCGGGCTGCAGGACCGTTCCCACTGGGACGCGGCCCGCATCGAGCGGGCAGCGCGAAGCCGCCTCGGCGACGAGCGGTTCGCCGAGGCGGCTGCCGAAGGAACCCGGGCGAGCTGGTCTCAGCTGGTCGCGGACACGCTCGCGGTGCGCTGAACGATGATGTCGCCGTGCCGCGTGCGGGCGTGGACCTTGACGTCGGGGTTCGCCTGCGACGCGACGGAGTTGCGCACCGACCCCCGCTTGCTGTCGGCGTCGACCCGGGCGGTGCTGCCCTCGCCGATGCCCACCTCGATGTTGCCGGCGTGGTTCAGCAGCTCCGCCTGGCCCCGGGTCAGCCGTCCGATCCGGATGGCGCCGTCGCCGGTCTTGGCGGTGACGCTGCCGTCGGCGCGGTCGATGTCGAACCCGCCGCTGCCGCTGCTGAGATCGAGGTCCGCCGAGGCGTGACCGATCCAGAGCTGCCCGCCCGACGTCGAGAGCCCGACGGCACCCTCGACCTCGGCGATCCGCGCCGCGACCGTGCTGCCCTCGATGCGGGCGTGCCCGGCGATGTGCCCGACCGCGACCTCACCGGCCGCGATGTTCGCCTGCAGCGCGTCGATGCGGTCGAGCCGGACGCGGCCCTTCGCCATGTGCAGCTCGCACTCGCCGAACGAGCCGTCGGCCTGGACGGTCGAGTGCGCCAGGTATGCGACCAGGCTGGACCCGGCGGGCAGCTCGATCGTGACGGCGACCGAGCCGTCCTTGTCGCCCGACACGGTTGTCTTGACCGACAGCCGGCCGCCGGCGAAGTCGACCTTCGTCCCGCCGGCGACCTTGACGTCGACCTGGTTGGCCTTGTCGATGGGTTCGACCAGCACGACGGTGTCGGCCCGGTCGCTGGCGGTGACGTGTACCCGGGCTCCGGCGACCTGCACGGTGGCGGCGATGGGTCCGGGTGTGGCGAAGGTGGTCATGTCAGGCTCGCTTCTTGAAGGTGGAGGACGCCCACAGGTAGCCGGCGAGGGCGATGACCGCGCACCAGGCGATGGCGGGGATGACGTCAGCGGTCTGCGGTGTGCCGTTGAGGAGTCCGCGGAGGGTTTCGATGATCGGGGTGAACGGCTGGTACTCGGCGAACTGCCGCACGCCGGGGCCCATTTTGTCGGCGGGGACGATGGCGCTGCTGAAGAACGGCAGCATGATCAGCGGTACCGCGGCCATCCCGGCGGTCTCCGGGGACTTGGCGGCCAGGCCCAGGGCGACGGTGAGCCATGCGGCGGCGACGCCGAGCAGCACGATCATGCCGGCCACGCCGAGCCAGTCCAGCAGCCCCGCGTTGGGGCTGAACCCGAGCAGGAACGCCACCCCGATCAGCGCCGCGATGGCGATCAGGTTGGTCAGGACGCTGGCCACGACGTGCCCGGACAGCACCGCGTTGCGGGACACGTCCATGACCTTGAACCGGTTGATGATGCCCTTGGTCATGTCGGAGTTCACGGCGGTGGCGGTGGCGCCGAGGCCGTAGCAGACCGCCAGGAGCATCAGCCCCGGGGTGGCGTAGTCGATGTAGTCCACGCCGACGCTGAACGCGTCACCGAAGACGTACACGAACATCAGCATCATCACGATCGGCATCAGCACTGCGTTGAACACCGAGGTCGGGTTGCGGGTGATGTGCTTGAAGTCGCGGCGCAGCATGACCAGCGACTGGGACTTGGCGCTCATTTTGCAACAACCTCCGAGGAGTGGCCGGTCAGGGCGAGGAAGACGTCATCAAGGTCAGGGGTGTGCACGGAGAACTCCTCCGCGGACAGGGCATGCTCGTCGAGACGGTCCAGCAGCGCCCGCAACGACGTGGTCCCGGCGTCGCTGGGCACCCGCAGGGCCAGGGCGTCCTCGTCACGGGCACCGCCGGCGAAGACCCGCGCTGCGGCGTCGAGCTCGTCGATGGTGGTGAACCGGAACCTGACGTGCGTGCCCGGGATCTGCCGCTTCAACTCATCCGGGGTGCCCTGCGCGACCAGGCGCCCCTGGTCCAGGACCGCGATGCGGGCGGCGAGCTGATCGGCTTCCTCGAGGTACTGGGTGGTGAGGAAGATCGTGACGCCGTCGGCGACCAGGTCCCGGATGATCGACCACATCGTGCGGCGGCTGCGCGGGTCCAACCCGGTCGTCGGCTCGTCCAGGAAGATGACCCGGGGGTTCCCGACCAGGGTCATGGCCAGGTCGAGCTTGCGGCGCATCCCACCGGAGTACGTCGACGCGGGCTTGCCCGCCGCCTCCACCAGATCGAACCGCTCCAGCAGCTCACCCACCCGACCCGCCCGCGACGGCGACCGGTGCAGATCGACCATCAGCTGCAGGTTCTCCTGCCCGGTCAGCAGTTCGTCGACCGCCGCGAACTGGCCGGTCACCCCGATCGCCGCCCGCACCGCCCTCGCCTGCGCGCCGACGTCATACCCGGCGACACGCACCGACCCGCCGTCGGCCTGCATCAACGTGGTCAGCACGTTCACCGTCGTGGTCTTGCCCGCCCCGTTCGGGCCAAGCAGCGAGAACACCGTCCCCGCAGCAACCTGAAGGTCGATGCCGTCGAGCACGACCTTGTCCTTGAAGGCCTTCCGCAGCCCCGAAACCTCAATCGCTGAACTTGTCATGTGATGAAGATCGAGGCCCGCACTGACACGGCCGTGTCACGCCACTGACACGCCCGCTGACACCGCTGTGGTCAGCTGGTCGGTGTCGTGGTGCAGGCCCAGTCCGGCTGCGCGGGCGGGGAGTAGCCCGAGACCCCGGAGGCGTTGAACGCGCGGACCTTGAAGCACATGTAGGTGCCCGGGGTCAGGCCGTCCCAGGTGTACGACGTCGCGTTGGCGCCCGCGTTCTTCGACGTGGACCCGTTGATGACGGTGAAGCCGCTCTCGTCAGTGGAGCCGTCGGTCCATTGCAGGCGGATCGCGGTCGGGCTGACCGGCGTCGCGGTCAGGCCGGTCGGCGCCGCCGGTCCCGTGCCGGCCAGGCTGGTGGCGCAGACCCAGTCCTGCTGCGCGGTCGGGAAGTACGCCGAGACGCCCGACGCGTTGTGCGCGCGGACCTTGAAACACATCCGTGTGTCGGGTGCCAGGCCGTCCCAGTTGACCGTGGTCGCGTTCGCGCCGACGTCCTTCGACGTGGACCCGTTGATGACGGTGAAGCCGGTCTCGTTGCTGGACGTGTCCGTCCACCGCAGGCGGATCGTGGTCGCGCTGACCGGCGTCGCCGTCAGGTTCGCGGGCACCGACGGCGGCACGCTGCCGTCGGCGCGCGCCGCGCCCGTGGTGCCGGCGACCGACGCCGGGCTGCGGGCCGACGCCGTCGCGCTCGTGCCGTTGGGGACCGCGGTGAGGCCCGCCGCCGCGGCCGGATTCGTGTTCTCGGTGTTCACGGCAGGGCCGAGGGGCTTCGGCGTACCGCCGCGGCCGGGGACGACCACGGCCAGGACGACGGCCGCGGCCGCCACGGCGGCGCCCGCGGTGATGAACAGCAGCCTGCGGCGCCCGTTGACGGCGGACCGCCCGGTCGCCGGCGGTGGGATCTCGCGCCGGGTCGGCTCCGCCTGCACCTGCACCTGCATCGCCCGCCGCGCCGCCGCCGCGAGGTCGGCCCCGGACTCCCAGCGCGCCGCCGGGTCCTTGGCCAACGCCCGTTCGACGACCTCCCGCGCGCCGGGCGGCACGTCCTGCGGCAGCGGCGGCAGGTCGTCGTGGGCGTGCCGCAGCGCGATCTGCAGGAAGCTCTCCCCCACGAACGGCAGCCGCCCCGTCAGGCACCGGTATGCGACCACACCCAGCGAGTAGATGTCGGACCGGGCCGTCGCCGGCTCGCCGCCGGCCCGCTCGGGCGCGATGTACGACGCCGTGCCCAGCAGCAGCCCGGCCGTGGTCTGATGGGTCGCCGCCGCCGACCGCGCGATGCCGAAGTCGGTGAGCATCGTGCCGCCGTCGGGCCGCAGCAGCAGGTTGCCCGGCTTGATGTCACGGTGCATCACCCCCTTCTCGTGGGCCGCGTGCAGCGCCTCGGCCGCCTCCGCGACCAGCCGCATCGTCGCCTCGACGGTCAGCCGCTCCTCGCGGTCCAGGGTGCGCGCGAGCGACTCGCCCTCGATGTACTTCATCACCAGGTACACGCCCGCGGCCGGGTCGTCGCCGAAGTCGTACACGTCCACCACGCCGGGATGACTGATCGTGGCCATGGTGCGCGCCTCGGCCCAGAACCGCTCGACGAAGGCCAGCTCACCCGACGGAGACCGCAGCAGCTTGACCGCCACCGTGCGCCCCAGCACCCGGTCGTGCCCCTGCCACACGTCGCCCATGCCCCCGCTGGCGATGTGCTCCCCGATCTCATACCGCCCGGCCAGCACCGTCCCCGCACCGATCACCGCCGCCCCCTTCGCAGGCCAGACCGTTCCCGAACGTGCACGCCGAGTAGCAGGGCGATGAGGCTTGGGCCAGCCGAATTCATACAGCACATGGCCAGGCAGCTGCAACGCTCTCCTCGGCGTGGTCCGTCAGGAATGGGTATGTCGTCGCGAGGTGCCGCACTGGACGTGTCGCTCACGGTCACCGAGTCGACCGTGCGCCTCGTCGGCGCGGGCGTGGACGTGTCGGCCGCGCACGGCGGGGTCCGGCCGGGGCTGGCGAACGCGTTGTACGACGTGCGCCTGGAACGCACCCGGCAGGGTGACCTGACGTCTCGCCCACGCGGCGACACGACGGGGAAAGACCTGCTGGTGGTTGACGCGCGGCCGGGTCTGCTGTCGCTGCGCCGGGCGGGTGAGTTGCTGGCCGAGTCGTTTCTGCCGGAACCGGTCGAGGTTGCGTTACGTGAGCTGCTTGAACGTGCGGTGCGGGACTTCGTGTTCCTGCGGATCGGGGTGGACGCGCCCGGTCTTGCCCGGCTGCCGTGGGAAGCGCTGCCCGACCCGATCACCGGCCAGCCCCTGGCTCTGCATCCCCAGGTGGCGGTGTACCGGCGCACTGCGGTGACCGCGCCGTCGCGGATGGCGGGGCCGTTGCGGATCGTGGTGGCGATCGCCTCCCCCGATCACGGCGGCGGGGCGTTGCTCGATTATGAGCACGAACTGCGCATGGTGCTGGCCGCGGTGCAGCAGGCACGGCAGCATCAGGCGCGCATCGATGTGGTGCCGTTCGCCACGACCAGCGCGATCCGTGCCGCGCTGGATGTCCCCGGTGGTGTGCACGTGCTGCACATCTCGGCCCACGGCAGGCCTGGCGCGCTGATCTTGGAGGACGAGGCCGGTGCCGCGCGGGAGGTCACCGCCGAGCAGCTCCTGACCGAGGCGATCCCGCCGGGTCGGATGCCGCCGGTGCTGGCCCTGGCGGCCTGCTACACCGACGTCGACGGCGAGCAGCAGGGCACGTCGTTCGCCGCGCAACTGGCCGCCCGCGGCGTGTGTGCCGTGATCGGCACCCAGACGAGCGTGACGGACCGGTACGCGACGCGGTTCTTCGCTCGCGTGTACGCCGAACTCGCGGCCAGCGCGGATCCGGACGTGGTGCGGGCGGTGTGCGACGCGCGGCGGCTGGTGCAGCGGGACCTCATCGCCGGTGGGGACCGTTCGGCGCAGGTGCTGGCGGGGATGGACGAGTGGGGTGTGGTCACCGTGTCGGCCAACGCCGCGCAGGTCGGGGTCATCGACCACAGCCAGGCCCGGATCCCGGCCCCGCCGGCCCACAGCGCCGAATGGGGCCAGGTGGCCGCCCGCCCGGTCGGGCAGTTCGTCGGCCGGCGGGACCAGCAACGCCACCTGCCGGCGGTCCTGGCCGGTAATGAGGACGCGGGGCTCGTGTTGCACGGGATCGGTGGGATCGGCAAGACCACCCTGGCCGCGGAGGTGTTGCGGCGCGCGGTGAACGCCGACCCTGCCTGGCGGGTGGTGTCGTTGTACGGGCCCGTGACCCCGGACCTGGTCCTCGCCGAGGTCGGGGCGGTGCTCCGCCGCGAGTTGCTGCGCCGGCAGGCGGCGCCGGGTGCTGCGACAGTGGCGGCGCAGGTCGCAGGTCGCATCGACGTGCCGTGGCAGGACCGGCTGGCGCTGCTGCACGACGACGTCCTCGGTGACGTGCCGGTCCTGCTGGTGCTGGACAACTTCGAGGACAACCTCGACCCCGACACCCACGCCATCACCGACGACAGCCTCGCCCAACTCCTGGCAACATGGGTCATGGCGCCGGCGCGCAGTCGGCTGGTGGTCACATCCCGGCATCCAATTGCCCTGCCCGGCGGTGCCGAGGGCCGGTTGCGGGCGGTGCCGGTCGGGCCGCTGTCGGCGGCGGAGACCGGGAAACTGCTGTGGTCGCTGCCGCACATCGACCGGCACGCCACCACCGGCGACGTCCTGGAGCAGGTGTGGCGGCTGGTGGGCGGGCACCCGAGGTCCCTCGAATATCTGGATGCGCTGCTCGGCGGTGGGCAGGCAAGGTTCGCCGACATCACCGCCCGGCTGGAGGCAGCTGCGGAAGCCCGGCTCGGCCCAGAGCGCAGCAGTGCCTGGCTGGAACAGGACCGGACCCTCGACGCGGCGGTGGCCGACACTGTCACCCTCGCCGCCGACGACGTGCTGCTCGACACCCACCTGAACCGGCTCACCACCATCCCCGGAGCGGTGGAGGTGTTGATGGCGGCCAGTGTCTACCGGGAACCGGTCCCGTCACTCGCGCTCACCTTCCACATCGGCACCCCCCGCCCAGCCGACCAGGTCACGACCGACAATGACACCTACCGCGCCGAGCGGCGGGCCGCCGCCGAGCAGATCACTGCACTGCTTGCCGCCTACGACCTCACCCCCGACCAGGCCGACAACGTGGCGCACGACGGCGGTGGGCCGCTCACCGCAGCCGACCGCGACATCCTGCGAGACGTCTTCGACGCGTACCAGCGGCCGCCGCAGCCGCCGTACACCGAACCCGCCGATCTGACCGGACTGTTGGAAGTGCTGCGGGACAGCAGTCTGCTGCACCTGGACCCGGCGCAGGGTGTGGTGTTCATGCACCGGTGGACCGCAACCGAGCTGCAGCACCGGTGGCAATCCACCGCGACGCTCGACCCAGGTAAAGACCCGATCCGGCGGGCGCATCTGGCCGCTGCTGCCTACTGGCTGTGGCGGGTCAAGGTCTGGCCGCAGGACCAGGTCGCGGACCTGCACGACCGGGAAGAGGCCCGTCACCACCTCATCGCCGCCGGAGACCTGGACGCCGCCGACACCATCACCGGACACATCTACGGTCAACTCACCCTGTGGGGCGCCTGGGACCGGGCCACCGCACTCATCCACGACACCCTGCGCTGGCTGCCCACCAACTCCCCCAGCCACCCGGGCTACACCCACAGTCTCGGCAACCTGGCCTACCGCCTGGGAGACTTCGACGAGGCCGAACGCTGCTACCAGCAATCCCTCACTATCCTTGAGCAGCTCGGCGACCAAGCCGGCATCGCCAACAGCTACGGACAGCTCGGCATGCTCGCCCAGGACCGGGGCAACTATGCCGAGGCCGAACGCCGCTACCAGCAATCCCTCACGATCTTCGAGCAGCTCGGCAACCAGACCGGCATCGCCACCAGCTACCACCAGCTCGGCATCCTCGCCCACAACCGGGGGAACTACACCGAGGCAGAACGCCGCTACCAGCAATCCCTCACCATCAAAGAGCAGCTCGGCAACCAGGCCGGCATCGCCACCAGCTACCACCAGCTCGGCATGCTCGCCCAGGACCGGGGGAACGATGCCGAGGCAGAACGCCGCTACCAGCAATCCCTCACCATCAAAGAGCAGCTCGGCGACCAGTCCGGCATCGCCAGTAGTTACCACCATCTCGGCATGCTCGCCCAGCATCGCGGCGACTACACCGAGGCCGAACGCCGCTACCAGCAGTCCCTCATTATCAACGAGCAACTCGGCAACCAGGCCAGCCTTGCCAGCAGCTACCACCAGCTCGGCATTCTCGCCCAACTGCGCGGCGACTACACCGAGGCCGAACGCCGCTACCAGCAATCTCTCACCATCGAACAGCAGCTCGGCAACCAGGCCGGCATCGCCACCAGTTACGCCCAGCTCGGCAACCTCCACGCCACGACCGGCGATCCCAGCGAAGCCATCCAGCTGCACGTCCAAGCACTCAGCATTCGGCTGGCCATCGGACTGCCCCAAGCCGCCAACAACATCACCAGACTCACCGAACTTCGCGAACGCACCGGCCACGCCGCCTTCGCCGAGGCCGCCCGGCAGACCCTCGACGACGCCTCCTACACCAACCTCATCGCACTCCTCGACGCCCGCACACCCGACGAATGACGACCTCTATGGTGGACTGATGGCGCCGGTCAAGCAGGTCCAGGTCACGTTCGACTGCGCGGAACCGGAGCGGGTCGCCCGGTTCTGGTGCGAGGTGCTTGGGTACGTCGTGCCGCCGTCGCTGAAGGGGTCTGCGCAGAACGCGGCGTGCATGGATCCCTCGGGTGTTGGCCCGCGGCTGTACTTCCAGCGCGTGCCCGAGGGCAAGGTCGTCAAGAACCGGGTGCATCTCGACGTGCGGGTCGGCACCGGGCTCGTGGGTGAGGCGCGCGTCGCCGCGCTGGAGGCCGAGTGCGCCCGGCTGGTCGCGCTCGGCGCCGTCCGCGTCCGGCTCCTGCTCGCCGACGCCGACAACGAGTCGTGCCTCGTGATGCAGGACGTCGAGGGCAACGAGTTCTGCCTCGACTGAGCGGCGGGGCGCGCGGCAGTCAGGGGGTTGACATGATGCGGGCGATGTTGGCCGGGGCGAAGTACTCCGGGAGCGGGGTGCTGCCCTGCATCGCGCCGAAGAATCTGGTGCTTTCCTCGGGTGAGGCGGCGATCGTGGCGAACAGGGCGGCCATCTGCGGGGTCGGGGGTTCCATGGACGCGAGGTCGCGGGTGAGGTTCAAGGCCGGGAGCAAGCGTTCGTCGCGCCGGCGCTGGTAGTCGGCGAGGGCGGCGTCCAGTGCTGACGGCGAGGGCAGGCCCGTGTGGATCGCGTCGGCGAGCAGGGACGCGGAGACGAACGCGTCGGTGATGCCCGACGCGGTGCACGGGTCCTTGTGGTACCCCGCGTCGCCGACGAGGGCCCAGCCGGGGCCGTGCGAGGTGCGGAAGAAGTTCGGCACGTCGGCGGTGCCGCGGAAGCGCTCGGCTCGCTCGCCCGCCGCGACCCGCTCGGCGAGGCCCGGCACGCGGGCGACGGCGGCGAGGAAGTTGCCCTCGATGTCGGCGCGGAAGGCGTGGAACTGCGCGACGGGGCAGGCGACGAAGACGCAGGCGAGGTCGTCGTTGGTCGGGAAGACCACGACGGCGCGGTCACCGAGCTGGTAGATCTCCGCGCCGGGGCCGGACACGCCGCGGTAGTACGTGTAGTAGCAGGCGGTCGCCGACGGGGTCGCGTCGTACAGGGCGGCGCCGCTCTCGCGGGCGACGACGGAGTGCAGGCCGTCCGCGCCGACGACGACGGGCGCGTGCGCCTCGAACCGCTCGCCGCGCACCCCGACGACGCGGCCGGTGTCGTCGCGCAGCAGGCCCTCGACCGTGGTGGACTCGCGGACCGTGACGCCGGCCGCGGCCGCCGCGTCGAGCAGGATCTTGTCCAGGACGGTGCGGCGCACGCAGAACGGGTTGGCCGCGCCGTCGACCGCGGGCGGCGGGCCGGCGATCGCGAACGGGCCGAAGTCCATCGTGAAGCCGGCCAGCGGCGGCGCGCCGGACGCGGCGACCTGGTCGAAGAGGCCCCATTGCCGCAGCAGGGCCATCGCCGGTACGTGCAGCAGGTGCGTGGACAGCACGTCGCTGGGGAACGTGGCGCGGTCCAGCAGGAGCACGCGGTGGCCGTGGCGGGCCAGGAGCATTGCGGTCGGGGAGCCGGCCACCCGGGCCCCGACCACGATCGCATCGAAGTCCATGGGCAGCACCGTACACAAGGAGCGGCGCTACGAGGTGAGCTGCTCGGCGACCGCGGCGAGGAGGTCGGCGCCGGTGAACGGTTTCTCGACCAGGTGCACGCCGGGGTCGAGGATGCCGTTGCTGGTGAGGACCGGCTGGGCGTAGCCGGACATGAACAGGACCCTGGTGTCGGGGCGGGCCTGCTGGAGGCGTTCGGCGAGGACCCGGCCGAGCATGCCGGGCATGACGACGTCGCTGAGCAGCAGGTGGATCGGGCCGTCGTGGGCGGACGCGACCTCCAGGGCGTCGGCGCCGTCGGAGGCGGCGAGCACGGTGTACCCGCCGCGGCCGAGGATGCGGGTGGTGACCTCGCGCAGCGCCTCCTCGTCCTCGGCGACGAGCACCGTCTGGCCCGTGCCGCCGGGCAGGTCGGCGCAGGGGCTCTCGCCGGCGGTGAGCGGCTCGGCTTCGGAGGCCGGCAGCAGGATGGTGATGGTGGTGCCGAGGCCCGGCTCGGAGTAGAGACGCACGGTGCCGCCGGCCTGCACGACGATGCCGTAGACGGTGGCCAGGCCGAGGCCGGTGCCTGCGCCGCTGGGCTTGGTCGTGAAGAACGGCTCGAACGCCTTGTCCTGCACGTCGCGGGGCATGCCGGTGCCGGTGTCGGAGACGCGCAACCGCACGTACAGGCCGTGCTTGAACCCGTCGCGGGTCATGGAGTGCTCGTCGTCGACGGTGACGGTGCCGGTGTCGATGGTGAGCCGGCCGCCCTCGGGCATCGCGTCGCGGGCGTTGACGGCGAGGTTGACGAGGACCTGTTCGAGCTGGCCGGGGTCGGCCACGACGGACGGGAGGTCGTCGGACAGGGCGGTGCTGAGCTCGATGTGCTCGCCGATGGAGCGGGTGAGCATCTGCTCGACCTCGGTGATGATCCGGTTGACGTCCAACGGCACCGGGCGGATCACCTCGCGCCGGGCGAACGCGAGCAGCTGGTGGGTGAGGTCGCTGCCGCGCTGGCCGGCCCGCAGGATCTGCTTGGCGTCCTCGGCGAACGGGGTACCGGCGCCGTCCTCGACGATGAACTCGGCGTAGTTGAGGATGACGGCGAGCAGGTTGTTGAAGTCGTGCGCCACGCCGCCGGCGAGCTGGCCGAGGCTCTCCAGGCGCTGGGTGCGCTGCTGGCGGACCTCGTCCATCTGCCGGTCCGCCTCGGCGCGCAGCCGCTCCTGCTCGGCGCGGGCGGCGATGCGTTCGGTGACGTCGCGGATGCCGGCGAGCGTGATGACGCCCTCGTCGGTGCGCAGGGCGCTGCGGGTGATGTCGACCGGGACGAGGGTGCCGTCGCGGTGGCGGGCGGCCGGGCCGGGCCAGCCCTCGGCGGCGGCGCCGTCGGGCAGCAGCCGCCGCACCGGTATGTCCAGCAGGTCGTAGCGGGGGTAGCCGAACAGCCGCTCCGCCTGGCTGTTGACCAGCACGACCCGGTTGCTCTCGTCGACGCCGATCAGCGCGTCGGGCCCGGCATCGATGACGGCCTGCATCTGCGTCTCGGCGCGTTCCCGTTCGCTGATGTCGCGGGTGGTGGTGGTGACGCCGATGGTGCGGCCGTCGGGTCCCGACAGCGGCGACACCAGCATCGACACGGTGAAGACGGTGCCGTCGGCGCGTTGGCGCAGCGTCCGGTACGGGTCGACGCGACCGTCCGCGGCGACGATCGTGCGGATCTCCGCCTCGTCCGCGCGCCGGGACGGCGGGATGATCAGGTCCTTCGACCGGCCGAGCATCTCCCCCGCGGTGTAGCCGTAGAGACGCTCGGCGCCCGGGTTCCACGACAGGACGACACCGTCGAGGTCGGTGGAGACGATCGCGTCGTGCGAGGACTGCACGATCGAGGCCAGCAGCGACCGGGCCCGGTCCGCGCCGGTCTGGCCGCTGAGGTCGTGCAGGACCGCGAAGATGTGCCCCTCGACGACCGACAGGGTGACCTCGGCGGAGAACAGGGTCCCGTCGCGGCGGACCGCCCGCAGCGGCTGCCCGACACGCTTGTCGGGCTGGGTGGCGCCGAGGTACGCGCGGACCCGCTCGACCATCGGCGGGTTCGCCGGCGGCACGAGGACGTCGACGGGGGCGCCGACGAGGTCGTCGGAGCCGAACATCGCCCGCGCGGCGGCGTTGACGAACACGATCTCGCCGTCGCTGTCACAGATGACGATCGCGTCCGGCGCCACCTCCAGCAGGCCGCTCGCGAGCTTCTCCGTCCATCGCACCTGACCGCCCCCGCACGTCTGCGCCTGCACTCAGAGTAAGGTGACAAAAACGGACAGTTGGCAAGTTTCGGAAAGCGGTGGCCATGAGCGAGCCCCCGCGAGCGAATCATGCCGCAGGTTTGGCGCATGCCGACGCCTGCAGCGCAGCGGAAGGTGGCAGCATGAGCGAGCCCCGCGAGCGAATCATGTCGCAGGTTTGGCTCATGCCGACGCCTGCAGCGCAGCGGAAGGTGGCGCCATGAGCGAGCCCCGCGAGCGAATCATGTCGCAGGTTTGGCTCATGCCGACGCCTGCAGCGCAGCGGAAGGTGGCGCCATGAGCGAGCCCCGCGAGCGAATCATGTCGCAGGTTTGGCTCATGCCGACGCCTGGAGCGCAGCGGAAGGTGGCGGCATGAGTGCAGCGGAGGGTGGCGGCATGAGCGTCGACCCGAACCGTCCGAGCGCCGCCCGCATCTATGATCACTTTCTCGGTGGCACGCACAACTTCGCCGTCGACCGGGAGGTCGCCGAGCGGGCGTTTGCCCTGGTCCCGGACCTGCCGCAGGTGGCACGCGACAACCGGGCGTTCCTGCGCCGCGCGGTGCGGTTCGCCGCGTCCCGCGGGGTGCGCCAGTTCATCGACATCGGCTCCGGCATCCCGACGCAGGGCAACGTCCACGAGGCCGCCCTCGCCGCCGACCCCGGCGCCAGGGTCGTCTACGTCGACGTCGACCCGACCGCCGTCATCCACTCCCGGCAGATCCTCGGCGACGACCCCCGCACCGTGGTCCTGCAGGCCGACCTGCACCAGGCCGACAGCATCCTCGGCGACCCGTCCGTGCGGGCGCTGGTCGACTTCGGCCAGCCGGTCTGCCTATTGTTGGTCGCGATGCTGCACTTCATCCCGGACTCGCCGGACCTGCACGCGGCCCTGCGCCGCTTCCGGGACGCGTTCGCCCCGGGCAGCCTCCTCGCGGTCTCACACGGCTCCGCCGGCCCACGCACCGAACGGCTCGACGAGCTCGCGGACCTGTACGTGCGCACCGGCACGCCGCTGGTGCTGCGCGACCGGGAGGCGATCCTCGACCTGTTCGACGGCTGGGAGGTGCTCGACCCCGGGCTGGTCCACCTGCCGCTGTGGCGCCCCGACCCCGGCGACCCGCCGGTCGGGGACCCCGGCACCTACGCCGCCGTGGCCGCGGTGGGTGTCCGGCCGTGATCTCCGGACCCGACCTCGACGCGCACCGGGTGGCCCTCACCGGCTACTGCTACCGCATGCTGGGCTCCGCGTTCGACGCCGAGGACGCGGTGCAGGAGACGATGCTGCGGGCCTGGCGCGCCGCCGGCCGGTTCGACGAGCGTCGCGGCAGCCTGCGGACCTGGCTGTTCTCGATCGCCACGAACGTCTGCCTGGACGTGCTGCGTGCCGCCGGCCGCCGCGCCCTCGCCGTCGACCTCGCCCCGGCCGGCGCGCCCGGCGGGGACTTCGGGGCGCCGCTGCCGGAGTCCGCGTTCGTCGGTCCCGTCCCCGACGGCCGGGTCCTGCCGGCCGGCGATCCGGCTGAGCTGGCCGTGCAGCGGGAGACGATCCGGCTCGCGTTCGTCGCGGCGCTGCAGCTCCTGCCGCCGAAGCAGCGCGCGGTGCTGATCCTGCGCGAGGTCCTGGCGTGGTCGGCGGCGGAGGTCGCCACGCTGCTGGAGACGTCCGTCGCGTCGGTCAACAGCGCCCTGCAGCGCGCCCGCGCCGCCCTGCCCTCGATACCGCAACCGCGCCACGAAGGGGAGCTCGACCAGGAGCTGCTGGACCGGTACGTGCACGCCTTCACCAACCACGACGTCGACACGCTGGTGACGCTGCTGCACCAGGACGCGACGATGTCGATGCCGCCGTTCTCGTGGTGGCTGTCGGGCCGCGACGCGATCGGCGCGACGATGCGCGCCTCGGACGCCTGCCGCGGCGACGTGCTGCTGCAGGTGCGGGCCAACGGCGGGCCGGCGTTCGGTCAGTACCGCGACGGCCGGCCCTTCGCACTGCTCCTGCTCACCGGCGGCCCCCTCATCACCTCGTCGGTCGCGTTCCTGGGCCGCGCGGACCTGTTCCCGCTGTTCGACCTGCCCGCCGGCCTCGTTCACGCCACCTGATCCAAGGCGCGGGCCAGGGCGGCGTACGCGGTCTCGGCCTCCGCCCGCACGGCGGCGCGCACGGCGCCGGGGTCGTCGCCGGCACGCATCCGGTCGCGGATCTGCGCGTGCAGGGCCCGGTCGACGCCGGCGAGCACCGCGGCCCGCCACCGCGCACCGCCGAGCGCCTCGGCGAGGGCCTCCTCCGCCCGTTGCGACAGCAGGCGGGCCCGCGCCTGCAGCGCCGCCGAGTCCTCCACGACCTGCCAGAACGCGCCCACGTCGGGGCTCAGGCCGAGGGTCGGCTCGCCGCGGTCGAGCTCGTCGAGGAACAGCCGGCGCACCGCCGCGACCGGCGACTCCCCCGGCCCGCGGCCGCGCACCGCGCCGGCGAGGCGCTGCACGACCTCGTCCTGCCGGTCGAAGAACAGATCCTCCTTGGTCGGGAAGTAGTTGAACGCGGTGTTCACCGAGACCCGCGCCGCGTCGGCCACCTCCGCGACCGTGACCCGGTCGAATCCCTTGGTCAGGAACAGGGCGAGTGCCGCGTCCGCGATCGCCGTCCTGGTCGCCGCCTTCTTCTCCGCCCTCAGTGCCACGCCCACAATCATAGCGTCACATCAAATTTGGTGTCACACCAAGTTTCGCCGTACCGTGGCGGCATGTTGCACTTCGGGATCTATCCGGGCGGCCTCGGCGCCGATCTGAACGGCGTGGTCACCCCGGGGCCACGCGAGGACGCGGCCCGCATCGACGAACGGCTCGACGAGCTGAGGCCACACCTCGTCCGCGGTTACGTGCACTACAGCGACGCGCTCGGCGGCCATCAGGAGGCGCCGCCCCGACCGGCCCGGCACGCGACCAACGGCCGGCGGCTCGACCTGGTGGCCTGCTTCCACGAGCCCGGCGAGGACCTGAGCGGCTGGCTGGCGTTCCTGCGCGGGCTGGTCCGGGAGCACGGCGACACCCTCGCGACGCTGCAGGTCGGCGAGGAGGCCAACCACGACGGCCCCGGCGGCGACGGCGGGTTCCCACAGGTGCGGCGGGCGATCGTGGAAGGCGTCCTGGCCGTGCGCGACGAGGTGGACCGGCTCGGCCTGGACGTGCTGGCCGGCTGCAACTCCACCCCCGTGTTCGACCCCTCGCAGGAGTTCTGGACCGCCCTGGGCCGGCTCGGGGGTCGCGAGTTCATCGACGCCCTCGGCTATGTCGGCCTGGACTTCTTCCCAGACGTTTTCCGTCCGGTACCGGTGGGCGCCTTCGGCGGCGCCGTGGCGGCGGTGCTGCGCGGGTTCCGCGAGCGCAGCCTGGCCGCGGCCGGCGTCCCGGCCACGACACCGATCCACGTGACCGAGCATGGCTGGGCGACCGGCCCGGACCGTTCCTACGCGCGCCAGGCCGACGTCCTGGAGTCCGTCGTGCGCACCGTCGACGCGCTGTCGGAGCCGCTGCACGTCACCACGTATGAGCACTTCTCGCTCCGGGACGCCGACTCGGACAATCCGGACGTGATGTTCCAGTTCGGCCTGGTCCGCTCCGACTACACGCCGAAGCCCGCGTTCGCCCGGTTCGGTTCGCTGATCGCCGAACTCGGCCGCTGACACACAACGGCCCGCGCTGTGGCGAGCGCGGGCCGTTGCTGCGAAAGGGTGCTGCTTGTTACGGCGACTCGCCCAGGGTCACAGTCACCTGCTGCTCGGCGCCGTTGCGGGTGATGGACATCGTGACCTTGTCGCCGACCTTGGCGGCCTGGATGGCGTTGATGAGGTCGGTCGCGCCGTTGATCTGCGTGTTGCCGATCTTCGTCACCAGGTCGCCGGTCTTGATGCCGGCCTTGTCCGCCGGCCCCGCGGCCACGACCCCGCCGATCAGGGCGCCGTTCTGGCCGTCGCCGAGCTGCACACCGAGGTACGGGTGGCTGACCTTGCCGCCCTTCGCCAGCTGGTCGGCGGCGGAGCGGGCCCGGTTCGCGGAGATGGCGAACCCGACGCCGATGTTGCCGCCGCTGTCCTGCCCGGCGGTGAGGATCGCGGTGTTGATGCCGACGACCTCGCCGGCCAGGTTCACCAGCGCGCCACCGGAGTTGCCCGGGTTGATCGCCGCGTCGGTCTGGATCGCGTCGGCGATCGACTTGGCGCCCTGCTCCCCGGTGCTGATCGTGCGGTGCAGCGCGCTGACGATGCCCGCCGTCACCGAGCCCTGCAACCCGAGCGGGCTGCCGACCGCGAGGACCGTGTCGCCGACCCGCAGCGCGTCGCTGTCACCGAACTTCGCCGCGGTCAGCCCCGACACGTTCTGCGCCTTGATGACCGCGATGTCCCCGGCCGGGTCCGTGCCCACGACGGTCGCGGTGGCCGTCTTGCCGGTGCTGAAGGTGACCGTCAGCTTCGTCGCGCCCGCCACGACGTGGTTGTTGGTGATGATGGTGCCGTCGGTGGTCATGATGACCCCGGAGCCCTCGCCCTCCTGGGTCGTGATGTCCACGACGCTCGGCAGGACCGCCTCGGCGACCGCGCCGACCGAGCCCCGCTCCAGGTTCGGCGCGGCGTTGCGGGTGACGACCGTCGTCGGCCCGTCGCCGTCGCCGGCGAAGTTCGTCGCGACCAGCCCGCCACCGAACGCCGACACGACCGCGATGACCACGCCCGCCACGATGAGCCCGGCGACCCGCCCACCACGCACGGGCTGCTGGCCGTGGTATCCGGGCTGCTGGCCGTTGTACCCGGGCTGGCCCGACACCGGGTAGCCGAGCGGGCCGGGCTGGCCGTTGTACGTGTGCTGGCCGTTGTACCCGGGGTGACCGCTCACGGGCTGCTGCTGCCCGGGCGGGGCGACCGCGGGGAACGCCGCCGTGGTCGAGCCGATCCCGGGCGCCCCCGTGGCCGGGAAGGCGCCGGTCCGCTGCGTCATCGGGGTGGTCGGCCACGTCTGCGTGCCCGGCGCGGCCCGCCCCGGCTCCGCGCCGCGGACACCGGCGACGTGCTGCGGGTGACCCGGCAGCGGCGTGGTCGAGGCACCGGGCGAGCCCTGCAGCGTCGGCGGGAACGGTCCCGTGCGCGGCTCGGTGACGTCAGAGCCGACCGGCTTCGCCCAGACGGGAGCGGGTGACGACCCCGGCTCCGGCTGCGTGGGGGCGGGCGAGGAGGCGAGCTCAGAGGTCCCCGGCGAGCCGTCCGCACCCGGCGGCTGGCCAGGCGTCGCGGGGCGTGCGGCGGTGGGCGGTGCGCTCCACTGGCGGTCCTCGTCACTCATGATGTCCACCTTGCACAACGCACCTCCGCCCAAACTGGACTTCGCCTGGGAACTCGCCGTGAGCCTCGCGATCATCCCGAACTAGGGCAGACCTTTGAGGCTCCTGTCAACTCTGACCGGCCAGACCTCGGCGAACGTGACCCCACGCTCAGCCGCGAGCGCCTCGACCAGTCTCCCCGAAAAGAACGCGGGGCCGGTGGCGAGCTGAGGAACCCGGAACGTGGTGACCTCCGCCAGGCCCGCGCCGCCGAACGCGTATCGCGTCGCGTACATGATCCTGCCGCTGTCGAACCGCGCGACGCAGGACCGCGCCTCGTCCAGCAGATCCCTGACGTGCGGCACGAACATCCAGAGCTCGCCGTCGTCGCTGGGCAGTTCGGCGAATTCGCCCCGGCCACAGTACCGGCGCACCGCTTACGCTGTGCCGGTGCTGATCGACTGGCCGGGGGTCCGGGCACGGGTGCTCAGGCTGACGCCGTCGACGGATTTCACCTGGCGGGAGCTCGAAGCGCCCCTCACACCGGCCGAGGTGGACGCGGTGCAGCGCCAGCTCGGCGTCGAGCTTCCGGCCGACTACCGGCAGTTCCTGCTGCACGTCGGCCGCGGCGGGCCGGGACCGGGCTACGGCGTGATCCCGGTGCGCAACGTCGAAGGGCGGTGGCGGTGGGCCTACGACCGGTTCGACCCTGACGACCTGACCCATCTGGCCGAGCCCTTCCCGCTGCGCACCTCGGACTGGCGCGTCACGGAGGACCTCGAAGCCGGCGAGCCGGACTGGTTCGCATTCGCCCGGCAGGACCGGTACCAGGAGGCGGTGCAGGCGTGGCGGGACCGGCTCACCACCACGGTGTTCGACCCCCGCCGCACCTACGGCGCGCTCTACCTCTGCCACGAGGGCTGCGGCCTGCGGCAGTGGCTGGTCGTCACGGGGGCGGAGCGTGGCCACGTCTGGCTCGACCACCGCATCGACGGCCGTGGGCTGACGCCGGCGTGGTTACCGCACCACCGCCGGGTCACCTTCGGGCAGTGGTACCTGCACTGGCTCGGGTCGGTCGAGGGGCCGGCGGGACACCAGGAGCAGACCGGCGGCGGCGAAGAGGACGACGTTGCGCCGGGCGCGGGACATCGCTCTCCCTGAAGGGTGCCGAGGCATTCGGCGGCCCAGGCGACCGCGGCCCGGGCGTGGTGGATCCCGGCGAGGATGGTCATGCGGATGTAGGGCCGGTCCGGCGTGTCGCATACGCCGTCATCGGCTCGACGTTCAGGGCGCCCGGGACCGTGACCTGGGTCTGACTGGACCTGCTCATGTCCAAGCCATGCGGCTCCGTGTACGGTCCAGCGGCATGACCGACTTCGTGATCCGACCCGTCGGCTGGGTCGAGTCGCCGCTGCGCGACCGGGCCGGCGCACCGAGGCAGGGCGATGAGGGCGCTCCCGACGCCTGGCTGCGGTTCACCGCGGACATGGCGCCGGCGCTGCGGGACCTGACCGCCGGCACTGAGGTGCTGCTGCTCACCTGGCTCGACCGCGCCGACCGCGACACCCTGGCCGTGCACCCGCGCGGCGACCTGAGCCGCCCGGCGACCGGCGTGTTCAGCACCCGCTCCCCCGACCGCCCCAACCCGGTCGGCCTGCACCGCGTCACGGTCCTCGCCGTCGACGGCACCCGCGTCCACGTCGACGGCCTGGAGGCCCTGGACGGCACCCCGATCGTCGACGTCAAGCCCATCCTCGACCCGGTGGCCGATCGCTGACCCCGGTGCACAACGAGACGCCCCGCCGGTCGCGAACGGCCGGCGGGGCGAACTGGGTCGCAGGAACGGGGTTACGCGGTCCAGTCGGGCCGCAGCGGGTAGGACGACTCACCCAGGCGGGTGGTCTTCGTGGCGAGGATCTGGTGCAGCTGGATCTGGTTGCGCTCGAAGGCGAACCGGGAGCCCGCCATGTACAGGCCCCAGACCCGCGCCGTGCCGACGCCGACCTCGTCGACGCAGGCGTCCCAGTGCTCGACGAGGTTGCGGTTCCAGCCGGCGAGGGTGTGCGTGTAGTGCATCCGCAGGTTCTCCTCGTGCTGCACCTCGAACGCCGCGTCGTGCACCGAGGAGACGAGCTTGCCGGGGCTGGCCAGCTCGCCGTCGGGGAAGACGTAGCGGTCGATGAAGGCGCCGGTCTTGTGCGAGGTGCGGTTGTCGGCGCGGGTGATGCAGTGGTTGAGCAGCCGGCCACCGGGCTTGAGCCGGTCGCGCAGCGTCTTGAAGTATTTCGGGTAGTTGCGCAGCCCGACATGCTCGGTGAGGCCGATGGAGCTGATCGCGTCGAAGTGCTCCAGCGGCGCGTCGCGGTAGTCCAGGTGACGGACCTCGGCGAGGTGGGAGAGGCCCTCGCGTTCGATCGCGGCCTGCGCCCACGCGGCCTGCTCGCGCGACAGCGTCACGCCGAGGGCCTTGACGCCGTACTCGCGGGCCGCGTGCCGGACCATGCCGCCCCAGCCGCAGCCGACGTCGAGCAGCCGCATGCCGGGCTTGAGGGCGAGCTTGCCGGCGACCAGGTCGTACTTGTTGGACTGGGCCTGCTCGAGGGTGTCGCTCGGCGAGCGGTACACCGCGCAGGTGTAGGTCATCGAGGGGCCGAGAACCTTCTCGTAGAAGGCGTTGGAGACGTCGTAGTGGTGGTGGATGGCCTCGGCGTCGCGGCCGCGGCCGTGGCGCAGGCCCTGGATGGTGCGCTTCCAGGCGGGGACGTGCTCCTGGGGCGGTGGCGGCGGCGGGCGCAGCCGGTCCCAGCCGAGCCCGCGCACCAGCCGCAGCGCGTCGGCGGGTGACGGCAGCCGCAGCTGCAGGCCGCCGTCGATGCCCTTGAGCGCCTCGTAGGGGTCGCCGGGGTGCACGCCGCGGACCTCGAGGTCGCCGGTCACGTAGGCGCGGGCCATGCCGAGGTCACCGGGGGCGGTGAGCAGGTAGGACAGCCCACGTTCGGAGGCGACGTGCAGGCCGATCGCCGCCGTGGCGGGTCCGACGGCGCTGCCGTCGTACGCGGTGATGCGCACGGTCGGCTCGCCGGTGGTGACGGCGCGGACGATGTCCGCGACGGTGGGCATCGGCGGCCGCTGCCGCGGCGCCGAGGAACGCTTGTTGGTGATGGTCATCGTCGCCCCACTACCTTGTCGTAGAGGTCGGTCAGTCTGTGGTCGGGGTCGTAGTGGTCCTTCGCGGCACGGTACGCGGCGGCACCGTAGAGCCGGTCGAAAGTCTCACGGTCGTAGTACGCGTCGGAGTACAGCGACTTGTGGCCGCCGAACTCGGACACCTTGGCCTCGATCGCCCGGTTGACGTCGCCGTCGCCGGCGCCGGGCACGATCGGGACGGTGCCCCAGAATCCGACGTTCACGTAGGGCTCGCCCGCGTGCATCGGGTAGAGGGGCCACGCCGTGCCGGAGCGCAGCCGCAGGGGGCACAGCCAGACCGGCGCCATCGGCACGTTGTCGGCGAACCAGTGCAGGAACTTGCCGGTCAGGGCCAGTGGCAGCTCCACGTCCTGCACCACCCGCTCCCGGTCGGGGTTGCCCCGCAGGCGGTCGATCCTGGCGGCCACACCGTAGCGGTTCTCCAGCCGCACGATGCGGTGGTAGACGTCGCTGCGGCGCAGCCTGGTCGGCCACAGCCGCCGCAGCAGCGGCTGCTGCGCGCCGAACGCGGCCGAGCACCAGAACCAGTCAGTGTCCCACCGCCACAGGTAGTCGTAGGCGGTGAGCTGGTCGGTCGCCTTGGACCGCAGCGACTGGTAGTAGATCGACTGCCCGGTGTAGTCGCTCGTCCGGCCGGTGCCGCCGAACTCGCCCAGGACCAGGTAGGACTCCCCCGGCCGGAACATGACGCCGTCCATGACGTCCACGTCCACGCCGTCCCACCGGCCGGTGCGCATCACCTCCCCGACGGCCTCGAGGAGATCCTCGACGTCGTCGAAGCGGATGTTGCGCAGCGCGACCTGCGGCGCGATGGGCTGCAGCTCGATCCGCAGCCGGGTGGCGTACCCGAGGCTGCCCAGCGAGTTGGGGAACGCCGCGAACAACGCCGCGTGCTCGTTGTCCGGGCGGGCGGTGACGATCTCACCGGCGCCGGTGAGGATGTCGAGCTCGATCACCGACTCGTGCGGCAGTCCGTGCCGCCACGACGTGGCCTCGATGCCGAGGCCGGTGACCGCGCCGCCGAGGGTGATGGTGCGCAGCTGCGGCACGACCAGTGGCATCAGTCCGTGCGGCAGGGTCGCGTCGACCAGGTCCTCATACGTGCACATCCCCTGCACGTCGGCGGTGCGGGCGAGCGGGTCGATCTCGATGACGCCGTCGAGGCCGCTCACGTCGAGACCGGCGGGTCCGGCCGCGGATCTGGGCCGGAACAGGTTTGACGTCTTCTTTGCCAGGCGGACCGGGCTGCCGTCCGGCACCGCCGCGTACGAGGCTCGCAGCACGGCCACCGCACGCTCGTGCTCCGGTCTTCCCTTCGGGTTGATCCGTTTCACTCGATCACCTCCTTTCCTGTGAAGGTCCCCGTGACCTTGCACATTCCAGGTGCTCAAGAGTTGAAACTTGCACATTAGGCAAGATCAACCAATGCCGGGTGATCAACCTCACGGCACGCGCAGGTAACTTGACTCAGCGAGATCCGCAGACTCAGGCGGAGACGGTGGCCGGAGCGGTCGCCGCGGACACCAGCAGCGCCTCGATGCCGCGCAGGTGGGCCTCGACCGCGGCGGCGGGCAGCACCGACGTGTCCGCGAACAGCGTCAGGTCCATGCTGCCGGGCACGGCGTTGACGTGCAGGAAGTAGCGGGCGCCGTAGTGCTCGACGCGTTCCCAGCGCAGCGCCGTCGCCGGCAGCAGCGTCTCGATCGCGGCGGCCGTCACGGCCTCGCCGGCGGCGACCGGGGTCTGCGCGTCGAAGCGGCGGTCGTTGAACGACACCGAGAGGTCGACCTCGCCACCGCGGGCCGCGCCGATCGCCGCCACCAGGTCGTCGAGGGCGGCCGGGTCGTACTGGGCGTGCAGGTACGCCTGCAGCGACGCCTGCATCGTCCGGCCGATGACCGCCGGCAGATCCGCGTCGCCGGCCTCGATGACGCACAGGCCGTCCTGCGACGCGGGCCCGACCGAATCGGCGAGGCCGGGGCGGAACCGGTTGCTGACGATCACCTGGAGCACCGCGGCGCCGGTACCCGTCTGCCGGGCCAGCTGCACGGCGGCCGCGGCGAGGATGACCGCCGAGGTGCTGACCTGTTCCCGGCCGGCCAGCCGCGTGACGGCGAGATCCCCGGCGGGCGAGCTGAGCGTCGCCGCCCAGAACGGCGGCTCCCCCTCCGGTCGCTCGCCGGCCTCCGGGAACCGTTGCAACGCAACGGTTTCCAGGTGCCGGGCCCAGTACCGCAGGGCCTTCTCGCTCTGCCGGCGGCCGGCGGCGGACTGCTGGTGCAGGGCCTGGTCGTACGGCTGCCGGTCCTGCGCCGCGGCGAGAGGTTCGCCGCGCAGGCACAGCACCACGTCACGGACGAGGGCGGTCAGCCCGCCACGGTCGGTGACCAGGTGGCAGATGCCGAACACGGCGTGGGTGACGACGTCGCCGACCCGCACCGCGCCGACCCGCAGCGGCCACTCGCGCGGGTAGTCGTACGCCGGATCGGTGAGCCGCGCCTGCAGCGCCGACGCCTGCGCGGCCGCGGTCCCGGCGGTCGCGTCGACGACGTGGACCTCGATCGTGCCGGTGGCGGCGAGCACCTGCTGCGGCGCGCCGTCGTCGCTGGCGCGGACCCGGGTGCGCAGCGACTCGTGCCGCTCCACGACCGTGCGGACGGTGTCGGTGATCCGCGACAGCGGCGTGCCGGACGAGATGCCCTCGCCCTCCAGGTCGGTCACCCAGCTCATGTTGAGCACCGCGTCGTCGGGCACCATCCGCTGGATCGCCCGCCAGATCGCGACCTGTCCCCAGCTCAGCGCGCAGACCCCGCCCCGGCTGCCGCTGAACTCGACCAGCGTCCGCTCCGTCATCGTTGGAATTCAAGCTTCGCGCTTCAACGACTGTCAATATGTGGCCATCCAGAGCATGGCGGTACTGATTGAATGGCGCGGTGAGCAGAGACTGGGTCGGCTGGCACCAGGAGTACGACGCGAAGGGCTCCTCCCTGGGCCGCCGGCTCGAGGTCGTGCAGCGGGACCTGCGCCGGGCGCTGGGCACCTCCCCGAGCGAGCCCGACGGGACGCGGCAGCTCATCAGCATCTGCGCCGGCGACGGCCGCGACGTGCTGCCGGTCATCGCCGAGCACGACCGCCGGGTCCGCGCGCTGCTGGTGGAGCTGGACCCGGCCCTCGCCCGGCGGGCCAGGGAGACCGCCGACGACCTCGGGCTGTCCAGGGTCGAGATCCGCACCGCCGACGCCGGCGACGCGGGCACCTACCTCGACGTGCGCCCCGCGCACATCCTGGTGGTGTGCGGGGTCTTCGGCAACATCGCCGACGACGACGTGCGGCGCACTGTGGCGGCCCTGCCGACGCTGCTGGTCGCGGGCGGCATCGTGATCTGGACACGCGGCCGGGGCGACGACGCGGCCGACCCGAGCCGGTGGGTCCGCACGCTGTTCGCCGAGCACGGCTTCACCGAGCTGTCCTTCACCGCCCCCGACGACGCCCGCTTCCGGGTCGGCATGCACCGGCTCGCCGGCGCGGTGCGTCACGGCGCGCTGAGCGGGCGGCTGTTCACGTTCCTCTGATTTCACCTGCCTCTGATTTCACCTGGCCCGGGCGAGCCGACCCGACGCCCCGCAGCGCAACCGTGGGCCCATGACGGTGAAGGACCTGGCCACCCTCACGCCGAGCGGCTACCCGGCGGTGTCCCTGCTGATGCCGACCCACCGCACGCCGCCCGCCAACCAGCAGGACCCGATCCGGCTGCGGAACCTCCTCACGGAGACCCGCCGCCGCCTCGAAGCCGACGAGGCGGTGCCCGCGGACGTCGCCGCCGCCGTGTACGACGAGATAGCCGAAGCCGCCGCGCACGTCGACCTGCGGCAGGTGGGCGAAGGGCTGGCGCTGTTCGCCTCGCCGGGCCAGGTGCACATCCGCGTCCTGGAGAGCCCCGTCAACGAGCGGGTCGTGGTCGCCGACACCTACGAGATCCGCGACGTCGTCGCCGACGCGGCCCGCCGGCACCGGTACTGGGCGCTGGTGCTGTCCGAGCAGCCGACCCGCCTGTGGAGCGGCGACGGCACCAACCTCGTCGAGGTGACCACGCACGGCTTCCCGTTCACGCACGAGGGCCCCGGCGGCGCGCTCGGCCTGCCCCGCGACTACGGCCAGAACCCCAGCGCGCACCGCGACGAACGGCACCGCCAGTTCTTCCGCGACATCGCCACCGCCCTCGCCCAGGTCGACGCCATCGACGCACGACCGGTGTTCGTCCTGGGCGTCGAGCGCTACCTGGCCTTCTTCGCCGCCGAGTGGACCGGCCCGATCGCCGGCACGGTCCCCGGCAACTACGACCATTCAGGCCCGCACGACCTGCACCGCATCCTCGCCCCGCACCTCGCCGCCCACCAGGCCTTCGAGCAGATCGCCGCGCTCGAACACCTCGACGTGGCCCGCGGCGCGAACCGCTTCGCCGCCGGGCTGCCCGAGGTCTGGCAACTGGCCCGCCAGGGCCGCGGCGCCCACCTGCTGGTCGAGGAGGATTACCACAGCCCCGCCTGGATCCACGAGGACCACCTGCACCCCGCCGAGCAGCAGCCGACCCGCGCCCCCGCCGGCACCCTCGTCGACGACGCCGTCGACGACGTGGTCGAACTCGTCGCCCGCCAGGGCGGCGAGGTCACCTTCGTCGGCGACGGCAGCCTCGCCACCGACGGCCGCATCGCCCTGATCCTGCGCTACTGAACGCCGGCGCGGGTAGGCGTCACCGGAACATCAGAGCCTGAGCTGGGAGACGAAGGCGGCGGCGGACTCCAGGTCGGCTCGGCGCTGGGAGAAGTGGCTGATGAAGGCGAGCTGGAAGCAGGCGCCCAGCAGCAGGCCGGCGATCGCCTCGAGGTCCGCGTCCGGGGCGATCCGGCCGAGGCGCTGCTCGGCGCGCAGGTAGTCGGCCAGGCTGTCGTTGGCGCGGTGCGGGCCGAGGTTCTGGGTGCGCAGCTGGTCGCGGTGGGCGTTGAGGATCGCGGGGTCGGAGAAGATCGAGGCGAACATCGGGAAGCCGTCGCGGTAGAAGCCGATGGCGACGGCGGCGAGCTCGGTGAGGGTGTCGCGGACGGTGCCGGTGCCGGCGCGGTCCGGCAGGGTCTGCAGCATCGGGATGAACTGCTGGCCGCGCTCGTGCAGGACGGCCACCATCAGATCGATCTTGTCACGGAAGTGCTTGTAGAGCGTGGCCTCCGAGTAGCCGGCGGCGCGGGCGATCTCTTTGGTGGTGGAGTTGGCCAGGCCCCGCGTCCGCAGCACCGAGGCGGCGGCGTCCAGGATCACGTCGCGCGTGCCCAATCCGGCTCCCTTGACAGGTTAGTGAACACTCACCCACGATTGTAGTGGTTAGTAAGTGCTCACTCACCACTGAGGGGGACGACATGAAGGTGACCGTGTTCGGGGCGACGGGCGGGATCGGGCGGCAGCTGATCGAGCAGGGGCTGCGGCTGGGGCACGAGATGACGGCGGTGGTCCGGCGCGACGTCGGCATCCCCGGCGCGACGGTGGTCCGCGCGACGCTCGACGACGCGGCGGCCCTCGAACAGGCCGTCGCCGGCCGCGACGCCGTGCTCACCGCTCTCGGCCATCGCAGGGGCGGCCCGCCGACCGTGCAGGCCGACGGCGCACGTGCCGCCGTCGCCGCGATGCGCGCGACGGGCGTGCGGCGCATCGTGTCCGTCGACGCGGCCGGCCGGGTCGCCGACCGCGGCGACAGCCTGCTCATGCGCGTGGTGGCGAAGCCTCTGGTACAGCTGGCCCTGAAGGCCAGCTTCGAGGACCTTGCCGAGGCGGAACGGGTCCTGCGGGCCAGCGGCCTGGACTGGACGCTGATCAGCCCGCCCCGCCTCACCGACGGCGGCCACCGTCCATATCGGACGGTCGTCGACCGCAACGTCCGCGGTGGACGGACGCTGTCCCGCGCCGACGTCGCCGACGCGATGCTCAAGTCGCTCAACGACGACGCCCACATCCACCGCCGCGTCAACATCGCCTACTGAGGCGGAGGAACAGCACCGCGGCCCGGATCCGGCGGGCACCGGATCCGGGTCGGACGCTCGCGGTCGCCCCAAGGAGGCCAGGCGGCCGCGAGCGTCACCGCATGCCCGGGAAGTCCCTCGTCAACCCGGGCACTCCCGGTGCGGTCAGCTCACGCCGAGGCTGCCGAAGTCCACCATGCCGTAGTACTGGCTGATGAAGACGTTGGTGAGCCGCGGGTTGCGGTAGTTGAGCGCCTTGTCGTAGGTGAACGGCACGAGCACCGCCTCATCCATGACGATCTTGTTGATCTGGCCCCAGATGGCGGCGGACTTCTTCGGGTCCGACTCGGCCTTCGCCTGGTCGATGAGCTTGTTGACCTCGGCGTTGTCGAGCTCGGAGAAGTTGTTGTTGCCGCTGGGCAGGATCTGCCGGCCGTCGACGAGCACCGCCAGGAAGCCCGACGCGGTCGGGAAGTCGGCACCCCAGCCGGCCATTATCAGGCCGTAGCCCTTGGACTTGGTGTTCGACGGCGCGCCGACGGTGGAGCGGAAGTACAGCGACGCGTCGCTCGGGTCGAGCCGGGCGTTGATGCCGATGTTCTTCAGCGCGGCCTGCAGCGCCTCCGCGGTCTTCGGCTCCTTGCCGGAGTTGCGGGTGGCCAGCACGGTGTCGAAGCCGTTGGGCTTGCCGCACGCGGCGAGCTCCTCCTTGGCCTTGTCGAGCTGCGGCTTGCCCGACTTGGTGTTGAACGGGTCGAGGTTCGGGTCGTGGCCGGCGATGTTCGGCGGCAGCATGTTGGTGGCGATGTCGCCGCCGGCGTCCGGGCCGCCACGGGCCGTCTGCATCGCGATCTTGTCCGTCGCGTACTGCACGGCCTTGCGGCAGTGGATGTTGTCGAACGGCGCGACCTTGGTGTTGATGGCGAAGTAGCGGATGAAGCCGGTGGTCGGCGCGTCCGCGTTCTTCTTCACGTCCGGGTTGAGCAGGACCTTCGCCTGCGAACCCTGCTGGACACCGGTCTGCGCCAGGTCCAGGTCGACCTCACCGGCGATCAGCTGGTTGTCGATCTCCTCGACGGCCGTGCCGAACGTGACCTCGATGCGGTCCGGCAGCGCCTTGCGGATCGAGTCGGTCTTCGGGTCCCACTGGTCGTTGCGGACCAGGATGGCCTTCTTGCCCTCGTCGTACGACTCGAACTTGTACGGGCCGGAGGAGACCGGGTGGTTGGAGTACCGCTCGCCGGTGTCCTTCGCCTTCGGCACGGGGCCGGCGCCGGGCATCGCGAGCAGGTACGGGAAGTCGCTCAGCGGCTCCTTGAGGGTGAACACGATGGTGCTGTCGTCGGGGGTCTGCACCGACTTGAGGCCCAGCTTCTCGGGGTCGGTGTCCTTGTACGGCCCCGGGTACTTCTGGCCCTGGTCGAGCACGTCGATGAGGTAGCTCGGGCCGCCGGACAGCACGTCGGAGGCGAAGACGCGCTCGACGCCGTACTTGACGTCCTTCGACGTGATGGGGGTGCCGTCCTCGAACTTCAGCCCGCTGCGCAGGGTGAAGGTGTACTTCCGGCCGCCGTCCTCGATCTTCGGCAGGTCGGTGGCCAGGTCGGCGGTCAGCACCAGCCCCTCGTCGCCGGGCTTGGCCTGGTTGGTCAGCAGGGTACGGACGTAGTACCCCTTCATGAAGTTCCAGATGTTGGCGTAGTAGGCGCGCACCGGGTCGTAGGAGTCGGGGTTGTCGTGGTTGGTGACCTTCAGCGTGCCGCCCTTCTTGTCCGAAGGGTTGACCACACCGGTCAATGCCGCATTGAACCCGGCGGTGCCTTTCTGACCGCTGTCCTTGCTGGTATTGTCGCTGCTTGAGCCGCTGCCACAGGCGGACAGCACAAGCGTCGCGGTGACCGCCCCGGCCACCAGCGCACTCGTTCTGATATTCACGTGTGTAGAACCTTCCCGGATGCCACGACTGTGCGGTCGTGGACGGCGTTTCGGCACGCGGGCAGCACACATCGCCAGCCGTCCTCTGTGGACCCTCTACTGTGGACGGGCACGGGCATGCACCGCGCCCACCATGTGGGTCGTCGAGTCGTCTGTCGGTGTTGGTCGGCAATGCCGCTCGCGCAACGGCGATGTGCGTCGCCGTTCATTGAGCAAAGACCTCGGGCACCGCGAAGCGGTTGCGATCGTTCAGGTCACGCTTTGGTCAAGCACCGTCACCAGTCACTCGATCGAGCAGGGCGATGTTCGCGGCCTCGGACGCGTCCGGGCCCTCGACGGCGAGAAAGGCGATGAGCACCTCGACGGCCACGTCGGGCGCGAGTCGCTTGAGACTCATCGCGAGGACGTTCGCGTCGTTCCAGAGCCGGGCGCCACGGGCGATCCACGGGTCCCACGCGAGCGCGGCCCGCACGCCGGGCACCTTGTTGGCGGCGATCGCCGTGCCGGTGCCGGTCCAGCACATCACCACGCCGAGGTCGGCGCGGCCGTCGACTACCGCGCGGCCGACGGCCGTGCCGAGGTCCGGCCAGGTCGCGCCGGACACAGCGACGTCCAGCACCTCGTGCTGCTCGGTGAGGTGCCGGACGACGGCTGCGGTGGTCTCGTTGGAGTCGTCTGCCGCGAACGCGATACGCACGCAACCAAAGTACGGCGTCAGTCGTCCCAGTCGCTGCCCGACGACGTGCTTTCCAGGGACGACATCAGCGACCTGCCGACGACGAGGAGGTCGGCGCGGACCTTGTCCGGGGTGAGGGTGGTGCCGGTCGGGGCGGTGAGGTTGAGGCTGACGTAGAGGTTGCCGTCGTAGAAGTCGAGCTCGTACATGAGCGCGCCGCCGGCCGTGGTGTACATGGCGAACGCCTTGGTGCCGATGCCGTCGACGCCGGCGACGGTCGCGCCCGCCGCGGTGCTGGCGTCGGCGAGCTTCTTCACCGCGTCGTAGTGGGTGCGCACGTCCGACGCCGACGACGGCACATCGATCATGACGGTCAGCGTGCCGGTCGCCTCGAACGTGACAACGCAGCCCGGGTACGTGCGGCCGAAGGCGGTGGTGTCCTTCGGCTGCTTGTCCTTGACGGTGCCGAACGCCGGCACGCCCTGGGCACCGGTGACGGTGCTGCAGGCGTCGGCGGGCCTGGCGTAGGTGTTGCTGTCAGCAAGGAAGTACAGGGCCACGCCGCCGCCACAGCACAGCAGCAGCAGCGAGCCCGCGATGATTCCGATGATGATGAGGGCCTTCTTCACGCGCTCATGCTGGTGCCCGGTTCACCGGAGGTCAGTCGCGTACCGGCCAATGTCATCAATCGGGCTGGCGACCTTCGCCGCGCGCAGCCGCTGGGTGAGCGCGACGCAGGCCAGGACGGCGACCGCGGCGACGATCGCGCCGGGCGGCACGGCCTCGTGCAGCAGCAGCGCCGACCACGCGAGGGTCAGCACCGGCTGGGAGAGCTGCAGCTGGCCGATCTTCGCGACCCCGCCGCGGGCGAGCCCGCCGTACCAGGCGAAGAAGCCCAGGAACATCGAGATGACGGTCACGTAGGCGAAGCCGGCCCAGCCGGAGGCCGACGCGTGCGGGGTCTGGCGCAGCACGGAGGCGACGCTGACGGCGAGCGTGACGGGCAGCGACAGGACGAGGGCCCAGCAGATGGTCCGGGCACCGCCGAGGTCGCGGGCCAGGGCGCCGCCCTCGGCGTAGCCGAGCCCGCAGAGCGTCACTGCGGCGAGCAGGAACAGGTCGGTCACGCTGACCGCGCCACGGACCGCGCCGCTGGCGACGAGGAACACCAGGACGGCGGCCAGGCCGGCGCCGCCGGCGACCCAGAACGCGGGGGTCGGGCGCTCGCCGCTGCGCAGGACGGCGAAGCCGGCGGTGATCGCGGGTAGCAGCGCGACGACGACGGCGCCGTGCGACGCGGTGCTCGTCACGAGCGCGAGGGAGGTGAACAGCGGGAAGCCCACGACGACGCCAAGGGCCACGACCGCGAGCCGCCGCCACTGCGCGGGCGTGGGCCGCGGCGCCCGGGTGACGGCGAGATATGCCAGTGCGAGCAGCCCGGCGCCGACGGCGCGGCCGAACGCGACGAACCACGCGTCGAGGTCGCCCACGGCGACCCGGGTGGCCGGCAGCGACATGCTGAACGACAGCACGCCCAGCAGGCCCAGGACCACGCCCGTTATCGCCTTCGGGCGAGTAACGCTATTCTCGTCTCTCATGAATGACGATAACGCAGCGGCCCGCGTTATCCAAGATCTCCGGGCCGCGGCCGACGCGGCCGCACCGGGGTCTCGGCTGCCCACCGTGCGCGAGCTCAGCGCCCGCCATCAGGCGTCGCCGGTGACCGTGACCCGGGCGATCCGCACGCTGACCGCGGAGGGCGTCCTGGACGCGCAGCCCGGCCGCGGCACCTTCGTCACCCACCGCCGGCACCTGGTGGACAAGGAGGACCTCAGCTGGCAGTCGATCGCCCTCGGCGCGCGGCCACCCGGCGAGGACGCCATGCAGGCGCTGCTGGCCATGCCGCGGCCCGGCATGATCCCGCTGTCCAGCGGCTATCTCGACGCGGACCTGCAGCCCGTCGCGGCGCTCGGCGCGGCGCTGTCCCGGGCGGCCCGCCAGCCCGCGTCGTGGCAGCGCGGCCCGGTGGAGGGCGTGAGGACCTGCGGGCCTGGTTCGCCCGCACCTCCGGCGGCGCGCTGCGGGCCGAGGACATGAGCATCTGCCCCGGCGGGCAGTCGGCGCTGTCGACGGCGTTCCGGGCCCTCTGCGCGCCCGGCGACGCGATCCTGGTGGAGGCGCCGACCTACCTCGGCGCGCTCGCCGCCGCCCGCGCCGCCGGCCTGCGGGTCGTGCCGGTGCCCACCGACGCCGAGGGTGTGCGCCCGGACCTGCTGCGGGCCGCGTTCCTGCGCACCGGCGCCAGGCTGTTCTACTGCCAGCCGCTGTACGCGAACCCGCACGGCGCGACCCTGTCCGCGGCCCGGCGGCCGGACGTGATGGCGGCGGTGCGGGCCGCGGGCGCGTTCCTGCTGGAGGACGACTACGCCCGGGACCTCGCGATCGACGACGATCCCCCGCGCCCCCTGGTCGCCGACGACCCGCACGGGCACGTCGTGTACCTGCGGTCGCTGACCAAGTCCGCCGCTCCGGGCCTGCGGGTCGCCGCGATCGGTGCCCGCGGTGCGGCCGGTGCCCGGCTGCGCGCGGCGCGGGTCCTCGACGACTTCTTCGTCGCCGGGCCGCTGCAGCAGGCGGCCCTGGATCTGGTGACGTCGCCGGCGTGGCCCCGGCACCTCAAGGCGTTGCGCGCGGAGTTGCGGGCCCGCCGCGAAGTGCTCACCGAAGCCCTTGCGGTGGACGTACCAGAGCTGCGGTTGGCGCTGGTTCCTGCGGGAGGGCTGCACGTGTGGGCGCGGCTGCCGGAGGGCGCCGACGACGTCGCCGTGACCAACGCCGCCGCGGCGAGGCTGGTGGTGGTGTTCCCCGGGCGGCCGTGGTTCGCGGCCGAGCCCGACGGCGCATATCTGCGGCTGACGTTCGCCGCCGCCGCGCCGGACCAGCTGCGCGAGGGCGTCCGCCGGCTTGCGGCGGCATTGTGAAAGGGCCGCCGGCGCGACAGCACCGGCGGCCCTCCACAGTGGAGTGTTACGGGTTGATCACCAGCGTGAAGGTGCTGGTGGTGTTGCGGATGTTCTCGGCGTTGTTCGAGAACGTCAGGTGGTTGAACGTCGCGGAGCCGACGGCCGGGCCCTGGTTGGGTTCGGGCATCTCGTTGACCCAGATGCCGATGCCGGACTTGGCGTCGAACGCGTCACCGCTGCGCCGCGCACCACTGATGTTGATGTTCGTGAAGATGGTGTCGGTCACCGGGAACTCCGGGCCGCCGTTGTACTTGGTCTGGAACATGATGCCCGAGTAGGTCGGGTCCACGATGTCCACATCGGACACCCTGATGCCGCGGAACTCCTTCGAGGCCGAGAAGACCCAGATGGCGCCGAAGGCCTGGTTGCCCCAGAAGTGCCCGCCGGCACGCACCAGCGAGATGTTCTGGAAGACCGTCGGCTGCGTGCCGAAGCCCACGAACGGGTAGCCGAAGTCCAGCGAGCTGATCGTGATGCCGGAGTACGTCAGCATGTCCGCGATGTAGAGGTTGCGGAACGTGTTGTTGTAGCCGCCGTACACCGCGAGGCCCGCCGCACGCCAGGTCAGCGTCGCGGAGAGGTTCTCCCACAGGTTGTCGTGGTTGCCCACCGAGCCGCCGCCGTCGGTCGCGGAGAACAGCGCGAACGAGTCGTCACCCGTGGAGCGGGCGTCGATGTTGTTCAGGTGGGTGTTGGTGGTGTCGTTGGTGAAGTTGATGCCGTCCGCCCACGTGTCGCGGATCCGGCTGTTGGTGATGGTGATGTTGTTGTTCTTCACGCCCCAGTACATGCAGACGGTGTGCTCGACCCAGACGTTGTCGATGGTCAGCCCGTTGATGTCCTTGAGCTCGCCCCACACCTTGCCGGGGCCGTCGATGCGTGAGGTGTAGTTGCCGAAGAACGAGATGCCCGAGAAGGTGGAGCCGTTGGCGCTGGTCTCCAGGCGGAAGCCGGCGTCGGTGTTCTCCTGGCCCTGCGGCGTCTGGAACTTCGTGTACCACGGGCCGGCGCCGACGACCTTGACCGCCTTGCCGTACACCCCGAACTTGCTGTTCGTCTCGTACGTGCCGGCGGGCAGGTAGACGCCGACCGCGGTCGAGCTCTGGCGGGCCGTGTCGAAGGCGTTCTGCACGTCCTGGTGGGTGAAGCCGGCCGGGACGATGTACTTCGTCGGGTCCGGGTTCGCGATCGGCGACACCTGCTCGAGGTTGATGAAGTCCACCGCGAACGTGCCACCGTTGGCGGCGTCCTTCTGCAGCTTGATCGTGCTGCCTGCGGCCACCGTGCCGTTGAGCATCACGTTGGCCTCGTCGTAGATGTGACGGGGCCCGGCACCGGGCGAGTTCGTCGGCGAGGCCTCGTTGCCGTAGAGCCACGAGTACTTCGACGTCAGGTTGATCGCCTTGTGGAAGGTGCCGTTGACGTAGATGTTCAGCGACGTGGTGGTGCCGTCCGGGATGGACGCCCGCACGACGAGCGTGTTGGTGTTCGCCCGGGTCGTCCACTGCACGTAGGAGCCGGTCGAGTTGAGCGTGACCGCCCTGCGGCCCGACGCCTCGCCGGCGACGTCACCGATGGTGCGGTTCGGCCCGACGACCGCCGCGCCGCCGCCGACGCTGCCGTCCTCCGCCTCGTACATGTCGTACGGCATGTTCGCGCCGCGGCCGACGAACAGCTGCTGCACGGAGGTGTTGTTGGCCTGCTTGACCGACAGCTCGTTGGTGTCCGCGGCGATCACCGTGGTCACCGTGTACTTGCCGTTGGCGGCGGTCCACGTTCCCAGGCTGACCGGGGCGGTGGTGGCGCCGGCGTTGATGACGCCGGTGTAGGAGCCGGTCAGCGTCTTGACGGTCGCGCCGCTGGTGGCGTCCTTGACGGTCACGGTGATGCCGTGGGCGCCGCCGGCCGAGGCCTGCGTGCCCTGGTTCTTGATCGCCACGGAGAACGTGACCGTGTTGCCCGCCGACGGGTTGCCCGGCGACCAGGCCGACGGCGCGGCGAGCAGGTCGGACGTCTGCACCGGCGCGACGGTGAACGCGGAGCCGGTGAAGGTGTTGTTCGCCTCGTCCTGCTCGACGACGGCGTTGCCCTCGTCGACCTTCGCGATCGGCGTGTACGAGCCGGCGTCACGGGCGCCGATGCCGGCGGTGACGTTGGCGGTGGCGCCCGCCGCGAGACCCGCGACGTTCGCGGTGCCCACGAGCGTGGTGCCGAAGTAGAACTTGACGGTCGTCGCGCCCGAGGCCGCGGTGCCCTGGTTCTTCACCGTGGCGGTGAGGCTGACCGAGTCGGTCTCGATCGGGTTCGCCGGCGAGCTGGAGATGCCGGTGACGACGAGGTCCGGGTTCGGCGCGGCGACGCCGTAGATCTGGAACTCGGCGACCTGCCCCGACGGGGCACCCTGGTTGGCGGTGAACCTCAGCTGCACGTCCGCGACGCGGGCGGTCACCGTGATGTCCACGCTGTTGGCGCCGTTGGCCGGGTCGAACTGGTACTCCCGGGCCGGCACGAGGGTCGTGTAGCCGCTGGCGCTCTGCTCGCGGCCGAGGACCTCGATGGTCTGCTTGCGCGCGCCCCAGGCGGTGCTCGGGTCGAGCTTCAGCGTCAGCTTGCTGATGTCGTGGTTCGCGCCCAGCTGCGAGGTCAGGGTGGCCGGCAGGCCGGCGCCCTCCCAGTAGGTGGCGACGTTGTTGTCGTTGGCGTTGGCCGGCACGAACGTGAACACCGAACCGCTGGCCACCATCGTCTTGCCGAGCGCGACGTTGGTGCCGGCCGGCGGGTTGCCGGTGCCGGTGCGGGTGACGGTGTTGCTGGCGGCCGAGTTGTTGCCGGCGCCGTCGACGGCCTTCACCTGGTAGGACACCGTCGCCGTGTCGGGCTGGTTGTCGGTGTAGGTGAGGACGTTGCCGGCCACGTTGGCCCGGTAGGCGCCGTTGGCGTACACGTCGTACCGCGCGATGGTGCCGCTGTTGTCCGTGGAGGCGCTCCACGTCAGGCGGATCTGGCCGCTGGCCGGCTGGGTGTACGCGAGGTTCGACGGTGCCGACGGCGGCGTGGTGTCCACGACGGTGCCGGTACGGGTGACCGTGTTGCTGCTCGGCGACTGGTTGCCGGCGGCGTCGCGGGCCTTCACGAAGTACTGCACGGTGGCCGTGTCCGGCTGCGTGTCGGTGAAGGTCAGCACGGTGCCCGCCACGCTGGTGCGCAGCACGCCGTTGGCGTAGATGTCGTAGCCCGCGATGGTGCCGCTGTTGTCCGTGGAGGCGTTCCAGGTCAGGCGGATCTGGCCGCTGGCCGGCTGGGTGAACGCGAGGTTCCCGGGCGCGGTCGGCGCCTGGGTGTCACCGGTCGACGGCCCGTACACCTCCAGCTCGGACACCTGCGCGGCGGCCCAGCCCGTGTTCGCCGAGATGCTCACCCGGATGTAGCGGGTGGTCAGGGTCGTGAACGGGATGGTCACCGTGTTGCCGGTGCCCTGGTTGAACTCGTACTCGGCCGAGGCGAGGATGTTGCTGAACGTGCTGCCGGTGGTGCTGCCCTGCAGGGTCAGCGTCTGGCGGCGGGTGCCCCAGCCGGTGGGCAGCTTCAGCACGACGGAGCTGACCGGCACGGCCGAGCCGAGGTCGACCTGGACCCACTGCGGGAACGCGCCGCTGCTCTCCCAGTAGGAGGCCTGGTTGCCGTCGCCGGCGTTGGCCGCCGTGAAGCCGCCATTGGTGGTGCTGGAGGAGAACGTCTTGCCGGCGGCCAGGTTGGTCGTCGACGACGCGACGCCGTAGATCTCGAACTCGGAGACCTGCGCGGCGGGCCAGCCGGTGTTGGCGGTGAAGTTCAGCCGCACGTAGCGGGTGTTGACCGCGGTGAAGTTGATGGTGACGGTGTTCTGCTGGGCCGGGTTGAAGCTGTACCCGAGCGATCCGGCGATCGTGCTGAACGAGGCACCGTCGGTGCTGCCGGTCACCGACAGGGTCTGCTGCCGCGTCGCCCAGGCGGTGTCGTTGGGCAGCTTCAGCTTGATCTGGTCGATGTTCTTCGCGCTGCCCAGGTCGATCTGCGCCCACTGCGGGAAGGCGTTGTTGGCGCTCTCCCAGTAGCTGGCCTGGTTGCCGTCGTTGATGTTGCCGATCCCGTTGGCGCCGTTGGTGCTGCTCGACGTGGCGGGCCGGCCGCTGGCAAGGTTGGGGCCGCCGGCGGCGTTCGCCGGCAGGGTCTGAGCCGTAACCGCGACCAGGGCTGCCACGGCGAACGCCGAGAGCACCCTTCGCGTCACGTGCCTCTTACTCATCGCGATCCTTTTGTTCCAGGGACGGGTGTGGGGTGCGGGGAGTTGGCGGCTCCGCGAGGGACCACGTACTTGGCGGTCGGGCCCCTCGTGCAGTGGCGGTGCGGTGGCGCGTGACCCGTTGGCGGACCGGTCACAGCGTGAGTTGCGGAGAGTAGCGCGAGTCTGCCGTCAGCTTGTTGGAATCTTGCATAGCGTTGGCCCAAATGTTGCAGACTTGCTACCGGGAAGTCAACGGTTGTCACTGGAATCGGCGGCGGGCGGTTCTGTGGCATCTCGTGGAGTTCTTGCGTTGGATCGTGAGCACCTCGACACGGATGTTGAAAAGAGTTTCGAAACGTTCTGGATTCGTTGTCCGCAGGTCTGGTGTTGCCAGGATGTTTCGTGGTTGATTCGTCGGACTGACCGACGAATGAGCTGCGTCGATACCGACGCGGAGGCACCCGTCGGCGGTGGGCTCGACGTTCGACGTTCGATGGGAGTGCGGTCGAGGATGAGCGTCCGATGGTGAGCAAGGAGCGCGCCGGCGCCGGTTCCGTCGATGAGCCCACGGACCAGTTGGCCCTGCGCCGGGTCAACCTGAGCCGGACCCTGCGTCACATCCGCACCAACGGACCGCGCTCCCGTGCCGCGATCGCGGCCGCGACCGGCCTGCACAAGGCGACCGTGTCGAGCCTCGTCGACGAGCTGCTGAGCCGCCGCCTGGTCCGCGAGATCGGCACCGAGCACTCCGGCAGCGCCGGCCGCCCCGGCCGGGGCATCGCCCTGTCCCCCGACGTCGGCGCCGTCGGCATCGAGATCAACGTCGACTATCTCGCGGTGCACGGCAGCGACCTCACCGGCCGCACCGTCATCGAGAAGCGGGTCAGCTTCGACGCCAAGGGCCGCGACGTCGAGCGCTGCCTCGACGACCTCACCCAGGCCGCCCAGCGGACCCTCGCCGAGCTGGTCCGCCGCGGCGTGACCCCGGTCGGCCTGACCGTCGCGGTGCCGGGCCTGGTCGACGTGGCCCGCGGCGTGGTCGTGCTCGCCCCCAACCTCGGCTGGCGCGACGTCCCCGTCGCCACCCGCCTCGCCCACGGCCTGGACCCCGACCTGTGGATCGGGGTCGACAACGACGCCAACCTGGCCGCGCTGGCCGAATACACGTGGGGTGTCGCCGCCGGTACCGACGACCTCGTCTACCTCACCGGTGAGGTCGGCGTCGGCGGCGGCGTGATCGTCAACGGCCGCCTCCTGCGCGGCGCCGACGGCTTCTCCGGCGAGGTCGGCCACCTGCCGCTCGACCCGGGCGGCTCCCGGTGCGGATGCGGCCGCGTCGGCTGCTGGGAGACCAAGGTCGGCCTCGCCGAGCTGGTCCGCCGGGCCACCCCCGACGTCGCCTACGGCTTGGAACAGGGCCCGATCCCCGACCCCGAGGAGCGGATCGCGGAGGTCATGCGCCGCCTCGCCCGCGGCGACAAGGCCGTGGCGGCCGCGGTCGCCGAGGTCGGCCGCTGGCTCGGCCACGGCGGCGCGATCCTGGTCAACCTCTTCAACCCGCGCGTGATCGTGCTCGGCGGCTACTTCGCCGAGCTCGCCGACCACCTGATCCCGTCGGCGCAGGCGAACCTGGCCCGCATGGCGGTCGCCAGCACCGCGGCCCGCTGCCACTTCGTCGCGTCGCACCTGGGCTTCACCGCGGCCGCCCGCGGCGGCGCCGGCGTCGTGGTCGAGCGGATGATCGAGGACCCCACCGCGGTGTCCCTCGCGCCCGCGCCTACCCTGGCGGCCGCACGCTGACGATGAAGTCCCGCAGCTCGTAGCTGGAGATCTCCGGCTTCATCGCGACCCGCGGCGGCTTGACCATCCTGAGGCCCGGCACCGCGAACAGCCTGCTCAGGAAGATGTCCGCCTCCTGGATCGCCACGTGGGCGCCCGGGCACTTGTGCGGCCCGTCGCCGAACGCGAGCCCCGGCCCCTCGCCGGCCTCCTCCAGGTTTGCGACGCTGACGTTGACGTCGACCAGTGCGTCCTTCGGGATCACCCCGTCGCCGGTGGCCAGCTCCGCGGTCGTGCGCCGCTTGAGGTTGCCGACCACGGGCTCCAGTCGCAGCAACTCGTGCAGCAACGCGACCCTGTCCGGTTCTTCGCCGCCGGTGTACCGCTGCCGCAACGCCTCGTCACTGAACAGATGCCACGCCACGACGTTGACGAACTCCCGGGTCGTGACCATCCCGGCCGCGGCGAACGTCAGGCACTCGCCCAGGATCTCCCCGTCGCGGCACCCCTCGTCGATCAGGTGCGAGATGAGATCGTCGCGCCGCTCCTTGCGCCGCACGCGCACCGCCGGGCGCACGTCGGCGAGGTAGATGCCGAGGAACTGCAGATTCTGCCGCAACACCCAGCGGATCCCGTTGAGGCTGGTGAACCCGGGCTTGCCGAACTTCTCCGGGAAGAACGCGTCGAGCCGCTTGTCCAGGCCCGGCCGGCTCTCCGTCAGCCCGATCACCGCGGACACGACCTCGATCGCCATGCGGAAGCTGAGCTTCGCCAGGTCGGCGCTCTCCTGCCGCCGCAGGATCGCGACCTGCTCGTCGGCGACCCGCTCCATCAGCCCGCGGTAGTGCTCGTCGACCCGCCTCGGCGTGAAGAACCGCGCCGTCTGCCGGCGGTGCTCACGGTGCTCCTCGCCGTCGCGGTACAACACCGGGCGCCGGATGCTCGGTGGCAGCTTCTCCACCGTCTCCACCCCGAGACCCGCCTGCAGCGTGCCGGTGCTGCGCAGCACCTCCCGCCCCGCGGCGTAGCCCGAGACCTCCCAGACGCCGTCCTGCCGCTCGTGCACCGGGCAGCCACCGGCCGCGGCCCCGCGATCGATCTTCCTGCTGCTCATGGATCGGTCTTCCCGCTACTCATGGTGAGCTATACGATACGGCCTGGCTGACCGCCGCGTGTCACTCGTACGGGTGTTCGAAACGGTGTAGGGTTGATCGCATGATGACGGAGCTCGCGTACCAGCCCTCGATGCTGGACACGGTCATGCCCACGGTGGGGCCGCTCCCCGGCGGGATGGTGCGCCACCAGCTCAGCCAGGGCGCCTGGGTCGACCACCTCCCCGGCTGGGTCCTCGGTTCCGACGCGGTCCTGCAGACCCTGCTCCACGACGTCGACTGGCGCGCCGAGCGGCGCAAGATGTATGACGGCGTCGTCGACGTCCCGCGCCTCCTGCGGTGGTATGGCGAGCGCGACGAGCTGCCGCACCCGCTGCTCACCGAGGCCCGCCGCGACCTGACCCGGCACTACGTCGAGGAGCTCGGCGAGCCCTTCGTCACCGCCGGCATGTGCCTCTATCGCGACGGCCGCGACAGCGTCGCCTGGCACGGCGACACGATCGGGCGCGGCGCCCGCTTCGACACGATGGTCGCGATCGTCTCGTTCGGCTCTCCGCGCTCACTGCTGCTGCGCCCCCGCGGCGGCGGCGACAGCATCCGCTTCCCCCTCGGCCACGGCGACCTCGTCGTGATGGGCGGCTCCTGCCAGCGCACCTGGGAGCACTCCATCCCCAAGACCGCCCGCCCCGTCGGCCCCCGCGTCAGCGTGCAGTTCCGCCCCACCGGTGTCGCCTGATCGGGTTCGATCTCTCGATGGATGCGGGACGGCCGCGCAACCCGTATCGTGAGACCGGCTCGGATTATGAGAAGGTGAGCCAGATGAACCAGGGCGATCGTTTCGCGGTGTTCCCGGAGTTGCACATCACGGTCGACCCGATGCCCAACCAGGCGATCAGAGTCAGAGTGGCCGGCGAGGTCACCGTGGAGAACGTCGCCCAGCTGCGCACCGTGCTGCACCGCGCCATCGACGACGTCCGCGCCACCGGCGTCGAGGTCGACCTGAGCCTCGTGTCATTCATCGACTCGACCGGCATCGGCAAGCTCGTCGGCGCCCGCGCCCACGCCCGCAGCAACAACAGCGACCTGTGGATCGTCAACCCCAGCCCGGGCGTCCGCCGGGTGCTCAACCTGCTCGGCCTCATGGAAATCCTGAGCGCCCCCGACACCACGGGCACAGCCGCCTGACCTCCGCTGCGCCGCCTGCCATGCGATCGCTCTCCGCGTGCGTGTTCGGCATGCCCGCAATAGCGGCCATCCCCGCTGCGGCTGTCGCGGTTCCACGCGGCGCGGCTCTCCTCCGTGCCTGGGACGGTTCCACAGCGCCGTCGGCTTCGAAGAACAGACCGAATCACCCGCCTTGCGTTCGCCGATTCGCTTGTTGGCCAACGGTTGCGGTTCGCGTGCGTGATCGTCATCCCCGTAATAGAAAATCCATCACGGCTGCGGCCGTTTGTGGTTCCGCGCAGCCTCCGGCGGCGCGACGGGTAGCGCGGTCACCGTCCGTGCCGTAGTTGCGGTGATGCCAAGCCAGGTCCGAACTCACATGATCCAGCGCCGTCGAGGTCGTCATTCGGTGGTGCCACACCGTCGCTGGTTTCAAAACCATCGCAAATCACCCAAACCGCGGCGCGGCGCCGATCCGCGTTGATCCGCACCGACCCCGCTCATGATCGAAGGACCAGACTGGTCGCCCGGACGACCACGGCCGTCCTTCGATCATGGGCCGGGACGGAAGATCGCGGTCCGAGTGCTGGTACTACCCGGTCTAGTGATCGATGGTCTTCGTCTTTTTGACCAGCGGCGGTGTTGTAGCACCGAATGATGCGCTCGACGGCGCTGGATCATGTGAGTTCGGACCTGGCTTGGCATCACCGCAACTACGGCACGGACGGTGACCGCGCTACCCGTCGCGCCGCCGGAGGCTGCGCGGAACCACAAACGGCCGCAGCCGTGATGGATTTCTATTACGGGGATGACGATCACGCACGCGAAGAGCAACCACAAGGCAACACCGCATCGGGGTCACATCCAGCGCGAGCCGAGCCACATCCTCGACAGCCACTCAGCATTCGTGATGTCGACCCCGCTGTAGATCGGGTAGAAGTAGGCGAAGCACACCGCGACCAGCGACACGTAAGCGCCCGCGATGATGGCGCCGATCAGGCGGCGGTCGCTGCTGGGGTTCAGGTGGCGGGGCGGGCCGATGATGGCGCCCAGGACGTAGACGACGGCGAGGATCAGGAACGGCTCCGCCGGCAGGGCGTAGAAGTAGAACATCGTGCGGTGCGCCGGCATGTTCTGGAACCAGGGCACGATGCCGGCGAGGGAGCAGGCCATGATGAGCCAGGCGCGGCCGTCGCGGCGGGCGATGGCCAGCCAGGCGAGGGCGATCAGCGCCGGCAGGAACGACCACCACAGGACCGGCGTGCCGAGCAGCAGGATCTGGGAGACGCAGCTGGAGGCGTCGCACGGGCCGTCGGTGTTGACGTACATGCTGACCGGGCGGCCGAGCAGCAGCCACATCCACGGCCAGGACTGGTAGGGGTGCTTCGTGCTCAGGCCGGTGTGGAAGCCGTACGCCTCCTGGTGGTAGTGCCACAGGTTGACCAGCGGGTCGAGGAGGCCGTCCTGCGTGAGGCCGTGTGCCTGTGCGTTCCAGTGGCGGAAGTAGCCGTCGTCGGAGGCGAACCAGCCGGTCCAGGTGGCCAGGTAGGTGACCACGATGAGGGCGCCGAAGGCGAGGACCCACCGGCCGTCCTGGAGGATCGCGGCGTACACGGGCCGGGCGGCGCCGGCTGAGCGGCGGGCGCTGGCCTCGAAGATGACGGTGAGCGCGGCGAAGAGCAGCACGTACCACAGCGCGCTCCACTTGACGCCGCAGGCGAGGCCGAGGGAGACGGCGCAGGCCAGCCGGTACCAGGGAATCCCGAGCCGTGGGTGGTCGGGGTCGCCGCCGGTCTCCAGCAGGGTGAGCCAGCGGGCGCGGCGTTGCTCGCGGTCCAGGACGAGGAAGTAGAACGCGACCACGATCCAGAACATGAGGAAGATGTCCAGCAGCGCCGCCCGGGACAGCACGAAATGCATCCCGTCCAGCGACATCAGCAGCCCCGCCGTCGCCGCCAGGAGCGTGGAACGGAACAGCCGCCGCGCGGCCAGGACGATCAGCAGGATCGACACCACACCGACCGTGACCGCGGCGATGCGCCACCCGAACGAGTTGTACCCGAAGATCTGCTCGCCCAGCCCGATCATCCACTTCCCCAGCGGCGGGTGCACCACGTACTGCGGGGTGCCGTCCTCCGGGTTCCACTCGACCCCGTGCTGCAACAGGTCCCACGCCTCGTTGGCGTAATAGACCTCGTCGAACACCGTCTCCTTCGGGTGCGCCAGATTCACCATCCGCAGCAACAGCCCGATCCCCGTGACCAGGATCGCCGCCAACCAGAACCCGGGTGTGGCGGGTGCCGGCCGGGCGAGCCGGCGACGGGTCACGTCAGGCACGGTCCGGGCCTCCGACGAAGTCATCCGGTGATCGTAGGGGGAGATCGCCGGGGCGGAGGCCCCGCCCGTACCAGCGAAGCGCCGGCGGAGCGTCAGTGGTGCGTCTCGGCTGGTGCCTTGCGGGGCATCAGCGTGACGACCGGGACACTGGCGGCGACGAGCGCGAGGACCACGGCGAGGCTGATCGTCATGGCGTGGTCGAGGCCGCCGGCCGCGGCGTGGAAGAACAGCGAGGTGACGGCGGCCGAGCCGATGCCGGCGGCGAGTTGCTGGACGGAGCTGAGCGAGCCGCTGGCGCTGCCGGCCTCGTCGGGGTCGATGTCGCCGAGCGTCACGTCGAAGATGGTGCTGTAGCAGCAGCCCATGCCGACACCGACGACGAACAGCGCTGGTGCGAGGGCCCACAGGCCGGTGGTGGTACCCGAGGCGAGGACGAGTGCGAGCACCCAGCCGGCGCCCGCCAGTACCAGCGCGAGCCCGATGAAGATCAGGGTGCGGCCGAGCTTCTCGACCAGCCCGCCCATGGCGGCGAACGCCGAGGCGATGATGCCCAGCGTCAGCGGCAGCAGGGCGAGCGCGGCACCGCGCGGGGAGGCGTGCAGGCCGGTCTGGATGAACAGGGACAGGACGTAGACCAGGCCGGTGGTGGCGGCGAAGACGGCGAGGCCGACCAGCAGGCCGGAGGTGAAGCCCCGGTTGCGCAGCAGCGACGGCTTGATCAGCGGGTCGGTGGCGGTGCGCTGGCGGCGGGCGAACGCGGCGAAGCAGGCGAGGCCGCCGGCGACGGCCAGGACCGGGACCGTGGTCCAGCCGTTGGTGGAGCCTTCGATCAGGCCGTACAGCAGGCCGAACATCGTGGCGGCGAGCAGGCCGGAGCCCCAGCCGTCGACGGTGGTGGAGCGGTCGCCCTCGTCGCGGGGCAGGATCCGCACGGCGATCGCGAGGCCGGCGGCGCCGAGGATCAGGTTGACCAGGAAGATCGGCCGCCACGACAGGCCGAACAGGTCGGCGTCGATGACGAACCCGGCCAGGACCGGGCCGCCGACGGTGGCCACGCCCAGCAGCGGGCCGAACAGCCCGAACGCCTTGGTGAGCATGTCCCGGGAGAACGCCTTCGTCATGATCGCCATGCCCTGCGGGATCAGCAGCGCGCCGAAGGCGCCCTGGGCGATGCGGGCGAGGATCAGCACCGCGGGGTCGGGCGCGAGGCCCGCGACGGCCGAGGCGACGGTGAAGCCGGCCATGCCGGCCAGGAAGAGCCGGCGCTGGCCGAACTTGTCGCCCAGGCGTCCGCCGACGACGAGCAGGACGCCCATGGCCAGCATGTACGCGGTGCCGAGCCACTTGATCAGGCCCTCTCCGCCGTGCAGGTCCTGGGCGATGGTGGGCGCGGCGATGTTGGTGACGGTCGAGTCGATCATGTCCAGGCCGTCGGCGAGGAGCACCAGGGCGAGGATCGCCCACATGGCGTGGGTGGACAGGCCGCTGGTCGTTGTGGTGGTCATGCTCCGAGAATAATCAGAGTCACTACAAACTCAAAGTAATTCTACTTTCATAGTCGGTACGATGGTGCGCATGACGACGCCCACCGGCCGGCGGGAGCGCAAGAAGGCGCTGACCCGTCAGGCCCTCGCGGACGCGGCGCTGGAGCTGTTCCTGGAGCACGGCTACGACGGGGTCACGGTCGCCCAGATCGCCGACGCCGCCGACGTGTCGCTGGCCACGCTGTTCAAGCACGTGCCGGACGGCAAGGAGGCGCTGATCTTCGACGACGGCACCGAGCGGCGCGAGGCGGTGGTCGCCGCGGTCCGCGACCGTCCCGCCGGCACCTCGGTCCTCGCCGCGCTGCGGGAGTTCATGGCCGGCCGTGGCCCGTTCGCCACCGACCTGACCCCCGAGCTGCTCCGCAAGCGCGACCTGATCGTCGGCACGCCCGCCCTGGCCGGGTACCAGCGCAAACTGTGGATCGCCGGCGAGGGTGCGCTGGCGGCGGCGATCGCCGGGGAAGGCGACGCGCAGGATCCCGCCGTGCGCGCGCTGGCCCGCTACGTCCTGGAGGTCCCGGAGCTGGCCGGCACCGACCCGGACCCGCGCGCCTCCCTCGACGCGATCTTCGACCTGCTCGAGCGCGGCTGGACGGGCTGAGAACCTACTCGAGCGTGGCTCAACGGGTTGAGGACGGCCGCTCGTCGACGGTGATGGTCACGCCGTCATACGGCGACGGCGGCGGGACGTAACCGGGCGGCGGGACGTAGGGGTGCAGGCGCACACCGGGCCGCTCCTCGCGGAAGCGGTCCAGCGCCGCGTCGGTCACCGCCGTGCGGCGCAGGTCGAGCACCTGCAGGTCGAGCCGGTCGAGGACCGGGATGACCGCGTCGGTCACGGGTGTGCCGCTCAGATCCAGGGACCGCAGTCGCGTCACGCCGCCCAGGAGCCGTTCCACGTCCCGGTCCGTGCCGTGGGCGATGTGGAGGTCCAGGCTGTCCAGCCCGTCGGGCAACGTCGCGGGCCCGGCGACCTCGCCAGCGGTGATCCGCAGCGTCCGCAGGGACCGGGGCACGGCGCCGTCCAGCCGCAGGGCGCCCGGCGCGTGCAGGGCCATGGTGGTCACGGCCGGCAGGACCCCGGCGAGCGACCCCCACGGCGTCGCCGGCAGGCCGGTGATCGTCAGGTCTTCGAGGGCGTCGAGCGACCTCGCGGCACAGACCTGGACACCGTCCGCCGCCACGTGCAGCCGGAGCAACCGCAGCTTCGGGAAGCGGGCGAACGCCGAGAGGTCCCCGAGCGTCCACATCCGGTGGTCGAGGATCTCCAGGTTCGGCAGGTCCGGTAGTGCGGCGTCGAACCCGGCGGTCATCAGGTGCAGCGACTCCACCCGCTCCGGTGCGGCGGCGATCCGGCGCAGGTCCGCCGCGTCCCAGCACTCGGCGAGCGCGTGGATGCTGAACGGGACGTCGCGGCGCCCGAACGGCAGGACCGGCCCGCACACGTTGAACGGCGGCGGGCCCGTGGGGGCGTGATAGAGCATGTCCTCGTCGTCGAAGAACCGGCCACAGCAGACGGCCTCGACGAGGGTCGCGTCGCCGGTCTCGCTGACGACACCCAGGTTGATCCACTGCGGGACGCGGCCGTCGCGCCACAGCTCGGCCAGCGCGGTCTCCGCGTCGCACCGGTGCAGCGCCACGGCGCGGTCCCGGCTGCTGTCCTCGGGATACCGCACCTCGCCGGGCACCGGCGGGTTGCCGTCGTAGGACTGGTTGAGCCGCACCCGGAACAGCAGCCGCTCCGGCAGCGGCTCCAGCACGGCCGCGCGGGCGAGGTCCCGCGCGGCCGCCGCCGACGCCGCGAACCGGGCGGCGAACACGTCGCGATCCACGCCGCCGAATCTACTTGAGCTGGCCTGCCGTGAGGCCCGACTGGACCTGGCGCTGGAAGGCGAGGTACAGGATGAGCACGGGCAGCATCGCGATCGCCATGCCGGCGAACAGGGCGCCGTAGTCGCCGGCGTAGCCCTGGTTGATCGTGAGCGCGGTGAGGCCCTGGGTGAGGACCCACTTCTTCTCCGCGCCCTCGCCCTGCATGAGCACGATGGGCAGCACGTACTGGTTCCAGTGCCCGAGCAGGTTGAAGATGCCGACGCTGATCAGGCCGGGCCGGGCCATCGGCAGCATGATGCGGAAGAACAGGCCCCAGTGCGAGCAGCCGTCGACCATGGCCGCCTCGGCGACATCCGACGGCAGCGTCCGGAAGAACGCGGTGAGGAAGAAGACCGTGAACGGCAGCGAGTACGCGGTGTAGACCAGGATCAGCCCGAGGTGGGTGGAGAGCAGGCCGAGGTTCTTCACCACGAAGAACAGCGGCACCAGGGCCAGGAAGACCGGGAACATCATGCCGCCGACGAACAGGAAGTAGATGAACCGCCCGAACCTGATGGTGTACCGGGCCAGCACGTAGGCGGCCATCGCGCCCAGCAGCATGGTGAGCACCAGCGCGCCGCTGACGACGACCGCGGTGTTGAGGAAGTACAGGCCGATGTTCGCCTCGGTCCAGGCGCGGCTCCAGTTGTCGAAGTGCAGCTTCGAGGGCAGGCTCCAGGCGCTGGTGAGGATCTCGTTGTCGGACTTGAACGCGCTGAGCACCGCCCAGAGCAGCGGGAACGTGGTGAGCACCGCCCAGCCGACCAGGACCGTGTGGGAGAAGGCGTTGACCACGCCGAAGCGCCGGCGCGGCGGCACCTTCGCCGCCGCCGGGGTCTCGACGCGGTCGGTGACAGCGGTCATGCGGGCCTCACAGCTCGATCCGGTCGCGGCGGGTGATGCGCAGCGAGACGAACGCGACGGACAGGGTCAGGAAGAACATCGCGACCCCGATGGCGGAGGCGTAGCCGAACTTGGACTCGTTCATGGCGTCGCCGTAGAGCCGCAGTCCGATGACGTCGGAGCTGTTGCCCGGCCCGCCGTCGGTGATGATCTGCACGATGGCGAAGGCGTCGATCGCCAGGATCGCGAGGTACACCCACGCCACCTGGATCGTGTCCCACACCAGCGGCACGGTGATCTTGCGCAGGATCTCGCCGCGCTCGGCGCCGTCCAGCATCGCCGCCTCGTAGAGCTCCCTGGGGATCGACTGCATGGCGGCGTTGAACAGCACGACGTAGAAGCCGACGTTGCTCCACACCATGACCGCCAGGACGCACCAGAACGCCAGGTCCGGGTCGCCGAGCCAGGGTTTGGCGAGGCCGTCCAGGCCGATCGCGCGCAGGAAGCCATTGAGGATGCCGCTGCGCGGCGCGTACACCTCCTTCCAGAGCACGCCGATGATCGCCACCGACAGCACCTGCGGGAAGAAGTACACGATGCGGTAGAAGGCGGCGCCGCGCACGCCGCGCACGCCGGCTTTACCGGACCGGCCGCCGACGGTGAGCATCGAGGCGAAGAACAACGCCAGCACGATCGTGATGATCGGCAGTGCCACGAGGATGATGGCGTTGTTCTTCAGCGCGTTCCACACATAGTGGTCCTGCAGGAGCCGGCGGAAGTTCTCCGGCCCCACGTAGTCGTACGTCGGCGACAGCCCCCGCCAGTTGGTCAGCGAGATCTGGAACGCCTGCAGATACGGCGAGATGACGAACACGGCGTACAGCGCCAGCGGCGGTACGAGGAACGTGAGCACGAACAGGCGCCGACCGTGCCGCATCGCATCAGCTCCGCTTGTACTTCGTGATCGAGGTGTCCTTGGCGATCTCGTCGGCGCCCTTCTGGCACGCCTCGACGAACTGCGCCGCGTTGATCCGCTTGGTGAACAGGTCGCCGCAGGCCGCGTCGACGAGGTTGCGCTCCAGGCGGCGGTAGAAGGAGTTGTACACCCAGTTGAAGCCCTTGTCGCCGGACGCCTTGAGCGCCTTGGTGACGCTGGTGAGCCCCGGCGGCAGCTCGACGCCCTCCTCGGCGCCCGCGACGCAGGTCAGGCTGGAGGTCTTGCGGGTGAAGTCCGCGGCGCCCTTCTTCGACAGCATGATGCGCATGAGCTCCATGCCGCCGTTGGCGTTCTTCGCCTTCGCCGGGACGATGTACGGCTCGCCGGCGGTCCCGCGCAGCGCCTCGAACGGCAGCTTGTCGCCGCTGCTCAGGCTCGGGGTCGGCGCGACGGCCATCTTGAACGCGGGCGGCGTGACCTTCTTCTGCTCGCTCTCCAGCCACGAGCCGCAGGAGATGAAGACGGCCTTGCCCTGCGACCACTCGGTCTGCGACTGGATGTGGTCCAGGCCCTCGGAGCCCGGCAGGATGTAGCCGTCGACGGCCAGCTGCGAGTACGCCTCGGCGGCGGCCTTGATCGCGTCGTGCTTCCACGCGTTGGGTTCGAGGTTGTCGATGGCGAGCAGGATCTCAGGACCGGCCATCTTGGCCGCCGCCGACAGGATCAGCCAGCTCATGTACCGCGGGTGCTTGCCCTGGTACGTCCACGGCGCGATGCCGGCGGCCTTGATGGTCTTGCACAGGGCGATCATCTCGTCCCAGGTCTTCGGGTACTGCCAGCCCTTGTCTGCGAGGAGCTTCTCGTCGTACCAGACGCCGTACGCGGTGTAGGCGTAGTTGAGCGAGAACACCTTGCCGTTGTAGGTGCCCGGCAGCAACGACCCCGGCAGCAGCGTCTGGCGGACCGTCTTGCCGGCGATGTCGAGGCTCGGCGCGTCCAGCAGCGGGGCGAGGTCGGTGAGCGCGTTCTGCGAGACGAGGCCGTTGAAGTCGATCTGCGCCGAACCGGAGTTGTTGACCATGTCGGGCGGGCTGCCGTCGACGAACCGCGGCTGCAGCGTCTTGCTGATCTCCTGGGTGGCGGAGTGCTTGATCTCCGCCTTCGGGTACTTCTCCTTGTACATGGCCTCGTGGGCCTTGGCGTAGTCCTCGCCGAAGCCACCGTTGAAGATGACAACCTCGAGGGCGGCGTCGTCCTTGACACCGAGCGGGTTGGTGTTGGTCTTGTCACCCTGCTCGGTCTTGGTGTCCCCGTCGTTGCCGCCCGTGGCGCAGGCGCCCAGCACGGCCGGGGCGGTGGCCAGCAGCCCGGCGGCGGCCGCCGTCTGCAGGACGCCCCTGCGGGTCAACGTGTTCATCCGTCGTGCTCCTTCGTGGGGGTCGAGGGGCCGCTCGTTGCTGACGAGAATGAAGGTTTCCAACGGAAGTTTCAAGAGTCGGAAGATTCCTGCCAGGTGGCCTTCCGGGCGTGCCGGCGGGCGTGAACGAGCCCTTCGGCAGACGTGTCCACCTGCGCATATCCGCCGGAACGGCGGCGCGTACCGATGGGCGGGCACGCCCGCGGACCTCGGGAAATATTGACGAAATCGTTGCCGGAATATGAACGGGCGGCCCTACCCAGTGCTCGTGAGCCGTGCATGCACCGCGTCGCTGACCGGCTTGCCGGTGTACGCGGCGATGGCGAGGGCGGCGGCACCGGCGGCGCCGTCGCGGGCCTCGGCCGGTTCGATCGCGAACCGTTGCCGGATGCCGGTGCGGACCAGGCCGGCGACCGGGCCCGCGGTGAGCAGCACCGAGCCCGCCAGGACGATCGCGGCGCCGTCCGGCTGCCCGCCACCGCGGGCGACGACGTCGAGCGCGTGCAGCAGGTGAGCGGCGGCGGCCGCGACGATCTGGCCGGCCACCTCGTCACCCTCCTCGGCGGCGGCGCCGACGAGGGGCGCGAGCAGGCCGAGCGTCGCCGGCGGCCGGCGGTAGGCGACCCGCACCAGGGCCTGCGCGTGCTCGTCCGGGTCGCCGCGCCCGACGACGTCGTGCGGAACCGGATCGCCAGGGGTGCGGTCATGGCGGCCGTGACCGGGTCGGTGAGCAGCGTCGCCGGGCCGCGCCCGTCGAGCGCGCGCAGCACCGCCCGCAGCGCCTCGCGGCCCAGCCACACCGCCGAGCCCTCGTCGCCGAGCAGCCACCCGTAGCCGTCGCAGCGGCGGTAGGGCACGCCGTCGCGGAACGCCATCGCCGCGGCTCCGGTGCCGGACAGCAGCAGCAGGCCCTCCCGCCGCCCGGTGCCGGCGGCGAAGGCAACCTCGAGGTCGGTGACGCTGCGCGGCTCACCGGTCAGGCCGGCGGCACGCCACGCCTCCGCGGCGGCCGCCATCGCATCGGCCCGCCCGGCCGATGCCGCACCGGCCGCGCCGATCACGCCCGCCGCGACGGCCGCCGGGTCGAGCCCCTCCAGGGCCATGCGCAGCGCGGCGTGCAGGGCGTCGGCCGGGCGGCCACCGCTGGAGTTCTGGTTCGCGCCTGCCGCACGCCCACGCCCCAGCACCGTCCCATCGACGGTGCTCACCAGGCAGCGGGTGCTGGTCGCGCCCGCGTCCACGCCGACGACCAGGGGTACGCGCACCCGAACACCGTACTGCATTGACGAAAAGGTCGGGAGAACGGAAACTTTCCCACATGAAGGTGAGCCGGCAGTCCGCCGAGGGCGGCGCCACGTCCACCGCGGTGAAGGTCCGAGGGCTGCTGCCCTCCCTTTCCCCGGCGGAGCAGCGCGTCGGACGGATCATCGCCGACGAGTCCGCCACCGCCGCCCAGCTGACGATCACGGAGCTGTCGAAACGCGCCGAGACGTCCGAGACGACGGTCATCAGGTTCTGCCGCGCCATCGGGTTCTCAGGGTACCCGGAGCTCCGGCTCAGGCTTGCGGCGGAAGCCGGGCGGGCCCTCGACGACGGCGGCGCCGGCGAGGAGCCCGGCAGCGACATCAGCCAGACCGACGACCTCGCGACCGTCGTGAAGACCATCGCCTTCGCCGACGCCCGGGCCGTCGAGGACACCGCCGCCCAGCTCGACCTCGAGATCCTGCAGCAGGTCATCGACGCCGTCGCCAAGGCCCGCCGCGTCGACATCTACGGCGTCGGCGCCAGCGCGTTCGTCGCCCGCGACTTCCAGATGAAGCTGCACCGGGTCGGCCTGGTCGCCTACGCGTGGTCGGACCTGCACCTGGCACTCACCAGCGCCGCCCTGCTCGACGAGCGCGACGTCGCCATCGGCATCTCCCACACCGGCACCACCATCGACACGATCGAGACGTTCAGCGAGGCCGGCCGCCGCGGCGCCACCACCGTCGCGCTCACCAACTTCCCCAAGTCGCCGATCACCCGCATCGCCGACCTGACCCTGACCACCGCCGCCCGCGAGACCACCTTCCGCTCCGGCGCGATGGCCAGCCGGCTCGCGCAGCTCACCGTCGTGGACTGCGTGTTCGTCGGCGTCGCCCAGAAGACCTATGCACAGACGAAGGCGGCGGTGGAGAAGACCCGCGAGGCCGTCCGCAGCCGTCGGGTGCGACCGGAACGAGGCCCCTGGTGACCGTCCCTCCCCCGATCGCACCGACGGAGGAACGCAACGCGCGGACCCATCAGATCGACCGGCTGCCGACCCTGCGGATCCTCGAACTCATCAACGCCGAGGACTCGACCGTCGCCACCGCTGTCGCCGCCGTGCTCCCCGACCTCGCCGAGGCCGTCGACCACAGCGTCGACGCGCTGCGCTCCGGGCACCGCCTGCACTACTTCGGCGCCGGCACCTCGGGGCGCATGGCCGTCCTCGACGCGACCGAGCTGCGCCCCACGTACGGCGTCGAACCCGGCTGGGTCGTCGCCCACATCGCCGGCGGCACCCGCGCGCTCACCGACGCCGTCGAGGCCGCCGAGGACGACGCCGAGGCCGGCGCCGCCACCGCCGCCGGGGTGCTCACCGCCGGCGACGTCGCGTTCGGCATCACCGCCAGCGGCGGCACCCCCTTCGTCGGCGGCGCGCTGCAGGCCGCCCGCGACCGCGGCGCCCGCACCGTCCTGCTCTCCGCCAACCCGAAGGCCACCCTCGCCGCCCACGCCGACATCCACATCGCCGTCGACACCGGCCCCGAGGTCATCACCGGCTCGACCCGGATGAAGGCCGGCACCGCCCAGAAGCTCGTCCTCAACGCCCTGTCGACCGCCGTGATGATCCGGCTCGGCCGCACCTACTCGAACCTGATGACCGACATGGTCGCCAGCAACGCCAAGCTGCGGGTGCGGCAGGTCCGCATGCTGGTGCAGGCGACCGGCCTGCCCGCCGACACCTGTCAGACCGCACTCACCGCCGCTGGCGACGAGGCGAAGGTGGCCCTGCTGACCCTGCTGACCCGCGCCGACGTCGACCAGGCCCGCCGTGCCCTGCGCGCCGCCGGCGGCATCGTCCACCAGGCTCTGCACGCGGTCCGCTGAGTCTCAGGATGCCGGTGTACGGGGCAGCCCGGCGCCGGACCCCGGACGCGGGAGGACCCCCACGGCGAGATGCCGGGCGCTGAAGCGCGTGAGCGCGGGCGGCGTCACCGCCGTACCCACGAGATCGACGACAACGAGATCCAGCCGTTCGAGCACCGGGATGATCGCATCGGTGACCGGCGTGCCACGCAGGCTCAGGCGCATCAGTCCCGTCATGGATTCCAGGAGCCGCTCCACGTCCCGGTCCGTGCCGCCGGCGAGGTGCAGCCCCAGCCGCTCCGGGCGCGCCTCGAGCGGTGCCCGGCCGGCGACCGTGGCGGCGGTGAGGCTCAGCGCCCGCACCGGCGGCGCGAAGGGCCCGTCCAGCCACAGCGGCCCTTCGGCGCGCAGGTCCATTGTGGACACATCGGGAGCGGCGGCGGCGAGCTCCCGCTGCCCCCACGGGCGCGGCGGCAGGTTCGTCAGCGTCAGCTCCCGCAACGCCTCGAGCGGCCCGCCGTCGACCCGGAAGCCGTCGGGCGCCGCCACGTGCAGGACCCGCAGTCTGGGGAAGCGACGCAACGCCGCGGGAACCCCGCCGCCGGCGTGGTGTTCGAGGATCTCCAGGTTGGGCAGGTCCGGCAGATCCGGCGTCTCGCCGTCGCCGGTCATCACCCGCAGCGCCCGCACCGCGCCGCCGACGACCGCCAGCCGGCGCACGTCCGCCCGGTCCCAGCACTCGCTGATCGTGTGGATGCTGAACGGGGTGCTGTCGGTGCCGAACGGCCGCGGCGGTGCGTGCACGGTGAACGGCGGCTCCCGCCCGGCGTCGCGGAGGAACAGGTCCTCGTCGTCGGTGAACCGGCCGGTGCCGGTCACCTCGACGACCGTCGCGTCGCCGGTCTCGCCGACGACCCCGACGCCGACGACGTGCGGGACGCGACCGCCGCGCCACAACTCGCCGACCGCGGTCTGCGCGTCGCAGCGGTGCAGCGTCACGGCACGGCCGCCGGGCTCGTCCCACGGCGCGTCGATCCGCAGCCGGAAGACCAGCCGCTCCGGCAGCCGCTCGATCACCACCGGCCGGGCGAGCTCCCGTGCGGCCGCGGCCGACCGTGCGAACCGGCCGGCGAACTCATCCCTGTCCACCGGGCCAAGCTACCGGTTCCGCGCCATTCCGTATCCGCCCGGAAAATGGGTTGGCCACGGCGGCGCGGGCGCTTATCGTTGAATGCACAAGACAACGACACCACCCGATCAACAGGAGCCACGATGAGGAACTGGACCGCCACGCAGACCCGGCAACTGCCGGCGTTTGCCGCTGCGCTGCCCACGACCCGAGTCGCGGCGGCCCACCCGCACAGCATGCCGGCCATGCGCACCGCGGGACGGTGGAGAGGCTAGAGAATCAGCCTCCTCGACCGCCCGCCCCGCACAGGGACCGGGCGGTTTTTCATTTCCCATAGGGGTGTAGCTCAACTGGTTGAGCGTCGGTCTCCAAAACCGAAGGCTGCAGGTTCGAGTCCTGTCACCCCTGCGCACCACCATGCCCCAGCACGCTGCGGGCACATGGCTCCACATTGAAAACTCCACAGCGGATGGCATTTTCGGGAACGACCGGCTTGGTGACCGGACCTGGTTTGGGGCCAGGAAGCGCGGGGTTCGATTCCCCGGTTCCCGACGTGTTCCATGGGGTTGTAGCTCAGTCGGTAGAGCGTCGGTGCGGCAGACCGAAGGCCCGGGGTTCGATTCCCCGCTTCTCCACGCAGGTCCTTTTGGCGTAAGTGGTAGCGCGGCTGGTTGAAGCCCAGCGGGTCCCGGTTCGAGTCCGGGTGAGGACACCGGGCCGTTGGGAGCTCGGCTAACGGCAGGCCGCGAGGTTTTGGTCCTCGCTGTGGGGGTTCGAGTCCTCCGCTCCCAGCTTTCACATGCCGACGTAGCTCAGTCTGGTCAGAGCGCTGTCCTGGTACGACAGAGGTCACCGGTTCGACTCCGGTCTTCGGCTCCACTCACCTTTGCCAATGCAGCACGACTGGTCGTGCATCCGTTTCGTAATCGGAAGGTAGTCGGTTCGAGTCCGACCGTTGGCTCTGGGCTGAGCACTGGTGTGCAGCGTCGCTTTGCAAGCCTCGCCTGCTCGGTTCGATCCCGAGTCGGTCCACGCAGTACATACCCGGGTAGCCCAATGGGAGAGGCGTCGCGCTCAGATCGCGGAGGTTCAGGGTTCGAATCCCTGGTCGGGTACGCAGGAAACCAGCCCCTGTAGCTCAATGGATGAGCAGCAGTCTACGAAGCTGTGGCATGCGAGTTCGACTCTCGCCAGGGGTACGCAACGGGTTGTAGCGCAGTTTGGTAGCGCACTGCGTTCGGGACGCAGGGGTCGTGGGTTCAAATCCCGCCAGCCCGACTTTTGTATGCGCCGATAGCTCAGCGGCAGAGGCAGCCGGCTCTTACCCGGCGGGTCGAGGGTTCGAGTCCCTCTCGGCGTACTGAACGATTGACCTCATGAGCCGGAGGCGCCGTTCGAATCGGACACACGCCATGCCTGTGTAGCTCAATTGGAAGAGCGCCTGTCCTACAAACAGGATGTTGGGGGTTCGAGTCCCTCCGCGGGCACGCAAGAAATGCATGGCGTTCGTGGTGTACCGGATGTGCACGCCAGGTCGTGGCCCTGGTGGTTCGGGTTCGACTCCCGACGATCGCCCTGATGCCGTCCGCTGTGGAGCACCGTGGGTGCGGGCGCTGGCTGCCCGGCCGCTGCTCATAACGGCGGTGTGCCCGGATCGACACCGGGACCCACGACCGGTACGCGACACAGATGGTACCGATCGGTTCGATCATACGCTACGGTAGGTCGAACCGATCGGTACCATCTGCGCGGAGGCGGACTTGCGAACACGGTGGCGGTCCGCGGGGCTGGCGCTCGGCACGGCGTCCGCGCTGGGGCTGGCGCGCTTCGGGCACGGGCTGTTCGTGCCCGCGATGCGGGAGCGGCTCGGCTGGAGCCTCGCGGAGGCCGGCGGGCTGACCACCGCCAACAGCGTCGGCTACCTGCTCGGCGCGGCCGTCACCGCCGGCATCGCCCGCCGGATCGGGCCGGCGCGGACGTTCCGCGCGGGCATGCTGCTCACCGCCGCGTCGCTGGCCGGGACCGCCGCGACCGGCCGCTATCCGCTGCTGCTGGCCGCCCGCGCGCTCGGCGGGCTCGGCGGCGCCCTGGTGTTCATCGCGGGCGCGGTCCTCGCGGCACGGCTGAGCGCGACGGCCCGCTCGATCGCCCCGGTCACCGTCTACTACGGCGGCACGGGCCTCGGGGTCGTGCTGACCGGCGGCACGGTGCCGGTGCTGTTGGACGGGCACCGGAGCGGTGGCCGCTCGGCTGGGCGCTGCTCGCCGCCGCCGCCGCGCTCGCCGCCGCCGCCAGCTGGCGCGCCGCCGGGGCGGCAGGCGCACCCGCGGGAAGACCCTCGGGCGGCGGTCCCGTGCAGTGGCGCCTGTCGGTGGTGTACGTCATGTTCGGCGCGGGCTACATCGCGTACATGACGTTCCTGTCGACCTGCCTGGCGTCCCGGCACGCGTCGCTCGGGCTCGTCTGTCTCACGTGGACGGTGCTCGGTCTCAGCGCCATGGCCGCGCCGGTGCTGTGGAGCCGCCCGATCGCGGCGTGGCCCGGCACGCAGGCCCTGGCCGTGCTCCTCGCGACGGTCGCGGGCGCCGCCGCACTGCCGCTGCTCAGCTCCGCGCCCCTTGCCGTCGGCGGGTCCGCGGTGCTGTTCGGGTCGGCGTTCATGATGGTCCCCGCGGCCGTCACGGCCCTCGCCGCCGCGGCCCGCCCGCCCGGCGGGGCGACCGGCCTGATCGCCGCGCTCACCGTGCTCTTCGCGGCCGGCCAGTCCGCCGGCCCGTGGGCGTCAGGCTGGCTCGCCGACCGCACCGGGCCCGCGGCAGCCCTCTGGTGGGCCGCAACGCTGTGCGCCGCTGCCGCCCTCCTCGCCGCCACCGGCAGCCGGCCGCCTCATCGCCGCGCCGGCCGCGCCGCGCCACCGGCAACCGGCCGCCTCATCACCGCGCCGGCCGCGCCGCGCCACCGGCCTGAGCACGGCCCGGCCGGGGCGCCACGCGATCCAGGCGAGCCTGGAACCTTCACGGGACCGGCACAGGTCCTCCCCGAGCCGGCCCCCGTCGCGCCCATATGGTGCCTTCATGATCGATAACGGGCGCCCGTCGCCGTTCAGCGGATTCTGGGCCTGCCTCGCCGGCGGCGCGGCCATCGCGGCGCTGCTGCTGTACCTCGACCCGGTCGTGCGCTCCGAGGACTGCCCCAACTACGGCGGCAACGGCAACGCCAGCGCGTTCGACGATCCCGGCTGGGACCTGGGGCTGATGATGCTGCTGATCGGCTGGATGGCCGCCGTCCTCGTGGAGCAGACGCTGCCGCGGACCTGGCGGCACCGCAGCAGAGCCGGCGCGGCCGGGCGGGCGGTCGCCGCGCTGCTGCTGGTCGTCGCCAGTTCGTGCGGCCTGTTCCTCAACGTCGCGGTGCTCTGCCACTGACGAGCGGGCGCGGCAGGTCAGGGCCGGGCGCGCAGGCGGCGCAGCATGCGGGCGTCCTCGAACCCGGCGGCCCGTGCCGCGGCCTCGACCGTGGCGCCGTGCCCGATGAGGTGTTCGGCGCGCTCCAGGCGCAGCAGCTGCTGGTACCGCAGCGGCGTCAGCCCCGTCGCGTCGCCGAAGGCCCGGGTCAGGGTGCGTTCGCTGACGCCCGCGGCGAATGCGAGGTCGCGCAGCGGCAGCCGGTCGGTGAAGCGGGCGTCGATGAGGTCCTGGACGCGGTGGACGACGTCGGACAGGTGCGCCCGGTGCCGGAGCATGGCGCTGTCCTGGGGTTCGTCGCCGTTGCGCCGGGCGTAGACGACCATCTCGCGGGCGATCTGCGCGGCGAGGCCGGGGCCGTGCCGGGTCGCGACGAGGTGCAGGGCGAGGTCGATGCCGCTGGCGATGCCGGCCGAGGTGACGACCCGGTCGTCGATGACGAACAGGACGTCCTTGAGGACCTTCGCGCGGGGGTACCGCGACGCGAGCCGGTCCTGCAGCAGGTGGTGCGTCGTGCAGCGGCGCCCGTCGAGCAGGCCGGCCTGCCCGAGCGCATCCGCCCCGGAGCAGACGCTGGCGCAGGTGCCGCCGGCGGCGTGGTGGGCGCCGAGCCAGGCGCGCGCCGCCGCGCTGAGCCGGCCGTTGTCCGGGAACCCGTGGCTGCGCCAGCCGGGCACGACGACGAGATCGGCCGCGTCGAGGGCCGGCAGCGGGCCGGTGCGGCGGAACGAGACCCCCTGCGCGGAGGGCACGTCGTCCTGCTCGGCCACGTAGTGCAGTGCGTAGTCCAGGCCGAAGTCGCGGGCCGTGGAGAAGACCTGGGCCGGCCCGGCCAGGTCCAGCAGGTGCAGCTGCGGCACGAGCAGGAAGACGACCTTCATCAGCCGATGAGCTCCTTGACCGTGGCGATCGTGGCGAAGCGGCCGGCGAGGGCGTACTCGGTGCGGGCGATGACGTCGTCCGTGGACAGGGTGCGGGGGCTGGCGAGGATCTCGTCGTAGGGCAGGTGCTTCTCGTCGCGGTGCGGGATCGGGAAGGTGGCGGTGGCCTCGGTGACGAACGTGACGTCGTAGCCCAGGTCGCCGGCGACGCGGGTGGTCGTCTCGCAGCACAGCTCGGTCTGGATGCCGGTGACGATGAGGTGGCGGATGCCCTCGGTGGTGAGCAGCGCCTGCAGGCCGGTGGTGGTGAAGGCGTTCGCGGAGGTCTTCGTGAAGACGGGCTCGCCGGGCAGCGGTTCGAGGCCCTCGATGGGGCGGACGTGGCCGTTGCGGGGGTCGAAGACGTTGTCGACCTCGTGGTGCAGGACCCACACGATCAGGTCACCGCGGGAGCGGGCGGCGTCGATCAACGGGTTGACCGTCGCGACGATGTCGGGGTTGGAGACGGCGGCCCAGCTGGGGCGCTGGCGGAAGGACTCCTGGATGTCGATGACGAGCAACGCGCTTCTCATGCCGTCGATCCTGCGCCGTCGACGGTCTCCGCGACAGGCACCGCCTGGCCGGAGGCCGGACCGATCCGGTCACGTGCCGACAGGCGAAGGCTCATCCAGTACAACACGAGCAGCAGCAACGCCAGGGCCAGCAGGGTGGAGCCGAGGACGTTGACACCGGCACGGGTGAGCAGGACGCCGATGGCGGTCGGGACGAGGGCACCGCCGAGACCGGCACCGGCGATCTGCAGCCCGATCGCCCGGTCGGCGTGTGCGGCGCCGACGCGTTCGGCGGTGGTGAGCGTGAGCAGCGGGAAGACGGGTGCGGCGGCGAAGCCGATCAGGCCGAGGCCGGCGACGGCGAGCCAGCCGGGGCCGGGCAGCGCGACCAGGAACGCGCCGGCGGCCATGCCGAACAGGCAGCCGGCGATGACGCGGGACACGCCGAGGCGGTCGGCGACGGCGCCCTGCACGACCCGGCCCAGGAACAGCATGGCCCAGTAGCCGGACACGCAGATGCCGGCGACCGCGTCGCTGACCCCGCGACCCTCGGTGAGCAGCAGGAACGCCCACAGCCCGGCGCCGGCCTCGACGGCCACGTAGACGCCGAAGGCCACCACGCCGAGCCACACCGCGGGCAGTTTGAGCGTGTCGCGGCCGCGCTGCGGCGTCTCGTGGACGGGCACCGGCGCCCGCCCCCAGCTGCGGGCCTTGGTCACGAACGACAGGGCGAGGCACAGCTGGGCGGCGGCGACGAGGGCGTACCCGAGCCGCCACGGCGATCCGGCGCTGATGACCGAGGTCATGATGAGCGGGCCGATGGCGACGCCGAGCCCGAAGCAGGCGTGCATCCAGTTCATGTGGCGGGCGTTGAAGTTCGTGGCGGCGTAGGCGTTGAGCCCCGCGTCGATCGCGCCGCCGCCGAAGCCGCCGAGCAGGGCGCACGGCACGATGAACCACAGCCCCGGGGCGAGGGAGTACCCGGCCAGGGCGAGGCTCGTCGCGGCGGTGCTGGCGGCGAGGAGCCAGCCGACGCCGACGCGGGCGAGCAGGAAGCCGGCGGCGACGCTGGAGGTGAGGTAGCCGGTGGTCGCGGCGACGAGCAGGTAGCCGACCGACTCGGTCGGCACGTCGAAGGTGCCGGCCATGAAGGGCCAGCCGACGCCGAGGAGGCCGTCGGGCAGCCCGAGGCTGATGAACGCGAAGTAGGCCAGCACGAGCAGCGACGTTCTCACCGCGACGATCTTACGTGTTCCATCATCCGGGAAGTGGCTCCCAATATTAGAGACGGAAATATTAGAGTCTGGGACATGGCCAACAACGTCTACACCCACGGACACCACGAGTCGGTCCTGCGCTCCCACCGCTGGCGCACCGCCGGGAACTCCGCCGCGTATCTGCTGCCGGCGCTGCGGCCCGGCATGAGCCTGCTCGACGTCGGCGCCGGCCCCGGCACCATCACCGCCGACCTGGCCGCCGTCGTCACCCCGGGCGAGGTCACCGCCCTGGAGGCGACCGCCGAGGCCCTGGAGGTCACGAAGGCGGGGGTGCGGGGCGTCACCTACACCGTCGGCGACGTCCACGCCCTCGACTTCCCCGACGACACGTTCGACGTGGTCCACGCCCATCAGGTCCTGCAGCACGTCGCCGACCCCGTCCAGGCGCTGCGCGAGATGCGCCGCGTCTGCAGGCCCGGCGGCTACGTGGCGGCCCGTGACAGCGACTACGCGGCGTTCACCTGGTTCCCGCGGGTGCCGGAGCTGGACGAGTGGATGGCGCTGTACCAGCGGATGGCCCGCGCCAACGGTGGCGAGCCCGACGCCGGCCGCCGCCTGCTGTCCTGGGCCCGGGCCGCGGGCTTCACCGACGTCACGGCGACGTCGAGCACCTGGTGCTTCGCCGACGAGGAGGACCGCGCCTGGTGGGGCGGCATGTGGGCGGACCGCGTGCGCACCTCGGCGATGGCGGCGCAGGCGCTCGCCAGCGGGGTGACGCAGGAGGACCTGCAGCGCCTCTCCGACGGCTGGCGGACCTGGGCCGCCTCCCCCGACGGCTGGCTGTCCATCCTGCACGGCGAGATCCTCGCCCGCCCATGATCTAGGCTCGGCCGGTGGAACGACCGCTCGTGACCGTGTGCCGGGACTGCTGCTGTGGTTCGGCGCGCAAGCATCCCGGCGTCGACCACGCCGGGCAGGTGGCGCGGCTGCGCTCGGCGCTGGGGCTCACCGGCGTGCGGGTCAGCGGGTGCCTCGACGCGTGCGAGCGGTCCAACATCGTGGTCGTGCACCCGACCCCGGCCGCGCGGCGGGCCGGGGCGCGGCCGGTCTGGCTGGGCTATGTCCTGGACGACGCCGTCATCGGCGACCTGACCGCCTGGGTCGAGGCGGGCGGGCCGGGGGTCGCGGCGCTGCCGGAGATCCTGGAGCTGTACCTGACGAAGGCGCCCGCCGGTCAGGGGTAGCGGCGCGGGGTGAACACCACGGGGACCCCGTCGCCGCGGTCCAGGGCGCGGGTCTGCGACGAGCCGATGATGAGCAGCGTCCGCATGTCCACCTCGGACGGCTCCAGGTCGGCGAGGCGCACGACCCTGACCCGCTCCCCCGGCCCGCCCACGTCGCGGCCCAGCACCACCGGGGTGTCCCCCGACCGGTGCCGCAGCAGCACCTCCTTGGCCGCCTCGACCTGCCAGGTGCGGCTCTTCGAGCCGGGGTTGTAGACGGCGATGACGAGGTCGGCGCCCGCGGCGGCCTCGAGGCGGGCCGCGATCACGTCCCACGGCTTCAGCCGGTCCGACAGCGACAGCACGCAGAAGTCGTGGCCGAGGGGCGCGCCGACCCGGCTCGCCACCGCCTGCGCCGCGGTCAACCCGGGCAGGACCCGGACGGGGACGTCCTTCCAGCGGGGTTCGGCGGCGACCTCCAGGACCGCGGCGGCCATCGCGAACACGCCCGGGTCGCCGGAGGACACGACGGCGACGCGGCGGCCGTCCTTGGCCAGTGCCAGCGCGAACTCGGCCCGCTCCGCCTCGACCTTGTTGTCGGAGGCGTGCCGGCGCTGCCGCGGGTTCGCCGGGATCCGGGCCAGGTACGGGCCGTAGCCGACGAGGTCCTCGGCGGCCTCGACCGCGGCGTGGGCCTCCGGCGTGAGCCAGTCCCGGCCGGCGGGCCCGAGCCCGACGACGACGACCTCGCCGGTGGCGTCGGCCGGGGCCGCGGCCCGCAGCGCCGAGGCGGTCTTCTCGTGGACCCGGCTCGGCAGCAGCGCCAGGGAGAAGTACGGCACGTCGGCGGGGTCCACTGTGGACAGCGGCGCGACGCGTTCCCGGTCGGTGGTGGCGCGCTCGACGTACCAGGCGTCCTGCAGCCGGCCGGCCCGCTCCAGGGCGTCGCGGACGGTGCCGAACGTGCGGCCCAGCTTCATGACGGCGGCCGAGTCGGTGGCCGCGAGGCGCTCGGCGAGGACGTCCGCCGGCAGGGTGCCGGGCAGCACGGTGAGGATCTCGTCGCGCTCGACGAGCGGCCGGCCCAGCACCGCCGACGCGCCGGCGACGGAGGTGACGCCCGGCACGACCTCGGTCGGGTACCGGTGCGCCAGCCGCTTGTGCATGTGCATGTAGGAGCCGTAGAAGAACGGGTCGCCCTCGCAGAGCACGACCACGTCGCGGCCCGCGTCGAGGTGCGCGGCGAGCCGGGCCGCCCACGCGTCGTAGTGCTCCTCGATGACCGTGCGGTAGTCGCCGATCTCCTCGGTGGTGACCGGATAGACCAGGGCCTCCTCGATCTGGCCTTCGCGCAGGTACGGCGCCGCGATCGACCTCGCGATGCTGCGTCCGTGGCGGGCGCTGTGGAACGCGACCACGGGCGCGGCGGTGACGAGCCGGGCCGCCTTCACCGTCATCAGCTCCGGGTCGCCCGGTCCGAGACCTACGCCGTACAGCCGCCCCGTCACCCCTGCACCGTCCACTGTGGTCATTCCTTCTCGTCCGCGATCGCGTTGACGGCGGCGGCCGTCATCGCGCTGCCGCCACGGCGGCCGTGCACGACCAGGTGCGGCAGGTCCGACGCCGCCAGGGCCGCCTTCGACTCGGCCGCGCCGATGAACCCGACGGGGATGCCGAGCACCGCCGCCGGTCGCGGCGCGCCCGCCTCGATCATCTCCAGGAGCCGGAACAGCGCCGTCGGCGCGTTGCCGACCGCGACGACGGCGCCGGCGAGGCGCTCGCCCCACAGTTCGAGGGCGGCGGCGCTGCGGGTCGTGCCGAGCTCGGCGGCGAGCGCCGGCACCCGGGGGTCGCGCAGGGTGCACAGGACCTCGTTGTCGCGGGGCAGTCTCGCCCGGGTCACGCCGGAGGCGACCATCTGCGCGTCGCAGAGGATCGGGGCGCCGTCGCGCAACGCCGCGCGGGCGAGGCGGACCACATCGTGGCTGTAGCCGACGTCGGCGGCCAGGTCCACCATCCCGCACGCGTGGATCATGCGGACGGTGACCTGGGCGACGTCCGCGGGCAGGCCGGACAGGTCGGCCTCGGCCCGGATCGTCGCGAACGACCGCCGGTAGATCTCCGCGCCGTCCTTGACGTAGTCGTACGCGGTCACGAGACCACCAGGTAGCCGTCGGCGGTCGCGAGCATCTCCACGTGCCTTCCCTTCGGTGCGCCGCAGCGCCGTTCGCAGCCGACCCAGTGCACGGGCAGGTCCCCCGGCACCGTGCCCGCCTCGACGGCCGCGCGGGCGTCGGCCCGCACGTCGGCGAGGGCCTTGGCGCAGCCGGGCCGGCCGGCGCACGCGGTGACCCCGGCCCACGGGGAGGCGGGGTCGGTGCCGAGCCCCGCCGCCGTCAACAGTGCCTCGACGGGTCCAGCTTGTGCGACGGACACGTCCGGCACGACGACGGTCCGCCACGGCGTGACGATGATCTCCCCCGGCGCGGCTTCCACGAGCGCCGCGGACTGTGCCTGGGTGAGCAGCCCGAGGGGGACGACGACGGTCAGCGCGGCCAGCCCGCCGGTCTGCGGCGTCCACCCGACCACCGGGCCGGCGCCGCGGTGGACGAGCCCCGGGCCGGCACCGCGGTGGACGAGCCCCGGGCCGGCGCCGTCGTGGACGGCCCCAAGGCCGCAGGAGGCGCCGAGCCGCGCCGCGACCCGCGCCGGGCCGTCGGTCAGCTCCGCCAGGCGCCACGCCGTGCCGCCCTGCTCGGCCCGCTCGGCCAGGAACGCCCTGGTGGCCCGGATCAGCAGGTCGGCCGGGTCGTCCCCGCCGCAGGACGTCATCGTGCCGGCCAGGGTGAGGCGGTCGCCGTGCAGGCCCACGTCGCCGCCGAGCGCGGTCACGTCGCCGCGCCCGTCGTCGACGGTGACCAGGAACCGGCCGGGAAGTGCGGCCAGGGCGGGGTCGGCGCACAGCAGGGCGTCGTACGCGGCCACCACCGGCCGCACGTCCAGCGCGCCGAGGCCGTCGCGGCCGCTGAGCGGGCTGGCGATGATGTTGCGGACCCGCTCGTGCGTGTCCGACGGCAGCAGCCCCACGCCGGACAGCCGCGCGGCCAGCTCCACCTCCGCACCCGGCCGCAGCGCCCTGACCTGGATGTTTCCCCGAGACGTCAGCTCCAGCGCCGGGTCGCCGAGGTCGAGCGCCGCGCGGCGGAGCACGGCGAGCGCGTCCACGCCCAGCCTGCCGCCGGGCAGCCGGACCCGGGCCAGGCCACCGTCGGCCGCCGCATGGACCTGCACGGCGCCCGGGCACCGGTCCGGAGCGTCGCGTCCACTGGCAGCCTGCACGGGCCGGATACTACTGCGCAGCACCTCGCTTGACTCAAGACAGCGCTGTCCAGGAGAGTTGGCGGTGCTGTACGGCGACGTGTGGAGGAAGCCGGTGTCAATCCGGCGCGGTCCCGCCACTGTGACCGGGGAGTGGACCTCCGACGACGGCCACCGGGTGACACACCCGGGAAGGCCGGAGGCGAGCGCCGATCCGGGAGCCAGGAGACTCTCCGACGCCGGACCTTTCCCGACCGACTTGGGGCGCGGACCCCGAGGGAGGACCCTGGCGTGATCCTGCTCCTGTCGACGTCCGACACCGACCTGCTCAGCGCCCGCGCGAGCGGCGCCGCGTTCCGGCTGGCCAACCCGTCCCGCACCGCCGTGGAGGACCTGCCGGCCCTGGCCGAGGGCGCCGACCTGGTCGTCGTGCGGTTCCTGGGGGGCTACCGCGACTGGCAGGAGGGCTTCGACACGCTGCTGCGGCTGCCCCTGCCCGTGGTCCTGCTCGGCGGCGAGCAGCTGCCCGACGCCGAGCTGATGTCGCACTCGACGGTGCCCGCCGGGGTCGCCGCGGACGCGCACAAGTACTTCACCGAGGGCGGCCCGGCCAACCTGGGTGAGCTGCACAACTTCCTGTCCGACACGATCCTGCTGACCGGGCACGGGTTCGCGCCCCCGGCGACGACCCCGACCTGGGGGCCGCTGGAGCGCCCCGCAAAAGCTGACGGCCCGACGGTCGCGGTCATCTACTACCGGGCGCACCACCTCGCCGGCAACACCGCGTTCGTGGAGACGCTCTGCGAGGCGATCGAGGACGCCGGCGGCCGGGCGCTGCCCGTGTTCGCGTCGTCGCTGCGCACCGCCCCGGCGGAGCTGCTCGACACGCTGCGGCAGGCCGACGCGCTCATCGTCACCGTCCTCGCCGCGGGCGGCACCCGCCCCGCCGACGCGCAGGCCGGCGGCGAGGACGAGGCGTGGGACGTCGGCGCACTGGCCGCGCTCGACGTGCCGATCCTGCAGGGGCTGTGCCTGACCAGCGCCCGCGACACCTGGGACGCCAACGACGACGGCCTGTCGCCGCTGGACACCGCCACGCAGGTCGCGATCCCCGAGTTCGACGGCCGGATCATCACGGTGCCGTTCTCGTTCAAGGAGGTCGACGCCGACGGGCTGACCGTCTATGTCGCCGACCCCGAGCGGGCCGGCCGGGTCGCCGGGATCGCCGTCGGGCACGCCCGGCTGCGGCACCTGCCCGCCGCGCAGCGCAAGGTCGTGGTGATGCTCAGCGCATACCCGACGAAACACGCCCGGATCGGCAACGCCGTCGGCCTCGACACGCCCGCGAGCGTGGTCCGGCTCCTCGACGCGATGCACGCACAGGGGTATCAGGGCGCGGACGGCTTCCCGAAGGACGGCGACGCGCTCATGCACACGCTCATCGCCGCCGGTGGGCAGGATGTCAACTGGCTCACCGAGGACCAGCTGCGGGGCAACCCGATCAGGATCTCCGCCGGCCGCTACAAGGCCTGGTTCGCCACGCTGCCGGCCGACCTGCGCGCCTCGATGGAGCGGCACTGGGGCCCCGCGCCCGGCGAGCTGTTCGTCGACACGTCCCGCGACCCGGACGGCGAGATCGTGCTCGCCGCGCTGCGCGAGGACAACGTGGTGGTCATGGTGCAGCCGCCGCGCGGGTTCGGGGAGAACCCCGTCGCGATCTACCACGACCCCGACCTGCCGCCCAGCCACCACTACCTGGCCGCGTACCGGTGGCTCGCCGACGAGTTCGGCGCGCACGCGGTCGTGCACGTCGGCAAGCACGGCAACCTCGAATGGCTGCCCGGCAAGACCGTCGGGCTGTCCGCGTCCTGCGGCGCCGACGCGGCGCTGGGCAACCTGCCGCTGATCTACCCGTTCCTGGTCAACGACCCCGGCGAGGGCACCCAGGCGAAGCGCCGGGCGCACGCGACCCTCGTCGACCACCTGATCCCGCCGATGGCGCGCGCGGACTCCTACGGTGACATCGCCCGCCTCGAGCAACTCCTCGACGAGCACGCGACGATCGCGGCCCTCGACCCGGCGAAGCTGCCCGCGATCCGCGCCCAGATCTGGACGCTGATCCAGGCCGCCCGCCTCGACCACGACCTGGGCCTGGCCGACCGGCCCGGCGAGGACGGCTTCGACGAGCTGATCCTGCACATCGACGGCTGGCTGTGCGAGATCAAGGACGTGCAGATCCGCGACGGGCTGCACGTGCTCGGGGTGGCGCCGTCGGGTGAGGCCCGCGTCGACCTGGTCCTGGCGATGCTGCGGGCCAGGCAGATGTGGGGCGGCACCGTGGCCGCGCTGCCCGGTCTGCGTGAGGCCCTCGGCCTGACCGAAGGCGACTCGGGTCGCGTGTCGGTCGACGAGGCGGAGACGCAGGCCCGCGCGCTGGTCGCCGAGATGGAGTCGCGAGGCTGGCCAACGTCCGACATCTCGGATATTTCGGATTCGCCGGATGTGGTACGGGTGCTGGAGTTCGCGGCACGGGAGATCGTGCCCCGGCTGGCGCGCACCACGGACGAGCTGACGATGGTGCTGCACGCCCTGGACGGCGGCTACGTCCCGGCCGGCCCGAGCGGCTCGCCGCTGCGCGGCCTCATCAACGTCCTGCCGACCGGCCGCAACTTCTACTCCGTGGACCCCAAGGCCATCCCGAGCCGGCTCGCCTGGGAGACCGGTCAGGCGATGGCCGACTCGCTGCTCGCCCGCTACCGCGCCGACCACGGTGCCTGGCCGCGGTCGGTCGGGTTGTCGATGTGGGGCACCAGCGCCATGCGGACCGCCGGCGACGACATCGCCGAGGCCCTGGCCCTGCTCGGCGTCCGCCCCGTGTGGGACGACGCGTCCCGCCGGGTCGTCGACCTCTCCCCCGTCGACCTCACGGAGCTGGGCCGCCCCCGCATCGACGTCACCATGCGCATCAGCGGCTTCTTCCGCGACGCGTTCCCGCACGTCGTGGCGCTGCTCGACGACGCCGTGCAGCTGGTCGCGAGCCTGCCGGAGTCCGACGAGGACAACTACGTGCGCGCCCACGTCACCGCGGACCTCGCGCTGCACGGCGACGCCCGGCGCTCCACGCTGCGCGTCTTCGGCTCGAAGCCGGGCGCGTACGGCGCCGGCATCCTGCCCCTCATCGACAGCCGTAACTGGCGCGACGACGCCGACCTCGCCGAGGTCTACGCCGTCTGGGGCGGCTACGCCTACGGCCGCGGCCTCGACGGCCTCCCCGCCCGCGGCGACATGGAGGGCGCCTACAAGCGCATCAGCGTCGCGGTCAAGAACACCGACACCCGCGAACACGACATCGCCGACTCCGACGACTACTTCCAGTACCACGGCGGCATGATCGCCACCGTCCGCGCGCTCACAGGCCGGGCCCCGGCCGCGTACGTCGGCGACAGCACCAACCCCGACGCCGTGCGCACCCGCACGCTGAGCGAGGAGACCGCCCGCGTCTTCCGCGCCCGCGTGGTCAACCCCCGCTGGCTCGCCGCGATGCGCCGCCACGGCTACAAGGGCGCCTTCGAGCTCGCCGCCACCGTCGACTACCTGTTCGGCTTCGACGCCACCGCCGGCGTGGTCGCGGACTGGATGTACGAGAAGCTCGCCGAGGCCTACGTCTTCGACCCCGAGAACCGCAAGTTCCTCGACGAGTCCAACCCGTGGGCCCTGCACGGCATCACCGAACGCCTCCTGGAGGCCGCCGACCGCAACCTCTGGGAGCATCCCGAGGAGGCGACGCTGGACGCCCTGCGCCAGGTGTACCTGGAAACCGAAGGCGACCTCGAAGAGGGTAACTAAGGCACCGTCGCGTCACTGGTCGTCAGGGTCGGCGCCGAACGGGACCGGGGCGGGGATCTGACAGGTGCTGGCGACCTCGACGGCGGTGCCGGTGCCCGCGGCGGCCAGGAGGCATTCCATGACGTCGAGGACGTGGAACGCCAGCTCCCCGCTCGCGCGGGGCGGTGTGCCCGTCCGCAGCGCCCGGCCCAGGTCGGCGACGCCGCAGCCGCGGGAGGCGTTGCGGTAGCCGGCCCGCTCGGGGATCTCGGCCCAGTCGCCGCCGGGGGCGAACAGGCGGACCGGGCCGTCGAAGCCGTTCGGGTCGGGCAGGCTCAGGGTGCCCTCGGTGCCGTACACCTCGATCCGGGGCAGCCTGGCCTCCCAGACGTCGAAGCTCATCATCAGCGTCGTCAGGGCGCCCGAGGCGTGTTCGAGCACGCCGGTCACGTGGGTGGCGACGTGCACCGGGAAGACCGTGCCGGCGCGCGGCCCGTCGCCGATCGTGCGGGTCGGGCGCGGCGTCAACGACAGGCCGGTCACCCGCCGGACCGGGCCCAGCAGCGTCACCAGGGCCGTGAGGTAGTACGGGCCCATGTCGAGGATGGGGCCGCCGCCCGGCTGGTAGTAGAACTCCGGCGCCGGGTGCCAGCGCTCGTGGCCCGGGGTGACCATGAACGCCGACGCGGCGATCGGGGTGCCGATGTCGCCGGCGGCGACGCTGGCCCGGGCGGTCTGCACGCCGGTGCCGAGCACGGTGTCCGGGGCGCAGGCGACGACGCGGCCGGCCCGCGCCGCGGCGGCGAGGACGGTGCGCGCCTCGGCGGTGGTGGCGGTGAGCGGCTTCTCGACGTACACGTGCTTGCCGGACGCGATGGCGGCCAGTGTCACGGCGGTGTGCGCCTGCGGGACGGTGAGGTTCAGCACCACGTCGACGTCGTCGGCGGCGAGCAGCTCGTCCGGCGTCTCGGCCCGCGCTCCTGGATATTGCGCGGCCAGGGTTGCGGCGCGGCCGGCGTCGAGGTCGGCGACGCTGGTCAGGGTCACGGTCGACAGCCGGTCGAACGTCGTGGCGTAGGCACCGCTGATCTTCCCGGCGCCGATGATGCCGACGTTCAGCGCGTTGCCCATGCCAGCCCCCGCATGATGATCTCGTCGTGCTCGGGGACCTCGAGGTCCTTCAGCTCGTGCCCGACGGTGGTGATGAAGACCCGGCCGGCGCCGAACCGGGTGGTCCACACCACCGGCATGGCGACGCCGTCGACGTCGGCGACCGCATGCACCTCGATCGCCGGGTCGACGTGCACGGTGTACAGCTCGGTGTGGACCGTGAACGGGCCCGTCCCCGCGACCACCGGGTGCTCGGACACCGGCGTGACGTCGTAGGTCACGAACTGCGGCGGGTGGTGCACGAACTGGCCGCCGGTCATGCGCTGGTAGTCCGGGGAGGCGCGGAACGCGTCGATCATCCCGCCGTGCCAGCCGCCGAAGCCCGTGCCGGCCCGCACCGCCCCGGTCAGCCCGGCGAGCTGCTCGGCGGTGATGGTGCCCATCGTCCAGCACTGCACGATCAGGTCGGCGCGGCGCAGCAGGTCGGCGTCGAGATACGTGTCGAGCGTCTCCGAGGTGACGACCTCGTGCCCCCGGTCGCGGAGCTTGCCGGCGTAGCGGTCGGTCACCGCCACCGGGGAGTGCCCCTCCCACCCGCCGCGGACCATCAGGACGACGCTCACGGCTGCCGCCAGGCGTGGACCGGGACGAAGCCGAGCAGTTCGCGGCTCAGGCGGGTGGAGACCGGCACGGCAAAGTCCTTCATTGGCTCGGTGACGAGGGTCCCGGGATGGTACCGCCTGAGCAGCTCGGCCGTCGGCACCGGCGCGACGGTGTCGGGCGCGGCGACGTTGACGACGGCGTGGCCGTGCAGCCGCCGGGTCAGCCCGGCGACGACCGCGTCCACGGCGTCCCGCGTGTCGATCCAGCTCCACAGGCCGCCCCGGCTGCCGGCGAGGTCGGCCTGGACGTGCGCGAGGTGGTGGCGCAGCCGCTCGCCGGTGCCGATGAACGGGAAGCGCAGGCTGACGGCCGGGATCCCGAACCGGTTGCTGACCGTCGCCGTCACCAGCTCGCCGACCTGTTTGGACAGCCCGTACGGGTCGTCGCCGACGTACGGGTGGTCCTCGGTGACCGGCACCCGCAGCGGTGCGGCGCCACGCCCGGACCACGCCAGCCCGACGGCGGAGAGGCTGGACACGAACACGATCCGGTGCACGCCGAGCGCTCCCGCGGCCTCCAGGACGCGGTACGTCGAGCCGACGTTGTTGTCGAACACGTCGTCGTCCACCGGTGCGGGGATGGCGGCGGCGTGCACCACGGCGTCGACGCCGGCCAGCAGCCGGTCGAGGCCGGCGGGGTCGCGGAGGTCACCCACGACGACGTCGTCGGCGGGGCCGGCCGGCGGTGGCGTGCGGTCGTGCGCGCGGACGCCGTGCCCGTCGGCGCGCAACCGCGCGACCACCGCCTGTCCCAGCATGCCGCCTGCGCCGGTGACCAGGATCTTCAGCGTCATGCCGCATGGTCCGGGACGAAGTTGGCGGTCAGCACCTGATCGCCGGTGACCGTGAACGGGTACTCCCGGGCGGTGGACACCTCGGTCCCGCCGGAGGTCCAGTTCACGAAGCGGAACCCGGGTGCGGCCTTGGCCGACGCCGTGATCTGGCCACCGGGCTCGTAGTGGCCGGACCGGGTCTCGTTGCCCTGCAGCCCGACCGTGCCGGCGCCGTCCGGAGACGCGACCGCCGTGACCGCGCGCTCCACGATGTTGATCACCATCACGTTGTACAGCCTGACCCGTCCCGTGCTGGTGGTGCCGTTGTAGCGCATGAGGTTGACGACGGCGACGGTGCCGCCCGCCACCTTCACCGTGGCGCCGTCGGTCCCGAGGTTGTCGGTGCCCAGGTTGAAGACCCGCACGTCGCCGGAGGCCACGACGAGCCCGTTGTGCAGGCCGTAGCCGAACGAGTTCGCGACCGTCAGCCGGGTTGCGCCGTCGACGGTGACCAGGTCGGCGTACCTGCGCGTCCAGCCGTCGATCACCTGCGGGAAGAGGTCCTTGCCCAGGACCCAGTTGGGCAGGTGGAAGCCGGTCCGCACGAACGTGTTGCCGTTGCTGAGCACGCCCTCGATCCGCCCGCCGTCGCTCCTGCCGACGGTGACGCCGTGCCGCACGAACGTGCCCTTGATCTTGCGTACCAGGAAGCGGTCGTTGCGGTACGTGGCCATGTCGATGGCGTTCCACGCGTTCGGCAGGCCGATGTTGACCGCGTAGGTGCCGGTGCCCTGACCGCGGATGGCATACGGATACGGGACCAGGCCGCCCGGCGCCGCCGGGTTGTTCTCCGGGTAGAAGACGCGCAGGCCGCTGACCCCGGCCCGGTCGCCGCGCAGGGTGACGGCCGCCTGGGCGGTGTCCGGGTCGGCGGTGTTGCGCCCGGCGTAGGACAGCAGCACCGTGCCGCCGCTGCGCCCGTCCTCGTCCCGGTTCGGCACCGGGGACGCACCGCGCAGCTCGACGCCGGCCGGGACGACGAGGCGCCCTTCGAGGCGGTACCAGCCGGCCGGGAGGTAGACCACGCCGCCGCCGTCACGCCGGGCCCGGTCCAGCGCGCGCTGGATGCCCGCCGTCGCGTCCTGCGCCGGGATGTAGCCGTTGCCGCGCGGCGCGCCGCTCACGTCGTAGAGGACCTCACGCGCGGGCCTGGCGACGGCGGGTGCCGCGTCGTCGGTCGGCACGGTCCCGGCGAGCCGGTGCACCGTCCCCTGCACGGCGCCGACGAGCCTGGTGTCGCTGAGTTTGACGTAGCCGCCCCCGTGGTTCACCACCGCGGCCTGGCTGCCTTCGAGGTGACTGGCGGCCAGCGACAGCCCCCACCGCGAGTCGAGCTGGTCGACCAGCAGGGCGGTGCCGGTGCGCAGCAGCTGCACCCGCTGGAAGACGCCGGTGAACTCGGCCCGCAGCCCCGGCACGACGTGGATGCCGACGTGGTAGTCCGCCGCGGACAGGTCCGCGAACTGGTCCCATTCCAGGTCGCCCAGGATGAACCCGGTGCCGTGCGCGCGGGTCCAGGCGTCCAGCGCGGTCCGCCGCGGCGGGTGGTACGCCGCCGGGGCCTGGGCCCAGTAGGCGTTGCTCAGCGTGATGTTCTCCCAGGTGCCGACGTCGGCGCCGTTGTAGGCCTCGACGCCTGCCAGCAGCGCCGTGCCCTTGACGTTGCGCACGGTCGCCGATTCGTGGGTCTGGCCGTTGCCGGGCGGGCGGCCCCGCTCGTCGCGCATGGTACTGATGCCGATGCCCCGGTACGAGTTGAGCATGGTGACGTCCGAGACCGTGCTCATCATGTAGTTCTCGTCGCCGGCCCAGGCGCTGCCCGGGATCTCGAACGTGAAGTTGTAGGGCACCGGAGCGGTCGCGCTCTGCCGCGGGTAGTACGTGGTGACGCCCATGACGCCGGCGCTGCCGCCGATGCGGAACAGCACCGGGCCGTTGTCACCCGCGGGCAGGTCGGCGCTCACGACGGTGCCGTAGCCGCCGTGGCCCTGATCCGGGTCGCGGCGGTCGCCGCGCAGGGTGCAGAAGGCCGGCACCTCGACCGTGCCGGTGACCCGGTAGGTGCCCTCCGGCAGCCAGACCGTCCCGCCGCCCGCGTCGTAGCAGTCGTACAGGGCGGCCCTGATGGCAGCGGTCGCGTCCTTCCTGCCGGTCGGGTCGGCGCCGTACGCGCCCGCGTCGAAGTCGGCGACGACCACGTCGGCGGCCGGGTACCTGGTGGTGACGAGCTTCGGCGACGGCACGACGGTGCGCTGCTCACGGATCTGGAACCCGGCCACGTCGAAGCCGGTGAGGCCGGCGGCGTAGCCGGTGAGGCCGAGCCGGACGTACCGTGCGGTCGAGGTCGGGAACCGGGTGCGCGACGAGCCGTTGCCTCCGGCCGCGCCGGACCGCCCGACGGCGGTGTACGTGGTGCCGTCCGTGGAGACCTCCACGGTGTAGTCCGGCGAGTAGGCATTGCCCCACTGCACCAGCACCTCGTTGACCGGCCGCGCCGTGCCGAGGTCGGCCCGCAGCCACTCGCCCCCGCCGCCGTTGCCGCTGGTCCAGGCCGTCGCCGCGGCGCCGTCGTTGGCCGCGTCCGGGCTCGAACCGGCGGCGCTGCTGCTGGCGGTGAGCGTGCCGTGGCGGGCCAGGTCGGTGTCGACGGCCGAGGCGCGGAACGCCTGGTCGGTGTCGTACAGGGCCCGCAGCGCCGCCGTCACCCGCGCCTCGGTGGCCGAGGCGTCGTCGAGCACGGCCTGTGCCTGGCCGACGGCGGTCGCGAGGGCCGCCTTCGACCCCGGCGGGTACTGACCGTCGCGGGTGCCTTCACGTGCGGCGTAGAGCGCCAGGTTCGCGGTGGCGACGAGATCGCGCAGGCCGGCCTTGGCGTCGAGCCGGCGCGGCACGACGGTCACCCGCACCGCGGCGACCGTGAGCTCGACCGGGGATCCGTCGTGGGTGAGGCGGAAGTCGGAGCCGTTCGTGCGGTTGGTCAGGACGGCGTCGTCGAGGACGAAGTCGGCGGTCTTCCACGTCCCGCTGTCGCCGTAGGTGACGACCGGCGACGGCTTGAACATGTTCGGGATCTCGCCGCCCGGGGAGTCGTAGTGCAGGAAGAGCGTGCCGTTGCCCGCGTCGAGGTAGTCGACGCTGACCATCACGATGTCGGTGTTGTCGTACGCGTAGCTGTCGGCGACGTTCATGTACAGGTAGTTGGTCCCCGGCGCCGGTGCGGCGGCGTTGGTCCGCCAGTAGCCGCGGCCGGCGGCCGTGCCGGTGACGAGCCCCGCCTCGTTGTCGCCGGGCCTGGGACTGAGGCCGGTGTCGGTCGCGGTGGCGCCGAGGGTGGCCTGCGGCCCGGTCGTGGTGATGCGGACCTGGGCGACGGTGATGTCGGACGGTGCGCCGCCGGTGAGCCCGGCGATGCGCAGCTCTACCCCGCCGCCTGACAGCACGGCACCGTCGAGCCCGATCGCGGCCAGCCGCCAGGCGTTGGTGCCGGCGAGGTCGGCGACCGGCTGCGGGTCGCCCGACCCGGTGCGCAGCGTCAGCTGGCCGCTGCCGGTGTCGTGGTAGGTGATGACGACGACGATCGACGCCTGCGCCACGCTCGACGCGTAGCCGGCGTCGGGGGTGACGCCGACGTACGTCGTGCCCGCGGCGACCTGCGTCTGCCAGTACGCCCGGCCGTCCAGCGTGCCGGTGCGCAGCCCCGACGGGGAGTCGCCACCGCGCACCTGGACGCCGAGCGTGACCGGGTCCGGCCCGAGGTCCGCGCCGACGCCGCGCGGGTACATGACCGGGCCCGTCGCCGCGTGCGCCGCGCCGACGGGAACGACCAGAGCGGCCAGCAGCAGCAGGACCGGCCAGATGAGGAGCCGGCGTCTTGGGATGGTCACGGGTTGCCTCCGGGATCGTCCGATCGTGTGTCGGGGCTGTATCGAAGTGGGGGTCGGAGTGAGTCCGCCGCAGCCCGGCCATCCACTTCGATACAGCCCCGAGGCGGGTGCGCGCCGTTCACGCCTTCACCGCGCCCATCAGGCCGTTGACGAAGTACCGCTGCGCGGCGACGAACAGGATGATCACCGGCACCACGACGATCAGGGAGCCGGCCATCAGCACGTTGTAGTGCTGCACCGCGCTGGACTGCAGGTTCTGCAGCGCGATGGGCAGCGTGAACGTGCCGGGGTCGTTGAGCGAGACCCGGGTGAGCAGATACTCGTTCCAGGTCGGGATCGCGGTGAGCACGGCGATGGTGACCAGCACCGGCCGGGACAGCGGGAGGTAGATGGTGGCGAAGATCCGCAGCTCGCCGGCGCCGTCGACGCGTGCCGCCTCGCGCAGCTCGATCGGGATGGCGTCGAACGCGTTGCGCAGCATCAGGATCGACAGCGGTGCCGTGCCGTTCACGAACGGCAGGATCAGCCCCCAGTGCCCGCCGAGCAGCCCCAGCTTGTAGTCCAGCAGCACGATGGGCAGCAGCACGGTCACCCCGGGCACGAACAGCAGCACCAGGAACAGCCGGTAGAGCGCCGCGCGCCCGGGGAAGTGCAGCACCGAGAACGCGTAGCCGGCGGCCGAGTAGATCGCCAGCACCAGGAACACCGTCAGGCCGGTGACCTTCAGGCTGTTCAGGAAGTAGTCGAAGAAGTGCAGCTCGTTCCAGGTCTCGACGATGGTGTGCAGGGTCGGGTCGCGCGGGATCAGGTTGCCGCCGCGCACCACCTCGAACTGGTCCTTGAACGCTGCGGACACCATCCAGAGGAACGGGTACAGGCTGATCGCCGCGTACAGCACCAGCAGCGCGCCGACCACGACGCGGGCCAGCAGGCCGGGCAGCGACCGGTTGCCGCGGGCGCGGGGTGCGGACCGGTCGGCGGCGGGTGCGCCGGTGGCGGCCGGGCGCACGGTCTCGGTGCTCACGTGGCCCTCCGCATGACTCGCAGGTTGATCGCGGCGAGGATCACCGCCGCGACGAACAGCATCCAGCCGAGCGCGCTGGACAGGCCCAGGGTCGGATCGAGCTGGGACAGGAAGGCGAGCTTGTACGTCTGCAGGCCCAGGACGTTGGTGTGGTTGCCGGGGCCGCCGTTGGTCATGATGAGGAAGGTCTGGAACCCCTGCAGCGAGTCGCGCAGGGCGAGCAGGACGATGATCGCCGTGATCGGTCGCAGCAGCGGCCACGTCACGTGCCGGGTGATGTGCCAGGAGCTGGCGCCGTCGACCCGGGCCGCCTCGACGAGCGTCGGGTCGACCGCCTGCAGGCCGGCCAGGTACAGCATCATGGACACCGGGACCGCGGACCACACGGTGATCACGATGAGGGTCGGCAGCGCGGTCGCCGTGTTGCCCAGCCAGCCCTGCGGCTGCTGGAGGCTGCCGAGGCCGACCGAGCGCAGCATCAGGTTGACCGCGCCGTCGGGCTGCAGCACGTACATCCACGCGAAGTACACGGCGATGCCGCTGGTCACCTGGGGCAGGAAGTACACCGAGCGCAGCACCGTCTTCAACCGCCGCACCGAGTTGAGCAGCACCGCGAGGGGGAAGCTGACCAGGACGGTCAGCACGGGCACCGCGATCATCACCCACATCGTGTTGAGCGCGGCCTGGTGCACGATCGGCGCGTACTTGGGGTCGTTCCACAGCAGGTCGGAGTAGTTCTTCAGGCCGACCCAGCGCCAGTGCGGCGTGAAGCCGTTCCAGGTGGCGAAGCTGAGCGAGAGCCCGTACACGATGGTGTAGACGCCCATCACCCCGAACAGGGCGATCGCCGGCGCCACGAAACCGTAGCCCCAGGCGACGTCCGATCGGCGGTACCGCTTCCTGATGCGGGGGGCCCGCCGGGTCGGCGACGGGCCCTTCGCGATGGTGGGGGCGACCATTACTGCTTGGTCCAGTAGGCGTCGATCTGTTTGGCCATCTCCGCGCCGGTGTCCGCGGCGGACCGCTTCTTCAACGGGCTGTAGTCGATCAGGACGTTGGCGACGGGGGTTCCGTCGTACGCGCTGGGCTTGTAGGAGGTGTCACCGGGGTTGTACGCCGAGGGGCCGGAGCCGAACGCCTTGATCATGGCGCCCAGCGCCGGGCCGACCGCGGCCGTGGGGTCGGCGCCCAGGTCGGCCGGCGGGATGTCCAGCGCCTCCTTGGCGAACGTGGCCGCGGTGTCCGCCTTGGCCAGGTACTTGAGCCACTGGATGGCGCCGGGCCGGTTCTTGGTGGTCGCCGAAACCGACATGCCGGTCAGCGTGAACGGCGCCAGGCTCAGATTCTTGACGGCGCCGCCGGCCGGGGCGGGCACCGGGAACGTGATCACGTTGCTCGCGTCGAACCCGTTCTGCGACAGGAACGCCAGGGTGAAGGTGCCGCCGATGGCGAACGACGACTTGCCCTGGGCGAAGGCCAGGTCCGCCGCGTCGATGTCGAGGGTCTGCGTGCCCGGCATCCAGTACGGGGTGATCTGACCGTAGGTGTCCAGCACCTGGACACCCGTCGGGGAGGAGAAGTTGGCGGCCTTGTCCTTGCCGAACAGGGCGTGGAACTTGTCGGCGCCGAGCATCCCGTACGCCATGGGCTGCATCAGCCACTCCAGCCCGGTGGTGGGTGCCTTCAGCCCGAGGGTGACGCCGCCGTTGTCGGGGTGCTTCGCCTTCACCTTCTCCAGGGCGGCGACGAAGTCCTCCCACGTGGCCGGGGCGCTGGTGACGCCGGCGTCGGCGAGTCGCTGCTTGTTGGCGTAGACGATGCCGAACGTGCCGATCGTGAGGGGGACGCTGTAGCGCTGGCCGAGCTGGATGCCCTTGGTCTTGGCGTCCTGGGCCAGCGACTTCTTGTAGTACTCCTCGGTGACGGTGCCGTCCTGCTTGACCGTCGGCAGGTAGCTGCTCAGCCAGGCGTCGTCGACGTCCTTGGCCAGGTCGCTGAGCAGCCCGGCGGCGCCGAAGGCGAAGTCGTCGCCGGTGGTGTGCACCTCGAAGAGGTCGGGCAGGTTCTTGGTCTGGGCCGCCGCCTGCACCTTGGTCACGTACGCGTCGTCCGGACCGTAGGCCTCGACCTTGACCGAGATGCCCGTCTCCTTCTGGAAGCCTTCCGCGACCTTCTGCAGCGCCTTGAGATGGGACTGTTTGAAGGTCCACATCACCAGTGTCTTGCCGGACGAGCTGCCGTTGTCCGAGTCGCCGCCGCAGGCGGCGGTGGTGGCGCCGAGTGTCAGCGCCACCAGGACGGCCAGTGCTGGCCGCCACGCACGTCGATCATGTGTCATCACGGTGCCGCGCCTTCGCGTCCGGGGCGCCATTGACATGCGCCACTCTGTCCCGAGAAACTAAATCGAATTGATGGACTGTGTCAACCACGTCACATCGGCAAGGAGGTGGGTACCGCGGTGCAACAAACACCGGAGTCCGGCGGGCCGGACCCCGCGCAGGTCGGCGCCCCGGCACGCTCGCCCGACGTGCTGGCGCCGGCACCCTGGGCGGCGCCGGCGAGGGCGGCCAGGATCACCCGGGTCCGCACGTTCCTGTGCGCGCCGCAGGGCTGCCCGTACCTCATCGTCCGCGTCGAGACCGACCAGCCTGGGCTGTACGGGCTGGGCTGCGCCAGCGACCCGCAGCGCACGCTGGCCGTGCGCGCCGTGCTGGACGAGTACCTGGGGCCGCTGGTGCTCGGCCGCGACGCCGGCGACATCGAGGACATCCACCGCCTGCTGCAGAACAGCGGCTACTGGCGGGGTGGTTCGATCGCCAACAACGCCCTGGGCGCCGTCGACGTCGCGCTGTGGGACATCAAGGCGAAGGTGGCCGGACTGCCGTTGTACTCGCTGCTGGGCGGCCGGGCACGCCACGGCGCCGAGGCGTACACCCACGTCGACGGCGCGGACCCCGGGCAGATCGCGGACAGGGTGGACGCCGCGGTCGAGGCGGGGTTCCGGCACGTCCGCGTCCAGGTGGCGGTGCCCGGCGTGGACACCTACGGCGCCGGGTCCGGGGGCGGCACGCAGGGCCGCCGCGGCACCTGGGATCCGCTGGCGTACCTGCACCACGTCCCGCCGGTGCTCGCCGAGGTGCGGCGCCGGGTCGGCGACCGGGTCGAACTGCTGCACGACGTGCACGAGCGGGTCACGCCCGCGCAGGCCCGGCACCTGGTCGCCGCGGTCGCCGACGCCGGGCTGTACTTCCTCGAGGACGCGCTCGCGCCGGAGGACAGCGCGTACTTCGGCCAGCTGCGGACCGCCGGGCCGGTCCCCCTGGCCGTCGGGGAGCTCTACGACGAGGTGGGCCGGTACCTGCCGCTGCTGGAGCAGCGGGCCATCGACTTCGCACGCGTGCGGATACCGACCCTGGGCGGGCTGACCTCGACCCGCAAGCTGGTCGCCGCGTGCGAGCTGTTCGGGGTGCGCACGGCGCCGCACGGGCCGGGCGACGTCAGCCCGGTCGCCCAGGCGGCCAACGTCGCCCTCGACGTCTCCACCCCGGCCTTCGGCATCCAGGAGGCGGCCCGGTTCCACGACGCCACCCTGGAGGTCTTCCCCGGGGCGCCGACGCCGGACCGGGGCAGCCTGTACCCCGCCGAGGTGCCCGGCCTGGGCGTGGACTTCGACGAGGCCGCGGCCCGCCGCTACCCGGCGCCGCCTCCGCTGCGGCACGACCGCTGGGCACTGGTGCGCGGCACCGACGGCGCCGCGCACCGGCCCTGACCGGCCGGGTCAGCCCAGCAGCAGGGACTGCGGCTGCACCGAAAGGATCTGGTCGAGCACCAGGCAGGCGGCGCCGATCGCGCCGACGTCGATGCCCAGCGCGGTCGTGGTGACGGCGGTCGGGTGGATCCGCTCGACGAACGGGGAGCTCTCCACGATGCCCGGGACGATCGCCATGAACCGGTCCTCCAGCAGCGGCCAGATCGGCCCGCCGAACACGATCATCTCCGCGTCCACCAGCGTGGCGGCGGCACTCACCCCGCGACCGACCCTGACCGCCCAACGGTCGATGATCTCGCCGGCCGTCACGTTGCCGGCCGCCGCGTGCCGGCACAGGTGCCGCAGGCTCTGCTCCGCGTCGCGCGGGCCGGCCGGCTTGAACTCCGGGCCCAGCACCCCCTGCTCGATCGCCTCGGCGACCAGGGCGTTGGTGGTGCAGGCGGCGTAGAGCCCGCCGACCTCACCGGCGTTGCTGGAGTAGCCGCGCAGCACCACGTCGTCCACGACGAGGCCCATGCCCGAACCGGTGCCCAGGTAGAAGAACAGGAAGTTGCCCGTGTTCGTGGCCGCGCCGGCCCAGCGCTCGGCGACGGCGGCGGCGATCACGTCCTTGTCCAGCAGGACCGGCAGCCCGGTGGTCCCCGCCAGGTAGTCGCGCAGCCGCACCCGGCCCCAGCCCGTCAGCTCCGGCGGCGCGATGACCAGCCCGGACGTCACGTCCACCGGTCCCGGCGCGGCGATGCCCAGCCCCAGGATCTTCTCCCGCGGCACCCCCGAGTCACGCACGAGTGCGTTGATCGACTCGCTCATCTCGGTCAGCGTGTGGTCCGGGTCGGCCGCCTCGGGCGTGGGACGCTGGGCCCGCGCCACCACCTTGCCCAGCAGGTCGAGCACCACGAGCGTGACCACCGCTGGGTCGAGGTGCACGCCGACGGCATACCGCGCGCCCGCGTTGACCTGCAGCAGCCGCCGCGGCTGGCCGCTGCCGGAGCTGCGGGTGCCGGCCTCGTGGGCCAGGCCGGAGTCCAGCAGGCGGCGGCAGATGTTCGACACGGTCTGTGCGGACAGGCCGGTGGCCTCGACGAGCTCGACGCGACTCAGCCCGTCCGGCACCCGGCGGATGGCATCGAGGACCACCGACTCGTTGAAGTCGCCCATCCGTGGCAGGTTCGTGCCACGCCTGGTCGGCAACCGCTTGTCCACTGTTCTCCCAGGACGGCCGATGGTGCGGAGAGTTCATCCATCAAATCGATTTAGAATAGCATTCATCGGCGCACATCCCTCTGCCCGGCCCGCGGCTCATCGGCCGGCCAGCCGGAGAATCGTATCGACGGAGCGGTCGATGTCGGACTCGTCGGTGCTGAAGTTGCTGACGGAGAAGCGCATCGCGGGCTTGTCGTGCCAGGTGGTGCCGCTGACCCAGCAGGTGCCCTCGGCCTGGACCTGGCGCACGATGTCGGCCGTGTCGGGGCCGAAGCCGACCAGGACCTGGTTGAGCACGACGTCGTTGAGGACGTGCCCGGCCATCCGGGCGGCGAAGCGGGCCGCGAGGGCGCAGCTGCGGTCGATCAGCGCCTCGACGCCGTCGCGGCCGAGGGAGCGCAGCGCCGCGTACACGGCGAAGCCCCTGGCGCGGCGGGAGAACTCGGGGTTGTGCTCGAGCGCGTCGCGCTCGTCGCCGCCGGCGTGGACGAGGTACGCGGCCCGGATCCCCATCGCCGCCCGGTGCGCCGAGGGATGGGCGCAGAAGACCAGCCCGGAGTCGTAGGGGACGTTGAGCCACTTGTGCGCGTCGGTCGTCCACGAGTCGGCCCGCTCGACACCGGCGACCAGGTGCCGGTGGCGTTCGCTGGCGGCGGCCCACAACCCGAACGCGCCGTCGACGTGGACCCACGCCCCGGCCGCGTGAGCGGCGTCGCAGATCTCGCCGATCGGGTCGCACGCGCCGGTGTTCACGTTGCCCAGCTGGGCGCAGACGATCGCCGGCCCGTCCAGGCCGTCGAGGGCGTCGCGGAGCGCGGCGGTCACCATGCGCCCCTCCGCGTCGACCATCACCGGTACCAGCGCCGCCGTGCCGATCCCGAGGAAGCGCAGCGCCCGGTCGATCGTCGAGTGCCGGTCCGCGCCGGCGAGCACCGAGATCCGCGGCGCGCCGTGCAGCCCGCCCGTCTCCACGTCCCAGCCGACCCTGCGCAGCACCTCGTGCCGCGCCGCGGCGAGCGCGGTCACGTGGCTCATCTGCGCCCCGGTGACGAACCCGACCGACACGGTCGCGGGCAGCCCGAACAGCTCGCGCAGCCACTCGCCGGCGACCTCCTCGACGACGGCGGCGGCGGGCCCGGCCGCGTACAGCCCGGCGTTCTGGTCCCAGGTCGCGGTGAGCCAGTCGGCCGCGAGGGCGGCCGGCATCGCCCCGCCGATGACGAACCCGAAGAACCGCCCGCTCGGCGACGCGACCACCCCGGGGTCGGCCGCCTCGGCCAGCCGGGCGACGACCTCCCGCGCGCCGACCCCCTTCGCGGGCAGCGGCCCGCCGAGCGACGCCCGCAGCTGCTCCAGGGTGGCGCGGCTGCCGACGGGCCGGTCCGGCAGGCCGGTCAGGAAGCGGGTCGCCTGCTCGTACGCCTCGGTGAGCGGGCCCTGCCAGTCGGGTTTGTCCATGCCCACATATTCGCGCCTCCCCGCTGCGGTCAGGACCGCAACTGTCGACAACCCGCCCCGGAACTTCCCGCACGACCGGCCCTGGGGTGGTTCAACCGCAGGGCAGTGAGGTGGGCCACGTTCGTTGTCGGGTGGCATACATCAGGGATTCAACGGCTCGGCGGCGCGAATACGTTCTTGGCGTCACACCGAATCCCCTGTCGCACCACCACATACGAAGGAACCGAATCCCCATGAAGCGTCTGCTGATCGCCTCCGCCGTTGCCGGTGCCACCCTCCTGCTGACCGCCGCGTGCGGGGGTGACGACAAGAAGGCCGAGCCGGCCGCGGCCGCCTCCGCCGCGCCCGCCGCCGCCAGCGCCGCACCCGCCGGGAGCGCGCAGCCGTCCGGCAGCGCCAAGGCGTCGGGCAGCGCCGCCGCCGGGAAGGGGCTGCAGTTCGAGAAGATCGCGCAGCTGACCGGCGACCTGTTCACGAAGGACCCCCTCTGCCCGGTCGGCAAGTGGGACACCAACTCGACCGGCGTGCCCAGCAAGTACCGCTCGGCCGTGGCGAACTTCAAGCAGTTCGACTGCTACAAGAAGAAGGGCGACTTCATGCCGTCCCGCGGGCAGCAGTCCATCTTCGTGGAGTTCAAGGCCGCGAACGCGGCGAAGGCGTACGCGCAGGAGCAGGCCAAGATGTACCCGACGCTGATCGTCGGCAACACGGTCGTGGTCGCCGGCACGGGGCTGGAGAACACCGACATGAAGGCCTACCTGACCGCCGTGCAGGAGACCGCGGGCGGCGCCGGCGAGATCCTGGCGAAGTCTTAAATCCCCAGCTCACTGCCTTAATTCGGGTCGCGTATTGACTTGCGTACCGGGGCGGGAATAGCCTCCGATGGATCTGTAAGGCAACTTCACAGATCTGGTCCTCCGTCGTCACCCACCGACGCGGCGGAGGACGGCTCCCGCCCGCCCCGGACCCATCCCCCGACACGGGTCCTGCGCGGGCGCCCCGCCCAGAAGGGACCCCCGTGACCCCCATTTCCAGACGCCGGCTCGGGCTGGCGCTCGGCGCGATCGTCCTCGCTGTCACCGGCACCACCGTGGTCGCCATGACTACGGCCTCGGCCGCCGCCACCGGCCAGATCACCGGCTACGGCGGCAAGTGCGTCGACGTCGCTGCCGCCAGCAGTGCCAACGGCACCCAGGTCCAGCTGTACACCTGCAACGGCACCGGCGCGCAGCAGTGGACCGTCGGCGACGACGGCACCATCCGCGCCCTCGGCAAGTGCCTCGACGTCAACGCCGCCAGCACCGCGAACGGCACGAAGATCCAGATCTGGGACTGCAACGGCTCCGGCGCACAGCAGTGGTCGAAGCAGAGCGACGGCACGCTGCGCTCGCTCGGCAAGTGCCTGGACGCCACCGGACCCAGCTCCGCCGACGGCACCAAGCTCCAGCTGTGGGACTGTTTCGCGAGCGCCAACCAGCAGTGGACGCTTCCGGGAGGCACCACGAACCCGACCAGCAACCCGCCGACGAGCACCCCGCCGAACAACCCGAACAATCCGGACCTGGGTCCGAACGTGTCGGTGTTCGATCCGTCGATGTCGGCCTCGACGATTCAGAGCCGGTTGAACACGGTGTTCAACCAGCAGGTGCAGAACCAGTTCGGCAATGCGCGGTTTGCGTTGTTGTTCAAGCCGGGGACGTACAACGTGAACGCGAACGTGGGGTTCTTCACCCAGGTCGCCGGTCTCGGCATGTCGCCTGACTCGGTGGTCATCAACGGTGCGGTGCACGCCGAGGCGGACTGGTGGCCGGACGGTTCGCAGAACGCGACGCAGAACTTCTGGCGTTCGGCGGAGAACCTGTCGGTGACCCCGTCCGGCGGCCTGGACCGGTGGGCGGTGTCGCAGGCGGCGCCGTACCGGCGCATGCACGTGCGTGGCAACCTCGCCCTGTCCGACGGCGGCTGGTCCTCGGGTGGCTGGATCTCCGACAGCAAGATCGACGGGCAGATCCAGTCGGGTAGCCAGCAGCAGTGGATCACCCGCAACTCGCAGATCGGCTCGTGGAACGGCTCCAACTGGAACCAGGTCTTCGTCGGCACCAGCGGCGCACCCGCCAACAGCTTCCCGAGCCCGCCGTACACCACCATCGGCAGCACCCCGGTAGTGCGGGAGAAGCCGTTCCTGTACGTCGACAACGCCGGCGCCTACCAGGTGTTCGTCCCCGCGTTGCGCACCAACTCCTCCGGCAGCAGCTGGTCGACCGGCACCACCGCCGGGTCGAGCCTGCCGATCAGCCAGTTCTTCATCGTGAAGGCCGGCGCGACCGCCGCGTCGATCAACGCCGCCCTCGCCGCCGGGCAGAACCTGCTGTTCACCCCCGGCGTGTACCACGTCAACGACACCATCCGCATCACCCGCGCGAACACCGTCGTGCTCGGCCTGGGCCTGGCCACGATCGTGCCGGACAACGGCGTCACCGCGATGAGCGTCGCCGACGTCGACGGCGTCAAGGTCGCCGGCATCCTCTTCGACGCCGGCACCACCAACTCGCAGGTCCTGATGGAGGTCGGACCGTCCGGCTCGTCGGCCTCCCACGCCGCGAACCCCACCTCGCTGCACGACGTGTTCTTCCGCATCGGCGGCTCCATCGCCGGCAAAGCCACCGTGTCCCTGCGGGTCAACAGCAACGACGTGATCGGCGACCACATGTGGATCTGGCGCGCCGATCACGGCAACGGCGGCACCGTCGGCTGGAACACCAACACCGCCGCCAACGGCCTCGTCGTCAACGGCAACAACGTCACCATGTACGGCCTCTTCGTCGAGCACTACCAGCAATACCAGACCATCTGGAACGGCAACGGCGGCCGCACCTACTTCTACCAGAACGAAATCCCCTACGACGTGCCCAACCAAGCCAGCTGGACCAGCGGCGGCGGCGCACAGGGCTGGGCCGCCTACAAGGTCGGCGCGAACGTCACCAGCCACGAAGCGTGGGGCCTGGGCAGCTACTGCTACTTCAACACCAACCCCAGCGTCGTGCTCGGCCACTCCTTCGAAGTCCCCGTCACCCCCAACGTCAAGTTCCACAACATGGTCACCGTCTCCCTCGGCGGCACCGGCACCATCTCCCACGTCATCAACAACACCGGAGCCGCAGTCAACAGCGGACACCAGGTGACCAACCTGGTCAGCGGCCCGTAGTTCCGCGCCGACCGGACCGGCGACGCTGCCTGTCGCCGGTCCGGTCGTCCGGCCGGCGGCCGTTCGTGACATCGTCTGCTGGTGCGGACGGTGCTCATCCTCGGCGGCACCGGTGAGGCCCGGCGGCTCGCGGCGGCGCTCACCGGTTTCCGCGTGATCAGTTCGCTCGCGGGCCGCGTCGCCGACCCGGCGCTGCCGCCGGGTGAGGTCCGGGTCGGCGGGTTCGGCGGCCCCGAGGGGCTGGCCGCGTATGTCCGCGGCGAGGCGGTCGACGTGGTGGTCGACGCGACCCACCCGTTCGCGGCGAGGATCAGTGCGTCGGCGGCGGCGTGTGGGGTACCCCTGCTGGTGCTGCGCCGCCCGGGCTGGACCGCCGCACCCGGCGACGTGTGGCACCGGGTGCCGTCGCTGTCCTCGGCGGCGGCGTTCATCGCGGCGTCCCCGTATGACCGGGTGTTCCTGACCACGGGACGGCAAGGGCTGGGCGCGTTCGCGGACCTGGCGGACCGCTGGTTCCTGGTCCGCAGCGTCGACCCCGTCGAGCCGCCGCATCCGCCGCGGCTGGAGTCGCTGCTCGACCGCGGCCCGTTCACCGTCGACGGGGAAACGGCGCTGCTGCGGTCGTACACCATCCAACTGCTCGTCACCAAGGACAGTGGCGGCGACATGACCGCCGCGAAACTCACCGCCGCCCGCCGGCTCGGCGTGCCGGTCCTCATGGTCGACCGGCCACCTGTCACCCCGGGCGTGCCGGTCGTTGCGGGCGTCGAGGAGGCCGTCACATTCCTGCGAGGGCTCTCCGGTGTCCCGGGCGGCGGCTGACACGATCGCCGCATGCTGCCCGCGGACCTGCACACGCACACCGAGTTCTCCTGGGACACCGCCACCGGGGACATGGAGGGCTCCTGCGCGCGGGCCGTCGAGCTCGGGCTGCCGGCGATCGCGTTCACCGAACACACCGACTTCGTGACGTGGCAGGTCACCCCCGACACCCTGCCGGACCGCCTGCGCCAGCACATCACCGACGACGTGCACCTCGTCCCGCCGCCGCTGGACGTCACCGGGTACCTGGCGGCGATCGACCGCTGCCGCTCCAGGTTCCCGTCGCTGCGCATCATCACCGGCGTCGAACTGGGCGAGCCGCACTGGTTCGCCGCCGAGACCGCCGCCCTGCTCGGCGCGGCCCCGTTCGAGCGCGTCATCGGCTCGCTGCACTCCCTGGCCGTCGCCGGCCGCCACCGCCTGGTCGAGGACGAGTTCGTCGTGCGCGGCGTCCCCACCGTGCTGCGCGAGTACTTCGCCGAGGCGATCCGCATGATCCACGCCTGCGACGCCTTCTCGGCCCTGACCCACCTCGACTACCCGGTCCGCTACCTCCCCGCCGGCGCCACCTTCGCCATCACCGACTTCGAGGAGGAGATCCGGGCCGTCCTGCGCGCCCTCGCCGGCACGGGCCGTGCCCTGGAGGTCAACACCCGCCGCGGCCCCGAGCCCGAGTTCGTCCACTGGTGGCGCCAGGAGGGCGGCCGCGCGATCTGCTTCGGCAGCGACGCCCACCGCCCCGACCTGGTCGCCACGGGCTTCGCCGACGCCGCCGCGATGGTCGAGTCGGCCGGCTTCCGCCCCGGCCGCCACCCCCACGACCACTGGCTTCTCTGAGCACATACGGACGGGGACGCCCGGTTCCCAATGGCGTCATGGCGATGAGCGAAATGGCGGATAGGCCGATACGTTCCGCCGCAGCGCTGCGCTGTACTGGCCGCGCCGGCCCGGCCAGAGTCGCCACTGCGTCCTGGCCTACAAGCAGGCGGAGGACTGCGAAAGCAGCGATCCGGCCGTTGACGTGGCGGCCGTCTGGTCCGGTAACGCATCATCATGCAAATTCGATTTCTCCATCAACTGGGCCGACGGGACGCCGGCAACCAGCACGAGCATCGTCGGCGGGCAGGCCGGGCAGACGATCATCGGCAGCCACACCTACGCCAAGCCGGGCACCTACGCGATCGTCGCGAAGGCCAAGGTCAGCTCCGGCAGTTGCTCCGTCGTCGACGGGCACTACCGGTTCACCTACAAGCAGGCTTGACAGGCGCATAGAGTCGTCGGATGGGTTGGAACACATCGGCACTGTTCGTTCGGGACGTCTCCGCCGCCGACGCCGTCGCCGTGCTGGCCCCCGCGACACAGGACCCCGGTGACGCCCCCGTCGGCGCGGACGAAGCGACCAGCGGCCTCGCCGACGGGGTGCTGTTCGCGGCGGAGGCCGGCGGCTGGGCGCAGGTCTGGGACCCGTCGATGGAGCTCGCCCCCGCCTGCGATCCGCCCGGCACCGCGCTGACCGTCGTGTTCTCCAGCGTCACCAGCAGCTACGCGTTCACCCTCTTCGCAGACGGCGAGGTGGTGCGGGAGCTGGTGTTCGTCGACGGCGAACCGGTCGTCGACACCGGGACCCCGCTGCCCGTCGAGGAATCCGTCGAGGTGCCGTCCTGGGGTCCCGACGAGGACTTCCTGTGGTCCGTCATCGAAGCCGTGACCGGCGCCGGCTACCAGGAAACCCAGCAGTTCCACCGGTGGCACCGGCGCTGAACAGCCGGTCGTCGCAGCGCCGTCGGTTCCAAATGTCGTGATCCCGGCCTCCGAGTGGGTCACTGCCCCACGTTGGTCCGGACCGCTCCAGGGTTCTCGGTCCGATCCCAGTCGCGAAGGCCATCAAGTCCGACCACGACGTGCGCCGCGCAGCACCATGCCCTTTGCCGACACAACGGGCATCGGCATCCCGACAGCGTCACCGCCAGTTGGTGCGACTCTGTTGTCAGGGGCGCGACAGTGAGCTTCGTCCCTGAGGAGTAGCCGCCACGTCCAGCTTGATCAGCGGGCGATGTTGCATCTACGAACGCAAGACCTGCCTCGGCGGGCAACCTGCATCCCTGACGGCGCCGCGATCGAGTGGTGCAGGAAGACCATGCCCGTCTGCAGTCACCGATTGGCGCGGATGAAGTGCGTCCACAACCTGCGAATGTGTGAGGAACGAGCGAGAGCATGTCGAACCGTATGCGGTCCGTTTTGATCGGTGTTGTGAGTTTCGTTTGGGCGGCAGGAAACCTGGCTCCGATCTTTGTCAAGGGTTACGTCCCGCCGAGCGAGGTCCACGCGGCATTCATGGGGTTCGTCGGAGGGCTGGCGGTGGGTTTTCGGCGTGACGAGAAGACGGACGGACGGTGACGGTCGTCCGGTGCGGAACGGTTCTGACGCGGGTTCTGTGCCACACGGAGAAGCGCCGTGGTCAAAGTCTGTGCTGGCCGATGCTAGGGAGAGCCTTCGAGGTCGCCTTCGGTTTCGAGGTACACCTGGCGCAGGGCGTCCAGGGTGGACTGCTCGGGGTGCTCCTAGAGGTTGCGGTCGGCGGCTTCCAGGAGGCGTTCGGTGATGCCGTGCAGGGCCCACGGGTTGGACTCGTCGAGGAACTTGCGGTTCTCGGGGTCAAAGACGTAGGCCTCGGCGAGCTTCTCGTACATCCAGTCCGCGACCACGCCGGCGGTGGCGTCGAAGCCGAACAGGTAGTCGACGGTGGCGGCGAGCTCGAAGGCGCCCTTGTAGCCGTGGCGGCGCATCGCGGCGAGCCAGCGGGGGTTGACCACGCGGGCGCGGAAGACGCGGGCGGTCTCCTCGCTCAGCGTGCGGGTGCGTACCGCCGTCGGCGCCCGGGAGACCCAGCAGTCCAGAGGTGGTACCGGCGCTGACCGACCCACCCGGCGGAGCACGCAAGCAGCCCCTGCGCCGACCAGACCCTGAATCGACCAGAGCTGGGCGCGCAGGACACCGCGACCGGTCTGCGCCGACAGCAGGATGCACGCGCCGCGCACCCGGACCGACGCGGCCCGCGCCGCTGGCGCCCGTGCCAGTCGCAACGCCGGCCTGCCGACCTCAGCTCTCGGAACACACACCGACACCGTCGGCGAAGTGCCGCAGCCGGCGCGCGCCGTTTGTCGCCGAGGGCGCCGTTCAAGCGGCGCGCAAGTTGAAACTCCGTCGGCGCCCGGCACGGGAGCGGTATGCCAGTCGTCGCCGGGCATTGCCACACCGACCCCAGCAACCGTCTCCGCACCAGGATGGCCGTCCACCGGACGAGCCGAGCTCACACGATCGGCCGCCGGGTAGGCCACACGAACAACCACCAGACGAACAGCATTGACGCGAACGGCCGCCAGACGAGCAATGTCCGGACCAGCCGCGTCCAGGCCAGCCGCGTCCGGGCGAGCAGGTGCCGCCGGCGTTGCGGGACGACCGGGCGCCGGCAGGGTCGCCGAACCAGCCACCGCCGGACGGGCAGGGATCACCGACCGAGCCGAACCAGTTGTCCCCGGACAAGCACGCACCGATGACAGCGCAGGACGAGCAGGCACCGACGGCACTGGAAAGTCAGCCGTTGCCGAGGTAACGGACGCCGGACAAGCAGGCACCGGCGGGAGTGCCGAGCGTGCAGGCCAAGGGGCAACAGGCACCGATGAGGTTGTCGGCGCGGCGACCCCTGGGCGGCCGGACGTGACATCCCATCCGGAACAACGGGCCTCGTCGCTCGCCGACGACCGCGACGGCCGTGGTGGCAGTGACGATGGCCCTGGCGGCAACGGCGGCCGTCGCGACGGCTGCCGCGGCGACGACGGCAGGGGCGACGGCTGCCGCGGCGACGACGGCAGGGGCGACGACGACGGTCCAGGTCCCACCTCGGCCAGCAACCGAGCGGTCCGCAGCCGGGCAAGCTTCGTCGCATGGCGAGCCGCCAGCCCATGTGCCCGCGCCTCGGCGAACTCCGCGCGGACCCGCAGCTTCTCGCCGTGCCGGCGCTGCCACTCGGCTTGCCGCGCGGCGAAACGAGCCTCCCAGTCGATCGACACGACATCCGCGGTCGACCCGGAATCCGGTGCGTCCAAAGAAAAGTACGGTCGTGGCACGCCCCGCCTCCCCCGGTAGGCGCTACCCCTCCATTTTCGAGGCTGCGCACCCGCCCGTCCAGCGCCATGACCAGAAGTGAACGGCACCACACGCCGAGTGATCCACGCGCGTCAGCGGCCGGGACCTGCCGCCACCGGGTGCGGGGCGGGCGCGAGCACATGTTGGGCGGCGACGACCACGGCGCACAGGGCGGTGGCGAGCGGGATGCTCAGCAGCCGCCAGTCCCCCAGCGGCAGCACGTCGGTCGCGAGGGCCACCCACTCCACGGCGATCGCGCCGGCACCGCCGAGCACGGCCACCGTCGTGGCGCGCCGGCGGCGGCCGGCACCGTTCGGGCCGGCGGCCTTGTCGAAGAGGGCGGCGAGCATCGTGGCGCCGAGGAGGGCCGGCACCACGACGAAGGCGGCCGCGAACACGCCGAGGAAGATGTACAGCGCGACGAAGACCCCGGTCACGGCGACGCTGACGGTGAGGCCGAGCAGCAGGGCGAGCCACAGGTGCAGCTGCCGGGACCCGGCAGGGGGCGGCTCGGGCAGGGCGTCGCGGCGCAGCCACGTCACCGCCAGCAGCGCGACGCCCGCCAGCAGCGACAGCGCCGCCACGGCCAGCAGGACCGCGCCGACGAGGGTGGTGCCGGACGAGAGGTACTCGAACGCCTGGCCGTCGTCGCGGACGCAGGTCGTGTGGGGCGGGAACTGCTGCTCGTGGGCCGTGAAGGTGCGGTCGACGTCGAAGCGGTACCTGCACGACCGCGCCGGGTCGAACCGGCTCGGGCCGGCGATCGCGAGCGCGAGGCTGCTGCCGAGCCCGAGCAGCACGCCCCCGCCCACGAGGGTCCAACCGCCTGCCAGAGTTTTCATGCGGACCATGGTGACAACCCTGCGCGAGAGCCCAGGCATCTGTTGTCGCCGATTTTCGCTGGTACAGCTGGATCTCCGCCCCACCGGCCGTCCGATGTATGACAGGACGAGGGGTGCCCCGGCCGTCCGCGTTCCGGGGCACCCGTCCGTGGTGGTTCAGCCCTGGTACTGGGCGATGATCCTGGTGAAGTCCCACGCGTTCTGGGAGACGCCGCTGCAGGTGTCGTCGCCGGTGCCGCCGCCGTTGCACGGGCGGTCACGGTTGGCCGACCAGAACGTGAACCGGGCGAGGTGGTGCTGCTGGGCGTAGGCCAGCATGGTGCGGAAGTCGGCCACGGTGACCGTCTCGCCGACGTCGGTGATGCCGTTCATCGAGGAGATGCCGGCGTGCCGGTAGGCCTGGTCGTCGGTGTACCCGTAGCCGTTCTTGATCGTGTTCTTCAGCCCTTCGGCGGCCTGGATGGTCAGCGCGCCCATGTTCTGGCCGGCGGCGCCGAAGTCGAAGGGCATGATGGTCCAAGCGTCGACGGTCAGCCCGGAGGCGGCCGCCCGGTTGATCATGGTGGCGTCGGGGCCGTTGCGGTCGCTCGGGAAGGTGACGTACACGGCGACGCCCGGGTTGTTGGCCTTGATCGTCTTCAGCGCGTCGATGGTGCGCTGCTGCAGCGTCGCGTTGTTGTAGACGCTGCCTTCGATGTCGATGTCGATCGCCTTGAGGCCGTAGGCGTTGATGACCTTCTGGTACGCGGCGGCGAGCGTCGAGGCGCTGCTGCAGGTCTGCTCCAGCCACGGCCCGGAGGCGCCGCCGAAGGAGACGGCGACGTTGCCGCCGGCCCCGCGGATGTTGTTGATGACGGTCTGGTCCTGCCCGCCGAGCAGTGGCCGGTAGCCGTCCCAGAGCGGGTCACAGGCGCCGTTGGACAGGATGAACGCCATGGTGAACCACTTGACGCCGGTCGCGGTCATGATCGTGCGCGGGTCGGGGAGGTTGCCCCAGCCGAGGTACGCGTACGGCGCGGCGCCCATGGCGGGGTTGGACGTCGGCGGGTTCGACGTCGGCGGGTTGGAGGTCGGGGGCGTGGTGCCGCCGCCGATCGTCCACTTCTGGTTGGCGGTGCCGCCGCACGCCCAGATCTGCAGCTGGGTGCCGTCGGCGGAGCTCTGGCCGGTCGCGTCGAGGCACTTGCCGGCGTTCGGGTTGGTGAGGTCCTTCGCCGCGCTGTACGTCCACCGCTGGGCGACGGTGCCGTTGCAGTCCCACAGCTGGACCTTGGTGCCGTTGGCGGTGCCGGCCGCGGCCACGTCCAGGCACTTGCCCAGGACGCGCAGCGTGCCGTCGTCGCCGAACGTGATGCGCTGGGCGGCGGTGCCGTTACAGGTGTAGAGCTGGATCTTCGTGCCGTTGGCGGTGCTTGCGGCGGCGACGTCGATGCACTTGCCGCCGATGCCGGTGATCGGGCCGGTGGTCGCGGCGGAGGCGGTGTTCATCGCGACGACGGTCACCGTGCCGAGCACCGCGACGGCGGCCGCCGCGGCAAGAAGGGAGCGACGGAGGCGGGGGCTGCTCATGGGGCGAGCCTTTCGGGAGGGAGAGGGCGATCTGTTAGCTGCCCTTCCAGATAGAGGGCAGGCTATGACCACCCTTTTTTCGAGTCAATGAAGAAGCCCGAAAAAAGAGGCACGCTTAAGGAACCGTTAGGGTCCGCCGCCGCGGCCGCCCGATGTCAGCGACAGCGAGTCACGGTCGCGACGCCCGGCGGAGCAGCTCCGCCATCGGCAGGGTCGCGGCGCCGAAGGCGACCGCGTCCGGGCCGAGCTCGCACAGCTCGATCGACACCTGTCCGAACGGGTGCTCCAGCGCCTGCTCGCCGGCCGCGGCCCGGATCTGCGGCAGGAGCTTCGCGCCGAGCGCGAGGCCCGCCCAGCCGCCGAGCACGACCCGCTCCGGGTTGAACAGGTTGACCAGGTTGCCGATGCCGGCGCCGAGCATCCCGGCGGTCTCGGCCAGGATGCCGTCGGCCTCAGGCGTGCCGGCCGCGATGAGCGCCGCGACGTCCGCGAGCTCGTCGGCGCTGCGCACCAGGGTCGGGTCGACCTGCAGGTACCGGTCGAGAATCCCCTCGGCACCGACATACGCCTCAAGGCAGCCGCGGGCGCCGCACCGGCACTGCCGGCCGCCGTAGACGACCGTGGTGTGGCCCCACTCGCCGGCGCTGCTGCTCGCGCCCCGGTACAGCGTGCCGTTGGTGATCACGGCGGCGCCGACCCCGGAGCCGACCAGGACGATCACGGCGTTGGCCGCGCCACGGCCGGCGCCGAACCACATCTCGGCCTGGCCGAGGGACTTCGCGCCGTTCTCCACGAACAGCGGCGCGGTCATGCCACCCTCGCGCAGCAGCCCGTCGAGGGAGATCCCGCGCCAGCCGATGGTCGGGGCGTGCACCCGCACGGGGTCGGACTGCTCGACGGTGCCGGGCACCCCGATGCCGATGCCGATCACGTCGGCCGCGTCGGTACCGCCGAGCACCTCGCGGATGCCGGCGAGGAGCTGCCCCGCGACCGCCTCTGGGTCGGGCCGTGACGACGGCAGCGGCTCGTCGACGGTGGCGAGCCGGGTCATCGACAGGTCGAACAGCTCGACCTTGACGCCGGTCTCGCCGACGTCGGCGCCGACGAGGCGGCCGAAGTCCGGGTTGACCCGCAGCAGCACCCGCGGCCGGCCGCCGTCGGAGTCGATCTGCCCGGCCTCGATGATGAGGCCCTCCTGCAGCAGCTCGGCGGTGACGCTGCTGGCGGTCGCCGCGCTCAGGCCGGTGATGCGGCTGAGGTCGTGCCTGCTCAGCGGCCCGCGGAAGAACAGCTCCGACAGCAGTGTCGACCGGTTGCGCCGGCGCATGTCACGGGTTGTGGCCCGCTCGACCTCGATGCGCACCACCGCCGCGAACCCCTCCCCCGACCCTGCCTGTGTCGGTGAATCGTGTCATGTGAGCGTTCCCGCGTCGACACCGTGGGTGCTTATCGCCGCCTGGCGCGTCTCGCCACGGCCGCGACCAGCATCAACGCGACCACGGAGAACGCGCCGAGCAGCAGCGGAGCCCTCGCCGCCGGCCGGGCCGGCTCCTTCGGCGGTGCCGCCGCGGCCTGGGTCTGCGCCCGTGCCGCCGACGGTGCGGCGCTGCTGGGCGGCGTCACCTTCAGGCCGCTGGCGTACTTCAGGATCACGGCCGGGCCGTTCTGGTCGGACACGGTCAGCAGCCCGGTCGCGTCGGCGGTGTAGGCGATCGCCTCACCCTGCGGCTCGTCCGGCAGCGGCGTGACCGTCGGCTTCCCGGACGTGATCGCCTTGGCGACGTCGCCGCCGGTGACCTCGAACTCGTACGCGTCGGCGTAGGTGCGCACCACGGCCCGCGTCCCGTCGGCCGACACGGCCGCGCCGGTGACCCAGGCGACGCCGAGGAAGCCCCACGGGTTGGACGTGCCGGTGCGCCGCGGCTCGAACGCGCCGACCTTGGTCAGTGCGGCGCCCTCGGTGTTGTCCGTCGGCAGCGGCGTGTCGAGGCGGAACACCTCGCCGTTGGGGTCCTTGGTGACGATCACCGGCCGCCCCTGCCCGTCGATGAGCAGCGCCTCGGCGTCGCGCGGCACCCCGTCGGGATACACCAGGCGATGGATCTTCAGGCTCTTCGAGCCGGCCGCCATGGTCCACAGCGCGACCGTGCTGCGCCGGGTGCCGGAGCCGCCGGTCATCGGGCCGTTGTCGCCGATGTCGGCCACCCACACGGTGCCCTTGCGGTCCACGGCGAGGTCCTCGGGGTCGCGGGCGGTGCGTGGATACTGCACGCTGCCGGTCACCTTGCACGCCTTGTCCAGCGTGAACACCCGGGTCTTGGCGGGGTCGGGATTGCTGTCGTTCTCCACCAGGTAGCCGGTGGCGGTGACGGCAAGGCCCGACACCTCGGTCACGGCGGGGTCGGTGATCCGGCAGACCTCGGTCGGCGCCGCGGACACCTGCGTCGGCGCGAGCGCGTGGGCCGCGACCGGAGCCGGCAGGAGCGCGCAGAGGACCAGCACCGCCGCCGCCCCCGCCGCCCACCGCATGTCACCAAGTCTTCCAGACCTGTGACGGTCGTTTCCGGACATCCGGCTTGGGTGACTATGCGTCAACCGTTCGGTTACGGATTGCGCCCGACACGTTGGGGGAAATGCGCGGAGGTTACGGCCCGAATATGACACATTTCGGGCATGAAGACATGGGGGAACATGCATGGCGGCCGGATGAGGTCCATCCGGCCGGCGATCCTGGCCGCCGCGGCGCTCGGCGTCGCACTCAGCGCGCTCGGTGGCGCCGGCCCCGCGTCCGCCGCCGCGGCCGGATCCGCGGCGGCAAGCCGGCCCGCCGCCGAGCCGGTCGAGGTCGCCGCGCCGGTGATCGTCGCCCGGTACACCTTCGACGCCGCGGCCAACGGTGCCGACGGCGCGACCGTCACCGACGACTCCGGGCACGGGCACACGCTCACCTCGTCGGCCGGGCACGGCGGCAGGGTCCGGCTCGCCGATCGCCCCGGGATGTCCACAGGCGGCCGGGCGGCGGACTTCCCGGCCCGCTGCGCGGGCAGGAAGTGCCCGCACGCGGTGCTGCAGGCGCCCGACGCCCCCGAGCTCAACCCGGGCACCGGCCCCGTGCGGTACGGCGCGACGGTGCGCCTGACCAAGAAGGACACCGGCTCCGGCCAGAACATCGTGCAGAAGGGGTACTCCGCGTCGGGCAGCCAGTACAAGCTGCAGATCGACGGCGCGGCGGGCCACCCGAGCTGCGTGTTCGCCGACGCCGCGGTCCACGCGATCCACGTGGCGATGTCGGACGTCTCGGTCTCCGACGGTGCCTGGCACCGCCTCGAGTGCCGCCGGGCCGGCACCACGCTGACCATGCTCGTCGACGACGCCGTGCGCGGCACGGCCGCCCTGCCGGCGGAGCTGTCGGTCGTCAACACCGTGCCGCTCAGCATCGGCGGCAAGGGCAACGGCAAGGACAACGACCAGTTCCACGGGACCCTCGACGACGTCTGGATCGCCCGCGGCTGAGTCCACGCAAACACCGACGCAGGGGTGCCCGAGGGCACCCCTGCGTCGCCGCGTCTCAGCCGCGCCGGGCGCGGGGCACGAAGATCGCGATGACCATGGCCGCCGCGAGCATCGCGGTCAGCACCGCGAAGGCGTACGTGTACCCCGACTCCAGGGGCAGGCCCGCCGGGGTCTCGTGGGCGGTGATGACCGCGCTGGCCACCGCCGCGCCGAGGGAGCCGCCGATGGTGCGGATGTTGGCGTTCATGCCGCTGGCCACGGCGGTCTGGCCCGCCGGGACGGTGTGCACGATGAGGTTCACCATCGCGGTGAACGTGAGGCCGAGCCCGATGCCGAACACCCCGGTCGCGACGGCGACCTGCCAGTACGCGGCGTGGAACAGGGTGAGCCCGCCGCAGGACAGCGCCGCGGTCATCGTGCCGAGCAGCAGCTGGACCTTCGTCGGCACGTACACGGTCAGCGGCCCGCTCACGAATCCGGCCACGGCCATCGTGACCAGCATCGGCAGCATCGCCAGCCCGGCACCGGTGACCGTGGTGCCGAACCCGTACCCCGTCGAGCGCGGCGTCTGCAGGAACTGCGGCAGGAACGCGTAGGTGGCGAACATTCCCGCGCCGAACAGCAGTGCGACCAGGTTCGTCGTCCAGACCGCCGGCAGACGCATCATCTGCATGTCGATGAGCGGCTCGGCGGAGCGAAGCTCCACCAGTACCCACGCGACGATGAGCACGACAGCGGCCAGGAGCGGCACGACGACCCGCGCCGAGGTCCACCCCCAGGCGGGTGCCTTGCTCAGTGGCAGGATCAGGGCGACCAGCCACCCGGACAGCAGCGCCCCGGCCAGCCAGTTGATCCGACGGCGCTCCTGAGGGGCCCGCGTGGGCGACTCGACCACGAACCGCAGCGTCAGTGCGAAGGTGGCCGCCACGACCAGGGTCGGAATCCAGAACAGCGCCCGCCAGTCCAGCGCGTCGACGATCGGCCCGGCGAGGACCACGCCGAGGCCACCGCCGACCGCGATCACCGCGGACAGCCCGCCGATCGCGGATGGCACCCTGGCCGGTGGCAGCTCGTCGCGGAGGATGCCGAACGCGATCGGGAACACGGCGCCGCCGAGCCCCTGCACCACCCGCCCGACGATGAGGACCCCGACGTTCGGCGCGACGGCGGCGATCACGCACCCGGCCGCGATGGCGGCGAGCGCGACGAGCAGCGTGCGGCGTTTGCCGTGCATGTCGCCGATACGCCCCATGATCGGCGTGGCGACGGCGGCGGAGAGCAGCCAGGCGGTCAGGACCCAGGTGACCGTGCTCTGGCTGGTGGAGAGGTCCCGCTGAATCGTCGGCAGCACCGGGCTGACCAGCGACTGGAGCATGGAGAACGACGCCGCCGCGGCGGCGAGCGCGACGAAGGTGAACCGGCCGGCCTTCCTCGGCGTGGTCGCGACGGGTGGCGGGCTGAGGGTGAGTGCGCGTGTCATCGGTTTCCCCCGGACGCGGTACATTAGTGGAGGTACGCCTCCACATTATCGGAGGGGTGCCTCCGGTTCAAACCGTTCACGTGTGTTGGAGAACACCATGTCCGCCGAGTCCCCCGTCGCCGTCCGCCGCCCGCAACGCGCCGACGCCAGGCGCAACTTCGACGCGCTGCTGTCTGCGGCCCGCGACGCGTTCGCCGAGCACGGCACCGACGCGTCGCTGGAGGACATCGCGCGGCGCGCGGGTGTGGGGATCGGGACGCTGTACCGCAACTTCCCCACCCGGCGGGACCTGTTCGAGACGGTCTACATCGGCGAGATCGAGCAGCTGTGCCAGACCGCCGACGACGTCGCCGACCTGCCGCCGTGGGACGCGCTGGTGTCGTGGCTGCACCGCTTCGTGGCGTACATCGCGACCAAGCGCGCCATCTACGAGGCCCTCAACCGGGACTCGGACATGTTCCGGCACTGCCGCGACGAGATCTACCGCGTCGGCGAGCCGCTGCTGGTCCGCGCCCAGGCCGCCGGCGCCGTGCGCACCGACGTGACGTTCGACGACACGCTGCGCATGATCAGCGGGCTGACCGCCGGCGGGTTCGTCGACGCCGCCCAGCGCGACCGGGTCCTGAGCGTCGCCCTGGACGGCCTGCGCAAGCAGTAGCCGACGGGTCCTACCCTGGCCGCATCGACGGGGCACCGGGGGGACGCCGTGCAGATCACCGAGGTCAGTTTCCTGGGCGTGCGCTCGGCCGTGGTGACGCTCCGGCACCGGACCGAGCCGCTGCGATTCGTCCTGTTCCCGATGCTGCACATCGGGCGGGCCGACTTCTACACGGCGGTCGCCGACCGGCTCCGGCGCTGCCACCTCATCGTCGCGGAGGGCTACGACGGGCCGAGCTCGACCGGCCGGGCCTACAGCGTCGCGCTCCGCCTCACCCGGCAACGCGGCCTCGGGCCGCTGGTGCACCAGGACATCGACTACGCCGCGCTCGGGGTGCCCGTCGTCTGGCCCGAGGGCGTCTTCCGCGACACCCGCCGCCGCGACCGCATGCCGCTGCTGGTCTGGCTCGACCTGGTGTACCTGGTGCCGTACCTGACCGTGACGATGGCCGTGGGCGGCACCCGCTGGCTGCTGCGCCGCCAGTTCGAGATCAGCGACGACACCGAGGTCCGCATGTCGCGGGAGTTCCTCACCAGGTGGATGGTCGAGGAGCGCGACCGTGAGCTGGTCGAGGCGCTCACCGAGATCCACCGCACCCGGGCGGCCGAGCCGATCGACGTCGCGGTGGTGTACGGCGCAGGCCACATGCCGGCCGTGGTGCACGCCCTGGCCGGCACGCTCGGCTACCGGCCGCGCCGCGGCGGCGAGTGGCTCACCGTCATCGACTTCTGAGCCCCGCGCCGCGCGAGGCCGCTTGGGGGCAGCCGCTTGTGTCTCAGCCCGGGACGACGGCCGTGACGAGCCAGAGGGCCGACGGGATCCGGTAGCCGGTGCCGGATTCGCGGAAGCGGGCGAGCAGCTTCGCGGCGCCCGCGCGGGCGGCGGCCTGGGCGTCCGGCGGGGCCTGCCGGTACGGCGCGCCCGCAGGGCCCAGCTCGATCAGCCACTCGGCGACGTCCTCGGGCTCGTCCGGGGCCTCCATGACCACGTCGTGCGGCTCCGCGGCCACGTCGACGAACCCGGCGGCGGTCAGGACCCGGTCGATGCGCCGCGGTTCGGCGAGCGCGAACGGCCCCGGCTCGTCGCCGACCGGCAGCGGCGGCAGCGCGCCGAGGTGCGGTGCGGCGCCGAGCATGGCCGCGGGCAGCCAGGCGTTGCCCGGCCCGGCGCGGAAGACGGTCGCGGCGAGCCGGCCGCCGGGGCGCAGTGAGCGGCGGACCGTCGCGCAGCCGGCGACCGGGTCGGCGAGGAGCATGAGGACCATCCGCGAGTACGCGGCGTCGAACGGGCCGCCGGGCACGACGTCGAGGCGTTCGATGTCGGCGTCGAGGAACCGCAGGCCGGCGTGCCGCCCGGAAGGGAACCGCGACCGGGCCGCCTCGATCATCGCGGCCGAAAGATCGACCCCGACCGCTCCGCCGCCTGTCGGGACTCCGGCGCCGGCCGCTTCCCCACCGCCGCCGTCGCCGCCCGCCGGGACTTCGACGCCGGCCGCCGTTGCGGCGGCGGCCAGTGCGGCGGTGGTGCCACCGCAGCCGCAGCCCACGTCGAGGACCCGCTCCCCCGGCCGCACCGAGAGCCACCGCAGCGCGACCTCACCGAGCGGCCGGCCGCGCACGTCGTGCCGGTCGGCGTGCCGGATCCAGCCGGGCGCCGCCGCGGCCCAGAACGCGGCCACCGTCGCGGCGGCGTCCATCAGAAGGGCATCTCTTCGCCGACGACGGTGAACGAGCTGAAGCCCGCCGCCTTGCCGGGGTCGAAGCCTTCCTCCTGCGCCGCGAGACCGGCCGCCTTCATCAGCCGCTCCGACTGGAACCGGCGGAACGCGGCCTCGTCGACCCAGATGTTCAGCACGCGCCAGCCGTCCTCGTACGGCCCCGAAACGTGCGCCACCAGGCCCGGCGGCCGATCGGGGCCGAGGTGGCGTTCGACCATGCGGTACTCGGGCTCCGACACGCCCGGCATCTGCTGCACCACTCCGTACACCGCGCACTCCTTTTAATAGAGTTAACCTCTATCCAATAGAACACTACGCTGACCGGATGGCTGTCAAGAGGCGGTACGACGCGTCGGGGCGGCAGCGACAGGCGCTGCGGACCCGCGCGGCGATCCTCGACGCGGCCGGCCGGCTGTTCGTCCGCGACGGTTACGCCGCAACGCCATTGACCGCCGTCGCCGCCGAGGCGGGCGTGGCCGTGCAGACCGTCTACGCGGCGTTCGGCTCCAAACGACAGCTGCTGTCCGACCTCGTCGACCGGACCATCGCCGGCGACGACGAGCCGGTCGCGCTGCCGGACCGGCAGTTCGTCGCCGACATCCAGGCGCTGCCCGACCCGCGCGCGAAACTGACCCGCTACGCCCGGCACCTGGCCGAGACCCACGCCCGGCAGGCGGAGGTGATGCTCGCCCTCGCCGGCGCCGCGACCGCCGACGGCGACGCGGCCGCCATCCTCGCCAAGAACGATCACGAACGCCGGCAGGGCATGGCCCAGTTCGCCGCCGAACTGGTCGCGACCGGCGGCACCGACCCCGCCCTCACCGTCGAGCAGGTCACCGACGTGCTGTGGCTCGCGATGGACTGGCACAACTACGACTGGCTCGTGCGGCGCCGCGGCTGGTCCACTGTGGACTTCGAGCGCTGGTACGTGCGCACCACCGCCGCCGCGATCCTGGTCTAATACGGCGTGACCGGCATCGAACACCGCATCGCGCGGATCCGGCGGCTGTTCACCCGCCTGCAGGACCTGGGCTGGCACGAGGCGGGCCCCATCGCACCCTCGCCTATGCGCCCCACGGCTGGTTCGCCCCGGCGGTGGACATGATGCAGGAGTTCGTCCCCTACCACTGGTGGCACCAGCTGCGCGACGAGCCGTGGTTCCCCGCCGTCGAGGAGTTCACCGACGGCCCGGACTTCCTGGATCTCACCGGGGACCGCCTGGCGCAGATCGTCCTACGGGCCGACGTCCACCGGACCCTGGACCCCGACACCATCCGCGCCGTGGGCAAGCGTCTGCAGCACAGCGACTCCTACGAGTTCCGCGACCTCATGCACACCGCGAAGCTCGCCCGTCAACAATGAGCCGTGATCGCGGGGCCCGCCGCCGGACGGCATCCGCCGTCTGTCCAATGTAGATGTCCGATGGACGACAACCACGCAAGGGCCGCAGGCGCAAGGATTCCGCGTGTGATGACACGAGCAGTGCTCCCGATCGCCTTCGCGGCGATCGCTCTGGCCGGATGTTCCTCCGAAGACCCGGCCGACACCGCAGCACCGGCGGGTGCGACGTCCGGCGCCGCGCCGGCCGCCGGCACGTCGAGCGCCGCGGCGCCGTCGAGTGCGGCACCGGGCAAGTCCAGCGCGGCGGCGACCGGCGGGGGTTGCCCCGTCGACGCGACCATGCTGCAGAAGGCGTTCCAGGCCAACGCCGAGGTCGCCGGGGCCATCATCCTCGGCAAGGGTTTCAAGGACATCAGCTGCTACCAGGGATACGCGACGGCCCTGACCCAGCCGGAGGCGATGGACACCGCCGTGGTCGTGTTCAAGTACGACACCGCGAAGAAGACGTGGGCCGCCGTCATGGGCGGCACCGACAATGTCTGCCAGGCCAACGTCCCCGCGGAGATCCGTTCGCACCTGAAGCACTGCACCTGAGTCTCCCGGCGGCGCAGGTCCGGGGACTGCGCCGCCCCGATCAGCCACCGGACTGCTCGCGGGCCCGGTACACGCCCGGGGTCTGGCCGGTCGCGCGGCGGAACGTGTCGACGAACGCGCTCGGGGTCGCGAAGCCGCACCGCAGCGCGGCGGTCGTGACGGACGTGCCGCCGGCGAGCAGGATCATCGCCTGGTAGACGCGGACGTTGGTGCGCCACTGCGGATACGTCATGCCGAACTCGGCGCGGAACAGGCGGGCGAGGGTCCGCTCGCTCGCGCCCGCCTCGCGGGCCAGGGACCGCAGGGTGCGCGGTTCGTCGAGCCGGGCGGCGGCGGACGCGCACGCGGCGGCGAGCCGCCCGTCCTGCGGCGCGGGCAGCGACACCGGCTCTTGCGGCGCCCGGTGCAGCCGGTCGCGGATCACCGCGCGCAGCCGCGACTCCTCGGCGGCGGGCAGGTCCGCGTCGGTACAGGCGACGAGCAGCTCCCGCAGCAGCGGGCCCACCGCGACGACGGTCGGCGCGCCGACCGGCAGCGGCGGGTCCGCGGCCGGGAAACCCACGGTGTGGAACGCGCTCGCGCCATGGAAGCGGTGCTCGTGCCAGCACCCGGCGGGGATCCACACGGCCCGGTCAGCGGCGGCGACCCACCCGCCGGCCTCGGTCTGCACGGCGATCACGCCCCGGCTGACGTAGACCAGCTGATGCTGGTCGTGGCGGTGCCGGTCGATGAACGCGCCGGAGCCGTGCTCGGTCGACTTCGTCGGCGCCACCGGCATGTGGCGGATTTTCGACATCGATCGGCAGAATACCGGAAGTCCGCACCGTCGGTCACTGCGATCTTGGATACGTGAGCACCGCCGAACTGACGACCGCGCCGGACGCGACCCGCGAACCGTCCCCGTGGCGGCGGATGCGCGTGTGGGCGGCCGCGCACGCCGTCGACGACTTCTACCAGGGCCTGGTGCCCGCCGCCGTGCCGTACTTCGTCCTCGACCGCCACTACGGCTACGTCGCGGCCGCGGGTCTGGCGATGGCCGCCGCGCTCGGCAGCTCACTGCCGCAGCTGGTGTTCGGCGTCATCGCCGACCGCCGCCGGCTGCCGTGGATGTCGCCGGTCGGGGTGGCGCTCGCCGGCACCGGCGCCGGGCTGGCCGGGGTCGCGCCGTCGTACCTCCTGGTGTGGGCGCTGCTGCTGCTGTCCGGGCTCGGCGTCGCGATGTTCCACCCCGCCGCGGGGCGCGACGCGCGGCTCGCCGCTGGGTCCAGCACCACCGCGATGAGCTACTTCGCGGCCGGCGGCAGCGTCGGGTTCTTCGTCGCGCCGGCCCTCGCAACCCCCGCGCTGGACGCGTGGGGTGTCGGCGCCACCGCCCTGTTCATCCCGCCGGCCGTGCTCATGGGCTTCGTCCTGCTGCGCCACCAGCGCCGCGTCACGGGCCGGGCCGCCGCGAGGACCGCCGCGCCCGGCCGGGACCGGCCCGGCATGTTCGCCGTGCTGACCGGGGTCGAGATCGTCCGGTCCGCCGTCTCGTTCGGCGTCAACACGTTCGTGGCGCTGTACTGGATCGACACGCTCGGCGCGTCCAGCACACTCGGCGGTGCCGCCCTCGCCCTGCAGCTCGGCGGCGGGGTCCTGGGCACGCTCGCCGGCGGGCGGATCGCGGACCGGATCGGCCTGGTGCGCACCGTGCGGCTCGGCAATCTCCTGCTCGGCCCGGCGATCGCCGCGATGCTGCTGTGCCCGGACAGGTACGCCGCGCTGCCGCTGGTCCTGCTCGTCGGCCTGGTCACGAACATCCCGTTCGCGGTGCTGGTGAAGCTCGGCCAGGACTACCTGCCCAGCCGCCCCGGCACCGCCGCCGGGGTCACCCTCGGCCTGGCCGTCAGCGCCGGCGGGCTCGGCATGCCGCTGCTCGGCCTCATCGCCGAGCAGCACGGCCCCCGCGGTGCGTTCGTCGCCCTCGCGATCGTCCCCGTGGTTGCCGTGGCCCTGTCCGCCGCGCTGCGCGAACCGGGCCAGGCGGCGTCCGCCGCGGCCAGCACCGGACCGCGGACGCCGTCGTCGACGCCGTCGTCGGCCCAGTTGTAGCGGGAGGTCGCGACCGCGGTGTCCGGCGCGGTCTGTCCCCAGACGCGTTCGACGACGTTGGTGGTGACCGGCTGCCATGTCGGCAGCGAGCCGTAGCCGGCCACCGTGATGACGTCCCCGGTCGCCAGATCCATCCGGGCGCGCCGCGGCAGAGCCGAATGGGCCGGTTCCAGGACCGCGGGCGTCCCGGGCGAGCACATCACGCCCCCCACGGTGATGAGGTCCGCGGCCCCGGCCCGGCACGATGCAGTGCACCGTCTTCCTGCCCCACCGCCGCCGTCCGCGGGCCGGCACTGAGCGCGCAGGTGGCGCACCCGGTCTAGGGTCGAGGGCATGGACGGCGCCGAGGCCGAGCGGCTGTTCGAGCGGTTCCGGCTCGAGGTGTGGAGCGACCGCCACTGGGACAGCGAGTTCACGCCGTCGCCGCACCAGCCGGACCAGAAGCTGCGCGAGTTCCTCGACGGCGCGGGGCCGGCGGCGGTGCCGCTGCTGCTGGACGCGCTCAGCGGTGACAGGGATCTGCGGTACTGGGCCTGCGTCGGCCTGGAACGGCTGGGTCCGGCGGCGGGCGACGCGGCGGCCGAGGCGCTCGTCGAGCTCGTCACGGCGCGCCGCGACCCGTGGCAGACGGCGGCGGTCTCACTCGACGCGGTCGCGCCCGACCGGGCCCGGGCGCTGGGCGTGCACCGGTGGCCGGAGACGATGGAGCGCGTCACCGACCGGCACCTGCGGCTCCCCGCCGGCGCCACCGCCCACGTCGAGCGTTTCGTCGCCGAGAAAGGCGGCAAGGAAGGCGGCGAGGAAGGCGGTGAGGACGGCGGCGAGACCGACGAGGACGTCGTCAGGTTCCTCGCCCAGCACCGACTGCGGGACTGGATCGTCCGCGACCGCCCGCCCGGCCTCGCGGACCTGTTGCGCGGCCTCCTGCACGGCGACCGGGGTGCCGGGGTGCGCCGTGCGGCGGCCGAGATCCTCGTGATGTCGGGGGTCGACACCATCGCCGCCGAGCACATCGAGGCGCTGTGCCACGGTGGGCCGCTGTCGCCCGGGATCGTCGAGCGGGTCGCCGCGCACCCGGCGAGCGAGCGGCTCGTCCCGTGGCTCATCTCGCGGCCGGGCGCCGCCGAGGCGCTCTCGGAGCTGACCCTGCGGCGGCGGTGCGCCGGTCTCGGCACGGATCCGGTGCCGCTGCGCGAGCTCCTGCGGCGCTGCGTGGCGCAGGCCCCAGACCGCTGGCCCGGCCCGCGGTTCGGTGCGGCGGTGCCGGACGCGGTGGCCGGCCTGCGCGACGAGACGATGCTCGTCCACCTGCTGCCGATGCTGCACGAGGACCGGCTGGGTCCGTCGGAGTTCAACGCCCTGGTGGCGGCGTTCGCGTCGTTCGGCGCTCCCGGCCGGGAGCTGCTGGATCAGCACCGGCGGCAGCATCCCGGCGTGGAACGGGTGCGGTGGGCGCTGGACGCGGTCGACGCGGCCCGCCCGGCCCGGCTGGACGACGCGGACGACGCCTTCCTACGCGGCAGGATCGAGTCCACCTTGGGCGGTGCGTTCACCGCCTACGGTGCCGTGCTGCTGGCCCGGCCGTCGGCGCACGCGGCGTTCCAGCTGGCCTGGATCGACCGGGCGTACGGCGCGCCCGTCACCGCCGACCGCGTCGCGTGGATCCGCGGGCTCGGCTTCGCCGACGACGGGCTCCTCGCCGAGCTGTCCCGCCCCGTCGAACGCCCCCTCGAAGGCCTGCGGTTCCAGTGGGACTGCGGCGGGTCGCGCCGGCACGACCCCGGGCGGGCCGCCCGGGCCGCGGCGGCCGGCCTGCCGTCCCTGGCCGCCCAGTGGTGCCGGGACGACGCCCTCGACCGCGCCGCCGCCGACCACGTCGCCCGGGTCCGCCGCGCGGCCGGAACCTCAGCGGGGCCGGGTGGTTGAGTACAGGTGGCTGTCGGGGAACTCCTCGGCGGTGAGGACCCGGCCGACGACGATGACCGCGGTGCGCAGGATGCCGGCCTCCCGCACCTGGCCGGCGATGTCGGCGAGGGTGCCGCGCAGGATCACCTCGTCGGCGCGGCTGGCCCTGGCGACGACCGCGACCGGGCAGTCCTCCCCGTACCAGGGGAGGAGCTCCTCGACCAGGACCTCGATGCGCTGCACGGCCAGGTGCAGCACGATCGTGGCGCGGCTGGCGGCCAATGTGGACAGTTCCTCGCCCGGCGGCATCGGGGTGGCCCTGGCCGCGGTGCGGGTGAGGATGAGGGTCTGCGCGACGCCGGGCACGGTCAGCTCCCGGCCGAGCGAGGCGGCCGCGGCGGCGAACGCGGGCACGCCCGGCACGATCTCGTACGGCACCGAAGCGGCGTCGAGCCGGCGCAGCTGCTCGGCCATCGCGCTGAACACCGACGGGTCGCCGGAGTGCAGCCGGGACACGTCGAGCCCGGCCGCGTGCGCGGCGGTCAGCTCGGCGAGGATCTGGTCCAGGTCGAGGTTCGCGGTGTCGACGAGCCGCGCCCCCGGCGGGCACACCTCGAGCAGCTCGACCGGCACGAGGCTGCCCGCGTACAGGCAGACCGGCGTGCGGGCGAGCACGTCACGGCCCCGCACCGTGATGAGGTCCGCGGCGCCGGGCCCGGCACCGATGAAGTACACCGTCATTTCCACACCACCCATTGGGTCACCGGCATCATCGGCCGCCAGGCGAGGAACCCGCCGACGGGCGCGGCACGCTGGACCGCGATCCGGGTCAGTTCACCGCCGTGCGTCGCGTGGAGGTCGGCGACGAGCCGCTCCGACTCGACGGTGACTGCGTTGACGACCAGCCGGCCGCCGGGGCGCAGCGCCGACCAGCAGCGCTCGAACACCCCGGCCGCGGTGAAGCCGCCGCCGATGAAGACTGCATCGGGTGGTGCCAGGCCGTCGAGAGCCTCGGGTGCCGCACCGACCACAGTGGACAGGTGCGGGACGCCGAGCGCGCCGGCGTTCGCGGTGACCCGTCCGGCGCGCACCGGGTCGCGTTCTACTGCGACGGCGCGGCACGACCGGTGCGCGCGCAGCCACTCGATCGCGATGCTGCCGGAGCCGGCGCCGACGTCCCACAGCAGCTCGCCGGGGCGCGGGCCGAGGGCCGCGAGGGTGACGGCGCGGATCTCGCGCTTGGTGAGCTGGCCGTCGGAGGTGTACGACCCGTCGGCGAGCCCGGGCACCACCGGGATCCCGCCGCCGCCGCGGCAGTCGACCGCGACGACGTTCAGCGGGCCGGCCCGGTCGGCGTCGTGGTGGACGCGCTCGTCCGGGCCGCCGAGCGACTCCAGGACGGTGACGTCGCTGCCGCCGAACCCGGTCTCCCGCAGGATCTGCACCACCTGCGCCGGGGTGCCGGCGCCGGCGCTGAGGATCAGGACCCGCCGCCCGTCGTGCAGGACCCGGCGCAGCGCATCCACGGACCGGCCGACGGCGCTGACGACCTCGACGTCGTCGAGGGCCCAGCCGAGCCGCGCGCAGGCGAGGGACACCGCCGACGGGTGCGGCACGACGTGCACGTGCGCGGCGCCGAGCAGCCGCACGAGCGTGGTGCCGATGCCGTGGAACATGGGGTCCCCGCTGGCCAGGACCACGACCCGTCCGGCGTGGTGCTCGGCGAGGAGCCGCGGCAGTGCCGGCACGAGCGGCGACGGCCACGCGACCCGATGGACACCGGCCCCGGTGACGATGTCGGCGCCGGTGACGTCGGTGACGAGGTCGAGCTGCCGGGCGCTGCCGAACAGCACCGTGGCGGCGGCGAGCGCGGCACGCCCGTCCGGGGCCAGGGAACCGAGGCCGTCGGCGCCGATGCCGACCACGGTCACGGCGGGCGCGAGCGCGGCGACGGCGACGGTGGCGACCGCCGAGGAACGCTTGTCCAGCAGCAGGAGCGCGGGACCGGTCGCGCGGGCGGTGAGCAGCGCCGCCGCCTCCGCGACGCTCGGGGTGCCGGCGTGGGCGGCGACGGTCGCCGACGGGGTCGGCACCTGCACGCCGGCGAGCGCCTCCGCCGGGTGGGTGACGACCTCCCAGCCGCGCCGGGATGCCAGCTCGCGAGCCAGGTCCGCCCGTCCGTCCACCGTGGACAGCGCGACGACGGCTCCGTCCAGCGGCGGCAGCAGCGCCGCCACGTCGTCGGCGGTGGCGGCGGAACGGGCGCCGAACCCGAGCACTAGACGCATGCGGCGACCAGCCGATGGGCCAGGCCGGGCGTGCCGGCCCAGTGCAGGTGCAGGTATGACGCGTGCACCGACCCGGCCGTGAACCCTTCCCGCACGGTGCCGCCCTCGCCCCGCCACGCCCACGCCGGGGTGGCGCCGGCCGGGGGGGTGACCGCGGTGCGGTGGAACTCGTGGCCGCTGACCCGGGTGCCGGCCGGGGCGAGGATGCTGTCACCGACGGCGACGGCGTCGCGGTAGCCGAGGGTCAGCTTCGGCGTCATGCCCGCGTCGACCGGCAGCACGCCGCACATCGGCCTGCCGTCCAGGGACTTCGCCAGCCACAGCAGCCCCGCGCACTCGGCCGCGACGGGCCCGCCTCGGGCGGCGAGGGCGGCGACCGCCTCGCGCAGCGGCGTGTTGTCGGACAGCTGCTGCGCGTACACCTCGGGGAAGCCGCCACCGACGACGAGCCCGCGGGTGCCGGGCGGCAGCGACTCGTCCCGCACCGGGTCCACTGTGGACACCTCGGCGCCGGCGGCGGTGAGCAGCTCGACGGTCTCGGCATAGCCGAACGAGAACGCGGGACCACCGGCGACCGCGACGACCGGGCGGCCGGGAACGGGCTCGGCCACCGACGGCGACCACGGCGCGAACGGCACGGGGGGCGGCGCGGGCAACGGCGAGGACCGCGTCGAGGTCGACGCCGGCGGTGACGACGGCGGCGAGGGCACGCACCGACGCCATGGCCTCGGCGTGCCGCTCGACGACGGGGACGAGGCCGAGGTGCCGCGACGGTGCGGCGACCGCGTCGTGGCGGCGCAGCACCCCGAGGACGGGGGTGCCGACCTCGCCGCACGCGTCGCGGAGGATCTGCTCGTGCCGGTCGGAGCCGACCCGGTTGAGCACGACGCCGGCGATGCGCACGCCGGAGCCGAACGAGCGGAAGCCGTGCACGACCGCGGCGATCGAGCGGGCCTGAGCGGTGGCGTCGACGACGAGGACGACCGGCGCCTGCAGGAGCTTCGCGACGTGCGCGGTCGAGCCGAACTCCCCCGCGCCGGTGCGCCCATCGAACAGGCCCATGACGCCCTCGACGACGGCGATGTCGGTGCCGGCCGCGCCGTGCGCGAACAGCGGCCCGATCCGGTCCTCGCCGACCAGCACGGGATCCAGGTTGCGGCCGGGCCGCCCGGCGGCGAGGGCGTGGTAGCCGGGGTCGATGTAGTCGGGCCCGACCTTGAACGGCGCCACCGTCAAACCGCGCGCCGCGAACGCCGCGAGCAGGCCGGTCGCCACGGTCGTCTTGCCGTGCCCGGACGCCGGTGCCGCGATGACGATCCTGGCTACCACTCGATGCCCTGCTGGCCCTTGCGCCCCGCGTCCATCGGGTGTTTCACCTTCGTCATGTCGGTGACCAGGTCGGCGAGGTCGATCAGGTCGGGGTGCGCGTCCCGGCCGGTGATGACGACGTGCTGGTTGCCGGGCCGGTCCCGCAGCGTGGCGACGACGTCGGCGACGTCGACCCAGCCCCACTTCATCGGGTACGTGAACTCGTCGAGCACGTAGAACCGGTGCGCCTCGGCGGCCAGGTCGCGCTTGATCTGCTCCCAGCCCTCGGCGGCCTCGGCGGCGTGGTCGCGGTCGGCGCCGGGCCGCTGGATCCAGGACCAGCCCTCGCCCATCTTCTGCCAGACGACCGGACCGCCCTTGCCGGTCTCGCCGAGCGCCTTGAGCGCGGTCTCCTCGCCGACCTTCCACTTCGGGCTCTTCACGAACTGGTACACGGCGATCGGCCAGCCGGCGCTCCACGCGCGCAGCGCCATCCCGAACGCGGCGGTCGACTTGCCCTTGCCCTGGCCCGTGTGGACGGCCAGGACGTGCTGCCTGCGGCGCTGGCGGGTGGTGAGCCCGTCGTCGGGCACGCTCTCGACCTTGCCCTGCGGCATGTTCAGCTCCCCACGGTGGACAGGGCCGACAGCGGGACGCAGTCGGCGGACAGGGCGCGGGCGAGGCGCCGGGCGAGGCCGAGCCGGACGGGTCCGGACTCGCAGTCCACGACCACGGCGGGGACGCCGGCGAGCGCGGGCGCGACGGTCAGCGGGTCGGCGCCGCTGGTCGCCCGGCCGTCGGTGACGATGACGAGCAGGGGCCGGCGGCGGGCGTCGCGGCGCCGCTCGCCGTGCAGCGCGCGGGCGGCCTGGCGAAGCCCGGCCGCGAGGGGCGTGCGGCCGCCGGTGCGCAGCTCGGCCAGGCGCAGCACGCCGACCTCGTGGCTGGCGGTCGGCTCGAGGACGGTCGCGGCCTCCGCACCGCGGAAGGTGATCATGCCGACCTTGTCGCGGCGCTGATACGCGTCGCGCAGCAGCGACAGCACGGCGGTCTTCACGACCGTCATGCGCTGCCGGGCGGCCATCGAGCCGGACGCGTCGACGACGAACAGCACCAGGTTGGCCTCCCGGCCCACCTTGACCGCCTCGCGGAGGTCCTGGGCGTGCACGCTGCGGGAGCCGCGCAACGCCGCGGCGCGCACGCTGTCGGGCAGGTGCAGGCTGACGAGCTTGCCGCCGGTGGGCTGCCGTGACCGCACGACCCGCCCGTGCCGCCCGTGCGCGGGTGAGCGCCGGCCGGCGTGGGCGCCCTGCTGCCGGTTGGCCCGGCCGCCGATCTTCAGCAGCCGCGTTTTGTACGGCGCCTGCGCGAACGCCAGCTCCCCCGCCGGCTGCGTGACCGGCCCGCCGGAGGATTCACCCGGCGTGGGTTCGACCTGCGAGGGCGGCGCCTGCGCGGCGTGATCGCCGGTGGGCGGCGGACCTGTCGGCGGCGGACCGGGGTTGTCCGGTGCGCCGCCAGGACCGCCGCCGCCGTCGCCGGAATCGGCCGGTTCTCCGGCGGTGGACGGGCCGCCGGTATCAGGGTCGTCGTCGGGATCGTCGGGGTTGGCGGGGTCGTCGTCGGCGTCGTCGTCCGGGTCGTCGGAGTCGTCGCCGAGCTCCTGGTCCAGGATCTCCTCCAGGCGCTCCTGATCCGCGCCCGGCGGGTCGAGCGGGTCGCGCCGGCGCCGGTGCGGCAGGGCGAGCCGGGCCGCGTCGCGCAGGTCGTCCTTCGTCACCACGGTCCGGCCGTGCCAGGCGGCCAGCGCGACCGCGGTGCGGGCCACGACGATGTCGGCGCGCAGCCCGTCCACCCTGTAGGCCAGGCAGATCCGCGCGATCCGGTCCAGCTGACGGTCCGGCAGCGTCACCCCGGGCAGCGCGCGCCGGGCGGTGGCGATCCGGGCGGCGAGCGCGGCGTCCTCCTCGATGAAGCGGGCCGCGAACGTCTCGGGGTCCAGCTCGTACGCCAGGCGCCGCCGCACCACCTCGGCCCGGGGTGCGGGCGTGGTCGGCGACGTGACCCCGACGACCAGGCCGAACCGGTCGACGAGCTGCGGGCGCGGCTCGCCCTCCTCCGGGTTCATGGTGCCGACGAGGAGGAACCTGGCGGCGTGCTTGACGGAGACCCCGTCGCGCTCGACGTGGGCGCGGCCCATCGCGGCGGCGTCCAGGAGCAGGTCGACGAGGTGATCGGGCAGGAGGTTGACCTCGTCGACGTAGAGCACGCCGCGGTGGGCGGCGGCGAGCAGGCCGGGCTCGTAGGCCTTGACCCCGTCGCCGAGGGCCCGCTGCAGGTCAAGGGTGCCGACGACCCGGTCCTCGGTCGCGCCGACGGGCAGCTCCACCAGAGCGGAGCGGCGGCGCGAGGCGGGCGTGTCCAGGGAGTGCGGGCCGTCGGGGCAGGACGGGTCGGGCGCGGCCGGGTCGCAGGCGAAGCGGCAGCCGGCGACGACGTCGACCTCCGGCAGCAGCGTGGCGAGGCCCCGCACGACGGTCGACTTGGCGGTGCCCTTCTCACCCCGGACGAGGACCCCGCCGATCGCCGGGGACACGGCCGTGAGCAGCAGGGCGAGGCGCAGGTCGGGCAGGCCGACCACGGCCGAGAACGGATACGGCGACGTCAACGGGCACATCCTTATCGAGCGGGTCCGCGCCCGCCGGTCATGGCATGAGCGGCCGGAGTCTCCTGACTCCCGGATCGCCGCCGCCCCCCGACCTTCCGGCCGTGTGCGGCCGTGGTCCGAGCCCTGGAGGGTGGCTCCCCGGTCACAGTGGCGGGACCGTCCCAGACTCGCACTGGGTTCCTCCCTATGACCGCTCGGGGTTCATCGTGTCCCACGGCTCCCAGTGACGTCAACGTGACCCAAATCCTTCGGTACCGCCGGACCGGGCCGAACAGGTGACGTGGGCAGGACCGTGGCGCACGCCCTCCTGTGTGTCGTGCTGACCGCAGGTCTGCTGGTCGCGGCCGTGCACCGGCGGCTGCCGCCGCTCGCGCCGGAGACGTCGGTGGCGCCGCCCGGCACCCGCGCCATGTGGCTGAGCGACGCGCAGGTCGAGCAGTACCAGCAGCGGGTCGTCGCCGACCCCGGGTTCGCCGACCGGCTCACCGGCCAGATCCAGCTGACCTGCGGATCCGCGACCAGCTGAGCGCCCCGATCGCGGCGGCCGTCCCCGTTACCGGAGGGCGGCCCTGCGGCGTTTCTTCTCCGGCTGCACCGGTGCCCGCCGGGCGGCGAGCCAGATCATGGCGCCGACACCCACGATGAGCAGCCCCGGCAGCAGCCAGTCGGTGAGCACGAACGGCGTCGCCGGGGTCGCGGGCGGCGGCAGCGCCTGCTGCGGCCCGGCGGTCGGCCCGGCGGTCGCCGCCGGGGCGCTCTCCTTGCTCAGCGCCCGGGTCAGCGCCTCGGACGGCCCGGCCGTCGGCGCGGTCCAGCCCGCCGGTGCCGCCGTCGCCGGGCCGCTGTAGGTGAACCGCAGCTGCCCCTTCACCGCCTCACCGTCGGAGGCGACCGACTGGTACGCCACGACGTACAGCCCCTGCTCCGGCCAGTGCGACACGGTGACCAGCGCCGGGAACCCGGTGTTGTAGACCTTCGGCTCGAACTTCCCGTCGACCAGGAAGTACTCCTGGACGGGCTTGTCCAGGCGCTTCGGCTCCCCGCCGCGCCACCCGCCGTCGACCCGCTGCCCCGACGGCGCGGTGACGGTGAACCACGCGAAGGACGCCGGCTGCTCGGTGAAGTACAGCGACACGTCGGCCCGCGGCTGGTCCACGGTGCTGTCCTGCACCGGGTCGGACATCGCCAGCTGCCCGTGCGCGGCCGCGGGCCCCGCCGGCAGCACGACGCCGAGCGCGGCGACGATCGTCAGCACCGCGAGCCGGATCGTAGTGACCGTTTTCGTGCTGCCCGATCGCATCGGCACATGATGCCGGGTTCCCCCGTGAGCGACAAGACGCTAAATTCACGTCCCTAACGAACCCGCCGCCCCGGGAGCCTGCTTCGTGCCTGCCGTCCGCCCCATCGTCGCCGCCGCCTGCCTGCTCGCGTTCCTCACCGCCGGCTGCGACTCGTCCCCTCCGTCCACCGCCGCCGGCACACCGGCGCCGGCCGCGTCGACCAGTATCGCGACCGTCCCGGGGACCGACGCGCCATCGCCGGCCGCCGCGTCGACGTCCGCGGCCGCCTCGCCGGTCTCCGCGGTCGACAAGGAGATCGTCGTCACCGTCGCGAAGCGGAAGGTCACCCCGCCGACCGGCCGGATCGAGGTCGGCAAGGGCGGCCTGGTGCGCATCACGGTCACCTCCGACGTGGCCGACGAGCTGCACGTCCACGGCTACGACAAGACCCTGACGCTGCCGGCCGGCACGCCGGCCTCGCTCGACCTGCGGGTCGACCGGACCGGGTTGTTCGAGGTGGAGACGCACTCGTCGCACCTGGTGCTCTTCCAGCTCGTGGTCCGTTGAACGCGGTGACCCCGGTCCTGGCGCACGGCGTCGGTGGCCGCCAGGACCTGCCGCTCACCCTGGGCCAGCTGCTCGTCGGCGCCGCCGCCGCGCTCATCGTGTCGTTCCTGGTGCTCGGTGTGGCGTGGCGCTCGCCGCGGCTCGACCCCGCCGCCGGACGACCGATCGGGGCGTTCGCCGTGCCCGCCGTCGTGCCGCGGCTGCTCGGCATCGCGCTGCTCGGGGTGCTGGCGTGGACGTTCACGCTGCCCGACAGCGCCGACAACCCGGCCGCCGGGATCGTGTACGTGCTGTTCTGGGTCGGGCTGGTCCCGCTGTCGCTGCTGCTCGGCCCGGTCTGGCGGTCGCTGAACCCGCTGCGGACCCTGTCGCTGGGCTTCACCGCCCGCCGCGCGCTGCCCGACGCCGTCGGCTACTGGCCGGCCGCGGCAGGGCTGTTCGCGTTCGCCTGGCTGGAGCTGGTGGCCCCGGACCGGGCGACCCTGCCGGTCATCGGCACCTGGCTCGCCGTGTACGCCGTGGCGATGCTCGCCGGCGCCTTCGTCTACGGCCCCGACTGGTTCACCCGTGGCGACGCGTTCGAGGTCCTCAGCGACCTCGTCGGCCGGCTCGCCGTCGTCGGCCGCCGCCCCGACGGCACCCTGGTGTGGCGCAACCCCCTGGACGGGATCGCCGGCCTGCGCCCCGCCCCCGGCCTGGTCGCGGTCGTCGTCATCCTGCTCGGCGCCACCTTCTACGATGCGATGTCCGGCGCCCTGTTCTGGCTGCGCTTCACCCAGGAGAACGGGCTGCCCGCCCCCGTCACCGGCACCCTCGGCCTGCTCGCCGTGATCGGCGCGGTGGCGGTCGCGTACACCGTGGCGACCCGCACCGCGGGCAGGCGCGGTCACACGTCGGCGGAGCGCACCCCGGGCGAGCTGGCCCACTCGATCGTGCCGATCGTCGTCGGCTACGTCGTCGCCCACTACTACTCGCTGTTCGTCCTGGAGGGCCAGCGCACCGTCGCGCTGCTGCTCGACCACCCCGACTTCGACCCGTGGACCGGCGTCATCACCCCGACGGGCGTCGCCAACGTCCAGATCACCGCCATCATCCTCGGCCACCTGGTCGGCACGGTCCTCGCCCACGACCGGGCCCTGAAACTCTTCCCCCGCGCGCAGGCCATGACCGGCCAGGTGCCGCTGCTGGGGCTGATGGTCGCCTACACGGTCGCGGGCCTGCTGCTGCTCTTCACCGGCTGACGTGCGGTGAATGCTTGGTAGAGCGGCGCGAGGGAGGAGCGCCGCTCTACCGGTCCAGCGATATATGTGTATCGAAGGGGGGCCTTCGAGCTAGTCCGTGCGAGGGCCGGTACGACCCTTTCGGTTGCTGCTGAGAAGAGCATGCCGGGTGGGACTTGGCGCCCACTTGGCGAACACTTGCGCCGACCTGTCACCCACCCGACACCCCCGAGCGGTATCAGCACGGACCCTTACGCGCTCGTGAAGGCCAGGACGACCACGGCGACGAGCATCGAGGCGACGCCGGCGGTGATCAGGGCGCCGCCGCCGCCGAGCCAGGCGACGAGGGGTGCCGCGGCCGCGGTGCCACCGCCGATCGCGGTCCAGGTGACGGCTCCGACGGTCGCGAAGAGGCGGCCGTGCCGCTCCGGCGGGGTGCGGGCCGTGACGAGCGCGCTCTGTGCGACGTTCAGCATCCCGTTGCCCACGCCGCCGACGACGGCCGCGGCGTAGGCGACCAGCAGGCCGGGCGCGACGCCGATGCCGGCGATCCCGGCGCCCATGGCCAGGCACGCGACGGCGACCGCGCCCCGGTGGCTGGTCCGGACGTGGGGCAGGACCTGCGAGCCGGCGAGCGCGCCCACGCCCCACAGCGTCAGGTACAGCCCGTACTGGCCGTCGGTGGCGCCGAGCTGGCCGATGAAGCGGAACGGCGCCGCGACGTTGTCCACGACGGCCGCGCCGACGCTGACGGCGGCGCCGAGGACCGCGACGGCCAGGACCCGGTCGGCGAGCAGCAGCCGCAGCCCACCGGACCGGTCGTTGGCCGCGGCCGCCGGGTCGGGGCGGCGGCGGACGGTGAGCAGCGCGCACGCGCCGGCGAGCACCGCGAACGTGGCCGCGTCGGCGAGCACCGCGGTCCGCACGCCGAACCACCCGGTGAGCAGGCCACCGGCGGCGGGTCCGGCGATCCAGCCGAGCCCGAACCCGAGGCCGAGCCGCGCGAAGCCGCGCTCCCGCCCGTCGGGGCCGGTGATGGCCGGGACGAGGGAACTGGTCGCCGGCCGCACGAACGCCGCCAGCCCCGCGAGCGCGGCGAACAGCAGCACCGTCGGCACCGGCCCGTCCAGCAGCGCGAGGGGCACCGCGACGACCGCCTGCCCGAGCAGCGCGACGATGAGCACGGCGCGGGTCTCGACCCGGTCGACGACCCGGCCCACCACCGGTGCCAGGACCACGAACGGCACCAGCTCGGCGGCCAGCAGCACGGCGACCCAGCCGCTGCCGTGCGGCTGGAGCCGCAGCAGCAGGGCGATGAACGCGGCGGCGTCGCCGGCCGTCGACACCGCAAGACCAGCCGTGAGGATGCCCAGGTCCAGGCGCCCACGCCGGGCATCGACCGTTCTCGTGGCCGCCATGTCCGCCACGGTACCGTCGGCGGCCCCCGACGCACGGCCCCGTCCGCGGTGGCGGGCTCCCGTATTCTGCGCCGGTCCGATGTTCCGACGGTGGGAGTCGCAGTGGTCGCGCCCGTGCCCAGCTCGCAGTGGCACCCGCCCGACGGGCCCCCGGCCACCGGCGCGCCCGGCGTGCCCGAGCCGGTCGAGCCGGTCGAGCCACCGGAGCCCGGGCCGCCGCCCGCCCGGCCGGCCCGGCGCCCGAACCGGGTGGCACTGCTGACGGCCGGTGTGACCGTGGTGACTGCCTGCTTGAGCCTGTACGGCTACGCCCGGCACGGCCCGGCGGCGCCGTCCCCGGCCGCGCGGCGGCGCGGTCCGCGGCACCCAGCAGCAGCGCGACGGAGGCTGCGGCCCGCAGGTGGGTGCTCGTCGCGCCGGCGAAGGCCGGGCCGCTGCGCCGGGCGGACGACGCCGCGACGGTCAGTGTGGAGCTGGAGCGGCAGCGGGTCGCCGGGGTCGCCGAGCCGTACGCGGCGGTCTACGAGCTCGCCCTCGACCCGCGGCAGCGGGTGGTGGTGACCGGCCAAATCGGGCAGCGGTTCACCGAGGAGGGCCCGCGGTGGTCGGTCGAGATGTGGCTCGCCGCGAAGGACCCGGAGCGCTCGATCACGGCCGCCTGGCCCGGCGAGCTGGTCCAGGTGGATCCCCCGGCGTTCGGCGGCGTCGCCCTGTGCCGCGACGCGACCGGCCCGGGCGTGACCGCGCAGGACCCGGCCGGGGCGTGGTGCGCGTGGGCGGCCGGCGGCATCATCGTCGAGTTCGTCTTCGCCCGGACGCCTGCGTCTGCCGCGCGGGACCGGGTGGCGCAGCTGCTGCCGGACCTGGTCACCCGGGCGTGACCCCGGCCGGACAGCGCGGAACGCCGGCCAGCGGAGGCTGACCGGCGTTCCTAGCGCAGTCGAGACGCACCCGTGCGGGTGGGTCAGGCGCTGCTGTCGGAGATCTCGTAGTTCGGGCCGTCCAGGACGTCACCGAGGAAGCTCTCGAACCGCTCCGTCAGCGACATGACCTGCGAGTCCGAGGAGGCGTCGGTCGCCTCGACCTCGGCCGCGCCGAACCCGGCGGAGCCGTCCTGGCCGTACGCGGCGTAGGTGTGCTCCGACTCGATCTCGGTGTGCTCGTAGTGCGTGTACTCGGTGACCTCGTAGTGGTTGCCCGCGGCGTCCGTGTACTCGATGTGCTTGACGTTCTCGTATTCGGTGTGCTCGATGCTCTGGTGGTCCTGCTCGAGGATGCCGTACTGCGAGCTGTAGTCCTGCTCGCTGCCGGCCTCCGCGTGCGCCTCGGAGAGGCCGCTGTGGCTCTCGCCGGTCTCGATCTCGCCGTACTCGCTCATGGGGGGTGGTCCTCTCGGATGCGTATCTCGGTGTTGCGCTGTTGGACCTAACGGTACGGCCACCCGACCCACCCAAAATCCCGGAAACGTGCCACCCCCACATCAGCCGAACCGACTGATGGCGACCCGCCTGCGCCACCAGCGCCGGCTTGCGGTGGATCACCGGACCGGCGCGGCCCTTGACCTCAACCTTGGTTCACGGCGAACCATGGCCGGCATGACGGACATCAAGCGGGCCCTGGTGATCGGGGCGACAGGCAACATCGGGCGGCACGTGGTGGCGTCGCTGCACGACCGGGGTGTCGCGGTGCGCGGGATGGCCCGCGACGCGAGCGGCCTGCCCGACGGCGTCGACCGGGTCAGCGCGGACGTGCGGGATCCCGGCGCCTTGCACGCCGCGGCGCAGGACGTCGACGCGGTGCTGCTGGTGTGGCCCTTCATGACCGCCGACGGCATCGACGACGTCGCGGCCGCGATCGGCCGGCCGGGGCGGCGGGTCGTGTACGTCTCGGCGATGAGCGTGCGCGATGACGCCCCGCCGGAGCGCAACGGCGTGTGGGGCCAGGTCGAGGACGCGATCCGGCGCAGCGGTGCCGACTGGACGTTCCTGCGGGCCAGCGGCTTCGCCACCAACACGCTGCAGTGGTCCCCGGCGATCCGGGCGGGGCGGCCGGTGCGGGCACCGTACCTGCGGGCCGCCCGGTCGCTCATCCACGAGCGGGACCTCGCCGACGCCGCAGTCGTGGCCATGACCTCGCCCGGGCATGCCGGGCGCGCCTACGTCCTCACCGGGCCGGCCACGGTCACGCAGGCCGAGCAGGTGCGGCTGATCGGGGCGGCGGCCGGTGTGCCGGCACGCGCCGAGGAGGCCGGCCACGACGAGGCCCGCGCGGAGATGCTGAGCTGGGCGGAGCCCGGGTTCGCCGACGCCGCCCTGGGCTACTGGGCCTCGCTGGTCGCCGCGCCGGAGCCGGTGACGGACACCGTGCGGGACCTGACCGGGTCGCCGGCCCGCCCGTTCGCGCAATGGGCCCGCGACCACGCCGCGGACTTCCGGCCGCTACCGGTCGAGGAGGTCGCCCGGCGCTACGTCGAGGCGTTCCGCGCCGGGCGGACGGACCGCGCGGTGGCGCTCATCGACCCGGGCGTGGTCCGCGTCGCGCCCGCCGAGACCGGTGGCGAGCGCACGGAGCTGCGCGGCCTGCCCGCCGTCATGGCGAACGCCGAGCGGCTGACCGCCGACCTGGAGATCCACGCCGTGGCCGCCGACGGCCCGTTCGTCGGCGGCGACCGGTTCGCCGTCCGGTTCACCTTCGACCAGACCCACCGCCCGACCGGGCGGCGCGCCGAGGCGACGAAGGTGTGCCTGTACACCGTGGCCGGCGGCGCGATCGTCCGTGAGGAGGTCAGCTACTTCGATCCCCCGGCGGAGCCACGCTGAGCCGCGGCCCCGCGCGCCTCACAACCGGGCCGCCGTGCGGACCAGGCCGGCGACGGCCCGGGAGCGGCTGTGCGCGGGCCAGGCGAGCACGGTGGTGACGTGCGGCGCGTCGGTCAGGTGCACCGCGGCGTGCGCGCTCCACAGCCATGACCGGGACGAGGCGCAGAGCACCGCCGCGGTGTGGCCGAGGGCGATGAGCTGGGCCAGTTGTGACTGGTCGTGGATCTCGGGGCCCGGGCCGGGTTCGTAGGTGCCGTCCTGACGGGGCCAGCGGGCGAGCGGCAGGTCCGGCACCGCGCCGATGTCGGCCATCGTCAGGGACGTGCGCGCGGCGAGGGGATGCTCGGCGGGCAGGATGGCGACCTGCTGCTCGGTCAGCAGGTCCTCGGTGTCGAAGCCGGCGAGGGCGTCGAAGGGCCGCTGCATGAGCGCCACGTCGGCGCGGCCGTCGCGCAGCATCCGGGCCTGGTCGCCCAGGCCGCACAGCAGCACCTCGATCTCGGCCGCACCGGGCTCGGCCGCGTGCGCGTCGAGCAGCTTGCGCAGCAGCTCATGGTTCGCGCCGGCCTTCGTGGCGAGCGTCAGCCGGCCGGTGAAGGTCGCGGCGCGGCGGGTACGGCGAGCGGCCGCGGCGGCGCTGTCCAGGATCGCGCGGGCCTCGTCGAGGAGCACCTGACCCGCGCCGGTGAGCGTGACGCCGCGGCGGTTGCGTTCGAGCAGGGTGACGCCAAGGCGTCGCTCGAGCTGCTGGATCGCCCGCGACAGCGGCGGCTGGGCGATGCCGAGCCGCTCGGCCGCCCGGCTGAAGTGCAGCTCCTCGGCGACCGTGACGAAGTACCTGAGCTCGCGGGTCTCCAGCGTGTCCACCGACCGACCATACCGCTGTGATACCGCCCGGGTATCACAGCGCACCGAACCGGTGTAACGACACGGCCCACCGCCGAGCGAGCATCGGCGTCATGAGCGACACGAAGACCGCGCTGGTGACCGGCGCGAACAAGGGACTCGGCTACGAGATCGCGGCGGGGCTGGGCGCGCGGGGGTACCGCGTGGCGGTCGGCGCCCGCGACAGGGCCCGGGGCGAGGCGGCGGTGAAGACGTTGCACGCCGCCGGCGTGGACGCGTTCGCGGTCCCGCTGGACGTCACCAGCGACCGGAGCGTCGCCGAGGCCAGGCACCTGCTCGACCGGCTCGACGTCCTCGTCAACAACGCCGGCATCTCGGGCGAGACGGGCCCGGGCTGGGTGCAGGACCCGACCACGCTCGACCTCGACATGGTCCGCGGCGTCGTGGACACCAACGTCTACGGCGTGATCCGCGTGACCAACGCGATGCTGCCGCTGCTGCGCAGCTCGCCGGCACCGCGCATCGTCAACGTCTCCAGCAGCGTCGGCTCGCTGACCTGGCAGTCCGACCCGGCCGTCGAGGTCGGCCCGGTCATGGCCGCCTACTCCCCGACGAAGTCGTACCTCAACGCGATCACCGTGCACTACGCGCGGCAGCTCGCCGGCACGGGCATCCTCATCAACGCCGCCTGCCCGGGCCTGGTCGCGACCGACTTCACCGGCTTCCAGGGCCGCCCGCCGCACGAGGCGGCCGCGACGCCGATCCGCCTCGCCACCCTGCCCGACGACGGCCCGACCGGCGCATTCTTCAACGACGCCGGCGTCGTCCCCTGGTGACCCCGGGGGGTGTCAGCGGCCGAGGCCGGCCTCGCGGGCCCGGACGATGGCCTCGGAGCGGTCGGCGACCTGCAGCTTCGCGAAGACGTTGGAGACGTTGTTGCGGACCGTCTTCTGGGACAGGAACAGGGTCTGTGCGATCTGGGCGTTGGAGCGGCCGGCGGCGAGCAGTTCGAGGATCTCCCGCTCGCGGGCGGTGAGCTCCGGGAACGCGGTCGTCGCCGTCGGGGGGCCGGCGGCGAAGAACTCGGCGATGCGGCGGGCGAGGGTCGCGCCGAAGACCGCGCCGCCGGAGGCGACGGTTCTGATGGCGCGGACGATCTCGTCCTGCTCGGCGCCCTTGACCAGGTAGCCGCGGGCGCCGGCGCGGACGGCGCTGAAGACGGTGCCGTCGTCCTCGGACATGGTGAGCACGACGACGCCGACGGAGGAGGCCTCGGTGGCGAGGCGGCGGGTGGCCTCGATGCCGTTGAGGCCGGGCATCTGCACGTCCATGACGACCACGTCGGGCAGCAGGTCAACGGCGAGGGTCACGGCCTCCGCGCCGGTTGCCGCGGTGCCGACGACCTCGATGCCGTCGACGGAGCCGAGCAGCACGGCGAGGCCGTCGCGGAAGATCGGGTGGTCGTCGGCGACCAGGACCCGGACCGGCTCATCGGCCATCGGGCACCTCCTGAAAAGAAGATCCTAACGGCAGCGCGGCACGGACCGCGGTGCCGCCGGCGGGCGGGCACTCGACCTCGCAACGGCCGCCGAGTTCGGCGGCGCGTTCCCGCAGCGAGATCAGCCCGACGCCGGACGGCGTGCCCACGGCGATGCCGGTGCCGTCGTCGACGACGGATACGACCAAGCTGTCCGAAACAACGGAGAAGTCCACCACGCACAGCGACGCCCGCGCGTGCTTCGACACGTTGGCCAGCGCCTCGGAAGCGATCCGGTACGCCGCCACCTCGACGGCGGCGGCGAGCCCGGCAGGCAGCACACCGGCGACCCGGATCGTCAGGGCAGGGGTGCGCAGCCGGTCCGCGACCTGGTCGACGGCGCCGACCAGGCCCACGTCGTCCAGGGCCGGCGGGCGCAGGTCGTGCACGAGCCGCCGCACGTCCGCCAGCGCCGTCGACACGTCCTCGCGGGCCTGCCGCAGCACCTCGTCGGCCCGGGCCGGCGACGCGGTGAGGAGGTTGCGGGCGGTCTCGATGCGCAGCGCCACCCCGCCGAGCGCCGGGCCGAGGCCGTCGTGCAGGTCGCGGCGGACCCGGCGGCGCTCCTCCTCGCGCGCGCCGACCAGGCGCTCCCGGCTGTGCTGCAGCTCCGCGGCGAGGTGGCTGGAGCGGGCCGCGGCCGCCGCCTGCCGGACCACGTCGGCGAGGAGCCGCTCGTCCCGCGGCGACAGCACGGTGCGGGGCCCGCCTGCGGGCAGGATCAGCCGGCCGACGGTTTCGCCACGGTACGTGATGGGCAGCGTCTGCGTGTCCGTCACGGGGTGCCCGTGCTCGGCGAGCAGCGTCGAGTCCCCGCCGCGGTGGACCTCGACCGCCACGTACGGGGCGTTGAACGCCTCGGCGACGCTGCGCGCGACGGCGAGCAGCTGGTCCTCGGGGCTGTCGGTGCGCTCCAGCTGTTCCGCGAGGCCGGAGACCACGCGGTACGGGTCGTGCCGCCGCCCCAGGACGACCCGCTGCACCAGTTGCCAGAGGCGGTGCCGGAGCGGGCCGTACACCAGCATCACCACGAGCAGACCGGCCAGTGCCGCTCCCTGCTCGCCGAGCAGGGTCGTCGCCGCGGCGAGCAGGACCGCGTCGACGGCGACAACCAGCGTGGCCAGGGCGCCGTAGAGGACGGTGCCGCCGAGGAGCCGGTCGATGTCGACGAGGCGCGGGCGCAGGATGCCGATCGCGACGGCGGCGCCGGTGACCACGACGGCCACGACCAGGCCGAGGGACAGCGCCGACTGGGGCAGCAGCAGCGCGGACAGCATCACCAGCACGTCGACCACGCCGGCCCAGACGAGCCACCGCATGCGGGTCTTGTCCAGGCCGGTGGCTTGCCGGTACCGGCGGAAGACGACCGCGAACGGGACCAGCATGCTCAACGGCAGGGCCGTGTAACCCAGTCGCAGCAGCACCTCCCACACGCTGTCGGGCAGCGGGAGGCGCAGCAGGTCGACCGAGAGGTCCTGCAGCGCCGTCGGCTCGGCCGAGGTGTCGACGGCACCGGCGATGCGGGCCGGCACGAACAGCAGGGTGACCGGCATGATCGCGGTGAAGCCGAGGCTGATGAACGCGGCCCAGCGCCGCCGGCCGGCCGGCGGGCGGCCGTCCGGGTAGAAGATCAGCAGCAGCGGCAGCGAGAACAGCAGCGCCGCGCCCAGCCGCTGGTAGAGCCACCACGCGATGGTCACGCCGGGCAGCCACGGGTCCTGCGCGGTGGCGTAGGCGACCCAGGCCGCGCAGGTGCCGTCGAAGGACCAGTGCAGGCCGCTGACGCACAGGATCCAGGCGACCGGGTTGCGGGGGAACCGGCGGGCCACGAGCGCGCCCGGCACGGCGAGGCCCAGGCCGGCCAGCCCGGAGATCCAGCCCGCCTCGATGCCGTCGGTGGCGCGCTGCCCGGCGTCGAGCGCGACCTCCAGGACGATCGAGGCGACCGTCGAGGCGAGGGCGAGCAGGGCGAGGAGCCCGGCCGCGAGCGTGGGGAGCCGCGTGCGCATGCGGCCATGGTGTCAGCCGGCCCGTCCCGCAGTCCCGAGGACTGCGGTCCCGTTCCGGCCGGGACATTCGCGGGGACGGCGTCCGGGGCGCCGGGCCCTGCCGCCCGGGTCGCCGAGGGACGCAGGATGCACGGCATACCCGGCGAGCCGCGCCGTTCACATAAAGGACCTGCCATGACGATCCGCACCGAACCCGTCCCCGCCCGTACCGACGTCCTCGACAACCACCAGCCGCCGGCCGCGATCTCCGCCCGCGGCGTGCGGGCCCTGGGCCTCGCCCTGACCGTCGGCACGCTCTCGTGGGCGACCAGCATGTTCACCGTCGGCAACAACCCGACCGACTCGCTGGGCCTGACCATCACCGACACCACCGGCGGGCTGTTCCAGCTGGGGCTGTTCGCGCTGCTGGCGATCCAGGTCCGGACCCGCGCGACCGGCCTCACCAAGGTCGCCCGGGGCATGCTGGTCGTCGAGCACTTCCTGCTCGCCGTCGCCACCGTGTGGAGCTTCCTGCACGCGGTCCCGTCGCTGCGCGACGCGGCGTGGCTGATCCCGATGGACATCTTCTGGCCGCTGTCGATGCTCGGCATGGCCGTCATCGGCGTGAAGATCCTGTTCGCGCGCCGCTGGAAGGGTGCCGCCCGGGTGTGGCCGACGGTCGCGGAGAGCTGGGCCGTCGTCACCGTCCCCGTGTTCGGGATCTTCGGCTCGCCGGTGGCGGACTACATCGGCGGCGCGCACCTGCTCATCGGCTACGTCACGCTGGGCGTCATCCTGATGCTGCGCCCGCAGCTGACCGGCGCCCGCTGACCCTCACCCGCACTGGAAGCCCTTGCCGGTCTCGGCGAGGGCTTCCTGCATGACCGCGGTCAGCGCGGCGCCGCTGGTGCGGTCCGGATACGCCTGGACGGCGACCCGCAGCGCGGTCAGGAACGCCGCGGCCATCAGGCGGGCGCGCATCGGGGCGCCGACCCCCCGCGCGGACAGCTCCGCGGTCAGGCCGTCCTCCATCGAGGTGTACGTGGTGACCTGCTGCGCGGCGAGCGCCGGGTGCCGCCGGACGAGCCGGACCTGGGCGAGCCATCGCGGGTCGCGGGCGCCGAGCTCCTGGAACACCTCGACCGCGGCGGCGGTCAGCACCGGCCACGGCGCCTCGCTCGCCGGGCGGGAGCGCACCGCGTCGAGCAGCTGCCGCATGCGGGCCAGGTCGCCGTACAGGAGGGCCTCCTCCTTGCTGGCAAAATAGTTGGAGAACGTCCGCCGCGACACGTCCGCCGCGTCCGCGATCGCCTCGACGGTGACCCGGTCGGGACCGTGCTCGATCGCCAGCCGGACGGCGGCCTCATGCAGGGCCTGCCGGGTGGCGGACTTCTTCCGTTCCCGCAGGCCTGTGCTCACGCTCCGAATGTTACCCACTTCTCACTGCGCAAACTTGCGCACTGGGCAACTTTTTAAGATGCTTGCACAAGGCAAGTAATTGGGGAGGTGTACCGGTGGAGCTGCGCGACGAGCTGTACGAGTTGATGAAGGTCCTCCGCGTCATCAAGCAGCAGCGGCACCCGGTCCTGCCGGCCGGGACCGTCGGGCTGCTGCAGGCGGTGGACCGCGGCGGCCGGCTGAAGGACGTCGCCGCCGCCTGCGCCCTGGACCAGTCCACGACCAGCCGTGCGGTCAGCGCCGCCGAGCGGGACGGGCTGGTCCGCCGCGTCGCCGACCCGCACGACGGGCGGGCCAGCCTCCTGGAGCTGACCGACGCCGGCCGGCGCACCCTCGCCGACGCCGTGGTCTGGTACGACGCCCTGCTCGCCGACGCCCTGCGCGACTGGAGCGGCGAGGACGTCGAGCAGTTCGGGGCGTACCTGCGCCGTTTCACGACCGCCCTGAGCAGTTCGCATGTTTCGCACGCTTCCCAGGTTTCGCACGCTTCGCAGGTTTCGCACGCTTCGCACGCTTCGCACATGGAGGCATCACGATGAGTCAGACGAGGACCGAGGAGCCGATGACCCATCGGCAGATCCTCGAGGCGCTGAGCGGCCTGCTGCTCGTGCTGTTCGTGGCGATGGTGAGTTCCACCATCGTCTCCACCGCCCTGCCGAAGATCATCGGGGCGCTCAACGGCACGCAGGGCCAGTACACCTGGGTCGTCACCGCGACCCTGCTCACCGCCACCGCCTCCACGCCGATCTGGGGCAAGCTGGCCGACCTGTACAGCAAGAAGCTCCTCGTCCAGATCTCGATCGTCATCTTCGTCGTCGGCTCGATCGTCGCTGGTCTCGCGCAGAACGCCGGCGAGCTGATCGCCGCGCGCGCCTTCCAGGGCATCGGCGTCGGCGGCCTGCAGGCCCTCGTCCAGGTCGTCATCGCCGCGATGATCCCGCCGCGGGAGCGTGGACGGTACAACGGCTACCTCGGCGGCGTGATGGCCGTCGCGACCGTCGGCGGCCCGCTGCTCGGCGGCGTCATCGTCGACACCTCCTGGCTCGGCTGGCGCTGGTGCTTCTTCGTCGGCGTGCCGATCGCCGTCATCGCGCTGTTCGTGCTGCAGAAGACCCTGCACATCGCCACGCTGCGCCGCGACAACGTCCGCATCGACTACCTCGGCGCATCGCTCATCGCCGCCGGCGTCAGCGTCCTGCTCATCTGGGTGTCGTTCGTCGACGGCTCGTTCGCGTGGCTGTCGTGGCAGACCTTCACCATGGTCGGCGCCGGCCTGGTGCTGCTCGCCCTCGCCGTCTTCGTCGAGGCCCGGGCTGCAGAGCCGGTCGTGCCGCTGGACATCGTCAAGCAGCGCACCACCGCCCTGTCGATCATCGCGAGCCTCGCCGTCGGCATGGCCATGTTCGGCGGCGCCGTCTTCCTCGGCCAGTACTTCCAGATCGGCCGCGGCTACACCCCGACCGAGGCCGGCCTGCTCACCATCCCGATGATGGCCGGCGTCCTCGGCGCCTCGATCGTCGTCGGCCGGCTCATCACGAAGACCGGCAACATCAAGCCGTACATCGTCGCCGGCACCGTCATCCTCGTCCTCGGCTTCGGCGCCCTGGCCACCATCGACCACGAGACGTCCCTCGTCTTCGTCGGCGCGGCCATGCTGCTCGTCGGCGTCGGTGTCGGCTCCTCGATGCAGAACCTGGTCCTCGCCGTGCAGAACACCGTGCCCCTGAAGGACATCGGCGCGGCCAGCTCCACGATCGCGTTCTTTCGCTCGCTCGGCGGCACCATCGGCGTCTCGGTCCTCGGCGCCGTCCTCGCCCGCCGGGTCGCCGACAACATCACGCACGGTCTGGCCGCCGCGGGGGTACCGGCCGGCTCCGGCTCCGGCGGTGCCAGCAACCTCAACCTCAACGCCCTCCCGCCCGCGATGCAACACATCGTCCGCGCCGCTTACGGCGACGCGACCGGCCACATCTTCCTCATCTCGGCCGGCATCGCGGTCGTCGGCGTCGTGGCGGCGGCACTGATGAAGCCGACCGCCCTGCGCAGCACCCTGGACCTGGCCGCCCCCTTGCCCGAGGAGAAGGTCCCGGTCACGACCCGCTGAGGCTATGACGTGGGCGGGGCGGCCACCCCTCGGGCCGCCCCGCCCACCGGCGTCTCCGGCTCAGGCGCGACTGAGGAACTGCGCGTTGGGGTCGGGGCCTGCGTGGTGATCGGCATCGGTCTGGCCCGGGATGCGTTTGGGCTGTGCGGTCGTGCCGCTCATTCGACGGCCTCCGGCTCGTCTCGCAGTGACTGCACCGGCACGAACCAGTATCGCTCGCTGCCGCTGTTGCCGTTGATGTCACTGTGCCAGGCCAGCTCCATCTCCAGGCCGTCCCGGGCGATGCGCCCGGCGTAGGAGACGTTGCCGTACGAGCTCGACGCGACGAACCGGACCTCGTCGCCGTCGTGCTCGCACCGGCCCGCCGAGACGTAGCGGTGCCCGGGCGCCAGCCAGCGGGCGACCTGCTCCGCCAGCGTGGCCGGGTCGTCCGTCGATCCGACACCGGCGGTGACCACCTCGCCGGAGGCCAGGAACCGCACGATGCTGCGGCCCTCGTCCTCCGCCTGCTGCCCGGAGATGTAGAGACCGTCGCGGCGGGCATACGGCCGGTCGTCATCCGTCGAGGGCGCCATGGGTGTTACGGCTTGCGGCCGACCACGCCGTAGATCTGCAGGTCCGCGCTGACGGGGCGGTCGCTGGAGGCGTCCGGGCGCCAGTCGCCGACCGGGACGATGCCGGGCTCGACGATGTCCAGGCCGGCGAAGTACTGCTCGATGATGGCCTTCGGCCGGGCCCGCACGTCGGTGCCGCCGGCGGCGAACATCTTCTCGTAGGCGGCGACGCCCTCCGGCGTGCTGAAGTCCATCGTGCCGTGGGTGATGACCAGGTAGCTGCCGGAGGGGACCGCGTCGAGCAGGTGCCGGACCACGGCCGCGACCTGCGCGTCGTCGTGCACGAAGTGCAGCGTGGTGACCAGCAGCAGCGCGACGGGCTCGGTCAGGTCGAGGGTCTCGCGCAGGCTCGGGTGGGCCAGGATCGCCGCGGGGTCGCGGACGTCGGCCTCGAGGTAGGCGGTCCTGCCCCGCGGGTCCCCCTGCAGCAGCGCGCGGGCGTGGACCATCACGATCGGGTCGTTGTCGACGTAGACGACGTGGGCGTCCGGGGCGACGCGCTGCGCGACCTCATGGGTGTTGTCCGGTGCGGGCAGGCCGGTGCCGAGGTCGAGGAACTGGCGGACGCCGGACTCGGCGAGGAACCGCACGGCGCGGCCCAGGAAGGCGCGGTTGGCGCGGGCCAGGGCGACGACCGCGGGGAATGCCGCGGCGATCGCGTCACCGGACTCCCGGTCGGCGGCGAAGTGGTCCTTGCCGCCGAGCCAGTAGCTGTAGCGCCGGGCCGGATGCGGGACCGAGGTGTCGATCCGGCCGTGTTCCGTGCTGCTCACCCAGCATTTCCTCTCGTACGGGCCACCCACCGCCGTCGCGATCGAACCTAGTAGATCACGCGCGGGCAAACCAGCAACGGACGGCGGCTACCGGGAGGTGATCGACGCGATCAGGCCGTATTCGACGGCCTCCTCGGCGGACAGGACGCGGCCGGTGGACAGGTCGTCCTCGACGCGCGACCTGGGCTGGCCCGTCGCGGCGGCGACGCGCAGCACCAGGTCCTCCAGGTCGCGCAGGTAGCGGCCGGCCTCGGCGACGACCTGGTCGGCGGTGCCGCCGGGGCTGGTCACCTTCGGCTCGGACAGCCGGAACCTGGCATGGGCGAACGCCGAGCGGGTCTGCGCGGCGCAGAACACGCCGATGGCGGCGCCGCCGATCTGACCGACGGCGGTCGCGTGGACCGGTGCGTGCACCGCGTCGAGGGCGTCCACGAGCGTGAAGACCGCCGCGAGCTGGCCCTCCTCCGCCGACAGGTGCAGCGTGATCGGGTCGGGGCCGAGGGCGTCGAGGGCGAGGAGGGTCGCCGCGGCGCGGCCGGCCATCTCCGGCTCGATCACGCCGCGCAGGAACACCATGCGGCGGCCGAACAGCTGCTCGTCGAGCCAGGGTGCGTGCTGGGGCGGCTGGACCGGCGGATCGTCGTCGGGGCGCCGGTCGTAGCGGAACCGCGAGCTGTGCTCCATGCGCCCGACCCTAGGCGACGGCACGGCCGGTCACCGAACACCGAGGGCGCATTCCGCTGCGGGCGGAAGCAGCCCGGGCAGATTTTCCTGTTTCTGGCGGAACTGCCACTTTCGGCTGGCACCATGCGGGTGACAGGTACAGCCCTCACGACCTCTGGAGTGCGCATGGTGGACGCCTCGCTCACCGAGTCCGGCCTCGTCGACCGGGACCTCGTCGAGATCGTCAACGAGGTCTGGGACGCGTACCTGCAGCAGCCGGACGCCCAGCCGACGGACCTCGAACCGGGCCTGGACCTGCGGCCGGTCACCGCCGCCGTGTCGATCACGGGCGCCTGGGAGGGTCACGTGCGGGTGCTCGTACCGGCGGCGGCGGCCACCGACATCACCGGCCTGATGCTCGCCATGGAACCCGACGAGGTCACCGACCGCGACGTCACCGACGCCATGGGCGAGCTCATCAACGTCGTCGGCGGCAACCTCAAGAACCGTGGCGCGCAGCCGGCGAAGCTGGGCCTGCCGGTCGTGGCGACCGGCAAGATGCTGTTCCCGTCGACGCGGGAGACGCTGCGGCTCGCCGTCGGCTGGCAGGACAAGCCGGACCAGCCGATCACGTTCAGCGTCCTGCACGTGCACCGGGACCGGCCGATCACCACCCGGATGCCGTGACCGGCCAGTTGAGCGGCGTCACCAGGTCCTCTGGCGCACCAGCGCGGCCTCGATGCGTTCCGCCGGTGCGGGCGTGCCGTAGTAGTGGCCCTGGCCGTACCGGCAGCCCGCGGTCCGCACGACCTCCAGGTGCCGCTCCGCCTCCAGACCATGGGCGACGACCGTCACGTTGAGCCGCCGCGCGAGCTTCACCACGACGTCGATGATCGGCGCCGCCGGTCCCCCGGCCGACGGCTGCGACGCGAACAGGGCGCCGTCGACCTTCAGCATGTCCGTCGGCAGGCGGCGCAGGTGCGCCAGCGACGTGGTGCCGGCGCCGAAGCCGTCCAGCGCGGTCCGCACGCCGATGGCCCGCACCGTGGCCAGTGGCTCGACGGCCCGCTCGAGGTCGACGCCGAGCTCCCGCTCCGACAGCTCGACGACCAGGTCCGCCGGGTCGATCTGGTGGCTGTCCAGGGTCAGGCTCAGCCGGCCGGCGAAGTCCGGGGCGACGAGGTCGTCGATCGCGACGTTGACCGACATCCACAGCACGTACCCCTCGTGCTGCCACGACGACAGCTGCCGGCACGCCCGGTTGAGCACCCAGTCGTGCAGCTCACGGGTGATCCCGAGCTCCCGCGCGACCTCCAGCGCCTCCTTCGGCGGGACGGTGCCGAGCGTCGGGTGCCGCCAGCGCAGCAGCGCCTCCACGCCGATCGGGTGGCCCTCGACGAGGTCGTAGACCGGGTGGTATGCGAGGTCCAGCTCGCCGCGCTCCCCCGCCTGCGGCAGGTGCTGCTCGAGCGTGGCCCGCCGCACGTAGGCGTCCTCGACCTCGGCGTCGTGCCACTCGACCTTGCCGCGCCCGCCGCGTTTCGCCCGCCGCAGCGCCAGCCCGGCGCGGCGCAGCGACTCCTCCGCGCCGCCGCAGACCGGGGCGAGCCCGATCCCCGCGGACAGCTGCAGGTCGGCGCCGGGCAGCGGGTACGGCTGGCCGAGGTCGCCGAGCAGCCGGGTGGCGAGCGTGAACGCGTGCACCTTGTCGGCACCGGTGTACACGGCGAACTCGTCACCGTTGAGCCGTGCCGCGACGTCGCCGCGGTTGACCGCGTCCCGGATGCGCGCGGCGACCTGGACGAGCATCGCGTCGCCGACGTCGGAGCCGTGCAGGGCGTTGACGCCCGCGAACCCGTCGAGGCCGATCGTGAGCAGGTGACCGCCGCCGTCGTTGAGGTGGGCGAGCAGCGTCCCGCGGTTCGCCAGGCCGGTCAGCGGGTCGACCCGCATCGTGCGTTGCAGGCTGTGCTCCAGCTCCTGCTGCGCACTGGCGTCGCGCAGGTGCACCACGACGCCGGCGACCTCCGGGTTGCCGCGTTCGTCGGTGACGGTGACGTCGACCGGCCGCCACACCCCGAAGCCGTCCTGGATCCTGGCCCGCACCGGCACCGGCCGCGGCCCGGCCCGCTCCGGCGCCACCAGGTCCAGGTCGTCGGGGTGGACGAGCTGCTGGAACGGCCGCCCGACGACCTCCTGGTCCGACAGGCCGAACTGGCGTGCGGCGGCGGCGGACTGCCACCGCACCGACAGGTCCGGGTCCAGGACCACGATCACGTCGCTGGATCCGGCGACCAGGGTGCGGAACGTCGCCTCCTGCGCATCGAGCCGGCCGCTGTACCGGCGCAGCGCGACCGCCTCCAGCAGCTCCCGCACCGCGACGGCGAGGACGGCGAACGTGCCGATCACCATCGCGGTCAGGCCGAGCTGTCCCCGGCTGACCAGCGCGTACAGCACGGCGGCGGCGCCGGCGAGGACCGGGGCGACCAGCAGCGGGTCGCCGATCAGGGTGCCGTCGGTCGCCGGTCGGGCCGGCCGGCGGTCGGCGTCCACGGACCGGCACGCGCCGGCCCAGACCAGCACCGAGCCGAGCACCAGCAGCCCGCCCGCGGCCAGCAGCCAGACGCCGTCGCCGGTGGGGTGCAGCGGCAGGACCGCCAGGCCGAGCACGATCAGCGCCACCCCGCCGGCGGCGGTGACGGCGGCCCAGCGCGGGAACGGCGCCCGGACCCCGCTCACGACGGCGACCGTGATGCCGATGACGGCGAGCAGGCAGGTGGTGAACACGGTGCGGCTGGGCCCGCCGTCCTGTTCGAGCACGAGGACCAGCAGCGCCAGGAACTTCCACAGCGCGACGCAGATCCCGTCCAGGGCGCGGCGCAGCGCGCCGCCGGTGTCGACGGTGACGCCGGGCAGCTTGAGCAGGCCGGCGACGAGCGCGACCCCGGCGGCCGGCGCCAGGTATGCGGCGACCGGCGTGGCCACGGCCGAGACGCCGGCGGTGAACACGCCGAACGCGAGGGCGGCGAGGCTGAACACGGTCCCTGCGGGCGCGGCGCGGCCCCGGGGCAGCGGCGGCGCCGGTGCCCGTCGCGAGGCGCAGCAGCCAGGCGGCGTGCAGTGCGGTGGCGGCCGCGGCGGCGACGAGCACGGCGAGGTGCGGGGGCAACCCGAGCGGAGGCCCGCCGACGAGGACCGCCGCGGCGACGGCCAGTGTGAGCGGTGCCGAGGCCATGAGCATCCGGCCTCGTGATCTGTGCGCGCCACCGATACCCGGTCTCATGGCTGCGATCCATTCGCTCGGCAGGGGGACTGCTAGCTGCCCCCAGCAACGACGCCCACCGCCGCCGGTGACGTCGGCGTCACCCGTTCGAACGACATCCCGCACCTATTGTCTGCATTTATCGTGATTTATCTTTGCATCGGGGTGAGCGCCTCGGCCCGGCGTTGGTACCCAGGCAGGCTCCGCCCGGCCGATCAGGCCGCCGCGGCGGCCCGGACGAGCTCGGCGCGCCAGCGGTGCAGGCCGGGTTCCTTGAACTCCTCCAGCTCGGCGAACCGCAGTCGCGCCGACTCGAAGGCGGCGACCTCCGCGCGCGTCAACGGCCACGGCGGCCCCTCGTCGGACTCCTGGCCGTCCTCGATCGCGGCGGCGATCACCAGCAGCGTCCCGCCCGGCGCCACCAGGTCACGCACGGCGCCGATCGCACGCGCCCGCAGGTCCCTCGGCAGTGCCTGCACCGTCATGCTCTCCAAGACCAGGTCGAACCGGCCGTGCCAGGCGTCGGGCAGCTCGAACAGGTCCGCGACCGTGTAGTCGACCGCCGAGTCCGGGAAGCGTTCACGGGCGGTGCGGACCGCCGCCGGCGACACGTCGAACGCGACCGTCGCATACCCGCGCCCGGCGAGGAACTCCGCGTCGCCGCCCAGCCCGCAGCCGACGACGACGGCCCGGCGCCCGCCGCCGTCGCGTCCGGCACCGGGCCACGACGCGAGCAGCCGGTGCGGGCCGCCGCCCCGGTCCCACGGGACCTCGGTGACACCGTTGCCCGCCGCCACGTACAGGGAGTCCCACCAGCCGACGGCGTCACCGCGTCGCAGCGAGTCGGCGGCCAGACCACGGATGTACTCGTCGGGTTCCACCCGGATTGCCTATCACGCCGACGAACCCGCCGCCCGCCGGCGCCACCGGCCGCGTCGGCGGCATCGGCACGGAATCGGTGCCCCGTGCGGCGGCCGCGGCCGTGCCAGGATGTGCGGATGGGCACCGTCGATGAGGTGCGCGGGGTGGCGCTGAGCCTGCCGCGGACCACCGAGCACCTGATCCGCGACCGGGTCAAGTTCCGGGTCGGCAGCATCGTCTATCTGGCGCTGTCGCAGGACGAGACGACGCTCGGCTTCGCGTTCCCGAAGGAGGAACGCGACGCGCTCGTGGCCACCGATCCCGCCCGGTTCTTCCAGCCGCCGGTGTCGGACCTGCGGTTCAACTGGGTCTGCGGGCACCTCGCCACCCTCCACGGCGCCGAGCTGCGCGACCTGATCGTCGAGGCGTGGCGGATGGTCGTGCCGAAACGCGTCTACGCCGCCTGGCACCAGGGGGTGTCATGAGGTACCTCATGATCTGCGGCACCGTGGCGATGCGGCGTCCCGCACGGCGGCGGCGCTGACCCTCGACACCTTGGAGCGCGACCACCTCAGCAACCGCTGACCCGGCGGCAACCCTTCCGGCCGGCCCGTGCGACGTCCAGGTGTGAAGGCCACATCGGAGGGGGCGCGTGCGTGAAACGTGCTGACGAGATCGCATACCGGGACTACGTGCAGGCGCGGCTGGACCCGTTGCGCCGCAGCGCGTTCCTGCTGTGCCGGGACTGGGACGCCGTCGACGACGTCGTCGCGGTCACCATCGGGAAGCTGTACCGGCACTGGCACCGCGCGCAGCAGGCGGACAACCTCGACGCGTACGTGCACGGGATCCTCACCCACACCTGGCTCGACGAGCGACGCCGGCCGTGGCGACGGCGGGAGAGCCCGGTCGAGCTGCTGCCGGAGCCCGCGACCCACGACGCCGAACCCGGCGACGGGCAGCTGCTGGCGCTGCTGTCCAGGCTGCCGCCGCGCCGCCGGGCGTGCGTCGTGCTGCGGTTCTACTGCGACCTGTCGGTCAGCCAGACCGCGGACATCCTCGGGGTGTCCGAAGGGACCGTGAAGAGCCAGACCGCGCGCGCCCTCGCCACGCTGCGCGTCCTCGCCACCGCCGATCAGGAACAGGAGTAACCGATGCGTGAGTTGCTTGACGAGGCCATCGGCGTGGCCCCGCCCACCCGGATCGACGTCGACGCCACGATCGCCCGCCAGCGCAGGATCCTGCTGCTGCGCCCGGCCGGCGTGCTCGTCGCCGCGTTCGCCACCGTCGCCGCGATCGTCGTGGCGGGCAACGGCCTGGCCGGACCTATGCGGCGGGACGGGGCACCGCCGGCCGCACCCGGGCCGAGCGTGTCACCGCACCCGGGTTCACCGGCCCACTCGGCCGAACCACAGGATCAGGTGCTGCGCCGGCAGAGCGCCGCGATCAACGAGCTGCTGCGCGCCGGACCGGCCGGGGTGACGGTCGCGGACCTGCGGACCAGAGCCGCGGCCGTCGAGGTGATCCCCAGCAAGGACTACCCCGGCTACATGGCCGGCGACGCCCACATGACCATCGCCGCGCTCACCACGGCCGGCGGCACCGCCGACTTCTCCTTCACCGCCGACGCGAGGCCAGGCACGGGTTCCTCGCCGCTGCCGTCGGAGACGGCGCCGGCACCCGGGTCGTGCGACGAGTGGCGGGCCGCGTTCAAGCCGGAAGGGTCCGGCTACAGCCCACCCGAGTGCACCGACAGCACGGGCCCCGGCGGCGAGACGGTCCTCGCCCTGTCCGTGCGCAACGGCCAGATCGTCATGTACGCCGTGCTGGTGTGGCGCCCGTACTCGCTGGTCTCCGTCAGCGTCCGCAACTGCTGGAACGGCTGGGACGGCAACCAGGCCCCGGCCGTGTTCCTGCCGGCGCCGCCGCTGACCCTCGACCGGCTCACCACCATCGCCCTCGACCCGCGCCTGGCGATGTGAAACCCCGCGGCGGCACGGTCGGCGGTTCCTCGGACCCGCCAGGTGGAACTGGCCGTGCCGCCGCGGCGCGGCCCTACCCGCGCTGAACGGCGCTCACCACCAGTCCGGCCGCTGCCTGGCCGGGTCCGGGCCCGGCGGGTCGAGCTGCAGGACCAGCAGGTCCGAGTCCTCCTCGATCGGCACCGGTACGGTCTCCGCGGCGGCGGCCGTGCGCAGGGCGGCGAACCCGGCCTCGATCTCGGCGTCGGTGAGGTGCTCGAAGACGGAGATGGCCCGCAGCTCCAGCCGGGCGGCGTAGGCGCGCAGCCCGGGCGCGAGGCGCTCCCGGACCTTGTCGAGCCCGACCACCGGCAGCTCGAACAGGTCCATGGTCTCCTGCAGGGTCGGGAACATCCGCCGCTCCACGGCGCGCGCACCCGGGAAGTACCGGTGCCAGGTGAGGTCGGGCAGCCGGTCGGCGAACGTGCTGCGCACCAGCAGCCGGCCACCGGGGCGCAGCACCCGGCGGATCTCCGCGGCGGCCGCCGGCCGGTCCGTGACGTGCTGCAGGACGAGGAACAGCAGCACCAGGTCGCAGGAGCCGTCCGGCAGCGGGATGGCGGTGGCGCTGCCGTCCAGGTACCGCACCGCCGGGTGCGTGGCATCGCGCTCGGCGGCGGTGCGCATGCCGTGGGACGGTTCGACGCCGTACACCTGGCAGGGTTTGCAGGCCTCCGCCAGGATCGGCGTGAACCGGCCGGTCCCTGAACCGAGATCCAGGACGGTCGTCGTGTCCGCGGGTGCCCACCGCCGGAACGCCTCCGCCCACGCCTGCGCCGCCTCCGGGGTGAGGGCCCTGCCCTGGGCGTAGACGGTGTGCTGGTAGCCGTTGTAGTCGGTCGTCATGCTCCGATCTTCATACAGCCGCACCACCGGCGGCGCTGGTATCTTGCCGCGATGGATCTCGACAGCGGCCACCTGTTGGCGATGGCGGCGGGGCAGCTGGCCGCCGACGACCCGGACCTCGACCTGGTGGAGACGGCCTGCACCACCCTCGCCGGCCGGATCGACCGCGGCGACATGATGATCGGCATCCTGCCCGTCGAGGCCGCCGCCGTCGTCGTGGCCGGCCTCAGCGCCGTGGGCACCGCCACCGCCTGGATCACGCTGGGCCGCTGCTACCTGGGCGTCGACGGCGCCCTCCTGCCGGGCGCCGAGGGCGACACCCAGCTGGACCGGGCACGGCACTGCTTCGCGCGGGCCGCGACGCTCGGCGACCGCGACGGCGCGCTGCTGTTCGCACGCGCCTGCGCCGACGGCCCGGTCGAGGCGCAGCGGGAGGCCCGCGAGCACCTGCGCCCGCACGCCGCCACCGACGCCGAGGCCCGCTACCGGCTGGGCCTGGTCGAGCAATGGCTCGGCGACCCGGCCGCCGCCGTGGAGCATCACCTGTGGGCCGCCGGGCAGGGCAACGCCGACGCCGCGTTCGAGCTGTACGTGCTGTATTCCACCGGCGAGGGCGTCCCTCGCGACGACGACACCGGCCGCACCTGGCTGCTGCGCGCCGCCGACCTCGGCCAGCCACGCGCCCTCTACAACGTCGGCGCCGCCCACGCCACCGGCACCGGCTTCCCCGCCGACCTCACCCTCGCCGCCGACTACTACCGCCGCGCCGCCGACGCCGGCAACGCCCGCGCCGCGGCGATGCTCGGCTACATGCACCTGGTCGGCGAGGGCATACCGGCCGACGAGGCCACCGCGGCCCGCTGGTTCGACACCGCCGAGGACCTCGGCCACCCCGTCGACGACTGGCTCGACCAGCTCGACCTGGACCGCCCCCGCGCCTGACCCCGCCCTGCGGTAGGGGTCGTTAGGGGAGCCGAAGTGCGTGCGCCGGTGAGATATTCAACTGGTGGACGATTTCACAACGGGAACGGGGGCGCTGTCACACGCCCTTAACATCCGGTCATGAGTGAGCCTGTCAGGTCTGGACCTGAGGAGGCGGGCGGGTTGCGGCTGGGGGCCGACTTCGCCGGCGGTGACCTGGAGCAGTGGCAGCGGCTGGCCCTTGCGGTGTTACGCAAGTCCGGCGGCGCCGATGATGCCACGCCCCCCGAGGCGGTGCGGGAGCTGCTCGGCAGCGTCTCCTACGACGGGATCGCGGTGGCGCCGCTGTTCACGGCCGACGACACCGCCGGCCTGCCGCCGGTCGGGTGGCCCGGGCAGACGCCGTTCATCCGCGGTGGCAGCGCGCAGCCCCGGGCGTGGGACGTGCGGCAGCGGCACGCCGACCCCGACGCGAAGGCCACACGGGAGGCGATCCTCGCCGACCTGGAGAACGGGGCGACCTCGATCTGGCTGGACGGGATCGCGCCCGGCAGCATCCCCGAGGTCCTCGACGGCGTGTACCTCGACCTCGCCCCCGTCGTGCTGGACTGCGGCGCCGACACCGAGGCCGCCGCGAGCGCGTTCCTCGAGCTGCCGGGTGAGGACAAGCGCGGCAACCTCGGCGCCGACCCGCTCGGATGGCAGGCCAGGACCGGGCAGCCCGCCGACCTCGGCATGCTGGGCCGGCTCGCCAAACGCGCACCTGAGACGGTGCCGGTGGCGACCGTCGACGCGACGCCCTATCACGAGGCGGGCGGCAGCGACGCCGAGGAGCTGGGCTTCGCCGCGGCGACCGGGGTGGCGTACCTGCGGGCGTTCGTCGACGCCGGGCTGAGCGCCGGGATGGCGCTGCGCCAGCTGGAGTTCCGCTATGCGGCCGGCGGCGACCAGTTCGCCACCATCGCGAAGCTGCGGGCGGCGCGGCGGATCTGGGCGCGCATCGCCACCGTCTGCGACGTGCCGCACCTCGGCGCGCAGGTCCAGCACGCGGTGACGAGCGCGGCGATGATGACGGCCCGCGACCCGTGGGTGAACCTGCTGCGCACCACCGTCGCCTGCTTCGCCGCCGGGGTCGGCGGCGCGGACGCGGTGACGGTGCTGCCGTTCGACGCGCGGCTCGGGCTGCCCGACGGCTTCTCCCGGCGCATCGCGCGCAACACCTCGACGCTGCTGGTCGAGGAGGCCAACGTGGCCAGGGTCCTGGACCCGGCCGGCGGCTCATGGTTCGTGGAGTCGCTCACCGACGCCCTCGCGCACGCCGCCTGGGACGTGTTCATCGACGTCGAACGCGCCGGCGGGATGCGCGCCGCCCTGGACAGCGCGCTGGTCGCGGACCGGGTCGCGGCGACCTGGCAGCGCCGCGCCGACCGGCTCGCACGCCGGCTCGACCCGATCACCGGGGTCAGCGAGTTCGCCAGCCTCGAGGAGCGCCGCCCGGCCCGCTCCCCCGCCCCGCCGGCACCGTCGGGTGGTCTGCCGCGGCACCGGTACGCCGAAGCCTACGAAAACCTCCGCGACGCCGCCGACGGCTCGGACAAGGTGGTCAGCCTGGTGACGCTCGGACCGGTCGCGGCGCACACGGCGCGGGCGTCGTTCGCGGCCAACCTGTTCGCGGCCGGCGGCATCCGCACCGTCCACAATGGACCCGTCACGGAGGTCGTCTGCATCTGCGGGTCCGACCGCTCCTACGCCGAAGAGGCGGCGCAGACCGCGGGGCGGCTGAAGGCCGAGGGCGCGCGGACCGTCTGGCTGGCCGGGAAACCCGCCGGCTACGAGCACGTCGACGACTACCTGTACACCGGCTGCGACGCCCTCGCGGTGCTCCGCCGGACACACGCTGACCTGGGACTGGTGGCGCCGTGATCCCCGACTTCACCGAGGTCTCCCTCGGCACCCCCCGCGTCGACCCCGCCGCACCGGAGCCGGGCGAGGCGTGGCTGACGCCCGAGGGCATCGACGTCGCCGGCGTCTACGGCGCGGCCGACCTCGCCGGCCTCGACTTCCTCGACACGTACCCGGGGATCGCGCCGTACCTGCGCGGCCCCTACCCGACGATGTACACCACCCAGCCATGGACGGTGCGCCAGTACGCCGGGTTCTCCACCGCCGAGGAGTCCAACGCCTTCTACCGGCGCAACCTCGCCGGCGGGCAGAAGGGCCTGTCCGTCGCGTTCGACCTCGCCACGCACCGCGGCTACGACTCCGACCACCCGCGCGTCGCCGGGGACGTCGGCATGGCCGGCGTCGCCATCGACTCGATCCTGGACATGCGGCAGCTGTTCGACGGCATCCCGCTGGACAAGATGAGCGTGTCGATGACGATGAACGGTGCCGTCCTGCCGGTCCTGGCGCTGTACATCGTCGCGGCGGAGGAGCAGGGCGTCGCGCCGGAGCAGCTGTCCGGCACGATCCAGAACGACATCCTCAAAGAGTTCATGGTCCGCAACACCTACATCTACCCGCCGGCACCATCGATGCGGATCATCAGCGACATCTTCCGGTACACCTCGGAGAAGATGCCGAAGTTCAACTCCATCTCCATCTCCGGCTACCACATCCAGGAGGCCGGAGCCACGGCCGACCTGGAGCTCGCCTACACGCTCGCCGACGGCGTCGAATACCTGCGCGCCGGCCGCGACGCCGGCCTGGACGTCGACGTGTTCGCGCCCCGGCTGTCGTTCTTCTGGGCGATCGGCATGAACTTCTTCATGGAGGTCGCCAAGCTGCGCGCCGGGCGGCTGCTGTGGGCGAAGCTCGTGCGCGAATTCGGCGCGAAGAACCCGAAGTCGCTGAGCCTGCGCACCCACTGCCAGACCTCAGGCTGGTCACTGACCGCACAGGACGTGTTCAACAACGTGGTCCGCACCTGCGTCGAGGCGATGGCCGCCACCCAGGGCCACACCCAGTCGCTGCACACCAACGCCCTCGACGAGGCCCTCGCCCTGCCGACGGACTTCTCCGCCCGCATCGCCCGCAACACGCAGCTGCTGCTGCAGCAGGAGTCCGGCACGACCAGGGTCATCGACCCGTGGGGCGGCAGCGCCTACGTGGAGAAACTCACCCACGACCTCGCCGCCCGCGCGTGGCAGCACATCCAGGAGGTCGAGGCGGCCGGCGGCATGGCCCGCGCCATCGACGAGGGCATCCCGAAGCTGCGCATCGAGGAGGCCGCGGCCCGCACCCAAGCCCGCATCGACTCCGGCCGGCAGCCGGTGATCGGCGTCAACAAGTACCGCCCCGACGCCGACGAACCCATCGAGGTGCTGAAGGTCGACAACTCCTCGGTCCGCACCCAGCAGCTGGCGAAACTCGCCCGCCTGCGCGCCGACCGGGACTCTTCCAGGACGCAGGCGGCCCTGCAGGCCTTGACAGCCGGCGCCGCGGGCAACGCGAACCTCCTCGAGCTCGCCGTCGAGGCGGCCCGCGCCCACGCCACCGTCGGCGAGATCTCCGACGCCCTGGAGCAGGTGTTCGGGCGGCACACGGCGCAGATCCGTACCATCTCCGGGGTGTACCGCGACGAAGCCGGGTCCGCCGGCAACATCGAACGGGTGCGTGCCGCCACCGCCGAGTTCGCCGAGGCGGAGGGCCGCCGCCCCCGCATCCTGGTCGCGAAGATGGGCCAGGACGGCCACGACCGCGGCCAGAAGGTCGTCGCGACCGCGTTCGCCGACCTCGGCTTCGACGTCGACGTGGGCCCGCTGTTCCAGACCCCGGGCGAGGTGGCCCGGCAGGCAGTCGAGGCCGACGTGCACATCGTCGGCGTCAACTCCCTCGCCGCCGGTCACCTCACCCTGGTCCCGGCGCTGCGCGACGAGCTCGCCGCGCTCGGCCGCGACGACATCCTCGTCATCGTCGGCGGCGTCATCCCCCAGCAGGACTTCGACGAGCTGCGCGCCGCCGGCGCCGCCGCGATCTTCCCGCCCGGCACGGTGATCGCCGACGCCGCCCTGGACCTGCTGGCGCAGCTCCGCTCCCGGCATGGATGACCTCTACGACGGCGTCCTGGCCGGCCGGCGCGCCGCGATCGGGCGGGCGATCACCCTCGTGGAGTCGACCCGCCCCGACCACCGGGCCCGGGCGCAGGAGCTGCTCGTCGCGCTGACCCCGCACGCCGGCCGCGCACGCCGCGTCGGCGTCACCGGCGTACCGGGGGTCGGCAAGTCCACGTTCATCGACGCGCTCGGCGTCACCCTGACGGGCGCCGGGCACAAGGTCGCGGTCCTCGCCGTCGACCCGTCCTCGACCCGCACCGGCGGCAGCATCCTCGGCGACAAGACGCGCATGGCCCGCCTCTCCGTCGACGACGCCGCGTTCGTACGACCATCGCCGACGTCCGGCACCCTCGGCGGCGTCGCCCGGGCCACCCGCGAGGCGATGACGGTCGTCGAGGCGGCCGGCTACGACGTCGTCCTCGTCGAGACCGTCGGCGTCGGCCAGTCCGAGACCGCCGTCGCCGGCATGGTCGACACCTTCCTGCTGCTCGCCCTCGCCCGCACCGGCGACCAGCTGCAAGGCATCAAGAAGGGCGTCCTCGAGCTCGCCGACGTCATCGCCGTCAACAAGGCCGACGGCCCCGGCGAACCCGACGCCCGCAAGGCCGCCCGCGAACTCGCCGGCGCCCTGCGCCTCCTGCAGAGCGGCAGCGCCGGGCGCGACTGGCAGGTGCCGGTCGTGACGTGCAGCGGCCTCACCGGCGCGGGCCTGACCGAGCTGTGGTCCCGGCTCGAAGCGCACCACGAGCACCTGTCCACCTCCGGCGACTTCGACCGCCGCCGCGAGGCGCAGCAGGTCGCCTGGATCTGGGAGACCGCCCGCGGCACCCTGCTCGACCGCCTCAACGCCGACCCGGCCGTCCGCGCCCTCGCCCCGGACCTGGAACGCCAGGTCCGCGCCGGCACGATGACCCCCGGCCAGGCCGCCGACGCCATCCTCGCCGCGTTCCACGCGGCTTCGTAGCGCCGTTCCACGCGGCTTCGTAGCGCCGGGGCCGTCAGACCTCGACGGGTCTGCCGGTCTCCAGGTCGACGACGCTGATCGCCTCCATGGGGCAGGAGGCGAGCGCGTCCAGGACGGCCTCGTCGTCCGGGGCGACGTCCGGGTTCACCGGATACGCCCGGCCCTTGACCTCGTCGAGCTCGAAGCGGTCCGGGGCGATCCCCGTACAGCTGCCCGACCCGATGCACGTGTGGTCCACGGTGATCCGCCACATGCAACCAACCTATCGAACTCCGCCATTGTTTGCAGACCTGGCACCGTTGCGCAATATTCGTACGGCTGATTGAAAAAGAGCAACAGCGGTCGTAGCTTTTAGGCGCTCACCCTGACCCCGTTCCGGCAGAAGGTGACTCGATGCCCTTACACCCCACCACCGTGCACTTCCGCACCGACCGCGCCGCCGAAGGCCCGCTCATCTGGGCGCAGCTTGCGATCTGGGACGTGTTCCGCTGGCTGCCGCCCCACGACTCGACCCTGAACCTCCTCGTCCAGTGCCCGGTCCCCGCCGGCCGCGACCTGCGCGACGTCACCACCGCTGTGCGCCGGCTCGTCGAGCGGCACGACTCGCTGCACACCGTGTACGTCGACACCCCCGACGGACCACGGCAACGCGTCATCGGCGAGGGCGACATCCCGCTGCGGATCCACGACGTCGGCGACCGCGGTACCGAGGAAGCCGCCGCCGAACTCGGCGAAGCGCTGCGCAGACCCTGGTTCGACATCGGCGCCGACCTGCCGCTACGGGTGGCGGTCCTCACCCGCGACGACACCCCGGTCGCCGTCCTGCTCGCCGCCAGCCATATGGCCGTCGACGGCTGGAGCTTCGCGATCGTCCGCGGCGACCTGCTCAACCTGCTGCAGGACCCGCCGATCGCCGTCGAACCCGGCCAGCAGCCACTGCAACGCGTCGAGTACGAGACCTCCCCTATCGGCCTGCGCCGCGAGGCGAAGGCGCTCAGCTACTGGTCGAAGCACCTCACCGGCGTCCCCACCCGCATGATCGAGAGCAACCGCGACGGCCGGCCGCCCAACCTCGACTGGGGCCAGATCCAGTCCCCCGCCCTCGCCCTGGCCACCAACGGCCTCGCCGCCCGGTTCGGCGTCCCACCGGCGACCGTCCTGCTGGCCGCGATCACGCTGCAGCTCGCCGCGTACACCGGCGAACGCGAGGCCCTGCTCCGCATGATCGTGTCGACCCGCTTCCGGCCGGCGAGCCGCGCCCTGGTCGGCGCCTTCAACGAGAACGCCCTCTTCCGGCTCGACTTCCCCCAGCACCCCGGCTTCCCCCGGCAGCCCGACGAGACCATCGGCGGCCTGCTGCACCGCGCCTCCGACGCGGCACTGCTGGCCTACGCCCACTGCGAGTACGACCCCCGCAAGCTCGACGCCATCTTCACCGAGATCGCCACCCAGCGCTCGATCACCCCCGACGGCTACTGCTTCTTCAACGACACCCGCTTCTCGGTCCAGGACCAGACCCCGCCGCCCCCGCTCCCCGACGCCGACCTCGCCGACGCGATCCACGCCGCCCTGCCGGCGACGAAGCTCCGCGCCCCGGTCATCGACCGGCTGCCGAAGCACGCCAACTTCTTCCTCTTCCTGACCGACCTCAGCGACACGGCGGAGCTGATGCTGTGCGCGGAGCACGGCTTCCTCGGCGAACGCGGCCCGCTGGGCTTCCTCGACGGCCTCGAACGCCTCGTCGTCAAAGCTGCCGTTGACGGGGGCGTCACCACCGCACAGCTGTACCACGACGCCTGCTGAGGCGTTGCGACGTCTTCGCCGATGCGCTGGCTGCCTTCCGTTGCTGTTCGCGTGCGCGTTCGTCATGCCCGTAATAGAAAATCCGGCACGGCTGCGGTCTTTGTGGCTCCGCGCAGCCTCCGGCGGCGCGACCGGTAGCGCGGTCACCGTCCGTGCCGTGTCGAGGTGATGCCAAGCCAGGTCCGCGCTCACATGATCCAGGTCCGTCGAGGTCATCATTCGGTGCTACAACACCGTCGCTGGTTCAAAGACACGAACAAATCACCCATACCGCAGCGCCGGCTTCGCCCGCGCCAAGATCTACGATCTTGGCGCTTGATCAAAGGATCCGGGTGGCCGTCCGGACGACCACAGGGCGCCTTCGATCATGAGCCAGAACGGAAGATCGCCGTTCGAGCGCTGGCACTACCCGGTCTAGTGATCGACGTTGGTAACTTGCATTGTCGGCGGCTTCGACTTCTCGCAAATCGCCCAAATCGCTGCGCTGCGCCGATCGGCGTCGATCGGTGCCGGCCCCGCTCATGATCGAAGGACCGGACTGGTCGTCCGGGCGACCGCGGCTGTCCTTCGATCACGGGGCGGGGCCGGAAGATCGCCGTCCGAGCGTTGGTACTACCCGGTCTAGTGATCGATGGTTTCGTTTTTTGGCCAGCGGCGGTGTTGTAGCACCGAATGCTGCGCCCGACGGCGCTGGATCATGTGAGTGCGGAACTACGGCACGGACGGTGACCGGGCTACCGGTCGCGCTGCCGCAGGCTGCGCGGAACCACCAAGGCCGCAGCCGTGATGGATTTTCTATTACGGGCATGACAAACACGCACGCGAAGAGCAACCAGCGCATCGGAGCTGCCCGAGAAAAGCGGAAAGCCCGGCCGCCGGCGATCGGCGACCGGGCTGAGCGTCAGTGCGGGCGGCACGCGCCAGGCGTTACGCGCCAGGCGTTACGCGCCCCGGGCCGCACCCTCGTCGCCGGCGGCCGCCGTCTCGGCGGGCACCGCCTCGGGCGACGCGTCGTCGAGGGCCGGGGTCAGCTCCGGGGAGATGACATCCGTGATGGTGCTCTCGCGCAGGTGCCGGTTGTTGCGCGGCTCCTGCCGGGTCTTCGCGTCGTTCAGCCGCCGGCGCAGGTCGTCGCGGACGTCGTTGAGCGCCGCGTGCAGATCCTCCTCCGCCGAGGTCGTCACGATCTTCTGCTGGCCGGCGATCCAGCATTCGAGGGTCACCTTCTGCCCCCGGGCGGCGCGGTCCTTCACCGACACCTCCAGCTCGGTGGCGTCGACGGGGAACGCGGCCAGGCGGCTGTCGAGCGTGGCGAACTGCTCGGCGATCCAGGCCCTGTCCCCCAGAGAGAAGCCGGCACCGACGCGCAGGCAGTCCTCGACGGTGGCCGGTGTGCTCGTAGCACTTCTCGACATGTCCGAGACCCCTTCCGTTGCTTACCTTGACGATCACCGCATACCCCGCGATGACCCTGTTCATGTCCCCCAAACCTTCCTAGGAGGCTAGCCTACCACCCCGAAACCGCCCGGCTGCAGAACGCCGCCGGGACGTTACCGAGGGTCCGCAGGGGGATGAAATCGCAGGTGGTTAGGGTCGGCGGCGGCCCGCTCGTAGGCACTCACCGTGCCGGCGCGGCCGCCGCTGAGCCGTGCTCCAACGGGCCGGGGAACCAAGTTTCTGGGGTGAATCCGCGCTTTTTGCGCGGTAGGGGCGACTGTTCCGTCCCGAATCCGTCAGCTCACCCGGTAAGCGGCCGATGGAGGGAACAGTATGTCCAGACCTCCGTGGATCGTCGCCGTCGTGACGGCGCTCGCGATCCTCCTGACCCCGACCGTGGTGCTCGGCACTGCCTCACCGGCGAACGCCAGTGAGGGCGGCGACCCGGCGCTGATCAAGAAGCTCGACGAGACCAACCGCGCGTACATCGACGCGCAGAACGCCCTCACCGCGTCGTTGCAGCGGCAGAAGGACCTGGCCGCGCAGCAGACGGCGATCGAGCCGAGGTACGCGAAGCTGCACGAGGAGACCCAGTCCATCTCGATCGCGGCGTATCAGAACGGCGGCGGGCTGCGCAGCGCGGCGACGCTGCTCAACAGCGGGACGCCTGGGGCGTTCGCCGACCGGGTGAGCACGCTGGAGGTCATCGCGCGCGGCAACGCCGAGCAGCTGCGGCAGGTCGCGGCGCTGCGGGACGAGCTGAGCAGGACGAAGGCGACGATCGACGCCGAGGTCGCCAAGCAGCAGGCGAGCATGGCGGTGATGTCGAAGCAGAAGGCCGAGCTGGAACGGGCCCTCGCCCAGTCCAAGGACGCCGTCGACGCCTCCACCACCTTGAGTGGCGGCACCACGAGCAAGGCGGCGGAGCCGGCGCCTCGCAGGGCCGACGGATCCTGGCCCACCGAGTCGTGCGCCACCGACGACCCCACCACGAAGGGATGCCTGACCCCGAGGACGTTGCACGCGCTGCAGCAGGTACAGAAGGCAGGCTTCACGCACTTCGTGTCGTGCTGGCGTCCGCCGGGCGAGCCGTATGAGCACCCGAAGGGCCGGGCCTGCGACTTCGCCGCCGACGCGAAGGGCTTCGGCGGGGTGGCGACCGGCGCGTCCAAGGAGTACGGCACGCAGCTGGCCGCCTGGCTGGTGAAGAACGCGACGGCGCTCGGGGTCATGTACGTGATCTGGTTCAAGCAGATCTGGACGCCGGCGGGTGGCTGGCACGCGTACCGCAGCGGTCAGGGCGACCCGAGCAGCGACCACACCAACCACGTCCACATGTCGATCTACTAGAGGGCGCGGAGCGCACCGAGCAACGCCTCCACCGCCGGCAGGGCCGCCCTGCCGGCGGTGACGAGCGCGTCCAGCCGGCGCGCCCCGGCGACCGGCAGGTCGGTCACGCAGAGCCCCGGGGAGGCGACACCCCGCAGCGCCAGGTCCGGCGCGATCGTGGCGCCGTGCCCCGCCGCGACCAGGGCGAGGACGGCGGGATAGTCCACGCACAGGTGCACCCGCCGCGGGGTGAAGCCGCGCTCCCGGCCGAGCCGCTCCAGCACCTGCCCGGTCGTCGAGGTCGGCGGCCCGCAGATCCACGGCCGGTCGGCAAGGTCGCCGTAGGAGTGCACCGGCGGCCAGTCCGACGGCACGACCACCCGGTACGGATCCTCGGCGAGCGGCACCACGTGCACCTGCCGGCGTGACTCCAGGCCGAGGCTCGCGTCGCGCTCCGTGATGGTCAGGTCGAGGCCGCCGAGGCGCAGCTCGCGCAGCGCGGGCGGGCCGTCGAGCTCGGTGATCGAGCAGGTCACGTCCGGGTGGTCGCGGGCCAGGCGCTCCATCGCCGGGATGAGCAGAAACCGGATCACGGTCGGGAACGCACCGACGCGGACCAGTCCCGCGGCCCGGCCGGACATCGCGGTCAGCTCACGCTCCGCCTCGGCCAGCTCACGCTCGATCGCCTCGGCGCGGGCGGCGAGGATCCGGCCGGCGGCCGTGAGCACGGCCCGCCGCCCGGAACGGTCGACGAGCGGCCGGCCGACGGTGTGCTCCAGCTGCGCGAGCTGCTGCGACACCGCTGACGGCGTCACGTGCAGCGCGGTGGCGGCGCCGGCGAGGGTACCCCGGCGGGCGATGGCGGCAAGCACCGCAAGACGACGGGGATCAAGGTTCACTGTGCAGCCCTGCTTCAGTGCAACTGTAGGAATTCTCGTTCACACGTTAGCTGTGCTGTCTGCCAGGATCGAAGGCGCGAGCGGTCCGAAGCGCAGCGGAGGAGCCGCGAGCCAGAATGGCAGTGTGGGCTCAGGCCGACACCGGAGCGCAGCGGAGGTGGCGGCGTGAGCCGTTTCGTCGAACTCAACCATCCGATCCACGCGGGCCAGGTCACGTACCCGGGCATCCCCGGACCGCAGATCACCGACTACCTGTCCAGGGACGACTCCCGTGGCCGCTACGCGCCGGACACCGACTTCCAGATCGGCCGCATCGACCTGGTCGCCAACACCGGCACCTACCTCGACACGCCGGCGCACCGGTTCGAGGGCCGCGGCGACCTCACCGACGTGCCCCTGGACCGCGTCGCGGACCTGCCGGGGCTGCTGGTCGACGCGACCGGCGAGCGCGGGGTCGGCGCGGCACTGCTCGCCAAGGCGCTGGGTGACGGCACCGATCTCGCCGATGCCGCCGTCCTCGTGTGTACAGGCTGGTCCAGGCACTTCGGCACCCCCGCCTACGGCGCGGCGGACGCGCCGTTCCTGGCCCGCGACGCCGTCGAGTGGCTGGTGCAGCGACGCCCGGCACTGGTCGGGATCGACTCCGTCAACATCGACGACGTCGCGGACCTGACCCGACCCGCGCACACCGGGCTCCTGGACGCCGGCATCTATGTCGTGGAGCACCTTGCCGACCTCGACCGGCTGCCGCTGGACGGGTTCCGCTTCTCCGCGGTGCCGCCCCGGATCGCGGGCATGGGCACGTTCACCGTCCGCGCGTTCGCGGTGCTGCCGTGATCGCGCTGCTCGGCTGGGCGGGTGCGGGTGTGCTGCTCGCCGCGTACGCGCTGGTGTCCTCGAAACGGATCACCGGCGACGGCGCCGTGTTCCAGAGCCTCAACATCGCCGGCGGCGCGGCCCTCGCGCTCAACTCCGCCGCCAACGGCGCCTGGCCGTCGGCCGTGCTCAACGTGATCTGGGTCGCGATCGGCGCGGTGGCGATGTTCCGCCTGGCCCGCCGCAGGGCCCGTCAGAGCCGCCCCGAATACCAGGGCGTCCTGACGCGGTAGAACACGAACCGTCCGGGCACCTCCGCCGCGCAGGCCAGATACGTGTGGCTCCAGGTGCACGTCTCGAGCGCCACGTCGATGTCGCCGAGGTCGCGGGTCGCGCCGCTGTCCGCCTGCACGCCCAGCAACGGGAAGGGGCCGGCGGGCACGTCGACCGGCAGCAGCAGGTAGCTGCCGTCGTCGAGGCGGGCGGCCCGCTTGCCGGGCCAGCGCCGCACGACGTGCCCGGCGGCGTCCAGCAGCAGCGCGCCGCCGGCGTCGCGCAGCATGAGCCGGTCACCGACCGGCAGGAGGGTCCTGGCCCCGTCGACGTCGACGCGGAACTCGACCTTGCCGGTGCGGATGTCCAGCGCCGTCACCCGGCCCTGCTCGACCGCGCAGATGCGCCGCTCCCCGCAGGCGGCCAGGTGCTCCAGCTTGGCCTGCGGGTCCGGTGACGTCCACGTCCACTGGGTCTTGGCCAGCTTCAGGCGGTCGTGGGCGCGGATCCGGTACCCGGCGCCGGGTTCGGCGACGAAGACCTGCTCCGCGTACGGGTACACGAAGTCCTCGGGCCCGGCGATCCCCGGCGCGCTGTCGTCGGGCTTGCCGCTGGACAGGCTGAGGACCTCCAGGCCGCGGTCGGCGACCGCGCGGACCAGGTGCGGGTCGACGGTCAGCGGCTCGTCGAGCACGGCACCGTCGACCGAGGTCGCCACCTGCTGGTGGCTCCAGTTGTCGGTCAGCCAGAAGCTGTGGTCGCCGCTGGGCTGGTCCAGCTTGGCGATCTCCTTCTGCGTGCCGACGTCGGTGATGACCAGATGGTGATCCGCCGCCCTGTACCGGAGGAAATACTTCCCGATCAGCTCCCACCGGTCGTCCACATGGGTGTCGAAGCTGATGAACGGCACCCCGTTGGAGGCGTTGAGCAGGGTGATCGTGCGTTTCCCGGCGCGGTCCGGTGCGCCGGTGACGACCACCGAGCCGCGGGCGAAGGCGAAGGACTCGACGTTGCTGAGCGACGTGTTGGTCCAGATCGGTGCCGCGCCGGGCTCGTCGACGTCGACGGCGCGCAGCTGGAAGCGGCCGTCGGCGGCCGGGTAGCCGATGAACGCCCGGCCACCGTCCAGGAACGCACGGATGCTGGAGTCGTCGACCGCGTCCGGGAAGGTGACCGTGTCGATGCGTGAGAGCCGGTCGAACGCGTACGGCCGCTGGTTGAGCCGGTAGACGAACGCACCGGCCAGCACGGCGACGACCAGCACGGCGACGATGGCCGCCGACCACCGGGCACGCCGCGAGAGCCACAGCGACCGACGCGGGCGCAGGCCGTCGGCTAAGGCGTGCGTATGCACCCGCCGACCCTATCGCGGGTCCGTCTAGGAGAAGCTGTTGGGACCTAGCAGCGCCTTCAGGTCGCCCTTGAGCGCGGTGGTCGGGGCTACGTGGTAGGGCCCGAGGCGCAGCAGGGTGATCCGCGAGCCGTGGCTGAGCTTCACGTGCACCTCGGCCTTGCCCGGGTGATTGAGCAGGATCTCCTTGAGCCGGTCGACCAGCGGCGGCGTGCACCGGTTCGCGGGCAGCGACAGCACCACCGGCCGGTTCTCGTCGGCGACGGTGACGTCGGGCATCGTCATGTCCATCGCCATGAGGCGGGGCGTCTCGTCGCGCCGGTCGACGCGGCCCTTCACCACGACGATGGCGTCCTCGGCGATGTACTGCCCGATCAGCTCATACGTGTTGGGGAAGAACAGCGCCTCGACGGCACCGCCGAGGTCCTCCAGGGTCGCCGACGCCCACGGCTTGCCCTGCTTGGTGATGCGCCGCTGGACGCCGGTGAGCATGCCGGCGAGGGTGACGACGGCGCCGTCCTGCACCGCGCCTTCCTCCGACAGGCTGCTGATCACGGTGTCGGCGGCCTTGGCGAGGACCGACTCCAGGCCGAACAGCGGGTGGTCGGACACGTACAGGCCGAGCATCTCCCGCTCGAAGGTGAGCAGCTCCCGCTTGTCCCACTCGATCTGCGGGATGGCCGCGGTCATCGTCGGTCCGGCGGTGCCGGCGTCGCTGGCGAACGCGTCGCCGAAGAGGTCGAACTGGCCGATGGCCTCGTTCTTCTTGATGTCGGCGTACGCGTCGATCGCGTCGGCGTGGATGGCCAGCAGCCCGCGGCGCGGGTGGTCCATCGAGTCGAACGCGCCGGCCTTGATCAGCGACTCGATGGTCTTCTTGTTGCAGGCCACGGCGTCGACCTTGGACAGGAAGTCATGGAAGTCCTTGTACGGCGCGGCCTGCCGGCACCGCACGATCGCGTCGACGACGTTGTGGCCGACGTTGCGCACGGCGGCGAGACCGAAGCGGATGTCCTTGCCGACCGGGGTGAACGGCCCGGCGGAGGTGTTGACGTCCGGCGGCAGCACGTCGATGCCCATCCGCCGGCACTCCGACAGGTACAGGGCCATCTTGTCCTTGTCGTCGCCGACGCTGGTCAGCAGCCCGGCCATGTACTCCGCCGGGTAGTTCGCCTTGAGGTACGCCGTCCAGTACGACACCAGGCCGTAGCCGGCTGTGTGCGCCTTATTGAACGCGTAGTCGGCGAACGGGACGAGCACGTCCCAGAGCTTCTTGATCGCCTCATCGCTGTAGCCGTTGGCCTTCATGCCGTCGCGGAACGGCACGAACTCCTTCTCCAGGACCTCTTTCTTCTTCTTGCCCATGGCCCGGCGCAGCAGGTCGGCCTGGCCGAGGGTGTAGCCGGCGAGCTTCTGCGCGGCGCGCTGGACCTGCTCCTGGTAGACGATCAGCCCGTACGTGGGGCCGAGGATCTCCTTGAGCGGCTCCTCCAGCTCCGGGTGGATCGGGATCATCTCCTGCTGCCCGTTCTTGCGCAGCGCGTAGTTGGTGTGCGAGTTCGCACCCATCGGGCCCGGCCGGTACAGCGCCAGCACGGCGGAGATGTCCTCGAAGTTGTCGGGCTTCATCAGCCGCAGCAGCGAGCGCATCGGCCCGCCGTCGAGCTGGAACACCCCGAGCGTGTCGCCGCGGGCGAGCAGCTCGTAGGCGGGCTTGTCGTCCAGGGACAGGCCGAGCAGGTCGAGCTTGATGCCGTGGGTGCGTTCGATGTTCTTGAGCGCGTCGTCGATGATCGTCAGGTTGCGCAGGCCGAGGAAGTCCATCTTCAGCAGCCCGAGCGTCTCGCACGTCGGGTAGTCGAACTGCGTGATGATCGCGCCGTCGGCGTCGCGGCGCATCAGCGGCACGTGCTCGATCAGCGGCTCCGCGGACATGATGACGCCGGCAGCGTGCACACCCGTCTGGCGGATCAGGCCCTCGATGCCCTTCGCGGTCTCGACGACCTTCTTCACGTCGGGGTCGCTGTCGTACAGCGCGCGGAACTCGACCGCCTCGGAGTAGCGCGGGTGGTTGGGGTCGAAGATCCCCGACAGCGGGATGTCCTTGCCCATGACGGCCGGCGGCATCGCCTTGGTGATCCGGTCGCCGACCGCGAACGGGTAGCCCAGGACCCGGGCCGAGTCCTTGATGGCGGCCTTGGCCTTGATCGTGCCGAACGTGGCGATCTGCGCGACCCGGTCCTCGCCCCACTTGTCCGTCACGTACCGGATGACGTCGCCGCGCCGGCGCTCGTCGAAGTCGATGTCGATGTCGGGCATCGAGATCCGGTCCGGGTTGAGGAACCGCTCGAAGATCAGTCCGTGCGGCAGCGGGTCGAGGTCGGTGATGCCCATCGCGTACGCGACCAGGCTCCCCGCCGCCGAACCACGGCCCGGTCCGACCGCGATGCCCTGGTTCTTCGCCCACAGGATGAAGTCGGACACGACCAGGAAGTACGCCGGGAAGCCCATCTTCACGATCATGTCGGCCTCGTAGTCGGCCTGACGCTGGTGCTCCTCGTCGATGCCGCCCGGGAACCGGCGCGCCATCCCCCGCGCGACCTCGGCCCGGAAGAACGACTCCTCGGTCTCCCCCTCGGGGACCGGGAAGCGTGGCATCAGGTTGCGCTCGACGAACATGCCGTCGATGTCGACCTTCTCCGCGACGAGCAGCGTGTTGCGGCAGCCCTCCTGCCACAGCTCGGAGCTGTCGACGGCGCGCATCTCGTCGGCGGACTTCAGGTAGTAGCCCGACCCGCCGAACCGGAACCGGTTCGGGTCGTTGATGTTGGCCGCGGTCTGCACGCACAGCAGCACGTCGTGGGCCTCGGCCTGCGACTGGTGCGTGTAGTGCGAGTCGTTGGTGACGACCGGCGGGATGTTGAGCCGCTTGGAGATCTCGGTCAGGCCCTCGCGGACGCGGCGCTCGATGTCCAGGCCGTGGTCCATGACCTCGAGGAAGTAGTTGTCCTTGCCGAAGATCTCCTGGTATTTCGCGGCCGCCTTCACCGCCTCGTCGAACTGGTCGAGCCGGAGCCTGGTCTGCACCTCGCCGGACGGGCAGCCGGTCGTGGCCATCAGCCCCTCGGCGTGCTCGGCGATGATCTCCATGTCCATCCGGGGCCACTTCACGAAGTGCCCCTCGATCGACGCCCGCGAGTTGAGCCGGAACAGGTTGTGCAGGCCGGTGCGGTTCTTCGCCCAGATGGTCTTGTGCGTGTAGCCGCCGGAGCCGGACACGTCGTCGTCCTTCTGGTCCGGCCGGCCCCACTTGACGCGCTGCTTCGTCAGCCGCGACTCGGGCGCGACGTACGCCTCGACCCCGAGGATCGGCGTGACACCGGCAGCCTTCGCCTGCTTGTAGAAGTCGTACGCGCCGTGCATGTTGCCGTGGTCGGTGATCGCGACGGCGGGCATGCCGAGACGGTTCGCCTCCTTGAACATGTCCTTCAGTCGCGCCGCTCCGTCGAGCATGGAGTACTCGGTGTGCACATGGAGATGCACGAACGAGTCAGCCATGCTGCGCCCCCTATTTTGCTGTCCCCTACGGTTCCGGCGAGCAGCCTAACCACGGATCATGATCGACACGCCGTCGAGACGATGTGATCCCTCTTCCGTCGGTCACAGACCGGGCAAAACGACGCTCCAAGGGGATCGACCTGTCGCCCTGTCCCGACAAGTTTCCGCTGCTCATCGACGATGCGTGACGGTCAGCTCACTGCAGTTCCAGCGTGACCAGCAGCCGGAGGTAGGCGTCGACCCACAGCCCGGCGGTCGCGGCGTCCGGGTCCGGCCCAAGCCCGGCGCGCAGCGCGCCGAGGGCGGACGCGGAGCGGTGCAGCCCGGCCCGCGTCAGGGTCTGCCCGGCGTCGCGCAGCCGGTCGCCGAACGAAGGCGGCAGCATCCGCAGCCCCGGTGCGGCACCTCGGCGAGCAGCGCCACCGCCGCGTCGACCGCGTGCCGCAGCGGGTCGCCGTCGACGACCATCCCGCCGCCGACCCGGAACCCGCCCGCCGCCGCCAGGTCGGGCACCACGACCTCGTCGTCGCCGACCGCGAGCCCGAGCGGTTCGATGACGATCTCGCCTCTCGTCCGGCCGACGGTACCGGCGACGGCACGCACCGGACCGGACAGCGCTGCCGCGATCGCGTCCAGGGCGCCGGGCGCCGCCGCCGAGTGGGTCGCGGTGACGGTCGCGACGCCACCGGCCGGGTCGGCGATCTCCGCGTCGAGCCGCTGGGCGCCCGGGGTGTACCGCACCGACCGGACCTCCGCGACCTGCACGACCCTGACCAGTTCGGCCTCGACCCTGGGCCGCACGACCCGCGGCGGCAACCGGTCCAGCTCCTCGGCGAGCGCCCGCAGGTCCCGCACGACGAGCGCGTCCGGCAGCGACGTCCACATCCCCTGCGACGGCGTCACGGTGGTCTTCGCGACCCGGCTGGTCGCGAGCCGGACGGTGCGGCTGGCGCTGCGGATCGCGGACTCGGTGACGACGTTGCCGGCCGCGAGCTGCGCGACCGTCGCCCCGCCGACGCGGCGCGCCGCGACCCCGGCGCCGGCGGCCGTGGACGGGTCGGCGAACGTGCGCCGCAGCACCAGGACCGTGGCGCTGTCCGCGTGGGCGAAGTAGACCTCGACCTGCCGGTCGGTGTCGCCCACGGCGCGGACCCTGCACCCGAGCCCGTCGAGGCGGGCCCGGCGCATCGGTGTCTCGGCCGCCTCCTGCGTGCCGAGGACCCTGGCCCGCAGGCTCGCCCCGCGGTTGGCGACCGCCCGGTGCCTGGCGTGCAGCTCGGCGAGGATCCCGGCGAGCCGTTCGTGACTGTACGAGCTGCCGCGCTGCTGATACGCGCCGAGCTGCTCCTCGAGGTCGCCGACGGCGAGCAGCGGCCACCGCAGGCCGCCCCGGTCCAGCCGCTGCCGCACCTCGGCGAGCGGGCCGGCGAGGCCGGGACCGACGTGGGTCGCGCCGGTCAGCAGGACCTCGTCGGCGAGGCGCAGCGCCGCTTCCAGCGACGCGTCGCCGCCCGCGTGCTCGGCCTTTTCCGGTCCGCCGACGTCGACCTGCACGTCCGGGTCGTCGGGGGCCTTGACGTCGGCGACCCGGAACGCCCACACGGCCAGGGCGATGACGTCGTCACGGGATCCGGCGACGGCGTCGGTGTGCACGAACCCGAGGTCGTCCGGGACCAGGAACCGCACCGTCGCCGATCCCAGCTCCACCCGCGGCGCCGGGTCGGCCGGCGACGGGCGGTGCACGCGGGCGGCGTACCCGGCCCGGTGCGCCCGCCGCGCGGCCCCCAGCTGCCGGACGCCGATCCTGCCTTCGAGCTGCTCGTCGGTGAAGTTCCCCGGCGACCACACCACCACGGCGGCTGGCTGTTCCTGCCCGCTCCCCTGCCCGTTGCCCTGGTCGCTTTCCTGACTGCTTTCCTGGCCGCTTCGTTGGTACGCCAGCACCAGTCCCACCACGTGCCGGCAGATGCCGGTGGCGCCGCAGGTGCAGGTGCCGCGTTCGAGCCCGCCCGGCGGCAGCGCCGTCCCGGGCCCGTCCTGGTATGTGCCGCGCACCGTCCCGTCCGGGTCCGTCGTGACGGCCGGCGGCGCCGCCTCCACCTCGCGCGTCGCCCGCTTCACCAGGCCACGGTTGGTCAGCGCGGCGAGCGCGTCCGGGGTCAGCGCCAGCAGGTCCGCTCTCATCGGCCCACCTGCTCCGCCACGAACGCCGCAAGCTCCCCCGGGGTCATCGCGCCGACCGCCGCACCGGCGTCGGCGAGGCGCTGACCCATGTCCCGGTCGAACACCGGGTCCGCGTCCTCGTCCAGCGCCGCCAGGCACAGCACCTTCGTGCCCTGCTCGACGATGCCGCGCACCAGTTGCACGAGCCGGTGCTCGCCGCCGCCCCCCTCGTACAGATCGCTGATCAGCACCAGAATCGTGCGCCGCGGCTGCTCGATCAGCCCCGCGCCGAACGCGACCGCCTTCGCGATGTCGGTGCCGCCGCCGAGCTGGACCTTCATCAGCAGCTCGACCGGGTCGTCGACGTCCGCGGTCAGATCCACCACCGCCGTGTCAAACGCCACCAGGTGTGTCTTGACGCCGGGCAGCCCCCACAGGCACGCCGCGGTCACGGCCGAATGGATGACGCTGCCCGTCATCGACCCCGACTGGTCGACCAGCAGGATCACCTGCCACTGGTCCAGGTGCCGTCTGGTCCGCGCGACGAAGTACGCCGTCTCCACGTACACCTTGCGCTCGTCGGGCCGGTAGCGGCCCAGGTTCGCCCGCAGCGTGCGACGGATGTCGAAGTTCCTGGCGACCTTGAACCGGCTCGCCGTGCGGGACCTCGCGCCGGAGAACGCGTGCCGCACCTCCGTCGCCAGCTTCTCCACCAGCTGCCGCACCACCGCCTCGACGATCCTGCGGGCCAGCAGCAACACGTCGGGGTTCATCAGGTGCTTGGTGCGCAGGACCGCCTTCAGCAGCGTCGGGTTCGGCTCGATCCGCGCCAGCACCGCCGGGTCCGTGACGACGTCGTGGATCTCGTACCGCTCCACGGCGTCACGCTGCAACCGCTCGATCGTCTCCTTCGGGAACAGCATCGTGATGTCGTCGAGCCAGTCCACGGTCGTCACCACCGACGGCCCGTCACCACCGTGCCGCGGCTGCCGGATGCCGCGGCGCCCGAGGCTCTCGTCGCGCCCGTACAGCCAGTCCAGGGCCGCGTCCCGCCCCGCGCCGGCCTCGCTGAGCTGCCCATCGGCCAGGACCGACTGCCCCGGCTCCCCGAGCACCAGCCGCCACCGCTCCAGCTCCGCCGCTTCCCGCTCCTGCGCGCTCATGTCAGAAGTCCTTCACGGATGAGCACCGCATCGACACGCGCCTCCAGGTCGGCCGCCGCGGCGACCAGCACGGGGTCGACGCCGTGCGACCGCAGCAGCGACCGTCCCGTCCCGCTGAGCCCACGGCGGGCGAGCAGGTGCCCCGCGACGGTCTCCCGTTCCCGCGGCGGAAAGTACGTGAACGCCTGCCGCAACGCCGGCAACGCGATCAGGAACTCGGCCTCGCCCATGCCACTGACGAGTTCGTCGAGCACATCCAGCACCCGTGGCGCATGCAGCACCTCTTCCCGCGCAACGGCGAACAGCCCAGCCAGCCAGTCACCGACCGTGCCCGGCGCCGCCGCACCCCGCACCGCCCGAACCGGATCGTCCGCCACCTCCCCGCCCGCCGAGCCTCCGCCCGCCGAGCCTCCGGCGCCCGCCGGATCCGCGGCGCCTGCGTGGACTGTCCCGTCACCAGCACCCGCAGCGCCTCCAGCACCCGCCGGACCCGCACCGCCCGCCAGACCCGCAGCGCCCGCGTGGACTGTCCCGTCACCAGCACCCGCAGCGCCGGCCGCGGCTCCGGCCTCCGTCACGCCGGTCGTGGTGCCCGCGGACCAGCCGAAGCCGAAGGCGGCACCGCGCAGATCGGGTGGGGCGTCGCGGTCCTCGGCGATGCGGCGCATCACCGCGAGCGCGACCTGCGGGTCCAATCCCAGCCGCCGCCCGGCGTGCACCATCGTGTTCCGCACGGCGACGACCGCGTCGATGCGGGCCGGTTCCGCCGGTGCGGTGCCGCCTCGGACCCCTTCGGCCAGCCACAGCGCCCGCTGCTGCGCCGCGGCGATCACGGTCCCGAGGGGTGCGCTGCCGGCGGTGCCGAGCAGCCGGTCGTGCCGCCACAGCGTCAGCACGACCGCGAGCAGCCGCCCGAGCGCGCCCAGGTCCGCGGCGGTGCCGACGGCGGCGTCGAGGTCGTGCAGCACCTGGTCCGACAGCCGGACGGTGCCGCACAGCGCGGCGTCGAACAGCGCGTCGGCGAGCCCCGCGACGTCCGCGTCACGGATCCGCCCGGCGAGCGCGGCCGCGGCCGCCTCTTCGAGGGTCGCGCCGTACGCCCCGGCCTCGATCAACGCCACCAGCCGATGCTCGTGCACGGTGACGTCCCACTGCTCGTCCAGCACCGGGTCGACCCCGGTGCGCGGCCCGCGCTGCCGGTTGAACCCCGGGATCCCCAGCACCCGCAGCCGGTGCAGCAGCCGGCTGCGGCGCAGCCCGTCGTCGCTGGTCAGGGCGAGCGTGACGGTGCGGTCGCCGCTCAGCCCTTCCCGTTCGAGGTCGGCGTCGGCGGCGTGGACGAGCGGCGGCAGCGGTGTCGACGGGTGCAGCCGACCGACCCTCGACCCGCTCAGCGCGGCGACCATCTCCACGACGACCGGGTGGGTGCCGGCCCGCAGCCGCCCCCGGGTCGCCCACGGCAGCGGCTCGTCGAGCGCGTCGTGGACGAGCGCCCCCGCGAGCCCGTCGAGGATGTCGGTCCGGCCGGGATGCCGGTGCCCCCGCACCAGCGCGAGCCCGGCCGCGGACGCGCCGGCGGCGATGAGGTCGGCCGTGGACGCCCGTTGCTTGCGCCCGCGGAGCCGCCCGACGACGGCGCCGACGAGCCGGTCGGCGGCGTGCTGCGGCCCGCCCTCCCACAGCTGTTGGTAGTACTCCGGCGACGGCATCCCCGACTGGTACCCGTCGAAGGCGTCGAGCCGCCGGAACGAGTACGGCACCAGGTAACTGCCGCCGACGGCGTCCTCGGGCAGCGCGGGCACGTCGGGCCAGCCAGCGTCCCCGGTGTCCTTGGCGGCCCCGGAGGTGAGCCGGATCAGGGCCGGGCGGTGGAAGCCGCCGGTGACCACGACGACGGGCCGCTCCCCCGCATCGGCGGCAGCCGCACGGATCCACCGGGCCATGTACGCCTCCCGGCGCTCGTCGCCCTCGCTCGCCGGGGTCTCGCCGCGCAGCAGGTCGAAGTAGGCGGCGAGGCGTTCGGCGAGCCCGTCCTCGTCCGGGATCTCGAACAGGTGGTCCCACAGCGCATCGACGTTGTCCACGGCGAACGCGGCGCAGAGCCGGTCGACGACGTCGGCGTACCGCTGCTCGGCGTCGGCGTACCGGTTCTCCCGCTCGGCCAGGGCCGGGTCCCACGACGGCAGGTCGATGAAGCGCACCCGGGCGCCGACGCAGTGGCCTTCCTGCAGCGCGACCCACTCCGGCGAGTACGCGCAGAACGGCGCCCACGAGCCGGACTGCCGCTCGTCGTCGCGGTAGCTGCTGAACACCGCGACCGGCAGGTCGTGCCCGAGGAGCAGCTCGCCGACGCGGTCGTTCATGTCGGCGGGGCCTTCGACGAGCACGTGCGCCGGCCGCAGCGCCGCGATCGTGCCGGCGACGAGCCGGGCGCACGCGGGGCTGTGGTGCCGCACGCCGATGAACGTCGTGGTCATCGCACCGGCCCTAGCCCGGCAGCTGGTGGCGGGCGGCGTGCAGGGCCTTCCACTGCGCACCGTTCCGCCAGGTCAGCTGCTGCTCCAGGTACCGGCGCAGCTTCGCGAGGTCGTCGCCGTTGTCCTTGGCGGCGGTGCCGGCGAGGCAGGTGACCAGGTCCTCGGCGGTGCCTGCCTCGCGGCGCAGGAACCAGCCGCGCAACCCGACGGCGTGCGCGACCGACACCGCCTCGGCGGTGCTCATCACCGCGGAGAGGCGCTCCATCGTGTCGCCGCGCGCCGACTGCCCGGTCCGCAGCTCCCGGAACGTGGTGACGAGCACCTCCAGCACGTCGCGGCGGGGCGCGGCGGTGACGCCGGAGCGGCGCAGCAGCGCGCCCGCCTCGGCCTCGACGAGCGCGAGCTCCGTGTCGAAGTCGGCGATCGGGAAGACGGTCTCGAAGTTGAACCGGCGTTTCAGCGCGGCGCTCATCTCGTTGACGCCGCGGTCACGGGTGTTCGCGGTCGCGATGACGTTGAACCCGTCGCGGGCGAACACCATCGCGTCGGGCCCGGTCAGCTCGGGGATCGCGAGGACCCGGTCGGACAGCGGCGACAGCAGGCAGTCCTGGACCTCCAGGGGGCAGCGGGTGATCTCCTCGAACCGCACGACTTTGCCCTCGGCCATTCCCCGCAGCAGTGGCGCGCGGACGAGCGAGCGCTGGTTGGGTCCTTCGGCGACGAGGAGGGCGTAGTTCCACGAGTACTTGATCTGGTCCTCGGTCGTCGCCGCGCCGCCCTGCACGGTCAGCGTCGATTCGCCGCTGACGGCCGCGGCGAGCAGCTCCGACAGCAGCGACTTGGCGGTGCCGGGCTCGCCGACCAGCATCAGCCCGCGGCTGGTCGCGAGCGACACGAGGGCTCGGTCGATGAGCGACGGGTCACCGACGAACTTGCGGCTGACGCCCGCCGACGGGTCACCGACGATGAACCGCCGCGCGGCGGTGAGGCTCAGCGCCCAGCCGGGTGGCCGCTCACCGGCGTCGGTGTCGCGGAGCCTGGCCAGCTCGTCGGCATACCGGACCTCTGCCGGTGGCCGCTGCACGGTGGTCCCGTCACGCTCACTCACTGCACGACCTCCCGCAGGTCTCTGATGATCTCGGACACGGTAACGGGGTCGAGCTCGCCGAACGTGTGCGGGCGGTCCCGGGTCCATCTGGTCCCACCGGCGCCGACGATCCACACCTCGATCAGCGCCTGCTCCGACAGCATCGACACGTCGCCGACGGCGATGCCCGGGTCGAGCTCCGCGAGCAGCAGCGCGCCGCCAGGCAGGGGACGCTCCATCGCCGGCTGGACACCGCCGTCCTCCGCCGCGGCGCGACGCCAGCCGCGCCGCTCCAGGCCCAGGACCTTCGTCGTCGGCACCTTCACGCCGTGGTACCGGGCGAAGTCGGTCGCGGCGCGTTCCGCGTCGGTCAGCGTGTGCGTGTCGCGGGCCAGCTGCGGGAACGGCTGCAGGATCTCGTAGTCGGCGAACACCTCCGCCCACGCGCCGAGCGTGCCGGCGAGGTGCACGGGGTGCGCGACGCCGACACTCGCATCGCCGGCGAGGGTGACGGTGGTGTCGTCGACGTCGGCGAGGGTCCTGTCCTCGGCCAGCCGCATCGTGCCGAGCGCCGCGCCGGACGCGTCGAAGGTCGCCCACACCAGCCGCCGCGCGACGTGCCAGACGAGGGGATGCTCGACGATGAACTGCCGGAACTCCGCGCCACTCCAGCGTCGTTGCATGACCATCGCCTGCTCGAAGCGGTGCAGCTGGTCGGCGGCGACGGTCCGCACGTCCTTCTTCAGGGCCGCGAACCGGGCCGCGCCGGCCGGCGCCAGGTCCGGGTCGTCCTTCGCGCCGGGCTTCGGCAGGTCCTTGCGCCGGGCGCCGGTCTCGTCGGCGACGAACGGTTTGAGCTGCTCGTCGAAGCCGACGGTGAACCGGCGCGGCCCGTAGTCGATCCGCAGCGTGCCGTCGGCGTCGAGCCCGAAGTCGGGCACGAGCCGGTCGGCGAGCTGCTCGGGTGTCAGCTCCAGGGACGCCGCGACCTCGGCGATCTTCTCCTTGGCGCGGTCCTTGAGGCCCTTGAACTTCACCTTCTCGGAGATGCCGTGCAGGTGCATGAGGGCGACGTCGGTGCCGATCTCGGCGAGGACGTCGAGGGCGGCGACCGCCTTGCTGTGCCCGCCTTCGCCGGGCCACGCCCGGATGACGGGGGCGAGCCGCCGCACGGTGTCGTCGTCGCCGAGGAACGCCAGCGCGTCGAGCGCCCAGGCCTCCTTCGCGGGAGCGCCGACATGCCGCCACTGCTCGAACACGACCAGCCGAACCGTGCCAGCGAAGCCGGTGTGCACGCCGCCACGACCTGGGCGAGCCCGGCATACGGCTCACCGAGCTTCGACATCGCGAGCATCGTCAGCAGGTGCCGGACCGCGTCCGCGGACAGGGCGCCGGCGTCGCCGGTGAGCTCGACCGGGGCGAGCAGCGCGGGATCTGCCCAGTCGGGCACCGCCGGGATCTTCGTGGGCAGTTGCAGCAACGGGTCGGCGTCCAGCAACTGGCCGATCCCGTCGGCCGCGGCGTCGCCGTGGTCACGGGCGGCGGCCTCGACGAGGTCACGGTGCCCGGCGGCCGCGACGACGAGCAGGGCGCGTTCGGCGTACCGGCGGGCAAGGCCCGGCTTGCCGAGCGCCGGTGGGACGAGAGCTCTGGCCGCCGCCGCGGGGTGCCGCAGCAGCCATTGCGTGGCGGCCGGGCGGAGCGTCTTGAGCCGGCCGTGCCATTCGGCCATCAGCTGCGCCGGCTCCGGACCGGCGAACGCCATCAGCGCCGGCGCCACCTCGGCGGGGCCGCGCCGGGCCGCGTCGAGGACCACGGGCCACGCGTCCATCTCGAAGCGCCCGACGATGATCCGCAGCCACGCCTCGGCGTCCCACAGGTCGCGCGGCCGCCACGCCGCCAGGTGCGGCCGGGCCATCGACTCGGGCGCCTCGACGAAGAAGGTCAGCTGACGGTACGGGTCGCCGCCGCCGGAGCGCAGCTGCACCTCCACCCGCCAGGTCTCGGCGGCGCTGAGCGTGCCGCCGCCGATGCGCCGCAGCCGCTGCCACGCGAGCCGCTCCCCCGGCTCCCACCGCAGGACGGTCTCGTCGGTGCAGGTGAGGCCCGCGACGACAGCCGGTTTGCGGGCCTTGGCCGCGCCGAGCCATGGCGGGTCGGCGAGGACCGGCGGCAGCGCCCCGGACGGCGCGACCCGCACCGCGTCGAGCTTGGCGGCGGCGGCCGCGACCCGGGCGGCCGCGCCCGCGGGCAACTCGTCGGCCATCGCCTCGGCGAGAGCCCCGTGCCGGCTGATGTGCGACTGGAGCAGCGCACCGCCCCTGCCGGCCGCCGAGAGCAGCCGCAGCGCGCGGCGCGGGAACCGGTCGGCCGCCTCGATGAGGAACGGCATCGCGGTGCGCTCGTCGGGCCAGTCGAGCAGCAGCTGGAACGCCTCGTCGGTCGGCACGGCCGCAACGAGCTCGAACACCGCACGCACCCCGTCGGCCCAGCCGGTGTGACCGTCCAGCAGCGCCCGATACACCGGCATCCCGCCCGCGCCGAGCCCTTCGGCGAGGGTGTGCAGCCGCTGACCGGACCGCATCAGATGCGACAGAACATGCCCCATCCGCAGCCTGTCGAACTGCGCCGGCTCCGTGATCGACGCGAACATCAGCAGCGCGGCCCAGTCGGCGTGACGGTCGGCACCGACTGCCGCGACGTCGGCGGCGACCCAGTCGTGCCTGGCCGGCGCGAGGAACGAGACCGCGGCCCGCTGCCCGGTCGTCAGGTGCCCTTCCCGCAGGCCGGCGAGTGCGTCGACGGCGGCGGCGTGCTCGTCGTCGGGCGCGGCGGCCATCGCAACCCGCAGCCGGTGCAGCACCATCGTGGTCCCGTCGGTGTTGCGCTGCAGCGACGCGGACAGGTCACCGAACCTGCGCAGTGCCTTCGGCCCGAGGTCGGCCCGATACGGCGTCACGAGGAGCAGGTCGGCCAGCTCCACCCCGGCGCGGACGGCGAACGCCAGCCCGTGGGTGGCGATCCAGCCGTCGGCATGGGCCGAGCTGATCGCGCTGGACCAGTGCTCGGACGACCCGACCGCGGTGACGGTGACAGCGGCCGCCCCAAGCGGCGTGACCCCCGCACCGAGCACACCCCCGCCGACGCCGGACGATGCGCCACCCACATCAGCCGACGCAGCGCCACCCACACCGGCCGACGCAGCGCCACCCACACCGGCCGACGCAGCGCCATTCACACCAGCCGCCGCAGCGCCACCCCCACCAGCCGACGCAGCGCCATTCGCACCGGGCGGCGTGCCACCGACACCGAACGGCGCGCTGCCGGCACCCGGCGCGGTGTTACCCACGCCGGCCGCCGTGCCGCCCGCATCGGGCACGGCACCCCCGGCGCCATGCGGTGCGCCGCCAACACCAGGCACAGCACCGCCCGCGCCGAGCGGTGGGCCGGCTGCGGCTGGCGGGGAGAGGTGGGCGAGAGCGGCGTCGAGGTAGGCGAGGCCCGCGTCGCGCAGGTCGGCCTGGGTCGACGGGTGGGTCAGCGCGGCGCGCGGATCGACGGTGCCGGACAGGCTTGCCGCGACCGTGTCCTTCCAGCCCGCCACCGGCCGGTGCGTGACCGGCAACCCGCCGCGGCGCGGCAGGAGGCTGCGGCGCCACGAGTCCGGGGTGGTGAAGGTGTCCTCGGTCATGCGGTCGCTTCCTCCAGGTCACGGACGAGTTCGAAGGCGCTGATCGGGTCGAGGTCGGCGAACGGCACCCGCTGCCACCCGCGCCCGTCGGCGTGGCGGGTGCCGGCCCGCACGCCGGTGATGGTCTGGACCGGGTCGACGGAGACGTCGCCGTAGTGCAGGCCGGGGTCCAGCTCGACGACGGCGATGCGGTCGCCTGGAAGGTCCCGCACGATGCCGCCCCAGCCGCCGTGCTGGCCGTCGGTGCGGCGCCAGGCGCCGTGGGTCAGCCCGGCGAAACGGCCGCTGGGCGCCTTCACCCCGGCGAACCTGGCCAGCACGTCACGCTCGCGCTCCTCGGCCGTGAGCCCAGGCCCACCCGCCCCCGGCCGCGAGAACCAACCAGTGAGCCCAGGCCCACCCGCCCCCAGCTGCGAGAACAACGCGGTGAGGGCGGGGCTCGCGCGGCCCAGTTGGGGGAACGGCTGCAGGATCTCGTAGTCGGCGAACAGCTGTGCCCACGCGACGAGCGTGCCGCCGAGGTGCAGGGGGTGCGCGACGCCGACCGGCGCGTCGTCGGCGAGCGTCACCGGCGAGTCGTCGAGGCCGGCGAGGGTCCTGTCCTCCGCGACCCGCATCGCGGCGAGCGGCGCGCCGGAGGCGTCGAAGGTGTCGAAGGTCGCCCACACCAGTCGCCGCGCGACGTGCCAGACGAGCGGGTGCCCGACGATCAGGCGGTGGAAGTCGGCGCCGGTCCAGCGCCGGCCCATCACCATCGCCCGCTCGAAGCGGGGGATCTGCTCGGCGGCGACGAGCCGCACGACCTGCTTCAGCAGGGTGAAGCGTTTCACGGCGGCGGGTGCCAGGGCCGGGTCGTCGCGCACGCCCGGCTTCGGCAGGTCCTTGCGCCGGGTGCCGGTCCCGTCGGCGACGAACGGTTTGAGCCGCTCGTCGAAGCCGGCCGTGAACCGGCGCGGCCCGAAGTCCAGCTCCAGCGTGCCGGCGGCGTCGAGGCCGAGGTCGGGCACGAGCCGGTCGGCGAGCTGATCGGGGGTCAGCTCCAGCGACGCCGCGACCTCCGCGAGCCGCTCCTGGGCGCGGGCGCGCACCGACGGGGTGCGGACCTTCGTGGTGAGGCGGTGCAGCTGGATGAGGGCACCCTCGGTGCCGATCCTGGCGATCACGTCGACGGCCGCGCCGGCCCTGGCGAGGGCACCCTCGGACGGCCAGGCGCGGACGTGCGCGGCGAGCCGGCGGGCGGTCTCGTCGTCGCCGAGGACCGCCTGGGCCTCCAGGACCCAGCCGGCGCGGCCCGGGGCGCCCGCCTCGAGCCAGCGATCGAGCAGCGACATCGCGAACCCGGCGAGCGACGCCGCAGTGCACGCCTCCCGGACGACGGTCAGGCCGGCATACGGCGCGGCCGGCTTGGACATGGCGAGCATCGTCAGCACGTGCCGGGCCGCGTCGACCGGCAGCGTCCCGGCGCCGCCGCGCAGCTCGATCGGGGTCAGCACGGCGGGGTCGGCCCAGACCGGCAGCGTCGGCGGGCGGGCGGGAAGCGCGTCGAGCGGGTCGGCGTCGAGCAGGTCGGTCACCGCCGCGGCGGCCCCAGCACCATAGGCGCGGGCGGCGGCCTCGACCGCGTCGCGGCGGCCCAGATCGGCGACGGCGCGCAGCGCCTGCCCGGCGAGTCGGCGGGCCGGGCCCGCCCGCCCGAGCGCCGCGGGAACCAGGGCCCGGGCGGCGGCCTCGGGGTGCCGGCGCAGCCAGGCGAGGGCGTCCCCGCGCGCCGCACGGCCGCCGTCGAGCCACCGGGCGGCGACGGCGGCGACCTCAGGCCCGGTGAACGGCAGCAGCAGTGGCATCCCGGCCGGGCCGCGGCCGGCGAGCGACAGCATCAGGGGCAGGACCAGGACCCCGAACCTCGCGACGAGCGCCGGTGACCAGCGCTGCTCGTCCCAGGGCCGGTTGGGGCGCCAGCGGGCGGCAACCGGCCCGGCGAGGTCGATCGGGGCGTGCATGAAGAAGCCGAAGGTGTCGAACCAGGAGCAGGTGCCCGCGTCGATGTCCCGGGCGAGCGCGGGCCAGTCCGAGCGCAACCGGCCCCACTGGCCGGCGCCGCCGGCCCGGTCGAGCCACTCCGCCTGCTCCCCGGGCTCCCAGGCCACGGCGGGCTCGTCGGTGCAGCGCAGCCCCTCGACGACGACCGGTTTGCGGGTGGACCGGCGCGCGGCGGTCCACGGGGCGTGACGAGCAGCGGCGGCAGCGCCTTCGGCGGCGCGACGACGCGGCGGTCGAGCTCCGCGAGCACGGCGGCGACCCGGGCAGCGGCGGCGCGGGTGCCGGCCGCACCGCTGAGCGCCGGCAGCACCTCGGCGGCGGCGTCGCGGTGCGCGGCGACGTGGGTGCGCAGCCGCTCGGCGATGCTGCGCCGCGAGGCGGCCGAGGCCAGCAGCCGCACCGCCCGCCGAGGGAACCGGTCGCTCGCCTCGCTCAGCGCGGCGGGGACGTGGCGGCCGTCCACGCGCTCCACGAGGGCCTGGAACGCCTCGTCGGTCGGCATCGCGGCGATGACCGGCAGCAGGGACCGCCGGGCGTCGGCGGACGACGCGAACCGGTCCAGCCACCGCACGAGCATGGGCGCCGCGGCGACACCCAGCCCGTCGACGATCGTGTGCAGCAGCCCGGCATCGGTGAGCAGACCCCACGGCGGGTGGCCGCCCACGAGGGTCTCGGCGTGCTCCACGGTCGTCACGGACGCGAGCATCAGCAGGATGCGCCAGTCGTCGCCGCCGAAGTGGCCGCCCATCTCCTCCTCGACCCAGGCCGCCTCGCTCGGCGCGAGATACGCCGCCACGATCCGGTGCGTCGCCGTGCGCTCCCGCCAGTGCCCGAGCAGGTCGACCAGCGACCGGTAATCCTCCTCGGGTGCCGCGGCGACGGCGGCCCGCACCCTGGTCAGAACCGCTCCGGCGCCCTCGGTGCCGCGCACGCGCCGGACCACGGGCTCCCCGGCGCTGGACGAGGAGTCCCAGCGGGCGCCATAGCCCAGGCCCTGCAGCTCCATGGCAGCCTCGACGGCGAACCGCAGCCCGTGCCCGGCGACCCAGCCGTCGGCGAAGACCGCGGCGGCGGACCGGCTGAACTCGTCGGGCGGCCCGACATAGGCGGCGACGACCGCGGCAGCGCCGAGCGGGGTGCCGCCGCCGTCGAGGTGCGCCAGGCCGGCCTCGCGAATGTCGGTGGGAGTCTGGGGGTCGGTGAGCGACGTGCGCAGGCTGGGGCGCTTGGCGACCAGCGTGGCGACGTCGGCCGCCCAGGTCGTGGCCGGGCTGAACTCGACGGGCACCCCGCCGCGCCGCGGCCTGATGGCGCGCAGCCAGGAGGACGGCATGACGAACGTGTTCTCGCGCATGGCCATGTGCCGCCTCCCCGTGATCCGGATTCGGATGGGCGCCACCATAGCCACGCCCACCGACAATTTCGGTGGCACGGCCGCACGCTGCAAGAACACATTTGATCATGAAAATGAGCAAATGGGGAAAATCGGATCCTCGGAAAAGTGTCGGATCCTCCTGTTACACCTACAGACATGGGATTCCGAACCAGCCGCGGGGTGAGCGTCGACGAGGCGCTCCGGATGGTCCTGACGCTGCCCGAGGTCGAGCAGCGCCTGCACGGCAACCATCTCGGCTTCCGGGTGCGCGATCGCGGATTCGCCTATCTGTGCGAGGACGACTGGACCATGCTGGTCAAGACGTCCCGCGAGGAGCAGGCGGCCCTCGTCGAGGACGACCCGCGGGCCTACAAGAAGTCACGCGCGTCCGGCCGGGTCGGCTGGGTGCAGGTGCGTCTGCGCAAGGCGCACGAGGACGAGCTCTGCGACCTCATCACCGAGGCGTGGCGCATGACCGCACCACGGCCGATCGTGGCGCGCCTGGATCTCGCACTGCGTTGACGGGGGTGCACAAGAAGGCTCTATCGCAGCGCGGACACGACCATGGTCACGAGTCCTGCACTGAGCGCAGCGACGAAGCATGCCGCGAGCACGATGCGCGACGAGAGACGGGCCGCCGGGACGACACTGGCCATGATCTTCATGAGCCGCACGAAACCACGGCGGCATGAAGCCGGCCTGTGGTCCGCCTGAAGGGAACCGCTCAACCCACGCGGGACCCTGCCGATTGCGGCGGCTGTGGACGTGCGCGTGCTCGGACAGATCGAGATCATCGACGGTGACGGCCGGCGGATGACCGGCGACGACCTGCCCAGGCGGGCCCGGCAGGTGCTGGGGGTGCTCGCCGCGCGGCATGACCGGGTCCAGTCCAAGGACGCCCTGGCCGACGCGGTCTGGGGCGCGGACCTGCCCGGCAACGCCACGGCGGCGCTGGAGCACTACGTGTCGGTGCTGCGGCGCGCGCTGCAGCCGGGCGTGCCCACGGCCCGGTCATTCATCGTGACCAGGGCCGGCGGCTACGTGTTCGCCACCGACCGGGCCCGCCTCGACCTCGCCGACCTGCGGGCCGCGGCGAAGATCGCCGAGCGCCGCCCGGGGCAGCTCGACGTGCGGGAGCACATCGTCGAGCTCGCGCCGGAGCTGCCGTTCGCGGAGGACGAGTACGCCGACTGGGCCGCCCCCGCCCGCGCCGAGGTCAAGGCCGTCCTGGTCGCGGCCCTGCTCGACCTCGCCGAGCCGGCCGCCGCCGCCGATCCGGCCAGGGCGCTGCGCCTGGCACGCGAGGCCACGGAGCTGGAGCCGTTCACCGAGCGCGGGTACCGCCTGGCGATGGTGGCCGGCGCGGCCCTCGGGCGGGCCGACGAGGTCGTCCGCTGGATCGACCTGTGCCGCCGCGCCCTCGCCGACGACCTGGGCATCACCCCGTCCGCCGACACGACGTCGCTGCGCGACCGGCTCCTGGCCGAGCTGCACACGCCCGGCACCCGGACCAGCGCTGCCCCCGACAACAACGACACCGCCGACACCCACACGCGCGCACGGTGACCGCCGCACGGCGGACCGCCGCAAGACCGACCGACGCAGGAACACGACCCGGTCCACCGGCGCGGCAGCGGACGACGCGGCGTTCGTCGGGCGCGCGGCCGAGCTGGCGGTCCTCGCCGACGGCCCCGGTGTCATCCACGTCGTCGGGCCGGCAGGTGCCGGCAAGTCGGCGCTGCTGGCCCGGCTGCGCGAGGAGGCGCCGCGACGCGTGGGCCTGGGACGCGGACCGGGCCCGGGCGGCGCGCTGCGGCTCGGCTGGCTGCGCACCGTACTCCACCAGCTCGGCCACCCCGCCGACCAGGTCCTCGACGCGGCCATGGGCGAGCGGCGCTGCCTGCACCCCGCCGAGCTCGACATGCTCGCCGGCGAGCTGCGAGATTGTGTCATCGCCGTCGACGACGCGGAGCACCTCGACGCAGACTCCGTCAGCGAGCTGCGCTGGCTGCGGGAGCGCGGCCCGCGGGTCGTGGTCTCCTACCGCTACCCGTCGGCCATCGCCGACCGTCCGCTGCACGCGCTCGACGTGGACCTGGTGCTGCGGCTCGACCCGCTCGACGAGCGCGACCTGCCGGTCGACGCGCTCACCGCCAGCGGCGGCATCCCGGCGCTCGTGCGGCCCGGCGCCGGCGATCCGGCGCTGGCCGAGGCGGTCGCGATGCACCTGGCCCGGCAGCGGACCCGGTGGATGTCGCCGGCGGCCTGGGAGATCCTGCGGCTGACGGCGGCGCTCGGCCCGCTGCGGGTCGAGCAGCTCGCCACGACCGGCGGCCTCGACCTCGCCGAGGTCCTCGCGGCGGTCGACGGGCTGGTCCACGCCCATCTGCTGGTGGAAGGTACCGCCGGCAGCGTCCGGCACCGAAGCGAGCTGGTCCGGTCCGCTGTCGCCGCACAGATCACCGACGCGCACGGCCATCATCTGCGCGACCGGCTCGCCAGCGCCTGACGGAGGGCCGACAGAAAACGACGTTGCGTCGCAGACACCCCGGACGTATGTTGTTCTCAGATCGAGAAATACTCTATCTGAGAAGGACTCCAGGTGAACGACGCCGACTTCCTCGCCAGCTACGACCCGCGTGCCTACCCGCCGGTGGCAGTGACCGTGGACATCGTGGCGTTCACGATCCGCAACGGTGCGCTCAACGTGCTGCTGGTGCGCCGTGCCTGCCCGCCCAGCGAGGGCATGTGGGCACTGCCCGGCGGGTTCGTCGGCCAGTGGGAGGACCTGCCGACCGCCGCCGCGCGGGAGCTCGCCGAGGAGACCGGCGTCGCCACCGCCCACCGGCGGCTGCACCTGGAGCAGCTCGGCACCTACGGTGCGCCCGACCGGGACCCCCGCATGCGGGTGTTCTCCGTGGCGTACGTGGCGTTCGCGCCGGACCTGCCCGATCCCGTCTCCGGCTCCGACGCCCGCGAGGCCGCCTGGGTGCCGATGGACGAGCGCCCCTCGGACCTCGCCTTCGACCACAGCACGATCGTCGCCGACGGCCTTGAGCGGGCCAGGTCGAAGCTGGAATACACGCCTCTGGCGACCCGGTTCGTCGGCGAGGAGTTCACGATCGCCGACCTGCGCGCCGTCTACGAGACGGTGTGGGGCGAGCAGCTGCACGCCGGCAACTTCCACCGCAAGGTGCTGTCGGTGCCCGGGTTCGTCGAGAGCACCAACACGACCACCGAGCGCGGCGGCGCGCGGGGCGGCCCCAGGGCCAAGCTCTACCGCGCCGGCGACGCCCGGCTGCTGCACCCAGCCCTGCTCATGCCCAGCCGTGAGGAGACGGTCCGATGACGACCACTGCTGAGGCGATCACGCTGATCGAGTCCGCCGGTGCGGACCTTTTCGACGGCGACGACCCGGCCGGCACCTACCGGCGGCTGGCCCGCCTCACCCACCCGGACACGGCCGGACCGCAGGGCGCCGCGGCGTTCGCCCGGCTCACCGACCTGTGGCGCAACCGCGGCACGATCCGCAGTTCGAGGGGCGTCTACTCCACCGCCGTCCTCGCCTTCGAGGGCGACCTCGCCAACCTGTACACGGTGCCGGAGGGGCACCTGAAACTCGTGCGCGACCCGGCGTGCAACGACCTCATGGCGCGCGAGGCGACCGCCCTGCGGCTGATCGCCGAGAAGGGCGACCCGCGGTACCTGCCTTACGTGCCCCGCCTGGTCGACTCGTTCCGGCACCAGGACGGGACCGTGAAACGACGCGGCAACGTGCTCGCCACGACCGCGAAGGGGCTGCACAGCCTCGCCGAGGTCGCCGAGCGCCGCCCCGACGGGCTCGACCCGCGCGACGCGGCGTGGATGTGGCGGCGGTTGCTCGTCGCGCTCGGCCTCGCGCACCGCGCCGGTGTCGTGCACGGTGCGGTCCTGCCCGAGCACGTCCTCATCGAACCCGGCGACCACGGCGTGGTGCTCGTCGACTGGTGCTACAGCACCACCGATCCCAGCGACCACATCCCCGCGATCGTGCCGCACCGCCGCGACCACTACCCGGCCGAGGTCCTCAACCGCGAGACCCCCGGCCCCTACACCGACCTGGCCATGGCCGCCCGGCTCATGGCCGACCTGATGGGCGGGCGCGCACCGCAGGCGCTGCGGCGCTTCGCCGACGGCTGCCGGCTCAGCTCGCCACGGCAGCGACCCGACGACGCCTGGAAGCTGCTGGGCGAGCTCGACGACCTGCTGCACCGGCTGTACGGCCCCCGCAAGTTCCGACCGTTCACCCTGTAGAAAGGGGACCTCCCCATGGGAAGTGGAATCTGGTCGACCGACGTCTACGACGCCGCCGACCGCTACCGTCGCGCCACCGGCGCCAGCGCGTTCGCCTACAGCGACTCCGGCGCCCGCACCGTCCACAGTGCACTCGACCCGAAGGACGTCGGCATGCGGGAGAGCCGCGACTCCGACGAGCACCCCGACTCGGTCGCCATCGCCGTCATGTTCGACGTGACCGGCTCGATGGGTTCCGTGCCGCGGGTCCTGCAGCAGAAGCTGCCACAGTTGCTCGGTCTGCTGCTGCGCAAGGGGTACGTCAAGGACCCGCAGATCCTCTTCGGCGCGATCGGCGACGCCACGTGCGACCGGGTGCCGCTGCAGGTCGGGCAGTTCGAGTCGGACAACCGCCTCGACGAGGACCTCGGCCGCTTCGTGCTCGAAGGTGGCGGCGGCGGGCAGATGACCGAGTCCTACGAGCTCGCCATGTACTTCATGGCCCGCCACACCAGCATCGACTGCTACTCCAAGCGCGGCAAGCGCGGCTACCTGTTCATCATCGGCGACGAGCAGGCCTACGGCCGGGTCAAGCCCGGCGAGGTCCGCGACGTCATCGGCGACAAGCTCGGCGAGCCGATCGCGCTGCGGGCCATCGTCGACGAGGTCCGCCGCATGTACGACACCTACTACATCCTGCCCGCCGGCTCCTCGTACGCGGGCAACACCGCCATCCTCGACTTCTGGAAGGATCTGCTGGGGCAGAACGTCATCGCCCTGGACGACCTCGACGCGGTCTGCGAGACCATCGCGCTGACCGTCGGCCTCGGGGAGGACACCATCGACCTGGACGAAGGCCTCGAGGACCTGCGTGAGGTCGGCTCGGCGGCCACGGCGACCGTCGGCAAGGCCCTGGCCCGCATCGGCGACGGCCGCGCCCCGCTCGCCTCCGGTTCGGCGCCCGCGATGACCGGCACCACCAGCGTGGAACGGCTGTAACCATGGGGCACGTCATCGTGGTCGACCTGGGATACGGGGACTGCGGCAAGGGGACCGTCGTCGACCACCTCTGCGCCACGCGTGACGTGCACACCGTGGTGCGGTTCAACGGCGGCGCCCAGGCCGCGCACACCGTCGTGCTCGGCGACGGGCGCAAGCACACGTTCGCACAGTTCGGGTCGGGCACGTTCCGGCCCGGCGTGCGGACCCACCTGTCCCGGTTCATGGTGGTGGACCCTCTCGCCCTGGCCGCCGAGGCCGACCACCTGGTGGGCCTCGGCGTCCACGACGTCTGGCAACGCCTCACCGTCGACCGCGCCGCGCTGCTGTCCACCCCGTACCACCGGGAGGCCAACCGGGCGCGCGAGCTCGCCCGCGGCGCCGACCGGCACGGCTCGTGCGGGATGGGCGTCGGGGAGGCCATGGAGTACGCACTGTCCCATGTGGACGACGCACCCCGGGTCGGCGACTGCCTCACCCCGTCGGTGTTGCGGGCGAAGCTCGAGCGCCTGCGCGCCGCCCTGGGCGTCGCCGGCCCACCGGTCGACGCCTGCGTCGAGGCCTACACGGCCTTCGCCGCCACGGTGTCCATCGTGGACGGCCTGCGGATCGAGGGGCCGTGCGTGTTCGAGGGCGCGCAGGGGGTGCTGCTCGACGAGTGGCACGGCTTCCACCCGTACATCACCTGGAGCACGACCACGTTCGCCAACGCCGAGGCGCTCCTGGGCGGCGAACCCGCCTACCGCCTCGGCGTGCTGCGGACCTTCACCACCCGCCACGGCGCCGGCCCCCTCGTCACGGAGGACCCTTCACTGCCGATCACCGACGTGCACAACCCCACGAACCCGTGGCAGGGCGCGTTCCGCGTCGGCCACTTCGACGCCGTCGCACACCGCTACGCCCTCGACGTCTGCGGCGGCGTCGACGGCCTCGCCCTCACCCACCTCGACACCGCCGCGCAGCACCCGGGCCTGCAGCTGTGCGTCGACTACGACGGCACCGTCCCCACCCGCGGGGTCACCGGCGACCTCGACCGGCAGGAGCGGCTGACCCGCGCCCTGCTGGCCAGCCGCCCCCGGCTCACACCGGTGCACGACTGGACCACCGCGGTCTCGGAGCAACTGTCGACACCCGTGGTGCTGGAGTCGCGTGGCCCCCGCTCGGAGGACAAGACCTCCACCGATTCGGCGGCGATGACCACCGGTCAGCTGACATGCTGAAACCAGCACCTCAGTCGCACCACAGTTGAACCTCAGACCGCCGTGTGACGCTGCAACCCGCACGAGGCGGCAACGAGGGGGACACGGCATGGGATTCGATCGCGGCGCGCTCAACGCGGTCCTGCTCGCCACCACGGCGGGCCTCGCGATCGGCGGCGCGATCGGGGTCGTCTCCCCCACGTTCGCGGAGGCCGGCCCCGCAGCGCGCTCCCGCCCACCGGCGACGGTGGTCACGGACGTGGACGTGCTCGGCTCCGACCACATGGCCATCACGGTCCGCTTCGGCAACACCGGTCGCGTGGTCCGGCACGTCGCCGCGTCGGACGTCAGCGTGTCGGCGGGGTCCGTGGTGCTTCGCCCGCGTACGTCCGGCGCCGTCGACGTGCGTCCCGGTGCGGTCGTCGTCACCACGTTCGAGTTCGACCCGCCGCCGGTCGGGGCTCGGTTGACGCTTGTCGTTCCTGGTGAGTCGCTGCCGCTCTGATGCGCTGGTCGCTCTTCGCGTACGGGTTGTCATGCCCGTAATAGAAAATCCATCACGGCTGCGGCCTTGGTGGTTCCGCGCAGCCTGCGGCAGCGCGACCGGTAGCCCGGTCACCGTCCGTGCCGTAGTTGCGGTCATCCCAAGCCAGGTCCGCACTCACATGATCCAGCGCCGTCGGGCGCAGCATTCGGTGCTACAACACCGTCGCTGGCCAAAAAACGAAACCATCGATCACTAGACCGGGGAGTATCAGCACTCAAACGGCGATCAGTCGTCCCGCCCCGTGATCGAAGGACGGCCGTGGCCGTCCGGACGACCAGCCTGGTCCTTCGATCATGACCGGGGTCGGCGCGGATCGGCGCCGCACGGCGTTTTGGGTGATTTGCGGGGATTGAAGCTGCCGACAAGGCAGAGTTACGAACATCGATCACTAGACCGGGTAGTACCAGCACTCGAACGGCGATCTTCCGCCCCGACCCATGATCGAAGGACGGCGGTGGCCGTCCGGGCGGGCTCAAGAGGTGGTTGCAACACTCCGAGTCATGATCGATAGATGGGTGTGTGCAGCTAGTGGCGTCTCGGTTGTCGTTCGCGGAACGGGAAGAGATCTCGGTGGGGCTGGCCCGGGGTGAGTCGAGGCGGGTGATCGCGGCCCGGTTGGGTCGGGCGGCGTCGACGGTGTCCCGGGAGATCTTCCACCATTCCAACCACCGCTGGTCCGGGCTGGGTCAGCCGGGTCTGGTGTACCGGGCGACGCGGGCGCAGGTGTCTTCGGACGCGTTCAAAGCGAGGTCGAAAGCGGGGAAACTCACCGCGGCGTCGCCGTTGCGGGACGCGGTGATCGCCCGGCTCGAGGACCGGCATTCCCCGCAGCAGATCGCTCTACGGTTGCGGGAGGACTTCCCGGACGACAGGACGATGTGGGTGTCACACGAGACGATCTACCACGCCATCTACCTGCAGGCCCGCGGCGGTCTGCGCGCGGAACTGACCCGGCAGAAGGCACTGCGGTCCGGGCGCGTCAACCGGCGCCCCCGTGCGGCCGAGGCCGGCGCGGTCCGCTCCAACCGGCCCTGGCTCGGGCTGCGCATCAGCGACCGACCGGCCGAAGCAGCGGACCGGGCCGTGCCCGGGCACTGGGAAGGTGACCTCCTCATCGGCAAGCACGGCACCACCGCGATCGCGACCCTCGTCGAACGCACCACCCGGTTCGTGATCCTCGTCGCCCTGCCCGACAGCCGCGTCAGCGAACACGTCATCGCCCAGCTGACCGCGAAAATGACGCAGCTGCCCGAGGAACTCCTGCGGTCGCTGACCTGGGACCAGGGCACCGAAATGGCCCTGCACGCCCGGTTCAGCATCGCGACCGGCTGCCCCGTGTTCTTCTGCGACCCGCACAGCCCCTGGCAACGCGGCTCGAACGAGAACACCAACGGACTGCTCCGCGAGTACTACCCCAAAGGCATCCACACCTTCACCACCACCAGCCAGGCCGACCTGGACGCCACCGCCGCCCAACTCAACCGCCGACCCCGTGAAACACTCGGATGGCGAACCCCCGCAGAAAAGCTCGCAGAACTCCTGACCAGCAACGTTGCAACCACCTCCTGAAACCGCCCCGGACGGCCACCCGGATCCTTTGATCAAGCGCCAAGATCGTAGATCTTGGCGCGGGCGAGATCAGTGCTGCGGCATGGGTGATTTGCTCGTATTTTGTGCCAGCGACGGTGTGGCACCACCGAATGACGACTTCGACGGCGCTGGATCATGTGAGCGCGGACCTGGCTTGGCAGAACCCCAGGCACGGCACGGACGGTGACCGCGCTACCCGTCCGCGCCGCCGGAGGCTGCGCGAAACCACCGAGCCCCGAGGACCGACACCAGGAACCACTCCAAGCGGCGTACCCCCAAGCGGACGCTCAACCGCAAGACGACCACACGATCCTGGGGGGGGGGGTGAAAACAGGAAACCCCTCAACCCTGGAACCGCTCCCGACGCACCACCGGCCGACGCCCCTTCAACGTGGTCCGCCGCAGCGTGTCGATGACCTCGTCAACCGACCCCTCCGGCACCTCAACCAGCGAGAACCGGTCAGTGATCTCGATGGCCCCGATGTCACGCCCGCTCAGGCTCGACTCGCCGGTGATCGCCCCGACCAGGTCCTGCGGCCGGATCCCCGCGGCCCGCCCCGCGCCGACGAAGAGCCTGGTCATGCCGCCCGCCGGGACGCGCCGACCGCCCGCCTCGCGGCCACGCCCCCGGCCGTCGGCGTCGCGGACCGCGACGCGGCGGCCAGGGCCGGAACGGTCGCCGGACCCGGGCCGGTCACCGAAGCCGGCGTCGCGGGGCGCCCGGAGGGTGATCTCGGGGATCTCCTCCTGGTCGCCGTCGCCGATGCTGGTGGCGTCGTGAGCGATCTTGACCGCGGCGATGGCGATCTCCATCAGGTCGAACTCGTCGCTGAGGGTCTCCACGACGACGCGGAACTGCGACAGGGCGGCGTCGTCGGCGACGAGGCTCTCGTGCAGGGCGGCGCGGGTCAGCTCGAGGCGGCGGGCGCGCAGGTCCGCGACGGTCGGGACCTTCTCGATGAGGATGCGCTGCTTGGTGATGCGCTCGATGGTCTTGAGCATGCGGTGCTCGCGGGGCTCGGCGAGGGTGATCGCCACGCCCTCGCGGCCGGCGCGGCCGACACGGCCGATGCGGTGCACGTAGGACTCGGGGGCCGACGGCACGTCGTAGTTGACGACGTGGGTGAGGTGCTCGACGTCGAGGCCGCGGGCGGCGACGTCGGTGGCGACGAGCAGGTCGGCGGTGCCGTTGCGCAGGCGGGCCATGACCCGGTCGCGCTGCTCCTGGCCCATGCCGCCGTGCAGGGCCTCAGCGCGGTAGCCACGGCCGTTGAGGGTCTCGGTGAGCTGGTCGACCTCGTCGCGGGTGCGGCAGAAGACGAGGGCGGCGCCGGGGGCCTCGACGTCCAGGACGCGGCCGAGGGCGGCGGGCTTGTGCGCGCGGGTGACGACATAGGCGACCTGGCGCACCAGCGGCGACTCGCCGGCGGCGGTGGGCTCGCGGCCGATCTGGATGCGGACCGGGTCGTTGAGGTGGCTGCGGGCCAGGCCGTCGATGCGGGGCGGCATCGTGGCGGAGAACAGCACCGTCTGGCGGTCCTCGGGGGTCTCCTGCAGGATCGCCTCGATGTCCTCGGCGAAGCCCATGTCGAGCATCTCGTCGGCCTCGTCGAGGACCACGACGCGCAGGTCGTGCAGGTGCAGCGTGCCACGGCTGATGTGATCGAGGGCCCGGCCCGGGGTGGCGACGACGACGTCGACGCCGTGCTCAAGGGCGCGCAGCTGGCGGCCGATCGGCTGGCCGCCGTAGATCGGCAGGACGCGAGTGCCGAGGTCCTTGCCATACCGGTGGATCGCCTCGGACACCTGCACGGCCAGCTCACGGGTGGGCACGAGGATGAGCGCGGAGGGGTTGTCGCCGCCGGGCGAGGGGATCGTCTGCAGCAGCGGCAGCGAGAACGCGGCGGTCTTGCCGGTGCCGGTGGCGGCCTGGCCGAGCAGGTCACGGCCGGCGAGCATCGGCGGGATCGCCTCGCGCTGGATCGGGGTGGGCTCCTCGTAGCCGAGGGTGGTCAGTGCCTTGAGCAGTTCGTCCCGCAAGCCCAGTTCGGCGAAGCCGGTATCTTCGTTGGTGCCTGCGGTCACGGTGGTGCTCCTCAATCGTGGCATTCGTGGCGTCTCTATCATCCCAGGCCCGGCCTACCGCCGCCGGTGCGGTGCGCCCGGGTGTGATCTGCGACCAGCCCCGGGCGCAGGGCCGGTGCCGGTCGACTGGTACAACGAGCGGGTGGCCGACGACGACTGGCAGTCCCAGCGGGCCCGTGCGGTGGCGCACCACGGCGCGGAGCTCGACCGGCGGCGCGCCGCCGAGGCCGAGCAGGCGATGGCCCTCATCGAGCAGTTCGTGACGGACGCCCGCAGCAGAGGACTGCCGACCGAGCCGTTGCGCGCCCATTCATACAGTGGACGCTCCTACCGTACGCCGTTGCACGGCTGGCACCTCAACAGTGACCGCACCATTGCTGTGGGTGACGACGGCCGGTACTACTCGCTGCTGGTGCCGCCGAGCGCGACGGGCTGGCTGACCGGGGTGACGCCGCAGCCGCAGGCACCGCGGCTGATCGTCGGCGAGGGCGCCCGCGACGGCGAGTCCATCCCTCTGGCGAAACTGCTTGAGCAGAAGCTCAAGAGCGGATGAACGCGGGCGGCACCGCGTCGGTGAGCCAGACGCCGTTGCCGGAGACGTAGAACACGTGGCCCGCCCGCGCCATCTCCCCCGCCAGGACGGTGAGGATCGCGACGGCGCCGCCGCGGCGGGTGCCGACCCGGCGGGCGGTGGCGGTGTCGGGTGAGAGGTGCACGTGGTGGCGGCCGCCACGGTTGAGGCCGGTCGCCTGGATCGACGGCACGGCCGCCGCGCCGGTGCCGTGGAAGAGCACCTCCGGCGGCTCCTGCGGGACCAGACCCAGCTCGACCGGGACCGAATGGCCCTGGTTCGCACGGATCCGCTCGACTCCGTCGGGCCCCGTCTCCACCGCGTAGCGCTGCTTGTCGTTGCCGGCGACGACCTCGTCGAGATCGGACCGGGAGATGCCCATCGCGCTCAGGAACGCCTCGACGGGGACCCAGCCGGCCGGGTCGAGGGTCAAGCCGACCCGCGCGGGGTCGTGGCGCAGCGCCTTCGACATCCGCTTGCTGAGCTTGACGAGCTGCTGATGGTCCATCGCAACTCTCATTCTGCGGCAGGCGTCCAGTCATTTAGGCCGGCCACGACACGGTCGGGGCGCAGCAGGACCGCGCGCCGGCGGCCCATCCAGCGGCGCAGCGCCCCGCTCGGGTCGAACCCGGGCGTCACGGCGATCACCCGCGCACCGCCGTGCTTCATGAGCACGCCCGGCCGGCACAGCAGCGCCCACCCGTCGCCGAGGGCCTCGTCGAGCGGCACCGTGCGGCCCTGCCACACGACGGCCGGCTGCGGCGCGAGGGTGCCCACGCGCCACCCCGGCCGACGCCCTTCAGCGGCGGGCTGGTGGAGCGCAGCGCGAGGCCCTTCAGCCCGGGCAGCCGCCAGACCGCGCCGAGCACGACCCGCCGCACCGCCGCCGCCCGGTCCTGACCCCCTGTCATCGCCCAGCCCGCCACGATCGCCAGCCGGATCTGGGCCCGTGCGTGTGGTCTGCGTTCGCGCTGGTACGACTCCAGCAGGGCCGGGCTGCCCGCGGCCAGCTTCCAGGCCAGGTTGTGGGCGTCGCGGAGCCCGGCGCCGAGCCCCTGACCGATGAACGGCGGGGTCTGGTGCGCCGCGTCGCCGAGGAGGAAGACCATGCCGCGGCGCCACGTGGAGGCGATCCTGGCCCGGAAGGTGTACTGCGCCGAGCGCAGCACCTGCACATCGGTGTCGCCGAGCCACGGTGCCAGCAGCGCCGGGACGTCGAGGTCGGACTCGCCGTCGTGCAGGCGGAACTCCCACCGGTACCGCCGCGGACCCAGCTGCATGAAGGTCGCCGCGCGGCGCGGGTCGCAGATCTGGTGCACGCCGCCCCAGGCGTCCAGGTCGCGGCCGGTGACGCCGTCGACGACCAGCCACCGCTCCTCGAACCCGAGGTCGTCCAGGGTGGCGCCGATGAGCGTGCGGACGGTGCTGTTGGCGCCGTCGCAGCCGAGGACCGCCGACGCCGCGATCGTCGCGCCGTCGTCAAGCGTGACCGATGTGGAGGTGACCCCGGTGACGGTGACGCCGCCGCGGAACTCGATCAGCGGCAGCTGCGCGACCCGCTCCCGCAGCAGCCGCTCCAGGTCGGGCTGGTCGAACATGTTGGCCTGCGGCCAGCCGTGCGGCCCGGGGCCGGGGTCGCGGCGGAACTCGGCCATGACCCGGTGCCGGCCGTCGAGCAGCCGCAGCCCCAGACCGGGGCGGCTCAACCCGGCGAACCCGGCCGCGACCCCGAGCTCCTGCAGGATCCGCATGACCTCGTCGTCGACGTGGACGGCGCGGGGCAGCGGGTACGGCGTGGCATAGCGGTCCAGCAGCAGGCAGGGCACACCACGCTGGGCGAGCAGGATCGCGGAGGCGGCACCGACAGGTCCCGCCCCCACGATCACCACTGGATCCACGCGGCGACACTACGTCATGTGCAGCGGGTCCCGTTGAGCGTGAACACGGCCGGCGCGGTGTTCGTGCCGTTCCAGTTGGACAGGAACCCGAACGTCACGGTGCCGCCGGCGGGGATGTTCGCCGTGTAGCTCTCGTTGGTCATCGTGACCGCCGCCCCGGACTGGGCGTACTTGGCGCCCCACGACTGGGTGAGGACCTGGCCGTTGGCGTAGGTCCAGGTGAGCTGCCAGCCGTTGACGGCGGTGGTCCCGGTGTTCGTCACCTTCACGTCGCCCTGGAAACCGCCCGGCCACTGCCCGGCGACGCTGTACGCGACCTTGCACGTGCCCGCGGGCTGCGAACCGGACGGCGACGGGGACGTGGAGCGCGACGGCGACACGGACACCGACGGGGAGGCCGACGACCGCGACGGCGACGGCGAGGTCACTCCCCCGTAGACGGTCGCCTCCTTCGCGGTGGCCTTGATGCCGTTGGCGCCGTTGAAGATGCGCTCGCCCCAGCTGGTGAGCTGGGCCGGGTTGAAGCCGGTCACCATGTCGAGGTACTCGACACCGCCGCCGTTGCCGCTCCACGACCAGCCGAGGTAGCCGATCTTCAGCGACTGGGTGGTCGCCATGATGGTGTCCTCGTCGGGGTTTCCGTCGGAGTGGTTGAAGCCGAACTCGCCGACCACGATCGGCAGCTTCGCGGTGACGAACCGGTTGAGGTAGTCGTTGATCTCCGCGGCGGTGTCGAAGACGCCGTACATGTGGATCGAGAACACGGTGTTCTTCACCGGGTCGGCGGCGAAGACGGTCGCCGCGTTGTCGCGCATGGTGAAGGACCAGTCCTGGCCCCAGTTGGGCGCGTCGATCATGATGGTGTGCTCGAAACCGTTGCTGCGCAGGCGTTTGATCGCGTTCGCCGAGTCGGTGGCCCAGTTGGCGACGGTCGCGGCGTTGTTGCCGTACGGCTCGTTGCCGATGTTCACGATGACGTACTTCTCCTGGCCGACCAGGGCGCTCTTCACGCTGAGCCAGTAGTCGACGGCCTTGTCGAGGGTGATCGCGCCGCTCTGCTCGCCGTAGCCGGTGGTGTCGTGCGCCTCCAGCACGCAGATCAGCCGGTTGGCCTTGCACAGCGACACGACGTTGGCGACGTCGGCGGTGTCGTTCTTCGTCCACCGGTCGCCGGTGGCGAGCACGACCCGGACGCTGTTGGCGCCCAGCGCCTTGATGTTGGCGAACGAGCTGGTCTGCGTCGGGTACCAGGTGTGTGCGTGGCTGACGCCGCGCATGACGAACTCGGTGCCGTTGGCGTCGTAGAGCCTGCCGTTGCTGACGGTGAAGCCGGTCGCCGCCTGCGCCGGCTGCACGGCGACGAGCACCGACACCACGACCGCCAGCGCGGCGGCGGCCGCGAGGGTGATCCGCGTCCTCATGAAGTGCCTCCCTAAAGTCGGGGGCACCGTATGAAGCGGTTCAGTTGGCCGTCAACGATGTCATCAAACGGCCGCAGGTCGGCGGCGTGAGCGGTGTGAAAGTTCCAGCGCCGGGTAGCTGCCGCCCCGTACGCACGGATCGCACCCAGGCAGGAGAAGTAGATGGCCATCGACAACCCGTCCGACCTGTTCCTCTACGAGCTGTCCGGCATGTACGACGCCGAACGCAAGAGCAACCACCTCGTGGGCGAGATGCTCAGCCAGGCCGAGCAGAGCCCCCTGGCCCAGATCCTGCGCGCCCAGCAGCAGCAGGGGCAGCAGAAGATCCAGAACATCGAGACGTGCTTCGCGATGATGGAGATGGAGCCGGCTGAGGTGCCGTGCATGACCCTCGACGGGATGCGTGCGGAGTTCCAGGCGTTCACGGGGCAGCGGCCCTCCACGGAGGCGATGGAGATCTACGCCGTCGACGCGGAGACGAAGCTGGCCCACTTCGGCATCGCCGGCTACCGCGGGCTGATCGACAAGGCCCTGCTCATGGGCGAGATGCAGTGTGCGCAGATCCTGCAGACCAACCTGGTGCAGAAGCAGGAGAACGCGGGCACGTTCGAGCGGATCAGCCACGAGCTGGGCCAGCGCGTGGCGATGAGCGTCTGAGCTTCGGCAAGGCCCGGAGGGGGCCCCGACATCGGGCCCCCTCCGGTCCCCACACTCAGCCCCCGAGTGACGCGGCGGCCGAGGCGATCGCCGAGGCGAACGTGCTCACCTGGCTGTACACGCCCGGGTAGTTCGGGCGGGCGCAGCCGTTGCCCCAGCTGACGATGCCGACCTGAATCCAGGCGTTGGACGCGTCGCGGCGGAACATCGGGCCGCCCGAGTCACCCTGGCAGGTGTCGGTGCCACCGGCCGCGTAACCGGCACAGATCTCGTCGTTCGGGATCAGGTCCGGGTAGGAGTTGTCGCAGGTGGAGTCCGCCACGTACGGCACGGTCGCCTTGAGCAGGTAGCGCTGCTGTGCGCCGCCCTCCCGCGCCGCGCCCCATCCCGCGACGGTGAAGGTGCCGGTGTTGTAGGTGGTGTTCGTCGCGATCGGCAGCGTGGCGAGGCCGCTGACGGGCGAGGCGAGCCGGATCAGCGCCCAGTCCTTGCCGTTGCCGTTGTACCCGGGCGCCCGGTACACGTAGTTCGACCGCACCTGGATCCGGCTGGACGACTGGAGGTCGACCACGCCGAGCGTCGCGGTGATGCTGGTATTGGTGCCGGTGCCACCGACGCAGTGCGCCGCGGTCAGGACCAGCCGGGGGCTGTACAGCGCACCGCCGCAGCCCATCGACAGGCGCACCATGAACGGGAACTCGCCCTGTGCCGCGCGGGTGCCGCCGACGACGTCCTGCTGGGCGTGCGCCACGCCCGGCAGGACACCGAGCACGGCGATGACGGCGGTCAGGACCGCCAGGAGCCTACGTACCATCCGGGAGCCTCCCCAACGAGTTGGATGATGGGGAGGATGATAGCCATCGATTCGATATCTATGGATATATCGTCCGGCTCATACTGCCGACGACAATGCTGGTCTCGGTCTCCGGATCGGTGACGGTGCGGGGCTCCAGCCCGGCGTCGCGCAGGATGCCGTGCGCGGCGTCCAGCTGCGCGTCGCCGGCCTCGGTGAGCAGGTGCCCGCCGGGCGCCAGCCAGCCCGGCGCCTGGGCCGCGACCCGCCGCAGCACGCGCAGCCCGTCGTCGCCGCCGTCGAGGGCCGCCCGCCGCTCGTGCACCCGGAACTCCTCCGGCAGGAACGCGATCTGGTGCGTCGGCACGTACGGCACGTTGGCCAGCAGGACGTCGACCCGACCGCGCAGGTCCCGCGGCAGCGCGTCGAAGAGGTCCCCCTCGTACACCTCGAAACCCGGCAGATTGCGGCGCGCGCAGGCGACCGCGACCGGGTCGATGTCGGCCGCGACGAGGCGGACGCCGGGGATGCCGCGGGTGGCGGTCGCGCCCAGCGCCCCGGTGCCGCAGCACAGGTCGAGCACCGTGTGTCCACTGTGGATCATATCGTGGGCGGTCATTGCCAGGAGTCCGGTGCGGTGCCGCGGGATGAACACCCCGTCGGCGACGGCGAACCGCTCCCCCGCGAACAGCGCCCACCCGACGAGGTATTCGATCGGGTGACCCGCGACGCGCCGCTCGACGAGCCCCTCCAGGGACGCGGCGTCACCGGCGGCCGCCTCCGTGAGCAGCGCCGCCTCGTCCTCCGCGAACACGCAGCCCGCGGCCCGCAACCGCTCGATCACAGTGGGCACGCCGCACTGTAGCCGTTGCTACGCTGACGTGTGCGCGCTGTCATGCTGTCCGGCCCCGGTCCCGTCGAAAACCTCCAGGTCGTCGATGTGCCCACACCCGAGCCGCCGCCCGGCTGGGTCCGCATCCGGGTGCGGGCGTTCGGGCTCAACCGCTCCGAGCTGCACACCCGCCTCGGGCTCGCCCAGGGTGTCGTCTTCCCCCGGATCCCGGGCATCGAGGCGACCGGCGTCGTCGACGACCCCAACGGCACCGACCTCGCCGTCGGCCGGCAGGTCGCCACGATGATGGGCGGCATGGGCCGCACGTTCGACGGTGGCTACGCGCAGTACACGGCCGTGCCCGCCGGCCAGGTCATCCCGTTCGTGTCCGAACTGCCCTGGTCGGCGATCGGCGCCGTGCCCGAGACGCTGCAGACGGCGTACGGCTCGCTCACCACCGGCCTGGACCTGCGCTCCGGTCAGACGCTGCTGATCCGCGGCGGCACCTCATCCGTCGGCCTGGCCGCGGCGGCGCTGGCCCGCGACCTCGGCGCGACCGTGCTGTCCACCACGCGCAGCGCCGCCCGGCTGGACTCGCTCGCGGCCGTCGGCGTCACCCACCCGCTCGTCGACGACGGCACGGTCGCCGCGCAGGTCCGGGCCCTGTTCCCGGACGGCGTCGACGCGGCCCTCGAGCTCGTCGGCACCCCCACGCTGCCGGACACCCTGGCCGCCACCCGCGTGCACGGCACCGTCTGCTTCACCGGCATGCTGTCCAACGAGTGGCTGGTCCGCGACTTCTACCCGATCGGCTACCTGCCCACCGGCGTGCGGCTGACGGCCTACGGCGGCGAGGCAAGCGACCTGCCCGGCGCGGTGCTGCAGCGGTACCTGGACCGCATCGCCTCCGGCGAGGTCACGCTCGGCCCGGTCCACACGTATCCGATGGACGACATCCGGCGCGCCCACACCGACCTGGAGCAGGGCGCGAAGGTCGGCAAGCTCGTCGTCCTGCCGTGAGCACCTACGAGGAGCTCATCGCCGAGGCCCTGGCCGCGCCGGTCGCCGGCTGGGACTTCGGGTGGCTGCGCGGCCGCACCCACGGCGACGACCTGCCGTGGTCGTACACGGCCATCGCCCGGGACCTGATCAGCCGCTCCTCCTCGCTGCTGGACGTCGACACGGGCGGCGGTGAGCTGCTGCTCGACCTGGCACCGCTGCCCCGCACCACCGTCGCGGTCGAGGCGTGGCCGCCGAACGTCCGGGTCGCCACGGACCGGCTCGCCCCGCTCGGCGTGACCGTGCACGAGTCCACCGCTCCCCTGCCGTCCGCCGGTTTCGACCTCGCCCTCAACCGCCACGGCGCCTGCGACGCCGGCGAGCTGGCCCGCGTCCTGCGCCCCGGCGGCCTGCTGCTCACCCAGCAGGTCGGCAGCGACGACTGCGCGTCGCTGAACACCGCGCTCGGCGCGCCACCGGCGTACCCACCGGGCAGCTGGGACGCGGCGGTGGCCGGCGCCTCCTTGACCGCGGCCGGGTTCACGCTGCTGGACGTCCGCGAGGAGCATCCGGCGCTGACGTTCGCCGACGTCGGCGCCCTGGTGTTCCAGCTGCGCATGGTGTCCTGGCAGGTCCCGGACTTCACCGTCGAGCGCTACGACGAGGCGCTGCGCCGCCTGCACGCGGCCGGCCCGATCGTCACGCACGCCCACCGCTTCCTGATCCTCGCGGCCCGGTAGCCGTGGAGTACCCGGACCTGTCGCCGTACACGTACTACCCGTTCCCGGTCGCGATGCGGAACATCGGCTGGCTGGGCCGCGCCCACGGCGTGCCCGGCGGTCCCGCGCCCACCGCCGCCGACCTGCGGCTGCTGCGGGCCGCCTCCCGGTACATCTCGAACGTCATGCTCGGGGTGCACCAGTGCGACTGGTGCCCGGAGCACGCCGTGGTCGAAGGCAACGGCGAAATCCACTGCACCACCAGTGGTGATGACGGGCCGGGAACCGGGGCGGGCGCTGCCGTCCCGGATGACGGCCCAGGCGACCACGGCGGCACGGCTGTGCGTGGGGGTGTCATACGACGACGGCGCGCGGCTGGGTGTCGCCGCGGGTCACGGCCGAGGGACTGGAACAGACGGCGCCGCGGGCGTATCCGTTCGGGCCCTGACGAGGAACGGCAGGGCGCACGCGGACAGCGCGGAGGAGACGAGGAACGAGGCCGGGTAGCCCCACACATCGGCGACCCGGCCGAGCGCCGGCTGGGTGACGACGCCACCGGTGGAGGCCATCAGCGAGTCGAACGACAGGATCGTCGCGCGCTGCTGCGAGGGGATGAGGCTGTTCACGTACGCCTGCCGCAGCGGCATCCCCGCCGCGCTCAGCAGCGCCCACAGCACGATGAGCAGCAGCGCCGCCCAGAACTGCCCGGCGAGGCCGAGCCCCACCAGCGCGAGCACGCCGGCCGCCTCCAGGGACAGGTACGCGGTGAGGCGGTGCGGGAACAGCCGGCCGATCCGCTGTGCCAGGAGCCCACCGGCGATCTGGGCGCCGGCGACGGTGGCCGCGGCGACCCCGGCGATGCCGTAGGCGCGTTCGTCGTGGTACAGGTCGAGCAGGTGCGGCTGCAGTGCGTAGAACACGTAGACGCCGACCCCGCCGGTGAACGGCGCGGCGAGCATCAGCAGCCGGATCTGGCGGACCCGCCAGCCGTAGCGGACCGAGTCGGCGGCGATGCGGCGCATCCTCGCCACGGGCGGCAGGCTCCGGTCGGGGGTGAAGCCCAGGTCGCGCATGAGGACCGCGGCGAGCACGAACATCAGCGCGTACACCCCGGCGCGGACGAGGAACGGCACCCCGAGGTTCGTCAGCTGGGCCAGGTAGCCACCGGCGATGGAACCGGTGAGCATGGCGACCCCGCCGACGACCTGCCCCCGCGCGAAGACCGCCTCCAGCGGCCCGTCGTCACCGGTGGCGGCCAGGGCGTCGACCAGCCACGCCTCGACGGCGCCGGAGAAGAACGTGAAGCCCAGGCCCAGCAGCAGCGACACAGCCGCCCACGGCCAGAACGGCGCGTGCAGCTGCCACAGCCACACGTACAGGCCGGTGGTGACGGCCAGGGTCACGGTGCCGAGCAGGAACGACACCCGCCGCCCCCACAGGTCCGCGACGATGCCGGTCGGCACCTCGAACACGACCATGCCGGCGGTGAAGCAGGCGTTCGCCGCGAACGCCGCCAGGTTGGACAGGCCCGCGTCGAGCAGGAAGATCGTGTTGATGCCCCAGATGAGCGACCCGGCGAGGGTGTTGCCGGCGGTGAGCAGGTAATAGGTCCGCCGGACCAGGGATGCCGTCAACACCCTCGCCACTGTGCCATGCGGATCAGGCCACGTACGCGTCGGCGGCGTCGAGGGCGTCGTCGATCGCGTCGATGCCGCGCAGCAGCTCCTCCTCGGTGACGACCAGCGGGGGTACCACGTGCACCCGGTTGAAGTGGGTGAACGGCCAGACCCCACGGGCCTTGCACGCGGCGATGACGTCGGCCATCGGCTTCGCGGCGGCGCCGGACGCGTTGTAGGGCACCAGCATCTCGCGGGTCTCCCGGTCGCGGACGAGCTCGATCGCCCAGAACAGGCCGAGGCCGCGGACCTCACCGACCGACGGGTGCCGGTCGCGGAGCTTCTCCAGGCGCGGCCCGACGACCCGCTCGCCGAGGTCACGGACCCGCTCGGGGATCTTCTCGTCCCGCATCACCTCGATGGTGGCGATCGCGGCGGCGCACGCGAGGGGATGCCCGGAATACGTGAGGCCGCCGGGGAACGGGCGCTCCGCGAACGTCTCGTACACCTTCTCGCCGAGCACGACCCCGCCGAGCGGGACGTAGCCGGAGTTGACGCCCTTCGCGAACGTGATGAGGTCGGGCACCACGTTCCAACGGTCGACGGCGAACCACTCGCCGCACCGGCCGAACCCGCTCATCACCTCGTCGCAGATGAGCAGCGCGCCGTGCCGGTCACACAGCTCACGGACCCCCTGGAGGTAGCCGGGCGGCGGCACCAGGATGCCGTTGGTCCCGACGACCGACTCGACGATGACGGCGGCGACGGTGTGCGGCCCCTCGAACATGAACACCTCCTCGAGGTGTGCAAGTGCCCGCTGGGTCTCCTGCTCGACGCTGTCGGAATGGAACGACGACCGGTAGGGGTACGGCCCGAAGAACCGCACGACCCCCGGCATCGCGGGCTCGTTGGCCCAGCGGCGCGGGTCGCCGGTCAGCGTGATGGAGCCGGTGGTGGCGCCATGGTACGACCGGTACGCGGCCAGGATCTTGTGCCGGCCGGTCGTCAGCCGGGCCATCTTCACGGCGTGCTCGTTGGCCTCGGTGCCGCCGTTGGTGAAGAACACGTGCGACAGGTCGCCGGGCGCCACCTCCGCGATGAGGCGGGCGGCCTCGCTGCGGGTCGGGTTGGCGAAGCTCGGCGCGATCGTGCACAGCGCCGCCGCCTGCTCCTGGATCGCGGCGACGACCTTGGGGTGCTGGTGCCCGAGGTTCAGGTTGACCAGCTGCGAGGAGAAGTCGAGGTACCGGGTGCCGTCGGCGTCCCAGAACGTGCTGCCGAGGCCGCCGGTGACGACGACCGGGTCCAGCGCCCGCTGCGCCGACCAGGAGTGGAAGACGTGCGCGCGGTCGTCACGGTAGGCGTCGCCTTCGGAGGTGTGTCCCGTCATGAGCCGACGCTAATGGCACACGTCGGCCCGTACAATATCTTCACTGTTACAGCTTGTTACTCGCCCTATGCTGAAACCCATGCAGATCACCTCGATCGCCGAACTGGAGGACCTGCTCGGGTCGCCGATGCCCCGGGCCGTGACCAAGGAACGCGACACCCTGACGCAGACCGACCGGGACTGGCTGGCGCTGTCGCCGTTCGTCCTCGTCGCCACCTCGGACGCGGACGGCAACTGCGACGTCTCGCCCAAGGGCGACCCGCCCGGCTTCGTGCACGTGGTCGACGACCGCACGATCGCGATCCCCGAGCGCCCCGGCAACCGCCGCGCGGACAGCTTCCACAACATCCTCGCCAACCCGCACGTCGGCCTGATCTTCCTGATCCCCGGCCGCCGCGAGACGCTGCGCATCAACGGCCGCGCCCGCCTGCTCAGCGCCGCACCGTGGTTCGACGAAATGATCGTCGAGGGCCACCAGCCGATCCTCGCCCTGGTCGTCGACATCGACACGATCTTCTTCCACTGCCAGAAGGCGTTCATGCGCTCGCAGCTGTGGAAGCCGGAGACCTGGACCCCCGAGGCCCTGCCGTCGCACGCCAAGCTCATCAAGAGTGTCCAGAACACCGCGGAAACGGTGGAGGAACTCGAGGCTTACTACGCCGAGGACCGCTACCGCCAAGGCCTCTACGCCTGACGAGCTGCCGCGGCACGACCCGGTGGGTGCGTGACACCGCACCGGGTCGTGCCTCACCGCCGCGCCAGACCGGCCAGCTTCACGATCCTCGGGTGCTCCGCCAGCAGGTCGGGATCGTCCAGCGCCTCGTCGAACGTCTGACTGCCCTGCGCCACCAGCAGCGTGTGGAAGTCGGCGATCTGGGGCACCGGCAGCCGGGCCAGCCTCGGCACCAGCGCGTGTGCGATCCGCCCGCCGCGCCGGTCGTCCTCGCCGACCTGGTCGATCAGGTCCCAGAACCGGTCCTCGTCCATCACGGCGGAGGTCACGTCGTGGCGGCGTGCATGGCTTTGGAGAAGACGTTCTCGGCGTCGGCGTGCTCCTCGCTCTGGCCGCCGTTGCGCAGCTCCATCACCGTGCCGTCGTGCATCGTCAGCTCCCAGCGGAAGCGGAGCTTGGTGGTGCGCACGGCGGTGGCGATCTCCTCGTACGGGATGAACCGGCTGCCGGGCGTGGCGGCGAGGGCCTGCGCGTCGCCCTCGGACAGCCAGCGGCGCATCCGGTAGCGGGCCATGCCCGTCTTGTACCGCGGCATCCCCGGCATCAGCAGCAGCCCGTGGCTGAGGATCAGCAGATCGGCGCGCTTGCCGTCGACGATGGCGGTGGTGATCCCGGCGAGGATGCCGGCGTGTTCGGTGCTGACGCGGCGCCGGACGTGCTTGGCGGCGGTGACGTCGATGCCCCGGTCCCGCAGCTGCTGGCGGGCTGCCGGCAGCGTCACCGGGTCGCAGGCCAGCGCGGCGACGTCGGACAGGTCCAGCGGGGTGCCGTCGGTGCCGAGCAGCGCGGTCGGGGCGGTCCAGGAGTGCTGCCAGCGCGCCGCGCCGGAGCGGACGGCGGCGAGGGCGAGCAGCGTGGCGAGGGGTCGGCGAAGCGCTTGCGGGCCTCGCGGCGGGTCGCGTCGGGCAGGATCGGGGCGGCGAGGTCGTCGATGCGGCCGGCGCCGATCAGGTCCAGGACCGCGCCGACGTCCTCGACGGGCTGGCCGGTGGCGCGGGCGAAGACCCGCAGCATCGCGTCGGACTCCTCCTGCAGAGCGGCGGCCGCGGCGGCGGCGTGGAACTCGTCCCACGGCAGCGCGACCGCGCCGTCGAGCCGCACCGCCCGCGCCTGCAGGGCCCGGCCGGCGGCGCCGAGGTCTGCGACGAGGCCGGCCGCCGGGCTGTCGTCGATGGTGGCGGTCGTCTCGGGGGCGGCCATGATGGCGGCGACCCGGGTGCCGAGCGGCGGGTGCGTGTCCCACCGGCTCGGCGCGGCGGCGTCACGGGCCGAGACGCCGGCGCGCATCGCCGAGATCTCCTCCGCGCGGGCGCGCAGCATCGCGGCGAACCCGCCGAACAGGTCCTCGGGCACGTACCCGGCCTCCAGGCCGGGGCCCACGAACCGGTGCATGTAGAAACCGAACGCGGCGTCGAGGACCTCGACCTCCCGCAGCGCGCCGGCCGCGGCGTAGCGGCCCGCGACCCGCACCGACGACAGGTCGGCCTCCAGCTCCTGGCGGCGGCTGACCGCGTGCTCGACCAGGACGTACAGCTGGGCGTAGCCGCGGAAGACCCACCCGGCCAGGTTGGACGGGCTGATGTGGCTGATCGTGCGCTCCAGGGCCAGCCGCCCCCGGTACGCGATGCCGGCGAACCTGGTGTGCCTGCCCGAGTAGTGGCCGAGCTCGTGCGCGATGACGGAGCGCAGCTGCGCGACGGTGAACGTCTGCAGCAGCGGCATCCCCACGTACAGCTGCCGGCGGCCGCCGATCAGGCCCATCAGCCGGGTCCGTTCGCTGACGGCGGCGTTGACCTCGGCGACCAGGAGGATCTCGTCGGGCGCGCGGGTGCCGACGACCTTGGACAGCTCGTAGACCGCCTGCCACAGCAGCGGCGCGTTGTGCAGGGTGAGCGGGATGCCGGGCGGGCCGTCACGGCCTGCGCGCAGGGCCTTCCACGTGCCGTAGCCGACCGCCCACACGGTGCCGAGGAACACCGCGACGCCGACCTTCGCACCGACGACGCCGGTGGTGACAGATGTCACCCAGACGGCGAGGGCGATCCCCGCGACGAACTGCACGACGGCCAGCACGTAGAACCCGGCCAGCATGACGATCGACAAGAAGGCGCGCACAGCGACGGCCATCGGTGGTTCCTTCCCCGTGTCACCACGGCGATAGCGGCCGCGGCGAACGGGACCCTATAGTTCGGGGCCATTGACCGCAACGGGGGAAGGAACGATTTCGATGTGGCCATTCCGGCGAAGAGCGGCGGACAGGATCGAGCGGCTCGAGGTCGACCCCGCGCAGGGCGACCCTGAGGCGACCCGGCTGATCGCGGCCGCGAAACGCGGCGACTGGCAGGCCGCGGCGGAGTTCCTGCGCGACGTCGAGCACCCCGACGACCGGTACTTCTACTGCCGCACCCTCGGCGACCACGCCGGCGACGGCGCCTGGATCGACGAGTGGATCGCCGCGGAGACCGGCAAGGCCAAGGCGACGGCGCTGACCGTCAAGGGCCAGTACGCGATCGACTGGGCGTGGCAGGCCCGCGGCAACGGCCGGGCCAAGACGGTCAGCGAGGAGTCGTTCAAGCTCTTCTTCCGGCGGTTGAAGGTCGCCGAGGACTGCCTCGACGACGCCACCGACCTCGACGCCGACGACCCGACGCCGTGGGCGGGGCTCGTCACGCTCGGCCGCGCCCGGCAGCTCGGCCTCGACGAGACCCGGCGCCGCTTCGACGAGGCGGTCCGCCGGTACCCGTGGCACCGCGACGCGCACTACCACATGCTGCAGCAGCTGTGCCGCAAGTGGAGCGGCTCGCACGAGCTGATGCACGAGTTCGCGGAGTCCGCCGCGGCCGGCGCGCCGCCCGGCTCCACACTGGGGGTGCTGGTCGCCGACGCCCACATCGAACACTGGCTGGACCTGCCCGAGGGCGAGGACGGCGAGTACATGGGCAGCCCCGAGGTCGGCGAGCGGCTGCGGCTGGCCGCGGACCGCTCGGTGCGCCATCCCCGCTACGAACGCCGCCCCGGCTGGGCCGCCGGCGACAACGCGTTCGCGATGGCGTTCACCCTCAACGGCGACCGCCCCGCCGCCGCGGAACGCTTCAACGTCCTCGGCGACCGGGTGACCCGCTGGCCGTGGTCCTACCTGGCGACCCCGGACGTCGCCTTCACCCGGGCCCGCTCGGCCGCGAAGGGGTAGGTAGGGCTAGGCCTACTGCCTCAGCCCTCTGTCGCCGGAACAATGGCGACATGAGGGTGAAGGCGTTCGTGCGGGCCGGGCTCACCGCCATCGGCCGGGTGGCCCTGCTCGGGCTGCTGTCACCGCCGGTCAAGCTTGCCCTGTTCATCCTGTCCGTGGTGTCCCTCGTCTCCACCGTCGCCGGGGTCGGGCTGGTCCTGGCGCCGCTGGTCGCGATGCTCGTGCGCGCATACGCCGACGTGCACCGGCGCGCCGCTCGCGACTGGTCGTGGGTCGAGATCCCCCGGCCCTACCGGGAGCTGCCCGCGGGTGCGTTCCTCGGCAACCCGCGCCGGTGGTGGTGGCTCGTCCGGGACCCCGCGACCTGGCGGGACCTGCTGTGGCTGCTGGCCGGCGCGCCCGCGGGGCTGCTGCTGGGCATCGCCGGGCCGGTGCTGCTGGTGTACGGGCTGCACGGCGTCCTCGCGATGCCGGTCCTCATCGCCGCCGCCGGTGACTCCTACGGCTACGGCGTCACGTGGCCGATCGAGGACACCCTCGACATGCTCAGCGTGCCGCCGCAGGGTGCCCTGGTCACCGCCGGTGCCCTGTACGCCGGGCCGTGGCTGCTGTGGGCGCTCGCGCACTTCGACCGGGCGCTGCTCGGCCCGACCCGCGGTGCGGCGCTCGCCCGGCGGGTCGACCGGCTGACCGAGACCCGCACCCAGGTCGTCGACGCGCAGGCCGCCGAGCTGCGCCGCATCGAACGGGACCTGCACGACGGCGCCCAGGCCCGCATCGTGTCCCTCGGCATGAGCCTCGGCATGGCCGAGGACCTCGTCACCCGCGACCCCGCCGCCGCGCAGGCGCTCATCGCGGAGGCCCGCCAGGCCAGCGGCCTCGCCCTCGCCGAGCTGCGGCACCTGGTGCGCGGCATCCACCCGCCGGTCCTCGCCGAGCGCGGCCTCGACGGCGGGCTGCGCGCCCTCGCGCTGACCCTGCCGATCCCGGTGACCGTCGAGGTCGACCTCGGCGGCCGGCCCGACGCGCCGGTCGAGTCGGCGGCCTACTTCGCCGTCGCGGAGGCGCTCACCAACGTGGTCAAGCACGCGCACGCATCGACGGCGTGGGTATGGTTGAGCCACTTCGGGGGCGCGCTGGCGATCATCGTCGGTGACGACGGCACCGGCGGGGCCACACTGAGCGGTGGCTCCGGGCTGGCCGGCGTCGCCCGCCGGCTGGAGGCGTTCGACGGCAGCCTGCGCGTCGACAGCCCCTCCGGCGGCCCCACCGTGCTGACCATGGAGCTGCCGTGCGTGTTGTCATCGCCGAGGACCTCGCCCTCCTCCGCGACGGGCTGATCCGGCTGCTCAGCGCCTACGGCTTCACCGTCGTGGCCGCCGTCGACACCGGCGACGCGCTGCGCGCCGCGCTGCTGGAGCACCGCCCCGACGTGGCCGTCGTCGACGTGCGGCTGCCCCCGACGTTCACCGATGAGGGACTGCGCGCCGCGATCGCCGCTCGGGCCGAGGCGCCGGGCCTGCCGGTGCTGGTGCTCTCCCAGCACGTCGAGCAGCTCTACGCCCGGGAGCTGCTCTCCGACCGCCGCGGCGGCGTCGGATACCTGCTCAAGGACCGGGTCGCCACCGTCGGCGAGTTCGTCGACGCGGTCCGCCGCGTCGCGGGCGGCGGCACCGCCATGGACCCCGAGGTCGTCTCGCAGCTCCTCGCCCGCAGCGCGCCGACGGCGGCGCTCACCCCGCGTGAGCGTGAGGTGCTGGGGCTGATGGCGGAGGGCCGCTCCAACGCCGCGATCGCCGCCAGGCTGTTCGTCACCGACAAGGCCGTCGGCAAGCACATCAACAACATCTTCGCCAAGCTGGGCCTGCCCCCGTCGGAGGACGACAACCGGCGGGTGCTGGCGGTGCTGGCCTACCTCAACGCGTGACGGCGGGGACCGTGCCGGTCCGCATCGCCGGGACCTCGTCCTGCCAGTGCCGCCGTGACCTGGGCGGCGGCATCTCCACGTCGGCGATCGCCGCCGGCGCGCTGAACTCGTCCCGCAGCCGGCCCATCAGGTCACCGGCCTGCGCCCGGACCAGCGGCGAGTCGTCCGGGTCGTCGATGCTGAGCCCGAGGACCGTCGCGCCGTCGTCGGTGAGGGTGATCATCGCGAAGTGGTGCTCGCGGCCCCGCAGGTACAGGGTGTGCCCGTCGACGCCGGCGCCGGTGTCCAGCAGCGCCGTCAGCTCCTCGTCGGCGCTGTCGGCGGCCGCGACGTAGCGGTCGGCGAACGCCCGCAGCACCTCCGGCGGGCGCAGCGGCACCCACACGTAGACATCCCAGCACGGCTGCACAGGCATCAGCCTACGTGCGGGCTCCCTCCGGCGCCGGGGTGGCATGCCGCCGTCGTGCGGCACCGGGTACGCGTGAACCGCCGCCGGGGCGGGTAACGGAGCCGGCATGGGTGCGGTCGTGGTCGGGCAGTTGGCCCGCGATGTCGTCATGGTCATGGAGCGGCTGCCGGACGCCGGGTCGTCCGGCCCGGTCCGCGAACGGCTGGAGCAGCTCGGCGGGAAGGGCGCCAACCAGGCGGTCGGCCTGTCGCAGCTCGGGGTGCCGGCCGCGCTCGTCGCGGTCGCCGGTGACGACCCCGTCGGCGACGCGCTGCTGGCCCGGGCCGCCGTCGACGGCGTCGACGTGTCGCACGTGGTGCGCCGGGCGGGCACGCCGACGGGGCTGATCGTCGAGGTCCTGGAGGACGGCGGCCGGTGGCGCTACCTGGAGCACCTGCCGCAGGGTGTCCTGCTGACCGAGGCCGACGTCCGCGCCGCCGAGGGGGCGCTGCGCGCCGCGGACGCGGTCCTGGTGCAGCTGCAGCAGCCGCTCACCGCGGTCCGCGCGGCCGTCGAGGTCGCCGGCGGCCTGGTGGTGCTCGACGGTGTCGTCACCGACCGGGCGCTCCTGCGCGGCGCGGACGTGCTGCGCGCCGACGCCCGCGAGACGGCGATGCTGCTGGGCGTACCCGCTCGGGAGAAGGATGTCCTCGATGCCGCACCGGGGCTGCTGGACGCGGGCCCGAAGCTGCTGGCGTTCGCGCTGGAGGAGGGCGGCGACCTGTTCGTGTGGCGCGGCGGGCACGAAACGGTCCCGCACGCTGGCGGCACCGTCGTGGACACCACCGGCGGCGGCGACGCGCTGACCGCCGCGCTCACGGCGGCGCTGCTGTCCGGGTCGTCGCCGCGGGAGGCGGGACGGTTCGCGGTGGCGGCCGCCGGCGACGTGGTCACGCGCGCCGGCGGCCGCCCGGCGTTTACGCGCCGCCCGCCGTCAGGGTGACCGTCTGCGGTGCGAACGCGGTGCCGAGCACGTCGACACCGGCGGCCTTCGCCGCGTCGACGGCCTTCTGCATGTACTCGTTGGTGTAGGACAGGCCCTCGGGCTTCTTCTTCAGCACCGTGTCACCGACCTGGTTCTTCGTCGTCATCGAGATGTCGACGGTCTGGTTCCAGGCGGCCTCGTCGATGATGCCGATGCCCTTCGCGGCCGGCCACACCAGCTTGTTGACCTCGTTCATCTGCCACAGCTGGTGGCTCTTGCCGAGCTTGGAGCCCTTCGCGACGACCATGTCGCGGCACTCCTCGGGCTTGTCACGGCAATACGCCCAGCCCTTGATCGTTGCGGTCAGGAACTTCACCGTCTGGTCCTGGTACGCCTGGTCCTTGAGCTTGTCGGTGTTGGCCCACACCGCGTCCTGCAGCATCGAGGAGCCGACGGTCTTCCAGTCGATGATCGAAAAATCTGAAGGCTGGTACAGCGCGCCGGTGGCCGGGTTCGTGGCCTCCAGCAGCTGCGCGTACTCGTTGTAGGACATGGCCTGCGCGACGTCGATCTCCTTCTTCAGCAGCGCCTGCATGTCGAACTGCTGCTGCACGAGGGTGACGTCCTTGCCCGGGTCGAGACCGGCCTTCGTCATGCCGGCGAACAGCTCGAACTCGTTGCCGAAGCCCCAGTTGCCGACCTTCTTGCCCTTGAAGTCCGCCGGGGACTTGATGTTGCTGCTGGCGAACGCGACCTGGTAGGTGCCGGAGCGGGCGAAGATCTGGCCGACGTCGGTGATGCCGGCGCCCTGCTCCCGCGAGGCCAGGGCCTTCGGCACCCACGCGACGGCGTAGTCGGCCTTGCCGGTGGCCAGGACGGTCTGCGGCACGATGTCGACGCCGCCCTCGACGAGTTGCACGTCGAGGCCCTGCTCCTTGTAGAAGCCCTTGTCGACGGCGGCGATGTAGCCCGCGAACTGGGCCTGGAAGAACCACTGCAGCTGCAGCTTCACGGTGGTGACGCCGCCACTGGTGGTGGTGGCGGGTTTGTCGGAGTCGGCGGTGCCGCAGCCGGTCAGCAGCAGGCTGGCGACGGCGGTGCCGATGATGAGGGACCTGGTTCTCATGGGGGGTTCCTCCGGCTTTATGAACGGGCCTTCCAGGGCATTGCGAGACGCTCCAGCAGGAGCGTGGTCAGGTAGAAGACGAGCCCGAGGGCGCAGGCGCCGACCACGAACGCCCACGCTCGGGGATACGCGGTGAACGCGGCGGCGGAGGTGATCCGCGCCCCGAGCCCGTCCTGCAGGCCGCCGAAGTACTCGGCGACGACGGCGGCGATGACCGCGAGGGACGACGCCTGCCGTAGACCGGTGAAGACGTAGGGCAGCGCGCCGGGCAGGCGCACCAGACGCGCGAAGGTCCAGCCGCTCGCCGCGTAGCTGTCCATCAGTTCGCGGTGGGTCGGGTCGACCTCCCGCAGCCCCCGCAGCGTGTTGATGAAGACCGGGAAGAACGCGATGATCCCGGCCACGACCCGCCGCGGCAGGCTGCTCGTGGAGTCGAACATGTTGTTGAGGATCGGGGCGAGGGCGATGATCGGCAGCGCGTTGACGACCGCGGCGTAGGGCACCGCGATGTCGCTGAGCAGCTTCGACCGGCTGGACACGAGCGCGGCGAGGATCGCCACGACCGTGCCGCCGATGAGTCCGACGAGGGCGTTGGCGCCGCTGGCCAGGGCCGCGTCGACGACGTTGTCGCGCTGCTCGACCAGCTGCGCCCAGATCGCCGACGGCGCGGGCAGGATGAACGGCGCGATCCGCCCGGCCTTCACGACGAGTTCCCACAGGGCGATCGCGGCGACGCCGACCAGCACCGGGGGCAGGATCGACCGGACGTATCTCATGCCCGGAGCGCTTTCCGGACCGCGGTCACGTGTTCGAAGTAGGCCGGGGACTGCCTCGCCGCCTCGTCGCGGCCCGGCAGGTCGATGTCGATCGTCGCGGTGATCCGGCCGGGGCGGGCCGACATGACGACGACCTTGTCGGACAGGAACACCGCCTCGGAGATGGAATGCGTGACGAACACCGTGCTGGTGCCCGTCTTCGCGCAGATCTGCAGCAGCTCGCCCTGCAGCCGCTCCCTCGTCATCTCGTCGAGGGCGCCGAAGGGTTCATCCATCAGCAGCAGCGGCGGGTGTACGGCCAGGGCGCGGGCGATCGCGACCCGCTGCTGCATGCCCCCGGACAGTTGCGCCGGATAGTGCCCCGCGAAGTCGGACAGGCCGACCAGCTTGAGCATCTCCTCGGCCTTCTCCTTGCGGGCCGCGCGACCCATCTTGCGCAGTTCCAGGGGCAGCTCGACGTTGCGGCGCACCGTGCGCCACTCGAAGAGGCCCGCCTGCTGGAAGGCGATGCCGTACTCCTGGTCGCGGCGGGCCTGCGCGGCCGGTTTCCCGGCGACGGTGACGGCGCCCGCGGTAGGGTCGATGAGGTCGGCGATGAGCCGCAGCAGGGTGCTCTTGCCACACCCCGACGGCCCGATCAGCGACACGAACTGTCCACTGTCGACGGTCAGGTCCACATCGGACAGTGCGGTCACCTCGTCGGGGCGGCCCGCGTTGAACACCTTGCTGACACCGGCGATCGACACGGCGGTCATGCCACCACCTCCGCTGCGCTCCGGCGTCGGCCTGACCCAAGTCCTGCAATGCTGATTCGCAACCCTCCGCTGCGCTGCGGGCCGCTCATATCACGTTCACCTCGACCCGACGCCGATGACGCATGAGGGGAAGTTCGAGCAGGCTGACGACACCGGCGACGACGAGGCCGAGGACGGCGGCGCCAAGCATGGCGGTGTAGACCTTCGCGGGGTCAGAGGTGGCCTCCCTGGAGTATTCGATGACGAGCCGGCCGATCCCGCCGCGCGTGCCGGTGGAGATCTCGCCGACGACGGCGCCGACGACGGCGGCGGCGCCGGCCAGCCGCAGCGCCGGGAACAGGAACGGCAGCGCCGCGGGCAGCCGCAGCTTCGCGTAGGTGCGCCACCAGCCGGCCGCGTAGCTGCGCATCAGCTCGACGCCGCTGGCCGTCGGTGACTGCAGGCCGCGCAGGAGCCCGACGGCGACGGGGAAGAACGCGAGGTAGGCGGCGATGACGGCGACCGTCATCCAGTCCTGCCACGGGTAGGGTCCGAACGACAGCGCGCCGCTCCAGCCGGCGACGAGCGGGGCGAGCGCGACCAGTGGCACCGTCTGCGACAGCACCACGTAGGGCAACAGGCCCCGTTCGACGACCCGGAACCGCTGCATCAGCGTCGCCAGGACGAAGCCGATGGCCGTACCCACGACGAAGCCGACGGCGGTCACACCGAGGGTGAACAGGCACGCGTCGAGGACCACCTGCCACACGGGCCGGCCGCCGGTGAGCTCCGGCTTGCCGAGCCGCTGCGCCACGGTCCACAGGTGCGGCATCGACAGGTCATCGGCGCGCGGCAGGATCTTCACCCCGAGGACCGCGGTGCCCTCGGGGTTGCCGACCGCCTTGTACCCCTCCCACAACAGGGCGAAGGCGATCAGCCCCCCGAGGGCGCCGACGATTTTCTTCATCTGGTGACAGCCGGGATGATGTGCTCGCCGTACGCCTGCAACGTCGACTCCTTGGCGTCGTGCTGCAGGTACACGGCGAACTGGTCGACGCCGAGCTCCTTGAGCTCCGCGAGCCGCTTCAGGTGCTCCTCGACCGGGCCGAGGAGGCAGAACCGGTCGACGATCTCGTCGGGCACGAAGTCGGTGTGCGTGTTGCCGGCGCGGCCGTGCTCGGCGTAGTCGTAGCCCTTGCGGCCGGCGATGTAGTCGGTCAGGGCCGTCGGGACCGCCCCGGAGCTGCCGTAGCGTTCGACGATGTCGGCGATGTGGTTGCCGACCATCCCGCCGAACCAGCGGGTCTGCTCCCGCTGGTGCGCCATGGATTCGTTTGAGTCATCGCCGACGTACGCCGGTGCGGCCACGCAGAACTTGATCGCGGCCGGGTCGCGGCCCGCCTTCTCCGCCGCCTCCCACACCGCCTTGATCATCCAGGCGGCGATGTCGGGGTCGGCGAGCTGCAGGATGTAGCCGTCGCCGACCTCGCCGGTGAGCGCCAGGGCCTTCGGCCCGTAGGCGGCGACCCACACCTCGAGCCGGCTGTCGGGTGCCCACGCGAACTGCAGGTCCCGGTCGCGCAGGTGGACCTGCCGGCCGTTGCCGAGCTCCCGGATCACCTGCACGCACTCGCGCAGCTCCGCGAGGGTCGTCGGCCGGCTGCCGAGGACCCGCACGGCGGAGTCGCCGCGGCCGATGCCGCACACGGTGCGGTTGCCGTACATCTCGTTGAGGGTGGCGAACAGCGACGCCGTCACGGTCCAGTCGCGGGTGCCGGGGTTGGTCACCATCGGCCCGACGATCACCCGTTCGGTGTCGGCGAGGATCTTGCTGTAGATGACGAACGGCTCCTGCCACAGCACGTGCGAGTCGAACGTCCACACGTGGCTGAAACCGGCGGCCTCAGCCTGCTTCGCCAGCTCGACCGTCCGTGTTGCCGGCGGGTCGCACTGGAGCACCACCCCAACGTCCATCCGTCACCTCACCTTCGGGAATCCGAGGTCGACCTCCGAGGTGGCCGGGTCGGGCCAGCGGGAGGTGACGACCTTGCTGCGCGTGTAGAACTGGATCCCTTCGGGCCCGTACATGTGCAGGTCGCCGAAGAGCGAGGACTTCCAGCCGCCGAAGCTGTAGTAGGCGACCGGGACCGGGACCGGCACGTTGACGCCGACCATGCCGCAGACGACGTCGTACTGGAACTGCCGGGCGGCGCCGCCGTCGCGGGTGAAGATGGCGGTGCCGTTGCCGTACTCGTTGTCGTTGACGAGTTTCAGGGCTTCGTCGTAGCTGTCGACACGGACCACGGACAGGACCGGGCCGAAGATCTCGTCGGTGTACAGCGGCGAGTCGGTGCTGACCTTGTCGACCAGCGACGCGCCGAGGAAGAAGCCGGGGCCGCTGCTGACCGGGGCGTCCCGGCCGTCCACGACGACCTCCGCATCGCCTGCGTTCGCCAGGTATCCGGCGACCTTGTCGCGGTGCTCACGGCTGATCAGCGGGCCCATCTCCGCGGACGGGTCGCTGGCCGGGCCGACCGCGATCCGGCCGATCCGTTCGCTGATCGCCGCCACCAGGGGGTCGGCTGAGGCACCGACAGCGACGACGACCGAGATCGCCATGCAGCGCTCCCCCGCCGAGCCGTACCCGGCGGAGACCGCGGCGTCGGCGGCACTGTTGATATCCGCGTCGGGCAGCACCACCATGTGGTTCTTCGCGCCGCCGAGAGCCTGGATCCGCTTGCCGGCCTTCGTGCCGGCCTCGTAGACGAGCTTCGCGATCGGCGTGGAGCCGACGAAGCTCAACGCCTGCACGTCGGGGTGGCTCAGCAGGGTCTCCACCGCGACCCGGTCACCCTGCACGACGTTGAACACGCCGTCGGGCAGCCCTGCCTGGCGCAGCAGGTCCGCCAGGAGCAGCGAGACGGACGGGTCCTTCTCGCTCGGCTTGAGCACGAACGTGTTGCCGCAGACGAGCGCGTTGGCGAACATCCACATCGGCACCATCGCCGGGAAGTTGAACGGCGTGATCCCGGCGACGACCCCCAGGGGCTGGCGGATCGAATACACGTCGACACCGGTCGACGCCTGCTCGCTGTAGCCGCCCTTGAGCAGGTGCGGCGCGCCGGTGGCGAACTCGATGTTCTCCAGGCCGCGGGCCAGCTCGCCGCCCGCGTCGGCAACGGTCTTGCCGTGCTCCTGGCTGACGAGCGCCGCGATCTCCTTGCGGTTGGCGTCGACCAGCTCCCGGAACCGGAACATCACCTCGGCGCGGCGGGACAGCGACGCCGCCCGCCACGCCGGGAACGCCTTGAGGGCGCTGGCGACGGCCCGGTCGGTCTCTTCCTTGGTCGCGGCGACGACGTACGCCTGCTGCTCACCGGTCGCCGGGTCCCAGACCGGCAACTGGCGGCCGCTGGTGCCGGCAACCGCGGCACCGTCGAGCCAATGCTTGATCTCACGCATGGTGTTGCCCTCTGTTTCAGATCAGGTAGTCGGAGAGTCCGCGGCGGACGAACTGCCCATGCCCCTTGCTGCCGTGGTAGGCACCGTCGGAGACGATGACCCGGCCGCGGGACATGACGGTGTCGACCTTCCCGGCGATCTCGTAGCCTTCCCAGGCGGAGTGGTCCATGTTCATGTGGTGCGTCTCGACGCCGATGCGGGTGCGGGCCGCCGGGTCGTACAGCACGATGTCCGCGTCGGACCCGGGCGCGATGATGCCCTTGCGCGGGAACAGGCCGAACATGCGTGCCGGGGTGGTGGCGATCGTCTCGACCCAGCGGGCGAGGCTGAGCTTGCCGTCGACGACGCCTTGGTACAGCAGGTCGACGCGGTGCTCGACGCTGCCGATGCCGTTGGGGATCTTCGAGAAGTCCCCGATGCCGAGCTCCTTCTGGTCCTTGAAGCAGAAGGGGCAGTGGTCGGTGGACACGACCGACAGGTCGTTGCTGCGCAGGCCCTTCCACAGGTCGGCGCGGTGGGTCTCGTGCTTGCTGCGCAGCGGCGTCGAGCAGACCCACTTCGCACCCTCGAAGCCGGGCGCGCCCAGCTGGTCCTCGAGCGTCAGGTACAGGTACTGCGGGCAGGTCTCGGCGAACACGTTGCGGCCGAGGTCGCGGGCGGCGGCGACCTGCTCCAGGGCCTTGCTCGCCGACAAGTGCACGATGTAGAGCGGGCAGTCGGCCGCGACGCCGGCGAGCCAGATAGCGCGGCTGGTTGCCTCCGCCTCCAGGGCCTCGGGGCGGGTGAGGCCGTGGTGGATCGGGTCGGTCTCACCCCGCTCCAGGGCCTGCTTGACGAGCACGTCGATCGCCGGCCCGTTCTCCGCGTGCATCATGATCATGGCGCCGTTGTCGCGGGCCTTCTGCATGGCACGCAGGATCTGGCCGTCGTCGCTGTAGAAGACACCGGGGTACGCCATGAACAGCTTGAAGCTCGTGATCCCCTCGTCGGCCACCAGGGTGTCCATGGCCTTGAGCGACTCGTCGTCGACGCCGCCGAGGATCATGTGGAACGCGTAGTCGACGTGGCAGTTGCCGTCGGCCTTGCCGTGCCACGCGGCGAGCCCGTCCTGGACCACCTCACCGGTGCGTTGCACGGCGAAGTCGATGATGGTGGTCGTGCCGCCCCACGCGGCGGCGCGGGTGCCGGTGTCGAACGTGTCGCTGGCGAAGGTGCCGCCGAACGGCAGCTCCATGTGGGTGTGCGCGTCGACGCCGCCGGGGATGACGTACTTGCCGGTCGCGTCGATCGTCTCGAAGTCGCCCTCCTGCGGCCCCTGATCCGGCGCGAAGATCGCGGCGACCTGCTCCCCGACGACGAGCACGTCGGCGGGGATCGCCCCTGTGGGACCGACGACGGTCCCGCCCTTGATCAGGATCACGGCTTCACCAGGTCCCCGTAGGCGTCGGGACGGCGGTCCCGGTAGAACTGCCATCGGTCCCGCACCTCGGCGAGGAGGCCCAGGTCGAGGTCGCGGACGATCAGCTCCGGGTTGTGCGCGTCGCCGACCTCACCGACGAACTTGCCCTCCGGGTCGACGAAGTAGGAGGTGCCGTAGAAGTCGTTCTCGCCGAGGTCCTCGATGCCGGTGCGGTTGATCGCACCGATGAAGTACTCGTTGGCCACGGCACTGGCCGGCTGCTCCAGCTGCCACAGGTACGCCGACAGGCCACGGCTGGTCGCGGACGGGTTGAACACGATCTGCGCGCCGTTGAGGCCGAGCGCCCGCCAGCCTTCCGGGAAGTGCCGGTCGTAGCAGATGTAGACGCCGACCTTGCCCACCGCCGTGTCGAAGACGGGGTAGCCGAGGTTGCCGGGGCGGAAGTAGAACTTCTCCCAGAAGCCCTTGACCTGCGGGATGTGGTTCTTGCGGTACTTGCCGAGGTAGCTGCCGTCCGCGTCCACCACGGCGGCGGTGTTGTACAGGACGCCGGGCTGCTCCTGCTCGTACATCGGCAGCACCATCACCATGCCGAGCTCTGCGGCGAGCGCCTGGAACCGCTCCGTCGTCGGCCCGGGGATGGACTCGGCGTACTCGTAGTAGGCCTTGTCCTGCACCTGGCAGAAGTAGGGCCCGTAGAACAGCTCCTGGAAGCAGATCACCTTCGCACCCTGCGCCGCTGCCTGCCGCGCGTAGTCCTCATGGGCCTTGATCATCGATTCCTTGTCGCCCGTCCAGCCTGTCTGGACGATGGCGGCGCGGATGACATCTGCCATGGCTGCCCCTCTCTGGTCAGTCCACTGTGTCCTTCGGCGGCTTCCGCGGTTGACCTTGTATTGGGTCGGATGCCGTAGGACACTAACGACACAAATCTAGGCGGACAATGGTCCAAGCGTTACAGAATGTTTCGGAGATGTAATTTGCTCGCGCTCATCGCCGGGGCGGTCGACGACCGCAGCGCCCGCGGAATCGCCGCCGCCGTCAGCCGCCTGGTGACCGCCGGGACGCTGCCGGCGGGCTCCCGCCTGCCGACCGTGCGGGACGTCGCGCGCGAGCTCGGGATCAGCCCGACCACCGTCTCCGAGGCGTGGCGCAGCCTGGCCCGCGCCGGCGCGATCCAGACCCGGGGCCGCTCCGGCACGTTCGTCGCCACCCCGTCGCTGCCCCGGCAGCGCCTGCGATACGCGCAGCTCGGCGGGCGCGTCGGCGAGCTGGGTGCGGGCCTCGTGCGGGACTACTCCACCGGCGTGCCCGACTACGACCTGCTGCCGTCACTCACGGACGCGCTGCGCCGCATCGGCGACGCCCGGCTCACCACCAGCTACCTCGACGGCGCGGTCCTGCCGTCGCTGGAGGCGGTGCTGCGGGACCGCTGGCCGTTCCCGCCTGCGCAGCTGACCGTGGTCGACGGCGCCATGGACGCGCTCGACAGGATCACCGGCACCGTGGTCCGCTTCGGCGACCACGTCCTGGTCGAGAACCCCGCGTTCCCGCCGATGCTGGACCTGCTCGAAGCCGTCGGCGCCACGGTCGTCGGGGTCGCCATCGACGAGCACGGGATGCGCCCCGAGGACCTCGCCACGGCCCTCAAGAGCTACGAGCCCGTCGCCGTGTACCTGCAGCCCCGCGCCCACAACCCGACCGGCGCGAGCATGACCCAGGCCCGCGCCGACAAGCTCGCCCGCGTCCTGGCCAAGCACCCGGCCGTGACCGTCATCGAGGACGACCACGCCGGCGGGATCGCGACCGCGCCTCCCGTCAGCCTCGGCCGGCGGCTGCCGGACCGGACCGTGCACGTGCTGAGCTTCTCCAAGAGCCACGGCCCCGACCTGCGCCTCGCCGCCATCGGCGGCCCCGCCGACGTGGTCACCGCCGTCACCGACCGCCGCCTCCTCGGCCCCGGCTGGTCCAGCCGCCTGCTGCAGGCCGTCCTCGTCGAGCTGCTCACCGATCCGTCCACAGTGGACCAGATAGCGCACGCCCGCGACGAGTACGCCCGCCGTCGCACCGCCCTGCTGGACGCCCTCGACGCCCGGGGCGTGACCGCCACCGCCGCCGACGGGATCAACCTGTGGATGGCCGTCGCCAACCAGCAGGTGGCGATGCTGACCCTCGCGGCGCACGGGATCGCGGTCGCGCCCGGCGCGCCGTTCGAGGTCAGCCACCTCGACAGCGACCACGTGCGGGTCACGGCCGGCCTGGTCCGCGACGGCTACGACGAGCTCGCCGACGTGCTGGCCGAGGCCGCGGGCGCGACGGTCCGCGGCAGCGGACCCCGCACCGCCAACCACCCCCGCGGCTGGCGCTGAAAACTGCTCTACTTGCGCCCATGCTGAGCCTGCCCGAGCCGGGTGCGCCGTTCCACCGCCTTGCCCGCACCGCCGCGCACCGCTGGTGGCGTCCGGTCCTCGGCACGCTCGCCCTGGCCGCCGCCTACCTCCTCATGGAGCGGCTGGGGAGCGTGCTGAGCTTCGAGGAGCCCGGCAACACCTGGGTGTACCGGATGGCGGCGGGGCTGCTCTGGGCGGCGGCGCTGCTGGCCGTCCTCTCCATCCAGGCCCGGCCGGCCGGCACGCTCGCGTCGGTGCTCGGCCGCCCCCGCTGGCGCTGGCTCGGCAGCTGCCTGCTGGAGGCGGCGACGACGGCATTCGTCCTGTCCATCGGGTACGGCGTCGTCGCCTTCGCGACCGGCGTGGACTACGGCTCGTCGATCGGCACCCGCCAGGTGGTGCTCACCTTCCTGGCCTTCATCGCGCCGACCGTGCTGGTGGCGGTCGCCGCGGAGCTCGTCTTCCGGGGCTGGCTGCTGCAGGCCATGGCCGCGTTCGGCGGCGGGCCGTGGCCGGCGAACGCGGTCCAGGCGGTCCTCTACGCCGCCGTGTTCTGCACCTTCGGGCCCTGGTCCTTCACGGAGGGCCTCGTGCTCAGCGCGGTGCTGGGCTGGCTGGCGGTGCGCACGGGCGGCCTGGAGGCGGGCGTCGCCCTGGTGGTGTTCCTGGATCTGCGCACCAGCTTTGACGAGGCGAGCTTCGGGTTGCTCACCTCCGACGAACCCTGGATCGACGCGCAATGGCAGTTCGTCGCGCTGGACCTGGTCATGATCCTGGTGTACGCCTCGATCGTCGCCGACCTCGCGCGCCGCCGCGGCCTCAGCACCGTCGCACCGGGGCCGTCCCAGGCGGCGGTGCCGGCACCTGTCTAACCCGCCACGGCGCGGACCTGCTCGGCGATCGCCAGTTCCTCGTCCGTGGGCACCACGCACACCGTCACGCGGGCACCGTCGGGGGAGATGACCGGCGCGTGCGCCGCGTTGCGGTCGGCGTCCACCGTGATGCCCCACATGTCCAGGCCGTCGAGGGCGGCGGCGCGGACCGGGGCGGCGTGCTCCCCCACTCCCGCCGTGAACACGATCGCGTCGAGCCGGCCGAGCACCGCGTGATACGCCCCGACGTACTTCTTGAGACGGTGGCAGTACACGTCGAAGGCAAGGGCCGCGTCGGGGTCGCCGGCTTCGCGCCGCGCGAGCACCGTGCGCATGTCGTTGGCGCCGGCGAGGCCGAGCAGGCCGCCGTGGCGCTGCAGTTGCTCCTCGGCGGCCGCACCGGAGAGGCCGGCGGCGCGGTGCAGGTAGCTCAGGACGGCCGGGTCGACGTCGCCGGAGCGGGTGCCCATGACGAGGCCTTCGAGCGGGGTGAGGCCCATCGACGTCTCGACGCTGCGGCCGCCCCGGACCGCGGTCGCGCTGGCGCCGTTGCCGAGGTGCAGCACGATCAGGTTGAGCTCGGCGAGGGGACGGCCGAGCAGGTCTGCGGTGCGGCGGGAGACGATGTCGCAGGAGGTGCCGTGGAAGCCGTACCGGCGGATCCCGTGCCGTGCGGCAAGGTCGCGGTCCAGGGCGTAGGTGCGGGCCGGCGGCGGCAGGGTCGCGTGGAAGGCGGTGTCGAACACGGCCACGTGGGGCACGCCGGGCAGCGCCGCGCGGGCGGCCTCGATGCCGGCGATGCCGCCCGGGTTGTGCAGCGGCGCGAGCGGGGTCAGCTCCCTCAGCACGGCGAGCATCGCGTCGTCCACGGCGGCCGGCGCGGTGAACGTGGCACCGCCGTGCACGACGCGGTGCCCGACGGCGGTGATGCCGGCGGCGTCCAGGCCGCCGAGGATCTGCGCCAGGGCCGCGCCGTGGTCGGGCACGCCGCCCGGCTCGCCGATCCGCTCGACCGAGCCGCGGTCGCCGGCTGCGGCGTCGGTGAGGTCGACGACCCGGAACTTCACCGACGACGAGCCGCTGTTGAGCACGAGGATCATGACAGGCAGACTACTGCTGTGGCACGCATCGTGTACCTGGTCGAACACGGATCCGGCTCCGGGAAGTCCGCCGTCGCGCTCGGTCTCGCCGAGCTGTTGTCGCGGAAGGTGCCGAGGATCGGGGTGTTCCGGCCGTTCGTCGACGGTGCGACCCCGGACCCGACGTTGTCGTTGCTGCGCTCGCGGTACCACATCCGCAACGAGCATCACGAGCTCTTCGGGGTGACGTCGGCGGAGGCGGCCGCGATGCTGTCGGCCGGTGACGCCGAAGGGCTCGTCGGGCGGATCGTGGAGCGGTTCCGACCGATCGCCCGCGACCATGACGCCGTGGTGGTGATCGGCAGCGATCTCGACGACGAGCAGTCCCCGACGCTCGCGCTCAACGCCCGGCTCGCCAACGAGTTCGGCGCCGTCGTGGTCGCCGTCGTCAACGGCGCCGGCCTGGACGCCGAGACCGTCGCCTCGGTGGCGCGGCAGGCGTACCACGCTCTCGTCGAGCTCGACACGACCGTCGCCGCGGTGGTGGTCAACAAGTCCTCGGTCCCGCCGCCGAAACTGCCGGTGCCCTGCTACGCCATCCCGAACGTGGCGACGGTCGCGGCGCCGACGGTCGCGGAGGTCGCCGCGTCGCTGGGCGCGAGCGTGCTCAGCGCCGGGCCGGCCTCGCTCGAACGGGACGTGCTCGACTACGTCGTCGGTGCGGCGCAGGTGCCCGCGCTCCTGTCGCACCTGACGGACAACTGCCTGCTCATCACCCCGGGCGACCGGGCGGACCTGCTCGTGGCGGCGGCCGCGGCCCACGCCTCCGGCACGATGCCGCTGGCCGGGATCGTGCTGACGCTGGGGATCGCCCCGGACCCGGCGGCGCTGGCGTTGTTCGAGCGGCTGAACACGGGTCTCGCGGTGTTGTCGGTACCGACGGCGAGCTACGACACGATCGCGGCCTCGACGCGGATGGAGCACCGGCTGGGGCCGGACAACCCGCGGAAGGTGGCGGCGGCGCTCGGGGCGTTCGAGTCGCACGTGGACACCTCGGCCCTCGCCGCCGCGCTGGAGCTGACGGCGTCGACGCGGGTCACGCCGCTGATGTTCGAGTACGACCTGATCGACCGTGCCCGCGCGGCCCGGCGGCACCTGGTGCTGCCGGAGGGGACGGAGGAGCGGATCCTGCGGGCGGCGGACATCCTGCTGCGGCGGGGTGTGGCAGCGTTGACGCTACTGGGGGATCCTGCGGTGATCGCCGCGAAGGCGCGGGACCTGGGTCTGGACATTTCGGATGCTTCGGTCATCGATCCGGCGACTTCGCCGCTACTGGAGCGCTTTGCGCCGATTTACGCGGAATTACGCGCACATAAGGGTGTAACGCTGGACCTGGCGCGGGATGTGGTCCGCGACGTCTCCTACTTCGGCACGATGATGGTCCACCTGGGCCTCGCCGACGGCATGGTCTCCGGCGCCACGCACACCACGGCGGCCACGATCCGGCCCGCGTTCGAGATCATCAAGACGGTGCCGGGTCTTGGCGTCGCCTCCAGTGTCTTCTTCATGCTCCTGCCCGACCGTGTCCTGGTGTACGGCGACTGCGCCGTCAACCCGGACCCCGACGCGGAGCAGCTCGCCGACATCGCGTCGTCCTCCGCGACGACGGCTGCGCAGTTCGGCATCGAGCCACGCGTGGCGATGCTGTCGTACTCGACCGGGACGTCCGGCGCCGGCGCCGACGTGACCAAGGTGGCCTCGGCGACCGCGCTGGTGCGTTCCCGCCGCCCCGACCTGCCGGTGGAGGGCCCGATCCAGTACGACGCCGCCGTCGACCCCTCGGTGGCGGCCACCAAGCTGCCGGGCAGCACCGTCGCCGGTCAGGCCACCGTCTTCGTGTTCCCGGACCTGAACACGGGCAACAACACGTACAAGGCGGTGCAGCGCTCCGCGGGCGCGGTCGCCGTCGGCCCCGTCATGCAGGGCCTGCGCAAACCCGTCAACGACCTGTCCCGCGGCGCGACCGTGAAGGACATCGTCAACACCGTGGCCATCACGGCCATCCAGGCACAAGGTTTTTTGTCAGACCCCTCGGGCACGATGGAGGCATGACGGCGAAACTCACCGCAGTGGTCCTCGATTCCCCAGACCCGCAGTCCCTCGCCCGGTTCTATTCCGAGCTGCTCGACCTGCCGGTCACCCGCGTCGACGGCGACTGGGTCGACATCGGCGACGGCACCACGAAGCTCAGCTTCCAGCACGCCCCGGAATTCCGGGCGCCGCTGTGGCCCGACCCCAACTTCCCGCAGCAGATCCACCTCGACATCCAGGTCGACGACATCGACGCCGCCGAGGCCAAGGTGCTGCGGATGGGCGCGACCCTGCTGTCCACGAAGGAGGCAGGCTTCCGTGTCTACAGCGACCCGTCGGGCCACCCGTTCTGCCTGTGCTTCGACTGAGCCGGCCTTCGTCAGGGGTTCGTGAGCGGCTTGGCCGGGCAGCCGTGCTGCTGCTGCCACTTCTCGACCTCGGCGACCGGCGACTTCTCGGTGCCGGCCTTCCACGCGTCCAGGTAGGACCACGGCCAGATCACGCCGCGCCGGGTCCACCAGTCGCCGGTCTTCTGGCACGCCGGCCCGATCCCGAAGTGGATGTGGCAGGCTCCGGCGTCGCCGGTCCTGCCCACCTTCGCCACGGGCTGCCCCGCCTTGACCGCGGTGCCCGCCTCGACGCCCTGGTCGATCGTGGAGAAGTGCGACATGTAGTAGCGCACCCCGTCCCCGCCGAGGATCGACACGGACAGCCCGCCGCGCGTCGCCCCGTCGTTGACCTTCGCCGTCCAGGTGTCGGTCCGCGTGACCTCGAGCACCGTGCCGTCGACGGGCGACACCGCCGTCAGCCCGCACGCCGCGATGATGTCGCTGGCCGGGTAGTCGTGGTGGGTCCGCGCGTAGGAGGCCTTGCCCTGCACCGGGAACGCGTGCTTGACCTTCTGCCCGACGGCCGCACCACCGCTGACCGCCGCGCTGGCCCCGCCCGCCGCACTGGCACTGCCTGACGGCGGGAGCCCCGACGCGCCTTCGGCGACCTGCCGCCCGGGCGACTCGGAGGCGCCGGTGCTGGTCGACGTGCTGGTCGGGTCAGGGTCGCCGCCACAGCCGGCGACGCCGAGCGCCACCAGCACGACGACACCGGCAAGCCTGGTGCGCAGCGCAAACATCGCCCGCCACCCTACGCCCCCACAACAACCCCCCGCACCACAGCCATGCCTTCGGCGCACACCGCCGCCCCGCCGCACCCATCCAGACCGGCCACGAACTGCCCTGGACGATCGCCATCCCCACCTCCCAGCCCCCACTTCCCGGCCCCACCACACCCACCCCCGACTACGTCGCGCCCCAACCCGCCGCCGGCCACACCACCGCCCGACACCACTCCCCAGCTCCGCCGCCAACCAGCCACACCACCAGCACCACGCCCCGACTCCAGCACCTCGCCCTACTCCACCGCCGCCCGGCCACACCGCAACCTGGCCACGCCACCGCCCAGCCACCACGTCCCGGCACCACCGCGCCCGCCTCCCGCCACCACCTCCCGACTTGTCGCGCCCCGGCACACACCGCGCCGCCCAGCACCACGTCCCGGCCCATCGCCGCCCCGGCCACGCCACCGCCCCGGCCACCACGTCCCGGCACCACCGCGCCCACCTCCCCGCCACCACGCCCCACCACCTCCCGACTTGTCGCGCCCCGGCACACACCGCGCCGCCCAGCACCACGTCCCGGCCCATCGCCGCCCCGGCCACGCCACCGCCCCGGCCACCACGTCCCGGCACCACCGCGCCCACCTCCCCGCCACCACGCCCCACCACCTCCCGACTTGTCGCGCCCCGGCACACACCGCGCCGCCCAGCGCCACGTCCGGGCGCCACGTCCAGCGCAACGTCCCAGCCCCATTGCCGCCCCGGCCACACCACCGCCCGGCCACGCCGCCGCCCAGCCACGGCGTCCTGGTGCCACCGCGCTCGCCCTTCCCTTCCGACTTCGCCGCGGCCCGGCACACGTCGCCGCGCGGCGCGCACCGCTGCTCAGCGGACAGCGGCCGACGTCGCGTGCGTCCAGTGGGTTTGATCTTGCTGCCATGATCGAAGGACGGCCGCGGTCGCCCCGACGAACCGGACGCGCCTTCGATCACCGGTGAGTTCCGCCCCGTATACAGGACCAGCGGGCAAAAGGTTCTATTCGGACATGGCAAAGGGTGCGGTGCGGCGAAGATTGCGGTCCCGTGGGTGGTGCTTCTCGGTCCGGCGTCGGCTCCGGCCGCTTTCCAGCGCGTGGGGTCAGTACCGGGCGGCGTACGTCGTCGGGGGTTCGCCGAACATGGCGGCGAAGTCCCTGCTCAGGTGGGCCTGGTCGACATAACCGAGGTCGGCGGCGAGGCCGGCCCAGTCGACCGGTGCGCCGGGCGCGGCGGCGAGGGTGTCGGTCACGTCCTGCAGGCGGAAGCGGCGCAGCAGCCACTTCGGGCTCACCCCGACGTGGTCGGCGAAGAGGCGTTGGAGGCGGCGTACGCCCACGCCGCACAGCGCGGCCAGGTCGTCCACGCGGCGCAGGTCGGGGGTGGTGGACGCGCGGCGGACCCAGGACGCGACCTCGTCGCCGGTCGGGTCGGGTGGCAGGTGGTCGGCCAGGAAGGCGTCGACGGCGGCCATGCCGGTGGTGGGCAGGTCGGGGCCGAAGATCGTGGTGGCGGGCACGGTGCGGTCAGTCAGGGAGCTGACGGGGGCGTCCAGGAAGCGGCGGAACGTGCCGGGCACGAACGCGACCCCGAGGACGCCGCCGGCGCCGGACAGGACGCGGTGGAAGTGGCGGCGGTGCACGCCGCGCAGCAGGGGCTCGCCGTCGCTGGGGAAGGTCAGGTGGACGCCCGGGGTCGGTGGGAGCAGTTGCCGGTACGGCGGCTGCCCGCGCAGGTCCCAGCTCGCCCACCAGTAGCGGCCGACGACCCCGGTGAGGGCAGGGCTCGGCGGGGCGGAGCCGTGCTGCTGGAACGCCGCCCACGCCCCGGACAGCTCCCTCGGGTCGCGCACGAGTGCACAGCGTAGCCGTCGCGTTTGTCCAAGACCTGCCGCGGCGCGGGCCCTACCGTCGGGGTGATGGACGGACATCTGCTCATCGGGATCGCCACTCCGGTGACGTTGAAGATCGTGGACGGCATCGACTCGCTCGACGCACCGACACCGTGCACGGGGTGGGACGTGCGCGCGCTGGTGAACCACCTGCTGCACTGGGGCCCGGTCCTCGCCGCGGCGGCGCGCAAGGAGGCGCTCGCGCCGGGGCCGGCGGTCGACCGCACCGGAGGCGACTGGCGGGCGCTGCTGCGGGCGCAGATCGACGCCACCGCCGGCGCGTGGAGCGACCCGGCGGCGTGGGAAGGCACGACCCGGATGGGCGGACCGATGGAGCTGCCCGCGGACCTGATCGGTGGCATGGTGCTCGGCGAGCTGGTCCTGCACGGCTGGGACCTGGCTCGCGCCTCACGGGTCGACCCGCACTGGGACGACACGCTTGTGCTGCGGGTGTACGACGAGATCGCCCGCTGCGCCGTCATGGGCCGCGAGATGGGTGTGTACGCCGCCGAGGTCCCCGTGCTGGCATCCGCGCCGACGCTGGCCAGGGCCCTCGGTCTCAGCGGCCGCGACCCGGCCTGGACCCCCTGACCCGGACCCGGGTCACCCGGCCTGGCCTCCTGAACCGGACCGATCACCGGGTGTGCAGGCCTACTCGCCGGCGGGGGACGCCGCCGGGGAGGCGCTCGGGGAGGCAGTGACCGACGCCGACGGAGACGTCGACGGCGATGCCGAGCCCGACGGCGACGCGGAGGGCGACGCGGACGGGGAGGCCGACGCCGACGCGCTGGCCGATGGCGACGTCGACGGGCGGGTGGAGGTCGGGCGGGTCGTCGGCGGGCGCGTGGCCGGCTGGGTGTGCGGCGGGGCGGTCGTCGCCGCCGGGGCGCCGGGGCCCGGGTCGTCGTGACGGCCGGGACGGGGCTGGCGGCGGCCGTCGCGGTCTGCAGCGAACCGCTCGACGGGGGCGCCCCTCCGCCTGTGGCTGGCCGAGGGCGGCGACGGCGGCGAGGGACACGATCCCCGCGACGACCGAGCCGACGGCGGCGCGGATCGCCCAGCGGCGGCCGCTGCTCGGCGCCGGGGTGACGGGGCGCGGCGGTGGGGCGGTCCGGGCGGAGCGCAGGTCGACGAGGGTCACGTCGTTGAGCGCCGCCGCGCCGGAGCGGGAGTGCGCGCCGCGGGACTGCGCCCCGAACGGCAGCTTCGCCAGCACGACGCGCGTGTGCGCGGCGGAGCGGGCGCCGAGCTGCGCGGCGGGCCGGATCCACGGCCTGGGCCCACCGGGCTGAGCAGCATGACCGGAAGCAGCCCCACCGGAAGCAGCGCCACCAGATGCAGCGCCACCAGATGCAGCGCCACCGGAAGCAGCGCCACCGGAAGCGGCCCCTCCCGCAAAAACAGCACCACCGGCAGCGGCACCACCCGCAGCAGCACCGTCGACGGCATCGCGGCGCAGGCGCACCGGCGGGAACGCCCGTGCCAGCACCGACGGGCGGCGGGAGGAGAACGGCCGGCCGGCGGACAGCCTGACCGCGGCCAGGCGGCTGGCGGTGATCCGGGCCGCGGACTGGCGGGCCGGGATCTGTCCCGCCGGCGCGGCAAGGTCCTGGGTGACGGCGGACAGCGTGTACCAGGCGGGCAGGTCGACCCGGGTGCCGGCGATGCGGGCGAAGGCGAGCGCCGCCTCGTCGCTGCCGGGGCGCAGGACCGGGTCCGGGTCCAGGCACCGCGCGATGAGGGTGGCCAGGGCGGACGGCGCGACGAGGTCGAGCTGCGCGGAGGTGGGTGTCGTGAGGGCTGCGTGCAGGAGGGCGCCCAGGGCGTACACGTCGAGGCTGACGTCGTGCGGGTCGTCTCCGCGGCGGTCGGTGAAGCCGAACACCTTCGCGCCGACGTCGGTGAGGGCGACCTTCGCGGTGGTGAGCGCGCCGTGGGTGACCCACTGGCCGTGGGCGTGGGCGAGGGCGGCGCCGACCTCCGCGCCGACCTGGGCGGCCTCGTCGGGGGTGAGGGGGCCGTGGCGGAGGCGGTCGGCGACGGTGCCGCCGTCGACGAACTCCATCACCACGTACGGCACGTCGCCGCGGGAGGGCAGCTCGACCGTGCCGACGTCGTAGACGGCGGCGACGTTGGCGTGGGTGAGCCGGGCGGCGGCGCGGCCCTCGGCGAGGAACGAATCGGCGAGCTCGGCACGGTCGTCGCGCAGCAGACGGATGGCCACCTGGCGGCGCAGGAGCTCGTCGTGGCCCTGCCAGACCTCGCTGGTGGTGCCCGCACCGATCAGCCGCTCGAGCCGATACCGGCGTTGCAGCATCATCGCGACCCGAGGTTCCTTACTGCTCGCCCAGTGGTCCGCTCCAAGTATGCCGACCTCAGGACCTCAGACGCGCCGATGAGACCAGAACGTTGTCAGACACGCCGAAGCGTGACATCTAGGGCCTGCGGCGGCGGGTCCTGGCGGTCGGTGGGGCGTCGGTGAGCTCCTCGACCACGGTGCAGGCGTCGGCGAGGGGGTCGTGCTCGTCGACGCGGGTGGCGGCCTTGCGCAGCAGGTCGCGGAAGAGCTCGCGCTCGGGCTCGGCGAGGGCGCTCAGGACGCGGGTCTCGACGTGGGCGAGCTTGCCCTGCAGCTCGCACATCGTGGCGCGGCCGGCGTCGGTGGCCACGACGCGCCGGGCGCGGCGGTCGGCGGGGTCCGGGCGGCGCTCGATGAGGCCCGCCTGCTCCAGATCGTCCAGGAGGTAGGTCATGACGGTGCGGTCGACGCCGAGCTTGTTTGCCAGGGCGAGCTGGGTGCCCTCGGCGCCGGAGGCGGCGGCGGCGAGGACCTGGTAGCCACGGGGGCCGCCGGGGACGCCGGCGATCACGTTGCCGGCCCCTTTGGCATAGGCGCGCAGGATAACGCCCAGTGCCCAGCCGAGGTCCGACTGAAGCTCGTCGCGAACCTCCGGCACCTGCGTCATGCCGCAATGATAAGCGGCTCACTCACTCTTGCGGGAAGATGTTCTGCTGTGCAGACTATCTACACAACAGCCGAACTCTGTGGGGGTACCACACCATGCACCTGTTCCGTCTCGATGCCAGCATCCGTATTGCAGGATCGGTGAGCCGCGCCCTCGCGGACACCGCCGAGCAGGCGTGGCTCGCCGAGCACCACGACGGCGTCGTGACCCGGCGCGACCTCGGGGTCCAGCCGCTGCCGGCGGACGCCTGGGGCGCCCTCGCCCGCGCCGCCGTCGACCCGACCGCACCGCCCGCCGACGAGGCCCGTGCGCTCGTCGACCGCCTCGGCGCCGAACTGCTCGACGCGGACGCGTTCCTGTTCGCCGTGCCGCTGTACAACTGGAACCTCCCGGCACAGGTCAAGTCCTGGATCGACCTCGTCGTGATGCACCCCAGGCTGGGGCTGCACGGTGACCGGCCGCTGGAAGGCAAGCCCGCGGTCCTGACGCTGAGCCGGGGCGGCGGCTACGGGCCCGGCACCCCGAAGGAGGGCTGGGACCACGTCACGCCGTACCTGCGCAGGATCCTGGGCGAGGTCTTCGGCCTGGACCTGCACATCGCCGAGGCGGAGCTGACGCTCGCGGACGTGACGCCGGCGATGGCGCCGCTGCGCGGGCTGGCCGCCGAGTCACTGAAGGCCGGGCACGAGAAGGCGGCCGCGCACGGGGTGCGGGTCGCGGAGCTGGTCAGGGTCTGACGACCCTCACATGGGGGGCAGGCTGCCCGTGACCTCGATGGCGGTGGCGATCAGCGACTGCAGGCGCGCGGTGAGGGCGAGCAGCAACTGGTGGGCGGCCGGGCCGGAGTGCGCGGCCGCCTCCCGCAGCGTGTCGAGGTCGACCTGGAGCTGGGTCAGCTGGCCCGGCAGGTCGCCCTTGCCGGGGACGAGGGCCTCCGCCATGTCGGCGAGGCTGACCCCGTTGGCCTCCAGGGCCCTGATCGCCGCGATGCGGTCGACGCAGTCCGCGCTGTAGAGCCGGAAGTTGCCGGCGGTACGCTCAGCAGGCTCGATGAGGCCGAGCCCGGTGTAGAAGTCGACCGTGCGGGTGGACACTCCAGCGAGGTTCGCGAGCTCCCCGATCCGCAGCAGTCTGGACACCAGCCAACCCTACAGTGTTGCGTGTTAGTCTCCGCGGATGGTCTTCAAGAGCCTGCGACGCGCACTCGGTGTGGGTGGTCCGAGCGTCGACACCGTGCTGGACAGCCCCGACGTTCAGCCGGGTGGGTATGTGTCGGGTCAGGTCCGTTTCGCCGGTGGTGAGCACGAGGTCGAGGTCGAGCGGATCGTCGTGGCGCTGCAGACCCGCGTCGAGGTCGAAGGCAGCGACAGCGAGTATGACGCGACCGTGGAGTTCCAGCGGCAGCAGCTGACCGGCGGCTTCCGGCTCGGGCCCGGGCAGCAGCACGCGGTGCCGTTCCAGCTGCCGGTGCCGTGGGAGACCCCGATCACGCACATGTACGGGCAGCGCCTGCCCGGCATGACTATGGGCGTGCGCACCGAGCTCGAGGTCGCCAGGGCGCTCGACAAGGGCGACCTGGACGCGATCAACGTGCACCCGCTGCCGGTGCAGGGCGCCATCCTCGACGCGTTCGTGCAGCTCGGCTTCCGGTTCAAGGCCGCCGACCTGGAGCGCGGGCACATCCACGGCGTGCACCAGACGCTGCCGTTCTACCAGGAGATCGAGTTCTACGCCGCGCACCAGTACGCGGGACGCATCAACGAGGTCGAGGTGACCTTCGTGACCGACCCGCACGGCACGCAGGTGATCATCGAGTTCGACAAGCGCGGTGGATTCATCAGCGAGGGACACGACACGATCAGCCGGTTCCAGGTCGGTCATGCGCAGGCCGCGGGCGTGCACTGGCCCACGCAGGTCGACGGCTGGGTCCGCCAGGCGACGGAACGACGGGGCTGGCATTTCTGAAAGCAAGCCCCCGCCCGGTACCGTTAGCGGCACATCAAAGTTGACCGTCGGACACGGGAGGCCCGGGCATGCGAGAGCTCGTCGTCGTTGGTGTGCGGGCTCAGACCTGGCAGAGCCGTCCGATGGTGCTGCTCAAGGACGAGCAGACCGGCCGCCACCTGCAGTTCGCGGTCGAAGGCGGACCGCGGGACCTGGTCGAGCCGGTCAGCGCTGAGCTGTTCCAGCGAGCGCTGACCGCACTGCGCGCCCCGCTGCGCGCGATCGAGGTCGTCGCCGCGCATGGGCCGTTCCAGCTCGTCCTCGGCGACGGCATCCGGGTCCCGGCCGCGCCGCTGGAGGCGATCGCCCTCGCCCGCCACTGGCGGGTGCCGATCGTGACCAGCGAGGAGCTGCTCGCCCAGGCGTCCGTCGCCGCCCCCGAGGGCGCGACGCAGCCCCTCGACCTGACCGCGCACATGGAGAAGCTGCCGTCCGGCCGGGCGACGCTGCTGATCCGCAAGGGTGCCGAAGCCGGCGCCGAGTTTGCGCTCGACGGCGAGATCTGCCGCTGCGGGCGCGACTCCGCCAACCAGATCGTCCTGGACGACAACACGGTGTCGCGCAAGCACGTCGAGTTCCACCGCAACCCGAGCGGCTTCGGCTATTCGACGCTGGACCTGGGCAGCCTCAACGGCACCTATGTCAACGGCGAGCGGGTCAAGAGCGCCACGCTGAAGGACGGCGACGAGGTCCAGGTCGGCAAGTTCACGCTGTCCTACCAGATGCGCTGAGGCACCGCCCCCGCCCGCCCTACCAGGCGGACGGGTTGTAGTCCTTCAGGAAGCAGCCGTAGAGGTCCTCGCCCTGCTCGCCGCGCACGATCGGGTCGTAGACCCGGGCCGCGCCGTCGGTGAGGTCCAGCGGGGCGTGGAAGCCCTCCTCGTGCAGGCGCATCTTCGTCGGGTGCGGGCGCTCGTCGGTGATCCAGCCGGTGTCGACGGCGGTCATCAGGATGCCCTCGGTGAGCATCTCCTCGGCGCTGGTGCGGGTCAGCATGTTCAGCGCGGCCTTCGCCATGTTCGTGTGCGGGTGGCCGGGCCCCTTGTACCTGCGGCTGAACTGGCCCTCCATCGCCGAGACGTTGACCACGTACTTGCGGCGGGCCGGCGCCGCCGCGAGCGCCGGGCGCAGCCTGCTGACCAGGATGAACGGCGCGGTCACGTTGCACAGCTGGACCTCGAGCAGTTCCAGCGGGTCGACCTCGTGCACCCGCTGGGTCCAGCTGTTGATCGACGCGAGGTCCGGCACCAGGCCGCCGGCGTCGATGGCGGTGAGGGCCGCGATCCGCTCCGGGGTGGCGGAGCCGGTGGTCAGCGCGAGCGCGGCGAGGGCGTGCGGCGGGATGAGCGCGGCGGGGCCCACCTCCAGCGTCAGCTCGGCGTGCGGGTCCGCCTTGTGGAAGGTCAGCATCTCCGGCACCGGCCCGTCCAGCTCGACCGGGACCGACTCGGCGGCGACCAGGTGCGAGTAGGAGCCGGCCGCCCGCTTCACCGTCTGCGCGGCGTTGTTGATGAGGATGTCGAGGGTGCCCTGCGCGGCGACGTCGTCGGCGAGGGCGACGACCTGGGCCGGGTCGCGCAGGTCGATGCCGATGATCCGCAGCCGGTGCAGCCAGTCGGCGCTGTCGGGCATCGCGGCGAAGCGGCGCACGGCGTCGTTGGGGAACCGGGTGGTGATCGTCGTGTGGGCACCGTCGCGCAGCAGCCGCAACGCGATGTACATGCCGATCTTCGCCCGCCCGCCGGTGAGCAGCGCCCGCCGGCCGGTCAGGTCGGTGCGGGCGTCGCGGCGCTGCCGGTTGAGCCGGGCGCAGGACGGGCAGAGCTGGTGGTAGAACGCGTCGACGTCGACGTAGCGGTCCTTGCACGTGTAGCAGGACCTGGCGCGCTGCAGGCGGCCCGCGGTCGCGCCGATCGTGGGCGACACCAGTGCGAGGCCCTGCGTCTCGTCGTCGATGCGGCCGGGTGCCCCGGTCGCGGTGGCCGCGGTGACGGTGCGGTCGGCCTCGGTGATGGCGGCCCGCCGGTCGCTGCGCCGTTGCCGCTTGACGCTCTTGTACAGGTGTGACGTCGCCCTGCGCACACGCTGCACGTCGGGGTGGTCGGGCGGCAGGTCCTGCAGCTCGTCGAAGACGGCGAGGCAGATCGCGAGGCGCTCCGGGTCGACGCCGGGCCCGAACGGCACCCCGTCGCTGTCCAGCCCGTCCCCGCCGTCGCCGAAGCCGGCGTCGAGGTCTGCGCCGTGGTCGGGGCCGGTCGCGGCACCGTCCGGACCGGCGGCGTCGGAGGCCCTGGCGTCGGCGAACGCGCCCGTCAGGGCATCGACCGCGGCGCCCTGCGGATCGCCGGAGGAGGACCGGCCGGCCCGGGGAGCAGGGGCGGAGACGAGGGTGGGGTCGTGCGGAGTCACCCCGGAACTGTACGCGAAACGCCGAACGGGTCCGGGTGGCGCCATTGCCGCCCCGGACCCGCCGCTGCCGCGACGTCCACCGTCCCCCGTTGTTCTGCCGGTGGCCGCCGCGCTGCTTTCGACACTATCCAGTAAACCCGATTTTCCGGTTATTTCGGACAAATCAGTTCATCGCCGCCCGAACGTGTTTGGCGATCGGGATCAGCAGCGGCGCGGCGAGCATGATGACCAGCGGGGAGAGCAGGAAACCGATCCGCGGCCCGGTGGTCACGTCGAGGATCGCGCCGTCCACGGCCGCGCCGGTGGCCGCGCCGACCGAGAACGCCGTCGCCACCCACGCGAACGCCTCCGCCGCCGTCCCTGCCGGGGCGATCCGGTCGACCGTGACGAACGTCGCGGCCAGGAACGGCGGCAGGAACAGCCCCGAGACCATCGCCAGGAGCAGCAGCAGCACCGGCGAGGACGGGGTGAGCAGCAGCGGCGCGAACCCCAGGCCGAGGCACAGCGCGAGCAGCGGCAGCCGGCGCCCGTCGACCTTCACCCGGGTGTTGATCAGACCGCCGGTGAGCGCGCCGGTCGCCTGGGCCGCCAGGATCCAGCTCGACCAGCTCCGGCTGCCGGCCGACTCCGCGTAGTCGATCACCGCGACGGGAAGGCTGCCCACCCCCGTACCCACGAGAACGACCGCGACCAGGAGCAGCCTGAGCCGCCCCGAGCGCAGGGCACCGGCCCAGTGCCGCTCGGCGTGCTCGCCGCGCCAGCCCCGCACGACCGGGGTGGTGACGAACCACACGGTCCCGAGCAGCTGCAACCCTGCCGTCACCCACAGGCCCGCGACGGGACCGCCGATCGCGACCGAGGCGCCGGCGACGAGCGGGCCGAAGATGAAGATGAGCTCCTGCACCGCGATGTCCAGGGTGTACGCCGTGGGCACCTGCTCCTCGTCGAGCAGCGTGCGCCACAGCACCCGCAGCCCCGCCTCGAACGGCGGCGCGCCCAGCCCGGCCAGCAGGGCGGCCAGCAGCACCCCGGAGGCGAGCAGCAGGAACCCGGCGGTGGACACGGCCGCGCCGGCGAGCATCACCGGCGGCTGCCGCAGCCGGTCCGCGACGCGGGCGAGGACCGGCCCGCCGACCGCGACCCCGGCCGTGTACACCCCGACGAGCGCCCCGGCCGCGCCGATCGACAGCGTCTCCCGGGCGAACAGCAGCAGCGCGACCGGCGCCGCACCGAGCGGCAGGCGACCGAGGGTGCTGGCCGCGAGGACCCTGGCGACCTGCGCGGTCCGCAGCACGACGGTGAGCATGCCCGCGATCATGCGCTGCGGGCGTGAGTCGCGTCGACACGGGTATCGCGGTGTGACGCTCATGACTGGAGGCGAAGATGGCACCGCACATCGTGGTGGTCGGCGGCGGGTTCGCGGGGTTCCGCGCGGCCCGGCGGTTGTCCCGGATGTCCCGCGGCAACGCGCGGATCACGCTGCTCAACCCGACGGACTACTTCCTGTACCTGCCGCTGCTGCCGGAGGTGGCGGCCGGCGTCCTGGAACCGCGCCGGGTGACGATCTCGCTGCCGGCGTCGCTGCCCGGGGTCCGGGTCCTGCTCGGCGAGGCGGAGCGGGTCGACCCGCAGCGGGCCGAGGTGCGCTACCACGACCCGGACGGGCAGGTCCGGCGGCTCGGCTACGACCGGCTCGTCCTGGCCGCGGGCAGCGTCAACAAGCTCCTGCCGATCCCCGGGCTCGCCGAGTACGCGCACGGCTTCCGCGGCGTGCCGGAGGCGCTGTACCTGCGCGACCACCTGATCCGGCAGGTCGAACAGGCCGCGGTGGCCGACGACCCGGCGGAGCGCGCGGCCCGGCTGACGTTCGTCGTGGTCGGCGCCGGCTACACGGGCACGGAGGTCGCCGCGCACTGCCAGCTGGCCGTGCGTGACCTGCTGCGCCACCAGCCCGCGCTCGCCGGCGAGCAGGTCCGCTGGCTGCTGCTGGACACCGCGCCACGGGTGCTGCCGGAGCTGTCGCCGCGGCTGTCGCGCACCGCGGACCGGGTGCTGCGCGAACGCGGCATCGAGGTGCTCACCGGCTGCTCCGTGGCCGAGGCCCTCGCCGACCGGGTCCGCCTCACCGACGGCCGGGTCCTGCCGACGCGGACCCTCATCTGGTGCGTCGGTGTGCGGCCCGACCCCCTCGTGGAGGCCCTGGGGCTGCACACCCGGCAGGGCCGGCTCGTCGTCGACGAGTACCTGACGGTGCCCGGATACCCGGACGTGTTCGCGTGCGGCGACGCCGCCGCCGTGCCCGATCTGACCCGGCCCGGCATGCTGACCCCGATGACGGCGCAGCACGCCGTGCGGCAGGGCGAGCTCGCCGCGCACAACGTCGCCGCGTCGTTCGGCATCGGGCGGCGCCGGCGGTACAAGCACAGGGACCTGGGGTTCCTGGTCGACCTCGGCGGCACCGACGCCGCCGCGAACCCGCTGCGGGTGCCGCTGTCCGGGCTGCCGGCGAAGGCCGTCACCCGGGCCTACCATCTGTTCTCGCTGCCCGGCAACCGCCGCAGGGTCGTCGCCGACTGGGTCCTGGACGCCGTGGCGGGGCGGCCCGCGGTCGAGCTCGGCCTGGTCCGCGGCGCGCACGTGCCCCTCGATACGGCCACCCCGGAACGCGCCTCTCTTAACGCCCCCATAAATACGCGTTAGGCGGGATTTGCAAATCACAGAAGGGCTCGTTAAGCGCCCTTCCGATACGTTTTCCACACCCCGCGAACAATGGTGTGGAAGGTGTTTGCAAATGCGTAGATCCGTGGTCTATCCGCTGGTCGCCCTGGGTGCGGCGGCCAGCACCCTGTGGTTCGGCTCACCTGCGTCGGCACACGGATACGTGTCGTCCCCACCGAGCCGCCAGGCACTGTGCGCGCAAGGGAAGGTCGCCGACTGCGGCGCCATTCAGTACGAGCCGCAGAGCGTCGAAGGCCCGAAGGGTCTCAAGACGTGCAACGCGAACAAGCCCGAGTTCGCGGTGCTCAACGACAACAGCCGCAACTGGCCCGCCACCGCCGTCGGCACCTCGGTCACGTTCAACTGGGTGCTCACCGCCCGGCACTCCACCAGCACGTGGGACTACTTCATCGGCAACACCCGCATCGCGCAGTTCAACGACGGCGGCAAGCAGCCGAACGCGACCGTGGCGCACCAGGTGAGCCTGGCCGGCTACTCGGGCCGCCAGACGGTCCTCGCGGTGTGGAACATCGCCGACACCGCGAACGCCTTCTACAACTGCGTCGACCTGCAGATCGGCGGCGGCTCCACGCCCACGCCCACCGCGACCGCGACGTCCTCACCGAAGCCGACGGCAACCGCCACCACGAAGCCGACGCCGACCGCTTCCAAGACGCCGACCAAGGCTCCGACGACGACGAAGCCGCCCGCGCCGAGCGGCGCCGCCTGGGCCGCCGGCGTCACGTACCGCGTCGGCGACGTCGTCACCTACGACGGCCGCCGGTACCAGTGCCGCCAGTCGCACACGTCGATCTACACGTGGGAGCCGATCTACACCCTCGCGCTCTGGCTGCCGGTGTGACCGTCGTGACGCGCATCCGCACCGTCGCCGCCGTCCTGGTCGCCGCCGCCGTCCTGCTCACCGGCTGCAAGGACGTCAACAAGCCCGCCGCCGCCACCCCGCAGGGCGTCGCGGCCGTCGCCGAGGGGCCGCACAACGCCTACGACGTGCTGTTCCTGCAGATGATGATCGGCCATCAGCGGCAGGGTCTGGAGATGTTGAAGCTCGGCAGGGACAAGGGCGTCCGTGAGGACGTCGTCAACCTCGCCGGCGCCATCGACGTCACCGAGGCCGAGGAGGTCGGCCGGATGACCGGCTGGCTCACCGGCTGGAACGAGCAGGCCACCGGCTCCGACGACCACAGCAGCCACGCCGCGCACGGCGGCCAGGCCGCGACCGGCGAGGAGCAGCTCAGGGCCCTGCGGGACGCGTCCGGCGCCGACTTCGAGATGAAGTTCCTCAACCTGCTCATCGCGCACCAGCACAACGCGGTCGAGATGGCGCAGCAACTGAAGACCAACGGCCAGAACACGACCGTGAAGCAGTTCGCGGAGCGCATCGAACTGTCGCGCACCCAGCAGATCAAGCAGATGCTGGCGCTCGTCAGCGGCTGAGATGTTCGGGGAGGCCGGGCGAGGGGAATCACTTCCCTCGTCCGGTTCTTCGTTCTGTGAGGTACGCGATGTCATCCTCGGAAGCCACGAGCCGCTGCCCGGTCTGCGACGCGCGGGTCAACGTCAATGCCGGCTCGCCAACCCCCGCCCATCAGGCCGACGGCGCCGCGACCCAGTGCGCGGGCACCGGCAGGCCGTCCCATTGACCCCGGCGCCGGGTGATCCACCGCACGCAGGCATTTCACCCGTTTTGCGCACCGATCGGCCGGGGTACCGGCGGCACGATCGTCGGCATGTTGCACCTCGACCCTGACAGCGTCCTCGTCACCACCGCCGCTGAACTCCAGACCCGCCACCTCGAACGCGACCCCGACGACCCGGCCCGCTGCGGCGCCTGCGGCGCCCTGCTCCCCTGCCCCGTCGAGGCGGCCGCCGCACTGGTCTGCCGCGCCGGCGGCCTCTGGCTGGAGGGCGACACACTCGTCGACGCCCTCGAACCCCCGACCCAGCTGATAGCGATCCTCCCGGCCCCCGTATGACGCCGGCTCCACGCCCGATCACACCCCCGCCGGGCGCGAACACGCAGGTCGGCGGGGGGTTCGCCGAGTAAGTTTCAGAGAAGTTACGGCTGGCCCCCGAGGTGAGCGGCCTGCCCGCCGGTGGCCGCCTTGACGCAAGACCCTGCCTGTACGGACGGTGATTAGGTCGTTAATTGCAGTTCGTCAATGTAGGGAGACTCGATGAGGCGCAAGTTCGCCCTCATATCGGCCGCCACACTCGTGGCGACCGGCGGGGTCGTCGTGCTCGCCAACCAGGCGTTCGCGGCAGCCGGCTGCTCGGCCAAGTACACGATCACCAACCAGTGGCCCGGCGGTTTCGGGGCCCAGGTCGACGTCACGAACCTCGGCGACCCGCTCACCAGCTGGAACGTCGGCTGGGACTTCGGCAACTCGGGGCAGACGATCACGCAGATCTGGAACGCCAACAAGACGCAGTCGGGCGTGCACGTCAACGCCACCAACCTGAGCTACAACGGCAACGTCTCCACCGGCGGGACGATCTCGTTCGGGTTCAACGGCGCCTGGACCAGTGCCAACCCCGCCGGCACCAACTTCACGGTGAACGGCACGGCCTGCACCGGCACGCCGACCTCGCCGTCGGCATCGGCGTCGTCCTCCACGTCGACGAACCCGACGGCGCCGACCGTGGCGCTGACGAGCCCGTCGTCCGGCTCCTCGTTCACCGCCCCCGCCACCGTCGGCCTGGCCGCGACCGCGACCGCCCCCGGCAGCACGGTCAGCAAGGTCGACTTCTACAACGGCACGACGCTGCTGGGCACCGACACCAGCTCGCCGTACACGTACAGCTGGACGAACGTCGCCGCCGGCTCGTACACGCTGACCGCCAAGGTGACCAACGCCGCGAACGCGACGGCCACCAGCACCTCGGTGCCGATCACGGTCACCACCGGGGGCAACAACGGCACCCACGTCGACAACCCGTACGTGGGCGCCAAGGTCTACGTGAACCCGGACTGGTCGGCCAAGGCCTCCGCCGAGTCCGGCGGTAGCCGGATCGCCAACCAGCCGACGGGCGTCTGGCTCGACACGATCGACGCCATCACGGCGCCGTCGGGCTCGGGCTACACCACGAGCATGCGCAAGCACCTCGACAACGCGCTCGCCCAGGGTGCCACGCTCGCCCAGTTCGTGATCTACAACCTGCCCGGCCGGGACTGCGCGGCGCTCGCCTCCAACGGTGAGCTCGGCCCGACAGAGATCGACCGCTACAAGACCGAGTACATCGACCCGATCGCCGCGATCGAGGCCGACCCCAAGTACGCGTCGATCCGCATCGTCAACATCGTTGAGATCGACTCGCTGCCGAACATCGTGACCAACGCGGGCGGCGAGGCCGGCGCGACCGCGGCCTGCGCGGTCATGAAGGCCAACGGCAACTACTCGACGGGCATCCAGTACGCCCTGAGCAAGCTGCACGCGGCCGGCACCAACACCTACAACTACATCGACGCCGCGCACCACGGCTGGCTCGGCTGGGACAGCAACTTCGGCCCCGCCGCGACGCTGTTCGCCCAGGTGGCGCAGGGTGCCACCGGCGGTTTCGCGACCGTTGACGGCTTCATCACCAACACCGCGAACTACTCGGCGCTGACCGAGCCGTTCGTCACCATCGGTGCCACCGTCGGTGGCCAGTCGGTCCGGCAGTCCAAGTGGGTCGACTGGAACTTCTACACCGACGAGCTCACCTTCGCCCAGGCGTTCCGCACCAAGCTGGTCTCGCTGGGCTTCAACTCCAACATCGGCATGCTGATCGACACCTCCCGCAACGGCTGGGGCGGCACCGCCCGGCCGACCGCGGCCAGCACGTCGACCGACATGAACACCTGGGTCAACGCCTCTCGCATCGACCGGCGCATCCACGCCGGCAACTGGTGCAACCAGAGCGGCGCCGGCCTCGGTGAGCGGCCGCGGGCGACCCCGGCCACCGGCATCGACGCGTACGTCTGGATCAAGCCCCCGGGCGAGTCCGACGGTTCCAGCTCGCTGATCCCCACCGGCCCGAACAACCCGGGCGGCAAGGGCTTCGACGGGATGTGCGACCCGACGTACACCGGTAACGGCCGTAACGGCAACAGCATGAGCGGCGCGCTGCCCAACGCCCCGGTCTCCGGTGCCTGGTTCTCCGCGCAGTTCCAGCAGCTGATGCAGAACGCGTACCCGGCGCTGTAACAGGCCGATCGCACGCCGGAGGGTCCCCGAGGTTTCGGGGGCCCTCCGGTCTTTGTGCGCTCCGGCGTGTACAACAGACGCCATGGACGCGAAGCGGGCGCAGGGAATCGGGTTCGCCGCCCTGATGGGCGCGGCGGCCGGTGCGGCCCTCGCCGCGCACCGGGGGCCGCGCGGCGCGGTCAAGGGCGCACTGCTCGGCGCCGGAGCACTCGCCGCCGTCGACGCCGCCGCGCGGGCCGTACAGCGGCCGAACGAGATCCCGGCGGTCTGGTCCCGGATCGCGGCCAGCGGGGCCGTCGCGGCGCCCGCCGGATGGGCGGCCGGCAAGGCGGGCGCGAGCTCCCTCGCCGTGGGCGTCGCCAGCGGGGCGGTCGCCGGGGCGATGGGGATCCGGCCGCACAAGGTCGCGCTCGGACCCGTCGTCGGGCTTGCCGTCGGCGCGGCGATGCGCGGGCGGCCGCCGGCGCAGGTGGCCGCGGCGAGCGTGGTCGCGTTCCGCACCCTGTCGCAGCTGGTGTTCCGGGAGCCGCAGGTGACGCTCGTGGCGGAGAAGGCACCGGCGGAGCGGCTGCCGTTCGTGGTGCCCCTCGAAGCGCGGACCCGCTACGTCGGCACCGGCTACGTCCGCGCGCTCGCCGAGGCGACCGGCGGCGTCTACGGGGAGGCCGCACCCGACGTCGGCATCGTCGCGGACCTCGGCCGGCTCGCCGGCCCGGAGTTCGACCCGGCCGGCGTCGACCCCCTCGTGCGGGAGTTCTACGAGCACACGACCCGGTTCACGCTCGACATCGTGCCCCGCTGGCGGCCCTGGGTGCGCCCCGGGTACCTGCTCTACCGCACCCTCGTCGCCCGGCCGCTGGGGCAGGCGAACGTGCCGATGAACCAGCGCGAGGCGCTGCGCGGCGTCCGCAGCCGCATCGACACCGTCACCGCCGGCGGCGTGGAGACCCGCGGCTGGATCCGCAGCTTCGCCGACACCGACGAGCCGATCTACGTCGGCATCTACACCACGTACCGCCACGGCGACCGCGGCTACGTCAGCGTCGGCTTCCCACTCCCCCAGGCGAACTTCACCGCGACGCTCGCACCGCGGCAGCGCGAGGACGGCGGGCTGCGCCTGACCAGCCGCGGCGCCGACGGCCAGACCGGCCACTACCTCAGCTACATCGACGCGGACAGCCGCGACCTGTCCACCCTCGCGGTGCACGGCTTCGCCGAAGCCCTCGACGTGTACGTGGAAGACGGCGAACTGCGCGCCGACCACGCCTTCACGCTGTTCGGCCTGCCGTTCCTGACACTCGAATACCGCATCACCCGCAAATCCGCGTGACCGAGCCGTGCTGTGAGCGGTGTCCGGGACCGCGCGAGGCCGCGCTCGTTGCACGCACCGCACGTGGTCGGACTCAGCCTTTGGTGAGGTGCCGGGCCAGGCGCAGGCTCAGCGCGGCGAGGGTCAGCGTCGGGTTCGCCGCCGGTGAGCTGGGAAAGACCGAGTTGTCGCACGCGAACAGGTTCTCGTACGCGTGGAAGCGCAGGTCGGCGTCGACCACCGACGCGCCGTCGGCGCCCATGCGCAACGTGCCGACCTCGTGCGCCACCCCGCCGAGCTTCGCGGTCGCCAGGTCGAGGTTCTCGCCCGCGAGGGGTTCGGCGCCCAGGCCGGCGAGGACCGTGCCGGCGAGGTCACGCACCTCCTCCAGGAGCGCGGCCGGCAGCGGGTACGGCTGGACCTCCACCCGCACCGGCCGGTCCGGCGGGCCGTCCAGCTGGACGAGGTTCGTCTCCACGAGCGGCGCGTTGAACAGGAACACGATCTCGCCGAGGGTGGCGTCGGCCTTGGCCTCCCGGTGCCGGCGCAGGTTGTCCGGGTCGATGTAGCGGCCCTGGTTGAAGTCGGCGCCGAGCTCCACCACCACGTTGTACGGATGGTTGTCGGGGCTGGTGGCACGGTGCCGGGACCACACCTTCGCCGAGGCCTGCGCGGCGGCGGACGGCGATCCGGCCGGCAACGAGAAGTGGGTGAACATGATCGGGTGGTCCGTGATCCCGCGCCCGATCAGCCCCGCCGGGTCGGCCAGCTGCGACTGCAGCGCGATCTTCGCCGACTCGATCGTGCCGGCGCACAGCACCACCGTGTCCGCCCGGTAGCTGCGCTGCCGGCGGCCGAGCAGGTCGTAGCAGACGACGCCGGTGGCGCGGGCGCCGTCCACGAGCACCCGCTGCACGGCGTGGTTGAGGTTCACCGTGGGCCGGCGGGCGCCGGCGTCGACGGCGAGACGGTCCTCGCTGAGCAGGTCCGCGGTGGAGAACATCCCGCCGGGCACGGACAGCGGCGTGTACCCCTGGTACTGCACCGCCACCGGGGCGTCCAGGTGGTCGAAGTCCGGCAGCAGCTCGGCGAGGCGCCGCTTGGTCTGCTCCTGGAACGGCGAGCCGAGCGGCCCGTTGCGGTTGAGCGCGTCCTCGGCGAGGCGGTAGCCGGTGGTGCCGAGGTACTCCGCGACCGGCGCCGGCCAGCCCACCAGCTCCCACGCGCCCATCCGGGGGATCAGCCCGCCCCAGAACACCGAACGCCCGCCGAGGTTGAACGCCTGCGCCCCGCCGAAGAACGACCCGGGCGCGTTGACGTAGTTGGCGACGCTGAAGTCGCCGAACAGCCCCCACACGTTCTTGTCGAACTGCCCGATCCGCAGCCGGCGCGGCAGGTTCGCCACATGGGTGGGGAACAGCAGCGAGCCCGCCTCCAGGACCAGCACGTCCGCGCCCGCGTCGGCGAGCTGGTCGGCGAGCAGCCCGCCGCCCATACCCGAGCCGACCACGATCACGTCGTAGACGTGCTCCTCGTCGTGCGCGGGCGGGAACAGCAGCTGCTGCACGCGGCCGTTCTCGGTGACCACCGCGGGTTGCGGTGCGAACGTCACCGCCGCGTCGGTGAAGTCGTACCGGCCGCCCGGGACCGGCTCCACGACGAGATCGGCTCCCGCCATCCAGGCCGTCCCGTCGAGCACGAACTTGAACACGAACGGGCCGGGCCGGTCGGCGAGCGCGAACGTCCACGCGCCGTCGGTGAAGATCCCGGGATGGTCGGCGATCCAGCCGTCGTCGGCGGTGCGCAGCACCACGTCCTCGTCCGGCCGGTGGATGTCGGTCAGGAAGCGCACCTCGAACACGGCGACAGCCTCGCAGCGCATTGTTGCGCTCAGGTGTCCGGCGTCCGTCCGTGTCGCGACGGCCCTCGGCGCGGTCAGGAGCCCAGGACGGCGTGCCTCGCCGGCCGGACTGTCAGCGGGTCGTCACGGTTGCAGATGGAAGATGATCGCGTCGGGCTGCTCCTCGCGGGTGATTCCCAGACCCTCGCCAGTGGCGGTCAGCGCGTGCTGCGAGAGGATCGCACCCTCCGGCGGGTTCTGCCGAAGGCCGGCGTGCGGCTCTCGGAGCACGACCACGGTGCGCACGCCGAGCGAGCGCAGGTGGGTCACACTGGTCTCGTCCGGGAAGTTGCGGGTGACCTGCCGGGTCTTCTCAAATCCGACCGGGGCGAAGCTGCTCGAGCCGTTTGCCAGCTGCACGAAGTTGGTCGTCGACCACAACATGTACAGCTCGTCGTCCATCCAGTCCGACGGCAGGACCAGGATCGGCCCCTTGAGACTGGCGAACGCGGCGGGCGCCTTGGGCACCGTCGGGTACTGCGCCGTCTGGATGCCCTCGAGCAGCACCAGCGACACCGGCAGCAGCATCCCGAGCGCCAGCAGCGCCCGGGATGACGCCGGTCGCAGGGTGCGCAGCCATGGGCCCAGACGTTCACCGACGGCTGTCACCGCACCCGCCGCCAGCATCGCCAGGAGCAGCGTCACCCACACGACCAGCCGGCCCGGCGTGCGGATCGCATCCCAGCCGGGCAGGTACTCGAACGCCAAGCGGTAGAAGACGCTGACCGGAGCTCGCAGGCCCATGGCGAGGGTGACTGCCCCGGCCAGCGCGACCCCCAGCCACAGCCGCCGCCGCCAGGACCACGTCGACAGCAGCAGTCCGATCGCCGCGAGGGCGATCAGGGCATATCCCGGCAGCAGGATCGCCTCCCAGCCGCCGCGCCCCTCCAGTTGCGCGCGCAACCCCTGGTGGGCGTCGCCCCACAGCCAGTCGTCAGGTGACGCGGTGAGGAACCCCTCAATCGGCGGCGAGTAGAACAGCACGTCGGTGAGGGTGCGGCGGCCGTACGGGTAGATCTCGATCACCTTGAGGTAAGGCACGGCCATGGCGCCGCTGACCGCGACGAAGATCAGCCCACCAACGGCGTCGAGGCGCAGCAACCGCTTGTCGAAGCGTGGCCGGCGGCGGAGCCAGCACGCGAGCGCGAACACACCGAGCGCCGCGAGGGCGTAGCCGAAGGGCAGGCCGATGCCGAAGCCGAGGGTCACCTGCCACGCGGCGACCGACCAGCCGGCCAGCACCCAGCGCGGCCGGGCGGCCTCCGGGCGGTAGCCGTGTCGCAGCGAGTAACCGTGGCCGCGGGCCAGCATGGCCAGGGCCAGCGCGATGCCGCCGGTCGACAGCACGTGCAGGTGGAACATCTGCACCCAGCGCCACGGGGCGTATGCGAAGGCCGCGCCCGCCACGGCTGCGCCGGCGACACGCGAACCGAGCTGACGGGCCAGCATGTAAGCGCCGAAGAAGGCCAGCGCGAAGGCCAGCTCATACATGATGTTGTACCGCAGGATCGCGGCCTGCGGCCCGGACCCGATCAGGCTGGCCGGCAGATAGCCGAGCAGGGTGTCGGAGAACGCGAAGGCATACTGCTCACCGAGGGATGTGTTGGTCTGCCACAGCCGACCCGGGTCGTGCAGGACCGCCCAGCCGCCCCACGACATCTCCCACGCCTGCAGCGAAGGGTCCCACGTGTCGCCGGGCAGCGTGTGCAACGGGTCGCGCATCGTCGGCCACGTCATCGCCACCGACAGCAGGATCGAGCACAGCGCCGCGAGCGTCCACTCGTGCGACAGGAGCCGGCCGGCGGCGCGCAGGATCCCGGCGGGGCGGGGTGGCTGCGCCTCGGGGGCGTCGGACCCGTGCTGCGCGAGTTGGACGCCGGCTTCCGACCGATCTGACATGTTCATCCTATTCGATCGAATTGCGGTGCGAGGCTATCGGCCGCCGCCACGCAGCACCTCACCGACGGTCCGCAGCAGAACCTTGACGTCGAGCCAGATCGACCAGTTCTCGATGTAGTAGTTGTCGAACCGGGCGCGGTCGGAGATCGGGGTGTCCCCACGCAGGCCACTGACCTGGGCCAGGCCGGTGAGCCCGACCGGTACGCGGTGGCGCATCGCGTAGTCGGGGTAGTTGGCGGTGAAACGGTCGACGAAGTACGGCCGCTCCGGGCGCGGGCCGACGACGGTCATGTCACCCCGCAGGATGTTCCAGAGCTGGGGCAGCTCGTCGATGGATGTGCGCCGCATGAACCGGCCGACCGGGCCGATCCGGGGGTCGTCGGCCACCGACCACTTCGTCTGCGACTCCGTCTCCGAACTGGGCCGGATCGAGCGGAACTTGAGCACCTCGAACGGCTTGCCCTGGAAGCCGATGCGCTGCTGGCGGAAGAAGATGCCGCGGCCGCCCTCGACGAAGGTCGCGATCGCGGCGAGCAGCAGCACCGGACTCAGGATGGTCAAGGCCACGGAGGCGAAGATCACGTCGAAGGCGCGCTTGACGACGCGGCGCGTGACGGACAGCGTCGGGCGGTGCACCCGGACCAGTGGGATCGCGCCGACGTGGTCGGGCACGCCGCCGTCGGACGGGAACTCGCGCATCCTTGGCACGATCCAGAGGTCGCACCGCCGCATGGCGGGCGAACGGGCGATCTCGATGAGGCGGCCTTCTGCGCAGGTAGGGTCGGCGATGATCACGACGTCGCAGTCGACGGTTCCTAACAGCGTCTCGATGTCGTCGAGCGTGCCGACGAACGGCATGATGTCGCGGCGGTCGTGCGTGCCGGGGTCCTCGTCGACGAAGCCGACCAGCCGCAGTCCGTATTGCGGATAACGGCGCAGCAGACGGGCCAGCTCGACCGAGACCGGGCCGCCGCCGATGATGACCACGCCGTGCTCGACCCAGCGTCGGCGCCGCGCGAAGATCACGGCGTTGGTGGTGATGGCACGGCCGATGAGCACCGCGAGCACCGAGACGCCCATCTGCCGGAAGAGCCCGGCGAGGTACGCCTGGGGGCCGTGCCGCTCGGCGAAGATGATCCCGACCATGGCACAGGCGATCAGCGTGCGCCCGAACAGTGCGGGCGCCAGGTCGAGGAAGCTCAGGTGCCGCCGGCCACGGTAGAGCCCGCCGAAGGCGAACAGCAGCACGCTGAACAGAGCCGCGACGCCGAGGCCCTTCCAGTGCTGCAGACTCCACAGCAACGGCACGAGAAACGCGAGCAGGTCGATCGGGACGGAGATCATCCAGGCCCGCAGCGGCCGGGTCGACCGGGCGAGCCTGGAGCCGAGGTAGGGCTGCACGACAGTGGGGCCGTCGATGTCGGCGTACTGACGTCTGCCGGAACCGGAGCTGGAACCGGAGCTGGAACCGGAGCTGGAACCGGAACCGGAGTCAGCTGTGCGCTGCTCGGGCACCCACCACTGGAATGGCCCGGCCTCTGCGTCGACGCCCGCCTTGGGTTCGACGCCGACGGTCGGCTGCCGCGGATATGACACGTTCTCCCCCGAATGCCGGGCGACTTTCTGCCACCGCGGACGAACAGCATGCTAGTGGCTTCCCCGACACTTCCGCAGCCCGCGGGACGGCCCGAAATGCGGCCGTAACAGGGTCGTCATGGGATAATTCACCTTTATCTTCAAAACAGGTTATTTCGGAGATACAACCCGGCCCGATGCAGGACCCCGCGGCATGCGGGGGATCAGTAGCATGGCGGCTATGCCAGCACGGGAGCCGTTCATCGACCCTGACGCCACGAGAGAGGTGGACGCTCGGGCCGTCCCGCGGCAGCGCTCCGAGCCGGCCTCGGACGACGCACTGGACCTGGAATTCGACCCTCCGGAGCGCAGTTCGAGTTCCCGGCAACGAATGAAAGCCAGGACGAAAACCGCGACGGCGACCGAGCCGGAGACCGACCCGAAAACCAGGCGACCGCCGATGCGGCGTGGCAAGCGAATCCTTTTGATCTGTCTGGCTTCGCTGGTTGTCGTAATCGGTTTGCTCGCTGCAGGTGGCGCGATATACGTCAATTCAGTCGAAAATCGGGTGAAGCGGGTCGAAGCGTTCGATCAGGTGCCCGAGGACGACCGTCCGCCGAAGGTCGAGGCCGCGAAGAACGCGATGAACTTCCTGGTACTCGGCAGTGACACCCGCGATCCCAACACCCCGGGCGGCTCGCGCAGCGACACGATCATCCTGATGCACCTGACCAAAGACCACTCCGCAGCGGACCTGATCTCGATCCCCCGCGACACGTGGGTGCACGTGCCGAAGTCCGCGAACGGCAAGTTCGGCAACACCGACGCGAAGATCAACGCGGCCTACGCGTGGGGTGGCGTGCCGCTGACCGTGCAGACCGTCGAGGCGTTCACCGGGGTGCGGATCGACCACGTGGCGATCATCGACTTCGCCGGGTTCAAGGAGATCGTCGATGCGCTCGGCGGTGTGGAGATCGATGTCGAATCGACCTTCACCTCCACGCACTCGCTGAACAAGGACAGCATCCGGCACTTCACCAAGGGTTTGCAGACCATGGACGGCGCCGCGGCGCTGGACTATGCCCGCGAGCGCTACGCGTTCGCCGACGGTGACTTCGCCCGCATCCGCCACCAGCAGCAGGTGATCAAAGCCATCCTGAACAAGGCTGTCTCCGGCGGGCTGCTCACCGATCCGGGCCGGCTCAACGCGTTCCTGAAGGCCACCGCCGACGCCATCACGGTCGACAAGGACCTGGACATGTTCTCCATGGCCAACGACCTGCGGCACCTGCGCGGCGAGAACCTCACGTTCCTCACGAACCCGAGCAAGGGCACCGGCATGATAGGCAGCGAGAGCGTGGTCCTGCCCGACCTGCCGGCCGGCAAGGCGCTGTTCGACGCGGTGCGTCAGGACCTGCCATTGCCCGGAGCGCCGGCGGCGCCGGCCGTCACACCGAGCTGACGTTCCCCGCGGCCGGCGCGGTGGCCGACGCGGCGGGCGCTGCCACGGCGGGCGCCGCGGCAGGTTCGCCCGCCGCCGCGTGCGACTGAGCCGGTGGCCCACACCGATCGAGGGCGGCTCAGTGGGGATCACGTATCCGCTGACCAGGAAGAACGCCACGACACCGACGCGACCGAGGTCGACCCAGTCGTGGCTCCACGCCCGGTATCCCGGGTACTGGTCGGCGATCAGGTGCTGCGCGAGCACCATGAACGCGGCGACCCCGCGGCCCCTTCGAGAAACGTGATCCGCCTGGTGCGGTCGACCGCCGCCGTCGGCAGCGCCTGCTGCGTCTGCATGTCTTCTCGCTCCGTGTGCCGACCGGTCAGCCGTCGGCGAGCACTTTGATCGCCCCGCCCGGAAAACGCGCGCACAGCTGGGTCTGGCCGCCGACGGTCCGCACGAACAGCCGCACCGCGCCCGCGTCCGGCGGTGGCGGCGTCTCCTGCGCGCGCAGGTCGAACGCCGGGCGCACGACCAGGCTCTTCGTCGTGTCGCCGATGCCGGAGACGAGCTCCACCTGGGTCGACGGGGCCGGCTTGCCGATCCAGCCCAGGCCGGTGCCCGGGGTGGTGCCGCCGCCGTCGGACACCGCGCCCGGCTGGCTGAGCAGAGCGCGGATGCTGGACAGGCCCCGGTCGGCGCCGAAGTCGACGGCGGCGGTCCCACAGTTCATGATCTTCGTGTCGACGAGGATGCCGGCGGGCTCGGTCGGCTTCGGACCGGCGAGCAGCTGCAGGCCGACCTCCTGCGGGTGGTTGTAGCCGGCGATCAGGCCGCCGACCCAGCGGCAGTCGTTGCGCGAGACCCGCACGCCGATGCCGCCGTTGAAGTCGGCGAAGCAGTTCATGCAGTTGATCGCACCGGCGGCGAGCTCGAACGCGACGTTCTGCTCCAGGCCCCAGGCGTGGCAGTTGACCATCGACGTGCCGGTGCTCTCGCCCGCGAGCCGGAAGCCGGTCACGTTGTTCTGTGACGACACGCAGTTGAGGAACATCGAGTCGTGCGGGCCGTTGAAGTTGACGCCGTGTCCGTCGTTGTCATGGGTGCGCAGTGCGGTGAGACGCGCCTCCATCTGATGCGACGGCGGAGGCAGGGCCGCAAGAGTGCCCCATTCGCTGTAGATACCATCGTTGCGGCAGTTGTACGCGATCACCTCGGTGAGCTCGTAGCCGTAGGCGTAGAGACGCAACCCATACCCACCGTTGGGGTTGTGCTGCTTGTTGCCGTCCAGAGCAAGGTCACGGACGCTGAAGTTGCCGATGCCGCCTTCGCCACGGCTGCCGGAGAGCTTCTCGAAGCGGTCCGACTCGATGATCGCGCTGTTGGCGCCCGGTCTGAGCCGCAGCAGGGTCGCGTCACCACCCGCGCCGCGCAGGTGCACGCCGGAGTACACGGTGAGCTTCCCCGTGAGGTAGACGCCCGGCGGCACATACACGATGCCGCCGCTCTGCCGGGCGGCCGCGATCGCACGCTGCAGGGCGTCGGTGTCGTCGGTCTTGCCGTCGCCGTGGGCGCCGAGGTCCTGGGCGTTGAAGACCATCGCCGCGGACGGTTCCGCGCCGCCGGCGGGGTCGCTCCCGTCCCGCATCAGCGCGCCGACCGCGGCCGCGCCCAGGAGGGTGGCTCCGGTGCCCGCGACCAGAGCGCCACGCCGGTTGAACAGCGCACGCCGGGTGACCGACGTGCGCCAGTCGGCGTCGAACCGGCTGGCGGAGTCGTCGATCATCGGGACCTCATCTGCTGAAGGAATGAAGCGCGCACGGTCGATGCAATCATGCCGATGCCGCCGGGTCCAAAGTCGTCATCCGCTCAGGCTCGAGCTTCGGCGGCGTGCCGCGGGCCCGCAGCGCGTACCAGACCACCACGGCCGCCTCGGTGGCAGCCAGTTGCAGGAACAGCCCGGACACCCGGTGCACCACGGCGATCGACACGGCGAGTCCTCCGAACGCGACCACCCGCGAGCCGACCGCCGAGACCAGGAACCGGCGCGGGGCCGCCCGGATCATGTGCCGGACCGACAGCCACGTCGACACTGCCAGCATCGCCTTGTACACGCAGAACAGCGCGATCACGCCGACGGCGACCCGGGTGAGCTCGTCGGCAAGAACGCCGCGCACCCACGAGCTGCCCAGGACAGCCGCGCTGACCGCCACCAGCAGCACACCGGTGAACATGCGGGTACCGGTGAGGAACCTGCTGGCAGACCCGCCGACGATGTCCTCCCGGGTGCTCGCCGACAGGGCCACGTGGAACGGCCCGAACGCGAGCTCCATGGCCCGCAGCACCACGATCGCGTCGACGCCCACGATGCGGCCCGCGACGGAGGGCAGCGCGACCGAGTACGACAGGTCGACCCCGGCGGCTAGGCAGTACGTGGACCCGACCCGCACGCTGGCCAGGTACGGTGGCCGGACCGTCCGGCCGGGCGAGCCGCCGCGGCGCAGCCACACCCAGCCGAGCACCAGCAGCTGCGCGGGGACCGCCGCGACGTCCAGGCGCTGGTGCGTCAACGCCAGGACCGCGCCGGCGACGAGGGTGCCGGCAGCGGTGAGCTGCGGCACCAGGTTCGCCAGCTGCCGGGACCGGGTGCGTGCGGTCGACCAGAACGCCGCCTCCAGGGGCAGCTGCAGCAGCACCGGCGCGATCATCGCGAGCCGGCTCCACGGCGTGACGTCGGGCAGCGCGATCAGCGCCGACAGGTACGCGACGGCGCCGACCGGCACGATCGTCACCACCGCGGCCCGGCGCGCCCAACGTTCGAGGTCCCAGCCGGCCGGCACCAGGCCCGCCGAGAGCGGCCGGCCGACCAGGGCCTCGATCAGGGTGTACGGGATGGCGAGCAGCGTGCCCTGCAGCGCGACCAACGCGAGGTGCGACTGGTCGGTCCACGACGCGAGGAGGAAGATCACGACGCTGCTGAGCCGGGTGAGGGCCTGCACCGACAGTTGCGAACGCTGCAGCGCAGCTACCGTGCGTCGCGCGAAGCGCATCGCTCAGGCCTCCTCAGCCGGGACGTCCGTGGGCCCGGCGACAGGGGCGGACGATACGGTCGTGGCCACGACGAACGCGGCCAGGCACAGCATGGCGCCGTCGTACTCCCATGCCTCCAGCACCAGGAACGACGCGGCGAGCCCGGCGAGCGCCGCGACCGGCACCACGGCGGCGGGTCGGGTGGCGGTGTCCCTGGCCAGACGCACCAGCAGCACACCGATCAGCACCACCGTCGCGAGGGCGACGATCGGCCCGAACTGCAGGGCCAGGCTCACGTAGTAGTTGTCGACGAAGACCTGCTCGCCGTGGGCGAACCGTGAGTTCGACGCGGCACCGACCGCACCCACCCCGCGGCCCCACCACGGCAGGTCGTGGCGCAGCAGGTCGGCCCACACGTCGAAGCGCTGGAACAGGCTGTTGGCGCCGGTCGCCCCGACGGTCACGAAGCCGACCGCGACCAGCGCGAGCACGCCGAGTCCCAGGAACCGCGCCCGGCGCCGGCGGGCCGCACCGCCACCCCGGTTGAGGACGACCGCGGCGATCACCCCGCCGGCCAGCAGTACCGCGCCGGACCGGCTGGTGCTCAGCGCGAGGCACAGCCCGGCGGCGATCGCGCCGGCGTGCCAGGCGCGCTGCCGTGGGCGGCTGGCCGGATCGAGCCACAGTCCCACGTAACCGAGCAGGTACGCACCGGCGAGCATGCCGAGGTCGGCGTTGAAGTCGGTGAGGCCGGGCGCCCGGAAGTTGCCGTCGATGTACCGGATGGCCCGGCCGTGATCGAGACCCCACGCGGCGAGCCTTCCCGGCCCGAGCATCACTTCGAGGAGCGCCGCGACACCGTTCGCGACGAGCAACCATGCGAGAACCGTCGCGAAACGCAGCCGGTCGCGTGCCGGCTGGGCGGCGACCAGACCCAGCAGCAGCAGCGGGAACACCACGTATCGCACCCCGAGCAGGCTCTGCACGACGCCGTGATGCGCCATACCGACCGCGAGGCCCAGCAGCAGCACCGCGCACACGACGCCGCCGGCCACCAGCCGGCCACGGCCGGGCCGCTGCCCGCCGCGCAGCACCGCGACCGCGGCCACAGTGCAGTGGACCAGCACCACGAGCACGGTGGACTGATCGAGCAGATATTCACGCCCGCCGAACGCCGCGCCGAAGACGTGCTCGACCCCCGCCGCCCACAGCCCCAGGGAGGTGGTGGCCACGATCGCGACGTACACCAGGCCGGCGAACGGCTTGGCCAGCACGTAGCCCAGCAGGGCGACGACCGGCGGCAGCCACGGCGACAGCCCGGCCAGGGCGCAGCCCACGACCGCGAGCACCGCCGCGACCACCGCGACCCCGACCTGCCATGAGGTCTCGCGCATGCGCTCGCGGATGCTCACCCATGCTCCCTGAGCGTGCCGGGCCGCCCGGTCCGCGCCCCGGCGACCGCGTGGTATGCCTCGAGCACCGCGTCCACATGGGCCGGCCAGTCCAGCCTGACCCCGTCCTCGGCGGCGGAGGCGGCGAACGCCGCGTATTGCGCGTCGGTGCTGAGGACCGCCTGCCGCACGGCCCCGGCCAGCGTGGCCGTATCGGTGAACTCGACGACCGAGCCCGCCGACGCCATCGGCGGCCGGGCGATGGCGCTGCTGATGATGGGCCGACCGGCGCGCAGCGCCTCGACGCAGGAGATCGGGAAGTTCTCCACCCACTGGCTGGGAAACACCAACCAGCCGGCCTCGGCCAGGGCGGCGGCCTTCCCTGCGGCGTCGAGGAAACCCAGGTAGCGCAGCGTCGGGTCGGCCGCGGCGGCCGCCTCCACGGCGGCGCGGGCCGGGCCGTCGCCCGCCACGAGCAGCGTCCCGCGGACCTCGCGGCCGACCGCCCGCCACGCCTCCAGCAGCACCTCGATGCCCTTGTGCGGGCTCAACGCGCCCATGAACAGCAGCACGTCACGGCGTCCCGGCGGCCAGTCGCTGCCCATGCTCTCCGGCACCGCGAGGGGCACCACCCGGCCGGGCAGCCGCCGGGCGCCGGGCACGTGCGAGGCGAGCAGGTCGCGGGTGCGGGCGGCCGGCCACAGCACGGTGACCCGGCGCAGCCTGCGGACCAGCCAGGCGGAGCGCAGATCGAGCAGCCGGTCCAGCGGCCCGGAACGGCCGCGGTTGGCGAGCGAGTTGTTCGGGTCGGCGATCGCATAGTCGTGCACGGTGTGCACGGTGGGGTGGACCCTCGCGAGGGCCGCGACCGGCAACGCTCCGACGCCCTGCCAGTTGTGCACGTGCACGACGTCGGGGGCGAAGTCGCGCAGATCGGCCGGACCGGCCCCGGTCGGGTCGAACACGTCGCCCAGGTGCGTGAACAGCTTGCGCGCCCCGGGCACACGCGCGGACATCCGGGTGCTCAGGACGCCGTCGCCGGGCTGGGCGTTCGCCGACGCGCGCGCGAAGACCCGCACCTGGTGGCCGCGTGCCTCGAGGTCGCGGGACAGATCCCGGACGTATTGCTCAGCGCCGCCGAGCAAGGCGAACGACGAGTGGACCATGGCGATACGCACGCGGAACCTTACCCTTCACCGGGTTGGGGCACCGCCTCGGGAACCGGCTGCCGGCGCGCCGTCGCGAACCGCACGCCGACGTGCCCGGCCAGTTCCTCGGCCGCCTGCCGCCAGCCGCGATGTGCCGCCGCGGGCGGCGCCTTCCACGTGTCGAGCGCGCGCAGCGCCGCCGCCAGTGCCGCGCCGGTCCAGGTGGCCATCCGGATCGCGCCGCCGCCGGTCGCCTCATGCAGCGCCGGATCGGGCGAGATCACGGTCGGGGTACCGAGCCGCATGGCCTCGGCGGCCGGCAGCCCGTACCCCTCGAAATGGCTCGGCATGACGAAGGCCGCCGCGCCGGCGAGGGTGGCGAGGTAGTCGGCGTCGCTGAGGCGATCCAGGAACACGACCCGGTCGGCGGCCGGCGACGCCGCCGCGGCCCGCTCGAACGCCTCGACGCGCTGCCCGCCGGTGAGCACGGCCAGTGTGTATTGGGAGTGCTCGGCCAGTGCCTCGACGGCGAGCTCGACGCCCTTGTGCGCGGCGTGGCCGGGCACCACGAGATACGACCGCCCACGCAGGGCTGCCGGCAGCTCGCCCGGGATCCCGGCGACGTCGCTGCCCGGGTGCCAGACGCGGGTCCGCTCGGCCGGCACACCGTAGACGCCGAGCAGGTCGTGTTGCGTGCGGGCGCTGACGCACAGCAGCCGCTCGGAGCGGCTCACTGCCATGCCGTAACTGGCCTGGCGGTACTGGCGCACCGCCACCGACAGGTCGTGCGGCCACAGCTTGAACGCCAGGTCGTGCATGACGGTGACGACCGGCAGGCGGCTGCCGGCGACGGCGATCGACGGGCTGAGCGACAACAGCCGCGTCGTGGCGGGGTCCAGGCCCGCGGTCGCCTGGCGCAGGGCCCTGGTGGCCGCCGCGATCGATCTGCCCCGGCCGCCGGCCTGCCGGCTCGCGGTCCGCACGTCGGCCTCGACGCCGTCCGGCACGTCCCATCCGGCCGGCACCGCGACCAGTTCCAGGCGGTGCCCGCCGGGCCAGAAGCGGACGATCTCGGTGAGCACCCGGGTGATGCCGCCCGGACCGACACCGCTGCAGTCGACGACCGTCGACGTGGGCGCCTCAGCCGCTGGTCGCATCGGTGACCCATTCGCTCATCCGGTGGGCGAACCGCTCCGGGGAGAACCGCGCCGCCTGCTCCTGCATGCGGCGCTGTGTGGACAGGCGCGGCAGGCGACGGACGGCCTCCGCGTGCGGCGCGGCCTCCAGGGAGTCCACCAGGTAGCCGGTCTCGCCGTCGACGACCGTCTCGAGCAGGCCACCGCGACCCAGACCGATCACGGGTGTGCCGCACGCCTGAGCCTCGACCGGGATGATCCCGAAGTCCTCGTGCGCCGGGAACAACAGCGCGCGGGCTCCCCAGTACAGCTCGCGCAGTCGCTCTTTCGACGGCCGGACCTCGAACGTGACGGGCACGCGGGCTGCGGCGGCGAGTTTCCGAAGGCGCGCCTCCTCCGGGCCGGAGCCGGCGATCACCAGCGGCAGGCCGGCCTCGTCCGCGATGGCAATCATGAGATCGAAGTTCTTGTACGGGATCCAGCGTCCGACCCCGAGCAGATAATCACGCGGCTGTTCACGCTGCGCGTGCGGCGCCGCGGCGAAGTAGTCCACGGCCACCGGCGGATTGACCACGACGGCGTCGCGTCGCCAGAACCGCCGGATTCGCGCCTGCACCTCACGTGAGTTGGCCGCGTAGGAGTGCACGTGCCGGTTGAGCCGCGAGTCGACGACCTGCAGCAGTTTGCGCGGTGCGCGCAGCGCCGGGTTCGCGCCACGACCGTCGAAGGACGGGCTCCAGACGTATCGCGCCGGTGAGTGCACGTAGCTGAGGTACCGCGTCGCCTCGTGCGAGCCGAGCCTGACCGTGTGCGCGAACGCATGGGTCGAGGAGATCACGACGTCGAACGTGGCGCGGCGATCCAGGGTTCGCCAGACCAGCGGCATCATCGGCAGCGCGAGGGCCTTGCTGCGACGCAGCGGCGTGCGGGCCAGCCATGACTCGCGCAGACCCAACCCCTCGGCACCGGCGTCACGCTCCGCCCAGAGCACGTAACGCGCCGCATGCGGCAGGAGGCCGGCGATGGCCATGAAGACCTGCTCCGAGCCGCCGGTGGCGCTGAACCATTCGTGGACCAGCGCGACCGACGAGCCTTCCAGAAGCCCCGCGCCCAACTGCCTCTCGCTGTCGTGCACGACTCCCCCGTTGCGTCCGCGCGCCATGATGGCGCCCACATGAAACGGGCTTACGTCGACGCTGTCAACAGACTGTGACACATACTTCCCCGCGGCGTCGCGGCCGCTTGTTCAGCTGTGGCGCTGCCACAGGTCCCGGAACGGCTGCCAGTCGCCGCCGAGGACCTCCTCGCACAGCGCCTCCATGAAGACCGCGGCGTTGCCGTCGTCGCGGTTCCACCAGATGCCGCACAACGCCCGGCCGTCGGACTCCTTGAGCGCGTACTCAACGTACTGGCCGGTCGCGCCGCTCCCGCCCGTCTTCGGCCCGGGTGCACCCTGACCGGGCGCAAGCCCCGGCGAGGTGACGCTCAGTTGGATCCGGAACGCACGGCCAGCGTCACGCTCGGTCTGCGACGCGTACTGCGCGAAGTGCACCGATACCCCACCGTGCCGGCAGAAGACATGCTTGGTCTCGTCGGAGGGCAGCTTCGGGCCGCCGGTGTCGGTGTTGGTCGCGCAGCCGCCCATGTCCGCGAGCCATGGCGTGGCGAGCGGCAGCAGGTCGCCGTCGAACTTCGCCTTGTTCAGCGTGGCCTGCGCGCGCTCGAACGTACCGAGCGACGGGCTCGCCGACGCGGAAGGCCCGGGCACCGGGTCGTTGCCGGCCTGATCCTTGCTGCCGGCGCCGAGGAAGTAGCCGCCGACACCGGCGAGCACCGCGACGATCACGGCCGCCACCAGCGTCCAGACGAGGGCCCGGCTGCCGGACGGGCGGGCGTTCACGTCGCCGAGCGCGGGAATCGGCTCCTCACGGACCGGCGAGTTCCAGCTCTGCTGGGGCGGGCCGGACGTCGGCGAGCCGACGGGAGGCCAGGAGCTCTGCACCGGCTGCGGCGAGGTCGGCACGCTTGCGGCCACCTGCGCGACATTCCACGAACCGGGCGTCGGCTGCGGCGGTATCGGCGTGGGCATGGGCTGGGCCACCGGGGCAGCGCCGGACGGGCCGCCCGTCCAGTATGGACCGCCGGAGGTCTGCGCCTGCCCGTACGGCGGCGCGGACGCCTGCCCGTGCGGTGGCGCGGACGCCTGCGCGTGCGGCGGGGCCGACGCCTGCGCGTGCGGTGGCGCGGACGCCTGCCCGTGCGGCGGGCCGTACTGCTGCTGGGCCGGGTTCTGCTGCGGATACTGCTGCTGCGGATACTGCTGCTGCGGGTATTGCTGCTGCGGGTACTGCTGCTGCTGCGGGTGCGGCTGCTGTTGGGGCTGCGGCGGGTACGCCTGGGGCGGCTGCTGCTGCGCTGGGGGCTGCTGCCAGTTCGGCGTCAGCGGCGCGGTCTGCTGGTCCCAGTCGGCCTGCTGCGCCTGCTGCCGCGGCGGCTCGGCCGGTGGAGGCAGGGGTGGCCACACCGAGGGCGGCCACTCGCCCTCGGCTGGATAGCCGGCACCTGGTTCCGCACGCCCCTCGTCACTCACGTGGCGCAGGGTATCAACGCTCGGCCAATTGTACAGTCCGTATGCACGGTCGGCTCGACCCAACGGTCGGCGTGCTCCACCAACTGCGGCTCCTCGTCCGCCCAGAGTTGCGGTGCCGTTCAGGCGGCGGCGGGGATCGAGCGCTTCCACCAGCGGGAGGGGTGCCACCGCATCCCGCGTGACGCGGTACGGGATGTGCCGGTGATCTTTCCCTCATCTGGTCCTGAGCCGGTCAGGAAAGATCGAAGGCTTCGAGCGCGAGCTCCAGCATCGCGGCCTGCACGGCGGGCGGGTAGGCGTCCGGGTCGGCGGACGCGAACGCCGCCGCGCCCTCCACCATGGCGATGAGCGCGACCGTGACGGTCGCCGGGTCCTGGCGCGGCCCGGCGGCCTCGACGAGCCGGCCGACCCTGGCCCGCCACGCCCGGTTGCCGTTGCGGTGCATGGCGATGAGGTCCTCGTCGGCGACGGCGGCGGCCAGGAACCCCAGCCACACCGTGCTCTCCGCGGTGGTCTGCGGGTCCAGTGCCAGCCCCTGGTGCAGCACCGCGCGCAGCGCCGCCCGGGGCGAGTCCGCCGCGGCCTCCAGGGCCTCGACCCGGGCGCGGGTCGTGTCGTGCAGCAGCTGCCGGGCGTGGCGCAGCAGCGCCCGCCGGTTGGGGAACCGGTGCATGACCAGGCCCGTCGTGCAGCCCGCGGCGGCGGCGACGGCCCTGATCGTCAGCCGTTCAAGGCCCTGCTGCGCCAGGACGTCCCAGACGGCCTTGGACAGCAGTTCACCCTGCTCCTGACGTGGCACGGGTCTCACTCCCTCATCTCGTAACAACTGTTACGGTAACACTTGTTACGACGGTGGAGGGAACGCGGATGACGGACTGGAGCATCGAGGCACGCGGCTGGGACGACCCGGAGGGCGCCGCCCTGCGCGCGGCGCAGCGGGCCGAGCTCGACGCGCGCTACGGCAGCGACGACCACGAGCCCGGTGCCGCCCCGTCCGCCGGGGACGTCGACCTGTTCCTGGTCGCGGTCAGCGACGTCGACGGCACGCCGGTCGGCTGCGGTGCCCTGCGCCGCCTGGATCCGTCCGCCGCTGAGGTCAAGCGGATGTTCGTGGTGCCACCGGCCCGCGGCACCGGCGTCGCCGCCGCGATCCTGCGCGCCCTGGAGACGGCGGCAGTGGAGCGTGGCTGGAAGACGTTGCGCCTGGAGACGGGCACGGAGCAGCCGGACGCCCAGCGCTTCTACGAACGCGAGGGTTACCACCGCATCCCGCTGTTCGGTGTGTACGCGGGATCCACGCGCTCGGTCTGCTACGAGCGCACCCTGCGCTGAAACGGGGTCGTCTCAGCGCAGGGCGCGGGTGGGGGTCAGGCGGTCACGATGGTGCCGTCCGCCTTGCGGGTGCAGGTGACGGTGCGGGCCGTGCCGGCCGCGGCGCCGGTCAGGCACTTGCCGAGCACGGCGTGGCCGGCGGCGCTGGGGTGCCACGACTCCTGGCAGGTCTGGAAGTAGGAGACGCAGGTGTTCGCGATCCGCTGGATGGCGATCTTGTCCTTGCCGGCGAGGCTGGTCACGAACACGCCGCTCGCGCCGTCCTGCAGGCGGATCGGGGTGGCGAGGGCGTTGCCGGGGCTGCCGGTGCGCTCGCACAGCCGGGCGCCGTCGAAGGCGTGCTGGACGTTGAGGTAGACCAGGTCGTCGCCGGGGAACTCGGCGGCGAGGGTGTCGCGGGTGGTGCGCACGATCGTGCCGAGGCTCTGCGAGAAGCCGTGCCCGGGGGCGAGGCTGGCCCTGTGGATCGGGCAGCCGGCGGCGTACCGCTCGGCGCCGAGGTCACGGAACTTGTCCCGGTCGTCCTGCCGGCCGTCCTCCTCCCAGTAGCTCTGCTCGAGGTCGAACGGCAGCGGGTTCGTGTAGTCCTGGAACACCACCCGGTGCTGCCCGTCGGCGTCGATCTGGTCGAGGGTGCTCAGCAGCTGCCGCACGGCGGCGGTCGTCTCCGCCGTCGCGGCCGCGACCTGCGCCGCGGTGGCGAGGTCCTCGGCGGTGCAGGGCTCCTGCTCGACCGGGCCGTTGAGGTAGGCCCAGAACTCCCACCAGCCGGTCCACGCGTCGGCGATGAACCGGTTCGCGCACTTCTCGGCCACGTCGCCGAAGGTGAAGGAGCTGTTGTTGGAGCCGAGGCCGACCAGGACCAGGTCGATGTCGTGGGTCTGCGCGACGGCCCTGAGCTGGTCGAGCTGCGCGGCGACGGTGCGGCCCTTGTCGCGGGCGCCGGACGGGTTGGCGATGTCGTGCGGGCGGCCGCCGGAGCACGCCAGGTTGAAGCGGGCCTGGATGCCGGGCAGCGTCGCCTGGTTCAGCGAGGCGTTGGCGGAGCGGTGGCAGAAGAAGGCGTTGGTGTTGGGGGCGGACCAGCCGGGGAACGGCTGCGCGACGCCGTTGACGTCGACGACCGGCTGGTAGCTGCCGGCGCCTTCCCCGCTGATGAAGCTGTCGCCGAGGGCGACGGCGGCGGTCGGCAGGGCGGCGGCGGCGGGCAGCCCTGGCACGACCGCCGCGCCGGTGGCGGCCAGCATGCCGGCCACCACCAGGGCGGTGCGACGGAACACGGACACGGCGGTCTCCTCGATCCCATCGAATGTGAAAAATCCTCTGGGTCGGGATCAGATCATGACGTCTGCATGTCCGTCAATGTTTCGATGTGATTTCCAGATAAAACCGGTCGGAATAGTTATGAAGTCGCTTTCGAGAGCGGCGGCGAGGGCCAGGAGCAGGTCCTCCCGGCCGTACCCGGCGACGAGTTGCACCGCGCGCCTGCTCAACGAGTCACGGTGAACATGAAGCAGCCGTAGGCGACGTTGCGGGAGTCGACGCGCACGACCGCAGGCTCCCGCAGGATCGCCGCGAGGACGCCCTCGGGATCGGAGCCGTCGTGCACGCGGGTCGCGGGATGGATCCAGCCACGCGCGTCGTAGGCCCGCAGCACCTGCGACCGGCCGCGCCAGTCCTGCGGGTAGCCGGTCCCCGCGGGCCCGTCGCACCGCTCGGCGTGCGCGAAGACCGCGCCGATCTCGCGGTACGGGCTCGGCGGCAGCACTGGTTCGTATCCGAACAGGATCAGCCGCTCGCCTTCGACCGCGTCGCGCAGGCAGCATCGCAGCGGTTCGCCACCGCCCGCCGTCGCCGTCTCCACCGCGTTGCCGGAGACGTCGGTTCCCTTGCTCCGCACCGATTCCAGGGTGCCGGGGTCGATCGCGTGAATCGTGAACATGCCCCGATCCTGACGCACCGGGGTGCGTCGTGGCTGGCGGGAATCGGCCGTCGCGCTCGCCGTGCGGACCAGCGCACACAGGCTTACCGTTGACGAGGTGGAGCGTGTACCCCTGGACGAGAACGCCGCCGCGCGGCAACGCCTGACCACCCTCATCGATTCCCTCGGCGACGACGAACTCGGCCGGCCGGTCACCCCCAGCTGGAGCGTTGCCACCGTGCTCGCCCAGGTCGCGTTCTGGGACCGCTGGGCGCAGATCCTGGTAAGACGCTGGCGCTCCGGTCAGCTCCCCCCGCCGACCGTGCCGCCGTGGTACGACGACGCCATCAACCACACGCTCCTGCCGACGTGGCAGGCCCTCCCCGGCCGGGAGGCGGCGAACCTCGCGCTGTCCGCCGCCGAGGCCGCGGACCACGAGATCGAGAAGGCCGAGACCCCGGTCCTCGCCGGCATCCTCGCCTCGCGCCAGTCCAACCTGCTGGACCGTGCCACGCCGCGCAACGACGCCCTCGACCGCATCGAGCACGCGCTGCGCGCCTGACCCACGGCGAAGGGCGCCGCCGGCGACGGCGACGCCCTTCGCGTGGTGCTCACTACTGGGTTGGTTACAGGCTGGGGCGCTGGACGTCGCCGCGCCACTGGCCGGATTCGCCGCCGCGCTCCTCGATGAATTCCTTGAAGCGCTTGGTGTCGGTCTTCACCTGGAGGTCGTCGACGCCGGCGGCGGCGCCGGCCTTCTCCACGATGCCCTCGGGCTGCCAGTCGAGCTGGACGGTGACCCGGGTGTCCTGCTCGCCCAGGCGGTGGAAGGTGACGACGCCGGCGTGCTTGGTGTCGCCGCCGACGCTCTTCCAGGCGATCCGCTCGTCCGGGTGCTGCTCGGTGATCTCGGCGTCGAACTCGCGCCGGACACCGCCGACCTTCGTCACCCAGTGCGTGCGCCGGTCGCCGACCTGGCTGATCGACTCGACGCCGCTCATGAACTGCGGGAACGACTCGAACTGCGTCCACTGGTTGTATGCGGTGCGCACGGGCACATGGACGTCGATGGTTTCGGTCACGCCACTCATTCGTTCCTCCGAACTCTTGATCGCGCGTTCCCTTGTCTCGTGCCCGGCCATGGCACCGGCAAACAGGATTCAGGCCTGCTGTTGGGTAGGTCGCACCAGCAGCTCGTTGACCGCCACGTGCCGCGGGCGGGTGACGATGTAGGCGATCGTGTCGGCGATGTCGTCGGCCTGGAGGCGTTCGACGTCGGCGAAGCGCTGCTTGATGCCCTCGAGGATCTCGGGGCGGTTGTGGCCGGCCAGCTCGGTCTCCACGGCGCCGGGCTCGACCAGCGAGACCCGCACGTACCGGCCGGTGACCTCCTGCCTGAGGGCCTCGCTGAAGGCGCCGACGGCGTGCTTGGTGGCGTTGTAGACGCCGCTGCCGCTGCGGGCGACCCGCCCCGCGACGGAGCTGACGTTGACCATGTCGGCGACCCGCCGCGAGCCGTCGGCGGCCGCCGCGAGCAGGTGCGGCAGCGCGGCGTGGGCGCAGTACATGAGGCCCATGATGTTCACGGACACCATGGTCTGCCACTCCTTGACGGGCGCGTCGGCCACGGGCCCCAGCAGCATCACGCCGGCGTTGTTGACGAGCGTGTCGAGGCGCCCGAGTTCGTCCACGGTCCGCTGTACCGCCGCCGCGGCGTCCTCCTGGTCGGTGACGTCGGCCTCCACGACCAGGGCGACGCCACCCTCGCCGCGGATGCGGTCCGCGAGGGCCTTCAGCCGGTCGGCGCGCCGCGCGGCGAGCGCGACGGAGGCGCCGCGGGAGGCGAGGGTGAGGGCAGCCGCCTCACCGATGCCGCTCGACGCGCCGGTGACAAGTGCGACAGTGCGTGACAGGGTTCCCATACCAGGGAAATTACCCCTCCAGGTCCCGCCTGATCTCCTCAAGGACCTTCTGGGTGTCCGTCGGCGGGCGGGCCTCCACGCAGAGCCGTTCCATGGCTTCGGCATACAGGTCGACGTCGTCGCGTTTGTCCAGATACAGGGCGCTGGTGAGCTGCTCGATGTAGACGACGTCGGGCAGGTCCTGGTCGGGGAAGCGCAGGATGGTGAACGCGCCGCCGGCCGCGGCGTGCCCGCCCGCGTTGAACGGGATGACCTGCAGCCGCACGTTGGGCAGGGTGTTGGCCTCCAGGAGCGCGTCGACCTGGCCGCGCATGACGTCGATGCCGCCGATCGGGCGGCGCAGCGCGGCCTCGTCGACGACGACCCACAGCTTCGGCGCGTCGGGGCGGGTCAGCACCTGCTGGCGCGCCATCCGCAGCTCGACCCGGCGATCGATCTCGTCGGCCTTGGCCCGGCCGTGGCCGAGCAGGACGACCGCCCGCGCGTACTCCTTGGTCTGCAGCAGGCCCGGGACGAACTGGACCTCATACGTGCGGATGAGGGCCGCGGCTGCCTCGAGACCGAGGTAGGACTGGAACCAGTTGGGCAGCACGTCGCCGAAGCGGTGCCACCAGCCGGGGTTGTTGGCGTCGCGGGCCAGGGCGAGCAGCCGCGTGCGCTCCTCGTCGTCGTCCAGGCCGTAGAGGGTGAGCAGGTCGGCGACGTCGCGCTCCTTGAAGCCGACGCGGCCGAGCTCCATGCGGCTGATCTTCGACTCCGACGAGCGGATCTCCCAGCCCGCGTCCTCGCGGGTCACACCCTGCGCCTCACGCAGGCGGCGCAGATGGGCGCCCAGCAGCATCCGGAGGACCGTGGGTCCTCCAGCCGAACCACCTTCTGGCGTTCCGGTCGTCACCTACTGCCTCCGAGTTCCTGGACGCTGCCTCCGTCGTGCCCGGGCGAGCCGGAGGTCCGTTCCGGGGGTGAACCGGAGTAAGCATGCCATGACCCGACAGTAAGCGGGAGTGGGCTCGCGTCGATCCGGCGGTATCGCAGGCGAGCCCACGCCCTCAGCGGTTGCGGTCCAGCAGGTTGTCGAAGTCGCCGTCCCTGGCCCCGGCGACGAAGGCCGCGATCTCGTCGTAGGTGTAGATGAGCGCGGGCCCCTCAGGGTCGCGCGAGTTGCGCATCGCGAATCCGGTCCCGTCGGGCAGTGGGGCCAGCTCGACGCAGTTGCCGCTGGGGTTGCTGCGGCGGCTCTTCTGCCAGGGCACACCCGGCAGGTCGCCGGCCGGCATCCCGTTGTACGTCTGCTCCATGGACATCTCTCTGCAACATGTAGTTGAAAGTTTGCCGAGAATCGGCGTCTGCACGTGCATCGGCTCTTGCGTATGCAGCCGATAACGCGCATGCTAGCGCATGTGCGAATGTGCGGGGACGCTCACAATTTGTGACTGAAACCGGACGTTCGCTCCCAAATGATCGGGTGGCTTCCCCAGCTACGATCTTGGAGGACGTGCGCATGGACCCTCTCGCCTTCCTGGCCGGTGCGGCCGCGGCGGCTGGAGCGTGCGCGGCGTGGGTCATGCAGCGCCGGGTGGCACAGCTGCAGCAGCAGCTCACCGCCGAGCGCCACGCCGCCAGCCATGACTCGCTGACCGGCCTGCCCAACCGGCGCGCCTTCTATCAGCGCGGTGCTGAGCTCGTCGCCGACGTCCGCGCACACCCCCTCGTCGCGGTCGTCCTCGACGTCGACGGGTTCAAGCAGATCAACGACGCCTTCGGCCACTCCGCCGGCGACGAGGTCCTCGTGACCATCGCGCGCCGCTTCTCCGCATGCGCGGGGCGGGGCATCGTGGCCAGGCTCGGCGGCGACGAGTTCGCCGGTCTCATCGCCGGGCGCGACGGGGAGCCCGACGAGCAGGCCGCGGGCCTCGCCGACCTGCTGGCCGCGCCGATGCGGCTCTGCGGTCAGGTGATGACGGTCAGCACGTCGGTCGGGCTCGTCCCGGTCGAACCGGACGCGCACCTCGCCGATGCGGTGCACCGGGCCGACGCCGCCATGTACCGCGCCAAGCACCACACCCAGCGCCGCCGCCCCCACCTGGTGGCGCACCAGCACATCCTGCACACATCGCTTCGATGCGAGCTGCCCGCCCACCCCACATCGGCGACCTGACAAGGACCCCCGCGATGGACCTCAAAGAGCTCGTCCGCCAGCGCCGCCGCCACCAGCCCCGTCCCAAGGGCTGGCTGGCCGCCAAACTCCACCGTGGTGAGCAGTGCCGTGACTGCCACCAGCCGTGGCCCTGCGACCAGTACGTGGCCGCCCGCAACTCGGTGCTCGTCTACGCCCTGCGACGCCTGGAGCTTGCCCGGCCCGGGAGTCTGGGGTGACAATCGCGCACATTCCGGGCCGGCCGACCTGGTTGTGCACGGGATGTCGCGAGCCCTGGCCCTGCGCCGCGAAGCGGGACCAGCTCGTCGCCGAGCACGGCGACAGCCCGGCCGCGCTGCGCACCATGATGGCGCTGCGGGTCGCCGACGCCGCCGAGGACCTGCGCCACCTCGGCGCCGACCAGCTCTGGGCCCGGTTCCTGGGCTGGCTGCCGGCGCCCGGGCAGGGGCCCGCGATCCGCTGGGTCGCGAACCCGCCGCTCGGCGGGCACCGCAGACCCGCGCCGGTCATGGAGCAGATCGACCCGCGGGGTCCGGCGTTGCGAGTGTCGCCAGCACCGGAAAGTGGTCCGACGCGGACGCCGTCGCGCCGCCGGTCAGCACGCGGCACGCCGTGAACTCCCCCGCCACCGCCGGCGACGCGAGGATGTAGTCCAGCCGCGACCGGATGAACTCCTCACCGCCGAGCGCGGTCGGCACCGTCCAGCCCGGCCCCGTGCCGACCGTGCGGAACACGTCGACGAGACCGCGGCGGGCCAGCAGCGCCATTGCCCGCGTGTCCGGGCCGCCCCGGCCGAACCAGCGCCGGTGCCGCCGCTGGACGTGCGCATACCCGGTCCACGGGTCGAGCGAGTTGAAGTCCCCCATCAGCACGACCCGCCCGCGCCGCGCCGCGAATGCAGCCAGCCGGCGGGCCTCGTACAGGCGGACGAAACCCCAATACGGGAACAGATGCGTGCTGATCACCGTCAGCGGGCCACCGTCGCAGTCCAGCTCCACCCATGCCGCGCCGTGATGGAACGGCCCGGGCACTGTGCCCTGCCGCAGGATCCGCAGGTGCGGCGCGACCAGCAGGCCGACCGGCTGCCCCGTCCGCGGCGGCGCCACGTGCAGGCGCATCCCCGTCCGCCGCGCGAGCGGCGGATCCCCGCGCAGCTCCTGCACCGCCACGACGTCGGGCGCGGCGGCATCGACGACCGCACACACCGCGTCCAGCCTGCCGCCGTTCGCGCCGGTCAGGATGTTGTACGTGAGGAGTGTCAACGACATACATTGCCCGGATGGACGTCCACAACGCTCTCCTCAGCTCCCGCGACGAGACCATCGGCACGCTCGTCGACCTGATCCGCGTACCCAGTGTGGGTGGCAGCCAAGCGGAGGGCGAGATCGTGCGGCACGTAGCCGGCCTGCTCGCGGCCGAGGGCGTCGAAACCGACCTGTGGCAGATCCCGGTCGCCGACCTCGCCGCCCGGCCCGACTTCCCCGGTATGGAGGTCGAGCGCACCGAGGCGTGGGGCCTCGTCGCCCGGCTGCCGGGCACCGGCGGCGGCCGGACGCTCATGCTCAACGGGCACCTGGACGTTGTGCCGCCCGGCGACCTGTCGACCTGGTCGGACGATCCCTACTCGGGGCGCATCGAGGACGGCCACGTGTACGGCCGCGGCGCCTGCGACATGAAGGGCGGATTCGCCGCCGCGCTGTCCGCGCTGCTCGCCCTGCACCGCAGCGGGACCCGCCTGCCCGGTGACGTCCTGCTCGCGGCGGTCGTCGGCGAGGAGGACGGCGGCCTCGGCACCTACGCGACCCTCGACCGCGGCTGGCGCGCCGACGCCTGCGTGATCACCGAGCCGACGGCCCTGGACGTCCTGGCCGCCAACGGCGGCGCGCTCACCTTCCGGCTGCGGGTGCCCGGCCTGGCCGCGCACGCCTGCGCCCGCACCAGCGGCGTCAGCGCGGTGGAGAAGTTCCAGCTCATCTTCCCCGTGCTCCGGGCCCTGGAGGCGTCCCGCAACCGCAGCGTCGACCCCATGATGAGGCGCTGGGACATCGCGTACCCCCTGGAGATCGGCACCGTGCGGGCCGGCGACTGGGCTTCGACGGTCCCCGACCTGCTGGTCGCCGAGGGACGGTTCGGGGTCGCCCTCGACGAGCCCGTGGAGGAGGCCCGGGCCGCGTTCGAGCGCACGGTCGCGGAGGCGTGCGCCGGCGACCCGTGGCTGAAGGAGCACCCGGTGACGGTCGAGTGGTGGGGCGGGCAGTTCGCCTCGGGCCGCTGCCCCGAGGGCACCGACCTGGTCCGCCGGGTCCTCGACGCGCACACGGGCACGCACGGCGGCGCGGCACCGGCGGTCGTCGGCGCGCCGTACGGCTCCGACCTGCGGCTGCTGACGAACATCGGAGGCATCCCGACGGTGCAGTACGGCCCGGGGGTGGGCTACGGCCACTGCCCCGACGAGAAGGTGTCGATCGCGCAGGTCCACGCATGCGCGGCCACGCTGGTGAACCTGGCCCTGTCCTTCTAGACCTTCGCCGCCAGGGCGATCACCGCCAGATAGCCGTCCTTGTCCTCGGTGACCTTCATCAGCATCGACTCCTGGAAGGTGGAGTCGTTGCTGTTGAGGGTATCCCGGCCGGTGTGGGTGTTGTACGGCGGCCTTCTCCCCCGCCTGTGGACAGCGACTCGGCGCCGGAGTAGAGGCCGGCGCCGTCGCGGTGCCAGATCTCCACGACCGCGTTGTGCAGCGGCTTGCACGCCGAGGAGTCCTGCGCCTTCAGCACCACGCGCAGCTTCGTGCCCTTGCGGTCCTCGCGGATGTCGCTACGGATCCTGTCCGCGTCGAAGTAGTACGGCCCCTGGGTGACCTCGGCGCTCATCGTGCAGGTGTTGGCGCCGGCGAAGAGCCCGGTGAGGTCGGCCGTGGTGGACGCCTGCGGCGCCGCCGTGCCGCCCTCGTCGCCGCCGCAGGCGGCCAGGATGCCGCCGAAGCTGATCGCGCTGATGCCGCGGACCAGCGTGCGGCGGCTGACCCGCTGACCTTCGTGGTGATCGCCTGACATGCGTCTCCTTCGTCTGCGTGGGGGTGCCGAGACCCGGACGCTAGGGATGGGGGCTGCCAGTTCCCTGCGAACATGCTTCGGGTTCGACGTCAGTACATCGTGTATCTGAAAAGTTACTCTGCGTGTTGTTAGCGCTCCCGCGCTCGTGAGGCATTGACCAAGAGTTGTAAAGACTGTTAACTAATCAGCCAACGGACGCTGCGACGCGGAAGAGGCTGGTCGATGCGGATCTCGCGCACGTTGCTGCTGGCCGGGACCGCCGGCGCGGCGATCCTGCTGCTCGCGCCCCTCACCGCGTCCGCCGCGGCGGCGTCGCTGACCGCCGCGTTCACGCAGTCGTCGGTCTGGAGCAGCGGGTACGGCGCCGAGTACACCGTCACCAACCGCGGCGACGCGGCGGCGAGCGGCTGGGTCGTCGAGTTCGACCTGCCGGCCGGCTCGACCGTCAGCAGTTCCTGGGACTCGACCCGCACCAGCACCGGGCAGCACCACCGCTTCGCCAACGCCTCCTGGAACGGCACCGTCGCCGCGGGGGCGTCGGTCCGCTTCGGGTTCAACGTCAGCGGCACGGGCGTGCCGTCCAACTGCACCGTCAACGGCGCGCCGTGCGCGGGTGGTCCGGCGCCGTCGCCCACCTCGGCCCGGCCGTCTTCGCCCGCACCGTCCGTGCCTTCGTCCCCCGTACCGTCGACGCCGCCGACGAGCGGGTCCACTGTGGACGTCTCGACGGCCGCGCAGTTGCAGGCCGCCCTGGCGGGTGCCCGTCCCGGCCAGACGATCCGGCTGGCGCCCGGGGTCTACGACGGCTCGTTCATCGGCACCACCCCGGGCACCGCGGCCGCGCCGATCACGGTCACCGGCCCGCGCACGGCGATCCTGACCAACCCCGCGAGCGCCGGCAGCGGCCCGTCGTGCCCGGTGCCGACGCCCGGCTGGGACCCCGGCTACGGGATCTGGCTGGCCGGCGCGCCCTACTGGCGGCTGGCCGGCTTCACCGTCGCCGACGCCAAGAAGGGCGTCATCCTCGACGACTCGCCGCACGTGACGATCGACGGCCTGTACGTGCACCACATCGGCGACGAGGGTGTCCACTTCAGACGGTCCTCGTCGGACGGTGTGATCCGCAACTCGACGATCGAGTACACCGGCACCGTCCAGCCCGCCTACGGCGAGGGCGTCTACCTCGGCTCGGCCAACTCCAACTGGGCCTGTCACGGCAACAGCGGCGGCGTCGACCGCTCAGACCGGGTGCAGGTGCTCGACAACCACATCGGCCCGTACGTCGCCGCGGAGCACATCGACGTCAAGGAGGGCACCGTCGACGGCGTCATCCGCGGCAACACGTTCGACGGGCGCGGCATCGCCGGGCAGAACTCCGCCGACTCCTGGGTCGACGTGAAGGGCACCGGCTACCTGATCCAGGGCAACACCGGCACGTTCGCCCCGCCGGGGACGTTCGCCAACGGGTACGAGACGCACAACCCCGTCGCCGGCTCCGGCTGCGGCAACGTGTGGCGGGACAACGTCTCCGACCTCGGCGGCGTGGGCCGCTACGCGATCAACGTGACGTCGACGTCGAAGTGCGCCGGCAATCTCAACGTCGTCCACACCTCCAACAGCGTCACGAACGCCACAGGAGGATTGACGAACATCACCCCAACAGCCGGGTGACCGATCGGTCGATGGTATATACCGATGAGTTGAATATAGTGATGGATATGACTGGCGTACCCTTACGTGAACCGACGTTCCTCGTGCTGACCGCACTGGCGGCCGAGCCGCAGCACGGCTACAGCGTCCTGGAGGACGTGCGGCGCATCTCCGACGACCGGGTCCGCCTGCAGGCCGGCACGCTGTACGGGATCCTCGACCGGCTCAGGGTGGACGGGCTGATCGAGGTCGACCGGGAGGAGGTCGTCGCGTCCCGGCTGCGCCGCTACTACCGGCTCACGGCCCCCGGCCGCGATCTGCTCAGCGCGGAGACCGACCGCCTGCACCGCAACGCCGCCGCGGCCGACCGCCGGCTGCGGCAACTGCGCCTCGCCACCGACACCGCGGCCTGACACAGGCCGCCGCGGCGTGACGGGGGCGCCGCGGTTCGTCAGGTGGTGCTGATGCGCAGCAGCGACTCGCGGAGGCGAGTCAGCTCCTCGGCGCCCAGCAGCGCCGCGAAGTCGCCGTCGACCGCCGCCATCGCCGCGGGCGCGCCGGCGAGAAAGCTCGTGCCGCGGTCGGTCAGCGCCACCACCACGGCCCGCTGGTCATGCGGGTCCTGACGACTGGACACGTAGCCGAACCCCTCGAGCTCCTTCACCAGGCGGCCCGCCATCTGCCGGGTCATGCCCGCCTTCACCGCCAGGTCGGTGATCCGCATGCCCGCCGGGTCCAGGTTCGTGATGACCGGCAGGTGGCCGAGGCGGATCTCGCTGTGCCCGCTGGCCTGCAGCTTCGCCAGGGACGCCGCCTGGGCGCGCCGGTGTGCGTGCAGCAGCAGCCGGCCCAGCGGCATCGCGCGGAGCTCGTCAGGCGTGAGATCGGACATACGAAACCCCGTTTACAAAGTACGAAACCTGGTTTAGCTTTTGAGGCACCGGAACCAACCCATCACGGAGGACAAACATGAGTATCGTCCGTGCGGCCGACGCGCCGCGATTCGAGCTCGACGGCTCCAAGTTCACGGTGTTCGCGGGGCCCAGCAACGGCTCCACCCAAGTGTGCGCATGGCGGCTCACGGTCGCCGCGGGGCACGAGTCGATGCCGCACAGCATCGACCGCGACGAGGTGTTCATGGTGCTGTCGGGGCAGCTGCGGGTCACCCCCGGCGGCGAGGTCCTCGGCGCCGGCGACTCGGTCGTCGTGCCGGCCGGCGAGCCGATCGCGGCGCACAACCCGGGCGCCGAGCCCGCCGAGGTGTATGTCACCGTCCCCGCCGGTTTCACTGCCTACCGCGCCGACGGCACCCTGTTCGGCACCCCGCCCTGGGCGGCGTAACGCGCAGGGGTGACCCCGACGTGCCGGACGAAGTGCCGGTGCAGGTGTGACTGGTCGTGGAACCCGGCCTCCGCGGCCACGTCGGCAGGGCGCCGGCCGTCCAGCAGCAGCCGGCGTGCCTGCTCGACGCGGCGGCCCACCAGGTACCGGTGCGGCGGCAGCCCGAACGTCGCGGTGAACGACCGCACCAGGTGCCCGGGATGGCTCTGCAGCAGCGCGCCGGCCTCCTGCAGCGTGATGCCGTCCCGGGTCCGCGCGTCGAGGAGGTCGCGCAGCTCCCCGGCGAGCCCCTTCGACAGCTCCGCCGGTGGGGCGGCGACCCGGCCGAAGTGGCCTCGCAGGCGGTCCCGGATCAGCGCGAGCCGGCTCTCCGCCTCCAGCTCGTCGCCGGGCGCGTCCAGCGCCAGGTGCAGCTGGTGGATGCGCTGCCGCAGCAGCGGGTCGTCGACGCCGGGACGGTCGACGGCGGCGCCGGCCAGGCCCGCGGGCAGCACGGTGGTGTCGAGGTAGAGCACCCGCTTGCGGAAGCCGTGACCGGTCGCCGCCCGGCCGTCGTGAGCGACGTTCGGGGGCAGCAGGGTCACCGACGTGCCCGCCGCGCCACGATGATGCCGGTCCAGGTCGAAGCGGATCGCGCCCTCGTCGACGATGAGCAGCGTCCAGGCGTCGTGGACGTGCGGCGGATAGGCGTGATCCACGAAGTGCGCGTGGAACACCTCGGCGATGCCGGGCACCCTGGGCCGCCATGCGATGACGAGCTCCATGTGCACAACGTACAAGACCGCGCAGGTCAGGACCGGCACGCTGGGTCCATGACGTTCCCCACGAAGATCGCCGTGCTGCTGCGGGACGACCTGGCGACCTGGCAGCGCCTCAACGTGACCGCGTTCGTCGTCAGCGGCATCGCCGGCACGGCACCGCAGCTGCTCGGCGAGGACTATCTCGACGCCGACGGCACCCGGTACCTGCCGATGTTCGGCCAGCCCGTCATGGTCTTCGAGGGCGACGCGGCGATCCTCGCGGCGGTGCACCGCAGGGCCGTGGAACGTTCGGTCGCGTGTGCAACGTTCACGGAGGAGCTGTTCAAGACCGGTAACGACGAGGACAACCGGGCCGCCGTCCGCGCCGTGCACCAGGCAGATCTCCGGCTCGTGGGGATGGCGGTGCACGGTCCCCGCAACGCCGTCGACAGAATCGTCAAAGGGGCCCGCCTGCATCGTTAGGCTCCGGCGGCATGGAACTGCCTTGCGCTGAACGGCTCCCGGTCTCCTTCGAAGGGATGGGCGCCGGCAGCGGGCCGCTGTCCTGGGGGCAGATCGAGAGCTGGAACGCGGTGCGCACCCTCGGGCACTGGATGCCGATCGGCGGTGCACTGCCGCTGAAGCCCGGCACCACCGTCGAGGACATGGCCGGCGAGCTGCGCCACCACCTGAGCCGCCACCCGTCCCTGCGCACGCTGCTGCGGATCCCGGCCGACGGCAGCACCCCCACGCAGGTCGTCCACGGCTCCGGTCACTCGATACTGGAGGTGTACGAGGCGGGCGCCGACCCGTCCGGCGTCGCCTCGGCGGTGGCCGGACGGTACCGCGACACGGACCTGGACTTCACCGCGGAGTATCCGATCCGGATGGCGGCCGTGCTGCACCACGGCGTGCCCAGCCACGTCGTCGCGCTCATCTCCCACTTCGCCGCCGACGGCGCCGGCGCGCAGGCGATGCTCCGCGACGTCGCCGAGCGGCCCGCGGCGCCGGTGGCCGGGCGGCAGCCCCTCGACCAGGCACTGTGGCAGGCCTCGCCGACCGGCCGCCGGCAGAACGAGGCCGCGCAACGGCACTTCGAGGGCATCCTGCGCACCATGCCGCCGGCCCGGTTCCGCGCCCCGGCCGCGCCGTCGAGCCCCCGTTTCTGGCGGGCCGCGTTCGACTCGGCCGCGCTGCCCCTTGCCTTGCGGGCGTTGAGCGCCCGCACCGGCGCCGACCCGTCGGCGACGCTGCTCGCCGTGTTCGCCATGGCCGTGCACGCGACGTGCGGCGTGGACCCGGTGGTCGTGCGCCCGCTGGTGAGCAACCGTTTCCGGCCCGGGTTCGCCGACGTGGTCTGCACCGCCGTGCAGGCCGGGCTGTGCCAGGTGCCGGTCGCCGGCCTGGGCTTCCAGGACGTCCTGCCGCAGGCCAGGCGGGCGGCGATGAGCGCGTACAAGCTGGCGTACTTCGACCAGCGGGACCTGTTCGCGCTCGTCGACCGGGTCGGCGCGGAGCGCGGGGAGCGCCTCGAGATCGGCTGTTTCCTCAACGACCGCCGCGATCCGTCCGCCGGCGCCGGCGGTCCCACTCCGACCTCCGCCGAGATCCAGGCGGCGCTGCCGCAATCGTCGTTCGCGTGGGTGGTCCGGCGGGCGGCGCCCGGCTTCGAGCCGATGATCCTCGACGTCGAGGACACTGCAACCGGGTTGCGGTGCACGGCGCACACGGACACGGCGTACATCTCCCCGGACGACACGTCGGCGCTGCTGCATCACCTGGAGCGCATCGCGGTCGACTGCGCGGTCACGGCGCCAGGTGCTCCGCCAGCGTCAGCGCCGTCAGGGCCGCCTCGTCCAGCGGTGGCACCGGCCGTGTCACCGTGACGGCGTCACCGGCTGCAACGAAGTTGCGGACTTCCAGGTGGACGTGTCCGCCGTCGGGACGATAGGTGTCGACCGTCAGGAGGACGGCACCGCCGCCGCGGTCGGCCCGGGCCCGGTAGACGACCGTGCCGTCCTGCCGCTCCTCCCGCACGCAGGTGGCGCCGTCGTCGGCCCCGGCGCACCCGCGCCCTGCCGGGGCGGGCGCCCGCGTGACCCAGCCGTCGAGGCGGGCGACGCCGGCGCCGTCGACGGCGACGATTCCGACCGTGAACCGCCCGGGGGTGGAGTCCGTCCGCACGGCGACGCCGAGGTCGGCGTGGAACGAGAACCCCTGCTCGCAGGTGAACGCGTCCAGCAGCGTCGCGCCGGGCAGCGCCTGCCGCAGCGGGCCGGCGAGCGCGGGCGTCAGCTTGCCCTCCTGCACGGCCACGAGCCTCCCGGCCGCCTCCTCCGCCTCGGTGCTCGCCGCCGGCCGGGTGACGCCGCTCGGCTCGCATGCCACCGGCGGCTGGGCGGCGCCGCCGTCCCGGTGCCGGGCCGCCGGCACCGCCACGGCGACCGCGACGGCCGCGACGGCCACCGCGGCCGTGACCGCCGCGAGGACCCTGGTCCTGCGCCGGTGCCGGTGGGCCCGGCGCACGACGGCGTCGAGGTCGACGGACGACGGCGGCGCCGGGGGGTCGAGGTCACGCAGGGCGTCGGTCAACTGGTCCACGGCGACTCCTTCTGTACCGAAAGGCGCTTCCGCAACGTGTCGAGGGCCCGTGCCGCCTGGCTCTTGACCGTGCCGGTGCTGCAACCGAGTTCCCGCGCCGTCTCCTCGACGGACAGGTCGCAGCAGTACCGCAGCACGACCACCGCACGACGGCGCGCCGGCAACTCGTCCAGCAGCGCCAGCAGCGACACCCGAACGTCGACGGCGTCGCTCTCCCCCGCCGCCGCCCGATCCGGCAGGGTCTCCAGCGGGTGCTCACGGCGCCAGGGGCGGCGGCGTTCGTTGAGCATCGTGCGCACCAGGACCCGCCGGACGTAGCCGTCGATGTTTTCCGCCGCCGACACCCGCGGCCACTGCAGCAGCAGCCGCACCAGCGTCGCGGACAGCACGTCGTCGGCGGTGTGCCAGTCGCCGCACAGCAGGTACGCGACCCGGCGCAGCGCCGGCAACCGGGTGCTCACATATGTGCGGTAACCCTCGACATCCGTTGCCACACCCACCTGACACCGGCGGTGGCGCCCGGGGTTGCCTGCTGTGCGGTATTGCTCCTGCGCGCTATTGCTCCTGGTTGCGCAGGAGCTCGGCGAACTCGGGGTAGGACAGGTCAGACTTGGGAAGGATGCCCGCCTCGACCATCGCGGGACCGAGTTCCTGCCGGACCTGCGGGTCGGCGCACTCCAGGCCGAACTGGACGACCTCGGCGACGACCTCGGCGGTGCCGGCACGGAAGAAGGTGCCGCTGTCCACCTGGTACAGCCACGCGTCGAACCGGACCTCGTCGCCGTCGGCGACCCGCCACAGCGTGCAGAACCCGCGGAAGCCGGCCTCGTCCTGATCGTCATCGGTGAGCCGCGCCTCGGCGTCGAGGTCCTCGCCGTCATACAGCCGGCCGGCGGCCCGCAGCTGCTCACGCTCGATGGGGCTCAGCTCGGCCGGGTCGTTGATCTCCCGCTCGTCCACGAAGCGACTCGCCACGGCGCACAGCGTACCGGCCGCCGGGCGTCAGACGGTGCCGAGCGTGTACGCCACCTCGTCGAGCAGCTCCCGGGCCAGGAATCCGGTCCGGCCGTGTCGCGGGGCGAGCCGCTGGCCGCTGACCGCGTGCGCCCAGGTGCCCCAGCAGGCCGCCTGGTCGGGGTCGGCGCCGCGGGCCAGGAGCCCGGCGATCACGCCGGCGAGGACGTCACCGCTGCCGGAGGTGCCGAGCCCGGCGTCGCCGCTCTCCTCGGACCAGACGCGGCCGTCGGGTGCGGCGATCGTGCCGTACAGGGTGACCACCGCGGAACAGCGTCGCGCCACCGCGGTCGCGACGGCGGCGAGATCGTCCCCGCTGCCGACGGAGTCCGGGCGGCCCAGCAGGTAGCCGGCCTCGGTCACGTTCGGGGTGAGCACGACGCGCTGCGGGCGCCCGTCGAGCAGCTCCGGGTCGCGGCTGAGGGCGCCCAGCGCGTACGCGTCAAGGACCAGACCGGCGTCGGGCCGCAGTATGTCCAGGACGGCGCCCAGCAGGGCCGCGGTCTCGTCGATGTCGTCGAGTCCCGGGCCGATCGCGACGGCATCGGCGTCGGCGGCGAGGTCGAGCAGCCGCTTCGGCGCGTCACCGGCGACGCTGCCCGACGCGGTCTCCGGCAGGCCGATGACGGCCGCCTCCGGCACCGCGATGCTCAGTGCCGCGGCGGTGCTGTCGGTGACCGCCAGTTGCAGGCGTCCCGCACCGGCGCGCAGCGCGGCGACACCGGCCAGCAGTACTGCGCCGGGCGTAGAACGGGAGCCACCGACGACAAGGACGGTGCCGCGGTCCTTCTTGTCCGTCGTACCGGTGCGCAGCGGCCACTCGCGCAGCAGGCCGGGCGTGATCGTGCTGTGCTCAGACGTCGGCACTGACGTCCTCCTGCCTGGTTGCCGGGGTGCCCTCGCGGTGCAGGTGCTCGACGGCGTTGAACCGTTCGGGAAGCCACCGGTCGCCGTCGCGGCGCCAGCTGCTGACCGAGCAGTTGCCCAGGGCCGTCGCCCGGGCGATCTCCAGCAGGCCCGGCTCGTCGAGGCCCTCCACCAGGTACCGCACGAGCATGACGACCGCCTCGTGGCCGAACAGGACGACCCGCCCGCCGGGGTACGCAGCCCGCACGTCAAGCAGCAGTGACCGCAGCCGCAGCAGCACGTCGGCCCAGGACTCGCCGCCGGGTGGGCGGTAGTAGAACTTGCCGAGCCGCCGGCGCCGGGCCGCCTCCAGCGGCAGCCGGGCCTCGACGCCGCGGGCGGTGAGCAGGTCGATGACGCCGAGCTCGCGGTCGCGGAGGCGCTCGTCGAGGACGGCCGGGATGCCGGAGCCCGCGAGCGCCAGCTCTGCGGTCTGCCGGGTCCGCAGGTACGGCGACACGACCGCCACCTGCGGCCGCTCCCCGGCGGGCAGCTCGGCGATCCACCGGCCGACGGCCTGCGCCTGCGAGCATCCGAGCTCCGACAGCGGGACGTCGGCGTCGCGCTCGGGGATGGCGATCTCCTCCAGTCCACCCGCCTCCGCTTGTTGTGCAAGCACATTTCCGGTCGACTGCCCGTGCCGGACGACGCCGAGCCACTGGAGTTCCGCCATGCCCTACCTTTGCCCCGGCCAGATTCCGTTCACACAACGACTCTGGCAAGATCGGTGCTTCGGTCCCCGGGGGGTTTTGTAGCGATGCTGGCGAATACGGTGTTGACGGTCGGCGGCGTGCTCGTCGCCGCCGGGGTCATCGGGTGGATCGTCGCGGCCGTCGTCAACCGGGGCGCCGCGGCCAACCCGCGCGGCCGCGGCCCGCAGCCCGGCGAGATCTGGTGGGCGACCGTGCCCTACCGCGACGGCGAGGGCGAGAAGCGCCGTCCCGCGCTCGTCCTGGCCGGCGACGGGCGCTCGTACACGATCCTGAAGATCACCAGCCAGGACAAGAGCCAGCGGCGCGACCACCTCGAGATCCCCACCCGGACGTGGGACCGGCGCGCCACCTACAACAGCTACCTGGACCTGTCCGCACCGTTCCAGCTCAACCGCCTCGACTTCGCCAACCGCGCCGGCGTCGTGGACCCCGCGACGTGGCAGCGGGTCGCGCAGGCGCACCGGGTCGGCATGCCGGTACCCGCGGGCAGGGCGTCTTTGCCGAGCGGTCGGCTCGTCACATGGCTGAGCACCCTCGCGTTCGTGCTCGGGGTGCTCGCCGTGTGCGCCGGCTCGGCCCTGATCCCGTGGATGAACCGCATCCGCCACGAGATGGAAGTGGCGGCGTCCGCCGACGTGCCGCTGCACGACGCCACCGTGAGCGCCTCCGATCAGAGCGGTTCGGGCCGCGCGTACGACAGCACCCTCAATGGCGTGCACTTCGTCGACTCGACCGGCTTCTGGGTCGGCTGCGAGGGCAAGCCGTCGGCGGTGACGTTCGCGTTGGACGGCAACTTCAAACGCTTCACCGGTACGGCGGGCCTCGACGCCGTCGCCCCGAAGGACATCGTGGTGAAGCTCGTCGTGGAGGTCGACGGCAAGGACGCGGCGACGGTGTCCGTGAGCCGCACCGCCTCGGCGCCGCTGGACGTCGACATCACCTCGGCGCGCACCCTCACTCTGTCCGCGCAGCGCACCAAGGGCACCTGCGCCAACGCCACCCGCCCGTACGGCGCCGTCGGCGACGCCCTGCTGCACAAGACCTGACCGCCTCTGCCTGCGTTGCCGGCTCTCGATCTTGTCAGCCACGATTTTGTCGTACCCCACCGGCAAGATGTCACCCATGCATCTCGTCACCCACGGCGCGGACACCGCCACCCCGGTGCTCGCCCTGCACGGCTGGCCCGTCGACCACCGCCTGATGTCCGGCTGCCTGGAGCCACTCTTCACCCGCCGCCCCGGCTACCGTCGCCTCTATCCCGACCTGCCCGGCATGGGCCGCACCCCGGCAGGCGCCGCCGCCAGCTCCGACGACCTGCTCGCCGCCGTCCTCACCCTCATCGAGGCGGTCCTCGGCACCACCCCGTTCCTGCTCGTCGGCGAGTCCTACGGCGGCTACCTGTCCCGCGCCGTCACGCGCGCCCTGCCCCACCAGGTCCTCGGCTTGGCCCTCATCTGCCCCGTCGGCCAGACCCTCGACCGCGACGCCCGCATCCGCCCGCCGCACCAGGTGCTCCGCACCACCCCCGGCCTCCTCGACGACCTTGACGACGCGACCAGAGCGGAGTTCGTCGACCTCGCGGTCGTCCAGACCCCCGCCACGCTGCGCCGCTTCAACGACGAGGTCGTCCCCGCCCTCGCCCTCGCCGACCGCGACGCGATCACCCGCATCGAGCGCCGCTGGCACCTGACCGAAGCCCCCGACGGCCCCACCCCGTTCGACCGCCCAACCCTGATCCTGTGCGGCCGCCAGGACTCCTCCGTCGGCTACGCCGACCAGTTCGCCCTGCTCCCCCACTACCCGCGGGCCACGTTCGCAGTCCTCGACGTCGCCGGCCACAACCTGCAGATCGAGCAACCCGCCCTGTTCGAGACCTTGATGAACGACTGGCTGGACCGCTGCACCCATACCTCCACGTAACTCCCGCCCTCTCCTCCCCAGACCACCGCCACCGAAACGCGTCGCCCCGACGACCCTGCCGCCAGGAGGCGCCGCCGCGAGAACACCCTGCCGCCGAGACGCGCTGCCGTGAAGACGCACCTCGTCAAGGCGCACCTCGTCAAGGCGCACCGCGATCGAGACGAGCCGCCGTCGAGGCACGGCCACCAGGGCGCACTGCCGCCAGGGCGCCCTGCGATCGAGACGTGCAACCGCCAGGGCGCAGCACCGTCGAGGTGAGCCGCCGAGGCACAGTCTCCAGAGCACGCCGTCGAGCACGCCGCCGCTGAAGCACGCTGTTTCGGTAGCGCGGATCCCAGCGGCGCACAACTCCTGGTAGGACGCCTCTCAGCAGCGCCTGGTCTCGCGAAGGCACCGTTTCTGCAAGGGTTCCCCTGCCAGGTGCACGGGCCGTCCAGCGGGCACAGCGGCACCGCTACGCACAGGTGGTACACCCGAACCGGGCACACTCCGCGCGCAGTTGCAGGGCATGCCCTACGTAGGACAAGGGCACCCGCGTGCACACGCAGGTGAACGCCCGGCGTGCTCGCGCACAGGAGTGTCTCGCCGATTGGTACTCCCCCAATCATCGACTTCGACCCGTTGCTCGCGATCACGGCGGGGTGCGACGCCACGCGTGGCCGCGCCTCGGGCGAGGGCAGGTGACAAGGCGAAGAGAAATCGGGGTTGGGGGCACCGGATTTCCTTCCGGTTGTCGAGAAAAGTCGGAAGGGCGGGCGACCCGAGGGCTCACCTTGGCGGCATATACGGGCGTCGAGGTTCTGGGTGGTGTCTCACCCGCGCTGGGGCACGTCTATCCGGCCTGATCAGATGCCGCTCGCCGGCATGGTCATGGCGGCTGGTCGAGGGTGCGGGGCGCGGCAGGGGTGGGAGGTCGGCTCACCTTTGGCCGGCGTGCGGACGGGGGCTGCGCGGAGGTCGCGGTCGATGCCCATAGGGGTGCTGGAAGGCGGAAGCGACGCGCCGGAGTGTGGGGTGACAATGCGTGTGAGATCGATGGTGAACGGTCGATGATCTCCTTGAGGCGCATAGTTTCCGAACTACACCCGGGGTTCATTCCGGGCGATGACAACCGTTTCGTCTTGTCCAGGTTCCTGGAAAGCCCTTGCCTGAAGCAAGGGCCGGGCCGCGTGACGGCCGCAGGATGCACAGCTGAGTCCTGGACCTATCGTGGGAGCACGTTCTGTCCTCAGTTCGCCGCATGGTTGCGGTCGCCATAGCCCTGTCCGTTGTCGTACTTCCCACTCCTCCCGCGGTTGCCGCGCATGCGCCGGCCGCGGCCGATGTTCCGCAACAACTCGCCGCTCGGACGCCGGTGCTTCGGGCCGAGCGGTTCTTCGAGCGGCGTGTGCCGCCGGTCCGGCCGGTCACGGAGGTTGTGCCGGTTGCGCAACCCGTGGTCAAGACCACGAAGGTCACGAGCCAGAAGGCCACGAAGCCGAAGGTTCCGAAACCCAAGCCGAAGCCGAAGCCGAAGAAGCCCATCGTTACACAGACGCCGGTCGTTGCCGGGTCGGTGAGTGCCGTCCTGGCGTACGCGAAGGCACAGCTCGGCAAGCCCTACGTCTGGGCCGCTGCCGGGCCGAACGGATTCGACTGCTCGGGGCTGGTTGTGGCCAGCTATGCCCGGGCCGGTATCAAACTTCCTCACCAGACCGGTGGCCTGATCGGCCGTGGACGGTCGGTGTCCCGTGCACAACTGCAGCCGGGAGACCTGGTGTTCCCCAGTTCCGGCCACGTCGGGATCTACCTGGGTGACGGCATGATGATCCATGCACCGCACCCGGGGGACCATGTCCGGATCGCCAAGGTTTACGCGTTCTACGCCGGGCGCCGCATCATCGGCTGACCCGCCGTCGCGCCGGTGATCGCCGGTGCGCCGCGAGGACACGAGCGCCGCCGTCCGCTGAATCGGCTGACATGTCGGAAATGCGGGATGTCAGGCTCTACCGGTTGCACCGGCGGGCGGCGGTGGCGAACTTCGAGGGTACGGCCGGCTCGTGTGCGAGGCGGGCAGGATCACCCGCCACTGACCACGCCGGGCCGGGCAGCAGCCGCCCGCAGGCGGCGCCCCAGGGGTACGCCGTCCACAGTGGAGAACGAATGCTTGCGATGGACGTGTGACGCGGATAGTCTCCTTACATGACTATACAACTGCGGGCGCCGAGTTACTTCGTGCTCGCCGCGCTGCTGGACGGGGAGCTGCACGGTTACGTCATCATCAAGCGGGTCGAGGCGCTCTCCGACGGTGCGGTGCGGCTCGCCGCCGGCTCGCTGTATGCGGTGCTGGACCGGCTCGCCGAGGCGGGCCTGGTCGAGGTGGTCAGCGAGGAGATCGTCAATGGCCGTGCCCGCAGGTATTACGCGCTCACCGAGGACGGTGCAAGCGCCTTGCAGGACGAGGCGGCCCGGCTCGCCGCGGCCGCCAAGGTCGTCACCAGCGTCACCGCCCGCCGCCGGGCCGTCAACACGGCGGTGAGCCCCGCATGAGCGACGAGCAGCACATGAACGCCGAACCCCGCGAAAGCGACGGCACGCCCATGAACAGCGAGACCCGCACGAGCGACGGCACCCTCATGAACAGTGAGACCCGCACAAGCGACGCGCTCGCCCGCCGTTACCAGGCGCTGCTGCGGGCGTACCCGAAGGCGTGGCGGGAGGCGCGCGGCGACGAGATGCTCGGCACCCTGCTCGACGCCGCCGAACCCGGCCTGCAACGGCCGAGCGCCCGCGAGTCGGTGAGCATCGTGGCGCACGGCACCCTCGAACGGCTCGGCCTGCGGCGGCGGCGCACCGCCGGCGCGGTGTGGGCCGAAGGACTGCGCATCGGCGCGCTGCTCCTGCTGGCGCAGGCCCTCGCAGAACGCGTCACCCTCGCGATCGACGCGCTGAACTACCACGAGCCGCCGGGCCTGCTCGCCCTGCACGCCGCCGCGATCACGGCCGGGATCGCCGCAGCGGTGGCGCTGATCCGGGGGCGGCTGCTGGTGTCGGCGGTGCTGACGGCGCTGTGGTGCGTCGCGCCGGCCATGCACGGCGCCGTGTCCTGGGATCTCGTGGTCGCGCTGGTCGTCCTGACCGGCCTCGGCGTCACGCGACCGGCCGACCGGCGGCGCACCTCCGCGGCCTGGCTGCTGGTGCTGCCACTGATCCTGGCCTGGTGGTTCGGCTACCACCTGGCCACCGGCGTGTTCATCTCGCCCGCCGGGAGCCTGCTGTACGTCGCCGCGCTGCTGGTGGCGGTCACCGCCGGCGTGGCGTTCGACCCGCGGCTGCCGATCGCGGTCGCCTGCCTGTCGCTGGTGCTGATGCTGCAGAACTCGGTGCACGTGTCGACGCTGATGACGGTCGACCCGGGCCGGGTGATGGCGCGGCTGTCGCCGGCGGCGGTGGTGCTCGGCGCGATCGCCGTGGCACTCCTCACGATCGGTCACCTGCGGGCGCGGCGGCTGGCCCGGATCTGATTCATCGGGTCCTATGCTTGCCGGATGAGCGCGGAGCACCACCTGGCCAGGGCCCAGGAGCTGTACGAGCGGAGCGTCTTCGGCGGCGACGACGAGGCGCTGAGCGACGCCGACCGTGAGCTCGACGCGGTCGAGGCGGACCTGGCCCTGGCCCGGGGCAGGGTCGTGCACGCCCGGTTCCTGCGCGACCGGGTCGAGGACCCGGCGGAGCTGCCGCTGTTCTCCCGGGCGGCGCTGCTCTACCAGCAGCTCGGCGACGGGCGGGGTGAGGGCGAGGCGCTGTTCTGGATCGGCTGCTTCCACCAGGTGGTGCGGCAGGACGACGACGCGGCGGTGCCGGCGCTGCAGCGGGCCAGGACCCTCGCGACCGCCGCCGGTGACCGGCCCACGCTGTCGTACGTGCTGCGCCACCTGGGCATCTCCGCGCACCTGGCGGGCCGGCTCGACGAGGCCCGGGAGCACCTGCTCGAGTCGGCGCGGCTGCGGGAGGCGGTCGGCCACCTCGCCGGTGTCGCGGCGAACCTGGTGGGTCTGGCGTACGTGGCCGCCGCCGACGGCCGCCTGGACGAGGTGCCTGCGCTGCTGGACCGGGCGGAGCGGCTCGCCTCGGAGCACGCCGCGGCCGGCGTCGCACGCCAGGTCGGTGAGGCACGCCAGGCGCTCGACTACGATCGCGCGTCATGAGCATGATCACGCAGTATGCGCGGTTGCGCGACGGCGACCTGGCCGAGCTGCGCGATCTGCTGCGGACCGACCACTTCGCCGCCAACGATCAGATCACCGACCGCCCGCACATCGACATCGACAAGGCGTGGGGCGGCCTGGAGTTCCTGCTCGCGCAGGTCGACGCGCCCGTCGACGTGATCAGCGGCGGGGTGCCGATCACCGACGAGCAGTGGGGCTACGACTCGCCGCGGGTGCTCACGCCGGACGAGGTCGCGACCGCCGCCGCGTTCCTCACCACGACCCCGTTCGGGTCCCTCGCGGCGCACTACGAGCCGGCCGCGCTCATCGCCGACGACGTGTACCCGAAGATCTGGCACGACCCGAGTTCCCTGGACTACCTGCGGCGGTCCTACGAGTCCCTGGCGGCGTTCTTCCATACAGCGGCCGCCAACGGCGACAGCGTGCTCATCTGGATGAGCTGACAGGAGCCGCCGGGACGCGGGCACCGCCGAACCACTTCAGACGCAGCGCCCGCAGCAGCAGGCCGGGGCTGGCCAGGGCGTTGGGGTGATCCAGCATGGTGGTGACGCGGTTGAGCCTCTGGCTGGTGACGTCGTCGGTCATGGAGGCCTTGAGGATGACCTCGCTGACCCACTTGATGACCTTGTAGCCGCGGGGCTGGCCGCTGGTGATGTGCGGCAGGCCCAGGTCGGCGAACGTCGAGACCTGCCAGGCGGCGTCGACGACGATGCGGACCCGCTCGAAGTACCCGCGGGCCGGTTCGGTGGCGAGGTCGGGCCCGGTGCGCAGCCACTCCGACAGGCAGGAGGCGTGCAGCGTCGCGGACGTCATGCCCTGGCCGTAGACGGGGTTGAACGAGGCGACCGCGTCGCCGGCGGCGACGATCCCGGTGGGGAGCCGCTCGATCTGGTCGAAGTCGCGCCGGCGGCTGTCGGCCTGGTGGTAGGTGATGACGTTGCCGATCATCGTGCCGCGCTCGGCGATGTCGCCGAACATCTGCGGGAAGTACCGGCGGCAGCGCTCCGCGAAGTCGTCGACCTCCCGGCTGGGCCGGTCGTCGTCGTACCCGGCGACGAGCACGATCCAGCGGTCACCTTCGACGGAGCTGACGCCGCCGATGCGGGCGACGCGGTCCTTCGCCGGGGTGGTCTGCGAGATGGCGATCCAGGTGTCGCTGACCGCGGGGTCGCGCTGGAACAGGGCCGAGGCGTAGTTGAGCTTGATGGGCATCCGCTGCATCGGGGCCCGGGGCCAGCCGCGCTCCTCGAGCCAGTCGTTGAGCTTGCTCGACCGGCCCATCGCGTCGACAACCAGGTCCGCCTGGAGCTCCACCGCCTCGCCGTCGCCGGCCGGCGCGTAGCGGGCGCCGGCGACGCCACCGTCGGGGTCGTCGGCGAACAGCAGGCCCTCTGCCCGCCCGTACACCATCCGCACCTTCGGGCTCTCCAGGACCCGCAGGCGGACCTGGGCCTCCAGGAACGGCCGGGTGGTGATGAGGATCGGCTTCTCCGGCGGCGGCTCGGTGGTGACCCGCAGCTCGTCGTTGATGAAGATCTTCGCGTCGGTGCGGCCCTCGTCGGGCGCCCCGGCGGCGATCGCGCGCTCGGTGAAGTCCGGCCACCAGCGGTCCAGCTGCACCTGGCCCGCAGGCAGCAGCGCGTGGACCTGGCTGCCCTGCGGCACGCCGGGGCGCGGACCGGCGGTGACGTCGGTGTCGTCGCGCTCGATGATGACGACCTCGTCGGCGTGGTCGCTGAGGACCCTGGCGGCCATCAGCCCGGCCATGCTGCCGCCGAGGACCACCGCTCGCCGCATGAGGACCTTCGTGTCCGTCGGCGGGTGCGGGGTGTTGATCTCCGCGAAACGCTGCGCTGCTGTCGCTGCCACCGGCACTCCCTGTCGGCCCCTGCTCGAAACCCATCGAGGATCTTACCCAACACGCGAAGAAGCTTCTCGATGCACCCGCGAGCTGGGCATTCATCGGCGTGAAACAAGGAACACCAGGTCAGTCGAAATCTTGCGAGGATCGCATCGAAGTATTGCGTTGGCCTGCCGGTTGCTGGCAGGATTCCAGCGCAGAAGCCGACATGAGATGCCAGCACCGCCAACCGCGCCGTGACACGCGTGGGCTGCTCCGTGCCGGTCCGCGGGCCCGCCTGCCCGCTGCCCCGCCACGCACCGCCCCCGCCCGCCCCGTCGCACGTGCCCAGCCGTCCCGCAGCACCGTCCGCCGCGCCCGACCGCCATCGGACCGGCCCACCCGCGCCCCGGCGCGACACGGACCGTGCCCGGCGGGACCCCGGGCGCGCTCCGCCGGGCACACCCGAGGAGTCCACATGGGAGTTTCCCGCCGCTCCGTCATCACCACCGCGCTCGCGGGGACGGCCGCCACCGCCCTGCCGATCGCGGCCGCCACCGCCCCCGCCGAGGCCGCCAGTCCGCCCGGCGACGTCGTCGGCAAGGTCACCGTCGGCTACCAGGGCTGGTTCGCCGCGCCCGGCGACGGCGCGCCGATCAACGGCTGGTGGCACTACAGCCCCAACTGGTCCCAGCCGCCCGCGCCCGGTGCCTGCTCCATCACGTGCTGGCCCGACATGCGCGACTTCACCAGGGGCTACCGCACGAACTTCGCCAACCTCGGCAACGGCCAGCCGGCGAACCTGTTCTCCTCCTACGACCAGCAGACCGTCGACACCCACTTCCGGTGGATGCAGCAGAACGGCTGCGACGTCGCGGCCCTGCAGCGCTTCAACCCGTTCGGTGGCGAAGGACCGACCCGCGACGCGATGGCGGCCAAGGTCCGCAGCGCCGCCGAGGCCACCGGGCGCAAGTTCTACATCATGTACGACGTCACCTGGTGGCTGAACATGCAGTCGGAGGTCAAGACCGACTGGACCACCAAGATGTCCGCGTACACCGCCTCCCCCGCCTACGCGAAGCAGAACGGCAAGCCCGTCGTGTGCATCTGGGGCTTCGGCTTCAACGACGACGGCCGGCCGTTCACGCCGTCGCAGTGCCTGGACGTCATCAACTGGTTCAAGAACCAGGGCTGCTACGTGATCGGCGGCGTGCCGACCCACTGGCGGCTCGGCGAGGGCGACTCGCGGGTCGGCTACCTCGACGTGTACCACGCGTTCCACATGATCTCGCCGTGGATGGTCGGGCGGATCAGCGACAACGCCGGCGCCGACTGGTTCTACCAGAACCGGGTCCTGCCCGACCTCGCCGACCTCGGCCCGCGCGGCATCGACTACCAGCCGTGCATCATCCCCGGTGACCTCGCCGCCGGTCACCGCCGCCACGGTGAGCTGATGTGGCGGCAGTTCTACAACCACACGCGCGCCGGGGTACCGAGCGTCTACATCTCGATGTTCGACGAGTTCAACGAGGGCAACCAGATCGCCAAGACCGCGGAGAGCGCGGCGTGGCAGCCGACCAACTCCGGGATGCGCGCCCTCGACGAGGACGGCACCCCCTGCTCGTCGGACTACTACCTGCGCCTCACCAACGACGGCGGCCGGATGCTCAAGGGCCAGATCGCGCTGACCGCGACCAGGTTCACGGTCCCGTTCCCGACCGGCCCCGACCAGACCGCGCCCAGCGTGCCGGGCAACCTGCGGGTCACCGGCAGCACCGACACGACCGTCGCCCTCGCCTGGAACGCCGCCACCGACAACGTGGGCGTTGCCGGCTACCGGGTCTCGCGGGTGACCGGTTCCACGACCACCGCCGTCGGCACGACCGGCACCCTCGCGTTCACGGTGACGGGCCTGACCGCGTCGACGGCGTACACCTTCACCGTCGCCGCCTACGACGCGGCGGGCAACACGTCCGGCGCGTCGAACGCCGTCACCGTCACCACGTCGGCGCCGCCGAACAACACCACGAACCTCGCGCAGGGCAAGCCGACGTCGGAGAGCAGCCACACCCAGGTGTACGGCAGCGGCAACGCCGTCGACGGCAACACCGGCACCTACTGGGAGAGCGCCAACAACGCGTGGTCGCAGTGGCTGCAGGTGGACCTGGGCGCGGCGACGGCCACGAAGCGGGTCGTGCTGACGCTGCCGTCCAACTGGGGCACCCGCACCCAGACGCTGTCGGTCACCGACGGGGCCACGGGCGCGACGATCGTCGGCTCGGCGGGCTACACGTTCAACCAGTCGACCGGCAACACGGTGACCATCACGTTCCCGAACACGGTGACGGTGCGGTACCTGCGGCTGACGTTCACCGCCAACACCGGCTGGCCGGCCGGTCAGGTGTCGGAGTTCCGCGTCTACTCGGCCTGACGGCAGCTTCCCTGACCGACGCCGACGGTCAGGGAGGAGGCGGGTGGCGACCAGGCGTCCGGTCGCCACCCGCCCCGACCTCAGGCCGCCTTGAGGTAGCGGCCCATGTGGTACAGCAGCGGCAGGCCCTCCTGATGCTCCCCGAGGACCGGTTCGGCGAGCACGATCGCGTGGTCGCCCGCGTGGACGCGCTCGACCACCCGGCAGACGAGGACCGCGAGGGCACCGTCGAGGACCGGGACGTCGTGGGCGCCGGCCCGCCACCGGGTCGGCGCGGCGAAGCGGTCGATGCCGCTGGTCGCGAACTGCCGCGCGACCTGCTCCTGCGCGTCGGCGAGGACGTGCACCCCGACGTGACCGGCGGCCTGCACCGTCGGCCAGCTCGACGAGCGCCGGTCCAGGCAGAACGACACCAGCGGCGGGTGCAGCGACACGGACGTGAACGACGTGGCCGTGAACCCGGCCGGGCCGTGCGGTCCGGTCGCGGTGATGACCACGACGCCGGCCGCGTGCCGGCGCAGCAGCTGGCGGAACAGGTCGGGTTCGATGGCGGTGACGGTCATCGCGGTCCCCCTCAACGGATCTCAGTGCGTGTGAACGGTGAGGATCGGTGTTGCGTCCTTGTCGGCGCGCAGGCGTTCGAGCCACTGCACGACGTGCGCGGCGACGGTGCGGTGGGTGGCGTCGTTGAGCACGTCGTGCCGGCCGTCGCGGACCGTGCCGAGCTCCGCCTTCGGCAGCGTCGCGGCGAGCTGCCGCGCGGTGCCGACGGGGCTGACGGTGTCGGCCTCGCCGTGCAGGACGAGGACCGGCACCGCGACGGGCGCCGGCGCGAGGAGGTTCGCCGCGACCGGCAGGGCCAGGGCGCCGCGCTGGAAGCCGGTGTCGCCGGTGAGCCTGGCCTGGTGGGTCGGGCACGCGGTGCGGGCCTCGAGCTCACCGTCCCAGTCGACGGCGACCCCGTCCGCCGCGGGCACCCCGGCGGCGATGACCCCGGCGAACAGGTCGGGATGCGCGGCCGCGAGCGCCAGGGCGTGCAGGGCGCCGGTGTCGGACCCGGCGAGCACCACCGGACCCGCCGCGTCCCCGGCCAGCGACGGCGCCGTCTCCGGGGTCGCGGAGCGCACCGCGTAGCCGTCGGCGGCGATGCGGCGGCCGAAGCGGTCGTAGACGCCGGCGTGCTCGCCGCGGCCCGGCAGGACGAGCACCGTGCCGCGCACGGCGATGGCGGCCGGCGGGTCCCAGCGGGCACCGGCCACGACGGGCGCGCCGATCGTCGCGGTCACCGGGCACCCGCCGCGACCGGCGCGTCCTGGACGGTGGTCCGGGACAGCGCCCGGTGCGCGAGCTCCTGGCGGATCAGCGGCAGCAGGTGCCGGCCGTAGTCGATCGCGTCGTCGAGCGGGTCGTAGCCGCGGATCAGGATCGTGGTGACGCCGATGTCGACGTAGTCGAGCAGGGCCTGCGCGACGGTCTCCGGGGTGCCGACGAGCGCGGTCGAGTTGCCGCCGGCGCCGGTCGCCTTGGCCGGGGCCGTCCACAGTGCACGGTCGTGCAGGTCACCCTTGGCCGCCGCGGCGAGCAGCCGCTGCGAGCCCACGTTCTCCGGTGCGCCGTTGGTACGCCACGCCCGCTGCGGCCACTTCGCCGCACCGCTGGTGATCGTGTCGAGGATCGTGTGCGCCCGCTCCCAGGCGAGGTCCTCCGTCGGCGCGAGGATCGGCCGGAACGACACGCTGATGCCGGGCACGTCGGTGCGCCCGGCGGCGGCCGCGGCGGCCCGCACGGACGCGATCTGCTCGGCGGTCTCCTTCAGCGGCTCACCCCACAGCGCGAACGTGTCGGCGTGCTTGCCGCCCACGCGGTACGCCGCCTCCGACGACCCGCCGAAGAACAGCGGGATGCGGTGCGCCGGCTGGACGTGCGCGGCGAAGTCGGCGAAGCGGTAGTAGCGGCCGTCGTAGTCGAACGGCTCCGGCGACGTCCATGCCCGGCGCAGGATCTCCAGGTATTCGTCGGTCCGGGCGTACCGCTCGTCCTTGTCGAGGTAGTCGCCGTCGCGCTGCTGCTCGGCGTTGTTGCCGCCGGTGATGGTGTGCACGGCGACCCGGCCGCCGCTGAACTGGTCCAGGGTCGCGAACTGCCGCGCGGCGAGCGTCGGCGCGACGAAGCCGGGACGGTGCGCGATGAGCAGGCCGAGCCGCTCGGTGTGGGCGGCGACGTGCGCGGCGACCTGGCCGCCCTCCGGCCAGCCGGAGCCGTAGCCGATGAGGATCCGGTCGAAGCCGGCGTCCTCGTGGGCGCGGGCGAACCGGCGGGTGTACGCCGGGTCGATCACCGGCCCGGACGGAGCATGGATCTCCGAGGCGTGCTGGGTGCCGATCATGCCGACGAACTCGACCGTCATGGCGTGTGCTCCTTCGTGTACTGGGAAAGCGCGGCCTGGCCGGCCGCGGCGAGGATGGTGTCGTCCTGTGGGGTGTGGATGCGGGCGCAGAGCACGTCGCGCAGGTGGCGCTCCAGGGGGTTGCGGCGGTTGAGGGCGTTGTTGCCGATGAGCGCGACGGCCTGTTCGACCGCGCCGATCGCGGCGCGGGTGGCGACGAGCTTGCCGATGCCCGCCTCGACGGGGAGCCCGGCGTCGTAGCCGGCGGCCTGGGCCCGCACCAGCACCGTCGCCGACACCAGCGCCGCCTCGATCTCGCCGACCGCGGCCTGGAAGCGGGGCAGCGTCGCGAGGGGCCTGCCGAGCGACGCCGGGGTCCGCTCGTGCAGGAAGCCGATCAGCCAGTCCTGGGCCGACCTCGCCACGCCCAGGTACAGGGCGGCGAGCCCGAGCGCGTTCCACGCCGTGAGGTCCGCGCCGCGCCCGCCGGGGGTGTGCACGAACGCGTCGAGCGGCACCCGTACGCCTTCCAGGTGCACGTCGTCGCTGCGGCTGGCGCGCAGCCCGAGGTGGTCCCAGGTCGGCTCGACCCGCACGCCGGGGCTGCCGCCGCGGACCAGGAACGACCCGACCCGCGCCGGGTCCTCGCCCGTGCGCCCCCAGACGGCCATCCACGACAGCGCGACCGCGCCCGTCGAGAAGATCTTGTGTCCGTCGATCACCCAGCTGTCGCCGTCGCGGCGGCCGGCGGTCGCGGGCAGGCCACCGCGTGCGGGGCTGCCGAGCTCCGGCTCGACCCGCAGCGCGTTGACCAGCGCCGGCCAGGCCTTCGACTCGGCGAGCAGCTCGTCGTACAGGTGTGACGGCCACGACGGGTGGCGCGCCTGCGCGGCATGGGTGAACAGCGTCATCGCCGAGACGAGGGCGACCGCCGGATCGCCGGCGCCGAGTGCGCTCAGGATGTCCACGGTACGGGCAAGCCCCGCGCCCTCGCCGCCGTAACGGGCTGCGACGGTGGCGGTGAGCAGCCCGTGCTTGTGCACGACCGCGATCCCGTCGTAGGGGAACGACGCGTCCCGGTCGTGCTCCGCCGCGCGCGCGGCGAGCTCCTGCGTCACCACGTCCAGGCTCATGAGGAGATCCTTTCCAGCGGCGGTGGGTGGTGGGCGGTGGTCGGCATGCTCATCGCGCCCCGACCGCCAGCCGGGAGCGCCAGTCGTCGGCGTGGTGGCACGCGACCGTCCACTCCTCGTCCACTGTGGACGGTGCGACGGCGCACGCCCCGGTCGCGAACGGGCACCGCGACGCGTAGGAGCAGGCGTCGGCCCCGAACGCGGCGACCGGTGGGTGCTCCGGCGACGGGCGCAGCGCCCGCGCGGGAATCGGGTGCTGCCGGCGGACGCTGGGCGCCGACGCGGTGAGCAGCGCCGTGTACGGGTGCCGCGGCTCGCTCAGCACCCGCTCGATCGGGCCCTGCTCGACGAGGCGCCCGCCGTACAGGACAGCGACCCGGTCGGCGATCCCGGCGAGGGAGCTCAGGTCGTGGGAGATGACGACGACGGTGACCCCGGACCGGTCGCGCAGGTCGGCGAGGAGCCGCAGGACGTGGTTACGGTTGGACGCGTCCAGGGCGCTGACGGGTTCGTCGCACAGCAGCAGCCGCGGGTCGAGGGCGACGGCGCGGGCGAGCAGGACCCGTTGCCGCTGCCCACCGGATATCTGCCCCGGCAGCCGGTCCGCCAGGGACGGGTCGAGCCCCACCTGGACGAGCGCGGCCGTGACCCGGGCCTCGATCTCGGCCCGGTTCAGGGCGCCGGCGACGGTGAGCCCCTCGGCGACGATCCGGGCGACGGTGTGCTGCGGGTCGAGGGCGCGCAGCGGGTCCTGGAACACGTACTGGACCTGGCCGGTGCGCCGCCACGCCCGGCGGGCGTTGCCGCGCAGCGCGGTGACGTCGGTGCCGTCGAACGTGATCCGGCCGGAGCGCACCGGTGACAGGCCGACGACGGCGCGGGCGAGGGTGGTCTTGCCGGAGCCGGTCTCGCCGATGATCCCGAGGATCTCCCCCGCCCGCACCCGCAGGGAGAGGTCGGACAGGACCCGGTGCCGGTCGAACGTGACGTCCAGCCGGTCCACCGACAGCAACGTGCTCATGCCGCCACCTCCGCTGCGCTCCGGCGTCGGCCTGAGCCAAACCTGAGCCCCTGATTCGCGGCTCCTCCGCTACGCTCCGGCCCGCTCATGCCGCCACCTCCGCTACGCTCCAGCGTCGGCCTGAGCCAAACCTGAGCCCCTGATTCGCGGCTCCTCCGCTACGCTCCGGCCCGCTCATGCCGCCACCTCCGCTGCGCTCCGGCGTCGGCCTGAGCCAACACTGCGCTCCTGATTCGCGGCTCCTCCGCTGCGCTCCGGCCCGCTCATGCCGCCACCTCCGCTACGCTCCAGCGTCGGCCTGAGCCAAACCTGAGCCCCTGATTCGCGGCTCCTCCGCTACGCTCCGGCCCGCTTCTGCCGCCACCTCCGGGACGCTCCGGCGCGCTCATGCGCCCACCAGTTCCAGGGTCGCGGCCCGGTGGCACCGGACCTGGCGATCGTCCAGGGTGGACAGCTGGACGGGGGTCGCGCAGGTGTCGGTGACGTGCGCGCAGCGGGCCGCGAACCGGCACCCAGCGGGCATCGCGCCCGGCTCCGGCGGCCGCCCGGGGATGACCTCCAGGTCGCGGCGCCGCCAGTCCCCCAGCGACGCGACCCGCAGCAGGGCCTCGGTGTACGGATGCCGCGGGTTGGCGATGACGTCGGCGGTCGGGCCCTGCTCGACGATCTCACCGGCGTAGAAGACCGCGACCCGGTCGCAGACCTCGGCGACGACGGCGAGGTCGTGGCTGACGAGCAGCAGCGCCAGGCCACGTTCCTCGCGCAGCTGCCGCAGCAGGTCCAGGACCTCGGCCTGCACGGCGGCGTCGAGCGCGGTGGTGGCCTCGTCGGCGACGAGGAGCTCGGGTTCGCCGGCCACGGCGATGGCGATGAGCGCCCGCTGCAGCATGCCGCCGGACAGTTCGTGCGGGTACTGGTCGAACACCGCCGGCGCCCGGCGCAGCCCCATCGCGGCGAGCAGCTCGACCGCGGCGGCGCGGGTCCGCGCGCGGGGCAGGCCGCGCTTGAGCCGCAGCTGCTCGGCGAGCTGCCGGCCGACGGTCAGCGACGGGTTGAGATACGACGCCGGGTCCTGGAAGACCGCGGCGATCCGGCTGCCGCGCACGGCGTCCCAGCCGCGCCGGTCGAGCCCGGTCAGCTCGACGTCGGTGCCGCCGCCGAGGTGGATGCCGCCGCCGGTGACCGCCACGCCGGGCGGGAGGACGCCGAGGACGGCCCGGCAGGTGAGGGTCTTGCCGGATCCCGACTCGCCGACGAGGCCCACGGACTCGCCCCGTTCGATCGCGAACGACACGTCCCGGACGGCTTCGCGTCCGCCGTGCACGGCGCCGGCTCTGGTCGTACCGTGGCGGCCGCCGACGGACACGTGGAGGTTGTCGACACGCAGGACCGGGCTCACGATGCACCGCCGGGGCGGATCGCGTCGGCGAGCGCGTTGAGGGCGGCGACCGCGAGCATGATCAGGGCCGCCGGGATGACCGGCGCCCACGGCTGCTGGGCCAGGAACCCCAGGTCGCTGGCGAGGACCCCGCCCCACGTGGGTGCGGGCGGCTGGACGCCGATGCCGAGGAACGTCAGCGACGACACCGCCAGCAGCGCGCCGCCGGTGGCCTGCGCGGCGGTGACGGCGACGGTCGGCACGACCTTGCCCCACACGTGGGTGCGCAGGATCCGCCACCGTGAGGCCCCGAACAGTTCGGCGGCCTCGACGTACTGGGCGCGGGTGAGGCTGAGCCCGGCGGCGCGGGTGACGCGGAAGAACAGCGGCGCGAACAGCACCCCGATGGCGGCCATCGCCTGGGTGAGGCCGTTGCCGAGGATGCCGGTGACGGCGATGGCGAAGACGATGAACGGCAGGGTCATGACCGCGTCGACAGCGCGCAGCAGGACCCATTCGACGGTCCGGCCGAGCCACAGCGACGCGAGGCCCGGCAGGACGCCGATGGCGAGCCCGACCCCGACGCTCTCCAGTGCCGCGACGACGGTGGTGCCGGTGCCCGCGAGGAGCCGGCTGAACACGTCACGGCCGAGGTAGTCGGTGCCGAACAGGTGGGTGGGGCTCGGCCCGCGCAACGACAGGTCCGGGTTCTGCAGCAGCGGGTCGTGCGGGGCGAGCGTCCCACCGGCGACAGCAAGGAGCGCCACCACGGCAAGGACGGTCAGCGCGAGTCGCGCCGAAGGCAGCCGGACGGCCGTGAGCGTGCTCATCGCTTGCCCTGCGGGGTCAGCCGCAGCACGGCGACGTTGACGAGGGTGTTGCACACCAGTACCACGGTGACGGTGACGAGCAGGGTGCCCTGGATGAGCGGGACGTCGTGCTGCCCGGACGCCTGCAGGGCCAGCTGGGCCACGCCCGGCAGGTTGAAGATCTTCTCGGTGACGACGGCGCCGCCGAGGATCATCGGCACGCCGATGCCCAGGACGGTCAGCGCCGGGCCGATCGCGTTGCGCAGGGCGTGGCCGAACAGGACCCGGCGGGTGCCGAGGCCGCGCACGACGGCGCCGGTGACGTAGTTCTCGCCCAGCTGCCCGACCAGCGAGGTGCGCAGCTGCCGGGCGATGGAGGCGGCGATGTCGAGGCTGAGCGCGAGGGCGGGCAGGATCGCGAAGCGCAGCCACTGCCCGAGGCCCTGTTCGAGGGGCACGTAACCACCGGCCGGCAACGCCTTCAGCAGCACCGAGAAGACGATGATGAGGCCGATGCCGAGCACGAACGGCGGCAGCGTGCCGAGCGCGGAGGCGACGGCGGTGACGGCCCGGTCCAGGCGGCTGCCCTGCCGCAGTGCGGCGGCGATGCCGGCGGCGCCGCCGATGAGCACCGCCAGCAGGACCGCGAGCCCGGCAAGGGCGAGGTCGACGGGCAGCGCCGCGAAGATGCTGTCGGCGACGGGGATGGTGGTGAAGTACGACCGGCCCAGGTCGCCCTGCAGCGCCGAGAACAGCCAGTCGAGGTACTGCACCGGCAGCGGGCGGTCGAGCCCGAACTCGTGGTTCATCCGGGCGATGTCGTCCGGGGTGGCGGTCTCGCCGAGGACCGCGGCGGCCGGGTTGCTCGGCGACAGCGCGCCGAGCCCGAACGTCAGCAGCGACGAGAACAGGAACACGACCACGGGGGTGGCGACGGTACCGATCCAGCGCCGGGACCGCCGTTTCGGCGGCTCCGCCGGTTTCGTCAACACCGCCGGCGGTGGGCGGGACAGCAGCGTGGTCATGACACGGTCACCCCTTCGAAGCGCTGGACGACGGTGAACTCGCCGATTGCCGACACGTTGGCGCGGCGGGCGAGGATCCGCGGCACGCTGTAGAGGAAGACGTTGGGCATCGACTTGACCGCGACCGCGGTCGCCGCCTGCAGGACGCTGGGGTAGGACGGGTCGTCCAGCGGGGTCTTGCTGACCTTCGCGAGGGCGTCGGCGAGCTCCGGCGGGGTCTGCCGGCCGGGGTTCATGAGGCCCTCCTTGCCGAACAGCACCTGGAACGCCTGGACGGCGGAGTCCCGGCCGGCGAACTGGTCGACGAACAGGGCCTTGCTGTGCTGGACGTACACCAGCTGGGTGGCCTGCGCCTGCGGGATGACCTCGATGGTGGCCTTGAACCCGGCGGCGTTGAGCTGCGACTGCAGCTGCTCCGGCACGCCCTCGGCCTTGGCGGTGGTGATGACGACCTCGACCGGCGAGGTGCCGTAGCTGGACTGGCCGAGCAGCTGCTTGGCCTTGTCGGGGTTGTACTGGTGGATGCCTTCGAGGCTGTTGCTGTAGCCGGCGTAGCCCTTCGGGAAGGGCTGATAGGCGACCTCGCCGTGACCGAACTGCGCGGTCTTGAGCAGCGCGGCGCGGTCCACGGCATAGCGCAGCGCCTCGGTGACCTTCGGGTCGTCGAACGGCTTCTTGGCGATGTTGACGTCCAGGACCGCGACGACCAGCGACGGGATGACCTGGACCTGCAGGCCGGCGGCCTTGGCGGCCTCGACCTGGCTGCCGGGGATCTGGGCCACGTCGTACTGCCCGGACTGCAGCGCGGCCACGACGGTGGCCGGCTCCGGCAGCGGGTACGCCTCGAACCCGCCGAGCTTGATGTTCGCGGCGTCCCAGTAGTCGGGGTTGCGGGTCAGCGCCGCCTTGGCGTTCTGCACGTAGGAGGTCAGTGTGAACGGCCCGGCGCCGACGGGCTTCGTCGCGAGGCCGGCGGCGTCGGCCTCGAACGCGGCCGGGCTGACGATCATGCCGGTCTTGCCCGCGAGGAGGTTCGGGATCTGGTAGTCGGCCTGGGCGAGGCCGAGGACCACGGTGGTGGCGTCCGGCGCGGTGACCGACTTGACGTTGGCGAGCTGCGCGGCGATGAGCGACTTGGGGAAGTCGCGGCCGCGCTCCAGGCTCTTCTTCACGGCGGTCGCGTCCAGCGCGGTGCCGTCGCTGAACTTCAGCCCGGGCCGCAGCGTGAACGTCAGCGTGGTGCCGGCGGCGTCGTACTTCCAGCCGGTGGCCAGGGCCGGCACGGCGTTGCCCTGCTCGTCGAGCTTGGTGAGGCCGGCGTAGACCAGCGACAGCAAATGCACGTCCCAGCCGGCGGACGAGGTGACGGGGTCCCAGCTGGTGACGCTGGACCAGCCCCACTTGAGGGTGCCACCGGCGGTGCCGCCGGGGGCCGCGACCGTCCCGTCACCGCAGGCGGCGAGCAGGGTCGCGGTGCCGGCTGCGGCACCAAGTCCGAGGAACGACCTGCGGGTCAGCGATGAGCTCATGGGGACGGAAGCCTTTCGAGGGTGTGGAGGGTGCGCGGCATCGTCCGCGGAGCGGCTCTGGGCACGCTGCGGCTGCGGGAGTTGCTTCGAATGGTGCGGGGACACGCCCCGATAGATCGACGGTGACTTATCGACAGAGGGCGCTGGCCGTGCGCCGGAAGTCGACGTAGCGACGAACTACGCCGGGGTGGGTCGATGTCATGTGCCCATCATGCGGACGCCGCTTCAGTGTCGTCAATAGCCATCTGGAAGTGTCCTATGCTTCGAGACAAATCCGATGGTTTTTATAGGAGTTCTCAGACCGGATCGACGCGCCTGACCGCGTCCACGTACTGCTGCAGCGGGCGCCATCCGGGCACGATCTCCCTGCCCAGGGGCCCTTCGAAGAGCAGCGTCGGCAGCGCGTACCGCAGGCCGCCGTCGATCGGTTTGGCGGCGCCGCAGTGTGGACCCGGCGCGGTGAGACCGATCACCTCGGCCGCCGGGCGGCGCGTCTCCCGCCAGTCCGCGCGGACCGCGGCCTCGATCTCCGGCGAGGCGAGGTCCCGGGCGAAGGCGCCGGGATCCAGCCCGTCGACCCCTTCGGCGGCGGCCAGGACGCGCTCGACGGTGTCGGCCGGCCGCCCCGCGATGAACATCGCCTCGCGCAGCCGTCGCAGGACGGCGTCCTCGGCGCCCTGCCGGGCGGCCGCCTTGGCGCCGAGCGACGCCGGCCACGAGCTCAGCGCGACCCGCTCCAGCTCGGCCGGGCAGGGCGCGCCGGTGTGCTCGGAGACCTGCTGGACGAACCGGAAGTACCAGGCCGTCTCGGCCGCCGGGTCCGGTGGCGGGTCGTCGTCGTGGTCGAACAGGATGCCGTACACCCGCCGCCACCGGGACCTGCCCGCGGTCAGCTCGCGCAGCCGGCGGAACGTCGGCTCCGAACCCCACGCCCACGGGCACATCGGGTCGGTGAACTCGGCGACCTCCAGCACGGTCAGTCCCCCGCCGCCGCGCCTTCGGCGAACAGGCTCGGCAGGTTGACCACGATCCCCTCCTGACTGCTGCGGGCAATGACGACGACCGCCTCCTCCACGCCCGGGTTCTCCTCCCGGTGCGGGACGAACGGCGGCACGAAGATGTAGTCGCCGGGCTCGGTCTCGATCCTGACCTCGGCACCGTCCTCGGCGAACACGAAGACCGGGTGGCCCGACACGACGTAGATGGCGGTCTCGGCCTCGCCGTGGTGGTGGTCGCCGGAGTTGGTCGCCGGGGCGACGTGGGTCTGGCCCATCCAGACCTTCTCCGAGCCGACGGTCTTGCCGGAGACGGCCTCCAGGCGGGTCATCCCGGTGGTCTGCCGGGTGTCGCCGCTGAGCTCCTTGCCCTTGATGTGCCGCAGCGGCGCGTGCCAGTGGTCGGTCATGCGGAATCTCCTATGTGGTTCTGCTACCGACGAGGCCCAGCAGCGACGCCGCGGGCTCCGCCGGTGACTCGGTGAGCAGGTCGGCGATCGTGACGCCGGTGAGGATCTCCTCGGTGCGGGCCTGGATCGCGCGCCAGACCGCGGTGACGCCGGGTGCGCGGGTCGCGTCGGCCGGGCTCTCGCCGTGCACGGTCATCAGCCCGCCGTCGACCGCTGCGACGACGTCGGCGAGGGTGATCGTGGCCGCGTCGCGGCCGAGCCAGTAGCCGCCCTCACAGCCGCGCTGGCTGCGCACCAGGCCGGTGCGGCGCAGGTCGCGCATGACGGACTTGAGGAACCGGTAGGGGATGTGCTGGGCGGCCGCGATCCCCTCGCAGACCAGTGGGCGTCCGGCGTCGGCCGCCAGCTCCACCAGTGCGCGGATCGCGTAGTCCGCCTTCGCCGATACACGCATCGCATTCCTCGCTTGTCGTCAGCAAGCTAAACCCTACCAACTGACTTCGGTATGTATCCATTACCCCTGGCGGCTTTTAGCGTCTTTTAGTCCGTTTTGTCGTTAAGGTCACCAGTGGCCGGGCACGACGCCTGGCCGGACGGGAGCGACGAAAGCATGAACCGCAGGAGTCTGCTGCTGGGCGCGGGTGCGGTCGGCCTGACGGCGGCCGTCGGCGGTGCCGCGATCGCGGTGGCCGCGCCGGAGGACATCGAGGCGGGCCGGCGCCCGCAGCCGCTGCTCACCTGGGAGCTGACCGGCGGGTTCGTCCCCGCCGGCTGGAACGCGCTGCGCGCCCCGCGCCTCGCCGCCTACGACGACGGCACCCTCATCGCCGACGCGAGCCGCCGCCTGAAGATCAGCCAGGGCACGCTGCGCTCGCTGCGCAACCACGCCACCGCCGTGCTGCGCGACCCCGACAACACCCGCCGCCGCCCCGGCGCTCCGATGATCGCCGACGTGCCCTCGACGGTGTTCACCGTGCGCGGCAACGGCCGCCGCTTCCGGGCCCAGTTCGAGGGCCTGGAGGAGACCCGGTCGGACCGGGCGTACCCGTTTGCGTCGTACTCGCTGCTGGACCACCTGACGCAGGTGCGCGACCGCACTCGGCGGACCGGCTCGTCGTATCACCCCGACGCGGTCCGGCTCATCGCGGTCCTGCTCGACCCGACCCAGCCGCCGCCGTCACAGCCGACCCTGATCGAGCCGTGGCCGGCGGGGGTGCCGGTGCCGCACCTGCGCAAGGACGAGTTCGTCGCCCAGCTCGACCTGCGCGACCGGCAGGCCCGCGCGCTGCTGCGGGCCGTGCCGCGCCCCGATCCCGCGCGCTGGCCGGTGTTCACGACGCCGGACGGCAACCGCTTCCAGGTCAACCACCGCTTCCTGCTGCCCCACGAGTAACCGGGCGCGCCGCTCGCACCTTCACGGCGGGACGGCGTAGGCACGGCGGGCGCGGCACGGCGGGACGGGCGGGCGCAGTGCGACAGGGCACGGCGCGCTGCATCTCAGCGTGGCAGTGCGGCGCCGACGCCGTGCACGACGGTCGCGATCAGGCGGTCGAGGGTGGCCTCGACGTCCTGCGGCAGGCCGAAGGCACCGGACGTGTGCAGGACGGCGAAGCCGTGCATCGTGGCCCGGGCGATCCGGGTCGCGTGGACGATCTCGTCGTCGTCGAGGCCGTAGCCGCGCAGCACGGCGAAGCACAACTCGACGAACCTGGCCGCCGCGGCCGCCACCGCCGGGTCGGGGTCGGGGGCCTGCGGCAGCAGTGCGTAGCGGTGCGGGTGGGTCACGGCGTAGCGGTGGTATGCCCGCATGAGCTGCTCCAGGGCGGCGTCGCCGCTGAGGCCGAGCACGGCCGTGGTCGCAGCGGCGGTGAACTCTTCGATGAGCCGCACGGCGAGCAGGTTGCGCAGGTCGGTGAGGCTGCCGACGTGCTTGTACAGCGACGGCGTGGCGACGCCTGTGCGGGCCGCGACCGCGGCGAGGGTCAGCGCGGCCGGGCCGTCGGCGTCGACCAGGGCGAGCGCCGCGTCGACGACGGCGTCGCGGCTGAGGCCGGCCCTAGGCAATGGCGTGCTGGTCGAGGAAGGCGACCACGGCGGCGGCGGTCTCGGCGGGGAACTCGGAGTGCGGGTAGTGACCGGCGCCGTCGATCATCGTGACGGTGCCGCCGATCCGGTCGGCGACGAGGCGGGCCTCCGCGGCGGGGTCGGGGAAGTCGGGGTCCTTGGAGCCCATGAGGACCAGGGCCGGGGTGCGGACCTCGCCCATGCGGGCCTCGCAGACGGAGACGTCGGCGGCGAACATGGCGCGCAGCGCCGTCATCCGGCCGGGTTCGGCGAGGTTCGCCGACAGGGCCGCGCGTTGCCGGCGGAAGTCGGCCGGCTTGCGGGTCTTGTAGAGGCTCGCCCAGTACAGCATCCACAGTGGACGGAAGCGGCCGACGGCCCAGACCGCCGCGCGCATCACGGGGTTGGGCTTGGGCATGACCCGGGCGAACGGGGCGCTGAGCACGAGGGCGCGGAACAGCTCGGGTGCCTCGGCGGCGGCCCAGACGGCGGTGGCGCCGGTGTAGGAGTTGGTGAACAGCACCGCGGGGCCGGCGTCGAGGTGCCGCAGCAGGGCGACGGCGTCGCGGCCGATCGCCTCGGGTGAGTAGTCGGCCCAGGCGGCGTCGCTGCCGCCGTGGCCGCGCAGGTCCATGGTGACGACGCGGTAGCCGGCCTTGACGAACAACGGCCGCACCGCCGCATACAGCTCGCGGGTCACGCCCATCCCGGGCAGGCACAGCAGCAGGGGTCCGGTGGTGCCGCTGTCGTCGTACGCGATGCGGCCGCCTTCGTGGCTAAGTTCCATAGCTATAAAGCTAACGCCATTAGCCATTCGCGTCAACAGCCGGACTCAGGCGATACCGGCCGCCTTGCACGCCTCGGCGTAGGCGCCCGCGCACAGGGCGCTCGGCGTGACGAAGCCGTCCTTCACCACCGTCGAGGCGATCGTGTCCTTGGTGACCGTCACCGGGTCCAGCAGGATCGACGGGACCTGCCCGGCCCCGTTGTCGACCGTCGCCGGCGCCGACGGGTGCTTGCCGCGCACCAGGTCGTTGGCGAGCGTCGCGGCCGTCTCCGCCTCGGTGCGGATCGCCTTGTAGACCGTCATGTACTGGTCCCCGACGAGGATCCGCTGCAGCGCCGCGGTCTCCGCATCCTGCCCGGTCACCGGCACCTGGGGCATGCCGGCGGCCTTCATCGCGGCGATCGCGCCCCCCGCGGTGCCGTCGTTGGCGGCGTAGACCCCGACGATCGTGCGCCCCCGCAGCGTCGGCAGGATGCGGGCGGTCCACGCCTTGGCGTTGTCCGGGTTCCACTCCGCGGTGTCGGACTCGGCGGCCACCCGGACCTTGCCGTCGAGCCCGGCGTGCGCGCCCTGCTTGAACAGCGTCGCGTTGTTGTCGGTCGGCGAGCCGTTGATCCACAGGATCTCACCCGTGGACGCCTTCGCGCCGAGCGCCTGCACCAGCGCCGCCGCCTGCAGCGAGCCGACCTTCGCGTTGTCGAAGGAGATGTAGTAATCCACGGCGGTCTTCAGTACGAGCCGGTCGTAGGAGATCACCGGCACGCCTCGTCGACGCTGTGGCCCATGGTGCGGGCCGTCACCGCCTGCTCCTCGACGGCCGCGGCGATCGAGTGCTGATACTCGCTCATCCGCGCGATGACCTCGCCGATCTGCCCGATCGCGGAGACCGCGTCCTCGGTGTCGAGCTGGATCGCCTGGACGCGCTTGCCGATGTCGTCGGTGGCGCGGGCGGTCTCCCGGGCGAGGTCCTTGACCTCCTGGGCGACGACGGCGAAGCCCTTGCCGAAGTCGCCGGCCCTGGCCGCCTCGATGGTCGCGTTGAGCGCGAGGAGGTTCGTCTGGCCGGCGATCGACGTGATCACCTTGATGACCTCGCCGATCTCGCCGGAGGACGCGCCGAGCTTGCCGATGGTCTGGTTGGTGGTCGCGGCGATCGACACCGCGGTCGCGGTGACCGTGGCGGCGTGCGCGGTGCTGCGGGAGATCTCCTCGATCGCGCCGCCCATCTCCATGGCACCGTTGGCGACCGCGGCGACGTGCTGGCTGACCTCGTTGGCGGCGCGGGACACCAGTTCGGCGCGGGAGTTGGCGTCGGTGGCGCTGGTGTCGATCTGCCGGCTGATCGCGGCGAGTTCTTCGGCGGCCACCGACAGCGTCGCGGAGTTGTCGCCGAGGCTGCGGACCGCTTCGCGGGTGCTGGCGGTGGCGGCGTTCAACGCGCGGGCCATGTCGCCGACCTCGTCGCGCTGCGGGATGTCCGCCTCGGCGGTCAGGTCACCGGCGGCGACCGCGGTCAGCACGCCGTGCACGCGCCGGATCGGGCGGACGATGAGCCCGGTCAGGTACCGGCTGAGCAGGAGCGCCGCCGCGAGCCCGACGAGCAGCGCGGCGACCATCGCGACCCGGGCCCGGCCGTAGGCGTCGGACGCCTCGTCGGCGCCGGCCCGGCCGCTGGCCTGTTCGTAGGCGAGCAGGTCGGTGAGCGCGCCCATCGCGTTCGTGGTGACGGTTGCGCCGTCGCCGAGGTACGCGGCCTGGAAGCCGGGGATGTCGCCGGCGGCGACGAGCGGCAGCAGCCGGTTGTCGCGGATGTTGCGGAACGCGCCCCACCAGATGCTGAAGCGGGCCAGCAGCTGCCGCTGTTTCGTCGTCGTGGCCGTCTGGCGGTACGCGTCGAGTTCCTGGTCGACGAGGGCGTCGGCGGCGGCGATGCCGTCCTGGAACGCCTTGCTGGCGACCGGCCCGTTGGACAGGGCGAGGTTGGCGACGTCGTTCTGGACCTTCATGGCCGACTGGTTCATCGCCGCCAGGTGCGAGGACGGCACCAGGTTGTTCTTGTACAGGTCGCCGGCCTTGGTGTTGACCTCGCCGAGGCTCGAGACCCCGACGCCGAGCACGACCGCGCCGACGGCGCAGCACACCAGCACCAGCAGGACCAGTTTCCGCGCAACCGGCTGGTCCGCCAGCCACTGGCGTCTCGGACGCTGCGACTCTGCACGCTCCACGAAACCGCCGATCGGCGGCAAAACGTCCGACCTGAGCGGATTCAGCCCACCGCGCGACGCGGAAGACCCACCGCGCGACACGGAAGACCCACCGCCGTCGCAAAGGTCACGACGCTCACAACGCGCGGCGCAGCCACTCCTCGACGCCCGCGACGTGGATCGTCGCCCACGACTTGGCGAGGTCCGGCTGGCGGGCGGTGATCGCGTCGACGATCGCCTGGTGCTGCTCGCGGGTGCGTTCGGCGGCGCCCTCCTGGGTGAGGCCGCGCCAGATCCGGGCCCGGGTCGTCGGGCCGGACAGCCCGTCGATGAGTGAGCACAGCACGGCGTTGCCGGAGCCTGCCGCGATCTGCCGGTGGAACTCCAGGTCGTTGGCGACGAGCGCCTCGATCGTCGGGGAGGTCCCGAGCTGGTCGAGCACGGCCTGGAGTTTCGCGATGTCCGCGGCCTGCATCCGCTCCGTGGCCAGGGCCGTCGCGGCGGGCTCCAGGATCCGGCGGACCTCCAGGAACTGCAGGACGGTGTCGTCGCGGTGGAAGTCCACGACGAAGCTCAGCGCGTCGAGCAGCAGGTCCGGCGCGAGGCTGGTGACGTAGGTGCCGTCGCCCTGGCGGACGTCCAGGACGCGGATCATCGACAGGGCCTTGACCGCCTCGCGCAGCGAGTTGCGGGACAGGCCGAGCCGCTCGGCCAGGTCCGCCTCCTTCGGCAGCCGATCGCCGGGGCCGAGCTCACCTGAGGTGATCATGCCCTTGATCTTGTCGATTGCCTCGTCGGTCAGTGCCATGCTTGCCTCCGCGGCGACTCTACGCCCGGCTTTCCGATGTCCAGCCGGTAGAACGCGGCGGCGGTGCCGCCGAAGATTGCGGCCCGGTCGGCCTCGGCGACGTCCTGCAGCAGGTCACGCATGGTGTCCAGGACGCCGCGGTACGAGGCGGCGAGCAGGCAGACCGGCCAGTCGGAGCCGAACATCAGCCGGTCGGCGCCGAACAGGTCGAGTGCGGTCTGCACGAAGGGGCGCAGGTCCGCGGGCCGCCAGGAGGCCCAGTCGGCCTCGGTGACGAGCCCGGACAGCTTCGCCGCCACGTTCGGGCAGGCCGCGAGCCGCGCCAGGTCCTCATCCCACGGTTTCACGACTTGCCCGGCAATATCGGGCTTACCGAGATGGTCCAGCACGAACCGGACGGAGGGCAGGTCGGCCGCGAGGCGGGCGCACTCCGCCAGCTGGTCGCGTCGGACCACCAGGTCGAAGGCGAGACCGGCGGCCCCGATCGCCAGCAGCCCCTCCCGGACAACGGGACGGTCCAGGTATCCGGCCGGTTCGGCCTGGACCTGGGCCCGGAGGCCGACCAGGCGCGACGCGCCGGGCAGCCGCCGGTAGCGCTCGAGGGGCAGGTCGGCGGGGTCCGCCCAGGCCACGACGCCCGCGATCTGCGGCGTCTCGGCCGCGTACTGCAACAGCACCGCGGCCTCCCCCTCGTCGCAGCGGCCACCCTCGACGAGGACGGTGTGCGACACCCCGGCCCCGGCCAGTTCGGCTCGCAGGTCGGCGGGGCTGAACGTGCGGCGGATCGGGGTGAGTGCGGGGTCGTCCAGCCAGGAGTATCCGCCCTCGACGTCCCACAGATGGTGGTGCGCGTCCACGACGACGGTCACAGCAGCCCCGCCTCCTGCAGCGCCGGCCACAGCGAGCCGGGTGGCGGCGCGATCGCCAGGGCCGCGTTGCGGCGCACCTGCTCGGGCGCGTCGGCGCCGACGACGACCGCGGTGACCGCCGGGTCGCTGCCCGCGAACGCGAGCGCCGCCGCCGGCAGGGTCGTGCCGTGCCGCTGGCAGACCTCGGCGATCGCGCGGGCCCTGGCCACCAGGGCGGGGGGTGCGGCGGAGTACTCGTAGGGAAGGTCGGCGCTCGGGTCGTCAACGGCGAGCAGCCCGCTGTTGAACACGCCGGCGTTGAACACCTCGACGCCCGCCGCCGTGCACGCGGGCAGCAGCGTCTCGCGCGCGGGCTGCTCCAGCAGCGTGAACCGCCCCGCGAGCATGACCACGTCCGGGGCGCACTCCTCGACCAGGCGGGTCAGGATCGCCGCGTCCTTCGACCCCGCGCCGATCGCGCGGACGAGCCCTTCCTCGCGCAGCTCCGCCAGGGCCGGGAAGCCGGTGCGCAGCGCCACCTCCGGGTGCTGCTCGGGGTCGTGCAGCAGCGCCACGTCGATCCGGTCCAGGCCCAGCCGGGCCAGGCTCGCCTCCAGTGACCGGCGGATCCCGTCGCGGCTGAAGTCCCAGACCCGCCGGTGGGTCGCCGGGACGACGAACCCCTCGGTGTCCGTGCCGCCGGCGTAGGACGGGTCGCCGACCAGCAGCCTGCCGACCTTGGTGCTGATGGTGTACTGGTCCCGCCGGCGCCCGCGCAGCGCTTCGCCGAGCCGCCGCTCGGACAGCCCGAGCCCGTAGTGCGGTGCCGTGTCGAAGTAGCGCACCCCGGCGTCCCACGCGGCGTCGACGGTCGCGCAGGCGCGTTCGTCGTCGATCTCGTGATACAGGTTGCCCAGCTGCGCGCAGCCCAGCCCGAGTCTCATACCGGCGGCCTCACCCGGAGGCCGTGCATGCCACCGTCGACGGCAAGCACGGTGCCGGTCGTCGCGCCTGCGAGGGGGCTGGCCAGGTATCCGATGGCGGCCGCGACCTCCTCGGCGCTGACCAGGCGGCCGGTCGGCTGCCTGGCGTTGAGCGCGGCGAGCTCCGCGTCGGGGTCGGCGGCCTGGGCGAGCAGGCGGCGCACCCACGGCGTGTCGACGGTGCCGGGGTTGACACAGCAGACCCGGATGCCTTCCCGCACGTGGTCGGCGGCCATCGCGGCGGTCAGCGCCTGCACGGCACCCTTGCTGGCGCTGTACAGCGCCCGGTCGGGCAGTCCGGCGTGCGCGACGATCGAGCAGGTGTTGACGATCGCGGCGTGTTCGGACTTGCGCAGGTACGGCAGCGCCGCGCGGCTGACCCGGACCAGGCCGACGACGTTGACGTCCAGGACGCGGTGCCATTCGTCGTCGGTGTTGGACTCCACGGTGCCGACGGCGCCGATACCGGCGTTGTTGACCAGGATGTCCAGACCGCCGAACGCCTCGACGGCCGCGGCGATCCCGGCGCGGACCGTCGCGTCGTCGGACACGTCGGCGGCGATGCCGAGCAGCGGCTCGGGCAGCCCGTCGGGCCGCAGGTCGAGGCACGCCACGCGGGCGCCCCGCCCGGCCAGATGCAGGGCCGTGGCCAGGCCGATCCCGGAGGCACCACCGGTGACGACGGCGGCGAGACCGTCAAATTCCCCTACCACAACTCCCCCAATACATCGGAGGTCTGATGTCTACCAGTCCGCACCCACGAAACACAAGCGCCGTGAGTTTCGATATTCATCCGATGACCGAGGGTGTTTATTGCGAGGGCGTGGCGGCTCTGGCGAGGAACAGGTCGCGCTCCCGCGCGTTGCCCGTCAGGGCCGCGGCCCGGGCGAACTCGGCCCTGGCCTCCTCCGCCCGACCGAGCCGGTCGAGCAGGTCGCCGCGGGCCGCCGGCAGGTAAGGGTAGGACGTCAGGGCACCGGCGGCGGTCAGCTCGTCGAGCAGCTCAAGGCCCGCCGCGGGTCCCGACGCCATGCCGACCGCGACCGCCAGGTTGAGCCGGACCACCGCCGACGGCGCGACGTGTGCCAGCAGCCGGTACAGGGCGACGATCCGCGCCCAGTCGGTGTCCTCGGGGCGCAGCGCCCTGGCGTGGCAGGCGGCGATCGCGGCCTGCAGGCCGTACGGCCCGAGCGTGCCGAGGGTCTCCGCCGCCGTCAGCGCCGCCAGGCCACGGCGGATCAGCAGCCGGTCCCACAGCCGCCGGTCCTGGTCCATGAGCAGCACCGGGGTGCCGTCCGGCGCCGTGCGGGCGCGGATCCGGGCGGCCTGCAGCTCCATCAGCGCGCACAGCCCGTACACCTCGGGCTCCGACGGCAGCAGACCGGCCAGGACCCGGCCGAGGCGGATCGCCTCCTCGCACAGCTGCGGGCGGGCCCAGTCGTCTCCGGCGGACGCCGAGTACCCCTCGTTGAAGATCAGGTACACGACGCCGAGCGCGGCGGACAGCCGCGCCGGCAGCTCCGCCGGGGCGGGCAGTTCGAACTGCACGCGCTCCGCGGCGAGGGTCCGCTTGGCGCGCAGGATGCGCTGCGACACGGTCGCCTCGGTGGTCAGGAACGCCCGGGCGATGGCGCCGGTGCCGAGCCCGCCGAGGGTCCGCAGGATCAGCGCCACCTGCGACTCGGTGCTCAGCGCCGGGTGGCAGGCGGTGAAGATCAGGCGCAGCAGGTCGTCGTGGATGTGGTCGTCGAGGTCCGGCTCGTCCTCGACGGCCGGGTCGGCGGCGCCGAGGACGGCCAGCTTGCGCTCGTAGTTGGCGCGGCGGCGCAGCACGTCGACGGCCCGGTGCTTCGCCGTCGCCATCAGCCACGGGCCCGGGTCGTCCGGCACCCCCTTCGCCGGCCACTGCTCCAGCGCGATGACCAGGGCGTCCTGGGCGAGCTCCTCGGCGAGGCCGACGTCGCGCACGATCCTGGCCAGCCCGGCGACCAGCCGGGCCGACTCGATGCGGAAGACCGCCTCGACCGTGTCGCGTACGTCCACAACCGGTGATTATGCGGGCACCGGCAACACCGGTTCCAGTTCGGCGGTGAACGTGACCGCACGGTTGCGGCCGCGCAGCTTCGCCGCGTACATGGCCAGGTCGGCGTGGCGCATCAGGTCCCCCACCCCGGCCCGCTGCCCCGGGAGTCGCGGGTACCGGGCGATGCCGACGCTCGCCCCGACGGTGACGGCGGCGCCGCGGACCTGGACCGGCACGCCGACCGCCGCGATGACCCGCCGCGCCACGTCGTCGGCCGCGACCGGCGGCACGAGCAGCGCGAACTCGTCGCCGCCCATCCTGGCGACCAGGTCACCGCCGACGCCGGCGCACGCCGCGAGCCGGTCCGCGACGGCGCTCAGGACCCGGTCGCCGGCCTCGTGGCCGTGGGTGTCGTTCACCGGTTTGAAGCCGTCGAGATCCACGTACAGCAGCGCGACCGGCCGGCCCGCCTTGAGCCGCCGTTCGAGGGTGTCCAGCAGCAGCGCCCGGTTCGGCAGCCCGGTCAGCGGGTCGTGGTAGGCGCGGTGGCGCAGGTCGTCGACGACCTCCGCGAGGCGCCGGTTGAGCAGCCGGTTGTCCCGCAGCGCCAGCAGCTGCCGGACCAGGATCAGCACCGTCATCGCGATCATGAGCAGGAACAGCACCCCGTCGACCCGGCCGCCCTGCACGAAGTACGCCGCGACGCCGGTGCACAGCGCCGCGCCGAACGGCAGGTACGGCAGGTGGTCCCAGGTGCGGCCCTCGATGACCATGGCGGCGCTGCCGTCGATCTCCGCCGGCCGGGGCGCGCCGACGCCGACGATCGCGAACCCCAGGAACCAACCCAGGTCGGCGACGTTGCCGACCTGGTACGTGCCGGCGAACACCTGCGAGGCGTACGCGGTGTCGGCGGCGGACACGAACAGCAGCCCGACCGCCGCGACCGCCACGGAACGGCGCCGCGGGCCGCGGGTCTCGTACAGCATCAGCAGGGTGATGCTGCCGATGAGCACGTCCCCGAGCGGGTACGCGGCGGCGCTGACCACGGGGGCGGCGCTGTCGTCGCGGGCGCGGTACAACGGGCCGAGGATCACGGCCCAGCTGATGAAGCACAGGCTCGCGGCCATGATGAGCCCGTCGAGGGCGGCGCGGATCGAGCCGAGCCGGCGGGTCGCCGCCATCCACGCGGCGCCGGCGGCCATCAGGACCGCCGAGACGTTGAAGACGGCGGTCGCCACCTGCGGCGGGCCGAGCAGCCACACCAGCTGCCCCGCCGACCAGGCCAAGAACCCGGCGCCCAGCAGCCGCAGACCGACCCGCATCCGGCCCTGCGCCGGGCTGGCCGACTGCAGCCAGCGCAGCCCGACGCCGAGGGTCAGCACGCAGGTGGCCCAGCCGATCAGGGTGCCGCCGGGGTGCCGGAGCGCGGCGGCCAGCAGCGCCACGGTGGCGACCATGGCGACCGCCGCCTCGCGGAGCCGTGAAGCAGCGGGCACGTGCTCACCTCCCCACCGCGTCGCCGGTCGACGAGGTCCTATCGGCGGCGTCGGCGGGATCCGGGCGGAACGTGGCACGCCTCACCCGGGACCGCACGACGCCGAGGATCAGCACGGCCGCGGCGACGGCGAGGAACACCCACAGCGCCAGGTCCATCGGGAACAGGCCGCCGGACGGCGCCCGGTCCGACAGCCCGAGCCCCGCGAGGTCACCCGGTGGCGGGCCGGTCAGCACCGCCCGGACGTGCGTGGTCTCACCCAGCCACACCAACCCGCCGAGCGCGGCACCACCGGCAAGCAACGCCCATCTGTACATGTGGCCATGCGTAGCAGTGATCAGGGTGAGCGTGCCGGGGACTGGACGGTCACCCCGGCCATTCCATCCCCTGCCGGGCTCGGCCGGTCGGCGTGCCGCGGCCGCCACAAGACCGTGGATCCCGACCGTTGGGCCACCTCTGCGACGCGCCGCGGCGTGGCACGCTGCGGATCGTGAGACGGACCCTCCCGGACTGGCTGCTCCTGCCCGGCGCGCTTGCCTTCGCCGTGTCGCTCGGCAGCTACCTGCAGGTGGCCAGGCTCGAGGGACCGCAGCTGGACGACCCCGACATCGAGGTCTACGTGCAGGCGGGCGCCGCGTTCCGGCACCACGAACACGTCTACGACCTGGCGTTCACCGCCGGGCACTGGCCGTTCACGTACCCGCCGGTGACCCTGCTCGCCTTCGACGAGCTGTCCCGGCTCGGCAGCACCCACGCCCTCGTCACGCTCAACGCGCTGACGATCGTCTCGCTCGTCGTGGTCTGCCTGCTCAGCCTCCGGATGGCGGGCCTGCGCGGGCGGGCCGGTCTCACCGGTGCGGCGCTCGCCCTCGCCGCCGGCAGCCTGTGGCTCGAACCCGTCCAGGCCAACCTCAACGACGGCCAGATCAACATGATCCTGGTCCTGCTCGTCCTGACCGACTTCGCCCTGCCCGACGGGCACCGGCTGCGCGGCGCCGCGATCGGCGTGGCGACCGCGGCGAAGCTCGTCCCCGGCATCTTCATCGTGTACCTGCTGATCACGCGCCAGTTCCGGGCCGCCGCGACGGCAACCGGGGTGTTCGCCGCGCTGACGCTCCTCGGCTTCGCCGCCGACTGGCGCGACTCGGCCCAGTACTGGTTCACCGGCATGTTCGCCAGCTCCGGCCGGGTCACGCAGGACGCCGCGCTCGGCGGCTCCCTCGACCAGTCGCTGCACACCCTCGCCGCGCGGTGGACCGGCTCGACCGGCGTCTACTACGCCCTGGCCCTGCTCGTCGCCGTCGCCGGGTTCGCGGTCGCCCTCGCCGCCCACCGGCGCGGCGAGGAACTGCTCGGGGTCGCCTGCGCCGCGCTCACCGGCCTGCTCATCTCGCCGGTGTCATGGACGTACCACTACGCCTGGATCGTGCCGGTCCTCGTCGCGACCGCCGCCGTCGCCGCGCAGGTCCCCGCCCGCCTGCGATGGCTCGCCGCCGGGCTGCCCGGGGTGCTCGTCATGGCCTTCCTCGCCTGGCCGATGCAGGGCCGCGGCGAGCACATCGCCGCGCCGCGCGGGCTGCTGTGGCACCTACCCGACATCGAGGACCCCACCACGTGGCACGGCGTGCAACGGCTCGTCGGCGACACGTACACCCTGGTCAGCATCGCACTGCTGGTCCTCGCCGCGCTGTGGCTGCGGCCGGCGAAAACCGCTGTCGAGCCGGCGCCGGTCGTGGCAGGTTCGACCGTGTGACCGAATACCTGCGCCTCAACCGCGCCCAATGGGACGAGCGTGCCCCCGCGCACGCCGCGTCGCCCGGCTACTCCCGGCAGCGGTTCATCGACGACCCGGCGTATCTCAGCGACGTCGTGCGCTTCGACCTGCCGCGCCTCGGCGAGCTCGGCGGCCTGCGGGCCGTGCACCTGCAGTGCCACATCGGCACCGACACGCTGTCGCTGCACCGGCTCGGCGCGCAGGTCACCGGCCTCGACTTCTCCGGCGCGTCCCTGGCGCAGGCCCGCGACCTCGCCGCGGCGACCGCGGCGCCGATCGGCTACGTCGAGTCCGACGTGTACGACGCACCGAAGGTGCTCGATCAGGGGACCTTCGATCTCGTGTACACCGGCATCGGCGCGATCTGCTGGCTGCCGGACATCCGGCGCTGGGCCGGTGTCGTCTCCGCGCTGCTCAGACCCGGCGGGCGGCTCTTCATGCGTGAGGGCCACCCGATGCTGTGGGCGATCGACGAGACCCGCGCCGACGGTCTGCTCGCCGTCGACCAGGCATACTTCGAACGCGCCGAGCCGCTCGTCTGGGAAGAGGACGGCACCTACGTCGAGACCGACGTGAAGTTCCAGAACACGGTCACCCACCAGTGGAACCACGGCCTCGGCGAGATCGTCACCGCGCTGTTCGACGCCGGCCTGGACCTCACGATGCTCCAGGAGCACGACAGCGCCCCGTGGGACGCCCTGCCCGGACGGACCGTCGCGGACGAGCACGGCGAGCACCGCCTCGCCGAACGCCCGTGGCGGCTGCCGCAGACGTACACCCTCCAGGCCCGCAAACGGTGACGCTCTAGAATTCCCTTTTCGCCGCTGCTTGTCTGGGGAGTGCCGCCGTGTCCGCTGACTCATCTCGGGATGCCGTTACGGCGGCCGCGCAGGCCGCCCGCGCCGCCGCGCCGTCACTCGCCGCGGCCCCCGCCAAGACCATCGACGACGCGCTGCGCGGCATGGCCCGCCGCCTGGTCACCGCCCGCGACGAGATCCTCGCCGCGAACCGCGAGGACCAGGCCGCGGCCGTCGCCGACGGCATGAGCGGCGGCCTGCTCGACCGGCTCAAGCTCGACGAGACCCGCCTCACCGCGATGGCCTCCCAGCTGGACATCCTCGCCGGCGTCGAGGCCGAGCCCGCGCAGCGCACCGTCCGCACCCTCGACGGCGATCTGGTCCTGCAGGAATGGCGCCGCCCCGTCGGCGTCATCGGCGCCAACTACGAGGCCCGCCCCAACGTCACCGTCGACGTCGCCTCGCAGCTGGTCAAGTCGCAGAACGCGGGCGTGCTGCGGACCGGCTCCGCCGCCCTGGCCTCCGCCGTCGCGCTCATGGACGCCGTCGTCGCGCCCGCCCTCGCCGAGGCCGGCCTCGACCCCGCCGCCGTGCAGCTCGTGCGGGCCCGCGGCCGCGACTCCGCCGAGGCCCTCGTCTCGCAGCCCGGCCTCATCCCCCTCGTCATCCTGCGCGGCAGCGGCGACTCCACCCGCAGCCTCGCCGAGCGCGCCGCCCTGCACGGCGTGCGCACTCTCGCCCACGCCGACGGCGGCGGCGTGCTCTACCTCGACGAGGCCGCCGACCCCGCGAAGGCCGCCGCCCTCATCGACGCCGGCCTGGACCGCCTCGGCGTGTGCAACCGGCTCAACCTCCTGCTCGTCCACGAGTCCCTGTGGTCCTCGACCGTCCCCGGCATCGTGTCCACCCTGGCCGCCCGCACCCCGTCGATCGCCGCCTCGCTGCCGCCGCACAGCCACGCGCTGGGCTACGAGTGGGCGCTGGACTCCGCCGACGAGGCGACGGTGACGATCGCGCCGGTGTCCGGCCCTCTCGCCGCGGCGCAGCTCGCCAACGACGCCACGTCCGGGCTGGCGGCGGGGATCGTCACCGAGTCCGCCGCCGCGGCCCGCGAGTTCCTGGCGGCGTATTCGGGCACCGGGGCGTTCTGGAACGCGACGACGCGGCTGCTGGACGGGTTCAAGCTGCTCGCGCTTCCGGAGACGGGGATCAACATCGACCGGGTGCCTGGTCCTCGGGGGCCGGTGACGTTCCGGGATCTGTCGTTGCGGCAGTATGTGGTGGTGCCTGCTTCCCGGGTTGCTGATATCGCGGGTTAGTTCTCCCCCACGATCCAGTGGTCGTCTTGCGGTTGCTCGTCCGCGTGGGGGTGCGCCGCTTGGACTGGTTCCTGGTGTCGGTCCTCGGGGCTCGGTGGTTTCGCGCAGCCTGCGGCGGCGCGGACGGGTAGCGCGGTCACCGTCCGTGCCGTAGTTGCGGTGATCCCGAGCCAGGTCCGAACTCACATGATCCAGCGCCGTCGGGCGCATCATTCGGTGCTACAACACCGTTTTCAGTCAAAGAGCGAAGACCATCGATCACTAGACCGGGGAGTACCAGCGCTCGGACGGCGATCTTCCGTCCCGGCCCATGATCGAAGGACGGCGGTGGCCGTCCGGACGACCACCCGGAGCCTTCGATCAAGACGGCGGGCGGGCTGGATCTTGGTGCGCGCCTCGGGCGCACCGCGGTTTGGGTGATTTGCGATGGTTTTTGATACCAGCGACGGTGTGGCACCACCGAATGACGACCTCGACGGCGCTGGATCATGTGAGCGCGGACCTGGCTTGGCATCACCTCGACACGGCACGGACGGCAACCGCGCTACCCGTCCGCGCCGCCGGAGGCTGCGCGAAACCACCGAGCCCCGAGGACCGACACCAGGAACCACTCCAGGCGGCGTACCCCCAAGCGGACGCCCAGCAGGAAGACGACCACACGATCCTGGGGGTGAAAACAGGAAACCTCAGCCCGTAGCAGCCGTAATCGCCGCAACCTCCGCAGGCGTCAATGCAACAGAGGCAGCAGCAACATTCGACTCCAGATGAGAGACCGACCCAGTACCCGGAATCGGCAGAATCGCCGACGACCGGCCCAGCAGCCACGCCAGCACCAACTGCCGCGTCGTGATGGAGTACCGCGCCGCGATCTCCTCGACCGCGGTCACCCCGTCAAGGTCCTGGATCGGCGCCCAGGGCAGGAACACGATCTGCTCCTGCTCGCAGAGATCGACGAGAGACTCCGAGCCGCGGTCGTCGACGTTGTACCGGTTCTGGATCGACACGATCGGGGTGAGCCGCTGCGCCACCCGCAGCTGCTCCTCGGTGAAGTTGGAGACGCCGATGTGGCGGATCTTGCCGGCCTCCTTGGCCTCGACGAGCGCGCCGATCGAGTCCTCCAGGGGCACGTTCGGGTCGGGGCGGTGGAACTGGTACAGCGGGATCTGCTCCAGGCGCAGCTTGCGGAGGCTGCCGTCGAGGGCCTTGTGCAGGTGGGCCGGGTCGCCGTTGGCGGTCCACTCGCCGGGGGCGGGGCGCTCCAGGCCGCCCTTCGTGGCGATGACGAGGTCGTCGGCGTACGGGTACAGCGCCTCCGCGATCAGCTCCTCGCTCACGTCGGGGCCGTAGGAGTCGGCGGTGTCGATGAAGTTGACGCCCAGGTCCACGGCGCGGCGCAGGACCGCCACGGCGTCGGCGCGGCTGGGCGGGTCGCCCCAGATGCCGGTGCCGGTGATGCGCATGGCGCCGAAGCCGAGCCGGTTGACGGTCAGGTCACCGCCGAGGTCGATGGTGCCGGCCGCCCCGGCGTGCGCGCTGATCTGCTCTGACATGCGGCGGGATCTCCTAAGAACGAAAGGCAGGTACCCAGCCGAACCTATCCACGGTGCGGCGGTATTCCACATCCGGTAGCTGGGATGTCAGGTGGGATGCGTGGTGAATTGCTTATGGATTCGAGCCGACGGGAGTGGGTATCGTGGCCCCTCACGCGAAGGCGAACCCGTTTGGAGTGATCCGATGAACGCACAGGACCCGACCGGGGTGGACCCCGACAGCCCCGAGGGCCAGGCCAAAGCGGCCGCGCGGCGCGAATACGAGCTGGCGCAGAGCCGCGCCGTGCACGAGGCGCGCGGCGGACGCATCGACGACGGTGCGGTCGACTCGACCGGGCAGCTGGTGCGCGAGGCGCGCCGCGCGACTCAGCTCGACGAAGACATCTGAGACATCTGAGTTTCGCGTTTCGTCGCGTACATGCGGGCGTCGGCGCGTTGCAGCAGCGCCTCGGCGGCCTTCGGGTCGCCGTCCACGACGCCGATGCTCGCCCGCACCAGCAGCCGGTGACCGTCGACCACCACCGGCACGTCCAGCAGGTCCAGGAACCGGCGGGCGACGGCGTCCGCGTCGCGCGCGTCGGAGCCCGGCAGCAGCACCGCGAACTCGTCCCCGCCGATGCGGGCCGCGGTCCCGCCGGCGGGGACGCTGGCGGCGAGCCGTTCGGCGACACCCACGAGCACCGCGTCCCCAGCGTGGTGGCCGTGGGTGTCGTTGACCACCTTGAAGTCGTCGAGGTCGACCAGCAGGACCGCCGCGACGCGGTGCGACGCGGCGGCGGCTAGGTGCGCGTCGAACAGGGCCCGGTTGGCCAGGCCGGTCAGTCCGTCGTGGGTCGCCTGGTGGCGCAGCTCGTCCTGCAGGAGGCGGGCCTGGGTCGCGTCACGGGCGTTGCTGACGTAGCCGCCGACGCTCGGCAGGTGCAGCAGGTTGCGGCTGACCACGTCCAGCCAGCGCCAGGAGCCGTCGGCGTGCGCGTAGCGGACCTGGTAGCTCACCGACGCGTTCGGGGTGGCCCGCAGCGTGTCCATCGCGGTCGCGAACGCCGGCAGGTCGTCGGGGTGGATGTGGGAGGCGACGGTCGTGCCGAGCACCGCCGCGGGTGACTTGCCCAGCAGCCGCTCCGTCGCCGGGGTCACGTAGGTCAGCGCGCCGGTCACGTCGACGATCGAGGTGATGTCGGTGGAGTGCGCGAGCAGCGACCGGAAGTGTTCCCGTTGCGCGCCGAGCTCCGACAGCAGGGCCGCGTTCTCCCGGAACGCCAGCAGCTGGCGGGTCACGACCAGGGCCGTGGTCGCGGCGAGCCCACCGAGCAGCAGCCACACGTCGGGGCCGGTCCCGTCGCGCAGCACGATCGGCAGGGCCGCGAAGAGCCCCACGAGCGTGGTGTACGGCAGGAGACTGTACGGCCGCCGCGCCGGGCGTACCGAGCGCACCGGGTCGAGGCGCACCGAGTGCTCCTGCAGCCGCGGGCCCAGCGCCAGCAGCGCCGCCGGCAGGACCTGCGCGGCCAGCAGCAGGCGCTGGTGGGTGCCGTCGGCGGTGACGAGGGCGCCGACGCTGCCCTGGATCACGGCGGCGGCCAGCATCGGCGCGGCGGCGAGCACGGTCAGCGGCGCGTTGCCGCTGAGCACCAGTTTCACCGCGGAGAACCCGGTGATGGCGATGATGACGGTGCCGAGCAGCAGCGCGACCGGCGAGCCGCCGATGCCGGTGTGCGGCAGGAGCAGCAGCCAGATGAGCACGCCGGCGCCGATGAGGACCGCGCCCGCGTCCAGCCAGAAGCGCACCTTCACCGCCGTCGACGGCAGGTGCGCCGGGTGGGTCACCATGACCCAGATCAGCCAGCAGGATCCGGCGACGATCGCCGCGGCCTGGAACGAGTTCGGCACGGCCGCCGCGGGTCCCGGGTGCAGCCACGCCACGGCGGTCTGGCTGAGGTCGCCGACGACGAACAGCACCGCGGCCTGCCCGGCCCGCCGCCAGAACCTGCGCGCGTCCTCCGGCAGGCCGGGCATCGCCGCGACCCGCCGCGCGAAGACCCAGATGAGCAGGTCGTACACCGGCAGGGCGGACCAGAAGAGCCGCACGCCGCCGGTACCGGTGAGCAGGCAGACGACCAGCAGCACGGAGGCCGCGGCGAGGGCGATGAGCGCCGGGTCCCGCCGCAGCTGCGCTCTCATGGGGTCAGCGCCGGGTTGAGCCGCAGGAACGCGGCGTCCACCTGCGCGACCGGTCCGGGCCGGGCGAAGTGGTAGCCCTGCGCGAGCCGGCAGCCGAGGTCGTGCAGCAGCCGCGCCTGCTCCTGGGTTTCGATGCCCTCGGCGATCGCGGACAGGTGCCGGCTGGTGCCGAGCTGCAGCACCGCGCGGGTGAACGCGTGGTCCTCGCCGGCGGCCGCGGTGTCCGTCGGCACGAACGACCGGTCGATCTTGAGGATGTCGACGGGCAGCTGCGTCAGGTACGACAGCGACGAGTACCCGGTGCCGAAGTCGTCGATCGCGACGCGGATCCCGTGCGTGCGCAGCCCGTCGAGGGCGGCGAGCAGCGGCGCCGCGTCGTCGGCGACCCCGACGAACACCGACTCGGTGATCTCCAGGACCAGCGCGGCGGCCGGCAGCCCGGTCCGGGCGAGGGTGCGCAGCACCTGGTCGGCGAAGCCGGGCTCGGCGAGCTGCCGCACCGACACGTTCACCGTCAGCGACGTGCCGTGCCGGTCGTGCCAGTCCTTCGCGTCCCGGCACGCCTGCTCCAGGACCCACGCGCCGATCGGCACGATCATCCCGGTCTCCTCGGCGACGGGGATGAAGTCCAGCGGCGGCACCGGCCCGCTCGGCGGCGTCCACCGCAGCAGCGCCTCGACGGCCACGATCCGCGCGGACGGCAGCTCCACCACCGGCTGGTAATGCACGGCCAGCTCGCCGCGGTCGACGGCGTGGCGCAGCCCGGCGCTGATGCGGGTGAACGTCTCGCGGGCGGTGCGCAGCTCCGGTCGGTACACGCTGACCCGGTCCCGGCCGGCGCGTTTCGCCGCCCGCAGCGCCAGTTCGGCGTCGGCGACCGCGTCGCGGGGCGCGGCCCTCGGTGTGAGGTGCACCAGTGCGAGGCTGGCGGTCAGGTGTACGGTCCGCGCGCCGATCGTCAGCGGCGCCTTCAGCTCCGCCCGCAGGTGCTCGGCGAGGTGCCCGGCGCGCAGCGGGTCGACGTCCTCGACGAACAGCGCGAACTCGTCGCCGCCGAGCCGGGCCAGGGTGTCGGCGGGCGCGGCGACGCCCCGCAGCCGGGCGGTGACCGCGACCAGCACGTCGTCGCCGAAGCCGTGCCCGTGGGCGTCGTTGACGTCGGTGAAGCGGTCCAGGTCGAGCAGGATCAGCGCGTGCCGGCCCTGATCGTCGTTCCTCGTCAGCGCCCACTCCATGCGCTGCGTCAGCAGCGCCCGGTTGGCCAGGCCGGTGGTCGGGTCGTGCAGGGCGCCGTGGCGCAGCTGGTGCTCCAGGGTCTCCCGCTCCGCGAGGGCCTCGGTGAGTTCCCGGCCGCGCCGCTCCAGCTCACCGGCGTGCAGGTCGAGGTCCGCGGAGCGGCGCTGCGCGACCCGGGCCAGGCCGCCGAGGCGCAGCACCAGCAGCAGCGACAGGGCCGCCGACACGACCGCCGGCACCAGGAGGTGGTCACCGTCGCCGTTGCGCTGCTGCACGACGAACGCCAGCGGCCCGATCAGCGCGGCGACCGCGAACGTCATGATCCGGGCGCGGGACATGGCCTGGCCGTCGGCGGCGCGGTCCCCGGCGGCGGACCCCGGCCGTTCGCGCTGGAGCCCGGCGAACCCGAGCGCCAGGTACGACAGCAGCCACAGCACGTTGTCGACGAGGTCGACCGACCGGGTCGCGCCGGTCGCGGCGTGGGCGAAGAAGATGAAGTTGGCCGCCAGCAGCAGCCCCAGGCCGAGCAGGACGAGGCGGTTGGCGCAGCTCTGCATCGCGTCGGTGAACAGCACCCGCACCCCGGTCGCGAACAGCACCAGGTCGCACACCGGGTACAGCAGCGCCAGGGCGGTCGCGCCCGGCCCGCCCTGGTCGGCGTGGTGCAGGTACGGGTGGACCAGGACCATCCAGTCGACGAGCGCCAGGCCGGCCGCGATGATCGACGCGTCGAGCAGCGCGGTGCGGGCCCGCCCGCCGGTCGCGCGGACCAGGCCGGCCATCAGCAGCCCGTAGGACAGCAGGTAGCCGATGTCGTTCCAGGACGGGAACGGGATCGCCCCGTCGTGGCGCAGGTCCTCCACGGACCACACGACGTCCGACGCGAGCCGCACCGCGACGCCCGCCACGACGAGCCGCCACGGCGCCGCGACCGTCGCGCGGTCCCGCCAGACCCGCACGAGCAGTGGCGAAGCGCACACGATCGCGGTCAGCAGCCAGATCACGTGGCCGACCCGCCCGCTCGTCAGCGACGACGCGACGATCCCGGCCGCGCCGAAGGCGAGCAGCACCCGTTTCGTTGTGTGCACACGCGCCTCCTGTCGGTGATCTGTGTTGAGTCCACCTCCGGGTGGTTGCGTCGCGGTTGCCCGCCGGGTTGCCGTGTGGTTCACCGGCGATCCGGGAAGGAGGTATCCATGCGGTGTCTGAGTGGGAGGTACCGCCTCGGCGCGAAGCTCGGCCAGGGCGGCATGGCGAGTGTCTGGCGTGCGCACGACGACGTCCTGGACCGGGACGTCGCGGTCAAGCTGCTCACCCCCGAGCACACCGCCGACCCTGACGCGTTCGACCGGGCCCGCAACGAGGCCCGCTCCGGCGCCCGCTTCGCCCACCCCAACGTCGTGGCCGTCTACGACTTCGGCACGTCCCGCCGCGGCGGGCGCGGCACCGCGTACCTGGTGATGGAGCTCGTCGAGGGGCCGCTGCTCGTCGAGGCCATGCGGGACGGCCCGCTCGACTGGCAGGTCGCCGGGCGCATCTGCGCCGAGGTCGGCGCCGGCCTTGCCGCCGCGCACAGCCACGGCATCGTGCACCGCGACGTGAAGCCCGCCAACGTCGTGCTCACCGCGGCCGGCGCGAAGATCCTCGACTTCGGCGTCGCCGCGCGGGTCGGGCACCCGTCGGAGCGGATCCTGTTCGGTACCCCCGCGTACCTGGCGCCGGAACGGCTCGACGGCGGCCCGGCCAGTACCGCCACCGACGTCTATGCCGTCGGTGTCCTGCTGTACCAGTGCCTGACCGGCCGGATCCCGTGGCCGGTCGGCACCGACGAGCAGGTGCTGCACGCGCACCGGCACACCCCGCCGGCCGAGCTGCCGCCGATCGCCGGGCTGCCACCGGAGATCGCCGAGCTGTGCGCCGCGTCACTGTCGAAGGTCCCGGAGTGCCGCCCGACGGCGGTCGCGCTCGCGCTGATCCTCGCCGCCGCGGTCGACGTGCCGGTCCACGTCCCGCCGGTCCTGGCCCACCGCCCGGCGCCCGTCCCGGCCGCTCTGGACGCGCCCACCCTGGCGGTCTGACGCGGCGGGCCGGTGGAGTCCGCCGGGCGGGTCAGGGGCTGATCAAGGTGAGCGTGAGGACGGACGTGTAGTGGCCGGTCGGTGAGGTGCCGGGCATCCGCAGCTCGAGGTCCGCCCCCAACCGGACCGTTCCCAGCCCGCCGCCACCTGCCAACGTGGCCGCTGTGCCAAGGCCCGGACTGGACGGATCGGCCAGTCGTGAGGCGACGCCGGCGCCCAGGACGACCTCTCCCTCAGCGTCGCCGCGGTCCGCTTCGAATGCGGGCCGCCAGCCGAGGTTGCGCGCCGATTTCATGGTCGCTGATCTTGCAACGATCTTGCGTGCGATCGGCGGCGCATCGGTGAACGCCGGACGTCCGCCCGGCCACGCACTTGTCGCTCGGCGCTGCGTCGACCACGATCCGAACCCGCCGGCCGGTCGCGGCGCTACGACTTCAGGGTCTTCAGGATCCTCGCCAGGGTCGTCCGGTCGGCGGCGTCCAGGTTGGCGAAGAAACGTTCGGCCTCGGCGTGCCGGGCGGTGCGGATCGCCTCGGCGGTGGCCTGCCCGGTGTCGGTCAGCGCGACCAGGGTGGCGCGCCGGTCCGCCGGGTCGGGGCGGCGCTCGACCAGGCCGCGCTCCTGCAGCCCGTCGACGACCTCGGTGGTCGAGCGCGGCGCGATGCGCAGGTGGTCGGACAGCTCGCTCAGGCGCATCACCCCGTGCCGCATGAGGACCGCCACGGCGCGGGACTGCCCGGGGGTGATCCCGATCGGCTCGAGGGTCTCGTGCGTCAGGTGCCGCAGCCGGCGGGCGACGCTCCAGAACGCCTCGGCGAGACCCTCATCACGGCCATCGTCGGCGTCGTTCACGGGAATACGGTAGCAGGGGTTGGTGTTGGAGCCTCATAGTGAGGTAACCTCATCAAAACGTCCCCTGCAGAAGGTGAGTTCCCTTGGAACCCCAACTCCCCCAGCGACCCCCACGCAACCGTGAGCTCAGCGCCGCGGACAAGGCCCGCAACAAGGCCCAGGCCAAGGACGTCTCCCTGGCCCGCATCGGCCGCCTCTTCACCGCCCACCGCGGCCCGCTGACCGCGGTCGTCGCCATCATCGTCGTCTCCTCCGTGCTCGGCGGGGCGTCGCCGTTCCTGCTCCGCGAGGTCATCGACGTCGCACTGCCCGGCCGCGACACCACGCTGCTGATCTGGCTGGTCGTCGGCATGGTCGCCGTCGCCGCCGTCACCTCCGCGCTCGGCGTCGTGCAGACCTGGATCTCCACCAGGGTCGGCCAGCAGGTCATGCACCGCCTGCGCACCGACGTCTTCACCCACCTGCAGCGCCAGTCCGTCGGGTTCTTCACCCGCACCAGGACCGGCGAGGTGCAGTCCCGCATCACCAACGACATCGGCGGCATGCAGAGCGTGGTCACCTCGACCGCGACCTCCGTCGCGTCGAACCTGACCACCACCATCACCACCGCGGTCGCCATGGCCGCGCTGTCGTGGCGGCTGTCGCTGGTCTCCCTCGTCGTGCTGCCTCCCGCGATCTACCTCACCCGCAAGGTCGCCGGGATGCGCCGCGAGATCACCGCCGCGCGCCAGCGGGAGCTCGCCGACCTCAACGTCACCATCGAGGAGGGCCTCTCCGTCAGCGGCGTGCGCCTGAGCAAGACCATGGGCGCCGGCGCCGCCCTCGTCGAGCGGTTCACCGCGTCGTCCAACCGGCTGATCGACCTGGAGCTGCGCTCCGAGCTCGCCGGGCGCTGGCGGATGGCCTCGATGAGCATCATCTTCGCCGCGATCCCCGCGGTCATCTACCTCAGCGCCGGCCTGCCACCGACCGCGGGCTCGCTGAGCATCGGCACCCTGGTCGCGTTCACCGCGCTGCAGTCCGCGCTGTTCCGGCCGCTCATGGGCCTGCTCGGCGTCGGTGTGTCGCTGACCAGCTCCCTGGCACTGTTCGCGCGGATCTTCGAATACCTCGACCTGCCGGTGGAGGTCGACGACCCGGCCCACCCGGTGCCGCTGCCCCGCGCCACGACCAGCGGCCACCTGCGCTTCGAGGACGTCACCTTCAGCTACCCGGGCAGCGACGCCGCCGCGGTCGCCGGGATCAGCCTCGACGTGCCCGCCGGCACCTCCCTCGCCCTGGTCGGCGAGACCGGCTCCGGCAAGTCCACCATCGCCTCCCTCGTCGCCCGGCTGCACGACCCCACCGGCGGCCGGATCACCATCGACGGCGTCGACCTGCGCGACGTGCGCCTCGCCGACCTCGCCGAGATCGTCGGGGTGGTCAGCCAGGAGACGTATCTGCTGCACACCACCATCCGGGAGAACCTGCGCTACGCGAAGCCCGACGCGACCGACGACGAGCTCGTCGAGGCCGCGAAGGCCGCCCAGATCCACGACCTCATCTCCCGCCTCCCCGACGGCTACGACACGATGGTCGGCTCCCGCGGCTACCGCTTCTCCGGCGGCGAGCAGCAGCGCATCGCCATCGCCCGCACCCTGCTGCGCGACCCGCGCATCCTCGTGCTCGACGAGGCGACCAGCGCCCTGGACACCGAGACCGAGCGCGCCGTGCAGCGGGCCTTCGACGCCCTCGCCGAGGGGCGCACCACGATCACCATCGCGCACCGCCTCTCCACCGTCCGCGACGCCGACCAGATCCTGGTCATCGACCACGGCCGCGTCATCGAGCGGGGCACCCACGCCGCGCTGCTCGAGGCCGCCGGCCCGTATGCGGCCCTGGCCGCCTGACTCAGTGACTTCCCCGATGCGCAGGCCGCCGCGGCCGGCGCATGCTGGAGGCATGGGTCGAGTCCTCGCAGGGATCGTCGCCGTCGTCGTCGGACTGTTCGTCGTCGGCGCGATCGCCGTATGGCTGTTCAACGCACTGCTCGGTGCCGCCTTCTACCTCATCGTCGGCGCGGTCGTGGTCGGTGGGGCCGTCTGGCTCTACGGGCGCGTCCGCCGCAATCTCACGGGCGGCAGCCGCAACCAGCGCCGCCTCGAGGCGACGCTCGCCACCTGGCGCCAGCGCCAGCGCTGATCGGCCGCCCCGGCCGCCGCACCCCTCCGCCGACCGCCTCCGGGCGCGGCGACACCGCCGCCTCCGGGCGCGGCGACACCGGCACGCCTCCAGCCACGGGCAGCCGGGCGCCTCCCGGCGCGGGCAGACGGGGCACCTCCCGGCGCGGGCAGACGGGGCGCCTCCGGGCGCGGGCAGACCGGGCGCTTCCGGGCGCGGCAACACCGGCACGCCTCCAGCCACGGCCAGACCGGGCGTCTCCCGGCGCGGCCAGATGGGGCACCTCCGGGCGCGGCGACACCGCCGCCTCCGAGCGCGCCGACGACGGGGCGCCTCCGGGCGCGGGCAGACCGGGCGCTTCCGGGCGCGGCAACACCGGGCGTATCGGCGGCGGGGGTCAGCGGGGCAGGACGGCGTCGGCCATGGCTTCGGCGAGCCAGCGTTCGAAGCGGTCCAGGGTCCAGCCGCGGCGGTGCACGAGGCGCAGCACCACCTCCGGCGCGGTGAGGGTCCACAGCACGTCGGCGGCCTCCTCGACGCTGACCCGCAGGCCGAAGCGCTCCTGCAGGGTCGCCGCCACGGTCGCGGTGCCGATCGCGCGCTCCGCCTCGGTCGTGTCGATCAGCGCCTTGACGTCGCGGTCGCCGGCCGCGCCCTCGCTGAGCAGGATCGGCAGCAGCGGCAGGACCCGCTCGGTGATGTCGCGGCCCATCCGCGCGTACCGGGCCAGCAGCTCCCGTGGGTCCGGCGCCGCGCGCATCGCGAGGGCGGCCGGACGCTCCAGCATCGCCACGGGTTCGATGTCGCCGGCCAGCATCGTGTCGTAGACCGCCTTGAGGACCGCGGCCTTGCCGCCGACCGTGTTGTAGACCGTCTGGACGCTGCACCCGGCGCGCGCCGCGATCGCCTCGACGGTGGCGCCGGTGTAGCCGCGGCGCAGGAACAGCGCCTGGGCGGCGGCGATCACGCGCTGGCGGGTGGCGCGGGTCTGCTCCGCCCGGACCGCACTGGAATACCGCCGCCCCGTCATGGCTACAGCCGCCCCGTCATGGCTACAGCGCCACCGGCTCGGGCACCGGCAGGGCGCCGACCTGCCACAGGGCGCTGAGCTCGTCGCGGACGCCCCAGTGCTCGACGAGGACGCCGCCGGTGGAGCGGTACAGATGCATCGTCATCATCGCGTAGGGCTTCCCCGTCGCGGCGAAGCCGAGGTGGCCGCTGTTGTGCACGCCGTGGGCCGTGGCGCGGACCGCCACCTGGTCACCGGACGCGACGAGGTCGTGCAGCTCGAAGCGCAGCCGCAGCACGCCGGTCAGGAAACCCATGATCTGCAGGTAACCGGCGCGACCCTTGGGCGCCCAGGGCGGCGCGCCGTGATCGACGAAGTCCTCGGCGACGAGCGGTCCGATGCGGTCCACCGCGCCCTCGTTGATCGCGGCGAGCAGGTCGCGGACGAGCCTCTCGGTTGTCTCCATGGTGCCTCCTCAGCAGTTCGATAGAACCACGTTCCATCCGAACCGGCGCGGGACCCAAGCTCGCTGGAAGGATCCGGGGCGGGGTTCTAGGTCGTGTTTCGTAAGGCTCGGAGCCATTGGTTGATAACGGCGATGGTGACGGTGGCTTCGTAGCGGACGGCGAGCTTGTCGTACCGAGTGGCCATGGCCCGGTGGTGTTTGAGCTGGTTGATGCCGCACTCGACGGCGTGACGCAACCGGTAGACGACAGGGTCGAAGGCGGGTGGCCGCCCGCCGTTGGACCCCTTGGCTTTACGGTGCGCGTCCTGGTCGGCCTTGCTCGGGATGCAGACGCGGATCTTGCGGCGGCGGGCGTACCCGCGGTTGCCTCTGCTGGTGTACGCCTTGTCGGCCAGGATCAGGCTGGGACGCGTCCGTGGCCGGCCGCCGCCGATGCGGTGCACCTTGATGCGTTCCAGCACGGGGATGAACTGCGGGCTGTCCCCGCGCTGCCCAGCGGTCACGACCACCGCGAGGGTCTTGCGGCCCTGCTCGCAGACCAGGTGGGTCTTGGTGGTGAACCCGCCACGAGAGCGGCCTAGACCATGATCGGCCGGTTCGGCACCGCCGACCCCGTCTGGTGGCTCCTTCTGCAGGTGCGCGTCCCGGCGGGCGCCGGCAGCGTGCTGATGCGCGCGACTGACCGTGGAATCGACGCTGACCGTCCAGCCGATCTTCCCAGCCGCGTCCGCCAGGGTCTGCAACGCGGCCAGGATCTTCGCCCACGTCCCGTCGCGTTGCCAGCGCCGGAACCACCGGTACAACGTCTGCCACGGCGCGTACACGGCAGGGACGTCCCGCCACGGCACCCCGGCGCGGACCCGCCACCGGATCCCGTCGACGACATCTCTGACTGCCCACTTCCGCGGACGCCCACGACCGTTTCCCGCAGGCAGCAACGGTTGCAGCACCGCCCACTGCACGTCGGTCATGTCATGGCGCCTCGCTGCCGCTACGCTCGGCACGAGGTCTCCGGTCTGGTATTCGGTTTTGCTTGGTCGCTAAACCACCTACCGGAGACCTCTTCAGTTATCGATCACCGCCACGCCGCAACATCGACCCCTTACGAAACACGACCTAGCCGACGCTGAGGGCGGGATCGAGGGCGACGGTCGCGGCGGCGAGGGCCAGCAGGCCGACGGCCAGGCCGAACTGCGCCGACAGGTCGCCGGCCAGCAGGTGCGTGTGCACGGCGCAGGCGAAGAACAGCACCAGGCCCGCGGCCGCCGCGGTGCCGAGGGCGGAACCGGTGAGCAGGCCGGCGACGAGCCCGGCGGCGCCGGCGAGCTTCAGCACGCCGATCGGGAACGTGAGCCACGACGTGGGCACGCCGGCGCGGGCCATGCCGGGCAGGATCGGCCGGAAGTGCAGCACCGCGCAGGTGCCGGAGAACAGGTTCGCCGCGGCGGTGACCAGGGCGACGGTGACGTAGGCGGCGCCCACGTCAGAACGCGTCCGCGTGGTCGGCGACCCAGCCGGCGAGCGGGGTCGCCGGGCGGCCGAGGACCTGCTCGACGACGCCGGTCGGGGCGTGCTGCGGCCGGTCGGGGTGGCGGGCGTAGCGCTCCATCAGCGCCGCGGCGAACGCCGGCGGCATGCCCTGCGCGACCAGCTGCCGCGCCGCGGCCTCGGCGGGCACCTCCTCGAAGCACAGTGGACGGTGCAGCACCGCCCCGATGGTCGCGACCTGCTCGCCGTGGGTCAGCGACTGCGGGCCGGTGAGCTCCAGGGCCCGCCCCGCCAGGGTGCCGTCGCGCAGGGCCAGCGCCGCAACCTCGGCGATGTCGCGTTCGTCCACGAGGGACTCCTGGAAGGCGCGGAAGGGGTACCGCACGGTCGCACCGGCCCTGATCTGCGGGCCGAACGCGCGGGCGGTGTTGCCGGCGAAGGAGGCCGCGCGCAGCGTGGTCCACGCCAGGCCGCTGTCGCGCGCGGCGACCTCCAGCTCCGCGTTGCGGTCACCGGCGAGCCGGGACGGCTGCTGGTCCTCGGGGTCATCGACGTTCATGGCGGTGAGCGCGACGACCCTGCGGACGCCGGCGGCCCGCGCGGCGGCGAGGATCTGCGGCGCGCGCTCGCCGGCGACGCGCGGGTGCAGGAACAGCGCGGTGACGCCGTGGAGGCCGGCCTCGACGGTGGGGACGCTGCCGGGCAGCGGGGCGCCGCGGGTGACGGCCCGGACGGGCTCGCCGGCCTCGATGAGGGTGCGCAGGAGGTGGCGGCCGATCACGCCGGTCGCGCCGGTGATCAGGATCATCGTGGTCCTTTCCGGGTATCGTGTCTTCGACAACCGATATCGTATGAGTTCCATAATATATGGAACAGGGATCGAGATCTTATGAGTTCCGTATCACAGTCGCCTGACGACAAGCGGCAGCGGCGGCGCTCCACGACCGCGATCAAGGAGTCGCTGCGGGAACTGTCGATCCAGCTGTCGCTGCTCAACCATCAGGTCGGCGGGCGGCTCGGCGTGAAGGACGCCGACTTCGACTGCCTCGACCTGATCAACCGGCACGGCCCGATGAGCCCCAGTGCCCTCGCCCGGCGCGCCGGGCAGCACCCGGCGACCATGACCGGCGTCCTGGACCGCCTGGAGCGGGCCGGCTGGATCACCCGCGAGCGCGACCCTGCCGACCGCCGGGCCGTCCAGGTCCGCGCCCTCAAGGAGCGCAACACCGAGGTCTTCCACCTGTACACGGGAATGAACACCGCCATGGACGACCTCTGCGCCGGCTACGACGAGGCGCAGCTGGAGCTGCTGGCCGAGTTCCTGGACCGGGCCACCGCGGCGGGCCGCCAGGCCACCGACGCCCTGGCCGAAGCGGACTGAGCCGCGGGCGTCGTCAGCCGTCGAGCCGGGCGGCGGCGGCCCTGGCCAGGAGGTGGAAGGACTGGGCCTCCGCGGAGGTGCCGGGCCGGTCGAACATCGGGGCGCCGCAGACCTGCGTCACCAGGCCCTCCCCGGTCACCAGCGGCGCGACCGACGCCAGCAGCGAGCGGCCCACCGCGGCATACGAGCGTGGCAGCCAGCCGTCCGCGACGCCGGTGCAGGCGGTGTACGCGAGCATCTGCGCGACGTTCGCCTCGGGGAACGACGCCGGGTCGTCCAGGACGTTGCCGAACAGCCCGTCGGGGCGGCGCAGCGCGAGGCACGCGTCCAGGACCTCCCGTGCGTGGCCGGCGAGGGCCGGCCGCAGCGACGGGTCGTAGCGCAGCGCCCGGGCGATGCCGGCGGCGACCCAGCCGCTGCCGGTGCCCCAGTGCCCTGGGGCGGTGAGGGTCGCGGTGGCCTCGTCCCACTGGGCCGCGTAGAGCCCGCCGTCGCACAGCCGCTCCCGGTGCCCGGCCACCTGCCGGGCGGCCTCGTCGGCGTGGCCGGTGGCGGCGAGCAGCGGCACCACCATGTAGACGGTGTCGGCCCAGACCTCGCGGCCGCCGATCACGTGGAAGAGGGTGCCGTCGGCGGCCCGGGGCGCACGGGACAGCAGCCAGTCGAGCTGGGCGTCCAGCGCCGGGTGGCCGATGAGGGCCTCGCCGCAGGCCGCGCCGTTGACCGAGCCGGACTCCTCCCCCACCGTGCCGAGCCGGCCGTCGGCGCTCTGGTGCACGACGGCGTCGAGGGCGAGCAGCCGGGCCAGGCCGGCGTGGCCGAGGTCGAGCAGGGCGTGCGTGGCGACGCCCTGCTCCCACGAGTGGCGCTGCATGGCCAGCAGCGCGAGCAGAACCGGGTCGAGCACCCCTCAGCTCTGCGGCGTGAGGACGAAGACGGGGATCACCCGGTCGGTCTTGGCCTGGTAGGCCTCGTAGTCGGGCCAGGTCTCGTTGGCGCGCTTCCACCACGTGGCGCGCTCCTCGCCGGTGACGAGACGGGCGGTGTAGTCCTTGCGGACCGGGCCGTCCTGCAGCTCGACCTGCGGGTGCGCGACGAGGTTGTGATACCAGACGGGATGCGTCGGCGCGCCGCCCTGGGAGGCGACCACCGCGTATTCCCCGTCGTGCTCGACCCGCATCAGCGGGTTCTTGCGCAGCTTGCCGGTCTTCGCACCGACGGTGGTGAGCAGGATGATCGGGCGGCCGCGCAGCGTGTTGCCCTCCGCGCCGTTGGTCCGCTCGAACAGCTGAGCCTGTTCGTTGGCCCAGTCCGCGGCGCCTGGTGCGTATTCTCCGGTCAGCGGCATGCACGGCTCCTCACGTGTGACAGTGCGGATCAACACTACTCGTGGGAGTTGGTGCTGCCGGAGGTCTTCGCGTCAGGCAGGTCCTCCCCCGGCGGCGAGGCCACCGGATCCGAGGCGGGATCCGAGGCGATGGGCCCGCCGTCGGACTCGTCGGACGGCTGGGTGCCCGGTGGTTCCTTGTCCGGGGTCGGCTCGCCGTCGGGATGGGCGACGAGGTATCGCACGGCGGTGTTGCCGACCGCCAGCAGCGGCACCGCGACCAGGCCGCCGACGATGCCCGCGGCGACCACGCCCGTGGTGATCGCGAGGATCACGGCCAGGGGGTGCAGGGAGACCGCGCGGCCCATGATGAGCGGCTGCAGGACGTGCCCCTCCAGCTGCTGCACGGCGATGACGATGGCCAGGACCAGCAGCGCGTGCAGCGGGTCCTTGGTGACCAGGGCGACGAGCACGGCGACCGCGCCGGACAGGGTCGCGCCGACGACGGGGATGAACGCGCCGAGAAAGACCAGCGCGGCGAGCGGCAGTGCCAGGGGGATCCGCAGGATCGCCAGGCCGATGCCGATGCCGACGGCGTCGACGAACGCGACGAGGACGGTGGCCCGCACGTAGGACACCAGCGTGAACCACGAGTAGTGCCCGGCGCGGGCGGCCGGCAGGCGGGCCGGGCGCGGCAGCAGGCGGCAGAGGAACTCCCAGATCTGCCCGCCGTCGCGCAGGAAGAAGAACAGCGTGAACAGCACCACGAAGAAGCCGGTGAGGACCTCGGTGATGGTGGTGGCGGTGGTCAGGGCGCCGGAGGTGAGCGCGCCACGGTTCGCCGACAGCTGGGCGCCGATCCCGTCGATCGCGGAGTCGATCTGCTCCTTCGAGACGTGCAGCGGCCCGCTCGACAGCCAGTCGCGGATCTCGTTGACGCCGCCGGCGACCTGTTCGCTGAGGCTGTCGAACTGGGCGATGAAGGTCTGCACGATGACGCCGAGGCCGCCGAAGACCACGACGAGGCCGCCGACGAGGACGAGCGTGGCGGCGAGGGACCTGGGCACGCCCCGCTTGCGCAGGCCGGCGGCGGCCGGTTCGAGCAGCGCCGCGAGCAGCAGCGCGACGACGACCGGGATGACCATGAGGCGCAGGGCGCCGATGAGCCGCAGCAGCAGGTACGCGGCGAGGATGAACAGCACGATCCGCCACGCCCACGCGCCGGCCACCCGGACACCGTGCGGGATGCCGTCGTCCACTGTGGAGCGCTGGTCGACGACGAGGACGTCGCGGTCGGGCAGCTCCCGGCGGAACTCGGGGACGACGCCGGTCCGCCGGGCCGTGGTCAGTCGCGCCTTCGCACGGTCGGACACTTGCGCGATCCAGGTCATGCTCCCGCTGTACCCCCCGACGGGCGACGCCAATCGAGGGGTTTCGCGCCGCTACTTGACCTTGTCGTACCGGGCGAACGAGTCGGGGTCCTTGGCGCTGGAGGTGCGCCACACGTCGCCGACGCAGGTGTAGTTGTTCGGGTCCAGGTTGGGCTCGAGGTTGATCGTGCCGGCCTTGCGACCGTCGACGGAGATGACCACCGAGGAGGTGCTCTCCTTGCCGGCGTACTCGATCGTCCGCCCGACGGTCTTGATCGACCAGTCGGTGCTGCCGGAGAACGTGGCGTTGATGTTGCGGCCCTTGTCGTCCGTGCCGGCGTAGACGGTCTTGGCGTCGTCCTCGACCGCGGTGCCGTCGGCCTTGATCGTCCACCGCTTGCCGCCGCCGGTCATCTTGACCTTGCCGATGCCCTCACGCTTGTCGACATCGGTGCCCGTCAGGTCGACGACCTTCTGGTAGCTGGTCTGGTTCCATGTGCCGACCAGGCACGGATCGACCGGGCCGGCGTAGGACGTCGGCGCCGTGCCGGGGCCGGCAACCGGCTCCTTCTTGTTCTTCGACAGCGCCACGACCACGATGGACACCGCCAGCAGGGCGAGCAGGCAGACCGCGGCGATCACCAGCATCGGCAGCCGGCTGCGCGAGCGCTGCGGCGGCACGGTGATCAGCCCCGTGGCCGGTTGCGCATACGGGTTCGCCGGCGGTCCGCTGTACGGCGCCGCCGAGTTGGGCGCGATGTTGTAGGGCGCCGCCGAGTAGGGCTGGTTCCCGTAGGACGGCTGCTGCGGCGGGTACTGCTGCTGCTGCGGGTACTGCGCCGGCGGCTGCTGCGGCGGGTACTGCTGCTGCGGGTACTGCGCGGGTGGCTGCTGTTGCGGATATTGCGGACCCGGCTGGCCCTGCTGCGGGTACGGCCATTGCTGCGACGGATCCACGATCGTCCTCCCCGATGCCTGACGTGTATCGCCGTAGAGGATGGCACACCGAACCCTGGCCCGCAGGACGCGAGAAGCGACATATGGTGCATTTACCTGGTCAGATCACAACGTGGCAGGCTGGGAGTTTCCCACTGGCGCCGATCGACCGACCCTAAACCCGCAGAAGTGTGTGACCATCGAGCGGAGCGGGTACACGTCGCGCACCGGGCAGGCCCGTCGGAGGAGGTTGAGCATCATGCTCAGCGAGAGCGAGCAGCAGCGGCTCGCGGACATCGAAGCCGCACTGCGCAATGACACGCGGTTCGTCAACGGGTTCAACCGGGCGATGACCCGCCGAGTCACACCCCGTCGCATCACCGCGGTCGCCATCGCCGTCGCCGGAGTCCTCGGCGTCGTCGTCGGGCTGGCCGCAGGCAGCGTCGCGGGCACGGTCCTGGCGATCTGCGCCGTCGGCGTCGCCGGGGGCGTGTGGACCTGGCGGCCGCTGCACCAGCCAGAACCCCCTGTCACCCCATAAACGACTCCGCACATCCGACCCCCGAAGGCCACCGCCGGCCGTCGGGGGTCCGTGCACTGCCCGGCGCATTTGCGTAGAATTTGTCCCGTGTTGCCCTCGATCGCCCGGATCAAGGTCGCCCTGAACGGCGGCCGCCTCCCCGGCGCGCACCCCGCCCTGCCGTGCACGCCCGCCGAGCTCGCCGTCGCCGCGCGGGACGCGGTCGCCGCCGGCGCCGAGGCCGTGCACCTGCACCCGCGCGACGCCGACGGGCGGGAGTCGCTCGACGCCGCCGACGTGGGCGCCGCCGTGGCCGCGGTCCCGGGTCCTGCCCGGCCACGCCGATCGGCGTCACCACCGGGCTGTGGATCAGCGGCCGGGACGTCGCCGCCCGGCAGCGCACGGTCGCCGGCTGGGCGGAGCTGCCACCGGCGCGGCGGCCGGACTTCGCCTCCGTCAACGTCGCCGAGCCCGGCCTCACCGACCTGGTCGCCACCCTGCGGGCACTCGCCGTCGCGGTCGAGGCCGGCGTCTGGTCGGTGCAGGACGCCTCGGCGCTGTCCATCATGGACGGCCTGCCACGGATCCTCGTCGAGGTCATGACGCCGCAGACCGACGCCCTGGCGATCCTGGCCCGCCTCGACGAGGTCGGCGTGCGCGGCGAGCGGCTCCTGCACGGCGAAGGCGAGCAGTGCTGGCCGATGGTCGCCCTCGCCGGCCGGCTCGGCCTGCCGACCCGCATCGGCCTCGAGGACACCCTCACCGCCCCCGACGGCACCCCGGTCAGCGGCAACGCGGAGCTGGTCCGGCACGCCCTGTCCGTGTGGGCGTCGCTCGGCTGAGGTTCGTCCCGCGGCGGCGGTACGACCTCAGGCGACCAGTTCCGCCAGCTGCTGCAGGGTCTTGCCGAGCGGGGCGTCCACCAGTACACCGGCCAGCTCGTCGCTCTTCGTGGGTCCCTGGTTGACGATGGCGATCGGCACGCCCAGCTTCGCGGCCCGGATCACGAAGCGCCGCCCCGACAGGACTGTGAGCGAGGAGCCCAGGACCAGCAGCGCCGCGGCCGCCTCCACCAGCGCGAAGCTCGCCTCCACGCGGGGCATCGGCACCTGCTCGCCGAAGAACACCACGTCGGGCTTGAGCATCCCGCCGCAGCCGTCGCAGTCCACGACGGCGAAGTCCGCGGCCTGCTCGTCGGTCAGGTCGACGTCTCCGTCGGGGTTGACGCCCCCGCTCAGCGCGGCGAACGACGGGTTCGCCGCCCGCAGCCGCCCGTCGAGGGTGGTCCGGGCGGTCACGTCGCCGCAGTCCAGGCACACGACCCGGTCCAGGCCGCCGTGCAGCTCGATGACGGGGTCGGCGCCGGCGGCCTGGTGCAGGCCGTCGACGTTCTGCGTGATGACGCCCGTGACCAGCCCGCCGAGCTGCAGCCGGGCGACGGCGCGGTGCCCGTCGTTGGGCGCCGCCTCCGCGATCGTGCGCCAGCCCAGGTAGCTGCGTGCCCAGTAGCGCCGCCGGGCGACCGGGTCGCCGGTGAAGGTCTGGTAGGTCATCGGCGCCGCATTACGCTGCTGCCCACTCGGACCGCGATAGTCCGGAATGCCCGACTCGGTGGACAGCCCGGCGCCACTGAGGACGACCACACCGCCCCGCCGGACGAGCCCGCTCAACTGCTCCACCCAGTCATTGTCCCTCGCGTTTCCCGCCCGGTTCGCCGGTGGCAGTGATGGGGCGCACACGTCCGGCGGGCGGGGACGTATCGTGGGGGCCATGGGTTTGGTGAGCAAATTCAACGCGTGGCGTCGCAAGCTGCAGGAGCAGCCCGGCACCACGATCGACCTCGAGCCGATGCAGGCTCTTCTGCCGCTGATCGAGGAGCGCGAGGCCGAGCTGTCCGAGCTCACCGACGACGAGCTCCGCGCTGCCGCCACGGCGCTGCACCAGCGGGACGACCCGCAGGACTTCGTCGAGGCGTGCGCCCTCGGCCGGGAGGCCGCGAAGCGTGCCCTCGACGAGCGCCCCTATGACGTGCAGCTGCTCGGTGCCCAGGTGCTCCTCGCCGGTCACGTCGTGGAGATGGCCACCGGTGAGGGCAAGACCCTGACCGCCGCGATCGCCGCCGCCGGATACGCCGCGATGGGCCCGGTCCACGTGATCACGGTCAACGACTATCTCGCCCGCCGTGACGCCGAGTGGATGCGCCCGGTCTATGAGCTGCTGGACCTCACCGTCGGCTGGGTCAACGAGTCCTCCACGCCCGAGGAGCGCCGCGAGGCGTATGCGGCTGACATCACGTATGTCTCGGTCAGCGAGGCCGGCTTCGACCTGCTCCGCGACAGCATCGTCACCGACACCGCCGACCGGGTGCACCGCGAGTTCGGCACGGTCATCATCGACGAGGCCGACTCGATCCTGATCGACGAGGCCAAGGTCCCGCTGGTCCTGGCCGGTTCGACCATCGACGAGAAGGACTCGCCGGTCGCGATCGCCGAGATCGTCGGCGGCCTGCGGCGCGACCACGACTACGACGTCGTGGACGACGGCCGCACCGTGCACCTGACGACCGAGGGCCTGGCGAAGGTCGAGGCCCTGCTGGGGGTCGACCTCTACGCGGCCGACCAGGTCGACGCCCTCACCGCCGTCAACCTGGCGCTGCACGCCGAGTCGCTGCTGGTCCGCGACGTCGACTACATCGTCCGCGACGAGAAGGTCGAGCTCATCGACGAGTTCCGCGGCCGGGTTGCCCAGCGGCGGCGCTGGCCCGACGGGCTGCAGGCCGCCGTGGAGGCCAAGGAGAAGATCCGCAGCAGCGGCGGCGGCACCGTCCTGCAGACCATCACGGTCCAGGCGTTCCTGACGCAGTACAAGAAGATCTGCGGCATGACCGGCACCGCCCTGCCCGTCGGTGACCAGCTCCGCGAGTTCTACAAGCTCGAGGTCGCGATCATCCCGCCGCACCTGCCCAACGTCCGCAAGGACTGGCCCGACCGCGTCTACGCCTCCGCCGAGGAGCGCGACATCGCCGTGGTCAACGAGATCGTGGCGATGCACGCGACCGGCCGGCCCGTCCTCGTCGGCACGCTCAGCGTCGCCGAGTCCGAGCAGCTCGCCGCCACCCTCGCCGAGGAAGGCGTCGAGTGTGTCGTGCTCAACGCCAAGAACGACGAGAAGGAGGCCGGCATCGTCGCGGAGGCCGGCTCGTTCAACGCCGTGACCGTCTCGACGCAGATGACCGGCCGCGGCGTCGACATCCGCCTCGGCGGCAGCGACGAGAAGGACCGCGAGCGGGTCGAGGGCCTCGGCGGCCTGTTCGTCATCGGCACCGCCCGCAACGACAGCCGCCGCATCGACGACCAGCTCCGCGGCCGCGCCGGCCGGCAGGGCGACCCCGGCGAGTCGATGTTCTTCGTCAGCCTCGAGGACGAGCTCATCCAGCGCTACGGCCCCGAGCCGCTGCCGATGGGCCAGGCCGACGCCGAAGGCGCCATCGAGGACGAGGACGTCCGCTGGGCGATCGGCTCCGCGCAGCGCGTCGCGGAGACCGTCAACCTGGAGATCCACCGCAACACCTGGCGCTACAACTACCTGCTCGACCAGCACCGCCAGCTGCACGCGAAGCGGCGCGAGGAGCTCCTCGTCACCGACGCCGCCGGCGAGCTGCTCGCCGAGCGGGCCCCCGACCGCTACAACGAGCTGTCGGAGGAGCTCGGCGAGGAGGTCGTCCTCCGCATCGCCCGCACGATCGCGCTGTTCCACGCCGACTCCGCCTGGTCGGAGCACCTCGCCGACATGAGCGAGCTGCGCGAGGGCATCCACCTGCGCGTCCTCGGCGCCCAGGACCCGCTCGACGAGTTCCACCGCGAGGCGATCCCGGCCTTCCGCGGCCTGCTCGCCGAGATCGACGACCGCACGGTCAAGGAGTTCGAGGAGCTCGAGATCGACGGGCCGGACTGGCAGCCCGCCGACGCCGGCCTGGTCCGGCCGAGCGCCACCTGGACCTACGTGGTCAGCGACAACCCGTTCGGCTCGGAGATGGAGCGGTTCTTCGCCGGCATGGTCAAGCTGTTCCGCAGCGGCAAGGGCGTCAAGAAGAGCTGACACCGCGCCTCGGTGGCCGTCGCGCGCTGCGCGGCGGCCACTGCTCTTTGCGGCGGCGGCCGCTTCTTCGCGCGGCGACGGCCGCTTCTTCGCGCGGCGACGGCCACTTCTTCGCGCGGCGGCCACTGCTCTTGCGGCGGCCGCTTCGCTGGGCGGCGGCCGCTGCCCTTGCGGCGGCCGCTGCCCTTGCGGCGGTCGCTTCGCTGCGCGGTCAGCCGAACTGTTCGGGGCCGAAGCGGCCCCACGCCACGAGGACGGCCAGGGCCAGGATCGCGACGTTCACCGCGATCGCCGGCGCCTCGTGCCGGCGCAGGTGCGTGACGGCCGCGCCGGCCATCAGCAGCGCCACGCCGACGGCGGCGACGGGCACCAGCACCGGCGCGACCCCGAGCAGCGCGGGCAGCACCAGGCCCACGCCGGCCAGCAGCTCCAGGACACCGATGGCCTTGACGACGCCGTCGCTGAAGTCCTCGGTGAATCCCATGCCGGCCGCGGCCAGCTTCTCCTTCGGCAGGGCGACCTTCACGGCGCCGCCGGCCAGGAAGGCCGCGGCCAGCAGTCCCGCAACGATCCACAGCGCGATGTTCATGGGTGCTCCTCGTGCTCGGGGTACGTCTCAGCGGTACGACGACGCACACCCCCGCAACGTCAGGCGCCCCGCGCGGTCAGGTGGTACAGGGCCTGCGCGGCGGCCTCGTCGGCGGTGCGGGTGCTCCCCCGGCGCCACGCCTCGCCGGCGTCCGCGGCGGGCAGGCGGACCCGGACGGCGGCGAGCGCGACGGCGAGCCGCTCGGCCTCGGCACCGTAGACACCCGCGGGCGCGTCCAGGGCGGCGGCGAGCTCGATCGCGGCGGTGTCGCGGCCGGTCCGCGCGAACAGCACCACCAGGTTCCGCAGCGCGATGATGAGCAGCGGCCGGCCGCCGGTGGTCCGCCAGTGCCGGATCGCGTCGGCGAACAGGGCCAGGGCCGGCTCGGGCGGGCCGTGCCTGCCGCGCAGGGCGACCATGGCGGTCCTGGTGACCCCGGCGACGAACCGGTTGCCGACCGCGCCCGCGACCCGCAGCGCCTCGTCGAGGGCGGCGATCGCGGCCGTGGGGTTGCCGTCGCCGTGGGCCTCCGCGAGGGCGAACAGGGCGAAGGCCACCGCCGACGGGTTGCCGGTGGCGCGTGCCTCGGCCAGCCCGCCTCGGCGGCGGGCAGGGCGGCGGGGTCCTGCCGGTACGCCAGGGGCAGGGCGAGGTTGGCCATCGCGATCGCCCGGGCCGCGCCGCCGGCCGGGAGCACCGCGATCGCCCGCCGGTACTGCGCTTCGGCCGCGTCGACGTCGCCCTGGATGAGGGCGATGTCACCGAGCAGGTCCGCGGCGCCGGTGTGGCCCGCGTCGACGGCCTGCCGGGCGATCCGGGCGGCGGTGTCGAAGTCGCTGTCCAGCCAGGCACCGTACGCCGCGCCGACCATCACCTCAGGGGTCGCCCCGCGGGGGTCGTCCCGCAGCGTCAGGGTCGACCAGGTGAGCAGGTCGGCGCGCAGGTGCCAGAGCCCGAACCAGGCGACCGCACCGGCGAGACGCACCGCGACCCGTGGCGCATGCACCCTGGACCACTGCCACGCCTGCCGAGCGTCGTCCAGGGCGCCCTGCACCACCGGCACCCACGCGGCCTCGTCCGGCCCCGAAAGACCCGCCGCGGCCTCCTCCAGGACCCCGGCGAAGTACGTGGCGTGCCGCAGCCGCAGCTCCCGGTCGCCGGCCTCGTCGAGGAGCTCGGCGGCGTACACCCGCAGGCTGACCAGCATCCGGTACCGGCCGACGCCGACGGTCCCCGGCCTGGTCAGCAGCGACCGCTCGGCGAGCAGCGCGACGACGTGCGCGACCGACGCGGCCGACAGCCCGCCGTAGCCGATGACGGCCTCGGCGGCGGAGAGGTCGATCCCGGCCGCGAACACGTGCAACCTGGCGAACGCGACCCGCTCCTGCTCCCCCAGCAGCCGCCACGACCAGTCCACCACGGCCCGCAGCGTCTGGTGCCGGGCCGGGCGGCCGCGGGGACCGGCATCCAGCAGGACGAGCCGCGCGTCGAGCCGCCTCGCGAGGTCGTCGACGGTGAGCGTGCCGACCCTGGCCGCGGCCAGTTCGATGGCGAGCGGCAGACGATCGAGCGCGTCACACACCGCACCGACCCGCGCTGCCAGTCCGGCCTCCGGCGGCCGGTGTACGCCGGGAGCGGGCCGGTCGCCCGCAGCGGCCCGCGTATCCAGCACGGCGGCGGCTTGCATGGGCGGTGCGGCGAGCGCCGGCTGCGCGGACGGTGCGGCGAACGCGGGGTCGGCGGCGGCCTGCGCGGACAGCGCGGCGAACGCGGGGTCGGCGGCGGACGCGCGCAGGGTGAACAGGTGCACGGCGTCGCGGGCGGACAGCGGGTCGAGGACGTAGCCGCGCTCGCCCGGCAGCCCGATGCGTTCCCGGCTGGTCGCCAGGACCCGCAGGCCCGGGCAGTCCTCGATGGACAGTCCACCCAGGATCTCGTGGACGGCGTCGAGGAGATGCTCGCAGTTGTCGACGACGAGGAGCCCTTCGGCGCCGCGGGCCCACGCCGCGAGCGAGTCGGCGAGCCGCCCCTCGACCACGAGGCCGGTGGCAGCGGCGAACGCCGGCGCCACGGCCGGCGGGTCGCCGAGGGCGGCCAGGTCCACCCACCACGTCTCCGGCCCGCCGGCCTGCCGCGCGCACGCCAGGGCGAGGCTGGTCTTGCCCACGCCTCCCGGGCCGATCAACGTGACGACGCACCCCGGTACCAGCAGCGCCGCGACCTCGGCGAGCTCATGGTCCCGCCCGATCAGCTCCGGCGTCCTGCCCGCCGACGCCCGGGCCACGGTGCGCCCGGCCGACGGGTGGGTCGCCGGCGCGGCCTGGGACGGGTGGCGGGGGCGGGGCGCGGCGGCCGGGGCGCGCAGGAGGTCCACCTGCAGGGTGAGCAGCGCCGGCGACGGGTCGAGGCCGGCCTCGTCGCGCAGCCAGACGCGGTGGGCGCGGACGGCGGCGAGGGCGTCGGCGGTGCGGCCGGCGGCGGCGAGAGCCGACACGAGGGCCCGCACCGCCCGGTCCCGGCCGGGGTCGGCGGCGACGAGGGCCGACGCTGCGGCCACCGCCTCGGCGGTCCGTCCCAGCTCGGCGAGGATCTCCACGCGCGTCTCCTCGGCGTCCCGGCGCAGTTCGGCGAGGCGGGCGGCCTCGGCGCGGGCGAGGTCGGGGAACTCCGCGTATGCCGGGCCCCGCCACAGGCGCAGCGCCGTGTCGAGCCGCAGCAGCGCGTCGAGCGGCGCCTCGCCGGGGCGGGGCCCGGCGAGCGCGGCGAACCGGTCCGCGTCGACGGCGCCGGCCGGGACGTCCAGGACGTAGCCGGGCGGGCTGGTCCGCAGGCACCCTGCCGCCGGGCCGAGCGAGCGGCGCAGCCGGGCGACGTAGGTCTGGACGGCGTTGCGGGCGTCGGGGCCGCCGGGGCCGGGCACGACGAGCGCGGCGAGCCGGTCGACGCCGAGGACGCCCGGGCGGCTCAGCACCAGCGCGGCGAGCACGGCACGCTGCCGGCCGCCCGCGATGTCCAGCGGGTGGCCGTCGACGATGACCTCCAGAGGCCCGAGGACCCCGATGCTCAGGTTCACGGCCGCGGTTTCCGCCACATGCAATCACCCTCCGCCTACAGTGCACGTACTCCGGTTGTACCCGGTTCGACAGCGGACTGGGTCAGGCTTGCAGGCATGACCGACACCGAGAGCATGAACCTGACCGAGCGCCTCCTGGGCCAGCTGCTGGCCGGCACCGAGCTGTTCAGCGTGCACCTGGGCATCCAACTCGGGTTGTACAAGGTGCTGCACGAGCATCCCGGCGCCACGGACGCGGTCCTCGCCAAGGAGGCCGGGATCGCCGAGCGGTACGCCCGTGAGTGGCTGGAGCAGCAGGCCGCGGCCGGGTACGTGGAGTGCACGTCGATTGCGCAGCGGACGTTCCGGCTGCCCGACGGCGCCGCCGACGTGCTGCTCGACCCGGCGCACCCGGCGTCCGGGGTGGGTCTCGTCACCGTGTTCGCCGGGGTGGCGCAGGCAGTGCCGGCGCTCGCCGAGGCGTACCGGACGGGTGGCGGCGTGCCGTATGCCGCGTTCGGGTCGTACACCAGGGACGGCATCGCGGCGATGAACCTGCCGGGCTTCCGGCACGCGCTCGCCCAGGAGTGGCTGCCTGCCCTGCCGGACGTGGTGGAGCGGCTCACGAAGGCGCCCGCGCGGGTGCTGGACCTGGGGTGCGGGGTTGGCGCGTCGACGCTGGCGCTCGCCGGGGCGTTCCCGCGGGCCGCGGTCACCGGCATCGACCTGGACGAGTCTTCGATCGCCGGCGCGCGGCGGGCCGCGGCGGAGTCGGGGCTCGCGGACCGGGTGACGTTCCTGCGGCAGGACGCGGCGGCCGCGGACGGCGACTACGCCCTGGTGACCATCTTCGAGGCGCTGCACGACATGGGTGACCCGGTCGGGGTGCTGCGGACCGTCCGGGGGCTGCTGGCGCCCGGTGGCACGCTGCTCGTCGCGGACGAGAAGGTCGCCGACGAGTTCACCGCACCGGCAGGTGAGATCGAGCGCCTGCAGTACGCCTTCAGCGTCCTGCACTGCCTGCCGGCGACGATGGCGGAGGATCCGGTGGAGGCGGCGGGGACCGCGCTGCGGGCGCCGACGGTCGCACGGTGGGCGGCGCAGGCCGGGTTCGCCAGCACGGTGCTGCCGATCGAGCACGACTTCTGGCGCTTCTACCGGCTGTCCGTTCTGGACTGAGTCCAGTGTGGACGGCCGTTGGATTAGGGTTGCTTGAAAAGCACCTAAAGTCTTCGTATGTGAGCGCGCCCGGTTGGTATGACCGTCCCCGGTGGACATTCAAGGGGCAGTCTCAGAGGTCGCTCGCATCCCGCGTGAGTTTCGCCGGCCGTACCGGCGCCGGCGCTCCGTCGACGCGTGGCGGGCGTTGACCATCGCCGCGTTCTGGCTGGGGCTGGTGGCGACCCTGCTGCCGTGGTGGTGGAACACGCCCGCCGGGTTCCTGCGTGACCCGGCCACGTCGCTGATCGCCGTCGGGCGGATCACCGGTCTCGTCGCGGGCTACGTCCTGCTGGTGCAGGTGCTGCTGATGTCCCGGGTCGCCTGGCTGGACCGCTGGCTGGGTGCCCGGGACCTGCTGCACTGGCACCGGGACCTCGGCGGTCTCGTCGTCGCCACCGTCCTCGCGCACGCCGTGTTCATCGTCCTGGGATACGCGAAACTCGAACGCGTCGGCCCCGCGCACGAGATCGTCAGGCTGCTCACGATCGACAAGTACACCGGGATGCTCGGCGCGTTCGTGGCCACCGGGATCCTCGTGGCGCTCGCCCTGCTGGCGCTGCCGCTGCTGCGCCGCCGGATGTCCTACGAGGTCTGGCACCTGCTGCACCTGACGTCCTACCTGGTGCTGATGCTGTCGGTGGGGCACCAGTTCGCGGTCGGGCAGGAGATGTCGCTGCCCGGGTTCTCGCGCTCCTTCTCGCTGCTGCTGTGGTGCGCGGTCGTCGCCGCGATCGGCTGGGGGCGCATCGTCGCGCCGCTGCGGATGAACCTGCGGCACCGCTTCCGGGTGCGGTCCGTCGTCGCGGAGGGCCCCGGCATGGTCTCCATCTACATCGGCGGCGAGCGGCTGCCGGAGCTGCGGGTGCGGGCCGGGCAGTTCTTCCGCTGGCGGTTCCTGGACCAGCGCAACTGGTGGCAGGCACACCCGTTCTCGATGTCGGCCGCCCCGAACGACGACTGGCTGCGGCTGACCGTGAAGGTCGTCGGTGACCACACCGCGGGTCTGCGCCGGCTGCGCCCGGGCACGCGGGTCTTCGTGGAGGGCCCCAGCGGCGACTTCACCGCGGACCGCCGCCGGCAGGCAAGGGCGCTGCTGATCGCGGGCGGCAGCGGCATCGGCCCGATCCGGGCGCTGCTGGAGGAGCTGCCGCCGCGCACCGTCGTGCTGTACCGGGCGCGCAACGCTGCCGAGCTGGTGTTCCGTTCGGAGCTGGAGCTGCTCGCCGAGGCCCGTGACGCGCAGGTCTGGTACGTCACCGGCGGCCGCGACGACCCGGGCCCGCGGCGGGCGTTCAGCCCCCGTGGGCTCGTGGAGCTGGTGCCGGACCTGACCCGGCGGGACGTGTACCTGTGCGGGTCCGCCGGGCTCGTCGACGCGTCGGTGGTGGCGCTGCGCCGTGCCGGGGTGCCGCCGCGGCAGATCCACCTCGACCCGTTCGAGTTCTGATGCGCCGCATCGGGTTCGCCGTCCTCGGCACGGGCGTGGTCACCGCAATCCTGGTCGCGGTGAAGTCGCAACTGCCGCCCGCCGCCGTGCCCGGCCCGTCCTCCTCCGTGACCGCCGCGGCGGTGGCCGGCAGGCCGGGCGGCCTGTCCACGGCCCGCGCGCCGGCACCGTCGTCGGCGTCGCGGTCGGCGCCGGGCGTCGGCGTCGTGGACCCGCACCGGATGATGGACGGCTCGTACCTCGGCGCGGTCGTCACCAACCCGTACGGTCCCGTCCAGGTCCGCGCCGACGTGCGCGGCGGGCGGCTGGTCGACGTGGTCGCGGTGCGACTGCCGACGGCCGCGGCGCGCGGCATCGAGATCGGCATGCGGGCCGCTCCCGTGCTGCGGGAGCAGGCCCTGGAGCGGCAGAGCGCCGACCTCGACACGGTGTCGGGTGCGACGTACACCAGCGACGGCTACCGGCGGTCGCTGCAGTCGGCGCTGGACGCGGCACGGACCGGCCGGCCCGGCACGTGACCTGCTGCAATCGAGTTGCGCCGATCGCCGCCGGTGGTCGTGCCGTGGGTGGACCGCGGTCGCGGACGGGCCGCACTGTCTCGGACGGCCGCATGGCCGCGCAGGTCGGACGGTCACGCGGTCGCAGACGGGCCACACGGCCGCGCAGGCCGCGCGGTCGCAGACGGGTCGCACTGTCGCGCGGGTCGGACGGTCGCGGACGGGCCGCGCTGTCGCGCGGGTCGGACGGTCGCGGACGGCCGCAGGCCGCGGAGGTCGGACGGTCGCGCGGTCGCAGACGGGCCGCACGATCGCGCGGGTCGGACGCGCGGCCGGGTCGGGCGCCCGTCGTGCGGATCGACGCGCAGCCCGGGTCTGACGCCCGGCGGACGGGTCCGCCGGGCGGGGGTCAGCCGCCGGTGGGGGCGGCGCTGGTCACGAGGTCGCGGAGCCGGTGCTGCTGCGGGACGTCGGCGGGTTCGACGGTCGCCATGAAGCGCAGCAGGCGGGTCCATTCGCGGAACTCGGCCACGTCGGCGTGCGTGAGGGCGAGCGCCGGCCCGGCCGGTAGGCCCAGGATGCGGCGGACGCCGGCGGCGAGGCCGGCGCTGCGGTCGATCAGCTCGCCGACCCGCGCCGGGTCCGGTGAGCCGGTGTCGAGCTCGGCGATGACCGCGCCGACCGCCGCTGGGTCCTGCACGACGTTTCCGGTGGTCATGACGTGCGGATGACCGAGCGCGTTGCCCTGGAACAGCTGGAAGCCGCGCGCCATGGCGCCGCTGACCGCGGCCGGGTCCTCGAGGCGGTAGGCGATCAGTTGCACGTGCGGGGTGTTGCCCACCTCGTCCAGGGCCAGTTCGACGGTCCGCGGGTCGGCGTGCAGGTGGTCGACCTTGACGTAGGTGACGTACGGCAGCAGCCGGACGCGGCCGGTGCCGGGGCTGAAGTTGTCGAGCACGACGGTGAAGCCGCGCTCCGCGAGCGACGCGACGCCTGCGACGAGGTCCCGGTCGACCTCGACGTCGTGCGGGATCTCGACGCCGACCTGGGCGGGCGAGACCGGCAGTGGCAGGTCGCCGGTGATGAACTCGCGGGTCAGGTTGACGAACACGGCCCGGTTGCCGACGAGGGCGTTGAGGCCGAAGCCGCTCCACGCCGCGGTGAGCACCCGCGCGGTGGCGTAGCTGCCGCGGGTCGTCGCGGTGTCGGCGTCGGCGCGGTCCCGGAACAGCAGTTCGTAGGCCAGGACGTCACCGGCGGCGTCGTAGATGGCCTGGCGGCCGACGTGCACCTGCTGTGTTCCGTCAAGGTTCGTCACGCAGGACCGTATCGGCGCAGACCGGCACCGGCTGTGTCATCCCGGGGAGTGACCTCGGTGCAAGGCGGTTGCAGCGGCCTCGCTGTCCAGGGCGATCCGCATCGACGGGCTCTGCACGTCGCTGAACCCGAGCCGCCGGTAGAGCTCGTAGCCCTCGTCCGAGGCGTGCAGCTGCACCCGGGTGACGCCGCTGTGCAGGAACCATCCGAGCAGCCCGGTCATGCACGCCTGCGAGAAGCCGCGGCGCCGGTAGCCGTCGTCGGTGGCCACGTTGTAGACGTATCCGTTCAACCCGGTCGGGTTCGCCGGCGAACCGAGCCGCACGTCGATGCCGCCGACCGCGCACGCCGCCAGCCGCCCCGGCTCGCCGGGCCGGTCCACGACGAACGCCGCCGTGCGCGCGTCCGGCACCGGCAGCCGCTCCCGCAGCGACCGCACGGCCTCCCGCGACCACTCCCCCGGCTCGGGTGCGACGCCGTCCATCGACGCGAACATCACGATCCGTAGCCGGATCAGTTCCTCGGCGTCGGACGCGGTGGCTCTGCGGGCCTGCACCTCGATCACGACGGGAACGTATCAAGCGGCCGTGTACCCCGTCGCCTGCAATTCGAACAGCTCGGCGTAGGTGCCGCCGGCGGCGAGCAGGTCGAGGTGGCCGCCGTGCTCGACAATCCGGCCTTCGTGCAGGACGTAGATGTGGTCGGCGTGGCGGACGTTGGCGAGGCGGTGCGTGATGAGCACCGTGATCCGGTCGGGTGCGCCGGCCCGCAGCGCCGCGAACAGCGCGTGCTCCGCCCGCGCGTCCAGGGCCGCGGACGGCTCGTCGCAGATGAGCACCGGGGCGTCGCGGTAGAACGCCCGGGCGGCCGCGAGGCGCTGCCACTGGCCGCCGGAGAGGTCCTGCCCACCGGCGAAGTTGCGTGACAGCAGCGTGCCGTAGCCCGCCGGCAGGTCGGCGATCATGTCGTGGGCGCCGGCCTTGCGCGCGGCGACCTCGATCAGCCCGTCGCGCGCCTCGTCGTGCGTGCCGAGCAGGATGTTGCGTTCCGCGGTGAACGGCCAGTGCCAGTACTCCTGGCTGACCATCGCCACGTGCCGCCACGCGTCCTCGGGGTCCACCGTGGACAGCGGGGTGCCGTCCCAGGACACGGAACCGCTGTCGGGGTGGTACAGGCCGGCGATGAGCCTGGCGAGGCTGGTCTTGCCCGACCCGTTCTCGCCGACGAGCGCGATCGTCTCTCCACGGTGGACGGTCAGGCTGGCGTCGAGGACCGCCGGCGAGTCCGTCTCGGCGTAGTGCAGCGTGGCGTCCCGCACGGTGATGGTCGTCGGCGGCCGCACCGTCGCCTCCTTCGTCACGGGCGGCATGCGCTCGCCGGCGCGGGCCAGGAAGTCGGTGTAGTCGTTGAAGTACAGCCCTTCCTCGTAGACCCGGTTGACGTTGGTGACCGCGAGGGCGAGCGCGGTCCTTGCCGCCTGCAGCGCGAGGACCGCGGTGCCGGCCGCCGCCAGCGGCAGCCGGTGGTCGACCAGCAGCACGCCGAGCGCGACGTACACCCCGAACGTCGCAAGACCGGAGAACACGCCGCCGATGAGCCGGGTCAGCGTCTGGCGCCGCACGACCTCCAGCTCGGTGCCCGTCTCCGCGCCGGCCATGATGTCGTACTCGCGCAGCAGGAACGGCCGCATCGTGAACGCCCGCAGTTCCGCCGCGGTGGCCCGGTTCGCCATCAGGTCCGACAGCATCCACAGCCGCCGGCGCCGGCTGGTGCGGGCGTGGTTGCTCAGGTACGCCAGGCGCGCCGCCCGCACCGCCGCCCACGCGGCGGGGACGCTGGCCAGCAGCAGCGCGCCCAGCAGCACCGGGTGCAGCAGCGCGAGGGTGACCGCGGTCGCGGCGAGCCCGGCGAGCCCCGCGGTGAGGTCGATCGCGCCCCGGGTCAGGAACTGCACGGCGAGTGCACCGCGGTTGCGGGCGCGTTCCATCTCGTCGGAGAACCCGGCGTCGTCGAACGCGGCCAGCTTCACCTGCGTCGTCAGCTCGAACAGCCGCCGCTCCGCGGTCGTGAGCACCTGCGGTTCGAGGCGTGCCTGCGCCCAGCCGGCGATGATCGAAAGCCCGCTGCGCACGGCGGTTGCGACGGCCACCACGATCAGCGACGGCACCGCCGCCCTGACCCGGTCCAGGGTGGCGCCGGAGGCGAAGAGCGCCTGCAGCACGCCACGCGTCGCGAGCAGCCCGAACGCCGTCGCCACCCCAGCCAGCAGGTTGAACAGCAGCGCGGCGAGCGTGTCGCGGCGGCTGGCCTGCCACGCGATCGCGATCGCCTGCCGCAGGACGGCGGGCAGGCGCTTCGCCATCGCGCCGAACCGCACGTTGGCCAGCGCCACGCTGTGCGACTCCCACCATGAGGCTTTGAGCTCCGGCAGCTGGGAGCTGCCGGAAGGGTGTGACAGTGCGGCGGCAGTCGCCTTGGCCATTGATCCTCCTCGACGTCCCGCTTCGAGGATAACCGCGTGCCGGCGGCGCGGGTGAGCCGTCACACGCTTGGGTGGCGCCGCAGCGGGTACGCAACACCTGGAAGTGACACGGAAGGAGGACATCAGCGATGAATGTCGCGTTTCTGGTTGCGAAGGAAGGCATTGAGCAGGTCGAGCTCACCGAGCCGTGGAAGGCCGTCGAGCACGCCGGTCACACGCCCCGGCTGATCTCACCCGAACCCGGCCGGGTCCAGGCGTATCACCACCTGGACAAGGCCGACGCGTTCGACGTCGACGTGACCGTGTCCGACGCCAGGGCGGGCGACTACGCCGCCCTCGTCCTACCCGGCGGCGTGGCCAACGGTGACCTGTTGCGGTGGCAGCGGCCGGCGGTGGACCTGGTGCGCGACTTCGTCGCGTCCGGCAAGCCGATCGCGGTCATCTGTCACGGCGGCTGGGTGCTCATCGAGGCCGGCGGCGTCACCGGGCGCCGCATCACGTCGTGGCCGTCGATGCAGACCGACTTCCGCAATGCCGGCGCCACCTGGGTCAACGAGGAACTGGTCGTGGACGGCCCGCTGATCAGCAGCCGCAAGCCGGACGACCTGGCGGCGTTCTGCAAGGAGCTGGTCGAGACCCTGGCGGACGCCGGCTGACCTGCGCGTGATCGCGGAACCTCCGCGGGGCCCCGCGCCCGGCGAGGTTCCGCGATCCCGCACGGCCGGATTCCGCGACCACGCACGGCGAGGTTCCGCAACCACGCACGGTGGCCGCTAGAGTCGGCGGGCGATGCTGGAGATCACCCGTGAGCTGATCGGCCGTCACGCCCGCGGGGCGGGCGGCGGGTATGACGTCTGGGTCCGCGCCGCGACCCGGGCGATCCGGCGCAACGGCAACGCCGATGACGCCGCCGCGTTGCTGCCCGTGTTCCTCCGCGATCCGGCCGCAGGCGACGCCCTGCTGCCGGTGCTGGCCTGCCACGGCGACCTGTCCACCGCTGCGGCGCTGCTCGGCGTGCGCGAGCGCAACCCAGAGGTGCTGCACGCCGTCGGCTACCTCGGGCACGAGGACGCGGCGCTCATCCTCTGGGACCAGGCGGTCCACGGCGACTGGGACGCGCAGTGCGCCGCGGTGCTCGGCCTCGTCCACCTCAGGTGCGACGGCATCGACGTCGGGGCGGAGCTGCGCCGGCACGAGGGCCACGGGCTGTTCCCCGAGCTGCTCCCCGCCCTCGCGGTGAAGACCGGCGACCCGACCTGGGCGGAGCGGCTCCTGCACTGGGGCACGACCCAGGCGTCGACGGACTGCAACGGCGGCCTGCTGCTCGGCCTGGCCCTGCTCGGCGACGCCGGCCGGGAGGCGTTCGACCTGGCGCTGTGGAGCCCTGCGTGGGAGACGTGGTCGGGCTCGACCGGGACGGTCCGCTGGGCGCTGCGCGGCGCCCTGGTCGCCGGGCAGAGCGTCACCGGCCTGCGCGGGCGGTTCGACGCCCACGTCGCCGCCGCGACCGACCCGCACGACCGGACCAACGCGGTGCTCGTGCTGACCGGCGTCCTGGACTGCTGGCTGGACGACCAGTGGACCGGGCTGCGTGCCGCCGCGCCGCCGCCGGAGACGAAGGAACGCGCCTACCGCCTGCTGTTCGAGGGTGACGCCGCGCTTGACGAGGTCGCCGAGCGGCTCGTCCGCAACGCCCGCGACGGCGGCCACACCGAGGTCGAGCCGGGCCTGCCCATCAGTGTCGTCCTGCGCCGTGTCCACGACCTGCGCCGCCGCCTCGACGACGCCGTCAGACACGAGGCGGAGCTCACCGCTTGAGCGTGCTCCTGGTCACCAGCCGCAGCAGGCGCGCCGCGACCGACATCCTCCTCGGGTAGGACACGACCGGCCGACGGCTGCGAACCGCGTGCATGAGCACGTCCACCGCTCGGTCGACGCCGACCAGCATGGGCTTTGCCGAGCCCTTGGCCATCTTCGTGTCGACGAAGCCGAACCGGACCGCGGTGACCGCGACACCCCGCGGGCGCAGCGCGGCGGACAGCCCGAGCAGGTACGAGGTCAGCCCCGCCTTCGAGGCGGCGTACCCGGGCGCGTCGGCGGAGATGAGCACGTCGGCGAGGCTGGACAGGCCGATGAAGTGCCCGCCGCCGGCCGCGAGCATGCCGGGCACGACGGCCTCGACGGTCCGGGCCGCGCCGATCAGGTTCACCTCGATGGCCCTGGTCTGCGCAGCGAGGTCGGCCGGGTCGAACAGCTCGCCGACGCCGGCCGCGTAGACGCACAGGTCGACCGGTCCGACCTGTGCGAGGACCCCGGGGAACTCCTCGGCGGTGACGTCCACGACGTGCTGGACGAGGTCCTCCCGGGGGCTGCGCGACACGCCCACGACGCTCCACCCCTCGGCGACAAGCCGGTGGGTGAGGGCCAGGCCGATGCCGTCACTGTTGCCGACCACCAGAGCACGCTTCACCGGACGAGCGTAGCCGCGGGTCCGCGGCGCGGGCGACGCCGCAACGGTACGGTTCGGGGCGTGACGGATCACCGGTTGTTGTGGGAGCAGCACACCTGCCTGCCGCTGTCGGCGCAGGCCCGGCTCGGTGAGCTGCGCCGCTACCGGCGGCCGGGCGGCACGTTCGCGTCCGTCAACGTCGGGTACGCGCCGCACAGCGCCGACGACGTCCGCAAGCTACTCGCAGCGTTCCGCGCCGGGGTGGCACTCGAGGAGGACCTGGTGCTCGGCGACACGCTCGCCGCCGTCGACGGGGTGCACCGCGACGGCGGGGTCGCGGTCGCGTTCGACCTGGAGGACTCCGGGCCGCTGGAAGGGGACCTGGCCCGCGTCCGGGAGTTCTTCGACCTGGGCGTGCGCACGATGCTGCCGACCTACAACCTGCGCAACGCCGCGGGGTCGGGCTGCCTCGACCAGGTCGACGAGGGGCTGACCGCGTACGGCAGGGCCCTGGTGCGGGAGATGAACGCCGTCGGCATGGTCGTGGACGGTTCGCACTGCAGCGTCCGGACGGGCCTCGACCTGGCGGAGGCGACGCAGCGGCCGATGGTCTACAGCCACTCCTCGATGCGCGGCCTGTGGGACCACCCCCGCAACGTGACCGACGACCAGGCCAGGACGTGCGCCGCGACCGGCGGGGTCGTCGGCGTCACGGGGGTCGGGATCTTCCTCGGGCCGAACGACGCCTCCGTCGACGCACTGGTCCGGCACATCGACTACGCGGTCGACCTGGTAGGACCCGCGCACGTCGGGGTCGCAAGCGACTTCCCGTTCGATCACGAGGACTTCAACCTGGAGCTGACGAGCAACCCGGGGCTGTTCCCGCAGAGCTACACCCGTTGGGGTCCGATCGAGTTCATGCCGCCGGAAGGCCTGCTGCGGGTCGAGGCGGCCCTGGAAGCCAGGGGCTACCCGCCCGACGCCGTCACCGCGATCCTGGGCGGCAACTTCCGCCGCGTCGCCGCGGCGGTCTGGGGTCCGGCACCGCCGCCCCACCCCACCGCCCCCACCGCCTGACCGGCACGCCGCGGGGTCCGACGCACACCACCGGTTTCCTCAGCAGGCACGGACGCGTTCACCTGCGCGTCGACTCGGTTCGATAGATCTCGGTACATGACGAACTCCCCGTCCGTAAGCCGGCGCCTCGTCCTCGGCGCGACCGCCGCGGCCGCCGCCGGCGTCGCGACCCCCACCATCCTGACCGCGGGGCCCGCTGCGGCCTTCATCCCGTCCGGCCGCCCGGTGCTCACCCACGGCGTGCAGAGCGGCGAGGCCACCGGCGACTCGGCCTACGTGTGGACCCGCGCCGACCGGGCCGGCCGCATGGTCGTCGAGCTCAGCGACCGCCCCGACTTCAAGCACGCGCGGACCCTGCGCGGCCCGGTCCTCGACGCCTCCGGCGACTTCACCGGCAAGCTCAAGGTGCCCGGCCCCCGCAACGGCGGGCGCACCTACTACCGGGTGCGGGTCGACGCCGAGCACGCCGGCGAACCGCTCACCGGATCGTTCGGCTTCCCGGAGTGCCACCGCCGGATCCGGTTCGTCTGGACGGGCGACATCAACGGGCAGGGCTGGGGGATCAACCCGGACTTCGGCGGGATGCGGATCTTCCGGGCGATGCGCGCCGTCAGGCCGGACTTCTACCTGTGCAGCGGCGACACCGTCTACTCCGACGGCCCGCTCGCCGAGACCGTCAACCTGCCCGACGGGCGGATCTGGCGCAACGTGGTCACGCCGGCCAAGTCCAAGGTCGCGGAGACGCTCGAGGAGTACCGGGGGCAGTTCGCGTACAACCTGCTCGACACGAACTACAAGGCGTTCCTCGCCGAGGTGCCGCAGCTCAACCAGTGGGACGACCACGAGGTCGTCAACAACTGGTACCCGGGCGAGGTCCTGGACGACGCGCGCTACACCGAGCGCCGCGTCGACGTGCTCGCCGCCCGTGCCAAGCAGGCGTTCTTCGAGTGGGCGCCGCTCGCCCCCGGCCCGGTGTACCGCAGGTATTCCTACGGCCCGCTGCTCGACGTGTTCAAGCTCGACATGCGCACGTACAAGGATCCCAACGACGCCAACACCTACGCCGACCCCCGCCGCGGCCTGCTCGGCGCCGAGCAGCGCGCCTGGCTGATCCGGTCGCTGCGCGCGTCGAACGCGACCTGGAAGGTCATCGCGGCGGACCTGCCGCTCGGCCTGGTCGTGCCGGACGGGCCGGCCGCGCAGGAGGGCGTCGCGCAGGGCGACGGGGGTGCCCCGCTCGGCCGTGAGCTGGAGTTCGCCGAGGTACTGCGGGCAGCGCACCGGGCAGGCGTGCGGGGCATCGTGTTCCTCACCGCCGACGTCCACTACACCGCCGCGCACCACTACGACCCGGCGCGCGCCGCGGTGCAGGACTTCACACCGTTCTGGGAGTTCGTCTCCGGGCCCGCGAACGCGGGTGCGTTCGGCCCGAACGCCCTGGACGGGACCTTCGGCCCGCAGGCGGTGTTCGTGCACGCGCCGCCGGTCGCCAACACGTCGCCGATGGGTGGCTTCCAGCACTTCGGCGAGGTCGAGATCGATCCGTGGAGCCGCGACCTCACCGTCCGGCTGCGCGACCTGGACGGCGGGGTCCTGTGGACCACGACCCTGGACGCCGGCCGCCACTGACCCGAGTGCCCGGCCGGGCCGCCACGGGAGGCCCGGCCGGGCGGTGTCAGCGGCCGCGCCGGGCCTTTCGCCGCGCCGCGAGGAAGGCGTGCCTGGGCCCGCCGTTGTCGTAGTACCACGGGTACTCGCTGACGTACGGGCCGATCGCGGCGAACTGTTCGGCGGCCTCGGCGAACCGGCCGGCCCTGGTCAACGCCCTGGCAAGCACCGATCGTGACTTCATGGCCAGGGCGTGCTCCGGCGGCCCGGCGCCGAGCCATCGCTGCTTCGCGGTGTCGATGTCGGCCCGGACCTCCGCGCTGTCCCACAGCGCGGCGACGCGGGCCGCGCCCTGCTCGCCGCCCCGGTCGGCCTCGATGAGCTCGAACTCGAAATGTGCTTGCAGAGGCAGCAGCGCCAGGGGTGACCCGGGCGGGGCGGACGCGGCCGCCGTGCGGCAGAAGTCGTACATCCGCTCGTGGTCGCCGGACCACTTCCGGCAGCTGAACTGGAACCGCGCCTCATGGCCGAGATAGTTGTGCGGGTCGCGGGTGAGGAGTTCCTTCCAGCGCCGCTCGAAGACCGGGCGGCCGTCACCGCGGCCGATGGTCAGCCACAGGTACCAGATCCAGGGTGAGGGATCGTCGGCGGCGAGCGTCGTGGCCCGAACGACCGCGGACTCCGCGTCGGCGAGGATGCGGTGGAACCGGTCGAACGCGGCGGCGGAGGTGTTGCGCGCCCAGCCCGAACCCCGCGCGTTCCAGGCCGTTGCCACGCCCGCCCGCGCCAGCACGACCGCGGCGTCCGGGCTCTCCGGCTCCGCCGCCGCCCACGCCGCCAGCCATTGCGGGTGATCCGCGCCGACGGTGCCGAGCACCTCGCAGCGGTGTGCCCGCCGCTCCCAGTCCCCCGCCGCCTCGCTCAGCACCGTGCGGGCGGGCTCCCAGTCGCCGCGCAACGCCGCGTCCCGCGCCGCGGACAACGGCAGGTCGTCGAGGGCATGGTCGAGGGAGACCGCCGGGCGGCCGGAGAAGAGCAGTGACAGCATCAGACGGGGATCCCATACAGCGGCTCGGTCGGAGAAGCTGCAGCGTACCTGGGCGTTTCAGCGGCCCAGGGCGGTGTACGTGCCGTCGTGGTACACCAGCGGCGTCGCCGTGCTGTCGGCGTGGTGGGCGGCGTGCACCGGCGAGGCGACGACGATGACGTGGTCGCCGGCTTCCACGTGGTTGACGACCTCGCAGATGAGCACCGCGAGGACGTCGTCGAGGATGGGCACGCCGCCGGGGCCGGGGGTCCAGGTGCCGCCGACGGCCGCGTGCGCGGCGAACCGGTCGGCGCTCCGGGCGGCGAAGGTGCGGGCGACCGGCTCCTGGCCTGCGGTGAGAACGTGCACGGCGACCAGGCCGGCGCCGCGGACCGTCGGCCACACCGAGGCGGACTTGGCGACGCAGAAGGAGACCAGCGGCGGGTCCAGCGAGACGGATGTGAAGGATGTGGCGGTGAACCCTGTCGGCGGATCACCCGGTGCGGTGACGACGACCACGGCGGCGGCGTGACGTCGCAGAACGCGCCGGAACAGCCCGGAGTCGATCGCGGTAGCCGTCACCCCGTCCTCCCGTCCCGGCTGGTGCCTGGTTAGGAGAACCTTACCCGCGGGTACGGGATGCAACCACCGGCGTCAGACGGTCTCGCCGAACAGGCGGAGGCGGGCCATGCCGCCGTCGGGATAGACGTCCAGGCGGACATGGGTGGCGGGGGTGGTGCTGTCGAGGCGGAAGCGGTGGCGGGTGTCGGGCTGCAGGTCGACGCGGGGCAGCAGATCGAACCAGGCCGATTCCGAGGACGGGTCGACGGTACCGCGGAGCCTGGCCGCGCCCGGAGCGTTGCCCTTGAAATGGGTGGTGTCGAGCTCGGCGAGGCGGATCGTGCCGGTCGCGGCGAGGCGGACGAGGACCCAGTCGTTGCCGTCGTCACGGCGGCGGGCGGTCTCCCAGCCCTCGCCCATGACGCGGGCCTGGCCAGGCAGGATGAGGTTGTTGGCGGAGCCGTAGAAGCGGTTGCTGCAGTCGACGACGAGGCCGCCGAGCTCGAGCGCGGCGAGGTCGACGGTCATGCCGTGCAGCAGCGCGGGGTCGGGCTCGACGACGCCGTGGACACGCAGGCGGGCGACGCCGCCGTCGGGGAAGATGTTGAGCCGCACGTGGGTGACCCGCCGGTGGTCGGTCACCTCGAAGAGGTTGCGGGTGTCGCCCTTCACGGCGGACTTCTCCACGAGCGGGAACCAGCCGGTCAGCGCCGACGGCGCGGGGTGACCCGCGACGTCACAGCCCTCGACCGAGACGTGCGGCGGGTAGTTGCCGGTGAAGTGGGCGGTGTCGACCACGACGCCGTGCACCGCGCCAGGGGCGCCGAGCCGCACGACGGCCCAGTCGTGGCCGGGGGTGCGGCGCCGTCGGGTCTCCCAGCCGTCGTAGACCTTGCCTTTGGGCCCGAACGTCCACGTCTCGAACGTGGACGGCTCCGGGTTGACCAGGTTGTCGCGGGCGGCGAAGAACTCGTCGTTGGCGTCGACGACGCCGCCGCCGAGGACCCTGGAGGCCAGGTCCGGCAGCTCCGTGAATGTCATCGGTCATCCTCCCGCCGCAGGAACGTCCCGTGTGGAGTGTCCCCGACCGGCACCCCTCGCAGCCAGGTGGTGTGCACCACGCCGCGCAGCGTGGTGCCGGCGTAGGGCGTCACCGGGTGCCGGTGGTGCAGTGCCGTCGCGTCGACGACGAAGGGCTCGTCGGGGGCGAACGCGACGAGGTCGGCATCGGCGCCCGGCGCGATGCGCCCCTTGCGGCGCAGCCCGACGAGGTCGGCGGGGCCCTGCGCCATCCACCGCACCACATCGGCGAGGGTGAAGCCGCGCTCCTGCGCCTCGGTCCACACGGCGCTGAGCCCGAGTTGCAGGGAGGCGATCCCGCCCCACGCGGCGGCGAAGTCGCCGCTGTCGCGCCGTTTCAGGTCCGGCGTGCTGGGCGAGTGGTCGGACACGACGACGCAGATCGTGCCGTCGGCGAGGCCGGCCCACAGCCCGTCCTGGTTGACGGCGTCGCGGATCGGCGGGCAGCACTTGAACTCGGTGGCGCCGTCGGGGACGGCGAGACCGTCGAGGGTCAGGTAGTGCGGGCAGGTCTCGGCGGTGACCCGCACCCCGTCCGCGGCGGCCCGGCGCAGCAGCGGCAGGGCGTCGGCGGCCGACAGGTGCAGGATGTGGACCCGGGCGTTCGCGGCCGCGGCGACGGCGAGGGCGGTGCCGATCGCGGTCACCTCGGCCGCCGGTGGGCGGGACGCGAGGAAGTCGGCGTAGGCGCGGGACGCGACGGAGTCCCGCAGCTGACCGGGGTCCTCGGCGTGCACGATGAACAGCGCGTCGACGCTGGCGAAGGCGGTCGCGAGGCCGTCGCGGTCCAGTGGGGGGAACTCCGGGACGCCGGAGTCGACGAGGAAGCTCTTGAAGCCGAAGACCCCGGCGTCGTGCAGTGCGGGCAGGTCGGCGGCGTTGCCGGGGATCGCGCCACCCCAGAAGCCGACGTCGATGAAACACTGGCCGGTCGCGGCCGCCTGCTTCTCCCGCAGGGCGGCGACGGTCGTCGTCGGCGGCAGCGAGTTGAGCGGCATGTCGACGATGGTGGTGACGCCGCCGGCCGCCGCGGCACGGGTGGCCGTGGCGAAGCCTTCCCATTCGGTACGGCCGGGCTCGTTGACGTGCACGTGCGTGTCCACGAGACCCGGCAGCAGCACCAGGTCGCCGAGGTCCTGATCGCACGGCGCGGTGACGTCGCCGACGGCGACGATGCGTCCGGCGTGGACGGTGACGGTCGCCGGGCGTGGACCGTCCGGGAGGTACACCTGCCGCGAGCGCAGCGTGAACGTCACAAAGCCTCCAGCTCCTCGATGGGCCGCCCCGCGGACGAGGCCGACAGCGCTCCACAGTGGACACCACGGAGCAGGAAGCGGGCGATGGCGCGGGCGGTGGCGGGCTCGTCGAGGATGCCGCCGTCCCGGCGGGCCAGGTAGTTGTCCAGGCGCCGGCGGGCCTCGGGCAGCCCGTCGAGGTAGAACGAGAACGTCGCCGCGTACCGGGTCGGCAGCTGCGCGGGGTGCAGGTCCCAGCCCTGGTAGATGCCGCGTTCCAGACCGCGGCGCACGAGGCGGGCGTGCAGCCGCCAGGCGGCGTGGACGGCGGCGGTGCCGCCGACGGGCAGGATGTTGGTGGATCCGTCGGAGACGTGGACGCCGGTCCCGGCGGTCGCGACCTGCATGACCGACTTGGCGTGGTCGGCGACCGGGTGGTCGAGGGCCTGGTGTGCGGGGGCGATGCCGAGCGCGGTGCTGTAGTCGTACGTGCCGTAGTGCAGGCCGCTGAGCCGGCCGTGCGCGGCGAGGATCATCTGCGGCAGCGGCGACCGGCCGTCGGCGCCCAGGACCGCCTGCGGGGTCTCGACCTGCAGTTCGAAGCGTAGCCGCCCCTCCTCCAGGCCGTGCGCGTGCTCGAGCTGCCGGCACAGCAGGACCGCGGTGTCGACGTGCGCGACCGAGGTCGGCTTCGGGATGGTGACGACGAAACCGGGCGGCGGCGGGCCGAGCGCCGACAGGACCAGGTCGAGGGTGCGTGCGCCGCGCAGCACCGTCGCGGGTTCGAGGCTCTTGATCCGCAGCCCGCTGAAGGGCGTCGGGGATGCGCGCAGCGCCTCTCCGGCGGCCAGGGCGTGTGCGTCCTCGACGTCGTCGGGGCGCAGGCCGTAGCCGTCCTCGAAGTCGACCCGCAGGTCCTCGACGGGTTCGGCGGCGAGCTTCGCCCGTACCATGTCCACTGTGGACCCGTCGAAGTCCGGCAGGCCGTGCGCGTCCATGGCCTGCAGGGCCTGCGACCCCCAGTCGGTGACCGTGGCCGGCCCGAACCGGTCGGCGGGCACGTAACAGGTGTGCACCGGCCGGCGCGACACGGCGTCGTCGACCTGGCCGGGCAGCGCGATCCTGTCGAGGTGCTCGGCGCTGGCCAGGAGCTCTTCGAGGTCGAGGTCGGTGAGTCCCATCGTCAGGTCCCCGTCAGGTGTTCCGGTCGCACCGGGACCCGGTTGAGCGCGAGGCCGGTCGCGGCGCGGATCGCGGCGACGATCGCCGGCGTGGAGGAGATCGTCGGTGGCTCGCCGACCCCGCGCAGGCCGTAGGGCGCGTCGGGGTCGCCGAGCTCGAGCACGTCGATCTGCATCGGCGGTACGTCGAGGATGGTCGGGATGAGGTAGTCGGTGAACGACGGGTTGCGGATGAGCCCGTCGACGACCTGGATCTCCTCCATGACCGCGAGTCCGAGCCCCTGCGCGGTGCCGCCGGCGATCTGGCCGCGGACCGACTGCGGGTGCAGCGCCCGGCCGACGTCCTGAGCGGTGGCGATCTCCACGACCCGCACCAGGCCGAGCTCGACGTCGACGTCCACAGTGGCGCGGTGCGCGGCGAACGCGTACTGCACGTGCGCGTCGCCCTGCCCGGTGCGCGGGTCGAGCGGATGGGTCGGCTTGTGCCGCCACTCCACGGTCTCCTCGACCGGCTCGTCGCCGAGCACGTCGACGAGGTCCGCGACGACCTCCCCGCCGGCGGTGACGAGCCGCCCGCCGCGCAGCGTGACGTCGTCGCGGCCGGCGCGTCGCAGGACGGCCGCCCGGACCGCCTCGCAGGCCGCCTTGACGGCGCCGCCGGTGACGTACGTCTGCCGCGACGCGGAGCTGGATCCGGCGCTGCCGACGGTGGTGTCGGCGGTGGCGACCGTGACCTGCTCGACGCCGAGCTCGGTGCGCGCGATCTGGGCCTGGATCGTGACGAGCCCCTGCCCGACCTCGGCGGCGGCGGTGTGCACGACCGCGGCCGCCTCACCGCCGACGACCTCCAGGCGGACGCGGGCGGTGGAGTAGTCGTCGAAGCCTTCGGAGAAGCCGACGTTCTTGATGCCGATGCCGTACCCGACGCCGCGGCGGACCCCTTCGCCGTGCGTGGTGTTGGCGACGCCGCCGGGCAGCTGCCGCAGGTCGTCGCCGCGCTGCGGTGGCGGTGCGGCGGCGCGGACCCGGTCGAGCAGGTCCGCGACGGGTGCGGGGCCGCGCACGACCTGGCCGGTCGGCAGGGTGTCGCCCGGTTCGAGGGCGTTGCGGACCCTGACGTCGACGGGGTCGAGGCCGAGCGCCGCGGCGAGCTTGTCCATCTGGGACTCGTAGGCGAAGCACGCCTGGACCGCGCCGAAGCCGCGCATCGCGCCGCACGGCGGGTTGTTGGTGTAGACGGCGTAACCGTCCATGACGACGTTGGGCACCTTGTAGGGCCCGATGCCGAGCGTGGTCGCGTTCGCCACGACGGCCATCGACGTGGACGCGTACGCGCCGCCGTCCAGCACGATGCGGGCCTTCACGTACACCAGCCGGCCGTCGGCGTCGGCGCCGTGCTCGTACCACATCCGCGCCGGATGCCGGTGGACGTGGCCGTGGAACGACTCCTCGCGGGAGTAGACCATCTTCACGGGACGGCCGGTGTGCAGCGCCAGCATGCACGCGTGGACCTGCATGCTGACGTCCTCGCGGCCGCCGAACGCGCCGCCGACCCCGGCGAGGCTCAGCCGGACCTTCGACGGTGGCAGCCCCAGGCAGTCGGCGACCTGACCGAGGTCGCCGTGCAGCCACTGGGTGGCGATGAACAGGTCAACGCCGCCGTCCTCGGCGGGGATCGCGAGGCCTGACTCGGGGCCGAGGAACGCCTGGTCCTGCATGCCGACCTCGTACTCGCCGGTGACGACGACCGCCGCGGCCACGGCCGGATCCCCTTTGCGGATCGGCACGTGCCGCAGCAGGTTGCCCCGGTCGTGGACCCGCTCCGACGAGTCCTGCATCGCAAGGACGCTGTCCACGACCGGCGGGAGCACCTCGTACTCCACGACGATCGCGGCGGCGGCCCGGCGGGCGGTCTCAGGGTGGTCGGCGGCGACGATCGCGACCGGCTCGCCCGAGTAACGGACCTGGCCCATGGCGAGGACCGGCTGGTCGGCGTGTTCGAGGCCGTACAGCTTCTTGCCGGGGACGTCCTCGGCGGTGAGCACGGCGTGCACGCCGGTGGTGGCGACGGCGCCGGTGAGGTCGATGCGGACGATCCGGGCGCGAGGGTGCGGGCTGCGCAGCGTGGCGCCCCACAGCATCCGGTCGGCCCACAGGTCGGAGGAGAACGCGAACTCGCCGGTGACCTTCAACGTCCCGTCGGGCCGCAGCGGCGACGTGCCGACCCCGGCGCTGATACCGACCGCAGTGGTCATCGGGCCTCCCTGAGCGTGCGGGCGGCCCGCGTGAGAGATGCCGCCACCGCCTGTTCGTCCAACGTGGACAGTGCGCCGTCCTGTACCACGGCGCGGCCGCCGACCAGCAGCAGCCGCAGCGGGGCGGGAGGGCCGAAGACCAGCGCCGCGACCGGGTCCTCGATGCCGGCGTGGCCGAGGCCGTCGAGGCGCCACAGCGCGATGTCGGCGAGCTTGCCGGGCTCCAGGGAGCCAAGTTCGTCGTCGCGGCCGAGGCAGCGGGCGCCGCCGATGGTGCCCAGGGCCAGGGACTCCCGGGCGGTGAGCGCGGCCGGCCCGCCGCGCAGCCGGGCCAGGTACAGCGCCTGGCGCAGTTCGGCGCCGAGGTGCCCGGCCTCCTGCGACGCGGCGCCGTCGACGCCGAGGCCGACGGGGACGCGGGCGTCGAGCAGGTCGCGGACGGGTGCGATGCCGGCCCCGAGCCGGCCGTTGGAGCTGGGGCAGTGCGCGACGCCGGTGCCGGTCGCGCCGAGCCTCGCGATCGCGTCGGGGTCCAGGTGCACGGCGTGGGCGAGCCACACGTCGTCGCCGAGCCAGCCGAGCGATTCGGCGTACTCGACCGGCGTGCAGTTGTGGACCTCCCGGCAGTACTCCTCCTCCTCGATCGTCTCGGCAAGGTGGGTGTGCATGCGCACGCCCTCGGCGCGGGCCAGGTCGGCGGCCTCGCGCATGAGCCGCGGGGTGACGGAGAACGGGCTGCACGGCGCGACCGCGATGCGCACCATCGCGTCCGGCGACGGGTCGTGGAAGCGGTCGATCGCGTCCTTCGTCGCGGCGAGGGCCGCGTCGGTGTCCTCGACGACGCTGTCCGGCGGCAGGCCACCGTCCTTTTCGGACAGGTCCATCGACCCGCGGCACGGGTGGAAGCGCAGGCCGACCGACGCGGCCGCGTCGATCTCCGCGGCGAGGATGTCGCCGCCGTCGCGTGGGAACACGTACTGGTGGTCGGTGCTGGTCGTGCAGCCGGACAGCGCGAGCTGGGCAAGGCCGGCGGTCGCGGCGGCGTGCACGATCCCGGCGTCGATGCGGGCCCAGACCGGGTACAGCTCGGTGAGCCAGCCGAACAGGATCTCCTGCTGGGCGTAGCCGCGGGTGGCGGACTGGTACAGGTGGTGGTGGGTGTTGACGAGGCCGGGGGTGGCGAGGCAGCCGGTGCCGTCGACCCGGGTGGCGCCCGGCGGGCCGTCGTACGCGCCGGGCCCGACCGCGACGATCCTGTTGCCGTCCACGACGATGTGCCCGTCGGTGTACTCGGTGCCGGCGCCGTCCACCGTGGACACCGCGCAGTGCTCGATGACGATCATGCGCCGGCCGCCAGCTTCACGGCTGCGACGATGTTCTCGTAGCCGGTGCAGCGGCACAGGTTGCCGGCAAGGGCCTCGCGGATGTCGGGATCGCTCGGGCTCGGGTTGCGCGCGAGGAGGTCGTGGACGGCGACGACGAGGCCGGGCGTGCAGAATCCACATTGGACGGCGCCGGCGCTCAGGAACGCCTGCTGCACCGGGTCGAGCCCGTCGGCGCCCGGCAGGCCCTCGACGGTCCGCACGTCGCGGTGCTCGGCCTGACCGGCGGCGACGAGGCAGGCACAGACCGGGGTCCCGTCGAGGTAGACGGTGCAGGAGCCGCACTCGCCCTGTTCGCAGGCGTTCTTCGCGCCGGGCAGGCCGAGGCGTTCCCGCAGGACGTACAGCAGGCTCTCCCCCGGCCAGACGTCGTCGGCCTGCCGGGCCTCCCCGTTGACGGTCAGGTTCACGCGCATCGGTGCTCCTCCCAGGCCCAGCGCAGGGTGCGGCCGCCGAGGACGGCCAAGGCGTGCCGGCGGTACGCGGCGCTGCCGCGCACGTCGTCGATCGGGCGGGCGGCGGCGCCGACGAGCTCGCCGAACCGCCGCACCAGCGGGTCCGGCAGCGGCGCGCGGTCGTCCCACGGCAGTTCGGCGGCCAGGGCCTCCGCATCGGTGGCATGCAACGGGGTCGGCCCGGCCGAGCCGATGCCGGTACCGACGCTGCGCCGGGCCGGGTCCAGCGCCAGGGCGAACGAGCAGACCGCGATGACCATCGCGTTGCGGGTGCCGACCTTCGCGAACTGCTGCGGGCCGGCTGCGGCGGGCACGAGGAACGCGGCGATGAGCTCGTCGGGTGCCAGGACGCTGCGCTTGGGTCCCTGGAAGAAGTCGGCGACGGCGACGGTGCGGGCGCCGCGGACGGAGGCGACCTCGACCTCGGCGGCGGTGGCGAGCAGCGGCGGGTGCGCGTCGCCGGCGGGTGAGGCAGAGCCGAGGTTGCCGCCGACGGTGCCGCGGTTGCGGATCTGCGGCGAGCCGACGGTCCTGGCGGCCATCGCCAGGCCGGGCAGGCGACCGCCGAGCTCGTCGATGATCCGCCGGTACGTGACGCCGGCGCCGACCCGCAGCCGGTCGCCGTCGGTGGCCCAGTCGGCCAGCGGCGCGACGCGGGTCAGGTCCAGCAGCGCGGGCGGGCGGCGGCGGTCGAAGTTGAGCTCGACCATGATGTCGGTGCCACCGGCGATCGGCACGGCATCGGGATGCTCGGCCTTCGCGGCGAGGGCCTCGTCCCAGGTGGACGGTCTCAGAAACTCCACGCGACCTCCTCGGCGACATCGTCGTCGCGCCGGACGGAGCCTTCGATCAGCCCGTAGGGCCGGTCGGCGGCGTAATACACCTCGTTGGGATTGTCGAGCCCGAACGGCGTCAGGTCCACGAGGAAGTGGTGCCGGTTGGGCAGCGACAGCCTGACCTCCACCACGCCCGGGCAGGCGGACAGCACCCGCTCGCCCATGGCGTACAGGGTCTGCTGCAGCGCCAGGCTGTGCGTGTCCGCGAACGCCGCCACCAGCGCGGCGCGGGCGGTGTCGTAGGCGTCCCCGGGTTGCGGCCCGGCGTGCCGCCAGGTGGCGTTGACGCTGGTGGCGAGGATCCGGTCGCGGGTCTCCGGCAGGGTCGTCCAGGCGTCCCGGACGAAGCCGTGGAACTCCGAGTCGGTCGTCTTGAGCAGCACCAGTCCGCTGACGCCGGAGACGACCTGGGTGCCGTCGGCGTCGTGGTGGACGGTGGCGGTGCGGACCTCGCCGCCGTCGCGGCGGAAGGTGTGCCTGCCGTCGACCGGCTGCCACGGGTACTGCTCGACGATGACCCGCGCGCCGTGGATGCTGGGCTGCGAGTCGACGAAGTGCCGGGCCAGGCGGGTCGCGAACGCCTCGATGCCGTCGATGCCGTGCTCGCGCGCGAACGCGTAGACCGTGTTCTTCTGGGTGTCCGTCGGCAGGACCGCGGCGTTGTCGCCGGTGAGGTGGCTGGCGGCCAGGTCGCCGCGCAGCGAGACGCTGACGTTGAGGTCGGTCAGCTCGTCGCCGCCGGGGCCCCGGGTCACGCGCACGATGCGGGTCTCGGCCTTGCCGTACTGGTTGGGCCCGAGCGCGAAGGTCGGCACGTCTCAGCTCCCTCGGTAGGTCGAGTATCCGAACGGGCTCAGCAGCAGCGGCACGTGATGATGCCGGTCGTCGGCGACCGCGAAGACGATGGCGACCTCGGGGAAGAAGTCGGAGGCGAACTCCGTCTCGAGGACGAGGCGGTGCCGACCGGCCTGCAACGGTGTTTCGAGCCGCCACCGGCCGTCGGCGTCGGTCACCCCCTCGTGCGTGCCCGAAGGGGTTTCCAGGCGCACGGGCACCCCTTTGACGGGCAGCCCCCTGGACGTGTCGAGGACATGCGTGGAGAAGCTCATGCCACGAGCCGTTCGAGGCGCAGCTCCACGATCTTGCGCAGCTCGCCGCGCACGACGCGCCGCTCGGTCTCCTCGTCGTTGCCGAGGCGCCCACGGGCGGCGGCGAGGATTTCGTCCGCCGACTTGCCGCTGGCGAAAATGAGGAACAGGTGGCCGAAACGGTCCTCGTAGGCCTGGTTGGCGGCGGCGAGCTCGGCGTCGGCGCCCTGGACGCCGGACTGCTCGCGCCGCGACCAGGTGGCCTCGGCGCTGTCGCCGGACGGTCGCTCACCGATGCGCGGGTGCGCGGCGAGCACCGCGGCCAGGTCGGGCCACGTCAGCTCGTCGAACGCGGCGACACCAGCGACGACCAGGTCGGCGGGTGTGGGAAACGGGCGGTGGTCGGCCACCCTTGCGGCCCAGCCGGGCGACGCGCAGCAGGCCAGCAGGGCCTCCTGCGCCGCGGCGGGCGGCAGACCGTTGAACCGGTCGAGCATGGCCCCCCTCTCACTATCCCCGGCACCCTACTCCGGGGATGTTTCATGTCTAGATCTTGTCGCTTTTCTTGCTTTTTATCCACGTTTTCTCCGGTACCTTCGAACCCTGCCGCCGTGTGGTATGCGTGGCAGACTCGAAGGATGCAGTTGCGGCCGGAAATCGAGCTCATCGAGGTGTCGGGCCGCTCGCTGCGGATCGTCGACGCGCACCTGATCACCGCCGACGGCCCCACCCGCCCGATCGGCCACGACCTGCCCGACCGTGGGGTCGAACTGACCGCCGGCCCCGACGGGTACACGGCCCGCTGGTCGCGCAACGCGGTGAGCCTGCCCGGCATCGCCCGCGCGTTCGTCGGTGGCGCCGCGGGCGGGGCACTGTTCCGGCTGCTCGGCCTGCCCGGTGCCGTCCTCGGCGCGGTGATCGCGGTCGGTCTGGCCCGCTCCGCCCGCGACCGCCCGACGACCGTGCCCGACCCGACGGTGTCGGTCGCGGAGGAGGGCGCCGACCTGGTCCTGCGCTCCGCCGACCTGCCGTCGCTCGTCTTCGCCGTGATGGAGCTGACCGGCGCCACCGGCCCGGTCACCGTGAGCCCCGCCTTGAAGGTCGCGGAGCTGACCGACGGCGGCTCGGAGACCGTGCGGCTCGACGACGTCGGCGGCCTCGACGACGTCGTGGCCCAGTTCCGCGACGTGGCCGTGTCCTTCCGCCACCCCGATGTCATGGCCCGCTGGGGCGCCACCAGGCCGCAGGGCATCCTGCTCTACGGCCCGCCCGGCACCGGCAAGACGATGCTGGCCCGCGCCCTCGCCAACGAGATCGGCGGCGACCTGCGCGAGATCCGCACCCCGGAGATCCTCGACAAGTGGGTCGGCAACTCCGAGAAGAACATCCAGCGGATCTTCGCCGACGCCCGGCGCCTGCGCCAACCGACCGTCCTGCTCTTCGACGAGTTCGACTCCATCATCAGCTACACCGGCGCCGCGTTCGACGCCGCCGGCCAGATGATCAACGCGGTGGCGGGCATCTTCAAGCAGGAGATGAACACCCTCATCGAACACAACCCCAACGTCATCGTCGTGGCGACCACCAACTTCCCGGACCGGGTCGACGCGTCCCTGGTCCGCTCCGGCCGCTTCGACCTGAAGCTCGCCGTCCCGCCGCCCGGCCCACAGGCCCGCGCCGACATCCTCACGAAGCTGCTGCGGCGCCTCATCGCCCGGCACGAGGTCGGCGGGTTCCGGCTGTTCGCCGACGACCTGGACGTCACCGCCATCGCCGCGGCGTCGACGGGGATGACGGGTGCGGACTTCAAGGAGGCGCTGCGGAGGGCACAGCTGGACAAGGCGATGCACGAGGCGCGCAACGGCAAGCCGCCGTCACCGATCACGCAGGCCGATCTCCTCGCCGCGGTGAGCGCCGTCCGGACCTGACCGAGCCCGCGGGACGTGGCCCGCCGCTACGGGTTGCGCACGAACGGAGTCGTCGTCGCGAGCTGCTGGAAGCCGAGGCGGCGCAGGATCGGGCGGCTGTCGGCGGAGGCGTCGACCTGCAGGAAGCGGTAGCCCGCCGCGGCGGCGAGCGCGGCGCGGTGGGCGACGAGCGCGCGGAACACACCCCGGCCGCGCCAGTCCGCGACGGTGCCGCCGCCCCACAGGCTGGCAAACCCGGCGCCGCCGTGGAACTCGACCCGGCCGGCGCAGATCGGGCGGTCGCCGGCCATGACGACCGCGGCGGCGATCGAGTCCGGCCGGTCGGCGAGGCGGGCGGTGAGGTCCTTGCCGATGCGGGAGTGGTCACCGCCGAAGACCTCGTCGTGCACGGCGACGACGAGGTCGACACCGGCGGCGTCGGTGACCTCGTGCAGGCTCGTGCCGGCGGGGAGGGTCACGTCCAGCGACAGGTCGGCGAGCTCGGCGAAGAGCAGGCCCTCCGCGGGGTCCGGCTCGAACCCCGCGGCGAGCAGCCGCTCGGGGAGGTCGGCGGGGCGGTCATAGGAGTAGTGCTTCCACTCCCACGGCTGGCCGAGCTGGCCGAAGCGCTGGATCTGCGCGGCGATGACCGCGTCCGCGTCGAGGCCGTCCAGGTCGCACCAGGCGATCCCGTGCCAGCCGTCGCTGGCCGAGACGACCCGCACGATGCCGGGCTCCCGCTCCACGACGGTGCCGGAGTCGGCGCCGACGCGCGGCTCCTGGCGGATCTTCCGGTCGAACAGGGCTAGCACCTGCTGGGCGTCCACGCCTCAAGACCACACCTTCGTGGATCTGTGTGCAAGCGGTTTGCAGCGTCAATCGGTGTAGGTGCCGACCAGCTCGATCGTGCCGACCAGATGCTCGTTGAGGGCGCCGACATCCTCGGCGGGAATCCACAGTTCCAGAATGTGCCCGCCGCCCGCGCGTTTCGTGGTGTACCGGCGGGCGAACAGCGTCTGCACCCGGAATCGCGTCACGTGACCGACGCCGGACGCGGGAACGTTCCACTCGCGGGCGATCTGCGTGGCGTAGGCCTCGTTGAGGACGGGGTAGAAGATCGGCTGGTCCGGCAGGCGCGGCGGCCACCGGCGCCAGCCGGACGCCTCGACCAGGCGCAGCTCCTGCGGTCCGACGGGACGCCAGAGGGTGGTCGTGCCGGCGGCGTCCTCGACCCGGCCGGCCAGCAGGTGGGCGGCGAGCCTGGCCACGTCGGGGTCCGTGGCCGGCGCGGCCAGGTCCTCGGTGAGGACGGCAAGGATGTCGTCGCCGTCGAGCCAGCGCAGCGCGGCGATGTCATCCGGGTCCGCGTGTTCGATGAGGTGGGCGAGGCCCGGGCCGTCGAGCCGGTACGCGCCGCTGCCCGCGCGGTGCCCGCAGGCCGCCGCGAGCGCCGGTGGCCAGCCGGCATCGGCCCGGACGAACTCGCCGCCGACCGGGCCGATGCCGTATGCCTTCACCACGCCGTGCAGTCTCGCATCACGCGTGCCGGCCGCGCGGGCGGGTGAGGACCGGCACGAGGCTCAGCGCCAGGCCGACGAGCGCGATGCCGGTGACGAGGTTGACGCCGGGGTGGAACTGGGTGAAGTCGCCGGTTCCCTTGCCGCCGGTGGCGACGAGGGCGGTGACGACCGCGAGGATGAGCGCCGCGCCGACCTGGCCGGAACTCTGCACCAGACCGGAGGCGAGGCCCTGCTCCTCATCGGCGACGCCGTCGGTGGCCTGGGCCATGATGGAGCTGAAGCCGAACGCGAAGCCGCCGCCCAGCAGCAGCATCGTCGGCAGGATGGCGACCAGGTAGTGCGGTGCGCTGCCGGCCGTGAGCAGGAACCAGCCGTAGCCGAGGCTCATCGACAGCATCGACGCGACGATGAGCCGCGGTGTGCCGTAGCGGTCGATGAGCCGGCCGACGAACGGTGAGCCGAACGCGACGAGCAGGCCGGCCGGCAGCAGCGCGAGCGCCATCTTCAGCGGCGACCAGTGCAGCACGTCCTGCAGGTACAGCGTCATCATGAACTGGAAGCTCAGGTATGACCCGAACAGCGCCACCATGCTGAGGTTTGCCCGCACGATCGAGCCGACCCGCAGGATGTCGAGGCGGATCAGCGGGTGCGCGACCCGCCGCTCGATGACGACGAAGCCGACGAGCAGTGCCACGGCGACGACGGCGGAGGCGAGCGTCACCGGGTCGAGCCAGCCGCGGTCCGGTGCGGACACGACGGTGTAGACGGCCAGGAGCATGCCGCCGACCAGCGTGGCCGCGCCTGCAAGGTCGTGCCCGCCGTTGGCGGCCGGCTCATCCCTGGGGATGAGGGCGACGCCGGCGACCAGGGCGCCGATGGCGAGCGGCACCGGGATCAGGAACGTCCACCGCCAGCCGACGCTGGTCAGCAGGCCGCCGAGGATCAGGCCGGAGCTGTACCCGCTGGCGCCGAAGACCGAGAAGACCGACAGTGCGCGGTTGCGGGCCGGTCCCTCGTGGAACGTGGTGGTGAGGATCGACAGGGCGGTCGGCGCGGTGAACGCGGCGGCGAGGCCCTTCACGAACCGGGTGGCGATGAGCAGGGTGCCGTCGTCGACGAGGCCGCCGACGAGGGACGCGACGGCGAAGACGCCGAGCGCTGCGAGGAAGACGCGGCGCCGGCCGAGGACGTCGGCGGTGCGCCCGCCGAGCAGGAGCAGGCCGCCGTAGCCGAGGACGTAACCGTTGACGATCCACTGCAGCGAGGTGGTCGACAGGCCGAGCTCGGCGCCGATGGACGGCAGCGCGACGCCCACCATCGACACGTCGAGGCCGTCGAGGAACAGCACGGCGCAGAGCACCGCGAGGACTCCCCAGAGTCGCGGGGTCATCGTCGCGTGGGTCTCCGGCGTGGTGGTGGCGCTTGGGGCCGGGAGGGTCGTAGTCACGGGACGGAACACTAGATGCGTGTGCATTCAATGTCCATGCACTAAATGCTGGTGCATTTAATGTAGGTGCATCCGGATGACGTACGGGGGTAGGATGCGCGGCATGACGTCGGAGGCAGCGCTGGTCGAGCACTGGCGCTCGCTGCTGACCAGCTACAACGAGGTGGCATGCCATTTGGAGCGCGCGCTGTCCGACGCGCACGGACTGAGCATGAGCGAATTCGAGATCCTCGACCGGCTGGTCGCGCAGCAGTGTGAGAAGCGCCGCATGCAGGACCTTGCCGCGGACATGTATCTCAGCCAGAGCGCGCTGTCGCGAGCGGTCGCACGGCTGGAGAAGAGCGGCCTGGTGTCACGGGCGCTGTGCGAGGCAGACCGGCGCGGCGTGTTCGTGACGCTCACCGCCGAGGGTCTGCAGCGTCACACCGCCGCCCGCGAGACCCACCTGTCGGTGCTCGCAAGCCATTTGCAGGCTCAGGACACCCTGCGGTAGTAGGAGTCGACCGCCGGCTGGCCGGTGTAGTTGGCGCCCGCCTTGTCGTCCGCGCCGAGATACTCGTACGGCAGCGTGACCTCGCCCCGGTCGTCCCGGCCGATCCTGCGGCGCCGGCCGTCGTAGTTGAAGCCCGCGTCCCTCAGGTGCGCGGCGAGCCGCCGCCCGGCGGGCCTGCCGTCCTCGAGCCGGACGCTGTCGAGGTCGATGTCGGCGACGAGCCGGCCGCCGTCGGTCAGCCAGCCCGCGGCGCTCGCCAGCAGGCCGAGCTTGTCGCCGACGTAGTGCAGGCCGTGCACACTGGTGATGAGGTCGTAGCGCCGATCGGGCTTCCATTCCGCCACCGACGCGGTGGTCAGCCGCAGCCACGGCACGTCCGGCGCGGGGTCGAACGCGTCGACGAGATCCACCCCGTGGACGAGGACCCGGTCGCCGACCCCGGCGGCGTGCAGCCTCGCGGCCGCCTCGACCAGGGCCCGCCCGGTGCCGCAGCACAGGTCGAGCCACGCGACGGTGTCCGGGGCGCCGGTCACCGACACCAGCGGCAGGAGCGCGTCGACCGGGTTGAAGCCCAGCTCACGGTCGTAGCTGTTGACCCCGGCGAGGGCACGCTCGCGGTTCATCGCGGAGTTGGCCACCACTGCCGAGCCGGCGAGCGTGTCGTCATCGAGCAGGGTCACCAAACCATGATCGCAACCAGGACCCGGGAAGCCAACACCCGGCCGCCCTTCCGGAACCCTCGCCCGGGCCCGGGTCCCGTTCTTTGGGATGACTTCCCGCCCAGCTCACTGAAACACGCTTGCAGAGATCACCTCCGCGCTGCCCGTGCCAGGTCTGCGGGCCTTCGCAGGTGTCCTACCAGCTGGGACGAACGCCACCCGGGCGACGTGGCGCAATGACCACCGGCGATCGGTGCGGAAGGTCGGCGGGCCGGCTCCGGCGTCGCGGGCCTCGGCGGTCCGAGCCCGGCAAGGCGGGTCGGACCGCCGTCGCCGACGGCACCGGATGGGACCGGAGCTGCCGGCGAGGTGACGGAGTTGCCGGCGGTGCGGATCAACGGTCGCCGTGGCCGTCACCCGCGCCGCTGCCCGGGCCCGCGGCGAGGTGGCGGAGTGATCGGTGGTGCGGGATCAGCACTCGCCGTGGCCGTCACCCGCGCCGCTGCCCGGGCCCGCGGCGAGGTGGCGGAGTGATCGGTGGTGCGGGATCAGCGCTCGCCGCCGTGGTCGTCGCCCACGTCGTGACCCGGGCCGTCGTCAGCGCCGTGGCCGCCGCTGCCGTGGTCATCGCCGGCGTCGTGGCCCGGGCCGTCGTCCCCGCCGCCGTGCCCCCCGCTCCCACTGCCGCCGCTCCCGCTGCCCGAGCCTGAGCCGCCGTTGCCGGAGCCGGTGGTGCGGTTGCCGCCGTGGTCGTCTGCCGACGGGGATGCCGAGGCCGACGGGTTGCCGCCGTGGTCGTCCGTCGACGCGGAGGCCGACGGGGACGCGGTCGCGTCGTCGCTGGACGCCGAGGGCGACGCCCCGCCGTGGTCGTCGGCCGACGCCGACGCGGACGGACTGTCCGAAGTGGACACCCGGGCCGGGCGGTCGTCGCCGGACGGGCCGGACGCGGCCAGTGCCGTGCCGCCGATCGCCAGGGCCGCCGTCACGGTTGCGGTGATGATGAGGGTCTTGCGCATTGCCGTACACCTCCGTGGTTGTTCTGCTCTTGCAGAAACCACGTTGCCGGGCACGGCGATATCGAGGTGCTGTGGCAACCCTAAGGTTCGGTTAACGCGCTCAGCGTGACAGTGACCCGCGCACCGCCGAGCGGCGAACGGTCCACGGTCAGCGTGCCGCCGGCGGCCTCGGCCGTGCGCCGCGCGATGTCCAGGCCCAGCCCGGTGGATCCGGCGCCGCTGACACCGCGGGCGCCGGCGGCCGGGTCGAAGCCGGTGCCGGCGTCCTGCACGGTGAGGACCCGGCGGGGGTCGAGGGTCACCGCGACGGCGACGCCCTCCTCCGTGTGCGCGAAGACGTTGCCCAGCAACGCGTCGACGCACGCGGCGAGGTCGGCGGCGGAGACCGCCACGGGCAGCGGGCCGTCCGGCAGGTCCGCCTCCACCGGCCGCTGCTGGTCCTCGGCGAGCACCGTCCAGAACCGGATCCGTTCGGCGACGACGGCGGTCGCGTCGCAGGAGGGCAGATCATGCTCGCGGCGGGCGTCCTCGATGACGGCGGTGACGGCATCGTCGAGCGCGGCCACGTGGGCCAGGATCCGGGCCGCCTCGTCCTGGTCGCGCAGGCCCTCGGCGTCCAGCCGGAGCGCGGTCATCGGGGTCCGCATGCGGTGCGACAGGTCCGCGACGCGCTCGCGTTCGTGCCGCAGGAGGTCGCGGATCCGGGCGGCGAGCTGGTTGAGGGCCGCGGCGACCGCCCGCACCTCCGGCGGCCCCGCCGCGGCCGGCGCCCGGCGGTCCAGGTCGCCGCCGGCGAGTGCGTCGGAGACCGTTGCCAGGGTACGGATCGGGCGCACCACCATGACGGCGAGCCGGTCCGCGACGGCCACCCCGACGGCGAGCAGGCCGACGCCGAGCAGCGCGAGGACCAGCCACGCCCGTGCAACACCCTTGCGAAGCTCGTCGCGCGGGACGAAGACCCGGATGACGGCGGTGCCCTGCGGCAGGCCCTGCACGACGACGAGGACCTCCCGGCCGTCGGCGTGCTCGACGGAGAAGCTGGTGGTGCGGGCGGCGAGCCGCACGGCCGGGGTCTGGCCGACGGCGGGGCCGACGGTGCTGCCGTCCGGGAGGTACACGGTGACCGGCCGCCGGGCGTCCACGTTGACCTGCTCGACGGCGAGGCGCAGCGACTGCGGATCGGCGGTCGCGACGAGCACGCCGATGGACTGCGCCTGCGTCGTGGCCGCCGACACGGCCCGGTCCGCGGCGACACCGCGCAGCAGCAGCGCGAGCGGGACCAGGAACGCGAGCAGCACCAGGGTCATCGCGGCCGCGACGAGCAGCGCCAGCCGCCACCTCACGGCTGCAGCCCGTACTTGACGCCGACCCGGCGCACGGTGTGCAGGCGGCGGGGTTCCTGCGCGGTCTCCCCCAGCTTGCGGCGCAGCCATGACAGGTGCACGTCGACGGTCTTGTCGGCGGTGGTGTACGGCAGCTGCCACACCTCGGTCAGCAGCTCCCGCTTCCCGACGACCTCGCCGGCGCGGGACATCAGGTGGTACAGCAGGTCGAACTCGCGTGGGGTCAGGTCCAGCGGGACGCCGTCGAGGGTCGCGGTCCTGGCCCGGGGATCGATGCGCACACCGTCGACGTCCAGCGCCGGGTCCCGTTCGGGTGCTGACGGTCCGCCGTCGGCGCGGCGCAGCACGGCGCGGATCCGGGCGTCGATCTGTTCGGCACCGTACGGCTTGACGACGTAGTCGTCGGCGCCCGCGTCCAGGGCGCGGACCATCTCGCCCTCGGTGCGCCTCGCGGTGACCACGATGATCGGCACCCGGCTGACCGCGCGCAGCATGCGCAGCACCTCACGGCCGTCGAGGTCGGGCAGGCCGAGGTCGAGCAGGACCACGTCCGGCGCCTCGGCGACGGCGAGCTTGAGCCCGTCCATCGCGGTCGCGGCCGGCACCACGACGTGGCCGCGCTCGGTCAGCGCCCGCACCACGCCGGTGCGGATCGTCCCGTCGTCCTCCACGATCAGCACCTTCGCCATAGCCCGAGGTTAACCATCTCTTAGCAGTCGGCGGTGGATAGTGGTGGGCATGGCGGCGACAGTGGTACGGCGGTGGGTCCTCGCGGGCGGCGCGTGGCTGCTGACCGTGGCGGCTGCCACGGCGGTGGCGACGGGTGCCGTCGGCTCAATGCGGCAGGGCATCTTCGGCACGGCGGATGCGCCGTACACCGAGGCGAACGTCGACGCACTGCTGGCCGCGTCGTCCGCCGGGCCCGCGACGGCATCGCCGACACCCGCGCCCGCCTCATCGCCGGCGTCGTTGCCGGCCGGAACCGGGGTCGTGCGGGCCCTGACGACCTCCGGCGGGACGATCGTGGCGGTGTGCGAGGCCGGCCTGGTGACGCTGCGGTCGTGGACGCCCAACTCGGGGTTCAAGGCTGAGCCCGAGCAGCGGGGACCGGCGGCGGTCGCCTCGCTGCGCTTCAAGGCCCGCAGCGGCGGCGGCGACGTCCGCGCCCGGGTCACCTGCTCCGGCACCGAACCCCAGCTCACCGTCGTCGACGACGATTAGCCGGCGAAAGCCTCGGCGAGAGCGCGGGCCGGTGGGGTGAGGGAGCCGTGGACCAGCTCCACGCGGTGGACCAGTCGCGGCTGCGTGACCTCGACGCCCATGACGCCGGGGTGGCTCAGCGGCGCGGGCAGCAGCGCCAGCCCGGCGCCGGCCGCGACCAGCGCGAGCAGGCCACCGGTGTCGGTGCCCGGGTAGCGCAGCCCGGCACGGAACCCGCCGGCGTGGGCCAGGGCCCGCAGCTGCGGCAGCGGCGTTGCCACGTCGGGCGCGTCGATCCAGGTGGCGTCGGCCAGGTCCGCGAGCCGCAATGAGCGTCGTCCGGCGAACGGGTGGCCCATCGGGAACGCCGCCACGGCGGCCGACTGTGCCAGTACCGACGCCGACAGCTGCCCCGCATCGGGCAGTGGCAACGGGTCGCTGGGCGCGGTCACCCCGTCGACGAGCCCGACGTCGAGGGTGCCCGTGGCGACGCCGGCGGCCACCGCGTCGCGCCCGGCGAGCAGCAGCGTGAACCGCACGCGGGGCATCGCCCGCTGGACCGAGGCGAGCACTGCGGCGACCCGGTCACTGCCGGCGAACGGGGTGGCGCCGAGCACGACCGTCGCGGCGGGCTGCCCCGACAGACGGGTCACGTCGGCGCGGGCGGCGCTCAGCCGCAGCAGGATCGGGCCGGCGTGCTCCAGCAGTCGCGCGCCCGCGTCGGTCGGCGCGACCGGCCGGCGGTGCAGCAGTGTGGCACCCAGGTCGGACTCCAGCGCGGCGATCTGTTGCGACACCGCGGACTGCGTGTAGCCCAGCTCCTGCGCGGCGGCGGAGAACGACCCGGTGCGGGCGACCGTGACGAACGTGCTCAGCAGGTGCGGGTCCACGACATCAGTATTGCTTATCCCGCTACGCAAATGTGTTGTTGGACTGATGGAGACCGCGGCGGGACAGTTGACGCATGGCAGCGACCCGCACCGCCCGCATCGCCCTTGTCGGCGACCGTTCACCGCACGTGCGTTCCCACACCCGGATCCCGGGGCTGTTCGAGGTGCTCCGCGCGCAGCACGGCATCGGCATCGACGCGTACTGGGTGCCGACCGACGACGCGACGGCGACGGACCTCGCCGGGTTCGACGGGATCTGGCTGCTGCCCGGCAGCCCGTACCACAGCGAGGAGGGCGCCCTGCACGCCGTGCGGGTGGCTCGCGAGCACCGGATCGCGTTTCTCGGCACGTGCGGCGGGTTCCAGCATCTGCTGCTCGAGTTCGCCCGCACCGTCTGCGGCATCGCCGACGCCAGCCACGGCGAGTCCGACCCGGACGCCGGGCAGCAGCTGATCGTGCCGCTCGCCTGCTCGCTCGTCGGCCACGAGGGCGCGGTCAACCTGACCCCCGGTTCCCTCGCCGAGCGGGTCTTCGGGGTCGAGCGGTCCGTGGAGCGGTACCACTGCGCGTACGGGCTGGACCACGCCTATCTGCCGGAGCTCACCCGGCACGGGCTGCGGTTCACCGGATTCGACGACGACGGTGAGGTGCGGGTCGCCGAGCTGGACGGGCACCCGTTCCTCATGGGCACGCTCTTCCAGCCGGAGCTGGCCGGGGACGGGACCCGCTGCCACGTCGTCATCCGCGCCTTCGCCGAGGCGGCCGTTGCCGTTGCCGCCCGCCAGCCCGCCGTGCGGTAGCGCGTTTCCGGGCGTGCGGTGGCGCCGTTTCGGTGTGCGGTGGCGCCGTTTCGGCGTGCGTCAGAGCAGTTCGGCGTGCGTCAGAGCAGTTCGGCGTGCGTCAGAGCAGTTCGGCGCCGGGGAGCAGCAGCGGCGCCCAGGTCGGTGCGCCGAGCCTGCCGTGCTTCGGGTCGACGCCGATGATCCGGGCGCCGCTCACCCTGGTCGTCGTGTGCCGGGCGTCCCAGTCCACCGTGGACCGCTGCCGGATCCGCTCCGCGCACCGCCACACCCGGCGGTGATGGTCCACGATGGACGAATGCCCGTGGACCTGGGAGAACGGCATCGGCTCGTGCTCCTGCAGCCACGACGCGGCGACGTGCTCCGCCCACAGCGGGCCGTGGTCCGCCCACAGCAGCGGCTCGGGCCTGGTGTTGAGCAGGTCCGCAGCGGTGGCGGCGGTGACCGGCCCGCCGAGCTCCCGCCACGCCGCGACGGTCAGCCCGGCGTGGGTCACGAGCAGTTCCTCCCCAGCGGCGGTTCGCACCGCCGCCGCGACCTGCATCCGGTCCCGCAACCACCAGCTCCGCAGCCGCCCGGCGTCGGCGTCGCTGAGCCGCTCGGCCCAGAAGCTCATGCCGCCGGTGTACTGCGCCTCGTGGTTGCCCGCAAGCTGGATCCAGCGGCGCGGCGTCGCATCGATCCTGGGTTGGACGAGGTCGAGCACACCGGTGCTGTCCGGGCCGCGGTCGACGAGGTCGCCGACCTGGATGACGACCGTGTCACCAGCATCGAGACCCTCCAGTGCGGCGGCGAGTTGCGCGGCGCAGCCGCCCACGTCACCGATGACCGCGATCGTCGCCATGCCGACCTCCCCCGTGCGCCCGACCCTAGCTCGCCGCGGCGCGGGACGGCGTTCAGCGCAGCTCGGCGACCACGGCGAAGTGGTCGGACGGCCAGATCCCCTGGTGCGGGGCGGTCCCCGCCAGGTGGACCCGCTCGACGCGGCCACGACCGGCGGCCGAACGGGGCGACCCCACCAGGATGTAGTCGATCCGGGCACTCGGCGCCCAGTACTCGCGGACGTACTCGTTGCGGCGGTCCCAGGTCCAGCCGGGGTCGGCATCGTCGCGGTACCGCCACGCATCGACCATCACCAGCCCGGGCACGACCGGGGCGATCAGGCGCCCACCCGTGCGCCGCATCTCGTCGGAGTCGGGTTCGGCGTTGAAGTCGCCGGTGAGCACCGGCGGATGGTCCTCGACGCGGTGCGCGGCAATGAACGGTACGAGCCGCTCGACCTGCGCGCACCGCGCCGCGGAACCGTCCGGGCTGGAGTCCAGATGGGTGGTGAACACGGGAATCGGGCCCTCGGGCGCGTCGACGCGGGCGTGCAGCACGGTGCGCCCCTCGCCGCCGAGGTCCCCGATCGCCGTGTCGGCGATCGGCCACCGGCTGAGCACCGCGTTGCCGACGTCGATGCCCGTGTCGCCGATCCGCGAGTGCCAGCGTCCGGGCGACGGCGACGGACTGTACGCCCAGTGCATGCCGAGCTCGCGCGCCAGCAGCTCCGCCTGGTGCGCACCGTCCCGGACCGCCCAGACCTCCTGCAGCCCGCACACGTCGGGGCGCTCGGCCCGCAGCGTCGCGAGGATCGCCTCGTGCCGGGCACGCCAGTCACCGAACCGCCACCACAGGTTCCAGGTCATGATCCGCACCGGCCCGATCGTAGATCAGACGACCCGCGCCACCCCCGACCCGCCACGGCAGCGCGATCGGCACGGGCCGGCGGCCAGGACGGCGGGCAGGCGGGCGGGGTGGCGGGCCTCAGCGCAGGGCGGCGAGGATCGGGAGGAGCGCTGCGGGATCCTCGACGTGGGAGTTGTGGCCGAGGCCGGGCAGGTCGGCGGGGTCTGGGACCAGCGCCGCGAGTTGCTCGTGGCTCACCATGGGGTCGTGTTCGCCTCGGGCGAGGACGACCGGGACGGGTGCGGCGGCGAGCAGGTCGGCGACGCGTGGGTCGCCGACCGCGAATGTCCTGGGGTCGTGGGTGGTCCGCCAGCCGTCGCCGTCTCGGGTCACCGCCGCATCGGGCACATCGTCCTTCAGGCCGACGAGACCCGCGACCCGTTGGAAGCGGGTTGCAGCCTCGTCGCGGGTGGGGTGGATGATCGGCGGCTTCCTGGCGATCGCGGCGGCACGGTCGAGCTCTTCCACGGTCCAGGCGACCTTGATGCCCAGGCCGACAACGGCGCGCACCCCGCGGACGCGGGCGAGGTGCAGCCCGATCACCCCGCCGAACGAGTGTCCGACCACGACCGTGCCGCGCGGGTCGACCAGTCCCGCGACGGCGTCGGCCACCGTGGCGAACGTGTACTCGTCCAGCCACGCCGAGCCGCCGTGCCCGGGCAGGTCGGGTGCCACCCACGCCCCGTCGAGGAGCGCGGTCAGGTCGTCCCACACCTCGGCGGTGGCGCCGAGGCCGTGCAGCAGCAGGACCGTCGGCGTGCCGGAGCCGCCGCAGAGCACTCGAAGGTCGGTCACTCCGACAGCATCCCGCACGCGGGCGCGGCCGTGAGTCACCCGGCACCCGCGCGCAGGGTGAACGGGTGCTGCGGGCCGAGCGCCCGGGTGAGGATTGCGACGGCGCGTGCGGCGTACGCCCGGCTCCGCGCGCCGTGGACCCGGCTCAACGCCATATGTTCCCGCCTCGGCGCCAGATGCAACCGCCTCCGCGCGGCAGCAGAGCACGCCGAGCGCGTTGAGCACCGCCGGGTGCGGGCCTGCCGCGCGCAGCACCTCCTCCGCCTCGGGCAGCCTCCCCTGAACCCGTAGCGCGTCCCCGAGGCGCACCGATGCCGCGACCGCCAAAGGGTCGTGCGGTGCCATGGATCGCAGGGCGCGGCGGAAGGTGGTTGCGGCCGTGGCGTACTCGGCCAGGCGGAACTCCAGGTCGCCGAGGGTGAGCAGGGCGGCGGCGAGCTCCGCGCCCTCGAAGCCGGTAACCGCGTGGCGGCGCAGGTCGAGGGCGCGGAGCCGGTGGCCGGACCGCCAGAGCCGCAGCGCACGCCGGTGTCGTTGCCGGGCTCTGATGAGCGTCCACATCGGATGGGCGGCCGGGACTACGCGCCGAGGAACGGCTCGGAGTGGTTGAAGCTCGTGCCGGCTGCCGCAGGCGCGGCGGTGACGGCGATCAGACCGGCGGTGGCCACCAGTACCCAGACGAGGCGCTTGATGCTGTTCTTCATGCAGTGGCGCACGCCGGGCGACGGGCGGGTGTTCAGGACCGACCGGAAGCCGGCAGCAGGGGTCAGCCGGCGTAGGCGAGCAGGTGCGGGGTGGGGCTGCCCGGCCAGGTGGCGGTGAGGGTGGGTGCGTCGCCCGGGGCGGCCGCGTCGCCGGTGAGCACACGCAGGACGGTCAGGGTGACGGAGTCCGTTGCGATGCGGGTCGGGTGGGTGTCCGACACATCGAGGACAGCGGTGACAGCAGGCACGGGCACGCCGGCGTGGCCGCTGCCGGTGACCTGCATCGGGTTCGGGCGGACCTGGCGGACGCCGTCGACCTCGAACTCCTCGGCCGCCTCGGCGGCGCCGGTGAGGATGGTGGCGGCGAGGGTGGCGGCGTAGACCGGGTCGCCGCTGGCGTCGTACACCCAGCGGGGGCCGAGGACCGAGTGCTCGGTGGTGCCGATCAGCCACCGTTCGGCGCCGGCCAGCGGCGCGGCGCGGTAGGTGAGCGCGACCTGCAGCAGTGGTCCGTCGCCGGCGCGGACGAGCATCGTCTCGACGCCGACCTCGCCGGCGGGGTCGTCGAAGCGGAACGCGCCGACCTTCTCCAGGTCGGGTTCGGCGGGGCCGGTGTACCAGTCCTTGGTGGGCAGCCACGCGTTGAGCAGTTCGAGTTTGGTGGGCGTCAGGTCCGCCCGGTGCAACAGCGCCATGATCACATCGTAGAGCCCGGCGGTCATTCCAGGATGTAGAGGACTTCCTCGATGCCGTCGTCGCCGGTGTGCGGCGGGCCCGCGGGGTGGAAGCCGCACTTGCGCAGCACGCGGACCGAGCCGGTGTTGGCGGTGGCGACGTAGGCGTGGACCGGGCGGTCGGGCAGCTGGTCGAGCAGGAGCCCGAGCGCGGCGGTCGCGACGCCGCGGCCCCAGTGTTCCCGGCCGATCCAGTAGCCGACCAGGCGCTGCCCGTCCTGCTCCCAGCTCACGATGTTGCCGGCCACCGCACCGCCGGCCAGGACGGTGCGCAGGGTGTTGGCCGGGTCGGCGCGGGTCCGTGCCCAGTGGGCGAAGAACGGGTCGCGGTCCCGCGAGGGCATCGCCGCCATCCCGGCCGCCTCCGGGTCCTGCTGATGGACGAAGAACGTCTCCAGGTCGTCGTCGCGGACGTCCCTGAGCTCCACGACCGCCATCTCAGGCCACCGCCGCAGCAGACACGGCCGGCGACGGGCCGCGGCCGGCGCCGTCGTCGCGGACGTCCCTGAGCTCCACGGCCGCCATCTCAGGCCACCGCCGCAGCAGACACGGCCGGCGACGGGCCGCGGCCGGCACCGTCGCACCGGGACTCGATGGGGTCGATCATCACGCGCTCCAGGGAGAAGGTCGGCGGCACAGTATTCACGAGCTGGTCCCGTCGACCTGGGCCAGCGCGAGCAGGCCAAAGTCGTGCCCGGGTGGCGCGATGACGGCGATCCCGGCCGGCGGGCCCGACGACGGCGTCGGCACGGAGACGCTCGGCAGCCCGTACGCGCTGGCGGGCACGGCGCACCGCAGCGTTTCCCGGCGCCACGCGTCGCGACCGACGGGGCTCAGCTCGCGGGGTGCCCGGGACCGCCGGCCGGCAGGACCAGCCAGGCGTCGCGGTCGGCGAGGAGGTCCAGCAGCTCGGCCCGCCGCTGCGCCAGGAACTCCCGTGCGGCGGTCTCCTCGGCGGCGGTGACGGCCGCGCCGAACCGGAAGCGGTCCTCGACGTCGACGGCGAGGGCGCGCGGGTGGGCGGTGATCCAGTCGCCGTGCGCCCGCCACGCCTCGGCCGCCTGCACCTGCCGGAAGGCCAGCAGCAACGGGTCGGGGTCGTCCCAGGTGGACAGTGTGACGCGGGAGACCGGCAGGCCGAAGCCCTCGGCGGCGGGCGCGCCGTCGACGGTGAGCAGCCGCGAGGGCAGTGCCGACGGGCCCTCGGGCAGCAGCACGGAGCCGACGAGGGCCAGGTGTGAGGCGGTGGCGGTGATCCAGCCGACGGTGTCGAACGACGGGGCGAGTGGCAGCACGCCGTCGGTGGGCACGGCGCCGTGGGTGGGGCGCAGACCGTACAGCCCGCAGCAGGACGCGGGCACGCGGATCGAGCCGCCCGTGTCGGTGCCGAGGCCGATCTCGGCGTGGCCGGTCGCGACCGCCGAGGCCGGGCCGCTGGAGGAGCCGCCGGTGACCAGGTCGGGAGCGCGGGGGTTGGGCGGGGCACCATAGTGGACGTTCGTGCCCGACAGGGAGTAGGCGAGCTCGTCGGTGTGCGCGATCCCCTGGATCACCGCGCCGGCGGCGCGCAGCCGGGCGACGGCGGGGGCGTCGGCCGCGGCGGGCAGGGCGGAGGCGAGCCAGGCAGGGTTGCCCCCGCCGACCGCGAAGCCGGTGACCTCGAACAGGTCCTTGACCGCGACCCGCAGGCCGTCGAGCGGGCCGTGTCCGGTGGCCGGGGCGAGGGGCATCCCCTTCACCCGCCACACGGAAGGGTCGGCGGTCATGCAGGGCCCCCGGAACACGGCACGGAAAAGATCGACACCGGACCACCTACCTCATCGGCGCGGTCACCGCAACGCCGCGGCGGACCGCTGATGAGCCTAGCGCCCAAGCCGCCAAGACACAGCGGTTCACCGGTCCGGCGAACCGCTGATGAGCCAACGCCCACGCCGCCAGGACACGGCGGTTCACCAGTCCGGCGGACCGAGCCAGGTCGCCTTCGCCAGGGCGTTCTGCCCGGCGGAGTTCGGGTGGAAGAAGTCCTGCGCGGTGATCATGTCGAGGCTGAACGCGACCCGGTGCGCCGCGCCGCCGTCGTCCCTGCACCGCGCGCCGTAGGCCTTGCAGGCCGCGACGAGCTGGGAGTTGTACGCGTCGATGCGCTCCCGGAACGCCTTGCGGCGCGCCGCGTCGGCGGGTGCGGTGGAGGTGGGCGCGGCGAGCAGCGCCTGGCAGATGCCGAGGGACCAGGCCTTCACCGCGACGTCCCTGGTGTGCCCGATCTCCCAGAGGTGGTAGATGTCGGGGATGCTCACCACGAGGATTCGCGCCTGCGGCAGGCCCTGCTTGAGCACCGCGAGCGCGTCGTCGATCTGGCGGCGGAACGCGTCGGCGGGCGTCATCTCGGCGATGGTGGGGCGGCACGCGTCATTGGCGCCGATGAGGATCGTGACGTAGGTGGCCTTCGCGGTGACCGCGGTGCGGGCCTGCGCGGCGAGGGCGTCGGCGCGGGCCTTGCCCTCGGCGGCGTTGTGGCCGCGAAGGCCCGGGCTGGACTTCAGCAGCCGCCGGTAGTGGCTGTCGACGCGGGTGCCGTCGCCGGTCGACCACGAGTTGCGCGGGCACGGGGTCGGCGCCAGGCACGACGCGAACGCGGTGGTGACGGAGTCGCCCAGCGCCGCCATCGAACCGGAGCCGCCGCCGCTCGGCGCGGGACCGGCGGTGCCGCCCTCGCAGGCGAGCGCCAGCACTGCGAGGCCCGCGAGCGCGAGCACCCATACATTCTGTGTCCATCTGGTGACGATGGGCACATCGTAGCGGAACCTATGTGGCGTGCAGCCGTTTCAGCAGCGCCATCTCCAGCTCCTCCGGCAGCTGGAAGAAGCCGTCCTCGGTGAGCAGGCGGTGATGCTCGTTCGCCCGGTACGACATCGGCACCAGCTCGCCGTCGCGCACCTCGACGCTGCCGATGACGTCGTGCTCGGGGACCTCGCCGGCCGGGTCCGGGGTGCGGGCGTCGAGCACGTCGACCCAGCCGTGCCCGCCGACGAGCGCGGCCTGCTCGCGGATGCCGTGCACGACGAAGATGTCGTCGCCGATCGTCTCGTGCAGGAACCGCACGAAGGTCGGGTTCTCCTCGAAGTGGTCGGGCTGCATCGCGCCCGGCCCGTCGACGCCGACGGCGAGGAGCCCGACGACGGCCTCCGCCGACAGCCCGTGCTCGGCGACGTCGTCCGGTTCCAGCGGCGAGACCAGGTGGCGCAGCCGCTCGCCGAGGTACACCTCATACACGAAGAACTCGCGTTTACCGGTCCCCACGGAGCTTCCCGTAGACCAGGACGTCCCGCCAGGCGCCATCGCGGAACTCCGCGGAGCGCAGGATGCCCTCGCTGAGGAACCCGACCTTCTCCAGGGCCTTCTGCTCGGGGATGTTCTCCGGCTGGGTCCGCGCCTCGATCCGCGGCGCGGCGCTGTTGGCGAACAGGTAGTCGCACAGCAGCGTCTGCGCGCGCCAGCCGACGCCGCGGCCGCGCCACTCCGGCAGCAGGATGATGCCGATGCTCCAGTACCGCGACCAGCCCGTGCCGGTCGACTCCCAGCTGACGAAGCCGGCGGCGGTCTCGTCGGCCTCGACCATGAGCCTGCCGTCGTGCTCGCCGAGGAAGCCGTCCTCGGCGAACCGCCTGGCCGGGCCGGTCGGCTCGCGGTAGCCGGACCAGGCCGGTCCGGCCAGCCCAGGCTCCGTCACGAACCGGCGGAACATCCCCAGATCGCTCTCGACCACCGGTCGCAGCCGCACCCAGGTCTTATTCAACTCGCCTCACCTCGCTCAGCCGGCAGCCTGCGCGCGACGCGCAAGATCGCCCGCCATCTTCGCCGATGATCGCGGCGACCGCCATCCGACCAACCGCCGGTAAATCGGCCACGCTACCGTCTACGGCCATGCCCGTCGATGCCTTCGCTCACACGTTCGCCGTGGCCGCCCCGCCCGGAAGGGTCTATGCGCACCTGGCCGACCCGCGGTCCTACGTGGGGCTGTCCCCGCTCGTCGCCGCCGTCCGCGACGTGCACACCGACGGCAACCGGGTCACGTATGTCGCGCTGGAGCGGTTCCGCTTCTGGACCAACCCGATCCGGGTGACGATGACCCTCGACCCGCAGGCGCCGTCGGTGGTGAGCGCGGTGGTCTCCCCCGGCCGGGTCCGGCTCCGGGCGGAGGTCACGCTGACGCCCTCCGGAGACGGCACCGACGTCACCGAGACGATCACGGTCGAGTCGCCGTCGTTGTTGCGGCGGTACGTCCTGCGCCAGGCGAAGGCGGTGCAGCTTCGCCGGGCCGCCGAGCTGACCCGGCGGATGGCCGCCGCCTAGCGGACCAGGTGCGGGGCCACGTGCTCCCGGATCAGCTCGAACGAGCGGGCGCGGGCGTCCACGTCGTACACCATGCAGGTCAGCATGAACTCGTCGGCCTGCGTGCGTTCGAGGAGCTCCGTCAGCTGGCCGCGGACGGTCTCCGGGGACCCGAGGGCCTGCCCTTCGCGGCGGTCGAGGATGAACTCGCGCTCCCGGTCGCTGTACGGGTACGCCGCCGCCTCCTCCGGGGTCGCCATGGCCTCGGGCCGGCCGGAGCGCAGCCGCAGGAACGACAGCTGGCTCGGCCCGGCGAGGAACGCGGCCTCCTCGTCGGTCGGGGCGGCGATGGCGCTGACGGCGACCATCGCGTAGGGCGCGTCGAGCCACTGCGAGGGCCGGAAGCTGTCGCGGTAGAGCTTCAGCGCCGGCAGCGTGTTGGCACTGGAGAAGTGGTGCGCGAAGGAGAACGGCAGCCCGAGCAGGCCGGCGAGTTGCGCGCTGAAGCCGCTGGAGCCGAGCAGCCACACGTCGGGCTTGTCGCCGCGCCCCGGTGAGGCGAGGATGCGCTGCTGCTCGTCGTCGCCGGTGAAGTAGGCGATGAGGTCCTGCAGCTCCTCCGGGAAGTTCTCCGCCGACAGGCCGTCCATGGTGCGGCGCAGCGCGAGCGCCGTGTACTGGTCGGTGCCGGGCGCCCTGCCGATGCCGAGGTCGATGCGGCCCGGGTGCAGCGCCTCGAGCGTGCCGAACTGCTCGGCGACGACGAGCGGCGCGTGGTTGGGCAGCATGACCCCGCCGGAGCCGACGCGGATCGTGGACGTCGCGGCGGCCAGGTGCGCCAGCAGGACCGCGGGCGAGGAGCTCGCGATGGCGGGCATGTTGTGGTGCTCGGCGACCCAGAACCTGCGGTAGCCGAGTGCCTCGACGCGTCTGGCCAGCTCCGTCGTGTTGCGCAGGGCGTCACCGGCGGACGCGTTGGCGGCCCGGGGCGCGACGTCAAGGACGGAAAGCGGAATCTCGGTCACAAACCATGGTCAACAGCGGAGGGCCCGCGGATGTTCCCGCTCAGAGCAGGTCCAGCAGGATGACCACGCCCAGAGTGACGAAGACCACGGGGGTGAGCCACGGCCCGGCGGCCGACACGGCCGACACGACCCGGCGGTGACCGCCGAGCCAGCCGGCGGCCGCGCACCACACCGCGACCAGCACGGCGAAGACGGCGACCATGACGGCCGCGTCGGCGAGGCCGGCGGTGCGCAACAGCGGCGTGTAGACCGCGATGTTGTCCCCGCCGTTGGCGATGGTGACCCCGGCCACGGCCAGCACTCCCCCCGCGATCACGGGGGTGTCGGCGGCACCGCCCCGGGCGCGCCAGGCACGCAGCGCCCCCAGTACCCCCAACGCCAGCGGAACGAGTCCGAGGAAGCGGATCCACGAGTCGGGGATCAGGGTGAGGCCGGCGGCCGCGGCGGCCGAGACGGCCACCAGCGCGGCGATGCCGAGATACTGCCCGAGCCACACCGCGCCGGCCCGGGCGCCGGCACCGGTGCGCGCCGCGATGAACAGCAGCGTCAGCACGACCAGATCGTCGACGTTGGTGCCGGCGAAGACGGCCGCCGCCGTGAGGATCACCGCCGCAGCATACGGCCCGCCCCTGGCAGGGACGGGCCGCACGGTGCCGGGAGGTCAGACGCGGCAGGGGTTGCCGGTCGGGTTGGCGGCGCTGCCGTGGATGTCGGCGCGCGCCTCACTGATGACCACGTCGGTCAGCAGGGTGTCCAGGACGACGGCCTGCTGGGTGACGCTGGTCGGGGTGGTCGTGGTCGCGTTGAGCTTGAGTGCGCCGATGACCAGCGGGACGGTGAGCGGTGCGCTGCCGACCGTCACCGCGATGCCGTTGATCTTCAGGTACGCGATGCTGGAGGCGCCCGTGAGCACCGGCGCGAGGCCGCCGGGGCCGGACGCGCAGGTCGCCTTCGCGGTCGCCTGGATGAGGCCGAGCTCGATCGTCACCGGGGCGATCCCGCCGACGGTGATCTTCACCGACTCGACGGTGGCCTTGGCCGTGCCGTTGTCCCCGGCCGCGGGTGCGGTGTTGAGGTTGTCCGGGGTCAGCGCCGTGTTCGCGTCCAGGGTCCTCGACTCGACCTTGATCAGGCCCGCGTTCAGGGTGAGCTGGGCGAAGACCTTGCTGTCGTCGGCGCACGGGACGTTGGCCGGGTTCGCCGCCGGCGAGGACAGCGGGCCGACCCGCAGCACCTGCGCCGTGCAGGAGAACATGCCGTTGCGGTCGGCGTCGACGATCGTGCCGAGTCCGCTGCCGTCGGCGATCACCGCGCCGCTGGGCGCGGACAGGTTGACGGTGAAGGTCTCGTTGAGCTCGTCGACCGCATCGTTGATGATCGGCACCGAGACGGGCCGGCTGGTCTGGTCCGGGGTGAACGTGACCGTGCCGGCGCCGCTGAGGTAGTCCGCACCGGCGGTGGCGCTGCCGTTGGCGGTGGCGAAGTTGACGCTGACCGGGTCCGTGGACGGGCCCGACAGCGAGACCGTGAAGGTGGCGTTGCCCGCGTTCTCGTCGACGACGACGTCGTTGATCGAGATGCTCAGGACCTTCACCGACAGCGTCTGCACGAAGGCCGCGCCCTGGCTGACCCCGTCGACCTTGAAGTCGACCTTGCAGGTGTACGTGCCGGGCGCGGCACCCCCCGCGACGGTGACGTGTTCGGTGAAGTCGGCGGTGGCGCCGCTGTCGACGGTCTTCTCGGCCGGCGCGAAGCCCACCGACAGGTTGGCGTCGCAGTCGAAGAGCACCGGGGTGACCTTCACCTGGATCGCCTGGACACCGGCGAGGATCGCGGCGCTGACCTCGTCGGCGGGCACGTTGGGCAGGTACACGCCGCCGGTGCCGGAGGTGATCGCCTCGGCCTGGCCGCCGGCGTTCATGCCGCCGACGTCGACGGCGACGACGCGGATGTGCGCGGCGTTGAGCGCGGCGATGGTGTCGGCCAGGGTGTGACCGAGGCTCGGGTCGTGCGACGGGGCGTCGCCGAAGATGACGATGATGCGGGTGCCGCCGTCGCGGAAGTGCACCGCGCCGTTGGCGAGCTGGAACAGCGCGTTGAGGTTGTCCTCCGGCAGGTCCCCGCCGCCGTCGGCGTTCCACAGGTCGATCCCGGCCTGGACGGCCGCCTGGTTCGCGGTGATGTCCTGGCGGACCGTGAACGGCGCCGAGTCGTCGACGTCCTTGTACTCGGCGACGCCGAACTGCGCGTTCGGCTGCGCCGCCGCGATCTGGCCCATGACCGACGCGGCGTTGGTGCGCACGTCGGCGATCGGCTCGAACATGCTGCCCGTGGTGTCGGCGAGGAAGACGACGTCGGGCTTCGGGGGCACCGGCGCGGTCTCGACATGCTTGGCGATGTCGGCCGACTGGCCGGGCCCCAGCGTCAGGCTGACGTTGGGCGGGGTGACTCCTGGAGCGGCCTGCGCGGCGGTGCCCGTCGCGAGGACGGTCACCGCCCCGGCGGTCAGCACCAGGCTGAGTAATGACGCGAGTTTCACGTGCTCCTCCTGAAGACGGCGGTTGCCGAGGAGAAGCAAACAATGACGACGGAGGTGTGAAACAGGACTTGCCGACCGCGCGGACCTCTTGTAAGCAGCGCTCAACTGCCTTAACAAATTCACTCCTGTGAGTGCGTTTAGGAGCGCCGCTCACATTCAATTCAGTCCACCGGAAGGGTGGACCACGTTGTATGAATATTTACACCAGCTGGAACTGGGCCACGACCGTGCGCAGCTCGCTGGACATGCGGGCCAGGTCCTCGGCGGCGGCCCGGGCCTCGGTGACGCCGGACGCGGTCATCTCCGCCGCCTCGGCGAGCCCGCCGACGGTGCCGGCGATCCGCTCCGCGCCGCCGCTGGCCTCGCTGACGTTGCGGCTCATCTCGGCCGTCGTCGCGCTCTGCTGCTCGACCGCGGCGGCGATCGTCGTCGCGTACTGGTTGGTCTCGCTGATCACGTCGGCGATCTCCGCGACCGCGGTCGCCGCGGCGGTGGCGTCCCGCTGGATCGCCTCCACCCGCCGGGAGATGTCCTCCGTCGCCTTCGCCGTCTCCTGCGCCAGGTCCTTCACCTCGCCGGCGACGACCGCGAAGCCCTTGCCCGCGTCGCCGGCCCGGGCGGCCTCGATCGTGGCGTTCAGGGCGAGCAGGTTCGTCTGCTCCGCGATCGCGGTGATGGTCTTGAGCACGTTGCCGATCTCCGCGCTGGACACCCCGAGCGCGGTGATGGTGCTGCTCGCCGACTCGGCGCTGAGCACGCCATGGCCGGCGACCCTGGCCGCCTCGGCGGCGCTGCGGGCGATCTCCCCGATCGCCGCGCCCATCTGCACGGTGCCCGCCGAGACGGTCTGCACGTTCTGCGAGACCTCCTCCGCGGCGGCGGACACGGTCGTCGCCTGGGCGCTGCTGCGCTCCGCGGACTCGGCGATCTGGTTGCTGACCGCGGACAGCTCCTGCGCGGCGCTCGCGAGGGCGCCGCTGTTCTCCTCGACCGCGCAGACCCCGGCGCGCAGCTTCCCGGTCGCGGTGTTGAGCTCGGCCGCCATCGTGCCCAGCTCGTCGCCGCCGCGCACGTCCGCGACCCTCGTCAGGTCGCCGTCGGCGAGACCGGTGACGACGTGGGACACCTTGCGCACCGCCCGGACCAGCTGGGCGGCGACGGTGAGCGCGACCCCGACGGCGAGGACCAGGCCGACGGCGAGCAGCCCCCAGGTCCAGATCTGCGCGTCGCGGTACTCCTGCCTGGTGGCCTCCAGGCGGGCGAGGGACACCTGCCGCTCGGCGGCGCCGATCTCCGTCACCACGTCGATCGCCTGCGACACCAGCGGACCGGTGACCTCGTCGCGGATGCGGGTCACCTCGGCGTCGTCGCCGGCGCGGCTGGCCGGCAGGAACTGCTCGTCGATCACGGTCCGGAACTGCGCGAACAGGTCCCGCAGCCGCCCGACGAGCTGCGGCATCGACGAGGTGTCCTCGTAGACGGCGAGCCGCCGGTCGAACGTGTCGTAGCCCCGCTCGAGCAGCTCCTCGTACCGGGCCGCACCGGCGCCGCCGTTGGAGATCCCGTGGTTGAGCACGTTCACGCGGACGTCGGTGAGCGCCGACAGCACGTCGTTGATCTCCTGGATCGGCACGAGGCCGTCGTTGTACAGCAGCTCGGCCTCGTGGTTCATCTGCGACATGCGCACCGTCGACTGCACGCCGGTGCCCAGCGCCACCGCGCCCAGCACCGCGACGACCAGGAGCACCTTCGTGCGGACCGACCGGTTCGCGAGCCAGGTTCTCATATATCCCATTTGAGCAGGTCGCGACGGTACCCACGGCGAAAGCTGCGAGATACCGTCATGGAACACGGGTCCCACCAGGAGGGCGGCATCATGGCAGGCAGGACGCAGCTGACCGCGGCTCGGGCCGTGACCCTCGTCAAGGATCCCTCCGGGGCGCCCGCCGTCAATCTCGCCAAGGTCCGCGAGTCCGGGCACGTCGACCTTGCCAAGCGGGCCGACAAGGCGGGCCTGGCGCTGAGCAAGCGGGGCCTCGGCGGCATCCGGGCGCAGGCGATGCTCGTGCTGGACCACTCCGGCTCGATGCGCGCCGACTACAACTCCGGCGCGGTGCAGACCCTCGTCGAACGCGCCCTCGGCTTCGCGCTGCAGATCGACATCGACGGGACCGTGCCGGTCATCCCCTTCGACACCCAGATCCTGCCGACGGTCGATGTGACCGTCGACAACTACAGCGGCGTCGTCGACCGTGAGATCCACCGCGGCTGGATGGGCACGACGAACCTCGCCGACGCCCTCGCCCTGGTCCTCGCCGAGGCGGAGAAGGCCACCGAGCCGATCTTCTGCATCGTCGTGGCCGACGGCGGCCCCGACAGCAAGCGCGCCACCACCAAGGTCGTGTGCGAGCTGTCGCGGTATCCGGTGTTCCTCAAGCTGCTCGCGGTCAGGCCGGTCGAATACTTCCAGACCCTCGACGACCTCGACGGCACCAAGCGCCTGCTCGACAACGTCGACACCAAGTCCTCGACCGAGGCCCTCGACCTGCTCACCTGCACCGACCTGCAGTTCGCCGAGGCGATGGCCGACGAGTGGGACACCTGGGTCACGGCGGCCACCGCCGCGGGGGTCCTGCGCTAGACCCAATACCGCTGACTTAGGCGGTCGTTGCCCGTGGTTTTCGCTTGGTGGGGTTGGGTTTGGTGGCTTCCACGATGGTGATGCTGTGATCGGGACGTGCTGGGTCGCGGTGTTGTGCTCGTTTGAGTTTCCAGTTCGACATCTTGCGTTTGATCACTCGCGGGTTGCTGCGGGCGCGGCGGGTGGTCAGGTGCCGCAGGATTTCACGGACGCCTCGGCGCAGTGCCCGGGTCAGTCGTGAGGGGGGAAAACGCCGCTTGGGCGGTGACCTGGCGGCGTACGAGGCGCAGGGTGCGGGTGAATGACACCCGGTCGGGGTCGATGTCGGCGCCGGCTGCGGCGTGATGCATCAGGGTGCGCACGGCGTAGTGCACGAGGAGGAAGCCGTAGATTTCCTGTTCGACCCCGGTCGGGGTCTGCGAGCGCAGGACCATGTCTGGCTGGCCTTGATGGGTTTTCAGTTCATCGAGGGACGTTTCGATCTCCCAGCGTTGGGCGTACAACGCGGCCAGGTCGAGTGCCGGAGCGGCGTCCGGGTCCAGGATCGTGGTGATCAGCCGGTAGACGGTGGCCTGGCCGGGCATGGTGTATTCCACCACCCGCACGGTGATCGGGTCGGCGTGGCGGTTCTTGTCGCGGGCGGCGAAGATGTGCGACAGGTACGAACCGTCGTGCAGTTGCTCGATCACGGGCAGCACGGCAACGGACTTGACCCGCCAGAGCAGGTCCGCGCCGGTCGCGGCGGCTTCCCGCCACAGATCGAAGCCGAGGAATCCACGGTCGGCCAGCAGGAGCATGCCCGGGCCCAGCGCACCGAATAGCTGCTGCGCCAGGACGGTCTCATGAGTGGATAATGGCCCGGTCGTTGCAGCGAAGATGGCGTGGGTGCCACATTCGGCGATCGCCGCGACCCGAGCCTGCGGGTAGGCGCTTCTGCCGTTGCCGCGGCCCGAACCCGGCCGGCCGAAGAAGTCCACATTGGACACCGTGTCGGGCAGATCGAAGGTGGTGCCGTCCACCGCGACCAGGCGCCACTCCCGGTAGAACGCACCGACCGTCGCCGGGGTGGCCACCGGCCGGCAGACCGAGGCGAACAACGCCTTGATCGGCTCCGGGCCTAACCGGACCCGGGTGATCGCCGCCGTGGTCGGCACCTGCCACGAACCCCGCCAGCCACGCGCCCAACCGAGGCCCTCGGTCAGCAACCGGGCCACCTCCTCGTAGCCCTGACCGAAGAACAGGCACATCGCCAGGACGTAGTAGACCACCGCCCGCGCCGGCAACAACCGGCTGCGCTGCTGCGTACGACCCGCCTCAGCGACCACCCGATCCACCAACTCCGGCGGAAACGTCGAGGTCAACAACCCGATCGCAATCCGATCCGACAACCGCTCACCCAGCGGCGGTTTCACCTGTCCAGCACGCGGCACACCGCACTGTAGCAGCCAACACGCTTAAGTCAGCGGTATTGGCGCTAGACCCGTCTTTCGCACATCGTTGTGAGTGGCGGTGTGTGGTGTTGGCGGGTTGGGGTGTTTAGGTCGGTGGATGGGTGTCGGTGGGGTGTCTCGGGGTCGTCGGGTGGTGTCCGGGCGGCGGGCGGAGATTGTGGCGGTGCCGGTGCTGGAGAAGCGGTTGGGGTCGTTGCCGGTGATCGCGGAGTTCTGCCGTCGTCTGGACATCGCGGGGGTCATCGACCGGGCCTGCCCGATCCGGGACCTGGCTGATGCGACGCATGGGCAGGTGATCGAGGTCCTGATCGGGAACCGGTTGACGAACCCTGCGGCGATGGTCGGGGTCGCTGGGTGGGCGCAGGCGTGGGCGGTCCAGGAGGTGTACGGCCTGCCGGCAGCGATCCTCGGTGATGACCGTCTGGCCCGTGCCCTCGACGCGATCGCACCGCACGTGGATCAGATCATCGGGTCGGTCGGCGCGGCAGCGATCGACGGTTTCGGGATTGATGTGGCCCGGCTGCACTGGGACATGACCAGCGTCTCGCTGCACGGCGCCTACGACGAGGTGCAGGACGGGTTCCCGGCGCCGGGGTGGGGGCATCCGAAAGACCGCCGCACGGATCTGAAACAGATCCAGGCCGGGATCGCGGTCGCCTCCGACGGCGGTGTCCCGATCTTCCACCAGGCCTACGACGGCGGCGCCGGAGAGATCTCTCAGGTCGTCGAAGCGATGCAACGCCTGCAGGCTCTGGCCGGCCCCCGCCGGTTCCTGCTGGTCGGGGACTCGAAACTGCTGTCCTACGGCAACATCACCGCGATGAGCGACGCCGGGGTCGGGTTCATCGCGCCCCTGGCCGCGGCCCGGGTCCCGGCCGGGCTGTTCGCCGCACTCGACCCGCAGACCGCCGTGCCGGTGGACTACACCGCGCTGCGCGACGCCGGGAAGCCCGCAGACCGGCGCGGCGCCTACCGGGTCGTCGAGGACGTCATGGACATCCCCGGCCCCCGCAAACGCGACCCGGTCCACCAACTGCGCCGGGTCCTGGTCCACTCCACCGCGAACCAGACCGCCGCGGTCAAGGCCCGCACGTTGAAACTCGACAAAGCCCGCACCGAACTGGACACCCTCACCCGCACCGCCGGCACCCGCCACCACCCCGACACCGCCGCCGTCACCGCCAAAGCCGAGCAGATCAGCCGGCACCGCCGCGTCAGCAGCTACCTCCGCACCCAGGTCACCGAACACCCCGACACCGGCAAACCGGTGTTCGCCTGGCACTACGATCAGACCGCCATCGACGCCGAGGCCGCCACCGACGGCTGGTACGCCCTGCTGTCCAACCTGCCCCCGCAGGAAGCCGACGCCGCTGAGATCCTGCGCCGCTACAAGAACCAACCCGTCGTGGAACAGCGCTACGCCACCATCAAGGGACCCCTCGCAGTCGCCCCCATGTTCCTGCGGCACAACCGGCGGATCACCGCACTCATCACCGTCATCTGCCTCGCTCTGCTCATCTTCAGCCTCATCGAACGCGAGGTCCGCACCAACCTCGCCCCCAACACCGAAATGATCGGGTTCTACGCATACGACAACCGCGCCGTGAGACCCACCGGCCGACTCATCCTGCAAGCCCTCCACGACCTACGACTCATCCCCGCCCACGACCAACAGCCACCCAGAATCCCCCAACCCGGATGGCTGCAAGCCCAACTCCTCGCACTGCTCAACACCGACCCGACCCGACCCCGCTGGTGAGCACAAACCACCACTCACAACCATGTGCGAAAGACGGGGCTAGACCCAATACCGCTGACTTAAGCGTGTTGGCTGCTACAGTGCGGTGTGCCGCGTGCTGGACAGGTGAAACCGCCGCTGGGTGAGCGGTTGTCGGATCGGATTGCGATCGGGTTGTTGACCTCGACGTTTCCGCCGGAGTTGGTGGATCGGGTGGTCGCTGAGGCGGGTCGTACGCAGCAGCGCAGCCGGTTGTTGCCGGCGCGGGCGGTGGTCTACTACGTCCTGGCGATGTGCCTGTTCTTCGGTCAGGGCTACGAGGAGGTGGCCCGGTTGCTGACCGAGGGCCTCGGTTGGGCGCGTGGCTGGCGGGGTTCGTGGCAGGTGCCGACCACGGCGGCGATCACCCGGGCCCGGGTCCGGTTGGCCCGGAGCCGATCAAGGCGTTGTTCGCCTCGGTCTGCCGGCCGGTGGCCACCCCGGCGACGGTCGGTGCGTTCTACCGGGAGTGGCGCCTGGTCGCGGTGGACGGCACCACCTTCGATCTGCCCGACACGGTGTCCAATGTGGACTTCTTCGGCCGGCCGGGTTCGGGCCGCGGCAACGGCAGAAGCGCCTACCCGCAGGCTCGGGTCGCGGCGATCGCCGAATGTGGCACCCACGCCATCTTCGCTGCAACGACCGGGCCATTATCCACTCATGAGACCGTCCTGGCGCAGCAGCTATTCGGTGCGCTGGGCCCGGGCATGCTCCTGCTGGCCGACCGTGGATTCCTCGGCTTCGATCTGTGGCGGGAAGCCGCCGCGACCGGCGCGGACCTGCTCTGGCGGGTCAAGTCCGTTGCCGTGCTGCCCGTGATCGAGCAACTGCACGACGGTTCGTACCTGTCGCACATCTTCGCCGCCCGCGACAAGAACCGCCACGCCGACCCGATCACCGTGCGGGTGGTGGAATACACCATGCCCGGCCAGGCCACCGTCTACCGGCTGATCACCACGATCCTGGACCCGGACGCCGCTCCGGCACTCGACCTGGCCGCGTTGTACGCCCAACGCTGGGAGATCGAAACGTCCCTCGATGAACTGAAAACCCATCAAGGCCAGCCAGACATGGTCCTGCGCTCGCAGACCCCGACCGGGGTCGAACAGGAAATCTACGGCTTCCTCCTCGTGCACTACGCCGTGCGCACCCTGATGCATCACGCCGCAGCCGGCGCCGACATCGACCCCGACCGGGTGTCATTCACCCGCACCCTGCGCCTCGTACGCCGCCAGGTCACCGCCCAAGCGGCGTTTTCCCCCCTCACGACTGACCCGGGCACTGCGCCGAGGCGTCCGTGAAATCCTGCGGCACCTGACCACCCGCCGCGCCCGCAGCAACCCGCGAGTGATCAAACGCAAGATGTCGAACTGGAAACTCAAACGAGCACAACACCGCGACCCAGCACGTCCCGATCACAGCATCACCATCGTGGAAGCCACCAAACCCAACCCCACCAAGCGAAAACCACGGGCAACGACCGCCTAAGTCAGCGGTATTGGGGCTAGACCACCACGCCGAGGGCGAGGATCAGCACGATCGAGACGACGGAGATGATCGTCTCCATCGCGGACCAGGTCTTGAACGTCTCCCCGACCGTCATGCCGAAGTACTCCTTCACCAGCCAGAAGCCGGCGTCGTTGACGTGCGACAGGAACAGCGAGCCGGAGCCGATCGCCAGGGCGAGCAGGGCGGTGTTGGTGTCGGGGAGCTGGCTGAGCAGCGGGGCCATGAGCCCGGCGGCGGTGACCGTCGCGACCGTGGCGGAGCCGGTGGCGAGGCGGATGCCGACGGAGATGAGCCAGCCCAGCAGCAGGGCGGAGATGCCGCTGGCGGCGGCGGCCTTGCCGATGGCGTCGCCGATGCCGACCGCGACCAGGGTCTGCTTGAAGCCGCCGCCGGCGCCGATGATGAAGATGATCCCGGCGATCGGCAGGAGGCTGCCGGCGACCAGGTCGCTGACCTTCTGCCGGCTGAAGCCGCGCAGGTAGCCGAAGGTGAACAGGGCGACCAGCACGGCGAGCAGCAGCGCGACGAACGGGTCGCCGAGGAAGTCCAGGACGGTGCGGGCGCGGTTGCCCTTGTCGAGGGTGATGTCGGCGACGGCGCGGCCGAGCATGAGCACCACCGGCAGCAGCACGGTCGCGAGCGTCAGCACGAACCCGGGGCGCGACGTCGGCCGGTCCTCGGGATCGTCGACGTCGATGTCGTCGCCGACCGCGCCCTGCGCGCTGGGCTCGACGGTGTCGTCGGCCTTGTCCGACGCCCGTTGAGCGACGCCGCCGGAGGCACCGTCACCGGCGGCGACGGCGGCGGGGACAGGGGCTGGGGTTGGGGCGGGGGCCGAGCGGATGCCGAACGCGGCCACCAGGCGGGCCGGCGGGGTGGGGTTGACGAACCTGCCGATCCAGATCCCGTACAGCGGACCGGCGATGATCACCGTCGGCACGGCGACGAGCAGGCCGAAGGCGAGCGTCTGGCCGAGGTCGGCGTGCAGGGCGTCGATCGCGATCAGCGGCCCGGGGTGCGGCGGGACCAGGCCGTGCATGACCGACAGCCCGGCCAGGGCGGGGATGCCGACCCGGACGATCGACGTGCCGGCCCGGCGGGCCACCAGGAAGATGACCGGGATCAGGAGCACGACGCCGACCTCGAAGAACAGCGGAATGCCGATGATCATCGCGATGAGGGCCATGGCCCATGGCAGGCGGCGCTCACCGGCGCGGCCGACGATCGTGTCGACGACCCGGTCGGCGCCGCCGGAGTCGGCGAGGAGCTTGCCGAGAATGGTGCCGAGGGCGACGAGGATGCCGACGCCGCCGAGGGTGCTGCCGAAGCCCTTCTCGAACTCGGAGATGACGTTCGCGGCGGCGAGGCCGGCGCCGAGCCCGACCACGGCGCTGCCGAGGATCAGGGCCAGGAACGGATGGATCTTGTACCGCGTGATCAGCACGACCACGACCACGATCGCTACGAGGGTCCAGGTGACCAGCCAGGTGTCGTGCGACGTCCAGTCCATGGCGGCGGCCTTCTCTCAGTGCAGGCGCGACCTCAGCACGATCTCGTTGACGATCTGCTCGGGGGTGGCGTCGATCGACACCTCCGTGACGTCCTCGTCCGGCTGGGGTGGCTCCAGGGCGGCGAACTGACTGTCGAGCATCTCCACACGCATGAAATGGCCGTGGCGGGCCGCGAGCCGGCGCGTGATCAGCTCGCGGGAGCCTTCGAGGAGGACCAGCCGCACCTGCGGGCGGCCCTCGCGCAGCTGGTCGCGGTACACCCGGCGCAGCCCCGAGCACGACACCACGCCGGAGGTGGCCCCGGCGGCGCGCTCGTCGATCCACCGGCCGATGGCGGCGAGCCAGGGGGCCCGGTCCTCGTCGGTGAGCGGCTCGCCGGCCGCCATCTTCGTCACGTTCGCGGCGGGGTGGAAGTCGTCGGCCTCCGCATACGGCCAGCCGAGCCGGCCGGCGAGCAGCGCTCCGACGGTGGTCTTGCCGGTGCCGGCAACACCCATCACGACGATCACTGGAGGCGGGGTGTCCGGCATGGCGACACCGTACCCAAGCAACCGGTCCACTACACACGGCGGTAACCGCCGTCGATTCCCCGTCGATGGTGGCGACCCCGCCGCTGAGCCGTTCCTCCCCGTGGTCGTGGGCCGGCCGGTGCCCGCACCGGCCGGCCCACGCGTTCGAGCCGGGCCCGTCGCTCAGGACGGGGCCATGGCCACCAGCGGAGGGAAGTGCAGGGCGACGAGGTGCTTGGCGACCGTCGCCGGGTCGGCGATGTCGCCGGAACGGTGCCGCTCGACCAGCCGGGCGTGCCCGGGTAGGCCGGTGCCCCGCTCGCGGAGGGTCTGCTGCATCTGCGTCTCGATGGCGCCGGGGTCGACGATCTCCACCGTGCAGGTGCGGCTGGCCGCCTCGCTGACGCAGCGCATGAACGCCTCCGCGCCCGCCTTCGTCGCGCAGTACGTGGCCCAGCCCGGGTAGCTGCGGTGCGCCGCCGAGGAGGCGACGTAGACGATCCGCAGCCGCGGGGCCGGGTCGCGGGCGAACGCGGCCAGGAAGGTGTTCGTCAGCAGGATCGGCGCGACCAGGTTGACCTGGACCGCCGCGAACACGTCCTCGGGTGCCAGTTCGCCGACGAGCCCGATCGGCTCGACGGTTGCCGCGTTGTGCAGCAGCACCACCTCGTCCTCGGCACGGGCCTCACCGACGAACGCGGACAGTTCGTCCTCCGTCGGCAGGCTCACCGCCTCGGCGAGGTCGGTGCAGCGCAGCCGTACCGACGCCGGATGCCGCGCCGCGAGCACCTGCTGGTCGGAGGGGAAGGTACGGGCCAGGCCGAAGACCCTGGCACCGTCGGATTGCAGCGCGTGGAACAGGGCCGCGCCGAGCCCTCGGGAAGCGCCGGTGACGAAGACCGAGCGCATGCGGGAAACGTCCGCGATCGCGGACATGACATCACTCCAACCGTGTCGAGCTGCCCAACAACGACGGGGGGTGGGAGTTCGATCTACGTGCGCCAGACCTGCAGCACGGAACGGACGGGTGTGTGATCCCCACGGGCACCCGTGAACGCTTCGGAGAGTGACGCCGGCATCAGCTGTGCGGCGAGACCGGCGGCGACCTGCGCGAGCGCGTGGCCCGCGGCTTCCGGGGTCTCGACCTGCTCGCCCTCGGCGTGCAGCATCAGGGGTTGCTGCTCGCCGCCGTCACCGCCATCGGACCACGAGCCGCGCTCGTGGTGGTCGGGTGCGAGCAACTGGTGGGCGATCGCCGCATGGGACGTCGGTGCGCCGATGGTCGCGCCGAACAGCAGCGCCAGGACGAGGGCGAGGACGCCGACGGCCCAACTGGGCCTGCGTGCCCGCGTGCGTCCGTCCAAGTCCGCCCTCTCCCCCGCTGATGCCCTCCGTCATCATGGACCAACCGAACGCACATTGGAGTGTCGCGAATTTGGCAGCATCCGTAAAATTCGATTTCCGGATAGTGTGCCCGAGTGCTGGTACGAGCCGCAGTCGATGACGACCTGGCCTGGTCGCAAGAATTGCTCACGCATTCGTACGGTGCGGTCCACGTCATCACGGGAGAAAACGGTCGTGACGCGGATCGGCTGCCGGCTTTGGTCGCCGAGGACGACGCCGGCGAACGGGTGGGACTTCTCACCTATGAGATTGCCGCGACCGGCCTGGAAATCGTCACCATCGACGCCGTGCGTCCGCATCGCGGGATCGGCACGGCCCTGCTGGACGCGGCGCGGGCGGTCGCGGCCGACGCCGGCTGCACCCGGCTGTGGCTGATCACCACCAACGACAACCTCGACGCGCTGCGCTTCTACCAGCGCCGCGGGCTGCGCATCCGGGCCGTGCACCCCGGCGCGGTGCAGCGGGCCCGGCGCCGCAAGCCGCAGATCCCCAGGACCGGGGAGTACGGCATCGCAATGCACGACGAGCTGGAGCTGGAGCTGCCCCTGCGGGCCGCCGACGCGCACATCCGGCCCGGCGGCCTCGCCGACGTCAGGCCCGTGCTAGGGCTGCTGGACGGCGCGACCCGGTGGCTGGCCGGGCTGGGCCGGACCGGGCAGTGGGGCACCGAGCCGCACTCGACCAACCCGCGCCGGCTCACCGCGATGATGCGGTGGGTCCCGCAGGGCCACCTGCACGTCGCCGAGATCGACGGCACCGTGGTGGGCGCGCTCGTCGTCGGCGAGGCGCCGGACAACATCCCGGTCGTCTACGAGCCGGAGCTGTACGTGAACCTCCTCGTCACCGACCGCGCACGGCAGGGCCGGGGGCTGGGCCCGCTGCTGCTGGACCACGCCCGGGTGCTCGCCGTGCGGCGCGGGATCGGCCTGCTGCGGGTCGACTGCTACGCCGGCGACGACCAGGCCCTCGTCGACTGGTACCGTCGGCAGGGCTTCACCCCGACGGAGACCTTCACGGTCCGGCTGTCGACCGGCGTCGACTGGCCCGGGCAGGTCCTCGAGCAGCGCCTCTAGCCGGGCGCCGCGGCGACCCGCGACCTGGTCCTAGCCGGCGGTGAGGGCTCCCGGGCGCGGTGTGGCAGCGCGGCGAGCCGGCGTGGGTGCGCGAGTTCGGGCAGCACCGGTCCTTCACGCTCACGCCACCGGGTCAGGGACTCGTCACGTCCGCTGGGGTCAGGGGTTCCTGACGTCCCACAGCCAGAGGCCGCCGACCTGGCGGCCCGGGCCGAACAGGGCGTCCAGGGTGCCCCGCTCCGCGGCGGCACCGTCGCCGGTCGGGGCCAGGATGATCGAGGTGCGCCAGTACGCGAGGTCGAGCCTGGCCTGCTCCCGGTCGGCGTCGGTGACCGTGGTGACCTGATGGGTGGCGGTCGCGGTGTTGATCAGCCGGTCCGTCGGGCGCACCGCGGGGCCGACCGTGGCGTGGCTGCCCTTGACCCCGCCGGCCGGGCCGAGGAAGTAGCCGTGCGACATGCGCAGGTCGGCCCCGGTCGCGGTCGCCCAGCTCATCGACGTCCAGTGCTCGAAGGTGGCGAGGGGCACGATCAGCGCCGACTCCTGCGCCTTGACATAGGAGCGCCACTCGCCGGACGCGATGAACGACGGGATCGCCGGCCGGTCGATCACCTTGATCGGCACCGGTGCCGCCGGCACCAGCACCGCCGCGATCAGGCCGACCTTCAGCACCCGCAGGCCCGCCACCGCCGGCAACCGGTCGATGCCGATCGCGACCAGCGGCGCCACCGCCCAGGTGGCCGCCTCACCGAGCCGCGTCGGGAGCAGCGTGTCGAACAGCGGCAGGCCGCTGAGCAGCGAGTAGGGGCCCGGGACGCCGATGTCGCGGCCGTACAGCGTCAGGTCGTTGCCGAAGGACAGGACCGCGAAGACGGCGCCGGTGACCGCGATCGAGCGCACCAGCGGCTCCCGCCACCGCCAGATCACGACGGCGACGACCGCGATGACCAGCGGCCAGCCGAAGTATCCGTGCTGCTCGGCGAAGAACCCAGGGGCCGGCTGGAACTCGCTGAAGCGCACCGCCACCGAGTTGCGGGAGAACGACGTCAGCCCCAGCAGGTCGGTGTGGAACGCGGTCATCTGCTTCTCGCCGCCCCGGTAGGCGTTCCCGCCGAAGAACTGCCACCACAGCGGGTACGCCAGCAGCACCGCCGTCACCAGCAGCGTCACGCCGAGACCCGCCAGGACGTTGGGCAGCTGCACCTCACGCGGGCGCTGCACCAGCCACAGCAGCCCGAACAGCCCGACCGCGAGCGCCGTGATGAACAGCGTCTCCTCGTTGATGAAGACCTGCCACACGACCAGCGCCGCGAGGATCAGCCCCCCGCGCACCGGCGCGTCACGCAGCTTCACCACCCGCCACACGATGACCGGCACCAGGAACTGCGCCGTCAGGTTCGGGTGGAACGTGGCGTGGTTGGCCACGCTCGGCGCGAACGCGGCGACCAGGCCGCCGACCCAGGCCGCGGCGCGGGAGTCCACCACGTGCCGGGACAGCAGCCAGTACCAGGTGGCGGCGGTCGCGGCGACCGTCAGCACCACCAGCGCGTCGAACGCGATCCCGGGCCCGAACAGCAGCGTCACCGGCGACATCGGCAGGCCGAGACCCAGCATGGTTGTGTTGGCCATGCCGTTCACGCCGGCCGGGGCGTTGAGCCGGTCCAGGACGAACGGGTTCGACGCGTGCCGGACGCACCGGGCCGCCCACGCCAGGTAGTACTCGGCGAGGATCCGGTCACCCGGCGTATACGGCAGCCGCTGCCCCGGATGTGCCAGCAGCCGCCCGCACAGCAGGACGGCACCGGCCAGGTATCCGGCCACCGCCACCGCGTCGGCGGGCCACCGGTTCCTGGATCGCCCCTCGTCCATGGTCAAGACCATAGCTGGCCGCGCCGGGCTCAGGCGGGGATGACTTCGTCGACGGAGGAGGCGCCGGCGATGCGGTGGACGGCGGCGACCGCGGCACGCGGCAGCGGGGCGTAGACGTGCGGGAAGGGACCGCCGTTGCTGGAGGTCTCCCAGCGCAGCCACATGCCCATGGTCTGGGCGTCGATGGCGACGACCACCAGGTCCGGTTCGGTGCCGAAGTAGCGCTCCGCGGTGCCGGCGACCTGGGCGCGGGACGAGCAGTGGATGTAGCCGTCGCGCAGGTCCAGCGGCGAGCCGTCGAAGCGGCCGTTCGCCTCGAAGCTGGCCCACTCGGCCGGCAGCAGGATCTTGTAGATCAGCACGAGCACACAATGCCACGGGTGAGAGGTTCCTTCACCTGTCGCAGGTGAGGAGGGGGGAGCGACGAGTCACCCGTTTGCGACCTAGCGTGCGCCATTATGAGAACTCGGGCATGGGTGTGCGTCGCCGGCGCCGCCATCGCGGTCGGGTCGCTGAGTGCCGCACAGGCACGAAGACCGGACCCGCCGATGGTCCGGACCGCGCAGACCACCGGACAGCAGAGCATCGAGCAGGAGCAGGACGCCGTGATGTACCTGCTGACGGGCACCGGTCTGGTGGCCATCGGCGGGGTCGTGCTGGTCGGGGGCGTCGCCGGGCTCGGCGGCCTCGACATCCCCGGCGGCATCACGATGACGGTCGGGCGGACCCGGCTGTGGGCGCGGTCGCTGCGGGTGCAGGGCCGGCACCGGCGCCTCACAGGCGGGTGATGCGGTCCTGCAACAGGGTGGTGGCGATCGCGGCCTTGTGCGGCTGGCCGCGCACGAACGCCTCCGCGAACTTCACCGCCTGCTGGTAGGTGACCTTCGCCGGCATCGGGGGCTCGTCGGCGTCGACCGCGACGTCGACGAGCGCCGGCCCGTCGTACGCCAGGGCCTCGCCGAGGACGTTCTCCAGCGCGATAGGGTCGGTGACGCGGGCGCCGTACCCGCCGCAGCCGCGCGCCCACGCCGCGTAGTCGGGTTGCGGGTCGCCGTAGCGGACGCCGTACTCCGGGAAGCCGTTGACCATCTGCTCCCAGACGATCATGCCGAGGGCGTTGTTGTCGTTGATGACGACCTTCACCGGCAGCCGGTAGCGGGCCGCGGTGTGGAACTCGGCCATGAGCATGCCGAAGCCGCCGTCGCCGACGAACGCGATCACCTGCCGGCGCGGGTACTCGTGCTGCAGGGCGATCGCGTACGGCAGGCCGGGCGCCATCGAGGCGAGCGTGCCGGACAGGTAGAACTCGCGGCCGCCGGTCGCCTGCCAGTGCCGCGCCGCCCAGGTCGTGACGGTGCCCGAGTCGCAGGTCATGATCGCGTCCGGCGCGGCGACCCGGTCGAGGGTGCGGGCCAGGAACTGCGGCGCGATGGGGTCCCGGTCGGATCGTTCCGTGTCCGCCATGCGTTCCCGCCAGTCGCGCATCTTCTCCTGGTACCGCTGCAGGAAACGCTGATCGGTGCGCCTGCGCAGCCGCGGCAGGAGCGCCTCGAGGGTCGCCGCGGCGTCGCCGACGAGCGGCACGTCGGTCGGGATGCGGGTGCCGACCCGCGACGCCTCCACGTCGATCTGCACGACGTGCGCCTGCCCCGGCGCCGGCAGGAACTTCGTGTACGGGAAGTTCGTGCCCACCATCAGCAGCGCGTCGCACTCCTGCATCAGGTCCTCGCTGGGCGCGGTGCCCAGCAGCCCGAGCCCGCCGAGCGCGAACGGCGAGTCGTCCGGCACGACCATCTTGCCCATCAGCGACTTCACGATCGGGGCGCCGATCACGTCGGCGACGAGTTCGATCAGCGGGCCGGCGCCGCGAGCGCCGACACCGGCCAGGATCGCCGGTTTCGTGGCGTTGTTGAGCAGGTCCGCGGCGGCCTGGAGGTCGTCGTCGGCGGGCCGGACCGGCGGCGCGACCCACACCGGGGCGGTCGCCGGCTCGCGGACCGGGCCGACCTCGTCGAACGGGTTCTCCCCGGCCCTGGCCACCTGCACGTCGTTCGGCACCGTCAGATGTGCCACGCCGCGGCGGGCCAGCGCGGTGCGGACCGCGATGTCGACCAGCGCCGGCACCTGCGCGGGATTGGCGATCGTCTCGTTGTACTCGGCCACGTCCTCGAACACGCGGTCGAGGTGGACCTCCTGCTGGTACCCGGTGCCGATGACGCTGGACTCCTGCATCCCGGTGATCGCCAGGACCGGCGCGTGGTCGAGCTTCGCGTCGTAGAGCCCGTTGGCGAGGTGGATGCCGCCGGGGCCGGACGTGGCGAGGCAGACGCCGAGCCGCCCGGTGGCCTTGGCGTGCGCGACCGCCATGAACGCGGCGGCCTCCTCGTGATGCACGAGGACGAACCTGATCCGGTCGGCGTTGCGCCGCAGGCCCTCCATGAGCCCGTTGACCCCGTCGCCGGGCAGCCCGAACACCGTGTCGACGCCCCAGTCGGCCAGCCGGGCGATCAACGCCTCACCGACAGTCGGTTTGCTCATACGCTTGTGCTTTGCCGGTACACGGCGAAACAAACAATCGGCAGGAGATCAAAGTCCGGTAGCGTGCCTGCTCATGGGGATGCTCGACGGGGTGTTCGGCAGCCGGCAGGACCGTTTCGCCCGGCAGGTGCTGACCGTGCTGCGTGACGCCGGGGTCGCCGACGCCCGCTACGACCCCGACCAGTTCGCCATCCACGTGCGGCGCGACGCCGCCGACCGTTCCCCGTCGATCGCCTACCTCGGCAACATCTTCCGCGAGTGCCGCGACGCCGGCCGTGAGGAGCGGCGGGAGCGCATCGCGCGCTACCTGTCTGCCGTGGTCTTCCCCTCCGGCGCCCCCGACACGTGGGACGAGGTGGCGCCGCTGCTGCGGCCCCTGCTGCGGGCGGTGACGTTCGGGCTGGGGGTGCCGGCGGGGGCACCGTCGCTGGTGCGCCGCCCGGCGCTGCCGATGCTCGACGAGGTCGTCGCGGTCGACCAGCCGACGTCGATGATGTACGTGACGACCCGGCAGCTCGACCAGTGGGGCGTGCCCGCCTCGGTGGTCTTCGACCGCGCGCACCGCAACCTGCCCTGGTCGCCGGCCACGGCGCCGGGCAGCGGCCCGGCGGTGATCCGGATGGTCGACGACGGCGACGCGTACTGCGCCTCCCACCTGCTGCTGGACGGGTGGCTGGCGGCGCAGGCCGACCGGGTCGGCGGCACCCCGGTCGCGTTCGTGCCCGACACCACGGGCCTGCTCCTGGCCTCCGACGCCGGCATCGGCCCGCTGTTCGCCGCGGTCGAGGAGGAGTACCGCGACGCGGCCCGGCCGATCTCGACGATGGCGTACACGGTCGACGCGGCCGGTGCGGTCGTGCCGTACCACGCGCCGCAGGGACATCCGCTGCACGCCGTGGTGCACCGCTCGGAGGTCCTCATGGCCGCCGCCGAGTACGGCACTCAGGCGTCGCACCTGGACACGGACGCGTTCGCCGCGACGCTCACGGTCGCCGAGCGACCGGACCGCTCCGTCTTCTCCGTCGCCACGTGGGCCGAGGGCGTCGACACGCTGCTGCCGCGCGCCGACTACGTGTCGTTCGGGTCGTTCCTGGTCACCTGGGACGGCCTGGCCCGCGAGGTCGACCTCGATCCGGAGCCGGGGCTGAACCCCGAACGGTTCCGCCTGCGCGCGTGGCCCCACCCGGGCGTGGTCGCCCGCCTCCGGGCGGTCGCCGCCACGCCGTGAGGCCCCGCCTCCCGCAACGACGGCCCCGCACCGGTGTGCAACCGGGCGGGGCCGTCGTGGTGGAGCTCGAAAGGTGCGGGGTCAGCCGCCGAGGCCGGCGGGCAGGCCGCTGCTGTCGGCGTCCTTCGCGTCGAGGATGTCGACGATGAAGCGCAGCGTGCCGGCCGGGTAGCCCTCGGGGGCGTCATCGCCATACGCCTTGTTGCCGGGGACGTCGAGCTGGACCCGGGTGCCGACCTTCAGGCCGACGAGGCCCTCGTCCCAGCCCTCGATGACCTGGGGCTGCTTGCCGAGCTGCTTCTGCCCGACGGGGATCTCGATCGTCTTCTTCCGCGGCCAGGAGGCGTCGAAGACCTTGCCGTCCTTCATCGTGGCGCCCACGTAGTTCACCGAGACGGTCTGACCGGCCTTGACGGCCTTGCACTCGCCCTTGACCAGGATCGTCGTCCGGACGGTCTTGACCTCGTCGGAGCTGGGCGTGATCGTCGGCTCGGTGGCCAGGGCCTTGTTCATGCCGCCGAGCAACGGCGGGAACGCCGCGGCGTCGGCGGCCGGCTTGCACTTGACCCGGTTCTTCTCGGCCCTGTCGCCGAAATACCAGACGCCGGCGAACGCGCCGCCGACGACCAGCAGGACGATGAGCGTGCCGGCGATCGCCTGGCCGGTGCGGCGGCGGCGGGCCGCCTTCGCGGCGGCGATGCGCGCGGCGGCGCGCTTCTCCGCCTTCGTCATCGGCGTCGGCGCCTTGGACTTCGACGCCGCCTTGCCGGTCTTGCCCTTGCCGTCGCCGGTCTCGGCCTCCGCGTCCGCGTCCTCGTCCGCGTCACCGTCGGCGCTCGCGTCGGGATCGTCGGCGTCGTCGGCCTCGGCGTCTGCGTCTGCGTCGGCGTCTGCGTCATCCGAAGCGTCGGCCTCGGCCGGCTCGTCGTCCTGCTTGTCCAGCGAGACGGTCTCGTCCGCGCCGGTGGTCTCCGCCGCCGGGGTCTCGGCCGCAGCGGCCGCTCCCGACGGCGTTTTGTCGCTTTCCGCACCCTCGGTGGCGGCCGGCTCGTCGCCGGGTTCGACCTCGGTGTCCGGGGTCGCCTTCGGCGCAGTGGCCTTGGTCGACCTCGCAGTGCGGCGGCTTCTGCCCCGATCGCTCACAGTTGGAAGACTCCCCTGCTGGACGGACCCGATACTGGCGGACCTGAGTTTTGTTCGCCAGAGCTTCCCATATCACACACGCCGCGACACGCCCCGGGTGGCACCGCAGCCGATAGGGTCATGACATGGGCACTGTTCAGGGCGTCGAGATTACCGGACCGGTTGACGACCGATTCGCCGAGATCCTCACTGAAGAAGCTCTGAGTTTCCTGGCAGACCTGCACAGGGCGTTCGACGCCCGCCGGCTGGAGCTGCTCGAGGCCCGCAAGGAGCGCGAGGCGGAACTCGCGGCCGGCGGGACGCTCGGGTTCCTGCCCGAGACGCGAAACATCCGCGAGGGCGACTGGCGGGTGGCCGAGCCGGCCCCCGGACTGATCGACCGGCGGGTCGAGATCACCGGGCCGACCGACGCGAAGATGACCATCAACGCGCTCAACTCCGGCGCGAAGGTGTGGCTCGCCGACCATGAGGACGCCAACACGCCGCTGTGGGCCAACGTGATCGGCGGGCAGCTCAACCTGCGCGACGCGAATGCCGGCACCCTGTCGTACACCTCCGGCGAGAAGCACTACGAGCTGACCGGCGGGCCCCGCCCGACCGTCGTCGTGCGGCCGCGGGGCTGGCACCTGCCGGAGAAGCACATCCTGGTCGACGGGGCGCCGACGTCCGGTTCGCTGACCGACTTCGGGCTCTACTTCTTCCACAACCACCTCGCCACCCGGCCGTACTTCTACCTGCCGAAGATGGAGTCGCACCTGGAGGCGCGGCTGTGGAACGAGGTGTTCGCCTTCGCGGAGGAGCGCTTCGGCCGGCCGCCGGGCACGATCCGGGCGACGGTGCTCATCGAGACGTTCCCCGCCGCGTTCGAGATGGACGAGATCCTCTACGAGCTGCGCGAGCACTCCGCCGGCCTCAACGCCGGGCGGTGGGACTTCATGTTCAGCGTCATCAAGAAGTTCCGCACCCGGGGCAAGGACTTCCTGCTGCCGGACCGCAACACGGTGACGATGACGGTGCCGTTCATGCGGGCCTACACCGAGCTGCTGGTGCAGACGTGCCACAAGCGGGGCGCGCACGCGATCGGCGGCATGGCGGCGTTCATCCCGAGCCGGCGGGACGCGGAGGTCAACCGGGTCGCGCTGGAGAAGGTGACCGCCGACAAGACCCGGGAGGCCGGCGACGGCTTCGACGGGTCGTGGGTCGCGCACCCCGACCTCGTCGGCGTCTGCCGGGAGGTGTTCGACGGGGTGCTCGGCGACCGGCCCAACCAGCTGGACCGCACCCGCGACGACGTGTCGGTGTCCGCGGCCGACCTCCTGGCCGTCGGCGACACCCCCGGCCAGCAGACGGAGGCCGGGCTGCGCAACGCGGTGAGCGTCGGCGTGCAGTACCTGGACGCGTGGCTCAAGGGCAGCGGCGCCGTCGCGATCAACAACATGATGGAGGACGCGGCGACCGCGGAGATCTCCCGGTCGCAGGTCTGGCAGTGGCTGCACAACGGTGTCACGCTGGCCGACACGGGCGAGCTCGTCACCGTCGCGCTGATCGAACGGGTCGCGGACGAGGAGCTGGCCCTGCTGGACGGGGACCTGAGTGAGGCACGGGCGTTGTTCATGGAGGTTGCGGTGGCCGACGAATTCGTGGATTTCCTGACCCTGCCGGCGTACGACCGGATGCCATGACCATTGCCGCCCTCGCAGAGCGCCTGCGGGGGTTCCTGGAGCCGGAGCAGGTGCTCACCGACCGCCAGCAGCTGCGCACCTACGAGTGCGACGGCCTGACCCACTACCGGGTCGTGCCGGCGGTCGTGGTGCTGCCGCGGACCGCCCAGGAGTGCGCCGACACGGTGCGGGCCTGCGCGGACGCCGGGGTGCCGTTCGTGGCGCGCGGCTCCGGCACCGGCCTGTCCGGCGGGGCGCTGCCGCATGCCGACGGCGCGCTGATCGTCACCTCGCAGCTGCGCGCGATCCGCGAGGTCGCCCCGCAGGACGAGCGGGCGGTGGTCGAGCCCGGCGTGATCAACCTGCACGTCAGCCGGGCCGCGTCGCCGCACGGGTACTACTACGCGCCGGACCCGTCCAGCCAGCAGATCTGCTCGATCGGCGGCAACGTCGCGGAGAACTCCGGCGGCGCGCACTGCCTCAAGTACGGGTTCACCACCAACCACGTCACCGGCGTCGAGATCGTCACGCCCGACGGCGACCTGGTCCGGCTCGGCGGGCGGGCACCGGACACCCCCGGCTACGACCTGCTCGGCGCGTTCGTCGGCTCCGAAGGGACCCTCGGCATCGCCACCGAGGTGACGGTGCGCCTGGTCCGGCTGCCGGAGACGGTGCGGACCCTGCTCGCCGCGTTCCCCGGCACCGACCAGGCGGGCGCCGCCACCTCGGCGATCATCGCGGCCGGGGTCGTGCCGGCGGCGGTGGAGATGATGGACGCCCTCGCGATCGAGGCCGCGGAGGCGGCGGTGCACTGCGGTTACCCGGGCGGCGCCGGCGCGGTGCTCATCGTCGAGCTGGACGGGCCGCAGGCCGAGGTCGAGGCGCAGTTCGCCGCGGTCGAGGCGTTCTGCCGGGAGCACGGCGCGTTCGAGATCCGCATCGCCGCCGACGACGCCGAGCGGGCCCTGTTCTGGAAGGGGCGCAAGTCGGCGTTCGCCGCCGTCGGCCGGATCAGCCCCGACTACATCGTCCAGGACGGCGTCATCCCGCGCACCGCGCTGCCGGTGGTCCTGACCCGCATCTCCGAGCTCGCCCGCGAGCACGGTGTCCGCGTCGCCAACGTCTTCCACGCCGGCGACGGCAACCTGCACCCCCTCGTCCTGTTCGACGAGACCGTCCCCGGCCAGGCCGAACGCGCCGAGGCGGTGTCGGGCGCGATCCTGGACATCTGCGTCGAGCACGGCGGCTCGATCACCGGGGAGCACGGCGTCGGCGTCGACAAGGCCAAGCACCTGCCCAGCATGTACAGCGTCGCCGACCTCGACACGATGCAGCTGGTGCGGTGCGCGTTCGACCCCCGGGGACTGTCGAACCCGGGGAAGGTGTTCCCGACGCCCCGCCTGTGCGGCGAGGTCCCGGGACGGCACAAGGGCACCCATCCGCTGCATCAGCCAGGCATCGCGGAGGTCTTCTAGAACATGACAGCCGAGATCGCGGGAACGCCGGCCGCCGCCGTCGCCACGCCCGCGTCGACCGCGGAGGTCGCGGACGTGGTCCGCGGCGCCGCCGGCGGGGGCCTCGCGCTGGTGGTGCGCGGGGCGGGCACCCGGCAGGACTGGGCGCTGCCGCCGCAGCGCCTCGACCTGATCCTGGAGACGTCACGGATGTGCGGGCTGGTCGAGCACGCCGCCGGCGACCTCGTCGCGGTGGTGCGGGCCGGCACACCCGCTGCGGCAGGTGCAGGAGGCGCTGCGCCCCGCCGGGCAGCAGCTGGCCCTCGACGAGCCGCTGCCGGGCGCGACCGTCGGCGGGACCGTCGCGGTCAACGCGTCCGGGCCGCGCCGCATGCTGTACGGCACGGTCCGCGACCTGCTCATCGGCGTCACGGTCGTGCGCGCGGACGGCGTGGTGGCGAAGGCCGGCGGCAAGGTCGTGAAGAACGTCGCCGGGTACGACCTGGGCAAGCTCGTCGCCGGTTCGTACGGCACGCTCGGCGTCATCACCGAGTGCGCGTTCCGGCTCCACCCGCTGCCCGCCGCGCGCCGGTACGTCTCGGCGCGCCTGGACGGGCCCGAGGACGCGGCGCGGGCGCTGTCCGCGGTCCTCGGCGCGCAGGTCGTGCCGAGCGCCCTGGAGATCGACACCGACCCGCTCACAGTGACCGCGCTGGTCGAGGGCGTGCCGGCCGGCGTCGCCCAGCGGGCCGCCGACCTGGAGAAGCTGCTCGGCGACGGCACCACCTCCACCGAGACCCCGCCGCCCGGCTGGGGCTGCTACCCCTGGCGGCCCGGCGACGTCGGCATCAAGCTCACCTCGGCGCTGTCCAGGGTGCCGTACCTGCTGACCGCCGCCGGCGTGACCGCGCAGCTGCACGACGTGGCGCTGCACCTGCGGGGGTCCGCCGGCACCGGCGTGCTCTACGCGGGGCTGCCCGGCGGCACCGACCCCGGCTCCGTCATCGGGGTCGTCAGCGACCTGCGGGCGGCGACCCGGGCCGGCGCCGGGCACTGCGTCGTGCTGACCGCGCCGCCGGCGGTCCGGTCCCGCGTCGACGTGTGGGGCCACGTCGACGGCCTCGACCTGATGCGCCGGGTCAAGGAGCAGTTCGACCCGCTCGGCATCCTGGCACCCGGCCGGTTCGTGGGAGGCATCTGATGTCGTCCATCGATCCCGAACTCGTGTCCGACTGCGTGCACTGCGGATTCTGCCTGCCGACCTGCCCGACGTACGTGCTGTGGGGCGAGGAGATGGACTCCCCACGCGGCCGGATCCAGCTGATGCTGCAGCACCTCGAGGGCGAGCCGCTGACCCCGACCGCGGCCGGGCACTTCGACGCGTGCCTGGGCTGCATGGCCTGCGTGACCGCGTGCCCGTCCGGGGTCCGCTACGACACGCTCATCGAGCAGACCCGCGTGGTGGTCGAGGAGCAGCACCCGCGGCCGTGGCCGGAGCGGGCGCTGCGCGGGCTGGTCTTCGGGCTCTTCCCGCACCCACGCCGGCTCGCCGTGCTCAAGGAGCCGCTGCGGCTGTACCAGCGGCTCGGCTCACCGCTGCTCGGCAGGCTGCCGGGGCGGCTGTCGACCCTCGCCGCCCTCGCCCCGCCGGTGCGCCGGGCGGTGCCGCTGCCGGCGCGGCTGACGGCGCTGGGGCCGCGCCGGGCCGTGGTCGGGATGCTGACCGGCTGCGTGCAGCGGGCGTTCTTCCCCGACGTGAACGCGGCGACCGCGCGGGTCCTGGCCGCGGAGGGCTGCGACGTGGTGATCCCGCCCGGGCAGGGGTGCTGCGGCGCGCTCAGCGTCCACAGTGGAAGGCGGGACGAGGCGGCCCGGTTCGCCCGCGGGATCGTGGACACGTTCGCCGACGCGGGGATCGACGCCCTCGTCGTCAACGCCGCCGGGTGCGGGTCGTCGTTGAAGGAGATCGGTGCCCTGCTCGCCGACGACCCGGTGTACGCCCCCCGCGCCGCCTGGCTCGCGGACCGCGTGACCGACTTCTCCGAGCTGCTCGGGCGGCTCGGCCCGGTCGCCCGGCGGCATCCGCTGCCGCTGAGCGTCGCCTACCACGACGCGTGCCACCTCGCGCACGCCCAGGGCATCCGGTCGCAGCCGCGCGAGCTGCTCCGCGGCATTCCGGGCCTGGTGCTGCAGGAGATCGCCGACCCGGAGATCTGCTGCGGCTCGGCGGGCGTGTGGAACGTGCTGAACCCCGGGCCGGCCGCGGAGCTCGGCGCCCGCAAGGCGCGCGACGTGCTGGCCACCGGTGCCGACTGGCTCGTGACCGCGAACCCGGGCTGCCTCATGCAGATCGGCGCCGGGGTCGCGCGGCCGGCGGCGCGATCCGCACCGCGCACACCGCCGAGGTCCTGGACGCCTCGATCCGCGGCGTGCGCCTGCGCCCCGGTCGCTGAACGCCGGCGTCGGGTAGGCGACGGGGCCGAGCCTGACGGCCCGGCCCCGCGTGTCTGGATACATGACGACGACGAATCTTGTGGACTGCCCCGAGTGCGGGCTTCCGGCGACCGCCCGCAGCGAAGGCCGGGCCTGGAGCACCGGCGGCCCGGTCGAGCACCTCCGCCTGCACTGCGTGCTGGGCCACCGCTTCTTCGGCCCGGCCGAGATGCTGCTCCGCCCGCTGAGGGCGGCCTGACGGATCAGCCGGGGCACCCGCTCAATGGGGCTGACCGATCAGTTCGGGCGCAGCGGGCGGCCCTGACCGTCGACCGGGCGCCCGGCCAGCATGATGATGCCGTCCACGACGAACCACACCCACAGGCCGAAGGAGACGAACCAGGTCAGGCCGAAGGAGAGGAACCCGCACACGATCGCCGTCCACCCCACGACCACCGCGAGGATGATCTGCGTGATGCCCAGCGCGATGTTGCCGGCGTACAGCCGCCCGATGCCGCCGAGGCCGAGGAACAGGCCCGGCAGCAGCTGCAGCAGGCCCGCGGCGAGTTTCGACTTGTCCGAATACGGCTGTCCCGTCGTCGGGTCGAACCCCGCGTTGGCCACGCCCAGCACCGGCACGCCGTAGCCGGGCTGCTGCCCGTAGGCGGCCTGCTGGGCATACGGGTCGTAACCGCCGGACGTCGGCGCGCCGGAGACCGGCAGCTGATACGTCGGCGAATACGGCGGGCCGGACCCGGGCGGACCCGAGGACGGCGGACCCGACATCGGCTGCTGCGGCCCCGCCGGCAGCGCATAGGGGTCGGAAGGCTGCTGCCCATACTGGCTCTGGCCATACGGGTTGGGCTGATATGGGTCCTGTTGCCCGTAGGGTGGCTGCGTCATGGGAGCAGGCTACCGTCACCGATCCACCTAGCAGGACCCTGTGACCATGGCGACGTTGAGCGATTCCGCACCATGCGATCGGATGAGCGCATGGACTTCGACGGCCGCAGGCCGCTGCGCACCATCGTCCGGCTCCTCGCACCCCGCAAGTGGCGCATCGCGCTTGCCACCGTCGCGTTCGCGGTGAAGGACAGCCCCATCTGGCTGTTGCCGCTGCTCACCGCCAACATCATCGACGTCGTCGTGGAGCACCGGCCGCTGCCGCAGCTGTGGCTCAACGCGGCCGTCCTCGCCGTCATCCTGCTGCAGAACATCCCCGTGCACATGCTCTGGGTACGGCAGATGAGTCTCATCGTCCGGGATCTCGGCACGGACCTGCGCTCCGCGCTCGCCGGCCGGCTGCAGCAGCTGTCGATCAGCTTCCACACCAAGGCCGGCGCCAGCCTGCTGCAGACGAAGGTCGTCCGCGACGTCGAGAACGTCGAGATGATGCTGCAGCAGGTCGCGGCGTCGGGCACGTCGGCGGTGCTGACCCTGGCCGGTGCGCTGAGCCTGACCGCGGTGCGGGTCCCGCAGTTCGTGCCGCTGTTCCTGCTGGTGGTCCCGGCGACCGCCGGTCTCGTCGCGATGGTGCGCCGCCGCTCCGGCGCGCGCAACGAGGAGTTCCGCCGACGGGTCGAGGACCTCTCGGCCCGCGTCGACGAGATGGCGCACCTCATGCCGATCACCCGCGCCCATGCCCTGGAGACCGAGGCGCTGCACCGGGTCCGCGGCACCGTCGACGAGGTCCGCGCCGCCGGTCGCCGCCTCGACCTCGTCAACGGCAGGTTCGGCGCGCTGTCCTGGGTGACCTACCAGTTGCTCGGCGCCGCCTGCCTGATCGCGGCCGGCTGGGCCGCCTGGAGCGGGTTCGCCCCCGTCAGCGCCGGCGACGTCGTGCTGCTCAGCACCTACTTCGCGGTGCTCACCTCCTCCGTCATCGGCCTGTTCGGGCTGGCCCCGATCATCACCAGGGGCCTCGAGTCGGTCCGGTCGATCGGCGAGGTTCTCGCCGCCCCTGACCTGGAGCGCAACGAGGGCAAGCAGACCGTCACCGCCGTCGCGGGTGCCGTCACCCTCCAGGGCGTCGGCTACCGGTACACCGACGGCGCGGCACCCGCGGTGAGCGGCATCGACCTCGACGTGCGCCCGGGCGAGACCATCGCCTTCGTCGGGCCTTCGGGCTCCGGCAAGTCCACGATGCTCAACCTGCTCATCGGGTTCATCCGGCCGACCGAGGGCCGCATCCTCCTCGACGGCGTGGACATGGAGCGCATCGACCTGCGCAGCTACCGCAGGAGCGTCTCGGTCGTGCCGCAGGAGTCCGTCCTGTTCGACGGCACGATCCTCGACAACGTCACGTACGGGCTGCGCGGCATGACCGAGGACACCGTGACCCGGGCCCTGCGCGACGCCAACGCCCTGGAGTTCGTCGAGCGGCTCCCCCACGGCTGGGACACCGTCGTCGGCGAGCGCGGCGCCCTGCTGTCCGGCGGCCAGCGGCAGCGCCTCGCGATCGCCCGCGCCCTGGTGCGCGACCCGCGCGTGCTGCTGCTCGACGAGGCCACCTCGGCGCTGGACAGCGAGTCGGAGGCCCTCGTGCAGGAGGCCCTGACCCGGCTCATGCGGGGGCGGACGACCTTCGTCGTCGCGCACCGCCTCGCCACCGTCCGCGGCGCCGACCGGGTCGCCGTCCTGGCCGGCGGCCACCTCGCCGAGCTCGGCACCCACGACGAGCTCATCGCCGCGGGCGGCCTGTTCGCCAGGCTGCACCGGCTCCAGAACGTCTGATCTGTGAGTGTCTGCCACACTGGGCGGGTGAAGCCGTCCGGTGCGTCCGACGAGCTGGCCAGCGCGAGCCTGGTCGAGCTCGCCGTGTCACGGCTGAGCCGGGAGATCCTCAGCGGCGCCACCGATCCCGGCGCGCGTCTCGTCGAGGAGCAGCTGACCCGCCGGTTCGGCATCAGCCGCGCCCCGCTCCGCGAGGCGTTGCGCCTGCTGGCGCAGCAGGGCCTGGTCGAGCACGTGCCGCGCCGCGGCGTGCGCGTCGCCACCCTGTCCGCCGACGACATCCAGGAGCTCTACGCGGTCCGCGACGTCCTGGAGCGCCACGCCGTCACCGCCACACCCCGCGACGCCGACCTCGCCGGCGTCGCCACCGCCGTGAAGGCGATGCAGGAGGCCGACGCCCGCGGCGACCTGTTCGACGTGGCGACCGCCCACCGCGAGTTCCACGTCGCCGTGGTCGCCCTCGCCGGCAACCGCCAGCTCACCCAGGTCTACGAGTCGATCCTGGTCAAGATCCAGCTGTACATGGCGCTCAACCTGCGCCGCGAGGCCGAGGTCGCCCGCCCGCACGACGGCGTCCACCGGCACGAGCGGCTCTTCGAGGCCGTCTCGGCCCGCGACACCGCCGCCGTGCTCGCCGCCCTGGACGACCACGGCGCCCGCTCCTACCTGCCCTGACCGCGCGTCACGCGCTGGGCGGGGTCCAGCCGTCCGACGGGCCCGGCACCGGGGACGCCACCGGCGGGGTGCGGTCGGCGACGGCGGCCGCCGGAGCGGCGGCCCACACCGCGGACGGTGCCGCTGTGGCCGGGACGGTCCATCCGGCGGGCATGGGGTACACCGGTGCCGGCTGCTCCCGAAGCGCGGCGAGGAACCGCTCGTGCGGGCGGGTCAGCACGAGCCACTGGCCGTCGCGGCTCACGCCGACCCCCGCCGAGGCATCCCGGGTGCTGCGGGTGAACATGACCCACCCGGCGATCATCAGCGTCACGGTGACGACGATGACGACCAGGGCGCCCACGCCCTTGACGGTGTCGCTGGAGGTCAGTGCCAGCTTGGCCCCGGCGGCGAGGATGACCAGGCCGAGGAGCGCACGCCACAGGCGGGTCAGGCCACAGCGGCCGCACCAGGGCCAGGCCCGGACAAAGACCTCCTTGCGCAGGTAGTGGGCGACGATCAGGTAGAGCACGCCGCCGCCGAACAGCAGCAACAGCAGCGCCCAGGCAGGCGGCCGGGAGGCGAACACCATCGGCTTCATCGTCCTGCCCGCGCGGCCGTGCCGGACGCAGACGGGCAGGGTCAGGCCGTTCGCGGCGGCAGCCGGGATCCGGACGGGTGGCATGGCAGGCTCCCAGCTCTGAGGACTGGCGGGATTCTGCCACGCCACCGGCCGTCAGGGCAGTGGGATGAACATGGAGCAGCTGGTGACGACGGCGCCGTCGGCACCCGGGTAGCAGAGGTCGGAGTCGAGGCCGCCGTTGAGGTTGTCGTAGCCGGCGTCGCCGTACAGGACGTCGTTGCCGGAGCCGCCGTTGATGGTGTCGGCGCCCTGGCGGCCGCGGAGGGTGTCGGGGCCCCCGCCGCCGTTGATGACGTCGTCACCGGAGTAGGTCGTGCACGGCGGCGGAGCCTGGATCGCCGTGGGGGTGAGCAGCGCGCCGGCCGTCGGGAACGGGTTGCACGGCGTGGTGTACCAGCCGCCGTCGATGACGTTGGCGGACGCGTTGCCCGTCAGGGTGTCGGCCGCGCCGCCGCCGGTGAGGTTCTCGATCTCCTGATACACGTCGCCCTCGCCGGTCAGCGGGTCGCCGCCGCCCGCGGGGCTGACCAGGGTCGCCGTGATCTTCGCGGTGCGGCCCTGGAACGTGACGGTGTCGGTCTCGGTGCCGCCGTTGATCCAGTCGTCGCCGGGGCCGGAGTAGATGATGTCGTTGCCCGGGCCGCCCGAGGCGTCGCCGGCCGCCGCCGGGGTGGCGTGACCGCCCATCTTGATGATGTCGTCGCCGGCACCGCCGGAGGCGTGCACGTTGGACGTGGTGCGGTTGTCGATGATGTCGTCGAGGTCGGAGGTCTTGATGTCCAGGAACGTCGCGGAGTGGACGCAGTGGACGGTGGTCATGGTGGCGTACGGGTAGGAGCAGGTGCTCCCGTCCGGCGTGCTGAAGGTGATCGGGTAGACGTCCGTGAACGCCACGACGCCGGGCGACGGGTTGCTGATGGTGAGCCGGTTGGCCTGGTTGAGCGCCGCGTCATAGTGCATCTCACCGTTCATGGTGAGGGTGGCGACCAGTGGTTCCGCGTGTGCGGGGCTCACGGCGGCGACAGTGAAGCCGACGCCGAGGATGACCGCGAGTCCGAGCCGGGACAGTCGTCTCATCGCGGCAGGGTCGCAGTGACCGTGATCACAATCCCGTAACTGTCGGAAACCGGCCGCAGGACATCGACGCGTTACATGCGCCGCGGTTTGGCGAAACAGAACTGTCGACAATCGACAGCATGACCGCACTCGCCACCCAGACGGGGATCGCCGCCCTCCGCGACGCCTACCGCGCGGGCACGCTCACCCCTGGCGACGTCGCCGAGCAGGTCATCGCCGCTCCGTCCGCGCCCGGCGTGTGGATCACGCGGGTCTCCCCCGAGGCACTCCGGGCCCGGGCGGCGGAGCTGGAGGACCCGAGCCTTCCCTTGTACGGGATCCCGTTCGCCGTCAAGGACAACATCGACGTGGCGGGGATGCCGACGACCGCGGCCTGCCCGGCGTACGCCTACACCCCGGCCCGCAGCGCCCCCGTCGTCGAGAAGCTCCTGGCGGCCGGCGCGATGCTGGTCGGCAAGACCAACCTCGACCAGTTCGCGACCGGGCTCACCGGGTCCCGCTCCCCGTACGGCGCCGTCGAGAGCGTCTTCGGCGGCGGCCTCATCGCCGGCGGGTCCAGCTCCGGCTCGGCGGTCGCCGTCGCGGCGGGCGTCGTCGCGTTCTCCCTCGGCACCGACACCGCCGGATCCGGGCGGGTGCCGGCCGCGCTGAACGGCATCGTCGGGCTCAAGCCGACCCGCGGCCTGCTCAGCACCGCCGGCGTGGTCCCCGCCTGCCGGTCCCTGGACTGCGTCTCGATCTTCACGCTCGACGTCGCCGACGCCAGCACCGTCCTGGACGTGGCCCGGGGACCGGCCGCGGAGGACCCCTGGTCGCGGGCGGCCTCCGGTGAAAGCCTCCCACCGGCGGCCGTCCGCCTCGGCGTCGCCAGGCCCGACGTGCTCGAGTTCGACGGCGACCACGGCCAGGCCGAGCGGTACGTCGCCGGCTGTCTCACCGCGGCGCGGCTGACCTCGGCCGTCACCCAGGTCGACCCGGCGCCGCTGCTGGAGGCGGGTGACCTGCTCTACCAGGGGCCATGGGTCGCCGAGCGGCTCGCCGACCTCGAGGACTTCCTGGCCGGGCACGCCGACTCGGTGCTGCCGCTGACGCTGGGCATCCTGCGGGGCGGCCACCGCTTCAGCGCCGTCGACACGTTCCGCGCCCAGCACCGGCTGCAGGAGCTCAAGGCGGCCGCGGCGCGACTGTTCACCGAGGTCGACGTGCTCGCGCTGCCGACGGTGCCGACCACGTTCACCCTCGACGAGATCACCGAGGAGCCGCTGCGGCGCAACCTGATCCTGGGCCGCTACACCCAGTTCGCGAACCTGCTCGACCTCGCCGTGGTCACCGTGCCCAACGGGATGACGCCGGAGGGGCGACCGGCGAGCCTGTCGCTGATCGGGCCGGCGTTCACCGAGGGCACCCTGCTCGGGCTCGCCGCGGCGTTCAAGGGCGAGGCGGCACCCGTCCACCATGCGCAGCCGCCGACCGTCGAGCTTGCGGTGGTCGGGCACCACCTGCGGGGCGAGTCGCGCAACGCGGAGCTGGTGGCGCTGGGAGGGCGGTTCGCGCGCACGACGCGCACCGAGGCGTGCTACCGGCTGTACCGGCTGCCGACGGGGGTGCCCGGCCTGGTCCGGGTCGGCGCCGGGCAGGGCGCGCAGATCGAGGTCGAGATCTGGCGGCTGCCGAGCAGCGCGGTCGGTGCCCTGCTCAGCAGCGTCAAGGAACCGCTGTCGATCGGCTATCTGTCCACCGTGGACGGCCAGATCGTGCAGGGGTTCCTCTGCGAGGCGTACGCGGCCGGCGCGGCGCAGGACATCACCGCCAGTGGGGGCTTTCGGGCACACCGGCAAGAGGAGGGGCAATGAGCGGAGTGAAACGGAGCGAGTCAGCGTCGCAGGTTTGGCTCAGGCCGGCGCCGGAGGTGACGGCATGAGTGCAAGCATCGGTCCGGTCGTCGGCGCCAGGCCCTACGCCTGGCCGTATGACGGCTCGGTCCCGGTCGGGCGCACGGCGCTGCTGTGCATCGACTGGCAGACCGACTTCTGCGGCCCGGGCGGCTACGTCGACAGCATGGGCTACGACATCGGCCTGACCCGGGCGGGGCTGCCGGCGACCGCGAAGCTGCTCGACCACGTGCGGGGACTCGGCATGCTGGTCGTGCACACCAGGGAGGGCCACGACCCGGACCTGTCGGACCTGCCGCCCAACAAGCGCTGGCGCTCGGCACAGATCGGGGCCGAGATCGGTTCCGACGGGCCGTGCGGGCGGATCCTCATCAAGGGCGAGCCCGGCTGGCAGATCGTGCCGGAGGTGGCGCCGGCACCCGGCGAGGTCGTCGTCGACAAGCCCGGCAAGGGCGCGTTCTACGCCACGAACCTGGACCTGGTCCTGCGCACGCACGGCATCACGCACATCATCCTGACCGGCATCACCACCGACGTGTGCGTGCACACGACGATGCGTGAGGCGAACGACCGCGGCTACGAGTGCCTGATCCTGTCGGACTGCACCGGCGCCACCGACCCGTCCAACCACGCCGCCGCCCTGCACATGGTCACCATGCAGGGCGGGGTCTTCGGCTGCGTCGCCACGTCCTCCGACGTCATCGCGGCGACCGTCCACTAGTCCACTTGGGAGCGTCCACAATGGCCACCCTCGACGCCACACCCGGACCCTTCACCTTCGACCCGGCGACGACCGCAGTGGTCGTCATCGACATGCAGCGCGACTTCATGGAGCCCGGCGGCTTCGGCGAGACGCTCGGCAACGACGTCTCCCAGCTGCGCCGCGTCATCGAACCGACCGAAGCGCTGCTGCGCGCCTGCCGCGCGGCCGGGCTCACCGTCATCCACACCCGCGAGGGGCACCTGCCGGACCTGTCGGACTGCCCGCCCGCAAAGCTCAACCGCGGCGAACCCAGCCAGCGCATCGGCGCGCCCGGCCCGATGGGACGCATCCTGATCCGCGGGGAGCACGGCCACGACATCATCGACGAGCTCGCACCGGCAGACGGCGAGCTCGTCATCGACAAACCCGGCAAGGGCGCGTTCTACAACACCACCCTCGGCGAGGTCCTTGCCGCGCAGGGGATCCGCAGCCTCGTCGTCGCCGGCGTGACGACCGAGGTCTGCGTGCACACCACCGTCCGGGAGGCCAACGACCGCGGCTACGAGTGCCTCGTGCTGTCGGACTGCGTCGGCTCGTACTTCCCGGAGTTCCAGGAGGCGGGCCTGAGGATGATCGCCGCGCAGGGCGGCATCTTCGGCTGGGTCGCGCCGTCCACCGCGTTCATCGCCGCACTTCAACCGTCTCTGCAGAGGACGTGAGTCATGGCTACGAGCACCGACACCGCATCCTTGAAAATCCCGTGGTGGGTCCGCGGCGACACCAACGCCTTCTTCGGCTTCGGCGTCAACGTCCTCGTGAACGTGCTGACGCTCACCTCGCTGTGCCTGTTCGTGGTGAAGCTCAGCGAAGGCGACGTCTTCCAGGCGATCCTGCCGGCGCTCGGCATCGCGCTGGTCGCCGGCAACGTCTACTACACGTTCCTGGCCCGGCGCCTGGCCCGCAAGGAGAACCGCACCGACGTCACGGCGCTGCCCTACGGGCCGAGCGTGCCGCACATGTTCATCGTCATCTTCGTCATCATGCTGCCGGTGTACCTGAAGACGAACAACCCGACCCTGGCCTGGAAGGCCGGCCTGGCGTGGGCGTTCATCATCGGCGTCATCGTGCTCATCGGCGCGTTCGTCGGCCCCTACATCCGCAAGTACGCGCCGCGGGCGGCGCTGCTGGGCACCCTCGCCGGCATCTCCATCACCTTCATCTCGATGCTGCCCGCGGCCCGGATGTGGGACCTCGCGTGGGTCGCGCTGCCGGTGTTCGCGCTGCTGCTCATCGGCCTGCTCACCGACACGAAGCTGCCCGGCAACTTCCCGATCGGCCTCGCCGCGCTGCTGGTCGGCACCGCGATCGGCTGGGCCGGCGGTGCCATGGACGGCAACGCGGTCAGCGCCGCCGTCGACGACATCGGATTCGCGCTGCCCGGGCTGCACCTGAACCTGCTCACCTCGGGCCTGTCCGACGTGGCGCCGCTGCTGGCGACCGCGATCCCGCTCGGCGTCTACAACTTCACCGAGGGCATGTCCAACGTGGAGAGCGCCGCGGCGGCCGGCGACAACTACAACCTGCGCAGCGTGCTCCTGGCCGACGGCGCCGGCGCGATCATCGGTGCGGCGCTCGGCTCGCCGTTCCCCCCGGCCGTGTACGTCGGGCACCCCGGCTGGAAGAAGGCCGGCGGCGGCAGCGGCTACTCGATGGCCACCGGCATCGTCATCGCGATCCTGTGCTTCCTCGGCCTGTTCGGCTTCCTCGGGGCCATCTTCCCGCTGCCGGCGATCGTGCCGATCCTGCTCTACATCGGGCTGCTGATCGGGGCGCAGGCGTTCCAGTTCTCGCCCAAGGCGCACGCGGCGGCGGTAATCGCGGCGCTGATACCCAACATCGCGCAATGGGCCACCAGCCAGATCGACAACTCCCTGGCGGCGGCGGGCACCAACGCCGCGAAGGTCGGCGACGCGGCCCTGGAGGGCAACGGCGTCATCTACGGCGGCCTGCTGACCCTCGGCCAGGGCGCGATCCTCGCCGGTCTGGTGTTCGGCTCGATCGTCGCGTTCATCATCGACAAACGCTTCATCCACGCCGGGATCTTCGCCCTGTCGGGGTCGCTGCTGGCCTTCGTCGGGCTGATCCACGGCGAGAAGGTCGCATGGAACGCCAACGGCCAGGTCGCGCTCGGTTACCTGTTCATCGCGGTGGTCTGCGGGCTGTTCGCGCTGAGCCGGCCCGAGCCGCGGGCCAAGGAGCCAGACGAGATCGAGCTGGACCGGCTGCACGGCGAGGCGGCCCTCGAGCCCGCCGCGCCGGCCGCCGACTCGCCCGCTCCATCGCCCGCTCCCGCTCCGGCTCCGGCGACCGCTCCGGCTCCGGCTCCGGCGCCGTAGGTTCACCACGACGAGGTGGTCCCCTCCTACCTGGGGACCACCTCGCGTGGACCGTCATGCAAGCCGCTTGCAGTTGGGAGGCACAGCCGTGCGGATCGACCGGGACGACGTCGTCGCCGAGGTGACGGCGGCCTTCGAGGCGTACGAGAAGGCGCTCGTCGCCAATGACACCGCCGCCCTCGCCGAGGCGTTCTGGGACTCCCCCGCCGTGGTGCGCTTCGGCATCGCGGACCGGCAGGCCGGCGCCGGCGAGCTGCGGGCGTGGCGGGCCGCCCAGGCGCAACTGCCGCCCGGCCGGCGCCTGTACGACACCCGGGTCACCACGTTCGGGTCCGAACTGGCGACCGTGACCACGATGTTCGACTACCCCGGCGGCGAGGGTCGACCCGGAAGGCAGTCCCAGACCTGGGTCCGCCTCCCGGAGGGCTGGCGCATCGTGCACGCCCACGTGTCGCAGGAGCAGGTGCCGCCGGGCCCCTGAGCCGGCGGGCCCCGAGCCACCGGCTCCTCAGCCGGCGGGCTCCTCCAGCGGCCGGGCTCCTGAGCCCGCCCCCTCAGTGTGCGGCGGAGAGCCGCCCCCGCCCCTGGTGCGTCAGCTGGTAGGCGGCGAACAGCAGCAGCGCGCCGCTGACGATCGCGTACAGGCCGATCGCCCACGCGATGGCGACGGCGCCCGCGGCCGGGCGGATCACCACGAACAGCCCGGCGACCACGGAGATCGCACCGACCAGCGCCAGGGTCCAGCCGCCGTGCTGGCGGGTGGCGAGCCACAGGTCGGCGATGCCGGTCACGATCGCCCACGCGCCGACCAGGACCGCGAGGACCACCGCGGTGATCCCCGGCCACACGATGGCCAGGATGCCGGCGGCGAGCCCGAACAGCCCGGCGACCACCCGGGCCACCCGCGGCCCGGTGCCGTCGGCGAAGCCCGTGACCGGGTTCGTCGCGCCCGCGGACGGGCGCATCGCGTGCACGATCTGCTCGATCCCGGTCGCGATCGCGAAGATACCGAACAGCAACGCCAGGGCGATCACCGTCACCTGGGGCCAGATGACGGCGAGGACCCCGAACACGATCGCGAGGACCCCGCGCACCCCGAGCAACCACGCTTCTCTTCTGAGCATCATGCCCTCCTAGCGAGTCGGTCTTCGAGTTCGTCGATCCGGTCGAGAAGGTCCAGGACCACCCCGACGGCGGCGTAGTTGAGCGTCAGGTCGTCGTGCAGCCTGCGGATCCGGGCGACGGTGGCCAGCTCGTGGACCGAGAACCCGAGCGCGCCGGTCGGTCCGGTGTCGACCTCCACCAGGCCCAGCGCGACCAGGCGCGCCACCAGATCCGGGTGCAGCCCCGCCGCGGCGGCGAAAGCCTCCAGCGGCAGCCGTGCCGTTTTCACGATCGGAAACGTCATGCCGGGCTCCGGGGGTCGGTCGTGGACGCCGCGGCGAGCTCCGCGTAGAGCCGCCGTTCGCGCTCGGACAGATTCGGCGGGACGACGATGCGTACCTTGACGTACAGGTCACCGGCGGCGCCTCGGGGGTTCGGCAGCCCCTTGTCCCGCAGCCGCAGCCGCCGCCCCGACGACGAGCCGGGCGGCACGTCGAGCCGCACCGGCCCGCCGGGGGTCTGGACCTGCACGGGCGCGCCGAGCGCCGCCTCCCACGGGGCCACCGGCAGCTCGACCATGATGTCGCGGCCGTGGACCTTGTACCGGGGGTGCGGTGACAGGTGCACGACGAGGTAGAGGTCCCCGGACGGCCCGCCGTCGCTGCCGGGCGCGCCCTGCCCCGCGAGCCGGATACGCTGCCCTTCGGCGACACCCGCCGGGACGTCCACGGTGTACTGCCGGGGCCGCCCGGTCGGTCCGGGCAGCGTGACGGTGCGCCGGCCGCCGTGGTACGCGTCCTCCACGGCGACCGCGAACCCGGCCTGGTTGTCCGCGCCGGGCCGCCCCTGCTGCGGTGCCTGGTCGCGGGGCCCGGGCTGGTTGTAGGGGGCCGGCGGCGCTGCGGGCCGGCCTGGCGGCCCGGTGCCGCGCCGAGGCCGCTGAACAGACTGCCGAGCCAGTCGTCCGCGGTCGCCTGGCTCGCGTCGTAGTCGCGGCGCCGCCGCGGGTCGGACAGGACCTGGTACGCCTCGGCGATCGCCTTGAAGCGCTCCTCCGCGCCAGGTTCGCGGTTCACGTCCGGGTGGTGCAGGCGGGCGAGGGTCCGGTAGGCGCGCCGGACCTCCTCCCGGTGGGCGGTCCTCGGCACGCCGAGGTCTGCGTAGTAGTCGCGGGTGTCAACCGGCATCGGTCCCCCCAACTGGTGCGCCGACCGCGTCGACGGACGGCCGGCCCGAACTGCTGGGCCGGCACCGCCTCGTCGCGCGCCTCCACGGTGCTGGGCCGCCCCGGTCTCAGCTCATGCCGCTGCGACCGACCTGGCCCGTGCTACCGGTGCCGGTGCTCCCGGCCTGCTGGCTCGCCGGTCCCGGCCGGGACTGGCCCTCACGCATCTGCTTCGCCTGCGCGGCCGGCGTGTCGGCGGGCCGCGGCTGCTGCGCCGCGTCCGGCCGCCCCTGCTCCTGCTCCTGCTGCTGCCGGCCACCCGGCTGTCCCTGCGCCGGCTGGCCTTGCTGTCCTTGCGCCGGCTGGCCCTGTGTGCCCGGCAGGCCGGCCTGCGCGCGTTGCTGGCTCAGCTGGCCCTGCGCCGCCTTGACGGTGATGCGCCGAGCCTGCTCCCCGCGCGACTTCGGCGCGACGATGGTCAGGACGCCGCTGTCGAGGTTCGCCTCGACCCGGTCGTCGTCGATGTCGCCCGGCAGCCCGATGAGGTACTCGAACTCACCCTCCTGCCGCGCGTGGTGGTGCATGGTGCCGCTGCGGACCCGGGCGCGGTAGTTGCCCGCCACCCGGATCTCGTTGTCCCGCAGGTCGATCCGCACGTCGGCGGCATCGACGTCGGGCAGGTCCAGGTCGACCCGGTAGGCGTCGGCGGTCTCCTCGATGTCGACCGGCACGCCACCGATGCGGGGCATCGCCGCCGACGGGAACGTGAACGCTCGGCCGGGTCGGGTCACCAGGAAAGCCATCAGGGTGTCTCCCAACGATGAGGGGATGTACGCGGCCATGCTGGGCGCCCACCGGGTGACCCTGTCCCACCCACCGCGGATGAGCGCGTGCCGTTGCTCCGTTCGCTCCCTGCTGGTGATGGTGCTTCACCTGCGCGATGGGGAGCGTTCGCCTCATGTATGAAGACGTGTTCATCGCGGAGGTCCGCGAGAAGACCGGCATCGCCACCGCGGAGGAGACCCGGCGGGCAATCCGGGGTGTGCTGCACGCACTGGCCACCCGCCTGCCGGACGGCTGGGTGCATCACCTCGCCGCGGAGCTGCCACCGACGCTCGCCGAACCGCTGTGGTCCTATCAGCATCTGTACGACCAGGAGGTGCACCTGGACTTCCTGGCCGATGTCGCCGCCCGGGCAGCCGTGCCGCCGGAACTCGCCGAACGCCTGGCCCGGGCCGTGTTCGCGGCGGTCGCGAGCGTCGGCGACCCGGCCCTGCTGCGCCGCGTGTACGCCCCGCTCACCAGCGACATCCTCGCCCTGACCGAGTCCGACCGTTCGCTGCTGCCCGCATAGCCACGACGGCCGCCGGGCCGGCGCCGGCCCGGCCCGGCGGCATCAGGAGGCACGCCTCAGCGGAAGGCGGCCATCACCTCCGCCATCGGTCCGACACATGCGGGGTCGGGCAGGCGGACCATCGCCTCGCGTACCCCCGCGTCCGCCAGCTGCCGGAAGCGCCCGATGTGGTCGGCGACCGTGCCGGCGTTGACCTCCTTCGCGTAGGCCTCCCGGGACCTGCGGCCGCGGCCGCGCTCGACGAGCTCGGCCAGGTGCCGGTCGTCGGCGGCCACGAGCGCGGTGCCCAGGTGCGTGAGCCGGGTCGCGGGGTTGTAGCCGCGCAGGATCTCCGCCTTGCGCCGCACCGTGGCGAGGTCGCCCATGACGTTGGCGGCGTCGGCGTAGGTGGCAGCCAGCCTCAAGGTCCGCTGCTCGCCGTTGCCGCCGACGATGATCGGCACCCGCTCTTGCACGGGCCTCGGGTAGCACAGCGCCTCCGGCACCGTCAGGCTGCGTCCCTCGAAGCGTGGGCTGCCCTTGCCCCACAGCAGCGGCAGCAGCTGCAGGGCGTCCTCGAGCAGCGCATACCGGTCGCCGACGGAGGGGAACGGCCAGCCGTACGCGACGTGCTCCTCCTTGAACCAGGCCAGCCCGAGTCCGCACACGGCCCGGCCGCCGCTGAGCACGTCCAGCGTCGCCACGATCTTGCCGAGGTGCGCGACGTTGCGGTACGTCACCCCGGTGACCAGCGCGCCGAGCCGCACCTTCGTCGTGCACGCCGCGAGGTAGGCCAGCGTCGTGTAGCTCTCCAGGAAGTCCTCCCAGGCGCGCCCGAGCTGCGGGATCTGCCGGAAGTGGTCCATCACGTAGATCGCGTCGAACCCGGCCTCCTCGGCCTGCGCGGCGCTCTGCCGCACGTCGACGCCCTGGAACCGGCCGATGTGCAGCCCGAACCGCAGCCGCGCCGGGTCGTCCAGCTGCCGGTCCCGTGCCTCGGCGGCCTCGACGAACACCTCCGGCACCGTGCGGGCGGGCGTCTCCAGGTGTACCGCGTCGAAACCCTCCGATGCGAGCAGCTCACGCGTCTTCGCCCAGCCCCGGAGCTGGGACGTGTGCACGTCGGCGGGGATCCGTTTCGTGGTCCTGGCCCGGTTCCGGGCCCGGCACTGCGCCGCCGGGGTGTCGAACGCGATCGCGACGCATGGCAGCCCGTGCGCCTTCGCCGCCGCGACCCAGGCCGCCCGCCGCTGCGGGTCGAGGCCGAGGGTGTCGATGACCGTCGTCAGCCGCCGCATCCGCTGCGCCACCACCGTGTCCAGCAGCGCGAACGCGTCGGCGCTCGCGGTGACGTCGTCCTCGCCGGCCCCGACCAGGGCCCGCAGCCGGTCGCTGCTGACGATCCGGTCGGCCGCGAAGTGCGTCTGCGCCCACGTCGACTTGCCGGCCGCGCCGGGCCCGACCAGCACGACCACGCAGGGCTCAGGAAGCGTGAGCACACCGGAGTCTCCCACGGGCTCAGCGCAGCAGGCGGCGGATCGCCTGGGCGATGAGGGGGACGGCGCGGGCCTCGAGCTCGGCGCCGGCGTCGCGGACCAGGGTGGCGCCGAGCTCGGTGACCCGGCACCGGGCGACGGCCTGCCGGAACGACGCGACCGGATAGCCGCCGCGGGGCTCGGCGAGCAGCGCGGTGTTCCACTCGCGGGTCTCGGCGACCCCGTCAACGGGCTGCGTCCACTCGAACCGGCCCGCGACCCAGAGGGTGCCGACCTCGATCTCGTCGATCTCGACGCGTTCGCCGCCGAAGCGCAGCTTCACGGTGCGGCGGCGCTGCTCGATCACCGGGCGGCCCGGCACGCCCTTCGTGACCAGGTCGCGGACGGCCTGGCCGGACATGACCCAGCGCTGCTCGTCACCGAGGCGCTGCACGGGCCCGACGTTGCGGGCCTGGTCGGCGGCCGCGGCATGGCGGCGGGCGGCGCACGGCTCGCACAGCGCGGCGTAGCCGTCGCCGGTCGCCGGGTTGCGGCCCTGGTGCGACATGCAGAATGCGGCCCCGCAGTCCCGGCACCGGCCGATCGCCAGCACACCACAGTCGACGATTGCGCACTCGGCAGCCATCCGAGCGACGATACCGTCACCTCGCCACTGACGCCGATTGATGCGTGCGCATCGTCCTGCCGTTCCTGGCTCACGCACCGTCGCCGGTCAGGGCGGGGCGGAAACGCGGAAGGTGTCGCCCGGTCGGACGTTGACCCCGGGGGCGGGGGTACGCCAGTCTGGCTGCCATGCTTTCGTGGGGGCGCTTCCGGCGTTCGGCGCCGGACCTGGCCTCGTCGGGTCGCGCGCTGCTCTACCGCAGCGGCGTCGGCCTGGCCTATCTGGGCACGGTGCGCGCCGACGGCGGCCCGCGGGTCCACCCGGTCAGCCCGCTGCTCGTCGAGGACGGGCTGTTCGCGCTGCTGATGGTCTCCCCGAAGCTCGAGGACCTGCTGCGCGACGACCGGTTCGCGCTGCACACGTTTCCGCTCAACGACGGCGAGGACGCGTTCTACCTGACCGGCCGGGCCAGGTTCCCGCGCGACGAGGCGATGCGGCGCAGCGTCGCCGCCGCGTTCCTGGCCGAACGGTCGCTGTCGGGGCCGCCGCCCGGCTTCGGCCAGAACGTGCTGGTCGAGCTGCACGTGGAGACCTGCGTGCTGAGCCGGGCGGGTGAGCACATCACCTGGGCGGCGGCCGAGCCCCACGTCTACGAGATCGGCCGCCACCGGTCGATGCGGCAACGCGGGTACGCCTCGAACTCCCACACCGAGTAGCCGTGACTACCGGACGGTAGCAACGACACTCATCGCTGAACAGAGGTTCAGCCGCTCGTGTCAGCGGTCCTCGGCTAGGCTCGCGCGGGTGATCGTCGTGCACGCTGCCTGGCTCGACGGCCGTCTCTGCCTCTGGGCCGAGGACCCCGACCTACCTCCGGCGCAGCGCCGCGGCCGCCGCCCCAAGGTCCCGCCGCACCCGTTCGCCGTGCGCGGGCTGCGCCTGGACGAGGACACCGGCGTGCCCGCGACCCGGACGCTCACCCTGCCGACGCGCGGCGGCCTGCCCGAGCCGTCGCCCGCCGCCCTGGGACGACTCGCGCCCGCCGACACTCCGCTCCGGCTGAGCGAGTGGACGGTCGACACCGTCGAGTACGGCCCCGACGACGCCTACGCCCTGCTGCGCTCGACCCTGGTCGCGATCACCGCCGCCGATGGCGCCGACGGCACCGACGACTTCGTGTTCGGCGACACCGTGCGCGCCCTGGCGACCGTCGCCGCGTTCGCCGCCTCGCTCGTGCGCCGCGGCCGGATGCTGCCCGGCGTGGTCACCGCGCCCGGCGGCGACGAGGCCCGGTGGGTGCCGGTGCTGACCGGCAAGGACGCCGCGTACACCCGATCCTCGCGCTGTCGCTGCCGCAGGCCGTCCTCGGCGGCGCGCCGTCGCGGGCGCGCTGCTCACCGAGCTCCTCGACACCCTCGTCGACGCCGCCGCCCGCGCCGTGCTGCCCGCTGCCACCACCGCGTGCCCGGGCTCGCCGGCGCGTGGCTCACCGCACTCACCGGCACCGACCGGACGCTGCCCGCGGCCACCGCCGGCCTGGCCGAGCTGCGCGCCGACCTCCTCGCGTGGCAGGCCGACGCCGTCGGCGGCACGGTCCGCGCCTGCTTCCGGCTGATCGAACCGCCCGAGCCCGGCACCCTCGAAGAGGCCGCCGCCGGCGACGAGGATCCGGTCTGGCGCCTGGAGTTCGCGCTGCAGGCCGCCGACGAGCCGAGCCTCGTCGTGGACGCCGGCACGGTCTGGACGGCACCCGGCCCGCTGGAGCTGTCGCAGTGGCAGGTCCCCGCGCCGCAGGAGACCCTCCTGGCGGAGCTCGGCCGGGCCAGCCGCCTGTACCCGGCCCTGGAGGACTCACTGCGCTCGGCCCGGCCGGCCGCGCTCACCCTCGACACCGCCGGCGCGCACCAGCTGCTCAGCGAGCACGCGCCGCTCCTGGCGAGCGCCGGGTTCGGGATGCTGCTGCCGGGCTGGTGGCGCAGGCCGCAGGCCCGGCTCGGCGCACGGCTCACCGCCCGCAGCCCGTCGGCGACCCAGCCCGGCACCGTCGCCACCACCAGCGCCGTCGGCCTCGGCTCCGTCATCGACTACCGGTGGGAGCTCGCCATCGGAGACGAGCCGCTCACCGAGGAGGAGCTGCGCCGCCTCACCGACCTCAAGGCACCCCTCGTCCAGCTGCGCGGGCAGTGGGTCGAGCTCGACCCGCGCCGCCTCGCCGCCGGCCTGGAGATCATGCGCCGGCAGGCCGACGAGGCCTCGATGACCGTCGCGGACCTGCTGCACCTCGCCGGAGGCGACACCGAAGGCCCCGGTGGGCTGCCGGTCGTCGAGGTCGCCGCCGACGGGTGGCTCGGCGACCTGCTGGCCGGGGACACCGAGCTGCGCGTCCCGGCCGCCGAGCCGCCGGAGCGGTTCCACGGCAGCCTCCGCCCGTACCAGCTGCGCGGCCTGAGCTGGCTGACCTTCCTGGAGGCGGCCGGGCTCGGCGGCATCCTCGCCGACGACATGGGCCTGGGCAAGACCGTGCAGCTGCTGGCGCTGCTCTCCGGCGACGCGCCCGGCCCGACGCTGCTGATCTGCCCGATGTCGCTGGTCGGCAACTGGCAGCGGGAGGCGGCCAGGTTCGCGCCGGCGCTGCGCGTGCACGTCCACCACGGCGCCGAACGCGCTCGCGGCGCCGACTTCCGTGCCGCGGTCGCCGCGTCGGACCTGGTCATCACCACGTACGCGATCGCCGCCCGCGACGCGACGGCGCTGAAGTCCCTGTCGTGGCACCGGCTCGTCCTCGACGAGGCGCAGGCGGTCAAGAACGCCGCCACGAAACAGGCCGTCGCGGTCCGCGGGCTGCCGGCCCGGCACCGCATCGCGGTCACCGGCACCCCGGTGGAGAACCGGCTCGCGGACCTGTGGTCGATCATGGACTTCGCCAACCCCGGCCTGCTCGGCACGGCCCGCAAGTTCAAGGAACGCTTCGCCGAGCCCGTCGAGCGGCACGGCGACGCCGACGCGGCCGCGCGGCTGCGCCGCATCACCCAGCCCTTCGTGCTGCGCCGGCTCAAGACGGACCGCGGCATCATCTCCGACCTGCCGGAGAAGCTGGAGATGGAGGTGCTGTGCAACCTCACCCGCGAGCAGGCGTCGCTCTACCAGGCCGTCGTCGACGAGATGCTCGGCAAGATCGAGCGCAGCGAGGGCGTCGCCCGCCGCGGCCTGGTCCTGGCGACCATGACCCGCCTGAAGCAGATCTGCAACCACCCGGCGCATGCCATGCGCGACGGCAGCCGCATGTCCGGGCGCAGCGGCAAGCTGCTGCGGCTGGAGGAGATCCTCGACGAGGTCCTCGCCGCCGGTGAACGCGCCCTGGTCTTCACCCAGTACGCGGAGTTCGGCGGCATGCTGCGCGCCCATCTCTCCGCCCGCCTCGGCCGCGAGGTCGCCTACCTGCACGGCGGCCTCGACAAGCCGGCCCGCGACACGCTCGTGGCCCGCTTCCAGGCCGCGTCGCCGTCCTCGCCGGCGGTGTTCGTGCTGTCGCTGAAGGCCGGCGGGACCGGCCTGACCCTCACCGCCGCCAACCACGTCGTGCACGTCGACCGGTGGTGGAACCCGGCCGTCGAGGACCAGGCCACCGACCGCGCATTCCGGATCGGCCAGCGCCGCGCCGTGCAGGTCCGCAAGTTCGTCACCGCCGGCACCGTCGAGGAGAAGATCGCGGCGATGATCAACGAGAAGCGCGGCCTGGCGGCGAAGATCGTCGGTACCGGCGAGCAGTGGCTGACCGAGCTGTCCACCACGGAGCTGCGCTCGCTGCTGGCGCTGGAGGCCGGCGCCGTCGTCGAGTGACCCTCCTCGAACAGGGCTAGACTGCTGCGATGTTCGTGATCACGCTGAGCTACCTGGTCGACGTCGAGCAGATCGACGAGGCGATGCCCGCGCACCGCGAATGGCTCGACGCCCAGTACGAGGACGGGATCTTCCTCGCCTCCGGCGCGCAGGTCCCCCGCAAGGGCGGCGTCATCCTCGCGGCCGGCCTGCCCCGCCTGGAGCTGGAGGCGCGGCTGTCCCTCGACCCGTTCAAGCAGAAGAACCTCGCCTCCTACGAGGTCGTCGAGTTCGTCCCGCGCGTGGTCGTGCCCGGCCTGGAGGCGCTGCAGGCATGACGACCCCGGAGTTCTGGGGGTCGCGCACGGTCAAGGTCGAGGGCGGGATCCGGGCCCGCAGCGCGCGCGGCGCCATCGGTGAGAGCTGGTGGAGCAAGCGGTTCCTCGGCGTGCTCGAGTCCTTCGCCCTCGGCACCCGCCTCACCCGCGGCCGCAACTACGCCCGCGCCGGGCAGGTCCTGTCGCTCACCGTCGACCCCGGCGTCGTCGCGGGCGTCGTGCAGGGGTCGCGGCCCACCCCGTACCGGGTGAGCATCGCCCTGCAGGTCTTCGACGACGACGTGTGGCGGCGGGTCGAGACGGCGCTCGCGGCGGAGGCCCTCGGCGCCGCGAAGCTCCTCGCCGGCGAGCTGCCCCCGCACGTCGAGGACGTGTTCGCCGACGCCGACGCCCCGCTGTTCCCGGCCCGCGTGCGCGATCTCGCGATGCGGTGCTCCTGCCCGGACGCGGCCGTGCCGTGCAAGCACCTGGCGGCCACGTTCTACCTGCTCGCCGAGCGCTTCGACGCCGACCCGTTCCAGATCCTGCTGTGGCGCGGCCGGACCCGCGACGCGCTCCTGGCGAATCTGCGGACCCTGCGCACCGGCACGGCCACCGGCCCCGCGGCAGTCACCGAGGTCCCGGTGGCGACGGGTGCCGCCCGGGTACTGGCCGACATGGACGAGCCCGACGTCGAGCTGGAGCGCTTCTGGTACCCACCGGTGCCGCTCGCCGACCCCGAACCCGCCGCGGTCACCGGCCGGGACCTCCTGCTGCGGCAGCTGCCCACCCCGCCGCCGTCCCTGGGCGGCCGGGACCTGTTGACGGCGCTGCGCGCCTGGTACCGGTAGGGTCACCACATGACCGGTCCGTACCCGCCGCAGCAGCCGGATCCGGCGCACTACGGGCCGCCACCCGGCACACCGCCACAGTTCCCGGACCAGGTTCCGCCACAGTTCCCGCCGCAGTTCACGCAGCGGTTCGCGCCGCGGCCGGGCCGCCCGCCGCGGGACAGGATGGTCATCGCCCTCATCGCGATCATCGCCACGCTGCTGGTGCTCTGCCTGGCCATGGCCGTCGGCTCGGTGTACTTCCTTCGGGAGGAGCCCGGCGACGACAAGACCTCCGAGGTCGTCGACCACCGTCCCGCCGGCGGCTGACGGGTGCGCCGGGGCACGAGCGCGGCGCTGCTGGGCCTGACCCTCGGGCTGACGGCGGCGCTCGCCGGCTGCGGCGACCCGGCCGGCACCGACGGCGACCTGATCAACGGCTGGGCGGCGCTGCCCGCCGCTCCTACGCGCCGCCGGCCGCCGGCACCTGCCTCAAGGGCGCGGTCAGCGCGTTCGAGCCGTCGGCGGCGACGCTGCAGGCCATCGACTGCGCCGAGCCGCACACCGTCGAGGTCGTCGGGGGCGGCGCCGTCCCCGACGCGGCGGCCCCGCCCGCCTGGGACAGCGACCCGAGCCGCGCCGCGTTCGCCGAGTGCGACAAGGCCGCCACCGCGTATCTCGGCGGCGACTGGCGCACCGGGCGGCTCTTCCCCGTCTTCCGCATGCCGCTCCCCGCGGTCTGGCAGGCCGGCGGGCGGCAGTACCTGTGCGGGATCGCCGAGGCGGCCGACGACATGTTCGCGCCGCTGGAGCGCGTCGGCAGCGTCAAGGGTGGCCTCGCCCAGGACCGCCCGCTCGCGCTGACGTGTGTGCAGCTCGCCGGTGGCGACCAGGACGCCAAGGGCTTCTACCGCACCGTCGACGCCGTCAAGCCCGTCACCTGCGACGTCCCGCACGACACCGAGTTCGTCGGCGCGTGGACCGCCCCCGACGGCGAGTACCCGGCGCAGCAACGGCTCAAGGAGCTCGCCGGCGACGCCTGCTACCTGAAGATCGCGCAGTTCCTCGGGGTCACGCAGACCCAGCTGTATCAGCGCGCCGACATCTACACGTTCTGGACCGGCCTGACCGCGAGCCAGTGGGCCGTCGGCGACCGCACCGCGCACTGCTTCCTCAACGTGTCGAGCAGGACGCTCCTGCGCGCCTCGATCCGCGACCTCGGCACGAAGAAGCTGCCGTGACCGCGGCGGCCACGGCACGCGCCGTGGCCGCCGCCCGGGTCAGTTGCGCCGGCTCAGGCTGGGGCTGGGTTTCGGGCTGGGGCTGGTGCCCGACTTGCTCGGGCTGGGGTTCGGGTTCGGGTTCGGATTGGGGTTCGGGCTCGGTGTCGGGTTGTCGGCCGGGGTGCTCGGGCCGGGCGAGACGCCACTGCCGACGTCCTTGTCGCCGACGCCCTTCGAGGGCAGGAACGACACCTTCGGCATCTTGACCTTCGTCAGGGCGCCGTCCATGAAGTCGCGCCAGATCGGGCCGGGCAGCGACCCGCCGATGATGTTCGCGTCGTTCTTGTCCTTGATCGCGACCTCCTCGCCCTTGTTGCCGACCCAGACCGCCGCCGCCAGGCCGGGCGACTTCTTCGCCGTGTCGTGCGGGACGTAGCCGCCCATCCACGCGTGCGCGTTGCCCTGCGAGGTGGTGTTGCCCAGCTGCCACGTGCCGGTCTTGCCGGCCAGCTGGTAGCCGTGCGCGGCCTTCAGCTTGTACTTCGCCGGCACCCCCTGCAGCACGGTGTTGAGGTCGTCGGCCATGCCATCGGTGAAGCCCGGGATCCGCTGCGGCTTGAGCACCTCGCCGTAGGTCTGCTTCTCCTTCTCCCACACCTCCTTCAGGAAGTGCGTCCTGGCCGCCATGCCGCGGGCCGCGAAGGTCGCCAGGCCGCCGGCGTGGTCCAGGACCGTGATCGGGTACTGCCCGAAGCCGACCTCGTTGCCGAAGTACCTCGGCGCGACGTCCTTACCGGTCAGCTTGACCAGGTCCTGGCGCTGCGGCAGCTTCTCCCCCTCGACGGTCGCCCACATGCTGGTGACGCCCGCCGCCCGGGCCGTGTCGATCACCCTGTCCGCGCCGAGCTCCAGCGTGATCGCGTAGAACGGCACGTTGAGCGACTTGACCGTGATCTCCTCCAAGGTGCACCAGGTGCCGGAGCCCGACTTGCAGTCCGGGATGGTCCCCTCGGTCGCGTTCTTGATCTGGTTCTTCTGCGCCGCCGTGCGGCCCGGGAAGTCCTGCGGCACGCCGTTCCAGTAGGAGTTGATGCTGTACCCGGCCATCAGCGCCGTCGCGAGCGTGTAGATCTTGAAGGTCGAGCCCGGCGGGTGGCCGCCGCAGCAGTTCGGCTCGCCGTCGCTGAGCACCGGATCGACGTAGTAGCCGGCATAGTCGTTGCCGGATCCCTTGTCGCCGCCGTAGTAGGCCTTGACCGCGCCGGTGCCCGGCTCGACCGCCACCAGCGCGGCCTGCAGGTTCGGCTTCTGGCCGAACATGTTGGACTCCTTGCTGGAGCCGCTCGCCTCCTGCACCGCGACCTGCTGGATCTGGGAGTGCAGGGTGCTGACGATCTTCAGCCCGCCGTCGCGGATCTTGTCGAAGTTCTTCTTGCCCTGGGGGTCGACGCTCTCGTACAGCGGCAGCCCGGTCTTCGGGTCGGTCAGCGCCGCGACCTCCTGCATCACGTGGTGCACGGCGAGACCCTCGGGCTTGTCCAGGGCGGTGTTGGCGGTGAGGTTGTTGGCCCGGTTCTGCGCCTGGGTGATGACGGTCGTCGGCATCGTGAGCTTCTCCTTCGCCTCCGCCTCGGAGACGAACTTCAGCGCCACCATCTGCTTGCGGATGTAGTCGAAGCGGGCCTCCGCCTTGACCGGGTCGACCGTCGGGTCGGACGGGCTGCCCTTCTCGTTGTCGCCCGAGGGGTTCTTGATGATCCCGGCGAGCACCACGCCCTCGGCCATCGACAGGTCCTTCACGGGCTTGTTGAAGTAGGCGAACGACGCCGCCTGGATGCCGTGCGCGCCGCGGCCGAAATAGATGATGTTGAGGTACATCGTCATGATCTGGTCTTTGCTGTACGACTTGTTGAGCTTCAGCGCGATGACGGCCTCGCGGACCTTCCTGGCGTAGGTGACGCCTTCGAGGTCGGCCCATTTCCGGGCGTACTGCTGGCTGATCGTCGAGGCGCCCTGCCGGTCGCCGCCGGTGACGTTGTTCCACGCGGCGCGGGCGACGCCCCAGTAGTCGACACCGTCGTTGGTGTAGAACGTGTTGTCCTCGGCCGCGACGACCGCCTGCTGCACGTGCTTCGGGATCTCCTCGAACGTGACGAGCGTGCGGTTCTTGCTGCCGATGCGGGCCATCAGCGGGCCGTCGGCGTAGTAGATCGACGTGGACTGCTCGAGGGTGAGGTCGTCGGGCAGCCCTACCTGGTCGAAGTAGTACGTGCCGGCCACCATGCCGACGCCGGTGAGCATGATGAACGCGGCCAGCGACGCGATGATGATGTTGCGTCTGCGTCGTCGCTTCGCCCTGGCCGTCGGCGCCGGTCTGTCCCTGCCGGACTCGGGCGGGGTCTCCACGGGCGGCCCGCCGACCCGCGCCGAGGCACGCACCGGGGGCGGCACCGCGCCGCGCACGGACGCCCGGCCGGTCACCGGCTCGTCCGGGACGGGCGGCACCGGCGCGCCGGCCCTGCCGACGGAGGCCCGGCCACTCCATCCGTCCGAAGGTCCGGGAACGCTCGCCCTGCCTGATACGGGGTTGGTCGGCTCGCCGTAGTGCATCTGTCCCACGCTTTGTCGCCCCCATGTCTGTGCGTCCGTTGGCGGCGCGACGCGGTCGCCGCAGCTCGCCTGGCCACCCCCTGGAACTCACGCAGCGTCATCGTCGGCGCCGGTGCGTTCACCACTGCCGCTGGGGTACACGTGGCCCGAGCGTACGTGCATCCGCCATTGACGGCGATCCCGGTCACGATCGGTAACGGCGGCGGCGACGTAGGGCAGGCGGGAACCCGACTGCGTGACGCGGCCGGCGGCACCTTCGCGGCGGCTACCATTGCCCGGTCCGCGTCGCCGAGCTAGGAGATCCCGCGTGAACGTCGAAGCGCTGCGCTTCCCCGGCCGGGAGTTCGACCCGGCGACCGGCGTCGCCCGCTTCCACTACGCGCTCGGTGACCTCGTGCTCACCGAGACCGTCGACTTCGGACCGCCGTCGGTCGTGCACCCGGCCCTCGACAGGGTCCTCGACCTGCTCTACGTCGCGGCGTCGACGTCCTACTACAAGATCGCCGCGCCGAAGCAGGTCGAGCTCGGCTTCCCGCTGGCGGAGAAGGCCCTGCCGTGGGTCATGGCGTTGTACCGCGAGGGACTCGGCGAGTTCGCGTACACCAACCAGCTGGCGTACGTGCTGGACCTGGAGATCGTGCCCGGCCCGTATGCGCAGCCGCCGGCCGTCGTGCACGAGCCGTCCGGCCCGCCCGTCGCCGCGGTCGGCGGCGGCAAGGACTCGATCGTCACGATGGAGGCGCTGCAGCGCGCCGGGCTCGACCCGGTACTGTTCGCGGTCAACCCCAACCCGATCATCCGCAGTGTGATGGCGGTGTCGCCGCAGCCGACCCGCGCCGTGCGCCGCACCCTCGACCCGCGGATGCGGGAGCTCAACGCGAGCGGCGCGTACAACGGCCACATCCCGGTGACGGCGATCAACTCGCTGATCGCGGTCGCCGCCTCGCTCATGCACGGCCTCGGCCCGGTCGTCATGTCCAACGAGGCCTCGGCCTCGGTGCCCAACCTCAACTGGCTCGGCCGCGACATCAACCACCAGTGGTCCAAGGGGCTGCCCGCCGAGGCGCACCTCCGCGACGCGCTGCTCGCCCACGCCGGCCTGCAGGAGGCGTACTTCTCGCTGCTGCGCGGCCTGTCGGAGCTGCACATCGCCGCGCTGTTCGCCAAGTTCACCGCCTACGACTCGGTCGTGACCAGCTGCAACGCGGCGTTCAAGCAGCGCGACGCGGCCGAGCGGTGGTGCGGGCACTGCCCGAAGTGCCGGTTCGTCTTCCTCGCCATGGCGCCGTTCACGGGCCGCGAGCGCCTGCTCGGGATCTTCGGCACCGACATCTTCGCCGACGCGACGCAGCTGCCCGGGTACCGGGAGCTGATGGGTCTCACCGCACACAAGCCGTTCGAGTGCGTGGGTGAGATCGAGGAGTCCCTCGTCGCGCTGCGCCTCCTCGCGGGGCAGGACGAGTGGAAGGACACCCTCATCGTCTCGGCGCTGACGGCGGAGGCGACCCTGCCGTCCGACGCGGAGGTCGAGGCCGCGTTCCGGGGCGACGGGCCCAACCTGGTCCCGCCGGTCTACCTTGCCGCGCTGGAAGGCCTCGGCGCGCCCCGCTGATCCGGCGCGCCGCCGTCCCTCCCGGTGCGCCGCCGTCCCTCCCGGTGCGCCGCCGTCCCTACCGGTCGCCGGCGTCCCGGGTCAGGCGCGCCATCCGGCGATGATCGCCTCGGCCTCGTCGGCGACCTCGGCCGCCTCGAGGTCGTCGGTGTCGAGCACCGCGTCGACGCGGCGCAGGTCGTGCCGGGCGGTCAGGTAGGTGCCGAGCTGGTCCAGGCGCCACGCCTGCGGGCCGTCGTCGTCATCGTTCTCGACCCGCTCGATGAGCACCGGCGCCGACACGTCCAGCAGCAGGTGGCGCACCTCGTGACCGCGCCCGCGCAGGCCGCCGAAGATCTCGCGCAGGATCGGGCCGCGCAGGACGGTCATCGGCACGATGAGCGGGTCGGCGCCGCGCGCCTGCCACGCGGCGGCGGTGATGATGGCCGAGCGCCAGGCGGGCAGGTCCTGGTAGTCGCCGTGCCGCAGCCGTCCCACAGTGCGCTGGAGGACCCAGCCGATGCGCTCCGGATCGAACGCGCGCGCCTTCGGGTCGCGGCGGCACAGTTCCTTCGTCAGCGTCGTCTTCCCGACACCGAAAGGCCCATTGATCCAGACGATCACCGCATCAGCCTTTCACGGCCCGAGGCCCCGCGGCAGGTACGCGGCGGGCGCGCCGCGGGTGAGCGCGGCGGCGCGGGACCGCGGCGGCCACGGCCGGGCTGCCAGGATCTTCGCAGCCCGCGTCGAGCCGGATGGCAGGCCAGGGCGCGATAAATGAGGCATGGACATCTTGACCCTCCCGCAGCGCTCCGCATCCGACCTCGACCACGTGACCGTGCTGCTCGTCGCCGACGGCGCACGCTTCTCGGACCTGACCCGCTATCTGCCACAGGACTGGACGGTCCTGCGGCGCACAACGCCCGAGCCCGTGGTGCGGCACCCGGACATCGTGGTGCTCGACGACCCCGGCCCCAGGGCGGTGACCGCCGCCTGCCTGCGTCACCCGGCCTCGGCGATCGTGGTGGTGCTCAGCCCGTACAGCGACCACCAGGAGGTCGTCGACGTGCTTGAGGCGGGTGCCGACGCGTGTGTGCGTTCCAACACCACTGCGGTCGTCGCGGCACACGTGGAAGCCTGCCGGCGACGTCAGGCCGCATAGGGTATTTGGCGTTTCTGACAACATATTCCAGAGAGCGCTTTCATGGGGTTTCACGATTGACAATGCGCTAGTCATGGCCCACTCTGAATCGTGTCTTGAGAGCGCTCTCAGGCCGATTGGCGGCCAGGGTGACCAGCCGATCGTCCGGGTGAATCGTGATCAGGGTGTAACCGGTGTGAGGGTGCGACGGGCGGCGGAGCGGCATGCTTCGTCGCCCGTCCCTTTTTGTGCGCCATAACATCGGGCGGCTTCAGTCATGATGAGTCCGGCAGACAGATATGGGGGAAAGCGCACATGGTGATGTCGGGGCGGGACAGGCCCACTCTGGAGAACGTCGCGCAGCGCGCCGGGGTCTCGCGAGCGACCGCCTCCCGCGTGGTCAACGGCTCGACCTCCGTCGCGCCGCACATCCGCGACAAGGTCCTCAACGCCGTCGACGCCCTCGGCTACGTGCCCAACCAGGCGGCCCGCAGCCTGGTGACCCAGCGGACCGACTCGATCGCCCTCGTGGCGTCGGAGACGACCAGCCGGGTGTTCTCCGACGACCCCTTCTTCGCCGCCGTCATCCGCGGTGTGAGCCTCGAGCTGGAGGCCGCCGACAAGCAGCTGGTGCTGATGATGGTCGGGCCGTCCGGGCCGAGCCACGACCGGGTCGAGCGCTACGCGACCGGCGGCCACGTCGACGGCGCGATCATCTTCTCCATGCACGGCGCGGACCCGCTGCCGGAGCGCCTGAGCAGGGCCGGCGTGCCGGTGGTCTGCAACGGCCGGCTGCTGACCCAGTCCCAGGTGCCCTACGTCGACGTCGACAACGAGGACGCGGCCCGCGCCGCGGTGCGCCACCTGCTGGACACCGACCGCCGCCGGGTCGCGACCATCGCCGGCCCCCAGGACATGAGCGCCGGCATCGACCGGCTCAAGGGGTACCGCTCGGCGATGCAGGACGCCAGCCGGCGCTCGATCGTCGCCGTCGGCGACTTCACCCGGCAGTCCGGCGCTCTGGCGATGAGCCAGCTTCTCGCCGACGACCCCCAGCTCGACGCCGTGTTCGCCGCGTCCGACGCGATGGCCGACGGCGCGCTGCGCGCGCTGCGGCAGAACGGGCGCCGGGTCCCCGACGACGTGGCGGTCGTCGGGTTCGACGACATGGAGTTCGCCCGTGACACCGAGCCGCCGCTCACCACGGTCCGCCAGCCGATCACCGACATCGGGCGCACCGTCGCCCGGCAGGTGCTGCGGCTGACGGCGGGCGAGCAGATCGAGCCGGTGCTGCTGCTGCCCACCGAGCTCATCAAGCGCGAGTCGGCTTGAGTGCGCCGCTTGCGGCGCATTGGGGGGCTCCGGGGGTGAGAATCCCCCGGCGGGACCCGCCGCTTGCGGTGGGGCGGATAGTGATGGCCTGATGTAGTGGCCCGCGATAGGGCAAGGTGGGACGGGTGAGACTCGCGACCTGGAACGTGAACTCGGTCAAGGCCCGGCTCCCCCGGCTCCTGGAGTGGCTCGAGCTGGCCGGGCCCGACGTGCTCTGCCTGCAGGAGACCAAGGTCGGCGCGGACGGCTTCCCCGCCGAGGAGGTCGCCGCGCTCGGCTATGCCACCGCCGCCCACGGCGAGGGCCGCTGGAACGGGGTGGCCCTGCTGTCCCGGATCGGCCTCGACGACGTGGTGCGCGGCTTCGAGGGCGACCCCGGCTGGGCGGGCGAGCCGACCGGCGAGGAGGGCCTCTTCGAATCGCCCCGCATCGAGGCCCGGGCGGTCTCCGCGACGTGCGGCGGGGTGCGGGTATGGTCCGTGTACGTGCCGAACGGCCGCACACCGGAATCGGCGCACTACACGTACAAGCTGCAGTGGCTCGACGTGCTGCGCTCCCGCGTCGCCGGTGAGCTCGCGGCCACCGACCGCCTCGTGGTCTGCGGGGACTTCAACGTCGCGCCCACCGACGCCGACGTGTTCGACCCGGCGGCGTTCGTCGGCTCGACGCACGTGACCGCGCCGGAGCGCGACGCCCTGGCCGCGCTGCGGGCCGCCGGTCTGCGTGACGTCGTGCCGGTGCCGATGAAGGGCCCGAACCCCTTCACCTACTGGGACTACCGGGCCGGTATGTTCCATCAGGACAAAGGTATGCGGATTGATCTTTTCTACGCGAGTTCTACCGTCGCGGATGCGGTCAAGACGGCCTACATCGACCGCGAGGCGCGTAAGGGCAAGGGACCGTCGGACCACGCCCCGGTCGTGGTGGACGTCGATCTCTGAGCACGCTCCGTGATCAGCGCCGCCTGACCGGACGGTACTGTTAAAAGTGAAACGATCAAGTAAAGTGATGGATGGCCCCATCCGTCAGGTTGTGCGTGCTCTATCCACAACGCAGCGTAACCATACCGTTACCATGAGCCGGTAATTCGCCCGTTTCGGGGGCGTATGATCCAAACGTCGCTGAGCTTGGATCACGCCCTCATCACGGCCCGGCGTGGACTTGGTTACAGGACGGGGGGTGACCCTTGACGATCGGCCGAACGGGAGACAGGGTTCCTCCAACGGAGGCGACACACCAAGTCGGCTTCGTGCACGCTCTGCCCGTGGACCGAACCTGCGGATAGGGCACCAGGAGTCCACGAAGACACAGCCGATCGGCTGCTGACTGCCACGGGCCCCGGTCTGGCCGACGCGCGTTCCCATGCTGCGACGGCCATTGCTGGCGGCTGTGCAAGGCGGGCAAGCGGCCGGGGAGAGGGGCGCCACGCCCATGACTATGGGACCCGTCACGTCCAAGAGCGACGAGCAGGTGCCGAGTGTCGAAGAGGCGACCAGTACGCCACCCGGTGTCCCCGCCAAGGCCATCGAGGGTCGGTCGCTCGGTCAGATCGCCTGGACCCGTCTGAAGCGCGACAAGCTCGCGCTGACCGGTGCCAGCGTCATCGTGTTCCTTGTGCTGATCGCGATCTTCGCGCCGCTGTTGAACAAGGCATTCGGCCACCCGATCAACGAGTATCACCAGGACGAGATCAACCCCAGCCTCGGCGGTATCCCCGAGCCCGGCACCTGGGGCGGCATCAGCAAGGAATTCCTGCTCGGCGTCCAGCCGGTCACCGGCCGCGACATGTTCTCGCAGATCATCTACGGCGCGCGGGTCTCGCTGCTGGTCGCCCTGTCCGCCACCATCGTCGCGGTGCTCCTGGGCGTGGTGCTGGGCATCACCGCCGGCTACTTCGGCGGGTTCATCGACAGCCTGGTCAGCCGCCTGATGGACCTGATCCTCGCGTTCCCCTACCTGCTGTTCTCGATCGCGCTGATCTCCGTCGTGCCGGTCACGACCGCATGGCGTATCGGCGTCGTCGTCGGCGTCATCTCATTCTTCAGCTGGCCGTACATCGGCCGCATCGTGCGGGGGCAGACCCTGTCGCTGCGCGAGCGGGAGTTCGTCGAGGCCGCCCGCAGCGTCGGCGCCGGACCGATCCGGATCCTCTTCCGGGAGCTGCTGCCCAACCTGGTCGCGCCGATCCTCGTCTATTCGACCCTGGTCATCCCGACCAACATCGTCTTCGAGGCGTCACTGTCCTTCCTGGGCGTCGGCGTGCTGCCCCCCACTCCCTCGTGGGGCCGCCTGTTGTCCGACGCGGTGAACTTCTACACCTACGACCCGGTGTACATGTTCGTGCCCGGCCTCGCGATCTTCATCATGGTGCTCGCGTTCAACCTGTTCGGTGACGGACTGCGTGACGCGCTGGACCCCAAGGCCAACCGGTAACCCGCCACCGCGCCGCCACCCCGGCCCGGACCGGCTCCCACGCCAGGGATCCGTGCCGTGCCACCCCGATCTCCGCTCGCACCACAGCACAGCTCGGACGACCCGTCCCTCGGCGGGTCGTGCCAAACAAGGAGGGAAACCTAGTGAGAATGAGGACAGGGGCATTGGTGGCCGGTTCGGCTGCTGTCGCCCTGGTGTTGTCCGCCTGTGGGTCGGGCGGCGACGACAAGACGCCCAGCACGGGCGAGAGCACCGCCGCGGGTGTGTCCGGCTTCAACGCCGCCACCAAGGGCATCGTGAACCCTTCCGACAAGAAGGGCGGCACGCTCAAGCTGGTCAACCACTCTGACCCGGACTCGTTCGACCCGGTCCGTGCGTACTACGCATGGGTGTGGAACTTCCAGAAGGGCTACTACGTCCGGACCCTTCTCACCAACTCGTCGAAGCCCGGCGAGGACGGCCTGAAGCTGGAGCCCGACCTGGCCGCGAAGCTGCCGGACATCACCGACGGCGGCAAGACGTACACCTTCAAGCTGAAGGCCGGCGTCAAGTTCGAGGACGGCTCGCCGATCACCTCGAAGGACATCAAGTACGGCATCGAGCGCGTGTTCGCGCAGGACGTGCTGTCCGGCGGCCCGACCTACATCGTCGACGTGCTGGACCAGGGCCAGAAGTACCCCGGCCCGTACAAGGACACCGACCCGGACAAGCTGGGTCTGAAGTCCGTCGAGACCCCGGACGACACGACGATCGTCTTCAAGTTGAAGGAACCGCTGTCGGACTTCAACTACCTGCTCGCCATGCCCGGCGCCGGCCCCGTCCAGAAGGCCAAGGACACCGGCGACAAGTACGGCGACAAGCCCGTCTCGACCGGCCCGTACAAGTTCCAGTCGTACGACCCGGGCAAGAAGGCCGTCCTGGTCCGCAACGAGAACTGGGACGCCAAGACGGACACCATCCGTAAGGCACTGCCGGACCAGATCGACCTGACCATCGGCACGGCTGTCGAGGAGATCGACAACCAGCTGCTGGCCGGCGACCTCGACATCGACACCGCGCAGACCGGTGTCCAGCAGGGTGCGCAGCCGAAGATCCTGCTCGAGCCGACCAAGAAGGCCAACGCGGACACGCCGACCACCGGCTTCATCCGCTACTTCTCGATCAGCACCAAGGTCGCGCCGTTCGACAACATCCACTGCCGCAAGGCCGTGCAGTACGCCACGGACAAGATCACGATGCAGACCGCTCGTGGTGGCGCCGAGGCCGGTGGCGACATCGCCGTCAACATGCTCCCGCCGAACATCGCGGGTCACGACCCGGCGCTGGACCCGTACAACACGAAGTCCGGCAAGCCGCAGATCGACAAGGCCAAGGAAGAACTGGCCGCGTGTGGCAAGCCGAACGGCTTCGACACGGTCATCGCCACCCGTAACGCCGGCAAGGAGCCGAAGACCGCTGAGGCGCTGCAGGCCGCGCTGAAGAACGTCGGCATCAACGCCCGGCTCGACCCGACCGACGCGTCGCTGTACTTCCGCTCCACCATCGGCGCGCCGGGCAACGTGAAGGCCAAGGGCTACGGCCTCATGATGGCCGGCTGGGGTGCTGACTTCCCGACCGGCTACGGCTTCCTGTCGATCCTGGTCGACGGTCGCTCGATCTCGCAGTCGGGTAACAACAACTACGCCGAGCTCGACAACGCCGAGGTCAACAAGCTGATCGACGACGCCAAGGCCGCGACCGACCCCAAGGCCGCCGCGGACATCTGGGGCAAGATCAACAAGATCGTCATGGACGAGGCCGTCATGGTGCCGTTCGTGTACGACAAGGCACTGAACTACCGCAACCCCCGTCTGACGAACGTGTTCGTCACGGAGTACTACGGCATGTACGACTTCAGCAGCTTGGGCGTCACCAAGTGACCTGGTCGTACCTGACCGCGTAATGCCAGTAAGCCGGTAACCCGCCCTTCCGAGGAAAGAAGGCAGGTGAAGGCCACGGCGCCGGCCGGTGAGACGGGAACCCCGTCGAGCCGGCCGGCGTCAGGCCGCACACGTGATCAATTACATTCTGCGCCGCCTGGTCACGGCAGTCGCGCTGCTCGTGGCCGTCTCGGCCGTCACCTTCCTGATCTTCTTCGCGATCCCGAAGGCCGCGGGCGCCGACCCTGCCCAGATGTACGTCGGTAAGTCGGCGACCCCGCGCGACGTCGAGGCGACCCGGGTCAAGCTCGGCCTCGACAAGCCGATCTACATCCAGTACGGCCGCTTCCTGAAGGGCATCGTCGCGGGCCGCGACTACAACAACGGCCCGAGCGTCACCCACTGCTCCGCCCCCTGCTTCGGCTACTCCTTCCGCACCGACCGCGAGGTGTGGCCGCTGCTGATCGACCGGCTCCCGGTCACCATCTCCCTCGCCCTCGGGGCCGCCGTCATCTGGCTGCTCTTCGGCGTCGCAGGCGGCGTCATATCGGCGTTGAAACGCGGCTCGATCGCGGACCGCACAGCGATGGTCATCGCGCTCGCCGGCGTCTCACTGCCCATCTACTTCACGGGCCTGGTCGCCCAGCAGCTCTTCGTCCACACCTGGCACATCTTCGAAGGTGGCGAGTACGTCAACTTCAAGGACGACCCCGCCGGCTGGGCGAACAAGCTCTTCCTGGCCTGGGTCACCCTGGCGCTGCTGTTCGCCGCCCAGTACACCCGTCTGACCCGCGCGCAGATGCTCGAGACGATGAGCGAGGACTACGTCCGCACCGCTCGCGCCAAGGGCCTCAAGGAGCGCGTCGTGGTCGGCAAGCACGCGATGCGCTCCGTGCTCACCCCGATCGTGACGATCTTCGGTCTGGACCTGGGTGGCCTGCTCGGCGGCGCGATCCTCACCGAGAGCGTCTTCAGCCTCCCCGGCATCGGCCGGCTCAGCATCGACGCGGTGACCGTCAAGGATCTGCCGATCATCCTCGGCGTGACACTGTTCGGCGCCTTCTTCATCGTCATGGCAAACCTGCTCGTGGACCTGCTCTACGCCGTGATCGACCCGCGGGTGCGGCTCTCGTGACCCTGCCGCTGCCCCGTTCCGCTCGACCCGGCACCCCTGGAAAGGAGTGAGCATGTCCACCAGTCTGCTCAAGGACGGCGACCCGACCCCCATCGGCACCGGCTCGTCCGCACAGTCCTTCCTCGACGTGCGCGACCTGCGGATCCATTTCAAGACCGACGACGGCGTCGTCAAGGCCGTCGACGGCCTGACGTTCCAGCTGGAGCGTGGCGAGACCCTCGGCATCGTGGGTGAGTCCGGCTCCGGCAAGAGCGTCACCAGCCTCGGCATCCTCGGCCTGCACCGGCGGGGCTCCGCGAAGATCAGCGGCGAGGTCTGGCTGGACGGCGAGGAGCTCATCGGCGCGTCGCCGGAGCGGGTCCGCGCCCTGCGCGGCGCGAAGATGTCGATGATCTTCCAGGACCCGCTGACCGCGATGCACCCGTACTACACGGTCGGCAAGCAGATCATCGAGGCCTACCGGGTGCACCACAAGGTGAGCAAGGCAGACGCCAGGCGGCGCGCCGTGGAGATGCTCGACCGGGTCGGCATCCCCCAGCCGCAGAAGCGGGTCGACGACTACCCGCACCAGTTCTCCGGCGGTATGCGCCAGCGCGCGATGATCGCGATGTCGCTGGTCAACAACCCGCAGCTGCTCATCGCGGACGAGCCGACCACCGCGCTGGACGTGACGGTGCAGGCGCAGATCCTGGACCTGATCCGCGACCTGCAGGCCGAGTTCAACTCCGCGGTCATCATCATCACCCACGACCTCGGCGTGGTCGCCGAGGTCGCCGACGACATCCTGGTCATGTACGGCGGCAAGTGCGTCGAGCACGCCACCGCACAGAACATCTTCCGGCGGCCGGAGCACCCGTACGCCTGGGGCCTGCTGTCCTCGATGCCTCGCGTCGACCGGGAGGTGCGCGAGCGGCTGGTCCCGATCAAGGGCAACCCGCCGTCGCTGATCAACCTGCCGAGCGGCTGCTCGTTCCACCCTCGCTGCCCGTACGTCGAGCGCAACGGCATCCCTTGCAAGACGGTCGAACCGACGTTGGCGGAGGGCACGGCCGATCACGGCGTCGCGTGCCACATCCCGTCCGCGGAACGGCTGGCCATCTTCAAGTCGGACATCGCCCCATCCCTCTGAGGAGCACGACAGTGTCGACGAGCACCCAATCCCAGCCCGCCGCGGCACCTCAGCGGGGCGGCGAAAACCTCCTCGAGGTCCACGGCCTGGAGAAGCACTTCCCGATCCTTCGGGGTGCGTTCTTCAAGCGCAAGGTCGGCGCCGTGCGCGCCGTCGACGGCATCGACCTGGCCGTCAAGGCCGGCGAGACCCTCGGCCTGGTGGGCGAGTCCGGCTGCGGCAAGTCCACCACCGGGCGGCTCATGACCCGCCTGCTGGAGCCGACCGGCGGCAAGGTCATCCTGGAGGGGCGCGACATCTCGCACCTCGGGGTCGGCCAGATGCGGCCCCTGCGGCGCGAGATCCAGATGATCTTCCAGGACCCGTACTCCTCGCTGAACCCGCGGCACACGGTCGGCTCGATCGTCGGCGCCCCGCTGCAGGTGCAGAACATCAAGACCGCGCACGGGCAGAAGCGTGAGGTCCAGCGGCTGCTGGAACTGGTCGGGCTCAACCCCGAGCACTACAACCGCTACCCGCACGAGTTCTCCGGCGGCCAGCGCCAGCGCATCGGCATCGCCCGGGCCCTGGCCCTGCAGCCGAAGCTCATCATCGCCGACGAGCCGGTCTCCGCGCTGGACGTGTCGATCCAGGCGCAGGTCGTCAACCTGCTCGACGACCTGCAGCGCGAGTTCAACCTGACCTACGTGTTCATCGCCCACGACCTGTCGGTGGTCAAGCACATCTCCGACCGGGTCGCGGTCATGTACCTGGGCAAGGTCGTAGAGGTCGGGCCGCGCGACGGGCTCTACGCCACGCCGCTGCACCCGTACACGTTCGCGCTGCTGTCGGCGGTGCCGGTGCCCGACCCGGACCGGCGCGACAAGGCACAGCGGGAGCGGGTCCTGCTGACCGGTGACGTGCCCAGCCCGATCGACCCGCCGTCGGGCTGCCGCTTCCGCACCCGCTGCTGGAAGGCCCAGGACATCTGCGCCCAGGAGGAGCCGCCGCTGCGTGAGCTCCAGGTGGGCCAGACCGTCGCCTGCCACTTCCCGATCACCGACGAGGAGCGCTCGGGCAAGGGCGCGCAGGCCGCACGGGCCGCCGCCGCGGAGATCCCGGTGGCCGCCTCGACCGACCCGTTCGCCGAGCCGATCGCATAACCGGACCAAATGCGTCGGGGAGCCGCCAGTAGCGGCTCCCCGGCGTTGTTACGGTCGGCGTCATGGACGCCGCCGAAAGCATTCGCCTGGCCCGACTGGAGCGTCAGGTCGCATTCCTCTATCGTCATTTCGGGCTCGACCCCGCGCTCGCCGACGTCTTCGGCGCCGTGGACGGTCTCCCGCCGGAGTTCGTTGCCGCGTTGCGACGCCAGGATCTGATCACCGCGATCAAGCTCTACCGGCAGGCCACGGGCGCCGGACTGGCGGACGCAAAGGAAACAGTGGAGCGAATCGCCCGAGGTATTTGAAAATCTTGGCGTGAATGCCTTCCGCAGCCGAATGTTTTTCGATCTCATAATGCCATCCCCTCGAACCGGGAGGACATGTGGGATTCAACAAGAGGTTCACGGGCGCTGCGGTCATCACCGCGGCGTTGACCGTGACCGCGGCAGGCTTGTCTGCCCCGGCAAGCGCCGAGTCCGTCGCCAATACGGAGTACACCGTGGTGGCCGCGGACAACGTCTCGACCAGTGACGCGGCCGCGGCCATCACCAAGGCCGGCGGCAAGGTCGTCGCGACCAACGACACAGTCGGGATGTTCACGGTCCTGGCACCGCAGAGCGGATTCGTCGAGAAGGCGGCAGCCTCCTCGAAACTCGTCGGTGCCGCCCACCGCACCGCCATCGGCAAGGCTCCCAAGAAGGAGCAGCCGGGCGACGTCGAGAAGGAAGCACAGGCCGCGGCAGCGGCAGCGAAGAAGCCCGGCGGCAAGAAGCCCGCAACCGCCGGCATGGACCCGCTGGACGACAAGCTGTGGGGTCTCACCACGGTCAAGTCGGACAAGGCCCGCAAGGTCAACGCCGGTGACAAGCGAGTCACCGTCGGCATCCTCGACACCGGCGTCGACGCGTCGCAGCCCGACATCGCCCCGAACTTCAACTGGGCGCTGTCGAAGAACTTCGCGCCGGACAAGATCGACATCGACGGCCCGTGCGAGGTCGCCAGCTGTCTCGACCCGGTCGGCACCGACGACGGCGGCCACGGCACGCACGTCGCCGGCACGATCGGTGCGGCGGCGAACGGCTTCGGCATCTCCGGTGTCGCGCCGAACGTGTCGCTGGTCGAGCTCAAGGGCGGCCAGGATTCGGGGTACTTCTTCCTCGAGCCCGTCGTCAACGCGCTCGTCCACGCGGGGCAGACGGGCATCGACGTGGTCAACATGTCGTTCTACGTCGACCCGTGGCTGTTCAACTGCACCGCCAACCCGGCCGACTCCGCGGCCGCGCAGGCCGAGCAGCGCACCATCATCCGCGGCATGTTCCGGGCCCTGACGTACGCCCACTTCAAGGGTGTCACGCTCGTCGGTGCGCTCGGCAACAACCACGAGGACAAGGGCAAGCCCCGTACCGACATCTCCAGCCCGGACTACCCGGCGGACTCCGCGTACGACCGGCCCATCGACAACAGCTCCTGCTGGGACCTGCCCGTCGAGGGACCGTTCGTCATCGGTGTCTCCGCCCTCGGCCCGTCGCTGAAGAAGTCGGACTTCTCGGACTACGGCCTGGAGCGCATCGGCGTCTCCGCGCCGGGTGGCTGGTTCCGTGACGGCTTCGGCACGGACACCTACCGCACCAACGAGAACATGATCCTCTCCACGTACCCGAAGAAGGTGCTGCAGGAGGAGGGCACGGTCGACGCGGACGGCAACGTTGTGCCGGAAGCCGAAGGCCTGGTCTACAAGGAGTGCAACGCGGCAGGGAAGTGTGGCTACTACACCTGGCTGCAGGGCACCTCGATGGCCTCGCCGCACGCGGCCGGCGTCGCGGCGCTCATCGTGAGCGCGCACGGTGACAAGCACGGCAAGGACTTCGGTCTCGAGCCGTGGAAGGTCGAGTACATCCTGTACAGCTCGGCCGCCGAGCACGCCTGCCCGACCCCGCGGCTGCAGACCTACCTCCAGGAGGGCCGCTCCGAGGAGTTCAACGCCCTCTGCGAGGGTGGCGAGCAGTTCAACGGCTTCTACGGCTTCGGCATCGTCGACGCCTACGCGGCCGTGACCACCAGGGCCTGGTGGGAGCACCGCTAGATCGTTTCGGTGGCGCGGGGCCCGGTCACCGGGCTCCGCGTCGCCGAGCACTTGCGCATCCTGCTCCGTCTGCCCAGCTTAAGATCCGTACCGTGGCGTATGAGGCGGCTTCGAGCCGATACCAGGACATGCAATACCGGCGCAGCGGACGCAGCGGGCTGAAGCTGCCGGCGATCTCGCTCGGCCTGTGGCACAACTTCGGGCACGCCCGCGCGTACGAGACGCAGCAGGCGATCGTGCGCCGCGCCTTCGACCTCGGGGTCACCCACTTCGACCTGGCCAACAACTACGGGCCACCGCCGGGCTCCGCCGAGCTCAACTTCGGCCGGATCCTCGAGGAGGACCTGCGCCCGTACCGTGACGAGCTGATCATCTCCACGAAGGCCGGCTACGACATGTGGGAGGGGCCATATGGCGAATGGGGCTCCCGCAAGTACCTGACGGCGTCGCTGGACCAGTCGCTGCGGCGGATGGGCCTGGAGTACGTCGACATCTTCTACTCCCACCGCCCCGACCCGGACACCCCGCTCGAGGAGACGATGAGCGCGCTGGACCGGGCCGTGCGGGCCGGTAAGGCGCTCTACGTGGGCATCTCCAACTACACCCCCGCGCAGACGGCGGAGGCCGCACGCATCCTGCGGGAGCTGGGCACGCCGCTGCTCATCCATCAGCCGCGGTACTCGATGTTCGACCGCTGGATCGAGGACGAGCTGCTGGACGTCCTTGCGGCGGAGGGTGCCGGGTGCATCCCGTTCTCGCCGCTGGCGCAGGGGCTGCTGACCGACCGCTACCTTTCCGGCATTCCGGACGACTCGCGGGTGCGGACCAGCCGCTTCCTCAACGAGAGCGATCTTTCACCGACCCGTCTGGCCACCATCGAGGCGCTCAACGAGGTGGCCCGCGGGCGGGGGCAGAGCCTTGCGCAGCTCGCCCTGGCGTGGGCGCTGCGCGACCCGCGGGTCACCTCGCTGATCATCGGGGCGAGCTCGGTGGGGCAGCTGGAGCAGAACCTGGGCGCGTTGTCCGCTGCTCCGCTGGCTGCGGACGAGCTCGGCCGTATCGATTCGCTGCTGACCGCCGTCGCTTAGCGGCGGCGTCGCTTATTTGCTCAGCAGGCCGTGTCGCTTATTTGCTCAGCAGGCCGTTCAGGGTCGTGATCACGGGCTGGAGGGCGGTCGGCACCGCGCCGTCCTCCGCCACGACCTCGTCGCCGCCGTAGCTGATGCTGTACTTGTACCCGTCCGCGACGTTGCCGTTGCTGTTGACCTTGGGCAGCTTCGAAAAACCGACCTGCTCCAGGGTGCTCTTGAGGGCGGTGAGCTCGGCGGCGGTGAGCTTGCCCTCCTTCGATCCGCTCTTCGTCGTCAGCGTCCACGAGCCGTCCGGGCGCACCACGAGCCGGTCGTTGGTGCCCGCCAAACCGCCCGTGCGGGTGAAGACCAGCAGGGTGTCACCGACGTTCTGGCTCGCTGCGCTGCTCGCGCTGGCGCTCGCGGCCGTGGATGCCGGCGCGGCGGCGCTGCTCGACGGTGTCCCGCCGGCGCCGGCCGTGGTGTCGGTCGTGCCGTCCGCGCAGCCTGCGAGGGCCAGCGCGAGCAGGGCGGTGACGGCGATCGGGGTCCTCGATTTCATCGAAGGTGTCTCCATCTCTCTTGGACTGCTCGGTCGTTCGTCGGGTTCCCCGTGACGTGTTCTTCGTTACCTCGGTGCCTCCGAGCGGGGTAACTCGCTCGTTTCTTGTCGTACCCCCACGACATGATTGCCCCATGCGCCTCGACCCGTACCGTCACGTCCTCGCCCTCCCCGGCGTGCGATCGCTCATGGTGCTGGCGCTGCTGGCCCGCATCCCGATCACCGCCATCGGGGTCACGATGACGCTGCACGTGGCGCAGGATCTCCACCGCGGCTGGGGCGCCGCGGGTCTGGTCGGCGCCGCCCTGACCGTCGGCACCGCCATCGGCGGCCCGCTCAACGGCCGCTTCGTCGATCGTAAGGGGCTGCGCCCCATGCTGGTCGTCACCACCGCCTGCGAGGCGCTGTTCTGGGCCGTGGCGCCGTCACTGTCCTATCCGGCTCTGCTCGTCGGCGCCCTGGTCGCCGGCGTGTTCTCGCTGCCGGTGTTCTCCGTGGTCCGCCAGTCCCTGGCCGCCCTCGTCCCCACCGAGCAGCGCCGCCAGGCCTATGCGCTGGACTCGATGTCGGTCGAGCTGTCGTTCATGACCGGCCCGCCGCTCGCCGTCCTGCTGATGAGCAGCCTGTCCGGCCGGTTCACCATGTGGGCGATCGGCGGCTGCCTGGTGCTCGCCGGCATCGCCCTCTTCGTGACCAACCCGCCCGTCCACGCCGCCACCGACGCCGCAGACGCCACCGGACCCGCCGCCCCCGTCCGCCGCCGCGACTGGCTCACCCCGCGCTTCCTGGCCGTCTGCGCCGCCGCTGCCGCCACCACGATGGTCCTCGCCGGCACCGACCTCGGCATCGTCGCGATGCTCCGCGAGGCCGGCAAGGTCCAGCTCATCGGCGGCGTGCTCGCCGCCTGGGGCGTCTACTCGCTGATCGGCGGCTTCGTGTATGGCGCTCTGACCCGTGCGGTGCCGCTCGTCGCCCTCATCGGCGGCCTCAGCCTCTTCACCCTGCCCATCGGCCTCGTCGGCGACCGCTGGTGGCTGCTGTTCATCGCCCTGCTCCCCGCCGGCGCCCTCTGCGCACCCACCCTCAGCGCCAGCGCCGACCTCGTGAGCCGCCTCGTCCCCTCCCCCGCCCGCGGCGAGGCCATGGGCTGGCACGGCTCCTCCCTGACGGTCGGCCTCGCCATCGGCTCCCCCCTCGCCGGCTGGGCCATCGACCACGGCTCCCCAGGCTGGGGCTTCGCCGCCGTCGCCACCGTCGCCCTCCTCATCACCGCCATCCTCCTGGTCCTACGCCGCGGCAGCACCCCCCTTGACCCCACCCTCACCGCGGCCACAGCCACCACCACTGCGGCCACCGCCCCCACCACCGCCGTCCCCACCACGGCTGCCGCTGTAACCACACCCGCAGTCCCGACACTGCAGTAACGGCAACCCCCGCCACCGTTTCGACCACAACCGCCGCGGCCCCGCCCCACCAGCGCAGTCCTCACAACCCGCCGCTGCTGCGACCGCAATCGCCGGCCACAACCGCAGTCCCCACAGCCGCTGCCACTGTGACCGCAACCGCAGCTACCGCAACGACGGCCATGCCGCGACCGTTGGCGCTGCGATCACTGGCCCCGCACGGGTCCCGACCCGCCATCCCCGCGACGGTTGCCCCACAGCCGCACCGCCTGTACGACCGCAGCCACCGTCGCCACAACCGCAGTGGTCTCCGCGCTCACCGTCACAGCAGCGATCACTGCGATCGCAACCGCACGGCCGCTGCAACGCTGCCGCTGCCTTGACCGCAACCGCACTCGCTGCGGCCTCTACCGCTGTCGTCGCTACGGCGGGCAGGCGGGGCCGCTGCAGCGCTGCCGCTGCCTTGTGACCGCAACCGCACTCGCTGCGGCCTCTACCGCTGTCGTCGCTACGGCGGGCGGGCGGCCGCCACGGCCACGGCCACGGCCGCGTGTGCCTCGGACTCCCGAGCTGCGCAGTCCGCACCGTAACGCCCGTGCAACCGCGACACTTCGCCTCCTCTCGCCGCTGCGACCCCGCCGGTCCGGCCTCTCCGCCGCTGCAACCTCCACTGCTGCCGTACCTGGCCGCCGCGGTCGCGACCGCCATCCCGGTGTCCCTTTGCCGCGGACCTGTCGCCGCACTTCAGCGCCGCTGCGGCCGCGACCGTCGCTCCGCTTCTTTTGCTGCGGCTCAGGCTTCGCACGCTGTGCCTCTCCGGCCGTTCACGTCCGGCGCTGCGGTCGTTGCCGCGTCGGCCTGCGGCCAGTTGCCCTCCAAGACGCTGGTCCTGCAGATCGTCGGGGCGGTTCGGCCACTACAGCGCGTTCGGCGCCGAGGTGCTGCACCGCACGACCGTGACCGGCGCGAGACGGTCCCGGATTCGTCGACCTCGAAGGACGTCCGCCTGCCGACGCGCCGTCGGACCGTGCTGGGGCCGGCTGGAAGGCATCCCCATGACGAGTCCGGTCGCGGCCCCGGGCTCCAGGGTGCGAGTCGGCGCGGTCCAGCGGCGGGGATCGCCCAGGCGCCGCGAATGCGACCTTGACCTGTTGTCTGTCGTCCCGGTGCCCAATCCGGTCACCAGACCCCATCTTGCCGCCATGATCGAAGCCGCCCGCTGGTTGTCCGCGTGACCGGCGGGCGACTTCGATCTGTGCAGGTTTGCCAATCGGTGATGCAGCGGTGGGAAGCTTCTGCCGATCGCAGAGGTCGTCACCATCGAGGTTCCGTGGTCACCGACCGGACCCTCCACAACCCGGTGGATCCCGGCAACCCGGGATCACTGTCGCCAGGACAACAGCCCGGCACCGCGTGACCACGATCCACCGCGTCGCCGGGGACAGTCCGCCCCACCCGGCCCTCAAGCTTCGATCCGCCCAGCCGTGATCAACACCCGGACCGAGCCGGCCACGCAGGCGAGGGCAGCCCCCGACGACCTTCCGGGATCGCGACGCCACGACCGGCTCCGATGACTGGACCGAGGGACCCCACACCCGGCCGGGAAGTACCGCGCTCCAAGCGGCGATCCTCACCCCGCCGCTAGATCGAAGGACGCCCGTGGTCGCGGATGCGGCCACTGCCGTCCTTTGATCACGCCCGCAAGATCGTCCGCTGGCACCGAACCATCGCCGGCGGCAGGAAAACTCCCGTGCACGGGCGCCACCCCGCCACCCCGCCGCTGCGCCGTGATCAACGCCGCGGGCCGGCCGTCCAGGCCGCCAGTCCGCGACTTCGATCAGCCACAAGGTCCAGCACTGGAGCGGAGTAGTCGGACAAAGATACCAATCCGGACATTCGCGGCGGGTGTGGGGGTGCCCGCCTTCCGGCTTTGTCCGTTATCCAGATTCCGCGAGTTTTGGCGAAGTCCGGAGGTGCGAGGGACGCGGCAATGCGGCTCAAGGTCAACCTCGGGGACGGAGCGGGAAAAGCGTGGATAGCGAGGTTTGGGCGGAACCCGAGGCGCAGCGGGTCCGTTAAATCTTTGTGTTGGCACGTTTTCGGATCGGTTCACGCCAGAGAGGCGGCGTTCGCGACGCGGGGCGGGTGTGTGGATCACCGTGCGTGTGGCGGTCGCGGTGCAGGCGGGTCGAGCCCGCGGGGCGGGCGGGGATGTCGGGAGGATCGGGACCGGCGAACGGCGTTTGCGGCGCGGAATTGTCCGGAAGGGGACCGTTTCGGGATCTGGGGGCGGTGGGAATCGGTTGTGGCAAGGGGCGGCGGCGGCAGAGAAGCAGACCGTGAAAGGGCACGGGATCGCGGTTGTCGGTGGTGTGCCGGGCGGGGTGGAATTCGACGGTGGGGTGGCTGGGTATACGACGGGCGGCCTGTTGGCGAACGGAGTCTTACCGCCGGTCAGGCGGGCCGGGCGTGGACAGGCCGTGCATCTTGCACGGTGCGGTTGGCGGCGTCGGTACAGGGGCGCTTTCGACCGGCGCGGCGGCCGGCGCGGTGGTGCCGGATCGGGGTGCGGCATCGGCGGTCGTCGTTTTCTGAATGCGATTCGGTGGGCGGTGAAGATCGAGATGGGAGGCGGACGTGTACTTCGTCACCCGGGGCGAAGCGGGTGCGGGGCTGGACGGGACGAGTAATGGCTGGTCAGAGTGGGTGGGGGTCGTCAAGTCGAGTGGGTTGACCGGCTGTGGCACACAGGACGCGGGCTCGATCAGCGGGTATCCAGGAGTGGGACCGATCGATGGGTCCCGTCCGGGTCGACCGATTGGAGAGGTTTTGCTGGCAGTGAGAACAGCGGCGGAGGCGATCACCGCTAGGACAGTGGCGATCACAGAATGTATCCGTCGGGCAGGGACCGCTGACATGCACAACTCTCCGGAAAACTCGTCATCAATGGGGGTGAATCGGGCCGGAACCACCCGGCTGTCGGCCATATTCACCGGGTCCCGCGACAAACGGGATGGTTGCGTCCGTCACTCAGCGCGGTACGATCCGCCAGAGCCGCCATGCGGTGATCGGTGTGGAACCCCCTCCGCATCGCACCGCTCGTGGCACACCCGACGGAGGGCGATCTTGACTATCTGCTGCCCGCTTGCAGCAAGCGCGCCGGACCAGCAGGCTGCGATGCGCATCTCGGCATGGCCGCCCGTCGGGGCAGCAGATCGTGTGAGGTTCGCATGAGCACCGCGATGCAGGTCCGCCTGCGGCACTGGCCCGGCATGAAGGTCTCCTGGCTCGGGGCGGGTGCGGTCGTCCATTCGGGCGACGAGCCCAGCCCGGGTGCGGCGGCGCTGGTCGTCTCGCCGCACGGCTCCACCGAGTGTGCGGTGGTCATCAGCTCGCACACCGTCAAGCTCCAGCCCGCGATGGTCGAGGAGTTGGCCGAGGTTCTGGCCAACGGTCTCCCGCGAGGGTTCACCGCGATGCGGTTCGTCGCCTGGGACGGCGCCTGCGCCACCAATGAGCGACCCGCCGCGGCACACATGATCGCCATGCGGCTCGGGATCGACGTCATCGCCGCCGCTGGGCCGTTGCTGGGTGTACCGGGTGGGTCGCTGTTCGCGCCGATCGGGCGTGGCGAGCACCGCCCCGGCGGGTTCTGGCGGTTCCGGGCGGGCGCGCAGCCGACCCGGGTGGGCTGGCGGTTCCCGGCGCCGCACTGGGAGGCGGACCTCGGCGAGGTGCCCGAGCTGTCCGGCGACCTGGTGCTCGACCAGATCCCGGCCGGCCTGTGGCTGCACCGCCGCCGCGTCGGCAGTGTCACCGACCTTGCGTATTCAGTGCCGACGGACCACGCGAACCCGGCGATGATCCTGTCGCACCCGGGTGAGGAGCCGCTGCACCGCGACGAGCTCGTCCGGGCCGTCTCGGTCATCCCGGCGCTCGCCGCCGACCGGTGCGTCTTCACGCCCTACGGGCAGCGTCCCCTCCTCGACGGGCCCGTCGGGCCGGTCGTGGCCGATGTGCTGGGCCGCGCCGTGCACGTGCGGACCGGGCTGCCGCTGTGTGCCCCTGCCGGGCAGCGCGCGGTCGTCACCATCGACCAGAAGGGTCTGCCGCGCTGGCGGACGTTCGCCCGGGAGCTGTGGCACGCGCCGCGCACCGGAGCGCCGCGCCCGGTCGACTGGGTCAACCCGTGCCCTGACGTGCTGGACACGCCGGCGGGTGCGGCCACGTTCACGCTCGGCAGCGGCTGGGTCCTCGAGGTCATCCAGGCCGGCCTGTGGCTGCGCCCGGAGCACCTGACCGACCCCGCCGACTGGATCCGCGGGCTGCCGGTCGACGTGAACCGCTGCGCCATCATCGTGGGCGCCCCGCACGCGGCCGAGCTGCCGCCACCCGGGCACACGATGGCCGAGGTGCTGGAGAAGCTCCCGGTCGACGCCCGCAAGCGGGCCTACCTGGCCGTGCCGCGGGGTGCCGCGCCGAACGTCTTCATTCTCGCGACCGCGCTGCGTGACTCGCTGCCGGAGCCGGGCGAGGTCGAGCTCGTCGGCCCGTCGGCGACACCGCCGGCCGCGGCGCTGCCCGCGTTCCCGCCGTCGACGACCGGGTCGTTCCCTGCGGTCGGCTCGACGGGCTCGTTCCCGTCGGTTGGGTCGACCGGGTCGTTCCCGGCGACGCCCGCCGCGCAGCACAACGGTCACCGTCCCGACGGGCCGTTCCTGGTCAACGGGCGGCCGGCCAACGGGCACCCGTCCGGCGCGCACCCGACGGTGTCCCGCCCGGCGGCGCACAGCTCGTTCGACCACGACGGGCCACAGGACACGTACCGCAACGGCTACGAGGGCCAGCGCACCGGCTCCTTCGAGCCGCTGACCAGTCCGGAGCGCCGCAACGGCAGCGAGCACCGCAATGGCAGCGAGCACCGCAACGGCGCCGAGCCGCGCACGGGTGGCTTCGCGCCGGCCGAGCCGACCTCAGGGTCGTTCGCGCCGGTCGAGCCGCGGTCGGGCTCGTTCCCGCCCGTGGAGCCCCGCACCGGATCATTCGCCGTGCCGCGCAACGGAGCAGACCCGCGTAACGGCGTCGATCCCCGCAACGGCGCGGACCTTCGCAACGGCGCGGACCTTCGCAACGGGGTCGACGGCCGCAACGGTGTCGACCCGCGCAACGGAGCAGATCTTCGCAACGGGGTCGAGGGCCGCAACGGGCACGACGCGCGCAACGGGGCCGACCCGCGGACCGGGGCGTTCGCGCCGGTCGAGCCGCCCACCGGTTCGTTCGCGCCGCTGAGCCCGAACGGGACCAACGGCCACCACGCCCCCGGCGGCTTCGGGCCGCAGCACCCGGGTCAGCAGCACACCGGCCCGGTGCACCCCGGTCAGCACGGCCGGCCGGTCGACAACGGTCGCGGGCAAGGGTTCGCCAACGGGCGGGCGGAGAACACCACGGCGTTCCCCGCTGTCGCGCCCGAGGCCTACCGCGGCACGCCCGACCCGGTCCGCAACGGCTCGCACCCGGAGCTGAACGTGGCGCCGCCGCGGACGTACCACCGCGAGCAGCCACCGGCGTACGACCCGCAGGGCTACGAGGCGGGCCGCCCGGCCAACGACGGTTACCGGTTCGACGCGCCGAACTACGACGAGCACCACTTCGATCTGCCGACGCCCCCCGGGCAGCGGGCACCCGTCCAGCGGATGCCGGCGCACGACGAGGCCGAGGACCAGACCGGCGGCATCGAGGACACCTCGTCGATCCGTAGCGGCCGCGAGATCCGTTCGCACGGCAAGAAGGCCAAGGCCACCCGTTCCGACGACAAGACGAGCACGCAGGAGCTCGACCGGCTCCTCGGGTTCTTCGACGAGATCCGCCGCGCGAAGGCGTGGGACGAGGACTCGCCGGGTTCGTCCACGGACGAGGCCACGGCGCGCCGCGCCGCCGCGGGCCAGCCCCCGGCCGGCCCCAGGCGGGCCCGCTAGCAACACGGACACAACGACGGCCGGTCTCCCAGCGGAGACCGGCCGTCGTGTTTCGTCGTGCGGGCGGTGGCCGACTAGGATCGCACGGTGCTCGACATCATGCTGCCGCACTACGGCGACGTGGAGCTGTTGAAGCTCGCCGTCAACAGCGTCCTCGCGCAGACCGACGACCGCTGGCAGTTGACCGTCCTCGACGACAGCACCGCCGAGGGCATCCCGGAGTGGTTCGCCTCGCTGGGGCACGACCGGGTGCGGTATCAGCGCAACCCCGCGAATCTCGGGGTCACCGGCAACTTCCAGCAGTGTGTCGACCTCGCCACGCAGTCGTTCATGGTCATCATGGGCTGTGACGACGTGATGCTGCCCAACTACGTGGCGACGGTGCACGCGCTCGTCGACGCGCACCCGGAGGCGGTGCTGATCCAGCCCGGTGTCGAGGTCATCGACGCGCGGGGCGAGGTGGTGCGGACCCTGGCGGACTCGACGAAGCGCCGGGTGTACGCGCCGAAGATCAGCGGGACCGTGGTCATGTCGGGTGAGGAGCTGGCGGTGAGCCTGCTGCGCGGCAACTGGCTCTACTTCCCGTCGCTGTGCTGGCGCACGTCGGAGATCAAGGCGGTCGGGTTCGACCCGGAGCTGAAGGTGATCCAGGACCTGGCGCTGATCCTGGAGCTGGTGACCCGCGGCGGCACGCTCGTCGCCACGGACGAGGTGTCGTTCCGGTACCGGCGGCACGGCTCGAGCCTGTCGTCGTCGTCCGCGGTGACGGGTGGCCGGTTCAGCGAGGCGCGCGACTTCTTCCTGGCCGCGGCGGCGCGGATGGACGCGCACGGCTGGCGCCGGGCGGGGCGGGCGGCCCGCTGGCACCTGTCGTCCCGCATCCACGCGCTGACGATGCTGCCGGCGGCCGCGAAGCAGCGCAGCGGCAGCAGCGTGACCGTGCTCACAAAGTACGCGCTGGGCCGCTGACCGTCCGGATCGGCGGTCCGCCGTTCGTCATGTTCGTAAAGGCCGAACACGACGAAGGAGCCACCCATGTACTACACGAGCATGCTGTGCCGGCCGGACGCGATGACCGAGGGCCTGCGGCGCGAGTCTGAGCACCGGGTGGCCCGCGTCGCGGCGCGCTGGCACCGCCGGCTGCGGCGTGGAGCGGAGAGGGTGGGAGTCGAACCCACACGGGCGTGAACCCAACGCCGTTTTCGAGACGGGTGCCGGCACCAATCGGCTGGCCTCTCCAAAGCCCTCAAGTGTGCGGTAGTGCGCGGAAAGTGAGGGGATCGAACCCCCGCGGGGTTGCCCCCGTCGACGGCTTAGCAAGCCGCAGCCTTACCTCTCGGCCAACCTTCCAAGTACCCGGAAGAGGATTCGAACCTCCAACCTCCTGACCCTGAATCAGGCGCCTCTACCGTTGGGCTACCCGGGCACGGGTTTCGAGCCTGTACGGGCCCGGCGGGGAGGTAGCAGCACCCCGCCGGACCCGTCCGTCAGCGCTGGGCCAGTGCGTGCCAGGTCGGGACCGACGGCTGGACCCGCAGCACCATGCCCGCTTCGGCGGGGGTGCGGTCGCCCTTGCGCTGGTTGCACACCGTGCAGGCCGCGACGGTGTTCTTCCAGGTGTTCCGCCCGCCCCGGGACCGGGGCAGGATGTGGTCGATGGTGGTGGCGTCCTTGCCGCAGTAGCCGCAACGACGGCCGTCACGGGCGTGGACCCCGGCGCGGGACCAGGCAGGTCCGCCGCCGAAGCGCCAGCGGGTGACGACGTAGGACACGAGCCGCACGACCTTCGGCATCGGGTAGACACCGATGAGCCGGTCGGGCTCGGACTCGTGCACGACGGCCACCTCACGCAGCAGCATGCGCACGGCATGGCGGAGGGTGACCCGGTGCAGGGGTCCGAGGTCGGCGTTGAGAACGAGAACCGCGGTCACCGGGCCTCCCTTCGCTAGTAACTTCCCAACTGATACCAAACGATCTTGCGTGCCGTGAGCGGGACTCGAACCCGCACTGATCCCATTTTGAGCGGGACGCCTCTACCGATTGGGCTACCCCGGCGTTTCGAATGTACGAATGGAATTGTCAAACAACGATGCTGCACGGGCGGCAGGAATCGAACCCGCAACCGTCGGGGTTGGAAGCCGGTGCTCTACCAGATTGAGCTACACCCGTAGGAAGGTACAAAAAAGCCGCCCATTGCTGTGGGCGGCGGGAGAGGCGGGGGAACCCTAGCCTCGCCACCGTCCGGGCAGCTCCGAACTGGCCAGCAGGTCGCTGAGCAGCATGTTGTGCCAAGCACGGGACACGCCTGATCGACCGCGCGACGCGGACGCCGTCAGTCGTAGCTCGATGTGCGCTGCCATTTGCGGTCTCCCTTCAGGTCCTGTGGATCTTGGTGTTCCTCGTTGACGTATTCAAAGATACGACCCCGGCGCCGCCTCGGCAACCATTTAATTCCGGCGGCGCCGGGAATGCCGTTCAGGCGGCCGTGTAGTGGGCCAGATACAGGTTCATCTCGTCGGTGGACTCGTCGCCCTCGTTGACGCTGAACCACAGCGAGTTCTCCAGCCAGAAGCGGTGGACGAACTGCTCGAAGCTGTCGGCGACGCGGACCATGTTGGCGATGAGGACGTCCACGTCGACCTCCTCGAGGCCGACGATCTCCAGCAGCCACGGCGAGGCGATGACGAACGGTTCGGCGCCGGGCCGCAGGTACAGGTACCAGATCACCGCGTCCTGCTGGTCGCGCAGGAACCGCACGAGCTGCGCCTCGGGCTCGACCGGGCTGGGCACGGGCCGGGGCGCCAGGTCGAAGTCGCAACCGGTGCACGACGGGATGGCGTCCATCAGGACCTGGCTGCTCATGAAGCGTTTGAACGCGGCCGGCAGCTCGACGTGCGCGGCGAGGGCGCCGAGGTCCATGGCGCGCAGCGGGTCGTGCGGGGCGCCGGAGACCAGCCAGTTGAACGTGCCGTCGAAGCGTGACTGGTCCACTACCGGCAGGCTTTCGGTGGGGTACAGCTCGTAGGTCCCCATGCTCGCCCGGGCGCTGCCCAGGTCCGTGCCCCACCAGCCGCGCGGAAAGTCGATCGTCATGTGTCGCACGGTACGACGCCGCCTGGTGTTCTTCCGTCGCCTATCGGACCAAGACGAGCGCGTTTCAGGTCACGCCGTCACCTCCGCTACGATCCGGACCGGCCACGCCCCCAACCCGGCACGGCTCAGCCGTTGTTCGCCCCCTCCAGGGTCGGGATCTGCGGCAGCACGCCGAGGTAGCTGAGCTTGTCGATGATCGCCTCGGCGGTGAACGGTTTGATGACGTATTCGTGCGCGCCGGCGGCGAGGGCGCGCACGATCTGCCCGTGTTCGCTCTCCGTGGTGACCATCATGAGGGTCATCTGCCGGAGGTGTTTCTGCTTGCGGACCGCCATCACGAACTCGAGGCCGTTCATCTCCGGCATGTTCCAGTCGATCAGGGCGAGCCCGGGTTGCAGGTCGTGGTCCCAGAGCTGGTCGAGGGCGTCCTTGCCGTTGGTGGCCTCGCGGACCTCGAAGCCGAGCGGCAGCAGGATCCGTTTGAGGATGCCCCGCATGGCACGTGAGTCGTCGATGACCATGGCGAGCTTCGTGTCCATTCAGACTCCGGCAGGTTGGTAGGTGGTGGTTTCGTAGGGGTCGGTGGTGGTGTCGATCTTGGTGTGGAAGAGGGGGTCGGCGGCGAGGATGGCGCGGCGCACGTCGAGCAGTTCGGTGACGCGCTGCTGGATGACGGCGGAGCCGAGCAGCCCGTCGTCGCCGAAGTCGCGGCGCGAGTCGTCGAGGCCTTCCTCGACGATGTCGAGGATCTTCTCCACGGCGAGGGCGACGGAGCGCCCGTTCTCCGTGTAGACCACCACGGGCACGGTCGGCCCGGGTTCGGTCTCGTACGCGCCGAGCAGGTGGGACAGGCGCAGCACGGGCAGGATCTGGTCGCGGTACTGCACGACCTCGCGGCTGCCGGTGCGTTCGATGCGTTCGACGGGGAACTCCTCGAGTCTGGTGACCATGTCGAGGGGGATCGCGACGCGGCGGTCGCCGACGCCGGCGATGAGGAGCCGGCCGCCGTTGCCGCCGCCGCGGCGAACCGTCGTGTCGGCGTCCTTGGGTTCGACGCCGGCGGCGAGCTGTGCCCGGCGGGCGAGCGACGCGACGTCGAGGATCAACGCGACGCGGCCGTCGCCGAGCAGGGTGGCGCCGGCGTACACACCGATGTCCTTGAACCTGGACGTCAGCGGCTTGACCACGACCTCCTCGGTGTTGAGGACGCGGTCGACGACCAGCCCGAAGCGTTTCCCTTCGGCCTGCAGGACGGCGACGTAGACGTCCTTGTCGTGTTCGCCGTCGCGGGCCAGGCCGAGGGTGTCGTCGAGGTACACCAGGGGCAGCAGTTTCCCTCTGAGCCGGTAGACCTGCGCACCCATGGCGTGCTCGACGACGCGGCCGGACTGCCCGTCCAGATACACCAGCTCATGCACCGCGACCTGCGGGATCACATACCGCTCGTCACCACACTCGATCGTCAGCGCCTGAATGATCGCCAGCGTCAACGGAATCGTCAACCGCCACGTCGTGCCCTGACCCACCACCGAGTCCACATCAACCGCACCACCGATGCGCTCAATGTTCGTCTTCACCACATCCATACCCACACCACGACCGGACACGTTCGTCACCGCCTTCGCGGTCGAGAACCCCGGCCGGAACACCAACCCCAAAATCTCCCGGCGATCCATCGTCGCCAACTGATCCCGCGACACCAGGCCCTTCTCCACCGCGATCCGCGCGATCTTGTCCGGATCAATCCCCGACCCGTCATCGCGGACCTCGACGATCACATGCCCACCCTCGTGGTAAGCCCGCAACGTCAACGTCCCCTCAGCATGCTTCCCCGCCGCCACCCGCTCATCCGGCGACTCAATCCCATGATCCACAGCGTTACGGACCAGGTGCGTCAACGGGTCCTTCACCGCTTCGAGGAGCGACCGGTCCAGCTCAGTCTCCTTACCCTCCTGCGCCAGACGGATCTGCTTACCGAACGTCGAGGACAGATCCCGCACCACCCGCGGCAACTTCGACCACAAATGATCAATCGCCTGCATCCGCGTCTTCATCACCGACTCCTGCAACTCAGAAGTGATGAGATTCAACCGCTGACCCGTCCGCGTCATCCCCGGATCCGCCACCGACCCGATCGCCCGGATCAACTGATTCCGGGTCAACACCAACTCCCCCACCAGATTCATCAACTTGTCCAGAAGATCCACATCCACCCGGATCGACTGATCCGCCACACTCCGCTTCGACACCGTGTCGTCGGCGGAGTCGGTGGGCGGCTGACCGGCCGCGGCCGGCCTGCCCTTCGCCGGGGCCGGAGCGGCCGCGGGCACGGGCGCCGCCGCGGGCACGGGCGCGGCCGCGGCGCCGCCGGCGGTGGCCCGAAACGGCTGGGGCCTCAGCGACCTGTGGGACTGCCACCACGGTCACCGGCTGGACCACAACGACCTCCACGGCCGGCGCCGCCGGTGGCGGTGCCGCTGCGGGCTCGGTGACGTCCCCGCTGACCGGAGCGGCGGCAACCGCCGCGCCGGCTGGAGACGCCGCTGCCGCCGCCGCGGCGGGTTTGGCGGCCGCCGCCGGCGTCGACCCATCGGTGATGCACGCGTTGACCGCGGCGATCACACCCGTGTCGTCGCCTTCGAGCTCCCGGCCGTGCTCCTCGATCTCCGACAGCAACCCACGGACCGTGTCGACCATCCGCAGCAACGCGTCGGTCGTCGAGGGCGTCATGCCCTGCGTACCGTCCCGGAGGCGGGACAGCAGCGACTCACCGACGTGCGTCACCTTCTCCAGACGGTTGAACGCCAGAAAGCCGGACGTGCCCTTGATCGTGTGGATGGTCCGGAAGATCGACGACAGCAGCTCACGCGATCCCGGCGCGGCCTCCAATGCCACCAGGTCCCGGTCAAGCTGATCCAGGTTCTCGTGCGACTCCACGAGAAACTCCTGAACGATGTCACCCAAGTCGTCGCTCACTGCCACGCTCCCCTTCTCCGACGGCCCAATCGACCGTCGGAGCGGGAACCTGAGCAAACCGGTCAGTGCGCAGCAGCCACACCGCCGCGGCGAACATCCACAGCGTCCAGGTGGCGTCGAACGCCCGTCCGGCAAGCCCCTTCCACGCCGGGGAGGCGGCGAGGGCGGCGCCGAAGCTCACCAGTACACCGGCGAACGGCAACGCCAGGAAGCGCGGTCCGGCGCTGGTCAGCAGCGCCAGCGCCGTGATGAGCAGCGCGAAGGTCGGTATCAGCGCGATCTCCCGGATCGTGCCGGGGACGGTGCGTGCGCCGGTGGCGGTGTCGTCCTGCCCGAAGACGGCGGACAGGTAGGCGCCGCCGGAGGCGAGGGTGAGCAGCACTCCCCCGGCGCGGCTCACGGTCCGCAGGGCGAGGCCGAGGCAGAGGGCGCCGGTGCCGAGGGCCAGGTAGGCGCCGACCATGAGACCGCCGTAGGGGCCGTGGGCGTATTCGCCGACCCACCGGGCCCGCACGTCCAGGTCGGGGCGCAGCGCGGGCAGGGCGGCGAGCGCGACGAGGAACAGCCCGACCCCCGCGGCACCGGTGACGGCGAGCCCGCGGGTCGTGCCGTGCCGGCGCACCAGCAGCACGGCGCAGACGGCGGCGAGCCCGAGCAGGTCCAGCAGCTGGACGAGCAGTCCGCCGCTCATGGTGTACGGGTAGCGCGACAGCTGGATCCACAGGATCGCGGGCAGCGTCAGCAGCCACAGGGCCGCGAGGCGCCAGTCCCGGCCCTTGCCGGTCAGCCACAGCAGGGTCGCGAGGCCGAGGGCCCAGCCGGCGTAGACGCGCACGAGGACGGGTGGCAGCGGCGCCAGGACCATCGGCACGAAGAACAGGAACGTCCAGACGGACCCGAGGATCACGGCGTTGCCCATGAACAGGTTCGCGGCCCACGCGGGCAGCGGGCCGGCCGGGGGGACGGCGGGGCGGCGTTCCTGCCACACCCACAGTGCGAGCAGGGTCGGCGGTGGCAGCAGGTAGCTGACGAACCACAGCCAGAACGCCACCGTGCCGTGGGTGAACACCGGCCAGTGCAGGAACGTGGCGAGCAGCATCACGGACGTGAGGACCCCGGCGGCGGCGACGACCGGGCGGACCTGCCCCCAGTTGCGGGCGAAGAGCGCGGCGGCGAGCATGACGGCGACGGAGCCGTAGCAGGCGCCGAGGACCGAGGCGGCGGCCGGTGACGCGATCGGCCACGCGAAGTTGGTGGCGGTCGAGGCCGGGTCGAGCAGCACCGCCGACGCGCCGAAGAGGCCGAACAGCAGTTCGACCGCGATCCAGATCCTGATGAGTCTCATGACACGCGCGCTCTCCGCCGGGTGAGGCCGGCGATCGTGCCGGCGGTGAGCCCGGCGAACACCACGGCGAACCCGGTGAACCACACGACGGTGGCGGTGCCCGGCCGGAACAGCTCCAGCCGCAGCGTGGACACGATGAGGACGGTGCCGGCGAACAGCGCCGAGGCGGGCAGGACGATCGCGAGGTCGTCCAGCGGCCGGCGGGCCGACAGCAGGAACCCCACGCCGAATGCGGCGAGGGGCGGCGCGTAGATGTGCAGGACGAACGGCTGCGCCGCCCACGGCCACGCGGGCGGGTCCACGAGGAGCAGCACGGCGACGACGCTGAGCAGCGCGCCGGTGACGGCGAGGAAGCCGCGCAGCCACCGCGGGGCGGGCGGGCCGGCGGCGACCGGGGTCCGGCGGTGCTCCCACAGGCGCCAGACCTCGGTCACCGGCAGCACCGTGTAGGCGACCAGCCAGATGACCACGGTGGTGCCGGTGTGCTGGATGCGGTCCCAGTGCACGAACAGGACCACCAGCAGCCCGCCGGTCCACACGGCGATCATCGGTACCACGACCGCCTGGCGGGACCAGGTGGAGCTGCGCGCCATCGCGGCCATGAACACGGCCCCGGAGAGGTAGAACGCGCCGATCACCTGGGCGTGCAGCGGCGGCAGGTGCCACGGCACGGCGAGCTCGACGGAGTGCGGGAAGAGCAGCCCGACGGCCGCCACCCAGCCGGCGAGGAGCACCCCGCCCGCGTACACCAGTCGATTCGCGCTCACGACCGGGTTCACGGACCGGGCGGCGGACCGGTTCTGTCGGCTATTGGCGGGCGCTGGTGCGTTTCAGCTCGACGATGACGTCGGGGGTCGTCAGGCTCATCGCGACGCTGCCGCAGTTGAGCTTCCGCGGCGGGACGCTGCGGGCCTCGAGCTTGGAGGTGTAGTCCTGGTGGCCGTTGCGGAACAGCGTCTCCGTGCCGTCGGCGCGCGGGTTGCTGTAGACGACCTGCCCGTTCTCGACGACGTAGGAGTAGACGATGATCCCGGTGAATACGAACTCGTAGGTGGTGGACCCCTTGGCGCCGGTCATGCGGACACCGGATCCGTAGTCGAAGACGACCCGGCCGCTGTCGTTGTAGCGGTGATACGTGCCGCTGCCGTGGAACGGGAAGACGCCGGTGTTGAGGATCGCCATGTTCTCGTCGTGCCGCTCCTCCAGCCACACGCCGACGATGCAGGTGTCCGCCGACGGTGACGGGCTGGCGGTCGCGCTCGGGCCGGCGCTCGGGCTGGAGCCGGCGCTGGGGCTCGGTGCCGTGCTCGTCGCGCCGGTGGTCGCGGGCGCGGCCGGTCGCTGCGCCGCGGTGTCCTCGGCGGGTTGGTCGCCGCCGGTGGCCGCGTAGACGATGACGGCGGTGATGAGCAGGACCGCGACCACGGCGAACACGATGCCGGGGATCAGCAGCGGGTTACGCTGGAGCCGAGGCGGCCCCGCGGGCGCCCCGACGTAGAGCCGGCAGCGCAGGCACAGTCCCTGCGCGTCGACGCCGATCGCGCCGCATCTCGGACACTGCACCCGGACACGGTACCGTGCGGGCCCCCGCCACGATAGTCCACAGTGGAGTGAGAGCACGGTGGGGTAGCGTTCGCCGCAGGTGCGCCGGGAAGTCTGGTCGGCAGGACAGGATGAGTCTGCCCGCTGGAGGAGACCCGCAATGGCCCGTGGCACCGCACGCCGGTTCGACATGCTGCTGGAGTTCCTCCGCCTGGAGACGACCGGTGGTCGGCTGCTTCTCCTCGCGACCGGGGTCGCCCTGCTGTGGGCCAACCTGCCCGGCGGCACCTATGAGCAGTTCTGGTCCATGCGCCCGCCGTCCTCGGCGGTGCTGGACGCGCTGCACCTGGACCTGTCCCTCGCCGACTGGGTCACCGACGGGCTGCTGACGATCTTCTTCTTCGTCGCCGGCCTGGAGGTCAAGCGGGAGCTGACCGTCGGTGAGCTCGCCGGTTGGCGGGCCGCGGCCCTGCCGGTCGCGGCGGCGCTCGGCGGCATGGCGGTGCCGGCGGTCGTCGCGATCGTGGTGTCCGGCGGCGCGGCCGCGCACGGCGGGGCGTGGGCGATCCCGGTCGCCACGGACATCGCGTTCGCGTTGGGGGTCCTGGCCCTGGCCGGCTCGACGCTGCCGTCGGGGGTGCGGGTGCTGCTGCTGTCCCTGGCCGTCATCGACGACCTGGGCGCCATCGCCCTCGTCGGGGTGCTGTTCGCGCACGACGTCCGGCTGTGGTGGCTGGCCGGCGGCCTGGTGCTGTGCCTGGTGTACGGGTTGCTGCACCGCCTGCGCCGTGCGCCCGCATGGCTGGTCGTGCCGATCGCCGTGGGAGCGTGGGTGTTCGTGCACGGCGGCGGCGTCCACGCCACCGTGACGGGGATCGTGCTCGGCCTGCTGACGCCCGTACACACGCGGAACGGTGAGGACGAGTCGGCCTGTAACCGTCTCCTGCACCGGCTCCACCCGGTGTCCGTCGGCGCGGTGGTGCCGATCTTCGCGCTCGCCGCCGCCGGCATCCCCCTCGCCGCGGCCGGCGACGCGTTCGGTGACCCGGTCGCGCGGGGAGCCGCCGTCGCGCTGCTGGTCGGCAAGCCCGCGGGCATCATGCTCGGCTCGTGGCTGGCGGTGCGCACCAGGCTCGGCGCGCTGCCGCCGGAGGTCGGGTGGGGTGACGTGCTGCCGGTGGCGATGCTCGGCGGCGTCGGCTACACGGTGAGTCTGCTGATCGCCAGGCTGTCGGTGCCGGGCACCGGGGCGGACACCGCCGCGGCCGCGGTGCTGTGCGCGTCGGTGGTCGCGGCGGTGCTGGCGACGGTCCTGGTCCGGCGGCGGGGCAGCACCCGCCCCACCGGCGCGACCCGGTGACGCATCAGGTCCAGACATGGTGAGACCGGCATCCACGGGGGAAGACGCCGGTCTCGTTGAAAACGATAAGGCTCGACGGGCCTTTCCGCCAGCCGTGCACGGGGTCAATCCACCGGAACCGGTTACGGATCGGCGGGCGAGACACGGGGCGGTATCGTGTCGGGCCGTTGGCCCGGCGTTTCCGTGATCCTCAATGGTTCCGTGATCCTGAATTTGGAGACTGATGTCGACGCTGCTCGTCGTCGGGCTCGGCCTGGTCGGGCTGGCGCTGCTGACCGTGGGCGCCGACCAGGCGGTGGTGGGCGCGAGCCGGCTCGCGACGCTGCTGCGGGTCGCGCCGGTCATCGTCGGCGTCGTCGTGATCGGGCTGGGCACCAGCGCCCCCGAGTTCGTGGTGTCCGGCACCGCGGCGGTGCGCGACAACGCGGGCCTGGCGCTGGGCAACCTGGTCGGCTCCAACATCCTCAACGTGACCCTGGTCCTGGGTGTCGTCGCGGTCGTGTCCCCGGTGATGGTGCGCTCCTCGGTGCCGGTCCGGGAGGCGCCGCTGATGGCGGCGGCGGTCGCGGTGTTCGGCGCGTTCGCACTGGTCGGCCTGAAGTTCGTGGCCGGGCTGCTCCTCGCCGTCCTCAGCGTCGGGGCGCTCATGCTGTTGGTGCGGTTGTCGCGGGTACAGGACGGCGACCCGCTGCCCGATGACGTCGCCGCGTTCGTCTCGCCGCGGGCGCGGCACTGGTGGGTCGAGGCGCTGCGGACCGTGCTGGGGCTCGCCGCGACCCTCGGCGGGGCGCAGCTGCTGGTCGCCAACGCGGTCACGCTCGCGCACCGGTGGGGCGTCAGCGACCAGGTCATCGGCTTCACCCTGGTCGCCTTCGGCACGTCGCTGCCGGAGCTGATGACGTCGGTGCAGGCGCAGCGGCGCGGCGAAGGCGACCTGCTGGTCGGCAACCTGCTGGGCAGCAACATCTTCAACAGCCTGATCGGCGGGGCGGTCGTCGGTCTTGCCGCAGGACGCTCGACGATCGCGCCGTTCGGGTTCGCCGCGGTCACGGCGATGGTGTGCGCCGCAGTGCTCGCCTGGCTCCTGCTGTGGCGGGGCAGCAGGATCACCCGTCCGGAGGCTTGCGTCCTGCTGGCCGCGTATGTGTGTGTCCTGCCACTCCTGATCTCGGCCAACCCGTGAGTTTCCGGTTCCGCTGACTGGGTACGCGACGTGAATGGGCGACGCGATGGTCCGGACACACCGCTCCGGAGATGTACTTGTGGTGGAAGTATTGGGCCCGTTGGAAGCCGCGACGGTAGGCGCACTGCGATCGGTGGTGATCGACACGATCGACGCCCAGCGGCCGTCGGTGCTCACCGTCGACCTGCGGCGGGTGCCGTTCATGGATTCGATCGGCATCGGCACCCTGGTCGCGATCAACAACAAGACCCGCGACGTCGGTGGCCGGATGGAGGTCCGCAGCCCGTCACCGTTCGTGCACCGGCTGCTGCAGGTGACCGGGCTGACGGAGCTGTTCGGCCTGCCGGACCTCCCGGTTGACGCGCCCGTCTCGGGCGCCGGAATGATCCTTCCCTCTTGATCTTTCAGGATCAGTAGCGGTCCACGACGACGCTGGACACTCCCGCGGTGTTGTCGATCTCGTACCTGTCGGCCGCGGCGGGGTCTCCGCTCTGGAACGCCGCGCCGCCCGCGACCCCGTCGTGGCGGGCGCCGTCGACGGTGACGCTGCCGGCACCCCCGCCCGCGACGACCCGGACGGGCCGGCCCTGCGGCAGGTGGACACGGAAGGTGCTGGCGCCGCCGCTCATCCGCACCGGGACAACGCCCTTCGCCGCGGGAAGGCTGAGCTCGATGCTCGAGACGCCGCCGATGTACTCGACACCGCCGATCTCGCGCAGGCCGCGTAGGTCGGCGGTGTTGCTCGTGGCGCCGGCGGTGAAGCGGACGGTCCAGCGCACGTCCCGGTTGAGCTCGACGGTGACGACGCCCTTGTCGGCGCCGTTGCCGGTGTCGTTGAGCTGGACGCCGACCCGGCCGTCGAGGTCGGTGACGCTGGGGACCATGCGCCCGCCGTCGGGGGTGCGGACCCGGTAGAGCACGTCGCCGAGGTCCGCGGCGGTGACGGTGACGGCGGTGACCCCGCTGAGCAGGTCCAGGGTCGCCTGGTCGCGGCCGGCCACGGCCGCGGTGACGGTGTGCGACGCCCGGTCGACGGAGGCGTGCCGGACCCGCCAGACGGAGACGGCGACCGCTGCCAGCACCAGCACGGCGAGCAGGATCATGCCGCCGATGAGCAGCACTGTGCGCGGGGGCGGACCGGCGGCGTGCGCGGGGGCTGTGGCGCGCGGACGAACGGTGGTCACCATGTCGATGTGGTCTCCGCGGGCACGGTCATCGAAACGCGGATGTCTGGCGTCGGCCGGCGGGGAGTGGCAACCAGTTCAAAGACCGGGGCCGCCGCCACGGGGGAAGCGGCGGCCCCGGCGTCCTTGGGATGCAACGCAATGTACTCCCAACGTGAGCCACTGCACAGCCCCCAATCCGTGCCGTTCTACCGGTGTCGGAGAACCGTCCAATGTAGAACGTCCAAGCGACGCAACCGCACAGATTCGCACAACCTGTGCGGCTTCAGCCGTGTGGGCGCTGCCGCTTCGGTGCTGTCTTCTGGTGCCTGCCGCTTCGGTGCTGTCTTCTGGTGCCTGCCGCTTCGGTGCCGCGGCTTCAGTGCAGTGCGGCGGCGCGGCGGCCGACCTCGGCCGGGGTCAGCAGCTCGCCGTCGAGGACGACGGCCCAGAAGGCGGTGAGCGGGATCCGCTCGAACAGCGGCGAGCCGAGCCCGTCGAACACCTGCTCCGGCACCAGCTTCAGCGATGTGGTGATCACGATCGTGGGGATGCTCTGGGCGAGTGCGAGCGTGCCCTTGATGTTGAGCACGCGGGTGGGGCTGATCGCGTCGGCCCCGGCCATGCCCGTCACCGGCAGGAGCCCCTCGGTGCCTGGGGCGTCGACGGTGCCGGCGGGCAGCTGCGCGGCGACGGCCTTCACCAGCGCGCTGCTCGGCGCGGTGCGGGCCCATCCGCCGCGCTGGTGCAGCAGGCGGGTCGCGGTGGCGACGCTCGCCTCGACGTCTCGGTCGAGCTGCTCCCGGATCGCGCGCAGGGCGGGCCCGGGATCGTCACCGTTGGCGGCACGGGCGATGTGCCACATCGAGGCGTACCCCGGCAGCAGCCCAGGCAACTGCGCCATGACCTCACGCAGCGTCACGGGATCGTGGACGAACTCGGCCAGGCCGTCGAGGACCTGCCGGGCCACCCCGGTCGCTCCGGACGTCCGGTCCTGCACTGCCGCGGTGAGTAGCGGCGACAACGTTGGCGCGCTCATGAAAACCGGTCTCCCCTGTCGAAAACGGACAACGACCCCAGATGGACCTCATGTATGAGACAGCCGGGGTCGATCTCCGTCAAGGTACAAACGAGCAAGAACCGGTTGACGCTGCGGGTCTTTACCGAGCAGCAATCGGCGCGTAATCCCGTGCGCCGTAACCGATATACACCTGACGCGGGCGGCCGATCTTCGTCTCCGGGTCGTTGATCATCTCACGCCACTGCGCGATCCAGCCGGGCAGGCGGCCCAGCGCGAACAGCACCGTGAACATCGTCGTCGGGAAGCCCATCGCCTTGTAGATCAGGCCCGTGTAGAAGTCGACGTTCGGGTACAGCTTGCGGGAGACGAAGTACTCGTCCGACAGCGCGATCTCCTCGAGCTGCATCGCCAGGTCCAGCAGCGGGTCGGGCTTGGCCATCCGGCCGAGGACCTCCTGCGCGGCCTTCTTCACCAGCGCCGCGCGAGGGTCGTAGTTCTTGTACACACGGTGACCGAAGCCCATCAGGCGGGTGGCGGTGTCCTTCTTGTCCTTGACCCGGCTGACGAACTTGGCGACGTCGCCGCCGTCGTTCTGGATCACCTGGAGCATCTCCAGGACGGCCTGGTTGGCGCCGCCGTGCAGCGGGCCGAACAGCGCGTTGACGCCGGCGGAGACGGAGGCGAAGAGGTTCGCCTGGCTGGAGCCGACGAGCCGGACCGTGGAGGTCGAGCAGTTCTGCTCGTGGTCGGCGTGCAGCAGCAGGAGCATGTCGAGGACCTTGACCGCGACCGGGTCGATCTCGTACGGGGTCGCCGGGACGCCGAACGTCATCCGCAGGAAGTTCTCGACGTAGCCCAGCGAGTTGTCCGGGTACAGCATCGGCTGCCCGATCGCCTTCTTGTAGGCATACGACGCGATGGTCGGCACCTTCGCCATCAGCCGGATCGTGGAGATCTCGACCTGCTCCTGGTCGAACGGGTTGAGGCTGTCCTGGTAGAACGTCGACAGCGCACTCACGGCGGAGGACAGCACCGCCATCGGGTGGGCGTCGCGCGGGAAGCCGTCGAAGAAGCGGCGCATCTCCTCGTGCAGCAGCGTGTGGTGCTGGATCCGGCCGGTGAAGTCCTCCAGCTGGGCCGGCGTCGGCAGCTCGCCGTGGATCAGCAGGTAGGAGCTCTCCAGGAACGTCGAGCGCTCGGCGAGCTGCTCGATCGGGTAGCCCCGGTACCGCAGGATCCCCGCGTCGCCGTCGATGTACGTGATCGACGATACGCACGAGGCGGTATTGACGAATCCGGTGTCGAGCGTGACCTGACCGGTGTCTTTGAGCAGTTTGCCGATCTCGAGACCGGCGGGCCCTTCCGTTGCCTTGCGTGCCGGCAGGTCGAGCTCGCCGTCCGGGTAGGTGATCTTGTACTCACTCATGCGCGTCGTTCCCGTCTCGTCCCGCAGTCCGGCTTCTGGCCGCGGCCGCCATTGCCCGCGACCGGCGCTTATGGCGCCGACGCGCAGGATTTCAGACGTGCAGCCCGCACCACCAGGCGGGGCGCTCACGTGCGATATTTCCTACTCGTTACCTCATCCTCGCACCGGAGGAAGTACGGGACCAACCTGGTCTTTCTGGAAACTCTCAAGTTTGCCGGGTGACCTCAGTGTCATCGTGCCACTCCTCCGCGGAAGGTGTTCGGTGATCACCCCGATACAGCGGCAAATGGGAACATGCGAAGAATCCTGCTGTCCGGCGCCTTGCTCGCCGGCACGACGGCCGCGCTCGCCCTCCCCGGCGTCGCGGCGGCCGAGGGCGCCGGCGCAGTCACCCCGGACACGGTGAAACCTGGCGGGCGCGTCACGTTCAGCACCGTCTGCGCAGAGGGCGTGAAGTCCGCCGACGTCGCCGGGACCACGCTCGGACTGCCCGCTCGCATCCCCATGGAGGCCGGCAAGTCACCCGGCTCGTTCTCCGTCGCGGTCGACATCCCGGCGACGACCAGCGCCGGCACGTTCAACGTCAGCATCGACTGCGCCGACGGCAGCTCCTCGGTGGTCAAACTGGTCGTCTCGCCGACCGGCGGGGTGCCGACCGGCGGCGGCTCGACCGCGCAGGGCCCCAACCGCACCCTCATGGCCGCCGGCGGGGGGCTGCTCCTGGTCGGCGCGGCGGGCGCGCTGGCGCTGCGCCGCCGCACGGTGTGACGGCATGGGACACCGGCCACGGCACATGCTCGTCAGGTCCAACGGGACCTGGCGGGGCGGCACCGTGATCGGCGTCATCACCCTGGCGGTGACCGGTGTCTCGCTCATCGGCGCCGGGTACGGCACGCCGGTGGCACCGCCGGTCGTGGAGTCCAGCGCCTCGGCCGGGCTGGCCGGCGCCGCCGCGGAGGTTTCGGCGTCGACGCCGGTCGGGTTGAGCATCTCCTCCATCGCCGTGGACGCACCCGTCGAGCGGGTCGACGTCGACCGGGACGGCATCCTCATCCCGCCGTCGCTGCGGGAGTCGTCGCACGTCGGCTGGTACGAGCGGGGACCGACCCCCGGCGAGGCCGGCAATGCCGTGATCGTCGGCCACGTCGACACCTCCGACAGCGGCCCGGCGGTGTTCTACCGGCTCGGCCGGCTCAAGCCCGGCGACCATGTCGACGTGACCCGGCGGGACGGCTCGACGGTCACCTTCGAGGTCGACGGGGTGCGGCTGTACCCGAAGCGGTTCTTCCCGGCCGAGCTGGTCTACGGCCCCGCCACCCGCCCCCAGCTGCGCCTGGTCACCTGCGGCGGCACGTTCGACCGCGCGACCAGCAACTACTCCGGCAACACCGTCATCACCGCGACGATGGTGTCGTGGCGGCCGTGAACTGGTCCAGGGTGACGGCGTGGATGCGGCCCGCCGGTACCGACCGCTGCATGAGCATGTTGCGCATGACCCCGACCGCGAGGGGGGTACCGCACAGGTAGACGTCGTGGGAGGTCCACTCGGCGAAGTCGATGACCACCTGCGGCAGGGATCCGCTCAGGTACGGGTGCGACGGCCCTCTCGCCACGACCGGGTGCACGGTCGCGTGGGCGCACCGGGCGGCGTGTGCCCGCAGCGACTCCAGGTCGTACAGGTCGTCGCGGGTCGACACGCCCCAGAACAGGTGCACGACCCGCTCGTCGAGGCGGGCGGCCAACTCGTCCAGCAGCCCCTTCACCGGGGCGACGTGCACGTCCTCGGCGACGATGAGGATCGCCCGGCCGTGCTTCTCGATGACGAACTCGCCCTCGGCCCGGTGCAGCCGCACCGCGTCGCCGACCCGGGTGCCGTGCACCAGCGCGCCGGTCGCGTCGTCGCTGGGGGTGGCCTGGACGTGCAGTTCGAGGCGGTTGTCGCCGGTCGGCGGCGCGGAGATCCAGCAGGACCGCCACGCGCCGGGCACCATCGGATGCTCCACGACGGCGCGCTGCCCGGCCCGCGCCGGGTACGGCAGGTCGGTGGCCAGCCGCAGCACCGCCACGTCGTCGCGGCGCTGGTCGTGGGCCAGCACGGTGGCCGTCCAGAACGGGGTCTCGTCCTGCTGCAGCGACCTGCCCTGGCGCAGCCAGCCGACGACGAAACGCCAGCCGTCGCGCCACGTACCGGCGTCCTCATCGCTCCAGGGCCTATCGGACGTTTCGCGGACTGCCTCGACCAGGGCCTCGCCGAACAGGTCCAGCTGCCGGCTGCGCGGACCGATCAGCGCGTCGAGCGCCGGCGCCAGCTGCGCGAGGTGCGGCACCACGGCACTCGGCTGGTCGAAGTGCTCCAGCAGCCAGACGAACCCGCGCTCGGCCGCCGACGGGTCCGCGGCGATCGCGCTGTGCAGGACGGTGCGCTGCTCAGGCGGCGCGTCGGCGAGCCGCGCGATGACCGCCCTCACGTTGGTTTCCCGGAGGCGCTGCTGCAGCTGCGTCAGATAGCCCTGGTCGCTGGGTTTCGGCCCGTCCGCGGGACCGTCCTGTGCAAGACTGTCCTTTGGCTGATCTTGCTGGCGCCTGGGCCTCGGAGATGCCGCCCGCTGCTGGGCATTCTGCTCCAACTGGGCCTGCCTCCACGCCCAGAGCACCGTCAATGGTTCGCCGCCATGCCCGACCGGTCCTACCTGCGCCACACCTCCAGTCTCCCGGGTTCACGGCGGCAATGTAGCCAATTCCGACATACCCCCGCGTTTTACCGCGTCGTGAAAATGTCGTACCGCTTTCGTAGAGTGCGGTGCATGTCGTTGGATTTGCTCGAGCTGCTCCCCGCCGGCTGGCGGGACCTGATGAAACCGCACCTGGATCTCGAGATCGTGCAGAAGCTCGAGACGTTCGTGGAGGCGGAGTATGCGGCCGGCCCGGTCTATCCCCCGCTGCCGGACCTGTTCACCGCCTTCCGGCTCTGCTCGCCGGAGGCCGCGCGGGTGCTGATCCTCGGCCAGGACCCCTATTTCAAGGAGGGCCAGGCACACGGGCTCAGCTTCTCGGTGCGCCCCGGCGTGTCGATCCCGCCGTCGCTGCGCAATGTCTACAAGGAGCTCCGCGACGACCTCGGCGTCACCCCGCCCACCAACGGTGACCTCACCGGCTGGGCGAGCGACGGCGTCCTGCTGCTCAACGCGGTCCTCACCGTCCGCGCCGGCAAGGCCGCCTCCCACGCCAACAAGGGCTGGGAGCACTTCACCGACGCCGCGATCGCCGCGCTCAACGCGATGCCCCGCCGCGTCGTGTTCGTCCTGTGGGGCAGCTATGCCCGCAAGAAGGCCGTCCTGGTCACCAACCCCCAGCACAAGATCGTCGAGGCGGGCCACCCCAGCCCCATGAACCCCGCCGGCTTCCTCGGCTCCAAGCCCTTCAGCCAGACCGACGCCGCACTCGTCGAGGCCGGCCTGCCCCCGGTCCGCTGGGTCTGATCCCACCGTGAAGGCCCTCGAGGGACCCCTGTGGCGGGCGCTGCTGGTCTTCCGCATCGCCGCGCTCGGCTACGCCGCGGTGCTGATGATCGGCAACTTCCAGCACTACCACTGGCCCCTCGGCGGCTGGCTGGTCCTGTCGGTCATGTCCGCCTGGACGGTGGTGAGCAGCCTCGCCTATGCGCGCCCCGAGCGCCGCGGCTGGCCGCTGCTCACCGCCGACCTGGCCGTCACCGCCGGCTGCCTGCTCGCCACCCGCTGGATCGTCCAGCCCGACGGCCTCGGCGTCGGCGCACCCACCCTGCCGATGGCGTGGGTGGCGAGCCCGGTCGTGGCCTGGGCCATCTCCGGCGGCCGCCGCCGCGGCGCGATCGCCGCGCTGCTGATGAGCGGCGCCGACGTCATCGTCCGCGCCGGCTTCTCCCAGGCCACCGTCAACGGCCCGGTTCTCATGCTCCTGGCCGGCGTCGGCATCGGCCACATCGCCCGCCTCGCGATCGACGCCGAGGCCCGCTTGCAGCGCGCGACCGAGCTGGAGGCCGCCACCCGCGAGCGCGAGCGCCTCGCCCGCGGCATCCACGACTCCGTCCTGCAGGTCCTCGCGCTGCTGCAGCGCCGCGGCGCCGAGCTCGGCGGCGAGGCGGCCGAGCTGGGCCGCCTCGCGGGCGAGCAGGAGGCCACGCTGCGCGCCCTGGTCAGCTCCAGCGGCCCCGCACCCGCCGCGATGCGCCGCCGCCCTGCGCCCCCGGCGTCCCAGTCGTCGGGCCGCCGCTCCTTCCGCCTGCCCGCCAGCCTCTCCCGCTCACCCTCCACGTCTTCCAGCGCCGCCCGGGCCGCGTCACCCGCACGCCCCGTCGCTTCCCGCGGCATCTCCTCGCGCGGCGCCTCCTCCTCGCGCGGTCCCGGGTCGCGCGGCGCGGCGGCGTCGACCGACCCACAGCCCGACCTCGTCGACCTGCGGACCCTGCTCGACGGCCACGCCGCCGCGGGCGTCAGCGTCGCCGCCCCGGCCACCGAGGTCCTGCTGCCGGCGCCGGTCGCCGCCGAGGTCGCCGCCGCCGTGGCCGCCGCCGTCGACAACGTCCGCCTCCACGCCGGCCCCGGCGCCAAGGCCTGGCTCCTCATCGAGGAGCTCGACGACACCGTCACCGTCACGATCCGCGACAACGGCCCCGGCATCCCCGATGGTCGCCTCACCGAGGCCGAGCACGCCGGCCGCCTCGGCCTCGCCCAGTCCATCCGCGGCCGCATCCGCGACCTGGGCGGCACCACCACCATCACCAGCAGCCCCACCACCGGCACCGAAATCGAACTCCATGTCCCCCGCTGACCCTCCGCAGGCCTCGCCTCCGTCGCCAACCCAAGCAGCGCGACCTGATCGAGCCCAACATCTCGCAGCGCGACCCGCCCCGGCCTCGCGGCCAAACTCCGGCGGGGACGCGACCCACCCCCTGCACCAGCCTCATGACCCAACCCCCGCGACGGGACCGGCCGGACCGATAACCCGACGGATCGCCGGTGCCAGGACCCCGGAGATCCTTCGGGTTATGGCGCCGTCGGCACTTGCGTAGTGCCGACAGTCGCTCGTGAGTGGAACCTCCAATCGCCCTGCGGGTCGGGCCACGAGAAGGCTCCCGACGCGCACACGCGGCAACGTCCGCCGACCTGAGCGCCACGGCGGACCGGTTCACCGACGTACGCGGCCGTTGGCCCGGATTCGATCTTGACGCCCTTGATCGAAGTCGCCCGGCGGCCGTCCAGGCGACCAGCCCGGGACTTCGATCAACTGCAAAGTCCGCTCCCGTGGCGGGGTGAACCGCAGGGGCAGCCGGTGGGGGAAACGGACCTATAGGGTGCTGGGTGTGGACGCAGCGGGACGGCTCCGGGTCATGGTGGTCGATGACCATCCGATGTGGCGTGAGGGTGTTGCCCGGGATCTGGCGGAGGGCGGCTACGAGGTCGTCGCCGCGGTCGGTGAAGGGGCGCAGGCGGTCCGGATCGCGGGGTCGGTGCGGCCCGACGTGGTGGTGCTCGACCTGCAGCTGCCCGACCGGTCCGGTGTCGAGGTCATTCAGGGGCTGCTCGCGTCGTGCCCCGAGGTGCGGATCCTGATGTTGTCGGCGAGCGGCGAGCAGCAGGACGTGCTCGACGCTGTGAAGGCCGGCGCCACCGGGTACCTGGTGAAGTCGGCGGCTCGGGAGGAGTTCCTCGCGGCGGTGCGGCGCACGGCTGAGGGTGACGCCGTGTTCACGCCCGGGCTGGCGGGGCTGGTGCTCGGGGAGTTCCGCCGGTTGGCGACGGTGACGCGCGCCGAGGACCCGGACGCGCCGCGGCTGACCGAGCGGGAGACCGAGGTGCTGCGGCTGGTCGCGAAGGGCGTCACGTACAGGGAGATCGCCGAGCGGCTGGTGCTGTCGCACCGCACGGTGCAGAACCATGTGCAGAACACGCTGGGCAAGCTGCAGCTGCACAGCCGCGTCGACCTGGTGCGGTATGCGATCGAGCGCGGGCTGGACGAGTAGTCACACGCCGTAGATGTCGAGCAGGTAGTGGCCGAGGACGGTCTCGGTGCGCAGGTCCAGGACGAGGACCAGGAAGACGTTCGGGGTCTCACAGTTCACGAGGACGTGCTGCAGCTTGCCCGCCGGCATCTGCCAGGCGTAGTTGACGCCGCCCTCGCTGAAGTCGTGGCCGCCGAGGTGTGCCTCGGGTATCGCGTCGAAGTAGGGCCAGAAGTCGAACGGCGGCTCGTCGTCCGGACCGATCTGTATCGGTTCGGGCTCCATCGTCGCTTTGTACTCAGCCTCGGTGAGCAACCGCATCCCGCCAGCATGCCGCGTCATTCACGTGACAGGGAAGATCCCGCTACTCAGACGAGGATGAGTAGGGCAACCGATACCTGCAACAGGCTTGCGGGGTCATCCTGAGCGGCATGATGACGTACCCGTGCCCGTTCTGCGGCGGCCAGGCAGACCTGGAGGCCGGTTGCCCCGGCTGCGGTCGTGCCCCGTTCCCGGATGCGGCCGAGGTGGTACGGCTCGGTGTGCGCGCCGACGAACTGCTCGTCGAGGTCGAGGCGGCCCGTGCGGAGTTCGACGAGGCGCGCAGCAGGTATGACGCCGCGGTCCAGCGACTGAACGCCGTGCGCGCCCAGCGCAACCTGCTTGCGGCGAGGGTGAGCCAGGCGGTGCAGGCGGCGAAGCGCGCGCTGTCCCCGACCACCGCCGCGCCGGTACGACCGGTGCCCGCCGCACCGGGCCTGCCGCCTGCCGGGCCCGTGCCGGTGCCGGGTGCCGGTGCTCCGGGTGTCCATCGGCCGGCTCCCCTGGCCGCTGCGCAGCCGGAGACCAGTCCCCGCACGGTGCAGAACCTGCTGTTCATCCTCGGCGGTCTGCTGCTCGGCAGCGCGGCGATCGTGTTCACGGCGGTCGCCTGGGCGAGCTTCGGGGTGCTGGGCCGGGCCGCGATCCTGGCGGCGGTCACGCTGGTCACCCTCGCGGTGCCGCCGGTCGCGCTCGCGCGAGGGCTGCGCTCCACGGCGGAGACGTTCGCCGCGCTGGGGCTGCTGCTCGTGCTGCTGGACGGATACGCCGCCTGGTACGTCAACCTCGCCGGGCTCGCCGACACGACCCGGCCGAACACCTTCGCCGGGCTGGTCTTCGCGGTGACCGCCGTCATCGCCGGTGGGTACGCCGTCGCAACCGGCTTGCGAGGCCCCCGCTTCGCGGCCATCCTCGCGGCCCAGCCGGTGCTGCCGTTGCTGGCTGCCGAGCGGTCGTTCGGGGCGACGGGCTGGACGCTGACGTTCGTCGCCGTGGCGGCGCTCGACGTGCTGCTCGCCCGGACGGTGGAGAAGGTCACCTGGGTGGGCGCCGGCCTCGCGGTCGTCGTCGCCGGGCCGCTGGGGCTCGTCGCGCTGTCCACCGTGGATGGCGTCGCCGGCGTCCTCGGTGCCGGCGCCGCGATGCTGGCGCTGGCCGCGGTCATCGTGGCCGCCGGTCTCGTGCACCGGGTCACGGCGCATGTCGGCGCCGGGATCGCGGTCGGCATCGTCGCGCTCGTCGCGGTGCGCATCCTCGCGGAGGTCGTGCCCGGCCAGCAGGCCATCGCGTTCGCCTGCGTGCCGGTGCTGATCGCGCTCGCCGTCGCGGTGCTGCCGGACCGGGTTCGCGACGGCGCCAGAGTCGGCGCGTTCATCGTCGCCGGCACGGCCGCCATCCCGTACGCCTACGCCGCCCTGTTCGCCGCCGGCTCCGCCGTCGACCCCGCCCTGCCCGCGTGGCACGGCCCGGCGTCCACCCTGGACTCGATGTTCTCGTGGCAGGTTCCGGTCGCTCTGCTGCCGATCGCGGCCGCGTTCCTGGTCCTGAACCGGTCCCGCTGGGTGGTGTGGCCGGCGGCGGTGCTGGTGGTGTTCGCCGTCCCGGGCACGTTCGACGCCCCGCTGCCGGTCGTGTCGCTGCTGGACTTCGTGCTGCTCGCCGGGCTGTCCGTCGCCGCGCTGCACTGGTCCGCGGGCCGCGGGACCGCCCTTGCTCCGGCTTCCGCGACCGCTCCGCCGACCGGCCCCACGGCCGGCGAGGGCCGGCCGGCCACGAACGGCGGAAGCACCACGCCGGCCGCCGCGCAGCACACCACAGGTGCAGCGGGCCACGCGCCGACCGCCGCAGGCCAGCCGGCCCCGGACACTGCAAGCCCAACGCGGGCCGACGCCGGCCAGCCGACCACGGATGCAGCAGGCCCGACGCCGACCGTCGGTGCCGGGCGGCCGGCTCCGTGGCTGAGCCCGCCGGCCGGGTGGTGGGCGGCGATGATGCTGCCGGTCGTGGCGGTGCACGCGATGCTCGTCGGGCTGGACACGCCGCTGGCAACGCTGCTCAGCATGGCCGGCCTGGTGGCGCTGTGCGTGGTGTTCGCGCTGCGGAGCGAAGCGGGGCGGCTCGCCGCGCCGGCTGTCAGTGTCGGGCTGGCGGGGTTGCCGCTGCTCGTCGCGGGGGCGGTCCGGCTCGTCACGGCCGGGGGCGCGCTGTCGGTGCCGGCGCCGATGTTCGGTGCGGCGGCCGGGCTGGCGCTCGCGACGGTGCTGGTGGTCGTGGCGCGCGACAGGCTCGGCGCCCCGGGGGTGTTCGGGGTGGCCGTCGCCGGTCTGGGCGTGACGCTGACCGCGGCCGGGTTGTCCGCGGCCGACGGCGGTCACCTGCCGTTCGGAGTGTTCGCGGCCGCGGCCGTACTGTCGGCCTGGTTCGCGGCGGCCGGCATCGCCTGGCAGCCGAGGACCGGCGACGGTGGCGCTCCTCCTTCCGGAGGACCCGTCCCTGCATGGTTCGTGCCGGCGGCGTTGCCCGCCGTCATCCCTGGGGTGGTCGCGCTGGTGGCGGTCGCGCCGGCCGTGTTCGAGACGCTGCTGCGGCCGTACCGATGGCTCGGCGCCGTCTGGCAGGGTGCACCGGACGGGGTGGGGCTCGACCCGACCGGGCGCTGGTGGGCCGGCGTGGCGCAGGCGTACAGGCCCGGACCGGCCGCCGTGACACTCGGGCTGCTCGCCGTGCTGGCGGTGTTTGCCGGTCGGCGGTCCCGGACCGCGGTGTGGACCCTCGCGGGAGCGCCCGCGACCCTGGCCGTGGTGCTCGGCTGCCTGGCGGCCGAGGCGCCGTGGCCCACGGTGCCGGCCGTGACGCTCGCCGGCGGGCTGGTCACGGCGCTCGCCGCAGCGCTGGTCAGGCCCGGGGCGAGGGCTCTGCGGGTCAACGTGGGGGCGTTCACGTGCTGGTTCACCGCCGGGGCCGGGTTCGCGGGGTGCCTCGCGACGAAACCCGCGACGCTGACCGCGCTCGCCGCGGTGCTGGTGACCGCCGCGGTCATCGGTGTCGCCGGGCGGACCGCGGCGGCGAGGACCCTCGGCTGGCTGGTCGGCGCGCTCAGCGCCGGCTGGCTGGCGTTCACCGCGGCCCGCGCGGCGGAGCTGCCGCTGCGCTGGACCGGCTACTGGGTGCTGCTCGCCGCGGCCGTGGTCCTCGCGGCGTCGGTCGTCATCCGTCGGCTTCGGCCCGCTGCAAGCGCCGTGCAGCGCGGTTCGGCGCCGGGTGAGGCGCTGGTGCTCGAGGTGGTCGCGCACACCACCGCCGTGGTGGCGTTCCTGCTCACCAGCGGGGACCTGGCCGCGATGGCCGGGATCAGCAGCCTCTGGGGGCTCGCGCTCGGGTTGCGGGCGTTCGCCGGCCCCAGGGTGGTGTTCGCCGGCGTGGCGGGCGCGGCACAGCTGGTGGCGTACTGGCTGGTGCTCGCGTCCAACGAGGTCGCCCTGCTGGAGGCGTACACGCTGCCCGCGGGTGCGATCGCCGTCGCCGTCGGCTGGTACGCGGTCCGGGCGCGGCCGGCCGGGCAGGAGCGGATCAGCAGCTGGGTGGCGTACGGGCCCGCGCTGTTCGCCTCGTTCGGCCCGAGCCTGGCCTCGGTGCTGGTGAGCGAGGGCGAGCCGCTGCGGCGGCTGCTGCTCGGCCTCGGCGCCCTCGCCGTCGTCGTCGTGGGGGCGGTGTGGCGGCTGCAGGCCCCGGTGGTCGTCGGCGGGACGGTCCTGGCGGTGATCGCGTTGCACGAGATCGCCGTGTACTGGGACCTGCTGCCGAGGTGGGCGCCCCTAGCGGTGGCGGGACTGGTGCTGGTCGCCCTGGCCACCACGTACGAGCGGCGCATCCGCGACGTGCGGCGCCTGCGGGCGGCGGTCACCCGCATGCGATGAGGCGGTGCAGCGTCGATGAGGCGGTGCAGCGGCGCGAGGTGGAACCGCGCAGGGGGCGGCGAGGATCAGACGGTGACGATCGTCTGGGTGCGGCGGGCCTGGTCGGCGGCCGCCAGGATGCCGGTGATGGAGGCCGCGTACCGCACGTCGCACGGGTGTGGCACGCCGCCCGCCGCGGCGAGCAGTGCCGTCACCGCGTGGCCGAAGGCGGTGACGGGGGTGTCGTCGCCCCAGGTGGGCAGGGTGAGGGCGCCGTGCTCGCCGAAGTAGGAGAACCCGAACGACGTCGCGTCGGGTGCGGCGTCGAGGGTCAGTGACAGCGTGCTCGCCGCGCCGCTGTCGTGCCGCAGGAGGAGGTGCACGGTGTCGTGGGGGCCGTCGGCGGCGCTGAGGTCGACGACGGGGCCGAGCAGCGGAAGGACCACCGACAGGGCGTGCGGGCCGAGGTCCCAGAGGCCGCCGTGCTCCTTGCGCCAGGTCGAGCCCGCGTAGGGGTTGCCGGGCTGGAAGATCGAGGCGTACATGGTGGCGTGTGCGGCGTACCAGCCGCCGAGGGCGGTGTTGTCGCGCAGGAAGGTCTCGACGGCCGGGATGAACCGGTTGGTGAAGAAGACCACGGATGCGACGCCGGTGGCGTCGACCGCGTCGACGACGGCGGCGGCGGACTCGACGGTCAGCGCCAGTGGCTTGTCGAGCAGGAGGTGCTTGCCGGCGCGGGCGGCCCGGACGGCGAGGCCGGCCTGGATCTCCGGTGGCAGCGCGATCGCCACCGCGTCGACGGAGGAGAGCAGCGCATCGACGTCGTCGAACGCCGTGATCCCGAACGACTCGGCGAACGCTGCGGTCTTCGCCGGGGAGCGGCCCCAGACGCCGGTGAGCGTGGCGTCGGGGTGCGCCGCGAGGGCCACCGCCTGAGTCGTCGCAGCCCAGTGTCCCGTGCCCAGCACCCCGAATCGCATCCGGCCATTCTCCACGAACCCCGAACGACTGCCGCAGCAGCCCCGAAAGGCCCCGAAAGGAGCCGCGGAAAAGGGAAACTCAGGAGGGGCCGTGCCGGTCGATCCAGGCGTCGATGCGGGCCCACCACTCGTACAGCCAGTCGACCCGCTGCTCGTGCCCCACCGGTACGTCCGCGGCGTCGACCGACCACCAGCGCATCGTGATGGTGAGGTCGAGTGGGAGGTGCCGCCACAGGTCGGCGACCGTGAGCAGCTTGTCCAGCCCGGTGTGCGCGACCCAGATGACCCCGGCCTCCGGTGCGGCGTCGAGCGCGGCGAGGGTCCCGCCGGGGCGGGGCGCCAGGACGTGCCGCATGCGGGCGGCGCGTTCGGCCATCTTGTGCAGGCCCAGGTCGCGCAGCCGCTGGATGGCGCGCTCGCGGCGGGTCGGGGTGAAGTTGCCGCCCTCCGGGAAGAGCACGAGGGCGTCGTTGTCGTCGAGGCCGGTCGCGAGGCGGGCCACGTGCGACGGGTCGCCGCCGCCGGCGGTGAGGAACTGGTTGGGCAGCCGGTTGAGCATGACGTCGATGACGGGGTCCCACTGCAGGGTGGACTTGAGGACGATGCGCGGCTCCCGGTCGAACCAGTTGACCAGCGCGTGGATGAGCAGGAACGAGTCGCCTGGGCCGGCGTGGCGGCAGAACACCAGCTCCGGGCGGCCCGGCGCGGCGACGTCGGGGTCGGTGCCGACCACGGCGACCTTCACGCCCAGCGCCCAGCGGGCCTGCTCGTACAGCACCCGCAGGAACCGGCCGGTGAGGACGTAGTGGATCCGCTGGAACCGCGGCCCTCGCAGCTTCCAGCCGAACCCGCTGGCGACCCAGAGCCCGAACAGGACGATCAGCGCGACGGCCTCGAGCAGCAGGTAGACGGCGAGCATCCAGGTGACCCGCAGGGCGCGCAACCGTCCGGAGCCGAACGGTGCGACGACGCCGGCGATGAGCAGCCAGGCCGGCATGGTGGCCAGGACCGCGAGGATGATCCCGAGGAAGACCGGGGCGAGGACGACGCGGCGCAGCCAGCGGGGTGGCATCACACAGCGGCTTCCAGGTAGGCGCAGGACGCCTCATACGCACGGTCGATGCGGGCGCGGGCGAGGGTCATGTTGCGGTAGGACAGCGGTGAGTCGTCGCGTGCGGTGCCGCCGCCGGTGGGTAGGACGTGGACGGTGACCTCGGGCGGCGCCTCGGACAGCTCCCGGGCGAAGCGGTGCCGCCGGGCGACTTCGAACGCGACCTGCGCGACCTCCCACGGCCGCCGCGGCGGGCGCAGTGGGCGTTCGATCCGGCCGACCTGCATGACGAAGACCGTCCGGGCGCCGAGGGTGACGGCGCGGCCGACGGGCACGGAGTTGACGATCCCGCCGTCGATGAAGTGCTCCTCCCCGAGGTGTACGGGTGGCAGCAACCCGGGCACGGCCGAGCTTGCCAGGACGGCCTCGACGAGGGGTCCCTTGTCGAACCAGTGCTCCGCGGCGCGCTCGATGCTGGCGGCGCAGCACTGGAACGGCACCGGCAGGTCGTCGAAGGTGGTGTCCTCGCCGAGCTCGCGGGTCAGCAGCCGGCGCAGCGGCGCCGGGGAGTGCAGGTGGGTCCTGCGGGCGAAGCGGCCCAGCTGCCGCGGCAGGGAGTCGCCGTAGACGGTGCGGGCCTCCGGCGAGACCCACAGCTCGATCAGGCGCTCGGCGACCCGCTCGTCCGGGGAGGCGGCGACGGCCGCGCCGTTGAACGCGCCGATCGACGTGCCGACGACCAGGTCCGGGCGGATCCCGGCGTGCAGCAGCGCCCTGGCCATGCCGACCTCGACCGCGCCGAGGACGCCGCCGCCGCCGAAGACGAACCCGACGGGGCCGGGGAACCGTTCAGGCACGGCTCACAACGTAACGCGGCGACGGCGTCGCCGCACCACTCGCCGGCCGCCCGTAAGCAGGCGGACCGGACGTCGCCGAGCCTGACGGCGGCGGGCCGTTCTCCTCGCCGGGCGGGGGACGGCGGTCGCCACCGGGTGGCGGCGGCGGGCGCTCGTCCTTGGACGGCCGGTCCTTGTCCTTGGGGGCCGGGACCAGGTCGGTCATCGGTGGCAGCGCGGAGCCGGGCGGGCGCTGGGAGATCCGGGTGTCGCAGTCGACGTCGTTGACGGTGAAGTTACTCGGCGGGGCGGGGTTGCCACCGTTGCCCTTCATGCCGACGGTGAGCGCCTTGCCCGGCGGCAGCGCGTAGGCGCCGGTCATCCGTACACCACCGCCGGCGCGCTCCCACGTGGCGATGCTGCCGTCGATCTGGCTGACGTCCTGCCCGCCGGGGAGCAGGAAGTGCAGCTTCCACGGGTCGGTCGGCCGGTTGCCGGAGTTGGCGATGGTGATCCTGGCCGAGAACGGGCGGTCACCGGCGGCGTTCATCTCGGGGTGGATGTAGAAGTCCACGTTGCAGCCGGCACGCGGCGCCCAAGGCTTCCAGTAGGCGAGCCAGCCGGCCGCGACGGCGACCGCGACGGCGGCGATCGACGCGGCCAGTGCACGGCGGCTGCGCTGGCGGGCGGCGCGGCGGTTGCGCGGGACCGTCACCTCGCGGCCGAACGTCGGCTCGACCGGCTGGCGGTGGCGCGCCCCGACCGCGTGGGGGACATGGACCTCCTGGGTGGAGGAGCCGTCCTCCCCAGGTAGGACGACGTGGATGCCGGTGGCGGCGGCGAGGACCCGGGCGACCTCGGCGGCCGGCGGGCGGTCCTCGGGGTCCTTGGCCAGGCACCGGGCGACGAGCCGGCCGATGTCCGCGGGCAGGCCGGAGATCTCCGGCAGCGGATGCGGGGGCTCGTAGACGTGGTTGGCGATCATCTGGGTCGGCGTGTCCGCGTGCCACGGCAGCCGGTCGGTGAGGCACCGGTAGACGAGCAGGCCGACGGTGTACACGTCGGTCGCGGGGATGACACCGCCGCCGAGGAGCCGCTCGGGTGCCAGGTAGGCGGGGGTACCGAAGACGGTGCCGTCCTCGTCGTCGGGGTCGAACGAGCCGGTGAGGCCGGCCACCCCGAAGTCGAGGATCTTCGCGCCGGCGGCGGTGAGCATGATGTTGCTGGGTTTGATGTCGCGGTGCACGACGTGGCGCTCGTGCGCGGCGGCCAGCCCGGCGGCGACCTGGGCGCAGATCTGGGTGGCCCGGCGCCACGACATCGGTCCGCTGCGCAGCCGGTTGGACAGCAGGTCGCCCTCGAGGAGCTCCATCACGACGTACGGGCGGCGGCCGTGGCGGCCCACGGCGAAGGCGTCACCGGCCTCGCCGTAGTCGTGCACGGCGGTGATGTTGGGGTGCTGGAGCCGGGCGACGACCTGCGCCTCGGCGCGGATGCGCTCGCGGTTGCCGGGTTTGGTGGCGAGTTCTTCGGAGAGGAGTTTGATCGCGACGTCCCGATCGAGCACGAGGTCCTGGGCCCGCCACACGACCGCCATGCCACCGGTGCCGACGGGTGCGATGAGCCGGTATCTGTTGCCGAGGACCTCGTCAGCCGTCCCGCTCACCCAGTCGCCGTCCTGATCGATTCCGGTCGCTGTACCCCCAGAGACCCTAATCGCGATCCGGCCGGGATGCGAGACCCCAAATGCGAACAGCCCCGGCAAACTTCCCGCCGGGGCCGCTCAAAGATCGGACTTATATCGTCAGAAGGTTGCCGTCCGGCACGACAATCTGCGGCCGTCCGTTCTCAAGGACCGCAGCGGCCTGCTTCGCGGCGAAGCCGGGCGCCTCGGTGATGGCCGTGCGGTACACCTCGGCGGTGTTGGCCGCGATGGTGGCCCAGCCGTACTTCTGGCCGACCATCGTGCGGGCCTTCTTCGCGACCCGGCGGGCGAACGGCTCGTCGTCGAGCAGGGTGCCGACGGACGCGGCGAGCGCCTCGGGGCTCTTCGCCGGGAACGTCACGCCGGTCTCGCCGGGCTCGACGATCTCGGCGAGGCCGCCGGTGGCGGCGACCGCGAGCGGCGCACCCGCGGAGGCGCCTTCCAGGGCGACCATGCCGAACGGCTCGTAGATGCTCGGCACCACCAGGGCGTCGGTGGCCGCCATGAGCGCCGGCAGCTCGCCCTCACCCATGAAGCCGGCGAAGCTGACAGCCCGTTGCAGCCGCAGCCGCCGCACGTCCTCCTGGAGTTCGGCCCGGTGCGGGCCGTCGCCGGCGATGACGACCCGCAGGCCGTTGTGCCTGGCGCGCAGCTCGGGCAGGGCGGCGATGAGGTCCTGCACGCCCTTCTCGTAGACCAGGCGGCCGGCGTACCCGAGGAGGGGACCGTCGGCGGCGAACCTGGCGCGGGCGGCGTTGACGGCCCGGGACGGTGCCTTCCAGACGCTGGAGTCGACGCCGTTGGCCACGACGGACACCCGGGCCGGCGCGAGGTCGAGCAGCCGGGTCACCTCCCAGCGCATGTACTCGGAGCAGACCACCACCCGGCAGGCCTCGTGCCCGAGCCACCACTCGACGGAGTGGATGCACTTGTTCATCTCGTCGGGCAGCCAGCCCTGGTGCCGGCCCGCCTCGGTGGCGTGGATGGTCGCGACCAGCGGCAGGTCGAGGCACTCCTTGAGCGTCACGGCGGTGTGCGTGACGAGCCAGTCGTGGGCGTGGATAAGGTCGTACTCACCGGTGGCCGCGGCGCGCAGGGCGGCGCGGGTCAGGGTGTGGTTGAAGGCCATCGTCCACGCCAGCAGCGTGGAAGTGGCGAGCGGGAACAGCGGCGGGTCCTCCGCCGCGCGGACGATGCGGACGCCCTCGGAGTACTCCTCCAGCGGCGCGCCCGGCGCATGCCGGGTCACCACGGTGACCTCGTGGCCCGCCGTCACCAGCGAGGTGGCGAGGGCGTGCACGTGCCGTCCCAGCCCGCCGACCACGACGGGTGGATACTCCCACGACAGCATCAGGATCCTCATCGGTGTCGCCGCTTTGCCGATGGTCTGGTCCACGTGGCCGCCCCCACAGTTGAGTTGTCGCTCGAAAACGCCCGCCCTGGTACCCACGCGCGCCAACGCTGACACACGCAAATCAGACTCGCGTGTGACGAGGTGGGTGGGCTTGAGACTCATCCTGCCGGGCGAGGGTTACCAGGGAGGCAAATCTCATTTCTAGGGTGTAACGGTCAGCCGACATTCCGTCGGACTCGCAGGGTCTCCGCGACGGACCAGGCCTGAAACGGGCACCCGGTGGCCTGATGTGGCGCATGTCCGTCGGCTGTCTCGCTGACCGAACCTACGCCCCACTCCCACAGATGCGCCTCGATACCGGCCAGCAACTCACGGTGATTGTTCAACCGACCGTGGCGGACCGCATCGATGTACGGGCCGATCAGCCAGGGCCAGACCGTCCCCTGGTGATAGGCCCGGTCCCGGTCCCCGGGCGACCCGCGGTGGGCGCCGGTGAACGCCGGGTCGTCGGCCGCGAGCGACCGCGGCCCAAGCGGCGTGAACAGCGAAAACACCGCGTCCGGTACGGGGGTGCCGCGCATCGGGCCCCGCGGCAGGCTCCACGCCAGCAGCTGGTTGGGGCGCGTGGACGGGTCGTCGCCGTCGGGGCCGTCGACCACGTCGTACAGCGGCGCTGCATCCCGCACGTCGCTTGCAGCGCGCAACAGTGGGTAACGGGTCGCGAAGCTCGCCGCGGCCCGCTCGCGGAGCCGGTGCAGCCCCGTCGCGTCGCCGCCGAGGCGTTCCTTCAGCCCGGCGACGGCCGCCAGCCCGTTGATCCACAGCGCGTTGACCTCGACCGGTTTGCCGACCCTCGGTGTGACGGGGATCCCGTCGACGCGGGCGTCCATCCAGGTGAGCGCGACACCGGGGGCGCCCTGCGTGACGAGACCGTCGGCGGGGTCGACGCGGATGCCGTAGCGGGTCCCGGCCAGGTGCGCGGCGACGACCTGCTCGAGCCCCGGCAGGACCTCCCTCGCCAGGTCCTCGTCGTCGGTGGCGGTGACGTGCCGCTCGACGGCGTGCAGGAACCACAGTGTGCCGTCGACCGTGTTGTACTCCGTCTGGCCGGTGTCGGCGGTGTTGGCGAGCATGCCCTCGGACAGGGTCGCCGCGTAGGCGCGCAGCAGCTCGCGACCCTCGTCGCACCAGCCGGTGGCGAGGAACAGGCCCTCGTAGCTGATCATGGTGTCGCGCCCCCAGGTGCCGAACCACGGGTAGCCGGCCACCACCTCCGGCGCGCCCTGCGCACCCGCGACGACGAAGGCGTCGGCCGCAAGTACCAGTGCTGCGTCCGCCGCGTCGGTAGCGTCGTGCGTCAAGGACCGGTTGCGCTCCTGCGCACGCTCGACGATCCGCTGTGCGCCGTGGGCCTCGCCGTCACCGGCCCACGCCTCCACCTCCAGGGCCTCGCCGGTGTGCAGCGTCGCGCTGAACTCCCCCGCGTACCAGAGGTCCTCGGACGCGTTCAGTCCGCGGGCGGCCTCCTCACGAGCGTAGGCACCCCGGTACCACTGACCACCCGGCTGCCAGGAAGGACCGTGCAAGCGGAACGCCCGCTCGACGACGGCGCCGCCGGCCACGGACGCCACCGCGGGCGGCGGGCCGGACGCACCCCGCTCGCCGTGCGCGTCGCGCCAGGTGACGAGCGCCTTCAGCGTGAGCGTCACCGGGCCGGGCGCGCTGAGCAGCCGGTGCACGACGCCGACGTGCGAGCTGCCGTGGACCATCGCGATGCGCCGTTCCAGGACGACCGGCCCGATCCGCCAGCGCCAGCGCGGCAGCCCGTCGACCAGTTCGAAGCGCTCCAGAAGGGTGTGGCCCTCGGGGCTGACGACGCCGCCGTTCCACTCGTGGGTGGCGAGGGACACAGTGGCGCCGGACGGCAGCGTCAGGACCGGGTCGAGCGCGGCCAGCCCGAGGTGCCGGCGCGCCGGCTGACCGGGCTCCGCGACCACGAGCAGGCCATGGTACCTGCGGGTTCGTAGCCCGGAGACCGTCCCCATCGCGTACCCGCCAGTGCCGTCGGGCACGAGCCACTCACGGGTCGCTCCAGCCGACAAATCACCGCATACCTGCGCACCGAACACCACCATGGGCACAATCTTGGTGGCAAGAGGTGGCAGAGTGCGAGCGACTCGCGACAAGATAATTGATCAAGGCAAGATTGGGGCTGCTGACAAAGGCACGAGTGGGAGCGAAGCGAGCATGGGGGGTGTGGGGTGGCGCAGCCCCCCGGGACCGCGGCCCGTCAGGGACGGGGAGCTAGAAACAGCACGAGTGGGAGCGAAGCGAGCATGGGGGGTGGGGTGGCGCAGCCCCCCACGGGACCGCGGCCCGACAGGGACGGGGAGCTAGAAACAGCACGAGTGGGAGCGAAGCGAGCATGGGGGGTGTGGGGTGGCGCAGCCCCCCACGGGACCGCGGCCCGTCAGGGACGGGGAGCTAGAAACAGCACGAGTGGGAGCGAAGCGAGCATGGGGGGTGTGGGGTGGCGCAGCCCCCCACGGGACCGCGGCCCGTCAGGGACGGGAAGCTAGAAACAGCACGAGTGGGAGCGAAGCGAGCATGGGGGGTGTGGGGTGGCGCAGCCCCCCACGGGACCGCGGCCCGACAGGGACGGGGAGCTAGAAACAGCACGAGTGGGAGCGAAGCGAGCATGGGGGGTGTGGGGTGGCGCAGCCCCCCACGGGACCGCGGCCCGACAGGGACGGGAAGCTAGAAACAGCCATCAGACGGGTTCTGGACCGCGCTCAACTTGGGCGAAACATCTGCGACGGAGAATGAGTTCGTGATCGAGGACGATGGGAACGCTGAACGCCGCCGGCTCGCTGAGGCCGACAGCGGTGAGCGCCCATGGCGGGGCTGGGGGCCCTACCTGTCCGAGCGCGCCTGGGGCACGGTCCGCGAGGACTACAGCGCTCACGGCACCGCCTGGGACCACTTCCCCCACGACCAGGCCCGCTCCCGCACATACCGGTGGAACGAAGACGGCATGGCGGGCATCTGCGACGACCGGCAGACGTTCTGCTTCGCCCTCGCCCTGTGGAACGGCAAGGACCCGATCCTCAAGGAGCGGATGTTCGGCCTCGGCGGCGACCTCGGCAACCACGGCGAGGACGTCAAGGACTACTGGTGGTACCTGGACTCCACGCCCACCCATTCGTGGATGAAGTGGCGCTACCACTACCCGCAGCAGGCGTTCCCCTACGACGACCTGGTCGCCGAGAACTGCCGCCGCGGGCGGGACGAGCCCGAGTACGAGTTGGTCGACACCGGCATCTTCGACGAGGACCGGTACTGGGCCGTCGAGGTCGACTACGCCAAGGCCGGTCCGACCGACATGTGCATGCGGATCACCATCCAGAACATGGGCCCGGAGCCTGCGACCCTGCACCTGCTGCCGACCCTGTGGTTCCGCAACACGTGGGCGTGGGGCCTGCCCGGCCGCGACTACATGCCCGAGATCCGCGCCAAGGACAACGGGCTGCTCGCCGAGCACCGGCTGCTGGGCCGCCTCGCGCTCACCGGCGACGGCGCGCCGCGCCCGCTGTTCTGCAACAACGACACCAACGGCGACCGCATCTGGGGCAAGCCGGGTCGTGAGTACCCGAAGGACGGCATCAACGACCACATCCTGCACGGCAAGGACACGGTCAACCCCGACCTCGTCGGCACGAAGGCCGCGCTGCACTACCTCGTCTCCGTGCCCGCCGGCGGCACCCACGAGATCCGGCTGCGGCTCAACCTCAACGCCCCCGGCGCCAAGGACCTCGCCCCCGCGGACCTGCGCACGGACTTCGACACCACGATGTCGCGGCGCTCCGCCGAGGCCGACGCGTACTTCAGCGCGCTGGTCCCGCCGACCGCCACCCCCGAGGAGGCGATGATCGTCCGGCAGGGCGTCGCCGGCCTCATGTGGGGCAAGCAGTTCTTCCACTTCGACGTCGCCCGCTGGCTGGAGGGCGACCCCGTCTCCGAGCCACCGCCGGACAGCCGCCGCCACGGCCGCAACAGCCACTGGTGGCACATGAACAGCTGCGACGTGCTGTCGATGCCCGACCCGTGGGAATACCCGTGGTATGCCGCCTGGGACCTGGCCTTCCATTGCGTGGCCATCGCTCGCGTCGACCCCGGATTCGCCAAGGATCAGCTGTTGTTGCTGCTGCGCGAGTGGTACATGCATCCGAACGGCCAGATTCCCGCCTACGAGTGGGCGTTCGGCGACGTGAACCCGCCCGTGCACGCGTGGGCCGCGCTGCGGGTCTTCGCCATCGACGGCTCCAAGGACTTCGACTTCCTCGCCCGTGTGCTGCACAAGCTGCTGCTGAACTTCACCTGGTGGGTCAACCGCAAGGACGCCGAAGGCAACAACGTCTTCGAGGGCGGCTTCCTCGGCCTGGACAACGTCGGGCCCTTCGACCGCTCGGCCGCCCTGCCCGTCGGCGGTCGCCTCGAACAGTCCGACGGCACGGCATGGATGGCGATGTACGCCCTCAACATGCTCGACATGTCCCTCACCCTCGCCGTGCACGACCGCGTCTACGAGGACATCGCGGCGAAGTTCCTCGAACACTTCGCGTACATCGCCGACGCCGCCTACGAGTTCGGCCTGTGGGACGAGGAGGAGGCGTTCTTCTACGACGTCCTGCGCACCGCCGACGGCCAGCGCATCCCGCTGAAGGTCCGCTCCGTCGTCGGCCTGCTCCCCCTCACCGCCACCACGATCATCAGCTCCTCCACGCTGCGCCGCCTGCCCGACGTCGCCGCGCGCCTGCGCTGGTTCCTCACCAACAAGCCCGAGTACGGCGACGTGGTCGGCGCGAAGAAGAGCCGCGGCGGGCAGCAGTTGCGCCTGCTGTCGATGGTCGGGCCCGACCAGCTGATCCGCATCCTGCAGCGCATGCTCGACGAGGAGGAGTTCCTCTCCCCGTACGGGCTGCGCACCCTGTCCCGCGCGCACCGCGACGAGCCCTTCACCGTCCACGTCGGCGAGGCGGACTACACGGTCGGTTACGAGCCCGGCGAGTCGACCAGCGGCCTCTTCGGCGGCAACTCCAACTGGCGCGGGCCGATCTGGATGCCAGTCAACTACATCCTGATCGAGGCGGTCCGCCGCTTCTCCGAGTTCTTCGGCGACGATCTGCAGGTGGAGTACCCGGCGGGCAGCGGCAAGATGGCGACGCTGGCGACCGTGGCGGACGACCTGTCGCGGCGACTGGTGAACCTGTTCCGCAACGACGATACGGGGCGGCGGCCGGTGTTCGGGGACGTTCCTTTGTTCCAGAACGATCCGGGGTGGCATGACCTGTTGCTGTATTACGAGTACTTCCATGGGGATACGGGGGCGGGGTTGGGGGCTGCGCATCAGACCGGGTGGACTGCGTTGGTCATTGATCTGATCCTGAACCTGCATGCGCCGCCGCATCCTCGGCCTGCTGATTACTGATGGTCCTGTTTTCACCCCCCAGGATCGTGTGGTCGTCTTCCTGCTGAGCGTCCGCTTGGGGGTACGCCGCTTGGAGTGGTTCCTGGTGTCGGTCCTCGGGGCTCGGTGGTTTCGCGCAGCCTGCGGCGGCGCGGACGGGTAGCGCGGTTGCCGTCCGTGCCGTCTTGCGGTGATGCCAAGCCAGGTCCGCACTCACATGAACCAGCGCCGTCGAGGTCGTCATTCGGTGGTGCCACACCGTCGCTGGCACAAAATACGAACAAATCACCCATGCCGCAGCACTGATCTCGCCCGCGCCAAGATCTACGATCTTGGCGCTTGATCGAAGGACGGCGGTGGCCGTCCGGACGGCCACCGCCGTCCTTCGATCATGGGGCGGGACGGAAGATCGCCGTTCGAGCGCTGGTACTCCCCGGTCCAGTGATCGATGGTCTTCGCTTTTGACCAGCGGCGGTGTTGTAGCACCGAATGATGCGCTCGACGGCGCTGGATCACCGCAACGAATCAGGGATCAGAACAGCCGAGCCCGATGCCGCTCCATGAAGGCCTCGACGTGCTCAGCGTGATCCGGCCGACTCAGCAGGAAGCCTTGGCCCAGCCGGCAACCAGCGGCTCGTACCACGTCGACGTGCGACTCCGTCTCCAGCCCGCACGCGATCACGTCGATGCCGAGGCGGCGCGCGAGGCTGACCACCACGTCAACGATCGGCGTCGCTGGGGCGCGCTGGCCGGCGGGTTCGCTGAAGAGCACCTGGTCGATCTTCAGGACGTCGACCGGGAGCCGGCGCAGGTGGGCCAGGGCGGTCGGGCCCGTGCCGAAGTGGTCGATCGCCGTGCGGACGCCGAGGGCGCGCAGGCCGGCGAGCTGCTCGACGGTGCCGGCGTCGTCGGGCAGGGACGCCTCGGCGACCTCGATGATCAGTGACTCGGCGGGGACGCAGTGGGTGTCGATGGCGGTGGCGACGGTGGTGAGCCAGCTGGGGGCGGCGAGCTGGCGGGCGGAGGCGTTGACCGATATCCACAGGTCGCGGCCGTCGGCGCGCCAGCGGGACAGCTGGCGGCAGGCCTGGTGCAGGGCCCATTCGCCGAGCTCGTCGGCGAGGCCGAGCTCCTCGGCGACGGGAAGGAACTCGTGTGGTGGCACGACGCCGAGGCGGGGGTGCCGCCAGCGCAGGAGGGCCTCGGCGCCGACGGGGTTGCGCTGGACGAGGTCGACGACGGGCTGGTAGACGAGGTCGAGCTCGCCGCGGCCGACGACGCCGGGGAGCTGCTGCTCGAGGTCGGTGCGGCGGACGAGGGCGGCCTCGAAGGACTTGTCGTAGCACTCGACGCGGCCGCCGTCGCGCCCCCGGGACAGTTGCCGGGCGCGGCGGCGGGCGATGTCGGCGTGGCGGAGCGCGTCCCCGGCGTCGGCGGCGCCGAGGAGGTCGGCGACGCCGACGTCGGCGGTGAGGTGCACGGTGTGGCCGGGCAGCTGGAACGGCTCGGCGAAGGCGGTGGCGATGCGGGTGGCGAGCGCGAACGCGTGCACGAGCGGCGCGTCGGTGAGGGCCGCGAAGCCGGCGTCGGTGAGGCGGGCGGGCAGGTCGTCGCGGCCGACGGCGGTGCGCAGGCGGCGGGCGGCCTCGATGAGCACGGCGTTGGCGACGGTAGGGCCGTGCAGGTCGGTGACGCTCTCGAAGCGGTCGAGCTCGGCAATGAGGATGGAGCCGGTGCCCGTCCCGCGGGCCTCGGCGACGGCCGCGAGGAACTTGCGGCGGTTGGCCAGGCCGGTCTGGTCGTCGGTCCAGGTGACCTCGTCGAGGCTGCGCTGCAGCTGGGCGCGGTCGCCGACGTCGCGGAGGTGGACGACGACGCCGGCGACCTCGGGGGCGGCGCGCTGGTCGCTGACGGTGGACTCGGTGTCGCGCCAGCGGCCGAAGCCGTCGCGGAGGCGGGCCTGGACGAGCACGTGCTGGCGGCCGGCGAGGACGGCGTGCAGCGCCACGGTGGCCGGTGCGACGTCGGCGGGGTGCAGCAGGTCGGTGAGGGGGCGGCCGAGGACGTCCTGGTCGGAGAGGCTGAACTGGCGGGCCGCGGCCGGTGACTGCCACCGCACGACCAGGTCGGCGTCCAGGACGATGGTGACGTCGGTGGAGCCGGAGACGAGGGTCTTGAAGTGCGCCTCGCGGGTGGCGAGGGTGCGGGCGTACCCACGGATGTCCCGGGCGGCGAGCGCCTCGCGCAGCGCGACGGCGACCACGGCGGCGAAGCCGAGACCGACGGCGGCCCGGTCGAAGCGGCCGCCGGTGAGCAGGTGCAGCATGGACACCGCGACGGCGAGCAGGGCCGGGCCGATGAGCAGGGGGTAGCCGGCGAGGGTGCCGCCGCTGTCGGCGGCGTGCGGGCTGGTCGGTGTGTCGTCGGCGCGGCGGGCCCCGGTGACGATGAGGAACGGGCCGGCGATGAGCGCGAGCCCGGCGGCGACGAGCCCGGCGGCCACCCAGTCGGCGGCTGGGCCGAACGGGTCGTCGGGGCGGCGCAGCGCGGACAGCAGGACGGTGAAGACGCCGAGCCCGACGATCGACAGGGCGGACCCGCCGGCGCAGGCGATCGCGGCGGGCCGGTGCCGGACCGCGCGCAGGCCGGTGACGACGGCGACGGAGACCGCGACGCAGCAGGCGACGGCGACGGTCAGCGGCAGCGGGCCGGCGAGGGCGGACGCGGGCGGCGCGGCGGCGAGGACCCAGACGCTGTAGCACAGGGTCACGCCGATGCCGGCGCCGTCGAGGAGGCGGCGCAGCCGGGCGCGGACGGTCGGCGCGGTGCCGGGCAGCAGGAGCAGGCCGAGCAGGAACGTGGGCGCGGCGACGAGGGTGGTGACGGCGGCGACCAGGCCCGGCGCGGCGATCGACGACGTCAGCGCCGCGAGGCCGGCGGCGGCGACGCCGAGGCCGGCGAACAGGGCGCCCATGCCGAGGAACCCGGCGCCGCGGCACGGCCCGAAGCTGCGCCGGCCGTGGTGGATGCGCAGGGCGAGGCGGATCAGGGCGCCGGCGTGCACGAGCGAGCCGACGGTGACGCCGGCCGCGACGGCACCGAAGGACAGCACCGGACCGGAGGAGGCCGCGGCGCTGAACGCGGCGACCGCGGTGACCAGGACGAGCCAGAACGTGCGCGGGTTGCTGACCACGGTCGTGTCGCTTTCGCGAGGCAAAGAGCACGGGGGGATTCGTGCTCAAGACGCTCAACGATCCGGGTCGCCCGAGGTTATCGCCCGGTTGTGACAATCTCGTGGACCGCGGCGAGCCGCGCCTTGCGCTGCTCGTCGGTGACGGTGCCGCGGGTCAGCTCGTCGAGCAGCAGCCCGTCGATGAGGGCAATGGCGAGCCTGGCCCGGTCCTCGGAGCCGAACATCACGATCGCCTTCTCCACGAACCCGCCGGCCAGGCGGGCCGCCGAGGCGCCGAGCTCGGCGCGGGCCTGCGGGTCGAGCATGAGCATGAAGCGGGCACGGGTCCGGGCCGCCCGGGGACCGGCCCAGGAGGCGAGGACGTCGGCGAGGTCCTTGCCGGTCGAGTCGAGCAGGTCCAGCTCGGCGATCCGGGTCAGGGCGGCGGTGAGCAGCGCCGAGCGGCTCGGGAAGTGGTAGCTGCAGGTGCCCTGGGGCAGCCCGGCGCCGGTGTCGACGGCCCGGTGGGTCAGCGCCCGGACCCCGCCGGTGCCGAGCACGTCGATCGCCGCGTCGGCCAGGCGGGTCTTGCGATCCGCGTCACGAACGTTCACACGACGATGCTACAGGTGTAGCGTCCGTTACTACATCTGTAGCAACAGAGTCCGAGCAGACGGAGGCGGCAATGCATGCGATCGTGATCGGCGGCGGCATCGGCGGGCTGGCCACGGCCCGCGGCCTCGCGCAACAGGGCTGGGACGTCACGGTCCTGGAGCGCCAGCCGGACCTGCGGCAGATCGGCGCGGGCATCTCCCTGTGGCCCAACGCGATCCGGGCGCTGCACCACCTCGGCATCGGCGAGGCCGTCGAGCGGGCCGGCGCCCGCGTCCACGGCGGCGGCATGCGCACCTGGGACGGGCGCTGGCTCAGCCGGGTCGAGCTCGGCGCGCCACCGGTCATGCTGCACCGCGCCGACCTGCACGAGATCCTCCTCGACGGGCTGCCGGCGACGGTGCGCACCGGGCACCCCGTCACCGACGTGCACGCGTTGCAGGACGCGGACCTGGTCGTCGGCGCGGACGGCATCGGTAGCGTCGTGCGGGCCGCGTACGCGCCGCAGGTCAAGGTCCGTGACAGCGGGCAGGTGTCGTGGCGGGCGATGGTCCGCGCCGAGGTCGACGGCGGCGGGGAGACCATGGGCCCGCGCGGCTGGCGCTTCGGCTACGCGCCGACCGGCCGGGGCACCGTGTACTGGTACGCCGCCGCGCCCGGCCCGCTGCGCACCGGTACCGCGGCGGAACAGCTGACCGAGCTCGAGACGCGGTTCACGGGGTGGCACGACCCGGTCCGCCGGCTGCTGGCCGCGACCACGCCCGAGCAACTGCTGCACCACCCGCTGCTCGAGCTGCACCCGGTCGCACCGATGCACGTCGGCGCGCGGGTGGCGCTGGTCGGCGACGCCGCGCACGCCATGACGCCCAACCTGGGCCAGGGCGCCTGCCAGGCCCTTGAGGACGCGGTCACCCTCGCCCTGCTGCTGCCCAGAGGTGCTGCGGTGTTGCCGGCGCTGCAGGTGTACGACCAGCAGCGCCGCCCACGTGCCGCGGCGGTGTCGCGCCGCTCACGGCAGGTCGGGCAGCTCGTCGGCGCCCGGGGCAGGCTCACCGGCGCGCTGGCACGAACCCTGTTCCGGCTCACCCCGGACCGCATGGCCACGGCCGCCGCGCAACGGGTCGCCGGCTGGACCCCGGACGACGTGCGGATCCCCGCGGACGTCAGGCCGGCAGCCGGGCGCCGTTGACCTCGTCGCGGCCGAGCCAGTGCCGCAGCCGGTGCCGCAGCCCCTTCGGCTCCGGCACGTCGTCGCCCACGATGTCGCCGACGACCGCGGTGATGTTGTCGGGGCCGCCGGCGCGCATGGCGAGGTCGACGAGCCGGTCGGCGCACTCGCCGACGTCGTCGTACTCGCGCAGGACCTCCTCGATCGTCTCCGCCCGCAGCACCCCGGACAGCCCGTCGCTGCACAGCAGGTAGCGGTCGCCGGCGCGGGCCGGGACGACCGAGTAGACCGGGTCGGTCGGCTGGCCCTGCAGGACCCGGCTGACCAGGGACCGCTGCGGGTGCGTCGCGGCCTCCTCGAGGGTGATGCGGCCCTCGTCGACCAGCATCTGCACATACGTGTCGTCGCGGGTGACCTGGTCGAAGTCCTCGCCGCGCAGCAGGTAGGCGCGGGAGTCGCCGATGTGGACGAGGCCGACCCGGTCGCCGGAGAACAGGATCGCGGTGAGGGTCGTGCCCATCCCCTGCTTCTCCGGGTCCGCCTCGACCTCGTCGCGGATGCGCCGGTTGGCGTCGGAGACGGCGGTGCGCAGCGCGGTCAGCAGGTCGCTGCCGGCGAACTCCTCGTCGAGGGGGGTCATCGCCTCGATCGCGAGCCTGCTGGCGACGTCGCCGGCCGCCATGCCGCCCATGCCGTCGGCGACGGCGAGGAGCCTGCCACCGGCGAACATCGAGTCCTGGTTGTTGCTGCGGACCATCCCGACCTCGGTCCGGGCGGCCCACTCCAGCGCGAGGGGGCGCGGCTGCGACTCTTCCATGGCGGTCAGCGTGCCCGATCGACACACACAGCGTCTGTACGCACTTCTGCGTATCGTGGCCGCATGCCCGCCACCCCGTTCATCGGACGAGCCGAGGAGCTCGCCGAGATCGTGGGCGCCTGGGCGGCCCAGAACGGGGCGGTGAGCGGGCGCCCGGGGGCGCAGCCGGGAGCCGCCGGGCCCCGGGTCGTGCTGGTCACGGGCGAGGCGGGCAGCGGCAAGAGCCGGCTCGTCGCCGAGGTCCTGGAGCGGCTGGACCCGCAGCCGCCCGTGGTGCTGGCCGGTGCCGCGCGGACCCTCGGCGCCGCACCGCACGACTGGCTGGCCTCGGTCCTCAGCGGGCACCCGCTCGACGGCGGGGTGCCGCCCGAGCTCGCGCAGCGCTCCCCGCGCCCGGCGCCGGGACCCGGCTGGCGCCCGCCGCGATGCTGCGGGCCGCCGTCGACGTGGTCCGACCCTGCTGGACGGGCGCTGCGGCGTCCTGGTCGTGGAGGACCTGCACGACCTCGACCCGGCCAGCCTGACGCTCATCGGCGAGCTCGCCGCGACCGCCGCCCTGCCGGCGCTGCTGCTGGTCACCAGCCGCCCGCCGCAGGAGGCCGCGTTCGCCCCGGCCGCCGCGCGCACGCTGCGCCGGCTGGGCGGCGCGCCGTCGGTGGTCCGGGCGCACCTGGCGCCGTTCGACGCCCGCGAGACGGCCGAGCTGATCGAGGCGCACCGCGGCGGCACCCCGCCGCCGGAGACCGTCCGGACGATGCTGACCCGCACCGGCGGCAACCCGTTCTGGCTGACCGAGCTCGTCACCGCCCGCGGCGACCTCGCCGGCGCGGCGCTGCCGGCACACGTCGCCGGCCTCCTCGTGGAGCCCCTCGCCGGTGAGCCCGCGCTCGTCGGCCGGGTCGCCCGCGCGGCGGCGCTGCTCGGCGACCCGGTCGAGACCGACGTCCTCGTGCACGTGTGCGAGGGCGAGATCGAGCCTGCGCTGCGCCGGCTGCTGGACCTCGGCATGCTGGTCATCGCCCCGGACCTGGCCCCCGCGGGGCCGCTGCGCTTCCGGCACCCGCTGCTGCGTGAGGCGCTCGCCCGCAGCGCCCTGCCCAGCGAGCGGGCGAGGGTGCACGCCCTGGCCCGTGCCCTCGCGGTCGAGCTCGGCGACGACGCCGCCCTCGCCAGGCATGCGGCCGCCCTCGGGCGTCTCGGCGAGGCCGGTGCGGCGGCGGTACGAGGTGCGCAGACCAGCCTCGCCGCCGGCCTGCCGGACGCTGCCCTCGACCTGGTCGACCTGGGCCTGCGCGCCGGCGACCCCGGTGACCTGGCCAGCCGCCGCGACCTCGCCCGGGTCGGGGCGGCGGCGGCGTTCGTGGGCGGCCGGTTCACGGTCGCGGAGCGGCACGCGGCGGACTGGCTGCGCCAGGCGGCCGGCCCGGCCGAGACCTCCGACGCCCACCGGCTCCTCGCCGAGATCCGCTGGTGCCTCGCCGACCGCCCCGGCCACCTGTCCTCCTCCCTCGCCGACGCCCGCGCCGCCCTCACCGCGCCCGGCGCCGCCGCCCGGGGTGACGGCACCGCCGCCGAGGACGGGGACTGCGGCGCGGTCGACGGCGCCCGGGCGCGGCAGGAGGCGGCGGAGGCGGCGAGCGCGCTGCGCACGAGCGAACCGGCGCGGGTGGTGCCGCTCGCCGAGGCCGCGATGGTCGCCGCGGAGCGGGCCGGGGAGAGCATCGCGTCGGCCGGGGTCACGCTCGGCACCGCGCTGGCGTTCGACGGCGCGTACGACCGGGGCGTGGCCCTGCTGCACGCCTGCCGTCAGATCGCCGAGCACGACCGCGACCCGGTGACCGCCGGCCGGGCCGTCAACAACCTCGTGGCGGTCAGTCTGCCGCGGCTCGGCGACGTGACCGGGCGGCGGCTGTTCGACGAGGCGATGGCCGCGATCGAGCGGGCGGGGCTGGAGTTCTGCGCGGGACGCACGACCTCGCTCGGCGTCGCGCACGCGTTGCGGACCGGGGACCTCGCCCGCGCCGAGACGCTCGTGTGGTCGCGGCTGCCGATCGAGACCGATCCGCTGGAACGGGTACGGTTCGCGGCGACGGCCGGGCTCCTCGCGGTCGAACGCGGCGACGACCCCCTCGCCGTCCGGCTCCTCGCCCGCGCCGACGGCGAGGGCCGCGACGTCGGTCTCGTCCGGGTGCTGCGGGTGGCGGTCGCGGCCCGCGGCGTCCACCCGGTCGACCCGGCGCTCGCCCTGGCCGAGTGCGTCGGCCGGTGCCGCCCGGCCCGCCTGGTCGAGGCGGCACGGTGGGCCCTGCACGGCGGCGTGCCGGCGGCGACGGTCGAGGACCTCGTCGGCGACGCGGTCGGCGCGGCGCCACAGCTGCGGCTGCTCCTCGCGGTCGCGGCCGGCCGGGACGCCACCGCCGTCGACCTGCTCCCCGCTGCCCTGCACCACGGCGACCCCGCCCCGGGCCACGGCACCCCGCCCCGGACCACGGCGGCCTGCCGGCCCCGGACCGCGGCGGCGCTCAGCGGGCCGCGGCGGACGGCGGCGGCCGCCCGGTCGAGGTGGTGGAGGCGGCGCCGTACGACGCGGCGGTGCACACCGCGGTCGCGCACGCCCTGCTGCGGCTCGGCCGGGCCGGTGACGCCCGCCAGCACGCGGAGCGGGCGGTGGCGCTGCTCGTGCACTGGCCCGGCTGGCGGCTGACCGAGGCGGAGACGCTGCTGCACAGCCTGCGGGCCGGCGGCGACCTGACCGCCCGGGAGATCGAGGTCCTCGGCTGTCTCGCCGCCGGCATGTCCAACCAGCAGGTGGCCAGCTCCCTGGGCATCTCGATCCGGACCGTCACGGTGCACGTGTCCAACCTGCTGCGCAAGACCGGTGCCGCGTCCCGCACCGAGGCGGCACTGTGGGCGGTCCGGCACCGGGTCATCACGCCCACCTGAGGCGCGTGCCCGGGTCAGGTCAGGGAAGCGCCGAACACGACCACGGCGGCGTCGAGCTCCTCGTACGCGGCGGCGGTCGTGATGGACTCCTCGCGCCGGCGGTCCAGCAGCTGGCGGCGCAGCATCTCGATGCGCTGGGCGGCGTCGGGCGGCACGGCCATGAGGTTGTTGACCTGGTTGCGGATGTCGTCGACGACGTCGGAGCGGATCTCGCCGGCGGCGGAGCGGCGGCTGACGACGTCGAGGACGGCCTGGCCGGCCTGCTGCGGCGTGAGCCTCGCCGCCGACGGCGACAGCGACGGCGTCGGGGTGCCCGACGACGCGCCGGGAGACGGGGTGCGGCCCCGGGTCGGCGACGGCGTGGCACCCGGTGGCGGCTGGACCGTGACCGCGGGCGGGATGGACACCACGATGCTCACCGACGGTGCCGGGGTGGCGGCGTCGTGGCGTGCGCCGTCGCGCCACACATAGCCGAGGCCTGCCAGTACCGACGCCGTCAGCACAACGGCGAGCACCGTGACCCACAGGCGGCGCCCGCGCTCGGCGGAGGACTCCAGGATGGCGGCGACCTCGGCGGCGGTGGGGCGTTCGGTGGGGTCGGTGGCCAGGCAGCGCAGGCACACGGACGCGACGGCCGGCGGCAGCCCCGGCACGTTGAGGGTCGGGCGGTGGTCGGCGGCGACGGCCCGTTCGAGCTCGTCCCAGGTGCCGGCCTGCACGGGCGGCGCACCGGTGAGCATCTCGAACAGCAGCACGCCGAGGGCGTACACGTCGGTGGAGCCGCTGGCGGGCGCGCCGACCAGCCGCTCCGGCGCGACGTACGGCGGGGTGCCGAACGTCAGCGTGTCGCGCTGGCCGACGTCGGCGGCGATGCCGAAGTCGAGCAGCTTGACGCCGTCGGTGGTGAGCATGACGTTCTCGGGGGTGACGTCGCGGTGCACGACACCGCGGCGGTGCGCGGCATGCAGCACGTCGGCGACGGTGGCGGCGACCGCGACGGCGTCGACCGACGGCAGCGGGCCCTCGGCGAGCCGGCCGGCGAGGGAGACCCCGTCCAGCAGCTGCATGACGACGTAGGCGGCGATCCGCCCGTGCGGGGTGACGGTCTCGCCGTAGTCGTAGACGCCGATCGCGTTGGGGTGCTCGATCCGCGCGGCGGCGCGGGCCTCGCGCCGGATCCGGTCCCGCTGGCCGCCGTCGGTGCCGACGGGCCCGTCGAGGACCTTGACCGCGACGGTGCGCTCCAGGGTGCTGTCCCACGCCCGCCACACGACGGACATGCCGCCGGCGCCGACAGGCTGCCTCAGGATGTACCGGCGGGCAAGGACGTCGCCCTGCCGGAGTTGACCGTCGTGCATCACGTCGCTACGTCACACCACTAACTTGAAGCCCGGACGACGAGTTCGGTCGGCAGGACGGGACAGTCCGGCGACCCTTCCAGCAGCAGTGCGGCGGCGACCGCGCCGAGCTCGGAGACCGGCTGGCGCACGGTGGTCAGCGCCGGCGTGGTGTAGGACGCCAGGGGCGCGTCGTCGAAGCCGACCACGGCGACGTCCTCGGGCACCCGCCGGCCGGCCTTGCGCAGCGCCTGCAGCGCGCCGGCGGCCATCGCGTCGGAGGCGACGAAGAGCGCGTCCAGGCGCGGCATGCGGTCCAGCAGCCAGGCGGCTGCGTGGCCGCCCGAGGCGGTGGTGAAGTCACCGCACGCGACGGCGGGGGCACGGCCGGCGGCCTCCAGCGCGCGGCGGTAGCCGTCGAGGCGGTCCGCGGCGGCGGGCGAGTCGGGTGGCCCGGCGATGGTCGCGATGGTGCGGCGGCCGCGCAGCATCAGGTGCTCGACGGCCTGGCGGGCACCGTCGTGGTTGTCGACGTCGACGAACGGGATGTCCAGGCCCTCGACCGGCCGGCCGCTGGCCCGCAGCGGCACCCGGGACGCGGCGAGGGACACCGCCAGGGGGTGGCTGCTGTGCCCGCCGAGCAGCAGGACGCCGCCGACGCCGCCGGTGGTCAGGAACTGGGTCGCCGACGCGATCGTGCCCCGGGTCGCGGACATCGTCAGCAGCGGGATGCCGTGGCGGGTCAGCTCCTCCTCGGCGCCGGCGAGCAGCCGGGCGGAGAACGTGTCGTGGAACAGCCGGGCGGTCGGCTCGAAGACGAGCGCGGCGACGGGCAGCCGGGAGGACAGCCGGTCGGGCCGGCGCGGCCCCCGGTGGCGGACATAGCCGAGCTGTGCGATGGCGTCGTGCACCGACACCCTGGCCGAGGTGCTGACCCTGACCCGGCCGGTGAGGACGCGCGACACGGTCGCCGCGGAGACCCCCGCGGCGGCGGCGACCTCGGTGACGGTTGGTGGCGATGACTCGTCAGGCATCCCGTCTCCTGTAGGAGCGATTCCTGCGGCCAGCGTCAGCCACCGTTACCCGGATGTCAACTATGGGTTTCGATCGGCTGTGAGGTTCCTTTGGTAGACCCGACATATCCGTATTTATCGCATCGACACGGGCTGTGGTAAACCTCGCTGGGACTTCCGCGATCGGGACCGAATAGGGAATAGTCGGCGATTGTGTCGGAGATCGAGCTTGGCCGCAGGGTGCTGGAGCGCTTCCTGCTGGTCCGCCCGATCGCCCGCGGCGGCATGTCGCTCGTCTATGAGGCTGTCGACCTGGAGCAGTTGCGCCCCGCCGCAGTGAAGGTGCTCGCGCCGGCGTTCGTCAACAACAACCGGGCCTGCCACGCCGCCCGCCGGGAGCCCCTGCTCATGCAGCGGATGCGGCACCCGACGGTGCCCAAGATCTTCGGGCACGGCGAGCTCGACATCGGCCGCGCCAGCGTCCCGTGCGTCGCGATGGAGCTGCTCAACGGGGTACCGCTGACCAAGCGCCTGGCGGAGGGGCCGCTGCCGTGGCAGCACGCCGTCGAGATCGCCGCCTCCGTCGCCGAGCTGCTGGCCGTGGCGCACCGCCGCGGCATCGCCCACCGCGACCTGACCGCCGACAACGTCATGCTGACCACGGCCGGCGTGAAGATCATCGACTTCGGCCTGGCGGTGCCGTTCGCGCACCCCGCGGCCGCCCGGGTCGGCGAGGCTCCCGCCTGGGACGTCTACGCCCTCGGCGTCCTGCTGTACCAGATGCTCACCGGGCGCTCACCGCACGCGCCGGGCGCCAGGTTGCTGCAACCGGTGGCCACCCCGGTCCTGCTCGCACCCGGCCTGCCACGCTCCGTAGCGGAGCTGTGCCGCCAGTGCATGGCCAAGCGGCCGGCCGACCGGCCCGAGAGTGCGAGGGTCGCCCTGTCGCTCTGGGCGGAGTTCGCAACCGACTGGCAACACCCCACCTCCTTTACTGAGAGCTACCGCACACGGTCGCACCACTCTGCGTAGTCGCCGAGTTTTGCCTGCGTAAACGCTCTGTCAGGTCGTTGGACGGACTTGGCCCGCTCGGGTGCATCCGACCTTGCTCACCCATTGTGATTGCCCCTCGGCCGTTCCAAGCTTCTCGGACAAGGTGCACAACGGTTGCCAACAAGGAGCCGGGAAGCACCGCCGGAGAGATAGCCGAGGGGAAGCTGTCATGTCAGGTACGAAGGTCACCGGCGTCATCGTGACCGGCGGATCCACCGCCGCGTCGCTGCCAGTCACTGGAAGCCCGGTCTTCGCCATCGTCGTCGCAGGTGTCGCGCTCGTCGTCACCGGCTTCCTGATGGTGCGGGCGTCCCGCTTCAACCGCAGCGCAGCCTGACGCATGACGGCGATCCTTCTGGTCGGCTTCGCGCTGTTGACGCTCTGGCCGGCGTACAACCTGGCGCTGGTGGTGTTCACCACCAGTGACTCGGCCACCGCCGGCCGGCGTCGCCGGCGCGATGCCGTCGCGCCGAACGAGCACGAACCGCTGACCTTCTGGATCGTCGTGCCCGCCCTCAACGAGGAACGGGTTGTCGGCCGGACCGTCTCCGCCGCACTGGCGCTGGCAGGCCCGGCAGGCACACGCACCAGGGTCCTGGTGGTCGATGACGGATCGGACGACGGCACCCCGGACGTCCTCGCCGCCATCGACCACCCGGGTTTGACGGTGCTGCGCAGGGACTTCCCCAACGCCCGCAAGGGCAAGGGCGAGGCGCTCAACGCGGCATTCCGGACGATCCGGGACCTGACCCTGCAACAGGGCGAGGACCCGGCGCTGGTCGCGGTCGGCGTCATCGACGGCGACGGGCGGGGCAGCACCAACATCCTGACCGAGGTGTCGAAGCAGATGCGCGACCCGCAGGTCGGCGCGGTGCAGACCCGGGTGCGCATCCACAACCGCAACCGCGTCCTGGGTGCCGTGCAGGACCTCGAGTTCGCCGCCATCGCCAACGCCAGCCAGCTGCTCCGCAACGCCGCGGGGACGGTCGGGCTGGGCGGCAACGGGCAGTTCGCCCGGCTGTCGTCGCTGATGCGGCTCGGCGACGCGCCCTGGTCGCACTGCCTGGTCGAGGACCTCGAACTGGGGCTGCGCATGCACCTCAACGGCGAGCGCATCCGGTACACCTCGATCGCCAACGTCAACCAGCAGGGCCTCGTCGACGTGAAGCGGCTGCTGCGGCAGCGCACCCGGTGGGCCCAGGGCAACCTGCAGTGCGTCGGCTACGTGCCGAAGCTGATCGCCTCCCGGAAGATCCGCAACCACGCCCTGATCGAGATGCTGTACTACCTGCTCGCGCCGTGGATGAACGCCTTCGGCACCGCCGCGGTCTTCGGCCTCTGGGCCGTCGCGATGTGGCGGCTGGTCCCCGGTCACGGCGAGACCATCATGATCCACTCGTGGGCGCAGATGGGCCACGTCGCGCTCTTCTGGGCGCTCGGTATGACCGTCCCCGGCCTCGTCTGGGCGCTGGTCCACCGCATGCAGCTCGGCGACGAGAAGCTCTGGCGACTGCTGTTCGCCGCCGTCGCTTACCCCTTCTTCCTTCTGCTCGGCCTGGTCTCGACCTGGCGGGCGATCGGCCGGCAGATCAGCCGGCGACAGGCCTGGGCGAAGACCGAACGCCTGGCCGAAGAGCCGGTTCTCTCGTAAAGGACGTCAGCACATGTCTCCCGAAGTCTTCCTCATCGCCGGTACCCGCCCCGAAGCCATCAAGCTGGCGCCCGTCGCCGCCGCGATGCGTGCCGCCGGCCGGCTCACCCCGGTGCTGGTCGCCAGCGGGCAGCACCCGACGATGGTGACCCAGGCCCTCGACGCGTTCGACGTCCAGGCCGACGTGACCCTGCCGCTGCAGCGGGTCACCGGCAGCCAGCCCGAGCTCCTCACCGCGATGATCGCTTCGCTCGACGCCCTCCTGGAGGAGCGCAAGCCGGCCGCGGTCGTCGTGCAGGGCGACACCACCACGACGCTCGCCGGTGCCATGGCCGCGTTCTGGCGGCGCATCCCGGTCGTGCACCTCGAGGCGGGGCTGCGCTCCGGCGACCTGGACTCCCCGTTCCCGGAGGAGGCCAACCGCAAGCTCGTCGGCCAGCTCGCCGCGCTGCACCTGGCGCCGACCGCCCTGGCCGCGACGAACCTCCTCGACGAGAGCGTCGCGCCGGGCAACGTCCTCATCACCGGCAACACCGTGGTGGACGCCGCGCTCTCCGTGGCCGCCAGGCAGCTGCCGTTCGAGAACCCCGCCGTCGCCGCCGCAGTGGGCGCCGCCGAGCACGGCGAGGCCCGCCTGGTCCTGGTCACCGCGCACCGCCGCGAGTCGTGGGGCGAGCCGCTCGACCGCATCCTCAGCGCGGTGCGCCGCCTGATCGAGGCGTACCCCGACATCCGCGTGGTCCTGCCGGCGCACGCCAACCCCGCCGTCCGCGCCCAGGTCGAGGCCGGCCTCGCCGGGGTGCCCCGGGTGACGGTCACCGACCCGCTGCCCTACCCGGCCCTGGCGCGGCTGCTGTCGCAGGCGTACCTGGCGCTCACCGACTCCGGCGGCATCCAGGAGGAGGCGCCCTCGTTCAAGGTGCCGGCCCTGGTCCTGCGTGAGGTCACCGAGCGCGTCGAGTCGCTGCACGCCGGTTGCGCCAAGCTCGTCGGCACGGATGAGGACCTGATCGTCGCCGAGGCGGCCCGCCTGCTCGACGACCCGATCCTGCGCCAGTCGATGACCGCCAACGGCAACCCCTACGGCGACGGGCTCGCGTCGCAGCGCACCGAACAGGCCGTCGCCGCGATGCTCGGCCTGGCCTCGCACCCCGCCCCGATGCCCTCCACCGTTTCCGTCTGACATTTAGGGATCTCGTACGACATGCGCAAGCTCATCAGCTCCTTCGCGGCCGTGACCCTGGCCGCCTCGCTCGCCCTGACCGCCACGGCGGCCCCTGCGGCCGCCGCCACCACGGTCGCCGCAGGCCGCTCCGGCGCCGGCGCCCCCGGCTCCAACGCCGCGACGAAGACGCTCGTCCTGTACGACAACACCGGCCCGTACTCGTGGCTCGGTGAGGACTACGGGATGATGGCGACGAACCTGGTGTCGCACTTCGGCTCCTGGACCGCGCACCCCGTCGGCAGCTACAAGGCGGGTGAGATGGCGGCGTACTCGGCGGTCGTCTACGTCGGCTCCACCTACGACGAGCCGCTGCCGACCGCGTTCCTCGACGACACCCTCGCCGGCACCAAGCCGGTCCTGTGGATGTACAACAACATCTGGCAGCTGACGGCCCGCTCCGCGGACTTCGTGGCCAGGTACGGCTACACGTGGAGGGGTTACGACACCTCCGCCGTGTCGGCGATCGAGTACAACGGCACCACGATGACCCGCGACGTGCGCAATGGCGGCGGCATCATGGACTACGTCGTGTCCGACCCGGCCAAGGCCGTCCCCGTCGGCACCGCGGTCCGCGCCGACGGCACCACGTTCCCGTGGGGCATCAGGTCGGGCAACCTCACCTACCTCGGCGAGATCCCGCTGTCCTACATCACCTCCAACGACCGCTACCTCGCGTTCTCCGACCTGCTCTACTCCGTGCTCGCCCCGCAGACCGCCGCCCGGCACCGGGCCCTGGTCCGTATCGAGGACGTCGGGCCGGACGCCGACCCGGCCGAGCTGCGCGCCATCGCCGACTACCTGTCCTCCAAGAACGTCCCCTTCACCGTCGCCGTCTACAGCCGCTACCGGGACCCGAAAGGCGTGAACAACAATGGCAAGGCCGAGGACTACACGCTGCGCCAGCGGCCACTGGTGGTCAGCGCCCTGAAGTACATGCAGAGCAAGGGCGGCACCCTGCTCCAGCACGGCTACACCCACCAGCTCGACGCGCTCAACAACCCCTACGACGGGGTCAGCGCCAACGACTTCGAGTTCTTCATGGCCCACGTCGACGCCAACGACGCCGTCATCTACGACGGCCCGGTGAAGAACGACTCGGCGCTCAACGTCACCGCCCGCGTCCTGGCCTCCCGCGCCGACTGGATGCTCGCCGGCCTGAAGCAGCCGACCATCTTCGAGTTCCCGCACTACGCCGCGAGCGCCCTGGACTACAAGACGATCAACACCCTCGTCGGCGTCCGTTACGAGCGCGGCCTCTACTTCCCCGGCGTCCTGTCCGGCGGCACCGTCGACAACAGCACCGCGCACATGGTCGGGCAGTTCTTCCCGTACACGGTCCGCGACGTCTACGGCTCGACCGTCATCCCGGAGAACATCGGCAACATCGAGCCGGAGCCGTTCAACCAGCACCCGGCCGTCCTGCCCGCCGACCTGATCGCCAACGCGAAGACCAACCTGGCCGTCCGCGACGGCGTGGCGAGCTTCTTCTACCACCCCTACCTCGGCACGGCGTACCTGAAGCAGACCGTCGAAGGCATCCAGGGCCTGGGCTACACCTTCGTCTCCGCCGCCGCGATGTCGTAATCCCCTCGGGTTACACAAAGGCCGGGTCCCGTTCGCGGGGCCCGGCCTTCGTTGTGCCTCAGGTTTCCAGCAGCAGCTCGGGCATGAGCCGCTCGACGGCGTACAGGTCGTAGACGCGGCGGACCTCGGCGATCAGGCCGGTCTCGGTCAGCACCAGGAACTCCGCGAGGCGGAACTGCTCGGTGCCCACCGCGCAGTCGTAGACCAGGGCGACGCGCCGGTCGATCACCGTGCGGGAGAAGACGGAGACCGAGGTCAGCGCGGCCGCGTAGCCGGTGAGCTTCTCGATGAAGTCGCCGTCGGGGTCCAGGTTGGACTCGACCCGGGCGCCGGCGGCGAGCAGGGTGAACAGCACGCTCGTGCGGCCGGTGGTCCAGGCCGCGACCCAGCGCGCGGCGACATCCTCAACAGCGGTCGCGTCCATCACGCGTCATCCTGCCACGAACAGGTTCGTCCCCACCCCGGGGTTCTCAGGAAAGCGCTTTCCCCTTATCCTCGGGGGCATGTTGCGCATCGATGACGGGCTCGCGCCCAAGGATCTGCTGCCCGCGGTCGGCCGGATGTGGGAGCTGTCCGCCGGGAAGATCGACGCGATCGACGCGTCCAACCCGCCGGGCGGCAGCCAGGGAGCACCCGTGTTCACCGTCGAGGGGCGGTACACGGCCCGCGGCTGGACGGAGTGGACGCAGGGGTTCCAGGTGGGCTCGGCGCTGCTGCAGTTCGACGCGACCGGCGACCGGCACTTCTACGAGCAGGGCCGCCGCCACACGATCGGGGTGATGGCGCCGCACGTCAGCCACATCGGCGTGCACGACCACGGGTTCAACAACGTCAGCACGTACGGGACGCTGCGCCGGCTCATCCTGGAGGGCCGCGTCGACGACGCGGACCGTGACATGGTCGAGCTGGCGCTGAAGGTCAGCGGTGCCGTGCAGGCCGCCCGGTGGAGCAGGACCGCGGACGGCGGCGGCTACATCTACTCGTTCAACGGGCCGCAGTCGCTGTTCGTGGACACGATCCGCTCGTGCCGGTCCCTGGCCGTGGCCCATCAGCTCGGCCACGTGCTCATGGGCGAGCACGACGAGCGGATCGACCTGCTCGACCGGCTGGTGACGCACGCGCAGAGCACCGCGAAGTACAACGTCTACTTCGGCGAGGGCCGCGACACGTACGACATCCGGGGGCGCACGGCGCACGAGGCGCTGTTCAACGTCAACGACGGGCGGTTCCGGGCGCCGAGCACGCAGCAGGGCTACTCGGCGTTCTCCACGTGGACGCGCGGGCTGGCCTGGGCGATGCTGGGCTTCGCGGAGCTCCTGGAGTTCCACTCCTCCGACCTGTTCCGCGCGGCCGCGCAAGCCACGTGCGACTTCTACATCGAGCACTCCCCCGCCGACGGGATCCCGTACTGGGACACGGGCGCCCCCGGCCTCGTCCACCTCGACGTGGACGCGCCGGCGGACCCGTTCAACGCGTTCGAGCCGGTCGACTCCAGCGCCGCCGCCATCGCCGCTCAGGGGCTGCTGCGGCTCGGCCGGGTCACCGGGGAGGACCGCTACACCCAGGCGGGACTGACGGTCACCAGGACGCTGCTGCAGGAGCCGTACCTGTCCACGGACCCGCGGCACGAGGGCCTGCTGCTGCACTCGGTCTACCACCGCCCGAACGGCTGGGACCACGTCGCTCCGGGTCAGTCGGTGCCGAACGGCGAGTCCAGCATGTGGGGCGACTACCACCTGCGGGAGCTGGCCCTGTACGTCGGCCGCCTGGTCGACGGCCCGTACTACACCTTCTTCGGGGGTGCCGCGTGAGCGCCGCGCTGGTGACCGGGGCGTCGCGCGGGATCGGCCGGGGCATCGCCCTCGCCCTGGCGGGGGCCGGCTTCGACGTGGTGGTGAACTACGCGTCCAACCTCGCCGCCGCCGAGGACACCGCCGCCGAGATCGAGAAACTCGGCGTGCGGGCCGCCCTCGTCCGTGCGGACGTCGGCGACGCCGAGGACCGGGCAAGGCTCGTGCACGAGTCGCACGAGGCGTTCGGCGGCATCGACCTGCTGGTCAACAACGCGGGGGTGGCGCCGTCCGTGCGGGCGGACCTGCTGGAGGCGACCGAGGAGTCCTTCGACCGGCTCGTCGGCATCAACCTCAAGGGCCCGTACTTCCTCACCCAGCAGGTCGCCCTGCGGATGATCGAGGCGGGCGTCGCGGGGAAGATCGTCACGATCTCGTCGATGAGCGCGTACACGGCGAGCGTGAACCGGGGCGACTACTGCGTGACGAAGGCCGGCCTGGGCATGATGACGAAGCTGTTCGCGGCGCGCCTCGCCGAGCACGGCATCACCGTGTTCGAGGTCCGGCCCGGGATCATCGCCACCGACATGACGGGGCCCGTGCAGGCGAAGTACGACAAGCTCATCCTGGAGGACGGCATCACGCCGATCCGGCGGTGGGGCACGCCCGGGGACGTCGGCCGGGCGGTGGTGGCGATCGCCACGGACCTGCTGCCGTTCTCCACCGGCCAGGTCATCGACGTGGACGGGGGGTTCCACCTGCGGACCCTGTAGCCGCCGTGTCCACGGCCGCCCTGGAGCGCAGCAGCTCGTGCACCGCCTCGATGTCGGCCGGGGCGGTGCGGGAGGCGAGCCAGTACATGACGCCGGTGGGGATGAAGAAGACCTGGAACGCGGCGAGGCCGACGGCGAGGTTCGTCGGTGGCGGGAAGCTGCGCGCGAGCCCGGCGAAGATCGCACCGACGAGCCCGTTGCCGGCGGCCCGGCCGACGCCGTTGACCAGGTTGCCGAGGGAGTAGACGGTGCCGCGGTGCTCGGGCGGGTTGGCGTCGGCGATGAGCGCGAACCAGTTCGGCGAGTTCGCCGACGTGAGCGCCAGGGCGAGCAGCGCACACAGGAACGCCGCCAGGAGGCTCGGCGTGGTGAACAGCGCCCCGACCACCAGCGCCGTCGCCGACCGGCCGTCCGGGGCGGGCAGCGTCAACGGCGCGAAGAACAGCACGACGTACAGCGGCACACCGGCGAGGATGCCGATCGCGGCGACCTTCGCCCGCCCACCGGCGTCGCGGCGCTGCCAGCGGTCGCCGAGCATCCCACCCACGACGGACAGCACCCCGCCGAGCTGGAACAGTGTTGCGAGGATGCCGCCGATCTGGATGGCGGACTGCTCGTCGTAGCCCTGCGCCTCCGCCTTCGCCTGGAACAGCCGCGGCAGCCACACCAGCGAGCCGAACGCGGCCTGCGCGGTGAGCCCCTGCAGGATCAGCCATACGTTGGTCCGCCTGGCGACGATGCCGGGCAGGTCGGCGCGGGAGATGCGGTGCTCGTACTCCTCCCCGGCAGCGAACACCGCGGCGAGGTCGGGCTCGCTCTGCCCGCGGCGGATGTCGGCGGTGGTGAAGTACGCGGCCGACGCGAGGACCCCGAGGGCGGCGAGGACGTAGAACGGCCGCCGCCAGTCCGCGCCGCCGAGCTGGCTGGCGACGAGGACCCCGGCCAGGGTTCCGATGCCCTGCGACAGCCCCCACAGGCTCATCACCAGCCCGCGGCGCCGCGGCGAGATGAGGTCGCTGACGACGGAGAAGCCGACCGAGCCGACGGCGCCGAGGCCGACCGCGGCGACCATCTGCGCGGCGAGGAACGTCCAGTAGCCCTCGGCGAGGACGGCGCCGACCGTGCCCGCGGCCCAGATGAGGGTGCCGACCATGAGGACGGGCTTGCGGTCGGTGCGGTCCCCGGCGTAGGCCCAGCCGACGGCGGCGACCGCGGTCACGAGGTAGCCGACCGCGGTCACCACGCCGAGCGCTCCCTCGCCGACGCCGAGGGAGCGGCTGATCGGCGAGTAGAGCGGCGGCACCAGGCTGATCGCCACGTTGTCCAGCGACGCCAGCACGATGAAGACGGCGACGCTGTAGACGCGGTGGAAACTCACGTGCGGACGGTAGCCCGTCGCCGCTGCGTAGGCGACATCAGCCCGTCTCGCCGGCGACGGCGAACGTGCGCAGCTTCTGCACCGCGAGCGCCGTCATCCCGACGGTGAAGACGCCGGCCATCACGAAGCTCACCGGCACCGACACCGACCCGGCAAGCACGTCGGTCGGGGCGAGCCAGTCGACGATCGTCTTCACGTACTGCTGGATGCTCAACTTCGCCGTGCCGGACAGCAGGTTGCCCAGCAGGCCCTCCCACAGCACCACGTAGACCAGTCCGAGCAGCACCGGCCGGCGGGTGATGACGCTGATCGCCAGGAACAGCGAGCAATAGGCGAAGGCCCCGACGAACGCGCCGACGACGAGCGCGAAGGCGAGCGGCGTCGAGTCGGCGAGGAGCCCGACGACGAACAGCGGCACCGCGGCGAACCCGCCGGTCACCCCGACCGCCACGGCCAGTTTCGTGAACACGATCTCGGAGCGCGGCAGCGGCTTGGACAGGATGTGCGTGATCGTGCCGTCGTCGATCTCGGAGCCGAGGACGCCGGTGCCGACGATGAGCGCGATGACCGGCAGCACGGCGGCGAAGCCGAGGCCGACGATGACCGGCTCACCCCATTCCGACGGCGGCTCCCCGAAGGCCCGGGCCGCCGCGGCGAAGCCGGCGAGGATGATCGGCAGCGGCACCAGCAGCCAGATCCGCCGGCGGCCGAGCAGGCCGCGCAGGGTGATGCGGGCGATGGTCGGATTCATCAGGCACCCACCAGGTAGGAGAAGACGCTTTCCAGGGACTCGTCGGCGGGCAGGAGCTGGCGCACTCGGACGCCCTCCTTGAGCGCGATGCGGGGCAGCGACCGGGTGAACGTGCCGTAGTCGGACGCGCGCACCTGCAAGCCTGTTGCGTCGAGGTCGACACCTGCGACGGACGCCTGGCCGATGAGCGCCACCGCGAGGCGACGGTCGTCGCTGGAGCGGATGGAGAACACGTGCGGCCGGTTGGTCATCAGCCGGCGGATGGTGCGGAAGTCACCGGAGGCGGCGAGCCGCCCGGCGACCATGACCTGCACGGTGCCGGAGACCTGCTCGACCTCCTCCAGGATGTGCGATGAGAACAGCACGGTGCGGCCGTCGTCGCCCATCTTGTGCAGCAGGTCCATCATGTGGAAGCGCTGGCGCGGGTCCATGCCGTTGAACGGCTCGTCCAGCAGCAGCACGCCCGGGTCGTGCACGAGCGCCGCCGCAACCCGGATCCGCTGCCGCATGCCCTTGCTGTAGGTGTCGATGCGCCGGTCCTGTGCCGGCTCCATCTCCACCATCGCCAGGGCGCGGCGGGCGGCCTCCTCGGGGTTGGCGAGGCGGAACAGCCGCGCGCTGGCGACCACGAACTCCTTGCCGGTCAGGAACCCGTGCACGGCCTCGCGCTCGCTGACCAGGCCGAGGGTCCGGTACACGTCGGGGTTGCGCCACGACGGCGCGCCGTCGACGGTGAGCGTGCCCTTCGACGTGGCGAGGAAGCCCGACATCATGTGCAGCAGCGTGGTCTTGCCGGCACCGTTCGGGCCGAGCAGGCCCGTGACGCCGGCGCCGAGGGTCATCGTCACGTCGTTGACGGCGACGACGTTGCCGTACCAGCGCGACACGTGCTGGAGGTCGACGGTGCCCATCAGGCGGCCACCTTCCGGTAACGAAGGAGCAGGAGCGAGATGCAGCCGGCGAGCAGGATGAGCGTGGCGGCGCCGTAGGCGGGACCGTAGTCGCCGATCGGCATCGGGTCGGCGTCCGGCGTACCGAAGATCCACTGTTCGACACCGATGAGCAGGGTCATCGGGTTGACGATGAACGAAAGGCTGGCCAGTGCGCTGTTCTCGCCGCCGATGACGTTGAGGATGCCGACCATGGGCGCGGTGATGATGAACACGCCGACGATGAACGCCGCCGCGAACGCCCGCCGGCCGGTCAGCGACGCGACGAGCAGCGCGATCCCGGCCAGGACGAGTGCCCGGATGACGGCACCGCCGAGGCCCGGGCCCATGTCGCCGAGCTCCTTCATGGCGCCGCTGAACCCGTCGGTACGGGTGAACACCGCGCCGATGTAGATGATCAGCTGCGGCACCGCGAGCAGCAGCAGGACCACGGTGGCCAGGGCGCTGTACTTCGCCAGGGCGTAGTCGGTGCGTTGCAGGGGCCGGCTGAAGTACAGCGGCAGTGTCCGGTCCCGCAGGTCGCGGGAGACCAGCTCGGGCGCGACGATGGCGAGGAACAGCATCACCGGGAACGTGATGGTGGCCGCGAACCCGCGGTAGCTGATGAACGACTCGCCGGTGAGCGACCGGACCGCGATCTCGATGACGGCGACGCTGAGCGCGATGCCGATCACCAGCCACGGGAAGATCTTCGCCTTGGCGCCACGGCCGATGCCGAACGCGGTGCGCAGGCTCTGCTCGTACAGGGAGCGGTTGGCGTACCAGCGGCCCAGCCTGGGGCCCTTGTACCGCTGGTAGCCGATGTCATGGATGACGCTAGTTGGCTGCGCCATGGCCGACCTCCTGTGCTGCTGCCGGTCCGGTCACGGACGGGGTCTGGAAGAGCTCGGCGACGCGGTGCCGGCGCTGGTCGAGGCGGTGCAACGGCAGGTCCAGCTCGGCCACGGCGATGAGGATCCGGTCGTACACCTCGTCGCTGTCCATCGGCACCATGAGCGCGGCGCCGTCACGGGTCACCGGCAGGCCCTGCTCCGCGAGGCGGGCGACCAGTAGCTCGACGCCCTCGCTCACCTCGACGGTGAGCACGTCGCGGCTGGTCGTCATGTCCGACACGGTCGCGGAGCGCAGCAGCTTGCCGCCGTCGATCGCGATCAGCGACGTGCAGATCCGCTCGACCTCGCCGAGCAGGTGGGAGCACACGACGATGGAGATGCCGAACTCGGTGCCGATGCGGTACACCAGCTCCAGCATCGCGTCCCGCCCGGCCGGGTCGAGGCCGTTGGTCGGCTCGTCCAGCAGCAGCAGGTCCGGGTCGTGTGCGAGGGCCTGGGCCAGTTTGACCCGCTGTTTCATGCCGGTCGAGTAGCCGCCGATCTGGCGGTACCGCTCCTCGTAGAGCCCGACGTGCCGCAGCGCCTCCGACGCCCGTTCCCGGGCGGCGTTGGCGGGCAGGCCGCTCATCCGCGCCAGGTGGGTCACGTATTCGGCCGCCGAGGTCTCGCTCGGCAGGCAGTCGTGCTCCGGCATGTAGCCGACCCGCTGCCGCACCTGCACGGACTGGCTCGTCGGGTCGAGCCCGAGCACCCGCAGCTCGCCGCCGGACGGCTGCAACAGGCCGAGCATGATCTTGATGAAAGTGGACTTGCCGGCGCCGTTCGCGCCGACCAGCCCGATGATCCCGGGCTCCACCGCCAAGGAAAGTTCCGAAAGGGCGGTGACGCCACCCCCGTAGCGCTTCGTCAGCGCACGCGTCTCGATGAGTGCCACGTCGCCGACCTTACGGACCGTGAACCCTGAGGACTATCCGGAACGCACCTGAACCCGGCCACTTAGGGGTCCAACCTGAGATCATCCTCAGGTTTGTGCCGCGAGCGCCTGAGATCCTCCTCAGATTCACCCCTGCCGGTCGACGTGGCGGCCAGGCTGCGCTTCGCCATCATCGCCCCGATCCCCATCGAGGGCCGGCCGGTCCGTATCGACGCGAGCGTGGGCGCGGCGACCGCGACGGAGGGCACCCTGGACGCGCTGCTGCGCGCCGCCGACGCCGCGATGTACCGCGAGAAGCTCGCCCGCCGCCATCCGGCCCGCGTGACGGCCTGACCATCCGCGTCGCCGGGCGTATCATCGCTGGCATGTCGTGGTCGTTGACCACCCTCCTTGCCGCGTGGTCCTCGGTGACCTCGCCGGCCGACGCCGTCGCCGTGGCGACGGCGGTCCTCGCCGCGCTCGCGATCGTCCTCGCGGCGCGCCTGCTCACCGGCGCCCCCACCGCGGCCCGGCGGGTCATGCCCGTGCCGGCGCGGGCCCGTTCCCGGCGGGCGCAGCCGACCCGGGCCATGGACCCCGACGCGGCCGGACGGCCGCGGCCCCGCGCGCCCGGACAGCGGTAGTCCCTCCCGACTCCCGCTCGTCCATCTCCGCGCGCCCCGCCTGCCCCGCCGAACCGAGCATCCTGCCGACCTGAGCGGCGGCCGGAGCGTGCGCGCGTCCAGCCGAAGGGCCTCCACCGTGCTGCACCATGTCCTCGTCCTGCTCTCCTCCACCACCGGATCCGTCGCCGCCGCCATCGTCATCGCCACCCTCGTCGTCCGGGCGGCGCTACTGCCGCTGAGCCTGCGGGCGTACCGCGCCGAGAAGGTCCGGTCCCGGCTCGCGCCGCAGCTCACCGCGCTGCGGGAACGGCACGGCAAGGACCCGGTCGTCCTCGCCGAGAAGACCACCGCGCTCATGCGGGCCGAAGGGTCCGGGCCCCTCGCGGGGCTGCTGCCGATGCTCGCCCAGGCGCCAGTCATCTGGCTGCTGTACCGCGAGTTCAGCGGCGACGCCCTGCACGGGCACACCCTGCTCGGCGCCGACCTGACCGCCCGGCTCCTCGATCACCCTGCGCTCCTGGCGGGCTGGCTCATCGTCGCCGCGCTCGCCGCGATCGCCGTCTGGAACGTGCGACGCCTGCCGGCAGGCTCGCCGGCGCTGGTCAGGGCGCTGTCGTTCGGGACCGTGGCGTTCGCCGTCCTCACCCCGGTCGCGGCCGGGATCTACCTGGTCACCTCCGGGCTGTGGACCGCCGTCGAGCGCGTCGTCGCACTGCGCTGACGAGTATCTCTTTTGCACGTACGCGCGGAAAGTTTTTTTGGTTTGTAGAAAAGTTCGGTTGCCACTGGCGGAAGGAGGGATGTGGGTTCTACGCTGCCAACTCAGCGACAATCGGCGATGTCGCCCACAAGATCGTCACACAACTCCAACCGCCATGGGAGGGCCCGGTGCAAACGGGTGTGTGGCTGGTAGGCGCGCGCGGTTCCGTCGCCGTCACCAGCATCGTCGGCGCTGCCGCTGTGCGCGCCGGGCTCACCGAGCCGATCGGTTGTGTCACCGAGCATCCGGTGCTGCGCAGCGATGCGCTGCCCGGATTCGGCGACCTCGTCTTCGGCGGCCACGACGTCGCCACCATCTGCCTGGTGAAGAAGGCCGAGGCCCTGGCCGAGGCCGGGGTCGTACCCGGCCGGCTGGTCGCGACCCTGCACACGGAGCTGGCGGCGGTGGACGAGGAGATCCGTCCACTGCCGCACGGCACCGCGGCCGAGGTCGCCGCCGGCATCACCGCCGACCTGCTGGACTTCCGGCGGCGGCACAACCTGGCACGGGTGGTGGTCGTCAACGTCGCCTCCACCGAGGCCGCGGCGGCGCCCCACCCAGCGCACGCGGCCCTGGAGTCGCTGCGCGACGCCCTGGACACGCTGCCGCCCAGCTCCCTGATGGCGTACGCGGCCTTCGAGGCGGGCTGTTCGTTCGTCGACTTCACGCCGTCGACGGGCGCCCGCCTGCCGGCGCTGCGGGAGCTGGCGCAGCTGCGGAACATCCCCTACGCCGGGCACGACGGCAAGACCGGCGAGACGCTCATCAAGTCGGTGCTCGCGCCGATGTTCGCGATGCGCAACCTGCGGGTCCGGTCCTGGTCCGGGACCAACCTGCTGGGCGGCGGCGACGGCGCGACCCTCGCCGAGCCCGCCGCCAACGCCGCCAAGTCGGCCAGCAAGCAGCGGGTGCTCAGCGAGACACTGGGATACCAGCCCGACGGGCACACCCGCATCGAGTACGTGCCCGACATCGGCGACTTCAAGACCGCCTGGGACCTGATCACCTTCGCCGGGTTCCTCGGCACCCCGATGCGGATGGAGTTCACCTGGCACGGCTGCGACTCGGCCCTCGCCGCGCCGCTGGTGCTGGACCTGGCCCGGCTCACCGCCGCCGCGCACGGCGCCGGCCGGGCAGGGCCGCTGACCGAGCTCGCGTTCTTCTTCAAGGACCCCCTCGGTGAGGTGGACCACGCGCTGGGCGCGCAGTTCGAGGCCCTCGCCGCGTTCGTGCGGTCGCTGTGAGCCCCGGCCGGCCTGACTGGCGCACCCTCGCCGAGCTGGTGCGGGCGCCGGCGGCGCTGAGCGTGCCGGGAGACGTGGTCGCGGGCGCCGCCGCCGGGGACCCTCGGGCCGCGCACGCCCGCCCTCGCCGGCTCGTCGGTCCTGCTGTACTGGGCGGGCATGGCCGCCAACGACTGGTCCGACCGGGAGCTCGACGCGGTCGAACGCCCCGAGCGGCCGATCCCGTCGGGGCGGATCTCGCCCCGGGCCGCGTTCGGGGTCGCGGCAGGGCTGACCGCCGCCGGGGTCGCCCTTGCCGGACTCGCCGGTGGCCGCCGCGCGCTCGCCGTCGCGGTGCCCCTCGCCGGCGCCGTCTGGGCCTACGACCTGAAACTCAAGAACACCCCGGCGGGACCGGCGGCGATGGCGACCTGCCGCGCCCTGGACGTGCTCCTCGGCGCGAGCGGCGGGCGGCTGCGATCCGCGGCGTTCCCGGCGGCGACCGTGTTCGCGCACACATACACGGTGACGGCCCTGTCCCGCGCGGAGGTGCACGGTGCCACGCCGGCGCTGCCGGCCGCGACCCTCGCCGGATCCGCCGCGGTGGCCGTCGCCGCGGCGCTGCCGTCACGGCCGTTCGGCTGGCGTTCGCTCGTCCCGCTCGCATTGTCCGGCTGGTACGCCAGACGCTACGGCGAGGCGCAGCTGCAAGCCCTGGAGAAACCGGTGGCGGGCAACATCCGCTCGGCCGTCGGCGCCGGGATCGTCAACCTGCCGACGCTGCAGGGCGCGCTGACCGCACGGGCCGGCGCGCCGATCGCCGGGATGGCCGTCGCGGCCGCCGCTCCCCTGGGCCGGCACCTCGCGAAACGGCTGTCACCGACATGAGCCTGCGGTTCGGGTACGGGACGAACGGCTTCAGCAACCACCGCCTCGACGACGCGCTGAGCGTCATCGCCGGGCTCGGATACACCGGCGTGGCCCTGACCCTCGACCACCATCATCTGGACCCGTACGACAGCAACCTGTGGCGGCACGTCCGCACGCTCGGCCACCGCCTCACCGAGCTCGGCCTCGGCGTCGTCATCGAGACCGGCGCCCGGTACCTGCTCGACCCGTGGCACAAGCACGCGCCGACCCTGCTGGACGACGAACCCGACGCACGGATCGACTTCCTGTCCCGGGCCGTGCGGATCGGCACCGACCTCGGCGCGGAGGCGGTCAGCTTCTGGGCCGGGGTCCGCCCGCCGGGGCTGCCACCGGACGTCGCGTGGCGGCGGCTCGTCACCGGCTGCACCGACGTCCTCGCCGCCGCGGAGGGCGCCGAGATGATGCTCGGGTTCGAGCCGGAGCCGGGCATGCTGGTCGAGTCGATCGACGACTGGGAGCGGTTGCGGGCCGACCTCGGCGCGCCCGTCCACTTCGGACTGACCCTCGACATCGGCCACTGCCGGTGCCTGGAGCCGGTGTCCGCCGAGGAGTGCGTGCGCCGCGTCGCCGGCCAGCTCGTCAACGTGCAGATCGACGACATGCGCCGCGGGGTGCACGAGCACCTCGAGTTCGGCACCGGCGAGGTCGACTTCCCGGCGGTGCTGCGGGCCCTCAACGAAACCGACTACGGCGGCCTCGTCGCCGTCGAACTGCCCCGGCACAGCCACGCCGCGCCGACGGTGGCCCGGGACTCCCTCGCCTTCCTGCGCGCCGCCGAAGCGCAGTCACTGGACCGATTCCAGGAGGTGCCATGAACCTGTACGACTCCCTCACCGCCGAGCTGACGGACACGGTGTGGCTGGACACGGCGCTGGAGACCGTGGCACGCCAGCCGTCGGCCATCGGCCGGCTCTTCCCCGCCGCCGGCCGCCGCTGCGGCCGGTGGGCCCTGAACGGCGCGGGTGGGCTGCCCGCCTGGACGGTCGACGACGCGGCCCGGGTCCTGCTGATCACCCGGCTGCCGGTCGCGTCCCTGGCGACCGAGCTGGAGCCGCTGTACCGCTACGGCGACGCGGCGGAGAAGCGGGCCGTCCTGCGGGCGCTGCCGCTGTTGCCGTCCTCGGACGCGTTCGCACCGATCCTGCTGGACGCCCTGCGGACCAACGACACCCGGCTCGTCGCCGCCGCGCTCGGGCCTGCCGCCTCGTGCCTGCCCGACGCCGCGTGGCGGCAGGGCGTGCTCAAGGCCGTCTTCATGGGCCTGCCCCTCGCCGCCGTCGCGGACCTCGATACCCGCGCCGACGCCGAACTCGCCACCATGCTCGGCGGGCTCGTCGAGGAGCGCCACGCCGCCGGGCGCGCCGTGGCAGAGGACGCCACGGCGCTGCTGCACCGTCTCCAGGAGAGGGTCTCGTGATGCGCATCTTCGACCCCCACATCCACATGACGTCACGGACCACCGACGACTACGAGCGGATGGCCGCCTCCGGGGTCCGCGCGCTGGTCGAGCCCGCATTCTGGCTCGGGCAGCCACGCACCAGCGTCGGCTCGTTCACCGACTACTTCGACTCCCTCGTCGGATGGGAGCCGTTCCGGGCCTCCCAGTTCGGCATCCGGCACCACTGCACGATCGCGCTCAACCCGAAGGAAGCCAACGACCCGCGCTGCCGCGACGTGCTGCAGGTGCTGCCGCGCTACCTGGAGAAGGACGGCGTCGTCGCCGTCGGCGAGATCGGCTACGACTCGATGACGCCGGAGGAGGACGAGGTGTTCGCCGCGCAGCTCGCCCTCGCGGTCGCGCACGAGCTCCCGGCGATGGTGCACACCCCGCACCGCGACAAGGCCCGCGGCACCGACCGGACCATCGCCGTGGTCCGCGAGTCGGGCATCGACCCCGGCCGCGTCGTGGTGGACCACCTCAACGAGGTCACCGTCGCGAGGGTCGCCGACAGCGGCTGCTGGATGGGCTTCTCCATCTACCCCGACACGAAGATGACCCCGTCGCGGATGGTCGCCATCCTCCAGGAGCACGGCCTGGACCGGGTCCTGGTCAACTCCGCCGCCGACTGGGGCCGCTCCGACCCGCTGCTCACGCGGTACACCGGCGAGGCGATGCTGGCCGCCGGGTTCAGCGACGACGACGTCGACCGGGTGCTGTGGCGCAACCCGGTGGAGTTCTACGGGCAGTCGAAGCGTCTCGACGTCTCGGACCTGGACGGCGTGGACGCCACCTTCGAGGGGAACTCGATCCTCCGCGGCGGGTCCTGATGCGGCTGCGGCACCCGGACGGCCAGGTGGTCCACCTGGCCTACGGGACCAACGTCCACCCTGCGGAGGACCTGCCGGGCATCCTGACGCAACTCGATGTCTACGCCGCCCGGGTCAGGTCCCACCTCGACACCTCCGTCCTGGGTCTCGGGCTGTGGCTCGCCGCCCCCGTCGCCGCCGCCCTCGCGGCGGATCCGGCACTGCGGCGGAACCTGCGCCGCGAGCTGGACGTGCGCGGCCTGGAGGTGGTGACCCTCAACGGGTTCCCCTACCAGGCGTTCCACGCGCCGGTCGTCAAGAAGGCCGTCTACCTGCCGGACTGGGCCGACCCGCGGCGGCTGCGGTACACCATGGACCTCGCCCGCGTCCTGGTCGACCTGCTGCCCGACGACGCCGCCCGGGGCTCGATCTCCACGCTGCCGCTGGGCTGGCGGGACCCGTGGGACGGCCCGCAGGTCGGCGCCGTCCACCGGGCCCTGGACCAGCTCGCCTACGGGCTGTCGTTCCTGGACCGGCCGGTCCGCGTCGCGTTCGAGCCGGAGCCCGGCTGCATCATCGAGAACACCCTCCAGGCGACGGTGCACCTGTCCCGGGTCGACCCCAGGTACCTCGGGATCTGCGTCGACCTTGCGCACCTGGCGTGCGCCTGGGAGGACCCGGTCGCCGCGGTGCAGCGCCTCGCCCGCGCCGGGCTGCCGGTCGTGAAGGTGCAGGTGTCCGCGGCCCTGTCCGTCGACGACCCGACCGCGCCCGCGCTCGCTTCGTACGTGGAGCCGCGCTTCATGCACCAGACCCGCTCCCGCGGCTGCGCGGCGTCCTTCGACGACCTCGACGACGCCCTGGCCAGCGGCGCCGACGGCCCGTGGCGGGTGCACTACCACGTGCCGCTGCACGCCTCGCCCGAGCCGCCGCTGGAGGCGACCACCGGTGTGCTGCGGGCCGGCCTCGCGGCGCTGCTCGGCGGGCCCGTCGCCGGCTGCGACCACCTCGAGGTCGAGACGTACACCTGGGGCGTCCTGCCGCCGTCCCAACGCCCGACCGGGCCGGCGGAGCTGGCCGCCGGGATGGCCGCCGAGCTCGCCTACGCCCGTGACACCCTGCACGACCTCGGTCTCAAGACGCTGGAGCCCAGATGAGCAAGCCACTGCTGGTCCTCGACGTGGTCGGGCTGACCCCCCGCCTGCTGCAGCACATGCCGCGCCTGTCCGCCGTCGGCGCCGCCGTGCCGCTGCGGCCCGTCCTGCCCGCGGTCACCTGCTCTGTGCAATCGACGTTCCTCACCGGCGCGCTGCCGTCCGACCACGGGATCGTCGGCAACGGCTGGTACTTCCGGGACCTCGGCGAGATCTTCCTGTGGCGGCAGCACAACGCCCTCGTCGGCGGCGACAAGCTGTGGCACGCCGCCCGCCGGGTCGAGCCCGGCTACACCGTGGCGAACGTCTGCTGGTGGTACGCGATGGGCGCCGACGTCGACTGGACCGTGACGCCCCGCCCGATCTACTACGCCGACGGCCGCAAGGAACCGGACTGCTACACGTTCCCGCCGGCGCTGCACGACGAGCTGACCGCCAAGCTCGGCGACTTCCCGCTGTTCACCTACTGGGGCCCCGGCGCCGGCATCCCGTCCTCGGCGTGGATCGCCAGGGCCGCCGAGCAGATCATGGTCGAGAAGTCGCCGGACCTGACGCTGGTGTACCTGCCGCACCTCGACTACGACCTGCAGCGCTTCGGCCCGTCCTCGCCGCAGGCCGCCGCGGCCGCCGCGGCCCTGGACAACGTCGTCGCCCCGCTGCTGGCCGCCGCGGCCGTGCGGGGGATCACCGTCGTCGTCCTCTCGGAGTACGGCATCACCGACGCCAGCCGGCCCGTCGACGTCAACCGGCTCCTGCGCGCCGAGGGGCTGCTCAACGTCTACACCCAGGACGGCATGGAGTACCTGGACCCGTGGACGTCGCGGGCGTTCGCGGTCGCCGACCACCAGATCGCGCACGTCTACGTGCGCGACGCCGCGGACCTGCCCGTGGTGCAGAAGCTGTGCGCCGCGCTGCCCGGCGTCGGCGAGGTCCTCGACGCCGCCGGCAAGCAGCGCACCGGCCTCGACCACGAGCGCGCCGGCGAGCTCGTCCTGCTCGCCGAGCCCGACGCGTGGTTCACCTACTACTACTGGCTCGACGACGCCCGGAAGCCGGACTTCGCGCAGCTCGTGGAGATCCACCGCAAACCCGGGTACGACCCGGCGGAGCTGCTCTTCGACCCGGCCGCCCCGGGCGCGGCGAAGGCCCGGGCGGGTGTCGCGCTCGCCCGCAAGAAGCTCGGGATGCGGTACATGATGAGCGTCGTCGGCCTGGACGCCGGCGCGAAGGCGGTGAAGGGCTCCCACGGCCTCATGCCCTCCACTGTGGACGACGGGCCGGTCTGGTTGTGCGGCGACCCCGAGCTGCAGCTCGACTCGGTCGACGCGACGGACGTGAAGGGGCTGCTGCTGCGCCTCGCCGGCCTCGCCTGACCGGCTCCGGCCCGGGCCACACGGCCCGGGCCACACGGCCCGGCTGCACGGCTCGACTGCATGGCTCGGCCGCACGGCTCGGGTCAGCGGACGAGGAGCCAGGCGCCCTTCGCGACCGTCCAGCGGCGGCTGCGGAAGGGGCCGGTGAGCTCGCCGTCGGCGTTGACGTGGAACGGCTCGCCCTCGATGCGGATGTCGCGGCCACGCAGGTGGGTCACGTCGTCGCGGTCGGGGTGGCGGCCGTTGCGCAGGGCGAGGGCGTAGCCGACCCGGGCGAGCGGCCCGACGGCGAAGGAGACGGTGACGTCGGCGAGGCCGTCGGTCGGGTCCGCGTCGGGGCCGAGCTCACCGGTGCCGCCGGCAATCGTCGGCGCGTTGGACAGGCCCGCCATCAGGACCCGCCGCCGGCCGCGTGCCACGACGGCGCCGTCGACGGTGACGCGCAGCCGCCAGCCCCGTGCGGTGAACCCGGCGAGGACCGCACCGATCGGGAACGCGGCGATCTTCAGCACCCTCTTGAGCGGCCGGGCCATCAGCGCCGCCTCGGCGCCGGCACCAACGTGCACGGCGTTGATGACGACCCCGGCGCCGTCGGCGACGATCAGGTCCGTCGGGTGCGCGGTGCCGCCGGCGGCGATCCGGGCGGCGGCCTCGAGGTCGTCGACGGGGATGCCGACGCCGCGGGCGAAGTCGTTGCCGGTGCCGAGCGGGATGAGGGCGACCTCGCACACGCCGGCCTCACCACGGCGCAGCAGCGCGCCGACCATCGTGTGCAGCGAGCCGTCGCCACCGACGACGACCAGTCTGCGGCCTTGGCGGGCGTCGAGGATCCGGTCGACGTCGCCCTCGTCGCCGCAGGTGGCCGTCTCCACGTCGCCGGCGCCGCGCAGGACGTCGAGGACCGCCTCGACGGCACCGGCCTCGGTCCGACCGGCGAGCTCGTTCGTGACGACCAGCACCCGCTCACGATACGGCCCACACGTCGATTGCACCCGTCGCGCGCCGGGTCGCTCCTCAGGACGAATCGACCACGTGGGCCTCGGGGTGGAAGGCGACGCGGTCGGGGCCGGGCAGCAGCGCCACGTCCTCGCCCGGCAGCAGTTCCTGGCCGCCGATGACGCGGCCGACCGCTTCGAGGGCGGCGGGGTCCACGGCCGTGGACACCACGACCGTGGCTCGGCGCGCCGGGTCGAACAGCACGAGGCTGCGCACCGCACCCGGCGCCGCACGGAACGCGGGCGCGATCCGCTCGCGGTAGGCGAAGTCGGCCGCCGCGAACGCGTCGTCGGTGGCGGGCCCGTCGAAGTACAGCACTTGTGCCGCCACGGGGGTCGTGCCGCCGGCCGGCCCGGCGACGTCGTGCAGGACGGTGTGGCTGCCGTCGCGGTGCTCCTCGGACAGCGTCACGATGAGCCGGTCGGCGTGGGTCTCCAGGGTCGCGTACATGCGTTCAGCGTGGCCGCAGGACGGCGCCCTTCTCCTCCGTACCACCACTGAACCGCGCCGCAAGTTGCGTGCGGTTCGTGCAGCCGAGTTTCGCCAGGGCGTTGCGGACGTGCGTCTCGACGGTGCGTTCCGACAGGGTCAGCCGCTCGGCGATCTCACGGTTGGAGCGGCCCTCGGCGGCGAGCGCGGCCACCTCCCGCTCCCGGGCGGTGAGCGCGACGTCGCGGTCCAGCCCGGCGAGCAGGTCCTCGCCGCGCCGCAGCAGCGGCCGCAGCCCGAGCCGGCGGGCACCGTCGACGGCCGCGCGTGCCACACGGCCGGCCCGGGTCCGGTCGCCCGGCGCGCCGCGCGCGATGAGGGCCGCGGCCAGTTCGAGCCGGGCGAGCACCAGCTCAGGCGCCGACGCCACGCGGCGCTCCATCGTCTCGGCGGCCTCCAGGTGCGCGACGGCCTCGTCGCGCCGCCCGAGGGCACCCGCGAGGACACCGAGGAACCGCGACACCGCGCCGTAGCAACCGGAGACCGAGTTGACGTGGAGACCGGCGTACGGCGTGAGCTCCCGCAGGCACGTCCCGACGACACCGAGGTCACCGGCGAGCACGGCGGCCTCACCGGTCGACGCCACCACCGGCAGCCACAACGCGTCGCGGGGCAGGTCCGGCAGCGCCGCACGGAGCCGGTCGAACCTCGCGAACGCGGCGTCGGCGGCGTCCGGCCCCTGTTCGAAGAGGTACCCGACGGCGAACGCGTCCGCGATCGGCACGTGCGCCGCGCCGGCCAGGGTCTCCCGCAGCCCGGGCAGGTCACCGCCGGTGCGCCGCAGCAACGCGGTCATGAACGCGTAGTACTGCCAGTACGCCGAGATGTCCTGCATCCGCAGCGCGATGGTGTGTGCGTGATCGATGTGCCGCGCGGCGGCGCCGGCATCACCGGCGAGCCAGGCGGCCGTCGCCCTGCCGCGCGCCGCGTGCCACCGGGCGACGGGCCAGCCGAGCCGGTCCGCGAGCTCCTCCAGCGCGAGCAGCTCGTGCTGGAACACCGACGTCGCGCCGAGCAGCAACGACGCCTCGATCCGCCAGATCCTGCCCCACAGCGCGGCGTCGGGCCGGTCCTCCCGCGCCCCCAGCTCGATCATCCTGGTGCCGAGCGCCAGCTGCTCGGCGAACTGGTCCGGCCCGGCGACGGCCTCCTTCATGGCGTGCATGGCGTCGATGACGGCGATCGGGTCGCCGGCCTCCTCCGCCAGCGCCAGCGCCAGCGCCGCGGTCCCGGCCGCACCGCCCGCACTGCGCGCGCCGGGTGCCGCCGTGGGTTCGCCGGCGGTCGCGCGGCCCGCACCGGGCGTCGTGGATTCGCTGCCGAGGCTTGCTTCGATGAACGCGCGCTGGGCGAGGACCCGGGCCCGCCGGGCGGAGCGTTCGTCGCCGAGCAGTGCCTCGGCCCGTGCGCACAGCGTCAGCACCGCCGGTGACGCACCCCCGCCGACCCCGCGGACGACGACGGCGGCCCGAGCGGCAAGGTCCGCCGTGCCGAACGGGCCGTCCAGGCAGCGGCGCAGCGCGGCGTCGATGCGACCGAGCCGGTACTCGGCCTCGGCGGCGGCGAGGATCAGCTCAGGGTCGTCCGCGGCGACGGTGAGGGCCTGGTCCAGCCACCGTGCGGCGTCCTCGAACGCGAACCGCCGCGCCGCCTCGGTCGCGGCGGCGTGGGCGGCGTCGGCGGCGGCCCGGCGGCTCGGCGCGTCGACGGCGGCGCGGAGCCGGTGCCGGGCCAGGGCCGCGGGGTCGTCGTGGACGGCGTCGGCAAGCCGCCGGTGCCAGGTGAGGCGTTCCGTGCGGGTCATCGTCTCGTACCTGGCCTGCCGCACCAGGTCGTGCGCGAACCGCAGCCGGCCGCCCGGCGCGGCGTCCTCGACCAGGACGCCGGCGGCGACCGCTTCCGCCAGCAGGGACTCCCGGTCGTCCTCAGTGAGGAGTGCGGGGTCGATCTCGGCGCCGATCGCGCTGCAACCGCCGAGCAGGCTCCGGCAGGCAGGGCTCAGCCGGGACAGCCTGGCCTCGACGACGCGGCGCAATTCCGCGGGCAGCCGCGTCGCCGGGCCCGGCTCACCGCCGAGCGGCGAGCCGGAGTCATGCAATGGATTCCCACCGCCCGGCGCCACATCTCCGCCCTCGGGTGGAGGCGCGTCGCCGGGCGGCTGTTCGAGGCGGGTGAGTTCGCGGACGTACAAGGCGTTGCCGCCGCTCTGCCGGTGCACACGGTCCACCCGGGCAGGATCCACCGGGCGACCGGTCGCGCCGCGCAGGTAGCCGGCCACGTCCGCGCTGGTGAGGCCGCCGAGCCGGAGCTCCGTCGCGTTGGGCAGGTCGCCCAGGGCCTCCGGAAGGGGGGCGGCGCCGTCGGGGTCGCGGACCGTACACACGACGACGAGATGCGAACCGGCAAGGTCGGCGCACACGTGACGCAGCAACCGCAGCGACGCCGGGTCGGCCCAGTGGGCGTCCTCCAGAACGACGACGGCTGCCGGCGCGGCCAGCAACGCCCTTGCGGCCCGGTCGAGGACCTCGAACTGCGCCACGGGGATCCGGCCGGCCGACGGGTCCGACGACGGGCCGGGCAGCAGCGTGTCCGGGTCGAGGCCTGCGATCCCCTGGTCCTGGCCGGAGCGCAGGATGCGCCGCCACGGCCACAGGGCGGGCGCGCCGTCGTCGCCGGCGCGGCCGAGCAGGACCGGCAGGCCGGCGCCGGCGGTGAACCGGTCGACGAGGGTGCTCTTGCCGATGCCGGCCTCGCCGGTGACGAGGACCGCGGTGCCGTGGCCGGCCCGCGCCTGGTCGGCGGCCCGCCGCAGCGCCGCCAGCTCCGCGGTCCGGCCGACGAAGACGGTCATGTCCGACAGTGTGCCGGACGGGTCAGCTGCCGGCCTTGACCCAGGCCGCGATCTGCGTGCGGGATTCGAGGTTGAGTTTGCTCAGGATGTTGGAGACGTGGACGGCGGCGGTCCGCGGCGAGATGTACAGCCGGCGGGCCAGCTCCGCGTTCGTCAGTCCCTCCGCGAGCAGCACCGCGACCTCCCGCTCGCGCGGGGTCAGGGCCTGGTCGCCGGCGACGGGGGTGCCGAGGCCGAGCCGCCCGCGCAGCGCCGACAGCTCCGCGACCCGCCACCCGGACCAGCGGGCGAGCAGCGGCTCGGCGGTGCGCACGTGCTGGCGGGCGCCGTCGAGGTCGCCGAGGGCGAGCAGGCAGCGGGCGGCGCCGACGTGACCGGTGCCCTTCGTGGCGGGCAGCAGCATCGACGGCTCGGCGACGGCGCGCCGGTATCCGGCGAGGGCGCTCGTGTGGTCGCCGGCGGCCTCGGCGATCTGCGCGTCGGCGAGCCATCGCCAGGCGTCGTCGAAGAACGGGTCGTCGATCGCGGCGGCGACCGGCCGCAGCTCGTCGACGCTGAGCCCGCCGACGAGACCGGCGGAGATGAGGTCGTGGGCGAAGTCGCGGCCGGTGACCCCGGTGACGCGGACCGCGTCGAGGACCGCCCGGAGCAGCTCACGGGCCTGCTCGGTCTGCCCGCGCCGCGCGACCAGGTGGAACTGCAGGCCGGGCACCGACGTCTGGGTCAGCATCGTGTACGTGTCGGTCGCCTCGACCATGCCGCGGATGACGGTGTCGGCCCGGTCGAGTTCGCCGGCCTCGAGGAGCAGCCCGGCGAAGAACACGCCGTGGTAGTCGATCCCGTTGCGGGTGCGCAGCAGGCCCCGGTCCCGCCGCCGGGCCGACTCCAGCTCGGCAAGGGCCCCGCCGAGGTTGCCCTCCTGCACCGCGAGCCGCGCCCTGCCCTGGAAGTACGCGGCGACCGCCAGGGACTCGAACCCGGCCCGCTCCGCGAACGTCCGCATCCGCTCCAGCGCCGCGGCCCAGTCGGCCGGGCCACCGGGCAGCAGGTTGTAGAGGTTGTTGAGCGACCGCGCGGCGAGCAGCCACTCCCCCGCCTGCTCCGCCTCCTGCGCGGCCTCGTTGAGCAGCTTGATCCCGTCGTCGACCCCGGCGGCGAAGTTGACCAGCGCGGAGCCCTTCTCGACCTTGCCGGCGAGCCAGACACCCGGCAGGCCCAGCTCCTCGCCGAGGGTGATCGCCTTGTCCGCCCATTCGATGGCGCGTTCGGTGTCGTCGTGCAGCATGTACGCCTGCGCTATCGCGGCATATGCATACGCCTTCGCCGGTCCGTCGTCGAGCGGCTCGATCTCCGCCCGCAGCTGCGCGGCCCGCTCCTGCATGCTGCCGCTGCTGCCGACCTCCCAGCTGAGCCGCACGAGCAGCCGCAACGCGTCGGCGCGCTCCGCCCGGGTGCCCGCGACGGCGAGCCAGCGACGGCCGAGCTCCTGCGCGTCGTCGAGGAGCCCGGCGAGCCACGCGGCGCGGGCCCCGCACGACAGCAGCTCCACGTCGTCGGGCAGCTCGTCGAGGCCCATCTCCGCCAGCTGCAGCGCCTGATACGGCGAGCCCATCGCCAGGTAGGTCGCCAGCCCCCGCCGGGCGGCCTCGACCATGTCCAGGTAGCGGCCGGCGCCCCGCGCGTGGTGCGCGACCAGCGCATAGTCCTTGCTGCCGGTCGACAGCAGCGTCTCGAGGGCCAGCTCGTGCAGGCGCCGGCGCTGCCGGGCGAGCAGCTCGTCGACGAGCGCCTCACGGGTCAGCGCGTGCCGGAAGCTGAACTCGTCGTCGCCGGTCTCCACCATCAGCCCGCGCCGCACGAGGACGCGCAGCGCGTCGATGAGCTCCGGCTCGCTGTGGCTGGTCACGGCCGCGAGCAGGTCGAACGGGACCTTGCGCCCCAGCACCGCGGCCGCTTCGACGATCCGCTTCTCGGTCGGGTCGAGGTCGTCGAGCTGCCGCCTGAGCGCCTCGGCCACATTCCACGGCAACGGCCGGTCGCACAGCGTGTCCAGGTCCTCGTCGCCGTTGGCCTTGATCAGCTCTTCGAGGAAGAACGGGTTGCCACCGGTGCGGTTGTGCAGCGACAGCGCCGTCCGGTACGCCGGGGGCCGCCCCGTGACGGACTTCAGGAACCGTGACGTCTCGGCGAGGTTGAGCCGCTCGAGCCGGACGTTGGTCACCATGTATCGGCGCTCGAGCCGGGTCAGCAGGTCGGCGAGCGGGTGCCGGCGGGTCACCTCGTCGGGGCGGTAGGTGCCGATCAGCAGCCGGCTGCCGGGCAGGTCCGCGATCCGCTCGAACAGCGCCACGCTCTCCGAGTCCGCCCAGTGCAGGTCCTCGAACACCACCACCGACGGCCCGGGCGTCGTCAGCAGCCGCACGATCTCCAGCCCGGCCTGGATCCGGTCGATCATCGACCGCGACGCGTCGGTGACGGTCACGAGCAGCTCCGGGTCGAGCCCGACCGAGCGATGGCAGCTGTCGATCGCGTCGAGCAGCACCTCGAACGGCCGGCTGAGCGTGCCGGGATCGGCCTGCCCGTCCAGCACCGGCACCGTCTCGGGCAACCCCGTGATCAGCTCCTGCACCAGACGGCTCTTGCCGATGCCCGGCTCGCCGCCGAGCATGGCGATGGAAGGCTCGGACCCGTCGAGGAGCCGCCGCAACCTGCGCAGCTCATCGTCGCGGCCGACCATCACCTGGCTCACTCCGTTACGGCTGGCCCGCACGCCACCAGCCTACCGGCGGGCGGGCGGTGCGACGGCTGTGACGGACGCGACCTGCGCCACCATGGCCGGTCGTCCCCGCTGTTGCGCCGCGGCCGGCGGTGCAGGCCGAGAAGCTCCTCCTGGCGGTGCTGGACCTGAACGAAGAGGAACACTGGGTGCATCATGTCGTAGCTCCTTGACTCGGTGATGTCTCCATCGTGGTCGTGTAAGGAGCCGTTTCCATCGGTACCTGTTACGTATCTTGGGGCTCGGGGCGATACCTAGTCGCTGGCCGGTGCTCTAGTCACCGGGGCTTTCACCTTCGCCGGTGCGCTGGTTGCCGTCCGTGCCGTGCCTGGGGTTCTACCAAGCCAGGTCCGAACTCACATGATCCAGCGCCGTCGAGGTCATCATTCGGTGGTGCCACACCGTCGCCGGCCCAGAAAAGCGACCAAATCACCCAAACCGTAGTGCGTCCAAGACGCCCACCAAGATCCAGCCCGGCCCCGTCATGATCGAAGGATCCGGGTGGCCGTCCGGACGGCCACCGCCGTCCTTCGATCATGGGCCGGAACGGAAGATCGCCGCCGGAGTGCTGGTACTCCCCGGTCTAGTGATCGATGGCCTTCACTTTTGACTGAAAACGGCGTTGTAGCACCGAATGATGCGCCCGACGGTGCTGGATCATGTGAGGTCGGACCTGGCTTGGTAGAACCCCAGACACGGCACGGACGGTGACCGCGCTACCCGTTCGCGCCGCCGGAGGCTGCGCGGAACCACAAACGGCCGCAGCCGTGATGGATTTCTATTACGGGCATGACAAACACGCACAGCAGCCCCGGACAGCTCAGCGTCGCCGAGCACCCGGAGGGAGGTGGGTGCCGGAGACGCGGAGCGTCCGGGGCTGCAGGGGTTGCGGACCTGGCTCAGGCCGCCGCACCGGAGCGATGCGCTCGGCGCCGCAGCTTCACGCGGCTTGACCAGTGCTTGGCCTCGTCGAGCATGTGCAGCTGCCGCTGGCGGACGAGCTCGGTCAGGAGAATCGGGTGGACGTTCATTTCGGGGCTCCTCTGCGATCCGTGTGTTCCTATCGTCGCGCGGTAAGGTCCGCACAACATCGGTAACGCTTACGTAATCGCATCGGGGCGGCATACGTAGTCGGCGGGCCGACCGACGTACGTACACGTAGGCGACAGAGATCAGACGCGTGTGCGACCCCGGTTCAGGGCCATGAGGAAGCGGTCGCTGCCCTGCTTGACCTCGACGTACTGGCCGTCGCCGGAGACCAGGGCGCCGGTCACCGGCAGCTGGCCGCCGCGGGCCGCGACGATGGTGCCGGCCAGGAGCACGACGATGCCGAGGAGGGCGAGCACCGCGCTGGCGTCGGAGTTCATCGCGATGGCGCCGAAGACCAGCAGCAGGCCGACGGCGAGCAGGGGCAGGCCGATCGCGAGCAGCTTCTTGCGCTGCGCGCTGCAGGTGGCGCACCAGGGCCACGCGGGGGCCTTCACCGTCTTGCGGAGCGCCAGCACGATGATCAGGTACAGGATGCCGCCGCCGAGGATGAAGATCGCGGCCCACGCCGGCGGCTTGGAGATGAGCTTGATCGAGCGCTGCTCGGTGGCGGGCTCGCCGTGGCGGGGGCAGACCGGCGGCAGGTGGCCGGCGCCGGCGGCGACCTGGGCGGCGGGCAGGGTGATGACTGGCATGGACGGAAGCTCCCCGTGAAGATCTACGGAACACAACGACCCCGGACGATCTCACGGAAAGCGGGCAGCACCGTCAGCCGAAGGGCCATTTCTGGGTAACCGGTCCGCATGATGCTGATCGGCACGTCGGGCTGGCAGTACCGCGACTGGCGGGGACGGTTCTACCCGCAGGAGCTGCCGCAGCGGTGCTGGCTGGAGCACTACGCGGGCGTGTTCGGCACGGTGGAGGTCAACAACGCGTTCTACCGGCTGCCGGAGCGGGCGACGTTCGAGGCGTGGCGGGAGCGCACACCGGAGGACTTCGTCGTGGCGGTCAAGGCGAGCCGGTACCTGACGCACGTCCGCCGCCTGCGCGACCCGCGGGAGCCGGTCGAGCGGCTCATGGATCGGGCCCGTGGACTGGGCGGCCGGCTCGGACCCGTACTGCTGCAGCTGCCGCCGACGATGCGGGTGGACATGGAGGCGCTGGACGCGACCCTCGCGGCGTTCCCGGCGGGCGTGCGGGTGGCGGTCGAGCCGCGGCACGACTCGTGGTGGGTGGACGAGGTGCGGCAGGTGCTGCGGGACCGTGGCGCGGCGCTGTGCTGGGCGGACCGCGGGAGCAGGCCGGCGACGCCGCTGTGGTCGACCGGTGACTGGGGGTACCTGCGCCTGCACGAGGGCCGGGCGACGCCGTGGCCGCGGTACGGCCGGACCGCGCTGGACACCTGGGCCGGGCGGCTGGAGCGGTTCACCGACTCGTACGTCTACTGCAACAACGACCCCGGTGGCGCCGCCGTGCAGGATGCCCTCACCCTGGCACGGCTGGCCCGGCGACGGGGGCAGGACGTCGGCCGGGCCGGACGGCCGTAGGCTGTCGCGATGGCCAAGTTCCTGTGCGTGATCATGATGCTGATCGCGCTGTTCGCGTTCCTCATCTGGCAGCGCAACCGGCTGCTGCGCCGCGGCCACCGGGACGAGGACTGATCAGCACGGGTCCAGTTCGAGGGACTCGGTGGTGGCGGCGACGAAGAGGCCGGGCATCGGGCCGCCCGGCAGCGTGATGAGGGTGGCACCGACGGTCACCACCGCGAGCCCGTGCCGCGGGTTTGGCATCCCCGGCAGCGCCCGCCACCGGTCCGCGGCCGGCTCGAAGAGCTCCACCTGCGGAAACGTCGCCTTGCCCTCGCCGCCGGCGGCGATGACCCAGCCGTGGCAGGTGCCAGTCGCGGCGAGGCCGCCCCGCGCGGTCGGCAGGTCCGGCCGTCTGGTCCACGCGCCGGTGGCCGGGTCGAAGGACTCGACGGTGGCCAGGTTGCCCGCGGCGGTGCGACCGCCGACGGTGTAGAACAGCCCGCCGGCGGCCGCGCCGCCCAGGTGCTCGCGCCGCGTGGGTGGTCCGGGTGCGGAGCGCCACCGGTCGGTCACGCTGTCGTAGACGAGCATGGACCCGGCCAGGACGTCCTTGCCAGGGCCGATGCCGCCGGCCACGAAGATCGAAGTGCCAAGTGCGGCGCTGGTACCGGCACCGCGCGCCTCTGGCATGTCCGCCACGGATTCCCACCGGCGTGCGTCCGCGGCCAGCCGGAACGCCGCGGCGCTCGGGGTGCCGTCACCGAGATATCCGCCGAACACGTAGACCACGCCGTCGACCGCGGCGGCCATCGCGTGGTTGACGGCGAGCGGCAGTGGCGGCCCGGCGATCCACGCGCGGGTGGCGGTGTCGTAGATCTCGACGGTGCGGACGCTGCCGCCGTCGCGCTGGTATCCGCCGGCGACCACGATCCGGGTCCCGGTCACCGCGGCGGCGACCTCGGTGCGCTCGGACGGTGCGTCGGCCAGCCTGCGCCACGGGCTGGTCTGATTTGTGCCGGTTGATGCCGGAGTGGTGGGATGGACGGGGTCGGACGGGCCGCCACAGGCGGTCAGTCCGAGCAGCGTCGCGGCGGCCAGCAGCGTGACCCGCATGCTTCCAGTGTCGTCGATGGGACACCGGTCGGTCGAGATCCGGTCTCCAGAAGTTTCAATTCATCCGATAGCCGAAAAATTGCTAGGACAAAATACGCTAATGCCCCGAAGTCGGTCTACGTATCGCGTTCGAAGAATTGCTGAGGGTGATGACGGGGCAACGGAGCCGCTACGTTTTCGATATTCTGTGTGCTCTATGGGGACCGGAGGGGGGCCGCCCACATGGGCATGCGAGGTGTCGTGTCAAAACATGAGCGTCTGCGTGACGCGCGGTGACCGCTACGCAGGACGTGGCCGCGCACTCGACGGCGACGGAGACCGTGCTGCACCTGCATCGGGCGGCCAACGCCGTCCGGCAGCACGTCGAGCAGGTGGTGCTGCGTCCGCGGCAGCTGACGTGGACCGGTTTCGTCGTGCTGCGCACGGTGGCGGCGGCCAGGAGGATGGAGACCAGGCACGTCGCCGAGCAGGCGGGCATCTCCAAGGCCACGCTCACCGGCGTCGTCGACACACTGTCCGGCCGGGGGCTGGTGCGCCGCAGCCCTCATCCCGACGACGGGCGGCTGGTCGTGCTGCAACTGACCCGCAAGGGCCAGCGGCTCATCCGTGAGCTGCTGCCGGAATCACAGAGCGCGGAGGTGTTCGCCCTTTCCTACCTCGAACCGGCACAACTCGCCGTCGTCACGACTGCACTGCGTGGAATGATCGCTCACCTGGAGCGACCACGCTGAGATGACGCCGCGCCGCGTCATCTGATCGGGTGTCAGTCGTTGGACGGAGCAGGTCAACAGGTGTGACCTCCGGCGCGGACGTCTGCCCGCATCTCGACTACTGTCGGGGCACCATGCGCGGATGCCGCCCGGTGCAAATGTGCCCGAACGGGCACGAGGGTTGCATCCAGGGTGGTCTTTTCATCTTGCGGTGGACGGATCAGACTGCATGGGACCTGTGCCGAGTTGCTGGAAGGACCCCGATGACCGAGGCTGGCACGCACGACGGCGCCGGCGAGTCCGGCACGCCGGACCTGCCGCTGCGCTCGGCCGCGCCGTCACGTCGCGCCGCCATCGGTGACCTCAACAACAACGACCCGATTCGCATCGACGACTACCGGCTGATCGGTCAGCTCGGCGTCGGCGGCATGGGCACGGTCTACCTGGCGCAGTCCTCCGACGGCTCCCGCGTCGCGGTCAAGCTGGTCCACGCGCACCTCGCGCGCGACCCGCGGTTCCGGGTGCGCTTCGCCGGAGAGGTCCGGGCCGCGCAGCGGGTCCCCGGGTTCTGCACCGCCCGCGTGCTCGACTCGGGGATGTACGAGGACCGGCCCTATCTGGTCACCGAGTATCTCGAGGGCATCCCGCTGTCCCGGCTCGTCGCCGACGACGGCCCGCTCGACCCGGCGATGCTGCACAGCGTCGCGCTCGGCGTCGCGGCCGCGCTCGCCGCGATCCACAACGTCGGCCTGGTCCACCGCGACCTCAAGCCGAGCAACCTGATGGTCACCCTCGGTGGCGTCCGGATCATCGACTTCGGCATCGCCCGCGCGATGGACGCCGCCAGCGACATCACCGGCACCGGCAACATCGTCGGCAGCCTCGGCTGGGCCTCGCCGGAGCAGCTGCGCGCCGAGGAACCCTCGGCCGCGATGGACATCTTCGGCTGGGGCTGCCTGGTCGCGTTCGCGGCGACGGGCCGCCACCCGTACGGCGGCGAGGAGGCCGCGGCCCGCGCCTGGAAGATCCTCGAGGGCGAGCCCGACCTCAACGGCATCCCCGACCCCGTCCGGGAGCTGGTCGCCGCCGCGCTCAGCCGCGACCCGCTGGACCGGCCGGACGCGCGGCAGCTGCTGCTCGGCCTCGCCGTCGACGACCTCGACGCGGCGCCGCTGCCGGCGCAGCGCCGCTGGCTGCGCGGCTCCACCCAGATGTCGCGCCGGCGGGTGACCTCGATGGCGATCGCGGTGCCGATGGCCCTTGCCCTCGTCTTCGCCGCGGCCGAGACCACGTCGGACATGATGGGCGGCAAGTCCGACCCCGGCACCCACCGCGGCAGCACCAACGGCGACGAGGTCGGCAGCAACCTGTCCCCGGCGCCCAACCCGCAGGTGACCGTCGGCGGCCGGCACAACCCGGGCGCCACGACCACCGTGGGCAACCCGACCAACGGCCCCCAGGTGTTCCCGACCGCCTCCGGCGTCGCGTCGGCCACGTCGACCGCGGTCCCGACGGCGACCGCGACGACGCCGATGCCGACCACCCCGGGACCGACCACGCCCGAGCCGACCACGCCCGAGCCGACCACCCCGGCGCCGACCACCACCGAGCCGGCCACCGACGGCATCCCCGGCGCCTGACCACGCACGCGAAGGGGAGCGGCAGCAGCGCCACTCCCCTGACGCGCGCTACACGACGTGCGTGAGGTAGCCCTCGATCGACTCGGCGAGGACGTCCGCGCCGGGGCGTGACCAGACAGCCTCGTGGAAGACCTCGACCTCGATCGGGCCGGTGTAGCCGGTCGCGTCGACGGCCTCGCGGAAGCGGCGCAGCTCGACACAGCCGGTGCCAGGCAGTCCCCGGCCGAGCAGCACGCCCTCCGGCAGCGGCGTGATCCAGTCGGCCACCTGGAAGCAGGCGATCCGCGACTCGGCGCCCGCCCTGGTCAACTGCGTCCAGACCTGGTCGTCCCACCACAGGTGATACGTGTCGACGGCCACCCCGACCACGGACGGCGGAAACGGCGCCGCCAGGTCCAGCGCGTTGGACAGCGTCGACACCACGCAGCGGTCCGAGGCGAACATCGGGTGCAACGGCTCGATCGCCAGCTGTACACCGGCCGCCTCGGCATGCGGGACCAGCTCACCGATCGCGTCGCCGACGGTGCGGCGGGCCGCGTCCAGGTCCCGGCTTCCGTCCGGCAGGCCGCCGCTGACCAAGACCAGGACCGGCGCCTCCAGCGTCGCCGCCTCGTCGATGGCGCGACGGTTGTCGTCGAACCAGCCGGGCGTGGTGAAGAACCCGCCCCGGCACAGCGTGGTCACCCGCATGCCGGCGGCGCGCACGAGGGCGGCGGTGCGTTCGAGGCCGAACGTGTCGACCTGGTCGCGCCACAGCCCGATCTGCGTGACGCCCTGCTTGACGCAGCCGCTCACCGTCTCGTCGACCGGCCAGCGCTTCGTCGTGGCCTGGTTGAGTGAGAAGCGGTCCAGCGCGCCGGCGGCGCCGCTCACAGGTCCAGCGCCGGGATCTCGATGCGGCGGCCCTCGCGGGCGGCCTGCAGGCCGAGCTCGGCGAGCTGGACGCCGCGGGCACCGGCGGCGAAGTCCCACGGGAAGTCGGCGCCGTCCACGACGTGGCGCAGGAACAGCTCCCACTGCACCTTGAAGCCGTTGTCGAACGGCTCGTTGTCCGGCACCGGCTGCCACTGCGCGCGGAACGGCTCGGTGACCGGCAGGTCCGGGTTCCACACCGGCTTCGGTGTGGTGCCGCGGTGCTGGACGTGGCACTCCCGCAAGCCCGCGACGGCGCTGCCGTGGGTGCCGTCGACCTGGAACTCGACGAGCTCGTCGCGCCGGACCCGCACCGCCCACGAGGAGTTGATCTGCGCGACGATGCCGCCCTCGAGCTCGAACGTGCCGTAGGCCGCGTCGTCGGCGGTCGCCTCGTACTTCTGGCCGACCTCGTCCACCCGGGTCTGGATGTGGGTTGCGACGGTCGCCTGCACGGAGCGGATCGGGGCGAACAGCTGCTCCAGCACGTACTGCCAGTGCGGGAACATGTCCACGACGATGCCGCCGCCGTCAGCGGTGCGGTAGTTCCACGACGGTCGCTGCGCGGCCTGCCAGTCGCCTTCGAAGACCCAGTAGCCGAACTCACCGCGTACCGAGAGAATCCGGCCGAAGAAGCCACCGTCGATGAGGCGCTTGAGCTTGCGCAGGCCCGGCAGGAACAGCTTGTCCTGCACGACGCCGTGCTTGATGCCCGCCGCCCGCGCGGCACGGCAGAGCGCGACCGCGGCGTCGGTGTCCTCGGCGAGGGGCTTCTCGGTGTAGACGTGCTTGCCGGCGTCGATGGCGGCGCGGATCGCCTTCTCCCGCTGCTGGGTCACCTGCGCGTCGAAGTAGATCTGCACGTCGGGGCGGGCGAGTGCGGCGTCGAGGTCGGTCGTCCACTCGGTCAGGCCGTGCTGCTGCGCCATCTGCGCCAGCTTGTCGGCGTTGCGGCCGACGAGGACGGGCTCCGGCCAGATCAGCGAGCCGTCGCGGGACGGCAGGCCGCCCGCCTCGCGGATGGCCAGCAGCGAGCGGACCAGATGCTGGCGGTACCCCATGCGGCCGGTGACGCCGTTAAGCACGATACCGATCGGGATGCGGGTCACGGGACTCCTCAGGCGGCTTGAACGTGGTAGGTGTCGAGCAGGCCGCACATGCCGTGCCTGCCGTGTTCGCTCGGCGCGGGCAGCACGTTGATGCCGCCCCGGCCGAGGTGACTCGCGTCGCCGGCGGCGAGCGCGTCGATCTGCCGGCCCGTCTCCAGCGCGGCGTGGAGCGCGCCGCGCTCCCATCGCTCGCGCCAGGCGGGCAGCTTGGGTGCGATCAGCCGCGCGGCGGCCGCCTGGAACGCCCGCAGGGCGCCGGGTCCGCTCTCCCGCAGCGCCAGGAAGCCCGTGACGGCCAGGTCGCGGCGGCGGAAGGCGGCCGTGATGTCGCTGCCCGGCACCCCGCCCTCGGGCAGCGTGGCGGCCTGCGCGTATGCGGCAGGATCCGCCAGGACGTCCGGCGGGAACGTCAGCACGGCGTCGCCGGCCTCCGGCAGGCCGCTGTTCTGCATGACCACGACGATCTGCAGGCCGCCCTGGTTGACGAGGCGGTGGATCGTGCCCGGCGGGAACCAGGCGACGGTCCCCGTGCGCAGCGGCGTCTCGCGGTAGCCTGCGCCGGACAACGTCTGCACGAGGCCTTCACCGGCGGCCACCACGTACCCCTCCGAACAGGTGAGGTGCATGTGTGGCGTCCCGCCGAGGAGACCGTCGGGCGCGACCGAGTCATAGACGGACAACCGGGAGATCCCGACCGCTCCGGGCATCTGGTCCCGTTCCTCCGTCATCGCCGCCCCTTCCACGCCAGGAAAACGCTTTCCTCTGGTCATGTCGACGCTAACCCGTATGCTGCGAACGAGTCAATGGAAGGAGGCTGATGATGGCGACGCTCGCCGACGTGGCCCGCCGTGCCGGGGTGTCCCCCGCGACCGCCTCGCGGATCATCAGCGGCAGCACCAAACTCGTCACCGACGAGCTGCGCGAGCGGGTGCTGCGGGCCGTGGACGAGCTGCAGTACGTGCCCAACGCGCACGCCCAGTTCCTCGCCAGGGCCCAGCGCACCGCGGTCGGCGTCATCGTGCACGACGTGTCCGACCCGTACTTCGCCGAGATCACCCGCGGCCTGCAACAGGTCGCCACGGCGGCCGGCCGGCTCGTCATCATCTGCAACAGCTACCGCGACCCGCAGCGGGAGCTGGAGTACGTGGAACTGCTGCGGGCCCAGCAGGTCGCGGCGATCATCCTGGCCGGCTCCGGCTACCACGACCCGGCGTTCACGAAGGCGTTGACCGGCAAGCTCGGCGCGTACACCCGCACCGGCGGCCGGGTCAGCGTCATCGGCCGGCACGAGCTGCCCGGCGACGCGGTCATGCCGGCCAACGCCGACGGCGGCCACCTCGCCGGCGTCGAGGTGTTCGGCGGCGGCCACCGCAAGGTCGGGGTCATCGCCGGCCCGAAGGTGCTGACGACCACCACCGACCGGCTCGCCGGGCTGCGCCGGGCCGCCCGCCAGTACGGCCGGACCCTGCCGCCGCGGCGGGTCGTCTTCGCCGACTTCGACCGCGACAGCGGCGCCGCCGCGACCCGGCGGCTGCTGGACGACTCCCCCGACCTGACTGCCATCGTCGCCCTCAACGACTCGATGGCCGTCGGCACGCTCAGCGTGCTGCGGGAGCGGGGCATCGCGGTGCCGTCGCAGATGAGCGTGGTCGGCTTCGACGACATGCCGATCGCCCGGGACGTGACGCCGTCGCTGACCACGGTGCGGCTGCCCCTGATGGAGATGGGCGCGCGGGCGATGACGCTCGCACTGGAGGACCGGGCCCGGACCCCGCGCGTCGAGCCGGCACCCGCGACCCTGGTGCACCGGGAGTCCTCGGCGCCGCTGACCTGATTTGCGGTAGGTCGTTCACTTTGACGCGCCGTCCTGCGGGTGGCGCCATCCCCTGCCGTTTGACCGAAGCCGTGTGGCGGTCGTCCGGGCGGCTCGGTCCGTCCTTTGACCGTGGCAGCGGGACAGCCGGGTTGCGCATCTCACGGATGTGCGTGCCTCGCGGGGTGTTGCGCGCCTCACGGGTGTTGCGCGCCTCGCCGGGTTGTGTGCTTCACGGGCCGGCGGCGGCGATCTCGGCGTAGGACGGCAGGCCGGCGGTGCGGACCGGGGTGCCGTCGCGGACTGCGCGGGCGGCGTCGACGGTCGCGGCGAGCGCCACCCGGAACAGCATCGACCCGGTGCTCACCCGCCGCACCCCCAGCGCCGTCAACTCCGCGACCGTGGGCCCGCAAGGGTCGTGCAGTACGTTGAGCGGCAGGTCCACCGCACGGACGACGGCCTCGATGTCCGCCGGCTCCCGCAGGCCCGGGACGAAGACCCCGTCGGCGCCGGCGTCCGCGTACGCCCGCACCCGCCGCAGCGTCTCGGCCAGGTCACCGGCCCGCTGCCAGTGCGTGTCGGTCCGCGCGTTGACGAACAGCCCGGGCACCTCCCGCTTCACCGCCCTGATCAGTCGCACCTGCGGCTCGGACGGCCCCATCGCGTCCTCGACGTTGATCCCGGCCGCCCCGGCCGCGGCAACCGCGACCGCCGCGCCGACGGACCCGCGTTCGATGTCGACGGTCACGTGGCAGGGCAGCCCGGTGATCCTCCGGACGAGGCACAGCGTCTCGGCGTCGGCGGCGCCCTCCCCGTCGGGCAGCCCGTTCGCCGCGGCGACGCCGAGGCTGGTCGTCCCGATCGCCGGGAAGCCTGCGCCGGCCAGCATCCTGGCCGAGGCGACGTCCCAGGCGTTCGGCAGGATGAGCGGGTCGCCGGCGCGGTGCAGCGAGCGGAAGTCGGTCACCGCGCACCACCACTGCCGGCCACGCCGGACCCCGCCACGCCGGAGCCGGCCACGCTGTCCCCCGCCGCACCAGACCCCGCCGCACCAGACCCCGCCACGCCGAACCCAGCCACGCCGGAGCCAGACCCGGCCACGCCGGACCCAGACCCAGCCAGGCCGGCCCCGGACCCAGCCAGGCCGGCCCCGGACCCAGCCAGGCCGGCCCCGGACCCGGCCGTGCCGGTCCCTGCCACACCGGACCCCACCACGCCGGGTCCAACGGCCACATGCCGGCCATCACCCCCTGTCGCGGGCCGGCCACCGTCAACGGTCGCGGTCAGGGCGCCCTCGGTGAGGGCGAGGGCGTGGGCGCGGCCCGGGCAGGTGCGAGGGCCGGCGCCGAAGGGGATGCCGTGCAGGCTGACGCGCACCACCTCGCCGGGCTCGACGCGGGTGTTGCCGAGGGTCGTCGGCCGGGTCGCCATGCGCTTTGTGGCCGCGACCGGCGGGGTGTCGCGCAGGGCAGGTTCCAGGCCCGCGGCGCGGGCGCGTTCGATCAGCGTGATGGTGGCGTCGCAGGCCTGGACGAGCAGGCCGATCCGGGCGGCGGTGGTCTCGTCAGGTGCGCCGCCGAATGTGGCGATCAGCGTCCGCACAGCGGCGTCCGCGGCGGTCTCGTCGCCGGTGCCGGGCTGGTACGCGGCGGCGGCCGCACGGACCGCGTCGATCGTCCTTGCGGAGGAGCCCAGGCCCAGTGCGGCGGCGAGGTGTTGCACGGGATGGGCGTGCGGGGATGAGGCGGCCGCCTCGCGGAGCGTCTGGGGGTCCACTGTGGACAGCAGGGACTCGCTGAGGGCGCGGCGGCGGGTGTGCGCCTCGCCGGTGCTGAACCGGCCGACGGTGGCGCGCAGCCAGGCGATGCCGTGGGTGGCGGCGGGCACCGGTGGGACCACGAAATCCGGGTCGTGGAGCACGGCGAGGGCGTCGCCGGGGTCGTCGATCGTCTGCATGGCACGACCGTATGGCTGGGACCGTTCGGTACACGACGAACTGACGAAGCGGACAATAGGGGTTGTGAACCCACCGTCCTCGCTCGCCAAACTCGCCGCGCTGCTCGCCGATGAGACGCGGGCCGCGATGTGCCTGGCCCTGCTCGACGGGCGGGCGTGGACCGCCGGGGAACTGGCCCGGCACGCCGGGGTCGCGCGGTCGACGGCGACGGAGCACCTGCACCGGCTGACGGCGGGCGGGCTGCTGGCCGAGGAGCGGCAGGGGCGGCACCGGTATGTCCGCCTCGCCGACGCTTCCGTCGCCGCGCTGCTGGAGGACATGTCGGCGCGGCTGGCGCCGCAGGTGCCGCGACCGACGGGGTTGCGGGCGGCGACGGCGTCCGCAGCCCTCGCGCGGGGGCGGACCTGCTACGACCACCTCGCCGGGCGGCTCGGGGTGGCGGTGACGGACGCGTTGACGGCGCGCGGGCTGCTGGACCAGACCGGTGGGTTCGCGTTGACGGAGGCCGGCCTGGCATGGATGGCAGGGCAGGGCCTGGCGCTGGACGGCGGGAAGCGGCCGGTGGCCCGGGGTTGCCTGGACTGGACGGAGCGGCGGCCGCACCTGGCCGGGGTCGCCGGCGCGCGGCTGTGCGAGCGGTTCCTGGCACGCGGCTGGGTCGCCCGGATCGGGTCGGGGCGCGCGGTTCGGGTCACGCCGGACGGCCGGACTGCGCTCGCCGAGCTGCTCGGCATCGACGGCGTCGATTAGGTTTCGCGGCCGTTGGGTACTCAGCGATCACTACCAAGGAGGCCGTTGTGTTCGCTGTGATCGCCGCGATCCTGTTCGCTGTTGCGCTGCTGATGGACCTGTTCGGTGCCGACGCCGGACCCATCCTCGACGTGGGGACCCTGAGCCTGGCCGGGTTCCTGTGCGTCGCCCTGCACCTGGCCGGCGCCGGCACGTGGCACACCCGCTACGGCAGCTACCGCCGGGGCCGTCGCCGCTGAGCGGTCCGCAACCCACGTGCACGCGCCACGGCGGCCGTGTCCTACCCGGAACGGGGTCAGGACCCGGCCGCCGTGGCCGTTGGTCGACACTGGCCGGTATGAGTGTGCGCATCGAACGGTCCGGACCGGTGTGGACGGTCGTGCTGGACCGGCCGGAGACCCGCAACGCCGTCGACCGGGACACCGCGGAGCGGCTCGCGGCCGCGTTCCGGCAGTTCGACGCCGACGACACCGCCGCGGTCGCGGTGCTGTGGGGCGCCGGTGGCACGTTCTGCTCCGGTGCCGACCTGAAGGCGGTCGCGGCCGGTGACGGCAACCGCGTCGAGGCAGACGGCGACGGGCCGCTCGGCCCGACCCGGATGCGACTGGGCAAGCCGGTGATCGCCGCCGTCGCCGGTCACGCGGTCGCGGGCGGCCTGGAACTGGCGATCTGGTGCGACCTGCGGGTCGTCGAGGAGACCGCGACGTTCGGGGTGTACTGCCGGCGCTGGGGCGTGCCGCTGATCGACGGCGGCACGGTCCGGCTGCCGCAGCTGATCGGGGTCGGCCGCGCGCTCGACCTGATCCTGACCGGGCGCCCGGTCGACGCGGCGGAGGCGCACCGCATCGGCCTCGCCGACCGGGTCGTGCCGCCCGGCGGGTCCCGGCCCGCGGCGGAGGCGCTCGCGGCCACCCTCGCCGCGCTGCCGCAGGAGTGCCTGCGCAACGACCGGCGCTCCGTGTACGAGTCGCTGGGCCGCCCGATGGACGAGGCTCTGGCGGTCGAGCACGGGTACGGCGTGGCGTCCCTGCGAGCGGGCGCCGCCGGCGGTGCCGCGCGGTTCGCCGCCGGCGAGGGCCGCGGCGGCAGGTAGCTTTCCGGCGCACGGGACATAGCTTTCCGGCGCGCACGGGACATAGCTTTCCGGCGCGCACGGGACATAGCTTTCCGGCGCGCGCGGGGCGCGAAGCGGCGGGACGTAGGGTTGGCGCATGGTCGACAGGGCAGCGGTCGAGGCGGCGGCGCGGCGGATCGACGGGCACGTGCGGCGCACCCCGTCGGTCGAGATGGCGCCCGGTCTCTGGTTCAAGCTGGAGCTGTTGCAGCACAGCGGCTCGTTCAAGGCCCGCGGGGCGTTCAACCGGATCCTGGCCGCCCGGGAGTCGGGTGAGCTGCCGGCCGCCGGGGTCGTCGCCGCGTCCGGCGGCAACGCGGGACTCGCCGTGGCGTTCGCGGCGGCCCGGCTCGGCATCCCGGCGGAGGTGTTCGTGCCGCGGGTGGCACCGGAGGTGAAGGTGCGCAGGCTGCGGGAGCTCGGCGCCGTGGTGCACCAGCACGGCCGGGAGTACGCGGAGGCGTACGCCGCCTCGATGATCCGGGTGGCGGAGACCGGGGCGCTGTTCGTGCATCCGTACGACCAGCCGGAGATCGTCGCCGGGCAGGGCACCCTCGCCCTCGAGCTTCCCGACGTCGACACGGTCCTGGTCGCCACCGGCGGCGGCGGGCTCGTCGGCGGCATCGCGGCAGCGGTCGGTGACGGGGTACGGGTCGTCGCCGTCGAGCCGGTCGGTGCACCGACGTTGCACGCGGCACTTGCCGCCGGTCATCCCGTGGACGTAGCCGTGGACAGCGTCGCCGCGGACTCGCTGGGCGCCCGGCGGATCGGGACGATCGGCTTCGACGCGGCGGTACGCCACGGGGTGCAGAGCGTGCTCGTGGACGACGACGCGATCATCCGGGCCCGAAGGACGCTATGGGCGCAGCACCGGATCGTGGTGGAGCTGGGGGCGGCGGCCGCGTTCGCCGCGCTGGCGCAGGTCGAGGACGCCGGTGCGGGGCGGGTAGCGGTCGTGCTGTGCGGGGCGAACACCGACCCCGCGGATCTCACCGGCGACGTCTCCGCTGAGACAGTTCAGGATCTGTCTCAAGGCGTGTAGCCTGCCTGGCATGCCGCTCGATGAGATCTTCGACGCGGCCATGCGGCGGTTCCTGGAGCGGCGCCGGGTCGACATGCGCTCGCTCGCGGTCGAGCTGGGCATGGGCCGCGCCACGCTGTACCGGCGCGTCGGCAGCCGCGACCAGTTGCTGGGCCAGGTGCTGTGGCAGCTCACCCAGCGCAGCCTGCAGCGGGCCGTGAAGCACGCCGAGGGGCGTCGTGGCGCCGACCGGATCCTGGCCGTGATCGGCAACTTCCTTGCAGGCGTCATCGAGCAGCCGAGCCTGCGGCACTTCCTCGCCGCGGAGCCGGAGGCGGCGCTGCGCATCCTCACCTCGAAGCACGGCGTCGTCCAGCCGGGGGTCCGCGCACACCTGGAGGGCCTCCTGCAGGAGGAGATCGCGGCGGGCACCTTCATCCCCCGGATGGACCCGCGGACCCTGGCCTTCGTCCTGGTCCGCATCGGCGAGAGCTTCCTGTACGCGGACGCGATCGCCGACGGCGAACCAGACGTGGATCAGGCGTTGCTGGTGATCGGGCGGCTGCTGGACGACCAGCCGTGACACGCGCAGGTCGCGGAATTTGTACGGCACCCGGCCACCCGTCAGTACCCGTCCGAACGGAAGTCTCGGCGAATGGAGGATGGCCACCTCCGAAAAAAGATGACATGTCGGAATCGTCCATCGACCGCGGAAACTGCCACTTGCGCCAGGACGTATGTTCTTCGCATGGCCACGGTGCTGCTGGTTGAGGACGACCATGTCGTGCGGGGCGCTTTGCTGCGCTCCCTGACCGACCGAGGTCACACGGTGCACGCGGTCGGCACCGCACTGGAGGCGTTACGGCGGTTCGCCGCGGAGACGCCGGACCTGGTCGTGCTCGACCTGGGGCTGCCCGACCTCGACGGCGCCGACGCCCTGCGGATGCTGCGCGGCATCGCGGACACCCCGATCATCATCGCCACCGCCCGCGACGACGAGGCGGAGATCGTCCGGCTGCTCAAGGCAGGCGCCGACGACTACATGATCAAACCGTTCACCTCCGCCCACCTCGACGCCCGGATGACCTCCGTGCTGCGCCGCACCGGACGGGCGAGCCGCGAGGAACCCACCGCCATCGAGGTGGGAGGCTTGCGTGTCGACATCGGACAACGCCAGGCACACCTGCACGGCGAGCCGCTGACGCTGACCCGCAAAGAGTTCGACCTGCTGGCGTACCTCGCCGCCCGTCCCGGACGGGTGGTCTCACGCCGTGAGCTGTTGGAGGAGGTATGGCGGCAACCCTCAGTGGGCGAGGACCAGACGATCGACGTGCATCTGTACTGGCTACGCCGGAAACTTGGCGAGAGCGCCTCGGCACCCAGATACCTGCACACCGTGCGGGGCGTGGGCTTCAGGTTCGCGGCCCCGGACTGAGGCGGACCCTCGCCTACGTCTGCGCCGCGGTCACCACGATGGTGGCCCTGGCGTTCCTGATCCCACTCGGGCTGGTCGTGCAGCAGCTCGCCCGTGAGCGTGCCTTCGCCGACGCCGAACGCCAGACCGCCGTGGTCGTGGCGGTCCTCACCGTGACCACCGACCCCCTGGCGATCGAGCGTGCCATCGCGAGCACCGGCGGCCCGGCGGTCAGCCGCGTCTCGGTGCACAACCTCGGCGAAGAGGGCCTGGAGATCGGCACCGGGCACGCCGCCGCGAAGGACCTCGCCCATGCCGCCGACCAGGCCGCGCCGGTCACGGCGACCGTCGCCGGCGGGCTGTCCTACCTGGAGCCGGTGGACGTCGGCTCGGGCCGCACGGCGGTTGTCGAGGTCTTCATCCCTGAGGATGAGCTGTCCAACGGGGTCAGCGGCGCCTGGTGGGCACTGACCGCCGTCGCCCTGGGGCTCGTCATCGCCTCCGTCTGGGTCGGCGACCGCCTCGCGGCGAAGGTCACCGCATCGGCCCGGCAGCTCGCCGGCGCCGCGCAGGCACTGAGCGAGGGGTACCTCGACGTGCGGCTGGACCCGTCGGGGCCGCGGGAGCTGGCCGAGGCGAGCTTCGCGCTCAACGTGATGGCGGACCGCATCATGGCCCTGCTGACCAACGAGCGCGAGCTGGTCGCGGACCTGTCGCACCGGCTGCGCACGCCGCTGACCGCCCTGCGGCTGGACGCGGAGACCCTCGACGACAGCCAGGACGCCGACCGCATCCGCGACGCCATCGCCGCGCTCGAGGTCGAGATCGACAAGCTGATCCGCGCGATGCGCGAGCCGATCGACGCGCACTCCCCCACCCCGGACCGTGGCGAGCGCAGCGACGGCGCCGCCGCCTCGACCGGCGAGCAGGGCTGCGACGTCGCCGAGGTCGTTCGGGATCGGATGATGTTCTGGTCGGCGGTCGCCGGCGACCAGGAGCGCGACTGCAAGGCCGTCGGCACCGACCGGCCGGCACCCGTCCACGTCGCGAAGAGCGAGCTCGCCGCCGCGCTGGACGCGTTGATCGGCAACGTCATCCGGTACACCCCGCAGGGCGTCCCCTTCGAGGTGGCGGTCACCCGGCGCGACGACGGCTACGTCGTGCTGCGGGTGGAGGACGGCGGTCCCGGCATCCCCGACCCGGAGCTGGCGCTGCAGCGCGGCGAGAGCGGCCAGGGCTCGACGGGCCTGGGCCTGGACATCGTGCGGCGGGTCGCGGTGGAGGGCAACGGCACCGTCAACATCGGCACGTCCGGCACCCTCGGCGGCGCCAGCGTCGTCATCGTCATGGCCGACGCCGACCCCGCGCCGAAGGAGCAGCCGCCGCAGAGCCGCTTCGGCCTGGTCGGCCGGCTCTCCCGCGAGCCGAACGAACGCCGCACCCGCCGCGGCAAGCCCGCCCCATAGCCTCCCTGTAGTCGCGCCGTCTCTGCCGGTAATCGAAGGTGTTCGCTGGGCGTACAGGTGACCGGCGCCGTCCTTCGATCACCGGGGCGGCAGCGGGGCGCCGCACAGCCACGTGGCGTAGGGCCGCCACAAGTCTCGGTTATGAGTCCCTTAATTGGGTCGTTTGGGCTGGAACCGCACGTTGACGGCTCGCTATGGTCAGCCCGTTCCCACGTGGACGGACCGGCACTCACCCGCCTTGCCACCCTCGAAGGCCGGCCGTCCCGCGCGCGGCGGGGACGGGTACCTCTGCCCTGTGCCCGTCCCCGCCGCGCGCCCCTTTCCCCTCCGGAGGAACCGAGCGTGTCTCGAGTCTTGCACCGCGTCGTCGTGACCGTTGCGGTCGCGATCGTCGGCACAGGTGCGGCGATCGCCGGGCCCGGCGCGATCGACAGCCTGTTCAACGAGAAAGGGCCGGCCGCGATCAGTCGCGTACCCGCCGACAACCCCGAGCTCGGCCTGGTGTACCAGGGTCTGACGCCGGCGAAGAAGGGCCAGCCGTGCGTCGGCGGGTACCAGCTCACCGAGCGCGGCCAGTGCAGCCACGGCCCCGACGTCCCGCCCGCCGGCCTGACCGTGCGCGGCACGATCGCGCCGATCACGGACGCCGGACCCACGCAGGTCGTCCCCGAGTCGGACACGGCCGCCGCCCCGCTGGAACAGACGGTCACTGCCGAGGACGGATCGGTCTCCTCTGAGAGCGGATTCGCCCTGGTACCGGAGGCCGCCGCCGACACCGCCCTGGGGTACACGATCGGTGCGTCCGGCGTGGCCTGCGACGGCGACGGCGTGGCCGGCAAGCGCGTGCAGGTGCTGTACGTGCGGGACGCCAACACGGCGAGCCGGTTCAACCAGTACCTGGAGAGCTTCCGCACCTGGAGCGCCGGCGTCGACGCGATCTACAACACCAGCGCCAAGGAGACCGGCGGCGAGCGGCACGTCCGGTTCGTCACGACCGCCGACTGCAAGGTCGACGTGCGCGAGGTCGAACTGCCGGCCGGTGGCCTGAACACCTTCGACGCCACGATCAACGGGCTCAAGGCGCTCGGCTACAACCGGACCGACCGCAAGTACATGATCTTCGGCGAGTCGAAGGTGTACTGCGGGATCGGCACGTTCAACGGCGACACCCAGCCGGGCACGAGCAACCGCAGCAACGGTGGCCCCGGCTACGGCCGCAGCGACTCCGGCTGCTGGGCGGCGAGCGTCGCCGCGCACGAACTGGGGCACAACCTCGGCGCCGTGAACAACAACGCGCCGAACTCCAGCAAGGCCGGGCACTGCCTCGATGAGTACGACATCATGTGCTACAACGACTCGGGTGGTCTGAAGACGTCCGTCAGGACGGGTTGCACCGACAAAGCCGGTGAGAACCGGATGGACTGCAACCACGACGACTACTACAACACCAACCCGAGCCCCGGCAGCTACCTCGCGACCAACTGGAACGTGGCCAACAACCAGTTCCTGATCGCGGGCCCCGGCGGCACCACGCCCCCGCCGCCGTCGCCCACGGCCACGGCGTCCCCCACGAAGACTGCGTCGCCGACCCCGACGAAGACCGCGTCGCCCACGCCGTCCAAGTCGGTCACGCCGACGAAGACCGCGTCGCCGACGCCGACCTCGACGAAGCCGCCGACCGGGCTCAAGGAGCTGCGAGTCAGTGACACCACCGCCAACTCGGTGCGGCTGTCCTGGGACGCGGCCGCGGCCGGCAGCCGGTACGCAGTCGTCCTCAATGGACGCTCCATCGGTCAGGTCGGCTCGACCAACGTCCGGATCGTCGGCATGCGCCCCGACACCGACTATCAGATCGGGATTTCGCTCGCGCAGAACGGCACCCTGACCCCGTGGACCACGACCGCGAAGGTCCACACCGCCGCCGCACCGGCGCCGACGGCCGGCTCATGGATGGTGTTCGGCAACAGCCTGACCGGCGGGGTGGCCGACGTGTTCGGTGCCCGCAGCGCGGCCGGCACGCCGATCATCATCTACCAGCGGCACGGCGGGGCGAACCAGCAGTGGAAGCTGGAAGCGGCGACCGGCGGCAAGTTCGTGGTGAAGTCCAAGGCCACGAACGCCTGCATCACCACCACGGGTGACAAGGACGCCGTGGGTGCGACCCTGGTGCAGGGCGACTGTGCAAAGGCCTTGCAGTGGACGCTCACCCAGACGGAGTTCGGCGTCTCGCTGCAGTCGGCGAGCGGCCTGGTCGTCGGGGTCAGCAACAACGAGTACTTCGGCAGCCGGCTGCTCGTCCTGCAGAAGCCGAGCGGCGCGAAGTACCAGAGCTGGATCACGCAGCGCACGTGAACCAGTCCCCAAGCGATCGCGGCCCGGTGTCCTTGTGGCGCCGGGCCGCGGCCCGTATGACGCCGTTTCTCGCGGGGGCGGCCGCCGGCCGCATGACAAAAGCCGCCCGGGCAAGAACAATCGGCCGCGTGACGAGACCGGGCCGCGCGACGACAACCGACCGCACGGCGAGCACGGGCGGTGCAGCGACGACCGTCCGCGTGCCCGGCATGGAGCGCGCGCCGACGACCGGACGCATGACGAGCACCGTCCGTGCAGCGACGACCGGGCGCATGGCGAGCGCCATCGGCCGCGCGACGGCGGCCGGCGCGCTCCTGGCCGGTCTGGTGTTCGGGGGCGCGTCGCCGGCCTCGGCGCACGACGGCGTCATCCTCACGCTGCACGGTGACGGCCGTGGTTCGGTGTGGGTGACGGCGACCTGGCAGGACGGCCACCCCGTCACCGAGGCCGTCGGCATCACCCTGCTGGCCACGACGGCCGACGGCCGCCGTGAGGGCCCGGCCGGACTGCGGCGCAACGGGGACGCTCTGACGTACGCCGGCACGCTCGGCGAGGGCGACTGGACGGTCGTGGCCGAGATGGGCACGCCGGCGATCGGGCGCTGTCAAGGCGTGCTGCACGTGGCGGCGGCCGACGGCGCACCGCAGGACATCGTCTGCGCGCCACCACCGGTCGCGGCGACCCCGCCACCCGCGCCGGCTGCGAAGGCCTCGTACACCTGGGTCTGGTATGCGCTGGGCGTCGCGGTGCTTGCCGCCGTGGCCGCCTGGCTGTTCCATCGCAAGTCGATTGCGGCCAGGGCAGCCGCCCGGAGGACGCCGGGCCGCAAGGCATCCCCCCGAAGGACCACCGCACGCCGGAAGTGACGCCCGGCACGCCCTCTTGACCGGTACAGTCCAGCGCCGTACTGTACCGGTATAGGCACTGCAACGGCAGGCCGAAAGGTTCGAGGAGGTCCGGCCATGTTCCCGTTCGCGATGATCGAATCCCAGAACGCGATGGCCCACGAGGTCCGCAGCGCGCTGCCCGGCGCACCGGTGGTGGCGCCCCCGGTGCCGCTGATCGGCGCCCGGCGGCCCAGGGCCCGGCAGCTCCGTGCGGCGCTCGCCGCGTCTCTGCACCGCGCCGCCGACGCGGTCGCTCCGGCCGCCGCGTGCAGCCCGGCGCGCTGAAGCGCGATATCGTCGTCGGGTCCCCGGCGGATGAACTGCACGGGGACCCATTCGACGGCAGCCGATGCCGGCGGCGGCAATGATGGTGGGAGGTGCGATGGCGAGGGTCACCTTGCAGACGATCGCCGACCAGGTCGGCGTGAGCCGGATGACCGTCTCCAACGCGTTCTCCCGGCCCGATCAGCTCTCCCCCACTCTGCGCGACAAGATCCTTGCGGTCGCGTCGGACCTCGGCTACGTGGGGCCGGACCCCGCGGCCCGCGCCCTGGCCCGCGGCACGACCGGCGCCGTCGGCGTCCTGCTCACCGAGTCGCTGCGAGACGCGTTCAACGACGAGGTGGCCACGACGTTCCTCGGCGCGATCGCGGAGGAGCTCACCCCGACCGGTCTGGGCCTGACGCTGCTGACCGCCACCGCCCGTGACGACGTCGTCCCCGCGCGGGACGTCGCGATGGACGGCGCGATGGTCTACTCCTGCGACCCGAGCTCGTCGGCCGTCGACTGGCTGATCCGCCGCCGGCTCCCCCTGGTCTTCATCGACCAGGTGCCGGCCGCCGGCATCCCCAGCGTCAACGTCGACGACCGGCCGGGTGCGCGGGCCGCCGCCCAGCACCTCGTCGACCTCGGCCACCGGCACATCGGCGTGGTGACCAGCGGCGTGCGCGGCGCCCACGGCCTGCTGCCCCTCGGCTCCGTCATCCCAGGCGCCGCGACCAAGAACACCACAGCCGGCAACAGCACCGCGCTCGGCAACGGCACCGCGGCCGGCAACGGCACCGCAGCAGGCAACGGCACCGCCCTCGGCAACGGCACCGCCGTCGACGAGGGGGCCGTCGTCATCGACGGATACGTGGCACAGCAACGGATCCTGGGCTGGCTCGACGCGCTGACCCCGGCCGGCATCACCCCGCCGGTCGTCCGGCTCGCCCACGGCCGACCCGAGGACGGCTACGACGGCGCCCGGCTCCTCCTCGCGGCGGACCCCCGGCCGACCGCCGTGCTCTGCTTCTCCGACGCCATCGCGCAGGGCGTCATCCAGGCGGCGTACGACCTGGGGCTACGGGTACCCGAGGACCTGTCGGTGGTCGGGTTCGACGACAGCCCCCTCGCCGCGCGGATGCGCCCGGCGCTGACCACGGTCCGCCAGGACGTCCTGGCGAAGGGCCGGGCCGCGGCCGCCGCGCTGACCCGCGCGATCGCCGAGACCCGCGCCGGCGCCGAGGTCACGCCCGACCACCTGCTGATCCCCGCCGACCTGATCATCCGCGAGAGCACCGCACCACCCGCCTGACGAGGCCCCGCCCGCCTGACAGCGCGGGTCCCCGCGGCGAGTGCCGCGGGGACCCGGGAGACCACAGGCGGCGCTCAGTGCACGAGCACCGGCACCTGCTCCTGGTCCGACGTCGTGTTCTCGTCCGCCGGCGTGCGACGGATGAACAGGATCACCAGCAGCGCGGCCACGCCGAGGAGCACGGCACTGGCAGTGAAGGCCACGTTGTACCCGTGGATCGCCGCCTCCGCCTGGCCCAGCGGTGACGCCGCGTGGGTGGTGAGGTAGCCGGTGACGGCCGTGGTGAAGATGGTGTTGAGCAGGGCCGTGCCGAGCGAGCCGCCGACCTGCTGGGTGGTGTTGACCAGCGCGCTGGCCACGCCCGCGTCGTGGTTCGCGACGCCGGTCAGGGCGACGCTGCTCAGCGGCACGAATACCAGGCCCATACCGAAGCTCATCGCGACGAACGCGGGCAGGATGTCCACGGCGTAGCTGGAGTTGAGGTCGAGCCGGGTCAGCCAGATCATGGCCAGGGTGCCGAGGACGCCGCCGACGGACATGATGACCCGGGGGCCGACGCGGGGCAGGTAGCGGGCCGCGAGAGTGGCCGCGGCGATGATGCCCGCGGAGAACGGCAGGTACGCGAAGCCGCTCTTGAGCGCCGAGTAGCCCATCGTCTGCTGCAGGTAGAAGGTCATGAACAGGAACATGCCGAGCATGCCCGCGCCGACCAGGATCGAGACCACGAACGAGGTGCCGCGGTTGCGGTCCCACAGCACGCGCAGCGGCAGCAGCGGGTGCTTGGCCCGCGACTCCCAGACGACGAACGCGGCGAGCAGCACCCCGGCGGCCACGAGCCAGCCGATCGTCACCCCGGAGCTCCAGCCGTCGGTCGCGGCCTTCGTGAAGCCGTACACCAGCGCAACCTGACCAACGGTTGCCAGGACCGCACCGGGGATGTCGTAGCGCGTGTCCCCCGTCGCCTTGCTCTCCCGCACGACCGGCAGGGCCGCGATGAACGCGATCACCGCGATCGGGATGTTGACCAGGAGGGTCCAGCGCCAGTTGGCGTACTCGACCAGCAGGCCGCCGGAGATCAGGCCGATCGCGGCGCCACCGCCGGAGATCGCGCCGAAGACGCCGAACGCCTTCGCCCGCTCCTTCGCCTCGGTGAACGTGACCGTGATGAGGGACAGGGCGGCCGGGGCGAGCAGTGCGCCGAACGCACCCTGCAAGCCACGTGCGGCGTAGAGGGTCTCGGCGTTGACCGCGGCGCCACCGAGCGCGGAGGCGCCGGCGAAGCCGAGCAGGCCGACCAGGAACGTGCGGCGACGGCCGAAGAAGTCGGCGATGCGGCCACCGAGCAGCAGCAGGCCACCGAAGGCCAAGGTGTACGCGGTGACGATCCACTGCCGGTCGGCGGTGGAGATGTGCAGGGCTTCCTGCGCCGAGGGCAGGGCGATGTTCACAACGGTGGCGTCCAGCACCACCATCAGCTGCGCGACGGCGATGACCGACAGCGCGAGCCAGCGTTTCGGGTCGACCGCAGCCGTGGCCCCCGCCGTGGCGGTGGCCGTCCCCCCCGAGTCGTTCGACATGAGCGTATGCCTCCCAAGGCATGGTTGATCGAGACCGCGCCCAGGTGGACGGACGGGTCTTGGTAGCGCAAGCGTGTTGCGGAGAAAAGGTCAGGCGGGCTGACGCAGGACGGGCAGCAGCACCCGGTCGACCATGCGGGTCGCGAACGCCTCGTCGAGCGGGCCCTCGCACCACATGCTGCGGTTCAGCACCATGGCATGCAGGATCTCGTGCAGCAGCTCAGCGGTGGCGCAGTGCGGCAGTTCGCCACGCTCCACCGCGCGTCGCACGATGGTGTCGTACGCGGACTGCTTCGCCTCGTAGGCACAGCGGCGGATCGTCTCGGCCAGCTCCGGGTTGCGGGTGGCCGCGGTCATCAGACCGGTCATGACGTCGCCGTCGGGGCTGTTGGCGAAGGTGCACGCCGCGGTGAGCAGCGCCATCAGGTCACCGCGCAGGGAGCCGGTGTCCTGCGGCTCGAACGGGCCGCCGAACCGGTGCTCGAAGGCGTCCATCACCAGGTCCGGCTTGGTGGGCCAGCCCCGGTAGATCGTCGCTTTGCTGGCGCGGGCCCGCGCCGCCACGGCATCCATCGACATGCGGTCGTATCCGACCTCACCGAGCAGCTCGAAGACCGCTTCGCAGATGGCTTCGCGGCGGCCGGGCTTCGGTGTGGGAGACATGACCACTTCCTAGAGTGCGAGGTCCGGTTTCCGCAAGCCCTGGATCGCAGGTGTACGGAACCGTTTCGTATCGGAACCCTACTCCCCACCATCTCCGGTACGAAACCGTTCCGTACACCTGGGCCTCGTGAACGACGTCACAGGGCGTTTCGGGAATGGCCGCCGGGTCACGTGTTGCCTTTTGCACTGGCGTCACCCGGGTTCACGCACGCTCAACGCATATATCGTCAGGTCCATGACAGAGTTGTCGATCGAACGTCGTATGTGGAGCCTGTTCGAGCCGGTCCACGCGGTCACCTACTTCGCCGACGACGCGCTGGGTGCGTTCGAGGCGGCGGGCCTGCGCGGGTTCTGGCGGGGGTACTTCGCCGGCCGCAGCGCCCCGCTCGGCGCGGTGACGGCGGGGCCGGTGCTCGCGGCCTTCTACGGCTTCGCGCCAGGGATGGTGACCCGGGCGCTGCCCGACGTCTGGACCCGGATCACGCCCGAGGCGGCCCTTGCCGCCCGGCTCGAAGGATCACGGCGGGTCCTGCAGAAGGTGGACGGCGACCTGACCGAGGTCGCAAGCCTGTTGCGGGCCGCGGCAGAGGCGGTCGACCTGCACGGCCGGGTGCTGGGCGCGGCCAACGCGATGCTGCCCTGGCCGGAGGATCTGGCGGGGGTGCTGTGGCAGGCGGCGACGGTGCTGCGAGAGCACCGCGGCGACGGTCACGTGGCGGCGCTGCTCGTCGAAGGGCTCGACGGCGCCGAGGCCAACGTGTGGCGGGTCGCGCTGCGCGACGGCGCGGGCCGGGAGTTCTACCAACCGGCGCGGGGCTGGACCGACGAGGAGTGGGACGCCGCGACCGACCGGCTGCGCTCCCGTGGGTGGGTCGACGCGGACGGGAAGGCCACGGACCCGGCGCGGGAGGCGTTGACGGCGCTCGAGGCCACGACGGACGCTCTGGCCGCGACGCCGTGGCGGGTCCTGGGGACCGACGCCACGGCGCGCTGTGCGGAGCTGCTGCGGCCGATCGCGGTGCAGACGTCGCGGATGCTGCGGCACCCGAACCCGATCGGGCTGCCGTCGCTGGACTGATCTGCGGTCGGGCTGAGCTGCCGCTGGGCCTTACCGGGCTTTCGCTGGGCCTTACCGGGCTTTCGCTGGGTTGATCTGCGCTATGCGAGCTCTGGGTGGCGCTTGAGGTAGGCGGCGATGAACGGGCACTGCGGGACCACCCGCAGTCCCCGGTCCTTCACCGCGCCCAGGGCACCGGCGGCGAGCTTGCTGCCCAGGCCCTTGCCCTCGTACGCCTTGTCGACCTCGGTGTGGGTGAAGACGATCTCGTCGGGGTGCAGCCGGTAGTAGGCCGCACCCGCGAGCTCACCGTCGACCCGCAGCTCGAAGCGGTGCTGCTCCGGGCTGTCGACGACCTCGATGTCCACTCAGGACGCCTCTCCCCGAACGTCGGCGTGCGCCGCGGGGATGCTGCCGAGCCGACCGGCCTGGTAGTCCTCGAACGCCTGCACGACCTCGGCCTTGGTGTTCATGACGAACGGACCATACGCCACGACGGGCTCCCGGATCGGCTTACCGCCGAGGAACAGCACGTCCATCGTGGGGTGCCGCGGGTCCTGCTTCGCCTCGGCGGTGACGGTGATGCTGTCGCCCGCGCCGAAGACCGCGAGCTGGCCCAGCTCCACCGGGCGGCCCTTCGTGCCCACGGTGCCCTTGCCCGCCAACGTGTAGGCGAGGGCGTTGAAGTCCTGGCGCCACGGCAGCGTCAGCGACGCCCCGGGCGAGATCGTCGCGTGGATCATGGTGATCGGCGTGTACGTGTTGCCGGGGCCGGCATGCCCGTCGAGCTCACCGGCGATCACCCGCAGGAGTGACCCGCCGTCGGGCGAGCTGAGCAGCGACACCTGGCCGCCGCGGATGTCCTGGTAGCGCGGGGCGGCGAACTTGTCCGCCTTCGGGAGGTTGACCCACAGCTGGAAGCCGTGGAAGAGGCCGCCGCTGACGACGAGGTGCTCCGGCGGGGTCTCGATGTGCAGCAGGCCGGAGCCCGCGGTCATCCACTGGGTGTCGCCGTCGCGGATGACGCCGCCACCACCGTTGGAATCGCTGTGCACGAACTCGCCGTCGATGATGTACGTGACGGTCTCGAACCCCCGGTGCGGGTGCCACGGGGTGCCCTTCGGCTCGCCGGGCGCGTATTCGACCTCACCCATCTGGTCCATGTGGATGAACGGGTCGAGCGTGCGCAGGTCGACGCCGGCGAACGCGCGCCGGACGGGGAAGCCCTCACCCTCGAAGCCCTTCGGCGCCGTGGTCACGGACACCACCGGGCGGGGACGCGCCGAGACCGGGTCCGGGGTGGACACGCGGGGCAGCGCAAGGACGTTGTCAACGGTGATCGCGGGCATCTGACGCCTCCAGGGCTGAGCGGGTTGTCGCCTGCCGTAACGGTACTTGCCAGGCAAGTATTCCGCAAGTCAACAATCTCCACTCAGCCCTGGTCAGGGGCCGTCGCGCCGCGGGGTTGCCCGCTACACCCTTATGAAGCGCACCGCATCGGCCCGGGCACACCCGGTGCCCGAACCGGTCAGGGTCACCGCGGTCCCGGTCCCCGCCGGCAGGGCGAAGGTGCCCAGGTCGACCCACCCGGACGGGCCGGCGGTGCCGTTGACGGTGGTCTGCGTGCCGGCGACGCTGAGCTTCGCCGCCGGGTCGCTGTTGGCGGCAGTCACCCTGTAGTAGGAGACCTTGTATGTGCCCGCCGCACGGAGGTTGGGCCGCCAGGTCGCGGTGTTCCCCGCGGTGTTGCAGGCGGCGTAGCGGGTCGGGGAGCCGACCGTCCAGCCGGTGAGCGTGGACGCGGACCAGGTGCCCGTCTCGCTGTAGCCGTAGGCCGCCGGGCCGTCGTCGTCGACGTAGTAGTCCTTCTGCCAGTACTTCACGTAGTCGAACTGCACGCTGGACGGCAACTTCGTTGCGTCCGGGATGCTGCCGTAGGCGATGCTGGTGAGCCAGATGCTCGTGTAGTCGTGCGTCCAGTCCGTCGGCAGGTAGGGCGCGGTGTACTTGAGCACGCCGTCGATGTAGAACTTCGTGCTGGTCTCGGACCAGTCGATGCCGTAGACGTGCCAGTCCCTGGAGTCGATCGTGCTGCTGGTGTAGGTGGTGCCGTAGGACTTCCCGGCCGAGACGCCGCTGCCCTTCCACGTCAGCACGCCGTGGTGGATGCGGGTGGGGCTGATCGAGTCGATCTCGAATCCGTCGATCTCGGTGCGCTGCGACGCCGGGTAGGTGGTGGAGCCGTCTCCGGCCATGAGCCAGAAGGAGCTGTGCCAGCCGGCGCCGTCGTTGAGTTTCGCGCGGGTCTCGTAGTAGCCGTACCGCAGCGTCTGTTTGCTGACCACGCCACCGCCGGTGTAGTCCTTGCCGCCGTACGTCTCCTTCTTGAGAGCGATGTTGAGGGCTCCCCCGCTGACGGAGACGTTCTGCGGCCGTTGCGTGCTGTACGCCTTGGAGTCGGTGCGGTAGTTCCACTTCGCGGTGTCGACGGCGGTGCCGTTGAACTGGTCCTCGAAGGCGAGTGTGTAGCCGGTGCCGGCGGGGTCGGCGTGGGCGGCGACGGGTCCCGCGGCGACGGCCGCGGACGTGAGGAGCAGGAGTGTGAGCAGGCGGCGCATCAGTTCCTCCCGTAGTACAGGCGAAGGTTGGTGAGGTCGACGAGGTAGAGCACGTCGACGCCGGCGGTGGTGGTGCGTTCCACGGCGAAGCGCTCCACGGGTATGCCGGGCGCGACCGCGGCGGCGGTCCACGCGGTGCCGGTCTTCGTGGCGACGGACATGCCGGCCGCGGTGGCGTAGTAGATCCGCTTCTGCTCCGTCGGGTGCCAGGTGATGTCGATCGCGGCGGTGGTCTGCGCGGCGGAGTAGACGGTGTCGCGGACCCAGGTCGTCCCTGAGACGTACGCGTAGCGCACCATGAAGTTCGTCCCGCTCCGGTACCGGTAGGCGACCTTCGGGCTGGTGCCGTCGACCGTGAGCTTGGCGCTCTGCACGGCCGGTCCGGTGCCGTCGTTGCCCTGGTACACCTCGCCGGCCTCGATCGGCTGGATGACGTCGGCGGTGGCCGTGCTGACGGGCACGCTCACCGCGGCGCCGGTGCGGTCGGCGAACGTGTTGCTCGCGGGCCGGTAGAGCAGGTAGCTGAGCTGGTGGCGGAACGCGGTCGCCGGGTACAGGCCCCACTCCCACAGGATGTGCAGGTTGCCGGCGGCGTCGAACTGCAGGTCGTCGGGGTAGACGGCCCGGTTGGCGGACTCGGCGAACACCGCCAGGCGGGTCCACGTGGCTGCGGCGTTGTTCCACCGGTAGAGCCGGCCGGAGCGGGCGGTGCTCCCGTCGAGCCGGGCGATGAGGTACAGGTCGCCGTTCGGTGCGGTGGTCAGGACCGGGTACGTGACGCCGATCCCCTGGTCGGGCAGGTCGCCGGCGTGGTTGGTGGGCGCGCCGCCGACGGTGTCGGAGCGGAAGTACCGCCAGGCGTTGTTGTGCATGCTGGCGAACACGTGGAACCGGCCGCTGCCGTCCCGCGCGATCGACGGCTGGTTGTGCCCGACGTCGTCGGTGTACTCGGCCTGGGCCGCGCCGTTCATGACGGGCAGCTTCGTCCAGCCGCCGGCCGTGTCGCGCCGGGCGATGGCGACGCGGTGCGTCCCGGCGGACGAGCCGGGCTCGTTGAACGCCAGGTACGCGTAGTCGCTGCCCGGGGTGTACGTGTCCAGCGGTGACCACCAGGCCGCCTGGTTGGAGCTGTCGATGGGGTACGGCACGAGGGTGACGGTGGCGGGTGCGGCGTGCACGGCGGTTGCGGGCACGGTGATGAGGGTCGTCGCCATGGCGGTGGCGGCGACCAGGACGGCTCTGTTCATGTGTCCCTTCCTCAGGGCTTGCTCAGGTCGTGCGGAGGACCTCCAGGAGCGGTGGCAGGCCGCCGTCACGGGTGACGGCGCCGCCGACCCCCAGCGCCCGGGCGCCGGCGGTCAGGTGTTCGTGTGCGTTGTGGGCGTCGATGCCGCCGGTGGCGACGAACTTCGCCTCGGGGAACGGGCCGCGCATCTCGCGCAGCCAGCCGGGTCCGAGCGACCCGGCCGGGAACGCCTTGAGCCAGTCGCAGCCGGCCCGCAGCGCGTGGTGGACCTCGGTCGCGGTCGCGACGCCCGGCAGGTGCGGCAGCCCGGCCTCGTGGCTGGCCCGCGCGACGTCCGCGTCGAACCCGGGCGCGACGGTGAACACCGCGCCGGCCGCCGCGGCGACGGCGACCTGTTCGGGGCTGCGGACGGTGCCGGCGCCGACGGGATGCCCGTGCCCGGCGAGGGCCCGCAGGCATTCGAGGGCCTCGGGGGTCTGGATCGGGACCTCCACGACGCCGAGGCCGCTGTCCCACACGGCGCGGGCGATCTGCAGGGCCCGCGGGATCGGCACGCCCCGCAGGATCGCCACGAGCGGGCGGCCTTCCAGCAGCTCGTCGAACGTCATGGTGTCTCTCCCAGGGGTTTCAGGCCGAGCCGGGACCGAGGGGCGGCGCGGAGCAGTGCGGCGGGCTGGACCGCGGTGGCGCCGCCGTCGAGCACAATCTCGGTGCCGGTGAGCATCGCCGCGTCCGCGGACACCGCGAACGCGACCGCGGCGGCGACATCGGCGGGCTCGCCGAGACGGCGCAGCGGGTGGGCGTCGCGCTGCCGGTCCGCGTCGCCGGGCTCGGACAGCCGGTCCTCGGTGGCGGGGGTGCGGATCCAGCCGGGTGCGACGGTGACCGCGCGGACGCCGTGCCGGCCGTAGTCGACGGCGACCTGGCGGGTGAAGGCGGTCAGTCCGGCCTTGGCCGCGGCGTACGCCGGCAGCCCGGGAGCAAACGATCCACTGTGGATGGACCCGATGGTGACGACGACGCCCCGGCCGGCGGCGACCATGCCCGGCAGGGCGTGCTTGACGGCGAGGAACGCCGTGGTGAGGTTGGCGTCCACGACGTCGTGCCAGTCGGCGAGGGTCGTCTCGTGCGCGGGCGCGCCGGCGGTGAGGCCGGCGCAGGTGACCAGCGCCGCGACCGGCCCGAGCCCGGCGAAGGCGGCCGCGACGGCGGGCTCGTCGAGCAGGTCCAGGCACGTCGTGTCGGCGGCCGGGGCGCGGTCGAGGCCGGCGACCCGGTAACCGTCCGCGCGGAGCCTGGCGGCGACGGCGGATCCGATGCCGCCGGTGGCGCCCGTCACCACGGCGAGGTCAGGCACGGAACACCTCGTAGTGGGTGATCAGGTCCTCGTCGAGGGTCACGCCGAGTCCCGGGCCGTCCGGCACGACGAGCGCACCGTCCACCAGGGACGGTGGTGCCGCCAGGTCGTCGCGGAGCGGGTTGGGCAGCCGGTTGTATTCGAGGCTGGTCACGTTGGGTGTTGCCGCGGCGAACTGCAGGGCGGCGGCGAGGCCGATGGCGGAGCCGACGCCGTGGGGTGAGACGTCGACGTGGAAGGCGGAGCAGAGTGCGGCGATGCGGCGGGCTTCGGTGATGCCGCCGGCGCGGGTGAGGTTGGGCATGACGGTGTCGGCGGCTCGGGCGAGCAGGAGGTCGCGGTAGCCGTATCGGATGAATTCGCTTTCGCCGGTGACGACGGGGATCCGGACGGCGGCTCTGACTTCGGCGAGGCCGGCGACGTCGTCGGTGGCGAGGGGTTCTTCGAGCCAGCGGACGCCCAGGTGTTCCAGGGCGTGGCCGAGGCGGATGGCGGTGTTGACGTCGTAGGCGCAGTTGAGGTCGACGTGCAGGGCGGCGCGGCCGTCGAGTGCGTCGGCGACGGCGGTGGCGTGGGCGAGGTCGGTGGTTTCGCCGCGGCCGAGTTTGAGTTTGACGGCGTGGAAGCCGTTGTCCACGAAGGACAGTGCTGTTTGGACGGACTGTGCTGTGGAGGGCAGGAATGGGATGGGTGAGGCGTAGACGGGCACGGTGGTGCGGACAGGGCCGCCGAGCAGCCGGTGGACCGGTTGCCCGGCGGCCTTGCCGCGCAGGTCCCACAGGGCGAGGTCGACCCCGCTGATCGCCTCGAGGTAGAACCCGCCGGTGCGTCCGGCGCCGGCCTGCGCGCCGAACATGAGCTCCCACAACGCCTCCGACGCACCCGCGTCCCGGCCGACCAGCATCGGGGCCAGCAGCTGCCCGACGATGGTCGCCGTCACGCGCGGCTCCGGCAGCCCGTACGCCTCGCCGATCCCTTCGAGACCGTCAACCGTTCGGATACGAACGAGGGTGGTGTACTGGCCCAGCCGTGGCATGACGCGATGACTGGAGGCCGGGGTGAGCAGCCATTCGGGGACCTCGTCGTACATTCCCGCGAACGGTGCGGCGAGCGCGACGGCTTCGACGGAGGCGATGGTGAGCTTCATTTGATGAGGGCGTTCATCCGGTCGCGGGCGGAGGTGAGGGCCTCCTTGGGGTTCTTCTTGCCGATGAGGATCGACTGGACCTCTTCGGCGAGGACCTTCTCCATCTGGGAGAACTGCGGGTAGACCCAGAACGGGCTGGCACTGGAGTTCGCGCCGATCTGGCTGGTGAAGTCGGTGGCGAACTTGTCGTTCTTCACCGCGGCGTCGGCGAGGCCGGCGTTGGTCGTCGGCGGCAGCCCGGTCTTCTTGAACCAGTCGACGTTGTAGCCGGCGTCGGTGGTGACGGTTTTGGCGTAGTTGGCGGCCGCAGCGGCGCCGGCGCCGTTCATGACGGCGATGACCTGCCCCCAGGCGAGATGCCGGGGTTTGTCGCCGGAGTTCTTCACCGGCCTGGCGACGGGGACCATTTTCGCGGCGAGGTCCTTGTCGGGTGAGGATTTCGTGACCGCGGCCCGTCCGCCGATGGCGTCTTCGTAGAAGGCGGTCTTGCCCTGGGACATGAGGGCGCGGGCGTCGACGCGGTTGACGTCGGGGGCGATGAGTTTCTGGTCGTAGAGCTTCTTGTACCAGGTGAGGGCCTCGACGCTGCCGTCGTCGCCGATGACGACCTTGTTGCCCGCCACGATCGGGGAGCCGAACTCCCACATCCACGGGATGATGTCCTTGAGCTGGTCGACCTTGGTCATGCCGGCCCAGGGCACGATCCCGCCGCCGAGGCCCTTGACCGCGGTGAGCGCCGCCTCGAACTCCGCGACGGTCTTCGGCGCGGAGGTGACGCCGGCCCTGGTGAGCAGTTCGGTGTTGCTGATCAGCCCGATCCCGGCGAACGTCCACGGCAGCCCGTACTGCACGCCGCCGGACTGCCCCAGTGCGAGGGCGGCCGGGGCGTAGTCCAGACCGGCGGCGACGCTCTTGAGGTCCAGGAGCTTGCCGGTGGCGGCGAGGGTGGCCAGCCACGCCACGTCCAGCTGCACCGCGCCGGTCAACTGTCCACCCTGGACCTGCAGCAGCAGCTGGTTGAGATAGTCGTTGTACGGATACGAAGGAGTGCTGATCTTCACGCCGGCGTTGGCGGCGGAGTACTTCGCGATGGCGTCCGTCATCGGCTGCTTCGTCACGGCCTCGTTGAACGACCACGACGTCAGCGGGAACTCCTTGACCCCGTCGTCCTTGAGGCCCTCGATGCCGGCCGGGGCGGGGGTGTTCGTCGAGGGGGCACAGGCGGCGAGGGTGCCGAGCCCGAGCAGGCCGAGTGCGGATCTTCTGGTCAGTGAAAAGGGCATGGTGGCTCCAGGAAACGGGGTGTTGGGGTGTTCAGCCCTTCACGGCGCCGGAGGTGAGGCCGGCGACGAGGTAGCGCTGGAGGATGGTGAAGCCGATGACGACGGGCAGGGACACGACCAGGGAGGCGGCCATCAGGTCGGGCCAGGCGGTCTCGAACTCGCCGAGGAAGGTGTTGACCAGACCGGGCGGCAGGGTCTGCTTGTCTGGTCCGGCCAGGGTCAGGGCGAAGATGAAGTCGTTCCAGCCGCGGATGAACGCGAACAGGCCGGTCGCGACCAGCCCCGGCAGCGACACCGGCAGCAGGATGCGGTGGATGATCGCGCCCTGCCCGGCGCCGTCCACCTTGGCGGCCTCGATGAGTTCGTCGGGGATGGTGTCGAAGAACCCTTTGAGCATCCACACGCACAGCGGCAGGGTGAACGTGGTGAACGACAGGATCAGCGCCAGATACGAGTTGATCAGCCCGACCTGCGAGAACACCAGGTACAGGGTGATCAGCAACAGCGCCTGCGGGAACATCTGCGACGCCAGGACCAGGTACATCAGCGAACGGCGGCCCCGGTACCGGAACTTGGCGAACGAGTACCCGGTGTAGGCCGCGACGATGACGGTCAGCACCGCCGTGACCGTCGACACGATCAGGCTGTTGGTCAGGTACCGCAACAGCTTCGGGTTGTCGAAGATCGCGGTGAAATGATCGAAGGTGACCCGGTCGGGGATGAAATGCGGCGGGAACCGGAACACGTCATGCGTCGGCGTCAACGCTGTGACCAGGACCCAGTACACCGGCCCGAACGCGAAGATCCCGATCAGCGCGACGGTCGTGGCGGGGGCGAACAACCGTCTCATGCGGGCTCACCGCGCTCGGAGACGCGGACGTAGATCACGACGAGGATGAGGATGAGTGCCAGCCAGAGTGCGCCGAGCGCGCTGGCGGTACCGAGGTCGAAGGCCTTGAACGCGGTGTCGTAGACGGCCACGGCGAACGTCGTCGTGGAACCCGCCGGGCCACCGCCGGTCAGCACGTAGATCATGTCGAAGTGCTGCACGTTCCAGATCACCTCCAGCAGCACGACGATGCCGAGAATCCCCCGCAGGTGCGGCAGCGTCACATGCCAGAACCGGTTGATCGCACCCGCACCGTCCAACGCCGCCGCCTCGTGCAACGCCACCGGTACCGTCTGCAGGCCGGCGAGGAGCATCACCATGATCCACGGGAAACTGGCCCAGCTCTTCGCCACGACGATCGCGGCCATCGCCGTGCCCGGGCTGCCCAGCCACACGATCGGCTCGCCGACCAGGTGCAACTGGACCAGCAGGCCGTTGAGCAGGCCGTAGTTCGCGTTGAAGATCCACAGCCAGACGAACGACACCACCACGCCCGGGATGACCCACGGCATCAGGAACAACCCGCGCAGCACCGCCCGGCCACGCAGCTTCGTGTTGAGCGCCAGGGCGAGCGCGAAGCCGATGATGACGGGCACGACGGTGGAGCCGACGGTGAACACGACCGTGTGCTCCAGGACCGGCCAGAAGTTCTGGTCGAGCACCGCCGTGAAGTTGTCCAGGCCGGCGAACGAGCGGCCCGGCAGGACCAGGCTCTGGTTGAACAGGCTCGTGGACAGCGACCCGACGAGCGGATACAGCACGACCGCGCCAAGCAGCGCTAGCGCCGGCAGGGTCAGCAGGAATCCGAACGTGCGGTCCTTCACAGCGACACCGCACTGGGGTGGTGGGCCGGACCGACGTAGCCGAGACCGATGCTGATCGAGTCGGCGGCCTCGATGACGATCCGCGACAGTGCGACCTCCCGGTTCTGCAAGTCGATTGCGGACAGGGGCCCCGACACCGACAGCGCGGCGACGACATTGCCGGCGCCGTCGCGGATCGGGGCGGCGACGCAGGCGCGGCCGAGCGCCAGTTCCTCCAGCTCGGAGCCGTAGCCCCGGGCCGCGGTGCGATCGAGCTCGGCGTCGAGCTGCTCGTGGGTGGTGATCGTGCGGGGCGTGTAGGCCACCAGGGCGGCGGTCGGCAGCAGCCCGCGGCGCTCGAGCGGCGTCAGGCCGGTGAGCAGGGACTTGCCCAGGCCTGTGGCGTGCAGCGGGTTGCGCTGCCCGGCGAGGACGAACGCCCGCGGCGCCTGCCGGCCCTCGAAGTTGAGCAGGTAGAAGAGGCTGGCGTCGCGGCGGACCGCGACGTTGACGCCGAGACCGAGGTCGGCGGCCAGGTTCTGGGCGATCTGCCGCGCCTCGCGGTGCACGGGGTGGCTGTTGAGCACGGCGCCGCCAAGACTGACCGTGTCCAGGCCGAGCCGGTAGAGCCCGCTGACCGGGTCGCGGTCGACGAAGCCGGCCGCCTCCAGGGTTGCGAGCAGGCGCGACGCGGTGGAGAGTCCAAGGTCTGCGAGCTTGGCGACGTCGGAGACGCGCAGCTCGGAGCGGCCGGCCGTGAAGACCCGCAGCACCGTCAGCGCCCGCTCGACGCTCTGGTTGCTTCCGACATCCGAAGCCATCGGGACCCTCTCTGGAAGTTGCTTGCGTGATACGGCAAGATATCCCGCATGCTGCAAGTGGTCAACCGCAGGGCGGGGGTGCCTCATGAAGATCGTTGACGTGACGACCTTTCCGCTGAAACTGCGCGGCGACGACGTCTATCTGGGCGCCGCCACCCGGGATAATCCTGAAAAGTCGGACTATTACACCCGGCCGCCGTGGCGCAGCCTGTACTCGGACCGTTACGAGACGCTCCTTGTCAGGATCACGTGCGACGACGGCACGGAGGGCTGGGGCGAGGCACTCGCACCCGTCGGGCCGGAGATCGTGCAGGCGATCGTCGACCGGCTGCTGACGCCCGCCCTGCTGAAGCAGGACCCGCGCAGGGTCCGGCCGATGTGGACCAGGCTCACCGGGCTCATGCGGGAGCGCGGCCACCTCGTCGGTCACCAGGCAGACGCCCTGGCCGCCGTGGACATCGCGCTGTGGGACCTCGCGGGGAAGGCGGCCGGGCTGCCCGTGCACGCGCTGCTCGGCGGGGCGTACCGCGACAGCGTCCCCACCTATGTCTCCGGCCTGCCGGTCGCCACCGACGCGGAGCGGGCCGATCTCGCCCGCAACTGGATTGCACAGGGTGCAACGTCGGTGAAGCTCCACCTCGGCCGTGGGGTGGAGGATGACCTCGCGACGTTCGACGCGGTCGCCGCGACCGGGATGCGGGTCGCCGTCGACGCGCACTGGGCCTACGACCTCGCCGACGCGCTGCGCCTCGGCAAGGCGCTCGACGCGCGGGGCGCCTGGTTCCTGGAGGCACCCCTCGCTCCCGAGGACGTCGACGGCCACCGCGAGCTCGCCGCCGCGCTCGTCACCCCCGTCGCTGTCGGCGAGACGCTGCGCAACCGGTTCGAGTTCAAGCTGTGGCTGCAGGAACGGGCCCTGGACCTCGCGCAGCCCGACGTCGGCCGGACCGGCATCACCGAGGCCATCGCCATCGCGGAGATCGCGTCGGTGCACCACGTACCCGTGGCGCCGCACCATTCCGTCGGGCTCGGCGTCGTGCTCGCCGCCGGGATCCACGTCGCCGCCGCGATCGAGGCCATGCCGGTCTTCGAGTTCCAGCCGGGCCCGTTCCCCGTCGCCAACCGCATCCTCACCCTGCCGCTGACCGGCGGACCCGGGTCGTTCCACGTGCCGACCGCGCCGGGCCTCGGCGTCGAGGTCGACATCACCGCCCTTCTGGAGGACCAGTGAGCCGCTCCACCGACGTGCGCGGGCTGATCCCCGTGCTCGCCACCCCGTTCCACCCCGACGGCTCGCTGGACACCGGCAGCCTGCGGCAGCTCGTCGAGTTCTCCGTGAGTGCCGGCGTCGACGGGGTCGCCGTGTTCGGCTTCGCCAGCGAGGGTTTCACGCTGACGGTGCCGGAGCGGGCGGCGATCCTCGCGGTGGTCCGCGCGGTGCTGGGCCCCACCCTGCCGATCGTCGCCGGGGTGTCGGCGACCGGCACCGGCGACGCGATCGACCAGTGCCGCGCCGCGGCCGATGCCGGCGCGAGCGTGGCCATGCTCATCCCACCGTTCATGGTGAAGCCCTCCCCCGCGCAGATCGTCGACTTCTACGGCGCCGTCGCGGCCGGCGGCGGACTGTCCGTCATGGTCCAGGACGCGCCGGCGTCCACGGGGGTCAACCTGCCCGTGCCCCTCATCGTCGAGTTGTCCAAGCTCGACGGCGTCGACTCGGTGAAGGTCGAGACCCAGCCGACCGCCCCGAAGGTCGGCGCCGTCATCGAGGCCACGGCCGCCGACTTCCTGGTCCTCGGCGGCCAGAACGCGTTGTTCGTCCTTGAGGAGTACACCCGCGGCGCCGTCGGCACGATGCCTGCAAGCGAGTTCCCGGACCTGCTCGTCCCGGTCCTGCGTGCGTATGAGGCGGGGTCGCTCGCCGAGGCTCGGGCCGGGTTCAACCGGCTGCTGCCGCTGATCCGGTTCGGGCTGCAGCCCGGCATCGCGTGGTCGATCCACAAGCACGTGCTGCACCGGCGGGGCGTCATCGCGTCCACCACCGTGCGCGCCCCCGCCGTCGACGCCGACCCGGCGACGCTCGCGGCGCTGGACGTCATCCTGGACGACCTCGGCCTGCAAGGTCTTGGACAGCTCGGCCCGGAAGGTCCTGGACAGCTCGGCCCGGAAGGTCCTGGGCAGCTCGGCCTGGAAGGTCCTGGACAGCTCGGCCTGGAAGGTTCTGGGCAGCTCGGCCTGGAAGGCGCACAGCGGTGAGGGGTGTCCTCGTGCTCGGGGCGACCTCGCCGATCGGGCTCGCGATCGGCCGGGCGTTCGCCGGTGACCGGGTCGCGGGTGCCGCCCTGGACACCACCGACGACCCCGCGTTCGAGGCGAGCTGGGCGGCCGACTGCTCCACCAGCGGCGGCGCCGCCGCGGTGGTGCGCCGCGCCGTGGACCTGTTCGGCCGGCTCGACGTGCTCGTCCTCGCCGCCGCCGTGATGCCGGTTGCCCCGGCCGAGACGCAGACCGACGACGAGTGGCGATCCGCGATCGACGTGACCCTCTCCGGCGCGTTCTACGCCTGCCGGGCCGCGCTGCCGCACCTGCCTTCCGGCGGCAGCATCGTGGCGGTCACCTCCGTCAACAGTTTCCTCGCCGCTCCGGGGCTTCCCTCGTACGCCGCGGCAAAAGCCGGCCTGGACGGCCTCGTTCGCCAGCTCGCGCTCGAATACGGTCCCCGCGGCATCCGGGTCAACGCCGTCGCGCCCGGCATGATCGGCGGCGACCATCTCCCGGACGCCGCCGCCGGCTATCCGCTGCAACGGGTCGGGCGGCCGGAGGAGGTCGCGGCGGCGGTCGCGTTCCTGGCCTCGCCCGGCGCCGGCTTCATCACCGGCGCCTGCCTCCCCGTCGACGGCGGCCTGTCGATCGCCTCGCCGGCCGCGTTCCTGCGCCCGGACCTGCGCGCCCGATGGCTGTCATGAGCGGGCTCATCGTCGGGGTCGGTGAGGCGATGGTGCTCTTCCAACCCTCCGACCTCCTGCCTCTGGAGGAGTGCCGGACCGCGTCGGTGCACGTGGCCGGCGCCGAGCTGAACCTCCTCGCCGCGGCGGCCCGGGCGGGTGCGCGGACGGCGTTCTGCAGCCGGGTCGGCGACGACCCGTTCGGGCGGCGGGTCGTGGCGGCGGCGGCCGGGCTCGGGGTCGGGACCGGCCTGGTCACCGTCGACGGCGCCCGGCCGACGGGGGTGTTCGTCAAGGACGTGCGGCCCGACGGTGCCCGGCGCGTGCACTACTACCGGGCCGGTTCGGCCGCGTCCGCCCTCGACGAGGAGGACGCCGACCGGGCCCTGGCCGCCGGGCCGGACCTGGTGGCGGTGTCGGGGCTGACCGCCGCGCTCGGTGAGGGGCCGCGGCGGGCGGTGCTGCGGCTGGCCCGCGAGGCACACGCCCGCGGCGTCCCGGTCGCGGTCGACCCGAACCTGCGGCCCGGGTTCGACGGCGTGGCCGGTGCTGTGAGGGAGTTGCTGCCGCTGACGACGTACCTCCTCCTGGGGACGGACGAAGCGGTGCCGCTGTTCGGCACGGACGACCCCGCGACGGTCTTTTCGCAGGCCAAGACCCTCGGCGTGGGCGAGGTGGTGTTGAAAGCGGGTGCTGGCGGTTGCTGGCACGAGGGTGACGCGCCGACCCATCTGCCGTCCGTGGCGGTGCGGGTGGTCGATCCGGTCGGCGCCGGGGACGCGTTCGCCGGGGCGTATCTCGCCGCCCGCCTGCGCGGGATCGGGCCGCGGGGCGCCGCGTGGCTCGGCACCCGGTTCGCGGCGAGCGTGGTCGCGACGGCCGGGGACACCGACGGGCTGCCGTCTCCTACCGAGGTCGTGGCACTTCTGGCGGAGGCGCCCTGACCGGCGTGCACGCCCGTTGCGCAGGAGGCCCGCCCGTTGCGCAGGAGGCCCGCCCGTTGCGCAGGAGGCCCGCCCGTTGCGCAGGAGGCCCGCCCGTTGCGCAGGAGGCCCGGCCGTTGCGCAGGAGCCCCCGCCGTTGGTGCCAGGAGGCCCCGCGGCCCCCGGCCGTGGTGCCAGGAGGCCCTGCGGCCCCCGGCCGTGGTGCCAGGAGGCCCTGCGGCCCCCGGCCGTGGTGCCAGGAGGCCCCCGGCCGCGGCGGGACCCGCGTCATCCGGTCGGTGCCCATCGGCGAACCCTTCAGTGCGGCGCCCGGCGGCCGATGGACGGTTGGGTCCTCCTGCAAGGTCCAGGGGGTCAACCGTCCAGAGGGAGCGTCGAACGTCATGCCCGGAGTCCTCGCCTGGCTCATGCCGAAGGTCCGGCTCAGCGACGCGGCCTTCCAGTCCAGACACCGGGCGCTGCGGCTGCTGCTGGTGCTGCACCTGCCGCTGCTCGTCATCCTCAGCCTCATCAACGGCCACACGATCGTGGGTGAGCACTCGCACGACGGTGCCTGGCTCGTCTGGTCGGCGAACGCCGGCGTGCTGATCTGCGCGGTCGCCGGCAACATCGCCCGCAGCAGGCGCGGCGCGGCGGTCGCCGTGTCGACGGGGCTGGTGCTGGCCGCGGCCGCGCTCGTGCACGCCGGCAACGGCCTCACCGACCTGCACTTCCACTTCTTCGTGGTGGTGGGGTTGGTCAGCCTGTACCAGGACTGGGTGGCCCTGTTCGTCACCGTCCTGCTGGTCGGCGCGCACCACCTGCTCGTCGCCATCGCCATGCCGGACATGTTGTTCAGCAGCCCGCAGGCACGTGACCATCCGATCCTGTTCGTGCTGATGCACGCCGGTTTCGTCGTCGCGATGTGCTTGACGCAGCTGACGTACTGGAGGTTCGCCGCCAACGCAGAGGCCGAGGTCGACGCGGACCGCGCCAGGGTCGCGGCGGAGAACCAGACGGCGCTGCGGGCCGCGGCCGACGACGCCACCCGGCGCGAGGAGGCCGCCGCGAGCAACGCCGCCGAGCAGGTCGCGCACAGCGAACGCCTCGGCCGGCGCCTGGAGACCGTCCTGGCCGACGTCGCCGACGCGGGGGTCCGGCTCGGCGCCGAGGCGGGTGCAGCGATGGAGTCGTTCGAACAGAAGCTGGCCGGGATGACGGGCGCGGTCCGTGACGCCGTCTCCGACGTCGAGGCGGCGCTGAGCGACTCCAACCACGCGCGGACCGTCATCAGCGAGCTCGAGACGGCCATCGCCGACATCGCCACCGTCGCCGGCCTCATCCAGGCCGTCGCCGACCAGACGAAGCTGCTCGCCCTCAACGCGACGATCGAGGCCGCCCGCGCCGGCGAGGCCGGGAAGGGCTTCGGCGTGGTCGCCAACGAGGTCAAGGATCTCGCGGCGCAGACCGCCGCCGCGACCGGCCGGATCGAGACCACCGTCGGCCAGGTCACCGCGGGCGCGGCTGCCGCGGCGAACGCGGTCGGCGGGGTCGCGGACCGGCTCGGCTCGGTCGCCGCCGCCCAGCGCGAGGTCGAGGCGTCGCTGCACGAGCAGACCAGCCTCGCCGCCACCACCCGCGGCTCGGTGGCCGCAGCGGCCGAAAAGGTCAGCGCCACCGCCCACCAGCCCTGACGACAGCACCGACCGGCGCCGGCCCCGGCAGGCGAGAGGCCGCGGGTCAGCTGGGGGCAGGAGCCGGGATCTCGGCGGCCGGGTTCGGGGCGGACGTGCGGAATGCCGGGGCCAGGGCGACGATGCCCGCGGCCAGGACCGCCGGGACCACGAACGCCAGGCGGAGCGATGCGCTCTCCGCGACCGCGCCGATGAGGCCTGCGCCGACCACGAAGCCGACGTAGTTGAACAGGTTGACGCGGGCGATCGCGACGCCCGTGCCGGCTGGGTCGAGGCGGCCCGCGGCGGAGAACGACTGCGGGACGACCAGGGACAGGCCGATGCCGACGACGGCGAACCCGGCGATGCCCATGGCCGCCGTCTGGGATGCGGCGACGAGGCCCAGGCCCAGCCCGCCGACGACGCCGCCGACGGAGACGACGCCGACGGGGCCGAAGCGGCGCACGATCAGGTCGCCGGCGGTGCGACCGACCAGCATCATCGCCTGGTACGCGGCGAGGCCGAGTGCGGCGACGCTGGTGCTCGCGGCGAAGGCGTGGTCGAGGAAGACGGTGCTCCAGTTGGAGACCGCGGAGTCGGCGATGAACATGAGCATCATCGCGACGCCGACCAGAATGACGGGGCGCCACGGGACGGCGGTCGCGGCGCCGGGCGGCACGTCGGCGACCTCCTCGGCGCGACGCAGCTGCCAGGGGCCGGCGGCGAGGGCGAGGATCGCGCCGAGGACCGCGACCGAGCCGAGGGACGCGGCGATCGACCAGTCGAGGCGGGACGTGCCGGCCGTGGCGAGGGCGCCGAGGATGGCGCCGACGCTCCATACGGCGTGGAAGGAGTTGAGGACGGGGCGGCCGTAGCGGCGTTCGACGCTGACGCCCTGCATGTTCATGGTGGCGTCGACGACGCCGAGCATGAGGCCGACGAACGCAAGGGCGAGATACAGCTGCCACGCCTGCGCGGCGAGGCCGACGGCGGTGATGGCGAGGGCGACGCCGGGGCCTCCGGCGCGCAGCACCGGTGAGCTGCCGAAGCGGGTGGACAGCAGGCCGGCCAGAACGCTGCCGATGCCCGCGACGACGGGGACCGCGAGCAGGACGAGGGAGAGCTCACCGTCGGAGAAGCCGAACTTCTCCTGCAGCACGCCGACCTGGGTCAGCAGGGCGGCGAAACAGAAGCCCTGGACGAGATACGCCACGGCGACGCTGAGTCTTGCCCGGCGGTCCCGCATGAAGGCCCCCAATAGTGAGAATTCTTCGGAAGCATCGTTCACGAACCTGCCGAGCGCAAGGCCCACCATCGGCTCGCCTGCAGGGTCGCACCGTAACCGATGAGCGTCACCAGGTGGAACAGGTACAACCAAAGGAGGACGGCGACGATCGCGCCGACGGCGTCGAGGCCGCCGAAGGGCACACCGAGGTCCAGCGGGAGCGACCAGAACAGCACGAAGCCGTGCGCGAAGCCGGACAGGTTCGCCGCGGTGAACGAGCCGACCACGGCCGTCGGGCCCCAGGCGGGGGTGGCGGGGGCGCACCAGCGGTACACCATGACGAACACCGGGCTCAATACCAGCCACGTGGCGAGGAACGACACGATCACCGCGCCGACGCTCGACCAGCCGCCGTCCTGCAAGCGACGTGCGGCGCCGGGCAGCACGAGGAGGAGGCCGAGCAGCAGCGCGGGCGCGGCGGCGAGGACGGGCAGGATCAGCAGCCGCCCGCGCCAGCCCGCTACGGGGGCGGCGGCAGGGGCGGCGGCAGGACCAAAGACAGGCCCGGCAACGGGGGCGGCAACGGGACCTGAGGCGAGGGAGACGAAGGCGCGGCGCAAGCCCTCGCCGTACCAGGTCGCCGGTAGCAGCGCGGTCAGCGTCAGCAGCCACGACATCCCCAGCCCCGCCTCGACCAGCACGGCGGTGGCCCGGTCCGCGCCGAGGCGGTCCGGCATCGCCGCGATCACCGGGCCGGCCAGGTCACGGACCCGGCCGGCACCGGCGATCAGCCCGGCGAGCTTGATCGTGAGCAGCGCGACGGGCACCACCGCGACCGCACCGTAGAACGTGACCGCGCCCGCGTGCAGGTTGAGGTCGCGACCGTGGAAGAACCGCAGGACGACCCGCACCAGACGCATCACGACCGCACGGGTACCCAGCGCAACCCGCTACGACACGGCGGCCGGCAGCAGTGTGGTGAGCATGGAGCGCAGCAGGTCGATGCCGTCGTAGCTGAGCACGGACTCGGGGTGGAACTGCACGCCGGCGAACGTCGGGCCGCGCAGGGCGTGCACGTCGCCGTTGGCCGGGTCGCGGGACAGCTCCACCTCGCCGTACGCGCTGTCGAAACGGTCGTGCGGGTGCGTGGCGGCGAAGGTGGAGTAGAAGCCGACGGTCGCCGGCCGGCCGAAGAACACGATGTCGCGCTGCATGCCCTGATACGGGTTGGCCTTGCGCCGCAGCGGCAGCCCGAGCAGCCCGGACAGCAGCTGGTGGCCGAGGCACACGGCGAGCGTGGGCGTGCCCGCCGAGAGCAGCTGGGACGCGACCGCCCGCATCGCGGCCATCTTCGGGTCCTCGACCCGCCGCGGGTCGCCGGGCCCGGGACCGAGCACCACCAGGTCGAAGCCGTCCACGGCAGGAGCGGCCGAGTACTTCTGGAGGGTGACGTCCAGGCCCAGGACCCGCAACTGGTGGTGCAGCATGCCGGTGAACGTGTCCTCCGCGTCGACGATGAGGACCCGCCGCCCGGCGAGCTCCGGCGTGGCGAGGGCCCGCGTGTGGTGATCGCGCAGCCAGAACGGCGCGAGCGTGGCGTTGCGCGCGACGAGCGCCGCCTGCACCGCCGGGTCCGCGGCGAGCGGCGCGGCCGGCCCCGCCGCGGCCGCCGGGCCGGTGCCCAGCCCCAGCGCGGCGAGCACCCCGGCGGCCTTGGTGTGCGTCTCCGCGACCTCCCCCGCGGGCGTCGAGTGCCGCACCAGCGTGGCGCCGACCGGCACCCGCAGCCGGCCGCCGGCGGAGATGTCGGCGGTGCGGATGAGGATCGGCGCGTCGAGGGTCTGCCGGCCGAGGGAGTCCCGGCCGATGAGGGCCAGGACGGCGCCGTAGTAGCCGCGGCCGCGCCGCTCGTGGCGGGCGACGACCCGGCACGCGTTCTCGATCGGGCTGCCGACGACCGTCGGCGCGAACATCGTCTCGCGCAGCACGTCCCGCACGTCCAGTGCACTGCGACCGGCCAGGAGGTACTCCGTGTGGACGAGGTGCGCCATCTCCTTCAGGTACGGGCCGACGACCTGTCCGCCCTCGGTCGCGACGGTCGCCATCATCTTGAGCTCCTCGTCGAGGACCATGGACAGCTCGTCGATCTCCTTGCGGTCGGACAGGAACCGCAGCACGGCGTCCTTGTCCGGCACGCCGCCCGGGTGCCGGAACGTGCCGCTGATCGGGTTCATCATGACCAGGCCGTCCTCGACGCTGACGTGCCGCTCGGGGGTGGCGCCGACGAGGGTGCGGTCCCCGGTGTGCACGACGAACGTCCAGTACGCGCCGCGCTCCCGTTCGAGCAGCCGCCGGAACACGGCGAGGGCCGCCGCGACCGGGTCGCCGTCGACGTCGGCCTCGAACACCCGGTGGATGACGAAGTTGGACCCCTCACCGCGGCCGATCTCGTCGCGGAGCACCTCGGAGACGATCGACGCGTAGTCGTCGTCGGACACGTCGAACGCGCCACCGGACAACACCACCGGCACGTCGGACAGACAAACAACCAGGTCGGAGACGGGGTGCAGCGCACGCGACTCGATGCGCAGCACCGACAGCGGGGTGCCGTCGTCGACGCAGTCGAACCCGCGCTCACGCACCTGCCGGAACGGCACCAGCGACAGCGACTCGTCGGGAATGTCGGCGAGCGAGGCGACCGTGACGACGGTGCCGGTGAGCACCTCGACGACGTCGCGGCCCTCGCGGCGCAGCAGGGCGAACGGACGGTTCAGGTCGGGCAGCATGCGGGTCGTCCCTCTCAGGTCTGGCCGCCCGTCCGAGCGGCCGGCCCCTGCGAGGAGGGAACGAAAAAGCGACCGCCGGAAAGGGCGGCCGCGGATGTGGGTGTCACGCGGAGGTGGGCCGCCTCGTCAGGCGGGCCACCAGCAACTGTTCAGCAACGCGGACACGCCGACCACCATACGGCGTCTCCCCGGGCGGCGCCAGCACCACCCGGGGAGGAACAGCACAGCCGTCAGCGGTTCAGCGACCCCATCGTCTCGGTGGCGTACCTGGTACCGGCGACATCGCTGCCGATCGCGAGTTTCTCGATCGCGGCCAGGTCGTCGGCCGTGAGGACGACGTCGAGCGCGGCGACGTTCTGCTCCAGGTACGCCCGCCGCTTGGTGCCCGGGATCGGCACGATGTCCTCCCCCTGCGCCAGCACCCAGGCGAGGGCGAGCTGCGCGGGCGTGACGCCCTTCACCGCCGCCAGGGACCGGACCTCGGCGACCAGGTCGAGGTTGCGCTGGAAGTTCGCGCCCTGGAAGCGGGGGTTGGAGCGGCGGAAGTCCGACGGGTCGAACTGCGACGGGTCGGTGATCTCGCCGGAGAGGAAGCCGCGGCCGAGCGGGCTGTAGGCGACCAGGCCGATGCCCAGCTCACGGAAGGTCGCGAGGATGTCGTCCTCCGGGTCGCGGGTCCACAACGAGTACTCGTACTGCCCGGCCGTCACCGGGTGCACGGCGTGTGCACGGCGCACCGTCGCCGCGGACGCCTCCGAGATGCCGAGGTGGCGGACCTTGCCCGCGGCGACGGCCTCGCTGAGCGCGCCCCAGGTGTCCTCGATCGGCACCCGGTCGTCGACGCGGTGCTGGTAGTACAGGTCGATGTGCTCGACGCCGAGCCGGGTGAGGGACGCGTCCAGTGCGGCGCGCACGTAGTCGGGGTGCCCGTTGATGCTGCGGGTACCCCCGTCGCGCTGAATGCCGAACTTCGTCGCGAGGGTCACCTCGTCGCGGCGTCCGGCGATCGCGCGGCCCACGAGCTGTTCGTTGGTGAACGGGCCGTACATGTCGGCGGTGTCCAGGAAGGTCACGCCGAGGTCGAGGGCGCGGTGGATGGTGGCGACGGACTCGGCGTCGTCACCCGGGCCGTAGAACTCGCTCATCCCCATGCAGCCGAGGCCGAGCGCCGACGTGGTCAGAGTGCCAAGGGTTCGCTGTCGCATACCTCCACGGTGCCCCTTCGAGCGCACTCGAAGTCAACAGCGAGGGGTCAGTAGCGAGGAGTCAGCAGCGAGGTGCCGGCAGCGAGGGGTCAAATACGCTGGACGCATGGAGTTCACCATCGCCGAGGTGGCCGAGCAGACCGGGCTGACCGCGCACACGCTGCGCTACTACGAGCGGGCGGGGCTGCTCGACCCGCCGGAGCGGGACTGGAACGGCCACCGCCGCTACTCCGAGCGTGACGTCAGCATGCTGCGCCTGCTGACCCGCCTGCGGGCGACCGGGATGCCGATCGCCGAGATGCGCCGCTACGCCGAGCTGTGCCGGGTCGGGCCGCAGACGTTCGACGAGCGCCGCAGGCTCCTGGAGGACCACCGCCGGCAGGTCCTGCAGCGCATCGCCGAGCTGAAGGACGACCTGGCGCTCATCGACTACAAGATCGGCGTGTACTACGAGTCGGCGGCTCAGGCGGAGGAGGTGCCCGCCGCCATGGTGGGCCGGGCGGCACCGGATCTGGCCAGGCCGTAGAGGCAGACCAGCGCCGCGAGGACGAGCGGGATGCCGTCGCGGATGAGCCCGTCCGCGCCGAGCAGCAACCAGCACAGCACCGGCTGCACCACCAGCACGAACACGCTGATCATGGCGAGCAGCACGCGGGCCCAGGTGTGCCCGAACATCATCGCGAAGCTGATCAGCGACGCCACGAACGCGACCACGATGCCGAGCACGAACCACGAGATGACCAGCGGCACCGCCGTCGAGCGGGGCACCCGCGGCTCACCCCACAGCGTGCCGGCGGCGACCAGGCACGGCACCGTCAGCAGCGCGGAGTAGGACAGCGCCGCCACCCGCGCGGTCAGCGCCCACGGCGGGATCGGCCGCTTCGGCGGGCGGCGGGTCAGGTGCTCGGCGATGGCCGGCGAGCGGAACAGCTGCCACACCACCACCGCGCACAACGTCAGGATGACGGCGAGCGCCACCAGCACCGGCCACGGCGGCAGGTATCCGTCCTCGCGGGGCTGGGCCAGCCGGGCCGAGGCGAACACTGTCGTGACCGCGAGAATCAGCCCGAACGGCCGGGCGGTCAGCCGCCCCCAGCGGATCTCCCGCATCAGGAACAGGAATCCCAGCGCGCGCAGCATCGCCCAGACGGTGCGCACCCCGAGACCGAATCCTCCCTCGCTGGAGTACTCGAGGTTGACCAGGTCCGCGGCGAGGGTCAGCACGGCGGTGAGCAGCACGATGCGCCGCAGCCTCCGGCTCGCCGGGGTCGGCGCCGGAGGCCGTTTGATTTGCACCAGTTCACGCCAACTGCCCTGCATGAAACGGCACGCTAACACCGTCGACCACACATCGCTGACGTCAATGCACTATCGTTGCCGCCCATGACCGGGCGATTTGTTGGTGTGGTCAGGCGAAGTTCGGTTCTCGCCGCGATAATTGTCGGAATTCTCGGCATACTGCCGTTTCCGTCAATTGCCACCGCATATGCACCGCGTCTCACGCTGGCCAGCAGCACGCCAGGCGCGGAGACCCGGGTCGGGCACCTGCCGCAGGAGCTGCAGCTGGTGTTCAACGACAAGATCCTGGACGCCCAGGTCACCCTGACCGGGCCCGACAGCGCCACGGTCCCCCTCGGCACGGTCACCGTGCGCAACGAGACGGCCCGCATCACCCTCGGCGTGCCCGACGGCGCCCCGGGCAGCTACACCGTGTCCTACACCGCCAGCGGCATGAGCATGGCGGGCAACGGCAGCTTCTCGTTCACGGTGACCACCGGCGTGAAGAGCAGCAGCTCCGCGAAGCCGGGCCGGACCCCGACGTCACCGCCGGCCACCCAGGCGCCGGCGACCAGCGCCGCCGCCGCGCCCGCCGACTTCGTCACGAGCAACGCCGCGCCGCCCGTCGCCGAGGCGCCCGCACCCGCGGGCCGGCCCGCCTGGTGGACGTACGCGGCGGTGCTGCTGGTGGTGGCATGCGTGCTGGTGGTGTTCCTCGGGTTCAGCCGGCGCCGGATCCGACCTGCCAACCCGGCTAAGTAGGGCAGATCCGGCACAATCACGAATTATCGTGAAGGCATGCTGGAGCACCTGCGCGTCCTCGTCGTCGACGACGAGCCCGACCTGTGCGAGATCGTCAAACGGGTGCTCAGCCGCGCCGGCGCCGAGGTGTACACGGCGTCAGGCCTGGCGGGCGCCGAACGCGTCTGCGTCGAGCACCCAGCGGCCATCGACCTCGCCATCACCGATCTGAAGCTCAATGACGGCTCCGGGGTGCAGGTCGCCGAGGTCGTGCGGGCCAACTGCCCCGACGCGCTCATCATGTACATGTCGGGCCTGCCGTACTTCGACGCCGCCGTCGTCGAGCTCGGCCCCGACGCCTCCGTGGTGGCCAAACCCTTCCGCGCCACCGAACTGGTCGACATGGTGCAGGTCGCCCTCATCAGGGCCGGAAGGGTCGCTCCGTAGCGTTATCCCCGCACACCGGCAGGGCATAGGTACGGCATGGCTCAGGACGACCCCACCGGCCCGCAGCTCGAGGATCCGCCGAGCCGGCCCACGCAGCTCACCAAGCGCTCCTGGATCGACGTCCTCAAGCGGACGGTCAAGGAGTTCAACGACGACAACCTCACCGACTGGGCCGCCGCGCTGACCTACTACGGGGTGCTGTCCATCTTTCCGGGCATCCTCGTGCTGCTCGCCGTGTCCGGCATGTTGCTCACCGACACGACCCAGGACGCGGTGATCGAGAACGCCCAGGAGCTGTTCCCGCCCTCCATCGCCGGGCCGGTCACCGACGCCGTCGACGAGCTGAAGGAGGGCTCCGGCTCCGCCGGTGTCGTCGCGATCGTCGGCCTGCTCGCCGCCGTCTGGACCGCGTCCGGCTACGTCGGCGCCTTCATCCGCGCCTCCAACTCCATCTACGACGTCCCCGAGGGCCGCCCGATCTGGAAGGTCCTGCCGATCCGCCTCGGCGTCACCATCGTCGTCGGCATCCTGATCGCCCTGGCCGCGATGAGCATCGTCTTCACCGGCAAGTTCGCCGAGCAGGTCGGCAGCTGGATCGGCCTGTCGAAGCAGGCGGTGCAGATCTGGGACATCGCCAAGTGGCCGGTCCTGCTGCTGGTCGTCCTGCTGATCCTGGCCGTGCTCTACTACGCCTCGCCCAACGCCCGGCAGACCGGCTTCCGCTGGGTCACCCCGGGCGGCGGCCTGGCCGTGCTGATCTGGCTGCTCGCCTCCGCCGGCTTCGCGATCTACGTGTCGAACTTCAGCTCGTACAACAAGACCTACGGCACGCTCGGCGGCATCATCGCCTTCCTCGTGTGGCTCTGGATCTCCAACATCGCCATCCTGCTCGGCGCCGAGTTCGACGCCGAGCTCGAACGCGGACGGGCCATCCAGGGCGGCATGCCGGAGGACAAGGAGCCGTTCATTCCGCTGCGCGACTCCAGCAAGGTCAAGGAAGGCCACGACCCCGATCTGTAGCTCAGAGGCGGGCGGCCGGGGTCATGGCGGCGCCGACCTGGTCGACGAGGCCGGTCATCTCGAACGCCACCTGGCCCACGTCGCAGCCCGGCTGGACCATGCTGGCGAGACTGGCGAGGCTGTGACCGTCGCCCAGCGCCATGACGAACAGCAGGCTGTGCCCCATCGACACGATCGTGCGCAGGACCGGGCCGGCGTCGGTGCACGCCGAGAGGCCCTGGGCCAGGGAGACCACGCCGGCGACCATCGCCGCGAGCTGGTCTGCGCGTTCGGGCGCGAGCTCGTTGGACGCGGCGACCAGCAGACCGTCCCCGGAGACTGCGACGGTGTGCCGGACGCCGGCCACGCGTTCCGTGAAGCCGCTGAGCACGTAGTCGAGCCCCGTGGTGGCTGTCATGACGAGGAGTGTCCTTCCTGGTTCACCGGCACGGGCACGGCGCCGAAGCGGCCGATCGCGTGCTGGTACGTCGACAGCAGGGTGCTGACGTCGTCGGATTCGACGGGGGTTGGATCCACGTGCGGTGACGGTCCGACGGTACGCCGTGGCAGCCCGTCGTCGAACGCCCGGGCCTCGACCGTGGGCCCGTCGGCGGCGACCCCGCCCCGCACGACGGGGAGACGACCGGCGTCCTTGCGCGGGTGCGGGATGTCCATCGGCTCGCCGCCGGGCAGCGCCGGGCTGCGTTCGAGCAGCCGGGGCGGCAGCGGCCGGTCGGCCCTCGCCACCGGCGCGGGCGCCACCGGCACCCCGGCGCCGTGGCCGGAGTGGGCGCCACCGGCACCGCGGCCGGAGTGGGCGCCACCGGCGCCATCGACACCGCCGCAGCGGTCACCACCGGCGTCGGCGCCTTCGGCTCGGGACCCACGGGCGCGGTCTCCACCGGTACCGGCGCCGCATGGCACAACAACGAGGACGGCAGGCGCACCGTGGCCACCAGTCCGTCCGACCCCGGGGCCGGTTGGAGGGTGACGTCGAGTCCGTGCCGGGCGGCGAGCCGGGCGACCACGGTGAGTCCCAGTCGCGGCCCGAACGGCGGCGGGTCCGCGAGGCGGCCGTTGAGCTCCTCCAGGCGGGCGAGATCGACGGCGGGACCGCGGTCCGCGACGTGGATGACGGCGCCGTCGCCGGTGCTGCGGGCGTCCACGACGACGGGCCGGTCGGCCCCCGCGTGCCTGGCGGCGTTGTCGAGCAGCTCGGCGAGCAGGTGCACGACGCCGTCGACCGCGGCCGGCTCGACGCTCACGTCGTCGTCGACGCGGCCGTACTCGACCCGCTGATACGCCTGGATCTGCGACTGGGCGGCGCGCAGCACGTCCAGCAGCGGCACCGGGGCGGCGTGGTCGCGGGCGGTGTCGGCGCCGGCGAGGACCAGCAGGCTCTGCGTGTCGTGGCGGATGCGGGTCGCGAGGTGGTCGAAGGCGAACAGCACCGCGAGCCGGTCCGGGTCGGCCTCGTCGCGTTCGGCGTCGTCGAGGCGTTCCAGGAGCGCGTCGGCGAGGCGGGCGGAGCGGCGGGCGAGGTCCGCGTACATGCCGGTGAGGCCGCTGCGGAGGGCGGCCTGCTCGGCGGCGGCCCGCGCCGTCTCGCGCTGGACGGCGTCGAACGCCTCGGCGACCCGGCCGATCTCGTCACGCCCGATCCCGTCCCGCCCGATCCCGTCACGCCCTGCCTCGTTGCGCCCGACCTCGTCGCGCCAGCCCGAGGGCGGCAGCGGGTGCGCCGCCCGCAGCGCGCCGGCGAGCAGGGCACGCAGCCCGCGGCGCACGGACCGGCCGGTGGCGACGGCGACCCCGACGGCGGCGGCGGAGACCGCGAGCACCAGCGCGAGACCGAGGATGATCATGCGGTTCTGCCGGTCGCGGGCGTCGGTGACGGCGGCGGTGTTGTCGGCGGCGACCCGCTCGGCGAGGTCGCGCAGGCCGTCCAGCTGGGCGAGGCAGGTCCGGGCCCACCCGGCGGTGTCGGTGGCGGCCGGAGGCGCGAGCAGCAGCTGCTCGACGTCGGCGGTGACGTCGAGGCCGGCGAGCTGGGCACGCCAGGCCGGACCGGCGTCCGCGGCGAACCGCTCGAAGGCGCCCTCGGCGGCGGCCCGGTGTGCGACGAGCTGGTCGCGGTCGGCGGGGGTCAGCTCCCTGCGGCGAGGGCGCGGGCGGCGCCGACCTGCACGAGGGCGAGTTCCTCCTTGCCCACGGCGAGCCAGCCGGCGGCGCGCATCGCGGCGGTGACGGCCGGCGGCGCGGGCAGGTCGGCGATGCGCTGCTGGAAGGCGACGAGGTCGGCGATCAGCTGCCGGTACCCGAGCAGCAGCACCTGCCCGGGCGCGTCGGGTTCGCGGGCGGAGGCGCGGGCCCGCAGCACGGCGAGCCCGTCCAGACCCGCGACGATCTCCGGGGAGGCCTGCGGCAGCAGCGCCCGGAGGCGGGCTACGGCGGCGTCGGTGCGGGCGGCCTCGGCGGCGAACGCGTCGCGGGCGTCGGCACCGCTGAGCATCCGGGCGGCGGCGAGGCGCTCGCGCTGCAGCCCGTCGGCGACCCGGCCCGCCTCCGCGCCGGCGGCGACGGCGCCGCGCAGGTCACCGGCGCGGCCGGTATGCCCGGCGTACACGGACGCGGTGACGCCGGCGAGGGTGAGCAGGCCCGCGAGAGGCAGGACCAGGATGATGGCGAGCTTCGCTGCGACGGGGATGTCGGCAAGCCTCACCCTCCGACGTCGGCGGACCGGCGCAGCGTCACGCACGACCCCCACCGCCTCCCCTATTCGGCTTTCTCATGGGTACACCCTCTTGCGTTACGTATGGAAGAGGTAACTTCAGGTAGTCGCCCGAATTCCACGCATTGACGCGGTATGCGCCCCGCTTAAGCAAGAACAAAGACAAAGTTGAACCGCACCCGTACCTGTCCGCTTGAATGGGCGATCACGCGCTCATTAGGGTTCAGGGATGCCTGAGCGGCTCTTCTCGGACGACACCCCCTCGTCCGGTTCGCCCAAAAAGGTCAAGGGCGCCTTCTTCGCCGACTACACGGGCGAATTTCCGATGCCGCGCGTCCTCAACGAGCCGTTGCCGGCCGACGAGGACGATGAGGAGCCCGCCGCTGCGGCGCCGGCCGCTACCGATACACCCGCCGCAAAGACGTCAAAAGGACCCGCGCCCGCCTGGTTGCGCACGGGACGGCCCGCGCTGCACGAGCTGATGCGCAACCGGCGCCAGGCGCTGTGGGCCCTGGGCGGCGGCGCCGTCGCGATCGGCGGGCTCGGATCCGGCGCGGCCGCGATGCTCGGCCGGCCCGAGGACGCCGACGACATGGTGAAGACCGGACAGGGCGGCGGCAACATCTCGCCGCGCGACGCCGGCTCGTTCTCCAACCGCGACTCCAGCTACACCAGCGGCCAGGGCGACCTCAACGACCTCGGCGCGACCGGCACCGCCGACTCGGCGTCCGCCGCCGCCGTCGCCGCGATGCGGGCCACGCCGCGCTTCCCGTCGCCGCTCAACCGCGACCCCGTGCTGCACCTGCTGCGGCGGTGCACGTTCGGGCCGACCCAGGCCGACGTCGCCGCGGTCAAGGAGCTCGGCATCGACGGCTGGCTCGACCAGCAGCTCGAACCCGACAAGATCGCCGACCCGGTCGCCGACGCGGCGCTGAAGACCACGCCGACCGTCACCATGACCACCGCGCAGATCCGCGCGGCGGTCAAGGATGGCGACAACAAGGCGATGTACGAGCTGACCCGCGCCGTCATCGCCAGGCAGATCTGGAGCACCCGGCAGCTCTACGAGGTGATGGTCGACTTCTGGAACAACCACCTCAACATCACCAGCCCGTTCGACGGCGGCTGGGACACCCGCGTGCCGTACGACGTCAACGTCATCCGCAAGCACGCCCTGGGCAAGTTCTCCGACATGCTCATCGCCTCGGCGCGCGACCCCGCGATGATGCGCTACCTGGACAACACGTCCTCGGACAAGCGCAACGTCAACGAGAACTACGGCCGGGAGCTGCTGGAGCTGCACACCGTCGGCATCGACGGCGGCTACAACGAGAAGGACGTCCGCAACAGCGCGTACCTGATGACGGGCCGCACCGCGACCCGCGAGGGCATGTTCAAGTACGAGCAGAACCGGCACTGGACCGGCGCGGTGAAGGTGCTGGGCTTCCAGCACGCGAACAAGTCCGCGAAGGACGGCCTCGCGGTCGGCGACGCGTACCTGCTGTACCTCGCGACGCACCCGTCGACCGCGAAGTACGTGGCGCGCAAACTCGCGGTGCGCTTCGTGTGCGACACGCCGCCGCAGTCCCTGGTCGACCGGCTCGCGACCGCGTACCAGCAGAGCGGCTCGGCGATCGTCCCGGTGCTCAAGGTGCTGTTCCGGTCCCTGGAGTTCTGGATCGCGGCCGGGCTGAAGACCCGCCGCCCCTTGGAGAACTTCGTGGCCACCGCCCGGGTCGTCGGCACCAAGCCCGGCGCGGACACCGGCAAGGCCCTGGAGGACCTGTACAACTTCACGCGCAAGCTCGGCCAGGCGCCGCTGGGCTGGGACCCGCCGGACGGCTACCCGGACGTCGCGAACGCCTGGAGCTCCGCGGCCGGCATGCTGGAGACCTGGAACTCGCACCGCGCCTTCCTGCAGCAGTCGTTCAAGGGCCTCAACAACCCGCGCGCCGACTCCCTCGTCACCCAGCCGGCCGCGACCATGGCGACCTATCTGGACGTGCTGTGCAACCGGCTGATCTTCCAGCCGATGCAGCCCGCCGAGCGCGACGCGCTGATCAAGTTCCTCGGTGCGAAGCCCGACACCCGGGTCACCGACGCCAACCTCGGCGGGAAGCTGCCGAACCTGGCACCGCTGGTCCTCGACTCCGTCTACCACGCGCTGCGGTGAGGTCATGACTCTTCCTGAAGGTGAGCGGCGACCGACCTCCCTGGAGGAACTGCGCCGGCACGGGCCGAACCTGTGCGAGGCCGCCATCCGCGTGCACGCTTCACAGGTCGCCGATGAGTTGGACGCCGAGCGCGACAAGTGGAGCAAGGGCTTCACCCGCCGCCGCCTGGTGCAGGGCGCCGGGTTCGTCGGCGTGGCCGCGCTCGGCACCCAGCTGGTGACGAGCCGGGTCGCGTTCGCCGCGCCCGAGGACTCCAAGGGCACCCTGATCGTCATCTTCCTGCGCGGCGGCATGGACGGCCTGTCCGTGGTCGCGCCGGGCGACGACCCCAACTACCGCCAGCTGCGGCCCAACATCGCGATCCCGATGGCGGCGCTGCTGCCCGCCGGCCGCGGGTTCGGGCTCAACCCGGCGATGACCGCGCTGTACCCCTTCTGGCAGGCCGGCAAGATGGCCGCCGTGCACGCGGTCGCCTCCCCCGACGCCAGCCGCAGCCACTTCCAGGCGCAGGACGCCCTCGAACGGGGCGCGGCGTCGGTGGCGGTGCGCACCGGCTGGCTCGACCGGGTCCTCGCGCAGATGGGCCCCGGCACCACCTTCCGGGCCGTCGCGCAGGGCTCCGCGCTGCCGCGGTCCCTCGTCGGCGGCGAGCAGGCGATCGTGCTCAACGGCATCCGCGACTTCCGCATCGACAACGACGCGATGCGCAGCCAGACGATGGAGGCGTTGAAGACCCTCTACACGGGCCTCGACCACTCCCTCGCGGCCACCGCCGGCGGCACCATCCAGGCGATCAACACCGCGCAGAAGATCGCCAACTCGCAGTACCGCCCCGCCGAGGGCGTGCAGTACCCGGGCGGCGGGATCGCCGACCGCCTCCGCGACATCGCGCAGCTCATGAAGGCCGGCGTCGGCCTGCGGGTCGCGGCGCTGGACGTCGGCGGCTGGGACATGCACACCAACCTCGGCCGGGTCGACGGCGGCGACATGCGCAACTCGCTGACCAACCTGTCCGAGGCGATCGGCGCCTTCGCCACCGACCTCGGCCCGCTGCTGGACAACACGACCATCATCACGATGAGCGAGTTCGGCCGCCGCGTGCAGGAGAACGGCAACGTCGGCGTCGACCACGGCCACGGCAACGCGATGCTGCTGCTCGGCGGCGGCCTCAACGGCGGCAAGGTCCACGGCAACTGGCCCGGCCTGTCCGCGGGCGCGCTCGACCAGGGTGATGTCGCGGGAGCCAACGACTACCGCGACATCCTCGCCGAGATGCTCAAGAAGCGCTTCAACGTCCAGGACTCGGCGGCCATCTTCCCCAACCACCAGTTCAAGACGCTGGGCGTGTTCAAAGGCTGAAGTTACAGACTGAACACGGGCCCTGTCGTCGTGGACAGCGAGCATGCATTGCCATAGGTCTTCTTGTAGTCGACCCGCTTGCCCTTCCACCGGCCGACGGCCGTGACGGTGACCGGGTCGTACTGCATCGTGCACGCGACGCCGGCCCCCTGCTGCAGCCGGCCGAAGTCGCCGCCGACCTTCGCGAGCGCGGAACACGCGTCCCGCGCCATCTTGTGCGAACCACCGGCGGGCCTGCACGTCAGCGACGCGCGGCGCTGCACCGGCTTCGTGCTCTCGCCCTTGGCGACCGTGAGCACGAACCGCGTCGGCTTGACGGAGGCCGCTGTCGCCGCCGCCGCCGTCGCCGTTTCTACGGTCGCGATCGCCGCCACCAGCATCGTGGCCGTCGCGACCAACCGTCCTGCACCCATTCCCTGACCCCCGTTGCACCTGCTGAAATTCGTGCGTAGCCTACTTCCCCATATCCGACATTTCTCGTTTTTCATATTTTACGACTAACGCCGGCGTTGCCGTCTCGACAAGGGGGACGGTGGCCGCCGACGCCCGGCACTCCTGCGTCCCGGCGCAGGGGACGGTGGCCGCCGACGCCCGGCGGTCCTGCGTCGCGGCGCGGGGGACGGTCGCCAGCGACGCCCGGCACCCGTGCGTCGCGGCGCCGCGTCGATGGATCGCGGCGAATTGCGGCGCGCGGTGCTCCCTGTTGATCGACGTCGCGGTCTAGGGTGCTAGCAGCAGATGCTCGGGAGGAGGCTGCCGTGACCCTTGAGGCACAGGCGCAGAAGCTCGTCGTCGGCCTGGTGCGTGTCGCCGTGATGGCGCCCACCGACGCTCCCCCGGACGAGCGGTCCACGCTGCCACCGCCGCACCGGCAGGTCCTGCTGCTGCTCGGCCGCCGCGACCGCGAGTTCCGGCTCTCCGACCTCGCCGCCGAGCTCGGCTCGTCGGTCGCCGCCACGATGGCGATCGTGTCGCCGCTGGTCGCCGAAGGGCTCGTGGAGATGCGGCCGGCACCGTCCTACGCCGCGCACGACATGCGCGTCGCCGCCACCGAGCGCGGGCTCGCCCTGACCCCCGCGCCGTCCAACTGGGCGGAGAACGTCCTGGGCACCGTCGAGGACCTCGACGAGCACACCCAGGCGCGCCTGCTGCGGATCGTCACCACCAGGATCACGCAGCTGCAGCGGGAGGGCCGCATCCCCGTGAGCGGCATGTGCCTGTCGTGCCGCTTCTTCGACGGCTACCGTCACCCCGGCACCGATGCGCCGCACCACTGCTGGTTCGTCGACGCCCCGTTCGGCTACCGTGAGTTACGACTCCACTGCCCCGACCACATTCCCGGCGGAACGCCGCCGCGCACCGGGTGAACGGCACGGCCGCGCGCTGCGAGCCGCCCGAAGTGCTCCTATGCTGTGGCGAATGAGCACCCTGGGAGCGCCATGTCGATGTCGGTAACGGTCAACGTCATGATGGACGGATCAACGGTGGTCTCCGTCCGGGGCGAGATCGACCATGGCACCGCCACCACGCTCCGTCAGGACCTCGTCGCCGCCGCGACCCAGCGCCGCCCGAGCGTGCTGCGGGTCGACCTCGGCCTCGTCACGTTCCTGGACTCCGCCGCCGTCGGCGCTCTCGTCGGCGCCCAGCGGGAGGCCGGCGCCGAAGGTGTCCGCCTGGTGATCCACCGGGCCAGCCCGTTCGTGCTCCGCCAGCTGCGCATCGCGGGCGTCGATCAGCTGCTCGGCGCCCCTGCCGAACCGGACCCGGACCACATCGCCTTCTGAGCCCTCCCCACGGCCCGGCACCCGGCCGCGATTCCCCGATCGTGGCCGCCGGACCGCACCACCCGAATCGCCGGCCGCATCGGGGTGGGCGGGCGTTCAGGGGCTGTCGGCCTGCGCGGCCGGGGCCGGTGAGGCGGCGCTGACCTGGGCCGGCACGGTGTGGTCCCACCGGTCGGGGGCGGGACGGACGTCGTCGTGCGGGAAGACCCACATGCGGTACGCCCACAGCCGGAACAGCATCGCGAACGCCGTGCCGAGCACCATGCCGAACCCGAAGTCGGAGATCTCCTCGACCAGGGCGCTGACGGCGGGCTCCTGCAGCCCGAAGACGTACCGCGCGATGAACAACGGCGCCGCGTTGATCGCGACGCCGAGCCCGTTGATGACCAGGTAGAGCGCCATCTCGTGATGGCGGCGCCGGCCACCGCGGGTCCGGAACGACCACTCGCGGTTCAGGTAGTACGACACCACCGACGCGACCACGTTCGCGATCGTGAGCGCCGTGACCGGCTTGTCCTCCAGCACGGTCAACCGGAGCCCGTAATTCACCAGCAACGTGACGAAATAGCAGAAACCGCCCACGATCACGAACTTGACCGTCTCGCGGTGATCCCGCATCAGGCTTGCCACGGGGCGGGGTAGCCGGTTGAGAGTCCGGTCAGTGAGCCGCATCGGCCGGACTATACCCGGCGAACCTTGCGAACCGCTCGGCGCGGACCACCCGTTCCCACCCTCGCGCTCATCGCCGCCCAGTGCAGACCGACGTGCCCGGCGTGACGGCGACGGTGGCATCCACAGGCCCGACGACCACGCAGTACGCCGCGGCCGGATCGACGCCCTTCACCACGTACGACGTCGTGCCCGGCGGCACCTCCGCCACCACGACCGCGGGCCCGCCGGCGCGTGAAAGTGCCACGACCGCCCTGCTCTGCAGCCCCGTCCACGAGACGGCGAGCGCCGTGCCGTCGTCGCGCAGGCGCAGACCCTGCACCCGCACCGGCTCACCGCCCGCACCGGCCCCACCCTGCCCGGCAGCCCCGGCCCCGGCCCCGGCGCCGTCGACAGGCGCGGCCGAGGAGCCCGCGCCGACGGACGGGGTGGCATCGGCGGGCTGCCGCGCGGACCGGTCCGCCGCGCCGCCGGACGGCCAGAACACCGACACCGCAGCGATCACCAGCGCACCGACGACCAGCCCGGCGACCGCCTTGAGCGGCACGACGAGCCGCCGCTCCCCCGCTGTCGCAACATCTACGACCCCGATATGACGCAACGCGGCAGGACTGGAAGCCACGTGCACCACGGAACCGGCGCCTACGACCCCAGGAGGAGCCCCGACAACCGGCGGCTCGCCCAGCGGCGGCCCCCACGGCGGAGCGTCATCGTCGAGGTCGAAATCGAGGTCAAGGTCGGAGGCGAGGTCAAGATCCGGGGCAAGGTCGAGGTCCGGGGCAAGGTCAAGGTCCGGGGCAAGGTCGAGGTGCTGATCGTCGGGGCCGCCGTCGGCGTCGGAGTCCATGTCGCGGACGGACTCGAGCCGCGCTGCTGCCTCGCCGCCCCTGTCCGGGTCGAAAGCGGACCCGCCGCCCGAATCGAGCTCCCGGGGCGTGGCAGGCCCGCCGACCGGAGCCGAAGGGTGCGACGTGGCCGGACCCGCGGCCGGCGCTGACGGGCGAGCCGGAGGCGGGTCAGCGGCCGGAGCCGACACACGAAGCGCGGGCGGATCAGCGGTCAAGGCTGACGGGCGACGCGGAGGCGGGTCAGCGGCCGGAGCCGACACACCAGGCGCGGGCGGATCGGCGACCGGAGCCGACGGGCGGGTCGGGTCCACTGACACCGCGGGCGGGAGCAGCGAGGCGGGCATCGGTGGCTCGACCGCCGCCAGTTCCCACTCGACCGCCTTCGTGAACGGGTGGCGGTTGCCCAGCCGGGACCTGGCCGCCGCGTGCGCGAGCGTGAACAGGCGCCGCGACGCGGGGACGTTGCCGTCGGCGTGGTGCAGGGCGGCCAGTTCCGCGGCGATGCGGATGGTGTCGAGGTCGTCGGCGCCGTACTCGCGGCGGTGCACCACGTAGGCCGCATTGAGCATGGCGAGGGCGAGGGGGCGCTCGCCGCGGTCGCGTTGCAGCAGGGCCAGGTTGACGCGGGTGAGGCGGATGACGCGTGCGGCCTCGGGGTCGGACTCGTCGACGCCGCTGTCCAGGACGCGGTGGTAGAGCGCCTCGGCCGCGTCCCACTCGTCGTAGTCGTGGCGCACGGCGGCGAGGACGGCCCAGGCGTGGACGGTTGAGACGTCCGACGGGCCGTACGCCTGCTCGGCCTGGACGGCGACGGCCTCGGCGAGGTCGTAGGCGGCGTCGAGGTCGCCGAGTTCACGCAGCGCCTCGGCGAGCAGCCGGCGGGCGGTGAGCCGGTCATCCGGCGACAGTGCGGGCTCGTCGAGCAGTGCCCGGGCGGCCACCTGGGCGCCGTGCAGGTCCCAGGTGGCGACGAGTTCCTCGACGGCGGCGAGCCGGGCGCCGAAGCCGGGCTCGGGTGCCGGGACGAGACCCGCGGTGGTATCGACGCTAGTCACAGCCTTCCCTCCGCCCGAGAGCCTAGAGGGAACGGTGACGCAACGCCAGCTTTCGATCACGATGCGCGTAGATGGCGTCGGCTCCGGCAGCCTGCCACGTCGCTGCCGGAGCCGAGCCGTCCCGCGTTGCCGCGTCGTGTGATCGCGGGCGCCGCACACTGTGAAGGTTCGGCCGCGGGGCGTTGGCCTTGAGGAATTCCAAGGCCCACCGGCAGATTTCAGCTCAGCAGGCGGGTGTAGAGCCGCAGGTAGTCCTCGACCATGCGGTCGGCGGAGAAGCGGCCGACCGCGTGCCCGTGGACCTGGTGGCGGTCGAGCTTGAGGGCGTCGTCGAGGACCTCGACGGCCTCGGCGACGGAACTGGCGAGATAGCCGGTGATGCCCTCGTCGACGACCTCCGGCATCGAGCCGAGCGGATACGCCACGACGGGCGTGCCGCAGGTCATCGCCTCGACCACGGACAGCCCGAACGGCTCCGCGAACCCGATCGGGTGCAGCAGCGCCGCGGCGGCGCCGAGGACGTCGGCGCGTTCGGCGGGGCCGATGTTGCCGAGGTACACGATCTGCTCGCCGTCGATCTGCGGCAGGACCTCCTCGGCGTGATACCGCTCGTCGTGGACGGGACCGCCGATCAGCAGCCGGCGGCCGGCGGCGCGGGCGATCCGGATCGCGTCGGCGGTGCCCTTGTCGGGGTGGATCCGGCCGAACGCGATCAGCGAGTCGCCCGGCGCGGCCTGGAACGGGAACTGGGTGACGTCGATGCCGTGGTAGATCGTGGCGGCGTAGTCGAGGCCGGGGCCGCGGTCGGCGTCGGAGATGGACACGAACGCGGAGCGGGCCCGCTGATACGCCGGCAGGATGGCCGGCGAGCAGAAGCCGTGCACGGTGGTGACGAGCGGCGCCCGGCAGAACCCGCTCATCGCGAGGGGCAGCCAGTCCAGGTTGTTGTGCACCAGGTCGAACTCGGCGCTGCGCTCGAAACAGTGTGCCACGTGCAGCGCCTCCCAGATCCTCCCGTCGTAGGAGGTGTCCTCGTTGTACGGGCGCGCGACGACCCCGTCGAGGTGGGCGGCGGTGACCGAGTCGAGGCTGGCGAAGAGGGTGACGTCGACACCCCGTGCGACGAGCCCCTCGGCGAGCAGGGACACGATCTGTTCCCACGGCCCATACGCGCGGGGCGGGGTCCGCCAGGCGATCGGCCCCAGCAGTGCGACCTTCATCGGCGTTTCCTACCCTTCGCTCGGCACTCGAACCCGTCCATCTTCGCCCTGCTCAGTTAGCCGGTCCCGCTGCCGATAGGCAGGTCAGCCGAATCAGCGACAAGGAGACCGATGACCGCATGGCGTTGGTATGCGGGACTGGGACTCGGCGCGGTGATCCTCGGCGGGTTCCTTCCGGTCATCCCACGCCAGATCCTGTACTCGCTGGTCGGCGCGTCGACGGTGGTCGCGGTGTCCGTCGGGGTGCGCCGCCACCGGCCCGCGGACCGCCGCACGTGGTGGCTGTTCGGCGCCGGCCTCACCTGCTCGGTGCTCGGTGCCGGCGCGTGGGCGGTCGAATACACGCTGACCGGTGCCGTCGGCTTCCCCTCGGTGAAGGACGCCCTGTTCCTGGCGGCATATCCGTTCTTCGGCGGCGGTCTGATCAGCTGGGTACGCCGGGATCCCCGCCGCCCACGGTGGGAGCGGCTCATCGACTCCGGCATCGTCGCGTCCGGCGTCGCGGCGCTGAGCTGGACGTTCATCGTGTATCCGATGCTGTCCAGCGACCGGTTCGACGCGCCGCACAAGACCAGCCACCTGATGTACGCGGCGATCGACCTCCTGCTGGTCGTGGTGGCGACCCGGATGGCGTTCACGAGCAGCGTCCGCAACACCGCGTACCGGCTCATCTGCGTGGCGGCGGCGACGCTGATCACCGGCGACATCGTCTACTACGTGTCCCTCGCCTGGACCGGCGACCCGAGGGGCGACAGCGTCTCCCCGTCGATGTACCTGTTCGCGTACGCCCTGCTGGGCACCGGCGCGCTGCACCCGACGATGGCCGAGGCCGCCGGGCGTCTCGAACGCGCGCAGCAGGTGATCCCGCGGCACCGCATCTACCTGTACTCGGTGCTGTCGCTGATCGGGCCGGTCACCGCGATCACGATGCTGCTGGTCACGGCGCCGCTGCCGTCGCGGTCGTGGGCGGTCGTGCCCCTTGCCACGTCGATCGTCACGTCGGTACTGCTGATCGCCCGGTTGAGCCAGCTCGTCCAGTTCGCCAACCGGCGGGTCGAGGAGCTCGACGCGCACGCCCTGGCCCTCGGCGTGGCGCTGCGGGAGCAGGAGGCGCTGCGGCAGCAGCTGACGCACCGGGCGCTGCACGACGCGCTGACCGGCCTGGGCAACCGCGCGCTGCTGCAGGAGCGCCTGGAGCACGCGCTGACCCGCACCAACGCCGCGCACGGCCTGCTGCTGCTGGACCTGGACGGGTTCAAGGACGTCAACGACTCGTTCGGCCACCCGGTCGGCGACGCGCTGCTGATGGAGGTCGCGGCGCGGCTGCTCGGCGAGGTCGACACCGCCGACACCCTGGTCCGGCTCGGCGGCGACGAGTTCGCCATCCTGCTGGAGGACGTGCCGGTGCTGCGGGTGAACGCGGTCGGTCAGGCGGTCGTGGACGCCCTCGCCCTGCCGTACCAGATCGGCGGCCGGGAGCTGAGCGTCACGACCAGCGTCGGGACGCTGCTGGTGCACGCGCCGACCACGCCGGCGGAGGCGCTGCGCAACGCGGACCTGGCGCTCTACGCGGCGAAGGCGGCCGGCAAGAACCGGCTCGCCGCCTACGAGCCCCGCCTGGCCAGCGAACGGCACGAGCACATGCGCCTGGCGTCGGACCTGCGGCGCGCCGTCGCGAACGACGAGTTCACGGTCAACTACCAGCCGGTGGTGGACCTGTCCACGGGCCGGGTCACGGCGGTGGAGGCTCTGCTGCGCTGGAGCCCCGACGGGCGCCCGGTGCCGCCGCTGGAGTTCATTCCCATCGCCGAGCAGTACGGCCTCATCGTCCCGATCGGTGCATGGGTGTTGCAGCAGGCATGCCGCGACGTCCGCTCCTGGCATGACCGGTTCGGCATCTCCGTCACCGTCAACGTCTCCGGCCGCCAGCTGCGGGAGCCCGACTTCGCGCAGACCGTCCTGTCGGCGCTGCGGGGCGCCGACCTGCCGGGCAGCGCCCTGATCCTGGAGATCACCGAGACGGTCCTGGTGTCGTCCTCCACCGAGAACGACGAGGTGACGGTCCTGCTGTCGGCGCTGCGCGAGGAGGGTGTGCGGGTCGCCGTCGACGACTTCGGCACCGGGTACTCGTCCCTGGCGTACCTGCGGCACCTGCCGGTCGACATCCTGAAGATCGACCGGGCGTTCACGCCCGAGGGCGGGATGGCCGAGGAAATGGCCTTCACCCGCGCGATCGTCGAGCTCGGCAACAGCCTGCGCCTGTCGTCGATCGCCGAGGCGGTCGAGACGCCGGAGCAGGCGGAGCGGCTGCGGGAGCTGGACTGCCCACAGGCGCAGGGGTACCACTTCTCCCGGCCGCTGCCCGCCGAGGACCTGAACGAGGTTCTCAACGCCGGCAACGGCATCCTGCACGGTCTTCCCACGGTCGCCGCCACCTGAGGAGGACGGCGAACGGGAGCACGACGGCGCACGAAAACGCCGGCCGGGGCGATCGATCGATCGCGCCGGCCGGCGTCCGCGAACGCTTACCAGTCCCGCATCCACGGGAACTGCGCATCGAGCCACTCGTTGAGGCGGGCGACCTGGTCGACGTCGCTGTCGAGCCAGCTGACCTGGCCGGTGAGGGCAAGGATGGCGAAGACGACCGCGGTGCCGCTGAACAGCACGCCGAGCGTGCCGGTGCCGCGGCCGGCGACGTGCCGGCGGGCGCCGGCGATGATCCCGCCGAAGGACAGCAGCAGGCCGAGCGCGCCGAGCGGCAGCGCCCAGGTGGCGAGCAGGCCGGTGAGGGCGGTCGCGACGGCGACCACGCCGACGACGAGGCCGAGCGTGGACAGCAGGCTCGCGCGGGCCGGGCGGCCCGTCTCGACCGGAACCTCGTCGAGGTCGGAGGCGGGCGCGACCTGCTCACGGTCGATGACCGGCTTCATGGTCGTCGTGTGGGTCTCCCGGCGGTCGGCGATGCCGTCCCGGTCGGTGTCGGTGTCGGTGACACCCGACAGGGGGCCGACGGCGGGGATGCGGTGGGTGCGGTCGCCGGTGCGGAGCCGCTTCGACTCGATCCGGTCGTCGATGCCGTCGCCGTCACGGTCGACGCGCTGGTCCAGCGTCCGGTCCTCGACGCGGTCGTCGACCCCGTCGCCGTCACGGTCGACGCGGTTGTCAAGCGTCCGGTCACGGTTGTCGAGCGTCCGGTCCTCGACGCGGTCGTCGACGCCGTCGCGGTCGCGGTCCACGTCGGCGTTGTGCTTGCCGAACAGCTGCCCGATGCGTGCCACGTGTGTTCACCTCCGGTGAAGTGCCCGGCCGCACACCCGGGGGGTCGGAGTGCGGCGGATCGGGCGGATGTCGATGCGGGTACCCAACCTCGTCCCACCTCAATCGGGTGTCGTTCGTTTGGTGGGGGTATGCCCGGGTATCGCCGGTGTCATGGAGCCTGAACTCACCCACGACGAGATCGAAGCCCGCAGCCGGCTCGGTCGGTACATCCCCATGGCCAGCCTGCCGGGCGACCGCGACGACCTGATGGCCGGCGCCACCGACCTCAACGCGCCCGACGAGGTCCTCGCCGAGCTGGAGCGGCTCCCCGAGGACGAGGTGTTCGAGACGGTCAGCGAGGTGTGGGCCGCGCTCGGCCACCGCAACGAGGACGCCACCCGCCGCTGACCGCGGCACCGGCACTGGTGCGGGAGTGCGGGCTCGGTAAGCAGGCCGCCGCGCGAGCGGCGGGCCTGACCCACGTGGAAACCGCCGTCTGACGGGACATCAGTCGGCGAGGATGGCGTACAGCTTGCGGCGCGTCTCGGTCAGGACCTCCAGGGCCTGGGTCCGCTGCTCCGCGGTGCCGTTGAAGCCGACCTGACGCAGGGCGTCCATGATGCCGACCGCGGCGTCGCGGAACTCCTGCGCCTGGGAGACGTTCTCGTCGCCGTACTCCTGCCAGGGGGCGTTCTGTGCGGCGGCCTCGGCCTCGGGGCGGCCGGTGTCGGTGAGGACGAAGCGCTTGCGGCCGCCCTGTTCCTCGGCGGTGATGAGGCCCTCGTCCTCCAGCAGCTGCAGCGTCGGGTAGATCGAACCGGGGCTCGGCCGCCAGATGCCGCCGGTGCGGGACTCCAGCTCCTGGATCATCTCGTAGCCGTGCATCGGGCGCTCCGCGAGCAGCGCCAGGACGGCGAGGCGCACGTTGGGGCGTCCACCCCGGCCCGTGCCTTTGGCGCCCCAGCCGCCGCCCCGGCCGCCGCGGCCGTGCCCGGGTCCCCAGCCACCGCGCCCGCCTCCGGGCGGGAAGGGAGGGATGAAACCGCCGAAGCCACGGTGCCAGGCGCCGGCGTCGAAGAGCATTGCTCCGCGTGGTGATCGCATGATCACTTCTCCTGTCGTCGAACTGTCAGCGACTGTCGCCGACAGTTCGACGATATATCGGGAGACTATCGGCAACAAGGCTGTGACCGGTACATCCCGATAAGTGCGTTACATGACGATGACGGTGCGCAGGACCGACCCCGCCTCCATCTCGTGGAACGCCGCCTCCACGTCGGACAGGGTGCCGGTCGCGCTGACGAAACGGTCCAGCGGCAGCCGGCCCTGCAGGTACAGGTCGATCAGCATCGGGAAGTCCCGCGAGGGCAGGCAGTCGCCGTACCAGCTGGACTTGAGCGAACCGCCCCGGCCGAACACCTCCAGGAACGGCAGGGTCAGCTGCATGTCGGGCCGGGGCACGCCGACGAGCACCACCGTGCCGGCAAGGTCACGTGCGTAGAAGGCCTGCTCGTACACCTGCGGCAGCCCGACCGCCTCGATGACGACGTCGGCACCGAAGCCGCCGGTCAGCGCCCGGACCGCCTCGACCGGGTCGGTCTCACGCGAGTTGACGACGTGGGTCGCGCCGAACTCCTGCGCCCACGCGAGTTTGCGCACGTCGACATCGACGGCGATGACGGTGCTCGCGCCGGCGAGGACCGCGCCGACGATCGCGGCGTCGCCGACCCCGCCGCAGCCGAAGACCGCGACCGTGTCACCGCGCCCGACGTTGCCGGTGTTGAGCGCGGCGCCGAGGCCGGCCATGACCCCGCAGCCGAGCAGCCCCGCGACGCTCGCCGACGCCCGCGGGTCGACCTTCGTGCACTGCCCGGCGGCGACGAGGGTGTACTTGAGGAACGCACCGATGCCGAGTGCCGGCGACAGCGGGGTGCCGTCGGCGAGGGTCATCTTCTGTTTCGCGTTGTGGGTGTTGAAGCAGTACCAGGGGCGTCCCCGCAGGCAGGCGCGGCATTGCCCGCAGACGGCCCGCCAGTTGAGCACGACGAAGTCGCCGGGCGCGACGTCGGTGACGCCCGGCCCGACGGCCGAGACGATCCCCGCGGCCTCGTGGCCGAGCAGGTAGGGGAAGTCCTCGCCGATGCCGCCCTCGCGGTAGTGCAGGTCGGTGTGGCAGACGCCGCACGCCTGCACCTCCACCACCGCCTCGCCGGGGCCGGGGTCGGGGACGATGACGGTTTCGAGGCTGACGGGCTGGCCTTTGCCCAGTGCCACCACGCCTTGCGTTTCGATAGGCATACCCCCCGTCCTACCAGAAGGCAGCCATACCCATGGTAGTAAGAGCGGCATGACGGACGACCTGCGGCGCATCGCGAAGGAACGCTTCGGCTGGGATCGCCTGCGCGACGAGCAGGTCAAGGCCATGGAGGCGCTGATGGCGGGGCGCGACGCCCTGGCCGTCCTGCCGACGGGTGCGGGCAAGTCCGCGATCTACCAGGTGCCTGCGCCGCTGCTGCCGGGCCCGACGATCGTCATCTCGCCGCTGCTGGCGCTGCAGCAGGACCAGATCGCGTCGCTGACCGCCCGCAACCAGGCGTCGCTGCAGGCGGTGCGGCTGTCCTCCGCCGAGGGCAAGACCGAGCGGGCGGAGGCCCTGGAGGCGCTGCGGGCCGGTGACGCCGAGTTCGTGTTCCTGACTCCTGAGCAGTTCGCCGACCCGGCCCGCGTCGCGCAGATCAAGGCGCTGAAGCCGAGCCTGGTCGCGGTCGACGAGGCGCACTGCGTCTCCGCGTGGGGGCACGACTTCCGCCCCGACTATCTGCAGCTGGGCCAGTTCATCCGGGAGCTGGGCCGCCCACCGATCGTCGCGCTCACCGCGACGGCGTCGCCGCCGGTCCGTGACGACATCGTCGAGCGGCTCGGGATGCGCGATCCGGAGATCGTCGTGACGGGCCTGGACCGGCCGAACCTGTTCCTGGAGTCGGTGCACTGCCCCGATGAGCAGACCCGTTGGAGGCGGCTGCTCGGCCGGTTGAAGGAGACGACGCCGCCGGGCATCATCTACGCGCCGACCCGCCGCGCCACCGAGGAGCTCGCCGAGCGGCTCGTCAAGGAGGGCATGCCCGCCGTCGCGTACCACGGTGGCATGAGCGCCGGCGACCGTGAACGCGCCCATGAGGCGTTCCTCGCCGACGAGGTCGAGATCATGGTCGCGACGACCGCGTTCGGGATGGGCATCGACAAGCCCAACATCCGCTGGGTGAACCACATCGCGCTGCCGGACTCGCCGGACTCCTACCTGCAGGAGATCGGCCGGGCCGGTCGCGACGGGCAGCCGGCGCAGGTGCTGCTGCTACACCGCACCGAGGACACCGGGCTGCGCAAGTTCTTCACCAACGTGTCCGTCGACCGCGAGGAGGTCAGCTCCCTCGCGGCGCTGCTGCGTTCCGTCGCGCCGGACCCGATCACCCGCGACGAGTTGGAGGAGCGCACGGGTCTGGGCGCCCGCAAGCTCGGCCAGCTGCTCAGCCTCCTGGAGGAGGTCGGCGGCGCGCAGCTGCTGCACGGCAGCAAGGTCAAGGCACCCCGGTGGGCGCCGACCCCGGCGCGGTCGGCCGAGCTCGCCGAGGCGCAGGCCGAGAAGCAGCAGACGGTGTCTCGGTCCCGGCTGGACATGATGCGCAACTTCGCCGAGACGGAGCTGTGCCGCGGCCAGACGCTGCTCGCGTACTTCGGTGAGCACCTCGACGGCACCTGCGGGCACTGCGACAACTGCCTGGACGGCAGCGCGCAGGCCGGTCTCGACGCCGCGGGTGACGTGCCATTCCCGATCCACTGCGAGGTCCGGCACGGCGAGTGGGGCAAAGGTGTCGTGCTGTCCTACGCGGGCGAGCAGATGACGGTCCTGTTCGACAACGTCGGCTACAAGACGCTGTCGGTGCCGGTCGTCGAGGAGCACAAGCTGCTACGCCGGGTCTGACGCCGTGCCGAGCAGCCGGCGGACGCGGTACACGACGGTCTGCAGCCGGTTACGGCCCGTCGCCGGCGTCTCATGAGACCGGGGCGGGTTCGGGGTCCGGGGCGGCCTCGGTGCCGGCCTTGCGGCGGGTGGCGAGGAACGAGCCGGCGAGGATCAGCGCGAACGCGCCCACCGTCAGCGGCGTGATCTCCTCGTGCAGGACGAGGGCGCCGAGAACGACCGCGACCGCCGGGTTGACGAAGGTGATGACCGTGGCGCGCACCCCGCCGACCTCGGCGATCAGGGCGAAGAACAGCACGAACGCGAGCGCGGTGCAGACGACGGCGAGGGCGACGGCGGCGAGGGCCGGGCCGAGGGTCACGGTCCGGGCCAGGGACGGCAGGTTCGGCACCGCGACGGGGGCGAACAGCAGCGCGCCGGCGATCAGGGACGCGGCGGAGACACCGTAGCGGGGGACGTCGGCCAGCCAGCGTTCGATGATCAGGGGGCCGGCGGCGTAGCAGACCACCACGCCGAGCAGTTCCAGGAGCGGGACGGCGCCGCCGGTGCCGCCGTGGAAGCCGACGAGCAGGCCGACGCCGGCGAACCCGGTGAGGAGTCCGGCGACGCGGGTGCCGGCGAGGCGTTCACGGGCGATGAGGGCGGCGACGAGCGGGACCCCGGCGATGACCAGGCCGGTGAGCGAGCTGTCGACCTGCTGCTCGGCGTGCGACAGCAGCAGCCAGGGCACGCCGACCTCGACGACGGTGTAGGCGAGCAGCGGCAGCCACGGGCGCATCGACGCGCGGAGTTCCTTGCGGTACAGGGCGATCGGGAGCAACAGGAGCGCGCCGAGGGCGGTGCGGATGAAGACGAGCTCGGCGGGGCCGATGTCGCGGACCGCGACCTTGATCAGCAGGTACGGCACGCCCCACACGACGGACATGGCGATGAAGAGGATCCATCCACGACGACTCATGGCGACAGCGTCACGCGGCGGTGCGCACCGGGTCTTGAACGGCGTTGCGGAATGCGGCAGGGGTGACGCCTGTCACGCGCTTGAACCAGCGGGTGAGGTGGGCCTGGTCGGCGAAGCCGACGCCGCTGGCGACCTGGGCCGGGGCGACGCCGGCGGCGAGGAGGTCCCTGGCGCGGCAGACCCGCTCCAGGACGAGCCAGGTGTGCGGCGGGAAGCCGGTCGCGTCGCGGAAGACGCGCAGCATGTGGAACGGGGACAGGTCGACGCCGGCGGCGAGCTCGCGGAGGCTCGGCGCGTCGCGCAGGTCGGCCATGAGCCGGTCGCGGATCTCGGTGACCTTGCGCACCGCCGCCGCGTCGCGCGCCGACAACCCGGACACGCCGGACAGGCGCGAGCCGTGCCGGTGGACGACGGCGGCGAGCGCCCAGGTCAGCTTCGAGTGCGCCGCGAACATGTCGGTGCCGGCCGTCAGCGCCTCGTGCGCCGAGCGCACCAGGTGCACGGTGCGGGGGTCCTCGACGATCGCCTCGGCGAAGTGCACGCTGCGGGCGTCCTCGAAGACCAGGTCGGCGGGCGGGTAGAAGACCCGGTAGGCCCAGCCGGACGGGTCGGCGGCCTGGCCGTCGTGCGGCTCGCCGGGCTCCAGGATCGCGAGGCTCCCGACGCCCGCACGGTGCAGCGCGCCGCGGTAGTGGAACTGCTCGACCCCGCAGACCACCACGCCGATGGCGAACGTCGAGTGGCTGTGCCGGGTGAACGCGTGCCGCTGGTAGTCGGCGGTGAGCAGGTCGACCTGGAACCGCCCATCGTCCACGCGCGTCCACCGCGCGGAGTCGGTCATGCCGTCACGGTATACCCGAACGGCAGCTCCAGCCGGTGCCGTTCGAGCAGGTCGGCGTCGGCGAGCAGCTCGCGGGTGGGTCCGTCGGCGACGATCCGCCCGTCGTCGAGGATGACGGAGCGGGGGCACAGTTCGAGGGCGTACGGCAGGTCGTGCGTCACCATCAGCAGCGTCACCGGCAGCGACCGCAGGATGTCGGCGAGCTCCCGGCGGGAGGCGGGGTCCAGGTTGGAGGACGGCTCGTCCAGCACCAGGATCTCGGGGCGCATGGCGAGGACCGTGGCGACCGCGACCCGGCGGCGCTGGCCGAAGGACAGGTGATGCGGCGCCCGGTCCCGGGCGAAGCCCATCCCGACGGCGGCGAGCGCCTCGTCGACCCGCTCGGTGAGCTCGGCGCCGCGCAGGCCGAGGTTGGCCGGGCCGAACGCGACGTCCTCCGCGACGGTCGGCATGAAGAGCTGGTCGTCGGGGTCCTGGAAGACGATCCCGACCCGGCGGCGGATCTCCTTCAGCCCGGCCCGGTCGCGGGGGTCGACGGTCAGACCGCCGACCTCGACACCGCCGTCACCGGCGGCGTTGATGCCGTTGAGGTGCAGCACGAAGGTGGTCTTGCCGGCACCGTTGGGCCCCAGCAGGGCGACCCGCTCCCCCTGCGGCACGGTGAGGTCGACGCCGCGCAGCGCCACGTGCCCGTCGGGGTATGCGAAGTGCAGGCCGGTCACCCGCAGGGATGGCGTCACCCGAGTAACGCTACCGTCGCGATCGCCCCGGCGACGACGGGCACCGAGGCTGCGGCGGCCCACTGCCCGGCGGTCGCGCCGGCACCCGACAGCGCCAGGGGGATCCGCCCCTCGTACCCCCGGGAGACCATCGCCAGGTAGACGCGTTCGCCGCGTTCGAAGGCGCGCAGGAACAGGGCGCCGACGCCGCTGGCGAAGCCCTTGACCTGCCACAGGAAGCGGGGGTCGTAGCCGCGGGAGCGCTGCGCGATCCGCATCCGGCGACCCTCGGCGGACAGCACGTCGAGGTAGCGCAGCATGAACGTGGCGATCTGGGTGATCATGGTCGGGCAGCGCAGCCGGTCGAGGCCGAGCAGCAGGTCGCGTGGCGTGGTGGTGCCGGCGAGCAGCAGCGAGGAGAGCACGCCGAGGGTGCCCTTGGCCAGGATGTTCCACAGGCCGTAGAGTCCGTCGACGGACAGGCTCAGGCCGAGCCAGTGCACCCGCTCGCCGTGGCCGAGGAACGGCAGCGCGAACGCGAACAGGATGAACGGCAGCTCGATCAGGGAACGCAGGGCCAGTCGGCCCAGGCCGATCCGGGCGATGGACGCCACCACCACGACGACGGCGAGGTAGCCGCCGAACGCCCACAGCTCCTCGCGCGGCGTCGCCACGACCGCGACCGTGAACAGGACACTGGCGGCGATCTTCACCTCGGGCGCGAGGGCGTGCACCGGCGAGTGCCGGTGGACGTACAGCGCGTGGCTGTGGCCGGCGCCCATGTCAGGCGGTCTGCTTCTTGCGGTCCTTCGTGCCGGCGCGCAGCAGCCAGAAGACGCCGCCGCCGATCGCGAAGGTGGCGACGACCCCGATCACCCCGGACAGGCCGGTGGACAGGAACTCGTTGCCGACGCCGCGCAGCCCGTATCCGGCGAGGGGGCTGTCCTCGGTCTGGTTGCCGGTCTCGCCCTGCGCCATGCAGGTGCCGCCGGTGATGTTGCCGGCGGCGTCGAACGTGCAGCCCTCACGGGCGACCGAGTCCAGGCCGTCGGGGTGACCGGAGGCGAAGTTGCTGACCACGCCGGCGAGCAGCAGCGCCGCGAACAGGCCGCTGAGGATGAACCAGGTGCTGCGCTTCATACCGCGTTTCATACGGAGACCGCCTCACGGGTGACCGGACGTTGCAGGTTGCGCACCGCGTAGACCAGGTCGGGGCGGACCTTCGCCACGTAGGTGACGGTGAGCGCGGTGATGACGCCCTCGCCGAGCCCGATCAGCGCGTGCGAGCCGGCCATCACCGCGGCGATCGCGCCGAGGGAGCGGTCGATGTCGACGGCGCCGCCGAGGAAGTACTGCAGGACGAAGCCCTGCGAGGCGACGGTCACCGACACGACGCACGCGATGACGGCGGTCGCGGTCAGCGCCCAGGTCGTGCGCGGCAGGACCCGCAGCAGGGTCGCCACGAGCAGGTAGCCGGCGGCGGTGCCGAGCAGCGCCATGTTGGTGATGTTCAGCCCGAGCGCGGTGACGCCGCCGTCGCTGAAGATCAGCGCCTGCACGACGAGGACGATCGAGACGCAGATGGCGCCCAGGTAGGGCCCGACCAGGATGGCGGCGAGGGTGCCGCCGAGCAGGTGGCCGCTGACCCCGGGCAGGATCTGGAAGTTGAGCATCTGCACGGCGAAGATGAACGCCGCGACCAGCCCGGCCATCGGCACGAGGCGGTCGTCGAGCTCGCGGCGGCCCTGGACGAAGCACAGGCCGAGCCCCGCCAGGGCGATGGCGGCGAAGAGCAACGCGATCTGGTTGTCGATGATCCCGTTGGAGATGTGCATGGCAACCGCAGGCATGCACAGCAGCTTATTGCCGAATCGGCGTTGTTGCCAAGAGCTTGCAACAACGCCGACACGAACTTCACGCGAGAATTCTGGTGTCCCTGGTCGTCGGGATCGCGTCGGCCAGGTGAACACGGTCCCGGCCGCCGTGTTTTGCGTGGTGGAGCGCCTCGTCGGCACGGCCGACGACCTCGTCGGCGGCCTCGACCCCGTCCCAGCGGACCAGGCCGGCGGAGAACATCTGACCCTGCGGGGTGACCTCGCGCAGCCGGCCCAGGACCCGCAACGCCTCCCGCGGGGAGGCGAACACGAAGTCGCCGGTCGACCACAGCCCGAGGCCGGCCGCGACGCAGTACCAGACCGACGGCCGGACCGGGCGGTTGCGCCGGATGCCGGCCACGACCATGAGCGTGCAGGACGCCGACAGCGCCGGGTGCACGTGAGGCGTTTGCGGGTCCTACCAGGTGACCGGCAGCGACTCCACGCTGCGCACGATCATGCCCTGCTTGAAGCGCAGCGCCTCGTCGGGCACCGCGACCCGCACGCCCGGCAGCCGGGTGAACAGGCCGCGCAGCGCCTCCTGCAGCTCCATGCGGGCAAGCTGGGCACCGAGGCAGTGGTGCACGCCCGCGCCGAACGACAGGTGCGACAGCTCCTTGCGCGTCACGTCGAGGCCGCCGGGCTCGTCGTACACCTCGGGATCCCGGTTGGCCACGGCCAGCGCCGGCAGCACGATCGCCCCCTTCGGGATCGTGACCCCGCTGAGCACGACGTCCTCGGTCGCCACCCGGGGCAGCGAGGTGGCGCCGTCGCCGAGCTGCACGAAGCGCATCAGCTCCTCGACCGCCCCGGGGATCAGCGAGGGATCGGCGCGCAGCCGGGCGTCCTGCTCCGGGTAGTGGCGCAGCGTCAGCAGGATCATGGTGATCTGGTTGGCGGTCGTCTCGTGGCCGCCGATGAGGATGCCGAGGCTGAGGCGGACCAGCTCCGCCTCGGTGAGCTTGTCCTGCTCGTCGCGGGCCGCGATCAGCGCCGTCATCAGGTCGTCCTCGGGCTTGGCCCGCTTGAGGGCGATCAGGCCGGCGAAGTACTCCCCCATCGCCTGCAGCGCGGCGCCCATCACCCGCGGGTCGGATCCGGGGCCGCCGAGCAGCGTGTCGGACCAGCCGTGGAACGTGGCCCGGTCCCCCGCGGGCACGCCGAGCATCTCGCAGATCACCCGCACCGGCAGCGCGAGGGAGAAGTTCTCGACCAGGTCGGCCGGCTGCGGCAGCTCGACCAGCGCGTCGATCAGCTCGTCGACGATCTTCGCCGCGTTGGGACGCAGCTGCTCGACCCGGCGGGCGGTGAACGCGCGCGCGACGAGCTTGCGCAGCCGGGTGTGCTCGGGCGGGTCCATACCGATGATCGAGTCGGTGGCGAGCGCGCCGAGCCCGAAGTCGGCGGCGGAGGTGGTGGAGGCGGCCGCCGCCGCGCGGCTGAACCTCGGGTCGACCAGGACGGTGCGCACGTCGGCGTAGCGGGTCACGACGTAGGCGACCCCGCCGTCGGGGGTGTCGATCCTGGCGACGGCCTGGTCGCGCTGGATCTCGGACAGCGCGGGCAGTGGCGCGTAGAGCGTCGGCGCGTTGGGCAGCGGGAAGGACAGTGTCGTCATGGAGAGCTCCCTGCTCCGGAGAGTGACTCCATGACAACCTATCGAAACATGGAAATTCCTGCCGCCCCTTCGGTGCTCTCGTCGCCACGTTCCGTGACGGTGCGCAGGACCCCGTTCACCAGGTGGACGAGCTGGTCGGTGACGGCGCGGGCGTGCTCGGGCTGCTGCTCGACCAGCAGCACGGTCAGGCCGGTGCGGATCAGCTCCGCCACGACGGCCCGGACCCGGGCCGCGAGGTCGACGGCGAGCCCCTCGCACGGCTCGTCGAGCAGCAGCAGCCGCGGCTGGGTCAGCAGCGCCCGGGCGATCGCGAGCATCTGCGCCTCGCCGCCGGAGAGCTGGTTGCCCTTGTGGGTGAGCCGCTCCCCGAGCCGCGGCAGCATCTCCAGGATCCGCGGCACGGTCCATTCGCCCTTGCGCCGCGACAACGCCAGGTGCTCGGCGACGGTGAGACTGGCGAACACCCGGCGGCCCTGCGGCACCAGCGCGACACCCGCCCTGGCGATCCGGTGCGCCGGCCGGCCGGCCAGCTCCACGTCGCCCAGCCGGATGCTGCCCGAACGGGCCTTCACCAGCCCGGCGATGGTGTGCACGAGGGTGGTCTTGCCGGCCCCGTTCATCCCGAGCACGGCCAGGGCCGCGCCCTCGGGCACGACCAGGTCGACGCCGTGCAGGACGGTGCCGCCGCCGTACCCGGCGTGCACGCCGGCGATCGTGAGCGTCATGGCGCGACTCCATAGGCTGCCATCATGGCGCGACTCCCGCGTAGGCCGCCGCGACCTCGGGCGACGATCGGGTTTCCGGGACGGTGCCGGTGTGCACGTGCCGCCCCGAGTGCAGCACGGTGATCCGGTCGGCGAAGCCGTAGACCAGGTCGAGGTGGTGCTCGACCAGCAGGATCGCGACGGTGAGCGGCAGCGACGCCAGCAGCGACGCGAGGATCTCGACCTCCGGCGGGGCGAGGCCCGCGGCGGGCTCGTCCAGCAGCAGCAGCCGCGGCTCCCCGGCCAGCGCCATCGCCAGCTCCAGCTGCCGGCGCTGCCCGTGCGAGAGCGCGCCCGCCAGGGTCTGCTCCACGCCGGTCAGCCCGACCCCGGCCAGCAGCTCCCGGGCGTGCTCGCGGGGCTTGGCACGGCGACCGGCGCGCAGCCGCCCCCATGGCAGGCGCGCGGCGACGAGCACGTTGTCCAGTGCGGGCAGGCTCGACCAGACCGCCGGGTGCTGGTGGGTACGGCCGACGCCGAGGCGGGCCCGGCGGGCCGGGGCAAGCCTGGTGACGTCCCGTCCGTCGACCCGGATCCGCCCGGTCGTCGGTCGCAGCGACCCGGCGATCAGGTTGAGCAGGGTGGACTTGCCGGCGCCGTTCGGGCCGATCAGCCCGACCCGGTCGCCGGGCGCGATCCGCAGGTCGACCCCGTCCAGGGCGGCGAGGTCACCGTAGCGGCGGCCGAGGCCGTCGACCTCGAGCAGGTCACTCATGTGCCGACCGCTTTCCTAGCAGGCCACGTGGCAGGAGGTACACGCAGAGGATGAACAACCCGCCGAGCACCAGCGGCGCGTGCCCGGCCATGGATCCGCCGAACCAGTCGCGGCTCGCGATCCAGTCGCGGGTCGCGACGACGAGGCCCGCCCCGAGCAGCGCGCCGACGAGCGAGGTGGCGCCGCCGATCACGACCGCGAGCAGGACGAGCGCGGAGATGTCGAAGCCGCCGGCGCCGGGTGAGACGTACCGCTCGACGGTGACCAGCAGCGAGCCCGCCGCCCCGGCGAGGGCACCCGCGGCCACGTAGGCGACGGTGAGGTAGCCGGCGACGGGATGCCCGCTGGCCTGCATCCTGGCCTCGCCGTCCCGCGCGGCGCGCAGCAGCGCGCCGGCCGGTGAGCGCAGCACCAGCAGCATGATGCCGACCAGCACCGCGACGACCGTGAGGACGTAGAGGTACGTGGCCCGGTCGGTGCTCAAGGTGACCAGCCCCGGCAGCGGCGCGGGCGAGGCGAAGGCGAGCATGCCGTCGGTGCCGTTGGTGACCGGCTTCCACCGTCCCGCGACGGTCATGGTCAGCTCGCCGAGCGCCAAGGTGATCATGAGCACCACGACGCCCCGGGCGTAGACCACGAGCGGCGCGGTGACCAGGGCGAACAGCGCCCCCGCCCCGGCCGCCGCGAGCAGCTGCACGGCGCCGATCGAGACGTCGTGCCGCACCAGGGTCGCGGCGGTGTACGCGCCGACGAGATACGGCGCGGTCTGCCCGAGCGTCGGCAGGCCCGCCACCCCGGTGAGCAGCGCGACGCTGACGGCGAGCAGCCCGAGGACGAGGATGCTGGTGAGGGTCTTCGTGGCGTAGTCGTCCAGGATCCACGCCATCGGCAGCAGCACGGCGATCAGCGCCGGGAAGCCCAGCGGCGTCAGCCGCTTCAGTACGCTCATGTCGCACTCCGCCCGGAGGTCAGCAGGCCACGGGCCCGGGCGGACAGCACGACGGCCATCGCGCCGAACAGCAGGAACGGGGCGAAGTCCTGGGTCGCCTCCGAGGTCACCCCGAGGGTCTGGATCTCGCCGACCGCGATCGCGGCGACCAGCGCGCCGCCGATCGAGCCGAGCCCGCCCAGCACCACCACGACCAGCGACAGCATGAGCACCAGGTCGCCGGTGCGCGGCCCGGGCCCGATGATCGGGGCCCCGAGCGCGCCGGCGAGCCCGGCGAGGGCGCCGCCCGCGGCGAGGACGCCGGTGCGCACCATGAACGGGTTGACGCCCAGCGTGGCGACCATGTCGCGGTCGTCGACGGTGGCCCGCACGAGGCTGCCGACCCTGGTCCGGGCGACGACGACGTACAGTCCGGCCGCGATCAGGGCGGCGACGCCGATGAAGGCGAGCCGGTAGCCGGGATAGGAGTGCCCGGCGATGTCCACCGGCCGGTCCAGGACCGCCGGGACGGTGACCGGCAGGTCGTCCGGGCCGAAGATGCCGACGAGCAGGTCGCCGACCACGAGCGCGACGCCGAACGTCAGCAGCGCCTGGGCGAGGTGTCCCCGCCCGGCGAGCGGCACCAGCAGCGCCGACAGTACGGCGCCGCCCGCCGCCGCGGTCGCGGTGCCGACGAGCACCGCGAGCGCGAGCGACAACCACGTGCCGTCGCTGATCTTCGCCGCCGCGTAGGCGCCGAAGGCGAACAGCGTGCCGTGGGCGAGGTTGAGCACGTCACCGACGCCGAAGGCGAGGGTGAGCCCGGCGGCGACGACGAACAGCAGCAGGCCGTAGGCCACGCCGTCGACCGCCGGGATCAGGTACGCGTCCAACTCGGTCAGGCACCGACCGTCGCGAGGTCCTGCACCATGACGTTGGCGAGGGCCCGGCCGTCGTTGCGGACCTGCCGCAGGTACCACTTCTGGATGGGCGAGTGGGTCTGCGGGCCGAACTGCCAGTTGCCACGCGGCGAGGGGATCTGGCCGAGCTTGCCGACCGCGGCGTTGATCGACTCGGGGGTCGGGTTCTCGCCGGCCGCCGCGATCGCGCGGTCGAGGACCGCGGCCGCGTCGTAGGACGCCATCGCGTACGTGGTGGGCGTCGCGTCCGGGTGCTTCTGGCGCCAGGCGGCGACGAACTTGCGGTTCTCCTCGTTGTCGAGGTCCGGCGAGTAGTTGCAGACGTTCAGGATGTTCTTCGCGGCGTCACCCTGGGCCTGCAGCACCGAGCCCTCGGTGAGGAAGCCCGCCGAGTACAGCGGGATGTCCTTGGCGTCGGACTGCGCGTACTGCTTCACGAAGTCGATCGCGGCCTTGCCGGCGTAGAACGTGTACACGGCCTTGGCGTTGCTCGCCTTGATCTGCGAGAAGAACGGCAGGAAGTTCGTCGTCGTCGGGAACGGCGTGAACGTCGCCTTGCCGTTGACCAGCGTGCCGCCGAGCTTCAGGAACTCGGTGGTGAAGCCGCCGACCTGGTCGTAGCCACCCTGGTAGTCCGGGCCGATCGCGTAGACCGGGCCGTTGACCTTGTCCTTGATGTACTGCGCGATGGACTTGCCCGTGTCGGTGGACATGAAGCTGGTCGTCCACACGCCGCTGAGGTCCTTGAGGTCCGGACGGCCGTTGGAGCCGATCAGCGGGATCTTCGCCTCGGCCAGCAGCGGCGCGACGGCCGCGACCGAGCCACCGCCGACGATGCCGGTCAGCGCGACGACCTTGTCGTCCTTGATGAGCTTGGTCGCGGCGGGCACCGCGGTCGGCGCGCCGTCGCCCTCGTCGGCGATCTTCAGGTCGATCGGGTGGCCGCCGAGCTTGTTGTCGTGCGTCGCGAGGTACAGCTCGAAGCCGCTCTTCAGGTCGGTGCCGACCGCCTGGTACGTGCCGGTGAGCGAGCCGAGGAAGCCGATCTTCAGGGTGGAGGCGGCGGCGCTGGAGCTCTTCGCGTCAGAATCGGCGCAGCCGGCGGCTGCGAACAGCAGCCCGGCGGCAAGCGCCGCGCTGACCAGCGATCGTCGTTGCATGGTTCTCCCCTATGTGTCTGTGCGTTCGCGGTTGGTGAAACGGTTCAATGGGGGTACGCGCGGAGTTCAGCGACGAGCGCCGGTGCGCTGCGCGAGCGCGTGCTCGGTGACGGCGACCAGGATCTCCTTGGCCGACGCGCGCGAGCGGACATCCGCGTTGATCATCGGTACACCACGGTTGACCGCGAGGGCGTCGCGGACGTCCTCCAGGTGGTACCGGGCCGCGCCTTCGAAATGGTTGACCGCGATGACGTACGGCAGCCGCCGGTTGTCGAAGAAGTCGATGGCACCGAAGCAGTCGGCGAGGCGCCGCGTGTCGGCGATGACCACCGCCCCGATCGCGCCGCGGCACAGTTCGTCCCACATGAACCAGAACCGCTTCTGCCCGGGCGTGCCGAACAGGTAGAGCACGAGGTCCTGGTACAGCGTGATGCGGCCGAAGTCCATGGCGACGGTGGTGCTGCCCTTGTCGGGCACCAGCGTGGCGTCGTCGTGGCCGAGGCTGGCCGCGGTCATCACGGCCTCGGTCGTCACCGGCGGGATCTCCGAGATGGCGCCGACGAGCGTGGTCTTGCCGGCGCCGAACCCGCCCGCAATGATGATCTTTACTGCGGTGGGCCGGCCGCGTCCTGGACTCGTCACGCCGGTGCCCCACGAACCGACGGCGACAGCGCGTCACCGATCCGGTTGGCCAGCTCGGTCATCTCGTAGGACACCTTGCCGACGTCGGCGTGCGGTGAGGCGAGCACCAGCAGCGACGCGCCGTCGCTGAACGCCATGCAGAACATGAAGCCGCCGTCGAGCTGGGTCACGTTGGACACGACGTTGCCCGCCTCGAAGAACCGCGCCGCGCCGGCGAGCAGCGCGACGAGCCCGCTGCCGGTGGCGGCGAGCTGGTCGGCGCGGTCGCGCGGCAAGGCCCGGGTATGGGCCAGGACCAACCCGTCGGTCGAGATCGCCAGCGCGTGGCTGACGTCGGGGGTGCGGCTCGCAAAGTTGTCCAGCAGCCAACCGAGATTACTCGGGTCGGTCACAGAAATGGTCCTCTCTTGCTGTTCTTCGTGCGTCAGGAGCCAGTCGGCCCTTCGTGCTTCAGGAGCCGTTCGGCCGGCGACCGGCCACACCGCGGGCGTAGGCGGACATCGCGGCGGCGACCTTGGTGGGGTCGCGTCGCGGTGTGGTGGAGCGGTCAACCTGCGACGGCACGGCGGCGCCCGGGACCAGATGACGCTGGGGTGCGCGGACCGGCAGGCCCGACGCGGTGACCGTGCTGACGTCCGGCGTGGCCGCCTGCTGCGCGGCGCGCCAGCCCGCGTCGGCGCTGGACTCCCAGTTCGGGGGCTCCTCCACGACGGGGACGGCGGCGACGGTGTACCCACTGGGGACGGCGACCTCGACCGGCACCTCGGTGGTGCGGAACCAGCCGTTGACCGACTGGAAGATCGGCAGCTCGATCGAGTCGTCGGCGTCGGCGAGGATCGAGGGCACGTCCGGCTCCGGCAGCGGCGGCCAGGCACCCGGCCCCGGCGGCATCGGCGTCGCGGCGTGGTAGTCGCGTGGCGGCGCGTAGTCCTGCACGGCCGCGAAGCTCTGCGTCTGGTCCTGCGAGTAGTCCTGGGTGTAGTCCGCCGCCGGGCTCGGCGACGCGACCCGGTACTCCTGGGTGGGCACGTCGAACAGGCTCGGCGGTGCGGTGCGCGGCGCGGGCGTGAACAGCTCCGCCGCGATCGGGCGGGCCGGGGCACCGCCGTTGCCGTTGCCGTTGCCCCCGCTGGTGGTGCTGTAGCCGGCCGGCGGACCGGCGGTGACCGCCGGTGTGAGCTGCGGCTGGCGCTCTGCGGCCATGATCGGGCGGAACACGTCCTTGGGGATGACCACCTCGGCGAGGGTGCCGTTGTGCTGGCCGGGCCGCAGCTGCACCTGGATCTGGTACCGGGCGGCGATGTGCCCGACCACGGTGAGACCCATGGCACGCACGGCGGCGATGTCGATCGCCGGCGGCTGGGCGAGCAGCGCGTTGAGCTGCTCGCGCCGAGACGGCGCCAGGCCCACACCCTCATCGACGATCTGCAGGATGATCCGGTCGCCGAGGGCACGGCCGGTGACCCACACCTCGGACTCCGGCGGCGAGTAGCCGGTCGCGTTGTCCAGCAGCTCCGCGAGCAGGTGCACGATCTCGTCGACCGCCTCGGCCACGACGGCGACGTCGTCGTCGACGCTGCCGAAGCGGACCCGGGTGTAGTGCTCGATCTGCGAGATCGCGGCCTGCAGGACCTTGCCCATCGGGGCGTCCTCGCGCCGGACGCGGGCCGCGCCGGAGCCGCCCAGCACGAGCAGGCTCAGGTTGATCCGGGCCATCCGGGTGGCGAGGTGGTCCAGCTGGTACAGCTGCTGCAGCCGGTCCGGGTCGGTCTCGTCGCGCTCGACCCGGTCGACCTGGGCCAGGACGGCGTCGACCAGTCGCTGCTCGCGGCGGGACAGGTGGACGAAGATCTCCGCGACGTTGGAGCGCATGACGGCCTGCTCACCGGCGATGCGGACCGCCTCGCGGTGCACCGCGCGGAACGCCTGCGCCACGTCGGCGACCTCGTCCGCGCCGCCGACGACGAGCCTCGCCGAGGCCCTGTCCGCGACCTCGTCCGGGTCGACCGTGCCGGGCGCGGCCGCCCGCAGCTCCGCGACGACCATCGGCAGCTGCTCGTAGGCGACCTCGCGGGCCGCGTCGTGCAGGGCGCGCAGGCGCCGGGTGATCCGCCGGGCCACGACACCGGTGAGCACGATGGCGATGAGCAGCACCAGGGTGACGCCGGCGATCTGGATCCCGGCCTGGGTCACCTGCTCGTCCTGCAGGTCACCGACCCTCCCGACGATCGCGTCGTCGACCTTCTGCTGGACCCCGAACAGCAGGCCCGACCAGCCGGACATCGCGTTGATCCAGCCGCTGGTGTCCAGCGTGAACTGCTGGCCGGGGCGGGCGCGGTTGACCTGGTCCTGCAGCCGCTGCGCGGCGATGACCTGCTCACCGGTGCTGGCCTGTTCGTACCAGCTGCGCCACTCGGCCGGGGCGAGGTCGTTGAACTGGACCGTGGCCTCGACGAAGCTGGTCCGGGTCGCGGTGATCTCCTGCTGGAGCGCGGGGGTCAGCTCGCCCGCGGCGACGGCGCGAAGGACGGCCGCCTGCTGCTGGCCGAGCGCCTCCGCCGCGCGGGACAGCGCGGCCGCGGCGCGGATCTGGTCGGCCAGCTCGGTCGGGGCGCCGGAGCGGGCCACGGACTCCCGGTAGGACAGCAGGTCGGCGATGAGGATGCGGTAGCTGAACGCGATCCCCGACACCGACGCGCGCTGGTCCGTCCGGACCTGCTTGCGCAGGCCGGCCAGGTCGTCGAGGTTGCTGTCGACGCGGCGGACCACCTCGGGCGCGCCGCTGATGCCGGCGCGGCTGTCGCGGTACGCCTCGACGTTGTCGTCGGTGATCATCACCTGCGACGTGTAGGCCTCCAGCTGCGCCGGGGCCGGGTTGAGCAGCACGTTGACGGCCGCGGCCCGCTCACGCTGCAACGCGTGGGCGAGACCACCGGCGTCGGACGCCAGTTCGGCGAACTCCTGCAGCTGACGGCTGCGGTTCACCTGCTGCACGGTGGACACCAGCGCGATGCCGGCGAACACCACGACGGCGACGAGCGGCAGGGCGACGATGAGGCGGAGCTGGTCGATGATGCGCCGCCCTGTGCGCTCACGCCGCTCACGGGGATCGCGCTCGTGCGCGGTTCCGATGGCAGCATGACGCGTCGGGCGGCGATCGGGACTCAGCCGAGGGTCGCGCTCCTGCCTCGGGACGGGCAGCGACGACGAGCTCTGGCTTTGGGTCACGAAGAGTCCCCGCAGGCATCCGAGATTGACAATACGGGTCAGTCCTGACAAGCAGGCGCATGACGTTGAGCACAATCACAGCTCGGCCGATCGGTGTCAATACCGACGTCCCTGATGCAGCGCCGAACGCCTCGTTTTTCCTCATCCGTTGGGTCGGTGTACCTGAACCCATACGGACCCTAACGGCTGCCGGGGGCCCAGATTCCCCTGCCCGGGGGACGCCCGGCGCAACGCCGACGTTTCCGGGTTTTTACGGTACCGAAATACTTACACAACGCATTGTCGACAGTACAACGGGTTAGCGTTTGTCGTCAGGTACATAATTCAAGCCAATGTCGATGCGTTTGCAAATACCTTGTTCGCGATCCGTACCTGCTCGTCGTCGAGGCAGGTCCGGCCACGGAAGCCCAGCCGCCGCAGGACCTGCGCCGACGGCTCGCATTCGGTGCCGGCGGGGCACGAGGCGGCAATCGGCGGCGCTATCCCGGCGGCCGCGCCGGCGATCACGACCATCGACCGGGCCCACAGCAGCTCGCGTTCGTCCTCGCCCGGCTCGACCCGCAGCTGCCGGACCAGCTGACCCTCGGCCAGCTGGAGCCGGGCGACCCGCGGGGCGCGGGCGATCTCGGCGGCCTGCAGCACCGCGGCCGCGGTCTCCAGCCGCGGGACCACCGCGATCCGGCCGACCGGCAGGCCGACCGCCTCCTCCGCCTCCGCGATGACGGTGCCGAGGGCGGCGAGCTCGTTGGCCGACTCCGCGGCGACGCAGATCCCGGCGAGCGCGGGCGACACCACGGCGCGGACGGCGTGCCGGCCCGGCTCTCCCACCGGCAGCCGCACCCAGACCGCGGGCCGGGCCACGGCATCGATCCACGACCGCACGCCGGCCGGCTCCCCGGCGCGTTCGAGGTCGACGATGAGCGCGTCCGCTTCACTACTTCCGACATTTCGGATATCGGGGACATACAGCCACGACCTCATGCTTCGATCATCGGCCCGGTGACGCTGCCCCGCACGCGGTGCGGTGCGGTTTGACCGTTTGGCCCCTCTTGTCGCAGGGTAGTCATGCAGGCTGAACGGTGACCGCGACGACAGGGGGAGTCATGGCATCCGACGCCGTCACGCTGATCATGAATGACCACCGGGTCATGGAGCAGCTCTTCGACCGGCTGCGCGCCGGGGCGGGCGACCGGCAGCTGCTGCTCGACGAGATCGCCGCGCGGCTCACCGCGCACAGCCACGCCGAGGAACTGCAGGTGTACCCGTCGCTGCCCGCCGGCGAGGCGCACCACGGCGCCGACGAGCACCACGAGGCGGAGCGGATGCTGCACGACCTGCAGCGGATGGGACCTGACGACGAGGGGTTCCCCGACCGCCTGGACGAATTCATCGCCACCGTCGGCCGGCACGTCGAGGAGGAGGAGACCACGTTCCTCCCCTCGCTGCGCGACGCCGTGGACCTCGCCGGGCTGATCGAGATGGGCGCCGCGTTCGAACAGGTCCGCCTCCAGGAGCTGGCCGTGGCGGGTATCAGCGTCTCCTGAGGCATTCCGCGCCGGGCCGGGCTTGGGTACAGTCGGCCTGGTCATGGTGCTTCTCGGCCCTTCTCCGACCGCGGCCGTCGATGCGGCGCGGCTCAGCGACCTGCCCGCGCACCGGGCGCCGCAGCGACCGCGTGACCATGTCGTCATCCTGGCCAGCACCGGGCAGGGCACCCACACGCTCGACTTCGTGACCCATGCCTGCCGCCCCGGCACCCTGCTGTGGGGGCGGCCAGGCCAGGTCCACCAGTTCGGCGGCCAGTCCGGCTTCGACGCGACCGTCCTGGCCTTCCCGCCCTCGATCCTGCCGCCGCTGCCGGTGCGGCTCGTGGCGGACCCGTTCGCCCCCGCCTGCTGGCAGCCCGCAGGCGAGGACGAGGAGGCGATCGTCGCGGAGGTCGCGCAGATCGCGGTCGACCGGGCCCGCAGCGACGGCGGCCACCTCAGCCGCACCCTGCTCGCGCACCAGGTCGCGGTCCTGCTGATGCGGATCGTCGCCCTGACGCCGGCGCCGCACACGGGCCCGGCCGCCGACCTGATCGAGCTGCTGCGGGCCGAGATCGAACGCGACGTCACCCACCGCCGGGTCGAGGACTACGCCGAGACGCTGCGGTGCTCGGTGCGCACGCTGACCAGGGCGAGTCTCGCGGTGACCGGGCGCAGCGCGAAGCAGCTCATCGACGAGCGGGTCGCCCTGGAGGCCAAGCGCCTGCTGGCCACGAGCGACCTGCCGGTCGCGGAGGTCGGCCGGGGGCTGGGCTTCGACGAGCCGACGAACTTCGGGCGCTTCTTCGCCCGCGAGACCGGCCAGGCACCGGGCGCGTTCCGGGCCGGGCTGCTGCGCTCCCCCGCCGCGCCGCGGGTGCCGCACCAGCGCTCATCGCTGCCGGGCCGCCTGACCCCGCTGACCCCTCGCACCGCCTGAGGCTCCCGCACGGCCGTGCGGCTCATGGGCTCAGCCGGCAGCCCGACGGGCCGTCGGGGACCGGGAAGGACAGTTCGCTCGCGGCCTCCTCGCGGCCGACGAACGGCACCAGCGTGAAGTACGCCAGCGTCGGCAGCAGCGCGGGCAGCTGCTCGACCCGGCCCGCGGCGACGTAGCGGTAGATCGTCGCGTAGATGCCGCCGACGACCGTCTCGACCAGCTCCTCCGGCATCGGCAGGTCGCTGGCGCTGGGCGCCTCCCGGAAGAAGCGGTCGAAGCGCCGCAGCAGCTCGGCGCGCTCCGCCCGGGCGAGCGGGCCGGCCGCGTCGATCTCCACCACCGCCGTGGTGGCGAACGCCGGCAGCTCCGCCAGGACCTGCAGCAGCACCCGCAGCGCGGCGCGGGCGCCGTCACGCCAGGCGGGTTCGGCGCGGTACGCGGACTCCATCAGGTGCAGCAGCAGGTCGGTGCCGTGACGGTACGTGGCGATCAGCGCGTCGTCCTTGCCGGCGAACAGCGCGTAGAACGCGGGCCGGGTCACGCCCGCGGCGCGGCAGATGTCGCTGACGGTCGCGTTGGCGTAGCCCTTCTCGGCGACGGTGTGCACGACCGCGTCGAAGAGGCGCTCCCGCTGGTTGGCCGCGACGACCTCGGGCGGCACCCTGCTGGGCCCGCGTTTGATGGCGCGGGCCGGGTCGCGCGCCTCACGGGCCCCGGGCAGCGGACTCAGCGGGTGATCTGCCATGTTCCAAGTATCGATCAGGCGCGCTGCATCGGGGTGGCGCCAGGGGTGCGCAACAGGGCAGAGTAACGGCGTGTCCTCGTCCGCCCAACTTGCCAACGCCGTGCAGGGTGCCCGCGCGGTGGCGGCGCAGGGAGACGTGCGGGGCGCGTTCGCACTGCTCGACCAGGCCCTCGACGGGGCCACCGGGGCGTTGGGCGGCGACGATCCGGACGTGCTCGCCGCGACCTGCGTGCTCGCGAAGTTCCACACCGACCTCGGTGAGCTCAGCGACGCCCGGCGGGTCCTGGAGGAGGGGCTCGCCGCCGGATACCACCGGCTCGGCGACGGGCACGCGGTGATGCTCGCGCTGTCCTACGAGCTGGCCCGCATCGCCGACGAGCTCGGCAACGTCTACGAGGCGAAGCGGCGCTACGGGCAGTTGGCCAGGCTCGGCCCGGCCGCGCTGGGCGAGGACCATCCGAGCGTGCGGGCGGCCCGGCGGTATCTGGGGCTGCCCGAGCCGGCGGGGGCGTTCCACGTGCCGCACCAGTCGGCGCCGGCGCCGTTCGAGCCGCTGTCCGCGCCGACCGGCACGACCACCGGGTCGCAGCCGGCGGGCACGGCGTCCCCGGCGCGGCCGGCGGGCGCCGCCTCCTCGGGCACGGCGTCCTCCGTGCGGGCGACGGGTGCGGCTTCCCCGGCGCAGACGTGGCCGGTGGAGCGCGGCGGCGCGCCGGCCGCGGACGACCGGCCGATCTTCCACCCGGAGCCCCGGCAGGAGGTCTGGCCGGCGCAGCCCGTGCAGCCGGCGCCGCTGTGGCGGCCGGACGAGCACGACGACTGGGACGAGCCGGTGTCCCCGCCGCGGGAGACCCCGCAGGAGACCCGCGAGGAGGCGCTCCAGGGCGCCGGCGGCGCCGGTTGGCAGCAGGTGGACCAGGGCGTGCTCCAACGCCCTGACACGTCCCCGTGGCCGTCCCCCGCCGACCCGACCAGCGGCGGCGCGTATCCCACCAGCGGCGGGGCCCACCCGACCAGCGGTGGTGCGTATCCGGCCGGCGGGGCGCTCGTCCAGCAGCGCACCCCGTGGACGCCGGACCAGGTCGGGCAGCCACCGTTGCCGGTGCTGCCCGACGACGGCGTACCGCGCCGCCGCTCACCCCTGGTCGCGCTGCTGGTGATCCTGGTCGTGGCGGTGCTCGGCGGGATCACCGCGGCCGTGGTGTCCTTCGTCGCCGCCCGCCCCGACCGGCCCGCCGCGCGGCAGGACGGCCAGGCGCCGCCGAGCGCGACCGCGGCCGCCCAGCCGGGAGCGGGTGCGAGCGGCACCACGGTCGGCAACGCGAAGGCGCCGGGCTCCCTCCGGCTGCGCGATGACAAGACGTCCATCACACTGACCTGGACCGATCCGTCGAAGGGGTCGGTGCCGTTCATCGTCGCCGGTGGGCAGCAGGGCGCGCTGCGGCAGCTGCAGGTGCTCGCCGCGGGCGCCACCACGTACACCCTGAACGGCCTCAACCCAAAGCTCGACTACTGCTTCACAGTTGCGGCGATCTATGGCACGGACAGCGTTGCGCTGTCAGATCTGGCCTGCACGCAGCGGAAGTAACGATCCGAACGGATCTAGATACGCCGGGTGTGCACCACTCATTGACAGGAATATGATGGGCGCCGGTTTCGGGGAGGGGGCCGCATGGTGAGCTTTCGTTCGCGCAAAGGCGGCGGACTGGTCACGCTCGGCACCGTCGTGGGCCTGATCGCCGTCCTCGGGCTGACGCTGTTCGGCACGGGCGCGGCCAACAACGCCGTGGCCAGCTATGACGTCAGCTCCTGGCTGTGGAGCAACGACAAGGGCGAGGTCGCCCGGGTCAACGGCGTCACCGGCAAGGTCGACACCCGCACGAAGATCACCGATGCGCAGGGCCACACCATGCAGGTGACCCAGAGCGACAGGTTCGTGATCCTGCGGGACCTGAACACCGGCAAGATCAGCGTGCTGGACCTGACCAGCCTGACGCTCGGCGCGACGACGCAGGCCACGCCGGGGCTCGGCGTCACGGTGGCCGTGCACGACGACGTCGCGTTCATCGTCGACACCGTGCAGGGGCAGGTGCGCCAGCTCGACCCGGCGACGCTGCTGCCGGTCGGCGAGACCGTGACGTTCCCGCCCGGGATCTCCGGCGGCACGTTCGACGACACCGGGCGGCTGTGGCTGCTGGTGCCGTCCGAGGGCACCGTCGTGGCGGTCAAGCCGGCGCCGACGAAGAAGCCCAGCGGCGGCGCGAGCGGCGGGCAGGGCGGCGGGCTCGTGTCCGACCCGACCAAGGTCAAGACCGTCAGCGTCGCCGACCCCAACCACGACCTGGCGCTGTCGATCCTGGACACCGGCGTCGCCGTGCTGGACAAGACCGCCACGACGCTGACCACTCTGCGCGGCGAGGCCCTCAAGAAGGTGCCGCTGCGCCTGACCGGCAGCGGCGCGATGCCGCAGCGCACGGTCGGCGGCGACGTGCCGGTGACCGTCGTGGACGACCGCCACGTCTATGTCGTCAACGGCGACGCGGTCAGCGACTTCACCGTGCCCGGCGAGAGCCCGAAGCTGCAGCCGTGCGTGGCGTGGTCGGGGCGGTTCTACTGCGCCGACGACGCGACCGGCACCGTCTACGTGCTGGACTCCACGGGCAAGCCGCTCGACGCGATCCAGATCAAGGCCGGCGGCAAACCCCTGGAGATCGAGGTCCGCGAGGACCGGATGTTCATCAACGCGCCCGGCGGGTCGACCGCGCGGGTCGTGGACCAGAAGCACCACGTGCAGGTCGTCGACAAGTACAACAACGACGTCGTCGGCGGCGACGCCCCGCCGGTGCCCCCACCGCCGCCGCCGGTGAAGCCGCCGGTCGGCCCGCCCGGCGCGCCGCCGCGAGTGACGGCGACGCCCGGCAACGCCTCGGCGCGGGTCACGTGGACCGCGGCGCCCGCCAACGGCAGCGCGGTGACGAAGTACGTCGTCGAGGGCGACGGCAAGCAGCACGAGGTCGGCGCGAGCCAGCGGGCGATCGACATCACCGGGCTGACCAACGGGCAGTCCTACAAGTTCACCGTCTACGCGGTCAACGCCAAGGGCAACGGCCCGAAGAAGGCGGCCAACCCGGTCACGCCGACGTCACAGGTGCCCGACGCGCCGGTGAGTGTCGCGGCGACCGCGAATCCCGACGGCACGGTCACCGTCACGTGGCCGGCCGCCAACGGGCAGGGGCACAAGATCGCCAGGTACACGATCACGACCGTGTCCGGCGACGAGTCGAAGACCTTCGAGTCCACCCAGCCGACGTTCAAGGTGCCGGCCGGCGAGCTGCCCTACGGCACGCAGGTCGCGTTCCGGGTCGCCTCGATCAACGACATCGGCGCGAGCTCCGGCCAGTCGCCGCTGAGCGCGTCGGTGGTGCCGTTCACGAAGCCGGGCGCGCCCGGCGGGCTGACGGTCCGGGCGGTCACCACGAAGCGGGGCACGATCGTGGCCGCGTGGCGCGCCGCGGAGGACAACGGCGCGCCGATCACGGGTTATGAGGCCACGGTCAACGGCGAGAAGCAGGACCTGGGCACCGGGCTGTCGAAGGAGTTCGGCGGCTTCGGCGACAACGAGCGGGTCACGCTGCAGATCCGGGCGGTCAACAAGGCCGGCGAGGGTGCCGCGACCAACGGCGCGGCCAACACGCTCGCCGCGCCGACGATGCGGGTCGACACCGGCAACAGCCGGGCCGCGCTGCAGTCGATCACGGTGGCGTTCACCGCGACCGACGGCGGCGGCGCGCCCGCGAGGTGCCGGCTCGACGTCGACGGCGTCGGCGCGGTGGAGAACACGTGCGGCGGCTCGCTGACCATGGGCGGCCTGTGGCCGAACACGGACTACAACTACACCGTCACGGTCACCAACGCGGCCGGGATGACCGCCGAGGGCACCGGCTCGATCTCCACGCCGGTGTACAAGGGCACCGTGGTCTGCGGCGACGCCACCTACTGCGGCCACGGCGCGTCCGGCGGCGGCATCTGGGTCTACCGGACCGCGACCCAGAGCGGCACATCGGTCGGCGACGTCTACGCTCCCGACAGCTACACCGCGATCTGCCAGACCAACGGCTCCAGCGTCAACGCGAAACCGTACGGCGGCAAGCAGAGCGCCGTCTGGATCAAGATCAATTTCAAGGGCGAGAACTACATCCCGTATGCGTGGTTCGACCTGCCGAACGGCACCGGACCGCTGAAACAGTGTTGAGCGCATGTCCGGCAGGAGCACAGTGAGCACACCTGAACCACCCACGGGGAACACGGCAACACTGCACGACCCGGGTCCGCCCGGCGCCGAGGAGATCGCGGCGTCGGCGGACCTGGTCGGCCGGCTCGCCCGCAACATCGAGTCGATCGTGCTCGGCAAGCAGCAGGTGATCCGGCTGACCATGACGGCGCTGCTCGCCGAGGGTCACGTCCTGCTCGAGGACGTGCCCGGGGTCGGCAAGACGACCCTGGCACGGGCCATGGCGGCCAGCGTGCAGGGACAGTGGCGGCGCATCCAGTTCACGCCCGACCTGCTGCCGTCCGACGTCACCGGCGTCACCATCTTCAACCAGGCGACCCGCGGCTTCGAGTTCCATCCCGGGCCGGTGTTCGCCAACATCGTCATCGCCGACGAGATCAACCGCGCGTCGCCGAAGACGCAGTCGGCGCTCCTGGAGGTCATGGAGGAGCGCTACGTCACCGTCGACGGCGTCCGGCACGCCGTGCCGCGGCCGTTCCTGGTCGTCGCCACGCAGAACCCGATCGAGATGGACGGCACCTACCGGCTGCCCGAGGCGCAGCTCGACCGGTTCCTGATGAAGCTCGCCGTCGGCTACCCGAGCGAGGCCGTCGAGATCGAGGTGCTGCGCGGCGCCGTGACCCGCTCGCCCGAGGCCCTGGACCCGGTCACCGACACCGCCGTGGTCGCGCAGCTGGTCCGGCTGGCCCGGCGGGTGCACATCGCGGATCCGCTGCTCGGCTATGCGGTGCGGCTGGGCAACGCGACCCGCTCCCACCCGCGGGTCCGCGTCGGTGTCAGCCCGCGCGGCATCATCGCGCTGACCCGGGCCGCGTCGGCGTACGCGCTCATCGACGGCCGCGGCTACGTCGTGCCGGAGGACCTCAAGGCCCTGGCCGAGGCGGTGTTCGCGCACCGGCTGCTGCTGTCGCCCGACGCGCAGGTCCGCGGCGTCGCCCCCGGCGACGTCATCCGCGAGGTGCTCGACGCCGTGCCGGTGCCCGTGCCGTCGGCCGTCGCGGCCTGACGAAGCGGGCAGGCGATGCGGTTCACGTCCCGCGGGATCGGTCTGTCCGTGTCGGCGCCCGTCCTGGTCGCCGTCGGGTTCGCGTTCCAGTACGCGCAGCTGACCGTGGTCGGCACCGCCGCCGTCGCCGCGGTGCTGTTCGGCTTCGCCTACGTGTGGTGGCGACCGCGGCTGACCGTGGCCCGGGCCGTCGACCCGGACCGGGTCATGCGCGGCGAGTCGAGCACGGTGACGCTCACCGTCGGCAACACCAGCCGGCTGCGCGGCGCCACCCTCATCGCCCACGACCGGTGCGGCCCGGCCTCGGTGCCGGTGCCGCTGCTGCGGCTGAAGGCCGGCGCCACCACCACCGCCGCCTATCCGGTGCCGACGGCCCGCCGCGGCGTGGTCGACATCGGGCCGCTGCGCGTCGTGCGGCGCGACCCGCTCGGGCTGCTGACCCTCGCCCGCGGCTACGGCGGGGTCAGCAAGGTGTGGGTGTATCCGACGGTGCACCACCTGACCGCGGTGCCGACCGGCGTGATGCGCTCCCTCGACGGGCGCGTCGACCGGGTCCCGCACGGCAGCATCACGTTCGACACGCTGCGGGAATACGTGGTCGGCGACGAGCTGCGGCACGTGCACTGGCGCACCACGGCACGGGTCGGCGAGCTGATGGTCCGTGAGCACCTCGACACCAGCCTGCCCCGCCTGGTCGTGCTGCTCGACGACCGCCTCGCCGCCTACCCCGACGCGGACCGCTCCCGCGACAGCGCGCACTTCGAGTCCGCGTGCGAGGCGGCCGCGTCGATCGTCATGGCCGCGTTCCGGGAGGAGCTGCCGGTGACGCTGCGGCTGGCCGGCGGCGCGCACGCCGGCGGCAAGGACACCCGCGGCTACCTGGACCTGCTCGCCGAGGCCACGCTGGGCGCCGGGGACCAGCTGGACTCGACGGTGGCGCAGCTGCGCACCCGCCGGGTCGGCGACACCCTGGTCTACCTGACCGGGCCCGGCGGCGCCGCCGACCTCGGCCGGGTCGGGACGCTGCGCGCGGCGTACCCGTCGCTGATCGCCGGCGCGTTCGGCACGGCCGACGGGGAGGTCCCCACCGCGCTGGACGGCCTGCAGGTCCTTTCGGCCGCCGACGGCGCCGACTTCGCCGCCGCCTGGGACGGGGTCGGCGCATGGTGAGGCGGCTGCTGGTCGCGGTGGCGCTGCTCGGCATGCTGGTCATGGCCGCGCTCGCGCTCGCCCCGATCTACTACGGGCCGCTGCTGCTGCAGCTGATGGCGGGCGCCGCCGCCGGCTCCGTCGGCATCAGCGTCGCCGCCCGCCGCCTGCCGGGCTGGAGCGCGGCACCGCTGAGCGTCGTGGGCCTGATCGGGGTCGTCCTGCTCGCGATGCGGGTCTCCGCCGCCGCGGCCGGGGTCGACGGCAGCCTCCCGGCGCTGCGCGAGGCGCTGCGCAGCAGCATCCCCCGGCTGCTGCTCGCGCTGATCCCGATCGAGCCGCAGCCGGACACGGTCCTGCTGCCGGTGATCCTGACCTGGCTGGCCGGTCTCGCCGCCGCCGAGCTCGGGGTGCGCTACCACCGCGTCCTGCTGTCCTACGCGCCGCCGACGGTGCTGTTCGGCGGCGCGCTGTACCTCGTCGGCCCCAACGGCACGGCGGCCGGCTGGGTGCCACTGGCGTTCGCGGGCTTCGCCGCGCTCGGCCTCATCGTGTCCAACCGGCCGCCGCCCGCCGAGGAGGACCGCCTGACCGAAGGCCAGCGGCGCACCCTGCGGCTGCGGGTGGGCGCCGGCGCCGCCGCCGGTCTGGCCGCGATCGTCGTGCTGTCGCAGTTGCTCGGCCCGAGCGTCGCGGCGAAGGTCGGCACCAGCCCCGCCGAACCCCGCAACATGGTGACCCCGCCGCAGCTCGACTCGCTCGACGAGAGCCCGCTGGTCCGGCTGTCGGGCTGGGCGCTCAACCACGACCAGCACCTGTTCGACGTCGAGGTCACCGGCACCGACGCGCCGCCGCCGGTGCGCCTGGCGGTGCTCAACGACTACGACGGCGTCACCTGGCGGGTCGGCGCCACCTACCGCAACGCCGGCCGCATCGTGGCGGGCAAACCCGTCCTCACCGACCCGCAGGTCCGGCAGGTGTTCCGCATCGCCGACCTCGACGGGCGGCTGCTGCCGGGGATCGCGACCCCGGAGGAGGTCAACGGCGTGCGCGTCGCCGTCGACACCACCGACGGCACGATGATCCTGTCCGACGGGCTGCGCCCCGGCGTGCAGTACAGCGTCGTCTCCCGCGCGCACCGCCCCGACGAGAACGCGATGCAGGTCGCCGACGTGCCCAACACCGACGCGGTCGCCCGGCACCTGGCCCTGCCCGGCAAGGTCCCCGACTCGATCGCGCAGCTCGCGCAGCACCTCGGGGAGGGCGTGTCCTCGCCCTACCAGAAGGCGTTCGCGATCGTCGGCTGGCTGTCCGAGCACTACAAGGTCGTCGGCGACGCCCCGAGCGGGCACGCCTACCCCAACGTCGAATACTTCCTGTTCGGCCCCAAACAGGCCGGCGGGCAGAAGGGCACCTCCGAGCAGTTCGCGGCCGCGTTCGCGGTCCTGGCCCGGCTGATGGGCCTGCCGACGCGCCTGGCCGTCGGGTTCCGGGTCGACGCCGGCCGCAACGAGGTCCACGGCGGCGACGCCGTCGCCTGGCCGGAGGTGCTGTTCAACGGCGTCTGGGAGCCGTTCGACCCGATGCCGAAGGCCGACACGGTCCAGCGCCCGACCGAGGACGACTTCCGGCCGAAGCCACCTGCGTCGCAGCCGCCGCCGGAGACCGTGCCGGCGCCGTCCGGCTCGGTCGCGTCACAGTCGCCGAAGCCCACGGTGGCACCGACCGGCGACGCCTCCGCACAGCGCTCGAGCACCGGGGTCATGGTCGCGGTGTCCGGCGGTGCACTCCTGGTCGCCCTGGTGGCGTTCGCGGCGGTGGTACCCCTGGCGAAACGCACCCGCAGGCGCCGCCGGCTCGCGCAGGGGACCCCGGCGCAGCGCATCGACGCCGCCTGGGCCGAGGTCCTGACCGGCCTGCGCCTCGCGGGCCGGCCCGCCCCGCCGCAGCTGACGGCGTCCGAGGTGGCGCACTACGCGGCGACCGCGGCCACCGGCCGCGCCCACTCCAAGCCCCGCGGCGTGGCCACGATCCGCTCCGCGACGCCACCGGTCGACGACGTCGCCGCGCTCATCAACGCGGTCGCGTTCGCCGGCCCGCAGACGGCGGCCTGCCCGCCGGCCCGGGCGAGGAGCAGGCCACCCGGGCCGCCGTGCAGGCCGTCGCGTACGTCGAGGAGCTGCGGGCCAGGCGGGGGTTCTGGCGCCGCCTGCGGTGGACGCTCGACCCCCGCCCGCTGTTCTGGAAGTAGGTTCAGGCCGGGTTGTCGGCGTGGGTGAGGGTCTCCCACGCCACGAACAGGTTGTTGCTGCCGGCCGGGCGGGACTGCTCGGTCAGCCGCTGGGTGTTGGACATCGCGATGCCCATCCGGTTGTGCAGGGCGTTGTAGCCGACCTCGGTCACCGGGCCGAGCCCGAAGGTCAGCTTGCCGCCGCACAGCCACGACGGGACGCCCTCACCCAGCTGATACCTGCTGTGGAAGCCGAGCGCGTGCCGGAGCCGGTCGGCGATCTCCGGGTAGACGTCCTGGCCCTGGATGCGGGTGGTCTCCGCGATGTGCGAGATCGCCGAGATGCCGTAGCCGGTGTGCGTGAAGTCGCGGCACGTCTCCTGGGACAGGCCGTCCACGAACGTGCTCTGCCCCTGCCAGTAGTTGATGATCTCGGAGCGGGTGTCGATGCTGCCGATGCCCTTGGGCTGCGCACCGTCGGCGGTGATGTACAGGTAGGCGGGCACGCGGGCGCGGAACTTGGCCATCGCCTTGTCCCAGCTGGTGCGGTCCTCCAGGAACACCGAGATGCCGATCGCGGCCTCCATCATGGACAGTTCCCAGTTGCCGTTGCTGCTGGAGCCGTTGATGACCTTCGGCAGGTACACCGTGCGCAGCATCGTGCCGAAGCGCGCCTGGTTCGGCCACGACGAGTAGGTGTACCGGATGATCTCGGCGGCGCGCGGCCACGACGACCCGGCCCAGCCGGTCTGCAGCGGCGCGTTGCTGTTGGTGTGGTCCTTGATCGTGGCGGACCAGGCGTCCATGATCGCGATGGCCTTCGTGGCGTACCGGCTGTCGCGGGTCACGTACCAGGCCAGCGACAGCGTGTACGCGGCGAGGGCGTCCTCGCGCTCGTCGGTGCAGCCGTTGTTGGGGTTGGAGTAGGAGCCGCACTCCACGGTCGCGCGGGGTTTCGGGGTCCTCGACAGCGACGCGTACCTGCTGCCCAGCATCTGGTCGTAGGCGCCCTTCCAGGGCTGCGCACCGGCCTGGACCTTGCCGCGGACGAAGTCGAGCTGGGCCTTGCTGACGAACACGCCGGGGTGGGCGAACGTTGCGGGCGCGGCGGCCACGGCCGGGGCATTTTGCGCCTTCGTCGCCGCGACGGCATACGTGGTGCCGGCCACGGCGATCGCGACGGCGAGCCCGGCGGCGCCGAGGACGAGTCTGCGCATGGTGCTCCTCACAGATAGACAACTGTCAGGCAGATTGCCTATCTGATCGGTGCCGGTCAATCGGGCACAGGAAGACTTAAGCCGCGCTTCGGGTCAGGATGAGGTCCGCCCGGTCCCGGGTGCCCGCGATGACCGCCGCGTTGCGCTCGTCGCTGCGCTCCACCCAGTCGTGGGCGTCGTGCAGGTCGAGGCCCTTCGCCAGCTGCCGGCGCACCAGCGAGTCCTGCCGCAGGTCGTCGGGGGCGTCCAGATACAGCACCAGGTCCAGCAGCTCGCGGACCTGCGCCCACGGGCCGTCGTCGAGCAGCAGGTAGTTGCCCTCCACGACGATCACCCGGGTGGTGACCGGCACCGGGATCACCCCGCCGATCGACTCGTGCAGGGTGCGGCTGTAGCTGGGTGCGTAGACGAGGTGGTCCGCGGCCCGCAGCCGCCGCAGCAGGTGCACGAACCCGGCCGCGTCGAACGTCTCCGGCGCGCCCTTGCGGTTGGTGAGGCCGAGCCGGTCCAGCTCCACGTTGGACAGGTGGAACCCGTCCATCGGCACGGCCACGCTGCTGTCCAGGGCCGCGGCGAGGGCGCTGGACAGCGTCGACTTGCCGGCCGCCGGCGGCCCGCAGATGCCGATGATCGAGCGTCCGGCATGCTGGCGCACGAAGGGCCCGACCACGTCGAGCGCCTCGCTCAGGACGTCGGGGCGCCTCATGGCCGCGCACTCATGGTTCGAGGCTGGCGGCCAGGCCACGCATGCCGGCCAGCCACCGGTCGGTGTCGGTCACGCGGTGCAGGTAGTACTTCTGGACCTCGGGGTGCGGCAGGATCAGGAACCGCTCGGCGGCGAGGCCCTCCACCACGGACCCGGCGACCGCCTCGGCGGACAGCACCGCTCCCCCGGCCGCGGTCACCTTCGCGCCGATGTGCCCGGCCGCGAGGCCGTCCTGCAGCATCGGGGTGTCCACGCCCTGCGGGCACAGCGCGCTGACCTTGACGCCCCTCGCGCCATACGTGATCGACAGCCACTCCGCGAACGACACTGCCGCGTGCTTGGTCACCGCGTACGGTGCGTCGCCGACCGCGGTGAGCAGGCCCGCGGCGGAGCAGGTGTGCAGCAGGTACCCCTCGCCGCGCTCCAGCATGCCGGGCAGGACCGCGCGGGCCGAGTACACGTGCGACAGGACGTTGACGGCCCAGGTCCGCGACCACGTCTCCGCGGACGCCTCAAGCCCCTCGCCGCTGGTGATGCCGGCGTTGGCGCAGAACAGGTCGATCTGGCCGAAGCGCTCCTCGGTCTCCGCGACGAGCTCGGCGACCTGCCCCTCGTCCGTCACGTCGACGGCCACCGCCCGGGTCTCCGCCGTCGTGACGGTCCTGGCGAGGGCTTCGGCGGCGTCGCCGTCGAGGTCGGCGAGGACGAGCGTGGCGGCACCCTCGGCGGCGAACCTGCGGGTCAGTGCGGCACCGATGCCACCGGCCGCTCCGGTGATGACGACGATCTTCCCGGCGAGGTCCACTACCGCGCTCCCAGTGCCCGCAGCGTGTCCAGCAGGACCCCTGGGTTCACGCCGCTGCCACCGGCGGTGAGCTCCGGCGTCGGCAGCAGCGCCATCACCGGGGTCGTGACGCCCGCGTCCGCGTATCGCTGGACGTGCTCCCGGCACCGCTGCGGGCTGCCGTGCACGATCAGCGCGTCGACGACCTCGTCGGGGATCGCGGCGAGCGCGGCCTTGCGGTCCCGGGCGGCCCACGCGTCCCACATCGCCTTGAGCACCTCACCGCGGCCGAGCCAGCGGTGGAACGCCGCATACGCGGGGACGGTCAGGTACGCGGCGATCAGCCGGCGGGCGGTCTCCCGCGCCACGGCCTCGTCCTCGGTCGGGCATACGAAGATGCGGGCCGCCACCTCGAACCCCTCGGGCGCGCCGGTCAGCTCCTTGCGCACCGTCGCCACGTCCTCGACCGAGAGCCAGTTGAGCACGGCACCGTCCGCCTCGGCGGCGGCCAGTCGCAGCATCTTGGCCCGCAGGGCCGCGAGCAGGAGCTTCGGCGGTACACCCGGCGGCCGTTCCAGACGGAAGCGCCTGATCTGGAACGTGTCGAACGCACCGTCCACCACCTCACCCGCGAGGGCAGTGCGCAGGAAGCGCAGCACGTCACGGCTCCGCTCGAACGGCCGCTCGAACGGCACCGCGTTCCAGTCGCCGACGACGACCGGCGACGACGCGCCGATGCCCAGCGCGACCCGCCCGGGAGCGGCCTCCGCCAGCGTCGCGGCCTGCATCGCGATCAGCGCGGGCCCGCGGGTGAAGACCGGGACGATCGCGGTGCCCAGCCGCAGCCGCGGCTCCCACACCGATGCCAGGGCCAGGGGCGTGAACGCGTCCGTGCCGGCGACCTCCGAGGACCAGATGTCCGAGTACCCCAGATCGGGCAACGCCTTCAGCAACGCTGCGTGCTCGGGCAACGGCACACCGGCGAGCGGCACCGTCAGCCCCCATTGGCTGGTCATCAACCGATCATCTCCGCGACACGGCTAGTGTGGCAAGCGAGAGGGCTGGGTAGCCTTCCACCGGTTTCCCCGCACCGGTTTGCGCGGACCTCGATCGAGAAGGAGCAACCACATGCTTGGTCTGGAAAAGAAGCTCATGAAGGAATGGGAAGGCAAGAGCGCGCAGGAGATCGCCGACGCACCCGTCACGGCGATCGCCGGCGTCACCGAGGGCGACGCGGAGAAGCTGGCCGCCGCCTTCGGCATCAAGACCGTCCGCGACCTGGGCACCAACAAGTACTTCCGCTGGGCGCAGGGCCTCGTCGCGCTCGCCGACTGACACCCGCTGGTCCGCAGGCCGCTCCCGCTCCACGCGGGGGCGGCCGCTGTGCGTCTGCGCCCGCGTTTGCGTTTGCTTTGCTGCGCTTTGTCCGCGGCGTGCGCGGGTTGGCTACCTTGGCCGGATGCGACGGCGTCACGTGCTCACTCTGGCCGCGGCCGGTGCGGTGGGTGCCGGCTGCTCCGCCGGGGACCCGCCGCGCCGCCCTGCTGCTTCCCCGGCCCCTCCGGCCGGCCTGGTGTTCCCGAACGGGTTCGCGTGGGGCGCTTCGACATCGGCGTACCAGGTGGAAGGCGGGGCGACGGAGGACGGTCGCGGGCCGTCGGTGTGGGACGTGTTCAGCCACCAGCAGGGGCGCACCGAGGACGGTGGCACCGGCGACGTCGCCGCCGACCACTACCACCGCAGCTACGAAGACCTCGACCTCATGCGCGGCCTGGGCCTGAAGAGCTACCGCTTCTCGATCTCGTGGTCGAGGGTCCTGCCGACCGGCCGCGGCACCGTCAACGCCAAGGGCCTCGACTTCTACCACCGGCTCGTCGACGGGCTCCTCGCCCGCGACATCACCCCAGTCGCCACCCTGTTCCACTGGGACACCCCGCAGGCGTTGCAGGAGTCCGGCGGCTGGGCCTCCCGCGACTGCGCGAAATGGTTCGCCGACTACGCCACCGTCGTCTGCTACTCCCTCGGCGACAAGGTGCAGACCTGGCTGACGCTCAACGAGCCGAAGACGGTGGTCGAGGTCGGCTACACCGCCGGCATCCACGCGCCCGGCGTGCGGGACCGCCGGGTCGCCAACGTCGTCGGCCACCATCTCCTGCTCGGCCACGGCCTCGCCGTCCAGGCGTTCCGGGCCACCGGCCGCAAGGGCCGCATCGGCGCGGCACTGAACCTGTCGCCGGCCTACCCCGCCGACGACTCCGACGCCGCCCGCCGCCAGGCCACGATCGCCGACGGTGAGGAGAACCGGCGCTGGCTCGACCCGGTGCTGCTCGGCCGGTACCCCGACGACTGGCTGGCCACGCAACCGTCGGACGCCCCGGTCCGCGCCGCGATCCACGACGGTGACCTGGCCGTCATCGGCTCGAAGAGCGACCTGCTCGGCGTGCAGTACTACAACCCCACCTACGTCACCGCCAAGGGCGGCCGCGTCCAGAAACACCCGACCTCACAGGCCACTTGGCAGGAGATATACCCGCAGGGCCTGCACGACCTGCTGACCCGGATCAAGCGGGACTACGGCGACATCCCGCTCACCATCACCGAGAACGGCATGCCCTCGCTCCAGCCCGTCGACGACCAGGACCGCATCACCTTCCTGCGCGACCACCTCACCGCCGCCCACCAGGCCATCCGTGACGGCGTCCGGCTGGAGGGCTACCACGTGTGGTCGCTGCTGGACAACTTCGAGTGGGCCGAGGGCTACTCGCAACGCTGGGGCATCATCCACGTCGACTACACGACCCAGCAACGCCGCCGCAAGGCCAGCGCCGACTGGTATCAGCAGGTCATCGCCCGCAACGGCATCTGAACCCGCCATCTCCTCTGCCCGCGCCCTCCACGCCGGCCGGGCGATCGGCGGACCTCTCGCGGGGTCTCAGCCTTCGCGGGGTCCCAGCCTTCGCGGGGTCCCAGCCTTCGCGGGGTCCCAGCCTTCGCGGGGTCCCAGCCTTCGCGGGGTCTCAGCCGAGCCAGCCGGGTTTGACCAGGCCCGCCTCGTATGCGAACACGACCAGCTGCGCGCGGTCCCGTGCGCCGAGCTTGATCATGGCTCGGCTGACGTGGGTCTTCGCGGTCGCCGGGCTGACGAACAGCTTCGTCGCGATGTCCTCATTGGACAGTCCGACGCCGACGAGCGCCATCACCTCGCGCTCCCGGTCGGTCAGCACGGCCAGGGACATCGGGGCAAGCGGCGCCCGGGACCGGCTCGCGAACTCCTCGATCAGCCGCCGGGTCACGCCCGGTGACAGCAGCGCGTCCCCGCCGGCGACGGCCCGCACGCCCCGCAGCAGGTCGACCGGCTCGGTGTCCTTGACCAGGAACCCGCTCGCCCCGACCCGCAGCGACTCGAACACGTACTCATCCAGGTCGAACGTCGTCAGGATCACGATCCGCACCTGCGCCAGCCGCCCGTCGGCGACGATCTGCCGGGTCGCCTCGAGGCCGTCGAGCACCGGCATCCGGATGTCCATCAGCACCACATCGGGCTGCGTCTGCACCGCGAGCCGCACCGCCTCGGACCCGTCCGCGGCCTCCCCGACGACCTCGATGTCGGCCTGCGCGTCGAGCAGCGCCCGGAACCCCGCCCGCACCAGCGCCTGGTCATCGGCCAGCAGGACCCTGATCACCCTCGCTCCTCACGGCTGCTGCGACCGGTGCGGCGTGTGGTCATGGCTGCTCCTCGCGAACGGGAATCCTGGCACGGACCTCGAAACCACCGCCGGGGCGCGGGCCGGCCTCGACCACGCCGCCGAAGGTGGCGGCCCGGTGGCGCATGCCGGCGATCCCGTTGCCGCCGATCCCGCCGCCGTCAGGCACACCACCGCCCCCAGTGGCACCCCCGCCGCCCCCAGTGGCACCCCGCCGCCCCCGGCGGCACCTCTGCCGGCATCAGCGCCGGCGCTCGAGCCGGCCGGCTCCGGGCCGGTCGTGGCCGGGCCCGGCCCGGCGGCGACGGCGACCGGCGGGTGGGCGTCGTCCAGGTGCCCGGTGGCGGCGCCCCGGCCGTCGTCGGTGACGTGGATGGTGAGCTCGCCCGGCGCGTAGCCGACGACGATCGTCGCGGCCGCGCCCGGCCCGGCATGGCGGCGGACGTTGGTCAGCGCCTCCTGCACGATCCGGAACGCGGCCCGGTCCACCTGCGGCGGCAGCGGGCCCGGCTCGCCGACCGTGTCGACCGTGACCGGCAGGCCGACGGCGCGGGCCTCCTCGACGAGCCGGTCCAGGTCGCGCAGGCCGGGCGCCGGCGTCCGCGGGGCCGCCTCGCCCGGGTTGAGGCCGGCCAGGACGGAGCGGGTCTCGCGCAGCGCCTCGGCGCTGGCGTGCTTGATGGCGGTGAGCGCGACCCTGGCCTGCTCCGGCTGCTCGTCCATCAGGTGCAGGCCGACGCCCGCCTGGACGTTGATGAGGGACAGGTGGTGGCCGATGACGTCGTGCAGCTCGCGGGCGATGAGCAGCCGCTCGTCGCTGGCCTGCCGGCGTGCCTGCTCGACGCGTGCCTTCTCCTCCTCGGCGCGGGCCAGCTGCTGCTGCGCGGACCAGTCGCGGGCCATCTGCGAGTAGCGCATGCCGCGGACCCTGGCCGCCTCACCGAACCCCGCGATCACCAGGCACCACACGCCGATGAGCACGACACGGGAGGCGGACTCGTCCCCTCGTACCAGAACGGCGAAAACGCTGAACGCGGCGGCGACGGCCGCCCACGTCAGCCAGCGGTAGCCGGACGCGAGCGCGGTGAACATCGCGACGATCGCGGCGACGAACCCCGGCCCGTCGGGATAGCCGAGGCTGAAGTAGGCGGCGGTCGGCACCAGCGCGCCGACGAGCGAGACCAGTGGCCACCGCTCCCGGACCAGCAGCGCGAGCGGCCCGGCGAGGAGCAGCAGATAGCCGGTGCGGTCCAGGACCTCGGTGCCCGTCGTGCCGTATGCGGCGGCGCGGGTGCCGAGGACCTGCACCAGGGCCATCGCCACGACGATGCCGAGCGGGTGCGGGCCGCGCCACCGCTTGCGCTCGTGCCGCTCCATGGACTCCATGCGATAGGCCAGCCGCGCGAGACGCCGGGCCTCGCGCGAGGCGCGCAGGTCCCTGGTCCAGGGCGGTTGTCGTCTCACACCGCAAAGGTAGTGCAGGGCCGGCGGCCGCGACGTCGCCTTCAGGTCGCGCGATGGCGTACTCCCTGGGTCGTACACGCGGCGCCGGTGTGCGCCCCAAGCAGTACACGACGACACGACACCGGTGCGACGCGCGTACGGCCGGCGGCCGTCACGCTGGGAGCAACATGGAAGGGGGCCGAGATGGCCGGCGAACGGGTACGAGCCTCCGACAAGGAGCGCGAGCAGTACGCCAGCATGCTGCGTGCCGCAATGACCGAGGGACGGCTGACGCTGGAGGAGGGTGAGGAGCGGCTCGCCCAGGTGTACGCGGCGAAGTTCCGCGACGAGCTGCCGCCGCTGACCGCCGACCTGCCCGAGGGGGGCCGACGCGGGCTGTTCGAGCTGCCGGAGACGCAGGCGGAGTTCCTGCGCCAGGGCCGGCGGCACCTGGCCAGGCACGGCGCGTTCGTGGCCGTGGTCGCCGTCGCGCTGACCGGGTTGTGGGCGCTGTCCGGCGCGCACTTCTTCTGGCCGGCGATCCCGCTGTTCTTCCTCGTGCTCAGCGTCTTCAAGCACGCCCGCTGGCGGCGCTGGGCGGCGGCGGGGGGCCCGCCGTGGGCGGGCAGGCAATGGGGGCACCGGCACGGACACGGACACGGGCCGTGGGCGGCGGCTTCGGACCGCAACGGCTGGAGCTGACGCAACCGCGGCAGCGGGGTGCCGCCACGGCGCGGCGCCCCGCCGATGACGAGAGGCTGGATGGCATGTACCGAACCGAGCTCAAGGGCCGGGTCGCGGTGGTGCTCGGCGGTGCCGACGGGGTCGGCGCGGCGGTGTGCCGGCTGCTCGCCGCGCGAGGCGCCAGGATCGCGGTCATCGGCGACGACGAGACCGAGTTGCAGGACCTGGTCGACGAGCTGCGGTGGGTCGGCGCGGACGCGGTCGGCATCGTGTCCACCGGAGTCGACGTGGCGTCGGTCCACGCCGGGGTCCTCAGCGAGGTCGGCCCGCCTGACCTGTTGTTCGTTCTCCCATGCACGACCGGCGCGGGCGCCGACTTCCGCGTGAGTGTCGACAGTGGACTGACCGCGACGTTCGAGGCGCTGCAGGCGTTCGTGCCCAGCATGGCCGAGGCGCGCACCGGCGCGGTGGTGACCGTCGCACCGTTCGGCACGGACGCGGCGACGAGCGCGGTCGGCGGCGGGGTGACCGCGCTCACGCAGCACGTGGCGCGGGAGGTCGCGGGATCGGGCGTGCGGGCGAATGTCGTGTCCTGGACACCACACGCCGAGCGGGTGGAGGATGTGGCCTTCGCCGCGGTCTACCTGGCCTCCGACGCGCCCGCGACGATGACGGCGACCACGCTCGACGTCGCAGGCACCTATTCGCGGCTGTAGCTCCTATGTACGAATGATGGTCCCCATGGGATAGTCCCGATCATGATGGGCTCTTCGCATGCGCTTTCTGGAGCGGCCGTGTGGTTGGCCGGCTCGCTCGCGCTGGACCAGCTCGCGGACTTCCACCAGACGCCGTTGCAGCTCGCGGTCGGCACCGCGATCTGCGCCGGTGGCGCGCTGCTGCCGGACCTCGACCTGTCCGGCCGCGTCACCACCCGGCAGGGCGGCGCGACGGTGGCGCACACGTTCGGGGTGCTCACGCTGTTCCTGGCCGAGGTGGTCGAGAAGTTCTCCCTCGGCGTCTACCGGCTCACGCGGCTCAAGCACGACCCGCGCCGCCGCAACGGGCACCGGACGCTGACGCACACCATCGTCTTCAACGTCGGCGTCGGCTACGGCACCTTGGCGCTGTGCAACGCGTACGGCAAGTGGGCCGTCATGGGCGTGCTGTTCTTCGCGTTCGCGATGGCGCTGCGCGGCCTGTTCGAGCGGTGGGCGGAGCGCGCCGGCTGGCTCATCGTGACGCTGGCCGCCGCCGCTGCCGCATTCCTCGTGTACGAGCGGCTCCCCGGCGACCGCGGCTACCCCCTGCTGGGCATGGCGGTCGGCGTGGGCGGGCTCATCCATCTCGCCGGTGACATGATCACCCGGCACGGCTCACCCATCTTCTGGCCGATCCCCACCGGCCGGCGGCTGTGGCGCAACATCGGCCTGCCGCACTCGGTGGCTCTGACCGCGGGCGACAAGACCGAGACCGTCGTGCTGCGCATCGTCTTCACCACGGTCGCCATCTTCGCCGGATCCCTGCTGGTCGCGCCGGTCCTGCTCGACAGGTTCAACATATCCGTGTGAAGGATGACGACGAGGTCCCCGCGTTCTGGCAGGCGCTGGGCCTGCCCGGCCTGTTCGATGTGCACACGCACTTCCTGCCCGAGCGCATGCTGCGCAAGGTGTGGGCACACTTCGACGCCGGCGGCCCGCTGGTCGGGCGGCCGTGGCCGATCCGCTACCGCGGCAGCGACGAGGAGCGGGCCGGGCACCTGCGGGCCATGGGGGTGCGGCGGTTCACCGCGCTGGCGTACGCGCACCGCCCCGGCATGGCCGCCGACCTCAACGCGTGGACCCTGGACTTCGCGGCCCGCACGCCCGAGTGCGTGCCGAGCGCGACGTTCTACCCCGAGCCGGACGTCCTCGGCGTCGTCGAGGCCGCCCTCGCCGCGGGTGCCCGGATCTTCAAGGTGCACCTGCAGGTCGGCGGCTACGACCCGAACGACCCGCTGCTGGAGCCGGTCTGGGGACTGCTCGCCGACGCGGGTACCCCGGTGGTCGTGCACGCCGGTTCCGGCCCGGTCGCCAACGGGTACACCGGCCCCGGCCCGTTCGGCGAGGTGCTGCGCCGCCACCCGGCGCTGGTCGCGGTCATCGCCCACTTCGGCGCCCCCGAGTACCAGGGCTTCCTGGAACTCGCCGACCGGTACGCCAACGTCATGCTCGACACGACGATGGTCTTCACAACCTTCTTCCCGGGCTTCCCACCGGAACTCCTCCCCAGGGTGGAGGAGCTCGGCCTGGCCGGCCGTGTGCTGCTCGGCAGCGACTACCCCAACATCCCTCACCCGTACGCGCACCAGCTCGACTCGTTGCAACGCTTAGGGTTCGGTGACGATTGGCTGCGCGCGGTCTGCTGGGGCAACGCCGCGGGCATGATGGACTGGTGACGAACTCGAACTCCTGGCACGGCCTGGCGGAGCTGCTGCTCGCCGGCCCTCAGTACCGGCGCAGCGGCACCATCCGGCTCCGGGTCACCCCGGCCGGCTTCGCCACCGTCGCCGCACCCGACGTGCAGGCCGAGGCCGACGCACTGGTCGTCGACGGGCGCCGCATCCCGTATGCGGGGCAGACGTTCGCCCAGCTGGCGGCCGCCGCCGGCCTGGACGCCGGCGCCCCGGAAGGGCTCTACAAGGACGGCTCCGGCGCCAAGCCGGACGACCCGGTCGTGACCACCGGCGCCGGCGTTGTCCTGGGCGCCCTCGCCGTCGGCGACGCGGCGCTGCGGCGGTTCGCCCCGGACGAGACGCCGGTGCTGTGGCCGGAGCACTTCGACGTCGGCATCTCCCTCGGCGAGGTGAACTACGGGGTGTCCACGGGCGACTCGGCGATCTCGGAGCCGTATGCGTACGTCGGGCCGTGGAAGCCCCGCGAGGGTGACTTCTGGAACGTGTCGTTCGGCGCCGCACGGCCCCTGAGCGCCCTCGGCGACGCGACCGCGGTGGCCGCGTTCTTCGCCGAGGGCCGCGCCGCGGCCTCCTGATCCCGGAAACGACGGCCGGACCGCGCGGCCGGACCGCGGCGGTCAGGCCGCGGGCGGACGGCAGCCGGGTCACGACGGTCGAGAGCCGGCGGTCAGGCCACGGGCGGACGGCGGTCAGGCCGCGGCGATCGGGAGTAGGCGGCGGTCAGCGGCGTTTGATCCACCAGATGACGCCGAACACCACGGCGAAGCTGGCGGCGGCGGTGACGACGTACGGCACGGCGCGGCGCACGACCGCGCCGATGCCGCTCACCGCGAGCAGGTCGATCGGCTCCACCCCGTCGCCGGGGTCGACGGACACCGAGGACTCCGACAGCGCCGTGGGCGCGGACCGCGCGCCCGCGGCCGTCCCCGGCGCGACGGCTTCTGCGGCCGTCCCCGGCGCGACGGCTTCTGCGGCCGTGCCCGGCGCGACGCCCTCCGCGGCCGAGGCCGGCGCCGACACTGCGCCGGTGTCTCCCGGCGCCCCGGTGGCCGTGCCCTGACCCGGCAGCGCTCCAGGGCCACCCTCCGCGGTCTCCGCTGACGGCGGGCCGCCGGCGGCGAGCTTGCCGGCCAGACAGTCGGCGAACTGGCCGATCAGCTTGGCGCTCACGTCGCCGATCAGGCCGCGGCCGAACTGGGCGGCCTTGCCGGTGACGTCGAGGTCCGTGGCGACCTCGACCTTGGTCCCCGCGTCGCCGGCGTCGTGCAGCGACGCGGTCACTTTCGCCGCGGCGGTGCCGCCGCCCCGGCTGTCCGCGCCGGAGGCGGTGAGCACGACCCGGTGGGCCGTCTCGTCCCGCTCGACGAACCGGCCCTTGCCCTTGAAGGTCAGGCTCACCGGACCCAGCTTGACCTTGACGGTGCCGGCGAAGTCGTCGCCCTCGAACGAGGTGAGTGCGGCGCCCGGCATGCACGGGGCGATCCGCTCGATGTCCAGGAGCACCTCCCAGGCCTGCGAGACCGGGACGGGCACGGTGAAACTGTGTTCCAGCAGCACGGTCGTCAGACCCCCAGCGCTCGGCGGCACGGCCCGCGTGGTGACCCGGGCCACGCTGTCGACCATAGTCCCGTCACGCCGCAGCGCGCAGCACGCTCACCCGAAACCCGGCTGCGCCGTGTCGCCGCGCCGTGCCGGTAGGCGGCCGCGCGACGATCTTGCAAGCGCCGTGCAGCGCAGGCACCGTGCAGCGCAGGCACCGTGCAGCGCAGGCACCGTGCAGCGCAGGATGAGGGGCCGCCCGCGGACGACGCCGGGCGGCCCCCAGATACGGCAGCGGCTCAGATCCCGAGCGCCCGGCACACCGCCCGTCCGGTGAGGACCCGCGCCAGGTCGCGGCGGTAGTCCGCGGAGGCGGTGAGGTCGTCCACCGGTGACGTGCCCGCCGAGACGGACACGCAGGCCGCCGCGACCGCCTCAGCCGTCGCCGGCCCGCCGGTCAGCGCCGCCTCGACCTCGACGGCCCGGTGCGGCACCGGCCCCATGTTGGTCAGCGCGACCCGCGCCCCTGAGACGGTCCCGTTGGAGCGGGACACCGCCACGGCCACCCCGACGATCGCCCACGCCTGCGCCATGCGGTGGAACTTCTCGTAGTGCGTCGACCAGCCGTCCGCGATGGACAGCCGGACCTCGACGAGGACCTCGTCGGGGGCGAGCGCCGTGGTGAACAGGTCCACCGCGAAGTCGGCGGCGCTCACCTCCCGCCGCCCGGCGGGGCCCTGCACGACGTACGTCGCGTCCAGTGCGGCCGCCACCGCGGGCAGGTCCGCGGCCGGGTCGGCGTGCGCGAGGGAGCCGCCGAGCGTGCCGCGGTGGCGCACCTGGCGGTCCCCGACGGTGGCCGCGGCGGCCGCGAGCAGCGGCGCGTGCCGCAGCACCAGGTCCGAGGAGGCCACCTCGGCGTGCGTGGTCATGGCGCCGACGACGAGGGTGTCGCCGTCGACCCGCACGCCGCTGAGGCCGGGCACGCCGCTCAGGTCGACCAGCAGGGTCGGCGCGGCGAGCCGCAGCCGCAGGACCGGCAGCAGCGACTGCCCGCCGGCGAGGACCTTGGCGTCCTCGGCACCGCCGAGCGCCGCAACCGCCTCCTCCACTGTGGACGGTTTGACGTAGTCGAACGCGACGGGGATCACGCCGCACCTCCGTGCTTGATCGCCCGCCACACCCGTTCGGGCGTGCAGGGCATGGGGATGTCGCCGACGCCGTACGGGCGCAGCGCGTCGACGATCGCGTTGACGACGGCCGGGGTGGAGGCGATGGCGCCGGCCTCCCCGACGCCCTTGACGCCCAGCGGGTTGGAGGTCGCGGGTGTCTCCGTGCGGTCGGTGACCAGGTGCGGCAGGTCGGCGGCGCTGGGGATCGTGTACTCGACGAACGATCCGGTCAGCAGGGTGCCCGACTCGTCGTACACCGCCTGCTCGTGCAACGCCTGCGCGATGCCCTGCGCGATGCCGCCGTGCACCTGCCCCTCGACGATGAGCGGGTTGACGACCTTGCCCACGTCGTCGACGGCCACGTAGCGGTGGATGGTGACGTGGCCCGTGGCGGTGTCGACGAGGGTCGCGCACAGGTGGGTACCGTGCGGGAACGAGAACGTCTGCGGGTCGAACGTGGCGTCCGCGTCCAGGGTCGCCTCGACGCCGTCGGGCAGGTCGTGCGCGGCGAACACCGCGAACGCCGTGTCCGCCAGGGTCTTCGAGGCGTCCGGGGTGCCGCGGACGCGGAACGCGCCGCCGGTGAACTCGATGTCGTCGGGGCTGCACTCCAGCATGTGCGCGGCGACGACGCGGGCCTTGTCGCGCACCTTGCGGCACGCCTCGACGAGCGCGACCCCGCCGACGGCCAGGGACCGGGACCCGTAGGTGTCCAGACCCTTGTGCGACGTGCGGGTGTCGCCGTGCAGGACCTCGACGTCCTCGAAGGCGACGCCGAGCTCGTCGGCGACGATCTGGCTCCACGCGGTCACGTGGCCCTGCCCGTGCGGGCTGGTGCCGGTGACGACCTCGACCTTGCCGGTCGGCAGGACCCGCACCGACGCGGACTCCCAGCCGCCGGCCGCGTACCGCAGCGCGCCCAGGATCCGTGACGGCGCCAGGCCGCACATCTCCGTGTAGGTGGACACGCCGATACCGAGCTGGACGGGGTCGTTCGTGTCGCGGCGGCGCTGCTGCTCCGCGCGCAGCCCCGCGTAGTCGAACAGCTCCAGGGCCTTGTCCGTGGCGGCGTCGTAGTCGCCGGAGTCGTACACCAGGCCGGCGACGGTGGTGAACGGGAACTCCTCCGCCTTGATCCAGTTCTGGCGGCGCAGGTCGATCGGGTCGATGCCGAGCTCGTCGGCGAGGTCGTCCATGGCCCGTTCGATGGCGTACGTCGCCTCGGGCCGGCCCGCGCCCCGGTAGGCGTCGGTGATGGTGGTGTTGGTGAAGACGCCGACGCACTCAAAGCGGTACGCGGGCACCTTGTAGATCGAGTTGAACATGAACGCACCGAGGATCGGCACGCCCGGCCCGACGAGACCGAGGTAGGCGCCCATGTTGGCGACGAGCTTCACGTCGATGCCGGTCAGCTTGCCGTCGCGGGTCGCCGTGAGCGTGATGTCCTGGATCTGGTCGCGACCGTGGTGCGCCGACAGCATCGAGTCGCCGCGGGTCTCGGTGTACTTGACCGGCTTGCGCACGCGCTGTGCGGCGAAGAACGCGATCATCTCCTCCGGGGTGACCTGCAGCTTCCCGCCGAACCCGCCGCCGACGTCCGGCGCGATGACCCGGATCTTGTGCTCGGGCACGCCGGTGAGCAGCGCGTAGAACACCCGCAGGATGTGCGGGATCTGCGTCGCCGACCAGATGGTGTACTCCCCCATCCCCGGGTCGACGACGACGCTGCGCGGCTCCATGAACGCGGGGATGAGCCGCTGCTGGATGTACTGCCGGTGCAGCGTCACCTCGGCGGCGGCGGCCGCGTCGGCCACGTCGGTGCCGGTGCCGGCCTGCGCAGAGTCGAAGATCCAGGTGTACGAGCGGTTCGTGCCCTTGTCCGGGTGCACGAGACCCTCGTCGCGCGACGCGGCCGCCAGGTCCAGGACCGGGGTCAGCGGCTCGTACTCGACCTCGATCGCCTCGAGCGCGTCGACGGCGCTGTCACGGTCGCGGGCCACGACGACCGCGACCGCCTCGCCGTGGTGGCGCACGAAACCGTCGGCGAGCGGCGGCCGGACCGGGTGGACGATGTCCTCGGTGACCGGCCAGGCGCACGGCAGGCTGCCCTGGATGTCGGCGACGTCGGCCGCGCTGAACGCGTCGATGACACCGGGTTGCCGCAGCGCCTGCCGCACGTCGACGGCGACGATGCGGGCGCTGGCGTGCGGGCTGCGCAGGATCGCCAGGTGCAGCATCCCGGGCAGTGCGATGTTGTCGGTCCACCGGGTGCGGCCGGTGATGAGCCGCGCGTCCTCCTTGCGCCGGCGCGACGCGCCGACCTCCCCCGCGGCGGCCGGTTCCACGACCGCGGTCATACCGTCGCCTCCGACGGTAGGACGGCCTCGGTGGAGCTCTGCAAGGCCGTTGCGGCCGACTGCACCGCACGGATGATGTTCTGGTACCCCGTGCACCGGCACAGGTTTCCGGACAGGCCTTCACGGATCTCGGCCTCGGTCGGGGCGGGGTTGTCGCGGAGCAGGTCGACCGCGGACAGGATCATGCCGGGGGTGCAGAACCCGCACTGGAGGGCGTGCAGCTCGTGGAACGCCTGCTGCACGGCGTGCAACGCTCCGCCGGGGCCGGCGAGACCCTCGATGGTGGTGACGGCCGCGCCGTCGGCCTGCACGGCGAGGACGGAGCAGCTCTTGACGGAGTGCTGGACGCCGTCTGGATCGCCCATGAGGACGGTGCACGAGCCGCAGTTGCTGGTGTCGCAGCCGACGACCGTACCGATCTTGCCGAGGCGTTCTCGAAGGTGATGGACCAGCAGGGTCCGAGGCTCGACGTCGTCGACGTAGCGAGTGCCGTCGACGTCGACGCTGACCCGGACTCGATGGGAAGAGGACACAATTGCCTCCCGCGGGGACGTGCCGAAACGACCCGTCGCGCGGCGGACGCACCCGGGCCACTGCCTGATCAGCAGAACCCAGAAGCGGTGATAAACGCAACCCTCCGCGGGTCTTGACTTCGCTCATTCCCGCCAGATCTTGACGACGCCGTCGCGGACCATGACGATGGCGTGCTCGAACTCCTGCTGGAAGGCGGACGGGTCGCCGGGCGACGGTGTCTGCTCGCCGACCGGCCACCCGACGTCGTCCAGCCCGCCGTCGCCGCCGATGTGGTCCCAGACGGGGCCCGGGACGGTGAACGCGCCGTGCGCCTCGCTCCACATCACCGTGCCGCCCTGGAAGACCTGCGCCGCGCGGCCGGGGCGGACGATCGCGGCGGCGACCGGGAAGCCGAGCCGGCCGTCGAACCCGCCGTCGGCGCAGCAGGCCTCCCAGATGGGTCCGGCGACGTGGATCGCGGCGTCGGCGTCGTCCGGGTCGACGGCGAGCGCACCGCCGGGCGGCAGCCCGAAGTCCCGGAAGGACTCCTCCTCGGTGACCGGCAGCGGGCGGTGGCCTTCGAAGATCTGATACCAGTGGCCCCGCGCCGCTTCGCCGGGCGGGCCGGTGACGGTGCGCAGCGGACCGGTCAGCGGGAACCCGAGCTCGCCCTGGATGGCGCCGGTCCGCTCCAGCAGCCCGAGGATGCCGCCGGTGACGAGCAGCGCCGGCCGGTCACGCGCGGCGACGACCAGCCCGCGCTCGAAGTGCTGGGCCACGCCGGTGGTGCCCCACCGCGACCGCCCCGTCTGCCACGCCTCGCCCACGGGCGCGCCCAGGATTTCGTACGGATCCGAATAGTCCGCCAGGTGCGCGAGGACCGGGGCCGGGATGACGAACGCCCCGCGCCCGGACGCGCAGGCGGTGACCGGCCCCGTGGCCGGGCATCCCTCGAACTCCTGGGTCGTGCCGCCGATCGACGCGACGGTGCGGGCCGCGCCCGCCGGGAACCCGAGCCGCCCGCCGGAGCCGCCGGCCGCATGGTGATATTCCAGCAATGAGCCCGAAACAACGTGCGCACCGAATTGCTCGGTCCACAGAATCACGCCACCGGCGCAGGCCATCACGAAACCGGCCGCACCGAGCTGCGACATCGGTGAACGAGCAATTTTCGCGTCGGCGATCTTCGACGGCCCGGCCATTGTCCGCCGGCACGCGATGATCTCGTCACGGGCCCGCGGGAATTGCGCGATCCACGGCGCGGTGCGAGCGAGGGCCTTGCAGATGGCGACCCGCCGGTCCTCATTGACCCGATTCAGCAGCTCCAGCACCAGCGCCGTGCCACCGTCCTCCAGCAGCACCGCCAGGATCGGCACGACCTCGCGCACCGGCATCGGCGAAAGCCTTCGAGCGGCCTCACCGGCCGGCATTTGTACGAGATCACCGGCCGCCGCCAACGGGTCCACACTGCTGAAAGCCGTCGCGTCGCGCCCATGATCGCCGATGTTGAATTGCAGGTTGTGGTTGCCCGACTGGACGCCACGCGCCCGCCTTGCATCCACATTCCGCGCATCGTCGTCGGCCACCGGTCGAGTATCTCGGACGACGACGATCCGGTGGTACCGCGGTCACACTTCGCACCGGCGACACGCACGGAACTGTCGACTTCACGACTCTGCTGCGATTGTCGATCGGCGCCGACGTGGGTGAGGATCGATGGATCAACGCCCACGGTGCAGCGCGGCACGAGCTGGAGGCGTTCCTCACTCTGGCTGAGGAACTGCACTTCGGCCGCACGGCCGCGCGCCTGCACGTGTCGACGGCGAGGATCAGCCAGACGATCCGGTCCCTGGAGCTGCGCATCGGCGCGCGGCTGTTCGCCCGCACCAGCCGCCGCGTCTCGCTGTTACCGGTCGGGCAGCAGCTGCTCGACGAGCTGCGCCGCGACCAGCACCCGGACTGCCAGGCGCCCTGAGGACCCGTCAGGCCACGTCGTGGTGGATGCGGCCGTCGGTGGTCGCGAGGCGGGCGCCGCCACCGCCCCAGCGACCGGCGATGATCTCCGCGGCGATGCTCACCGCGGTCTCCTCCGGGGTGCGCGCACCCAGGTCGAGGCCGATCGGTGAGGACAGCCGGGCCAGCTCCTGCTCGGTCATGCCGGCCTCGCGGAGGCGGGCGAGGCGGTCGTCGTGCGTGCGGCGGGAACCCATCGCCCCGATGTAGGCGAGGTCCTCGCGGAGCGCGACCTGCAGGACCGGCACGTCGAACTTCGGGTCGTGGGTGAGCACGCACACCACGGTGCGCGGGTCGACGCGACCGGCGTCCAGCTCGGCCCGCAGGTACCGGTGCGGCCAGTCGACGACGACCTCGTCGGCGCCGGGGAACCGCTTCGACGTGGCGAAGACGGGCCGGGCGTCGCAGACGGTGACGTGGTAGCCGAGGAAGTCGCCGATGCGGGCCACGGACGCGGCGAAGTCGATCGCCCCGAAGACGATCATCCGGGCGGGCGGGGCGTAGGAGGCGACGAACAGCGTCAGTCCCTCGCCGCGCCGCTCGCCGTCCAGGCCGTAGTGCAGGGTGTCGGTCCGCCCTGCGGCGAGCAGCCCCCTGGCGTCGTCGGCGGCGGCGGCATCAAGCCGTTCGGACCCCAAGGACCCAGAGGAGGAGGCGGGCCACACCACCAGCCGCCGGCCCAGCTGTGCGGGCGGGCCCTCGACCACGGACACGACCGCGACCGGGTCCCGCGCGGCGATGGCGGCCGCGACCGCGTCGAGCTCCGGGAACGTGTCCCGCGAGACCGGCTCGACCAGCAGCTCGATGATCCCGCCGCAGGTCAGTCCGACCGCGAACGCGTCGTCGTCGCTCACCCCGTACCGCTGGACAACCGGCACACCGGAATCGACGACCTCGCGGGAAAGCTCGTAGACGGCACCCTCGACGCAACCGCCGGAGACACTGCCGACGGCGGTGCCGTCCGGTCCGACGAGCATGGTGGCCCCCGCGGGGCGCGGCGAGCTGCGCCAGGTCCGCACGACGGTGGCCATGCCGACGGTGCGGCCCGAATCCCACCAGCCGAGCAGATCGCTGAGAACCTCACGCACGGCGGACCTCCTCAAGGACGGCGTGTAGCGCCGCCACCGTATGCCCCGCCACGAGCGCGTCAACATGCGGGAGCACCGCGGCGAGACCACCGGCGGTCGGGGCGAAGCCGGGACGGCCCGCGTGCGGGCTGACCCAGACGGTCCGCGCGGCGAGCCGGTGCAGGTGGGCGACGGTGCCGCCGAGCCGCGCGGGGTCGGCGGACTCCCATCCGTCGCTGAAGACGACGACCGCGGCGCGGCGGGCGACGCCCCGGTGGCCGTCGCGGCGAACGAACGCGGCGACGCCGTCGGCGAGCCGGGTCCCGCCGCGCCAGTCGGGGATGAGCCGGCCGGCCTCGCGCAGCGCGGCCTCCACGTCCCGGATCCGCATCGCCGGGGTGAGCCGGGTGAGCCGCGTGCCGAGCGTGTACGTCTCCGTCCACCGTGGACGGTGCCGGGTGAAGGCGTGGGCGAGGCGCAGCAGGGCGTCCGCATACGGCGACATCGACCCCGACACGTCGATCAGCAGGACCAGCCGGCGCGGACGCGGCGCCCGCACCTGGTGCAGCAGCGGCCTCGGCTCCCCACCGGCCCGCAGCATCGCCCGGACGCTGCGGCGGCGGTCGACGTCGCCGTGCCCGGCCGGGCGGTGCCGGCGCCCGGGGCGGGTGATCTCGGCGGTGGCGATCTGCGCGAGCAGCGCGGCCGCCTCGGCGCGTTCGTCCGCCGACAGGGTGGCGAAGTCACGGTGGCGCAGCACTTCGGTGTCCGCCGCCTGTACGGCCAGCGCCGGGTCCTGCTCGCCGGCTGTCGCGGACGGCGGCATCGTGGCCCGGAACAGCGACCGCTCCGGCAGCCGCCGCACCTGCCAGGCCGGCCCCCGCGCGGCGGACGCGGGCGGTGCGAAGGCCGCGTCGTACCGGGCGATGTCCTCCGGCGATCCGCACAGCGTGAGTCGGCCGACCCAGTACGCGTGCGCGACACCGACCGTGTCGAGGGCCTCACCGTAGGCGGCGAGGCGGTCGAACGTGACCGGCAGGCCGGCCGCCCGCAGCTTCCCGGCCAGCTCAGTGAGCACCGATCGCCCCCGTCGCGAGGGTGATGTCCTCCCGGACCTTCAGGACCACGCCGAGGGTGGCATCGGCGAGCTCGGCGGTCAGCGTGTCCGCCGACAGGGCACCGAGGGCGGCGGCCCAGTCGATGGACTCGGCGACGCCGGGCGGCTTGATCAGGTCGAGGGTCCGCAGGTGGGCGGTGGCCGCGGCGACCTGCGCGGCGAGGCGCTCGTCGAGCCCCGGCAGCCGCCGCCGCAGGATCGCGGCCTCCCGCTCCGGCGTGGGGTGCCCGACCCAGTGGTACAGGCAGCGGCGCTTCAACGCGTCGTGCACCTCACGGGTCCGGTTGCTGGTGACGACGACGACCGGCGGCACGGCGGCGGTGATCCTGCCGAGCTCCGGGACGGTCACGGCGGCGTCGGCGAGGACCTCGAGCAGGTACGCCTCGAACTCGTCGTCGGCCCGGTCGACCTCGTCGACGAGCAGCACGCACGGCGCCCGCTCGACCGCCTGCAGCAGCGGCCGGGCCAGCAGGAACCGCCGGTCGTACAGGTCCGCCTCCAGGTCCGCGGCCGCGAGGGTCCCGTGCGCCGCGGTCTCCACCGCCCGCAGGTGCAGGACCTGGCGGGCGAAGTCCCAGTCGTACAGCGCATGGGAGGCGTCGAGCCCCTCGTAACACTGCAGGCGGATCAGCTCGACGCCCGCGGTCTCGGCGAGTGCGGCCGCGAACGCGGTCTTGCCGACACCGGCGTCGCCTTCCAGGAAGATCGGCCGGTGCAGGCGCAGCGCAAGGAAGCCCGCCATCGCGAGCCCCTCGTCGGCGAGGTAGCCCGTGGCGGCCAGGCCGGCCGCGAGCGCGGCGGGAGACGCGAAGTCCGGCACCGCTCCACTATGCGCCCGTGATCCTTGCCGGGGCTACTCCGGTTCGGCCGGGACATCCAGGTCGGTGTCGTCGGCGATGTCCTCGCACGGCACCGTCTGGACCAGGTCGGCATGGGCCACCAGATATGCCCGCGCGCCGACGTCTGCGGTCGCGAGGGTGGCGACGCCGGCCCAATGGTCCCGCCCCAGGATCACCGGATGGCCACGTTTCCCCTGGTACGTCGCTGTCACAAGCGACTTCGACCCGCCGTCGGCCGCGGCGAGCAGCCTGGCCACCGCGTCGGGCCCGATGCCGGGCGTGTCGACCAGCAGCACCGCGACCGCCACCGCGTCGGCCTCGCTCTCGGCCTCCGCGACCGCCGCCAGCCCGACCCGCAGCGAGCCGCCCATGCCGCTCTTCCAGGTCGGGTTGTCCACCAGCCGCGCGTCGCCGAGCTGCGCCTCCGCGCGCACCCGCGCCGCCTCGGCGCCGAGCACCACGACGATGCGCGCGCAGCCACCGTCGCGCAGCGTCGCCACGGCGCGCTCAACCAGTAACCGGCCGTCGTCATGACGCACGAGGGCCTTGGGCCCGCCATACCGGCGGCCGCCACCTGCGGCGAGAACCAGTCCGACGATCGTGCTCAGCGGGAACTCCTCGGGTGCTCCTCCAGCGCTACACCGGCGCGAGGCTCAGCGTAATACCGTCGGTAGGCTCCTTGCTCATGGCCCTGCACGATCACTGTTCGTATTGCGGTGTCGCCTATGCGTCGGGGGCCCCGTGGCCCCGTCTGTGCGCGTCCTGCGGCGAGATGACCTGGCGAAATCCGCTGCCGGTCGCGGTCGCGCTCCTGCCGGTGGAGACCGACGACGGCCGCGGCCTGGTCCTCGTGCGCCGCGACATCGAACCGATGCGCGGCGAGCTGGCGCTGCCCGGCGGCTTCATCGAGCTCGGCGAGACGTGGCAGGAGGGCATGGTCCGCGAGCTGCGCGAGGAGACCACGCTGCTGGCCGACCCGGCGGACGTGCGCCTCTTCGACGTGCAGAGCACCGCTAACGGCAACCTCATCGTCTTCGGCGTTCTGCCGCCGCGTCCGTTGTCCGCCATTCCGGCGTCGGTGGCTACGGAGGAGTCGCTCGGTTTTGAGATCGGCGTTGGGCCGCAGCAGTTGTGTTTTCCTACCCATACGGATGTCATGGCTCGGTATCTGGCTGTAGTTGACTGGTAGCTGTCTTTGGTCCTCCCCCAGGATCCTGTGGTCGTCTTCCTGCTGAGCGTCCGCTTGGGGGTACGCCGCTTGGACTGGATCCTGGTGTCAGTCCTCGGGGCTCCGCGCGCCCAAGGCGCGCACCAGATCCAGCCCGGCCCCGTCATGATCGAAGGATCCGGGTGGTCGCCCGGACGACCACGGCCGTCCTTCGATCGTGGGCCGGAGCGGAAGATCGCCGTCCGAGTGCGATGTGATGGCTCGGTATCTGGCTGCTGTTGACTGGCAGCCTCTTGATACTCCTCCAAGATCCTGTGGTCGTCTTCCTGTTGCTCGTCCGCTTGGGGGTACGCCGCCTGGAGTGGTTCCTGGTGTCAGTCCTCGGGGCTCGGTGGTTTCGCGCAGCCTGCGGCGGCGCGGACGGGTAGCGCGGTCACCGTCCGTGCCGTATCGAGGTGATGCCAAGCCAGGTCCGAACTCACATGATCCAGCGCCGTCGAGGTCGTCATTCGGTGGTGCCACACCGTCGCTGGCATCAAAAACCATCGCAAATCACCCAAACCGCGACGCGCCAAGGCGCGCACCAAGATCCAGCCCGCCCCCGTCTTGATCGAAGGCTCCGGGTGGTCGTCCGGGCGGCCGCCGCTGTCCTTCGATCATGGGGCGGGACGGAAGATCGGCGTCCGAGTGCTGGTACTCCCCGGTCTATTGATCGATGGTCTTCGTTTTTCTGACCGGCGACGGTGTTGTAGCACCGAATGATGCGCTCGACGGCGTTGGATCATGTGAGCGGTCGCGCCGCGGAAGGCTGCGCGGAACCACCAAGGCCGCACGCGAACGGCAATCGCAAGACCATCAGCGAATCGGCGAAGACAGGCCTACTTCGCGTCCGAATAGCACTCAACCACAGCCACATCCAGCGGAAACCGGACCGGCGTCTCCGCGAACAACAGCCGTCGCGCCTCGTCGCCCGCCGTGCGCAGTGCGGCCACCACCGCGTCGGACTCCTCCACAGGGCAGTGGACGATGAACTCGTCGTGCTGGAAGAAGACCAGCTCCGCGGCCATCGACGCGAGATGCGAGCGGAGCCGTGCGAGGAGCACCAGCGCCCACTCCGCCGCCGTGCCCTGGATGACGAAGTTGCGCGTGAACCTGCCGCGGGCGCGGCCCTTGGCGCCGCCGCGGGCGTCGACCTCCAGGCCTGGCTCGTCGAAGCCCTCGCGCCAGCTGACCGAGGACGGCGGGCAGGTGCGGCCGAGCCAGGTGCGCACGAGGCCGCCCGCCTCGCCGGTGCGGGCGGCGCCTTCGACGAGGTCCCAGGCGGTCGGGTAGAAGCGGCGCAGGGCGGCGAGGGCGGGTGCGGCGTCGCCACCGGTCTGGCCGTACATGGCGCCGAGGAGTGCGATCTTGGCCTTGGCGCGGTCGCCGTCGAAGGCGTCGGTGGCGAGGGCGGCATAGAGGTCGCCGGCGGCGCCGGCCTTGGCGAGGCGGTGGTCGGCGGAGACGGCGGCGAGGATGCGGGGCTCGAGCTGGCCGGCGTCGGCGACGACGAAGGTCCAGCCGGGGTCGGCGACGACGGCCTTGCGCACGACCCGGGGGATCTGCAGGGCGCCGCCGCCTCGGGTGGCCCAGCGGCCGGAGACGACACCGCCGGGGATGTATTCGGCGCGGAACCGGCCGGCGGTGACCCACTGGTCGAGCCAGGACCAGCCGTGCGCGACCCAGAGCCGGTAGAGCTCCTTGTATTCCAGCAGGATCGGCACGGCGGGGTGGTCGACGTGCTGCAGCTCCCAGCGGCGGGTGCTGCGCAGGGTGATGCCCTGGCGGGCGAAGGCGCGCAGGACCTCGGCGGGCGAGTCCGGGTGGACGCGGGCGCCGAAGGCCTCGTTGAGGCGGGCGTTGAGCTCGACGAGCCGGGCGGGTGGGCCGCCGTCGATCGGGGACGGCGGGCCGAGCAGCTCGCGCAGCAGCGCGTCGTGCACGTCGGCGCGCCACGGCAGGCCGGCGAAGCCCATCTCGGCGGCGACGAGGGCGGCCGCCGACTCGGCGGCGACGAGGGTGCGCATGGCGCCGCCGCCCGGCGCGGGGAGATGGCCGCGGCGGTGCGGGTGCGCTGCGCGGCGTGGACCCGCAGGACCGCGTCGAGCGGCAGTGGCGGGGCGGCCATGAAGGTCTCGTCGAACAGGGAGTCCTGCGCCTCGCCCGGCGGCAGCGCGGCGCGCGAGGGCGGGTCGGGTGGCACAGGGTCGCCGGTGAGGCGGGCGAGGGCGGCGGCGAGGGAGCGGGGCTGGCCCCAGTGGCCCTCGGCGCCGAGCAGGAGGGCCTCGGCGAGCTCCAGGTCGTGGCAGCGCTCGACGCGGACGCCGGCGGCGAGGAGGCGGGGATAGAGCTCCGCGGTGGAGGGCCACAGCCACCGAGGGCTGTCGCGGGCCTCGATCCCGGCGACGGCGGTGGCGAGGTCGTCGACGCGGCGCTCGGGGCCGAGCACGCCGCCGTCGTCGGCCAGTGGTCGCAGCAGACCACCGGCACCTGAGGGCATCACCGCAACAATCACGCCCGCATTACATCGCACACCCCCGACAGTTTTCTGGAAACCGCCGGGGGTGCGCGTGCTCGGGTGGGCTACTTCACGGCACCCGCGGTCAGACCGGCCTGGATCTGCCGCTGGAAGATCATGTACATCACGATCATCGGCAGGATCGAGATCGTCAGGGCGGCGAAGAGGCCCGACCAGTCCGCCTCATAGCCGGCGGAGGTGGAGATGTCCTGGATGCCCTGGGTGAGGACCCATTTGTCCTTCGCGCCGGCCATCAGCACCAGGGGCAGCAGGAACTGCCCCCACTGGCCGATGAGGTTGAAGATCGTGAGGCTGATCAGGCCGGGCTTGGCCATGGGCAACATGACCGAGAAGAACAGCCGGGTGTGCGAGGCACCGTCGATCGTCGCCGCCTCCGCCACCGTGTTCGGCAGCGACCTGAAGAACGAGGTCAGGAAGAAGATCGTGAACGGCAGCGAGTAGGCGATGTACACGATGATCAGGCCGGTGTACGTGTTGAGCAGGCCCAGCTGCTTGACCTGGAAGAACAGCGGCACGACCGCGAGGAACGGCGGGAATGCGATGCCGGCGACGAACAGGAAGTAGACGACCCTGTTGCCCACGAACTTGTACCGGGCGAGCACGTAGGCGGCCATCGAGCTGAGCAGCATCGTGCCGGCCGTCGCGAGCGTGACGACGAGGACGCTGTTGAGCACGTACCGGCCGACGTGCGCCTTGGTCCACGCCCGGCCCCAGTTCTCCCAGCGCAGGTGGTCCGGGACGGTCCACGGCGTGGCGAAGATCTCGGTCGTGTTCTTGAACGACGCCAGGAACACCCAGGCCAGCGGGATGATGATCATCAGTGCCCAGATGGCGAGGAACACGTGGCCGATGCTGCCGGCCACATTGAGCTTGCGGCGCGGCCGCTCGCCCTTCGATACCAGGCGGGCGCCCTGTTGTCCGCTGCGCTGACCCGGCGCGTCACGGCCGATGGTTGTGGTCATGTCTCGGCCTCTCAGTACTCGTAGGACTCACGACGGGTGAGCCGCAGCGTGAACGCGGCGAACACCAGCGACAGCAGGCACAGCGCGACGCCGTAGGTGGCCGCGTCGCCGTAGCGGTTCTGCTGCATGTTGTTGTAGATCTCCAGGCCCAGCACGGTCGTGGCGCCGTCGGGGCCGCCGTTGTCCTGGGCGAGGACCGACACGATGGCGAACGCGTCGAAGGCCAGGATGCCGAGGTAGACCCACGCGGTCTGGATGGTGTCCCAGAGCAGCGGCAACGTGACGCGGAAGAACAGCGACACCTTGGACGCGCCGTCGAGCTCGGCCGCCTCGTAGATCTCGGCCGGGATGTTGGCCATGCCCGCGGAGAAGAGCACGACGTAGAAGCCGACCGCCTGCCAGACCAGCACGGCGATGAGCGCCGGCAGCGCGAGGTTCTTCTCGATCAGGAAGCCGACCGGCTTCTCGAGGCCGGCCCGCAACAGCACACCGTTGATCAGGCCGGACTCGTTGGGCCGGTACACCGTCGCGAAGAGCACGCCGATGACCGGCACGGCGAGGACCTGGGGAAGGAAGAACACGACCCGGTAGAAACCCGAACCCCAGACCCCCGCCGTCTTGCCACCCCTGGCTTTGCCTCCCACGTTGAGGAGGAAGGCAAAGAACAGGGCGAATGCGATCGTGGCCAGCGGCAACAGGACGAGGATGACTGCGTGGTGCTCCAACGCCTGATAGAACCGGTCGGCGTGCAGCATCCGATCGTAGTTCTCCAGCCCGACCCATCGCTTCTTGGTGAAGCCGCGCCACTGGTAGAACGACAGATTGATCGTCTGCACGTACGGCCACAGGACGAAGTACGAGTAGAGCGTTACCGGCGCAACCAGGAACCCCAGAATGAAGGGGACTCTCCCATGCCGCATGATCAGGCTCCGATCAGCGCTTGAACTTGGTGATCGACGAGTCCTTCTTGATCTCGTCGGCCTTCTTCTGGATACGCTCGACGAACTGGTCGGCCTTGATGCGACCGAACATCAGCTCGTTGGTGGCGGTGCGGGCCTCCTTGTCGAGGTCCTTGTACCAGCCGTCGAAGAACAGGTTGAAGACCTCCGAGCCGGCCGCCTTCAGCGCGTCCTGCGACGACTGCGTGCCGGGGGTGAAGGTCAGGCCCTCGGTGCTGCCCAGAACCACGGTAGGCGCCTTGACGACCTCGGTGAAGCCCTTGCCGCCGGCCTTCGACAGCATCTGGCGCATGTACTCCAGGCCGCCCTTGGGGTTCTTGCTCTTCGCCAGGACCATGTAGCCCTCGCCGGCGGTCGCGCGCAGCGCCGTCGACTTGAGCTTGTCCGAACCGGTGACGGACGGGGTGGTCATCATCTGGTACTTGAAGCCCTCGGGTGTGTCCTTCTTCTGCTCGTTCTCGAGCCAGTCACCGGAGGGGTACATGCCCAGCTGGTACTGGTTCTGCTTGAGCTGGACATCGGTGTGCTTGAGACCCTCGGCGCCCTGCAGGTTGTACTTGGCACCGATCTCGGCCCACGCCTCGGCGGCCTGCTTGACCGCGTCGGTCTTCCAGGCACCGTCCTCGAGGTTGTCGATGTTCTTGAGGACGTCGGCGCCACCGATCTTCGCGGCGCTGGTGAGGATGATGTTCCACTGGTAGTACGCGGCGTTGGCACCGGCGTAGGCGTAGGGGGCGATGCCCTTGGCCTTGATCTTGTCGCAGAGCGCGGTGAACTCGCTCCACGTCTTCGGCGCGGTCCAGCCGTTGTCGGTGAAGAGCTTGCCGGAGTACCAGATGCCGAACACGGTCGACACGTAGTACAGGACGTACGGCTTGCCGTTGAACGAGCCGGTGTCCACGGTGCCGGGGACCAGGGTGTCGCGGACCTTCTTGGACGGGTCGTCCACCGACGGCGCGTCGAACAGCGCGGTCAGGTCCTGCAGCTGGCCGTCGGCGACGAGCGCGCCGAAGTCCAGCGACTTCTCACCGGAGTTGTTCACGAACTCCGGCGCGTTGCCGCCCGCGATGAGGGGCTGCACCAGGGTGGAGATGGCCTGGCTGGACTGGTGCTTCACCTCGGACTTCGGGTGCGCCTTCTTGTACATCGGCTCGTGGACGTCCGTGGCGTACTTGTCGCCGTAGCCGCCGTTGAAGATGACGACGTTGATCGGCTGGTCCTCGGGGGCGCCCAGCGGGTTGGTGGCGCTGGTGGCACCGGTGTTGCTGGTGCCCGGCTCCTCGTCGCTGCCGCTGTCGGCACACGCGGCGAGGAAGCCCGCCGCGGGGGTGGCGACGAGGCCGGCGACGGCTGCGCGCTGGAGGACGGTCCGCCGCGAGAGCGCGATTGGCTGCGACGGGGACTCGGGGGTAACGGACATGATCTGTCTCCTCGGTTCGGGTCAGGCGGTGCGCCGGACACGTCCGGCGTACCGCGACTCGAGGGTGTGGTTGTGCTCGTCCCCGCCGGGGACGTTTGCGGACAGGTAGACGGGAGCCACCTCGCCCGCAGCCTCGATGCGTCGCACGACCTCGGCGACCACCAGCTGCGCCATGAGCGCGTTGGTGACCGATGAGACCGGGCAGACCGCGCCGCCGCTATCCAGCGACAGCAGTGCGTCGCCGTACGGCGCGCCGTTGTCCAGCACGACGTCGGCAATATCGGCGAGTCGCTTGCCCGACGGGTGCCTGGGGGACACCCGCTCGGTGTGCTCGACCGACGTGATTGCGATCAACTTGTGTCCGCGCTGCTTGATCAGCAGCGCCATCTCGACGATCCCCCCGTTGATCCCGGACTGTGAGGCCATCACGAACACGTCCTCGGGACGCGGCGCAGCGATCTCGTACAGCTGGGCGGCGATCCGGGGATCGCGTTCCAGCTTCTCGTCCTCGAGGATCTGCGGGTCCTGGCCCCCGTAGACGACCAGGTCCCGCAGGAGGATCTTGTTCGTCGGCACGAGCCCGCCGGCGCGGCCGGCGAAGTCCACCGCCACCGCCTCGGAGTGCCCGGTGCCGAACGCCTGGAGGAGGCCACCGGCGCGCAGCGCGGTGACGATGTGGTCGGCCGCCTGGCTGACGTTGCCGACCTGGGTGGTGGCGATCCGGTCGATGAGCGTCTGGATCGCGGAGACATAGCCACTAGCGGTGACGGTCATGCCGATGCCTCTTTTCCACTGGCCGACCGGTGACCGGCGACCGCCTGCGCGGTGACGCTGAAGGCCGCATGCGCGCGTTCGTGCGTGCGCTGCGCCACCGCGATGTACAGCAGGTCCAGCACCACCAGCTGGGGGTGCCGGGCGGAAAGGGCATCGGGCCGGAAGGTCGTCGCCTGCGTCGCGGTGAGCATGACGATGTCGGCGACCTCGGCCAGGGGCGAGCGAGGGAAGCTGGTCAGCGCGATCGTGGTCGCGCCCCGGCTGCTCGCCTCGGCGATCATCTCGATGGTCTCGCGGGTCTGGCCGCTGTGCGAGACACCCAGCGCCACGTCGCCGGGCTTCAGCAGCGACGCGCTGGCCAGACCGTTGTGCACGTCGGCCCACGCCCACGCGGCGATGCCGATGCGGTGCAGGCAGAACTGCATCTCGCCGCCGACGAGTGCACTGCCGCTGGCGCCGTAGATGTCGACCCTGTCGGCGCGGGCGATGGCCTCCGCGGCGCGCTCGACCTCGGTGAGGTCCAGCAGCGAGGCGGTGTCGTGCATCGCCTGGGTGTCGGCGGCCATGATCTGGCCGAGGACGCGCTGCAGGGGGTCGGTCGGCTGGATCTCGCGGCCGATGTCCATCGTCCAGCCGCCGGTCCTCGACGCACGGCCGGTCTCGCCGGCGATGGCCAGCCGCAGCTCGGCGTAGCCGACGAAGCCCAGGGCCCGGCAGAAGCGGGTCACGGTCGCCGGGGAGGTGCCGCTGCGCTCGGCGAGCTCGACGATCGTCGAGCGGGCCGCCGCGGCAGGGTCGGCGAGGATCAGCTCGGCGACGCGCTGCAGGGCGCCGGTGAGCTCGGGCAGCTGCGCCCGGACCTTCGCCAGGACGCTGTCGCCGGTGACGATGGCCGGAAAGCCGTCCATGCCGGAGAGCGCCCCCGCAGGGATCGACGACACGGGCGAGGCGCCGACAGCGGTGTGCACCGCCGTCGTGAGCTCCTCGCGAGGTGTCATGTCGCTCCCTTTCAGCAAAGTTCCTTAACTGTTAGTGGTAAAAGTTCTTACTGAGGGGCCCTTCTTGTCAAGGAGTTGGGTGAAGTTTTCAAACTGTTACCAAAGAAGTGGATCTTAAAGAGAGCTAAAAGCGCAGCTCAGAGCCATTGGCAACATGGCGGCAACACAACGCTCGGCGCCGGGCGGCCCGACCAAGAACACCAGACCCGACCGGGTGATCGTCAGGGTGCTCCGAAGAAATAGCCCGTTTTGTTACATGCGGGGAACCCGAGGTGATCGGCCGTTTTCATGAAGAAGGGCCGAACAGACCCTTTCGGTCCGTTCGGCCCTTTCGGCCCCATGTGGGCGGCGTCAGCCGGAAGCGCTCCCACCAGCCGTCAGTGCCCTGGTCAAAATTTCCAGCCCCTCGCGGGCTTCCTCCTCGCTCAGGTTGAGCGGCGGGCCCATCCTGATCGTCGTGCCGTACAGGCCGCCCTTGCCGACCAGCAGCCCGTCGCGCTTGCACGCCTCGAACACCGCGTTCGTCGTGGCCGCGTCGACCAGCTCGACGCCGAGCATCAGCCCCTTGCCGCGGACCTCCACCACGGCCGGCGAGGAGACCGCCCGCAGCCCGTCGAGCAGGATCCCGCCGACGCGGGCCGCGTTGGCCTGCAGGTCGTGCTCGACGATGTAGTCGAGGACCGCGTTGCCGGCGGCGGTGGAGATCGGGTTGCCGCCGAACGTGGAGAACGAGATGCCCTGCACCGACTCCATCACCTCGGCGCTGCCGACCACCCCTGCCAGCGCGAAGCCGTTGCCGATGCCCTTGGCGAACGTCAGCAGGTCCGGCGTCACGCCGTGCGCCTGGTACCCCCAGAAGTGCTCCCCCGTGCGCCCCCAGCCGGTCTGCACCTCGTCGGAGATCAGCAGGATGCCGTCCTCGTCGAGAATCTCCTTCCAGACCCGCAGCAGCCCGTCGGGGCCGCTGGTGAAGCCGCCGACGCCCTGGATCGGCTCGGCGATCAGGCACGCGACCGGGCCGGCGGTCGTCGTGGCGAGGACCTCGCGCAGGTCCTCGGCCGAGGCGCGCAGGTAGTCCTCGTCGGACAGGCCCTTCAGCACGCCGCGCAGCCGGTCGCCGGAGTGCAGATAGCTGACGTTGAACGGGTTGAGCGGCGAGGCGGACCAGGCCCGGTTGCCGGTCACGCCGATCGTCGCCGCGGTCCGCCCGTGGTAGCTGTTGCGCACCGCGAGGATCGTGTTGCTCTGCCGCCGGTTGGTCGCCAGTTGCAGCGCCGCCTCGTTGGCCTCGGTGCCGGAGTTGGTGAAGAACACCCGGGCGTCGGGGATGCCCGACAGCCGCGCGATCTTCTCGGCGAGCTCCACCTGCTGGCGGATCAGGTACAGCGTCGACGTGTGCGCGATACCGGTCCGCAGCTGCCGCTCGACGGCCTCACGGACCTCCGGGACGTCGTAGCCGAGGGAGTTGGTCAGCACCCCGCCGAAGAAGTCGAGATAACTCCTGCCGTTACTGTCCGTGACCCTCGCGCCCTTACCGGTGACGAGCTCGATCGGCTCGGCGTAGTAGATCGGCATCCAGGAGGGCATGACGCCCCGGTGCCGCCTGAGTAGGTCGTCCATACCGTCCATTCTCGCCCTGGCGTTTTCACGCTGCTTCGATATGCTGACCGGCGATGTTGACGGCGCCGCGACGGATCCTCACGTTTCTGGCCACCACACTCATGCTGGTGGTCGCGTTCGCCGACCCCGCCTCGGCGGAGCCGGGCGAGGACGGTGGCAGCAACCTCACTGTGCGTCAAGCTCTGGACAAGGCCCTGGGCGAGTACAACGACGCCAAGGGCCGCCTGGACAAGTCCACGGCCGACCAGGCCGCGATCGAGGCTGAGCTCGGCAAGACCCAGGCGCGCCTGGCGGAGCTCGAGGTGGCGGCCGGGACCGTCGCCAGCGCCGCCTACCGCGGCCGCCGGGTCAGCCTGGTCAACGTGATGATCGGCAGCAACGACCCCAACGAGCTGCTGCACAACATGACCACGATCGAATACATGGTCTCCCGCGACGACAAGGCGCTGCACGAGCTCGCCGAGACGCGCGCGAAGCTGGAGCAGCAGAAGGCCGACATCGCCGCGGCGGTCGCCAACCAGCAGGCCCAGCTGAAGATCATGGAAGCGAACAAGAAGACCGCCGAGGACGCGCTGAAGAAGGCGGGCGGCGGCGGGGCCACCACCGGCGCACCGACCGGCGGCGTGGTCACCACCAAGCCGGTCGCGCGCAACTCCGACGGTTCGTATCCGAAGGAAGGCTGCACCCTCAAGGACCCGACCACCGGCAACTGCATGTCCCCGCGGATGCTCAACGCCTACAACGAGGCCAGGCTGGCCGGCTTCACCCACTACACGTCGTGCTACCGCAGCGGCGGCGGTGGTGACCACCCGCTGGGCAAGGCCTGCGACTTCTCGGCCAACAAGAGCACCTTCGTCAACGCCCGCGCGACCGGCGACGACCTCGCCTACGGCAACAAGCTCGCCGCGTGGTGCGTGGCCAACGCGAAGAACCTCGGCGTCAAGTACGTCATCTGGTACAAACGCATCTGGCAGCCCAGCAGCGGCTGGAAATCCTACGGCGGCGACGGCACCCCCGCCGGCGACCATTACAACCACGTACACCTGTCGATGCAGTAGCTCAGTCCCGCAGCGCGTCCAACGCCAGCAGGGCCACATGCAGCGACAGGCACACCCGCACCGAGTCGAGATCCACCCCGAGGACCCTGCGGATGCGGGCCAGGCGCTCGTAGAACGCCGGCCGTGACAGGTGGCTGTGCTCCGCCGCCGCGGACTTGTTGCGCCCGCACTCCAGATACATCCGCAGCACCCCGAGCAGCTGCTCCCGCGGGTGCCGGGCGTCGTGCGCGAGCAGCGGGCCGAGTTCCTGCTCCACGAACGTCTGCAGCCGCGGCTCGTCGCGCAGCATGTGCAGCAGGCCCGGCAGGCCGACGTCGGCGAGCCGGACCACCTCGCCGGGGCCCGACGCGACGTGCCGGACCGACATCGCGACCTGGCTCGCCTCCAGCAGCGACCGGCGCGCCTCCTTCGGCGTCGCCACGGCCTCCCCCGCCGCCACGACCACGTCACCGTCGGCGATGGCCCGGATCCGCACCGCGAGCCGGTGCAGCGCGTCGCGCTCCTCCTCGACGCTCCGCAACGCCAGCAGTATCCCGGCGCTGCCGTCGTCGAGCGCACCCGCGAGCCCCGTCAGCGCGGCCTCCCGCAGCGCCCGCGCCGCGGTCTCCGCCCGGCCCGGACGGATCACCACACCGATCAGGTGCCGCCGTTCCAGTGGTACCCCCAGCGCCCGCGCCCGCACGACCACGTCGTCGACCGGCCCGGTGTGCCGCAGCAGCGCGGTGAGCAGCGCGGTCTGCGTCTGCTGCTCGACGTCGTCGCGGTGGGTCAGCCGCACGAGCGCCAGGGCCGACGCGGCCCGCTCGATGAGGATGACGTGCCGCGCCGCGGGCGCCGCCGCCGGCAACCGGATCAGCAGCCGCCCCCAGTCCTGCCCGCGCGCGCCGACGACGGTGACGAGCCAGCCCGCCTCCGCGTCGTGCCCGGTGCGCCCCGGCGGCTGCACCGCCCGCGAATGCGACTCCCAGTTGGCCAGCAGCAGCTCTGCCGAGCCGCCCGCGGCGTCGTACGCAAGGACCTGCCGCGAAAGATTCTCCAGCACGACGGGTGCACCGGCGAGCGCCGCGGTCTGCGCGACCACCTCCGCCGGCGCCGCCCCCTCCACCGACAGGTCCGTGAACCGCTGGTGGATCTCGGCGGTCGCCCGCAGCTCCGCCAGCTGCGCGTCCACGATCATCCCGTGCACCGCCTGCGTGATCAGCACGAACGGCGTGCCCCGGTGCAGCTCGACCAGCGGAAACCCGAGCTCCTCCGCGGTGCGGACCATGACGCCCGGCAGCCGCTGCGAGTAGCGCCGCCCCATCTCCACGGCCAGGCCGCACGCGCCGACGTCGGCCAGGTCGGTGATGAACCGGCGCAGCCCCGCGTCGTCCAGCGGCAGCCCGATCCCCGTGATGAGGACCAGCTCGCCGCCGCGCAGCAGGGTCGCGATGTCCGGCACCTCGGAGCTGTGCACCCACCGCACGGCCTGATCGAGGCCGCGCTCCCCCGCCACGACCCTTGGCGCACCGTTGCGGACCGGGTCGAGCTCGAGCACCTCACGAACCGACGGGAACATCAGCGCGGATGCTACAACTTCCCGGTCGCCATCCGGGCGGGCGACAGCTGGGGCCGGCCTTGACCATGCAGCACGTGTACGTGGCGCTGGAACGCGACGAGAGCGGCTACCCGCCGTTCGAGGCGGAGGAGATCGACGCGACCGAGGTCGGCCGCGGCCGGTTCCGGATCGAGGGGATCCCCGTGTTCGTCGTCGGGATGGCGCGCGGCGACGTGGTCCGCGTCAAGCGCAGGCGCGGCGACGACCGGCTCTGGGTCACCGCGATCGTGTCGAACAGCGGCCACTGGACGTCCCGCGTCGTGCCGGTCGACAGGACCGCACTCGACCGGGTGGCCCGCCAGTTCGTGGCGCTGGGCTGCGACGCGCACGCCACGCCGTTCGGGATGGTCGCGGTCGACGTCCCCGCCTCGGTCCCGGCCGCGGCCGTCATGCAGGTGCTGCGGCAGGGTCAGGACGCCGGCGCCTGGCACTACGACCTGGGCGTCGTGCCCGCTTGACACCCGGGCCGCGGGCCGGGCGTGCGCTCGCACCCACCGCACTTGGCAGAATCGACCGGGTGCTGACCGCCGAGACCATCACCGACCCCGACGACGCGCGCATCGGCGACTACCGGGCGCTGACCGACGTCGAGCTGCGCACCCGGTGGGAGCCGCCGAACGGGCTGTTCATCGCCGAGGGCGAGCTGGTGATCCGCCGGGCGTTGCGGGCCGGGTACCGGCTGCGGTCCGTCCTGATCGACGCCAAGCGCGTCGGGCAGCTCGACGACCTGCCCCTCGACGGTGCACCCGTCTACGCCGGCGACCAGGCGGTGCTCGAAGCCATCACCGGGTTCCACGTCCATCGCGGGGTCCTCGCCAGCTTCCACCGCAGGCCCGACCTGACCGCGGCGGAGGTCCTGGCGACCGCCCGGCGGGTCGCGATCCTGGAGGACGTCAACAACCACACCAATGTCGGGGCGATCTTCCGGGGTGCGGCGGCGCTGGGCATGGACGCGGTGCTGCTGTCGCCGTCGTGCGCGGATCCGCTGTACCGGCGCAGCGTGCGGGTCAGCATGGGTGAGGTGTTCGCGATCCCGTACGCGCGGATCGAGCCGTGGCCCGACGGGCTCGCGGCGGTCCGCGCGGCGGGGCTCACGCTGCTGGCGATGACGCCCGCACCGGACGCGGTGCCGATCCAGACGTTGAGCGCCGCGCAGCGGGAGCGCACGGCGCTGCTGCTGGGCGCGGAGGGGCCTGGGCTGTCGGCCAAGGCCCTCGACGCGAGCGACGTGCGGGTGGTGATCCCGATGCGCAACGGCGTCGATTCGCTCAATGTCGCCGCGGCGGCCGCCGTCGCGTTCTGGGAATTGTGCCGCTGACGCCTTGCTCCGTGATTACACCCGGCGGCGGATCCAGCGGCGGATCAGGGTGCCGGTCAATGCCAGCAGGAACAGGAAGATACCGGCCCGCCAGGCGTCGCCGCTGGTGTTCTCTCCGGTGTAGGACAGCATGCCGATGAAGAAGAACGCCACGTCGGCCACGATGACCGCCAGCAGCACCTTCGTGTCGATGCCGACGCCGCGCCGCGCCGCCGTCTGCGGCTGGTGCACGTTGATGGTCCCGCCGCCCTGGGTGGCGTACACGTTGCCGCCGGGACCGGCCGAGTTGTACTGGTTGGAATTGTTCGACGGGCCGTTACCCGCGCTCATAGCACTCCCTGCCGTCACGTCGCTTCGCTGTCACCATGACATTGCGGCAATGACGGGCTCCTCCGCCGTGCGGTCAGAACCGGGGCCGTTCCGGACGGACGCGCCCGATTGATCGGACGGCGGGCGTGGACGACTCGCCGTGATCAATGGCTGCGGCGCGTGGCGATTGCCGGACACGGCACGGCGAACCGTCCGCATGACGGATCAACAAAGCGTTGCGCGGGTTGGTTCAGTGAGCCTGACGGACGATTCGGTGGAGGTGTCCCGATGCGCGACACGCAGATCAACCGCGCCGACGGTGGCGGCACGGTGTACGGGGTCATGGGTGGGGGAAGCATCAACATCCACGGCACCGCCGAGGCGGCACCGTCACCGGCGGCTCCCGAGGTCCGCATCCGCGTGCTGATGCTGGCGGCCAACCCGGTGGACACCCCGCGCCTCGCCCTCGACGAGGAGGCCCGGGAGATCACCGAGAAGCTGCGGCTGTCGCAGGACCGGGACGCCTTCGAGCTCGTCACCCGCTGGGCGGTGCGCTCCTCGGACCTGCTGCAGCACCTGAACCAGCACCGTCCGCACATCGTCCACTTCAGCGGCCACGGGGACCGGACCGGCTCGATCACGCTGTCCGCGGGCGGCGGCGACAGCCGGCCGGTCGGCACGGAGGCGCTCGCCGAGCTCTTCCGGGTCGTGCGGGACGACATCCGCGTCGTCGTGCTCAACGCGTGCCACTCCGCCGCCCAGGCGCAGGCGATCGGCCGGCACATCGACTTCATCGTCGGCATGCGCACGCGGGTCACCGACGAGTCGGCGGTCGTCTTCGCGTCGGCGTTCTACTCCGCGCTGGGCTTCCGCCGCACGGTGCCGCAGGCGTTCGAGCAGGCGAGGACCGCGCTGATGCTGCACGGCCTGGCCGACCACGACGTCCCGGAGCTGATCATCAGACCCGGTGCCGACGTGGCCGGCACGATCGGCGGTTGAGCCGCGACGCTAGCGCTCCAGCTCGCGGGTCGGCTGGTCGTCCAGGGCGGCCAGGTCCTGGGCGGTGATCCCGGCGGGGGTGCTCTTCGGGTTGCCGGAGACCTGCGCGGAGGCCGCGGCGGCCTCGGCGTTCGCGGCCGCGGCGGCGTCCTCGGCCGAGCGGCGCGCCTCGATGACGTCGGCGGACTCCGCCTCGTCGGCGCGTGACTCGACGAGACCGGCGCGGGCCGAGTCGGACATCTGAGTGATGCCGCCGAGCGCGCCGCCGATGCCCTCCAGGGCCTTCGTCAGCTCGACCGGCAGGATCCACAGCTTGTTGGACTGCCCGGCGGCAATCTGCGGCAGCGACTGCAGGTACTGGTACGCCATGACCTTCGAGTCGGGGTTCGCCGCGTGGATCGAGTCCACGACGGTCCGGATCGCCTTCGCCTGGCCCTCGGCGGTGAGGATGCGGGACTGCCGGTCACCCTCGGCGCGCAGGACCGCGGCCTGCTTCTCACCCTCGGCGGTGAGGATCTGCGACTGCTTGAGGCCCTCCGCGTGCAGGATCGCCGCGCGGCGGTCACGCTCGGCGCGCATCTGCTTCTCCATCGAGTCGCGGATGCTCGGCGGCGGCTCGATCGCCTTCAGCTCGACCCGGGTCACCTTGATCCCCCAGCGGCCCGTGGTCTCGTCCAGGACCCCGGACAGGTGCCGGTTGATCTCGTCGCGGCTGGTCAGGGCCTTCTCCAGGTCCAGTGAGCCGATCACGTTGCGCAGCGTCGTGACGGTGAGCTGCTCGATGCCCTGCAGGTAGCTGTAGATCTCGTAGGTGGCGCGGACCGAGTCGACGACCTTGAAGTACAGGACGGTGTCGATCGACACGACCAGGTTGTCGGAGGTGATGACGGGCTGCGGCGGGAAGCTGACGACCACCTCGCGCTTGTCGACCTTGTTGCGCACCGAGTCGATGAACGGCACCAGGATGTTGAGGCCGGGGGTCAGGGTGCGGCTGTACTTGCCGAGCCGCTCCACGACGTACTCGACCTGCTGGGGCACGACCTTGACCATCTTGACGACGGTGACGATGAACAACAGCGCGGCGGCGATGACGACGATCGCCACGAACGTACTCGGATCCACTTGGCTCAGTCCTTCCACACCATGGCGGTGGCACCCTTGATCTCGATCACCCGGACCCGGTCCCCGACCGCGAACGTCTGCGTCGCGTCGTAGGGGCGGGCCCGCCACATCTCACCGTCGATCTTGATCTGCCCACTGTCGTGGTCGACGGCCTCGATGACCAGCGCCATCGAGCCCTCCAGGGCCTCGACGCCCATCTGCGTGTCGCGCACGTCGCGGCGCATGTACCGCGTCAGCGTCGGCCGCACGGCGAGGAACGACAGAGCCGACACGACCGCGAACACCGCCGCCTGCACCGGCACCCCCGCACCGAGGGCCGCCGCGCCGGCCGCGGCGAACGCGCCGAGGCCGAACATCAGCAGGACGAACGTGGTCGTGAAGATCTCCGCCACGATGAGCGCGGCGCCGACGACGAGCCAGACGATCAGCCACAGGTCCACCCTTCGATCGTGTCACGCCGATGCTCGTGGCGCTGCTCCCTGATCACTCGTCTTGCCGAATCCTTGTCGATACGCGGTGCGCCCCGGCCCGGCGCACAGTTGGGGAGTCAGTCGCCCTCTTCATCCCTCTTCATCGCACTCGGAGGTCACCCGTGCCGCTGCTGCCCGAGACCGTCTCGCGCGTCGACGACCTCGTCGCCCACGCCCATGCCGGTGGGCGGGTGCCCGCCCTCGTCGCCGGGGTCGTCCGCGACGGCGTCCTGGAGCACGTGGCGACCGGCGGGCTGGACGGTCCGGTCACCGGGTTGCAGTTCCGGATCGGGTCGATCACGAAGACCATGACCGCGGCGCTCGTCCTCGCGCTGCGCGACGAGGGGAAGCTGGCCCTCGACGACCTGCTCTACCGCCATCTCCCCGGTACCCCCGTCGGCGCCGTCACCATCCGGCAGCTGCTCGGCCACGCCGGCGGTGTGCAGCGCGAACCGGACGGCGACTGGTGGGAGCGCGCCGCGGGGGTGGACGTCGACACGTTCCTGTCCACGCTGACGGCCGACAAGGTCGCCTACCCACCCCTGCACGGGTATCACTACTCGAACCTCGCCTACGGGCTGCTGGGCGCGATGGTGGCCCGGGTCGGCGGCGAGGACTGGCAGTCGTTGCTCGCCAAGCGGCTCCTCGGCCCGCTGCAACTGGACCGCACGACGTACGCGCCGGTGGAGCCGTTCGCGCGGGGCTACGTCGTACACCCGTGGCTGGACGAACTGCGCGAGGAGCCGCGACACGACGCGGCCGCGATGGCGCCCGCCGGGCAGCTGTGGTCGACGGTGCAGGACCTGTCGCGGTGGGCGGCGTTCCTGGCCGAGCCCGACCCGGCGGTCCTCGCGCCGGCGACCGTGGCGGAGATGTGCGCGCCGGTCGTGATCAGCGACCTGGACGGCTGGACCGCCGGGCACGGCCTCGGCCTGCAGCTGTGGCGGCGCGGGGAGCGGGTCTTCGTCGGCCACAGCGGCTCGATGCCCGGCTACCTCGCGGTCCTCGCCGTGCACCGGCCGTCGCGCACCGGGGTGGTGGCGTTCGGCAACGCGTACACCATGCGCTACTCCGGTGGGCTCAGCGGTTTCGGCCTCGACCTGCTCGGCGCCGTGCTGGACCGCGAGCCGGCGCGGGTGGCGCCGTGGCGGCCCCGGGAGGAGCCGCCCGCGCAGATCGCGCCGCTCACCGGCCGGTGGTGGTGGATGGGCCAGGAGCACGAGGTCGGCTGGGCCGACGGGGAGCTGGTGGTGACGCCGCTGACGACGGGCCGCCGGGGGTGGCGCTTCACACCGGACGGGCCCACCGCGGACCTGTGGCGGGGCCGCTCCGGCGACAACGACGGCGAGCTGCTGCGGGTCGTGCGCGACGCCGACGGTGCGGTGGTCGCGCTGGACATCGCGACGTTCGTGCTCTCGCGGGACCCTTGGCCGTCCTGCTAGACCTCCTCGTCGGGTTCCGTGACGAAGTCGATGAGGCGTTCCACGGCGTTGATGAGCGGGGTTTCGACGTCGCGGTAGCTTGAGACGGACGCGAGGATGCGGCGCCACATGTCGGCGGGCTCTGCCACGCCGAGCCTCTCGCAGACGCCTTCCTTCCAGGGTCGCCCGGGTGGGATGACGGGCCACTCGCGGATGCCGAGGGCCGCGGGTTTGACCGCCTGCCACACGTCGACGTAGGGATGCCCCGTGATGAGCGCATAGGGTGACCGGATATTTCCGACAATTCGGCTTTCTTTGGAGTTCGGCACGAGGTGGTCGACGAGCACCCCGAGGCGCGCCACGGGCCCCGGATGGAACGCGGCGACGGCCTCGCTCAGCTCGTCGATCCCGTCGAGCGGCTCTACCACGACACCCTCGACCCGCAGGTCGTGGCCCCAGATCCGCTCGACGAGCGCGGCGTCGTGGATGCCCTCGACCCAGATCCGGCTCCGTCGCGCCACCCGGGCCGTGAGCCCCGTCACCGCGATCGACCCGGAGCTGGTGATTTTTCGTTGCTGCGGGTGTACGGCCACCGCCGGCCTCGTCAGCGTCACCGGCTCCCCGTCGAGCAGGAACGCGGCCGGCTCGAGCGGGAAGTTGCGGCGCTTGCCGTGCCGGTCCTCCAGCACCACCGCGCCGAACTCGAACCCGACCACGGCCCCGCAGAACCCCGAGTCGGCATCCTCCACGACCAGGTCCAGCTCAGCGTCCACCGTCGGGACCGTGCGCCGTCTCCGCCAGTCGTTGTTCGCCAGGACGTCCATGGACGGCAAGCGTATCGGCTGACGCCCTGTCCGCCTGCGAGACATACCGGCACGTCAGCACGTACCCTTGCTCCCATGTCCCCCGCAGCACGCGCGGCGACCCTGCAGGCGCGCCGCTCGGCGCGTTTCGTGGCATGGGTCCGGGCGTGGCGCGCCGGCCTCGTGCCGTGCGACGACGCCGCCGCCGAGATCTCCGGCGACGAGGAGCACATGGTCTCCGACGTCCCCGGCACGTGGACCGACGTGTCCTTGACGGACGCGATCGCCGCGCTGTCCAAGCTCCACCCGGACGAGGTCCGCCTGGTGCTCCCCGCCCCAGGCGACCCCCGTGGCCTGCCCGGCCCCGGCCCGTTCAGTGGCGCGGCGCTCCTGGCCGGCGAGGGCGTGATCGCAGGCGGACTCGGTTTCGTGCCGGAGGTCCGCCTGCACACCTCCGGCTCCGGCGACGAGTTCGAGACGGTCCGCTGGCAGGTCTTCGTCCTGCCCACCTCCGTCCCACCGGCAGGCGGCCCTTCGACGGCCGAGGCGGAGGCAGAGCTGTCCGCCGAGCTGGCAACCGCGACCCGCACCCTCGCCAAGCTCGACATTGCCCAGTGGCGCCCAGAGCTCGCCGGCGCCATCGAAGCACTCCGCAAACCCGACGGCGCCACGGACCTGCCCCCTGGCTACGACCCCCGGGCCCGCCGCCTGTACGCCCGAGCCTCGGTCCTGGACCGCGTCCTGGCCCTCGCCGAACACGCAGCCCCCGGCGGCGCCATCAACGGCTACGAGGTCCAGCAACGCGACGCCGCCCTGCGCCCCCTGACCACGGCCTGCCGCAGAGCCTTGGTAGCCGCCTGCAACGCCCCGATGTTGTAAAGCTGCCGCGCCTCCGGCACGGCGGCAGGGGTTCCCACCCGCGACGCGCTCTCCCACCAGCCCGAGTGGACAGGTTGGGGCGCTGCGCTTCCCCGGTCCGTCGTGGTCACCGTCTCTACCGGGCTGGAGTGGGGCAGCCGCCACTGCAATCCTGCCGCAGCTCCGCTGCGGCGGCGGGGGTTCCCACCCGCACCCCCATACTCGCTGCGCTCGCACTCTCGGAACCGGCCCGACCGGATAGGTCGGGGCGCTGCGCTTCCCAGGCCCGCCGGGGGCACCCTTCCTTACGGGCCGGAGCGGGGCAGCCGCCACTGCAATCCTGCCGCAGCTGCGCTGCGGCGGCGGGGGTTCCCACCCGCACCCCCATGCGCCGCTCCGCGCCGCACTCTCCTACCAGCCCGAGTGGTTGGGTCGGGGCGCTGCGCTTCCCAGGCCCGCCGGGGTCACCGTTCCGTACGGGCTGGAGTGGGGCGGCCGCCGCTGCAATGCTGCCGCAGCTGCGCTGCGGCGGCGGGGGTTCCCACCCGCAACCCCATACTCGCTGCGCTCGCAGTCCCCTATCGGGTGGGGTGCTCGGAGTGGTTATTCGAAGCGGGACAGGAGTTTGCGGGACAGGGTGTCCAGGTGGTGGCGTTCGTCGGGGGTCAGGGTGGACAGCAGGTTGGACTCGTTGGCCACGTGGACTGTGGTGACCTCGTCTGTCAGGGTGACGCCGCGGGGGGTCAGGGCGATCAGCATGCTGCGGCGGTCCTCGTGGTTGGCGCGGCGTTCGACCAGGCCGGCGGCTTCGAGGCGGTCGAGGCGGTTCGTCATCCCGGCGCGGGACAGCATGAGGACGTCGGACAGCGCTGACGGGGTCAGGACGAACGGGGTGCCGGAGCGGCGGAGCGCGGCAAGGACGTCGTACTCGCCGCGTTGCAGGCCGAAGCGGGTGAAGGTCTCGTCGACGGCCCTGCCCAGGTGGGCGAAGAGCCGGCCCAGACGGCCGAACGTCTCCATCGCGGCCAGGTCGAGGTCGGGCCGCTCGCGGTGCCACTGCGCCATGATGCGGTCCACGTCGTCGGGCGTCGCCATGCCGACATTCTATGGATCGACAGATAGTTCGACGCCGTATTATCAGACGCATGACTACTTTGCCGAAGCAGACGCTGGCGTTGCAGGCCGAGATCGTGATCGACCGGGATGCGCAGGTCGTGTGGGATGTGCTGGCCGACTACGGCAACGATGTGCTGTGGCGCAAGGGTGTCACGTCGATGGTGCCGACGCCCGCTGGGGCGGTCCGCGCCGGCACGACGACGGAGGAGCACATGCGGGTGGCCGGCGGGGCGTACCACAACGTCGGCGTCGTCACCGGGGTCGGTCCGGGGCTGCGGTTCGCCTGGCGCACCACCAGTGGCGCGGACGCCGACGGCTCGCGCACGGTCACCGCGACCGCCGCCGGCGCATGCCTGGTGCGGCTGGAGCTCAACGTCCGCCTGCACGGCGCGCAGCGTCTCGCGGCGCCCCTGTTCCGCGCGACGCTGCGGCGCGCCCTCACCGGAGACGCCGGGCGGCTCCGCGCCCTGGTGGAAACGGCCGGTGCTACACCTCGTCGATCAGGTGCGCGACCGACGGGATGATGCGCGACGGCCGGTACGGGTAACGCTCCACGTCCGCCACCGTCGAGATGCCGCTGAGGACCAGGATCGTCTCCAGGCCCGCCTCGAGGCCGCACAGGACGTCGGTGTCCATGCGGTCGCCGATCATCGCGGTGGTCTCCGAATGCGCGTCGATGCTGTTGAGGGCGGAGCGCATCATCATCGGGTTGGGCTTGCCGATGAAGTACGGCTCGATGCCGGTCGCCTTGGAGATCAGGGCGGCGACGGCCCCGCACGCAGGCAGGGCACCCTCGTTGGAGGGGCCGGTGGCGTCGGGGTTGGTGCAGATGAAGCGGGCGCCGTCGTTGATGAGCCGGATCGCCTGCGTTATCGCCTCGAAGCTGTAGGTGCGGGTCTCGCCCAGCACCACGTAATCCGGTTCGGTGTCGGTCAGGATGTAGCCGACCTCGTGCATCGCGGTGGTCAGGCCGGCCTCGCCGATGACGTAGGCGGTGCCGCCGGGGCGCTGCGTGTCCAGGAACTGGGCGGTGGCCAGGGCCGAGGTCCAGATCGCGGACTCGGGCACGTCGAAGCCGATGCGCCGCAGGCGGGCCTGCAGGTCGCGGGCCGTATAGATGGAGTTGTTGGTCAGGATCAGGAACGGCTTGCCGGACGAGCGCAGCCGGTTGACGAACTCCGGTGCGCCGGGCACGGGCTCGCCCTCGTGCACGAGGACCCCGTCCATGTCGGTGAGCCAGGACTCGATGGGCTTGCGTTCTCTCACGCGTACATGCTCCCTCAGAAACGTTTCGGTCCTATACGCGTTTCGGTGACACGCAGCAGTCGTCCGGGCAGAAATCCCAGGTGGGGACGGTTCCGAGTGCGTGACGAACGTTACTGTGAGCAAGCACGCGCTCGTCGACGAGCTGTCGGATCATCGTCACGAACCGGGGGTCGACGCCCGGTGTGGCGGCGCGGGCGAAGGCGAGCCCGAGCTTCGCGGCGGTGTCGCGGGCCTCGTTGTCGAGGTCCCAGATCACCTCCAGGTGATCGGAGATGAAGCCGACCGGGCTGACCACGACCTCCTTCACGCCGTCCTCGGCGAGCCGCGTCAGGTGGTCGTTGACGTCGGGCTCGAGCCACGGCACCTGGGGCGGGCCGGAGCGGCTCTGCCAGACCAGGTCCCACTCCAGCTCGGGGGCGGCCGCGGCGGCGACCAGGGCGGCCGTCTCCAGCAGCTGCGCGCGGTACCGGCCGACCCCGCCGGGCCCGGAGGCGTCGTTCATGGCGGTCGGGATCGAGTGTGCGGTGAAGACCAGCCGCGCGCTGAGGCGGGACGGCAGGGACTCCAGCGCTGCCCGTACCGCGGCGGCATGCGACTCCACATAGAGCGGATGGTCGTGGAAGTGGCGGATCTTGTCGATCTGTGGGGCATCGGGCCCGACGGCGTCCCGGGCCCGGGCGATGTCGTCCTGATACTGGCGGCAGGAGGAGTTCGAGCCGAAGGGGCTGGTGACGAAGGCGAGCGCGTGGCGGACCCCGTCGTCGCGCATCTGCCGGACGGTGTCTTCGAGGAACGGGTGCCAGTTGCGGTTGCCCCAGTACATGGGCAGGTCCATGGCGGGGCGCAGTGCGTCGAGCAGGGCGCGGTTCTGCGCGTTGATCGGTGAGACGCCGCCGAAGTGCCGGTAGTGCCCGGCGACGGCCTCGAGGCGCGCAGCGGGGATGCCGCGCCCTCGCGTCACGTTTTCCAGGAAGGGCAGGACGTCGTCCTGCCCTTCCGGACCGCCGAACGAGACGAGCAGGAACGCGTCATAAGCCACGCGTCCCATTGTTACAACAGGGTCAGGAGGAACCGACCGCGTGGTACCCGCCGTCGACGTGCACGATCTCGCCGGTCGTGGCCGGGAACCAGTCCGACAGCAGCGCGCAGCAGGCCTTCGCGGCGGCGACCTGGTCGTTGAGGTCCCAGCCGAGCGGCGCGGTCTTCGCCCACGACTCCTCGAACACAGCGAAACCCGGGATTGACTTCGCCGCCATGGTACGAAGGGGACCCGCCGCGACCAGGTTCACCCGGATGCCCCGGGGGCCGAGGTCCCGCGCGAGGTAGCGCGAGGTGGACTCCAGGCCCGCCTTGGCCACGCCCATCCAGTCGTACACCGGCCACGCCTTGGTCGCGTCGAAGTCGAGGCCCACGATCGAGCCGCCGGTGCCCATCAGCGGCAGGCACGCCACCGCCAGGGACTTGTACGAGAACGTCGACACGTGGATCGCGGTCGCCACGTCCTCCCACGGCGTCTCCAGGAACCCGCCGCCGAGGCAGCTGGCCGGGGCGAACCCGATCGAGTGCAGGACGCCGTCGAGGCCGTCGACGTGCTCGCGCACCTTGTCCGCGAGGCCGGCGAGGTGCTCCGGGTTGGTGACGTCGAGCTCGATGACCGGCGCCTCCTTCGGCAGCCGCTTCGCGATCCGCTCGACGAGCGAGAGCCGGCCGAACCCGGTCAGCACGACGGTCGCGCCCTGCTCCTGGGCGAGCTTGGCGACGGAGAAGGCGATCGACTGGTCGGTGATGATCCCGGTGATCAGCAGCCGCTTGCCTTCGAGCAGTCCGCTCATGGTGCTCCTCTTCGTTCAGCTCTGGTTAGTGGCCCATGCCCAGGCCGCCGTCGACGGGGATGACGGCGCCGCTGATGTACCCCGCGGAATCGCTCGCGAGCCAGGTCACCGCGCCCGCCACCTCCTCGGGCTTCGCCATCCTGCCGAGCGGGATGGCCTTCTTGTATTCGGCCTGCGTCGCCTCGGGCAGCACGGCGGTCATGTCCGTCTCGATGAACCCGGGCGCCACCACGTTGGCGGTGATGTTGCGGCTGCCCAGCTCACGGGTGATCGACCGGGCCATGCCGACCAGGCCGGCCTTGCTCGCGGCGTAGTTGACCTGCCCGGGCCCGCCGTACAGGCCGACGACGGAGGAGATGAAGATGATCCGTCCCCACTTGGCCCGCAGCATCTTGCTGGAGGCGCGCTTCGCGACCCGGAACGAGCCCGTGAGGTTCGTGTCGATGACCCGGGTGAACTGGTCCTCGCTCATCCGCAGCAGCAGCGTGTCGTCGGTGATGCCGGCGTTGGCGACGAGCACCTCGACGGGGCCGAGCTCGGCCTCCACGGTCGTGAACGCGGCGTCGACCGCGGCATTGTCGGTGATGTCACACTGCACGCCGAACAGGCCGTCGGGAGCGCCGGACCCCCGGTGGGTCACCGCGACCCTGTCACCCTGCGCGGCGAATGCCTGCGCGATTGCCAGCCCGATCCCTCGGTTACCGCCGGTGACCAGCACGGTCCTCGCCACGTTGCCGCCCTTCTGCGATTCCTGCGATTAGCTGTACGGAGATTAGGTGTTACTGACGGGTACCCGCCAACTCGCCGGTCGGCTGATGTGGGCCGTGAGGCGTGGCGCTACCATGAGCGCGTCTGCACGTGCTTTTTGCTGACCGCCCGGTGCGGCTGCTGCTCCCTGGAGGTGATCGCTGTGCGAAGTAGCGATCCTTCCAGTCGTGACTCGGTGTAGTCCTTCCCCGGTCACGGCTCCGCGTGTCTGTTCTGGAGTTCTTCTCGAGACACACCGTTGGGAGCACGTCATGAGCCGCTTCATCGCGCCCATTGGATTCTTCCTGGCCGCCATGTGGGTCGCTGCGCTTTTCTACATGGTCGGAGCACATTAATCTTCCGCTGCGGCCTTCGGCCGTCCAGGAGCAGTGGGGGATTCTCACCCCACACCCCCAATGCTCCCGCTGGTCGCACGGCCTGCGCTTCGCGCGGCCGACTCACACGCATGCGCGTGGCGATTGAAGACCGGTGGTTCGGGTTGCGGGTCGTGCCAGGTCTGTCGTCCTATTCGCCTGCCCTGCGCGCGAGACGCGAAGGCAGGCCCATCCGCGATGGACCCGCACGCGCCGTCGTTTTTGTTCTTGGGTTATGGGAGGCGGCTGCCCCAGAGGAGGCTTAGGCCGCCGGCTAGCAGGGCCATGATGAAGCCGGCGCCCAGGTACCACTGGGTGATCTCGCGGGGCTTGGTCTTGTAGCCGATGGAGCTGCCCATGTCGGTGTAGACGCGCTTGAGCTCTTCCTTGCTGGCGGCCTCGTAGAAGTAGCCCTTGGTGGTCTCGGCGACCTTCTGCAGCGAGGCCCGGTCGACGGGGACGCGCTGCGGGGTGTTGCCGATGCGGACCACGCCCTCGTCGGTGCCGAACGCGATCGTCGACACGGGCACGTTGGCGGCGGAGGCGGCGGAGGAGGCGTCCTCCAGGGAGCGGCCGGCGGTGCGGAAGCCGTCGGACAGCAGGACGATGCGGGCCGGCGGCGGGCCTGAGGCGCCGTCGGCGGGGACGGTGCGGATCGCGTCGAGACTGGTGAAGACGGCCTCGCCGGTGGCCGTCGACTCCTGCAGGGTGAGGCCGTCGATCGCCTGGAGCACCGAGTTGCGCTCCTTCGTCGGGGACACCAGCACGCTCGCGGTCTTGGCGAAGGAGACGAGGCCGACGTTGAACGAGGCCGGCAGCTGCCTGACGAAGTCGGTGGCCGCGGACTTGGCGGCCTCGATGCGGGTCGGCTGCACGTCGGTCGCCTGCATCGACAGGGAGACGTCGATGGCGAGCATGATGGTGGCCCGCTCGAGGGGTTCCTTGGTGTCCACCGACGGGCGGGCCATGCCGAAGCTGAGGATGAGCAGGCTCAGCAGGAACGCGGCGGCGCTGACGTGGCGCCGGGCGCCGATGCCCTTGGGCACCAGGCTGCTGAGCAGGTCGACGTTGGTGAACTTGACGGCGAACGCGCGGCGGTGCAGTTGCCGCCAGACGTACACGCCGATGACGGCAAGGACGGGCAGCAGCGACAGCAGCCACCACGGTGAGAGCAAACGGATCATCGGGTCGTCCCCCTCGTCCGGGCGTGCCGCTGGGCGGCGACGAACCGGACGATGTCGAGCAGCCAGTCGGAGTCGGTGCGCAGTCTCAGGTGCGCGGCGTTGGCACCGCGCAGTGCCGAGGCTATCTCGGCGCGCTGTGCGGCGGCCGCGTGTGCGTAGCGGTGCCGCAGCTTCGGGTCGGCGGTCTGCACCTCGTGCATGCGGCCGGTCTCGGGGTCGACGAGGGCGATGACGCCGACGTTGGGCAGCTCGAGCTCGCGCGGGTCGACGATCTCCACCGCGAGGAGGTCGTGGCGGACGCCGAGCTTGCGCAGCGGGCGGGCCCACTGGGCGACCGGGGTCATGAAATCGGAGATGACCACGGCCATGCCCCGGCGGCGCGGCGGGCGGTTGAGCATGTCGACGAGCGCGCCGAGGTCGGCGCGGCCGGGCTGGGCCGCCGTCATGGCGATCGCCCGCAGCAGCCCCTGCGCGTCCTTGCGGCCGGGGCGTGCCGGCAGCCGGTGCATGTCGCCGGCGGTGCCGACGACGGCGCCGATGCGGTTGCCGCCGCGCACCGTCAGGTGCGAGACCGCAGCCGCCGCGGCGATCGCCAGGTCGCGCTTGAGGTAGCGGGCGGTGCCGAAGTCGAGGCTGGCGGACAGGTCGACGGCGAGCCAGGTCTCCAGCTCCCGGTCGGCGACGGTCTGCCGGACGTGCGGCAGCGTCGTGCGGGCCGTGACGGGCCAGTCCATGCGCCGCACGTCGTCACCCGGCCGGTACTCCCGGGACTCGCCGGCCTCGGTGCCGGGGCCCGGCAGGAGGCCCAGGTAGTCACCCTGGAGCAGGCCGTCAAGCTTGCGGGTGACGAGCAGCTGCATGCGGTTGAGCACGACCTCGGCGCGGGCGTCGTCCGTGGCCATGGATCAGCAGCCCCTCAACGGCCCGGCCAGGTGGTGATCGTGGTCGGCGGCGCCCCGACGGTGCCTGCCCCGGCCGCGACGGCCTGCTGGCGCGGCGCGACGGTCGGCGGCGGCACCGCGGCGAGGACCCGCTTGACGATGTCGTCGGCGGAGATGTCGTCGGCGAGCGCGTCGTAGGACAGCACCAGGCGGTGGCGCAGGATGTCCGGCGCGATGTCCTGCACGTCCTGCGGCAGCGCGTAGTCGCGGCCGCGCAGCAGGGCGAGGGCCCGCGACGCACGGACGATGCCGAGCGAGGCGCGGGGGCTCGCACCGTACTGGATGAGCTGCGCGATGTCGGGCAGGCCGTGCTCGGCGGGTGCCCTGGTCGCCACCACGAGCCGCACGGCGTAGTCGACGAGCGCGTTGTGCACGAACACGTCGTCGGCCTTGTCCTGCAACGCCATCAGCTCGGTCGGGGTGAGCACGGCGACCGGCTCCGGGGTCTTCACGCTGACCCGGTAGACGATCTCGCGCTCCTCGCTGTCGGTGGGGTAGCCCACCTGGATCTTCATCAGGAAGCGGTCCCGCTGCGCCTCGGGCAGGGGGTAGACACCCTCCTGCTCGATCGGGTTCTGCGTGGCCATGACCAGGAACGGCCGGGGGACCTTGTGGGTCTCGCCGCCGATCGACACCTGCTGCTCGGCCATGATCTCCAGCAGCGCCGACTGCACCTTGGCGGGCGCGCGGTTGATCTCGTCGGCGAGCAGGAAGTTGACGAACACCGGGCCGAGCTCGACGTCGAACTTCTCGCTGGACTGCCGGTAGATCCGGGTGCCGACGATGTCGGCGGGCACCAGGTCGGGGGTGAACTGGATGCGGGAGAACGTGCCGCCCACCACCCGCGCCAGGGTCTCCACGGCGAGGGTCTTCGCCACGCCGGGCACGCCCTCGAGGAGCACGTGGCCACGCGACAGCAGCGAGACGAACATGCGCTCGATCATGCGGTCCTGGCCGACGATGACCCGTTTGACCTCGAACAGGGCGCGCTCCAGCACGGTCGCGTCCTGAGCGGGTGTCGAGACCTGCCCGCCTGGCGGCGAGACGGGGTTGCTCGGCTGGGTCACCGGTCCTCCACTCATGCTGGCAATCAGAGTGCTCCAAGCGTCGCACGCCGGACCAACCGAACGCGATCCGACGTCACTGGGAAGCTTCTGGGAGTCCTGGTCGCGACCGATTTTTACCGATTTTTCGGATAACTGGCTAGTGATTCTCCGGGAATTTCGGATCGGACACCTTGGGTGACTGGACATCACCCGTACCCGCGTGGGTACGATTCACCCCGTCGCCGGGCGGCTTCCCCCGTGGCCGCCCGGCGCTCATCCTCTCCCCCGCTGGCACACTGGCCGCGTGGATCCCCTCATCTGCTCCGCCAAGGGCTGCCGCGCCCCGGCGACGTGGCAGCTGCGCTGGAACAATCCGAAGCTGCACACCCCCGACCGTCGCAAGGTCTGGCTCGCCTGTGACGCGCACCGCAGCACGCTCGGTGACTTCCTGACCGCCCGCGGTTTCCTGCGCGACACGATCCCCCTCGCCCCGGATACGCTCGACCCGTGACCGCCCCGCCTGACACCGTCTCGTGGCGGTCGATCTCGCCCCGGTACTTCTGGCTGCGCCTCGGCGTCCTGACCGTCTGGACCCTCGCGGTCGCGGTCGCGGCCGCCGTCGCCGCTCTCCTGGTCAACGCATGGTTGCTCCTGCTGACGTTCGCCGTGTTGGTGCTGGGTGTGCTCCGCGCCGTGTTCATGCGCCGCTCGATCCGCGCCTGGGGCTACGCCGAGCGGGCCGAGGACCTCCTCGTGCGGCACGGGCTGCTGGTGCGGCGGCTGTCGATCGTCCCGTACGCGCGGATGCAGTTCGTCGACGTCACCGCCGGCCCTCTCGAACGCGCCGCCGGCCTGGCCACCGTCACCCTGCACACCGCCGCCGCGGCCAGCGACGCCTCCGTGCCGGGACTCGAGGCGGCCGAGGCGACCCGGCTGCGGGACCGGCTCGCCGCCCTCGGCGAGATCCGCGAAGAGGGCCTGTGAGGCAACGACTCCACCCGCTGACCCCGCTGCTGAAGGGGGCCAAGCTGGTGGCGTTCGCCGCCGTCGCCGTCTCCTGGCGCGGGCTGAGCGACCTGGGCCCGCTGCACTGGCTCGCCGCGATGGGCGTGATCCTCGTCGTCGCCGTCCTCGTCTCCGCCGTCGTGTGGCTGGTCACCGGCTACGAGATCGTCGGCCGGGAGCTGCGGGTGCACGAGGGGCTGATCTCCCGGCGTACCAGAACGATCCCGCTCGAACGGGTCCAGGCCATCGACGTGGTCCGCCCGCTGCTCGCCCGCGTCTTCGGGCTCGCCGAGCTGCGCCTGGAGGTGATCGGCGCCGGCAAGACCGAGGCGCCCCTGGCCTACCTGACCGTCGCCGGCGCGGCCAGCCTCCGGTCCCGGCTCATCGGCCTGTCCACCGGCGTGGCCCATGCCCCGGCCGGCGACACCGACGTGGCGGGCGTCTTCACGGTCGTGAACCGGCGGCTGCTGCAGGCCCAGCTGCTCACCCCGCAGGCCCTGGCGGTGCCCGTCGGCCTCGTCTTCGTCTCCTGGCAGGCCTCCCTCGACCCGGCCTGGACCCTGATCGGCGCCGCCAGCACGATCACCGCGTTCCTCGGCGTCTTCCAGGTCCCCGTCCGCCGCGTCCTGGACGAGTGGGACTTCACCATCGGCACCGACGCCGCCGCGCTGCGCGTGCGCCAGGGCCTGCTCAACAAGCGCAGCCAGACCGTGCCGCCCCGCCGCGTCCAGGGCCTCAAGGTGACCTGGCCGCTGCTGTGGCGCTCCCCCGGCTGGGCCCGCGCCCGCATCGACGTGGCCGGGTATGCCGGCGACGGCGAGGCACAGCTGCGCGCCGGCACCCTCGTGCCCGTCGCCGCCTCCGCCGACACCCTCGCCGTCGCCGCCGGCGTCCTCGGCGCCGCCGTGCACGCCACCGTCGGCGCACCGCCGCTCGACGCCGCCGCCCTCCCCGTCGCCGGCCCGCCCCGCCGCGCCCGCTGGCTCGCGCCCCTTGCCTGGTCCCGCATCGGCATCGCCGTCACCGACACGGTCGTCGCCGTCCGCGAGGGCGTCCTGACCCGCGAGCTCGTCGCGGTGCCCCTGATCCGCGTGCAGAGCGTCCGGGTCACGCAGGGCCCGCTGCAACGCGCCCTCGACCTGGCCACCGTCCACGTGGACACCGCCGGTGGGCTGCACGCGGTCGGCCGGCACCGCGCCACCGCCGACGCATACGCCCTCGCCGACCTCCTCGCCGACCGCTCCCGGGCCGCCCGCCGCGCCGCCACCCGCCCCCGGGTGTCCCTGCTGAAGCCCCCTGCCGCGCCCCCGCCGCCCCCGGACGCGACCGAGCCCGGGTAGGTCAGGCAGCGCCGCGGCGCGGGCGTCAGGCGGCGGCGTGGGCGAGGCGTGGGAGAACCTCGCCGATGGGATCGCGGATGACCATGTCGGCGACGGCGTCGTACGGGGTCTCGGCGGCGTTGACGATGACCACCATGGCGCCGGCCTTGCGGGCGACGTCGACCAGGCCGGCCGCCGGGTGCACGGTCAGGGACGTGCCGACGGCCAGGAAGATGTCGCAGCCCATCGCGGCCCCGGCGGCGGCCTCCAGCGTGGCCAGGTCCATGGCCTGGCCGAAGGAGATCGTCGCGGACTTCAGCAGGCCGCCGCAGGCCAGGCAGGCCGGGTCGGGGTCGCCGGCCGTGACGCGGGCCAGGGTTTCGGGCATCGGGCGGCGCTCGGCGCAGCCGAGGCACTGCGTCTGCGAGAGGGTGCCGTGCAGCTCGATGACGGTCGCGGCGCCGGCGCGCTGGTGCAGGCCGTCGATGTTCTGGGTGATGACGGCGGTGAGCTTGCCGGCGCGTTCGAGGTCGACGAGGGCGTGGTGGGCGGCGTTGGGCTCGGCGGTCCACGCGGGGTTGTGCAGCCGCTCCTGCCAGGCGCGGCGGCGGATCTGCGGGTCGGCGACGTAGTGCTCGATCGAGGAGAGCTTCATCGCCTCGGGGTCGCGGGTCCAGACGCCGCCGGGGCCGCGGAAGTCGGGGATGCCGGAGTCGGTGGAGATGCCGGCGCCGGTGAGGGCGACCACCTCGCCGGCGTTCACCCAGGCCGCAAGGTCACGCATGCACCCGACTGTAGCGGCGGGGTTTTCGCCTCGAAACTCATTAGTGTGGGGGGTATGGGCTTCTCTGTGGACGCGGCACCGTGGGTGGGGGCGGTCGCCCGGGTCGAGCTGACCGTCACCGACGCCGACACGGCGCAGTCGCTGGGGTCGGGTGACGTGCCGGTCCTCGGCACGCCGAAGCTCCTGGCGCTCGCCGAGGCGGCGACGGTCGGCGCGCTGGTCCGGCGGCTGCCGCCGGGGTGGACGACGGTCGGGACACGGGTCGAGCTGGAGCACCGGGCGGCGACCCCGATCGGGGGCAGGGTCACCGTCGAGGCGCGACTGGCGAAGGCCGACGGCCGGAAGCTGGTCTTCGAGATCGTCGCCCGCGACGGGAGCCAGGTGATCGCCGACGGCCGGGTCGAGCGGGTGATCGTGGAGCGTCACCGTTTCCTGGAGAAGGCCCGGGGAGACGCACAGCAGGAGACGCACAAGTAGGAGACGCACAGCAGGGGGTGCGCCATGACCGTGTTGCGGGAGATCGCCGCCGGGGTGCACGTCACCCGGCACGGTGTGAGGGCAACCCTGGTCGTCGGGGACGACCTGGCGCTCGTCGTGGACACCCTCGCGGACGAGGCGCAGGCGCGGGGGCTGCTCGCCGCGGTCCGCCGGGTCACCGCGCTGCCGCTGGTCGTGGTCAACACCCACGAGCACGCCGGGCACTGCGGCGGCAACGCCGTCTTCGCCGCCGAGGGCGCGTCACGCGTGGCGGTGCCGGACCACGCCGGACCGGCGCCGGTGCCGGTGCCGCTCGGCGGGGGCAGGGTCGTGCACCTGCGGCATGCGGGACGCGGGCACTCCGCCGGCGACCTGGTCGCGCTCGTGCCCGACGCCGACGTCGCGGTGGTCGGGGACCTGGTGGAGCAGGGTGGGCCGCCGCGGTTCGACGACGCGTACCCGCTCGAATGGCCGGACACCCTGGCCGCGTTGCAGCCGGCGCTGACCGGGCAGACGCAGGTCGTGCCGGGCCACGGCACGGTCGTCGACGCGGCGTTCGTGCGGGCACAGCACGAGCAGCTCGCCGCGCTCGCGTGGCTGATCCGCGACGGTGACACGGACGGGGCGCCCGCCGAGCGGGTCGCGGAGCGGTCACCGTTCGAGGGCTCACTCACCGCCGTCCGGCGCGGATACGCCCAGCTGCACAAGCCCTGAGGCGTGGATGCCGGGCCGCGGCGGACCCACTCACCGGACACGCCTCAGGCGGGGATCGCGGACACGTCCCGGTCGAAGTTGCGGTGGGTGGCCAGGGCGGCGAGCAGGCGGCCGGCCGGGTCGTCGTCGAGGATCAGGGCGGGGTCAGCACCGTCGAGAGGGCCGTCGAGCGGGATGTGGGCGCGGTGCAGGACGTCCTGGCCGGTGCCGGACGCCGCGACCGCCTTGCCGTGCTTGTAGGCCTCGGCGGCGAAGTTGACCGCGACGCCGTCCGCGGCGAGCGCCAGGGCGCCGTCGGGGATGGCGACGGCGTCGTAGAGCACGGAGGAGACGGTGCTCATCGCCCGGGTGACCTCCATCGGCAGGCCGTCGTCGGTGTCGACGGTACCGGCGACGGGCCCGAGCAGTTCGACGAGCACGCCCCGCTCGTCGAGGGCGTCGCGGAGCCGGACGACGGCCCGGGCCGAGACGCCGTCGCCGACGAGGACCGCGACCTTGCGGGTGGCGACGGGACCGGGCGCGGTCACGGCCTGGCTCAGCGCGGCCGAGGCGCGACCGTGGTTGTCGACGGACTTGACGGGTTCCTCGACGCCGATGCCTGCGGCGACGGCGACCGCGAGGTCGTGGTCGACGCGGTTGAGGTGCTCGACCATGCGCACCCGGATGGCCATGGTGTCGACCTTGCCGAGCTCGAAGCGGTACGCGGCCACGATGTGCGCCCGTTCCCACGCCGACATGCTGTTCCAGAACAGGGTCGCCTGGCTGTAGTGGTCGGCGAAGGTGACGCTGCGCTTGCGTTCCTTGGGCCCGTCGACCGTCTCGGCGAAGTGCGCGAAGCCCGCGCCGCGGGCCGGCAGGTTGCCGCCGAGGGAGTTGGGCAGGTAGTTGGCCCGGCCGGTGGGTACCCGCTGCTGGTGCAGGCCGTCCTGCTGGTGGTTGCGGACCGGCGCGTGCGGCCGGTTGACCGGCAGCTGCGCGAAGTTGGGCCCGCCGAGGCGGGTCAGCTGCGTGTCGAGGTAGGAGAACAGCCGCGCCTGCAGCAGCGGGTCGTCGGTGAAGTCGATGCCGGGCACGACGTTGCCGACGCAGAACGCGACCTGCTCGGTCTCGGCGAAGAAGTTGTCCGGGTTGCGGGTGAGCGTGAGCCGCCCGACCGGCGTGACGGGGACGACCTCCTCGGGGATGAGCTTGGTGGCGTCCAGCAGGTCGATGTCGTCGAACGCGAACGCCTGCTCCTGCGGGATGAGCTGCACGCCGAGCTCCCACTGCGGGAACACGCCCGCCTCGATCGCCTCCCACAGGTCGCGGCGGTTGAAGTCGGGGTCCTTGCCGGAGATCTTCTGCGCCTCGTCGAAGACCAGGGAGTGGGTACCGAGCGCCGGCGTCCAGTGGAACTTCACGAACGTGCTGTGCCCGTGGCCGTTGACCAGGCGGAAGGTGTGCACGCCGAAGCCCTGCATCATCCGGTACGAGCGCGGCAGCGCCCGGTCCGACATGAGCCAGATGAGGTGGTGCATCGTCTCGGGCTGCAGCGACACGAAGTCCCAGAACGTGTCGTGCGCGGACGCGGCCTGCGGCATCTCGTGGTGCGGCTCGGGCTTGAGGGCGTGCACCAGGTCGGGGAACTTGATGCCGTCCTGGATGAAGAAGACCGGCATGTTGTTGCCGACCAGGTCGAAGTTGCCCTCGCGGGTGTAGAACTTCGTGGCGAAGCCGCGCACGTCCCTCGGGGTGTCGGTGGAGCCGCGGGAGCCCTGCACGGTGGAGAACCGCACGAAGACGGGCGTCTCGGCGTCCGGGTCGGTGAGGAAGTCCGCGGTGGTGTACTCGTCGAGGGGCTCGTAGACCTTGAACACGCCGTGCGCACCGGCGCCGCGGGCGTGCACGACCCGCTCCGGGATGCGCTCGTGGTCGAAGCGCATGAGCTTCTCCCGGAGGTGGAAGTCCTCCAGGAGGCTCGGCCCGCGGGCACCCGCGCGCAGCGAGTTGTCGGTGTCGGCGACGGGGATGCCCTGGTCGGTGGTCAGTGCGCCCTCGTTGAACGCCCGGTGGTCCGATGTGGCGGTCATACTTCAAGGGCTACCGCGGTTCGCGGCTTTTACACACGTTCGGCGGCATCTTCACTGATACGGATCTGGGTTGCGACCTGCTGCAGCGCGGCAGCCAGCCCGGCGCCGTCGACGCCGCGACCGGGGGCGACGAGGTGCTGCACCACCACGCCCGTGAGCAGCGCCTGGTAGAGGGCCCCCGTGCCCGGGCCGCCGCCGAACAGCTCGGCGAGGCCCTCCTGGGCGGCCGCGAGCGAGTGCTGCCAGCGCTCGTGCAGCTCGGGGAGCACGGCGAGCTGCGCGACCACCTCGAACTGCAGCTTCCACAGCGCCGGCTGGGCCTCGACGGAGGCGATGATCCGCGTCCAGATCGCCACGAACCGGGCATGCGGGTCGAGCGCCGCGTCACCCTCGTCGCGCAGCGCGTCCTCCAACGCGGCGCCCCAGCTCTCCATGGCCCGGTCGAGCGCGGCGTTGAGCAGCGCGTCTGTGGTGCCGAAGTGGTAGCCGATCGCGGCGAGGCTCACGCCGGCCGCCGCGGCGACGTCGCGGGCGGTGGTGCGCGCGTAGCCCTTGTCGAGCAGGCACTCGATGGCGCCGTCGAGCAGCTTCTCCTTGTTACCCATGCCCTGATCATACGTCTCACACAAACGTCTTGCACATTTGTCTAACACGGGTGTACCGTTCTGGGCATGACAATCACGCTGGTCGTTCTCGCCGCCGCCGCCCTCCTCGCCGCCGCTCCCCTCACCGTCAGGGCCGTCCTCAAGCACCGGGCCGCCGCGAAGGCGCGCATCGACGCCCCGAACGGGATCGTCGAGGGCCGTTACGTGCGCATCGGCGGCGTCGAGCAGTGGCTGCAGATCCGCGGCGAGGACCGGGACAACCCGGTGCTGCTGGTCGTGCACGGCGGCCCCGGCTCCCCGTATTCGGTGTTCACCGCGGCCCTGCGCGAGTGGGAGCGGCACTTCACCGTCGTGCACTGGGACCGCCGCGGCTGCGGCCGCACCCTGCGCCGCAACGGCATGCCCGGCGCGGACGAGCTCACGTTCGAACGCATGGTCGCCGACGGCATCGAGGTCGCCGAGCACGTCCGCGCCCACCTCGGTAAGGACAAGGTGATCCTGATGGCCGGCTCGATGGGCACCATCGTCGGACTGCCGATGGCGCGGCAGCGCCCCGACCTGTTCAGCGCGTACGTCGGCACCGACTTCTACGTCGACATGCTCGCCAACGAGCGCCAGGGCCGCGCCGACACCCTGGACCGGCTGCGCGCCGCCGGCAACAAGCGGGGCGTGGCCACCCTGGAGGCCCTGGACGCGGATCCCCGCACCTGGGACGTGAAGGCGTGGGGCCGGCGCATGCAGTGGTCGATGGGCACCGACCCGTCCAACCCCAACGGCGGGCTCAAGAAGCTGTTCTCGCTGCTGCTGACCAAGCCCGACTACTCACTGCTGGACGTGAGCGCCTGGCTGCGCGGGTTCGCCGCGGTCCGCGACGCGATGTTCGCCCAGTTCATGGCGTTCGACGCCCGCGCCGAGGGCACCACCCTGCAGATCCCGTTCCACCTGTTCCAGGGCGCGCAGGACGTCGTCACGCTCACCGGCCCGGCGGTCGAGTTCTTCGCCGAGGTCGACGCCCCGGCGAAGTCCCTGGTCCTCATCGACGGCGCGTCGCACTTCGCCGCCTTCACCCACCCGGCGCAGTTCCTGGCGGCGCTGCGCACCGCGGCGATCACCAACTAACCGTCGGACATCGGTCCCACGGCGGTGACGCGGACCGCGGCGAAGCCCGTCGCGTCGGACTCGGCGAGGTCGACCTCGGCGGTGATCCCCCAGTCGCGGTCACCCGCCGGGTCGTCGAAGATCTGGCGGACGAACCACCGGTCCGGCTTCTGCTCGATGACGAGCAGGGCCGGACCTCTGGCGTCCGGGCCGACGCCGAGCGAGTCGTACTCGTCGAAGTAATCCTCGATCGCGTCCTGCCAGTCGTCGGCGTTGAAGCCGTGCTCGCCGTCCAGGTCGCCGAGCTCGTCGAAGCGGCGCAGCGCCGCCAGCTCCACCCGGCGGAACAGCGCGTTGCGGACCAGCACCCGGAACGCCCGCAGGTTGCGGGTGACGGCCGGCGGGCGGTCGGACAGGACGGTCTGCTCCTCGCCCTCGGCGGTGGGGTTGCGCAGCCGCTCCCACTCGTCGATGAGGCTCGAGTCGACCTGCCGGACGAGCTCGCCGAGCCACTCGATGATGTCGGTGAGCTCCTCGGTGCGGGCGTCCTCGGGGACCGTCTGGCGCAGCGCCTTGAACGCGTCCGCCAGGTACCGCAGGACGAGCCCCTCCGAGCGGGACAGGCTGTAGAACCCGACGTACTCGACGAACGTCATCGCCCGCTCGTACATGTCGCGGACCACGGACTTCGGATTCACCTGGTAGTCGGCGACCCACGGGTGGCCCTGCTTGTACAGGTTGTACGCGGCGTCGAGCAGCTCCTGCAGCGGCTTCGGGTGGGTGACGGAGTCGAGCAGGTCCATGCGCTGCTCGTATTCGATGCCCTCGGCCTTCATCGCGGCGACGGCCTCGCCGCGGGCCTTGAACTGCTGCGCGGACAGGATCTGCCGCGGGTCGTCGAGGGTCGACTCGATGACGGACAGCACGTCCAGTGCGTACGCCGGTGCCTCCCGGTCGAGCAGCTCGATCGCGGCGAGCGCGAACGGCGACAGCGGCTGGTTGAGCGCGAAGTCCATCTGCAGGTCGACGGTGAGCCGGACCCGCCGGCCCTCCTCGTCGGGCTCGGCGAGCTGCTCGACGACCCCACCGGCGAGCAGCGCCCGGTAGATCGCGATGGCGCGGCGGATCAGGCGGCGCTGCGAGTGCACGTCCTCGTGGTTCTCGGTCAGCAGGTGCCGCATCGCGGCGAACGCGTCGCCGGGGCGGCTGATCACGTTGAGCAGCATCGCGTGCGACACGTGGAAGCTGGAGCGCAGCGGCTCGGGTTCGGCGTCGACGAGCCGGTCGAACGTCGGCTTCCCCCAGCCGATCGAGCCCTCCGGCGGCTTCTTGCGCACCACCTTGCGGCGCTTCTTCGGGTCGTCGCCGGCCTTCGCCAGGGCCCGCTCGTTGTCGATGACGTGGTCCGGCGCCTGCACCACGACGGTGCCCATCGTGTCGAACCCGGCCCGCCCGGCCCGCCCGGCGATCTGGTGGAACTCCCGGGCGTACAGCAGCCGGGTCTTCTGCCCGTCGTACTTGGACAGCGCGGTGAACAGCACGGTGCGGATGGGGACGTTGATGCCGACGCCGAGCGTGTCGGTGCCGCAGATGACCTTCAGGAGCCCGGCCTGCGCGAGGGTCTCCACGAGGCGGCGGTACTTGGGCAGCATGCCGGCGTGGTGGACACCGATCCCGTGGCGCACCAGGCGCGACAGCGTCTTGCCGAACCCGGCGGTGAACCGGAACCGGCCGATCGCCTCGGCGATCATGTCCTTCTCCGCGCGGGTCGACACGTTGATGCTCATCAGCGCCTGCGCCCGTTCCAGGGCGGCCGCCTGCGTGAAGTGCACGATGTACACCGGGGCCTGCTTGGTGCTCAGCAGCTCCTCGATCGTCTCGTGCAGCGGGTCCATCGAGTAGTTGAACATCAGCGGCACGGGCCGTTCGGCGTTCTTCACCACGGCGGTCGGCCGGCCGGTGCGCCCCGACAGGTCGTCGACGAACCGGGTGACGTCGCCGAGGGTCGCCGACATGAGCACGAACTGCGCCTGCGGCAGCTCGATCAGCGGCACCTGCCACGCCCAGCCCCGGTCGGGCTCCGCGTAGAAGTGGAACTCGTCCATGACGACCAGGCCCACGTCCGCCGTGGCGCCGTCGCGCAACGCGATGTTGGCGAGGATCTCCGCCGTGCAGCAGATGATGGGCGCGTCGGCGTTCACGGACGCGTCGCCGGTGAGCATGCCGACGTTCTCGGCGCCGAACATCGCGACCAGGGCGAAGAACTTCTCCGAGACGAGTGCCTTGATCGGCGCGGTGTAGAACGTGGTGCGGTCCGTGGCGAGCGCCGCGAAGTGCGCCCCGGCGGCGACGAGGCTCTTGCCGGAGCCGGTCGGCGTCGACAGGATCAGGTTCGCCCCGGACACGATCTCCATCAGGGACTCTTCCTGGTGCGGGTACAGCTCCAGGCCCTGTTCCTTGGCCCACCCGGCGAACGCGTCGAAGACGGCGTCCGGGTCCCCGCCCCTCGGGACCCTGGCGGCCAGTCCCGCGGTCACGACTTCACGAACATCAGGTCGGCGGGCGTGCGCCCGGCGGCGAGGGCCCGCTGCTCGAACTTCGTGACCGGCCTGCTGCGCGGCCGCGGCGCGTAGCCGTCGAACCGGTTGCGCAGCGCCGGCTCCGCGGTCAGGGTCTCCAGCATCGCCTCGGCGTAGCCGAGGTCGTCGGTCGCGCAGTGCAGCAGCCCACCGGCCCGCAGTTTCGCGCTGAGCAGCGCCACATGGACGGGCTGGATGAGCCGTCGCTTGTGGTGCCGGGCCTTCGGCCACGGGTCGGGGAAGAACACGTGGATCGCGTCCAGCGACGCGTCCGGGATGTGTTCGCGGCACAGTTCGAGGGCGTCCACGCTCACCACGCTCAGGTTGTCCAGGCCCCGCTGCTCGATGTTGGCGAGGAGGTTCGCGACGCCCGGGGTGTGGATCTCGACCGCGAGGTAGCGCCGCCCCGGGTCGGCGGCGGCCATCTCGAGGGTCGCCTCCCCCATCCCGGACCCGATCTCCAGCACGTCGACGGGATCACCCGGGGTGTAGCCGTGCAGGGTCGCGAGCCGGTCGAGCGCGTCGAAGTGCCGACCACTGAGCCGCCCCCGGCGCGGATGATATGTCCGGATGGGCTTACGGGTGCGTTCGATGGTCTTCACGGGATCAACAGCCTACCTGCCGTCAGGCAGGCCACCGATCGCGCGACGTATTGTGCAAATATGTCCTACCCACCGCCGTACTATCTCGGGCCCGCCGGCGAGCAGTCCGCCACCTACCGCCCGGCGGCGACACCGCCGGACTTCACGTACGCCAACGGCAACACCGTGCACTACCTCGCCACCGGCGCGTCGACGCACGGGCTGTTCGGCCTGTACCGCTGGGAGATGGGTCCGCAACCGAGCGGCCCCGACCCGCACTACCACCGCTCGATCTCCGAGTCGTTCTACATCCTGTCCGGCTCGGTGCGCATCTACGACGGCAAGGAGTGGATCACCACCGTCCCCGGGGACTGGGTCCACGTCCCCGAGGGCGGCATCCACGCCTTCCGCAACGAGTCCGGCGAACCCGCCTCGATGCTGCTGCACTTCTCCCCCGGCGCGCCCCGCGAGGCGTACTTCGAGGGCCTGCCGACCCTGTCGTCGATGACACCCATCGAACGCGACGAGTTCATGCTGACCCACGACACGTTCTGGCTGTCCTAACGCTGTTGCTGATTCTGGTCCCCTAGCCGGGCAGGCGGGGTCCTGCCTCGCGCTGGGTGGCCAGCCACGACTCGACGGCGTCCGCGGAGCGGGGCAGGGCCTCGGACATGACGACGGCGCCGGTCGGGGTGACCAGGACGTCGTCCTCGATGCGGACACCGATGCCGTGCAGCTCGGCCGGGACGAACTCGTCGTCCGGCTGGAAGTACAGGCCCGGCTCGACGGTCAGCACGTAACCGGCCTCCAGGACACCCTCGCGGTAGCGCTCCTTGCGGGCGCTGCCGCAGTCGTGGACGTCCAGGCCGAGCATGTGACCGAAGCCGTGCAGGGTCCAGCGGCGGTAGAAGATGCAGGCCGGATCCATCGCCTCGTCGACGCTGACCGGGAGGATGCCCAGGTCCGACAGGCCCTCGGCGAGGACCCGCATGCAGGCCTGGTGCACGTCGTCGAACTTCGTGCCGGCCCTGATGACGTCGATGCCGGCCTGCTGGGAGCGGAAGACCAGGTCGTAGATCTGGCGCTGCAGCGGGCTGAACGTGCCGGACACCGGCACGGTGCGGGTGACGTCGGCGGTGTACAGGTGACGGTTCTCCACGCCCATGTCCATGAGGAGCAGGTCACCGGGGCGGGTGCGGCCGTCGTTGCGGGTCCAGTGCAGGATCGCGCCGTGCGCGCCGTTGCCGACGATGGAGCCGTAGCCGACGTCGTTGCCGTCGTGGCGGGCGCGGAGGTTGAACACGCCGTCGATGAGCCGCTCGCTGACGGGGCGGTCCGCGGGCAGGATGCGGGCGACGTCCTCGAAACCCCGGGTCGTCGCGTCGATCGCGTCCTGCAGCTGCTCGACCTCCCAGGCGTCCTTCACCAGGCGCAGCTCCGCCAGGACCGTGGCCAGCTCGGCATCGCGCTCGGGTGTGACGGACCTGACGTTGGCGTCGACGCCCGCGTCGTAACCCCGCAGGACCCGGGTGCGGCCGGGCGCGGCGCCGTCGAGGGCGGCCGCGAGCTCGTCGAGGTGCGCGGTCTGCAGCTGCAGCTCCGTCGCCTTCTCCGCGAGCGTGTGCCGCCGGCCGATCCACAGCTCACCGTGGTTGCGGTCGCGGAAGAACTCGTCGGTGTCACGCGGTGACCGCGGCCGCAGATACAGCGTGGCGTCGTGCCCGCCGTCGGTGGGGCGCAGCACCAGCACCGCGTCGGGGTCGTGCTCGCCGGTGAGCCACACGTGCTCCGTGCCCGGGCGGAACGCGTGATACGTGTCGTTGGAGCGGACCTTCTCCACGCCGGTCGGGATGATCAGCGTCTCACCCGGGAAGGCGGCGGACAGCTCGCCGCGGCGCTTGGCGTGATCCGGCGCCTCGGGGCGTGGGGTGACGTCAAGGGTCGAATCGCGCCAGCCGGTGCGCATGAACTCGATGAACCGGTCCGGAAAGTCCGGATCATGCGACTGGCCACCCGCTGTCTCGTCCATCTCCGCCCGTCCTATCGCTGCGAATTCGTGCTCCTCCTGCGACGGTACAGCGTGCGAGACTTTTCCCCGGAAGGGTCCATGGCGCCTTCCCGGCATCACGCGGAGCGGAGGACGAATGGCTGGTCTGCTCACGTTCGTCAGCGCCCGCGGGCGGGCCGCCGCACACCGTGACGCCGTCACCGACGCTCTGGAACTGCTGCGCCACCGGGGACCCGACGACACCAACGTCGTCGTCACCGACGACGTCGTCTTCGGCGCCGACCGGCTCGCCGTGACGGACCTCACCGGCGGGCGGCAGCCGGTGTCGTTCCCGCCGATGGGCGTCACCCGCGGCCGGTATCTCATCGTGTTCGACGGCGCGGTCTACAACGCCGACGCGCTGCGCGCCGAGCTGATCGAGGACCGTGGCGCCGACTTCGCCACCGAGTCGGAGGCCGAGGTCATCCTCGCCGCCTACCACCACTGGGGGCCCAGCGCCGTCAGCCGGCTGCGGGGCATGTTCGCGTTCGTCATCTGGGACAGTTCGGCCCGCCGGGCGTTCGGCGCCCGCGACCCGTATGGGATCAAGCCGCTGTACCAGCTGACCACCACCGACGGCGTCTACCTCGCGTCGGAGCGCAAGGCGCTGCTGCCGTTCGTCGCCGAGGACCGCAAGGCCGAGGTCGACCCGGCGAACCTGCAGCACTACCTGACGATGCAGTACGTGCCCGAGCCGACCACCATGCACCCCGACATCCGCCGGCTGGGCGCGGGCGAGTCCTTCGTGTACACCCCGGGCGGCCCCCTCGCGAACCGCCGCTACAGCCAGCTCGACCTGCGCCCCACCCCGACCGGCGACGAGGAAGGGCTGATCCGGCGGATCACCGAACGGCTCCGCGACAGCGTCCACACGCACCTGAAGGCCGACGTGCCGGTCGGCGCGTTCCTGTCCAGCGGCATCGACTCGACCGCGATCGTGGCGCTCGCCGCCGAGGTCAGACCCGGCATCCGCACGTACACCGTCGGCTACGACCTCGCGCAGTTCTCCGAGATCGAGGTCGCCGAGCAGTCCGCCCGGGCCCTCGGCGTGCCCAACACAGCCACCGTCGTCGGCCCCGCGGACCTCATGCGGGCGCTGCCACGGATCGTCTGGCACCTCGACGACCCCGTCGCCGACCCGGCGCTCGTCCCGCTGTTCCTGCTCGCCGAGCGCGCCGCCCGCGACGTGACCGTCGTCCTCGGCGGCGACGGCGCCGACGAGCTGTTCGGCGGCTACCCGATCTACCGGGAGCCGATGTCGCTGTCCAGCGTCAGCCACCTGCCCGACTCGATGCAGCGGGGCCTGCGCGCCGTGTCACGGGTCATCCCGCAGGGCGTGAAGGGCAAGAGCTTCCTGGAGCGCGGCACCACCCCGATCGAGGAGCGCTACTACGGCAACGCGCGGGTCTTCACCGAAGAGGAGAAGGCGGCGCTGCTGCGGCACTACACGGCCGACATCCGGCACACCGACGTCACCGCACCGGTCTTCAAGGAGGCCAGCGCGCTCGACGACGTCACCACGATGCAGTACATCGACCTGTACACGTGGCTGCGCGGCGACATCCTCGTCAAGGCCGACCGGATGACGATGGCGCACGGGCTGCAGCTGCGCACCCCGTTCCTGGACCGCGCCGTGTTCGAGGTGGCCTCGACGCTGCCGACCGACCTGAAGGTGCCGCCACGCTCCCAGGACACCAAGGTCGCACTGCGCCGCGCCCTCGCCGACGTCGTGCCGTCACCCATCGTGCACCGCAAGAAGCTCGGCTTCCCGGTGCCGATCCGGCCGTGGCTGCGCACCGAGATGCACGACTGGGCGCACGGCATCCTCGACTCCTCCGACGCCGGGGACCTCATCGACCTCGACGTGGTGCGGGGACTGCTCAAGGCGCACCGCAAGAAGGAGGCCGACCACTCCCGAAAGATCTGGACGGTCCTGGTCTTCTGCGTGTGGCACGCCGTGTTCGTCACCGGCACGATCAAACCCGTGATCCCGGACCCCGTGCGGCTGGGGTTAGATCCCTGGTGATCTCCATGGCTTCGCCGACCGGGAAACGGGCCGCCGCCTAGCGTCGGCAGGCGATGCTGCTCAAGTTCAGGCTCCAGAACTACCGCTCGGTCCGGGACATCCAGGAGCTGACGCTGCTCGCCGGCCCCGACGGCGGCTTCGCCGTGCCCCTCGGCCACGGCGGCACCCTACGGGTGTCCCCGCTGTGCGGGGTGTTCGGCGCGACCGCCTCCGGCAAGTCGACCGTGCTGCGCGCCGTGGCGACGATGCGGGCGCTGGCGGCCTCCAGCAGCGACGTACACGACGCCACCCAACGCTTCGAACCCTTCCAGCTCGACCCGGCCGCGCGGCTGCTCCCGACCCGGTTCGAAATCGAGTTCCTCGTCGACAGCGTCCGCTACGTCTACGGCTGCGCCTACAAGCACGACGAGATCGCCGGCGAGTGGCTGCACGCCACCGACCGCGACCGGCGGCGGGTCTGGTACGAACGCGACCGCACCGGCTTCCGCTGCCTGCCGGAGAGCCGCCTGGACCGCCTCGCCGCCGCCTGCGAACCCGGCGCCACCCTGCTCTCACTCGGCGCCGACATCGAACACCCGTGGCTGGGACCGGTCGCGGCCTGGCTGCGCGGCATCCGCACCGTGCGCCTGTCCCCCGGCACCCGCCTCGCCGGCGGCCTCGCCCACCTCGCCGACAAGTGGAGCGAACAGCTGACCCTGCTGGTCAGCCACGCCGACCTCGGCGTCGTCGGCGTCGAACGGGACCTGCTCCGCCTGATGCACGCCGGCCGCTCCGGCCCCGTGGCCCTCGGCGGCTGGGCCGAGTCCGACGGCACCGTCGCCTGGCTCGACCTCCTCGCGGCGCTGCTGCCCATGCTGGAACACGGCGGCGTCCTCCTCGTCGACGACCTCGACGCCGCCGTACACCCCGACCTGGCCGCGGAGGCACTGCGGCTGCTGCGCGACCGCGACCTCAACCCGGCCCGGGCACAGCTGGTGTTCACCGCCCGCACCCCCTTCGGCCCCGGCACCGACGGCCTGCCGGTCCTCGACCCGGAGCAGATCTGGTACACCGCAAAGGACTCCGAAGGCGCAACCGCCCTCGGCCGCGACCCGGCCACCAGCCAACTGGGCCCGGGTGACCTCGCCCGCGAACTGTGGCTGGCGCGTCAGCCGAAATGATGTACTGGCGCGATGACTCGTGCGGGACATGCGGTGGTCATCGGTGAGGCCCTGGTCGACCTCCTCGAGTCCGGGGACCCCATCGTCTACCACCCGGCGATCGGCGGCGCGCCGCTCAACGTCGCCGTCGGCATCGCCCGCCTCGGCGCCCCCAGCGAGTTCGCCGGCTCCCTCGGCGACGACCCCTGGGCGACCCGGATCCTCGACTTCCTCACCACGTCCGGCGTCGGCACCCGCGGCGTGACGACCGTGCCCGGGGTCGCTACCACCCTCGCGGTGACGACGTTCCGCGGCATCGAGCCGACGTTCCGCTTCTACGGCGAGCCACCGTCGTACGGCCTGCTCACCGACGTCGACACCGACCTGGTGGCGACCGCGGGCCTGCTCTACTGCGGCTCGATGTGCCTGCTCAGCCCACCGGTCCTCGCCGCGGCCCGCAATGCCTGGGCGACGCCCGGCCCGATCCGCGTCTTCGACCCCAACGTGCGCCCCGTCGTCGGCGTCGACCCGGCCGTGGTCGCCGAGTTCGCCGCCACCGCCGACCTGGTCAAACTCAGCTCCGCCGACGCCGCCGCGCTGTGGGGCGAGTCACCGGAGCAGGCGGCGGCGCGCCTGCTCGCCCTCGGCGCGGGGGCGGTCGTGGTGACGATCGGCGCGGAGGGCGCCTTGGTCGCGCTCGCCACGAACCCCGTGACAATCGGCGCGGAGGACGCCCTCACCACGCACGCCACGAACCCCGTGACGACTGGCGCGGAGGACGCCCTCACCACGAACCCCACGGCGCCCACCACTCCGCACACGCCCGCGCCTCCCACCACCGCGCCCGCCGCGCATCCCGCCGCCACCGCGCCCGCACCCGCCGCGCCCACGCCCGCCACCACAGCGCCCGCTACTGCCGCCGCCAACGCGCGTGCCACGCCGCCCGCCGCTGCGCGTGCCATCGCCACGGTGCGGGTGGCCGCCCCTGACGTCGTCGCTGTCGACGCCACCGGCGCAGGCGACGCGACCATGGCCGGCCTGTCCTGGGGCATCCTCACCCACGGCCTGCCGACCGACCTGGCGGGCTGGGAGCGGCTGACCCGGTTCGCGGTGCACGTCGCCGGCCTGGTCTGCGAATCCCGCGGCGGCGCCGTGTCGATGCCGACCCTCGCGGCCCTGCGCGCCCGGTTCCCCTCGCTGGAGCTTGTTCAGTAATGGCATCGTAACTCATGCCAGTAGATGGATGGGTGGTTCGTACACTGGCTGGTGTGACGCCGGAGCAGCTCGGTCGGTACGTGCGTGGCAGCCGGATCGCGGCCGCCGCTGTTGCTGTGGTGCTTGTCGGGCTGCGGGTGGGGTACGAGTTCGGGGTGACCGAGGCGCACACGCCGACGTGGCTGGCGATCACGCTGCTGCTGGCGCCGGTCGTGCTGCTCAGCGGGGCGTTCATCGGGTTCGGGATCGCGTTGCGGCCGGTGATGCAGCCGCCACCGTCGGCGTTGCGGGTTCGTGGTGACGCGTTCGTGGTGCCTGGGTCGCCGATCTGGCTCGGCCGGGCGACGATGGCGTGGGCGTTGCTCGGCACGCTGTTCCTGGAGAGCGACCCGAGCACGCCGCTCGGGCTGCGGGTGACGTTGAACGTGGTGGCCGCGCTGCTCATCGCGCTCGCCGCCGTGCCGCTGCTGCGTGGGCCGCGGATCGTCGTGAGCCCCGACGGGCTGACGATCCGGGCGGGTGGCAGCCGGCGGGTGAAGTGGGACGACCTGGTCAAGGTGCCGCAGCGGCCGCTGCCGCTGACGGTGCGCAGCCCGAAGCTGGCGCTCAGTATCCGCCGGCCGGGGCGGATGGAGCCCGGGTGGCTGCTGATCCCGCTGGAGATGCTTGCCGTCGAGCCCGTCTTCCTCGGCTCGGTCGTCGAGCACTACGTGGAGCACCCGGATCGGCGCGCCGCGATCGGGACCGAGGCAGAGTACGCGAGGCTCACCGGCACCCCGGCCGCTTCTGAAGTTTGAACGGCGCCACTTGAGCGCCATGGTCGTTGGGTAAGAGGATCTGGTTAGGAGCAAAGCCCAGCGCTAGGAGAGTGCCCATGACCGACCGACCCCGCCCGCCGTCGCCCTTCGACTCCCTGCCAGCGGTGCCGGCGTTCGCGTTGACCAGCGAGGACCTCACCGACGGCGGCACGCTGCCCGACGCGCAGGTCTACGAGCGCGGCAACACCTCACCCCACCTGAGCTGGTCGGGCTTCCCGGCCGGGACCAAGAGTTTCGCGCTGACCTGCTACGACCCGGATGCCCCGACGGGCGGTGGGTTCTGGCATTGGATCGTGTACAACCTGCCGGCCGACGTCACGGAACTCCCGACGGGCGCCGGCACGGGTGACAAGGACGGCCTGCCCGACGAGGCGATCCACGCCCGCAACGACTACGGCACCCGCGACTTCGGCGGCGCGGCGCCACCGCCGAAGGACGACCCGCACCGGTACTTCTTCGCGGTGCACGCGCTCGACGTCGACGCGCTGGAGATCGGTGCCGACGCCTCCGCGAACGTGGTGGGCTTCAACGTGGTCGCGCACACGATCGCCCGCGCGGTGCTGGTCTCCACGTTCGGGTTCTGACACCGGGTTCGTGCGGCCGGGGTGACACTCCCCGGCCGTACGGCCGCCAGGTGGCAAATCGACGGCAAGGGTCCTGCAAGACCCGTCGCGCACAGTGGCGGAGTGGATCCCCTACTCCTCGTCCGGCGTGTGCCGGCGCATCGCCTCGCCGTGACCCGGCGCATCACCGCCCGCTGGGGCACGCCGGCCACGTCCGAGGTGCAGTGGTGGGAACTGGTCGACCCTGCCTGCGACGACGAACACCCCGCGGCCGCGCTCGCCGCCGTGCGACCCGACGGGACCACCGTCAGGCTGGTCGGCGTCGCCGCGCCGCCCGGGCGCCACGACCTCGCCGTGCAGGTCCTGCAGGGGCTCGTCGACGCGCTGCGGGCCGGGTCCGCGCTGCGGCTCGCGGCGGCGCTCCCGCCGCACGGTCACGAGGTGCTACGCCAGGCGGGCTTCCAGCCGGCCCTCACCGACGTCCCGCCCGACGACGACTCGTGGGCCGTGGACCTCTGAGACGCGTCCCGCACGACGACTCGTGGGCCATGGACCTCCGAGGCGCCTGTCCGCTTCCCCACAGCGGACTGCAAGCGCCGCTGCAAGCCCGCCGAACCGCACGAGCCGGCCAGGCCATCCGCAACACGCCGCGCCAACCGAACACCGCCCGACACAGCGCCCCCGACACAGCGACCCGACACAGCCGGGCACGGCGCCCCAACGCCGCCGAGCGAGCCGCGCCAACCAAAACTCGCCCGCCGACACCGCCGCGGCGGGCCGCAGCGGGCCGCGGCCCTAGCCCGCCGGGCAGGCCAACTCGGCGTGGTGAATCATGTTTCACAGCTTGGTACACGCTTGCGGGTTTAACAAGACGGACGTACGGTTTTCTTGATTGAAGACGACCGGGCTGCCCGGTTGCGGAAGACTTGCCTTGACACCCGCCTGATTGACTTTAGGGAGCAACGCCGTGGCGAGCCTCGACACGTTCGGAGCCAAGAGCCAGCTGAGCGTCGGTGACGCCAGCTACGAGATCTTCAAGGTCGACAAGGTCGAGGGCGCCGAGCGCCTGCCCTACAGCCTGAAGATCCTCCTCGAGAACCTGCTGCGCACCGAGGACGGCGCCAACATCACCGCCGAGCACATCCGTGCGCTCGGCGCGTGGGACGCCACCGCGGAGCCCAGCGTCGAGATCCAGTTCACCCCCGCCCGGGTGCTGATGCAGGACTTCACCGGCGTGCCGTGCGTGGTCGACCTGGCCACGATGCGCGAGGCCGTCGTGGAGCTCGGCGGCGACCCGACCAGGGTCAACCCCCTCGCGCCCGCCGAGCTGGTCATCGACCACTCGGTCATCGCGGACCTGTTCGGCCGCCCGGACGCCTTCGAGCGCAACGTGGAGCTGGAGTACAGCCGCAACAAGGAGCGCTACCAGTTCCTGCGCTGGGGCCAGACCGCGTTCAACGAGTTCAAGGTCGTGCCGCCGGGCACCGGCATCGTGCACCAGGTCAACATCGAGTATCTCGCCCCGGTGGTCATGCCCCGCAAGGGCCAGGCCTACCCGGACACGGTCGTCGGCACCGACTCGCACACCACGATGGTCAACGGCCTGGGCGTCGTCGGCTGGGGCGTCGGCGGCATCGAGGCCGAGGCCGCGATGCTCGGCCAGCCGGTGTCGATGCTGATCCCGCGGGTCGTCGGGTTCAAGCTCAGCGGCGAGCTGCCGGAGGGCTGCACCGCTACCGACCTGGTCCTGGTCATCACGGAGAAGCTGCGCAAGCACGGCGTCGTCGGCAAGTTCGTCGAGTTCTACGGGCCCGGTGTCAGCGCCGTCCCCCTCGCGAACCGCGCCACGATCGGCAACATGAGCCCGGAGTACGGCTCCACGGTCGCGATCTTCCCGGTCGACGACGAGACGATCAAGTACCTCAAGCTCACCGGCCGGGACGAGGCGCAGGTCGCCCTGGTCGAGGCGTATGCGAAGGAGCAGGGCCTCTGGCACGACCCGGCCGCCGAGCCGGACTATTCGGAGCGTCTCGAGCTGGACCTGTCGACGATCGAGCCGTCCCTGGCGGGCCCGAAGCGCCCGCAGGACAGGGTGCCGCTGAAGACCGCCAAGTCCCTTTTCCGGGGTGTACTGGGTGACTACGTCAGTGGTGACGGCATCGAGGGTCCCGCGGATGAGGCGAGCGCGGAGTCCTTCCCCGCCAGCGACCCGCCCGCGAACCACATCCAGTCCAACGGCGACAAGCCGCACGACCGCGTGTCCGCCGCGCGCGGCGCAAACGGCAGGCAGTCGAAGCCGGTGCAGGTCGGCGACTTCGAGATCGACCACGGCGCCGTCGTCATCGCCGCGATCACCTCGTGCACCAACACGTCCAACCCGCAGGTCATGATCGGCGCGGGTCTGCTGGCGCGCAACGCCGTCGAGCGGGGCCTCACCACCAAGCCGTGGGTGAAGACGACGCTGGCGCCCGGTTCGAAGGTCGTCACCGACTACTACGAGCGGGCGGGGCTCACCGCGTACCTGAACAAGCTCGGCTTCAACCTCGTCGGCTACGGCTGCACCACGTGCATCGGCAACTCCGGCCCGCTGCCGGAGGCGGTCAGCGCCGCCGTCAACGAGCACGACCTGAGCGTCGTGTCGGTGCTGTCCGGCAACCGCAACTTCGAGGGTCGCATCAACCCCGACGTGAAGATGAACTACCTGGCCTCGCCGCCGCTGGTGGTCGCCTACGCGCTCGCCGGCACGATGGACCTGGACCTCACCAGCGAGCCGCTCGGCACCGGCTCCGACGGCCAGCCGGTCTACCTGCGCGACATCTGGCCCACGCCGAAGGAGATCGAGGACACCATCGCCTCGGCAATCGGCAGCGACCTGTACACCACCCGCTACGCCGACGTGTTCGCCGGCGACGAGGCGTGGCAGTCGCTGCCGACCCCGACCGGCAGCACGTTCGAGTGGGACACGCAGTCCACCTACGTGCGCAAGCCCCCGTACTTCGAGGGCATGGCGACCTCGCCGTCCCCGGTCACCGACATCAGCGGCGCCCGGGTCCTGGCGAAGCTCGGCGACTCGGTCACCACCGACCACATCTCGCCGGCCGGCTCGATCAAGGCCGACTCCCCCGCCGGGAAGTACCTCGCCGAGCACGGCGTGGACCGCAAGGACTTCAACTCCTACGGCTCGCGCCGCGGCAACCACGAGGTGATGATCCGCGGCACGTTCGCGAACATCCGGCTGCGCAACCAGCTCGCCCCCGGCACCGAGGGCGGCGTCACCGTCAACCACCTCACCGGTGAGCAGACCACGATCTACGACGCCTCGGTCGCGTACGCGGAGACCGGCACGCCGCTGGTGATCCTCGCCGGCAAGGAGTACGGCTCCGGCTCCTCGCGCGACTGGGCCGCGAAGGGCACCGCCCTGCTGGGTGTCCGCACCGTCATCGCGGAGAGCTACGAGCGCATCCACCGCTCCAACCTCATCGGCATGGGCGTGCTGCCGCTGCAGTACCCGCAGGGTCAGAACGCCGAGTCGCTGGGCCTCACCGGCACCGAGACCTTCACGGTCACCGGCGTCGAGCAGCTCAACGACGGCACCACCCCCCGCACCGTCAAGGTCACCACCGACACGGGCGTCGACTTCGACGCCGTCGTGCGCATCGACACCCCCGGCGAGGCGGACTACTACCGCCACGGCGGCATCCTGCAGTACGTCCTGCGCAAGATGATCGAGGCGTAGCCCGGACGCACCGAGGGCCGGCCACCGGGAACGGTGGCCGGTCCTTTTGCGGCTGGATCAGATGTAGCTGCAGGGCGCGTTCTTGCCGGGGAACAGAATGGTGGCGGCCGTCACCTTGCCGTAGATCCCGTCGTCTCCGATGCCTTCGTGGTGCTGCACCTCTTTCAGCGCCCGCTCGGTGATGGGCCCGAAGTCACCGTCGGCGTTGATGTCGTAGGGGAAGCCCACGGCGTCGAGCCACTCGCCGTAGCAGTCGTGCAGGGTGATCTGCAGCATCCGCACGCCGTCGCCCTTGTGGCCGCGTTGCATCCAGCAGTTGCGGTTGCCGGTGCTGCTCGTCGGCACGTAGTGATTCGACTGGACCCGATAGGTGGTGCAGGCCGCGATGGCGGCCGCGGCCGGCTCGGCGAGCGCGACCAGGCCTCCCGCGACACCCACGACCGCTGCGACGGCCATGCCTGCAAGACGCTGACGGATATTCATGCACGCGATTGTGCCGAGCGACCCGGCGTGGCGCCGCCCGCAGCGACAAATGGTCGCCTACCCGGCGTGTGTGCATCGTCGATGGCGGGCGCCGGGTGCTCCTACTTGGCCGGGATCGCGAAGCGGTAGACGGTCCGGTTCTCCTCGTCGATGAGGACGATCGCGTCGTTGGTGACGCTGGCGTCATACGCGCTGGAGTCGGGGGTGTAGTCGGCGGCGCCGACGACGTTGCCGTCGGCGACGTCGACCAGGGCGACGACCGGGATCGACTTGGTCCCGGAGTTGCGGATCGTCAGCATCACGACCTTGCCGCCGGCACCCGCATACGCCATCTTGCTGAGCAGTGCGCTGCCGATGGCCTTCTGGTCATTGCCGTTGGCCGGGTCGAGCAGGACGGGCTCCTGCACGCTGGTGAAGCCGCCGGAGCCCATGAAGAGCTTGCCGTCCAGGACATACCAGTTGGGCTCGTTCTCCATCGGCTTGGTCCAGCGGGCCTTGCCGTCGTCGGTGCCGAGCGCCACCACCGAGTCCTTGCTGGCGTCGATCTTCACGCAGACGAGCTTGTCGCCGCACGGCCGGAAGTCGTCGAGGGTGGCACCGGTGGCCGCCTTGTATTCCCAGGCCTGGCTGAGGTTGTCCAGCCGGTAGGCGACGAGCGTGTTGGTGTTCTTCTTCTTGAACATCGCCACCCCGCCGTAGACGGACCACGGCAGGTCACCGCCGGAGGCGACGGTGCCGCTGGTCTTGACGGCGCCGCTGGTGGTGTCGATCGTGGCGACCTTGTTCTCGGCCTGCATCTGCACGATGACGCCCGGGTCGACGTCGAGCGATTCCTGGAACGGGATGCGGCGCTGGAAGTCGAGCTGGTAGCTCGGCACGAGCGCGCCGCTCGGCTTGGCCCCCGGCCAGGTCAGCACCGGCTTGGCCAGCCGGTCGCCGGAGGTGATGAAGCCGCCCTTGCCCGGGTGGCTCCACTTCGCCTTGCCGGTGAGCAGGTCGGTGCGCTGCACGGCGGTGCTGCCGCGGCGGATCTCGGTGATCGCGTCGGTGCCGATGTAGAACAGGTCGATACGGTAGTCCCACGCATCGGTCCACAGGACCTTGTGGGTGCCGAGGTCGATCACCGACCGGGCGTCCTTGTCGTCGCGGGTGGTGTCGCTCTCGCCGTCGACGATGAGCAGGTTGCCGACCTGGCGCAGAATGATCTCGGTCGGGTCCATCGGCACGTTGACGGTCCAGCGGCTCTTGCCCGCCGGCTCGAACGCCTCGACGTCGAGCTTGCCCGCATTGCCCACGGCGGTGAACACGGCACCGTTGCCGGCGAGCGCGGTGAACTTGCCGTCGCCGCCGATCTTCAACGGCTCGCCCGCGGTCAGGCCCTCGATCTTCACGTTCTGCGGCTTGCCGTCCGCGCCGGTGGTCGTGATGTCCGGGTAGTTGTCCTTGACCGACTCGAACTGGTCGCCCATCCAGCCGAAGATCTTCGAACCGCCCCAGAAGCAGCCGCCGATCAGGGCCAGGACGATGATCAGGGCGATCCACGGGGCGGTGCGCCGGCGTGGCCGCACGATGACCGGCGGCGGGTTGAACCCGCCCTGCCCGCCGGGCGGGAACCCTGCCGCGCCGAAACCACCCGGGCCGCCGGGCCCGCCGGGGACCCCGAAACCACCCGGGGCGCCGGGCGCGCCGATGCCGGCCGGGACGCCGGGCCGGGCGAGGCCGGGCGGCGGCCCTCCGGGCGTGGCCGGCGACGGTCCCTGCGTGCCGGGCCGGACCCCGGGCGGGGCGGCCGCACCGAAACCGCTCTGCCCGGGCGGGGAGGCCGGCGCCGCCGGCGACTGCACGTTGAACGTCTGGGAGAGCCCGACCGGTGACCCGTAGGCGCCCGGCGAGGTCGGCGTGGTCGGCGTGCCCGAGACGGGGAAGCCGGCCGACACCGGGAACGCGGTGTACGGCGAGTGGCCGGGCGACACCGGGGTGCCGGAGACCGGGCGCGGCTGCGCCACCGGCGGGCCGTCGAAGAGCTGCTGCGGCGGGGTGGCGATGGCGAGCATGCCGCCATAGGCGACCGGCAGCTCGGGCTGCTCCGGCACGACGGGTGCGACGCCGAAGCGGGCGTGCAGGCGGCTCGCGACGAGCGGGATGCGCGACGAGCCGCCGACGAGGAAGATGCCGGCGAGCTGGCGGACGTCGACCCCGGCGCGCTCCAGGACGCGGCGGGTCTCGTCGACGGCGCGGTCGATGAGCGGGCCGGCGACGCGCTCGAGCTCCTCGCGGGTGATGTGCAGCGCCTCTTCGGTGCCGGGCACGTGGATCGGGGCGGAGGAGGCGCGCGACAGCATCTCCTTGGCGGCGCGCACCTCATTCCACAGGGCGCGGCGGTCGCGGTGGGCGGCGGTGCTGTCGGGGTTGGCGAGGCGCTGCCAGATCTCCGGGTCGCGCAGGCTGATCAGCTGGCCGAGGTGGCCGACCAGCGCCGCGTCGATGTCGACGCCGCCGAGGTCGTCGAGGCCGCCGACGCCGAGCACGCGCAGGCCGCCCGCGTTGCCGCCGCCGTGAGGCTCGCGGCGGACCACGGACACGTCGAGGGTGCCGCCGCCGAAGTCGAACACGGCGAGGGACTGCAGCGGGGCGACCTGCTGGCCGAGGACGCGCAGGCAGTAGGTGGCGGCGGCGATGGGCTCGTCGACGAGGACGACGGGGCCGAGGTTGGCGGCGCGGGCCGCCTCGAGCAGCACGCCCCGGCGCTGGCCGCCCCAGTCGGCGGGGCAGGTGAGCACGGTGGCACCGACCGGGTTGACGCCCGCCTGCAGCGACTCGTCGGCGACCCGCTTGAGCAGGGCGGCAAGCATCTCCACGACGGTGACCTCGGAGTCGCCGAGCAGGACGGCGCCCGCGTCGACGCTGCGCTTCGGGTAGGGCTCGAACCGCGACGGGGCCAGCTGCGACAGCCGCTCGGCGTCGCGGCCGACGGAGAGCCGGCCGGTCTCGTCGGCATAGATGCCGGACGCCATCACCGGTGAGCCGTCGAACAGCAGCGCGCGAGGTGCCTCGTCGCCGCGGCGGACGACCGCGACGGTGTGGCAGGTGCCCAGATCGATCGCGAGACGATGGGTCGGCCCCACGTGCTCACCTCCAAAGACCCCGGGATCGTACGGCAGCGGTACGACATTTCCGATCGGCGGATTGGGGTAGACAGGAAGCCGACACGACGAAGAGCTTGGGTGCGGCGCGCAGCGTCGCATGGGGGGTGTGGGGTGGGAACCCCCCACGGAACCGCGGGGCGCCAGCCCCGGGGAGCTAGAGACAGGGGAGTCAATGCGCGCGGTGGTGTTCGACGAATACGGCGACCAGTCGGTGCTGAAGGTGAAGGACGTGCCGGACCCGACTCCTGGGGCCGGTGAGGTGCTGGTGCTGGTCGAGGCCAGCGGGGTCAACTTCATGGACGTCTATCAGCGCACCGGCACCTACCAGGTGCAGCTGCCGTTCACGCTCGGTAGCGAGGGCGCCGGCACGGTGCTGCACCTGGGTGACGGGGTCGCGGGCCTCTCCCCCGGCGACCGGGTCGCCTGGACCGGCGTGCCCGGCAGCCACGCCCAGCAGGCGGTCGTCCCGGCGGACCGGCTGGTGCCCGTACCAGAGGGAATCAGCACCGAACAGGCGGCCGCGGCGATCCTGCAGGGCCTCACCGCGCACTACCTGACGCACGACTCCTACGCGGTGCGCGCCGGTGACACCGTCCTGGTCCACGCCGCCGCCGGTGGGGTGGGGCGGCTGCTGACCAGGATCGTGACGCACCTCGGCGGCCGGGTGGTGGCGACCGCGGGCACCGATGAGAAGCGCGACATCGCCAGGGCCGACGGCGCGGTGCGGGCCGTGGCGTACGCCGACGCCCTCGACGCGGTCAGGGACGTCAGCGACGGCGCCGCGGCCGTGTACGACGGCGTGGGCAAGGACACGTTCGACACCAGCCTGGAAGCCCTGCGGCCGAGAGGCACGCTGGTGCTGTTCGGCGCGGCGAGCGGGAAGGTGCCGCCGTTCGACCCGCTGCGGCTCATGAAAGGTTCATATTCGCTCACCCGGCCCACGCTCGGGCATTTCATCGCGGCCCGGCACGAGCTGCTGGAGCGCGCCGAGACGCTGTTCGGCTGGGTCGCCGACGGGGTCGTGGAGGTCGCCGTCACCGGGCGGTACCCCCTCGACGGCGTGCAGGACGCCTACGCCGCGCTCGAAGGCCGCCGGACCACCGGGAAGCTGCTCATTATTCCGTGATCGTGATCTCAGGCGGCGGACCTGCGTGAACCCGGGAAAAGTTCCCCGACTAGACCTTTGAATGGTCTGCAGGAGGGGAGCGCGCAATGAGCCATGTCTCGACGGAGCCACACGGCAGGCACGAGAAGCCGGCACCACCCGCACGCCACGAAGCACCGGAGACGGCACCGCTGCACGCCTACCCCCGCCGCTGGCTCGCGCTGGTGATCATCGCGGTGGCGCAGCTGATGGTCGTGCTGGACGCCACCGTGGTCAACGTCGCCCTGCCGCACGCCAAGACCGACCTCGGCATCAGCGACGCCAACCAGCAGTGGGTGGTGACCGCGTACACGCTGACCTTCGGTGGCCTGCTCCTGCTCGGCGGCCGGATCGCGGACTACTGGGGCCGCAAGCGCACGTTCGTGGTCGGCATCCTCGGCTTCGCGGTCGCCTCCGCGCTCGGCGGCGGCGCCTGGGACGAGACGTCGCTGTTCCTGGCGCGGGCGCTGCAGGGCGTCTTCGGCGCGCTGCTCGCCCCCGCGTCGCTTGCCCTGCTCAGCGTGCTGTTCGTCGATGCGAAGGAGCGGGCGAAGGCGTTCGGCGTGTACGGCGCGATCGCCGGCGGCGGTGCCGCGCTCGGCCTGGTCCTCGGCGGGATCCTCACCGAGTACGCGAACTGGCGCTGGTGCCTGCTCGTCAACATCCCGGTGGCGCTGATCGCGATCGCGCTCGCCGTCCGGATCGTGCCGGAGAGCAAGGCGCACGGCAACACGAAGTACGACATCCCGGGCGCGGTGCTGGCGACGCTGGGCCTGGGCCTGCTCGTCTACGGCTTCACCAAGGCCGGCGAGACCGACGCTCAGCAGCGGCTGAAGTACGGCTGGACCTCCCCGGTCACCCTCGGCCTGATCGGCGTGGCGCTACTGCTGCTCGCGCTGTTCGTGGTCGTCGAGACCCGGATCAAGAACCCGCTGCTGCCGATGCGGATCGTGCTGCAGCGCACCCGCGGCGGCGCGTACCTGGCCTCCACGCTCATCGGTGCCGGGTTCATCGGCGCGGTGTTCTTCGTCAGCCTGTACTTCCAGATCGTGCTGCACTACACGCCGCTGCAGTCGGGCCTGCGCACGCTGCCGATCAGCGTCGGCGTGCTGATCGCCGCGGGCCTGTCCAGCGGGCTGCTGCCCAGGATCGGCCCGAAGCCGATCATGGCCACGGGCGGGGTCGTCGCGGCGGTCGGCATGATCCTGCTGACCCGCATCGGCGTGGACACCTCCTACGCCACCCACGTCCTGCCCTCGATGCTGATCCTCGGCTTCGGCCTGGGCTGCACGTTCGTGCCGCTGGGCAACATCGCGCTGGTCGGTGTCGACGAGCACGACGCGGGCGCGGCCAGCGCCGTGGTCAACGCCAGCCAGCAGGTCGGCGGGTCGCTCGGCACGGCGCTGCTGAACACGGTCGCGATCACCGCCGCGACCTCGTACTTCAAGGACCACCCGCCGGCCTCGCAGGAGCCGGCGGCGGCGAACGCCACGCAGCTGGAGTCGATGGTGCACGGTTACGTGACGGCGTTCTGGTGGGGCTCGGCCCTGCTGGTCGTCGCGGCCGTGATCGTCATCGTCTTCATCAAGGCGGGCAAGGACGACGTGCCCGCCGAGGGCGCCGTCCACATGGGCTGAGCAAGGTACCAACCCTGCACAGACGGAAGTGACGGAACGACCCTCCCCGTCACTTTCAACCGCGGCCCGCCCGGCCACAACACCGGGCGGGCCACGCGCTTCTCACACCCGCATTCCCGCGTCGTGCAGCAGCTCCACGATCAGCGGCTCCGGGTCGACGTGGAAGCCCTTGCCGGTGAACCACTTCGCCATGTTGGCGACGTCGCGGGCCAGGAACTCGGGCCCCTTCGGGTTGATCACCACGTCGACGATCTGCGGCAGGTCGATGATGACCAGCCGCCCCTCGTGGACGAGGGTGTTGTAGGGCGACAGGTCACCGTGTGCGACGCCGGCGCGGGCCAGGACCCGCAACCCGTCGACCAGCTGCCACCACAGGTCGGCGAGCAGGTCCTGGTCGGGCCGGGTCTGGGCGAGCCGGGGCGCGGCCGTGCCGTCGGCGTCGCCGATGAACTCCAGCATGAGCTCCGTGCCGAGCAACTGCACCGGGTACGGGACGGCGACGCCCAGCTCCCACAGCTGCGCGAGCGCGGCGAACTCGGCCTGCGCCCACTGCCCCGCGATCGCCTCCCGCCCGAACGCGGTGCGCCCGGCCATCGCCCTCGTGACCCGGGACTCGCGGACCCGGCGGCCCTCGAGGTAGCCGGAGTCACGGTGGAAGAGGCGGTGCTCGGAGGACCGGTAGCGCTTCGCGGCGAGCATGACCCGCCGGTCGGTGTCCGGCACGCCGCGCTCCACCAAGTGGACGTCGGCTTCCTTACCGGTCTTGAGCACGCCCCGGTCGGTGTCCTTGGCGGCGTGTTCGGTGATCACCCAGTCGGGGATCGGGGCCGGGCCGTGCTGCACGCCGGGCGCGCTCCACGAGGACCAGCCGGTCTCCTCCTCCACGACGTCCCAGATGGCGTCGGTGGACGGTGAGGAGCGCTTTACAAAAGTCGGGTCGTCGTCGTCGAACTTGCGACGCCGGCGAGTGGACGTGCCAAAAGAGTCGTTGTCACGCAACGCGAGGTCTCCAGGATTGAGATGGAAGCGGAAGTCGGCATGCTGAATCGCGCCGTGACGGCAGTCATAGTTCCCGACCCCCTCTCAATCCGAAGTTCCCGAGCACTCTCCCGCACCCCGGCGGAGCGCGCAACTGATTTACCGCAGACCTACCTCGAGGCCATGACCTCGGCGATCGCGGCGATCACCCCGTCGGCGGTGCGGGTCGGCGCGTAGCGCGGCTCGGCCCACCGCCGCCCGCGGTGCAGCCAGACGCTGCGCATCCCCACCCCCGCCGCACCCCCTATGTCGGCCTCGGGGCTGTCGCCGATGAGCCAGGCCCCGCCGAGCCGCATCCGCGCCCGTTCTGCGGCAATGGCGAAAATTCGCGGGTTGGGTTTGCGGACGCCCACATCCTCGGAGATGACCCAGTCCGCGAGGTACCGGTCGAGCCCGGTCTTGCGCAGCTTCTCCTCCTGCTGGCGGGTCTCGCCGTTGGTGACGACGACGGGCACCCAGCCGGCGTCCTCGGCGATCGCCAGCGCGCAGGCGGTCAGCGGGTCGAGCCGGACCCTGCTCATCAGCTCCGCGCGGATCTCCTCGACCAGGTCGATCGCGGCCTCACGCAGCCCGTACCGCTCCCTGATGCCCTCGGCGACGTCCCACGTGGACCCCATCCCGTCGGCGTCGACGGACAGCAGCCAGTCCAGGTCGCACTCGGGCGCACCGAGCCTGCCCAGGAAGTCACCAGCCCATGCGCGGAACGCCCCGGCCCTGTCCAGCAGGGTGTCGTCCAGGGAGAGCAACAACAGGGGCACGCGGGCAGGTTACGTGACCAGAAAGACATCTAACAGATGCTGTTTTCACGAAATCCGCTGGGAATTTGCCCGGCGGGTCGTCCGCAACCGGCACGGGCATGTGCCAAACCGTATGTACGGCTTGCATAATCAGTGCGTGCCCAGGGTTAGTCAGGACCAGCTCGACGCGCGCCGGAAGGAGATCCTCACCGGCGCGCGGACCTGTTTCGCCCGCCACGGCTACGAGGGCGCCACCGTCCGCCGGCTCGAAGAGGAGATCGGCCTGTCCCGCGGCGCGATCTTCCACCACTTCCGGGACAAGGACTCGCTCTTCCTCGCCGTGGCCGAGGACGACGCCGCAACCATGGTAGCCACGGTCGCCGAGCACGGTCTCGTCCAGGTCATGCGGGACCTGCTGGACCGCGCCGCCACCAACGGCGGCGGCGGTGAGCACGAGACCGACGTCGCCGGGTGGCTCGGCAGCCAGCTGGAGGTGTCCCGCCGGCTGCGGACCGACCCCGAGTTCGCGAAGCGGTGGGCGGCCCGCTCCGAGGCGGTCGCCGAGGCGACCCGGGAGCGGCTCCAGCGCCAGCGGGAGGCGGGCGTGCTGCGCGCCGACGTGCCGATCGGGATCCTCGCGCAGTTCCTCGAGCTCGCCTACGACGGCCTGGTGCTGCACCTGGCGACCGGCCGGCCGGTCCAGGATCTGGAGGCCGTCCTCAACCTGGTCGAGGCCGCTGTCCGAAGATCGTGATGACGTCGGTCACAAGGTTTCCTCAAGTGTCCTTCCGGTGACAGGCGCTCCTCGACATCCGGACCCACACTGGCCCCATGAGGACATCGATCGTGGCGGGGCCCGGGGACACCTGGGGCATCGCCGGCCCGGACTTCCTGTGGCTGTATGCCGGGCTCGCCGCACTCGCGATCATCACCGCGTTCATCTGGCGACGCGGTTACCTGCGCGGGCCCTCACTCCGTAGGGCCCGGGACCTGACCCCGACCCAGGCCGCGCTGCTCAACGGCGACCGGCGGCTGGCCGTCTACAGCTCCCTCGCGGCCCTGCGCGCCGCGGGCGCCATCCACAGCGACAGCCGGGGCACGCTCCGGCAGATCGACCGCACGCCGCCCGGCGCCAGCGAGCTCGACCGCACCATCATCGCGGCCACCGGCCGGAGCGTCACCGCCCGCACCGTGCAGAGCGACCCCGCCGTCGTCGACGTGCTCAAGCGCACCGAGGACCAGCTGCGGCTGGCGGGCTGGCTGCTCGACGAGGACCGGCGCCGCGCCGTGCGGATGGCCGCGCTCATCGTCTTCGCGGTCGTCGCGATCGGCGTCGCCCGCGTCGTCGCCGGCATCCTCAACGACCGCCCGATCAGCTTCCTGGTCATGCTGATCGTCCCGGTGGTGCTCATCGCGCTGCTGTTCCTGCGGGTCCCACGGCTGACCACCAACGCCAAGCGGCTGCTGAGCCGGATGCGGATGCAGGCGCTGCACCTGGCGCCGCGGCAGTCGCCGTCCTGGTCGACGTACGGCCCGGAGGCGGCGGCGCTCAGCATCGGGCTCTTCGGCGCCAGTGCGTTCTTCCTCGCCGACCCCGAGTTCGCCGAGGCCGCCGAGCTGCAGCGGCACGTCGCCTCCAGCGGTGGTGGCGACTTCAGCGGCGGCGGCTGGAGCGGCGGCTCCAGCTCCGACTCCGGCTCGTCCAGCAGCTGCTCGTCGAGCTCCAGCTCGTGCGGCGGCGGCTCCAGCTGCGGTGGCGGCGGCGGAGGGTGCGGGGGATGACCACCCCGGCAGCCGGCGCCCCGCCGACCGGCACCACCGCGGCCGGCACCGCGGCCGGCACCGCGGCCGGCACCGCGGCCGGCACCGCGGCCGGCACCGCGGCCGGCACCGCGGCCGGCACCTCCACGGTCGGCATCGGCTGGCGTCCCGAGATCGCGGGCTACGTCGCCGCCCTCCCGGGACTGCGGTTCACCGAGGTCGTGGCGGAGTCCGTACACCTCGCACACCCGCCGGAACTGCTCATGCAGCTCGTCGAGCGCGATGTGCGGGTCGTGCCGCACGGCGTGAAACTGTCGCTGGGCGGGGCCGAGCCGATCGACGACGCCCGCGCCGCGCACCTGTTCCAGTGCGCGCAGCTGCTGCGTTCACCGCTGGTCAGCGAGCACATCGCGTTCGTGCGGGCGGGCGGCGTCGAGGCGGGGCACCTGCTGCCGGTGCCCCGCACCCGGGAGGCGGTCGACGCGGTCGTCGCCAACGTCCGGCGCACCCAGGCCGCGCTCGGCGGCGTCACCCTGGCCCTGGAGCCGATCGCCGCCCTGTTCGACTGGCCCGACCCGGAGCTGACCGAGGCACAGTTCCTCACCGAGATCCTCGACCGGACCGGCTGCGCGCTGCTGCTCGACGTCGCCAACGTCTACGCCAACGCCCGCAACCGCGGCGGGTCGCCGACCGACCTGCTCGACGGGCTGCCCCTCGAACGGATCGCCTATGTGCACGTCGCCGGGGGCGCCGAGCACGACGGCTTCTACCACGACACCCACACCGACGCGACCCCGCCGGAGGTCCTCGACCTGGTCAAGGAGCTGTGCGCGCGGACCACCCCGCCGGCCCTGATGCTCGAACGCGACGGGCACTACCCGCCCGCTGCCGAGCTCACCCGCGAGCTCGACGCGCTCAGCACCGCGGCCGGCCTGCCCCGGATCACGCCGTGACCCTCGCCGAGCGGCAGCGGGCCCTGGTCGACGCGCTCGTCGCCGGCGGTGACGTCCCCGCGGGTTTCGCCGCGGCCGGTGTACTGGCAACGCGCGCCGCCCTGCGCCGCAAACGGGCCGGCGAGGTGGCCCGGGCGTGGCCGTTCCTCGCGGCGTCGTTCGGCGAGCGCTGGTACGCGGCGTTCGGCGCCTGGGCCGACGGCCGCCCGCCGCAGGGCTCGCTGCGCGACGGCTGGGACTTCGCCCGCACCGCCCGGGAGACGCTGCCGCCGCTGGCCCGGGAGGAGCTCGCCGGCCGCGAGGCCGCCTTCACCTACGACGGCGCCGCCGCCCCGGTCCCCCGCAACCGGCTGGCGGCCAAAATCCGCCTTCTACTATCACGGCATGGATCTCGGGCTGCGTGACCGTGTCTACGTCCTGACCGGCGCGTCCCGGGGGCTCGGATACGCCACCGCCGAGGCCCTCGTCCGCGACGGCGCCAGGGTCGTCGTCTCGGGTCGCACCGCCGCCACCGTCGAGACCGCCGTCGCCGCGCTCGGCGAGGACCACGCCGCCGGGGTCACCGGCGACCTCGGCGACCCGGACACCGGCCCGCGGCTCGTCGCGGCCGCCCGGGAGCGCTTCGGCCGGCTCGACGGCGCGCTCGTCTCCGTCGGCGGCCCGCCGCGCGGCACCGCGACCGGCACCGGCGACGACGACTGGGTCGCCGCGTTCCACACCATCTTCCTCGGCACCGTCCGGCTCGCCCGGCTCGTCGCCGAGAGCATCGGCAGCGTCGGGGAGGGTGAGGACGCCGCGATCGGCGTCGTGCTGTCGACGTCGGTCCGCATCCCCCTCGGCGGCCTCGCCATCTCCAACGGGCTGCGCCCCGGGCTCGCCGGGTTCGCCAAGGACCTCGCCACCGAGCTCGGCCCCCGCGGCATCCGGGTCGTGTCGCTGCTGCCCGGCCGGCTCCTCACCGACCGCAACCTGGAGCTGCTGGACACCCCGGCCGCGCAGGCGCAGGCCGCCGCGGTGATCCCGCTGCGCCGGCTCGGCGACCCCGCCGAGTTCGGACGGGTCGCCGCGTTCGTCCTGTCGCCCGCGGCGAGCTACCTGACCGGCATCGCCGTGCCCGTCGACGGCGGCTCGATCAGCGCGTTCTGAAATTCTTGTATCAGCGACCGTCCGGGGCCCCTCTAGTCAGGTGAGACGGCGCTGTCATCAGTCGGGCGGCGCCCCGCGGGGACGGAGAGCCACCATGCAGTTACGCTGCCGACGGATGACGGGGGACGCGCAGGCCGACCTCGGCGACGACAACGGCACCCCACCGTCGACACCCTGGCTGCCCTCGGCGGCCGTGCTGCGCCGCCACGGCGCCCGCGTCCTGGAGCCCGGCGACGGCGCGTCCGCGCCCACGGTCTACCGCGCCGGCGTCCTGCTGTCGACCGAGCCGGCGGCGGAGCAGCCCTCGACCCTCGAGCACTGCAACCGGACCCTGGCCGCGACCGGTATGCGCCTCGCGGCCTCCTCACACCACGACCACGACCACGACGGCGGGCACGGGCCGGACGGGCCGGTCCGGGAGCGGGCCGTGCGGCGGCGGGTGCGGGCCGTGCAGCTCGTCGCGGCGCACGGTGCCGACCCCGAGTCCGTCGACGCCTGGGCCGCGCTGAAGGCGCTGCGGGCCGGTGGCCACGGCGCGCACCTGTCCCTCGACCACCTGCTCTTCGGTGCCTCCATCGGTGGGGTACCGATGACTGAGGGCTCCCCCATGACCGAGGGCTCCCCGATGACGGAAGGCTCTCCCATGACGGAGGGCTCGCCGATGACCGAAGGCTCCCCGATGACCGAGGGCTCCCCCATGACGGAGGGGTCCCCGATGACCGAGGGCAGCGCCTGGCGCTTCGCCGGTGGCGCCGGACGCCAGCCGGTCGACCTGGTCCTCCAGCCGCCCCGCCGGCGCACCGCCGCCGAGCTCGGCGACCGCCGCCCCGTCGTGGCGATCCTCGACACCGGCATCTCCCCGCACGAGTGGCTCGACGTCCCCGCCCCGGCCGGCTCGGCGCTGCCCACGGACGGGTTCACCGCCGTCGACGCCGAGCTGCAGGCCACGATCCTCGCCGCGCAGGAGCAGCTCATCGCCGCCGGCCACCAGCTGCAGCGGCTCCGCGACGCGTGGGAGCGGCAGATCCGCACCGGCTCCGTCGCCGGCGAGCTCGGCAGCCACACCGGCCACGGCACGTTCATCGGCGGCCTCGTGCGCCAGGTCGCCCCCGACGCGACCGTCCTGCAGATCCGAGTCATGCACAGCGACGGCGTCGTCTACGAAAGCGACCTGCTCATCGCCCTCGACCGGCTCGCCGACCAGGTCGAGGCCGCACAGGCCGGCACCGGCGGCGCCATGGTCGACGTCGTGTGCCTGTCACTGGGCTACTACCTGGAGAGCGCGGCGGACACCACGTACACCATCCGCCTCCAGGAACACGTGGACCGGCTCCTCGCCGCGGGGGTCGTCGTGGTCGCGGCCGCCGGCAACCACGCCACGTCCCGCGAGTTCTACCCCGCGGCCCTGCCCTGCGACGGGGAGCTGCCGGTGATGAGCGTCGGGGCGTTCCAGCCCAACGACGCCAAGGCCATGTTCAGCAACGACGGCCCGTGGGTCCGCTACTGGGCACCCGGTTCGGCGCTGGTCAGCACGTATCCGAAGATCCAGGGCAGCCGCGGCGCCGCCTACGCGACCCCGGCCGGCAACGCCGGCGGCCGCCCCGCACGCCGCGAGACCCTCGACGCCGACGACTACACCCGCGGGTTCGCCTCGTGGAGCGGCAGCTCGTTCGCCGCCGGTCTGGGCGCCGCCGAGGTCGCCGCGCTGCTGCTGGCCAACGCGGCCGACGACCCGCAGCTGCGCCTCGACCAGATCGACGCGAAGTCCACCGTGCAACGGGCGCTGCGGGCACTCGACGGGTTCCCGGGGTAGGGCCCGATGAACGACGACACCCTCCTCGCCGACCTGCGCCGCATCGCCGGCCTGGTCGACCCCGTCCCCGCCGACCTGCTCTTCTCCCTCAGCGTCACCGGCTTCGACATCGAGGTCTGCCGTCCCGTCCCGCAACCCCCCGCCGGCGTGCTGGCGGGGGTCCGCGGCGACGAGGAGACGACCCGGGCCACGTTCGAGTCCGCCAGCCTCACGATCATGGTCGAGTGGACCGCCGCCGCGGGCGGCACCGTCCGCCTCGACGGCTGGCTCGCCCCACCGGCCGCGTGCCGCATCGAGCTGCGCACCGTCGACGGCCCGCAGACGATGGACACCGACGAGGGCGGCCGCTTCGCCGCGCAGCGCGTGACCCGGGGCGAGGTCCAGATCCGCGTCCACCCGACGACCGACCAAGAGGCCGATGGCGTCCGGACGGTGGTGACGCCATCGTTCGTGGTGTAGCCATCGTTCGTGGTGTAGCCGAGGAACCGACCAGCACGGTCGACCCGCGCGATCCCGCGCGGGCTACAGGCATGTCCGGCGACCGCCTGACGGCCCGCGCGGCGCGGCTGCACCGGTCCGCGGTGCGTGCCGGCACCACCGGTCGGCCCGCGACCGCCGCGAGACGCGCCACCGAGGCGCTGCGCCTGCTCGGCTGGCCCGGCGGCGAGCCCTCCGCCCTCGCCCGGCCTCGCCGCGCGGCTCCTGCTGACCCTCGCCCACGCCGAGGCCGAGCAGGGCCGCACCGACCTCGGCCTGGAACTGCTCGACCGCGCCGAGTCCTTCGCCGACCTCACCGACGTCGGCACCGTCCTGCAGCAACGCGGCCTGCTCCTGCTCCGCGTCGGCGAGATCGACGCCGCCCTGAAGCTCCTCGACGCCGCCGTGCCCGTCCTGCAGGAGCACGGCGAACCCGCCGTCCTCGCCCGCACCCTGCTCAACCGCGGCGTCGTGCACCTCACCGCCGGCCGGGTCCGCCTCGCCCGCGCCGACCTGCGCCTCTGCCGCGACCTCGCCGTCGCCCACGGCCTGGACCTGCTCGCCGCCAAGGCCGAGCACAACCTCGGCTACTGCGCTCTCGCCGGCGGCGACGTGCCCGCCGCGCTGCAGACGTTCGACACCGCGGCCGACGCGCTGCGCCGCCTCGGCGCCGACGGCTTCCTCGCCATCTCCATGCTCGACCGGGGCCGCGCCCTGCTGGTCGCCGGCCTGGACACCGCCGCCGCGGAGGAACTCGACCAGGCCATCGAACTGCTGAAACGCCACCGCCTCAACCAGGACCTCGGCGAGGCCGAACTGGCCCGCGCCCAGGCCTCCCTCGGCAGCGGCGACCTGGTGGCGGCGGCACTGTGGAGCGCCCGCGCCAGGGCCCGCTTCACCCGCCGCCGCAACCGCGCCTGGGCCGCTCTGGCGGCGTCGCTCCAGGTCCGCGTCGACCTCGCCGCCGCCGCGAGAACCCAGCCACAGCTGCCGGCCGCCACCCCTGCACCGCCCGCGCCGCCCACTCCCGCGCCGCCCACTCCCGCGCCATCCACTCCCGCGCCATCCACTCCCGCCGCGCCCGCTCTTGCGTCGCCCACTCTCGTGCCGTCCCCTGCTGCGCCATCCACACCCGCGCCGCCCACACCCGCGCCGCCCACACCCGCGCCGCCCACACCCGCGCCGTTCCCTGCCGCGCCATCCACCCCCGCGTTGCCCGCTCTTGCGCCATCCCCTGCCGCGCCATCCACCCCCGCGTCGCCCGCTCTTGCGCCGTCTACTCCTGCCCTATCCACTCCCGCATCGCCCGCTCTTGCACCGCCTGCTCTCGCGCCGCTCACCGCTGCACCGCCCACCGCAATGCCGCACGCCGCAGCGCCGCCCGCTGCTGCTGAAGAGGCGCGGCGCAAGCTGCTCGCCGTTGCGCGACGGGCCAATCGCCTCGCCGCGACGCTGCGGCAACTCGGCCTGCGCCACGACGCCGGCAGCGCCGAGCTCCTCGCCCTGCGGGCCAGGGTCGCCGCCGGTGACACCCCCACCGCCGAGCAGCGCGTCGCCGCGCGCCGGGTGCTGCCCGCCGACGTCCCCCTCGACACGCACCTGCTGCGCCGGCTCACTCGCGCCGAGCTGCACCGCGCCGACGGCCGCCCGCGCTCCGCCCTCGACGAGCTGCACAAGGGGCTCGCCACGCTGCAGGAGCACCGGCGCCGGTTCGGCAGCCTGGAGCTGCAGAGCAGCGTCGCCGCGCTCGGAGCGGACCTCGGCGCGTACGGGCTGGACATCTCCTGGTCGCTCGGGCCGCCGAGCCTCGTCTTCAACTGGTCGGAACGCTCCCGTGCCCAGTCGTTCCGGATCCGCTCGGTGCTGCCGCCGCAGGACCCGCAGGTCGCCGAGGCCATCGCGGAGCTGCGCCAGCTGCGCCGGGCGGTCCGCCTCGCCGAGCTCGAAGGCCGGCCCGAACCCCTGCTGCGGGCCCGCTGCGCCGAGCTGGAACAGGCCATCCGCCGGCAGGGCTGGTGGGCCGGCGACACCGAGGACGGCCACGCCGCCACCGCCGACCCCGAGATCCTGGACCGGGTCCTGGCAGAACTCGCCCGCACCGGCCGCTGCATGGTCAGCTATCTCGTCCGCCGCGACCGGCTGCACGCCCTCATCCTCGCCGACGGCACGATCACGTCGGTCGAGCTCGGCGCGTACGCCCCCGTCGCCGAGTCCGTCCGCCGCCTGCTCAGCGACCTCGACACCGCCGCCGACCGGCGCCTGCCCCCGAAACTTGCGGCGGTGGTGCGCGCCAGCGCCGACCGGCAGGCCACAACACTCGATCAGGCGTTGATCGCTCCGGTACACGCAGCGCTCGCCACCCATGACGTCGTCCTCGTGCCGACCAGACAGCTCGCCGTCCTGCCCTGGGGTCTCCTGCCCGGCCTGCGAGGACGCCCCGTGACGGTGGCGCCGTCGGCTTCCGTGTGGCTCGCCGCCCGTACCGTGGAACGCGCCGCAGACAAGGGCGAGCCGACGGGTGCACCGCTGCTCGTCGCGGGCCCCGACCTCGTGCACGCCGACGCGGAGATCGACGCGATCGCCGCGCTGTATCCGCGCGGCCGGGTGCTGCGCGGCGCCGCCGCGACCGCGACCAGCGTCCTGGCCGGCATGGACGCCGCACCCGTCGTCCACGTCGCCGCACACGGCTACCACGACACGCAGAACGTCCTGTTCTCCCGGCTGGAACTCGGCGACGGCCCGCTCCTGGCGTACGAGCTGCAACGCCTCGGCACCGCCCCCGGCCAGGTCGTGCTGTCCGCCTGCGACGTCGGCCGCGCCGTCGTGCGCGCCGGCGACGAACTCGTCGGCTTCACCGCCGCCCTGCTGCACGCCGGCACCGCCAACGTCGTGGCCAGTGTCGCCCGGATCCCCGACGAACTAGGCCCCAAGGTCATGACGCACTACCACCGCGCCGTCGCCGCCGGCATCTCCCCCGCCCGCGCCCTGGCCGACCTGCCGGAGGCCACCCCGTTCGTCTGCTTCGGCGCCGGCTGAACCTAACCGCCTCCCCGTGACGCCTTCACTACAGAAGGTTCCATCGTTTCGACGTGTTCACGGGGGACACCATGAAACTCGCACTCTGCGTCGGCATCAACGACTACCCGGGCGTCTCCAACGACCTGTACGGCTGCCGCAACGACGCCGCCGACTGGACCGACGCCCTGACCGCCCGCGGCTTCGACGTCCGCACCCTGCTCGACAGCGCCGCATCCGGCGCCGCGATCCGCACCGGCATCGCCGACCTGCTGTCGCGCACCTCCTCCGGCGACGCGGTCGTCATCACGTACTCCGGGCACGGCACCTGGGTCCCCGACCTCGACGGCGACGAGCCCGACCACCGCGACGAGGCCATCTGCCCGCACGACATCGCCGCCAACGGCCCACTGCTGGACGACGAGCTGTCGGCCCTGTTCAGCGCGGCCGCTCCCGGCGTACGCACGGTGCTCATCTCCGACTCGTGCCACTCGGGAACCCTGACCCGCCTGAGCCGCCCCCTGGGCGACAGCCGCTGCTCGAGCCGCTTCCTGGCCCCGTCAACGTTCCTGCCCGCCCGCTCTTCCGACCACGTTTCCGCCCGCTTCTCCGATCGCGGCACGCTCCGGGCCCGCCCCCGCTCCGCCGCGCTGCTGCTGTCGGCATGCCGCGACACCGAGTACTCCTACGACGCCACCTTCGCCGGCCGCCCCAACGGCGCGTTCACATACGTGGCGCTGACCGCCCTCGCAGACCTGCCACCCGCCGCAACGTACCGCGACTGGCTCAGGGCGATCCGAGCACAACTGCCGAGCCAGAACTACCCGCAGACCCCCGCCCTGCAGGCCAGCGCCGCCCAGCTCGCCTGGCCCCTGCTCGCCTGACCACCACCCCCGCGCATTCCCAAAGAACCAATCGACAATCACCCATCAACAAACACCCCCGCATACATCACATTGACCCGCATCAACGCAACCCCACCACGGCGACGACACCTATCGATCCGCCCGCACCGAGTGCCCGGACACGCCGAGACACGCCCAACAATGCCCATCACCACCGATTTGCACACCCCACCCCCACCGCCTATCCCAGCCTCGCAGGGATGCCTCACAGCACCCCACCAGGCGATCTTGCACGGAGATCGAAGCCGCCCCATGGCCGCCCGAACAACCGGGACCATCCTTCGATCACGCACCGGGGCGGCAAGTCGCCGCCCGGACGGTGACCGCGCCGCCCGAGGCGGCACGGACCCATGATCGAAGTCGTCCCATGGCCGCCTGGACGACCAGCGCCGTCCTTCGATCACGGGCGAGCACGAAAGATCGCCGTCCGGCGCGTGGTACCTCTCGGTCCAGTCATCGATTCCGATCGTTTCTCGTGATCACGGGGACCCGCAAAGAGCCCAATCTGGACATCGACGACAAGCACGCCAGTCACGCGGCGCGGGCCTAGGCATACACTTCGAGGCGCGAAGCACACGCGACCTTGACCTGTCGTCGGTCGCTCTTGGTTTTCTGACCAGCGACGGTGTTGTAGCACCGAATGACGCGCCCGACGGCGCTGGATCATGTGAGCGCGGACCTGGCTTGGCATCACCGCAAGGCGGCACGGACGGCGACCGCGCTACCCGTTCGCGCCGCCGCAGGCTGCGCGGAACCACAAAGGCCGCAGCCGTGCTGGATCTTTTATTACGGGCATGACAAACCCGCACGCGAACAGCAACGCAAGGCAACCAGCGCATCGGCGGACCCAGTCGCGCCGCGCATGGATGGACAGCTGGCGCACCACCCGCCCGGAGCAAACCTGCACGACGCAAGCGCCCGTGCTCGTGGACTTGTGAATGCCGTGGACGGCGACGCGGACCAGGTCTGTATCGCGGACGCCGACAGGCAGTGCATGACCCGTGAGTGGCGCAGGAGGCATGGCGCCGGACGCCAACACCCCCGGCGAACTGGCAGAACAACGGACAGGCCAGCTGATCAGTGTGTCGGCCAGCAGGTCGAGCCGGGCGTCCCGGCTGTTCGGCGCGACAGGTCAGCGGTGCACCAACGGACCGGCGTGTAAGCCGACGCACCAGTTGTGGAATCTGCAGAAACAGCGGGCCGGCCGCAGAGCGGCGGATAACCGACGACCTCAGGATGAATCGGCAGAAGGCGGGCTGTTGCAGGAGCGCCGACAGGCCCAGGGGCGCAAACCTTGCAGAATCCGACGGAGTCGACCGCAGAACGGTGGCCAGGCCAGCGACCCACAGGCTCGGACCTGGCAGAACCGACCGGGCGGCTGCGCAACCCGCGAGAGAACAGCGGGCCGGCCGCAGAGCAGGAGAGCGGCGGTCGGACGCAGGGGGCGGCCGGCCACAGAACCCGGCGGGCCGGACGCGGAACGGCAGAGCGGCAGGCCGGACGTAGAGCAGCAGTTGGCGGGTCGGCCGCAGAGCGGTGAGTCGGACGCATGGCGGTGGGCCGGGCACGGAACCCAGCGGGCCGGACGCCGACCGGCAGAGCGGGGGGCCGGACGTAGGGCGGCGGGCCGGGCACAAACCCGGCGGGCTGGACGCAGAGCGGCAGAGCAGCGGTCGAACGCAGAGCAAGGGCGGGCGCAGACGGCGGGCCGGACGCGGGGCGGCAAGCCGGGCACAGAACCCGGCGGGCCGGACGCGGAACGGCAGAGCGGCGGGCCGGACGCAGGGCGGCGGGCCGGGCACAGAACCCGGCGGGGCGGGCACAAACCCGGTGGGCCGGACGCGGAACGGCAGAGCAGCGGTCGAACGCAGAGCAGGGGCGGGCGCAGGGCGGCGGGTCGGACGGAGGGCGGCAGGGCGACACAGAACCCGGCGGGCCGGACGTGGAGCGGCGGGGCGGCGGGCCGGGCGCAGGGCAGAGGGCCGACCGCACAAACCGGCAGGCCGAACGCAGAGCAGAGGGCCCGACGCAGCAGCGGGAGAGCAGCAGTCGGGCCAAGAGCAGCCGTCGGGCGAAGAGGAGCAGTCGGCGGGTCGGACGCAGAGCAGCGGGCCGACCGCACAGCGGCTGAGCAGCGGGCGGACGCAGGGCGGCGCGACGGCACAAGGCGCCGAGACGGACACAGAACGGAGGGGTGGACGCAGGACGGCGGAGCGGCAGGGCGGCCCGGATGCAGCAGCGGGAGAGCAGCGGTCGGGCGAAGAGCAGCGGTCGGCGGATCGGGCCCAGAGCAGCGGGCCGACCGCACAGCGGCTGAGCAGCGGGCGGACGCAGGGCGGCGCGACGGCACAAGGCGCCGAGACGGACACAGAACGGAGGGGTGGACGCAGGACGGCGGAGCGGCAGGGCGGCCCGGATGCAGCAGCGGGAGAGCAGCGGTCGGGCGAAGAGCAGCGGTCGGCGGATCGGGCCCAGAGCAGCGGGCCGACCGCACAGCGGCTGAGCAGCGGGCGGACGCAGGGCCGCGGGACGGCACAAGGCGCCGAGACGGACAACAGAACGGAGCGGTGGACCCAGGGCGGCGGGCGGCACAGGGCGCCGAGGCGGGCAGAGAACGGCGGGGCGGGCGCAGGGCGGCGGGCCGGACGTAGGGCGCCGAGGCGAACACAGAACGGCGGGGCGGACGCGGGACGGCGGGGTGGGCGCAGGGCGGTAGGGCGCAGGGCGGCGGAGTGGGAGGGGTTGGGGGTTATGGGATGGGGGTGGAGAGGGGGTTGGGCGGGTAGGGGGTGGCTGGGGGCAATGGGGAGTCGGCTACGGCGAACTGGGTGCGGTACAGCTCCGCATAAAGCCCAGCGGCGGCGACCAGGGACTCGTGGGTGCCGCGCTCGACGATGCGGCCGTCGTCGACGACGAGGATCTGGTCGGCGTCGCGGATGGTGGACAGGCGGTGGGCGATGACGAGGGCGGTGCGGCCGGTGAGGGCCTCGGCGAGGGCGCGTTGGACGGCGGCCTCGGACTCGGAGTCGAGGTGGGCGGTGGCCTCGTCGAGGATGACGATGGAGGGGGCCTTGAGCAGGAGGCGGGCGATGGCGATGCGTTGCTTCTCGCCGCCGGAGAAGCGGTAGCCGCGCTCGCCGACGACGGTGTCGAGGCCTTCGGGGAGGGAGTCGACGAGGTCGCCGACCTGGGCGCGGCGCAGCGCGGTGCGGATCTCGTCGTCGGTGGCGTCGGGCTTGGCGTAGCGCAGGTTGTCGGCGATGGACTCGTGGAAGAGATGGGAGTCCTGGGTGACGACGCCGATGGTGTCGCGCAGGGACTGCAGGGTGGCGTCGCGGACGTCGACGTCGCCGACGAGGACCGCACCGGCGGTGGTGTCGTAGACGCGCGGGACGAGCATGGCGGTGGTGGACTTGCCGGCGCCGGAGGGGCCGACGAGCGCGACCATCTCGCCCGGCTCGACGGTGAAGGAGACGCCCTTGAGGACCTCGTCGGTGACGGTGCGGTCCAGCGACGCGACGTCCTCGAGCGACGCGAGGGAGACCTCGGCGGCGCTCGGGTAGCGGAAGTGCACGTCGCGGAACTCGACCTTCGCGGAGCCGGCCGGCAGCGGGCGGGCGTCGGGGCGCTCCGCGATGCCGGGGGCCAGGTCGAGGACCTCGAAGACCCGCTCGAACGAGACGAGCGCGCTCATCACGTCGACCCGGACGTTGGACAGCGCGGTCAGCGGACCGTAGAGCCGGGTGAGCAGCAGCGCGAGGGTGACCACGGTGCCCGCGGTGATCTGGCCGTGCACGGCGAACCAGCCGCCAAGCCCATACGTGAGGGCCTGCGCGAGCGAGGCGACCAGCAGCATGCTGACGAAGAACACGCGGCTGTACATGGCGGTCTGGATGCCGATGTCGCGGACCCGGCCGGCGCGGTCGGCGAAGCGGGCCGCCTCGGTCTCGGGGCGGCCGAACAGCTTGACCAGCAGCGCGCCGGCGACGCCGAAGCGCTCGGTCATCGTCGCGTTCATGGTGGCGTCGAGCTGATACGCCTCGCGGGTGATCGCGGCGAGCCGCTTGCCGACGCGGCGGGCCGGGAAGATGAAGACCGGCAGCATGACCAGCGACAGCAGCGTCACCTGCCAGGAGAGGGTGACCATGACCGCGGCGGTGAGGACGAGCTGGATGACGTTGCTGACGACGCCGGACAGGGTCGAGGTGAACGCGCGCTGGGCGCCCTGCACGTCGTTGTTGAGCCGGCTGACGAGCGCGCCGGTCTGCGTGCGGGTGAAGAACTGCAGCGGCATGTGCTGCACGTGGCCGTAGACCTGGGTGCGCAGCGACAGGATGATGCCCTCGCCGATGCGGGCGGAATACCACCGCTGGACGAGGGACAGCAGCGCGTCGATCACGGCGAGCGCGCCGATGAGCAGCGCGACCCGCACGACCGCCGCGCCGGCGTCGGGGCCACCGGCGTTGATCTTGTTGATCACGTCGCCGGCGAGATACGGCGTGGCGACGCCGATGGCCGCGCCGAGCACGACGGTGACCAGGAAGACGCTGATGTCGCTGCGATAGGGCCGGGCGAAGGCGAGGATCCGCTTCGCCGTGCCGCGGGCCAGTCGCTTGCCGGCCAGCTCATCGGCCTTGCGCAGGGAACGCAGCGTCTCCCAGCCCGCCATGCCACTCGAAGTCATCGCCACCCCCGGTCGGAAACCATGAGCACAAGCATGCCCCGGGGGTACGACAAAACCTTATTCGCCCGCGCCCGCCAGATCCTGGATCCGCCGGACCTGCGCGGCCCGCTCGACGGCCTCCTGCTCGGCGAACGTGTGACCGCCCGCCGCCGCGATGAGCGCCTTGATCTCCACGACCGCGTCCCGCGAACCCGCGAGGACGGCCGCGGTCAGGTCACTCACGGCGTCGGAGAGCGCGGAGGCAGGCACCACGACGTTGGCGAGGCCGATCTGCGACGCCTCCGCGGCCGGCACGCGCCGGCCGGTCACGCACAGCTCCAGCGCCCGCGCGTAACCGACCAGCTCGACGAGCCGTTTGGTGCCTCCGAGGTCCGGGACGAGCCCGAGCGTGACCTCGGCCATGCAGAACTTGACGTCCTCGGCCACGACCCGGAAGTCGCAGGCGAGGGCGAGTTGGAACCCGGCGCCGATGGCGTGGCCGTGCACCGCCGCGATCGAGATGAGCGACGGCTGCCGCAGCCAGGCGAACGCCTCCTGATACTGCGCGATCTGCGCTTCGGAGACGCCGCCGAGCATCGTCGCGGCGACCGAGGTGTCGAGCCCGGCTGAGAAGGCCCGCCCGGATCCGCGCACGATCACCACACGCACGTCGCCCGGCAGTGACCGGCCGAACGTCCGGAGGTCGGTCCACAACGCGGGGGTCTGCGCGTTGAGGACCTCGGGCCGGTCCAACGTCACCGTCGCGACCGGCCCATCGACGTCGAAACGAGCCTCTCCCGACGTGGGAGTGGTGTTCACGCCTTCTTGCGGCGCCGGGCACCGCCACGCTGACGAAGCTGAACGCCAGATTCGGTCAGCACCCGGTGCACGAATCCATAGGAACGACCGGTGGAAGCGGCGAGCGCGCGGATACTCTCACCGTTGGTGTACCGCTTCACGAGGTCCTTCGCCAGCGTCTGCCTTTCGGCGCCGACGATCCGGCGACCCTTCTCGGTGCTGGTGGTGGCGGTGGCTGCCATGCTGATCCCTCACGTCCCAGACAGAGCGGTTGGTGCGGTCCCACCTATTAGACCGCCTCGAACGATCATGCGCTAGATATCGACGGCACGCCAACCGACACGCACAGCATTGTCGCCTACCCGATACCGTGATGCGCCGTGATGAGCGAACGCCCCACCGACCGACCATGGACTGCGCATCGTGAGCGTCGCGATGCGCTCCGTTGGGTTGTCCTCGGACTGTGCGGACTCGCGCTCGCCGCGCTTGCGGTGCAGCTCGACGCCCGTCTGGGCACCGCCAGCGCCCCCTTCCTCGGCAGGTACAAGATCAGGGTCGGGCCGGGCAGCGTGCTGGCGCCGTTGGTGGCCGCGGCGGTACTGTGGTCTGCGTCACGTGGCGCCAACCAGCGACGATCATGGCGAAAAATTCAGCTATTCGGGTACATCGCCGGCCTGACGTGGGCTATCGCTTTGGCGTTTGTCGATGGCTGGTCGGGTCTTACGAAAGCTCTGGGCTCACCGGAGGAATACCTGGGTGATGTAAGGCGGGTCGGTGACGATCCGCTGGCATACCTCAGACATTTCACGGCCGACGCGCCGGCGCACTCCGTCGCCTCACGGGGCCATCCGCCGGGTCCCGTACTGTTTTTGTGGCTGGCCGACCAAATCGGTGTCGACAACCACGTCGTCCTCGGATTCCTGATCACCGCCCTATCGGCGCTGACGATTCCGTTGGTGTTGTCGGCGGTCCGCGACTCGGTGGGCGAACCGGCCGCGCGGCGGTACCTGCCGGTGCTCGTGCTGGCCCCGTACGCGATCTGGGTGGCGGTGAGCCTCGACGGCCTGGTGGCCACCCTCGGCGCCGCGGCCATCGTCGCGGGCCTGCGGGCCAGCCGCACCAGGGTCCGCGGGCTGCAGGCAACGGCGTGGGCCCTCGCCGCCGGCCTGCTGATCGGTGTCGCGGCGCTGTTTTCGTACTCCGCGCCGTGGCTGGGCCTGTCGATCGTGTTCATCTACTTCGCCAGACGGCGGGCGTTCCTGAACGTGGTCACGGGCATCGGCGCACTGGCGCCCGTGCTGACCGCCCAGCTGCTCGGCTTCAGCTGGGCGGACGGCCTGGTCACCGCGGAGACCGACTACGCCAGCCGGGTCGCGCCCTACCGGTCGGTGCTGTGGTGGAGCGCGATCAGCGTGGTCGTGCTGCTGCTCGCCACCGGCCCGGCGATCGTCGCCAGCGCACGCAAGGTCCGCAACACCGCCGCCTGGCCGTTCCTGGTGGGCGCCGGGGCGGCGGTGGTGTTCTCGATCGCGGCGGGCCTGGCCCGCGGCGGCGTGGAGCACGCCTGGCTGCCGTTCTTCCCGTGGCTCACGGTCGCCGCGGTGGCGCCCGAGAAGCCCGGCGGCGAGCTGCCCCCGACCCCGCTGCTGCTCACGGCGGTGGGGGCAGTCCTCGCGATCGTCGTGGAGGCACTGCTGATCACGCCCTGGTGAAAGACCAGGATCAGGCGAGCTCGACCAGCTCCAGCAGGTCGTCGCTCCACGCGTCCTCGACGCCGTCGGGCAGCAGGATCGCCCGGTCCGGCTTGAGGGCCGTCACCGCGCCCGGGTCGTGCGTGACGAGCACGATCGCCCCCGGATACCGCGCGATCGCGTCCAGGACCTGCTCCCGGCTGATCGGGTCGAGGTTGTTGGTCGGCTCGTCGAGCAGCAGCACGTTGGCGCCGGAGCAGACCAGCGTCGCCAGGGCGAGCCGGGTCTTCTCCCCACCGGACAGGACCCCGGCGGGCTTGTCGACGTCGTCGCCGGTGAACAGGAACGCGCCGAGGATCTTGCGCAGCTCGGTGTCGTTCTGGTCGGGGGCGGCGGAGCGCATCAGCTCCAGGATCGTGCGGTCGACGTCGAGCTGCTCGTGCTCCTGCGCGTAGTACCCGCGCTGCAGGCCGTGCCCCTCGTGCACCTCACCGCTGTCCGGCGAGAGCTCCCCGGCCAGCATCCGCAGCAGCGTGGTCTTGCCGGCGCCGTTGAGCCCGAGGATCGCCACCCGGGAGCCGCGGTCGACGGCCACGTCGACGTCCATGAAGATCTCGAGCGACCCGTACGCCTTCGACAGCCCGGACGCGGTCAGCGGGGTCTTGCCGCACGGCTTCGGGTTGGGGAAGCGGACCTTCGCGACCTTGTCGGAGACGCGGACCTCTTCGAGGTCGCCCAGCATCCGCTCGGCGCGGCGGGCCATGTTCTGCGCGGCGATGGTCTTGGTGGCCTTGGCCCGCATCTTGTCGGCCTGCGCGAACAGGGCACCGGCCTTCTTCTCCGCGTTGGCCCGCTCCCGCTTGCGGCGCTTCTCGTCGGTCTCGCGCTGCTGCTGGTAGAGCTTCCAGTTCAGGTTGTAGAAGTCGATCGTGGCGCGGTTGGCGTCCAGGTACCAGACCTTGTTGACGATCGCGTCCAGCATCTCGACGTCGTGGGAGATGACGACGAGGCCGCCCTTGTGGCTGGACAGGAAGTTGCGCAGCCAGGAGATCGAGTCCGAGTCGAGGTGGTTGGTCGGCTCGTCGAGCAGCAGGATGCCGCCGCCGGTCGCGGCCGCGTCGCGGAACAGGATGCGCGCCAGCTCGATGCGGCGGCGCTGGCCGCCGGACAGGGTGCCGATCGTCTGGGCGAGGACCCGGTCGGGCAGGCCCAGGTTGGCACAGATCCGGGCGGCCTCGGCCTCGGCCGCGTAGCCGCCCAGGCCGGCGAACTGGTCCTCGAGCTGCCCATACCGCCGGATCATCTTGTCGTCGTCGCCGAGCTTGGCCTCGAGGGCCTTCATCTCGGCGTAGATGGTGTCCAGCCCGCGGGCGGACAGCACCCGGTCACGGGCGGTCACCTCGAGGTCGCCGGTGCGCGGGTCCTGCGGCAGGTAGCCGACGGGACCGCGGCGCTCGACGGCACCCGCGTGCGGAGTGCCCTCACCGGCGAGGACCTTGAGGGTGGTGGTCTTGCCGGCGCCGTTGCGCCCGACGAGACCGATGCGGTCGCCAGGCTGGATGCGCAGGTTGATGTCGCTGAGGAGGATGCGCGCACCCGCGCGCAGCTCAAGACCCGTGGTCGTGATCACAGGAAGGACTCGCTCTCGAAATATTCAAAGGGAAGGCGGACAGACTCCAGGTGCAGAACTGGGGTCACTCCCTCTGAGTACGAGTCACCCGCATATCGTACCGTGCGCATCCCGCAGCACCGCCACACGATTACGTCACAAGATCATCGGGTACCGGTCGAAGCAGACACCGGTCGATCCCGCAAGGTCCCCCCGTACGAAGAGGTGTGCCATGGAGTTCAACGACGATGCCGACCTCGACAGCAGCCAGGTCAACGACCTGCGCGGCTCGACCAGCGGTGGCGGCGGAGGCGGTGGCGGTATCGGCGGCATCCCCATCCCCATCGGCGGGGGCGGCAAGATGGGCCTCATCATCACCCTGATCGTCCTCGCGCTGGTGGTCTGCGGTGGCGGCGGCCTCTTCGGCAGCGGCATGCTCGGCGGCGGAGGCGGCGGCGACCAGCAGGCCGACAACTCCGACATCGAGAAGCGCTGCGACAAGTCCAACAAGGACCGGTTCAACGACGCCGACTGCCGCAACCTGCTCTACATCAACTCCGTCCAGGCGTACTGGAAGGCCGAGATGCCCAAGGCGTTCGGCAAGGAGTACCAGCCGGTGAAGACCAACTACTTCAACGGCGCCGTCAACACCGGCTGCGGCCAGGCCGACTCCGGCGTCGGGCCGTTCTACTGCCCCACCGACAGCCAGGTGTACATCGACCTCACCTTCTACAACGAGCTGTCCAGCCGCTTCGGGGCGAAGGGCGAGTTCGCCGCGCCGTACGTGATCGCGCACGAGTACGGCCACCACATCCAGAACCTGCTCGGCACGAACGCCAAGGTCCAGCAGGGCGACACCGGCCCCACCTCGGGCTCGGTGCGCCTGGAGCTGCAGGCCGACTGCTACGCCGGCACCTGGGCCTTCCACGCCACGGAGACCAAGGACAAAGAGGGCGACGCGGTGCTGTTCAAGAGCATCACGCAGCAGGACATCGACGAGGCGCTCGAGGCCGCGCAGGCGATCGGTGACGACACGATCCAGAAGAAGTCCGGCAGCGGCGTGAACCCCGACGCGTTCACGCACGGCACGTCCGCGCAGCGCCAGAAGTGGTTCAAGATCGGCTTCGACAAGGGCGACCCGAAGCAGTGCGACACGTTCGCCACCAGCAGTTTGTGAGCATCGTCGACGACCTCGCCGCGGTCTACCGGGAGCACGCGGCTCCCGGGCAGGCCGCGGCGATGCGTGCCTACATGCGAGACCAGTTCGAGTTCCTCGGCATCCCGAGCCCGCTGCGGCGGCAGCTGTCCAGGCCGTTCCTGAAGGGCGACCCCCTGCCGGTGGCGCTGGCCTGCTGGGAGCTGCCGGAGCGGGAGTTCCAGTACTTCGCCTGCGACCTGCTGGCCCGGCACGCCAGGACGCTCACCCCCGCGGACCTGCCGACGCTGCGCACGCTCATCACCACGAAACCGTGGTGGGACACCGTCGACGCGCTCGCTGCCAACGTCGTCGGCCCGGTCGTCAGCGGCGACCAGACCCCGATGGACGCCTGGGCCGCCGACGACAACCTGTGGGTCGTGCGCACCGCGATCCTGCACCAGCTGCGGTACCGCGCCACGACGGACGTCGAGCGGCTCTTCGCGTACACCCGCGAAAACCGGCACCACAAGGACTTCTTCATCCGCAAGGGGATCGGCTGGGCCTTGCGCGAATACGCGAAGACCGACCCCGCCGCGGTCCGGCGCTTCGTCGCCGACCACCCGGACCTGTCCGGATTGTCCAGACGGGAAGCGCTGAAGAATATCGGTCGCGACGGCGAGCAGCCGTAGGCATGATGCACGCCATGAACCGATGCCGACCCTCCGTCCCCGTCCCCGCGCCCGCCGGCGAAGGGGCCGAGCGACAGGCCGGCACCCTGACGGAGGCGAGCCGCAAGCAGCGGTCGTGAGCCCCGGCCTCGGCGAGGTCATCCTCTCGGGGATGCTCGCCGGCTACGGGGTGGCGGTCCCGGTCGGTGCCATCGGCGCCCTGATCGCCGGCCTCGCCGCCCGCACCGGCTGGAAGACCGGCGCGGGAGCCGCGCTCGGGGTCGCCACCGCAGACGGGATCTACGCGGTCGTCGCCGTCCTCGGCGGCGCCGCCCTCGCGGGGCTGATCGCACCGATCTCGACCCCTCTGCGTTGGGTTGCGGCGGTGGTACTCCTGGCGCTGGCCACGAAGACCGCCGCCGACGCGCTCAGGCACCGACGCGACGCGGCGCGGCCACGCGACGCCGACGGCAGGATGAGCCGCCCGGCCGGCGCCTACTTCGCCCTGCTCGGCCTGACCCTGCTCAACCCGGCGACCATCGTCTACTTCGGCGCCCTGGTCCTCGGCCGGCGCGCCGACGACGGCCTGTCCGCCACCGGCGAGACCGTGTGGGTCCTCGCCGCGTTCGTGGCGTCGGCCAGCTGGCAGCTGCTGATCGCCGGGGGCGGCACCATCCTGGGCAAGGTGCTCACCGGCCCGCGCGGCCGGCTGTGGACGGCGCTGACATCGAGTGCGGTCATCGCGGTGCTGGCGGTCATCCTGGTGCTGTGACCTTTGGCGAAGCTCGCACGTGATGTCTGCATGAGGGATGCCGACGGCTTCGCCGAGTGTTACGCACTGCAGTTCCGGCAGATCGCCGCACAGCTCAGTGTGTACCTCGGCGACCTCGACGAGGCACGTGACCTGACCCAGGAGGCGTTCGTGCGCGCCTGGCAGCGCTGGGACCGCATCAGCCGATACGAGGAGCCCGCCGCCTGGATCCGCCGGGTCGCGTGGAACCTGGCCACGTCGCGCCTGCGCCGCCTGCGCACCGCGCTGCGGCACCAGAGCACGCTGCGGGCAGAGCCGATGCCCGAACCGGGCGAGCACGGCGTGGCCATCCGCGACGCGCTCACGGACCTGCCCGACGGGCAGCGCCGGGCGGTGGTGCTGCACTACCTGGTGGGGCTGCCGGTGGCCGAGGTCGCGGAGCTCTGCCGGGTCCGTGAGGGCACCGTCCGCACGTGGCTGTACCGGGCCCGGCACTCCCTCGCCGCCAGTCTCCACGACTACCGAGAGGTGCCACGGTGACACACGATCTGCGGGACGCGCTGCGTGCCGAATACGAACTTGCCCACGACGCGATCCGGCCCGACGGGGTGGCCGCGGTCCGCGCGACCGCGGCCCGGCACCGGCGCCGGCAGGCCGTCGCGGGGGCGGCCGCGCTGGCCGTCGCGCTGTCCGGTGGCGTGGCTGCGTGGCGGCTGGCGCCGGGCGACGACGACCCGCCGCAGGTGGTCGCCGACAGCTGCGGCCGGCCCGGCGTCGACGTGTCGGTGTTCCTCCGCATGAACATCACCGACGAGCAGGTCACCGAGCTCGACCGGACGCTGCGGAACTCCCCCGAGGTCTACTGCCTGATCTTCGAGACCAGGGACGTGGCCTGGGAGCGGTTCAAGCGCAACTTCAGCGATGCGCCGGACCTCGTCGCGGCGACGAGGCCCGACATGATCCCGGAGAACTACCGGTTCCGGGTCGCAAAGGCCGGGGAGTCCGACGTGATCGAGCAGAGGATCCGCGCGATCGGGGAGATCGTCGACTACATCTGCTCCTGCCCGACGGCCAAGCCCCGCTAGACGTTGAAGCCGAGGGCACGCAGCTGGTCGCGGCCCTCGTCGCTGATCTTGTCCGGGCCCCACGGCGGCAGCCACACCCAGTTGATCCGGATGTCGTTGACCAGGCCGCCGCCCGGGCCGGAGCACAGGGCCTGGCGGGTCTGGTCCTCGATGACGTCGGTCAGCGGGCACGCCGCGGACGTCAGCGTCATGTCGAGGGTCGCGACGTTCTCCTCGTCGACGTGGATGCCGTACACGAGGCCCAGGTCGACGACGTTGATCCCCAGCTCGGGGTCGACGACGTCCTTCATCGCCTCTTCGATGTCGGCGAGCACCGCGGTCATGCCTTCTTCTCCTCAGCTGGGACTTCTTCGACAACGACGGCCCTCGTGAGCGCGTCCTTGTACGCCATCCACGGCAGCAACGCGCACTTGACCCGGGCCGGGTACTTCGCGACGCCGGCGAACGCCACCGCGTCCTCCAGCACCGCCTCGTCCGGCTCGACCTGGCCGCGGCCGCCCATGAGCTCGGTGAACGCCTCGTGCCTGCGCAGCGAGTCCTGCACGGTGCCGCCCTTGAGCAGCTCGTGCAGGATGCTCGCGGAGGCCTGGCTGATCGAGCAGCCCATGCCCTCGTAGGAGACGTCCGAGACGGTGTCACCCTTGAGCGACACGCGCAGCGTCACCTCGTCACCGCAGGTCGGGTTGACGTGGTGGGCCTCGGCGTCGAACGGCTCGCGCAGGCCACGGCCGTGCGGCCGCTTGTAGTGATCCAGGATGATCTCCTGGTAGAGCTGGTCGAGCTTCATGCGAAGACCTTCCGCACCCGCTCCAGCCCGCGGACCAGCGCGTCGACCTCGGCCGTCGTCGTGTACAGGTAGAACGACGCCCTCGTGGTCGCCGGCACGCCGAAGCGCACGCAGGTGGGCCGCGCGCAGTGGTGCCCGACGCGGACCTGCACGCCCTCGTCGTCGAGGATCTGCCCGACATCGTGCGGGTGGATCCCGTCGACGGTGAAGGAGATCGTCGCCCCGCGGTCGGCGGTGTCCGTCGGCCCGATGACCCGCACGTCCGGCGTCGCGGCCAGTGCGTCGAGGGCGTAGGCGGTGAGCTGCTTCTCGTACACCTGGATCGCGTCCATACCGACGGCCGTCAGGTAGTCCACGGCGGCGCCGAGACCGACCGCCTCCGCGATCGGCGGCGTGCCGGCCTCGAAGCGGGCGGGGGGCGGCATGAACGTCGAGCCGGTCATCGCGACCGTCTCGATCATCGAGCCGCCGCCGAGGAACGGGGGCATGGCGTCGAGCAGCTCGAAGCGTCCCCACAGGGCGCCGATGCCGGTCGGGCCGAGCATCTTGTGCCCGGTGAACGCGACGAAGTCGGCGCCGAGCGCGGTCACGTCGACGGGGATGTGCGGCACCGACTGGGAGCCATCCAGCAGCACCAGCGCGCCGACCTGCCGGGCCCGGGCGACGAGGACGTCGACGGGGTTGATCGTGCCGAGCAGGTTGGAGTAGTGCACCACCGAGACCAGCTTCGTGCGCTCGTTGATCAGCTCCTCGAGCCGGGACAGGTCAAGCCGGCCCTCGTCGGTGAGCCCGAACCAGCGCAGCGTCGCGCCGGTGCGCTGCGCGAGCAGCTGCCACGGCACGATGTTGGAGTGGTGCTCCATCTCGGTGATCACGATCTCGTCACCGGGACCGAGGCGCAGGCGCGGGTCCTGCGCACCGGCGGTGAAGGAGTGCGCGACGAGGTTGATCGCCTCGGTCGAGTTCTTCGTGAACACGATCTCGGCCGCGGTGCCCGCCCCGACGAACGCCGCGACCTTCTCGCGGGCGCCCTCGAACGCCTCGGTCGCCTCGGTGCCGAGCGTGTGCACGGACCGGGCGACGTTGGCGTTGTGCAGCTCGTAGTGGTCCCGGACCGCGTCGATCACCTGGCGAGGCTTCTGCGACGTGTTCCCGGAGTCGAGGTAGACGAGCGGGTTGCCGTTGACCTCCCGATCCAGGATCGGGAAGTCTTTGCGTACCGCGTCAACATCCAGCGCGTTCATGATTCCCCTATGCGTGGGTCACGGGTCCTGCACCCGCCAGGTAGCGCTCGTAGCCTTCGGCCTCGAGCTGCTCGGCCAGCTCCGCGCCGCCCTCTTCGACGATGCGTCCGCCGACGAACACGTGGACCTGGTCAGGCTTGATGTACTTGAGAATCCGGGTCCAGTGGGTGATCAGCAGCAGACCGGTGTCGCCGCTCTCGCGGACCCGCTCGACGCCCTCACTGACCACGCGAAGCGCGTCGATGTCGAGGCCCGAGTCGGTCTCGTCCAGCACCGCGATCTTCGGCTTCAGCAGCTCCAGCTGCATGATCTCGTGCCGCTTCTTCTCGCCGCCGGAGAAGCCCTCGTTGACGTTGCGCTGGGCGAACGACGGGTCCATGTTCAGCTTCTCCATGGCGCCGCGCAGCTCGCCGGCCCAGGTGCGCAGCTTCGGCGCCTCGCCGTCGATCGCCGTCTTCGCGGTGCGCAGGAAGTTGGCCACGGACACGCCGGGGACCTCGACCGGGTGCTGCATGGCCAGGAACAGCCCGGCGCGGGCCCGCTCGTCGACGGTCATCTGCAGGACGTCCTGGCCGTCGAGGGTCATCGAGCCGCCGGTGACCTCGTAGCGGGGGTGGCCGGCGATCGCATACGCCAGGGTGGACTTGCCGGAGCCGTTGGGGCCCATGATGGCGTGGGTCTCCCCCGCCCCGACGGTCAGATCGACCCCGGCGAGGATCGGCTTCAGCTCGCCGTCGGGCAGCTTCACCGACACCTGCAGGTTGGTGATCTCCAGCGTGCTCACTTCGTCACTCCATTACTGGGATTCAAGTCGATGTACACGTCGCCGTCGCGGATCTCGACGGGGTAGACCGGGACCGGCTCGGTCGCCGGCAGGCCGCTCGGCTGGCCGGTGCGCAGGTCGAAGCGCGAGCCGTGCAGCCAGCACTCCAGGGTGCAGCCGTCGACCTCACCCTCGGACAGCGCGACCGCGGCGTGCGAGCACTCGTCGTAGGCGGCGTAGAAGTTGTCGTCGTCGGCGTGGACGAGCGCGATCTCGGTCCCTTCGACCTCGAACTGCTGCACCGTCCCCTTCGCCACGTCCGCGACCGCACACACCTTTATCACGTGCCGGCCGCCTCAAGCCGCGAGTCGATGACCGCACCCAGGCGGTCGCGCAGCGACTCGACCGGGATCTTGTGCAGCAGCTCGGCGAAGAAGCCGCGGACCACGAGCTTGCGGGCCTGGTCGTCCGGGATGCCCCGGGACATCAGGTAGAACAGCTGCTCGTCGTCGAAGCGCCCGGTGGTGCTGGCGTGACCGGCACCGACGACCTCGCCGGTCTCGATCTCCAGGTTGGGCACCGAGTCGGCGCGCGCCCCGTCGGTCAGCACCAGGTTGCGGTTGATCTCGTACGTGCTGGTGCCGGTCGCCTCGGCCCGGATGAGCACGTCGCCGACCCACACGGTGTGCGAGTCCTGGCCCTGCAGCGCGCCCCGGTAGGAGACGAAGCTGCGGCAGTCCGGCACCGAGTGGTCGACCAGCAGCCGGTGCTCGATGTGCTGGCCGGCGTCGGCGAAGTACAGGCCGAACGCGTCGATCTCGCCGCCCGGGCCGGTGTAGTCGACGCTGGTGTACTGCCGCACGACGTCGCCGCCGAGGCTCACCTGCACGTGCGTGACGTGGGCGTCGCGGCCGAGCCGAAAGCGGACGTGCTGCGCCTGGACGGCGCCCGCGTCCCAGTCGGTGACGGTGATCAGGGTGAGCCTGGCCGCGTCGCCGACGATCACCTCGACGTTGTCGGCGAGGGTGACCGTGCCGACCTGCTCCAGCACGACGGTCGCCTCGGCCAGCCGGCCGACCTCGACCACGGTGTGGCCGAACGCGACCTCGGAGCTCGAGCCGATCAGCCGCACCACGGCGGCGGTCTCCGGCACGGCGTTCGCCGCGACGGACACCACCAGGGCGTCGGCGGCCGAGCCGGCGGCGAGCGCGCTGATCCGGTCGAACGGGGTCAGCGCCGAGCCGACCCGCGGGTCGGTGCGCTCAACCGTCGCGACGGTCACACCCTCGGGCAGCTCGACGGCCTCGGCCTTGGGTGCCGTGGCGCCGGGCCCGGCGAGCGCAGTCGCGAGACCGCGCAGGCGCTTGAGCGGGGTGAACCGCCACTCCTCCTCCCGGCCGGTGAGGGCCGGGAAGTCCGCGACGTCGAACGATCGGACCTGCTGCGCGCGGGTCTTCGGCGGTACCAGGACAGGCGCGCTCATGCCGCCGCCTCCGCTGCGCTCCGGCGTCGGCCCGAGCCAAAACTGACACACGATGAGCGGCCCGAGCCGCTTCGCTGGCCGCTCATGCCGCCACCTCCGCTGCGCTCCGGCGTCGGCCCGAGCCAAAACTGACACACGATGAGCGGCCCGAGCCGCTTCGCTGGCCGCTCATCCGACAGCGCCCTCCATCTGCAGCTCGATGAGCCGGTTGAGCTCCAACGCATACTCCATGGGCAGTTCCTTGGCGATCGGCTCGATGAAGCCGCGCACGATCATCGCCATCGCCTCGTCCTCGGTGAGGCCGCGCGACATCAGGTAGAACAGCTGGTCGTCGCTGATCTTCGAGACGGTCGCCTCGTGCCCCATCGACACGTCGTCCTCGCGGATGTCGACGTAGGGATACGTGTCGGAGCGGGAGATCGTGTCGACCAGCAGCGCGTCGCACTTCACCGTCGAGCGGGAGTGGTGCGAGCCCTCCAGGACCTGGACCAGGCCACGGTAAGAGGTGCGGCCGCCACCACGGGCGATCGACTTCGACACGATGGTCGAGGAGGTGTGCGGCGCGGCGTGCACCATCTTGGCGCCGGCGTCCTGGTGCTGGCCCTCGCCGGCCATCGCGACCGACATGACCTCACCCTTGGCGTGCTCACCGAGCATGTAGACCGCCGGGTACTTCATGGTGACCTTGGAGCCAAGGTTGCCGTCGATCCACTCCATCGTCGCGCCCTCGTGGCAGACGGCGCGCTTGGTGACCAGGTTGTAGACGTTGGTCGACCAGTTCTGGATCGTGGTGTAGCGGCAGCGGGCGCCCTTCTTCACGACAATCTCCACCACCGCGGAGTGCAGCGAGTCCGAGGAGTAGATCGGCGCGGTGCAGCCCTCGACGTAGTGGACGTAGGCGTCCTCGTCGACGATGATCAGCGTCCGCTCGAACTGGCCCATGTTCTCGGTGTTGATCCGGAAGTACGCCTGCAGCGGGATCTCCACCTTCACGCCCTTGGGCACGTAGATGAAGCTGCCGCCGGACCACACCGAGGTGTTGAGCGCGGCGAACTTGTTGTCGCCGACCGGGATCACGGTGCCGAAGTACTCCTTGAACACGTCCTCGTGCTCGCGCAGCGCGGTGTCCGTGTCGAGGAAGATGACGCCCTGCTCCTCGAGATCATCGCGGATCTTGTGGTAGACGACCTCCGACTCGTACTGCGCGGCGACGCCGGCGACGAGACGCTGCTTCTCCGCCTCGGGGATGCCGAGCCGGTCATAGGTGCTCTTGATGTCGTCGGGAAGGTCTTCCCAGCTCGCCGCCTGCTTCTCGGTCGAGCGGACGAAATACTTGATGTTGTCGAAGTCGATGTGCGACAGGTCGGCACCCCAGGCCGGCATCGGCTTGCGGTCGAACAGGCGCAGGCCCTTCAGGCGCAGGTCGAGCATCCACTGCGGCTCGCTCTTCTTCGCCGAGATGTCGCGCACGACATCCTCGTTGAGGCCGCGGCGTGCCGTGGCACCCGCGTTGTCCGAGTCGGCCCAGCCGTACTCGTACCGGCCGAGGCCGGCAAGCTGATCGGCAGTGGTCATCTCACGTTCCTTTGCCTATCGGGACGGGCGCCGGAGATCGGCGCCGGAATGTGGGTGGTGCAGATGCCATCACCGTTGGCGATGGTCGCGAGGCGCTGGACGTGCGTGCCGACCAGGCGCGAGATGACCTGGGTCTCGGCCTCGCACAGCTGGGAGAACTCGGCGGCGACGTGCGCCACCGGGCAGTGGTGCTGGCACAGCTGCCCGCCGGTCGCGATGGTCGTTGCGCCGGCAGCGTAGCCCTCGGCGGTCAGCGCCTGGGCGAGAGCCTCGGCCCTGGCCAGGGGGTCGTCACCGGCCTCCGCCATCGCGGCCTTGCAGCGCTCCTCCAGCCCGGCGACCTGCGCCATGGCGAACGCGGCCACCGCGGACTGGCCGTGGTGCTCGGCGATCCACCGCAGCGCGGACGTGGCAAGATCGTCATAGGTGTGCGGCAGCGACTCGCGCGCCGCGGCGGTCAGCGTGAACACCCGCGCGGGCCGTCCCCGGCCCCGGCGCCCGCGGTCGGGGCGCTCCCGGCTCTCGACGAGCCCCTCGGCGAGCATCGCGTCGAGGTGCCGGCGGATCCCGGCCGCGCTCAGCCCGAGGGCGAGCCCCAGCTCCGTCGCCGTCGCCGACCCCTGCTGCAGCAGCAGCTCGGTGACCCGGTCACGGGTGCGCACGTCAAGCGGCGGGCACGCGTCAGCGGCAGCAGTCCTCTGCGCCACCTCCACGTTTTTCACAACACCAACGTTACGTAATTCGCCGGGCACTGGCAAACCGACTCCCGGGTGATCCAACGCACGAAAGGTAAGCCTCGCCTTACTAAACCCGCCGCAGGTGGCATATGTAGCCGCGCGTAGTATCGGCCGCGTGTTGGGGATGCTGTCGTCGCTGCTCGATCGGCCTGTGGTGCTGCGCCGGGCGGCACTGGCCTCGCTGGTCGCCAATGTCGGGATCGTGTGCACCGGGGGGCTGGTCCGGCTGACCGGGTCGGGGCTGGGCTGCCCGACGTGGCCGCGGTGCACCGAGCAGTCGTACGTGACGACCCAGGCCATGGGGCACCACGGGATCATCGAGTTCGGCAACCGGACCCTGACGTTCGTGCTCGGGCTCATCGCCGTCGTCGCGCTGCTCGCCGCGTGGCGCCAGCGCCGCCGGGTGCCGGGCCTGCTCGCGGCGGCGGTGTGGATGATGGCCGGGATCGCCGGGCAGGGCGTCCTGGGCGGGATCACGGTGCGCATGGCGCTCAACCCGTGGACCGTGATGGCGCACTTCCTGGCCTCGATGCTGCTGATCGCCCTGGCGTACGTCTTCTGGCACCGCACCCGGGACGTGCCGCCGCGCTGGACCGCGCCGGCCGCGATCCGCACCGCCGGGATCCTGGTCACCGCCGTTTCCGCGGTGGTGCTGGTGCTCGGCACGATCGTGACGGGCAGCGGGCCGCACTCCGGCGACACGAAGGCCGCCCGCACGGGGTTCGACCCGGCCACCGTCTCCCAGCTGCACGGCGACGCCGTCTTCGTGCTCGTCGGGCTGACCCTGGCGATGTGGCTCGGGCTGCGCGCGCTCGGCGCACCGCTGCGGGTCACCCGCGCCGCCGGGCTGCTGCTGCTGGTCGAGCTCGGCCAGGGGGTCGTCGGCTTCGTGCAGTACTTCACCGGGCTGCCCTGGCCCGTCGTGCTGCTGCACATGCTGGGCGCGTGCCTGGTGTGGACCGCCACGCTGGGACTGCTCCTGTCGGTGACGCCCCGCAAGGAACCCGCCAGGCAACCGGCGCCGGTCTACGAGGGCCACTCCGAGGCGAGCACCGCGTAGAGCAGGTCGTCGGTCCACTCGCCCTTCCAGTAGCTCGCCCGCACCAGCAGGCCCTCACGGCGGAAGCCGAGCCGCTCCAGCAGCCGGGCCGAGCGCTCGTTGCGGGCGTCCAGGGACGCGTGCACCCGGTGCAGGCCCTCCTCGACGAGCAGGTGCCGCACGACCCGGCCGACGGCCTCGGTCGCATAGCCGTGGCCCTGATGGGCCGGCGCGAACGTGAAGCCGATCTCCGCCTGCCGCCCGCCGTCGCCGCGGTTGACGCCGACGTCGCCGAGCAGGAGCCCGGTGTCGCGGCCCTCCACGGCGTACTGGAACCAGCCCTCCCGCTCGGGGTCCAGGTGCGCGGTCTCGGTGACGAACGCGAGGGCGTCGCCGAGCGGGTAGGGGGCGTCCCAGGACTGATACCGGGCGACGTCCGGGTCCGAACGGTAGGCGGCGAGGGCGGCGGCGTCACCCGTGTGGAACCGCCGTAACAGCAGCCGGTCTGTCTCCAGGAGCACGCACGAAGTGTAGTGCCACGGACGCCGCGAGCAGAGCGATCACCGACGATACGATCAACCGCACGATGAACACGTGCGGGCCGCCGTAGGCCAGGGACGCGGTGACGAACGCGCCGGCGGCGAACACCTCGACCGCCACCGACCAGAACAGCAGCGGCCGCCTCGGCACGAGCGGCGGCGGCCCGTGCCACTCGCGGATCAGGTGCCGGCGCCCCACGTACCAGAGGAACACCGGCAACAACAGCAACGCTGCGTAGTCGCTGACGTCGCGGACCGTGCGCCACGACGCGATCACGCCGGGGACGGGGTGGGTGACCAGGTCCCACAGCAGGTGGCTGGCGTCGCCGAGCAGCGCCGAGACCGCCGTGACCCACCACGGGTGCCGCACCCGGCGCAGGGCGCCGTACTCGCGCAGCGACCCCGGCAGGTGCGCCGCGACGGCCGGCGCGCCGAGGCGGATCAGCCACGCGACGAGCACCGTGACCGGCAGGCCCCACCAGAACATCGCGGCGACCGTGTGGCTGCGCACGATGACGGCGCCACCCAGCGCGTAGGCGATGTCGGGGGCGGTCGCGCCGACGGCGAGGGCGACCCCGTCGAACCAGCGCGGCCGCCACAGCTTCAGCGGCAGGACGGCAAGGGGATGTGTCGGGAGCGTCGCGGGCACGCCGCCGACACTGCCGCAGCGCGGGCCCGAACCGGCGGGCCTGCACCGGACCCCCACAAGACCTTCACGGGTGCCGTTCGTCCTCCGACCGGGTCACGCAGAACTCGTTGCCGGCCGGGTCGAGCAGGACCGCCCAGCCGCCGCCGTCGTCCTGCCGGTGGTCCGCGGCGAGGACCGCGCCGAGCGTGATGAGCCGGTCGATCTCGGCGTCCCGGAGACGGTCGCCGGGCTGCAGGCACACGTGCACCCGGTTCTTCAGCGTTTTCGGCTCCGGTACGGCCTGGAAGTACAGCCTGGGACCCTCGGACGGCTCGATCACGACCTCGCCGTCGCCCGGGGCGCAGTCCGGGTGGACCGGGTGGCCGATCACGCCCGCCCAGAAGCTCGCGAGGGCATACGGGTCGGCGCAGTCGAAGGAAACGTTACGGATGAACGACACCATGGACCGCACCTTAAGCGTAGAAAATCCGCGAACGCCATATCATTGCCGTGGTGTAAATTCATCTGCACGTTCTTTGGTGACAGATCTTTCATGTGTAACTCTTCTGCAATGGGGCAACAGGAACCGCTGATCATGCAGATCTACTGCCGCCTGGAAGTCGCGGTCAATGACCCTGACGTCATCGCCAAGCTGGCCGGGCAGCAGCTCCGCGAGGCGGATATCGACTGGTCACGCAAGGAGGAGGACCTCGAAGAGGCGGTCCACCAACTCGAGTCCGACCTGCAAGAGGCATTGGCCTGCGTCGTTGAGCAGAACCGCATGACCGAGCATCTGCCCGGGGTCGAGCCGCGCGGTGGGCTGGTGTTCACGACGTTCGGCAAGCCGGACGACCGCTTCCGCCCGGGCTTCACCGACTTTCTCTGAGCCGCTAGAACGGGTAGGGGGCGATCGTGCCGCGGACCGTGATCCACCGCAGGTCGGTGTAGGCGTCCGCGTTCGATCCGCCCCCGGCCCGCGAGCCCGTCCCCGAGTCTCGGACCCCGCCGAAGGGCGCGACCGCCTCGTCGTTGACCGTCTGGTCGTTGACGTGCACGATCCCCGTCGGGATCCGCTCGGCGAGGGCCAGGCCGCGCATCGCGTCGCCGGTGAGGATGCCCAGCGACAGCCCGTACTCGGAGTCGGCGGCGAGCGCGACCGCCTCGTCCTCGGTGGAGAACCGCACGACCGGCGCGACCGGGCCGAAGATCTCCTGCTGGTAGGCGGGCGCGTCGGCGCCGACCCGGTCCAGGACCGTCGGGCGGTAGAACAGCCCGTCGTAGGTGCCGCCGGCGGCGAGCCGGGACCCGTCCCCCACGGTCGCCTCCACCAGGCGGTGCACCTTGTCGCGCTGGCCGGCGTCGATGAGCGGGCCGAGCGCCACCTTCGCGGTGTACGGGTCGCCGACCGGCAGGGCGTCGGCGTGCGCGGCGAGGCGCTCGACGTACTCGTCGGCGATGGAGGCGTGCACGAGGTGCCGCCCCGCCGTCATGCAGATCTGCCCGGAGTGCAGGTAGGAGCCCCACGCCCCGGCGGACACCGCCAGGTCCAGGTCGGCGTCGGGCAGCACCACCAGGGCGGAGTTGCCGCCGAGCTCCAGGTGGACCCGTTTGAGGTGGCGCCCGGCGAGCTCCGCGACGGCCCGGCCGGCGGCGGTGGAGCCGGTGAACGCGATGACCCTGGTCGCGGGGTGCGCGACGAGCTCGGCGCCGACGTCGGCGCCGCCGGGCAGGACGTGCAGCAGCCCGTCAGGCAGGCCGGCCTCGCGCAGCAGCGCGGCGATCGCGAACCCGCCGCCGACGGCGGTACGCGGGTCCGGTTTCAGCACGACCGCGTTGCCGACGGCGAGCGCCGGCGCGACGGCGCGGATCGCGAGGATCAGCGGGAAGTTGAACGGGGCGATGACGCCGACGACCCCGACCGGCGACCGCCGGGCGAGGCTCAGCCGGGGCAGCGCGCTGGGCAGGATGTCGCCGAGCGGCCGGGACGCCAGCGCCGCCGCCTCGTAGCACTCCTGCGCCGCGACGTGCGTCTCGACGCCCGCCTTCGCGGGCACCGACCCGGCCTCCCGGACCAGCCACTCCTGCACGTCCGCGGCCCGCGACTCGAACAGCGTGCCGGCGCGGCGCAGCACCCCGGCCCGCTCCTCGAAACCGGTCGCGGCCCAGGCGGGCTGGGCGGCGGCGGCCTCGCGGCAGGCCCGGTCGACGTCGCCGGTCGAGGCGAGCCCGACCCGGCCGAGGACGGCACCGGTCGCCGGTTCGACGACGTCACGGAGACCGGCGCCCAGCGGACGCCCGTCGAGCAGTTCAGTCATGACTTCCTCACGAGTTTCGCCTGTTGGATGTGGGTGTACACGCGGCCGCGGAGCTCGGTGAAGCGGTGCTGCGCCCGGGTCCGCAGCTGGTCGCGCTCGTCGGGCAGGTCCACGTCGAGGGTGTCGAGGATCGTCGTCGGTGACGCCGACAGCACGATGACCCGCTGCCCCAGGTAGACGGCCTCGTCGATGTCGTGGGTGACGAACAGCAGGGTCACGCCGAGGCGCCGCCACACCTCGCGGATCAGGTCCTCCAGGTCGGCGCGGGTCTGCGCGTCGACGGCCGCGAACGGCTCGTCCATGAGCAGCACCTTCGGTTCGAACGCGATGGCGCGGGCGATCGCGACCCGCTGCTGCATGCCGCCGGACAGTTGCCACGGGTAGGCGTCGCGGGCCTCGGCCAGCCCGACGGCGGCGAGGGCCTCCTTGACCAGGCCGGGCTTGCGGGGGCCGGACAGCGGCAGCCCCACGTTCTCGTGCACGCGCAGCCACGGGAAGAGGCTGCGGCCGTACTCCTGGAACACCACGGCGAGACCGTCCGGCGGGCCGTCGACGAGCCGGCCGGCGACCCTGACCTCACCGGCGGTCGGGCGCAGCAGCCCCGCGACGCACCGCAGCAGCGTGGTCTTGCCGCAGCCGGACGGGCCGACGAGGCAGGCGAACTCGCCGTCGTCGAGCTTGAACGTCAGGTCCGCCAGGGCCTCGACCCGCCGGCCCTGCCCGTCGTACACCTTGCGCAGCCCGCTGACCTCCAGCATCACCACTCCTTCTCAGCGGCTCGCTGCCCGTGGTACCACTTGAGCACCGGCCGCTCGACGAGCCGGAACACGCCGGCGAGCCCGACGCCGAGCAGGCCGAGCAGCAGCACGCCGCTCCACATCTCCGGGATCTGGAAGCCGCGCTGGAACTGCACGACGGTGAACCCGAGGCCGCTCTGCGCGGCGAACATCTCGCTGATCACCATGAGGATCACGCCGATCGACAGGGCCTGCCGGGCGCCGGTCACGATCTGCGGCGAGGCGGCCCGCAGTACCATCCGCCGCACCGGCGGGATGCGGTAGACCGCGCAGGTGTCGGCGAGCACCCCGTCGACGGCGCGCACCCCCTCGACCGTGTTGAGCAGGATCGGCCAGACGCAGCCGGACACGATGACGAGCACCTTCATGAGGTCGCCGATCCCGGCGATCAGGATCAGAATCGGCACCAGCACCGGCGGGGGAATGGCCCGCATGAACTCCAGGACCGGCTCGACCGTCTCCCGCACCGCCGGGTGCCGGCCGATGACGACGCCGGCGGCGACACCGAGCAGCAGGGCGATCGCGTAGCCGGCGGCGAGCCGGGCGAGGCTGGGCAGCACGTCGTCGGCGATGCGCGGGCCGAACCAGGTGTCGCCGAACGCGACCAGGATGGTGCGCAGCGGCGGGCGGTAGAAGTCCTTCGAGCCGGCGGACAGCACCCACCAGCCGGCGAACAGGACCGCCGGCAGCGCGAAGATCGTCAGTATCCGCACGACCGGCTTCATGCGGCGACCCGCTGCGACGGGTGCCAGCGCAGCAGCCGCCGCTCCCCCGACCTGGTGGCGAGGTTGACGGCGACGCCGAGCAGGCCGGTGACGACGACGAGGGCGTACATGGCGGGCACGGCGCCGCTGCTCTGCGCGACCGCGATCTGCTTGCCCAGGCCGGGCGTGCCGATGATCAGCTCGCCGGTGATCGTCAGGATCAGCGCGACCGACGTGGCGAGCCGGATCCCGGTGACGGTGTACGGCAGCGCCGTCGGCCACACCAGCGCGCGCAGCCGCAGCCACCGCGACAGGTGCAGGCTGCGGGCCGTGTCGCGGGCGACCGGGTCGATGTCGGCGACGCCGTGCAGCACCTGGACGAGCACCTGCCAGAACGACGCGTACACGACCAGCAGCAGCGTCGCGGTGCGGCCGGTGCCGTACAGCAGCACCGCCAGCGGGATCAGCGCGACCGACGGGATCGGCCGCAGGAACTCCACCGTTGAGGCGGTCAGCGCCCGCAGCAGCGGCACCGAGCCGATGAGCATCCCGGCGGCGACCCCGCCGGCGACCGCGATGGCCAGCCCCAGCGCCCACGTCTGCAGGGTGTCCAGCAGCGCGGACCAGAACGCGCCGTGGCGCACCTCCTCGCCCAGGGCGGTGGCGATGCGGCTGGCGGGCGGCAGGTACCTGGCCGGGACGAGCCCGAGCCGTGGCGCCACCTCCAGCAGCGCCACGAACCCGGCGGCACCGAGCAGGCCCCTCACGGCAGCAGTTCGTCCAGCGCCGGCGCCTTATCCAGGAGCTTGTCCTGCACGGCGAGGTCGGTCAGGGTCTGCACCGACGCCTTGTTGATCTCCGCGGGCCAGGCCGGCAGCGTGATCTTCGCGGTCACGTCGGCGGCGATCTGCGTGTACGTGCCGATGATCGCCCGGACCTCGTCGGGGTGCGCGGCGGCGTACGCGAGCGACTCCGCCATCGCCTCCTTGAACCGCTTGACCAGGTCGGGGTTCTTGGCGATGAGCTCCTGCGAGGTGAAGTACGTCGCGACGGTGAGGTCGGCGGCGGCGTCGACGTAGTTGGAGGCGACGAGGCGGGCACCCTGCGCCTTCGCGGCGGTGACGAACGGCTCGACGACCCAGATCGCGTCGACTCGGCCGGCGGCGAGCGCGGCCGGCTGGTCGGGGAAGCCGAGCTCGACGAACTTCACCGTCGCCGGGTCTCCCCCGGCCTTGCGGACCGAGGCCCGCACGGTGGTGTCGCCGATGTTCTTGAGCGTGTTGACGGCGACGGTCTTGCCGGCGAGGTCCTTCGCGGACTGGATCGGGCTGTCGGCCTTGACGAGCACACCGCCGAAGTCGGCGCCGTCCTTGCCGGTCGAGGCGACGCCGTTGCTGACCATCTTGATCGGCAGCCCCCGGGACTTCGCCAGGATCAGCGAGGTCACGTTGCTGAAGCCGAACTGGAACTGGCCGCTGACGACGCCGGGCACGATCGCCGCGCCGCCCTGGCTGGTCGACAGGGTGAGGTCGATGTTGCGGCCGCTGAAGAAGCCCTTCTGCTTGCCGAGGTAGATGGGTGCGACGTCGACGATCGCGATGACGCCGGCGGCGACCTTGTCGGGCTGGCCCGGTGCGGCGGGGGTGGGCGTCCCGGTGCTGGAGTTGCCGCCGCACCCGGCGGCGGCGAGCAGCAACGCGGCGGACAGTGGGATGACGGCGAGGCGGCGCATCGAGGCTCCATCCGGAATTGGTTGTTCGGATGACGAACTTCTGTGCGTTCAGCGAAATCTTTGCCGACCGTAGAACGCTTGACGCCCGGTTCGCAAGGTTTCTACGCTTCCGTTCTGAGAACATCTGTTCGCTATGCGAACATGTCGTCGGCAGGGGGTGGCGTGGCCGAGCTGATGTCACTGCCCGATGCCGTCGCCGCACTGGTCCATGACGGGGACACCGTCGCGCTCGAGGGCTTCACCCATCTCATCCCCGTCGCCGCCGGGCACGAGATCATCCGCCAGCGCCGCCGCGACCTGACCCTGGTCCGGATGACGCCCGACCTCGTGTACGACCAGATGATCGGCGCCGGCTGTGCCCGGAAGCTGATCTTCTCGTGGGGCGGCAACCCGGGCGTCGGTTCGCTGCACCGCTTCCGCGACGCCGTCGAGCGGCAGTGGCCCGGCCCGCTCGAGCTGGAGGAGCACAGCCACGCCGGGATGGCCAACCGGTACGTCGCCGGCGCGTCCGGGCTGCCGTTCGCCGTCCTGCGCGGCTACCGGGGCACCGACCTGCCGGCGCAGACCACGACCGTGCGGCCGATCACGTGCCCGTTCACCGGCGAGATCCTCACCGCAGTGCCGGCGCTCAAGCCGGACGTGACCGTCGTGCACGCCCAGCGCGCCGACCGGCGCGGCAACGTCCAGCTGTGGGGCATCACCGGCGTGCAGAAGGAGGCGGTCCTCGCCGCCCGCCGCAGCCTCGTCACGGTCGAGGAGATCGTCGACACCCTCGACCCGCGCCCCGGCGCCGTGGTCCTGCCGTCCTGGGTGGTCACCGCCGTCGCCGCCGCGCCCGGCGGCGCCCGGCCCTCCTACGCGCAGGGCTACTACGACCGCGACAACGACGCCTACCGGTCCTGGGACGCCGTCAGCCGCGACCGTGCCGCGTTCACGGCCTGGCTGGAGGCGCTGTGACGGACCGCACCATGTGGTTGGAGGCACCGTGACGGGCTTCACCGCCTCGTTGGAGGCACCGTGACGGGCTTCACCGCCTCGTTGGAGGCACCGTGACCGGCCGCGCCGCCTCGTTGGAGGCACCGTGACCGGCCGCGCCGCCTCGTTGGAGGCACCGTGACCGGCCGCGCCGCCTCGTTGGAGGCACCGTGACGGGCTTCACCGCCGACGAGATGATGGCCGTTGCCGCGGCCCGCGCGCTGCGGGGGCGCACCGCGTGCTTCGTCGGGATCGGGCTGCCGAGCCTCGCGGCCAACCTCGCCCGCCGCACCGGCGACCCCGACCTCGTCCTGGTCTACGAGTCCGGCACGATCGGGGCCCGGCCGACCCGGCCGCCGCTGTCCATCGGCGACGGCGAGCTCGCCGAGACCGCCGACACCGTCGTCAGCGTGCCCGAGATGTTCAACTACTGGCTCCAGCCGGGCCGCATCGACGTCGGGTTCCTCGGCGCCGCCCAGATCGACGAGCACGCCAACATCAACACGACGGTCATCGGCGCGTACGACGCACCGTCCGTCCGGCTGCCCGGCGCCGGTGGCGCGCCGGAGATCGCCGCGTCGTGCCGGGAGGTGTTCGTGGTGCTCCGGCAGAGCGCCCGCACGTTCGTGCCGAAGGTCGACTTCCGCACCTCCGTCGGCCACGGCGACGGCCCCGGCAGCCGCGCCGCCCTCGGCCTGCCCGGGCGCGGGCCGGTGCTGGTCATCACCGACCTCGGGATCCTGGCCCCCGACCCGGCGACGTCCGCGCTGCGGCTGACCCACCTGCACCCCGGGGTCACCGTCGAGCGGGTCCGCGCCGCGACCGGCTGGGACCTCGCCGTCGCGCCGACGCTGGAGCACACCCCGCCGCCGACCGCCGCCGAGCTCGCGGCACTGCGCGCGCTGGCGAGCGGCTCGCCATGATCCGCCAATGTCGGTCTTCGCCCCGCGGCATGTCGATAGAGTCGGACCGCGCGACACTGCAGCCGAGCGTGAAACCTCCAGGGCGAGCATGAAACCTCCGGGATGGGCATGAAACCGACCGCATCGAGCTTGTTTGACGGCGTCCTGGCCCGCGGCGAGGTCGCCGCGGCCGTCGGCGACGACGCGTGGCTGACCGCGATGCTCCAAGTCGAGGCGGCCCTCGCGCAGGTGCAGGCGTTCAGCGGGCTGATCCCGCAGGCCGACGCCGACGCGATCGCCGGCTGCGCCCGGGCCGAACGCTTCGACGCGGCCGACCTCGGCGCCCGCGCTGCCGCCAGCGGCAACCCCGTCGTGCCCCTCGTGGAGACGCTGCGGGTGCTCGCCGGGCCCGCCGGGCCGTCCGTCCACCTCGGCGCCACCAGCCAGGACATCCTCGACACGGCCGGGATGCTGATCGCCGCGCAGGCGCTGCGGCCGCTGCTCGCCGACCTCGCCGCCTGCGCCGAGCAGGCCGCCCGCCTCGCCCGCGAGCACCGCGACACCCGCATGATCGGCCGCACGCTGCTGCGGCAGGCGGTGCCGACCACGTTCGGGCTGAAGGCCGCCGGCTGGCTCAGCGGCCTCGACGCCGCCCGCCGGCGCCTGGAGCAGGTGCGGCGGGAGCGCCTCGCGGTCCAGCTCGGCGGCGCCGCCGGCACCCTCGCCCCGTTCGGCGACGAAGGGCCCGACGTCGTCGAGGGCCTCGCCACGCTGCTCGGCCTCGCCGAGCCGGTCCTGCCCTGGCACACCGAACGCACCCGCGTCGCGGAGCTCGCCGGTGCCCTCGGCGCCGCCGCCGGGGTCGTCGCGAAGGTCGCCCGGGACCTGACCCTCATGGCGCAGGACGAGGTCGACGAGGCCTCCGACAGCACCCCGGGCGGCTCGTCGGCGATGCCGCACAAGCGCAACCCGATCGCCGCCGTCTGCGCCCTCGGCTGCGCCGCCTCCGCACCCGGGCTGGTCGCCAGCCTCCTCGCCGCCATGGCGCACGAGCACGAACGCGCCGCCGGCGCCTGGCACGCGGAGTGGCGGCCGCTGCGCGAGCTGCTCGTCTGCACCGGCTCCGCGGCGTCGTGGCTGCGGGCCGCGCTGGAGCGGCTGCTCGTGCACCCCGACGTCATGCGCGCCAACCTCACGCGGGGTCTGAGCGGCGCACAGTCCGACGAGTCTCCGGATGCCGCGGGTGTACTGGTGGACCGCGCGCTGCAGGCGCACGCGAAGGGCTCCTGATGGAACCCGGTGCTGAGCGCGGTGCTGAGCGCGGCCCGGACTTCGTGCAGTCCCTCGAGCGGGGGCTCGCGGTCATCAAGGCCTTCGACGCCGCCCGGCCCGAGCTGACGCTCACCGAGGTCGCCGCCGCGACCGGCGTGACCCGGGCCGCCGCGCGGCGGTTCCTGCTGACCCTCGGCGAGCTCGGGTACGTGCGCAACGACGGCAGGCAGTTCTCCCTCACGCCCAGGGTCCTGGAGCTCGGGTACGCCTACCTGTCGGGCCTGTCGCTGCCGGCCGTTGCCGAACCCCACCTGGAGTCCCTCGTCGCCGAGGTCAACGAGTCCTCCTCGGTGTCCGTCCTTGACGGCGACGACATCGTCTACGTCGCCCGCGTGCCCACGTCACGGATCATGACGGTGACGATCAGCGTCGGGACCCGCTTCCCCGCCTACGCGACGTCGATGGGCCGGGTCATGCTCGCCGGCCTGCCACCGCAGGACCTGGAGGCGTACCTGGCGAAGGTCCGCCTGGAGCGCCTGACCGCCCGCACCGTCACCACCGCGGCGGCCCTGCTCGCCGAGATCAACCGGGCGCGGTCGCAGGGGTGGGCGCTCGTCGACCAGGAGCTGGAGGAGGGCCTGCGCTCCGTGGCCGCCCCGATCCGCGACCGGACCGGCAGGACGGTGGCGGCGCTGAACATCTCCGCCGCGGCGAGCCGCAACTCGATCGAGTCCATCCGGCGCACGTTGGTGCCGCCGCTGGTCGCCACGGCCGCCCGCATCGAGGCCGACCTGCCCGCCCGCCGCTTCTGAGTGCTGCCGCCGCCCGGCTCTCGTGAGCCTCAGGCGGTCCTGCCGAAGACCCGGGTCGCGCCTTCCGCGGCGGCGATCTCGTCGAGCCGGGCCGGGTCCGTGCACAGGATGATCGACGCGCCCACCGACAGCGGCGCGAGGAACCACTTCACCGGGTGCTCGTGCTCGGTGGCGTCCACGACGACCCGGTCGCCGGCGCGCAGGTCCTGCATGCCGGCGATCTCGCGGGCGATGCCGCCCCACTGACCGTAGGTGGTGCCGTCGCCGCTGGCCGCCGAGCCGGTCCGCACCAGCGCGGGCGCCGGGACGTCCGCCGGGAACGGCGCGACCGCGGCCTCGAAGTCGCGCCAGCCGATGACGTCGCGCGGGTCGCCGGAGTCCCCGCCGCCGAACACGAAGCGATGCGGCGCCTCGGGGATGTCCTCCAGCCACGAGCCGAGCCGCTCCCGGGCGGCGAACACCACGTCGAACGGCACCCCCGCGTCCGGGCCGACGGCGGGCAGCCCCGCGGTCGCGGACAGGTGGAACGACACCGTCAGCCCGAGCGACCACGCGCCGAGCAGGGCCGCGGCCGTGCGCCAGTGCGGCAGCAGCAGCACCGCGGCGCGGCTGCCGGAGCCCAGGCCGCAGTCGTGCAGCAGCCCCGCGGTGCGGGCCGACCAGCCGCCGAGCTCCGCCGCGGTCAGCGCGGTGCGCCTGCCGTCCGCGTCGTGGTGCGTGAGCAGCGGCACGTCGACGCCGGCGGCGCCCGCACCCGCGGGCCGCGACAGCTCAGAGGCTCCGGTCACCGGACCACCGTAGCGGCAGCGGGCTCACAGCAGCGTGACGGACTCCGAACGGGCGATCTCCGGTGCCGTGGGCGGCAGCGACTCGTACTTCTTCAGCAGTGCGTGCACGACGAAGATGTACGGCGTCTGCGAGATCAGCCCGGTGACCGTCGCGGTGACCCTCGTGCAGCCCTTCCCCGGTGGGACCGACTGCCACGTCCAGCCCGGCTGCGGCCCGATCAGCAGCTCCTGCGACATCCACGTCAGCTGGTACTCCAGCAGGCTCGGATCGCCGACGTTCCACCAGCTGACGGTGGCGGACGTGGTGCCGGGGACCACCGACGCGCCGTTGATGACGCCGGGCCGGACCACGCCGGTGCACTCGGTCGGGCTCATGCTGGGGGTGGGGTAGCTGCGGCTGACCTTCGGCAGCGGCGAGATCGACGCGAGGGGGCCGCGGACCGGGGCGCCGGCGGACGGGTCGACGGACGGGTCGACGGCGTCGCCCTTCGAGTACACCGTCTTCTGCGGCAGGTCGAGGACCTTGCCGTCCTGTTTCGCCCCGCCACCGCCGGCGTCGCCGCCGCCGAGGCCGGGCAGCACGCTGCAACCCGCCACGCCGGCGAGCAGTGCCGAGGCCAGGACGAGGGCCGCGCAGAGCCGCCGCTTCACATGGGGTTCATCGGCGGCCCGGGCCCGCTTCTTAGGTCGCCTCGATCGTGCCCGTGCCCACGAGGACGAGCAGGAGGGTGCCGAGGGCGACCCGGTACACGATGAAGACGGTGTAGGTGTGCCGCGCCACGAACTTCAGCAGCCACGCGACCGCCAGGTAGCCCACGGCGCCGCTGACCAGGGTCGCGGTGATCGTGGCCGGCCAGCCGACGCCGGTGGCGATGTTGTCGTGCTCGTCGGCGATCTGCAGGACCCCCGCGGCGAGCAGCGCCGGGATGGACAGGAAGAACGACAGCCTGGTGACGGTGACCCGGTCGAAGTCGCGCAGCAGACCCGCCGACATGGTCGCCCCCGACCGGGAGACGCCGGGGATCAGCGCCAGGGCCTGGGCGGTGCCGATGATGAGGGTGTCCTTCCACGTCACGTCGGCCTCGTGGCGCTGCTGGGTGGCGGCCCGGTCGGCGAACCACATCACCCCGGAGAACGCAATCAGCGCCCCGCCGACGAACCACAGGCTGCGCAGCGTGGTCTCGATCTGGTCCTTGAACAGCAGCCCGATGATCGCGACCGGGATCGAGCCGAGGATCACCGACCAGCCGAAGCGGTAGTCGGCGTCGTCGCGGCGGGACCGGTCGAACAGCCCCCGGAAGAACGCGGGCACGATCCGGGCGATGTCGCGGCGCAGGTAGAACGCGGTCGCGAGGACGGCACCGGTCTGGATGATCGCGGTGAAGGCGGTGATGTCGGGGTCGTCGATCGAGTACCCGAGGAGCTTCTCGAGGATGGTGAGGTGGCCGGTGCTGGAGATCGGCAGGAACTCGGTCAGCCCCTCGACGGCACCGAGGAGGATCGCCTCGAAGATGTTCACGCGCTGCCCGGGTGCTCGGCGCGGGGCGCGGGCAGGCGGTCGGCGATCGCGGCGGCGAGCCGGTCCGGGGCGTCCGCGGCGGTGGTCAGGAACAGCGACGGCTCGGTCAGCTCGACCTCGATGACGACGGGGTCGCCGGACGCGGCCGGCAGCAGGTCGACGCGGGCGTAGAGCAGGCTGGCCCGGTCGAACGGCAGCGCCGCCAGGACCCGCTCGGCGAGGGCGTGCTCGGCCGGCGACGGCGTCCTCGGCGTGATGGTCTCCTCCTGGTACAGCGTCTCCACGCCCTCGTCGGGTCCGGTGAGGATGGCGCCCTTGCGGATCGCGTGACTGTACCGGCCGGCGATGAACAGCAGCGCCGTCTCCCCGGCCGTGTCGACGTCGGCGAGGTAGGGCTGCACCATGACCAGCCGCCCGGCCGCCTGCAGCCGTTCGATGTGGGCGGTGGCGAGGCCCGCCTGCTCCGGCAGCCGGTAACGCCCGGTGTCGACGCTGCCGACGCTCACGGCCGGCTTCACCACGATCTCGGCGGCTGCGGTGTCGCCGGTGTCCAGGTGTACGGGGTCGCCCGGCTCGATCCACGTGGTGGGGACGATGGGGATGCCCGCGTCGGCGAGCTGGCGCAGGTACCGCTTGTCGGTGTTCCAGGCGATGACGTCGGCGGCGTTGGCGAGCTGCGGCACGGAGCCGGCCCAGGCGGTGAACTCCGACCGGCGTTTCGGGTAGTCCCAGGTGTTGCGCACCACGGCGAGGTCGAACGCCGACCAGTCGACGGCCGGGTCGTCCCAGACGGCCGGGACGGCGGTGATGCCGGCGGCGGCGAGGGCCGGGACGAGGCTCTGGTCGTCGGGGTCCAGCTCAGGCAGCTCGGCACAGGTAACGAGAGCGACCCGGGCAGCTGCCCGGGTCGCGGAATATGACTGTTCGATGATCACTCAGCGAAGATAGGCGAACCTAGCGGGAAAGGACACGCCGCCCCATGGAGCGCCACAGATCGTTGCTGGGCCGCATCTGCTCGAGCAGCTCGCGCTCCCAGGCGTTCTCGATCGTGACACCGGCCTGCGCGCAGGCGGAGCGCGCAATGTCGGTGCCCTCGGCCATCTGGTCGCCCCAGACGCCGTCCTCCCCGACCAGCACGATGCGGGCACCGCGCCGGCCGACGTACTCGATGACTGCCTTGGCGCCGCCGTGGTCGTCCGCGAAGGACTTGATGCCGGAGATGAGGCTGCCCGGCACCGGGCGGCTCAGGGTCATCGTCGTATCGGAACCATCTGCCATGACGGCCACACTAAAGGGGTAACCCGCCACTCGTGGGTGAACCAGGCCCCTGTTGTGATCGTAGTTACTGACAGGTTTAGTTCACCGGGCGTTCGTTTTGCCCCGACAGAACCCGTTAAAACCGGATATTCGGGTGCTCATTTCCTACTCAGTTTGAGAGATGTGCATCACGCCGAGTAGGGCGGCGCGCGGTGTGCCAAAAATTCGGGCGTTTCCAGGTTAAGTCCCGCTTAGGTCCACATTTCGCAGAGATCAAGTCGGGACCGATGCGCAACTGATGTGGGCCCTCGTGCAACGGAACTACTGGATGAAGACGTCTACTCCGATCGCCACGCACAGCAGCGTGAGATACGTGACCGACCAGTGGAACAGCCGCATCGGCTTGAGCGGCTCGCCGCGGCGTGCCCGGCCGTCCAGCCGGTGGGCCTCCAGCAGCAGCAACGCGCCCACGATGACGGCGACGGCGCCGTAGACGGGCGTCATCCCGAACGGCCACAGCGCCACCGAGGCGGCCACCGTCAGCCAGCTGTAGATCACCGTCTCCAGGCCGACGCGGCGCATGCTGGCCACGACCGGCAGCATCGGGATGCCGGCGCGGGCGTAGTCGTCCTTGAACTTGATCGCCAGGGCGTAGAAGTGCGGCGGCTGCCACAGGAAGACCACGGCGAACATGACCCAGGCCGGCCAGGCCAGCCCGCCGGTGACCGCGGCCCAGCCGATCAGCACCGGCGCCGCGCCGCACGCGCCGCCCCACACCGTGTTCTGCGGGGTGGTGCGCTTCAGCCACAGCGTGTAGACGAGGTCGTAGTAGGCGATCGCGCCGACGGTGAGCAGCGTCGCCAGCAGGTTGGTGAACACGGCCATCAGCACCGTGGACAGCGCGGCCAGGACCAGTCCGAAGATCAGCACGGCCCGCGGGGTGATGCTGTGCGTGGCCAGGGGCCGGCGGGAGGTGCGCTTCATCAGCGGGTCGATGTCGCGGTCGATGTAGCAGTTGAGCGCGTTGGCGGCGCCGGCGGCGAGCGAGCCGCCGACCAGCACCACGGCGATCAGCCACAGCGACGGCACGCCGCGCTCGGCCAGGAGCATCGCCGGGACGGTCGTGATGAGCAGCAGCTCGACGATGCGCGGCTTGGTCAGCGAGACGTAGGCCTTGACGACGGCGCCGAGCCGGGCGCGCCGGCCGGCCGCATGCTCCTGCTGCGCCCGGGCCAGTGCCGCTGCCGTCGTGGGACGGACCGGCGTGGATGCGTCCGCCGCCGTGCTCTGGGGGACCGCCGCACGGTCGACGAGCTGCGTCACGTCTGGGTAGCCACCTTCCGGCATCGGCCGCACCTGGGACACCGCCTGCCTTGAGGCCCGGCCGGGAGACGGCGCGGGAGGGGACACGGCGGAGCCGAGGGTCCCGCCGAGACCGGCGGGCTCTCGCATCCTAGAACAGGATCAACGCAGGCCAGACGCGACCCCGGTCACCCGCCGTGGCACCGTCCCGCTTGCGGTGGCGCGCAGCAAAAGTTTCGCGCAGGGCTGAACCGATCAAGGTTTGCCGCCCATCTCACACATCCTCGCAGTCGCGTGGCCGTGGGGCCTGCGGCGGGCATCGACTACCGTTGCCGCAGGCAGTGTCGCCGATGTCCGAAAGATGGTCGACTGCGCGTGGGGCTACCCGTTCGTGGGTAGGGTCGATCTGAACAGCACCCTGCAACATCCCCTCTGGCAAACCTCGTTCGACAGGAGCAGCACAGCCGTGAGCGCTGAAGAGGTCAAGGATCCCGAGCTTTCCTGGTCCGACGTCGACCGGCGGGCCGTCGACACGGTGCGGGTCCTCGCCATGGACGCCGTCGAGAAGTCCGGCAACGGCCACCCCGGCACGGCGATGAGCCTGGCACCCGCGGCCTACCTGCTCTTCCAGAAGGTCATGAGGCACGACCCCACCGACCCGAACTGGATCGGCCGCGACCGCTTCGTGCTCTCCTGTGGACACTCGAGCCTGACTCTGTATATCCAGCTGTATCTCTCGGGCTACGGCCTGAGCCTCGACGACCTCAGGTCGCTGCGGCAGTGGAACTCCCTGACGCCGGGCCACCCCGAGCACGGGCACACGTCCGGTGTGGAGACCACCACCGGCCCGCTCGGCCAGGGCCTCGGCAACGCGGTCGGCATGGCGATGGCGGCCCGCCGCGAGCGCGGCCTGTTCGACCCCGAGCCGGCCACCGGTGAGAGCCTGTTCGACCACCACGTCTACGTGCTGTGCTCCGACGGCGACATCGAGGAGGGCATCAGCCACGAGGCCAGCGCGATCGCCGGCCACCAGAAGCTGGGCAACCTCGTCGTCATCTACGACGACAACGAGATCTCGATCGAGGACGACACCAAGGTCGCCAAGAGCGAGGACGTCGCCGCCCGCTACGAGGCGTATGGCTTCCACGTGCAGACCGTCGACTGGCGCGCGGGCCACGACGCCGGCGACGGCGTCTACACCGAGGACGTGCCGGCGCTGTGGGCCGCGATCCAGGCCGCGAAGGCCGAGACGAGCCGCCCGTCGTTCATCGCGCTGCGCACGATCATCGGCTGGCCTGCCCCGAAGAAGCAGAACACCGGCAAGATCCACGGCTCGGCGCTCGGCGCCGACGAGGTCGCCGCGACCAAGCACATCCTGGGCTTCGACGCGCAGCAGACCTTCGAGGTGTCCAACGAGGTCCTCGCGCACACCCGCGCCGCCATCGAGCGCGGCCGCGAGCTGCACGCCAAGTGGGACAAGGGCTTCGAGTCGTGGAAGGGCACCGCCGGCGACCGTGCCGCCCTGCTGGAGCGGCTCTTCTCCGGCCAGCTGCCGGTCGGCTGGGAGAAGGCGCTGCCGGAGTTCCCGGCGAGCGAGAAGGGCATCGCCACCCGCAAGGCCTCCGGTGACACGCTCGGCGCGCTCGCCGCGGTCCTGCCGGAGCTGTGGGGCGGCTCGGCCGACCTGGCCGAGAGCAACAACACCACGATGGAGGGCGAGCCGTCGTTCCTGCCGCCCGAGTTCGCCACGAAGGTGTTCCCCGGCAACGAATACGGTCGCACGCTGCACTTCGGCATCCGCGAGCACGGCATGGGCGCGATCCTCAACGGCATCAAGCTGCACGGCCCCACCCGGCCCTACGGCGGCACGTTCCTGGTGTTCTCCGACTACATGCGGCCCGCGGTGCGCCTCGCCGCCCTCATGAAGCTCCCGGTCGTCTACGTGTGGACGCACGACTCGATCGGCCTCGGCGAGGACGGCCCGACGCACCAGCCGGTGGAGCACCTGACGGCGCTGCGCGCGATCCCCGGCCTGTCCGTGGTCCGCCCGGCCGACGCCAACGAGACCGCGTGGGCGTGGCGGCGGGCCCTGGAGGTCACCGACCACCCGGTCGCCCTGGCGTTGAGCCGGCAGAACCTGCCGACCCTCGACCGCACCGAGTTCGCGCCGGCGGCCGGCACCGCCAAGGGCGGCTACATCCTCAAGGACGCCTCCAACGGACAGCCGCAGGTGATCATCATCGCCACCGGCTCCGAGGTCCAGCTCGCCGTCGGCGCGCAGCGGCGCCTGGAGGAGGAGGGCACCCCGACCCGCGTCGTGTCGATGCCCTGCCAGGAGTGGTTCATGGAGCAGGACCTGGCCTACCGCCAGCAGGTCCTCCCGACCGGCGTCAAGGCCAAGGTCACCGTCGAGGCCGGCATCGCCATGTCGTGGCAGCACATCCTCGGCGACCACGGCGTGGCCGTGAGCATCGAGCACTACGGCGCGAGCGCCCCACACACGGTGCTGTTCGAGCAGTTCGGCTTCACCGTCGACAAGGTCGTCGCGGCCGCGCACGCCTCGCTCGCCAAGGTCGGCGAGATCACCGGCACCACCACCGGTAGCTGAGCCACCGGTTACTGAGTAAGAGGAGCACTGCGATGAGTTCCGATCGGCTGGCCGAGCTCTCCGCCGCGGGTGTGGCGGTATGGCTCGATGACCTCTCCCGGCAGCGACTGAGCAGCGGCGGCCTCGACAAGCTGCGCATCGAGCAGCACGTCGTGGGCGTCACCACCAACCCCACCATCTTCGCCAAGGCGCTGTCCTCCGCCGAGGACTACGCCGACCAGGTCAAGGACCTCGCCCTGCGCGACGCACAGGTCAACGAGGCGATGCGCACGCTCATGACGTATGACGTGCGCTGGGCCTGCGACGTCATGCAGCCCGCCGCCGACGCCAGCAAGGGCATCGACGGCCGGGTCTCCATCGAGGTCGACCCGGGCCTCGCCGCCGACACCGCCCGCACCATCGCCGAGGCGAAGGCGCTGTGGTGGCTCGTCGACCGGCCCAACCTGTTCATCAAGATCCCCGCGACCAGGGAAGGCCTGCCGGCGATCACCGCCGTGCTCGCCGAGGGCATCAGCGTCAACGTGACCCTGATCTTCTCCCTGGAGCGCTACGAAGCCGTCATGAACGCGTTCTTCGCCGGCCTGGAGCAGGCGAAGGCCAACGGCCACGACCTGACCAAGATCGGTTCGGTCGCGTCGTTCTTCGTGTCGCGTGTCGACTCCGAATACGACAAGCGCCTCGACAAGATCGGCTCCGAGGAGGCGAAGGCGCTCAAGGGCAAGGCCGCGATCGCCAACGCCAAGCTCGCGTACAAGAAATACGAGGAGCTGTTCTCCTCCGAGCGCTGGCAGGCCCTCGCCGACGCAGGCGCGCAGCCGCAGCGGCCGCTGTGGGCGTCGACGTCGACGAAGAACCCCGAATACCGCGACGTCATCTACGTCGAGGAGCTCGTCGCGCCCGGCACGGTCAACACGATGCCCGAGTCGGTCATCCACGCGTTCGCCGACCACGGCGAGGTCCGCCTCGACGCGATCACCGGCTCCTACGCGGACGCCCAGAAGGTCATGGACGCCCTCGCCGCAGTCGGCATCGACTACGACGACGTCGTGCAGGTCCTCGAGCGCGAAGGCGTCGAGAAGTTCAGCGTCAGCGGCAACGAGATGATCGAGACCGTCCGGTCGGCCCTCGAAGGCGCCAAGTAAGGCCCGCAGTTTCAGTAGGCTGGTCACCTGGTCGGTCATCTTTGGAGGGTGCGGGTGCCTGATCTTCTCGACGACGTCACCGCGGCGGCCGGACTCACGGTGTTCGGCGCCGCGGCCGTCGCCGGTGCGATCGGCGCCCGCGCCACCCTCCCCGACTGGTCCCCCGACTACGACGTGGTGCCGCGGGTCGGCATGCTCCGCGCGGAGCTGCGGGCCCTCGGCCTCGACCACGTCGTCCTCGCCTGCGGCGGCGCCGAGGGTCACGCCGGCGGCGCCGACGGTGGCGCCGGGGCCCTCGCCGCCGAGGCGATCACCCGCACCCTCGGCGTGCCGCTCACCGTCCTTTCCGGCACCGACCCGCACGCGATCGCCGCCGCCGTCGCCGACCGGCTGCACCGCACCGTGGTCGTGCTGACCTCGACGTCGCCCAGCTCCACGCCTCTGGCGACGGACAGCCACCGCCGGGCCTACCTGCAGGCGTTCGAGGATCACGGGATCCATGACCTCGGCCGCCGGTTCGTGTTCGTCACCGTGCCCGGCTCGCCCCTCGCGACGACCGCCCTGGAGATGGGCGCGCAGCTGTTCCTCGCCCAGCCGGGCGCGCTGTCCGCGCACACGCTGGTGCCCGCGGGTCTGGCCGGCGCCGACATCGGCGACCTCGTCGAGCAGGCGTTCGCCCTGGCGGAGCCGCCGAGACGCACATCGGCGCCGGCCGGGTTCGCACTGCCCGCCACCGGCTTCGCCCCGGCCCTGCCGACGCCCACCGGCCGCCGCCCGGCCGCCGCGGTCCCCGCCCCGCGCAACCCAGGACTCCCGGCCACATTGCCGCGCCCGCCGCGCCTCCGGCCACGCTGCCGCACCCGCCGTGCCTCCCGGGATCGCCCCCGCGCAGGTCACGGCTTCCGGCCTCGGCGCGGCGCCGCCGTCGCCCACGAGCTTCGGCGCGGCGCGGGACACGACTTCCGGCGAGGGCCATCCCGCGGAGCCGTTCGAGCATCCGGCCGTCGCGCTGGGCGCTGCCCTTGCCGGTGCCGTCGCCGCGGGGCGGGACAAGTTCGCCCTCGCGCCCGACGGCAGCGGGATCGTGGGGCTCGGCGAGTGGGTCGCCGCCCTGCTCACCGCCGCCGGGTCGCGGGCCGTCCCGGTCGTGCTGGAGACGCCGAGCAGCTGGGGGCACGAGGGGCCCGACGTGCTCAGCGTGACCGTGGGCGGCGCCCTTGTCCCGGGCGTCATGCCCGGCGGCGGCATCGCCCCCGACCTCGCCGTCAACGGGCCGCTCGGCGCGCAGCTGCTCGCCTGGGAGCAGGCCCTGACCGTCGCCGGTCTCATCGACCCGGCCGTCCCCGCCGGCACCGGCGGCGGGTCGTCCTCCCAGGAGGGCGTCCTGCGGGTGCTCGACACCGGGCTGCCGCCGCAGGCGCCCGCGTTCGCCGACGGGGCCGTCGAGGTCCACACCGCGCCCGACCCGCACGGCTCCCCCGAGCTTCGCGGCGGCGGCGGCGGCGCGGCGACCCTGACCGGGGTCCTCGACGGGTTCGCGCGGGCCGTGCCGCCCGGCGCGACCCTTGCCGTGCACGCATACCTCGACAGGACCGGTGACGCCGCCGCCCTCGGCGTGCGGACCGGACTCGCCGGCAGGGTCGACCGGGCCGTGACGTTCGCCTGGGGCGGGGCACCGCTCCAGGCCGCTACGGGCGTCGGGCGCGCCGGCGGTACACCTGCCGCAGCGACCATCCAGATCACCGGCGCGGTCACGGAGGACCTGCGAGTGCCCGGGCGCCCTTACACGTTCGGCGATCTGCAGGCCGCCGAGGCTGCCGACGACCGGCAGGCCCTGCTCGACCGGGGCCAGCCGGTGCTGCGACTGCACCTGACCGACCGGACTTCCGGTATCGACCAACTGTTGGCCGCCCTCGGAGGGTGAGTGTGATGACCAATCCCTTGCGGGACCCGCAGGACCGGCGACTGCCTCGGATTCCCGAGCCATGTGCGCTGGTCATCTTCGGTGTCACCGGTGACCTTGCCCGCAAGAAACTCATCCCGGCTGTCTACGACCTGGCCAACCGGGGACTGCTGCCGCCGAGCTTCGCGGTGCTCGGCTTCGCCCGGCGCGACTGGGGCGACGGCGACTTCGAGGACCTCGCCCGCAAGGCCGCCCAGAGCGGCGCCCGCACCGCGTGGCGTGAGGAGGTCTGGTCCCGCCTCGCCGGCAACATCAAGTTCGTGCCCGGCTCGTTCGAGGACGACGCGGCCTTCGACCACCTGGCGCAGACCCTCAACGACCTGCACGACGAGTCGGGCATCCCCGGCAACGCGGCGTTCTACCTGTCGATCCCGCCGTCGGCGTTCCCGGTTGTGCTCAAGCAGCTCGAGCGCACGGGCATGTCGGACAACGCGAGGTCCGGCGGCTGGCGGCGCGTCGTGGTCGAGAAGCCGTTCGGCTACAACCTGGCCACCGCCCGGCAGCTCAACGACCTCGTCGACGACGCGTTCACCGCGCAGGACGTGTTCCGCATCGACCACTACCTCGGCAAGGAGACGGTCCAGAACATCCTGGCGCTGCGCTTCGCCAACAACCTGTTCGAGCCGGTGTGGAACTCCAACTACGTCGACTCGGTGCAGATCACGATGGCCGAGGACGTCGGCATCGGCACCCGCGCCGGGTTCTACGACACCGTGGGCACCGCCCGCGACGTCGTGCAGAACCACCTGATGCAGTTGCTTGCCCTGGTCGCCATGGAGGAGCCGACGGCGTTCGACGCGACCGCGATCCGCACCGAGAAGCTCAAGGTGCTCAACGCGATCACCGTGCCGACCGACGTGTTCATCAACACGGTGCGCGGGCAGTACCTCACCGGCTGGGTTGCGGGCGAGCGCGTCCCCGGCTACCTGGAGGAGAAGGACGTCCCGGCGGAGTCGAAGACGGAGACGTACGTGGCGATGCGCCTCGGCGTCCAGAACCGTCGCTGGGCCGGGGTGCCGTTCTACGTCCGCGCCGGCAAGCGCATGCCGCGCCGCGTCACGGAGCTCGCGATCTCGTTCAAGAAGGCCCCGCACCTGCCGTTCCACCAGACGGACGTGGAGATGCTCGGGCACAACCAACTGGTCATCCGCGTCCAGCCCGACGAGGGCGTGATGCTGAAGTTCGGCTCGAAGGTCCCCGGCACCACGATGGAGGTCCGCGACATCGCGATGGACTTCCAGTACGGCGAGGCGTTCACCGACGCTTCGCCCGAGGCGTACGAGCGGCTCATCCTCGACGTCCTCGTCGGCGACAAGACGCTGTTCCCCGACTCGGCGGAGGTCGAGGCGAGCTGGAACGTGATCGACCCTCTGGAAGAGGCGTGGACGGGTTCGACACCGGAGCCGTACCGGGCCGGCGAGTGGGGTCCCCGAGCAGCCGACGAGATGCTGGCCCGCGAGGGCCGCGCCTGGCGCCGGGCCTAGTGGGGGGAGATTCGTCATGATCGGACTTTGGGACACCACCGGCATCGAGGTCGTCAAGGCCCTGGCGAACGAGCGGCGCAGCGCCGGCGGGCTCACCAGCGGCCTCGCCCTCACGCTCGTCGCCGTCGTCGACGAACGCCAGGTCCGGGAGGCGGAGGCGGCGGCGACCATCGCCGCGTCCGCGCACCCGTGCCGGCTGCTCATCATCGTGCGCGCCGACGTCACCCAGCAGCGGTCCCGCCTCGACGCGGAGATCGTCGTCGGGGGCCGGCTCGGCCCGTGCGAGGCCGTCGTCATGCGCATGCAGGGCCGCCTCGCGCTGCACGCCGAGTCGGTCGTCATGCCGCTGCTCGCCCCGGACGTGCCGGTGGTGACGTGGTGGCAGTGCACGCCGCCGGAGCGGATCGCGTACGACCCGCTCGGCGTGGTCGCGGACCGCCGCATCACCGACAGCGCCCAGGCCGCCGATCCCGTCGGCAACCTGCGCGTCCGCGCCGACGACTACGTGCCCGGCGACACCGACCTGTCCTGGTCGCGGATCACCCCGTGGCGCACGCTCCTCGCCGGCGCGTTCGACGCGACCCGGGTCGGCGTCAAGGCGATCGAGATCATCGCCCCGGACACCGACCCGACGGCGCCGCTGCTCGGCGGCTGGCTCGAGGCCCGCCTCGGCGTCCACCCGACCCGCCGCACCGGCACCGGCAAGATCATGGAGGCGGTGAACCTGGAGCTCGCCGACGGCAGCACCATGAACCTCATCCGCGACCTCAACGCCGGCATCGCCACCCTGCAGCGCACCGGCCAGTCGGACCGGACCCTGCCGCTGAGCCGCCGCCCGCTCGGCGAGGAGCTCGCCGAGGAGCTGCGCCGCCTCGACCCCGACCAGCCGTACGCGGCGGCACTCGCGGCCGCGACCGGCCGGCGCAGCCTCGACGAGCGGCTCGCACCCCGCGTCCACATCTGGAAGGACCCGGCGCTCGCCGAGCGTCCCGAAGCCACTCCCCCTTCGCTGGAGCCTGTCCCTTCATGACCCGTCACCCGGTCGTCATCCACGACGGCCCAAAGCTGCTCGCGGAGGCCACCGCCGCCCGCCTGATCGTCCGGCTCACGGACGCGCAGGCGGAGCGGGGCGTCGCGTCCCTCGTCCTCACCGGCGGCCGCATCGCCGCGCAGATCTACGCCGCGGTCCGCGACAACCCGGCCCGCGACGCGGTCGACTGGTCCCGGGTCGACTTCTGGTGGGGAGACGAACGCTTCCTGCCGTCCGGCGACCCCGACCGCAACGAGACCCAGGCCCGCGAGGCGTTCCTGTCCGCGCTGCCGGTCGACCCCGCGCGGATCCATCCGATGCCCGCCTCGGACGGCCCCCACGGCACCGACGCGGCGGCCGCCGCGCTTGCGTACGCGGCGGAGCTCGGCACCGCCGCTTTCGACCTGGTGCTGCTCGGCGTCGGGGAGGACGGGCACGTGGCGTCGGTCTTCCCGGGTCACCCGGTGGGCGCCGACCCGCGGCCGGTCGCGGACGTGCACGACAGCCCGAAGCCCCCGCCGGTCCGCATCACGCTCACCCTGCCGACGCTGAACACGGCGGCGGAGGTGTGGCTGCTCGCGTCGGGCTCCGGCAAGGCGGACGCGGTGCGGGAGGCGCTGACCGGCTCCCCGGCCACGCTGCCGGCAGCGAAGGTGCACGGCCGGGAGCGGACCCTGTGGCTCACCGACACCGACGCCACCAAGTCCCTTCCACCACGCTCGTAAGCTGCGGCGTCTGCTCGGCTTTGATCGGCAGGAGCCTGTGCCCTCGTGGCCACGGCTTCCTGCCGATCGAGCTTGCGCCGCCCGCCCGCGTTGCTGCCCGAACCGCCTGGCCGCCGCTCGGACAGGAAGGCGTCCCTCCACACGGCTCGACCGCAGCGTCCGCGTCCAAGTGCGAGTCGGACACGGGCTGCGGCGAAGATCGCCGTCCAGCGCGTGGCCTTCCCTGGCCAGTCATCAACTCTGGCCGCTTCGCGTGTTCGCGGAACTTTCACGGGCCTGGGGCGCCACCAAAGTTCCGCGATCACGGGAACGGGCATGCGCCCCCCGGTGTTCAGCCCTGTTTCGCCGCTGATTCGATCTTGCTGCCATGATCAAAGTCGCTGGATGGCCGTCCGCGCGACCCGTCCGCGACTTCGATCAACCGCACGATCCACTCCCGGAACGGGGTCAGCGGCACAGCTGGCGCGCCGGGAACCGGGCAAGCCGAAGCATCGCCGGGGTCCAGACCACGACGATCCTTCGCGTTACCGCGCCGGCGGGTGCACCAGCGGTGTCCGGCGTTCCGCGAGCGTCCGGGGCGCCGGTGGGGTGGGTCAGTTGCGGCGTTGGCGGAGGCGGGCCAGGGCCTCGGCCAGGATTGCCTCGCCGTCCTCTTCGGAGCGGCGTTCCTTCACGTAGGCCAGGTGGGTCTTGTACGGCTCGGTGCGTGGGCGCTCCGGTGGGGCCTGCTCGTCCTGGCCCGCCGGCAGCCCGCACCGGGGGCAGTCCCAGGTGGCGGGGGGTGTGATCTCGGCGGCGAAGGCGGGCTCGGTCACGTGCCCGTTGGCGCACCAGTAGGTGATGCTGCGGCGGGGGGCCTGTTCACCGCGTTCGGCCCAGCGCATCGGGCCGGAACCCACTCGGGTCCCGCGGATGGCGTTACCAGCTGCCACGGCTGCTCGCTCCTGTTCGTCGGGGGGTGCGACGTCGTGCGGAGGCAGGAGTGTGGGCGAAAAACACCTGCGCGCGGGCCGTTGAACGGACCGCGCGCATGAGTCTAGAACGCGGAGCGTGCTCAGGCACCACCGTTCTCGACAATTTTCAGCCAGAGGCCAAGTCCAACGATGCAGGCGAACCAGATGATGCCGACCAGCAGCGTGTAGCGGTCGAGGTTCTTCTCGGCGACCGACGAGCCGGCGAGGCTGGACGAGACGCCGCCGCCGAACATGCTCGACAGGCCACCGCCCTTGCCGCGATGCAGCAGCACGAGCATGGTGAGCAGCACGCTCGTGATGAGGAGCAGCACGATCAGGGTGTAGGCGAACGCCGTCATGGCGCGGTCGTCCTCTCGGTGGGCGGTCAGGCGGGAGTGCCATTATCGCAAAACAGACGCCAGCTTACTGGACCGTTCGCCCAGATCGACGCGAGGCTCCCTGAACTACGCGAGGCCCAGGGCGCACAGGTCCGGCTGGCCGAACTGGGGGTGGATGAAGCCGCCCCGGACCTTCGTGCCGGACATCCGCAGGGCCTTCATGTAGATGATCGGGATGGAGACGGCGCGGCTCGCGATCTTCTCGTCGAGCTGGCCCCAGAGCAGGTACTGCCGCTCCGGCACCGACTCTTCGAGGGCCGCGGTGATGTCGTTGTTGATCTCCGGGTCGTTGAGCAGCGCGTAGTTCTGGTTGTTGGTCGCGTTGGCCTTGGCCGGGATCAGGCGGCCGTCGAACAGCGGCGGGATGACCGCGGAGCCGTTGGCCCAGTCGGGGATCCAGCCGGCCCACAGCAGGTCGTTGGTGTTGGCCGGGTTGCCGATGACGTCGAAGTACGTCTCCGGGTCGATGCCGTTGACCTTGAGCTGGATGCCGATCTGCTGATACGTCTCGACCATGGTCGCGGCCAGGCGGCGGATGTCCTTCTGCTCCGGGATGGCCAGGGTGAGCGTCGTGGCGCACGGCTTGCCCTTGTTGCGCTGGTCGTCCATCAGCTTCATCGCCACGTCGGGTTTGCCCTCGACGTTGGCGGTGCTGTCGTACAGGTCGAAGTCCTTGTGGGCCTTCAGCTGCGGGGCGATCATCGTGTTGGCGTAGTCGCCGAAGACGGAGCCGCCGAGCGCCGCGCGGAACTTGCGCTTGTTGAAGGCGAAGACCAGGGCCCGCCGGCAGTCCAGCTCGGGCATCCGCTTGGTGTTGAGCGACAGGTACCGGATGCCGCCGTAGCTGCCCTGAACGGCGCGTGAGGACAGGGCGGGGTCGTTGACGACCTGCTGCACGAAGTTCGGCGCGACGTTCTTGTCCAGGTCGATCGTGTCGGTCCAGTCGCCCTCGCTCTGGATCAGGTTCGAGGTGACGGTCGGCAGGTCGCCGTTCGCCTCGATCACGATCTTGTCGGGGTACGCCTTGCGCACGCTGTCGGTCTTGCGGTCCCAGTACTGGTTGCGCACGTAGACGAGCTGCTGGTCGGTGTTCTCCTGCAGCTTGTACGGCCCGTTGGAGAACGGCTTCTTGTCGTATTCGCCCTTGGTGTCCTGTTTGGCGAGGACCGGCGCGAACACGGACATGGCGGCGGTGTAGCCGAAGTCGCCGACGGGCTGGGACAGCGTGAACTTGATGTTGCGGTTGTCGACGCACTGCACGGACTGCAGCCCCTTGCCGTTGTTGTTGCCGCCGACGAATGGGCCCGCGTAGTTGTCGGTGCCGGCCAGGTACGTCTTGGCATACGGCTGGGCGACCGAGAACAGGCTGGAGAAGCTGCGCTCCACGCCGTACTTCACGTCGGCACAGGTGATCGGGGAGCCGTCCTCCCAGCGGATGTCGTCCTTGAGCTGGAAGTCCCAGACGCGGTTGCCCTCGCTGGGGCGCCCGGCGTCGGTGGCCAGGTCACCCACGATCTCGCTGGCGGCCTCGCCGGGCTCGGAGCGGAACGTGGTGAGGGTCCGGGTGGTGAGGCGGCTGATGTTGGCCTCGGTCGCGGTCGCGATGCGCTGCGGGTCCAGGTGGGCCGGCTTGGCGCTGACGACGACGCGCAACGTCCCGCCGGTCTTCGGCGGCTGCGGCCGGTTCTCGGCGCCGGCGTCGCTGCAGGCCGCCGTCGCGAGCAGCGAAAGGGCAACCAAGGGCGCAACGAAACGCTTGTCGAGCATGCTCGTCCCCACTCGTCATGGTCGACCCGTTCGTGGCGGGTGGCCCTGGCTGTTGTCCGCGCCGTGCGCGGCGGCTGCCCGCGCTGTGCGCGGGCGTGTCCGGCAACCCGGTGTAGGGGCTGCGGACCAGGCCACTTTAGGCGGCGTTCATGCCGTGCGGAACGTGGGGTGGGATACAAAACAGCGTCGCGCGGCCCTGATCCGGACCGCGCGACGCTGCGTTGACCTGCGACTACGTGATGCTTACTTGCCGAGGCGACAAATGCGGACGAAGCCCTCGGCGTCGATGCTGGCGCCACCGACGAGCGCGCCGTCGATGTCGGGCTGCTCAATGATCGCCGCGACGTTGTCGTGCTTGACCGAGCCGCCGTACAGGATGCGGATCCGGTCGGCGGTGCCGCCGGTGTACTTCTCCGCGAGGCGGGTCCGGATCGCGCCGATGACCTCCTGCGCGTTCTCCGGGGTCGCGACCTTGCCGGTCCCGATGGCCCAGACGGGCTCATACGCCACGACGATCTTCTCGACCTCGTCGGTCTTGATCTTCTCCAGCGCGGCGTCGAGCTGCGCGAGCGTGTAGCCCACGTGCTCGCCGGCCTCCCGGACCGTGAGGCCCTCACCGACGCAGAGGATCGGGGCGATGCCGTTGCTCAGCGCCGCCTTCACCTTGGCGTTGACGAGCTGGTCGTCCTCGTTGTGGTACTGGCGGCGCTCCGAGTGCCCGACGACGACATACTGGCAGCCCAGCTTCGCCAGCATCGCGCCGGAGATGTCGCCCGTGTACGCCCCGGAGGGGTGCGGGGACAGGTCCTGCGCGCCGTAGCCGATGTTGAGCTTGTCGCCGTCGGTCAGCGTCTGCACGCTGCGGATGTCGACGAACGGCGGCAGCACGACGACCTCGACGGCCTCCAGCTGCGCCTCGTTCAGGCTGAACGCCAGCTTCTGCACCAGGGAGATGGCCTCGAGGTGATTGAGGTTCATCTTCCAGTTGCCGGCCATGAGCGGCCTGCGCCCGGTTGCCTCTGCCTTCTTGACGTCTGCCATGGCTCAGCCCTCCAGTGCGGTGATGCCGGGCAGGGCCTTGCCCTCGAGGAACTCCAGGGACGCACCGCCACCGGTCGAGATGTGGCTGAACCCGTCCTCGGGGATGCCGAGCGCGCGCACGGCCGCGGCCGAGTCGCCGCCACCGACGACGCTGAAACCGTCGATCTTCGTGATCGCCTCGGCGACGCCACGCGTGCCGGCGGCGAACGGCGCCAGCTCGAAGACGCCCATCGGACCGTTCCAGAACACGGTCTTCGCGGACTCGACGGCCTGCGCGAACAGCGCCACCGACTCCGGGCCGATGTCCAGGCCGAGCTCCTCGGCGGGGATCGCGTCCGCGGCGACGACCTGGGTCTTCGCGTCGGCGGCGAACTTGTCCGCGGTCACCACGTCGACCGGCAGCACGATCTTGTCGCCGCCACGGGCGAGCAGGTCCGCGCAGGTGCCGACCATCTCGTCCTGCAGCAGGCTCTTGCCGACCTCGTGGCCCTGGGCCTTGAGGAAGGTGAAGCACATGCCGCCGCCGATGAGCAGCTTGTCGACCTTCGGCAGCAGCGCCTCGATGACGGCGAGCTTGTCGGAGACCTTCGAGCCGCCGAGGATCACCACATACGGCCGCTCAGGGTCGCCGGTGAGCTTCGACAGCACGTCGAGCTCGCGTCGCACCAGGCCGCCGGTGTACCGCGGGAGCAGCGCCGCCACATCGAACACGCTGGCGTGCTTACGGTGCACCGCACCGAAGGCGTCGTCCACATAGACGTCGGCGAACTGCGCCAGCTGCCCGGCGAACTCGCCGCGCTCGGCGTCGTCCTTGCTGGTCTCGCCCTTGTTGAAGCGCAGGTTCTCCAGCAGCGCCACGTCGCCGTCACCGAGCCCGGCGACGGCGGCCCGTGCCGTCTCGCCGACGGTGTCGGTGGCGAACGCGACCGGCTTGCCCAGCAGCTCGCCGAGCCGGTTCGCGACCGGCTGCAGCGTGTACTTCGGGTCGGGCGCACCCTTCGGGCGGCCCAGGTGCGACACGACGGTGACCCGCGCGCCGGCCTCACGCAACGCGTTGAGCGTCGGCAGGACCGCCCGGATGCGCCCGTCGTCGGTGATCTTGTCTCCGTCGAGCGGAACGTTCAGGTCGGCGCGCAGCAGCACGCGCCGACCCGCGACGCCCTCGCTCAGGAGGTCGTCGAGCGTCTTCACAGGCCGGTGCCCACCAGCGCGACGAGGTCGACGAGGCGGTTGCTGTAGCCCCACTCGTTGTCATACCAGCCGACGACCTTGACCTGGTTGCCGATGACCTTGGTCAGACCGGCGTCGAAGATGCACGACGCGGGATCGGTGACGATGTCGCTGGAGACGATCGGGTCCTCGGTGTAGACGAGGATGCCCTTCAGCGGGCCGTCGGCGGCGGCCTTCATCGCGGCGTTGACCTCGTCGACCGTGGTGTCACGACCCACGGTGACGGTCAGGTCGGTGGCCGAGCCGGTCGGGATCGGCACCCGCAGCGCGTAGCCGTCCAGCTTGCCCTTGAGCTCGGGCAGGACCAGCGAGACCGCCTTGGCGGCACCGGTCGAGGTCGGCACGATGTTGAGGGCGGCGGCGCGGGCGCGACGCAGGTCCTTGTGCGGGGCGTCCTGCAGGTTCTGGTCCTGCGTGTACGCGTGGATCGTGGTCATGAGGCCACGCTCGATGCCGAACGTGTCGTTGATGACCTTGGCCATCGGCGCGAGACAGTTCGTGGTGCACGACGCGTTGGAGATGATGGTGTGGTTCGCGGCGTCGTACTTGTCCTCGTTGACACCCAGGACGACCGTGAAGTCCTCGCCCTTGGCCGGCGCCGAGATGATGACCTTCTTCGCGCCGGCGGCGACGTGGACCTTCGCCTTCTCCGCGTCGGTGAAGATGCCCGTCGACTCGATGACGACGTCGGCGCCCAGGTCACCCCAGGGCAGCTTCGACGGGTCACGCTCGGCGAGCGCCTTGAAGGTCTTGCCGTTGACCGTGATCTCGTCGGAGGTCGCCTTCACCTCGTAGGGCAGGCGGCCCAGGATGCTGTCGTACTTGAGCAGGTGCGCCAGCGTCGCGTTGTCGGTGAGGTCATTGACGCCCACAACCTCGATGTCAGCGCCTTTGGCCAGCGCCGCACGGAAGAAGTTGCGGCCGATGCGGCCGAAGCCGTTGATGCCAACCCGGATGGTCACTTCGACACATCTCCTCGCCTCGTCGCGGCCGGCCGTTGCCGATGCCGGTCGCCCGTGAGTGATCATGGCTCGCCCGGTCGGGGGCCTGATCGCTGAGGCCCATGAGCGGGGAGCGGCCGCGTGGAGCGGCATACGGACGGCTTCGTCGCCGAACAGGAAAACCCTATCGCCTTGGGGCCGCCGGACTGGCGCCGGGGTGTCTGAGCACACAGCCTGGGGCCGTTTCAACCGAACGCCCCTCGGGCGCTCACCCGCCTCGTCGACCGCCAGAACGCCCCGGAGCCGATTCGATCTTGCGCCCGTGTTCGAAGGCCGCTACCCGGCCACGGCGCGGGCGATACGCCACAGGCCGAAACGGCACCCCTGCGGCGCGAATTCACCGAACATGCAGGGCCCCGTGGCCTGACCCATTCCCCGACTGGTCGGATTTGCGCCGAATGCGCGGTTTCCAGCGCGGGACACCGGCGCGCTGGCAGCCACCCAGAAACTCACCCGCGGAGCCGCAATGATCGAAGGTGCGCGCCGGCCGCCCGGACGACCACCCGACGACTTCGATCACCTACCCGGCGCCACAGGCCCAACCTTCGTGACCAACGCCGCGCGCCGGCCGCCCGGGCACGACCACCTGGCGACTTCGATCACGTCCGCGGGGTCACCGGCCCGACCCCGCGATCAATGCCGCGCGCCAACCGCGCGGGCACGGCCACCTGGCGACTTCGATCACGTCCGGGGGGTCACCGGCCCGACCCCTCGATCAACGCCGCGCGCCAACCGCGCGGACACGACCACCCGACGACTTCGATCACCTGCCCGGCGCCGCGGGCCCGACCCTCGTGACCAACGCCGCGCGCCGGCCGCCCGGGCACGACCACCTGGCGACTTCGATCACGTCCGCGGGGTCACCGGCCCGACCCCGCGATCAATGCCGCGCACCAACCGCGCGGACACGACCACCTGGCGACTTCGATCACGTCCGCGGGGTCACCGGCCCGACCCCTCGATCAACGCCGCGCGCCAACCGCGCGGACACGACCACCTGGCGACTTCGATCACGTCCGCGGGGTCACCGGCCCGACCCCGCGATCAACGCCGCGCACCAACCGCGCGGACACGACCACCCGACGACTTCGATCACGTCCGCGGGGTCGCCGGCCCGACCCCTTGATCAACGCTGCGTGCTGGTCGCTCGGGTGACCGGTGGGCGACTTCGATCACGAGGGGATGGCCGTGATCGCGGTCGGAGGGCATGGTGCGTGGTCAGGGCGGTTGGGTGGTTGTCGCGGCCGGAGGTCGCGGCGCGGCCTTGGCCGGGCGGGGCGCGGAGGCGCGCCGCCCGGCGGCTGCGTGCTTGTCACGGCCGGAGGTCGTGGCGGCGTGACTGGACGCGGAGGTGGCAGGGAAGGCCGTTCACGGCCTGACCGGTGTCTGACGGGAGCGACGGCCGTGCCCACGACGGACCGGAGCCCGCATGGATGGGCTAGCTGACCAGCATTTCGGGAGTCACGGCGGATTCGGTGTCCGGGATCCCGAGGTCGCGGGCGCGTTTGTCGGCGAGGGCGAGCAGACGCCTTATGCGTCCGGCAATCGCGTCCTTCGTGAGCGGCGGGTCCGCGAGGGCACCGAGCTCCTCCAGGGACGCCTGCCGGTGCTCCAGGCGCAGGGTGCCGGCGCTGAACAGGTGCTCGGGGGCGTTGTCGGCGAGGATCTCCATCGCGCGGGCGACCCGGGCGGCGGCGGCGACGGCGGCGCGGGCGGAGCGGCGCAGGTTGGCGTCGTCGAAGTTGGCGAGCCGGTTGGCGGTCGCCCTGACCTCGCGGCGGACCCGGCGCTCCTCCCACGTGAGGACGCTCTGGTGCGCGCCGATGCGGGTGAGCAGCGCGGCAATCGCGTCGCCGTCCTTGACCACGACCCGGTCGACGCCGCGGACCTCGCGGGCCTTCGCGGTGATGCCGATGCGCCGGGCGGCGCCGACGAGCGCCAGTGCGGCCTCGGGCCCCGGGCAGGTGATCTCCAGCGCGCAGCTGCGGCCCGGCTCGGTCAGCGAGCCGTGCGCCAGGAACGCGCCACGCCACGCCGCGACGGCGCAGCACATGTTGGCCGACACGACGTGCGGCGGCAGGCCGCGGACCGGCCGGCCACGGACGTCGAGCAGGCCGGTCTGGCGCGCGAGGGCCTCGCCGTCCTTGACCACCCGGACGATGAAGTGGCTGGCCTTGCGCAGGCCACCGGAGGCGAGGACGTGGATCTCGCTCTGGTACCCGTAGACCTCGGAGACCTCCCGCCGCAGCCTGCGGGCGGCCGCGTTGGTGTCGAGCTCCGCCTCGACGACCACCCGACCGGAGACGATGTGCAATCCGCCCGCGAAGCGGAGCAGCGCGGCCATCTCGGCGCGCCGGCAGCAGGGTTTGGCTACGTCCACCCTGCTCAGCTCGTCCTTGACCGCAGCGGTCATCGCCATTCTGTCGTCACCTCGCGGGGCTCATTCGAACTGTCGGTGCTGCTATTGATGGTGGTGCTGCTCAGCAGTGGCTCCAAGGCCGTGGCCAGCGCGTGCGGGTCGTGCAGCGGTGCTCCGTCCGCGACGGCCACCGGCGCGAGCAGCAGACGGGCACCCAGCGATTCTGCCGCACGATGGACCGGTTCGGGGTCGCCTACGGCTTTCCCGTCGGCAAGAACTACATCGACGTGTAGCCCAGGTAGGTAACGACGCAGGGCGGCAAGGTGTTCCGGCAGGGTCAATCCAGCCGTCTCACTGTCGGGTGCCAGGTTCAGTGTGACCAGGCGCTTCGCCGCAGTCATGGAGATCGCTGCGGCCAGTTGCGGCACCAGCAGATGCGGGATCACGCTGGTGAACCACGACCCCGGCCCGAACAGCAGCCAGTCCGCGTCGATGGTCGCCCGGACCGCCTCCACGCACGCCTCGGGCGCCGCCGGCACCAGCCGGACCCGGTCGATCGTCTTGAGGGTGACCGCGACGGCGTGCTGACCGCGCACGGTGACGACCTCGCCACCCTGGGACAGGTCCGCCTCGATGTGCAGCGGCTGCCGCGACATCGGCAGGACCCGCCCGTCGCAGCGCAGCATCTCCGCCGCCTGGTCCAGCGCGGCGACCGGGTCGCCGGCCAGCTCCATCAGCGCGCACAGCACGAGGTTGCCGACCGGATGTCCGGTGAGGTCGTCGGTACCGGCGAACCGGTGCTGGAACACCTCGGCGATCGCCTCCTCGTCGGCGAGCGCGGCGAGTGCCTGCCGCAGGTCGCCCGGGGGCAGGATGTCGCGGGTCGCGCGCAGCCGCCCGCTGGACCCTCCGTCGTCGGCAACGGTGACGACAGCGGTGATGTCCAGCGGCGTGTCACGGTGGATGAGCCGCAGCGCCCGCAAGGAGGCGGACAGGCCGTGCCCTCCACCGAACGCGACGACCCGGACCGGCCGCTGTCCTGTCAGGGTTTCCGCGGCGGCTACTGGCATGGCGTCGACGGCTGCGCCGTTCTCGCGGCGCGGCACTACGCTCATTCGCGCCCCAGGTCGCGGTGCTGCGGGGCGGCGGCGAGGCGCATCTCACGCAGGCGGCGGGCGAGCTCCTCGGCGATCGCAACGCTGCGGTGCTTGCCACCGGTGCAGCCGACCGCGATCGTGAGGTAACGCTTGCCCTCCCGCTCGAACCCGGGCGCCGTGGCGTTGATCAGCCGGGCGTAGGTCTCCACGAAGGTGACCGCGCCCCGCTGGCCCAGCACGTACCGGCTGACGTCGGTCTCGCGACCGGTGTGCTCGCGGAGCTCCGGCACCCAGTACGGGTTGGGCAGGAACCTCGCGTCGAGGACGAAGTCGGCGTCGGGCGGCAGGCCGTACTTGAACCCGAACGACAGCACCGTGACCCTGATCTGGGTCGTGTCCTCCTCGCCGAACATCTCCTCGATGCGGCCGCGGAGCTGGTTGACGTTGAGGTGGCTCGTGTCGATCAGGACGTCGGCCTGTTCGCGGGCCTCCTGCAGCAGCTTGCGCTCCGCGGCGATGCCGTCGGACAGCCGGCCGCCACCCTGCAACGGATGCGAGCGGCGCACGCTCTCGAACCGCCGGATCAGCACCTCGTCATCAGCGTCGACGAACACCATCCGAGGGTTGAACCCCCGCTCCCGCAACGACTTCACCGCACCCGGCAGGTCGGTGGAGAAGGCATGACTGCGCACGTCGAGCACCATCGCGGTCCGCCGCGCCGCACCCCTCGCCGCGAACGCCAGCTCCGCCATGTCGAGCAGCAGCGCCTGCGGCAGGTTGTCCACGACGTAGTACCCGACGTTCTCCAGCGCCCGGGCGACCGTGCTGCGGCCGCCGCCGGAGACCCCCGTCACGATGACCAGGTCGGTCGTCGTGCGGTCGGGCGCTGCCGGCGCTTCTTCGCTCACCACGCCGACGAGTTTATGTCGTGCCGTGCTCCGAGCTGACGGGTCGGTCGGTTTGTACCTTTTCCGGGTCATCGACAGACCCGATCGTCGCGGGCAAGCAGAACGTTCGGCGCCTCACGACCGCGGACGGCTCGGCACGGCGTGAAGGGCTGGGCGGGGCTGGCGTGGGCGGGCCGGGCTGGCGTGGGCGGGCCCGGCTGGCGTGGGCGGGCCCGGCTGGCGTGGGCGGGCCCGGCTGGCGTGGGCGGGCCCGGCTGGCGTGGACGGCGCTGGCGTGGACGGGTTGGCCAGCCGCGTTGGCCAGCCGCGTTGGCCAGCCGCGTTGGCCAGCCGCGTTGGCCAGCCGCGCTGGCCAGGCGCGCTGGCCAGGCGCGCTGGCCAGGCGCGGTCGACCCGGCCACGGCTGTGCTTGGCCACAGTTGGTCTCGCCGGGATGCACAGGCGCGACAACCCCCAGGCTCGGCTGGCTCAGGCACCGCTGACCCTGGCACGACCGATTCGGGCACCGCTGGTTCAGGCCGCTGGCCCGGCCACGGCTGCGCCCGGCGCGAGTTCACCAGACGTGGCTGAGCCAGGCACGGCTGCTCTCAGGGGCGCAATGACCGCGGCCGCGCCCGGCGCGGCCGCACCTGGGGGTGCAATGACCGTGGCCGCGCCGGTCGCGGCTGCACCGAAGACCGGTCGCGGCTGCACCGAAGAGCGGCTGTTCATGGACCAGCCCGAGCTGGCTCAGCTCTCGCCGGCTCCCCTCGTCAGCTCGGCGCCCGCCAGGTCCGCGTTTCGCGACTCGGCGTTGTCCGGGTGAAGCTCGGCGGGCTCCGCCTTGTCTGGCGTGAAGTCGATCACGATCACAGGGGTGCCGATGTCGGCCACCGCGGCTGGCACCGTGCGGGCTGCGGCTGGTCGCGTGGTGCCGGTCGAGAACGCCGCACTCGTCCGGTCGGGCAGCCCCCGCCCGTCACGGTCGGTCAGATCCGCGGCGAGCGGCGCCTCGAACTCTCCGACTGCCGAGGGTGGGTTGCCAGGCGGCGGAACCTCGCTACGCCCGATCGACGCCGGAAGCGCACCCGACGCCGGAAGGTTATCTGACTCTGCCGGGACCGTGGACGCCGGCGCCGCGAACGGCAGCGCTGCGGACGGGAGGTCTGACGCCGGGTGTGCGGTTGGCGACGGGAGTGCGTCGGGCGACGGAGCTGGGGGCGGCGGGGATGTGGGTGGGGGGCCGTTGAGGGCGGCGAGGATCGCGGCGGCGGTGCGGCGGCCGATGCCGGGGACCTCGGCGATCTCGTCGATGCTGGCGGCCTTCAAGCGCTTCAAGGAGCCGAAGTGGCGCAGCAGGGCCTTGCGGCGGATCTCGCCGAGGCCGGGCACGTTGTCCAGGGTGGAGGCGGTCATGCGCTTGGAGCGCTTCTGGCGGTGATAGGTGATGGCGAAGCGGTGGGCCTCGTCGCGGGCGCGTTGCAGGAGGTAGAGGCCCTCGGAGGCGCGGGGCAGGATGACCGGGAACTCGTCTTCGGGGAGCCAGACCTCCTCGAGGCGCTTGGCGAGGCCGCAGATGGTGATGTCGTCGATGCCGAGGTCGAGCAGGACCTGGGCGGCGGCGTTGACCTGGGGCTGGCCGCCGTCGACGACGACCAGTTGCGGCGGGTAGGCGAACTTGCGGGGGCGGCCGGTGGTCGGGTCGATGCCGGGGCGGGACGGGTCGACGTCGTCGGCTGTGAGGTCGGCGGCGGCGAGCTCGTCGATCTCGACCTTGGCGTCGAGGTAGCGGGCGAACCGGCGGCGCAGCACCTCGGAGAGGGCGGACACGTCGTCGGTCGCGCCGTTGACCGCGAAGCGGCGGTATTCACTCTTGCGGGACAGGCCGTCCTCGAAGACGACCATGCTGGCGACGACGTCGGTGCCCTGGATCTGGGACACGTCGTAGCACTCGATGCGCAGCGGGGCGGTCTGCATGCCGAGCGCCTCGGCGATCTCCTCGAGGGCCTTGCTGCGGGTGCTCAGGTCGCCGGCGCGGCGCAGCTTGTGCTGCTGGAGGGCCTGCTCGGCGTTGCGGGCGACGGTCTCGGCGAGAGCCTTCTTGTCGCCGCGCTGCGGCACGCGGATCGCCACCCGGCTGCCGCGCAGCTTGCTCAGCCAGTCGGCGAGTGCGTCGACGTCGGCGGGCAGCTCCGGGACGAGCAGCTCCTTGGGCAGGTCGGCGGGGTCGGCGCCGGCCTCGGCGCCGTAGATCTGGCTGCAGAAATGGTGGACGAGGTCGCCGGCGCTGAGGTCCTCGGTCTTCTCCACGACCCAGCCGCGCTGGCCGCGGACCCGGCCGCCGCGCACGTGGAACACCTGGACCGCGGCTTCGAGCGGGTCGTCGGCGAACGCGACCACGTCGGCGTCGGTGCCGTCGCCGAGGACGACCGCCTGCTTCTCCACGGCCCGGCGCAGGGCGCCGAGGTCGTCGCGGATGCGAGCGGCGCGCTCGAAGTCGAGCTCGTCGGACGCGGCGAACATCTCCCGCTCGAGCCGCTTGACCATCGTGTCGGTCTTGCCGGCCATGAAGTCGCAGAAGTCCTCGACGATCCGGCGGTGCTCGTCCTCGCTGACCCGGTCGACGCACGGCGCGGAGCACTTGCCGATATAGCCCAGCAGACAGGGGCGGCCGATCTGACCGGCGCGCTTGAACACTCCGGAGGAGCAGGTGCGGGCCGGGAACACGCGCAGCAGCAGGTCGAGGGTCTCGCGGATCGCCCACGCGTGGGCATAGGGGCCGAAGTAGCGCACGCCCCTGCGCTTGGCGCCCCGCATCACCTGCAGGCGCGGATACGCCTCGTCGAGGGTGACCGCCAGATACGGATAGCTCTTGTCGTCGCGGTAGCGGACGTTGAACCTGGGGTCGTATTCCTTGATCCAGTTGTATTCGAGCTGCAGCGCCTCGACCTCGGTGGCGACCGTGACCCAGTCGACCTTCGCGGCGGTGGTGACCATCTGCTGCGTGCGGGCGTGCAGCGTCCACACGTCGGCGAAATACGAGTTGAGTCGTTGCCGGAGGCTTTTCGCCTTGCCCACGTAGATGACACGGCCCGACGGATCGCGGAACCGGTAGACCCCCGGCGTGTCCGGAATGGTCCCGGACGCGGGTCGATACGTGGACGGATCTGGCACTCTTCGAGACTATCCGGGGGGTACGACAGAAACGGGGTCGGCCGCCCCCTCTCGGCCGGCCCTGCTCCCGTCACACCACGAAGGCCGCTACGCCAGGGAGATGTTGTCCCCGTCGATCTTGAGGGTCTTCTCGGTGAGGCCCTTGGTCGCCGGGCCGTTCTTCACCGAGCCGTCCGCCGCAGAGAACGCGCTGCCGTGGCACTGGCAGTTGATCGCGCCGGCGGCGACGTCGGAGACGACGCACGACTGGTGCGTGCAGATCGAACTGAAGGCCTTGAACTTGCCGACCTCCGGCTGGGTGACGACAACACCGCCGCCGTCCTTGAAGATCTTGCCGCCGCCGACAGGGATGTCGGCCTTGGTTGCCAGGACGCCCGCGGCGGCACCACCGGTGCTGCTGTCCCCCGTCGAACCGCTGTCGTCACTGTCGTCTCCACAGGCGGCGAGCACCGTCACGGCCGTGATTCCGGCCGCTCCGGCGAGCACCGCGCGGCGAGTCGTGTCACTCATAGGCTCCTCCAAGGTCGTTGGCCTGCTGGCTACGCCAGGAAATACATAGATCATGGAGCGTACGGTTCAATGCTCAACGAAATCTGGGAATCCGTTACCCGCGCGTGACCTTGAGTGACGCCCAGGTCACCACGGCCGACAGCGGGTGACTCAGGCCTGCACGACGTAGCCGGACTGGACCTTCACCGGTACGCCGCTCAACCCGCGCGTCGCCGGCCCCCGCGCGAGACTGCCGTCGGCGATCTTGAACTGGGAGTTGTGCCCCGGGCACATGATCGTCGTCGCGCCCGGCGACGGAGGGTCGACAAAGATGCCCTGGTGGGGGCAGCTGGCCTGGTACGCCTTGAACGTCCCCTGCTTGGCCTGCACGACGAGGATCGTCTCCTTGGCGATGACGCCGCCACCCACGGGCACGTCCTTCACGGCCACGAGCGCGCCCGCCGGCGGCGCCGCGTCGCTGGCGCCGGCTGCGGGTGCGGTGTTGTCGAACGGGTTGCCCCCGGTCGTCGGCGCCACTGACGGAGCCGCCTGGCTTCCCGTGGCCGCCGGGGGTTGCTCGTCGTCGCCACAGCCTGCCAGCACCGTCACGCCGAGCGCACCGGCGCCCAGCAGCAGTGCCCGCCGGGCGGAGCAGGGGTTGAACACGTCCTTGACCGGCACGTCTTCCTCCGAGGGGTGAGGCCTTGCCAGCGGCCACCGTAGCAGCGCGCGATCATCCCCGCCCCTCCGTCCGGCGCCCTCCGGCCGGCGCGACGGACAGCCACCGGGCACCCGGCCGGCAGTCACCGGCCAGGCTGCACGCAGCGTGACCCATCGACGATCGTCCGCACCGGTGGCCGGTGCGGACGCCGCCCGCGGCGCACGATGGATCAGCCCTTCGCCGCCGCCTTCTTCGCCGGAGCCCGCTTCGCCGCCGGGACCGCCTTCGCCGCCGGGACCGCCTTTGCCGCGGCCTTGGCAGGGACTGCCTTCGCCGCGGCCTTCGTCGCCTTGGCCGGGCGGCGGGAGGTGACCGCCGGGGCCGGTTCGTCGGCGGCCGGGAGGTCGTCGGGCTCGACCGTGGTCGCCGTGGAACGGGTCCGCGGCGCGGTCGACCTGCGGGTCGACGCGGAACGGCCGGTCCCCGAGCCCGGCCCGTTGGCCTTCGACGCGCGGTCGCGGGCGGCGGGGTCGTGGGACGCGGTGCCGCCGACGTCGCCCTTGATGCCGAGGACGGGCCGCAGGAACTGCCCGGTGTGGCTCTCGGCGATCTCCGCGACCTCCTCCGGCGTGCCGACGGCGACGACCATGCCGCCCTTGTGGCCGCCCTCGGGACCCATGTCGATGAGCCAGTCCGCGGACTTGATGACGTCGAGGTTGTGCTCGATGACGATCACGGTGTTGCCCTTGTCGACGAGGCTCTGCAGCACGAGCAGCAGCTTGCGGATGTCCTCGAAGTGCAGGCCGGTGGTCGGCTCGTCCAGCACGTAGACGGTCCGGCCCGTGGAGCGTTTCTGCAGCTCCGAGGCGAGCTTGACGCGCTGGGCCTCACCGCCGGACAGCGTCGGCGCGGGCTGGCCGAGGCGCACGTAGCCGAGGCCGACGTCGTTGAGCGTCTTCAGGTGCCGGTGGATGGCCGGGATCGCCTCGAAGAACCCGGCGGCCTCCTCGATCGGCATGTCGAGGATCTCCGCGATCGTGCGGCCCTTGTAGTGCACTTCGAGGGTCTCGCGGTTGTACCGGGCGCCCTTGCAGACCTCGCACGGCACATACACGTCCGGGAGGAAGTTCATCTCGATCTTGATCGTGCCGTCGCCGGCGCACGCCTCGCAGCGGCCGCCCTTGACGTTGAACGAGAAGCGGCCCGGCCCATAGCCGCGGACCTTGGCCTCGGTGGTCTCGGCGAACAGCTTCCGCACGTTGTCGAACACGCCCGTGTAGGTCGCCGGGTTGGAGCGGGGGGTGCGCCCGATCGGCGACTGGTCGACGCCGACGACCTTGTCGACCTGGTCCAGCCCCGAGATGCGGGTGTGCCTGCCGGGCACCAGGCGGGCGCCGTTGACGACATTGGCCAGGACCGCGTGCAGGATGTCGTTGACCAGGGTCGACTTGCCGGAGCCGGACACGCCGGTCACGGCGACGAACTGGCCGAGCGGGAACGGCACCGTCAGGTTCTGCAGGTTGTGCTCGCGGGCGCCGACGACGACCAGCTCGCGGCCCGGCGTGCGGGGCCGGCGGATCTGCGGGGTCGGGATGCTGCGCCGCCCGGCGAGATACGCGCCGGTCACCGACTCCTCCGCCGTCAGCAGGCCCTCGAAGGTGCCGCTGTGCACGACCCGGCCGCCGTGCTCGCCGGCGCCGGGACCGATGTCGACGATCCAGTCGGCGGTGCGGATCGTGTCCTCGTCGTGCTCGACCACGATCAGCGTGTTGCCGAGGCGCTTGAGCCGGGTCAGGGTCTCGATCAGCCGGTGGTTGTCGCGCTGGTGCAGGCCGATGCTCGGCTCGTCGAGCACATACAGCACGCCGACGAGCCCGGAGCCGATCTGCGTGGCCAGCCGGATGCGCTGCGCCTCGCCGCCGGACAGGGTGCCCGACGCGCGGTCCAGGGACAGGTAGTCGAGGCCGACGTCGACCAGGAACCGCAGCCGCGCGTTGATCTCCTTCAGGACCCGCTCGGCGATGAGCTTCTGCCGGTCGGTGAGGGTCATCGCCCCCAGCAGGTCGGCGCAGTCACCGACGGACAGGTTGCAGATGTCGGCGATGCTGTGCCCGGCGATGGTGACCGCGAGGATCTCCGGCTTGAGCCGGCTCCCGCCACACGTGCCGCAGGGCACGTCGCGCATGTATCCCTCGTACTTGTCGCGGGAGTAGTCGCTCTCGGTGTCGGCGTGCCGGCGCTCGATCCACTGGACCACGCCCTCGAAGCCGGTGTAGTAGGAGCGCTCCCGCCCGTACTTGTTGCGGTAGCGCACGTGCACCTGGTCGTCCGACCCGTACATGATCGATTTCTGCGCCCGGCTCGACAGCGCCCGCCACGGGGTGTCGAGGTTGAAGCCCGCCTCGGCGCCGAGCGCCTCCAGCAGGCGCAGGAAATACTCCAGGGTGTGGCCGGTGGCCCAGGGCGCGATCGCGCCGCCGCGGAGGGTCTGCTCCGGGTCGGGGACGATCAGCTCCGGGTCGACCTCCTTCTTGGTGCCGATGCCGGTGCAGTCGGGGCAGGCGCCGTAGGGCGCGTTGAACGAGAACGACCGGGGCTCGAGGTCCTCGATCGACAGCGGGTGCTCATTGGGGCAGGCGAGGTGCTCGGAGAAGAGCCGCTCGCGGTGCTCGTCGTCCTCGGGCAGGTCGACGAACTCGAGGATGACGATGCCGGCGGCGAGCTTCAGCGCGGTCTCGACCGAGTCGGTGAGCCGCTGCTTCGAGGACGCCTTCACCGAGAGCCGGTCGACGACCACCTCGATGGTGTGCTTCTCCTGCTTCTTGAGCTTCGGCGGCTCGGTGAGGGGGTGCACCACGCCGTCGATGCGCGCCCGGGCATAGCCCTTGGACTGCAGCTCCTGGAACAGGTCGAGGTATTCGCCCTTGCGGCCGCGCACCACCGGGGCGAGGACCTGGAAGCGGGTGCCCTCCTGCATCGCGAGGACCCGGTCGACGATCTGCTGCGGCGTCTGCCGGGTGATCAGCTCACCGCAGACGGGGCAGTGCGGCTCGCCGATGCGCGCATACAGCAGCCGCAGGTAGTCGTAGACCTCGGTGATCGTGCCGACCGTCGAGCGCGGGTTGCGCGAGGTCGACTTCTGGTCGATGGACACCGCCGGCGACAGACCCTCGATGAAGTCGACGTCGGGCTTGTCCATCTGGCCGAGGAACTGCCGTGCGTAGGACGACAGCGACTCGACGTAGCGCCGCTGCCCCTCGGCGAAGATCGTGTCGAACGCGAGGCTCGACTTGCCCGAGCCGGACAGCCCGGTAAAGACGATCATCGCGTCGCGCGGCAGGTCCAGACTGACGTCGCGGAGGTTGTGCTCCCGAGCGCCACGGATGATCAGACGATCCAACATGCTTCCCCTTGGCAGTGAATATGCCCGCCAGCAGCGGCAAAGAGTCCGGCAGCAGCGACTTTGTCCGATTCGGACACCGTCTCGGCGCCAGCCGACAACTCTAGCCAGGGGGTATGACAATTTTCCGCGCCCGAACGGGGGAACCCTCTGCGGAACTCACGGAGGGCACACCTTCACGGGCGGGCCAGTCGTCGCCGGTCCCGGCTTTCGCGTTTCAGCCGCCGTACCGATGCCAGCTTCTGCTCTTTCTGCAGTTTCTGCCAACTCGCGAACCGTCGCGGGCTGAGCTCGCCGTCCTCCACCGCGTCGCGGACGGCGCAGCCGGGCTCCTCGCCGTGCTGGCAGTCGTCGAACCTGCACAGCGTCGCGAGCTGCGTCACATCCGCGAATGCCCGGTCGAGGCCGGCGACCGTGTCGAACATGCCGACGAGCCGTACCCCCGGCGTGTCGAGCACCGCACCGCCGCCCGGCATCGGAATCAACGCCCGATATGTGGTGGTGTGCCGCCCCCGGCCGTCGCCGCGCAAGGTCTGCGTCTGCATGACCTGCGCCCCGGCGAGGGCGTTGACCAGGCTCGACTTGCCGGCTCCGGACTGCCCGAGCAGGCCCAAGGTCCGGCCGTGCGCGACGAGCGGCCGCAACGCGTCGACGCCCATCCCGGTGCGGGCGCTGACCGCGTGGACCTCGACCCCGCCGGGCATCTGCCCGGCGATCGCCTCGGGATCGGCGGCGAGGTCACATTTGGTCAGCACGAGCACGGGACGCGCCCCCGACTCCCACGCGAGCGCGAGGAGCCGCTCGATACGACCGAGGTCAGGCGACGGGTCGACCGGCTCCACGACCGCGACCGCGTCCACATTGGCGGCCAGGACCTGCCCGAACGACTCCTCGCCCGCGACCGCCCGGACGATCGCGGTGCGTCTGGGCAGCACCGCCTCGGCCGTCAGCCTGCCGTCCGGCCAGGTCCGCACGACGAGCCAGTCCCCGGCGCACGGCAGCGACTCGGGATCCGCGGCGCCGCGCGCCAGCAGGCCACCGGACAGGCTCGCCCGCAGCGGCCCGTCCGAGGCCAGCGCGGTGCAGACACCCCGGTCGACGCGGCTGACCCGCGCCGGTCGCTGCCCGGGCTGGTCGAACCGGCCGGAGTACAGCGCGGCGTAGGCGTCGTCCCAGCCCAGGGCCGACAGGTCAATAATCATGAACATCCTTCCGAACCCGTGTTCGGAATTCCACGGTAGGTAGCGCGTCCACGCCGCGAAACCGAATATCGGAGTTATCGTCGGGTGCGTGCTCCCCTCGCATGTGCTGGCCAGCGCCGTCGGACTGCGCCTGGACCGGGCAGACGTCCAGTGGCACGTCTCACCCGGCCAGGACGACTCGCTCATGCGCTTCTGGCTGACCTTCTCCGGTGTCTCCTACGGTTTCCACGTCGGCGCCGAGGACGAGATCCTCGACGTCATCGTCGAGGAGCGCGGCACCGACGCCGACATGGGCATCTACGGCCGGCTCGAGGTCAGGACCGCCGGGTCCGCGGATCCCGCCGCCGCCGCAGTCGGGCAGCGACTGGTGGTCGTGCACGACCTGTACGCCGGCTACCTGGGCAAACCCATCGGGGCCAGGCTCAGCTTCGAGCACGTCGACCTCAGCGTCGCCGACTGGGAGGACGAGCTGCACTGGGCGGTCGGCGACCTGCCGCCCGCCGTGGGGGTCCGGCAGCGCTGAGATTTGTGTCGGTGGTCGGCGGTACGGTGGGCAAGTGACGGCTGATCCGCTCGTGCTGAGCGCCGAACTCGACCGCGCCACGGCCCGGCTGCTCGACACGGTCCGCACCCTCGACGGCAACGGCCTCGCCGTCCCGTCACGGTGCGACGGATGGACCCGCGGCCACGTCGTGACCCACCTCGCCCGCAACGCCGACGCCTACCGCAACCTGCTGACCTGGGCCCGCACGGGGGTGCGGACCCCTGCGTACGCGAGCCCCGACGAACGCGCCGCGGGCATCGCCGCCGGCGCGCTCCGCCCGCACGAGGAGCAGCTCGCCGACCTCACCACCGCCTGCGACCTGCTCCGCGAGGCGATCGACACGGCACCCGCCGAGAGCTGGACCGCGCTCGTCGAGTGGGGCTCCACCGGCCCGGTGCCGGCCGCCCGCGTCGTCTGGTCCCGCATCTGCGAGGTCGAGCTGCACCACGTCGACCTCGACGCCGGGTACGGTCCGCCGGACTGGCCGGCGTCCTTCGCGCTGCGCGTCCTGCACGACCCTGCCACCCCGCATGTGGCGACCCTGGTCTCCGACGAGGGCACGAAGCTGCTGTCCGTCGACGGCGACACCGTGGTCACGGGCCCGGTGCACCTGCTCGCCGCGTGGCTCACCGGCCGGGGCCACGGCACCGGCCTCACCAGCTCCACCGGAGCCCTTCCCAGCCTGGAGGCGTGGAAATGAGCAGCCTGACGTTCACCAAGCTGTCCGTCGGCCCGATGGACAACAACGCCTATCTGCTGCGGTGCACCGCGACCGGCGAGGGCCTGCTGATCGACGCGGCCAACGACGCCGAACGGCTGCTCCAGCTGATCGGCTCCAACCCCGACGGCATCACGACGGTCGTCACCACGCATCGCCATCAGGACCACTGGATGGCCTTGGAGGACGTGGTCGAGGCGACCGGCGCGGCGTCGCTCGCGCACGCCGCCGACGCCCCGGAAATCCCGGTCGTGACGGGCACCCTCGCCGACGGCGACACCATCTCCCTCGGCGACTGCGCCCTGACCGTGATCCATCTCGTCGGCCATACACCGGGGTCGATCGCCCTGTACCACGACGGCCACCTCTGGACCGGAGACGCCCTGTTCCCCGGGGGTCCTGGACGGACCACAAACCCAGCGAACTTCAAGTCTCTGATGGACGACCTCGAAGCCAAGATCTTCGGTGCCTTCCCTGACGAGACGGAGTTCCACCCGGGGCACGGCAAGGACTCGACACTGGGCACGGAGCGGCCGTCGATCCCGGAGTGGCGCGCCAGAGGCTGGTAGCCATTGTCGGCTCAGGACCCCCGACCTTGTTTCCTGTGTCGGAGGAGCTCCTGAACAATGACGGTTCCATCCATCCCACGCATTTCGCCTTGGGTCGTGGCGTGCATGCCACTGACGCGCGTCGTCCGCGACCCGTACATCGTCGAACTGGTGCGGACGCTCCTAGAGGTCCTGGAAGACCGGACCCTCTCGAATGACGCCGAGGCGTACGCCGCATTCCGCCGCGTCGTCGGAATCCTCGCGGTCCTCGCGGACGAAGGACGGCGCCGATGAGCACCCCGCCGTTGACAATCGCCGAAGCCGCCGACCGCAATCCGTTCCAACTCTTGCTGGACCTGTACAACCACACCCGGCGACGGAAGCCTGCCGGCGAGCCGGCCGAAGCAGCACTCGAAGAACTTGCCCTTGCCGCGGCTGTGGTTTCGTGGTGGAGCCGGTGGCAACCGCTCACCATGCACCGCGCCTTCGAGTCTGGTGCGTCACTGGGCGAGGTCGCGTCCGCGACCGGACTCACTGAGGAAGAGGTCTATGTCCGGTGGTCACGCTGGGCTGATGTCCAGTGCGCCCTGATCCTCGGCGGATGTCCGGCCGTTGACCCGGCCATTGCGGCGGACATCCGGACACGCCTCCGCCCCTCGTCTCGGGACGCCCGATGAACGCGATGCGGCTGGCGCGCGCCGCCAGCACAGCGGCCGTTGCGTCGATCGCTGCGTGGTCGTCGTGGAGTCACATGGTGCATGTCGCCCTGCGGTTCGGCGAGCGGCCGGAGGTCGCCTACGTGTTGCCCATCTCCGTGGACGGGATGCTCATCGTCGCCTCAACCGTGATGGTCGACGACAAGCGCAACGGCGGACGTGTCCGATGGTCAGCACGGATCGCATTCGTGGCCGGGGTTGCTGCAAGCGTCGCCGCAAACATCGCCGCCGCCGAGCCGACCGCCGGCGCGCGGATCGTCGCAGCATGGCCAGCAGTCGCGCTGCTTTTGGTGGTCGAGATGCTCGCCCGCGCCCGCAGGTCAGACTCGGCACACCCGCTGGAAACACCGCCCTCCCCGGAGGCTGCCCCCGGCCCGAGTGCGCCCAACCCAAAGCAACTGGCGACAACGCCGTCAGCCAGACGCCGCCGTTCGAGGGCGGACACCGCTGCGGCTATCGCGAACATCCGGCTGGAGCGTCCGAACGCCACCAGCCAGGACATCGCCGATGCTCTTGGGCTATCAGAACGACATATCCGCCGACTTCTGTCCACAACTCTCAGCGGATTGCCTGGAGGTCATACGCACGTTGGACTCACCACCGACTGATTCACGGATTTGTCAGCCTCACCAGGTGTGCTGGTCACGTCAGCACCGAAGTGTTTCGACACGCCTGTACGGACCTGCGCTATGAGGGCATCGGTCTCAGCAATCGGGCATGTCGTACGTGGCGAAATAGACACCCTCCAGAAATTCATCGAGGGTGGCGGACCGGCCAGCCTCTTGGCGTGGTGCTGGCCCTCGCCAAGAGGCCTGCCACGTAGGCCGTTGCCCCGTCCGGCTCCCCTTCCGCACCCACGCAAGCACTTGCTCGAACGAGTCTCCACACTGCAGTGGAACGCCCGGTCTACCACGCTACTCCAGCACGTAGACAGCGGCTCACAAGCGAAAATCCCGATCGACTTAGAGACTCTCTTCGATTTCTAATTCGGCAAAGGCGCGATTAGTCGACTCTGTCTCACGAGCTGAAACCAATATCGTATTTGGCTTTTGCGCCTTAGCGAATTCAGCTACCGACGCCGTCGGTGGCGAAACTTCCGGAGCCGTCCGCGGATGAATCCCCGCGATAATCGAGAATCTTTCCTCAAAGCGCCCTCGACTATCAGCAACTACTTGCTGGTACGATTGCCGGTCGACGACATAGACCAATGTAGCACCGGGGGTGAAGTTCCAACCCTGAACGCGAATTTCGACACCGGGCTTCGCTGAGTAGCGCGACAATGTGACCGATGGATGCAGCCCGATCAGACGCTCGTGCGATATTGAAAGCTGCTTAGTGAGGCCTTCTTTCTCCGCATTCATGGAGGCTACCTCACTGGCCATAACCCCGATTGTCACCGCCAAAATCAGCGCCGCACCAAACTCAAGATACGCAACCCAGCGGGCGCGCCTTCCATCGTCTCGACGCCTGAAGCTCAATTTCGCGTCAATCAAATTGTACTGAAATAAGTTTCGATCAATCCGGGGCAGACAAGAGGTTAGGATGCGAAGCGTGCTTACCTGATCTCGATATACAGGAGCCGGGCCCAGCTGTAGAACACTGCCGTCATGATTCACTCTTAGACTCGGCCTGCTTGCTGGAGAGGACTCATTAAGAGTGATGCCGACAATCGGAGCTTGCAAATCAAGTAGCAGCGGGACGCCTCCGCCAAACTGGTCTTGGGTGATATCAAAGCGCCCGGTATTACGCACCCTAATCGTTAGAATGTGAGGATCCACCACCTCAGACCCGCCGTTATACAACGAAATTTGCGCGCCGACTGACTGGGAGGCGCCAACCAGCGCAATCGGTGATTCATATGTAACTTCAAATCTACGCTGAGGCGGATACAATGCCGATCGCGCATACAGCACACCTATGACGGTAAACGCTAGTCCAATCACGGTCAGCGAAAGGGTGAGGGCATTAAATCCAATTCCGTCCAGCACGTTCACCATCCGAGGCGATTGAGATTGGACTTTTATGGCACAAGGGGCGATACGGCACCTACGGACGGTATCTTCCCTCATCAGGTGGATGATCGCCACCTATTGTCTACAATCCGTCGCCTTGATTGCCCTTAAAGTCTGGAGTCGCAATCAGTAATCACAATCACGTAGTCGCCAGTGAGTGATTGAAGCAGGCTCCGTCACTTGATCATGCCTCTTCTCGGTACAGGAGCCTTCCCCGGCGGCGTCGGCAACACGTGGGGTGACAAGGCGAACTTCGAGTCGCTGATCAACGACGTGACGACGAAGATCTTCGACCGGTTCCCGGACGAGACCGAGTTCCACCCAGGGCACGGCAAGGACTCGACGCTGGGTGCGGAGCGGCCCTCGCTGCCGGAGTGGCGCGCCAGGGGCTGGTAGGCAGCCGGTCCTGCCACACCCGGCTCTGCGGCACTCAGGCGTACAGCGCTTCCGCCGGTCCGAAGAATTCGAAGTTGATACGTTCGTCGGGCACGTCCAGGGCGCGCAAGCCGATCGCGAGCATGCGCATGAAGCCGCGGGGGCCACAGAAGTAGAAGTGGGCGTCGGCGACCGGAACGGCGCCCTTGAGCCAATCCATCGTGACCCTGCCGGGCAGGTCGTAGTCCCGGCCGAGCACGTCCTCGGGTGCGGGGTGCTCGTAGAACACGACCGGGTGGATCGGTCCGTTCGCGGTGGCGAGGTCGCGGACGTGCTGTTTCATCGCGTGCTGGCGACCGCCGAGTGCGGCGTGCACGTACCACGTCTCGGGTGGTGTCCCGCGGCCGACCAGATGCTCCAGCATGGAAACCATCGGCGTGAGACCGACGCCACCACTGAGCAGGACCAACGGTCGGCGGGACGCCTCGTCGAGGAAGAAGTCGCCGGCCGGCGCGCTGACCTGGATCACGTCGCCCGGACCCACCTCCTCGTGCAGATAACTGGACGCCATGCCGGGTGGTGCGTACGGCGCGTCCTCCGGAGGATCTTCCCGCTTCACCGAAATGCGGTAGTGGTCACGACCGGGTGCGCAGGAGACGCTGTAGTTGCGTACGACGGACTCCTGGCCAGGGACATTGAGCCGGACTGTCAGGTATTGCCCCGGCCGGAACGTCATCACCGGGCCGGAGTCGCACGGGCGCAGGTAGAAGGATTTGATGACATCGCTTTCCGGAACGACCCGGTCGACGGTGAAGTCCCGCCAGCCCACCCAACCGCCGGGCGTACGGGCATTCCGGTCGTAGATTTCACGCTCCCGGCGCATCAGGGTGTCGGCGAGGAAGTCGTACGCCTGCGTCCACGCCGCGATCACCTCATCGGTGGCTGCTTGTCCGAGCACGTCTTTCAACGCGCCGATCAACGCCCGGCCGACGTAGGGGTACTGCTCGGACTGGATGTTGAGGCTGGTGTGTTTCTGCGCGATCCGCTCGATCATCGGTCCACACTCGTCGAGACGGTCGATGTTGTCCGCGTACGCGTGGACCGCCCCGGCCAGCGACCGTGGCTGGCTGCCCGACTGCCCGTGGTGGGACTGGTTGAACAGCCTTTTGATCTCCTCGTCCTGGAACAGGATCTCGTACATCCGCCTGGAGATCTCCAGCCCCCGCTCCCTCAGGATCGGCGCGGTCGCCTTGACCGTGCGCACCGTTCGTGGGCTGAGCACGGAACCGGTCATCGCGCATCGCTACCCGCTCCAGCGGAGGCAATGCGAGACCCCGCAGTCAGCCGGTACCGGCTGCCGGACCCGACGGTGATCTACCCGGGACACGGCAAGGACTCGACGCTGGGCACGGAGCGCCCGTCGATCCCGGAGTGGCGCGCCAGGGGCTGGTAGTCGTCGGCTCAGGACTCCCGACCTGATTCCCAACTTCCTGGCGTGGGCCGACACGCCTCCGGCGATTACGCTCGATGCTGAGGGGGTGATCTCTATGCCCAGATTCCTAATCCAAGGGACCTTCACGCTCGACGGGCTTCGCGGACTGCTCAAGGAAGGCGGCAGCGGGCGCGTCGAGGCAGTCCGGAAGATGGCCGAAAGCGTGGGCGGGCGACTTGAGTCGTTCGACTTCTGCTTCGGCGACAACGACACACATGTGATCTGCGAACTGCCGGACAACAAGGCCGCCGCGGCCGTCGCTCTCACGGTTGGTTCATCTGGTGGAGCCACCACCAAGACCGTAGCGCTGCTGACCCCGGAGGAGGTCGACCAAGCGGTTCAGCAGAGCGTCGACTACCGCGCGCCGGGCGCCTGATCCGGCCACCGGCCGGCCAGCCCGGTCGCGTTCATGACCTCCATATCCCCTATGTCCCCATCGATGCACTCGACGCAGACCATCGGGAGCACGCCGACGGAGTGATCGGCTCGCTCGGCGACCTCCGGCGCAGCGACCGAGGTCCAGGCGGTCATGACCGCTCTTGGCACGCACCGCTCGGCCGGTGCCGTCGGCCTGCTCCTCGCCGCGACCGCCGAGCTGCATGACCTCGCACTGGTGCGCTACGACCACGACTTCGACGAAGTCGTCAAGGCAACGAGCCAGCCGGCGGTATGGGCTGCGGCGCCGTGTTCCATCACGTGAACCGATGGTCCCAGCCACGCGCGACTTCCCCGGCGGCGTCGGCAACACGTGGGGTGACAACGCGAAATCAACGACGTGTCGGCGAAGCTCTTCGACCGGCTCCCGGACGAGACCGAATTTCGCCCCGGCCACGGCAAGGACTCGACGCTGGGCGAGGAGCGGCCGTTGCTGCCGGAAAGGCGGGGGCGCGCGGCTGGTAGCTGCAGCGGTCTACCGTTGAGTAGACTCAACGGTATGAGCACCACGACCATCAAGGTCGACTCCAAGGTCCGCGACCGGCTCGCCGTCTTGGCGCACGAGCGTGGGACCACCATGGGCGCGCTCCTGGCCGAGGCGACCGAAACGCTTGAGCGGCAGGCGTTCTTCGCGCGCGCCCAGGAACAGCTGACGAGACTCCGCGACGAGGATCCGGACGCGTGGGCAGCCGATCGGGCCGAGTCGCGGTCGTGGCAGGCGGGCACTGACCGGGACACGCTGAGCAACGACGATCCAGCCGGATGGTGGGAGTGACCACCGTTCGCACCGGGGAGATCTGGCTTGCCGAACTTGATCCGACCGTAGGTCACGAGCAGGGCGGCCGCCGCCCGGTTGTGGTGGTGTCGTCGAACGGGCTTCACGCACTGCCGATCAACATGATCGTGGTGGTGCCGTTGACCAGCCACGACCGGGGGCTGGTGACACAACCGCGGATCTCCGGCGAACAGTCGGGACTTCGCCAGGCCAGCTTCGCCAGGCCCGAAGACATTCGCGCCGTGGACGTGGGCCGCCTGCAGCGCCGCCTTGGTCAGGTGAGCGACGAAGACCTCGCCGAGATCCGCAAGGTGATGCGGTACTTCCTGGACCTCTGACACCTGTTGCCCGCCAAGCGACGCCGCCGTTCCCCGGCGGCGTCGGCAACACCTGGGGTGACAAGGCGAACTTCGAGTCGCTGATCAACGACGTGTCGACGAAGCTCTTCAACCGGTTCCCGGACGAGACCGAGTTCCACCCCGGCCACGGCAAGGACTCGACGCTGGGCGCGGAACGGCCGTCGCTGCCGAGTGGCGCGCCAGAGGCTGGTGAGGCAGGCCGTCGCTACCGCCAGAGCGTGTCGAGCGGCAGGACGAGGGTCCCTTCATCATGTACGTACGCGAACGCGCCTGTGTACAGCACAACGGCGGCGAGCAGCCGGGTGCCGAGCTTCGCCCGCAATGCCCTGATGCCGCGCAGGTCATGACCGTCCACCCGGGTGCCTGCTTTGATTTCGAACGCGATGACGTCTCCGTCGTCGCGCTCCAGCACCAGGTCGACCTCGTCGGCGGCAGGCGTGCGGAAATGCCCGATCGCGACCGGCGCGTCCCACCAGCTCACCTGCTTCAGAATTTCGCCGACGGCAAACGTCTCGACAACATGTCCGTAATCGGTGAGTACCGCAGGATCCGACTTGGCGATCCTCTCGGGGGACAATCCCAGGAGCCAGGCCATGACGCCCGTATCGACCAGGTGCAACTTGGGCTGACGCGCCACCCGTGATCCCAACGTGGTCCCCCATGCCGGCAGGCGTTGCACGAGGAACACCGCCTCCAGCAGCCGCAGATAGTTCTCGGCACTGCTTTTCTCCATACCGACCGCTTCCGCGGTCGCGGCGATGTTCAGCAGTTGGCCGGACCTGGCGGCAAGCTGGTTCAGCAAGCGTGGAAGCATCTCACGCTGCCGGACGCGGCTCAGTTCGATCACGTCGCGTTCGATGACGAGCTCGAGGTAATTGCTGAACCATCGCGAGCGGGAACGGCCGGGAGGACGTCGCAGGGCGACAGGCATCCCACCTGACGTCACGCGTCGCGCATACTCATCCCGGCTCGTCGGCGACTGCTCGGTCGTGGCCGCAGGGTGTTCGCCACTCAGGAGCCGGTGCACGAGGGGCTCCATTGAGGAGCCGTCGATCTCGGACTGCGCCAGCGGCAACACGTCGAGGATGTCGACCCGGCCGGTCAATGACTGCCCGGCCTGCGGCAGGGTCGAATATCGGGTGGAGCCGGCAAGCACGAACCGCCCTGGGCTCAAGTTCCGGTTGAGTTCCGCTTTGATCGCATCCAGCAACTCAGGAACATGCTGGAACTCGTCGATGAACACCGGGCCAGGGCCGGACACGAAGCGCCCAGGGTCGTTACGAACGGCGGCACGCGTCGCTGGGTCGTCGCAGTCGATGACGGCCCGGCCCACACGCCTCGCCAGGACGCTCAGCAGGGTGCTCTTGCCGACCGTCCTGGGACCGTTCAAGACGACGGTCGGTTCCTCGTCCATACGATCGGCGAGGACTCCCGTCAAACGGCGTTCAGCCAGGCCGGTCAGCGCTCCATCCACGCACCAAGCGTGGCTCATCTTCCGTGTCTGAGCAACTTAGATTCCGTAATTTCCGCACTCAGATTCCGTATCTGCAGTCGCTGACACCTGGCCGGAAGCGGTCGGGTGTGGGCGAGGATCGCCAAGAGATTCGGAAATGCGCAGTTGACCCCATCGACTACGAGAACTGCGCCGGAGACCATGCGGGCACGCCGGCGATGACGCGACGGCATGCCCCGGCCGCTGCGGTATGGGCAGCACCGGAACCACTGCTGCCCATGTCACATAAATGCGATCTTGGTGATGCCGTTGGCCGTTGGGTGCGCAGTGGCCGGCCAGATGACCACGGATTGGGCGGCTCAGTGTCCACGGATCGCGTGATTGCGGCGTACTGGGCCCGTGGTTGATCTCCTTCCCGGCATGCACAGGTGCTTGTCGACGAAGCGCTCGCCGGCACGCGAGTGGTGCTGGTGAACGGTGCCCGGCAGGCGGGAAAGAGCACGCTGACCCGCTTGGCAACGGCGTCGAGGTGGACGCGGTGATCGAGGCACCTGACGGTCGCGTGATCGGTGTCGAGGTCGAGGCTGGTGCGACGGTCAGGGCCGAGGACCTGACGGGTCTGCGGAGTCTGGCGAACGCGCTCGGCGAACGGTTCGTCGCCGGATGGGTGCGTGGCTCGGCGGCGACGCCGTCAGTATGTGGCCGACAGCGGGATCCCGGCGGTTGCGGCACGGGCCAGTGCCTCGTCCGCCAGGTCCGGCGTGAGCGCCAGGAATCCCGGGGTGTCGCCGTTTTGGAGCAGGAGCAGGCGATCGGGCAACGCGGCGGCCAGTGCCTCGGCGACCGACCACACAGCGCGCCCTTCGTCGCCGGCCAGGGGGCCGCCGGTCACCTCGGGGTGGTCCAGCGCTGCCCAGCCGGCCCGCAGGCCGGCGAAGCCGGGCACCGTCCGCGCGACCGTCCGGTCGCCGGTCGGCAGGATGCGCAGGCCGCCGATCGCGTCGGCGGTCTCCGTCCGCGTCGCGCGCCAATCCACGCCGGCGATCGCGGATGCCTGGCCGAGCGCGTCGTACAGCAGATCGCGCGGGCCTGGACCAGCGCCGTCCACGAGGCGGCGGCGTCGCGGCCCGGGTCGAGCAGCCCCCGGCCGGCCCGGGCCAGCAGCGCGCCGCCGTCGAGCACGGCGAACAGTTCGGCCAGCCGGTACACCGCCGGGCCGGTCCAGGCGTAGGTGTCCAGCGCACGGGCGAACGGATCCCAGTCCAGCGTGAGCGTCGCAGCGGGCGCCGCCACGCGCACCAGGTCCTCGATGCCGCGTTCCAGCCCGGTGGAGTACCGGGCCGCGCCCCGCACGATCAGCGGGTCCGCGTGGCACCCGGACAGCCAGCCGGCGCCCGCCCGGTGAGCGTCGGCGAGCGGGTGGTCGACGCCGTGCCGGGCGAAGGCGGCCGCCACCGCCCCCAGCGCCCGCGCCGCCGACGGGCCGACGTCCGTGACTGTCACGGACAGCAGGAGATCCGCCATCCCGGCATCCAAGCACGGCGGCGGGATAGAAGGCAGTTGCGCCGGACGATAGATTGCCGCGATGACTGTGCCGGCGAAGCCCGTGTACCTACTGGACTTCATGCCCGACGACTGGCGTGAGGCGGTCACGCCGTACGTCGACGCCGCCGTCGTGGCAGCGCTGTCCTCGTTCGTCGTCGAGCAGTACCAGTCGGCGGTGGTGTATCCGCGGAAGCAGGACATCTTCGCGGCGTACCGGTTGTGCCCGCTCGCGGCCACCCGGGTCCTCATCCTCGGACAGGATCCCTACATCAAGCCCGGGCAGGCCCACGGGCTCAGTTTCAGTGTGCCGCCGGGTGTACCGGCGCCGCCGTCCTTGCGCAACGTGTACCAGGAGATGCGCGACGACCTGGGAGTCGATCCGCCGCCGTCCGGCGACCTGACCGCCTGGTGCCGGCAGGGGGTGATGCTGCTCAACGCGGTGCTGACCGTCCGCGCCGGCGCCCCGAACTCGCACAAGGGGCAGGGCTGGGAGAACATCACCGACGCCACCATCCGGGCGCTGAACGACAAGGCGGAGCGGGTGGTGTTCGTGCTGTGGGGCGCGGCGGCGAAGGCGAAGTCGCCGCTCATCACCAACGACCGGCACGTCGTGCTGCGGGCGGGCCATCCCAGCCCGATGAACCCGACCGGGTTCCTCGGCAGCCGGCCGTTCAGCCGGATCAACGCGGCGCTCACGGCGACCGGGACCTTGCCGGTCCGCTGGTCCCCGGCGATGCCGAGACACTGACAGGCGCTTGCGGTCACGCGGTGAGGCTCGGGGGTACCGGCAGATCGAGCGCTTCGAGCAGGGCCGCGAGCTTGTGGTCGAGCTCGATGCCGACGGCGGCGATGTCCGGCCTGCCGAACGACGCGAACTGCAGGCTGGGCTGCTCCGCCGAGAACACGACCGGACCGCCCGGCACCTGCGAAATGACCGTGCGCAGCGGGGCGTACAGCATCGCGACCGGGTCGTGGCGGAACATCCGCTCGGCGATCGTGTGGTTGCCCATGAGGTAGGCGACGCACCGGGAGGTGTCGCCGGCGGCGCGCATGATGGCGTCGGCCGCGATCCTCCAGTAGATCAGGAACCCGTGCCGGGCGACGTCGTCGGTCAGGTCGAGGACCGCCTGCCATCCGGCGTCGCCGGCCACCAGCTGCTCGATGTGGGCGGCGGGGTAGACGGGGACGGCGGCCTCATACCGGGCGACGGTGTCGTCGAACGAACCCTCTGCCTCGACGGCCAGCCGCCGCGCCGCCCAGTCCACCGCGACGGTGTGCGATCCGGCCATCGGCTGCCTCCAACCATGCTCAGGTGTGCCGCCCGCTGCGGGCGCCGGGTGCGGGACGGCTCTACCCGCGCCGACGGGCACGGAACCCACGCCGTCGGACGGCTTCCCGGATACTGCTGTGGTGCGAGGGGTGGCGGAGGTACGGCAACGGCTGCGGCATGTGCGGTGGGTCGGTGGGGGCAGCGGCGGGGGGAAGTCGACGCTCGCGCGGCGGCTGGCGGGTGAATACGGGTGGCGGGTGTACGCGACCGACGACGTGATGGCGGAGCACGGAAGGCGCAGCACGGCGCTGGACAGCCCGTTCCTGGCGGCGTTCGCGGCGATGGACATGGACGAGCGGTGGGTGTCGCGGTCGCCGGAGGTCATGCTCGAGACGTTCCACTGGTACCGGGGTGAGGGGTTCGGGCTGATCGTCGAGGATCTCCTGCGGCTGCCGGACACGACCGGGGTGATCGTCGAGGGGTTCAGGTTGCTGCCCCGGCTCGTGCGGCCGTTGCTGGCCGAACCGGGCAACGCCGTGTGGTTGTTGCCGACGCCGGGGTTTCGGCGGGCGGCGTTCGAGCGGCGGGGGTCGTTGTGGCACATCGCGGGCAGGACCAGCGATCCGGAGACGGCGCTGCGGAACCTGCTGCGGCGGGACCTGCTGTTCACGCGGCGCCTCGCGGCGGAGGTGCGGGAGCTGGGGCTGCAAGGCATCGAGGTCGACGCCACGGTGACCGAGGACGACCTCACGAATCGGGTCGGCGCGGCGTTCACCCGGCAAGGGCTACCGGAGCAGTGGCCGGCAACGCCTTAGGCTGGAACGCATGCGGATCCTGATCGTCGGTGGCACACGGTTCGTGGGGCGGCACATCACCGAGGCGGCGATCGCCGCGGGGCATGAGGTGACGCTGCTGCACCGGGGGCAGACCGGGGGTGACCTGTTCCCGGCGGCCACGCATCTGCTCGCCGACCGCAACGCGCTGCCCGACGGGCTGCTGGCGGGCGAGTGGGACGCGACCATCGACGTCAGCGGTTACCTGCCGCGGCAGGTGGACGGGCTCGCCGACGCGCTCGGCGGGCGGGGCGGGCGCTACGTGTACATCTCCAGCGTGTCGGCGTACGCCGTGCCGGCCGGGCCGGGGTTCAGCGAGGACTCGCCGCTGCTGGAGCTCGACGACCCGGACGTCGAGGAGGTCACCGACGCGACGTACGGGCCGCTGAAGGTCGCGTGCGAGCGGGTCGCGGAGCAGCGGTTCGGCACGTCGACGCTGATCGTGCGGCCGACCTACGTGGTGGGGCCGCACGATCACCTGTCGCGGTTCACGTTCTGGGTCGAGCGGGTCGCCCGCGGCGGGGAGGTCCTGGCGCCCGGGCCGCGCGACGCCGCGATCCAGGTCATCGACGCCCGTGACATGGCGGACTGGACGATCCGGCTGCTCGGCCGGCCCGGCGGGGGCGTGTTCCACGCCGTCAGCCCGGCGCCGCCGTTCTCGTTCGCGGACCTGCTGGAGGCGATGGTCGCCGAGGTCGGGCCGCCCGGGACGACGCTGACGTGGGTCGACGCGGACTTCCTCGGCGAGCGTGGGCTCACCGACGAGAGCCTGCCGCTGTGGTCCGCGTTCGACCCGACGGCGGGCCTGAACGCGGCCGACCCGGCGGCGGCGTTCGCGGCGGGACTGTCACCGCGGCCGCTGCGGCAGACGGTGCGCGAGACGTACGAGGACGCGCTGCGCCACCCGCTGCCGCCGCCCGCGGCGCGGCTGACCGCCGAGCAGGAGACCAGCCTCCTCGCCGAATGGCACCGGCGCTGAGGTCCCGGACGCAGCGCACGGGTCAGGTCAGGGGCACGGTCAGGTCAGGGGCACGGTCAGGCGGCGGTACCGCGGACCGCCAGGGCCCGTGCGAGCAAAGGGATCGAACCGTCCGCGGCCCGTGGGAGGCGCTCGCGGAGCAGGTCGCGCAGCGTCGCGCGGTGCTCCTCCGACAATGACGCGACATAGCCCGGGGCCGGGCCCGTGCCGCCGAGGAACGGTGTCCAGTAGTCGTCGAAGTCGACGAAGACCGCGGTCGTGTCGATCGGGCGGGTCGTGACGCCGGACAGGCCCGCCGCCGACCACAGGCCGCTGAGCGCGCCGGTGGAGCAGATGGAGAAGCGGCGGCCCTCGTCCAGGGCGGCGGCGGCCGGGTCGAGGCTGGTCGCGGCGTCCCAGAAGTGGCGCATCATGGCCATGCCGTCGGCGTAGTCCCACACGTACGCGGCGACGAGACCGCCGGGCGCGACAGCCCTGGCGAACTCGGCGACGGCCGTGGCCGGCTCGGGCACGAAGTTGAGGGTGAGCCCGCTGACGACGACGTCGGCGGACGCGTCCGGGACCGGAAGCGCGCGGGCGTCCCCGGCAATGAACCGGGCTGCGAACCGGGCAGCGGACCGGTCTGTGAGCCTGGATCGCGCCAAGGCGAGGAACGCCTCCGACGCATCGACGCCGGTCACCTCCGCGGGCGCCGCGGCGGCCAGGACGGTCCCCGTGAGGGCGCCCGTGCCGCAGCCGACGTCGAGCCAGCGCCGGCCCGGCGGCACGGCCAGCCAGTCCAGGAACCTGGCCGCGACGGGACGGCTCCACCGGCCGACGTACGCCTCGTAGGCGTCGCCCCTGGCCCAGACCTCATTCGCCATGCCGCCACCGTAGGCTGCGCCGACAACCGCCAGGGCGATGGATCGGTGGGTGGTGCTGCCGCGGCCTTCGGGACGCTGCACTTCGCCGAGCTGGTGGCGACCCCGCGCGGGGCTGCGGTGGATGCTGCGGGTCAGGCAGGCCGGCGGACCGGGGCGGCTCCGGCGCGACGGGCGTCGATGCGGACCGGTGACCGTGCCGAACTTCTCCGCGCGATGCTGCCATAATCCTCCGATGGGTAGCCGGCCGAGCCTCGCACAGGTGGCGGCGCTGTCGGGTGTTTCGGTCAAGACGGCGTCGCGGGCGTTGAGCGGCGAGGGGTATGTCGCGGTCGAGACCAAGGCGCGGGTGCAGAACGCCGCCGACGAGCTCGGCTACCGGCTGAACCGGACCGCACGGGAGCTGCGCCGCGGCGGCAACACCTCGACGCTCGTCGGGTTGCTCAGCGGTGACCTGGCCAACCCGTTCTACTCGCGGCTCGCCAGCGGCCTGGAGCGGGAGCTGCGCATGCACGGGCTGCAGCTGATCACCGCCAGCACCGACGAGAACCCGGAGTGGGAGCGCCGGCTCACGGACTCGTTGCTGGAGCGCAGGGTCCGGGGGCTCGTCGTCGCCTCGACGATGGCGGAGCACGGGCACCTGGCGGCGGAGCGGCGGCACGGGAGCCCGTTCGTGTTCGTGGACCGGCCGCCGGTGGACCTGACCGCGGACGCGGTGCTGCTGGACAACCGGGGTGGCGCGAAGCGGGCCGCCGAGCACCTGCTCGAACGCGGCCACCGGCGGATCGGGATCGTCGGGGACCTGTCCCGGTTGAGCACGCACCAGGACCGCGTCGAGGGGTTCGCCGAGGCGATGGAGGCGGCGGGCGTCGCCGACTGGCGCGACTACCTGCTCGAGGACGCGCACGACGTCGACAAGGCCGAGCGGGCGGTCCTCGCGCTGCTGGCCAGGGACCCGGCACCGACGGCGTTGTTCACCACCAACAACCGGATCACGACCGGCGCGCTGCGGGCGAGGGTGCACAGCGGCAGGGACACGGCGCTGATCGGCTTCGACGAGCTGGACCTCGGCGACGTGCTCGGGGTCAGCGTCATCGCGCACGACCCGGAGGAGATGGGCCGGCACGCCGCGCGGCTGCTGCTGGCCCGGCTCGACGGCGACGACGGGCCCGCGCGGCGGGTCGTGCTGCCGACCCGGCTGATCGAACGGTCCACCACCGCGCCCGCCTGAACACGCCGCGCCCGCCTGAACACGCCGCGCCCGCTTGAACGCCGCGCTTGCTTGAACACCGCGCTTGCTTGAACACACCGCCCGCTTGATCACGCCGCCCCGCGGAAAGTTTCGCGGGCCACGCCGTGCTGCGGGGACCGGCGCGTCCAGCGGGACAAGATCAATCGACCGCCGACTATAGGATTGCGGCGTCCGATGAGATCTTGAGCGGGGAGGACCTCATGCACAGACGCACACTGTTCGCGGGTGTCGCCGGCGTCGCCGCGGCGATCGCCCTTCCGGGCGGCACGGCAGCCGCCGGCCGGGGGACAACCGGCCGCGGGACAGCGTTTCCCGAGGTGATCGGCCTGCCCGACGGGTGGCAGGCGGAGGGGATCGCGACCGGCCGGGGCACGACGTTCTACGTCGGGTCGCTCGCCCACGGCGGCATCTACCGGGGCAGCCTCGCGACCGGGAAGGGCTCGACCTTCGTCGAAGGCACCGCCGGGAAGCAGGCGGTCGGGCTCGAGTACGACCAGCGGGGCCGGCTGTGGGCGGCCACCGGGAGCGGCGCCACCGTCTACGACGGCGACAGCGGCCGGGTCCTCGCCGAGTACGCGCTCGGCGGGAGCTTCGTCAACGACGTCGTCGTCACCGGACGGGCGGCGTACTTCACCGACTCGTACCAGCCGGTGCTGTACGAGGTGCCCCTCGACCAGGCGGGCAGGCTGCCCGGGCAGGCGGCGGTCCGCACGATCGCGCTGCCCGGCGGGCTCGGCGAGGCCGACGGGTTCAACAACGGGATCGAGGCCACCCCGGACGGGCGGCTGCTCATCGTGCAGATGCTCGCCGACCGGCTGTTCGCGTTCGACCCCCGCAGCGGGGTGGCGGCACAGGTCGACCTCGGCGGCGCGAGCGTGCTGCAGGGCGACGGGCTGCTGCGGCGCGGCGCGCACCTGTACGTGGTGCGCAACTTCTTCAACGTCATCGCCAAGTTCCGGCTCGGGCCCGGCCTGCGCTCCGCGACCCTGGTCAAGGAGATCACGCATCCGAGGTTCGACATCCCGGCGACCGTGGCCGGGTTCGGCGGGTCGCTGTACGCGGTGAACGGCCGCTTCAACCTGCCCGCGCCCGCGCCGACGGACACCTACTCGGTCGTCCGGGTGCCGGCCTGACCGTCCGCCGTGCTCACGGCGGCCTGGTAGCGGGCCGCGAGGTCGCGCAGCAGGTCACGCAGCTCGGGCGGGTCCAGCACGGTGAAGCCGAAGCCGATCGAGCCCAGGAACCCTGCCAGGTCGATGAGCTTGTCGGCGCCGGTTTCCAGCTCGCAGGTGGCGTCGCCGGTCGGGGTGAGCAGCCCGGCCGTCGACGCCAGCCGGGCCGTCACGTCCGCGATCGGCGCGTGCAACCGGATCCGGGCCGGGACCCGCCACGCCGCCGACGCGACACCCCGCAGCACGTGGGCGACCGCGTCGCCGCCGGGTGGCTCGCGGGGCGCGAATCTGGGCCCCGTCGGGGCGTGCAGCGACACCAGGTCGGCGCGGAACGTGCGCCAGTCGGCCCGGTCGACGTCCCAGGCGAGCAGATACCAGCGCCGGCCGGTGTAGACGAGGCGGTGCGGCTCGGCCCGGCGCCGCCGGTCCTTGTAGTCGAAGCTGATCCGCTCGTGGTCGCGGGTCGCCGCGGCCAGGGCGGTCAGCAGCGACGCGTCGACCGTCGGGCCTCCCCCGGCCGCCGAGACGGTCGCCGAACGCAGCGCGTCCACGCGCCGGCGCAGCCGTGGCGGGAGCGTCTGCTCCAGCTTGATCAGCGCCCGCAGCGCCGGGTCCTCCAGGCCCGTGACCGACCCGGCGGCCGCTGCGCGCAGGCCCACGGCGACCGCGACCGCCTCCTCGTCGTCGAGCAGCAGCGGCGGCATCGCGGCACCGGCGCCGAGGCGGTAGCCGCCGGTCGTGCCGGTGCTGGAGTCGATGTGGTACCCCAGGCTGCGCAGCCGTTCGACGTCGTTGCGCACGGTGCGGGTGGTGACGGCGAGCCGGTCGGCGAGGGCCGCACCGGACCAGTCGCGGCGGCTCTGCAGCAACGACAGCAGCCGCAGCAGCCGCGCCGAGGTCTCCAACATGCGCCGAAGTCTGCCAGGTATTGAGGAACGAATCTTTCCGCAACGGCCGATAGCGTCGTACCCATGACACAGAGCAGCGCACACACGTTCCGGGGATTCGCCACGCTCAGCTTCTTCGCCGCCGACCACGAGGCCGCCAAGCGCTGGTACGCGGACCTGTTCGGGCTCGAGCCCTACTTCGAGCGGCCCGGCTACGCCGAGTTCCGCATCGGCGACGACGAGGACGAGATCGGCATCATCGACAGCCGGTACGCGCCGCACGACACGTCGGTCTCGCCGGCCGGTGCGTTCATGTACTGGCACGTCGACGACCTGGAAGGCACCCTGGCGCGGCTCACGTCGATGGGTGCCACGCCGCTGCAGCCGATCACCGAGCGTGGGCACGGCTTCGTGACGGCCGCCGTCACCGACCCGTTCGGCAACATCGTCGGCATCATGCACAACCCCCATTACCTGGAGATCGTGAACGCCTGATGGAACCGATCCTGTTCACCGACACGACAGCGTTCGAGACCTGGCTCATGTCGTACCACGCGAACACCAGCGAAATCTGGATCCTGGTCGGCAAGAAGGGCAGCGGGGTTGCCAGCCTCTCCGTGCAGGAGGCCCTCGACGTGGCACTGTGCTTCGGGTGGATCGACGGGCAGCGCAAGGGTTTCGACGATCGGCATTTCCTGCAGCGGTACGTGCCGCGCCGCCCCCGCAGTACCTGGTCGCAGGTGAACGTGGCGAAGGCCGAGGCGCTGACGGCGGCAGGCAGGATGCGGCCCGCGGGGCTGGCCGAGGTCGCGAAGGCGCAGGCGGACGGGCGGTGGGCGGCGGCGTACCCGTCGCAGCGCACCGCGACCGTCCCGCCCTGCCTCGCCGAGGCGCTCGCCGGCTCCGGGCGTGCGCAGGCGGCGTTCGACGCGCTGGCCGCGACCGAGCGGTACCTGCTGATCCTGCAGCTGCACAAGCTTCGCACCGAAGCCGGCCGGGCGGCTCGGGTGAAGGCCATCCTCAAACAGCTGGAGGCATGAGACGGTGGTCGGGTGGCCCTGCGGAGCATCTCGGACATCGACTTCCATGCGTTGACCGACCGCCAGTTCCATCCCTCGCCGGCGGCATGGGAGGACGAGGTCCTGTACTTCCTGCTCGTCGACCGCTTCTCCGACGGCCGGGAGGCCTCCTACCGCGACAATGACGGAGCCCTGGTGGCCGCGCCCGGCGGCACGCCGCCGCTGCGGCCCGGTGACCACGGCAACGCCGTCGGCACCGAGGACGACGCGGCGGCATGGCGGGCCGCCGGGGGCGGCTGGGTCGGCGGCACGCTCACCGGGCTGCGGACCAAGCTCGGCTACCTGCGCCGCCTCGGCGTCACCGCCGTCTGGGTCAGCCCGATCCTGCACCAGGTGCCGGACGCCGGGTCGTACCACGGCTACGGCACCCACGACTTCCTCGCCGTCGACCCGCACTTCGGCACCGGCGAGGACCTGCGCGACCTGGTCGCCGACGCGCACCGGCTCGGCATCCGGGTCGTGCTGGACGTGGTGCTCAACCACGCCGGCGACGTCTTCGCCTACGAACCCGACGTCGTGCCCGACTGGAACGGGCAGCCGTACCCGGTCCGCGGGTTCCGGGACATCCCGGGTGGTGCCGTGCGCCCCGTCGAGCTGCAACGCGACGGCACGTTCACCGGCAAGGGACGCATCGCCGACTGGGACCGCTTCCCCGAGTACGTGGAGGGGGACTTCGAGACGCTGAAGGACATCCACCTCGGCGCGGGCCCCACCGACGAGTACCGGCCGTCGCCTGCGCTGATCGCGTTGACGCGGGCGTACCAGTACTGGATCGCGTACGCGGACCTCGACGGGTTCCGCGTCGACACGGTCAAGCACATGGATCAGGGGGCGGCCAGGTACTTCGCGTCCGCCGTCCACGAGTTCGCGCAGTCGATCGGCAAGGAACGCTTCTACCTCATCGCCGAGATCACCGGCGACCGGGCGTTCGCCGTACGGACCCTGCAGTCCACCGGCATGGACGCCGCGCTCGGCATCGCCGACGTCCAGGACCGCCTCGAATGGACGGTCAAGGGGGCCCGGAACCCGGCGGAGTACTTCGCGCTGTTCCGCAACTCGCTGCAGGTCGGCGTCGACTCGCACACGTGGTTCCGGGATCGGGTCGTCACCGGGTACGACGACCACGACCAGGTCCGCAAGGGCCAGGCCAAGGCACGCTTCGCCGCCGACGACGCCGGGCAGCGGCTGGCACTCGCGGCGCTCGCGCTCAACGCCACGACCCTCGGCATCCCGTGCGTGTACTACGGCAGCGAGCAGCTGCTCGACGGGCGGGGCGGCAACGACCGGTACATCCGGGAGGCGATGTTCGGCGGGGCCTTCGGGGCGTTCCGCAGCCGCGGGCGGCACACGTTCGACGAGAGCCACCCGGTGTACGTGGAACTGGCGAAGATTCTCGCGCTGCGGCGGCGGGTGCCGGCGTTGCGGCGGGGGCGGCAGTACCTGCGGGAGATCTCCGGCAACGGGTCCGAGTTCGGGCTGCCGCAGTTGCTGGGCGGCGCGGCGCTGCGGTCCGTCGTGCCGTGGTCGCGGATGTTCGCCGACCATGAGGTGCTGCTCGCGATCAACACCGACGTGGCCGAGCCGCGGACCGCGTGGGTGACGGTCGACGACGGGCTGCACGCGGCGGGCGCGACGCTGACCTGCCGCTACTCCACCGATGCGGGCGCGATCGGCCGGACGGTGACCGTGGAGGCACGCAACGGCAAGGCGGTGCTGCTCACGGTGCCGGCGGCGGGGTTCGTCATGTACGACGCCACCGGTTGAGGGATTTGACGTGGCGGTTGTGCACGCTTATGGTCATAGGTGCGGGCGGAGTTGGGCCTGGGATCTTGGGTGAAGCCCCGGATATGGGGTCATGGGTGGCGGTCCGGCGGGCCGATGGGGCTGGCAGCATGGCGGGATGACGACTCTGGGTGCCGTGTTCGTGCCGCAGTTGCCGCCCGAGCGGCTGCGCGCCGTGGTCCGCGCCGCCGATGAGAGCGGGCTGGAAGAGCTGTGGCTGTGGGAGGACTGTTTCCTCGAGAGCGGGATGGCGACCGCGGCGGCGGCGCTCGCGTGGTCGGAGCGGCTGCGGGTCGGGGTGGGGCTGCTGCCGGTCCCGCTGCGCAATGTGGCGCTGACTGGGATGGAGCTGGCGACGCTCTACCGGCTGTTCCCAGGGCGGGCGCTGGTCGGGGTGGGGCATGGGGTGCAGGACTGGATGGGGCAGGTCGGCGCGCGGGCCGAGTCGCCGGTGACGCTGCTGCGTGAGTATGTGACGGCGCTGCGGGGGTTGCTCGGCGGAGAGCGGCTCAACGTGCAGGGCAGGTATGTGCGGCTCGACGGGGTCGCCCTCGACTGGCCGCCCACGGAGGCGTCCGTGGAAGCGGCTGGGACCGGGGCGGCTGGGACTGAGGCTGGGGCTGGGGCTTTGCAGCGTGGGGTGTTGAACCCTGGGGTGCTGGTCGGCGCGGTAGGGCCGAAGACGTTGCGGCTCGCCGGGGAGGTGGCTGACGGGACGATCCTGTCCGGTGGCACCGACGTCGACGGGGTCAGGGCGGCTCGAGGGCTCATCGACGAAGGGCGGCAGGCGGCGGGACGGAGCGGACCGCACCCGGTCGTCGTGTACCTGCACGCCGCGACCGGTGACGGTGCCGCCGAGCGGATGGCGGCGGAGCGGGTCCGGTGGGGGTATCACGACGGGCAGGACGTGTCCGTGGCCGGGGACGCGCACGCCGTCGCCGACGCGGTCAACCGGTGGGCGGACGCGGGCGCGGACACCGTGGTCCTGCAGCCGACCCCCGACGACCCCGACCCGGAAGGGTTCATGCGGTTCGTGGCGGAGCGGGTGCGGCCGCTCGTCGGGTAGGGCGGCGCGCTGGCGTACCGTGGCGGACACCGACGAAACGGAGCACCGATGGCGCCGAATGCCGGCTCGAACCCTGCGCCGGATCCCGGGCCGGACCCGGCTGAGAACCCGGCTGCGAACCCGGCTGAGAACGCTGCTCTGGACGCGGCTGTGAGCCCTGCTGTGGATGCTGCGGGGGGTTCTGGTGCGGGTCAGGTGGGGAATCCGGCGGTTGCGGCGGTCGCGGGGAGTGGGATCGCGTTCCGGGTCGTCGAGCACGGGCCGGTGCGCAGCCTGGCCGAGGCCGCCGCGGTGCGTGGCGTGGCGGTGCCCGACGTCGTCAAGACGATCGTGGTGCGGGTCGGTGACGGGGACTACCGGTTCGTGCTCGTGCCCGGTGACCGGGTCATCTCCTGGCCCAAGCTGCGGGCCCTCCTCGGCGTCAACCGGATGTCGATGCCGGACGCGGCGACCGCGCGGGACGCGACCGGGTACGAGCGCGGGACGATCACCCCGTTCGGCTCGACGACGGCGTGGCCGGTGGTCGCCGACGAACGGATCCTCGGGCGCGAGATCTCGCTCGGCGGGGGGCGGCACGGCGTCGCGCTCGCCGTCGACGCGAGCGCTGCCGTGCAGGCGTTACAGGCGACCGTCGCCGACGTGTCCGAAGCCGAGTCTTCCGGCTGAGCCTCTTGGCTCCGCCCCGTGAGCCGTCGGCTGGGTTGATCGACAAACCCGCTTCCCGGTCGATGCGAGTGGAAAAGTCCGCGCCAATGGCAATTTGCGCAAAATGCCCGGCTTCTGCCGGAACTGTGGGAATGTGGCACTGGCAACCATCATTGCCCGGGTTTCCGGCACACGTGTTCCGGCGGTTCTGCCGCTGGGAGGCACGGCCCAGACCGTGACGGCGCACGCTAAGCGTGCACGCCGCGGGCGGGCCGCCGGGGAGCGCAGGAGAGCCCCGGGCCTAGCGGGGAGTCGCACTGTCCACACATCCGTTACGCCGTCCCGACGGAGCGGCCCGCCGCAGCGTCACCACGGCGAACACACTGAGCGTCAATCTCCGGACCAGCGTCGGCACCGTGCTCTGCGTGGTGCTGTGCACCGTCGCCGGGAGCGGGCCGGCACACGGCTCCCAGGGACATGAGGAGGCGAGCCGCAGCAGCCGGATCAGCACGGACTGGATCAGCACGGACTGGATCAGCACGGCGCCGCCTGCGGGCGTTCGTTCGCTCGCGTACTACCAGGGAACCGCGGTCGACGCGCTCGCCGAACTCCGCGAAGTGCGCGCCGCGAGCAGGAACGCCATGCGGGTCCGGGCCGCGCCGGCGGGTGGCGCGGATCAGCCCGGTGGCGCACCCGAGGCCACACAGGTTCAGGGCGCGGCGAACGTGCCGGCGACCGCCGCGGGGCGGGCGCACACACCACGAAACGGGCCCGACCGGCGCAGCAGGCCGGGCGGCCCCGGCAGGCGACGCCGCGAACGGGTCCGGGCCGGCAGCGCGGGTCGACCCCACGGGCCACGACGGCACGCAAGACGGCGCCACGGGCGGCAACGTCGCGTGCGGCTACATCACGGCCTGCTGCATTACGACCGGCTGCATCACGGCCGGCTGCATCACGGCCGGCTGCATCACGGCCGGGGGTATCGCGGGCGGGCACGTTCGCCGGCGCCGGCGGTGGGTTCAGCGGCGCGGGTGGCGGGGTGGTCGGGTTCGCGCTTGCCCAGGTCGGCAAGGGGTACGGGTTCGGATCCGTCGGGCCCGAACGGTTCGACTGCTCGGGGCTGGTGGCCGCCGCGTACCAGCGGGTCGGAATCTCCCTGCCGCACCAGACCGGGGCCCTGGCGGGGGTCGGGCGGCCGGTCGGGCGCGGTGAGCTGCGCCCCGGGGACCTGGTGTTCCCGTCGGCGGGTCACGTCGGCATCTACATCGGCGGGGGGCGGATCGTGCACGCCTCGACCGAGCGTGGCGGGGTGAAGATCTCGCCGATCTACGCGTTCCGTTTCGCCAGACGGATCGGCTGACCACCGCAGCACTGAGCCGATAACAGTGGTCGCAACGCGGTCCACATCGGACGGTCTACATCGGACAGCAGAGCCTGTCTGATGTGGACCGTTCGGCGTCGGCGCCGGGTCAGGTCGCCAGGCGGAAGTCGGCGAAGTCGAAGCCCGGGGCGACGACGCAGCTGACGAGGACCGGTTCGGCGCCGGTGGGGGTCGCGGCCTGCCAGACGCCGGCGGGGATCAGCACCTGGGGGCGCTGCCCCGCGGCGACGTCACCGCCGAGGAGCGTGGTCGGGCCGTCACCGGGACGGTCGCCGGAGCCGCCGAGGCGCAGGGCGAGCGGGCCGCCCGAGTGCCAGAACCACAGCTCGTCGGAGCGGACCACATGCCAGGCTGACTCCTCGCCCGGGTGCAGCAGGAAGTAGATGGCGGTCGCGGCGTTGCGGGGGCCGTCGTAGCCGTCAGGGGTGAACGTCACCGGCGAGCGCCACGTCTCCCGGAACCAGCCGCCTTCCGGGTGCGGCGCCATGTCGAGCAGCTCCGCGAGCCGAGGTCTCGTCGTCATCCAGTCACCGTAGCGACCAGGCAGGCAACGACCGCCGCCCGGGAGGCCAGCGTCAGAGTGGGCAGCGTCAGAGTGGGCAGCGTCAGAGTGGGCAGCGTCAGAGTGGGCAGCGTCAGAGTGGGCAGCGTCAGAGTGGGCAGCGTCCGCCGAACGTCCGGTGCCCTCGGGCGGCACGGCTTGCGATGCTGGCTGGGTCGGAGGTTGCCGTGGTGACTGCATGTTCAGTGAGGTTGAGGTCGTGAAGCTGGAAGCACCGGGCGGCGGAACCGTCGAACTACGCGTCGTCGACCGCACCAGCACCGCGCCGGGCAGTGACCAGACAAGCAGCGATCAGGGCGCGTTGCTCGTCGTGGAGGGGATCGTGGACGCCGGGGACGGGCGGGCGTGGACGTTCCGCGACGCGTGCCTGACGGTGGCGGAGGCGGCAGCGCTCGGCGGCTGGCTGTTGAAGGCCGCGAAGGGGCGGCTGGAGCTGCCGAACCGGTTGACGTTCGCGGCGCCGAGCCTGACGTTCACCCTGGAGGAGCACGACCATCTCCAGCCGCGCGTCACGGTCGGGTTCTCCCTGGCGGCGGCGCCGCCGTGGCTCGGTGAGGAGCGCGACCGCACGTACGACTACCCGATCACCCTTGACCTCGACCCGGAGTCCCTCGAGGCCGCGGCTGTGGACTGGGAACGCCAGCTTGCCGGGTGACAAGGCCGACTATGGTCGCCGCATGGCGATCGAGTTCCTGCACGACGACCAGATCCTCGTCCTCGACGGGCGGGTCCTGGAGATCTTCCGGCGGCACGGCCAGGACACCCAGCGGTATCACGTCGCGTTTCTGGGCGTCTACGTGAAGCCGAAGGGCGACAAGTACAAGGTGCAGGTCGGTCTGAGCTACGGCGAGCAGGTCCTCGGCGGTTCGACGCTGACCTTGGACGCGATGCAGTTCGCCAGGTTCCAGGAGTTCATCGGGCACGCCACCGCGGCCCGCGACAGCGCGCCCAACCCGCCGCGCTGACCCGCTCCCGCTGGCCGGTCGCTCCCGGCGGGGTCGGGCGGGGTCAGGCAGTCATAGGATCGCCGGATGCGACGACGCACCGCGGCAGCTGCACTGACGACCGTCGTTCTCGCGCTCGCCGGGTGCGGTGGGTCGCCGGCCAAGCCCGCGGGCGGCGTACCGGCTGCCAGTGGCACCGGGCCGGAGGCGAGCGCCGCGCCGTCCGTACCGGCGACGCAGAACGCGACCGCGAGTGCCTCCGCGGCGACGGCGATGCCGGCGCAGGGCAACCCGAACGGGCGGGCCACCGTGCCGGCCGAAGCGCGGGCCGTCGACACGTCGAAGCCGACCAGGGTCGTCGGCAACGGCAGCCCCGGCAGCTGCACCTCCGAGGCCGTGGTGTCGGCGGTCGGCGCGGGCGGGATCATCACGTTCAACTGCGGGCCGGCGCCGGTCACGATCACCATGAAGGCCACCGCGAAAATCAAGAACACGCAGGGCGCGAAGATCGTGCTCGACGGTGGTGGCAAGGTGACGCTCAGCGGTGAAGGCCGGCGGCGCATCCTGTACATGAACACGTGCGACAAGAATCAGGGCTGGACCACGTCGCACTGCCAGGACCAGGACCACCCGTCGCTGACGGTGCAGAACCTGACGTTCGCCGACGGCAACTCCACCGGCGACACCGCGGAGGGCGGCGGGGGTGGCGCGATCTTCGTGCGTGGCGGCCGGTTCAAGGTCGTCAACTCGCGCTTCGTGCGCAACCGCTGCGACCAGAGCGGACCGGATCTCGGCGGCGCCGCGATCCGGGTGCTCAGTCAGTTTCACAATCAGCCGGTGTACGTCGTGGGCAGCACCTTCGGCGGCGCCTCCGGCCAGGGCGGGGTCTGCGCCAACGGCGGCGCCCTGAGCAGCATCGGCGTGTCGTGGGTGGTGCTGAACAGCGTGCTGTCCTACAACTCGGCGGTGGGCAAGGGCGCCAACCCTGCCCGCGCCGGCACACCGGGCGGCGGCAGCGGCGGGGCGATCTACTGCGACGGCAACCAGTTCACCGTCCGGCTCGCCGGGACGCTCGTCGAGCAGAACAAGGCGAACGAGGGCGGCGGGGCGGTGTTCTTCGTCAGCAACGACCGCACGGGGACGATGTCGATCGAGAGCTCGACGCTGCGGAAGAACCCGAGCGCCGGGTTCGAGACCCAGGGGTTCCCCGGGATCTTCTTCCTCGGCGCCCGGCCCCCGTCGGTGTCGTCTTCCACACTGACTCGCTGAGCTGGCAGGCTGTGACTCTGGGCAGGCTGTGACTCTGGGCAGGCTGTGACTCTGGGCAGGCTGTGACTCTGGGCAGGCTACGACCGCAGGCAGGCGCAGAACGGGTGGCCGGCGGGGTCGAGCAGGACCAGGTACCGGTCGGGTGCGGGCTGGAAGTCGGGGCGGGTCGCGCCGAGCTTGAGGGCGCGCTCCTCGGCGTCGGCGAGGTCGTCGACGTAGAAGTCGAGGTGGAACTGCTTCGGCACGGGACCCTCGGGCCAGGTCGGCGGCGCGTAGCTCTCGATCTGGCCGAAGCCGACGGACGTGGTGCCGTCGCTGATCATCGCGTACTCCGCCTGGCTGTGGGTCACCTCCCAGCCGAGGACCTCGCTGTAGAAGGTGGCGAGCACCGGCGGCTCGGCGCAGTCGATGTTGACCATGATGAGCGTGGCGAATCCAGACATGCCCTCATCCTGCCGCCGGTACCTGCCACCTCATGTCAGGAATCCCCCGAAAGGTTCGAGGCGGTCGGTGCGGACCAGTTGCGGCGCAGCGCGACCATCCGCAGGGCGAAGACGAGCACCGCGGCCAGGCCGATGCTCACCGGGCGCTGCATGCGCAACGCGTCCAGCGCCGCGACCGAGGCGCAGCCCAGCAGGCCGGCCACGGCGTAGATCTCGCGCCGCAGCACCGAGGGGATCTCGCCGGTGAGCAGGTCCCGGATCAGCCCGCCGCCGATCCCGGTGATCATGCCGATGATGCAGGCGCCGACGGGTGGGATGCCGGCGTCGAGCGCCTTCAACGTGCCGGTCACCGTGAACAGGCCGAGGCCCGCGGCGTCGAGGACGAGGACCGTCCAGTGCAGCCGGCTGACCGTCGGGTGCAGCCAGAACGTGGCCGCGGACGTGACCACGGCGACCGCCGCGTACCGCCAGTCGACGAACGCGAACGGCTGCACGTTGACGAACACGTCCCGCAGGATGCCGCCGCCGAGCGCCGCCATGAACCCGACGAACACGACGCCGAACAGGTCCAGCCGCTTCGCGACGCCGGCGGTCGCGCCGGACGCCGCGAACACGGCGATGCCGACCAGGTCGACGACGAGCAGCGGGTTGAGCTCTGACACGGTTGTGCTCCAGCGGTACGGATGTGCGGACGGTGAGACTGGCACCGCAGGACGGGCGCGGCGCCGCACGGCACCGCGCCCGTCCTGTATACGGCAAGCCATTTGTACGGCACGCCGGTTCAGATGTTGTTGATGATCGCCATGCTGGTCTCGTGCTGCATCGCCATCATGTCGGAGACCGCGGCGGCGTCGTAGTAGCCGCCGGTGCTCGTGCCGGTGTCTGCTGCGTTCTCGGTGTCGGTCTCGGTGCCGGTCTCGGTGTCGGTCGCTTCGGACACGGAGCCCTCCGCGGTGGTCATGCCGCTGACGTCGCCGTCGAGGTTGCCGCCTGAGCCGTCGTACTCTGCCGTGTCGTATGCAGCCGTGTCGTATGCAGCGAGGTCGCCGTCCAGGTTGCCGCCCGAGCCGTCGTAGTCGGCGGTGTCAGCTGCGTCGGCTGCGTCGGCGGTCAGGTCGGTGTACTCGTCGGTGAGGGCGTTGTAGGACTTCTCGTAGACGCCGTTGCCGTCCTCGTCGAGGGCGGCGAAGTCGGCCTGGCCGTCGCCGTCGAGGTCGCCGACGATGACGTTGGCGCCGTCCTCGGTGGTGTAGATCACGGCCTGGTCCTCGACGCCGTCGCCGTCGAGGTCGGTGGTGAACGGGGTGTATTCGTCGCTCATATCGGTGGCTCCTTCAAATGCCTGTCAGGGAACGAGTGGAACCGTACGAGCAGGCCCGCGGCCCTGACTCCCCCTTTGCTGCCAACCGGACAGCGAGGAAGATCACCGGGCGGGTTTGCGTCACAGGGGCTGCGGGGTATTCAACCGTCGATTCGAAGAAGACGAGTTCGTTCGATAGATGGAGGCAGTCCCGTGGGCAGAGGATCCGGTATCGGCGGGGTCATCCTCGTCATCTGGCTGATCATCGGCGTGATCGCGGCAGGGCAGCGCGGCTACTTCGACAGCGAAGACACGAACTGCGCGAAGACCGGCACGATTCTCGTGACGATCGTCGCCGGACCACTGAACTACCTGGGCGTCAACCCGAAGATCAACTGCGACCTGCCGGAGCCCTCGAAGTAGGGGTCACGGCAGTTCACTGGAGCCGGTGCCACCGTCATGGCGCCGGCTTCAGCGCTGCTCACCCGGCAGTCCCCCAGCGCTCCCCCCAGCGCTCCCCCCACCGCTCCCCCCACCGCTCCCGCGGGTGCTTCCCTCAGTGCTGCCCGGCTTTCCGGAGCCTGTTCACTGCGTACTCCCGGTTCACTTCCAGCGGGGCGCGTTAGCTTCGGCGCATGGATGAGCACAAGGCACGGCGGGTGGTCGACACCTTGCGGGAGCGGGGCGTAGCCGCCCATCTGGAACTGGCGAAGGCGGGACTGTCGGCGTTCGGGGTGCGTATCGCGCTGCCGGACGGGCGCAGCGCCGTGTGGGACACCGACGGCACCGCCGGCCTGGAGGCACAGGTGATGCGGGACGGGATGCTCGTCGGGTACGTGCCGATGATCGAAGGCTCGGAGCACTTCACCGAGGCGCAGGTCGTCGACGCGATCGCCCGCACCGAGTACGACCGGCCGATCGCCAGGCAGCGCGCGGTGGCGCCGCCGCCCGGGCCGGCGCTGCCCTATGATGGCGGGTTCTTCCGGCGGTTCCGGTCAGGGTTCCGCACCACCTGACGAACTGGTGTCAGCCGTAGTCACAGGTCCTGGGTCTGCGCGCGTTCGATCTCGGTGAACGCCGCCTGCAGGTACCGGGGGAACGGACGCGCCTGCAGCAGGTCGACGAGCAGCAGCGGGGCGTGCCTCGCCAGGGCCTGCGGTGACGGGCGTCCCTCGTCGTCGTTGTCGTCCTGGACGCCGAGAGCGCCGACGAGCAGCACGACCATGACCTGTGGGTCGACGTCCTGCCATTCGGCCGCGGACCGCACCGCGTGCTCCAGGGCGGCGCGGACGTCGTCGCCGTCGAGGCCGTCGGGATGCAGGTCCTCGAGCAGGGTGCGCACGACGGCGCCGAGGACCAGGCCGACCTGCTCGGCGTCGAGGGCGGCGAGCTGCTCGACGGCCGCGTCGAACGGCTCCTTGTCGCGGGCCTGAGCGGCCTCGACCGCGGCCGCGGCGGCCGTCGCGATCGCCCGGGCCGGTGCCGGCAGGTGTCGCCAGCCTGACGGGGTGCGGGTGGTGTCCACACCGTCGAACCCTAGTGCCTGCACGATCGCCCACCTGCGACGGAGGCGGCATCGGCGACGTTTGACTGCTGTAACTCTGACTGCTGTAACTCTGACTGCTGTAGCTCTGACTGCTGTATCTCTGACTCTCGTATCTGTGCCTGCTGCATCTGTGAGCGCCGGCTCAGCGATGCCGAGCAACGGCCGGACCGCCCGTTCAGATCGTCGCCCAGCGCACAGGCCGTGGCGCACGCCACACCGGCGGCGGACCCGGAACTGTCACGTTCCGGGTGGGCTCCCCGTCGTCACTGCATGAAGCAACGAATGTCGCTCAGCGAAATCAATCCCGCCGCGTACCAGGCCGTGCTCGGACTCGAGAAGTACATCAGGGCACACGTCGACTCGGCGCTGCTGCACCTGCTCAAGCTCCGTGCGTCGATCCTGAACGGGTGCGCGTTCTGCGTCGACATGCATTCCACGGAGGCGCTCGCCGACGGCGAGGACAGCCGGAAGCTGTTCGCCGTCTCGGCATGGCGGGAAGGCCCGTTCTTCGACGACAAGGAACGGGCCGCGCTCGACCTCACCGACCACGTCACCCGGCTGGGTGAGCACGGGGTGCCGGACGAGGTGTGGGACACCGCCGTCGAGCACTACGGCACGGAGGGAGTTGCGGACCTCCTCATGGTCATTGCGACGATCAACGTGTGGAACCGTCTCGCGGTGTCGACCAGGACCCAGCCGCCGGCGCCGACCCAGCACCCGGCCCAGAACCAGCAGCCGGCCGTCTGAACGAGGAGTTCCTCGCGCACCGGCGAATGCTGCTCGGGCTGGCGTACCGCCTGCTCGGGACGCTGTACGACGCCGAGGACGTCCTGCAGGAGGCGTACCTGCGGTGGACCCGCGCGGACCGATCCGACGTCGCCGAGCCGCGCCGCTACCTGACCAGGGTGGTGGCGCGGCTCGCCGTCGACGCGCTCCGCACGCGGCAGGCGCGGCGGGAGGAGTACGTCGGGACCTGGCTGCCGGAACCGGTCCGCACCGGCGCGCCCGCGGGTGGGCCCGCCGGCACGGAGCTCTCGGGCAGTGGGTTCGCCGGCAGTGGGTTCGCCCACAGTGGGATCGCCGGCAGTGAGTTGCGTGGCAGTGGGTTCGGCGGGCTCGAAGATCTGATCGACACGTCGGACCTGTCGATCGCGGTGCTGCACCTGATGGAGCGGCTGACACCGCCACAGCGGGCCGTGTACGTGCTGCGGACCGCGTTCGAGCTGCCGTACGCGGAGATCGCGGTGATCCTGGACCGCAGCGAGGAGGACTGCCGGCAGCTGCACCGGCGGGCGGGGGCCGCGCTCGCGGGGCGGGCCAGGTTCAGCACCGACCCGGCCGAGCACACGCGGCTCCTCGAAGGGTTCGTCGCGGCCGCCCGGGACGGCGACGTCAAACGCCTCGAACAGCTGCTCCACGAGGACGTGATCGCGTGGAACGACGGCGGCGGCAAGGTGAGGACGGGCCCGAACCCGATCCGCGGGCGGGCGAAGGTCGTGCGGTTCTTCGTCGGCATCATGCGCAAGCGCGCCCGGGCCGGCGCGGCGCCGTTCACGGCCGTGCCGACCGGGGTCAACGGGCAGTACGCGCTGTTCGTGGACGCGAACTACCGGTGCGCCATGTGCGTCAGTGTCGTCGACGGGCGGATTCAGGACCTGTTCCGGATCGCGAATCCGGCGAAGCTCTCAACCTTTGGCGGGGAAGACTCGTAGTAGGGGGTATGCGCGACTTCGACGAGTTCGCCGCCGCGGCGACCCAGCCGTTGCTGCGGCTCGGCTGGCTGCTGACCGGCGACGCCGAACAGGCGCAGGACCTCGCGCAGAACACGCTGATCCGGACGTACGGCGCGTGGCACCGGGTCCGGCACGATGACGCGCTCAGCTACGCCCGGCGGGTCATGGTCAACCTGCACACGGACTGGCTGCGACGGCGGCCGTGGCGGGAGCAGCCGCGCGCCGACCTGCCCGACACCGGCGCCCACGACGGGGGTCAGGGTGCCGTCGAGGACAGGGCCGCGCTGGTGGCCGCGCTGCAGTCGCTGACCCGGCGGGAGCGGGCCGCGATCGTGCTCCGCTACTACGTCGACCTGTCGGAACAGCAGACGGCGCAGACCCTCGGCGTCAGCGTCGGCACGGTCAAGTCCGTCTGCTCGCGGGCTCTCGCCAAGCTGCGAGGCAGCCCTGCGCTGCGTGAGGAACGCCTCTTCGTTCGTACGGCCCAGGGAGAACGATCATGAGCACTGAGCCTGTAGGTGCTGATTCTGTGAGTGCTGATGCTGTGAGTCCTGATGCTGTGAGTGCTGATGCTGTGAGTGCTGTGTTGCAGCTGGACGAGCGGCTCGGTGACCGGCTCACCGACGCGGCGGCGGCCGCGCCGGACCAGTTGGGGGTCACGGTCGAGGAGCTCCGCAGGCGGGGGGCGCGGCGGCGGCAGACCCGGATCGGGGTCGCGTCCGCGGCGGTGCTGCTCGTCGCGGGCGCCACGGCCGGCGGGGTGTTCAGCGGGGTCAGCGGCGGGTCCGGCACGGAGGGCTTCACGGTCGGTGCGCCACCCGCCACCGCCGGGCCAAGCTCCGGACCGAACTCCGGACCGAGCTCCGGGTCAGGCTCTAGACCAGCCGCCGGACCGTCAGCCGGAACGACGACCGAGGTGCCGGATGCGACCGCTGGAGGCGGCTCGGCGTACGCCGTCGTCGAACCGGTGACCACGATCGACACGGGTGAGGCGATCGCCGGTGGGACGCTGACGCTGTGGTTCGCGGTGCACGAGGACCGGTTCCTGCAGGCGGTCGGGCACCGCGGGGCGGACGGGAAGCTGGCCCTGGTCGGCGTCACCAACGACCCGGACGTGACCGGGACGGGGCCCGGGGACGTCGGATTCCACGCGGGCTGGGAGGTCGGCTCCGGAGCGGACCGGTTCGTCACCGGCTACGTCGTCGGAGACGTCACGAAGGTGACCCTGACCGTCGACGGGGCACCGGCAACCGCGAAGGTCGCCGCCTGGCCGGAGAACCCTGCCGTGCACGTGTGGTGGCTGCGGGTGCCCGCTGCGGCGGGCGCGGCGGCATCGTCCGTGCAGGTGCGGGACCTGGTCGCGACCGACGCGGCGGGCACGGTCGTGGCGTCGGCGCCGGACGGCGGTGTCGCCGTCGGGTGACCGGCGGGGTGCCGGCAGAACACGGGTAGAAGGCCGACCGGGGCGTCGACACAGCCCCAACAGGGCGCCGGCAGAGTCCCCACAGAGCCCCGACAGGGCGCCGGCAGAGCGCCGGTTGGTCGGCACTCCCCCGGAGCCTGAAGTCGGCGTATGGTCGGTTGCCAAGGAGGCCCGCCATGCCTGCTGAGGACTTCGAACCGACCGTTTTCGACTATGTGATCGTGGGTGCCGGGCCGGCCGGTTGTGTACTGGCCAACCGGCTCTCCGCGGACCCGGGCACGACCGTGCTGCTGCTGGAGGCCGGTGGGCCTGACAAGGCCAGGGAGATCCGGATCCCGGCGGCGTTCAGCAAGCTGTTCGCCACGCCGTACGACTGGAACTATCGCACCGTCAAGCAGCCGCGGCTCGCCGACCGGGAGCTGTTCTGGCCGCGGGGCAAGACCCTCGGCGGCTCCACATCGATCAACGCGCAGATGTGGATCCGGGGCTGCGCCGCCGACTACGACGGGTGGGGTGTCGACGGCTGGTCGTACGCGGAGGTGCTGCCGTACTTCCAGAAGATCGAACGCCGTGTCGGTGCCGCCGAGGGCAGCGGGTACGGCACCGGCGGTCCATTGTGGATCGACGAGCTGCGCAGCCCGAGCCGGATCACGGCCGCGTTCCTCGAGGCGTGCGTCGCGGAGGGGATCCCGGCGACGGCCGACCTCAACGGACCTGACAACAGCGGCTGCTCCCCCACGCCGGTCACCCAGCACAGGGGCGCCCGGTTCAGCGCCGCCGACGCGTACCTGCGGCCGGCACGGCGGCGGCCGAACCTGACCGTGCGCACCGGCGCGACCGTGGACCGCCTGCGCCTGGCGGAGCCTGCGAAGTCAGCGCCGGCCAAGTCAGGGCCAGCCACGAGCGGTACACAGGCTGAGGCGGCGAAGCGTCGGGTCATCGGTGTCTCGTACCGTGACGGCAGCGGAGTCGTGAGCGAGGTGACGGCGCAGCGGGAGGTGCTGCTGTGCGCCGGTGCCGTGAACACGCCGCAGATCCTGCAGCTGTCCGGCATCGGCGACCCCGACGCGCTGCGGGCCGCCGGGGTCGAACCGGTCCACGAACTGCCCGGCGTCGGGGCGAACCTGCAGGACCACCTGTCCACGGGTGTCGTCGTGACGTGCCCGCAGCCGATCACGATGTTCGCGGCGGAGTCGCTCGGCAGCGTCGCGCGGTACCTGTTCGGGCGGAGGGGAATGCTGTCGTCGAACGTCGCGGAGGCGGTCGCGTTCATCGCCCCGGACGCCGGGACGCCGCCGGAGATCGAGCTGATCTTCGCGCCGGTGCCGTTCGTCGAGCACGGGATGGTGCCGCCGCCCGCGCACGGGTTGACGATCGGGGTGGTGCTCCTGCAGCCTCGCAGCAGGGGGACGGTCGGGATCGCCGGGCCGACCGCGGCCGAGCCGCCGGTGATCGAGCCGGGCTACCTGAGCGACGAGGCCGACCTGCGGCGTCTGATCTGGGGTGTACGGGTGGCGGAGCGGCTCGCCCGGTCGTCGGCGCTCGCGCCGTACGTCGGTGAGCCGATGGAGCCGTACACGGGGGTCCTCGACGACGACGGGCTCGCCGAGTCGATCCGGCAGCACTCGGAGACGCTGTACCACCCGGTCGGTACCTGCCGGATGGGCACCGACGACAGCGCTGTGGTCGACGCCTCGCTGCGGGTGCGGGGGCTGGCCGGGGTGCGGGTCGTGGACGCCTCGGTGCTGCCGGTGATCAACCGGGGGCACACGATGGCGCCGGTGTACATGGTCGCGGAGAAGGCCGCCGACCTGATCATCGCGGGGCGCTGAGCACAGGAGCCGGCTGGGCAGCAGCCAGCCACGCATCGGAGTCAGCCAGGCCGGCTGAGCACAGGGTCAGCCGGTGGCCGGGGTCAACCGCAGGGCGGCACGGGTCCTGGGGTGGAGGGCGAGGACCGTTGTCAAAGGCCAGAGCGACTGGGCGCCGGCGGCAACCCGTTCGGCGAGCCCTACCAGTACACCGACGGCGAGCGCTACGCAGAAGAGCACGACAAACGTGACCAGCACGCCGGCCGCGGCTCGCATCAGCGCCGGCGGGACCGGCTGGGGTGCGCTGCCGGGGACGCGGCTCAGGGCGGGCCACAGCGCGAGGCAGGCGAACGCGACCGTCGCCGCGAACTGATGCGCCCCCGACGAGCCGGTGCGGGGCAGCGGGAACGCGGCGACGAGGACGGTGGCGACGCCGCCGGTGGCGAGCATGACCCTGGCCGGGGTCGCGAACGGGCGCAGGCCGAGGGCGGTGACGCAGTGGCAGAGTCCGACGCCGAGCAGGGCCACGGTCATCACCCACCGGTGGGCGGCGCCGTGGCCGGCGAGGGCGCTGATCGTGTCCCTGAGCGAGTCGAAGCCGGAGCTGGCTGGTTGGAGTGCTGCGGCAAGGGTCCAGCCGCCGATGAGCAGGACCGGTGCGGTGGCCGAGGAGACCACCGCGAACCACCGCACCGAGCCGAGCCGTCCCGAACGACGCATGTCCAGGAGTATGCGCTGCCGTGGGCAGGCGCCGCTCTCAGGCCGTAACTATCACGGCGCTGCTGTCACGGCATTGCTGTCACGGCATTGCTGTCACGGCATTGCTGTCACGGCATTGCTGTCACGGGCCCCAGGCTTCGAGCTCCCAGAGGGAGTAGCCCCACTGGGAGCCGCGCTGGGTGCCGTTGACCCGCAGGTACCGGCCGGAGCCGGTGACCGTCAGGTCGTCGACGCCGCCGTCGCCGGTCGTCGTCGTGTAGATGTCCGTCCAGGTGTTGCCGTCCGGTGAGGTCTGGATCTGGTACGCCTTGCCGTACGCCGTCTCCCAGTTGAGCCGCACCCGGGTGATGGACCTGGTGGCACCGAGGTCGAGCCGGATCCACTGCGGGTCGGCGTACGCGCTGCCCCAGCGGGTGGCGACGTTGCCGTCGACGGCGTTCGCGCCGGTGTGCGCGCTGCCCGGCTCGACCGACGACACCGTCACCGGGCAGTTGCGGCACAGCGACTGCGGTCCGGTGCTCGCCGGGGTGCCGTACACGTTGAGGTCCCAGATCGAGTAGCCCCACTGCGTGCCGCGCTGGGTCTGGTTCACCCGCACGTATCTGCCGGTGCCGGTCAGGGTGACGTCGTCGACGCCGCCGTCGCCGGTCGTCGTGGTGAACACGTTGGTCCACGCCGCCCCGTCGGGTGAGGTCTGGATCTGGTACGCCCTCGCGTACGCGGCCTCCCAGTTGATCCGGACCCGGTTGAGGGTGTACGAGGCATCGAGGTCGACCTGGAGCCACTGCGGGTCGGCGTGGACGCTGCCCCAGCGGGTGCCGGCGTTGCCGTCGACGGCGTTCGCGGCGACGAGGGTGCTGTTCGGCACGGTGCCGTTCGGCTCCACGGACGATGCGGTCGCCGTCTTGCCACGGGCGATGTCGGTGGCGGGTGGGGTGCCGTCGGTCCTGATCCGGATGTTGCGGTAGAAGATGTCGGCGCCGGCACCGTCGTTCTGGACGCCGATGTAGCCGGACTGGATCGCCCTGGTGCTGGTGTAGTCGTTGATCTTCACGCCGTTGAGCCAGATCTCCACCCGCTGGCCGTGCACACCGATCTCGTAGGTGTTCCACTGGCCCGGTGCGTTCAGCGCCGCGGCACGCAGGGCAGTGTCGGGGGCCTTGAAGCTGTACACGCTGCCGGTGGTGCGCGACGGGTCGGCGTCGGTCGCGTCGATCTGGATCTCATGACCGGTGTTGACGGGGCCCCATGGGTCGCCGTTGGGGTCGGGGAACCCGATGAAGACGCCGCCGTTGTCGTCGCCGGGCATCTGCCAGTCGACCTTCAGCGAGTAGTTGGAGAACTGGCTCACCGGGTACCACAGCAGCCCCATGCCACCGAACGACGTGAGCGTGCCGTCGGCGAGCGTGAACCCGCCGGGGCCGGCCTGGCGCCACTGGTTGAGGCTCGACTGGCTGCCGTCGAACAGCCCTTGGTAGCCGGTTTCGGGGCGGCAGTCGGCCTGGGCCTGTCCCGCGGCCCACATGATGCCGCCGAGGAGGTGGGCGGTGAAGTTCGCCTCGGTGTAGGACGCTTCGGTGTGGCCGAGTCCGGTGTACCAGGAGCGGCCGCCGTCGAACTGCTTGCACCATGAGATGGGGTGGTCCCCGGCCGTGCCGTTGCCGGGCATGGTGCCTCCCGAGTAGGAGGTTTCATCGAGGCTCATCAGCACCTTGGCGGTGCTGCGGGGGTTGGTCTGGTAGTTGTACCACTCGTCGGTGCGGGTCCAGGTCTGCGGCAGGTGCGCGGTGGCGGGGTTCGCGCGGTCCTCGACCTTGATCGTCGCCTGCTGCTGCGCGGGGTGCGAGCTGAACCAGGCGCCGACGAGGTTGCCGTACCAGGGCCAGGTGTACTCGGTGTCGGCCGCGGCGTGCACGCCGACGTAGCCGCCGCCCGCGCGGATGTAGGACTCGAACGCGGTCTGCTGCGCGGCGTTGAGCACGTCACCGGTGGTCGACAGCCACACGACGGCCTTGTACTGGGCGAGGTTGGCGGTCGTGAACGCGGCCGCGTCCTCGGTCGTGTCGACGGCGAAGTTGTTGGCGGTGCCGAGCGCCTGCACGGCGGCGATGCCGTTGGGGATCGAGCTGTGCCGGAAGCCCGCCGTCTTGGAGAAGACGAGGATCTTGTACGCGGGTGCGGCGGCCGCTGGGGTTGCCGCGCCGCTCGCGGCGAGGATGGCGGCGACAGCGGTCGCGGCCATCAGTTTCCAACCAGGCAGTTTCCAACCAGGCAGTTTCCAACCAGGCAGTTTCCAACCAGGCAGTTTCCAACCGGGTGTACGCACGTGACGTGCTCCTTCCGACTGGATCGCGGGTCTGTGCGGGACCGTCGCGATCACGGGAGAGGAGGAGCGCGCCGAACGCACCTTCCGTTGCTTCAAGCAGAACTTTGCCGTCAACCAACAAAAGTGTCAATGCCTCGATGAGTGACACCCAGCGACTGACACCTAGTGACTGGCGTTCCGTGACTGGCGCCCCGTGACTGGTTCCGGTGGCAGATGCCGGGTGATTGACGACTCGTTAAGTCGTGCACGATCTAGTCGTGTGCTACTTTTCGGTGGTGAGGGATGTTCTGGCACTCGACCAGCAGGTATGTTTCGCGCTGTACACGGCCTCGCGGGCCGTTACCGCGCGCTACCGTCCACTGCTCGACGAGCTGGGCATCACGTACCCGCAGTACCTCGTCCTACTCGTGCTCTGGGAGCACGACGCGCAGACCGTCAAGGAGATCGGCGCCGCGCTGCGGCTCGACTCGAGCACCCTGTCGCCGCTGCTCAAACGCCTCGAGGCGGCCGGCCTCGTCGCGCGTTCACGACGCACCGACGACGAGCGCTCCGTCACGGTCCGGCTCACCGACACGGGCAGCGCACTGCGCGAACGGGCCCGTGCCGTCCCCGCCCGGCTCGTCTGCGACGGCGGGCTCGGCATCAGCGAGCTCGACGCGCTCCGCGAAACCCTGGTGCGCCTCACGGCAACACTCACCGACCCAGCGCTCACCGACCCGGCGCCTATCAACAGTGCGGCGCTCACCGACCCGCAAGGAGACACCCCTGATGGCAGTCCTGTACACCGCTGACGTCACCGCCACCGGCGACGGCCGCGACGGCCACGTCACCAGCACCGACGGCATCATCGACGTCGACGTCGCCGTGCCCAAGGAGATGGGCGGCGCCGGCGGGGCGACCAACCCCGAGCAGCTGTTCGCCGCCGGTTACGCGGCCTGCTTCCACAGCGCGCTGCGGGTCGTGGCCCGCCGTGCCAAGGCGTCCGTCGAGGGCTCCGAGGTCAACGCCCGCGTCGGCATCGGGCCCAACGGCAGCGGCGGGTTCGGCCTGGACGTCACGCTGACGGTCACCCTGCCCGATGTCGACCCGGCCGTCGCCCGGCAGCTCGTCGACGCGGCGCACCAGGTCTGCCCGTACTCGAACGCGACCCGCGGCAACATCGACGTCAAGCTGGAGATCGCGTGACCGGGGACGGCGTGACGGGAGACAGTGTGACCGGGGACGGCACCAGCGGCGCTGGGGCTGGCGGGGGCGGCACGGTGAGCCGGGTCTGGCAGCTCGCCGCCCGGCCGACCGGGTTCCCGACGCCGGAGGACTTCCGGCTCGTCACCGAGGAACTGCCGGCGCCCGGCCCCGGACAGATCCTCGTCCGCAACGAGGTCATGTCCGTCGACCCGGCGATGCGCGGCCGGATGAACGACGTGCCGTCGTACGTGGCGCCGTTCAAACTCGACGAGGCCCTCGACGGCGGCGCGGTCGGCACGGTCATCGCCACAGGGGGGCCCGCTGGTGACTCTGGCCGCGATTCCGGCCGTGACTCTGGCCGTGATTCTGCGTCTCCCGCCGTCGGCGACAGTGTTCTGCACGGGCTCGGCTGGCGCGAGTACGCGCTCCTCGACGCGCGGCACAGCCGGGTCGTGGACACCACGATCGCGCCGGCTTCGGCGTACCTCGGCGTGCTCGGGATGCCGGGTCTCACCGCATACGCCGGGCTCCTCGACGTGGCGAAGATGCGCCCCGACGAGACGGTGTTCATCTCCGGCGCCGCCGGGGCCGTCGGGACCCTCGCCGGGCAGATCGCCCGGCTGCGGGGCGCGCGGCTCGTGATCGGGTCCGCCGGCTCCGCGGAGAAGGTGCGGTACCTCGTCGAGGACCTCGGATTCGACGCCGCGTTCAACTACAAGGACGGCTCGATCCGGACGCAGCTGAAGCAGCTCACCCCCGACGGCATCGACGTCTTCTTCGACAACGTCGGCGGCGAGCAGCTGGAAGCGGCCCTGTTCCGGATGAACCTGCACGGTCGGGTCGCCGTCTGCGGCGCGATCTCGCAGTACAACAACCCCGACCCGACCGGCATCCGGAACCTGACGCTGCTCATCAGCAAGCGGATCACATTGCAGGGGTTCCTGGTCCTCGACCACTGGGGGCGGCGGCAGGAGTTCGTCGAGGAGATGGCCGGTTGGCTGCGCGAGGGACGGGTGCAGGTCGCGGAGACGTTCGTGGACGGCATCGACCACGCCGTCGACGGGTTCCTCGGCATGCTCCGCGGGGAAAACCTCGGCAAGATGATCGTCCGCCTCTCGTGAGCTGGTCCGCGCGCCAGAACGGCGCGGTACACAGGGACGCCGTGCGTGAGAGCGCTGTTCCCGGCAGCGCTGTCCCCGGCAGTACTGTCCCCGGCAGCACTGTCCCCGGCAGCACTGTCCCGGGCAGCACTGTCCCCGGCAGCGCTGTGCGGGACAGCACTGTCCCCGGCAGCGCTGTGCGGGGCGGTGGCGCTGCGCCCGGGCGTCGTTCCGCGTTCGCGCTGGCGGGCCTGCTGGTGGCCGCGGGGGTCACCCACCTGGTGAACCCGAAGCCATACGACCGGATCGTGCCGCGGGCGCTGCCCGGGTCGCCACGGACCTACACGTCCGTGAGCGGGGTCGTGGAGCTCGCGCTCGCGGCCGGGCTGGTCCACCCGCGGACCCGCCGGGCGGCCGGGCTCGCCTCCGCCGGATTCTTCGCGGCCGTGTTCCCCGCCAACGTGAAGATGGCGCTCGACTGGCGGCACGCGCCGCCGGTACGCCGTGCGGTCGCACACGGCCGCTTGCCGCTGCAGTTGCCGCTGATCCTGTGGGGGCTGAAGGTCGCCCGGGAGGCTCCGCGATCCTCGCCGGCTCGCAATACGGACCGCCGGGCGGTTCCACCGCGGGTTTAATGGCGGGATGCTGCGAACTTCACGGTTGGTGCTGCGACGGTGGCGGGACGAGGACCGGGCGCCGTTCGCGGCGCTCAACGCGGACCCCGAGGTCATGCGGTACTTCCCGCGACCGCTGACCCGGGCCGAGAGCGACATGATGGTCGACCGGATCGAGGCGTCGTTCGACGAGCACGGGTACGGCCTGTGGGCGGTGGACGTCGTCGAGTCCGGTCCGACCGGTCCGGGGACCGGGTCAGGTCCTGGCTCCGGCGCCGGCAGCGGTGGCTTCATCGGGTTCGTCGGGCTGGCCTGGCAGCGGTTCCCGGCGCACTTCACGCCGGCATTGGAGATCGGGTGGCGGCTGGCCCGGCACGCGTGGGGACATGGGTACGCGACGGAGGCGGCGGTAGCGGCACGGAACTTCGCGTTCCGCCCCGCCGCCGCTGACACTGCCGGTGCTGCCGGTGCTGCCGGTGCTGTCGCTGGCGGTGCTGCCGCCGCTGGCGGTGCTGCGGTCTACGGTGCGGGGATGGACGAAATCGTGTCCATGACCACGCGCACCAACGAACCCTCGCAGGCGGTGATGCGGCGGATCGGGATGACCCGCGACCCGGCCGACGACTTCCGGCACCCAAACCTCGAACCGGACCATCCACTGGTCGAGCACGTGCTGTACCGGCTGCACCGCCCCGCCGGCCAGTGACCTGCGGAGCGCCCGCGCTGTGGCGGTGCCGCAGGGTCAGCGGTACAGCTGCAGGTGGAGCTGGAACGCGACCTCGGTGTACCGGATCGTCGGCGGCCGCAGGGCGAGCAGCTGCCGCTCCAGGACGACCTGCAGCTCGCGGGGTGGGGCCTCCGGGCGGGCCATGATCCGCACCGCGACCGGGCGTGACGGGCCGAGGTGGAACTCGACCATGAGTTCCTCGGTGCCGTGCCGTACACCGGTGAACGCCCGATCGACGATGCCCCTGGCCCGGTCGATGAAGTCGCCGAGCTCGGCCGCGGTCGTGGCCCGGCGGAGCTGCTCCTCCGACGTGAGCAGGACGATCCGGCCACGGTCGACGTGCCGGAGCGCCCTGCCGTCGGCGTCACGGCCCGACCGCTCGGCGTCCTCGGCTCGCGGCGGGTGGTAGATGGTGAGCTCGCCGGTGCGGTACCGCTCACCGGCAGGTTGCACGGGTGCGACGCCGGATTGTGCGGAGCGGGCGACGGTGTGGCCGCTGTCGCGGAGGGTCCCCGTCCCGGAGTGGTTCACAGCGTCGCCGGGACGGCCGGTGCCCTCGGACCGCCCCCCGTCCAGAGGCCGGTCCCGGTCCAAGTGCCGGTCCCCGTCCAAAGAACGGCTTGCGTTCAGGGAGCGGCCTGCGTTGGGTTGTCGGTTCGCGTCCAGCGGTTGGTTCGCGTTCAGCGGCCGGTCCGGATCGTGCGGGGGCGTGTCCGGGTGCTGGGGTGCGTCGCGGAAACGGTGCTCGTCACCGGCCTGATCCGAGTCCTCGGACCGCCGCGCTGCCGCAGGCCGCTCCGCACCGCTGACTCGATGCGCCTCACCGGACACGCCGTGGCCGCCGAGCGCCGCGCCACCGCCCACACCACTGCCCGACAAGCCCCCAGCGCCGCTGCCGGTACCGCTGCCGGTACCGCTGCCAGACCGGCTCCCGGACACGCTGTCGGACCCGCTGTCGGACCCGCTGTCAGACTCGCCGCCGGACTCGCTGCCGGACTCGCCGCCCAACGCGGCGTCGGACCTGAACCTGGCCGCGGTGATGGCCGGGTCAGCGAAAGCGGACCGTGCTCCATTACCAGCCAGATCGCCGTCACCGCCGGCCGGACCAGGCTGCGGAACAGACTCGGAGTGGGTTCCGGGACCCGGCCGCACCGCCTGCACAGGACGCGTCGCGGGGCCGGGCCTCGGCTCCAAGCGGAGCGCGAGGGTACTGACCGCACCGGCAGGCAGGCCGATCTCGATCGGGCGGCCGGCCTCGACCGCCTGGCGGAGACGGGCGTACATCGCACCGGTCAGCAGCACCGCGAAACCGTCCTCGACCTGCCGGGCGGTCGGCTCGACGTTGCCCCGGACCAGGAGCAGGAAGTTGCAGCCGATCCGGGTGGAACGCTCACCGCCCGGCGCGACGATCGCGGCGGGACCCTGCTGGCCGGGCGCCCACACGTACGTCTGCGGGACGTCGGCAAGTCCGGGCAGGAACGCGCACACGTCGGCGGCCTCGCGCAGCGCCTCCTCGAACGCCTCCAGTTCCTCGTCGGCGCCGCCGATGTACGAAGTGGCGTCGCCTGCGGTGATGATCAGCTCGAGACGGTCGCCGATGTGGACGACCCGTAGGAACGGCAGGTTGTACGCGGGAGCCTTCGACAGCATTGTCGCGGCGCGGAACTCGGCGTCGTCGACGACCGGGGGCCGGCCGGGACGGAACCACCACGGATGCGGGTAGTACCGCTCCTGCGCACCGAGCAGGGACAGGACCCGCGCGTGGCCGAACCGCTGCACCACCGCGGTCTCACCGGCGAGCAGCGGCAACGCCACGAGCGGGGGGCGCTCGAACCTGACCGTCGACGGGATGTCCTCGGGGGCGGCGGCGTACACGAACCCGGTCACGCGGCCGTCGACGTCGATGCCGGGCTGGCCGAACACGCTGACGTCCCCCGCCTCCACGAGCCGCCCCTCGGCCGCGAGCTGGTGGACGGTGCGGGCCATCGTGAGCGGGTACCCGGGGGCGGGCGCCCCGGTGCGGATCACGGCGAAGACCATCTCCCGCTGACCGTGCCGTTCGAGGCCCTCGGTGGTGTACAGCAGTGCGGGCAGCATGCCGGAAGCCGTGCGGATGCCACCCTCGTCGATGGCGACCGACAGCTGCCGGGGGATGAGGACCTCCCGGCCGACGGGTAACGCGGAGCCCACGGGGCCGATCATCGCATCCACCCGCAACAGTTGACCTTGGACGAACCGTTGCCGCTGGTACCGGAGGTGCCCGCCGCGCTGTCAACGCCGTCATGCGGGGGGACGTCGCCGCGTGGGAAACCTCGCTGCGCTGGGAACATCGCTGCGCTGGGAACATCGCGTGTCGTGAGGGTGGCGCTTCGGGGTCCGGGTCGCGACGATGGTGTGATGCGGATGACGTCGGAGCCGCCGGCCGAGTACGTCGCATTCGTCTCCCGGCACCTGGAGCCGTTGCGACGGGACTCCGTGCGCGTCGTCGGCGGCGAGGAGGACGCAGACTGCCTGTACGTCGATGTCCTCACCGACGTCGCGACCCGCTGGAACTGGCTGGAGCTGCAACGGACCAGACTCGGACATGAGGGCGCCGCAGACGACTTCCTCGGCCGGGTCTTCGCCCGCCGATCCGAGCGGTTCTATCTCGGCGAGGACGGGTTCGACGACGACGACCTGCAGATCCAGGTGACGCCGTGGTACCCGGACGAGCCCCCGCCCCCACGCCGCGTCTACGTCAGTACCGCGGTCCGGCTCGCACCGATGCTCGTGCCACGGCGCAGGAGCACCGTGTTCGTCGCCGGGCCGGCATGCGAGGCGGCGATCGCGTGGTGGCACGCGTACGAGACGATCCGCCGCCGGCGGCTGGTGTACGTCGGGTTCATCGCGATCGCACTCCTGATGGCCCTCGCGAACTTCACGGCGCCCCCGCCAGCGGTCTGACCGTTCGTACTTCGCCCCGAACCTCCGCGGCCTGGCTGGTCCCCGTTCCCAGCGCTCGGGTTCGCCCCACCGCACAACTTGGCCCCATCGCACGCCTGGCCCCACCGCACGCCTGGCCCCACCGCACGCCTGGCCCCACCGCACGCCTTGCCTCACCACACGCCTTGGCCCCACTACACGCCTTGGCCCACCGCTCAGCATGGCCGCCTCACCCGGTGACGGCATAGCGACAGTGCCGGCACCGGCCGCAGTACCACAGGAGCACGGGCGAGCGTGACGCATGCCACGCTCTTGCGGTTCCGGTGACATGATCGTCACCGAACATGCGCGTCCCGATGGCTGTTGCGCCTGCTCCGCCCGTTCACCGGCTGTCCAGCGCTTCCCCCGCCCTGCTCGACTGCGCGGCACCGCCAGCGGAGTGGTGGCAGGACGCAGGGCCGCACCGACCGGCGTGCGGCACGACGGTTGACGGATCCTGCTAGTGTCCGCCGAAGGCCGGTTGGGGGTGACATGAGCACGACGACACGCGGCACAGGACGCTGGGCGGCACGCTCGGCACGGCGATTCGCGGGATTTCTCCCGAGTCTCCTCGCCGCGACTCCGCCGGCACGCGGGACGGGCCACGACGCCACGCAGACCGTGGCGCAAGGCACGGACGCCCGCCCCGCGCCGCACGGACCCTCAGCGCACGGACCCTCAGCGCACAGGACCCCAGGACGCGGTGCCTCAGCCCGTCGGGCCGCGGCCGTGTGGGTCGCCGCCGCCGTCGCCGCCGGTGGATTCGGGTCGCTCGTCGTCGCTCAGCCCGCACATGCCGTGACCACCGAGGCTGACATCGAAACGAAGATCGGCAACAACACCATCCAGGGCAAGGCGGGCGCAAAGACCTCCATCGGTTTCCAGATCACCAACCATGGAAAAGTCGACGTCGGGGTGACCATCACGATCCAGGTGCCGGCGAACACCGAGATCGAGTCCGCCGGCAACTGCAACGTCGGCGGCAACCGCCGGGCGGCCAGCTGCCAGGTGACGATGAAGGCCAGCGCATCCGTCAACGGCTCGGTGCAGGTCGTCCTGCGCACCGCCGGCGAGGGCAACGGCAGCGTCGTCGCCAAACTCAGCGCCAACCAGAAGGTCACCGATCCGAAGCCCGGCAATGACAGCGAAGGGTTCAGGGTCCGCGTCACCGGCGCGAGCGCCACCCCGAGCGCGTCGAAGTCCACCCGCGCGTCGCGCAGCGCCTCCGCCGACCCGACCGGCACCTCCGACGAGGTCATCGCCCCGCCCGAGGCCGGCAACGGCGCGATCCCCCGCGAGGATCCGAAAACCCCGGTCAGCAGCGACTCCGGCGGCCTGTCGTTCGGGTTCTGGATCGGCGTGGTGGCCATCGTCGCGGCGCTCGGGCTCGTCGGCAGCCTGTTCTACTTCCGCCGCAAGGACCGCCTCGAACCGGACACGGGGGTGTTCAACCTGCCCACCGCCGGTCACGACCACCCCACGTCGGTGATCACCCCCGGTGTGTACGGGTCTCCGGCCGCACCAGCTCCCGCAGGTCCCGCCTTCCAGAGCGCGCAGAACTACGGCGGCCAGGGTTACGGGCAGAGCTTCCAGCCGGGCCAGGGTGCACCCGCCGGACCGAGCGTCTACGGCGCGCCGGCCGCACCGCCCATCGCGCCGCCAATCGGTTCTCGACCCGCTGGTCCCCCGGTCGGCCCTCCGCCGGCATCCGGGCCCGGCGCGAACGACCAGACCATCATCATGCGCAGGCCCGACGACCTGTGACGTGACGCTGCTGCCGGTCCCAGGCTGACGGTTCCTCAGCGGCTGCAGGTCCCGAGCACGCGGTGGGTCTGCGTCTCGCCATCACAGGCACGGCACCGGGCATCGTGCCCGGATGTCACGTCGTACTTTGTACAGCGCATCGTGACTGTGCAGCGCGTCGTTTCGGTGCGGCGCCGAGGTCGCTGAAACCGGCAGCCGATTCCTCACCGCCCGCCCAGACGCCCTGGTGGATGGTCGAATCGGACCGCGGCAGGCACGATGGGGCGATGCCCAGCAAGCGGTCCACCTCTATGCGACGGGCCGCACTCGGCACGGCGGTCGTCTTCGCGGCCAGCGGCGCGATGCTCGGCACGTGGGTGTCGCGGGTACCCGCGATCGTCGCCCGGCACGATCTCAACCCGGGTGAGCTCGGCCGGGCACTGCTCGCGCTGGGTATCGGGTCACTGCTGTCGATGCCGTTGACCGGACACGCCTGCAGGCGGGTCGGCAGCAGGGCGTGGACCGCTTTCACCTCGGTGGCCGCAGCGGCGGTGCTGAGCTGCGTGGGCCTGGCCACCGGTCCGGTCCAGCTGTCGGCCGCCCTATTCGCGCTCGGCATGGCCTACGGATCGTGGGACGTGGCGATGAACGTCCAAGGCAGCGCCGTCGACCGGCGGGCCGGGCGGGAGTGGATGCCCCGGTACCACGCGTGCTGGAGCCTCGGCTCAATCGTCGGTGCGGCGGCCGGCGCTCTGGCGGCCCGCGGTGACGTTGCGATCGGTCTGCACTTCACCGCCGCCGCGTGGTCCGCCGCCACGGTGACGTTCGTGGGTCTGTCGCGGTTCATCGACGAGCGGGCTCCGATCGGTACCGGGTTGCCGAGCGTGTCAACGGAAGTGCCGGCGGCAGGTCTCGCACGCGAGAGCCGGAAGCGGGACGGACAGCACGTACAGCACGTACAGCACGTACAGCACGTACAGCACGTACAGCAGCCAACACGGCACCAGCAGACCGTCGATCCGGCTGTCCTGAACCAACGAACGCAACCTCAGCAGTCGAACGAGCAGGCGGCCGGACAACCAGGGACAGCAGAGCAACAGGCCGCGCACCATCCGGCCGCGCACCATCCGGCCGCGCACCATCCGGCCGCGCAGCAGACAGGGCAGCAGACAGGGCAGCCGGCGCCCACCGGACGGCGCGGCGGGCGGGGACGGCTCGTCGGGAAGCCGGCACTGCTTCTCATCGGTCTCCTCACGCTGTGCGCGACGATCATCGAGGGCGCCGCCGACGACTGGCTGGCGCTGTACCTCCACACCGGGCGAGGACTGTCCGAGGCGTCAGCAGCGCTCGGCTACGCGACCTTCGCGACCGCCATGACCGTCGTCCGGTTCGCGGGCACGCCGGCCGCCGCATGGCTCGGGCGGGCCGGGGCCGTACGGGCCGGTGGCGTACTCGGCATCGCCGGGGTACTGATCACCGTGCTGTCGCCGTGGCTGCCCGCGACGTTCGCCGGGGCGCTGTTGTGGGGTGCCGGGGTGTGCCTGGTGTTCCCCGCCGCGGTGAGCGCCGCCGGCGAGACCGACCGTCCGGCCGAGGCGATCGCGTTGGTGACCAGCATCGGGTACGGGTCCATCCTGATCGGCCCGCCACTCATCGGCGCCCTCGCCGACGTGATCGGGATGGGTGAGGCTCTGCTGACACTGGCGGCACTGGCCGCGGGCGTGGCGGTGCTGGCACCGGCCGTCCGGCAGCCCCCCAAACCAACGGCCCCGACCCAACCACTGAACCAACCACTGAACCAACCATCGAACCAGCTGTCGAACCAGCCACTGAACCAGCCATCAACACAGCCACCGGCCCAGTCGACCGCCCAGCCAGCAGCCCAAACACCGGCGCCGAGGCCAACGCCGGACCTGGTCACCGACGGCAGTCGGAATGGCAGCCGGGACGGCGATCAGTCCGGCAACGCGTCCATCGCGCGGTAGATGCGGACATCGGAGATCGGGTACGCGGTACCGAGCGCCTGCGCGAACAGCCCCACCCGGAGTTCCTCGATCATCCAGCGGATCTCCCGCAGCTGAGGGCTCATCGTCATGCTGGCCACCAGCTGGTCGTACTCCCGCTGCACCTCCTGCACGGTCAGCATCCGCTCCCGGTCGCGGGCAGTGTCCGTCGGCACCTTTTCCAAGCGCCGTTCGATGCCACGCAGATACCGTTCAAGATCCGGGAGACGCTGCCAGCCGGTGTCCGTCACGAATCCCCGGTACACCAGCCGTCCCAGCTGCCCGCGCATATCCGTGAGCGCGGGCAGGAGCAGCGGGTTCTTCGTCCGGGCGAGGCGCTGCTCGACGTCGTACGAGGCAGCAAGGATCCGCTGCACGTTGCCGACCACGTCGAGGGTGAGGTCGACCAGGTCGGCGCGGACCTTGTCGCGGAGCTTCGCGAACGCCTCGCCGTTCCACACCGGCCCGCCGGCGTCGGTCATGAGCTGGTCGACGGCGCACGCGGCGCAGTCGTCGAGCAGGTCGACGGCGTTGCGGTGCGGGTTACGGCTCAGGGCGAGCTTCGCCTCGTTCGACAGGCGACCCTGCACGAACTTCGCCGCCGGCGGCAACGTGAGCTGCAGCAGCCGGCGGGTGCCAGCCCACATCTCGTGCCGCTGCCGGGCGGGCAGGTCGAACGCCTTGACCGCCACCGACGTACCCTCGTCGACGATCGCCGGGTAGACGGTGAGGGTGTGCCCCGCCACGGTCCGCGACAGGCTGTGCGGCAACGTGCCGAAGTCCCAGGTGGTGCTGCCGGTCCGGGTGACGTCCGTCGCCGCCTCCGCGACCGTCGCCTGTACCTTCGGCGCCAGCCGGTCCCGCAGCTCGGTGAGGCTCTTGCTCTCGGCGAGGACGGCGCCACCGTCGTCGACGATCCGGAACGACATCTTCAGGTGCTCCGGCACCCTCGTCAGGTCCCACGCGTCGCGGGGCACCGTCACGCCGGTCAGTCGGCGCAGCTCCCGCTCCAGGGCCTCAAGGAGGTGCCCGTCGCGGACCGGCATCCCGGCGAGCGCGTCCCGGGCGGTGTCGGGCGCCGGGACGAAGTTGCGGCGCAGCGCCTTCGGTAGCGACTTGATGAGGGTCGTGACGAGTTCCTCACGCAGGCCGGGCACCTGCCAGCTGAAGTCGGCGTCCCGCACCCGGCCGAGCAACGGCAGTCCGATGTGGACGGTTACCCCGTCGGCGTCGGTACCCGGCTCGAACTGGTACGTCAGCGCGAACCGCTGCCCGTCCTGCTCCCAGGCGTCGGGGTACTGGTCCTTCGCGACGCCGTCCGCGCGGTCGTTGACCAGCATCGCGGGGTCGAACGTGAGCAGCTCGGGCTGGTCGCGGCGGGTCTGTTTCCACCAGCTGTCGAAGTGCCGCCCGGAGACGACGTCCTCGGCGATGCGCTTGTCGTAGAACTCGAACAGGGTCTCGTCGTCGACGAGGATGTCGCGGCGGCGGGCCCGGTGCTCGAGTTCCTCGACCTCTTCGAGCAGCCGCCGGTTCTCGGCGAAGAACGCGTGATGCGTGTCCCAGTCACCCTCGACCAGCGCGTGGCGGATGAACAGCTCGCGCGACAGCGCCGGGTCGATCCGGCCGTAGTTAACCTTCCGGGAGCTGACGATCGGCACGCCGTACAGCGTGACCTTCTCCATCGCCATCACGGCCGCGGGTTTCTTCTCCCAGTGCGGCTCACTGTAAGTGCGTTTGACGAGGTGCTGGGCGAGCGGCTCGATCCACTCCGGCTCGATCCGCGCGGCGACGCGGGCCCACAGCCGGGTCGTCTCGACCAGTTCCGCCGCCATCACCCAGCGCGGCGTCTTGCGGAACAGCGCGGAACCGGGGAACACCGCGAACTTCGCACCCCGCGCACCGAGGTACTCGCTCTTCTCGGCGTCCTTCAACCCGACGTGCGACAACAGCCCGGCAAGCAGCGACACGTGGATGTTCAACGGCGCGGCGGGTTCCTCATTCGGTACGACATCCATGCTCCGCAGCACCGAGCGCAGCTGGCTGAAGATGTCCTGCCACTCACGGACCCGCAGGTAGTTGAGGAACTCGGCCTTACACAGCTTGCGGAACTGGTTGCTGGACAGCTCCTTCTGCTTCTCCTGCAGGTAGTTCCAGAGGTTGACGTACCCGAGGAAGTCCGAGTCCTTGTCGGCGAACCGGGCGTGCTGCTGCTGTGCCTGCGCCTGCTTCTCGACGGGGCGTTCACGCGGATCCTGGATCGACAGGGCGGCGGTGATGACCATGACCTCGCGGACACAGCCGTTGCGTTCGGCTTCGAGGACCATCCGGGCGAGACGGGGGTCGACCGGCAGCTGCGACAGCCTCCGGCCGAGGGGGGTGAGCCGCTGACCGGCCTCCAGCGCGCCGAGCTCCTCCAGCAGCTGTACACCGGCGCTGACGTTGCGGCGGTCGGGCGGGTCGATGAACGGGAACGCCGCCAGGTCGCCGAGGCCCAGGGAGATCATCTGCAGGATGACGGAGGCGAGGTTGGTCCGGAGGATCTCCGGGTCGGTGAACTCCGGCCTGCCGTCGAAGTCCTCCTCGCTGTACAACCGGATGCAGATGCCGTCGGAGGTACGGCCGCAACGTCCCTTCCGCTGGTTTGCCGACGCCTGGGACACCGCCTCGATCGGCAGGCGCTGCACCTTCAACCGATGGCTGTACCGGGAGATGCGGGCGGTGCCGGGGTCGATCACGTACTTGATGCCGGGGACGGTCAGTGACGTCTCCGCGACGTTCGTGGCGAGGACGACGCGGCGGCCGGTGTGCGGCTGGAACACCCGATGCTGCTCGGCGAACGACAGCCGGGCGAACAGCGGCAGGATCTCGGTGTTGCGCAGGTCGAGCTTCGTGAGCGCGTCCGCGGTGTCCCGGATCTCACGCTCGCCGCTGAGGAACACGAGCACGTCACCGGGGCCTTCGGCCTGCAGTTCCTCGACGGCGTCGCAGATCGCGTCGGTCTGGTCCCGTTCCTCCTCGCCCTCGTCGGGCGCCTCGATCGGGCGGTACCGGACCTCGACCGGGTATGTCCTGCCCGACACCTCGACGATCGGGGCGTCACCGAAATGCCGGGAGAACCGCTCCGGGTCGATCGTCGCCGACGTGATGATCACCTTCAGGTCGGGCCGCTTCGGCAGCAACTGCCTGAGGTACCCGAGGATGAAATCGATGTTGAGGCTGCGTTCGTGCGCCTCGTCGATGATCAGCGTGTCGTACTGCCGTAGGAGGCGGTCCGTCTGCATCTCCGCGAGCAGGATGCCGTCCGTCATCACCTTGATCATCGTCTGATCGCCGGACTGGTCGGAGAAGCGGACCTTGAACCCGACCGTGGCACCGAGCTCGGTGCCCAGCTCCTCGGCGACGCGCTCCGCCACCGTCCGCGCCGCGATCCGCCGCGGCTGCGTGTGCCCGATCTGCCCGGTGACACCACGGCCCAGTTCGAGACAGATCTTCGGTAACTGGGTCGTCTTCCCCGAACCCGTCTCACCGGCGACGATCACCACCTGGTGATCACGGATGGCGGCGAGGATGTCGTCCTTGCGCTGACTGACCGGCAGTTGCTCCGGGTACGTGATCTGCGGCATCCCGGCGCGGCGGGTCGCGACCCGCTGCTCGGCACGCTCCACGTCGGCGCGGATCGCTTCGGCGATCGCCTGCGCGTGCGGGGACTTCTTCGCCCCTTCGAGCCGCCGGCGCAGCCGATGCTGGTCCTGCGGCATCAACCCGGCCAGACGCGAGCGGAGCTCATGCAGGACGCCGAGATCCGGTACACCGCCCCGCTCCTGCGACGCGGCCTGCTCCGAACCGGCACCCCGGCCGGTCCGCCTGTTCTGCCTGCTGCCCTGGCTGCCCTGTCCGCTGCCGCTCTGCCCGCTGCCGCCGCTGTTTTGCCCGCTGCCGCCGCGGTTCTGGCCGCCGCCGCCCTGTCTCCTGCCGTTCTTCCTGCCCACCGACTGTCCGGAAGCCACCGCCCCCGCATCCACAGTCAAGGCGTCCGCTGGGCCCGCCGCCACCGTCTCCGCCGCCGCCGTGCTCGCTGCTGCCACCGCGTCCGCTGCCACCATGTCCGCTGCCACCGCGTCCGACGCTGCCAGACCTGCCGTTGTTGCAACGCCTGCCGCTGGTTGACCCGCCACCGGAACTGTCGCTACTGGGTCACCGTCGTCAGACGCTCGGGCAGCATCACGAACGCCGACGGCCTGCTCAGCAGCCGCCCGGATGGACAAATCGACGGAAGGCCGGTGGGCGGAGTCGCCACCGGACCTGGTACGGGACCCGCCGCTGGCCTCGCTGCGGGGCTCGGTCAGGTGGTCGGGCTGGGGCACGTCAGACATAACGCTCGCAAGGATAGGCACGCGTCGCCGCGATTGCCCGGTGATTTTCCGCCACCTGGACTTCCTGGACGGTGGAATTCGCCGGTATGAGACCGAAGGACTCTCGGCAGATCGTCACTCCTGCCACTAACGTCACACTCATGCCCTCCCCGAGCAGACCCGCCGTGCCCGCGAAGCCCAGGCCACCGAAGGCCCTGGAACTGGCGACCGTCGACGAGGACGACCTTCGCGACGAAGGCGCCTACACCGGGCTCGGCTTCTACGACCTCGACCTGACCGGACGATCGGCCAAGGGCGCCGAGTTCGACCAGTGCCGCTTCAACCGTACCGACCTCAGCGGCTCCTCCTTCGTCAAGGTGTCACTGACCGACTGCCTGGTCGAAAGCTCCAATTTCGCCAACCTGCACGGCGACCAGTCGTCGCTGCTCCGGGTGGCGGTCAAGGACTCGAGACTGACGGGCCTGCAGTGGCTCGACGGGGTGCTCCGCGACGTGACGCTGCGCGACTGCCGGATCGACCTGTCGGTGTTCCGCGCGACCAAGTTCGGGGCGGTCCTGTTCGAGGACTGCAACCTGGCCGGCGCGGACTTCACCGGCGCCGACCTGACCGGCGCCACCTTCGCCCGCTGCGATCTGACCGGGGCACAGTTCTCCGCCGCGATCATGGACGGTGCCCGGCTGACCGACTGCGCCCTCTCCGGCATCGGCGGGGTGACCAGTTTCGCCGGCGCCACCATCAGTACCGGCGACCTGATCGCGCTGTCGCACACGCTCGCCGCCGCCCTGAACATCACGGTCTCGGACGGGCGCAGCACGGACGACACCCCCGGCGGCAGGACCTGACGCTGCACCACGCGGAAGCGGTGTTCCCTGCCCTCCGAACGCCTACCGGGCCAGACCTATCCGGCCAGACCTATCGGGGCCAGCCGAGACCCGGTGCGACGCGGCTGCCCGACCGGCGGGCGGTCACCTCGATCTCGATCCGCATCCGCGGGTCCGACAGTCCGCACACCTGCATCGTCGCCGCCGGACGCACGTCGCCGAGCCACTCACGCAGCACCGGCCAGCAGGGTTCGAAGTCGGCGGCGTCCGGCAGCAGGTACCGCACCCTCACCACGTCCTGGACGCTGGCACCGGCCTCCCGCAGGGCCGCGTCGATGTTGGCCCAGCACTGCCGCGCCTGCGCCACCACGTCGTCCGAGATCGTCATCTGCGCATAGTCAAAGCCTGTGGTCCCCGACACGTGGACCCAGTCACCGTCCACGACCGCCCGCGAATATCCGATCTCCCGCTCGAACGTCGAACCACTGGAGATCAACCGCCGCTCACCCATGCCGCTCACGGTAGTGGACCACCAACGGCCCAGGGCCAAGCGGCCTGGGTAGGCAGCACGGGTCAGCGACAAGGGGTGGGCGGCGGCGGTTGATCAGAGCTGGCCGAGCTGACGCATCAGATCGACATCGTCGGACATCACCCAGATGTCGGTGATCTTGCCAGCCTCGACGGCGAGGATGTCGTTGACTCTGATCTTCAACTGGCGGCCGGTCGCTTCGACCCGTCCGAGGGGTGTGACGTACGGACCCACGTGCCTGACGTGCATGTAGAAGCCGATCACCAACCGACTGGCGGTCTCCACCCGGTGCACCAGTTCAGTGCGGCGATCCGCGAACGCGACCTGCAACGCCCGGGCACGAGCCACCAGGTCGTCCGCGGTCATCGGAGTGCCGTTGACCGGCACCGGGTCGGCGTAGAACCTCCTGAAGTCGGCGGCCGGATCGGCACGGTCGTCGACCGGCTCATCCCAAAGCGCCAGCACGGCATCGAGGTCCATCGGCGTGTACATGGTCTCCACCCGTCCACTGTGCCGGTCGCCGAGGCCACCCCTGGCATCCTTGTCCGCATGGCGTCGACATTGAACCGGGGTGTACGACCGAGCCGTGCTGATCTGGCCGCAGCCACGGACAAGTTGCTCGCGGACGTCATCGCGCCCGGTCTCGACGTCCTGCTCTGCGGGATCAACCCCGGGCTGTGGTCCGCGGCGACCGGGCATCACTTCGCCCGCCCCGGCAACCGGTTCTGGCCGGCGTTGCACCGCAGCGGCTTCACGCCGCGGCAGTTGCGCCCGGACGAGCAGGGCCTGCTCATCGGGTACGGGCTGGGCATCACCAACCTCGCCGCCCGTGCCACCGCGCGGGCCGACGAACTGACCCGTGATGAACTGACCACCGGTGGGGTGATCCTGCGGGAGAAGGTGGAACGGTTCTCACCCGCCTGGTTGGCGGTGCTCGGGGTGACCGCGTTCCGCACGGCGTTCGGCGCGCAACGGGTCCACGTGGGTCCGCAGGAGCAGAAGTTCAGTGGCGCGCGGTTGTGGATCCTGCCGAACCCGAGTGGCCTCAACGCCCATTTCACGCTCGACGGTCTTGCGAGCGAGTTCGCCGCGCTCCGAGCAGCCACGGAACACTCAAAGAGCGCGGGAGGCGCACGGGAGGCGCCGGAAGACCAGCGACCGAGGCGCTGACCGAGGCGCTGACCGAGGCCGCCCAGGTGGCAGACTCGACCACAGCGCAAAAGGGTACGTACCCGAGGCGGAGGAGACCGACGATGATCCACGAACCGCATAGTCCCGTGATCTCGCTGATGCTTGCCGTGCCGGACGCCACCGTGGCCGCCCGATGGTACGCGCGGGCGCTGGGTGCCACCGAGCTGTGGAACCTCGGCGGAGTGGTCGGGTTGACCGTCGGAAGCGCCCCCTTCTTCCTGGGCGAGCCGGAGAACAACGGCTGGGACACGCCGGCCGCCGTACAGGGGAGAACGGTGCGGGTCGAGGTGTTCGTCGACGATCCGGACGCCTTCATCGAACGCGCCGTGGCCGCGGGCGCCGACGGCAGCGTCGATGAGATCCGCGACCACGAGGCGCCGTGGGGCGTTCATCGCCAGGGAGGCTTCCTCGACCCGTTCGGCCACCTGTGGCTGGTGGGTGACCGGTCCCCGTTGCGCATGCACCAGGCACCGCCGCCGGGCAGCTCACCGGGCGTCTCACCAAGCATGGCGGACGATGAGCAACGGACGAGCTGAACCAGCCACGGACCGGTGGGCGCCACCTCGACTCCAGTCGGCCTGGTCCGGCGCTCCTTCGGCGTGCAGCTGACACGGCTTTTCGCCTACGTTGCAGCAGCGATCATCCGGTACCGGTGGCTACCTCAGCCGTGTCCGCCGTTCTGGCGCCGGTTCATCCGCGGCTTGCTGCCACTGGCCGCGAGCGACGGTACGCCTCGTGCTGCCGCGCTACAGCGACCCGGGCCGCCGGCACCCGGCCGGCGTGTCGCCGAGCTCGCCTGCGGGTCCCTCGTACCTGGCGGCACGTTCACGGAGCAACTGGCCGAACAGTCCGCTCGGCTGCCCGCAGTCCGCGCAGACGAAGTTGCCGTCGAGCCTCGGCCCGCCGCAGTGGTCGCATGACCCCCGGTCCCGCGGGTCCTGGTACGCCCGCAGCGCCTCCACGAACGCCCGCGCCACCCCCGGCGAGAGCCGCACCGCCGCCCCACCGTCGACCCATAGCTCGACACCACCTGAAGCACCGCGCGAACCACTGCCCGAACTGGTGCCCGAACCAGTGCCCGTGCCGCCGCTCGAGCCGCTGGCCGGACCAGTGCCCGAGCCATACTCCGGGCCGCCATCTGCGCCACCGCCGAGGCCACCACTTGAGCCACCCGAGGCACCGCCGCCAGCACCGGCCCACTCGGACCACCCGGAATCTGCACCACCGTCCGGCACGTGCGCAGGCTCGTACCCAGGCCCGTCCCCAGCGGCATGTGCAGGGTTGTACCCCACTTCGGTTTCCGGGCCTTGGGCCTGCACACGGGTGGGAGGCGGGTCGAACACCGCGATCCTGCGGACGAACTCCTCCAGCGCGGCCGTGACGTCACCGGCCGAAGAGTCCGACCACCGCATCGTCATCCCGCGACCCTAGCCCGCATGCACCGTCATTCCGGTGGCGGGTCGGGGGTGCTGGCCTCCCGATCGGGTGGTGGCCGGCCGCCGCCGCGCCGGAACCCGTCGACCTTCGGTCTGCTCGGTCCCAGCTCGTACGGCCTTCCGTCAGGCCGGGTGATCGTGATCCACCCGGTGACCGGGTCACGGTCCATCGCCCACCCGCGCTCGTGGACGCACACGTGGTGATACCGGCACAGGATGACCAGGTTGCCGACCTCGGTGTCACCGTGGTGGCGGACCCATTCGCGCAGGTGATGCGAGTCGCACCAGCTCGCGGGGATCCTGCAGCCGGGCCACCGGCACTCGGGGTCGCGGGCGGCGAGCACCCGCCGGAGCGCGGGTGGCGTGTTGCGGTACGCCCGCCCGAGCTTGAGCGGCAGTCCGTTGTCGGGGTGCAGCAGCAGCGGCTGGAGGATGGCGTCGCAGCTCAGTCTGGCCGCCAAATCGTCGGGGATCGGACCCCACCCGTCCATGACGGCCGGTTCGTTGCCGTCCGCAGGCGCCGGGAAGAACTGCGTCTCGTCAACCCCCTGCGCCGGCGATGCACCCGGGGATGGCGCTGCAAGCGACGCTGCAGAGGACACTGCAGAGGACGCTGCAGAGGACGCTGCAGACGGCTCGTCCGAGGCTGCGGGTTCGCCGCTGCGGCCGCTGCGGGTGGTGTGATCGTGGAGGTCGACATACCGCCGCACCGGCATCAGCAGCCCGATGTGCGGCCGGAGTCCGCCGCTCGCCGGGGCCTGGCCGTTTCGCAGGACGGTGTTGAGCAGGTCTGCGAGCGCGTCGTGCCGGCGTTGCGCCGGGCTGCGGTTGTCGCCCTGGATCGGCGCCGGGCTGAACGCGTCGAGCGCGCTGCGCAGCAGCGTCCCGGTTTCCGCGTCGAGCAGCCCGGTGAGGTGCCACATGTCGTTGATCCGGCTGACGGTGACGCCGCGGCGCGCATGCTGCCGGTCCGGTGGCGTCGACTTGTCCCGCAGGGCCTCGTCACGCAGGTAGTTGCACGCCGACCGGAGCGTGTCTGGGTCGACGATCTTCGCGAGCGGAACGAGGATGTCCTCGGCGTCCTGCACGACGTCGTCACCGACCCGCTCGGCGGTCAGGCCGATCCTGTTGACGTGCTCGGCGTCGACCTCGCCGGCGACGAACGCCGCTTCGAGTTTCGGCAGCAACCGGGTGATCCCGGCGGCGCGGACTCTGGCGCTCGCGGCGGGACCTGACAGCCGCGCATACGCCTCGAGCCACAACGTCGTCTTGTTGTAACCGTCCTGATGGAACAAATTCCTGTCGTCGAACGTACGGGTGAAACGGGCGATGACCGCGTCGAGCTGGTTGGCGCACTCGAGCATGGACAGCAGGGACTCCCGCACCGACTGGTCGTCGAGTGTCTCAGGATTGAGGACGGCCATCGATGCGAGAACGCCGGTCAGCGGACCGACCACCCCGTTCTCACCCATGCCCCGAACCTAACCCCACCCACCGACACAATCCCCCGCCCGTCACTCACCGCAACAACAGGTTCACATCCCCGAACTCGTGCCAGAGGTACCCCTCCCGGACCGCTTCGGCGTAGCACCGGGCGAGCAGGTCCCGGTCGACGACCGCGGCGAGCAGGTCGAGGTGGGACGCCTTCGGCTCGTGCAGGCCGGTGAGCAGCCCGTCGACCGCTCGGACGCCACGGTCCGGCGTGACGATCAGGTCGGTCCAGCCCTCACCGGCGACGACCCGGCCGTCCCCTCCGGCGACCGTTTCAAGAGCACGGACCGCCGTGGTACCGACAGCGACAACCCTGCCACCGGCGGCTCGTACGTCGTTGACGAGCCGCGCGGTGCTCGACGGCACGCGGAACCACTCCGGGTACGGGCGTTCGTGCGCCTCGGGCGACGCCACCCCGGTGTGCAGGACCAGCGGCGCGATCTGCACGCCCGCCGACACGAGACGGGTGACGACACGGTCGGTGAACGGCCGCGCCGCGCTCGGCATTTCGGCGCTGCCCGGCTGCGTCGCGAACACCGTCTGGTACGCCTCGAGCGGCCACCGCCGCCGCACGTACGGGTAGCGGATCGGCTGCCCGTACCGGTGCAGGAACTCGAGGACCGGGGTGCCGGTGCGGACCGACGCGAACCACAACCTCCCCCGCGAGTACGGCTCCTCGAGCGTGACCGTGCCGCCACCGGGCAGCCGCAGCGGCCCGGGCCTGCCCGGATGTTGGCCGAGGTCGGCGCCGCGGAGCTCGACGAGCCACCGTCCGTCGGCAAGCCTGGTCGAGAAGTGGACCCGCAACCGCGTATCGACGACCGACACGGATGCGGGCAGCGTGCCGGACGTGTTGACGACCAGCAGGTCACCGGCGCGCAGCAGATCGGGCAGCTCGGCGAAGTGGTGATGCGTGACCGAGGTCCCCTGCCCGACGAGCAGCCGCACGCCGTCGCGGGCGGTCCCCCGCGCCTCGGGCGGCTCGTGCGCCTCCAGCGCCGCCGGCAACACGAAATCCAGCGACCCCGCACCGGTAGGCACAGCTCTCAAAGACGCTGCACCCGGGGACACAGGACCCGGAGGAACAGGACCCGGGGACACAGGACCCGGTGGCTCAGTTGGTGCACGATCCGCAGGAAATCCAGACGGTGACCTGCCGTGATGGCTCATCTTGAGTTCCAGCGCCGTCACAGCCGCACCCGCCCCGACGCCGGCCGTGTGGTGACGAGTTCGAGGAACGCCGGCGTCACCGTCTCCGGCAGCGGCCGGTCGCTGATGTCCTCACCGGGAAACGCCTCGGCGTGCATCTGGGTGCGCAGGTCACCCGGGTCGACCCACCACACCCGCAGGTTCGGCTCCTCGACCGCGAGCACGTTGCTCGCCTGCTCCGCGGCAGCCTTGGCAGCGCCGTACCCGCCCCAGCCCGCGTACGCCTCGACCGCCGCGTCGGACGTGATGGTGACGACAGCCCCGTCGTGCTTACGCAATGCCGGCAATGCAAGCTGAGTCAGCGCGAGCGGCGCAACAACGTTGACCTCGAACACGTCACGGAGTGTCGCGAGTGGATAGTCCGCGAGAGGCGGCTGCGGGCTCGGCCCGAGAATGCCGGCGTTGTTGACGAGCAGGTCCAACCGGCCGGTGGCCAGCGCCGCCTCGACGAGCGCCGTGCGGTGCGCGGGGTCAGTGACGTCGCCAGGAACCCTGATCACTCCGGCCGGTAGATCGCTGGTGGGTAACCCGCCCGTGAGCAGCTTGCCCGTGAGCGGCCCGCCCGAAGGCCCTGCAGGAGAACCGGCAGATCCGGGAGAACCAGCAAGACCAGGAGAACCTGCGGATCCAGGAGAAGCCGCGGATCCAGCAGAGCCTGGCGCCAGGGTCCGGCCGTCGACGACGACGGTCCAGCCGGCCGTCGCCAGTGCGGTGGAGATCGCCCGTCCGAGCCCCCGGGAGGCGCCGGTGATGATCGCAGTTGGCATGTCCCCGACGCTATGCAGCGCCTGATCCGCTGCCATCGGGCCGCAGACGGGTGACCGCCCAGGTCTTTGGTCCTAAGTCCAAGAGCCGAAGTGCGAAATGCCTCGGCGTCGGTACTGTCGGAGCATGGCCGCCTGTGATCGCGACGAACTGCGCGAGGTCAGCGCGGCGGTGCTGGCCGTCACGGCGCACCTGTCGGTTCGCGAGGTCCTCCAGACGATCGTCGCCGCCGCCCGGCGGCTCCTGGACGCCGAGTACGCGGCGCTCGGCATCCCCGACGGCAACGGCTCGTTCCGCGAGTTCCTCGCCGATGGTCTCTCCGACGCGCAGTGGCGGGCGATCGGCCCACTCCCCCGCCAGCATGGCCTGCTCGGCGCGATGCTCCGTGACCCGAGTCCGGTCCGGTCGGCCGACATCCGCACGCATCCCCGGTTCGAAGGCTGGCCGTCCGCGCACCCGGAGATGGTCGACTTCCTGGGCATGCCGATCGTCGACGGCGACGAGATCCTCGGCGAGATCTTCCTCGCCAACAAACGCCGCCCAACCCCAGCCCAGCCCGCAGCCGACCAGCGCCCAGCAGACGGGCCCTCAGCAGACCAGCCCTCAGCAGACCAGTCCCCAGCAGACCAGCCCTCAGCAGACCAGTCCCCAGCAGACCAGTCCCCAGCAGACCGGCTACCAGCAGTCCAGCCCGCAGGAGACCGGCACCACCCCCGCCAGCACGGCGGCTTCGACGCCGACGACGAGGAGCTGCTGCGCCTGCTCGCCGCCCACGCCGCCATCGCGATCATCAACGCCCGCCTGTACGAGCGCAGCCGCGAACTGTCCATCGTGGAGGAACGCCAGCGGATCGCGCGGGAGCTGCACGACGCGGTCACGCAGAAACTCTTCAGCCTCCGGCTCACCGCCGAGGCGGCCTCCGCCCTGGTGACCCGCGACCCGCAGCGCGCCGTCGCCGAACTGGACACGGTACGCAGGTTGGCCGCCGACGCGACCGCCGAGCTCAAGTCCATCGTGGTCGGTCTGCGCCCCGCGGACCTCGCCGGCGACGGCCTGGCCACGGCGTTGCAGCGGCAAGCCGAACTGCTCGACCGGGTCCACGCCGCCCGGATCCGGTTCACCGGCGACCAGTTGCCGAAGCTGTCGGAGGAGCGCCAGGAAGCGGCGTACAGAGTCGCGCAGGAGGCCCTCCACAACGCCCTCCGGCACGGCGATCCCCGCCACGTCGACATCCACCTGCGCCGCTCAGGTCGCGGCTTCACCCTCCGCATCACCGACGACGGCACCGGCTTCGACACCACGGAAGCCGGCTCGACAAGGCCCGGCCAGACGAATGCCAACAGAACGAGTCCCAGCAGTACGCATGCCAGCAGTACGCATGCCAGCAGTACGACGACCAGCAGAGCGAATGCCAGCACAACGACCCCAGACAAGACGGGCGCGGGCAGCTCAGGAGCCGCCGCCCAGCGCAGGCTGGGGCTCGCGTCAATGCGGGAACGCGCCCGCAGCGTCGGCGGCAGGCTGACGGTCACATCGAGGCCCGGCACCGGCACAACCGTCACCATGGAGGTTCCCGGTGGCTGCTGACCCAGCCTCCACCCCGATCAGGGTGCTCGTGGTCGACGACCATCCCGTGGTACGGCAAGGCCTGCGCACCTTCCTCGACCTGCAGGACGACATCGCTGTCGTCGGCGAGGCCCACGACAGCGTCTCCTGCGTCGCGGCGGCGGACGCAACGTCCCCGGACGTGATACTGCTGGACCTCAAGATGCCAGGCGGCGACGGCGTCGAGGCCCTGCACGCGCTCCACCAGCCGAACCGGCTCCCACCCCCGGGCACCGACCCCGCCGGGCTCCGACCCGCGAGCACCGCGAAGGTGCTTGTCATCACCAGCTTCACCGACCCGTCCGCCGTCCTTCCTGCGATGCGGGCCGGTGCCGCCGGGTACGTGTACAAGGACATCGACCCACCCGCCCTCGCCGCCGCCATCCGCGCCGTGCACGCCGGGCACGTACTGCTGCACCCTGATGTCGCGCGGCTGCTGGCCGACAGCGGCCCGCCGCCGGAGTCCGCGCACCTGACCGCCCGGGAGCGGGAGGTGCTCGCCGAGGTCGCCCGCGGCCGGTCGAACCGTGAGATCGCCCGCGCCCTCGGCCTGGCGGAGAAGACCGTGAAGACCCACGTGAGCGCGATCCTCACGAAGCTCGGCGTGCAGGACCGCACCCAGGCCGCCCTGTACGCCGTCCGCTCCGGCCTCGACTGATCACAGAACCCAGTCGAACCCAGCCGTGCCTGTCAGTCCCGCAGCTTGTCAGTCCCGCAGCTTGTCAGTCCCGCAGCTTGTCAGTCCCACAGCCACCAGGCCCGCAGGCCAGACCCGCCCTCAGCCCGGACTGACGTCCCCAATCGCCTGGTCCAGCATCTCCAGACCCAGCCCGATCTCCTCATCAGTGCTGGTCAACGGCGGCGCGATCCGGAACGTCCCACCCATCCCCGGCAACTGCACCACGTTGACGTGCAGTCCAAGCTCCAGGCACCGGCGAGTCACCGCCGCACCGACCTGATCAGCGCCGGCCGAGGCCGTACCGGCCGAAACAGCGCCAGCCGAAACAGCGCCCCTCAGCTCAATGCCCTGCAGCAGCCCCCTCCCCCGGACATCGCCGACAATCGGATGACGGCGCTGGATCTCCAGCAACCCTTCGCGCAGGCGCGCGCCGAGGACCCCCGCCCGCAGGTCGAGCTGGTCCCGTTCGAGCACGTCGAGGACGGTGTTGCCGACCGCGGCGACGAGCGGGTCGGAGACGTGCGTGGTGTAGAACAGGTACCCGCGCTCATGGGCCCGTTCCTCGATCTCGGCGCTGGTGACGACCGCGGCCAGCGGCAGTCCCGCGCCCAGCGTCTTGGACAGCGTGAGGATGTCGGGGACGACGCCGTCGCGTTGGAAGGCGTACCAGGTGCCGGTCCGGCACAGCCCCGTCTGCGCCTCGTCGAGGATCAGCAGCATGCCCCGCTCGCGGCACTTGCGGTGCAGCGCGGCGAAGTAGCCGACCGGTGGCTCGATGACCCCGCCGGAGCTGAGGATCGGCTCGACCAGGCACGCCGCGAGGCTCCCGACGGACTGCGCGTCGACGAGTTCGAAGGCCAGGTCAAGCTGCCGCCGCCAGTCATGACCGCCGTCGGGCGTCGTGAAGTCCGGCCGGTACGCGTTCGGCGTCGGGATCGCGATGTTCCCCGGTGCGTTCGGCCCGTACCCCTTGCGCCCGGCGCTGTACGTCGCCGCGGCCGCGGCCTGCGTCATGCCATGCCACGAGCCGGCGAACGACACGATCTCGTGCCCGCCGGTGACGAGCTTCGCCATCCGCACGGCGGCCTCGTTGGACTCCGCCCCCGTGGTCAGCAGCAGCACCTTCGTCAGCGGCCCGCCACCCACAGAACCGCCGTCCACAGAACCGTCACCAACAGGACCATCGCCGACAGAACCGCTGCCGACAGAGCCGCCACCGCTCTGAGCAGCCGGCAGGCCGGCCACCGCCTTGTCCAGGGAGTCCGCGAGGCGCCGGCTGAGCTCGACGACCGGCCGGGACAGCATGCCGCTGAACAGGTGGTCCAGCGTCCCGACTTGCCGCCGGACGGTGGCGACGATCTCCGGGTGGGCGTGGCCGAGGATCGCGCTCATCTGCCCGGACGTGAAGTCCAGGATCCGCCGGCCGCCCTCGGTGTACACGTAGCTTCCCTCGGCCCGATCGATGATCTCCGGGGTGAACGCCCCTCCGTACCGCACCACGTGCCGCCGCACGTCCTGCCAGAACTCGGTGTCAGCCATGCGATCGACCGTAGGCGAGCACATTGTCAGGTTCCAGCGCATCATCCCGCACATACTGTTCGGAACAACCGCACAGCACCGACGGCACAACACCGACGGCACAGCATCGGCAGCAGCACAGCACCGAAAAGCAGAGGAGCGCACCACATGCTCGACCCATGGCGGCTCCGGCTGCTCACACTGCTGGAGAGCCTGGGTACCGTCCGGGCCGTCGCCGAGTCGGCGCGGCTGAGCCCGTCCAACGTGTCCGAGCAGCTGTCCATCCTCGAACGCGAGGCCGCCACCCGGCTCTTCGAACGCGCCGGCCGCCGGCTGCGGCTCACGCCCGCCGGCGCGGCCCTGGTCCGGCACGCGAGGGTGATCCTCGACCAGATGGACGCCGCGCACGAGGAGCTCGCCGCGTTCGACGCCACGGAGGGCGGGCTGGCCGGCGGCGTCCGTCTGGGCGCGTTCACCAGTGCGCTCAACACGTTCGTCCTGGACTCGGTGCGGGACCTGACCCGTGAGCATCCGCGGCTGCGGGTCACCGTGTGGGAGCTGGACCCCGCCGACAGTGTCGCGGCCCTGCAGCGCGGCGAATGCGACGTCGTGGTCACCGCGGATCTGGGCACCAGCACCAGCACCAAGCCCGGCACCAAGGCCGGCACCATCAGTACCGCGGACAACGCCGACAACGACGTCGCGTCCGCCTCCGGCTCGGCCCCGATCCTGCCCGACGTCGTCCACACCCTGCTCGCCACCGACGAGATCATGCTCGTCACGGCCCAGCCGCCCGGTGGCGACCGCCCGCCGCCCTCCGGGCCCGCCGATCTGGCCGATTTCGCAGCCGACCGCTGGAGCGTGGAGCGCCCCGGCACGTGGACGTTCGATCTCGTGACGTCCACGTGCCGACGGGCCGGCTTCGAGCCCGAGGTCGCCGGGTTCTTCGCGTCCTACGGTCCTCTGCTCGCCCACGTGGAGGCCGGACTGTCCGTGACGCTGCTGCCCGAGCTCGCCGTCGACCGCCGATACCGGGTCGCGGCGCGCTCGTTCCGTAATCCGATGCGCCGGCGCATCACCGCCGCCGTCCGCAGGAGCTCAGCGGGGCGCGCCTCGATCGTCGCGGTCGTCGACGCGCTCCGCCGTACCGTGCGTGCCCGGGGCAACGCCTCGGGCTGACCATAGGCGTCAGGTCGTGGCGACGTCCGGGGTCGCCGCGCGGAGGTGGGCCAGGACGTGCAGGTCGACGGCACCGTCGACGAGGCGCTCCTCCAGGTTCTCCACACCGGCCCAGCCGGCCAGGTCGGCGAAGCCGAGCGACGTGAGCCGCTCCGTCACCTCGTCCGCGAGGGCACCGGCGAGCGGCAGGAGGGTCGCAGGGTCGGGCTTCTGGAAGTACAGCTCCCAGAGGCTCATCAAGCTGCCGAGCCGCGTCACCGGGTCGGGGTCGTCGTCGACGCGCAGGTCCACCTCGACGTCGCTGAGCCCGCCGTACCCCGCGCCCCGGCGCACGACGAGCAGCGCGGCGCTCTGCCGCCCGCGGCTGTCCCCGCCGGCCCGGTCCCCCGCGGCGAGCGCGGCATGCAGGCGCCTCGCGAGGGACGCGCCGGGGTCGGCGAGCCAGGCTGTCTCCATGTCGCGGACGACGTCGGGCCCCGTGAGGATGTTGCCCTGGATCGCGTACCCGTCCCCGGCGACGCCACCGGCCCACGCGAAGCACTCGTCGCCGGTGAACGTGGCTCCGGAGCCCTCCCGCCCGACGACGCCGAGCTGCCGGGTCGCGCGCCCCGGATCGGCGGCGGTCAGCCCGGCGATCGTGTCCGCGGCGCTCGTGCCGGTGCGGAGCATCGCGAGGCCCTGGACCCGGTACGCGAGGTTCGCGAACGACTGCGTCGCAAGCGCCCCGACCTCGGCCTCGGCGGCGGGGACGGCGGCCCCGACGGCAAGGAACTTGCTGGCCACGGCGACACCGAGCGACAACCCGTCAACGGACCGCCCCACGATCGAGAACGTCATGGCGCCCACCGTAACGGACCCACCCGCCACAACCGCAGCAGCTCAGCACGGCAGCTCGAAACCGCAGCCTAAGACGGCAGCTCAGGACGGCAGCTTCAGGACGGCAGAGCGCTCGGCGGCTGGGACAGGCAGACGAACGGCCCCCGCACTCCCGCACTGAACCGCTCCGCCGCCCGCAGCGCCACCTCCACCCGCCGTTGCGGCGCCATCCGTGACCCCGCGGTCGCGAACAGCGCCCCGAGCGCGATCTCGTCACCGACGCCGACCGCCGCGTACCCGTCGGCCGCCTCGGCGACCTGGTAGTCGTCGTGGACGGTGAACAGCCGCCCCTTCACCCCGACGAGGAACGTGCCGCCTTCCTCGCGTTCGCTGTCACGGCGCGCCCATCCGCCGGTCTTCAACGCCTCACGGACCGAGTCGATGAACCGGGTCGCCATGAACCGTTCGATGTCACCGACGGGCTTCGGCGGCTTCAGCGCGTACCGGATCAGCTGCCCCATCCGGAACGACGTGGTGAACCCGAACAGGTAGCCGTTGTTGTGGAACACCTTGCTGTCGGCCCGGACCGTGAGGCTCCAGCCGGACGCGCCGGCACTGTCCCCACCGATGTACACGGTCCCGGTGTGCACCAACCCCACGATCGCCGTCATACCCCGTCCCCGTCCCCGTCCGCAACAGCCCCAACAGACTCAGCAGCCACCGGCTCAAACACAGCTGACTCAATCACAACTGACTCAAGCACAGCAGACTCAAGCACAGCAGACTCAAGCACAGCGGGGCCGGCGCCACCCCCGCCGGTGGGGTCCGTCCCACCGGCGTACCGGGCAAGCCCGTCGACCATCAGGTCGATCGCGAACGCGAACCGCTCGTCGCCGCTGCCCTCCGTCATCGCCGGCGCCATCGCGACGAGGTTCGGGAACCGGTCCGCGGGCAGCGAACCGAAGTACTCGCGGACCTGCGCCAGGTACGGCTCCGCGTCCGCCTCCGTCTGGCGCCCGTGGCTGGCGTGGATCGCGGACTCCACGGCGTCCGCGACGATCACGAGCGACATCTGATCCATGCCCCAAGCGGCGATCTTGTCCGGGATACCGGCGCCGCGGAGCACGGCCAGCATCGCCTCGGTGTACCGCAGCGAGTTGGGACCCACGGGAATGTTGGCGCGGGCGACCTTGACGAGGTCCCGGTGGGCGAGGAACACCGCCCGGCTGTCCCAGCAGCTGCGCTTCACCACCGCCGCCCAGTCCCCTGCCTGATCACCCGCCTGATTTCCTGCCTGATCACCATCCGCCCGTGGCGGGTGCGCCACCGGCAGCGGGATCTCGCCGATGACCCGGTCGAGCAGCTGCTCGAGCAGTTCGTCCTTGTTCGCGAAGTACGCGTACAACGACGCCGCCCCCGTGCCCAGGTCCTGTGCCACCCGCCGCATGCTCAGCGCGTCGAGCCCGTCCCGGTCGACGAGCCGCAGCGCGGTCTCGATCACGGCCTCCGCACTGAGCGGCTGCCGGGCGACCGGCGCCTTCCGCCGGGTCCGCCACGGCGGCGCCGGCAGTCCCGCCTCGGGCGAAGCACCGCCCTGGCCGACAGCGCTGCCCTGGGTAGCAGCACTGCCCTGGGTAGCAGCACTGCCCTGGCTAGCAGTACTGCCCTGGCTGGCAGCGCTGACCTGGCTGGGCTCGGAAACGGCTCGGGCTGGCACCCGCCAATCCTACTTGACACGAACAGTGTTCGTAAGTAGAACGGTGTTCGTGACCAACGAACAGCGTTCGAAATCCGCAGCACCGGACACGGCGACCCCAAACCCGACAATCCCTGACACAGCGACCCTGAACACGCCCGCCCACACCGGCACCAGGCCGCCCGACCCGTACCGATGGCGCTGGGCCGTGCTCGCAGTAGTCCTCGCCGCCGAGGTCATGGACCTCCTCGACGCCACGATCATCGCCATCGCCGGCCCCTCGATCCGCGCCGACCTGATCGGCCCAGATCTGACCAGCCCAGCCCTGACCAGCCCAAGCCAGGGAGCCGGCGGCACCGCGTTCCTGCAGTGGCTCGCCGCCGGGTACACCCTCGCCTTCGCGGTCGGCCTGGTCACCGGTGGCCGGCTCGGCGACATCTTCGGCCGCCGCCGCATGTTCCTCGCCGGCGCCGCCGGGTTCACCCTCATGTCCCTGCTGTGCGCCGTCGCACCCGGCCCGGTCTCCCTGGTCGTGTTCCGGATCCTGCAGGGCCTCGCCGGCGCGGTCCTCATCCCGCAGGGCCTCGGCCTGATCAAGGCCGCGTTCCCGCCGGACAAGCTCGGTGCAGCGTTCGGCGCGTTCGGCCCCGTGATGGGCCTGTCCGCCGTCTGCGGCCCGATCCTCGCCGGCGTCCTCGTCGACGCCGACCTCTTCGGCACAGGCTGGCGGATGATCTTCCTGATCAACCTGCCCGTCGGGATCGCCGCACTGATCGGCGCCTGGCTGATCCTGCCCCGCCCCGCACCCGGCAGCGCCGACGCCGGGCTCCGGCTCGACCTGACCGGCACGGTCCTGCTCAGCGGCTCGCTGCTGCTGCTCGTCTTCCCCCTCGTCCAGGGCCGCGAGCTGGGCTGGCCCTGGTGGACGTGGGCCATGATGGCCTTGTCGGTCCCCATGTTCCGGGTGTTTCAGCGGTACCAGCAGCGCCTGCACCGCACGGGCCGCAGCCCGCTCGTCGAGCCGAGCCTGCTCGCCAAGCAACGGTTCACCGCCGGCCTGCTGGTCGGCCTGATCTTCTTCGCGGGACTGATGGGCCTGACCCTGATCCTGAGCGTCTACCTGCAGCTCGGCCTCGGCTTCTCCCCGCTGCGCGCCGGTCTCACCCAGTCGCCGTGGGCGTTCGGCACAGCCGTCGGCGCGGTCGCCGGGCACGTGCTGAGCGCCAGGTTCGGCGGCCGGCGCCTCCTCGTCGGCGGCACCGCCGTGCTCGCCGCGGGCGTGGTCGCGCTGCTCGTCACCCTGACCACCACCGACGGCCCCGTGTCGTCCGTGGCGCTGCTGCCGTCCCTGCTGGTGCTCGGCATCGGCATGGGCTGCTCGATGGCGCCGTACTTCGACATCGTCCTGGCCTCCGTCGACGAGCACGAGGTCGGCTCGGCGTCCGGCACCCTGACCGCCGCCCAGCAGGTCGGCGGCGCGATCGGCGTCGCCACGCTCGGCACGGCCTTCTTCGCCTGGGCGCAGCCGCAGCACCTGGGCCGCGCCTTCGACACGAGCCTGCGGCACGTGCTGTGGCTGGAGCTCGGCCTGCTCGCCCTCGCCGCCACCCTGTCGTTCCTCCTACCGGAACGCGCCCGCGAAGAACCCACCACTGAAGAACCCACCACTGAAGAACCCACCACTGACGAGCCCGCCACCGATGGACCCCACCCCCAGAGGGTGGCCGTGACCGGCCCGGAGGTGTCCGCACCAGTGGCGTGACGTGGGTTAACCCCGGCGTTCACGGGGAAACAGGTACATGCGGGCGAGAGGAGAAGCCATGACGTACACCGTGAACGACCGGCCGGCCACCGCGCCGCGCGTGCAACCCCCCGTGGTTGCGAGCACCGGGATTGCGACCACCCCGGCCACCGACCACCGCTCCACCGCGGACCTGGTCAAGCTGGCCGCCGAGCAGGTCTCCACCCTGGTGCGCGACGAGCTGAAGCTCGCCCAGGTCGAGCTGGCCCAGAAGGGCAAGCGGGCCGGGCGGGGCGTCGGCATGTTCGGCGGCGCCGGCCTCGTCGCGCTCTACGGCGTAGGTGCTCTGATCGCCGCCGCCATCATCGCCCTCGCGGCGGTCATGCCGGCGTGGTTGTCGGCGCTGCTGGTCGGCGTGGTCCTCCTGGCCGTCGCCGGGATCCTGGCGCTGCTCGGCAAGTCCCAGGTGAGCAAGGCCGGGCCGCCGGTGCCGCAGGACGCGGTCGCCAGCGTCAAGGCGGACATCGACACGATTACCCACTCCGTGAAGGACCGGGGGCACCGATGACGGCGACCGAGTCGAAGAACGGCCACAACGGCCACGCCTCCCCCACCGATCCGGAGGCGCTCCGGCAGGAGATCGCCCGGACCCGTGCGGGGCTCGGCGAAACCGTCGAGGCCCTGGCGGCCAAGGCGGACATGAAGTCCCGCGCGCAGGACGCCGTCTCCACCTCGGTGACGGCGGCGAAGCTGCGGATGCGGGAGGGCGTGGAGCAGGTCGCGGTCAACGCCGCGTACGCCGGTCGCGAACTGCGGACCCACCCGCGCCAGGCCGTGCAGCGCTCGCTGCACCGCATGGTCCAGTCGGTCCGGGACCGTCCGGCGCCCTGGGTGGTGGCGTCCGGGCTGCTGATCCTCGCGGCGCTCATCGGGTACCGGAAGGGGTACGAGTGAACAAGATCCTGTACAAGCCGTTCAGCATCGCGTTCAGCGTCGCCGGTGGTGTCGCGGCCGGGATCGTGTTCAAGCAGATCTGGAAGCGGCTCTCCGGCGAGGACGACGCCCCGGAGGCGACCTCGCGGGAGTACGGCTGGGGCGAGGTCCTCGCCGCAGCCGCCCTGCAAGGCGCGATCTTCGCCGTGGTGAAGGCCGCGATCGACCGTGGCGGCGCGGCAGGCGTCCGCCGCATCACCGGCGACTGGCCCGACTGACAAACCTGGCCTGATCAAGCCGGAGCCGGAGCAGGTGACGGAGCCGGAGCCGGAGCCGGAGCCGGCGGCAGCCGACGACAAGCGTGAGAAGGGTCTCCCCAATGCGGGGCGGCCCTTCTTCGTGTCCTACGGCCGGTGGACGCGATGTCACCCGACCCGCCCCGGCAACGCACGCACTCCCGTACCGGAACCGTCCCGCGCAACACGGCGGCCCCAGAGTCTGACCTGCGAACGTGATCCAGCGCCGGCGCCGCACGAGGGAGCGGAACCGGCGCGCGGGAGTCCGGTGCCGGGCCGTCGGGCGGACGGCCCGGCACCGGAACCCCAGACAGGGTCACCCACCGCCTCGTCAACGCCGAATCCCGGACCCAGCCCCGGATCCAGCGCCCAGCCCAAGCCCAAGCCCAAGCGAGCACGCGCCAAGCCCAAGCCCAGGCAACCCGATCAACGGCCGGACAAAGGCCGGGCCGGGACGCCCCAACAACATCCCGGCCCGGCCACCGCACCGGACGCCTCACCAACGCCCGTGCGCAGTTCCCGCGCCCCGCTGCACGACCAACACCCCGTGCACCGGCACCTACCTACCGCAGCAGCGCCTGCGCCCGGTCCCGGACATCGGCGTACACCTTGCGGGTCTCCCCGACCGGCGGTGCCAGGGTCTCCGCCGCGGTGGCCGTCCCCGGCACCCGCCAGGCGGGAGGCTCCGCGCCGCCGTCGAGCACCCACGCGGCCTGCCGGGCGCCGCCCAGCGCGACGTACTCCCCCGGGTCCGGCACACTCACCGGTACCCCGAAGAGGGCGGGTGCGATCTCGCGTACCACGGCGGAGGCGGCCGCACCACCGATGAGCAGGACCCGCTCGACCGGCACCCCCAGACCCCGGACCGCGTCGATGCCGTCGGCGAGCCCGCACAGCATGCCCTCGACCGCCGCCCGGGCCAGGTTCGCCGGGGTGGCGTTGCCGCGGGTGATGCCGTTGAGCAGGCCGCGGGCGTCCGGCAGGTTCGGGGTGCGTTCCCCGTCGAGGTACGGCAGCAGCGTCAACCCGCCCGCACCCGGCGCCGCCGACCGTGCCAGCTCGTCCAATGTGGACAGGTCGACGCCGAGCAGCGCGGCGACGGTCGACAGGACCCGCGCCGCGTTGAGGGTCGCGACGAGCGGCAGGTGCCGGCCGGTCGCGTCGGCGAACCCGGCGACGGTGCCGCTGATGTCGACGACCGGCCGCTCCGACACGCCGAAGACGGTGCCGGAGGTGCCGAGCGACACCACGACGTCACCGGGGCGCAGGCCGAGACCGAGCGCGGCGGCCATGTTGTCGCCGGTGCCCGGCGCAAGAAGGGCACCGGCGACGGTCTCACCCACCACCTCGGCCGGCCCTGCGACCCGCGGCACGGCCAGATCCCGCCCGAAGGCCAGCCGCAACAGCTGCGGCTGGTACGAGCCGGACGCCGGCGACCAGTAGCCCGTCCCGGAGGCGTCCCCACGGTCGGTGGTCGGTCCTCCGTGCGCCGTTTCAGGGTTCCGGTCGGCGCGCAGCAGGTGCGTGATCCAGTCGTGCGGCAGCATGACGCTCGCGGCGCGGGCGGCGTTGTCCGGTTCGTGCTCGGCGACCCACCGCAGTTTCGTCACGGTGAAACTGGCCACCGGCACGAGCCCGGTCGCGTCGGCCCAGCCCGCGGCCCCGCCGGGCAGTTCGGCGATGAGGTCCGTGGCGGCGCCGGCGGACCGCGTGTCGTTCCACAGCAACGCGTCGCGGACGACGTCGCCGGCCTCGTCGAGCAGCACCATGCCGTGCTGCTGCCCGCCGACGCCGATCGCGGCCACGCCGTCCAGCAGTGCACCGTCGGTGGCCTCGCCGAACGCCCGCCACCAGTGCGCCGGGTCGACCTCGGTCGCGTCGGGGTGCCCGGCGCGACCCTCCCGCACGACCTCACCGGTGTCGGCGTCGCAGACGAGCACCTTCGTCGACTGGGTGGACGTGTCGACGCCCGCCACCAGCCGCCTGCTCACGCCGCCGCTCCCCTCACGACCGCACGGCCCGCGACCGCACGGTTCACGAACGGACTCCGAGGAGGTGCTCCATCGCCAGCTGGTCGAGGTGCTCGAACGCCCCACCGCGGGCGGCGAGCTTCTCGACGTCGAAGTCCTCGGCCCGCAGCGACTCGATCGTCTCGCCCTCGCCGAGGGTCGGCTCGGACAGCTCGTTGACCCGCGCCGCCTCGAGCGCCGCGGCGACCTCCGGGTCCGCGCGGAACGAGGCGACCCGCTCCTTGAGGATCAGGTAGTTGCGCATGCACGCCCGTGCGGTCTCCCACACGCCGTCGTAGTCCTCGGTCCGCGGCGGCTTGTAGTCGAAGTGCCGGTAGCCGGTGTAGCCGCCGGTCTCCAGCACGTCGACGGTCCAGAACGCCCCGCGCAGGTTGCCGGCGCCGAAACGCAGGTCCTGGTCGAAGCGCGGGCCGTGCTGGCCGTTGAGGTCGATGTGGAACAGCTTGCCGTGCCACAGGGCCTGGGCGATGCCGTGGGCGAAGTTCAGCCCGGCCATCTCCTCGTGCCCGACCTCGGGGTTGAGGCCGACCCGGTCGGGCTCGTCGAGGGTCGAGATGAGGGCGAGGGCGTGACCGATCGTCGGCAGCAGGATGTCGCCGCGGGGCTCGTTCGGCTTGGGCTCCAGGGCGAAGCGGATGTCGTAGCCCTGGTCGCGCACGTACGCGCAGAGGAGGTTGAGCCCTTCGCGGTACCGGTCGAGCGCGGCCGCGACGTCCTTGGCCCCGCCGGACTCGGCGCCCTCGCGCCCGCCCCACAGCACGTAGGTCTCGGCGCCGAGGTCGGCGGCGAGGTCGATGTTGCGGAGCACCTTCTTGATCGCGAAGCGGCGGACCGCGCGATCGTTGGAGGTGAAGCCGCCGTCCTTGAAGATCGGGTGGCTGAAGAGGTTGGTGGTGACCATCTCGACGCGCACGCCGGTCGTCTTCAGCGCGTCCTTGAACCGGGCGATGGCGTGATCGCGGGTCGCGTCGTCGCTGCCGAACGGGAACAGGTCGTCGTCGTGGAACGTGACGGCGGCCGCGCCGAGGTCCGAGAGACGGTGGACGGCCTCGACGGAGTCGAGCGGGGCGCGGGTCGGGCCGCCGAAGACGTCCTGGGCCTGCCAGCCGACGGTCCACAGCCCGAACGAGAACTTGTCGGCGCGGGTGGGCTGGTAATCGTTCATGAGTACCTCTTAGCGGGGTGTTCGTTGGCGGACGTCTAGCACCCTACGCCGCCTGACGGGGTTAGTTCAATATCGGAACTAACTGGAGCGTGCCTACCCCACGTATCCCGAAATATCCAGTTCAACCAGGACGTACTGTGGCGCACATCCACAGCATGCACCGCGCCGTCAGGCGCGGAAGCAACCCAGTGGCCGTCAGGCGCGGAAGACGACCCGGTAGTACGTCTCCGAGTGCTGCAACGCGAGCAGCACCGCCCCGCGCACCTCCGCGTCCGGCCCGAGCATCGACGCACGGATCTCGACGCCGCGCAGCGCCGGTGCCAGGGCGTGCCGCGCCACCGCTGCCCGCAGCGGGTCCAGCAGCAGGTCCCCGATCGGCGCCAGCCCGCCGCCGACGATGACGACCGCCGGGTTGTACGCGTTGATCAGCCACGACGCCGCCAGCCCCAGGTGCGCGCCGATCTCGGCGATCGCGGCCGTGGCAACGGTGTCGCCGGCCCGGGCGGCCGCGGTGACGTCCCGCGCGTCGAACGTCCCGAGCTCCGCCAGGCTCGACGGCTCTCCCGCGGCGAGCGCGCGGCGCACCGCCCGCACGATCGCCGGTCCGGACGCCATCGTCTCCAGGCAGCCGACCTTGCCGCAGTTGCACGGCTCCTCGTTGCCGGGGACGGCGTTGTGCCCGATCTCGCCCGCGGTCCCGCCGACACCGTGGAACACCCTGCCGTCGGACAGGACACCCGCGGAGAGGCCGGTGCCCGCGTACAGCAGCGCCAGGTCCCCGACGCGCCCGCCGGCGCCCTCCAGGTTCTCGGCGACGGCCGCGGCCTGGCCGGCGTTGTGCACGTAGACGGGGGCGCCGAGCTCGGCGGCGAGGATGTCGCGGACCGGCACGTCCCGCCAGCCGAGGTTCGGCGCGAGCAGGCACACGCCGGTATGGAAGTCGGTGAGCCCGGGCAGGACCGCCCCGACCGCGGCGAGCCGGGCGGTGGGCAGCGCCGTGCTCTGGATCGCGGCGCGCGCCTCGGCCGCCACCATCCGCAACGCGTCGGCCGGCGCCACACCCGTGAGCGCCTGGGAACTCCCAGGGCCCGCACTGCCTCCAGGACCCACACTGCCTCCGGGACCCACACTGCCTCCAGGACCCGCTGTGCCCCCGGGACCCGCTGTGCCCCCGGGACCTGACGCCGCGGCGAGGGCGGTCGGCGTGGGGAACTCGCGCCGTGCGATCTCCTCCCCCGCGGCGTCGCCGATCGCGACCGTGGTGCGCCGGGCGCCGATGTGCGCGCCGACCACCAGCTGGGAGCGGGCGTTGAACTCGAGCAGGATCGGCGGCCGGCCGCCACTGACCGCGGTCGAGCCCGGACCGAGCTCACGGACGAGGCCGTCGGCGATCAGTTCGTCGACGATCGCGGACACGGTCGGCTTCGCCAGCGTCGTGGAACGGGCGATGCTCGCGCGCGAGACCGGCCCGCCCTCCTTGACCAACGCCAGCACCAGCGAACGGTTGACCTCGCGCATCACGTTGTGATCGGCGCCCCTGCGCGGTTCGGATGAGCGGGGTTCGGGTGACCGCTCACCCACGCGTTCGTCTGGTCGCATAATCCGACAACGCTACCCCGGCGATCACCCGTGAGCGCGCACCCTACATTGGTATCGGACATTCCCCATCGGCTAGCTCGAAAAGCTAGCCCCATGGCGGGCCCCGAGGTCCGTCATGGGTACGGCGACGCTCTCTGCGGGAAGGCAGTCTTTGCCATGCACATCTCGGCACGCGGCGACTACGCGGTGCGCGCCTCGCTCGGTCTGGCGGCCGCCTACCCCGCGGTCGTATCGGCCGCCGGCCTCGCCGACGAACAGGAGATGCCCCGCAAGTTCCTGGAGGCGGTCCTCGGCGACCTGCGGCGGGCCGGTCTCGTCCGCGGCCAGCGCGGCGTCGACGGCGGCTATGTCCTGACCCGCCAGCCCTCCGAGATCATGGTCGGCGACGTGCTCCGCGCCGTCGACGGCCCGCTCGCCGAGGTGCGTGGCGTCCGTCCGGAGGAGGCGATGTACTCCGGCACCGCCGAACACCTGCAGCAGCTGTGGGTGGCCGTGCGGGCCGCCGTGCGCAACGTCCTGGACGAGGTCAGCCTCGCCGACGTGGTCCGCGGCCGGATGCCGGCACACGTCCGGCGCCTCACCACGCCACCGCAGGCATGGCAACCCCGCTGAGCCCTGGCACCTGAGCGGACGCGGGCGGGCGGCGCGGGGAGATCTGGCGGCGGCGCCGAAAGTCCCGAACCGGGGGTGAGTCGCCCGTTGCGGACCTACGCTCAGGTCATGTCTAAGGCGCACGACCCGTACCTGCAGGCGGCCGAGGGCTTCCTGCACGCCATCCGCGACGAGCTGGACATGGCCGACGACCTGCAGATGGACCGGACGCTGCAGGTCACGCAGACCTATGCGCTGGTGAGCATCGCCCGCTCGCTGAACGTCCTCAGCGAGCAGGCCGACGGTGCCGACGACTCACCCCTCGCCATGGCGGGCAACCTCATCGCCCGCTGACGGCCACCCCGCCCCTCGGCGCCGACCCAGGTCCTGCCGCACGCGTCAAGCCGCACGCGTCAAGCCGCACGCGTCAAGCCGTGCGGGTCAGACCGTGCGGGTCAGACCGTGCGGGTCAGACCATGCGGGTCAGACCATGCGGGTCAGACGGCGGCTTCGGCGGTGAAGGCGTCGCCGACCCGGGCGACGTACTCGGCGGCGGCGGTCCCCGCGTTCGCCAGTTCCGACTCGACCACCGCCAGGCCCGGGGTCACCGGCACCGCGCCGAGCTCACCGAGCAGTTCGCACAGGTGCCGTTCGGTCGCGTCGGCCTGCGGGCCGACCCCGGCGGTCACCACGGTCACCGCCGCCACGTCCTTGAGCCCTTCGGCCGGCAGCTGGTCCAGCAGGACCTTGAGCACACCGGTGTACGTGCCCTTGTACGTCGGGGTCGCCACGACCAGCACGCTCGCGCGCCGGAGCCGGCCGAGCGCGTCGGCGACCGCACCGTCGCCGGTCTGCAGCAGGCGCGTGCCGAGCGCGGCCACGTCGATGGTGTGCGGCACCGGCTGGCCGAGCCGGTCCGCCAGCGCGGCGCCGACCTCCTCCGCCAGGTGCAGCGTGCGGGAGTGCGGACGCGGGTTGCCCGAGAGCACGACGATCATGCGCCGATCCTATCTCCTATCGAATCGATCGGAAATAGCGAAAGGATCAACCCTCCGTCCTGTGATCACGGGACGGAGCACCTCCGAGCACGGCACAAACGTGGAGCCAGCCGGTTTTCTGACGTCCACTGGCACCGACGTCGCATCCGTGCCCCGTCCAGCCCGCGGCACCCGTCCCGGCCGCGGGCTTGTCGCGGCCGGAGGTCGCGGCGCGGCCGTTCACGGCCGCGGGCTTGTCGCGGCCGGAGGTCGCGTCCGCGCAACTGCACGCGGAGGTGGCAGGGAGGCCGTTCACGGCCGACCGGTGGCTGACGGGAGCGACGGTCGTGCCCACGACGGACCGGAGCAGGCGGCTTTTGCAACCAGGCAGGACCACCGCACCGTGCCCGCCGGCGGCGCCGTCAGACCCAGGCGCGCGGGTCGGCCACCAGGTCGCGGACGCGCTCGGGCAGCTCGCCCGTGACGACGTCCTCGATCGTGACCGTCTCGAGGATGAGACGCTCGTTGGCGCGCAGGGCGATCCACACGTCCTGTAACGCGGAGGCGGCGCCGTGGTAGCCGAGTTCCTCTGGGCGCTGGCCGCGGACGTTGGCGAGCGGGCCGTCGATCACGCGGATGATCTCGGCGAGGCTGATCTCGGCGGCCGGCCGGGCGAGCCGGTAGCCGCCCTCGGGGCCACGCTGGGCGACGACGATGCCGCCGCGGCGCAGCTGCAGCAGGATGCTCTCGAGGAACTTCGGTGGGATCTGCTGGGCGGCCGCCAGGCGGTCGGCGGTCACCAGCTTGCCGTCACCGGCCGACGCCGCGAGCTCCGCCACCGCGCGGAGGGCGTAGTCGACCCGGGCTGAAAGGCGCATGACTCATCCTCCCACGCGTCGCAACAGGCCCTCTTGCACGGCCGTCGCGATGTGTCGCCCATCGCGGGTGAACATGCGGCCGGTGGCCAGGCCGCGGGCGTCGGAGGCCGATGGGCTCACCGAGTCGTACAGGAACCATTCGTCGGCGCGGAAGCCGCGGTGGAACCACAGGGCGTGATCGAGGCTGGCGCCGACGAAGCCGCCGGGGCCCCAGACGGCGCCGTGGACGGCGAGGACCGAGTCCAGCAGGGTGAGATCGGAGGCGAACGTGAGCGCGCACGCGTGCAGCAGCGGGTCGTCGGGGAGCTTGCCGTCGATACGCATCCAGACCCGCTGGGTCGGGGAGGCGGGGCGGTCGCCGGGGCGGACCCAGCCCGGCTCGCCGACGTACCGCACGTCGATCGGGCGGGGGATTATCGACCAGATGCCGGCCCGCTCCGGATACTTCGCCAGCCGCTCCGCCATCGTCGGCGTCTCCTCCGGCAAGGGGATGTCCGCCGGCGCGGCCTCGTGGTGGTCCAGGCCGTCCTCGGGGACGTGGAACGACGCCGACATGAAGAAGATGACCTTGCCGTGCTGCTGCGCGACGGACCGGCGTACGGAGAAGGAGCGGCCGTCGCGGATGTTCTCCACCGCGTACGTGATGGGCTCCGTCGGGTCGCCCGGCCGGACGAAATACCCGTGCAGCGAGTGCACCTGGCGCTGCGGGTCGACGGTCCGGCCGGCGGCGACGAGAGCCTGCCCGGCAACCTGCCCGCCGAAGACGCGCTGGGGGCCGACCGGCGGGCTCATGCCCAGGAACCGGTCGTCCCCCAACGCTTCGAGGTCCAGGAGTCGGACGAGGGCGTCTACCGCCGCCTGTCCGCTTGCAAGCTCGTCCACCCCTGCAATCTAGAGGTAATTACGCGCTGTGTTCCTGTGACAGTGCTCCCAGCTGGTGAACGCGCAGCGTGTTGGTCGAGCCGGGCGTCCCGGGCGGGGAGCCCGCGACGATGACGACGTCGTCGCCGGCGCTCAGCCACGGCAGCCCGACCATGGCCAGGTCGACCTGCTGGAACATCTCGTCGGTGTGCTGGACGAACGGCACGTCGAACGTCTGCACGCCCCACGACAGGGCCAGCTGGTTACGGACCGTCGGCTCGGGCGTGAACGCGAGCAGCGGCAGCTCGCAGTGCAGGCGGGCGAGGCGGCGGACCGTGTCACCGGTCTGCGAGAAGGCGACGAGCGCCTTGGCGCCGATGTTGCGCGCGATGTTGGAGGCGGCCGAGGTGAGCGCGCCACCACGGGTGCGCGGGTCGTGCTGCAGGCGCGGCACCGACAGCGAGCCGCCCTCGGTGGTCGCGATGATCCGGGCCATCGTGGAGACGGTCAGGATCGGATACCGCCCGACGCTGGTCTCGCCGGAGAGCATGACGGCGTCGGCGCCGTCGAGCACGGCGTTGGCGACGTCGGACGCCTCGGCGCGGGTCGGGCGGGCGTTCTCGATCATGGAGTCGAGCATCTGCGTGGCGACGATGACCGGCTTCGCCGACTCGCGGCACAGCTGGACGGCCCGCTTCTGCACGAGCGGCACCTGCTCGAGGGGCATCTCGACGCCGAGGTCGCCGCGGGCGACCATGACGCCGTCGAAGGCCGCGACGATCTGCTCGAGGGCGGCGACCGCCTCCGGCTTCTCGACCTTCGCGATGACCGGGCGGTGCACCCGCTCCTCGTCCATGATCTCGTGGACGAGCTTGATGTCGTCGGGCGAGCGCACGAACGACAACGCGATCCAGTCGGCGCCGAGCTGCAGCGCGAAGCGGAGGTCCTCGGCGTCCTTGTCGGACATGGCCGGGACGCTCACCGCGACGTTGGGCAGCGAGACACCCTTGTTGTTGGAGACCATGCCGCCCTCGGTGACGAGGACGGTGATGTCGTTTCCTTCGACGCCGGTGACCTCGACGGCAACCTTGCCGTCGTCGATCAGCAGTCGGTCGCCGGCCTTCACTTCCTGCGGCAGCTTGGTGTACGTGCACGACACCCGGTCGGCGGTGCCGACGATGTCGTCGCTGGTGATGACGGCCGTGTCACCGGTGCGCCACTCGTGGGGTCCGTTGGCGAAGCGACCGAGCCGGATCTTGGGACCCTGGAGGTCGGCGAGAATGCCCACGGAACGGCCGGCGGCAGCGGCGGCCTCACGGACGAGGGTGAACACCGCGGCGTGGTCCTCATGGCTGCCGTGGCTGAAGTTGAGCCGCGCGACGTCCATCCCGGCGTCGACGAGGCCGCGAATCCGCTCCGGAGACGATGTGGCGGGTCCGAGCGTACAGACGATTTTTGCGCGTCGAGTCACACCTTGAGGCTAGCCCCTCCACGCAGTGACGCTTCGCCCGACCCAGGGTGGCGCCATCAGTTGAGACACTGTCCACCGGGGGTTTCCCTCATAATCGTGCGATGGCTTCCACCTCACAGTGGCGCCGGCCGATGGGCACCCGCGACACCCGCGAGCCCCATCGTGTCGCGACACCGCTCGAGCTGCTGTTCGACCTGTGTTTCGTGGTGGCCATCGCCCTGGTGGCACAGCTGCTGCACCACGCGGTCACCGACGGTGACGTCGTGCACGGGCTCGTGGCGTACCTGACGGTGTTCTTCTCCGTCTGGTGGGCGTGGATGAACTTCACCTGGTTCGCCTCGGCGTACGACACCGACGACGTCGCGTACCGGCTGACGACCCTCGTGCAGATCGCCGGCGTGCTCGTCCTGGCCGCCGGGGTCACCGACGCGTTCCACGGCCACTTCGGCACCGTCACCGTGGGGTACGTCATCATGCGCGCCGCCCTGGTCACCCAGTGGCTGCGGGCGTCGGCCGGCGACCCTGGTGGTCGATCAGGGGGCCGGCGCACCGCCCGCCGGATGGCCGCCGGGGTGTCCGCGTGCCTGGTCGGCTGGTCGCTGATCCTGCTCACCCACGGCACCCCGCACCTGGCGCTGTTCTTCGTCATGGTCGCCGCGGAGCTCGCGGTGCCGCCGTGGGCGGAGCGGGACTACCACACGCCCTGGCATCCGCATCACATCGCCGAGCGGTACGGCCTGCTGTTCATCATCGTGCTCGGCGAGATCGTGCTGTCCACGACCCTCGCCATGCAGGCCGGGTTCGTGCAGGACCGGCTGTGGTGGGTGGCGGGCAGCGGCCTGGTCATCGTGTTCGCGTTCTGGTGGCTGTACTTCGACCACCCGGCGCACCGCCTGCTGGTGGATCAGCGCCACGCGTTCGTGTGGGGCTACGGGCACTACGTCGTCTTCGCGGCCGCCGCGGCGATCGGGGCCGGCATCGCCGCCGTCGTGGACCGCCCCGACCTGTCCGGCGCCCCCGTCACGATCCCGGTCGCGGTGCTGCTGGTGGCGCTGTGGGTCCTGCACATCCGCCCCCGCACCTGGCTGGAGCCGGCCGCCGCGGTCCTGGTCCTGGCCGCGACCTTCGTGGGGGCGTCGCTGGTCGTGACGGCGGCGGTGTTGTCGGTACTGGTGGCCGCCCGCCTTGTGCTCCGTTCCAGAACCCCGGTTGCCGGCTAGCCGCTGTCAGTGCTCCCGTTCGCCACCGGTGAACGCCTCGGCGCGGGCCCGGCCGTCGACGCTGTGGCTGAACACCCGGGCGTCGCTGTCCGCCGTGTGCGTCTGCCCGGTCAGCGTCGCGTGCAACGGCATCGCGGAGGTCATCTCGGCCCGCACCCGCGGCAGCGACGACGGGTGCGCGTCGCGCAGCCACGTCACCATGTGCTCCCGGATGAAGCACCGCAGGTCCCACAGTTTCGGCGCGTCGGTCGCGCTGACCAGCGCCCGCAGCCGCATCGCGCTGCCCGTCGCCTCGACGACCTGCAGCACCGACACCCGCCCGTCCCACAGGTCCGTCGACTCCAGCGCCCGGCGCAGTTCCTCCCGCGCCTCCGGCACCGGCAACCACCAGTCGACGTCGAGCATGACGTCGCCGAGCAGCGCCGCCTCCGTCCGCGTCCAGTTCTGAAACGGCTTCTCCGTGAAGTACGACGTCGGCAGGATCAACCGCCGGTCGTCCCACACGTGCACGACCACGTAGGACAACGTGATCTCCTGGACCCGCCCCCACTCCTCCTCGACGATGACGACATCCCCGAGCCGCACCGCGTCGCTGAACGCCAGTTGCAGCCCCGCGAACAGGTTCCGCAACAGGCTCTGCGCCGCCAGACCCGCGATGATGCCAACGAACCCCGCACTGGCGAGCACGCTCGTGCCCAGTATCCGAGCCTGGGGGAACGTCATCAGCATCACCCCACCGGCGATCACGGCGACCGTCGCGACCGTCACCCGCCGGATCATCACCACCTGCGTGTGCACCCGCCGCGCCTGCCGGTTGTCCGGCACGTCCGTCCTGAACCGCGCCAGCGCGGCGTCCTCCGCCACCACCAGCAACGCCGCGACCAGCCACGCCACCGCCCCGATGATGACAAGCTGCTCCACGTGCAGGAACGTGGGCCGCCACTCCGCCTCGTCAGCGGTGTCCCGGATCGTGAAGTACACCGCCGACAGCACCACCACCCCCTGCGTCGGCCGGTGCGCCCTGTTCGCCAGCTCGGTCAGCAACACCGACCGCCGCCCCACCCGCAGCAGCGCCACATGCACCGCCTGCACCAGCAACAACGCGACGAGCGCCGCCCCGAGCGCAATGCCCAGCGGCTCGAGCGTGTCGATGAGCGTGTCTCGCATTCGGCGCTGGGTACCCGAGCCCGCTGGCCTCCTAACGTGTCCTGCGTCGCACCCACCAGACAACAACTCCACCAACCACCCCGACCCCCACCACAACCCACCCTGCCGCCACACCGACCACCCCACGCCCCGGCGTCTCCCCCTGCCCCGTGGCGGCCGGACTGCCGCCGGGTGCCACAGCGGGCAGCTCCGCGGTCAGCGCGGCCACGGGATTGACGATGCCGTACCCGTACTCGTCGTCCCGCCCCGGCTTCCCCCGATCGGTGGCGGTCGCCGTCAGCCGCCGGATGACCTCGGCGGCGGAGAGGCGGGGGAACTTCGCCCGCACCAACGCCACCACCCCAGCCACAATCGCCGTCGAGTTACTCGTCCCATCACCCGTCACGTACTTGCCGAACGCCCCCGTCGAAACAATGTCAACCGCAGGCGCCGCCAACACCACCTCCGGCCCCGTCGCGGAGATGTCCGCGTGATCACCCTGTTTGCCGGTTCCGGCGACCGCCACAACACCGGGGAGGCTCGCGGGAAACGCGACGTGCTGCGCGGTGGTGGTGTTGCCGGCCGAGGCCACCACCACCACGTCGGAGCGGATGGCGACTTCCACGGCGCGCTTGATCTCTGGGTACTCGCTCGTGCCCGCGGCGACGCAGATGACCCGAGCGCCTCGAGACACAGCCCATTCGATGCCGGCCCCGAGGTTTGCCGGTGAACCACCGAACTCGCTGCGAATCGTGCGGACCGGCAGGATCTGCGCCTTGGGAGCGATGCCGAGGACGCCGGAGCCGTCCGCAAGTCCACGACCGGCGATCAACCCCGCCATGGCCGTTCCATGCCCATCGGTGTCGGTTCTTCCGTCGCCGTTTGCCTGTTCTCCGAATTCCTTTCCAGCGGTGACGGCCTCGGCCAGTTCGCCGCGCCTGGCGTCGACGCCCGTGTCCGCCACGGCTACGAGCACGCCGTCACCCTGGCTCAGACTCTGAGCTTCGGGGATACGGAGAGCGGCAAGATGCCATTGCCGGTCCCGGATCTCGTCAGCCTCTGCGTTCGACGGAGTGAATATCAGAATCACCGCACACAGCACGGCTGCGATTCGGGGTGGCAACCTCAACGGTCTATCCCGAGAACGCCGGGACCCGGATCGTGAGCGGTGGGCATCTCGGCCTCAAACAGCGGTCGCACGCCTTCCGGAACTGACCACGTGCCCTCACCGTCGCGCTGTTGTGTCCTGCGGCGTGCTATGTATTCATCGAATGACCGGTCTTGATACCCGCCACCACCACCGCCACCGACTGGTCTCGCAGAATACGGCGAGGTCGCTGCCGCCGGGCGACGCATCGCAGCCGACGTCGCGCCGCCAATCCGATTGGAACCGGCGGGCGCCGAGCCACCAACCAGTGGTGTGCCGAAAGGCCTCATCGTCGTAGGCTGGCCGACAGGTCCGCCGCCCGCAGTTGCACCTCGTGCGCCGAACCCGCCGGGTGATCCGATCACCGGATAGGTGACGGCTTCTCCGCCGGTCGATCGGACAGATACCGACGAACCCGCTGGAGGCGGCCCGGGATTCATGCCACCTGCGCCCAGCACGTCAGTGACGTGCCGGCCGGTGAGCAGAAAGTCTTCGTCAATCGCAGGAGCAGGCGGTTCGAATCTCGGAGGAACCAGTGCCGTCGCCGCACCGCTGCTGCTCAATGCGAGACGGTGACCGCTTCCAGTTCCAGCGCTGCTGCCGGGCGAGCCCGTGCCGACGGCGGTGACCGGTATCGGAACTACTCCCTGCGTACTGAACCGCGTGTACTGGGGCATGGGCACATTGAGCAGGCCCATCGCTTTCACCACGGTGGCGTCGGCCGCGATGAGAACATCCCGAGCTCGCTGATCCAGCAGCTTCTTCGCGTGCTGACCGACTCGCGGGTCGGCGAGTTCGGAAGCCTTGCCATACTCCGCGACCAGCGACGCCAACTTCGAACGCGATTCCTGGATCACGTTGACGATATGAACGAGACTCCCGCGAACCTCGCCGGCACCCCGGGCTGTTCCCGTCATCGCATCGATCATGTCGTTCAACTTGTCGGCGAACGCCGTGGCCGCTTCGCTCTTCTCCGGTGGCCATGCCTCGGCGAGCTGGTCCCGCAGAACTCGCAGCCGGTCGCGCTGGGTTTCCAGGGCGGTCTGCTGGCGGCGCAAGGTTGCCAGATGCAGGTGAGCATCCTCGGCATCGTCGGCGGCGACCATCTCCCACAGCTCGGGCAGCCGCCACCGCCGGTACGACTCGGCCATCAGGCGGACCTGCCCGTCTTCGGGTCGTGCTGGGCGGTCCAGAGCGCGTCGTCCACCTTGGTCGACGCGACGGCCAGGCTGGCCTTGAACTGCTCACCGCTCAACGTGTCCGCCTGCGCATAGGCCGCGGCGACCTCCTCGGCCGCCTGCACGAACACGGCGCCGTTGTGGACGAACGCGTCCATCAGGTCCAGCAGTTCGATGAGCTTGCGGTGGTACAACGTCGCCGCCGCCTGGACGTCCGGGCTGGCCGTGCGGGTGCCGAACGACGGAGTGTCGACGAACGTGCGCAGGATCTGGTCGTGCTCCGGTGACAGGTGCGCGGTCAGGTCGGCGTGCAACCCGGCGCCGAACGAACGGACCGCTTCCAGATCGACCGTGAAGCCCGACTGTTGATCACTCACCGCGTCCTCCCCGCCACGATGTGCAATAGACAGACGTGACGGTACCGCAAGTCCGAAGCGCTGTGACGCCCGGAATTGCAGCAACTGCGAAGCGTGACAGCAACTACCGCAACCGGCGCCGCCGCCAGGCCAGCAGCCCGGCACACGTGACGACCGTCCCACCACCGACGAAGGCCCAGACCATCGGCAGCGGCGCGGAGGCGTCCCGCTGTCCGGCACGATCCGAGGGAGGCGACGCAGCCACGGTCGGCCCGATCGACGCCGTCAACGCCGCGACCGGATTGACGATGCCGTACCCGTACTCGTCGTCCCGGCCCGGTTTTCCCCGATCGGTCGCGGTGACGGTCAGCCGCCGGATGACCTCGACGGCCGGCAACTGGGGGAACTTCGCCCGCACCAACGCCACCACCCCAGCCACAATCGCCGTCGAGCTGCTCGTGCCCTCGCCGGTCACATAGGCCCCGAACGCGCCAGTGGACACCACGTCCACGGCGGGCGCTGCCAGCACCATCTCAGGGCCAGTGGCCGAGATGCGCGCATGATCCCCGTCCTTGTCCGTCCCGCCAACCGCCAACACCCCGGGCAACTTGGCCGGAAACGCGACCTGCTTGGTCTGCGGCAGATTCCCGGCGCTCGCCACGACCACGACGTCTGCCTTGACGGCCGCCGCGACTGCCGCCTTCACCTCCGGATACTCGCTCGTGCCCGCCGCGACGCAGATGACTTTGGCACCCTGCTCAACCGCCCAGGCGATGCCGTCGCCCAGGTCGATCGGAGAGCCGCCGAACTCGCTGTGCAACGTCTGCACCGGCAGGATGGTGGCCTTCGGCGCGACACCGAGCACACCAGCACCGTTGGGAAGACCGCGGCCTGCAATGAGGCCCGCCATAGCCGTGCCGTGCCCGTCTGTGTCACGTTTCCCGTCGCCGGTCGGCTGCTCACCGAACTCCTTGCCCGGAAGGACGGCACCGGCCAACTCGCCGTGACGGTCGTCGACACCTGTGTCGACGACCGCTACGACGACACCTGCACCCTGCGTGATCTCGTGTGCCTGCGTGATTCGCAAGGCCTTGAGGTGCCACTGCCGGTCACGAATGCTGTCAGCACGGGCAAGGTCGGGCGTCCCGATGATCACAACCGACAACGCCACGCAGGCGAGGACTGCCCGACGAGTTGCGGTCAACGGTCTATTCCGATGACTCCTGGTCCCGGATCGTGGGCCCGGGCCGGAGGAACGTCGATCAAGGGCGGCACTCCCTGTTGCACCGACCACGATTCGTCGTCGCTGTCTCGCGAAGCACGCCGACGACTCGCATATTCATCGAACGATCGATCGCGGTAGCCGCCGGCACCGCCGATCCCGCGTGCTGCCGGTGCGCCGACTCCCGGAGCGCCGATCGCCGGCCGGGTCCCTGAGGCGCCGCCGGTGATCACGCTGGGCGTGCCCACGTTGCCTTTCGCGACGACCGCGCTGGGCGTGGCGGTGCTCTTCGGCAGGGCAGCGCCACCCAGGACCCGCCCTGGTGCCAGCGCAGAACGGTCGATCGGATCGGCCGCGTCGGCCGCCGGGACCACGGACGAGAGCAGCACGTCCTGGTTGCCAGCGGCCAGCCCGAACTCAGCGTCCGCCAGACCGCCTGAGGGCTCCGGCGGATCGAAGCGCGGCACTGCGAGATCGCTGGTTCCGCGTCGGCCAGGGTTCCCTGCGGTGGAACCGCCCGCGCCCGGCGTGCCGCCACTCACCGGCGTCACGACGGTGGTCTGCATGCTGAACCGTTCATAGACGGGCAGCTGGACGTCCATCGCCGCCGCCGGGTCGACCACCCTCGCGTCGGTCGTCATGAGGATGTGGCGGGCGCGTTCGTCCAGGAGCTTCCGGGCGTGTTCCGCCACCCGGTGATCCGGCAGGTCGGCCGTTCGCTGGTACTGCTCGACCAGCGGTGCCAGCTCCGCACGTGCCTGATCGAGCGCCTCGACGATCAGGCTCATCCTGCTGCGCACGTCGGCCGCCCCGCTCGCCGTCAGCGACATCGCGCGGATCATGTCGTTGAGGCGCTGGATGAAGGCGCTCGCCGCTTCGCTCTTCTCGGGTGGCCAGGCCTCGGCGAGGTGGTCGCGGAGGGTTCGTAGGCGGTCGCGCTGGGTTTCCAGGGCGGTCTGCTGGCGGCGCAGGGTTGTGAGGTGGAGGTGGGTGTTCGCCGGGGTGTCGGCGGCGACCATCTGCCACAGCTCCGGCACCCGCCACCGGCGGTACGACTCGGCCATCAGAGGCAGCCGAACTGGTGATCACTCATCGCGTTCTCCCCGCCACGATGTGCAATAGACAGACGTGACGGTACCGCAGGTTCAGCCGTGATACGAGGAGGGCATGTCGCAGGCGTCGAGGGACTGCTCGTAGCCGTCGAAGAAGGCGCCGGTGCGTTGGGCGGCGGAGCCGTGGGCGCCTTCCTGGAACCAGGGTTCGTCCTCGGGGTCGGCGACGGAGAAGAGGCCGTTCCTGAGTTCGTCGAGGTCGCCGTCCTCGAGGGTGAAGTCGCCGACCTTGATGGAGTCGCCGATGTACGCGCCGGCGAAGCAGTCGGCCTGCAGTTCCTGGTAGATGGTGAACTGGTAGTTGATGCCGAGGCGCTGCTGGATCGCGTGGCCGTACTCGTGGCCGAGCAGGTAGAAGACGAACGCGTCGCCGAGTTCCTGGTAGACCTGCTCGGACCAGTTGACGTCGTAGGCGATGAAGTCACCGACGGGGCAGTAGGCGGCGTTCTGGGTCGGGATCGGCTGGGTGCCGCACATGACCTCGCCGTCCACGCGGTAGGGCACGACCCGCGACACCGGCCGGAAGCCGACGATGCGGGAGCTCCAGTACCGTTCCACGACCCGCAGCGCGATGCTGACGTCGTGGGCGAACGTCGAGTCGGCCGGCGCCGAGGCGTGTCCGAAAGCAGAAGAGCCGGGAGCAGAAGAGCCGGAAGCAGACGGACCGGGAGCAGACTGGCCGGGAGCAGAAGAGCCGGGAGCAGGGAAGCCGGGAGCAGAAGAGCCGGACGGCGGCCGCGGGGTCGGCATGGCCGGGATCGACGGCGCCCAGAACGGCGGCGGGTCGGACGCGTGCGCAGCGGTGGCAGGCAGCAGCCACAGCAGGAGAGCCGCCGCGAACACCGGCGGCAGCGCGAACAACGGGGCGGGCTTCATGGCCGACGGGTACCCGGGGAGCGGCCCCACAACAGCGCCGCTCCCGTTTAGCACCCGACAAAGAACAGCAACGGCCTCAGGCCGACAGCGCCACCGCGGACGGCTCCACCGGAGCGGGCAGGGTCCCGTCGCCGCCAAGGTACGCGTGGATCGACGCGGCCGCCGACCGGCCTTCGGCGATTGCCCACACGATGAGCGACGCGCCGCGGTGCATGTCGCCGGCGACGAAGACGCCCGGTGCGGAGGTCTGCCAGTCGGCGCCGGTGTCGATGCCGCCGCGGCGGTTGCGGGTCAGGCCCAGGTTCGTGAGCAGCGGTCCGGGCTCGGTGCCTTCGAAGCCGATGGCGAGCAGGACGAGCTCCGCCGGGTAGAGCCGCTCGGTGCCCGGCATTTCGGTGACGACCCTGCGGCCGTCCACTCTGGACACCTGGACCTCGGCGATGCGCACGCCGGTGAGGTCGCCGTCGTCGTTGCCCTCGAAGGCGGTGACGGCGACGGCGAAGGCGCGCTCGCCGCCCTCCTCGTGGGCCGGGTAGTTGCGCAGGATCCACGGCCACGTCGGCCACGGGTCGCGCGACTCGTCGCGTTCGGCCGGCGGGACCGGGTACTGGTCGAGCTGCAGCACGGACCGGGCGCCCTGCCGGTGCGCGACGCCGAGGCAGTCGGCCGCCGTGTCACCGCCACCGATGATGATGACGTTCTTGCCGGAGGCTGAGATCGACGCGGCCGGGACACGCCCGGCGACGACCCGGTTGGACTCGACGAGGTGCTCCATCGCCAGGTGTACGCCGGCGAGCGAGCGGCCCGGCGTCTCCGGCACGTCGCGGCCCTGCAGTGCGCCGCAGGCGAGCAGGAGCGCGTCGTGGCGGGCCCGCAGGTCGTCGACGGAGACGGAGACGCCGACGTTGACGCCGGTCTCGAAGCGGACACCCTCGGCGCGCAGCTGGTCCAGGCGCAGGTCGATGTGCCCCTTCTCCAGCTTGAAGTCGGGGATGCCGTAGCGCATGAGGCCGCCGAGGGCGTCGTCGCGCTCGTACACCACCACGTCGTGACCGGCCCGGGCGAGCTGCTGCGCGGCGGCGAGCCCGGCGGGACCGGAGCCGACGACGCCGACGCTGCGGCCGGACCGTTCGGGTGCGGGGCGGGGCGTGACCCGGCCGGCGGAGACGGCCCGGTTGATGATCTCGACCTCGACCTGCTTGATCGTGACGGGCTGGCCGCCGGCGATCGACAGGACGCACGCGGCCTCGCAGGGTGCGGGGCACAGCCGCCCGGTGAACTCCGGGAAGTTGTTGGTCGCGTGCAGCGCCTCGATCGCGAAGTCCCAGTTGCCGGTGCGGACCAGGTCGTTCCAGTCGGGGATGCGGTTGCCGAGCGGGCAGCCGTCGTGACAGAACGGGATGCCGCAGTCCATGCAGCGGCTGGCCTGCTCGGTGATCAGCTCGTCGGAGGCCGACGGGTACACCTCGCGCCAGTCACGCAGCCGGACCGGCACGGGACGCCGGGCGGGCAGGCGCCGCTCGTACCGCTGGAAACCGTTCGGGTCAGGCACGTGCGACCTCCATGACAGCCGCGTCGACATCGCGGCCGGCTGCCTCGGCGGCCCGCATGACCTCCATGACGCGCTTGTAGTCGCGCGGCACGACCTCCGTGAACTCCAGGACCGACGCGTCCCAGTCCTCCAGCATGCGCCCGGCGACCGCGGAGCCGGTTTCGGCCAGGTGCGCGGCGACCAGCTCGCGCAGCACCGACGGCGAGGAGACCGGCTCCAGGTCCACCAGCTCGGCGTTGACCAGCGTGCGGTCGAGCTTCCAGACGTAGGCGACGCCGCCGGACATGCCCGCGGCGAAGTTGCGGCCGGTGGGGCCGAGCACGACGACGGCGCCGCCGGTCATGTACTCGCAGCCGTGGTCACCGACGCCCTCGACGACGGCGACCGCGCCGGAGTTGCGCACCGCGAACCGCTCCCCCGCCTTGCCGCGCATGAACAGGGAGCCGCCGGTGGCGCCGTACAGGACCGTGTTGCCGCCGATGATCTGCTCCTCGGCCACGAACGGGGCCGTGGGGTCGGGGCGCACGATGAGCCGGCCGCCGGACAGGCCCTTGCCGACGTAGTCGTTGGCGTCGCCGACGAGGCGCAGGGTGACACCGTGAGGGACCCAGGCGCCGAAGGACTGCCCGGCGGTGCCGTGCAACGTAACGTCCACGGTGTCGTCGGGCAGGCCTGCGCCGCCGACCCGGCGGACGATCTCACCGCCGAGCATCGCACCGACGGAGCGGTGCTCGTTGCGGACGGCGATCTCCAGCTTGATCGTGGTGCCCTCGTCGAGCGCGGGCGTGACCGCTGCGATGAGCTGGTTGTCCAGGGCCCGCTCCAGGCGGTGGTCCTGCTTGGTGGTCTGGCGCCGCGCCGCGTCGTCGGCGAGGGGAGGCACGTGCAGCAACGGGGTCAGGTCGAGCCCGCCGGCCTTCCAGTGGTCCACGGCCGGGCGGACGTCGAGCAGCTCGGTGCGGCCGATCATCTCGTCGAGGGTGCGGAAGCCCAGCTCGGCGAGGTAGCCGCGGACCTCTTCGGCGAGGAACCAGAAGAAGTTCTCGACGAACTCGGGCGTGCCGGTGAACTTCTTGCGCAGCGCCGGGTTCTGCGTGGCGACGCCGACCGGGCAGGTGTCCAGGTGGCAGACGCGCATCATGATGCAGCCGGACACGATGAGCGGCGACGTCGCGAACCCGAACTCCTCGGCGCCGAGCAGCGCCGCGATGATGACGTCCCGGCCGGTCTTGAGCTGCCCGTCGACCTGGACGCTGACCCGGTCGCGCAGGCCCGACAGCAGCAGCGTCTGCTGGGTCTCGGCGAGGCCGAGCTCCCACGGCGTGCCCGCGTGCTTGAGCGAGTTGAGCGGCGACGCGCCCGTGCCGCCGTCGTGGCCGGAGATGAGGATGACGTCGGCCTTGGTCTTGGCGACACCGGCGGCGACGGTGCCGACGCCGATCTCGGAGACCAGCTTCACGTGGACGCGGGCCGCCGGGTTGACGTTCTTCAGGTCGAAGACCAGCTGGGCGAGGTCCTCGATGGAGTAGATGTCGTGGTGCGGCGGCGGCGAGATCAGCCCGACGCCGGGCGTGGCGTGGCGGGTCTTGGCGATCCACGGCCACACCTTGTTGCCGGGCAGCTGGCCACCCTCGCCGGGCTTCGCGCCCTGCGCCATCTTGATCTGCAGGTCGTCGGCGTTGACGAGGTACTCGGTGGTCACGCCGAAGCGGCCGCTGGCGATCTGCTTGATGGCGGAGCGCCGGCGCGGGTCGTGCAGCCGCTCGACGTCCTCGCCGCCCTCGCCGGTGTTGGACCTGCCGCCGATGTTGTTCATCGCGATGGCGAGGGTCTCGTGCGCCTCCATGGAGATGGAGCCGTAGGACATGGCACCGGTCGCGAACCGCTTGACGATCTCGGTGGCCGGCTCGACCTCCTCGATCGGCACGGCGGGACGGACCCCGGTGCGCAGCTCGAAGAGCCCGCGCAGCGATCCGGCCTGCCCGGCGAGCTCGTCGACCTTCGCGGTGTACCGCTGGAAGACGTCGTACTGCTTGGACCGGGTCGCGTGCTGGAGCAGGAAGACCGTCTCCGGGTTGAACAGGTGCAGCTCGCCCTCGCGGCGCCACTGGTATTCCCCGCCGACCTCGAGCCGGCGGTGCGCCCGCTCGGCCTCGTTGGCCGGGTACGCCCGCGCGTGGCGGGCCGCGATCTCGGCGTGGATCTCGGCGAGACCGATGCCGCCGATCTTGCTGGGGGTGCCGGTGAAGTACCGCTCGACCAGGCGCGGGTCCAGCCCGACAGCCTCGAAGACCTGGGCGCCGCAGTAGGAGCTGACGGTCGAGATGCCCATCTTCGACATGATCTTCAGGACGCCCTTGCCGAGCGCCTTGACGTAGTTGTAGACCGCCTTCTCCGGGGCGACGCCGGGCAGCGCGCCGGTGGCGATGAGGTCCTCGGCGCTCTCGAAGGCCAGGTACGGGTTGACCGCGGACGCGCCGAACCCGGACAGCAGCGCCACGTGGTGCACCTCGCGGCAGTCGCCGGACTCGACCACGAGGGACACCTGGGTGCGGGTCTGCTCCCGGACGAGGTGCTGGTGGACGGCGGCGGTGAGCAGCAGCGACGGGATCGGCGCCAGGTCGACGGTCGAGTCGCGGTCGGACAGGACCAGGACCCGCACGCCGTCCTCGATCGCCTCGGACACGCCGCGCATGATCTCCACGAGGCGGCGCTTGAGGCCGGTCGCGCCGTCGCGGATCGGGTACAGGCCGGAGACGCGGACCGCCTTGAAGCCGGGCAGGTCGCCATCGTCGTCGATGTGCAGCAGCTTGGCGAGGTCGTCGTTGTCGATGACCGGGTACGGCAGGGCGATCTGCCGGCACGACGCGGGACCCGGCTTGAGCAGGTTGGCCTCGGGGCCGATGGTGGCCGCGACGCTGGTGACGATCTCCTCGCGGATGGCGTCCAGCGGCGGGTTCGTCACCTGCGCGAAGAGCTGGGTGAAGTAGTCGTACATCAGCCGCGGCCGGGTGGAGAGCACGGCGACGGGCGTGTCGGTGCCCATCGAGCCGAGCGGCTCGGCGCCGGCCCGCGCCATCGGCCCGACGAGGATCTTCAGCTCCTCCTCGGTGTAGCCGAAGGTCTGCTGGCGGCGCTGCACGGAGTCGTGCGTGTAGACGACGTGCTCCCGCTCGGGCAGCTGGTCGAGGTCCATGAGACCGGCGTGCAGCCAGTCCTCGTAGGGCTCGGCCTGCGCCAGCTCCGACTTGATCTCGTCGTCGGTGCGGATGCGGCCGGCGGCCGTGTCGACGAGCAGCATCTTGCCGGGCGCCGAGCGGCCCTTCGCCACGATCGTCGCCGGGTCGAGGTCGAGCACACCCGCCTCGCTGGCCAGCACGACGAGCCCGTCGGCGGTCTGCCACCAGCGGCCGGGGCGCAGCCCGTTGCGGTCCAGGACCGCGCCGACGACGGTGCCGTCGGTGAAGGCGACGCTGGCCGGGCCGTCCCACGGCTCCATCAGGCAGGCGTGGAAGCGGTAGAACGCCCGCCGCAGCGGGTCCATCCGCGGGTCGTTCTCCCACGCCTCGGGGATCATCATGAGCACCGCGTGCGGCAGGCTCCGGCCGGCCAGGTGCAGCAGCTCGAGGACCTCGTCGAAGTTCGCCGAGTCCGAGGCTTCGGGGGTACAGATGGGGAACAGCCGGCGGATGTTGCCCGGCAGGTTCTCCGTGGCCAGCAGCGCCTCGCGGGCGGCCATCCAGTTCCGGTTGCCGCGGATGGTGTTGATCTCGCCGTTGTGGGCGATCAGCCGGTACGGGTGGGAGAGCTCCCACGACGGGAACGTGTTCGTGGAGAAGCGCGAGTGCACCAACGCGATGGCGGAGGTGACGCGCTCGTCGGACAGGTCGGGGAAGAACGACACGACCTGGTCAGGGGTGAGCATGCCCTTGTACGTGATGGTCCGCGACGACAGCGACGGCAGGTAGAGCTGGATGCCGCGCTCGCGGGTCTCCCGCTCGGTCTGCTTGCGCACGCAGTAGACGACCCGGTCCAGGTCGAGGCCGGACAGCACGGTCCCCGGCGCGCTGAGCTTCTCGGCGCTGATGAAGACCTGCTTGATGCGCGGCATCGCGACGAGCGCGGTCGCGCCGAGGTCGGTGGGGTCGGTCGGCACGTCGCGCCAGCCGAGCACCTGGGCGCCCTCGACGAGCGCGTACTTCTCCAGCACGCGCATCGCACGCTGGGCCGCGTCGTCGTCGTTGGGCAGGAACGCCAGACCGGTCGCATACGAGCCGGCGGGAGGGAGGTCGTCGACGCCGGCGGCGCTGGGCTCGAAGACGGCACGGAGGAACGCGTCCGGGATCTGGATCATGATGCCGGCGCCGTCGCCGGTGTTGGGCTCGGCGCCGCGAGCGCCCCGGTGGTCCATGCGCAACAGCGCGGACAGCCCCTTGTGCACGACGTCATGGGAGCGCCGGCCGTGGATGTCAGCCACGAACGCGACCCCGCAGGCGTCATGTTCAAAGGCAGGGTCGTACAGACCCTGCGGCTGCGGTCCGGGGTAACCCATCGGGCCTCCTGACGTCATCGATTGCGAGTCGGGACAACGTCGGCCCAAAAACAGTCTACGGAGCAGTCTTGCCAGTGTACGCGAAGATTCGGGCGCGATCCTCATGTGTGTGATCGGCCGCCCGCCGTGTGCGTTGCCGACCAACGTACCGCCTGCACCGGCGCGCGACCTACAACGTGAGATCGTGACAAATCCCACGAGCGCCCAGGTAGGAGCACTGCGGGGGTGCTGCGGGGGTGCTACAGGGGGTGCTACAGGGCGGTCGTTACCGAATCGGGACGCAACCTTGGACAGTCTGGAACACGTCCAAGGAGCGGATAGCTCAGGCTCTCCGTTACTTCATACGATGCCCCTGCTCCGGTTCAACGGGTTGAACCGTGTGGCACAAACCTGGGATACACCGGCGTTGTAACCGGTGCATGCTCTAGCCCAACGAAGGAGGTGTGGACATGGGAGTCTCCGCACGCGCACTGGCCACGATCACCGCTCTTGCCGGCCTGATCGCCCTCTCTGCTTGCAGCGCTGACGAAAAACCCAAATGGAGTGACAGCGGCAGTGCCGGCGGCCCCTCGGCTTCCGCGTCCGCCGCGCAGCCAACCGCGACCCTCACCGCGCCGGCCGACGGCGCGACCGGCGTCTCCACCGCCACCGAACTCGCCCTGCAGGCGGCGCCCGGCGCGAACGCGTCGGTCACGCTCACGGACGCGTCCGGTGCCACGGTGAACGGCGGTCTGCGCTCCGACGGCACGACCTGGATCCCGGCGACGCAGCTCAAATACGGCACGCAGTACACCGCGACCGTGACCTCCGCCGGTGACAGCACCGGCAAGAAGGTCACGTTCACGACCATGGCGAAGCCCGGCAAGACGGTCAACGTCTCGACGGCCCTGTCCGACAACAAGGTCTACGGTGTGGCCATCCCGGTCGTCGTGCGCTTCGGCTCCAGCGTTCCCACGGAGCTGCGGGCGAGCGTCGAGAAGCGGCTGCTGGTCACCAGCACGCCGCCGCAGGTCGGCACCTGGTACTGGTTCAACGGCGGTGAGGTCCACTTCCGCCCGAAGGAGTACTGGCAGACCGGCACGAAGGTCAGCGTCCGCCTGGCGACGGGTGGCCTGCAGCTGACGAAGACCGGCTGGGGCGCCAAGGACGTCACGACGAACTTCACCGTCGGTGACAAGATCATCATGACCACCGACGACAAGACCCACCAGATGACGGTCGAGAAGAACGGCGAGGTCATCAAGACCATCCCGGTCAGCCTCGGCAAGGCCAAGACGCCGAGCTCCAGCGGCGCCATGGTGGTCATGGACAAGCAGCAGTCCGAGCTGTTCGTGTCGACCGACCCGTCCGACCCGTACCGCGAGACGGTGTACCTGACGCAGCGCACGACCAGCGGCGGCGAGTACATCCACGCGGCCCCGTGGTCCGAGGGCGACCAGGGCAAGCGCAACGTCTCGCACGGCTGCACGAACGTCTCGCAGAAGAACGCGAAGTACCTGTTCGACCTGACGAAGATCGGCGACGTCCACATCGTGAAGAACACGACGCGGAAGCTCGCCTGGGGCAACGGCTGGACGGACTGGGACAAGACCTGGGACGAGTACGTCAAGGGCAGCGCCCTCCCGCCGCCGGCCGCGGACCCGGGCGCCAGCGCCCAGCCGAGCGCCACGGTCACGGTCTCGCCCTCGGCGTAACCGGACGGCTACAGAGCAGCGCGGACAGGGGCCGCTGTCAGAGTCCACCGGACGGTGGGGCTGACAGCGGCCCCTTCCGTGTCCCACCATGGCAGCCGTGCTGGACTGGGTCGACCCGACGTTCCACGCCGCCGAGGTCGTCCTCACGGCGCTGGTCCTGCTCGTGCTCACCGCCAGCGTCCTGCGCGCGTCGCCGGCCCGGATGCGGGAGCGGATCAGGACGAAGGGCCTCGTTCCGGCGTTCCGGCGGTCCGCGGCCACGAACACCCTGGCGGCCCTCATCGCCCTCGAGGCCGTCCTCGTCGGCCCCGGCCTGGACCTCGCCGACCTGGGGCTGCGGCCCGTCACCGTCGGCGACGTCCTGGTCGCGCTGGGCCTGCCGGCCGCGGCCGCCGGGACCGCGGCGTTCCTCGCGGTCCGCTCCGGCGGGATCGGGCCCGACGAGGACCCGCTGTCGTTCCTGCGGCCCGCGACACCGGCCGAGCGCCGCTGGGCGGCCGTCGGCGCCGTCGCCGCAGGGACCGGTGAGGAGATCGTGTTCCGCGGGTTGTTCATCGCCGCCGGTACGGGGGTGCTCGGGCTCCCCGTGTGGGCGGCGGCCGTCCTCGCCGTGGTGCTGTTCGGTGCCGGCCACCGGTATCAGGGCCTGCGGGGCGTGCTCACCACCGGCGGGGGCGCGGTCGTGTTCACCACCCTGTACGCGCTGACCGGCAACCTCATCGTCCCGATCGCCCTGCACATCACCATCGACCTGGTGTCGCTCCTGCTCGTCCCGAGCCTCCTGGCCCGCAACACCGCGCCGGCGGCAGACACGGACGGGGCAGACACGGACGGGGCAGACACAGACGGGGCAGACACAGACGGGGCAGACACAGCGACGGCGGAGGCCGCATCATGACGGCGTGTTCGAGTGGATCGATCCGCCGTTCGACGTCGCCGGTGCCTGCCTGACCCTGCTCATCCTGGTGACGTGCACCGCCGCCGCGGTCCGGGGCTCGACGGCGAAGGCTCGCGCCGCCCGGGACCGCCTGGTCGCCGCGCCGGGCGGGCGGATCCGGCTGTACCGTGCCGGCATCCGCACCTCGATGATGCTGGCGGTGGCCGCGTTCGCGGTGGTGTGGACCGACGGCGTCGACCTCGCCGACCTCGGCCTGGACCTGCCCACCGGCCGCGACGTGAGCACCTCGGTGCTGCTGCCCTCGCTGCTGGCGTCCGCCGTGCTCGTGCCGGCCGTGATCGCCGGCACCGTCAGGGTCGCCGCCGCCCGGCGTGACGGCGACCCTGACGGTGCCGACACCCGCGGCGGGCGCCGTGCCCGCAGCCTCGGCGGCGCCGAGGAGACCCTGGCCAGGGTCCGGTTCATGCACCCGACCACGGCGGCCGAACGCTGGCTGGCGGGCGGGCTCTCGGCGGGTGTCGGGGTCGCCGAGGAACTCGTGTACCGCGGCCTGTTCATCGCCGCCGGCACGGGGCTCCTCGGGCTGGACGCCCGGGTGGCGGCGCTGCTGTCGCTGGTGGTGTTCGGCGTCGACCACCTGTACCAGGGCTGGCGCGGCGCGGTCAGCGCCACAGTGCTCGGCGCGTTCTTCACGCTGCTCTACGCCGTGACCGGGGCCATCTTCGCGCCGATCATCGTCCACACCGTCTTCGACGTGACCGCCCTCGTCGTCGCGCCCTGGCTGGGCCGGCGCGTCGAACGCCGCCCCCGCCGCACCCCTGCCTCCGCACCGTCCCTCCGGCCCGCTCCCGCAACCACACCGTCTCCCGCAAGCACGCCGGCAACCACTGCCAACGGACCGATCTCGCTACGATCCGCAGTGCCTGAGTGACGCAGGGCAGCTGTCGGGAATCGGGTATCGCGCGGGGATCGACGCACCGCTACCGTCTCGCGCATGGCTCTCGTCCGTCGCACGAATGTGCTCGGCCCCAACTCCAACCGTGTCGTGGCCGCCGCCTCGGTGACCCCCGCCGACGCCCCCGCGATCGGCAGGGCCCACGTGCCCACCCAGCAAGGCCCCTCGACCCGATCCGCGAGCGCCGAGGCCACCGGGACCGCACCCGGAAGTGACGCCCCTGCGGAGGAGGTCGGGATCGCGATCGCGTCCGCCGGGCCGGTGGAGCCGACGCCCGGCGGCGAGGCCGCGGCCGTCCCGCCGCAGCCCGCGTCGGTGCTGTCGCTGGTGTCGGCGTTCATCCTGGTCGCCGCCGGCGGCGCCGGGTCGTGGGCGCTGTGGCACTTCAACGTCAACGCGCAGGCGATCCACCTGCCGGACGCGACGACGTTCTTCGCGGTGCTGTTCGCGTTCGCGACCGCCGTCGAGCGCATCCTGGAGCCGTTCGCCCGGTTCCTGCCCGGCAAGCACGCCCGCGGCGAGCTGGAGGCGGCGGTGGCGAATCTCGCCAACAAGTATCACGACGCCACCCTCGACGACCTGATCCAGGTGGCGCACGCGAAGTCGATGATGGAGAAGGGCCGCGCGAGCCGCGGTCTCGTCTCGTGGGGCATCGCGACCGCCGTGGCGACCGTCGCGTCGTCGGCGGGCGGGCTGTATCTGCTGCACTCCATCGCCGGCGAGAACTGGAACGGCATCCCGGTCTGGGTCGACGCGATCGTCACCGGCATCGTCGTCGGCAGCGGCACCAAGCCCCTCCACGACGTGATCAGCAAGGTGCAGAAGAACAAGGAGAAGTCCGAGGACACCCCCTGACGTCGGGCTGCCTGCTCAGATGACCAGCAGCCCGTCGCTCTGCGCGCTGTGCGCCATGACCGCCAGGGCCGGCGGCACCTCAAGGAACGGCAGGTATGGCAGGTCGTAGGGGTGCATCCGCAGCACCTGCGTGGCGTGGTGCCCTGGCACCACGCCCGCCGGGTAGGCGCGGGCGCACCGCCGGTCGACGAGGCCGTGCCGGGTCCCGAACCCGGCCACCGCCTGCCACTCCGACAGGTGCGCGACGGTCGGCAGCGGCATGCCCGGCGGCTCGGCGAACACGTCGACGGACACGAACGGTTCGCTGCCGGCCAGCCACCACGACAGGGACCGCACCGCTGAGCGCAGCGGGTGTTCGCACCAGTACGGGACGAGCCCGGCCCGCAGCACGTGCCACGCGTCGAGGAGGCGGCCGCATTCCACGACGAGCCGGCCCCCGGTGCGCTCGCCGGCCCGCAGCCACTGCCGGTACAGGTCGGCCACGGCGCCGCTGAGCACGTCCGGGTGCCGGTACAGGACCTGGCGGACCGGGTGGCCGTGCGCGGAGCCGTACCGGCGCAGGTCCTCGACCAGGGCCCGGTCGACGGCCCGTTCGCCGTCGCTGTCCTGGCGGGGCGCCCGGCCGCGCAGCGAACGCTCGTCGCGGTAGTCGCCCGGGCCGAGACCGCTGGCGCGGCTGCCGAGCTGGAAGGAGTAGCCGTCCTCGCCGGGCGACGTCTGCCAGCGGCTGACGTCGCGCACCACGACGACGGGCGCGTCCGGGTACAGCCGCTCGGCGATGAACCGCCGGTACGCGGCCGGGAGGCGCCGCCAGCGCACCACGGCGTACGCGGTCGCGGCACCGGACCAGCCCCGCCACACCGGGTCGTACACCTGGCGGACGCCGACGTCGGGGTTGTCGGCGAGGATGTCCCGGGCGAGGCGCTCACCGTCGGCCGCGGGGTGTTCACCGGCGGCGACCTCGGGGGTCGGGACCTCGAACGCGACCGGCAGCCACGGCACGCCCAGCGCCATCGCGAGGTGGACCGCGGCGCCGTGCGGTGAGCCCACGACGAGCCCGGTGTACCGGCCCTCGGGGAGTTGCCCGACGAGCCAGGCCGCGACGTCCTCGGCGTCGAGCTCCCGGCGGGCGTGCCGCCCCGCGCCGGCGGGCTGGCCGATCCTGCCGGCCCGGTCCATCGTCCACTGTGGAGCGGTGACCGCGGGCCTGGCGACGCCGCTGCGGTACGCGAGTGCCCGCCCCGATGCGATCGCGAGTGTGGTCCCCAGTCCGTTGGGCCACAACGACTCGACGTCCTGCGTGGCCTCGACCCGCCGCCTCATACCGCTCCTCGACTTCCGGGCCCAACCACCGGTCACCCGACAGCGCTCCTTCCCAGGACCACAGGGCGTAAACCTGCCCCTCATGGCGTCGCGAGCTGCGAACCCGTAGACTCGCTACACATGAAGGCGGACGCGCTGCGCGGGCATCTCGACGCACTCCTGCTCGCGGTGCTGGACGGCGAACCCCGCCACGGCTACGCGATCATCGAGGCCTTGCAGGAGCGCAGCGGCGGTTCGCTGACGCTGCCGACGGGCACGGTCTATCCGGCGCTGCGCCGCCTGGAGCGTGCGGGCTATGTGGAAAGCGCCTGGTCGACGGTCGGCGGCCGGGAGCGCCGCACGTATCGGCTGACCAGCGCGGGCCGGAAGGTCCTGGCCGAGGAGCGCTCGGCGTGGCAGGAGTTCACCGCCACGATCGGCGCGGTGCTGCTCCCCCCGCCCGCGACCGCCTGACGGCTTCCCGGCGCGCTGCTTCCCCGGCCGTCGTTTCCCCGCCCTTCGCTTCCCCGGCCGCCGTTTACGCGGTGGCGGGCTGGCTCCGCGGTCTGCGGGTGGCGGAGACGCACCGCACGGCCAGGCAGCCCGCGTAGCCGAACGCGGCGGTGTTGACGACCATGCCGATGAGCACCGGCGGCCAGGTCGCCGCCGCCGGCCACTGGCGCAGGCTCAGCACGAACACGGTCGCGCCGAGCAGCGCGTGCATGCCGAGGAACACCACGGTCGCCTGGCCGACGAGCCGCGCATACTGCAGGCCGTCGCGCAGGAAACGGCTGCCCCACCCGAACCCGACGATCGCGAGCCCGGCGGCCGCGGCGGCGAGGAACGACGTGTACTGGAAGTGGTCGACGAGCACCCAGTAGACGTGGCTGGCGCGGTCCGTGCTCCACGACGTGTCCCACCACATGAGCGGCTCGAGCAGCGTCATCACGGGCAGCACCAGCGCGATCCACGTCGCGGTGCGGCGCCCCTGGAGCGTGGCGAGCTCGGCCTGATACCCGGGGACGACCTGCCGGTGCGTGCCGAAGTCGGCGACGGCACGGCGCTGCGCGTCGAGCGGGTCGTGCCCCGCCTCGACATACGCCTCGGCGGCGTCCAGGAGGCTGTCACGCGCCTCGGTGACCATCTCCTGCCGGTGCTGGCGCTGACCCCGCAGCGCGGCGGCGAGCCCGTCGACATAGACGTCGATCGGGCCGGAACCGTGTGAGACCCCGTCCACCCGTCAAGGTTCCCACATCCCGGCCGAGCGCCGTCATCCGCCGGACGTCCGGCCTTCGTCGACGCTGACGACCCGGTCGAACCGGCTCAGCTCCGCCGCACGGTGCGTCACGACGACGACGGTCCGCCCGCCCGCGGCCCGCAGCGCGGTGCCGAGGACGGCGTCGGCGGCGGCCGCGTCGAGGCCCTCGGTCGGCTCGTCCAGCAGCAGCACGGGCGGCGGCGCGACCAGCGCCCGCGCCAGCAGCAGCCGCTGGCGCTGCCCGCCGGAGAGCTTCCCGCCGTCCTCACCGACGATGTCGTCGAGCCGGTCGGCGTACTCGGCCAGCCCCGCGTCGGTGAGCGCCCGCCGCAGCTCCGGGTCACCATGGCCGTCCCGGCCGAGGAGCAGGTTGTCCCGGACGGTCGCATGGAACACGTGCGCGTCGGCGAACACTCCCCCGGCGACCCGCCACGCCTCGACCCCGCCGGGCATCCCGTCGACGGCGCCACCGGCGAGCGGAACCCGACCGGCGATCACCGCGAGGAGCGTCGACTTGCCGGATCCGCTGGGTCCGACGACGGCCACCCGGCTCCCCGCGGGCAGTGCGAGGTCCACGTCCAGCAGCGCGGGCGGCAGATCGTCGCGGTACCGCACGGTGACCCCCCGCAGCACCAGGTCGACGGGTCCACTGATCGGCCCGACCCCGGATCCGCCGGCGTCCAGCGCGGTGACCGGGCCGACGATCCCCCCGGCGGCACCGTCCGAGACGGCGCGGTCCTGAGCAGCGCGGTCCTGAGCAGCGCGGTCCTGGGCGGCGGGGACCGGGGCGGCGGTGGCGATCAGTTCGCGGACGCGGCGGAGTCCTCCGCGCAGTTCGGCGTGCCGGACGGCGGCGGCGGCGAGAGGCACGACGACCTCGCCGACGCTGAGCGCGACGAGCGCGAGCACCGGCCCCGAGCGCCCGTCGGCGAGGACCGCGATCCACACCGCGACGACCGCTGGGATCAGCGCGGCGGCGCCCCCGACGACCGCGGCGACCGTCGCCGACCTGGCTTCGAGGGCGGCGAGCCGGCGGCTCCGGTCGGCGGTGTCGGCGAGGGCGGCGGGCAGGGCACCGTACGCGGCGAGTTCCGCCACCCCGTGCACCACGTCCACGGTCGCCGTCGTCAGCTCCCCCCGCGCCGCCGAGATGGCCGCCGCCCCGCTCAGCGAGCCGGACGGGGAAGCAGCCTGGGAGATGGGGCGGCTGAGCCGGTGCCCGGCCCATGGCAGCAGCACCCCGGCGGCGAGCAGCCCGAGCAGGAGGACGAGGCCGGCCCGCGGGTCGGCGGCGGCGATCCCTGCGACCCCGGCGAGCCCGACGACGGCGGCGACCCCGGCGGGCAGCGCACCGCGAAGGACCGCGTCCTGCACCCCGTCGACGTCGGACACGACCCGGCTGAGCACGTCGGCCGAGGAGACCGGTCCCCGGCCGGTCCGGGCCGCCGGGTCGGCGAGCGCGCCGAACGCCCGGGCCCGCAGGTCCGCGAGGACGCGCAGGACGGCGTCGTGGCCGGCGAGGCGTTCGGCGTACCGGAGCCCGCCCTTGAACAGCGCGAACCCCCGCACCGCCGCGATCGCCACGGCGAGCGCGGCGAGGGGTGGCTGTTCGGCGGCCCGCACGATCATCCAGGTCGCGGTGCCGATCAGCCCGATCCCGGCGGCCTCGGTGAGGACGCCGAGCAGCCCGGCGAAGACCAGCCGGAGCAGCGCACCCGGCCCGAAGAGCCGCACGGGCGGGCCGGCGAGGAGCGCGATCACGCGTGCACCGCCTCGGCGCCGGATGCGGGCGCGCCCGAGGACGCCGGCCCCGCGCCAGTCACGACGGCGGCCGCAGCGCCGGGCCCGGCAGGCGGCGTAGAAGCAGGCCCGGCGGGCGGCGTGGAAGCAGGCCCGGCAGAAGGAGCGGAAGCAGGCCCGGCAGAAGGTGCGGACGCTGCGCCGGGCGGCGGTGCGGCGACAGCCCCGGCAGCCGGCGCGGGAGCAGGCCCGGCACCAGGCCCGGCACCAGGCCCGGGAGCCGGCTCCGCAGGAGGTCCCGTGGCAGGTGCCGGCAGCGGCACCGCGACGCCGTCCTTGATCTCGACGATCCTGGTGGCGACCGGCAGCAGCGCGGGCCGGTGGGCGACCAGGAGGGCCGTGCGGCCGGCGGCGAGCCTGGTGGCGGCGGCGATCACGGCCGACTCGCTGGCCGGGTCGAGGCGGGCGGTCGGCTCGTCGAGCAGCAGCAGCTCGCCGCCGTGGGTGCTGGCGCGCAGCCAGGTCCTGGCCATGGCGAGCCGTTGCCGCTGGCCGCTGGACAGGCCGTGGCCGGCGAGGTCGGTGTCGTACCCGGCGGGCAGGGCCCGGATGAAGGCGTCCGCGTCGGCGGCGATCGCGGCCTCCACGACGCCGGCCTGCGGGGTGGCGGGGGCGCCGAGGCGGATGTTGTCGGTGACGGTGCCGGCGAACAGGTGCGGGCGTTGCGGCATCCACGCGAGCCGGGCCCGCCAGGCGGCGAGGTCGAGGTCGGCGAGGTCCACACCGTCGACGAGGACCCGGCCGCTGCTCGGGGTGACGAACCCGAGGACCAGGGCGAGGATCGTGGACTTGCCGCCGCCGCTGGGGCCGACGAGCGCGACCCGGTCGCCGGGCGCGACGTCGAGGCTCAGGTCCCGCAGCGCCACCACGTCGCCGTAGCGCACCTCGACCCGGTCGAAGGCGAGCCCGGCGAAGCCCGTGCCGGGCAGGCGTGGCGCGGTGCGTACCGGCGGGACCGGCGCCGCGTCGAGGACCTTGAAGATCTCCGCCGAGGCCGCGAGCCCTTCCTGGCTGGCGTGGAACTTGGTGCCGAGCGCGCGCAGGGGCAGGTATGCCTCCGGCGCGAGCAGCAGCACGACCAGGGCGGCGGTCAGGGTCAGCTTGCCGTCGAGGAGCCGCAGGCCGACGGGCACCGCGACGAGCGCCACGGAGACGGTCGCCACGAGCTCCAGGACCAGCGCGGACAGGAACGCGAGGCGCAGGGTACGCATCGTCGCGACCCGGTACGCGTCGGCCATCGCCCGGACCCGGTGCACCTGGCCGCGTTGCGCGCCGAACGTGCGCAGGGTCGGCAGGCCGATGACGGTGTCGAGGAAGTGGCCGCCGAGGCGCTGCAGCAGGTGCCACTGGTGTTTGGTGCGGGCGCCGGTCTGCCAGCCGACCAGCGCGCCGAAGACGGGGATGAGCGGCAGCGTGACCCCGACGACGATCGCGGACGTGGGGTCGGTGAGCGCAAGCCAGCCCAGCGTGCCGACGGGGATGGTGACGGCGAGGAACACCTGCGGCAGGTACGAGGCGAGATACCCGTCGAGCCCGTCGACGCCGCGCCCGGCGAGGGTGGCGAGCTCGCCGGTGCGCTGCCCGGCGAGCCAGCCGGGGCCGCGGGCGGTGGCGGCGTCGAGCAGCTCGCCCCGCAGGTGTGCCTTGACCCTGGCCGTGGCCCGCCCGGCGACGGCGGCGGCAACCGCGCCGTGCAGGCCGCGCAGCACCACGAAGGTCAAGCAGGCGAGCACGGCGCCGAACGACAAGGAGCCGGACAGGAGGGTGGCGAGGCTGACGGCCTGGCCGACGACGAGGATCGCGGCCAGAACAGCCGAGCCGGCCAGCACCATCGCGTAGTGCCGGACCGGCCCGAGTCGCAGCAGTCTTCTGTCCATGAACGTCCGCGCGCCCTACCAGTAGAGAGGGGTGGGCTGACTCTCCCGCCGCCTGAACAGCCACCAGCAGGAGACCTGCACGGCGACCAGCACCGGCAGCAGTGGCGCCGCGCCGATGGCGAGCAGCCGGAGGGTGTCGCCACCGGCGGCCGCGCTGTCGACGGTCACCGTCGCGCCCGGGTCCATCGTGGACGCTAGCACGCCCGGATACCTGGCCAGGGCGACCGTGATCACCGGTAGGGCGCACGCCACAAGCGTGGCGGTGAAGGCCCGCCCGCCGCTGGTGAACCGGGTCGCGACGAGCGCGGCGGCGGTGGCCACGACCAGGCCGGTCGCGAGGAGCGGGTTGCTGACGCCGGGTGGCTTCTGGGTGTACCAGACGGCGGCCGCGACGAGGACGAGCGCGGCGCCGGCGGGGCCGGCCTGGGAGAGCACGCGCCGCATGCGCGGGTCGGCGGTGCGCCAGGCGAGGTAGGCGGCGCCGTTCGCGACGACCAGGACCACGTTGACGAGCGCGGTCAGCCACACGGCAGGGCTGGCGAGTGGCGCAAAGCCGTGCACATGACCGTCGGCGGTCATCGGTACACCATGCGTCACGACACCGAGCAGCAGCCCCCAACCGACCGCGAGTGCGAGGGCACCGGCCGTGATGAGCGCGTCGAACCCGCCGGTGCTGGTGCCGCGGCCGCGCAGTTGCACGCCGGCGTTGAGGGCGGCGAGGCCGAGCACGACAACGATGATCACCGGGTACGCGGCGCCGAACAGCTCCCCCTCCAGGCGCGGAAACGCGGCGATCAGGACGCCGACCGCGCCGACGATCCAGACCTCGTTGCCCAGGAACCGCGGGCCGACGGCGTTGAGCGCGGCCCTCCTGGCGGGGTCACCCTTGTGCAGCGGCAGCAGGAGCGCGACGCCCTGGTCGAGCCCGCCGAGCGCGAAGTAGGCCATGAACAGCAGCCCGAGGACGGCGTACCAGAAGGTGCTCATACGGTGATCTCCTCGCGCACTGGCAGCGGCTGCGGCAGGAACTCATCGCCCGGTCCGCGTCTTGCCTTGCGGGCCAGGAGCCACCAGTCGACGACGACCAGCCCGGCGACCACGGCGGTGAAGCCGAGCGTCGAGGCCAGCAGCGCGCCGTCGCTCATCGGTGACACCGCGTCGGCGGTCTTGAGCAGCCCGTAGACGGCCCACGGCTGACGGCCCTCCTCACGGACGATCCAGCCGGCGATCGCGGTGAGGAACGGCACCGGGATGAGGGCGGTGAGCAGCCACAGCATGGGCCGCGCCCAGCGCCGCTTGATGATCGTGTCGCGGATCGTGAGGAGCTGCGCGGCGAGCAGGATCAGGAACAGCAGGTTCGCCACCATGATCATGGCTCCGAGCGAGGCACCGACGATGCCGCTGTTCGGCAGGTAGTCGCCGGGGCCGTGCTTCGCGGCCCACTCCGCCTGCAGCCGCAGCGCGTCCTCGCCGTCGCCGGAGAGCTTCGTCGGCTGGTTCGCCCCGAGCGGACCGAACTGGGCGTAGCCGAAGCCCATGGTGAGGAACATCCCGACCAGTGAGGATCGCAGCCCGCCGCGCAGCGACCCGCGGAAGATCGGGTCGGCCCCGGCACGGCGAAGGTGCCAGGCGCTGACGCCGGCGACGAACATGCCGCCGGTCAGCATGGCGGCGGAGACGGTGTGGGCGAAGGCGAACCACAGGGCGCTGTTGGTGAGCAGCGCGCCGAAGTCGGTGAGCCTGGCCGTGCCGTCGCCGTCCAGGACGTAGCCGACGGGATGCTGCAGGAACGCGTTGGCGACCAGCACCCAGAACGCGGACAGCAGCGCGGTCGCGGCGACGCCCCAGATCAGGGCCAGGTGCAGCTTCTTGTTCAGCCGCTCCCAGCCGAACAGCCACATGCCCAGCAGCGTGGACTCGAGCACGAACGCGATCAGCGTCTCCAGGGCCAGGGGCGCGCCGAACACGTCTCCGGTGAGCCGGGACAGCCCGCTCCAGTTGAGCCCGATCTCGAATTCCATGACGAGTCCCGTGGCGATGCCGACGGCGTAGTTGATCGCGTACAGCGAGCCCCAGAAGCGGGCCGTCCTGCCGTACGCGGGGTCGCCGGTGCGCACGTAGCGGGTCTGCACCGACGCGACGAAGAAGACCAGGCCGAGCGTGAGCGCGACGAAGAGGAAGTGCAGCGAGGCCGTGACGGCGAACTGCCATCGTGCGGAGTCGAGCGCATTCATAGGTTGCCCCCCGACATGTATCCAACCAACATGTCGGCAGCCTACATGTGAAGGCGGCAAAAGTCAGGCGTGAGTGCGGCGCGGAGCGTCGCATGTGGGTGTCATGGGGGGTGTGGGTGGGAATCCCCCACGGGAACCGTAGGGCCTCAGCCACGGGGAACAAGAAGCAGCGCTCGTCCTCCGCCAAGGACGAGCGCTGCTGAGAAAGGTCTCAGGCGGCCGGGTTATGCCGCGGTGTTCCGCCTTCCCGCCACCTGGGCGAGGCCGACGAGGGCGTGCGCCCGGGCGTACTCGGCCGGGGTGAACGCCGGCGCGGGGCGGCGCACGTAGAGCGTGCCTCCCGCGGGGTCCTGCAGCTGCATGCCGGTCGCGGTGTACCCCTCCGCACCCGTGGACGTGTCCGCCCGCCAGGAGATGTCGCAGTCGCCGAGCAGCGCGGCGATCGCCTCCTCCAGGGTCGCGGTGCCGTCCAGGACCTTCGTGGCCAGGGCGAGGACGCGGGTCGGCTCGTCGATGAGGCCCCGGACGTCGGCCTGGGCGACCCACGCGTCCCGGCCGCGGCCACGCCGCACGGCCTCGGTGAGATCCGCGACGGTCAGCTCGTCGGGCGCCTCGACGAGGAAGTCGTCGACCGCGCCGGACTCGGTGGTGTGCACCTGGACGGAGAGGATGTTGACCTTGCGCAGCGCGAGGCTGGCGGTCAGGACGGAGAGGAAGCCGGGGCGGTCGTCAACGGTCGCCCGGATACGCCAGAGGGTCATACGGGGGGCTCCTTGCCTGTGGTGCAGCCTGGGACGGTGGGGGGACCGCGCCGCAGCGGGCTGGTCAGGCCGCCCAGGAAGCTTTTGTGCCGGCGGGAGCGGGGGCTCCTGCAACGGAACCTCCCGCTTTACCCAGCTCCGCCAAGCCGGGCCCCGCCAGCCGTTCCCCCAGCACAGACGCGGTTGCACCGACCAACTGCGCCAGCCTTGCCACTTCGGAACCGTGGAAAGGTGGTGCTCCAGCGTCGCCGTCCGCCCCGCCGCGGGCGACAACAAGGACCAGACCTCTACGCTGAAAAGGCGCGACAGCAAGATGAATGCCGTCAGCTGCGCTGATCGCGCGAGGTCGGAGTGGTGCGATGTCCACCTGTGGGGGGACATCCGGAGTGCGCCAGCTGGCGCAGATCACCGAGGAGTCGGACCATGCCTGGGCTCGCGCGCCGCCGCCCGCCCAATCCGATCCGACCAGGATCGCGACCGCCCAGTCCGCGCCGAACAGTGCCGGTGCCGCGTCGACGACCGTTGCAAGGCCGTTCTGCGGGCTTGCCGCCACCTGTCCGATGAGCGCGACCTCGCGGCCACTACTCGGCTCCGACAGCTCTGTGCCGCGCCACACACCGTCCACGCGAACGCCTGGGATCGCCGCGAGACCGGTGAGAACACGGTCGACAGGGGCCGAAGCCGGCCATACCACGGTAAGGTCGTCCACCGCACGGCCGCCGACGCGTTCCAGTACAACGACCGAAACGATGTCGGCACCGACCACACCCAGCGTCCGGGCAACCTGCCCGAGTGAGCCGGGACGGTCGGGCAGCGCAACTCGCAGCCGTAGCAGCATGAAAGTCGACCTCCCGTTCGTCCTTGGCTGAGTACGCCGCCGTTGGTGTACGTCACTTGCTCTCCGGTACTGACAACAGTCTGCCCACCGCGGATTTCCGCGCCGTTTCGCCGCAGTGTCGATGCCGGAACGTCTCCGGGTCTGCGAAAACGGACATTGGCGGTGAAAAACCTCGCTCGGACCTTGACAGAGAACGCGTCTCACCCCTGGACTGGCCACATGAGCACCCCGCCCGGTCTCGACATCGCGCGCTTAGCGGCGTACCTCCAGGACAAGGCCCCTGGGCTCGTCACCGAACCCATCGACGCCGAGCTCATCGCCGGCGGCCGGTCCAACCTGACCTACGTGGTCAACGAGGTCTTCGTGCTGCGCCGCCCGCCGCTCGGGCACGTCCTGGCCACCGCGCACGACATGGCCCGGGAGTACCGGGTCATCTCCGCGCTCGGCCCGACGCCGGTGCCGGTACCCGACGCGCTGCTGCTGTGCGAGGACCCCGACGTCCTGGGTGCGCCGTTCTACCTGATGGCCCGGGTCCCCGGGGTGGTGCTGCGCAGCCGCCGGCAGACCGACCCGCTCGGCGACGACGCCCGCCGCGAGGTGGCGTTCGCGATGATGGACACCCTCGCCGGGCTGCACCGCGTCGACCCCGCCGAGATCGGGCTCGCCGACTTCGGCCGGCCGGAGGGCTTCCTGGAGCGCCAGGTCCGGCGCTGGTCGAAGCAGCTGGCGCAGTCGACGAGCCGGGACCTGCCCGACGCGGAGGTGCTGCGGGACCGGCTCGCCGCCGGCATCCCCGTGTCCGCCACGACCGCGATCGTCCACGGCGACTACCGGCTCGACAACCTCATCGTCGACCCCGCGACCATGCGCGTCGCCGCCGTCCTCGACTGGGAGATGGCGACCCTCGGCGACCCGCTCACCGACCTCGGGCTGCTGCTGGCGTACTGGACGGTCCTCGACCAGCTCAAGATCGGCGTCAACCCGATCGCCGACGGGCTCGGCGCCGACGCCGGCTTCCCCTCCGGCGACGAGCTGCTGGAGCGCTACGCGGGCAGCAGCGGTGCGGCGCTGGACGACCTGCACTGGTACGTCGCCATGGCCTGCTACAAGCTGGCCGTCATCCTCGAGGGCATCCACTACCGCTACACCAGCGGCCAGACGGTCGGCGCCGGCTTCGACCAGATCGGCGCGCTGGTCCCACCCCTGCTCGCGCAGGGCCTCGCAGCGATCAACGGAGAGAGCTGATGGACTTCCGCTTCGACACGCGCACCGCCGACCTGCACGAGAAGCTCACCGACTTCCTGGAGGAGGAGGTGTACCCGGCGGAACCCCGCTTCGAGCAGGAGATGGCCCAGCTCGACGACCCGTGGGCACGCCCCCCGGTGATCGAGGCGCTGAAGGCGTCCGCCCGCGACCGCGGCCTGTGGAACCTGTTCCTGCCCGACGAGCGCTACGGCGCCGGCCTCACCAACCTGCAGTACGCACCCCTGGCCGAGGTCACCGGCCGCAGCCCGCACCTCGCCCCCGAGGCCGTCAACTGCGCCGCGCCGGACACCGGCAACATGGAGGTCCTCGCCGGGTTCGGCACCCCGGAGCAGCAGGACCGGTGGCTCAAGCCACTCCTGGAGGGCCAGATCCGCTCCGCGTTCTGCATGACGGAGCCCGACGTCGCCTCCTCCGACGCGACCAACATCGCCACCCGGATCGAACGCGACGGCGACGCCTACGTCATCAACGGCCGCAAATGGTGGTCCTCGGGCGCGATGAACCCCAACTGCGCGATCTTCATCGTCATGGGCAAGAGCGACCCCGGCGCCGAACGCCACCGCCAGCAGAGCATGATCCTGGTCCCGCGCGACACCCCCGGCGTCACCGTCAAGCGTGGCATGCACGTGTTCGGCTACACCGACGGCGCCCACGGCGGCCACGCCGAGGTGGTGTTCGAGGATGTACGCGTCCCCGCCGACCACCTCATCGCCGGCGAGGGTGACGGCTTCGCGATCGCCCAGGCCCGCCTCGGCCCCGGCCGCATCCATCACTGCATGCGGCTCATCGGCATGGCGGAGCGGGCGCTGCAGCTCATGTGCGAGCGCGTCATCGAACGGGTGGCGTTCGGCCGGCCCCTGGCCGAGCAGGGCGTCGTGCGTGACTGGATCGCCGAGTCCCGGGTCCGCATCGAGCAGGCCCGGCTCCTGGTCCTGAAGACCGCCTGGCTCATGGACACCGTCGGCAACAAGGGCGCCCACACCGAGATCCAGGCGATCAAGATCGCCGTGCCGCAGATGACCGAATGGGTCCTCGACAAGGCGATCCAGGCCCACGGCGCCGCCGGCGTCAGCCAGGACACTCCCCTGGCCGCGCTGTGGTCGCAGGCCAGGACGCTGCGCCTCGCCGACGGCCCCGACGAGGTCCACCGCGCGTCCCTCGCCAAGCGGGAGCTGCGCAAGTACAGCTGAGCGCCGCACGACGACAGCGCGAGCGGGCCGCCCCTGGTCGTCAGGGGTGACCCGCTCGACGCGGTGCTATTCCGCGACGCGGTACGGTGCCGGAGCCTCGTACGTGGGGGACGGAACGTCCTCCTCTTCCTCGAACCGCTCCTGCGCCGCCTGGATGGCCTTCGGCGCCGAGGCCGCCACCGCCCAGCCGACCGCGATCCCGCCGAGCACGGCGACCGCGAACCAGCCCCACGGCTTGCGCTGCGGCCGGCCCGACAACGCGTCGAACGCCAGGCTCGCCCGGTGCCACGCCTCGTCGGCCGCGGACCCGACCCGGTCCGACGCCGAGCTGTACCGGCTCGACGCCTCGTCGGCGAGGTCGTACGCCCGGTCCTTCACGGACCCACCCACCGAACGCGCCGACTCGACCGCGGACACCAGATGATCCCAGGCGTCCTCAGCCACACTCTCGGCGCGCCGCTTACCCTTCTTCCACTGTGCGGTCATGTTGGCACCCACCTCTCCTCCATTGACCGGGGTGCCCTATAGGTCGCTGTTGCAAACTGGTTGATGTCAGAGGTGGGTGCTTGGCTGTGCTAGCTGGGGCACGGCTGGCGCCGCGCCCCGGCGGGGGGTTCCCACCCCGCACCCCCCATGCGACGCTGCGCGCCGCACTCAAGCCTGTTTCTTCCGCGGCGGCCTTCGGCCGGAAGAGCATTGGGGGATTCTCACCCCCCCGAATAGCGCTCGCGCTCCAGCGCTTCGCGCGGCCGAAACACACGCATGCGCGCTGCATCCGAAAGACCGGGGGTTCAGGTTGCGGGTCCGGCCGGGTCTTTCGTCCGATTCGCCTGCCCTGCGCGCGAGACGCGAAGGCAGGCCCATCCAGAGACCCGGCGCCGGACCGGTCGGCATGACGTGCACCTTCCGGCGGGTTCGTCGGCCCGAAGTGCGAACGTCCGCGTGCCTGGGCGGATGGGCCTGCCTCCGCGTCTCGCGCGCAGGGCAGGCGAGCTGGACGACAGACCTGATGCGCCTCGAACCTCGACCCCCGGTCCTTTGATCGCCACGCGCACGCGTGTGAGTCGGCCGCGCGAAGCGCTGGGCGTGCGAGCGCGGAGCGCGAGCATTGGGGGTTTGGGGTGAGAATCCCCCACTGCTCTTACGGCCGTCAGGCCGCCGCGGAAGAAGCGGAAGAAACAGTGCTAGCGCGCTCCACCAGGTGGGTCTCGACCATGACGGCGGTGGGGGCGGCGCCGGCGATGCGGGCCAGGAGCAGGCGGACCATCTCGCGGCCCATGGCTTCGACGGGCTGGTGGACGGTGGTCAGCGGCGGGTCGGTCTGGCGGGCGATGGCGACGTCGTCGAAGCCGACCAGCGACACGTCGTCCGGGACGCGCCGGCCCAGCTCGCGCAGGGCGCGCAGGGCGCCGACGGCCATGAGGTCCGAGGCGGCGAAGACGGCGTCGACGTCGGCGTTGCGGGCGAGCAGCTCGTGGATGGCGCGCTCGCCGGAGGCCTCGCTGAAGTCGCCGTAGGCGATGAGGGTCTCGTCGACGGGCAGGCCCGAGCGTTCGATCGCCTCGCGGTAGCCGGCGAGGCGGGACACGCCGGCGGCCATGTCCTGCGGGCCGGCGATGGCGGCGATGCGGCGGCGGTTGCGGTCCAGGAGGTGGCCGACGGCGAGGCGGGCGCCGCCCTCGTTGTCGGCGTCCACGAAGGCGACGTCGGTGCCCAGGGTGCCGGCGCCGACGCCGGGGGTGCCGTCGGCGAGCATGCGGGCGGGGCGGCCGCCGAGGACGACGGGCAGGCCGCGCTGCTCCAGCAGGCCTGGCAGCGGGTCGGCGTCGTGCAGGGACAGCAGCATGACGCCGTCCACGTGCTGGTTGGTGAGGTGGTGTTCGACGCGCTGACGCTCGGCCGGGGACTGCGCCATGGCGAGCCACAGCTGGAGCTGGGTGTCGGCGAGGGCGGAGCTGACGCCGCGGACGATCCCGGCGAAGAACGGCTCGCCGAAGACCCGCTCCTCCGACTCGGACACGACGAGGGCGACGGAGTCGGTGCGCTGGGTGACGAGGGCACGGGCGGCGCGGTTGGGCACGTAGCCAAGCTCGTCGATCGCCTTCTGCACGGCCGCCCGCGCCTCCGGGCTCACCTGCGGCGAGCCGTTGACCACGCGCGACACGGTGCCGCGCCCGACGCCGGCGCGCGAGGCGACCTCGTCGAGCGTGGGACGGCCCGCGGAGCGGGGGCGGCTGTTGGTGGAAGGCACGCCCCATTGTGCGCACACGCCCGCGATCTTGCAGCCGCGGTGCCCGAGAATCGCGGCACCGCGGCGGCAAACCGAAACGATCTACGACAAATGCGCCTCCACCAGCACCGAACTGCCCGCCGGCGCGACGGGCAGCACGCCGCCCTCCACCGGTACACCATCCGCAACGAGACGGCAGGCCGACGCCGACGCACCGGGTTCCTTGGTCACCGTGATCCGGTAGGTGGCGCCGCGGAAGCGCCGGACCGCGGAGAACCCGGACCACGCGGCGGGGATCACCGGCGCGATCCGCAGCCCCGACAGCTCCGGGCGGATGCCCAGGATCCACTGGGTGACGGCGGCGTAGTTCCACGCGGCCGTCCCGGTCAGCCACGAGTTCTTCGCCTCGCCGTGCGTGGGCGCGTCGCGGCCGGCGATCATCTGGGCGTAGACGTAGGGCTCGCAGCGGTGCAGGTCGCCGAGCTCCTCACGGGCCGAGGGGTTGATCCGCTTGTAGTAGTCGAAGGCGCCGTCGCCGTTGCCGACCATCGCCTCGGCGATCATGAGCCACGGGTTGGTGTGGCAGAAGATCCCGGCGTTCTCCTTGTACCCCGGCGGGTAGCTGGAGATCTCGCCGAGCTCGATGCGGTACGAGCTGAACGCCGGCTGCTGCAGCACGATGCCGTGCGGGGTCGCCAGGCGCTCCCGGACGCTGGTCAGGGCGCGGACCGCGGTGCCGTCCTCGAGACCGACGCCGCCCATGATGCACATGCCCTGCGGCTCGATGAAGATCTTGCCCTCGTCGTTGGACGCGGAGCCGATCACGTTGCCGTGGAAGTCGTAGGCGCGGCGGAACCACTCGCCGTCCCAGCCGTGCTCGGCGACGGTCCCGGCCATCTTCTCCGCCGCGTTCTGGTAGGCGGTCGCGTCATCCTCGCGATGCGCGGCGAGTGCCGCCAGTTCCTTGGCCGCCAGGACGAACTGCCCGGCGATGAACACGGACTCCGCGACCCCGCCGGTGGCGTTCTCGGTGGTCTGGAACGGCTCCCCGGGCGTGTCGGAGAAGCAGTTGAGGTTGAGGCAGTCGTTCCAGTCGGCGCGCCCGATCAGCGGCAGGCCGTGCGGTCCGAGGCGCTCCAGGGTGTACCGCAGCGACAGCTTCAGGTGCTCGTACAGTGGCTGTTCGCTGCCGGGGGCGTTGTCGAAGGGCACCGGTTCGTCCAGGATGCCCCAGTCGCCGCTCTCCTTGATGTACGCCGAGACGCCCAGGATCAGCCACAGCGGGTCGTCGTTGAAGCCGGACCCGATGTCGTTGTTGCCCCGTTTCGTCAGCGGCTGGTACTGGTGGTACGCCCCGCCCGTCGGCAGCTGGGTCGCGGCGATGTCGAGGATCCGCTCCCGGGCCCGCTCTGGGATCATGTGCACGAAGCCGAGCAGGTCCTGGTTGGAGTCGCGGAAGCCCATGCCGCGGCCGATCCCGGACTCGTACAGCGAGGTGGACCGGCTCATGTTGAACGTGACCATGTTCTGGTAGGCGTTCCAGATGTTCACCATGCGGTCGGTGTCGGTGTCCGGCGTCTGCACCTGCAACCCGCCGAGCAGTTCCTCCCAGCGCGCCGCGAGCGCGGCGAACCCGGCGTCGACGGTCTCCTGCCGCAACCAGTCAGTGATCTTGGGCAGCACGAGCGCCTTGTTGACGGTCTGCGAGCCGGGCGGGTCGAACTTGGCGTCGCGGGGGTTCTCGGCGTACCCGAGGACGAAGCCGATCTCGCGGGTCTCCCCCGGCTGAAGGGTGAGCTTGACGTGGTGCGAGCCGTGCGGCTGCCAGCCGTGCGCGATCGAGTCGGTGGACTCGCCGCGTTCGACGACGAGCGGCCGGTCCCAGGAGCGGTACGGCCCGAGGAACGCCTCCCGCGCGGTGTCGTAGCCGGCGAGGGGCTCGCTGCAGGCGAAGTAGGCGAAGTGGTCGCGGCGCTCCCGGTACTCCGTCTTGTGGTAGATGACGCCGTCGACGACCTCGACCTGGCCGGTGTTGAAGTTGCGCTGGTAGTTGGTGGCGTCGTCCTGCGCGTCCCACAGGCAGAACTCGATCGAGGAGAAGGCGGACAGCGAAACGGCGGTGTCGCGCTCGTTGGTGACCTTGAGCCGCCACACCTCCAGGGTCTCCCCCAGCGGCACGAAGTAGAGCGTTTCCGCCTTGATCCCGCGGTACCGGGAGGCGATGCGCGTGTAGGACAGCCCGTGGCGGCACTCGTACTCGTCGAGCTCGGTCTGCGTCGGCTGCCACGTGGGCGACCAGAAGGTCTCCTCGTCACGCAGGTAGAGGTAACGCCCGCCGAGGTCCATGGGGGCGTTGTTGTACCGGTACCGGGTGAGCCGGCGCAGCCGCGCGTCGCGGTAGAACGAGTAGCCGCCGGCGGTGTTGGAGATGATGCCGAAGTACGCCTCGGTGCCGAGGTAGTTGATCCAGGGCAGCGGGGTGTCTGGTCGGTCGATGACGTACTCGCGGCGTTCGTCGTCGAAGTGGCCGAAGCGCACGGGGTGCCTCCTGCAGGGGATGAAGACTGCGCTCGAAACGGTCAGGCCGACTCGCGGACCACGAGGTGCGTGTCGAGCACAGTCGAATGGGCCGGCCCGCCGGCGATGCGGGCCAGCAGGAGCCTGGCCATCTCGCGCCCCATCCCCTCCACCGACTGGTGCACGGTGGTGAGCGGCGGCTGGGTCTGCCTGGCCACGGCGGAGTCCTCGAACCCGACCACGGCCACGTCGGCGGGCACCCCGCGGCCCAGCTCACGCAGGGCGCGGATGGCGCCGGCGGCCATCAGGTCGGAGGCGGCGAAGACAGCGTCGAGACCGGGGTTGAGATGGATCAGGCGGTGCATCGCGTCGGCCCCGCTCGCCTCGCTGAAGTCGCCGTACGCGATGAGTCGCTGTTCGTGCGGCAGGGACGCCAGGCGCAGCGCCTCCCGGTAGCCACGGAGGCGGGCGATACCCACCGCCATGTCCTGCGGGCCGGCGATCACCGCGATGCAGCGGCGACCGAGGCCGATGAGGTGTTCGACGGCGGTGCGGGCACCGCCCTCGTTGTCGTTGTCGACGTAGGCGACCTCGTTGTCACCCTCGATTTCGAGCATGTGTGCGGGGCGCCCGCCGAGGACGGTCGGCAGCCCCCGCTTGCCGAGCAGCGCCGGCAGGGGGTCGTCGTCGTGCAGGGACAGCAGCAGCACCCCGTCGACGTGCTGGTCGGACAGGTGCCGTTCGACCATGAGCCGCTGCGACGGTGACTGCGCCATCGCCAGCCACAGCTGCAGCGAGGTGTCGGCGAGGACGTTGCTGACGCCGCGGACGATGCCGGCGAAGAACGGCTCGCCGAAGACCCGCTCCTCCGACTCGGACACCACGAGGGCGACCGATTCGGTGCGGCGGGTGACAAGGGCCCTGGCCGCCCGGTTGGGCACGTAGCCGAGTTCCTCGACGGCTCGGGCGACGGCGGCGCGGGCCTCCGGGCTGACCTGCGGCGAGCCGTTGATCACCCGGGAGACCGTGCCCCGCCCGACGCCGGCGAGCGCGGCCACCTCGTCCAGCGTCGGGCGGCGCACGCTACTCGCCGAGGCCGTTGTGCTTGATGACCTCGCGGAACCGATGGCCGCTGGCCTTGACCGTGCGCTCCTGCGTGTCGTAGTCGACGCGGATCATGCCGAACCGCTTGGTGTAGCCCCACGCCCACTCGAAGTTGTCCAGCAGCGACCACGCGAAGTAGCCGTGCAGCGGCGCCCCGGCGGTGATCGCGTCGTGGCAGGCCCGGAAGTGCGCGTCGAAGTAGGCGACGCGGTCGGCGTCCTCGACCGTGCCCGCGTCGGTGACGGTGTCGATGTACGCGGCGCCGTTCTCGGTGATGTACAGCGGGATCGCCGGGTAGTCGCGGGCGACGCGGGTGAGGGTCTCGGTGAGCCCGGGGGCGTCGACCTCCCAGCCCATGTCGGTGACGGGGACGCCGGGCCGCTTGAGGAACCGGACGGTCTCGCTGCCGGGCCATGACGTCGGCGCCCGCCAGTACGGCTCGGCGGGCACGTCCGGGTCCTCGGCCCCGACGACGTGCCGGCTGTAGTAGTTGATGCCGAGCAGGTCCAGGGGCTGGGCGATCTGCTCCAGGTCGCCGTCGCGGACGAAGCCGAAGTCGCTGACCTCGGCCAGGTCGGCGACGACGTCGGCGGGGTACGAGCCGAGCAGCACCGGGTCGAGGAAGATCCGGTTGGCCAGGCCGTCGATGCGGCGGGCCGCGTCGAGGTCACCCGCCTTGTGCTCGTCGGCCGGGGAGATGGCGTACAGGTTGAGCGTGATGCCCAGCTGCGCCGTGGGGTCGGCGGCCCGGATCGACTGGACCGCCTGGCCGTGGCCGAGCAGCAGGTGGTGCATGGCGGCCAGGGCGTCGGGTGCGTGCTGGCGGCCGGGTGCGTGGACGCCGGACGCATAGCCGAGGAACGCCGAGCACCACGGCTCGTTGAAGGTCGTCCAGTGCCGGACCCGGTCGCCGAGCGCGCCGTGCACGAGCGTGGCGTAGTCGGCGAACCGGGCCGCGGTGTCGCGGGCGGGCCAGCCGCCCGCGTCCTCGAGCTCCTGGGGCAGGTCCCAGTGGTACAGCGTCACCCAGGGGGTGATGTCGTTCGCCAGCAGCTCGTCGACGAGCCGCCGGTAGAAGTCCAGGCCTTTGGCGTTGGCCGGCCCCGACCCGCCCGGCTGGACGCGGGGCCACGCGATGGAGAACCGGTAGGCGTTGACGCCCAGGTCCTTCATCAGTCCCACATCTTCGCGGTAGCGGTGGTAGTGCTCGCAGGCCACGTCGCCGGTGTCCCCACCCAGGGTCTTGCCCGGGGTGTGGCTGAACGTGTCCCAGATCGAGGGGGTGCGGCCGTCCTCCTGGGCGGCCCCCTCGATCTGGTACGACGCGGTCGCCGCACCCCACACGAAACCGGGTGGGAACGTCAGCGGGTCGATGCTGGTCACGCCTTGACCGAACCTTCCATGATGCCGCCGATGATCTGACGGCCGAATGCGATGAACACGAGGAGCAGCGGCACGATGGCCAACGCTGTCCCGGTAAAGACTTGCACGTAGTCGGTCTTGTAGTAACCGGTCGCGAGAATGTTCAGTGAAACTTGCACGGTCGGGGTGTCGCCGTTGAGCACGACGTACGGCCACAGGAAGTCGTTCCAGGTCTCCATGAACGTCAGCAGCCCCAGTACCGCCGCCGCGGGACGCAGCGCGGGCAGCACGACCGACCAGTAGGTGCGCCACGTGGAGGCACCGTCGACGCGGGCCGCCTCGATGAGCTCGTCGCTGATCGCCGACTCCGCGTACTGCCTGATCATGAACACGCCGAAGCCCTTGACCAGGAACGGCACGATGACCGCCTGGAGGGTGTTCGTCCAGTCGAACTTCACCATCAGCAGGTACAGCGGGATGATGTTGACCTGCGTCGGGATCATCATCGTGAGGATGATGATCAGCAGCAGGGCGTTCTTCCCGCGGAACTTCAGCTTCGCGAAGGCGAACCCGGCGAGGGTGGAGAAGAACACCACCGACAGGGTCACGCACGACGACACGATCGCCGAGTTGATCAGGCCGTAGACGAAGTTGGCGTCGGTGTTGTCCAGCACCCGCTGCGCGTTGTCGAAGAAGTTCGGGCCGGGCGTGAGCGGCGGCGGGATGTCGGTGACGGCGCTGTTGTCACGCGACGCCACGATGAACGACCACACGATCGGGAAGACCGACAGCACGATCGTGATGATCAGCGCGAGGTACGTCAGCGGGCTGGCGTCCCACAACGCCGACGAGGCGCTGCGGACCTTGCCCTTCTTCCCCGGCGGTGGCGTGCCCGGCACGCTCCTTGGCCTGGTCATCGTTGTGCTCATGCCGCCACCTCCGCTGCGCTCCGGCGTCGGCCTGAGCTGAACTGCATTGCCGATGAGCGGTCCGAGCCGCTTCGCTGACCGCTCATGAGGTGGTCCCCTTGACGGATCGGCGCACCAAGGCGAAGTTGATGAGCGCGAAGATCAGGATGATCACGAACAGCAGCCAGGAGATCGCGGCACCGCGGCCCACGTTGTAGTTGTTCGTGAACGTGGTCTCGTAGATGTACATCGCGACGGTCTGGAACTCGTTGAGCGAGCCACCCTGGATGCGGCCGTAGTTGAACAGCAGCGGCTCGGTGAACAGCTGCATGCCGCCGATCGTCGAGATGATCACGGTGAAGAGGATCGTCGGCTGGATGAGCGGCACGGTGATCCGCCAGAACCGGCGGGCCGCGGACGCGCCGTCCAGGGACGCCGACTCGTACAGCTCCCTGGGGATCGCCTGCATCGCGGCGAGGTAGATCAGCGCGTTGTAGCCGGTCCAGCGCCAGTCGACCATGAACGCGATCGCGGTCCACGACGACCAGCGGTGGTTGCGCCACTCGACCGGGTCCAGGTGCAGGGACTGCAGCAGCCAGTTGGCCAGGCCGTACCGGTCGGCGAAGATCAGGCCGAACACGATGCCGACGGCGGCGACCGAGGTGATGTTGGGGATGAGCACGCCCATCCGGATCGCGGTGCGGGCCCGCATCTTCTTGTTGAGCCAGCTCGCGATGAGCAGCGCGAAGATGAGCTGCGGCACGGTCGCGACGAGGAACAGGCCGAACGTGTTGTAGATGACGATCCAGAAGTGCTCGTCCCAGAGGATCTTGCGGTAGTTCTCGAACCCGACGAAGCCCGCGTCACCGCCGGTCAGCGTGTTCTTGCGGGTCGAGAGGATCGCGGTGTAGATCAGCGGGTACGCGCCGAACACCGCGAACAGCACGAAGAACGGTGCGACGAACAGATACGGCGACAGTCGCAGGTCGAGCCGGCCGACCCGCACGGAGCGCCGCGACGGCTGCTTCGACGGCCCTGTGGGTGCGCGCCCGTGGCGAGGTCCGGTGACCTCGCCGACGTTGGTTGCCATGGGGGGTGGATCCCTTCCGATCAACGGGCTATGTGGATGACGGAGGCGGCGTCAGGTTCGACGCCGCCCCCGCCGTCAACGTTCGGGATCAGCCTTCGGCGAGTGCCTTGCTGTCCTTGATGGCCTTGTCCCAGCCCGCCTGGGCGCTCAGCTTGCCCTGCTCGGCGGCCTGCATGGCCGGCTCGAACCCGTTCTCCCACAGCGCCTGGTGCTTCGGGCCGAGGTAGATCGGCTTGAGGTCCTTCGCGGCACCGGCGTAGATCTTGCCGACCGGCGCGTTGTTGAAGTACTCGTTCTTCGCGTCGGTGATCTTCGGGTCGTCCAGCGCGGCGATCGACGACGGCAGCGGGCCGGCCTCGGCGAACGCGTCCAGGCCACCCTGCTTGCCGGTGATGAACTTGACCAGCTCGAAGGCGGCCTTCTTGTTCTTGCTCTGCTCCGGGATGGCGAGGTACGAGCCGCCCCAGTTGCCACCCTTACCGGGGATGGTCGCGATGTCCCACTTGTTCTTGCCGGCGTCGCCGGCGCGCTCCTTGATGACACCCGTGTACCACGGCGGGCACGGCACGGTCGCGAACGCGGCGTTCTTGAACGCGGCGTCCCAGTCCGCCTGCCAGCGGGCGAGCTTGGCGGTCAGGCCCTTGGCGGCCATGTCCATGCCCAGGTTGTACGCGGCCTTGACGGCCGGGTTGGTGTCACCGATGTACTTGTCGCTCTTGTCGTAGAACCAGCTGTCGGCGTTCTGCATGATGTACGGCTGCATGACGCTCGTCGCCGAGTCGGTCCACGCCGCGCCGGTGTTCTTCGACTTGAAGATCTCGCCCTGCTTGATGTACTCCTCCCACGTCGGCCACAGCTTGCTGACCGCGTCACGCTCGACGGGCAGGCCGGCCTTGGCGAACAGGTCGGTGCGGTAGCACATGGCGAGCGGGCCGACGTCGGTGCCGAGACCGACGAGCTTCTTGCCGTCCGCGGTGAAGGCGTTCTTCCACTTGAAGGGCAGGTAGTCCTTCTCCAGCGACGCCGCACCCAGGTCCAGCAGGTTGGCGAAGCCCTTGTTGTCCTTCAGGTACTGCAGGAGCATGCCCTCTTCGAGCATGACCACGTCACTCGCGCCACTGCCTGCGGAGATCCACTGGGCGAGCTTCGGCGCGAAGTCCTTGGTCTGGCCCTCGTTCTTGACGTCAACCTTGATGTTCGGGTTGGCCGCCTCGAAGTCCTTGACCGCCTGGTTGAAGCCGGGCGTACCGAAGTAGGACAGCGAGATGGTGACCGGGCCGGTGCCGTCGGCACTGGGCTCGTTGTCGTCCTTGGCGCTGCATGCGGTCGTACCGAGGGCAAGTCCCACGGTGAGCGCGGCCGCGGCGATCGAACGCAGACGGCGTGAGGTGACGCTCATCCTGACCCCTCTCTCAGGTCGTGATGGGTGTAATGGGGGTGTGATGCATCGACGGCGGACCCGGGTGTGAAGTCCGTCGTTCGGGTGTCGCGGTATGGCGGGTCGAGCATTTGAGTGGCTCCCATGGCCGCAGGGTGTGTCACCGGCCACAGCCACGGGAGCGCTCCCATGAGACTGGCGCCTCGTCCGCCACGTGTCAATGGGGCAATGGGAGCGTTCCCATTTCGTTACCGCGAGATTTCAGGGCGGATTTTTGTCCGCCTTTACCGCGATAAGAGCGCTTCTTCGGCCCTAGCCCAGTGATGTGTCTCGATTTCCAGTAGACATCGAGCATTGTCGACGGATTTGTGGCCACCGCTGCCCAGTTGCAGCGGTGTGGATCGATGGACAAACCGGGCTCCGAGCGCCTGGAAGCGCTTCACGGCGCCATCGCCCGCGACCCGGCTCCAACGACGAGTCCCGATATCCTACCGGCCCCCGGACCAAGTCGATCTTGGTCGTTTTGTACCGCTTTACCGCGACGGTCCGCCGGGACCGGTGAAGCTGCGCGCCGGCGCCCGTAACACCCCGGTCAACCCACGGAAACTTTCACCGGGACAACTCCACGCAGTCACCCCGCCCCGCACGGTGACCAGCCGCCGGCGCCCTACGTCATGCGGCGCAGCAGGGTGGTGGCGCGGGCCGGGTCGAAGGACGCGGGGTCGAAGGCGCGGCCGAGCCAGTCCCGCATCGCCGCGTGGTCCGGGTGGGCCGGGTCGGCGACGGCGGCGAGCAGGTCGCGGTACCCGTCGGGGCCGCCGACGTCGTCGGGCGGGCAGGCGCGCTCGCCGGCGGTGCACACGGGATAGGCGACGTCGAGGTCGGCGGGGAACACGTCCTCGACGGTCAGGTCGTGCTCCCACCAGTCGCCGAAGTCGTAGGTGTACCGCAGCCGCCCGTCCTTCTGCGCGACGGCATCCAGGCGCACGTCCAGCTCGTCATGGACGTCGAGCAGGCCGTCGGGGTCCGGCACGCCGTACTGCACCCCCTCGACGTCGAAGACGTGCAGGTGGCGGTCGCCCCAGCCCATCGCGAACTGCACGACGCGGTGGACCCGGTCGAGGGTGAACCCGCCCGGGATCAGGACCCGCCGCCAGACGGTGGGCTCGACGCCGTCGAGCGTGATGCGGAGTTGGATGATCGCGCGCGCCATGGTGCAGTCATTGTTGACCGACCAGGTGTCGCGGCGCACCCTGAACTAGTGATCTGTCCTGCGTGTCGGGAGAAACGGCATGCCGAGTGCCCGGGTGGCAACCGGTGCGACTGCCAGCACCGCGAGCCGGCTCCCACGCCACCGGTGACGGGCCCTCCCGGCGAGTGAACGTAGGGTTGCGGGGTGCAGCAGCTGTACCCGGAGCCGGGGCCCGTCGACCACGACACGCTCATCGACCTGTATGCGCCGCCGCCACGGCCTTCGCTGCGGGTGAACTTCGTAGCCAGTCTCGACGGGGCGGGCACACTCGGCGGGAAGTCCGCGGGGCTGTCGGGGCCGGAGGACAAGCGGGTCTTCGGGATCCTGCGGATGCGCTGCGACGCGCTGGTCGTCGGCGCGGGCACGGTCCGCGAGGAGGGCTACCGCGCGGTGCGGCTGGACGAGCCGCGCCGGCAGTGGCGGCTGGCGCACGGGCTGACCGAGTTCCCGACCCTGGTCATCGTCTCGGGGCGCTGCGATCTGGACCCCGCGCAGCCGGCCCTCGCCGACGCGCCGGTCCGCCCGGTCATCCTCACCACCGCCCACGCCGAGCCTGGGGCGCTGGGCGACGTCGCCGACGTCATCCGGGCGGGTGACAAGCGGGTCGACCTGATCGAAGCGGTCCGGCAGCTGCGGGAGCGCGGACTCCTGCAGCTCCTCAGCGAGGGCGGGCCGACACTGTTCGGGTCACTGACCGCGGCGGGGCTCGTCGACGAGCTGTGCCTCACGGTGTCGCCGTTGCTCGCCGGGCCGGGAGCGGGCAGGATCACGGCCGGACCGGAGCTCCCGGCCCCGGTGGACCTCACGCTGCGTCACGCTCTGCTGGCCGATGGTCAGCTGCTGCTCCGATACAACCGCTGACAAACAGCCGGCCCGAATCCACAACGCTGTCCACAGGCCTGTGGACAAGTGTCCCCAACCTGTGGACAGCTGCCGGTTTTGCCCGGTTTTGCCGGCGTGAACGAACGTGAACGTGTCCACAGCGGGCGTGGTGACTTCGATCCACTGGCGGTCGTGGGGCACGATGCACAGGCGAACACATGTACTGGGGGTCGACCATATGGACGCCAACAAGGACGGGCCGATCGTCGGCCGGGTCCTCGGCACGGCCGACGCGACCCCGCTGACGTTCTGGGTCGCCGTGAACGAGGACGCCTACCTCCAGCTCGATGACGTCGTCGTCACGGAGCGTGAGCTTCCCGGCCAGCCGTCGGTGAAGATCGCCGGGGTGGTCACCGCGGTCCGGGCCCGGCACGAGGGGGTCGTGTTCGACTCCGACGTGTTCCTGGTCGCCGACGGCACCCTGCCGGCGACCGTGCAGGAGGCAGCCGAGATCACCACCACCCGGGTCGACCCCGAGGTCTACGTCCCGCCGACGCCGGGCGCGGTCGTGCACCGGGCGCAGGGCGACGCGCGGGCCGGCGCGCTGTACTTCGACCGGATGGAGCGCACGATCCCGATGGGGTTCGGCCGGGACGGCGCGGCCATGTTCCTCAACGCGGACTTCCTCGACGGCAGCCGCGGCGCGCACGTGTCCATCTCCGGCATCTCCGGGGTGGCGACGAAGACGAGCTTCGCGACGTTCCTGCTCTACTCCGTGTTCCGGTCCGGGGTGCTGGGCGGCGCCGGCGAGACCGCCAACACCCGCGCGCTGATCTTCAACGTTAAGGGCGAGGACCTGCTGTTCCTCGACCACCCCAACAGCCGGCTCGATCCCGCGACGGAGGCGAACTACGCGCGGCTGGGCCTGGTCGCCGGGCCGTTCCCCGACGTGCGGGTCTACGCGCCGCCGCGGGCCGGCGACTCCTCCGGCACGCCGGACGTCAGCAGCCGCCTGACCGGGGTCGACAGCTTCTACTGGACGCTGCAGGAGTTCTGCGCGGACCGGCTGCTGCCGTACGTGTTCGCCGACGCCGACGACGAGCGCCAGCAGTACACGATGGTGGTCCACTCCGTCACGGCGCACCTGGCGCGCATCGCCCAGCCCGCCGAGGGCGGCGTCGCGGTCGACGGCACCCGGCTCAACTCCTACGCCGACCTGGTCGACTACCTGGTGGAGCAGCTCAACGACGACGCGACCCGGGGGCAGTGGGCGGGCAGCGCGGTCGGGCTCGGCACCGTCAACGCGTTCGCCCGGCGGCTGATCGGCAGCAAGAAGGACCTGTCCCGGCTGATCCGCGGCGACCTCGCCACCCGCCGGCCGCACGCGATCAACACCGCCGAGAGCGCCCAGGTGACCGTGGTCGACCTGCACAACCTGCCGGACCGGGCGCAGCGCTTCGTGGTCGGCGTGACCCTGCGCAGCGAGTTCGAGCGCAAGGAGAAGGCCGGCACCGCGAAGCCACTGCTGTTCGTGGTCCTCGACGAGCTCAACAAGTACGCGCCGCGGGAGGGCACCAGCCCGATCAAGGAGGTGCTGCTGGACATCGCCGAGCGCGGCCGGTCCCTGGGCGTCGTGCTGATCGGCGCGCAGCAGACCGCGAGCGAGGTGGAGCGGCGCATCGTGGCCAACTCCGCGATCCGGGTCGTAGGCCGGCTCGACCCGGCGGAGGCGTCCCGCCCGGAGTACGGGTTCCTGCCGCCCGCGCAGCGGCAGCGGGCCCTGCTCGCCAAGCCGGGCACCATGTTCGTGTCGCAGCCGGAGATCCCCGTGCCGCTGTGCATCGAGTTCCCGTTCCCGTCGTGGGCGACCCGACCGGCCGAGGCAGGACCGGCGCCCAGCTCGACACTGCGCTCGATCGCGCAGGCCAACGACTCCTTCGCGGTCGTCGCCAGGGTCGGCGGCGGCATCAGCGACGACGAGATCCCCTTTTAACGAGAGGACACCCACCGGTGCGGATCCTGCACACCTCGGACTGGCACGTCGGCAAGGTCCTCAAAGGACAGTCGCGGGCCAACGACCACATCGCGGCCCTCAAGGCGCTCGTCGACGTGGCCGAGGCCGAGCAGCCCGACCTGGTGATCGTCGCCGGCGACCTGTACGACTCCGCCAGCCCGCCCGCCGACGCCACGAAGATCGTCACGCGGGGGCTGTCGGCGCTGCGCAAGACGGGCGCGGACGTGGTCGTCATCGGCGGCAACCACGACAACGGCCAGGCCCTCGACGCGCTGCGGCCGTGGGCGGAGGCGGCCGGGATCACCATCCGCGGCGCCCTCAACCGGCCCGAGGAGCTGCTGCTGCCGGGGCGGACGAAGGACGGCGAGGAGTGGCGGCTCGCCGCGCTGCCGTTCGTGTCCCAGCGGTACGCGGTCCGGGCGGCGGAGATGTTCGACCTCAGCGCCGCGGAGAGCGCCCAGTCCTACGCGCACCAGATCGGCGGGCTGCTCGCCACCCTGGCCCAGGGGTTCGGCCGGGACACCGTCAACCTGATCACCGGGCACCTGACGGTCATCGGCGCCACGATGGGCGGCGGCGAGCGCGAGGCGCACACGATCATGGGCTACGCGGTGCCGGCGTCGGTCTTCCCGTCCTCGGCGCACTACGTGGCGCTCGGGCACCTGCACCGCGCGCAGGTCGTCAACGGGCCCTGCCCGATCCGGTACTGCGGCAGCCCGCTGCCGATCGACTTCGGCGAGGAGGAGAACTTCTCCGCCGTCACCGTCGTCGACGTCACCACCAGCACCGCGGCGCGGGCCCGCGAGGTGGCACTGCCGGTCGCCACCCCGCTGCGGACGGTCCGCGGCACCCTCACCCAGCTGGCCACCTTGGACACCGGGGAGGCGTGGCTGCGGGTGTACGTGTCGGAGCAGCCACGGGCGGGACTGCGCGAGGAGGTCCAGGAGCTGCTGCCGAAGGCCCTGGAGGTGCGCATCGACCCGAGGATGCTGCCCGACCCGAAGTCCGCCGAGCGCGCGGCGGCCCGCGCCGGACGGTCCGCCGGTGAGCTGTTCTCCGACTATCTCGGCCAGAAGGGCCACGCGGACGAGGCCACGGTCAAGCTGTTCCACCAGCTGCACGACGAGGTTCAGGAGGCGAGGAACTGACATGCGGCCCATCCGGTTGGACATGGACGGCTTCACGGTGTTCCGGCAGCCGACGACCGTCGACTTCACCGACACCGACTTCTTCGCGCTGATCGGCCCGACCGGCTCCGGGAAGTCGACGATCCTCGACGCGATCACGTTCGCCCTGTACGGCACCGTCCCCCGCTGGGGCGACCGGCGGGCCATCGCCAACGCCCTCGCGCCGTCGGCCACCGAGGCCCGCGTCCGGTTCGTGTTCGAGTCGGCGGGCGTGCGGTACGTCCTCGCCCGCGTCGTGCGCCGCGACGGCAAGGGCGCGGTCACCACGAAGCACGCCGGCCTGGAGGCGCTCCCCCACGGCTTCGACCTGTCCCGGTTCGATACCGGGATCACCGCCGAGGACATGGGCGAGGTGCTCGCCGGCACCCCGAACGAGGTCGACCTGGCGGTGCAGACCGTGATCGGGCTGCCCTACGAGCAGTTCACCAAGTGCGTGGTGCTGCCGCAGGGCGAGTTCGCGGCGTTCCTGCACGCCAAGCCCGCCGAGCGGCAGAAGATCCTCGTGAATCTCCTCGGCCTCGACGTGTACGGCCAGATCCGCGAACGCGCGAACACCCTCGGCAGCACCGCCGACGCCAAGCTCAAGGTCCTCGGCGAGCAGCTCGCCGGGATGTCCGACGTGGGCGACGCGGCCCTGGCCGCCGCGGCGGCGAAGGCGACGTCGCTCAGGGCGCTCACCGACGACGTCGACCGGATCGGGCCGCAGCTGGGCGACGCGGCGAAGCTCGCGGTCGCCGCCGCGGAGACCCTGACGGCCCTGGACACCGAGATCGGCCGGCTGACCCGGCTGCGGGTCCCCGCGGATGCCGGGACCCTCGCCGCCGGCGCGGCCGCGGCCCGCAGCGCGGTGGCCGCCGCCGTCGACGGGGCCCGGGCCGCCGAGGAGCGCGAGGAGAAGCTGCGCGGCGAGCTGCAGGCCGCCGGCGACCAGACGGCGCTGCGGCGGCTGCTGGACGCGCACGGCGAACGCGACCGGCTCGCCGCCGAGGCCGCCACCGTGCACGGGACGGTCGCGACCGCGGAGCGCGAGCACGCGAAGGCGACCGGAGCGCTGGGCACCGCCCGTACCAAGGCGAAGGACGCCCTCGAAGCGCTCGAGGCGGCGCGGGAGGCCTACCAGACCGCGGTCGCCGTCGACCGGGCCACCGCGCTGCGCCCACACCTGCGTGTCGGCGACGAGTGCCCGGTGTGCACCCAGACGGTCCACACCCTGCCGGAGACGCCGCACGAGCCGGCGGTCGCCGCGGCCAAGGCGGCCGGTGACGCCGCCCGCAAGCGCAGCGACGCCGCCGAACGGGTCGTCGCCGAGCACGACAAGGTGGTCCGCGACCTCGACCGGGGCCTCGCCGCCGCGCGGGCGCACGCCGAGCAGGTCGACGCCCGGCTGTCCACACTGGACACCGCACTGGACGGGGCACCGGCGCCCGAGGCGTTGCGCCGCGACCTCGAAGCGATCGCGAAGCTCCACAGTGGACTGGAGCGGGCCGGTGCCGAGGTCCGCAAGGCCCGCGAGGCGCACCGCAAGGCGGCCGGCGCCGCCGACCGGGCCGAGGACCAGCTGCGGGCGGCGTGGAAGGCGTTCGACGCGGCCCGCGACGCCCTCGCCGCGTTCGGCCCGCCGCCCGCCGACCGCGAGGACCTCGCCGACGCGTGGGCCACGCTGACCGGCTGGGCCGGCACCGCCGCCGGGGAGCGGCAGGCCAGGCGGCCCGCCGCCGTCGAGGCGGTCCAGGAGGCCGAGTCCGGGTCGGCACGGTCCGCGACGAGCTGCGCGCGCTGTTCGACGCCGCCGGGCTGCCCGCGCCGGGCACCGACCCCGCCCGGGAGGCCGCGGTCGCGCTGGAGCGGGCCGAGGCCGCCCACCGCCGCATCGAGGAACGTCGCGCGGAGGCGGCCCGGCTGCGCGAGCACCGCGACGAGGTCGCGAAGGAGAGCCAGGTCGCCAAGGCCCTCGCCCAGCACCTGCGGGCCGACCGGTTCGAGCGGTGGCTCCTGGCCGAAGCCCTTGACACGCTGGTCGACGGCGCGTCGCGGACCCTGCGGGAGCTGTCCAGCGGGCAGTACGACCTCGGCCACGACAAGGGCGAGTTCTACGTCGTCGACCACCACGACGCCGGGCTGCGCCGCGCGGTGCGGACCCTGTCCGGCGGTGAGACGTTCCAGGCGTCCCTGGCACTCGCGCTCGCGCTGTCCGAGCAGCTCGCCGGGATGTCGACGTCGGCGGCGAGCCTCGAGTCGATCGTCCTCGACGAGGGCTTCGGCACCCTCGACCAGTCCACCCTCGACACCGTGGCGGCGACCCTGGAGTCCCTCGCCGCCCGCGGCGACCGCATGGTCGGCGTGGTCACCCACGTCGGCGCCCTCGCCGAGCGCATCCCCGTCAGGTTCGAGGTGCGCCGCGACGCCCGCACCGCCCGCGTCGAAAGGATCGGCATATGAGATTCCACGTCGACGCCTGGGACCCCTCCTACGGTGTCGCGTTCGAGGCCTCAGGAGCGGGCCCAGACGGCCCGCAGGCGCAGAGCAGCGCCCAGATCCAGCCCGACGTGGAGCTGCCGGCCAAGGCGTGGCGGGCGATCGACGCCCCGGCCGGGCTGCGGCCACCGGGCACCGTCCTGGTCGTCGACGGGGTCCAGCGCATCGACGCGCGGGTCTGGGCCACCGACGACGACGGGGTCACCCACCCGGGCGTCGCCGCGTCGTACGCCGCCGGGGTCGTCCGCTGCGACCTGGACCGGGGCGCCGCCGCGATCGCCACCACCCGCATCGAGCGCGGCCTCTTCACGCCGTTCGAACTGGCGCCGCCACTGGTCGCCGGCGCGATCCGCTACCCGGCCCGCCGGATCGCCCGCGGCGAACCCAAGGACCTGGCGCTGGGGGTGCAGCGGCACATGCGGGCGCTGGAGGTCGGCGTGTCCGGCGAGGAACGCGACGACGGTGACCTGCTCATCGTCGACGGCCCGCTGCAGGAGCGGGCGCACCTGCCCCGCGCCCTGGGCTACATCAAGACCCACCGGGTGGAGTACCTGCCACCGGAGCTGACCGCCGTCGTCACCGGCCTGCGGGGCGCTCAGCGCTCCCCCGTGTTCCTGCTCGGCACGTCGTGGCACCGGTTCGCCTGGTACCTGCGGCTGCCCGGCCCCGAGGGGTCGCCGTGGGCGGGGATCGTGCGGGCCGAGTGCTCCGCCGACCTACTGCCCGCCGACGCGGTCGCCCTCGCGCACCTGTCGGCGGTCACGCTGCCCCGCTTCGCGTCCAGCGCATACAAGGACCCGAGGGCCCCGCAGAACCTCATCCCGATCGCCGGCCTGGAGCGTAAACTGCGCGCCATGCTCGGCGACGCCCGCCTGCTGCACCGCGCCCTGGCCAGAGCCGTGTCGCGGTGAGGACCTTCCCGACCCCGCCGCGCTACGACCTGGCGGGCACCCTGGGCGGCCTGGCCCTCATCCACGGCGACCCCACGCTGTCGATCGGGGCCCGCGAGGGCTGGTTCGCCACCCGTACACCGGACGGCCCGGGAACACTCCAGCTGCGGTATTCGGGTTCGGAGCTGGTGGCGACCGCCTTCGGGCCGGGCACCGACTGGCTGCTGGACCGCGCCGACGCCGTCGCCGGCCTCCGCGACGACGTGACCGGCTTCGCCGAACTCGCCCGGCAGCACCCCCTCGTCCACCGCCTCGCCCGGGAGCACTCCGGCCTGCGGCTCGGCGCCACCGGCCGGGTGTTCCACCACCTGGTCCCCGCCGTCCTCGGCCAGAAGGTCACCGGCAAGGAGGCCCGCGACGGCTACGTGCGCCTGCTGCGACACTTCAGCACCGACCCGGCGCCCGGCCCCAACCCCCGCCTGCGGCTGCCCCCTGAGCCGTCCTCGATCGCCGCCGCGCCGTACTGGGTCTTCCACCCGTTCGGCATCGAACAGAAACGCGCCGACACGCTGCGCCGCGTCGCCGCCGAGGCGTCCCGCCTGGAACGCTGCACCACCGCCGCGGACACCACCGCCCGCCTGCTCAGCGTCCGCGGCATCGGCCCGTGGACGGCGGCCGAGGTGACCCGGGCCGCGTTCGGCGACGCCGACGCCGTGTCGGTCGGCGACTACCACATCAAGAACGTGGTCGCGTACGCCCTGACCGGCGCCCCCCGCGGCACCGACGAACACATGCTGGAACTGCTCGCCCCGTACGCCGGCCACCGCGGCCGCGTCTGCGGCCTCCTCGCCGCCGCCGGCATCATGGCCCCGAAATTCGGGCCTCGGATGCCGTTACGGGCTTTCGCCCGTTTTTAGCTGTGCTGGCTGGGGCTGTTTCGTCCGCAGCCCCGTGAGGCCGGACGTTGCGGCTCCCGGCGCCGCCGTGCTCGCCGGGCGGCGCGGGCGCGGACCGACGTCGCGGGCGGTGGCCAGCTAGTGTTACAGCGTGGATCTGCCGGTGATGCCGCCCGTTGAGCCGATGCTGGCCAAGAGCATTCCCAGTCTGCCGAGTGCGGAGGGGATGAGCTTCGAGCCGAAGTGGGACGGTTTCCGCTGCATCGTGTTCCGGGACGGCGACGAGGTCGAGCTGGCCAGCCGGGGCGGCAAGACGCTGACGCGATACTTCCCCGAGGTGGTCGCGCAGGTGCAGGCGCAACTGCCGGCGCGGTGCGTGGTCGACGGGGAGATCATCGTGATCCGGCGTGACCCGGGCCACCCGAAGCTCGACTTCGAGCTGCTCGGGCAGCGGATCCACCCCGCCGCGTCGCGGGTCAACATGCTCGCCGAGGCCACGCCGGCGTCGTTCGTCGCGTTCGACCTCCTCGCCATCGGCGACGAGTCGCTGGTCGAGGTGGGGTATGCCACGCGCAGAGCCAGACTCGTCGACGCCTTGCGGGGTGTCGTGGCGCCGGTGCACGTGACGCCGGTGACGACGGACATCGAGGTGGCGCGGGACTGGTTCGAGCGGTTCGAGGGTGCCGGGCTGGACGGGGTGATCGCGAAACCCGCCGCAGGCATCTACGAGCCCGGCAAGCGCACCATGTTCAAGATCAAGCATGCGCGGACCGCCGACGCGGTGGTCGCCGGGTTCCGGTGGCACAAGGACGGGCCGATCGTGGGGTCGTTGCTGCTCGGGCTGTATGACGAGGAGGGCCGCCTGCACCACGTCGGGGTGTCCGCGTCGTTCACCCGGGAGCGCCGGGCCGAGCTGGTCGAGGAGCTCGCGCCGTACCGTGAGGACATCGTCGACCACCCGTGGAACTGGGCCGGTCAGATCCCCGGTGCCGCGGCCGCGAGCCTCGACGCCGTGCCCGCCGGTGACGCCGCGACCCGGCTGCCGGGTGGGCTGAGCCGCTGGTCGGGCAAGAAGGACCTGTCGTTCGTGCCGCTGCGCCCCGAGCTGGTCGTCGAGGTCGGCTACGACGCGATGGAGGGCGACCGGTTCCGGCACACCGCCCAGTTCAAGCGCTGGCGGCCCGACCGGGAGCCGGCGTCGTGCACCTACGACCAGCTCGACCGGCCGATCCGCTTCGACGTCGAGTCCGTGCTGGCGGGACGGCCTTGAGAAGACTCGTGCCCGCGCTGCTCGTCGCGGCGCTGCTCGGCGGGTGCAGCACCCCCGCGACGCCCACGCAGGAGGCACGCCCCCTCGCCGCGCCGTCGGCGGGGGCGTCGACGTCCTCGGGCGTGAAGGTCGAGCCGGCCGTGTGGAAGTCGTGCCCCGACGTGTACAAGGGGATCTTCGCCAACCCGCCGCAGAACGTGAAGTACGACTGCGCGACGGTGAAGGTCCCGCAGGACTGGCAGAACCCCGAAGGCTCCGGCACGTTCGACGTCGCGCTGGTCCGCGGCCGGTCCACGACACAGCGGGACCGGGTCGGGTCGCTGTTCATCAACCCGGGCGGGCCGGGCGCGTCCGGGTTCGACTACGCCGTGTACCGCTCCGTGTACCTGCCGGCGGAGGTGGTGCGCCGCTTCGACGTGATCGGCTTCGACCCGCGCGGCATCGGCCGGTCCTCGCCGGTGAAGTGCTTCTCCGACGCCGACCTCGACGCCAACTTCGGCATCGACCCCGACCCGCAGACGGACGCGGCGCTCACCGAGTCCGTCACGCTGACCCGGAAGCTCGCACAGAGCTGCGGCGACAAGTACGGCGACACCCTGCGCTACTTCTCCACCGAGCAGACCGCCCGGGACATGGACGCGCTGCGGGCCGCCGTCGGTGAGCAGCAGATGACCTACCTCGGATACAGCTACGGCACCCTGCTCGGCGCCGTGTACGCGCAGCTCTTCCCGAAGAACGTCCGCGCCCTGGTCCTCGACGGCGCCGTCGACCCGACACTGTCGATGCAGGACTCCGCGGAGAAGCAGGCGGCCGGGTTCGAGCACGCCTTCGACAACTTCAGCACCTGGTGCAAGGCCAACGCGAGCGCCTGCCCGATCGGCCCCGACCCGCGGGCCGTGGTGACGAAGGCGATCGCGGACGCCCGCACCAGCCCCGTGCAGGGCAAAGGCCGCAGCGCCACGGCCGGCTGGGTGTTCACCGCGGTCGTGTCGTCGCTGTACAGCGAGTCCAGCTGGCGGGTGCTCGCCCAGGCCATGCAGGACCTGCGCGGCGGCAAGCCGGAGAAGATGTTCCAGCTCGCCGACTCCTACGCCGAGCGGGACCCGCAGGGCAAGTACACCAACATGTTCGACGCGAACGCCGCCGTCGGCTGCGCGGACAGCGACGACACCCCGACGGTGGAGCAGGCCAAGGCGTTGCAGCCGCAGTGGCGCTCGAAGTATCCGCTGTTCGGCGGCGCGCTCGCGCTGAACCTGATCTGCGCGCAGTGGCCCGGCAAGCGCGACCCGTACCCGGCGGGCGCCGCGACCGGCTCCGCGCCGATCGTCGTCATCGGCACGCTCGGCGACCCCGCGACCCCCTACGAGCAGGCGCCGGCCCTGGCGAAGATGCTGGGCGTCGGCACGCTCATCACGTGGAAGGGCGAAGGCCACACGGCCTACCCGAAGACCGGCTGCGTGATCGACGCCGTGAACCGCTACCTGATCGACCTGCGGGTCCCCGCCGCGAACCTCACCTGCGACAAGTAGCCGCTCATTCCACGGGTCTGGCCCGGCTGGGCTGGACCCGCATCGGCTCGCCGGGCATCTTCGGATACTCCGGCGGATACGGCATGTCGCCCTCGCCGTTGACCGCGTCGCGCTCCGCCCATTCCAGCAACGGCGTGATGTCGTGGGCGACCTCGTCGATGCCGGCGTGCGCGTCGCCGAGCTTCGCGATCCGCGCCGGCACGGTCCGCAGGTCGAAGTCGTCGGGCTCGACGTCGGGCAGTTCCTCCCAGCGCAACGGCGTCGACGCGGTCGCCCGCGCGTTGGCCCGCAGCGAGTAGGCACACGCGATCGTGCGGTCCCGCGCCATCTGGTTGAAGTCGACGAAGACCCGCTCGCCGCGCTCCTCCTTCCACCACTTGGTGGTGACCAGGTCGGGCCGGCGGCGCTCCACCTCCCGCGCCAGCGCGATCACGGCCCGCCGGGCCTCGACGAACGTCCACTCCGGCTTGATCCGGACGTACACGTGCACGCCGCGCCCGCCGCTGGTCTTCGGCCAGCCCCTCCAGCCCAGCTCGTCCAGGACGGCCTTCAGCTCGCCGGCGACGACGGCCGCGTCGGCGAAGTCGGTCCCCGGCTGCGGGTCCAGGTCGATGCGCAGCTCGTCGGGGTGGTCGACGTGCGCCCTGCGCACCGGCCACGGATGGAACACGATCGTGCCCATCTGCGCCGCCCACGCCACGTGCGCGAGATCCACGGGGCACAGCTCGTCGGCCTTGCGCCCGCTGGGGAACGCGATCTGCGCCGTCTCCAGCCACGGCGGCACCCCCTTGACGGGGACCCGCTTCTGGAAGAACGTCTCCCCGCCGATCCCTTCCGGGAACCGCTGCAACGTCGTCGGCCGGTCGCCCAGCGCCCGCATGATCCCGTCGCCGACCGCGACGTAATACTCGAAGACGTCGCGCTTGGTGAAGCCGCGCTCCGGGAACATCACCTTGTCGGGACTGGTCAACCGCACGGGACGCCCCGCAACCTCGATCTCCAGCGCACTGGCCATGCCAAGCACCCTACGCGTCGGCGCCGTCCCCGGGACCCCCGTCAGGAGCGCCGGGTGGTCTGCGGGCTCGGCCTGCGCCTCGGCATCGGCGCCGCCGGCCTGTTCCTCGCGGGGGTCCTGGGCTCAGGGGTCGTGGTCGGGGCCTGCTCCTCGCCCCGGTCGCCGAGACGCGTGAAGTACAGGATGCCCGCCCCTCCAATGATGAACGCGAACCCGATGGTGGTCATCATCGACGACGTGCCGGTCACCGGCAGTGTCCCGGTCGCCGCGGCCGTGCCGGTCGCCGCGCCCGCCACGGACCCCGCGGGGACACTGGAGACACCGGGGCCGCCGCTGCCGGATCCGGTCCCGCCAGGCGTCCCTCCGGGTGTGGTACCCCCACCGCCACCGGGCGTGGTGCCGCCATCGGGCGTGCCGTTGCCGTTGCCACCACCGGGCGTGGTGCCGCCGTTGCCACCCGGAGTGCCGTGCCCATGGCCACCGTTGCCGTTGCCGTTGCCGCTGCCGTTGCCGCCGTGGCCCGAGCCGCCGTGGCTGTGGCCGCCGTAGCCGGGGGCGTCGTCATCGTCGTCGGCCTGGCCGGCGTACAGCGGGCCGCCGGTACCGACGCCGCTCGGCGCGGCGTACCGCCAGTCGTTGGTGTCGTTCGGGCCGTACCCAGCGGGGCCGGCGCCAGGGTGGGACGTCTCACCGTCGGCGCACAGTTCGAGGGTGCCGCTCCACGACCGGCCACAGCCGTCCACGCGCAGCTCCTGCGACGTGAGCGCGGCGTGCGCCGCGGTGGCCAGTGGCGTGATGCCGGCCGCGCCCGCCGCGCCGACCGCAACCGCCTTGTAGAGCAACCTCATCGTTGTCGTACCCCGTCCATCCGACCGGTGTGCCACGAAAAGTCCGAATCATGGCTTTCGTCGGTCCAACGAGACTGGCGCGGAGACGTCGCGCGTACGCCGGCAAAATCGTGTTCGCGGGCCGTAATGGTCGGCGGGCGCCGTGCCGCCTACCGTTGAGGCATGACCGAGCCACTTGTCGACCTGCCCACCACCGATGCCGAGTGGCGCGTGCGGCTGTCCCCGGACGAGTTCCGGGTCCTGCGCCGCGCGGGCACCGAGGCGCCGTGGAGCGGCGAATACGTCAACACCAAGACCGACGGCGTCTACAACTGCCGCGCCTGCGGCGCCCAGCTGTTCGAGAGCACCTCGAAGTTCGACTCCCACTGCGGCTGGCCGAGCTTCGACGACGCCATCCCGGGCACCGTGAAGGAGATCGAGGACCGGAGCATGGGCATGGCCCGCACCGAGATCCGCTGCGCCCGCTGCGACTCGCACCTGGGCCACGTCTTCCGGGGCGAGCGCATGACCGACAAGAACACCCGCCACTGCGTCAACAGCCTGTCGATCAAGCTGGATCCCGCGGCTGGTTAGGCGTTCATGGATCTGCCATGATCGCCGCCATGCCCCGGAGCTCCACACGGGCCAGGGTGGCGATGGCGGTCCTGGCGTTCCCGCTGCTGCTCGGCTGCAACTGCTGTGACGCCCTGGCCTTCCCCGACGACCCACGCCCGGCCTTCACCGAGGAGCAGGTCGTCGGGGTGTGGAACAGCGCGTGCGGCGGGAAGCTGAGCCTCGCCGAGGGCGGGACGTTCCGGGCGCAGGGCCTGCTGGCCGACGGCTGGGACGACGGCCGCCTCACGACCGCGGCGATGACCGGGACCGGGACGTGGGAGACGCACGGCCAGGACGCGAATCAGGATCCGACCGTCCGGCTGACCGTGCGGGACTCGGCCACCGTCTTCCTGTACGCGGTGCACACCGACGAGTTCGAGGACCTCGAGATGGAGGTTCACAAGGCCGGCGGCGTCGCCTGGTGCCGCCTCAGCCGCTGACCGGCGGGGTCCGTCAGCCGCGGGTCTTGTTGCGGAACAGCACGGCCGAGGCGGCCACCGACACGGCCATGATCGCGGCGCACCAGGCGACCGCCTTCCACGGCGCGGAGCCGACCGGCTGGTCCAGCAGCAGCCCGCGCAGGCTCTCCGTGATCGGCGTGATCGGCTGGTTCTCGGCGAAGCCGCGCAGCCAGGTCGGCATGGTGTCGACCGGGACGAAGGCGCTGCTGGCGTAGGGCAGGAACGTGATCCCGAAGGTGTAGCCGGCCGCCGCCTCGGACGAGGACGCGAGCAGCCCGAGGGCCGCCGCCAGCCAGGACACCGCGGTGATGGTGAGGACCAGGATCCCCGCGGCGCCGAGCCACTGCAGCGCCGAGGCGTGCGGCCGGAAGCCGATGGCGAACGCGACCCCGAAGACCAGGGCGCTGGAGAACACGTTGCGGGCGATGCTGGCCGCGACGTGGCCGGCGAGGATGGCCGGGCCGCCGACGTCGAGGGAGCGGAGGCGGTCGATGATGCCGCCGGTCATGTCGTTGGCGACGGAGCCCGCGGTCATGCCCGAGCCGAACGTCACGCACAGCAGCATGACGCCGGGCACGACGTAGGTGACGTAGGCGGTGCCGGTGTCGATGGCGCCGCCGAAGAGGTAGACGAAGACGACCATCAGCATCACCGGCAGGACCAGCGACATGATGAGCGCCTCGACGTTGCGGCGGCCGAGGCGCAGCGACCGCCCGCCCATCGTCAGCCACTGGGTGGCGGCGGACGCGACCGGGGCGGGGGACATCGTGGCGCTAGACATTGGCGGGCTCCTTGACCGAAGAGGTGAGGGCGAGGAAGACGTCGTCGAGGGTGGCGCTGTGCAGTGAGAACCGGCGCACGGTGGTGCGGCCGGGGTCGATCTCGTCGAGGACGGCGCGGACGTGGGCGGCGCTGCCGTCGGTGGTGACGCCGAGGGTGAGCCGCTCGGGGTCGCGTTGCACGACCCGGCCGCCGAGGTGGGCGGCGACCGCGTCCCAGCCGGCCCGGTCGGTGATCTCCAGGTCGAGGCGCTGGTCGCCGAAGCGGCGCTTCAGGTCGGTGGGGGTACCTTCGGCGACGACCCGCCCGTGGTCGACGACGGCGATGCGGTCGGCGAGCCGGTCGGCCTCCTCGAGGTACTGCGTGGTGAGGAAGACGGTCACGCCGGTGCTGACGAGCCCGCCGATCACCTGCCACATCGCCTGCCGGCTGGTGAGGTCGAGGCCGGTGGTCGGCTCGTCGAGGAAGATCACCGACGGGGTGCCGACGAGCCCGGCGGCGAGGTCGAGGCGGCGGCGCATGCCGCCGGAGTAGGTGCCGGCGCGCCGGTTGCCGGCGGCGGTGAGGTCGAAGCGCTCCAGCAGCTCCGCGGCCCGCCTGCCGGCCGCGGCGGCGCCGAGGCCGCTGAGCCGGCCCATCATCCGCAGGTTCTCCAGGCCGGTCTGCAGCTCGTCGACGGCCGCGTACTGCCCCGTGAGGCTGACCGCGCCGCGGACCTGCCGGCGCTGGCGGACCACGTCGTAGCCGGCGACGCGGGCCCGGCCGCCGTCGGGGCGCAGCAGCGTGGCCAGGATGCGCACGGTGGTCGTCTTGCCCGCGCCGTTGGGCCCGAGCAGGGAGAACACGGTGCCGGCGGGCACGGCCAGGTCGACGCCGGTGAGGACGCCGAGCTTGCCGTAGGACTTCGTGAGGCCGGTGGCCTCGATAGCAAGGGACATGCGTCGCCCTCCAAGATTTTTATTGCGTATGTCGTACGCACTACTGCGTAAGTTATACGCAGAAGTAGAATCCGAGTCAATGGACAACGAGATGCCCGCCGTCCTCGCCGCCGCCTGGGGTCTGCGCACCCGGCCGGGCAAGGGGCCGAAGCCCGGGCTGACCCTGGATCGGATCGTCGCCGCGGGTGTGCGGGTCGCCGCGACGGAGGGCCTGGGCGCGGTGTCGATGGGCCGCGTCGCGACCGAGCTGGGTGCGTCGACCATGTCGCTGTACCGCTACGTCGCGGCCAAGAACGAGCTGCTCGACCTCATGGTCGACGCCGCGATCGGCCCGCCGCCGGACGCGCCGCCGGGCGAGGACTGGCGGGAGGGGCTGCTGCTCTTCGCCCGCACGCACCTGGGGATCCTGCGCCGGCAGCCGTGGATCGTGCGGGTGCCGATCAGCTCGCCGCCGCTGACCCCGAACCAGGTCGGGTGGATGGACTACGGCCTGGGGACCCTTGCCGCGACACCGCTGGAGGAGTACGAGAAGCTCTCCACGATCATGACCGTGAACGGCATCACGCGGAACTGGGCACTGCTGACCGCCGACATCACCGCGGCGGCGCAGGCGTCCGGGACGACCGCCGACGAGGCGATGCTCACCTACGGTCAGTTACTCGGCAAACTCGTCGACCCCCAGCGGTTCCCCGCGATCGGCAGACTCCTGGCAACCGGCATACTCGACATGCCGGACGATGTGCCCGACACCGACTTCGAGTTCGGCCTGGCGCGCATCCTGGACGGTATAGCGACGCTGATCGACGGGCGGGCCGGCGGCACGCGCGTCCCCGACTGTCCGTGATGCGTTGATATGGTGCGACGGTCATCTCAAGAAACGGCGGATCACGTGGCAGTAACCGTGGAACAGCCCACGTCAGCGGCACCGACGTCGGCCCCGGCCCGGCGAAAGCCGCCCGCTTGGGCGCCGCCGGCAGTGCTCGGCGTATTGATCCCCATCGGCCTGGCCTTCTACGGCGTGCCGATCTGGACCACCGCGATCTTCGCGACCTATGTCGCGCTGGGCCTCATCCTGCCGGGCATGCTGCTCTGGCGGGCGGTCCGCGGGCGGCCCGGCTGGTTCGTCGAGGACGTGGCCGCGGGCCTCGCTGTGGGTTACTCCTGCGAGGTCATGGTGTACATCGGCGCCAGGGCAATCGGGCTGCCGCTGCTGACCGTCGCCTGGCCGATCGCCACGATCGCCACCTTCCTGCTCGTGCCCGGGCTGCGGCGGCACTGGCGCGGCACCGACCGCGCCGAGGAGAAGACCCCGTTCTGGTTCTCCGCGATCCTGTCCGGCTCGGCGCTGGTGCTCTTCTACTGGAGCATCATCCGGTTCTTCCCGACCCACGACGTGGCCGAGCCCGGCATGCTCAGCCCCGACGGCGACTCCCCGTTCCACCTCGCGCTGCTCGGTGACGCCAAGCACCACATGCCGCTGGCCTCGCCGTGGCTGCCCGAGCAGCCGGTGCTCTACCACTGGTTCGTCTACGCCGAGATGGCCTCCACGTCGTGGATCACCGGCATCGAGCCGCAGGTGCTGCTGCTGCGCCTCTCGCCGCTGCCGATGGTCTTCGGGTTCCTGCTGCTGGTGGCCGTGCTCGGCAAGCGGCTCACCGGCAAGTGGTGGGCGGGCGCGGCGGCCGCGGTCACCACCTACTTCGTACTCACCCCGACGCCGTACCAGTGGCGCCTCGGCGGCTGGTTCTCCACCTTCGGCACCAACGCCTACGAGGACGGCTCGTCGCTGCGGGCCCAGATGTGGACGAGCCCGACGCAGACGTTCGGCGCGATCCTGTTCGCCGGGCTGGCGCTGGTCCTGGTCGACGTGCTCACCGTGTCCAACCGCAAGCGGTGGGCCCTGGTGGTGCTGCTCATGGCGGCGGTGACCGGTGGCAAGGCGACGTTCCTGCCGATGCTGCTGGCCGGGCTGCTGCTGGTCATCGCGGTGCGCCTGCTGACCCGCAAGCGGGTCCACCCGGCCGCGCTGATCACGTCCGGGATCACGTTCGTCGCGGTGCTGTTCGCCCAGTTCGTGCTGTTCGGCGGCGCCGCGCAGGGCCTCGCGATCGACCCGCTGCACTTCGCGCGGATCTCCGGCGCGCCCTACACGGCCACGTTCGCGCTGCCCGGCGTCGGCCCGCTGTGGCGGCTGGTGCTGGTCACGCTGATCACGTTCGCCTGCTGGGCCTGCATCTGGCCGGGGGTGCTCGGCCTGACCGGGCTCGCCAGGCGCCGCCGGCCCGACCTGAAGATCTCCGCCGACCCGGTCATCCTGATGTTCGGCATCGGCCTGTCCGGCATCGGCGCGCTGCTGATCTTCGGGCACGAGGGCGGCGCCGAGGGCTGGTTCATGGTGTCCGGGCGGCCCTACCTGTCGCTCGCGGCGGTGGTCGGCCTGACCATGATCACGCCCAACGACGTGCCCGTGCGGCGGATGCTGACGTGGGTGTACGGCGCGATCCTCACCGGCGCCGCGATCCTGATCGTGGTCCACGAGGTCAACCCGAAGCGGACCCCGCGACCGGCAAACGTGGGCGGGCCGGTGCAGACCGCGTTCCACCTGGTCTGGCCCTACCTGGTGGTGTTCGCGCTGCTCGGCGTCGCCGCGTGGTTCGTGCGCCGCTCCTCGTTCCCGGCCAAGGGCACCGTCTACGCGAGCATGCTGGCCGGCGTCTGTCTGGTCACCACGCTGCTGCACCTGCACGAGACGACCCGCGAGGCCAACCAGGCCGGCTGGCGCGGCGTCCAGCAGTACCAGCCGTTCATCCCCAAGGGCACCAAGGACGCCGGCCGGTGGCTGCGCGACCACTCCAAGCCCGACGACCTGGTCGCCACGAACGCGCACTGCGTCATCGCCAGCGACACCCCGAAGGACGTGTGCGACAACCGGCACTTCGCGTTCTCCGCGTACTCCGAGCGCCGCTTCCTGATCGAGGGCTGGGGCTTCACCAACCGCACGCACGAGATGGCCGCCGCGACCGGCACCAATGCCGTCTGGGCGCCGTACTGGAACGAGCAGCTGCTCGCGGACAACGACGCGGCCTTCTCGGCGCCGTCGGCGGACACGATCGGTAAGCTGCGCGACCAGTACCGTGTGCGGTGGCTGTTCGTCGACGAGGCCCACAGCGCTCCCGCGCCGACGCTGGGCGAGTTCGCGCAGTTCAGGCACCGCGCCGGGGACATCGCCGTCTACGAGATCCGCTGAGGGATGATGAACGACACTGTGACTGACGCCCCCGCGATGGAAGCGTCGGCGGCCGGCCGCCAGGCGCGCCTCGCCGAGGTCCTCGCGTGCCCCGCATGTCACGCGCAGCTGCGGCTCGACGGCGGCGACACGATCACCTGCGCCGCCTGCGGTCACACCGGAAGGCGCCGGGGCGGCCAGCTGAAGTTCGGCGGGTTCGAGTCCGAGGAGCTCACCGCCGACGCGCTGAACCGGATCAAGGAGTTCGTCAAGAAACGGTTCAACAAGGTATATCCGACGGCGATCAAGGTCCTGTCGCCGGTCATGGACCGCAACCTGATCATGCCGTTCCTGCGCAGCTTCGACCTCGATCGGGACCTCGTCGCCGACTTCGGCTGCGGCACCCACCGCCGCGACCAGCGGGTCATCTGCATGGACGGCGGCACCTACCCCAACGTCGACATCGTCACCGACCTGCGCAACGTGCCCCTCGCGGAGGGCAGCCTCGCCGGCGGGATCAGCATCGCGGTGCTGGAGCACGTGCCGGACCCGGCGGAGCACATCGCCGAGATGCACCGCCTGCTGCGCCCCGGCGGCCGGATGCTGGTGTTCGTGCCGTTCATGCAGCCGTTCCACGCCTCGCCGTATGACTTCCAGCGCTACACCGAGGTCGGGCTGCGCGAGCAGTTCCCGCAGTTCGAGGTGCTCAGCGTCAAGGTTGGCGCCGGACCCACGTCGGGCATGCTGTGGACGTTGCAGGAGTGGCTGGCGATGCTGCTGTCGTTCGGCAGCATGCGGCTGTACCGCGCCATCCTCCCGCTCACCTGGATCCTCTCCCCGTTGAAGGTCCTGGATCTGCTGCTGGCGCACCACCCGGCGGCGGCGGTGACCGCGAGCGGTTTCGTCATCGAGGTTCGTAAGCCTTCATGAGGGACGCACGACTCTTCGGCGGCACCGACGGCGACCTGTCCGGCAACCCGTTCCGGGCCGACCGCGACCGGATCGTCGCGTCACCGTTCTTCGCCCGCCTCGGCGGCGTCACCCAGGTGATCAGCCCCGGCGGGTCCGGGCTGCTGGTGCACAACCGGCTCACCCACAGCCTGAAGGTCGCCAGTGTCGCCCGCGGGATCTCGGAGCGGCTGTGCTCCCCCGCGGCCGGCGCGCAGGCGCTGCTGGACAAGCTCGGCGGCTGCGACGCCGACGTGGTGGAGGCGGCGGCCCTCGCGCACGACCTCGGCCACCCACCGTTCGGGCACCTCGGCGAGCGGGTCCTGGACCGGCTCGCCCGGCAGCGGCTCGGGCTCCCCGACGGGTTCGAGGGCAACGCACAGTCCTACCGGATCGTGACGAGCACCGAGATCAGCGGCTCGACCGTCGGGCTGGACCTGACCGCCGCGGTCCGGGCGGCCATGGCGAAATACCCATGGACCCGGCGGACCTACCCTTCGCCGCACGTACACCTGATGCATCCGACACCGCGAGGAGCCGGGGTCGACCCGGAGGACCCCGCGGCAGGGTCCGTGAAGTTCGGCGCCTACGTGACCGAGCTGGCCGACCTGCGCCAGGCCCGCGCGCCGTTCGACGGCCTGCTCGCGCGGTGGCAGCAGACCGTGGAGGCGTCCGTGATGGACACCGCCGATGACATCGCCTACGCCATCCACGACCTCGAGGACTTCCACCGTGTCGGGGTCCTGCAGCAGGGCACCGTGGCGACGGAGCTGATGGCGTGGCAGCGTGATGCGACGGAGCTACGCGGCCTGGACCTCGCCGAGCTGCGGCACACCGCCCGCCGGCCGGGCCGGTCCGTGGAGCTGCTGCGCCGCGACCTGTTCCGCAAGGACGGCTGGATCAGCGACGACGACGCGTTCTGGGCGGCCGTGGAGCACGTGCGCCACGAGCTGGTCGACGGGCTGCTCGCGGCGCCGTTCGACGGCTCGGTCGAGGCGGAGCAGAACGTCGCGCGGTTCTCGGCGCGGTGGACCCGCCGGCTCATCGACGCGATCCACGTGCGGGAGGAGCCGCCGATGCGCTCCGGCCACGTGGCGCTCGGCACCGCGCAGTGGCACGAGGTGCAGGTGCTGAAGTTCGTGCACCACCGGTTCGTCCTGGAGCGGCCCGACCTGGCGCTGCACCAGCGGGGCCAGGCGCGGCTGCTGGGCGCGCTGGTCGAGGCGCTGCACGCGTGGCTGATCGACCCGGCCGAGGCCGCCCGCCTGCCGCGGCGCCTGCACGACCTGGTCGAGATGGCGTTCGCCGAGGTCCAGGGCCTGACCGCGGCCGACTACGGCCTGGCCGGCGAGGACGTCGACATGACGGCCATGGCGCGCGGCCGGGCGATCGTGGACTTCGTCGCCGCGCTCACCGACGGCCAGGCGGTCGGCCTCCTCGACGCGCTGTCGGGCCGGTCCCGGCAGCTGTGGACGGACGCCTTCGTATTGTGAGCACCATGCTCACAATACGACCGCTCACCCAGGCCGAGTACGACCGGCGCGTGCCCGCGCTGCAGGCCGAATACGCGCTTGACGAGGTCAAGGCCGGCCGCGCCACGCTTGACGAGGCCACCGAACGGGTCGATCGGCAGTTCGCCGCGCTGCTGCCCGACGGCCTGGCAACCGAGGGGCAGCTGATGTTCGCCGGCGAGGTGGACGGCGAGGTCGTCGGGTTCCTGTGGATCGGGCTGCCGACGTCCGAGCGGCCGCAGGCCTGGATCTACGAGATCCAGGTCGACGAGGCGCACCGCCGCCGCGGCCACGGTCGCGCGCTGATGCTCGCCGCCGAGGACGAACTGCGTGCCCGCGGCGTCACCCGGCTCGGCCTCAACGTCTTCGGCCACAATCCGGGCGCACGGCAGCTGTACGAATCGTTGGGGTTCGAGACGACTTCACAGCAGATGTCGAAGGCACTTGAATAACCGTGTGCATCAATAGGTTGCGGACGTCACTCCTGTACCACTAGAAAGGGTCGGTGACCACCGAGAGTGATCTTCCGGCGACTGGGCGCCGCGTCATTCACTGGGGGCCGATCGGTGTCGCCGTCGCCGGCGTCGCCACGGTGGCACTGACCGCGGTGCTGGTGTATCCGTTGACGCAGCCGTCCGAGCGGACGTCCGCGGACGGCATGACGCCCGAGCAGCGCCGGTCCGCGGAGATGGCGGGCCTGCCCGGCGCCGCGTCCCCGACCGCCTCCCGATCTCCGTCACCGTCGGTGTCCGCCTCGCCCAGCGCGTCGCCGACGGCGGCACCGCGGGTCGTGTCCCGGGGCGGCGGGAAGCCCGCCGCCGGCAACACGGGCGTCATCGCCGGGACCACGCTGACGGTGCTCAACGGCGATCAGACGCTCGCCACCGACAACGCCGTCGTGGCCAACGCCGACATCCGCGGCTACGTCCGCATCACCGGGAAGAACGTGACGCTGCGCAACTCGATCGTGCGGGGCGGTGCGGCGCGCTGCTCGGCCGCGGTCGTCCAGGTCGAGGGCAGCGCCGTCATCGAGGACGTCGAGATCGCCCCCGCCAGCCCCAACGCCTGCCTCGACGGCGTCTGGGCCGCCGCGACGACCCTGACCCGGGTCAACATCCACGGCACCGTCGACGGTGTGAAGGCCGGCAACGACGTGACCGTCCAGGACTCCTGGATCCACGACCTGACGTTCTACCGCAGCGGCGCCCCCGGCGGCGGCGAGACCGTCAACGACGCCGTCGACACCCGCGGGAAGCGCCGGATCACGCTGCGGCACAACGTGCTGTACCCGGGCGCCAACGCCAACGCCGCCTACCAGGTCACCCAGGAGGGCGGCGCGAGCGGCGACATCCGGGTCGAGAGCAACTGGCTCGACGGCGGCCACTGCGTGCTGAACTTCGCCCACCGCGGCGGCGGCCCCACCCCGATGACCGGCATCGCCGTGGTGAACAACCGCTTCGGCCGCAACAGCATGTTCGTCTGCCCGATCCTCATCAGCACCCAGACCAGCCTGAGCGCCAATTCGGGAAACGTCTGGGACGACACCGGCGCCGCCATCCCCGCACCCGACAAACACGATTAAATGATCGGGTGACTTCTGTGGAGCGGCTGGTGGTGATCGGCGGCGACGCCGCGGGGATGAGCGCCGCCTCGCAGGCCCGCCGACGGCGGCCCGTCGGCGACCTGCGGATCGTGGCGTTCGAGAAGGGGCGGCACGTCTCGTACTCGGCGTGCGGCATCCCCTACCTCATCGCCGGCGACGTCGCCGGGCCCGACGACCTCGTCGCCCGGACCCCGGCCGAGTTCCGCAAGCTCGACATCGACCTGCGCCTCGGCAGCGAGGTCGTCGCCATCTCCGTCGACCGCCGCGAGGTCACCGTCCGCTCCGGCGCCGACTCCTACGCCGAACCCTTCGACCAACTCGTCATCGCCACCGGCGGCGTGCCGGCCCGCCCCGACGTGCCCGGCGTCGACGCCGCCGGCATCCACGGCGTGCAGACCCTGGAGGACGGGATCCGGATCCTGGAATTCCTGGAGTCCGACCGCCCCCGCAGAGCCGTCGTCGTCGGCGCCGGCTACATCGGCCTGGAGATGGCCGAGGCGATGATCAGCCGCGGCCTGGAGGTCGCCCTCATCGACGCCGCCGACCAGCCGATGCGCACCCTCGACCCCGACATGGCCGTCCTCGTCGCCGACGCGCTGCGCGGCCTCGGCGTCGACCTGCGGCTGTCCTGCGCCCTGAAAGGATTCGACGTCACCGACGGCCGGGTCACCGGCGTGCGCACCGCCGGCGAGACGCTGCCCGCGGACATCGTCATCCTCGGCCTCGGCACCCGCCCCAACAGCAAACTCGCCGCCGACGCGGGCATCGCCGTCGGCGCGACCGGCGGCATCACCGTCGACCGCCGCCTGCGCACCTCCGCCGAGGGCATCTGGGCCGCCGGCGACTGCGTCGAGGTCTTCCACCTGATCTCACAGCGCCCCGCCGCCGTCGCCCTCGGCACCCACGCCAACAAGCAGGGCCGCGCCGTCGGCATCAACATCGGCGGCGGCTACGCCACCTTCCCCGGCGTCGTCGGCACCGCGGTCTCCAAGATCTGCTCGTACGAGGTCGCCCGCACCGGTCTGTCCACCGCCGAAGCCCTCACGGCCGGCTTCGCCACCTTCTCCACCGTCACCGAATCCACCACCCGCGCCGGCTACTACCCCGGCTCCCTCCCCATCACCACGAAGATCATTGCCGAACGCACCACCGGCCGCCTGCTCGGCGCCCAGATCGTCGGCCAGGAAGGCGCGGCGAAACGCATCGACGCCCTCGCCGTCGCCCTGTGGCACGGCATGACCGTCGAGGAGATGACCGGCCTGGACCTCTCCTACGCACCCCCCTTCGCCCCCGTCTGGGACCCCGTCCTCATCGCCGCCCGCAAGGCCGCCGAGCAGCTGGCTACGCTCAAGCCGTGATCATGCACAGCGCCCCGTTCGCCGACCTGGACGTCTCCACCCTGTACGCCCTGCTCCGCCTCCGCAGCGACGTCTTCGTCGTCGAACAGCAGTGCGTGTACCCCGACCTGGACGGCCGCGACACCGAACCCGACACCGTCCACGTCTGGCTCACCGACCCGTCCGGCGCCGTGACCGCCTGCCTGCGCGTCCTCACCGAACCGGACGGCACCGCCCGCATCGGCCGCGTCGTGACCTCCCCCGCTCACCGCGGCCAGGGTCTGGCCGCCCGGCTGCTCGCCGAGGCGGTCTCCATCGTGGGCCCCCGTCCCGCTGCCCTGAACGCACAGACCACGGCCATCCGCATCTACGAACGCTTCGGCTTCACCACGTCCGGCCCGACATTCCTGGACGACGGCATCGAGCACGTACCCATGCACCGACCCGCCCCGTCCTGAGGGCACTGTTCGCGTGCGGTGTTTGTCATGCCCGTAATAGAATTCCAGCACGGCTGCGGCCTTGGTGGTTCCACGCAGTCTCCGGTGGCGCGACGGGTAGCGCGGTCACCGTCCGTGCCGTAGTTGCGGTGATCCCAAGCCAGGCCCGAACTCACATGATCCAGCGCCGTCGAGCGCCTCATTCGGTGCTACAACACCGTCGCTGGTTCAAACACAGATCACCCACAACGCAACGGCAGCCGACCCACACCCACCCCCCTCATGATCCAAGGACAGGCGTGGCCATCCAGACGACCACGGCCGTCCTTCGATCACCGACCAGGGCGGGAGATCGCCGTCCCGAGCCTGGCATTCCCCAGTCCGCCCAGAGCCATACGGGCCCCGACCCCCGCACAACACGCAGCAGGCGAAACTGCGACTCCACTCGCCCCAGAGGCCAACGGCAGCCGACCCACACCAACCCCCTCATGATCCAAGGACAGGCGTGGCCATCCAGGGCGGTTTCAGGAGGTGGTTGCAACGTTGCTGGTCAGGAGTTCTGCGAGTTTTTCTGCGGGGGTTCGCCATCCGAGTGTTTCACGGGGTCGGCGGTTGAGTTGGGCGGCGGTGGCGTCCAGGTCGGCCTGGCTGGTGGTGGTGAAGGTGTGGATGCCTTTGGGGTAGTACTCGCGGAGCAGTCCGTTGGTGTTCTCGTTCGAGCCGCGTTGCCAGGGGCTGTGCGGGTCGCAGAAGAACACGGGGCAGCCGGTCGCGATGCTGAACCGGGCGTGCAGGGCCATTTCGGTGCCCTGGTCCCAGGTCAGCGACCGCAGGAGTTCCTCGGGCAGCTGCGTCATTTTCGCGGTCAGCTGGGCGATGACGTGTTCGCTGACGCGGCTGTCGGGCAGGGCGACGAGGATCACGAACCGGGTGGTGCGTTCGACGAGGGTCGCGATCGCGGTGGTGCCGTGCTTGCCGATGAGGAGGTCACCTTCCCAGTGCCCGGGCACGGCCCGGTCCGCTGCTTCGGCCGGTCGGTCGCTGATGCGCAGCCCGAGCCAGGGCCGGTTGGAGCGGACCGCGCCGGCCTCGGCCGCACGGGGGCGCCGGTTGACGCGCCCGGACCGCAGTGCCTTCTGCCGGGTCAGTTCCGCGCGCAGACCGCCGCGGGCCTGCAGGTATATGGCGTGGTAGATCGTCTCGTGTGACACCCACATCGTCCTGTCGTCCGGGAAGTCCTCCCGCAACCGTAGAGCGATCTGCTGCGGGGAATGCCGGTCCTCGAGCCGGGCGATCACCGCGTCCCGCAACGGCGACGCCGCGGTGAGTTTCCCCGCTTTCGACCTCGCTTTGAACGCGTCCGAAGACACCTGCGCCCGCGTCGCCCGGTACACCAGACCCGGCTGACCCAGCCCGGACCAGCGGTGGTTGGAATGGTGGAAGATCTCCCGGGACACCGTCGACGCCGCCCGACCCAACCGGGCCGCGATCACCCGCCTCGACTCACCCCGGGCCAGCCCCACCGAGATCTCTTCCCGTTCCGCGAACGACAACCGAGACGCCACTAGCTGCACACACCCATCTATCGATCATGACTCGGAGTGTTGCAACCACCTCTTGAGCCCGCCCAGACGACCACGGCCCTCCTTCGATCACCGACCAGGGCGGGAGATCGCCGTCCCGAGCCTGGCATTCCCCAGTCCGCCCAGAGCCATACGGGCCCCGACCCCCGCACAACACGCAGCAGGCGAAACTGCGACTCCACTCGCCCCAGAGGCCAACGGCAGCCGACCCACACCAACCCCCTCATGATCCAAGGACAGGCGTGGCCGCCCGGACGACCGCAGCCGTCCTTCGATCACCGACCAGGGCGGAAGATTGCCGCCCGTGTGCCGGCACCGCCCGGTCCAGTGATCGATGGGCTTCGCTTTTTGACCAGCGACGGTGTTGTAGCACCGAATGATGCGCTCGACGGCGCTGGATCATGTGAGCGCGGACCTGGCTTGGGATCACCGCAACTACGGCACGGACGGTGACCGCGCTACCTGTCGCGCTGCCGACAGGCTGCGCGGAACCACGAAGGCCGCAGCCGTGATGGATTTTCTATTACGGGCATGCCGAACACGCACGCGAAGAGCAACAAAGCCAAAAGCGAAACGAAAACGCCTACGGAAGGTTGGCGATCAGGTCAGCGATGTCCCGCCGCCGCCCCGTGTAGAACGGGATCTCCTCGCGAACATGGCGACGGGCCGTCGACGCCCGCAGCTCGCGCATCAGGTCCACGATCCGGTGCAGCTCGTCGGCCTCGAAGGCCAGCATCCACTCGTAGTCGCCGAGGGCGAAGCTGGCCACCGTGTTGGCGCGGACGTCGGCATAGCCGCGGGCCATCTTGCCGTGCTCGGCGAGCATGGCGCGGCGCTCCTCGTCGGGCAGCAGATACCACTCGTAGGAGCGGACGAACGGGTAGACGCAGACCCAGGCGCGGGCCTCCTCGTCGGCCAGGAACGCCGGGATGTGGCTCTTGTTGAACTCGGCGGGGCGGTGCAGGGCCATCTGCGACCAGACGGGCCGGATGTGGGCGCCGAGGGCGGTGCGGCGCAGGGCCGCATACGCCTCCTGGAGGGCCTCGGCGCTCGGGGCGTGCCACCAGATCATGAGGTCGGCGTCGGCGCGGAGGCCGGCGACGTCATAGGTGCCGCGGACCACGACGTCCTTCGCGGCCAGGTCGGCGAGGAACGCGGTCGCCTCGGCGGCGGCACCCTCGCGGGCCTCGGCGCGCAGCGGGGTCGCCGCCTGGAACACCGACCACATCGTGTAGCGGATCGAGTCGTTCAGCTCGCGGATGCGGGCGGCGTTGCTGGTCATGTCGCTATCCTTCCAGGGCCTGGAGCAGCGTGTCGGCGGCGGTCCACCCCGATGTGACGCAGGCGGGGATCCCGACGCCGTCATAGGCGGCGCCGGCGACCGTGATCGCCGGGTGGGCGGTGAGGGCGGCGCGCAGCGCGGCGACGCGGTCGCGGTGGTGCGGCTCGTATTGCGGGAGGCCGCCGCCCCAGCGGAAGACGGCGGCGTCGACGGGGTCGGGCAGGCGGTCGGCGCCGAGGAGGCGGGCCACCTCGTCGCGGACCAGGTCGAGCAGGTCTGCGTCGGTGTGCTGCAGCTGGTGCTCGTCGCCGGCGCGGCCGACGGAGGCGCGCACGAGGGTCAGCCCGGGGCGGCGCAGGTGCGCCCACTTCTGGTCGAAGAACGTGACGGCCTTGACCGCGAACCCCTCGGTCGCCGGGACCAGGAACCCCGACAGCTCGGGCAGCTTGGTGGTGGGCAGCGCCAACGCGACGAGCGCGACGCTGGCATAGCCGAGCGGCACGCCCTGCACGCCGTCCACTGTGGACAGCAGGCGGGCGGCGGGGGTGGCGGGCACGGCGAGGACGACACCGTCGGCGTCCACTGTGGACGCGTCGCGGGTGGAGCCGACGGTGAGGCGCCAGCCGGGGCCGTGCCGGCGCAGCTCCCGCACGGGCAGGCCGAGCCGGACGTCGGGCAGGGCCGCGGCGAGGGCGTCGACGAGCCGGCTCATGCCGCCCTGGACGGTGCTGAACACCGGGGCGCCCGGCGTGCTGCGCCGCGCGGCCAGGGCAGACCGGACGGCGCCGGTGAGGGTGTCGGAGCGCTCGGCCGCGTCGGCGAGGGCGGGCAGCGCCATGCGCAGCGAGAGCCGGTCGGCGCGGCCCGCATAGACGCCGCCGAGGAGCGGCTCCACGAACCGGTCGACGACAAGGTCGCCGCGGCGCGGGCGGACCAGGCCGCCGACGGTCACGTCCTCGCCGGGGCGCAGCAGCGGGCCGCCGGACGGGCGCTCGGCAGGGTCGGTGTCGACGGGGATGCCCATGAGGGTGCCGGGCGGCAGGTCGTGCAGGCCGCCGTCGACCGCGACCGCGGCCTTCGACGTGGCGGGGTGCACGATCGCGTCGCCGAGGCCGACCTGCTCCGCCAGCCGCACGGCGGCGCTCGGGCCGCCGGCCGGGTCGCCGGACAGGAACGACTCGGCGCCCCGCTCGACCGGGCCGCCGGCCAGCTCGACGGTGCGCAGCTTGCCACCGGGACGCTCGCCCTGGTCGAACAGCACCACGTCGAGATGCGGGGCGCGCTCGTGCAGGCGGTGCGCCGCGGCGAGACCGGCGATGCCGCCGCCGATCACCACGACCCGTCGCCGTGCCCCTCCAGTCATGCTCCGAGTCTATGGTCGCCATATGACAGAAACGCGAGTGGCCGTCGTCACCGGCGCGGCGCAGGGCATCGGCCGCAAGACCGCCGAGTTGCTGGCGGCGGAGGGGTACCAGCTGGCGGTCATCGACACGAGACCGGTCGATCTGGACGGGCTGATGTTCACCGGCGACGTCTCCGACGAGGGCGACGTCGCGCGGTTCGTGAGCGAGGTCGAGGCGGTGTACGGCGGCTGCGACGTCCTCGTGAACAACGCCGGCATCGCCTCGATCGCGCCCGCCGAGGACACCGACGTGGCGCAGTGGCGGCGGGTGATGGAGGTGAACCTCACCGGGCCGTTCCTGCTGTGCCGGGCGTTCGGGCGGCGAATGCTGGTCCGTGGCACCGGTTCGATCGTCAACATCGCCTCGGTGGCGGGGTTGCTGGGGGTCGCGGACCGGGTGGCGTACAACGCGAGCAAGCACGGCCTGATCGGCATGACCCGCACCCTGGCCGTCGAGTGGGGCGGTCGCGGCATCCGGGTCAACGCGGTCTGCCCCGGCTGGGTGAAGACGGAGATGGACGACGAGTCGCAGGCGTCCGGCGCGTACGCGGACACCGACATCACCGATCATGTGCCGATGGCACGGTTCGCGCAGCCGGAGGACGTGGCCCGCGCGGTGGCGTTCCTCGCCGACCCGGAGCGGTCCGGTTTCATCAACGGCGCCGCACTGTCCGTGGACGGCGGATGGGCGGCGGACGGGTCGTGGCAGTCGCTGCGACTGGACAGCCGGGGACGCTGAACGCCGGCTGCGGGTACATCCGAAGTGCGTCGATATGTCGTCGGGTCGGGCGAATCTGACCAGGGGGATGTCCATCTGTGGGGCGAACCCCTCTGGAACATCTCGCCGGAGGCGAGCACACTCTCTCGGATGAGCGACCTCGCGTCCTCCCGACCGTCACCGGACGAGCCGAGCGACCGCGCGCTGGATCCCGGCGCCGGCGGCGGTCACGCGCCGTGGACCGCCGAACCACGCAGCGCTGAACCCCGCAGTGCCGAGCCGTGGCGCCCTGAGCCGTGGAGCGCGGAGCCGTGGAGCACGGACCCGTGGCAGATCGGCGCCGGGCACACCGCCGGGCAGCCGGGCGGACCGGACGGGGACGCCCACGCGGTGGACCCGCTCGCCGACGTCATCGCGGACCTGGCCGAACTCGCCGACCCGGCGGCGGCCGCCGCGGGCGGCAGCGGCGGCCGCGGCCCGTGCGGCGCCGGTCGACGACGTGGAGCCGACCGCGAGGACCATCTCGGCGCTGCTGGCCGACACGACGACGTCACCGGCGGAGCTGGCCGACGCCGTCGCCTGGTGCTATGACGACGAGGCGCTGCCGCTGCTGCTGCCGCTGATCCGCCACCACGACGCGCGGGTCCGGCGGGCGGTCGCGCAGGCGCTGCCGAGTGTGCTGGGCGAGGCGGCGCCGGACGACACCGTGCGCGCGTTGCTGGTCCTGAGCAACGACCCGGACGACGACGTGCGGGACTGGGCGTGTTTCGCCCTCGGTACCCAACTGTCCGAGGTGGACGCCCCGGTGCTGCGCGACGCGCTGGTCGTGCGGCTCGACGACCCGCACGACGACACCCGGTGCGAGGCGCTGCTCGGGCTGGCCCGGCGGCGCGACGAGCGGATCCTGCCGGTGCTGCAGGAGCGGCTGGCCCGCGACAACGTGTTCTCGCTGGAGATCGACGCGGCCGGTGCGCTCGGGCACCCGTCGCTGCACACGCTGGTGCGCGGCCATCTGTCGGGCTGGGACGACGACGTGGTCGCGCGGGTCTGCGCGGCGTTGCGGCTGACGGACCCCGACGGGGTCGGCGACGACCTGCTCGACGGGCTCGCGGAGTGGTTCGCCGGCGGCGCCCCGCACGCCAGCGACGACGACCGGTACTGGTGGACGGTGACCCTGCAGCTGCTGGAGCACGCCGAGTACCGGGCGCCGGAGATCGCCGAGCAGGTGCACGCCCGGCTCGCCGGCGAGGCCCGGGCCACGTCGCTGATGCTTGGCTCGCGACTGGCCCAGCTCGCCGGCGACCACGGCTGGTGGCGGTGGAGCCCCACCTACTAGCCCGGCCCGGCGGCTAGAGCGAGTGCACCAGCGACACGACCCTGCTCAGCACGTCAGGGTCGGTCTCGGGCATGACACCGTGGCCGAGGTTGAAGATGTGCCCGGGCGCCTTGCGGCCCTCGGCGACCACCCGTCGCACCTCGGTCTCCACGACCTCCCACGGCGCGAACAGCACGCACGGGTCGAGGTTGCCCTGCAGAACCTTGCCGGGGACCCGCCCCGCGGCCACGTCGAGCGGGGTGCGCCAGTCGACCCCGACCACGTCGGCGCCGGCCTCGGCCATGGCGGGCAGGAGCTCCCCGGTGCCGACGCCGAAATGGATCTTCGGTAGCCCTGTGTCGTCCAGACCGGCCAGGACACGGCGCGAGTGCGGCAGGACGTAGCGGCGGTAGTCGGCCTCGGACAGGGCCCCGGCCCAGGAGTCGAACAGCTGCACCGCGTGCACCCCGGCATCGGCCTGGACCCGCAGAAACGTGAGGGTGATGTCGGCCAGGCGGGCGCACAGGGCGTGCCAGACGTCGGGTGCGCCGTACATGAGGGCCTTCGTCTTCACGTGGTGCCGCGACGGCCCGCCCTCGACGAGATAGCTGGCGAGCGTGAACGGCGCCCCGGCGAAGCCGATGAGCGCGGTCGGGCCGAGCTCGGCGAGCAGCAGCCGGATCGCCTCGGCGACGAAGCCGACGGCGTCGGGGCTCAGGCCCGGCAGCGCGTCGACGTCGGCCATGGTGGCGATCGGTGCGGCGACGACGGGGCCGGTGCCGGCGACGATGTCCAGGTCGACACCGGCGGCCTGCAGCGGCACGACGATGTCGCTGAAGAGGATCGCCGCGTCGACCTTGTGGCGGCGGACCGGCTGGAGGGTGATCTCGCAGACCAGGTCCGGCCGGCGGCACGACTCGAGCATGCCGATGCCGGCCCGCAACGCGCGGTATTCGGGCAGGGAGCGGCCCGCCTGGCGCATGAACCAGACCGGGGGGTGCGGCACCGCCTGGCCGCGGGCGGCACGCAGAAGCAAATTGTCAGTCATAGCGAAGTCATCGTTTCACTGCGTGCGCAACGGCGGCGCGGCGGCACCCCCTGCGTGGGTTTGCGCCTTACTCTTCCGGTATGGCGCCATCGACCGCTACTCCCCCAACGTTCACCCGGGCGGTGGAGGACCTGCGCGCGGTCACGGCGCGGCCCGAGATCGAGCTCGAGGAGATGCCGGCGCCGCAGCGGCTCGCGCCGTTCGCGCACGCGATGAGCGGCACGGTGCTGCGCGACGGCGACGAGGTCGCCACGGGGCGGCTGATCCTGCTGCACGACCCGGCCGGGCACGACGCGTGGGACGGCACGATGCGCCTCGTCACGTATGTGACGGCGGAGCTGGAGGCCGAGCTCGCCGCGGACCCGCTGCTGCCCGGGGTCGGCTGGAGCTGGCTGACCGACGCGCTGGAGGGTCACGGCGCCGCGTACACGGCGATCGGCGGGACGGTCACGCAGACGCTGTCGACGCGCTTCGGTGACCTGGCCGGCCCGCCGACGGCGGCGGACCTGGAGATCCGGGCGTCGTGGACGCCGACGGACGACGACATGCAGGCCCACGTGCACGCGTGGTGCGCGCTGCTGGCCTCCACCGCGGGCCTGCCCCCGCCGGGCGTGACGGCGCTGCACTGAGACACGAAAGGGCGGGCCCGCGGGCCCGCCCTTCGTCACGTCACGGTGCTCAGATTCCGAGCAGGACCTCAGCCTCGTCGCACGGCTTGTCCATCTCGTTGAGCTTGTTCTGCAGGGTGGTCTTGTCGCCCTTGGCGGACGCGTCGAGGGCCTCGAGCAGCAGCTTCAGGCAGGTGCCGATGACGTCACGCTGGCGCTTCGACTCGGTGCTGTCGGCCGTGACGCCACGCAGGTCCTGCTGGGCCTTGGTGAGCTCGTCGGCCTTGGCCTTGAGGTCGGTCTTGGTCTTGTCGAGCTCGCCCTGCGTCGAGGTCAGGCTGTCCTGGCGCTGCGACGCGAGCTTCTCGGACTTGTCGAGCTTGCCGCTCTTGTCGACGTAGAGCCCGACGAAGACGCCGGCCGCGATGATCGCGAGGGCCAGGAGGCTGGCGAGGATCGGCACCGCGATGCTCTTCTTCGGCGGCGCGCCGGGGGTCTGGTAGCCGCCCTGGGCGTATCCGGGCGGGCCGGAGACCGGGCCGTAGGCGACCGGCGGGCCGGACATCGGCGGGCCGGACATCGGCGGCGCCGACATCGGCGGGTTCATCATCATGGGCGAGGTCGGCGGCGCGGACACCGACGGCTCCAGGTTGTAGGACGCCGGCGGCTGCTCGCCGTACTGCGGCAGCTGCGTGGTGCCCTGGTCATAGGGGTTGGGCTGCGGCTGGCCGTAGCTCTGGTCGTGGACCGGCGCGGGCTGCTGCGGCACCGGGGCGCCATACGGGTTCGGCTGCGCGGGCTGCTGCGGGTAGGCCCCCTGCGGCGCGTTCGGGTCGGGGTACGCGTAGCCCTCGTTGGGGTTGCCCTGGGGGTTATTGGGGTACGTCATCTCTTTCTTCCTCCTGATGATCCCTCCGGGCAGCGCCCCGGGCGGGGGTCGAACGGCCGCCGCGACCGGGACGCGGCGACGTGGTGCAGGTCGAGGGTGATCAGCAGATGCTGATCGTTTCGCAGACCACGGAGATCGGGATGGCCAGTCCGATGCCTTCGGCTTCCCGCGCCTTGAGCGTCGCGACGCCGACCACCTCCTTCTTGGCGTTGAACACGGGCCCGCCGGAGTTGCCGGGGTTGATCGCCGCGTCGAACTGCATCAGGTTCTCGCCGCTGAGCGAGCGGAACGCGCTGACGACGCCGGTGGTGACGGTGTCCTCCAGGCCGAGGGGCGCGCCGACGACAAGCACGGGCTCGCCGACCTTCGGCACCTGCGGCGCGGCGACGAGCCGGGTGAACTCCTCGTCGGTGTGCAGCAGTGCCAGGTCCTTGTCGGGGTGGGCCTCGATGATCTTCGCCGGGAAGCGCTGGCCGGTGCGCTCGATGCTGACGTCGCGCTCACCCCTCTCGTACGCCTCCTGCACGACGTGGTAGTTCGTGATCAGGTTCGTGCCGCCGCCCGCGGGTGCGGTCTTGCCGAGCGCGAAGGAGGTGCCGGTGGCGTACTTGGTGGTGACGCGGAACACGCTCGGGCGCACGCTCGCGGCGACCTCGGCGGCGTCGAGATTGCCGCCGGTCTTGGCCTCCAGCTTGTCGGTGCGGTCCTCGAGGGCCTTGAGCCGGGACTCGTCGGTCTGCTTCGCGGCGCTGGCGGCCTTCTCGGCCCTGCTCAGGCGGGAATCGAGCCTGACGATGAACGCGGCCTGCACACCGACGACAAGCAGCAGGACCACCACCAGGATCAGCGCGAGCGGGCCGCTGCGGCCGCGCCGGGCGGGGGCGCCGGGGTGGTGTCCGGGATGCGGGGGCACGCTGTGCGGCGGCGGGCCGGAGGGCGCGGAGACGGGCCAGGCGCTCGTCGGCTCCACCGGGAACGCGCCGGTGGACGGGCCGCCCGCGGGGGACACGCCGGCGGCCGGGAACGAACCGGTGGATGTCATGCGTGGAGGAAGTGGACCGAGTCGCTCCGAATCGTCGCCGGATCGGTCCGCGTGTCGCGGACGATCGTACGAATCGGGGGTTCCGGAAGCCACCGGGTTGGAGGGGTCATACCCGGCCGTCATGCTTCTCGTTTCCTTCCTGTCACAATTCCACCCGTTTGTCCTGCGGCGCGGTCGATGTGCGGCATCGCAGTCGGCCTCACCCTAAACCGCCCGCACAAGCCCCGCGACCTCCGTGGCAACCAACGGACACAACCAGAAGTACCGGTTCCTGCCGTGCTCGCGACCGTACCGGCACAGCCCGCTTTTGTCCGTCCCGAAATCGCGTGTCGCGGGCCACCCGGCACCGTCCCACGGGGCACCGGAAACCGACGCGCCGGACCCGGCTGCATCGGCGCGCCGGTGCCGCAACGTACCGTGGTCCGGGTGACCGACGAACCCCCCGCGCGGCGTCGGGACGAGGAGCCAGACAGTCCGGACAAACCGGACGACAAGACCGAGCCCGTCCTGCTGACCGCCCCCCAAGACGGGACGCCCGAGCCGATCACCGACCGGGCGGAGCTCGCACGCGCCGTCGAGCGCTTCGCCCAGGGCAGCGGTCCCGTCGCCGTGGACGCCGAGCGCGCCTCCGGCTACCGGTACACGCATCGGGCCTATCTCGTGCAACTGCGCCGTGCCGGTGCCGGCACCGTCCTGATCGACCCCCTCCCCTTCGGACAGCTGCCAGAGCTCGACGAGGTGATCTCGCCCACCGAATGGATCCTGCACGCCGCCAGTCAGGACCTGCCGTGCCTCACGGAGCTGGGGCTGCGCCCGACGCGGCTCTTCGACACCGAGCTCGCGGCGCGGCTGTGCGGCTTCGAGCGGGTCGGCCTGGCCGCCCTGACCGAGTCGCTGCTGGGCTACACCCTCGAGAAGCACCATTCGGCGGCGGACTGGTCGACGCGGCCGCTGCCGGCCTCCTGGCTCACCTACGCGGCGCTGGACGTCGAGCTGCTGCTGCAGCTGCGCGACCGGCTCGTCGAGGAGCTGCACGAGCAGGACAAGACGGAGTGGGCGGCGCAGGAGTTCGCCGCGCTGGTCGCCTCCGCCGGCGACCCGCCGCGGGTGCGCGCCGACCCGTGGCGCCGCACGTCGGGCATCCACCGGGTCCGGGGCGCGCGCGCCCTCGCCCGGGTCCGGGCGCTGTGGCACGCCCGGGACGAGGTCGCCGCGCGCCGGGACGCGAGCCCCGGCAGGGTCCTCGCCGACGCGGCCATCATCGCCGCCGCCGAGGCCGACCCGAAGGACGAGCGGACGCTTCTCGCGCTCGCCGGGTTCGGCGGCCGGTCGGTGCGCCGGCTCGCGCCGACGTGGCTGACCGCGCTGTCCGACGCCAGGGCGCTGCCGGACAAGGAGCTGCCGACCACCCCGCCGTCGGACGGGCCTCCCCCGCCGCACCGGTGGGCCGAGCGGGACCCCGTCGCGGCGGGCCGCCTGGCGCGGTGCCGGGAGCTGGTGACCGGCCTGGCCACGGCCAACCGGGTGCCTCCGGAGAACCTGATCACCCCGGATTCGGTACGGCGGCTGGCCTGGTCCCCGCCCGAGGAGCTGACGGAGGAGGCGGTGGGCGCGGTGCTGTCCGGCTACGGCGCACGCCCGTGGCAGGTCGCGCTGGTGACCCCGGGTCTCACCCAGGCCCTGGAGGTACCCGCGGAATAGCGACGGGCGGGGTGTGGGCGGATCCACAGGCGCAGCGGACCTACTGGCGAGTAACATGGCCGGTAATTCGTCGCTAGGAGGACACCCGTGCCCCGTCCCGTCCGCGACGTCGTCTTCGTCGACGGCGTGCGCACCCCGTTCGGCAAGGCCGGTGGGATGTATGCCAACACCCGCGCCGACGACCTCGTCATCCGCTGTATCCGCGAGCTGCTGCGCCGCAACCCGCAGCTGCCGCCGGAGCGGGTCGACGAGGTCGCGATCGCGGCAACCACGCAGATCGGCGACCAGGGCCTGACCATCGGCCGCACCGCCGCCCTGCTGTCGGGTCTGCCCAAGACCGTCCCGGGCTACTCGATCGACCGCATGTGCGCCGGCGCCCTGACCGCGGTGACCAGCGTCGCCGGCGGGATCGCCTTCGGCGCCTATGACGTCGCGATCGCCGGCGGCGTGGAGCACATGGGCCGCCACCCGATGGGTGAGGGCGTCGACCCCAACCCGCGGATCCTTGCCGAGAAGCTGGTCGACCCGTCGGCGCTCGTCATGGGCTCCACCGCGGAGAACCTGCACGACCGGCTGCCCGGCATCACCAAGGAGCGGGCCGACAAGTTCGGCTACGCGTCGCAGGTGAAGACCGCCGCCGCGTATCAGGCCGGCAAGCTGCAGCCCGACCTGGTCAGCGTCGCCACCCGCGACCCGGAGGCGGGCTGGGGCCTGGCCACGGTCGACGAGGCGCCCCGCGAGACCAACCTGGAGAAGCTCGCCACCCTCAAGACCCCGTTCCGCCCGCACGGCAAGGTCACCGCCGGCAACGCCGCGGGCCTCAACGACGGCGCCACCGCCGCGATCCTCGCCGCCGAGGACGTCGCGCTGGAGCTGGGCCTGCCCGTCGGCATGCGCCTGGTGTCCTTCGGCTTCGTCGGCGTCGAGCCCGAGGTCATGGGGTACGGCCCGGTGCCGGCCACCGAGAAGGCGCTGCGCCAGGCCGGGCTGTCCATTGAGGACATCGGCCTGTTCGAGCTCAACGAGGCGTTCGCCGTGCAGGTCCTCGCCTTCCTCGACCACTTCGGCATCGCCGACGACGACCCCCGGGTCAACCAGTGGGGCGGCGCGATCGCCGTCGGGCACCCCCTGGCGTCCTCCGGCGTGCGGCTCATGACGCAGCTGTCGCGGCAGTTCGCCGAGCACCCCGAGGTCCGCTACGGCCTCACCGCCATGTGCGTCGGCATCGGCATGGGCGCATCCGTGATCTGGGAGAACCCGAACTGGAAGGGCGACAAGTGAGCGCGGCCATCTCGAACCCCAACGAGGTCGTGACCAAGGCGCTGCTGCGCTTCGTCACCCTGCCTTCGCGTGAGCGCGCCGCGCTCATCACCCTGGACAACGGCTTCGACCACACCAAGCCCAACTCGTTCGGCCCCGGCGGCCTGGCGAGCCTGGAGGCGGCGATCGACGAGGCCGTCGCGGCCGCGCCGAAGTTCATCGCCCTGACCGGCAAGCCCTACATCTTCTGCGTCGGCGCCGACATCACCGGCATGCCGCTGCTCACCGAGCGTGAGCAGGCCGTGGAGCTCGGCCGGTACGGGCACCGGGTGTTCAGGAAGTTCAAGGATTCGCCGGTACCGACGTTCGCGTTCATCAACGGTGCCGCGATGGGCGGCGGCCTGGAAGTGGCGCTGCACTGCCACTACCGCACGGTCTCCTCGGGTGCCGCGGCGCTCGCGCTGCCCGAGGTCGCGATCGGTCTCGTGCCCGGCTGGGGCGGCACCCAGCTGCTGCCGAACCTCATCGGCATCGCCCCCGCCGCGCAGGTGATCCTGCAGAACCCGCTGACCCAGAAGACGCTCAAGCCGGCGCAGGCCCGCGAGCTCGGCATCGCCGACGAGATCTTCGAGCCGGCCGACTACCTGGAGCGGTCCCTGGCGTGGGCGGAGGGCGTCGTGGACGGCACCGTCACCGTCATCCGCCCCGAGATCGACCGGGACATGTGGGACGGCGTGCTGTTCTTCGCCAAGCACCAGCTCGACGAGCGCCTGCACGGCGCGGTCAACTCCGCCAACAAAGCCTTGGAACTGATGGCCCTGGCGAAATCGTCGACCTTCGAGAACGGCACCGCCGCCGAGGACGAGGCGCTCGCCGACCTCATCATGGGGGACCAGGCCCGGGCCAGCCTGTATGCGTTCGACCTCGTCCAGCGCCGCGCGAAGCGGCCCGCCGGCGCGCCCGACAAGGGCCTCGCCCGCGACGTCAACAAGGTCGGCATCGTCGGCGCCGGCCTGATGGCCTCCCAGCTGGCGCTGCTGTTCGTGCGGCGGCTCGAGGTCCCGGTCGTGCTCACCGACCTCGACCAGGCCCGCGTCGACAAGGGCGTCGGCTACGTCCACGCCGAGATCGACAAGCTCGTGTCGAAGAAGCGCCTCGACCCGGGCAAGGCGGCGAAGCTCCGCGGACTGGTCAGCGGCTCGGCCGACAAGGCCGCGTTCGCCGACGCCGACCTGGTCCTAGAGGCCGTGTTCGAGGACCTCGGCGTCAAGAAGCAGGTCTGGGCCGAGGTCGAGAAGATCGTCCGCGACGACTGCGTCCTGGCGACCAACACGTCCTCGCTGTCGGTCAGCGAGCAGGCCGCCGGGCTCGCCCACCCGGAGCGGGTCGTCGGGCTGCACTTCTTCAACCCGGTCGCGTTGATGCCGCTGCTGGAGATCGTCCGCGCCGACCAGACCGACGACGTGACCCTCGCGACCGCGTTCGCCGTCGGCAAGGCCCTGAAGAAGTCCTCGGTGCTCGTCAAGGACGCCCCGGCGTTCGTGGTCAACCGGCTGCTGACCCGCTTCCTCGGCGTGGTCACCGCCGCCGTCGACAACGGCACCCCGATCCCCGTCGCTGACTCGGCCCTGGACTCGCTGGGCCTACCGATGCGGCCGATGGCGCTGCTCACCATGGTCGGCCCGGCGGTCGCGCACCACGTGGCGGAGACGCTGCACGCGGCGTTCCCGGACCGGTTCGGCGTATCGGCCAACCTGGGGCGGGTCGTGGAGGCCGGCAAGCGCGGCTTCACCGACGCCGAGGGCAGCCCCGACCCCGAGGTCCTCGCGCTGCTGCAGGTCGGCGACTCCCCGTCGACCGCCGACGAGCTGCGCGACGAGGCGACCGCCGCCCTGGCCCGCGAGATCCGGCTCATGCTGGACGAGGGCGTCGTCGCCGACGCACGCGACATCGACCTGTGCATGATCCTCGGCGCGGGCTGGCCGATGCACCTGGGCGGCGTCACGCCGTACCTGGACCGCGAGGGCATCTCGGAGAAGGTGACCGGCGCACGGTTCCTCGCACCCGGCGTGGCCAACGCCCCGTAAGTTCACCCTTTCGAGGGCACATTTGGTAAATATCTGCCGCGGACCCCGTCGACGCCTAGCGTTGGCGGGGTTCGCTCGCAGTCCCCCCGGCTGCACGGATCACTTCGTCCCCGGGGGTGCACCATGCGCAAAATCATGACCGTCGCCGCGGTTTTCCTGGCCTCGTTCGCACCGGCCGTCGACGCGCACGCGGCCCAGACCGCGACGGTCGTCTCCCCCAAGCGCCCCCTGAACGTCCGGGCCGGCAGCGCCGTGTGGACCGCCCCGCTGCGGACCCTGCCGCACGGCGCCTCCGTCGCCATCGACTGCCAGGTCAAGGGCCAGCTGATCAACCAGGGCTCGATCCGCGTCACGGATCAGTGGGACCGGCTCACCGACGGCTCCTACGTCTCCGACGCGTGGATCCGCCGCCCCGCCACCCCGGTCCCCGCCTGCGGCCCGGCCGCACCCGTCGCGCCCGCCGCCGTCGCCGCCGCGGCCGCCGTGACGACGACCACGGGCACCGTCGCGTCGGGCGCCACCCCGCTGAAGGCCCGCACCGGGCCCGCGCACACCGCGCCCCTCATCGCCGCCCTGCCCAACGGCACCCCGCTGACCCTGGTCTGCCAGCAGCGCGGCGAGAACATCGCCGGCTCCCAGCGCGTGACCCCGATGTGGGACCGCCTGCCCGAGGGCACCTACGTGTCCGACGCGTACGTGCGCCGCACCGCGACCCCACCGCCGTGCGCCGCCGCGACCCAGCCCCTCGCCGCCGCCCCTGCCGCCGCCGCCGTCCCTGCCGCCGGCGGCGCCTGGACCAGCCCGCTGCCCGGTTTCAGGGCGCGCCCCGGCTTCCGCACCGCGGGCAACCCCAACCACATCGGCGTCGACATCATGTCCTTCACGGGCACCCCCATCCACGCCGCGTCGGCCGGCACGGTCCTCGAGGTCGTGTGCAACATCGAGGCCGGCCACACCTGCGACCAGACCGGCAGTGCGTCGATCGGCGGCTGCGGCTGGTACGTGAAACTCCAGCACGAGGGCGGCATCTCCACCCTCTACTGCCACATGGTCCGCAAGGCCGTCGTCCGGCCCGGCCAGAAGGTCAAGGCGGGCCAGATCCTCGGCTACGTCGGCAGCTCCGGCAACTCCTCCGCCCCGCACCTGCACTACGAGGTCCACATCAACGCCCCACCGACCGGCCCCCAGAACGCCATCGACCCGATCCCGTTCATGCGCAACCACGGCGCCCCGATCGGCTGAGGCTGTTTCTTCCGCGGCGGCCTTCGGCCGGAAGAGCAGTGGGGGATTCTCACCCCACACCCCCAATGCTCGCGCTCCGCGCTCGCACGCCCAGCGCTTCGCGCGGCCGCAACACACGCATGCGCGCTGCATCCGAAAGACCGGGGGTCCCGGTTGCGGGACCGGCCAGGTCTTTCGTCCGATTCGCCTGCCCTGCGCGCGAGACGCGAAGGCAGGCCCGTCCAGAGAACGCCGCGTCGGACCGCCACCATGACGTGAACCTCCCGGCGGGGTCCGTCTCCCCGAGGTGCGAAGCCACGGGGGCGTCACACTCCCGCCCGGACGGGGTGGACGGCCTGCCTCCGCGTCTCGCGCGCAGGGCAGGCGAGCTGGACGACAGACCTGGTGCGCCTCGAACCTCGACCCCCGGTCCTTTGATCGCCACGCGCACGCGTGTGAGTCGGCCGCGCGAAGCGCAGGGCGTGCGAGCGCGGAGCGCGAGCATTGGGGGTGTGGGGTGAGAATCCCCCACTGCACTTCCGGCCGAAGGCCGCCGCGGAAGAAACAGGCACGAGTGCGAGCGAAGCGAAGCATGGGGGGTGCGGGGTGGGAACCCCCCGCCGGGGTCGCGGCGCCAGCCGTGACCCCAGCCAGCACAGTCGCGCTAAGCGCGGTGGCGGCCGTCCCGGCCGCCACCGCGCTTGGCGGCGTACATGGCCTGATCGGCGGCGCGCAGGACCTCGTCCGGGTCCTCGCCCGGGTCGGCGAGGTGCAGGCCGACGCTGGCGCCGATGCGGACCTCATGGCCGGCGAGGTCGAACGGCTCGGCGATCGCGGCGCGCAGCCGGACCGTCAGGGCGTCGACGTCCTCGCCGCCCACCACGCCGGGCAGCAGCAGGACGAACTCGTCGCCGCCGACGCGGGCGAGGACGTCGGTCGGGCGCAGGCAGGACGAGAGGCGGTCGCCGACCTGGCGCAGCAGCTCGTCGCCGGCCTCGTGGCCGAGCTCGTCGTTGACGGGCTTGAAGCCGTCCAGGTCGACGAAGAGGACCCCGACCGGGGTGTGCTGCAGCGACGCGGTGAGCCGCTCCTGCAGGCGGCGGCGGTTGGGCAGGCCGGTGAGCGGGTCGTGGTGCGCGTCGTGGGCGAGGCGGTCCTGCATCTCGCGGCTGTCGGTGATGTCACGGGCGTTGATGACGATGCCGTTGAGGGCGGCGTTGTGCAGCTGGTTGGAGGCGGTGAAGTCGAACCAGCGGTGGTTGCCGTCGGCCTGCACGACGCGGACCTGCATGCGCTCCAGGCCGCCCTTCTCCGACAGCAGCGCGGCGAAGCGGTCCCGGACGTGCGGGCGGTCGTCGGGATGCAGCAGGTCGAAGACGGACGAGCCGACGGCGACGAAGCCGAGGATGCGCTTGCCGCTGGGGCTGGAGTACACGACGGCGCCGTCGCCGTCCAGCACGGTGACCACATCCGGGGCGTGCTCGACGAGCGCGGCGAAGCGCTCCTCGGCGCGGCGGCGGACCAGCTGCGAGCGGTACCCGAGGACGGCGAGCCCGGCCACGCCGACCAGGAGCATGGTCAGCAGCGCCAGGTTGATGGTGAGGCTGCGGTTGCGGACCGGGCCGTCGAAGGTGGCGGTGGACTGGGTCCGCACGTACGCCCAGCCGCCCGGCAGGCCACCGTGCACCGCGGCGATCATGGACCGGCCGCCGTCGCGGTAGGTGACGAACACCGACTCGGTGGAGCTGATCTTCTTGATGATCTCGGAGTCGACGAGGGTGCCGATCGCGGCGGGGTCGCTGGACGCGCCGACGGTGCCGCTGGCGTCGACGACCAGGGACAGGTGCGACGGGTCGCTGAGTTTCTCCAGGTACACCTGGAGCTGCCCCTTGAGCACGGGGATGAAGCCGTAGATCAGCGCGACCGGGTCGCTGCCGACGACGATCGGCACGGCGACCGCCTGGACCAGGGTGTCCTTGATCGTCATGAGCGAGGAGAAGCCGGGTCTGCCCAGCGCCAGCCCGGAGATCAGCGGTTTCCAGCCGATCGCCTTCTGGTCGGGGAACATGTTCGCGGCCTTCGTGGCGTTGACCGGGTTGCCGGTCAGGTCGGTGAGGACCACGCCGTAGGTGAAGAACGTCGACTTGTTCGCGTACTCGATGAGGGCGGCCCGGTCGCCCGCGTCGCCGGGCGTCAGCGACAGCGGCCGGCTGGTGACGAAGTCGTTGAGCTCCTTCGCCGACACCAGCAGCAGCTGCTCGACCAGGCCGCCGTTGTTGGTGGCCAGGGCGAGGGTGTCGGCACGGTGCACGGTCTCCGCGGCCCGCAGGGCGGAGCGGTTGACCGAGATGCCGACCGCTCCGATGGCGAGCAGCAGGGCGGCGCTGATGCTCACGACGAGCCAACTCCGCAGCCGCATCCGGTTTCCTCCGACGTGTCCTGTGGAGGTCTCATCGGCTGCGAAAGGGTCAGAACTGAGAAACTGTGCCCGCGATCACAAGGGTTTCACCGGCGCCGTGCCGGTCAGGACGGGGGTGACCGCGGCGGCCGGGAGACTGACGGTGACCTCGAGGCCGCCGCCGTCCAGGGCGACGGCGCTGGCCCCGCCGCCGTGCGCCTCGCAGACCGCGCGGACGATCGACAGGCCCAGCCCGGAGCCGCGGGCGCCGGTGCGTTCCCGCCCGCCGCGACGGAACGGTTCGAACAGCACCGGCACGTCGGCGGGGTCGACCTCGAAGCCGGTGTTGCCTACGACCAGCCAGGCGAGGGTCTCGTCGGTGCCGGTGCGCACCCAGATCCGCCCGCCGAGATGGTTGTACCGCACGGCGTTCTCGACCAGGTTGCCGGCGAGCCGTTCGAGCAGGCCGGGGTCGCCGACGACCCGCGCGGGGGCGAGGTCGGTCGTCACGTCCAGGGTGAGCCGCTTGATCTCCTTGCCCATCGCGGACATGGCGACGGTGACGCCGGTGGCCAGGTCGGTGGGGACCTTGCGGCCGAGCCTGCGTCCGGCCTGCGCCTCGGTACGGGCCAGCAGCAGCAGCGACTCGACCAGCGCGTTGGCCCGCATGGAGGCGTCACGCACGACGTTGGACATGCGGCGGAACTCCTCGACGTCGGCGTCGGGGTCGTCGAGGGTCACGTCGACCTCGGTGCGCATCACGGCGAGGGGGGTCCGCAGCTCGTGGGAGGCGTTGGCGACGAACCGTTTCTGGGTCTCGAACGCCTCACCTATTCGGTCGAGCATCGCGTCGAATGTCTTCGCCAGCTCCGACACCTCGTCGTCGGCGCCGTCGTAGTTGATCCGGGCGTCGAGGGTCTCCCCGGTGAGCCGCTGCGCGGTGGTCGTCACCTTCTGCAGGGGTCGCAGCGCCCGGCCGGCCACGACGTACGCGCCGGCCACCCCGACCGCGCCGATGAGCAGCAGCGCCAGGCTGCCCCGGGTGACCAGCTCCCATTCGGCGGCGTCGGCGAGCTCGGTCTGCCACTGCCGGGCGTCGACCTCGCTGCCGTCCTGCAGCACGATGCGGGTGCCGGGCTGCAGCTCGTCGGCGGGCCTGATCGCGCCGTCGACGAGGATGTAGGCGAGCACGACCAGCACCAGCCCCGCCCCGACGAGCAGGATGCCGTTGAGCAGCGTGAGCCGCAGCCGCAGGGTGGGACGGAAGAGGGCGGCGCGGCGGGCGTCGTAGATCGTCATTGCGGCGGCCTGGTCCGGTATCCGGCGCCGACGACGGTCTCGATCAGCGCCGGGTCGCCCAGCTTCTTGCGCAGCGTCATCATCGTGACCCGCACGGTCGTGGTGAACGGGTCGGCGTTGGCGTCCCAGACCCGCTCCAGCAGCTCCTCGCTGGACACGACCGCGCCGCGGGCCTTGAGCAGCTCCTCGAGCAGGCCGAACTCCTTGCGGGTCAGGTCCAGCGGCTGCCCGCCGCGGGTCGCGACCCGTTTGGCCTGGTCGAGCACGAGGTCGCCGATGGTCAGCACCGGCGGCGCGGCGGGGGTGGCCCGGCGGCCCAGCGCCTGCACCCGCGCCACGAGCTCGTCGAACGCGAACGGCTTGGGCAGGTAGTCGTCGGCGCCGATCTGCAGCCCCTCGACCCGGTCGGCGACGCTGCCGCTGGCGGTCAGCATCAGGACCCGGGTCAGCGCGCCGGACGCGACGAGGTCGGCGCAGATGTCGTCGCCGTGGACGCCCGGGAGGTCCCGGTCCAGCACCACCACGTCGTACCGGGTGACCATCGCCATCTCGTGGCCCTGGGTCCCGTCGTAGGAGACGTCGACCGCCATGCCCTGACGGCGCAGGCCCCGCACGATCGCGTCGGCGAGGTTCTGTTCGTCCTCGACCACCAACACGCGCACGCCACATCACCCCCACCCGGTCGGGCCAGTGTCAGGCACCGGCTGTGAAGTCCGCGTGAGCCAACGTATACCGCACCGTTGGCGACCATGGTCCATGCCAGGCACTCTGATGAGGTGGACGAGCGGCTGATCGATCTCGGTGTGGTCACCGATCATGCGGATCAGCTGGACATCGGGCCGCCACCCATGGTGGCCGGGCGGCGGCAGTGGCCGTTCGTGATGGTCCTCGCGCTGCTCGCGGCGTTCACCGGCGGTTCCGGCGCGGGCAGCTCCGTCGAGGTGCTCGGCGTCCTCGCGGAGCACACCGTCGGGTTCGTCGCCGACCGGGGCGCCCTGTACGCGTTGCGGGAGGAGCCGGCGGTCACCGCGTACGACTGGGGCACGGGCGAGGAGCGCTGGAGCCGCTCGATCCCGTCGAACGCCGGTCAGGTCTATCTCGCCGCGGACCGCGCGTACATCAGGCACCGCCCGTGCACCGACGCGACCGGCTGGAGCCTGGAGCGGCTCGACCCGGCCGACGGCCACCAGCAGTGGCTCGCCGCCGGGGCGCCGGTCGCGGTGCTGCGCATCGACCAGCGGCCAGGGCTGCTGCTGGTCGACGAGCGCGCCGCGACGTGCCCGCCGGCGGTGCCGCTGCGCAACACCCCGCAGACGCCGGTGCACCTGGCGGCGATCGACGCGGAGAGCGGCGTCGTGCGCTGGCAGTTCCAGATGCCGGTCGGCGGCCGGCTGGTCTCCCCCGACGTGCCCGGCAACGACTGGTTCGCCATCTGGTACACCGACGGCCACACCGAGGTGCGCGCCGCCGCGACCGGCGCGGTGATCAGCGCCGCGCAGGTGCCCGAGCTCGCCGACGGCCCGCCGACGAGCGTCCGCATCGTCGGCGACCTGCTCGTGATCGTCTCGGTCCGCCTCGACGGCGCGCTGATCACCAGCTACGCGCACGCGCCGCTGAGCTACAAGTGGCAGCAGCTCTTCCAGTCCGTCGAGCCGGTGCCGATCGCCGAGCTCGCCTACGGTCCCGTGGTCGTCGCGTGCGGCCCGATGATCTGCGTGCCGAACTGGCGCGACATCGCCGTGCTCGACCCGCGGACCGGCGAGCAGCGCTGGCGCCGCACGATCCAGCTGGACGCGGTCGGCAGCGGCGTGCTCGTGGCCCGCGACCGCGAGGACTTCATGCGGATCCGGATCGTCGACTGGCAGACGGGCGTGGACCGCAGCGAGCTCGCCGGATGGGGGCTGGTCCCGATGGCCACCGACGGCAACGACGACGCGGCCGGTACCGCCGCCGCGGCCGGCACCACCTACGCCCTGGTCCAGAAGCCCGACGGCGACGGCTCCCGGATCGCCCGGATCAACCTGCACACCGGCGAGGTCGAGATCCTCGGCCAGGTGCGCCCGATCCCGTCGCGGTGCGCGATGCGCGGGCACCGGCTGTCCTGCCTCGCCGGCGGCGACGCCGTCCACCTGTGGAAACTGTGACGGTGTGACGGTCAGTCGGCGTGCAGGACCAGCGTGGTGCCGGTCTGCTCGGCCGCCTGCAGGGCGCGCAGCCGCAGCAGCGCCGGGTGGTCCTCGAGCAGCTTCGCCGTGTTCGCCAGGGAGCGCAGCGCGGCGGCCTCGGCGCGGGCGCGTTCGAGATCGGCGCGGCCGCGCTCCTTGGCCAGCGCGGTGTCGGCGTACGCGCGGCGCAGGTCACCGGGCAGCATGACGTCGCGCACCGTCAGCTCCAGCACGTCGGCGCCGACCTCGCGGGCGGCGGGGGCGAGCGCGGCCGTCAGCCGGGACGGCAGCTGCGTGCGGGCGCCGAGCAGCGTCTCCAGGTCGGACTCGGCCACGGCGGCGCGCAGTTCGACCTGGGTCCGCAGGTACAGCTCCTGCACCGGGTCCTGGGTGGCGGTGACGAACAGGACGGGGTCGGTGACGGCGAGGCGCAGCGTCGCGGAGACCTTGACCACGAGCCGGTCGGCGGTGAGCATCTCCTGGCCGTTGACGGGCACGAGCCGGGGGCGCAGGTCGACGCGTTCGAGCCGGGTGCCGCGGCGCCGGTAGCGGTGCCGCCCCGGCTCGAGCACGCCGGCGAGACGGCCGTCGACGAAGTGGACGACCCGCTCGTATTCCATGACGGTGACCTTGGCCATGACCTGACTCCGGATCGGGGTTGGTGCGCGGCGGCCGCGGGCGGGGATCCCGGCGGTCGTGCCGGGACCCGCAGGGCCCGCGGTCGCCGGGCACGGTTGACGGTGATGCTGGTGGAGTTGTCAGCCCCTGGGTGACTGGACGCACGGCGCGGAACACCCACCGGCGATGCCGGGGCGCCGCATCCTGCCGTGCTTTCCGGGGACGAGGCTACGGCTCCGGCGGGCGGTCACGCAGCCGGATATTCACCGGCTCAGGGCAGCCGCAGCAGGACGACCTCGTCGGTGTCGGTGCCGCAGGCGACGAGACCGCCGTCGATCTCGCACGCAAGGAGCGTGCCGGGCACCGACGCGGACGGTGTGGGTGCGGGCCCGCCGTCGGACCAGGCGAGGAGGGTGTCGCCGTCGGTGCGCAGGCCGAGCAGCACGCGGGCGCCGGCGACGGCGAGGAACCGCCAGCCGGCCGGGATGGTGAGCCCGGTGTCCGCCGGCAGGATCAGCGCGCCGCCGGGCGCGACCGCGAGGGGGGTCTTCGGCACGATCCACAGCAGGTCACCGCCGGCGGGGTCGACGGCGGCGGTGCGTTCGCCGCTGACGCACAGCGCCCCGTCGCACGGCAGGACCGACAGCGGCCCGTTCGGGCCGGTCGGCACCTGCGACTTCCAGCGCGGGACGAGGTCGCGGCCGTACGCGGTCAGCCAGGTGCTGCCGGTCGGCACGTCCCACCGGGCCACGAGCAGCAGCTCGCCGACGGCGGCGACGAGGTCGTCGGCCGGCCCGGCGATGCCGGCGACGGGTGTGGTGCGCGCGCCGGTGGTGAGGTCGACGGTGCTGAGCCTGCCGTCGCCGTCCAGCAGCGCCGCCCAGGTGGCGCCGGTCGCGGCGGCGTCGACGGCGACGCGGGTGCCGGCCTCGACCGGGGTGTCCCAGACGATGCGGCCGGCCTCGTCGATGAGCTGCCAGCGCAGCACGCCGGCGGTCGGGGTGTTGTCGGCGAGGGCGCGGCAGCCGTCGGACCAGAGGCTGCGCATGACGACGGTGCCGGTGCCGCCGGGCGGGGTGCGCACGGGTACGCCGACGGACCGCCACTGCTCCCGGCCGGTCGCCCTGGTCACCGCGACGGTGGTGCCGGTGACCCCGGAGCGGCACAGGTCCGGGGAGAGCACGGCCAGGTCGCCGCGGACGACGACGGAGGAGAAGGTGGCCAGTCCCTCGGGGGTGAACGTCCAGCGCAGCGAGCCGTCGTCGGCGTCGAACACCTCGACGGGGGTCGGCGTGCGGTCGCTGTCGAGCACGAACAGCGCCCCGCCGGCGACGTGGAACTCGCCGTTGCGCAGCGGCTGGCGGGTCACCTCGTGCGGGCGGCCGGGCGGCGGCGCCGCGGACACCAGCGACAGCAGCAGCGCCAGGACGGCCGCCAGGCCCCAGCCCCGGGGCAGCCCGACGGCGTCGTCGTCGACGTGGTCCCAGCTGTCGTCGATGACGCCCAGATCGATGGTGACCGTGCTCATCGGCACGGCTCCATTGTGCGCGGGTTCAGGCCCTGTTGGGCAGCCGCCACACGGACAGGCCGCCGACCACGACGCACACGAGCACGTCGTCGTCGATCGAGCACTCAGGGTTGCCGTACCACTCGCCGGCGCGGGTGAAGACGGTGACCAGCCCGGTCGCCGGGTCGAGCTGGCCGAGCAGGGCGGTGCGGTTGTCCACGGGGCGCCACAGCACCGGCCGGTCACCGCCGGTCAGCAGCTGCCAGCCGGCGAGCTCCTTGACGACGGTGCCGGTGCGGCTGTCGATGATCCCGACGCGGCCGGGCCGGGCATCGGTCGGGTCGCGGTAGGAGCCGGCCAAGAGGCGGTCGCCGGCGAAGCCGACGGTCACGCTGTGCCCGTCGAGGTGCCACCGGCGCGCGCCGGTGGTGCTGTCGAAGGCGTCCAGGCCCTCGTCGCCGCCGGCGCACAGGAGCCGGTCCGTGCACTGGTACAGCCCCCGGTTGGGCTCTTCGGCCCAGCGGAACAGCTGCCGGCCGGTGGTTACGTCGTACACGGTCGCGCCGCGCTGCCCGTCTGGGTAGACGATGACCCGGTCGGTGGGGCGTCCGGAGCCGTCGAGCCAGCCGGCGCTGAACCATGCCGCAGCACCGGACCGGTCGAGCTGGTGGGTCTCGGTCACTGCGCCGGTCCGGGCGTCCAACCGGGTCAGCTGCCCGGTGCGGCTGAGCACGTCGAAGCGGTTGAGCCGGGCCTGGTACGGGTTCTCCCAGCTGAAGTTGACGTCGGAGCCCGCCGGGACCGTGACGTCCCAGAGCGTGGACCCGGTCCGCGCCGCCAGTCCGCGGATGCGCCGCAGCGGTTGCGGGCCGGCGCGGTTGACGCCCGATTCGAAGTCATCTTTGTCGATGACGATGCCGGCCGGATAGTCCTGCGGGTCCTCGACGATCACGACCCCGGGGTTGCTGCCGTTGAACCGGACCCCCGCACGGGACCACAGCTCCTTGCCGGTCGCCGCGTCGAGGACCGTGAAGGCGCTGGAGTCGCCGCGGCTCGTCTGGTCCTCGCTCATCAGGATGACCACGTCGGACCCGGCGACCAGCAGCTGCAGCGGGAGCGCGGCCTCGCGCTCCCAGAGCAGCCTGCCGTCCGACAACCGGCGGCCCTCGATCATCGAGCCGGGACCCGTCGGCTGATACCGGGCGACGAAGAGCCGCCCGCCGGCCGCCTGCGACCGCAGCACCTGATGGTCGATCGTGTACAGCAGGCCGGCGCCGGAGCTCGGCCCGCCGGCGACGAGCAGCCCGAGGGTCACGGCCAGCACGGCGGCCACGGCCACCCACCGGGCCCGCAGGCGGCGCTGGGGCGCGGGCGGCTCCGGCGGTTCCCACGGGACGCTGAGGTCGAGCTCGATCACGGTCTCCTGCACGGGACCCAGGGTGCCACGGCCGTCGCCCGGGCGGGTGTCCTGCGCCATCGGCGTCAGTGCCGCGCCGGCAGGCGCCACACGGTCGCCTCGCCGACCATGACGCACGCGAGGGTGTCGCCGCCGGCGCTGCACTCGGGCGGTCCGTACCACTTGCCGACCGTGCCGAACACCGTGATCCGCCCGGTCGCCGGGTTGAGCTCGCCGAGCATCGCGGTGCGCTGGTCGACCGGGCGCCACAGCAGGATCCGCCCGGCGGACGCCGACTCGATCAGCCGCCAGTCGGCGAGCTCCGTGATGACGGCGCCGGTCCGCGCGCCGATGACGCCCAGCCGCCTCGACACCGCGTCGGGCCGCTCGAAGGTGCTCACCACGAGCCGGTCGCCCGCGGCGGCGACGACCTGCGAGTACCCGTCGAGCCGCCACAGGGGCCTGCCGGTGCTGCTGTCGTAGCCGACGATCGTCTGATCGTTGCCGGCGCAGAACACGTCCGCGGCGCACTGGTGGAGCCCGTCGTAGATCGCGGCGTCGGTGCGGAACAGCTGCCGCCCGCCGGCCAGGGCGAACACGAGCCCGCCGCGCTCCCCGTCCGGGTAGACCACGGCCCGGCCCGGGGCCTGACCGGGGCTGACGAGCCAGGACTCGCCGGTGCTGAACGCGGCCGGGGTGCCGGACCAGTCCAGCTGGTGGGTCGCGACCACCGCGCCGGTGCGCACGTCCCTGCGGGTCACCAGCCCGGCCTGGTCAAGCTGGTCGATGCCGGTCACGCGACCGACGGGGTACCGGCCGTCCCAGGTGAAGTCCAGCGCCGTGCCGGGCGGCGCGGTGAGGTCCCAGACCGGCGCCGCGGTGCGCTCGTCCAGCACGAGGACGTGCCGGGGCCGCAGGTCCCCGGCGTCGTTGATGGTCGGGTCCGGCAGCTCCTCGCCTTCCACGAACTCGACGAACCTGCCCGGGTCAGGCATGTCCTCGACGACGACCACGCCGTTGCCGGTGCCGACGAGCGACGCCTGCGGCCGGGTCCACAGCTGCCGGCCGGTCGCCAGGTCGAGGGCGGTGAGGGTGCTGGTGTAGCCGCGGTCCGCGTTGGAGTGCCGGATCAGGATGAGCACGCGGGTGCCGACCGCCACGTACAGCTCCTGCAGCTCCGCGTGGACGTGCCAGAGCGCCTTGCCGTCCGACAGCCGCCGCCCCTCGAGGCCCTGGCCGGTGGAGGCCTGCTGGAACAGGCCGAGGATCAGCATGTCGCCGGCGACGACGACGTTGCGCACCTGGTCGTCGACCCGGTACAGCGGCCCGGTCGGCGGTTTCGCGCCCGCCGCGGCGAGCACGACGGACGCGACGGCGAGCACGGTGAGCGCCGCCACCCAGCGCCTCCGCAGCCGGAACCTCAGCGGCGACCGGGGAGGCTCCGGCGGCTCCCACGGGCTGCTGAGGTCGAGCTCGATCACTGTCTCAGGCACATATGCCAGAGTCCCACGCGGCCCGCCGGGTTGCGTGCCCTGCGACCGTCCCCGTGCCTGTCAGTGCCTGCCAGTGCCTGTCGGTGCCTGTCGGTGCCTGTCGGTGCCCGTCAGCGCCGGGCGCGGGCCGGGACGGTCGGCTGCTCGGTCTCGTCGAGGCGGCTGACCCACTCGGTGACCTGGCGGGACACGTCCTGCGCGGTCAGCCCGATCTCGGCCAGGATCTCCGCACGGGTGCCGTGCGGGTGCCACGCCTGCGGGACGCCGAGGTCGCGCAGCGGGACCCACACGTCGGCGTCGCGCAGCGACTTGGCGATCGCGTCGCCGACGCCGCCGGTGCGGATGCCGTCCTCGATCGTGACGACGAGGCGGTGCTCGCGGGCCAGGCCGACGAGCTCGACCGGGACCGGGCGGACCCAGCGCGGGTCGACCACGGTGACGCCGTAACCCTGCTCGGCGAGGCGGGCGGCCGCGTCGACGGCCAGGTGCGCGAACGCGCCGATGCTGACCAGCAGCACGTCCTTGCGCTCGTGCTCGCTGAGCACGTCGACCCCGCCGAACCCGTCGACGCCGCCGACGCGGCGCACGGCCGGCAGGTCCGCGGGGACGGCACCGGTCGGGAAGCGCACGATCGTCGGGCCGTCCTCGATGCTGACGGCCTCGCGCAGCTCCTCGCGGACGGTCTGCGCGTCGCGGGGCGCGGCCAGGCGCAGGCCGGGCACCACACCGAAGACCGCCATGTCCCAGATGCCGTAGTGCGACGGGCCGTCGGGGCCGGTGATGCCGGCCCGGTCGAGCACGAACGTCACCGGCAGCTTGTGCATCGCCACGTCCAGCAGGACCTGGTCGAACGCCCGGTTGAGGAACGTCGCGTAGACCGCGACGACCGGGTGCAGGCCACCGATCGCGAGGCCGGCCGCGGACGTCGCCGCGTGCTGCTCGGCGATGCCCACGTCATACGCGCGCTCCGGGTACTTCTTCATGAGCTTCGCGATGCCGGTCGGCTCCGCCATGGCGGCGGTGATGCCGACGATGTCGGCGCGCTCGTCGGCGATCGCGACGAGCTCGTCGGCGAAGACGCCGGTCCACTTCAGCTTCGCCGGGGCGAGCAGCTTGCCGGTCTCGACGTCGAAGGCGCTGCTCGGGCCGTGCAGGCAGTCGGCCTCGTCCTCCTCGGCGGGCCGGTAGCCGAAGCCCTTGCGGGTCACGGCGTGCACGATCACGGGGCCGCCGAACGACTTGGCCTTGCGCAGCGCCGACTCGACCGCGGTCTGGTCGTGGCCGTCGACCGGCCCGACGTACTTGATGCCGAGGTCCTCGAACATCGCCTGCGGCGCGACCGCGTCCTTGATGCCCTTCTTGACCGCGTGCAGCACCTCATACAGCGGGGGGCCGACCAGCGGCGTGCGGCCGAGGGAGTCCTTGACCAGGTCGAGGACCTTCTCGTAGCTCGGGTTGAGCCGCAGGTTGGACAGGTGGTCGGCGAGCCCGCCGATCGTCGGGGAGTAGGAGCGCCCGTTGTCGTTGACGACGATCACCAGCGGGTTCCTGGCGCCGGCGATGTTGTTGAGCGCCTCCCAGCACATACCGCCGGTGAGGGCGCCGTCACCGACGACCGCGACGACGTGGCGCGGCTCGCCGCGCAGCGCGAACGCCTTCGCCAGGCCGTCGGCATAGGACAGCGCGGTCGAGGCGTGCGAGTTCTCGATGACGTCGTGCTCGCTCTCGGCCTGGCTCGGGTAGCCGGTGAGGCCGCCGCGCTGGCGGAGCAGGTCGAAGCCGTCCTGGCGACCGCTCACGATCTTGTGGACGTAGGCCTGGTGGCCGGTGTCGAAGAGGATGCGGTCCTTCGGCGAGTCGAAGACCCTGTGCAGAGCGAGCGTCAACTCGACCACACCGAGGTTGGGGCCGAGGTGGCCGCCGGTGCGGGAGACCTTGGCCACGAGGAAGTCGCGGATCTCCGCCGCGAGCACCTCGAGCTGCTCCGTCGAGAGGTCGCGGAGGTCACCCGGGCTGCGGATGGAGCTCAGCAGGGTGGTGGCCTCGGTCTCTTCAGTGCTCATGGGGCCCAACTCTAACGGGACCCCGCATCCCCGCACGTCGGCCGGATGAATCTTGACAGCTTCCACACATGCTCGTTACCTGGTCACCGCATCATCCGGAGACCGCCGCCGCGAACTTCACCGCGTCCCTGTCCTGCACGAACAGCGCCAGGGCCGCATCGACGGCGGCGCTGCGCCCGGTCCCGGCGACGACACCGTGGGTGAGCGAGCCCACCACCCGGGTCGCGCTGTCGGTCCACTCGGCGATCGCGAGCGCGAGATAGCCCGTGTACTTCGACTTGTCGGCGTCCAGCCGCGCCGGTACGGACCCCTTCTGCGGGTTGAACGCGTCCTGCCCGCTGACGGAGCCGCACTCGATCAGCCACTGCTCGGCGGCCCGGCGGTGCGGCGCGCCCCGGGGCAGCGTGAATGAGTCGGACAGGAAGTCGTAGACCTTGTCCGACCCCGGGCTCGCCACGACCGAGTAGCCCTCCTGGAAGACCAGGCCCTTGGTGCGCAGGTACGCGTCCGCCCAGTCACCCATGACGTTGTAGGCGGCGGTCCCGGCGACGACCTTGTCCAGCGCAGGCTGCCAGTCGCCGGCGGCGGTGGCGATGTCGGACTGGTCGAGGACCTTCACGAACAGCGTCAGCGCCTCCTGGACCGGTGCGCCCCTCCAGTCGGTCGCGCCGTTCCAGAGCCCGGTGTACCCGTCCGCGCCGAGCTCGCCGAGCAGGACGCACTCCAGCAGGTGCTTCTGGGTCCAGGCGGGGCCGATCGCCAGCGGCAGGATGCCCTTGACCTTCAGCGCCGCCGCCTGGGTCAGGAACTGCGACCAGTTCGCCGGCGGGGTCAGCCCGTGGCGCTTGAGGACCGCCGGGTTGTACCAGAGCAGGTTCGCCCTGTGGATGTTCACCGGCACCGAATAGATCTTGCCGTCGAACGTCAGCGCCTCGACCAGCCCCTTCGGCAGCCGCTCCCGCCAGCGCTGCTGGTCGTACAGGTACCGGATGTCCTCGACGTAGCCGGCCTCGATGTCGCTGTCGAGCTCGAGGCCGGCGTGCGCCTGGTACGAGTCCGGCGGGTCGTCGTTCTCCAGCCGGGTCGCCAGGACGGTCCGGGCGATCGTGCCGGCGCCGCCCGCGACGGCGGCATTGTCGAACTCGATGCCCGGGTTGCGCTGCCGGAAGTCCGCGACGAGCGCCTCCAGGCCCTCCTTCTCGCCCGGCCCGGCCCACCAGGAGAAGACCTCCACCTTGCCGGACCCGTCGTCGGCGGTCTCGTCCCCGGCGACCGAGCACGCTGGCAGTCCTAGGACCGCCAGGCCGCCAGCGACGAGCAGGGCCCTCCGGCTATATCCCACTTTTTCAGTATCTTCGCCGCGGACTGCTACGTCAGCGGTTCGGCGGCATCCAGTCAGAGTCGGGCGAGGACGGCCCCTGCCCGGGCGGCGGCTGCATGGCGTCCGGGAACTCCTCGCCGTACTGCTGCGGGTACGCCGGCGCCAGGCCGGCCTCGTTCGCCAGGATCGCCGTGGTCAGCGGCTCGACCCGGCCCCGCAGGTCCGCGTACGTCGTCAGGGTCAGCGTCGAGGTGAGCACCGCACCGGCCCGCGAGAACAGCTCCGCCACGACGGAGCCGATCACGACCGCGACGATGTAGGCGGTGCCGGCCGTGCCGAACAGGTCCCCCGACTCCGGGTCGAACGTGGGCCCGGCGGGCACCGACTGGATGATCTGGCTGACGATGTACGCCACGACCGCGATGCCGATGCTGATCCCGCCGATCGTCGCGATCCGGCTGATCGACGCGCCCAGGTCCTGGTGGAACAGCTTGAAGCAGCGGCTGATCGCCGACGAGCCCCGCTCGAACGTCACTACGGCCGGCAGCACCAGGAACACCGCGCTGAGGTAGATCGCCGGCAGGATGCAGGCGCAGATACCGACCACCACGATCAGACCGGCCAGCAGCTGCCATCCGAGCAGCGGGAACACCCGCCGCACCGCGAGCCCCAGCGCCGCACCGATCCGCGGCCGCAGCCCCGCCGCGACCGACACTGCCACGTGGTTGCACGCGATCGCCACCGCGAAGCTGACCAGAATGCCGAGGAACGCCCCGACGAGCAGCACCCCGAACAGCCCGAAGATCGGCCCGAGGTCCGGCGTGACGGCCTGCCCGGTGTCCGGGTCGACGGTCCGGCTCGCCCTGGCCAGGTCGTCCAGCACGCTCAGCATCAGCAGCGCCTGCGGCACGCTGAACAGCAGCGACAGCACCAACCCGATGAACTGCAGCACCGCGAGCGTCCGCCAGCCCTGCTGGAGGATCGCCAGGGACCGCCGCCACCAGCCGGCGTAGTCGGGGCTGACCAGCGGGTCACCGTCACCGATCTGCCCGTGGAACATCCCGCCCGTCGGCGTCGCCTGATAGATCACGTACGGCTGCGACGGGTCGTACTGCACCGGATACGGCTGCGACCGGTCATACCCGCCCGCCGGGTACTGGGGCACGCCCGGCTGGGCCGGATACCCGCCCGGCACGGCCTGCCCCGGGTAGCCCGGGCTGCCCGGGTATCCGGGCGGCGGGGCGACACCCGGCCCGGTCTCCCCCGGCGCCGACGGCCTGATCCCCGGCACCGCCCCGGCCGGCGGCACGGCGGGCGGAACGTGCTCCTCCGGCGGTGCGGTCTCCCGCTGCTGCTCAGCGTCCGCCGGCGGCACCGGCTCGGACGGCTGGGCCGGTCCCGTTGACTCGTCGGGCCCCGGGGGCTGGGTCATGGTTCCTCCGTATCGCGGACTGCGCCAGGCGGCACGACACAGAAGATAGGGCCACGCGGCACGAAACGCCGCCCCCTCCCGGGGGCAAACTGTCCCCGCCGGTCAGTTGACCAGACCGGAATAGACCGTAGTCAGCACGAAACCGGCAATCCACAGCCCGCCGCACCACCACGTGAGGCGAACCTCGGTTGCCCTGTCCTCGGCACGCAACGCCTTCACCGCAATGAGCGCGGCCGCCACCATCACCGCCAGGCTGGCAATCCACACGACCCAGGCCGCGGGCCCACGCTCAACCTTCGGCCCGTCGTCATCCAGCCCGAGGACCAACCGGATCAACGGCACCAGGAACAGCACGGTGAACGCGATCGTCACCTGCGCCACGGTCCGCCGCACCGGCCGCCACTGATCCCGCCGCGTCCCGCCCTCCGAGCCGTCCGCACCCCCGGCCCGCCCTGAACCCGCCCCGGAAACCGGGCCGGCGGCCGGCTCCGCTATTGCCCCCGCAGACGACCCTGAGGCCGACACCGCAGACGGCCCTGAGGATGGCACCGCAGGCGGCCCTGAAACCGGCTCCGCAACCGCCCCACCTGCTGGCGGCCCAGAAGCCGGCTCGGCGATTGGCCCCGCAGACGTTCCCTCCGACTTCGCGGCAGACGAGTCCGTCGACGCCGCGCCAGATGACTCCGCAGACGACTCCGGCGAGCCCCCAGCGGCCGGCTCCGCAGGCTCCGAGGGCCCAGTTAACCCCGATGCTGCCGACGAACCCGACGCGTCCGACCGATCCGGCGCCGCAGACGAACCCGACGCGTCCGACCGATCCGGCGCCGCAGACGAACCCGACGCGCCCGAAGGCCCAGACGCGCCTGAAGGCCCGGACGAGCCCGACGGCTCGGACGGCTCGGCGGGGTCAGTCACCGGACCGCCGCCGCGCGAAGCGGGGTGAAAACAGCTCCAGCAGCCGCACCGTCTCCTCGAACGGCAGCTGCCCCGGCGCCGGCCGCCCCCCGATCGCCGAATACGTGATCCGGGAGCCGAGCACCGGCAGCATGAGCCGGGACGCTGCGCCCTCGGCGCCCATGGCGATGACGATCACGCCGCGGTGCTGGTGGCGCAGGGTGAACTCGGTGAGGGTCCGCACGTCGTCGGGGCCGTGCGCCATCGTGCTGATCTTGACGAGGTCGGCGCCGGCGGCGAAGCCGTCCTCGGCGAGCGTGTCGAGGTGCGCCGCGGAGGGGGTCGCGGCGAAGTCGTGGTGCGACAGGATCACGAGCGTGCCGTGCGCGCGGGCGGCGGCGACGACACCGGGGCGGATCTCGGCGGAGGCGAGCTCGACGTCGACGGCGTCGACCTCGGGCATGATCGCCTCGTAGAGCCGGAGCCGCCCGGGCTCGTCACCCGCCCAGTAGCCCCCCTCGTCCTTGGAGCGGACCGTGGCGAGGGTCGGCACCCCGGCGAACGGCCGGATCTGCCGCAGCGCGTGGTCGGGCTGGGTCGAGGCATACCAGTCGACGCGCAGCTCGGCGACGTCGACGCGCCGGTCCCGGGCACGCGCCGCGTCCCGCTCGGCGTCCTCGTCGCCGAAGCTGACCGCGACCAGCGGCACCTCTTCGGCGAGCCGCTCCCGCAGCGTTGCCATCCAGCACTCCCCCCGCGCTCCCGGTCGACGACAGGGGGAGTCTACGTGCCGGGTACGACACCTATCACCGTCGGCGGCGAAGGGTCCGCTCGTAGTCCTGGAAGCGGGCCTTGGCGATCACCGAACGGTCCGGGGCGCGCAGGACCAGGCCCTCGGCGCGGCCCGAGACGCCGTCGAGCCCGACGAGGGTGGCCGGCAGGGTGGCGGTCAGCAGCTCGTGCATGCCCTCGATCGCGGACGGCAGCTCGGCGCCGGGCCGGTGCCACAGCCTCGGGGTGAGCTCCAGCCCGGCCGACGCGGCAAGGGTGACGAGGGCGTCCTCGGGCACCCACGGCTGGCCGCCGGACTCCCGCCACGCCGAGATCCGCGCGGGCGACCAGGTCAGCGGCTCGCGCCACTCGGTCAGGTCGGCCACGTCGAAGAGACGCCACCCGAAGCGCGCCGGGTCCCGGGTGTACTGCTTCGCCGCGCCACCGACCTTCCCGCCGTACAGCTCCAGGTAGTACACCCGGATGCCGTCACCGGCGGGCAGCTGGGCAGCGACCGGCTTGAGCTGCTCGACGATGCCGAGGGCGGGGTTGCCGATGAGGTCGCCCTTGGCGTACAGCAGCTCCTCCCGCGACCCGATGAGGTAGGACCCGTCGGGCAGCAGGACGAGACGGCTGTTGGTGCCGTCGACCTTCTCCGTCGCGACGACCTCCCCGGGAAACACCGTCGCAGGGGAGGTCAGGCCCCCGTCGCGGGGGTCCAGGGTGTGGTACGTGGCGATCGACGGGTACTTCGTCAGCGAGTTGAGCAGCCGCAGATCGGCCGCGCGGACATCGAACATCGCCACATCATCCGCGACAAAATTCGCGGGCGTCATCCGGATATCCGCTGCTACCGTTCCGGCACAAGATGTCCCGCCGTGGTGACCCGGTGCGCAGACGCCGGATACTTCGACTACTAATCGAGAGGTCGCAGGTTCGACTCCTGCCGTCCCGGCTCATCGGGGCGTAGCTCAGCGGATAGAGCACTTTGTGCCGGCGCCGCCTTGATCTCGGGTCACCACGACGGGGCATCTTCATGTCGTTTTCAGGCCCGGGGAGGGTGATTCAAGAATGGCGAAGTTCAACAGGCAGCAGACCCGGCCGCGGCGCCCCGACGGTGTCACCTACCAGGGTGGCCCGGGCTACTCGCGGGACCTCATGTCGGAGCTGTTCCTGCTCGCGGTGACCAACATGGTCGGCGAGCAGACGTTCTACGAGTCGGCCGGCGACCGTGACCAGCGCTACCGTGAGCTGCTCGGCGCCGCCGCGGTCGCGCACCCGCAGTGGACGGCGCGGTTCCTGCGCTGGCTGCGCGGCGGGGCGAACCTGCGCACCGCGTCGCTGGTCGGCGCCGCCGAATACGTCCGGGCGCGCCTCGCCGCGGGCCTGGTGAACGGCACCGGCGAGCACCGGCAGGTCGTCGCCGACGTCCTGCAGCGCGCCGACGAGCCGGGCGAGCTGCTCGCCTACTGGACGTCGCGCTACGGCCGGGCGGTGCCCAAGCCGGTGAAGCGGGGCGTCGCGGACGCGGCCACGCGGCTGTACACCGAGCGCAACCTGCTCAAGTACGACACCGCGAGCCACGCGTTCCGCTTCGGTGACGTGCTCGACCTGACCCACCCGGCCCCGGTCCGCGACGCGCAGGGCGACCTGTTCACGTTCGCGCTCGACCGCCGGCACAACCGGCCCGAGCCGCGCGTGGCCGCGTCGCTCACGATGGTCGCCGCCAACGCGGCGCTGCGTGCCGCCGCGGCCGAGGACCCGGCGGTCCTGCTGGACCCCGACCGGCTCCGTGCCGCCGGCATGACCTGGGAGGACGCGCTGTCGCTGGGCGGTTCCCGGCTGCCCAAGGACCGCCTGTGGGAGGCGCTCATCCCGTCGATGGGGTACATGGCGAAGCTGCGCAACCTGCGCAACTTCGACCAGGCGGGCGTGTCCGACGCGGTCGCGGCGACGGTCGCGGCGCAGCTGGCGGACCCGGCCGAGGTGGCCCGGTCGCGGCAGCTGCCGATGCGGTTCCTGTCGGCGTACCGGGCGGCGCCGTCGCTGCGGTGGGCATGGGCGCTGGAGAAGGCGCTGAACCTCAGCCTGGCGAGCATCCCGGAGCTGCCGGGCGACACGCTGATCCTGATCGACACGTCGGGTTCGATGGACTCGGTGTTCTCCAAGGACGGCACGCTGCGGCGCTGGGACGCGGCGGTGATCTTCGGGCTGGCGCTGGCCCTGCGGTGCGCCCGGGCCACGGTCGTGTCGTTCTCGACCCGGACCACGGTGTTCCCGCATCAGCGGGGCGAGTCGCTGCTGCGCGGGATCGACCGGTTCAAGGCGAAGGGGCACTTCCACAACGGCGGCACCAACACGGCCTCGGCGGTGCGGGCGCACTACCGCAAGCAGGACCGCGTGGTGATCCTGACCGACGAGCAGGCGTCCTACGACGGCGACGTGTCCACGTCGGTGCCGGCGACGGTGCCGCTGTTCACCTGGAACCTGGCCGGGTACCGGATGGGCCACACCCCGCAGGTGCGCAACCGCTGGACGTTCGGCGGCCTCACCGACGCCGGGTTCGGCATGATCCGGCTGCTCGAGGCCGGCGACCGCGGTGAGTGGCCCTTCTAGTCGGCTTGAGTGCGGCGCTTGCGCCGCATGGGGGGTGTGGGGTGGGAACCCCCCACGGAACCGCTGGCGAAGCCGACGGAGCTAGCCGAAGGCACGGAACCGCTGGCGAAGCCGACGGAGCTAGCCGGCTCGAGTGCGGCGCTTGCGCCGCATGGGGGGTGTGGGGTGGGAACCCCCCACGGAACCGCTGGCGAAGCCGACGGAGCTAGTCGGCTTGAGTGCGGCGCTTGCGCCGCATGGGGGGTGTGGGGTGGGAACCCCCCACGGAACCGCTGGCGAAGCCGACGGAGCTAGCGACTGAACAGGCCGATGGTTTCGAAGTGCTGGGTCATCGGGAAGCTGTCGAAGGCGCGGACCTGCGACAGCTCGTAGCCGAGGCCCATGAGAGAAGCCGTGTCGCGGGCGAACGCGGCCGGGTCGCACGCGACGTAGGCGATGGCCCGCGGCGACCTGGCCGCGATCGACCCGACCACCTCGCGGCCGGCGCCGGCCCGGGGCGGGTCGAGCACGACCAGGTCGACGCTGCGCCAGCGCGGGTTGGCGATCGTGGCAGCCACATCGCCGTTGACGAAGCGGACGGTGGGCAGGTCGCGCAGGGCCTTGCGGCCGGCGGCGACGGCGCGGCGGTCGCCTTCCACGACGGTGACGGGCCCGCAGTGCGGCGCAAGCGTGGCCGCGAAGAGCCCGACGCCGCCGTACAGGTCCCAGGCCCGCTCCCCTGGCGCCGGTCGCAGCATCTCCAGGACCGTGCCGGTGAAGGCGTCGACGGCGTGCGGGTGGACCTGCCAGAACCCGCCGGCGTCGATGCTCCAGTCGTGCCCGGCGGCGACCTCGCGGACGCGCACGGGCGGGCCGGTGAGCGCACCGCTGCGGGCCGCCCGGGTCAGCACCGCGGTCTCCCCACCGGACGCGGCGACGGCCTCGACGGTCGAGCCCGCCGGCCAGCGTTGCGTCGTGACGGGCAGCGCCTGGATCGCCGGGTGCGCGATCCTGCACCGGTCGACGGGGACGATCTCGCCGGAGCGGTGCCGGTGGAACCCGGCCCGTCCGTCGTCGTCGACGGCGTACTGCACGCGGGTCCGCCAGCCGAGGGCACCCCCGGGGAGAGGCTCCACCGGTACCGACGCGGAAAACGCTGCAAGCCGGGCCAGTTGCTCACCGAGGACCTGGGATTTCAGGCGACGCTGCGCGGCGGGGTCGACGTGCTGCCAGTCGCAGCCGCCGCAGGCGCCGGGACCCGAGAACGGGCACGGCGGGATGACCCGGTCCGGCGACGGCAGCAGGATCTCGACGGCGTCGGCGCGCAGGTAGCCCTTGCGTTCGTCGGTGATCCGGGCCAGCACCCGCTCCCCCGGCAACGCGTGCCGGACGAAGATCACCCGGCCTTCGTGCCGCGCGACGCAGTGCCCGCCATGGGCGACCGCCCCGACCTCGAGCTCCAGCACCGTCATTCGGCGGGTGTTTCCGGTGTACGGCGTGGTCCGCGCTGTGGTCCGCGGGTGAACGCGGCGTCGAGCTTGGCGATGTCCACGTCGTCGATGGAGCTGAGCTGCCACGGGACGCTGGTCACCATCACGCCCGGCTCGAACAGCAGGCGGCCCTTGAGGCGCAGCGCGCTCTGGTTGTGCAGCAGGTGCTCCCACCAGCGCCCGACCACGTATTCGGGGATGAAGACGGTGACCACGTCGCGGGGCGAGTCGCGGCGCTTCGAGCGGACGAAGTCCAGGATCGGGCGGGTGATCTCGCGGTACGGGCTGTCCACGACCGTCAGCGGTGCCGGGATGCCACGGCGCTCCCACTCCGCCTGCAGGTTGCGGGTGTCGTGGTCGTCGACGTTGACCGTCAGCGCGGTCAGCGAGTCGGGCCGGGTGGCCTGCGCGTACGCGACGGCCCGCAGCGTCGGGCGGTGCACCTTGCTGACCAGGACCACGGCGTGGTTGCGCGACGGCAGGACTGGCCGGTCCTCGGACGGGGTCAGCTCGCGGGCGACGGTGTCGTAGTGCTTCTTGATGCCGACCATCAGGAAGTAGATGACGATCATCGCGATGATGGCGATGTACGCGCCGAGCAGGAACTTCGTGATGAGCACGACGATGAGCACGGCGCTGGTCATGCTCAGGCCGATCATGTTGATCGTCCGGGACCGGATCATGCGGGCCCGGGTGCCCTTGTCGCGCACGCTGCGCAGCAGCCGGTTCCAGTGCCGGATCATGCCGGCCTGCGACAGCGTGAACGACACGAACACGCCGACGATGTACAGCTGGATGAGCCGGGTCACCTCGCCCTGGAAGCCGACGATGAGGACCATCGCGGCGAGGGCCAGCAGGATGATGCCGTTGGAGAACGCCAGCCGGTCGCCACGGGTGTGCAGCTGGCGGGGCAGGTAGCGGTCCTGGGCGAGGATCGAGCCGAGCACCGGGAAGCCGTTGAACGCGGTGTTGGCCGCGAGGAACAGGATCAGTGCGGTGATGACGGCGACGACGTACAGCATGATCGAGCCGGAGCCGAACACCGTCTCGCCGAGCTGGGTGGTGACCGTCTTCTGCACGTAGTCGTGCGGGCCGCTGACGATCTGGCGGGCGGGGTCCTCGACGTACTGCAGGCCGGTCTTGCGCGCCAGCAGGATGATGCCGAGCAGCATGGTGATCGAGATCGAGCCGAGCAGCAGCAGGGTGGTCGCCGCGTTGCGGCTCTTGGGCTCCTTGAACGCGGGCACGCCGTTGGAGATCGCCTCCACGCCGGTGAGCGCGGCGCAGCCGGATGAGAAGGTCCGCAGCAGCAGGAACGCCATCGCCCAGGCGTTGAGGTTGGTCTGCTCGGCCTCGATCTCCAGCCCGGCGCTCGGCGCGTGCAGGTCATCGCCCAGGACGAAGATCCTGAAGAAGCCCGTGAGGATCATGCCGATCATCACGATCATGAACCCGTAGGTGGGGATCGCGAACGCGCTGCCGGACTCCCGGATGCCCCGCAGGTTCAGGGCGGTCAGGACGGCGATCGCGATGATCGCGATGGCGACCTTGTGCGTGGCGACCCACGGCACGACCGACCCGAGGTTGGCCACGCCGGACGCGGTCGACACGGCCACGGTCAGCACGTAGTCGACGAGCAGCGCGCTGGCCACCGCGACCCCGAACCGCGGCCCGAGGTTGACCGAGGCCACCTCGTAGTCGCCGCCGCCGGACGGATAGGCGTGCACGTTCTGCCGGTAGCTCGCGACGACCGTGAGCATCACCACGGCGACGGCCAGACCGACCCACGGGGACACCAGCAGGGTGCTGGCACCCGCGATCGACAGCGTCAGCAGGATCTCGTCGGGGGCGTAGGCGACCGACGAGAGCGCGTCGGAGGCGAACACGGGAAGGGCGATGCGCTTGGGGAGCAGCGTGTGTTTCAGCCGGTCCGAGCGGAACGGTCGGCCCAGGAGCAGCCGCTTCATCAGGGAGGTGGGACTGGCCACGACCGCTAAGCGTACGGGTCCCGCGGCTGCCGGATGCACCGGTCCGGTCCGCGCATGGCATCCTCAACACGAGTGCCGCACACATCGGAGGCGTTACGTGCACGTGGTGATCATGGGGTGCGGGCGCGTGGGCTCGACCCTCGCACTGAGCCTCGAACAACGTGGCCACTCGGTCGCGGTGATCGATTCCGACGCCGACGCCTTCCGCCGCCTCGGCGGCGACTTCACCGGCGCCACCGTCACCGGCGTCGGCTTCGACCGCGACGTGCTGATCTCCGCGGGCATCGAGCGCGCCGACGCCTTCGCCGCGGTCTCCTCCGGCGACAACTCCAACATCATCTCCGCCCGGGTCGCCCGCGAGACGTTCGGGGTCGAACGGGTCGTCGCCCGCATCTACGACCCGAAGCGCGCCGAGGTGTACGAGCGGCTCGGCATCCCCACGGTCGCCACCGTCCGCTGGACCGCGGACCGCATGCTGCGCCACCTGGTCCCCGAGGGCAACGTGGAGATCTGGCGCGACCCGACCAGCACGGTGTCCATCATGGAGATCCCGATGCACCCCGACTGGATCGGCCGCTCCGTCGGCGACCTGGAGGCCCGCAGCGGCACCCGCCTGGCCTACCTGATGCGCTTCGGCCTGGCCATGCTCCCCACCGCGTCGACCGTGATCCAGGACGGCGACCTCGCCTTCCTGCTCGTCACCGACGAGATGGTCGCCTCAGTGACAAAGGTCACCGGGTCCGCTCCCGAAGGGGGACACTGATCATGCGGATCGCCATCGCCGGTGCCGGCAACGTCGGCCGCTCCATCGCCACCGAGCTCGTCGACAACGGCCACCAGGTCATGCTCATCGAGCGCGTCCCCCGCATGGTCCGCCCCGAGCGCGTCCCCGCCGCCGAGTGGATCCTCGCCGACGCCTGCGAGCTGTCCTCCCTGCAGGAGGCCGACCTGTCCTCCTGCGACGTGGTCGTCGCTGCCACCGGCGACGACAAGGTCAACCTGGTCGTGTCGCTGCTGGCCAAGACCGAGTTCGCGGTGCCACGGGTCGTCGCCCGCATCAACCGCGCCGAGAACGAGTGGCTCTTCAACGAGCAGTGGGGCGTCGACGTCTCCGTCAGCAAGCCCCGCCTCATGGCCGCCCTGGTCGAGGAGGCCGTCTCCGTCGGCGACCTGGTCCGCCTGATGACGTTCCGCCAGTCCGAGGCCAACCTCGTGGAGATCACGCTGCCGGAGACCGCGCCGTACGTCGGCCACCCGGTCCGCGACGTGCCGCTCCCGCACGACTCGGCGCTGGTCGCCATCCTGCGCGGCAAGCGCGTCCTGGTCCCCACCCCGGACGACCCCCTGGAGGCCGGCGACGAACTGGTCTTCGTCGTCACCTCGGAGATGGAGGACTCGGTCCGCGCCGTGATCCTGGGCGCCGACTCGGTCGAGAACACCCGCAAGAAGCGCGGGCCCCAGTTCAGCCACTAGCTGCTGTTCCTGGCTTCGGACGGCTGCCGCCGCCGGCGGCCAGGGGGTTCCCGCAACACGCGCGGGCGCGCCGCAACCGAACGACCCCGGCGCAAGGTGTCCGAGCCTCACGACACGTCTCACATCCGATCCGCGGAAAAGAGACCCTTCATCCCGGCCGCCGCGTGTCGTGCGCTGCGCGCCGCCTTGATCGAAGTCGTATGGGGGTCGTCCGAACAGCCGCAGGGCGACTTCGATCAACGGGCCGTGATCAACATCGGTAACCGCACCTCGGGCAGCAGCGGCCGCACATGATTGCGCCGAACGTCGCGCCGCTGTCGACCCATGATCGAAGTCGCCGGGCGGCCGTTCGAACAGCCACGAGGCAACTTCGATCAACCAACCATGATCAACACCTGCGACCCGCGGCCCGGCCCGGCCCGGCCCGGAGACCCGACCACCGGCGCGAGCACTCCGGCACGCGGGCCGTCACCCCGCCGCGCGGCCGTGATCAACGCTGCGTGGCGGTCGCACTGGTGACCACGGGGCGACTTCGATCAACCAGCCGTGATCAACATCCGCAACCACACTCGGGCAGCAGCGGCCGCACATGATTGCGCCGAACGTCGCGCCGCTGTCGACCCATGATCGAAGTCGCCGGGCGGCCGTTCGAACAGCCGCAGGGCGACTTCGATCAACCGGCCGTGATCAGCACCTGCGGTCCGCGGCCAGTCCAGGCCCGAAGGCGCGGTCGCTGGCCAGAGCCTCCCGCACGCGGGCCGTCACCCCGTCGCGATCAGCGTCCGCGACCGCGACGACCTGCGGCAGCGGCACGCCCGCTGGGGTCAGTCGGCGGGGCGGACGACCTCGACCGGGGCCGGCTCGGTGGCGCGGATGATGCGGCGGGCCTGCCAGACCGTCAGGGCGGCCAGGAGGGCATACGGCGGCCAGCCGAGGGCGAGCCGGGCGACGCCGAGCAGGTCGGCGGCGTCCTCGCGCCAGAGCTGGATCTGCACGCCGAGCTTTGCCAGGTAGACGACCGCCCACAGCACGGTGAGCCAGGCGAAGGCGCGCCGGAGCCGGGCATTGTCGCGCCAGCGGGTCTCGCCCTTGTCGAGCATGACGGACCAGAGCCAGCCGACAAGGGGGCGGCGGAACGCGACGGAGGCGAGCATGCCGATCGCGTACGCGGCGGTGAGCGCCATGCCGGGCAGGTAGATGTCCTTGGCGTCGCCGCTCTTCCAGGCGAGGTAGGCGCCGATGGCGATGCCGAACACGCCGTTGATGGCGTGGCGGATCGACTCGCGGCGGCTCAGCCGGTACGCGGCCATCGACAGCGCCGCGCCGACGGCCACGATGAGCGACGTGCGCAGCGACCACCAGTTGAAGTGGTCGCCCAGGAAGTTGACCACGATGAAGAGCGTGATCGGGATGCTCGACTCGATGAGGCCGCGCACCCCGCCCAGCTGCTCGGACATCTGCACCGAGAAGGGTGGCAGTGGTGCCTCTTCGTCGGCGTCCGCGGTCTTACCTGGCTGCATCCGGCCTCATCTTGGTGTGTCGAGCTCGTAATACGGGTTGTAGAGCACCTTACGGCCGTCGCGGACCGCGATGCGCCCCTTCGCCGTGATCGCTCGACCGGGCTCGATACCGGCGATGTGCCGGCGCCCCAGGAACACCAGGGTCACCAGGTCACTGCCGTCGAACAGCTCCGCTTCGAGGGTGGGCAGGTTGGTGCGCGGGGTGTAGACCACCGTGCGTAGCCGGCCCTTCAGGCTCACGACCTGACCGCGGCGGCAGGCGAGGGCGGGCATGCTGCCGCACTGCTTGGCGTCGCGTTGCAGTTCTTCGGCGTCGAGCTCCGCCTCGCTGGCGGTCAGGCGGCGGAAGAACTTCCGCAACCCTCGCGCCTGCTCGACGGACGTATCGACGTCTTTCTCACTGTCCGTGGTCATGATGTCGGTGCCACCCTCCTTGGCCAGACATGACACCTCACTACGACGGTACAGCTCATGGTCGCTATTTGCGCCGTGGCCTCGGTGACGGCTTTCGGCGCTGTGCCCCATCCGTCTCGTCGGCCCCGTTGGTGGTGTCCGCGAGCGGGACCTCGGAGCTGCCGTCCGCGGTGGTCGCCTCGGCGACCTCCTTCGGCAGGTGCAGCGGGAGCGGCTCCCGGACCGGCATCGCCTCGTGTCCCCGGTCGACGACCAGGTTGCGCAGGCAGGCCAGCAGTGGCGGCGCGGCGTCGGGGTCGATCGCGGCCGGCCCCTGGAAGACGGCGCGGACCAGCCAGCGAGGGCCGTCGATGCCGACGAAGCGGATGTCGGTCAGCCCGTCGGGGGTACGCACGCGCGCCCGCAGCTCCACGCCCCACTCGCCGTCGGCGTCCTGCGCCGCGACGCCGTCGGTGAACAGCTGCTTGCGGATCTCGGCGCGGACCTCGTCCCAGATGCCCTCGCTGCGGGGCGCGGCGAAGACGCCGAGCTGCAGCGCGCTGTCGTTGTGGACGAGCACGATCTGCTGGATCTTGCCCTCGTTGTCTGCCTGGACGCGGACCTCCACGTCGTCGACCGCGGGCACCTTGAGTGCACCCAGGTCGAGCTGCGGGATGCCGGCGGGCGCCTCGGTGACGTCATACGGGCCTTCGGGCCGGTCCGCCTTGGCGGGCCCGGTCTCCTCCGGATCGTCGTCGACCAGGCCCAGCTCCTCCTCGAGCCGACGGGCTCCGCTCGCGCGTGTGTCGTCCTTCGCGTGCCGCCCGCTCCCGCTCTTGCGCGAGAAGATCACTGCTCTGCCTCCAGTTCAGCATGACCACCGGTGGATCCGTGACCCCCGGCTCCGCGCACAGTATCGGGAAGGTGGTCGACGCCGTGGAAGTGTGCCCGCTCCACGCGCTGGACCACAAGCTGCGCAATCCGGTCACCTCGGCTGATTTTCGCCGTGATCACCCGATCGTGATTGACCAGGTTCACCAGGATCTCCCCGCGGTACCCCGCGTCGATGGTGCCCGGCGCGTTGAGCACCGTCACGCCGAGCCGGTGCGCGAGGCCCGACCGCGGGTGGACGAGACCGACGTAGCCGTCCGGCAGCGCGATCGCGATCCCCGTGGGGACCAGCGCACGCTCGCCCGGGGCGATGTCGATGTCCCGGGCCGCGACCAGGTCGGCACCCGCGTCACCGGGGTGCGCGTACGCCGGCAGCGGCAGCTGCGGGTCGAGCCGCCGGACGTGAACCTCCACCGTCATGCCTCCATCCTGCCGGGTGCCCGTGGGCGCCGGACACGTACCCTCGCACACGTGGCACAGCCGACCTCGTACCGTGAGCGCCTCACCGTCGCCTGGTGGCTCTGGCTGCCCGCTGCGGCGGTCGCCGGGCTCCTCGCAGCCGAGGTCAGGCTCGGCGCACCGGGACTGGCGACCTGGATCCCCTACCTGGTGCTGCTCCCGTTGGCGACCGTGGGGCTGTGGTGGCTCGGTCGCATCCGCATCGAAGTGTCCAACGGCGAGCTACGGGTCGACGACGCGCACATCCCGCTGCGATACGTCGGTGAGGTGACGGCGCTGTCCGCCGCGGACAAGCGCGACCTGCTCGGGCCGTACGCGGATCCGGAGGCGTTCGTCATCCAGCGGCCGTGGATCGCGGGTGCGGTGCGCATCGACGTGGCCGACGACGCGGATCCCACGCCGTACTGGCTGATCAGCACCCGCCACCCGGAGCGGCTCGCGGCCGCGCTCAGCCCTCGATGATTTTCCGGTCGGCCTGAAGGTCCTTGCGGATCTCGGCGCCGAGCGCCGTCGTGGCCCGCCGGTTGAGGAACCCGCCGACGGCCGCGCCGGTCAGGAAGGGGCCCAGGGTGCTGAGGTTGCGCCCGAAGCGCTTGAGCAGCCGGTCCCGCAGCTCCTTGCGCATCGCGGTGCCCATGGCGGCGGCGACGCTGCCGCCGATCCGCAGCGGGTTGATGCCGCGGCGCTCGGCCCACGCCTGGATCAGGGCCGCCGCGCGCTGGGTGCCGGTGCCCTCGACCGGGCGGCCGTACACGGCGTGCAACTCGCCGATCAGCTTCATCTCCACCGCGACCACGGCGACCGTCTCGGCGGCGAGCAGGACCGGGGCGGACAGCAGGCTCGGGGTCACGGCCCACTCGACGGCGGCCACGCCGCCGCCCGCGGCGCCGATGCCGGCGGTGACCCGGGCCGCGTTGCGGATGAGCCGCTCCGCGAGCGCGTCGCCCTCCAGCCCCGAGTGGTGCTGGATGAGCGTGTCGAGGTCGCGGATGGCGATGTGCGGTGCGACGTTCGTCACGGAGTCGGCGATCCAGTTGATCGCCTTCTTCGGCCGGAACAGGTCCTTGACGCCCCGCTGGCGGATCTCGAGCCGGACCAGCCGGCCGAGCAGCCGCCGGCGCTCCTTCTGCTCGACGGCCTCGTCGGTCAGTGCCGCCACGGCGGAGGACAGCTCGGCCTCGGCCACGGGCTGGTTCTCGGCGAGTTCGTCGGGCTGGGCCATCGTCTACCTCCGAGGGTGTGAAACGGTGCCGCCTACGACTCAAGCACGCCTGCGCCAGATCCGCGTGATCAACTCACGGTCAGACACACTCCCGGCAGATCAGCTCCCCGTTGCGCTCGGCCGCGAGCTGGCTGCGGTGGTGCACCAGGAAGCAGCGCGAGCAGCGGAACTCGTCGGCCTGCATCGGCAGGACCTTGACCGTCATGTCCTCGTCGGCGAGGTCAGCACCGGGGAGCTCGAAGGTCTCGCCCAGGTCGGTCTCGTCGACGTCGACGATCGCCGACTGCGCATCGGTCCGGCGGGACTTCAGCTCCTCGAGGCTGTCCTCCCCGAGGTCGACCTCGTCGCGACGCGGCGCGTCGTAGTCGGTGGCCATCGGTGTTCACACTCCCAATTCATTCGCCCGTAGGTGTCTCGCCCGGTGTAACGTCCAACGGGCGGCGTACCTTACCGCTCTCGTGCGTTTGTTGTACGCCCACTCGCGGAATCTTGTTCCCAATGTGACCGAGGCGACACACCTCCGTCCTCGGCAGCTGACCCTCCGGCGGCGCGGCGGATGCGACCTTACCGCCACACGGCCATTTCCGTGGGGAGTCGTCCCGCAACGGCGAGTAGGAACTTTGCGGTATCCCGGGTGGGGACTTCAACATGGATCTCCGACAGGCGCTAACCTTCCCGGCAGCCAGAGCGTCTATCTGGTGACGGAGTCGCTTTGGGGCGGGGAGAAACACTGCCATGAGTTTTGCGCGGGTGAGGGCACTGGCCCTGGTTGGGCTGCTCGTGGCCACCGCGGCGGTGTTCGTGACCATCGCCTTGATCAAGGACCGCCAGACCGGCCCGGCGACGACGAACGAGTGCGCTCAGGACGCCGTCATCGTCAACGACACGTTGCCCGAGGAGAAGCAGGTCAACCTCAACGTGTACAACGCGACGGGCAAACCCGGCCTGGCCGGCGAGATCACCAGCGACTTCGCCAGCCGCGGGTTCAAGGCCACGGTGCAGAACGCGGCACCGAACCCGCCGGCCAACAAGCCCAACGAGAAGGTGGCGATCCTCCGGTTCGGGCCGAAGGCCGTCGGCGCCGCGTGGCTGGTGCGGGCGTACTTCCTGGACAAGTCCACCGACGAGTTCGACAAGAACCGGCAGGACGACAAGGTCGACGTCATCCTCGGCGCGAAGTTCCAGCAGCTGCCGACGGTGACCGAGGTCAAGCAGTCGATCGGCGCCCTGGGCAACCCGGAGCTGCCCGAGGGCACCTGCGCCGAGGCCTAGGCCCTCAGGCCCCTCAGGGGCCCTTGTCGGCACCCAGTTCGACCAGGCGGTCGTGCAGGCCCTTGTACAGGGCCGGCGGGGCCGCCACCACCATGTCCGGGCCCGCGGCGGCACCGGACAGGCCGGTCACCAGCAGGCCCGCCTCCGACGCGACCAGGCCACCGGCGGCGTGGTCCCACGCGTTGAGGCCCTTCTCGTAGTACGCGTCCAGGCTGCCCTCTGCCGCCAGGCACAGGTCGATCGCCGCGGCGCCGAAACGTCGCACGTCGCGGATCTCGCCGATCAGACCGCCCAGCACGGCGGCCTGGTGCAGGCGGCGTTCGGCGGCGTACCCGAACCCGGTGCCGACCAGTGCCTGGCGCAGGTCGGTCTGCACGGAGCCCGACAGCCGCCGCCCGCCGGTGAACGCACCGCCACCGAGCACCGCCGTCCACTCCTTGCCGGTCGCGGCGTTGATGACCACGCCCGCGACCACGGTGCCGTCGACCTCGGCAGCCAGGGACACGGCGTACTGCGGCAGGTCGTAGAGGTAGTTCACGGTGCCGTCGATCGGGTCGAGGATCCAGCGCACGCCCTGCCCGGCCTCCGACTCGGTGCCGAACTCCTCCCCGAGCACCGTGTCGCCCGGGCGGGCGGCGCGGATCGCCTCCCGGACCTGCCGCTCGACCGCGCGGTCCGCGGCCGTGACCACGTCGGTGAGCGTCGACTTCGTCGCCACGGGGTCGACGCCGGCGGCACGCATGGCCTGGGCGAGCGTGGCCGCCTCCCGGGCGATCGACACCGCGAGGGCCAGCAGTTCGTGTTCCCGATCCATGCTTCCCATCCTGTCAGGACCGTGTTTTGCCCATCCGTTCGGTCACAAGCTGGGGTCTGGATCGCGGGTCGGGCCTACAAGGCGGGATGTTGGGGCGAGAGAGCGTTACAATTCACGCGCTGCCCGCTGTCGCTCGTGAATCCGCCCCGGACGCACGGCACACGGGCGCCACCAAAAGCACCCAGGCCCACTCAGCACGGCCGCGCCGTGCGCGACTTCGGCCGCACCGGCCGTCGCTCGCTCATCGCACCGGAAGGTCGTTCGTGACAGCAGCTCACCAGCCCAGCGTCGACGTACGCTCGCTCGCCGACTCGCTGATCGCGCGTGCGGCCGCCAATGGCGGCCACCTCACGTCGGCGGAGGTCGCGCAGGCGGTCGACACCGCAGATGTGACCCCCGCACACGCCAAGAAGCTGCTCAGGAGTCTCGCCGAGGCGGGTGTCACCGTCGTGGTCGACGACTCCGCCAACGGGCGGCGCCGGGTCGCGGCGGCACGCTCCGCGACCCCAGCATCCAAGGCGGCCACCGCCAAGGCCGCGCCGGCGCGTAAGGCGCCGGCAGCCAAGCCGCTGACAGCCGTCGAGTCCTCGCAGGATTCGGGGGTGGAGAGGGTGCCCGTGAAGAAGGCAGCGACACCAGCAGCACCCGCCAAGAAGGCCGCACCCGCGGCGGCAGCCGCGGCCCCGGCGAAGGCCGTGCCCGGCGCGCCCGCCAAGAAGGCGGCACCGGCGAAGAAGGTCGCCGGTCCCGCCAAGAAGGCGGCACCGGGCGACGCCACCGACCCAGCCGCCCCGAAGGCCGCCGGCGACGAGCCGGAGCTCGAGGAGATCGACGACGCCGCGCTCGTGGCGGAGATCGAGGACGTGGTCGCCGACGAGCCGGTCGAGGTCGTCAAGGCCGTCGAGGCCGACGCGGAGGCCACCGCGACCGACGACGACTTCGCGTGGGACGACGAGGAGTCCGAGGCGCTCAAGCAGGCCCGCCGCGACGCGGAGCTGACGGCGTCCGCCGACTCGGTGCGTGCCTATCTCAAGCAGATCGGCAAGGTCCCCCTGCTCAACGCCGAGCAGGAGGTCGAGCTGGCCAAGCGGATCGAGGCCGGCCTCTACGCCGCCGAGCGGCTGCGGGCCGCCGAGGACGCGGGCGAGCCGATGGTCATGCCGGCCAGCCGCGACTTCATGTGGATCTCCCGCGACGGCGAGCGCGCCAAGAATCACCTGCTGGAGGCCAACCTCCGGCTGGTCGTCTCGCTCGCGAAGCGCTACACGGGTCGTGGCATGGCGTTCCTGGACCTCATCCAGGAGGGCAACCTCGGCCTCATCCGCGCCGTGGAGAAGTTCGACTACACCAAGGGCTACAAGTTCTCCACCTACGCCACCTGGTGGATCCGGCAGGCCATCACCCGCGCCATGGCCGACCAGGCCCGCACCATCCGCATCCCGGTGCACATGGTCGAAGTGATCAACAAGCTCGGCCGCATCCAGCGCGAGCTGCTCCAGGACCTGGGCCGTGAGCCCACCCCGGAGGAGCTGGCCAAGGAGATGGACATCACGCCTGAGAAGGTGCTGGAGATCCAGCAGTATGCGCGTGAGCCCATCTCCCTCGACCAGACCATCGGCGACGAGGGCGACAGCCAGCTCGGTGACTTCATCGAGGACTCCGAGGCGGTCGTCGCGGTCGACGCGGTGTCGTTCTCGCTGCTCCAGGACCAGCTCCAGCAGGTCCTGCAGACGCTCTCGGAGCGCGAGGCGGGTGTCGTGCGGCTGCGGTTCGGCCTCACCGACGGCCAGCCGCGCACCCTCGACGAGATCGGCCAGGTCTATGGCGTGACCCGCGAGCGGATCCGCCAGATCGAGTCCAAGACGATGTCGAAGCTGCGGCACCCGTCGCGGTCGCAGGTCCTGCGGGACTACTTGGACTAAGCCTCTGGCTGATTCTCGCATTCTGCTCTGCGCGAACCCGGGCTGTCCCTTTTGGGGCGGCCCGGGTGTGTTTCCGGTCACGGAGGGCATGAGGGAGGGGTGCCGCCGCCTCAACCCACTTGTGATCGCCGCCGAGGCGCGATAGGAAGCACGTAGCGGGTGTTGCGATTCGGGCTCCCGCAGCGCACGACGGAAATGTGACATCGGTCCCCCTCACCAGGCGGGAACGATGTCGGGCAAGACGGTGTTGAACCATCTGTGAACGACGCAAGGAAGCGTTCGTCGGTGACGATCAGAGGAGGAAGGCGATGACCCCGACCCTCACGCCGCCGCCGGAGACGGCAGCGCCCCCAGCCGCCGAGGAACGGTGCGACCGCTGCAGCGCGGCAGGCAAACTACGAGTTCGGCTCGCCGAAGGCGGCGACCTGATCTTCTGTGGACATCATGCAAACAAGTACGCCGACCACCTGGTCAAGATCGCGGTGGAGGTGGCAGTCGCCCCGGACTTCACGTGGCGAGGCACCGAGATCACGACCAGCTGACCGATACCGTGCACGTAGGGCGTCCCGCCGGGGCGCCCTACGGCCGTTTCCGGGCGCTCTTCGCGTGCGGATTGTCATGCCCGGACGGGTAGCGCGGTTGCGGTCCATGCCGTCGTTGCGGTGATGCCAAGCCAGCACCGCGCTCACCTGCTCCAGCGCGCCGTCGAGCGCATCATTCGGCCAGCCTTCAGATCGAAGTCGCGGACTGGCCGCCCGGACAGCCGGACCGCGGCGTTGATCAAGGCGCAGCGGCGAGGCGGCGGCCCGCGCACGGCAGCGTTCCTGCCGTCGGCCACGGTGCGGTGCCAGCGGACGATCTTGCGACTGTGATCAAAGGACAGCAGTGGCCACCCCAGCGACCACCGACGTCCTTCGATCAAGCGGCGGGGTGAAGATCGCCGCCTGGAGCGTGACACTCCCCGGTCCAGTCATCGACGGTCACGACTTCCCCGTGATTCGGAGACCGCGCTTTCATTACGAGCATGCGAACCACAACAAATGGCAACAAATGCATCCGCCAAGCGGCTCACATGGTCTGGATAGTGGCGATCCGCTCCTCAAGCTGCTCGATCGTCGCCTGAGCGCTCGGCGGCCCGCCGCACAATCGCCGCAGCTCGGCGTGGATCTTGCCGTGCGGCAGGTTCGTGCGGTGGTGGTGCGCCGCGACGAGCGTGTTCAGCTGGCGCCGCAGGACGATGCGACGCTCCCCCGCCGTCTTCGGCGCCTCGGGGGCGATGGTCGCGGCGGCCGGCGCGCGGCGCTTCTCGGCGGCGACCTGCTCCGCCTGGCGCTTGGACAGCAGCGCGGACACCTGGTCGGCGGTGAGGAGGCCGGGGAGTCCCAGGTACTCCTCCTCCTCGGGCGTGCCGGTCTGCGCCGGCAGGCCGAACGTCGCGCCGTCGAAGATGACCTGGTCCAGCTCGGCGGTCGCGGAGAGCGCCTCGAAGCGCTTGAGCAGGTCGTCGCCGGCCTTCTCCTCGCGCTGCGCGCGCTCCATGAGGTCGTCCTCGAAGCCCTCCTTCGTCTTCGGGGCGCCGAGGACGTGGTTGCGCTGCGCCTCCATCTCGGCGGCGAGCTCCAGCAGGTGTGGCACGCTGGGCACGAAGACGGTGGCGGTCTCGTTGGTCCCCCGGGCGCGGACGAACCGGCCGATCGCCTGGGCGAAGAAGAGGGGCGTGGAGGCGCTGGTGGCGTAGACGCCGACGGCCAGGCGCGGGATGTCGACGCCCTCGGACACCATGCGGACCGCGACCATCCAGCGCTCGTTCGACGCGGCGAACGTGGCGATGCGGCCCGAGGAGCCCTGGTCGTCGGACAGGACGACGACGGCCTTCTCGCCGGTGATCTCGCCGAGGACCTTCGCGTACGCGCGGGCGGCCGTCTGGTCGCTGGCGATGACGAGGCCACCGGCGTCGGGCATGCCGCCGGTGCGCAGCACCTGCAGGCGGGCGTCGGCGGCGCGCAGGACCTGCGCCATCCAGTCGCCGGTCGGGTCGAGGGCGGTGCGCCACGCCTGCGCGATGAGGTCCTGGGTCATCGGCTCACCCAGGCGGGCGGCCAGCTCGTCGCCGGCCGACGTCCGCCAGCGGGTCTCGCCGGAGTACGCGAGGAAGATGACGGGCCGCACGACGCCGTCGGCGAGGGCCTCGGCGTAGCCGTAGGTGGTGTCCGAGCGGGAGCGGGCCATGCCGTCGGCGCCCCGCTCGTACTGCACGAACGGGATCGGGTTGTCGTCGGACCGGAACGGGGTGCCGGTCAGCATCAGGCGCCGCACGGCGGGCTCGAACGCGGCCTTGACGCCGTCGCCCCATGACTTCGAGTCGCCGGCGTGGTGGATCTCGTCGAGGACGACCAGGGTCTTTCTGGTGATCGTTCTCCGCTTGTGTACGGCGGGAGCCACGCCGACCTGCGCGTAGGTGACGACCGTGCCGTGGAAGTCGGACGCGGCGTGCACGTCGGCGTTGCGGAAGCCCGGGTCGAGGTCGATCCCGACGCGGGCCGCGGCGTCGGCCCACTGCTTCTTCAGGTGCTCCGTCGGCGTGACGACGGTGAGGTTGTCGATCGTGCCGTCGCCGAACAGCTCGAGCGCGATCCGCAGCGCGAACGTCGTCTTGCCGGCGCCGGGCGTGGCGACGGTGAGGAAGTCCTCCCGTTTGCCACGCAGATATTCCATGAGTGCCTTGCGCTGCCACACCCGGAGCGTCTGTCCTGCCTGCACCACCGGACGCGGCGGCATGCGGCACCCCCTCAAGGACCCAGAGAAACCCACACAGAAACGCCTCCGGGTCGCTGGACCTCGAAGGCGTTGCTCAGCCTAGCGGGCGCGGCCCGGCGGAGCGCCGATCCGCGCCGAACGTCACTACGACAGCTGGACGACCGTCAGGCCTTGTCGTCGTTCTGCACGACGTTTTCGTAAATGTCCTTGCAGACCGGACACACCGGGAAGCGGCTGGGGTCGCGCGACGGGACCCACAGCTTGCCGCACAGCGCCCGCACCGGCGTGCCCTCGATCATGGCCTGCATGATCTTGTCTTTCGGGGCGTAGTGCGAGAACTTCTCATGGTCGCCGGCGTCGTAGCGATAGTCAGTCTGCTCTTCGACGCGCTCGTCCGTGAGCGTCGAGCCGCCACCGTCGGGGTTCTCAGGAGTCGTTGTCACGGTCCCAGTCTGCCAGGCCAACGGCCCGGATGCCGCACGGCGGTGGGGTCACATCGCAGGGTTATCGTTGCGAGGTGATCAACCATGCCATCCGCTTCGGCGCCGAGGTCGCGGCCGCCCGGGAGTCCGGCGCGCCGATCGTCGCGCTGGAGAGCACCATCATCTCGCACGGGCTGCCCCGGCCGTCCAACCTGACCGTCGCGAAGGAGATCGAGGCGACGGTCCGCGCGGCGGGCGCCGTCCCGGCCACGATCGGCATGCTCGGCGGCGAGATCGTGGTCGGCCTGTCCGACGAGGAGATCCACCACCTGGCCGGCAGCGACGACGTGGTGAAGCTCTCCGTGCGCGACCTGGCCCCGGCCGCCGCGTCCCGCGCCGACGGCGCGACCACGGTCGCGGCGACCTCGGCGATCGCGGTCGCGGCCGGCATCGCCGTCTTCGCCACCGGCGGGCTCGGCGGGGTGCACCGCGGCGCGGGCACCACGTTCGACGAGTCGGCGGACCTCACCGCCCTGTCGCGACTGCCGATCACCGTCGTCTGCGCCGGGGTGAAGTCGATCCTCGACGTCGGCGCCACCCTTGAGCGGCTCGAGACCCTCGGGGTCAGCGTCGTCGGCTACGGCACCCGCCGCTTCCCAGGGTTCTACCTCACCGACGCCGGGTTCGACCTGGACTGGTCCGTGGACGACCCGGCCGGCGCCGCGGCGATCGTGCGTGCGGCCCGCGCCCAGGGCGTACACCAGGGCGCACTCATCGTCGCGAACCCGCTGCCGGTCGGCGAGCAGCTCGACCCTGACCTGCACGACCGGGTCCTCGGCGAGGGGCTGGCCGGGCTGGAGCGCGACGCCGTGTCCGGCAAGGACGTCACCCCCTACCTGCTGTCGCACTTCCACGCCGCGACCGAGGGCCGCAGCCTTGACGTCAACGTGAAGATCATCCTGCGCAACGCCGACCTGGCGGCGCGCATCGCCGCGGCACTGTGACGGTGATCGTCGTCGGTGACGTGGTCACCGACATCGTGACCGTCCACGAGGGGCCCCTGGCGATCGGCTCCGACACCCTGGCCGCCGTCCGCATCGGCGGCGGCGGGTCGGCCGCGAACACGGCGGCCTGGCTGGGCTCCGCCGGGCATCCGGTCATGTTCGCGGGCGTCGCCGGCGACGACGAGCCCGGCACCGCCCGCCTCGCCGAGCTCACCGCCGCGGGCGTCACGACCACGGTCCGCAGGGTGACGGGCGTCGCGACCGGCACGGTGGTGGTGCTCGCCTCCGACGCGGAGCGCACGATGTTCACCGATCGCGGCGCCAACCGGCTGCTCTGCCCCGCCGACGTGGACCGCGCCCTGGACGCGACGCCGGACGGGCGGCACCTGCACCTGTCGGCGTACGTCCTCTTCGACCCGGACTGCGCGCCCGCCGGCCGCCACGCGCTGCTCGCCGCCCGCGACCGGGGTCTCACGACCAGCCTCGACGCGGCGTCGGCGGCGCCGTTGCAGCGGCTCGGGCAGGCGTTCTGGTCGTCGGTACCGGACGTGGACCTGTTGTTTGCCAACCTTGACGAGGCGAGGGTCCTCGCGGGTCCCGGCGGCACCGCGGCCGAACTGGCGGCGGCGCTGCTGGACCGCGCCGCGGCGGTGGTCGCGAAGTCGGGCGCCGGCGGGCGACCTGGGCCGGGCCGTCCGGCCCGCCGGTGCACGTGCCCGCGGTGCGGGTCGAGCGGGTCGTCGACCCGACCGGCGCCGGCGACGCGTTCGCCGCGGGTTTCCTGGCGGCGTGGCTCACCGACGCGGCACCGGCGGACGCACTGGGCAGTGGCGCCCGCCTCGGCGCGCTCGCGGTGGCGAAGGTCGGCGGCCGGCCCTGACCCTCAGCCGTCGATGATCTTCGGGTCGGTGTGTTCGTGGTCGGTCAAGGCGTGCGCGGGGTCCGGATGCGACTGCTGCTGCCGGCGGGCCTGCAGCTTGTTGCGGAAGCGGTGCTCGGGCCGCGGCCCCTTGTCGTTGGCGAGCAGCACCGCCGCCCACGGCAGGAACACCGCGCCGGCCAGCAGCAGGCTCAGCCACAGCCAGAGCAGCGGCACCTCGGCGGTGACCAGGACCGCCGCCACGATCACGCAGAGGCCACGCAGCAGCATCATCGCCACGTAGCGCCGCTCGCGGGATCGGAGCTCCTGCTCGGGCGTGCGCTCGGCGGTGGTGATCAGCTGCACTTTCTGCCTGCGTCCCATCACCACCGAGTCTGCCACGCGTGCGGTGCCCCGGTCGGGGTCAGGTGTCGCTCGGCTTCACCGGCGCGGCGTGCGCGCCGCCGCCCGGCCCGGTCGGCCGGTTGACGGCGCCGGACGCGAGCAGGTCGCGGATCTCCGTCAGCAGCCGGATGTCGTCGGCCGGGGCGGACGGCTCCGGCTCGATGCCGCGTTTGCGCCGTTCGGCGAGCTTGTTCATCGGCAGCACGACGAGGAAGTAGACGGTCGCGGCGGTCAGCAGGAAGCCGATCACCGAGTTCAGGAACGCCGGCCAGGCCAGAAACTGCGACCCGACCTTCAGCCCCTGGTTCTTGTCGTCGACGCCGATGCCGCCGGTGAGCTTGATCAACGGTTGGAGGAAGCCGTCCGTGAACGTCTTGACCACGTCGCTGAACGCGGCCCCGATGACGACGGCGACGGCAAGTTCGATGACATTGCCGCGCGAGATAAAGTCCTTGAAACCCTTCAGCACGTTAGGCACCCTACGGCCCCCGGTGCCCCGATGCACCTGATGCACACCGATCGAGCGCCATGACCTCATGCGCCGCCGCGCTGACTTCCGCGTCGCGGTCCGCCGCGAGCCGCTCGAGCGCTGCCTGCCCTCCCGGTCGCCGGCTCAGCGCCCACGCGGTCCAGAACCGCACCGCCCGGTCGGCGTCGCCGGCGCGGGCCACCAGCAGCGCCGTGACCTCCTCGTCGCGCCACTGGTAGAGGCCCTGCACGGCGGCGCACCTGACGCCGGCGTCCGGATCACGGACGCCCGCCGTCAGCACGGCCCGGGCACGAGGGTCGTCCGCCCCGAAGATCGAGCCGAGTGCGCCCATCGCCTCGGCGCGCACCCGCGGATCCGCGTCCAACCCGGCCTCGACGACCAGAGGGAGCAGTTCATGGCGCCTGCTCCAGTCGATGACGCTGAGGCCCCAGACCCCGACGCGGCGCAGCCCCGGGTCGTCCGACGCGACACACGCCAGGATCTGCGCCGACGCCTCCGCCGGCCACGCCTTGAAGAGTTCGAGCACGTCGAGCTGCAGCGACCCCCCGTCGTCGTTGCGGTCGTGGACGCTGGCCCGCAACAGGGCCGGCAACGCCGCCGCGCCATACGTGGTGGCCAGGACATGCGCGACGGCGTCCCGTGCGGCGGTGTCGCCCGCGTCCACGTGCTGCGCGAGCCGGCGCTCCAGCTCCGCCCGCTGCGCGCCGCTCACGCCTTCGCCGCGGCCTTCATCTGCTTCTTGTACTCACGGACCCTGGTCAGCGAGTCACCGTCGACGATGTCGGCGACGGACCGGTAGGAACCGACCTCGCCGTATCCACCCGCGGCCTCCCGCCAGCCGTCCGGCTGGACCCCGTACTGCTTGCCCAGCAACGCGACGAGGATCTGCGCCTTCTGCCTGCCGAACCCGGGCAGCGCCTGCACCCGCCGCAGCAGCTCCTGCCCGTTGTCCGCCCCGGCCCACAACCCGTCCGCGGCGCCGTCGTACCGGTCCACCAGCACCCGGCACACCTCCTGCACCCGCGCCGCCATCGCCTTCGGAAACCGGTGCAACGCCGGCGGTGTCGCGAAGATCTCCACCAGCGCGTCCGGCTCGAACTCCGCCAGCTCCTGCGCGGTCGGCTCATGCCCGAGCCGCTGCCCCAGCACCCACGGCGACGTGAACGCCTTCTCCAGCGGGATCTGCTGATCCAACGTCATCCCGATCAGCAACGCCAGCGGGTCCCGGTCCAGCAGCGCATTCGCCTCAGGAGGAATCGGCAACGAAAACGGCATGCGGACAGTTTCCCCCACGCGGGCCGCACGTGGTGCCGCGCGACACGAAGCGGCTCAGTCGAGGCGAGCCTCATCGAACTGGCGCCGCCACCAGGCCTCCAGTCCGCCGGTCTCGTCGGTGAGCCACGAGATCCAGGGAAGGTGCCGCGCCAGCTCGATGACGTCGGACATCGGCACCTCGTCCCGCAGTCGCTGCAGCTGCGGCGGTACGGCTGCGGTGGTGAGGTTGAGCCACGCGGTCGCGCCGCCCAGGCGGATCTCGAGCGGCGCCTCCGCATCGGACCACAGCGCCTGCGTCCACTCCAGTGCCTCGGGCACACGGTCCAGCTCCCGATCGTGCTGCGCGAGGCAGATGACCAGGATCATCCTCACCGCCGGGTCGCCCTCGACGTCGAGCATCGACCGCAGCGTCCCGGTCAGCTCCTCGATGACCGGCAGCGCGGTGACCAGCACGTAGGCCGCGAGCCCGCGCACCGCGGGATCGTCATCACCCAGCAGATCGATCAGCAGGCGGGCGTCCCGGCCGACCATCACACGGACAGCGTCAACCGACCAGTTCTCCTGATAGCCCGAGTGGTCGTAGACCGGAACCGGCTGCGCGGCCCGCAGCATCCAAGGACGCATCTCCATGCGCAGACCGTCCGTCCGCGCAAGGTCACCGACGAGCTGCAACACTCCGATCCGGTAGGCGAATGCCCGATCCGCCGCGATCCGGATCAAGGACGGCACCAGCACCGCACCGGACACAGCCGTGTTCCCATCGCTGCAGACACGCCATCCCAGCGCGGTGAGCGCCTTCCACACCGCGGTGGGATCGTCGTCGCCCAGCCCCTGCATGGCAGCACGAATCTCGGCAAGCGGCGCACCGTGGTCGTTCAAGACCGCCAGCCTGGGGTCGTCCAGGCTCACCGGACCGTGCGGGAGTCCTGCCACAAGGGTCCGCACGTCGAAATCGGGAAGCCACGGCTGATCCGCCTCGTCAGGCACCCAATCGCCCTGCGCCACGATCAACCCTTCCGGAGGTTCTTCAAGGCTGCGGCACCTACTGGCCCACCGTCGCCGTACATGTGACGCCCATCACATCACGGGCGATGTCGGATCGGGGGACGGGTGTTCGAGGAGGGGGTGAAGGTCAGCCGAACCGAGGAAGGGCCACCACCATGACTGCCACCACGAACTCCGTGTCCGCCAAGGCCGCCGTCCCGGCGCACATCCGGGCCAACCGGGTCACCAGGTCGCTGCTCGGTTACGGCATGCTCGCCGGGCCGTTCTACGTCGCCGTGAGCCTCGCGCAGGCGCTGAGCCGTGACGGCTTCGACCTGACCCGGCACGCCTGGAGCCTCCTCGCCAACGGCGAGCACGGCTGGATCCAGGTCACCAACTTCATCCTCACCGGGCTGATGGTGCTCGCCGCGGCGGCCGGGCTGCACCGCGCCCTGCCCGGCACGCCCTGGGTCGCGCGTCTCGTCGGGGTGTACGGCGCCGGTCTCGTCGCCGCCGGCCTGCTGCGGGCCGACCCGGCGATGGGATTCCCGGCCGGGACGCCCGAGGGGCCCGGCACGGTCAGCTGGCACGGCCTGGGTCACCTCGCCGCCGGCGGCGTGGGCTTCCTCAGCGTCATCGTGGCGTGCTTCGTCCTCGCCCGCCGGTTCTCCCGCGAGGGTCGGCGCGGCTGGGCGGCGTACTCGCGGGTGTCCGGCGCGCTGTTCCTGGTCGGGTTCGCCGGCATCGCCTCCGGCAACAGCGCACCCGCCCTGACGCTGGGCTTCGTGGCCGCGGTCCTGGTCATCTGGGCCTGGCTGGCCGCCGTGTCCTCCAAGCTGTACCGCGCCCTGCCCTGCCGCTGAGCAGGCCTCCGTGCGAACGGCCCGGCCACCAGGCCGGGCCGTTCGCGTCAGGAGTGTTCAAGGCGGTACCCGGCGTCGCGCAGGGTGCCGGCCATGTGCTCGGCGTACCAGGCGGGCCAGTCGGCGTCGGGGGTGCCGGTCTCGGTCTCGTGGACGTGGTGGGCGGCGGCCGCCCGCTTGAGGGCGTCGAGCAGGACCGCGGTCACGTCCGGCTCGGGCCGGTCACCGGTCTGGGGCACGGGGCACCTCCTGAAGAAGCCGGCGCCGCAGCGGCCGGCGCCGAACGAACACAGCGCCCCAGAACGGTAGCCGCCAGGGGGTCAGGACGGCAGGTCGATCCAGGCGCGGACCGACTCGTGGGCGTCGGGTGTGGCCGGGTCCAGGGAGGTGTCGTCGACGAGCTGGGTGCCGGTGGTGCCGTACGTGACGGTGACCCAGCGGCTGGTGATGCCGGTGATCTCGCCCCAGTGCTCGACCTTCTCCCAGGTGCCGCGGGTGTACTTGTACTGCACGAGAGTGCCCTCCATGACCGGCACCGTCACCTGCCAGATGCCGGGTTCGACCTGGACCATGGCGACCTTGCCCGGGTCCCAGGGGCCGAGCTCGGGCAATGAGCCGGGCATGTACACCGTGTCGCCGGGCGGGGTGTTCGTGGGCACCCGGACGCGCCACGTCACCTGTACCAGCTGCGCCGACGTCGTCTGGGTGACCTCGTTCGACGGGACGGAGGTGCGACCGGCCACGACGGCGCGCACGACGTAGGAGTACGTGTTGCCGATCGTGACGCCGCCGTCGACGTAGGCGCCGGACGCGACGGTGGCGATCGGGTCGCCGTAGATGCCGCCGGCCGGTTTGCGGAAGACCTGGTACGTCGCGTCCGGCACCGGGTCCCAGGTGAGGGCGACGACGGAGCCGGCGAAGCGGGTGACGGCGAGGTTCGCCGGGGCCGGGACCGCGCCGGGGGTGTGGCCGAGGCGGATGGTGGCGCGGCGGCCGCCGACCGTGACCACCACTGGGCGGTCGCCGGTCAGGCGGGCCTGGAAGCGCACCGTCGCGGTGGAACGGGCGTCGGCGCGGACGTACCGGACCTGCCGTGCCCCGGCAGCCGTCATGGTGATGTCGGCGCCGCCGGGCACGGAGCCGCGGTTGGAGACCGTCGCCGTGATGGTGACGATGTCGCCGCTCTCGACCGCGGCGGGCGCGTCGAGTGCGGTGACGGCCGGCGACGGCCGGGTGTAGCGCGGGAAGTGGTCGGCCCTGGTGGCGGGCCGGAAGCGCACCGCCTGGCCGCCGCTGCGTTCCAGGGCGGCGGTGAAGGTGTCCCGGGCCGTGACGATCGACCGGTCGACGGCCAGCGGCGTCGGGTCGGTGGCGTAGTCGGTGGCGGCCGCGTCGGTGTAGGACTCAGCGACCCAGTCGCCCCGGCCGAGGAACCCGAGCTGGTACTCCAGGGTCTGCGCGCGGTCACCGGTCATGGCGCCGACGTACCAGTCGGTGCCGGAGCGCCGGGCGGTGACGAGGTGGTCGCCGACCGAGGCGGACAGGACCTGGGTCTCGTCCCAGCGGGCCGGGACCTGTTCGATGAACCGCAGGCCGGGTGCGCCGGCGTAGTGCTCGGGCAGGTCCGCGGCCATCTGCACGCCGGAGGCGTAGTTGAGGTAGTAGGACAGCTGCTTGGCGACGGTGGTGTGCACGCGCCGGTCGAGGCCCTGCGGGTCCCACTCGATGTCCATGATGCCGGGGGTGTAGTCCATCGGCCCGGACAGCATGCGGGTGAAGGGGATCGTCAGCGTGTGCTCCGGCGAGTTGCCGGCCGAGAACGCGTCGTACTCCTGGCCGCGGACGGCCTCGCGTGCGAGGGCGTTCGGAAAGGTGCGCACCTCGCCGGTCGCGTGCACGCACTCGTGGCAGATGACGTTGATCTTGTGTTCGGCGGCCTTCCGGAGTACCAGCCGGAAGTGGTTCACCGAGCGCTGTGAGTAGGTGTACTGCCCGGGGATCTGGCCGACGTAGCCGGTCTTGAGGTAGTGGATGCCGAGGCGTTCGTAGAGGGCGAACGCCGCGTCGATCTGCGCCTCGTAGTTGTCGATGTTCGCGCCGGTCTCGTTGTGCGCGACGAACTCGACGTTCTTGGACCTGGCGTACGCGACGACGGCCGGCAGGTCGAAGTCGTCGGCGGGCGTGGTGAAGTCCTGATCCGCCCACGAACCGTCCCAGCCCTTGTTCCAGCCCTCGGCGAGCAGGCCGCCGATGCCGTGGGCGGCGGCGAAGTCGATGTACTGCTCGGCCCGGGCGGTGGTGGCGCCGTGCCGGGGGCCTTCCTCCCAGGTGTACTGCTGGTGCTGCATCGCCCACCAGATGCCGACGTACTTCGTGGGCTTGATCCAGGACGTGTCGCCCGCGCAGACGGCGGTGCACGGCGGGTTGAGGTTCTCCAGCAGGTGCGAGCCGACGAGGCCGGCGGCGTCCGGGGTGATGGTCAGCGCCCGCCACGGGGTGGCCCGGCCGGCGCTCGTCACGACCGCCGCCGCGCGGTCCGGCGTCGGGGTGAGCGCGGCGCGCAGCCTCCCGCCGTCACGGACCAGCGTCATCGCCGCGTAGTCGACGAGGTCGGCCTCGTGGATCGACAGGTGCGTGCCGTCCGCCCACCGGAACGTCGCCGGGGTCATGGTGTCGCCCATCGCGCTGTACGGCGTCGTCCTCCACAGCTGCTCGTCGCCGTCGTAGGCGAGGTTGCGCGGCGTCCACCAGGCGGCCGGGTCGCCGGCGAGGGCGAACTCGGTGATCTCGTCGGCGATCTCGAGCCTGCTCAGGCCGGCCTGCTCCGGTACGGCGTACCGGAACGCGACGCCGTCGTCGAACGCGCGGACGACGAGGTCGAAGCGGCGCCCGTCGGCCTGGCGGAGCCCGACGGTCAGCTCGCGGTGCCGGTCGCGGACCTTCGCGTCGGAGCCCCAGACCGGGCTCCAGGTGGTGTCACGGGCCGTGGCCGAGGTCCGGGTGACGCTCACGCCGGCACCGAGGGACGAGCCGTCGGTGAGCCGCAGGCCGAGCGCCGAGGGCAGCACGAGCGTCCGGCCGTCGCGTTTCACGGTGTACGTGAGGCGGCCGCCCTCCGTGCCGACGGCGAGGGCGAGCCGCCCGTCGGGCGAGGTCACCCGGATGGCGTCGCGGTCCGGTGGATGGCCGGCAGCGGCGGCGCCGGTCGTTCCGAAGGTGATCATCAGGGCCAGGATGCCGGTGGCGGCGGCTCTCATCGGTCTGTCTCCGATCATGGCGTCGCACGGGCGGCGGACCACGCGCGATGTAACCGGTTGCGTGCGGCGTAGTCTCCGCTCGTCGGCGTGACACGTCAATACATGACGATCTACGTCATGAGATCACGCAACCGGTTACGCAGGGCGGTAGACTCCCCGCCGTGGGGGCGCCGAACACGCGGATGAACATGGCGGACGTCGCGGCGCTGGCCGGCGTCTCGAAGGCGACCGTGTCGCGGGTGCTCAGCGGCGCGCCCGGCGTCTCCGAGGAGACCCGGACCCGGATCAAGGCGCTCGTGAAGGACCTGTCCTACGTCGTGTCGCCGGACGCCTCCCGGCTCAGCCGCGGGTCGACCGGCCGGATCGCGGTCGTCATGCCGCACACCACCACCTGGTTCTACGGCGCCGTCCTGGCCGGCATCCTGTCGGTGCTGCGCGCCGAGGGCCTCGACGCCCTGGTGTACCAGGTCGCCGACGGGACCGGGAGCCGGACGTTCTTCGCCGACCTGCCGGTGCAGCGCCAGGTCGACGCCGTCATCGTGGTGGCGTTCCCGGTCACCGAGCACGAGCAGCGGCAGCTGGACCTGCTCGGGATGCCGGTCGTCATCGCCGGCGGCGCGCTGCTGCACCACGCGCACGTGCGGGTCGACGACACCGCCGCCGCCCGCCAGGCCGTGACCCACCTGATCAGGTCCGGACACGAGCGGATCGCGATGATCAACGCGGCGGTGACACCGGACTGGCCGTACGCGCCGCCGGCGGACCGCCTGCACGGCTACCGCACCGCGCTGGAGGATGCCGGCCTTCCCGTCGACCCGCGGCTCGTCGTGGACCTGCCGTGGAGCGGCACGATGGGCGCCGACGGCATGGACCGCCTGCTGAGCCTGGACCGCCCGCCGACCGCGGTGTTCGGCTTCTGCGACGAGGTGGCGCTGGGCGCGCTGCGCAGCCTGCGCCGGGCCGGCGTGCCCGTGCCCCGCGCCGTGTCGGTCATCGGCATCGACGACCACCCCCTCGCCGACCTGTGCGACCTGACCACGGTGCGCCAGCCGGCGGAGCTGCAGGGCGCCCGCTCCGCACACCTGGCCCTCGACCTGCTCGGCGGCGCCCCGATCGACGAGCTGCACGTGACGCTCCCGACGCACCTGGTCATCCGCGCCACGACCGGCCCGCCCGAAATTTCCTGACGCGCCGTGTCCATCGCCGCGCCGGTCGTTCGTAGTCATGGCATCAGGCAACGGAAGGAGCCCAGACCATGAAGTACATGCTGCTCATCAACAGCGCCGCGGACGACACCGAGGCGTGCCCGGACACGTTCGAGGACTGGCAGGTCTACGACAAGGAGGTCAAGGCGGCCGGGATCTTCGTCACCGGGCAGTCCCTCGCGGACCTGGTGACCGCCACGACCGTGCGGGTCGACGCCGCCGGCGAGCGGACCGTGACCGACGGCGCGTTCGCCGAGACCCGGGAGGTACTCGGCGGCTTCCTGGTCATCGACGTGCCCGACCTCGACGTCGCGCTGGACTGGGCCGCCCGCTGCCCCGGCGCCCGCGGCGGCGGCTCGGTCGTGGTCCGCCCGATCGCCGACTTCGGCTGAGACCTCGTCGTGCAGGAGATCGAGGCCGTGTTCCGGGAGGAGCACGGCCGCCTCCTCGCCGCGCTGGTGCGCCGCTTCGGCGACCTGGACCTCGCCGAGGAGGTCGCGTCGGAGGCGGTCGAGGCGGCGCTGGTGCACTGGCCCGCCGACGGGGTGCCGCCCAACCCGGGTGCCTGGCTGATGACCACCGCCCGCCGCAAGGCGGTCGACCGGCTGCGGCGCGACCAGGCGTACGCGGCGAAGCTCGCCATCCTCCAGGTCGACGCCGACCGCCTGCAGCAGGCCGGGCCGGTGCACGTGGCCGGCGAACTGCCGGACGAGCGGCTGCAGCTGTTCTTCACCTGCGCCCACCCCGCCCTCGCCGCCGAGGACCGGGGCGCACTGACGCTGCGCTGCCTCGCCGGGCTCAGCACCCCCGAAGTCGCGCGGGCGTTCCTGGTACCGCCGGCGACGATGGCAAAACGGATCGTCCGCGCCAAGCAGAAGATCCGTGAGGCCCGGATCCCGTTCCGGGTGCCCGGCCCCGACGAGCTGCCGGCCCGCCTCCCGGGGGTGCTGCAGGTGCTCAACTCGATCTTCACGGAGGGGTACGCGGCGCAGCGGCACGACCTGGCCGCCGAGGCGATCCGCCTGACCCGCATCCTGCGCCGGCTGCTGCCCGCGGAGCGGGAGGTCACCGGCCTGCTCGCGCTGATGCTGCTGACCCACGCCCGCCGCGACGCCCGCTTCGTGGACGGCCGGCTCCTGCTGCTCGACGAGCAGGACCGCGCCCGCTGGGACCGGCCGATGATCGAGGAGGGACTCGGGCTCGTCATGGCCGCGCTGACCGGCGGGCCGCCCGGCCCGTTCAGCGTGCAGGGCGCGATCGCGGCCCTGCACGACGAGGCCGCCGACGTCGCGACGACCGACTGGCCGCAGGTGGTCGCCCTGTACGACGTCCTGCTGGTCCTCACCCCGTCACCGGTCGTCGCCCTGAACCGCGCCGCCGCGGTGGCCATGCGCGACGGCCCGGCGGCGGGCCTGTCACTGCTCGACGAGCTGTCCGGCGAGCCACGGCTGCGCGGCTACCACCCGCTGCACGCCGCCCGCGCGGACCTGCTCGCCCGGCTGGGCCGGACCGTGGAGGCCGCGGCCGCCTACCGGGAGGCGATCACCCTGGCCGGCACCGAACCGGAACGGTCCCTGCTCCACCGCCGCCTGCGAGATCTCGCCAGCCGAGGTTGACCAGCCCGAACCGCATGCGTAGCATTCGCCAACATGTGGCCCTACGCATGGGGAGCGCTATAGTGCTGACTATGGCGAAAACTACGGTCAGTGTGTCGACCGAGGCGAGGGACGCGTTCGCAGCCGTCGCCGCGAGTCGCAACACGACGATGTTCGCCCTGCTCGAAGAGACGGCTCGGCGCCTGGAACGGGAAGAGGCAATGCGTCAGGCGACGCTCGACTACGAACGACTCGCCACCGAAGACCCGGATGGCTTCGCGGAGTATCTCGTCGAGGGTCGCCTGTGGGACCTGACATCCGGCGACGGCCTTGGTGACGCACGCGCCGAGTTCCCCGAGCACAACCCGTGATCCGTCGGGGCGACGTGATGATCGCGGACCTGAGTCCCGTCGTCGGACATGAGCAGGGCGGGCGCCGGCCGGTGCTGGTGCTCTCCCCCGCCGCGTACAACTCCTGGCCGATCGGGATGGCTGTCGTCGCGCCGATCACCTCGGCCGACCGGCGCCTCCGCCATCACATCCCCATCGGGCGAGAAGCAGGACTGCGTCAGGACCTGAGCTTCGTCATGCCCGAGTACGTCCGGGCGATCTCGCAGCAGCGCCTCACCGGCCAGGCGCTCGGCGTCGCGCTCCCGGCGACACTCGACGCAGTCGAGCGGTGGGTCGCGCAGTTCACGACCGAGACCCGGATCGCGTAGGCGGGCGTCGGAAACCGGACGCCTGCCGGGCCGGTGGGCGGCGCCTGCCGTGCAGGGTTGGCGGCCCCTGCCATACCCGGTGCGGGCTGCGGAAATCCGGGGCACGACCGGTTCGGTGCGCGGTGACGCAGCACACGCAACGGTTCGGCGGCAGATGGTCCGGACGGCACGAAGACGGGGTTTCCGGCTTGAACGAGCGCCATAGCCTGGTGCGATGTTCGAGCGCAAGGTGATGGCGGCGTGGGCCGCGTTCGGGGGGATCGCCGCGGTGTCCGCGGCGCTGGTGCTGCGCCGGCCCGACGCGCAGCGGCTGTCGGATCTGCACATCTACTACGGGGCGGCGAAGTTCGACGGGCCGCTGTACGACTACGTCGCCGAGAACGGCGGGCCGTTCACGTATCCCCCGTTCGCGATGGTGCTGTTCCGGCCGCTGAGCCTGTTGCCCGAGGCGACCCTCGGCCTGCTGTGGCTGGCGATGACCTGCGCCGCCGTGATCGCCATCGCGCGCACCGTGACCCGGCGGGCCACCGAAGCACCCGGGGCATCCGCTGCCGTTGGCCGCGGGCTGCTGGTGGCCGGGGTCGCCACCGCGCTGCTGGTGTCGGCGCCGGTGCAGAGCAACCTGCGGTTCGGGCAGGTGAGCATCTTCATCGTGCTGCTGGCGCTCGTCGACGCCGGGCAGGTCGTGCCGGCGCGGTATCGGGGCATCCTGGTCGGGGTCGCCGCGGCGATCAAGCTCACGCCGCTGCTGTTCGTCGTGTACTTCCTGGTCGCGCGGCGGTACAAGGACGCGGCGCGGGCCGGGGCGGCGTTCGCCGGGTGCGCCGCCGTCGCGGCCGTGCTCATGCCGGGCGCCAGCGTGCGGTACTGGGGCGGCACCATCTTCCAGACCTCGCGCATCGGCGACCTCGCCTCGCTGGGCAACCAGTCCGTGCACGGCATGCTGCTGCGGGTCGGGCTGTCCCCCGCGACGCTGCCGGTCGTCTGGGCGGTGCTGATCGCCGCGATCTGCGGTGCCGCGCTGCTGCGGGCCCGGCACCTGCACCTGCACGGCGAGCCGGTGCGGGCCGCCGTGCTCGTCGGCTGCGCCACGGTCGCGGCGTCGCCGGTGTCGTGGACGCATCACCAGGTGTGGACGGTGCTGGCGGCGATGCTGCTGGTCGCCGCCGACGGCGCGTGGCGGCGGGTGGCTGGGTGGGCGCTGCTGGTCGTGATGACGCTGTCGCTGGGCGTGGTGCTGCGCGGCGTCGCGCTGTACCCGGGCTGGCAGTTCCTGCTCGAGAACGCCCGGTCGCTCGGGCTGGTCGCGGTCTGTGTCGCCGGGGTCGGCGGCGCCGCGGCCGTGCGGGCACGCACCGCACGGTTCCGCGCCACGCGGCGGGTCGCGGTGGCCGTCGCGGCAGGGCTCGCCGTGCTCGCGCTCACCCCGCTGCCGGCCGGCGCCGACCCGACGTTCAAGGCGTACTCCGCCGACGACCTCACCAACCCGCGCTACTTCTACTTCACCGGCGCGCCGGTGGCAGGCCAGCCGGTCACCTTCATGATCCGGCGGGAGAAGACCAAGGTCCGCGTCAACGGCGTGGTGGGAGCCGAGGTGGCGCGGCTGCGCTACACCTCGGCGCCCGGTGGCGCGGCGCGCGGCATCCCGCTGCTGGAGGCGGAGCCGGGCGTGCGCACGTTCTCGTTCCGCAGCGCCAGCCTCGTCCACGGCCGCCTCGAGGCGCTCGACGCGGCCGGGCAGGTCACCGCGACGTTCACGAACCTGGCGTGAACCGCTCGGCCTCGAGCACCGACTTGAGGCCGCTGAGGACCCGCGACCACGCCTCGTCACGCTCCTCGTCCGGGTCGCGCTCCACGTCGTCGCACGTGAGCGCGACCCGGCACACGCCCGGCTCGGCCGGGGTGATCAGCCAGGTCAGCCAGCAGTGCACCTCCTGTTCGGCGCCGATGCCGGTGTACAGGTTGTGCACCAGCAGCCGCCCCTCCTCGACGTGCACGATGTCGCCGTGCAGGACGTCGGGCACCGGACCGGCCGCGGCGCGGTAGACGATCGGGGCGCCCGGGGTCCACTGCGAGTCGACCGCGAGGCCGAGGTAGAAGCGCCGGGTGAACGCCGGCTCGGTGATCGCCCGCCACACCCTGGCCGGGTCGGCGGCGATGTACAGGCTGCACGTCGAAGTCCTCATGCCCTGTATCACACCGCGGGTGACTTGGGAGGCGCTTGCGCCGGACTTGGGGCGGTCCCCGTACCCTGGCGGCAACGACGACCCGAGGAGCACTCGCGTGGACGACCTGATCGCCGAGTTGGTGGCGCAGGAGGAGCGGCTGCGGTTCACGCGGTTCGACAACGACGACGCGTGGACGCTGGGGTCGCTGCTGGTCCGGCTGGGCAAGGAGCGCGGGCTGCCGATCACGATCGACATCCGCCGCCACGGCCACCAGCTGTTCCACGCCGCGCTGCCGGGCACCGCGCCGGACAACGACCGGTGGATCGAGCGCAAGATCCGGGTCGTGGAGCGGCTCAACGCCTCGTCGTTCCTGGTCGGCCGGCGGATGGCGGCCAAGGGGCAGGCGATGGACTCGGCATACGGGGTGGACCCGGCCGACTTCGCCACGCACGGCGGCGCGTTCCCGATCCGGATCGTGGACGTCGGCGTCGTCGGCGTCGTCACCGTGTCCGGGCTGCCGCAGGCCGACGACCACGCTCTCGTCGTCGAGGCCCTAGGGCTGTTCCTCGACAGATAGAGGGTTGTCTCCGGCCGGGCTGGGCCTGAGGATTCCGCGTGTGATGAAGCGACTTGCTGTGCGCGTCGCCGTTACCGCGGCCCTCGCACTGACCGGATGCCTATCTGGTTGCTCCGACGACGCGCCGAAGGACAACGGCGCCGCCGCGGCACCCACCACGGAACAGTCCCTGCTGCCGCAGACCGGCCCGGCGCCGACGAAGCCCGGCGCGAGCCCGCAGGCGGGGTGCCCGGTCGACGCGGCGACGCTGGAAAAGGCGTTCGTGGCCAACCTCGACGTCTCGAACGCCGTCGACATCGGCAAGGGCCTCACCGACATCAGCTGCGTGGAGACCTGGGCGACCGCGCGCACCCAGCCGGAGGCCAACGACAAGGCGACGGTGCTGTTCCAGTACGACACCGCCAAGAAGCAGTGGTTCGCCGTCTCCGGCGGCACCGACGGCGTGTGCTCCGGCAAGGTGAAGGTCCCCGCGGAGATCGCCAAGCAGTTGAAGAATTGCTGAAGTTGATGAAGAGGGACTAACCAAAAGTCCGGCTTTATGGTCACATAGGTCATGGAGCGTGAAGTACTGCTCCGGCTCCTCGACGAGGTGCCGGGGGAAGCGTTCGTGGCCTGCAAGGACGCGATCATGGCCGGCGCGGACTATGTCGTGTGGGACGACACCGTGCCGGCCGACCAGCTCGCGCGCAGCTACTCGCGGCGGGCCCAGCACATGGCGAAGATCGGCACCCCGATGCTCGGCGGCGACGACGCGATCGCCCGCCTGCAGATCGCGGGTGTCCGGCCGCTGCGCATCGGCGAGGCGAAGGTCGAGGACCCGCCGACGCACTTCCAGCTCTTCCTCACCGCCGACGCGACGCGTGTCGTGGCCTGTTTAGGGATCGACCAACGTTGACGTAGCAGGATGTCAGGGTGGATGCACTGCTCGACGCCGACGGTCTCGCCCGGCTCCGTGAGGCGCTGACCTCCGCCCGGTACACCTCCCAGGGCATCAAGGACCTGCTGGGTGAGCCGGCGACGGCCGCCCTCGCCCGCAACGATTTCCGCGCCGCGCTCAAGCGCACCGAGGAGCAGCCGGGCCGGCTCGCGACCCTGGTGCGCCTGTTCGTGTGCGGCCAGACCGAGCCGCTCCCCGCCGTCGCCGACGCGTTGTCGCCGCTCCCGCTCGCGGCCGCGCTGCCGCTCCTGGAGGCCGACGGTGACGGTGTCCGCGCCGCGGTCGAGCTGGAGCCGTACGGCGACTGGTGGGTCGTGGCCGACCTGTCCGCCGGCATGCGGCCCGGCCGGCCGCTGCCCGGCGACCACGTGCTCGGCATCGGCGGCGCCTCCACCCTCGCCGCCGCGACGCTGCGCCACCCGGTCGCGACGGCGCTGGACCTCGGCACCGGCTGCGGCGTGCAGTCGCTGCACCTGTCGACCCACGCGGGGAAGGTCACCGCGACCGACCTGCTCCCCCGCGCGCTGCGCTTCGCCGCCACGACCGCCGCCCTCAACGGCCTGGACTGGGAGCTGCTGCACGGGGACCTGACCGTGCCGGTCGCCGGTCGCCGCTTCGACCTGGTCGTGAGCAACCCGCCGTTCGTCGCCGGGCCGGGCACGACCGAGCACACGTACCGCGACTCCGGCCGCCCCGGCGACGCGGTCTGCGCCGAGCTCGTCGCGGCCGCCCCCGGGCTGCTCACCGACGGCGGGCACATGCAGTTCCTGGCCAACTGGCTGCACGTCACCGGCGAGCAGTGGGAGGACCGGGTCGCGGACTGGCTGGCCGGCACCGGCCTCGACGCCTGGGTGATCCAGCGCGAGGTCTCCGACCCGGTCGCCTACGTCAACCTGTGGCTCACCGACGCAGCCGAGGACCCCGCGCGCCAGCCGGCGATCGCGGCGGCCTGGCTGGACTGGTTCGACGCGCAGAAGGTCGACGCGGTCGGCTTCGGGCTGATCACCCTGCGCGCCGGCGGTCACGACGACCCGACGGTGCGCATCGAGGACCTGCGGCAGACCGTCGACGGGTCGTTCGGCCCGCTGATCGGCGACTGGTTCGCCCGGCAGGACTTCCTGCGCTCCGGCGACCTGCTGGGTACCCGGTTCGTCGCCGCGCCCGGGCTCACCCTGCGGCAGGAGGCGACCCGTGGCCCCGACGGCTGGGAGGTCGGGCAGCAGGTCCTGAGCCTGCCCGACGGCCTGCGGTGGAACGAGGAGGTCGACCCGGTCGCCCTGACCCTCGTCGGCGCCTGCGACGGGTCCGTGACCCTGCGCGATCAGGTCGACGTGCTGGCGGCGGCGCACGGTGTACCGGCGGAGGTGCTCGCCGATGTCGCGGTCCCCCTCGTCGCGCACCTGGTCGAGCGGGGCGTGCTGCTCCCGGCCGGCGCGTAGTGCGCGCCCTGGTCCAGACGGTGGGCCGGGCGTCGGTGACCGTCGAGGGCGAGGTGGTCGGGTCGATCGGCTCCGGCCTGCTGGTCCTGGTCGGCGTCACGCACACCGACGTGCTCGCGACCGCCCAGACCCTGGCCCGCAAGGTGCACGAGCTGCGCATCCTCCCTGACGAGAAGTCCGCCGCCGACCTGGGCGCGCCGCTGCTCGTGGTCTCGCAGTTCACGCTGTACGGCGACGCGCGCAAGGGCCGCCGCCCCACCTGGATCGCGGCGGCCCGCCCGGAGGCCGCCGAGCCGCCCATCGAGGCGTTCTGCCAGCATCTGCGAGACCGGGGCGCTGTGGTCGAAACCGGTCGATTCCGGACCCACATGCTGGTCGAGAGCGTGAACGTCGGACCTCACACGGTGATGCTCGAAATCTGAGACTCACGGATTCGTGCCACGGCTCGGCCGCCTCACCGCCACTTCACGCCCGCTCAGCGAAGCTTCTTCCCGTAGGAATGATCGCGCCACTTGTCAAGGCACACGGGAGGCGAGCGAAGTGGCCCAGCCGCTGAGTGACACCACGGAGTTCAACGCAGTAGACGTCGACGCCGACGAGCAGCACGAGCCGCAGATCGACAACACGGGCGTCTCAGCGGACCTCGTTCGCGCATACCTCAACACCATCGGACGCACCAAGCTGCTCACCGCCGAGCAGGAGGTCGACCTCTCCAAGAAGATCGAGGCCGGGCTCTACGCGGAGGAGAAGCTCGGCACGGGCAACGTCCACCCCGCCTGGATGAACACCTACGAGGTCGTCGTCCGCGAGGGCCGCGCCGCGAAGGCGCACCTGCTGGAGGCCAACCTGCGGCTGGTGGTCAGCATCGCCAAGCGCTACACGGGTCGCGGCATGGCGTTCCTGGACCTCATCCAGGAGGGCAACCTCGGCCTCATCCGCGCCGTGGAGAAGTTCGACTACACCAAGGGCTACAAGTTCTCCACCTACGCCACCTGGTGGATCCGGCAGGCCATCACCCGCGCCATGGCCGACCAGGCCCGCACCATCCGCATCCCGGTGCACATGGTCGAGCAGGTCAACCGCATGGTCCGGGTCCGCCGCGACCTGTCCGCCACCCTCGGCCGCGAGCCGGTCGTGGCAGAGGTCGCCGCCGCCCTGGGCATCGAGGAGTACCAGGTCATCGAGCTGATCTCCTACGACCGCGAGCCGGTCAGCCTCGACCAGGCCGTCGGCGAGGACGGCGAGAGCGCCCTCGGCGACTTCGTCGCCCGCATCGACCCCCGCGAGGAGCCCGCCGACAGCGTCTCGCAGGGCATGCTGAAGTCCGAGGTCGAGATCGTCCTGTCCACGCTCTCCCAGCGCGAGCAGGCCGTGATCCGGCTCCGCTTCGGCCTCGACGACGGCCGGCAGCGCACCCTCGACGAGGTCGGCCGCGAGTTCGGCCTGTCCCGCGAGCGCATCCGCCAGATCGAGAAGGTCACCCTGCTGAAGCTGCGCCACCCCTCCCGCGCCAAGCGCCTCGAGGCCTACGCCAGCTGAAGCTGAAGCTGTTTCCCGCCTGCGGCTGCGCTGTAGCTCGCTGCCCCACCGCTGCGCGGCGGGTCCCGCCGGGGGATTCTCACCCCGGACCCCCAATGCGCCGCCAGCGGCGCACAGTCCGCGTGCCGCGTGACTGGGATTGCGCATGCGCGCCCATCCCGTCGCCGGCGCCGTTACACCGACCGCACTTGATCGACAGGAACCTCTGGCTGCGGCGACAGCCAGGCGTCCCTGTCGATCAAGGCCGGCCTGTTTCCCGCCTGCGGCTGCGCTGTAACTCGCTGCCCCACCGCTGCGCGGCGGGTCCCGCCGGGGGATTCTCACCCCGGACCCCCAATGCGCCGCCAGCGGCGCACAGTCCGCGTGCCGCGTGACTGGGATTGCGCATACGCGCCCATCCCCTGGCCGGCCGCCGTTTACCGACTGCGCCTTGGATCACGGCCATGCACTCGACGTCGCGTTCCCGCTGCCTTCCGCGTTTCCGCTGCGTGCCGTGCCGGGGTCACGGACCGGCGCTGTCGTGATCGAAGTCGCGGGGTGGTCGGCCGGGCGGCCAGAGCTGTCCTTCGATCACGGCGCGAAGATCGACCGCGGGGCTGGAGCATGTCGCGGGGGCGGCGTTGGACGGGTGTGTCGCGGCAGGCCGGTGGGTGATCGAAGTCGCGCTGTGGCGGTGGGGTTACAGGCTGCTGAGGTCGATCAGTTTGGCGAGGTCGACGAGCTTCGGCAGGAGTTCGGTGGCCTTGTCGTCGGCGGCGCCGGGGGCGAGGTGGACCGACAGCTGGATGATGCGCTTGTTGCCGGCGAGCCAGCCGACCTCGGCGCCGGGGCCGGTGGCGTCGGCGGCGGGGGTCGGCCGCTGGTACGCGGCGGCGCCCAGGCCCGGGACCGGGGTGGCGCCCTTCGGCTGGATGGCGGACGTGTAGATGTCGGCGCCGATCGTGGTGGCGCTCACCGACAGGACCAGGTCGGGCGAGCCGGCGGCGCGGGGCTGCAGGACGCAGGTGAAGGTGTTGTCCAGGGTCGCGGCCGCGGCGACGGCGAGGTCCAGGCCCAGCTTGGCGTTGACCACCGGGAAGTCCAGCAGCTGGCAGGCACCGCCGGCCGCGGCAGCCGGCGCGGTGGACGGGGCGGCCTGCGGATGCGCGCCCGCGTCGGCGTCGTCGCAGCCGGTGAGCAGGAGCAGTGCCGCCAGCGTCAGGCCAACCGTTCGCACGCGGGCACCTTAGCGCCTACCGGGGCAGGCGGTCGACGATGTACCTGGCGATCTCCAGCGAGCTGGTCGCTGCCGGGGACGGGGCGTTGAGCACGTGGACCTGGCGGCCCTCGGCGACGATGAGGAAATCGTCCACGAGGGCGCCGGTGGGGGTGATGGCCTGTGCCCGTACACCCGCGGATGCCGGCACCAGGTCGGCCGCGGTCACCGCGGGCACCAGGCGGGCCAGGCTCTCCGCGAAGCGCTTCTTGGACAGCGAGCGGCGGACCTCGGTGAGGCCGTAGCGCAGGTGCTTGCGGGCCAGCTGCCACATGCCCGGGTAGCTGACCGTGTCGGCGATGTCACCGGGACGGATGCGCGACCACGAGTAGCCCTCGCGGGCGGTGGCGAGGACGGCGTTGGGGCCGGCGTGGACGCTGCCGTCGATCATCCGCGTCAGGTGGACGCCGAGGAAGGGGAACTGCGGGTCCGGCACGGGGTAGATCAGCCCGTTGACGAGGTGCCGCCGTGAGGGGCGCAGCTCGAAGTACTCGCCGCGGAACGGGATGATCCGGGCCGGTGGCTTGATGCCGGCCATCTTCGCGACCCGGTCGGCGTGCAGGCCGGCGCAGTTGACGAGGACGTCGGCGAACACGTCGCCGACCGTGGTGTGCACGACCGTCTCGCCGTGCAGGGTGGAGATGCCGGTCACCCGGGCGCCGAGGCGCAGGGTCGCGCCGGCCTTCTCCAGCAGCGCCGCGAGGGTCACGCAGACGGCGCCGAAGTCGGCGATGCCGGTCGACGCGACGTGGATGCCCTGGACGCAGGCGACCTCGGGCTCGTAGGAGCGGGCCTCGGCGGCGTCGACCAGCCGGGCGGGCAGGCCATTGGCGAGAGCGCGCTCGTACAGGCCGCGCAAACGAGGTAACTCGGACTCGTCGGTCGCCACGATCAGCTTGCCGGTCACCTTGTGCGGGATGTCGTGCTCCCGACAGAACGCCACCATCGAGGCGCTGCCGGCCTTGCACAGCGTCGCCTTGAGGCTGCCGGGCTTGTAGTAGACGCCCGCGTGGATGACGCCGGAGTTGTGGCCCGTCTGGTGGGCGCCCCAGGTCTGCTCCTTCTCCAGGACCGTGACCTCGGCGTCCGGGTGCTCCAGGGTGAGCCGGTGCGCGGTGGCCAAGCCGACGATGCCGCCACCGATGACCACGTATCGCACACTGCCTCCTCGGGCTCAGACCGTCGCATCCTAGCCGTGCTAGCGTTCCCGTCCGTGGGTCAGCCAGGTCAGCCTGTCGTCGAAGTGGCACCAGCCAAGCCGTGGCGGGCCCGCGTGATCACCGCCGTGCGGGTGCTCGCCGCGCTCGGCATCGTGTACTTCATCGTCGCCACCACGATCGACCAGTGGTCGGCGGTGCAGGCGACGTTCCGGGGCCTGTCGTGGGGGTCGCTGATCGCCGCGCTGCTGGCCGCCGTCGTCTCGCTGTGGACGACGATGATGGCCTGGCGGGCGATGGTCGGCAGCATCGACCACCCGCTGCGGGTCCGCGACGCCGCCCCGATCATGCTGGTCGGCTCGCTCGGCAAGTACCTGCCGGGGTCGGTGTGGGCGTATGTCGTGCAGATGGAGCTGGGCCGCCGTGCCGGCGTGTCCCGCTCGAAGGTCTTCATCGGGTCGGTCCTGGTCAGCGGACTGGGCGTCACGTCCGGGCTGATCCTGACCGCCCCCGGCTTCGGCATCGCCTTCGACGGCGTGAAGGCCTCCGGGCACGAGGTGTTCGGCTCCCTCGCGGTGTGGGCGTCGATCATCCTGCTGCCGTTCGCCGTCGCCTGCTGCTACCCGCCGCTGCTGACCTGGATCGTCGGCAGGGCGATGCGCGTGCTGCGGCGCCCCCCGCTGGACCGGCCGATCACCTGGCGGCCGGTCCTGGAGAGCGCCGCCTGGTGCGTCGCCGGCTACCTCGCGGCGGGCCTGCACGTGTGGCTGCTGGTCCGCTCGCACCTGCCGGGCGTGCACGGCCTGGCGGGCAGCGTCTTCGCGATGGCGCTCGCGATGAGCATCAGCACATTTGTCATCGTCGCCCCGTCGGGCCTCGGCGCCCGCGAGTTCCTGATGGCGCTCGCCCTGGCCGGCCTCGGCGTGCCGTGGGCGACGGCGTGGGCGTTGACGCTCGTGTCGCGCCTGCTCTTCACCGTCGCCGACGTGGCCGCCGCCGGCGTCTCCGCCGCCGTGGGACTGCGGCGGATCCGGCACTCAGAGGGTGCGCGACAGGTAGTCCTCCCAGGTCCCGGCCCCGCCGCCAGGACCGGTCCCCGCACCGCTGCGCAGGGCCCGGAACAGCTTTCCGGGCAGCCTGACCGGGACCAGTAGCCGCCGCTTCCCGGCCTTCGCCAGGTACGCCTGCCACAGCTCCCGCGCGCTGCGCCGCTGCGGGCCGGACAGGTCGGCGGGCTTCGCCGGCAGCTCACCCTCGACGATCTCCGCGAGCCGCACCGCGACGTCGTGAACCTCGACCGGCCGCAGGTCGAACGCCGGGTAGAACCCCACGAGCGGCAGTTTGGTCATCGCCTTCGCCAGCGTCAGCACCAGGTCGTGGAACTGGCTGGCCCGGAAGTTCGTCCCGCCGTACGCGGCGACCATCCCCTCGATGGTGACCTTGTCGTTGTAGTAGCCGAACGGGATCCGGTCGACGCCGACGATCGACACGAACACCAGCTGCGGCCTCCCGCCGACCTCCAGGGCCTCGATGAGCTTCGCGGTGGCAGCGACGTCCTTGCGGCCGTCGGTGGCCGCGTGCACGACGACGTCGACCCCGTCGAGGGCCTCGGCGAGCCCTTCGCCGGTGAGCAGGTTGCCGTGCGCGAAGCCGGGCTTCGACCGGCTCAAGCCACGCACGTCGTGACCACGTTCCCGCAGGACGGCGACCACGTCCCGCCCGAGCGTCCCGGTCGCGCCGGTGACGAGCACTGTTCGCTTCATGGTGTACCTGACGATTCAGCCCCAGGAACGTGACACCGTGTGGCCGGCGTCTCAGTCCAGGTCCGGCACCTCGCCGGCGAGCAGCGCGTCGAGCGGGTCCCTGCCGACCTCGGCGTACGCGCCGCCGGTGAGCCGGAACCGCAGCACGGTGCCGTCGGGCTCCACCCGCCAGAAGTACGCGATTCCGGCGTCGGCGTATTCGCGTGGCTTGAGCCACCGGTCGGTCCGTTCCGACCCAGGCGACACGATCTCGACCGCGAGCAGGACGTCGGCCGCCGCCAGCCACACGTCGTCCAACTTGACGTCGCCCTTTGTCACAACGAGGTCGGGAATGCGGCCGTTGCGGTCATTGTCGGAAGTCTTGACGCCTGGGGCGGCGAAGGCACGCTCCCCGAACTTCCCGTCCAGCCAGATGTAGAGCCGCCCACTGATCCGCTGATGTCCCAGAGTCCCCGGCGGCATGACGATGAGATTCCCCTCGCTCAGCTCGAACCGGTGCCGATCGTCGGCCTCGGCGAGCGCTGTCACGTCCTGCAACGTGAGCGGCCCGAGCGGCAGGTTCGGGGCGGCGGTCATGCCGTGCTCCTTCCTCATCCGGCCCAGTTTAGGGCAGCCACGCGCCGCCGACTGTACATGTGGCCATATGGCCACCCAAACAGCGCGGGCGGTGAGCCCGCGGCTGCGGCGGTGATGGACGGAAGGCGGCTAAGAGGCGGTGCGGGCGTCGTAGTGCTCGCGGGCCAGGGTGACGTCGGTGCGGTGCCGCTCCGCCCACGTGGTGATCGCGAGCAGGGCGGCGTGCAGCTCCAGGGCCATCGGGGTGAGGCTGTATTCGACCCGTGGGGGGACCGTCGGGTAGACGGTCCGCACGAGCATCCCGTCACGCTCCAGGTTGCGCAGCGTGAGGGTCAGCATGCGGCGGCTGATGCCGCTGATGGCCCGCTCCAGCTCGGTGAACCGGATCGGGCCGTCGGCGGCGGCCACCAGGATGCACACGCTCCACTTGCCGGCGACGCGGTCGACCAGCTCCTGGACGGTGCATCCGTGCAGCATCGGTGCGCCGCTCAGTGCGCCGCGACGAACACCCGTGACGCGACCTCGCGCGGCAGGCGGATGCGCTCGCCGGCGCGGTCGATGCTGACGCCGTCACGCTCCTGCGCCACGGTGACCGTCGCGCCCGGGTCGATGCCGGCGGTGTGCAGTTGGCGCAGCACGTCAGCGTCGGTCTGGACGCTCTCGCAGATCCGGCTCACCACGACCGCCCCGGCGAGGCCGGGGAAGGCGAGGTTGCGCTCGGGGTCGGACGGGTCGTGGGGCGTGGTGCTGCCCTCGAGGCCCTCCAGTCCCGGGATCGGGTTGCCATACGGCGAACGGGTCGGACGCCCGAGCAGCTCATAGACCCGCTGCTCGACGGCGTCGCTCATGACGTGCTCCCAGCGGCACGCCTCTTCGTGCGCCTCTTCATACGGCAGGCCGATCACGTTGACCAGCAGCAGCTCGGCGAGGCGGTGCTTGCGCATGACCGCGACCGCGTGGACGCGGCCCTCGTCGGTCAGCGCGAGGTGGCGGTCGCCCTCGACGATCAGCAGTCCGTCGCGCTCCATACGGGCGACGGTCTGGCTGACGGTGGGTCCGCTCTGGTGGAGTCGCTCGGCGATCCGGGCACGCTTGGGAACGACGCCCTCTTCTTCGAGCTCCAGGATCGTCTTCAAGTACATCTCGGTGGTATCGACCAGGTCGTTCACTGCCTTGCCCTCCCGGTACGCGATAGTACTCGTCGCGTACGTCAAGATTGGAACGTGACAGCCAACCAAGCGATCTTGGACGGTGCCGTCGTCGCCGAGCTGGTGTGGGAAGCGGGGGTCTCCGCGTTCTGCAATCCTACCGGCGCGCGCAGGGTCCCTGCTCACACTGCACAGGAGGGACCGGTCACGTGAACACGCTGGTCATGTGGGACGACGCATTGCTGCGGTACGACATGGGCGAGCACCCCCTCGATCCGGTGCGGGTGGAGCTGACCATGGCGCTCGCCCGTGACCTGGGCGTTCTCGGTCGGGAGGGGGTCACGCTGCGGGCCCCGGAGCAGGCCGGCGACGACATGCTGGGCACAGTGCACGACCCCGACTACATCGCCGTGGTCAGGGCCGCGTCGACCGGCCGGCGGATCGGCATCATGGGACTCGGCACGAGCGACAACCCCACGTTCCCCGGCATGCACGACGCCAGCGCCCTCATCGCGGGCGCGACCCGCGCCGCGGCCGAGGCGGTCTGGCTCGGCGAGGCCGACCGGGCGGTCAGCATCGCCGGCGGGCTGCACCACGCGATGCCCGCCCGGGCCGCCGGGTTCTGCGTCTACAACGACCCCGCCGTGGCGATCGCCCGGGTGCTGGAGCTCGGCGCCGAACGGGTCGCGTACGTCGACATCGACGTCCACCACGGCGACGGCGTCCAGGAGATCTTCTACGACGACCCGCGGGTCCTCACCGTCAGCCTGCACGAGTCGCCGCACTCACTCTTCCCCGGCACCGGCTTCCCGTCCGAGACCGGCGGGCCGGGCGCGGAGGGCTCCGCGGTCAACGTCGCGCTGCCGCCGGGCACCGACGACGCCGCCTGGCTGCGCGCGTTCCACGCCGTGGTGCCGGGTGCGCTGCGCGCGTTCCGGCCGCAGCTGCTGTTCACGCAGTGCGGCGCCGACACGTACCGGCACGACCCCCTGGCGAACCTGCGGCTGACCGTCGACGGGCAGCGGGCCGCGTACCTCGCGCTGCGTGACCTCGCGACCGAGGTGGCCGGCGGCAAGTGGGTCGCCAGCGGCGGCGGCGGATACGCGCTCGTCGAGTGCGTGCCGCGGGCGTGGACGCACCTCCTTGCCGTGATGACCGGCGATGCTCTGGACCCCGCGACGCCGACACCCTCGTCGTGGCGGTCCCTTGCCGCGGCGCGACGGCCGGGCCATCCCGTACCCACGACGATGACGGACGGCGGGTCAGGAGCGTGGACCCCATGGGTGCCGGGACAGACGCCGGACGCGGTCGACAGGGCGATCATGGCGACCCGCACGGCGAGCTTCCCGCACTTCGGCCTGGACCCGCATGATCCGCGGGACTAGCTCCGCACGGCGGCCTCTTCCAGGCGGGTCAGGCGCTGCTTGATCCGGTCGAGCTCGGCCAGCATCGCCGTCTCCGCCGCCTTCGACGTGCCGAACGACGTGTCCGGCGACGGCGCGCCCCGCAGGGTCGACAGCTCGTCGTGCAACGCGGTCAGCGCCTGCGCGACCACGTCCAGGAACGCGTCGACCTCGTCCTCGTCATAGCCGCGCTTGCCGAACGCCGCCTTCGTGAACCGGACGGCTTGCACGTCGGCCGGGGTGAGCATCATCCCGACACGATAACCAACGCGCCGGTGGGACGATGAAGACGTGACCGAAACACCGGACCGGGCCGCGGACGTCCTGCTCTCCGACGGCACGACCGTCCACTTGCGACCGATCCGGCCCGACGACGCCGACCGGATCGTCGCCCTGCACTCGCGCTTCTCGGAGAAGACGCGCTACCTGCGGTACTTCTCCGCGTACCCACGGATCCCACAACGCGACCTGGACCGGTTCGTCAACGTCGACCACCACGACCGTGAGGCGTTCGTCATCGAGCACGCGGGTGAGCTCATCGCCGTCGGCCGCTACGAGCGGCTCGGCGCCGGCTCGCACCAGGCGGAGGTCGCGTTCGTCGTCGAGGACGCCCACCAGGGCCGTGGCATCGGCTCGGTCCTGATCGAGCACCTCGTCGCGGCCGCGACGCAGGAGGGCATCACCGAGTTCGAGGCCGACGTCCTGCCCGTGAACCAGGCGATGCTGCGCGTCTTCATGGCCGCCGGGTTCCGCATCGAGCGCAAGTTCGCCGACGGCGTCGTGCACCTGTGGTTCCCGATCGCCGCGACCCCGGACTCGATGCGGGTCCAGTGGTCCCGCGAGCAGCAGGCGGAGGCCCGCTCGATCGGCCGGCTGCTCAACCCGCGCGGCGTGGCCGTCTACGGCGCCCGCGCCGACGGCACCGGCATCGGCGCCGCCATCCTCGCGCACCTCAAGGCGGCCGGGCCGGCGGGCCCGATCGTCCCCGTGCACCCGTCCGCCGCCACCGTCGGAGGGCTGCCCGCGGTGGCCGCACTGGAAGGCACCACGCACCCGGTGGATCTGGCGGTCGTCGCGGTACCGGCGGACGCGGTGCCGTCCGTCGTGCAGGACTGCGCCGCCGCCGGGGTGCACGGGCTCGTCGTGGTCTCCGCCGGGTTCGCCGAGTCCGGGGCGGCCGGCGCCGAGGCGCAGGCGACCCTGCTGCGCGCGGTCCGCAGCCACGGCATGCGCCTGGTCGGGCCCAACTGCCTCGGCATCGCCAACACCGACCCCGGCGTGCAGCTCAACGCGACGCTCGCGCCGCTGCTGCCCCGCCGCGGCCGCGTCGGCTTCTTCAGCCAGTCCGCCGCGCTCGGCACCGCCCTGCTCGCCGAGGCCGACCGGCGGGGCCTGGGACTGTCGACGTTCGTCTCCGCCGGCAACCGCGCCGACGTGTCCGGCAACGACGCCCTCCAGTACTGGCGCGAGGACCCGCACACCGACGCGGTGCTGCTGTACCTGGAGACGTTCGGCAACCCCCGCAAGTTCGCCCGCATCGCCCGCGAGCTGGCCCGGCGCAAACCGGTCGCCGCGGTCGCCAGCCCGGTGCGGCCCCCCGCCCTCGACGCCGTCACCACCGGCCCCGACGCCCGCGGCGTCGCCGCCCTGTTCGCCAGCTCCGGCGTCATCCGCGTCGACACCGTCGCCGAACTCTTCGACGTCGGCCTGCTCATCGCCGGCCAGCCCCTGCCGACCGGCGACCGGATCGCGGTCGTCACCAACGCCGCCGCCCTCGGCGTGCTCACCGTCGCCAAGGCGCCGGCCGCCGGGCTGCGGGTCGCCTCCGTCCGCGACCTCGGCCCTGAGGTCAGCGACGCCGACTTCGTCGACGCCGTGGGCGAGGCGCTCGCCGACGACTCCGTGGACGCGGTCGTCGCCGCGTACGCCCCCGCCCTCTCCGTCGCCGGCGAGCTCGGCGTCGCGGAACTGCTGCGCACCTCGACCGTCGAGTCCGTGCGCCCCCTCGCCGTCGTCCTGCCGGCGGACCCGTCGTTCACGTTCGCCCCGGCGTACCTTTCCAGCGACCCGACGGCACTGCCGACCTACCCGGCGATCGAAGAGGCGGTACGCGCCCTGGGCCGGGTCGCCCGCTACGCCGCCTGGCGCCGCGAACCGGTCGGCACCGTCCCCGAACTCCCCGACCTCAAGATCCCGCCGTCCGCCGACGTCGAGGAACTCCTCGCCGCCTACGGCATCCCCGTGGTCCCGTCCCGGCGCGCCACGGCCGCTGACGTCGCGACGGTCGCCGCCGACCTCGGCCTGCCCGTCGCGTTGAAGGTCGCCACGAAACCTTGGCGGCACCGCCTCGACCTCGGCGCGGTCCGGCTCAGCCTCACCACGCCGGACCTGGTCACCGACGCGTACCAGGAGCTGGAACGCCTCTTCGGCCTCGGCGTGGAGGTCCTCGTCCAGCCCATGGTGGCCCCCGGCGTCGCCTGCGTCGTCGAGGTCGTCGACGATCCCGCGTTCGGCCCGGTCGTCGGCTTCGGCCTGGGCGGCGAGGCCGCGGACCTGCTCGGCGACCGCGCCTGGCGCCCAGTCCCGCTCACCGACCGCGACGCGGCCGCCCTGGTCCGCGCCCCGCGCGCGGCGCCGCTGCTGACCGGCTACCGCGGCTCCGCCCCCGTCGACCTGGACGCCCTGGCCGACCTGCTGCTACGCGTCGGCCGCCTCGTTGACGACCAGCCGACCCTGTCGTCCCTGTCCCTGAACCCGATCCTGGCCCGCCCCGAGGGCCTGGCCGTCCTGCACGCCACGGCCGACTTCACCACCCCACTCCCCCGCCCCGACAGCGGCCCCCGTCGCCTCTTCTGACACCCGCCACCACACGCACCGTCACCACCGCGCGATCCATCCGGTCCGCCGTGATCCAAGGCCTGATCCGGTCACCCGGACAACCACCCCGCGACTTCGATCACGCGACCGGCGAGTGCACCACACCCGCCACTCCGCCGCGTCGTCCATCCGCCCCGTGGTTGATCTCGCCAACGTGATCCAAGGACGGGACTGGCCGTCCGAGCAGCCCCGGCGCGACTTCGATCACCCGGGGCGATCGGGCGCGAGCTCGGATGGGCGCCGCCGCACGGTGCCCTCGTTCCGCACTCGGTGCTGTTGCACGGCACGCACCGTGTCCGTGGCATGCGCCGCGGCCCGGCCCGGCCCGGCGCGGCCCGGCGCGGCCCGGCGCGGTCGAGCTTCACGCGGTGATCCAAGGACGGATCCGGCCGCGCGGACGACCACCGCACGACTTCGATCACCGAGCGGACGGGGCGCGACGCCCGCTTCCGCCGCCGCGTCCTCCCCACCCGGAGTGCCTGCGGCGGGCCCGTTCCGCGGTCCACTGCCACCGCACCGCAAGCTCCACGCCCGTGCCATCCTCCACGACGCGGTCGAGCTTCACGCGGTGATCCAAGGACGGATCCGGCCGCGCGGACGACCACCGCACGACTTCGATCACCGAGCGGACGGGGCGCGACGCCCGCATCCTCCCCGCCCGGAGTGGCTGTGGCGCGCCCGTTCCGCGGTCCACTGCCACCGCACCGCAAGCTCCACGCCCGTGCCATCCTCCACGACGCGGTCGAGCTTCACGCGGTGATCCAAGGACGGATCCGGCCGCGCGGGGCGGGCTCAAGAGGTGGTTGCAACACTCCGAGTCATGATCGATAGATGGGTGTGTGCAGCTAGTGGCGTCTCGGTTGTCGTTCGCGGAACGGGAAGAGATCTCGGTGGGGCTGGCCCGGGGTGAGTCGAGGCGGGTGATCGCGGCCCGGTTGGGCCGGGCGGCGTCGACGGTGTCCCGGGAGATCTTCCACCATTCCAACCACCGCTGGTCCGGGCTGGGTCAGCCGGGTCTGGTGTACCGGGCGACGCGGGCGCAGGTGTCTTCGGACGCGTTCAAAGCGAGGTCGAAAGCGGGGAAACTCACCGCGGCGTCGCCGTTGCGGGACGCGGTGATCGCCCGGCTCGAGGACCGGCATTCCCCGCAGCAGATCGCTCTACGGTTGCGGGAGGACTTCCCGGACGACAGGACGATGTGGGTGTCACACGAGACGATCTACCACGCCATCTACCTGCAGGCCCGCGGCGGTCTGCGCGCGGAACTGACCCGGCAGAAGGCACTGCGGTCCGGGCGCGTCAACCGGCGCCCCCGTGCGGCCGAGGCCGGCGCGGTCCGCTCCAACCGGCCCTGGCTCGGGCTGCGCATCAGCGACCGACCGGCCGAAGCAGCGGACCGGGCCGTGCCCGGGCACTGGGAAGGTGACCTCCTCATCGGCAAGCACGGCACCACCGCGATCGCGACCCTCGTCGAACGCACCACCCGGTTCGTGATCCTCGTCGCCCTGCCCGACAGCCGCGTCAGCGAACACGTCATCGCCCAGCTGACCGCGAAAATGACGCAGCTGCCCGAGGAACTCCTGCGGTCGCTGACCTGGGACCAGGGCACCGAAATGGCCCTGCACGCCCGGTTCAGCATCGCGACCGGCTGCCCCGTGTTCTTCTGCGACCCGCACAGCCCCTGGCAACGCGGCTCGAACGAGAACACCAACGGACTGCTCCGCGAGTACTACCCCAAAGGCATCCACACCTTCACCACCACCAGCCAGGCCGACCTGGACGCCACCGCCGCCCAACTCAACCGCCGACCCCGTGAAACACTCGGATGGCGAACCCCCGCAGAAAAACTCGCAGAACTCCTGACCAGCAACGTTGCAACCACCTCCTGAAACCGCCCGGACGACCACCCCGCGACTTCGATCACCGGCGACGGGCGACCGGCGACGGGAGACCGGCGATGGGCGATAGGCGACCGGTGAGCCGCGGCGCGGCACCGCACGCCCGTGACCGATCTGGTCCGTCGTGATCCAAGGCCGGATCTGGTCACCGGGACGACCGCAGCGCGACTTCGATCACGGCTGCGGTGGTCCGCGACTCGGCGCGGCAGACACCCGAGACGCGATGCCGGGCGCATCGGCCGTGATCCAAGGAGAGGGCTGGTCGTGTGCGCGGCCGGGGCGCGACTTCGATCACCGGACCGACAGAGCGAAGGCGGAACGGCAATGGAGCGGAAAGCGCGGCGCGGTCAGGGGAAGAGGGACCTGGCCTCGGCGCGCAGGACGGTCAGGAAGTCGGTGACCGTGGGCGGGACGGTGCGGCCGGTGAGTGTTGCGGCCAGGACGCTGCGCGGGGGTACCTCGTCGGGGTGCAGGGCGAGCAGCGTCACGTCCGGCGGAGCGGCGCGGGCCGCGAGCGCCGGGACCAGGGTCACGCCCAGGCCGGCGGCGACGAAGCCGAGTTTCGCGGTCCACTCGCCCGCGACGAATGCGATCCTCGGCCGGAACCCGAGCCGCACGCTCGGTGCCAGCAGGGTCTCCTCCGGTACCGCCGAGCCCGCGATCCACGCCTCAGCGGTCAGGTCCGCCAGCCGGGCGGAGGAGGCGGCCGACAACGGGTGGCCGGTGGGCACGGCGAGGAGGACGGGTTCGTCCAGGACGTGGTGCGTCGCGAACCGGGGATCGTCGAACGGGCGGTCGGCGCCCGCCGTGACCAGGACCATGTCGGCGTCGCCAGCGAGCAGCGCGGCGAGCAGGCCGCCGGTGACGCCCTCGAGGAGGGACAGCCGCACGGAAGGGTGGGTGGCGCGGTAGCGGGCGAGGGCGCGCGGGACGAGCGCGGCGTCGGCCGTGGCGAACGCGCCCACGCGCAGGACGCCGAAGGTGCCGGCGTGCACGGCGGCGACCTCGCGGCGGGCCAGGGCGAGCCGGTCGAGGATCGCCGTGGCGTGGGTGAGGAGGTTGGCGCCGGCTGCGGTGAGCGCGACGCCGCGCGGCAGCCGGTCGAACAAGCGCGTGCCGAGCTCCTGCTCCAGGGCCGCGACCTGGCGGGACACCGCCGACTGCGTGTAGCGCAGCGTGCTCGCCGCGCCGGTGATCGAGCGGAGCCGGGCGACCTCCCGGAACACTTCCAGCGTCTCAGTCTGCACCGACAGACATTCTCACAGCGCATGGTAACCATGCCAGACATTCGTTGGTGGCATGTCGTTGACGCAAATACGGTCGCGGCATGCAGAAGATCGCTGTGCTCGGGCTCGGGCACATGGGGGCGCCGATCGCCAGGCGTCTGGCCGCGCACGGGTTTGCCGTCGCGGGGTGGAGTCGCACGCCGCGGCTCGTCGACGGGGTCAGGGTCGAACAGGACGCGGCGACGGCGGTCCGCGACGCGGACGTGGTCGTCACGATGCTCACCGACGGGCCGGCGGTCATCGACGTCGTGACCGCGGCGGGCCTGGAAGCAGGCGTGACGCTCGTCGACATGTCGACGATCGGGCCGGACGCGGTGCGGGACCTCGCCCGGGTCCTGCCCACCGGCGTGGACCTGGTCGACGCGCCGGTCGCGGGCAGCACCGGAGCCGCCGAGGGTGGCACGTTGCGCATTTTCGCCGGGGGTACGACCGCCGCCGTCGACCGGGTCGCGCCGGTGCTCGCCACGCTCGGGGACGTCCGCCGGTGCGGGCCGTCCGGCAGTGGCGCGGCGATGAAGGTGGTCCTCAACACCGCGCTCGTCACCGCGCTGGCCGCCCTGGCCGAGGTGCTGCAGGTCGCCGACGCGGTCGGCGTCGCCCGCGCGGAGGCCCTGGAAGCCCTGCGCAGCGGGCCGCTCGGCATCGCCGTGGAGCGGGCGGTGGCACCGAAGGCGGCGCATTTCGCGGTACGACTCGCGGTGAAGGACCTGGCGCTCAGCATCGGTGACCGGGACCTGCCCGTCGCCGTCGCCGCTGGGCGGCACCTCGCGGCCGCCGACCCGGAGGCGGACCTGACCACGATCATCACGGAGGGACGGCCATGATCGTCATCGACAACCCCGCCGCGGTCGCGGCACCGGTCGGCGCGTACTCGCACGTGGCCCGCGCCGACGTCGGCACCGGGGCGCTGCTGTTCCTGTCGGGGCAGATCGCGCTGGACGACGACGGCGCCCTCGTCGGCGCGGGCGACATGGTGGCGCAGGCGACCCGCGTGTTCGAGCTGATCGGCGCGATCCTCGGCGCGCACGGGGCGACATTCGCCGACGTGGTGAACATCCGGACGTTCCTGACCGACATGGCGTTGCTGCCGCAGTACGGGCAGATCCGCCGGGCGGTGTTCACGGGGCCGCCGCCGACCAGCACCACCGTGGAGGTGTCGAAGCTGTTCCGCGACGGGGCGCTGCTGGAGGTCGAGGTGGTGGCGGCCGTCGCGGCCTGACCTCGCGGCCTGACCTCGCGGCCTGACCTCGCGGCCTTGACCGAATCCTTACGTTGTCCCGCGGGGAGCGCTTACCCGCGGGACACACCATGTCCGCCATGAGACGAACCATCGCCATCGCGCTGGCCGCCGCGCTGTTGTTCACCGGCGGCTGCGGGCGGCAGGAGCGCAAGGACCGGCGCGACCAGCGGCCGGCCGCGGTCTCGACCCAGACGACACCGGCGCAGGACGCCCCGGCGGCGGCCACCGGCAGCGGCGGCGAGGACGTCGACCAGCTGCTGGACCAGGTCGACCAGCAGCTGTCCGGGGACGCCCAGCCCGCCGGCGACGAAGACTGAGAGGGACCGACACCGTGAAGCGCACCCTGATCGCCCTGACCCTGATCCTCACCGCCGTGCTCATCCCGGCCACCGCCTCGGCGGAGCCGTCCGCCCGGCCGTCGGTGCGGGCCGCGACCCTCGACGGGGCCAAGGACGCCGTCGCGTCCCGCATCGACAAGCGCCTGGACGCGCTGAAGAAGTTCGAGGCCAGCCTGGCCGCGGCGAAGCAGGTCCAGGCCGGGCACCGTGACACGCTCACGAAACTCATCGCCGACCAGCGCGCCGGCCTGACCGCGTTGAAGACCAAGGTGCAGGGCGAGACGACCGGCGCGGCCGTGAAGGACGATGCGCAGTCGATGGTCTTCGACTACCGCGTCTTCGTCCTCACCGGCCCGAAGGTCCGCCTCACCGCGGCCATCGACACCGAGCTCGCCGCCGTCGCGAAGCTGCGCACCCTGCCGGGCGCCGACACCGCGAAGCTCGACGCGATCGAGGGCACCCTGAAGGGCAAGGTCGACGCCCTCCTGGCCATCAGGCCGGGCGCCGACGGCGACGCGATCAAGGCGCAGATCCAGCCGGTCCGCGCCGCCGCCAAGACCGCGCACGCCGACCTGAAGGCGCTGCGCAAGCCCAGGAAGTGAGGCTAGGCCCGGACGATCTCGATGGAGACCGCCGGGTGGCGTCGCCGGAGTGCCTCGGCCCGCTCGCCTGCGTCGTCCGACAGGGCGAGCAGGCGCATCGGGCCGGGCATCCTGGCGACGACGGCGTCGAGGCGGTCCGGGGAGTTGATCGGCCCGACGTGGTAGGTCGCGCCGGCCATCGCGCCGGAGGTGCGCTGCAGCGTCGAGATGAACAGCGTCAGCCGGTACGAGTCGTACCCGGGGTCGTCGCCGATCACGACGGTCGGGCGGCCGGGGGTGAGCCCGAGGGCGGCCCTGGCGTAGGCGAACTGGTCCACGCCGGCGCCGGCCAGCCAGCCGGTCCTCGCGTCGAGGTGGTCCTGCCGGTCGCCGGCCCGCTCGCCGCCGATGAGCGCGACGATCGCCATCAGCACCGACGCGGTCCTGAGGTGCACCACGGACAGGGGGCGGCGCGGCAGGTGCAGCGCGAGGGCGCCGGTGCCGGCCAGCAGCAGCGCCAGGACCAGGAACAGGGCCTTGTTGGCGTAGTAGCCGCTGCCTGAGCCGAAGAGCCGCTGCACGGCCAGCATCCCGACGGCGAAGCCGGCCACGGGGACGAAGATCAGGGCGTACGAGCGCCAGATCCGGCTGCGGCGGCCGCGCCTGGTGAGCATGCCCGACGCGACCAGGCAGAGCAGCACGGCGAGCCCCTCCCGTCCCACCTTCAGGGAGCCGACGCTGAGCAGCGCACCGGCCTGCCCGGCGACGAGGACCCCGATGGCCAGCGGGACCGCGCTGGTGACGGCGATCGCGAGCGCCAGCGCGGGGATCCGCCGGCCACGGTGCCGGCGGCGTTCCCGCATCAGCCACAGGATCGCGGCGAGGCCGACCGGCGGCAGGTACAGGTAGTACGTGAACCCGACGGCGGCGAGCAGGGCCGCGACCAGCAGCAGCTGCTGCCGGGGACGGGGCACCGGCCGGATGAGGACGGTCAGGAGCATGACCGCCTCGGCGAGGCCCAGCACCTGGCTCGGGTAGCCGAACCGGACCAGGTCGAGCAGCTCCCCGAACGCGCACAGCGCGGCGATCCCGCCCGCGACCGGGACCATGCGTGCGGGGGTCAGCCCGCCGGCCCCGATCCACTGCGCGGCCCAGACGAGGGTCGCGGCGAGCAGCAGGTAGCCGGCCGCGACGAACGCCAGGTAGTGGTCGAACATGCCGGCGCCGGTGCCGTGGGCCGCCGCGGACGACCTGACGAACCCGTCGAGCAGGGCCGCGGTCACGTGCTCGCCCTGCGGGTAGCTGACCATCCCCTCGTAGACGAGGGTCCTGCCCTGCGCCGGGTGTTGGAAGAGGTACCCACCGGCGTGGCCGATCGCGTCGAACAGCGCCGCGTGCCGGGCGAGATCCTCGCCGTCCATCACCAGCGCGAGGCGTCCGGTCCGCCCGTCGCGCAGCAGCGGCCAGGCAACGACCGCGCCGACGGCAGCGACGGCGAGCCCCGCGATCGCGTCGGTGGCGCCGGGCCTCGGCAGCCGCGGCCGGCGCCCGGTCCTCGCGGCGGCGACGATCAGCGTGGTGGCGGCGGTCCCGCCGGCGGTCACCGGGTGCAGCCCCCACGGCCAGACGGCGAACACGAGCGCGCCGAGGCAGGTGAGGCCGAGCAGCAGCCCGGTGGCGAGCATCAGCCGGTCCAGGACGGTCCGGCCGCCCCGCAGCAGCGCAGCGGTGGCGATCAGCAGCAGCGGCGGGACGAGGAAGGCCACCCCGCCGAGGTACAGCAGGGCGATGACCAGCCACGCGGCCGCGACCAGTGCGGCGGTGACCAGTTGCTTGGGTGTGGTGTCCGTCTTGGGGAGTGCGGATACTGACACAACTCACTTAACGACGAAGTCGGTCATCTGGTCGTTTGTCATGATGTGTTGGTTGACCGGTACTCGCCCCGCGCGAACGCTCTCGGGTTCCTGCGGCTGTGTCTCGCCCTCGCGGTCCTGGTGGGACACTCGTGGCCGCTGGGCGCCGGCCGGGCGACGCCGGGCCTGGGGTTCTCCCACGGCCAGGCGGACGTGGGGGCGCTCGCGGTGGACGGCTTCTTCGTCCTGTCTGGCTTCCTGGTCACCGCGAGCGCGGCCCGGCTGGGCTCCGTCCGGTTCGCGTGGCACCGCTGCCTGCGGATCTTCCCCGGCCTGTGGGTGTGCCTGCTCGCGACCGCCCTGCTTGCCGGACTTTTCGCAACATTTCGTGATGCTGGCCTGTTCGCCGCGCGCAACGCGCTCGGGCAGCCGCACCAGTGGGGCATCGGCACCCTGTTCAGCGACACCCCCTACGGCAGGCTCACCGGCGGCGGCTCCGTCGTCAACGGCTCGCTGTGGAGCCTGTCGTTCGAGCTCTTCTGGTACGCCGTCCTCACCGCCCTCACCGCCTGCGGCGTGATCCGCCGCTCCCCGCGACTGATCCTGTTGCTCACCGCCGGCGCGTACGCGGTCCTGCTCAGCGACTTCCTGCACCAGCTGCCGGCAACGCCGTACACCATCCCCCAGCCGCGCGGCACGTTCGGCCCGATCCCGTTCTTCGGCTCACTTAACACCCAGACCCTCGTCTACCTGGGTTTCCTGTTCCTGCTGGGCGCGTCGGCGCAGCTGTATCAGCACCGCGTCCCCGCCCACCCGCTGCTCGCCGCCGCCGCCGCGGCGGTGCTGCTGGCGACCCTGCGCTTCGGCGCCTTCCACGTGCTGGGCTACCCGGCGTTGGCCTACCTGCTGCTGTGGGCGGCCTGCACGCTGCCGCCCTGGACACACCGCATCGGCCGGGACCGCGACTACTCCTACGGCATCTACATCTACGCGTTCCCGACCCAGCAGGTCATGGCGGCCCTGGGCGTCCACCACTGGGGCCTGCCGGCGTACATCGCGGCCTCGGCGGCCGCCACGACCCTGCTCGCCGCCGCGTCCTGGCACCTGGTCGAACGCCCGGCACTCCGCCTCAAGCACTGGACCCCGTTCACCCGCCTGAACAGCGACCGCCCGGACCTGGACAGGTCCGGGCGGTCGGTGTCAGACGCTCAGCTGCAGCCGCTGGTGGAGCCGCAGCCCTCGCAGACGTAGCAACTGCCGGCGGGGCGCATCTTCGTGCCGCAGGTGAAGCACAGCGGCGCGTCGGCGGCCTTGCCCTGGACCAGTTCGAGCAGCTCGGTCGACGAGCCCGCCTTGCGCGGGGGCGCGACCTCCACCGGCTTCGACACCGCCGGCTTTGCGGCCGCCTCCACCGGGGCGGAGTTGCGCATCTCGGTCAGGTCGACGTCCGGCTCGCCCGCCTCGGCGCGCAGCTGGGCGGCGCGCTCCGACGAGGTGAGGATGCCCAGCTCCGAGCGGGTGTCGAAGTCCAGGAAGTCCAGTGCCAGCCGCCGGAAGATGTAGTCCATCACCGAGGAGGCCAGGCGGATGTCCGGGTCGTCGGTCATGCCGGCCGGTTCGAAGCGCATGTTGACGAACTTGCTGACGTACGTCTCCAGCGGCACCCCGTACTGCAGGCCGATGGAGATCGCCACGGAGAAGGCGTCCATCACGCCGGCCAGGGTGGAGCCCTGCTTCGACATCTTCAGGAAGACCTCGCCGAGGCCGTCGTCCGGGTAGGACGACGCGGTCAGGTACCCCTCGGCGCCGGCGACGGAGAACGACACGGTCGAGCTGGGCCGCTTCTTCGGCAGCCGCTTGCGGACCGGGCGGTACTCGATGACCTTCTCGGTCTTGACCACCTCGGTGACCGGCGTCTCGGCGGCGGCCTTCGCGGCGGTGGCGGCCTTGTTGACCGCGGAGAGCGGCTGGCCGACCTTGCAGTTGTCACGGTAGATCGCCAGGGCCTTGAGGCCGAGCTTCCAGCCCTGGAAGTAGATCTCCTCGACGTCCTCGACGGTGGCCGCCTCCGGCATGTTGACCGTCTTGGAGATGGCGCCGGAGATGAACGGCTGGATCGCCGACATCATCCGCACGTGGCCCATCGGGGCGATGGTGCGCTCGCCCATGGCGCAGTCGAAGACGGAGTAGTGCTCGGCGCGCAGGCCGGGCGCGTCGACGACGTGGCCGTGCTCGGAGATGTGCTCGACGATCGCCTCGACCTGCTCCTCCTGGTAGCCCAGGTTGCGCAGGGCGCGGGGGACGGTCTGGTTGACGATCTGCATCGAGCCGCCGCCGACGAGCTTCTTGAACTTGACCAGGGCCAGATCCGGCTCGACGCCAGTGGTGTCGCAGTCCATCATCAGGCCGATGGTGCCGGTCGGGGCGAGGACGCTGGCCTGCGAGTTGCGCCAGCCCTGCTTCGCGCCGAGCTCGTTGCCCCTGGCCCACTCCTGCGTGGCCGCGGCCTTGATCGCGACGTCCACCCCGCCGACGGTGCCGATGGCCTCGTTGGCGGTGGCGTGCTGGCGCATGACCCGCTGGTGCGGCACGGCGTTGCGGGCATAGCCGTCGTAGGCGCCGACGATCCCGGCGAGCTCGGCGGAGCGGCGGTACGCGGTGCCCGACATGAGGCTGCTGATCGTCGCGGCGACCGCGCGGCCACCGTCGGAGTCGTACGCGAGGCCACTGGCCATGAGCAGCGCGCCGAGGTTGGCGTAGCCGATGCCGAGCTGACGGTACGCACGGGTGGTCGCGCCGATCTTCTCGGTCGGGAAGTCGGCGAAGCAGATCGAGATGTCCATCGCGGTGATGACGAACTCGATCGACTTGACGAACTTCTCCACCGCGAACGAGCCGTCGGCGTTGAGGTACTTCAGCAGGTTCAGCGAGGCGAGGTTGCAGCTGGAGTTGTCCAGGTGCATGTACTCGCTGCACGGGTTGGACGCGGTGATCCGTCCGGTCTCCGGGCAGGTGTGCCACTCGTTGATCGTGTCGTCGTACTGAATGCCGGGGTCGGCGCACTCCCACGCGGCCTGCGCGAGCTTGCGGAACAGCTCGCGGCCCTTGACCGTCGACACGACGCTGCCGTCGAGGCGGGAGCGGAGCGCGAACTCGGCGTCGTCCTCGATGGACTGCATGAACTCGGCGGAGACCCGGATCGAGTTGTTGGCGTTCTGGTACTGGACGCTGACGATGTCCTTGCCGCCGAGGTCCATGTCGAAGCCGGCGTCGCGCAGGGCGCGGATCTTGTCCTCTTCGCGCGCCTTGGTCTCGATGAACTCCTCGACGTCGGGGTGATCGACGTCCAGGATGACCATCTTCGCCGCGCGGCGGGTCGCGCCGCCGCTCTTGATCGTCCCGGCGGACGCGTCGGCGCCGCGCATGAAGCTCACCGGGCCGCTGGCGGTGCCGCCGCTGCTCAGCAGCTCCTTCGAGGAGCGGATCCGGGACAGGTTGACGCCGGAGCCGGACCCTCCCTTGAAGATCAGGCCCTCCTCCTTGTACCAGTCGAGGATGCTGTCCATCGAGTCGTCCACCGCGAGGATGAAGCAGGCGCTCACCTGCTGCGGCGACTGCGTACCCACGTTGAACCAGACCGGCGAGTTGAAGCTGAACACCTGGTGCAGCAGCATCCAGGTCAGCTCGTGGGCGAACACCTCGGCGTCGGCGGGCGTGGCGAAGTAGCCGTTGTCCTCGCCGGCCTTGCGGTACACCGTCACGACGCGGTCGATCAGCTGCCGCAGCGACCACTCGCGGGCGTCGGTGCCGACGGCGCCGCGGAAGTACTTGGTGGTGACAATGTTCGCCGCGTTCACGGACCAGAAGTCAGGGAACTCGACGCCGCGCTGCTCGAAGTTGATCGAACCGTCGCGCCAGTTGGTCATGACGATGTCGCGACGCTCCCACGTCACCTCGTCGTAGGGGTGGACCCCCTCGGTCGTCCACACCCGCTCGACGCGCAGGCCCTGTGCCTCTTTGCGCGACGCTGCCTTGGTCTTCGTCTCCCCCGCCATCCGCGGCCCCCTCAAGTCTTCGTTTGCGTCTGCTGGTTGTCTTGCTTCGCTTGTGTACTGGCGCCGCTCACCCGACCGGTTCGGCGGCGCGCTCCCCCTGTTGTGGTGCCGACTGGTGCTGTGTTGCACTGGCCGGCCGGTTCGACGCCGCGCGGAGCGAGGCGATCTCGCGCTCGAAGTCCTGCAGCGAGTCGAACGGCTCGGTGACGCCGCTGCGCTTGACGACCGCGAGGACGGCCTCCTCGACGGTGGTGAACCTGCGGCCGCACTCGGGGCAGGACCGGCGCCGACGGATGATCTGGCCGTCCTCGGCTTCCCGGGAGTCGACCACCCGCGAGTCGGCGTGGCGGCAGTACGGGCAGCGCATGCGGTGGCCTTCCAGTCTACGTCGGTTATGTCCTGATAAAACGCACGCGAACGCCCAACGGGCGGCCCTCGTCGCTGGCCTCCGCTGGTCTTTACCGTCAGTAAGGGTGATTGCCGAATCCACTACCAGTGGACGACTTACAGCCCTGTAACTACTACATCTAGGGGTAGACGCTATGCCGACGCATACGCGGACGCAAGTTGATCCGCGAATTCCACCCCTCGCGTGTCGCGCGTCTCGTTCTCCGCCGTTGGCCCGGCGTTCATTTGCCCTGATCAGCGCTGCCGAGGCAGGGTCAGCCGCTGCCCGGCGTCGACACTGTAGCCGTCCAAGTGGTTGAGACGGCGGATCTCCTCGATCGTCGCGTCGCGCCTCCGGACCCCCGAGTGCCGGGTCGCGATGTCCCACAGCGTGTCGCCCGGCTGCACGATCACGACCGGCGCCGGCCCCGGCCGGTCGGCCGCCTGCCCCGGCACCCCGACGAGCGTGAACAGCCCGCCCGCGACCGCAAGCAACAGACAGAAGAGCACGATTCGACCCCGCCGGGTCAGCCGGATGGGCGGGTTTTGCGCGTGTCGTCGCATGTCGGCCCTCGATTCCGTACAGCCGTTCGATCGAACGGACGTACGATGGTCTACCAGAGCGAGAAGACCCGAGTCCAGCGACGCGCCGAAAAAACAGCGCGCCACGTAGTACAGATGTTTGAAACTGTCACACCTCGGCGATACGGTGATCCACACACGATCGAGACGATTGATCGGGATACCCGAAATTTGCGACAACCGGCGCCGTCACATCCGGTGGCGGCCGAGGCGGCGGGCCACCCCACGGCCCGTCCGCACCCGCGGCCTTCCCTCCGCGGGTGCCAACACGAGGGAGGACGACGTGTCAGCCGACGACCGCACCGACGAGCCCGCCGAGGTCACCGCGATCGGCAGCGGCACCACCCGCCGCGCCAGCACCCGCCGCCGCGGAGGCGAGCCGGAGATGCGCGCGGTCACCGCGGTGGTCAGCGCCTTCCCCGACCTGTTCGCGGCCGACCTGACCGTCCGCCAGCGGCGCATCCTGGAGTTCATCCGCAGCGCGGTGGAGCGCAACGGCTATCCGCCGAGCGTCCGTGAGATCGGCGAGGCCGTCGGCCTGGTCTCCCCCTCCAGCGTCGCCTATCAGCTCAAGGAGCTGGAGCGGAAGGGCTACCTGCGCCGCGACCCCAACCGCCCCCGCGCCGTCGACGTGCGCCCGCCGAGCGAGCTCGTCTCCGTCGACGAGGAGGCCGAGCGCGCCGCCCGCCCCGCCCCCGCCTACGTGCCGGTCCTGGGCCGCATCGCCGCCGGTGGCCCGATCCTCGCCGAGCAGGCCGTCGAGGACGTCTTCCCCCTCCCCCGCGAGCTCGTCGGCGAGGGCACCCTCTTCATGCTCCAGGTCAAGGGCTCCTCAATGATCGAGGCCGCCATCTGCGACGGCGACTGGGTCGTCGTCCGCCAGCAACCCAACGCCAACAACGGCGACATCGTGGCCGCCATGATCGACGGCGAGGCCACCGTGAAGACCTACCGCAACCGCGACGGCCACGTCTGGCTCATGCCGCAGAACCCGGCCTTCGACCCCATCGCCGGCGACCACGCCACCATCCTCGGCCGCGTCGTCACCGTCGTCCGCCGCATCTGACGCCCTCCTCCCCGGAGACCGGAAGGGCCCGCCCAGCTCCTCGGAGCCGAGCGGGCCTTCGCGTTTCCCGGATCTCCCGCCCCCGCGAGTCCGCCACCGCTCCGGAACCAGCGCCCGCCAGCCGTCCTCACCCGGCTCGTGATCCACGGACGGACCCGGCCGTCCGGACGACCACTCTTGTCCTCGGATCACAGGCGGGAGCGGACTCAGAGCCGGTTACGCAGCGATCCGCACAGCGATGCACGCCCGATGGCCGGCTCCACCGCCACCGCCGACACCTACCGCCACCCCGCACCCCACGCCGCCACCGCGCACCCGCGCCACCGGCCCTCACCCGCGCCACCGGCCCGCACCCGCGCCACCGCCGCGCGCCCACCGCCACCCCGCACCCGCATCACTGTCGGCCCGCACCCGCCGCCTTCGCCGCGCCCATCGCCACACCCGAGCCACCGCCGCACCGCCACCCCCGCACCGCCTTCGCCGCGCCCACCGCCACCCCCACACCCGCGCCGCCGTCACGCCCACGGCCACCCCCGCGCCAGCCGCCGCCATCGCTGCTCCGACTTGTGATCCAAGGATGAGGCTGGTCGTGCAGACGACCACTCCCGTCCTTGGATCACAGACCGGAGCGGACTCGGAGCCCGTCACCCCCGCGCCACCGCCTCACACCTGCGCCAACGCCAGCCATCCCTGACCCCGCTCGTGATCCAAGGATGAGGCTGGTCGTGCAGACGACCACTCCCGTCCTTGGATCACAGACCGGAGCGGGCTCAGAGCCGGTCACCCCCGCGCCACCGCCTCACACCTGCGCCAACGCCAGCCATCCCTGACCCCGCTCGTGATCCAAGGATGAGGCTGGTCGTGCAGACGACCACTCCCGTCCTTGGATCACAGACCGGAGCGGGCTCAGAGCCCGTCACCCCCGCGCCACCGCCCTCGCACCCGCGCCAACGCCAACGCCAGCCATCCCTGACCCCGCTCGTGATCCAAGGATGAGGCTGGTCGTGCAGACGACCACTCCCGTCCTTGGATCACGGACAAGAGCAGGCTCAGAGCCGGTCACCCCCGCGCCACCACCCTCGCACCCGCGCCACCGCCCTCACAGCTGCGCCAGCGCCCGCCATCCCTGACCCGGCTCGTGATCCAAGGACGAGGCCGGTCGTGCAGACGACCACTCCCGTCCTTGGATCACGGACGGGAGTGGGCTCAGAGCCGGTCACGCGGCGTTTTGCCCGGCTTGTCGCGGCACCCGTCGCCGACGACCGACGCCGGCGCGGGCTCGACTGGCGGGACCGGTCACCAGCCCGGCGGCCATCACCCCGCTCGTGGTCCAGGATCGAACTGGCCGGCCGAGCAAGGGGGAAAACGACGTTGACCACTACACGCCGCGGCGTGTAGTGGTCAACTTTTCTATGTCGGACGAGCGCATCGGCCCGTCACTGGAGAAGTCTCTCGGTCAGCCGGTGTGCTCGGCCATCGCCAGGAACTTGCGCTTGCTCTCCAGGGCCTTCTCGGCCTCCTTGATGCGGCGCTGGTCGCCGGCGGCCTGAGCGCTGGCGAGCTGCTGCTCGGCGCGGGCCACCTGCTCCCGCATCTGGGCGAGCAGAGGGCTCGCCTCCGGCGGGGTCCGGCGCCAGGCGGCGTCCATTGCGGCCTTGACCTTGTCCTCGACGACGCGCATGCGACGGTCGAGGCCCGTCTGCGCCTCGCGGGGTACGCGGCCGACCTCGTGCCAGGCGGCCTGGATGTCGCGGAGCTTCGCCTGGGCGCCCTTGGGGTCGCCGTCGACGTCGAGGGCCTCGGCCTGGACGAGGAGCGCCTGCTTGGCGTCCAGGTTGCCCTTGAACTCGGCGTCGCGGGCGCTGAAGACCTCGCTGCGGCGCTTGAAGAACGAGTCCTGGGCGGCGCGGAACCGCTCCCAGAGCTTCTGCTCGGTCTCCTTCGCGGCGCGGGGCGCGGCCTTCCACTCGGTCATGAGGTCCTTGAGGCGGGCGGCCGTCGCGTTCCACTCGGTGGACTCGGCGATCTGCTCGGCCTCGATGACCAGCTCCTCCTTGCGGCCCTGCGCCTGCTTGCGGCTGGCGTCCAGGGTCGCGAAGTGGGCGCCGCGGCGGCGGGTGAAGGCGTCGCGGGCTGCCGCGTACCGCTTCCACAGCTCGCTCTCGGCCTTCTTCTCCACGCCGTGGATGGACTTCCACTCGTCGAGGATCTCCTTGAGGCGGTCGCCCGCGGTCTTCCAGCCGGTCGCCTCGGCCGCGAGGAGCTCGGCCTCCTCGACCAGGGTGGTCTTGCGGGTGAGGGCCTCGGCGCGGGCGGCGTCGCGGGCCGCGCGTGCGGCGCCGGCCTTCTCCTCGGCGATCGAGGTCAGCTTGTCGAGGCGGGCGGCGAGCCCGTCGATGTCGCCGACCACGTGCGCCTCGTCGAGGCCGCTGCGCAGGCGCTTGATGGTGGACAGCGACTGACCGGCGTCGGCCGCGCCGCTACCGAGCCGCGCCTCGATCAGGTCGACCTCGGTCACCAGGTCGGCGAACCGGCGGGCGAAGTGGGCGAGGCCCTCCTCCGGTGTGCCGGCCTGCCACGATCCGATGGCCCGCTCTCCGGCTGCCGTCTTCACGAAGACGTTGCCGTCAGCGTCGATCCGTCCAAACGTCGTAGGCTCGCTCATCTGCCATCCTCGCTCCCGGCGCCCGTGGGATCGGGTATCCCACTGTCACGCCGCCATCGCACAGCAAAGTTCCCCATGGCATTCTCACAGGTGTGCCCCGGGGCCGGTCGAGGGCCTGCGGCCGAACCGTGACCATTCCGGTGCCGAACGGGTCGCAGGATGCCGCAGCGACCATCCCCGATAACGTTAAGACCGTGCCACTCGTCGCCGCCGCCGTCTGCCCACATCCGCCGATGCTCGTGCCGGAGGTGGCCGCCGGAGCCGCGAGCGAGCTCGACGACCTGCGTGCCGCCTGCCGTGCCGCCGTGGCGCACCTGGAGACCGCGGACGTGATCGTCGTGGTCGGTGCCGACGCCACGACCATACGCCGTGAGCCCCCGTTCGGGGGGACCCTGGCGCCGTGGGGCATCGACCGGCGGGTGGGTGCGCCGACGACGGACCCGCTGCCGTTGAGCCTGCTCATCGGTGCATGGCTCCTGGAAGACGTACATAACCGAAATATCCGGTACCACAGCATCGCGGCCGACGCGGAGCTCGGCGAGTGCGAAGCGCTGGGCAGAAAGCTGGCGGGCAGCGGTACCAGAGCCGCATTGCTCGTCCTTGGAGACGGAACCGCGTGCCGGGGTGAGAAGTCGCCGGGCTACGACGACCCGCGGGCCGAGGGCTTCGACGCGGCCGTCGCGGACGCCCTGGCCAAGGGTGACACCGCGGCCCTGCGCGACGTCGACCCGGTCCTCGCCGCGGAGCTGCTCGTCGCCGGCCGGGCGCCGTGGCAGGTCCTGGCCGGCGCGGTGGACACGCCGTTCGGCACGACCGAGCTGCTGCACAACGAGGCGCCGTACGGGGTCGCATATTTCGTCGCGAGCTGGCGGTGACCCGCGTCGTCGCGGTGGTCGGGCCGACCGCGGCCGGCAAGTCGGCGCTGAGCCTGCGGCTGGCCCACGAGCTCGGCGGCGAGGTGGTCAACGCCGACTCGATGCAGCTGTACAGGGGCATGAACATCGGCACGGCCAAGCTCACCGTCGCCGAACGCGAGGGCGTGGCGCACCACGTCCTGGACATCTGGGACGTGACGGAGCCGGCGAGCGTGGCGGTGTACCAGCGCCTGGCGCGCGCCGCGATCGACGACATCGCCGCCCGGGGGCGGGTGCCGCTGCTGGTCGGCGGGTCGGGGCTCTACGTCCGGGCGGTCCTGGAGGACTTCGACTTCCCCGGCACCGACCCCGGCCTGCGCGAGGCGCTGGAGAAGGAGCTCGCGGAGGTCGGCGCTGAGGCGCTGCACGCCCGCCTCAGCAGCACGGACCCGGAGGCGGCGGAGCGCATCCTGCCCGGCAACGGCCGGCGGATCGTGCGTGCGCTGGAGGTCAACGCGCTCACCGGCACGACGTTCACGGCTCGCCTGCCGTCGCAGCCGCGGCCGGTGTACGACGCGCTGCAGCTCGGCGTGGACGTCGACACGGCGGTGCTCGACGAGCGGATCGAGGCGCGGGTCGAGGCGATGTGGGCCGCGGGTCTCGTGGAGGAGGTCCGTGCGCTGGACGCCGCCGGCCTGCGTTCCGGGCGGACCGCAGGGGCAGCGCTCGGATACAAACAGATATTGGACTACTTTTCGGACTTGTCGGATGAAGCGACCGCCAAGGCGGAGACGGTACGCGCCACCAGGCGGTTCGTGCGCCGGCAGCGGTCCTGGTTCCGCCGGGACGACCGGATCGTGTGGCTTGATGGTGGCGCTGCCGACATCACAGCAGCGGCGCTGGAGATCGTGCGGCAAGATTGACGCCATGCGCTTCGCCAAGGGACACGGAACGGGCAACGACTTCGTCATCCTGCCCGACCCCGACGGCGTGCTGCCGTTGACGCCGACGTTCGTCGCCGCGCTCTGCGACCGCCGGCGGGGCATCGGCGCCGACGGCGTCCTGCGCGTGGTGCGCAGCGCCGCCCACCCGGACGCCGAGGCGTCCTCGGGCACGGCCGAGTGGTTCATGGACTACTGGAACGCCGACGGCTCCCAGTCCGAGATGTGCGGCAACGGGGTGCGCGTCTACGCCCGCTATCTCGCCGAGGCCGGCCTGGTCGCCCCCGAGGGGTCGTTCAACCTGGTCACCCGCGCGGGGGTGGTGCCGGTGACGATCGGTGAGGAGATCGCCGCCGGGATGCCCATGCCGCGGGTGTACGTGCGCAGCGAGGCCACCAGCTCCGGCCAGGTGTTCGGCGGCACCGCCGTGGACGTCGGCAACCCGCACCTGGTCTGCCCCGTCGACGAGCCGACGCTGGAGCGGCTCGACCTGACCCACGCGCCCGACATCGACCCGCTGATCTTCCCGGCGGGCGTCAACGTCGAGTTCGCCGCGGCGGGGGCACCGCCGGCGGGCGCCGACCTGTACCGGCGGATGCGCGTCTACGAACGCGGCTCCGGCGAGACGCAGTCGTGCGGATCGGGTGCCTGCGCGGTGGCCGCGGTCGCGCTGGACCACGCCGGGCTGGAAACCGGCGTGGTCGTCGTGGACGTGCCGGGCGGCCGGTTGACGATCACCCAGACCGCGGCGGAGTTCCTGCTGGCCGGACCGGCCGTGATCGTCGCGCACGGTGACGTCGACGCCCAGGCGATCCGGCAGCTGGCACCGTCCTTCTGACGCGCTAGAAGGCGCGCTCGACCGGGGAGGGCATCGCCGACGGCTCGCCGTCCACGGTGCTCTCCAGGTAAGCGCCCTTCGCCGCGGCCCTCACGGCGGCGGCCACGGCCGGGGCGACCCTGGCGTCGAAGACGCTGGGCACGATGACGCTCGGGTTGAGCTTGTCCTCGCCGACCGAGTCCGCGATCGCCCGCGCCGCGGCCAGGGCCATCGCCTCGGTGAACTCGCGCGCCTGGGCGTCGAGCATGCCGCGGAACACGCCGGGGAAGGCCAGCACGTTGTTGATCTGGTTCGGCTGGTCGGACCGGCCGGTCGCGACGATCGCGGCGTGCTCGCGGGCCTCCCGCGGGTCGACCTCCGGGTCCGGGTTGGCCAGCGCGAACACGATCGAGCCGGGCGCCATCGTGGCGATGTCGTCGCCGGTGAGCAGGTTCGGGGCGCTGACCCCGATGAACACGTCGGCGCCACGCAGCGCGCCCTTCAGGTCGCCGCTGTAGCCGGTCTTGTTGGTGTTCTCGACCAGCCACGGCCAGGCGCCGGTCAGGCCGGGCATGTCGCGGTGCAGCGCGCCGGGCCGGTCGGTGGCGATCACGTCGCCGACGCCTTGGCGCAGCAGCAGCTTGATGATCGCCGTGCCGGCCGCGCCGGCACCGCTGACCACGACCCGGATGTCGCCGATCGACTTGCCGACGACGCGCAGCGCGTTGGTGAGCGCCGCGAGGACGCAGATCGCGGTGCCGTGCTGGTCGTCGTGGAACACCGGGATGTCCAGCATCGCCCGGAGCCGCTCCTCGATCTCGAAGCAGCGCGGCGCGGCGATGTCCTCGAGGTTGATCCCCCCGTACGCCGGGGCGATCGCCCGCACGATCGAGATGATCTCCTCGGTGTCCTGGGTGTCCAGCGCGACCGGCCAGGCGTCGACGCCGCCGAACCGCTTGAACAGGGCGGCCTTGCCCTCCATGACGGGCATCGCGGCGGCCGGCCCGATGTTGCCCAGGCCGAGCACCGCGGAGCCGTCGGTGACCACGGCGACGGTGTTGCGCTTGATCGTCAGGCGGCGGGCGTCGTCGGGGTTCTCGGCGATGGCGAGGCAGACGCGGGCCACACCCGGCGTGTACGCCCGGGACAGCTCGTCACGGTTGCGCAGCGCGACCTTGGGTGTGACCTCGATCTTGCCGCCGAGGTGCAGCAGGAACGTGCGGTCGGAGACCTTGCGCACCGTGACCCCGTCGAGCTTCTCGAGGCAGGCCACGACCTGCTCGGCGTGCGCGGAGTCGGCGGTGTCGCAGGTCAGGTCGACCACGACCGCGGTGCTGTCGGAGTCGACCACGTCGACCGCGGTGACGACGCCTCCGGCCTCGCCGACCGCGGTCGTGAGGCGGCCGATCGCCGAGGCGTCGGCACGGACGGAGACACGGATGGTGATGGAGAACCCGGCGCTGGGCAAACGGTGCGTGGCAGTCGTCACGTCACCCATTCTTATCCCCCGGCCCGCGAGCAGCGCGCACGGGGACATATCCAGTGCGGGATTGCCGGGCGAGGTGTCACGATTGGAGGGTTGCATCGACTGAACAAGGAGAACATGTTGCGAGTGACTGCCGCAGAAACCTGGGATCTCGCCGACGACGGCGACGGCCTGGAGCTCGAGGAGCGGCATGCGCTTCGCCGTGTCGCCGGTCTGTCGACCGAGCTCGCCGATGTCACCGAGGTCGAATACCGCCAGCTGCGCCTCGAGCGGGTCGTGCTCGTCGGGGTGTGGACCGAAGGCACCGCCACCGACGCGGAGAACTCCCTCGCGGAGCTCGCCGCCCTGGCCGAGACCGCCGGCTCGGAGGTCCTCGACGGGCTGATCCAGCGCCGCAGCCGGCCGGACTCCAGCACCTACATCGGCTCCGGCAAGGTCGACGAGCTGCGTGCCGTGGTGCAGAGCACCGGCGCCGACACGGTCATCTGCGACGGGGAGCTGTCCCCGTCGCAGCTGCGGACCCTGGAGGCGAAGGTCAACGTCAAGGTCATCGACCGGACCGCGCTCATCCTGGACATCTTCGCCCAGCACGCGAAGAGCAAGGAGGGCAAGGCCCAGGTCGAGCTCGCCCAGTTGCAGTACTTCCTGCCGCGCCTGCGCGGCTGGGGTGAGGCACTGAGCCGGCAGACCGGTGGCTCCGCCAGCGGCAACGGTGGCGTCGGCCTCCGCGGCCCCGGTGAGACCAAGATCGAGACCGACCGGCGACGGATCCGGACCAAGATCAGCCGCCTGAAGCGCGAGATCGCCGCGATGGCGACGATCCGCGACACCAAGCGCTCCACCCGGCGCCGCAACCGGGTGCCCAGCGTGGCGATCGCCGGCTACACCAACGCCGGCAAGTCCAGCCTGCTCAACCGGCTCACCGGCGCGGGCGTGCTGGTGGAGGACGCGCTGTTCGCCACCCTGGACACCACGACCAGGCGGGCCCGGGCCGAGGACGGCCGCATCTACACGCTGTCCGACACCGTCGGGTTCGTCCGGCACCTGCCGCACCAGCTGATCGAGGCGTTCCGCTCCACCCTCGAGGAGGTCGCCGAGGCCGACCTGGTCCTACACGTCGTGGACGGCGCCCACGCCGACCCCGAGGAGCAGGTCCGCGCGGTCCGCGAGGTGCTTGCCGAGGTCGGCGCCGACGCCGTGCCGGAGCTGCTGGTCGTCAACAAGATCGACGCCGCCGACGAGGAGACCCAGCTGCGGCTGAAGTCCCTGTGGCCCGACGCCGTGTTCGCCTCCGCGCGCACCGGCGGCGGCATCGACGCGGTCCGGGCCGCGGTGGAGCACCGGCTGCCCTGGCCGGCGATCGAGCTGACCGCCGTGGTGCCCTACGAGCGGGGCGACCTGGTCGCCAGGGTCCACACCGTCGGCGAGGTGCTGGAGACCTCCCACCTGGCCGAAGGCACCCGGATCCGCGCGCGGATCAACGACGCGCTGGCCGCGGAGCTCGCCCCATTTGCCGTGAAGTCGTAGGGTTCGTCTGATCACTGCGAGTGAGAGCCGGACCGGGCGCACCCACATCCGGTCCGGCTCTGCCAAACTTGTCCGATGCGACAGCGGGTGGGCCTTGTTTGTGGTGCGGTGACGAGTCTGCTCCTGGGGCTCGCGGCGCCTGCCGCGGCCGCTCCGAGCCCGTCGGCCAACACGGCCCAGCCGCCCGCCGCCGGCGCAGGTCAGACAGTGTGCACCCCGGACTCCTCGAAGATCAACGAGATCTCCGGGCTCGTCGCGACCGCCACCGGTTACGTGGCGGTCAACGACAGCGCGTCGCCCAACAACAAGGCCCGCATCTACACGCTCGACGCGGGCTGCAAGGTCGTCGGCACGCCGGTCAACTACGAACCGACGGCCCGCGACCCCGAGGACCTCGCCCTCGACAAGAACGGCACGCTGTGGATCGCCGACATCGGCGACAACACCGAGGCCTCCGGCGGCAGCGCCGCCCCCCGCAGCACGGTCGCGGTGTGGAATCTGCCCCAGGGCGCGAAGGCCCCGGTCATCAACCGGCTCGCCTACCCCGACGGCAAGAAGCGCGACGCCGAGGCCATGCTGCTCAACGGCAACGGCACGCCGATCATCATCACCAAGGACCCTGTCGGCGAGGTCTGGATCCCCGAAGGCCCGCTGCAGCCCAACACCACCAAGGGCGTCAAGCTCAAGCAGATGGGCACGTTCACGCCCCAGGAGACGAAGACCGCCAACCCGCTCGCCTTCCTCGGCTGGAAGGCGATCACCGGCGCCGCCTCCTCCCCCGACGGCACCCGCGTCGTCATCCGCACCTACTCCGACGCGTACGAGTTCGACGTCCAGGGCGGCGACGTCATCAAGGCGATCACCACCGGCAAGCCCCGCATCACGCCGCTGCCCAACGAGGCCCGCGGCGAGGCGATCACCTACTCGACCGACGGCAAGCAGTACATCACCGCCTCCGACGTGCCGTCCGACGTGAAGGCGCCGATCCTCAAGTACACGCCGCAGAACGTCACGCCCGGCAAGGGCGCCGGCGCGGTCCTGCCGACCCCGAAGCCCGACGACCGGTCGTTCCTGGAAGACCTGACGCTGCAGGACATCACGTACATGGTCGCCGCCATCGGCGTGCTCGGCCTGCTCCTCGTGGTCGCCGGCATCATCGGCATCCGCCGCTCCCGCGCCGGCCGTCGCGCCGCGGCCGGGACGGGCCCGGCCCGCGGCGCTGCGGCGCTCCGCGGCCCGGACGACGACCTGCCCCCCTCACCCGAGGAGGGCGGCACCGGCAAGGTGTATGGCGGCGCCAACCGGCCCGCATCAGCCGCCCGTGGCGCCGCGGCCAGTGGCACGGTGTACGGCGGTGGCGCTCAGCCTGATCCGCGCGACTTCGACCAGCCGGGATACGGGCCGCCGCCGTCGTATGACCAGCCTCGCGGGTTCCAGCAGGGGGGTTATCCGCCGCCTTCCGCGCCGCCGCAGGGCGGGGTGTACGGGGGGCGCGGGCAGGGCGGTTATGACCAGCGCGGCGTTTACGGCGGCGGGCATCCCGGCGATCACGACGGGTATGAGCGGGGCTATGCGCCTCACCGCTGATCCTTTTGCCGATGCGCTGGTTGTCTTGCGCTGCTCTTCGCGTGCTTGTTTGGCATGCCCGTAATAGAAAATCCATCACGGCTGCGGCCTTGGTGGTTCCGCGCAGCCTGACGGCAGCGCGACCGGTAGCGCGGTCACCGTCCGTGCCGTGCCCGGGGTGATCCAAGCCAGATCCGAACTCACATGATCCAGCGCCGTCAAGCGCATCATTCGGTGCTACAACACCGTCGCTGGTTCAAAACACGGACAAATCACCCTTATCGCAGCGCGGGTAAGCCCGCGCCGAGATCCACCACCGCCCGCGCATGATCCAAGGACAGTTCTGGTCGCCCAATCGAGCGCCGCTTGTCACTTCACCCAGCGCCCCGAAGTCGTCGGCGGCCTCAACCCGGCACAAATCACCCAGACCGCTGCGCCACACCCACCCACACCCGGACCCCTCATGATCAAAGGACTGCGGCGGCCGTCCGGGCAGCCACCCGCATCCTTGGATCACCGCCAAATCCCGGTGTGAACCGAACAACGCCAACACACACGCAAGGGCATCCAGTGACACCGCCCCGGACCCCACCCTCCAACCCCGACCCGTGATCCAAGGACCGATCCGGTCACCCAGACGGCCACCTACGTCCTTGGATCACCAACAGGTCCCGGCGCGAACCAAACAGCGTGAACACACCTTCGCCGGGGCATCCGTTGACACCGCTCTGGACAGCGCCCACCACCGCCGACCCATGATCAAAGGACCGATCCGGCCGCCCAACCGAGCGACGTTTGCCACTTCACCAGCCCAAATCACCCAGACCGCTGCGCCACACCCACCCACACCCGGACCCACTCATGATCCAAGGACGGCGGCGGCTGTCCGGGCAGCCACCTGAGTCCTTGGATCACCGGCAAATCCCTGCGCGAACCGAACAACGCCAACACACACGCAAGGGCATCCAGTGACACCACTCCGGACCGCGCCCTCCACCGCCGACCCGTGATCAAAGGACCGATTCGGTCGCCCAAGCGAGCGACGTTTGTCCCTTCACGCAGGCCCGAAGTCATCGGCGGCTTCAAACCCGCACAAATCGCCCAGACCGCTGCGCCACACCCACTCACACCCGGACCCCCTCATGATCAAAGGACAGCGGCGGCTGTCCGGGCAGCCACCCGCGTCCTTGGATCACCAGCAGGTCCCGGCGCGCGGCCAAACAGCGTGAACACGCACGCGAGGGCATCCGTCGACGACGCTCTGGACGGCGCCCCGACCGCGACCTGTGATCCAAGGATGGATCCGGTCGTCCAGGCGGCCACTCGGGTCCTTGGATCACGAGCGGTATTGCCGTGGGTCGAGGGCCGCGCGTCTGCGGTGGTTGCATGATCCGGGGGAGCTTGTGCAGCCAGAAGGTGCGCAAGGTCGTGCGGAAGTGCGGGTGGGTCAGCAGGAGCGGACGGGGGCGGGGGCCGGGGGTGGGGTGCCGATGGTGGGCATGCCGAGCGAGACGCCCGGGGTGCGGGTGACCCGGCCGGCCTCCCAGGCGTCGCCGGCGCGGGTGCGGCGGTGGGACAGCAGAGGGCCGTCGGCGTTGAGGTGGTGGGGGGCGGCGTACGTCACCGTGGTGTGCACGATGTCGCCGGGGCGCAGGGCGATGTCGCCGTTGGATGCGGTGACCGACGGGTCGGCGGCGAAGTGCACGAGGCGGCCGTCGCGGGCGCGGCCCGACATGCGGCCTGTGGCGCCGTCCTTGCGGCCCTCGCCGACGGCGACCAGGACCTCGACCGGCGTGCCGACGAGCTTCTTGTTCTCGTCCCAGCTGATCTGCTCAAGGGTGGCGATCAGCCGGTCATACCGCTCCTGGACGACCGCCTTCGGGATCTGCAGGTCCATGGTGGCCGCGGGGGTACCGGGGCGCTTGGAATACTGGAAGGTGAAGGCGCTGGAGTAGCGGGCCTCGCGGACCACGTCGAGGGTGCGCTCGAAGTCGGCATCCGTCTCGCCGGGGAAGCCGACGATGATGTCGGTGGTGATGGCGGCGTCGGGCATGGCGGCGCGGACGTTCTCGATGATGCCCAGGTAGCGCTCGGCGCGGTAGGAGCGGCGCATCGCGCGCAGCACGTCGTCGGAGCCGGACTGCAGGGGCATGTGCAGGGAGTGGCAGACGTTGGGGGTCTCGGCCATCGCGGCGATGACGTCGTCGGTGAAGTCCTTCGGGTGGGGGCTGGTGAAGCGGACCCGCTCGAGGCCCTCCACGTCGCCGCAGGCGCGCAGGAGCTTGCCGAAGGCGAGGCGGTCGCCGAACTCGACGCCGTAGGAGTTGACGTTCTGGCCGAGGAGGGTGACCTCCAGGACTCCCTCAAGAGCGAGGGCGCGGACCTCGGCGAGGATGTCGCCGGGGCGGCGGTCCTTCTCCTTGCCGCGCAGGGCCGGGACGATGCAGAACGTGCAGGTGTTGTTGCAGCCGACGGAGATGGAGACCCAGCCGGCGTAGGTCGACTCGCGGCGGGTGGGCAGCGTGGAGGGGAACACCTCGAGCGACTCGAGGATCTCAACCTCGGCGGCGGCGTTGTGGCGGGCGCGCTCCAGCAGGACCGGCAGGGAGCCGATGTTGTGGGTGCCGAAGACGACGTCGACCCAGGGGGCCTTCTTGACGATGTCGCCGCGGTCCTTCTGGGCGAGGCAGCCGCCGACGGCGATCTGCATGCCCGGCTGGGCGAGCTTCGTCGGGCGCAGGTGGCCGAGGTTGCCGTAGAGGCGGTTGTCGGCGTTCTCCCGCACGGCGCAGGTGTTGAACACGACCACGTCCGGCTCGGCGTCGGCGGGCACCGGGACGTAGCCGGCGTCCTCGAGGAGGCCGGAGATGCGCTCGGAGTCGTGCGCGTTCATCTGGCAGCCGTAGGTGATGACCTTGAAGCTGCGGGGGGTCTCAGTCATAGCAGCGCAAAGTTTAGCCCCCGACGTGTTCGCCCGCCGTATCCACCAGCCCGGGCAGCGCGACGTCGGCCGCCTCGCGGGACGGGCGGACGGGGGTGACGGCGACGTAGCCGTCCAGCAGCCACGCGTCGTCGCTGCCGGGCTCCGCGCCGTGGTCGCTCTGCTCGAGGGACATCCGCACGTACCCGTGGCCCTGCTCCAGCAGGACCATCTGCACGGCGCCGAACTGCGCGAGGGTCGCACGGCGGATGCCGCGCAGGTCGCCGGCGTGCAGGTTGGGCACGTTGACGTTGAGCACGAAGTCGCCGGTGAGCAGCGGCAACAGGTCGCCGGCGACCTCGGCGGCGGTGTCCCAGTGCTCCTGCGCGCCGTCCGCGGACGCGGTGGCGCGGAACGGCACGTCGAGGGAGACCGCCATCGCGCGGCAGCCGTTGGCGACGGCGGTGAACGCGGCGCCGACGGTGCCGGAGTGCAGGACGGCCGCGCCGGTGTTGGGGCCGCGGTTGATGCCGGACAGCACCACGTCGGGCACCGGGCCGTAGGCACCCCGGGTCGCCATCAGCGCGATGAACGCCGGCGACGCGGACACGGCGAACGTCGGTACGCCCGGGAACAGCGGCGGACGGGTCTCGGTGGCGATGCGCCCGTCGGACTCGACGCCGGTGAGGGAGGTCCCGGCGCCGCTGGCCTCGCGGGCGGGTGCCGCGACCACCACGTCGTGGCCTTGGCGGACCGCCATCGCGGCGAGCGCGTGCAGGCCGGGGCTGTCGATGCCGTCGTCGTTGGTCACCAGGATGCGCATGGTCATCATTGTGACAAGCCCCGGCCGTTATCCGTCCGTGACCGCTATGCAGCTGTTCGTGGGCATCGCCACCGCTAACGTCGAGCCCACCGACGGAGCCAGAGTGCACAGCGATGGGGCGGATGATGACGGACGAGCCTTTGATCGTGCTCAGCGGCGTCAACAAGTGGTTCGGTGAGCTCCATGTGCTCAAGGACGTGAACCTGTCGATCGCCCGGGGCGAGGTCGTGGTCGTGATCGGCCCGTCGGGCTCCGGCAAGTCGACGTTGTGCCGGGCGATCAACCGGCTGGAGCCGATCAACAACGGCGAGATCGTCTTCGACGGTGTCCGCCTGCCCGAGGAGGGCCGCCCGCTCGCCCGCCTGCGCAGCGAGGTCGGCATGGTGTTCCAGTCGTTCAACCTGTTCGCGCACAAGACCATCCTCGAGAACGTGATGCTCGGACCGGTCAAGGTGCGCAAGGAGAAGACGGCCGTGGTGCGGGAGCGCGCCATGGGCCTCCTCGATCGGGTCGGCATCGTCGCGCAGGCGGAGAAGTACCCGGCGCAGCTGTCCGGCGGTCAGCAGCAGCGGGCCGCGATCGCCCGGGCCCTCGCGATGCAGCCGAAGGCGATGCTGTTCGACGAGCCGACGAGCGCGCTGGACCCCGAGATGGTCGGCGAGGTGCTCGAGGTGATGACCGGGCTGGCCGGCGAGGGTATGACGATGGTCGTCGTCACGCACGAGATGGGCTTCGCGCGACACGCCGCGAACCGGGTCGTGTTCATGGCGGACGGCCAGCTGGTCGAGGAGGCGGATCCGAAGACGTTCTTCGCGAGCCCGCGCACCGACCGGGCCAAGGACTTCCTGTCGAAGATTCTCACCCACTGAAAGGGGATAGCGACCATCATGCGTATCTCGCGGATCGCCGCGGCAGCCGCCGCCGTCACGCTTGCGCTGGGCCTGGCCGCCTGCGGCAAGGATGGCACGCCCGCACCGACGACTGACGGCGGGGCCAGCTCCGGCGCGCCGACCAGCGACGCCTGCACCTCCTCGGGCACCACGTTCACACCGGCGACCGGTGTGGCGATCACGGGCAGCCCGACGTTCGACAAGATCAAGGCGGCCGGGAAGGTCGTCATCGGCGTCAAGTTCGACCAGCCCAACCTCGGCTACAAGGACGCCGCCGGCAAGCGGTGCGGCTTCGACATCGAGATCGCCCAGCTGATCGCGTCCAAGCTCGGCGTCGACCCGTCGAAGATCGAGTACAAGGAGATCGCCTCCGCCAACCGCGAGACCGCGATCAAGGGCGGCGAGGTCGACTACTACGTCGGCACCTACTCCATCACCGACAAGCGCAAGGCCGACGTGTCCTTCGCCGGCCCGTACTTCATCGCCGCGCAGGACCTGCTGGTCCGCAAGGACGACACCTCCATCACCGGCTCCGACAGCCTCAAGGGCAAGACCGTCTGCTCCGCGACCGGCTCCACCCCGATCCAGCGGGTCCGGGACCAGAAGCTGACCGACAAGATCGTGGAGTTCAAGACCTACTCCGAATGCGTGTCGCAGCTGCTGGACAAGAAGGTCGACGCCGTCACCACCGACGACGCCATCCTCAAGGGCTTCGCCGCGCAGAGCCCGTCACTGCTGAAGGTCGTCGGCAAGCCGTTCCTCGACCCCACCACCGGCAAGGCCTACCCCGAGAAGTACGGCATCGGCCTCGGCCACGACGACAAGGCCCTCCGCGACTTCGTCAACGCCGCCCTCGAAGCAGCCTTCAAGGACGGCACCTGGCAGAAGGTCTACGACGGCACCCTCGGCAAGTCCGGCTCGGCGGGCAGCCCGCCGGCCCTCGAGAAGTACTGATCCTGTCGTTGACGGGGCGCCGCCTTGCCGGCGGCGCCCCGCTCGCATGTGCCGGGCTGAAGCGGAGGTGATGGCGTGAACGAGTTCGTACACGTCCTTACGGACAACTGGGACGTCATCGGCTCCCATTTCTGGGAGACGATCAAGCTCTTCCTGATCGCCGCCGTCGGCTCGCTGGTGATCGGCACGCTGCTGGCCGCGATGCGGGTGTCCCCCGTCCCCGCGCTGCGCGGGTTCGGCAGCTCCTACGTGCTGCTGCTGCGCAACACCCCGCTCACGCTGGTCTTCGCGCTGCAGGTGTTCGCGCTGCCGAAGCTCGGCGTCACGTTCGACTTCACCACCGGCGCCTGTGTCGCGCTGACGGCGTACACCAGCGCGTTCGTGTGCGAGGCGCTGCGCTCCGGCATCAACACGGTGCCCGTCGGGCAGGCCGAGGCCGCGCGCGCCTTGGGCATGACGTTCGTCCAGGTACTGACCACCGTGGTGCTGCCACAGGCGTTCCGCACCGTGGTGCCGCCGCTGGTGAGCGTGCTCAACGCCATGCTGAAGAACACCACGGTCGCCGCCGGCTTCTCCGTCGCCGAGGCGGGCGCCATCACGTTCTACCTGTCCGAGCGCGGCGAGAACCAGATCTACACCCTGCTGTGGATCACCATCGGGTTCCTGATCCTCGTCGTCCCGCTCGTCACCGTCCAACGGATGCTCGAACGACGCTGGAAGGTCGCGCGATGACCAATGTCCTCTACGACCTGCCCGGTCCGAAGGCCCGGCTGCGCTACCGCATCATCGGCATCCTCAGCGCGGTGGGGATCGTGGCGCTGCTCGCCTACATCGGCTGGCGCTTCTACGACACCGGCCAGTTCGAGCCGATCCGCTGGCAGCAGTTCCAATACGCGCAGATCCAGCGGGACCTGCTGGACGGTTACCTCACCACGCTGAGCGCCGCCGGTACCGCCGCCGTCCTCGCCATCGCCCTCGGCGCGCTGCTGGCCACCGGGCGGCTGAGCGACCACGCCGTGTTCCGGGCCCCGACGACGGGGTTCGTCGAGCTGTTCCGTGCGATCCCGCTGCTGATCCTGATCTTCTTCGCGTACTACGGCCCGATCCAGCTCGGCTACAAGGTCGGCCCGTTCTGGCCACTGGTGGTGGGTCTCACCCTGTACAACGGCGCCGTGCTGTCCGAGATCTTCCGGGCCGGCATCATCTCCGTGGCCCGCGGGCAGTCGGAGGCGGCGTACGCGCTCGGCATGCGCAAGTCGCAGGTCATGATCTCGATCCTGCTGCCGCAGGCGGTCCGGGCGATGCTCCCGGCGATCGTCAGCCAGCTGGTCGTGCTGCTCAAGGACACCGCGCTCGGGTTCATCATCCAGCTGCCGGAGCTGCTGTACTACGGCAAGCAGATCGGCGGCCGGCTGCCGTTCGGCTTCCCCTACGTGCCCAGCTACCTCGTCGTCGCCGTCGTCTACATCGGCACCTGCGGCCTGCTGTCGTGGTTCGCGTTCTGGCTGCAGCGGCGCCTCATGGGCGGCCCCAAGCAGGTGAAGACGACAGCGAAGCCCGTCAAGCTGACCGACGTCGGACAGGCCGTGTAAATGGTCCGCAGCGCAGCGGGGGCGCGGGCTCACAGTGCCGCTGGAGCGCGGCGGAAGCGACGCTGTGAGCTGACCGAACGATGATTGGCAAGGTTGCGCAGAGTACGTACGCTGCGCGGGTGGCGGACACCGGCTTTCGTTTGGGCATCGACTTCGGCACCTCGAACACCGTCGCCGTGCTCCGCTGGCCGGACGGCCGCACGAAACCGCTGCTGTTCGACGGTTCGCCGCTGCTGCCCTCCGCCGTCTATGTCAACGCCGACGGCACCATCCTCACCGGGCGTGACGCCGTGCACTCGGCACGGTTGCAGCCGCACCGGTTCGAGCCGTACCCGAAGCGCCGCGTCGAAGAAGGCACCGTCTGGCTCGGCGAGCAGGACGTGCCGGTCATCGATCTCGTCGCCACCGTGCTGCGCCGGGTCGCCGCCGAGTCCTACCGGGTCGCGGGCTCCCACCCGAACGAGGTCAACCTCACCCACCCGGCGACGTGGCCGCCGCAGCGCCGCCAGACCCTCGCGCAGGCCGCCACGGCCGCCGGGTTCCCCGCGCCGTTCCTGTCCTCGGAGCCGGTCGCCGCGGCGTCCTACTTCGTCGGCACCATCGGCACCCACGTCCCCGTCGGTGGCATCGCCGTCGTGTACGACTTTGGCGCCGGCACCTTCGACGCGAGCGTGGTGCGCCGCAACGCCGGCGGCGGCTTCGACGTCCTCGCCAGCGAAGGGCTCCCCGACGCGGGCGGCCTGGACGTCGACGCGGCCGTCGTGGCATACCTGGGCCGCGCCTTCACCGGCCGCGAGGGCGACCAGTGGCGCCGCCTGACCAACCCGGAGAGCGAGACCGACCGGCGCGCCGCGTGGCAGCTGTGGGAGGACGCCCGGCTCGCCAAGGAGATGCTCAGCCGGGCCGCCACCACCTACGTGCACGTGCCGCTGTTCGACGAGAGCGTGCCGATCGGGCGGGAACAGCTGGAGCAGCTGGCCAAGCCGATCCTGGACCGGACCGTCACCGCCACCCAGATCGCGGTGACCTCCGCGGGGGTCTCGGGGCCGCCCCTCGCCGCGGTGTTCCTGGTCGGCGGGTCGTCACGCATCCCGCTCGCCGCGACGCTGCTGCACCGGGCGTTCGGGCTGGCACCCACCGCGATCGAGCAGCCCGAGCTGGTCGTCGCGGAGGGCGCGCTGCACCTCGCACCGCCGACCGGGCGCGCGCACGTCGGCGGGGCGCCGTCGGGTGGCCTCGCGGGGTCGCCGACGTCCGGTGCTTCTGGTCCGTTCGGTCCGGTACCCACGTCCGGCGGGCCGTCCTCCGGCGGGCCCTCGTCGGGTGGGCCGTCCTCCGGGGGGCCCTCGTCCGGCGGGCCGTCGGGGGGTTCGCACGAGCCGAGCGGGGACGTGTCGGCGCAGCCGGTGTCGGCCACACCGGTGTCACCGGGCTTCAGCATGCCGTCGATGAACCCGGGGCTGCCGCCATTGCTGCAGACCGCCTCGATGCCGGTGGTGCCGAGCCAGCAGCCGCCGGGGTACCAGCCGCCGCAGCACCAGATGCCGCAGCAGCCTGGCCCGGCGCAGCCCGGCCAGTATCAGCAGCCGGCGCCGCACCAGCAACCGGCGCCGCACCAACAGCCTGCGCCGCACCAGCAACCGGCGCAGCATCAGCAGCCTGCCCAGCGGCCCGGGGTGCCGCCGCAGGGGCAGCGGCCGCCCGGGCAGCAGCCGCCGGTCCAGCCGCAGGTGCAGCAGCGGCCGCCGGTCGTGCCGCCGATCCCGGCTCAGCCCACCCAGCCGGTCCAGCAGGGTTTCCCACAGCAGGTGCAGCAGCCCGCCCAGCAGGGGTTCCCGCAGCGGTTCCAGCCGCAGGTGCCCGGGCACCGGCCGCAGGTCAGCGCACCCCCCGCGTCCGGGCCGCCGGCGCAGAACTGGATGGCGCCCGCCTCCGGGCCACCCGCCTCCGGACCGCCCGCGTCGGGGCCGCCCGCCTCGGACCGCCCGCGTCGGGGCCGCCCGCCTCCGGACCTCCCGCCCAGGGATGGTCATCGGGTGGCCAGGCGTACCCGCCGGCCAACCGGCGCCGGACCGGGACGCTGGTCACCGCGGTCGGTGGCGGGGTCCTCGTCCTGATCCTCCTCGTCGCCGGCATCGTCTGGGCCGTGAACCGCGGCGACGGCGGCGAGCCGGGTGGCGGCGGCAGCAGCGGCCCGTCCAACCAGGCGGGGCCGGCGGTGTCCGCGGCCTGCGGGCACAAGGTCGCCTTCCTCGGCATCCTCGCCGGCAACGGCTCCAAGGACACCAACGGCATGCGCAACGCCGCCAAGCTGGCCGTCGACGACTACAACACGAAGCATCCCGGCTGCAACGTCGGGTTCGCGGAGTTCGACACCAAGGGCACCGAGGAGGGCAGCAAGGCCGCCGCGGAGAACCTGGTCGCCGACAGCGAGGTGATGGGCGTCGTCGGGCCCGCGTACCGCGTCGAGATCCTCGCCGCCGCACCCATCCTGGAGAAGGCCGGCATCCCGTTCTTCACGCCGTTCGCGCCGGACGTCGACCTCGCCGCGAAGGGCTGGTCCACGTTCCACCGCCTCATCGCCAACGACAAGGACCAGGCCGCGGCCGGCGCCCGGTACATCAAGAACAAGCTGCGCGCCTCGAAGGTCGTCGTGGTCTACGACGACACCGACTTCGGCGGCGTGGCCCGGCAGGCGGTCTCGAGCACCCTCGGCGGCGCCGTCACCGCGAGCGTCGCGATCCGCCGGGCGGACAAGGACTTCGCCGGCCCCGTCGGCCAGGTGACGAACGCGAGCCCGGACGCGGTGTACTACGCCGGCGAGTCCGACGACGGCACGGCGTTCATCAAGGCGCTGCGGGCGGCGAAACCGGGCATCGCGATCGTCGTCAGCGACCGGCTGTTCACCCAGCTCTTCGTCGACACGCTCGCCAAGGCCGCCGACGACATCATCGTCACCTGCCCCTGCATCCCGAGCGACCGCGCGAGCGGCGACTACGCGTCGCGGTACCAGGCGGCGTACAAGGCGACGGCCGGCTACTACGGCCCCGAGGCGTACGACGGGGCGGCCATCCTGCTGGAGGGTTTCACGGCCGGCAAGGCGACTCGGGCGGACATGCTCGCCTTCGTCAACAAGTACGACGGCAAGGGCGTCGCGCGGTCGTACAAATTCACCGCGACCGGTGAGCTGGCGGTGGCGGACCCGCTGATCTGGTCCTACAAGATCGCCAGCCCGTACACATCCGCGGAGTCGGTGATCGCCCCGTAGCCGGTCCTGCGCTCAGCGGGCGATCTCGGTCACCCTCGACTCGCGGACGACGGTGACGCGGATCTGGCCGGGGTAGGTCAGCTCCTCCTCGATCTGCTTCGCCACGTCGCGGGCGAGCACGGCGGCGCCGATGTCGTCGACGTCGTCGGGGCGGACCATGACCCGGATCTCGCGGCCTGCCTGCATCGCGAAGACCTTCTCGACGCCCGACTTGCCGGCGGCGATCTCCTCGATGCGCTCGAGGCGCTTGACGTAGGCCTCAAGGCTCTCGCGGCGCGCCCCGGGGCGGCCACCGGAGCAGGCGTCGGAGGCCTGGGTGAGCACGGCCTCGATGGTCTGCGGCAGGACCTCGTTGTGATGCGCTTCGATGGCGTGCACGATGTCCTCGTGCTCGCCATACTTGCGGGCCACGTCGGCGCCGATCAGCGCGTGGCTGCCCTCGACCTCATGGGTGAGCGCCTTGCCGATGTCGTGCAGGAACGCGCTGCGCTTGATCGGCTTCGGGTCCAGGCGCAGCTCGCTGGCCATGATGCCGGCGATGTGGGCGGTCTCGACGAGGTGCTTGAGGACGTTCTGGCCGTACGACGTCCGGTACCGCAGCCGCCCGAGCAACGTCATCAGCTCCGGGTGCAGGTCCGTGATGCCGACCTCGACCAGAGCGTCCTCGGCGGCGCGCAGGCAGAGACGCTCGACTTCGTGCTTGGCCTGCTCGAACACCTCCTCGATGCGGTGCGGGTGGATCCGGCCGTCGAGCACGAGCTTCTCCAGCGTGAGGCGGCCGATCTCCCGCCGCACCGGGTCGAAGCAGGACAGCAGGACCGCCTCGGGCGTGTCGTCGATGATCAGGTTGACCCCGGTCGTCGACTCGAACGCGCGGATGTTGCGGCCCTCACGGCCGATGATCCGGCCCTTCATCTCGTCGCTGGGCAGGTGCAGGACGCTGACGACGCTCTCCGCGGTCTGCTCGCTGGCGACCCGCTGGATGGCGTCCACGACGATGTGCCGGGCCCGCTGGTCGGCGGTGTTGCGGGCGTCGTTCTCGATGTCGCGCACGAGCAGCGCGGCCTCGCGCTTCGCCTGCATCTCGATCGTCTCGATGACCTCGACCCTGGCGGCGTCGGTGGTGAGCCCCGCGACCCGCTCCAGCTCCTCGCGGTGCCGCTCCTCGCCCGCGGCGATCTCGGCCTCACGGCGGGTGAGGGCCGCCTCCCGCTCGAGCAGGTCGGCCTCGGTGCTGGTGATGCGCCGGTCGCGCTCGGCCAGCCGCTCGGCTTCCTCGGCGAACAGCCGCTCCCGCTCGTCGAGCCGGCGCTGGCGCCGCTCCGCGTCCTGCGACTGCTCCTTCGCCACCGTGGTCAACTGGCTGACCTCGCGCTCACCGGCGCGGCGGGCGGCGGCCCGGGCCTGCTCGGCGTCGGTCTCCGCCTGCCGGTGCGCCCGCTCCAGCAACGAGTCGGCCTCGGCCCTGGCCGCGTCGAGAATGCGCCGCGCCTCCGACCTGGCGGAACTGGCCTCCGCCTTGGCCGCTGCCGCCTCGGTACGCGCAGCGGCCGCAACGGCACGCGCCTCGTCGACGGCGGCGGTGGCGTCCTCGGCCGCGGTGCGCAGCGAGGCGAGGGAGTGCTCCTGCCGGTCCTTCTCGGCCAGGAACGCGGGATCTTCGGCAACGGGCAGAGCGGGCGCCGTGGCGGCGGTGTGCAGGCGGCGCATGACCTTCAGCGAGAGCAGCAGCGCGGCGAGGACGCCGAGGCCGATGACGACGACCACGACGACGAGCACAACCTGCAGGCCGGTCACGCGGTCACCTGGCCGGCGGGCTGCTGGCGCTGCTCGCTTGCGGCTTGCTGCTCGCTTGCGGGTCGTTCGCAGAGGATGACAGGGGCGCACTCCGTCACGACGTCACCTCGCTCCGCTCGGCGCTGCGCAGAGTCGCGCAACGCGGGATGTTGTGGAGGAGACGCCCGACCACACACTGCCATCAAGATGTATCAATATCGAGGCACAGGGTGCCCCGACAACGGGTCGACACCGCCACCTCCCGCAAGGCGCGGCGCTTATGTGTCATGCGTAAACGTTGCTGATCTGTGACGCGATCTATGTTGTGCGGTAAACCCGCGGTGGTTGGGCGGTCTCCATCTGGTAACGCCGAGGCTAGGTCGTGAAGGGCGCTTCGGTCAAGGACTCATGATCGGGCACCATAAGGGACGTAAGTCCGTCAAGACCCTTGCCTGGCGAAACACCCTACCAGTGACATTTGACCAGAACTTTCCGGCATGTCGGTCGCACTCCGCCGCAAATTGTCGCCCACTGTAGCGATCCCGACGCTCCGCGCTGAACCCCGACCGACGTGCAGCTGCAATCATTCCACCACAGACCGTGCGCTCACCAACCACCGCATCGACGCCTGTCGCACTCCAGCCACGCTGGAAGGTCGCAGTGCAACACGCTGAGCTACCTGGCCGACATCCTGGTGGCTGTTCGCTGTTGCGCCGTCACCGTCGGATGGCGCACCGCGGACGATGACGCCGCGGGTGGCGGCCGGTGTGCCGGACTCCGCACGACAACCGTACGCACGGCGTGAAGCGGACACGCCTCCCGGCACGATCGGCGATTTCCACCACCGGGGTGCCATCACGATCGACGGCGACTTGGCGGGTGACCCTGCCGCGAGGGCGAGGGCGGGCAGGTCTGCGCGGAACGCCCGCCCGTAGACCGGTCGAACGTCAAACGTTGCGCTGCCAGCGCCGACGGCAGGTCAACGTCGGGCAGGTCAACGTCGGGCAGGCCGACGTCGGGCAGGTCAGCGCTGGTCGGGGTCGAGGGCGGCGTCGGCGAGGGCGTCCGGGTCGATGCCGTCGGCGAACTCGGCGGCGTCCGCGCGTTCGGCCAGTCCCTCCTTCACGAGGCGGATGGCCAGGCCTGGCGGATACCCCTTCCTTGCCAGCATCCCCACGAGCCGCCGGAACACCGCCTCCGGGGGTGCGTTGGACTCGACGCGGAGGCGCCTGGCGACCAAGGCTCGGGCGGTCTGCTCCTCGACGTCGGGGTCGAGCTCGTCAAGGGCCTCGCCGACCTCGTCGGACGAGACGCCCTTGCGGCGCAGCTCCCCCGCCAGCGCCCGCCGGGCCAGGCCCTTGCCGTGGTGGCGACTGGTGACCCAGGCACGGGCGAACGCGGCGTCGTCGATGATGCCGACCTCGTCATACCGATCGAGGATCTCGTCGGCGATCTCGTCCTCGACCCCACGCTTCCGCATGGCGGTGGCGAGCTCGAGCCTGGTCCTCGGCCGCACGGCGAGCTGCCGCAGACAGATCTCCCGTGCTGCTTCCCTCGGGTCGAGCGACGCGGCCTGCTGACCACCCCGCCGCCCAGCGCCACCCCGCCGCCCAGCGCCGCCCGGCTGCTCAGAGCCGCCCGGCTGCTCAGAGCCGCCCGGTTGCTCAGAGCCGCCCGGTTGCTCGGTGCCATCAGGCTGCCCGGTGTCGCCTGGCTGATCCCGTCCCGTCGAACGGCTGGAACCGCCTCGGCCGGTGCCATACCCATCGCGACCCGACCGGCCACTGCCACGACCCGATCTGCGGCTGCCGTCGTGGACAGGCCGGCCACCCTCGTCGTCGTGATCCGGTCTCGGATCGCCAACGGTGAAGAGGCCATCGCCGCCGAGCGGTCCATCGGCTCGCGTGCTGCCGCGAGATCGGCCCGCCCGGGTGCCACCAGGAGGCGCGCCGGCCTGAGTGTCCTTGGGAAGCTTGCCGGCCCGCACACCGCCGGGAGAGCCGCTGGAAGCGCCACCGACCCGGGCACCGCCGGAAGGGCCGCTGGAAGCGCCGCCGGCCCGGGCGCCGCCGGAAGGGCCGCCGGCCCTGGTGCCGACGTCAGGGGTGGACAGCCAAGCAGGCGGTGCGCTGCTCGTCACCGCGGGCAGTCTGGTGGACGCGACGTCGCTGTGCTCAGGATCGGATGGCCAGCCCGGCGGCACGTCGCCGGGAGACGTCCGCCGCGGGCGCGCCGCCGTGGCCCCGCCCGGCTGGGACTCGGCGGCCAGCCACGGATTGTCGTCGCCCATGTCGGCGAACGGCCAGGAACCCCTCGCCGCAGCAGCAGCCCCCGACGCAACAGACCCCGCCACAGCACCCGGAACCGCAGCTCCAGCCCCCGCAGCAGACCCCGCAGCGCCAGACCCGACGGCACCAGGCCCAAGAGCGCCGGACTCGGCAGCTGCGGATGTCAGAGCGTCAGGCTCGTGCCCGACGCCCTCAGCCGGCTGCTCGCTGGGATCGCTGGATCGCCGCCTGCCCGGCACGAGAACACCTCCGAAACCATGAACCGCCCGCGCCAGCATCAAGCCGCAACGAGCGGCAAGCCAGCAACGAGCGGCAAACCCGCGTCAACAGCGGACCGACGGACAGGCGGGCCGGGCCGCGGGTCGGACCCCCAGACGGAGGTCCTCCCGCGGACCGGCACCGAACGCCGTGAGTCGCGCATGGAAGAAAGGCCGAGCTGCCGGTCAGAAGTCGACCGGGACCACCTCGGGGCCGCCGGCCGCGTCCGTGGCCTGTCCGACGCCGACACCGAGCTTCTCTTTGATCTTCTTCTCGATCTCGGCGGCCACGTCGGGGTTCTCCCGCAGGAACTTACGGGAGTTCTCCTTGCCCTGGCCGAGCTGGTCGCCGTCGTAGGTATACCAGGCGCCGGCCTTGCGGATGATCGTCTGCTCGACGCCCACGTCGATGAGGGAGCCCTCGCGGGAGATGCCCTTGCCATACATGATGTCGAACTCGGCCTGCTTGAACGGCGAGGCCACCTTGTTCTTCACGACCTTGACGCGGGTGCGGTTGCCCACCACGTCGGTGCCGTCCTTGAGGCTCTCGATGCGGCGCACGTCGAGGCGGACCGACGAGTAGAACTTCAGCGCGCGGCCACCGGTCGTGGTCTCGGGGCTGCCGAACATGACACCGATCTTCTCGCGGAGCTGGTTGATGAAGATCGCGGTGGTGCCGGAGTTGTTGAGCGCACCGGTGATCTTCCGCAGCGCCTGGCTCATGAGGCGGGCCTGGAGGCCGACGTGGCTGTCGCCCATCTCGCCCTCGATCTCGGCGCGCGGCACGAGGGCTGCGACCGAGTCGATGACGATGATGTCGAGGGCGCCGGAGCGCACCAGCATGTCGACGATCTCGAGGGCCTGCTCACCGGTGTCCGGCTGGGACACCAGCAGCGCGTCGGTGTCGACGCCGAGATTCTTGGCATAGTCGGGGTCCAGTGCGTGCTCCGCGTCGATGAACGCCGCGATGCCGCCCTGTGCCTGGGCATTGGCGATCGCGTGGAGCGCGACGGTCGTCTTACCGCTGGACTCAGGTCCGAAGACCTCGATGACACGTCCGCGGGGCAGGCCACCGATCCCGAGGGCCACGTCGAGTGCGATGGAGCCGGTCGGGATCACCGCCATCGGAGCGATGACCCGCTCACCGAGGCGCATGACCGAGCCCTTGCCGAACTGTTTGTCGATCTGCGAGAGGGCGAGCCCGAGCGCCTTCTCCCGGTCAGGTTGCACTGCCATGTCCGTCACCCCTGAGTTCGCGGTCTTCGTCGGCGTTCGTTTATTCACGCTGACAAGGTAAGCGCCGGGTATGACAAAAACCGGCGCCGACCCCTGAGGAGGCTACCCGTACATCTGTACGATCAACGAGGCGACACGCCAAAAAACATCACCGCAGCCTGCTAGGAACACGCTCCGGATACGCGGCAACCACAGCGCGCCACACCACGGCGGCATCCTCGCCACCTGCGAGAGCTTCCCTGATGGTCCGTCCACCCAGTTCGGTCAGGACCTGGTCGTTGGCGACGCTCCCCGCGTACGCCACGCCGAACACCTGCTCCAGCCGCTGCCAGAAATCCGTCAGTCGCACGCGGCCAAGACTAAGACCTCCGCAGTGCCAGAGCAGCCAGCGGCACCACGGCGACGCCCGCCAGTACCGACAACGTGGCGAACCCGAACAGATCGACCACGACCCCGGCGAGCGCGCCCGCCGTGGCCGCCGAAACGCCCATAATGACGTCGGACAGCCCCTGGACACCGGAGCGCTGCACGACCGGCACGGACTCCGACAGCAGCGTGGAGCCCGCCACCATCGTGCAGCTCCAGCCCACGCCGAGCAGACCCATCGCGACCGAGAGCTGGACCGTGCCGTCGCCTGCGGTGCCACTCAGCGCGCACGCGAGGGCCAGCAGCACGACACCCGTCAGGATGACCGGCCGGCGGCCGAAACGGTCGGTGGCCCAGCCGACGACCGGCGACAACGCGTACATGCCGGTGATGTGGATGCTGATCACCAGCCCGACGACGCGCAGCAGGTCACCGTGCTCGTGCACGTAACCACCGATGTGCACGGGCGTCATCGACATCACGCCGACCATCACCACGTGCCCGACGGCAACGGTGGAGACGCCCAGCCGTGCGCCGACGCTGGTCCGGATCGCCGAGAAGGCCGACTTCCACGATGGTGATTTTTCCGATAAATCGGAAACCACCAGCAGTCGCGCCGTCAGCAGCGGATCCGGCCGCAGCAGCCCGAACAGCACCACCGCCGCCAACCCGAACGCCAGGGCACTGAACAGGTACGGCCCCGCGTACTCCGGCGCACCCCACGGCATGGTCACCCGATCGGCGAACGGCGCCAGGTTCGGACCCACGACGGCGCCCAGTGTCGTCGCCCACACCACCAGCGACAGATGCCGCGCACGGTGGTCGCTGTCGGCGAGGTCCACCGCCGCGTACCGCGACTGCAGATTGGCCGCACTCGCTCCGCCGAACAGGAACGTCCCCACGAACAGCAGCGGCACCCACTGCAGCTGCACCGCGGTGACGACCAGCAACGATCCGGTCACCCCGGCGGCATACGCGAACACCAGCCCCGGCCGCCGCCCACCGGTCCGCATGAGTCTGGTGGCCGGGATCGCGATCAGGGCCGCCCCGATGACCGCGGCACTGCCGGACAGCCCGGCGGCGGTCGGCCCTGCCATCTCCGAGGCGAGCAGTGCGCCGATCGACACCCCGCTCGCCACGCCGAGCCCGCCGACAATCTGCGTGGATACGAGCAGCCCGAGGGTGCGCCGCTGGAGCGTGGCAACGGGAAGTGTGTCGATCACGGTGCCATCCTCGCGTACGCACCGCGAAGCGCACCACTCCTTACTCGTAAGCCGACAGGAGAGACACGACCGCCGATACCGCGGCTTCGGCGTCGGCGCCACTGGCGTGCACCTGCACCGAGGAACCCGCGCGGGCGTTGAGACCCATCACCCCGAGCACGCTGCGTGCACTCACCTGCTTGCCTTCGAAGCGGATTTCGACGGTACTGACGAAGCCCGCCGCCGCCCGGACCAGCGCCCCCGCCGGCCTGGCGTGCAGGTCGGCGGGCAGCACGACGGTCGCCTCAGAGCTTGCGGACATCGCGGGCCTCCGTCGCCGCGCGGGTGCACTCGGTGACGTCGGCACCGGCGCCAGCCAGCACCGCCGCGGCCACCGCACCCTCGACGAACGGGGCGTCGACCAAAACAGCCGTGTTGGCGACCCGGTCCTCCAGCACGGTCTGCGCGGTGAGGACGGCGCTGCCCAGGTCGGTCAGGACCAGCACCCCGCCACCCCGGTCGGCCCGGTCGATCGCGACCAGGATCCGGTCGTAGCTGGTGCCGAGCCCCCCGTCGTCGGTGCCGCCCGCCGCCTCGATCGGCACCTCCTCCCCCGCCACCTGGACGAGCATGTCCCGCAACCCGTGCGCGAGCCGTTCGCTGTGCGAAACGAGCACGATTCCCACCATGTGTGCCACGCGGGCAATGCTATGCACGACCGGTACCCGCAAAATGGCAGGCATGAAGAAGTTCATGAACGATCCGGACGACGTGGTCCGGGAAGCCCTCGCCGGGATGGCCGCCGCGCATCCCGACCTGCGGGTCGACCTCGACGAGCAGATCATCGTGCGGGCCGACGCGCCGCGCCCCGGCAAGGTGGGCATCGTCTCCGGCGGCGGCTCCGGGCACGAGCCGCTGCACGGCGGGTTCGTCGGGCTCGGCATGCTCGACGCGGCCTGTCCCGGCGAGATCTTCACCTCACCCGTCCCCGACCAGATCCTGGCCGCTACCAGGGCCGTGGACGGCGGCGCGGGGGTCGTGCACATCGTGAAGAACTACACGGGCGACGTCATGAACTTCGAGCTCGCCGCCGAGGACACCGAGTCGCAGGTGGAGAGCGTCCTCGTCGACGACGACGTCGCGGTCGACGGCTCCACGTGGACCGCCGGCCGCCGCGGCACCGGCGCGACCCTGCTGGTCGAGAAGATCGCCGGCGCGCTCGCCGAGGAGGGTGCCCCGCTCGCCGCGGTCGCCGCCGTCGCCAGGGACGTCAACGCGCGCTCCGCGTCGTTCGCGATCGCCCTCACCGCGGGCACGACCCCGGCCGCGGGCAAGCCCGGTTTCGACCTGCCCGAGGACGAGATCGAGGTCGGCGTCGGCATCCACGGCGAGCCCGGCCGCGCCCGCGAGAAGCTGCGACCCGCCCGCGACCTCGCCGCGCGCATTGTGGAGCCCGTCCTGGCCGCCAAGCCCATCGAGCCGGGAAGCCAGGTGATCGTGCTCGTCAACGGTCTCGGGGGTACGCCGCTGCTGGAGCTGTACATCATGTTCAACGACATCAGCCGCCTGCTGGCCGACGCCGGGGTGCAGATCGCCCGCAGCCTGGTCGGCAACTACGTCACCAGTCTCGACATGGCCGGGATCTCGCTCACCGTGTGCCGGGTCGACGAGGAGCTGCTGCGGCTGTGGGACGCGCCGGTCCGTACCGCCGGCCTGCGATGGGGCGTCTGACGTGGACGCCGCCCTGGCCCGCGCGTGGGTCTCCGCCGTCGCCGCCTCGGTCACGGCGCACGCCGCCGAGCTGACCGACCTCGACGCCGCCATCGGCGACGGTGACCACGGCGTCAACCTGCGCCGCGGGTTCGACGCCGCGGTCGCCGCCCTGGCCGGATTCGAGGCCGACACCGCGGGTGCCGTCCTGACCAGGACCGGCACGACCCTGGTGTCGAAGGTCGGCGGCGCGTCGGGGCCGCTGTACGGCAGCCTGTTCCGCGCCCTCGGCAAGGCCCTGCCCGCCGAGGTCGACGCGGCCGCCTTCGCGGACGGGTTGCGGGCCGGGCTGGACGCGATCGTGCGGCTCGGCAAAGCGGCGCCGGGCGACAAGACCATGGTCGACGCTCTCACGCCGGCCGTGGACGCCTACGCCGCCGCGGCACCGTCCGGGTTCGCGGCGGCCGCCGCCGCGGCGTCCGCGGCAGCCGCCGAAGGAGCCACCGCGACCACACCGCTGCAGGCCCGCAAGGGCCGCGCGTCCTACCTCGGCGAACGCAGCGCCGGTCACCAGGACCCGGGCGCCACGTCCACCGCGCTGATCTTCGCCGAGCTCGCTGGGGTCTACTCCGCCGCCTAGACGCCCAGGCTGCGGCCGATGATCTCCTTCATGATCTCGGTCGTGCCGCCGTAGATGGTCTGTACCCGGCTGTTCAGCCAGGCCTTGGCGACCGGGTACTCCATCATGAAGCCGTACCCGCCGTGCAGCTGGACGCAGCGGTCCGCCACCTTGTTCTGCAGTTCCGTGGTCCACCACTTCGCCTTGGCCGCGTCGGCGACGGACAGCCGCCCCGCGTTCTGCTCGACGATGCACTGGTTCAGGAACGTCCGGGCGATCGTCACCTCGGTGTCGAGCTCGGCGAGCACGAACCGGTTGTGCTGGAACGACCCGATCGGCTTGCCGAACGCCTGCCGCGTCTTGGCGTACTCCAGCGTGATCGCCAGGACGTGCTCGGCGGACGCGACGGCGGCCACCGCGATGCCGAGCCGCTCCCGCGGGAGGTTCGCCATCAGGTGGTAGAAGCCGGCGTTCTCCTGGCCGAGCAGGTGATCGGCGGGGATGCGGCAGTCGTCGAAGAACAGCTCGGCGGTGTCGTTGGCCTTGAGGCCCACCTTCTCCAGCCGGCGTCCCCGCGTGAAGCCCGGCGTGCCGCTCTCGACCACGAACAGGCTGATGCCGTGTGCGCCCAGCGACGCGTCCGTCTTCGCCACGACGATCACCAGGTCGGCCAGCTCACCGTTGGTGATGAACGTCTTCTGCCCGTTGAGCACCCACTCGTCACCGTCACGCACCGCGGAGGTCCGCACCCCGGCGAGGTCGCTGCCGGCACCCGGCTCGCTCATCGCGATGGCGGTCACGATGTCACCGGAGCAGAACCCCGGCAGCCACCGCTTGCGCTGCTCCTCGGTGGCCAGATCGGTCAGGTACGGCGCGACGACGTCGTTGTGCAGCCCGAACCCGAGCCCCGACGCACCCGCGGCGACGATCTCCTCCACGAGGACCGCGTTGAAGCGGAAGTCCTTCTGCCCGCCACCGCCGTGCTCCTCGTCGACGTCCATGCCGAGCAGCCCGGCCGCGCCCGCCTTGCGCCAGACCTCCCGGTCGACGATGCCCGCCTTGTCCCACTCGTCGTTGTACGGCACCGCCTCGCGGGCCAGGAACGCCTTGCACAGTTCCCGGAAGGCTTCGTGCTCGGCTTCGTACAGGTGCTGTTCCATGACGTGCAGTGTCATCCGTGAGACGCAGTCTCGCCTAGGCCCGCATCCCGCTCACGACCCTTATCGCGGAACCTTTGATCATGGGCTGGTCGACCGGAGTCGCCCCGGTGGCCGCCGTGGTCGATGGGTGGCGATGCAACCCCGACCGGGACATGCGCCGCCCGGCGCCTTGCCCGCCGCCACCAATGCAACCAGCCATAGCGCTGCCCAGCGCCCAACCGCTGCCCACTGCCCGCCCGGCGCCCAATGCCGGCCGACGCCAACCGCTGCGCAGCGCCCCAACCGCCGCGCAGTACCGAGCCGCAGCCTGGCACAACGGCCCTGCGCCAGCGCAACGGCCCGGAGCCGCGCCCGCCTGGCTCCCGTCCCCACCGGCCGACAAGACCGGCCGTAGAGCCCGGCTGGCAACTGTCCGTCATCGCCGACACCGCCAGTTGATCACCGAACCAGTCCCCTGACGGTGCCCCCGAGCCGAAGGCCCGAGCCAAGTCCTTCTCACCGGCGGCCTCTGCCCTGACCGGGCCACTTCCCCCGGCTGTCACACGACCGGCGCGGCTGCTCCCGGTCAGCCGCCTCCCCCGGCGACACCCGACGCCGCCCCACTCACCCGCAGCGAGGCAAACCAGCAGCGGACCGCCGACGACAAGGGCTGGCACAGCAGCACGAAGGCAGGAAAGGCCTCTCGGCAAGCCCGCAAGGCATGACAGTCACGCGCACGATGCGGACAACCGAGGCGACCTTTCCGCCAGCGTTCCTCCGACCGGACGGCAACCCAGTCAACCCGGGCCCGACCACCCGCCCGGGCCGGGCAGGCAGTCAGAGGCCGAGCATGCCGTACAGATGGTCGGGGAGCGGTTCGGCGTTGGCGGGGGCGGTGGTGCTGAGCGTGGTGCCGAAGTCGGAATACGTGGCGGTGACCGGGTTGTCGGGGATGTCGACCTTCATCGACACGAGCCGGTCCTGGTCGTCGACGGTCGCCTCGAACGGAATCCTCCTGGCGACCTCGCCGAGCTGGATCACCTGCGGGATGTTGACCGGCCCCCACGCGGTCACGCGGGTCATGTCGACGGTGCCGGTGTAGCCGCGGTTCTCCCGGCGCACGTCGTGGACGGCGGCGACCAGCGCCTGCACGCCCGTCGGGTCCTTGATGGCGCTGAGACCCAGCGACCCTGGTCGCGTGACGCGGGCGGGGTCGACGCGATACCAGGTCGTGCCGTCGAACCCGGGCATCGGCAGGCCGGTCAGCCGCGTATACGCGGTGCCACGCACGCCGACCGTGTCGATCTTCAGGGAGGCGCCGTCGGAGGAGACGCTGACCGTGGCGTCGAGCAGGTCGGCGACGGGGTCGATGCCACCGGTGTAGCTGCCCTCCTTGGCCACCACTTTGAACTTGTAGCCGCCGCTGCTCAACGCGTGCAGGCTCTTCGCCAGCTCGCTCTGCGACGGCGCCACCGATGGCCCGGTGGTCGGCTTCGGCGGGTCGCCCTTGCCGAACGAGCAGCCGGCCAGCGCGGCCGCGGTGACCAGGACGGAGGCCAGCGCCGCGACCAGCGCGGGGGCGGACCGGCGCGGGCTGCCGGGCACACGCCCCGGCCGGATCGGGATCAGCCGTCGTCGCAGCATCGCGGTCAGCCGTTGAGCAGGCCGTAGACGGCGGCCGGGGCGGCCAGGACATCGGCGGGCTTCGGCGCGGCGACGGTGACGGGCTGGCCGTGGCCGGTGTAGTCGACCGTGAGCGCCTGCTCGGCGACCGTGCCATAGGCCGGGACCGTGATCTTCAGGGAGACCAGGTGCTTGCCGTCGAGGGTCGCCGTGAACGGTGCGGCCTTGGCCTTCTCGCCGAGGGCCTGGATCACGGCGGCGTCGTCGATGCCGAGGTCGCCGCCGCCGGTGAGGTCATACGTGCCGGTGATCGTGGTCGGGGCGCTCTGCGTCGCGGTGACGACCCGGGCGACGAGGCCCTGGCTGACGGTGGGGTCCTTCGCCTCGATCAGCCCGATGATCGCATCCTTCTTGATCTTCGAGCGGTCCAGCTTGTACCACTTCTTGGCGTTGATGCCCGTCGTCGGGATGCTGGTCTTGAAGTAGTAGTCGGCGCCGAGCGCGATGCCCTCGATCGTGTACTTGACCCCGCCGGCGGCGACCCCGTCGACCTTCACCTGCTGCTTGCCCGCCGGGTCGATCGAGCCGGTGAAGGTGCCTTCGGGGATCTTCATCGCATAGCCATAGGTGCCCGAGTTGAGGTCCTTGACGGCCGCGGCGAGCACGTCCTTGGCGGACGGGGCGCTCGACGTGGCGCCCTTCGAGGAACCGCTGGTGGCCTTGTCGTCGCCACCCCCGCAGGCGGTGGTCAGTGCCAGTGCGATCGCCGCGACGACGATGCCGAACGTCCTGAACGTGCTGGTGCGCATGTCATTTCCTCCCTGATGACGCGCCCCGAAACGTGCGGGGGCCGGTCGCGGACCGTGCCCGGCCCTTCCTCCTCGCTGCTCAACCGCCGCTGGACGGTTTCGGGTGCGTCGATGAGCGCGGAAGCGGCCTGCGGCACATCCCGTGAATCGGTGTCACGCCGATGGACACTAGCCGCAGGGTCCGACAGTTTCACACCTGCCGACCGGAGGGGTCGGCGAGCCGGCGTGTCACGGCCGCGGCGACCCGGCCCGCGTCGCGCGGGTCCAGCAACGCCGTGGTGATGCGGATCGCAGGTGGCGTGAGCAGCCTGTACATGGAGCCGGGCGCAACGGCGATGCCGTCCTCCCGCAGCCCCGCGACCATGGACGTCTCGTCCGGGACCGGCAGCCACACATTGATCCCGCTCACACCATGGGCCGGCAGGCCGCCGAGCGCGGTGCGCAGCGCCTCCCGGCGGGTCGTATAGACGTCGCGGGCGCGTTCGACCGCCGCCGTGGCCTCCGGGTCCTGCCACAGCGCCACGACCAGGCGCTGCAGGACGGTCGAGACCCAGCCCACCCCGAGCCGCATGCGTCCCTCGATGCGTGCCACGGTCACGTCGTCGCCGACGACCGCTGCCACGCGCAGGTCCGGCCCGTACGGCTTGGACAGCGACCGCACATACGCCCACGAGCCGGTCGCGCCGACCAGCGGGTGCACCCGCTCGTGCGCGAGCTCGGCGGCGTGGTCGTCCTCGAGGACCAGCAGCTGCCCGTGCCCCATGAGCTGCCGTCGAAGGACAGCGGCCCGGCGACCGGAGATCACCGCTCCGGTGGGATTCTGCGCACGGGACGTCACGACGAGGCCGGCGACCCCGGCGCTCAGCGCCGCCCGCAGCCCCTCCTCGGTGGGCCCTTCGTCGTCGACCGGGACCGGCACCGGCGTGAGGCCGAGAGCGGCGACCAGGTCCAGGAGGTTGGCCCAGCCGGGGTCCTCGACCGCGACCTTGTCACCGGGCCGCAGATGCGCGACGAGCGCCCGCTCCAGCGCGTCGAGCGCGCCGCCGGCGACGGTGAGCCGCCCGGACGGGATGCCGTCGGCCGCGAACCGCTCGCCGGCCAGCTCCAGCAGCTCCGGCAGCGGGCCACCGCCGGCATAGCCCACTGGCGGCATGGCCGCCGCGAGCCGGATCAGGTGCGGCGCGTAGTGCGGCAGCAGGTCGTGGTCGGGGCCGCCGCTGGCCAGGTCGAGGGCGCCGGCGGGCACCGCGAGGGCGTGCCGCGTGCGCCTGGCCACGGGCGGTCGCGGCCGGACCCGGGTGCCACCGCGGCCGGCGGTCTCGACCAGCCCGCGCTCGCGCAGCGCACGGTATGCGGCCGCGACGGTGGCTGGGCTGACGCCGAGGTCGACGGCGAGGGCCCGCACGGACGGCAGGGGCGCGCCCGGGTCGAGCTCGCCGCTGCGGATGCCGCTCTCGACGCTGGCCGAAATCTGGGCTGCCGTGCCACCCGTCGGCTGATACTGTACTGCCACAGTTGAGAGATTGTACTAGAACAAATGAGGTTGCGGTGGACACATATCTCAAGACGGCACGGACGACACCCAAACGGCTGGGCGAGCGCGCGTCATATGACGCCGACCTGGTGCACTCCGTCCTCGACGAGGCCTATGTCTGCCACCTCGGGTTCGTCGTCGACGGCGAGCCGCGCGTGCTGCCGACGCTGCACGTGCGCGTCGGTGACGTGATCTACCTGCACGGCTCGACGGGCAGCCGTGCGCTGCTCGCGGCCCGCGACGGCGGCGTGCAGGTCTGCGTGACCGTGACGCTGCTCGACGGCCTGGTGCTGGCCCGCTCGCAGTTCCACCACAGCGCCAACTACCGCTCGGTCGTCGCGCACGGCACCGCCCGGCTGGTCACCGACGCCCAGGAGCGGGAGCGGGCGTTCGCGGCGCTGGTCGACAAGGTCGCCGCCGGCCGGTCCGCAGACAGCCGTCCGGGCAACGCCAAGGAGCTCGCCCAGACGGCGGTGCTGGCACTGCCGTTGCGAGAGGTGTCCGCCAAGATCCGCACGGGTGGCCCCATCGATGACGAGCAGGACCTGCCGTTGCCATATTGGGCGGGTGTGGTACCGCTCACGCTCGTCGCCGGTCCGGTCGAACCGGCGCCGGACGTGCTGGTGCCGGTCCCGGCGTATCTGCGACCCGCCGCGACCGGTTGGCAGGGCGCACCGACGCTGCGGGGACGGCACGTGGTGATCGAGCCGCTCGACCACGCGCACTCGGCGGGGCTGTTCGCCGCGCTCGACGACGCCGAGGTCTGGACGCATCTCACCGTGGCCCGGCCCGGTTCGGCCGCGGAGATGGCCACGATCGTCGCCGCGGCGATCAAGGACCCGACGCGCGTGCCCTTCGTACAACGGGATCCGGACAACGGACAGATCCTCGGCAGCACCTCCTACTACGCGATCGATGAGGCCCGCCGCTCGATCGCGATCGGGCACACCATGCTCGGCCGGCCGCACTGGCGCACCGCGATCAACACCGAGTCGAAGCTGCTGCTGATGGCGCACGCGTTCGACACGCTCGGCGCGATCCGGGTCGAGTGGCACACCGACATCCGCAACGAGCGCTCGCAGCGGGCGATCGCCCGGCTCGGCGCCGAGCGTGAGGGCGTGCTGCGCTCGCACCGGCAGCGCCCCGACGGCAGCTGGCGCGACACGGTCTGCTTCGCGATGCTCACCGGCGAGTGGCTCGCGGCGCGCGAGCGGCTGACCTCGGCGCTGGAAGCGGGGGCCCGCTGATGCTGGGCGTGACCAACCCGTGGACCTATGTGCTCGGCACGGCCGCGATCGTGCTGCTGCCCGGCCCCAACTCGCTGTATGTGCTGTCCGTCGCCGCCCGCCGGGGTGTGCGGGACGGGTATCGGGGCGCCGCCGGGGTCTGGCTCGGTGACGCGGTGCTGATGACGCTGTCGGCCGGTGGCGTGGCCTCGCTGCTGCACACCTATCCGTGGCTGTTCGTCCTGGTGAAATACGCGGGGGCCGGATATCTCGCCTACCTCGGTGTGCGTCTGGTGATCGACACGGTACGACGGCTGCGGGCCCCCGCCTCGGTGCCGCAGGCCGAGCCGCCCGCGGACCGGCCGTTCCGGCGCGCGCTGGTGATCAGCCTGCTCAACCCGAAGGCGATCCTGTTCTTCGTGTCGTTCTTCATCCAGTTCGTCGACCCGGACTACGCGTATCCGGCGGTGAGCTTCCTGCTGCTCGGGATCGTCGCCGAGGTGCTCAGCGCGATCTACCTGACGGTGCTGATCTTCGCCGGGCGGTATCTCGCGGAGCAGTTCCGCTCGCGGCGCAAGCTGGCCGCGGGGCTGAGCACCACGGTCGGCGGGCTGTTCCTGGCGTTCAGCGTGAAGCTGGCGACGGCCAGCCTGTCGTAGACGTAACGCATGGAGGGTCCCCCACTGGTTCATGGGGGACCCTCTTCGCTGCCCGGCCAGGCAAGTTCCTCAGTGCTCCACGATCAGGTCCGCCCTGCCCAGGTCGCGGAGCAGGTCGTTGACCACGCGGTCGTCGTCGCCCTGGCGGCGGCGTTCGACGGGCGCGCGGCCACCGGTCAGCAGCGCCAGCCGGGCGCCGCCGCCGGGGCGGGCCGGGCCGTCGCCGGTGACGCCGGTCGCGCCCCGGTAGACGAAGTAGTGCACGGCGGCCCGCACCCGGGCCCGGTCGACCGCGCTGGACCTCGCGGTGTCGGCGATCAGCTGGCGCAGCGCGGCGGCCATCCGCTCGGCGTGCCCGACGTCGACGGCGCCGCGACCGGTCCGCAGGGCGGCGAGATAGGCGTCCAGCTGGCGCAGCAGCACTTCCGATTCCTGGCGGATCGCCCGCTGGGCGATCGTGCGCTGTGCTGCCACCGGCTGCTCCTGTGATTGGGGATTGGCACACCTTAGCCAAACTCCCCCTTTCGTACAAATCGGACTAATCCGATCGGCGGGGTGCGCCGGTCGGGGAAAAGTGTCGTACCGCGGGGGCAGGATGGAGGCATGGATGAGCTGGGTCGGTTCGGGGCGGCGACGCGGGAGTGGTTCGGTGCGGCGTTCGCGGCGCCGACCGCCGCGCAGGCCGGCGCGTGGCGTGCGATCAGCGCCGGCCGGCACGCCCTCGTGGTCGCGCCGACCGGCTCCGGCAAGACCCTGGCCGCGTTCCTCTGGTCGCTCGACCAGCTCGCCGCCCGCCCGGGCGTGGAGGCCGCGAAGCGCTGCCGGGTGCTGTATGTCAGCCCCCTGAAGGCACTCGCGGTCGACGTCGAGCGCAACCTGCGGGCGCCGCTGGCCGGCATCAGGCAGGCATCCGCGCGGCTCGGGCTGGAGCCGCCGGACATCAGGGTCGGCATGCGCACCGGTGACACCCCGGCCGACGAGCGCAGGGCGTTCACCAAGACCCCGCCCGACATCCTGATCACCACGCCCGAGTCGCTCTATCTGCTGCTCACCTCGCAGGCCAGGGAGTCGCTGCGCAGCGTCGAGACGGTGATCGTCGACGAGGTGCACGCGGTCTGCGCGACCAAGCGCGGCGCGCACCTGGCGCTCTCCCTGGAGCGGCTCGACGCCCTGCTGGAGCGGCCGGCGCAGCGGATCGGGCTGTCCGCGACCGTCCGGCCGATCGACGAGACCGCCAGGTTCCTCGGCGGCGCCGCGCCCGTCGAGGTCGTGCAGCCGCCCAGCGCCAAGACCATCGAGGTCGAGGTGCAGGTGCCCGTCGAGGACATGACGGCCCTCGGCGAGAGCGACCCCTCGCAGGACGACGGCGCGCCCCGGACGGCATCGATCTGGCCCGCCGTGGAGGAGCGGGTGCTGGACCTGATCGAGGGCCACCGCTCCACGATCGTGTTCACCAACTCGCGGCGCGGCGCCGAGCGGCTCTGCGCCAGGATCAACGAGCTGTCCGCGGCCCGCGCCGGCATCCCCACGCCCGCCGCGCCGCGGACCCCGGCCGAGATGATGGCCCAGGCCGGCACCGCCAACGGCGCGGCGCCCGTCGTGGCCCGCGCCCACCACGGCAGCGTCTCCCGCGAGGAGCGCAAACACATCGAGGAGGCCCTCAAGTCGGGCCAGCTGCCGGCCGTCGTCGCCACCTCCAGCCTGGAGCTGGGCATCGACATGGGCTCCGTCGACCTCGTCGTGCAGATCGAGGCGCCGCCGAGCGTCGCCGCCGGCCTGCAGCGCGTCGGGCGCGCCGGGCACCAGGTCGGCGCCGTCTCCCGCGGGGTGGTGTTCCCGAAGCACCGTGGCGACCTGGTCTCGTGCGCCGTCGTCGCCGAGCGGATGGTCCAGGGCGGCATCGAGGAGCTGCGCTACCCGCGCAACCCGCTCGACGTCCTCGCCCAGCAGATCATCGCGATGGTCGCGATGGAGCCGTGGCAGGTCGACGAGCTGGCGGCGCTGGTGCGCCGCACCGCGGTCTTCGCCGACCTGCCCGAGTCGGCGCTGTTCGCGGTGCTCGACATGCTCGCCGGGCGCTATCCGTCGACCGCGTTCGCCGAGCTGCGCCCCCGCGTCGTGTGGGACCGCACCGACGGCGTGCTCACCGCCCGCCCCGGCGCGCAGCGCCTCGCCGTCACCAGCGGCGGCACCATCCCCGACCGTGGTCTCTTCGGCGTGTTCCTGGCCGGCGCCGAGAAGGCCGCACGCGTCGGCGAGCTCGACGAGGAGATGGTCTACGAGTCACGCGTCGGCGACGTGTTCCTGCTCGGCTCGACCTCGTGGCGCATCGAGGACATCACCCCCGACCGGGTGCTGGTCTCCCCCGCGCCGGGCGCCGCCGCGAAGATGCCGTTCTGGAAGGGTGACTCCCCCGGCCGCCCGGTCGAGCTGGGCCGGGCGATCGGCGCGCGGCTGCGCGGCTTCGTGAAGTCCGGCGACGAGGTCGCCCGCACGCAGCTGCGCGGCGGCGGGCTCGACGAGTGGGCCGCCGACAATCTCCTGGCCTATCTGCGTGAGCAGCGCGAGGCGACCCGCCATCTCCCCGACGACCGCACCGTGCTGGTCGAGCGGTTCCGCGACGAGCTGGGCGACTGGCGGATGACCGTCCACTGTGTCCTCGGCGCCCGGGTCAACGCGCCGTGGGCCCTCGCGATCGCCCGCCGGCTCAACGAGCGCTACGGCGTGGACGCCCAGGTCATGCCCAGCGACGACGGCATCGTCGTCCGCCTGCCCGACATCGCCGACGAGCCCCCCGGCGCGGACCTGGTCGCGTTCGACCCCGACGAGATCGCCGGGATCGTCGAGGAGACCGTCGGCACGTCGGCGATGTTCGCCGCCCGGTTCCGCGAGTGCGCCGCCCGCGCCCTGCTCCTGCCTCGCCGTGACCCGCGCCGCCGCCAGCCGCTGTGGCAGCAGCGCCAGCGCTCCGCGCAGCTGCTCGACGTCGCCCGGGACTACGCCGACTTCCCGATCACGCTCGAGGCCGCCCGCGAGTGCCTGCAGGACGTGTTCGACGTCGCCGGCCTCGTCGGCGTCATGCGCGACATCGCCGGCCGCAAGCTGCGCCTCGTCGAGGTCGAGACGCCACGGCCGTCGCCGTTCGCACGATCGTTGCTGTTCGGCTACGTCGGCGCGTTCCTCTACGAGGGCGACTCGCCCTTGGCGGAGCGCCGGGCGGCGGCGCTCGCCCTCGACCCGACGCTGCTGGCCGAGCTGCTCGGCCGGGTCGAGTTGCGCGAGCTGCTCGACCCCGAGGTCGTCACCGAGACCGAGCGGACCCTGCAGTGGCTCGGCGAGCAGCGCACCCCGCGCGACGCCGAGGACGTCGCCGAGATGCTCCGCGTCCTGGGCGACCTGTCCGACGCCGAGCTCACCGCCCGGGGCGCCGACCCCGCCTGGGCCGTCGAGCTCGCCGCCCAGCGCCGCGCCATCCAGGTCCGCGTCGCCGGCGAGCCCCGGTGGGTCGCGGTCGAGGACGCCGCCCGCTTCCGCGACGCCCTCGGCGTGGCCCTGCCCGTCGGTCTCCCCACCGCCTATCTCGAGCCGGTCGCGGACCCGCTCGGCGACCTCGTCACCCGCTATGGCCGCACGCACGCCCCGTTCAGCGCCGCGACCAGCGCGGCCCGCTTCGGCCTCGGCGTCTTCGTCCTCGAGCAGGCCCTGCGCCGCCTGCCGTCGATGGTGTCCGGCGAGTTCACGCCCGGCGGCGCCGGCAGCGAGTGGTGCGACGCGGAGATCCTGCGGCTGCTGCGCCGCCGGTCCCTGGCCGCGCTGCGCCGCGAGATCGAGCCCGTGCCGCCGCGGGCCCTGGCCCGGTTCCTGCCGCAGTGGCACCAGATCGGCGCGTCCCGGGCCCGGGGCATCGACGCCGTCGCCGCCGCCGTCGAGCAGCTGCAGGGCATCCCGATGCCGGCCTCCGCGCTGGAGCGGCTGATCCTGCCCGCCCGGGTCGCCGACTACACCCCGGCCTATCTCGACGAGCTGTGCGCCTCCGGCGACCTGTTCTGGTCCGGCGGCGGCGCCATCGGCGAGCATGACGGCTGGGTCAGCCTCGCCTTCGCCGACACCGCCCCGCTGCTCCTGCCGCCCCCGGCCGAGGTCGGCGGCCCGGTCCACGCCGCGATCCTCACCGCGCTCGCGGGCGGGCAGGCCCTGTTCCTGCGCACCTTGGCGGAGCGGGTCAACGACGTCCTCGCCTCGACCCCGCCGCCTCCACCCGTTTCCCCGCTGGAGGGCGCGGCGGACGAAGTCGTGCCGCCGCCCGCGCCGCTCGCCAGGTTGCGCCGGGCCAGGGCCGCGCCGGGTGAGGGGTCGATCAGCGGCACCCTGCGAGGGGTCGAGGCGTCGCTGCGCGCCGGCGTGCCCGGTTCGCCGGTGCCGGTCTTCGTGAGCGAGGCGGAGCTCATCGACGCCATCTGGGACCTGGTGTGGGCCGGGCTGCTGTCCAACGACACGCTCGGGCCGCTGCGGGCCAAGCTGAGCGGCGGCGGGGCACACCGGGCGAAGCCGGCGGCGCCGCGGTCGCGGTATCGGCGGGCCGGCGTCGCGGCGGCACGTGCGTCGCTCGCCGTGGGCCGGTCCGGTCCTCCGACGGGGGCCGGGCGCTGGCACCGGCTGCCGGATCGGGACCTCGACCCGACCCGCCGGGCGACCGCCAACGCCGAGCTGCTCCTGGACCGGCACGGGGTCGTCACGCGCGGGGCGGTCATGGCCGAGAACCTGCCGGGCGCGTTCGCCGGGGTCTATCCGGTGCTCGCCGCGATGGAGGAGCGGGGCGCGGCCCGGCGGGGATACTTCGTCGAGGGCCTGGGTGCGGCGCAGTTCGCGTTGCCGGGCGCGGTCGACCGGCTGCGCGGCGGCACCGACACCCGCGACGCGCTGGTGCTCGCCGCCACCGACCCCGCCAACCCCTACGGCGCCGCCCTGCCCTGGCCCGAGCGGGTCGTCGACGCCGGCGACGGCGAGCGGTCCGGCCACCGCCCGGGCCGCAAGGCGGGCGCCCTCGTCGTCACCGTCGGCGGCGACCTCGTCATCTACGTGGAGCGGGGCGGACGGACGCTGCTGTCCTACGTCGAGGACACCGACCTGCTCTCACTCGCCGCGAAGGCACTCGCCGACGCGGTCCACGGCGGCGCCCTCGGCGCCATGTCGGTCGAACGCGCCGACGGCGAGTCCATCCACGCCTCAGCCCTCGGCGACGCACTGTCCGCAGCAGGCTTCCGCACCACCCCGAAAGGGCTCCGGCTGCGGAGCTGAGCCACGGCAACGATCACAGCAACAGCGGAAGGAGCCGACACGGTGACCCGATCGGCAGGCGAGGGACGGCTGTCGTTGTTCGAATACGCCGGTGGCACGACGGCATTCCAGGCGCTGGCGCTGGCGCTGCACGAGCGGTGCCTCGCGGACCCGGTGCTCAACCACCCGTTCTCGCACCCGGGCCAGCATCCTGAGCACGTCCAGCGGCTCGGGACGTATCTGGCCGAGGTGTTCGGCGGCCCGCCGGCGTACTCCCAGACGTGCGGCACCCACTTCGGCATGCTCGACCTGCACGCCCGGCAGGGCGCCGACGACGACCTCGGCGATCGGTTCGTGCGCTGCTTCGTCCTCGCCTGCGACGACGCCGACCTGCCCGCCGACCCCGAGTTCCGAGCCGCCCTGCGCGCCTACATGACCTGGGCGGCAAGCGACGTCATGCAGTACTCACCACCACACTCCAAGGTGCCCGCCAACGTCCGAATGCCCCACTGGACATGGGAAGGACCCACCTGACACCCCAACCGCCGACCGGCAGCCGGCGCCGCGTTGCCGGTCCGCGATCCGCGGTCTGAGCCGGCAATCCACGAACCGAGCCGACGCCGTCCACGATCCGCGCTCCGAGTCGGCCGTCCGCAGTCCGCGCCGCAGTCAGCGGTCAGCGGTCAGCGGTCAGTGCCACAGTCCGCGCCAGCCATCGGAATCGGCAGTCCGCGGTCGAAGTCGCCGGTCGGCGGGGTCGCAGTCACCGGCCGACGATCCGCGGTCTGCGGTCAGCGCAACAGTCCGCGGTCCGCGCCAGTCATCGGAATCGGCCGTCCGCGGTCGAAGTCGCCGGTCGGCGGGGTCGCAGTAACCGATCGACGATCCGCGGTCTGCGGTCAGCGCAACAGTCCGCGGTCCGCGCCAGCCATCGGAATCGGCAGTCCGCGGTCGAAGTCGCCGGTCGGCGGGGTCGCAGTCACCGATCGACGATCCGCGGTCTGCGGTCAGCGGTCAGCGCAACAGTCCGCGGTCCGCGCCAGTTATCGGAATCGGCCGTCCGCGGTCGAAGTCGCCGGTCGGCGGTCGCAGTCACCGATCTACGGCCTGCGGTCTGCGGCCGGAATCGACGGCCGGAATCGACGGTCCAAATCGGCGATTGGCAGCACGCGTCGACGACTGGCGATCCGCGTCGGCGACCGCGGATTGAGTCGGCGATCGGCGTTCCGCGGGCAGTCCACGAGGCCGGCCGAGTGGCGCAGACCCGCCGTGGCGATTCGAGGAGAAGTCGAAGGATTTCCGGGGCCAGGGCCCCGGCGATCCTTCGGGTTGTCGGGTCGCGGCAGGGTGGGCTGACCGGGTCAGGCGGGTGGCGGCGGTTCGGTGAGGTGTTCGAGCTGGATGATCGCGTCGCCGTCGTGGAGGTGGGCGGCGCGGCCCGTCGGGGTGTAGCCGGCGGCGGCGTAGAGGCGCTGGGCGCGGGTGTTCGACTGGCGGGTCCACAGCGTCGTGCGGGTCCAGCCGAGGGCGTGGACCGCTCGGAGGAGATGCTGGCCATAGCCGTTCGACCAGTGGGAGGGGTGGACGAACACCATCGACACGTGTCCGTAGCCCGGGACCGGTTCGCCGGCTCCGTCGTCGGCACGGCCCGGCTCGACCAGGGCCATGCCGACCACCACCCTGCGCCCGCCGGCCACCACCTCAAGTCCGCCAGCCGCCCGCTCAGGCCCGTCCACCATCACGCCGGGCCCGCTGGGCAGCGTGTCAGGGCTGACGACCAGCTGGTCGGGGCTGCTGGCCACTACGTCAAGCACGTCGACCATCGACCCGGGCGCGCCGGGCAGCACGGCAGGCTCGCCGGGCGCCGCCCTCAGCCCGGCGGATGGTGGGGTGGGGAGGGTGGCTACGAGGACGGTGGCGTCGGGGGCGGTGAGTTTTTCGTGGATTCGGGCCAGGCGGGAGGCGGTCGGGGGCAGGCCGCGGGCCGTGTTCGCGGCGTGCCAGACCTCGACTGCGGCCGGCAGGTCGCCTGGCAGGGCGGGGCGCACGTCGATCATCGTCACCATTGAAGCACTTGGCGGGTCAGCGGGGTGAGGTGCTGGCAGAGGGTGGGGTGGGGCCAGGTGACGTTGCGGAGTTCGTCGTCGTACGACTGCCAGTAGTGGCCGCTGCCGTCGTGGTCGAAGTAGGCGTGCGACTCGTACGCGACGCGCTGCAGCGGGTCGCGGATCCAGGCGCGGGGGTGCATGAGGCCCCAGGACGGGGGGCCCATCGGGATGTAGCCGCTGACGAGGAGGGCGCGGCGGTCGCCGGTGGCGCGGATCGCGTCGACGGACTGCTGGGCGGCGCGTTCCCAGAGCAGGGCGCCGGCTCGGCCGTCGGCGGCGAGGCGGGTCGGTTCGTTGAGCAGGCCCAGGCCGATGACGGCGGGGTTGTCAGCAACAACGGCCATGCGGCGCCAGAAGTCGGCGAGGGCGGTCGTCGGTAGGCCGGGGCCGCCGAGGCGCAGCAGGGTCTGTCGGTGCAGGCCGCCGCCGAGGGCGAAGTCGCCATAGCCGTGCAGGTCCAGCACGACGAGCAGGTCGGCGGCGCGGGCGTGGTCGAGGGCGGCGCGGACGCGGGCCACCTCGTCGGCGGCGAGGGGGGCGAAGGGGACGGGCTGGAGGCGTTCCCAGTTGACCGCGAGGCGGACGAGGCGGACGCCCCGGCCGGCCAGGAACTCGTAGCTCTGCGGGGTCTCGTACGTGTAGTCGTGGCCGTACCGGCCGGGGTTGGCGCTGCCGAAGCCGCCGTTGACCTCGGACGTGGCGAAGGAGCCGGCGGCGAGGTTGACACCGCGGAGGTAGCCGGCGGCGCTGCCGTGGCGTTCGACGACCTTGGCCTGCGGGCCGGCGACGTCGACGTCCATGCCGTGCGCGACCGGGCGGTAGACGGCCATCGGGTAGTTGGCGGGCCAGGTGCCGGCCGCCCATGCCGTGACGGGCAGGCCGATCACATCGGCGGCGTCATACCAGGCCTCGGCGACACCGGTCCACTGCTGCGCGTCGCGGTCGGCGGGCCAGCCGATCTCGCCGATGAAGCCGGTCGCGTCGTTGCGACGCAGCCAGGACGAGAAGTTGGCGAGCCCGGCGACGGCTCTGGCCTGCACGATGTCCGTCGTGCACACCGTGCGCGCGCGAAGCGGCCAGGTCACCGGTACGACCAGCGCCGTCACGAGCAGCAGCAGCACCATTGCCAGCGCCGGAGCTTTGCGCACCACCGCGTGGCACTGCCCGGCGCGGGGACGGTCATGCCTTCCTGGCGACGCCTCCGTAGACGGAGACCTGGGTGTCGGTGACGTCGGGCGAGACCTGGTCGTCGGCGCGCCACTTCGTGACCAGGGGCAGGCCGGGCTCGACGAGCTCCAGGCCGGTGAAGAACCGGGCGATGTCGGCGCGCGGGCGGACCTGCATCGTCACGCCCTGCCGGGCGTAGATCGCGGCGACGTGCTCCCAGGCGACCGGGTCGAAGTCGCCGGTGAGGTGTGACAGTGCCAGGTAGCTGCCGGCGGGCAGGGCGTCGACGAGCTCCTGCACGATCGAATACGGCTCGTCGGCGTCACCCACGAAGTGCAGGATCGCGATGAGCAGCAGCGCCACCGGCTGGTCGAAGTCGATGACCTCGCGCAGCTGCGGGGAGTCGAGGATCCGCCGGACGTCGCGCAGGTCGGCGTCGATGTACTCGGTGCGGCCCTCGGGCTTGCTGGTGAGCAGCGCGCGGGCGTGGGCCAGGACGATCGGGTCGTTGTCGACGTAGACGATTCGGGCGTCGGGCGCGATCGCCTGGGCGACCTCGTGCACGTTGGGTGACGTCGGGATGCCCGTGCCGATGTCGAGGAACTGCCGGATGCCCGCCTCGCCGGCAAGGTACTCCACGGCGCGGCGGAGGAAGGCCCGGTTCTCCCGTGGGGGGATGCGGCTGTTGGGGTTGGCGCGCAGGCCGGCCTCGGCCGCGCCCCGGTCGGCGGGGAAGTTGTCCTTGCCGCCCAACAGGAAGTCATAGACCCGGGCGGGGTGCGGCCGGTCGGTCTGCAGGTCGACCGGCTCGTGGGTCTCGTCGGGCTTGGGCTTCATCCAGTCGGCGCCTGACATGTCCACTCTCCGCCACGTGTGATCCGCTTGGGCATCCCCGTCCGGCTCGGATCATATGCCCGAACATCACCCTCCGTCATTCCCCAGCACTATCAGCAACGGACTCATAGCGCACCGTAACGAGGTCGCCTGCGCGGGTGCCGAGGAGCGCCGCGGCGCTGCCGCCGTTGACGGCGACGGCGAGGTAGCCGGCGGAGTCGGTGAACACCACGAGGCCGCCGGTGGCCGCGTCGCCGAACGTGCCGCCGGCCGTCGCGGGGCGGCCGTTGACCGTCACGGCACCGGACGAAGAACCCGCAGCGGGGGCAGCGAGCTGCAGGTTGCCGAAGCGGTCGACGGTGAGCACCTCGGCCGTCACACCGCCCGGCGTCCGCTCAAGGTGCGGTGGCGGAAGTCGTACCAGGGCGGCGGTTGCACTTCCCGCGGAAGCCAGGTCGGCGCCCTGGGCGAGGCGGGCGGCCACCGGGGCGAAGACGTCGCGGCCGTGGAACGTGCGCGACACGTCCGGCGCGAACCAGGCTCCGTTGGTGAGGTGCACGGCGCGGCGGATCCCGCCGAGGGCCTCCGCCGCCGGGATCAGCAGGCCGTTGTCGGGGCCGACGAGGAAGCCGCCGCCGGCCGCCTCGATCGCGATCGGCCGGCGGGCGGTGCCGACGCCCGGGTCGACGACGGCGAGGTGCACGCCGCGCGGCAGCGACGGGACGGTCTGCGCGAGCACGTGCGCACCGCGGGTCACGTCGCCGGGCGGCACGAGATGGGTCACGTCGATCACCCGCGCCTCGGGGGCCAGGCGGGCGATCACGCCGTGGCAGGCGGCGACGAACCCGTCCTCGAGCCCGTAGTCCGTGGTGAAGGAGATCCAGCGCTGGTCCATCGGGATAGTGTCGGCCCATGCGGCTCTGCGTCTTCATCGAACCCCAGCTGGGCGCCACGTACGAGGATCAGCTCGCCTTCGCGCAGCGGGCCGAGCGGCTCGGCTTCGAGGGTTTCTTCCGCTCCGACCACTACCTGGCGTCGGCCGGCGGGCCGCCCGGGCCGACCGACTCCTGGGTGACGCTCGGCGCGCTCGCCCGCGAGACGTCCACGATCCGGCTCGGCACGCTGGTGTCGTCGGCGACGTTCCGGTACCCGGGGCCGCTCGCGGTCGCGGTCGCACAGGTCGATGCGATGAGCGGCGGGCGGGTCGAGCTGGGGCTGGGCACCGGCTGGTTCGAGCGCGAGCACTCGGCGTACGGGATCCCGTTCCCGCCGGTCGGTGAGCGGTTCGGCCGCCTGGAGGAGCAGCTGGAGATCCTGACCGGGCTGTGGTCGACGCCGGTGGGTGCCACGTTCAGCTTCGAGGGCCGCTACTACGACCTGGTCGACTCCCCCGCGCTGCCGAAGCCGGTGCAGCAGCCCGGGCCGCCGATCATCATCGGCGGCAAGGGGCTCAAGCGGACGCCCCGGCTGGCGGCGCGGTTCGCCGACGAGTTCAACGTGCCGTTCTCCTCCCTGACCGACACCACCACGTCCTACGACCGCGTGGTCGCTGCGATCGAGGCGGAGGGGCGCGACGGGCGGGCGCCGATCGTGTTCTCGTTCGCGCAGACGATCGTGTGCGGCGCGACCGAGGCCGAGGTCCGGCGGCGGGCGGAGTCGGTGGGGCTCGACCCGAACGGGCCGTCCGCCGCGGGCGGGCAGGTGTACGGCACGCCGGCGCGAGTGGCCGAGCAGCTGGCCGACTTCGTGAAGGCCGGCGCGTCGAGGGCGTTCCTGCAGGTGCTCGACTTCCGGGACCTGGAACATCTGGACCTGATCGCCGCGGAAGTGGCGCCACTGCTTCCATAAAGCAGCCGCAGCTTCCATAAAAGTGCCGCGGCTTCCATAAAAGTGCCGCGGCTGAGCTGAAGCGGCAAGATGGGCTGGTGCCCGAAGGCGACACCGTCTGGAACACCGCCCGCGTGCTTGCCGACGCGATCGAGGGCCAGGTCCTCACCCGCAGCGACTTCCGCGTGCCCCAGCTCGCGACCGTGGACCTCCAAGGCTGGCTGGTGGCCGAATCCGCCAGCTACGGCAAGCACCTGCTGCTGCGCCTGACCCGCGAGCCGGACCGTGCGATGACTCTCCACTCGCACCTGCGGATGGACGGGACGTGGCGCACGTACCAGCCGGGCGAGCGGTGGACCGGCCGCCCCGCGCACCTGATCCGGGTCGCGTTGCACGCCCCGGCGTCCGTCGCGGTCGGCTTCCACCTGCACGAGCTCGCGATCGTGCCGACCGCCGAGGAGCACCGGCTGGTCGGGCACCTCGGGCCGGACCTGATGGGCGAGGGCTGGGACCCGGCCGAGGCGGTCGCGCGGCTCGCCGCCCGGCCCGACCGTCCCATCGCCGACGCGCTGCTCGACCAGCGCAACCTCGCGGGGATCGGCAACCTGTACAAGGCCGAGGTCCTGTTCCTGCGAGGGGTCAACCCGTGGACAGAGGCCGGCGCGGTGCCGGACCTGCCGGCAATGGTGGACCTCGCGCACAGGCTGCTCAACTCCAACCGGGGCCGCTGGACGCAGACGACGACCGGGTCGCTGCGCCGCGGCGAGACGAACTGGGTGTTCGAGCGGGCGGGCCGGCAGTGCCGCCGGTGCGGGACCAGGATCGAGCGCTGGACCGGCGGTGATCATGACCGGATCACCTACTGGTGTCCGCACTGCCAGCCGGTTATCCCTGCGCCACCTGGCCCGTAGGCTGCGAACCCGCTGGTCATGGCGCGATTCGCGCGAGGCGCGGAGGAGATGCGGACGTGCACGGAGTTCACCGGTTGGGACGCACCGATCGGACGCTGCTGTGGGGCACGGCGGCGCTGATCGCGTTCACGCTCGGTGCCGTCGCGGTCGCGCGGACGAACGGCGGGGCTGTCGTCGGCGCCGACGACAGCCGGCTCTGCTACAACTCGGCGGGCGTCGGCGCCGCGTGCCTGCCGCCACCACCGGCCGGCTTCGAGGACGTGGCGATCCCGGCCGGCGCGGCGCCGGCAAAGCCACCCCCGCCGCCGTCACCCGTCACGTCCGAACCGGCGCCGAAAGCCACCACGCCACCGCCGACGACGAGGAAGCCGACGACGAAGAAGTGGGCGGTCGGCGTCGCCTACGGCGAGGGTGCGCAGGTCACGTACCAGGGCCGCGTCTATGCCTGCCTGCAGCCGCACACGTCGCAGGTGGACTGGTCACCGGTCGCCGCGCCCGCGCTCTGGAGCCGGGTGTCGTGAGGTTTACGCCCGCGCACTGATCATTGCGGGCACGCGGTAGGGTCTTGGGCGTGACGCTGGGTGTGGTGTTGTACCGGTGGATCACCGGCTGAGCCGGCGGGGCCTCTTCCTCGGCTCGGCGGCGGCGCTCCTGGCATCCGCGCTCGGCGGCTGCGACGGGACCCCGCTCGCCGCCCCGACCGACGCCCCGACGATGCGACCTCCCGACGGCACGCCGCTGGCCGTCTGGGAGCTGACCGGCGGGCTCGTCGGCACGGCGATGCTCGCCCTGCGCGCGCCCCGCCTCGTCGTCTTCGGTGACGGCGACGCGATCGCCGACGCCGCGTACCGCTCCCGCCTGGACCCCGACCAGTTGCAGAGCCTCTCCACGGGGCTCCTCGCCGACCTGCGCTCCAGCGACGCGCAGAAGCAGCGCACCGCCGCCTCGCCGATCGCCGGCGCGCCGGTGACGAAGGTGTCCGTGTGGTCGCCGACGGGGGTGCTCACGTTCACCGCCGAGGGACTCGACGAGCTCAAGCCCGAGCACGTCTACGCCGACGCGCTCTACGACGCCCGGGACCGCCTCGCCGCGGTGCACAAGACGGTGGCGGCGACCGCCCAGCCGTATCTGGCGGACCGGGTCCGGCTGGTCGCGATGCCGGTCGACGGCGAGCCGGCGACCGTGAACACGTGGCCGCAGGATGTGACGCTGCCGGAGCCCGACCGCAACGCGCTGAGGAAGGCGGACCTGTCCGGTGACGCCGCCCGGGCGGTGGTGCGGACCCTCACCCGCGACCTCGACCAGCGGGGTGCGTGGCCGGCATACAGGACCACCGGCGGCGACGTGGTGCGCGCGAGCTGGCGGTACCTGTTACCGAACGAATAACCGGACGAGCAGGCAGGGTCAGGCCGGGCTCGGTCGCGGGGTCGTGGTCCGCAGGTCCGACAGCGCCTCGGCGACGCCCTTCAGGAACGCGGTGGCGTCGGCGAGGTTGCCGATCGTGGCGCTGTCCTCGGCGACGCAACCGGCCGCCGCAGTGACGAACTGCTCATACGCCGTCACGCCCTGCTCGAGCTGCGCGGCGAGGACGGCGTGCGCCGGGCGCAATGACTCGCCGGCCGCGCCGAGCCCCATCGCCCGCTCGACCGAGGCGGTGCGCTGCGCCAGGTCGCGCAGCGACTGCTCGGCGACGGTGGCGTCGAGCACGGCGGCCTCCGCGTGCGGGCCGAGCCGGCCGACCAGGCCGTTGAGCATCGTCGAGGCCCGGTCGAGGCGCCGCCACGGCTCGGCGACAGTGAGGCCGCGCAGCTTGAACGAGTCGCGCTGCCGGCCGAACTCGGCGATCGCGGTGCGACCCGCGGGCATGCGGGCGACGATGCCGACGAGCTTCTCCTTGGCCTGAGCGCCGAGGACGGCCGGATCGGGCTCGGGCGGCACGGGCAGCGCCCGGAAGGCCCGCAGATCGATCCACCGCCAGATCGCGATGGCAACGGAGCCGCCGGCCCCGGCCGCCCAGAACGCGTCGGGCAGCCCGAGGCCGCTGTAGGGCACGAGCACGGCCGTGGCGCCGGTCAGCAGGCCGGCCCGCACGGACCAGCCGCGGGCGGAGCGGTGCAGCCGCCGCAGTCGCTTCAGGTGCTTCGTCCGGTCCGACGCCATGGCTCCCGCTCTCCCCCAGAAAAACTTCGTGACGTCAGCTCGCGCTGGCGGCATCCCCCGCTTGCTTGTCCTTGTTGAGCAACCCGGCCCTGATCTCGTCGAGGCGGGCCACGCTGGCGTCCTTGGGCCCGGTGGACGTCGCGGCCGGCGTCCCCGGCGCGGCGGCGAGCTGCTCGCCTGCCATGCTCGCGCGGATCTGGTCGAGCCGGGAGCTGCCGGCCATGTCGAGGGTGGTGCGCTGGACCTCCAGCATCCGGCCCTCGACGGAGTTGGAGGCGAGCTCGGCGCGGCCCATCGCGTTGGCATAGCGACGCTCGATCTTCTCGCGCACCTCGTCCAGCGACGGCGTGTTGCCGGGGGCGGCCAGGCCGCTCATCGACTCCAGGGACTTGGCGACGGTCTCCTGCATCTTGGCCTGCTCGAGCTGGCTGAGCAGCTTGGTGCGCTCCGCGAGGCGCTGCTGCAGCAGCATCGCGTTGTTCTCGACCGCCCGGCGCGCCTGCGCGGCGGCGTTGAGCGACTGGTCGTGCAGCGTCTTCATGTCTTCCATGCCCTGCTCCGCCGCGACCAGCTGGGTCGCGAAGATCTGGGCGGTCTGCTCATACTCGGCGGCCTTCGCCTCGTTGCCCTCGGCGCGGGCCTTGTCGGCGAGCAGCAGCGCCTGCCGGGCGGAGCCCTGCAGCTTCTCGACCTCGCCCATCTGCCGCGACAACCGCATCTCGAGCTGCCGCTGGTTGCCGATCACGGCCGCGGCCTGCTGCACCAGGGCCTGGTGCTGACGCTGCGCGTCCTCGATGGCCTGCTGGATCTGCACCTTGGGATCGGCGTGCTCGTCGATCTTGGCGCCGAAGAGCGCCATCAGGTACTTCCAGCCCTTAACGGCGGGATTTGCCATCTCGCGGTCCTCTCTGCGCCAGCACTACGAACGTGCGGCTTCCATCGTGTCAGGCGAGCGCTAGAGCGTCACGCCCAGCGTGTGGGCAAACGGTTGAAGAAAGCGTCCAAACCGGGATGAACCTCGCGCGACTCAGGGTGATCTCAGGGATGCGCACTACTGCACCTGCCCGCCGGCGAGCGTCGAGCGCGACAGCCGCTCCGCCTCCGCGAGGCCGTCGCGCATGCCCTCAAGATCGCTGGTGAGCTCGGCCACCTTGACCGCCGTCAATGAGGTGCCACCGTCGGCGGTCGCGTGCAGGGCGAGCAGCTCCGCCATCCGCGCGACGAGGCCCTCCAGCCCGAGCACCGCCGCCTGCATCCGGGCGAGCAGCATCTCGCGGGCGTCATGCAGCCGCCGGGCGACGTCGAGCTGGTCGGTGACGGCGCGCAGCGCCCGCTCCCGCTCCGCCCGCAGCGGTCCCTGTGGCAGGCCGTGCAGCCCGCGCTCCAGCTGCGCCCGCTCCTGCTGGAGCCGGCCGAGGTTGATGCCCGCCGAGGTCTGCTCGATCAGCGTGACCTGCCCGGCGAACCGCGCGAGGTCCCCGAGCACCTCGCCGGCCTGGTCGTCGACGCCGGCGAGCTGCGCCCGCAGGACGGCGTCGCCGGGCTGGCGGTGCAGGGTCCGCACGGCCGCCTCGGCCCGCCGCAGCCACCGGTCCGCCGCGCCACCGCGCGCCGGCGCCGGGAGGCCGGGTGCCGGCCGGGCGGGGTGCGATCGCTCAGCACGCCGAGCCCGACCCGGATGCCGTACACGGCGCCGGCCACAACCAGCCCGACCGGCACCCCGACGAGCAGCCCGGCAGGGGCGAGGGCGGCGGCGACCGCGGCGCCCATGCCACCGAGCAGGCCGGCGGCGACGAGCCCCCACGGCTCGGTCAGCTGCTCCCTCACACCCACACCGCCAGTCTGCCTTCTCCCGGACGGGATCAGAAGTTGCTGAGGACGTTGACGAGCACCTTGTCGATCGTGGTCGGGTCGCTCGCGTCGTACGCCGCCGCCCGTGACGCCGCCGAGATCCGTTGCAGCACGCCGAGGTCGGCCTGGCCGCCGTACGCGATGGTGAACACGCGCACCGGGATCTCCTTCTCGGCCGTGTCGATGTCGCGCACCAGGGCGTCGAGGTTGTTGTCCTTCGCGTACTCGTTCTTGCCGTCGGTCAGCACCACCACGGCGTTGATCCGGGACGGATCCGCCGAGCCGGCCAGCTGCTGTTGCGCCGCGCGGGTGGTGGCGTACAGGGCGGTCCCACCTTCGGCACTCAACCCCTTGATGACCTGCTCGATCCTGGTCCGGTTCGCCGACAGCGCGCCGATCCCGACCTGCGTGGTGTACGGCGTCGCCGAGCCGTTGAGCTCGGTCGAGAACGTCCACAGCCCGACCTCGTCGTCCGGCGCGAACAGCGACAGCGACTGCAGCGCCGCCGACTTCGCCAGCTCCAGCCGGCTCCTGCCGTTGCCGGCGTTGACGTCCATCGACCCGGACACGTCCAGCACCAGCAGCACCCTGGCCCGTTTGCGATGCGCGTCCCAGGTGGTGAGCGCCTTGTCCAGCACCTTCGGCGACGGCGGGTCGATCACGGTGAACGCCGCGTCCGGCAGCAGCCCGTTGGCCTTCGTCAGCGCGGCGCCGACCTTGCCCTCGTACGTGCGGAACGCCGCGTCGGTGAACCGCTGCTGCCGCGCCGGCTCCTGCACGTACTTGAGGAAGTCCTCGGCGGCGGCCTTCTGCTCGTCGCTGACGTTGCTCAGCACCACGTACGGGTGGTCCGACAGCAGCGTGCCCTCCTTCGGGTACACCGCGACCAGCGGCACCCGGGGCTTCGTCCCCTTGCCAACCAGGGCCGGGTCGCCGGTCGGGTTGCCCTGGTTGTAGTCGTAGACCGACTTCTCCTCGATCGCGACCGCGCTGATGTACGTGAGGCCGCGCCCGGCCTGGTCGGCGGCGGCGAGGTTGGACAGGAACGTCAGCGTGATGTCGCCGTAGTGCACCACGCCGGACTCGACGGACCGTACGTACTGCAGCACCTTCGGGTCGGCGAGGTCCTTCTCCGTCAGGTCCGTGGAGCGGCCGGTCGCCGCGAAGTAGGCGCCGACGGTCGCGTTCAGCCCGGACGTGGAGAAGTGCGGGTTGGTCTTGCCGAGCTTGAACCGCCCCCACTCCGGGTGCCCCTTGGATCCCCAGCCCTGCGGGTCGCTGCTCAGCCCCAGCACGTCCGACCAGCCGATCGGCTTGTCCGGCCAGCCCAGCGCCTCGGCGAGCGGCTTCGGCATGGCGAGCACGAGCGGCGACTGCGCCACGGTCGGGATCTTTCCCTCTGGTACCAGGTTGCCCTTGTCCGTGCTGGACAGCCGCTGCTGCAGCAGGGCGACCCAGGACGACGACGCGGGCGTCCACACCTGTGGCACCGGCCCGTCCTTCGCGGCGTCCCAGCCGGCGGCCAGCGCGTCGAGCGCCGCACCGGACGCCTTCGACGTCACCACCGGGTCGGCGCACTTGCCGTCGAAGCGCCGGTCCGCCCTGATGTACTCGTCGGCGAGCTGGCTGAGCAGCGCGGCCTTCTCGCTCGACGCGGTGATGGCCAGGGGGACGCAGCCTTCGCGCCGCGGCGCCTGCCCGTCCTTGCTGCCGCCGCTGTCACCGTCCCGGTTGGCGAGCACCAGGTAGACGCCGCAGATGGCGAGCAGGCCCACCACGATCGCGATGACGATCGGCAGGGGGTTGCGTCGCCTGGCCGGGAAGGTCACGGGTCGCCTCCACGAGGTTGATCACGCCAGCTGGCGTGGGCCCAGTGTGGCAGGCGCGTTCTACGGCCCGGCGGCGCTCCCGGCGCCTCCCAGCGCTTCCCAATCGGTGGTCTTCGCGCCCGGCCCGTGATCGAAGTCGCGCACCGGCCGTCCGGACGACCACGGGAAGACTTCGATCACGAGCAAGCCGCAGCGGGACCGAAGCACCACCCCATTCCCGCGATCGAAGTCGCACACCAGCCACCGCAGCGACGGCCGCCCACGACCGCGGGAAGACTTCGATCACGAGCGAGCCGGGGCGAGGTCAGAGACGACGCGACCATTCGGGCGATTTGTCACGCTTTGCGAGTAGTGCCACGACAGAGCGCAGGCACGAACGCGCAGGCACCAGTTGGCTGCGGCGAGGCGTGCTGGGACAGCCTTCAGCGTCGACCGAGCTCGCCGAGACCGGGCGGCCGAAGGCGCAGGGTCAGGCGGCGTAGACGACTTCCCGCGGATTGCGGGTCGCTCGCAGCGTCGTGCGCAGCGGCCCGTCGTGGTGCACCGCGACCGACAGCTTCGCGTCCACGCTGACCTTCGACTTCTGCGCGCCGCGGCTGAGCCGGGCCTCCGCGGAGGCCGGAGCGGGCTCGGGCACGGCGGTCTCGGCCGTGGACTCGGACTCGGGCGCACCCACTGGGACGAGCACGCGTGGCAGGTCCTCGGCGTGGGCGAGCGTGTCGCTCACGTCGCGCAGCACCTCGGACAACGCGGCTCCGAGCGCCTCACAGATGGCAGCCAGCAGCTCGCTGGACGCCTCCTTCTGCCCGCGCTCGATCTCGGACAGGTAGCCGAGACTGACGTTGGCGGCGGTCGACACCTCGCGCAGGGTCCGGTGCTGGGCCTGCCGCCGCGCACGCAGCGCGTCACCGATCACTCGACGAAGCAGCACCTTGGCACCCCCTCTGAGGCAGTCCGCGAATGGCTGGCCGCGAAAACTGGTACCCGCCACGGTACCTGGTGCGGCGCCGATCGACACCCTGCCCCGCCGTTATCGCGAGGTGATGGTGATCGCGAGCCGCTCCGCGAGGAGCGCGACGGCCGCGTCGACGGCGCCGGAACGCACCGCGGGACGGTCACCCTCAAGGGTGAGTTCGCGGACGGCGGCGTGCGCGGGCAGGGGGCCGGCGACGGCGACGTACACCCTGCCGACGGGCTGGCCACCCTGCGGATCAGGGCCCGCGACCCCGGTGGTGGCCGCGGCCCAGTCGGCGCCGCAGCGTTCCCTGGCACCGGCGGCGAGCGCGGCCGCGACGGACGGATCCACCGGCCCGTGCGAGTTCAGCAGCGGCGGCGGTACGCCCAGCAGGCTGGCCTTCAGTTCGGTCGCATATGCGACGACGCCTCCGCGGAACACGGTGCTGGCCCCGGGCACGGCGACGAACTCGGCAGCCAGGAGCCCACCGGTCAGCGACTCGGCGACCGCGAGCGTCTCGCCCCGCTCCTGGAGCAGGGTGAGGATGTCGGCGGCCGAGGTCATGCGACCGGCTCGTCGGCGGTGGGCACGACGGCGGGCGCCGCTGCCGGGGCGCTGAGCATCGAGTCCGGGGAGGACATGCGGGCCGCGTCCCCGAAGCCGTCCGGGCCGCTCGCACCGCCGGGGGTACCACCGCCGGGGCGTCCTGCACGGCGGCGCAGGGAGTCGCGCCGGACCCGGTAGGCCCGCAGCACGTAGTCCAGACCGGTGACGACCGTCACGATGAGGGCACCCGCCATCAGCCACGGGCCGACGGCCGCGAGCCAGTCGGGCAGCGGCGTGAGATACCAGCCGATCGCCAGGATCTGCAGCGCCGTCTTCACCTTGCCGCCCCGGCTCGCGGGGATGACGCCGTGGCGGATCACCCAGAAGCGCAGGAGGGTGACGCCCCACTCGCGCACGAGGATGAGCACGGTCACCCACCAGGGCAGCCGGTCATACAGCGACAGCAGCACCAGCGCGGCCCCGGTGAGGGCCTTGTCGGCGATCGGGTCCACGACCTTGCCGAACGAGGTCACGAGGTTGTACGTGCGCGCGATCCACCCGTCGACGTAGTCGGTCGCGGACGCGACGACGAAGGTGATGCCTGCCGCGAGCTGCCAGCCGGTGTCGGTCATCTCACCGGCGACGACGAAGACGACGAAGACGGGGACAAGCACCATCCGCACCACGGTCAGGGCGTTGGCCGCGTTGAGCAGGGGGACGGGCTTCACCACCGTCATGAGTCCGCCGGACTGATCATCTCGATCGGCACGGCGACCAGGTCGACGCCGACGCTGTCGACGACCCTGGCCCGGACGAGGTCGCCGCGGCGCAGCGCGAACGGGTCGAGCGCGTCCCCGGCGACGAGGGTCGTGGAGCCGTCGACCTCGGGTGCCTGGTGCGCGGCGCGGCCCTCGACCGCGTCGTCGAGGATGTCGTCGACCAGGACGTCGACGTGGGAGCCGATCCGGTCGGAGGCCCGCTGCGCGCACAGCTCCTCGGCGAGGGCGCTCATCCAGTCATACCGCTTCTTGATGTCGCTCTCGGACACCTTGTCGGGCAGGTCGGCGGCCTCGGTGCCGTCCTCGTCGCTGTAGTCGAACACGCCGACGGCGTCGAGGCGGGCCTCCGTGAGGAACCGGGCGAGCTCGTCGACGTCCTCGCGGGTCTCGCCGGGGAAGCCGACGATCACGTTGCTGCGGGCGCCCGCGTCCGGGTCGAGCTTGCGGACCGAGTCGAGCAGCTCCAGGAACCGCTCGGTCGAGCCGAAGCGCCGCATCCGCCGCAGGACGGTCTCGCTGGAGTGCTGGAACGACAGGTCGAAGTACGGCGCGACGCCCGGCGTGGTCGCGATCGCCTCGACCAGGCCGGGACGGGTCTCGGCGGGCTGCAGGTAGGACACCCGCACGCGCACGATGCCGCTGACCGCGGCCAGCTGCGGCAGGAGCCGCTCCAGCAGGCGCGGGTCGCCCAGGTCCTTGCCGTAGGACGTCGAGTTCTCGCTCACCAGGACCAGCTCGCGCACGCCGGTCGACGCGAGCCACTCCGCCTCGGCGAGGATCTCGTCGGGGGTCCTGGACACGAACGCGCCCCGGAACGACGGGATCGCGCAGAACGTGCACCGCCGGTCGCACCCGCTGGCCAGCTTGAGCGGCGCCACCGGGCCCTGCTCGAGCCGCTGCCGCATCACGCCGCGCAGGTGCGCCGGCAGATGGCCCGGCACGACCACCTCCGTGGCCGCCTGCCGCGCCACCGGGGTCAGCGGCAGCAGGGTGCGCCGGTCGCGGGGCGCGTGCGACGCGATCGTCTCGCCGGCGAGGATCGCGTCGAGGCGCGCCGCCATGTCCGGGTAGTGGTCGAAGCCCAGCACCGCGTGCGCCTCGGGCAGCTCTCCGGCGAGCTGCTCGCCGTAGCGCTCGGCGAGGCAGCCGGTCGCGACGACCTTGGCGCCCGTGTCGGCGGCGGCGAGCAGCGTGTCGATCGAGTCCTGCTTGGCCTTGGCCACGAAGCCGCAGGTGTTGACGACGACCACGTCCGCGTCGGTGCCGTCGGTGGTGACCGCCCAGCCGCCGGCCGCGAGGCGGGCCGCCAGCTCCTCGGAGTCCACCTCGTTGCGGGCGCAGCCGAGGGTGAGCAGGGCGACGCGACGGTCAGCGTTGGTGGGCATGCTGTCGAGCGTACCGGGCGGACCTGGGCTCAGGCTGCGGGGAATGGGTCGCGGAACGTGAAGGCCTCGGGTGACGATCCGTTGCGGCGCAGGAGGTCCAGCCGCTTGCCCGCCTCCTCCACGGTCGGGATGTGCCCGGCCGGAATCCACCAGTTGACGGCATACACGTCACCGAGTGGGACGAACCACTCACGGCGCCGTCGCAGCACGTCGAGATGACCGCTGCGGAACGTGAAGTCCCGCAGCGAATCCAGGTCCTGCCACACCGACAGGTTGACGATCAGGTCGTCGCCGAACGGCCGCAGCGACGTCGCGTCCGCGCCGCCCTCGTCGACGAGCCGCCAGACGAAGCCGGGCCACCCGTCGGCGAGCGTGTTGATCCGGTCGAGGTCGCCGTAGAAGCCGGCCATGCGGGGGTCGTCCTTCGGCCCGACGGTCCGTCCGACGTTGAGCTGCGCGAGGTGGGAGGTCATGCCGACATTCTAAAACTAGTCGTCATTGTTTTTGGTATCCGGATCGCTCCGCTGAACGGTCACACAACACCCGTCCGGACGGGGGTCGATCTTGACCCGGGCACCCAAGGCCCCCTCCAGCAGGGCGAGGTTGGCCCCGCAGACGAGTGCGGCGTGCGTGCGGGCCACGCCGTCGAACGGGCAGTTGCGCAGCCGCCACACCTCGCCGTCCTCGTACGGCTCGTACCCGAGGTCGCGCAGCACGCTCTCGGCGTCACCCTTGAGGCGTTCACCGTGGCGGCGGGCGGTCTCGAACAGCACCGGCTCCACGCCCGCCTCCTCGACGGCGTCGGCGAACACCGTGGCCAGGGTCCGGTAGTCCCGCGGCGGCAGGCTCAGCTCCTGCTCGGCGGCGGCGCGGCGGTACAGCTTCGACGGACGGCCCGACCCCGGCCCGCTGCGCCCGTTGACCCGCGCGAACGACACCTCGACCAGCCCGGCCTCGGCCAACCTGTCCAGGTGGTGCGCCGCCAGGGTGCGCCCGATCGACAGCGCGTCCGCGACCGCGTTGCGGCTCACCGGCACCCCGGCGGCGGCGACGTGCTCGTACACGGCCCGGCGCTGCGGCTCGGCAAGGGCGGCGATCGCTGCTGCATCCACCCCACCAACTATCCCAGCAGCGCCGCCGTCACGGTCAGCGTCACCATCGACGCCGCCGTCGACGCCACCACGGCATCCCGCGGGAACCGCCCGTCCACCCCGTACGCCCGAGCGAACACGAACGTGTTCTGCGCCGTCGGCAACGCCGAACACAGCACCGCCGCGAACAGCGCCGCGCCGTGCAGCCCGAAGACGAACCTGGCGAGCAGCAGGCACACCACCGGCTGCACACACGACTTGAGCAGCACCGACAGCGCCACCTCCACCGGCCGCCCCGGCACCTGGTCGGCGCCGTCGGTGCGTACCAGCGACAACCCCAGCGCCACGAGCGCCGAGGGCACGGCGGCGTCCCCCAGCAACGCGACCACGCCGGCCACCAGCGGCGGCAACGCCACCCCCGCCGCACCGAGCCCCACCCCCGCGAGGCACGCCAGCATGACCGGACTCCGCAACGGCACCGTGGCCAGCCGCCGCCACCGCCCCTTGGTGCCATGCTCCTGCCGCGCCAGATCGAGCGTGCCGAGAATCACCGGCGTCAGGATCGTCGTCTGGATGAGCAGCACCACCGCGATGAACGACGCATCCCCCAGCACCTGCACCGCCACGGGAATGCCGAGATTGCCCGCGTTGACATATCCCGCGGCCATGGCGGCGATGGTCTGCTCCCCCAGCGACCGCCGAAACCCCCACCGCGCCACACCGAACCCGACCGCGCCGACGATCAGCGTGGCCCCCACGAATGCGGCGACCCCCTCGCCCGCGAGCCCGGTGATCGGCCGACGGGTCAACGTGTCGAGCAACGCGGCCGGCATCGCCACGTAGAAGACGAACCGCCCGAGCACGTCAACGGCCCCGAACCCAAGCACCCCGGTCCGCCCGGCAACGTAACCGACCACAGTGAGCGCCCAGATCGGAACGAACGCCGCCAACACCGCCGCCCAGCTCCGCCCCGACTCGACCTCAACCCCGCAGGCACACCCTGCCGACCCCCACACCCAACGTCAACACCACCGACTGCCCTCCCTGGTCCGCCTCGGGTGGCGCGCATGCCCCCTGCGATCACGCAGAACGCGGCCGCCTCACGCCGGTCGCGTGAGTTGCCCCGACCGTGCGCTGCAACAGCGCGCACATCCGTCGATGACCAGACCAAGGGGTACCACGCGCCAGACCGCGGCCTTCGCCGCAATCCCCCGGACGCCGGCGTGGCTCGAGCCCACGCGCTGGATCGGTGCACCCGTCTGCCGATGTCCAGATTGGGCTCTTTGCGCGGTTACCCGCCCCGGGAATGACTCTTGCTCTTGATCGGAGTCGCAGGCTGGCCACATGGACGGCCACCAGGCGACTTCGATCACGGCGGCAAGATCGAATCTGGGCGAATGGCCCGCTTCGAACGATCGCTCCGCCTACGCATACCTTCGCGGGCGAGCACTTTCGCCCAGGCCCGCTTCGCGCAGACCAACACCCGCACAGGCGAGCGATCCCGGCAGATCCAGTCCACGCAGCCCAGACCCCCAATGCAGACCCAGCACGTTGGCCCCACCCGCGCAGGCAAGCAGTCCCGGGCAGATCCAGTCCGCGCGGCTCCGACCCGATGCAGACCCAGCACGTTGCCTCCGCCCGCGCAGGCCCACTTCACGCAGAGCCGGCTCCCGCGCAGGCCCAGCCCGCACAGGCCAGCAATCCCGGGCAGATCCAGTCCACGCAGCCCCACTTCGCGCAGAGGCGAGACCAGTCCGCGCAGTCCAACGCCCGCGCAGGCGAGCAGTCCCGGGCAGATCCAGTCCGCGCGGCCGCGCAGCCCCGACGCCCATGCAGACCCAGCACGGTGCCCCCGCCAGCGCAGGCCCAGCCCGCACAGGCCCAGGCCGCGCAGTCCAACCCGCACAGGCGAGCAGTCCCGGACAGATCCAGTCCGCGCAGGCCCACCCCCATGCGGACCCAGCACGTTGCCCCGGCCCGCTCAGGCCATTTCGCGCAGAGGCAGCTCCCGCACGGGCCCAGCCCGCGCAGTCCAACATCCGCGCAGGCGAGCAGGTCGGGGCAGGTTCGCTTCGCGGAGGTCCGGCCGCATGGGGCCCCGCCCCGCGAAGGCGGCGCACCCGTGCGGGCGGCGCATCAGCGCAAGGGCGGCACGGCGGCGCGGGTGGGCCGCCGGCAGGGGTCAGTCGTCGTCTTCGGAGGCTCGCAAGGCGCCGAGGACCTCGGGCAGCTCGTCGGGCTTGACCAGCACGTCGCGGGCCTTCGAGCCCTCGGACGGGCCGACGATGCCGCGGGTCTCCATGAGGTCCATGAGGCGGCCGGCCTTGGCGAAACCGACCCGCAGCTTGCGCTGCAGCATGCTGGTCGAGCCGAACTGGCTGGTGACGACCAGCTCGATCGCCTGGAGAAGCAGCTCGAGGTCGTCGCCGATCTCCTCGTCGACCTTCTTCTTGGCTTCCTCGGGCTTGGTGGTGACGCCTTCGCGGAACTCGGGCTCGCGCTGGTCTCTGCAGAACTTGACGATGTCGTTGATCTCGGTCTCGCTGACCCAGGCGCCCTGGATGCGGACCGGCTTCGAGGCGCCCATGGGCAGGAAGAGGGCGTCGCCGCGGCCGATGAGCTTTTCCGCGCCGGGCTGGTCGAGGATGACGCGGGAGTCGGCGAGGCTGGACGTGGCGAACGCCAGCCGGGACGGCACGTTGGCCTTGATCAGGCCGGTGACCACGTCGACGCTGGGGCGCTGCGTGGCGAGGACCAGGTGGATGCCGGCCGCCCGGGCCAGCTGCGTGATGCGCACCACCGAGTCCTCGACGTCGCGCGGGGCGACCATCATCAGGTCGGCGAGCTCGTCGACGACGACCAGCAGATAGGGATAGGGCCGGATCACCCGCTCGCTGCCCGGCGGCGCGGTGATCTGCCCGGCGCGGACCTTGCGGTTGTAGTCGTCGATGTGGCGAACGCCGGCCGCGGCCAGGTCGTCGTAGCGCATGTCCATCTCGCGCACGACCCAGTCGAGGGCGTCGGCAGCCTTCTTCGGGTTGGTGACGATCGGCGTGACCAGGTGCGGGATGCCCTCATAGCTGGTCAGCTCGACCCGCTTCGGGTCGACCAGCAGCAGCCGCACCTCGTCGGGCGTGGCCCGGGTCAGCAGCGACACCAGCAGCGTGTTGAGGCAGCTCGACTTGCCCGCGCCGGTCGCGCCGGCGATCAGGATGTGCGGCATCTTCGCCAGGTTGGCCACCACGTAGCCACCCTCGATGTCCTTGCCGAGCGCCACGATGAGCGGGTGGTGGTCGCTGGTCGCGACCCGCGAGCGCAGGACGTCGCCGAGCGCGACATTCTCCCGGTCGGGGTTGGGGATCTCGACGCCGACGGCGCTCTTGCCGGGGATCGGGCTCTGGATGCGCACGTCGGGCGACTTCACCGCATAGGCGATGTTGCGCGACAGCGCCGTGATCCGCTCGACCTTGACGCCGTGGCCCACCTCGACCTCATAGCGGGTCACCGTCGGGCCGCGGGTGAAGCCGGTGACGAGCGCGTCGACGCCGAACTGCTCGAACACCCCCTGCAGCGCCGCGGTCACCTCGTCGTTGGCGCGGGTGCGGCCGCGCGGCGCGTCGCCGGTGCCGAGCAGGTTGGGCGGCGGCAGCTTGTAGTCGGCGTCGGTGAGGGCGAGCTGCTCGGCGCGGGTCGGCAGCGGCGAGTGCTCCGGCGGGTCCTTCTCCCGCTCCTTCGCCTTCTTCCGCGACCCGGCGGCCGGCGTGCGCTGCAGCACGACCGTGTCGTGGACGATCGGGTCGTCGACGCCGAGGTCGGGCGCCGAGGCGTCATAGCCGTCGAGCGGCCCCTCCGGGTCGTCGAGCGGATGCGGCAGCGCGGTGGCCTGCCGGCGGCGGGCCGGCGTGCGGCGGGCCGGGCGCGGCTCCGGCTCGTCATAGAGCTCCTCGAACTCCTCGTCGACGTCGAGGGTCGGGTCCTCGACCCGGCCGAGGGCCAGGTCACGCAGCTGCCGCCAGCGGTGCGGGATGCGGCTGATCGGGGTGGAGGTGACGACGAGCAGGCCGAACCCGCCGAGCAGGATCAACAGCGGGACCGCGACCCATGAGGTCACGGCCTTCTCCAGCAGGCCGCCGCTGGCCCGGCCGAGCAGGCCGCCGGCCTTGTCCATGAGGTCGGGCTTGTCGGGGCTGCCGGCGGCGAGGTGCATGAGGCCGGTGCCGCCGAGGAACAGCGCGGTCCAGCCGACGAGCCCCCGGCCGCGGTGGTCCTCCTCGGGGTCGGAGCGCATGATCCGGATCCCGCCGATGAGCAGCAGGACCGGCAGCACCGAGGCGGCGCTGCCGAGGAACGTGTGGCAGATCCCGGCGAGCCAGTGCCCGACCGGCCCGGCGGACTGGAACCAGACCGCGGCGGTGAGCAGCACGGCGAGGCCGATGAGGCCCAGCCCGGCGCCGTCGCGGCGGTGCGCGGGATCCAGGTCGCGGGCGCTGGCGGCCTGGCGGCCCACGGCACGGGCGACCCAGCCGACGCCGTGCGCGACACCCATCCAGAGCGCGATCATGCCCCGGCCGAGCAGCCCCAGCGGGGTGGCCACGACCGCGCCTCCGCGCCGGCGCGACGCGGCGGTGCGACGCACCGGCGTCGCACGCCTGCCGGAGCGGCCCGCCGGGCCGAAGCAGACGTGGCACCCCGGGCCGCAGCAGTGGTCGCCGCGGCCGTTGCCCGCTTCGCGGGAGTTGTCCGTTTGGACGGCGTGCTCGCCCCGCCGCGGGCGCCGGACGTGCCGCCACCGCGGCCGGCCTGAGAGGTGCGGCCCGCCATGGTCACACCGTAGCGGTAGGCTCCGACATTTCTTCGGACCCCGCGGTCGTGTTCCGGCGCTTTCTGCGGCGCACGAAGATCCCCGCGTAGGACACCGCCACCAGGACACCCACCAACACCTGCAGCAGGTGCGTGTAGCGCTCCGGATAGAGCACGCCTTCGATGTACTGGTCGATGAAGCCCCGCCCGACGCCGGTCTCGCCGGCCTTGCGGCGGGCCCAGTGCTCGACCAGCGTCAACGGGCAGGTGAGCGGGATGCTCACCACGGCGAGACCCCAGGCGGCGGCCGCGAGATGCGGCCACAACGCCCTGGGCCATCGCCAGGCGAGGAACCCGCCCAGCACCACGTAGGCAAGGAAGCAGAAGTGCAGGACGAGCACAGTGGACGCCAGCACTTCATACATCCCGCTAAACCTCCACCACCGTCGGCACGATCATCGGGCGGCGGCGGTAGGCCTCGTTGACCCAGCGCCCGACGGTGCGTCTCACGATCTGCTGCAGTTGGTGCGGGTCGGTGATGCCCTCGGTCGCGGCCTTGTTGAGCGCCTCCGTGACCAGCGGCAACACCGCGGCGAACACCGCCGGGTCGTCGGAGAAGCCCTTCGCCGACACCGTCGGACCCGCGACGACCTTGCCGGTCACCGAGTCGATGACCACGGTCGCCGCGATGAACCCGCCGTCACCCAGTATGCGGCGCTCGGTGAGCAGCGACTCACCCACGTCTCCGATGGCGAGGCCGTCGACGTACACGTACCGCGAGCGGATGTGCCCGACCAGCGACGCCTTGCCGTCCACGAGGTCGACGACGTCGCCGTCCTCGCAGAGCACGACCCGGTCGTCGGGGACACCGGCGTCGCGGGCCAGCTGGGCGTGCGCCCGCAGGTGCCGCCACTCCCCGTGCACCGGCATGAAGTTGCGCGGCTTGACGACGTTGAGCAGGTAGAGCAGCTCGCCGGCGGGTGCGTGCCCGGACACGTGGACCTTGGCGACGTCCTTGTGCACGACGAGCGCGCCGGACCGGGACAGCTGGTTGATCACGCGGTACACCGCGGTCTCGTTGCCCGGCACGAGCGAGGAGGCGAGCACGATCGTGTCGCCCTCGCCGATCTGGACGTGCCGGTGGTCGCCGTTGGCCATCCTGCCCAGGGCGCTCATCGGCTCGCCCTGCGAACCGGTCGACATCAGCACGACCCGGTCCTCGGGCAGCCCCATCGCCTCGTCGATCGGCACGAGCAGGCCGGCCGGGATCCGCAGCAGCCCCAGGTCACGGGCGATGCCCATGTTGCGCACCATCGAGCGGCCGATCAGCGCGACCTTCCGCCCGTGCACGTGCGCGGCGTCGAACACCTGCTGGACCCGGTGCACGTGCGACGCGAACGACGCGACGATGATCCGCCCCTTGGCCCGGCCGAAGGTCCGCTCCAGGACGGGGCCGATCTCCCGCTCCGGGGTGACGAACCCGGGGATCTCCGCGTTGGTCGAGTCCGACAGCAGCAGGTCGACGCCCTTGGCCCCGATCCGGGCGAACCCGGCGAGGTCGGTGATGCGCCCGTCCAGCGGCAACTGGTCCATCTTGAAGTCGCCGGTGTGCAGGACGGTGCCGGCCTTGGTGGTGACCGCGACGGCGAGCGCGTCGGGGATCGAGTGGTTCACCGCGAAGAACTCGCACTCGAAGGGGCCGAGTCGCTCGACCTGCCCCTCACGCACGGTCAGCGTGTAGGGCTCGATGCGCCGCTCGGCGAGCTTCGCCTCGACCAGCGCCAGGGTGAACTTGGACCCGACGAGCGGGATGTCGGGTTTGTGGGCGAGCAGATACGGCACGGCGCCGATGTGGTCCTCGTGGCCGTGGGTGAGCACGATCGCCTGAACCCGGTCGAGCCGGTCGAGGATCGACGAGAAGTCGGGCAGGATCAGGTCGACGCCAGGCTGCTCGACGTCGGGGAAGAGCACCCCGCAGTCGATGATGAGCAGCTTGCCGTCGTGCTCGAACACCGTCATGTTGCGCCCGATGGCGCCCAGGCCGCCGAGCGGGGTGACCCGCAGGGCGCCTGGAGTGAGGGGCGGCGGTGGTTCGAGCTCGATGTGTGCCACCGTCATAGGGCCACTCCGAGGTCGTTGTGATGGGCCATCTGGTCCGCGGTGCCGATCGTGCGGCCCGCCTCAGCGCAATCCTCCCGCAGCCGGCCCAGCTCCGCCGCGTTGGCCGACACCAGCGGCGGGCGCACCGGCCCGGCGGGAAGGCCCAGCAGCGTCAGGGCGGCCTTGGTGAGGATGACCCCCTGCGTGCGGAAGAATCCGCAGAACGCGGGGAGCAGTTGCAGGTGCAGCGCTCGGGCACGGGCGACGTCGCCCTCCTCGTGCGCCAGAATCATCCGCTTGGTCTCCGGGCCGAAGACGTGCGTCGGCACGCCGACCACCCCGACGGCGCCGACCGACAGCAGCGGCAGGGTCAGCTTGTCTTCACCCGAGTAATACGCCAGGTCGGTCCGCTTGATCACCCAGGCGCTCTCGCCGAGGTCGCCCTTGGCGTCCTTCACGGCGACGATGCGCTCGTGCTCGCCGATGCGGCACATGGTGTCGGTCTCGATCGCCACGCCGGTCCGGCCGGGGATGTCGTAGACCATCACGGGCAGCGCGGACGAGTCCGCGATCGACCGGAAGTGCTGCAGGATGCCGGCCTGCGGGGGCTTGTTGTAATACGGCGTGACGACGAGCAGCCCGTCGGCGCCCGCCTTCTCCGCGGCGCGGGCCAGCTCGATCGTGTGATGCGTGTCGTTGGTGCCGACGCCGGCGATCACCGTGGCCCGGTCGCCGACCGCCTCGATGACGGCCCGCAACACCTGGTCCTTCTCGGCGTCGCTGGTCGTCGCCGACTCCCCGGTGGTCCCGTTGACCACCAGGCCGTCATGCTCCTGGTCGTCGACCAGGTGAGCGGCCAGCCGCGCCGCACCGTCGACGTCGAGCGAACCGTCAGCGCGAAATGGCGTCACCATCGCGCTGAGCAGCCGGCCGAACGGCCGGCCGGGGACGGAACCGGTGCGTGTCATACGCACAACCTAGCGGAAGCGTTCCGGTCGCTCAGCTCAAGATTCCCAGCTGTGCTGAGCGGTGGCGACCTCGCTGCCGTCGGCGAGCGTGCTGATGGCGAAATCGGCGAACACGTTGGGCGCCACCCGCTGCAGCTCCTTGAGGCAGGCGATCGCCACCTCACGGATCTCCACGTCGGCGGCCTCGGTCGCCCGCATGGTCACGAAGTGCCGCCACGCCCGGTAGTTGCCGGTCACGACGATCCTGGTCTCGGCCGCGTTGGGCAGCACCGCCCGCGCCGCCTGCCGCGCCTGCTTGCGCCGGCTGGTGCCGTTCTCGACCTCGCTGAACTTGGCCTCCAGGCCCTCCAGGAGCTCGTTGTAGGCCCGCAGCGCCGCCTCGGAGGCCTCCACGAACACCTTGTGCAGCTCGGGGTCCTCGGCGATCACGTCGGGCTCGACCATCTGCGCCTCGCGACCGGGGACATATCGCTGCGACAGCTGCGAATACGAGAAGTGCCGGTGCCGGACCAGCTCGTGCGTGAACGAGCGGGACACGCCGGTGAGGTAGAACGTCACGGTCCCGTGCTCCAGCACCGACAGGTGCCCGACCTCGAGGATGTGCCGCAGGTAGCCCTCGTTGGTGGCGGTGGCCGGGTTGGGCTTCTTCCACGACTGGTAGCACGCCCGCCCGGCGAACTCCGCCAGGGCCTGACCGCCATCGGCATCCGTCTCCCACGGCACGTCCGAGGGCGGTTCGAAATGCGTCCAGGCGATCGCTTTGGCGGAGAGCATGCAAAAAGCCTAGACGAACAGCCAATCGAACGGCGCCCAGGGCAGATTCCGTGCGACGGAGAACACCAGCCACGCGACCAGGAAGCCGATCAGCGCGCCGTTGGACAGCCGCATCGTCGGCAGGACCTTGCGGTTGGCGAGCCGGTTGACGGTCCAGCTCACATACAGATAGACCAGGAACGGCGTCGCGAACACCATCATCGCGTGGTGGTGCGCGGCGGCGGGGATGTCGCCGTGCAGCAGATACCAGGCCGCCCGCGTGCCACCGCACCCTGGGCAGTCGAAGCCGGTGAAGAGCTTCATCACACACGTCGGCGCGGCGGTCGCGCTGGTCGCGGTCGGCCGCATCAGCAGCGTGTATGCCACGCCACCGGACAGCAGCGCCGTCAACCCGAGTGGCGACACCCACCTCGGCGTGCGCTCCGCCAGCCTGGCGAGCCGCCCTTTCGGTGGCGCCACGTAGTGGTACTGATACCCACCCTGCGGCGGCACCTCATGGCCGCCCGCGGCAGGTTGCTCGACGGGCGCGCCGGCCAGCAGATGTGCCGCCAGCCCGTCACTGGCGGGCGCGGCCTGAAGGGGTGACGTCACGCCATTCACGCTACACCGGCCGGGCCAGCGGCCGGCACGGCCGACAGGTCAGACGGTCATGGCCTTGGCCAGGTCGACGGCGAAGTCGCCCGCGACCGGCAGATCGACCCGCTCCAGCCCCAGCCAGCCGGCAAACCTGCGCAGCTCCGCCGACAGCGCCGCCGCCACCTCACCGCGCGAAGGGGCGCCGCGCCCCGTCAGCGGCTCGACCCAGGCGGCCGGCACCAGCAGCGTCCCCGAGCGGCGGTCGGCCTTCAGGTCGACCCGGGCGACGAGCCGGTCACCGAGCAGGAACGGCAGCACGTAGTAGCCATAGAGGCGCTGCAGCGGCGGGACGTAGATCTCGATGCGGTAGGTGAAGCCGAACAGCCGCGCCACCCGGGCCCGCTCCCACATCAGCGGGTCGAAGGGGCTCACGAGCGTGGCGGCGCCGATGCGGCGCGGGTTGGGCGCCTCGTGGTGCAGGTAGGCGCGGGGCTGCCAGCCCTCGACCTCGGTGGGGATGAGCTCGCCGGCCTCGACGAGCTCGGCGATCGCGGTGCGGGCGCCGGCGAGCGGCAGGCGGAAGTAGTCGCGCAGCTCGGCCTCGGCGGCGATGCCGAGGGACCTCGCCGCGACCCGGACCAGGTCGCGGTACGCATCGGCGGGCTCAGGGGTGGGCGCGGCGAGCACGGCCGCCGGGAGGATGCGCTCGGGCACGTCATAGACCCGGGCGAAGGAGGAGTTGCGGCTGGCGACGCTGACCTCGCCGGTGTAGAAGAGCCACTCGATCGCGGTCTTGGTGTCCGACCAGTTCCACCCCCAGTGCTCCTTGCTGCGGGGGCGGGCCAGGTCACCCTCGACCTCGTTGGCGGTGATCGGACCCTTGTCGCGGATCTCGTCGAGGACCCAGCGGATCAGGTCGGGCTGCTCGCGGGCCATGCGGACCATGCGGCCCCAGGCGGAGCCGGACTGCATCCGCCAGCGCAGCGCCGGGTGCAGGTGGACCGGGACGAGGGACGCCTCGTGGGCCCAGTATTCGAACAGCTCGCGGGGGCGCCGATAAGCCAGCCGGTCGAGCAGCTCGGTCGGATAGGGCCCCAGGCGACTGTATGCGGGCAGGTAGTGCGCGCGCTGGACGACGTTGACCGAGTCGATCTGCAGCAGGCCGGTGCGGCCGAGGACCCGCTTCAGGTGGCGCCGCTCGGGGACGCCGGTCGGGGCGCGGTCGGCGAAGCCCGAAGCGGCGAGAGCGATCCGCCGTGCCTGGGTGAGAGTCAGCACCCCGCGAGGCTAACCGGCGGGTATGACAAAAAACGGACGGCGGCCCGTGCGGGGCCGCCGTCCGTGTGTGTCGCTGGAGCTATGCGCCCACGAGGGGCCGGGCCGGTTCGGAGGACTTGCTGGCGTCCTTGGCCTCGAACGCGGCACTGACGCGCCGGTCGATCTCCACGAGGTCCGGGACGTCCTCGACCACGGGGCCGGTCGAGGTCGCCGGGTTGGCCTTGCGCAGCGGCCCGGAGGTCGCGTCCGCCGGCTCCCGGATCGGCAGGGTGATCAGCAGGGCGATCATCAGCAGCACGTAGGCGTTGCCGCCGAGCAGGCCGAGACCGTCGAACTTCTGGTGGAACGCCCATGGTGTGCGGCTGCACAGCAGCAGGTAGGAGAACACCCCGAAGATCATGAGGTGGCGCCTGCGGCGTGCGTCGTTGCTCCGGTCGGTCGCGTGGTCCAGCAGGACCGCGATCGACGGCAGCACCCACACCAGGTGGTGGATCCAGCTGATCGGGCTGACCATGCAGCCGACGAGGCCGGTCAGCGCGAGCCCGGCGAGCTCGTCGCCGGCCTTGACCGCCTTGCGGACCCGCCACGCCCAGACCGCGAGCGCGCCGAGCACGAGCAACAGCCACAGCGGCTTCATCGGGTCCGGGTTGAACAGGCGGGCGACGAGGCCGCTGAGCGCCTGGTTGGACACGAACGTGGCGGAGCCGACGCGGTCGGTGTTCCACATCGCGTCGGTCCAGAAGACCCGCGAGGCGTCCGGCGCGAAGGTCGCCGCCGCCCACGTCGCGGCGGCCGCGGTGGCCGTGGAGACCGCAGCGGCCCGCCAGCGGCGGGTCACCACCAGGTACAGGATGAACACGCCCGGCGTGAGCTTGATCGCGGTCGCCAGGCCGACGCCGATGCCGCCGAGGCGCGAGCCTCCACGGACCAGCAGCAGCAGGTCACCGACGACCATGAACAGCAGCAGGATGTTGACCTGGCCGAAGTTGACGGTCTCGCGCACCGGCTCGAAGGCCGCGACGAGGCCGAACGCGATGGCGAGGGAGAACCAGAACTGCCAGCCCTGGCGCTTGATGACCGGGCCGATGAGCCAGGTGATGATGAAGCCGAGCGCGACGACGTTCATCGTCACGCTGATCGCGATCGCGGTGTGCCAGCCGATGAGCGCCATGGGCGACATCAGGGCGGCGGCGAACGGTGGGTAGGTGAAGCCGTAGGGCGTGCCGGGCACCAGGTAGTCGTAGATGTCGCCACCCTTGTTCACCCAGTAGTCCATGGCGCCGTAGTAGACCTTGAGGTCGAAATACCCGTTTCTCGCCGCGGCCACGTACAAGAAGGCCCATACGACGGCCCATACGGCCGCCACGATGAGCACCTGCTTGACCCGGGGCCGAAGCTTGGGCCGGACGGCCGTCAACACGGCGACTCGTCCTCGCTCCGCCACTTGTGCTGCCCTCCACTCGCTCGCTGCTGGCTTACCTGCTGCCTGTCTCAACGGTTGCTCGGGTCCAACTGTGACGAGCCGGCGCTACCCCGCCACGTGGCTCTTCACACAAAATCCGTAGGCTGCTGCGTCATGACGCTCGGCTTCGTCCGACCGGCGCGACTCGACGACGTCGGCGAGATCACGCGAATCCAACTCACGACCTGGCGTGTCGCCTACCGGCGACTGCTGCCCCAACACATCCTCGACCAACTGGATGAGGACTGGATTACCCGCAGATGGCGGGACGCAATCGCGGATCCCCCGACCCCTGAACACCGGGTCCTGGTCGCAGTGGAGCAACAACAGCCGCCCAGCACTGGACCGACCTCAGCATACGTCGTGGGTTTTGCCGCGTCAGGTCCAGCAGACGACACTGCGCTCGCTCCGGACGAAGATCACACCGTCCTGGCGAAGGCCGCGGCGATCACCGATGTCCTGGTCGAACCCAGGTGGGGGCGTCGCGGCCATGGAAGCCGATTGCTGGCGGCTAGTGTCGATTTATGGCGTACTGACGGATTCACGACAGCTCTCGCGTGGACATTCGCTGACGACCCTGTTACGCGTCGATTTCTGGAGAGTTCCGGCTGGGCCCCGGACGGGGTCAGCCGGTCACTCGACGTTGATGATCTGCTCATCCCGCAGCTGCGGTGGCATGCGTCACTCGAGACCGAGGAAGCCCCTCCCGTTACCGCGATGTGACCCTGTTGCGCCCGAATTGGGGCCTTAGGATCCCAGTATCTGGAAACGTCAGACGAACGCGAAACGGTTACACAACGTGATTGTCAGCCGAGGAGCGGACCGAGGCCGACCGTCAGCCCGGGGCGCGACACGACCGAGCGGACCGCCAGCAGCACCCCCGGCATGAACGACTTCCGGTCGTACGAATCGTGCCGGATCGTCAGCGTCTCGCCCGTCGTGCCGAACAGGACCTCCTGGTGCGCGACGAGCCCACGGGCCCGCAGCGAGTGCACCGGAACCCCCTCGACGTCCGTGCCCCGGGCGCCCGCCATCTCCTCCGAGGTCGCGTCCGGCACCGGGCCCAGGCCCGCGGAGGCCCGCGCCGAAGCGATGAGCTGGGCGGTGCGCAGCGCGGTGCCGCTGGGGGCGTCGATCTTCTGCGGGTGGTGCATCTCGACCACCTCGACCGACTCGAAGAAGGGCGCCGCGCGGGCCGCGAACTCCATCATCAGCACGGCGCCGATCGCGAAGTTGGGCGCGATGATCACGCCGACGTCCGGCTTGTCCGAAAGCCACGACCGCACCTCGTCCAGCCGCGCGGTGGTGAAGCCCGACGTGCCGACGACCGCGTGCACGCCGTGCGACACGCACCAGCGCAGGTTGTCCATCACCACGTCCGGCGTGGTGAAGTCGACATAGACGGAAGCAGCCGTGGACAGCTGGTCGCCGACGTCGAGCGACGCGACCAGCGACAGGTCAGCGCTGGCCGAGACGGCCTGACACGCCTCGGTGCCCATGCGACCACGGGCACCGATCACACCGACCTTGATCGGCTCTGAAGGAGAGTTCACGCGGGATAATTTATCCCAAAGCTCCCGCGAAGGCGTTGTCGTCGAACTCGCCGATCACCGCGAGGGACATCGGGCGGGACAGCAGCTCCCCCGCCACCTGACGCACCATCTCCGGCGTGACCAGGTCGACCCGGCGCAGCACCTCGTCGACGGACAGCAGCTCGTCATACAGCAGCTCGCCCTTGCCGAGCCGGCTCATCCGGGACCCGGTGTCCTCCAGACCCAGCACGACGGCGCCCTTGAGCATGCCCTTGCCGCGCTCGACCTCGGCGTCGGTGACGCCCTCCGCCGCGACCCGGGCGAGCTCATCCCGGGTGATGGCGAGGACCTCCTCGACCTTGCCGGGCGCGCAGCCGGCGTAGACGCCGAAGAGGCCGGCGTCGCTGTACTGCGAGGTGAACGAGTAGACCGAGTACGCCAGGCCGCGCTGCTCACGGATCTGCTGGAACAGCCGGCTCGACATGCCGCCGCCGAGCACGTTGTTGAGCGCACCGAGGGCGAACCGGTTGTCGTGCTGGCGCGGGTAGCCCACGCAGCCGAGCACCAGGTGCGCCTGCTCGGTGTCCTTGTTGCGGACCACGACCTGCCCGGAGCGGGCGGGCACCCGCGTGGTACGGGAGCGCCGCGGCGCCGGGTCCGCCTCGACGGACAGCCCTTCGAACGCCGCCCGGACCGCCTTGACGACCTTCACGTGGTCGAGGTTGCCGGCCGCCGCGATCACCATCTGCGAGGGCAGGTACCGCCTGCGGTAGAACCCGTCGATCTGCTTACGGGTCAGCGCGGAGATGCTCGCCACGCTGCCGGAGATCTGCCGGCCGAGCGGATGGTTACCGAAGATCGCCTCGGTGAAGACGTCGTGCACCTCGTCGCCGGGCTCGTCCTCGTGCATCGCGATCTCCTCGAGGATCACGCCACGCTCGGTCTCGACGTCCGCATCGGTCAGCACCGAGTCGATGACCAGGTCGCACACCACATCGATGGCGAGCGGCAGGTCGGCGTCGAGGACCCGTGCGTAGTAGCACGTGTACTCCTTCGCGGTGAACGCGTTGGTCTCCCCGCCGACCGCTTCGATCTGGGAGGAGATCTCCAGCGCGGTGCGCCGCTTGGTGCCCTTGAACAACAGGTGCTCGAGGAAGTGGGAGACCCCGGACAGCGCCGGGGTCTCATCCCGCGAGCCGATGCCGACCCAGACGCCGAACGACACGCTGCGCATCGCCGGTATCGCCTCGGTCAGAATGCGCAGCCCGTTGGGCAGCACGGTGCGACGCACCGTGCCACCCAGCGGGTCCTCTGCCAACGTCTGGGTCAGCGCTCGACTCGCCATGTTTCAGCTGTGCCGGTTGCGCCGACGACGGAACTCGCCGCCGTCCTCGCCGTCGGCCGGGCCGTCCTCGCCGTCGGACGAGGACGTGGACGGAGCCGAGGGTGAGGACGGCGCGGTGTCCGCGGACGCCTGACGCGGCCCACGGTCACCACGGTCGCCGCGGTCACCACGGTCGCGCGAACGCGGCCCACGGTCACCGCCGCGGTCGCCGCCACGGTCCCGGCCGGACGGCCGGTCGCCCGAGCCGGAGGCCGACGCGCCGCCACCGGCCGCGGCAGCCTCGGCCGCGGCGGCGGCCTCTGCCTCGGTCAGCACCTTGTCGAGGTAGATCTTGCCGCGGTTGTCGATGTCCGCGATCTGCACCTCGACCTTGTCACCGACGTTGAGGAAGTCCTCGACCCGGTCGACGCGCTTGCCGTTGCCCACCTTGGAGATGTGCAGCAGGCCGTCGCGGCCGGGCAGCAGCGAGATGAAGGCGCCGAACGCGGCCGTCTTCACCACCGTGCCGAGGAACTTGTCGCCGACCTTCGGCATCGTCGGGTTGGCGATCGCGTTGATCCGCTCGACCGCGGCCTCGGCCGACGGGCCGTTGGTCGCGCCGACGTAGATCGTGCCGTCGTCCTCGATGCTGATCTCGGCGCCGGTCTCGTCCTGGATCGCGTTGATGGTCTGGCCCTTCGGCCCGATCACCATGCCGATCTTGTCGACGGGGATGCGGACCGTGGTCACGCGGGGCGCGTACTGGCTCATGCCGGCCGGCGACTCGATCGCCTCGGCCATCACGTCGAGGATGACGTGCCGCGCGTCGTGGGCCTGCTGCAGGGCACCGGCCAGCACGTCGGACGGGATGCCGTCGAGCTTGGTGTCCAGCTGCAGGGCGGTCACGAAGTCACGGGTGCCGGCGACCTTGAAGTCCATGTCGCCGAACGCGTCCTCGGCACCGAGGATGTCGGTGAGCGTGACGTATTCCGTCTTGCCGTCGACCTCGTCGGAGATGAGGCCCATGGCGATGCCGGCGACCGGCGCCTTCAGCGGCACACCGGCGGACAGCAGCGCCATGCTCGAGGCACAGACCGAGCCCATCGACGTGGAGCCGTTGGAGCCGAGGGCCTCGGAGACCTGACGGATCGCGTAGGGGAACTCCTCGCGGGCCGGCAGCACCGGGATCAGGGCCCGCTCGGCGAGCGCGCCATGGCCGATCTCGCGCCGCTTGGGCGAGCCCACCCGGCCGGTCTCACCGGTCGAGTAGGGCGGGAAGTTGTAGTTGTGCATGTAGCGCTTGGACTTCTCCGGCGCCAGGGTGTCCAGCGTCTGCTCCATGCGCAGCATGTTCAGCGTGGTGACACCCAGGATCTGGGTCTCGCCGCGCTCGAACAGCGCCGAGCCGTGCACCCGCGGGAGCACCTGGACCTCGGCGGTCAGCGGACGGATGTCACGCGGGCCACGGCCGTCGATGCGGACCTGCTCGCGCAGGACCCGGGCGCGGACCTCGTTCTTGGTCAGCGAACGCAGCGCGGCGCCGACCTCCTTCTCGCGACCCTCGAAGGCACCGGCGAGGCGCTGGAAGGCGGCCTCCTTGATCCGGTCGAGGGCCTCCTCGCGCTCCGCCTTGGAGGAGATGCGCAGCGCCTCGGAGACCTCCTCCTTGACGGCACCGGCCACGGCCTCGTAGGCGTCGGGCTGGTAGTCGAGGAAGGTCGGGAACTCCTGGACCGGCTTCGCGGCGACCGCCGCGAGCTCGGACTGGGCCCGGCACAGCTCGCGGATGGCCGGCTTGGAGGCCTCGAGGCCACCGGCCACGACCTCCTCGGTCGGCGCGGGCGCGCCGCCGGCGATCAGCGCCACGGTGTGCTCGGTCGCCTCGGCCTCGACCATCATGATCGCGACGTCACCGTCGGGCAGGGTCCGGCCGGCGACGACCATGTCGAACGTGGCGCGGCTGAGCTCCTCGAGCGTCGGGAACGCGATCCACTGGCCGTCGACGTGCGCCATGCGGGTGGCGCCGATCGGGCCGGAGAACGGCAGGCCGGACAGCTTGGTCGACAGCGAGGCGGCGTTGATCGCCACGACGTCGTAGGGGTGGGCCGGGTCGAGGGCGAGAATCGTCTCGACGACCTGGACCTCGTTGCGCAGCCCCTTGACGAAGCTGGGGCGCAGCGGCCGGTCGATCAGCCGGCAGGTGAGGATCGCGTCCTCGCTGGGACGACCCTCGCGGCGGAAGAACGAGCCGGGAATGCGGCCCGCGGCATACATCCGCTCCTCGACGTCGACCGTCAGCGGGAAGAAGTCGAACTGGTCCTTCGGGGTCTTGCCGGCCGTGGTCGCCGACAGCACGACGGTCTCGCCCAACTGGGCAAGCGCCGAACCGGCGGCCTGCCGCGCCAGGCGACCCGTGGAGAACGTGATCTCCCGGGTGCCGAACGCGCCGTTGTCGATGACCGCGGTGCTGAAATGCGTACCGAGAGTGCTCTGCTCGGTCATGTGGTGTGGTGCTCCTTCGGGTTGTGGTGCGCCCAGGCGGAGCTGTCTGCGGCCGGTCTTCGATCGAAGCTCACGGGGCTGATCTGCCCGGAAGCCACTACCGAGGACCGGTGCGCCGACGCGCTCGGGCGGGGCGTTGCTTCATACCAGTGTGTCACTACACGAAGGGGAGCGACGCATGCACGCCGCTCCCCAACGCATCAGTCGTTATCGCCGCAGGCCGAGCCGCTCGATCAACGAGCGGTAGCGGGCGATGTCGCTGCGCTGCAGGTAGTTGAGCAGGCGGCGGCGACGGCCGACCAGCAGCAGCAGGCCGCGCCGGCTGTGGTGGTCGTGCTTGTGCAGCTTGAGGTGTTCGGTGAGGTCCGCGATCCGCTTGGTCAGCATCGCGACCTGGACCTCCGGCGAGCCGGTGTCCCCTTCGACGGTCGCGTACTTGCCCATGATCTCGGTCTTCTGCGCAGAGTCGAGCGCCATGTTCTCCCTTAGAGGTTGGATCTTCATGAAGGCCGGCCCCGCGGCGTCGTGCAGGCAGCCTGACCCCCGCCGGTCACCCGGCGTCGATACAAGGCTAACAGACGGGCCGGTCCAGCAACCGTCTGGTCTGTGCGACGTCCTCGCGGATCTGCTCGATCAGCGGCTCGATGCCGGTGTACACCCGCTGCTCACGGAGGCGCTCGACGAAGTCGACGGCGATCCGCTCGCCGTAGATGTCGCCGGCGAAGTCGAGGATGTAGGACTCGACCCGCCGCTCCTTGCCGGAGAACGTCGGGTTGGTGCCGATGGAGACCGCCGCCGGGTGAGGCGTCCGGTCCCGGTCGCGGGTGACCCAGGCGGCGTAGATGCCGTCGGCGGGGATCGCGGCGTTCGGCGACGTCAGCAGGTTGGCCGTGGGGAAGCCCAGCTCACGGCCGCGCTGGTCGCCGCGCACGACGACACCCTCGACGCGGTGCGGCCGGCCGAGCGCGCGGGCCGCGGCCACGACGTCGCCGGCGTCGACGCAGGCCCGGATGTAGGTCGAGGAGAACACCGTGCCCTCGTCGGCGACCAGCGGCGCGCCCTCCACCCCGAACCCGAACGTGCGGCCGAGGCGGTGCAGCAGCTGCAGGTCGCCGGCGGCCTTGTGGCCGAACCGGAAGTTCTCCCCCACCACGACCAGCGCCGTGTGCAGGTGCTCGACCAGCGCGTCGTGGACGAAGGCCTCGGGTGACAGGTGCGAATACTCCACCGTGAAGGGGATGACGCACAGCACGTCGACCCCGAGCGCCTCGATCAGCTCCGCCTTGCGGGACGGCTCGCTCAGCACCGCCGGGTGCGACCCTGGCCGCACCACCTCCGACGGGTGCGGGTCGAACGTCAGCACGACCGACTGCACGCCCAGCTCCCCGGCCCGCTTCACGACGTGCCCGATCACCTGCTGGTGCCCCCGGTGCACGCCGTCGAAGACGCCGATCGTGGTGACCGCGCGGCCCCAGCCACCCGGCGCCGCCTGTGTTCCCCGCCACCGCTGCATGCCCACGAGCCTAGCGCCGAGGCAGGATCGGCTTCATGGCAGACGTCACCGCGGTGCTCTTCGACATGGACGGCACGCTCGTGGACTCCGACGCGGTGGTGGCCCGGACCTGGCTGCACTGGTCCACCCGCCGGGGCCTGGAGCACGACCTGGTCATGCGGGTCACCCCCGGCCGCCCGGCCCGCGAGACGATCCCCGAGCTGGCGCCGTGGCTGTCGCCCGGCGAGCAGGCCGCGGACGCGGCGGCGCTGCTGGACATGGAGCGTGCGGACCTCGACGGGGTGGTGCCGGCGCACGGCGCGCTGGACCTGCTCGCCGCGCTGGACGACTGGGGCGTGCCGTGGGCGGTCGTCACCTCGGCCGACCGCCACCTCGCGCTGACCCGGCTCGGCGCCGCCGGCATCACCCCGCCGGAGGTGCTGGTGACGATCTCCGAGATCCAGCGGGCGAAGCCGCACCCGGAGGGCTATCTGAGCGCCGCCGCCCAGCTCGGCGTCGACCCCCGACACAGCCTCGTCGTGGAGGACGCGGTCGCCGGTGTACTGGCGGGGAAGGCGGCCGGTGGCGTGGTGGCGGGACTGCGCAGCGTCCCCGGCGCCGACTTCAACGTCGCACACCTCGACGAGCTGCGGACCCGCTCGGCCCGCACCCCTGCGGGCCTGCGGATCCGCACGGCTTAGGGCACGAGCACGATCTCCGGGCGCGCCCGGCCGTCCTTCTCCCGGACGATCGCCAGGACGGTGCCGTCGGGGGCGAACACCGCGTAGGGCTCGGCGACGCCGATCGGGGCGAGCGAACCGCCGTGCGACAGCGTCTTCGCCTCCACCTCGTCCGCGTCACGCCGGGGGAAGCACCGGTCGGCGGCGGCCGGCAGCGGCATCGTGACCGGGTCCTCCCGCTCGGCGAGCTCGTCCAGGGTGGCGGCCTCGGCGAGGGTGAACGCGCCGACGGCGGTGCGGCGCAGCGCGGTCAGGTGGCCGCCGACCCCGAGCGTGGCGCCGAGATCCCTGGCCAGCGCGCGGATGTAGGTACCGGACGAGCACGCCACGTCCACGTCCACGTCCACCCATCCGGGCGAGCGGTGGATCGCCAGCACGTCGAGGCGCGACACGGTGACGGGCCGGGCCTGCAGCTCGACCTCCTCGCCGGAGCGGACGCGGTGGTACGAGCGCACCCCGTTCACCTTGATCGCCGACACCGCGCTGGGCACCTGCAGGATCGCACCGCGCAACGGCTCGAGCCCGGCGTGCACGTCGCCGTCGGTGACCGCGCTCGCGTCCACTGTGGACACGACCTCGCCCTCGGCGTCGTCGGTGACGGTCGCCTGCCCGAGCCGGATCGTCGCGTGGTACTCCTTGGTGCTGCCGATCACGTACGTGAGCAGCCGGGTCGCCTTCTCCACGCCGATGATGAGCACCCCGGTCGCCATCGGATCCAGGGTCCCGCCGTGCCCGACCCGGCGCGTCCTCGCCAGCCGCCGCATCCGCGACACCACGTCGTGCGAGGTCATCCCGCCGGACTTGTCGACCACGACCAGCCCGCCCTGCGTCACTGCCTTCTGCGCCACGACCGGTCAGCCTAACGGCCGTGCCAGGCGAGGATGTGCCACAGGTACTTGAGCAGCTGCAGCGTCGCGGCGGGCGTCCCCCACGCCGCCCACTCCCCGGGTGCGGTGACGACGTCGCGGGCGGCACGGCCGATCAGCTCGGCGTCGAGGAGGGGCCGCGAGTAGCGCTCGCACAGCAGCACCGCGAGTGGGCGCATCTCGGGGCCGCGGAATTCCTCGGGCACCTCGTCGGGTGCGAGGCGCGACCCGGCCCGCCACTCGAGCTTGATGTCGAAGCGGGCGGTGAGCAGCTCCGCCGCGGGCAGGCGGCCGGCGAAACTGTCGTCGAGGACGAGCGCCTCGACGTCGCGGGCGAGGTCGACCGGGCCGTGAACCTGCGCCTCGACGTAGTCGTCGAGCGGTCCGGCGGCGGTGAGATGGTCGGTGAGGCCGGCCAGTACCGGCGACAACGCGTCGAACACGCCCGCCTCGGCCGGCTCGTGGAAGCTGTCCCCCAGGGTGAACGTGGCGCGGGCGTTGACCTCGGGGCGCAGGCGCAGGTGCGCGGAGCCGAAGCGGCGGGCGGCGCCGGCGGGGTGGCGGCCCAGGTCGAGGGCGCCGTACTTGGGGCGGTCCGCGGGCACGACCCCGGGCCGCTGGTAGGCGCCGCCGAACATGCGCTCCTCCCAGCGGTCACGGTCGCCGCCGGGGTGGGCGGTCAGGCCGCCGTTGGAGATGCCGGTCTCGAACTGGCTGCGGAACCGGCCGTCGGCGAGGAGCCCTTCGACGACGCTGCGGCCACCGGCGTCGATCCGGTCCGGATGGAAGTTGATCGTCACGACCGCGTCGAGCGGGTCGGTGCGGGCACCGCTCGCGGCCCTGACGTGGGCGAGCGCTTCGAGCTGCGCGGGTGTCAGTCGTGCATCCACGGTGCGCAGTATGTCAACGCACGGCGCCGACCACGGCCCATTTGTCGCCGGCGAGGCGCCAGAGCAGGCCGGCCAGGCGCAGCGCGATGAACAGGCACAGGGCGATCCACACGCCGCGCAGGCCGCCGTCGAGCAGGTACGCCAGCCAGATGCCGGGCAGGAAGCCGCCGAGGGCGGACACGAGGGTCAGGTTGCGCAGGTACCGGATGTCGCCGGCGCCGAGGAAGACGCCGTCGAGGGCGAAGACGACGCCCGCGGCGGGCATCATGGCGACGAACCACCACCAGGCGGTCTTTGCTTCGGCGTACACCTGAGGATCGGCGCCGAACCAGGGCCGCACGGTCGCCAGGGCGGCCGCGACGAGGAACGCGAACACGATGCCCGACACGAGGCCGGCGGTGGTGATGCGGCGGGCCAGCAGCTTCGCCTCGTCGGCGCGGTCGCCGCCGAGCGCGGCGCCGACGAGGGACTGCGCGGCGATCGCGACCGCGTCGAGGGCGAGTGCGGTGAAGAAGAACAGCTGGATGGCGATGAGGTGCGCGGCGAGGCTGGCGGTGCCGAAGCGGGCCGCGACCGCCGACGCGGACAGGAAGCACGCCTGGAACGCGGCGCCGCGCAGCAGCAGGTCCCGGCCGAGCGTCAGCTGGTGGCGGATCACGTCGAGGTGCGGGCGCAGCGGGACGCGCTCGGTCAGCAGCGCCCGCACGAACAGCAGGCCGACGGCGCTCTGGGCGACGACGTTCGCGACGGCGGAGCCTTCCAGCCCCAGGCCCAGCGGGTAGACCAGCAGCGGGCAGAGCACGGCGGACAGCACGTTGGCGCCGAGGACGTAGTACAGGGGGCGGCGGGTGTCCTGCACGCCGCGCATCCAGCCGTTGCCGGCGGTGCCGAGCATCAGCCCGGGCGCGCCGAGGGCGGCGATGCGCAGCCAGTCGGCCGCGCCGTCGGCGACCGGGGCCCGGCGACCCGGCGATGGCGCGGGTCAGCGGCCCGGCGACCAGCTCCAGGGTCACCATGATGGCGACGCCGCCGGCGAGGGCCAGCCAGGACGCCTGGACGCCTTCGGAGACCGCGGCCTCGCGCTGGCCGGCGCCGAAGCGGCGCGCGGCGCGGCCGGTCGTGCCGTAGGCGAGCACGGTGCCGAGCCACACGGCGAGCGCCATGACCTGGCCACCGATGGCCAGGGAACCCAGCTCCTCGCGGCCCAGGTGCCCGACGACCGCCGTGTCCACCAGGACGTAGAGGGGCTCGGCGGCCAGCACCACGAGCGCCGGCAGGGCGAGGGCGGCGACACGACGCATCACGGTCACCGCGACAGCGTAAGGAGTTAACCTCCTACGCGCTACTTACAAAGGTGATCAGCCCCGGCGGTCCATCGACATCTGCAGGGCGGCACGGGCGCGCTCGCGCGTGTCGGGGGTGGACTCCTGCGGCTTGGGCTGGGGCTTCGGCTGCTCGGGCATGACACTGGTCTCCTGACTGGTGACGCGACTGACGGCGCGGTTGGTGTGTTGACGGTCCGATCGCAGGGACGCCGGGGTCACCGGCGGCCACGCCAACGCACGACCAGGAGACCGACGATGGGTGGTGTCGGTCTGAAACGTGGATCGGTGGGTCTTGCGCATCTGATTCCTCGCTGACGGCGGCTGTTGTGAACTGGGCCGTGGACGCCCGCCGCCGGGTTCCGCTGGAAGCGGTCAGGCCCGGGACGGGCGGCGAAGAATTCGTACGATGCGCATGGCGACTAAGTTATCGTTCAGTTCCACGATGTGCGACGTCATCCCGCGATCTGGACGTTGTTACCTGCGGGTTTACCTGTCGGATGCACGTCAGCGGGCTCCCCGGCGGTCGTGTCAGCAAGCTCGTCAGCGGGCCAGGAAGTGCCAGCCGAGCCACCACCAGAAGCCGAACATCGCGATCCGCCCGACCGGCAGCGGGCCGACCCGGTAGCGCATGACGACGCCGCAGACCTCGCCGAGGGTCGGCACCCGCGAGCCCTCCCGCCGGGCCGCGATCTCGACCGCGGCGAAGAGTCCCAGCGTCACGGTGAACGCGGCCGCGATGCCCGCCTGCGCAAGGGTCATGCCGTCTCCCCCGTGGTGCTCCGCCGGCCGGTCATCGCCGCACCATCGCCCAGAACGCCCACAGCCAGCCGAAGTACGCGGCGGCACGGGCGAGGTAGTGCTCCAGCAGCGGGTCCGCCAGCCGGGACAGCGTCGGATAGGCCCGCGAGCCGATCAGGAACGTGACGCCCTCGACGACCGCGAAGAGCCCGATCGGCAGCAGCCACCACGCCGAGGCCCTGGGCAGCCGCGCCGGCGAGGTGCGCTTCGGCACCGCGGCGGACATCCCGAGCCACAGCAGCGCGCCTCCGGCGCCGAGGACGAGCAGGTTGGCCCGCAGGGAGAACGACGGCAGCGCCCCGCCCACGAGGGCGATCAGGGCGAAGACCGGTGCCAGCACGACCGGACGGGCCCAAACCCGGTCGACCTCCGCAACCAGCTCAGGTCGGTCCATGCATCGATTGTCACCGCATAACCATCTCGCGTGCTACCGATGTCAGCCCTGGATTAACCCTGATCCACGAGGACGACCCGGTCGGCGAGCGCGGCACGGATCGAGTCCATGACGCCCTCGACGGTGCCGGAGGCGCTGAACCCGGCCGCGAAGCGGTGCCCGCCGCCGCCGAGGCCGACCGCGACGCGGCTGACGTCGACGGCGCCCTTGCTGCGCAGCGAGACCGACCACTCCCCCGGGCCGACGGGCTTCACCACGCACGCGATGTCGGCCTCCGCGACGCAGCGCACCGAGTCGATGAGCGCCTCGACGGCGCCCGCGGGCTGGTCGAACTCGGCGAGGTCGTCGAGCGTCACATACGTCCACGCGAGGCCGAGCCCGCCGGCCGGCTCGAAGGCGGTGCGGGCCAGGGCGACGCCGAAGAGCCGGACCGCGCCGTAGGGCCGGGTGTCGAACAGGCGGCGGGAGATGTCGCCGACGGGGATGCCGGTGGCGATGAGCCGGGCCGCGAGCTCGTGCACCGCCGGGGTGGTCGAGCCGTGCTTGAACGAGCCGGTGTCGGTGGCGAGGGCCACGTAGAGGCACTCGGCGATCTCGGGGTCCAGCGGCACGCCCAGGCGGCTGAGCAGACCCTCGGCCACCACGGACGTCGCGGCCGCGGAGGGGTCGATGAGGTTGATGGCGCCGAAGCCGGCGTTGGACGCGTGGTGGTCCAGCACAATGCCGACCGGCGTGGAGGTCAGGATCGCGGCGAGGGCCCCGAGCCGCTCGATGCTGGCCGCGTCGAAGACCAGCATCGCGTCGGGCAGGGCCACCGCGCTCGCGGGCACCAGCATCGACGCGCCCGGCAGCTCGTCGAAGGGCGCCGGCACGACCATCGGGCCGGGGAAGGTCGCCTCGATCAGCAGCGACGGGGCGAAGCGGCGCAGGCCGAGCGCGAAGCCGAGCATGCTGCCCAGCGCGTCACCGTCGGGGTTGACGTGACACGCGAGCAGCACGCGGGCGCCCGGGGGCAGGCCGCGCAGCGCGGAGACCGCTGCGGCCCACTCCCCGGGCGACGGTCGCACGGCCTGCCCGAGGGTCACCGCCGGTCCTGGCCGACGACGACCTCGTCGTCAGCGCCTTCGGCCCCCGCCAGGTCGTCGCTTCCGATCTCCAGGTCGTCCTCGAGCTTGTAGGGCTGGGCGTCGCCCGCGTAGTGCGCCCCCGCGGCCCGGCGCTGGACCTCGGCGTCGGCGCTGCGCGCGGTGGCCAGCAGGTCGTCGATGTGCTTCACGTGCTCGGTCACGTCGTCGTGCACGAACGCGAGACTCGGCGAGTGGCGCAGCCCGAGGGCCCTGCCGACGGTGGACCGCATCAGTCCCTTGGCGCTCTCCAGCGCCGCCGCCGTGCCCGACTGTGCCGTCGCGTCACCGAGCACCGTGTAGAACACGGTCGCCTCACGCAGATCGGCGGTGATCCGCGCGTCGGTGATCGTGATCATGCCCAGCCGGGGGTCCTTGACCTGCGTCCGCACCACTGATGCGACGAGCTCCTTCACGCGCTCCGCGTGCCGGCGCACCTTTGCCGGATCCGTCATCTCGAACACCTCCGCAGCCAAAACGATCTGACCAACGCTCTGACAGTACCCGCGACGCGACCTGGCGGCCGCTCGCAGAACACAGGACTACTCGTCATCGTCACCGTGCAGCCGACGGCGCACGGAGAGCAACTCGATCTCGGGCCGGCCGGCGACCGCCCGCTCGATGGCGTCCAGGACCTCACGCACGTGGGCGGCCTCCGAGGCGACCACCGCGACGCCGACCTCGGCGCGTCCGTGCAGGTCGAGGGCGCCCACCTCGGCGACGGACACCTCGAACTTGCGCAGATATGCGACGAGCGGCCGCACGTAGGCACGCTTGGCCTTCAGCGAACGGGAGTCACCGGGCAGGAGCATGTCGAAGACCGCGGTTCCGGTATACACGGCCCAAGATCCTAACGACTCTAGGAGAGGCTGGCCACCAATAACGGGGCCGGCGTGACCGGCAGCGGCGCGGCGTCGCGCACGATCGGGCCGGGAGTGCGGCGCGGCAGCCCGGCACCGGCGCTGCCGCCACGGCCCGGATAGACATACACCGTGCGCGGGTCGATCGCGTCGATGGCGGCCACCACCGCCGGCAGGTGCCGGAAGCGGTCCCAGTCGCCGGTCTCGGCGAAGCCGAGCTCCAGCACCACCCCGAACGGCTCGGCCTGCCAGATGAAGTCACGGGCGCCGTGGGTGACGGCGGCCTCCAGCAGCGACTCGGACCAGGCGTCGCGCCACTGCCGCGCGGGCACCTCCCCGTCGCGGACCTCGATCGACCACCAGATGAGGCTCATGACAGATCTGACGGTACGCCGCAGCGCAACATCAAAGAAAGAGCCGCCGCGGGAAAACCCGCGGCGGCCCTTCTCAGCTCTGCGGCATCAGCCGCGCGGCTTCTCCCGCAGCTCCCAGGTCTCGATGACGTCACCGAGCTGGATGTCGTTGAAGTTGCCGAGCGTGATACCGCACTCGAAGCCCTCGCGGACCTCGGTGGCGTCTTCCTTGAAGCGCCGCAGGCCCGCGATGGTGAGGTTGTCGGAGATGACAGCCCCGTCGCGGAGCAGGCGCGCCTTGCTGTTACGCCGGATGAGCCCGGTGCGGACGATGCAGCCTGCGATGTTGCCGAAGCGCGACGAGCGGAAGACCTCGCGGATCTCCGCCGAGCCGAGCTCGACCTCTTCGTAGATCGGCTTGAGCATGCCCTTGAGCGCGGTCTCGATCTCCTCGATGGCCTGGTAGATGACGGTGTAGTACCGGATCTCCACGCCCTCGCGGTCGGCCAGCTCGCGGATGCGACCCTCGGCCCGCACGTTGAACCCGATGACGATCGCGTCGGACGCGCTCGCCAGGTTGACGTCGTCCTGCGTGACGGCGCCCACGCCCCGGTGGATGATCCGGAGCTGGACCTCGTCGGAGACGACGATCTTGACCAGTGCGTCCTCGAGCGCCTCGACCGAACCCGAACCGTCACCCTTGAGGATGAGGTTGAGCGTGGTCTTCTCGCCCTCCTTGAGCTGGTCGAACAGGTTCTCCAGCGTGACCCGGCCGGTGCGCGAGGCCATCTCGGCCGCGCGGCGGCGAGCCTGCCGCTGCTCGGCGATCTGGCGCGCGGTGCGGTCGTCGTCGGCGGCGAGGAACGTGTCGCCGGCGCCGGGCACCGAGGTCAGACCGAGCACCAGGACCGGACGGGCCGGTCCCGCCGACGGCACGGGCTTGCCGTTCTCGTCGAGCATCGCCCGGACGCGCCCGTAGGCACGGCCGGCGACGATCGAGTCACCGACGTTGAGCGTGCCCTTCTCCACCAGCACGGTGGCGACCGGACCACGGCCGCGGTCGAGGTGCGACTCGATCGCGATGCCCTGCGCCGGACCGTCGATCGGCGCGCGCAGGTCGAGCGCGGCGTCGGCGGTGAGCAGCACTGCCTCGAGGAGACCCTCGATGTTGATGCGGCTCTTCGCGGAGATGTCGACGAACATGGTCTCGCCGCCGTACTCCTCGGCGACGAGGCCGTACTGCGTCAACTCCTGGCGGACCTTCGCCGGGTTGGCGTTCTCCTTGTCGATCTTGTTGACCGCGACCACGATCGGCACCTCTGCCGCCTGGGCGTGGTTCAACGCCTCGATCGTCTGAGGCATGACGCCGTCGTCGGCCGCGACCACCAGGACCACGATGTCCGTGGCCTGCGCACCACGGGCACGCATGGCGGTGAACGCCTCGTGACCCGGGGTGTCGATGAAGGTGATCGCGCGGTCGATGCCGTCCTCGCCGTGCGGCACGTGCACCTGGTAGGCACCGATGTGCTGGGTGATGCCACCGGCCTCGCCGGCCACGACGTTGGTGGAGCGGATCGCGTCGAGCAGCTTGGTCTTACCGTGGTCGACGTGACCCATGACGGTCACGACCGGCGGCCGGATGACCAGGCGCTCCTCGTCGACGTCGGCATCGAGGTCGATGTCGAAGCGCGCGAGCAGCTCGCGGTCCTCGTCCTCGGGGCTGACGATGCTGACGACGAAGCCCAGGTGCTCACCGAGCAGCTCCAGGGTCTCGTTGGTGCACGACTGGGTCGCCGTCACCATCTCGCCCAGGTTGAACATCTCCTGGACGAGCGAGCCCGGGTTGGCGTTGATCCGGTCCGCGAAGTCGGACAGCGAGGCACCCTGCGGCAGCCGGATCGTCTGACCCTGACCCCTGGGAGCGCCCGAGCCCATCGTCGGCGCGGACAGGTTGTCGAACTCTTGTCTGCGCTGCTTCTTGGACTTGCGGCCACGGGTCGGCCGGCCGCCGGGACGCCCGAAGGCACCCGCCGCACCGCCACCGCGACCGCGGCCACCGGCACCGCCGCCACCAGGACGACCGGCACCGCCGACGCCCGCGCCGGGCGCGCCGCCGCCGCCACCAGGACCACCGCGGAAACCGCCGCCGGCACCGGCGCCTGCGCCGCCACCGGGACGGAAGCCACCGCCACCGCCGCCGCCACCAGGACCGCCGCGGAAGCCACCGCCGCCGCCACCGGGACCACCGGGACGACCGGCACCGCCGGCGCCACCGCCCGGACCGCCACGGAAGCCACCGCCGCCGCCACCGGGACCACCCGGACGACCGGGACGGTCACCGGGGCCACCGGCCGGGCGACCCGGACGCTGGCTCGGCATCTGCGACGGGTTCGGCCGGGGCCGCCCATCGACGCGGGGTTGGGCCGCGGAGGCATCGCGGACGGGTTCGGCCGCGGGATGTTGCCGGCGGGCGACGGGCGCGTGGGAGCGCCGCCGGACACGCCGAACGGGTTGTTGCCCGGGAACGCGCCGGCGGACGTGCGCCGCCGGGACGTGGCCCTGGCCGGGACGTGGAGCACCGGGGGCCGGCGCGGCACCCGCCTGGGGTGCCGGCGACGCCGGACCGGGACGCGGGCCGGGCGAAGGTGCGCCACCGCTGGGCGGCGGCGCCGACTCACGCCGGGTGGTCTCCCGCTGGCGGGCCTCCTTGGCGGCCTTCATGGCCGCTTCCTGGTCCGCCTTCAGTGCGGCGGCACGCTGCTCGGCGGCCGCCACCTCGATGTCGTGCGCGCTCGTCGGCTTGACCACGGGCGCCGGGCGCGGCGGACCGGGACGCGGGCCGGGCCCGCCTCCTGAGCCACCGCCCGCGGGCGGCTGTGGCCGCTTCGGGGGCGCGAAGGGCTTGGCTGCCGGGACTGCCGGGTTCGGACGCGGTGCCGAGGGCACGGGCGCTGCCGAAGGAGCCGACGATGCCGGCGCAGGAGAAGCCGAGGGCGCTGGTGCGGACCCTCCGGATTCGAAGCTCGCTCGCAGCCGGCGCGCCACTGGCGCCTCAACCGTGCTGGATGCGGACTTCACGTATTCGCCAAGCTCCTGCAGCTTCGCGAGCACGGTCTTACTCTCGACCCCGAGCTCTTTTGCCAGCTCGTGTACGCGGGCCTTGCCTGCCACTGAACTCCTCACCTCGAGGCCGGGCGGCATAGGTCCGCGCCGACCTCACTCGTGCACTTGAAGCCTGGTCATCTCAGGGACTTCATCGTGTGCTCATGTCCGTCGTCCTACCTTGCGTGTCCGGGTGGGGCGATCACGCGCCCACCATCGGCGGTTCCGATCACTGCGATTGCTCCAATGCCGCCGCCTGGGCGACGGCTTCGGCCAGCGGACCGGTGTCCAGGACTCCGGCGAGGCGCAAAGCACGCCCGAAGGCGCGCCGACGCTCCGCTAGCGCCAGGCAAGCCGGATCGGGATGCAGGTGCGCTCCCCGGCCCGGCCGTCTGCGGGCCGGATCAGGAACGGCCAGGAACTGGTCAGGGCCGGACTCGATCGCGACAAACCGCAGTAATTCGGAGGATGACGCGCGCTTCCGGCAACCCACACAGGTGCGTACCGGGGGCGTGCGACGTACCGACAAGAAGTCTACCCTGCGCTTTCGGCTTGTGCCGCGCCCGGTCCCGTGACGTGATCGACGCCGGCGTCCGCGGCGTTGTCCGGGCGGATGTCGATGCGCCAGCCCGTGAGCCTCGCGGCGAGCCGCGCGTTCTGGCCCTCACGCCCGATGGCCAGGGAAAGCTGGAAGTCCGGGACGGTCACCCGGGCGGCCCGGTTGCCCGCATCGACGACCTCGACGTTGAGCGCTTTCGCCGGCGAAAGTGCGTTTCCGACGAACTGGGCCGGATCGTCCGACCAGTCGATGATGTCGATTTTCTCACCGTGCAGCTCGCTCATGACGGCCCGGACCCGCTGCCCCATCGGGCCGATGCAGGCGCCCTTGGCGTTGACCCCGGAGACCGTCGTGCGCACGGCGATCTTGGTGCGGTGGCCGGCCTCGCGGGCGATCGCGGCGATCTCGACGGTCCCGTCGGCGATCTCCGGGACCTCCAGCGCGAAGAGCCGCTTCACCAGGTTCGGGTGGGAGCGCGACAGCGTCACCTGCGGCCCGCGGAAGCCCTTCACCACGTGCACCACGATGCACTTGATGCGCTGACCGTGCTCGTACCGCTCGCCGGGGACCTGCTCGGCGGCCGGCAGCAGCCCCTCGATCTTGCCGAGGTCGATCGAGACGATGCCCTTCTCGGTCCTGGCGTCGTGCGCCTGGATCACGCCGGTGACCAGGTCACCGTCGCGTCCCACATATTCGCCGAAGTGCGCCTCGTCGGTCGCCTCGCGCAGCCGCTGCAGGATGACCTGCTTGGCCGTCATCGCCGCGATCCGGCCGAAGTCGTGCGGGGTGTCCTCGTATTCCCGCACGATCGTGCCGTCGTCGTCGAGGTCCTGCGCGAGGACCGACGCCGTGCCGGTCTTGCGGTCGATCTCGACCCGGGCGTGCGGGTTGGCCCCCTCGGTGTGCCGGTATGCGGTCAGCAACGCGGTCTCGATCGCCGCGAGGATGGTCTCGAACGGGATCTCCCGCTCACGCTCCAGCGCGCGGAGCGCCGCCAGGTCGATGTTCACGCCTCGTCCTCCCCTTCCTCGTCGTCGTCATCAAGGTCGTCGTCTTCGTCCAGGTCTTCAGGCAGCTCGGCGAGCCGCTTCATCTCCACCTGCACCTTGCCGGGGCCCAGGTCCGCGAACGCGACCGTCTGCGCGGCGCCCTCCACGTCCAGGGTCACCCCGGTCTCCGTCACCGCCGTCACCCGGCCGGTCACCGGCTTGCCGGCGACCTCGACGAGCACCAGGCGGGTCCGGTTGCGCCGCCAGTGCCGCGGCTCGGTGAGCGGCCGGTCGACCCCGCGGGAGCCGACCTCCAGCTCGTACTCCCCCGCGATGAGCTCGTCACCGGCCGCCTCGGCCTCGTCCAGCGCGGCCGAGACCGCGCGCGACACCTCCGCGACCGCGTCCAGGTCGACGCCCTTGTCGCTGTCGACCGCGACCCGCAGCAGGTGGCGCCGCCCGACCCGGCTGACGTCGAGGTCCTCCAGGTCGTAGCCGGCCGCCACCACGACGGGCTCGACCACCTTGCGCAGGCGCTCGCGGTGCGCACCGGCGTCGCGGGCTCCAGCATCCCGCGAACCGCCGACGCGGCGATCCCGCTGCTGAGCCATGATCGACACCTCTTTCTGCACCGCCCCGACGGGCGCACGGCTTCACGCCGCCTGCGACGGCATGCGCGGGCGGCTCTCCGCAGAGCGTAACGCGCGGTGACCTCCGGTGTTCCGGCGGCGCTCCCACCGGGCCGCGACTGTGCTCCACCGGGCGCGTCGGCGGTGGGTCGTGTACACCGAAAAAGGGCTGGATAGTGTTCACTGTGCGCGTGTCCTCCCGCAGAGCCGTCCTCGCCGCCGCCGCAGCGGCAATGACGACCCTCACCGCCTGCGACATTCCGAAGAGTTCCGCGGCAACCTGGCATCCCGCGCCGGACGTGCTGCTGCCGCTGCTCACCCGCACCGTCGCGCTGCGGGACCGCTACGTGGAGGTCCTCGCCGCGTTCCCGGCGCTGCAGGACCGGCTCGGCCCGCTCAAGGACAACCACGCCGCGCACGTCGTCGCGCTCGCCCGCGAGGTCGGCCTCGACGAGCACGGCCCGATGCCGGCGGCGAGCGCGTCGGCCGGCCCGGTCGTCCAGGACCAGACGGCGGCGGTGAAGGAGCTCGCCGGGCTGGAGAAGACCGGCCAGGAGGACGCGACCACCGCTTGCCTGGCCGCCCCGTCCTACCGCGCGGCCCTGCTCGGCTCGATCGCCGCCTGCCGCGCCGCCCACGTGGAGGTGCTCACATGACAGCGACCCGGGCCGGGATGCCTGCCGGGACGCCGGCCGGAGGCCCCGCATGACGACCCCCGCCGACGAGCGGCTCGTGGCGGCGCTGCAGGCCGAGCACGCCGCGATCTACGCCTACGGCACGGCCGGCGCCAAGCTCGACGCAGGGACCGTCGGCCTGGCCCGCGCCGCCGACGCCGCCCACCGCACCCGCCGGGACGCCCTGGTCGTCCGGCTGTCCGGCGCCGGGGTCACGCCGCCGCCTGCGGCACCCGCGTACGCGCTGCCGTTCCCGGTCACCGACCGCACCTCGGCGCTGAAGCTCCTCGCGATGGTCGAGGACCGCACGGCCGCGCAGTGGCGCCTGGCGCTGCCGCCGACCGCCGGTGAGGTGCGCCGGCTCGCCCTCGACGCGCTGGTCGACTGCGCCGCGCGGGGCGCCGCACTGCGCCAGGTCGCCGGCACGACCCCGCTGACCAGCGCGTTCCCCGGGAAGGTCTAGATGCTCGGCAGGATCGTCAAGCGGCTCGGGCACAAGCCGTGGTTCGCCGCGGCGGCCCGGCGCATCGTGCGGCTCGACCGGTGGCTCCAGCGGCGCTCCAAGGGGCGCATCGTGCCGATCAACGCCGCCGGCGTCACCACGCTGCTGCTGACCACCACCGGCCGCAAGTCCGGGCAGCCCCGCTCCCAGCCGCTGCTGTTCGTCCGCGACGGCGACGACTTCATCGTCATCGGCTCCAACTGGGGCCAGGCGCACCACCCGGCCTGGACGGCGAACCTCCTGGCGGATCCCCGCTGCGCGATCACCTGGAAGAACCAGGAGCTGCAGGCCACCGCGGAGCTGGTACGCGACGGCGAACGCGCCCGGCTGCTGGAGGTGCTGACCGCCAACTGGCCCGCGTACCGGACGTACCAGGAACGGGCCGAGGGGCGAGAAATCCGGATATTCCGCCTGCGCGGGATCTGAAACCTCCGGTACTCCCGAAAGCGTGCCATCGCAAGGGCGCAGGACGCCACGGACGTGTCCGCTCCGCGACGATCGTTGCATCACGCCACGAGCGTCCGAACGAGAGGAGACCGACATGCGCCGCACCGCTTGGGCCGGTCCGACGATGCAGCCGCGTCGTTAACGACAACCGTCTCGTGAGCCCTGCCGTCCGGGAAGACCACCACCTTCCCGGACGGGCCAGGTCACTCACACCCCGATGAGCTTTCCGACCAGATATGTGGCCCCGGCCGCCGCCGCTCCGAGCAGCAGCTGCCGGACCCCCGAAGCCCACCAGCGCCGGCGGGTGTACCGGGAGATCAGCGACCCGGCCACGAACAGCCCGGCGCCGCCCGCGGCCAGCGCCGGCCACAGGCTCGTGCCGCCGAGCAGATACGGCAGCAGGGGCACCAGCGCCCCGACCGAGAAGCACGCGAACGAGGACCCGGCCGCGACCCACGGGCTGGGCGCGTCATCCGGGTCGACCCCGAGCTCCTCCTGCGCGTGGACCCGGACCGCCTCGTCGATGTCGCGCCCCAGCGTGGAGGCGACCTGCATCGCGAGGTCGGCGGGCAGCCCGCGGCCCTGCCAGATCCGGGCGAGCTCCGCGGCCTCCTCCTCCGGGAAGCGCGTCAGCTCCCGCCGCTCCTTGGCGACCTCCGCGGCGATCTGCTCGTTCTGCGCGCGGACGCTGGTGAACTCGCCGAGCCCCATCGAGATCGCCCCCGCGACCAGCCCGGCCGTGCCGGTGAGCACGATCGTGCGCGGCGCGATCCCGCCGCCGCCGACCCCGGCGATCAGCGCGATGTTGGTGACGAGCCCGTCCATCGCCCCGAACACCGCCGCCCGCAGCCACCCACCGGACACGTCCGCATGATGATGCGCATCCTGCGATGCGGGATGCGTCACGTGACCTGCGCTCCGCTGCACACCGGACCGGTCACGGCAGGGTCAGGATCTCGTAGCCGTCCTCGGTCACCACGATGGTGTGCTCGAACTGCGCCGTCCACTTGCGGTCCTTGGTGACGACCGTCCAGCCGTCCTTCCAGATGTCGTAGTCGTGCGTGCCGTGCGTGATCATCGGCTCGATCGTGAACGTCATGCCGGGCTCCATGATCGTGGTGACCCGCGGGTTGTCGTAGTGCGGCACGTAGAGCCCCGTGTGGAACACCTCGTTGATGCCGTGCCCGGTGAAGTCACGCACCACGCCGTACTGGAAGCGTTTCGCATACGCCTCGATGACCCGCCCGATCGCGTTGATCGGGCGCCCGGGCGCGACGGCGCGGATGCCGCGCATCATCGCCTCCCGGGTCCGCTCGACCAGCAGCCGGTCCTCCTCGGCGACGTCACCGACGCAGAACGTCTGGTTGGTGTCGCCGTGCACCCCGCCGATGAACGCGGTCACGTCGACGTTGAGGATGTCGCCGTCCTCGATCACGGTCGAGTCGGGGATGCCGTGGCAGATCACCTCGTTGAGCGACGTGCAGCACGACTTCGGGAAGCCCTTGTAGCCCAGCGTCGACGGATACGCCCCGTGGTCGCACAGGAACTCGTGCACGACCCGGTCGATCTCGTCGGTGGTCACCCCCGGCTTGGCGTGCTCGCCCGCCAGCGCCGTCGCCTGCGCCGCGAGCCGGCTGGCGACCCGCATCCGGTCGATGATCTCCGGCGTCTGCACATCCGACCCGCGATGCTTGCTCGGGGCGCGTTTCCCCACATACTCGGGTCGCGCGATCGAGGCCGGAACCTGACGCCATGGTGTTTGCGTGCCGGGGACAAGCGAAGCGCGGACGGTCATGCCGAAAAGCCTAACGCGCATCAACCAGGCATGGTCTGGGTAACCCCTGTGCATGATCGACGACGACCGCGTCAGCAGCCGCGCAGAGGAACTCCTGCCCGAGGAGCTCGCCGCCGGCAGCGAGGACCCGAAGGCTCAGGCCGAGGCGCTCCTGCAGGACTCCGACGACCGCGAGCACTACCGCGAGTCGGCCCCCGACCTGCGCATCGACCACCGAACCTCAGACGAGGCCGCCGCCACCGGCGAGTAGCTCGTCCAGTTACGATCGTTGAACTCGATGCCGTTCCCCCGGCACACCTCACGGCCGGAGTCCTCGAAGTGGCGCTCCAGGCGAGCCGCGACCTTCTGGTGCTTCCATGCCGGCGGCGGCGTCATCCGCAGCACTCCCTCGTGCAGCTCGATACGAAAGCGTCCGGAAGGGTCCATGCGCAGGACGTCGTCCACCGTGAGGAGACCGCTCGTCGGATCTCCCATGGGAACTTCGATGAGCACGTCCATCACCTTCATGACGCGAGCGTAGCGGGCTTATGGCCGTATGGCTACAGAGGATTTGTGGGCGCGGGCGGCTTCGATGAACGCGGCGAAGACCCTGAAGTCGGTGGTGTCCTCGGGGTGCCACTGGACGCCGATGGCGAAGGACTTCGACGGGTCCTCGACGACCTCGATGAGGTTGTCGTCGGGGCACCAGCCGGTCGGGACCAGGGCGCCGGGGTCGGCGCAGCCCTGGTGGTGGAAGGAGTTGACCATCACCGAATCGCCGAGGATCTTGGCCGCGAGGGTGCCGCCGGTCAGGATGACCGGGTGCTCGCCGAACTTGGGGCCGCTGACCGGGCGGTGGTCGTTGTGGCCGAGCACGTCGGGCAGGTGCTGGTGGAGGCGGCCGCCGTAGGCGACGCACATCAGCTGCATGCCCCGGCAGATGCCCAGCAGCGGCAGGTCCGCGGCCAGGGCGGCGCGCATGAGCAGCAGCTCGGCGGCGTCGCGCTCGGGTTTGACCTTCGTGGTGGCATGGGGCGGCTCGCCGTACAGGTCCGGGTTCACGTCGGAGCCGCCGGTGAACATGATCCCGTCGAGTCCGTCCAGGACGTCGATGTCGGGGTCGTCGGGGGTCACGAGGACCGCCCGGCCGCCGGAGGCGTGCACCGCGTGCACGTAGGACAGCGGGAGCACGGCCGAGAAGGTGTCGTTGAGCCCGAAGCGGGTCTCCTCGGCGTAGGTGGTCAGGCCGATCACCGGTCGCGACATGTCATCAACCTAATCCCACGGGTGCGAGGTTGTGCAGGATCTCCAGGGCCCGATCCCTGGCGGCCTCCGGCTCCAGCGTGATCAGCGAGTCCCAGTTGAGATCGTAGAAGACCTCGGTGACGCCCTGCGTGGCCAGCCACGCCGTGCCCTCGCGGATCTGCTCGTAGGTGCCTGACAGCGGCGGGCGGCCGTCGGCGTCGAGCTCCAGTTCGGTGAGCTTGAGCACACCCCGGCAGACGACCCGCGGCGAAGCGCGACCGGAGGACTCGGCGCCCTGCCGTACCAGGGCGACGTCCGAGGCGATGTCGGACAGGTTCGTCGCAGAGCGGCTGACCCACCCGTCGCCGATCTCCCCGGCGCGCCGGATCGCGGCGGGGACGGCGCCACCGAGCAGGATCGGCACGCCGGGGCGCTGGACCGGGCGGGGCTCCATGCGGCTCGGCGGCACGGTGTAGAACTCGCCGTCGAAGCTCGCCCCGCCGGACCACAGCGCCCGCAGCACGGCGACGTATTCGCGGGTGCGCGCGGCCCGCCGCTCCGCGACAGCGCCGGTCGCCGCGTACTCGACCGGTGACCAGCCCACGCCGAGCCCGAGGTCGACCCGGCCGCCGCTGAGCACGTCGAGGGTCGAGACCTGCTTCGCCAGGACCACCGGCGACACGAACGGCAGGTTGACCACCGCCACGCCGAGGCGGATCCGGCTGGTGCGGGCGGCGGCGAAGGTCAGCGCGACAAGCGGGTCCAGCACGCTGCGATAGACGGGATCCAGGGCCTGGTCGGCGCCGACGAGGAGCCGCTGGAAGGTCCACAACGAGTCGTAGTCGAGCCGTTCCGCCTCGCCGGCGAACTCGACGAGGAGCTCAGGGGTGGCCCACGATCCTGACACCGGCAGTCCGAACCCGACGCGCATCAGTCCAACCTACCCAGATTCCAGCTCCGTAGGCTTCGCCCAACGGTTGCGTGGGGGCTGCACCACCCCACACCCCCCATGCCCGCTTCGCTCCCACTCAGGCTATTGCCCTGACCAACGCGGCGAACGGGCGTACGTCGGCGGCCTCCTCCGGGTGCCACTGCACGCCGAGGACGAAGCGGCGGGCCGGGTCCTCGACGGCCTCGATGACGTCGTCGTCGGCCCAGCCGGTGACGGTCAGGGAGCCCGGGTCGTCGACGGCCTGGTGGTGGTACGAGTTGACGTCCGCCACCTCCCCGAAGATCGCCGCGGCGCGGGAGCCGGGCGCGAAGCGGGCCGGATGCGCGCCGTAGACGCCCGGGCTCGGCTGGTGCCGCTCATTGCCCAGGACGTCGGGCAGGTGCTGGGTGAGCGTGCCGCCGAAGGCGACGGCGAGCAGCTCCATGCCCCGGCAGACACCCAGCACCGGCAGGTCGGCGTCCAGCGCGGCGGCGAGCACCGCCAGCTCGCCGCTGTCGCGGTCCGGCCGGGTCTTCGTCGCCGGGTGGGCCGGCGCGCCGTACTGCGCCGGCTCGATGTCGGCGCCGCCCGCCAGGACCAGGCCGTCGAGGCGGCGGACCAGGTCGGCGGCGTCGTCGGGCGACGGCGGCAGGACGATCGGGCGGGCGCCGGCCTCCCGCACCATCCGCACGTAGCCCTCCGGGATGAGCACCGCCCGCGTGTCCCACACGCCCCAGCGGGCCGGCTCCACGTAGGCGGTGATACCCACGACGGGAGTCACAGCGGCGTCACGTAGGCGCCGGTGATGCCGCCGTCGACGAGGAACGTGGAGGCGGTGATGAAGGACGCGTCGTCGCTGGCGAGGAACGCGACCGCGCCGGCGATCTCCTCGGGCTCGCCGAAGCGGCCCATCGGCACGTGCACGAGGCGCCGCGCGGCCCGCTCGGGATCCTTGGCGAAGAGCTCCATGAGCAGCGGGGTGGCGATCGGGCCGGGGCACAGCGCGTTGACCCGGATGCCCTCGCGGGCGAACTGGACGCCGAGCTCGCGGGTCATGGACAGCACGGCGCCCTTGCTCGCGGTGTACGCGATCTGCGAGGTGGCGGCGCCCAGCAGCGCGACGAAGCTGGCGGTGTTGATGATCGAGCCCTTGCCCCGGGCGCGCATGTGCGGGATGGCGTACTTGCAGCAGAAGTAGACGCTGGTGGTGTTGACCTTGAGCACCCGCTCCCAGGCCTCCAGGCCGGTGTCGAGGATCGAGTCGTCGTCGGGCGGGGAGATGCCGGCGTTGTTGAAGGCGATGTCGAGCCGGCCGTACCGCTCGGCGACGCCGTCGAACAGCGCCTTGACGGCCTCCTCGTCGGCGACGTCGGCGGCGACGAACTCCCCGCCGACCTCGTCGGCGGCGGCCTTGCCCGCGTCGGCGTTCAGGTCGACCACGACGACCTTGGCGCCCTCGGACGCGAACCTGCGCGCCGTGGCGAGTCCGATGCCGCTGCCGGCGCCGGTGATGACCGCGACCCGGTCCTGGAGACGAGCCTGCACTTAAACCTCCGTGCTGAAGAAGACGTTCTTGACTTCGCTGAACGCGGCGACCGCGTCCGGTCCGAGCTCACGGCCGAGGCCGGACTGCTTCACACCGCCGAACGGCGTCCAGTACCGCACCGAGGAGTTGGAGTTGACGCTGAGGTTGCCGGCCTCGACGCCCCGCGCGACGCGGATGCCGCGGCCGAGGTCGCCGGTCCAGATGGAGCCGGACAGGCCGTATTCGGTGTCGTTGGCGAGGCGGATCGCGTCGGCCTCGTCGTCGAAGCGCAGCACCGACAGGACGGGGCCGAAGATCTCCTCGCGCCAGTGCCGGTCCTGGGTGGATTCCGCCGCCAGGACGGTGGGTGCCATCCAGTAGCCGGGGCCGCCGGGGGCGGTGCCCTCGATGACCGCCTTGTCCACATAGGACCCGACCGATGCCAGCTGACCGGCGGAGATCAGCGGCCCCATCTGCGCGGTCTCGAGGGACGGGTCCTCGCAGCGGAACGCTTGCACCGACTGCTCCAGCAGCGCCATGAACTCGTCGTAGACGCTGGACTGGACCAGCAGGCGGGACCGCGCGCAGCAGTCCTGGCCGGCGTTGTCGAAGACCGCGCCCGGCGCGCCCGCGGCGGCCTTGGCCAGGTCGGCGTCGGCGAAGACGATGTTGGCGCTCTTGCCGCCGAGTTCGAGGGTCACCCGCTTCACCTGCTGGGCGCAGCCGGCCATGATGCGCTTGCCGACCTCGGTGGAGCCGGTGAAGCAGACCTTCCGCACGAGCGGGTGGGTGACGAACCGCTCGCCGACGACGGAGCCCTTGCCCGGCAGCACCGTGAACACGCCCTCGGGCAGCCCGGCCTCCAGGGCCAGCTCACCCAGTCGCACGGCCGTCAGCGGGGTCAGCTCGGCGGGCTTGAGGACCACGGTGTTACCGGCGGCGAGCGCGGGTGCGAAGCCCCAGCCGGCGATCGGCATCGGGAAGTTCCACGGCACGATGATGCCGACGACGCCGAGCGGCTCGTAGAACGTGACGTCCATGCCGCCGGCGACGGGGATCTGCCGCCCGCTGAGCCGCTCCGGCGCCCCGGCGTAGTAGTTGAGCACGTCGCGGACGTTGCCGGCCTCCCACCGGGCGTTGCCGATGGTGTGCCCGGAGTTGCGGACCTCCAGCTGGGCGAGCTCCTCGTTGTGCTCGTCGACGAGCGCGGCGAAGCGGCGCAGCAGCCGGGCCCGGTCGCCGGGGGCCACCGCCCGCCAGGCCTGGAACGCCCGGTGGGCCTTTTCGATCGCGGCGTCGGTCTCCTCCACGCTGGTGGAGGGCACCGTGGCGACCACTTCCTCGGTCACCGGCGAAATGACGTCATGCATGATTCTTCAGAGCCTTTCGAAGCCGCGCTGGAGTTCCCAGTCGGTGACTGCCGCCTCGAACGCTGCCAGCTCGACCCGGGCGTTGTTGGCGTAATGGGCGACGACGTCCTCACCGAACGCGGCGCGGGCCAGGTCGCTGGCCTCCCAGAGGGTGAGCGCCTCGCGCAGGGTCGACGGGACCCGCGGCGCGCTGTCGTCCTGGTACGCGTTGCCGGTGTAGATGTCCTCGAGGGGCAGCTCGTTGCGGATGCCGTGCAGCACGCCGGCGGTCATCGCGGCGATCGCCAGGTAGGGGTTGACGTCGGCGCCGGGGACCCGGTTCTCGACCCGCAGCGACGGGCCGTGACCGACGACGCGCAGGGCGCAGGTGCGGTTGTCGTTGCCCCAGCGCACCGCGGTCGGCGCGAACGAGCCCGCCTGGTAGCGCTTGTAGGAGTTGATGTTGGGCGCGTACATGAGCGTGAACTCGCGCATGGTGGCCAGCAGGCCGGCCATCGCGTGGTGGAACACGGTCTCGTCGACCCGCGTGCCGTCGTTTCTCAAGGAGAAGTGGATGTGGCAGGAGTTGCCCTCGCGCGCGTTGGGCTTGGCCATGAACGTGATGGACATGCCCTCCAGCGCCGCGATCTCCTTGGCGCCGTTCTTGTAGATCACGTGCCCGTCGGCGTTGCGCAGCGCCTCGTCGTAGCGGAACGCGATCTCGTGCTGGCCGAGGTTGCACTCGCCCTTCGCGCTCTCGGGGACGAGCCCGGCGCCGGCCATGTCGTTGCGGATGCGGCGCAGCAGCGGCTCGACCCGGGCGGTCTGCAGCAGCGAGTAGTCGGCGTTGAAGACGTTGGCGGGGGTCAGGCCGCGGTAGCCCTTGGCGTATGCGTCCTCGTAGGTGTCGCGGTACGCGACGAACTCCAGCTCGGTGCCGGTGTAGGCGGTGTAGCCCGCCTCGGCCAGCCCGGCGAGCTGGGCCTGCAGGATCTGCCGGGGTGACGCGGCGACCGGCGACTCCCCGTCGAGCCAGCGCAGGTCCGCCAGGACGAGCGCGGTGCCGGGCTGCCACGGGATCCGGCGCAGGGTGCTGAAGTCGGGGATCATCGCAAAGTCGCCATAGCCGCTGGACCACGACGACATCGCGTAGCCCTCGACGGTGTTCATGTCGACGTCGACGGCGAGCAGGTAGTTGCAGCCCTCGGTGCCGTGCGCGATGACCTCGTCGAGGAAGTGCGGGGCGTAGAACCGTTTGCCCTGCAGCCGGCCCTGCATGTCGGTGACCGCCACGACGACGGTGTCGATCTCGCCATCGTCCACGGCGATGCGCAGCTGCTCGATCGTCAGCATCGTCCCCACCCCTAAAGGTCTAGAAAGAAACCATAAACTCAACCCAGCAGGCCGCGCAACAGCGCGGCGGTGGCGTCGCAGTGCTCTTCCATCTCGGTGCGCGCCACGACCGGGTCGCCGGCCAGGATCGCCTCGACGACCCGCTCGTGCTGGAGGTCGGAGTGGTCGAGGTTGCGGCGCAGCACCGGAATCGCGGCCAGCAGCCGGTCCAGGCGCAGCTGCACGTCGGCGATCGAGGCGGCCACCGACGTGGAGCCGCTCGCCGAGGCGATCGCCAGGTGCAGCCGGGAGTCGTTGACCCGCCGCGTCCTGGGGTCCCTGGTCCGCGCCGCGGACAGGCAGGCCACCAGGTGCGCCCGGTCGGCGGCGGACAGGGCGCGGGTCGCGGCGAGCGCGGCGGCGCCGGGCTCCAGGACCCGCCGGAAGTCCAGGGCGTCGTGCAGCGTGTCGCCCATCTCGCGGGCGAGGGCCGCGGCGTCCTGCTCGGCGGCGTCGGCGTGCGAGTCGCCCGTCGAGCGCACCACGAACGTGCCGCCCGAGCGACCCCGCCGTGACTCGAGGAAACCGGCCTCCCGCAGCGCGGCGATGGCCTCGCGCAGCGTCACCCGGCTCACCTGGAGGCGCTCCGCCAGCTCCCGCTCCGGCGGCAGGCGCTCGCCGACCGGTACCAGACCCAACCGGATCGCCTGTGCCAGCCGCGCGACGGTGATCTCGAAGGCGTTGCCGCCCCGCACCGGTCGCCACATCGGCACGCCCGACAGGGGCTCAGTGGCCACCGGCATCCGCCCTCCTCGCCTCATGGTCCGGGCGGCGTTCGCGCGCCGCCCGGACCACATCATTCCTTACTCGATGGCGCTGGCAGTGTCCTCTGCGATCGCTTCATCGATCGTGCGGATCGGGCCCTTGAACCAGTGCTTCGCCGACAGCGTCCACCACAGCGCGGCACCGCCGACGACCAGCAGGATCGCGAGCGGGGCGTAGTTGACCGACGTCCAGGCGAACTCCTTGTTGCCCGGGATGCCGGTCGGCACGAAGGGCAGCACGAAGTAGACCGAGATGACGGCGATCTCGATGACCGCGATCCAGCCCAGCACCTTGTACTTCGCGCCGAGCGTCCACGGCCCGGGCACGAACTTGTCGCCCATCTTCAACCGCAGGTAGATCGGGATCAGGAAGGCCAGGTACAGGCCGATGACCGCGACCGACACCACCGCGTAGAAGGCGGTGGGCACGCCGAGCGGGCTCTTGTACAGCGCCGGCAGGGTGAGCACGAGACCGGCCGCCGAGGCGCCCAGGATCGCGTTGACCGGGGTGCCGTTGCGGTCCACCTTGGACCACAGCTGCCAGCCGGGCACGGCCCGGTCACGGCTGAACGCGTAGGTCATCCGGGACATGCTCGTCACGCAGCTCATGCCGCAGAAGAACTGCCCGATGGTGGAGATGAGGATGACCGCCTTGAAGAAGCCGGAGCTCAGCGACGTCTCGAAGACCGCGCCCGAGAACCCGCCTGCCGCCGTGATCGCCTCGACGTCGTTGGCCGCGAACAGGAACGACAGCAGCAGGATCCAGCCGCCGATCGCCGAGTAGAAGATGGACTGCCACAGGCCCTTCGCGGCGGCCGTGGACGCGCCCATCGTCTCCTCCGACACGTGGGCGCACGCGTCGAAGCCGGTGATCGTGTACTGGGTGAGCAGGAAGCCGAACGGCAGCACCAGGAACCAGTACAGCGCGTCGGAGTAGCCGGAGTTGTTGAACCGCTCCGTGAAGACGAACTCCAGGCTCTGGTGCTTCTCCGGCACGAACACCAGGATCAGCACGACCGCGGCGGCACCGAACACGTGCCACCACACCGAGACGTTCTGCAGCACGTCGATGACGTTGTGGCCGAAGATGTTGATCGCCGCGTGCAGCGCGAGGATCACCACGAACAGTAGGAACGTCAGGTACAGGTTCGCGCTGTCCCAGCCGCTGTACGCGTCGAGCACCAGGCTCAGGAACGTCGCGCAGCCGTAGTCGACGGACGCGGTGACGGCGATCAGGCCGACCAGGTTGAGCCAGCCGGTGAACCAGCCGTGGATCGGCTTGCCCATCTTCGCGGCCCACCAGTAGATGCCGCCGGCCGTCGGGTACGCCGACACCAGCTCCGACATGCACAGGCCGATGATCAGGATGAAGACCGAGATGATCGGCCAGCCCCAGGAGATGGCGACCGGACCGCCGTTCATCCACGCCTGGCCGAACGTGGTGAAGCAGCCGGCGAGGATGGAGATGATGGAGAACGAGATGGCGAAGTTGGAGAAGCCGCTCCACTTGCGGCGCAGCTCCTGCTTGTAGCCCAGCTCGGCGAGCCGTTGTTCGTCGGCGTCGACGGTCGGTGATGCCATGGGCACCTCCTTGCGTGTTTAGGGGTGGGGGGTCCTTCCGCTGACCGCCGCCAGGAGCCTGCCGAGTCCGGGGTCGTCCAAGGACTCCTTGGCCTGGCCCCACTTGTCGGCCGCCTCCGCCGCATAGTCGAAGGCGGCGGACGCAAACAGTCCATGGTGGACGGTGAACCACAGCGTCCAGGTGACGTTGGACGCGACTTGAAACAGCCGGACCCTCGCGCGGAGGGTCTCGTCCGCCTCGGCGAAGTACTCCTCTGCCAGCAGGCCGACCAGATCCGGGTCGTAGTCGGCCTCCGCGGCGATGTCGCCGAGCTCGAATGCGGGGTCGTTGTTGCCGGACAGCTGGTAGTCGATGATCCGCACGCCGTCGCCGGTGGCGATGAAGTTCTCGGCGAGCAGGTCGTTGTGGCACGGCACGCTCGCCAGCGGTCTCGCGGCAAGCGCTTGCTCAATGGCGTCCACTGTGGACGACCGGGACAGGTAGCCGTCGGGCAGCGGCAGGTCGTGCCGCGCACAGACGTCGAGGAGTTCGGCGCGCTTGGCGAAGATGTCGAAGTCGTTGCCGAACGCCGGACCGGCGTGCAGCCGGCGGCAGGCGGTCGCGATGGACGGGATGATCTCGGGCCGGCGCACCTCGGCGGCGCCGAGGGTCCTGCCCGGGAGGAACTCGATGACGACCGCCGGCACGTCCGGCAGGACCTCGTAGACGTGCGCGCCGACGGTGTGCGCCGCGAGGACGGTGTTGGCGATCTCCTGCTCCGGCGGGATGCCGAGCCCGGCGGCGGACACCGCCGGTTCGAGGACCCGCAGGACGTAGGGCACGCGGTCGACGTCGACCCGGTAGATGTGGTGGGACAGGCCGCCTTGGAGCCGCTGCCATTCGACCGCGCGGCCCATCCACGACGGGACCCGCTCGAGCAGGTCCGCGATGGACGGCACCGCAGTCATGGCACCCGGCCCCTTCGCCGCGCGGTCCACGCCGGTTACAGACCTTTTACACCCTGTGGCCTGTAGTGATCGGCGTCATAGTGGGGCACAGTTAACGCCTGCGTCAGCCGGTCGTCAAGAGGGATCTTCGCGTTTACCGGTATTGCTTCAGACCTTTTACAAGCCCGGCACGTGGGATCACAATCATGCAATGTCGGAGCTCCCAGCAGCCTCTCGTGTTGTGGTGATCGGCGGCGGGGTCGCCGGTTGCAGCGTCGCGTACCACCTGGCACGGCTCGGCTGGACCGACGTCGTCCTGCTCGAGCAGCACGAGCTCACCGAGGGCACGACCTGGCACTCGGCCGGCTTCGTCGGGCAGCTGCGCTCCACCGTCAGCCAGACCCGGATGATCATGTACTCCTCCGGCCTGTACGCGGAGCTGCGCGAGCTCACCGGCCTGGACCCGGGCTGGCGCGGCGTCGGCGGGCTGCGGCTGGCGACCACACCGTCACGGGTCGAGGAGCTGCGGCGACAGGTCAGCTCCGCCACCACGTACGGCCTGGAGCTCGACCTGCTGACCGCCGCCGAGACGAAGGACCGGCTGCCGCTGCTCAACGTCGGAGACGTCCTGGCCGCAGGCTGGCTGCCCGGCGACGGCTGGCTGGAGCCCGCGCAGCTGGCCGCCGCGCTCGCCGCCGGCGCCACCGCGCTCGGCGTCCGGATCGTCACCGGGGTCCGGGTCACCGGGATCGAGACCGTCGCGGGGAGGGTCGCCGCCGTCGTCACCACGGCCGGGCGGATCGCCACCGAGGTCGTCGTCGACGCCGCCGGCGCCGCCGCGGGGCACGTCGGGCGGCTGGCCGGCGTCGACGTCCCGATCGTGCCGATCAAGCACCAGTACGTCGTCACCGACCCTCTGCCCGGCGCCGGTTCCACAGTGGACATCCCGACCGTCCGCGACCCGGACCGGATCGTCTACTTCCGCGGCGCCCCCACGCCCGAGGGCGGTCTGCTCGTCGGCGGGTACGTGCGGGACCCGTCGCTGTGGGACGACCCCGATCCGCTGTCCGTCGCACGTACCGTGTTCGAGCCCGACCTGGAGAAGTTCGCCGAGTCGTGGGGCAACGCCCGGCATCGCGTACCAGCGCTGCAGACCCTGGGCATGGACCGGATCGTGCACGGGCCGGAGGCGTTCACCCCCGACGGGGAGTTCCTGCTCGGCGAGACCGCGGTCGCCGGATTCTGGGTCGCCGCCGGGTTCTGCGTCCACGGGCTCGCCGCGGCCGGCGGCGTCGGCAAGGTGATCGCCGAGTGGATCGTCGACGGCACCCCGGAGTGGGACGTGTCCACGATGGACATCCGGCGGTTCGGCGCCCACGCCGCCAGCCGCACCTGGGCCGCGACGAAGGCCCTGGACGGCTACTCCCGCTACTACGACGTGGTGTACCCGGGGCAGGAGTGGACCGCCGGCCGGCCGCTGCGCCGCTCGCCGGTGTGGCCGCGCCTGGCTTCTCTGGACGCCGCGCTGGGCGAGAAGGCCGGCTGGGAGCGGGCGAACTGGTTCGGCGTCAACGCCGCCGATGCCGCCGACGCCACCGCTCCGCGCGGGTGGGCCGGGCGGCACTGGTCGCCGGCGATCGCCGCCGAGGTCGCCGCGACCGCCACCGCCGCCGGGCTGTTCGACCAGTCCTCGTTCGCGAAGCTCGACGTGCGCGGCCCGGGCGCGGTGCGGCTGCTGCAACGGTTGTGCGCCAACGACGTCGACCGGGCCGTGGGCACCCTCACGTACACGTCGATGCTGAACTCGCGCGGCGGGGTCGAGGCCGACCTCACGGTGACCCGGCTCGGGGAGTCGCACTTCCGGATCGTCACCAGCACCGCGAGCGGCGTGCGGGACGCGGCCTGGATCCGCCGGCACGCCCTGGGATCCGACGTGACGGTCGACGACGTCACGTCCGCCCACGGCTGCCTGTGCCTGTGGGGGCCGGCCGCCCGCGACATCCTCCAGCCGCTCACCGACGCCTCGCTGTCCAATGTGGATTTCCCGTTCATGCGGGCCCGGCACCTGACGGTCGGCCCGGTGCCGGTCCTGGCGCAGCGGGTCACGTTCGTCGGCGAGCTCGGCTGGGAGCTGTACGCCCCTGCCGAGTACACGCTGACGCTGTGGGACCTGCTGATGGAGGCCGGGGCGCCGCTCGGGCTGCGGCCTGGTGGCTACCGGGCGATCGACGCGATGCGCCTGGAGAAGGGGTACCGGGTCTGGGGCTCCGACCTCACCACCGACACCGACCCGATCTCCGCCGGGCTCGGCCCGTTCGTCGACCTGTCCAAGGACTTCATCGGCCGGGACGCCCTGGGCACACCCGAGCGGTCGCTGCGCTGCCTCGTGCTGGACGACCCGGCCACCGTCTGCCTCGGCGGCGAACCCGTCCGGGTCGACGGCGTCCCGTGCGGCCGGGTCACGTCCGGCGGGTTCGGGTACCGGGTCGGCGCATCCATCGCCTACGCGTACCTGCCGGCGTCGACGGCGGTGGGCACCGCGGTCGAGGTGTCCGTCTTCGACCACTGGTCCCCCGCCGTCGTGCGCGACGAACCCCTCTACGACCCCAAGATGCTGCGGGTGCGCGCCTGAGCTAGTCCTGTTCGGGGCGGTCGATGACGCGCAGCCAGCTGCCGTCCGGCTGGCGGCGCACGACCTGGACCCGGCCGCCCTTGCCGTCGGCGGACCGGGTGCCGGTCAGCGCGAGGTCGCCGTTGACGATCGTCGGCGTGAGCGGCTCCAGCTCGAAGTGCGGCACGTGCTGGATCATCGCCTCGCAGACCTCCTGGATCGGGGCGCGGCCGACGGTCGTCGAGCCCGGCGGGTAGGCCAGGACGGCGCCGGGCTCGTACAGCGCGGCGAGCCCCTCGGCGTCGCCCGCGTTGGCCCGCTCGACGAACAGGCGGGTCAGGTCCTCGGGTGTCTTCGCTGTCGTTGTCATGCCTCCACCGTGCCCGTCGCGGTTGCAGAACGCCAAGAGCGGTTCCTGCTGGCTTCTAGAATCAGTGCTTATGGAGCTGCATCAGCTGGCGTACCTCGTGGCCGTCGCCGAGGAGGCCTCCTTCACCCGCGCGGCGGCCCGGCTGCGGGTCGCGCAGCCGGGAGTGAGTGCGCAGGTCAGGAAGCTGGAGCGGGAGCTGGGGCAGGACCTGCTGGACCGCTCCGGCCGGGAGGTCCGGCTGACCCCGGCCGGCGAGGCGGTCCTGCCCTACGCCCGCGCCGCGCTCGCCGCCGTCGACGGCGCCCGGCGCACCGCCGACGAGCTGGCCGGGCTGGCCCGCGGCCGGGTCGCGATCGGGACCGTGACCTCGCACGACGTCGACCTGGCCACGGTGCTCGCGGACTTCCACACCCAGCACCCGGGAGTCGAGATCACCCTCGCCGAGGACACCACCGACCGGCTCGTCGACGGGCTCCGGGAGGGGCGTCTGGACGCGGCGATCATCGCGTACGACACCCCGCCGCCCGACCTCGACGTGCTGGTCGTGACCGACGAGGCGCTCGACGCCGCGGTCGCCCCGGGCCACGCGTGGGCCCGGCGCTCCACCGTGCGCCTCGCCGAGCTGCGGGACCGCCCGTTGATCTGCCTGCGGGCCGGCACCGGCATCCGCGGCATCCTGGAGTCGGCGTGCGCGGCCGCCGGGTTCGCGCCGGCGGTCGCGTTCGAGGCGGGCACGCCGCAGGTGGTGGCGCAGCTGGCGGCCCGCGGCCTGGGCGTGGCGGTCCTGCCGGCGTCGATCGCCCGGACCTACCCGGGCCTGCGCGCGCTGCGGATCACGCGACCGGCGCTCAGCGGGCGGCTCGGGCTCGCCTGGCGCCGGGCCGGCCCCGATCGGCGGCCGCCGCCGCGTTCCTGGCCCACTTCCCTCAGTAGGTCACCACGGCACCGGGCCGTCCTCGTCGAAGAAGCCGCCGGTCGGGCCGTCGGCCGGCAGCGTGGCGAGGCGCACCGCGGCGGCCGCGCCCTGCGCCGGCGTCCGCGGCCCGGCGTGCCCGTTCATGTCGGTCGCGCAGTACCCGGGGTCCGCGGCGTTGACCTTGATGTGGGTGCCGCGCAGCTCGTTGGCGTAGGCGACGGTGACCGCGTTGAGCGCGCTCTTGGACGCGTTGTAGGCCAGCAGCGGGTTCTGCGCGTACACGTGCGACGGATCGGTGTTGAAGGCCAGCGATCCCAGCCCGCTGCTGAGGTTCACGATCCGCCCCGCGTCCGAGCGCCGCAGCGCCGGCAGCGTCGCGTTGGTCACGGCGACCACCCCGTGCACGTTGGTCTCGAACGTGTGCCGCAGCAGCTCCACCGGCGTACCACTGGGCGGCGCGCCCCGCTCCAGCAGCACCCCCGCGTTGTTGACGAGCACGTCCAGCCGCTCCAGCGCGCCCAGCCCCGCGACGCTGTCCGCGTCGGTCACGTCCAGGCTGACCGCCGTCGCGAAGTCGCCGAGGGCCGCGGCCGCCTCCGCACCGCGCCCCGCGTCCCGCGCGCCGATCAGGACCTTCATGCCGTGTCTGGTACCGAGCAGCTTCGCGATCTGGAAGCCGATGCCTTTGTTCGCGCCCGTGACGAGGGCGACCCGCGGTTCGCTCATGCCCGCCACGCTGCCCGCCGGACGCCTGGCGCGGCAGAGACGTGCCGAACAGCGGACCGGCGGTCCCTGGTTGCGGGCTCCGCGGTCCGGCAGCATGAAGGGCATGGACCGGGAACAGCTCGCCGACTTCCTCAAGAGCCGTCGCGCCAGGGTCGCCCCGGCCGACGCCGGCATCGACGGCGGCTCCCGGCGGCGGACCCCCGGCCTGCGCCGGGAGGAGGTCGCCCGGCTCGCGGGCATCTCGGTCGACTACTACGCCCGGCTCGAGCAGGCCCGCGGCCCGCGGCCGTCCCGGCAGGTCCTCGGCGCGCTCGGCCGGGCGTTGCGCCTGCACGACGACGAGCGCACGTACCTCTTCCAGCTCGCCGGCGAGCAGCCCGGCCCCCCGGCCAGCCCTTCACCGACCGTCTCGGCCGGCATCCGGCACTTGCTCGACCGCCTCGACGACACCCCGGCGTTCGTGATCGACGCGAAGTACGAGCTGCTCGCGTGGAACCCGATGGCCGTCGCCCTCATGGGTGATCCTGCGCTCGTCATGCCCGAGTCCCGCAACATGATCTGGAACCTGTTCACCGGCCCGGCCGCCTCCGAGCCTGCCGCCTCCGACCCGGCCGCCTCCGTCTTCGCCGACGAGTGCGTCGCGGATCTGCGGGCCGCGTCGGTCCGCTACCCCGCCGACGAGGGGATCCGGTCCCTGATCGCGCGGCTGCGGGCGGTCAGCGCGGACTTCGCCCGCCGGTGGGACGAGCACCAGGTGTGCGTGCGCCGCGCCACCACGAAGCGCTTCGACCACCCGGTCCACGGCGAGCTCGTCTTCGACTGCGAGGTGCTCGACATCGCCGACGCCGGCCAGAAGGTGATCTTCTACACCGCCGAGGCGGGCTCACACACCGCGTGGGTGCTGTGCTCGCTGCGCCGCCAGCCCGAGTACGCCCGCTGACCCCCACCCACCTCTGGCTGCTCCTCCGCACGGCCGCGTCCTACCGGTTCGGTCAGCGACACACCGCGTCGTGGCGACACCGGCACGCCGGCCGGCGGCCGGCGACCGGCGACCGGTGCGGCAACCAGTGGCGCGGGCTTGCGACGGATCGGTGGGGCGCGGTCAGTGCCTGACGCCCTCGGCGATCGGGTTGCGGTTGAGGACCGGGCGCAGCGTCGACGCCTTCACCGACTCGTGCGTCAGGCGGGCGCTGAGCAGTCCGCCCTGCCGGGCCAGGCCGGCGGCGAGCGCCGGTACCAGCGGCAGCAGCCAGTCCACGACGAACCCGCGGGTCGGCAGGTGCGCGACGACCAGTACCGCGGCGGCGACCGCGAGGCCCTCGACCAGCCCGCGCCAGGCGGCCCGGCCCGAGGCGCCGACCGTGGCGCGGCGGGTGATCGTGGCCGTGTCGAGGCCGTCGAGGGCGCGGGTGTCGCGGCGGCCGAGGTTGAAGCAGGCGCACCCGACGGCGGTCGACAGGCCCAGCACCGTCGCGGCGACGATGCTCCTGGTCAGCAGGAACGTCAGACCGAACACGGCGCACCCGGCGCCACAGGCGAAGAGAGCGCGCAGCCACTCCTTCTTGTCACCCGGGTACCAGTAGTAGCGGGTGGTGTTGGGCGATATCTGCCGGATGATCTGGCCCATGCGAAGCTTCCCCTTGTTCAGCCGGGTGGCCTCTTGATCATCCTGTACGTTGGGGGCGATTTGTCGGGAAATCGCGGTTTAGAACAGCACGGTGGCGAAGGTGCCCACCTGCTGGAACCCGCAGCGCTCGTACACCTTGCGAGCAGGCGTGTTGTAGTCGTTGACATACAGGCTGACCGATGGCGCCACCCGCCGCAGCGCGTCGCGGACGATCGCGGCGATCCCGCCCCGGGCCAGCCCCCGCCCGCGCCACTCGGGCGCCGTCCACACGCCCTGGATCTGCGCGGTGTGCTTGGTGACCACGGCCAGCTCGGCCTTGAACACGACCTGCCCGTTGATCACGCGGGCGTAGGCCCGGCGGGCCCGGACCAGCTCGCCGACCCGGTCGCGGTAGGAGCGCTCGCCGCCGTCGGCAGTCGGTGAGACGCCGACCTCCTCGGTGTACATCGCCACCGCCGCCGGGAACAGCACGTCGATCTCGTCGGGCCGCACGAGCCGCACCCCGGGGTCGGCGGGCACGGGTGCGGGCGAGGAGGTTGCCATCAGCGGCTGATTCGGGCGTACATCGCGCGAAGGCCCCCATGACGGTGCCAGCCGACTCCACAGTCCGAGGACCGCGTCGGCGGACCCGACGATCGACGAACAGCCGCGCGGCTCGTTGGCGACCATGTCGGCGAACGCCGAAACCGCCGCGGCCGAGGCGTTGACGGGGATCAGGTTGGCGCCGAGCCAGCACAGCGACTCGAGGTGACGGCGCGAGCCGTAACCGAAGATCCGGGCGTCCTGGCGCCACCAGGCCAGCCCGGCCATCGAGATCCGCTCGGCCACCTGTGCGCCGCCGAACGGGTCACCGTCGAGCAGCCGCTCGACCGAACCGCGTTCGGCGTCGCCGAGGAGCCTCGCCGCCACCGTCAGCATGCGTACAAGCCTGCCAGATCCGCCGGGGGACGGCCGCACATACCCACGGCAGTTGTCCCCGTGTCCGGCTCTTCGTGCACCGCCTCAGTGCACCGTCACCGACGGGCCGAGGCCGCGCAGCTCCTCCGGCAGGTCGACGCCCATCTCCTCGGCGAGGCGCAGGGCCTCCTCGACCAGCGTCTCGACGATCTGCCCCTCGGGCACGGTCTTGATGACCTTGCCCTTGACGAAGATCTGGCCCTTGCCGTTGCCGGACGCGACGCCGAGGTCCGCCTCGCGGGCCTCGCCGGGGCCGTTGACGACGCAGCCCATGACGGCGACCCGCAGCGGCGCCGGGAACCCGTCGAGCGCGGCGGTGACCTGCTCGGCGAGGGTGTAGACGTCGACCTGGGCGCGGCCGCACGACGGGCACGAGACGATCTCCAGCCCGCGCTCGCGCAGGCCAAGGGCCTCCAGGATGGCGTTGCCGACCTTGATCTCCTCGACCGGCGGGGCCGACAGCGAGACCCGGATCGTGTCGCCGATGCCCTCGGCGAGCAGCGCACCGAACGCGACGGAGGACTTGATCGTGCCCTGGAACGTGGGGCCGGCCTCGGTCACGCCGAGGTGCAGCGGGTAGTCGCACTGCTCGGCCAGCTGCCGGTACGCCCGGATCATGACGACCGGGTCGTTGTGCTTGACCGAGATCTTGATGTCGCGGAAGTCGTGCTCCTCGAACAGCGAGCACTCCCACAGCGCCGACTCGACCAGGGCCTCGGCCGTCGCCTTGCCGTACTTCTCCAGCAGGCGCTTGTCGAGGGAGCCGGCGTTCACACCGATGCGGATCGGGATGCCCGCCGCCGAGGCCGCCTTGGCGATCTCCTTGACCTTGTCGTCGAACTGCCGGATGTTGCCGGGGTTGACCCGGACCGCCGCGCAGCCGGCGTCGATCGCCGCGAACACATACTTCGGCTGGAAGTGGATGTCGGCGATGACCGGGATCTGCGACTTCTTCGCGATCGCCGGCAGCGCCTCGACGTCGTCCTGGCTGGGCACGGCGACCCGCACGATCTGGCAGCCCGAGGCGGTGAGCTCGGCGATCTGCTGGAGCGTGCTGTTGACGTCGGCGGTGAGCGTGGTCGCCATCGACTGCACGGACACTGGCGCCCCGCCACCGACCGGCACCGAGCCGACCATGATCTGGCGTGACTTCCGGCGCGGCGCGAGAGCCGGCGGTGGGAGGGTAGGCAAGCCGAGGCTGACAGCGGTCATGGAGTGCGCCACCTGTTTCAGGGTGATCGAAATGTCCGGTTTTATTTGAGGCTGATGGGGTTCACGAAGTCGGCGGTCACCGTCAGCAGGACGAAGACGCCGAGGATGCCTATCACGCCGAGCGTGAGCGGCGCCAGCTTGTAGTAGTCCACCCGGCCGGGGTCGGGTTTGCCCAGCTTGGCGGCGGCCCAGGACCGGACGCGCTCGAACCAGGCGATCGCGATGTGCCCGCCGTCCATGGGCAGCAGCGGGAACAGGTTGAAGATGCCGAAGAACAGGTTGAGGCTCGCGAACAGCAGCAGCAGCGAGGCCCAGTCGCCGAGCTCGAACAGCTCGCCGCCGATCCGGCTGGCGCCGACGACGCTCACGGGCGTCTCCGGGTCGCGCTCCTCACCGAAGATCGCCTTGAAGAGGTTGGGCACCTTCTCCGGGATGTCCTTGAACGACGCGAACGTCCGCTCGATCAGCGTCCCGGTGAGGGTGAACGTCTTGTCGATGCCCTCGACGGGCCCGTAGGAGACCTTCGGGATGTCCGAGGTGCGCGGGGCGATGCTGATGCCGAGCAGGCCGCCCTGCTCCAGGTCATCGGCGGTGATCTTGTCGGCGGTCTTCACGACGTCGGACTTGATCCGCTGCGCCTCGGGGATGAAGGCGGTGCCGCTCAGCGCCTTGCCGTCGCGGGTCCAGGTCACCGGGACCGTCTGGTTGGTGACCTTCTTGAGCTGCTCGCGCAGCGTCCCGGAGTTGGGTGTGGCGACGCCGGCGATCGACGTGATCATGTCGCCCTGCTCCAGGCCGAGCTGGAGCGCCGGGCTCTTCGGGTCCGTGGCGGGATCACAGGCCTTCGGCGCCTTCGTCTTGGCGTCGTATTCCCAGGTCTTGGAGATGCACTTGGCGACCGGGCCGACCCGGACCGGCAGCTCGTCGTTCTTGGTCTCGGGGTCGGGGATGCCCACGAACGAGAAGAGCACCCAGAGCGTGATCAGCGTGATCGCGAAGTGGGTGATCGAGCCCGCGCTCATCACGATCGTCCGCTTCCACACCGGGAAGCGCCACATCGCCCGCGGGTCGTCGGCGCCGGACTTGCCGGTCACCGGGTCGATCTCGTCCTCCTGGGGCGTCATCCCCACGATCTTCACGAACCCGCCGAACGGCAACGCCTTGACGCCATACTCGGTCTCGCCGCGCTTGAACGACCAGATCGTCGGCCCGAACCCGGCGAAGTACTTGGTCACCCGCATGCCGAACCACTTGGCGGTCAGCATGTGTCCCGCCTCGTGCAGACACACAGCGAACAGGATCCCCACCGCGAAGAGGACGATCCCAACCGTGAACGCCATCAGGCCCCTTTCCCGCCCGCGATCCGCTCGCGCGCATAGGCCCGCGCCCAGGATTCGGCGGCGAGCACGTCATCGACGGTACCTGGTTCGGCAAAGTCCGGTGCGTCCGTAAGGGTCTGCTCCAATGTCTCGACGATGCCGAGGAACGGAAGGTCACCCGCTGTGAACGCAGCCACACACTCCTCGTTGGCCGCGTTGTAGATCGCCGGGCGGCACCGGCCCGCCTCCCCGGCCGCCTTCGCCAGGGCCACCGCAGGGAATGCCTCCTCGTCCAGCGGCCGCAGCTCCCACGTATGCGCCGTGGTCCAGTCGATCCCGGGCGCGGCGTCGGCGACCCGGTCGGGCCAGCCCAGGGCGAGCGCGATCGGCAGGCGCATGTCGGGCGGGCTGCACTGCGCGAGGGTGGAGCCGTCATGGAACTCGACCAGCGAGTGGATCACCGACTGCGGGTGCACCATGACGTGGATGTCGCGATACGCCACCCCGAACAGCTCGTGCGTCTCGATCACCTCGAGGCCCTTGTTGACCAGCGTGGCGCTGTTGATCGTCACGACCGGGCCCATGTCCCACGTCGGGTGGGCCAGGGCCTCCTTCGGCGTGACCCCGACCAGCTGCTCGCGGGTCCGCCCGCGGAACGCGCCGCCGGACGCGGTCAGCACCAGGCGCCTGACCTCCTTGGCGGTGCCGCCGCGCAGCCCCTGGGCGAGTGCGGAGTGCTCCGAGTCGACAGGGACGATCTGGCCGGTGCGGGCGACGGCCCGCACCAGAGGACCGCCTGCGACCAGGGACTCCTTGTTGGCCAGTGCCAGGACGCGGCCGGCCTTGAGCGCGGCGAGGGTCGGTGCCAGGCCGAGCGAGCCGACGACCCCGTTGAGCACGGTGTCACACGGCCACTGCGCCAGCTCGGTCATCGCGTCGGGGCCGGCGAGGATCTTCGGCAGGCGGAAGTCGCCGGTGGCCCAGCCGCGGCGGGCGGCCTCGGTGTAGAACGCGAGCTGCAGGTCCTGCGCGGCGGTGGCCTTCGCCACGCCGACCGCGTCGACGCCGAGCTCGAGTGCCTGTTCGGCGAGGAGGCGCACGTTGCCGCCGCCGGCGCCGATGGCGACCACGCGGAACTTGTCGGGATTGCGCCGGACGATGTCGATCGCTTGCGTGCCGATCGACCCGGTCGAGCCGAGCAGCACGATCTCGCGGGGGGTCACCAGTCCATTGTCTCAGGCGCGCACTCGTGCGGGGTGGCCGATGTCGCGGGGGCACACAGCGGTGCACCCCCGCGACCGACCGTCATCGTGGTGAATCCCAGATGCCATCCCCGTTAGTACGCATGTACCAATTATAGATCATCACTTGTTACCGGGCAATCGAATTACGGCGCCAGGCGGTGCAGGTCACGGGGGAACAGCGTGGTCTCACGGACGTTCGCCGCACCCGTCATCCGGGCCATGAACCGCTCCAGCCCGATCGCGAACCCGCCGTGCGGCGGCATGCCGTGCCGGAACGCCTCCAGGTAGGTCCGCAGCGGCTCCGGGTCCTGCTCCAGCCGGGCGAGCGCGGCCAGGTAGTCGGCGTGCCGGTGCAGGCGCTGACCGCCCGTGACCAGCTCGACACCCCGGAACAGCAGGTCGAACGAGTTGGACCAGCGCGGGTCGTCCGGCTGCGGATGGGTGTAGAAGGGGCGTTTGCGCATCGGGTACCCCTCGACGAACACGAAGTCCGACCCGTGCGTCGTCGCGGCCCACTCCCCCAGCGCGCGCTCGTGCTCCGGGGCGAGGTCGGGCTCGTCCTCGTGCGCGCCGGCGATCTTCAGCGCCTCCCGAAAATGCAGCACCGGTACGTCCACCGGCATGCTCGCGGTGTAACCGAACCGTTGCACGGCGCCGACCATCGCCCGGATCACCTCCGTGAGCACGGCCATGACGTCGCGGTGGTCGCGCACGAACCCCAGCTCGGCGTCCAGCGACGTGTAGGTCGCCAGGTGCCTGGCCGTGTCGTGCGGCTCGGCACGGAACACCGGGCCGACCTCGTACACCCGCTCGAAGACACCGACCATCGTCTGCTTGTAGAACTGCGGGGACTGCGCCAGATACGCCGCGCCGCCGAAGTAGTCCAGCCGGAACACGTTGGCGCCGCTCTCCGTCGCCGTGCCGACGATCTTCGGCGTGAACACCTCGGTGAACCCCTGCCGGTCCAGCGCGGCCCGGAACGCCCCGACCGCCGACGCCGACGCCGCGAACACCCTCTGCCGCGCCGGATGCCGCAGCGTCACCGCGGCATGGTCGAGCAGCACCGGCAGCGACGCCTTGAGCTCGGGCCGGAACAGCTCCACCGGCGGCGGCTCGGCCGGCCCGAGCACGGTGAACACCGGCTCGACCAGCTCCACCCCGCCGGGCGCCACCTCGTTGGCGACGACCCGCCCGGTGACCTCGACGACCTGCTCCTCCTTTGCCGCTTCGCCGGTCTCCTGTCTCGTCACAACCTGCAGCAACCCGCCGCGGTCGCGGACGATCACGAATGCGACGTTGGCGAGGACCCGCCGCCGATGGACCCAGCCGGCGACCGTGACGGTCTCGCCGACGTGGGCCGGCAGCTGGTTGGACAGAATGCGATGCATGACACCTCCCGAGGGACTCCGCTCCCCGGAGGTGTGGGCGATGGGGCCGATCGCGGTGCCACCACACCTTCGCCACGACATCGCCGTGACCTCGACGCATCCGGCTCCGCGACCGCACCGCCTCGCGCTCGTCAGGCGCCGGTACGTCCGCTTCATCACCGTGCGCTCGTATCGTAGGCGGGTTTTCGCTTTCCCCGCGACGGGAATTCAACCGCCGTGAGCAGTACCCGGCAGGTCCCCGAGACACGCTTGATGGCCCGCGACGACCTCTCCGCCGACGACGCCTGGCACGCGCTGCGCCGCCACGGCGGCTGGTGCCTGATGCGCGACGCGTTCCTGCGCTTCCGGTACGGCGACGGCTTCAGCCACGCACGCGCCCTCGGCCTGCAGCTGTGCCTGGCGATCGTGCCGTTCCTCATCGCGCTCACCGGCCTGGTCAGCGACCTGGGCGTCGCCGAGGGCGGCCAGGTCGTCGCCGACACGGTCCTCGCCCTCACCCCCGGCGCCAGCGACGCCCTCGTCCACGACCTGCTCGCCGACTCCGAGCGCACCGAGGACATCGGCGAGTTCGCCCTCGGCGCCGGCCTGCTCACCGGCATGGTCGCCCTCACCACCGCGATGGCCCAGATCGAACGCGGCGCCAACCGCATCTACGGCGTCGAACGCGACCGCCCCGCCCACGTCAAGTACGGCCGTGCCGTCCTGCTCGCCGTCGGCGCCGGCGTCCCCGCCCTCGCCGGCTTCCTCATGCTCGTCGCCGGCGGCGACCTCGGCCGCTCCGTGCGCTCCCACTACTCCTGGGGCGGCCCCGTCGACACCGTCTGGCAGGTCCTGCGCTGGCCGGTCAGCGTCGTCCTCGTCGTCACCGCCGTCGCGGCGATCTTCCGCTTCGCCCCCCGCCGCCGCCAGCCCGCCGTCTCCTGGCTCCTCTTCGGCGCCGCCCTGTCCACGGCCCTCTGGTGGCTGATCAGCGCGCTCCTCGCCATCTACGTCAGCAGCAGCGACGCCTTCGGCGCCACGTACGGCGCCCTCACCGGCATCATGGCCCTCCTGCTGTGGGCCAACCTGACGGGCGTTGCCCTGTTCCTGGGCATCGCGTTCGGCGCCCAGCTTGAAGCCCTGCGCGTCGGCGTCCCCGAACCCGTCGTGGACGACAAGTGGGTCCCCGTCGACGAACAACTCGACCGCGACCCTGACACCGACCCCCAGGCCTTCGCCCACGACCAACTCAACGCCCCCCGCTGACCCCTCCAGGCGGCGATCTTCACTCGGCCGCTTGATCGAAGGACGCCCGTGGTCGCTGGGGTGGCCCGCGCTGTCCTTTGATCACGGACGCAAGATCGTCCGCCGGCACCGAACCGCGGCCACCGGCAGGAAACTCCCGTGCGCGGCCGCCACCCAGCCACCCCGCCGCTGCGCCAGACCGAGCGGTGCCGGTGCCTCCCGGGCCGCTGCGAAGTTCGCGGCCATCGATGACTGGACCGGTGGGTACCACGCTCCAGACGGCGACCTTTCCCGGCCCCGCTTGATCGAAGGACGCCCCTGGCCACCGGGACGACCACCGCCGTCCTTCGATCACGGCCGCAAGATCGTCCGGCGGCTGCGGCGACACCCAACAAGGTGGCAAACACCAATCATGGGCGGGCCGGACCCGCGGCCGGTGCTCGCCCCGCGGCCGAACGCGCGCGACCACCGGCAAGAACGCTCCGGAGCGCGCCGCCGCCGCACGCTGCCTTGCTGTGATCAACGGCGCGCGCGGGTCGCTCGCACGGCCACAAGACGACTTCGATCTGCCACCTCAACCGCGACGGACGCCGACCGCCGCGGGCGCCTCGAAGCGGACAGGACCATGCCCCAGAACCGCCCCCCGCCGATCGATCGGGCGTCCCGCCGCGCACCACAGACGGCCAAATACGACGAACCTGGCATCCCGCCCACCGCTGTGGCGCCTTCACGCGGCAGGCGGCGACTGTTCAATCGCTCACAGCAGGCAAAACGGTCACACGGCCTCTTCGAAGAAGCCTGATCACCGCCAGGTGGGTGCAGCCGCGCTGCCGGCGTCGTCCACCCACAGTGCAGCGGCGCCCTCAACGCGGCAGGGCGCGGCCGCCCCCACGGCCCAGCACGGCTTTGACACGACCCACCGGTACGGCGGGGCCGCACACGCACCTCAACACGACACGGCACGCCCGGCGCCGCAGCCCGGCACCGACGCAGCACGGGCCGGCACCCCCGACGCAGCACGGCGCCTTCGACGCGACACCTGACTCCGCCCAGCGTGCCTTCAGCCCGGCACCTCCAGCTCGATGCGGCACCCGACGCGGTCCGGCACCCCCGACGCGGCACGGCGCCTTCGATGCGGCACCTGACCCCCACCCAGCGCGCCTCAGCCCGGCACCTCCAGCGCGACGCGGCACCCGACTGACGCGGCCCCCGACGCGGCGCGGCGCGGCGCGCCCCGACGCGGTGCGGCACCCTGACGCGGTGCGGCACCCTGACGCGGTGCGGGCACCCCGACCGCGGTGCGGGCGGCCGCTCTCGGCGCGACTCAGCGCCCCACGCGGCGCGGCGCGGCATCCTCAGCACGGCGCACCCAACGCCGCAGAGCACGCACCTCCGCCCGGCGCTGCACCGCCGGCCCGGCGCGGCACGGCGCCCTCAGCGTCTGGACGCGCCGGCCAGGCGGGCCCGGACGCGAACGCCCGGGTCAGCTGGGTAACGGCTGGCGGGTGCCGGTCGGGACGCGGGGGTTGCCCAGGTCGGCGCGCTGGCCGGCGGCGTTGCCCGCGTCGAAGCCGCCGCCGGTCAAGCGGCGCGGCCGGGCCATGCGCAGGTCCGGATACTGCTCGTCGACCGCCACGTCGACGGCGCGGCCGCGGTCGGCCAGGATCAGGGCCGTGCCGGGCTGGTCGGGAGTGGCCGCGCGGTTGCGGCGGTCGGCCTCGGCGAAGCGGTGCGCGACCGCCGAGCTGAAGCCGATGAGCCAGGAGCGGCGCCAGGCGGCGACCTGCTCGTGCGGAGGGACGGGCTCGACGAGGACGCCGCGGGCGGCCTGGACGAGCAGGGACGCGAACAGCAGCTCGACGCCGGCAACGTCGGACTCGAAGCCGAACAGGTGCATGGAGATGCGCAGGCCGTCGCGGGTGCGGTGCTGCAGGCGCACCGAACGGCAGCGCAACGATGTGGCGACGACGTGCAGGAGGTGGGCCTTCTCACGCAGATACGGCGGGTGCAGCTCGATCAGGCGGTTGCCGACGGTCTGCGGGCGCCGGCCGTCGGCGGCGTCGAGCAGGGCCTGGTCGATGCCATACTTGCCGATGAGCTCGGCGGCCTTGGCGGTGAGCGCCTCGGCCTCCTCACGGGTGCACGCGGGGTCCTCGGCCTTGGCGAGCAGCTTGCGAACCTTCTCCAACACGAGCAGAGGCTACCGCCGACCTACGACATTTCCGGGGCAGGCGCAGGAGTTGCCGGGTAACGGGAACCACGGCCCACCCACCCGCAACCGCCGGGCCAGGTGCCGCATGCCAGACTTTGTCGCGAAGCACACCTGTAGCGAAAGGACGCGTCGTGGCCGAGCACGAGCCTGTGACCTCCCCCGACCAGCTTAAGCCGGGGCACCCGCGGGCGGCCCGCTTCGGCGCTGCCGTCACCGTGCTGCTCATCCTTGGGATGCTGGTCGGCAACCACCAGGGACGAGTCGAGGACATCTGGTTGATCGCGAGCGCTGGTGTACTGGTGCTGGCCCTGGTCGGCGACTGGGTGCTGCGCCGCAACGGCCTGCGGTAGTTCCACCGGTCGAACACACGAGAAAGGCGCACCGGAGCATCCGGTGCGCCTTTTCGTCGTCCTCGGATCAGCGGCGGCGGATCACGATGTCGCGGACCTCTTTGAGCGCGGCGTCGACCTCGGCCTCGAAGTAGCCGCCGGGCACGAGGTTGAAGTGTGACGGGTCGAGGTCACCGTCGGTGAGCGGGCCACCACGGCCTGACAGTGACGCCATCACGCCCTCGAACAGCCGGTCGACCTGCGCCCGGTCGTAGCCGCTGCCGAAGCGGCGCAGCTGGAACGTGCGGCGCAGCTGGTCGATGCGGGCGACCTCGGTCGACTGGTGCTGCACGGGCGCCGCCTGGGGCGGTCCGCCGTACGAGTCGCCGTAGGGGTCGCGGTCGGGGCCGCCGCCATACGGGTCGCGGTCACGGTCGGGCGCGCCACCGTAGGTGGTCGGCTCGGGGCGGTCGCGGTCCATGCGGATCTCGGCGGTCATGTCGGCGCGCGGCTGGCGCGGTGCCTCATAGCCCCGGTCGTCGTCGAACGCGCCACCGTACGTGGGCTCGTCATACCGGCCGTAGTTCTGATCGCGGGGGGGCGGGCCGGCAGGTGCGGGCGTGGGCCGCGGCGGCAGCGGGGGCGGCGGGGCCATCGGCGGCGGGCCCATCGGCGGGGGGCCCATGCGCTCCGGCTGCATCCGCTCCATCGGGGGCGGACCCATCCGCTCGGGCTGCATGCGCTCCATCGGCGGGGGGCCCATGCGCTCGGGCTGCATGCGCTCCATCGGGGGCGGGCCCATCCGCTCGGGCTGCATGCGCTCAGGCATCCGCTCGGGTGCCATGCGCAGCTCGCCGCTGCGGGAGTCCAGCGCCCGGCCGAAGCCACCGCCGCCACGCTCCTCCAGCTCGGCCAGCTGGCGCTCCACCCGGTCGAGGTGCAGGTCGACCTGCCACTCGTCGTAGCCGCCGAAGCGCACCCGGAAGACCACGTCGTGGACCTCCTGTGCGCTCACCGGCGCGCCCATAGGGTCACCGGAGAGGGTGGCCTCAACCCGGTCGAGGAACGAGTCGACCTCGTCGACCTTGTATCCCCGCCGCAGCGCACGGCGCCGGAACCGCTGACCCTGACTCACTGTGTCTCCTCGTTCGCTCGCCGTGCTAGCAAGCCTGTTTCACGCTCTCCCACTTTGCCACCGTTTGAGGCGGCAAGTTGCCCGCAGGCCCCGTCGATCTCCCGGCCACGGGTATCACGCACCGTGGTCGCGACGCCGGCGGCCCGGAGGCGTCGGACGAACTCTCGCTCCACCGGCTTAGGACTAGCGTCCCACTTACTACCGGGTGTCGGATTGAGCGGGATGAGATTGACATGCGCGAGACGGCCGGACAAGAGCCGGCCGAGCAAATCAGCCCGCCACGGGTGGTCGTTCACATCCCGGATCATTGCGTATTCAATGGACACGCGCCGACCAGTGCGAGCCGCATACTCCCACGCGGCATCAAGCACTTCGGCGACCTTCCAACGTTGGTTGACCGGCACGAGCGTGTCGCGCAGATCATCATCGGGTGCGTGCAGCGACAGCGCAAGCGTCACCGACAGCCCCTCCTGCGTCAACCGCCGCATCGCCGGGACCAGCCCGACGGTGGACACGGTGATGTGCCGCTGGGAGAGTCCGAGCCCTTCCGGGGCGGGGTCGGTGAGCCGGCGGACCGCCGCGATGACCCGGTTGTAGTTGGCGAGGGGCTCGCCCATGCCCATGAACACGACCCGCGAGAGCCGGTCGGGGCTGCCGGGCAGAACCCCGCGGGCGGCCATCCCGGCGAACCAGACGACCTGGTCGACGATCTCCGCCGTGGACAGGTTGCGGGTGAGGCCGGCCTGGCCGGTGGCGCAGAACGGGCACGCCATCCCACAGCCCGCCTGGCTCGACACGCACACCGTCACCCGGTCTGGATATCCCATGAGGACGCTCTCGACGAGGGAGCCGTCGTGAAGGCGCCACAACGTCTTGCGGGTGGCTCCGTCGTCGGTGGCCATCTCCCGTACCGGCTGCAGCAGCGTCGGCAACAGCGCCTCGGTGATCGACTCCCGGCTGCGGGCGGGAAGGTCCGTCATGTCGGCGGGGTCGCGGATCAGCCGGCCGAAGTAGTGCGCCGACACCTGCCCGGCCCGGAACGCCTGCTCGCCCAGCTCGGCGACGGCGGCACGGCGCCCGGCAAGATCGAGGTCGGCCAGGTGACGTGGTGGCATGGTCGCGCGGCGACCGTCACTGGTCGTGCCGGTCGCGGTGGATGCGAGGTTCAAAACGGGGAGCTGTGTCATGACGTCTTCAAGTGTCCCATGCCGAGTCGCGTGATCTTCAGTACCGCTGGCCAAGGGCACTAGGACGGGGGCACCAGGAACGCCAGGACGGCATAGGCGGTCGGCAGGGCCAGCAGGATCGAGTCGAGCCGGTCCATCAGCCCGCCGTGACCGGGCAGCAGGTTGCTCATGTCCTTGACGCCAAGATCGCGCTTGATCAGCGACTCGCCCAGGTCACCGAGCACCGAGGCGACCGAGACCGCGATCCCGAAGACGGCGCCGTGCCACCAGACTGCGTCGGACAGCAGCAGTGGCAGCGCCACCGCGCTCCCGGCGCCCGTCCACACCACCGACCCCGCGAAGCCCTCCCAGGACTTCGCCGGGCTCACCGAGGGCGCCATCGGGTGCCTGCCGAGAAAGACACCTGTCGCATATCCGCCCGTGTCGGACAGCACCACGGCGAGAATCGTCACCAGGACGCGCACGGCGCCCTCGTCCACGTCCCGGCCCGGGTGCGCGAGCAGCGCCGCGAACGCGCCGAGGAACGGCACGTAGACCGCGATCAGCGCGCCGGCGGTGACGTCGCGCTGGTAGTCGCGCACCCCGTCGGCGAACCGCCACACGAACGTCGCGAGCAGCGTCGCGAGCAGGCCTAGGGGCAGCATGTCGGCGCCGCCGAACCAGGCGAGCACCACCATGCACGGGCCGCCGACGAGCAGCGGTACCAGTGGCGGCCGGGCCTTGTGCACGCTGACGGCCCGGACCATCTCCCAGATGCCGACCATGACGGCGACCACGACCAGGGCAAGGAACGCCGGGATCCACACGAAGAGCGAGGCGAGCACCGCGCCGCCGAGCGCGGCACCCACGCCGATGGCGGCGGGCAGGTTCCGCCCGGCGCGGCGCTTCGCCTTGGGCTCCGTCGCCGGCTGCGCCGGGTCGGCTTCCGCGGGCTGTGGCTCTGCCGGCTGGTGTTGTGCCGGCTGCTGTTCTCTTGGCATAGACGCCTCGGGCGCGGCATCAGCGTGCCGCGCCCTGGTCGAAGGGTTACCGGGGGCCGTCATCAGACCTCGAGGAGCTCTGATTCCTTGTGCTTGAGCAGCTCGTCGATCTGGGCGACGAACTTGTGCGTCAGGTCGTCGAGCTCCTTCTCACCGCGGCGCCCGTCGTCCTCACCCGCCTCGCCGTCCTTGACGATGCGGTCGAGCTCCTCTTTCGCCTTGCGGCGCACGTTGCGCACGGCGACCCGGGCGTCCTCGGCCTTGTGCCGCGCCACCTTGATCATCTCGCGGCGGCGTTCCTCGGTCATCTGCGGCAGGTTGATCCGGATCTGGGTGCCCTCGTTGTTGGGGTTGACCCCCAGGTCCGAGTCGCGGATCGCCCGCTCCATCGCACCGATGACGCTCGCGTCATATGGCTTGATGATCGCCATACGCGGCTCCGGGACGGCGATCGACGACATCTGCGGCAGCGGGGTGGGCGTGCCGTAGTAGTCGACCATCACCTTGCCGAACATCGCCGGAGTCGCTCGGCCGGTCCGGATGACCGCGAACTCCTCCTTGGCGTGCTCGATCGCGCGCTCCATCTTCTCTTCGGCCTCGAAGAGAGCTTCTTCGATCACGTGGTCTTTCCTCCTCGATCCGGGATGGGCTCGGCGGTGATGAGCGTGCCGATCCTCTCACCACTCAACGCGCGAGCCACGCTGTCCTCCCCCTCGGCGCCGAACACGAGCATCGGCAGCGCGTTTTCCTGGCAGAGGCTGAACGCCGTCTGGTCGACCACCCGCAGGCCCTGCAGCAGGGCCTCGGCGAACGTCAGGCTGTCGAGCTTGAGCGCCGTCGGGTCGGTGCGCGGGTCGGCGGTGTAGACGCCGTCGACCCCGTTCTTGCTCATCAGGACCGTGTGGGCGTGGATCTCCAGCGCACGCTGCACGGCGACGGTGTCGGTCGAGAAGTACGGCATGCCGGCGCCGGCGCCGAAGATCACGACCCGGCCCTTCTCCAGGTGCCGGATCGCGCGGCGGGGGATGTACGGCTCCGCGACCTGCGCCATGCTGATCGCGCTCTGCACCCGCGTGTCGATGCCCTCCTTCTCCAGGAAGTCCTGCAGCGCGAGGCAGTTCATGACGGTGCCGAGCATCCCCATGTAGTCGGCGCGGGACCGGTCCATGCCGGCCCGGGACAGCTCCGCGCCGCGGAAGAAGTTGCCGCCGCCGACGACCACGGCAACCTGGACGCCGCGGCGGACCACGGTCGCGATCTGGGTGGCCATGTGCCGCACCACGTTCGGGTCGACCCCGACAGCGCCGCCGCCGAACACCTCGCCGGAAAGCTTCAGCACGACGCGCCGGACCCCGATCGGGGCGGGCGTCAGTGCCTGCCTGGCCGCTTGCACAGCGGTGTGCGTCATCTGGGCAACCTCTCCGTGTCCGTTCTTCCGCTCTGGGGATATGACGAGGGGGTCCCGGCATCCAGTGTGGATTCCGTGACCCCCTCCGCGCCCTGGTATCAGGCCTGGCCGACCTCGAAGTGGACGAACCGTGTCACCTCGATGCCGGCTTCCGCCAGCACCTGCTTGACCGTCTTCTTGTTGTCGCTGACCGACGGCTGCTCGACGAGGACGAAGTCCTTGAAGAAGCCGTTGACCCGGCCCTCGATGATCTTCGGCAGGGCGCCTTCCGGCTTGCCCTCCTCGCGAGCGGTCTGCTCGGCGATGCGGCGCTCCGACTCGACCACGTCCGCCGGGACGGCGTCACGGGTCAGGTACTTCGGTCGCATGGCCGCGATCTGCATCGCGACGCCACGCGCGTCGGCGACGGCAGCCTCGTCGTCCTTGCCGGTGAACTCGACCGCGACGCCGACCTGCGGCGGCAGGTCCGGGCTCTTGCGGTGCATGTAGATCGCCACCGGCGAGCCCAGCACCGCGAGGCGGTTGATGACGAGCTTCTCGCCGATGCGCGCCGACTCGGTCTGGATCAGCTCGGCCACCGTGCTGTCACCGAGCTTCGAGCCCAGCAGGGCCTCGACGTCGGCCGGCTTCGTCTCGTCGATGTGCTGGGCCAGCTTCTGGCCCAGCTCGACGAACGCCTCGTTCTTGGCGACGAAGTCGGTCTCACAGTTGATCTCGACGAGACCCGAGCCGACGTGCGCGACGAGGCCGTTGGCGGTGGTGCGGCCGGCACGCTTGCCGACGTCCTTGGCACCCTTGATACGCAGCAGCTCAACGGCCTTGTCGAAGTCGCCCTCGGCCTCCTCGAGCGCCTTCTTGCAGTCCATCATGCCGGAGCCGGTCAGATCGCGGAGTCGCTTGACGTCCGCGGCGGTGAAGTTGGACATGACTCTCTCTCGCTTGAGTTCGCTCTGTCAGGCCTGGGTGGGTTCGGCAGCGGCGGGAGCTGCGTCGTCGGGCTTGGCACCCTCGAGCAGCTCACGCTCCCACTCAGCGAGCGGCTCGTCGCCGGCCACGACGCCCGGCTCGGGCTTCTGGTCGGCACGGGTGGCACGGCCCGACCGGGCGATGAGCCCGTCCGCGACCGCGTCCGCGACCACGCGGGTCAGCAGTGCGGCGGAGCGGATGGCGTCGTCGTTGCCCGGGATCGGGAAGTCGACCTCGTCGGGGTCGCAGTTGGTGTCGAGCACCGCGATGACCGGGATGCCCAGCTTGCGGGCCTCGTCAACCGCGATGTGCTCCTTCTTGGTGTCGATCACCCAGATCGCCGAAGGGAGCTTCTGCATGTCCCGCAGACCACCGAGCGTGCGGCTCAGCTTGGTCTGCTCGCGCGACAGCTGCAGGGTCTCCTTCTTGGTGTAGCCCTGCGCGGTGCCGGTGAGGTCGAGGGACTCGAGCTCCTTCATCCGCTGCAGCCGCTTGTAGACGGTCTGGAAGTTGGTCAGCATGCCACCCAGCCAGCGGTGGTTGACATACGGCTGACCGACACGCGTCGCCTGCTCGGCGATCGCCTCCTGCGCCTGCTTCTTCGTGCCCACGAACAGCACCGAGCCACCCTCGGCGACGGTGTTGCGGATGTAGTCGTAGGCCTTGTCGATGTAGTCCAGCGTCTGGCGCAGGTCGATGATGTAGATGCCGTTGCGCTCCGTGAAGATGAAGCGCTTCATCTTCGGGTTCCAACGGCGGGTCTGGTGCCCGAAGTGCACGCCGCTTTCCAGCAGCTGGCGCATGGTTACAGCCATGTTCGCGGGATCCTTTCGATCCTGGTTGACACGGCGGTCCGGTCGGTCCGCCGTCCTGGCGCCCGGTCGTCGGCCGTCTCACCCGAGTCAGCACGTGGCTGGGGATCGGGACCAGGGCGGCCGCCGCCCATTTCTCTCGCCCGGCGCGAGAAAGCGGCGGGCTGCGGGAGGGCGCGCGAGGTCGACCGTGCGTGCACGGTCGCCGTCCGGAAGTGTACGCGCAGTCGCCGCCGACCCACGAATCCGCCCCCGGATGCCGCTTTTCGGGGCACGTCCGGCGGCCCTGTCACCTTCTACAGTGCACTCTTCAGCCGCATTTCAGGCAAATCGCCGTCACGACCGCGACGAACGCCTACACCGCGCGTGATCAAAGGACAGCAACGGCCGCCCAGGCAACCGGATCTCTCCTTCGATCATGACTCTGGAGCAGGCCGCGATCCGTGGTGTGCGGAGATCAGCAACGCACGGAGGCGCAGAGCAGGCAGCCCATAGATCACGGAGCGGCCATACCTGCGGCCACTCCGGCGACCGGGGCGTGCACCGCGGGCAGATCAGCAACCGAGGCGGTGGGGCAACCGGGGCGGAGGCCAAGGGCGCGGGGGCCGAGGGCGCGTGAGCGGCGGGGAGGCGGGGAGGCGGGGCGCACGGAAAGGCCACCCAGTGACCGGGGCAGGCACCGGAAAGCGGCACGCAACCCGGCGACCAAACAGGCACCACGACGGGCCAGCGACCAGGACGCCGACGCGGCAGCGCGACGGACAGCCGAAGCGGGCACCACGGCGGGCCAGCGACCAGGACGCCGACGCGGCAGCGCGACGGACAGCCGAAGCGGGCACCACTGCCGCCCAGCGACAGGAGGCCGATGCAGCAGCGCGACGAGCCAGCGACGGGGCAGCCGAAGCGGCAGCGCGGTGTGCCAGCGACCGGGCGGACGGTGCGGGCACCACCGCGGGTCTGCCCGGCGGGTGGGTGAGCGGTGCGGGCCAAATGGGCAGACCAGCGGCCGGGGTGGCGCCGTGGACGTGCTGGCGCTCCCCCGGGCCGGTGGTCACCGGCGTTCAGCCGGTCAGGTCGACAGGGCGGCCGCGACGAACAGCACCACCGCGATCGGCAGGTACGCCAGCGGGGTCCGCGACCAGGCGCGCACGCCCGGGGCGGAGGCCGCGGCGCCGCCGATCAGGCCATACAGCCCGAGGGCGAACATCGGCAGGCCCAGGATCATGAAGATGCTCGCGAGGGTGCCCGCCGCCTCGATCTTGTCCGCGGTGACCGCGGTCAGGAACAGGCGCAGCACCGGCAGCTCGAACACGATCGTGAGCACCACCAGCGCGACGGCCAGGCCGGGGCGCTTGGAGCGGTACACGGCGCCGCCCGGCTCAGCGGCCGCCGCCGACGGCTGTGGCACCGCGGCGGTCAGCGTCGTCGGCGCGGCGAACGCGTTCTGCTGGCCGCCACCGAAGCCCGACTGCGGCGCCGTCGGCACCGTCATAGGAGGCGGCGGAGGCGGGGCGAGCTGCGGGCGGGCGCGCCCGGGGCACCGCCGGACACCGGCCGCTGCAGGGCGCTGCGGTCGATCGCCTCGGACCGCCGCGACCTGGAGACCGACTCGGCGGCGGCGTCGACGATCTCGGGTCCGGAGCCGGGCGGGGGCGGGAGCGGCGCGCTGAACTGCCCGCTCGGGCTGTCCCCATATGCGAGGGGGTCGCCGTAGCCGCGGGCGGCGGCGCGTGGCTCCGGGACCCGGTAGCCGTCGTCATACTCGCGGTCGTCTGCATACCGCGTCGGCGTGTAGCCACGGTCGTCCCCGTAGGCACGGTCGTCGCGACGGTCATCGACGCGCTCGTCCCGGCGGTCGTCACGACCGCGCTCGTCGTATCCACGGTCGTCCGGATACCAGCGGGGTTCCGCATCCGGGTCCGGGGAGAAGTTCCGGCGTCCATCCACGGTCCGTCACGGTAGGCGCTCCTGATGATCCCCGCCACTCCACGATCCTGGGGAAACACGACAGTGACCGGCGTCGCATACTCGGAGGGTGACTGACGCCACGCGTGATCAACTCGTCGCCCGGATGCGCCCCTTCGGCACGACCATCTTCGCGGAGATGTCGGCGCTCGCGGTGCGGACCGGCTCGGTCAACCTCGGCCAGGGCTTCCCGGACACCGACGGCCCGGCCGCCATGCTCGACGCGGCCGCTGCGGCGATCCACTCGGGCCGCAACCAGTATCCGCCGGGCCCCGGCGTGCCTGAGCTGCGCGCCGCCGTGTCCGCGCACCAGAAGGCCTTCTGGGGCCTGGACTACGACCCGGACGGCGAGATCATCGTCACGGCCGGCGCGACCGAGGCGATCGCGGCCAGCATCCTCGCCCTGTGCGAGGCCGGCGACGAGGTCGTGTGCTTCGAGCCCTACTACGACTCCTACGCGGCCTCGATCGCGCTGGCCGGTGCGGTCCGCCGGCCGGTGACCCTGCGCGCGCACGACGGCG